>CBDFFL010000006.1:0-28164 GCA_965246775.1 Bryobacteraceae bacterium | reverse complement strand
CCAAATCGATAATCTTGTGAAAGCCGCTCTTGTTGTAAGTCAGCTGCGCTTCGTGAATGATCAGCCCCACGTCGGCCGAGCCTTCCTGTACCGCGTCCAAAATCTGGTCGAACGGCGCCACAATCGCCTCGAAATCGGGCTGCATAATCTTAAGAGTCAAATAGGCCGTGGTTAGTTTGCCCGGAATCGCAATTCGTTTCCCGCGCAGTTCGTCCACTTCCATGGGCTTCATCGCGACAAGCATCGGCCCATAGCCATCGCCGATGCTGCTGCCCGCCGCCATCAAAACGTACTTATCCGCCACGTAAGGATAGGCGTGATACGAAATCGCCGTCAGATCGTAAGCGCCCTCCATCGCCTTTTGGTTCAGGGTTTGGATATCCGAAAGAACGTGCTTAAAAGTAACCTTCGGCGAACGAATTTTCTTAGTCGCCAAGCCATAGAACATGAACGCATCGTCGGAATCCGGGCTGTGGGCGCTCACAATTTCCCGGGGTTGTAAATCGGACATAGAGGGGATCGAAACTCCAGTATGGCATGATGCTCAAACAGGTCCGCGCGAGTTAAATGTGGCAAATTTTCAAGAGGCTGCGCGATTGGTGGACGCCGAAGCCGGTGCGTGCGCCCGGCCCTCGCCGCGTGAAACATTATTCCGCCCAGACCGGCTTTCAGTATCGCTACCAGCTTCTTCACGCAACGCCCGGCGACTATCGGTTTCGCCTCTCCACCACCACCACGCCGGCCTTCGAACTGCATATCACCGTGCCGCTGCAGCACCTTGCCGCGCGTGACCGTTACGCCCTGGCCAAGCTGCACCTGTTCCGCACTCTGGACGAGCACCAGCCCGCCAGCCTGCCGCGCCATCTGGAAGTGACCGATACCGCGGCGCTGGACGAACTCTGATTCACGCGCCCTCATCAGGCTATGATGTAGGGCAAGCTAGATGGCCATTCCATCATTGCCAACACCGCTCGAACAGTTAGGCAACCGGTCCTTCTCGTTCTATCCGCCCATCCTTGGCGTCGAACGGAACGAATGGCTGTTCCGCCGCTCCACGTGGCCCGAAGTGCTGGTCACCAACGCACATACCGGCGCGCACGTAGCCATCCCGCGCCGCTTTTTAGGCGAGGTTTCGCGCATTGAAGAGCCGGTGGTGATTGTGGGCTTGCTGAAAGAATTGGAATATCGCGAAGGCGCGATCTGGCCTCACCGGCGGCGCGTATTGCAGATGCCGCAAGCCGTCGGGGCGGAAACGTACGTACCGCGGCGCGGGACCGGCATCGCTCCCGTCATCGGCATCAGCCTGCATTCGGAAAGGCACTCCCGCCGTGGCCGCATGATCGTCGGCGCACTGGTGGCCGGCGTCCTGGCCGCGCTCGCCGTGGCCGGTGCACTGCGCGATTCGCACCCGCGAAGCCGGCCCATCTATAGGGCAGCTGCCGCGTTGAGGTTTGCCGAATGAAAGTCTTGCTCTGGGTGGCCATCGCCTGCGTGGGCGCTCTTGCCGTTGGCGCCATCGCGCTCAATCGCGGCGAACCCGTCAACAGCTTCTGGCTGATTCTGGCGGCCGTCTGCATCTATCTCATCGGCTTCCGCTTCTATTCGAAATTCATCGCCGCGCGCGTGATGGCTCTCGACGACAATCGCGCCACGCCCGCCGAACGCCTGCGCAACGGCCACGATTACGAACCCACCAACAAATGGATTGTCTTCGGGCATCATTTTGCCGCCATCGCCGGCCCCGGCCCGCTCGTCGGCCCCGTACGCTCGCCGCGCAATTCGGCTACCTGCCCGGAACGCTCTGGATTCTGTTTGGCTGCGTGCTGGGCGGCGCCGTGCAGGACTTCGTCATTCTCTTTTGCTTCGCTCCGCCGCGACGGCAAATCGCTGGGCGCAGATGGCGCGTGACGAGATCGGCAAGGTGGGCGGCTTCGTCGGCGCTGGTGACCGTCCTGCTGATCATGATGATATCCTGCTGGCCGTGGTCGGCTTTGGTGGTGGTGAACGCGTTGAAGTCGGTCAGCCCGTGGGGACTCGTTCACGATTGCTGGCCACTATGCCCATCGCGCTCCTGATGGGCCTCTACCTGCGCTTCATCGCGCGGCCGGGCAAGCGTGCTGGAATGTGTCGGCCATCGGATTTGTGTTGGTGCTGGCTCAGCATCTTCGGCGGCGAGTGGGTGTCGCACACGCAGCCCTGGGCGGACCTGCCTTCACGTTTAGCGGCACTCGGGCATGGCCGGCTCGCCGTCATCGTGTATGGCTTCTTTGCCAGCGCCCTGCCCGTCTGGCTTCTGCTCGCGCCTCGCGATTACCTCAGTCGACCTTCGTCAAACTTGGCGTCGTGATGATGCTCGCGGCCGGCATCTTCCTCGTGCGCCCCGATCTTGCAGATGCCGGCGCATCTCGCGCTTCACCGACGGCACAGGCCCCGATTTTCGCCGGGCAAAGTGTTTCCGTTTTGTCTTCATCACCATTGCCTGCGGCGCCATCTCGGGTTTTTCACGCCCTGATCTCCTCTGGCACCACGCCCAAGTTGATCGCGCGCGAATGGCACGCGCTGGCCACATTGGCTACGGCGCCATGATTCTGGAAGGCTGCGTCGGCATCATGGCCATGATCGCCGCCTGTGTCCTGCAACCCGGCGTCTATTTCGCCGTAAATTCGCCAGGCGCCATCCTGGGCAAAACGGCCGATGCCGCCGTCGCCACCATCACCGCCTGGGGCTATCCGGTCACCACTCAACAGATGGCCACGCTCGCCCATCGCGTCGGCGAAGCCACGCTGTTCAGCCGCACCGGCGGCGCGCCGTCACTCGCGCTCGGCATGGCCCAAATCTTTTCCGCAACCGGCGGTGGCGACGCAGTCCTGGGCTTCTGGTATCACTTCGCCATCATGTTTGAGGCGCTGTTCATCCTCACCATTCTGGACGCCGGCACGCGCGTGGGCCGCTTCATGCTTCAAGATCTTGCAGGCAATATTCATAAGCCGCTCGGGCGCGTCAGTTGGATGCCGGGCGTCATCGTCTCAAGCGGCATCGTGGTGCTTGGTTGGGGCTATTTTCTTGTCGAAGGCGTGCTCGATCCGCTCGGCGGCATCAACACACTCTGGCCACTCTTCGGCATCGCGAATCAATTGCTCGCTTCCATCGCGCTCTGCGTGGCCACCACCATCCTCATCCGCATGCATGGCGCGAAATATTGTTGGGTTACCGCAGTGCCGCTGGCCTGGCTGGTTACCGTCACCTTCACCGCCGGATGGCAGAAAATTTTCTCGCCGCTCCCGCGCATCGGCTTCCTTGCGCAGGCCAATCTCATGACCGGCCGCAGCGCCTTCAACGCGCGCCTGGATGCCGCGGTCACCGCCGTCTTTCTCATTCTTGTAACCATCATCCTGCTCGATTCGCTGCGAGTGTGGGCTTCCATCCTTTCCGGCGCACAGACCGGCAAGGTTCGCGAAACTCCCTTCGTCCAATCGCATCTACCGGTAGAAGGTTTATGAAATTTTGGCAATTTCTACGCGCCCTATTTCGTGAACTCAGCGACGAAACCGCTTATGAACGGCACTTGGCCCTATCTGGTTCCACGCATTCAGCGCATGAGTGGCGGCGCTTCTCAGATGAGCGGCATCGCGCCAAATATTCCCGCGCGCGCTGCTGTTGAGAGCCTGTAGTTGCACTCCCTCATCGCTCATCTGGCGGCATTCTTTTTCACGCTCGGCGGCTTCGGCCTGCTGCTGCTCGGCATCCTGGATTCCTCCTTCCTCTTCCTGCCGCTGGGCATCGATCTGCTCATGGTCGCGCTCACCGCCCAGCACCATGACCGCATGCTCTACTACGCCGCCATGGCCGCCGCCGGCTCCGTCCTCGGCTCCTTCACCACGGATTGGGTGAGCCGCAAGGGCGGGGAAGCCGGTCTGAAAAATCGCATCTCCCCGCGCCGCTTGAAATACATCCAAACGCGCGTGGAAAAGAGGGCTGGCGTAGCTCTGGCGCTTTCCGCCGTGGCCCCACCCGGCTTCCCGTTCACGCCCTTCGTCATCGTCGCCGCCGCGCTGCAATACCCTCGCGTGAAGCTGCTCAGCATTGTCGCCCTCTTCCGCTTCATCCGTTTCGCCATCGAAGGGCTGCTTGCCATTCGCTTCGGCCCGCGCATTTTGAGGTTGGCGCAGATGCCCGCCGTGCAACATGCCATCCTGGCGGTGGTGATCATCTCCATAGTGGGCAGCGCGTGGTCGCTCTACAAGCTTTATAAGAGCAGCAGGCGGAAGGCAGTATAGAATGGCACGCATGAAATCAGTGCTGATTTTGCTTGCGGCAGCCGCGGCCGCAAGCGCGCAAAACACCGGGATCCCCGCTCTCCTCACCATGGCCCGCACACCCGCGAATCCGGCCTTCGTACCCGCCCTGCGCGATACGCTCACGCAAAAGGCTATCGATACCGGAGCGGCTGTCGCCGGCTATGGGCCCGATTTTCTATTCGTCACCCAGGCCCCCACCGCGCCCGAACTCTACATCGACGATGTGCGCGCAGGCACGCTGCAAGCCGTGCCCGGCAATCCGCAGTTGTGGATGACGCAGGCCAAGCTGCGCACCGGCACCTCGCACAATTTCTATTACATGGTGGACGGCAAGCAGTTCGGCGGCAACCATGACATCGCCGCCTTCACGCCCGATTCTTACGCCAAGCCCGGCGTCCCGCAAGGCACGCTCTCGGAAAAGATGGTCCACACCAGCAAGCTCTACGAAGGCATGGTTTCCGATTGGTGGATCTATGTGCCCGCCCAGTACGACGCCTCAAAGCCCGCCGCGCTAATGGTCTGGCACGATGGTCAGGGCATGGTCAGCCGCACCGCCGCCGCGAACCCGCTCAACGTCTTCGATAACCTGACCGCGCAGGGCAAAATTCCGGTCATGATTCAGGTGTTCATCGCCCCCGGCAAGATCGGCGAAAAGGCCATGCGTAGTATTGAGTACGATACGGTGTCGGACAAATACACGCGCTTCGTCGACGATGAGATCATGCCGCTTGTGTATGCCAAGTACAACGTGCGCCGCGATGGTTACAGTCGCGCCGCCGCGGGCAATTCTTCGGGAGGCATCTCTGCCTTCAACATGGCCTGGTTTCACCCCGACGAATTTTCCCGCGTCCTGATGCGCATCGCCAGCTTCGCCAACCTGCAGCAGAACCATCCCGGCGAATTCGATGGCGGCAACACTTATCCCTATCGCGTGCGCCGCGAAGACAAACGGCCCATTCGCGTGTGGTCCGCCGATGGCACTGAAGACCTCGAAAATCCGTTCGGCTCCTGGCCTTCGAATAACATCAACATGGCCAATTCTTTGAAATTCCGCGATTACGATTTTCACATGAGTTGGAGCAACGGCAGCCACAACGGCGCCCACGGCAATGCCGAACTGCCCGAGGCTATGACCTGGCTCTGGCGCGATTACGATCCCGCCAAAACCTCCGATACCTTCCCTCCCGACCCCGACGAAAAAGCCAAGCCCTTCTTTCGCGTGAAGTCTTTCAATCGCTAGACACCTGAGAGCATGGGGCCAACTCGTCTTCAGGCATTTGCCGACCGCCTGAATCGCGATGCCGGCCCCGTGCTGGCGCTGCTCACCGTGCTCTTCCTCGCGCTGGTTCTCCAGCCGATGCAGAAAATTCTCTGGCACGATGAGCTCTTCACTTTCTACATCGCCAGTGCGCCTTCCTTGCGCGCCATGTGGGACGCCGTCGTCCATATCGATTGGCAGCCGCCGCTTATCTTCTTAACCGCGCGCCTTTCGCAGCAACTCTTTGGCCTGAACGAATTCGCCACGCGCCTGCCTTCCACGCTGGCTTTTTACCTCGCCGGCATCGGCGTCGTTTGTATTCTGAAGCGCCGCATCGGAGCGCTCTGGGCCGCCGTGCCTGTCCTGCTGTTCTGGTTCTCGTTCTATTTCAAATACGCCGCCGAAGCGCGTCCCTATGCTCTCCTCACCGCCTTCTTCGTGCTCTCCGTGCACTGCTATTTGCGCCTGACCGAACGCGACGCGCCCGCGCGCCGAAGCTGGTACCTCGCCGGTCTCTTCGCCGGAAATTTGGGCATGATGCTCAGCCACATCCTCGCGCCGTTTTCCATGATGCCGTTCGGTGTCGCCGAACTGGTCCGCGCCTGGCGCAGCCGTAAGCTCGACCTGCCCGTCTGGTTCGCCATCCTCACACCACTCGCCGCGATGGCGATCTATCTGCCCATGGTGCACTCCTTCCAGCGCAACCTGTTCCCCCCGCTCTTCCAAGCATCATTCAAGAAGATGGCCGTTTTCTATGCCAAGGCGCTCCGTTACGTCTGGCCGGAACTGCTGTTCGGAACCATCGCCGCCTTCGCCGCCCGCGTCAGCGTACACACGCAAGCCCTACCAAAATTTTCGCTCGTCCACAAAGTGTTGGCGGCAGCACTGATGATCGTGCCTATCCTGGTCAACTTGGTCATGATGCGTAGCCAGGGCGCGTTCTGGGAGCGCTACTGCATCTGCACCTCTCTCGCCATTTACGTAATCTGCGCGCTCCTTCTCGGCCGGATCGCACGTTGGGGCAGCACCGCAGGCCTAGCCGTTTTTACCGCCATATTGTTCGCCGGCCTGGCCCAGACCGCCTACCAGTATCAGCCGCTAGCTCCACTCCACAACATCGAAGCCATCGGCCCCAGTCTCCCCCTCGTCGACGCCAGCGGCCTCGCTTTCCTCGAAATGGACCATTACGAATCGCCCGCCCTTCTACAGCGACTCTACTACCTGACCGACCGCGATTCCGCCGTCCGCTACGCACACGCCACCCTCTTCGAAGACTTCGCCGGCATCCACAAATACTTCCCCCTCCGTGCCCACGTGCGCCCTTACGCCGGGTTCACCCAGCAGCACAAACACTTCCTGGTTTTCGGCACGCCGCAGAACGTGGAAGACTGGCTCTTCGCGAAGCTCAAAGACGACGGCGCCATCGTGCGAAGCGTGGCCAATGTCGCAACGCCGTACCGCGATTACGAAGTCTTCGACGTCACCCTACCCTGAATTTGTTACGATTCTGGACATGCGCCGTGTAGCCGCCCTCTTCCTCATTTCTCTCCCCGCCTTCGCTCAGCAAGGCTGGGTACAACTCTTCAACGGTAAGGACCTGACTGGTTGGCAGGTGAACGAAAATACCGACACCTTCTCAGTGGAAGACGGCGCCATCAAAGCGCACGGCAACCGCAGCCACTGCTTCTATACCGGCCCTTACAAGAACCACATGTTCAAGGATTTCGAACTCGAAGTGGAAGTGAAAACGCTTCCCGGCGCGAACGGCGGCATCTATATAGATACCGAATTCCAGCCGCAGGGCTGGCCCGGCAAAGGCTTTGAGGTGCAGGTGAATAATTCATACGTCACCGACCCGCGCAAGACCGGCAGTCTCTACGAAGTGAAAGACAACAACGCCGCCGTAGCTCCCGACAACGAATGGTTCACCGAGCACATCACGCAACGCGGCGACACTATCACCGTCCAGGTAAACGGCAAGCAGATCGTCCAATGGAAGCAGCCGGAAGATTGGGACGGCGTAAAAGAATTCAAAGGCCGCAAAATCGGCATCGGCACCATCGCCCTGCAGGGCCACGACCCCAAAAGCACAGTCTATTACCGCAACATCCGCATCAAGCCTTTTTAGAAAGCCATCCTGCGTGAGTGACCACGCAATCGAGGTAAGCAATAATCCAGGGCAGAGTGCCGAAGGATCAAATGAAGTTCAGCTGTCCCGTCTGCGCTTTTTTTAATGTCAAAGGCTCCAGCCGACGATACGATGTGCCCTTCGTGCGGTACTGAGTTCGGGGTCGACGACGTAGATCAGTCGTTCGGCGAGATTCGGAGTGAATGGCTCGAAGCGAGAGCGCCACGGTGGAGTACGGTAATCCCCGCCCCATTGAACTGGAACCCAACTAGGCAGCTTGAAGAGTTGAAAGAGAGCGTACCGCCAATCCAGACGGCAACCAAGTGAGTCGCACCAAGCCGCTCTAAAGCTCTTTCGTCATCAAATATTGCGTATGGTGCACCGGGTACCCCGCCAACTCGCCATACACGCGATACCCGCACTTCTCATAAAATCCGCGCGCCTGAAAATCGAGAGTATCCAGTCGCACCGCGCTTGCTCCAGCCTCGCGCGCAGCCTCTTCCACTTTCTGCATCAGCATCCGCCCGGTCCCGCCACCACGCACCGCGTCGCTCAGCCAGACCACGTCCAAGTTGAACCACCGGCCCCACTGAATCACGCCGTAAGCCCCGCCCAACACCGTACCGCCGTCATCGGTCAAGTACACTTCCACGCGCGGCAACTCCGCCGGCTCGCGCGCATACAGCTCCCGCATCTCCGCGGATTGTTCGGTGTTGCTCGCCGTCAATCCGCGTCGGACAGCCTTGCGCGATTCTTCGTTCACACCGATCGAAAATTGAATTCCGGCCTTCACTTCCTACTTAGTATCGGTCAGTCTCGCCGCTTTCAAAGCCGTCGCCACCTGAGCGATCCGCCGGCCCTGATACCGCGCCACTTCAAGGTCATCCGCCGTCGGAGGCGCATTCTTCTGGCCCGAAATAGTCGACGCGCCATAGGGCGTGCCCGCGCGGAACATGATCGGGTCGCCGTACCCCAGCGGCACAATGATCAGGCCCAAATGCGCCATCGGGTTGTATAAAGAGAGCAGAGTACTTTCATTTCCGCCGTGTGTGGTGGAAGTGGATGTGAACGCGCCGCCGGCTTTTCCTACCAGCTTGCCCTGGAACCAAAGGCCGCCCAGCGAATCGATAAACGCTTTCAGTTCGCTCGATACATTGCCGAACCGGGTGGGTGTCCCAAAGATAATGGCGTCTGCCCATTCCGCATCGGCCTCGGTGGGTGCGCCATGCTCCGCCGTCATCCGGGCGCTGTTTTCCGCCCAGCCAGGGGCATGGGTCATGATCTCCGGACTCACGATGTCCGCTGCCCGCCGCAGCCGCACTTCCGCCCCGGCCGCGCGCGCTCCTTCGCCAATTTCCTTGGCCAGTGCTTCGGTGGACCCGTTGCGGGAATAAAACGCGATCAGAACTTTTGTTGCATCCATGTTTGTAAACGATGAGGAGGAAGGCGGCCTGGATTCGCCATACTGAAGGTAATTTGCCGCGACTTGAAATTCGCAATGTGACCAAGGTATACGAATCCGGCGGCGAACCGCTCACCGCCCTTGCCGATGTCTCGCTCACCGCCGAAGCAGGCACCGTAACCGCGCTCCTGGGCCGCAGCGGTTGCGGAAAATCCACGCTTCTGAAAATTGCCGGCGCGATGGATTTCGCCACCTCCGGCGATGTCTTGATCGATGGCGCCAGCACCGCCGCGCTCACAGACGCCGCCCTCACCGTGCTGCGCCGCACCAAAATTGGGTTCGTTTTTCAGTTTTTCGAATTGCTGCCCACGCTCACCGCGCTCGAAAATGTCGAGCTGCCGCTCCTGCTGTCCGGCGCCCCCAACCCGCGCGCTCTCGCCAAGCAGCGCCTGGAATGGGTCGGCCTCTCCGACAAATTGGGTTCGTTTCCTCATCAGCTCTCAGGCGGCCAAATGCAGCGCGTCGCCGTGGCACGCGCGCTCGTGCACAATCCGCATTTGCTCATCGCCGATGAGCCCACAGGCAACCTCGACACCACCAGCGGCGCTCAGGTGCTCGCGCTAATCCAAGCAGCCGCAAGGGATTTCGGCGCTGCCGTCCTCATGGCCACCCATTCTGAAGAGGCCGCCGGCATCGCCACCCATCGCGTTTACCTGCGCGATGGGCACGTTGTGCATTCTTGAAAATCGCAAATCTTGCACAATCATGCACAATGCACAAATCTTCCGCACCCTGGTTTTGCGCCCGCTTTTGCGCGAACCAGTGCGCACCGCGCTCACGCTCACAGCCGTCGCGCTCGGTGTCGCCGTCGTCATCGGGATTGAACTCGCAGGCGGCGCTGCATCGGGTTCGTTCGAATCGTCGCTCACCACCCTTACCGGCACCATCGATCTGCAAATCTCCGCGAACGGCGGCCTTGATGAAGTTGTAATCGCGAAACTTGCACAGCTTCCGCTGAATCTGAAACTCGCGCCGGTCATCGAAACGCCAGTACTCACGACAGCCAAAATTTCCACCACGCTGTTCGGCATAGATTCCCTACAAGCCTTGCCCGCCGCCGCGCCGGAAACTACCGAACCTCAAATTGCAGCCTCGGAAGCCCTCGCGCGCCGCCTGCACCTCACCGCAGGCAGCCCCCTCACCCTCCGCCTCCCCTCCGGATTGGCTTCGTTTCGCATAACTTCACTCATCGCCGCGAAAGACGCCGAATTCCTCGCGCTCGATATCGCCGACGCACAACGCCTCCTCGGCCGCTACGGCAAGCTGGATCGCATCGAAGTCACAGTCAGCCCCCGCGAAAATTTCGACCAAGCCGAAAGCATGATCCGCGCCGCAGCCGGCCCTGGCGTCTCTGTCGATAAGCCCGGCACTCGTGGCCAGGAAAATCAGCGCATGCTGCGCGCCTTCCGTTGGAATCTGCGCGTGCTCAGTTACATTTCGCTGGTAGTCGGCGCGTTCCTCATTTACAACACCATCTCGGTAAGCGTGGTCAGCCGCCGCGCGGAAATCGGCGTACTCCGCGCCATCGGCGCCACGCGCGCCTCCATCTTTCTCTTCTTCCTCGCCGAAGCTCTGCTCTTCGGCATCGTGGGCAGCGCGCTCGGCATCCTGCTCGGCCGCGCCATGGCGGAGGGCCTGGTCGGCCTCATCTCCGTCACCGTCAATTCGCTCTACGCCTCCAGCCGGCCCGCCGCCATCGCCCTCACCTGGCCGGTCGCGCTCTCGGCTGTTCTCACCGGCATCGCGGTGGCCGTGCTCTCCGCACTGGCTCCGTCGCTGGAAGCCATGAGCGTCGTGCCCACCGAAGCCATGGGCCGCGGCGCTCGCGAAACCATCTTCCGCAAGCGCGTCAACCGCAACCTGTGGTTCGCTCTCTGCTCCGCCGCCTTAGGTTCGCTAGCAGCGTCCCAAGACGCGCTCGATGGCCGGCCACTCTTCGGCTATGCCGCAGTCCTGCTCTTCATCGCGTCGGCCGCGTTTTGCGCGTCTCCATTGGTGCGTGCCGGTGTGGCTCTGCTCTCGCCCGTCTTGCGCGGAATCTTCTCCGCCGTCGGCTTGCTGGCCGCGCGTTCGCTAATCACCTCACTGCGCCGCATCTCCGTCGTTATCGCCGCACTCGCCACCGCCATTGCCATGATGGCCAGCGTAGCCATCATGGTCGGCAGCTTTCGCGAAACGGTAATCGTCTGGCTCGACACCCAACTCCGCGCCGATCTCTACATCCGCGCCGCCGGCCCCGCCCAAGCCGGAGTCTTTCCCGCTCTGCCGCCCGAAGTCCCCGCGCTAGTGCGAAGCGTTCCCGGCATCGAAGCCATGGACACGTTCACCGCTCTCGAAGTTCGCTTCGAAGGCCAGCGTGCCTCGCTCGGCGCCAGCGATCCGCACATTCTTCTGCGTTACGGCCGCCAGCGTTTCCTGCCCGGTGAAAATCGCGAAAAGATTCTCAAATCCCTCCCCAGTTCAAATAACGCCATCGTCACCGAAGCCTTCTCCAGCAAGCACCACCTGAAGCAAGGCTCAGTTTTTGAAATCGATCTGGGCGGCCGCCAAGCCCGCTTTCTCGTAGCCGGAATTTACTATGACTACACCAGCGAGCGTGGCTTCGTTTTGATCGATCGCGCCACGCTCGCTCGCTATCTGCCCGCGCAGCCCCCCACCAATCTAGCCCTCTACCTGGTCCCCGGTACCCCCGTCGAACAGGTCCGCAAAGCCGTCGCGGATCGCACCGCGCAATACGCCATCGATCTCGCGCCCAACGAAACCCTGCGCGCCGGAGCTGTCCAAATCTTCGACCGCACCTTCGCCGTTACCTATGCTCTTGAAGCCGTCGCCATCCTGGTCGCCATGCTGGGCGCGGCCAATTCTCTGCTCGCTCTGGTGCTCGAACGCCGCTCCGAACTGCGGCTGTTGCGCTTTCTCGGCGCAGCCACCAGCCAAATCCGCAACATGATTCTCGTCGAAGCCGGGCTCATCGGGCTGCTCGCGAATTTGCTCGGCCTCGCGCTGGGCTTTGCTCTCAGCTATGTGCTCATCTACGTAATCAACGAACAGAGTTTCGGCTGGACCATCCAGTTCCATCCGCCAATCGCATTGCTCACGGCGGCGCTCATCTCCGTCTGGATCGTAACCGTCCTGGCCGCCATTTACCCCGCGCGTCTAGCTGCCCGCAGTTAGAAAAAGGGGTTTTCGCTAAGCCGGTATGCCACAATGGGTATTCCCACTTTAAACATGAGCACCACAACTACGCGCAATATCGCGATCATCGCACACGTCGATCACGGCAAGACCACTCTCGTGGACGCCATGCTCAAGCAATCCGGCATGTTCCGCGCCAACGAAGAGACTGCTGACCGGATGATGGATTCGAACGATCTGGAGCGCGAACGCGGCATTACCATCCTCGCCAAGATCACCGGCCTGAATTACAAAGGCGTGAAAATCAACATCGCCGATACCCCCGGCCATAGCGATTTCGGCGGCGAAGTGGAGCGCGCCCTAAAGATTGTCGATGGCGTGATGCTCCTTGTCGACGCCAGCGAAGGCCCCCTCCCGCAGACCCGCTATGTGCTCATGAAATCGCTCGAGCAGAAGCTCAAGCCCATCGTCGTCATCAACAAGATCGACCGGCCCGACGCACGCATTCAGGAAGTGCTGAACGAAGTCTACGACCTCTTCATCGATCTCGATGCCACCGAAGATCAGCTCGATTTTCCCGTGCTCTACACCAACGGCCGCGCCGGCATCGCGAAGAAAACTCTTGACGATCCCTCCGAAACTTTGGAGCCGCTCTTCGAAGCGATTCTGGAACACATCCCTCCGCCCTCCGGCGACCCCGATGCGGTACTGCAACTGCTGGTCGCGAACCTCGATTACAGCGATTACTTAGGCCGCCTCGCCATCGGCCGCGTCTTCGAAGGCACCATCAAGCTCAACGATGAAGTGGGCATCGTCAAGCTGGATGGCACCGTGCAAAAGACCCGCATCACCAAGATGTTTTCCTTCTCCGGCCTGCGCCGCGTCGATGAAACCATCGGCATCCCCGGCGACATGCTGGCTCTCGCAGGCATCGAAGGCATCACCATCGGCGAAACGGTGACGCATCCCGAAACGCCCATCGCACTCAAGACCATCCAGATCGATGAGCCCACCATCGCCATGACCCTGTCCATCAACACGTCGCCCTTCGTGGGGCGTGATGGCAAGCTGGTCACCTCGCGAAATTTGCGCGACCGCCTGAACCGTGAACTGCTCACCAACGTCTCCATTCGCGTCGAAGACGCCGGCGGTCCCGATGCTTTCAAAGTAATGGGACGCGGCGAATTGCAGCTTGCCATTCTCATTGAAATGATGCGCCGCGAAGGCCACGAAATGAGCGTGGGCAAACCGGAAATCGTCACCAAGAAAATCGATGGTGTACTGCACGAACCCGTGGAGACCCTCGTCGTCGATTGTCCCGAAGCCAACCTCGGCACCATCATGGAAAAGATGGGCGCCCGCAAGGGCAAGATGACCAAGATGGTGAACCACGGCTCCGGCCGCGTACGCCTGGAGTTCGAAATTCCTTCCCGCGGACTGATCGGTTTGCGTAGTGAAATTCTTACCGACACGCGCGGCATGGCCATCATGAATTCGCTCTTCAACGGCTACGTGGAATGGCAAGGCGATATCCCCGCGCGCCCCACCGGCTCACTGGTCAGCGACCGCGACGGCAAAGCCACCGGCAACGCCATTTGGAACCTGCAGGAACGCGGCGACATCTTCATCACGCCCGGCACCGAAGTCTACGAAGGCATGATTGTGGGCGAGAATGCCCGCTCCGCCGATCTGGACGTGAACATTATCAAAGAAAAGAAGCTCACCAACATGCGTAGCTCCAGCGCCGATGAAGCCATGCGCCTGGTGCCCCCGCGTTTGATGAGCCTCGAACAAGCCATCGAATTCGTTCGCGAAGACGAGCTTGTAGAGGTGACGCCCAGCACCGTCCGCCTGCGCAAGAAAGTGCTGAAAGCCAATCAGCGCTAGCTGTTCACGCAATCCCGCAGCGCCGGTTCCAGCTCCGGATACTTCCACGCAAAGCCATGAGCCTTAGCAACACTCGGCATCACGCGCATGCTGCTCAGCACCACATCGCTCATCTCACCCATGCCCGCCTTCAGTACCATCGCGGGAATCTGAAGCAACGCAGGCTTGCCTAATGCCTTCCCCAACGTATGAGTGAACTCGCCATTGGTCACCGGCTTCGGCGCAACCGCATTCATCGCCCCCGCCACATCGGCCTTCAGCGCCCAAGCCACCATCTGCGCCACGTCGTCTACATGGATCCAACTCATCCACTGCCTGCCACTGCCTAACCGTCCGCCCAGGTACGCCCGGAACGAAGGCAGCATCGCCGCCAGCGCTCCGCCATCCGGCCCCATCACCACACCGATTCTCAGCTTCACCACACGCAGCCCCAGATCCATCGCGCGGTCGGCCTCCGCTTCCCCATCCCGGCATACTTCGGCCAGAAAGCCGGTTCCGCCGGCCGAGCTTTCGTCCAGTTCCTCATCCCCTCGCGACCCGTAGTAGCCCACCGCACTCGCGCACACCAGCACGCTTGGTTTGTGCTCCACCTTGGCAATCGCGTCCACCAGCCGCTTGGTACCCAGCACACGGCTATCGTGAATCTTCTGCTTCGCCTCGGCGGTCCATCGCTGCGACACCGGCTCACCGGCCAGATGGATCACGGCATCGTAATCGGTCAGGCTTTCTTCAGCGGGTTCCGCGCCCAACGGGTCCCAATAGAACGCGCCCACGGCGTCTCGCGTCTCGCGCCCCGGCTCGCGGCTCCACACCGCCACGTAGTTGCCCTCGCGCAGCAATGCATCCACCACTCTCTTGCCAACGAAACCGCGTCCGCCCGAAACAATGCACTTCATATTCGCGTCTGATCCTTCCCTGTTCGCTCCATTTCGGCCACCTCTTCCGTGTAGGCCGCAATGTCGGTCTTGCGCTTCATCCCGTCATAACTCATGTAACGAAGCTGCCCAAAGATGGGCCGCTCTCCCCAGGGACGATCATGTAACCCGAAACACCACAGAATGTTTGTGTAAGTGTTCGGGTCGCGCCCGTCCAAACAGTACTTATCATGTAAGTAGATCATCAATCGAAGCGCCTCCGCATAAGTCGCCGACCATTCGATAATCTTCTTGCCCCAATACATCCGGTAGTAACCATGCACCTTGCCGCGCAGCAGCATCTCTTTCTGCGTGGCGTTCCATAGCGCGTCGTAAGTCTCGGCGCGCTCCATCTGCTCGGCCGTATATTGCGGCTCGCGCTTGTCTGCGGCGTGTTTCGCCATGGTCTTCCGGCACCACTCGGGCAGCGCCTCCAGCGTCTGCACATCCGGCGTGAACCGCGCGAAGTTGAACGCCAGTTCACGGCGCACAATCAGCTCTTCCAGATACTCGCTGGCGATCAGCCCATGATCGGCCGCGTAGTCTTTCACGCGCAGCGCGATGTGCAGGCTGGAGATCATGCCGAAGTGCAGATACGGACTCATGTGCGAAGTCGCATGGCGCGAAGGCTCATTGCGATCCTTGGCGTAAGTGCGCAGGTGAGCCTCTAAGAAGTGCTCCAGCAACCGCTCCGCTTCCCCTTGCCCTCCATGAAAGCTCAGCGACGGCGCAACGCTATGGTCAATCTCACATTCCGCCACCAGCGCCGCCACATTCTTCGGCGTCACACTTACATGCCACTCCGGGTGGCCGCCCTTCCATACATGCGCCGGCCTCACTTCCGCAACGGGATGCAGATACTCCGGCAGCATCTTGTTGATGCGCGGCCGTATCGTGTACGCGCCATAGTTCCGCTTCTCATGACGGCTCATCGGCACAATGCAACTCGCATCCACCGCATGGTAGGCAACGCCAATCTTCGCCGGCACGGTGGCATTATGGATCGGCGCAATGAACACCGGATAGTCGTCCGTCACCACCAGCGCCGCCTTGTCAGCCAGCTTGTACAGCACATCGTTCGCATCGGTCTTGCGCTTACGAAGATAGAAGCAGTACCCAATCCCGCGCGCCGTGAGCCGCTTCTCCATATCCGGCACACCCTCCGCCATGAACGTGTGGATACGGTCGTTCGCGTACCGATACGTGCAGCCCAGGCCTTCATAAACCAGCAGCGGCGCCCCCAGCGCATTCGCCTGTTCCACGGCGTACTCAAGCGCCTGGTTCGACACCACGCGGCGATTCATCTGGCACCAGTAGAGAACATAAGCCGCGCCCGCCCGCACCGGCGCCCTATTCAAAATCCGAACGCGCTCATCCACGCTACCTACGATACTGTTCGCCATTCCTGAAAGGATGAAAACGTGCCCGCGCGGGCAGATTCTTTTCGTGTTGTAGCAACCGGAAGTACCATTTTCGCTGCCCCATTCGTCCAACCGCATGAGAAACTGCTTGTTCATGCCAAAAGCTATCCTTGCTCCGCTAGCAGTTTCGGCGCTGTTGGCCGCCATGCTGCCCGCGCAGACTCCGCAGAAGGAAACGCTGGAATACGCTGTCGAATGGCGCTTGGTGCCTGCGGGTCGGGCGCGCCTTTCTTCCGGACCGCCGCCGCCTTCCGAACGCGGTGTGCAGCTCGAGACCAAACTGCACCTGGAATCGACGGGCCTGGTCTCTCGCCTCTTCCATGTGAACGATGACTACACCGCGGAGTTGAAAAGCAATCTCTGCGCGGAGCAGTCTTTCATGACCGCGCATGAAGCCGGCCGCAACCGCGAAACCAAAGTGGTGTACGATTCCGCCACGCGCCGCGCCTCCTACCGTGAGCGCGACCTCACCACCAACAAAACCACCGCGCACGATACCGAAATTCCAGCCTGCGTGCACGACATCATCGGCGGCTTGCTTCAGTTGCGAACACTGTCGCTGGAGCCTGGCAAATCCGCCGTCATTCCCGTCAGCGATGGCAAGAAAAGCGTGATGCTGAAAGTGGAAGCGCAGCGGCGCGAAGAGATCAAGACTCCGCTGGGCCCGCGCAAATGCGTCGCCTACGAAGTGTTCGCCTTCAACGATGTACTATACAAACGTCAGGGCCATTTGCACGTGTGGCTCACCGATGATGCGCGGCGTGTGCCGGTTCAGATCCAGATACGCCTGCAGTTCACCATCGGTACCATCACGCTGCGGCTCGACAAAGACGAAAAAGCGTAATGCTCCTGATCCCTGTTCTGTTTCTGATGCAAGCGGCCACGCCGCCGGAGAGCCCCAAGGCGCTCACGGAGCGGATCGGCCAGTTGATGGAAAGCACCGCGGCGGCGGTTCCAGGCCTTGTCACCACCAGCGCCGTGCTGGCTGAAAATACCAGAGCCACGCTCACCAAGCTGCAAGCCGCGCCCACCAACCTGCCGCTGAATTATGAGTTCCTGCAGGAAGCGCGCGCCTATCTGGCTCTTGTAGATGCGATGCCGAAACCGTACCCGCTTCCCGAAACGCCGCACCGCCAGTTCGTCGAATTGCGCGATGGTGTGGAGCATCTGGAAACCGTAGTGCGCGCGCTGCTCGATCGGAATCAGCGTCAACTGCGCAGCCCCGATCGCGACAATCTGCAACGTTATGCGGAAGCGAACGACCGGCTCGCCGCGCCCGTCGCCAGCCAGCCCCGCGTGGTCTTCATGGGCGACAGCATTACCGATTTCTGGCGCCTGAACGAATACTTCACCGGCCGCGAATATCTGAACCGCGGCATTAGCGGGCAGGTGACCTCTGAAATGCTGGGCCGCATGAAAGCCGATGTGTTGGACCTGCGCCCGAAGGCAATCATCGTTCTGGCCGGCACCAACGATATCGCGCGCGGCACGTCCGCCCGCACCATCCAGAACAATCTCTCCATGATCGGCGACCTTTGCCGCGCGAATGGAATCACGCCCGTCTTCGCCAGCATTCTGCCCGTGGGCGAAGCGCGCCGCAATGAACGCCCGCCCGCCCTCATCGCGCAAGTGAACAAATGGATTCAGGAGTATTGCCTGCGCAACAACTACGTGTACGCCGATTACTTCACGCCGCTTTCCCAAGCCGGCATGCTTGACCCCACCTGCTCAGACGACGCGCTGCATCCCAACGCCAAGGGCTATCGTTTGATGGCGCCGGTTGCCACGAAGGCCATCGACAAAGCTTTGAACCAGCAAAGCCCGGCCGAACACTTGACCACGCAGAAGAAGCACCGCTAGTTTTCTGTAACCTCTTTTACATGCGATGCGACAATAGCTTTATGCGTTTCGCGGTAGCGCTATTGGCTGTGTCACTTGCCGTTGGCCAAGCCACCATTTCGGTGGAGAAGCTGGTGGAATTCGTTCGGTCGTCCGTGAAACTCAAGCTTCCGGATAAGCAGGTGGCCGCTCAGGTTCATGCGCTCCACCTTTCCGAAAAGCTGGAAGATACCAAGATCGAAATGCTACAGGGCGAAGGCGCCGGCCCGAAGACTGTTGCCGCCTTGCGCGAGTTAGGCAACAGTTCGCAGGCGCTTGCACCGGCCGCCCCTCCGCCTCCCGCGCCGGTTCGCGTGTCCATCCCCGCGCCGTCTTACGCTGACCAGCAGAAGGTCATCAACTCCATGCGCGAGTACGCGCTGAATTATTCCAGTTCGCTTCCCGATTTCGTGTGCAAGCAAGTGACGCGCCGCTATTTCGATCCGCTGGGCCACGAAAACTGGCGCTCTTCCGATACGCTCATCAGCAAGCTGAGCTACGCCGAACAGAAAGAAAAATACGAAGTGATTCTGGCGAATGGGCAGGCGGTGCTTAACAAGAGTTTGGAAAGTTTCGGCGGCACCACTTCTTCCGGCGAATTCGGCAGCCTGCTGAAATATATTTTCGATCCCAAGTCCGACGCCGAGTTTCATTGGGACCGTTGGGGCCGCATCCGCGGGCATGTCACTCATGTCTTCACGTTCTCAGTCGATCAGGCGCATTCTGAGTGGGCCATCATGGATGGCGAATCGAAACAGCAGATTGTGCCCGCCTATAGCGGCTTCATTTATGTGGACCGTGAGACCTCGCAGGTGCTGCGAATCTTCATGCAGAGCCTCGATATCCCTTCCAGCTTCCCTATTCAACTGGCGCAAACGCAGCTCGATTATGACTATACAGATTTGAGCGGCCGCCAGTTTCTGCTGCCGCTGAAAGCTGAGATTCGCTTGAACCGCGGCCGCTTCCAATCGAAGAACGATGTGGAATTTCGCTCGTATCAGAAGTTCTCCGCGGACGCCGTGATCACCTTCGACGAGCCTGCGCCGTTGACTGACGACAAGCCGCCCACGCCGCCCAAGTAAACGTCAACAACGTGGGCGATATAATCCTGAGAACGTGAAGCGCCGCGACCTACTGAAAACCGCAGCAGTCCTTCCCGCGATCGCCTCGGCTCAGCAGGACGCGGCGCCGCCCGATGCTGTTGCCGATCCCATCACCCACTTTTTCAGCACGCCACAATTTGCCGCGCTGGTCAAGCTTTCAGATGCCATCCTGCCGCGCATCGGTGGGACGCCCGGAGCGCTGGATGCACGCGTGCCGGAGTTTCTCGATTTTCTGATCGGCCGTTCGAGTGTGGAAGAACAGAACCTTTATCGCAATGGCTTGGATCACGCCTTCGACTTATCGCCGCTCAGTGAGCCGTGGACCTACTTAGAGCCGCGCGACCCCTACGCGCGATTTCTGCAGCGCGCCAAGCACGACATACTTACAGCCGCCATCAACTCGCATGAATGGATTGCCGCCGTCGCGAAGCGCAACCCCGCGGTAACCGGCGCCGGCACCTACTGGCTCCCCATCGAATGAGTACGCCCACGCATGAGGTTGTGATTATCGGCTCCGGCGCTTCGGGTGGCATGATGGCTTGGAACCTGTGCCGTCGCGGCATCAAGTGCCTGATGCTGGACGCCGGCCCCGCGCTCGATCTGGCAAGCGCACGTACTCCGAAGAAGGTTTACGATTTGCCCTATCGCGGCTTCGGCCGCCCCGGCCGCTTCCCACACGTGACGCAGGCCGATGAGTTCAACGCAAACCTGTGGCTGGATGAAAAACAGAACCCGTATACGACCGATCCGAACGATCCGTATTACTGGGTGCGCGTTCGCCTGGTAGGCGGCAAGACGCTGATCTGGGGACGAGCAAGCTGGCGTTTGAGCGATCATGAATTCGCCGGCCGCGACCGTGACGGCTTCGGCGATAACTGGCCCATTCGCTACAAAGACCTGGCTCCCTACTATGACCGTGTGGAGCCGCTCTTCAATGTGGCGGGCCGCAACGAAGGCTTCGAACAGATTCCCGATGGCAAGCTGCTGCCCGATACCAGCGCGGATAGCGCGTCGGTGACCAGGTTCATCGCGGCATGCAAAGCCAAAGGCATCCCGACTACGAAGCCGCGCAGAGCCACCGGTGCGTTAGCAAGCTCTGTGAATCTTCTGCTGCCCGATGCGTTGAAGACCGGCAACTTGACCATCGTGCCCAATGCCATTGCGCGTGAGATCACGACAGACAAGAAAACGGGTCTCGCGAACGGCGTCTTTTTTCTGGACCGGCACAGTGGCCGCGAGCTTCATGCCAAGGCCCGCGTGGTGGTCGTCGGGGCAAGCTGTCTCGAATCGACGCGGCTGCTGCTCAATTCCGGCATCGCGAATTCGAGTGGCGTTTTAGGCCGCTATCTCTTCGATCAGATCTATGTGAAGAACGTGGTGCAGGCCATTGTGCCGGACGCCAAAGCTCCGTTTGGCGGCTCCGGTTATATTCCTCGATTCCGCAATTTGGGCAAGCAAACTCACAAGAAGTTTCTGCGCGGCTACGCTTACGATTTCGGCAGCGGCGGCACGCCCAACCCCAAATATTTCCCGCTCTATGGCGAAGCCCTGCAGCGCAAACTGGCGCAGGTGGCGAACCAAAGCTTCAGCATGACCACCATGGGCGAGGTGCTGGCGCGCGAGGAGAATCGCGTCACCATCGATCAAGATTGTAAAGACGCTTGGGGCATTCCGTCGCTGCGTTTCGATTGCCGTTATTCCGACAATGAGCGTGAGATGGCCATCGATTCCATGAACACCGCCGAAGAGCTATGCCACGAAGCCGGCTTCCAGGTAATTGGCAAGCACGCCCACTTCGTTCCGTTCGGCGAGAGCATTCACGATCTGGGAACATGCCGCATGGGCGCGGACCCGAAGACAAGCGTGCTCAACGCGTGGAACCAGAGCCACGATATTCGCAACCTGTACGTGGTGGATGGCAGCAGCTTCGTTTCGGGCGGCGCGCAAAACCCCACGCTCACCATCCTGGCGCTGGCATTGCGTGCGAGCGACCATCTGGCGTCTGGGGCTTACTGAACGGCATTGCTGGAACTGCAAGATCTTTCGAAAGAATTTCCCGGGCATGTTGCCGTTCAGAATGTTTCGCTCACCTTGCAACCGGGCGAATTCTTCTCGCTGGTGGGCCCATCGGGATGCGGCAAGACCACTACGCTGCGCATGGTGGCGGGCTTTGAACAGCCCACCGCTGGACGCATTCTGCTCAACGGCCAACTGCTGAATGGGCGCAAGCCGCAGCAGCGAAACGTCAGCACCGTGTTTCAGAATTACGCGCTTTTCCCGCACTTGACCGTCAGCGAAAATGTAGCGTTCGGGCTGCGCCGGCGTGGCGTTCGCGCACCGGCTCCGCAAGTGGCGGAAGCGCTCCGGGCGGTTCGGCTGACGGGCAAAGAGCAGCGCATGCCGGCGGAACTTTCGGGCGGCGAAAGGCAGCGCGTGGCACTGGCGCGGTCACTGGTTCTGAAGCCTGATGTGCTGTTGCTGGATGAGCCGCTGGCCGCGCTCGATCCGCAGCTTCGCCGGCAGGTGCGGGCGGAGTTGAAGCTGTTGCAACGCGAGGCCGGCATCGCGTTTTTGTTTGTGACGCACGATCAGGAAGAAGCGCTTTCGCTCTCCGACCGCATCGGCGTCATGAACGCGGGCAAGCTGGAACAGGTGGCGCCTCCCGAGGAAGCATACCGGCGTCCCGCATCGCGCTTCGTGGCCGGATTTTTGGGTGAGGTGAACTGGATCGCCGGCGTGGCCGTGCGTCCGGAATCGACTCGCATCGCGCTACAAGCTTGCGGCCAGGGCGTCGCTTGCCGCGTTATCCACACCACATTTTTAGGCAGCGCCGTTCGCGTGGAAGCACAGTGCGGCGATGCGTTCGCCATCGCTGAGCTAACGCCTCATCAAATGGGATTCACGGATGGCACCGCAGGCTATTTGTATTGGGACCCGGCCGACGAACTGGCCCTACCCGCATGACCATACGCCGCTGGTTTCTTCTGCCTGCGCGAACGGTGCAAGTGCTGCTATTCGCGCTGCCGCTCGGCATCGTGATCGCGCTGAGCCTTCTCACGCGCGGCGATTATGGCGGCGCGGAACAACCATGGACCACGGAAGCCTACACGCGTCTCGTCAACCCGCTGTACGCGTTGATTTTATGGCGCTCTTTATGGATGGCTGCGGTGGCCACCGCGCTGTGCCTGTTGCTGGGCTTCCCTCTAGCGCTTTACATTTCACGCGCCCGCAAGCACCGCGGCTTGCTGTTGCAACTGGTAATTCTGCCGTTCTGGACCAGCTTCCTGATACGCACGTATGCCTGGCTATTCCTGTTGCGCGACACCGGCCTGATCAACACCGCGCTGCTGAAACTGGGCGCGATTCATCAGCCCTTGCCATTGCTCTATAACGATGGCGCGGTGCTGCTGGGCCTGGTCTATGGCTACCTGCCCTTCATGGTGTTGCCCGTGTATGCTGCGCTGGATCGCATCGATCCATCGCTCGCCGAAGCCGCAGCCGATCTTGGCGCGAAGCCGCTCACCATCACGCTGCGTGTGATTGCGCCTCTGGCGAGACCAGGGATATTGGCTGGCGGCCTGCTTATCTTCATCCCCTGTCTAGGCGCTTATCTCACGCCCGATTTGATGGGTGGTGGCCGTACCGTGATGGTGGGCAACCTGGTCCAGAACCAATTCACCACGGCGCGGGATTGGCCCTTCGGCTCCGCTGTGTCACTGGCTCTCATGGCCATCACGGCCCTGCTGTTGTTCCTGTTCCTGCGGCGCGCACCGGCGGACGCACTATGAAGCGGGCGCTCGGCTGGTATGCCGCTTTGCTCTATGCGTTCCTGCACGTGCCCCTGCTGATTCTGATTGCGTTCAGCTTCAACAGCTCACGCTTTTCCGTGTGGGAGGGCTTCTCTCTCAACTGGTATCGCGCCATGTGGAACGATGCGCAGATGGCCGAAGCCGCATGGAACAGCCTCATCATCGCCGCGGCAAGTTCGCTGCTCGCCACCGTGATCGGCACGGCGGCGGCTTACGGCATGTGGAAACGCAAAGCGCCGCTGCTGCAAGGTTCGCTGTATCTCACACTGGTCACTCCAGAAATCGTGACCGGCATTTCACTGCTCGCGCTATTCCAATGGGTCTTCCGCTGGCTGCCTTTCCGTTTGGGATTGGGCACGGTCATCCTGGCGCATGTGGCGTTCTCCATCGCCTATGTCGCCATCGTGATCGCGTCTCGGTTGCGCTCCATGGACCCTGCGCTGGAAGAAGCCGCACTCGATCTTGGCGCAAGCGATTGGGCTGCCTTCCGGCGCGTGACGCTCCCACTGCTTGCTCCGGCCATGGGCGCGGCGGCGCTACTTGCACTAGTGGTCTCCTTCGATGATTACGTGATCACCAGCATGGTGGCCGGCGTCAATTCCGAAACGCTGCCCATGGTGATCTACGCCATGGCCAGGCGCGGCGTGAACCCCGTGTTAAATGCGGTGTCTTCGGTCACTGTCGTCTTCTTCGGGGCGCTGATTGTGCTTTCGGAAAAGGTGCGCGCGCGATGAACCGTCGCATCTTCTTGCTTGGCGTGCCCCTCACGGCTTGTGCCGTGGACAGGCGTCCTCGCCTGAACGTTTTCAACTGGTCCAGCTACATTGCGCGCGATACCGTGCCCAACTTCGAACGTGAATTCGGCGTGCGCGTGCGCTACTCCGTTTACGAAAGCAACGAAGAGATGCTGGCCAAGGTGATGACCGGCAACTCCGGTTGGGATGTCGTCTTCCCGACGCACAACCGCATTGAGCCCATGTGGCGGAACGGTCTGCTGGCGCCGCTCGATCGCGCAAAACTTCCGAACTTGCGCAACCTGGCGGAAGAGTTTCACCAGCCGCTTTGGGACCCTGAGTTGGCGCACTCCGTGCCCTACATGTGGAACGCTACCGGCATCGTGTATAGCCGCCGCATCGCGCCGCCGCCTGCGCAATGGGCGGACTTGTGGAGCGCGCGCTGGCAAGGCCGCCTCACCATGCTGGACGATGCCGAAGATGTGCTGGGCGCTTGTTTGGCGAAGCTCGGACTGCCATTCGATTCCGTCAACCCCGCCGATCTGGAACGCGCCAAGCGTGAGGCTGTCGCGCAGAAGGGCAGCGTGCGCGCGTATTTGAATGCAGAGGTTCGCGATCAGCTTGTGTCCGGCGATGTACTGGCCGCACAGTTGTGGTCCACCACCGCGCAGCAGGCCATGAGTGCCTCGAAAAACCTGGCGTTCGTGTATCCGGCCGAGGGCTTCCCGCTTTACGCCGATAACGCGGTGATACTGCGCGAATCCACGCGCGCGGCCTTGGCTCATGAGTTTCTGAATTACTTGCTGCGGCCCGAAGTGGCGGCTGCTATTGCAAAGGAAGCGGAGACGGCAACGGCGAACGGCGCGGCTCGCCTGCTGCTGCCGGCGGCAGTTCGCGATAGTGAAACTCTCTATCCCTCTGCGGCAGTTCGCGCGCGAGGCACGTGGCCGCGCGCGCTACCCGCTGCTGCCATACGGCTTCGCGATCGCATCTGGACAGAAATCAAGTCGGCGTAAAGTATAGGTTATGTTGCGAGTGCTGATTTGCGCATGCCTGGCGGCCATGGCGGCCCTTGGCTCCGGCCCTTCCGATTGGGTTCCGGTGCGCTGGAACTCTACCGACCCAAAGAGCCTCGCGCTGCTTGAGGGAACAAAAATCAATTGCCTCCTGCTGGAGTGGGACGCGAAGAACGCGGCATCGTTCACGGGCTTCGCGTTGGCCGCGCAGCAAAAGAACATTGCACCGGTTGCAGTGTTGCGGCCGGGTGCGGATACGATTGCGCAGGCGCGCGCGGCAATCGATTCCAAGATGCGCGGCATCGTGCTGGAGGGCGATTTTCCCGAAGGCGCCGCATCGGCTGTTCGCGGTGTTGCGGGCATCGTGCCGGTGATTGAAATTTCACTGCGATCGCGCATGAAGCTCGGTTCGGCCGACCCTGTGATTGGCACCTATCAAGGTGTCTGGGCTGGCATTCAAGTGGTGGAAGGGCATACGTCAAAGGCCGGTCCTTCGGGCACCGCGTGGATCGATACCAACACGGGCTTTCTGCGCGCGGTTCGCGCGTGGGGCGGGGCACAGGTGTGGCTGGCGAATCTGCCGCCAGAAAAAACCGTGATCCCCTTGACGCGTTATCTGCAAATGATCGGCGATTGCGAAATGGTGGGTGGGCGGTGGGTGGTGGCGCTCGATTCCGATTTCTCAACCAAGCTATTGCGGCGCGATGCGAAGGCGGTAAGCGATTGGGGTCGCATTACGGAACTGCTGGGCTATTACGAAGAGCATCGCGAGTGGCGCGCGTTGCAGCCTGGCGGCAAGCTTGCATTGGTGCAAGCCACCGGCGAAGGGGCGCTGTTGAGCGGCGGCATTCTGGACATGATCGCGGTGAAGCATACGCCAGTGAAAGCAGTGCCCGCGTCGCGGTTGAGCGCGGAAGCTCTGCAGGGCGCAAGCATGGCCGTCAATGTGGATAATGCAGCCCTGGACGCTCACCAGAAGGAGATTCTGAAGGCGTTCGCGCGAACTGGCGGCACTGTTCTGAACGGTCCTGCGGGATGGCGCAACTCCGGGCCGGCAGACAAGACGAAGATCACGCTGGACGATGCGGAACTGAAGCGTATCGACGATATGTGGCATGACGTCCAGGGCATGATCGGCCGCCGCAATCTGGGTGTCAGGCTATTCAACGTATCGTCAATGCTGTCGAACATGCTGGCTAGCGACGATGGCAAGCAGGTGTATGTGCAACTGGTGAATTTCGCCGATTACCCCGTGGATAGCGTCACCATGCACGTGCTGGGGAACTTTTCGAGAGCTACGCTATTCACGCCGGATGGCAAGACCAAATCGCTGGAAGTTTACAAGAACGAAGAAGGCACGGGCGTAGATATCGATGCCGTTGCAATAGCCGCTACGGTGCGCCTCGAAACGTAAAAGCGCGGCGCTACACTTGATAAATGACACGTCGTGAGTTGCTGGCCGCCGCCGGCGCATTCTCTCTTGCCCGCAGTCTACCGGCTGCAACTGGCGCTCCGGCGCATCCTGTCGCCATTGCGAAATGCGCGTCGTATAACGAAGATCTGAATGCAACTCTGGGCACCATGTTCGATCAAATTGGCGGCCTGGAACGCATCGTCAAGAACAAAACGGTGACCGTCAAGCTGAACCTGACGGGCAGCCCCGGCCTGCGCTTCCAAGGCAAGCCGCTGGGGCTCACGCATTACACGAATCCAAAGCTGGTGGGCGCGACGGCGTACCTGATGGGGCGCGCCGGGGCCAAGCGCATCCGCTTCGTCGAAAGCGCGTGGGCATCCGGTGGGCCGCTCGAAGAGTATCTGCTGGATTCCGGCTGGAACGTGCGCTCACTGTTGAACGCTGCGCCGAATGTGGAGTTCGAAAATACGAACGCGCTTGGCAAAGGCAAAACATATTCGCGCTTGAAGACCGGGGCGGGCGGCTACATTTTCCCGGCCATCGATTTCAACCATGCGTATGAAGATACCGACGTCTTCGTGAGCCTGGCGAAGTTGAAGAATCACGAAACGTGCGGCGTTACGTTGAGCATGAAGAATTGCTTCGGCAATACGCCCGCTTCCATCTACGGCGACGACGCGAAACGCGACGAGCCGAACGAATCGCCCACCAGCGGGCGCGTGAATACATGCCATCTGGGCAAACGCGGGCCCTTCGCGTTCAGCACCGCAGGAACTCGATCCGAAATCGAGCCGCGAGCCCGGTTACCGCATGCCGCGCATCGTAGTGGATGTGATTACGGCGCGGCCCATTGACCTTGCCCTCATCGATGGCATCACATCGATGGCCGGCGGCGAAGGCCCGTGGAACACTGGCCGCAAGCTTCGGTTCGTGGAGCCTGGCGTGTTGCTTGCCGGGACGAACCCGGTGAATACCGATGCGGTCGCGACGGCGGTGATGGGTTACGATCCGCGTGCGCCGAAGGGCACGCTGCCGTTCAAGAATTGCGATAACACGCTGTTGCTGGCGGAGGCGCGTGGTGTTGGTTCCACTGACCTGAAGCGGATTGAGGTGGTGGGCATGTCGATTGAAAAAGCGATGTACAAATATGAAGCATAAGAGCGCGTGGCTGCTGCTGTGCTGCTTGCCACTGCAGGCGGCGACGATGTTCCCGCCCGTTCGCGCCTCGCATGAAATGGCCGGCGCGGGCAACAGCTATGAAGTGGAAGCCGGGTTCCGTATTCTGCAGCAAGGCGGCAATGCGGTGGATGCGGGCGTTGCCGGCGTGCTTGCCGCCGCAGTGACAGAGCAGGACCATTTCGGCTTGGGCGGCGAAATGCCGCTGATCGTCAAGATGGCCGGTAAGCCGCCGATTGTGATTAGCGGTGTGGGGACCGCGCCCGCGCTGGCGACTCTTGCGTTCTATAATTCGCGCAGGCCGGAACAGTGGGAAGAGCCGGGCAAGACTCCGCCAATTCCGGGGCAGGGCATACTTGCGGCGACTGTTCCCGGCGTGTTCGATGGTCTGATGCTGGCCCTTCAAAAATACGGCACCATGAGCTTTGCTCAGGTGGTGCAACCGGCGCTGGAGCGTGCGGACGGCTTCCCGCTGCCGGAAATTTTTTCACAGTTCATCAAGAGCAACGAAGCCATGCTGCGGCTGTGGCC
>CBDFFL010000005.1:0-105258 GCA_965246775.1 Bryobacteraceae bacterium | reverse complement strand
TGCTTTCGAGCGACGCCCGCGCGATGTGCCCTGCGGTCGAACCGCGCGTCAGACCCACAATCGTCCCGCGCGCATAAGCATCCCAATGCGGCGCACCCAAGCCCGCAAACGCCGGCACCAGGTACACGCCACCGTTATCCGGCACCGAAAGCGCCAGCGGCTCCACCTCCGCCGACGTCCGAATAATGCCCAGCCCATCGCGCAGCCACTGCACCACCGCGCCTCCAATAAAGATGCTGCCTTCGAGCGCATACGTCATCTTGCCGCCCGTCTTCCACGCGAGCGTAGTCAGCAAACGCGCCTTCGAATGCTTCGCTTCGGCGCCCGTGTTCTGCAGCAGAAAGCAGCCGGTGCCATACGTACACTTCGTCTGCCCCGCGCCATAACAAGCCTGCCCATAAAGCGCCGCGTGTTGATCCCCCGCAATGCCAGAAATCGGAATGCCTTCGAGGCCCAGCGACGTCTTCACGTCCCCATAAACCTCGCTCGAAGAGCGCACTTCCGGCAGCATCGCCCGCGGCACGCGGAAGAGCCGCAGCAACTCGTCATCCCACTCGCCCGCGCGTATGTTGTAGAGCATGGTGCGCGACGCATTCGTCGCATCGGTCACGTGTAGCCCGCCGCCTGGTCAGGTTCCACACCAGCCACGAATCCACGGTGCCGAAACATAGCTTGCCGGCTTCCCCCAGCGCCCGCGCGCCCTCTACATGGTCCAGCAGCCAGGCAATTTTTGTCGCCGAAAAGTACGCGTCCAGCAACAGCCCGGTGCGCTCCTGAATCAGCGCCTCAGTGGCCTTCGCGCCTGATCTTGTCACACACGCCCGCCGTCCGCCGGTCCTGCCATACGATCGCGTTGTGAATCGGTTCGCCAGTTTCGCGGTTCCACACAATCGTGGTCTCCCGCTGATTGGTGATCCCGATGGAGGCGATGTCGCGCGGCCGCAGCCCTGCCTTGCCCAGCGCCTCAATCGCCACCCCAATCTGCGAACTCCAAATCTCCCGCCGCATCGTGCTCCACCCATCCCGCTTGCGGATAAATCTGGGCGTGCTCGCGCTGCGCCACCGCGCGAATTGTACCGTCATGATCGAAAACCAGCGCGCGCGAGCTGGTGGTCCCCTGGTCAAGTGCAAGTAGAAATGGCAACCCGCTATTACATCGCATTCGGAACCATCGTGCCGCCCCCACATGCCATACTTGGGGCATTGCGAGAATCTTCTCAGTCGCGAATAAATGCCCCCGGCAGCAACACGCACGTCTAATTTCCCTGACGAACGTCCTGTGGAGTTGGTCGGGAGTCGCAATCAATCTCTTTCGCCGGCTTCTTCCTTTCCCCATTTCTCATCAGGCATCTGGGCGACGACAATTTCGGCGTCTGGACCCTGGTGCTGGCCATGGTGGAATACTACTGGCTGCTCGATCTAGGCTTCCGCAACGCCACTGTGAAATACGCCGCGCATTACCGCGCGCTCGATCAGCCGCTTGAAATCAACCGCGTCATCAACACCGGCCTGCTCTATTCCTTCATCGTCGCCGCCGTCACATTCACGCTCACGCTCTTCGGCCGCGGCCACGTCAGCAGCTTGTTCCATTCCAACAAGCCCATCTTCGGCACGCTGCTGCTCATCGTCGGCGTCAGTTGGTCCATCGGCATGATCTTCAATGTGTTCAACGCCGGCCTTGAAGGCTTCCAGCGCTTCGATATCACCAGCCGCCTATGGATCATCGCCACCGCCTTCCGCTCGCTTGTCACCCTTGTTCTGGTTTACAAAGGTTACGGCTTGCGTGAGATGGCGCTGGTGCTGCTGGCGAGCCAGTTGTTTATCTATCTCGCCGGCTGCATTTCGTTCCGCCGCATCTTCCCCGCGCTGCAAATCTCACCCCGGCTGGCGAACGTCAAAACGCTGAAAGAGATGGCCGCCTTCGCGTCGCACAATTTCGCGATCTCTATTTCCACACGCGTGCTCACGCAAAGCCCGGCTCTTCTGATCGGCCTCAAACTGCCCACGCGCTTCGTGGCTTATTTCAGCGTGCCTCAGAAGCTGCTCGATTACCCGCTCGATGCCATTGGCCGCTTCGGCGTCATCAGCGGAACCACCGCCGCCGACCTGTGCGCGCGCGGCGATTGGCCCAAAATCGCGCGCCTCGGCATCTGGGCGAATCGTTATTGCGCGGCGCTCTACTTCTTCCTCATCGCCTACCTCTCCGTTTACGGCAAGCAGTTTCTGACCGTGTGGCTCACGCCGCAATTCGCCGAACACAGCGCACCGCTGCTTCCCATTCTGCTCATCGGCGCCGCCGCCAACAGCTCTCAATACAACTCCGCCTGCATCCTGGTGAACAGCGGGGGCCAGAAGTGGTACGCGCGGCTACTCATGGCGGAAGCCGCGCTGTTCCTTCTGCTGGTACCCGCTGTCCTCAGCACGCGCGGTCTGATTGGCGCTGCCATCGTGATGGCGACCCTCACGCTGCTAAGCCGTGGCATTGGAGTTTCACTGCTGCTTTCGCGCCGCATCGGTATGGCGTATTTTTCGTTTATGTATGAAATCTACGCCATCCCATTCAGCATCGCCGCTGTCGCGCTGCTGGTGCTGTATCTGCTCAAGGCTGAGTTGATTCCCGGCACGAACTGGCCTCAGTTAGTGCTGGCCGCCGTCATCGGAGGCCTGGTTTACGCGTCGCTCTCTTTCATGTTCGTGTTGAACGCTGAGCACCGCGCGCTTGCTTTGGAACGCCTGCGCGCCTTCATCGCCCGTTTCGCGGGCCGCGCTCCACGGCCGGCATAACGGTTGCATTCTTAGTACCGGCGGTAATCGTCGCGATCGTGATCGGAATACCCGCCGCGAAAGCGTAGCCGATGTTCCCGCTCCCAGCGCAGGTGCTCACGAAAAGCCCGCTGACGCTCGAAGCGTTCCCGCCGTTCACGAGCCTCATGGTCTTCGTGACGATCGCGATCGTAGCGTTCCGGTGCATAGTTGTACCCCGAATAAGCGCCACCGTAATTGTTGCCGTAGTACCTATCCTGAGCTTGGGCCGCGGTGGGCACAATCGCCAGAGCCGCCGCCAGAAACGCCGTTCCAACCGCTATCTTTTTAAACATTGTCGAACCCTCCTGCACTAATAGATGGAAGGGCCGCCAATCGCGATACGCGCATGAACGGCTTTTAACAGGGCCGCTCTAACGCACCATGACGGAAGAAATCCGGTCGTTCCAAGTGTGGCCGCCGCGGAAACGGCGATTATGCAGATCCGCCACGCTGCCACGAAATTCCTGGCTGCCGCCGGTGAAGTTCCTATCGTTGAACACCACAATCCGCGAGCCTCCAAATAACTGGATCGACGAGATGTGGTCCCCGAACGCGCCCGGCAAGCGGTCCAGGCGGTCACCCCGCCTTACACAAAAGCGGTTCCCCTGAAACCCAGGGTCGGTGAACAAACAGGCTCCCGCACGCGGAAACGCACGGTCGTTCCAACTCCTATCCCAATTGCGATTGCTCTCACCGTAAATCCAATCGTCGCCAGGCCGCTGCCCTTGCCCTAAACCCGCAACACTCGCGAACATCACTAACGTAACTAAAATGCGGCGCATATTCAGGTTGCCTCCTGACCCGCAGCATATCACTCGCATCGCTATACCGAGCTTGCTTCGGGATGTCTCCAGGGCGCGCGATACGGCCTGTGCATCAGTCTGTTCGCTTCCGCATCGCTCACCGCTTCCTGCTTCGCCGCGTCCCACTTGATAGACCGTCCCAGCTTCAAAGCATTGTTCGCCAAAATGCAAGTTGCTGTCGAAATATACCCCTGCTCGATATCGGCCACCGGCTTCGAGCGCTGGTCCACCGCCTTCAGCAGATCTAGCATGTGATGGCGGATCGCGGGCGCCACATGCTTTTCCAAGTCTTTCTCCGTCTTGTCTTCCGGATACTCGTCCAGCTCATACTTCACGTCGCGATGCACGGGCTGCTCACCCTTGCCGCTGGGCAGGAAATCATAGCCGTTCACGCTCGCCTTCAACGTGCCCTTGTCACCATAAAATGTCGCGCCCCAGGCATACTTCGGGTCGGGCGCATCGCCCCAGCTTCTGTGTTGCCAGATCACCTTCACCTTGCCGTAATCGAAGGTACAGGTCTGCGTATCGGTGATGTTAGCCTTGCTGGCTTTATCGATCAGGATGCCGCCGGTCGAATCGACGGAAATGGGCCAGCCCAGGTCCATCATCCAGCGCACCATGTCCAGCATGTGGATGCACATGTCGCCCACGATGCCGTTGCCATATTCCATGAAGGCGCGCCAGCTTCGGGGATGCACCAGCTTGTTGTATGGCCGCATGGGCGCGGGCCCGGTCCACATGTCGTAATCGAGATTCGCCGGCGGCGCCTCATCGGGAGGGTTGCCAGTCGCGCGCATGTGGTAATAGCAATTCATTTCCACCAGCCCGATGTTGCCCAGCTTGCCCGCCTGCACAATCTCATTCCGGGCTTCCACCAGGTGCGGCGTGCTGCGCCGCTGCGTACCCACCTGCACCACGCGATTGTATTTGCGCGCCGCTGCCAGCATGGCTTTGCCTTCGGCGATATCCACACTGATAGGCTTCTGGCAATACACATCCGCGCCGGCCTTCACGGTCTCAATCATGGTGAGCGCATGCCAATGATCGGGAGTGGCGATCTCGACAATGTCCAGATCTTTCTCCTTCAGCATCTGGCGGTAATCCGAATACACGCGAGGCCGCTTCTTCGATTGCTGCCGCGCGGCCACCATATCGGCGGCCTGATTCAGCATGTCGCGATCCACATCGCAAAGCGAAACCACTTCCACAGGAGCCACCTGCAGCAACCGGAACAGATCGGACTTTCCATACCACCCACAACCGATCATCCCCACGCGCCGTGGCTTCCCATCCGCCGCAAAGGCAAGTCCGGCCATGGCACCCGAAGAGAGGAAAGCGCGTCGATTCATGAGTTAGATCTTATCTCCGAATCCACGCCATCGATAAATTTGGAATACTGGGCGAAGCCGCTTCGTAATGTCATCATGCCCACGGAAAAAGAACTCCTCGACCGCATTCGCGACCTGGAACAACAGAACAGCCAGTTGCAGGACAAGCTGGATGCCATCTGGTCTGTGCTTGCTTCCGATTACGAGGTGGAAGAAGAAGACGATGCGCTGATCCAGATCGCCCCGCCTCGCAAGCCGCAGTAGTGCTATTTGCGGCGATGCAGGCGGATCCACGCGAACACCGCAGTCGCCACACCCGCTGCCGCTATGAAGAAGGCGCCGTGCAGGTAGCGGGCCCATCGCTCCCACTGATCGCCTAAGAAATACCCGATCGCTAGAAACGTCGCCACCCAGAAGAAGCCGCCTGTATATGCATACAAGGCGAAACGCGGCAGCGGCATTTTCGATAACCCAGCCACCAGCGCGGTGAAGTGGCGCACGCCCACAATGAAATAGCCGAAGAAGAGCGTCCAGTTTCCGAAGCGCGTGAAGTATTCGCGCACCAGATCCAGATACTTCACCGGAGCGCGTCGCATCACGAACCCCAAGCCTGCGCGGCCCAGCATGTAACTCAGGGTGATGCCGCAAACACTGCCCGCGAACGCCACCCCCAGCGCCTGCGGCCACTGCAAGGTACCGCGATGAATCAGGATGCCGGCCACCACCAGAATGGTTTCATCGGGAATCAGCGGCCCCACAATACCCAACATGAGCAGGCAAAAAATGGCCACGTAGCCATACTGCGCAACGAACTGTTCAGCCCACTCCATCAGGGCTTAGACAAGATGTAGAGCCTTGTCTGTCCGTTCCACCACACGTCCCATCACGAAGCCGGCAGTTAAGCGTGCCGCATCTTCGGCAGCCACCGCAATGAGCAAGCCGCCGGAAGTTTGCGGGTCATACAGAAGCGTCTCCACCTCAGGCGCCAGCTCGCGCATCGCACGCACGGCAGGCGCGACGAACGCGCGGTTCCGCCCCAACCCGCCCGGCACCGCGCCCGCGCGCGCGTACTCCAGCGCACCCGGCAAAAATTGCAGCTTGTCCACTTCCAGCTCAAGAGTCACGCCACTCGCCACGGCCAGCTCGCGCGCATGCCCCAGCAACCCGAAGCCGGTTACATCCGTGCAGCCATGCGCTTCGCAAGTAAGCATTTGCTCACAAGCTTCGCGATTCAGTTGCATCATGCCGGCCACAGAGGCGGCCACATGCTCCTCACGCGCCATGCCGCGCTTCAACGCCGTCGCAATCACTCCCGTCCCCAGCGCTTTCGTCAGCACCAGAGCATCTCCCACACGAGCGCCCGCATTGGTCAGCACGCGCTCAGGATGCACCAGCCCCGTCACGGCATACCCGAATTTGATTTCTTCATCCACCACGCTGTGGCCGCCCAGAATCGCTGCGCCGGCCTCATGAATCTTCTGCGCGCCGCCTTGCAGAATGGCTTCCAGATCGTCCAGATCGCCCGCCGCCGGCCACGCCAGAATACTCAACGCGGAAAGTGGCCTGCCGCCCATGGCATACACATCGCTGAGCGCATTGGCCGCGGCGATGGCGCCGTACGTGAATGGATCGTCCACAATCGGCGTAAAGAAATCCACCGTTTGCACAAGCGCCATCTCAGGCGTCAAACGATACACCCCCGCGTCGTCCGATGTATCGAACCCCACCAGCACATCTGTGTTGGCGACGCGGGGGATCGACCTTAGTACGCGGTCCAGTACCTCTGGACCTAGTTTGCTTGCTCAACCGGCCGATTTCACGCGTGCGGTCAGGTTTCCTTGTGCCATGTTTCCTATAATCAATAAACCATGAACCCTGCGAAAGCCCTCCTACTGAGCCTCTTTGCCGTCTGCGCACTAAGCGGCGCGCGCGAACCCCAGCAGGACCCGCGGCTTCGCAATGCATCGCGTGAGCCGGCGCGCAACGGCTGGACGCAAGTGCATCTGGAAGGCACGCCGGCAGAGATCGGCTTTCAAAATGGCTACCTGCTGGCGCCGGAGATTCAGGACATTCAGAAGGTGACCGCGCTCGAGTTGACGCACGACAATCACCGTTCCTGGGACTTCTTCCGCAAATCCGCCAGGAACGTTCTGTGGCCCCACATTGAAGCCGAGTATCGCGAAGAACTGCAGGGCATTGTCGAAGGAGCGAACGCGCACGGAGTGAAGATCGATCTGTGGGACGTGGTGGCCATCAACGCCGCGCTCGAGTGGCCTTACTACGTGAAGTACTACAACGACCTGCACCATATGAAGCCCAACAAGGCCGCCGCGCCCGGAGACCATTGCAGCGCGTTCGTGGCCACGGGAAGCTACACGGCAGATGGCAAGCCCGTCATCGCGCACAACAATTGGACCAGCTATCTGGACGGCCAGCGCTGGACCATTGCGTATGACATCACGCCCGAACATGGCAACCGGTTCGTGATGGACGGCTTGCCCGGCGTGATCCATAGCGCCGACGATTTCGGCATCAACGCCGCGGGCATGATGATCACCGAGACTACCATCACCGCGTTCGCCGGTTGGGATTCGAACGGCATCCCGGAATTTGTGCGCGCCCGCAAAGCCATGCAGTATGCAAACTCCATCGACGATTTTGCGCGCCTGATGAAAGAAGGCAACAACGGTGGCTATGCCAACAACTGGCTCATCGCCGACCGTAAGACAGGCGAGATTGCCAGCCTGGAATTGGGCCTGAAGAACGTGACCCTGGAACGCAAGATGGACGGCTATTTCGCCGGAGCGAACTTCCCCGTGAACCCCAAGCTGATTCGCGAAGAGACCGAATTTTCGACCAGCGACATGGGCAATAGCGCGAACGCGCGGCACGCGCGATGGACCACGCTGCTGGAAGAGAACAAGGGCCATATCGATACCGCGAAAGCCCAAGTATTTCTGGGCGATCACTACGACACGTTCGAAAAGCGTGACTCGCCCAGCGAGCGCACACTGTGCGGGCACGTGGATCTTTCGAGCCGCGGCCTGGGCGAATGGCAGGCTCCGTATGGCACTGCCGGCGCCGTACAGAACAAGGTTGCCGACGCCGCGATGGCGGAGCGCATGACCTACATGGGCCATGCAGGACACGCTTGCGGATTGGACTTCAAAGCGGCGGAGCACCTGAAGCAGCACCCCGCGTTCAATTGGGAAAAATCGCTGTTGCGCGACATGCCAAGCCTGCCTTGGACGGAACTGGCGCCGGCTAAATAATTTGTTAGCGGCGCCGGCTGGCCCCGCCTCCGATCAGCCCCAGGTCGGCTACCGCGCAGATAATCAGCGCCACAAGGTACAAGCCGCTGGTGGGGTAGCCGGACGTGACCAGCAGCGTGTACACCACGGTGGTGATGGGCAGGAAGATGAAGCCTAGCAGAGGAAACAGCAAGCCATGAAACGTGCGGCTCAGCATGTTGGTGAAGAGCAGCATGCAGACCAGCACCAAACGCGGAAACGCAAGCCCTAACAGCAGCGGTAAGCAAGGCATAATTTACTCCGATATGGTAACAAGCAAGTTCTGAACCGCACACTCCGGGATAACTTTTCCGGCTTGGCTTCCGTCATAAGCCTTTCGGGCCCGATGACGATCGTACGCACACTCCTGCTTCTTTTCCCGCTCACGCTAAGAGCGGATGTTTCTTTGTTGCTGCACGAATCCACCGGCACCGGCGCGGCGCGATTCACGGCGGCCGGGCACGCGGCAGTCTACTTCTCAAACATCTGCGCGGAGTCTGCCATACGCCTGCGCGTGTGCCGCGCCGGCGAAAGTGGCGCGGTGGTTTCGAGCCACCCCGACCTTGGCGAACCCGGCAACTACGAATGGAACGCCTCGGCTCTGAACGTCTACCTGTATGGCGTAAACGATGCACGCCAAGCGCCGCTTTATGCCACTGTCGCGCTGCGCAGACTGCTTCAGGAGCGATATCGCGTTACGTCGCTGCAATCGCTCTGCCCCGCGGAATGTGCCGCGGGAGATGGACGCTGGCGCGATATGGCCGGCCAGCTTTTCATGCGCGACATCTACGCGCTGCGCGTAAAGACCACCCAGGCGCAGGACGAAGAGTTTATCCGCCAGTTCAACGCGGCGCCCAACGTAGGGCGCTATAACGGCTTCACCAACAACTGCGCCGATTTCGTGCGCGGCGTGTTGAATCGCTACTTCCCCGGCGCCGCGCGCGCGGACCGGTTGAACGATTTCGGCATGACCAGCCCGAAGGCCATTTCGCGGTCGTTCACACATTTCGGACAAAAACATCCTGAACTCTTCTTTACCGTGGAAAAGTTCATCCAGCTTGACGGACCCATCCGCCGCAGCTCCGACAATCGCAACGGCACCGAAGCCGGGTTCCGCAGCAAGAAATGGCTGTTCCCTTTGTTGCTTCGGCCTCCGGAACTGGGAGTGCTGATCACAGCCTACTACGCGACCGGCCGCTTCAACCCCGAAGGCGAATTCGAGCGCGTAAGCCCCAGCGACCCAGCCGCGTGGGAGCGCTACCGGAGCGAGTTCCAGAGCGTGGTCGCGCGCGCCAAAGAAGCAGGCCTGATCGACGGGGAACAGGAACTGCGCGCATTCTTTGCGGACCTGGAGCGCCAGAGCACGCCCGGCCTGACCAACGATGGCCTGCCGTTCGTGACGGTGGACGGCCGGCGGCTTGGCCTGACCGCCGGTACGGTACTGAATAGCGAATCCGACCCCGATCTTGCCGCGCGCCTATTGATGGCGAAGGTGTATGACGCGCTGAAAGCTTCGCGCAAGAATCGCGAATCGCTGGCCGCCTTTGAAGCCACTTGGCGGCTGATGAGCCGGGCCCTGGACCGGCACGCGGGTATAATTGAGGTTTCCACCGCCTCACAGTGAACGCGTTAACCGAAGAGCAAGTACCGCAAGCAGAGCTGATTCCAGAAGCTACCAAGGGCGGACTTGCGCCCTACCTGCTGTTCTGCCTGGCCCACTTCTGGGTGGACTTTTATTCGAGTGCGCTGGGCGTGCTGCAGCCTCTGTTGATTGCGCGGTACGGCTTCAGCTTTACGCAAGCCGGCATACTGGGCGGCACGCTCTCGTTTTCCTCCTCTGTCACGCAGCCCTTCTACGGAATTCTGGCCGACCGTTTTCATTCGCGCCATTTCACGGTTCTGGCGCCGGCTATGGCGGGCATCTTCATCTCTTTTCTTGGCTTCGCTCCGGGCTACCCGGCGCTGCTGGTCATGGTGTTTCTGGCCGGTGCGGGCATGGCGGCGTTTCATCCTCATGCCAGCTCCAACGCGACCAATACATTGCGCGGCAGCAAGGCACGCGCGATGGCTGTCTTCATCAGCAGCGGCACGCTCGGCCTGGCGATGGGGCCTACCGTGTTTTCATTCTTCACCGGCCGGTATGGCTTGCATGGCGCGGCTGCGGTGGCCGTACCTGGTGTCGCGGTCACGCTGCTGCTGCTCCCGCTCTTAAAGCCGGAGCGCAAGCTGGAAGCAGACGGTGTTCGGCCCGGCTTCGATTGGGCTCCACTACGTGCCGTATGGAGGCCCATGCTGCTGTTGTACATGCTGGTGTTCCTTCGTTCCGTCGTCCAAATTACGTTCACTCAATTCCTCCCCTTGTATCTACAAACGCAGCGCGGTTATTCGCTGCGGGCGGCTAGTTGGACCCTTTCGCTCTACCTGGTCGGCGGCGCGTTCGGCGGCGTCGCGGGCGGCAACCTGGCTGACCGGTTCGGCGGCAAACGCGTGATCATGGCGTCCATGATCGGGTCCGCGCCGCTGCTGGCGCTGTTCCTGTTTACGACTGGCCTCACGTCCGCCATCGGCCTGTTCCTGGGCGGCCTGATGCTGCTGTTCACCATTCCGGTAAACGTGGTGATGGCGCAAAATTTGGCGCCCACCCAGATGGGCACCGTCTCCGCCCTGATGATGGGCTTCGGCTGGGGCATGGCCGGTATGATCTTCATCCCACTGACAGGGTGGGTTTCGGACCACTATTCCATGCAGACCGCCTTCACGTTTCTGCTGGCATTCCCGGTGATGGGGATCGCGCTGGCGGCCATGCTTCCGAAGCGCGCATGAAGCGCGCCGTTTGTCTGTTGAGCGGCGGGCTCGACTCCGCGACTTGTCTGGCAGTGGCTCTGCGCGAAGGCTTCGAGACCTATGCGCTCTCTTTCGATTATGGCCAGCGGCATCGCGTGGAGCTTGTCGCTGCGGCGCGTGTAGCCCAGGCACTCGGCGCAGCGGCGCACAAGACTGTTGCGATCGATCTGCGCACCTTCGGCCACTCTGCACTGACAGACGATATCGCCGTTCCCAAGGACCGGACTGAAGCGGAGATGACCGGCTCCATTCCGGTTACCTATGTGCCGGCGCGCAACACGGTGTTCCTTTCGCTCGCACTGGCGTGGGCGGAGGTGCTTGGTTCGACCGACATTTTCATCGGCGTGAATGCGCTCGATTACTCCGGCTATCCGGACTGCCGGCCGGAGTTTATCGAGGCCTTCGAACGCATGGCGAATCTGGCCACGCGCGCGGGAGTGGAAGGCGATGCGCGGCTTACTATCCACGCACCGCTCATGCGGCTGACCAAGGCCGGCATCGTGAAGTTGGGCAGCGAACTGGGGCTTGACTTCGGCTTGACCCATAGTTGCTATGACCCGGATGCTTCCGGCGGGCCCTGCGGCCAATGCGATTCCTGCCTGCTGCGCGCGAAGGGCTTTGCGGAAGCGGGCATGCCCGATCCGGCGCGGCCGTTGTGAAGATCGCCGAGATCTTCTATTCGCTGCAGGGTGAAGGTTCGCTGCTGGGCGTTCCTTCCGTATTTATCCGCACCAGCGGTTGCAACCTGCGTTGCCGCTGGTGCGATACGCCGTATACGTCCTGGCACCCGGAGGGCGAGGAGATGACGATCGACTCGATTGTCGATCAAGCGCGCGGCTACCAAGCCTCACACGCTGTTGTGACCGGCGGCGAACCGATGATCGCGCCGGGTATTGCGGAGCTCACGCGCAAGCTGCGCGAGGCCGGGTTCCACATCACAGTGGAAACAGCCGGTACGGTCTACGCCGATGTGGCTTGCGACCTGATGAGCATCAGCCCGAAGCTAGCGAACTCAACGCCGGAAGGACCTTTCCGGAACCAGCATGAACGGCTTCGCGTTCAGCCGGAGGTGCTTGGCCGCCTGATGCGCCAGTATCCGCATCAGCTAAAATTCGTGGTCGCGGCGCCGGAGGATCTGGAAGAGATCAAGACCTATGCCGCGGATAAAAGCGCAGTGATTCTGATGCCCGAAGGCACGCGCCCCGAAGTGTTGCGGGAGCGCTCCCTTTGGCTTGCGGAGATTTGCAAGCGCGAAGGATACCGGTATAGCCCGAGGTTGCATGTTGACCTTTGGGGCGACAAACGCGGGGTCTGATTACCACCCCACCTTCTCTCCTTTGTTCTGTTCGTCGAGCCACTTTTGTAGTGGGGCGAAGTAATCGACTATCGCGGTGGCGTCCATCTGCTTAGTGCCGGTGAGGGACTGTAGCGCGACTTGCCACGGACGGCTGGCGCCCATCGCCAACATGGTGTTCAGGCGCTTGCCGGCTTCGGCGTTGCCATAGATGGAGCAGCGGTTGAGCGGCTCTTTGCAGCCCGCTACTTCGGAGAGCGAGCGGTGGAATTGGAACTGGAGGATGTCGGCTAAGAAGTAGCGCGCGTAGGGCACGTTGGCGGCTACGTGATATTTGGCGGCGGCGTCGAAATCGGCTTCCGTGCGGGCGGTGGGCGGCGCTATGCCTTGATACTCGCGGCGCAGCTTCCACCAGGCTTCGTTGTAATGTTCGGGTTGGATCTGTCCGCTGAAGACTTGCCAGCGATACTTATCGATCATCAAGCCGAAGGGTAGGAACGCGACTTTTTCGAGCGCCTTCCGAAGCAGCAGGCCGATGTCGCGCGAGGCGTCGGGAGCCTTATCGAGCAGGCCAATCTTCACCAGATATTCGGGTGTGACGGAGAGAGCGATGGTATCGCCGATGGCTTCGTGGAAGCCGTCATTGGCGCTATCGCGGAAGAGGAATGGCTGCGTGTTGTAGGCGCGCTGATAGAAGTTGTGACCGAGTTCGTGATGGACGGTGAGGAAATCTTCGGCGGTGGGTTCGATGCACATTTTGATGCGCAAGTCGTTTTCGAAATCGATGTCCCAGGCGCTGGCGTGGCAGACCACATCGCGATCGCGCGGCTTGGTGAAGAGAGAACGCTCCCAAAAGGTTGGCGGCAGCGGTGCGAAGCCGAGCGAGGTGAAGAAGCTTTCGCCATAGCGCGCCATCTGCTTGGCATCGGTGTTGCGCTTCTTTAGAATTTCGCTCAGGTCATAGCCGGGCGAGGCGTCTTTCGGTTCAAGCAATGGGTAGATGTTGTCCCAGGTTTGCGCCCACATGTTGCCGAGCAAATGCGCGGGGATGGGACCATCGGCAGGTACGACAGCGGCGCCGTATTTTTCACGCAGCTTCTTGCGGGTGTAGGTGTGGAGCGATAAGTATAGCGGCTTCACTTGAAGCCAGAGCCGGTCCAGTTCAGAGGCGAACTGATCGGGCGTCATGTCATATTTTTCCCGCCACATGGCACCCGTGTCTTTGAAGCCAAGCTCGCGCGCGCCTTTGTTGGCGAGCGAGACATATTGCGTGAAGGGAGCGCGAATGGGCTTTGCGATGGCGTGCCAGCCGGTCCAGGCGTCGAGCAGTTGCTTGGGATCGCGGCTCTCGGCGAGGATCTTTTCGAGGTCGCCCAGATCGAGGCATTTATCGGGTTGAGGGCAATACTTGCCTTTGCCGTAAGTGCCTTCCATGGACGCGACGATGCGGGTGAGCTCTTCGCTTTCTTTGGGATTGGCGGGCGTGGCGATGGTGAGGCCGTTACGGAGCAGCAGCATCTTGCGCTCGATATCTTCGGGGAGCGGAGTGCCTTTGTACTTCGCGGCTTCCTTGGCCCAGGCGACACCGGCGTTGATGACGCGCTCATCGGCTTTGGCGGCGAGGGCTTCGGTATCGTCGGTGATGAAGTTGCTCTTCACCCAATCGGCGCGCTGGGCCTCGGTGGAAAGGACGAGGTCTTGGCGTTCGGTATCTTCGACAAACTTTTTGGCTTGTTCGATGGTGGCTGGATAAGCGGAAACGCAGAGCAGTAAGGTAAGCGTGAGCTTCACGATTTTACTGTACTGCACCGCTTCGTTAGACACTGTGTGAATGCGCTTCTTCGCTCTAGTATTCATGCTTGTGACCGGTGGCTTGCACGCTGCTACACAGCGGTTCGATCTGGTGGTGTATGGCGGAACGGCCGGGGGTGTGGTGACCGCGGTGAGTGGCGCGCGGGAGGGGTTGCGGGTGGTGCTGCTCGAACCCGGCACGCACTTGGGCGGCATGACTACCGGTGGGCTTTCGCGCACCGATGTGGGGAAGCGGGAAGTGATTGGCGGGATGGCGCTGGAGTTTTACCGGCGCTTGGGGAAGCGTTACGATGTGGGGCGCTATGGGCAGGAGGTGGCCTGGTATTTCGAGCCGCATGTGGGGGAGCAGGTGCTGGAGGAAATGCTGCGGGAGGCGAAGGTGACAGTGGTGAAGCGGCAACGTTTGGCGGAGCGCGGCGGCGTGCGGAAGAGCGGGGCGCGGGTTGCGGCGGTGACGATGGAGGATGGGTCGGTTTATGAGGGCCGCGTGTTTGCGGACTGCTCTTATGAGGGCGACCTGATGGCGCAGGCGAAGGTGCGGTACACGTGGGGTCGCGAAGGGATTGCGGAGTATGGAGAATCGCTGGCGGGGGTGAGGGATCGGACTCCCAAGCATCAGTTTCTGGTTCGTGTTTCGCCTTTCGACGGTGACGGCAAGCTGTTGCCGGAGGTTTCGGCGGCGTCGACGAAAGGCGAAGTGGGAGCGGCGGACCGGAAGGTGCAGGCTTACAACTTTCGGCTGATTCTGACGGACGACCCGGCGAATCAAGTGGCGTTTCCGAAGCCCGCGGGATATGACGCCAAGCGTTATGAGTTGGTGGCGCGATTGATTCAGGCGACGAAAGAGAAGACCGGCAAGTGGCCGCGGTTCGGGGATCTGTGCAATCCGCTTGCGATTCCGAATCATAAGACGGACACGAACAACAATGGCGCGTTTTCGACCGATTACATCGGGAAGGATTGGGAGTATCCGGAAGGCAGCTATGCCACGCGCGCCCGCATTTGGAAGGAGCATGAAGACTACACGAAAGGCTTCTTCTGGTTTCTGGCGCACGATGCGCGCGTGCCGGAGGAGTTGCGGAACGAGGTGAATGGCTGGGGTCTGGCGAAGGACGAGTTTCAGGATACGGACCACTGGCCGAACCAGCTGTATGTGCGCGAGGCGAGGCGCATGGTGGGCGAGTATGTGATGGTGCAGAAGGATCTGCAGACGGAGTTGAGCAAGCCCGACGCGATTGGCATGGGGAGTTACAACAGCGACTCGCACAATATACAGCGCCTGGCGACGGCGGATGGCGCGGTGGAGAACGAGGGCGATATGCAGGTGGCGGTGACGCCTTACCAGATTCCGTTTCGTGTGATGCTGCCGAAGCGCGAAGATGCGACGAACCTGTTGGTGCCGGTGTGCTTCTCCGCGAGCCACGTCGCTTACTCGAGTTTGCGGATGGAGCCGCAGTACATGATTTTGGGGCATGCCGCTGGTGTGGCGGCTGCGATGGCTTCTCGGGGAGACATGGGTGTGCAGGATGTGAACGTGGCGGAGCTGCAGCGCAAGCTTGCGGCGCAGGGGCTGGTGAGCGAGTGGAAGCATTAGGGTTCGATTCCTAAGATCCAGCCTTCAGCGTGAGCGCTAGGCGGGAGCGCGACGGAGAGGTAGCGGTGGAGCGTGGCGGGACGGCTGAGTTGCGCTTGCAAGGTTCGGACTTGCCACTCGTCTTTGATTCCGGTGGGCGGGGGCGCGCCGCATAGCGAGGGGTAGATTTCAGCTATGACGTAGCGCGTTGTGAGCGGTTCGAAGGGCCATACGGAGCAGTCATCGAGCGCGCTGCGCAGGCGTTGCAGGTGCGGGATGCCGGTGAGGGATTGGCTGCCGCAGGTGCCGGGGTAGGCGAGCTTCCAGGGTGGCTTGGCTCCGCGCTGTTCGGTGAGGCGTTGGGGGAGTGCTTGGGCCGGCTTGGTGGCGGTGAGGTACGGGCCTGCGTGCTTTGGAGGGCAGCCCCAGAAGGGCGCCGGGCCGTTGGTGAGGCTGCGGTTGAGTTCGGCGGCTACTGCGAAGCGGTTGTTCGCGTTGTCTTCGGCGTCTTCGATGAGTTCCGTGAGCAGAGGCCACGGGATACGGTAATGGGCGAAGCCGAGGGGAAAATCGAAGCCGAGCAAGACCCGGCCCGAAAGAGACTGCGCCAGGGCGGTGATTTCGCGCATGGCCTGGTGGCGCGTGGGTGGGTTATGAGTTTGGCCGTCGTGACAGTACCAGATGCTGTCGGGACCTGTTTTGGGTGTGGAGTTGGCGCTCCAATCTACGACGATGACGTGATCAAACGCGGGGAGACATGACGGCATCGGGACAATATCGCTCTATGAATTCCTGGCCAAGCTGGGCGCGGCGGACGCGCTCACGGGAAAGGGCGATGACTGTGTTTTCTAGATGCGTGCCGCTGGGGTAAACGTCGGGGCTGTTGCGGAGGCCGTACTTGAGGTAGAGGGGCGCTGCGACGCGGATGAGCTCGGGGATTTCGTAGTAGCGGAGGAAGCCGCCGATGTTGTCAGGCGCTTCGACGTAGAAATCGATCGGCATGTGGACGGCCTGGCGGATGGCGGCGATTTGAGGGATGGAAAGGTCGCTGGGGATGTTGAGGGTGGTGGCGCCCAAATCTTCCATGAGGCGCGCGCTGGCGGGGTTGCAGGGGGCCATCATGACGGAGGTCTTGACAATGAGGTCGGCGGGAAGGTCTCCGGACTTTTTGAGTTGGCCGATGATTTGAAGAACGCCGAGATCGCTGACGAGGACGCTGCGAAGACCGAGGTCGATTGCATGGAGCAGGTCTTCGAGGGCGAAGGCGAGTTGGGTGGCACCACGGGCGGCGAGGCCGAGCGCTTTGCCGGCAGGGGAGAAGACTTGCGCGCCGGTATCGAAAGTGGCGCGGGGGCCGATGAAGAGGTTGACTTCGACTTTGGCTTCGCGGCCCATTTCGAGCATTTCGAAGATTTCCGAGTTGGCCATGAGCATGATGCCGGAGCCCTGGCTGACGCGGTGGACGGGAACTTGGCGGGCTTGGGCTTCATCGAGCACGGCACGGAGGACTTTGGGCCCTTCGGTGGAGGGGATTTCGATGCGGTACTGGCCGCCATCGGGGAAGCGCTGAGTGCTGGTGATGGCTTCGTCGGTGGCGGGGAGGCCGAGCTTTTGGATTAGTTGTTGGGCGCGCATGCGGGGATGATTTCGGATTGCGGGAAGAGGTTCGCGATTTGTTCGCAGCATTGGGCCTGGCCGCGGGTGTGGAAGATGAGGACCGAGGGGCCGGCGCCGCTGAGGACGCAGCCGAGCATGCCGGGGGATTTTTGGGCGAGCGATTCGGCGAGACCGGGGATGAGCGCGGCTCGATAGGGCTGGTGCAGGCGGTCGTCAAGAGCGCGGCCGATGGCTTCGAGGTTGCCGGCGGCGAGCGCGGCGACGAGCACGGCGGTGCGCTGCAAGTTGAAAACCACGTCGGCCCGAGTGTAGCAGGCGGGAAGGGCGGCACGGGCTTCGGCGGTGGAAAGGGGGTAATTGGGAACTACTAGGGAGAGAGCGAGTTGCGGGGGAATGGGAATATTGACAGCGGTTGTGACTCCGCTCTCGTCCATCATGGCGGCGACTAATCCGCCCATTACGGCGGCGGCTGCGTTATCGGGATGGCCTTCGATTTTGGCGCACTCGTTGAGGAGTTCGCGGTCGGTCAATTCGGGGACGGCGATGCGCAGGGCAGCGGTGAGGGCGGCGGCGCTGGAACCGAGGCCCTTGCCGACGGGGATGCCGTTAGTGATTTGCAGGTGGAAGGCTTGCGGGGTGTAGCGGGCGATGGTCTGGCGGATGAGATTGGTCTCATCGGTGGGGATGCTTTCGGAATCGCGGCCTTTGACGGTGATGAGCCATTCGCTCGCGGGTTCAGCCTGGCATTCGAGGTGAAGATCGAGCGCGAGGGCGAGGGTGTCGAAGCCGGGGCCGAGGTTGGCGCTAGAGGCGGGGACGCGGAGCTTGATCATGCGTGTACCGCCGGAGCATCGACCGTCAGGGTTTGGGCGGCGGCGTCCACGGTGGCTTGGATCCCGATGGGGAGCGTGACCTGGTCAGTGGTGTGGCCGAAGCTAAGGCCGTAGTAGACGGGGATGTTGAGGTCGCTGAGCAGGTAATCGAGGACTTCGCCAAGCGAATACGCGCTTGCGTGATTGGGGGGCGGGCAGTCTTTGCATTCGCCGACTACGATGGCGGCGGCCTTCTGGAGTTTGCCGGCGAGACGGAGCTGGGTGAGCATGCGGTCGATACGGTAGATGTCTTCGCCGATGTCTTCGAGGAGCAGGACGCGGCCCTGGGTTTCGATTTCCCAGGGGGTGCCGAGGGTGGTGGTGAGGAGCGTGAGGTTGCCGCCGGCGAGAGGGCCGGTAGCTTTGCCGGGACGAATGGTGCGGAGCGTGTGGGAGGGCTGGAGCGGGTTGGGGTCGGGCGGATTGGTCTGGAGGCCTAGTGGCGCGGGTTCGAAAAGCGCGCGCGTGAGGTGCTGTTGGGACCATGTGGAGAGGTGGCTCAGGGGCACGGGGCCGTGGAAGGTGACGAGGCCGGTGCGCTGGGAGATGGCGGTGTGGAGGGCGGTGATGTCGCTGTAGCCCAGGAACACTTTGGGGTTGCGGCGGATGAGGTCGAAATCGATGAGCGGGAGCATTTGGGCGCTGCCGTAGCCGCCACGGATGCAGAAGATGGCGTGGATTTCGGGGTCGGCAAACATGGCGTGAAGGTCGCTCAAACGTTCGCGGGCGGTGCCGGCGAGGTAGCCGTAGCGGGCGGTGACGTGGGCGGCCAGTTTGAGTTTGAGATGGAAGAAACTGCAGAAGCGTTTGGCGAAATCGAGCTCATCGGGATCGCTGACGTAGCTGGAGGGGGTGATGAGGCCGACCGTGTCGCCGGGCTTCAGGACGCGGGGGAGGAGGGGTTTGGGGAGCGAGATCGCGGCCATTGCCGCACTTGCCTGGAGGAAGGTGCGGCGTTGCATAGTTAGAGGATAATGGACCCGGGAGCAAGTCTGTGCTGACAAGCGTTCGGGTTCCGCGCGAAGAATATCTGGCGACGAGCTACCGTCCCGATTGCGACTACGTTGACGGGAAGTTGCTGGAGAGAAACGTGGGGGAATGGGAGCACAGCCGTCTGCAGATGCTGTTGAGCCAGTTTTTGTTTGCCCTGGAAGGGGAATTGGGCATTCTGGTTGTGCCGGAACAGCGGGTCCAAGTAAGGCCGAACCGCTTTCGCATTCCGGATATTGCGGTGCTGACTGCGGCACCGAGAGGGCCGGTGGTTCAGGAGCCACCTTTTTTGTGTATTGAAATTCTCTCGCGCCGTGACCGGGTGGAGGAAATGCAAGTCCGGGTGAATGATTATCTTGAATTTGGTGTTCAGTACGTCTGGCTGATTGACCCTCGAACGAAGCAGGGTTGGGTGCATACAAGCAGTGGAGCCAGCCATGCCGGAGATGGGGTGCTCTGTACGGAATCCCCTCGCATTTGCGTGCGGCTGAGTGAGTTGGGTTAGCACAGTTTACACTGCCAGGATTTGGTCTACGGGCAACGAGCTGCCGCCAAAGAGGGGGAGGGGTACTTGTTCGCCAGAGGTGTAGGTGACGGTGCGGCGGTCTGGGGTGGAGACTTTGATTTGGCGGCGAGCGGGGTCGACGACCCAGAATTCGAGGCCGCCGTTTGAGAGGCAGAGACTTTCGCGATCGTAGAGGTCGCTGGCTGTGTTGGAGGGGGACAGGACTTCAATTACCAGTTCCGGTATGCCTTGAAAATAGCCTTCGGGATCGACGTCGTGGAGGCGTTGGGCGGAGATCCAGGCCACGTCGGCGACGCGCAGTTCGCCATCGGCAACTGGCTGGAAGGCCAGCTCGGTGGCGACCATACTGCCCGGCTCGGCAACGGCTTGGAGGGTTCGCCGCAGATTGCGTTGAATGAGGAGGTGATCCCACTTCGGTGTCTCGCGCACTGTGAGGAGATGAGTGGTCGCCGCCATTTCAGACCGCCAGGATTTCCTTCTCTTTCTGTTTGGCTGCGGCGTCGAGTTTTTGGATGTGGGCGTCGGTCAGCTTCTGTACTTCGGCTGTGCCGGCGCGCTCTTCGTCTTCGGCGATGGTCTTATCTTTGGCGAGCTTCTTGAGCTGCTCGTTGGCGTCGCGGCGGACGTTGCGGATGCTGACGCGGTGATCTTCGGCGATGCCGTGGAGACGCTTGACCAACTCTTTACGGCGCTCTTCGGTGAGGGGCGGGATGGGGAGGCGGATCACCTTGCCGTCGTTCGCGGGGTTGAGGCCGATGTCGGAATTGCGGATCGACTTTTCGATGGCGCTCAGGATCGACATGTCGTAGGGCTGGACGGTGATGAGCGCCGGCTCTGGAACGTGGAGGTTCGCGACCTGGTTGAGGGGCGTTGAGGTGCCGTAATAATCGACGCGGATGTGATCGAGGATGCTGATGGTGGCGCGGCCGGTGCGGATGGCCGACATGTCATGGGCGAGGGCTGTGACAGCCTGCTCCATCTTCGTGCGTGCGTGCGTTTCGATCTCTTTGACGGTTGGCATGATTAGCGGATGAAGGTGCCGATGGGTTCGCCCATCGACATACGCATTATATTTCCAGCGGTGTTCAAGTTGAAAACGAGGATGGGGAGCTTGTTATCGCGGCACATGGCGATGGAGGTGGAATCCATGACGCCGAGAGATTTCGAGAGCACTTCGGTGTAGGAGATTTCCTTGTACATGACAGCCTCAGGATGCTTCATGGGGTCTTTGTCATAGACGCCATCGACCTTGGTGGCTTTGGCGATGATTTCGGCGTGAATTTCTAGGGCGCGGAGCGTGGCGGCGGTGTCGGTGGAGAAGTAGGGGTTGGAGGTGCCGGCGGCGAAGATGACCACGCGGTTCTTTTCGAGATGGCGGATGGCGCGGCGGCGGATATAGGGCTCGCAGACCTGGTGCATTTCGATGGCGCTCATGACGCGAGTATGGCAGCCCTGGTGTTCGAGCGCGTCCTGCATGGCGAGCGAGTTGATGACGGTCGCGAGCATACCCATATGATCGCCCGTGACGCGGTCCATATTCTTGGCGGCGAGGGCGATGCCGCGGAAGATGTTGCCACCACCGACCACGAGGCCCACCTGGAGGCCTTTGGCGGCAATGGCGGCAACTTCCGCGGCCAGACTTTTGACGCGTTCCGCATCGATACCGAAGGAGCCATTAGCGCCAGCCATGGCTTCACCGCTGAGCTTGAGGAGGATGCGTCCGTACTGGGCCATCCGTTACTCCGCAGCTTCGGGTTCGGAGGCCGCCGCGGTTTCGCCGACCTTGAAGCGGGCGAAGCGGGCGACGGAGATATTTTCGCCGAGCTTGGCGATTTTGCTCTTGATGATCTGGTCGACGGTCATGGTGGATTCCTTGACGTAAGGCTGCTCATAGAGGCAGACCTCTTCATAGAATTTTGCCATGCGGCCTTCGACGATTTTCTCGGCGACCTTTTCAGGCTTGCCTTCGTTGATGGCGCGCGCCTTTTGGATGTCTTTCTCTTTGGCGAGAGCCTCCGGGGAGACATCTTCCTTGCGGAGGAAGAGGGGGTCGGCAGCGGCGATGTGCATGGCGAGGTCGCGCGCAAGGTCTTGAAAATCGTCTGTGCGGGCGACGAAATCGGACTCGCAGTTTACTTCGATGAGGACGCCGAGCTGGCCGCCGGGATGGATGTAATGAGAGATGAGGCCTTGGCGGGTGGCGCGGCTGGACTTCTTGCCGGCATTGGTGATGCCGCGCTTGCGGAGCACGACTTCAGCTTCGGCCATGACGCCGTTGGCTTCTTTGAGGGCGCTCTTGCATTCCATCATGCCCGCGCCGGAACGTTCGCGGAGTTCTTTGACTTGTTGTGCGGTGATTTCAGGCATTGGATTCGTGTTTGGAGATTAGTCTTCGGGGCGAATGGTGGGCTCTTCGCCCATCAGGCTTTCGGCCATGATCTGCTCGTTAAATTTGGGGTCGACGTATTCGGTGTATTCGGGCATGGCTTCATCGGCGGGAGTTTCATCGGTAATGAGCTTCTCGGTGAAATCCTGCTCGGTGGCGAGGGCGCGGCCTTCGATGACGGAATCGGAAATTTTGGTGGTGAAGAGGCGGATGGCGCGCAGGGCGTCGTCATTGCCGGGGATGACCCAATCGACTTCTTCGGGATCGCAATTGGTGTCGACGATGGCGACGACGGGGATGCCGAGGCGGCGGGCCTCCTTGACGGCGATGGCTTCCTTGTTCGAATCGATGACGAAGAGGATGTCGGGGAGGCCGGGCATATCTTTGATGCCGGCGAGGTTGAGTTCGAGCTGCTTGCGTTCGCGTTCGAGGCGGATGACCTCCTTCTTGGGACGCGATTCGTAGCCGCCGTCAGTAGACATCTGGTCCAGCTCTTTGAGGCGCTTAATGGACTTTTGGACGGTGGCCATGTTGGTGAGGAGGCCGCCGAGCCAGCGCTGATTGATGTAATACATGTTGCAGCGGGTGGCTTCTTCGGCAATGGCTTCCTGGGCCTGGCGCTTGGTGCCGACAAAGAGAATGTTCTTGCCCTGGGCGGACATTTCGCCGACGAAACGGGCGGCGTCTTTGAAGAGCTTGAGGGTCTTCTGAAGGTCGATGATGTAAATGCCGTTGCGTTCGCCGAAGATGTATTCCTTCATCTTGGGATTCCAACGCTTGGTCTGGTGCCCGAAGTGTACGCCTGCTTCGAGCAGTTCTTTCATGGAGATAGCTGGCAAGTTTTGTGGTGCTCCTGTGAGGTTAGTTGGTGGAGGGTGGTGGCGATCTTAGAACCGGCGCGGGGCCGGCAGAACGCCAGGAAACAAGGGACACCGCAGGGCGGCGTCCCAGAATGAACAGCAGAGAACTAGCGCTTGGAGAACTGGAACCGCTTGCGCGCGCCCTTTTGGCCGTACTTTTTGCGTTCGTGCTTACGCGGATCGCGCGTGAGGAAGCCGGCGGTTTTGAGTGCGGGGCGAAGCTCAGCGTTGAAGGCGACCAGGGCGCGGGAAATTCCGAGACGAATGGCGCCGGCCTGACCGATGAAGCCGCCGCCATTCGCGAGAATGAGAATGTCGAACTTTTCGGCGGTTTCCGTGGCCATGAGTGCCTGGCGGACCGGGAAGCGCGAAGCTTCGGTGGGGAAATAATGCTCGAGCGTACGGCCGTTGATCTTGATGGCGCCGCTGCCGGGCCGGAGGAAGACGCGGGCAATGGCGCGCTTGCGGCGGCCGGTGCCCAAATACTGTGTGATCTGTTTAATTGCCATGATTTAGGAAGCTTGTGCGGTAACGGATTTGACTCGGACTTCTTTGGCGACGGGCTTCTGGGCGATGTGCGGGTGCTTATCGCCCGCATAAACGTTCAGTTTGCGATACATCTGCTTGCCCATTTTGGATTTGGGGAGCATGCCGAAAATGGCGTCTTCGAGCATGCGCTGAGGACGGGTGGAACGGACGCGCTGCAAGGTGCGCTCGACCAGACCACCGGGGAAACCGGTGAAATGGCGGTATACCTTCTGACCTTCTTTCTTACCGGTCAGAACGATTTTGGCGGCGTTGATGAGGATGACATGGTCGCCCGCGTCGATAAACGGGGTGTAATTGGGCTTAGTTTTGCCCATAAGGATGCTGGCGGACAGACTGGCCACCTTGCCGAGCACTTTGCCATCGCAATCGATGACGTGCCATTGGCGGGCTACGGCGTTTTTTGTGGGAAACTGCGTGGTGCTCATTTGGGACACACTTCTCCGGAAACTTATAGACGTACCTGACAAGGGTAACTTTCGGTCATGGAAATGTCAAATTCAGGGTTGGAAACCGGCGGTCATTGGATGCGGTGGCGCCATTCGCGGCGGAGGGCGGCCTGGCGTAGTTCGCTGGTTGTAAAAACAAAGCCAAATTCGGAGGGGATGAACGTTAACTGGTTTTGTTTGTGATACGTGTAGGCGGAAACGGCGTCTTCGAGGGCGTCCTGAGCTTCCTTTTTTCGGCGGGCTTGCTGCTCGCGGAGTTCGGCCATGGCCTTGAACAGGGTGCGGTTCAGGCGCGTTTCCTGGATGTGGATGTTGCGTAGGACAGATTCGTGGCGCGCCCAGGTGTTGGCTTCCACCATGGCGGTTTGCACGTCGCGGATTTCGAGTTCGGCGATGTGCGTGGTGGGCTTCGAGGTGGCCCATAGCGAGGATGGTGGATTCCATGGCGCGGCCGCGTTCGAGGCGCCACTGGGTGTCGCAGATGTTTTGGGCGAGCATTTTTTTCGACGGTGCCTTCGGGCTTGAGGTCGGCCTTGAGGCGGTGCTGAAGCGGATGTAGTGGGAGTGATCTTCGTTGGGAAGGACGACGAGCTGGCTGGTGAGGCCGTGAAGGTGTGAATAAATCGTTGCCGGAATGCGTTTCCGATGGGATAGTCTGGCAGCTTTCGATAAATTCGAAGATGGAGCAATCTGACGCTGGCGGAACGGCTTTTACAGCGGGACGTCAAAGATCGGGCATCCGACTAGCGGGGCGCGAGGTCTGCTGGGGTGCCTGGGTAGCTTAAGACCGGGTGCCACTTGGTGTGGCTTTCGGCGTTGATGGCCTGGGCTATGGCTTCAATGGCGGTTGCGGCTGAGGCGTTGTCTACCTGGCAGGTGCCCGCTGCTTCGTGGCCGCCTCCGCCGTAGGCTAGCGCCAGTTCTCCTACGTTGATTTTGCTGCCGCGGTCCAGGATGGATTTGCCAATCGCCAGAACCGTATTTTGCTGTTTCAGGCCCCAGAGGACGTGCATCGAGATGTTGCACTGGGGGAAGAGCGCGTAGATGACGAAACGGTTGCCAACGTAGATGACTTCTTCGCGGCGTAAATCGAGCACCGCCAATTTTCCGTGGACTGTTGTGCAGCGTTGGAGTTGGGCGGCGAAGAGGTCTTTGTGCCGGCGGTAGAGGTCGACTCGCTCGCGCACGTCGGGAAGGAGGAGCGTTTCCTCAATGGAATGTTCGACGCAGTAATCTATCAGCGCCATCATCAGGTCGTAATTCGAGATGCGGAACTCGCGGAAGCGGCCAAGGCCGGTGCGGGGGTCCATGAGGAATGAGAGCAGTTCCCAGCCTTGGGGATCGAGAATGTCCTGGCTGGTGAAGCGGGCGGAATCGGCCTTATCGACCGCGGTCATCATGTCTTGCAGGATGCTTTCTGCGATGCCGGGAAAGGCGGCGGCGCCTCCGTACCATTCGTAGAGCACGCGGGCGGCGGAATCGGCATGGGGCTGGAGAATGTGGTTGGGGCGCGGCTGGTCTTCGGCGCGCACGGCTTCGCTATCGTGATGATCGAAACAGAGCGCGCAGCCGGGGGCATAGGGCAGGTTGGTGAGAATATCGCGCGAGGTGACTTCTACTTTGCCATCCTGAACATCTTTGGGATGGACGAAGGCGATGGAATCGAGAAGGCCGAGGTTTTTGAGAAGAATGGCGCAAACGAGCCCGTCGAAATCGCTCCGGGTAAGGAGCCGGTATTGGGAACCGCTGTTCATGGTATGCATATCGGCCGGTTCGGGCTGGACCATTAGGCCGCGGAGAGCACCTGCTCAATCTTTTGCTGGAGGGCGGAGAGGGAGAAGGGTTTTTGGAGAAACGGCTGGGGAGCGCTGGAGGGGTGGGCGGACACCATGATGACTTTCGCTTCGGGGCGCTTGGCGGCAAAGGCGGCGGCAAGGAGGGCTCCGTCCATTTCGGGCAGTTCTAGGTCGGTGACGAGGAGGTGGATGGGGCCCTCATAAGATTCGGCGATCTGCAGGGCATCGCCGGCGTTGGCGGCTTCGAGGAGATTGTAGCCTTCACGCTCGAAATGGTTGTGGGTCATCGTGCGGAGCACGGCTTCCGCTTCTACAAGCAGGATGGTGGCGCGTTCGGGGAGCGAGGCAGGGACAGGGTTGCTATTTGGGCCCGGGGCGCTGGGAAATAGGATTTCAAACGTAGAACCTTGACCGGGCGCGCTGAAGACGTTGAGTTCGCCTTCGGCTTCCTTGACGATGCTGTAGACGACAGCGAGATCGAGGCCGGTACCGTCTTCGGTTTCGGTATTGAAAAACGGCTCGAAGACGTGGTTCATATCGGCGGGTTCGATGCCGGGGCCGCTATCGGAAATGGCGATGCGGACGAAATTTTCTACCGTGTGGGGGCCAAGAAGCGTTTCTGTTTCGCGCTCCATGGCGGAGGTGGCGAGCACGATCTTTCCGCCGGCGGGCATGGCATGAGCGGCGTGCAATAGCAATTTCGCGAGCACCCGATGGAGCTGGCTGGGAACGATGTTGATATGGCCGGCCGCGGGGTTGAGGTGGGAGGACACTGTGATGTGGGAGCCGAAGCCGGGTGAGAGAAGCTGGACGGCCCTGGCGACCACCTCATTTACGGCGACAACCTGACGAGGGGCGGCGGGTTTGGAGCTAAGGGCGAGGAGCTGGCCGGTGATTTCGGCGGCGCCATGGCCGGCCGTGGAGATGGCTTCGAGGGCAGCGCGCTGTTCTTGCGGGAGAGGCCCGGCGAGCAGTTTTTCGCTCTCGCCGATTAACGAGGCTACCAGGCTGTTGACATCGTGGGCGATGCCGCCAGCCATGCGGCCGACCGCCAGCATTTTCTGCTCATTGCGCACTTCGCGCTCCTGGCGGGCGCGCTCAGAACAATCGCGGAGGGTGATGACGGCGCCGGGGTTCGATTGCTCATTGGGGCCGGGGGAGATTTCGCCTTCGATTTCGATATCGGAGAGGCCGGGGCGGCGGAGGGCGAGGCCGGGGGGGAACGAAAAGGTGCAGTCTTTACGAAGGGCGGCGGCGACGAGGTCGCCAACGGGTTCGCCAGTGCTTAGATCGAAAAGGGGGAAGGCTTCGGCGAACGGCTTGCCGATGAGTTCCATGAGCGAGGTGACGGTGAGCTCTTCGGCGAGTGGGTTCACGAAGCGCACGACGCCGCGCCGGTCTGTAACGATGGTGGGCGCGGGGGAGGACAGGAGCACGGTGGAAAGCCAGACTTCACGCTGGCGAAGCTGCTGTTCCGACCGGTGCTTGAAGAGGGCCATTTCAATGGAGCTGGCGAGATTGACCTGGCGAAAGGGTTTGACCAAATAGCCGTAAGGCTCGGTGACTTTGGCGCGTTCGAGCGTGCCGCTATCGGCGTGCGCGGTTAAGAAGATGACGGGGATATCGAAGCCGGCGCGGACACGTTCGGCAGTCTGGATTCCATCCAGATCGCCCTTAATGCGGATATCCATCAGGACCAGGTCAGGCGCGGATTTAGAGAGAGAGCTGAGGGCCTCTTCGGCGGAGGCGGCGATACCGGTGACCTGGTAGCCATCTTTGCGCAAGCGGTCCGCAATATCGTTAGCGATGAGGCCTTCGTCTTCAACTACAAGAATTTTTGTGGTGAGCATTTCGATTGAGACCTTAAGAGATTAGTGCCGGGAAGACTACTTCGAACGCGGAGCCGCGTTCCGAGAACACGTTCATGGAGCCGCCAAGCTGGCGGGCAAGGATGTTGACGATTCGGAGGCCGAGGGAACGGGACTCCGCCAAATTGAAGCCGGCGGGGAGACCGGCGCCGTCATCGGTGACGGAGAGGTGGATGTTCAGGGCTTCGTCCTGATGAAGGCCGATGCGAATCTCTCCCTGGGCGGGACTCGGATAAGCATACTTGAAGGCGTTGGAGACGAGCTCATTGAGAATGAGTCCGCAGGGAACGGCTTGATCGAGAGAAAAGCGAATGGGTTGAACTTGCAGGACGAGATGTACGCGAGCGCGATTCAGGCCGAGGGAACTGCTGAGTTCGGCGGCGAGGAGACCGGCGTAATCGGCAAAATCGATATCGCTCAGGGAGGCGGAACTGTAGAGCAGTTCGTGGATCATGGCCATGGACTGGACCCGGTCCTGACTTTCGCGCAGGACTTCCAGGGTGCCGGGATGCGAGATGGTTTGGGACTGCATGGAGAGCAGGCTGCAGATGACCTGGAGATTGTTTTTGACGCGGTGATGGATTTCGCGCAGGAGAACTTCTTTTTCGACGAGCGAGGCGCGGACGTGATCGGCGGCGCGGCTTCGTTCGGTGAGGTCATTCCAGGTGGAGATACGGAAGGTGTGTCCGTTGACCTGGACGCGGGAGAGCGCGACTTCGACGGGGAGCGGAGAGCCATCGGCGCGATGGATAAGCCAATCGAAACGGACGCACGCTTCGCAATCGAGACGGGCGTTGTATTCGGCGACGAGGTCAGCCGAAGAGCGTCCGCAAGGTTGGAAGGCGGGGGAGAAATCGAAGCCGGGGTGAAGGCCGAAGAGGCTGTCCTTATCCGGGACGCCGAGTATGCGGACGGCGGCATGGTTGCAATCGAAGATGCCGCGTTCGTCCAGGAGGAAGCGCGCGTCCGTGGATTCTTCGAAGAGCAGGCGGAATCTGGTTTCGGACGCGACTCGTTCGGAGACGTCGTGCACCATTATCAGGCGTGCGGGACGGTCAAGCCAATCGACTGGGTGGCACGTAATTTCGACGGTGACGAGGGAGCCATCTTTCCGGCGATGAAGCCAGGGACCGGAGCGGCGATTAGTGGCAATGGCGTCGACCAGATCGTCTTCAATGCTTTGCATCTGATCGGGAACGCGGATGTCGTTAATGCCGAGGCTGAGCAGTTCGGCGTGCGAATAGCCGTAATGGTCGGCGGCGGTCTGGTTGACGTCCAGAAAGCGAAAGGTGTCGGTGGAATAAATCCAGGCGGGGAGCGGGTTGCGATCGAAGAGTTCGCGGTAACGGGCTTCGGATTCGGCAACCTTTTTTTCGGCGAGTTTAAGTTCGGTGATATCGCGAGAAATGCAGAGCAGGCGTTCGGGGTTACCGGCACTATCGAGGATAGGTGAGATAACGACGTGCCACCACCTGGACTGACCGGTGAAGGTGGGGCAGAAGCCTTCAAAACGGCCGATCTGACCGCTTGCGGCAGCGGCCATTGCCTTCGTGGCCTCGGCCCGATGTTCTCCTTTCCAGAAATCGAGCCAACAGGCATTGAGGAGGGGATCGAAATTGCAGATGCCGAGTTGCTTTTGGCCGCCCGTGTTCATGAAGAGCAGCTCGCCCTGGAGGGATAGGATCTTGATGCAATCCTGGCTGCTTTCGAGGATGCCGCGATTGAAAGTTTCGCTTTGCTGGAGAGCCACTTCGGCCGCACGGCGATCTGTAATGTCGAAGGCGATGCCGCCGAGGAAGCGCTCTGAGCCGGGGACAGAGAAAGGAAATTTGACGCTTAAGAATTCGCGGGCGGTGCCATCCGGACGGGGGACGGTTTCGATGACTTCGAGAGTGGAATTGCCGGCGAGGACTTTGAGGTCAGTGGCGCGGAGGGCTTCGGCGACGTGGCGCGGCCAGATACTAAAATCGTCGCGGCCCTGCCAATCGGCGAAGCGGATGTCGAAGGCTTTTTCGACGGCGGCGTTGACGAAGATCATGCGGCCTTGCGAATCCTTGATAAAGGCCAGGCAGGGGTTGAAGTGCATGAAGGCATCGAAGCGGCGTTCGAGCAGGCCGAGCGAGCGTTCGGCGCCCTGGCGACGGACCAGATCGTAATGACTGCGCCAACCGGCGAAGACGAGCGCGACGAAGGCGAGGATGGAACCGGAGATGGCGGCGAAGGAGGCGGCTGAGCGGGTGGCGCGGAGCTGTTGCTGGCTTTTGGCGAGTTCGCGCGATTCGACGGCTTTAGCCGCGGCGACGGCCTGACGAAACCGGCCGGTGAGAGCCTGGCCTCTGCCGGTTTCGACAATGGCGAGCGCGGCGGCGAAGCGATTGGCGCGGGCCAAAGCCACGATTTCGGAGAGTTCCGCCATCTTTTCAGCAGTGTGAAGCTTGAGGCCGGGCGAGCTGGAGAGCAGGTGGGCAGGCAGGTTGGCGAGACTAGCGCGCGATTGGGAAAGGGTGGCTTCGTATTGGGAGAGGTAGGCGGGGCTATGCGTGAGCAGGTAAGCGCGCTGACTGGATTCGGCGTCGATGAGGCCGGCCTGGAGCTCTTGCAGTTGCGAGAGAGCGGCGCGGGCCTGGGCTACGGCAAGGCCTTCGGACGACCAGCGATTGGCGTTATAGATGGTGAGCAGCGAGGAACAAAAGAGCAGGAGAGCCCCAACGGCAAAGCTGAGCTTCAGAGTTTTAGCGATTCCAATCATCAGGGGATTTTTGCGGGCGTCCTGGATTTGGAGTGGGAGGGGGAAAAAATACTCTCTAAAAAGTTTGGGGGGGCTGGCCTACACTCAAGAAAGTGAACAGCGATATGCGAATGCGGCTTGTATGGCTTACGATTTCGATGGCGGGCTTGAGCCCCGGGGCGGGGAAAACCGACGCCAAGGTGCTGACAGGTGAGAGCGCGTTTGCCGATTATCACAGCGTGCAGCCGGGGGTGTTCCGGAAGATTACGGCCGACGCGCTGCCAAAGCCATTTGCCACGAAGGGCGTTTCGAACGGGCCTTCCGTGGTGGCGAAACCGGCTGAGGCGTGGCCGAAGGCTCCGCCGGGGTTCAAGGTGGAGCGCTATGCGGAGAAGCTGAATTATCCGCGCGCAATTCAGCGGGCTCCGAACGGGGATCTGTTCGTGGCGGAGACACACTCCGGGGAACTGAAGATTTTCCGGGGCATTACAAAAGATGGCAAGCCGGAGCAGACATCCACTTTTATCGGCGGGCTGCGGGGGCCGTTCGGGATGGCGTTTTATCCGCCGGGGCCGGAGCCGAAGTGGATTTACATCGGGAACACAAACGCTGTCGTGCGGGTGACTTATAAAAATGGCGATTTGAAGGCAACGGGCAGCCCGCAGGTGGTGGTTCCAGATATTCCGACAGGCGGACATTCGACTCGCGATGTGGTTTTTTCGCAAGATGGGAAGCGTCTTTTTGTGGCGGTTGGTTCGCGATCCAATGTGGATGACCCGGATACGCATTCGACGGAAAAGTTGCGGGCGAACATACTGGAGTATACACCAGAGGGTAAGTTCGTAAAGGTATATGCTTCGGGGATTCGGAATCCTGTGGGGATTGCGATCAACTCACTTACTAATGAGTTATGGTGTTCGGTGAATGAGCGGGATATGTTGGGTGACAATCTTGTGCCCGATTATATTACTCATGTGCAGGAAGGCGGCGTGTATGGATGGCCGTGGTATTACATGGGGAGCAACCAGGACCCGAGGCTGGAAGGCACGCGGCCGGAGTTGAAAGGACATGTGATTGTGCCGGATGTTTTGCTGCAGCCGCACAATGCCTCGCTACAGATGACCTTTTATGACGGGAAGCAATTTCCGGCGGAGTATGCGGGGGATATTTTCGCGGCGGAGCACGGTTCCTGGAATAAGGCGGTGCGGGCCGGGTATGAAGTGGTGCGGGTGCCGCTGGTGAAGGGTCATGCGACTGGGGAGTATGAGGATTTTTTGACCGGCTTCGTGACTGAGAGCGGCGATGTGTGGGGGCGTCCGGTGGGTGTGGCGACGGCGGCGGACGGATCGCTGATGGTGACAGATGACGGGTCTAAATCGATCTGGCGGGTTACTTACGTGGGTAAGTAAGTAGCCCGCCGGTGGAGAACGGGCGACTTACTGCTTTTTGTGCGCCAAGCGGCTGCACGCGGCGCCGGAGCCTTCGGGATCCAACTTATCCTTCTCCATGTAGTCGATTTTTCCGTCTTTATCGATGACGAAAGTCACCCGGTAGGCCATTCCGCGGTTGGGGATGAGGATACCGTAATCGGTGACTACTTTGCGATCGGCAAAATCGCTGAGGAGGGGGAAGGTAAGCTTGAGTTGTTCGGCAAAAACTTTCTGGGACGGGGAGTTATCTGTACTAACACCGAACATAGCGGTGTCGCTTTCATCGAATTTAGCGTGACCAGCCTGGTACGCCGTCATTTCCTTAGTTCAACCACCGGTGAAAGCGGCGGGGAAGAATGCCAGTACAACATTCTTCTTACCGCGAAATTCAGAGAGGGTGACCTTTTTGCCGTCGGTGGCGGGAAGGATGAAATCTGGCGCCATATCGCCAACCTTGAGCGTGGTGGAGGGAGAGGGCGGAGTTTGCGCGGAGAGCGCAACGGTGAACAGCAGAAGCAGGCACGAAGTGTTTCGCATGTAGGTCCTTAAGTTTTCGAGCGATCAGGCTTTCAAGCTATCACGGCTTGGGGCGTTGGTAGTGGTCTTCCGTCACGTGTTCCAGCCAATCGACAACTTTGCCATTAAGTCTTTCCTGGATGGCAATGTGCGTGAGGGCAGTGCTGGGCGTGGCGCCGTGCCAGTGCTTTTCGCCCGGTGGGAACCAGACGACGTCGCCGGGGCGAATTTCTTCGATGGGCCCGCCTTCGTGCTGTGCCCAGCCGAGGCCGGCGGTGACGATGAGGGTTTGGCCAAGGGGATGGGTGTGCCATGCGGTGCGGGCGCCAGGCTCAAAGGTGACGCTGGCGGCTTGGACGAAGGCGGGGTCTGGGGCTTGGAAGAGGGGATCGATGCGGACCGCGCCGGTGAACCAATCGGAGGGGCCGTTTGATGAGGGTTGGGTGCCTGCTTTTTTGATTTCCACTTTCTTTCTATTGTGTCCTTGATTCGTTTGCCAGGCAACGATGCAGATTCCCCATCGAAAGACTTCGCAAAACGCTAATTTTGCCTTATCTTATGAGGAAAGGGAGACTGTTGCACATCAAGAAGTTGGCGGCTAAATTTTACGTCTCACCGGCTTTGTTTTTAGGGATTAGCTTGAGCACAAGCGAGCAGTGTTGGCCCTCCTAAGGGCTAAGCCATCGCCTTCGGGGCGGCAACTTTGCCGGAAGTCCAGCACGAACTAGCCCCGTCAAACCGAAAGCGCGCGGCGTCGCCGTTGAGGCGCTCGCGGCCCGCTTGCTTGAAGATGCTGTGGCACGGCCCCTGGTGACGACACCTGTGCCGACCCGACGCACCTTCCTACAGATTCGGGTCTGGCTCAGTTCGCCCGCCGAGTTTTCGGACCAGATTGGGGCCCTGCCGGCGAAACCTTCTCTCGCAGTTTGATCTACCACGATCATGAGCGGGAAGCGTGACATGCACACGACGCGAAGAGGATGCACGCGACGAAACTTGAAAGGGAATCACGTCCCTTTATCATGATTGAAATTTCCCTATTATGTTGACAGCGGACGACGAACATTCGTTGGCAGAGGTAACAGCCTAGGCGATAGAGGCCCGGGGGGTGACGTGTGAAAGCTGCCCATCTTATAACTGCGGCATCGGCGGCTTGACGGGCTGCCAGGGGTGGAAACCTTTTCTACGCAGGTGGCGGGCGAAGACTTTGTCGCCGGCAGTGACGTAGAGGGTTTGCATGCCGGGGCCTCCGATGGCGACGTTCGAGGGCGTGGCGGTGCTGGGTTTCGCGATGATGGCGACTACACGCCCGGGCTGGTCGCAGATTTGGATGCCGGTGTTGGTGGCCACATAGAGGAAGCCTTGATCGTCGAAGGTCATGCCGTCGGCGTTGGCTCGCATGGCGCCTTCATCGGGCAGGTTGAGGCGGTAGAAGGGCTGGCCGTTCGCGAGCGTGCCATCGGGCTGCACCTGGAACGACCAGACGGTTCTGGTTTGGCTATCGGCCACGACGAGCAGCGATTCATCGGGGGACAGGCGAACGCCGTTCGGGAAGGTGATGCCTTCGTAGACCATGGTCCGCTTGCCGTTGCGGACGTGATAGACGCGGTGGGTGGAAGGCTCTGTGAAATAGATATCGCCCTTGCTTGAGACGCAGAGGTCGTTGGGGACGATGCCTTCGGTGATGACGGTTTCGGAGGCGCTGTTTTGGGGGTCGTAGGCGACAATGCGCTTGCCATCCTGCTCGGCGGCATAGAGCTTGCCATCGGGGCCGAACATGAGGCCGCTGGTGTGGTGGGCTTGCGCGAGGAAGGTTTCTCCAATGCGATAGATGCCGGCGCGCGTATCGGCGAAATAGAGGTCGCCATTTTTATCCGTGGCGGGGCCTTCGGTGAATTGATGGCCGTGGCTGACCTCTTTCCACTCGCTGGCGGGATCGAGAATTTCACTGATGTAGTGGCGGTTGCCGGCTGTTGAATAAGACTTCGCGATGGGCGCGGGAAAGCCTTTCCAGAGCCAGCGGAGCGCGTCGGGCAGGATGGCTCCACCGTGCTTGCCATTGTGGCCTTCTGTGCCTACGACGAAGTTCGCTTCATAGCCGGCGAACTGGAGCGCGGAGTAAAGAGACTGGTTCGCCAGATACCAGTTGCCGGAATAAATGCTTTGATCGCGCTCGCCGTCCTGGAGAAAGATGCGGAGGGGCAGGGGCTCCATTTTGCGGATGAGGCTGTCGTAGATTTCGCCGCCTTTAAGGTCAGTGTAGCTGCCGACGAAGCTGAGGACGCGGTGGAAAGAATCGGGGCGATTCCAGGCGGCGGTGAAGGCGGCGATGCCTCCGGAACTGGAGCCGCCGATGGCGCGGTCATTGGGGTCGGCGCTGAGGTTGACCAGTTTTTGCACTTCGGGCAATAGCTCATCGATAAGGAAGCGGGCATTGCGATCGCCGAGGGCATCGTATTCGTAAGCGCGGTTGTAACGGTTCTGCTGTGTGGGGTTGAGCGCGGGCAGCACGCCGGGGTTGACCATGACGGCGACGGTGGGCGGCATGTCTTTGGCGGCGATGAGGTTATCGAAGACTACGGGGACGCGATAGCCGCCGGTTTCATTGGCAAAGCCGCCGCCATCGAAGAAGACCATGAGGGGCGCGTGGGTGGCAGGGTTGTATTGGGCGGGGATGTAGACCCAGTAATCGCGCGTGGTGCCGGGGAAGATTTTGGATTGCGTGAAGGTGTACTTGGTGGTCTTGCCGTGGGGCACGTCTTTGGGTTGGGAATCCGGGCCGAGTGTGTAAGTCTGTTGGGCCAGCAGGGGGGCGGCAAGCAGGAGCAGCGAGGCGATTCTCATGAGTTTACCTGGACCATTCTATGCTTCCGTTTCGAGAGCGGGAACGGGCGATTGGGGAGTGATGGGCGGCGCTTTGGTATGCCACGACGTGGATTGTTCATAAGCCCGGGCGAGCGCGAGGATTTTGCCTTCGCTGAAGCGCGGGCCGGCGATCATGAGGCCGATGGGGAGACCTTCATGATTGAAGCCGCAGGGGATGCTGATGGCGGGAATGCCATACACGTTGAACTGGCCGGTGTTTTCGAGTTCGGGGTTACGCGGCTTATCGGTCTCTTCGCGCTTGATGCTGGCGTTGACGGTGCGGGGCGTGTGGCGGCGGGTGGGGAGTATGACGAGGTCGAAATCGGTGAAGGCGTCGTCAATGGTGCGGCGGAGGAGATCGAGCTTCCAGCGGGCGCGGACATAATCGGAGGCTTTGGCGTTCGCGCCGGTTTGGAGGGCGTGGCGCGTGGGAAGCATGTAGCGGGTGGGGCTGCTTGTGATGTAGTCCTCATGGTAGGCGTAAGATTCGCCTTGGAGCGTAATGCCGCGCGTGGAAGGCAGCGTGGCATCGTGGACGGATTTAGAGAGGGTGGCCACGTGCGCGATGGCGGTTTCGATGGTGGAGGCCACGTCGGGATCGAGCAAATCGAAGAAGGGCGCGCGCAGGACGCCGATGCGGAAGTTTTTGACCGGCTGCTTGGAGAGCGCCACGTAATCTTCGCGGTTGTGTTCGACGCTGGCAATATCGAGCCGGTCGTAACCGGTTAGTTGATTGAGTAACATGGCGGCATCTTCCACGGTACGAGTAAGTGGGCCGCAATGATCGAGCGAGTAAGTGAGGGGAATGATACCGCGAATAGATACCAGACCGTAAGTGGGCTTGAGGCCAACCACCGAACAGAAAGACGCGGGTGTGCGGATGGAGCCGCCGGTATCGGTACCGAGCGCACCGAAGCAGCAATCGGTTGCAACGGCGGCGGCGGAACCACCGGACGAGCCACCTGGGTTACGTGCCAGCGCCCAGGGATTGCGGACGGGACCATAGTAACTGGTGGCGCTGGTGCCGCCCATGGCGAACTCATGCAGGTTGGCTTTGCCGACGAATACGGCGCCGGCATTCTTGAGGCGGCGGGTGACTTCGGCATCTTCGGTGGGAACGCGATCGTCGAAGACGGCGCTGGCCGCGGTGGTGCGGATGCCGGCGGTATCGATATTGTCTTTGAGGGCAAGGGGAATGCCGTGGAGAGGGCTGCGGAACTTGCCTGCCTTGGCTTCGGCGTCAAGCAGGCGGGCCTGCGCGAGCGCTTGTTCGCGGAGCACGGTGATGAAGGCGTTGACGAGCGGATTGTACGTTCCGATGCGGGCGAGGCAAGCTTCGGTGAGGGCGACGGAGGTGACGGAATGGTTATGAATGCGCCGTGACGCTTCGGCGAGGGTGAGGGCGGCGAGCTCTTCGGATGGAGCTTGGGCGTGGGCAAGGGCGGCTGCGGCAGAGGAGAGAAGGAAGGCGCGGCGCGTGGGCATATCCGGTGATTGTACGCGAGGGACAACTCTTTTACATTTGTCTTACGTGCCGGTAACGACTCCCGAGTGATTGAAACCTAAGCTTGAACCTGATGGAAGGCATGAAGCCTTCATCCACAAAGGAGAAGTTATGAACCGGTTAACTGGAGTTAGTACGCTTGCATTATTTGCATTCACCGTTGGCAGGATGGCAGCGGCGGAAGGCGACAGAGTTACATTCACATTAGTGCCGAACCCGGCGTTTAAGGCTTGCTTGTCTAACCCCGGCTCATTGAGCGCGCCGAGCGCCCATGTTACCGTTGTGCGCGGCAAGCTGAACGATACGCTGATTGTGTCGACGGAAAATTTGAAGCCAAGTATCGGCCTGGATCTGTTCACGGTGCAGAACAGCTTCTTCCAGCAGGATGGTACGAAGGATCCGAACTTTTTGGGCTTCTTCGGGCTGGCCTGGTATCAATCCGACGTGCAGGTTTCCGCGCAGGGCAAGTCTTCAGCGACGATTCAGACCATTCTTCTGGATCAGATTTTCGGCTTCGATCCGACGCATCTGCTGCCGCCGACGAACACGTTTCATGTGGGCCTGTGGTTCGACGATCCGCAGGACGCCGCCGCTTGCGGTTTCGACGTGACGAAGCCGACGCCTTTCAACGGGCAGCACAAGGCGGGTCCGATGGCGATGATGAGCGTGCCGACGGCGAGCAAGCTGGGTCCGCTGTGCCTGAATCCGCAGACCACGGGCAACACGGTGACCTGCAAGCCGTAGGACAACTGGAAGGGCCCGGCATACGAGAATGGCTGGGTGGAACGCGTAAGGATGGACAAGTGGCTATGGGCGGCGCGTTTTTTCAAGACGCGCTCCCTGGCCGCGAAGGCGTGCGACCTGGGGCGGATTGTGGAAGGCGATCAGGCGGTGAAGGCGTCGCGCGAGGTAAGGGAGGGGAGCTTGCTGCGCGTGAAGAGCGACGCGGGGGAGTTTGAGGTAGAGGTGCTGCTGGTGAGCGACAAGCGGGGGCCTGCGGCGGTGGCGCAGACGCTGTATACGGAGACCGAAGGCAGCCAAGAGGCGCGGGCGCAGGCGATGGCCCAGAAGAAGGCGATGAAACTGTTCGACCCGGTGCCGGAGGGGCGGCCTTCGAAGCGCGACCGGCGTGAGATCGACCGGTTTCGGGGGAGAGGCTAGGTCTTCTTAGCCGGTTGGCGGAAGCCGCGTTCTACCATGTCGTTCGGGTCGGTGGAGGCGGGGGAATCGCGCCAGAGCCAACGCATCATTTCGGGCATGATGGCGCCGCCGAATTTCTGGCCATGCAGGTTGACGCCCCATGAGTAGTTCACGTCGTAACCCTTTTGAGTAAGGGCCTTCATGAGGCGCACGTTTTGGTAGAACCAATCGCGCTTCTGATCGTAGACGCCGTTGCGAATGCCGCGATTGTCGTTGCGTCCGTCGCAGAGGAAGATGCGGATGGGCTTCTTTTCGGTGGCGAGCACGCGTTCGGGATAGACGTGACCGCCGCGGAGATCGACAAAGCTGCCCACGTTGCTGAGCACTTTGCGGAACTGGTTAGGGCGCTCCCAGGCGACGGAAAATGCCGCGATGGCGCCGGAGCTGGAACCGCCGATGCCGTGCATTTCGGGGTCCTTTGAGATGTTGTAATCCTTGTTCAGGGCGGGCATCAGCTCTTCGGTAACGATGCGGGCGTATTTGTCGTCGGGCGTGTTGTATTCGGTGGGTCGGTTGGTGGTGCGGTCGCCCCATTCGGAGAGAGTGGGCTCGGGCTGTTCGGGGGTGCGGCCGGGGTTGATGAAGACGCCGAGCATGACGGGGATTTCGCGGCGGTAAATGAGATTGTCCATTACGTTCTGGGCGCGAATATCGCCGCTTTCGTCTTTGAAGGCCTGGCCATCCTGAAAGATCATGAGCGCGGCGGGAATGGCGGCGTCGTACTGGGCGGGAACGTAGACCCAATAGGTGTGCTGGGTGCCGGGGTAGACCTGGCTGGGGAGGGTGAAGGGGCCGCGGATTTCACCTTTGGGGACGCCTTCCTGGGCGAGCGAATCGGGGCCGAGCCGGTATTGCGAATTGGGGCTGGGGCCGGGGGGCATGGGGGGTGGCGTGCCACGTCCGGCGGGAGCGGCTGGGGGCGCGTTGGGCGGCAGTTGGGCGAAGGCCGCGACGGAGAAGGCCAGGGTGAGGAGGGCTGCTGTATGTTTCATGCGTGGATACCTAGCCATACACTTTATCCGCAGTGGCGGGGGAATGGGAATCGGGGGAGGCTGAGGCTATCGAATGCGCCTTATCGAGAGTCAGGGCGTGGCGGATGGGGAACCTTTAGGCTTTTGTAAACGGTGGAACGGGGACCGACAGCGATCGCCGGTATTTTCTTTGGGCGATGTTCGCTTCAAACATCAGGCGGAACGCTGGATGGGATCCGAATCGGGTGACCAGCAAGTGGCCGTAGTGCTTCAGGCGTTTGGTCTCAGACGGCATCCCCGGCTGCGTTGCGGGTAGGTTGGTGGCGATGAATGTTCGATCCGCATCGTTCGAACCAGTTTTGCGTCGCGTTCGGGTGGCCATTGCTACGGTGCTGCCACCGCTATTTTAGCTGCCGATGAGTGCGGGCGAAACAAAAATGCCGGTGGAGGAGCACTCTCCCTCCTTCCACCGGCTCACCGCAACTCCGCATGTCTGACGGAGAAGCTGAATCCCGGGGGGAGCGGTCGCGGGAGCTTTCAGGTGCCCAAGCCCGGAAGCGTCAAAACCGCGGGATCCTTGTCCCGGCGAGTTCAGACTAGCTCGAGTGGGGACGGTTCCCGGCGATGGTACCGCGTATGTGGCTGATAGCAGTGGAAATATAGATTTGACATTTTTGTCACCGGGCTCTGGCGGGAACGTTGCCATACTGAGGGTTATGGTCCCGGGCGGGAAAATCCAGGTGGAATCGATACGAAGGCTGCTTCCGGCGGGGAAGGCTTTTTCCGCGGTTTATGCGTGGAGTGAGGATCGGCCTAGTTGGGATGGCGTGGTGAATCTGGCGCGGGAAGGGACACCGGTTACGGTGCTATGCCGCAACGGATCTGTGGAGCAGGCGCGGAAGCTGGCTGTGGATGTTCCGGCTATGCGGGTGGCCGAGGTAGCGGGCGGCGCGGAGCTGCTTTGGATCGATGAGCATGGCCGGCAGCGTGAGCTGCTTCGGGACGCTCTTTCCGGCGGTACGCGTCCGGCGGTGATTGTTTCGCGGGATGGCGGCGAAGACGCGAATGCGCGGCGCGAAAAGTATGCGCGGCTGATTGAAAGCCGGTATTTTTTTGCAGGGCTTTCCGGTGAACATTCGTTGTGGACGGCGGCAAAACAGGCGCTGGAAAACGTTTGCCCGGTGTTGACCGACCTGCCGGAGAGCATCCGTGCGCTGCCGGTGGCAGGTGCTGGTGTGGTGCAGTTGGACCGCGTGATGGCGGAGCCCGGCAAGGTCCTGCCGATTGCGGCGCGGGCCGAATTTGGAATCTCCGGGTGGGCGATGATTGCGGCGGACCAAGCTCCGGCGGAACATCTTTTCGCGCGGGTGCGGCATAACGAGACGTCCGTGGACGAATACCTGGCGCTTCCGCGCGAGGCACGGACCGATGTGATGGAGCATTTTCAAACGGAGAAGCTGATGATGACCGGCTTCCGCGCCGACCTTTCGCCGCTGTGCCGGCGGATTGGGACGCATACGGTGTCGGTGGTTCAATCCGATGGCGCGTCGCTGTATGAAAGCGGGCCGCTGTTTCAGTTCGCGATTCAACTGCAGGAATATGAGCGCACGGCGCGCGTGGGCCTGGCGAACCGCTACATTCGCGGGAGCGGCATTGAGATTGGCGCGCTGCAAAAGCCGACACGCCTGAACGAGGCGTGCCAGGTTCGCTATATCGATCGCATGACTCTGGAGAAGCTGCTGGAGCATTATCCGGAGATGGCGCAAATTCCGGTGCAGGCTCCGGACATTGTGGACGATGGGCAGTTACTGCAACACGTGGCGGAAGGCTCGCAGGATTTCGCGATTGCGAACCACTTTCTGGAGCATTGCCCGGACCCGATTCGGAGCATACACAACATGCTGCGCGTGGTGCGGCAGGGTGGGATTTTATATTTGGCGGTGCCGGACAAGCGGCATACGTTCGATCTGCGCAGGCCGGTAACTCCCTATGCGGCTCTGAAGCGTGCTTATGTGAGCGGGCAGCGGGCCGGTTGCGCGGACCTTTTTTACGAATGGTCGCTGCTGGTGTATCGACTGCCGCCCGATCGAGCCAGGGCGCGCGCGGACGAGTTGATGGAGGAAGATTACAGCATCCACTACAACGTGTGGTCTACGGGCGATCTATTGAGCTTTCTGCTGGCGGCGCGGCAGGATTTTCAGATTCCCTTCGAACTGGTGGCGGTGGTTTCTTCCGAGAACGAGACGATAGTGCTGCTGGAGCGAACGGCCGGCAGACTGCCAATTTGATTCCATAGATTGCGCCGGAGCGTGTGTTGCGCGGCCAGCGTGTGATTCAGTTCCACATCGCGATATGCGGCTTCGCCCATTTGTTGGCGCAGCGCGGAATCCGTGATCAAAAGGCGCATGGCCATATACCAGGCTTCGGCTTCCTGAGGGGAGTTGGGTGCGAGCGCGGGCAGGCAGATGCCGGTTTCACGCTCACTGACCACGCCTTCGAAGACGCCGATGCCTGAGAAGATGGCGGGCAGGCGCAGAGCGGCGTAATCCATATATTTTATGTAACTTTTGCAGCGGTTGAATTCGTCATCCACCAGCGGGGCGACGGCGAAATCCCACTTGTTTTCTTTGCGTATCCATTCGATGAAGAGCGGATAGGAGTGCCCGTAAATGGCGGGGACAGGGATGACGTTGAACCAATCGCGTTCGCGGTCGCCGGGCATGATGCCGATGAGATCGAGCTCGACGGCGGCGCCGAATTCGGCTTTCAGGCGGCGCATGGGGGACTCCAGAATTTCCAGGTCGCGGCCATGCGTCATGGTGCCCATGTAGAGAATGCGCACGGGTTGCCTGGCGGGTTGCGTGGCGGCCCGCGAGGGAGCTTTGGCTATGGCATTGCCCGCGGCATCGCGGGCATGGAACCAGAGCGTTTCATCGAGCGCATTGGGGATGACGCGGATATCGGGGTTCAGATGCGCGAGGCGCTGTTTGAGCACGGGACTGGAGACAAGCACCATGGCCGCGTGGCGCGCGATGAGTTCGGCCGGAGCGATGAGCGGCATGTAGAAGCTGCTATCCGCATGGCCGGCGTGAATGTTGAAAAGATCGTCGTCGGTTTCATAAACGATCCGGATGCCTTGCCGGCGGCAATGGCGCACCAGTTCTTCGGCCAGCGCCAGAGTGGGGATGGTGGTGCGCTGCACCAGCAGAACGTCGGCGGCCATAGTGAGAGCGCTTTCGGGCGTGGTGACGGCAAGGCGAATGAAGCTCTCCATCCGGTCATGCATGAGGGGCAGATAGGCGCGGATGTAGCCGCAACTCTGCATCTGGCCCGATTCATACGAGGAGAGCAGAGCGATGACGGAAAGGCGGCCGGCTTCACGAAGGTCGACGGCGGCGCCGCCGCGCGGGCGATGTTCGAGATACGTGTTGGGATAGAAGAACGGATCTGCGGTGGGGCGATTCGGCGGGGCGTTGGGCGAGACGCCGGCGATCATGGAATCGCGGGCGCGCAGGAAGATCTGGATGAGAGCCTCAGGCTCAAGGGACCAATCGTAAACCCACGTCCAGGAGCGGCCGGCCACGCGTTCGGGTAGCGCGCCTAAGCGGGGAGCAGCGACGGGAAGCCCAAGTTCCAGGCAGACGCTGAGCGTATAGCTGAACGTTTCAGGCCAGCGCTGCGGGAACCAGATGAGGCCCGGCTTTGCGGCCGCGAGAACGCCGGGCAATTCCGGGCGTGTGTACTCGCCCGTTTCCGTGAAAGTGAACGGCCCGTGTAAGCGGACTTGCGGTTCGCAATAGCCCACCAGCGTGAACTCCAGGGGGAGCGCCCGTTCCGCGGCGATCTGGGCGCAGCGTTCCAGGTTCTGCAGACCTTTATGCCAAGACATGACGCCGAGGGCTGCAATGCGCAACATGCCATCGGGTTCAAGGCGCGGGGCTTGCACAGGTTGGGGAGGCAGTTGATCGGGGTGAACGGCGGCCTGGATGTGCGCCGCCGGATAGTGGCGGCTGATGCGTGCGGCGGTATCGGCGGAGGGGGTGATGACGCGTTCGGCTGAATGCAGGAGCCAGGAATATTTCGCGCGCCAGGAACCGATATCCAAATTCAGGTGGGGCAGGGAGGTGCGGATGCATTCGTTGCAGCCGGATTCATCGGGTTCGCCGCAATACTTGCCATCGGGCTTGGCGAGGACGAAGCGGGGGCAGATGGCGAGGTAATCGTGAACGGTGAAATCGAGGGGGATGTCGAGATCGTGCCGGAGTTTCTCGAGCGAGACGGAGTGGCGCAGCACGTGGTGAACGTGCATGCGTGAGATGCCAGCGGAACGCAGCAGGCTGAGGAGCGATTCGTATTGGCGCTTGAGATCGAGAGAGAAAGAGATCCCTTCAGCGGGGCTGGGCGAGGTTAGCAGAACGAGATCGCCTTCGGTGGGGCGGAGTTCGAGAAAGTTCGCCTTACCGCGCAGCGACTGGACCAACTCTTCAATGTGCTGGCGGATGCCGCCGCCCAAGTCATGAGTGACCAGCAGGATGGCGGGCAGCGAAGAGTTGCGGAAGCGCGCGGCGGTGAGGGCGAAGCGATAGGGAAGGGCGGGGTCACGCGACACATGGCGCGCGACTTGCGCCAAGTACCCCGGGTAGCGATTGCCGATGGCGCGCACGCCTTGTTCGCGCGCCTGCACGGCGCTCTGCGCGAAGCTGACGCTGCCCAAATGATAGACGAAAATATCGGTGGCGAGTATGTTGCGCCAGCCGTTTGCGGCGGCACGCAGGGAGAAATCGTTCTCTTCCCCATAGCCTTTGCCGAAGGTTTCTACATCGAAGAGACCGGCCGCGTGGAGACACTCGCGCCGGATGTACATGCAGAAGCCCACGGCTGTCGGGATATCGATGACTCGGCCGCTGTTGACTTCGGCGGCGAGACGATCCAACTCCTGAAAGCCGGTGTTGGGCGGGAGCGGATTCTCTTCGCAGAAGCGCGGGTAAGAGCAGATGGTGGCGTTGTTCGAAAGCGGGGTGACGGTGCCGATGCGCGGGTGGCTGTAGGCGGCGCGGACCAGCCGATCGAGCCAGCCTTCGGCGACGGCGGTATCGCTGTTCAGGAGAATGACGTCGCGATCCGGATGGAGCGCCATGCCGCGGTTCACGGTGGCGACGAAGCCCAGATTGGTTTCGTTCTCAAGCAGGGTAAACGCGGCTGTAGCGGAGGCTTCACGCAACCATTCGGTCAGCGCCGGCTCTGGGCTGCGGTCATTAATGACGATGAGTTCGAAGGGCTCGCGGTTGGCCGCGCCAAGCAAACTTTCAAGACAGGCCCGAGTCTCTTCAACGCCCTTGTAAACAGGGATGACGACATCGACGGTGCGGCCGCGAGGTGGCGGAGGCGGTGCAAGAGTGGCGGGGAGGAAGCGTTCGATGCACTCCATCGCGTTGGTGCGGTGGCCGAGTTCGCGGCCATGGCGTGCGAAGTGTTCGAGCGGTGTGAGGCCGCCCAAAGTAGCGGCGTATTCTTCGCGATAGAACAGCGTGTCGAAGAGTGGGTGCGGGTCGCGGCCTTCGGCGGCGCCGTGTTCCAGATAGTGCTGTACAGTTTCGACGCGGGCCTGGGCCACATCTGGATTGCGCGCACGATAATAAGCCGGGTCGAACCAGGCGTGCGGCCGGCGGCCTTCGTGAGCGCCGAAGAGGATGTAGTGGGTGAGAGGGTCCATGCCGGCGCTAGCGACATCGGGATGGACGGCGAGGTAAAAATCCCCATCGAAAAGCGGATGGGGCCAGAGCTTTTTTTGCCAGCCAACCTGCAGGTAATGGATGACCGGATTATGTTGGCCAGCCTTCACTTCAGGCGCCTGGGCCAGGTAAAAACCGGTATTGAATAGCGGGTGCGGATTGCGGCTTTCCCGCCAGCCCGCGCGCAGGAAATGCACTAACGGATCGATATTCGCGGCAGCTACATCGGGATATGTGCGCAGATAATATGCGCTATCGAAAAGCCAATGTGGCGAAATTGTGGCTTTCGAACGGAGGTAATGGAAGGCGGGATGGAGCCCGGATTCGGCAAGGCCGGGCACGCGGGAAACGTAATATTCCTTATCGAAAAGCTGTTCAATATCGGTGCGCAGGATGGTGCGCGCGGCGGCGACATACCAGCCCGAAAGGGTCCCCTGAAGCTTCTGGTTGAGGGTTGCCTTGCGCGGCTTGGCGGCTTGATGCTGAACGGCGGATTCGAGCGCCGCCAACGCAGAATGTACGCGGGACAGGCTCTGGTTCTGTTCTTCAGCAAGCCGGTCAACCAGGGCGCGAAGAGACTTTAGATCGTTCTCGACATCGCGCAATCGTTTCGCGGCGGGGTCGCGGCCGGGTGTACGTTCATCCATCTTTATGAGTTGTTCGCCCGATTGCCTATTTAAGCATGGGAATGAAGGGCGATGGCATATACTCGATGCCTCAATGAAGTTTCTGCGAATCCTTTCCTTGGCGATTCTGGCCTTTCAAATTTATATTCCGTGGAGCGTTCCCCATTTTGTGACGCAGGATGGACCCTCTCATGTTTACACGGCGTTTGTCACGAAAGACCTGGTGTTTCACCGGCATACTTCGCCTTATCATGCGCTTTATTTCGTACAAAAGTTCGCGCTTCCGAACTGGACGGGAACCTTGCTGCTGGCGGGATTTCTAGGGCTATTCGGGCCGGATTACGCCGAGGCATTTGTAACCTCCATTTGCCTGTTGGGCGGTTACTCAGCGCTCGCCTATGGCGCGGCGGCTTTTGCCGGGACCGAAGTGAAACCCTTTCTTTTGGGGAACTGGCTGGTGGAGCAGTGGTTTCTGTGGGCCGGATTTTATAACTTCTGTCTGGGCATTGCGCTCTTGATGCTGCTGGTGGGGTACTATGCCCGGCACCGCGCGGATTTGAGCTGGCGAAGAACGGCCGTGCTGTGTGGCGGCCTGGCGCTGCTGTTTTTTACTCACCTGATACCGGCTGTGCTGGGAGGGGTGGCGCTGGGCGTGATGGGCCTGTGGCCGGGGAGCGCCCGCACCAAGTGGGGGCGGCTGGCTGTGGCGATTGCGCCTACGGTGACGCTGGTGCTTTTGTATGCGTCGCGGTTCCGGGGGGCGGCGTTCGGGAGGAGTGAGGTGGGGGCGGCGCTGGCGCATTTTCCGGAGAAGCTGTTCTTCTTTCGCGGCGGTTGGCTGGGGGAACAACGCTACCTTTGGCCCGTGATGCTATGCCTGATTGTGGGCGCAATTCTATTGCTTCGGCGCGCTGAATGGAAAAGCCCGCGTGGGGCGTTGGCTGTGCTGACGGCTGCTTCGTTTCTGCTGTATCTGGTTGTTCCGGATCTAGGCTTCGGCGGATCGGTGGTGAAGATGCGGTTTGCGTGGGCGGTGTTTCTGTTCGGTGCGCTGGCGCTCTATTCAGCGGAGCGTCTGCGGCGGATTCAGCCGTGGATCTGTGTATTCGTGGCGGTGCTGTTGGTGGGGCAACTCACGGTGATGACGCGGCAGGCAAAGGCGAATAGCGCGGCGGCGGGAGCCTATCTGGACGCAATGGACCGGCTGCCCGAGGGCGCACGGTTCGTGCGGGTGCGCTACCCTGCCCCGAATGCCGCGCGCGAATTCACCCTGGAAGGCATGGCGTTCGATCCGCTGTTGCATTTGGCGGCGCTGGGTGCGGTGCGCCAGCACGCGGTGGACCTTTCGGATTACCAATCGGCGACGGGGACATTCAGCATTGCTTTCAAGCGTGCGGTGATGGACGAGGGGCAACGCGGCACGCTGTGGGGGCTGGAATCGCCTGAAGCGGGGTCGTGGGCGGGGCTGGAATGGGTGCGGGGCGATCTTCCGGTATCGATAGACTATGCAGTGCTATTCGGCGAAGACTTGCCGGACGAATTGGAAAAACACGGAACGCTGAAGGGGACTTATGAGAGCGGAAGTTTCGTGAGGATTTACGAGCTGGGGAGAAAGCGGAACTGACCGCGCGGAAAGCCTGCCCTGGCGTGCAAACAGGCAGGCTTCCCGCGCGGGTTACGGGAAAGAACTAAGCCGTTCGCTTTTTACGAACGCTCACAAAAACCACAGCGCCCAGGCCCAGGAACATCATCATCCAGGTGCCCGGTTCGGGAACTACACTGTTGCCGTTTGCCAGCAGTTCCACGCGGCCGTTGAACGTATAAATGTCGCCCGGCGAGAGCGTGAAACTGACCACGCTACCGAACGTGCCGGTTGTCCCGGTGCCGGGAATGATGAAATCAACGGGACTGCCACCGGTATTGCAAGTGCCGGAGAAGCCGGAGCCGCCGGTCACAGTGCAAGGGACGCCTTGACCGTCCTGATTCACGCCATCCACCTGCGGCTGCGAAATGGACGAAGCGCCAGCGGCCAAGCCGATGGAAACCGTACCATTGCCATTTCCGTCCGTAAACGAATCGGAGTAGCTATCGCGCAGGATGGTGTACGGTCCACCGACGTAGGGGTTAATAAAGCTGAAAGTAAACGTTTGTACCGAGTTGCTGATGTTGGCAACGGCGCCGCCGAAGTTGATGTACGGGTCGTCAAACGAGGAAAAGGTGAGCGAATTGATTGTGGCCAGGCCGGCGACGCTCACAGGGGTCGACAAACTGAACGCATTGAGGCCCTTGTGGATGGCGGGGATGCCGAGCAATGGTGTTGCGTTGACAGAACCCACAACCACGGTAACAGCGGGAACAATCTGGATGGTTGAGGCTGCGGACGTTGCGGCTATTAACAGCCCGAACGTAAGAACTTTTAGGGATTTCATTTTTGGAACTACTACCTCCAACATAAAAGTACACGGGGTTGAGAGCCCCGAACCTGGGGTAAAGGCTCTAAGGAGGTACTAGATGTGTGATTATTTACTTTAGATAACATTTTCAGTACGTAAGCTTACGGAAGGGGAGGTTTGGCCGTTAACTTACGTACTGTTTACGTGTGGGGGCGACCGGCTATTGCCAGCCGCCGCCGAGGGCGCGGTACAGATTCACAACGGCGCTGAGCTCATCGCGGCGCAGGCGAGCCAAATCCAGCTGACCGTTGAACAGGTTGCGTTCGGCGTCCAGAACCTGAAGGTAACTATCCAGGCCACCCCGGTAACGCAGGGTGGAGAGGCGTTCGGAATCTTCCAGAGCTTTGACCAGCAGTTCCTGCTGGGCGCGCTGTTCGGTGAGGCGGCGATAGGCGACCAGCGAATCGGAAACTTCGCGGAGAGCGGTGTTGATGGATTTCTGATAGGTGGCGAGCGCCTCCTGCTGTTGCGCTTCACTGAAGCGAACCTGATTGCGGATGCGGCCGGCGTTGAAGATGGGAATGGTGGCGCCGGGGGTAATGCTGAAATTTTCCGCCGGACGCGTGAACAGGCTGGTCAACGCGCGGGATTGGACGCCCAAGAGACCGGTCAGGGTGATCTGCGGGAAATATTGCGCTTTGGCGGCGCCGATATTCGCGTTGGCGGCAATGAGCTGCTGTTCGGCCTGGCGAATATCGGGCCGGCGTTCGAGCAGGGAGGACGGCAGGCCGGCGGGGATGGTGGGCGGTGTGAAGAAATCTGTGATCTCTTTCCCGCGTTCAATGGGGCCGGGCTGCTTAGCGGCCAATAGGCTGAGCAGATTTTCAAACTGTTCGATCTGACGCCGCGCGGCGGCAATTTGAGCCGTTGCAGTGTAGAGGAATTGTTCGGCCTGGCGAACGTCAAGCGAGGTGGCCACTCCGCCCTGACGGCGTATATTGGTGAGTTCCAGGCTGCGCTCCGCGATGGCGACGGTACGGCGGTCGATGGCGAGTTCGGAATCGGCTTCCCGGAGATAAAGATAGTTATTGGTAATGTCGCCGATGAGCGTGGTGACGACGGCGTGGCGGCCTTCTTCGGTAGCCAGGTATTGCGCGCGAGCGGATTCGGTGAGACGGCGCAGACGACCCCAGACATCCAGCTCCCAGGAGAGGTTGAAGCCGGTGGAATTGTAATCTACGTCCAGGCTGGTACCGCGTGGCAGAAAGATGATCGACCCGACGGAAGAGCCCCGTTGGGCGGTGTTCGAGGCGGACCCGGAGACCGTGGGGAAAATATTGGAGCGCGCGATGGCGAACTGGGCGCGAGCCTGCAGGACGCGCGCGGCGGCAATGCGCAAATCGTAATTATCGGTGAGCGCGGTGCTGATGAGCGCGGTGAGCTGCGGGTCATTGAAGACCGATGGCCACTTTACATCGGCAATGGAATCGGTGGCAGGCTGAGAGTCGGGCGCGGCCGTGGGAGCGACTCCGCGAAAGGCGGGGGGAGTCTGGACAGCCGGGCGGTGATAATTGGGGCCGACCGCGCAACCGGTGGTGAAGAGCATTCCGGCGCAGGCTAACGCGGTAATGGAAACAGATGGCCGCATTAATCGGCACCTACCGGGGACGGCGTCGCGTTCACAGGGACCGGTTCTTTCTTGCCGCGTTCAGCTAACTTGTCAATGGAGTAGTACAGCACCGGCACCAGGAAGACGGCGAAGATGGTGGCGCAGAACATGCCCCCGAAAACAGTGGTGCCCAGGGCGCGGCGTGACGATGCGCCTGCGCCGGTGGCGAACAGGAGCGGAGATACACCCAGAAGGAACGCGAACGAGGTCATTAGAATGGGCCTTAAACGAAGGTTGGCGGCTTCCATTGCGGCGTCCTTGATCGACATGCCCTCCTGACGGCGTAAAACCGCGAATTCGACGATAAGGATGGCGTTTTTCGCCGCGAGTCCAATCAGAGTGACGATACCGATCTGGGCGTAGATGTCATAGGAATAGGAGCGGATCCAATTCGCGGCAAGAGCCCCAAAGATGCCGAGCGGGACCGCCAGGATCACCGCGAAAGGGATAGACCAGCTCTCATAGAGAGCGGCCAGGAAGAGGAAGACCAGCACCGCCGCAAACCCGAAGATAAAGCCTTCCTTGCCTTGCGTGAGCTTCTCCTGAAAGACGGTGCCGGTCCATTCGTAGCCATAGCCGTTCGGGAGAACCTTCTTGGCAACGTCTTCCATGGCAGCGGCGGCCTGCCCGGAGCTGACACCGGGAGCGCCAACGCCGATGAGCTTGGTGGCTCGATTGCGGTTGTAACGATAGATCACTTCGGGGCCGGTAACGGGCTCAATCTTGACCAGCGTGCTGAGCGGCACCATGTCGTTAGCGCCGGTGCGGACATAAAAACGGCTAATGTCGCTTGGGCGGTCACGGAATTCGGGTTCGGCCTGCAGCAGCACTTGCCAGGTGCGGCCAAAGCGGTTGAAGTCATTGACGTAAAGGCCGCCCAGAAAGGTCTGGAGCGAATTGTAGACGTCGGTAACTGGAATGCCCAGGGTCTGCGCCTTGTCGGTATCCAGCTTCACTTGATACTGTGGCACGGTGTTACGGAAGATACTTTGAACGAAGAGGAATTCCTTGCGCGTGCGGGTGGCTCCCACGGTTTGATCGATGACATTGGCGAGTTGCTGCGTGCTTGTGCCCACCTTGTCTTCGAGCATGAATTCAAAGCCGCCGGCGGTACCAAGACCCAGGATGGGGGGCGGACCGAAGGCAACCACCACGCCTTCCGAAATGCCCTGGAACTTTTGCGTCACGCCGCCAAGAATGGACGCAAAGTTCACATCCTTCTTTGTGCGTGCGTCCCATGGCTTCAGGACAGCAATCACGGTGGCGACATTCGAATTGTTGGTGGATGTGAGAAGGTCTAAGCCGCCGAAGACAAATACGTCTTCTACGCCGGGTTGATCCCTGACAATCTTTTCGACCTTAGCGGTGACCTGACGGGTGCGCTCCAGGGAGGCGCCATCGGGCAGACGGACAGCAGAGAAGAACCAGCCTTGATCTTCGTCAGGAAGGAATCCGGCGGGGAGAACCTTGAACAGAACGCCGGCAAGAACGATGAACACCAGCAAGCCGGCAAGTGCGACGAAGGTGCGGCGCAGCAGAAATCCGACGCCGCCGAGATACTTGGAGCGGGTCCAATCGAACGCGCGATTGAAAGCGCCGAACGCGCGGGCCAGGAAGTTTTTCGATTCCTTGCGCGGGCGAAGGAGCAGAACGCTCAACGCAGGGCTGAGCGAGAGAGCGTTGAACGCGGACAACAGAACCGAGACCGCGATGGTGAGAGCGAATTGCCGGAAGATCTGGCCGCTGATGCCGCCCAGGAAGGCCACGGGGATGAACACGGCGGCAAGGATGAGCGCGATGGCGACAATCGGCGACGAGACCTCTTCCATGGCTTTGATAACCGCGTCGCGAGGAGACATGCCATTGTCGAGATTGAGCTGAACCGCTTCCACGACTACGATGGCGTCATCCACCACAATGCCGATGGCAAGGACCAGGCCGAACATGCTGGTCATGTTGATGGAAAAGCCCAAGAGAGGAAAGAGCGCGAAAGTTCCCACGATGGCCACGGGGATGGTGAGAAGCGGAATGAGCGTCGCGCGCCAGTTTTGAAGGAAGACGAAAACGACGAAGATGACCAGCCCAATGGCAATGAAGAGCGTGAGGATCACATCTGAGACGGCGGCGCGAACGAACTTCGTGGCGTCGTATGGAACCTCGATATCCATGCCGGCGGGAAGTGCTTTTTTCGCCTCCTTCAGGTAAGCATGCACGCTGTCGGCGGTTTTCACCGCGTTGGAACCCGGTGTGAGAAAGACGATGATCAATGCGCCTGGACGGCCCGTGACGCGGCTATAAGTCTTATAATCCTGCGCACCCAATTCAGCGTGGCCGATATCGCGCAGGCGAAGCAGGGAACTGTCTGGCTGCGCGCGGATAACGATGTCGTTGAACTGCTGCGGATCGATTAAGCGGCCCGCGGCATTGACGGGATATTGAAACTCCGTTCCGCGCGGAACCGGCGACTGTCCCACCGAACCCGCGGGATTCTGACGGTTCTGCGCCGTAATGGCATTCTGAACGTCTGTCGAAGTCAGGCCCAGCTTGGCCATCTTGTCGGGGTTCACCCATACGCGCATGCCATAGTTCTGGCTCGCGGCAAGGCGGGAATCGCCCACGCCAGGCAGTGACCCGATCTTGTCGACCATGTTAATGGTTGCGTAGTTATTTAAGAAAAGATCGTCATAGCGCTTGTCGGTTGAAATGACGCCGATCACCATGAGGAAAGAAGAGGACACCTTCTTCACCGTGACACCCTGGCGCTGCACTTCGGGGGGCAGGATGGGGAGCGCGACATTCACTTTGTTTTGAGTTTTCACGGTGGCGATATCTACATCCGTCCCGAGTTCATAGGTGACATCGATCGTGAGAACGCCGTCGTTTGAGGAGCGGGAGAAAAAGTAGAGCATGCCATCGAGGCCGGTAAGTTGCTGTTCGATGGGTTGCGCCACGGTCTTTTCGAGATCCTGAGAGTTGCCACCGCGATAGACAGCGGTGATTTGAACAACCGGCGGAACCACTTCCGGATAAGTGGCGACAGGGAGCGAAGGAATGGCGACAGCGCCAATGATGGTGATTACGATGGCAACGACTATCGCGAAGATCGGGCGATCGATAAAAAATTTAGCCATGATGTTTAGCCCTCTTAGCTAAGCTTTCGGGGGCGGGGGCGCCCGGTAGGGTTGAGGCGCAACCGGTGCTCCGGGACCCAGTTTCATGGTGCCTTCGACAACAACGCGATCGCCTACTTTCAAACCTTGCTCTACGATTTGATTCTGGCCAATGCGGTCGCCCATTACGACGGCGCGCACCGCGGCCTTACCGTCCACAACGGTGAAGACGGACTGCAGCCCTTGCAACTCCACCAGCGCACGCTGCGGAATTACGATAACGCCCTCGCGTTCATTCACGCGCAGACGGACGCGGCCGAACTGGCCGGGAAGTAACGTATGGCGCGGGTTCGGGAACGTGGCTTGCAGTTCCAGCGTGCCGGTTTTCGGATCTACCTGATTGACTGTGTTTTGAATATGTCCCGGGGAAGGAAAAGTGGTGCCATCCGCCAGAAGCAACTCCAGCGGCAAGCGGCTTACTTCTGTGTTGACCCGTTTCATGGTGGACAGGTATTCGCTCTCACTTACTTTGAAACGAACCCAAATGGGGTCGAGCGGAACGACCGTTGTAAGTGGCTGCGAAGCAGATTTGGAAACTAACCCGCCAACGGGCACCAGCGTATCGCCGATGCGTCCGGCGATGGGCGAACGGATGGTGGCGTACTCAAGATTTAGTTCAGCCGTTCGCACCAGCGCGCGCTGCGCTTCCACTTGCGCGCTCACGCTATCGATCTGCGTCCTGGCCTGCAGACGGGTCTGATCGAGGCTGGCGCGCTTGGCGTTCGAGGCGGCCTGATTGGCTTTTAAAGCGGCTATGGCGTTGTCCAGATCCTGCGTGGGCGCGGCTTCCTGCTTCACCAGGGGCTGCAGGCGATTCACGTCATTCTGTGCCTTGAGCGAATTGGCTTCGGCCTGCGCCAGATCGGCTTCCGACTGAATCACGGAGACTTGCTTCTTCGCGAATTCCAAATCGGCCAGGGCCTTCTGAAGATCGCCCTTCGCCTTTTGCACTTCGGCCTCATAAGGACGGCGATCGAGGGTATACAAAGGCTGCCCGGCACGCACGTCGGCGCCTACCTGAAACAGCCGGCGGTCAATGTATCCATCCACGCGGCCCCGGATGTCGACCATATCGCGCGAGAAGGTCTGAGCGGAATATTCGCTATAAATCGGAACGTTTTCGACCTTAGCCTCGATGACACTGACGGGAGCGGGTGGAAATTGCGGGGGACCTTTCGCGTCGCTGGCCTTTGACGAACAACCGAAACTAAGTAATGCCAGCGAACATGCCAAAGATACAAAAGCGCAGTTCTTTGCTGTTTTCACCATCTGAGCACTACTGATGAGCCTGCCCCGGCCAGAGTCGCAAATTTGATGACGTACTAGTGAAAACTACGGCGATTTGATGTTTTCAAGAGCGTATGTCGAATCGGTCACAACAACGGTCGCGGTGATCGGATCGCCTGCGTGAAGCTTAGTGGGATCGGAAACCGGATACTCCATAGTCATGGCATCCATCCAGCCTTCGATTTTCTCGTTATAGATATTCGCCGTCTTATTCTGGATATCCACGGACTGCACCTTGCCATGCAGGGTGTACCGGCGCACCTGTGGCGCGGACTTACAAGCGGCGCTTAAAAGCGCCAGGCAGAGCAGAGTTTGGAAGCGCAACTATTTCATCTTATAGCCCCCGCTCTCCAATTTTTCACGGTGAGCGGTGTGGCAAGGCATGCAGGTGGCGCCGATCTTTTTTGCGCTGGCGCCGGCCTTTTCCAAATCGTTCGATTTGGCGGCTTCAGCAACTTCATTCGCGGCGAGTTGCGCGTTGTGGGCCCACTTCACCGCATCTTCCGTGCTGGATTTTGCATAGAAGCCTTCGACATCCTTGAACAGGCTGGACACCTTCTCCGCGTCTTTGGCTGCGTCTTCGGCTTCTTTGGCTTCAAAGTGCTTGCGCATGCTACCCATGGTGCCCGCAATGGACTTCATCCATTTGCTGAAATCGGCTTCGTCCTGAGCGAAGCTGGTGGAGGCGATGAGCAGGGTGGCTGCTGAGAGGACAAGTTTCCGCATGGGAGCGATCATCTCACAAAGTGCGAAGGTCTCCAAGCCAATGCATGGAAACCGGACAACGGAGCCATGGTCTAGCGTGAAAACAAGAGCTGAGGGACTTTCGATGGTCAGGATCGTTGTGCTGGCGCCGGTCTGCATTCGACTATTTGCGCAGGCGGGAACCGTTCGCGTGGAGCCTGGGTAGGATGAGAGACCCCGGCACCGCACTGTCTGGCGAAGAAGTCACGCTTCCCCGCGATCTACGGACGCCGCATTCCATCCTGATTCTGGGATTCAGTTAAAGCGCAGCGGCGAGAGTTCCTATGGTTGGAACCGGAAAATTCGGCCTGAACTAATGATTGAGAACCACGATCTGACTTGCTACCAGATTCCTGTTTTGGCCGGGCGCGCCTAGATTTAGCGATCCGGACACCGTGTACCTGCTTCTGGTGAACCAGAAAGGCGAGGTGGAATGGCGAACGCATGGCGGGTTTACAACCGAACGTCTGGCGGAACTGAAAACGCTGTTGCGGCCCTAATCCTACTCAGGTGGTGCGCCCGACAAGATTCGAACTTGTGACCTTTTGCTTCGGAGGCAAACGCTCTATCCAGCTGAGCTACGGGCGCGCGGCGTTGTGCTAACCTCTCAATAGTATCGCACCACGCTACTCAAGAATGGAGAGGTGGCTGAGTGGTCGAAAGCAGCGGTTTGCTAAACCGTCGTACGCCTCTAAAGTGTACCGGGGGTTCGAATCCCCCCCTCTCCGCCAGTTTTGTTAAGCCTAATAATTCCACCAGCATTCATTTAAATGCCACTGTAAGTTCTACTGTTACTTTTAAATACGTGATAGTATCGTGGCAGATTTAATACTGTATTTCGCTTTAGAGAAAATACGGGAAAGCGCTAAGGGTGATTAGTGAGTTCAGCTTTTCAATTGGAAACAATTTTGTTAGTGGAGCATGACCCCGCGGTGCGGTCCGTGGTTCAGGACGTACTCATGAAAGCCGGGTTTGAGGTTCTGGTGGCTTGTACCGCCCCCGAAGCTCTGCAAATAGAAAAGAAGCGGGATGGCCCTATCGATCTGCTATTAGTGGATATACGGCTTCCCGGCACGACGGGTCCGGATTTAGGCGCCGCCTTTCATACGATGCGTCCAGAGATTCATGTGATGCTGATTTCGGGGTTTCCCGATGGGGCGCTTCTGTTGTTAAATTATGGGTGGTATTTCATCGTGAAGGAAAAGATTGCCGCCGTTCTGGTGGAGAGAGTGAATGACGTTCTTCACACTCCCCGGCGCGATCAAGGCACTTACCAATTTCTTTCGAAGCCCTGCTTATTAGGTTTGTTCCAGTAAAAATCCATGACGCCAGCGGCGGCCAATTGCGCGATGCGGAAAACCATCCTGGTGGTGGATGACGACGCCATGGTGTTGAAACTGGTGGCGTCGGTTCTGGAGAACCAAGGCTACGCGGTGTTAAGGGCGGAAGGGCCGCTGGAAGCTCTTCGGTTGGAATCGAATCACGATGGCGATATCGATCTATTACTTTCCGATGTCACCATGCCGGGCATGACTGGTATAGAGCTGGCCGCGAAACTTACCGAGGTGCGGCCGGGAATTCGAGTTACCTTCATGTCCGGCTATGCCGATGGTCCCCTGCTGTTTCTCAACAAGGGGTGGCAGCTTATGAAGAAGCCGTTTGTGATTGAAGGGCTGCTGGACCTGGTGCAGGAAGTATTGCAGGGTCCGCCCCCTAAAGCGCTCGATCACTTCGATACGCGCGCTTAAGCCGAGAGGCTTTTGAACAGCAACAACGCCGCCCCCGCAAGAAATCCCAAGCCCGCTTCGTACTCCCGATTCTTCTTATAAAGCGCGAAATGAAAGCGCCGCGTGGACGGCGTAAACACGAAGCGCGGTACAAGCTTTGGCACGCGCGCCGCATACGCCGGAAACTGGGGGAAAATGTCGCGAAGGTGTTGCTCCTCCAGCGTGATGACCGGTAGATAGATCAAAAGAAACACGACGCCGAACACGCCCGCCAGCGCCCAACTGGCGGATGCGATGGCGAACCCGGCGGCGGAGATCAGCGTTCCCACATAGAGTGGATTGCGCACCAGCGAATACGGGCCTTCCGAGGCCAGCGTGCGATCTTTCGCCAGATTTCCCGCAGCCCACGCGCGCAGGGCCAAGCCGAAAAACGCGACCGGCAGCCCTATCGCGAGTGACCGCCATGCCGGCTGCGAAAACCACGCAAACGCGGCCACCATCACGAATCCGGCGGAGACTCGCACCTTGGCTGCCCGGTCGGCGTATGCTTTCGGAAACGTCACGCCAGGCATGCAACTTGCGGTTTCAAAGTGGCTAGGGCGGCTTCAGGAGTAATGGCCCACATCGCCGGGTCAATCTCCGCTCCACGAACATAGGCGCCGCTGCGGCTACCGGCACGCCGCATTTTGGGGACAGCGATTGGATGCGTTAACACCTGCAGACTGCCGCCATAAGGACCGTTGCGGACGGGGTCGGTGGGGCCAAAGATGGCGATGCCTGGTTTGTTCAGAGCGGCGGCCAGATGCATGGGGCCGGAATCGACACCGATGATCGCGGTCGCGCGGCGCGTGGCATCGATGAGGCCATCCATTCCGCTCACATGAACGATGGCGCCGGGGATGGATTGCAGAATGGCGAACGAGGAAGGAGGGCCATTCACCACCAGAGGCAGGCCGAGTTCGCGGCGCACCATTGCGGCCAACGCAGCGTAATGTTCCAGCGGCCATTGCTTGCTCACCCAGCCGGCAAATGGGCTGGCCAGAATGAAGCCATCGCGCGGTAGATCTCCTTCCGGAGCGCCCGCGGGAAGCGGAAATTGCCTAAGCAGGCTTACCGCGCCCGCCGCTTGCGCCAATGCCAGATTGCGGTCCACCGCATGCGCCAAGCCCGCTTGCACGGCTTGCGAATAGAAGAAAGCGGCAACGCGTTCACGCACTTCAGAGCGGCTGAAACCGATAATTCGTTCCGGCCTGGCAAGCGTGGCCACCATGGCCGATTTGAACAGCCCCTGAAAATCTACCGCCAGGGAATAGCGGTGTTGGTGCAGCGCGCGGCGCGTATGCCACCAGGTTCGCGGATGTTTGCGATCGACACAGATCACCCGATCGACAAACGGGTTATCCGCCAGCAGCGGTGCCCATGGCGCGTCCACAATCCAGGTAAGGCAGCAGGCGGGAAAGTTATGTTTCAGCGAAGCTGCGGCGGGCAGGGCGTGCAGCACGTCACCCATTGCGCCCAAGCGCACCACCAGAATATTTTCCACCTGCTTCACCGGCGGCTTACTCACCGGACCCCTGATTCCTCTGCTGAATGTGAGCTATCAGGCTCGCGGTGCGGGCGGCGTCCGTTTCGCGATCGTCCACGAATCGGGCACCCGGAAAGCAGGTAACAGGCGCTTCAGCGATGACGACGAAATCCACCATCGCCAGCGCGGCTGCCAGTTCCGCTCTCGCCTGCACGGGAAGCAATGAGCCGGGCACTTCCGATGTCACCGCGATCAGCATGCCCGCCTCCTGAGCGAGCGCTCTTACCAGGCGAACGCGTTCGGCGGTGAGTACATCGAAGTGGGAATAGAGAACGGTGGCGCCGGTGCCGGAGGCGCGCCTGGCGGCTTCTCCCAGGCTGACAATTTTCGCGCGAGTGTCCATTTTAGTGAACACCGGCCAGTAAAGATAACGCTTCGCCCACCACGCGATCCGTGCCGACTCCGGTCATGCAGCGATGATCGATGGGGCATTCGCGCAACAGGCAGGGGCTGCACTCCACGTGGTGGCGGACAATGCGGGCGCGGTCCCCCGTGGGGCCGGTAGTGGTGTCATCCGTCGACCCGAAGACGGTGACCGTTGGGATGCCCGCGGCGGAGGCGATATGCATGGCGCCGGAATCGTTGGTCAGGAAGAGGGCACAGGCCGCGGTCATATCGATGAACTCGGGCAGCGACGTTTTGCCCGCGAGATTGTGGCCGCCCACCTGCGCGGCGACGGCTTCGCACAGGGGCCGCTCCGCTTCCGATCCGAACACCAGAACAGAAGCTTCCAGGGGCCCGGCAATGGCGCGCGCGGATTCAGCAAAGCGCTCCGGGAGCCAACGTTTCGCATTGCCGTAAGCAGCGCCGGGGCTTACGCCGATGACAGGCAAGGCAATGCCCAGCGCGGCCAAATGCGCGCGCCCGCTTTGCGCCGCGGCAGCCATACCCTGCAGCCTGATGGGCGCATCTTCAGGCAGCCGATCGATCATCCCCGCGCGTCGCAGGAGTTCCAGGTAATAGAAGCGTTCATGACGCGGCAACTCGCCGGGCTTGGGAACGGCCACGGCATGGGTCAATAGCCATCCACGGCCATCGCGGTTGTAACCGACAATGCGCGGAATACCGGCGAGCCGCGTGACGGCAGCCGCTTCGAACGCGTTTTGCAGCAGGATGGCGCAATCGAAACGCTCGCGTCGAAGGGCCTGTGCGGCGCGCCACTTGGCGCCCAGGTCACGCCGTCCCGCACGTGGCGTGTAAGGGATCAGGCGGGCGATGGAAGTTTCGCGCGCATACAAACCTGCCACCCAAGGGCGCGCCAGCACAGTGAGCTCCGCTTCCGGGTGTTGCCGGTGCAAAGCGCGGATGGCCGGCAGCGACATCACCGCATCGCCAATCCAATTTGTGGCGCGGATCAGGATGCGAGTCAATCGGGTCTGGCTACCGCGCCCGAAAGGGCCGTTTGAAGTGCCGCGGCGAAGGGTGACGCGGCAAGCGGGAGTGTCTGTTGGTGAGCGGGCGCTGGAATGGGCGGCACGTGCTGTGGCTCTGGCTCTGACGGTTTAGCCTCCGGCTCCAGATAGCGCGCCTTCTTCAGTACCACGCGTTCCAGAGTAGAGTTATAACCGGTGAAGCAGCCATCCACCTGGCGGTCCCCGTCAATCAACTGCCGCATGCACTCCATCTTGGAATCCATATCGTCCAGGTGATGCAGCAGCAGCGCTTCCGGAAATTGCGGCAGCTTGGGGGAACCGAATTCCAGATGGCCGTGATGGCTGATGACCATGTGTTCCAGCAGCGTGCGCAGCGGTTCCGGAAAATTGGGCAGCCCGGCGATCTTATCTCCTATCATGCGAAGAGCGATCATCATGTGTCCCAGGAGCTGGCCCTGCGTTGTGTAAGAGAAGCCGCGATCGTAACTGAGTTCGTGAATCTTCCCGATGTCATGAAGCACGGCGCCCGCAACCATCAGGTCCGGATCGATGAAGGGGTAATGCCGCGCGGTGACAAGGCACAGGTTCGCCAGCGAGAGCACGTGCTCCAGCAAGCCGCCCAGGAAGGCGTGATGGATGGTCTTGGCGGCGGGCGCCTGCCGGTAGCGCCGCGCGATTTCCGGGTCATCTAAAAGCGCGTCCAGCAGAGCCTTGATGCCGGTGTTCTTCACGCGCGACACAATGCCGCGCAGTTCCGTCCACATCTCCTCCACGTTGCGTAGAGTGGCCGGGAAGTAGTCTGCAAAATCCACCTCATGATCGGGCATCAGCCGCAGCTTGTGGATGGTAAGCTGCGGGCGGTTCATGTGCAACTGCACGGAACCTTTCACCTTGATGAAGCTGTCGCGTTCGAAGGCTTCCAGCACTTCGGCGACGTTGTCCCACATCTTTGCATCGATCTTGCCGGTCTTATCGCCCAGCATCAGCGAAAGGTATGGCTCGCCGGTTTTCTTTTCCCTGATCTCTTTCGAATGAACTAAGAAACAGGCCGTAACGGGCTGATTGAGAGCAAGCTCATTGACGAAGGGCGACTTCATTGCGGCTGCGGCGCGGGAGGCACGGGAGTAACTGTAGGAGTGGGCGGCGGGAGCTTGTTATTGATCTTGCTGGAACCGCGCGGCACAATGCCCAGAAGCCGTTTACGTTTGCGTGAAGCAACTTCTTCTTTGGTGGTGGTCTCAGGCTTCAGCGTGGCCGGATCTTTCCAGGAAGTATCCTTTCCGGGGGCAGCGCCCGAATCGACATAGCCGCCGCGAATTTCCAGAAAGGCATCTTCGCGCAGCTTGGTCAAGTAAGCGCGCAACGCCGGCTGCATGCGAGGCGTGTAGAGGCGCTCCATTACTTCGTTCTTCACGTCTTCCAAGGCGGCCTGGCCGGGCGCGTAACGCTCTTCCACTTTCAGAAAAACGAAGCCATTATCGGTCTTCACCAGATCCGTTACGTAGCCCTTGTTTTGTTTGAAGACCACATCTTCAATCTCTTTCCGCAGCTGGCCCTTCTTAAACGAACCCAATTCGCCTTCGCTCTTGGCGCTTTCGGCAGCGGAGTAATCGCGCGCGAGCTGCGAAAATTTTTCACCCTTTCGCGCGCGGGCTTGAATGTCTTTGGCCTTCTTTTCAGCCGCGGCCCATCCCACTGGCGTCTTATCCGTGGGCGCGATCAGAATCTCACGTAGAAACACCATCTCTTCGCGGACAAACTCAGACTTGTGTTCGTCATAGTATTTCTGTATCTCGGCTTGCGGCACCGAAATTTTTGAGCCCACTTCCTGACCGATCACACGCTGCGTGGAGATCTGGTTTTTCATCTGCTGCTTTACATCTTCAAAACTCTGTCCACCGGATTGCTGCCTGACCCATTCGTGAAACTTATCGGGATCTGAAATCTTACTCTCCACTTGAATTTCAGCGATGCGGCGCGTCACATCGGGGTCCACATTGATGCTCAAATCTTTGGCGCGCTGCACCAGCAGTAGCTGATCTATCTGATCGCGCAGGGCATCCGCTTCATGCTTCTTCAACTGCACGGCCAGGGGTTCACCGCCAAGGTTCTTTTGTTGTTTCAGCTCCGCTTCCAGCTGCGTGCGAGTGCGCTCCAGTTCGCCGCGCGTGATGATGTCATTGTTGACCTTGGCGACAATCTCTTCAATGACGCGGATCTTGGGTGCTTCGGCCGCGAACGACATTAGTGAGGTGAGGGCAAACGTGGCGCTGCCTAGCCAATACTTCGAAAGCATACCTGCTATTATCTCTGACTTTGCCCCGCGGCAACCAACATCGGCCTTCGCATGGTGGCAGCCGCGCAAGGCGAAAATTTCAAGCTGCCGATTTCCGGTCTGCCTTCCGTGCTTTTGGTTGGAAAAAATGGATCGGGTGGACGCGCTTGTGCGGCCCAAGGATCTGTCCCGTGGACGTTCCGATGTGCCCATGAGATTCGAGATCGAAGTCGAGCTGGAGACTACAACGTATCGGTATGGGGTTGCGTTTGAGCTTCAGAAGGGGTTCAAGGAACTTCGAGTTCTGGAAGAAAACGTTTCGGCGGCTAAACACCGCAAGAGGTTCGTCGGTCGATTGCTGTCGAATAATAGGCAGCGCTACCCATTGCCTGTCAACGATAAATTGAGCATCCCTTTGACGGTTTCCGGCCCCAGGGAGGGTGACTTGTCCCACCTTACGCGTGAAAAGCGCCACGCCATCCATACCAGCGAGCCAGCGGCAAGGAATGCCTGATCTGAGTGACATAAAGAATCCGGTTGTGGCCAACTCATTGCCCCCTCTCACAACTCGCCGATTTTCAGAAGAGAATACACTCGTTCTCGCGCGGCGAAATCATCTTGGGCATCCCCTGCTTGGAGGCTGCCGGTAGCGCTTTGCGTCGTTAGCCCTCCAGTGGCCCCAGCAACTGTTCACGCACAAAGCTCAACACACCGGGTGCGTCCAGCAACCCTTCCATGGGCACCCGCAGCACACCCGCGGGCGTGAACTGAGCGCCTTGCATGCTGCTGACAAGTTGCATCAGGCGTGCGGCGTCCACTTTGGTTTCCTGGTGGAACTTGATGTTCAGCGCATTGTGGCGCCGGTCGATATTTTCAATGCCCAGCTTCTCCGCCGAAGTCTTCAGCAGCGAATAATCCAGCAGATTGCAAACCTCGTGCGGCACCGGCCCATAGCGATCCGCCAGTTCCTTTTCGATCCGTTCACGATCCTCCGGCTTCGCCGCGCCCGCAATCTGTTTGTACGCGCGCAAGCGCTGGTTATCGTCACTGATATACGTGTTCGGAATACGTATATCTAAGCCCAAATTCAGGGACGAATGGATCTCCGGCGCCACCTCTTCGCCGCGCATCTCACGCACTGCATCGTCCAGCATGCGCACGTACATGTCGAAGCCCACGCTGTTGATGTGCCCGTGCTGTTCACCTCCCAACAAGTTACCGGCGCCGCGCAATTCCAAATCGAGCGCAGCGATCTTGAAGCCCGCGCCCAAGTCGCTGAATTCTTTCAACGCCGCCAGACGCTTGCGCGCAATTTCAGTTAACTCCGTATCGGGCGGCACCAACAGATACGCATAAGCGCGCCGGTTCGAACGCCCCACACGCCCGCGCAATTGATACAGCTCACTGAGCCCATACTTTTCCGCGTTCTCGATAATCATTGTGTTGGCCAGCGGAATATCCAGGCCGTTTTCCACGATAGTGGTGCAGACAAACACATCGAACTCGTGATGCATGAACTGGAACATCACCTTCTCCAGAGCCGCCTCGCCCATCTGCCCATGCCCCACGCCCACACGCACGCCAGGCGACAGCTGCTGAATCAGCGCGGCCCGCTCCCAGATGGAATCGATGCGGTTATGCACGAAATACACTTGCCCGCCACGCTGTATTTCCAGCTCCACGGCTGACTTGATCAAGTCCTGCTGAAACGGCGCCACCACCGTCTGAATTGCCAGCCGGTCTTTCGGCGGAGTCTCGATCACCGACATGTCGCGCAGCCCCAACAGCGACATGTGCAGCGTTCGCGGAATGGGCGTTGCGCTCATGGTCAGCACGTCCACGCTGGTCTTGATTTCCTTCAGCCGCTCTTTGTGTTTCACACCGAAGCGCTGCTCTTCATCGATGATCATCAGGCCCAGATCTTTGAACTGCACGTCCTTCGACAGGATGCGGTGCGTGCCGATGGCGATATCCACTTTGCCTTCCGCAATATCGGACAACGATGTCTTAATTTCCTTCGCGTTCCGGAATCGCGAAAGCATATCGATGCGAACTGGGAACGATTGAAAGCGCTTCTTGAAGGTCTCAAAATGCTGGAACGCCAGCACGGTGGTTGGCGCCAGCACCGCCACCTGCTTGCCATCTCCTAACGCTTTGAACGCCGCGCGCATCACCACTTCGGTCTTGCCGAAACCCACATCTCCGCACAACAGCCGGTCCATGGGCTGCGGGCTTTCCATATCGCGCCGGATATCGTTGATGGCGGATTTCTGATCGCGCGTCTCCGTGAACTCGAACGCGTCTTCGAACTCGCGCTGCCAATTGCTGTCCGGCGAAAAAGCAAAGCCTTCCGCCATGCGCCGCGAAGCGTACAGCTTCACCAGCTCCTCGGCCATATCGCGCATGCGGGCTTTGACTTTCGATTTCGTGCGCGTCCATGTCGCTCCGCCCATGCGGTCCAGCGCCGGAGCGCCTTCACCCGGGCCGCGAAAGCGCTGCACCAGATCCATGCGCGTGAGCGGCACATAGAGCTTCGATTCGCCCGAATATTCCAGCACCATGTAATCGCCCTTGGCTTCACCCTGCTGAATCTCTCGCAGGCCGATAAACTTGGCGACGCCATGCTCGGCATGCACCACGTAATCGCCGGGCTTCAGATCGAACTGGTCGGCGGAGAAGGTGCTGAGATGAGCCTTACCAGTAGCGGGCCGCGCCACCATATCGGTGGCATCGAACAAATCTTCCGAACCGAAGAATCACCAGCTTTCGCTCAGTGAAGGTGGTGCCGCGCAAAACGTTGCCGCGAATCAGGTAGATGTTCGCGGTGGTGCCTGCAAGATACGGCCGCTTCGCCAGATATTCCGGCGTCGCCTCATTTTGATCGAGCCCGAGTTGGTACGGCACCGCGTACTCGTGAAAGATATCGGCAACCCGTTCCAGTTCGCCCATGGTGGCGCAGAAGAACGCCACCTGATAGCCGGACTCCACCAAGCGTTCGGGCTTCCGCAATCGCCGCCGGCATATTGCCGTGGAACGAAGGAGCGGGCCGCGTGGGCAGATGCACATGGCGCCTGAGCCCGCGACGGTGGTGCCCAGGTCCAATTCGCGCATCTCAATCTGCAGCTCCGCGCTGCGTGCGCTCACGAAGTTCATCCCATTCTAAAAATACCTGCTCCGGGGGGCAGTAATGCGCGCGATCTTCGGCTCGCAAGCGCTTCCAGAGCCTCTCCGCCGCGCCTCGCGTCAGATCGGGCTCGTCCCAAACAATCAGCGGCTTGGGCAAGCAAAGCGCAAACAGCGTGGAAGGCTTCTGGCGAACCAGCGGCGAAAGCATTTCCCAACCGGGAAACGGCTGCCCATCCAGCGGCAAATCGCGCGATGGCATGCCCACGTCACGAAGCTTATCGGCCAGCTTAGCAAGCAGCGGGCGGCTCTTCTGAAACTCAGTCAGCGGCGGCAGCGCGCACTCGTTCAGCTTCAGAACCGATCGCTGCGATTCCACCTCGAACCGGCGTATGGATTCAATCTCATCGCCGAACAACTCAATCCTGAGCGGCTGATCGGCCTCTGGCGGGAACACATCCAGAATGCCGCCCCGCACGGAATATTCGCCCACCATCTCCACGGGGTCGCGACGCTGGTACCCGACGCTTTCGAGGTGCTGCACCAGATCGTCCAACGGAATCTCATCGCCCGTCTTCAGCCTGGTGTAAAGCTGCCGGTAAAATTCCGGATTCTCAATGCGCAGCAGCGCCGAAGCGATCGGCGTCACCGTAATCGGCACGCGTTCCGAAGCAAGCCGGCAAAGCGCCACCGCGCGGCTCTCCAGAATTTCGGCATGCGGCGAGATGGGCTGGCCCGGCACTACATCGATGGCCGGCAGAAGCTGCGGGCGTGCCTTTTCGCCAGCCGTCACCAGCAAAGGGAAGAAGCTCTGAATGGTGTCGAAGAGCGTTTCGGCCTGCTTGTTGCCGTCCGTCACCACCAGCAACGGACGCTCGGTAGCTTGCCAGAGCAGCGCGCAGTACATGGCGCGCGCGGTGGGCGTAAGGCCCGAGAGCCTGATGCCGGAAGGCAGCGCCCGCAGCGCATCCTGAAAGGCCGGATCGCGCCCCAGGCGGGCGAACAGTTCGCGAATGGAAGGATGAACCAACGCTTGCTAAGCTCGCGAGAGCACTGTCTCCACAATACCGGTTGTGGAATAGCCCGGCTCCAGCGAAAGCGCCATCACGCGCCCTCCCGCCGCTTCCACTTCTTCGCGACCGGCGATGAAGTGAGCCCAATCCGCGCCCTTGATCAAGATATCCGGCAGCGCCGCCGCTATCAGCTCACGCGGCGTGTCTTCATCGAAGAGCGTGACCGCGTCCACTGCCGCTAGCGAACACGCAATTTCCGCGCGCTCCTTTTCGCAGAGCAGTGGCCGCGTGGGGCCCTTCAATCGCTGAACGCTTGAATCGGTATTGAGCGCAAGAATCAGCACATCGCCAAGGGCGCGCGCGCGTTCCAGCAGACGTATATGGCCGGGATGCAACAGGTCGTAACAGCCATTCGTGAACACAACCGTACGGCCTTGCGAACGCCACACGGCGCGCGCGGCAACCAAATCTTCTCTGCTGTAAAGCTGCCCCATGGCGTTGAGGAACTACTGTCGCGCGGAGACCAGAAAACGGTCCCGGCAATCGGCGGAGCAGAAGTAGACGGTCTGTCCATCCACGCTGCGTGTCCACGTGGAAGAGCCAGGAACGAAGGTGCCGCACACCGGATCTTTGTGCAGTTCTCCCGCCGAAGCCAGTAACTCATCCCGCCGCGAAGCGTTAGGTTCCGAAGCTTGTTCCGGCTGGGCATCGGCCTGGAAGAAACCGGTCGCCATGCGCGCCAGCCACGTGAGCACCGAACGCGCCACCGCAAAGAAAATCAGTAACGCGAAGAACTGAACTATGAAGCGAAGCATGGCAGGGGAGCTCCCAGCTCCCAAATCACCGCGATTACTTCTTGCCCTTCTTCTTCGTTGCGGGTTCAGGAGCGTTCGGGTTTTTATAATTGGTGGCGATGGTGCCGCCAATCATCTGCAACATGCCTTTGGCGGCATCGGCGAACTGGCCGGTGGGCTGCAATTCCAGATAGCGGTTGAACGTCTCCTCCGTACCCGGAAGCGGCGTCACTTTGCCCGTTTTCGGATCGGTCGCGGCTTTCGAAAGCATGGTGATGCCAAGCTGATAGCTGGCTTCCGCATAGTTCTTGGTGATGTCGGCCGGCGGCGGCGTACCCGATGCCTTGGCCTGATCGTATGAGGAAATGGCCTTCTTAAACGCTTCTGCGGCAGCGTCATTCTGATTCGCATTCACCATCACCGCGCCTAAATTGTAGTAGTACCGAACCGCGCCCGGGGGGTCTAACTGTGCAGCCTTGTTCAGCGCGTCCTGCGCTTCGTTCACCTTCTTGGCTTTCACCAGCGCCAGCGCGTAGTTGTTAAACAGAGCCGGATCGTCGGGCTTTAACTCGATCGCTTTCGCATAAGCTTCCAGCCCTTTCTGCCGGGGAGCATCCGCTTCCGCACCGGTCTTCGAAGCGGCCTGACCCATATAGGCTTCCGCCAACTGCGCCCAGATCACGTTCTGCTTCGGATCCATTTCATTGGCCTTGTTGAAATTCTCAACGGCCACGTCGTACTGCTTAGCCGCCAGCGCATCCTTGCCGGCGTTGTAAGCATCGTTCAGAGCCTTATTCTTCGCGATATCCGCTTCGCGGGCCTTGTTCGCTTTCTCAAACGCGGCCTTCTGTTCGGCCGTCATCTTTTGAGATTGCTCTTTACTCAGCGTTCCAGTCTCCACGGCCTTCGCCAGATCAGCCTGCTCCTTCTTCTGGTCTTTCAGATCGAAATTCAGCGGCGTCGGATCGCCCAGCTTGGTCTTCACGTTATCGACGCTGTCTTTCACCTGCCCATCCACTTCCACGCTGACCTTGTAGGTCCCAAGCGGCAAACCATAGTGGCCGAAGTGACCTTTCTTATCGGTCTTTACGTCATACTTGCCCTTGATATCTTTGCGCTCGATGTGCACCATGGCGCCTTTGATGGGCTGGCCGTCATCGCCTTTGACGATGCCTTCCAGGGCGGAAACCTGTGCGGAGGCGGAAACCGCACAGAGTAAAACGGCGGCGGCTGACAGAGCCAAATTTCGAATCTTGTGTGTCATAACGGATGCTCAAACTTAGGATACACCTAGCGGAAAATGCCTGTGTGGCCCAGTGAATAACGCCCCGGCTGCGGGTACACGCAAAGCCCATGCGGACCCTTCCCCACCGGTACCTTCGCCAGCAGCTTTCCATCTTCCGTGCTGATGGCATACACCTCAGAATGCCAGCGGCCCGCCAGCCACAGCACCTTGCCATCCGCCGAGACGCCGCCCATATCGGGACTGCCGCCGCCGGGTATCCGCCACGTATGCACAATCTTGCGCGTTGCGAAATCGATCACGGAAACGCTGCCCTCGCTGCGGTTCGAAACGTACAGCGATTTCGAATCGCGGCTCACATACAGCCCATGCGCGCCCTTGCCCGTGCGCATGAAACTCAGCACCTTCAAGTTGTCGCCGTCGATGAGAAACACGCCATCGCTCATCATGTCCGCTACGTACCAGGTCTTGCCGTCCGGCGAAAGCTTCACGTCCTGCGGCATGGCCCTGCGCATCCCGAGCGGCAGCAGCCCAGCAACTTTCTTCTCCTTGATATCTATCTTCACAATCTTGCCTGAAAATTCGCAGCTCGCCAGCAGGTAGCGGCCGCGCGGCGAAAAGTCTACATGGTCCACGCCCTTGCAGGGCACCGGTATCGACGCGATCAGCTTCATCGTCGTGGGATCGCGAAAATCGAGCCGCGCCTTGGCTTCGGCCACCACCATGGCGTACTTGCCATCGGGCGTGTAATACATGTTGTACGGATCTTCAACAGGCACCGTCTCGCCCTTCTTGCCCGTCAGGGGATCGATCTTCGTCAAGCTGTTGCCCAAATCGTTCAGCACCCAAAGCGTCTTCAAATCCCACGAGGGCACCACATGCTGAGGCTGCCTGCCCACATCGAAATGATCGATCACCTTGTACGTCTTCGGATCGATCACGTCGACGCTATTGCTGCCGCTGTTCGGCACATACACGCGAGAAGGAAAGTTCTGAACCACGGGGCTGAGCGCGTTCGGACGGTCCGCCGCATACAAATCGTTCGGATCGAGCAGCACCGGCATCCCGGCCAGCGGTTCCGTACCCACCGGATTATGAAACGGTGCGGGAGCAGGCTTAGCGACTCGCTTTTTCGGCTTCGATTTTGCAAAGCCGGGGCTACTCAACAGGAGAAGAACGGTTAGAAGGGAACTGAGAAAAATACGCGACACTTTGGCCAGTGTAGACGATTCGCAAAACTTGCTTACAATAAATCCCTCTCTCATTCGTTTACAGAGGTGAAGGTTGGAACAAGTGCTCAATCCGGTATCCGGCGGCCAGGACGAACACGCCACGCAAGCAATCGCTGAGCAGCGCGACCGGCTGAAGGGCTTCATTCAAAAACACGTCGCCGATAGGAACGATGTAGAAGACATTTTGCAGGACGCCTTCTACGAACTGGTGATTGCCTATCGCTTGATGAAGCCGATTGAGAACGCCGGGGCCTGGCTGTTTCGAGTGGTCAGGAATCGCATCACCGATGCTTTTCGCAAGAAGGGTGCCCAAGCGGGGCAGCATGAGCCATCGTTCTTCGATGAGATGCCCAGCCCCGATGAAGGGCCGGACGCTTTGTACCGGCAGGAAATGCTGCGCGAGGACATTGAGAACGCTCTCGATGAGCTTCCCGATGAGCAGCGCGAAGTCTTCCTGGCTCACGAAGTGGAAGGCCGCAGCTTCAAAGAGTTGTCCGCGGAGACCGGCATCGGTATCAACACACTGTTGGCGCGCAAGCGCTATGCAGTGCTCCACCTTCGCAGCAAATTGCAAGACCATTACAGGAGAAAATCATGAGACGTGGACATTGGGTTAAAAAAATCTTCGGAATCGCATTGCTGTTGACAATCTGGATCGCCGGCTTCGGCCAAGCGGTTCTACAGCTATGGAATTGGTTGGTGCCGCAAATCTTCGGCCTGCGGCCCATTACCTTCTGGCAGGCAGTTGGGTTAATGGCGCTCAGCTGGCTATTGTTCGGAGGCTTGCGAGGCTTGGTCCCGCATCGGATGGGTGGCAGACACCGAATGTCGCCGGAGCAGCGGGACCGCTTCCGTAGTGCGTTCGTGAAACACTTATAAAGCTTGAGCTCCTTTGCATTTGGCTAAGCTTCGGTCAAACGTAAAAAGAGGAAGGTTGCCGCAACTCTTGGCCATTTGCAGCATCAGGCAATCGGAAAAGCCAAGCGCGGGGCGCATGCGAAAGAGTTCCAATGCAGCCTCGACAACATCTGCGTCCTGGATGGACAAAGTTTCAATTTGCAGCAGCATCTCCACAGCTATGGCAAGTTGCGACCAGCTATGTCCGTATACAGATCGAAGAACCCAAATAGTTTCAGCGACCGCTAAGACCGAGGCCCAGGCACCTTTCGAAATCAGTGCCTCTGCGGCCTCAGTCTGCTCAGGATCGTCGCGCACCATCAGCCGAATTAGAACATTCGTATCAACGGCGGGCATACTTTTCGCGCATATGTTGAGCGATGCCCTCTTTCAAATCCGCGTCTGTTCGATATGCCGGCGGCCCAGCCGGGAACAATATCTTGTGAATGTCCTGAAAGGTATATTTGCCAGCCCGCCGTACCACCATTCGGCCATCGTCTTCATACCATTGCAGAACGGAACCGGGCCCGATACCAAGTTTTTTACGCACCGCCACTGGAACTGAAATCTGCCCCTGTGCCGTAACCTTCGATTTCGCTGCACCCATAGACTTACATTACCACGGTAATGTAAGTCTGCAACTTGGGCTACGTCTTTCCCCCGGCCCTCGGCAGCTCAGCCGGAACATCGTCCCGATAGCTTTCCCGGCTCTTCCAGGCACCCAACAAGTAATCGCGATTCATCACCGCTATCACTTCAATCCGAATCTCTTTCGGACACACCGCCTCGCACTCGCCGATGTTGGTACAGCTTCCGAACAATTCCTGATTGCCCTGCTCCACCATCTTCATCGCGCGATGCTGCCGCTCGGCTTGTCCCTGCGGCAGCAGCCCCAGATGAGTGATCTTGGCGCCCGTGAACAGCGCCGCCGAAGCGTTCGGACACGCCGCCACACAAGCTCCACACCCAATGCACGCCGCCGCATCCATCGAACGGTCCGACCGATCCTTCGGCACCGGAATCGCATTGCCATCCGGCGCGCTACCCGTGGGCACCGAAATATATCCGCCCGCCGCAATAATCCTGTCGAACGACCGCCGGTCTACCGCTAAATCTTTCAGCACCGGAAACGCGCGCGCGCGAAACGGCTCCAGATACAGCACATCGCCATCTTTGTAATGCCGCATGTGCAACTGGCAAACCGCCGTCCCCTGCACCGGCCCATGCGCCACGCCATTGATCATGAAACCGCAAGACCCGCAAATGCCCTCGCGGCAATCGTGCTCGAACGAAATCGGCTCTTCCCCTTTCAGGATCAGCCCTTCGTTCACCACGTCCAACATTTCCAGGAAAGACATGTCCGGGCTCAGATCCTTCGCCTCATAACGGACCATCTTCCCCTTCTCCGTCGAGCGGCGCTGCCGCCATACATGCAGAGTCAGGTTCATTTACTTATAGCTCCGTTGCGAAGGATGCACGCGTTCAAAGGTCAGCGGCTCTTTCACCAATTCCGGCTCTCCGCCCGCGCCGCCATAGCCCCAAGCCGCCACATACGAGTAATCTTCGTCATTACGCAGCGCCTCATTCTCCGGCGTTTGATACTCCTCGCGAAAATGCCCACCGCAACTCTCATTGCGCGCCAGCGCATCGATGCACATCAGCTCCGCCAGTTCAAAATAATCCGCCACCCGGCCCGCGGCCTCAATCGACGGATTTAAATCGTCCGCCTCGCCCGCCACTTTCACGCTGCGCCAGAACTCCTCCCGAAGCGCGCGAATCCGCTCAATCGCACTCCGCAAACCCGCCGCGCTGCGCGACATGCCGCACTCATCCCAAACAATTTTGCCCAGCTCTTTGTGAAAGGAAGCCGTAGTCCGGTTGCCGTTAATCGCGAGCATCTTCTCGACCGTACCCGCCACTTCCGCGCGCACCTTCACAAATTCCGGATGCTCCGCCGTCACCTTCTCCAGCTTGTTACTCGCCAGATAATTGCCAATCGTATAAGGCGCAATGAAGTAGCCATCGCTCAAACCCTGCATCAACGCACTGGCTCCCAAACGGTTCGCGCCATGGTCTGAAAAATTCGCCTCACCGAGCGCAAACAGCCCCGGAATCGTGGTCATCAACTCGTAATCCACCCACAAGCCGCCCATGGTGTAGTGAATCGCCGGATAGATACGCATCGGCACGCGATACGGATCTTCACCCGTGATGCGCTCATACATATCGAACAAATTTCCATAGCGCTCTTCAATGGTGTGCCGCCCCAGCCGGTTGATGGATTCTGAAAAATCCAGATACACGCCCAAGCCGCCCGGACCCACCCCGCGCCCTTCATCGCACACCGTCTTCGCGTTGCGGCTGGCAACATCGCGCGGCACCAGGTTGCCGAAACTCGGGTAGCGGCGTTCCAGATAATAATCGCGCTCAGCTTCCGGAATCTGATCGGGCGACCGCTTCTCGCCCTTATTCTTCGGCACCCAAATCCGCCCATCGTTGCGCAGGGATTCGCTCATCAGCGTCAGCTTCGATTGATACTCGCTCGAAACCGGAATGCACGTCGGATGAATCTGCGTAAAGCAGGGGTTCGCAAACAGCGCGCCGCGTTTGTGCGCCCGCCAGATCGCCGTCGCATTCGACCCCTTTGCGTTCGTCGAAAGATAGTACACATTGCCGTAGCCGCCGGTCGCCAGCACCACCACATCTGCCGCATGCGATTCAATCTTGCCCGTCAGCAAATCCCGCGTCACAATGCCGCGCGCGCGTCCGTCCACCACAACCAGGTCCAGCATTTCGCTGTACGGAATCATGTCCACCGCGCCCGCATGAACCTGCCGCTCCAGCGCTTGATAGGCGCCCAGCAAGAGCTGCTGCCCCGTCTGGCCGCGTGCATAAAACGTACGCGAAACCTGCGCGCCACCGAACGACCGGTTCGAAAGCGTGCCACCATATTCACGCGCAAATGGCACACCCTGCGCCACGCACTGATCGATGATGCTGACGCTGTTCTGCGCCAGCCTGTAAACATTCGCTTCGCGCGCGCGAAAATCGCCGCCCTTCACGGTGTCGTAAAACAGGCGATAGATGCTGTCGCCATCGTTCTGATAATTCTTGGCCGCATTGATGCCACCCTGCGCGGCAATACTATGCGCGCGCCGCGGGCTGCCCTGGAAGCAGAAGCACTTCACCTGGTACCCCAGTTCGCCCATGGAAGCCGCGGCCGACGCTCCCGCCAGGCCCGACCCCACAACCAGCACCGAATATTTCCGCTTGTTCGCCGGGTTCACCAGCTTCATGTTGAAGCGCGCGTCGTCCCAAGCCTGCTCCACCGGAACCGCCGGAATCTTCGAATTTAAAATCACTTCACCCACCCCGCCAGCACCGCCACCGGAATGGAAATGTTCCCAAGCGCAATCGCGAACGCCATAATCGCCGCGAACTTTTTCAGTATCGGCGTGTAGTTCGGATGGTGCGCGCCCAGCGATTGAAACATGCTGAACACCCCGTGATACAGATGCATGCACAGCAGCGCCATCGCGAAAATATAGAAGCCGGAAACGAACCAATTCTGGAAACCCGCCACCACGTTTTCGTAAACGTTGCCTTCCACAAACCCATCCGGCCGCGCCACCCCCAGCGTCAGATGCAGAATGTGATAAATCACAAATGCCAGAATGATAGGCCCGCTCCAATACATGGTCCGCGACGCATACGAGGAATGCGAATTATCTTTCTTCACATACCCAATGGGCCGCGCCGCATTTTTCAGCTGCACCAACTGCACGGTCATCGAAATATGCAACCCCACTGAGACCAGCAGTACAATCCGCGCGGTCCAAAGCGCCGCCGGAATACTATGCAGAAAGTGACCGTAGGCGTCCAGCTTTTCCCTGCCTTCGAACACCTGCAAATTCCCAATTAAATGGCCAATCACGAAGCCGAAAAGAATCAGCCCGGTAACAGCCATAACAGCCTTCTTAAATACAGTGGATTCGTAGAACCGGAAGGCGCGGCGCGCCGGGTGGCCGACAGCGATAGTACTCATTTCAGGATACTTTGATTGTGGCACAAGCCTTTTCGCCTTGTGCCTCCCCCGCTTTACTGATGCCCGCCCCGCTGGACGGATGTTCAAAAAATGCATGCAAATTCCAGCTCCTTAAGCCCACCCGCAAATCCGCTTGATAGAATTGCGGGCGAGCGAATGGATTTCCCACCCCGCCGCATCGTTGCCATCTACCCCGGCTCTTTCGACCCCATCACGAACGGTCATCTCGACCTGATCCGCCGTGGCGCGCGCCTCTTCGACCGCCTCATCGTAGCCGTGCTGCGAAACGAAGCCAAACAGCCGCTATTCTCCGCCGAAGAACGCACCGAGATGTTGCGCGAAGCAGTCACGGGACTCACCAACGTCTCCGTAGACTCCTTCGACGGCCTGCTGGTAGAGTACGCGACCGCCCAACGCGCCACCGTACTGTTACGAGGCATCCGCGCCGTCTCCGACTACGAATACGAATTGCAAATGGCCCTGATGAACCGCCGCCTGCAGCCCGAAATCGAGACGGTATGCCTGATGTCCGGCGATGCCTTCAGCTTCATCAGCTCACGCCTGGTAAAAGAGGTGATTAGCCTGGGCGGCAATATTTCGGGCTTGGTCCCTTCGGCGGTAGAAGAGCGGCTTAAACTTCGACTTCGCCGCGCGGTAGTCTCCTAAAGATGGACAACGCACCATTCAGCCGTGACCAGGGGCGCGACGAAGCCTTCCGAAAAATTTTCAAGCCCGAAATCGACGCCCGCGACCGCCTAATCGTCGCCCTCGACCTCCCCGACATCCCCTCCTCCCAGGCCATGATCCAAACCCTCGACGGCGTCTCCAACTTCTTCAAAGTCGGCCTCGCCCTCCAGCTCGCCCCCGGCGTCGAAAGCCTCATCGATTCCCTGCTCGAAACCGGCAAAAAGCTCTTCCTCGATTACAAGTACTACGACATCCCCGAAACTCTAACCAAAGCCGTCTCCCGCGCTGCTGCCCGGGGCGTCACCTTCCTCACCATCCACGGTTCCAGCAGCCTCATCGCCGCCGCCGTCAAAGGCCGCGGCCAGAGCGCCATGAAGCTCTTTACGGTCACCGTCCTCACCAGTTTAGACGAAAGCGATCTCTCCGATTTGGGCTATTCCCAGCACACCGTCTCAGCACCTTCGCGCCCGCATGGCCCTCAACGCCGGCTGCGATGGCGTCAAGCCTCCGCGCGCTCTCTGACAAGCTCCTGGTCACCACGCCCGGCATCCGCCCCTTCAGCCACGCGCAGGACGATCAAAAACGCCGCATGACCCCCACCGATGCCATCCTCACGCCGAAACCTGGCATCGGCCGCCCCATCACTCGACGCCCCCAACCCGCTCGAAGCGCCCATCCCCCGAAATGCAAGCTGCCTTTGACCAAAGCATCGCGCCCAGTTCCAGGGAATCGATCTCCCTCATAAAAATGCGCAGGGGGGCGCGGGTGCGTCTCTTTGCGACACTCCTCCTGCACAATTTCTCCGTGGTGCCCGGCCCGAAAAACCGTTATGCCATCAAATGCCTTCTCGACGGCGAGTCTCCAACGGTCGGCCTCGAGCCAGCAGCGGCAACGTCATCGCCGCCGCCGTCAAAGGCCTGCGCGCCAGAGCGCCATGAAGCTCTCCGCTCGTCGGGTGAAGCCGGCAAAAAGCTCCTGGTCACCAGCGCGGTCTTAAGAGCTACTACGAAACTTATTTAACGATCGATCCCCGACTTTCCTCGCTCGACCAGCAAAGGCGTTTTATAGCGAAGCTTCCCTCCGCTTTGAGCTGGGCGCCTACCAACGCCGGCTTGGACCCCGCAGCTGCTTGCCCGCTTACGTGCTCCGGAAAAACTTGGGTGAACCGGCGTCGCCATTCCATGACGAGCTATGCCTGGTGGATTGGCGCGTCCGCGCTTTGGATCTGCATCGCCACGGTCTAAGTACAGGGCATCGCCGGCGCAAGCAGCTCGCCCGCAAAGGACGCGCGCCATCCGCAACTTGCGCGACGGCCTCTCTGCAAGCTCCTGGTGGAAGATTACAGACCCACCATGTGTCGGCGATGCGGCTGATTATCCGAAGAAAGCAGGCCAGCGCAGCTGAATTCGATCAAAAAACTCCGCCGCAACCCTTCCCGCGGAGCAGTTGATTTCTCCTTACGTGAAAGCAACGAGGGCCTGAGCGGGAGTACCCGCCAGGCGCTGGATGCGCATCACAAGAAAAGCTGGATACAAGCCACCATCGCGCGGCGAAGTTAATTTTGCCACCTGTGTACCAGCCTGGCATCGCTTTCCCTTGCCGCAGGTCACGATCACGCGCCTTGGCTTAATCGCCGTCATGAGCCCGCCAACCATTCACTGGAACGATCCAATTGCAGCCCAATACCCTGCAACCTGCGCCACGGTTCCTGAAATTGCCGCCAAGCGCAGCTGCCTTCTGACCGGAAAGCGTCCGCTTCTCAGGCTCAGCGGTGCAAAAGTGCAATAATACGCCTAACCGCTCCTTGTCAATCGCCCAGTAAATAAATCCCCAACGACATCTCCCCTAGCTGAAACCGTGCCGTCCCCGGAACGAACGGTTGCCGCCAGCCATCGGCATACCTCCGTCGTAAGTCATTTCCAGGATCGCCCCTCTGCATCTTAGGCCGCCTTACGGGCGGTATGGGAATTGTGATTGGCATGTGCTTCGCCCAAAAGCGTCTGCTGAGCCGCCCGTTTATATCAACGTTGTAGGTGCTCTAAACGAATCCATCGTTCATCGTGGCTAGTTTTTTGAGCATCCAGCGCAAAGTCGCCCCAGCAGCGAGCGCTCGGGCTTCTCTCATTGAGATAACCAACACGCATCCGATCGGTCCACTTAGCGCACCGACGATGCCCATGGATGATTGATCAGGCGACTGAGAAAATCGACTAAGCGCGTCCTAGCCCAATAAATCCAACGCCCCCTGCATCTCCGCCTGCGCGTGCGCGTCCCCGTTGTTCACCGCCGCCCGCACACCCCGCGTATACCACTCGCGCGCCTCTGCAACCCGCCCCAGCTTCTCCAGCGTCTGCCCGCCATGAAAATATGCAGCTGAATAATTCGCGTTCACCTGCAGCACTTTCTCGAACTCGCCCACCGCCCCTTCCCCGTCGCCCGAATTCTTCAATTCCGTCGCCAGCCCATAGCGCGCGAATGTGTTCGCCGGGTCTTCCGCCAACATGCCGCGCAATGTGTCCAGTCGGCTCATAGCCCTTGTGCTACTATACCCCCGCCCATGCATTTAGTCCTGCCAGGTAAGCCCGTCCGCGAATCGTACTCCGAATACTCCGAACTCGCGCTCCCCAACGATTCCAACAGCCTCGGCAACCTCCTCGGCGGCAAGGTCATGCATCTGGTCGATCTCGCCGGCGCCATGGCCGCCATGCGCCACTCCCGCAACGTCGTCGTCACCGCCGCCATCGACCAGATGAGCTTCCTCCACCCCGTCAGAATCGGCCAGTGGGTCCGCCTCCGGTCCGCCGTGAATCGCGTCTTCCGCAGCTCTATGGAAGTGGGCGTCAAGGTGTACGTCGAAGACCTGATTCGCGGCGAAATGCAGCACACGTCTTCCGCGTACCTAACCTTCGTCGCCATCGACGCCAAGGGAAATCCCGTCCCCGTGCCCCCCGTCATCCCCGAATCCGAAGACGAATTGCGCCGTTATGAAAAAGCGGGCCAGCGGCGCGACTACCGCCTGCGCAACAAGTAAGGCCCTATTCGTCCTTATACATGTACTTGATATTCGGCTTATAAAGCAGCAGATTCGGGCCTTCCGTACGGTTCACCTTCAAACACGTCTTGTCGTACCACTCAATCACTCCGTGCAGCGTTTCCCCATCGCGCAAAACAAAAACCATTTGCGTCTTTGTCTGCATCTGCTTTACATAGTAAAAATTTTCAGCGTTAGTCTGATCGGGCGGAACCGGCTTCTTGAGCGTCTTGCGGGCGGCGGGGGCCGGCCCTTGCTCTTTCATCTCCGTGAATGAGGGGCGGATCAGTTTTCGATTTGCGGACTCCACTGGCTTCCTTCTTGGTTAGGCGTTACAAAACATCATACCTGGAACGCGTCTCGAATGAACGCTTTTCCGCACGCTCTTCCATAATTCATCGCGCGATAACCCACAAATCTATGATTTTTGGAACAGAATAGTACTTCACCCCATGCTTCGCATCGCCATCCTGTTCACTCTCTTCGCTTGTCCCGCTCTGGCCGCCCCGCCCTACCTCTTCACCTCCTTCCGTGGCAACGGGGAAACCGGCGTTTTCCTCGCCGAAAGCAACGACGGCCAGACCTGGACCCCTGCCAATAACGGCCTGCCCATCATCCGCCCCTCCCAGCCCGGTATGCTCATGCGCGATCCCTGGCTCGGGAAAGGTCCCGATGGCACCTGGCACCTCCTCTGGACCTGGGGCTGGACCAAATCCGCCGAACCGCACGCCACGCTGAAACTCGGCCACGCCACCTCGCGCGATCTGAAAACCTGGTCCACCCAGCAAGCCATCCCCGTCCTCACCACCCACCCCCTGGCCCGCAATGCCTGGGCCCCCGAAGCCGTCTACGTCGCCGCCAAAAAGCAGTGGGTCATTTTCTGGGCCACCACCAGTTCGCCCCCCGATGCCGAGTACGATCACCGCCTCTACAGCATCACCACTAAGGATTGGCAAACCTTCACCCCTGCCCAGCCCTTCTTCGACCCCGGCTTCAGCGCCATCGATTCCACCATCGTTAAAGTGGGAAACCGCTGGCTCATGGTCTTCAAAGACGAGCGCAAGGTTCCGCTAGTCAAGAAGCTCCGCCTCGCCTGGGCCAGTTCGCCCGAAGGCCCCTGGACCCGGGTTTCCGAGCCCTTCACCGAAGCCTGGGTGGAAGGCCCCACCGTCCTCAAGCTGGGAAAGTGGTGGTGGATCTATTTCGATCACTACACCAAGCCGCAGCATTACGGCGCCCTGCGCACCCGCGATTGGAAGCATTTCGAAGACATGACCGCCGCCGTCCACTTCCCCGAAGGCCAGCGCCACGGTACCGCAGTCCGCCGGTAACAAATCGGTGCGATGTTAGTTCATGCCATTTACCCTTGTTCCCGGCCGGACTTTCGAAGGCTATCCCTCAGTAGTGAGCCATACAGTGAGGGTCTCCGATACCGAGACCAGAGAGGTGGTGACCGTTTTCGCGCGTTTGGGTCCGGATGGCGCGGGCCGCCGCGGGCTGGGAATGCGAGCGCTCACCACTACCGCCGCCGGCGCCGTGCTCTGGTATGGCGACGATTGGCGGGATTTGGGCGGCGACTTTCTGTCCGATCCCGTCGCCATGCAGCCCGTTCCGCGCACTGCGGTTACTTTGGTAAGCCCGGCGGAGCCGCCCTACCGCGTTTTCCTGCGCGGGCTCGACAATGCCCTCTGGGTAGCGTGGTCGGATGGCTCCGCCTGGACAGGGCCCAGCTACGTAGGCGGCGAATTTACGTCTGAAATCTCCGTGGTGGATTCGCCGCGCGGTGTCCACGTCTTCCTGCGTGGGTTGGACAATGCGCTGTGGGCTTTCTATGGGCCGCCGGACGGAAGCGTGACGCACATGGATGCGGCTCAATTAGGCGGATTGTTCGATGGCAATCCCAAAGCTGTCGCGGATCGCGAAGGGCAGATCAACATCTTCGTGCGCGGGCGCGATGGGCACCTGTGGCGCAAATGGTCGGATGAGAATGGCTGGCACGGCTTTGCACAGTTGAGCGGTTCGGTGAACGATGCACGCCTTGCGGGCGATCCTGCCCCGGTTACCGTGGAGAAGACCGGCCTTCGTGGATATGTTGTGTACCCGGCGGGATCCATCGTTTACACGCTCGAAGAGGGCGGAGGCGGCGCCGGCTACTGCCGCGTGGCTTTCGATGGCCGCTACGAGTGGAGCAATAGTGGGGTGGGTGGGCTCTCCGGAACTCTGTCCGATACGCCCGCGGGCGCGAACCGTGGCCCCGGCACTACGGATGTTTTTGCCCGGACGACAGTAGGCAAATTGCTGCACGGCTCGAAAAGCGTGACCGGCATATTTCCGGAGCCCGCGTTTCCTCATTGGCTGGATACAGGCGACGATCCCTTCGCTGGCCGCCCCAGTGTGGCCAGCGCCGGCGGCAGGCTGCATGTGTTCGTGCGAGGGGTGGATGGCCGTTTGTACCACCAAATGCTCTAGGGCTTTACTCGTTGTGCCGTTCAATGGCGAACACGGCAACCGCAATCGCCACCACGCCCACCACGACGCCCATCGCGATCCAAGCTCCCACCGGCGTATGCGACCGCAATTTGATCGTTTTCACATCGCTGAATGCTACCTGGCGCAGACTTCCCTGAACAGAATCCCCAATCCTGATGCTGAACCCGCTAATCTCAACCGCAGCCAAATGGCCGCGAAGGCTTGTCTTATCTGTAAGCCGGACCTCAACCGCGGACCCCGTCCCAAACGAGCGAACCTGCTTCTCCACATCCTTTCCCGGCGCGTCCGGCCCCGCAAGGCTGCTTCCTACCGCGAATATCATTACTACCGCTAGGAACCGCGTCATGGCCCGTCCAGCTTGCGATTCTATCAAGTCACCGGTGACAAGTGCCGATTGGACCAAATTCCTTTTCGCCTCAACAACTTAGCCGGCACTGCTCCCGCAAGCTTAGTTTTCTACTGCTACAGTTGGCTCCAGCAGAGCATTTTCCGAAGCTTTGTTGACAGCAAAGGGGTTGCGCGAAATTGGCTTCGTTTCGGAAAATAACTATTTGGCTTTCCGCAGTGGTTTGGTTTGGCGATTCGCAAGCGGCGCCGGCCACGAAACCAGAACTCGCCTCTGCGCTGCAACAGCTCGGCGAATACAGCCTGAGCCACGCAGATTACCCAGCCGCCATCGCCAAATCGTCGGAATGCGCAGCCGCCTTTCACGCCCTCAAAAATGATGCCGGCGAAGTCGGCTGCCTCACCATCACGGGCCGCGCTCAGGCTTCCCAGGGCAATTACGTAAAAGCTGCGGCTTCTTACAGCCAGGCTCTGGACATTGCCAAGCGCCAGAATCTGCAGGAAGCGCGCATCGCCCTCCTTAACAACGCGGGCAATGTCGCGTATTTCCTGGGCCGTTACGACGAAGCGTTTCGAAACTATACAGAGGCGGAAGCGCTCCTGCCCGCCTACAAAGCGGAACCCTGGTTCGCGCGCCGCCAGTCGGTCACCCTGGCCAACCTGGCAACCTTATATCAACGCCTCGGCCAATATGAAAAGGCGCTGGGCGTCTATCGCCAACTTCGCACCGCGCCCGGCAATTTGCGCGGCAGCGAACAGGGCCAATTGCTTGAAAATTCAGGCACCCTTTTCCGGCGTCTGGGCGATCCTTACAAGGCCATCGAAACCTATCGGGCCGCCAAGCCGCTCTTCGAAGCAGCTCATGATTCGCCCGGACTCATCTCCATCTCGAAGAACACCGGCATCGCGCTCGCCTTCGGCATGAACCGGTTTGAGCAGGCCGCGCCCCTCTTTGAACAGGCCCTCAGTTTGGCCCGGCAGTCTTCAAACGGGCGTGAAATCGCGCAAGCGGGAATTTATCAGGCCGAAAGCCTGCGCCGCGCAGGGCATCCCAAACCCGCCAAGATCCTGTTTGAACAGGCGCTGGCCGCATCCCGCAAAATTGCCGATGCCGAAGACGAATGGAAAGCCCTTTACGGCTTGGGCCAGCTAGCCGAAGCTGCCACCAACAAGCCCGCCGCTCTCGCTTTCTACCTGCAAGCCATCGCGCGCATCGAAAGCATCCGCGCCGCCGCCGGCCCGCCCGCTCTCCGCATCGGTTTCCTTGCGGACAAGCGCGATGTCTACGATGGCGCCATTCGCCTGTTCCTGCAGCAGCAGCCCGTCCCGGTCGCCCGTGTCTTTCGTCTCCTGGAGCAGGCCAAGGCGCGTTCGTTTCAGGATTCGCTCCCCGCCAGTCTCAAGCGGCCTGATCTCATCGCGATCCAAGCGGCGCTCCCCCCCGGAACCATGCTGCTCGATTATTGGCTGTCAGGCGGCCAGCTCGCCCTGGTCTGGATGAGCCATTCCGCATCCGGCCTTTTCCAAAGCACCGTGCCGAACCCAGCCGCCTTTGCCGAACTAGGCCGCGAGCTCTCCCGCCCGGGTTCCGCCACGTGGAAAGGCCGTGCCGCGCTGCTCTCCACCAGCATCCTGCCGCCGGAACACTTCAACGCCAAAAGTCTGATCGTCGTCCCCGATGGCGAAATGCAAGCCGTACCGTTCGATTTGTTTAGCGCGCCTTCCGGCCGCCTGCTGGTCGAAGACTACGAAATCTCGTACCTCCCCGCCGCCGTTCTCGCCCTCGCGCCGCACCGCCCGGGCAACCGCTGGGTAGCACCTTGGCAAACCGTCTTCACCGGTTTCGCGAACCCACTTCCCGGTTCCCGCGAACCGTCGAGCGACCTTTACCGGGCAGACCGGCGCGACCCGTTGTCCTTTTCGTCCGCCGAAGTTGCCTCAGCCGCCCGCCTGCTCGGCGGCCACGCGCGATTGCACACCGGCGCCGAAAACCGCAAACAAACGCTTTTCACCCCTGCAACGCTGAACACTCCCGCTCTCCATCTCGCCACGCACGCTGTAGCCGATGCGGACGATCCCGATCGGTCGCGTATCCTGTTCTCCCCCGCTTCCACCGATGGGCCCGCCGAATATCTGTTCGCCCGCGAAATTTACGCCCTGGATTTACGTCGCGTCAGTCTGGCCGTGCTCTCCGCCTGCGACACTGAGCGTGGCGTCACTCTGCGCGGCGAAGGTGTCCAAAGTTTCAGCCGCGCTTTGCTCGCCGCCGGCGCCGCATCGTCGCTAACCACGCTTTGGCGCGTGGGCGATGTCTCCGGCAAAGCGTTCTCAGACCGCTTTTACGCTCATCTCGCCAGCCGCGAAACGGTGGCCGCTGCCCTGCGCGCGTCCAAGCTGGAGTTCTACCGTTCCAGCGGGCCGCTTGCCCATCCTTTTTATTGGAGTGTCTATTCGCTAAACGGCGATCCGCGCATCGTCCTGCCTCGCGCCGTGCCGTGGACGGCCTTGCTGGCCGCCGGCTTACTTCTCGTCGCAATCGCGCTTATCGCCCGGCAGCGAATGCGGCGGCAGTCCCCGCAACCTGGTCTGCGTTGATGCCCAGAAATTGGATGGGCTGGTCCGACGCAGCTTTTACAACGGAGTTGACCGCCAGTGTCAAACCGAAATATTCCCCCAGTTCGCGCACCATCTTGCCTCCCGTAGGTAACGAGACTTGAGCCTTCGCGAGAGAAATTCCAAACGGCGAAAACGCTTCAAGCTGCACGTTCGCAACACCCGCGCCGGGGTTCTGGATCGCCAGGGCCGTCGTGATGCAATTTTGAATTCCCGGCGAGGCCTGCGCCGCAATCGCCTGGCTGTAAGTCAAGGTCGAAAAGATCGGCAGCACGGAATTCAGCAACACGTTCGCGCTCGTGCCCTGGTTCACGCCACGCATATAGGAATAGTAGCTGTCCGTCGAACCATCCGGATTCTTCATATCGATCCGCGCGCCGTCCAGCACGCTTGGCTGTGCCAGCACGAAATCGATCTCGTTAGGGCTCACCACCCTCAAGCCGGCCATCTTGACGGTCGCCTTCACCGAAGTGTTCGGCAGAAAGCCGTTGCCCATCACGCGTACCACGGTGCCCGCCGGCCACGAGCCTCCTCCGGGCAGTACGTCATGAATAGAAACGCTGCCCCCGATGGTGAGCGTGCCGGGCTTGACCAGAAAATTGTAAGGCTGCGCGCCGAACCAGCCGGTCAGAGCCAGGTTGTCGCCAACCGCCACAATGTCCCCCTTGGCGGCATCGTCGCGGACATGCGCGGCAACCGTCATGACGGGGTAATCCAGGCCGGTTCCAAAGGTGCCGCCCGGCGAAATATAGCTCACCTGGATCTGCGAGCCCTGCACCACTGCGGTGCCGAACACGTCGCCTGCGGCGCTGAACAGCGCGATACCGAAGATTCTATCCACGGCTCGCGCGCTGAAGGAGGCGTAGGTGGTTCCGGTGGAAATGGGCCTGGGCTCGGTGAGCGCCAGCTTCAACTGCACCGTTCCGCCCGCTGGCTGCACTTCGCTAAGCACGCGCATTTCAGGCGGAGCATTGGGCACCGGCACTCCGCCGCCGCCCTGCTTGCCACCGGCAAGGACCAACGCCGTGAAGAGGAAAAAAAGACCAGATTGTCTGAACATAATAGGAGGAACTCTAAAAGGCTATCGCAAGCACACTTTATAGTTGTGCGGCTAGTGTAAAGAAGTTGTGAATTCCAGGGTGCCGGAGCTCGCCAGCCGCTTTCCGTCAGAGCCGAAGGCCGTCACTTCCCAGAGCAGCCGCTTGCCGGGCAGCATCTTGCCCGCGACACTTGCGGGCGCGGCGGCAGTGCCACTGGAAACGCGGGTCTGCCATACAGCCTCCCGATCCACTTCCATCAGGCTTACCTGATATTCGGACGCACCCGTCACCGGCTCCCAGCGAAACTCATGCGGGGCTGTCGCGACAGTTCCCAGCGGAGCGAGTCCGCGAATCTGCTGCGACCGGAGTTGCTGCTGATCCAGGCCCTGTTCCGCCGTTCGCAAGTCGCCTTTCACGGTACCCGGACGGTTCACCTGCACCACGGTCACCAGCATCAGAGCCGAGGCAAGCGCTAGCGAAGCCGGCGCCAAAAAGCGCGGACTCAGCAGCCGCTGCCAAAAGCTCACGCGAGGCTCAACCACGCCAGTACGTCCGGCTTCAGCCCAGTCGACACTCTTCAGGCGCTTCGAGATGGCCCCCACCGCGCCTGGATCCGGCGCCTGTTCCATCGCCGCGAACAAGGCGAGTTCGGTCTGGCAGCGTGCGCATCCGGCCACGTGGCCCGTCAGTGCGGCCGGGTTATCCAGCAGTTCCGGCAGGGGCGGACATTCCGGAGTCGCCTCCAGGCTCTCGCGCCAGGTGTTTTCAGTGTTCATCGCGTCAATCGCCTCCCGCGCGTTGTCTGGCCGTCCTGGCATTCCAGCGCTGTGCAGCCTGGCTGAGCTTCCGTTTCGCGCTGACCACATAGGCCTTCGCGCCGCTCGCGTTGGTCAGACCCAGCACGCGGGTCACCGCGTTCAGAGGCAGCTCTTCGCCGAAGTGAAGAGTCATCACCTGCGCCTCGGTGGAATCGAGCGTTTCGGCAATCATGTCCCGCATAGCGCGCAGGGATTGCTCCCGCTCCATGCCGCTCACCGGGTCCGGAAAGCTCAAGTCCGGAAGCTGCAGCGAAAGCTCCTGCCCGCCTTCCGAAGGCTCCGCCGCACTGGCCTTCAAGTGGTTCAGGCAATGGTTGCGCGCCACCACATACAGCCAGGTCGAGAACTTGGCATTGCCCTGAAAGGAGTCCATATGCCGGTAAGCCCGCAGGAACACTTCCTGCGCCAGATCGCCGGCCGTCTCGCGATTCCCGGTCACGCGAAAACACCACGCCGCCACCTTGCCGGTGTAGCGCCCAAACAGCTCGTTCACCGCCGAATCCGAGCCGGACGAGCCCTTGTCCGCCAAAAAGCGCCGCACCAACTCCTCGTCGCTTCCCTCGGTCATGCCCTCGATTATAGGCGCGTACAGTAGTCATACGGTTCTGTACAACTAAGACAGTAGGGGTTCAGCGGCGGAACAACTTTCTTCTGTCCGGCATGCCGCAAGCTGTTCCTCGCGCCTCTAGAACTTGGCCTTCTTCGTCTTCAGCTGCTCGGGAAAATCCGCTGCATTGGCACGTGCGGGATTTCGTAAGTTCTGCTGTGCGCCATGATCGCGCTGCAGTGGAATATTCATGCCGCCGCTTTCTTCCAGAACATCGAAGATTCGCTCACGCATGGCATTGATCACTGGCGTGTGCTTTTCACTGAAGATCAGATTGCGGCTCTCCGTGGGGTCTTCCTGCAGGTCGTACAACTCATCGATATCCCAAATGCCTTGATAGCGAATGAACTTGTAGCGGTCTCCACGGAGCGCGTGCATCGTGGGAGTTTGTGGGAAATTGCGCTCCCAGTAGTATTCGTACAGCAACTCGTTGCGCCACTGCACAGACTTGTTCTGCACCAGCGGCAGCCAACTCCGGCCATCGAGCCCGGAGGGAATGTGCACCCCTCCGGCGTCAAGAACAGTTGGCATAATATCGAGTCCCGCCACCACTTGGGCCATTGTGCGTCCCCCGGAAAACAGTTCCGGACAGCGCACCAGAAGAGGAACGCGCATGGACTCTTCGTAAGCAGTGCGTTTGTCGATCAGCCCATGCTCGCCAAAGGCGAAGCCGTTGTCGCCCATGTAAATCACTAACGTAGATTCCAGCTCCCCGCGGGTTTTTAGCTCTCCCATTACCCGCCCGATGCTCTCATCCACCGCCATCAGCGTTTCGGCGTAGCGCTTGTAGTATTCCGCAATGTCGAGCGTGGAATGGTAAGGATAATCGACGCCATGCCATGAGTTGCGCTGATTTTGAACCCACATCGGCCGATGCTGTGCCATTTCGCCTTCCGCGGCCATAGTCGGAGGAGGAATAAACGTGGCGTCCTTGTACATTCCCTTATGACGCGGCGCAGGCTCGAAATCAGCATGCACGGCTTTGTGCGACAGGTACATGAATAGGGTTGGTCCTTGGGCAGCGTCCGGAGCCAATCCAGCGAATAGTCCGTCAGCTCATCGGTGATGTATCCTTTCTGCGGCACGTGCTGACCGTTCACGTTGATGCCGTTGCGGTTCGGAAGGTAAGAGCCCTGACCTTTGAAGCTTACCCATTGATCGAACCCCGCTTTTGGCTCATCTGTTTCCGCGTCCATATGCCACTTACCGAAGAAACCGGTTTTATAGCCGGCTTTCTGCATGTACGACGGGAAAAATACGGTCCCTTCCGGAATGGCGGTATTGTTATCGACGATTCGATGCCGATGCGCATACAAACCGGTCAGAATGGAGGCGCGGCTTGGGCTGCATAGCGCCGTCGTCACGAAGGCGTTTTTGAAGTGTGCGCCTTCGCTGGCAAGCCGGTCCATATTCGGTGTGTTCAACCAGGGCTGCGCTTTCAGAAAGCCAAGCGCATCGTAACGGTGGTCGTCGCTCAAGATGAAGATGATGTTGCGCCGCTTGGCGGGAGCGGCGGCAAGCGACTGCGATAGGCCAGCCATTCCCGCCAACATCTGTCTGCGGTTTAGTCCAGGGATTTTCATTTGTAATCACTCAACGGCCAGGGAAGCCCTGTCCAGCGACTGTGTTTGAGGCTAGGTTAACAATTTTGCGGTGCCGTGCTGGCTCGGCCAGCCAGTTCCGGGGGCGGCAGATTGCACGGCGAACAGGAGATGTAAAGCTATGGGCACGAGGTGGAAACCTCGTTCTCGGCGCGACAATTGGTTGCGGGGGCAAGATTTGAACTTGCGACCTTTGGGTTATGAGCGTCCCGGACATTTTCTAAGTAGTTCATTCTAAGGCACGAGTGGCACTCGAAAGAGCCCTAAGGAACCCTCTGGAAGGGGTAATGGGAGTTGGTCGGGAGTGAATTTTGACCTTTGGGGAAAGTCCCCAAGAAGTGGGAGTTGAAAGGCGCCTTTCACTGCTGAAAGGCCCGGCGGAACGCGCAATGGAAGTGTTCTACGGCGAACGCATTGTGTTGAAGCTGTCAGCTCGCTGGCGACGAGCAGTGGCGAGCGGGTGTCAAAGGCTGCAAATTGTTCGTTAACTACAGATTGGGTTAGACTGTCCTCTGAACGCTGGCCCTTCTTGTTTCTTGCCGCATGCGGATCTCTTAACGAGACTGGGAACGCGGCGGACGTCGCACAGTCTGGCGAAACGAGAGGACATTGAAAAGCAACTCCGGAAGAATTCGGCTTTCCGCAAGTGATTTGAGCAATCACCTGGTTTGCCGTCACGCCACCTCTCTTGATCGCGCCGTGGCAGTTGGCTTTCGTCCCGCCCCCAAATGGCACTCGCCGGATTCGTGGGTTCTCCAGGAGCGGGGACGGGCCCACGAAAACGGATACATGCGGCATATGAAAGATCACGGAATCCTCATCGAAACTCTGAATGATGCAGACGATGACGAGGATGCCATCACCAGAACACGGTTGGCCATGGAACAAGGTGCGGATGCCATTGCACAGGCGACTCTGACCGACGGCCAATGGTTCGGACGTGCCGACCTTCTCAGGCGGGTGGACAGCCCGAGCCGACTTGGGAGCTGGTCGTATGAAGTCTATGACTGTAAGCTCGCCAGCGAAACTAAAGCAGGGACGGTTCTGCAGTTGTCTCTATATTCAGATCTGGTGGCCGCCGTTCAGGGTGTCGCCCCGGAGAGGATGTACGTGGTTCCTCCCAGTCAAACGTTCGAAGCGGAGGTTTATCGCTTTTCGGATTTCGCCGCCTACTACCGGTATGTAAAGCAAAGACTCGAAAATTCCGTCGCCGTCCCCGAAAGCCATTCGACGTATCCTGAGCCCGTCACGCATTGCGCCGTATGCCGGTGGTATATGGATTGCGATGCCGTTCTTCGACGCGACGATTGTGCGGTCTCTGTCAGCATCGATTGAATCAACAATCCTCCCAAAGAAGCGCCGCGCCGTGGCGTCGTTGCGAGCCTGGGCGATAATGCCCTGAGCCTCGTCGGTGGCGTCGGGATCGTCGCCAGAGTGGGAGATGAAGAGGACCGCTCTACCGTCTACCAACCCCAACGGACGGGCCACTTGGACCAGGATCGCATCTACAACCGCGCGTTCGGGCGGTCTCGTGAACTGCACGTCGGACGCAAAGTCATCCGCGCTCCAATTCTCGGAGTGGGCCACAACAACAATGCGAACTGTTGGGTGGCCGGACGCCCATTCGCCTATCACCCGAATCACTTCATTGCGACATGCGGCACTAGCGAAGGCACCTAAAACTGGGATCATACGATGTGGTCGGCCGCAGTTAAATCCACGACGTCCGCATCCACCGCGGACCATACCGGAAACCCCGCTCCGAACCCGAGACGGTCGGAGATAGGACGGGTGAGCCGCGTGTACAATTCTGCGGCGAGCATCGTCCCTTCAGGCCGTTCCGAGGGATGAAAAATCACCGTTTGGACGGCAAGAGAAATTCTCATAATCTCGTTTATGTCCTGGCAAAAGGCTGCCCCGCGGGCTGGTAGCAGTTACGTTTTGGGAGCGGTCGGAATTCCGCTGCTGCGGTCTGCGGCATCGAGCCTAATGTCGAGGCTGCCAAGACGGCAGGATGCTTGCAACCTACCCACTACTATCGCGGCCTTGTGCTGTACCTGGCTGAGCTTTACCGAATCCCACCATAACGCCGCTAGTCCGGCGACATGTGCACACGCCATGCTGGTCCCGTCTTTCAGGGAAAGAAGATCGTCCCCGTCGAAGTCGGCCGAGAGAATGCTCACTCCCGGAGCTACCATGTTATGGCCGGAGTTCGAAAAATTAGCGATATCGAGCCCTTGTGGGCCGCGCTTCAGCGCTCCCACGGATACGAGTCCGATGGCCTTGCATGGAGCCGCGACAGGCGGAGGATAGGGCTCTCCAGGGATGGAACCTGAGCGCCGACTCAAGTGCGGGCATCACTGGGGCAGTCGGAGACGACCGCTCCGTGTTGGAGATGCCTGCCAGTAAGCGTCAAATCCCGGGGGATCGGGGGCGGTGCCCCCATTTGAGAAGAGCCTTTGTCCTTTTGCCTTCCGCCCTGTTCACTGATGCCATTGTTCTCCAGCCCGACGCCCAGCAGGAGACTTCGAGCGATTTCGGTCCTCCATTGTTTGACTCTGCGCTGCAGCGTACGGAGCTGGCCAGCGTCGAACTGCTGGGTCGCGCTCTCCTGCTGCCGCTGAAACAGAAGTTTCGCTGTGATATCCGGTTGTTCATTGAGCCACGTCAACGTCTCCAAAGTGAGCCAGCAGGTTTCGAAAGGATCCGCACGAGTCCGCCAACTTCTCGGCCCAGCGCATATTTTGCGGTGAGTTGGGCGAACCTCCCCCTCTTTCATACCGTCTTCAGGCTGCCTACAAAAGACTCAGATGTTGATGCGCCACCGGCTCGACGGTTCCGCCAACTTCCATTCGGCGGAGTTCTTGTTGAGCCGCACGGATTTCGCTGAGCAGAGCAATGGGATCCAACTCAGAATATGTTTGCTCTAGTTGCTGCTTTTGTGGCCTTGATGTTTTCTCACTAGAGATCAATCGGGCATATGGAGTGGCAGGCTTTTCGTACTTCCGGGTGAATTTCGCGCCTACCCGCGTCTTCGTTTGCAGCTTGAAAGAAGGGAGGAAGAAGTTCACATAAAGCCGAGCTGATTCGTGCAGCTTCGTCAGGATTTCCGCCGCCTTGACACCTTCGAGTCTCCCGTAACCAACCAAACGGCGGACTTCAGAGCCATTCTTCTGTTCGATCCACGCTTGATCGTTCTTGTGGGCGCGTGACCTGGTTAGCTCAATGCCGTGCTGCTTGCAGTAGTCAATCAGCGTTTCATAGATAAAGGCGCTGTCGTTGTCCACATCCAACCCGAGTAGAGGGAACGGCAATTGTCTTTGAATCTCGTCCACTGTGACAGTCACCAGCGTCTGTTCGCAAACCACCATCGCTGCCGCTACTTTCCAGGCCGAAGCGATATCAGTGAGCACCAGACTGTGGACGTGACGGCCGGCAACTTGCCGCAATGGGCCACCATGTCCATCTCGAAATATCCAAGTGGCGGATCGTTCCAATCGGTAAATGTCCGCACCGCGATGCTTTTCCGCAGCGGAGTGCTGATCCCGTTTCTTCTTCGCCCTGTCTTGCCTTCCTTCCGAATCGGCGCCAGTAGCCGATCAATGGTTGCGGCGCTCATCGTGACAAGCAACCGCCGTACTTCCGCATCGAGGTTGAGGTGTCCGTGCCGTTCCATGGCAGAGAGCAGTGCGGGGATGGCTTCTTTCAACCGCTTCCCGCAAATACGATCCGCAGCTTCCCAAAGAATCGTCAGCGCTTCTACGACGGCTAGCTTATACACGCGTGCCCGCGGCACGGGCTGGTGAGCAGAGTCATTCACCCGCGTTTTGCGCAGTGCGCGAATCGCATGTTTCCGGCGGAAGCCGGTTACTTCGATGAACTCATCGAGAATCGTCTTCTTGCCCGAGCGTGTGCCCGCTTGGTAGCGGGCGGAAATTGTCTCGATCACTTCTCGTCTGGTTGCCAAACTGAGTTGCCTCGTGATCTGCTTGCCCGCCATCTTAAACGGGTAACATTTTCATGAGGCAACAACCTCGCGCCGGTAACAAATCGGACGAGTCAATGCGCGCGGGAGTTTTAATTGTCGCCAATCACCCTTTGTTCAACGGCTTCTTCGGTACTATGAGCGAATCCGACCTCTCCACTGCTTTCGCAACAGGATTACGGCATATAGCCTTCCCTGTCCGGCCGTAAGAATGTTCCCCCGGCCCAGTGGAGATCTCCCAGCTTCCATGCAATAGACTTCCCGGCATGTGCAGGGTCTTCGACCGCGCGGGACCGTCACAAGGCTTGCGATTAGCGCCCTGCTCCGTGTTGCCTTCCGCTTGCGTTTGGCAATACCGAAATCACCGCTTCGCTTAACAGCGTCGGCGCCCCGGACTCCTGATTTCGCGGTTCTATACCTGACCTGCCGGTTTCCCCCGCCAACGCTTCGGTGACACCCTCGCGAGTGCCCCCGCATGACTCAGGGCCGGAATGATTCGCCATTTCTTTTCCGTATTGAACTTTCATCAACTATCTATTACCAGCTTGCTGGCGCACTAAACGTCCGGTGAACATCCCGGCGTTGTTCAGGTGGGGCCAAATCTAGCCATCAAATGGAGCCAAATCTGAGCATCGAACTCAGAGGGTCCGATACTGTGAGAACGCATTACGAAATCAGCTTTCCGCAGTCGGTGTCTGCTTGGGCTTAGGGGGCCCTTTGCGCCCAGATGCCGCGTAGCCGGGCCTCGTCCGCGGTGCCGGCCGCGCGCGAAAGCGAACGCGGGGGTGATTGCCGAACCTTCCAGGTGAGATCCAACGCCAAGGCAGTGGGCTCGCGAGCAGCCTAAGCGCGGAACTGAAACGCACATGCAAACCTTCCTTTGCGTAGTGCCCCTTTTTCTCCGCCCAGTGCCCCATGAGCTTGCGCCCGCTAGCACCTCAAGCCAAATAGGCGGTTTCGCGGAGTATTGTCAGAGGCTAAATCATTTGAGTCTAAGAGCAGTTCGTATCGTCAGGTTTCACGGATCGTCGTCTCATGGTTACAGTAACGGTTACAGCTTCGTATTGAGGCAGCAGCTTTTTGACACTAGGCAAAGCGTGAATGGCCGCGCGGTTAGATGCGCTGCCTGGGGGTCGCGGACACGAATGATTATTCTCTGTGGACAGCGTGCCGTAGGGGAAACAATATTGCGAGCTGATTGCCTTGCCGCCTAAGCATGAACCAGTCGAATCATAAACAAAGAATTGTGCGAGAATTCATCGATTGCGGTTCGTGACCTAGAGCCCAGGAGGATCGGCATGCTTCCCAACATCACCACGGTCTGGATCGACGCCGATCCAGCGATCGTTCCGGAGAGGACCAGAAAATTATGGGCCCAGAGGGCGGGTCGTTATGGCTGGAATCGGCCGAGCGCCCATCGTCTGTCAGTAATCCCGATACCAGGTAGCGCTTGCTGGGAGGTCAGGTACGTGCCAGAGCCCGGTGATCCTGTTGTACTAGGTACTTTCTCTAGCGTTGATGTGGCACTCGACTTTGGGACTAGGCTGTCGGAAACAAGGCACCCCGCGCCGATCGTCATCGTCGCTGATTCCTGCCCGGTGGGAAGCCGAGGCGCATTCTGCGACTTGCTTCGCGTGGAACTGACGAGCCTGCGTTTGGAAGTTCCGCTTCTCCTTCGCCTAGTTGAACCTAATGGGTTGCTTGCCGCGCAGGCGGAGCTCCAGTATCTCCTGACACTTACACCAAAATCGGCATGGATGCCTAAGGAAGAGATAGTTTTCTATCACCCGGCCGTCGCCGATGAAGTCCGAGTGGCATCGAGGCTTGTCGCCCAAGAGAAGAGGGAGCACCAAAGGCGGACCTGCCTTCTGACTGAGGGTCGCATCTCTCAGAATGAAGCACCACCATTCCGCCATCTTCGTCATGCAGTATTAGAGGACGATGAACCCGTCGTATGGCGGACGTTTGCGCAATTAGACGCCCTCGCGGCGGCAGGCAACGAGGAAGCCGCCAATGTTGATGTTCGGAGGCGTCTGCACTGGTCCTTCGCCATCCGGTCCTTGTTCAATCTGGATTGGACCCACGAAAAGCGCAGCACCCGGTTTGAGTTGATCGACAACGTTGGAATGGTATTATCATCTGCAATCTACGACTTGACGCGGTACGCCACGAACTTGAAGCTGCTGCAAATCCAAATTCAATCTGGCGGGAGGTCCGCCGATCTCAGGTCTCAGTTACACGACCGACTCGACGACTTGCTTGAATGGGTCACTTCCCTGTTCGCGGATCAGCCGGACGGCTCACCCGCACCCTTAAACCTGGCGATCTGCGGGCGCAACGGGGTGCATGCTGGACGGGATGGTGAGGGTAGGAAAGTCTCGGTCCGTTGGGCGGCGGATTGCTTTGGACCAAACGGAGAGTATCGGTCGTACTGGTGTAACGATGATCTGGACGGGAGTAAGTGGGCGACGCTCCGGCATAATTCGGTGGAGGCCTTTTGCTACCTGCGGAAGGGCATGGTGCGAGATGGTTCCACAGCGAAGATGGGTCGTTTGTGCATATGGCTGGATTCCCTGATCGATTACCTGGTTCGCCTACGGCAGCTCGTAATCACGTGAGGTTAGAATGTCCTATATTGCTCCGATAACTATCGAGTTCATCGACAACTCCGACCAGCATATCTACGAGGATGACAGGCGATCAACCCTGCATCACATCCTTGCCAACGCGGAGGCGATCGTTCAGGCCGACCTCGGACAAAGGCTCGCACAAGGAAGACTGAAGAATGACACGTGGGCCGGGAGAACAATCAAAGTTCAGGTCATCGGTGTCCGCGGTATCCGGGAGGAAGAACTCGCAAAACTCATCATTGCTGGCTTGAGCCCGGATGCCAATGGAAAGAATTCTCCCATTCGCCCCTATCTGTTTTTGATCTCAGAGAACTCGATTCATGATTGGGACGCCCACCGCGACACAAAACGAAAGCAATTCTTCATCCAAATGGCGGTTTCTTTCGGGTTGGGTCGAGTGGTGCCCTACTCACAATTGCGCGAGTTCCTTACCCTGTTCGTTGATCGGCTCTTGCGGTGCCTTTCCGAGGATACCACCGGTGAGGTATCTCGGCTGCGGCCGTTCCCAACGTCGGTGGATCCGGTTTCAGTCAATGTCCGCGACCACATCTGTCAGGTCTTGAATACGTTTCATGGCGGGTTGCAGAGCCTGTTTCGGCTTACAGACGACAGGAAGCGCGAGGAAGTCTATGCTCGTTTCGGGTTGCAGCCATATGCGCACCCGGGGAACGTGTTGACCGAGCAGGATGCCTGTTCGTTCCTGAAACTGTTGGCCCGAGTCTATCGTGTCGGTCGCTACCGTCGCGCGGGCTTCGAGGCGCGCGTGGAGTTAGTCGAAACGTGGCCAGATTGTCCGCCTCTCGGCTCCTCCGCGCTTCTTCGCCGGCTGCGGGAGGACCTCCTCGACGGTATCCGATCTCAGAACTCGGGAGATCCGCAGCGACAGTCGCCGGAGTCCAATCTCCAGGCACTGCGCTCCTACGAGAGCCTGCGGGTTTACTACCTACTGCGGGATTGCGCTCGGACCATGGCGAGTGGCGCGAGTCTTTGGCCCGTGTTGGCCCCCGGACAGCGAAGGAGAATACTGCTTATCGACGACAACTACCGCGACGATATCAATTGGCGCTTGGACGTTCTGCAAAAGGCCCTTTGGCTTGAACGTGTCGATATCGACGTGGCGACCTCGGGTCTGTGGGTCGAGTTCTCTGAATGGTTCGAAACAAACTGGGCCAGCCAAAATAATGCGTGGACTCCGAACGGCGCTAACCTCAAGGTTCGCAAAATGCCTTCATTCGAGCCGACGGGGCGGCATGGCCACGATGAAGAGACCAGTCTCGAACTGGGAGAATATGACGTCATTCTGCTCGACGTGGAAGTTGAAGGGCGGGACCGTGGCCCGGAACTCATCTATTTCCTAAGTATGCTGAGCGCCTGCAACAAATCCCTCACGGGCCGACCGCCGCGGCTGATCGTACTGACGGACGCGCGAGCCAATGAAAATCTGCAGCAGTGTTTGAATCTGGGAGCTGAGTCGCACTTGGCCAAAGAGCGCATTTTCGACCTGCCGTTCTTCCTCACGCAATTCCGAGAGAAAAGGAGCGTGACGGGACGGCCTGGCGGCGTAATCCAATTGAGGAGTCTTCAGGCTGACTTAGACGAACCTCGTGCAGTCCACAATCTTCCAGTCCGCGCATTCAGCGGGTTGGACTCTGCTTCTGAAGGGATGTTGATTGAGGGCCTGCCTTCCAACTATCTGGACCGCAAATGGGTCCAGCGACTTCCCAAGGCCGACCTTCACTACCACATCGGGACCTCGATCAGTCTCGAGACCGTCGCGGCTATGGCATTGAACACTGTCTGGTACCTTCTGAAGCACAGCCTGCGTCAAACGAAAGAGCTGATCGAGAACTTCTATCGCGCTTTGTGCATCGCGGCCGAACTGCCGAAGAGCCAGGATCCAGCAGCCCGCTTCTGGACGGCGTGCGTCCGAGCGGAGATTGTCCGCCCAGAAGATCAAACCGACGAGGATCTGCTCGGCGTGATTCTCAAGGCGTGCGCCAAGGACGATAAACTGCTGCGCCCGTTCGAAGTGTCCTCTTTGCTCGTCGCCGTAATCGTTTTGTCAGGAAAACGGGGGGTCCCTCCATCTGACCGGTGGTGTTGGATCGAAGATCTCGGCCGGATTGGCGAAGAGGAAGACAAGGCAGTGCCGGCCGCGCTGAAGGCCTTTTATATGGAATTGTGGTCCGTACTGAGGAAGTGGACCACCTTCGATTCCGCGCCGGACGTGAGAGGGCTGTTCAACTACAAGCCTGAAGTAATGATGCTGCCAAGTGAGCATGATTTGGCCGAGGTAGGCACCAAATTGCGGCGCAGATCTAGCGAGGCGGCCGAAGAGATCGAAAGGGTCATTAAGGAATATGAAAATTCCCCGACCACACCGAAGGCGAATGCAGGGCGGGAGTTTCCAACTTTAGCAAGTTTGGTCGAGGTCCCGAAAACGGATCAACGCTCGCTCCTTCGCTATCTGTGGGGCGCGAGCCTTCTGGGAGCGGATCACCTCCAGTACCCGGAGAACCTCCTTCTCGCAGCCATGGACATTGTCCGACAGAACGTGCTCGATAATGTATGGTATTCCGAACTGCGATGCGCGACAACCGGTTACTGCGCCGCGGGAATGACGCCCGAAGGTGCTACAAATCTCCTTTGCCGTGCCCTCGACGTCGGGTCTGCTCACTGGGCCCCGCGTGTTCAACAGCCGGTGGATACAAGTCAATGTCCTACTCGGCGCAAAGCGCCACAAGCCCCTTGAGATTCCCGCAGTGGTGAGCCTCCTCGAACACATTCTGCAGCGTCCTCGCAACGACGGGCCGGGGCGCCCGGAATGGGGTGAGCGGTGTCCTGATTGGTGGCGGCCCAGTAGCGTCATTGGTTTTGACCTCTCTGGTAACGAGTCGCGAACCCACGCCAAGCTCAAACCCGAGCAGTTGCGGGACCATCTGCGCCCGCTCCTACGCCATTGCGCGCCCATTACGATTCATGCGGGCGAGGCCGCTTCGGCGGAGAACATCTGGGATGCCATCTATCTGATGGGAGCGCGCCGGATCGGTCACGGCCTGCGTCTCCGCGAGCAGACCGACTTGCTCGACCACGCCATCACGCTGGGTATTTGCATGGAGCTCTGCCCGGTCAGCAATGGGTTGACGAACGAATTGGAGCGCGGTCTGCGCCGCGAGGGAGACAGCAGAGTATACGATCCGTCGAACCGAAGGCACTACCCGCTCAGGTTCTATCTAGAGAAAGACGCTACTGTTTGCCTCAACACCGACAACCGCTTCCTGCACAGCGATAAGCACACCCTTACAGACGAGTTCATCGAAGCTGCCTGTATGGTTGGGGGCCTCACCAAACGGCAGGTTCTGCAACTAATATGGACGTCGTTCCGCACCTCGTTTCTGGAAGGGCAACAGAAGAAGTCATTGCTCACCGCTGTGGATGAAGCGATCTATCGGATTCTGACCGAGGAGGACGAGGAACTGTATGGACCCAAACGGAAGCTAAAACAAGGCTCTATTGCGCGACCAGCAACGCCGGAAAGGTCAGAGAGTATGTTAGCGCCGCAGCCCGGCACGGGTGTGATAGGGTTGACATCGGGATGCTCCCGGGGATTGCGGACATCTGCCCTCCGGAGGAGACGGGTACAACCTTCGCCGAAAACGCGGCGCTAAAAGCGATGTACTATTCTGAGCGCTCCGATGAATTGGTCTTCGCAGATGATTCTGGTCTCTGCGTGGAGGCTCTCGGCGGTGCGCCCGGCGTTTACCTCGGCTCGGTACGTAGGGCTAGGTGCCTCTGACGAGGTCAATCTTCGCCTCCTGCTCTCCAACATGCAGAACCGCCAAGACCGCGCCGCCCGGTTCATCTGTGTCATCATGCTGGCGGCGGCCGGCAAGGTTGTAGCCAGCTTCGAAGGAACTGTGGCAGGCGAGATTCTCCACCAATCCCAGGGCGAAGGCGGATTTGGGTACGATCCGATATTCTGGTATCCACCCATTAAGAAATCGTTTGCCGAACTCGATCTGGAACAGAAGTTCGACGTTAGCCACCGCGGCGAGGCGTTCCGGCAATTGCTGAAACATATCAGTGGCCCGGGGCGCTGATCTCTCGGAACCGTGTGTGTTGATCCGGTCGCAAGCGTTCCGCTCGGCCGACGCTGTGACGCGATTTGCCGGTAGGTCTTCCGATGAGTTCGATACTCGCTGATTTGGCTCACTTTCTAGCCTCTTCCTGGACGGCCCCGCAGGGTAGTTGTGAGGATCGATATGTTCAGGGCTTTTCGTCACTGGCATTTTAGGCTAGTGCGTGCACCGATCCGCTACACGGTCGTGAATTCCGGGCCTTCAGCTCCGACCATTCGACCATTAAAAGTTACGCTTGGAACACCACCCCAGTAAATCGCGTGAATTTTTCCGGAAGTATCAACGGGACCGGTTTCGTTTCTGGAGGGCTCAATGTGCAGCGCTTACAATTGAGAGCTCGGTTTCCGTAATGCCGCGTTTCATCGCTTACAGAAGTCTAGTGCCTAGCCGGTGGGACATGACGTCTGCGGAGGAGTGCATAGTGAGGGAGTACGTGTCAGTTGACTCCACCGGACCACCTCGGTCAGTCGGCGGGTACGAGATGCCCGACAAAAGAGGCGGCGGTACACTCCTCACTTTGCTTGGCGTCCTTGGCTGTGTGCTGTGTGGCTGGGAGGAATCAGTGATTGCAGGATCGAAGTCACGCTGAAAGATGTTTGTGTCGAGGTTTACGACAACACCAAGTTTGCGGTGGCTAAGATTCTGGGCGACGGCACGTGGCGGCGAACACAACCCTTCGACCAAACCGTTTATTTGATCGAACTATCATGATCGATCGCAGAACAGCGGCTACAACGAAAGGTTCGCCTTTCTCGTTCGGATGCTACCTTGCCAACTTTACAAGACATGTCGGCATGACCCGCGTAGCGAGATGCACACGGTTATCAATCTTTTCAAGCTGGAAGAAGTGTCCGTCCCTCGGGAAGAATGCACAGCCGTTCGCTAGACGGGCCAACCGATACGTTACTGATCCCTCGCACACGATGTCGAAGACTTCCATTGTCTTACCGATCAGTGGAAACTGGGCCCCGGTGACATTAAATTCGGCGAGAAAATCGGACGGCGTATGTGTGGAGACCTTGAACACCGGCCGCCGGCAGTGTTCACGTGGTATGAAGACCGCATCCTTGCTGATCCGGATCTTCTGGCCTAGGAGCCCTCTAACTTCTTGATTGGTTAACGCCGAAATACCCGGTGCCCCGAGATCCTTTCTCAACTTCCAAACACCGGCCCACTCAGCCGGAATGCTGTTGCCCTCGGCACTTCCACCTCGTCCGGGGAACATCGCTAGCAATGCCAAAGCGGTCCAAAAGATCGCTCCGGCTTTCTTTTTAATAATCATGCGGTCAGATAAAGTTCTCGTTCGGCTGTCCGGCGTCTCGTAAGTCCGGTGACCGGCTGTAGAACACCCTTAATACGCGCTTTGTTCCAGCGCAGAAAAGCGTCGCCTGCCTCCGGGTATTTGCCCACCAAGTGGTCTTTCAAAAGGGTGGATTGCCGGAAATTTGCAGTTCCAACATTAAACGCGAACGCCACCATAGCGGCGAACTGGTTGTCGCTAGTGCCACTGCTGCCCTTTGTCGCATCGTCCACTGCTGCTTCCGTGCCCCCGAGATCATCCTGCAGGGTCTGCTCCGCCTCTGCTGTACTAACGTGCATTCCGGGCGTGACCCCCCTGATATGGCCATATCCAATTGTCCAGATTCCGGCGACATCCCGGTAAGCGTCCAATTTGACCCCCTCAAATTCCTTGATTAGTGCAACACCGCGATCATTGGTTTTGCGTGACATGTTAGGGATCCGAGTCTAATTCTAACGAACTTTGTTCTTCCGCAAATACCAGAAAGTAGCACTGGTGAAACAAGCCGCCGAGGGGCAGTGTCAAACTTGCGCTGATTCGGGAAGAAATTTTAAATATGGTGATGACACGAAAGGATTATCTTGCCCCAGACAAGCGCTAGGAATTGTGGACGATACAAGCGTCACTGGTCGTACATTCCTATCTCACAATGGTGGACGCCTTCACCCGCGAGTGCTTTGAGCTCGAAGTGGATAGTAGCCTGAGAGGCCGCCGGGCAATAACAACGCTCGAAACGCATGCATAACATCCGAAACTGTACCAACACCACGAGCAAATCAGGATTACCACCAGAACGGGAAACGGAACCGGCAGCTTTTCGCACTGATCGGGCAGGAGCATAGCAAGCAGCCTTAAACGACCCAACGCGTTCTTTGCTTCAATACGCCTGTAGACTACCGAACTTCTTTTACGAATTTCTGAAAGAGCGGATTGTAATTGACGCATTCGGTCGCCCAAACAGCGTTGAATTGAGTCCCGTTAGTCCACCTTTTGAAGACGGAAAGCCAACCTGAGTTGTTCGGATTGTCGCGGTTAGCCGGAGATTGCAACTGGAAATCGAACCAGACGTTTTCCATTAATTGGATAAGTTCAAGAAGGAAAAATTTCGCTTTCCACTTTTGGTCGTCGGTGAGTGATTGTTGAAAGTTATTTCCTCCATTTACCTCAGCATCAAGGAATTGCAGATCGGGGCTGCTTCCCAGTTTGTTCATGAGTGCCGAATAGGCATCGGCGTGTTTGGTGGCCACTCCGGGGGTTAGAGAGGAGGGAGGGTACCACAGAGCCGCTAGCTCCTGGAAGATGGGATCCAGGTCTGGCAGAGTAGGGCTAACGTTTTCAAACGCCTTGCTCGCGATGTGATAACCCAAGCGGCGGTAACTTTCGAAGAGCGACTCGGTGAAGAATTGCCGAGTGATGGGATTGTGGGGAAAGACCGGATCAGAAGCTTTGTATTGCTTAATGTCTTCCGGCTCATCCCCCGTTACACTCGCTTTCAGATACAGCAGCCAGCCCCGGACCTTTCCTTTTTCGGCTCTGCTCTTGGCGGTGAAGAAGAAGTCTTCCTTGCTTATTTCGGGATAAATAATCTGCCCCACAACGCAATGCGTTTGCGAGAAACCTTTCGATGCCTGAATGCGATCAATATCGATGTCAATTTCCACGTCGAAATCGGCGCGGCATTTGCGGATCGCGCCTCCGAGAGATTCGAAGGTGAGGTCAGGATCGGTTTCGCCATCGCCGATGACGATATAGCGGCAGCGGCGTCGCACTAGTTCGTAGAGCCCCAGATTATCGAAATGGCCGCCGTCGGAAAGGTTGAGGTACTTGCTTCGCGATGTGGTTTGAGCCAGCAACTCCTGAAAGAGCCAGCGGATGCTGTAGAGCGGCCCCGGTCGGTCCGGGGGAGATTGCACGAGCCCGCCGATGATGCGCGGATTGCCTACCCACCATCCGAGCCTTACATTGAACCAGGTTAATAAAAACGCAACAGCCGCAGAAGTATGATATCCACTGTTAGGATTCGCGGCGGCACCGGAGATACCGGCGACAGTTCCAAGATCCGGACCGTTTGGGTAGAGATACCCCCTGGTCAGCCGGTAGGCATCCGCATCGAGTTTCGCACTAGCTTTCACCTCTTTCCGATCAAGCCTGGTTCGAGGGGCGCTGAAGCCGGAACGCAACGGCGTAAACACGAACGAACTCGCCTTGCGTTCCTGGCGACCCATTTCCGCTCCTACGTTGGTATTGAGCGCGGTATTCACGATTGCATAAGGACCGTAGTAGGGCCGATTCGCTGTGGGCAGTAAGGAAGCGATGGGGAAATCGTCCTTTGGATCGAATCCGGTGAATCGGTTGGGCTTACGCAGCACGGTATTGCCAGCTCCCAGATAGCACCGGACGAGCCGGTTCTTATAAAAGTGGAGAAGAGAAAACTCGTTGATGTTGAAGCGAAGCGGGAGAAGAACCGCGGGCGCAGCTAATAGAATTAGAAAAACCCAGTAGTAGTAATTTGGCCAACTTAGATCGATGTTGTAAAGGGTATTGCCGTAATGATACAGGAATGGCGCAAGCGGGGCGAACCAACCCGCGTATTGAGCGGTTTTGGTTGCTTTGGCGTTTACAGCGCCGACGGAAACGATGAAGATGCTCTTGCCACCTTCCATTTCCAGGGTGGCGGACGTCTCGACCAACGGTTGAGCCGGACTTACAACGGGAATTGCGGGGCGATTTTGAATCGCCGACAAACCGAAATGTACGGCGGTCGACAGAAGGATTAATAGGCCGAGAACAAAGATAACGGGGGCCACCTGAGTAATAAATTCCTTTACAGGACTCCCTGCCTGTTTCTCGGCGGGACCGGTGGTGGCGGGACTGCCGGCTAACTTGACGCCCGCAAGGGTCGCACCCACCCACGCAACCAGGGCGGTTACCGCTGTCGCGCCGTAGTTGAGCGCTAGCCATGACACCCAGAAGGGCCCATACAGCGAAATGCCGGCGAGGACCATCCACGCAAAACAAACAATGGAGAGAATAGCGCCGACCCTGGCGAGCCATTCTCGCGATGCGTCCGCGAAATCTGAACCCATCAATCCGATGTGAAATACGACGCCCGTCGATGTCGCAAGAATAAGAAGCGGCGGCCCCCAGACGGCAGAGGCCAATGATCCATACTTTCCGTTGAGTAACCAAAAACTTCCGAACAGGAGCGCGACTGTAGCCGAGGCGGCTACCAGGGGGAATAAAATGAGGAGAAAGATTCCCAGTCGTGCACTGTTCGGATGCTTTTTAGCGAAGCATTCGAGAAATCCGCCGAGCCATTGCAAGATAAAGAAGAGGACGGAGAAGTAAATGAATAACAAGGTGAGGTTAGACCAGCAATCATCAAGCTTCCAATGAGCGCAGAAAGCGGCGCATGCCGACGCCAAAACTGCCAGCACGGCCGGAAAGGCGGCGAGCAGCCAGCGCGGATAATGCAGGGGTTTTATTGGGAACTCGCGCTCCGCTATAGCTCGAATATTCGCTCCTGCTACGATCACGAAAAACACAAGGGGCAGGATTCCCAACCACATCGGGTGCGGAATGGACTTGTGGGCGCAAAGCGCCACCCCTGCCATTACGATCGCCAGAATTCCGGCGCAGAGTGCGGGAATCAGTATGAGCTGATTCAGGAACATGTTGCGCAGCCAAATGGTGAAGATTACCCAGGAATCCGCGCTGAGCAGGCCGGGACGCGGGGCTAGGTAATTGCTGTACATCCGGAGGAAAGCTATTGGATCGCGCCCAGTATCGCCGAAGCAGGCAGTGTGCTTTTCTGGATCGAGATTTTCAGCCGCTTTGGCCGGGTCTCCTTTGTACAGGCGCTTAATGACTCCGTGAAGCCAACTTCCGATGAAACCGCCGCCGGAGGCCGTGGAGAGGTAATCGACGTGTGGGAGCAGACCCAGTGAAGCTAAACCTTGCAGGATTCCCAGGTTGAAGGTGGCACTACGGATGCCGCCGCCAGACAATCCTAGACCGAGCGCGCCAAACTCGTGGGCTTGCTCAATCCCCGTCGCGGCAGTGATCGTCACATCTTTTTTCAGCAGATACTGGCGCCGGATTCGTAATTGCTCCAGTTCTTCCTGGAGCATGGTATCGAAGCCGGCAATTTGCTTCTTAGGTCCTTCGAGCGGGTTCATTTAACCGTCACGACCACTGACCCGGATACTTGTGTTCCTGCGTGAATTTGCATAATTCTCGCTCCTGGTTTGACTTTGGCCGGAATGACGGCTTTTATTTCGGTAGAACTGACTCGCGTGACGTCTGCCTTCTCCGATGGCTGGCCCGCAGTGTCATCGGCCGTAAACCAAGCCTCGAGCTTCGAGTTTGGAATTTCATAAAACCCGGTTCCAATCACGGTGAGAGTATCGCCCGGCTTGCCGGTCAGGGTTGTCGAGGTTATTGTGGGCTTGGGCTGGTCGAGCAAAAAGGTGATTTCGCGGGTGTTGCTGGTCCATTCCCGCCCGCCCGCAGTTTTTACAGCGACAAACTGCAGGGGGATTTCGCGGGAGAGGCCGTGATCCAGAGTCAGCTTGAACTTCAGGTGGGTTTCATCGGAGCCCGCTTCGATCCTTTCGATTTTTACACCGACGGTGGCCGCGTTTGCGATTTTGGGGGTAGCATCTTTGAGTCCGGTACCCAAAAGCGTTCCGGTCACCGTGCCTGCTTGGCCGAAGGTGGCCATATCGGTAACCGGCTTTTCGAAGGCAAGGTCGGAAATTTGCGGGGCGGCAGCGTCGACGTTAGCTACGAACTCTCCGCTGGCGACTACGTAAATGTGATTTAGAGAGACCTCCGCAAGCAAAGTTTTAAGTTCTAAGTTCGTTTTCTCGTTGAGCCGTACATCGGCTGTAAGGCAATTATCTTTATTAGAACCGTCGTTTTTGCAGAGTGGTTTCGTAGAAGTTTTCCGATCCAGAAGGCGATTGAAGAACTTGTCAAAATCGATTTTCGATTTGGATCTACCTCCGGATGTAATCAGGTATTGCCCTGGCGAGAAGAATAGCGCAGGTTCTTTCTTGAAGATCTCAGCGAGATCCGAACTTAAGAAACGGGTCATCGGAAAAAATCCCGTCACTGTAATGGACGATTCTTTTGGGATCAGGACGTTTATGCGGAAGGCAAGGTCATTCAAGAGGTTGATCTGATCTTCCGCAGCGTCTTTGAATATGTCCTCGAAGACGGGAACGGCGCCGGCGGTGTATGCGGCTACAATACGCGGAAATAAAGATCCATGGCGAAAGACGCCGGTTAGCGCTCCGCCGGCAACACCTGCGCCGCGCAGAGCGCGATCCGTTTTGTTCCGGAGCGAATTGGTTTGGCCAAGGCGCGCGATCTGGCGAACCTCCCGGACTTCCATACTGGCGACACGGCACGGGTAGGAGAAGGCCTCAGTGCCTTTAAGTTGTAACTCGGATGTGGTTTCGGCTCCGGAAAAGGAGAAAGGCACCTTTTCACTGATGCCCGGGAGATCGCAATTAGCCAACGGCCACGAGCCGTAATCGATGGAAAGGGCTTTGACGACGAAAGCAGCCTCCCGACTGGCATTGCTGAGCGTGACACGAACGACAGCGAGGCTATTGCCAACATCTTTACCAAAAATCTTGGCGACTTCTTCAGGGGGGAGGAGCACGCTGACTACATGCAGGTTTCCGGGTAGTTGGATCTGAGTGTTAAGAGCGTAGCCTGGAGAGGCTTTGAATCGAGCTTCCAGATTCGACAGCCGTTGCTGCAGTATGCCCAGCTGAGTTTGGTCGTCGGCGGAGAGAGTGGGCGTAATTGCAAGTACCAGAAGCAGTGTGAAAGAGATGGTGCGCCGGAGTACGGTCATGGGTATAGGTGGATTAATTGTATGGGCGACTTTCGATAAACTCAATAACTTTTTGCACAAATTCTTACATAACCTTCGCGGTTGATTTACGCGCTATCCGTTTTTTCCTCTGGACGAACTGGCCGGTTCATTGATGCCGCCAGCAACAATACGGAAAATAGAAAAGCGGGGCGGGAGTGGAAGGCGATCTTCGAGCGCATTCTAGCGTTGCTCAACGTTCACGTCCGTCCTTCGGGAAAGTGGACGAGTTCTGGCTCGGAAATGCTCGACATTATCGGTGCACAATGGAAGCATGTCTGCCA
>CBDFFL010000004.1:0-27850 GCA_965246775.1 Bryobacteraceae bacterium | reverse complement strand
CGCTGCCTTCGTTCCTGCTATTGGAAGAAGGCGAACCGGTAGGGGCCTTTGCGCGCGATCAGGGTGCGCTGGTGCCCACGCGGCTGGTGCATTCGGCGAAGAGCTGGCTTTCGAATGACGCAGTGGACAGGACCGCGAAAATTCTGCCGTGGGATTCGCCGGAAGCTGGGCGGGTGCTGTCGCCGGTTGAGGTGTCGGGCCGCTTCCTTGCGAAGATTCGGCAGGAGTGGGACGCCTCGGGTCGTGCGCCGCTAGCGGAGCAGGACATTGTGCTGACCGTTCCGGCGTCGTTCGATGAAGAGGCGCGTGAGCTGACCGTGCGCGCGGCGGCGGAAGCCGGGCTGCCACACGTGGTGCTGCTGGAAGAGCCGGCGGCGGCGTTTTATTCGTGGATTTCGCACAATCTTGCACAATCGCGCCGGAAGCTGTTTGACGGGCAGATTGTTCTGATCTGCGATGTGGGCGGCGGCACCAGCGATTTCAGTTTGATTCGCGTGAGTCGAGAAGGCGACAAGATTGAGTTCACGCGCACCGCGGTTGGCAAGCACTTGCTGCTGGGCGGCGACAATCTGGATTTGACGCTGGCGTGGCTGGCGGAGCAGAAGCTGGGGGCGCAGTTGAGCATCCGGCAGCGCAGCGGATTGCGTCGGCAATGTTCGGCGGCGAAGGAAGCGCTGCTGGCGGATGCGACGCGCAAGAGCGTTGAGATTACGGTGCTGGGTAGCGGGTCGTCACTGATCGGCGGTTCGCTGAAGACGGAGATCACGCGCGAAGAAGCGCTGGAGCTGACGCTCGAAGGCTTTCTGCCGCTTTCGGCGAAGGGCGAACTGCCCAAGGAAGAGAAGCGCAGCTTGTTTCGCGAACTGGGTCTGCCTTACGAGACGGACCCGGCCATCAGCAAACATTTGAATGCATTCCTGGAGCAGGCGGGGCAGGTGCCGGACGCGATTCTGTTCAATGGCGGATTTTTTCTGCCGGAGATTTGCCGGACTCGCGTGGCCGATGTGTTGGAGCATTGGTATGGCAAGCGGCCCGACATCTTCGATCATCGCGATCTGGATCTGGCGGTGGCGACGGGGGCGGCTTACTATTCGTACGTGCGCTCTACTGGGTCGGGCGTGCTGGTGCGGGGGGGGTTGCCGCGTTCTTACTACATCGGGATCGGCGACGCGGTGGGCGATACGGTGCCGGCGGTGTGCCTGGTGCCGAGGGGGACCGAAGAAGGGCTCGCGCTTGGAAGTGGATCGCGGCGATCTGCGATTGCTGACGAACAAGCCCGTATCGTTCCGGCTGTATAGTTCGCTGACGCGTGCTGACGATGTGGCCGGGGAAGCGGTGACGCTGAACGCAAGCGAGGTGCATCATCATGCGCCGCTGGAGGCGGTGATTCGCTATGGCAAGCCGGGTGAAAAGCTGATTCCAGTGAAGCTGGGCGCGTATTTGACGGAAGTGGGCACGCTCGAAACCTGGTGCGATTCGAAGGTGAGCGAGAACCGGTGGCGGCTGGAATTTCAGTTGCGCAAGGCGGCTGTCGCTCAGGCCGCGCGCCCTTCGGCGGTGGTGAGCGAAGAGCATTTGACAGCGGCTCGTGGTTTGGTGGCACAGGCTTTTTCGCCTGCTGGAATCGCGCCGGAAGAACTGCCGGGGCGCCTTGAACAGACGCTTGGGCTGGGCCGCAATTCGTGGCCTGCTTCAGTGAACCGCAGCTTGGCCGATGTGTTTTTAGAACATGCGGAGGGTCGCAAGAAGAGCTCTGCGTTCGAGGCGCGCTGGCTGAACTTGTGCGGCTTTTGTCTGCGCCCCGGCTTCGGTTTTCCAGGGGACGATTACCGCGTGGAGCAAGCGCGGCGCGTTTATGCGGCCGGATTGCAGTATCCCAATCAGGTGCAATGCGAGATCGATTGGTGGATCTTCGCGGGGCGCATTGCGGGCGGCTTGAACCGGAATCAGCAGGTGGATTTGTTTCAGCGAATTTCGCCGGTCCTGTTGCCGCGCGGGGGCAAGAAAGCGCCGCGCACCAACAGCAGCTTGTTGCGGGAGATGTGGCGGACGGCTTGTAGTTTGGAGCTGCTGCCTGTTTCGACGCGGACGGATCTGGGCGATGCTCTGCTGAAAGCCAGGCAGTTTGGCGCGAGCGAGCTTTGGTGCATCGGGCGCTTGGGGGCGCGGTCTTTGTTTTACGGTCCGGTGAACCAGGTGCTGCCGCCGGCGACTGCGGGCCGTTGGGCGGAGACGCTGCTTACGGTGGATCGCGCCGCCGACGCCTTGGCGCAACTGGCGCGGCATACGGGCGACCCTACGCGCGATGTGGCGCCGGCGCTGCTGGCCAAGGTGCGCGCGTACTTGGAAAAAGCCGGCGCCGCAGACTTGCTGGACGATGACCGGTCTGAACGCTCGCGCGAGCGCGTGTTCGGCGAAGCGCTGCCCTCGGGCCTGGTGATTACGCCCGCTTAAGCGAACGGCTGTTCGATGGAATGGCTCTGCGGCGTTAGCAGTTCGGCGCCGTTTTCGGTGATGTGCATATCGTCTTCCAGGCGCACGCCGAATTCGCCGGGAATGTAAACGCCGGGCTCATCGCTGAAGACCATGTGCGGCTCAAGCGGCAGCGGATTATCTTTCACCAGGTAGGGCCATTCGTGGCCATCCATGCCCAGGCCGTGGCCCACGCGATGCGTGAAATATTTGTAGCCGGGGCCGTAGCCCGCGTCGACAATCACCTTGCGCGCGGCCGCATCCACGGAGCCGGCGGGCACCCCAGGCCTGGCCTGCTTGAGGGCGGCGCTTTGTGCGCGATAGACGATGTCGAAAACCTGCTTCATCTTGTCGGTGGGCTTGCCGAGGACGAACGTGCGGCTGATATCGGATTCATAGCCTTCCACGCGGCAGCCGCCATCGATGAGCAGGATGGTGCCTTCGCGAACGAACTGCTTCTGAACGGAGCCATGGGGCAGCGCGGAATAAGAACCTACCTGCACGCCGGCATAGCCCTGGAAGCCCTGTTGGGCATGCCCGGCAGCAACCAGAGCGCCGAAATCCTGCTGCGTCATACCTTCTTTCAGGCTCTTCCAGGCGGCTTCATAGGCGGCCAGAGTGACGGCCGAGGCCAGGCGCAATAGTTCCAACTCATGGGCGCTCTTGATCATGCGGCAGCCGGCCGTGATGGGCGTGGCGCTGGCTACGCTGGCCGTGGGCGCGGCCTTCGCAATGCTATCGGCGAAGACGAACTTTACGGTTTCTTCGATGCCCAACTTACCGGTCAGCAGCCCGCGTTCCTTGAGCGCGACGGCGGTGAGCCGATAGGGGCTCTCATCTTCCTGCCACGTGAAAACCTGGGCATGCGCGCCGCCATTGCCCAGAGCGATCTGCTCGCGTGAGCGATCTTCTTCGAAGCCGGGCGCAATATAAAACGGCTCGCCGCGCATGGGGATCACCATGATGAACATGCGCTCGCTATTGCCCCAATGGACGCCGGAGAAGTAATCGAGCGAGGTGCCTCCCGCGAGGCAGATGCTGTTGATCTTCTGGTCCGTCATCAGCTTCTGTGCGCGTTCAATGCGGGCGCGGCGCTCTTCTGGCGTGATGGGCTTGGCTTCGGACTTACGATTTTTCAGGGCGGCAATAGCAGGAGTCGCGACGGCGGGAGCCATGGCTGCGATCTGCAAGAAGGCGCGGCGGGTGGGCATGAGGCAAGTGTACTTTGCTAAACTTAAGCACTCAAGCTGGCCACGCTCGCCCGCCTTGTTTCGCCATATGAGGCTTCTGAGCGTACTCTGCTTCTTCGCAATCACCGCAATTTTATGTTCGGCGCAAGCTCCGGAACCGGATGGCGCCGGCGTACGCGCGGGCACGCTGCCAGCGCATTGGATCACGGGTGGGCCGAACTGCGTCGAAGTTCCCGATTGGCAGGTTCACCAATACAACGAAGATTTTTACATCATCCGGCAGAGCGGCTGCACGAATTATGAGAAGCCGTTTCTCTATCTGATTTTCGGGCGCGACCGTGCGCTGCTGGAGGATACCGGCGCGGGTAAGCCGGAGACGGCGCGTGTGGTTTCCGCTGTGATGGCGGATTGGTGCAAGCGGAACCAGCGCGCGTCGATGCCGTTGGTGGTGGCGCACTCGCATTCGCATGGCGATCACGTGGCCGGCGATGCGCAATTGGCCGCGCTGCCCAACACTACGATGGTGCCGCTCACGTTCGCGGGTACTGCGCAGTTTTACAAGTTTGCGGGCGATACAGGCTCTATCGATCTGGGTGGGCGCGTGCTGGATGTAATTTCGATTCCAGGGCACGATGCACTGAGTCTTGCGTTCTACGATCGGCAGACGGGCATTTTGTTGACGGGCGACAGCCTGTATCCGGGCCGCTTGTATGTGCGCGATTTTCCAGCCTTCGTTCAAAGTACGGAACGGCTAGTGCGGTTCACGCAGGGCAAGATCGTAGCGCACGTGCTGGGCACGCACATCGAGCAGGCCGCCACACCGTACAAAGATTATCCGGTGGGCACCGTGTATCAGCCGGAAGAGCATGGCCTGGCTTTGACGCGCGGCACGCTGCTGGAATTGAACGAAGCTTTGCAGGCAATGGGCGACCGACCGCGCCGCCAAGCTTTTCGCGATTTTACGATTTGGCCCAAGCAGGCCGCCCCCGTGACTCCTTCTCATGATTAGACTCGCTCTACTTTTCCTACTTGCTGTTTCACAGATTGCGGCGCAGAAGCCGAAGTTCACTGTCGGCTGGTCCATCTATGTGGGTTGGAACCCGTATGCCTACATGGAGAAATCGGGCATCCTCAAAAAATGGGCCGATAAGTATGGAATTGAGATTAAGGTGCAGCGGTTCGATTACGCGCCTTCGCTGGATGCCTTTGTCGCGAAGAATATCGATGCCTGCACCATGACCAACATGGAAGCGCTCGATCTGCCGGCTGCGGCGGGAGTGGATAGCACGGCCATTATTGTGGGAGATTATTCGAACGGCAACGACGCCATTCTGGTGCGCAACGGTTTGACGCTGGCAAAGCTCCCCGGCAAGAAAGTGATGTTGGTGGAGAAGACCGTTTCGCAATATCTGCTGGAACGCGCGATGACCATCAATGGGTTGAAAGACCAGATCAAGCGCGTGCCTCTGGTGAACACGTCGGATTCCGATATCGCGACTGCGTTTATCGCGAACCCTTCGCAGGAGGCGGTGGTGACTTGGAAGCCGTTAGTTTCGCAGATTCTGAAGACCAAGGGCGTGACTTCGATTTTCAATTCGTCGCAGATTCCAGGCGAGATTCTGGACTTGTTGGTGGTGCGGACGGAAGTGTTGAAGCGGCCCGAGGGGCAGAAATTCGCTAAGGCAATTACGGGCGCTTGGTATGAAGTGACCAGTCAGATGAAGCAGGACAAAGTGCTGGCCGGGATCGCCGCGAATGCCCAGGATACGCTGCCTTCTTATAAGGAGCAGCTGAGCACCACGAACCTGTTTTATACGCCGCAATCGGCCTTGGCGTTTGCGCAAAGCCCGGACCTGAAACAGAAAATGGAACTGGTGCGCCAGTTCTGTTTTACGCACCACTTGCTGGGTGATGCGAAGAGCGCGGATCAGGTGGCGATCGCGTATCCCGATGGCTCGATACAGGGCAAGCCGGACCGTGTGCGCTTCCGCTTCGATAGCTCCTTTACGCAAATGGCGGCGCAGGGAAAACTGTAGTGGATCTGTTTGCAATCAATGCCCGGCCCAGCCGCACGGCTACATGGGTGCTTTCGTGGTTTCTCTTCGTTGCCGGCATCTGCGCTTACATGTGGGTGGCGCAGCAGCGTCATAAGGACAATCCGGAAGACCGGGTGGTGCCGACGGTGTCGCAGATGGGCCAGGGGCTTTACGAAGCTGCGTTCGGAGCCGATGAGGAGGGGTCTAAAGATTCACTGCTGCATCGCTTTTTCAACAGCATGTTGTGGCTGGATACGGTCGCGAGCGGGAAGCGCTTCCTGTGGGCCATGCTGCTGCTGATTCCCGCCGTGGTGCTGGGGCTGCATGTGGGCATGTTCCCGTTTTTCGGCGCTTTCTTTCTGCGCTTCATTCTGTTCTTCGATAAGATCATCGCGCTTTCCGTGCTGCCGATTTTGTTCATCGCGTTCGGCATCGATGAGCTTTCGAAGGTGATGCTGATTGTGATTGGCGTGACGCCGACCATCATTCTGGACACAGTGAATCTGTCGCGCAGCGTGCCCAAGGAACAGATCGTGAAAGGCTTTACGTTGGGCGCAGGCGATTTCGCTATTGCCTACCGCGTGGTGTTGAAGCAGATTATGCCGCGCATCCTGAACAGCATCCGGCTGAACTTGAAAGCGGTGATGCTGTTTCTGTTCGCGGGTGAAATGATTGCGTCTACGGACGGGCTTGCCTATCGCATTGCTCTGCTGCGGCGCAACATGGGGATGAGTACGATTCTGCCTTACGTGCTCTGGGTGGCGCTGCTGCTCTTCCTGGTGGATTTTGCGATGCGCGTGCTGAACAAGCGCTTGCATCCCTGGTTCCGGGAGTGATTCGCGAATGATTCGCGTTGAAGATGTACATGTCACGTATCCCGTTCACGGCCATGCTCCGAAGCATGTGCTCGGCGGCATGAGTCTGGATATTCACCCCGGCGAATTTATCTCCGTGGTCGGGCAGACGGGCTGCGGCAAGAGTACGCTGCTGCGGCTGATACTCGGTTCGGAAAGCCCCACGCAAGGGCGCGTCACTATCGATGGCGAAGTGCATGACCATCCCGACCGGAATGTTGGCTACGTGCCGCAGAAATATTCACTCTTCCCCGATAAAACGGTGCTGGAGAACGTGACGTTCGGCCTGGAGCTGGCTGAGTTCGGGCTGTTCGATCGATGGACGCCGAAGTATTGGCGGCGAAAGCGCGAGTTCTCCGCGCGCGCTGTCGAGCATCTTCTGTCCATGGGCCTCACCGAAGCCGATGGTAAGAAGTATCCCGATCAGCTTTCGGGCGGCATGCAGCAGCGCGTAGCCATCGCTCAAGCGCTGATTACGAACCCGAAAATTCTGCTGATGGACGAAGCGTTCAGCGCGCTGGACCCAGGCACGCGGCGCGAGATGCAGCGGCTGATTCGCCGCATCTGGAACAAGAGTGGTTGCACGATTTTGTTCGTAACTCACAACACGCACGAAGCAGTGTTTCTGGGTACGCGCGTGGTGCTGCTGGCAAAGACGGATGCGGCTGGCGCGGCGCACGTGGCGATGGATTTCGCCGTGCCCGGCCACGATCAGCCGCACGAAATTGAAGCCGCCGTCAGACGGCTGGAATCAGGCGAGGATGTCTTTGACGACCTTGCCGGCGACGTCGGTAAGGCGGAAATCCCGGCCGCTATAACGGGCAGTTAGTTTCAAGTGATCGATGCCCATTAAGTAAAGCAGCGTGGCGTGAAGATCGTGCACGTGAACCGGATTCTTCTGGGCGCGCAGACCGAACTCATCGGTTTCGCCATAGATGGTTCCGCCCTTGATGCCGCCGCCGGCAAGCCACATGGTGAAGCCGAACGGGTTGTGATCGCGCCCGTTCTGCACGCGACCTTCGGCATTACCGCCGCCAACTTCCATCATGGGGGTGCGGCCGAATTCACTGCCGCAGACTACGATGGTGTCCTTCAGCAAGCCGCGCGCCTTTAAGTCTTTGATGACGGCGGCAAACGGCTGATCGGAATCTTTCGCATTCTTGCGGTGCGCTTCAATGTCGGCATGCGCATCCCACGGATCGCCCTTCGCGTAATAGACCTGCACCATTCTGACGCCGCGTTCCACAAGGCGAACGGCCATCAGGCAGCCGCGCGCGGTGGAGCCCTGGCCATACATCTTCAGCACCTCGGGCTTCTCTTTGCGGATGTCGAATACGTCGGGCGCTTCCGTCTGCATGCGGTAGGCGACTTCCATGGATTGGATGGTCGCTTCCATCTGCGGATCTTTGGCCTGTTCGCCCTGGAGCTTATCCAGGCGCTCCAGCAGATCGAGTTCACGGCGCTGTTCGGTAAGCGTGAACTTCTCGTTATTCATAAAGCTGACCAACTTTTTCGGATCGAACTTGGGGTCGATCAGCTTGTCGTCGGTCTGCTTTTCGGCGATCTTGTTCGAGATGAAAGTGCCCTGATGGATGGCGGGGAGGAACGCGGAATCCCACAGCGGCGGGCCTACGGTGGTGGGCACATCGGGACACAAAACCACATAGCCGGGCAGGTTCTTGTTGAGGCTGCCGAGACCGTAAGTCATCCAGGCGCCCAGCGATGGCCGGCCGGCTTGCGAGAAGCCGGTGTTCATCATCAGCATGGAAGGCTCGTGATTGGGGATATCGGTATACATGGAGCGGATAAAGCAGATATCGTCCGCGCATTCGCCCACATGGGGGAACAGTTCGGAGACTTCCATGCCCACCTGGCCGTACTTCTTGAACTTAAAGGGCGACCGCATCAGCGCGCCGGTCTTACGCTCCGTAGCGATGTGGTCGCCGGGCATGGGCTTGCCGTGATATTTGTCCAGCGCGGGTTTAGGGTCGAAGGAATCGACTTGCGACAAGCCGCCATTCATGTACAGAAAGATGATGTGCTTGGCTTTCGGTTCGAAATCGAGTTTGCGGGGGCTGCCGTCTTCGGCTTTGAGGGAATCGCTCACCATTCCAGCGAAGGCCATCATGCCGAAGCCTGCGCCCATACGGCGGAGTGCGTCGCGTCTTGAGAATGCCTGATGAATCATAAGAGACCTGTTAGTTGATGAAAGTAAATTCGTTGGAGCTGAGCAAAATTTTGGCGTAGCGTCCAAAGATGGTGACGGGCAGCATGGGCTTCTTTTCTTCTTCGGGCTTCGCGCCACGGCGGCCACTGCCCATCATGCCGGCCATCAGCCCCGGGCCCATAGCAGGCTTGTCGTCCGCCTTGGGCATTTCTTTATCGGGGTCGGGCGTGGCTTCAGCTTCGTCTTCTTTCACGGGCGCGGGATGGCCTTCATTCTTGGGCTCGGTTTTGGCGACAAGAGCTTTGGTGGAATCGGTCTTTTTCTTATCGTCCTTAGAAGCTTCTTCCTTCTTGGCTTCTTCCGCTTTCTTGGCGGCTTCGGCCTTGCGATCGGCAATCTTCTTCAGGCGCTCTTTTTCTTTTTCCGCTTTGCGCTCTTCGTATTCGCGCATGGGCTCAGTCTTCAGGTACTCGAGGCCAGCGGCCAGTTCAGTCTCAGTGGGAGTGCGCCCGAACACGATGCGATATGTCTTCCTGATGCGATCCGCGTTGGTGGGCTCATCCAGAACGCGCTTGGCAACCAGTTCGCCTTGCTGCTGGACGAAATCGCTATTCATGAAGAAGAGCCGTTGCAACGGCACGTTGGTGGAGAAGCGCTTTTCCGCGGAGATAGCCGGGCTGGGAAAATCGAACAGCGCCAGATACTCATCCAGGTGATAACGGCTGACCTTACCGTAAACGGTGCGGCGCGTCAGGTCTGGCGTCAGATCCTTCGAGGGGCCGAAGAGCTTGGGCTCCAGCGTGCCTGAGACGGAGAGCAGCGAATCGCGGATCTCTTCGGCATCCATGCGGTGCTTGTTGGCGCGCCAGTAGAGACGGTTCCCACTGTCTTTGGCAAAGCTCGCGGCATCGTTATCGGCGCTGAGCTGATAGACGCTGCTGAGCATGATTTCGCGATGCAGCTTTTTCGCCGACATGCCTTCGTCTGTAAAACGCTTGGCCAGATATTCCAGCAGCTCGGGGTTAGTGGGTCGTTCGCCGGCGAAGCCGAAGTTGCTGGGCGTATCGACAATGCCGGTGCCGAAGTGGCCCTTCCAAACACGATTCACGAAGACGCGCATCGCGATGGGCTGGCGCACGATGGCTTCGGCGAGTTCCATGCGGCCACTGCCTTTGGTAAACGCTTCGGGCCGGCCATCCACCAGGGCTGAGAGGAAATGCCGCGGCTGCACGTCGCCAAGGGTATAGGGGTTGCCGCGCTTGCTCACCGGCAGATCCACTGGCTTGGGCTCATCGCAGACACCATGCACGAACGGATACTTGGGAGGCAATTCCTTTTTGGCAGTTTCAATGTCGGCTTTCAGCGCATCCAGATAGGCGCGCTTTTCCGGGCTGATCTGGCGCTCCAGCCCCCAACCGCGAAACGCGAGCAAGCCCGGTTTCAAGTTGCGGAAGTTGTTCATCGGGTCTTCGCCATCGCTCAGTTCGCGCTGGAAAACATCGGTCCACAAATTCATCCGCTCCAGCGGGAGCGATTTCAATTCCAGGCCGCAGCCGGGGCAGAAATCGTCATTGGTGACGAAATCGCTAGGGCGGTTCTTGCGTTCTTTGGGCTTGTTGGATTCGGGCAGCGACTTGGCCACGATAACGGCATTGATCTCCTTCATGTCGCGGCGCTCCATCATCACAGCAACGACGGTGGCCTGAAATTCATCGGCCAATTTCTTCGCTTCCGGAGCCGTGCCGCCACGCTTGATCATGGCCTGCCACTTGGTGAGATCGGGATAGAACTTGGGCGGCTTGGCGCTGAATTTCAGCCAACGCTCAAAGAGTTCGTAGTCCAGCTTGCCCTCTTCCACCACCTTGGCCACCTGGTCTTTCGGCTCACCCTGCACGCGCCACACGGCTTGCAGGTACTTCGAACATTGCAGTGCCAAGGTTTCGCCAAGCTGCGTGGATTCGGTGCGCTGAATTTCGCCGTACAGCTTTTCTTTGTCTTCAATCTTCTTTTCTTTGGTATCGAACTCCGCGACCAAATCTTTCGGCATCTGCGGGTATTCGTTGTAGCGAGTGCTGGCGAAGACGCCGGCGAGCGAATAGTAGTCTTTAGTGGGGATAGGGTCGTACTTATGATCGTGACAGCGGGCGCAGGCGACGGTCATGCCGAGGAAGCCGCGTGTGACTACGTCGATGCGGTCATGGCGCTCATCGGCGCGAGTCACTTCGATGGCGCCGTTGTCGTAATACCAAGGGCCCTGGCCTAGGAAGCCAAGCGCGGGAAGCATCTTGACCTTTACCTTTTCATCCATCATGTCGGCCGCTAACTGGGCTTTGACGAACTGGTCATACGGAAGATCGTTGTTAAACGAGTTGATCACCCAATCGCGATAAAGGTAAGCGTTGGGGTACGGGTTCAAGCCGCGGCCCATGGGGTCCAGCGAGCGGTAATCGTCTTCACCGAAGCGGGAAACATCGAGCCACATGCGGCCCCAACGCTCGCCGTAATGGGGCGAGGCGAGCAGGCGGTCCACCACTTTCGCGAACGCATCGGGCGCGGCGTCTTTTTCGAAGGCATCGATCTCATCGGGCGTAGGCGGCAGGCCGGTCAGATCGAGCGTTGCGCGGCGAATGAGCGTGCGCTTACCGGCGGCGCGAACCGGTTTCAGGTTGTCTTTTTCCAGGCGCGCCAGAATGAAGCGATCGATTTCGGTCTTGGCCCATGCTGCATCGCGCACCGCAGGGGCTGGAGTGGCATTCAGCGGCTGAAAGCTCCAGAAGGCGCGCTGTTGCGGGGTGATAACGTAGTCGCCGGATTTCGATGTGGTGACAGGCGTGGCGGAGGCGGGCCACACGGCGCCGGCTTTCACCCATGCGGTCAGGTCTTCGATCTCGGCGGGCTTGAGCTTAGAACCTTTCGGCATTTTCAGTTCGCCGGTCTGCAGAATCGCGGTGATCAGCAGGGACTTCGATGCGTCGCCGGGAACCAGGGAGGGGCCGGAGGCGCCGCCTTTTAGAAGTGCTTCGCGCGAATCGACACGTAGCCCGCCGAGTGCCGAATTGGTGTGGCAGCCGTAGCAGTTGTTCGCCAGGATGGGGCGGATGCGAGTCTCAAAAAATTCAGGAGTGTTGGGGGGAGCCGCCGGTGCCGCGGAAAGAATAGGAAGCGCGCAGAATGAGAGAGAAAGAAATGCTCGAGACGTTAAATGGCGGAACATGCGAGAACCCTCAAAGATTGTGACTGCTAATGGAGGAACGTGACGACGGGGTTCCGGTTACGCCGAGGTAACGCTTAGGCCAGATTAACACGCCTCACGGAAACCCGTTCGGAGCCGAGCCCATGATTTTATGGAATGCGGCGATGGTTTCGGGGGAAGGTTTGAAGTTGCCGAACCTGTATCCTTCGGCGATTGTGAGCGGGGTCCAGCCCTGCTTATTCTTCCGGTTCCAGATTTCGATTTTGGCTCCGTGCGCGGCCAGGTACTCAACGGCCAACGGATGATTCCGGTAAGCAGCGCCGTGCATGGCGGTTTCACCGTTCTTATCGATTGCGTTGGGGTCGTTGCCCAATTTCAGAGCCAATTCAAGCGCTTCCACAACTTCGGCTTCAGTGCCTGCATCTTCGCCCGGTGAGCGCGTGCCCAGACCGGCGACGGCCATGAGCGGCGTGCTGCCATCGGCATTGGGGAGCAGCGGGTCAGCGCCTAGTTCGGCCAGCAGGCGCATGAGCTCTGCATCGGCGGTTCGGGAAGCCAGGAAAAATGCCGTGGCTCCAACGGTATTCAGCGACGTGAGGCCGACGTTGATCTTCTTGCTCATGCGAGCGTCGATGCCGGCGCCCTTGGCGACCAGCAGTTTTACTAATTCCAGGCTGGAGAGATTGCCGGAACCTTGGGGAGCGGGATCGTTATCGCCCAGGCCGGATTTGCGCACCCACGTGATGGCGTGAAGCGGAGTAAAGCCCGGCCCCGCCGCGTTGGGGCTTGCGCCCAATGCCAGCAGCTTCGCGGCCAGTTCGAAGTGGCAATTCAGCACCGCCAGCGCGAGGGCGGTTGTGCCGGCGCGCGGACCGCCCGCACCCGAAGCAAGGCCCGACTTTGTGCCGATGCGCGGTTCGATGGCAGCGTCGAGCGGCACGCCCGCTTGCAGAAGAGCATCCACCACATTGGTTCGGCCTTCGCGCACCGCGAAAAACCAGGCGTTGTAGCCCGAAGGGAGTTGGGCGTTCAGCCGGGCCTTCGCGGCCAACAATAAGTTCACGGCTTCGACATTGCCTTCGGCGGCGGCCCACATGAGCGCGGTCTGGCCGTGGGACTCGACGGCATTGGGGTCCGCGCCGGCTTTCAGAAGCGCATCAACGGGCTCCGGCTTGCCGGTTCGCGCCGCCGTCATGAGCACGGATTCACCCCCGGGCAGCGTTGTGTTGGGGCTCGCTCCGGCTGCGAGCAACAGCTTAACCGCTTCGCCATCGCCATTGGTACACGCAATGGAGAGCGGGCTAAAGCCGTAGCGATTCTGTTCTTTCGGATCTGCGCCCGCAGCCAGAAGTTGGCGCGCCTGCTGCAGGTCGCCCGTGTTCACGGCATCCAGAAGCGTACCGGCGCGCATGCTCACAAGCGCCGCAACCGCAAGCAGGCAGAGCTTTCGCATGTGTCAGACGGAGAGCAGTTCCGGCACTTTGCCGCGGCTATCGGCGAACGATTCCTGGCGCACACCCACCTTGTCCAGTAGCGTGAGGTGAACGTTGGCCAAGGGCGTCGGTTCCTTGTAGCGCACGTGACAGCCGCCTTTATGATTGCCCGCGCCGCCGCCCGCCACCAGAATCGGCAGGTTCACATGATCGTGAATATCGGGGTTGCCCATGCCGCTGCCGTAGAGATAGAGCGAATGGTCCAGCAGTGTGCCATTGCCGTCGGGCGTGCTCTTCAGCTTGTCCAGGAAGTATGCAAACAGCGAAACGTGGAAGGCATTGATCTTGGCCACGCGCCCCAACTTTTCCGCGTTGCCGCCGTTGTGGGTGAGGGGATGGTGCGGATCGGAGACGCCAATTTCAGGGTACGAGCGGTTGCTGGTTTCGCGGGCAAGCTGGAAGGTGATCACGCGCGTGACGTCAGATTGCAGCGCCAGCACCTGCAGATCGAACATGAGCTTGGCATGATCGGAATAGGCCGTGGGCACGCCGACGGGGCGATCCAGATCGCGCACGGAAGAGTGGGCGGTCTCGGCTTCCGCCTTCTGGATGCGGCGCTCCACTTCGCGAACCGTGTCCAGATATTGGCTCACCTTCGAACGATCGTTCGGGCTGAGCTTGCGCTGCAGGCGGGCAATGTCATGGTTCATAAAATCGAGCAAGCTGGCCTTCTTGCGAAGCTCAGCCTGACGATCTGTGGTGCTGCCGCCTTCGCCGAAGAGTCGCTCGAACGCCACGCGGGGATGGGCTTCGGAAGGAAGCGGCGTGGTGGGGCTGGACCAGGAGAGATTGTTCTGATAGACGCAGGCATAGCCGTTGTCGCATTGGCCCACGGTGGTCAGCAGATCCATCGCAAGTTCGAGCGAAGGCAGGCGTGTCGCGGCGCCTAACTGTTTGGCGGCCACTTGATCCACCGTGGTACCCAGTTCATAATCTGTGCTTTCGGTCCACTTGGCTTTCGCGGCGCTCAGGAAGGCGGCGTTCGAGGTGGCGTGGGTGCCGGGGTAAGCGTTCTTCAGCTCCAGATTGCTGATGACGGTGAGCTGATCTTTGAAGGGCGTGAGCGATTGCAGAATAGGCGAGAGTTCGCCGAGCATTGGCCCAGCGCCTTGTGGCGTCCACTGCTCCATGTGCGCGCCCATGGGGATGTAGACGAAGCCCAGGCGGCGAACGGGATTTGCCGGCGTGGCAGCCAGCGCGGTCATGGCCGGCACCATGGCGTCGAGGAGGGGGAGCGCGATGGCCGCACCGGCGGCTCCGCGGAGAAACGTTCTGCGGGGTAAAGACTTTTTGGTGACGATCATTGCGATCTCCTCATTTGAAACGGCGTGCTTTGGACGATGCCCAGGATGATGGACGAGAACGGATAGTTATTGTCGCGGGCGGAGGCGACCACGCCGCGGATAGCGGGAGCATCGAACGATTCGGCGCCCCGGCCGATAGAGTAAGTCAGAAGCTTTTCCGTGAGCGTGCCGGCAAAGATGTCAGGATCGCGAAGCAGCGCTTTTTGCAGATCCGCAATGCCCACGACCTTAGTGCCATCCGGGGTGCCGCCGGATGAATCGACAGGGATACTTTCTTCGGCGACGCGCCAACGGCCGATGGCATCGTAATTTTCGAGTGAATAGCCGAGCGGGTCCATCGCATTGTGGCATCCAGCGCAGGCGGGGTTGGCGCGATGCTGGGCAATGCGTTCGCGCATGGGAAGTGCCTTCGCGCCCGAATGATTGTCCTTGAGCGAGGGTACGAACGGCGGCGGCGGCAGCGGCGGGGCGCCCAGAACGTTGTCCAGAATCCACTTGCCGCGAATGACGGGCGAGGTGCGTGTGGCATAGGAAGTAACGGTGAGAACGCTGCCCTGACGGAGCAAGCCACCACGGCCGCCGTTTTCGTGAAAGGTGACGCGGCGGAAGCGGCTGCCGTAGATATTCGGGATGCCGTAGTGCTTCGCCAGTCGCTCATTGACGAAGGTGTAATCCGCATTCAGCAGATCCAGCACGCTGCGGTCTTCGCGCAAGATGCTTTCGAAGAATAGCTCGGTTTCTTTGCGGAAAGCCTGGCGCAGGTTGTCGTCAAAATCGGGAAAGATGCGCATGTCCGGCGTGGTGGAGGCCAGGTTGCGCAGGTGCAGCCATTGATCGGCAAAGTTGGTGACCAGGGTACTGGAGCGCTTGTCGGCAAGCATGCGGCGCACCTGGCGTTCCAGAACAGCGGGCGTGGACAGTTGGCCGGAGATAGCGCTGTCCAGCAACTCATCGTCGGGGATGCTGCTCCAGAGGAAGAAGGAAATGCGGGAAGCCAGTTCGATGGGGCTCAGGCGGTAGGCGGTTTGCGTTGCGACGTACGCGGGGTCCTGCTCCACGCGGAACAGAAACTCCGGGCTAACCAGCACGGCGCTCAAGCCCATTTCGATACCTGTATCGAAGCTGCCTGTGCGCCGCGCTTCACGGAAAAATTTCAGGGGAACGGAGACGTCTTCAGCGGTGACAGGCCGGCGAAAGGCGCGGCGCGTGAGCGTGGTGAAGATTCGTTTCGCGCATGGCTCTTCGTCTTCGATAACGGCCGGGTGGCACAGGAAGAGACGTTCGCGGCTGGGGCTATCGCCAGGACCCTTGGCGTTATACGGGCCGTTCACGCTGACGGAATAGAGCGCGGGCGTGATGCGCGGATGCCGGTCCATATTGAAGTGCGCCAGGTAGGGCTGGCGCTCCGTCTCCAGCAGGAAGGACGGCTTCTTGAGGAACGCCACGCCCACGGTGTGAGGACCGGCTTTGACGGCGGCGCGCGTCTTGAGTTGGTCATCCACCAAGTGATGATCGGTGCCCTTCGGCGGCGGAGCCACAGTGAAGAGCTTGACGCGTTCGCCATCGAGCGTCAGTTCCAGTTCGTCTTCGGTCTTCAGACCTTCCACATGCTCATTGCGATCGCGCGCTAAGCGGAGTTGGAAATCGTACTCGGCATCCAGCGGAAAGGTATAGCGAACGGTAGTGCCGCCGCGCGTGCCGATGGGCAGCTGGTCGAAGTGTTCTTCCTGAGTGAGGTCGGGCGGCAGATTTACGGTGTCGCCGCCGGGCGACCGAATGGGGCTGCCGACGGAAAGGCGGCTGATCTTCCGCGCGGCTCCCAGGTAGCGCTCCAGCAGCGTGGGGGAAAGATCGCCGACGGTGATGTTGTCGAAGCCGTGGCTCGATTCGTCGGCGGGCAGCAGTGTGGAGACATCGATATCCAGGTGAAGCAGATCGCGAATGGCGTTCTGATATTCGATGCGGTTCAGCCTGCGAAAGGTATCGGTGCGGCCGGGCTGCGGATGAGCGCGTGCGGCGGAATCGAGCTTGGCTTCAAGGCTAGTGAGCACTTCGCGATAGCCATTGTCGCCAGGGCGGGGCAAGCCGGGAGGCGGCATGGTGCGGGCGCGCAGCTTGCGGACAATTTTCTCCCAGGCTTCGGCGTGCGCCGCCGGGTCTGCCGCATCGTGAGGGTCAAAGGAAAAATTACCGGCTTTCGCCTTGGGGTTATGGCAGCCCGCGCAGTACTGGTTCAGCGTCTCCGCGCCGGCAGATTCGGTGGGGCTGCCGGCAGTGAAAGGAATGCCGGCGAAAGAGAGGAGGAGTGCTCCGCAGAGAGCTGGAAAAACACCGCGCATGATAGAGGAACGTACCGGGTTAACGCTACTATATAAGATTTTTCGCCGCGCGATGGGTGCAGGCGGCGGGGCGGGGGAATCGTAGTACTCTGGAAAGTTCCCGCTACCTCGTCAGTAGATGAAATTTTTCAACCTATGACGACCCTTCGTGCTGTTTCTGTTTTTGTGGTTGCTTTGTCGATGAGTGCGCAACAGGCGCGCGTTCCCAAGCCCGGGGTGAAGACGCCTGGCGTGCAAATTCCGATGACGGAGCTGAAGTTCGAGGCCACCTTCGACGTGCCCGGCGCGCCCGATTGGATTGCTATAGGCGATGAAGTTTGGATCTCGAACAAGCCGAAGAACACGGTAGCGCGCCTTGACCCGAAGAAGAACAAAGTTGTGGAGATGGTGGCCGTGGGGCAGAAGCCGTGTTCGGGGCTGACGATTGGCTTCGGCAGTGTGTGGGCGCCGAACTGCGGTGACCAGACGGTATCGCGCATCGATTTGAAGACCGGCAAAGTGACCGCTACTTTCCCGATCGCGATTGCTGAATCCGAGGGCTACATCGCCACTGGCGCGGGCAGCGTCTGGCTGATGACCGATAAGAAAGGTACGCTCGCGCGCATCGATCCTGCGACGAATCAAGTGGTGGCTGAAATCATTCTACCGGCCGGTTCGTTTTGCCCCGTGTTCGGCGAAAACGCCGTGTGGGTGACCAGCACCGATGGCAATTCCGTCAGCCGCGTGGACCCCAACACCAACCTGGTTGTGGAGACGATTCCGGTGGGCAAGGCGCCGCGCTTTTTAGCTGTGGGGGAGGGCGGCGTTTGGACGCTGAACCAGACCGATGGCAGCGTCACGCGCGTGGACCCGAAGACGAACAAGGTGGTGGCGACCATTGAGGTGGGCGTGCCGGGCGGCGGCGGCGATATCGCGGCGGGCGAAGGTTCGGTGTGGGTGACCAGCTTTGGGTTCCCACTATCGCGCATCGATCCGGAGCGGAACAAAGTGGTGCAGCAGTTTGTGGGTAAGGGGGGCGACGCGGTGCGCGCCGGCCTGGGTAGTGTGTGGCTTTGTGACCTGGCTGCTGGGCATGTCTGGCGTATCGATCCGAAGCGCGTGGAAGCTACCGTCGCGCCCTAGACCAGTTGGCTTGAAATCGCCAGCGCGGATTGAATGATTCGCAGGCCGTGATTGTCCCTGGTGGTGAGCAGGCTTTCGGGATGGAACTGAACGGCCTCAATAGGGAGCGTGCGGTGGCGGATGCCCATGATGACTCCGTCTTCGGTTTCTGCCGTGATCTCCAGGCAGTCCGGCAGCTTATCGCGCTTGGCGAAAAGGCTGTGATAGCGGCCTACTTCAAGCGGCGAAGGCAGATCGGCGAACACGCCATTGCCGGTGTGGTGAATCACGCTGGGCTTGCCGTGCACGGGGTAATTCAGCACGCCCAATTCGCCGCCAAAGGCTTCGACGATTCCCTGCAGGCCAAGGCAGACTCCGAAGATGGCGATGTGCTGCTTCACAGCCTCATGCACCAGTTCGTTTATGCCGAAATCGGAAGGGCGGCCGGGCCCGGGCGAGATCAGGATCAGGTCCGGCGCAATCTCGCGGAGCAGGGTGAGCGGGAAGCCGTGACGATAGGTGACCACTTCGGCGCCGGTCTGGCGCGCATAGTTCGCAAGGGTGTGGATGAAGCAATCGTTGTGATCCACCAGCAGCAGTTTGGGGCCGCCGGTTTTCTGTTCCGGTGTGGATACGGGAACTGGTTTCGGCCCCAGCAGGCGGAAGAAGCCGGTGGCTTTCAGCCTGGTTTCGGCCTCTTCGGCAGCGGGTTCGGAATCGTAGAGCAGCGTCGCGCCGGCGGGGTAAGTGGCCATGCCATCGCGCAGGTAAGTGGTGCGGATCAGGATGCCGGTGTTGATATCGCCATTCAGTTTCAACATGCCGGTGGCGCCGCCATACCAGCCTCGGGAACTGGTCTCATGTTGCTCAATGGCTTCTGCGGCGGCCTTCTTCGGCGCGCCCACCAGCGTGACGGCCCACATGTGGGAAAGAAATGCGTCCAGTGAATCGTAGCCTTCCTGAAGAATTCCCTCCACGTGGTCTACCGTGTGGAAGAGCCCAGCGTAGCTTTCGATAAGCCGGCGGCCGATCACCTTCACGCTGCCCGGTTCGCACACGCGGCTCTTATCGTTACGGTCCACATCCGTGCACATGGTGAGCTCGGATTCTTCCTTCGTGGAATTGAGCAGTTCACGGATGCTTTGGGCGTCGCGCATGGCATCTCCGGAGCGTCGCGCGGTGCCGGCGATGGGGCATGTCTCAACGCGCGGCCCTTCCACGCGCACGAACATTTCAGGGCTCGCGCCCACCAGCTGCTCATGGCCGAACTGCAGCAGAAATTCGTAAGGGCTGGGGTTCGCGCCCTGCATGCGCGTGAAGAGCTCGCTCGCTTTGCCGCTGTAGGGCGTGGAAAATGTCTGGCGCAGCACAACCTCGTAGTAATCGCCGCGCCGCATCCCTTCGCGCACGGAATCCACGTTGCGCATGTACTCTTCGCGAGTCTGGTCTGAGGTGATAGGCCCCGGTTCGCGCGCGGTGGGCGGCGGGACGATGGCCGCTTCTCGAGGCAAGCCCGCCGTTGTCAGTTCGCCCGCTTCCCACTCGTATTCGAAGCGCTCCACGCGTTCCCGCTTGCGATCCATGTAATAGATGTCGTCGCAAAGGAAGAGGTGCAGATCGGGCTGATGGTTGCGCGGCAGCCGGAATTCGATGGGTTCGAACTGAAATAACAGGTCATAACCGAATGCGCCGATCAGCGATAGGCGGTCGTCTTCCGCATTGCGGAACTCTTCAATCAGCGCGCGCAGAATGGAAAAAACGCTCGGCTGTTTCGAACGCTGCTCTTCAGGAAAAAATTTGGGACTGGGCTTCAGGGCGCCGCGCAGTTCGCCATCGACAAGTTGAAAGCGATCCCAGTGCGGATGATTCGCCAGCACCGGTTCGAGTATCCGGTTGATGATTTCGCCGCGCGAATTCAACGGCCGGAAGAACACGTCTTTGCCTTTCGAAACTAACTCCAAGGGAGGCCGCGTCGAGGCAAAATCCCAGCGTGAGTAGCGGCCGGGGTATTCATATCCCGACGACAAATACACGCCGCGATGCGTATCGAGTTCATGGAGCAAAGATTTCAACCCGCGCCGGTATGAGGTGACAGAGGCGGTGCGCGTTACGGTAATGCCGTGCGGAGTGGTATACCGGAGCTGTTTCAAAGGAGGGCGCAGTGCCATGGCTGGAAACCTCCATTGTAGAATCAGGCTGTGGCAATGCACCGGCGGGCGTTTCTGGGAATGGGTGCAGCGGTCTTGGCGCACGCCCAGGTGCAGGCCCCGCCCATGCCTCCGCCGCCTAGGGCCAAGATCACCAGCGCGGTGATGCTTTGGACGCTGGACGGAAGCTTTGAGCACAAAGTGCTCACGGCGGCGCAGGCAGGCATACAAAATGTAGGGCTGCGGGACGAATACACGCGCTGGGATGAAGCGGGCTTGTTGCGCGCCAAACGCGATATGGAGAGCTTCGGCATGGTGGCGGAAACACTGCTGGCCAACGCTGGTGCGAACGCGGCATCGCTCGGAAACGCGGCTGAGCGTGAAGCTTGTCTTGAGGCAGTGCGCCGCGCGATCGCGGCAGCTAAGAAGTTGGAAACGCCATACGTGATTGTGGCGGCGAGTGGCAAACAGGCGTCCACCGCGTCGCGCGAGGAACTGTATGCAAGCCTTGTTGAAGGCTCGAAGCAGGCCGGCGCACTGGCCGCGGCCGCGAATCTGACTCTGCTGATTCAGCCCGTGAACAGCGCGGAGGGCGTCAAGCTCATCAGGGAAGTGGACAACCCGAACGTGCGCCTGCTATTCGATGTGTACGACGAGCACGCTCAGGGCGGTAATTTGTTGAACGCGCTTCGTGACGCACTGGAGTACACGTCGGTGGTGACCGTTGCCGATGCGCCCGGGCGGATCGAACCCGGCACAGGCTCAATCGATTTCCCAGAGGTCTATCGAACCATACAGAAGTCAGGGTATAGCCACACTATAGCTATGGAGTACAAGCCAAGGGGCAGCGCGATTGCTAGCTTAAAGAGGGCAGCGGACAAATTTCGCGCCGGCGTGAAGGAGCGCGGAACACCCGCTGCAAATCCGTTAGCATCCCCGGAGGGATCTCTTGTATAAAGCATTTTTCGGCCTCACGCTCAATCCGTTCAACCTCAGCCCCGACCCCAAGTTTCTGTATCGGAGTGAGCAGCATGAAGAGGCGCTTGCGAATTTGATCTATGGTGTGCAGAGCCGCAAGGGCTTCATCGCTCTGACCGGTGAGGTGGGTACCGGCAAGACCACCATGCTGGAGTGCCTGCGCGATTTTTTGAACGAGCAGCAAATTCCTTTTGCCTTCCTGTTCAATAGCCAATTGACGCCAGAGCAGTTCTTTGAAATGGTGGCCTGGGATTTCGATCTCCCCGGTGAACGTAACAAGACCGCAGTTCTGTTCGCTTTGAATGACATGCTTCTGCAACGGGCGAACGAAGGCCGCACCACGGTGCTGATTGTGGATGAGGCGCATAACCTGGAGTGGAATGTGCTGGAGGAAATCCGGCTGTTGGGGAATTTGGAAAATCGGCGCGGCAAGCTGATTCAGGTGGTCATCGCGGGTCAACCGGAGCTGGATCAAAAGCTGGATGCGCCGCAGTACAGGCAATTGAAGCAGCGCATTGCGCTTCGCTGCACGTTATATCCGTTCAACGAAGTGGAGACAGGGCGCTACATCGAAAGCCGTATGGGTCACGCTGGTCTGCCGCATCAAACTGTGTTTCCGCCGGCGTTGATGAAAGAGATTGCAATACGCACGCAAGGCATTCCGCGCTTGATCAATTCCGTTTGCGAGAACATGCTGTTAACTGCTTTTGCGATGGAACAGAAGGTGGCTACTGAGGAAATGCTGGATGAAGTTTCGGCCGATTTGAGGCTGGATTGGGCTGGTGAAACAGCTATGCGCCGGTAAGTACGCAAGGCACCTAAACAACTTAGATGCCTTGGCTTAAATACTTTGGCAACCACTTACCGGTTCATGGCGGTTGCGGTGGGGTCGGCCGAATAGAAAGTAACTTCTACCCGGCGATTTTTGGCGTTGGCGGAACGGCTCCTGCCTTGTTCGGCAGGCTTTTCTTTACCTAACCCAATTTCATGTATGCGGAAAATGGGGATGTCGTGTTTTGCAACCAGATATTGAACGACGCGATCGGCGCGGCGCTTGCTAAGCGCATCGTTGTAGTTACTGGAGCCTACTTGGTCGGTGAAGCCCTCGACGGCGATGAAAAACCGTTTCGAAGCCTTCTTATCGGCCACAAGTTTGTCCAGTTCCTGCTTCGCTGCCGAAGTCAGGGCATCTTTGCCGAATCCGAAGGGCAGTACAGCGGTTCCTGCTGGTTTGTAATCGTCCAGATTCGAAACAGTTTGGCGCAATTCGCTTAAATCGCGAGAGTTTTCCTCCCCCTTTCTAAGGGCATCGTCGCCCTTCTTCATGGCATCGGTTGCGCGCGCATCGGCTGCCATCGCGCGCTCTTTGTTCGCGTTAATTTCCGTTTGATTACGTTCCAGGTCGGCGCCCTGCTTTTGAATAACGCCGCCTTGCTGAGAAAGTTCCTGCCCTTGCTTATCGCTTTGGGCAGCTACCTGTCCCACACGGTCTTTGATCGGATCCGTGGTCTTCGACACATACTTCTTCGTTGCGCATCCTCCGGTCAGAAGAACGCTGGTCAGCGTGATGGTTGTAAGTAGTTGATTCTTCATTGCTGAGCCTCCATGCACTTTTAAGGAGCAATTCGTTCACCGAAGAGCATATAATTCCGGCATGGACCGAAGAGACTTTCTGGTATCGGCAGCGGCGCTGGGCGTAGGGCGGGACCTGTTGGCCAAGGCTTCCGGCAAAGCAGGCGGCAAAAGTTCCGGCCGCGTGCTGGGCGCGAACGACAAGATTAACCTGGGCATGGTGGGCCAGGGTGGCCGCGGCAGTTACCTTTCGCGCCAGTTCACAAAATACGGTCAGGAGCACGAAGACGCCTGCAAAATTGTGGCTGTTTGCGATGTCTATGAAAAGCGCAAGAAGCGCGCCGCCGACCTATACAAGTGCGACGGCTATCTGGATTATCGCGAAGTAATTGCCCGCAAGGATGTGGACGCGATCGTGATCGCAACGCCGGACCATTGGCACGCCAAAATTGCGCTGGAAGCCATGGACGCCGGCAAGGACGTGTACTGCGAAAAGCCCATGACCCACACAATTGAAGAAGCCAAGCAGCTCTCCGCCACCGTGCGCGAGACCAAGCGGGTGCTTCAGGTGGGCAGCCAGACCACGTCCGCCGACCAGTGGCACAAGGCCAAGAAGGCGATTGCCGATGGCATGATCGGGCAGATGCTCACCAGTCAGGGTTCGTATCATCGCAACTCGATTGCTGGCGAATGGAATGGTCCCGGTTGGCCCATTGACGCGGGTGCGGGCCCCGATGGGAAGGGTGAGAATTATATCGATTGGAAAATGTGGTTAGGGCCCGCGCCGAAGCGCCCGTTCGATGCCGACCGCTACTTCCGCTTCCGCAAGTATTGGGATTATTCCGGCGGTATCGCAACCGATCTGTTCTTCCACGTGGTGGCGCCGTTGAACATCTGTTGGAGCGAACCGCAGTTTCCGTATCGCGTGTCTGCATTCGGTGGCATCTACGTGTTCAAGGATGAGCGCGAAGTGCCCGATACCTTCAACCTGATGGCCGATTACCCCAAGGGTCACAGCCTGATTCTGAGTTCCAGCATGGCCAACTCAGAGCACATCCCCGGGTTGATTCGCGGACACGCGGGCACGGTCATCATGGTGGACGATGGGAAGTTCGAAGGCCATACCGATCACATCACGGTGATTCCGGAAAAGGGTGTCGCCACCGCGGAGTACAAGGCCAAGTTCGGCGTCGACAAAATCACAATTCCTGTTGACGAAAAAGATGCCATGCAGGCTCACGTAGGTAATTTTCTCGATTGCATGAAGAGCCGCCAGAAGCCTGTGCTGGATGTGGATACGGCGCTGCACGCGCAAGTCACCATCAGCATGGCGGTGCAAAGCTATCGCGAAGGGCGCGTCCTCTATTGGGATGAAAAGGCGATGAAGGTGGTTCCGAAAGCGCCGCACGCTTAGCCCGGTTCAGGCTGGCTCGCCACCTGAATTTCGCCTTTGCCCCAGACTGTTTGCCGCCCTACCCCCGTGTACTGGGCGGCGTGGAGAATGGGCAGCAGTTCGCGCAGATCGCCCTGGTAATCGGCGTGGCCGGTGAAGCCGCCGAGTGGATGAGTTTGGCCTGTCCGTGTCGAGACACGCTCGGCCCACTCGTGAGTGAGGGAGTGCTGAACCAATTCAACCCGGTTGGCTTGCTCCGCCAGACTTTCGAAATCTAGCGTGAGCGGCTTTCCGTAAAGAGCGGCCAACGTTCGCAAGCGGGAAACGGCTCGTGCGAAGAGGATGGCGAAATGAGGTACGGAGGCCAAGCCGTCTTCGTGCTTCAGCTCCGTTGGCGTCAGGAACAACACGCGGGCGGTACAAGTTTCTTCACCAGGCGCAAGGGACAAAGTCAGCTCCGTTTCCGACGGCGCGCCTGTGAGACGGACCGCACCATGAAAGGGATGGGCTTCGCGAAAAGCCGGGACAATGGCGTCGGCGAAGGGAGCGAAGAGATTCAATTGCAGCAGAAACGTTTCACCCTCCGCCAGGATGAGGCCATCCAAATGGCGTGCGCGCAAAACAAATGGCCGCGGCGGTTCGGCGAGGCCGCTAGGAGCGTTCAGCGCAGACGGGGGTGCAAAAAACTTGCGCGGCAGACGTGTTCCCAAAGCGCCGCGAAACACGTTTGCGGCGAAAGCGGCAGGAAAGTGAATGGGCCGTTGCACCGTGAAAGGCAGGCGCAGCAGCCGTACGCGGAAATGCGCCATCGCTACGCCACGGCCCCGTCAGGGTATACTAAGAGCGCATAGTTTGATCGTTTTACGGGATCTGTTCCAGAAAAGGGTTGGAAATCGAGAGGGCTCGGTGAGCAGAGACGCGAAGTTGCGTACGGCTCCATCGGGCTTTTTGTATTTTAGCTTGAGTGGCCCAGGATTCGGCAAGCAGGTGCAATTTGCGGGACAAGGAAGAGATCGATGAGAGAGACGGGTACAGTCAAGTGGTTCAACGCTTCAAAGGGATTCGGATTTATTCAGCGGGAGAGCGGCGAAGACGTGTTCGTTCACTTCTCGGCGATTGAGGCTGCGGGCTATCGCAGTCTGGACGAAGGCGCGCGGGTGGAGTTCGAAGTAACCAAGGGGCCGAAAGGTCTGCAGGCAACCAGCGTCAAAATGGCGTAATTGTTTTGGCCGGATGGCGGGCATGACAATTCGTGTCCGCACCGGGATTTTTTAGCTTATGAAACGGGTTTTGAAAAAGGATTCGATTTGAGTAAAGAAGATAGCATTGAAGTAACCGGCACGGTACTTGAAAAGTTTCCCAGTGGGCTGTTCAGCGTTCAGTTGGAACATGAGCGCGTGGTGTTGGCCCATTTGGCCGGGCGCCTGCGCCGCAACCGCATCCGCGTGTTGGCCGGCGACCGCGTCACCATGGAACTTTCTCCTTACGATCTCACTAAGGGCCGCATCACTTTTCGGCATCGGTAGTAGCGTCTCAGCGGCTTTCGCATTTAAATTCGCAACCCCCAAGCAGTCTGCCCATATGATAAAAACGCTTTTCGTTTTTGGCACGCGGCCGGAAGCGATCAAGCTTTGCCCGGTCCTGCTCAGGCTTCAGCAGGAGCCGGAGATTTTTCAGGTGCGGGTGTGTGTCACCGCCCAACATCGCGGCATGTTGGATCAGGTGCTGAACGTGTTTCAGGTGAAGCCGGATTTCGATCTCGACCTGATGCAGCCAGGGCAGAGCCTGAGCCAGATTACCGGCCGCATGATGCTGGCTTTAGAGCCTGTATTCGATTCGGCCAGGCCCGATTTCGTCGTCGTGCAAGGTGACACCACCACCACTCTATGCGGCGCTTTAGCCGGCTTTTATAAGAACGTGCCCATTGCGCATGTGGAAGCTGGGCTGCGCACGGGCGATTTGCGGCAGCCGTTCCCGGAAGAGCTGAATCGTGTGCTGACCGGCCGCATGGCTGCCTTGCATTTCGCCGCGACGGAAGGGGCGGCGGCCAACTTGCGGCGCGAGGGTATAAAAAAAGAGAGCATCTTCGTCACGGGAAATTCCGGTATCGATGCCGTGCTTCAGATTCAAGCGCGGCTGGAGCGGCAACCCTTGCCTGTTCCGCCGTATCTGCTCCCCGGCAAAAAGTTGGTGCTGGTGACCGCGCACCGCCGGGAGAGCTTCGGCGCCGGCTTTGAAGGCATTTGCGAAGGCATCCGCCGCATTGCTCTTGAGGAAGATGTTCAGGTTGTGTATCCTGTGCATCGCAATCCGAATGTGACCGGTCCGGTAGAGCGGCTGTTGAGCGATCTGCCTCGCGTGACGCTCATTCCGCCTCTCGATTACGTTCCTTTCGTAGACCTGATGCGGCGAGCAACTTTGCTTGTTACAGATTCCGGCGGCGTGCAGGAAGAAGGTCCGTCGTTAGGCAAGCCGATCCTTGTGATGCGGGAGCAAACCGAACGCCCGGAAGCGGTAGAGGCCGGCACCGTGCGCCTGGTGGGAACCGATCCGGACAGGATTGCCCAGGAAGCCTTGAAGCTATTGCGGGACCCGGCTGAAAGAGAGCTGATGTCACGCGTTCACAATCCTTATGGCGACGGACACGCAAGCGAGCGAATTGCGGGTGTAATCCATTCATTCCACACGGGAAAGACTTTACATTAATTTCACTTCGCCGCACGTCAAACAGCTATTCCGGACAAGGTCTTTTGAAGATGCCGTGGATATACTATGGCCAAGAGTATGGTTGATGGGAAGAAGAGTACATCGTCCGGCGGGCGCGCAAGGAAGGCGCCGCAAAGTACAACGGAGAATCTGACGGCAGTACTGTCGCGAAAAGTGGTGGGACAGCCCGCGGCGACGGGAGTGATTGTTCCGTACATACAAATGTTCCAGGCAGGCCTTGCACCGGAAGGCAGGCCCGTCGGAGTGTTTCTTCTGCTTGGCCCCACGGGCACCGGCAAAACGAAAACTGTTGAAGCATTGGCGGAAGTGCTGCATGGCAACGCCAAGACGATGTTGAAGGTCGATTGCGGCGAATTTCAGATGGAGCATGAGGTGGCCAAGTTGATCGGTGCACCTCCGGGATATCTGGGTCACCGCGAAACGCAGCCCATGCTGAGCCAGCAGAAGCTAACCAGCGTAACCAGCGATGGCAGCGCGCTTTCGTTGGTGCTCTTCGATGAGATTGAAAAAGCGGCTCCGTCGCTTACGCGCCTGCTACTGGGCGTGTTGGACAAAGGCATTCTGCGCCTGGGCGATAACTCGGTAGTGAACTTTGAAAAGAGCCTTGTCTTTTTGACGAGTAACTTGGGCGCCCGGGAAATGATGAAGGAATTGAACCCCAATTTCGGCTTCCAGGCGGGCGCGGGCTCGAAGCTTGTGGATGTCACCAGCAAGCTTCAAAACATTGCGCTGGTGGCGGTGCGCAAAAAGTTTTCGCCGGAGTTTGTGAACCGCATCGATTGCGTGATTACGTACCAGCCCCTTACGGCGGAATCGTTGAGCCAGATTGTGGATCATCAGATCTCAGCGCTGCAGAACCACGTAAATACGCGCCTGGGAACGAA
>CBDFFL010000003.1:0-1040116 GCA_965246775.1 Bryobacteraceae bacterium | reverse complement strand
CGGGCGGCAGAGCGGGAAAGACTCCGGCTTGGGCGGGGCCGGCGGCGCGGATGTAGAGATCGGCGCGGAGTTGGGTGTCAGAGCCAGACGATTACCGTTTCGCGAAAGCTGCCGACCATGATGGCTACGCTGGCCATCATGGCAATGGCGGTGGCGAGTGCGGCGATAACGACGGAGATGCGGCGCAGTGAGGTGATTAGCGAACGCGCGGCCAGCAAGCCGACGGCGGAGAAGATTCCGCGCAAGACAGGCGAGAGCAGAGCCACACCGGCACGCACCATGGAGACGCGCAAAACGCGGCCGACGCGATGAAGAGCAGGACTGCGGCATAGCCGAAGAGTGGCCGGCCATCGAGCGCGTCCTTGGGACGCTGCTAGCGAACCTAAGGCGGCGGAGCAGAGAGCGAACCACAGGTTGCGGTTGACGCGCTTGCGGAAGATGGTTTCGCGAGCGCCGCGGCCCATGGCTTCGGTGGGCACGACGCTCATGGCTTCCAGCGACGGAGCCAGTGCGGAGAGCACGGCCACCGCGATGCCGGTGAGAACAGCCGAGAGCGCGACCGGCCAGGTGAGGGCGATGGCGGCGGGCCGGCTGGAGGCGTAGAGCGAATTGACGGTGACGGAGATGAGGCCGACCAGGCCCTCCGCCATGGCGCGGCCGAGCAGGATGCCGAGCGCGCTGCCCACGATGCCGAAGAGCAGAGCTTCGGCGAGGAAGAAGAGAAAGATGGAGGCGCGCGTGGCGCCGATGGCGCGGAGTACGCCGATTTCCGCGCGGCGGCTGACCACGCTTACCGAGATGGTGTTGTAAATGAGGAACGCGCCAACTACCAGCGAAATGTAACTGAGCACGCGCCAGATTCCAACGGAAGGCGCGCAGCATGCGCTGATTTTCCTGGCCACGAGTGCCGGGCTTATCGACAGAGACGCCAGGGCCGGCTGCGGCGCGGATCATGCTTTCGGCTTGGTCGAAATTTTCGCGGGGGCTGACTGTGACTTCGATGCGATCCAGCTTGCCGTAGCGGGCGAGAGGCGTTGTGCGTCGGCGATATCGAGCGCGAGGAATTCGGCGTCTTTCGCGGCGATGAGTGAAGTTATGCGAAACGAAGCCAATCCGGAGGGGAGGCGGAGGGTGAGGGGGCTGCCGGCGGTGAGGTGCAGGCGGCGCGCGAGGGGCTTCCGAGGCTGCAATTTGAGGTTCGGTAGTTTCCGGCGCGGCGGTGGGCCAAGGCTTGTAGGGAATCTATGCCGAACAGCGTGGTGGAAATTTTGGCTGTCGTGAGTACTGGCCGTTTCGATGACCGGCGCGAGTTTCAGATTCAGCGGAAGCTGTGCAAGTTTCGCGATTACAACTTCATCAAGGCCGCCGTTCGCGGAGTTTGCAGTCGATGGTGCCGGTAAGGGTGGTGAGCGACGATTCGAACGAACCCGATGCAGCGCCCGCCTGCGAGTTCAATCCCGATGACTACGGCGACACCGAGCGCGACGGCTGTAAGCGTGAGCGCGGTGCGCACTGGTTCGCGCAAAAGCGGGCGCAAAACCAGGGTGCGGAAGATTTGTGCATTGTGCATGATTGTGCAAGATTTGCGATTTTCAAGAATGCACAACGTGCCCGTCGCGCAGGTAACACGATGGGTGGCGATGCCGGCGGCCTCTTCAGAATGGGTGGCCATGAGGACGGCAGCGCGAAATCCCTTGCGGCTGCTTGATTAGCGCGAGCACCTGAGCGCCGCTGGTGGTGTCGAGGTTGCCTGTGGGCTCATCGGCGATGAGCAAATGCGGATTGTGCACGAGCGCGCGTGCCACGGAGACGCGCTGCCATTTGGCCGCCTGAGAGCCTGATGAGGAAACGAACCCAATTGTCGGAGAGGCCGACCCATTCCAGGCGCTGCTTGGCGAGAGCGCGCGGGTTGGGGGCGCCGGACAGCAGGAGCGGCAGCTCGACATTTCGAGCGCGGTGAGCGTGGGCAGCAATTCGAAAAACTGAAAAACGAACCCAATTTTGGTGCGGCGCAGCACGGTGAGGGCGGCGTCTGTGAGCGCGGCGGTGCTGGCGCCATCGATCAAGACCATCGCCGGAGGTGGCGAAATCCATCGCGCCGGCAATTTTCAGAAGCGTGGATTTTCCGCCAACCGCTGCGGCCCAGGAGCGCGGTTACGGTGCCAGCTTCGGCGGTGAGCGAGACCATCGGCAAGGGCGGTGAGCGGTTCGCCGCCGGATTCGTATACCTTGGTCACATTGCGAATTTCAAGTCGCGGCAAATTACCTTCAGTATGGCGAATCCAGGCCGCCTTCCTCCTCATCGTTTACAAACATGGATGCAACAAAAGTTCTGATCGCGTTTTATTCCCGCAACGGGTCCACCGAAGCACTGGCCAAGGAAATTGGCGAAGGAGGCGCGCGCGGCCGGGGCGGAAGTGCGGCTGCGGCGGGCAGCGGACATCGTGAGTCCGGAGATCATGACCCATGCCCCTGGCTGGGCGGAAAACAGCGCCCGGATGACGGCGGAGCATGGCGCACCCACCGAGGCCGATGCGGAATGGGCAGACGCCATTATCTTTGGGACACCCACCCGGTTCGGCAATGTATCGAGCGAACTGAAAGCGTTTATCGATTCGCTGGGCGGCCTTTGGTTCCAGGGCAAGCTGGTAGGAAAAGCCGGCGGCGCGTTCACATCCACTTCCACCACACACGGCGGAAATGAAAGTACTCTGCTCTCTTTATACAACCCGATGGCGCATTTGGGCCTGATCATTGTGCCGCTGGGGTACGGCGACCCGATCATGTTCCGCGCGGGCACGCCCTATGGCGCGTCGACTATTTCGGGCCAGAAGAATGCGCCTCCGACGGCGGATGACCTTGAAGTGGCGCGGTATCAGGGCCGGCGGATCGCTCAGGTGGCGACGGCTTTGAAAGCGGCGAGACTGACCGATACTAAGTAGGAAGTGAAGGCTGGAATTCAATTTTCGATCGGTGTGAACGAAGAATCGCGCAAGGCTGTCCGACGCGGATTGACGGCGAGCAACACCGAACAATCCGCGGAGATGCGGGAGCTGTATGCGCGCGAGCCGGCGGAAGTTGCCGCGCGTGGAAGTGTACTTGACCGATGACGGCGGTACGGTGTTGGGCGGGGCTTACGGCGTGATTCAGTGGGGCCGGTGGTTCAACTTGGACGTGGTCTGGCTGAGCGACGCGGTGCGTGGTGGCGGGACCGGGCGGATGCTGATGCAGAAAGTGGAAGAGGCTGCGCGCGAGGCTGGAGCAAGCGCGGTGCGGCTGGATACTCTCGATTTTCAGGCGCGCGGATTTTATGAGAAGTGCGGGTATCGCGTGTATGGCGAGTTGGCGGGGTACCCGGTGCACCATACGCAATATTTGATGACGAAAGAGCTTTAGAGCGGCTTGGTGCGACTCACTTGGTTGCCGTCTGGATTGGCGGTACGCTCTCTTTCAACTCTTCAAGCTGCCTAGTTGGGTTCCAGTTCATGGGGCGGGGATTACCGCTACTCCACCGTGGCGCTCTCGCTTCGAGCCATTCACTCCGAATCTCGCCGAACGACTGATCTACGTCGTCGACCCCGAACTCAGTACCGCACGAAGGGCACATCGTATCGTCGGCTGGAGCCTTTGACATTAAAAAAAGCGCAGACGGGACAGCTGAACTTCATTTGATCCTTCGGCACTCTGCCCTGGATTCATTGCTTACCTCGATTGCGTGGTCACTCACGCAGGATGGCTTTCTAAAAAGGCTTGATGCGGATGTTGCGGTAATAGACTGTGCTTTTGGGGTCGTGGCCCTGCAGGGCGATGGTGCCGATGCCGATTTTGCGGCCTTTGAATTCTTTTACGCCGTCCCAATCTTCCGGCTGCTTCCATTGGACGATCTGCTTGCCGTTTACCTGGACGGTGATAGTGTCGCCGCGTTGCGTGATGTGCTCGGTGAACCATTCGTTGTCGGGAGCTACGGCGGCGTTGTTGTCTTTCACTTCGTAGAGACTGCCGGTCTTGCGCGGGTCGGTGACGTATGAATTATTCACCTGCACCTCAAAGCCTTTGCCGGGCCAGCCCTGCGGCTGGAATTCGGTATCTATATAGATGCCGCCGTTCGCGCCGGGAAGCGTTTTCACTTCCACTTCGAGTTCGAAATCCTTGAACATGTGGTTCTTGTAAGGGCCGGTATAGAAGCAGTGGCTGCGGTTGCCGTGCGCTTTGATGGCGCCGTCTTCCACTGAGAAGGTGTCGGTATTTTCGTTCACCTGCCAACCAGTCAGGTCCTTACCGTTGAAGAGTTGTACCCAGCCTTGCTGAGCGAAGGCGGGGAGAGAAATGAGGAAGAGGGCGGCTACACGGCGCATGTCCAGAATCGTAACAAATTCAGGGTAGGGTGACGTCGAAGACTTCGTAATCGCGGTACGGCGTTGCGACATTGGCCACGCTTCGCACGATGGCGCCGTCGTCTTTGAGCTTCGCGAAGAGCCAGTCTTCCACGTTCTGCGGCGTGCCGAAAACCAGGAAGTGTTTGTGCTGCTGGGTGAACCCGGCGTAAGGGCGCACGTGGGCACGGAGGGGGAAGTATTTGTGGATGCCGGCGAAGTCTTCGAAGAGGGTGGCGTGTGCGTAGCGGACGGCGGAATCGCGGTCGGTCAGGTAGTAGAGTCGCTGTAGAAGGGCGGGCGATTCGTAATGGTCCATTTCGAGGAAAGCGAGGCCGCTGGCGTCGACGAGGGGGAGACTGGGGCCGATGGCTTCGATGTTGTGGAGTGGAGCTAGCGGCTGATACTGGTAGGCGGTCTGGGCCAGGCCGGCGAACAATATGGCGGTAAAAACGGCTAGACCTGCGGTGCTGCCCCAACGTGCGATCCGGCCGAGAAGGAGCGCGCAGATTACGTAAATGGCGAGAGAGGTGCAGATGCAGTAGCGCTCCCAGAACGCGCCCTGGCTACGCATCATGACCAAGTTGACCAGGACAGGCACGATCATCAGTGCTGCCGCCAACACTTTGTGGACGAGCGAAAATTTTGGTAGGGCTTGCGTGTGTACGCTGACGCGGGCGGCGAAGGCGGCGATGGTTCCGAACAGCAGTTCCGGCCAGACGTAACGGAGCGCCTTGGCATAGAAGACGGCCATCTTCTTGAATGATGCTTGGAAGAGCGGGGGGAACAGGTTGCGCTGGAAGGAGTGCACCATGGGCAGATAGATCGCCATCGCGGCGAGTGGTGTGAGGATGGCGAACCATACGGGCAGGTCGAGCTTGCGGCTGCGCGCCGGCGCGGACCAGTTCGGCGACACCGAACGGCATCATGGAAAACGGCGCGAGGATGTGGCTGAGCATCATGCCCAAATTTCCGGCGAAGAGACCGGCGAGGTACCAGCTTCGGCGCGCGGGCGCGTCGCGTTCGGTCAGGCGCAAATAGCAGTGCACGGAGAGCACGAAGAAGGCGGTGAGGAGAGCATAGGGACGCGCTTCGGCGGCGTATTTGAAATAGAACGAGAACCAGAACAGCAGGACAGGCACGGCGGCCCAGAGCGCTCCGATGCGGCGCTTCAGAATACAAACGACGCCGATGCCGGCGAGGTAAAAAGCCAGCGTGGAAGGCAGGCGCGTGGCGAATTCGTTCAGGCCAAAGAGTTGCTGCGAAAGGCGCGCGGTTAAGAAGATAAGCGGCGGCTGCCAATCGATATGGACGACGGCGTCCCACATGGCGCGCAAGGAAGGCGCACTGGCGATGTAGAAAGTGAAGAGCTCATCGTGCCAGAGAATTTTCTGCATCGGCTGGAGAACCAGCGCGAGGAAGAGCACGGTGAGCAGCGCCAGCACGGGGCCGGCATCGCGATTCAGGCGGTCGGCAAATGCCTGAAGACGAGTTGGCCCCATGCTCTCAGGTGTCTAGCGATTGAAAGACTTCACGCGAAAGAAGGGCTTGGCTTTTTCGTCGGGGTCGGGAGGGAAGGTATCGGAGGTTTTGGCGGGATCGTAATCGCGCCAGAGCCAGGTCATAGCCTCGGGCAGTTCGGCATTGCCGTGGGCGCCGTTGTGGCTGCCGTTGCTCCAACTCATGTGAAAATCGTAATCGCGGAATTTCAAAGAATTGGCCATGTTGATGTTATTCGAAGGCCAGGAGCCGAACGGATTTTCGAGGTCTTCAGTGCCATCGGCGGACCACACGCGAATGGGCCGTTTGTCTTCGCGGCGCACGCGATAGGGATAAGTGTTGCCGCCATCGAATTCGCCGGGATGGTTCTGCTGCAGGTTGGCGAAGCTGGCGATGCGCATCAGGACGCGGGAAAATTCGTCGGGGTGAAACCAGGCCATGTTGAAGGCAGAGATGCCTCCCGAAGAATTGCCCGCGGCGGCGCGACTGTAACCATCGCGGCGCACGTTGTACTTGGCATACACAAGCGGCATGATCTCATCGTCGACGAAGCGCGTGTATTTGTCCGACACCGTATCGTACTCAATACTACGCATGGCCTTTTCGCCGATCTTGCCGGGGGCGATGAACACCTGAATCATGACCGGAATTTTGCCCTGCGCGGTCAGGTTATCGAAGACGTTGAGCGGGTTCGCGGCGGCGGTGCGGCTGACCATGCCCTGACCATCGTGCCAGACCATCAACGCGGCGGGCTTTGAGGCGTCGTACTGGGCGGGCACATAGATCCACCAATCGGAAACCATGCCTTCGTAGAGCTTGCTGGTGTGGACCATCTTTTCCGAGAGCGTGCCTTGCGGGACGCCGGGCTTGGCGTAAGAATCGGGCGTGAAGGCGGCGATGTCATGGTTGCCGCCGAACTGCTTGCCGTCCACCATGTAATAGAAATTGTGCGAGGTGCCGGTGCGCAGCTTGGCCTGCGTCATCCACAACTGCGGATTGCCGGGCACGGCTTGCAGCGTGCCTGCGCGCACATCGTCGATGTAGAGTTCGGGCGCGGTGGGGGCCTGGGTGACGAATAGAAAATCGGGCCCATAGCCGGCGACAGCCGCTCCGGTATCGATAGCCTTTTGCGTGAGCGTATCGCGCAGGGCGGGTACGAAGGCCGGATTCGCGGGTGTGCGGGCCATGGTGAGGAGAGCGGGGATCCCGGTGTTTTGCGCGCTTGCGGCCGCGGCTGCCGCAAGCAAAATCAGCACTGATTTCATGCGTGCCATTCTATACTGCCTTCCGCCTGCTGCTCTTATAAAGCTTGTAGAGCGACCACGCGCTGCCCACTATGGAGATGATCACCACCGCCAGGATGGCATGTTGCACGGCGGGCATCTGCGCCAACCTCAAAATGCGCGGGCCGAAGCGAATGGCAAGCAGCCCTTCGATGGCGAAACGGATGAAGCGGAAGAGGGCGACAATGCTGAGCAGCTTCACGCGAGGGTATTGCAGCGCGGCGGCGACGATGACGAAGGGCGTGAACGGGAAGCCGGGTGGGGCCACGGCGGAAAGCGCCAGAGCTACGCCAGCCCTCTTTTCCACGCGCGTTTGGATGTATTTCAAGCGGCGCGGGGAGATGCGATTTTTCAGACCGGCTTCCCCGCCCTTGCGGCTCACCCAATCCGTGGTGAAGGAGCCGAGGACGGAGCCGGCGGCGGCCATGGCGGCGTAGTAGAGCATGCGGTCATGGTGCTGGGCGGTGAGCGCGACCATGAGCAGATCGATGCCCAGCGGCAGGAAGAGGAAGGAGGAATCCAGGATGCCGAGCAGCAGCAGGCCGAAGCCGCCGAGCGTGAAAAAGAATGCCGCCAGATGAGCGATGAGGGAGTGCAACTACAGGCTCTCAACAGCAGCGCGCGCGGGAATATTTGGCGCGATGCCGCTCATCTGAGAAGCGCCGCCACTCATGCGCTGAATGCGTGGAACCAGATAGGGCCAAGTGCCGTTCATAAGCGGTTTCGTCGCTGAGTTCACGAAAAAGGGCGCGTAGAAATTGCCAAAATTTCATAAACCTTCTACCGGTAGATGCGATTGGACGAAGGGAGTTTCGCGAACCTTGCCGGTCTGTGCGCCGGAAAGGATGGAAGCCCACACTCGCAGCGAATCGAGCAGGATGATGGTTACAAGAATGAGAAAGACGGCGGTGACCGCGGCATCCAGGCGCGCGTTGAAGGCGCTGCGGCCGGTCATGAGATTGGCCTGCGCAAGGAAGCCGATGCGCGGGAGCGGCGAGAAAATTTTCTGCCATCCGGCGGTGAAGGTGACGGTAACCAGCCAGGCCAGCGGCACTGCGGTAACCCAACAATATTTCGCGCCATGCATGCGGATGAGGATGGTGGTGGCCAGGCAGAGCGCGATGGAGGCGAGCAATTGATTCGCGATGCCGAAGAGTGGCCAGAGTGTGTTGATGCCGCCGAGCGGATCGAGCACGCCTTCGACAAGAAAATAGCCCCAACCAAGCACCACGATGCCGCTTGAGACGATGACGCCCGGCATCCAACTGACGCGCCCGAGCGGCTTATGAATATTGCCTGCAAGATCTTGCAGCATGAAGCGGCCCACGCGCGTGCCGGCGTCCAGAATGGTGAGGATGAACAGGGCCTCAAACATGATGGCGAAGTGATACCAGAAGCCCAGGACGGCGTCGCCACCGCCGGTTGCGGAAAAGATTTGGGCCATGCCGAGCGCGAGTGACGGAGCGCCGCCGGTGCGGCTGAACAGCGTGGCTTCGCCGACGCGATGGGCGAGCGTGGCCATCTGTTGAGTGGTGACCGGATAGCCCCAGGCGGTGATGGTGGCGACGGCGGCATCGGCCGTTTTGCCCAGGATGGCGCCTGGCGAATTTACGGCGAAATAGACGCCGGGTTGCAGGACACAGGCGGCGATCATGGCCATGATGGCGACGAAACTTTCCAGGATCATGGCGCCGTAACCGACGTGGCGCGCGTGCGTTTCACGGGCCAGCATCTTGGGGGTGGTGCCGGAGGAAATCAGCGCGTGAAAGCCGGAGATGGCGCCGCAGGCGATGGTGATGAAGACGAAAGGAAAGACTTTGCCCGCGAAGACGGGGCCGGTGCCATCGATGAAGCGGGAAATGGCCGGCATCTGCAATTCGGGGCGCACGATGAGGATGCCAATCGCCAGCAGAAACACTACGCCGAGTTTCACGAAGGTACTGAGATAATCCCGCGGGGCAAGCAGCAGCCAGACGGGAAGCGCGCTGGCGAGGAACCCGTACGCGATGATGGCTAGCGCGATGGTGATGCCGGAAAAAGTGAAGGCGGCGGCGTAGGGGGAGAGCGAAATCCACTGGCCGCCGAAGATGCTGAGCAGCACCAACAGAAAGCCGATGGCCGAACATTCCAGCACCTTGCCTGGGCGGATGAAGCGCAGATACAGCCCCATGAACAACGCGACGGGCATGGTGGCCAGGATGGTGAACGCGCCCCACGGGCTGCCGACCAGCGCGTTGACCACTACCAGGCCGACCACCGCTAGTAATATCACCATGATGAGCAGCACTGTGATGAGCGCGACGAAGCCGCCCACTTTGCCGATCTCTCCGCGCGCCATTGCGCCCAGCGATTTTCCATCGCGCCGCAGGGAAGCGAAGAGGATGATGAAATCTTGAACGGCGCCGCCGAGCACGCCGCCCGCCAGGATCCAGAGCGTGCCGGGGAGGTAGCCGAATTGGGCTGCCAGTACGGGTCCGACAAGTGGGCCGGGGCCGGCGATGGCTGCGAAGTGATGCCCGAAGACAATCCATTTGTTGGTGGGTTCGTAATCGTGGCCGTTGCGCAGGCGTTCGGCGGGCGTGGCGCGATTGTCGTCGAGAGCCATCACGCGCGCGGCGATGAATTTCGAATAGAAGCGGAAGCCGATGAGATAGATGCAGACGGCCGCCAGAATCAGCCAGAAGCTGTTGACGGGTTCGCCGCGATTGAGCGCGATGGCGCCAACGGCAAGAGCGCCCACGCAGGCGATGGCCACCCAGAGCAAGACTTTCATTCGGCAAACCTCAACGCGGCAGCTGCCTATAGATGGGCCGGCTTCGCGGGTGCGAATCGCGCAGTGCACCGGCCACGGCGAGCGCGGCCAGGACGCCGGCCACCAGTGCGCCGACGATCATGCGGCCACGGCGGGAGTGCCTTTCCGAATGCAGGCTGATGCCGATGACGGGAGCGATGCCGGTCCCGCGCCGCGGTACGTACGTTTCCGCCCCGACGGCTTGCGGCATCTGCAATACGCGCCGCCGGTGAGGCCAGATCGCGCCTTCGCGATATTCCAATTCTTTCAGCAAGCCCACAATCACCACCGGCTCTTCAATGCGCGAAACCTCGCCTAAAAAGCGGCGCGGGATGGCTACGTGCGCGCCGGTATGTGCGTTGGTGACCAGCACTTCGGGCCACGTGGAGCGGCGGAACAGCCATTCGTTCCGTTCGACGCCAAGGATGGGCGGATAGAACGAGAAGGGCCGGTTCCCTAACTGTTCGAGCGGTGTTGGCAATGATGGAATGGCCATCTAGCTTGCCCTACATCATAGCCTGATGAGGGCGCGTGAATCAGAGTTCGTCCAGCGCCGCGGTATCGGTCACTTCCAGATGGCGCGGCAGGCTGGCGGGCTGGTGCTCGTCCAGAGTGCGGAACAGGTGCAGCTTGGCCAGGGCGTAACGGTCACGCGCGGCAAGGTGCTGCAGCGGCACGGTGATATGCAGTTCGAAGGCCGGCGTGGTGGTGGTGGAGAGGCGAAACCGATAGTCGCCGGGCGTTGCGTGAAGGAGCTGGTAGCGATACTGAAAGCCGGTCTGGGCGGAATAATGTTTCACGCGGCGAGGGCCGGGCGCGCGCACCGGCTTCGGCGTCCACCAATCGCGCAGCCTCTTGAAAATTTGCCACATTTAACTCGCGCGGACCTGTTTGAGCATCATGCCATACTGGAGTTTCGATCCCCTCTATGTCCGATTTACAACCCCGGGAAATTGTGAGCGCCCACAGCCCGGATTCCGACGATGCGTTCATGTTCTATGGCTTGGCGACTAAGAAAATTCGTTCGCCGAAGGTTACTTTTAAGCACGTTCTTTCGGATATCCAAACCCTGAATCAGAAGGCGATGGAGGGCGCTTACGATCTGACGGCGATTTCGTATCACGCCTATCCTTACGTGGCGGATAAGTACGTTTTGATGGCGGCGGGCAGCAGCATCGGCGATGGCTATGGGCCCATGCTTGTCGCGATGAAGCCCATGGAAGTGGACGAGCTGCGCGGGAAACGAATTGCGATTCCGGGCAAACTAACCACGGCCTATTTGACTCTTAAAATCATGCAGCCCGATTTCGAGGCGATTGTGGCGCCGTTCGACCAGATTTTGGACGCGGTACAGGAAGGCTCGGCCGACGTGGGGCTGATCATTCACGAAGCGCAGCTGACTTACAACAAGAGCGGCTTCCATAAGATTATCGATCTGGGCAAGTGGTGGAAAGACAAGATGGGGCTGCCGCTGCCGCTGGGGTGCAACGCGCTGCTGCGCACGCTGCCTGCCGACATTATGAGCGAATGCTGCCGCATGATGCGCGACAGCATTCAATACGCGCTCGATAACCACGATGAAGCGCTGAGTTATGCGCTGCAGTTCGCACGCGATATGGACCCGCGCCTGGCCGAAAAATTCGTGGGCATGTATGTGAACCACTACACTCTCGATGCGGGCGATTTGATTCCGCAGGCCGCGCAAAAACTGCTCGACATGGGGCATGAGGTGGGGCTGATTCCCAATCGCGTGCAAGTGGAGTTTGTACGGTAGCGGCACGCCTGCTTCCGGTACTTTTTTGCGCGGCTACACTTGCGGCGCAGACGGCTCGAGAGATCCGCGCGATTGCGAAAGATGGCTCGACGGCCATTCCTGAGTTGACTGAGCTACTGAAGAATTCCGATACCAAGGTTCGCAGTGAAGCGGTGAAGGGGCTGGTGGAAATTGGCGGCCCGAAATCGCTGGAACCGTTGATTGAGGCTACGCGCGATAACGACGATCGGATTCAGATGCGCGCCGTGGATGGCTTGGTGAACGTGTACATGCCCGGCTATGTGGCGCAGGGGTTGACGGCGAATCTCAAGCGCGCGGGAAGCAGCATCAAGCAGCGCTTTGTGGACCGGAACGATCAGGCCATTGAGCGCTACGTGCTGGTGCGGCCGGAAGTGATGGACGCCATCGCGAAGCTGGTGACGGGCGGCAGCAGCATGGAATCGCGGGCCAATGCGGCGCGGGCGATTGGCATATTGCGCGGCAAGCGGGCGCTACCGGAATTGTATGCGGCGCTGCGTTCGAAAGATTCCGATGTGCTGTATGAAAGCATTATCGCGATTCAGAAAATTCGCGAAGAAGAGAGCGGGCCGCGTGTGCAATTTCTGCTGCGCGATCTGAATGAGCGTGTGCAGATTGCGGCCATTGAAACTACCGGCGTGCTGCAGAATCGTGCGGCGGCTCCGGACCTGCGGACAGTGCTGGAAACGTCTCAGAAGAGTAAAGTGCGCCGGGCGGCGTTGAGCGCGCTGGCCATGTTCCCGGATGCGGCGAATCGTGCGCTGTATACGCAGATGCTGGCGGAGAAAGATGAGGCGTTGCGCGCGGCGGCGGCTGAGGGGTTAGGGCGTCTGCGGGTTACTGACGACAGCCCGATGCTGCAGAAGGCCTACGATGCCGAGACGAAGCGCGCGCCTCAATTGGCGCTGGCATTTGCGATGGCCATGGATGGCAGAACGGAGACTACCGGCAATAGTCCGCTAGGGGTGCTGGTGAGCAATTTGAGCAGCGCTGGGTACCGGGGGGTGGCGCAGGCGTATCTTTCGGAGTTGGCGCTCGATCCCGGCGTGCGGCTGCAGTTGTATGGTCCGATGGAGCGCGGGTCGCGGGATGAAAAGATTGGGCTGGCGCAGATCCTGAGCGCGACCGGCGACAGGCAGGCTGAACCGCATCTGGAAAAGCTGACGCGGGATACGGATTCGCAGGTGGCGCAGGAAGCGTTGCGGTCGCTGAAAAATCTGCGCGCGTCCAGTTCGGGGCGGTAGCAATAAAAAAGGCGGGGGTGCGACGCCCCGCCTGCTTGAAACTTACAAGACCGAAAACTATTTCTTCTTGACCTGTTTCTGCTGACCGACGCGGACCTTAAACATGGCGGTCTTCGCATCCTGGAAAGCTTTGTGATCGTGGCGGGCCACCGTCTCTGCCAGGTAATTATCCACATTCGCTTCCCGGGGCAGAACAGCCATCACGGTGAAGCTATCGTTGCAGGTGGGGCAGAAGGGGCGAAAACGTTTTACATTCGGGATTGCCATAACTTTCTTAGTTTAGCAAAAGAGTATGCTGTCTTGCGCACATGCTTCCCAGGATCGCGCTTTGGGCCGCCGTGTTCGCGGCTCTGATCGCCACCCGATGGACCTTCGCGCCCAAGTATCTCTATCTATATCGATAACGTCAACTTCGCCTTGGCGATGGAAAGTTTTCAGCCCATTCCGCGCTTCGATTCCACCCAAAAAATGCCGCTTCCCTTCCACGCCGCGCACGGCATCTTTGCCGCGGACCTTCCCGACAACTCACACTTTCGCGTAGGCCCGTGCGAGTTTTCCAAATGACCGGCTTCCTACTGCGCGCAAACATTCCGGTGGTATCGTGTTCTTGTGAACGTTCTGTGAATTCCACGTGGAAAACGCCGGGAAACGCAACACTGGCGTAAGCGGAAAATTTTTCGGCAAATCCACAGAATTTGGGTCTACCGTTGTGTGGTCCGGCTATGGCACAGTCTTCCCCTACTTCTCTCGCTCTTGAAAAAGGACTCCCCGCCAATATCGACGCGGAACGCTTTGTCCTTGGCTCCATCCTGCTTGACGACACCGCTTTTCTTGACGTCGCCGGCGTCCTGAAGGCTGAAGATTTCGCGCTCGAAAAGCATCGTAAAATTTTCACGCGCATGGTGGATCTGAACGAACGCTCCGAGCGGATCGATCGCGTCACCGTCGCGAACGAACTACTGCGCTTCAATGAGCTGGAATCGGTGGATGGCCTGACGTATCTGGTGTCGCTCGATGACGGTCTGCCGCACATTCCCAACCTGGATAGCTACGTCAAGATCATCCGCGATAAGGCCATCCTGCGGCGCATCATCAGCTCTTCGCAGCAGACCATGAATCGCGCGCTGGTGGGCGAAGAGGACGCCATGCAGATTCTTGCGGGCGCGGAAGAAAGCCTGCTGAAGCTGGGCGATTCGCAAATGGGCCCCGGCCTGAAAACCCCGGGCGAAATCATCGAAGAGTACCAGGGCGGCATCAACGCCTTTCTCGATCCCAGCAAGCGCATCCGCGGCATCAGCACCGGCTTCACCAAGCTGGACGAAATGACGGGCGGCCTGCACGAAGGCGAGCTGCTGATTCTGGCCGCGCGCCCGTCCATGGGCAAGACCGCCCTCGCCATGAATATCGCCAGCCACGTGGCCACGAAGCTGAACCAGAAGGTGGCGATTTTCTCGCTCGAAATGTCGGGCGAAAGTCTGCTCACGCGCATGTTGTGCGCTCAGGCTTATGTGGATTCGCAGCGCTTCCGCATGGGGTACCTGAATGCCGATGAGCGCCGCAAGCTGCAGCACGCCAGCCAAAAGCTGGTGGAATCGCCGCTCTATATAGACGATACGGCCGGCGTCCATCTTATGGATATGCACGCCAAGCTGCGGCGCTTGCAGGGCGGCGACAGCAAGCTGGGCCTGGTGATTGTGGATTATCTGCAGTTGATGACCGGGCGCGGCCGTTTCGAAAACAGAAATCAGGAAGTGAGCACCATCTCTCGCGGCCTCAAGCTGCTGGCGAAAGAATTGAAAGTGCCCATGCTGGTGCTTTCGCAGTTGAGCCGCGCACCCGAAACGCGCCAGGGCGATCATCGCCCGCAACTGAGCGATCTGCGCGAATCGGGCTCCATCGAACAGGATGCCGATCTGGTGGCTTTCATTTTTCGCGAAGAAGTTTACAAGCGCGATCGCGAAGACCTGCGCGGGTTGGCGGAGTTGATCGTGGCGAAGCAGCGCAACGGGCCGATCGGAAAAGTCGATCTGGTGTTCCTGCATTCGCTGACGAAGTTTGAAAATCGTTCTGAGGATTTGGAAGGCGGACCCGAGTAAGATTTCCCGCGCGATTTAGGCTATCCTAATTTAGGCATGCCTAATTTTTGCGCGATAGCTCTATTCTTTCTGTTCACGGGAACGCTGCACGCACAGACGGCGGTCCTGACCGGCAACGTCACCGATTCTTCCGGCGCTGCCGTGTCCCGCGCTCGCGTCACCGTTCACAACGCGCTTACCGGGTTCGAACGGCATACCGAATCGCGCGACGACGGCAGCTTCACCGTCACCAACATCCCGTTTCAGACTTACGAGATTATCGTCGAACACGGCAGCTTCCTGGCCCACACGCAGACGCGCTCGCTGCGCACGAACATTCCGCACACCGTTGACATTGCGCTGGCTTTGAAGACGGAGTTTAAGAGTCTGACCGTATCCGCCGTGGATCGCAGTCTGCTGGTGGACCCCGAAGAGACGGGCACGCGGACGCAGATGAATCAGAGCGATATCGAGAAGATGCCGGTGCAGATGGGCAACCGGGGTGTGGAGGCAATTCTGGTGACGTTTCCGGGGTTCCAGCAGAATGCCAACGGCGCCATTCACCCGCGCGGCGCTCACAACCAGATGACGTACGTGATCGATGGCATGCCCATCAGCGATCAACTCACCGGCGCATTCGCGAACGCGGTGGACCCCAATATTGTCCAGACCATTGAACTTTATATGGGCAACGTTCCGGTTGAATACGGCAACAAAGTTTCGGGCGTGGCCAACATCACCACAAAATCGGGAGTGGGCGTGGGCAAGCTGTTTAGCGGCTCGGTTTCAGTGAGCGCCGCGCGCTACAACACGTTTGGCACGGTGGCGCAGGTGGCGGGTGAACGCGGCAAGTTCGGCTACTCGGCGCTGGTCAATGCGGTGGGAACGGATCGCTATCTGGACTCCGTCTCGCTGGACAATCTGCACAACCATGGCCGCTCGGCACGCGGGTTCGCGCGTCTGGATTATTCGGCCACGGCGCGCGATATTCTGCGCCTGAATTTTCTGATGGGCAGTTCCCCCTTCGAACTCGCGAACCTGCGCAGTCAGCAAAGGCGCGGCATGGACCAGCGGCAACTGCTGCGCGATTTCTCTGCCGCTCTCGGCTGGGTGCATACCATCGATGCCCGCAGCACGTTCGATGCGAACCTCTCCTGGCGTTCCGCAACGGGCCGCCTGTTTAGCAGCGCCGGCGATTTTCCCGTGAGTGCCTCACAAGCGCGACGGCTGGACACGTTCACCTGGGCGAACCGTTACAACCGCCTGGCCGGCCGCCATAACATTCGCGCCGGGGTGGATTACCAGCGCTTCGCTCCGCGTGAAGCTTTCGCACTCGCCATCACGGGCGCGAACTTCAACCAGCCCGAAGCCGCGAATTACAACCCGGCGTTGCTGCCCTTCGACCTGACACGCTCCGGCCAGCCGTTTCAGTTTTCAGACCGCGCGGTGGGCAGGCTTTTTTCCGGCTACGCGCAGGACAGCATGCAAGCCGGCCGCGTGCACCTCACTTTCGGCCTGCGTTATGACAATTACCGGCTGCTGTCTCATGGCATCCAATGGCAGCCGCGCGTGGGTGTCGCTTATAGCTTGAAGGAGACGGGCACTGTCCTGCGCGCCTCTTACAACCGGCTTTACCAAACGCCGGTGAACGAAAATCTGTTGCTCTCGAATTCTCCGCAAGCTGCTGTCATCACGCCGCCCGCGGTTCGGCAGGCGCTGGGCGCTGCGTTCGCGCCGATTCGGCCGGAGCGTCAAAATTTTTATGAGACCGGCATCCAGCAGGCCGTCGGGAAGCGCATTAGCCTGAGCGTCGCTTACTATCACAAGGATTCGTGGGACCAGGCCGATAACAACAATTTTCTCGATACCGGAATCATCTTCCCCATTGCGCTTGCAAAGATTCGGGTCAACAGCGTGGAATCGCGCTTGGCCGTTCCCGCATGGCGCGGCGTCTCCGGCACGCTCAGCTTCACCCACTCGCGCGCCATTTCCACGCCACCTTTCACGGGCGGGCTGTTCATTGGCAACGATGCCATCGCCGCGCTCACCTCCGGACCCTTCGTGATCGATCACGATCAGAAGTTCGCGCTGCACGGCATTCTGAATTATTCGCACCGCAAGGGCATCTACACCACGCTCTCATTGCGGCATGACAGCGGCCTGGTCGCGAACCCCTCTGACCCCGCGCAGGTGGCGCGCGACCCCGATTATGCCGATCTGCTCCCGCTGGTAAACCTGACCGGCAATCCCCCTCGTATCCGCCCGCGCAATATTGCAGACCTGCTCATCGGCTTCACGCGCACTCGCGAAGGCCGCGCCCGCTACGATGCCGCACTGCAACTTTCGAATCTCTTCAACACCACGGCTCTCTATAACTTCCAATCCATCTTTGTGGGTACGCGCGTGGTGCAGCCCTTTACCGCGGGCGCGCGCGTGCGTTGGTATTTTTAAAAGGATGACGGCGGCCTCCCGCGCAACTTCACATGCAACCACAGAATCGGTGGACGATTATTTGAAAGCAATCTTCACCCTGGGCGGCGCGGAAGACCGGCGCGTGGGCTCAAAGGAACTGGCCGATCGTCTGCTGCTGGCGCCGGCGTCGGTCACCAATATGCTGCAGCGTCTTGCTTCGGCGAAAACGCCCCTGGTTGAGTATCAGCGGCACCATGGCGTGAAGCTTTCGAAGCGCGGCCGCAAGCGCGCGCTGGAAATTGTGCGCCATCACCGGCTGATTGAAACGTTCCTTTTCGAAATGCTGGATTATCCAATTGACGAGCTGCACGATGAAGCGGAGCGCCTGGAGCACTTCATCTCAGAGCATTTCGAAGAGCGGCTGGCGCACAAGCTGGGGCACCCGAATCGCGACCCGCATGGGCATTGCATTCCGGCGTTGGATGGCACCATGCCGACGCAGCATCTGGTTTCCTGCCGCTGCGGCCATATAGACTAATCTGCTGGTGCTGCTCACTCTTACCGATATCCAGAAACGCTACGGAGGCGTGACCGCTCTGCGCTCGGCGAACCTCTCCGTGGCCGCTGGGGAGGTTCATCTGCTGCTGGGTGAGAACGGCGCGGGCAAATCCACGCTCATGAAAATTGTCGCCGGTCTGGTGGAGCCGGATGGCGGCGCAATGCTCTGGAACGGCGCGCCAGTGCAGTTCAAGACTCCGGCGGATGCGGCGCGAATCGGCGTGGCGATGGTGCATCAGGAATCGCTGCTTGCCCCGCAGTTGACGGTGGCCGAAAACATTTTCCTGGGCCGTGAAGAGCGGCATCCGCTGGGTTGGGTAGCGCGCCGCCGCGCCGTCGAGCAAGCCGCCCGCCTGATAGAACAGCACCACTTTCCATTGCGCGCGGAATGGCGCGTGGAAAAGCTCAGCCCCGCCGGTAAGCAGCTGGTGGAGATTTGCCGCGCCATCCAGCACGGCTCCAGCCTGCTGATTTTCGACGAGCCCACCTCTTCGCTTTCGGGCGCGGAGACGGAAGAAGTGTTTCGCATCGTCCGCACCTTGCGGGAGCGAAAAATGGGCGTTATATACATCACGCACCGGCTGGAAGAACTGCGCGCCATTGGCGATCGCGTCACCATTCTGCGTGATGGCGCGACGGTGCATACCGGCCCGCTGAGCGAACTCACCACTGCGCAGATTATTTCCCACATGGTGGGCCGGCAGGTGGCGGCGACTTATTCGCGCGAAGCCCACAAGCCCGGCGAACCCGTGCTGCAAGCCTCTGGACTGCACGTGAAAGGCAAGCTTCACAACGTATCGCTCACGTTGCGCGCGGGCGAAATCACGGGCATGGCCGGCTTGATTGGCGCGGGCCGCACTGAGCTGTGCCGCGCGCTGTTCGGCGTCGATGCTCTGGACAGCGGAACCATTCAACTGGCCGGTAAGCCGGTGCGCCTAACGTCGCCGCGCGCCGCCGTGAAAGCCGGAATCGCACTGGTTACGGAGGACCGCCAAACCACCGGTCTCGCGCTGCCGCTTCCCATTTCCGTGAACGCCACCATGGCCAATACCGAAGCCATCAGCAGCGGCGGCTTCCTTCACTTGCGACGGCAGAATGAAATCGGCGCGGATTACATTGCCAAGCTGCGCATCAAGGCGCAGGGTCCGAAGCAGCCGGCGGGCCGCTTAAGCGGCGGCAACCAACAAAAGGTTGTGATTGCGAAGTGGCTTTTCAGCGAACCGCGCGTCTTCCTGTTCGATGAGCCCACGCGCGGCATCGATGTAGGCGCGAAAGTGGAGGTCTTCGATTTTATGCATGAGCTGGCTGGCAGGGGTGCTGCCGTTTTGATGGTGAGTTCGGAAATCCCAGAGCTGCTGCAGGTGGCCGACCGGATCGTGGTGATGCGCCAGGGCCGCATCTCTGGCGAACTGCCGCGCGGCACAACGCCTGAAGAAATCATGGCGCTCGCGACGCTCTCCAATTCCGAAGCGGAGACAATCGCTTGAAACGCCTTGAGCGGCTGCTCCCGTTCCTCAGCCTGATCGTTCTATTCATCGCGCTGGTGATCGCGTCTCCGCATTTCCTCACCGCGACAAACCTCTCAAGCGTGGTGCGCCAGACTGCCGTCATCAACATCATGGCGCTTGGCATGACGGTGATCATCATCTCGGGCGGAATCGATCTTTCGGTCGGCTCCATCCTGGGCCTGGGCGGTCTATCGGGCGCGATGGCCATGGAACGCGGCGTGCCCATCGTGCCCGCCATCTTCGTCGGGATACTCACCGGCCTTGCCTGCGGCTTCCTAAACGGCTTCCTCATCACGCGGCTGAAGATTGCGCCGTTCATTGTCACGCTGGGCACGCTGGGCATCTATCGCGGCTCTGCGCTCATCCTGTCGAACGGCTTGCCGGTGCACAAACTGCCGCCCGCGTTTTCCATTTTGGGCGAAGGCGCCATCTTCGGCGTCCCCTATGTGTTGCTGTTGCTGATTGTGTGCGCCATCGCCGTGCACATCCTTTTAGAGCACACGCGCCTGGGCCGTTATGCTTTCGCCATCGGCAGCAGCCCGGCGGCGGCCACTTACGCGGGCATCCCGGTGGCCTTCCACACCACCGCTGTCTATTCCATTGGCGGCTTGTTGACCGGCCTTGCGGGAATGATTGAAGCATCGCGCTTGATGACAGGGCAGCCCACCGCGGGGCAGGGTTACGAACTGCAGGCCATTGCGGCTGTGGTCATCGGCGGCGGCAGTCTGCGCGGCGGTGAAGGCAGCGTGGTGGGCACGCTGGTGGGCGCGTTCATCATGGGCCTGCTCTCGAACGGAAGCGACCTGCTGGGCATTTCGAACTACGTGCAGCAGGTGGTGATTGGAGCGGTGATTATTCTGGCTGTTGCGGTGGATGAACTGCGGAAGCGTCGCGTGGTGTGAGCCAGTTCGCCACCCGCTCCCGATACCGCGAATATAGGAACGACATAGCCAGCAGCAGCGCGCCCAGGCCCGCGAACGCAACGAAGCGATACACCAGGTCTAACCGCCAAATGTCATAGAGGTACAGCTTCGCCACCACCAGCGCGATGAGCCCCAGGCCCATGTAGCGGCTGCTTGCCGAACCGTTAGCTGTCCCGAACGCGACCAGCGCCACGGCATACGCCGCGAACAAAATTGAAAGAGCGGCGCTCTGCACGTTGCTCTGGTTCGCTGCGTGGAAACGCGCGGCCCAATCTGACACTTCGAACGAAAGGCCCGTGAGCAGCACGAAATGCCCCGCGCCGCCCGGCGCCCAGACCGGCACGCGCATGCCGCGGCTCCACAAGGCAGTCAGGAAGAGCGCGCACGCCAGCACCAGTGCCGTTGCGAATCGTGCGTTGGCCAGCAGGAAGTGACTCGCAGGCGCGGGGAACAGGAACAGATCGATGGCGGTGAACCGGACCAAGGCAAACAGCAACGCGCACAAGCCCATCGCTCCCGCTAATATCGCAGTGCGCCGCAAACCGATCCACACCAGCGCGGCTCCTTCGAGCGCCCACACCATGGTGATGCGGAACGCGTGGAACCAGAGCGGCACTGCGATTGTAAGCAGCGCGATTCCGGCAGCGCCACTCACCAACCCGGCTGGGTTCGCGGCATTGCGCAGCAGGTACGCCAATCCCAAATACAATGCCGCCAGTACCAGCGCCAGCAGTGCCGCCCAGGAATCTGCCCATCCGGCTAAGCGCTGGTAGCAGGCGCCGAAGAAAAATGCGGCGGTCAATGCCAAGGCCGCCAGCTCTGATGCGGCGAATGGTTCGGCAACGCGGAACGCGCGCCACGCAAATGAGCCGAAAAACGCCGCGAACAAAATGGCCAACGTGAACAGTGCGCCCGCAAGCGGCAAGCCGTCGCCCACCTGCCCCAGGAACCAACTGGCCGCCGCGATGCTCACCAGCCAACTCGCCAGGCGATACCAGGCACGCCATTGCAGAATCGCCAGGCCGGCGAACGATAGCGCGACCCATTCCGGCGCGTATGCCAAGCCTGATCTGGGCGGCAACGTGACGCGCATCAGCAACAAGCCATGCGCGGCCACGAACAGAGCGGGGCTTGAGCGCGTGGCGAACAGCAGATAGTAAACAGGCACGAACAGCCGCAAGGGCGGATCCACAAACTGGAACGTGAACAACACCGTGCCTACCAGGGCAATCCATTCCGTAACGCGCCACGCGCGGCGTGACGCCAGCCAAATGAAACCGGCATCCAGGGCGCCGATGTACGCGGGCACAAACCATTCGCCCAGGTGCGCGCCTTCCAGAATCACGGGCGCCAGAAATGCGCCGAAGAGCGCCAGCACCGCAATTGCTTGAGCACGATAACGCAGCGCCACGCCGGCCGAAAGCGCGGTGATGCCGGCAACCAACACAAACGCCACGCTAGCTGGAATCAGACGGTAAGCGCCGAACGCGGCATAGACCGCGAGATAGAGAATGGCCGCTCCCGCTCCGCTGATGCCCTGCGCGAACACGCTCTGCGCGCGCCGGTACGCCCATTCCCCACCGGCCAGCAGCAGCAACCCGGCCAACGCCCCGGCAAAAACGCGCGCCGTTTCGCCCAGCCAATTATTTTCCACCGCGTAGCGAAAGAAAAAGCCAATTCCCAGAATCAGAGTGATCGCGCCTACGCGATTCATCAGCCGTAAGCCAACGCGCGATTCCAGGTCGCGCTTGGGTATCGCGGGGGCCGTGCTTTCCAACTCCGCGGCGGGCACGGCTTCTTCGGAACCTGCTGCAAGCTGGCGCTCAAGAAACGCCACCCGTTCCGTCAACCGGCGCACCTGCTCGCTAAGCTGTTGAAGGGTAGGTTCCGCCATCACTCACTCACTCGATTGCCATGTGTCTCACTCGGCCGCGACGCCTACGATGTTAGCCGACGGCGCCACCGTACCCTTCGACATTTTTATGGAGTGGGCGCTCTACCATCCTGAAACCGGATATTACCGCCAAGCGCCCGCAGCCATCCTGGGCATGCACGGCGATTTTTTCACCGCCTCGCAACTGCAACCCACCTTTGGTTCCCTGATTGCCCTTCTTCTGCCGGAGGAGCCCGTGCTGGAATTGGGAGCGGGCCGCCAGGAGATGCGCGATGGTTTGCACCCGCGCCCGTACCGCAGCATCGCGCCCGGCGACGAACTTCCCACCAATTGGCGCGGCTCTATCTTCGCCAATGAATTTTTCGATGCGCTCCCAGTCACCGCCGGCGTGCGGCGCGGCGATACATTTCGCGAACTGCATGTGCACCGTACCGGTTCCAATTTCGCCTGGAGCGAAGGCCCGCCGCTTTCCGGCCCCCGCTTGGAATACGTAAACCGTTACTATCCGCTCATTGCGGACGGCTGCCGCTTTGAGATTGCGGAACGCGCGGGCGGTTGGCTCCGTCGCATCTATGAATGCCTGGCCGAAGGAACCGTGCTGATCGTTGACTACGGCTGGTCCGCGAATGAGTACCTGCGCTTCCCGGCGGGAACCTTGATGAGCTACAGCCGCCACTCTGCGTCGCCCGATGTGCTCACCGGCCCCGGTTCGCGCGACATCACCGCTCACGTGCCGTTCGGCTTCCTAATAGATACCGCGCGCGAATGCGGCTTCACGTCTATTCGCTTCGAGACGCTGGCGCAAACTTTGCTGCGCGCGCTCGAAGGCGCTCCCCACGCGGTCTCCGGCGCGCGCCTCGCCGGCCAACTCAAAACTCTGCTCTTCGGAATGGGCCAAAGCTTCCGCGTTCTCACCCTCGCCAAGGAGCCCGCAAAATGAAAAAGGCCCCGGTTGCCCGGAGCCTCATGTTATGGAACTCATCCCTAGCGGGACGTGAGCTGCTACTTCTTTTTCTTCGGAGCAGCTTTCTTTTTTGCCGCCGTCTTCTTGGTTGCGTTCTTCATCGATGTGATTCTCCCTAACTTAAAGTTTGCGATTGAAAAAATCGCAATGTGATTCATATATAAGGTTGTTCAAAAAAATTGTCAAGGAAAAAATGTATGACATGGCTCTCTTCTTGCGTGATGGCATTCGCCGCGAAACCGTACTGGGGCCGGACAACAAACATCATGAGAAATGTTTTGGCCACTTTTGTTGGCATATTCGCGTTTTTTGCTCTTACCGCACCCGCGCAGGCTCTGCCTGACGCTCGCGATCTGATTGTGAAGTCTCTTGCGGCCGGCGAAAAAAATGAGCAGCAGTTGCGCTCTTACGTCAGCCGCACGCGTTCCGATTTGAAGCGCTTCGAACAGGACGGCAAGCTGAAGACGGAAGAAATCAAGACCTACGACGATGCCGTCATCGACGGCTTCCACGTCCGCTCTCTGGTGGCGAAGAACGATAAGCCTCTCAGCGATGCCGACCGCGCGAAAGAAGACGGCCGCGTGGCAAAGCTGGTTGCTTCGCGCAGACGCGAGACGCCGGCACAGCGTGAAAAGCGGATCGCCGATGCGAAAGAGAAGCGGGAGAAAGGGCGGCGCTTCTCACACGAACTGCTGGATGCTTTCGATTTTCGAGTGGTGGGCGAAGAAACTCTGAACGATCGCAAAGCCTGGGTGCTGGAAGCCGTTCCGCACGCCGGCTACAAACCGAAGGAACTCAAAGCCGAAATTTTTCTCCACCTGAGCGGCCGCATTTGGATCGACCAGGAAGACCTGCTGTGGGTGAAGGCCGATGCCACCGCAACCGAACCCTTCGCGCTGGGCTTCTCCGCCCTGGCCAAACTCGATAAGGGCGCGCATCTCTTTTTCGAACAGACGCGCCTGCCGGACGGCACGTGGGTGCCCGTCAAATCCGGAATCAAAGCCAATGGACGGGTGGCGATGCTGGCGCATGTGTCCATTGAAAGTCTACTCACCAGCCAGAATTTTCGAAAGGTGCTTCCCGAAACGCGGATTCAAGACGCCAAGGATGACTTTTAACTCGCGCAGCGCTTCTAAGTAGGATGGGACAATAGCAGGCGGACCTTGGCCATAGTCATTCTGATTTTGCTGCTCTTGAGCGTATCGCTCGCCGACAGCGACCGCGAATTAGCTCTCCGTCTGAAACGGCGTGAGCCAGCCGCCATGGCCGGCCTCTACGATCGCTTCGGCCGCGTGGCGTATTCCGTCATCTACACCATCGTGCGCGATTCCGGAATCGCCGAAGACCTGGTGCAGGAAACATTTCTACGCGTCTGGAACCGCATGGCCGCCTTCGACGCGGAGCGCGGCGCGCTTGGGCCGTGGCTGCTCACCGTCGCCCGCAATCGCGCCATCGATCACATTCGCTCCGCTGGAGCGCATATCGCGCGCAATACTTATGAACTCGAAGAGCGGGAACATCCTTCGCATTTTTTGAATGCCGAACAGGAGATGGTCACCGCTGACGAAGTTCGCCGTATTCAGGCCGCTCTCGCCTCGCTCAACGCCAACCAAAAACGCGTGATTGAGTTGGCCTACTTCGAAGGCCTGAGCCAATCGGAAATGGCGGAAAAGTTGGGTGAGCCTTTGGGCACTATCAAGACTTGGGCACGTAGCGCGCTCAAGCGCCTGCGCCAGGAACTGGAACGATAATACAAGAGGAGAGACAATGGAACTTTTAGACCTTCGCGAACGCGGGGGTGTACGCGATGGCCAGCCCCAATATTCAGACGCGCGCCTGTTCATGCAGTTCCTCGCGTTCGGAGAAGCCTCCAACCTGAATGAGCTGGGGCACATTTTGGAATACGATTCCATTCCCGGCGTGATCTATGAAGATGTGAACGATCCGCGCGGTATCGGCTTCCTCACCTGGAGCCAGGACCCCAACTTTTTCACCGATCGCGTGCGCCCCGTGCTGAACGGTCCGCGTTTTTCCGCGCTGAAACCGAAGCTGGAATATTCCATGCTGGGCCGAACATACTCGCTGGGCCATGAACCGAACCTGCGCGATTGGCTCATCGAAAAACCCATCCGCGCCGCCACCGACCCCGAGCAGCCCTGGGCCATCTGGTATCCGCTGCGCCGCAAAGGCGAGTTCGCGCAGCTAGGGCCGGAAGAGCAGATGCCCATCCTGAGCGAGCATGGAAAAATCGGTCACTCCTTCGGCATGGCGGGCTTCGCGCAGGATATTCGGCTGGCCTGTTTCGGCCTTGACCGGCACGATAACGATTTCATCATCGGCCTTACCGGCAAAGATCTGTTTCCGCTTTCCGCCTGCATCCAGGCCATGCGCAAGACCAAGCAAACCTCAACCTACATAGAGGCGATGGGGCCGTTTTTTGTCGGTAAATCGGTTTGGCGGAACGCGCTAACATAAAAGTTCCCGCGCATGGCCGATACCGAATTGAAGCGCACGCCGCTCCACGCCGTGCACCGCGCAAGCGGCGCGAAAATGGTCGATTTCGGCGGGTGGGATATGCCCGTCCAGTACTCCGGTTTGGTGGATGAACATCACACCGTGCGCCGCGCGGTGGGCGTCTTCGACGTCAGCCACATGGGCGAAATTGAAATCAGCGGCCCCGATGCGCAGAAGCTTACCGAGTACGTCACCACGAACTATGTCGCCAAGCTGAAGCTGGGTCAGGCGCACTATTCCGGCCTGCTCTATGAACATGGCGGCTTCGTGGATGACATTCTGGTCCATAAGGTGGCGGACGATTTTTACTTCATCTGCGTCAACGCCTCGAACCAGGAAAAAGATTACGAACATATCGAAGCCGTGCGCGTTGCGAAGGGCTTCGATGCGGTTGTTGAATTCGCCAGCGACAAGTATGCACAGATCGCCGTGCAGGGGCCGCGCGCTCTCGAAACGCTCAGCAAGATCACGCCAGCCGAACTGAGCGGCATCAAATATTATTGGTTTGAAGAAGGCCCCGTGGCCGGCATTCCCGCGCGCATCGCACGCACTGGTTATACGGGCGAAGACGGCTTTGAACTTTACCTTGAGCCCACGCAAGCGCCGCACGTGTGGAATGCGCTGTTGGAAGCCGGCGCCGAATTTGGAATTAAACCGTGCGGTCTGGGTGCGCGCAATACGCTTCGCCTGGAAGCGAAAATGGCGCTGTACGGCCATGAAATTCACGCCTCGCTCAACCCGCTGGAAGCCGACCTCGGCTGGATCGTCAAATTCGATAAAGGCGATTTTGTCGGCCGCGATGCCCTGCTCAAACAGCGCGAGGCCGGTCTCACGCGCAAGCTGGCAGGTTTTGAAATGACCGGACGCGGCATTGGGCGCGATGGCTATGAAGTTTCTGTGGACGGCGCAGCGGCGGGATGGGTCACCAGCGGTTCACCCGGCCCCACTGTCGGAAAAAATATCGGGCTCTGCTACCTGCCCATCGCCGAAGCGCAGCCCGGCAACACAATCCAGGTCACCGTCCGCAACCAGCCCGTCGACGCCGTCGTGGTCCCCACACCTTTTTATAAGAGAGTGAATCAGAGCGCAAAATGAGCACCTATCCCGAACACTTCGTCTATACCAAAGAACATGAATGGGTAAATGCCGCGGGCGATATCGCCACCGTGGGCATCACTCACCATGCCCAGCACGAGCTAGGCGATATCGTCTATGTCGATCTCCCGAAAATCGGCACGCATGTCGAGCAGGGTAAGACGCTCGGCTCGGTCGAAAGCGTAAAGGCGGTTTCCGACATCTATTCGCCCCTCTCTGGCGAAGTGACGGAGGTGAACGAAACGCTGGCCGACGCGCCTGAAAAGCTGAACGAAGATCCGCATGGCGAAGCCTGGCTGGTGAAGATTCGGATGAGCGCGTCCGATGAAATAAAGAAGCTTCTTTCCGCCGCGGATTATCAGACTTATGTAGGAGCAGAAAGCTAAGTTGCGTTATCTTCCCAAATCGGATTCCGAACGTCAGGAAATGTTGGCCGCTTGCGGCATCGCCACCGCCGAAGAGTTGTACGCTCACCTGCCGGCCGAAGCGAAACTCAATCGCGAATTGAATCTGGCGCCGGGAATTTCCGAATACGAAATTATCGATTTCTTCAAAGCGCGCGCCGATGAAACGGCTCAAGGCTATGCGTCTTTCCTGGGCGCCGGCGTCTATCGGCATTACCGGCCCGTGCTTTGCGACACCATCGTTTCGCGCGGCGAGTTCCTCACTTCCTACACGCCCTACCAGGCCGAAATCGCGCAGGGCACGCTCACCGCCATCTTCGAATTTCAAACCATGATCTGCCAGTTGACCGGCATGGACGTGGCCAATGCTTCCATGTATGACGGGTCCACCGCCGTCCCCGAAGCCGCCATGATGGCCGTCCGCGTCACTGGTCGCAGCAAGGTACTGGTCTCGCGCGTGGTCCATCCCGAATATCGCGAAGTGCTCATCACTTATGCACGGCACCAGGGCATGCCCGTCGAAGAGTTTGGCTATGACGCCGAAACGGGCCAGCTCGATCTGGAAGATTTGGAAGCGAAGCTCGATCGGGAAACTGCCGCCGTCATCATTCAATCGCCCAACTTTTTCGGTGTTATCGAAAATGTGCAAGCTGCGGCGGAGCTGGCGCACAAATACGGCGCCTTACTGATTTTCGTTTTCGCCGAAGCCGCCTCGCTTGGCATTCTCACGCCGCCCAGCGATGCCGATATCGTGGCTGGCGAACTGCAGTCCTTCGCCATCTCGCCCTCCTTCGGCGGTCCCTTCGCCGGCATCATCGCCGCGAAAGAAAAATTTCTCCGCCAGTTGCCGGGCCGCCTGGTCGGCCAGAGTGTCGATACCAACGGCAACCGCGCCTTCTGTCTCACGCTCTCCACGCGCGAACAGCATATCCGCCGCGAGAAAGCCACTTCGAACATCTGCACCAATCAGGCGCTCATCGCGCTGATGGCCACCGTTTACATGACCGTCTATGGCAAGGAAGGTCTGCGCGAATTGGCCGCTCAAAATCTTTCGAAAGCCCATTACCTGAGTTCGAAAATGAAGCCGCGCTTCACCGGGCCTTTCTTCAATGAGTTCGTCGCCGATGCGCCAAGCTCTCCGGAAGCCGTGAACCTAAAACTGCTTGGCAAAAAAATCATCGGCGGCCTGGCTCTGAACCGCTTCTATCCGGAATTAGGCAACGCCACGCTACTCTGCGCCACCGAAATGTCGCGCCGCGCCGATATGGATTCAGTCGCCGAGGCCTACACACAATGATTCGCAAAGTTCGCCCACACATCGTACAGAACGAAGCACTGCTCTTCGAAGAAAGCTCCCCCGGCAAGAGCGGCTACCAACTGCCCGCGCTCGACGTGCCCTCCGTCGACCCGCACCAAGCACTCGGCAGCGGCAACGTGCGCGATGAGATCGAAGGCTTTCCCGAAGTGAGCGAAGTGGAAGCCATCCGACACTTTACGCGACTTTCCACCTGGAATTACGCCATCGATCTGGGGTTGTATCCGCTCGGCTCCTGCACCATGAAATACAACCCGCGTGTGAATGAGCTGGTCGCGCGGCTCGATGGGCTTGCCTGGGCGCATCCGTATCAGCCGGAATCGCTTTCGCAAGGCGCCATGCAGGTCATCGCCAATCTCGAAAGCGCCCTTCTCGAAATTACCGGCATGGACGCCATCACGCTGCAGCCCGCCGCCGGCGCGCATGGCGAACTCACCGGCATCCTGCTGGTGCGCGCGTTTCTCGAAAGCCAGGGCAACCCGCGCAAGCGCATCCTGGTTCCCGATTCCGCCCACGGCACCAACCCCGCCACCGCCAGCATGGCAGGCTACTCCGTCCAAAACATCAAATCGAACGACAAGGGCATGATGGACGTGGAGCAGCTTGCCGGCTTGCTTGATCGCGACGACGCGCACGATATCGCCGCGCTCATGGTGACCAACCCCAGCACCCTCGGCATCTTCGAAGAAGACATTGCGAAGGTGGCCGGCATCCTGCACGCGAAGGGCGCCATGCTCTATATGGATGGCGCGAACATGAACGCTCTCGTCGGTCTCACGCGCCCCGGCGATTTCGGCGTCGACGTCATGCACCTGAATCTGCATAAGACGTTCAGCACTCCACACGGTGGCGGCGGCCCGGGCAGCGGTCCTGTCGCCATCAAGAAGCATCTGGAACCGTTCCTTCCCGTGCCAGTCTTGAAAAAAGTCTCCGAAGCCTGGCACTTCGATTACGACCGCCCGCAGTCCATCGGCCGCGTGCGCGCTTTTTACGGAAACTTCGGCGTGCTGGTGCGCGCGCTCGCCTACATCCTGGCTCACGGCGGGCCCGGCCTGCGCAACGCCACCGTCGATGCGCTGATGAACGCGAACTATATCCGCCGCAAGCTGGAACCGCATTACGACCTTCCCTATTCCAGCCCCAGCATGCACGAAGTGGTCTTCAGCGACGACCGCCAATCCGCCAATGGCGTGAAGACCGGCGACCTCGCCAAGCGCCTGATCGATTACGGCTTCCATCCCTACACCGTCAGCTTCCCCACCATCGTTCACGGCGCCATCATGATTGAGCCCACCGAAACGGAAAGCAAGCGCGAGCTCGATCTCTTTATCGACGCCATGATTTCTATCGCGAGCGAAATCGATAGCGATCCGAAGAGCGTCCTGCAAGCTCCCTATTCCACGCGCACCACACGCGTCGATGAAGTGATGGCCGCGCGCCGTCCCATCGTCCGTTGGAAGCCGGACCGTTCCAGCAGCCAAGCCGCGGATTGAAACCTCCGGCCTGGCTGGTCATCCTCGCGCTGATTTTTTTCATCCGCCTGCCGTTTCTGAATCAGGCGGTCGGCGGCGACGACGTCTATTACCTGGCCTCCGCCGAACACGCCCAGATCGATCCCGCGCATCCCAATCACGTTCACTACATCTTCGAAGGCCGCGATGTCGATTTTCGCGGCTACCCGCATCCCCCGCTCAATGCCTGGGCTCTCGCTACACTAATCGCGCTGTTCGGCGAAGTGCGCGAAGTGCCCTTCCACGCAGCATACATTGCGTTCTCCCTCATCGCCGCGTTCGCCATGTGGAGCCTTGCGAAGCGCTTCTCCCCGCAACCGCTCTGGGCCACGCTGCTCTTCCTTGCCACGCCCGCTTTCGTCATCAACGGCAACTCTTTCGAATCCGATGTGCCATTCCTTGCCTTCTGGCTTGCGGGAATCGCAGTCTTCATCTCAGGCGTCGATCGTCGCAATGGTCTACGCCTCGCAGCTTCGGCGCTGCTTTTGACAGCCGCTTCCCTCACCGCGCCGCAAGTCGTGCTCGCCGTTCCCATTCTGGCCGTCTACCTCTGGCTCAACGCACGAAATCTCAAAGCCGCCTGGCTTGCGGTGCTCACGCCCATCTTCGCTACCGCGCTCTGGCAGACGTTCGAATTTCTGACCGATGGCCGCTTCCCAGCAGCCGTCGTCGCCGGCTATTTGCAATCGTACGGGTATGAGCGGCTCATCCTGAAACTGCGCAACGCCGGCGCGCTCTCCGTCCATTCGCTCTTCCTGGTCTTCCCTCCCCTCCTGCTGTTCCTGCCGCGCCCGCGCTCGCGCGACCTATCCTTCTTATATCTATGGTGCGGCATCTTTTTCCTGGGCGCCGTGGCTTTGTTCTTCTCCGGCTCCGCGCGCTACCTGTTGCCCATGGCCGCGCCCGTCGCACTGCTGGTCTCCGTAACCGCCCGCCCGCTCTGGCTGAAAATTGGGTTCGTTTTTTCACTTACCATATCGCTGCTGCTGGCCACGGCCAATTATCAGCACTGGCAGCAGGTGCGCTCGTTCGCCCAATCCGCGCGCCTCGAAAACCGCACCTGGGTAAACGCGGAATGGGGTCTGCGTCATTACCTGGAACAACGCGGCGCGCTGCCCGTGCGCGAAGGCCAACAGGTGCCGCCCGGCGACCAGGTCATCACCAGCGAACTTGGCTTCCCCATTCGCTACGCCCACGCCGGCGCCGTGCCCGTGCTGCTTGAAACGCGCGAGATTCGCCCCACCGTTCCATTCCGCTTGATCGGCCTTGAAACGCAATCCGCCTACTCGACGAACACACGCGGGTTCCTGCCCTTCGGCATCTCCAGCGGCCCCGTAGACCGCCTGCGCGTCGAAACGCTCGCACCGAAAATTCCCACCCACGAGTACGTCAACCTCTCGCTCTCCGATGCCGACGAACAAATCGCCGCTGGCGTTTACGCGGCCGACGGCAACCCATGGCGCTGGATGTCGAAATCGGGTTCGTTCTTGCTGAAGCCCCCCGCCTCACCAACTCCACTCGCCGTGCACGTTTACATTCCAGACTCCGCGCCCGCGCGCACCATCACGCTCACGCTCGACGGCAACATCGTCGCCACTCAGACCTTCCCCACGCCCGGAACCTACACCATCCGCACCCCGCCGCTCTCCGGTTCCGTCCTCACCATCACCGCCGATAAGAGCTTCTCCGTCCCTACCGACCATCGCGAACTCGGCATCATTTTGAGCGGCGCCGGTTTCGAGAAGTAGTATCCTGAACTCATGGGATGTGGAGCAGGCGGGCTAGGTGCCCCGAACACGGACATCAAGCCGGGCGAACGCAAAGTTTTCTGCGTGAAGTTCCAAAAAGAGCTCGCCGGCCTGGACGAAATCCCCTTTGAAGGTCATCCGCTGGGCCAGAAGATTTACGACAACGTCTCGAAAGAAGCCTGGAAAATGTGGATTGAGCACATGAAGATGCTCATGAACGAATACCGCTTGAACCTGGGCACCGCCGAAGCGCAGGAGTTCCTCATCAAGCAGATGGACGATTACTTTTTCGGCGAAGGCGCGGCCCTGCCCGCCGGTTACGTACCCCAGCAAGCAAAGTAAAAGTTCGCTATACGATACTGGGGGCGTGCGCCTTTTCGCATTCTGCCTTCTCTGCTTTTTGTTCCCCGTTTCCGCCGCGCAGGATCAGTGGCTCCACCTCAGCACGCCGCACTTTGAGATGTACACCACGGGCAGTGAAAAGCGCGCCCGCGAAGTGATTCTTTACTTTGAAGAAGTCCGCAGCTTCTTCATCCAGGCCTCCCCCGGTCGCGGCGCAATCGAATTTCCCGTCCGGATCATCGCCTTCAAGAACGCCCGCCAGTACGACGCCTATCGCATCAACTCCTTCGCGGCTGCCTTCTACGGTAGGGTCGCCGGTGAAGTGAAGATGCTGGAGTTCTAACGCGAACCGGGCGGCAATTTACCTCGCCTTCCGCCAATACACTCCCGTCCAATCCACTGCCCCTGCAGCAGTACCTCCGCAGCAACAAACTCTACGGCGCGATCTTCGATGCTAAGCTCTCCAGGTCCGAAGAGGAAGCATCCATCGAGCCCGCCAGCGATTTCGATTCATCCCTCATGTCGGCCGACCTGATGGATCTGCTCCGCAATCCCCTGCTGAGCGCGATAGTCCTCTACCGCCAACCGGCAAACTGGCAGTGCTCCATAGTCGTCGACAATCACATACCCACCCACGGACACCTTTGGATACAACGCACGAAGAGCCACGTAAGTGGATTCATACATGTCCCCATCCAGCCGCAGAACAGCAATTTTCTCCACCGGAGCGGTGGGAAGCGTGTCGCGAAACCAGCCCTCCAGAAAACGGACCTGCGCATCTAAAAATCCAAAGCGCCGCAGGTTATCGCGAACGGTGTCAACAGCCACGCCCAGATACGGCGCCGATGTCGCATGTTGATGCAGCAAATCCGCCGGGTAAGTGGCAGCGTCGGGAACGGGCAGCCCCCGAAAAGAATCGGCCAGCCACACACACCGCGCGGTGTCCCCATAAACAGCCAGGACTGCGCGCATCAGAATGCCGCAACCTCCACGCCACACGCCTGTCTCCATAAGATCGCCCGGCACGCCATCCTGAAGCACGCGAACCACACAGTCCTGAAGATTGTTCAGCCGCTTCAAACCCGCCATCGTCAACGCTTCAGTGGGCCAGTCCCGCCCCACCTCCCGCAACGCACGGTCGAACGGCATCCGGTGGCTTAACGTGAGGTCCCAATGCTCATCGGGAAAAATCTCCCGCGTCAAACAGCGTTTCAGAAGCTCAAGATATTCCGCCGCTAAGTCAAAGCTAGCCATCGGCTATTCACTATCGCACTCCAACTTCCTTCGCCGGAAGCACCAGCCAATAACGGCACTTTTCACGCTCACCATCCCGGTACATATCCAGGTGCTTCGGCAACTTCACAATCCCAACCAACACAGCCCCCAGCCGCTCACAGGTGGTCGCGACGCAAAGTTGTCCGTATCGCAAGTGATCCACAAGCCCTCGAACCCATGCGCCCTAGCCAGCGGAAACAAAAGCCTGCAAGCTCGCTCCGCAAGCCGCCGCCCGCGAAATTCTTGGTCCACGTTGTAGCCAATATTGCCCGCATATAACTCCACGTCCCGATTGAGTCCAGCGCGAAACCGAATGCCACCCACCACCCGTTCACCAACGCGCATATCGAAACGGTAAGTGGGCACGGTGCCTTTTGCGTCGTCAGCGGGAACCGTGGCGTTCAACCGCAAGTGCAGTTCACCATCGGAAAGTTTAGCTACCTTCACAAAAGCTTCAGGTATCTCTTTGGCAGCCTCCGCCCAACCTTGCCGCACAGCACCTGGAATCGCTTTCATCGCATAACCATGTTAGGTCGCAAACCCACCAGCAGCGGTGATAATAGATCGTGGACATGAAAGACAGAATCGTAATGGACCCTAAAATTCTTGTCGGCAAACCTGTGGTTGCAGGTACCAGACTTTCAGTTGAATTCATAGTGAGCCTGCTAGCTTTAGGTTGGAGTCACCACCAGATTCTGGAAAATTATCCGCAACTTTCCGACCGTGACATCTTAGCCTGTTTGCATTACGCGGGGGAAGTGCTCCAAGACGAGCGCGTATACCCCATGCCAATTGCGTGAGATTTATTGCTATAGCAAATCCGGTCATTGCCGCGTGGCCGGGGTCGCCTAAATTGAGAATGAGCCAGCTGTCAAATTGTTGCCTGAGTGTTTCAGTCACGCTTGGCTTCGGAATAAAGTCCGACTTGCAGCCCAGGAAATTGGGCGTTGCGATTATTGCGATTCCGCAAACGTGCCGCTTGTGAGTGTCACATTTCTAAGGCCAGCCTTCGAAAACGCGACGACCTTGTATTTCCCGCTGATGTACGGGGACACGCTTCCCAATGAGGATGCGCTCATCAATACCCGGCGATCCTTCTCCAGGAGGACTTCGACATCTTCTCGCCGCTTCTAGACGACGAGAAGCAGACGCAACTTCTGGGAGAAATACTCTATGAAACACTTTATAAAAATTGTGGTCCCGCATTCAATCCACGCGGCCTATACTCGAGACGCGACGATTGGTCCGATGTCTGCGAAAATTGACTTCCGATGATACGGCTGAATGGGAGTTTTCGGATGTCGAACGTGATACAGCTAGCGTAACGCTGCCTGCTGGGACCATCCTGTTTCGCGCTCGATCAGGCTATCGACAAACGAAGGTAAACGGCGACCCTTTCAGGTATCGAATAGGCCCTCCGCCGACATGAAGCCGGGACGCGCAAAATGGCAGCGGCCAGCGTGTGCTCTACACTGCTCAAGAAGAAATGACGGCGGTTAGTGAAATCAGGCCATACCGTGGTGAGTTAGTCACGGTGGGGAGCTTTGAACTTCACGATGTGCAAGTCGCTGACCTCAAGGCCATGCCTAACGCTCAGCCTCCTAATCCCTTCATTACAGTCAATTTGGGCCACAATCTTGAAATTCATAAACTCCTCCGAGCCTTTTCTGCGCAACTGGAACGCCCTCTCGACCGCCGTGATGACGAGAGCGAATACGTTCCTTGTCAGTACCTTGCTAACGCAATTAGAAGGAGCAATTTGGCCGGAATCGGTATGGAAGCGCCATGGCTAAAGACGGCACAAACCTCGTACTATTTGAGCCGGATTGCGCTAAAGTACTCAATTCAAAGATTGTAAAAGTGACCGAAGTAAAAATACGCTATGAAACATGTAACGGGACAGTCGGTTTAGAGCGGAAGACCTTCGGAATATAGTCTGTTGCTTTCATATTCTTTAGAAGACAGCTAACGATTGAGGTAGTGTCGCCCCTGTCTCCCATACTCATATCACCTCCAGCACCCCAGTAAATTCAAACCGCATCCGCCCATGCGCCTCCCGCAGCGCCCGGTCCACATCCCCCTTACTCCCCCCGCGCGCGAACAAAAATCCCAAATAGCTAGCCCCTTCGGGCAGCGGCGCCACCCGATACCCCACCTTCGCCGTAATCACGCACTTCGTAATCCCCGGCACCGCCCGCGCCTCCTCCACCCCCGTCACCCCCTGAAACACGCCGCCGCGCCCAATCGGAATCATCATCACGCCGGCCGATTCCGCCTCCCTCACAAAGCCGGTCACACATTCGCCCGCCGCATGCCGCAATAGCACTTCTTCCAGCGTCGCCCCGCCCGTAAACCGAAGCACGTCAGCACATAAGCCGCCAATCGGCCGCGCCGCCACCTCCAAAACGAACACGCCCTCCGCGTTCACCCGCACCTCCGCGTGCACCGGCCCGTGCGACAATCCAAGCGCCCCTACCGCTCGCTCCACGGCATGCGAAATTGGCTTCGTTCCGGAAATTGTCAAGTAGATCGATTCCTCGAAAAACGGCCCATCCAGCGGGTCCGGCTTTTCAAACAGCGTAAACGTCTGCAGCACGCCACGGGTCATCACGCCTTCCAGCGCATATTCCTTTCCCGGAATGAAAGTTTCCACTTGGATTTCATCGTCGTTCACCATCCGGCCAATGCGCCGCCGGGCGGCTTCGAACTCCAAATCGTTGTCCACACGGATCACTCCGCGGCTTGCGGACAGGTGTAAAGGTTTCAAAACAAGGGGGTAATTGAAATTTGGCTTCGTTCCTGCAATTTTTACTCGCGCCGATTTTGGCGATGGCAAACCCGCGCCCCGCAGCCGTTCGCGCGTCAGTCCTTTGTCATGGCACACCGCAGCTGCTTCCGCCGAATGAAACGCAATCCCCAGCAATTCCGCCGCACGCGCCGCCAGCACCGCCGGCCTGTCCCCCACCGCCAAAATACCGTCGCAAGCAGGTATCCGCCTCGCCGATTCTTCCAGCTCTTCGAACCGCACCGGCACCGCCCGGTCCGCCCACGGGTCCTCCAAAATATGGCAGCGGTCGGTCGCCAACGTCAGCCGAATCCTCAACTCCCGGGCCGCTTCGTCGAACGCCCGAACCTGGTACCCGGTGGTCGCCGCCACCAGCACAATGTGTTTCATATCGGAGCGAACTGCTCCTCGGTAGGCTCCGCTCAGCAATACCAAGGCTCGTTCAAATAGGGAACGGTGGCGCGGCCGGGAATCATGAAGTCCGGCAGCTCGCCGTGCGCCGCCGCCCACACGCGCTCAAACACTTCACGCCGCGACCCACGCTCCGTCGCCACAATCTTCGCCACCCGCGCCGCCAGCCTGTCCATCTCAGCATCCGGATGCACCCACGGATACACCAGCCGCTGCTCATCGAACTCTTGCGTCACCAGATACGGCAACAGCAACGACCCCGCCGGCGCCAGCAACCGTATCGCCCACTGCACCGGCGCGACACTTTCGATCAGCCCCAAATCCGCCACCACGCGCAGCAGCTCGCAATAGCCCTCGCGGCTGGTCCATGGTGTGAACGCCACAAACGTCGGGCTCAGACACAGCCCCACTTCGCGCATCAACGCCACCGCTTCCACAAAGTCCGCGCGCGTGTGATGCTTCGCGAACCGCTCCAGCACCGCATCGTCCACGCTCTCCACTGCGCTGGTCACGAACACACAACCGGTGCGCTTCAAAATCGGCAGCAGCCCGCGATGCTTCAGCAGATGCTCAACCTTAATTGTCACGTCGTAAGTAACGCCCGGAAACTCCTCATGCAGCGCTTCCACCAGCGCCATCGCGTGGCCGGGTCCGTTGAAAAAATCCGGATCGCCGAACGTCACATGCCGCGCACCGCCTGCCACCTGCTGCCGGATATCGGCCATCACCACATCGCGCTGCACAATCCGGAACGCGCCGCCATACACCGGCACAATCGGGCAATGCCGGCACAAGTGCTTGCACCCGCGGCTCGCTTCCGTATACCCCGCAACACGCGGCGCGCCCATCCCCATCAGCTCGGCATACCGCGCCGCATCGGGCAATTCGCCGCGCTCCGGAACCACGAATTGCTGCTTGCCCAGCGATACTTCCGGCACTATCTCACCGCCCGCCCAATCCACCAGGCCCTGCTCAAACTCGCCGCCAACTATCGCTTCCACCCCGGCCTTCCGCAGCGCGCCCGCATTGATCGGCGCATACAATCCATAAGCCGCGAAACGCGCGCCGGGGCCTTTCTCCTTCAACGCAGGCAGCAGTTTCAAAGCCAGCACCGTCGCCGTATGCATCGGCAAATAGAGCGCAATCAAATCCGAATTTTCCGCGGCGCCTTCCGGCATCCGGTCTCTGCTCAGGTCCACAGCACGCACGAAATGCCCCGCACGCCGCAGCCACGCCATCGGCGACGCGAGTCCAAATGGCTGACGGCCCATCTCATAAGTAGAGAGCAGCAGAATGCGCACAGGTAGAATGAGGTGGTAGCAACATGTTAGCAACCCAGACCATAGCCGAAGAAATCCTCGACCTGAAGCGCCAGCGGCGCGCGATTCTTCTGGCACATCATTATCAGGAAGCCGAAATTCAAGAGCTTGCCGATTGCGTGGGCGATTCGCTCGAGCTCGCACGCAAGGCCCGCAGCTTCCAGGGCGATGTCATCGCCTTCTGCGGCGTCTGGTTCATGGCCGAGACCGCGAAGATCCTCAACCCGGATCGCATCGTCGTCGTTCCCGATAAAGCCGCTTCCTGCAGTCTGGTGGAAAGTTGCCCCGTCGAACCGATTCGCGAATACCGCCGCCGCAATCCAGATCACGTCATCGTCAGCTACATCAACACCTCCGCTGACGTCAAAGCCGAAAGCGATATCATCTGCACCTCGCGCAACGCAGTCGATGTAGTAAACTCCATTCCCGCCGAAAAGATGGTCCTCTTCCTGCCCGATCGTAACCTCGGCGCTTACGTCCAAAAACAGAGCGGCCGCCAGAACATGAAGATTTGGCAGGGCGCCTGCATCGTCCACGCCACCTTCCCGGAACGCCGCCTTCTGGAGAAGATGCGCGAGCACCCGGAAGCGGTCGTCATCGCTCACCCGGAATGTCCGGAGCCTGTTTTGAAGCATGCCGAATTCATCGGCTCCACGTCCGCTCTCATCGATTTCTGCGTGCGCAATCCCGCGCGCGAGTTCATCGTCATGACCGAAAGCGGCGTCAGCTTCTCCATGAAAAAACTCGCGCCCGGCAAGCAGTTCTATTTCGTCGCCAACGAAAATTGCAACTGCAGCGAGTGCCCTTACATGCGCATGAATACACTCGAGAAATTGCGCGATTCGCTCGCCAACCTGCAACCGCGTGTCGAAATGGAGCCTGAACTCCTGCGCCGCGCGCTGCTGCCGATTGAACGTATGCTCGCGCTATGACGCTGAAAGACACCTTCGGCCGCATCCACGATAGTCTGCGTATCAGCGTCACGGATCGCTGCAACATCCGTTGCTTCTATTGCATGCCGGAAGAAGGCGTCAAATTTCAGGCCCGCGAAGAAATCCTCAGCTTCGAAGAAATTGAGCGCGTGGCCCGCATCGCCGCCGCAAACGGAGTCACGAAATTTCGCCTCACCGGTGGCGAACCGCTCGTGCGTCAGGGCCTCCCCGTGCTCATCCGTAAGCTCATCGCCATCCCCGGCATTCGCGATTTGGCGCTCACCACCAACGCCGTTCTGCTAGCCGCGCAAGCGCAGTCTCTTTACGATGCCGGTCTGCGCCGCTTAAACATTCACCTCGATACGCTGGATCGCGAACGCTTCCATTCCATGACGCGCCGCGACGATCTTCCGCGCGTCCTTGAAGGCATTCGCGTAGCCCGCGAAGTGGGCTTCACCAAGCTCAAGCTGAACGCCGTCGCCGTCCGCAATCTGAACGAACCCGACATCGTGCCCATCGCGCGCTTCTGCCGCGAAAATGGCATGGAGGCCCGCTTCATCGAGTTCATGCCGCTCGATGCCCAACAGCTATGGGGCAGCGAAAAAGTCCTCTCCGCCGACGAAATGCATGCGCGCATCTCCGCCGAAATCGGGCCCCTCGTCGAAGTGCCCGATGCCGACCCGCGCGCCCCTGCCACCGAATACCGCTATGCCGATGGCGGTGGACGCGTGGGCTTCATCGCATCGGTCACAAAACCGTTCTGTTTAAATTGCAACCGGTTGCGGCTCACCTCCGACGGCAAATTGCGATATTGCCTGTTCGCCATCGAAGAGACTGATATCAAACCGCTTCTGCGTAATGGTGCGCCCGATGAGGCTATCGCCGCCGCACTCGCGCAGACCACGCTCGATAAGTGGTTGGGTCACCAAATCGGCTCCTCGCAGTTCGTTGCCCCGCCCCGCCCCATGTACTCTATAGGCGGCTAGTAGGGCGTGGCCACCCATTTGTATTTCGCGATGGGAAAATCTTTCGTGTTGCGGGTCACCAGCGTCAGGCGATGCTGTTTCGCCAGCGCCGCCTGAAACGCATCCGGCAGTTTCCAGGAATGCTTCCGGCGAAATTCAGCGGCCAGGTCCGCCGCCTCTACATCGATTGCGAGCGAAGGAAAACTATTCAGCAATCGCAGAATTGGGTCGGCCGCTTTGTCCACATAAGGCACCAGCACTTCGGCCCGCGTAATCACCGAAATGGCGCAATAATCGTGATGCTCGTAAATATAATCCGTGGCGGCGCGGACACCGTTCAGGTGATCGATCAGGATCACCGAATCCAGCAGGAACTTGGTCAGTCCCACTCCTGCCGGATTCGGTTTTGGTATTCCAGCCCGTCGCCTTCCGTCCACGTGCCGCTGGTTTGGGTCAGCAGTTCTTTGAAACCGCGCTCCCGTTCGTCCCTCAGGAAACGGATTGCTACACGCACCACTTCCGTCATCGGCTTACCCGATCGCTTCGCTTCTTCATCCAGCCAAAGCTTATCGGTCTCTTCCAAACTAATAATAGTCCGTGACATAACCTAACCATACCACATCACTCCCCAAAAACAATATCACCCAACTCAAATGATATCCCGCCTACCACCAGCATCCCCTTCCTCAGCTCGATACCACGCACTCCAGCGTACCCCTCCGGCACAATTGCGCTAAACGCCAGGTAGCCCTTATGCAATTTTCCCTTCCCCGGCAGCCAATCGAATGTAGCCGTATCGAACAGCTTCGGTTCCGCCACCAGCGCCCGCATCGTGCCATGCACAGGCGTATTGCTGAACTCCATACCGCGCGTGAGCATGTCGTTATTGTTGCTCTCCCACACGTTCAGCCAGCCGAATTCCTTCGGCCGGAACACGTACCCCACCAGCAGATGCGTTGTCGGATTGTAGGCCGTCAAGTAAGCCAGCGGCGCGCCGGCATCCACCAGGAAGTTATCGACAAAGCCCGATTTTGGCACATCGGGCACGGTCGCCAAGCCATCCGCCCAGCGCACTTCCTTGCCCGCGCCGGTGCGCCCCTTCGTCACCGAAGCATGAAACTGCGTGATGCCCTTCTTCAGAAACGGAGCCCCAAAAGTGACGTGCTCGCACCAGCCCACCGGCCGGTCCCACGCGCTCAAATTCTCCGCAGTCTCCTCGAACAGCGCCACCTGCTTCTGAATCTTCACCGTGCGCGTAAACCGCGTCATCGATTGCGGCAAATCCGCCGTCACCGTAATCCAATTGCCGCCGCCATCCGTCTTGCGCCAGCGCGCAATGCCCGTCTCGCCGTGGTAAGTCATGCCGGCCCGCTCTTCGCTGTCAGAAGGGTTGCCCCAATACGGGAAGCACAGGTTGTGCCCCGCCAAACCGCTCATCAGTTTCGCGCCGGAGCCGCCACCGAAGCGCACCGAATCGCGTGCGGCCTCGAACGTGTCGGGATCGATAGTCGCCCGCCCCTGCACCCAAAGCGGATTCACCGCGCCTTCCGTCTTCAGCACCAGCTCCGCCACATGCCCGCCACTTTGCAGAATGGAAAGCCGCATCCGGTCGCTCTCAATCGTCCACAAATCCCGCCCCGGAAACGACGCGGCAGTCACCATCGCAATCGCGCCCGCCAGCACCAGCACAATAGATATACGATTCATACCCCTGTATAGTATGCCCGGTGATATTCTTATGGCCGTGGACATCGATCTCGACTCTCTGAAACGCGAAATCCTGGGCTATCTCGACGCTTCCGGTTTTGCCGTCTTTCGAAGCTTCGCGGGTGGTCTGGAAGGCCTCCCCATGGTGGGCTGGGATGCGGACGCTTATCCCGATTACCGCATGTTCCTCGATACGGCGAAGAAGGTGAATTGCAATCTCATCCTGCTTGCGTCCACCCAATTCGACGCCGCCGAGGAAGTGGATGGCCAGCTCGAAGAGCTGGAAGATTGCGAGGTCACGCGTGAAGACCGTCGCGAATATGAGCGGCGCTTGCGCGAATACCGGGTTCATGACGGCAACACCGCCACCATTGAACTGGGCTTCGACCATAACGGCCGCCTGTACGTCTATGAAGTAGCGGCGGATTGGTACGAAGAATTTATGGAGCTGGCCGAAGAGCTGACATCGCTATTGCCCGCCACCTCGGAAGACGACGAATCCGGCATGGGCGGGTTCTATTCCAACAACTGAAATCGCTGTCGAGCGCCGCTGGGTTTTTCCGCATGAATACCCCGGTGCGGAGGCCCTTGCACGCGACCTGCACATCGCTCCGGTCGTCGCCAGGCTCCTGATCGCAAGAGGCTTGGGTGACTATGCGCAGGCTCGGGCTTTTCTGAGCGCCGGTCTCGAATCGCTCCACTCGCCCCACGCGCTGCTCGATATGGACATTGCGCTCGAACGCTTGCAGCGGGCCATTCGCAATGGCGAGAAGATCCGGATACACGGCGATTACGATGTCGATGGCACCACGTCAACCGCTATCCTGAAGACCGCCATCGAACTCGCCGGCGGCCAGGCTACGTTCCACATTCCTCATCGCTTGAAAGAGGGTTACGGCATCTCGCTCAACGCGGTCGATGGGTCGGCGCAAGATGGCGTTACGCTGATGATCAGCGTCGATACCGGCATACGCGCCGCTGCCGTCGTCGCGCGCGCCGCCGAACTCGGCATCGATGTCATCATCACAGATCATCACCTTCCCGATGCCGCCATTCCGAACGCCATCGCGGTGATCAACCCGAATCGCCCCGGCTGTGCATATCCCAACAAGGACCTGTGCGGCGTGGGCGTGGCTTTTAAGTTGGCTGAGGCTCTGCTGTCTTCACTAGGCTGGCCCGAAGCCAAGCTGCGGCGCGTGCTGGATTCGTTTCTGAAGATGGTGGCCATCGGAACGGTGGCCGATGTCGTCTCGCTCACCGGCGAAAATCGCGTGCTCGTGAAACATGGCCTGGCTGCCCTGCGTGATCTGCGCAGCCCCGGCCTGCGCGAGCTTTTCGCCGTCGCCGGCATGGAGCCCGGCGCCTATCCCACGGCGCGGAACATCGGCTTTCAAATCGGCCCGCGCATCAATGCCGCCGGACGCATGGCCAGCGCCACCGATGCCGTGGAGTTGTTCCTCACCAAAGACGTCATGCGCGCGCAAGCCATCGCCGCGCAGTTGAACGAGCACAACACCGCCCGCCGTGCTGAAGAAGACGCCGTGCGCGACACCATCCTCGAACAGTGCCTCGAAACTCCCGTGCAAGCCGACCGTTTTGCCTTGGTGTTCTCGGGCGAAGGTTGGCATCGTGGCGTGTTGGGCATCGTAGCCAGCCGCCTAGTGGAGCGGTTCCACCGGCCCGTGTTCGTCCTCAGCGAAGAGAACGGAACGGCATCCGGCTCCGGCCGCAGCATCGCGGGCTTCCACTTGCTAGATGCTTTGGACAGCATGCCGGAATTGTTTGCGAAGTATGGCGGTCACAAACACGCCGCCGGTCTCACTCTTGCCACCGAGGCCGTCGCCGAATTTCGAGAGCGCTTCAATCGCCACGCCTCCGGGTGCCTCACGCCTGAGGATTTGCGCCCAGCCCTTGAGATTGACGCCCTGGCAACGCTGCCCGAGTTGAACGGCGACCTCTATCGCGGCCTAGAAGCGTTGGAGCCTTTCGGCCATGGCAACCCCGCGCCGCTCTTCGCCACCATGGGCGCAGAGGTGGCCGGTCCCGTTAGCTTCATGAAGGAGAAGCACCTGAAGGTGCCGCTTCGCCAAGGCACGCGCACCGTCTGGTTCAAAGCGTTCAACTGCTCCGAACGCGCGCCGGAGTTGCCCGTAGGCGCTCGCATCGATGTGGCTTTCGCGCTCGAAGAAGACCGCTACAACAACGGCCGCTGGTCGCCCATCTTGCGCGACTTTCGCCCTTCGCGAAACTAGCCATGCCCACACTCTCAGGTATCCTCGCGCTTGCCGTTGGATCGGGAATCAATCTGTACGCGACCGTGCTTACAGTGGGCCTTTGCCTGCGTTATGGGTGGCTCTCGGGCGTGCCGGAAGAACTGCATGTGCTCGCGAACCCGATCGTGCTGGGCATTGCCGGCCTGCTCTATGCCGCCGAGTTCGTCGCCGATAAGGTCCCCTTCTTTACTCCCATCTGGGACGGCTTCCACACCTTCATCCGCCCCCTCGGAGCCGCCTTGCTGGCCGCTCAGGCAACGGCTCATCTGAGCCCCACCGCGCGGCTTGCCGCCATCCTGTTGAGCGGCAGCGTCGCGCTGGGCACGCACTCCGCGAAGATGGGCGCGCGCTTGGCCGCACACACCGTTCCCGATCCCATCACGCATTCCGCCATCAGCGTCGCCGAAGATGTCGGCGTGGTTGGCCTGCTCGCTCTTGCCTGGCAGCATCCGCTGATCGCGCTGCCGGTTTTGCTGGTGTTCCTCCTGCTTTTGGGCCTGCTCATTCGTATGATTATTCGTACACTCACGCGCATTCCGGGGCGTGTTCGTTCCCTTTGGGCAAGGGTCGAATGAACTACCCTGAAGGTATGAATAGCGATGAGATCAGCCTCGATGCTCTAACCGGCGCGGCCGGAATCGGTGCGGTAGCGGGCCTGCGCAGCATGATGGCTCCGGCGCTCTTGAGCCAGGCTGCCCACACCGGCTCCATCGATCTAAGCGGCACGCCGTTTGAGTTTTTGTCGAAGCAGCGCAACGCCGATATCGCGACAGCCGCCGCCGTTCTGGAGTTGGTGGCCGATAAGCTTCCCTTCACTCCGAACCGTACTTCTGTGGGTCCGTTGTTGGCGCGAGCCGTATCGGGAGGCTTCGCCGGCGCCGCACTTTCCGCCGCTCGCAAGAAGGATTGGATTCCCGGCGCGGCTGTGGGTGCGCTCTCCGCTGTGGCCGCGGCCTTCGCTGGCTACCTGTTGCGTCGCGCGCTCACGACGAACGGCGCGCCCGACGTTCTGATCGCTCTCGCGGAAGATGCCGCCACAGTCTCACTCGGCGTGGTCACCCTTCGCAATGAAGCGGGCCGCGTCAACGCGATTACGCCTCTTTAACGGTCAGCCACGCACGCAGAAACAGCTCGGCGCTGTCGTCTAAGTTCACCGTGTCACGCCGTTCGCTTTCCCCCGGATCGCGATAGATCCCCTCGATGCCAGCCGGAGTCGGGCGCAGCTCCAGCTTGCGTTCCCGTGCCTCCAGCTTCAGCGACGCGCCCACCCAGGCGATGAAGATCTTGGTGCGCTTCTCATGGCCGACTTTCGCCGCTTGCTTCAGCAGGTCCTGCGTCCACGGGCCGCTCTTCAGTTTGTCCGCCCAAGGCGCGGCGGCGATAGCAGCCGTGCGGTCCAGATCGCGCTGACGGCGGTCTTCAGGCCCCGCCTGATCCCGCTCCTCCATGGCCTTGAGGTTATTTTCCAGATTGTCCAGAAAGCTCATCTCACTCCAGTGTCACTCAATCTCGAACAGGTGCACGGGAGTGAATTCTCCCCGGTCGCGCAAGCCCCACTCCGCCGCATGCTTCACCATGTCCGCGCCGATCACATCAATGCCAGTGTTGCCCGCTCTGGCGAGGATGAACCGGAAACCGGCCTGACGCAGCGCGCGGGTCGATTCGCGGCGCAGGTCTTCAGGCGGCAGGCGCGTGGTGCGAAGCGAATCCGCGACGGTGGTCCAGTTTGCATTCAGGGTCTGCACAATCAGCGGCAATGCAGCGAGCGCTTCGGGCATCACGATGTCCACGCGATCGAGCACCGTAGGCTGCTGGAACAGAGCCGTCAGGAACATGCCGCGCTCGGTGGGCGACCGCGATCTCCAGCTTGTGGCGCGATTGCCGTCGACCGCACCGGGGGCTTCCGATTCGTTCGGCGACGCTGCCGTTTGCGAGGCGCCTCGCGCGAAAGGTCCAAGTTCGAAGATGCGGAACTCTTGCGGCGACGCAGCTCCAGCCACCACGCGAACTCCTGTTACGGGGCTGCCCGAGAGCGCCGCCGATGCCAGTATCCTTGCCGGATGCGCCAGTGCTGTTTCGAGTGCCTCTTCCAAGCGCTGTTCGTGAGTGGAGTACCAATACACGCGCACGTCTCTGGTGGTGTAAGCCTTTGCCACGCTAGTCAGGCAGAAGGTTCGGTCTTGCGGCCCGGTCTTGTTTTCGATCATGCGCGCGATGTCATACTCGCCAATCTCGCGGCTCAGGTAGACCGCCTCCGGCTCCAATCGCAGAGCGGCGCGCCAGGGGAGGTCGTGCAGCGCCCAGGCATACTGCACTTCGAAGCGTCCCAGCACTTGCGGCCAGCAGAGCAGCAGTTGTATGCCCGCCAGCACCGCCAATAATCGCACCGGCGCCACCAAACAAAGCGCGAGCGCAAGGAACGGAATAGCGGGCATGAAGAAGCGCGTGCCCGCATTCAGGAACCATGGCGATAGCGCCACCAGTGCCGCCAGTACCAGCAATCGTCCGGCACGCTGGCGAACAGCAGCCAGTGCCAGCGGCAACGCGAAAAGCAACGGCCCCACCATGCCATCGAACCCGCCGCCCATGGCGTATTGCCAGATGGCTTCGCGCCAACCGGCACCGGGGTGCGAACGAAGGGCGGCGGCCATCAGCGCTTCCGACGCCGCGTTGAAGAAGGCATTGGGGAACCAGGAATTCAGGAGCGGCGCGGCGGGGTTGCCGGTAAGCAGGAAGGCGCGGAGAATCCACGGCGCCATGGGAACCAGAGCCGCTAGTAGGGGCCACCCGCTTCGCGTGAGCACCAGCATGGCAACCAGCGACGCCACAACAATCGGCAAGCCCGTGATCTTGATGGCATAGCAGAAGCCTGCAAGCAATCCCACTGCGATCAAGTGTGCCGGTTGGCGCGCGCGATTCGAGAGCAGCAGCATGTGGAACGTGGCAAGCGTGAAGAAGACCAGCGCTGCGTCGTTGTAAGTGGAGGTGCCCGTAATGGCCGCAACCGGCATGGCGAAGTACAACAGCGCCGCGATGTACGATGCCGTCAACGCAAGCTTCAGTTCGCGGCCAATGGCCATCATCAATGGCACCGTGGCCAGCAGAAAGGCAAAGTGCGTGAGCTTCGCAGCCGAGCCGCCGCCCAGTGAATAAGCCATGGTGAACAGCAGCTCCAGGCCTTGCGGGAGCATTTCGTAAAAGCCGATTCTTGCGGGGAAGCCGTGCAGGCGCGCGTACTCCGCGGTCAGCCCCAGATGGTAGGTGATGGCATCGGGCTGAATCTCCGGCGCCATCGCGTACACGGTGTAGATGGCGGCGTAGATGGCAAACGGAATCCAGAGCGCGGCGTGCAACGGTTCCGCAACGGGGTACTGCACAATGCGGTAGCGCCAGGCGCCCGCGGCGATAAGAACCAGGCCGGTTGCGAGAAACACCGGCAGCATTCCCGCACCGGCCAGCAGTTCGAAGAACACGATCAGGCTCAGCACCACTGAACCGAGCCCCAGGCGAATGACACGCGGCAACAGCAGCGATGGAAAGATCAGCAGACCGGCGGCATACGCACTAGCAAGCGTGAAGAGCGCCGCGACAACGAACATGCTTTAGAGCAACCGGTGCAGTGTGTCGCGAAAACGCGCGATGTCTTCTTCGTTGTTATAGAAATGCGGAGACACGCGCAGGTTGCCGTGCCGCGCGGAGACGACGACACCTTCGCGCATCAAGTCAGCCGCCAGCAGCGATGCGTCGCGCGCCGGAAAGCGGGCGGCTACAACGCCGGAACCCTGGTACAGCACTTCGCCGTGATGCTCTTCCACCGCCTGCTTCACAAGCTCTGCCAGCATCAGCACCCGCGCTTCAATATTCGCCGGACCAAGCTCCAGCATCATGCGGACAGAATCGCCCAGGGCGTAAAGAGGACCGAAGGCCGGCATGCCTCCTTCGTACTTTTCGGCCGCGCCGGAAAAGAGTGGCGCACCGTGGTTCAGCTCTGAGAAAGTGCGCCAGCCGGCATCGCTGCGCCAACCGATCACCGCAGGTTCCAGTGTCCGCCGAAGCGATGGCGCTACATACACGAACGCGGCGCCGTGGGGTGAGACCATCCACTTATAGCAGTGCACCGCGAACATATCGGGCTGGATGGATTGAAGATTCGTGCGACGCGCGCCTACGCTTTGCGTGCCGTCCACGTAAAACAGGATGCCGCGCGCGCGGAGCACTTCGGCGATGTGCTCGATCGGTGCGACAAAACCGTTGGAGTAACTTACGGCGCTGATAGCGACAAGGCGAGTGCGATCCGTGACATGATCCAGCAATTCACCGCAGGGCGCTATTGCCAATTCCACACCTTTCGCGGCAAGATAAGCCGGATAGTAAAGTTGATTCGGGAACTCGCCTTCGAGCGACAGAATCCGGTCACCCGGTTTCCAATGGATGCCGGAGATCATTAGTGAAAGCGCCGAGGACGCGTTCGGCATGAAGGCGATATCTTCAGCAGCGCAGCCCACCAGCGTTCCCAACTCCGCACGGATCGCATCCGACGCGTCGAACCAGCCGTCCAGATCGAGCGCGGCGTTTTCGTTGCGCTGCGTGAAATGCCGATGCATTGCCGCCAGCGTGCGGTTCGCTATGTGGCCATTCGTGGCCGTGTTGAGATATGTGCCTTTTTCGAGCGCCGGAAACTCGCGCCGAACCGCTTCCCAACTCACGAAGCAGCCGCCGCTTGCACAGCAATCGCAGCCTCACTCACCGGCACATCGGTGGACGTCTTGCCACGCCGCTGTACAAACTCCACCAAGCCCTGCGCCAGCTTCTTGCCGACGGTGATGCGGTAAGGGATGCCGATCAGTTCGGCATCTTTGAACTTCACACCGGCGCGCTCTTCACGGTCGTCCAGCAGCGCGTCAATGCCAAGCGCGAGCAGCGAACGATAGATGCCTTCGGCTGCCTCCTTCTGCGCGACGTCCGCAATATTCACCGGCGTCACCACCACCGTAAACGGCGCGATGGCCGCGGGCAACATCATGCCATCGGCATCGTGATGCTCTTCAATGGCCGCGCTCAGGATGCGTTCCACACCGATGCCATAAGAGCCCATGATGGGCGTAATTTCCGCGCCCTCCTGATTCAGAACGCGCAGCCCCATGGATTCCGAATATTTGTAGCCCAGCTTGAAGATGTGACCGATCTCGATGGCCTTCTTCAACTCAACCTTGCCCTTGCCGCAGGAAGGGCAAAGGTCGCCCGCCTCAACCTGGCGCAGGTCTGTGAAGCTTGCTTCGAAATCGCGGCCAGGCGTGACATGCCGCAAGTGGTGATCGTCTTTGTTGGCTCCGGCGATCATGTTGCGCCGGCCTTCGAGCGCTGTGTCCGCCACGATGCGCATGTTGGTAATGCCGATGGGGCCGAGCGAACCGGGGTCCGCGCCGAACCATTCGCGAATCTCATGAGGATGTGCCTGGCGCACTTCGCGAGCTTGCAGGAACGAAGACAGTTTGGTTTCACTGGCCTGATGATCGCCGCGCAGCAGCACCAGCACGGGCTTGTCATCCGCCACCATGACCAGGCTTTTCATCTGCGAGGTTGCAGGCAAGCGGGTAAACTCAGCCACTTCCGCGATGGTTTTGCGTCCCGGCGTGTGAAACTCTTCCGGGTTCAAATCGCCTTCTGGATCGGGCTCTGTGTGAGGCTGGTGTTTTGATGTGGCCTTTTCCAGATTCGCCGCATAGCCGCATTCAGGGCAGACTACGACGAAGTCTTCCCCGGCGCTCGATGCCACGACGAACTCAGTCGATTCGTTGCCGCCCATGGCGCCGGAGTGCGCCTCCACAGCCAGATACGAGAGACCGCAGCGCGCGAAAATTTTGCAGTAAGCATCGTAGTGCTTGCGATACGAAACGTCCAAGCCTTCGGGCGCAAGATCGAAGGAGTACGAATCCTTCATGATGAACTGGCGCACGCGCATCAGGCCGCTCTTGGGCCGCATCTCATCGCGAAATTTGGTCTGGATCTGATACCAGATTTGCGGCAACTGCTTATAGCTGCGCAACTCGCCGCGAGCGATGGAGGTCATGACCTCTTCATGCGTCATGGCGAGACACAGATCGCGATCGAAGCGATCTTTCAACCGGAACATGTCGTGGCCCATGACGCCCCAGCGGCCGGATTCCTGCCACAGCTCCGCCGGGTTCAGCGCGGGCAGCAGCATCTCCTGCGCGCCGATCGCGTCCATTTCTTCGCGAACGATTTTCGTAATTTTCAGCAGCGCGCGCTGCGACAGAAACAGGTGGTTATAGACGCCGGCGGCCAGTTGGCGGATGTAGCCCGCGCGCAGCAGCAACTGATGACTGACCACTTCCGCGTCAGTGGGCGCGTCGCGCAGGGTGGGGATGAAAAGCTTACTCCAGAGCATGATGAGGAAGCTTTCAGTCTAACAAGCGAGGGGCTTACGTTTCGTATTCTTTCAGCTTGGCCTGCAGAGCTTTTAGAGTGAGGCCCAGCATCTCAGCGGCGCGGGCTTTGTTCTGCTGCGTGTATTCGAGTGTGCGCAACACCAGTTCACGTTCGGCCTTTTCAAGCGTAGTGCCCATGGGCAGTTGGAGCGCGGTATCGGGCTCTGGAGCGGAGATTGCGTCCACACCCGCGACAGCCGCCGCGGCCAGAGGCTTCACCTGCAGGTTCACCGGCAAAGCTGTCATCTGAACAGTACCCTGGCGCGTGAGAATTGCAGCGCGTTCCACCACGTTGCGCAATTCACGAATGTTGCCCGGCCAGTTGAAGGTCTCAAAAGCGTGCAACACTTCAGGCGAAAAATCGGTAGCCTGCACGCCGTGCTTCTTGTTCATGTCGATGAGCAGCGATTCGGCGATGGCGCGAATATCTTCTTTGCGATCGCGCAACGGCGGCAGATGAATGTGAAATACGTTCAGGCGATAGAAAAGATCTTCGCGCAGGTTGCCGCCCTTCACGGCATCGTCCGGCACCTTGTTGGTGGCGGCGATGACGCGCACATCCACTTCGAATTCAGCTTTGCCACCCAGACGGCGCACCTTGGAATCTTCCAGCACGCGCAGCAATTTGGCTTGCGTGAGCATGGGCATTTCGCCAATTTCATCCAGCAGCAGAGTGCCATGCTGCGCAATTTCGAAACAACCCGCGCGGCGTTCGGAGGCTCCCGTAAAGCTGCCTTTTTCATGCCCGAAGAGTTCGCTTTCAATCAGCGTCTCCGGCAGCGCGGCGCAGTTGATGGCCACGAACGGCCCTTGTTTCCGTGGACTGAGCATGTGCAGCGTGCGCGCCACCAACTCTTTGCCGGTGCCGCTTTCGCCTGAAATCAGAACGCAGGCCTTGCTGGGACCGGCCTGTTGCAGATGAGAAAAAATCTCCTGCATGCGCGGGGAAGCGCCCACCATTTCGCCCAGCGAACCTTTGTATTGCAGCGTGCGCTCCAGCGTGACCTTTTCCTTGCTGACGCCGTTATGAGTTGCGGCCCTGCGCAAAAGCGTCTGCATCACGTTCGGCTGCACAGGCTTTTCAAGGAACCAATACGCGCCCATTTCGTGAACGGTGCGGACAGCAGTATCCACATTGCCGAAAGCGGTCACCACAATCACTGGCGTGCTGTTGCCTTCCTCGCGCATGGTCTTCATCAGCTCATAGCCATCCATGCGCGGCATGTTGAGATCTGTCACTACAACGTCGGCGTTATAGGTTTCGAGTTTTTCAAGCGCGTCGCCTCCGTCTGTCGCAGTCTCCGCCTGCATGCCCCAGGCCTTCACCATGCCGGCTAGGCCGGTGCGCTGGCTGCTCTCGTCGTCTACGATCAGAATTTTTAGGAGTCGGTCCATGAAAAAGTATTCGCCTCAATTTTAGCGCTTCGGATATCTGAGATACTCATGGATTGTCTTTTTTTAAGAAAGCGGCGCCCGTACCGCCAGACCGGAGTTCGCTCGATAACTATATCTCTCTGGCGCCGGACCCCCAGAATATGATCGACATCTTCGCGGGCGAATGGGCGTCGAAGTTACCGAAGGAATTCAACCTGAATGCCGGAATCAACCCGTTGTTCGCCGATTCGCGCATCCATTGGATGCTAAGCGAATTAAACGGAGTGGCCGGGATGAAGGTGGTGGAGCTGGGGCCGCTGGAAGGCGGGCATTCCTATTTGCTGGACCGCGCGGGAGCGGCTTCCGTGCTGGCCATCGAATCGAATCAGCGCGCGTTTTTGAAGTGCCTGATTGCGAAAGAACTGCTGGGCATGCGGTCCGTGAAGTTTGCGATGGGCGATTTTCGCCAGTACTTCGACCGTACGCCTGAGCGATTCGACCTTTGCGTTGCCAGTGGAGTTCTGTATCACATGCGCGAGCCGATGGTGCTGCTGGCGCAGATTGCCGCACAGTGCGACCGCCTGTTTCTGTGGACGCATTATTACGATAAACAAGCGATTGAAGGCGACGACAACCTGAGTCCGCGATTCAAGGCCGAGGTGACGCGCACCACCAGCGGCTACACCTATAAGATGTATCGCTACGATTACCGGGAGAGCGTGAAGCTGGCCGGGTTCTGCGGCGGGAATGCGGAGTTTGCCTATTGGCTGTCGCGCGACGGTTTGATGGGCGCGCTGAAACATCTGGGCTACACCAGGATTCTGGTCCATAACGAAGAGCGGGAACATCCGCATGGGCCTTGCCTGAGCCTGCTGGCGACGAAGTGAATGGCGCAATGCGGCTGACATAATGAGGTTTGGAGCCTTGGCTTGATTTCGTCATTTGTTGAGCGCGCGCGGCGGCGTTTCCTTTGGAATGAAGCCATAGCGCAAAGCGCCTTCGCGGCTGCCGTGCTGTTTGCGGGCGTGATTCTGTTGCTGCTGGTGGGAACACAGTTGATGGATTGGCGCTGGGTGGCGGCGTTGACGGCGGCGGGCGTGGCCTTCGGCGTGTACCGCACGCTCACCCGCGTTCCTTCGCGCTATCAGGTTGCGGTGACGGTGGATCATCGGGCCGGCCTGCACGATGCGCTTTCGACGGCACTGCATTTCGCGGAGCTTGGCGCGCGGTCGTCGGGCCTGCCGGCCATTCGCGAGTTTCAACGGCAACAGGCGGAGCGGCTGATTCCTTCGATAGACCTGAACTCCGCGGTGCCTTTTCGCATTCCGCGCGCTCTCTATGCGATGGGTCTGCTGGGCCTGGTAGCTTCGAGCCTGTTCGCGTTGCGTTATGGGATGCGCCGCACATTGACATTCGAGGCGCCGTTAACGCGCGTGGTGATGGATGGTTTGGGCCTTCATGCGCCGGAAGAAAAGCTTGCGTCCGCGAAGAAGAAAAGCGGCGATGGCAAGCAGAGCGATACGCCGGATGACCAGGGTTTGCCGTTTCCAAAATCGGAGCAGAAGCGCGCGGGGGAGCTGGATGCCGCGCCACCTTCGGCGCTTGAAACCGTGGGCGACCCCGATGTGAACAACGAGAAAGCCGAATCCGCTTCGGCCGGTAAGGACAGCAAGGAGAAGAGCGAAGGCGCGGGGAAAGAGGGCGGTGACAAGGGTTCGCCAGAGCAGGCGGAAAATGGCCAGCAGGCGGGCGCGAAAAATGCGGACAGCCCCGCGGGAAGCAAAGAAGGCGCGCCGCAAGGGGAACCCGGGGCCAGCCAGCAGAGCAGCCAGGGAAACAATTCCAGCTTGCTTTCGAAGATGAAGGAAGCCATGCAGAATCTGCTCTCGAAGGCCAAGCCTCAGACTGGCGAGGCCGGGCAGAAACCGAATGGCGCGCAGGGGCAGCAGAAGGGGCAGTCGCAGCAGGCGAAAGCGGGAGAGAAGGGCTCGCCGGGTGAGAGCAAGGATGGCGGGCAGCAGGACCAGGCGCAAGGCGAAGGCCAACAGGCCGGTGACCAGGATAATTCCGACAGTTCGCAAGGCAAGGGCAATGGCAAGAGTTCAGAGCAGCAGGCGGCGGCGCAACCGGGCAGCGGCGTGGGCAAGCAGGATGGCGCGAAAGACATTCGGGCAGCGGAACAGAAGGCCGCCATGGGCAAGCTGACGGAAGTGATTGGGAAGCGGTCCGCGCAGGTTTCGGGCGAGATGATGATTGAATCGCAATCGGGCCCGCAGACTTTGCGCACGCAATATTCAAAGCGAGCCGCCATGCATTCGCAAACGGGCGGCGAGGTGAACCGCGATGAAGTGCCCGTGGAGTTGCAGGGCTATGTTCAGCAATACTTCGCGGAAGTGCGGAAGGCGGAGCGCGCTGGGACGAAGGTGCGCGCGCCGCAACCTACTGGCAAACCGGAACCCAAGTAAACTGTTAGTAGTTCATGGTTCGAGACGGAATTTATTACGCGCTTGCGTTTACGGCGGCGGGTGCCCTGGTGGGGTATCTGGCAGGCCCGTGGGTAGCGCTGCCGTTATTTTTAGTGGGCGCTTTCTGTGCGTACTTTTTTCGTGACCCAGAGCGGTTGGCGCCGGCGGGCAACGTGGCCGTTTCCCCGGCCGATGGCAAAGTGGTGGCGGTGGTGGAAGAGGCCGGGGCTGACGGGAAGCGCACCCGGGTCAGCATCTTTCTGAATATTTTCGATGTGCATGTGAACCGCGCGCCCATCTCTGGCGTGATCTCCGATATCCAGTATTCGAAGGGCAAGTTTCTGGTGGCCAGTTTGGAAGATGCGTCGGCGCAGAACGAACAGAATACGGTGACGGTGCGCGGAGATGGCACCACGGTTGTGTTCAAGCAGATTGCGGGGCTGATTGCGCGGCGCATTGTGTTTACGCGCAAGCAGGGGGAGTATGTTCAAGCCGGGGAGCGTGTGGGCCTGATCAAGTTCGGTTCGCGCGTGGACGTGATTTTCGGGCCGGAATGGCAGCTTGAAGTGAAGCCGGGGATGCGTGTTTCCGCAGGTTCGAGCGTGCTGGCGCGCCGCCGTGACCGGGTGGAATCTTTGAAGATGGTGGCCGCTCCGCTGGATGTGGAAGAAGGGCTTCTGTGTCAGACTTAGGCGGATTGAAAGGGGCCGCGCGTCCCCCGTCGCGCGCTGCTTACGCGCTGCCTTCGCTGTTTACCGCGGGTAATATTTTTCTGGGCTACCTGGCGATTCTGCGCACGGTGCAGGGTTCGCTGCTGGTTTCGGCGCATCCGCTGGAAGCTTCGGATCATTTCATGTTCGCCGCGAAAATCATTGGGCTTTCCGTGCTGCTGGATGGTTTGGATGGGCGCGTGGCACGAATGACGAACACCACTTCGGCATTCGGCGCGGAGTTGGATTCGCTGGCGGATGCGATCAGCTTCGGGATCGCTCCGGCGCTGTTGGGCTACTTCTGGGGCGTGCAATTCGTGGATGGCGGCTTTGGGCAGACGGCAGCCGAACAACTGCTTCGCGGCGGCAAGTTGATTTCATTTCTGTTCCTGCTTTGCGGCGTTGCGCGGCTTGCTCGCTTCAACGTGCAGAAGAACCCGATGCCGAAGAATCCGGGGCGGCGCGACCGTAAGTATTTTGTGGGCTTGCCGATTCCGGCGGCCGCCGGCATGGTGGCAGCCGTGGTGTATTTCGCGGATGGCTATCCGGTGAGCTTCTGGTGGATATCGCTGCTTTGGATCGCGCTGTTGGGCCTGCTTTCGTTCCTGATGGTGAGCACGTGGCGGTACAACAGTTTCAAAGAACTGAACCTGCTGCGCCCGCGTTCGCCGCTGACCGTGGTGCTGCTGGGCGGGCTGATTTTTCTGCTGTGGAATTATTCGCAACCCGTGCTGCTGATTATGGCGACTGCCTATGTGGGCAGCGGAATTGTGATCCGGCTGGGTGGCGTGATGCGACGCTTGCGGCCCGCGCGGACACCGGAACCGGAGCATCAGGTTGGCTGACGCAATTGCGCTGGTGGGGAGCGAATCGCTGCTGGGCCGCGAGGTGCGCGATGCGATCGGGGAGAGCCGCCTGGGGAATGCGCTGCGGTTGGTGGCTGCGCCTGAAGAGAGTGCGGGCAAGCTGACGGATGCCGCGGGTGAACCGGCCGTGCTGGCCAAGATGGACGCTGCTTCGTTCGACGGAGCGAGCGCTATCGTGTTAGCTTGTTCGCCCGAAACGGCCTTGCAGGTGAAGGCGTTCGGCGCCGTCGGCACACTGGTGGATTTGAGTTATGCCCTCGAAGAGTTGCCCGGCGCGAGGCTGCGTGCTCCCCTGGTGGAGCCGCACGATTTTCGCGTGCCGCACGATGCCGTGCAAGTGATTGCGCATCCGGCCGCGATTGCGCTGGCGCTGCTGCTGGGGCGCATTCATCCGGTGTTTCCGATTGCGCGTACGGTGGCGGTTGTGTTCGAACCGGCCAGTGAGCGAGGCGCGGCGGGCATCGATGAATTGCAGATGCAGACTATTAACCTGCTTTCGTTCAAGCCCCTTCCGAAAGCCGTTTACGATACGCAGGTGAGCTATGCGATGCTGCCGCGATTCGGTGACGATGCGCCGGTTGCGCTGGAGGAAATCGAGAGCCGGATGGAGCGGCACCTGGCGACGCTGCTGGCGAATGGAAGCGGTGCTCCGGTGCCCTCGTTGCGCCTGGTGCAGGCGCCGGTGTTTCATGGCTACAGCTTTTCGCTATGGATGGAATTTACGGAACGGCCCGGCGTGGCGGCGCTGGAACAGTTGCTGGATGAAGCGCCGATCGATGTGAGAAATGCCGATGCCGAGCCGGCGAACAATGTAGGCGCGGCGGGGCATGGCGGTGTGGTGGTGGGTTCTATATTGTCCGATAGAAACAATCCGCGCGCGCTTTGGCTGTGGATGGCCGCCGACAACCTGAAGCTTTCGGCGGATAACGCTTTTCAAGTTGTGCAAGAGGTGCTGTGAGATTCGCGATTCTTGTGGCGGCGCTTTCGCTGGTTGGGTGCGGCTATCATGTTGCGGGGACTACGAACGCGCTGCCGGCGAACATTGTGACGATTGCTGTTCCGGCGTTTGGGAACGTGAGCACGCAGTATAAGGTGTCCGATTATCTGGCGACGGCGGTGACGCGCGAACTGATCACTCGGACCAAGTACCACATCACGGCGAACCCCGATGGCGCGGATGCTGTGCTCTCTGGCGCGGTGGTGAATTTCGTTTCCTACCCCACCATTGTGGACAATAGCTCCGGCCGCAATACAGCGGTGCAGGTGATTGTCGCCGTGACGATTACGCTGCGGGACAAGACCGGCGCGGTGCTGTTCTCACGCCCTAACTTTGAAATTCACGAGCGCTATGAAATTTCGATCGATCCGCGAAATTACTTCGATGAGAGCGAAGCCGCGATGCAACGCCTGAGCCAGGACGTGGCGCGCAGCGTGGTGAGCGCGGTGCTGGAAAAGTTTTAAGCGATGACGCCGGCGCAGTTCCTTTCGCGCTTGAAGCGCGGCGAAGTTCCGGCAGTGGCGTTGCTGCTGGGGTCGGAATCGTATGAGCGCCGGCGATGCCGGGAGGCGCTGATTGCCGCGCACTTGACTGAGGATGAGCGCGAAGGCGGCATCACACAGTACGATCTCTCGGAGGTGGAGCTGTCGCAGGTGCTGGACGACGCGCGGTCGCTGTCTCTGTTCGCGCCGAAGCGCGTGATTCTGGCTGGGTCGGCGGAAGCTGCCTTGCCGCGAACGGCTAAGAACGATGACGATGGCGAGGAGTCGGCGGGCGGTGGAGGCTCGGGATTTCAGGAACTGGCGGCGTATGTGGCGAACCCGACGCCGGATACTACGATCCTGTTTGAATCGACGCGATTCGATTGGGAAGGGGACGACAAGAAGAAGAACGAACGCGTGAGGAAGTTCTTCGCGGCGGTGCCGGATGCCGTGGAGTTGAAGCGCTATTCGCCTGAGGACGCGCGCGTGCTGCTGGAACAATTGGCGCGAGCGGCGAAGCTGTCGCTGGGCCCAGGCGTAGTGGAGGCGCTGTCGGAGTCGTTAGGCGGCGATGCGGGGCGGATTGCCGTGGAACTGGAAAAGCTATCGCTATTCGCGGGGGCCGGCGCGGTGACCTTGGAGCATGTAGCGCAACTGATTCCGGACGCGCGGGAGACTACAATCTTTGTGCTGGTGAGCGCGCTAGGGAGGCGGGACAGGACGAAATCGCTGAGCATTTTGGATACGCTATGCCGGGATGGCGAGTATCTGCCGCTGGCGCTATCGTTTCTTTCAGGGCAGTTCCGGATGGCGTTGATTGCGAAGGAGGCGAACCTGAAGAGCGCGGGACAGGTGCAGGGGCACTTTACGAAGCAGGGAGTGCCGATGTGGGGTTCGCGCGCGGAACAGGTGACGCAGACCGCGACCAAGTTCACGAAAGCCCAGTTGGAGCGTGGCTTGAAGCTGATCTTCGCGGCCGACAGGGATTTGCGGAGCGCGCGGCCGGATGACCGGATTGTGATGGAGCGCTTTGTGGTGGAACTGACGGCGGCTTAGCCTTCTGCGCGCTGAAAGAGCTCTTCCAAAGATACCGTCAGCGCCGGGCTGTGAGTTGCTAGGATTCCATCGGTAACTTTGGTTTTCTCGTGAGAGGTGTAAATCCAGGCATCGTGGTTTTCAGGATCGACCAGCCATACAAATTGAACACCCATGTCAAAGTATTCCTGAAGCCTTTGTTCCACTCGGGGCAATCGATCTTCAGCGGAGAGTAGCTCGATACAGAGAAATGGAGGGAGCCTAAAGATTCGCTCTTTGGTTCTACCGAGTACGACGCATACGTCGGGAACCCGGAATCTGGTGAGCCGGGTTTGAACGCGCTGCTCCGGGAAGACGCGAATACCTAGAGACTGCTCGAAAGCACTCAGAAGAACGACGAAGGCGAACTGTAGACGGCTGTGCGGTTGTTCGCCCAAGTTTCTACTTTCTAGGACTCCGTCGACATAGTCGCAATCCGGACGGTACGAGCTACGCAGATATTCGTCAACCGTGAGGAGCAGTGCGGACGAAGTTGCCATAGCGGCAAAACCTTATTTAGTGGCGAGAGCTTTTACTTTCAGGTGGAGGTTCGATTTGTAGCGCGCGGCGGTGTTTTTCTTGATGATGCCGAGCTTGGCGGAACGATCAATGACGGAGAAGGTCTTGGGCAGCAGATCGGCGGCGCCGGACGGATCTTTCGCGGTGAGGGCGCGGCGCATGGCGCGAATCTGGTGGCGCAGGCGGGATTTGTTCTTGCGGTTTACTTCGGTGCGCTTTGCTTCGGTGCGGACGCGTTTGATGGATGATACGTGATTTGCCATTGTTCTAACAGTAATGTAGTGTAGCACGCCCGAGGCTCCGGCTGGAACCTCGGGCGTGCCGAACATCTCCTAGAAGAGGAGTTTGGCTCCTAGTTGGAGACGGCGCGGATCGTTGAGCAGGTTGGTCACGCGACCCAGATTCGGGGTGTCGTTTACGTTTGTGCCGCCGTATCCGAAGCGTACGCGGTTGAAGATGTTGAACGCTTCGCCACGAATTTCGCCCTGCAGGCGTTCGCCAAAGAATTTAAAGGTCTTGGCGACCGACAGGTTTTCGGTGAGTGCCGGGAACTCACGCAGTTTTGGATTAAAGCGTGTGGAATTTCCGAAGCCAATCACATTTTGGGCGGGGAAGACGGCCGAGTTGATGAAGCGGTCGACAGCCGGATCGAAATTGCCGTTTTTGAAGCTGGATTGCCAGTTGTCGTAAGTGGTGATGAAGGCGGCGCCGCGTCCATTGAACAGGTTCAAATTGGAGCCGCCAATAATGGGCACGGGCCGTCCGCTGGCATAGAGGTGAATGGCGGAAAGACGCCAGCCACCGGCAATCTGGCTGAGGAAGCCGCTGTTCAGGAAACGCTTGCCGGGGCCGATGGGCAGCTCATAGGTGTAGCCCAGCTTGAAATTGTGGGTCACGTCGTAGGAGCCGATGGATTTTTCGAGGCGGCGGTTGTATTGGTCTTCGGCGCGCGGGTTGTCGGTAATCCAGTACGTATCGGAATCGGTGAGGATTTTCGAGAAGACGTAAGAGGTGGTGAACGATAGGCCAGAAGAGAAGCGCTTGTCCAGCTTGATCACGGCGGCGTGATAAGTGGAATGACCGCTATGATCGCCGTTGCCATCCCATGTATTGATGTCGGTGTACTGCGGATATGGCCGCAGCGATTGCGCGAGCGTGGCACCATTGCCGAAATTCGAAATGAAGGCAGAGTACGGAACGCTGTAGCCGAGAGTCGCAATCTGTGCGGCCTGCGTGGGGTTATTGAAGCTGAGCGCGAGTTGGCTGGGGGTGAGCTTTGAAAGGTAGCTGGACGGCACCTGGTTCACGTTCAGCGTGCCCGATTGCAGGTGCGTTCCGTTGACTGCACTGTAGGAGAGATCGAGAACAAGAGATGAACTCAGTTGGCGCTGGATAGAAAAGTTCCAATTGAGTTGTTCCGGAAGCCGGGTGACTTCGCCATTCTGCCACCAGGGCATATCGGAGCCGTTCTGACGCGACGGATCGATGAACGGCGGAACGGCGTACGCCGGGAGCCCGTCACGCAGGAGGAAGCGAGTGGTGAGGTTGGTGCTATCGGCGGGGAAGGAGGCTGTTTGCGTAAAGCCCTTCTGGTGCGTGGACCCCGTTGTGGTGCTTACTTGCGAAAAGGAACGCGCGAAGTTGGCGCGAATGACCGTTTTGGGATTGAGGCTGTAGGCGGCGCCGATGCGGGGGCCGAAGCCGCCGAACCACGAATCTGCCAACGTTCTGGTGCCCTGGCGGCCAGTGCCTGTGCCTGCGTAAATGAGCGCGCCAAGCCGGCCGTCCGCGCCGGGGTTGGGGGTGGTGGGCGAGAAATCGCTCCACTTGTCTTTTTCTTCGTAAGGTGGCAACGTCGTTTCCCAGCGCAGGCCGAGATTCACGGTCAGGCGCGAGGTCACCTTGAAATCGTCTTGAATGTAACCGGCAAAGTACGGCCAGTTCTGGCCGATGTACCGGATAGTGTCTACCTGGCCGTTGCTAGTCCAGCCGAGGAGGAACGAGGCAAAGGAGTTGCCGCCCAGGTTTTGGTTCGTGCTGCCCGCAAGGCCCGTACCGGCATAGCTGAAGTTGGCGCAGCCAGCAACGCACTGACGGCCAAAGCCGTTGTACGAGCCATTTTGGTAACTGCCACCGAACTTAAGGGTGTGGCGGCCCATGATCTTAGTGGCATCGTCCTGGAAGGACATGATCAGGTTTTCCGAACCGTTGTTCGAATCCGAACCCCAGCTGGTGTACTGATTGTCGAAACGAATGCGGCCCAGGTTGTAATTACAATCCGGCGCATTGCCAATGCAAAACTTATCTTTCCAATTACCGGTCAGTTCCTGCTTGGAGTTGTGTACTTCATGCCAGTTGTTGCCGCCCCCGCGGAACTGATTGATGAAGGTGGGGCTGAAGTTATGATCCCAGGTGAAGCGGTAGACCTGGCTGGTACGGTTCAGATCGTTGTAGTCCTGGTAGTTGCCGGGAAGACGCGGCGGGCCATTCGGGCCGGGTTGTTCCAAATCTTCGTTATCGCCGTAGTAGAAGGCGAACCGGTCGGATTGGCGCAGGAACTGATCGCCCTTGACGCTCCACTTGGTGCGCGGCTGGGTTACGCTGCCGGCCACAATCTGGTAATTATTGCGTACATAAGCGCTGGTGCCAGGAGCGGCTGCCACGTTCGGCTTCACCTGCCCGGTAGCGGTATAGGCCTGGATGGCTTTGATGGACTGCGGGTCAAAGCGCGAGGCGGGAATTTTGTTTCCCGGGAAAGCCGCGCGAACGCCGGTAGATGCATAGGTGGCCGGATCGTAGATCGGGATTTGAGCGCCATTCTGGTCTACCCAGTTACTGAAATCGCCGTTGTACATTTCCGGCGTGGGGACGCTGTTGAAGGTAGATGAAGCTCCATTCCGGTTGCGGAAAGCTTCGTAAGAGAAAAAGAAGAAGCTGCGGTTCTTGCCGTTGTAGAGTTTCGGAATCGAGATGGGGCCGCCGGCGGTGCCGCCGAAATCGTGCTGCTTGTAAACCTGCCGTTTCGCCGCGAAAAAATTACGTGCGTCGAAGGCGTCGTTGCGGGCGTATTCGTAGAGAGAACCGTGATAGCCGTTGGTGCCGGACTTGGAAACGAAGTTAATCAGACCGCCACCGGCCTGGCCGTACTCCGCCTTGAAGCCATTCGTATCGACGGCGAATTCAGTGATTGCGTCAAGCGAAGGCGTGTTCACCGCAACCCAGGATTGGGTGAGCGCGCGCGTAGTGTTGGCCGAAACGCCATCTAGATTCACTCCGAAGCTGGCGGCCTGGCCTCCGCCAATCTGAAAATTGTTGTCGCCGAAGTTCTTGGTTTCGGGCGCGAGGATGGCGAGATCGAACGGGCTGCGGAGCGTGCCCCCTACGACGGTAGGGAGGTCCCGGATCAGCTTGTCCGTGATGACGGTAGTGCTTTTCGCGTTTTCCGTTTGCAGAGCAACCGAATCCGCGGAAATTTCGACTGTGGTGGCGGACGAGCCCACTTCAAGCGCAACGTCGGCGCGAATATCGGAGCCGGCATCCACCTGGATGTTATTTAGCACGGCAGCTTTAAAGCCGTCTTTATCTACACGGACGGAATACTTGCCCGGGCTGAGGTTAGGCACTGTGTATTGCCCGTTTTCATTGCTGTTCAGGCTGGAAGTTGTATTGGTTTCGGCGGCGGTGACAACCACCTTGGCCGCTGCGATGACGGCTCCGCTGGTATCTGTAATGGTTCCTGTAATGGATCCGCGCTGCGATTGCGCAAACGCGGCAATGGCGGCAAGCGCAAAGATCGGTAACGCTCGGTGCAACATGGCAATTCCCCTTGGAAGCTTAAGCAAAATGAGTACTACGTGGTGGTGACTTTATCATGCACCGCCAGCTTGGCGCAATAGGTCGGCGGCTCGATGGTACTACGTTAGGCGGCCTGTTTTGGCCTGAATTTCCACGGTTCGATAGACATCGCGCTTCGACAGACCGCGCTGGCGGGCGACCAGTTTCATGGCTTCCATGCGGGACATGCCATTTTGAATGCAGCTTTCGACAGCACGGTCGAGCGGGGTCGCGTCGACGTCGGCGCGGGTTGCTTTGCCGATGAGAACGGTAAACTCACCGCGGATGGCGTCGCGCGAAGCCAGTTGGGCGCGAATTTCGGCGGCGGTTCCGCGCAGATACTCTTCGTGCATCTTCGTGAGCTCTCGAGCCACTACAACGGGGCGGTTGCCCAGCGCGGTCTGGATATCGGTGAGGGCATCGAGGATGCGGTGCGGCGCTTCGTAAAAAATGGTGGTGGCGGCTTCGTTCTTGATCGATTGCAGGCACTGCAGGCGCTGGCCGGATTTGACGGGCAGGAAGCCGGCGAAGTGGAATTGATCGGTGGGCAAGCCGGAAGCGGCAAGCGCCGTGAGCGATGCGGACGCGCCGGGGAGCGCTTGAACGGAGACGCCGGCTTCGACCGCGGCACGCACCAGGCGGTAGCCGGGGTCCGAAACCAGGGGCATACCGGCATCGGAGACCAGGGCGCCGGAACTGCCTTGCAGCAGTCGGGTGACTAACTCTTTCGCGCGCTCCATCTCATTGTGTTCGTGATAGCTGACGGTTGCGGTGGCGATGCCGTAATGCTGGAGCAGTTTCTGAGTCTGGCGCGTGTCTTCGCACGCAATCCAGGCAACCTCTTTCAGTATTCGCACGGCACGGAATGTCATATCTTCCAGATTGCCGATCGGGGTTGCCACCACATACAAAACCGCGGGGCCTTGAGGGGACATGCTGCCAGTATTATAGTTCCCTGTAGGTGGTGAGCTGTATTCCTTTTTCGTGAAGAACGGCGCGCGCGAGTGGCGAACGCAGCGCACGCCATTCTTCCACGCGGCTTTGCTTGAGGCGCGTTTCGGCCGACGGCAGTTCGGCGCCCAGAAGCCCCGGATGGCACATGAGTTCGGTGGCGCCTTCGGGCAGTTCGGCTAGCGTTGCGGCGAGGTTTTCCGGCGTCATACGGCCGGTGAGCTGGAAGCCTGTGAAGTGATCTGTCCGCTGCGCGTGAGCGCGTTTTAGCTTGGCATCGAAACTGTGAAGCGCAAGCCTCATGCAAGCTGAGATGGCTTGCGTGGCAAGTGGCGCGCTGGGGTCGCGCTTGAAATCCGCAGGCTTACGGATATGGCGGATGCCGTACTCCTGAGAGACGCGCAGCACGGCATCGAAGACAGCGGGGATCAGGTGCGTGTGCTTGTGGGTATCGAGATGAGTGGGGCGGATGCCGGCTTTGAAAACGATTTCGAGTTGTCTGCGCAAGTGAGTGAGGACATGGATTTGCTTGAGCAGGATGGCTTGTATAAGCGCCGGAATGTGGGGCGGCAGGCCAGGGCCCTGCACTAATACCAAATGGCAGCCCACATCGAGCGACGGATTCGCCTTTGCCAGATCCACCGCGTGACGGAACGCAAGGCCGGTGGCCATCAGCGTGGTTGAGGTGAGGATGCCTTCGCGGTGGCAGGAAAGGATGCCCTCATTCACATCGCGCGTGAAGCCGAAATCGTCGGCATTCACAATCAGGCGGCGGGTCACGAACTAGAACAGAGCGAGCTTGATACGCAGGAATTTCTTGGGGTTCGCGCGCATGTCTTTCACCAGCAATTGAGCTTCCCGGCTGGCGCCGTTCAAGGAATCGAAGAGCGCAGGATTGACCAGCAGTTGGCCGATGGTGCCCTGACCGGCATTGAGCTTTTCGATGGTGGTATTCAGCTTGACCGTGATCAGGTTGAGCTGGCGGTACAGCTCTTCATCCTTTAAAAGTTTGCCGGCCGAACCTTTGCCCGCCTGCAGACCGTCCAGCATGCGATGGACTTCAACCAGGCTTTGGTTCGCTTCGTCGTAGAGCGCGTTGTCGTTCAGCAGCTTGCCAGCGCTGCCCTGCCCTTTCTGCACCTGCGCGACGATGTTATCCAGGCGCTGGATGGGGCTGCGAAGCTCTTTGTACAGCGTGTCGTCGTAAAGGAGTTTGCTGATGGTGCCGTTTGAGTTGCGCACGTCTTTCACCAACTGATCGAGCTGGATGGCAGTATCGTTGACGCGCGAATATAGCTCTTCGTCCTTCAGCAATTTGCCGATGTTGCCCTTGCCGGCGTCGATATCTTTAAGAAGCGTGTCCACGCGGCCAGCCACATTCTGAAACTGCGTCAGGATGACGGAAGCCTGGGAAACCAGTTGCGGAATATCCTGCACGTTCGCGCTATGCAACTCGCCATCGGGCTCAATGTGCTTGGAACTTTTGCCTTTGGTGATGTTGATGTATTTATCGCCCAGCAAGTTGGAGGCGCTGATGCCGGCGACGGAATCTTCGGGAATCAAATCCAGAAATTTGCGGCGCAGATCGAGTTGAATTTCGACGGTGCGCTTGGCATCGCGCGAGCCGGAGAGTTGAATTTTGCGAATGTTGCCGGCAAGGATACCGTTCAGGCGCACGGCGGAGCCTTCGGCCATACCGGCGGAATCCTCCATATAGGTACGCAGCCGCACGCTGCCTTCGAACAAGTGCGCGTTGCCGGTGAGCAGGAAGATGAGCACGGCGGCAATCAGCATGGAAACGATTGCAACGATGCCGACCCGAAGTTGGGCCCAGGAAGTTTTTTTAGGGTCGGCCATTTTTATCTCGGCGTATTTGACTCGGCGTGCTCAATTCGGCTTTTTCACAAACTTACAAATATAAGAATCCTGCTGCTTTTCGAGTTCTTCCTGGCTGCCGTCGAAGATGAGCTTACCCTCTTTCATTACTATAAACTTGGTGCGCTTACGGTTATCGCTTTTGGCGCCGACGAGCTTGCCATCGTCCGGGTTGTAGCGGAAGTTCGCCACCAGGTTGCCATCCTGATAACGATGCGTGACCACCAAGGCGGAAGTGTTGTCCAGATCGCGCTCTTTGATGATGAGGGTCATGATGGTGCTGGCGGTGATGGGGTCAAGCCCGGCGGTGGGCGAATCGTAAAGCAGCAGCGGTGGCTTGGTGACTACGGCGCGCGCGATGGCTGCACGGCGGCGCATACCGCCCGATAGTTCGCTCGGGAAACGCTTCAGGGTCTGGCCGAGTTCGACAAATTCCAGAGCTTCTTTTACTTTGGGACGCACTTCGCCCGGCCCGCACTTGACGGAATTCTGGTTCAGCAATGGGTACGCCACGTTCTGTTCGATGTTCAGCGAATCGAAAAGGGCGCTTTCCTGAAAGAGCATGCCGAGCTTGCCGCGCGCATCGAAGAGCTGCTTTTCCGTGAAATCGGTAATGTCCTGCCCGAAAAGAATTACTTTGCCTGACCAGGGCTTGAGCAGGCCCATGGCGGTCTTGAGCAGCACGGTCTTGCCGCTTCCGGCGACGCCGAGGATGATGCCTGTTTCGCCCTTACCCAGTTCGAATGAAACATTGCGCAAGGCGGGCTGATCGTCAAAGCCGGTGGTGACGTTTTCGAAACGGATTGCCAGATCGTCAGGAGCGCTCATGAGGGTGTCACGCTGACGAAGATGCGCGTGAGGAAAAACGTGAGCACAAAGATGATGACGCTGGCGGCTACGACGGCCTGGGTGGTGGCGCGGCCCACGCCCTGCGTGCCCCCGGTGGTGCGCAAGCCGTAATAGCAGCCTATGAGCGAGATGACGAAGGAGAAGATAAACGGCTTCATCAAGCCCTGCACCACATCGTTCCATTCGAGCGCGCGCCATGTGCTGCTCCAGTATTCGTGAGTATCGATGCCGTAGATGTACCGGCCCACGATGAAGCCGCCCACCATGCCGATGAAATCGGCAATGACGGTGAGGCAGGGTAGCATGACGGCGGTGGCCAGCATGCGGGGGGTGACCAGCTTCTGGACGGGGTCGGTACCGAGGGCGCGCATGGCGTCGATTTGCTCGGTAACTTTCATGGAACCGAGTTCGCTGGCGATACCCGAAGCGTTGCGGCCCGCGACTACGAGTGCGGTGAGCACGGGACCCAATTCGCGCACTAAGATGATGGAAACCACTTGACCGGTGCGGCCGGTTTGGCCGTATTGGCCGAGAGCGCGGCCCATCTGCAGGGCCATGACGGCGCCGCTGAAGAAGCCGGTCATGATGACGATGGGAAGGCTGCCGACACCGATGGTATCCATCTGCAGCAGAATGTCGTCAGTGTAATGCGGGGTGCGCCACAAATTTCGAATGGCGGTGCCGGCAAGTTGAAAGAAATCCTGGATCGCTTGAACAGGCCCTTTGAGTGTGTTCAGCAATCCGTGCCCGTCCTCATGATGCCAACATGTCGATGCTAACATAGCGGCAACGAATGAAAGGACTTACGGACATTCCAGGCATTCGCGTGGGCCACATTTCGGACTACAAAGCACTAACCGGCTGCACGGTGGTGCTGTGCGAGGCGGGCGCGACCGCAGGTGCGGATATTCGCGGTACGGCGACGGGAACGGAAGAATTCGACGTAATGAACCCGCTGCATGTGACCGATAAAATCCATGGGCTGGTGTTTTCAGGCGGGAGCGCGTTTGGCCTGGAGACGGCTTCCGGCGTGCGGCGATATTTGGAGCGCAAAGGTGTGGGGTTCACGTTCGGTAAGCATGTGATTCCGATTGTGCCCGCCGCGATTCTATTCGACCTGGGAATTGGGGAAAGCCACCGGCATCCGACGCGCGAGATGGGCGAGGCGGCGGCTGCGGCGGCGAGCGCGAATGCGGTGGAGGAAGGCTGCGTGGGCGCGGGTACAGGCGCCACTGTGGGGAAACTGCTGGGGATGCGGCAGGCGATGAAGAGCGGCATTGGCAGCTTTACGGTGAGCTTGCCCGGAGGTGTGATGGTGTCGGCGCTGGTGGCGGTGAACGCACTGGGCGATGTGCGCGACCCGGCGAACCGCGCGATTGTGGCGGGGGCGCGTATTGCTGCGGATGCGCGCGAGTTTGCCGATTCGGAGAAGCTGATGTTGAGCGGTAAGGCCGGTCTGCCAAGCCGGTCGAACACGACGCTGGCGGTGGTGGCAACGAATGCCAAGTTGTCGAAGGTAGGTGCGACAAAGCTGGCGCAATCTGCGTCGCTGGGCATGGCGCGCACGATATCGCCTGTCAATACATCGGTGGATGGCGATTTGACGATCGCGCTATCTGCGGGCACGCTGGAGGCGCAAGGCGACATGTTGGGAATGGCGGCGGCGAACGCTGTTCAGGAAGCGATTCTGCGCGCGGTGCGGGCGGCCTGGACGCTGGGCGGCGTGCCGGGATTACGCGTTAAGGCTTGAACGCGATGCAATCGATTTCGACTTTGATATCGGCGACGAAGTTGCAGACGATAGTGCTTCTGGCGGGCTTGTCGCTGCCGAAAAATTCGCCATAGATGGCGTTCATGGCAGCGAAATCTTTGCCTTCTTTGAGGAAGACGCTGCACTTGACGACGTCGGCCATGGATGCGCCCGCGCCTTCCAGAATGGTCTTGATGTTGTTCAGCACCTGGCGGGTTTCAAGTTCGACGTCGCCGCGTTGTTGGGCAACTTGCCCTGAGACGTAAATGAAGCCGCCGGCGCGAACGGCCGGTGAATAGGGGCCGGCGGGGGCGGGCGATCCGGGCGGAGAGAGACGTTCAATCATGGCTTCTAGTGTCCCTCAGCTTCCAGCAATTTTTCGACTTCGATAGCGGCCTTACATCCGGCGCCGGATGCGGTGATGGCCTGGCGGTAGATGCGATCTTCGACATCGCCCGCATGAAAGACGCCGTGGACGCTGGTGCGCGCGCCGCCTTTGCCGACGATGTAGCCATCGGCATCGGTTTCAATCTGGCCGCGGAAAACTTTGGTGTTGGGGATGTGGCCGATGGCGACAAAAAAGCCGTCGACGTCCTGATCCCAGGTGGTGTTGGTGAGGGTGTTGCGCAGGCGCACGCCGGTGACGGTGTTACGGCTGACGTCATGCACTTCTTCGACGACGGTGCTGGTGAGGAACTTGATTTTCGGGTTCGCGGTGGCGCGATCCAGCATGATTTTCGAGGCGCGGAAGCTATCGCTGCGATGCACCAGCGTGACTTCGGTGCCGAAGCGGGTGAGGAAATTGGCTTCTTCCATGGCGGAATCTCCACCGCCGATGACCATGATCTTTTTGCCTTTATAAAAGAACCCATCGCAGGTGGCGCAACTGCTGACGCCATGGCCGATGAGGGCTTGTTCCGAGGGCAGGCCGATCCAACGGGCAGAGGCGCCGGACGCGATGATGAGCGTGCGCGTTTCGAGCCACGTGCCTTCAATGTTGAGCTTGAACGGGCGCGCGGAAAGGTCAGCTTCCAGGACAGAGCCATCCATGAAGTAAGCGCCGAAGCGTTCGGCCTGGCGCTTCATGCTGTCCACCAGTTCCGGGCCGTTGATGCCTTCGGGGAAGCCGGGGAAGTTTTCCACTTCCGTGGTCCAGGAGAGCTGGCCGCCGGCATCGACGCCTTTGACGACGAGAGGATCGAGTCCAGCGCGCGCGGCGTAGATGGCCGCAGTGTTCCCGGCACAACCGGAACCGATGATGACGACGTTTCGCATTCGTTTTAGTTTAGATGCTAGCTAACACGGAAAGCTTCTGAGCGGGGTCTGAGACCAGCTTTTCTTCGCAACACTGCCCGCGCGGGATGGGAGCGCCGTGAGGGCAGGTGGCGGGATGGCCGAGGAAGGTGCAGATACGATCTGTCAGTTCCGCGCTGAGAATGTGTTCGAAGGTGCAGGCGTTGCTTTCGATTGCGGCAGGGTCGCGGATGGAGAGCACGTCGGTGAAGAGGCGCTCAGCCAGACGATGGCGGCGAATGACGCTGCGCGCGCGGCTTTCGCCGGCGGGGGTGAACTGAACGTCCCAACCGTTGACCTTGACCAGGCCCATTTGCGCCATGGTGGAAGTGAGCTTGCGGTGCTGCGAGGTGGTGAAGTGCGTGGCTTCCAGGTGAGCGGCTTCGCCTTCTTCGCGGTGTTCACGCTGGACCCAGAGCTGTTCCAGGACCTCGTCGAAATTCTGGTTTTCTTCGGCTGAAAAATTCTTGGGGGTGACGATGTGGCCGTGTTCCAGGTTGAGGCGGCGATCGGCGCGGCGGCCCACGTGATCGTCATGGGTGACCATGAGGATGGTGCGGCCCTGGGCGTGAAGGCCGGAGAGAATGTTCATGACCTTAGTCTGATTTTCGGCGTCCAGGTTGCCGGTGGGCTCATCGGCGAGGATGATTTTCGGGTCGTTGACTAGGGCGCGGGCAATGGCGACGCGCTGCTGTTCGCCGCCGGAAAGTTCGCTGGGCAAGTGATTGGCGCGTGTGGCGAGACCGACCTGTTCGAGCGCAGCCGAGGCCTCATCGCGATCGGGCATGCTGTGGAAGTATTGCGCGAGCATGACGTTTTCAAGCGCGTTGAGATGCGGGATGAGATGGAATTGTTGAAAAACGAAGCCAACCGTTTCGCAGCGGAAGCGGGCGAGTTGCGAGCGGTTGAGGGTGGAGGTATCGGTACTGCCGATGCGGACTACGCCGGTGGTGGCTTGATCGAGACAGCCGAGAATGTTGAGCAGTGTGGTCTTGCCGGAGCCGGAGGGGCCCATGATGGCGATCCATTCGCCCGCGTTGGCGGTGAGGTTGACGGAATCGAGAGCGCGCACCTGTTTGCCACCTTCGCCGGTGTAAAGCTTGGTGACGTTTTCGAGGTGCAGGAAGGGCCTGTTCATTCGCCCCTCAGGATGCGTGCGGGCTGGATGCGCCAGATGCTGACGCCCGCAAGCGCGGTGGAGCAGAGCGCGACGGCGAGCGTGATGGCTGCGGCAAGCAGGAGCACGGTGGGTTCAATGTGCAGGGTGAAAGGGATGGCGAAGACCTGGCGGCCGATGTAACCGGCGAGTATGACACCAGCGGCGTATCCGGCGACGGCTGAGGCGAGCGCGAGCAGAACCGTTTCGGCGACGAAGAGGGAGGCGATTTTGCGTTCCGCCGCACCGATGGCTTTCAGGATGCCAATTTCGCGGCTGCGCTCCATGACCAGTTCGCTGAAGTTGCTGGTAACGGACATGGTGGTGATGACCAGTATGAGCGCGAGCAGCAGGAAGAGCACGACGCGGATTTTGCGCACCACCGAGGTTTCGGTTTCGGCGACGGCTTGCACGATGCGGACGCTGGTTTGCGGGTAGGCCTGTTGAAGTTTCGCGCGGATTTCTTCAAGGCGTTCCCCGGGCGCGCGGACTTGCACGATGCTGGCGGAGTTGGCGATGCTGGCGAGTTTGGCGACGGTGGCGAACGGCAGGATGAGTTGGTTGTCTTCGGCGGCGCCGGTGGTGACGATTCCAGTGATGCGGCAGGGGGAACCTTGGAGGCCGGCGAGGGTGCCGGGGGTGAGGTGGAAGCGTTGGGCCAGATTGACGCCGGCTAAGCATTCGCCGGTGTTGCCTTCAATGCGCCAGAAGCGGGTGAGTTCCTGAGCGGCTTGAATGTCGACGCCGGCGAGTGAGACGGGTTGGCTGGAGAGCGTGCCGGTGGTGAACAGGAAGGGCGCGGCGATGGCACCGGAGGCGCGGGCGAGCGTGACGGCCGTGAGCGGGACGGTGGCTGCGGGGCTGGTGACGATGAGATTCGCGCCGTAGGAGGAAAACTCTGAGCGGACGCGGCGTTCGACGTCAGAATAAATGCTGAAGAGCGCTGTGGAAAGCGCGGCGGCTACCGCGAGGGCGGAGAAGGCGAGGAGCAGGCGGCGGGCGCGCAGACGCATGGCGCCGCGGACGAAGGTCCAATACATATTAGATGCGCTCCCGGAGAGCGATAGCGGGAGCGCGGAGCAGCGATTTTCTGAGTGGCGGATAGGCTCCGGCGAGGGCGATGGCCATCGCGAGGAAGATGGAAAGCGGAGCCAGGATGGACGGGATTTCGATGCCGGTGCGGAAAACTGTGCCGCCTACCCAATGGGCCATGCGGAGACCTGCCAATACGCCGAGCGCACCGCCCAGCAGGCCTTCGACCGCGACTTCGGCGCCAAAAAGGGAAGCGATCATACGGTCAGTCGCGCCGGTGGCCTGCATAATGGCGATTTCGCCGCGGCGTTCGAGCATGGTGGTGGCGACGACGCTCCAAACGGTGAGGGCGGCTGCGCCAAGGGCGGCGATGGCGATGAGCAGCATGAGCCCGCCAATTTTCGAGAGCACACGGCCTTCGCTATCGGCGACGCGCCAGACGGGGCGCGCGGTGGATTGGGGCAGCACTTCTTCAATCTGGTGGGTGATGGAGCGGACGTAATTGGTGCAGTTCCAACGCTCCAGCTCCTGAGGAGTCATGCGGGCGGGATCTTTGCGGGCGAAATCGTCTTCGGGCTTGGTGAGGGCGGCGACCTGGATGGAATCGACCTGGCCGGTGTGGCCGGTGAGGCGCTGGAGGCCGGCGAGTTCGGTGAGCATCTGATCGTCTTCTTCGGCACCGGTTTGGAGGATGCCGGTGACGGTGAAGGGTTCGCCAAAGAGCGTGACGGCGGAACCTGGTTTGAGGTTGAGGCGCGAGGCGATGGCGGCGCCGGCGAGACACTCGTTCTGCTTTGCGGGCCAGTGCCCGGAGATGCGCCAGGAGGGGTTCACGGCGCGGGCTCCGGTACGCAGGACGCGCCCATCGGGAGTGCGATATTCGCGATCGAACCAGACACCGCGAACGGGGACGGGGGAGCCGGCAACCTCCGCAACTTCGGTAAGCGAAGGCATGAAGCCGGTGAGGTTGAGCTGCCAGAAGATGGTCTTGAGTTTGGGGATTTGCGCTTCGGGGAGAGAGGCGGCGGGGGCTTTGGGGGTGACCAGGATGTTGGCGCCGAGCGAGCGCAGTTCGAGGTTGATTTTATCGCCGATATCGAGCATGACGCCGAGCATGGCCGTGGCGACGGCAGTGCCCATGGCAATGGCGAACACCGTCATGGCTTTTCGACGGGGGGAGCGCCGCAAGCTTTCCGCCACAAAGCGAAGAAACATTTAGCTCGCGGTGCGGAAGTACCGCACTCCTTTGAACAGTTTGTCCGCGGGGATGACCAGGTTCGCGCCTTCCACGCTGGAGGGGAGGGGGATGGGGTTGCAGCCGCCGCGCACGCCGATGGTGGGGATGAAAATGGCCGACGCGCAGTTGCGGCAGACCACGTTCGGGCCCTTTTGAAAATACCCTTTGTTGCCGCATATTTCGCAGGCGTCGAAGGCGGTGGCGAGCGTCTTATCGGGGCGCTGGATGACGATGATGCGGACGGTGACGCCTTCGGATTCGGCGGAGAAACGGTGTAGGTTGCCATCGCTGACGGAGGCTACGGGGATTTTGAGGCTGTCGCCGGTGACCGTGACCGGGGTGGCGGCGGAGAGTTCGGTGGTGGATTTGGCGTAAATGAACTCGGCCGTGATCATAAGCATGAAGATGCCGGAGGCGGCGCAACTGCCGATCATCCAGAGGCGCTCACGGCGGGCGGACCAGCGGGCTTTGCGAAGCGCGGCGCCTTCGAGCTGATCGACGGCGGGTTGGGCGCGGCCTCGCCATTCGAGCAGGAGCATGGCGCCGGCCAAGGCCAGGATGGCGATAAAGAAGAAGACTTCGTCGCGCACGATGGGGCCGATTAAAGCCATTTCGGCGGCGCTGGAGGGGAGAATCTGCCCTTCGCTGAGTTCGTGGAGCCCGGTGATGGTGAGCTGGAAGACGACCACCATCAGGATGACCGTGGTGATTTTGAAGAACGATTTCAGGTTGACGCGGATGGTGCCGCGCACGAAACTGACGCCGAAAGAGTACGGCTAAACCAAGGCCCAGTAGGACGCCGACGGCTTCGAGGATGCCGGACGTATCGAGGCGGACGGCGGCGAGGAGCAGCACGGTTTCGACGCCCTCGCGGAAGATCATGAGGAAGACGAAGGCGAAGACGCTCCAGCCGGAGCCGGAATCGCCGGTGAGTTTGCCCTCGATTTCACCTTTCATGCCTTTGGCGTTGCGGTTCATCCAAACGACCATGCCAAGGACGAAGACGGCGCTGATGAGGAGGGTCCAACCGCCATAGGCTTCTTCGGTGATTTGGAGGCGGGTGAAAACCCAGGCGAGGATGCAACTTGCAGCGACACCGGCGAGGATGGCGCGATAGACCATGGGCAGCAGGCGTTCGCGGCCGGTTTTCTTCAGGTAAGCGATGGCGATGGCGATGACCAGCGCGGCTTCGACGCCTTCCCGAAGCGAAATGATGAACGTCTGCAGCATAGTTCAGAGGGTGCCATTCCAGTATACGACCAATTTGGTCCGATATCGAGAGCGGGTGGGGTCGAGGCTTGGGTTTGTTCGGGTTCGGATCCATGCCTTCCCTCCGTGTATTTCGGACCGCGGTTTTACCCGGTTTTTGCACCATTCCCAGCACGAAATTTTTCGAGCTTAGTGATGGCAGGAAGAGCTGATTCATTGATTCTAAGAGCGCTGGACGGAGGCCCAAAAGCATTTTCGTGGGCCCGATTTACATGGCGCGCCGATGGGGAGACGACGAACTTCGTACGACTTTTCCGAGTTACTACGCGGGCGTTGCCGCCACCAAGCGATAGGGAGATTTTGCGTACGTCAAAGTGCGCCTACGTCCTACCGTAAACGACAAGCAGGTTGAGGCATTTATGAATTTGCTAATGATGCGTGACGGTGGAAATTGGCGTGTGGTGGGACTTCTCTCGCCAGATTGAGGACACAGTTGTGAAATTGCCCTGAACGATCTAGTTTTCATTGTTGCCGGGATCTTCGGGCCTACAATTGAGGTCGAGGTGGAGGGCAAACCTTGAGGGCGGAATTTTCGGCGGCGGTTCTTTCAATTTTGCTCAGCCTGGTTGGCGCGGGCGCACTATCGGCGCAGGCGTTCATAGGGCTTAGCGCGGATGCGCAGGGTCTTCGCTATGTGACGTCTTCTTTCATTCTGAAAGCGCCGAAGCCCGCGAACGCGGGGAATGTTTTTGAGTACACGCGGGAATCGGGCTGGCGCTGGTTCGTACCCGCATGGGGTCCGGTGGACGGGGTACTCGACGTCAGCGCCGACGGCACTGTCTTTGCCGTCAATAAGACTGTCGAGACCCTGCAATGCGGGTCGAAAAATTGCGTTCCTGTATCTACCGCGACGGGGCGGGTCGTGGCTCCCCACTACCGGCTCGACGCGTTCCAGGGCAGCGTTCAAATCAGCCGGAATGGGCGTTATGCGGCGCTTACGAACGGAACGGTCGTCGATCTGAGTACCGGCGCTTCGCGCTCGTTTGTGGGAACGCTGGCGAATCAGAAACAAGCCCTGACAAACCGTGGATGCGTGCTGCTTGCAACTTTTGGCGCTGAAGAAATGCTGGTGAACTGCGCCGAGGGAGAAACTCGTTTCAAAATCTACAAGCCGTCGATTTCCTACTCTTCCGTGCTGCAGCCGACGATCGATCCCGACGGAACACGGATTCTGTATGCCAATTTTCTATTCGGCGAAACATATTCATTATCCGTTCGCTCGCTCGATCTGAATACCGGGCAAGACGCGGTGGTGTTTGAGCAGACGCTTGGTTCGATAGTGCTCCGCCGGATCGCTGTTTCTTCGGATCTTCGCCAGATTGTGTACCTTGCACCGGTCTCTGGCGTGGCAGCCGAAATTTTTTTGAATGGCAAGCAGCTTACATTTACGGGGGAAGGCTTCCTGGACGCCAGCATCGCGGATGATGGACTTGCCATCTATGCGGTGAGCAGCCTGAACCGTGTTGTGCGGATAGCGACGGCGTCGCGCGAAATGGAAGAAATCATCCCCAGAACTCCCGGTATTTCTGGGTCGGGCTACGGAGTCTCGGGGATGGTACCTGGTTCCCTTGCTGTGGTGTGGGGCGGGGGATTCGGCGACTTACAAGAGGCGAAAGTCACGCTCAATGGCCGGAGTGTGCCGGTGGTAACCGCGCGCCCGGGTGCCCTTCAGTTTCAGGTGCCGCCTGACACTCCTCGAGGTCCGGTGGAGATCGATGTCCCGAGCCGGTCGCCATTCGAAGTTGGCCACAACTGGAAGACTACCGTAACAGGGTGGGACTTATATTTTCTGGACCTCAGTTCCGATCCAAGTGCCGCTTCCGGCATCACGGCAATCCACCAGGATTTCAGCGGCACTGTAACGCTTGAAAATCCCGCGCAGCCCGATGAAATCATTCATTTCTACGCGGTAGGTTTGGGGCCGGTGGCGTCCACTCCGCCCTTCACTGTTGTGAAGCCGCTAGAATGTTCCGTGCGGGGCGGCAGCGATTCCCCGACGCCGGTTCCCGTTCTGTATGCGGGTCTGGCGCCGAACTTGACCGGAATTTATCAGGTGAGTGTGCAGCTTCCTTCGTCGTTCGATTTGAAACCAGGCCAGCGCATTGCTTTGTTGTTTTGCAGCACGGCAGGCGAAGAATCGGTGCCGGGGACCGCTTTTGCCGTGTCGAATTCACCGCAACTCTAGCGGCGAGAGCGGCTAGAATCGCTTGCTATTTTTCACGGGAAGCAGAAATGGCCAAATGCGTTTTGAGTCGAGCAAATCGGTTTCGTCAGACGCCCGCGGATTTTAGCGCTTCTAGGACGCGCTCGCTCCGGAAGGGAACGCGGCGCAGGCGGACGCCGGTTGCATCGTGGATCGCGTTGCCGATCGCTGCCATCATCGGTTTCAGACAAGCCTCTCCGCCTCCGTATGGCGGTAGGTCGGGTCGATCCGGTTTTGGATCGCCGTTCACCAGCACGATCTCTATGCTCTCCGGCGTGTCGGCGTGGCGTAAGGTGGGGTGCGAGAGCCAATCCTTGCTCAATACGTTTTCCGTATCGAACTTAACCTCTTCATAGAGGGCGCGGCTCAGGCCGTGGAGCATGCCGCACTCCACCGTGGCGCGCAGGCTTTCCGGATTTACCACAAAGCCGCACTCGTGGGCGCACACCAGGCGCCTGGCCCACACGTGGCCGGTTTCGCGGTTCACTTCCACCTCGGCGATTTGCGCCACTATGGTCTGGCCACGGAAGGAATACGCTACGCCGCGGCCGGTTAGAATTTTTCCGGTGCCGTGCGGTTTCGGCGAAGGGCGCGGGTCCCAGCCGTACTTTTCGGCTGCAGCTTTGAATGCGGCGATGGATCGGGCGCGGCGGAAGCCTTCGTCATCGGCGGTTCCGGCCTGGAGCATCTTCAAGCGGAAGTCTAGCGCATCGGCTTTGGCGGCGGCCGCCATTTCATCGATGAAACACTCAGCGGCGAATGTCGCTTGAGGGCCGTTCGGATCGCGCAGGTTGCCGGTGCGAAGAGGCGTTTCCCAAATAGCCGGCAGCGCGAAGACTTCGCCATTCATTTTACGGTTCGGAATGGCGTACATGTCGGAAGGCGTCGAAGCGCTGCCCGCCGCGGGCCTGGCGCGCCTCTGGCCCATAAGCTGGGCGATCAATACAGTATCCGGCTCGTTATAGCCAACGTGATTGTAATCGCAGGAACGCGCGTTGTAATCGTAGGCCACCAGCCGGCCCTCCGCATCCAGAGCGCCGCGCAGTTGCACCAGGAAGGCCGGTCCTTTTGTATCCCACGCGGTCTCTTCCTCGCGCATCCATTGCATACGAACGGGCCTGCCGATTTCGCGAGCGATCCAGGCTGCCTCGCAAGCCGCATCTTCCGCGGCGGTGCGGCCGTAACCTTGTGAACCTTGCATCCAGACAACGCGCACACGGTCCTGCGGCATGCCGAGAAATGTGGCGACGCACCTGCGCATGCCGTAGGACTTCATGTCATTCGAATAGATGGTCATCTGCCCGTTCGACGGGTCGGCCATGGCGTGAGCGGGGCCAAAAGCTGTGTGGCCCTGAAACGGAATTTCGTAGTCAGCCTGGATGATCTTGGCGGCGCCCGCGAAAGCCGCTTCTGGATTCCCCACGACGATGGGTTTGAGGAGCGGGTTGCGTAATTCGGAATCGCCCTCCGGAGCGGGTGTGGAGGCCGAGGCAGGTTTGGCCGCGCGCAAGTATGGGAACAAGTCTTCCGATGCCGGGAACGGTGCGGTGGAAGGCTTTTCCCAAGCGACTTTGAGCTGGCGCGCCGCGCGGATTGCCTGTTCTTCGCGTTCGCAAACCACCGCGACATAATTGCCTTTGCTCACCACCTTGATGAAGCCGGGCAGGTTTTTCACGGACGATTCATCGATGCCGGTAAGCTTGGCGCACGCATACGCGGGCTTCACGTTCCGGGCATGGACCATACCTGGCAACCGCACACCGGTGGACCACTCGGTGGTCCCATCCACTTTGCCGGGGATATCGTCACGATGCGTGGGTTGGCCCGAGTATTTGAGTTCCGGAATCGTTTTTGTTTTTGCCTTACCCGCGATGGAGAAGGCATTGGTCCCGCTCAACGTAACGTTGAATTTTTTGCCGCCGATGAGCTCGCCATAGGTGACGCGCTTTGTGGGATCGGCCTTTACGGAAACGACAGCACCGCTGACGGCGAGCTGATTGGCAGGCACGCTGAGTTGGGCCGAAGCCATTTCAAGCAGCACGCGGCGGGCTTCGGCGGCGGCGCGGCGCATGGGCCAGGAATCCCGCTCCATAGCGGTGGAACCACCGGAGCCGATCTGATCGACGGTGATGTCGGTGCTCCCCATGATGCAGGTGGTGTTGTGGAAGGCAATATCGAGCTCGTCGGCCATGAGCTGGCGGAAGCCGGTTCCAGTGCCCTGGCCGGGGTCGGTCTTGCCGACGTAGAAGGTGGCGGTGTTGTCGGGATGGATGACGATCCAGGAATCGAGCTTGCGCGGGTCGACGGGGGGGTATGGGCCCGTTGCCTGGGCGGCCGTGCCTGGCGTTTGCGCTTCCATGGGACCAGCTTCGGTAAGCGCGCTGAAGGTGACGGCGAATAGGCCGGCGCTCTTGAGGAAGCCGCGGCGATGGAGTGCCAGGGTGTCTTCGATCCGCTTCGGAATCGCGCTCATGCAACCACCTGCTTGGCGGCCATCAGCTTCGCCCCGCGCTGGATGGCTTTTTGGACGCGGTAATAACTCATGCACCGGCAGAGCGTTCCGTTCATGGTTTCGCGGATCTGCGCATCGGTGGGGTGCGGGTTCTTATCGAGCAGGGCCTTAGCGGTCATGATCTGGCCGTTCTGGCAAAATCCGCATTGGGGCACCTGTTCATCGATCCATGCCTGCTGAAGCGGATGCAGCTTGCCATTTTTCGCAAGGCCTTCGAGCGTTGTGATTTCACCTTTGACGGACGAGGTTGGGGTGATGCACGAACGAACGGCGGCGCCGTTGATGTTGACCGTGCAAGCGCCGCACTGGCCGAGTCCGCAGCCGAATTTCGGACCTTCCAGCCCCAGGTCGTTACGAAGTACGTACAGCAGTGGGGTTGCCGGCTCGACATCCACCGTGTGCGAATGGCCGTTTACTTTGAGGTTGATCCTGCTCATGGTTGCCGGCTTTGCCTATGGTATCGCCCCGCGCCGCAAGCAGCTATCGGGTCTGGGGCTCGATGGAGACATTTGAAAACACTACAGTATCCGACGCGTCCGCTTGGTGGGAACAAACCGCGAGCCCCACCAGCACAGGACCGCGCAAGGACACTTCGGTATGCGCAATTTCTTTGGGCTCGGCGTCTTCCTTGGCAAGATACAGGTAGATCTTCACGCCGGTGCGCACCAGCTTGATTCGGAACGTACCGGGACCGGTGAACGGAAGATCGAAGGTGTTGGTTTCTTCGCCCGCCTTACTTCGCCATTGCAGGCCGGGCATGCCGTTGCCGTGGATCACGACATCGGCATAGGCGGCATCGGCGTCGAGTGACTGGCGGACCATGATGCCGGCCTTGCGATGATCGGCGCCTTCACCGAGAAAGCGCAGAGTGGCGTTGACGGTGAAGTTGCCGGCGATCTCACGCCAAAGGTATTGGAATTGATCCTGCTTGCCCCAGATGTTGGCTCCGGCGCCGGTGAGGCGGTACTCGCCTTTCGAAAACTCGGCCGAGCCTTTTATGGTGGGTGCGCCGACGTCGCCGGAGTTGCTGAAGAGGCCCAGATCCGAGGCTTGCGCAAAAGCAGAGGTAGACAGAAGTAAAGCTGACAAGAGCAGGCGCATGGCTAGGGAAGCCGATCCACGGCTACATCGGAGAATAAGACCGTGTTGGTTGCTGCCTGGGTATGCGAACTGACGCCTAGCCCGACCAGCACTGGACTTCCCAACCCGTTGACGGTGTGGCCCAGTTCGGTGAGGGGCGAATCGCCTTTGCCGATCCAGAAGGTGACGGTGGAACCCTGGCGCACCAGCTTCAGCTTCCAGATGCCGGGACCTTGCACCGGAAAATCGACGGTGTTGGTGTTACCGGCTTTGGTGCTTCGGAATTGGACCGAGGGGGTGCCATCGCCGTGAATTGCGAGTTGGAGGAAAGGCGAATCGGGGTCCAGATTTTTGCGCAGCATGATGACCGCTTTGCGATGCCCCACACCTTCGGTAACGAATCGTGCGGTGGCGGTGACGGCAAGGTTGCCGGACATTTCGCGCCAGACATAGTGGAACTGATCGGACTGGCCCCAGATGTCGGTGCCTGAGCCGGTGATGTTGTATTTAGAGGTGGCGGCGTCGAAATCGGCGGACCCTTTGAGCGGAGGTTCGCCGATATCGCCGGAATTAGTGAACGCACCGAAGTCTTCCGACTGACCGAAAGCGGAGACGAGGAAAAGGCCGGTCAGCAGGAGTAGACGCACGTCACGAATTGTATCTGAAATTAGGCCAGCATCTCTAGCCGAGCAAGCCGCCGTGGCCCAGGCAGGCAAGCTCCCAGGTGGAGATGCGGTATTGCGCCAGGAGCGGCGGCATGATCAGATCGACCACGTTGGATTTCGTGGAGCGGAAGCAGCCGGGGGCGGAGACGATGGGGATATCGTCGCGATACGCGAGCATCATCAGGTTACCCGGTTCGACAGGCGTGAGGAAGCGTTCCAGCTGCGCGCCTACTCGTGCCAGAGCGCGGCCCACTACATCTTCGGGACCGGCGGGCGCGGTGGACGAGGCTACCAGAATTAAAGAGGGGCGATGCCGGAGGAGGCTATGGAGGCCGCGAACGACCTGCTCTTCTTCCTCCAGGCACGCGAGTGAAATGGGAGCGGGGATGGAGAAGCGCTCCAGGCGCTGGCGCATGATGCTTTCAAACATCTGGCGCGCACGATCGCCGCTGATGGGGTCGCAATAAAGGACGCCGAGAGTGGGGGTGCGCAGCGGACGAGCCTGCATGATGGGGCCGCGTTCGCGGAGAAGAGCGACCAGACCTTCCAGGTCAGACTGGGCGACGGCGAAGGGCGCGCTTTTCACGGTAGCGATGCGCTGGCCGGCCTGAGCGTAACTGAAGTTGAGCAACGTGGCGATGACCAGGCTGGAGGTGCAATTGACCTGCTTTAAAAGATCGTCATCCACAAGGACGCAACAATTTTCAGTGGCGACGAGGTTGGCCCGGCCGCCCGCGGTAATTTTTACTTCCGCGCAACCGCAGCTAATTTCAGCGGCGACAGTGCGGACGGCATCGTCTTCTCCGACTTCGCCTTCTTCGAGTTCGGTGACCCAAACCCGATCCATCCCTTCCGATTGCAGGACTCGGACGTCCTCATCGCAAATAAGATGGCCTTTGGCCAGGAGTTTCTTGCCTCCCGACCTGAAAATGGGGCAACACAGGATTCTTCCGGTGGATTCTCCGACTTCGATCGTCTGAGCTTTCATCTTCGCCTCGTTTCCGCCGCATTGCGCGCGGTTGATTTGAATTGTACAGACAATACGTGATGATTATTTAAAATATTCTCAGATTTATTTTTAATCAGCGAAAAGAGGGCGGAGCGATGTTGGGAAGCTGGATATATAGGTTCGGTTCCGGAGAAGCGGGCATTGATACCCATTTATCGGGTTCCAGGACGCGGAGAACGGCAATTTCGTCGCAATTCTGGAATTTTGGGCAGCGGAGGCAGTCTTTCCACGCCTTCAGAGGCAGTTCGCCGCGCTCCACTTCGGCGAAACCCACTTTACTGAAAAAGCCGGGAACATAAGTAAAGGCAAAGACGGCGTGCAATTCATAATCGCGGGCTTCCTGCACCAGCGAATCGACAATAAGGCGGCCGGCGCCTTGCGTTTTGGCTTGTTCGGCGACGGCGAGCGAGCGAATTTCACCCACGGTGGGGCTGTAAAAATGCAGGGCTCCGCAGCCGAGCAGCTCTTTTCCGGAGTAAAGCACCGAAAAATCGCGCATATTTTCGGACAATTCAAATTCCGTGCGCGGCAGCATTATGCCTTTCGCGGCATACCCATTGATAAGTTGCAATAGGGGGCCGATATCGCGCATGCCGGCTTTGCGAACGGAAAGGCGGCGCAGGCGCGTGCGGTGGGGGACGACGGCGTCTCCAGTGAGTGCGCTGATCATGATTGTCCAATGGTGGTGCCGAGCGATTCACCGGCAAGAAGACGAGGGAGTATTTGCAATTCAAAGCCCGGAGCGATGACGACGCGGGCGACGCCCTGATCGAGCGCCAGGGTGGCGGCGTTAAGCTTGGCCTGCATGCCGCCTTTGGCGACGCCGCTATCGATGAGTTGGCGGGCGGCGCGGGCGGTGAGGTGCGGAATTCGGGTGGCGGAGGCGTCCAGGACGCCGGGAACGTCTGTGAGGAAGATGAGGGTATCGGCATCGAAGGCGGAGGCGCAGGCGACAGCCATTCGATCTCCATTCACGTTCCAAAAGCGGCCTTCCAGATCGCCGGCGAGGCAGGCAATGACGGGGAGAAAGCCGGCTGAGGAGAGGACATCGATCAGGCGTGAGTTGGCGCCGGTGACGCGGCCGACCGCGCCGAGAGCGGGATTCATCTGTTCCGCCTGCACAAGCCAGCCATCGAGGCCGGTAAGGCCGACGGCGCCCGCTCCGGCACGGATAAGCGCAGCAACCAGTTCGCCGTTGACGGTGCCGGTGAGCACCTTCAGCACTGCGTCTATGGTCTCCGGGGTGGTGACGCGCAGACCTTCGCGGAACTCGCTTTGTATGCCGCGCGCTTCCAGATATTCGGTAATTTGCTTGCCGCCGCCGTGGACGAGCGCGACCTTGTGGCCCGCGGTGAGGAGGGCGGAGATCTGTGCGGCCAGGTTATCGCGGCGCTCGGGCGAATCGAGCAGGGTGCCGCCGATTTTGATGAGGAGCCTCATAGCAGGCCTTCCGTTTCGGGCAGGCCGAGCATGAGATTCAGATTCTGGAGGGCTTGACCGGCGGCGCCTTTGCCCAGATTATCGATGGCTGCGACGATGACAGCGCGGCCCGTGGCGGGGTGGGTGAGGAAGCCGATATCGCAGAAATTGGTGTGGGCGACGGAGTTCAGATCGGGGAACGTGCCCGCCGCGTGAATGCGGATAAATGGTTCGGCGGCATATTGGGCGCGATACGTGGCTTCGATAAGCGCCAACTTTTCGGGTGTCGCGCGGAAGTAAATGGTCTCGAGGATGCCCCGATCGATGGGGATGAGTTGGGCGGTAAAGCTGAGTTCGTGCTCTTCGAGACCGGACGTGAGCAGCACCTCAGGCACATGGCGATGGTGGAGAACCGAATATGCGGAGAAGTTATTGGTCACTTCGCAGAAGCTGGTTTTGAGGGACGGTTTGCGGCCGGCGCCGCTCACGCCGGATTTCGCGTCACAGACGATACCGCAGGCGCGATCGACCAGGTTCGCGGCGATGAGGGGCCGGAGCGCGAGATTGGCGGCGGTGGGGTAGCAGCCGGGGTTGGAGACGAAACGCGCACCGGCAATGTCGCGGCGATTGTATTCGGGGAGGCCGTAGACAGCTTGAGTGAGGAGTTCGGGCGCGGTGTGCGGAGCTTTATACCAGCGTTCGTAATTGGCTGCACTCTGAAGACGAAAGGCCCCGCTGAGATCGACGACGCGCGTGCCGGATTCGAGCAGCCAGGGGACGGCTGCAAGGGAGACTTCGGGGCTGGTGGCCAGCAGAACTGCGTCGAGATTGCTTTGGCGAACGGCTTCGGAAGTGAAGGGGATTCGCGGGACTTGGGCGCGGGTATCTTCAGGCGCGCGATGATCGAGGAGGATTGGCCGGCAGGATGGGTGATGCCGGAATATTTTGAGGAGTTCGGCACCGCTATAGCCGGTGTGGCCGACAATGCCTACGGAGAATTGCATATTTATACAGAGCTATGAATAGTTATTCTAGCATCGGTTGTGGCCAAGCCGAAGAAGCAGTCAAAAATGTTAGGATTATTGACCATGACACTTATTCATCGTGCCACTATCTTTATGTTTACCGCCTCGCTTGCACTCGCGGCGGATTTGTCTGTTGGGACGTGGAAATTCAATGCAGAAAAATCGAAGGTGCGTAAGCCTGAGGATTGGAAGGGCCGCGTGACTGTGATCTCGAACGGGCCGACACCGGATTCCGTGGTTACCAAGACAGGCAAGACGGAAAGTTCAGGACCGGTATTTGGGAAAGAAGTGGTGGTGTACTACAACGGGAAAGAGATGCCGGGCGCGATGCCGGGGACGGCGCTGATCAGCACCAAGGTCAACGACCACGAATGGATGCAGATCAACAAGCGCGGCGGCAAGGAATATGGACACACCAAAACTACGCTCTCCGCGGATTTGAATACGCGCACGGCGGAAGTTCATTCCACAGACGCAAAAGGCGCACCCTACGACGAAGTGCGCGTGTTCGATCGCGTGAAGTAGCTTTCAGTTTTCCGCCGCGGAGCGCTGGGCCAGTTCGCCGATGAGCGGCAGCACATAGCGCTCCTGGCGGCTGGTCTTGATCATCATGAAGATCCAGAGGCCGAACATGATTGCTTCGAGGAGCTTGTAGCCGGCGAAATCGAGATCCTGGAACGCCGGGCGGACGGCCCAATGGATGAAGAGCCAGACGGCAAAAAGGTATAGCCCCTGGAAAGAGTGGAAGCGGACCAGTTGATCGCCGCGAAACTTCTGGGAGGCGAGAACGATCACGGCGAAAATCCAGCCAACCACGGGAATGTAACAGAGGATGCAGGCAGTGCGCGGCGAGACACTGTCAAAAGGGTCTGGCGCGGGAGCGGACCTTTGGGAAGCAAAACCGGCGCCGAGTGGCTGTGGGGCACCGCACTTTGCGCAGAAGCGGTCTGTCTCCCCAGCGACCGTTCCGCAATGGCTGCAATATGGCATTTGTTAATTGGTACGTTTCAGGGTAGCCGGTTGTTCGTCCGGTTCTTGCTCATGATACGATTCTCTCGATTATGAAAACTTCATTTGCGCTGTTGCTGCTGTGTGTTGCGGCTTGGGGCGCGCCAAAATCATCCACGCTGGACGTTTATTTTGTCGACACGGAGGGCGGGCAGGCGACTCTGTTCGTTTCGCCGTCGGGCGAATCGATGCTGGTGGACACGGGATGGCCGGGGTTCGAGAGCCGGGACGCGAAGAGGATTGCGGCGGCGGCGAAACTTGCGGGCGTCACGCAAATCGATTATCTGGTGATTACGCATTACCATGTGGACCACGCCGGCGGTGTTCCGCAACTGGCCGCGCTGATGCCGGTGAAACATTTTGTGGACCATGGCGCAAGTTTTGAGCACGGCGCCAATGAAGACAAGCTCTACGATGCCTACACGAAAGCACGCGGCGCCGGCGAGCATTTGGAAGTGAAGGCAGGCGACACGATTCCCGTGCGCGGCCTGACGGTGAAAGTGCTGAGCGCGGGCGGCGAACTGCTGCAGGGAACGGGCGCGGCCAACGGTTTCTGCGAAGGGACCAAGCTGCGGGATGTGGACCCGACGGAGAACGCGCGATCCGTGGGCACGCTGATTACGTTTGGCAAGTTTCGGATTATCGATCTGGGCGATCTGACATGGAACAAAGAGTATGAACTGGTTTGTCCGCAGAACCGGATCGGCACGGTGGACGTGTATCTGACGACGCACCATGGCATGAATATGTCAGGGCCTTCCGCGATTGTGCATGCGCTGCATCCGAAGGTGGCGATCATGAACAACGGCGCCAGGAAAGGCGGGACGCCGGAAGCCTGGAAAGCGGTACACTCATCGCCGGGGTTGAAAGACATGTGGCAGTTGCATACGTCCGTGGCGGGCGGGACGGAGAGCAACGTGGATGAGCAGTTGATTGCGAACCCGGGCCAGGAAGGCGATGCGGGAAATTACATCAAGCTTTCGGCACATGCGGATGGGAAGTTTACGGTGACGAATTCGCGCAACGGTGTGAGCCGCAGTTATTAGCCGGGGTGGTGCGTTTGGGCTTCGAGCTTTATGTAAGCGGCGGTGTGGCGCGCGCCGAGGGCACGCACGAATACAGGCCCATGGGCACCGCGGTGATTTCGGTGACAGACCTGTTTCGGGCACGGGATTTCGACGGGCGCACAGCGGGCACGAAGGAGAGGCAGACGGATTTCGCGGGCTTCTTCGCTTCGCTGGTGGATCTGAACGATTACTTGCGCAGGCTGCGAGGCGCGGCTGCGATTGACTAGAGGTTCTATGGCGATTCGTACAACGACGGTGGGCTCATACCCTGTACCAGACTGGTTGATTGCAAGCCCATCGGAGCAATCGCGGTCGGACGCGACGAGGGTGGTGTTCGACATCCAGCGGCAGGCGGGGATCGACCTGCCGACGGAAGGTGAGCTATACCGCTTCGATGTGAATCATCCAGACACAAACGGGATGATCGATTACTTCGTGCGGCCGATGGAGGGGATGCGGACGGAGATGGGCAGGTCCGATTGGGACGCGTTTCAGAAGCTGCAGCCGATGGGCTTCCGGCGGAAACCGGCGGGCGTGGTGGTGGGTGCTTTAGCAGAAGGCGCTTTGAACTTGCGCGCCGATTGCGAGGCAGCGGCGCAGGTAGCGCAAGGCGATTTCAAGTTCACGGTGACCAGCCCCTATATGCTGTCGCGCAGTTTGCTGGACCGGCACTATCGTGATTTCGAGGCACTGACAATGGCTATCGCGGACGTGCTGGCGGCGCAGGTGGCAGGGCTGCCTTGCGCTTGCGTGCAGGTGGATGAGGCCAATATACCGGGCAATCCCTCGGATGGCCCATTGGCCGCGCGCGCCATCAACAAGGTTCTGGATGCGGTGACGGGTGAAAAGGCGGTGCACCTTTGCTTCGGGAATTATGGCGGCCAGACCATTCAGAAGGGCGATTGGGAGCATCTGCTGGGCTTCCTGAATGAATTGCACGCGGACCATTTGGTGCTGGAGTTGGCCCATCGGCCGCCGGAAGATCTGGAGGCGCTGAAGGGAGTGACGGAGCGCATCGAGATCGGTATCGGTGTGGTGGATATCAAGACCAATCACGTGGAGACGCCGGAGGAAATTGCCGGTGCGATTGGGCGCGCGGAGAAGGTGCTGGGCGCGGGCAGAGTGGGGTGGGTGCATCCGGATTGCGGCTTCTGGATGCTGAAGCGGTCGGTGGCGGACCGCAAGATTGAGGCGCTGGTGAAGGGCCGCGACTTGTACTTGGGGTGATGCGCTGACAGAGAGGGCTGGCTAATGGGATGGGAGGCGGTCTGCCGTGTGGAGTGCCCAGCGGGCTGCGGCGAAGCGCGGGCATTGCTGGAGAGCACCGAAGTGGTGGTGCGCGGCGGGCTTCGGTGGAAAGTGGCGCTGGCGGATTTGGAAGCGGTTGAGGTGAAGGGCGGAACGCTGGTGCTTACTTCCGGGCAGGGTGAGGCTTCGTTTGAACTTGGGGAGAAGCTGGCTGCGAAGTGGGCTGAGAAGATTCGGAATCCTCCTTCGCTGATGAAGAAGCTGGGGATCAAGCCGGGGACGCGCGTCGCGGTGCGGGGGCGCAGCGGGGAGAGTTTTTTGGCGCAGATTCGCGAGGCAGGCGGCGTGATGGATGAAGCGACGCCTGAGGTGCTATTTGTGTTCGCTGAGACCGAGAGCGATTTGCAAGCCGGCTGGAATGGGGCGGATTCGGTGTGGGCAGTGTATCCGAAAGGGCGGCGCGAACTGACGGAGGCGCAGGTGATTGCGCTGGGCCGTGCTGCAGGCATGAAGGATACGAAGGTTGCGAGTGTTTCGGCGGAGTTGACGGGACTACGATTTTCGCGCGGTCACAAGGGATGATCGGCGCCGTTCAGGCGAAACATGGTGCGCAGTTCAGCACGCCAGTTGGAACCGAGACCGATGCGCTGCACTTCAATGCCAGGCGAAAAGAAGCTGAGCACCGTTTCCGCGGTGGAGTGGAACTGAAGCGCTGGGGCCACCAGTAGCAGCTTGGGCGGCTGCGGCGAAATAGTGTGTTGGGGGAAGTAGCCGGCGCGAGTGAAATCTCCGGCGGCGGCGTGTTGGGCCACGCGCATCCAATAATCGAGCGCTTGTAGAGGCAGGTGGATATCGGCGGAGGCTTTCAGCTCAAGCACGGCGAGGCGGCCGGCGTGGGTGATGGCGAGGAGGTCGGCAATGCCGCGATCGCCACCGGTGAAGGCAGGGACCTGGCCGTAGACGGGCGCGCACAGGAGCGTGGGATCGATCTGAGGCAGATTGGCGCGGACCTGAGATTCCAGCCAGCGTTCCGGGTCCTGCGCGTGGAGCAGACTGCCGGGCTCATTGCGTAGAGCCGAAAGTTCGCGGGCGTGAGTGAGGAGTTCGCGTTCAGTTGCTTTGCCGGGGAGACGGGCAAACTCGAGACCGTGGATGCGCAGGCTTGCCGTGCCATCGGGCTGCGCCACATGTTCGAAACCAGGCACGGCGGAGAGTTCGGAGGCGGCTTCGGAGGCGCGCGGCGGCGCGCGATGGCAGTTGGCGAGAAGAGTATCTAGATTGCCGGCGTCGCGAGGGTCGATGCGGACGGCGAGATCGTCCTCGTCATAGATGTGGAGGCGGCAGGGCTGGTTGAGGAAGCCGATACGCAGCGCCGTCTGCTTTTCGCGGCCAGCGGGCAGAAGCAGCAGAAGTTCGCGGATGTGCAATTTGGGTTCGCGGGCACGCAGGTAAGCGAGCCAGATGAGGCCGAAGGTGAGGATGCCGGCCGGATCGGCCTGGGCGGGCGGCGCGGCGATGGCTGCTAAGCCTTGATTGCCGCGGCGGAGAAATGCGCGCGGGAAGGCTGGGGAAAGGCTGTGTTCCAGGTTGGGTTCGGTGGTGACTTCGGCAACGCGCCAATCAGGATATTCGCGAGTAAGAAAGCGGCGAAAGCGCTCGCGAAATTCCAGTTTGCGGCCGCGCTTGCGCCATTCGGCCGTGTGCGGGCTGGCAAGATCGAGGAGCAGGAGCTTGCCTTCGCGTCCTCCGAAAAGCTGGACGGCGAGTTCCAGTTTTCCGCGTTCCGAGCGAGTGGCGCGAATCACGCGGCGAGTAAGACTGCGGTGGTCTTCCCAGGCTTGCAGCAGGACGTGGCTGGACTTCGGTTGGAGCGAGTGGTTGGCTGGCGTGAGGGGCAGTATGGCTTCGCCCGGTTCCAGCAGCGCCGGGAGTTTCGCGCCGGTCAGGAACTGTTCCAGCTGAAGGAGCAGCGGAGTTTCTAGCGGGGTCGCCATCATGCACGGACAGCCTAGCAGGTTGTGCTTGGTGATCCAATTGCTCCTTTGGGCGGGAAGGAGTACTTGTGTTTTCTATTTTGCCTCTTTTGTTTCTTGCGGCTGTGAGCTTAGACCCCGCGGCCATTAATGACGCTTCGCAGACACCGGTGTTGAGCGCAAAAAGCCGTGGTGCTGCGTTGATTCGTGCGCAGATATTGATGGATCGGGCACATGTCTCTTCGGGCGAGATCGATGGCGCTTGGGGGCACAACTTGAAGAACGCGGTGGCTGCATATCGCGGGGCGCACGATTTGCCTCCAGGACAAACGGTAGACGCGGACATGTGGACGGCGCTGAACCAGGACGCGGCCCCGGCGCTGACGGCGTACATAATCGCGGCAGCGGATGTGGCCGGTCCGTTCGAGAAGATTCCGGTGGATATGAAGGACAAGGCGAAGTTGAAAACGATGAACTACGAATCGGCGCAGGAGGGACTGGCTGAGAAGTTTCATTGCTCGCCGGAACTGTTAGCGCAGTTGAATCCGGGGAAATCGTTCGAGACGGCGGGTACGGAAATCACGGTGCCGAATGTGGTGGTGGCTGCTCCGGGCAAGGCGGCTTCGGTGGTGGTGAATGGCACCGATCTTTCCGTGCAGGCGCTGGATGCGAATGGGAAAATGTTGGCGTTTTATCCGGCCACCGTGGGGAGTGAGCACGATCCACTGCCCGTGGGCGAGTGGAAAGTGATGGGCGTGAGCCGGAACCCGGTGTTCAATTACAACTCCGATCTGTTTTGGGACGCGAAGGGGGAGCATGCGGAGGCAAAGATTCCGCCGGGACCGCGTAACCCAGTAGGTGTGGTGTGGATCGCGCTTTCAAAGGAGCACTATGGGATACATGGGACGCCTTCGCCGAAGACGATTGGGCACACGCAGAGCCATGGTTGTATCCGATTGACGAACTGGGACGCGGCGCAGCTTGCGAGTATGGTGAAGGCCGGAACGCCGGCTGTGTTGAAGGAGAATTAACTCGTGAAAATGGGTGCTGGGTTAGCGTTGGGCTTTGCCGCCGGTGTGTTGGCGTTGGGCTTGTTTTTGTACGGGACGGGGAAGCTTCGCGTGGGTGAGCCGGCGGTTGTGAGTGCACCTGTTACTACCGTGGCGCCAGCGGCGACGCCAAGCGTCGCGCCGCCCGATACGTCAATGCCCGCGGCGACGGCAACGGCCTTACCGCCACCACCGAACCCTGCATTAACTGCGGCTCCACCGGCCATGCAATCGATGCCGATGGACAGCAAGCTGAATACGCGCGCCGAAGCACCGGCGGCTGCCGGCTCTGCGGTGGGCAGCATTGGACTGCCGTTAAAAGGTTTAACGCGAGGGGCGATTCAAGACACTTTTAACGACACGCGCGGCGGCGGGAACAAGCATGAGGCCGCCGACCTCATGTCCCCGCGCGGCACGCCGGTGATGGCCGTGGTGGAAGGGAATGTGATGAAGCTGTTTAATAGCAAGAAGGGCGGCATCACCGTTTATCAATACGACAATGCCCAAAAATTTTGTTATTACTACGCGCACTTAGATAAATACGCCGAGGGGTTGAAGGAAGGCATGTTGTTACGGAAGGGCGATGTGCTGGGCTATGTGGGGTCGACCGGAGATGCGCAGGCAAATAACCCGCACTTACACTTTGCGATTTTGGAATTAGGGCCGGATAAGCATTGGTGGGAACATACTACGGCGGTGAATCCGTATCCGGTGCTAGTGGCGGCGTTGGGGAAGTGAGTTGCTAAGATTTCGGCTTCTTCAATATCTGGATATCGTTTGGCAGCTTGAAGAGCGAATCGGACAGGCCGTGGTGTCGATGGTGACGCTGTCGTCGTAAATTTCCGTGAGCTTTTCCGTATCGCGTTCGCGCTGCAGGTCGAGCGGCCACATGACTCCATTCGCTGTGCGTTTGAATTTTGAGAACCGCGTGACCTCTTCGATTTTGTACTTATTCAAAGGATCGCGCCGGTAGAATTTTTGGCGGATCGGTAGCTTCGTTGCGCTGTTCAGATAGACCGTGATGTTATTGTTCTCTTCGTCGAAGATGTCCAGGATTTCGACGGACTGGTTTTCCACTACTTCGCTGCCGGTGTGCTCGAAGATGAGATCCGGCTCCTTGAGGCGCTGGCGAACGATGTAGAGAAAGTTGCTTCGCGTGGTGAGGAAGTAGCGTTCCAGCAGAGCATCGGGCAAGGGGCGCGCGCCGCGAAAGGTGACTTCAAAGCCCTGGCCATCGAGGAACAAAGTTGCGCTGTCTTCCTTCTTGCCGTACGTCTGGCGTTCCATGAGGCCCAGCTTGCCCGGTTCCGGATTATCGGTGTAACGCGTGTAGAGGTGTGCGACGGAAAGGCCTGTGAGTTGTTCGTTGTAGAAGGTGTAAGCACGTCCCACTTCTTTGCGGTCGCGCATCTTGAGGAAATTTTCTCCACCAAGCGCGGCGACGGATTCATCCAGCAACCGCTTGCCGCGAGTGGCCCGCGTTTCCGCGGCGCGAAGTGGAAGACCGGCGGCGCCGCCGGCGGCTAGAGCGGTAAAGGCTCGACGAGTCATGGCTTCTGCTTCAGAGCTTCGGCGGCAAGGCCGGTGTTCAGCTTCATGTCCTTGATGGTGGCCGTTGCAAACTTTTGGCCACCCTGATAAATGGTGACGCTCATGGGAAGTTTCAGGCCGCCGATGTCCTGGAACGCCGCAAACTCCTGCACCATTGCCGTCGGGCCAACTTCATACTCTTCCCTCTCCGGAAGACCGGTCTTCGCATTCACAATTAGCCGGACGGAGTTACCTTCGTCATCCGATATTTCGACGGTGGAGGGCGCCACCAGGGTTACCGTTCTTTTCGGATTGGAATCGCTCAGCAGTAATGAAAGGTAGGAACGAAATAGTTCACCGGCGACCTGTTTTTGCTGAGCTTCGGGGAGGGGCGCTTCGCCTTGCGGCGTCTTCATCCAACCAGCGGCGCCGTCGAAGTAGATAGACACTTTGCCGAAAGGGTAAGTGGCGTCCTGACGGAAAATTCCGGGTGCCAGCCAGCGATTGAACTGTTCGGCCTTGAGACCACCGGCGGCGGCTTCGAGCTGTGTCTCTAAGTGCTGCGAATAGTCTTTCACCGCAGCCAGCTTCGCGGCGCCGCCCGAGGACTGTCGAGCTCTTTCCAGCAGCGTTCGCGCCGCTGCGATGCTTTCCGGACTAGCTGCGGCTCTAGCAGCTTTTGGTTCCGGAAGGGAGATATCGATCTCTTTGACGGGAGCTCCAAGCTTGGTGAGCGGCTCAGTGAAATCCTTTGGATTGCCGACTGCGAGTACGGAGAGCGTGGCGGGATCGATATGCGATTTTGCGACGCGCAGGATGTCGGCGCGCGTGACAGCGGCAACGCCTTTCTGATACCGGAAAAGAAAATCATCCGGATAGCCGAAATATTTATATTGCAGCAAGCGGTTGAGTGTCTTGCCGGGCGTATCGAAGGAGAAGACGAAACTGTTGAGCACAGATTGCTTCGCGGTCTCAAGTTCGGCGGGCGTGACTTCGACGGTACGGATGAGCTCCAGTTCACGCTGCGCGACACGGATCGCATCGGTGGTGCTGGCGGATTTGGTGCTGCCTGAAATCTGGAAGAGGCCGGGGTGATCGTAATTCGCGCCCCAATCGGCATAGATATTATAGGCGTAGCCCAGCTTGGTGCGCACGGTGGAGAAAAGGCGGCTGCGGAAACCGCCGCCGAGGATATCGGCCATCACTTGGAGCGCAGGGTAATCCTTGTCGTCGAAGGTGCCGCCGAGTTCACCGATGACGAATGTAGTCTGAGTGACGTCGGATTTCGGAATGAGGAAAGTGCCCGGCGCGGGCTGCCTGCGCACTGCGGGAAACGGCGGCACTTTCGCGCGTGAAACGGTCCAGGCCGCAAACAGTTCTTCGAGCTTGGCTTTCATGGTGGGCGCGGAGAAATCTCCGGTTACGGCAAGCAGGGTGTTGGCGGGGAAAAAGTAACGCGAGTAGAAACCGGCTACGTCTGCGCGGGTGATGCTGTCCACCGTGCTGTAAGTCATGTCCCAGCCGTAGGAGTTATCTTTTCCATAGATGAGCGCGGCGAACTCGCGCGTGGCGATGCCTTGCGGCTCATCGTTGCGGCGCGAGATACCGCTGCGGAGCTGCTCTTTAAAAAGCTGAACTTTGTCGTCGCGGAATTCAGGAGCGGTGAGTACATCGCGGAAGACAGAAAGCACTTCGTCAGAATTTTCTTTCAGCGCGTTGAACGACACGGTAGCGCTCGATTCGCCGATGTTCGATTCGACGGACGCAGCGATGTCTTCGAGCTGTTCATCCAGCTGATCTCCGGTTTTGGCTTTGGTACCGCCGCCGCGAATCGCAGAGCCGGTAACGGTCGCGAGGCCAATCTTACCGGGAGGATCAAAGAGATTGCCGGTACGAACCAGTGCGACTCCGCGAACAGTGGGCAGTTCGTGATTTTCCAGCAGCAAAACCTGCATGCCGTTGGCGAACGTGATGGACTCCACTTTGGGGAGTTTCAGTTCCGGCAGCGGAGGATATTTCAGGTCGCGATAAGACTGCGCGGGCAGCAGGGTGGCGCAGGCGATTAGGACGCCGATGGCTCTCAATTGGCGCCTCCCGTGGCTCTCGGCGCAATCGCCTTTGGTGCTACAAGCCAGGCAGAGGTGCGGTTCGCGTCATTGAAGTAGAGGTTGGCGACGCGCTGCACATCGGCGGCGGAGACTTTGTCGATATCTTCGACATCGGTGAAGACCTTTCGCCAATCGCCATAGTTGGCGTAGCCGTTGGCGAGAAGTTGAGCGAGGCCGGAGTTGGAATCGAGCTGGCGAATAAGTGTTGCGCGGGCTTTGGTTTTGACGCGTTTGAGGGAAGCCGCGTCGATGGGATCTCTCTTCAGGCGATCCAGCACGGCGTAGAAAGCCTTCTCATTTTCTTCAATCGATTTACCCATGCCCGGTACCAGATAGAAGAGGAACATTCCGGGATATTTGCCGCCGGGGAAAGTGGGTTCCGCGCCGGCCGCGAGAGCGATTTTCCGGTCGCGCACCAAGTCTTTATACAGCAGAGCGGTGCGGCCCCCGGAGAGCAGATGAGAGATGACGTCGAAGGTGGCGTCGTCCTTATCGTATTGATCGGGACGCTTGTAGCCGATGAACTCGATGGGCTGGCTCGCGGATTCCACCTGCACCTGCTTCGGGCCTTCCTGCGGCGGTTCGATGGTGATCACGGGTGAGGGCAGCGGCCGTTTGGGAATCGCGGCAAAGTACTTTTCGGCCAGCCTCTTCACGTTGGAAGCGGCGACGTCGCCGACGATGCTGATGGTGATGTTGCCGGGAACGTAATACTTATTGAAGAAGGCTTCAGCATCGCTCAAGCGCAGATTTTCAATGTCGCTGGCCCAGCCGATGGCGGGCCGATGATAGGGGTGGGCCTGAATGGCAGTGCTGGTGAAGACCTCCATAAGCTTGCCTTGGGGATCGCTTTCGGTGCGCATGCGGCGCTCTTCGCGGACCACGTCGCGCTCTTTATAAAACTCGCGGAAGACAGGGCGGATGAAGCGGCCGCTTTCAAGAAGGAACCAGAGTTCGACCCGGTTCGAAGGCAGGTTGTAGAAGTAATTTGTGTAGTCTTCACCGGTGGATGCGTTGAGACCGACGCCGCCGCTCTCTTCGATCAGCCGAGGATAAAGGTTCTGTTCGACATAGCTGTTGGCCTTGTCCATCGACGCCTTAAGCTCTTCATCGAGCTTGGCTAATCGAGTCTTGTCGGCACGTGGACCTTTGTCGCGTTCCTGATCGAGCCGGTCATAGCTTCGTTCCACGGCTTCAAGCGCAAGCTTCTCCTCAGCCCAGTTGGTGGTGCCGATGGACTCGGTACCCTTGAAAGCCATGTGCTCAAACATATGCGCGAGGCCGGTCTTGCCCGTGGGGTCGTCGACGGCGCCGGCGTTTACATAGGTGTGAAAGCTGACGACGGGGGCCTGACGGCGCTCACAGACGATGAAGTGAAGACCGTTGGGAAGGGTGAACTCGGTAACGTTCTTGGCGAACTCCTGCAGGTTTTGGGCAGGCAGCAGAAGCGCGGTGGAGAAGAGGAGAGCGGGCAGTTTCAAGTTTGGGGAACTCCAACTTTAATTTAGCGTGGATGGTTAAAGGGCACCCATGAATTCTTCGGTGTGGCACCTGCCTGCCGCAGGATGCTTTGTAGCGTACCGATAACCAGCTTACGATGCGTGGGGACCGTTTACCCTGCGGGTTCCTCTTTCCAGATGAACATATGAGCCTGTCTGCCTTTTGATTTCGAATCCGGGTCGCTCCAGAGCTTTCAGGGCTTGCCGGCCCGCGATGCCCCTGGGCAGTTTCACACCGGGACCAGGATAGGGTCGCTAACGAAGTGGACCGTAGCTTCGTCGAAATGTGCGGATACAGCATCTGTGATTTGCAATTGCAAATAACTCTAATCTTCGCCCAACGTGGTGACGCCACTGGCGCCGCTCGGGTCATTTTAGCAGGCAACAAGCCAACCTAGCAGGCAACCAGCCAACCGGAGTCTTCGTCGCGCTTCACCTGAAAGACGATCTCTTCCATTGGTCTTATCATTTCACAACATGCGGCAGGCCCTCTACTGGTAGAGTACCTGCCGTTTTAGAATTCCTGCTATTGGCGCGTGCCGCCGAAGCGCTGGCCTGCGGGGCCGCGACGCATTCCGCCTGGACCACCGAAGCCGCCGAAGATGCGGCCGGTGCCGTATTTGGCCTGCTGATCGGCCGTAAGAATCTTGTAGAACGCCGCCTGCGCCTTGCTCTGGATGTTGACTTCCTGGCCGGTCAGAGATCCGATCTGCGAAGAGAGGTTGTCGATCGTCGCGGTGTCGCCGGTCTTGATGGCTGCCGCGAGGCCGGTATGCGCCGTTTGCAGGTTGGTGCGCAGGGCGGTTTCCGAAGTTACAGCGTTCGTGAAGATGGTGGTGGCCTGCGCTTGCTGCGCGGCGGTGAGCGTGAGCAGATCGGTCAGGCGGGCTACCTGATCGGCAACCATGGTGGCGGGGTCGGGCGGAGTGCCGCCGCCGAAGCCGCGTGGACCCTGCGCAACAGCGATGCCTGTAATCAGCGTGGCCGCCGCGAGAAGCTTGATGAGAGACGTTTTCATTTTAGTTTTTGTAACTCCTTCACCATTACAGACGCATTGCCGGCAATAGGGCTACAGCCAGGCTGTTAAATGAAAGTAAAGTTTACGCGGACCACTTATACCCCAGCCCGTGCACGGTGGTGATTAAGAGTGGACGTTTGACATCTTCCTCTAGCTTTTGGCGCAGCCAGGCCACATGCACGTCCACGGTGCGGGTGGACTGTACACTGCGGTATCCCCATACCTGGTTAAGCAGCTCTTCGCGCGAGAGAGTGGCCCCGGGGTGTTCCACAAAATACTTTAAGAGCTGAAACTCGCGGGCGGAGAGCGGCACGGCATCTCCGTTCCGGGTCACCTCAGTGCTACGCACGTCAAGCGCGATGGGGCCGAACTGAAAATGCGCGGGCAAGGGGGCGGTGGGTTCCTGGTTGCGGCGCAGCAGAGCTTCAATACGAGCCAGAAGTTCCACCATCTCAAATGGCTTCGTAAGGTAATCGTCAGCGCCCATTTTCAGGCCGGTGACCTTATCCATGGTCTGGCCGCGAGCGGTGAGGAACAGAATTGGGGTAAGGATGCCATACGCGCGAAGGGCTACGCAGACATCGAAACCGTTCTTCTTCGGCAGCATGATATCGAGCAGGATCAGGTCGAAAACTCCGGCGATGGCACGCGCTTCACCCATTTCGCCATCGGTGGCGGATTCAACCGTGTAGCCCTCTTTGCGGAGGCGGTCGCCAATGGTGAGAATCAGGCCGGGCTCGTCTTCAATGAGGAGAATTCGCATCGTTTTTGTTCGGGATCAGGCGGTCTGGTTCACTAGGCGAGCCGGTTTGGAGAGCGTTGCGGAATCGGCCGGCAGACGCAGAGTAAAACGGCTTCCCTTCCCCGCCACGCTTTCGACGGTAATGTCTCCCGCGGCATCGCGCGCGAAACTGCGGGCCAGATTCAGGCCCAGTCCGGTGCCATGAATTTGCGCGGAACGAACGGCGCGAGCCCGGTAAAAGGCGTCGAAAAGGTGGGGCAAATCGGCCTTCTCAACGCCGATTCCGTGGTCCTCTACAGTGACGGTGACGGACCCGGCCTGGCTGTCGGCGCGTATGCCGATCCAGCGGGAGTCTCCGGAATATTTCGCTGCGTTCGAGACCAGATTCTGCAGGCATTGCGTGAGCGCGCCGCGTTCCCCACGCACTGTGGGAAGGTTCGGCGCGATGTGTTGCTCAACGGTGAAGCCGCCTTCGGTAAGCGCGGTTTGGGAAAGGGCCAGCGCACCTTCCACCAGGTCTTCCACATGCAGCGTGATGGGTTTATAGGGCCGCCGTTTCTGGCCAGCGGCGAACTGAAGAATCTGCTCCATCATGCCCGCCAGGCGGCGCGATTCATTGCGGATGAGAGAGCCGTATTGTTTGACCTGCGCCTGCTCTTCCACAATGCCATCGGTCAGGTTCTCAGCGGCAGAGGAGATGACCGCAAGCGGCGTGCGCAGCTCATGTGAGACGCCGGCCACAAACTCCATCTGCAGTTCAGCAAGGCGCTGGGCACGCTGCGTGTTCCTCACGATGGTGACCATGCCGGCGCCCAGGACAAGCAGGATGGCGAAGCTGACGGCCAGATTGCGCCATCGCAACGTCTCTACTGCCGCTGCGACGCTGCCTGCTCTGTGGCGTACCGCAAGCTTCCAGGTGGGCCCACCGTCGGTCATTAGAAATGGTGCAGTAAAGCCGCGGAAACCTTCGGGGGGCCCACCGCGCCCGTCGCGCGGACGAGCATTGCGCCAGTCGCGAAAGTTAAATCGGGGCCGGTCGCGCAGCCCTCGATCCGGGCCGCCTCCGCGTGGGCGAAGGTCAATCAGTTCCACGTCCAGATCGGCGTCGGCGGCCTTCAGAATGGGGCTGCCTGAAGAGTTGTAGAGCGGGGCGCCAGCCTGGCCTGCCAAATAGACCTGCGCCTGATAAAGCAAGCTGCCATCGCCAGTGCCAAAATGGCGGGCGGCCAACTCGGGCAGAAATTTGCGGGTGAGTGTTTCGTGGTTAAGAACAACAATCTGGAAGCCCAGCCGGCGCTCAGGAGACGCGGCGAAATTTCCGGGGCCGCCGCGTTGGCGGTCACGTTCCTGCAGCCCGAGGAGATGAATCAGCATGGGAGCCTCGCCTTCCATGACCCAGGCGGAATTTCGCGGCATACCGGGCCGGCGCTCATCGAACGCGCTCAAGCGGTCCACCAAGGCTGTCATTTCGCGCGGGACCGTGACGGCGGCGTACTTCGATTGAGAAGGGTCAAGTTGTAGCAAATGCCCGTCCGGCGGCAAGAGGTAAACGGCGGAGACCAGATGAGAGCTTTGTGCCGCGAGCCATTCGGCTTGCGTCTGTGCAAGTGACTGCCAATCGGCCGCCTCGGCAATTTCGGGCTCGGCTTGCAGGGCAGAGGACACGGCCAGAAGATCGCGGGCAAATTCGCGTCGGAACTGATCGGAGGCAAGCTGCAGGCTGCCTTGCATGCGGATGCGCTCGGCTTCGCTGACCTGGCCGCTCCAACGGTATTGCAGCACGGCCAGAAACACAAGGGCGCACAGGAGCCCGATCACCAGAAGAACTGGCCGTAGAGAACGACGGGGCGACATAGAATTCGCGGCGCGCGGCTTACTGCCCGCAGGCTTCTTTTCAGTGTATGCCTGGGCGACGCGGGCTGGTTCGGGAGGGCTATTGTTCAAGGTGCGCGAGTTGCTCCCGCAAACTTTCATACGCCCGGAACATGAGGGCTTTCACGGCTGAGGGCGTACATTCTAAAACTTCGGAAATCTGCACGTAATCCATCTCTTCGTACTTGTGCATGAGTACGGCGCTGCGCTGCTTCCAGGGAAGGCTGGCGATGGCGCGGCGGATCTGTTGCACGCGTACATCGCTCAGCAGCGACTGTTCCACGGAAGCAGACGGCTCTGTAAAATCGCGCTTGCGCATGCCGGGGTTGGTTTCGCGGTCAAGGCTCACGTTGCGGTTGTGATGGCGCTGATCGCGGAAGTGGTTGTACGCGACGTTGGTGGAAATTCGGAAGAGCCAAGTGGTGAATTTGGCTGACGGGGTCCAGGACTCGCGCGAGCGGTGAACGCGAAGAAGCACATCCTGCGCAAGCTCTTCGGCAACAGCGGGATTCTGCACCATGCGGCTGAGGTGCTGCACAAGCTGCGTGCGATGCCGGTCGACAAGGAGGCTGAAACTGGAATCGTCGCCACGCTGAGCGGCGGACATGAGCTGAGTGTCGAAATCGAGAGTGAAAGCCGTGGTTGCCATTGGCGAATATGTACTGTAACGTCTGGCAGGCCAGCTCGTTGCGGAATGGCTGTTAAATGCTTGTAAAACGTTTACGGTATGAGGGATTGGGCCCATTCGACGATGGTTTCGTCCGCCCAGAAACGGGGCTTGTCACGCGCGATGAAACCGAGGTGGCCGCCATGTTCCGGATAGATGGCGCGGACGTGCGGGTTCGATTCCGGGGCGGCATCGCGATACATGCGGAATGGTATGAGCGGATCGTCCTGAGCGGCGATGAGCAGGGCGGGGACTTGAATTTGGGGCAGCAGTTGGTTCGATGACTGTGTGGCGTAGTAACGGTCGGCCGTGCCGAAGCCGAACGATGGGGCGGTGATCTTGTCGTCGATGTCGTAGAGCGTTCGAAGCGGGTGGAGCGCGGCCGAGGTGTAGCGGCCGGTGGCGGTGAGGCGCGCCTGCATGCGTGTGACGAAGCGGCGCTGGTAGATAACATTTTCGGGGGCATTGATGCGGCGCGCGGCCATTGCCAGATCGATAGGCGCGGAGATGGCGCTGACACCGGCAAGCAGTTGGGGACCGTTTTGGGCAAGTTCACCCGCAAGCTTAAGCACGACGTTGCCGCCCAGCGAAAAGCCAATCAGAAACACGGGCAGGCTTGAGTTCAGAAGCTTGAGGTAAGCCAGCAGATCGCTGGTGAGGCCGCCGTGATAGAGCGTGTTGCAGAGGTATTCGGTGCCGCCGCAGGTTCGCATGTGGAAGCGGTGTGTGGCGAAGCCAGAGGTGAGTGCGCGGTGGGCCAGCGTGCGCATGTAACCGGCATCGGAGGCGCCTTCGAGGCCGTGAACAAGCACCATCTGGGCCTTGGGTTGCGGCGGCGATTGAGTTTCGACAAGCACCTGGACGTCGGGCTCAGTTCGGTAGAGACCGCGGGTCGATGGAAAAGGGCTGAAATCGAGGTCGCGCGGCCAGAAGTTACCAAGGATGGTGAGCGCGTGAGGGTTCGAGACGATCTCCGAGGTCGCGCGGCCAGAAGATGCGGCAGGATGGCAAGGTACCAAGGATTGGGGACGAACGGGCGCACGATGAGGTTGTTGGGCGGCAGACGTTTGGAAAAGCGTGCTTACATCATGAAAGCACTAGCCATTCTGTTCCAAGTTATCGTTGTTAGTCTCATTAAGATAGTGGAGCGCTTTCCAGGCGCAGTAGTTGATTGTTTACTCGGAGGAGCATCGGAACTATTGATCGCGAATCAGCAAACACTTCAGCAAGAAGGTCGTAAGTCTGAAATGATTGAATCTACAAAACTCGCGCATTCGCTCTTTGACTTTTGTGCAACGTCACAGAGCAAATCGGCCGCTCTATCGATAGAGCCTTCTACAATTGCTTTTTTAACAGCCGCTAAATCGTTTTTCCACTTGGTTATTAAAAATGGCGCGTCCTTCGGCAAAACGCCCAATGAGCGCAATGATGCGAAGATCAGGGGTTGGCTGCCTAGAAGAATATGTCTTACAACTCGAAACTTCGTACGATCCGGAAGATCGGACAAACTCAGCGATGACTGATCAATATGCCGAGGCGTTAGGATGCTCTCGCTTTCAGGAATGGATAAGTGACCATTAGTTCGAATATCAATAGAGCGAACAAGCTGAACGAGTTCTTCTAGAACAACCTCGACTGGCCTGGTTGAAGCTGCTGGCTTTGTTTGTTTCGGTGCTGTTACGAGTGCATCTCTCAGTTTAGGCCAGGTGTAGCCGAATAGCTCGCGAACTCTCTCATCGGGAATGGGCTCTTTCTGGCGAGTATTAATTGAAAGCACCAGCTGTAGTGTGGATTCTTCGTCAGCTTTTTTACCTTGGAATTGGGTAAGCGGCCCAGTGATATCCGTAAAATCTACACCAATTAAATACGGCACCACCCCGCCCGTCTCGATCGATTTCGCGAGAGCCCCCGCTTCGAAAAGAATCCATGGAGAGTGCAAATTTTCAGGGGTGAGGCAGAGTATGCCAAAAGAGGACTGATCAAGTTCCTGGGCCACTTCATCAGACCAACGCTTGCCCGCGTCGATGTCGCTCGCGGAGACCCACGGCCTCACGTAATGCAGAACTATGGGTAGCCAATCGCGCAGCTTGAGAGCGACTGCCTTGCTCTGCTCTCCGCTCCAACTAATAAACACCTTCATTCGCGGTTGACCATCTCACAAATATGACGGTTTGCCGGCGAACAGGCAAGGTTAATAATCCGGGTTATTTACTGAATATCCAGAGACTCGGCTTCGGCCGTGAGCGAGGGCTTATCGCTGGACTTCTTATTCATGTCGTCCGCCAAGATGACTGCTTCGGCGAGATCGCGCATGGGGCGGCGCAGGCGGCGGCTTTCGTTGCGCAGGCGCAGATATGCTTCCTCTTCCGTGAGGCTGTGCTTGGCTTGCAGGATGCCCTTGGCGCGCTCTACCAGCTTGCGTGTTTCCAGCGTCCGCTTCATCTCGAGAGTTTCCGACATGAGCCGCGCATTCTCAATGGAGATGGCCGCCTGGCCCGCAACCACTTTCACAAAACCAATTTCATCTTCCGTGAAGGCACGCTGCTCGCGCGTGTAGATATTGATGGTGCCGATAACCTTATCGCGCGAATGCAGAGGCACGGAGAGCAGTGAAACCAGGCCCGTCTTGCGCGCTAATTCGGGGTAGCGGAATTGCTTTTCTTCCAGCACGTTCGGGATCACAATATGCCGGCCTTCGCGGATGACGCGCCCGATCAGTGAATCTTCAATCTTGATGGGCATCTTATGCAAGTAATCCGGGGATGAGCAGCGGGCGGCGCTGATCACCAGTTCGCGGCGTTCATCGTCCACCAGCATGAGTGAGCAGACGGCGGAATCGAGCGTTTCCGCAACCATCTCAGAGATGGCCTGCAGGATGCGGTCCAGATAATTCTCTGCGGCAATGGTCTGCGCGACGGCGGCCAGCGCCTCCATGCGGCGGTTGGCGGTGACAGATTGCTCCAGCAGGCGAGATTTCGCCAGAGCGCCGCCCATCTGTTCGCCGATGAAAGAGACCATCGCCACTTCGTCAGAGGTGTGCTTGTGCGGTTCGCGATGATGCACGTTGATCACGCCAATCAGGTCGCCTCCACTCAGCAGCGGCACAGAAAGAAATGCCTCGTACGTATCTTCCGTGAGATTTGTGAACCCTTTGAAGCGGATGTCTTGCGAGGCATCCTTCGCCAAGGCCACGACGGACTTGTGAAGGGCGACCCACCCGGTGATGCCTTCGCCCATTTTCAGGCGGATGTTGCCGATCTCTGAAGTATGCGGAAGCTGAGATGCACGCAAAACAATTTCGTTTGTCGAATGGTCCGCCAGATAAACAAGGCAGGCGTCGGAATCGGTCACCTGCATGGCCAGATCCACTAGTTCTTTCAGCATGGCGTCCAATTCGAGACCGGAGCTGACAATGCTGCTGATTCGATGAAGAAGCGCGACCTGGGTTCCCATAGGCTGAACTGAAGTTAACATGCTCGGCGACATAACCCGAGTTTAGGTAGGGACGCGAGGCGGCGTCCAATTGAAAGTTTCTATTCGTTGAATCGAGCGGAATCCGGCATGATGGAGAGGTGCAAAATCCCGCCCCCGCCGAACATCTGATCCTTCCGGAACTGCAGCAACGCTGGAGCCCGGTGATTTTTTCCGGAAAGCCGATTCCCGCCGAGTTGCTGGACCGTTTATTCGAGGCCGCCCGATGGGCGCCTTCCAGCAGCAATGAGCAGCCCTGGAGCTTCGTTACGGCAACGGCCGCTGAGCCGGAATTGTTTGCGCGCCTGGCCGGCTGCCTGCACGCGGGAAACGCGTGGGCGAAGCAGGCTCCTGTGCTGGCGCTTTCCGTCGCGCGTTCGATGCTGGCGGGAACCACGAAGCCGAACCGCTATGCGTTTCACGATACAGGAATGGCCGTGGGCGGTCTGCTGGCGCAGGCGACAGCGGAGGGGCTGTTCGTGCACCAGATGGGCGGCTTCGATGTGGACAAGGCGCGGCACAGATCTGGGCGTGCCGGATGGCCATGATCCGGTGGCCATGATGGCGATCGGCTACTATGGCGACCCGGCGCAGGCGGCACAAGGGTTGCGGGAACGAGAGACACGCCCGCGTACGCGAAAGCGGCTGGAAGAGTTTGTATTCCGTGGCGCCTGGGGTAAACTTTAGCGCGCATGAGTAAACAAGCGATCGGCATCATTATGAACGGCGTCACGGGACGCATGGGGACCAATCAGCACCTGATTCGTTCGATTGTGGCAATTCGCCAGCAGGGTGGCGTCTCACTGAAAAACGGCGACACGCTGGTTCCCGAACCGATTCTGGTGGGGCGCAACGCGCAGAAGCTAGAAGCGCTGGCCGCGCGCGTTGGCGTGACGCGTTTTTCCACCAATCTGGCGGAGTGCCTGGCCAGCCCCGAGTTCCAGATCTACTTCGATTCTTCGGTAACGTCGGAACACGCGGCGGGTATCGAGGCGGCACTGGCGGCGGGCAAGCATGTCTATAGTGAAAAGCCGCTGGCGCCCGATGTGGCGACAGCCATGCGCCTGGCGAAGGCCGCGCGCGACGCCGGACTCAAGAACGGCATTGTGCAGGACAAGCTGTTTCTGCCGGGTATACGGAAGCTGAAGCGGCTCATCGATGGCGGCTTTTTCGGCAAGATTCTTTCCGTGCGCGGCGAGTTCGGCTATTGGGTATTCGAAGGCGATTGGCAGCCGGCTCAGCGGCCCAGCTGGAATTATCGGAAGGAAGATGGCGGCGGCATCATTTTGGATATGTTCTGCCACTGGGAATATGTGCTGGGTGGAACCGTGGGGCGCGTGAAAAACATGTCCGCTTTGGGCGCGACGCACATTGAGGAGCGCTTCGATGAAGCGGGCAAGCCGTACCGCTGCACGGCGGACGATGCGGCCTATGGCACGTTTCCTGCTGGAAAACGGCGTGATTGCGCAGATGAATTCGTCCTGGGCTGTACGCGTGAATCGGGAAGAGCTATTTGTGTTGCAGGTGGACGGTACACACGGCACCGCAGTTGCCGGATTGCGCGATTGCAAAGTGCAGCATCGGGTGAATACGCCGAAGGCGGTTTGGAACCCCGATATTGCGAATCCTTTCGATTTTCGCGATCAGTGGGAGACGGTGCCCGACAACGCCGAGTTCGACAACGCATTCAAGTATCAGTGGGAAATGTTCCTGCGGCATGTGGTGGAAGACGCGCCATTCCCGCATGATTTTCTGGAGGGCGCGCGCGGCGTGCAGTTGGCGGAATTAGGCCTCGACAGCTGGGCCAAGCGGTGTTGGGTAGATGTACCACGGCTGGAGCTCTGATGTCGATCTCTCTTTCGCGATTGAGCTTGAACCAACTTACGGTGGAGCCTTGGGGTGTGCGCGAAGCCGCGGCGGCATGCAACCGGCACGGGGTGGAATGGATCGGCCTGTGGCGTCATAAGATTGCGGAGATTGGGCTTCAGGAGTCGGTTGCCGCGGTGCGTGGGGCTGGGCTGAAAGTGTCGGCCTTGTGCCGCGGGGGCATGCTTCCGGCCGCAACAGCCGAGGAGCGTGCGCTGCGGATTGCAGATAACAAAGTGGCCGTGGATGAAGCGGTGGCACTAAGGACGGATGTGCTGGTGCTGGTCTGCGGACCAGGGCCCGACCGCGATCTGGATGGCGCGCGTGCGATGGTGGAAGACGGCATTGCGGCTATTGCCCCGTATGCGCGGGAGCGCGGCGTGAAGCTGGGCATCGAGCCGCTGCACCCCATGTTCTGCGCAGACCGGTCAGTAATTTCGACGCTAGGTCAGGCGAACGATATGGCTGAGCGGCTGGACGTTGGTGTGGTGATCGATGTCTATCACGTGTGGTGGGACCCGAACTTGTACGCGGAGATTGCGCGGGCCTCGGGGCGCATTCTGGGTTTCCATGTGAACGATTGGATTGCGCCTCCGCCGGAACATTTGAAGGGCAGAGCGATGATGGGCGATGGCGTGATTGAAATTCAGCGCATGCGTGAGGCTGTGGACGCGGCGGGGTATTCGGGTCCGATTGAAGTAGAAGTGTTCAATCGTGAGCTTGAGGCCATGCCGGGTGACGCGGTGATGAAGCTGATGTTGGAACGGTTCGCGCTGACCGTATAGGCGCGGCTAGCGGGATTTTGTTCGCGTCAAATTCCCGCGACAGCGCTGCGCTTCTTTATCGACGATCTGAAATTCTTTTTCTTTTTCGGCGGCGAGCGAAAGAGCGAACTGTTGCAGCTTTTCGCGCGACGGCGTGGATTCGGCGAGAGTGCCGCTGAGGAGCTCAGCAAGCGCCGGGTTCTGATAGCGGCGCAAACCATCGTTCAGCGAATTGGCCGTGATCTCAAGGCTCTGGATGCGGAAGAGAACGGCCAGCACATCCGGCAGACGCTCCGGCGCGGGAGCAAGTTGTTTCGCCACGGCGGAGAGCCCCTGAAGCTGCGCCATGCCGCTGTTCCACTGCGCGATGTAAGTATCGGGCGCGCCCTTTTGCACCCACTCTTTCACCTTTACCTGCTCCATAATGGGCTGCAATCGGGCGGCATAGCCGGAGATGGCTTCCAGAGCTTTCGTGGCATCCTGTTCGGTTGCCTGACCCAGTAAAGGCGAAGCGAAGAGCATGAACATCATGAGCCGCATGCTCTTACTGTAGCCCGCAAATCAGAAGAAGAGCTTCAGTTCCAGCTGCAGGTTACGGGGGTAGTTGGCCTGTGTGGAACCGGTGGTCAAACCGAAGAGCGCGTTCGAAGGAGCCAGGTTCGGCGCGGGAAGCAACGGATGGTTGAACGCGTTCAGGGCCTGCGCGCTGAAACGCAGACGCATTCCTTCGCGGATGCTGGTGTCTTTGATCAGCGATAGATCTATATTGTTGGTGCGCGGACCACGCAACGTGGCAAAGCGGAACGGATTCACACGCAGATGGCTGACAGGCTGCGCGGCGGATGCCGTGACGAAGGCGCTGGTATTGAAGGCGCGAGTGAGCGAGCGCTGATCGATGGGGAGCACGATGTCGCCGCTGTTCAGGAAGTAATCCGCACCCGTAAAGTTGAGCGGGAAACCGCTTTGGAAGGAATAGAAGCCAGTTATTTCCCAACCGGCGATGAGCCTATCGGAGATGGGGTTCAGGTGGGTGAGGAATTGGCCGTTGCGCCCGAAGGGAAGCTGATAGATGAAGGTGGTGGCGAAACGATGCGGCACGTCCTGATCTGAAATCATGCGGGTGGTGCGAGGGTCGCCTGGATTCAGGAGTTCGGTAGCCTGCATGAACTTGCTGAAGGTGTAGCTGCCGATGAGCGAAAGGTTTTTGGCGAAGCGCTTTTCCGCGTGGAATTGCAGCGAGTGATACCAGGAATAACCTTCGTTGCTGGTGGTGTTGATGTCGCCGAACTGCGGGTAAGGCCGCAGCAGTTGCTGGCGGGAAATGGTGGTGCCGGTGAAGGTGGAAGGCGCACCGGAAGCGGCAGGTAGCAGGTTTTGGAAGGGGTTCGGAAGCGCCGAAGACAGAAACGAATTCTGTGCGGTATCGCGCACGTTCAACGTGCTGAGGTATTGGTTCGGCACGGCATTGATGTTTCGCGTGACTTCGATATCGACGCCCTTGTTGCCAACATAAGAAGCTTCGAAGACAGCGCCCAAAAACTGACGTTGGATGTTGAACTGCCAGCGATAGGCCTTCGATACATTTGGGTGTTGATTGAAGAACGATATCGTCTGGCCCAAACCGGTTTGTCCGCCGAGCGCACTGCCCTGCGGGGAAAGCAGACCGTTCGGGAAGGGGTTGGAGAGAGTGTTCAGAATGGTGACGCCATCGGCTGCGAAGGGCGTAAAAGGGGTTTGTTGGCTGTAGCCCGTTTGGATCACGTCGCCACGGCGCTCACCAAGGAAGCCCTGGTAAATGCCGAAGCCGGCTCGCACTGCGGTCTTGTTGTTGAGCGAGTAAGCAAGGCCCACGCGCGGAAGCAGGTTATTCTTCGGCGTGCGGTAAAGGCCCGAAGGATTGCCGTTGACACCCGCGAACGTGAGGCCGCCTTTGACGATGAAGTCAGAGGCCGGCACAGCCGCCGTCTTGTTGGCAATGTAAGCGGCCTGGGCAGCGGCCGCAAACGGCGGAACATAATTGGGATCGAACCCTTCCACGCTGCGGTTGTAGCGTTCCTTTAGCGCCGATTCGAACTCCCACCGTAGCCCAAGGTTCAGGGTCAGTTTCGGCGTCACCTTCCAATCGTCCTGCGCATAGAAACCCCATGTCAGCGATTGTTCGGCATAGCTGGCAGCCTGATTCACATAACTATTGGTGCTGGAGGGAAGGCCGAGAAGGAGCGACGCAACCGATTGCCCGATGCTGCTGGGCGCGGTGGGCGAGGTGCTGAGCGGGCCGCGCGTATAGGAGGCATCGAAGTTAAAGCGGCCGGTCTGATCGTTACTGGTGAAGCTGTCGTTTTCGCGGTAGGAACGGAAGTCTACGCCGCCGCGAATGGAGTGCGAGCCCAGGCTCTTAGTGGCAGCCGCGGTGAAGGAGTGCGTATCCACCGGGCGGTTTTCGCCGGTGAAGCCCGTGCTGATGTAGTTGGTCAGATCGATACGCGGAAAGCGGCGAATATCGGCTGGAATGAGCGCGTTGTAAGATGCCGCCAAACCAAGCTTGGTCAAATCGAAGCCCTGGGCGGATGGCGGCGCATCGCTGGCGCGAATGAAGCGGTTATAGCCGTAGCGAAGATCGAGCACCAGCGTTGGAGACAGCACGATGGTGTCGTCCAGAACCGCGTTCTTCGCGATGAACAGGAACAGCGTGCCGGTTGCCGCGGTGCCGAAATAATCGTTGTAAGTGCTGGTGCGGTTGTAGGCGCTGTAACGGGCATACAGGCGCTGGCGCTCGCTGAGGTTCTGATCCACGCGAAGGGTGTAGTTGATATACTTCGCGCGTTCGGGAAGAGTTGGGATGAGCAGATTGTTCTGGCCATCGGGGCCGCCAGGTGAGGTAGGGTTAGCGTAATACTTGTCCAGGATCGCTTTGCCCACCGGGTTAAACAGAGTCGCAGGGATGATGTTGCCGGGGAAGGGATCTTCCTGGAACTGACCGTTCACCAGACGGCGGGTGTACGGATTGTAAATCTGGTAATTTGAGCCGAGCGCGAGCAGCGAAGAGAAATCGCCATTCTTCATGGCCTGAGTGGGCACTTGCGGCGTGGTGGAATCGTAGCGTGGGCGGGAATCGTGAATATCTTCCATGCCGAACTGAAAGAAGGTCTTATTGCGGCCGTTGTAAATCTTGGGAATCCAAACAGGTCCGCCGACTGTGAATCCGGGGCGATTGAAGCGGTAATCGCCACGGTCGCGACCAAGCGAATTGTTGTAGAAATCGTTCGCCCACAGGCTCTTGCGCGTGAGCGAGTAATAGGAAGTGCCGTGAAAATCGTTAGTGCCCGAACGGATGCTCAGGTTGGTGACGCCACCTTCCGTATTGCCGACCGCGGCATCGAACGTGGCAGTCTGCACTTTGAATTCGGTAAGCATGTCGGTGATTGGAACATACGATGCGATTACTTCGTTCGCGTTGGCCGTGGCGGTTGCGGGCGCGCCGTCTAGCGTGACATCGCTACGGTTGCCGCGCGTGCCGTCGATTGCGAACCCAACGATGTGAGTTGGCTCGAACGGGCGGTTCAACTTCGGGTTGCCGGTGAAGGCCGCACCGCTGGTGACGCCGATTAGCGCGAATGGATTGCCATAGGCGAGCGGCAGATCCTGAATCTGCTTTGACGTAACCGTGGCGCTGAGCGAAGCGGATTCGGTGGAGAGCAGTTCGGGAGCGCCGGAGACAGTTACGCTCTGCTGCGCGTCACCTACCTCGAGCGATGCGTTCACCTCCAGACGGTCCGCAATTTGCAGCGTGATGTTGTTGCGCACGAAAGTCTTGAAACCAGCGGCAGTGACAGTGACCTTATAATTGCCGGCAATTAGCAGAGGCGCACTGTAGAAGCCACCTTGGTTCGATGCGACCTCGACGCGCGTGCCCATGGCGAGGTTCACCACTTCCACTTTGGCGTCGGCGATAGAGCCGCCGGAAATATCGGTTACGCGGCCAACAATGGCGCCGCGCGTTTCCTGAGCGGGGAGCAGCGCAGTCCAGGCAAGGATGGCGCAAAGGAGGAGAACTGGTTTACGAAGTTGCATACGGAGCGAAGACCCTTCTTGCTGATTAGCGTATACCAAATCAAGGCTCTTTGTGAGCGTCGTGAAGCGGCTCACGGCCCTACTCCGCGAGGTCGAAAACGGACTTTACATCCAGAACGAAGCCGGGCAGTTCAGGTTCGGCGGAAGCCTCTTCAGGATTTTCCATCGGCTCAACCGGACAGTTCGGCCGGTACACGTGAACTGTCCTTTTGAGCGGATCGATAAGCCAGCCCAGCAGAGCGCCGTTCGCGATGTATTCAGTCATCTTAGAGCGCAGCATTCGCAAGCTGTCGCTTTTCGATCTCAATTCGATAACGAAGTCCGGACAAAGCGGTAGGAAGCCCGAGCGGCTTTCCGGCGACAACATGGCAATACGGCTGTTCGCAACCCAGGAAGCATCGGGCGAGCGAGTAGCGCCGTTGGGCAGATTGAAGCCGGCAGAGGAATCGTAGGCGCGGCCAGTGCCGTCGCTCTTCGCCCAAAGGCGCAGTTGATAGCCCAATTCAGAGTTCTGTTCTCCGGAAACTGAACTGGCAGGCGGCATAACAATCATCTCTCCTTCAGCGCTCAATTCCGTTCGCAAGTCCGGATTCGCTTTAATAAAGCGAAGGAACGAATCGCGAGAAACACGGCGTTCGCGGGAGAGCAGTAGGGGGCCTTCCGCTTCGTCAAGCTCGGCGGTGAAGGAAATTCGCCCCATGTGGGTGATGCTAGCACGGGCGTATGATGGATGGACCTGCATGTCGAGCCGCTTCGCCACCCTACTCTGCCTGTTCGCATCACCTTGCTTCGCAGGCGAGAAAACTTGGGACGCAAAGGCTGCGGCAGCGTATCTGGACGGGCGCGCGGAATGGTGGTCCACCTGGGCAACGGCTTCGCGCGATCACGGCACGTTTTGCGTTTCGTGCCACACTGCCGTGCCTTATGCGCTGAGCCGTTCAGCCTTGCGCGCAGCCTTGGGTGAACATGCGCCCGCTACAGCGGAACAGGCGCTGACTGCAAACGTGGTGAAGCGGGTGAAGCTTTGGAATGAAGTGGGGCCCTTCTACCAAAGCAGCGCGACCGCGCCCGATCGAACAAACGAATCGCGCGGTACCGAGGCTATTTTGAATGCGTTGATTCTTGCGGGCCGTGAAGAAGCCACCAGCCAGGCTTTCGCGAACTTGTGGGCGATGCAAGTAAAAGAAGGTGCAAACCGTGGTTCATTTCCCTGGCTCGATTTTCACAATAGGCCGTGGGAGGCCGACGATTCGCGCTATTACGGCAGCGCGCTGGCAGCCGTTGCAGTAGGCTTGGGTCCGGCCGCGGACAAGACGAAAGCTGCGGCCCTGTTGGATTACCTTCGTCGCGAGTATGCCGGCCAATCGCTGGCGAATCGGACGGTTGTCTTGTGGGCTTCGGCCATGCTGCCCGGGCTTCTGACACCCGAACAAACTTCCGAGTTGATTTTGGAATTGAAGCACGAACAGCGCGCAGACGGCGGCTGGAGTTTGACTTCCCTAGCCGGCCCATGGAAGCGGCGCGATGGTACGGAGTTGGAGATAGTGAGCGACGGCTATGCCACCGGGCTGGTCGCTTACACGCTGGAACGCGCCGGGTTGAAACGTTCCGACAACTCACTCGCTCGCGGCTTGACCTGGCTGAATGAAAATCAATCGCCCGAAGACGGACGCTGGATCGCCTATTCGCTGAACAAGAAGCGCGATTTGCATTCCGATGCCGGCCGTTTTATGAGCGATGCCGCAACCGGTTACGCGGTTCTGGCCCTGACCGCCAAGTAGGTTCGCAATGCAAATGGATCGACGCCTGTTCCTGATTTCGGCAGCGGTCTTACCGCTGTATGCGGGCCCGCTGGTCACGCTGACCGAGCCGGAATCGAAGTTACTGGACGGCCTGGTGGACCACATCATCCCCGCTGACGATACGCCTGGAGCGCTAGCGGCAGGCGTAGTGTTTTACATCGATAAGCAACTGGCTGGACCTTTGAAGCGCTACCTGCCGGCGTACAGGTTGGGTATTGCCGAATTTTCCGGGGCCTGCCGCCAAAGCACAGGCAAGCATTTTTCTGAGCTGGACGGCGAAGCGCAGTTGGCATATCTGCACAAAGTGGAGAACACGTCATTCTTCGCCATGGTTGTGGATCACACCATGCAGGGCTTCTACGGCAGCCCGGAACATGGCGGCAATCGCGGCGAGGCGAGTTGGAAAATGCTGGGGATTGAGGAAACGATGCGGGGGCACAAGCATTGATACTCCAGGCTGTGGACGTGGTAGTGGTGGGTGCCGGCGCGGGCGGCGGCATCGTGGCGGAACAGTTAGCGCTTGCCGGTTTCGAAGTAGTTCTGTTGGAGCGTGGGCGCAGGCAACAGTTCGCCGAAACGGGCCATGACGAATTATTCAGCCAGCGCACCACTGTCCTGGGGAATGCGTTCGGCCCGGCCGACGACCGCTCCGTGCGGCAGGTGCAGGATGTAAATGGCAAGTTCCACAACGTGCTGCCCAGTGAAGGCGCGTATAACAATATCGCCGCATGCGTGGGCGGGGGCACGTTCAGCTATGGCGCGATGGCGTGGCGCTATTTCGAAAAGGATTTCCACCTGAAGACGGTGTACGGTGCGCCGGAGGGCAGTTCGCTGGCGGATTGGCCTATCACATATCGCGATCTGGAGCCTTATTACACCAAAGCGGAATGGGAGATCGGCGTGAGCGGCAAGGCTGGCGCGAATCCGTTCGAGCCGCCGCGCAGCAAGCCTTACCCCATGCCTCCGCTGCCCTTTAATACGGAAGCGTCGCTGTTGTTTCCGGCGGCGCGCAAGCTGGGGTGGCACCCATTCCCCATCCCCATGGCCATCAACTCCGTGCAGTATATGGGCCGGCCCGGCTGTGTGGGCTGTCCGCATTGCGTCGGCTTTGCGTGTGAAGTGAACGCGAAAAGCTCGACCGCGGTAACCGTGATCCCGCGCGCCCTCGCCACGAAGCATTGCCGCTTGGGAACGGATGCCATGGCAAGCCGCATCGCAACGGATGAAAAAGGCAATGCCACAGCGGTCGATTACATTCAGGGCGGCAAGCTGTACACGCAGCCATGCCGCGCCGTAGTGGTCTCCTGCTCCGCTACGGAATCGCCACGCCTGCTGCTGAATTCGGCCACGAAGCTCTTTCCCAAAGGACTTGGCAATCGGTATGACTGGTTGGGGCGCAATCTGCAGGGCCATTCCTACTCGGGCGCCTATGGCCTATTCGAGCGCGACGTGTACGATGGCCTGGGCCCCGCGGCTCGCGTGGCCTCTTGCGATTTCAGCCATGGCCTGCCCGGCGGCTTGCGCGGCGGCGGTGTCATGGCCAATGAATTTATCCGGCTGCCTTATCTCTTCTCGCGGCAGTCGTTGCCCCCCGGTACGCCGCGTTGGGGCGCTGAACATAAGCGCTTTGTACGCAAATATTACAAGCGCTCCGTCGGCATCAAGAGCCCGATACAAGAGATGCCGGTCTTTGAAAGCCGCGTCGAACTTGCGCCCGATCTGAAAGATTCTTACGGCATCCCCACCATCCGCTTAAGCGGCCATCGCCATTCCGAAGACGCAAAGGTAGGAAAGTTTATCGCGCTCCGCTGTGAGGAGTGGTTGAAAGAAGCGGGCGCCAGCCACACGTGGCTGTCTCTCCCTGGCTCTGGCCTCAGTGGCGGGCAACATCAGGCGGGCACCTGCCGCATGGGTGACGATCCGAAAACATCCGTAGTGGACCGCTATTGCCGCGTGCACGATATGGACAATCTCTATGTAGTGGACGGCAGCGTCCACGTGAACAACGGCGGCTTCAACCCTTCGCTCACCATTCAGGCCATTGCTTACTGGGCCTCCGCGCGCATGGTGAAAGATCTACGCGCTTAGCTGAAAGACGCTCTGCTTTTCCACCTTCGCCGGATCTAGCTCAATGCCGAACCCGGGCCCCTCCGGCAGCGCAATGCGCGCCTTCACGGGCAGCGGCGGATGCTTTTCAAAATGGTAATAGCTCCGCATCTTCAGGATCAGATATTCGGCCAGCGGACAGGTCATGGGCGATTGGCTCACGATGGCATGCAGCGCCGCGTGGATGCTATGGCCATGCGGAATCACTTGCGCATCGTGCGTTGAAGCCACTGCGCAGATCTTGATCAACTCACTCAAGCCGCCGCACCATTCGGGGTCTGCCTGAACCACAGTGACGGCGCCCGCGCGCAGGTACCGCTCCACTTCCCAGCGGCCATAGAAATGTTCGCCTGAAGCAACGGGTATGGAAGAGCCGCGCCGCAGTTCCGCGAAGCTTTCCATCTTTTCGGGATGCGCCACCTCCTCAATCCAGCGAGGGCGGTATTGCTCCACCTGCTTGGCCCAGGCCAGCGAGTAGGCTGCGTCCCAACCGCTGAACGCATCGAACATCAGGTCAGTGGAATCGCCTAACGTTTCGCGCAAGGTGCGTACCAGTTCCACATTCTTACGCATGCCGTCGGGGCCGGAACCTGGCCCGTAGGCAAGAAACCATTTCTGCGCGCGATAGCCTTCGGCCTTCAGCGCCAGCGCCCTTTCCCGCACCTTCGCCGGTTCCAGTGAATAGCCCAGACAGCTACCGTAAACTTCAACGGAATCGCGCGTGGGTCCGCCCAGCAAACGGTAAACGGGCGTTTCGAAATACCGGCCGCGCAAATCCCACAGCGCGTTGTCCACCGCGCTAATCGCCATCAGAAACAAGCCCGCGCGCGAATGGCGATTGGAGCGATACATCTGGTCCCACAGCGTTTCGCCCGCCAGCGGATCTTTGCCGATCAGGAACGGCCGAAGCTGTTCGTGAACCACCAGCGCGGCTTCGCGATCGATAGGGCCATAAAGCCCGTCAAGACCCTGCTGCGTGCGGATGCGCAAGTAGAACTGAGCTAGCGGCGCGGATTTCTGCTGCGAAGGTTTGTCCTGGTAAACGGGCGGCCGCAGGTCGTCATAAACGTAAAGCGGGTTCACCTGATATTGCGCATTCGCACCGGTCTCCGTTTCGCGATGCCCGTTGAGCAGCAACAACTCCACGGCCGCGACGGTGAGCTTGCCGTGTGGCCGCTCCGCGCTCAAGCCAGAGGCGAATGCCGCCGTAATACACGAGCCTAAAAATTCGCGACGACGCATACGGGATATTATGTCTCCCATGCAGACGGATCGCAGAAGTTTTCTGAAGACGCTCGCGGGCGGTGGCGCGCTCTTCGCTGGGCCATGGGCAAAGGCCGCATCCGCCTTGCGCAACAAAGTGAAGATTACCGACGTGAAATGCATGATTGTGCGTGGCACGTGGGATTGGAACCTGATCAAGATCGAAACCGATTCCGGCCTCTATGGCATTGGCGAAGCTTACTGGGGCCCTGGCGTGAAAGATCTGGTGCTGCGTCAACTGAAGCCGCTGATCATCGGCGAAGACCCGCTGAACGTAGACAAGCTCTACACGTGGATGCTCATGAAGAGCATGGGCGCGGGAGCCATCGGCGGCGTGACTGTGACTGCGGCTAGCGGGATCGAAATTGCTCTGTGGGATCTTGCCGGCAAAATTTTAGGCACGCCGGTTTGCAATCTGCTGGGCGGCCGCTTTCGCGATCGGGTTCGTTTTTACAGAACGCTGCAAACGCCGGCCGACGTCAACTCCGCCGCAAGCTGGCGCGACCAGGTGCATCAGGCGAAGGCCGAAAAGTGGAATTGGACCGCGTTTAAGTTTCAAGGCGATGGAGTGCAGCGCGATGCCGACCCCGAGTATCGCGAGCCCGGTCACGACCCGTTCGCGCGCAATGTCACCAACAAGGATATTCGGCGCGTGGTGAGCGCGATGGACACCGTGCGCGAGACCTTGGGGCCGGATGTGGATATGGCCATTGAGTGCCATTGGCGCTATGACACGAACGATGTGATTCAATTCGCCAAAGCCCTGGAGCATGTGAAGCCCATGTGGCTGGAAGATCCGGTGCCCCCCGAAAACACCGATGCGATGATGCGCGTTTCGCGGGCCACCGATATCCCCATCTGCACCGGAGAGAACCTCTATGGCCGCCACGGTTTCCGCACGCTGATTGAAAGCCAGGCCTGCGCGGGCGTGCATATCGATATTCCGAAATCGGGCGGCCTGTTGGAATCGAAGCGCATTTCAGATCTCGCGGATCTTTATTACATTTGGACTGCGGCGCACAACCCGGCAAGCCCCATCGGCACCATCGCGTCGGCTCACGCGGCAGCCAGCATGCGCGAGTTCCGAATTCACGAGTTGGCAAAATGGGTGGAATGGTGGCCGGATCTGGTGATCCACGAAGGGCCAATCTGGAAGGATGGCTACTTCACCATTCAAGATAAGCCGGGCCTGGGGATTGAGCTTAATCCCGATGTAGCGAAGGCGCACTTGATGCCCGGAGAGCAATGGTGGGGCTAGCTCCATATAAGCTATAGGTATCTTGCGCAACATAGCGATTTTGTTGTTGGGCCTTGCCCTTTTCAGCGCGTCCCCGTATGAGGACCGGCTGTGGCATCTGCGCAATTTGGGCAAGGCTTTTTATGAGAACCCCACCACTCAGACGCAGGCTGTGGAGCAGTTTAAGCAAGCCCTGGCGTTGAACCCCACCTCCGCACGCGAGCGCGTGAATTATGGGCTGGCCTTGTTGAAAGCAGGCGAAGTGCCGGCCGGCATTGCTGAACTGGAGAAGGCGCAAAAGCAGGACCCTTCCATTCCGCATACTTGGTTCAACTTGGGCGTACAGGCCAAACGCGCGGGAGAGTATGAACGCGGCATCGCGCAGATGCGCGGCATGTTGAAGCTGGTTCCGAACGATGCCAAGGCGCACCATAACCTGGCTGCGCTCTGAAGCTGGACGGCAAGCCGGCGGAAAGCTTGCAGGAGTTTGAGGCTGCGGCGCGCTTGGGCCCGAATATGGCAGGCCCGCATTTCCAGCTGTATAACGCGTACCGCCAAGCTGGCCAGACGGAGAACGCGGCTCGCGAATTGGCTTCCTTTCAGGAGGTGAAGAAGCGGCAGGCAGGGCAACCGATTGCCGAAGACATGGAATCGAGCGAGTTCACGGAAATTTTCGACCGCATCGATTTGCCCGCTGCGAAGTTGCCGCAAGTTCAATTCACGGAGAAGGTGCTGGCGACCGGCATGACGGGAATTGCCGCGGCCAGTTCAGATCTGTTGACCTGGAACGCTGCTGGAGTGAAGACGTTCCGAGCCGGCGCCTTGGTCCGCAATGGCCTGGAGCCTCTCCAGAATGTGGTCACAATGGAGGTTGGCGAAGACCTTTGCGTGATCACGACGGAAGGCGCGGCAATCTATCGCGCCGAGAAGGGCGTGTACAAGAATCTGGGAATCGCGCTGCCGGAAGGCAGGTATGCGAAAGCAATCTGGCTCGATTACGACCATGATTACGACCTGGATCTGATGCTCCTGGGCGAAAGGCCGGTGCTGATGCGCAACAACGGCGACGGAACATTCACCGATACCACGAAAGCGTTTCCGTTCGTGCCGGGCAAGCCGCTCAACGCCGTTCATTTCGCGCTTCGTGCAGAAAACGCCGCTCGTGATTTGGTGATGTCCTTATAGCGATCGCGAAGGCGTGCTGTATGAAGACTTGTTGAACGGCCAGTTCCGCGCAACGCCCTTGCCTAGAGTGAAGCCGGGCGAGGCCGCGCTCTTCGCAGCAGATTTCAATCACGATTCCTTCATCGATCTAGCCGCAGGCACTTCGTTCCTGCTGAATCACGATGGCAAGCTGGAAGCTGCCGCGCCGCCGTCTGGTGCGAACGCCACCGTGAGCGCCGCGTTTGGCGATTGGATCGCGACGCCGCTCGCGATGCTGCATACAGCCGTTCCGCTCGAGTGGAACTTGGCGGATTTAAGCGAGGATGGCATTGTCCGATATTTCGAAAATCTCACCGCACCGAAAGAGCACTGGCTTAAGATCGGCCTTCGCGGCGTGAAGAACGTGAAAAACGGCAGCACCGCCACGGTAGAAGTGAAAGCGGGCGCGACTTACAGAAAGAAGATTTATGTAAACGGGCCGCTCTGGTTTCCACTCGCCACATATCGGGAAGCCGACACCGTTCGCATCACTTGGCCAAACGGTCTTATCCAGAATGAGCCGCGTAAGAAAGCCAATGAGGCCTTGACCATCGTCGAAGCGGAGCGCCTATCGGGATCGTGCCCCATGATCTTCACCTGGAACGGCAGCGGCTTTGAGTTCATCACCGATGTCCTGGGCGTCGCGCCTCTCGGTGCGTCATCCGCTGACGGCAAATATTTTCCGGTCGACCACGACGAGTACATCCAGATTCCAGAACGCGCACTTCGCGAGAAGAATGGCCAGTACGAAGTGCGCATCACCGAAGAGCTGCATGAAGTGTCCTACCTGGACCAGGTGCAACTCACAGCCGTCGATCACCCGGCGGCAAGTGAGATCTTCACGAACGATAAATTCAAGAGCCCTCCGTTTCCGGAGTTCCGTCTGTTTGGGGTGACCAAGCGTATCTATCCCGCAGCCGCCCGCGATGGCCTTGGCAACAATGTGCGCGCGGCGCTGCTCCATCGCGATTTGCAGTACCCCGGCGCCTTCGCAAGAAACCTTTCAGGCACTGCGGAGTTACACACGCTCGACCTCGATTTCACCGGCGCGGCCGCGAACGGTAGCGCGGTGCTGCTGCTGAATGGCTGGGTGGATTGGGCCGACGGCAGCACGTTCCTGGGCGAGAGCCAGCGCAAAGGCGGCGGGCTGGTCTTTCCGTATCTTCAGGTGAAAGATGCAGCCGGCAAGTGGCGCACCGTGGTGGAAGACATGGGCATCCCTTCCGGCAAGCCAAAAACAATCGCGGTGGATCTGACCGCTAAATGGCTGTCCGCCAATCGCCAGGTTCGCATCGTGACCAACCTATGCGTCTATTGGGATGAGATCTTCCTGAGCGAAGAAACCCAGGCTCCGCAAGTACGTCTCACGGCTATGGATGCCGGCAACGCCGACCTGCACTATCGCGGCTTTTCAACGCCTATTATCCATCCTGAGCGCAAGCAGCCGGAGCGTTTCGATTATGCGCGGCCCATGCCGCTCACCATGTGGAACCCCACGCCCGGAATGTACACGCGCTATGGAAATGTAACGGATCTGGTGACCCGCGTGGACGACCGGCTGCTGATCATGGGCGCAGGCGACGAAGTAACGCTCCATTACCCGGCGCATGGATTGCCGCCCTTGCCCGCCGGGTGGCGGCGCGAGTTTCTGCTGCTGGTGGATGGTTGGGCCAAGGACGCCGACGCGAACACAGCCTTCGGCCAGACCGTTGAGCCGCTGCCCTTCCACGGCATGAGCGCCTATCCATATCCAAAAGAAGAAAGCTTCCCGGCCGATGCAACTCATCGAAGATATCGGCGCGATTATTTGACACGGCCTGCCCTGCGTTTGATTCGGCCGTTACGGGAGACAGTTTCGGAATGAAGTGGTTTTGGGCAGCGTTTGCCCTTTTGCTGGTCAATTCGGCTTACATTGCGGCGGTACATCCCGCCAGCATTTTCTACATGGCCAACGTGCTGCTGCACCTGCTTTTGGGTGGGCTGATGACGGTGGCCGCGGTGGTGTTGTTGCGGCATCGCCCCCTGCTGGGCATGTTCGTTGCGGCGGCGGGGGCTGGCTTGTATCTGGCGATTGCGGGAAACACGCGCAATCACGAAGCGGTGTTATGGCTGCACATTGTGCTGGGTGTGGCTTCGGTTTTCGTGATTGTGCCGTACCTGACCCAGCCGCGCCGCTGGCTGATATTGGCTTCGTTTTTACTAATTGCAGCGCTGCTGCCGCGCGCTTATGCCTGGTTGCGCCCAGACCCCTCCCTGCGAATTACCAACCCGTTAACCGCGCCAGTCTCCATGAAGCAGGAAGGCGGCGGTGAAAAGAGCCCGTTCTTCCCCTCTTCTTTACAGACCGTTTCCGGCGGCAAAATCCCTTCCGATTTCTTTATGGATTCGAAAGGCTGCGGCGAATGCCACCAGGATATTTACAAGCAGTGGAACAGCTCCGCTCACCACTTCGCCAGCTTCAACAACCAGTTTTACCGGAAGTCGATTGAGTACATGCAGGACGTCGCGGGCACCACGCAGCCCAGTAAATGGTGCGCGGGTTGCCATGACCATGCGCTTCTGCTGAATGGCAAATGGGAGAAGCCTGTCAAAGAACAAATCGATACTCCGGAAGCGCAGAACGGCTTGGGCTGCATGAGCTGCCATTCCATCGTGAGCGTGCAAAGCTCAATGGGCAACGGCGGCTTCACCATGGAGTATCCGCCGCTGCATCAACTGGCGAACAGCAAGAACGAATACGTTCGCACGATGAACCATTTCCTTACGTACTTGAATCCAGAGCCGCACAGGCGTGCGTTTTTGAAGCCTTTCATGCGGCAGGATTCTGCCGAATTTTGCGCCAGTTGTCATAAGGTACATCTGGATGTGCCGGTCAACAATTACCGCTGGGTGCGCGGTTTTAACGATTACGATAACTGGCAGGCAAGCGGCGTTTCCGGCCAGGGTGCGCGTTCGTTTTACTATCCACCGAAGACCAGCACCTGTTCCGATTGCCACATGCCCATGGTGCCTTCCACCGACCCCGGCAGCCATGACGGTAAGATTCATTCCCACCGTTTTCCGGGCGCGAACCTGGCGCTGGCCGTGGTGAATAAAGATGAAGAGCAGCGCAAAGCCACCGAAGCATTTCTGAAGAGCGGCTTCATGACGGTGGACATCTTCGCCGTCTCTCCCATTGACGAAAAAGCCGGCGAAACGAAAATGATCCGTCGCAAAGCGGAAGCGCCGGATACCATGTCGAGCTTTGCCGTTGGGGAGGAAGCGGAGCATAGCGGACCGGCTGTGATTCGTGAAGTATCGGCTATCGCGGCGCCCATCGATCGTGCCGGCGCGAAGCTAATGCCCGGACAGACAGCGCGCGTGGATGTGGTGGTGCGAACCCGCAAGATCGGCCACTTCTTCCCCGGCGGCACTGTCGATTCCTTCGATGTCTGGCTTGAGCTCGAAGGGCGCGATGCCACGGGCCGCAAGATTTTCTGGAGCGGCAAAGTCGATGACGATGGCAAGGGCCCGGTGGAACGCGGCGCTCACTTCTATCGCTCTTATCAATTGGACGGCGACGGCAACATGATCGACAAGCGGAATGCATTTCAAATGCGCTCCGTTTTGTATGTCCGCTTGATCCCGCCCGGCGCGGCCGATGTGGCTCATTTCCGCGTCGCCGTTCCGAAAGATGCGCAGGGCGGTATCACCTTTACAGCCAAACTGAATTACCGCAAATTTTCGCATTACTACACGCAATATTCTTATGCGGGGCAGCCCGTTCCCGGCCAGAATCCGGCGCTGCTCGATGTGAACCATAACAGCCAGGAATACTCCTTCGATGCGAAGAACATTCCCGCGAATGTATCGGGCGAGGTGAAAGACCGCATCCCGGATATTCCGATTGTCACCATCGCGCAGGCCACCACACAGATTCCGCTAGGCTATGGGCCCTGGAAACCGGTCGCGCAAAAGGTTGACCGTGAGCGCTGGAACGATTACGGCATAGGCCTCCTGCTGCAGGGCGATTTGAAAGGTGCTGAGTATGCGTTTCATCGCGTCACGGAGGCAGAGCCGGGCTATGCCGATGGCTGGCTAAATGTAGCTCGCGCATTGATTCAGGAAGGCGAGAACGAAGCGGCCAAGCCATACCTGGCAAAGGCGAAGGCGCTCGACCCGTCTCTTGCTCGCATCTATTACTTCCAGGCGTTAGTGGAAAAATCCGACGGCGCCTATGACGCCGCGCTTACCGCCCTTCGAACGGCTGAAGCGAAGTATCCGCGTGACCGGGTAGTGCTCAATCAAATTGGCCGCATTCTGTTTTTGCAGCGAAAGTACAGGGAAGCCCTCACGCAATTGGATCGCGTGAGCCTGGTCGATCCGGAAGACCTGCAGATGCACTATACGCGCATGCTCTGCTATCGCGGCTTGGGCGACAGCGACAAAGCCCGAGTCGAAGAGCAGCTATTCCGCCGCTTTAAGGCCGATGAAGCAGCACAAACCATCACGGCAAAAGCTCGCATGCAGAGTGCGGAAGACAATAACGAACGGCAGAACGTGCACGATCACGAATCGGTGGTGTTGCCAAGATGAAGAGCCTGATCTGGCTACTCGCCGCCGCCGTGAGCACCACGCCGCAGAGCGCTGTGAAGTTTACGGATGTCACCGCTGCTGCGGGCATCCGCTTCGTGCACCACACCGGCGCGGCTGGTAAAAAGTATTTGCCGGAGACCATGGGTTCGGGCCTCGCGTTTGCCGATCTGGATGGAGACGGCTGGCCCGAAATTCTGATGCTGAACGCGAAGGATTGGACGCCGCGCGGCAAGAAATATCTGAGTGCGCTTTACCGCAACAATCGCAATGGCACCTTTACCGATGTGACGGCAGGCAGCGGCCTCGATGTGGAGATGTACGCGATGGGTGTCGCGATTGCCGATTACGACAACGATGGCCGCCCCGACGTTTACATCACTGCGCTCGAAGGCGACCGCCTCTTTCACAACGAAGGTGGCAACAAGTTTCGCGATGTCACAGCCGCATCCGGCATTCGCAATGCAAACTTCGGCACGTCGGCTGCGTGGGTGGATTACGACCGCGACGGTAAGGCAGATCTCTTCGTCGCAAACTACATTCAGTGGACGCCGAAGACGGATCTGTGGTGCAGCATGGATGGCGCGACGAAAAGCTATTGCACGCCGGAATCTTCAAAGGGCGCACCCTCAAAACTGTTTCATAACCTGGGCGGCGGCAAGTTCGAAGACGTCAGCGTGAAGGCCGGCATTGCCGACCCGGGCAGCAAATCGCTAGGCGTTTCCGTGCTCGATTTCAACGGCGATGGCTGGCCGGATCTGTTTATCGCGAACGATACGCAGCCCAATAAGCTCTACCGCAACAATACCAACGGTACCTTCACGGAAGAAGGCGTGTCCGCCGGTGTCGCCTATGGGGAAGACGGCGTGGCGCGCGGTGCCATGGGCGTGGATGCGGCGGATTACGATCATTCGGGCCGTCCGCATCTGCTGGTGGGCAACTTTTCAAACCAGATGCTGGGCCTGTATCACAACGAAGGCAGCGGCTTGTTTGTGGATGAAGCACCCAGTTCCAGCGTGGGCCGCGCCAGCCTGTTGAGCCTTACCTTCGGAGCCTTCTTTTTCGACTACGATCTGGATGGTTACTCCGATATCCTGGCCGCGAACGGCCACACGGAAGAACAGATTGAGCGCATCCAACCGAAGGTGAAGTATCGCCAACAGCCGCTGCTGTTCCGCAATCTAGGCGGCAGGAAGTTTGAGAATGTGTCCACATCGGTGGGCTCGGATTTCACCAAACCATTGCTGGCACGCGGTGCGGCCCATGCCGATTTCGACCATGACGGCGATCAGGACATTCTCATCGGCACCAACGGCGGCGCGCCCGTGCTCTATCGCAACGACGGCGGCAATCGTCAACACTGGCTCACCATTCGCTTGAACGGCGTGAAGAGCAATCGAAGCGGCCTTGGAGTTGTGATTCGCTTGGAAGGCTCGGCGGGCAGGCAGTCGGACATGATGCGTTCCGGCGGCAGCTATTGTTCGCAAAGCGATTTGGCGCTCACGTTCGGTTTAGGACGCGATGAAAAAGCAGCCTCTCTACAGGTAGAGTGGCCCAGTGGTACGAAACAGAAATTCGCGAATGTTGCGGCCAACCAATTCCTGATGATCGATGAAGTGAAAGGTATCGTGAAGCTACCTTGAGCACCGGTCTGCTGGCCCGATCGGGAACGGAGCAAGGCCGGCTGTTGGCGAAGGGCGAACTCTCTTCGGTCGATCTAATTCACGCTCATCTGGAGCGCATCGAAGAAGTGAATCCACGCCTCAACGCTGTCGTGGAAGTGCTGCGCGAGACCGCACTCCAGGAAGCGGCCGGGTCTGATCTTAGGCGGCTCGACAACACAACGTACGGTCCCTTGGACGGCGTGCCGTTCTCCGTAAAAGATTCCATCGAAGTTCGCGGTACAAGCTGCTCCGCGGGCACGCTGGGCCGCAAGAACGCGCCACGCTCAACCTCTGACGCCACGCTGGTTTCGCGTTTGCGGCAAGCCGGCGCCATACCCATCGCTCGCACGAATCTTCCGGATCTGCTGTTCGCCTTCGAGAGCGATAATCTGCTTTTCGGTCGCACGAATAACCCTTACGATCTGTCGCGCTCGTCCGGCGGTTCCAGTGGCGGTGAAGCGGCACTGATCGCTGCCTGCGGATCGCCATTCGGCCTCGGCAGCGATGCGGCAGGTAGCGTCAGGCTTCCCGCGCACTACTGCGGCATTGCAAGTCTGAAGCCCACACAGGGCCGCTTATCGCGGCATGGCCACGTCCCCCCAGCAGGCGGGTGGCTTGAGATGATCTGGCAGATCGGCCCCATGGCCAGGCGCGTCGAGGATCTGCACTCCATGCTGTCGGTGCTGCAAGGCGCGGATGAATTGGACCGAAGCGTGCTGCCCCTACCTTATGGCGATCCGGCGCGCGTGCCCCTGAAGACTTTGCGCGTGGCGTTCTTTACGAATAACGGCATCATGCCCGCCGACACCGACACGGTTCGTATTGTGAATCGGGCCGCTCAAGCGCTTGCGCCCGAAGTGGCCTTGGTGGAAGAGCGCAGGCCGGCAGGAATCGAAGCCAGCTATGACCTGGAAATGAAACTGATCGGCCCCGATGGCGGCGCCGGACTGCGCGATTATCTGCTCCAAATTGGCAGCACGGAAACGCATCCCGTGCTGAACGGATGGCTGGATAAACTAGCGCAGTACAACACTGATCTGGCAGGCTTTGCAACCTATTGGGCGGAGCTGGACCGCTTCCGCAATTCGCTCTTCGACTTCCTACGCGATTTCGATGTTCTCATCTCCCCGGTCTCAGCCACTCCCGCCGTGCTGCATGGCGACTCGATTCGCACCGACACATTTCCAGGCTTCAGTTACACCATGACGCACAACTTAACAGGCTCGCCCGCGGGTGTGGTGCGCTGCGGCACGTCAAGCTCCGGCTTGCCTATCGGCGTCCAGGTAGCCGCCGCGCCCTGGCGTGAAGACATCGTACTGGCTATAATGGCGCGCCTCGAAAATATCTTCGGCGGATGGCGCGCGGCTGCCTGATGCCAAGCCTGAAGAAGCACGCACGTTTTCTTACACCGCTCGCCATTAGCATTCTATTGGCGTGTCTGGCTTTGTTTTTGTTCGAGCGCCTGGCTGACGAAATGCTGGAAGGCGACACGCTCCAGTTCGATAGCGCCGTGCGGAACCTCATCCACGGCTTCAGCTCACCATCCCTCACTGCGGTGATGCGCGCGTTCACCACCGTGGGCAACATGGGCGCGGTGATCGCCATCAGCGCGACCGTATGCGCCGTGCTCTGGTTCCGCCGCCGCATGGAAGACGCCCTGTTCCTTCTGCTGGCCATCTCAGGCGGCGTGTTTCTCATGTGGGTTTTGAAGTTGCTGTTTCACCGCCAAAGGCCCGCGCCATACTTCGGCATCACCGTCCCCAGCGATTACAGCTTCCCCAGCGGCCATGCACTGGTGGCCGTCTGCTTTTACGGGATGCTGGCGCAAATTCTTGTCACACACCGGCCCGGCGCCAGTCGCAGTGCGATTTGGACCGTGGCTGCGCTCATGGCGCTGGGCGTCGGCCTATCGCGCATCTATCTGGGAGTGCATTATCCCAGCGACGTACTGGCCGGCTATCTGGCCGCTACCGTCTGGGTCGTGGGAGTCCGCGCGGCTTACTTGCATCGCGAGAAGGCGCTCGATTCCCGCTAAGTCTTCAACGCGATCTTATAAACCAACGCTTCGGGTGAAGGCGCGGCGCGCGGCGCTGAAATGGTAAGCGCATTCTCCCCAGCCTTCCATTCCACTTTTTCATCGCTTCCCAGGAGAATGATTCCCTCGATAGGCCTGCTCAGCAATCGCGCGCTCGCCGATAGCGATTTCACGCTCAACGGCTGAACAGGCACCCCCAGTTGAATCATGTAAATGAACCCATCGCGCGTTGTGAAGCGCACGTCTTCGCCGGTCACGGGCCGGCCCTTGCCTTCGTTGAACCCTTGCGCCTGCAGTGGCGCAGCTTGTGAACCCGGCCCTTCGCCAAACACTTTCCAGGGCCGCGTGCCGAAGATGCTCTCGCGATTGATGCCCATCCAATGGGTGATGCCGGCAAGCGTGGTCATCTCGTCGGAATCGAGCGTGCCATCGCCTTTCACGGGAATGCTCAGCAGCAGGTTGCCGTTCTTGCTGACAACATCAGCCAGGGTTCGCACCACGGTGGCCGCGGTCTTGTAAGAGTGTTTCTCCAGCACCTTGCGGTCATAGTGCCAATGACCCATGCAAGTATCGGTCTGCCAGACCTCGGGCTCAATCACAGAGCTTTGGCCGCGTTCGATGTCCCACACCATAGCCTTGCGCTGTTCCGGATTCAGCACCTTGCCATTCAGAACAGCTTCCAGCGCGCCTCCATGCAGCTTCATGTTGCTGTTGTAGAGATGCGCTGCCAAACGCAAGCCTGCATCGCTGATGGGGTAGAGCGGCAGCGCGGTGTCATCGTAATACACCAGGTCAGGGCTGTACTTGTTCATCAGGTCCACTGTGCGGTTATAGAAGCGTTCGCAATACGCAACATCGGGCACGCTGGCGCCCCCGTCAGTGGGCCAGTCCCAGAGCTTCGCCGTGTTGCCGCCCTTTCCCGGCGTATGGTTTTGCGCATACAACTCCTGCGGGTCCAGCCCTTCCCACCATTGGCCTTTGCCATCCGCCTTGGTCAATTTGCCGTCATAAGGAACACCGGCGAGAGGCCCGATCTTATCCGCGCCCTGCGCCACTTCGTACCACATCCACGCATGCGCGGCGTGAACGCTCACTCCGAACTTCATACCGTTCGAGCGGGCCGCGCGCGCCCACCCTCCAATCAAATCTTTTTTCGGCCCAAGCCGCACGGAATTCCATGGCTGATACTTACTGTCGTAGTTGTCGAAGTTATCGTGATGGTTCGCCAGCGCCACAAAATATTGCGCGCCTGCATTCTTGTAAAGCGCCAGCAGCTTATCGGGATCCCAATGTTCGGCGGTCCACCGATGGATTACATCCTTGAACCCGAATTTGGAAGGGTGCCCGTACGTACGATTGTGAAACGCGTAATCTTCATTGCCCTCAATGTACATCTGTCGCGCATACCAATCGCCGTATTCAGGCTGGCATTGCGGGCCCCAGTGCGCCCAGATGCCGAACTTCGCATCGCGGTACCAATCCGGCGTGCGGTATTGTTGCAGCGATTGCCAGGTGGGTTCGAAGCGGCCCGTGGCCATGGGTTCTACATGCGGGCCCAAAGGCGAGACAAAATGTTCCGCAGCGCCGGCGCGCGTGGAATGAAGCGCCAGCGAACCCGCGGACAGAAGCTGCAAAAGATGACGGCGATTCAGAGTCATGGGTGACTCTGAGTTTATTCCAGATACAACCGTCTATTGCGTGGTGAAGTTATTGTTCAAACTGTTCGCCAGGGTGTTACCCGCCTGATCGGTCACGGCGTTTACTCGGATGCTGTATTGCGTGGCCGCGGACAACGCCGCTGTGGGCGTCAGTGTCACTGTCTTATAATCCGGCGAGAAACTCAGCGTCACCGGCACGTTTGCGGATGTGTTGGTGAGCAGAAGGACCACATTGTTGTAAGCGGACAACGGGTTGATTGCCGCATTAAAGACAACCTGCGGAGCCACTGAGACAGGTACTCCCGTGGTGCCGGTGGGCGGCGTGGAAGAGAGCACGCTGGGCCGGCTCAGCAGGGCTCCCGGGCCGGTGGTGAAGATGCTGGTTGTGCTTCCCGCCATGGTGTTGCCAGCGGTATCCTTCACACCCGTCGCCGTAATGGTGTAGGTGGTGTTGGGCAGAAGTGGCGCGCTCGGCGTTAGCGTGAGCGTGCTATTGCCGTTGGTGACGGAGACAGTGACCGGAACATTCGCGCCCGCGGACAGAGTTACCTGGCTGACAGCGGTGGGCTGTATCGCTTCATTGAAGAGCACCTGCAGAGCGGCATTAATAGGAACGCCCGTTGTGCCGTTACCGGGGTTGATCGCCGTCACCAGCGGCGGCGTAGTATCCGATGCAGCTGAGGTGGTGAAGTAAGCGTTGTAATTTATCAACAAATTGCCCGCGAGATCCTGCGCGTTGATCGCCCCCACCACCAGGAAGCGCGATGCTGGCAGGTTAGACGTTGTGACAATCGTGGCGCTTAACCCATCCGGAGTGAATGAGCGGGTGGCCGGCAGGTACACGTTGGTGGTGTTGTCGTATACGTAGAAGTTCGTCACGAGATTCAGAGCGCGCGTATCCACCGGTTCGCTGAAGCGGAACGTGAACACCGAATTCACCGGCACGCCGGTAGCGTTCGGAGAAACGCTGGAGGAGATCACGAACGGGCGAGTGGAATCTGTTCCCGTGCCGGTGGTGAAGTGCGAGGTGAATGGCGTGACCGCATTGCCCGAAGGGTCTGTGATTCCGGAAATGCCGATGGTGAGCACCGTTGCATCCGGCAGAGGCGCCTGTGGCGTGATGGTCACATCCTGGTTGTTATTGCCGAACGAAATGCTGGACGGAACCAGAGTGAAGCCGCTGGCGGTAACGCTGAACGTGGCCGCTGTAACGGATGCTGGATCGATGGGCTCACTGAAAGTAGCGCGTATCGAAGCGTTGTCGCCGATGCCCGTCGAGTTATCCGTGGGTGCAATTCCAGTCACGGTCGGCGAAACCGTATCGGTAATGCTGGCTGGCGAGGTGTAGAAATAATAGCTGGCTACGGGGCCCGTGTAGGCGTTGCCCTGCGTGTCCTTCACACCAGCCGCGATGTTGATCCGGTAATACGGGCTCGCCGTTCCGGTCAGCAGCGCGTTCGGCTTGATGCGAACCACGTTGGGTGAAATTTGCGTGACCGTCGACGAGATCAGAGTGACATCGTTCAGCTTCAGGAAGAAGTTAGACGCATTCACCGTGGTGGGGTCGATAGGCTTGGTGAATTGTATGTCGACGACCGTGCTGAGCGGCGCGGGGTTGGTTCCATTGGGCGGCCCAAGAACCGCGACAGTTGGACCGGTGAGTGAAGTATTCGGCGTGACCGTGAACTGCCCGGTGTAGGCGTTCACAGAGTTGCCGAAGTTGTCCGTCGCGTTAGCGTCGAGGAAGATCTGGATGACTGCTCCAGAGGTCAATGGGGCTGAAGGCGTGAACAGAATCGATTGGCCGTTGCCGCTCACCTGTGTGGTTCCAGAGACGAGAACGCCGTTTTGCGACACGTGCAGCGCGGCGGGCACGGTGGCCGCGCTCAAACCGGCATCGGTAAGCAGATAAATCGGCGCGGCGTTGGGAACGCCTGTAGCTCCGTTGCCCGGACGCTGTGTGATGACGTTCGGATGAGTGCCCTGCGGAGAAGCGCCCGTGTTGAACTGGCTGGTGAAATCGACTAGGTGATTTCCGGCAAGATCGGTGGCGGCGGAAGTGGCAACCACGGTGATCAAGGAAGAGACAGGCAATGTAGCGCTCAGGGTCACCGTCCGATTGTCGGAGGAACGGCCGATGTTCGCGCCTATCTGGGTGGCGCCGCTGAACAGCGCAAAGCTGAACCCGTTAATTGTGTTCGGGTTCAACGCTTCGGAAATGGTGAGGCTAACCACTTGCTGCTGGCCCGCGCCGGTCGCGTTATTGGACGGGGTTACTGACGTAACGGTGGGGGGCGTGGTGTCGGTGCCATTCGCGGTGGTGAAGCTGGCGGAGAAATTGTTGAGCTGATTGCCGGCCAAATCGGTTGGGTAAGTGTTATAGACGGCATAGATGTTGACGGTCGAGTTCGCTGGAAGCGGGTTCGAGGGCGTGAACACAACAGTGGCGGTTATTGCCGTGTTGGTTAGCGTTAGCGTGCCACCTATTTGCGTACTCACGACGCCGTTGTTTGCAAAGAAGGCGAACGTATCGTTGCCGGTACCCGTGTTGGTGCGGACGGAGGCAGGGTCCAGGGGCTCACTGATGTTGAAGGTAATCGTAGAGTTCAGAGCCACACCGGCGGCCCCACTAAGTGGGCTGATGGATGTGACCGACGGCCGCGTAGTATCGAGCACCGCAGACGCTGAGGTAGTGAATGCGCTGCTGAAGGGAGCCATGGTGTTGCCACTTGCATCGCGGATTCCGGCGACGGCCACCGAGTAGTTTGTAGACGCAGCCAGCGCGGCCGTGGGCACGAATGTCAGGGTAACGAGATCAGTTGCGAGCGTGGCCGTTCCCGCAACTGCCGGAGTGAATTGAAGCGAAGTGTTGGTAACGGAAGTGGGATCCACCGCTTCGCTGAAGATAGCCAAAACCCGCGCATTCACCGGCACTTGAGTGGTTCCATTCGCCGGGCTGATAGTAGTCACCGTGGGCGGAGTCACGTCCGTCGAAGTTCCGGTGGTGAAGTAGATCGTGGCCCCATTACCGGCGTTCCCCGCCAGATCCGTGTACGAGTAAAGCTGGAAGTAATATTGTGTGCCGGCCAGCAACGGCGCGCTGGGCGTGAAAGTCGCGCTGAGACGGTTTGCGGCGACGGCCACCGTGCCTGGGACAAAGACGTTATTGTTCACGTTCGCGATCCGGAAGTTCGTTGTGTCCACTGTGAGCTGATCGATGGGCTCACTGAAGTTGGCACGGATCACCACATTACGCCCCACATTCGTTTCGTTATAGATGGGGTTGGTGGAGGTAATGACCGGCGGCACCAAGTCAGCGCCGGGACCCGTGGTGAACGAACTGGTCACCGTGCCGGCGAGCGCGTTCCCGCTGATATCTTTTACACCGGCGATTGTAATGGTGTAAGCGGTGGACGGCGCAAGTGGAGCGCCAGGCACAAGCAAGAGCGTACGATCGCCATTGGTAAGGGTACGCGCGAAGGGTATGCCGGAGAGAGTTACACCCGACAGGCTGGTGGCCTGAATCGGCTCATTGAAAAGTATTTGTATTTGCGTGTTGATGGGAACACCGGTCGCACCATTGACCGGATTCGTTCCTGAAACTAGCGGCGGCACGGAATCCGGCGTGAAGGATGTGGTGAACGTGATGGTGGAATTGGTCATGTTGTTGCCGGCCAGATCCTGGGCATTGTAAACGAAGAGATAAAGAAAACGGCCCACAGGTAAAGGTGACGTGCTGTTAATGGTTGCGGTCAAGCCGTCGGGGCTGAACGAACGGTTCACTGGCAAATACGTGCCGTTGCTGGGGTCGTAAAGAGAGAAGTTGGTTCCCGTAAGCAACAGGGGGTCCACGGGCTCGCTGAATTGCACCACAAAAACTGAATTTACGGGAACATTGGTCGCGCCATTCTGGATGCTCGAGAAGATCACATACGGCTTCACAGTATCGGCGCCGGGTCCGGTTGTGAAATGCGTGGTGAGAGGAACCACGTTGTTGCCGGAGAGATCTGTGACACCCGCAATGGCAACAGTCAACTGCGTATTGTCCGGCAGAGGAATTTGCGGAGTGATGGTGACGGTCTGGTTCGACGCACTGAAAGCAATGGTGGACGGCATCACCGTATAGGCGCCGCCGCTGACCAGGATGCTGGCGGCAGTAACGGTCAACACGTCCACCGGTTCGCTGAAGGTAACTCGGATGGTGGCGTTGTCGCCCACGTTGGTGGAATTGTCGGCGGGAGACACGGATGTGACTGTGGGCGCCACGGTGTCGGAGACGCTGGTGGGTGAGGTGTAGAAATAGTAGCTGGCGTTGGGGCCGGTATAAGCGTTGCCCTGTGTGTCCTTCACGGCGGTTGTGATGTTGATGCGATAGAACGGCGTACCGGCCCCGGTCAAAGCCGAAGTGGGGGCGATGCGCACCACCATGGGGCTCAGCAGGGAGACTGTAGCCGGTACGGAGATTGCGTCATTTTGTTTCAGGAAGAATGTGCTGCCATTCACGGTTGTGGGGTCCAGCGGTTTGGTGAATTGGATGTCCACTATTGTGTTCAATGCCGCGTTCTGAGTTGCGTTCGTCGGGCTCAGCGCGGATACAGTGGGTCCCACACCGGTGAGATTCGCTTGCACGGTGAACTGGCCGTTGTAGTTATTAACTGAGTTGCCGGAGTTATCGGTCGCATTGCTATCCAGGAAAATCTGAATTAGCGCGCCCGGCAAAAATGCGGTGGCCGGGGTAAAGACCACACTCTGTCCATTAGACGTAACCGTGCCGGAGACCAGCACTCCGTTCTGCGAAACGTGGAGTGCGCCACTCACCGTGGAACTCTTCAAGGGTGTATCCGTGATGAGCGTGATCTGCGTGTTCGCCGGGATGCCGGTAGAGCCGCTGCCCGGCCGTTGTGAGATCACGTTCGGGTGCCCTGTGGGGGGCGTGGGCGCGGATGTGAACTGGCTGCTGAAATCGGCAAGCGGGTTGCCCACCAGATCCGTGACGCCGCTGGTGACCACGATTGTGATGAGAGAGCTGGCGGGCAGCGTGGTGGTGAGCGTGATGGTGCGATTGTCCGGCGAACGGCTGATGCCGGGGTTGATGCGCGTGGAACCGTTGAACAGCGCGAAGGTGTTGTTGTTGACCGAACTCGGGTTCAGCGGCTCTGAGAAGGTGATCACGATCGGCGTGTTCTGACCGACGGCGGTTGCGCCATTCGGCGGCGTGACAGAGGTGACCGTGGGCGGCGTGGTATCGGTTCCACTTACAGTGGTGAAGCTGAAACTGTAATTGTTCAGCAAATTGCCGGCATAGTCAGTGGGGTAAGTGTTGTAGACCGCGTAAAACGTCACTGAGGCGCCGGCGGGCAATGGGCTGGCTGGCGTGAAGACGAAGGTGCTGCTGGAGGCCGTGTTGGTGACCGTGAAGGCTCCTGAGATCTGAGTGCTGACGCTGTTCACGTTAGCGAAGAGGGCGAAAGAATTGCTGGCCACGTTGGTGAAGAAACTACTAGGGTTCATCGGTTCGCTGAAGACCAGCGTGATGGGGCTGTTCAGCGCGACGTTGGTAGCGCCGTTTGCCGGGATGGTCGAAGTGATTGATGGGCGCGTCAGATCCGGCGTGGCGGAGGAGCCGGTCGTGAACGTGCTGCCGAAGGGGGTTACGGTATTGCCGCTGGTATCGCGGAAGCCGTTTACCGAAACAGTGTAGGCGGTGGAGACGGCCAGGTTCGCCGTGGGAGTGAAAGTCAGGGTCACCTGATCGGTGGCGAGCGCGACTGTACCCGCCACTGAGGGCGTGAGTTGAATAGAAGCGTTCGTTATCGATGTGAGGTCGATGGGCTCATTCAGAAGCGCAACGATTTTGGTATTTACCGGGACGCCCGTGGCGCCGTTCACCGGGCTGATGCCGCTCACCGTGGGCGCAGTGGTGTCACTTCCAGTGCCGGTTGTAAAGTATACCGTTACGCCGCCGCCGTTATTTCCGGCCAGATCCTGATAGGAGTAAAGCTGGAAGTAAAATCCAGTTAACGACGCCAGGGGAGCGTTGGGTGTGAGAATTGCGCTCAGGCGATTGGACGCCACCAGAATGGTTGCTGAAATAGGCTGCGAGTTATTTTGGTTGTAAAGCAGGAAGCTGGTGAGCGAGATAGGGTTGATCGGCTCACTAAAGACCACCTTGATCACCGCGTTGGTGCCCACTCCCTGCTGGTTATAAGCCGGGCTGTAAGAAAGGATGGTGGGAGCGGTGGTGTCCGCCGCCGTACCGCTGGTAAAGCTGTAATTGCCTGGGTTAGTCAGGCCGTTGCCGGCGGCATCTGTCAGTTGCGTGTTGTAGAGGACGGTATAAACGGTAGACGCAGTAAGCGGATTCGCCGGAGTAAAGAACACCTGCGTATTGCCGCCGAAGAAGGTGTACGTGCCGGGAACTGTAATGCCGCCCGTTTGCACGGAAATGCCCGCCGGCTGCGAAACGGGGTTGATCGCCTTGCTGAACTGCAGGTTCACCTTGGCATTCAGCGCAATGTTTGTATCGCCATTCGATATGTTTGAGCTGATCAGTGCCGGGCCGGTGGTATCGGTGTTGAAGCCGGTAGTGAAGTAATGAAGCTGGTATCCCAGCGCGTTGCCGGAAGTATCTTTCAGACCATTTGTCAGGTAGGTATAGAACAGGCGGCTTACGGGAAGAAGCTGCGTGGGAACCAGTGTGGCAATACGGCCGGAAGCATCCACCGTGACGGTTGTGGGAATAACTTTACCGGTTACAGTGTCATACAAGTAAATGTTGGCGGCAATGAATGTCGTACGATCCATCGGCTTACTGAACTGCACGGTAATCGCGGTATTCAACGGCACATTGGTGGCATTGTCGCTGGGACTGATACTGAGCAGCGTAGGCGGGGTAGCGTTGTTCTGCTGAACTGTGAAGCCGCTGATCACCGTTTCCGTTTCGGCATTGGTGGTCACCACCACGTCACGCGCGGCAATCACAGCCGCCGGATCGATCACCAGGCTGGCGGTCGCCTGCGTGGCGCTGTTTACGGTAAGCAACCCGGGCGCGCCATTGGCGGCGCCGCCCACCGATATGCCGGCTCCGAACGTAGCGCGCGTCACTCCGTTGACCCAGTTTGAGAATAAGCCGGTGAGGGCGACTGTCAGCGTTTGCGCGGGCTGGCCTGTGTTGGGGTTGATGAGCGTGATGGAAGGCGCGCCGGCCGTGATGGTAAATCCGTTGGTGAGTACGGCTACTTCTGAACCCGTGGTGGCGGTAATGGTGCGCGCGCCGAGTGTGGCGCCCGGCGCTATGGTGATGGGCACGGAAGCGTCGGTGGGTCCGTTCACGGTAACTACGCCGGGAGTGACGCCGCTACCGAAGCTGATCGCGGTCTGGCCGGCGGCGAAGTTGGTGAACTGACCCGCAATAACTACGGTGAGGCTTAAGCCCTGGCCTGCTGAGGCGGGGCTTGCGGAGATGATGCTGGGGAGGCCGGCAGTGACGGTGAAGCCGCCCACCGATTGAGCGGTCTGCACACCCGTAGTCAAAATTACGGTGCGCGAACCCGGCGCGGCAGCGGCACTGATAGTGATATTGGCAATGGCAGACGTGGCATTCGTGACTGTGACGCTGTTCACGGTGATACCCGCGCCGAAGCTGCCCGTGGTGGTGCCCTGAACGAAAGTGGTGAACTGGCCGGTCAGCGTGATGTTCAGATTCGTATCCGCCTGATGGCCCGTTGTGGGCGCAACCAGAGTAATGGCGGGCAAGCCGGGCGTAATGGTGAACCCGTTGGCAATGGACGCATTCTCGCCGGCCGTCGTCAGCGTTACAGTGCGTGTTCCGGTTGCGGCGCCGGCCTGAACCGTGATGTTGGCCGTGGCCGTCGTGGCACTGGTGATGGTCAGCGTGTTGACGTTCACACTCGCGCCAAACGATGCCGTGGTGGTGCCATTGGCGAAGTTGGTGTTTGTGCCCACGATGGCTATATCGATGGTTTGTGCCTGTCGCGCCGAAGCCGGCGTCAAGCTTGAGATTGTGGCTGTGCCGGATTGTACGGTGAAACCGTTCGTGAGAGTCTCCGTCTCCGCGTTGGTGGTGAGCGTAACGTTGCGCACGCCCACATTGGCCGTGCTGCCGATGCTGATGTTCACAGTGGCGTGCGTCAGATCGACAACGGTGACGGAGTTGATGGTGATGCCCGCGCCGAAATCTGCCACCGTGGTGCCTTGTACAAAATTGGTGAACTGGCCGGTCACCGCGATGTTCGCATTCGTGAGCCCCTGAATGCCTGTGGTGGGCGCGGTCAGCGTGAGAACAGGCGTGGCCGCAACAATCGTGAAGCCGCTTGCCGTGGAAGCATTCTGGCCGCCGGTGGTGAGTGTGACGGTGCGCTGGCCAGGCGTGGCCGTGGGGCTGATGCCGATGTTCGCCGTGGCGACAGTCAGGCTGGTTACGGTTAAAGAATTAACCGTGATGCCCGCGCCAAAGGTAGCCACCGTAGTGCCTTGCAGGAAGTTCGTATTCGTGCCGGTGATGGTGATGCCGATGTTCGATCCACCCTGCGGCCCGTTCGCCGGAGCCAGTGTGTTGATGACGGCGGGGCCGGGTTGAATACTAAAGCCGGATGTCAGCGTGACCACTTCTACGCCGGTTGTGGCGGTGACGTTACGGAAGCCGGTGTTGGCCGTAGGGCTGATGGTTAGCGAAACAGTGGCGCTGGTGGGGCTGTTCACGGTGACGGTGCCCACAGCGATGCCCGCACCGAAATCGATCACTGTGGTGCCTTGCACGAAGTGTGTAAATTGCGCGGAAAGAGTTACCGAAGCAAGAGCTTGACCCTGCTGCCCGGAGGTGGGGGCAACGGAGGTAAGTACGGGTGTGGCCGCCGTGATGATAAACCCATTTGTGAGCGATGCAGATTCGCCGGCGGTGGTCAGGCTCACCGTGCGAAAGCCCGCACTGGTGGCTGGGTCGATTGTGATATTCGCGGTGGCTGAGGTGGCGCTATTCACCGTGAGGGAGTTGACCGTGACGCCGCCGCCGAAATTGGCTACCGTTGTGCCTTGAGCGAAATGCGTGGCTTGACCGGTGATGACCACACTGGCGACGCTTGCGCCCTGCGCGGCAGTGTTGGGCGCGACAGTAAGCAACACAGCGGGCCCGGCAATAACACTGAAGCTGCTGGTGACAACCTCGGCAGTGGTGGTGACCGTGATGGTACGGCCGCCCACATTCGACGTGGCCGGCACCGTGATGTTCACCGAAAGTGCGGTGGCACTGCTGACCGTGACCGAGTTCACCGTAACGCCAGTTCCGAAGGAAACAGTTGTGGTGCCTTGAACGAAGTGTGTGAACTGGCCGGTGACCGCTACCGCGACAGTCGCACCCTGTGCCGCGGAAGCGGGGCTAACAGTGCTGATGACGGGTGTCGCCGCAACAACGGTGAAGGCGTTGATCAGCGACGCATTCTCGCCGCCCGTCGACACAGTGGCGCTATGCGAGCCAATGCCGGCGCCAGCTGGAATCACCAGATCCGCGGTGGCGGTGGTGGCGCTGGTGACGACAAAGTTATTCACCGTGATACCGGAAACGCTCAGTGCCGAAGTGCCTTGCGCGAAGTGTGTCCCCTGCCCCACGATGGCGACGCTGGTAACCGTTTGCCCCTGTGAGCCGGAGTTCGGCGTCAGGCTCAGCAGAACAGCCGAACTGCTCGTCACGCTGAAGCCGCCAGAAACGGTCTCCGCGCCGGTATTGACTACGATGGAATATCCGCCTGCGTTGGCTGTGGGGCTGATGGAAATGTTGGCGGAAACGTGAGTGGCATCGGCCACGGTAACCGAGTTGACCGTAATACCCGCACCGAAGGTCACCGTGGTGGTGCCTTGGACGAAGTTGGTGAACTGCCCCACGATGGCGACCGCTAGATTGGCCTGGCCTTGCGTGCCTGTAGCTGGCGTTGCGGAAACGAAAACCGGAGTGGCCGCCACAACAGTGAACGCGTTCGCTAAGGAAGCCGATTCGCCGCCTGTGGTCAGCGTGATGGAGCGCAACCCAACTCCCGCGCCGGCGGAGACGGAAATCTGCGCGGTCGCGCTGGTCGGGCTATTGACGGTCAACGTTGTGACTGAAATCCCCGGGCCGAAACCAGCCGAAGTATTTCCTTGCGCAAAATGCGTGCCAGTGCCGGTGATATTCACCGCTAAGGATTGGCCCTGGCTCGCGCTATTCGGCGTCACCGATGAAATTGCAGCACCGCTGGCCTGCACCGTGAAGGCGTTGTTCAACGTGACAATTTCGCCTCCGGTTGTCGCGATAAGACTGCGTGCGCCAACATTGGCAAGGGGATCCACGGTCACCGAAGCGATGGCATGCGTGGCATCCACAACCGTGAGTGAGTTCACCACGATGCCGCTGCCGAAGACAGCAGTGGTGGTTCCGTTTACGAAGTGGGTGAACTGGCCGACGATGGCAATCGAAGCCACAGTCTGCCCCTGAGTTCCCGAATTGGGCGCGGAACTGATCAGCACCGGAGTGCCCGCTATAACGGTAAATCCGTTAGCTATCGACGCCACCTGACCGCCGGTAGAGAGCGTCACGGTGCGGAAGCCGGGTACCGCCGCGGGATCGACGATCACAACGGCGCTGGCACTAGTGGCGCTGGTCACAGTCAAGGAGGAAATGGAAGTGCCGGAACCGAAATCGGCCGCGGTGGTGCCCTGCGCAAAATTCGTATTCGTTCCAATAATGGCAACGTTGACGGTTTGACCTTGCTGCCCGCTGTTGGGCGTGAGCGAACTAATCGCCGCCGGACCCGCAGAGACGCTGAACCCGTTAGCGCCAGTGGAAAGAATCTCTGCGCCGGTGGTTACTGTCACCACTCTCGATCCAAGAGCCGCCAGCGGACCGACGGTGATGGACACCGTAGCGTGCGTGGAGTCTGCGACGGTGAGAGTATTCACGGTGATGCCCGCGCCGAATGTAGCCGTGGTGGTGCCGTTGACGAAGTGCGAAAACTGACCCACCAAAGCAACGCTCAGCGTTTGCCCCTGCACGCCGGTGGACGGCACCACGCTGGTAAGAGCCGGTGTGCCCGTCACCACGGAGAAGCCGGGATTGAGCGTGGCCGTCTCCCCTGCGGTTGTGAAAGTCACAGAGCGGACGCCCGCCGCGGCTGCCGGATCGATGGCGAGTGAGGCCGTTGCGTTAGTGGGGCTATTCACCGTCAAGGAGGAAACTACGATGCCGGCGCCAAAGTTCGCTATTGTTGTGCCCTGCAGAAAATTCGTGCCGGAGCCGGAAACGATGACGTTCACCGTTTGCCCCTGAATGCCGCTGCTGGGTGAAACGGAAAGCAGAACGGCATTGCCCGCGTTCACCTGAAACGCATTGGTGATGGATACAAGTTCCGCGCCCGTGGTAACCGTGACGGTCCTCGGCCCCAGCGTGGTGGTGGGCTGAATGGTAATGTTGGCCGTCGCGCTGGTGGCACTCGAGACCGTAACCGAATTGACCGCGATCCCGCCGCCAAAGTTTACGGTGGTGGTGCCTTGCGCGAAGTGCGTAAACTGGCCGGTCAGGTTCACACCCAACGTCACACCCTGCTGACCCGCCGCCGGGTTGATAGAGCTAAGCACCGGAGTAGCTGAGCTCACCGTGAACGCGCCGTTCAATGCAGCCACTTCACCGCCCGTCGTCATCACCGCGGAACGAGCCCCAAGAGCCGCGCCCGCGCCAATGGTCAACGTTGCGGTGGCGGTGGTCAGGCTGGTGACGTTCAGATTGGTAACCGTTACGCCGCTGCCCACTGTAAGCACCGAGGTGGCTTGCGAAAAATTCGTGCCCTGCCCCGTAATCACCACCCCAGTCAGCACCTGCCCCTGCATACCCTGGTTGGGCGCAAGGCTCAGCAGCGTGGCGGAACTGGAAGAGACGGAGAAGCTGGACGTAACCACTTCCGCGCCTGTCGTGATAGTCACATTGCGCGTACCGGTGGTGGCCACTCCAGCGATGGATACCGAAGCCGTCAGGTGCGTCGCGTCCACCACAGTTACGGAGTTCACCGTCACACCCGCGCCGAACGTCGCTGCCGTGGTGCCTTGCGCGAAATGTGTAAACTGGCCCACCACGGCCACATTCAGATTTTGGCCTTGCGACCCGCTGGAGGGCGTGACTGACGAAATGACAGGCGTTGCCAAAGTCACGTTGAAAGCGCCGGCCAGATTTGCAGTTTCGCCGGCAGTGGTGAGCGAAACGTTGCGAATGCCCAGACCTGCGCCCGCCGCGATGGATAGCTGCGCCGTAGCGTTGGTCAGGCTGTTCACGGTCAGTGTGGAAACAGTGACACCGGGTCCGAAATTGGCCACAGTCACGCCCTGTGCGAAGTGAGTGCCAGAACCCGTAACAACAACGCTCAGCGATTGGCCCTGCATGCCTGAATTAGGGGCCACCGACGAGATTGCAGCGGAACCCGCCTGAACGGTAAAGCCGCCGGGAAGCGTGGCAATCTCAACGCCCGTAGTAAGCGTCACGTTGCGCGCACCAGTGGTGGCGAGCGGATCGATCAGAATAGAGGCCGTTGCGTGTGTCGCGTCCACCACCGTGAGTGAGTTCACTGTGACGTTCGCGCCGAAGTTGGCAACAGTGGTTCCATTCACCCAATGCGTGAACATTCCCACCAGCGAAACAGTGGCGATACTTTGGCCCTGCACGCCGCTGTTCGGCGCGATGCTCAGCACGGCGGGCACGCCGGGGTTCACCGTGAAGCCCGCCGCAAGCATGGCCGTCTGTCCCGCTGTGGTGAACGTAATCGTGCGCGTCCCCGCAGCAGCCGCGGGATCGATCAGGAGCAGAGCCGTGGCGCTGGTGGCGCTATTCACGGTCAAAGTGGAAACGGTGATGCCCGCACCGAAGCTGGCCGCGGTAACGCCTTGCGAAAAGTTGGTCGCGCTTCCAGTAACGGTCACGCTCAGCGTCTGCCCTTGCAAACCGCTGGCTGGCGTGGACGCAAGAATCGCGGCTGAGCCGGCCGAAATTTGGAACGCATTCGCGGCGGTGGGTGCTTCCGCGCCGGTGGTCACGGTCACGCTGCGCAGCCCGGTGAATGCGGTTGGATCGATAGTGATCGCGGCCGTTGCGCTGGTGGCGCTGGCCACCGCTACGGAATTTACAGTCACTCCCGCGCCGAACGATGCCGTGGTGGCGCCTTGCACGAAATGAGTGAACTGCCCCGCGATGGTTACGTTCAGCGACGCGCCTTGCTGCGCCGAAGCAGGCGTCAGCAGCGTGATGGCCGGCGTGCCCGCGCCCACTGTGAAGCCGCCAAACAACGATGCAGTTTCACCCACCGTGGTGAGCGTTACCTGCCGCGAGCCGGCCACCGCGTTCGATGCAACCACAAGACTCACCGTAGCGCTTGTAGAACTGGTAACTACGACATTCGACACAGTAATGCCGGCGCCGAAATTGGCCGCCGTAATCCCACTCAGAAAATGTGTTCCGGACCCTGCAACCACCACGTTGAGAGACTGGCCTTGAATACCGCTGGCAGGAGTCACGGAAGAAATAGCAGCCGCGCCCGCGCCTATCGTAAACGCTCCGGTGGCGGTGGCTACGGAACTCCCCGTGGCCAGCGTGATGGAGCGCGTGCCGAGTGCCGCCGTGGGATCGAGAGTGATATTCACCGTTGCCGATACCGGGCTATTCACGGTCACTGAATTCACGATGATGCCCGCGCCGAAAGTTGCCAGCGTGGTGCCTTGAACGAAGTTCGTGCTCTGTCCGTTCACCACGACATTCAACGATTGGCCTTGCACGCCGGATGCAGGCGCGATGTTCAGAATGGTTGCCGTGCCCGGCATGACACTGAGCCCGGAGCTCAACGAAACAACTTCCGCGCCCGACGTCACTGTGATGGCATGCGCGCCCAAAGTGGCGTTGGGATCGATCGCGAATTGAGCCGTAACATGCGTGGAATCCAGAACGCTCACCGCCGACACAGCCACGCCCGCGCCTGCCACCGATACCGAAGTGCCACCTTGCAGGAAGTGCGAATACTGGCCTGTCATGGTGGCGGTGAAAGTTTGGCCTTGCGTTCCGGAGTTCGGCCCAGCGCTCAACAGGCTTGCCGGTGGATTGATCGTCAGGTTGGCGTTGGTGCTGCCGAAGCCATCTACCGTATCGCTCAACGACACCGTATACGCAGTCGGCGTGCTCACCAGCAGGGTTGCGGGTACGGCGGCGGTCATACGGCGCGTCGTCCCGATGACGCTCACGATAGTGGACACGGGTGTCGACGCAGTGGGTCCGGCAGCAGGCGTTACAGGCGTGAATGTAACTATCACGTTCGCCGGCGCAAGAACACCGGAGGGGAATCCGGAGCCGGTAACGCTGATGTTCGAAACACCCGGCTGTGCCATGGACGGCACTACGGAAACATTGAGAGTCACGCTGGGCGAGCTGGAAGTTGCTCCGCTCAGCAAGGAGGCTGCGGCAACCAGGCCGGCAAGACACACGTATGGCGTTACTGACTTATTAACTGCTTTCATGGACGAATCCTTATTGAAATGGAAGAGAAAAGTTGCGCTGAATAGTTTAGGTTCGTGAGCCAACCAGCCAGCAACGGCGGGTTACGTAACCAAAAACAAAACCGCCGCACAGCAGAAGCGCGGTGGAAGGTTCCGGAGTTGCGGTAACCGCCGCATTCACAGAGAGAAGCGACAGTTCGTTCGAGTTGGGAACCAACGGAAGGGAGGAGATAACAGGCCCGGCGATAAACGTACCGCCGCCGAACAACTGAAACGATTGGGGCGAGATGGTGCCGGAAAAAACGAGTGAAAGAATATTCAGGCTGTTCGGAAAAACGAACGATACGGGAACCGAAGACCCCGGCCCTAAAGCGGGCGACGTGAACACCTGGTTCGGTCCGCCCTGAATGGTTAGCGTCAAAGAGATATTCTGAAAGATAAGCGGGTCGCAGGCGGTGAAACTGCCATCGCAAAAGCCTGATCCTGTAAAGTTGTTGACGCTAACTTCGTTCTGACCTGTAATCGGTGCATCGTGATCGAATGTTACGAAGCCGACGATGACGCTGCCTGAAAGTGGGCACGACGACAGAATTCCGAGTAGGCAGAATAGATATAGCTTGGGCAAGAAACCCTCCTAATAGTACTTTCTACTGCGTTTATCGTATAAGTCGTAAGTAGTAAACCTTAAAAAGGGTACCCTGTCAAGGAAATAGTTTGAAATACCACTCTTTGGTAACGAAGCCGTATTAGTTCGTCTTCCGCGGGGACAAACGGCTGTAATTATATAGGCATTCTCCTAGTTAGGGAGGCTCGCGGCGAGAAGCCGCCGTCTGCCGTCCGCGCTACCATACGGGTGTAATGCTCCGGTCATTCGGTCAGGTGCTGGCAATGTTTGCTTTACTGGCTTCGGCGATCGATTCCCAGTGTGCTCTGTCCTGTTCGCTCCAGACCGGCGCGCGCTTACAGACTGCGGAGCGCCCCAGCCAACATGCTTCACCGGCGGCTCATGCTTGCTGTCCCACATCGCAACGCACGCCTGAGCGTCCGCTGCCGCCGAAGGCGCCCTGCTCACCACAGCGAATTGAGGTGAGCGCTGCTGTCGAGGTCACCCCTCTGCAGCAGTTTGAAATGCCGTTGGCGGCGGTGCCCGCTTGTGACTCCTGCCCGGCCAGTTCTACCACGGTCCGGCAGCGGCAGCATTCAGAACTTGCAGTTTTTTCGGAGCTACCGGAGCACGTCGCATTCTCCGTAATGCGAGTCTAGAGCCTCACTTCCCCATCGGCAAATCTATTCACAGGTAGCGCCTCGCCGTTAACGGGCGTCCGCGCGTTTTTCTGATCGGAATTGAGGAGTTATGAATCATAGACGAGCTTTCTTTACCAAACTATCTTCCGTATCGGCTGGCTTGTTCGCCGGTCGCAGTCTTCTTGCCGCAGCACCCGGCGCGGCGCCGGTCCCTGTCACAACGCTCGATGTGGGTGACCTTCCCTTCACCATGGATGGTGCTGTAAAGGTTTTTCATCTGGTGGCTGAACCTGTGAAGCAGGTCATCGTGCCCGGTCACTTGGGAAAGACCTTCGACCTTTGGGGATTCAACGGCAGCGCGCCCGGCCCTACCATCCAGGCCAACGAGGGCGACCGCGTGCGCATCGTTTTCGATAACCGCCTGCCCGAAGCCACGGGCATCCACTGGCACGGGCTGGAGTTGCCCATCGAAATGGACGGCGTCCCCGGCATCGGTCAAAAGCCGGTCATGCCCGGTGAGCGATTCGTCTATGAATTTTCGCTGCGCCAGAACGGAACATTCTTTTACCACCCGCACATGGCCATGCAGGAAATGGTGGGCCTGCTGGGCGGCTTTATCATTCATCCAAAAGTTGCGCATGCGCCGCACGTGGATAAGGATTATTTGATCGCCCTGCAGGAATATGCGGTCTTGCCGAACAGCACCATTCCCAACAGCATGAACATGGAGTTCAACTGGCTCACATTCAACGGAAAATCCGGCCCGGCAACCACGCCTCTGGTGATCCGTCTGGGCGAGCGGGTTCGGCTGCGTTTTATCAACATGGGCATGGACCATCACCCGATTCATCTGCATGGCTTCACATTCTGGGAGACGGGGCGCGAGGGCGCGCGGCAGCAGGAATCGGCTTGGACGCGCGGCAATACAGTATTGGTGGGCGTCGCGCAGGGTAAGGATATTGAATTTGTGGCGGATCGCCCAGGCGATTGGATGCTGCACTGCCATCTGCCGCATCACATGATGAACCAGATGGCTTCGAACGTTGGACCCATGACTAGAGTGGGGCGCGGCATGGGCGCCGGAGGCAGCATGGAACAGGGCATGGGCATGCTGCGCGATGGCGGTCCCTTGTCTGACAATCGTGGTCCCAGCTTGGGCCGCGGCTTAGGAGTTGGGTCCACGGCGGAGACGCCAAAATCGAATGGCCCGCTCTCGCCCAGCGAGGCGGAGAAGGCCATGAGCGGCATGCATGGAATGCACGGCATGCATGGCGGCGGCATGCAGATGGCTGTGCCGCAGGTGGCCGCGAACGCCGGGCAGGTTCCCCTTTTCCCGCAGGACGCTTATATGGAAGGTCCCATGATGGCCATGGATGAAAGCGTGAACAAGCCTGAGACATTCGGTTTGCCTGCGGGCTGGAGCGGTTTCGCGGGCGGCATGATGACTCTGGTGCGCGTGCTGCCGCCAGACCCGTACAACAAGATCATGGAACTGAAGGCGCAGGCCGCGAAGGAGAAGAGCGCTTGATGCGACCCCGAATCAGCCTCTTCGCCATTCTGTTTGCGACGCTCAGCACCGCGCCCGCTTACACGCAGAATCGCGTGCGGCAAGCCGCACAGTTGCACGGCACTGTTCAAGGCGTGAGCCAGGCAGATAAGAAAGTTGCTGTCGCGAACGAACCCATCCCCGGCGGCATGGGCGCCATGACCATGAATTACTCGGTGGATCGGCCAGAGCTGCTGGGCACGCTCAAGCCGGGGGATCGTATCACCGGAAAAATGTACGAAGGCGATTCCACGCTCTATGAAATTGAACTGGAGAACGCACCCGCCGCCGAACCCAAGGGGATACGGCTGGAGGAGCTGGAAGCGATGGCGCTCGCAAAGAATCCTACGCTCGCTCGGGCCAAAGCGAATGTGCAAGTCTCAGCCGGGCTCGCGCGTCAAGCGGGACTCTATCCCAACCCGGCCGTTGGCTATTATGGCGACGAAATTCGCGGCGGATATACGGGCGGCGGTAAGCAGGGCGGCTTCATCAGCCAGACGATTGTGACGGCCGGCAAGCTCAACGCCGCGCGTCAGGTAGCCAGGTCGCTTACTCAACAAGCGCAAACATCCGGCGAAGAACAAAAGCTACGCATCGTAAACAACGTGCGCTGTTCGTTCTATGAGGTGCTTGCCGGTCAGCGCCTGGTAGACGTAAAGGAGAGGCTGACGAAGCTTGCCGCCGACGCAGTTCAAACCGCGCATCAGCTTGCCAACGTCGGCCAGGCAGACGGCCCCGATATTCTGCAGGCCGAAGTAGAGCAGCAACAAATGGAGGTGAGCTTACGTGTCGCCCAGCGCCACTTGCAGGCAGCCTGGCGCATGTTGGCGGCGGTTGCGGGAAACCCTTCGCTGCCCCAATCGCGCGTGGAAGGCGATCTCGAAAACTTTCCCGATCTGGACTACGACGAATGGCTGGCCACCACGCTACGCGACAGCCCGGAAGTAAAGATGGCGCAACAGCGGATTGAACAGTATGAGGCGTCACTCATTCAGGCGAAGAAAGTCCCCATCCCGGACCTGCAACTTTCCGCAAATCTAACCCAAAACAATGAGCCGCTCGAAACCACGCACCGGCCCATCGGCCTGAATGGCGGTGTGCAGATTGGCGTGCAGATTCCCCTGTTCAATCGCAATCAAGGCAACGTCTCGGCGGCAAAGTATGAAGTGGAAGGCGCAAAGCAGGAGCTTGCGCGCGTGAAGCTACAACTGGCGCGCGACACGGCCTCCGCGTTTCGCGATTACGATTCCGCGCGCGTCACGGCCCGCCAATATAAAACCGCGATGCTGCCCCGCGCCGAACAGGCCTACCGTCTTTACCAGGCGAACTATCGAAACATGGCCGCCGCCTATCCGCAGGCCCTCATTTCTCAACGGACCCTGTTTCAACTGGAGGGCGATTACGTGGAAGCTTTGCGCGCCGCCTGGCAATCCGCGCTCAGCATTCGCGGCTTCAGTCTCATGGATGGCCTTTCGTCGTCCATGGCGACGCGCACAGCATCTCATTGATTATGGAAACTGCGGCGATGGTGAAAGATCCGGTCTGCGGGATGACCGTGAACCCCGCGAAAGCAGCCGGAAGCGCTGAGCACGAAGGCGTGCAGTATTGGTTCTGCGGCAAATCCTGCTTGGCCAAGTTCCAAACAACGCCTGAAACATACATCAAGGTAGCGGACGCGCCGCCCGCGCCGGCGCCAGCAGCACCGGGCGCTGAGTATACCTGTCCCATGCATCCGGAGGTCGTTCGCGACCGGCCCGGGCCTTGCCCCATTTGCGGCATGGCTCTGGAACCGATGACCGTTACGCAAAACGAAGCCAATCCAGAGCTGGTGGATATGACGCGCCGGTTTTGGATCGCCCTGGCTTTCAGCATGCCGCTGCTGCTGGTCATGGTAAGCGATTTTCTCCCGGGAATGCCTCTGCGACATTCCTCCCTGGACCGGATGCTGCCCTGGCTTCAGCTTGCGTTCTCCACGCCGGTTGTTCTTTGGGCAGGATGGCCGCTCTTCGAGCGCGGGTGGGCTTCCGTGCTGAACAAGAGCCTGAACATGTTCACGCTGATCGCTCTTGGCGCAGGCTCCGCATACGTGTACAGCCTGGTGGCCACGCTCTTTCCTTCACTTTTCCCCGCCACGTTTCGCGATGCCCACGGGTCGCTCGATTTATACTTTGAGCCCGCCGCGGTTATCGTGACGCTGGTGCTGCTGGGTCAGGTTTTGGAGTTACGCGCCAGGAGCCAGACCGGCAGCGCTCTGCGCGCTTTGCTCAAGCTGGCTCCGCAAACTGCCAGAGTCATTAGAGCAGGTGGCGTGGAAGAAGATCTGCCTCTGGATCATGTGGCTGCCGGACAGCGGTTGCGCGTTCGCCCCGGTGAAAGCGTGCCCGTGGACGGCGTGGTGATGGAAGGCATCAGCTCCATCGATGAATCCATGGTCACCGGCGAATCCATTCCGGTTTCGAAAGAAGCCGGTTCGAAAGTTACGGGCGGCACCGTGAACGGCACAGGCAGCTTCGTCATGAAAGCCGAACGCGTGGGCAGCGACACGGTGCTGGCGCGCATTGTTCGTCTGGTCAGCGAAGCGCAGCGCACCAGGGCGCCCATTCAACGCCTGGCCGACGTTGTGGCCTCTTATTTCGTCCCGGCCGTGATCGTTATTGCCGCCATTACTTTCGCAGTCTGGTTTTTCTATGGGCCTGAGCCGCGCTTCGCCCATGCCCTGGTAAACGCGGTGGCAGTGCTGATCATCGCCTGCCCCTGTGCCCTGGGCCTTGCGACGCCCATGTCCATCATGGTGGGCACTGGGCGCGGCGCGTCGGCAGGCGTGCTCATCCGAAGCGCGGAGGCTCTTGAAACCTTGCGCAAGGTGGACACTCTGGTAGTCGACAAAACGGGCACTCTTACGGAAGGCAAGCCGCGCCTGATGACCGTGACGCCTGTTGGCGCCGGTTCCGTGAACGATCTGTTGTGCCTGACGGCTAGTTTGGAACAGGCCAGTGAACATCCCTTGGCTGGCGCCATCGTGAAGGGTGCGCGCGAGCGGCAACTTGCCCTGATGCCCGTCACCAATTTTCAATCCTTCACCGGACGGGGAATCTTGGGAACGGTGGATGGCCATTGCGTCGTGGCCGGGAACGAGAAAGCCTTCGAAGAACGCTCCATCGCCATCGATGCACTCATCGCGCCCGCGAACAAGCTTCGCGCGCAGGGCCAGACCGTGATGTTCGTCTCCATCGATGGTAAAGCTGCCGGCTTCATCGGCGTGGCGGACCCGATCAAGCCCTCCACCCGCGAAGCGATGGAAATGCTACACGCGGAGAATCTGCGTATCGTGATGATCACGGGCGACAACCTGCAAACGGCTCAGGCCGTGGCCGGGCAACTCGGCATCGATCGCATTGAGGCCGATGTTCTTCCCGATCGAAAGAGTGAGGCGGTAAAGAAGCTGCAAGCCGAAGGGCACGTGGTGGCCATGGCCGGCGACGGTGTGAACGATGCACCTGCTTTGGCACAGGCCGATGTGGGTATTGCCATGGGGACCGGTACGGACGTCGCCATGGAAAACGCTGGCGTCACCCTGGTGAAAGGTGACTTGCGAGGCATCGTGCGCGCCCTTCGCCTGAGCCGCGCCACCATGCGCAACATTCGCCAGAACCTGCTGTTCGCATTTCTTTACAACATGCTGGGCGTGCCTATCGCGGCGGGTCTTCTATACCCATTCTTCGGAGTCCTGCTGAGCCCCATGATCGCCAGCGCGGCCATGACGTTCAGTTCCGTATCTGTCATCGCGAATGCTTTACGGTTGCGGAAAGTGGCGCTATAGCCGGAAGGTCAAACCCGCGAGAGGGTCTCGAGCGCGGCCATGGTTCGATCGGTCTGATTCAGGATAAATTCCGTCGCCATCTCGCGGTCCAATGGCGGGGCGATGAGATGGCCCTGGAACAGATCGCATCCTAACTCACGGGCGATTTCGAACTGGCTCGCCTCTTCGATCCCTTCCACCACCACCCGGAAGTTCAGCTTATGCGCTAGCGACACACTTTGCGAGACCACGTCACGCGTGTGTTCCGTATGGATGGTGGAACTGAGAGAAAGATCGAGTTTGATCTCATTCAACGGGATGGAATCCAGCACGTTCAGCCCGGAAAAACCGGTGCCGAAATCGTCGAGCGAAATTTGCACTCCCGCGCTTTTCAAATCGCTCAGGATCGTGGCCGCGATGTCACGGTTCCGCGCAACGGCCCCTTCTGTCATTTCCAATGTCAGCAAGGATGCCGGCAACTCGAATTCGCGCAGCAGTCCCAGAACATCGGCCGCGAATTTTCCGTCTCCCAACTGCAAGGGTGAGATGTTCACCGACACAGCCATTTGGCAACCGCTATCCCGCCATTTCTTTGCGGTACCAAGGGCCTCATTTAACACCCACGTGCCAATTGCCTGAATGGAACCGGCATCTTCAGCGACCCTGATGAACAAATTCGGTTCAATTAGCCCCAGATCTGGGTCATCTATCCTCACCAGGCACTCCATCCGCACCACGCGGCGGCTGGAATCGACAATGGGCTGATACCAAAGCACTAGCCGGTCTTGCGCCACGGCCGCTCGAATGACGCCATCCATTTCAGTGCTTTGAAAATCCACCTTCATGCTGGATTCATAAAACAGGCTGCAATCTCCACTGCGGGATTTGCTCTGATACATCGCCAGATCGGCCAGACGCACCAGCGCACAGGGCAACAAGCCGTGTTCGGGCCAAAGACTGATGCCGATACTGGCCGATACCTTGCAGCCCTGCGGAGAGCAGGCCCGTATCGTTTCCAGAATTGCTTCCGCCAGCAACGCGGAAGTCACCCGGCTGTTCCTTGAAAAGTGCAGGACGGCGAACTCGTCCCCTCCGATGCGAGCCACCACGTCGCGCTTCGGCAGGCTGGCGCGCAGCGAGGCGGCGATGGCTTTCAGCAGCTTGTCGCCTGCCGGGTGGCCGTGCGTATCGTTTACTCCCTTGAAGCCATCCAGATCGATAAAAAGGACAGCAAGCCCGGAAGCCTTGCGCTCTCCCGTCGCCGCGGAAAGCGCCTGCTCGAAACAGAGGCGATTGGGCAAGCCGGTCAAGGAATCGTGCCGGCTCTGGAATCGCAAATTCTTGTGGTACGAATAACCGGTTTTCACAAGAATCAGAATAGTAAGGCAAAGAATGCCGAAAACGAAATAGAACCCGGTTTCCCGATACCAGGGAGACAGAACGGTGAAGTCGAAAACGGCGGGATGAGGATCGACGTTCCCATTTCTATCCATGGCGCGTACGCGAAAAGTGTGCGAACCGGAAGCAACGCGTTGGATTGAGGTCAGTGTCGCGCTTTGGAATTTGCTCCAAGTGGCGCCATCCAGGCTGAAGGAAAACAGTAGCCGGATGTCCGGAGTTTGCTTCCACCGGTCCGCACCGGCGTAGACAAACCGCACCTCGCCGCCAGGGGGCGCTTGCCGCTGGTTTTGAGTGTCTTGAATGGAGGTAACAGGCGAGTCGCGATCGGTCTCCGGATGATAAACGCTTAGCCCCAGCGTGGTGCCCGCCCAGATTTTTCCAGCCTTATCCGCGAACACTGTATACACCGCGCTCGAGGGCAGGCCTTCCTCAGAGGCGTTGGTGAGCCAGACTCCATCCTTCAAGCGATGTATACCTGTCCCTGACGCCGCCCATAGAGTGCCATCCGCTGAGAGGGCAAATTTTCTCACCCGGTCCATCCCGCGATTCAATATCTGGAAACGACTGTTCGCATAGGCCGAAATCGCATCGCGATGACCAACGTAAATGGTTCCATCCGGGGCTTCCAAGAGGCTGAAAGCCGAAGCTTCGGGCAGCCCCTCGCTCGCGGAAATTCTCTCCATAACACCCTTGACAATACGGACCAGATCGCCCGTGGCGCCAATCCACAGCACTCCAGATTTTGCTTGCAGAATCGCCCGGACGTCGGTGCTCGGGATCGCGCCCGCCCCGGCTACCGGGTTAAAATTCTTGCCGTCATACACTTCGATTCGGGAGGTTGCTTCGCCGCGCTGAAGGGTTTGCACCCAGACGCTATTCGCGTCCCGGGGGGCGATAAGCCCAAATTTGCGGCCTTCAGGATGTGCAATTCTGGTCAGCTTTCCATCCGCGCCGTTCATGTCCAGCAAATGGCTGTTGTTGCTGGTCATGAAAATCAGGTGGCCGTTATCCAATGGACAAAGAGAACTGGTTTTCCCGGCATCCTGACCTTCATCAGCTGCCAATGGGTACGTCTGCCACTTGCCGGCGCTATACGAAATCAACAATGACCCCGAAGCAACCCAGAGCTTGCCCTGCCGGTCCTGCGCAATATTGTTCACGGTACGCCGCAGTTCCGGCGAACCTTCCGGCACCTGCCATAAGGGCGGCGAATAGCGGGCGACGCCCTGCGTTGTGGCCAGCCAAAAAGAGTCGCCATCCCGCGCCACATGGTTCAATCTGCCGGATAGCACCTGATCCAGATCTACCGCTCGCGGCGAGCCGTTCCCCAAGGACGTTAGCCGCTCCGGTTCCATCGCCCACAAGCGTCCCCCACCGGACTCCCACCCTTGCAGTGCGGTGCCCCCCGTGTAGAGCAGTTTCCAGCGCCCATCCATCAGCGACAGCAAATGCTTGCGCCCGTCAGGACCCGTTGCCGTTGTTAAAATTCCGTGGGATTTCGTCTCAGAAGGAAAGACGAAGTTGATGTAGGCCCCGGCCGGTTTTGGAAGTTCCACCCAACCGAACGAATCGGGAGCCAACACCGCCAGCCCACGCACGCCCGATACGAAATAGGTACCCTCGCCGGCGGCGGAAATCTGAATAAAATCCCCAATTCCCGATTTCGACGATTCCCGCAATACCGTTTGCGGTCCGTGCTTCGACCACCTTATGACCCGGCCGGCGAACGTAAAAAGCATGTCCCCAGACGGTGTAGCAACTCCGTCGATTCTCGGATTCAGGTCTGTACTAAGCGGATACTCAAACCAGCGAAGGTGCTCAAACGTTCCAAAATCGGCAAAGTTTGCAATGTCGCGCACGCCGTACGGGTTCCATTTCCCCTGCGAAAAGATCGATACGCCGGTCCGGCCAAACGTATATAAATCACCCGAGTTGCTTGCGCCGATCAGCCCAAGGCTCGGGGCATCGGGGACGTTCGACAGATGGAATCCATCCAGGATGTCCATGTTCCGGACATCGCCATGGCGAACGATAATCCGGCCGGCCGGCGTCCGGCTCACCTGCGAAACGAAGCCTTCCGGCATCCCATCGCTGGCATTCCAAACGCGCCAGTTCACAGCCTCGTTATGGCCTCCCATGGCAAGCGGAAGCGCTAAAAGAAAACTGACGATCACCGGAAAACATCTTGCGGGAGCAAGCAGCATAGCCCTACCGATATCTATCGGCACGGCACTGAAAAGCTTTAGCTTTAGAAAAAACTTAGTTTGTTAAAACGCCTTCGCGCCGGCCTCGGCTACTTTTTGATCCTGCTCGCCGGAACCCCCGCTGACGCCTAACCCACCCACCACCTGGCCGTCTTTTTTCAGCGGCACGCCGCCCGCGAAGATCATCACCTTTCCGGCGTTCGAGGCATGTATTCCAAAAAACTGATCGCCCGATTGGCTGTGTCCGGCCAGATCCTTGGTCGCGATATCGAAGGCTCGGGCGGTCCAGGCCTTCTTGATGGAAATATCGATACTGCCAATCCAGGCTTTGTCCATTCGGACGTGCGCCACCAGATTTCCTCCGGCATCGGCAACGGCGATATTCATGGGCTGCCCGATTTTTTCCGCTTCCGCTTCAGCGGCGGCGATAATTCTACGTGCATCTGCGAGTGTGATCATAAGAGTCCTATTTAGATTACTTGGCTCATGGCAGGGCCGGCGCAACTTTGCCCACATCCGTCCGAAAGCTGGAAGCAGGCAGGCCTTCGCGATTATAGAGGCTCACCGCGGGATTGTCCTGCCATGCGTAACGCACCGCTGCGGGTTCCGGCACGTCCGCGCTCTTCACAATCACGGCATCGCCTTCAATCTTCGCCTCAGCCGGAACAAACTTGCCATCCGTGCCGGCGATCCAGAAGCCGGTTAGCGTTCCGCCCTTCGCCACCAGACCGGTGCCCACATGATCGAACCAGAGTTCGGCCTGGGTCCCGGTGATTGTCATTTCCCGATACGTGGGGCCGGAATATTCAATCGCTTCACCATAATTTAGCGCGCGCGCCACCAGCGCCAGGCGGTGGCCCACTTCCTGTTTATTGGTGGGATGAATATCCTGCGGATCGCCCACATCGATCGCCAGAGCCTCGCCAGTGTTCTTAAGTTCCAGCGTCATGTGCTGCGATTCCCGCAGCAGAGGCCACAATCCATTCGATTTGAAATTCGCCAGCTGCACAAAATAGAACGGAAAGCTTCCCTGCGCCCAAGCCTCGCGCCAGCTTTCAATCATCTGCGGGAACAACCGGCGATAGAGCCACGCGCCTGCCGGATTCGCGTTTGCCTCACCCTGATACCACAGCGCACCGCGAATGGCATATGGTGTCAGCGGCGCGATCATGCCGTTGTAAAGTCCACTCGGCGTATTTGGGTGCCCAGGGCCGAGGGGCGGATTCGGTTTCGCCGGCGGCGTCTTCCCTGCCGCCTTCGCCGCGGTCACCGCATCGTTCCACTGCGCAAGTTGCCGCTCGTAGTTCGCCTTTGCCGCCGGGTACGCGTCCAGCGTCTTCTGCCATCCGCTTATATAAGGTTCCAGCGCCGCGTCGTCGGCTAAGTACGAGGGCGCCGTCCAAGCCTGCGCCGGGGTGCCGCCCCAGGAACTGTGAATCAACCCCATGGGCACTCCGCGCGTCTTCCAAATCTCTCGCCCGAAGAAATATGCAACGGCTGAAAAGTTCTTCACCGAATCCGGCGTGCAAACTTGCCAGCTTCCCACAACATCGCCCTGCGGCTGCTCAGCCACGATTCGCTTCACGGTGAACAAGCGAATTTCGGGATAGTTTGCGTCGGCAATTTCCGCGGCCGCGTTCATGCTGCGCGACATGGGAAATTCCATATTCGATTGGCCGGAGCCCACCCACACATCGCCCACCAATACGTCGTGAATTACCGTGCCGTTGATGGAAATCTCAAACGGCTTCCCCGGTTTCAATGGCGCCAGGAAAACCTTCCATTGGCCCATCGCATCCGCCTTCGCCGTCAGTTGCTGCCCCGCGATCTGCTGCGTCAGAACCTTCACGGAGACGGATTCACCCGGTGAAGCGGAGCCCCACAGCCTTACCGGCTTGCCTTGCTGCAGCAGCATGTGGTCAGAAAGCAGCGCCGGCAGCTTCACCTCCGCACGCACCGCAACGATAGAAAACAAACCCAAAACAACGCAAGGAAATCGCAAGGTCATCGCTCTTCTCCGGCACCTAAGCGTTGCGTTACTTCGCCACTTCCAGAATGGTAAACGAACCCGGAACCATCGCGCCCCTGCGCGCACCCGGCGCTGGCTTGCCGAATTGAGCGGCAATCAGCAAAATGCGCCCGGTCTTTGTATCGATGGTCAAGGTCTTCGCCGAAGGCATGGTCTTCAGGCTCTGCGCCACTTCAAACGTGGTGGCGTCTTTCTCTTTCACGAACGTCAGGCTGCCATCGCCTTGAGAGCTGATGGCCTCCATGGTCTTCGGGTTAAAGTAAGCGCCATCCACGCCCGCGCCGATCGGCAGAGTCTTGATGATTTTCCCGTCAGCTGCGCTCATAATCACGCTGGTGGCCGGTTCGCGGCACTCCACAAACAGAATGTTATTCTCCACGTCCAAGGCCAGTCCCGCGGGCGCTTTGCTCTCGCCTAAATCGTATTGCCCGGTCACCTTCATGGTCTCCACATCCACCACCGCCACCTTGTCTTTATCTTCCAGATCGACATAAACGTGCCCCTTCAGGTCGGTCACGGCCTGCTCCGGCTCACCGCCCAAATCGATCGTCCCCAGCACCGTTCCGTCTTTCGTATCGATCACGGTCGCGTTCGGCGCGGAATGGCTCAGCACATAAACGCGCTGATTGAAGGCATCGAACAAAATTCCATCCGGGTCACCCTTCACCGGAATCGTCTTGATGGTCTTCAAGGTCTCCGAATCCCACATCACAACCGGCTTGCTGGTGGAAAACCCGTGATGCGATTTCGGGTCCACAGCCACACCGCGCGCGCTCACATCCGGGAACTCACCGGCCACTTCCAGCGTGTCCAGGTTGTAAACGGAAATGCGCTTCTTCGGCCCCGTGCGCGGCACGTAAAGCCGTCGCCCTTCCACATCGGCATAGACATAATCGAAGCCACCCTCGCCGCCCACTTTTGTTGCCTTGGTAACCTTGTAAGGCGCTTCGGTCTCCTGCGCAAATCCGGGCGAAATGAATACGGTGATTCCGGCGGCAACCGCCAGGGCATGAATTTTCACTTGGAGTTCTCCTCGCTAGAGTATAAAGTGCGAACCGGAGGTTTTTTTTAAGATGAAAGCCTTTCTCGCCGGAATCGGCCATTTTTTCCGGCAAGTGCTCACCGCATTTCCGAACCTGATCGCCCTGCTATTGGCTATTTGCGCGCGTTCGCATCGCACCAGCCGCCGGTTCGGCGACAAGATGCCCATGGATTGCCTTCCCATTCCATCGGGCATCTACCTTCGCCCGGACGCCTCCATCTATAGTCAGAGCTACCTGATGTCTCTGGGCCTCGGCGTAACGTGGGACAACCCCGATGTCCTGCTCACCGATGCTGGCGGCAACGTCATCGGGTCGCACGATCTGCTGCCCTCCACCCTCTACAGAATTAGCGCCACCATTCACAACCGTTCCAACGAAGCGCCCGCTCCCGGCCTGCCGGTGACGTTCGGCTTGATCACCTTCGGCGTCGGCGGCGCAACCGTGCAGCAGATCGGTTCCGATGTCGTGAATCTACCGGTGCGCGGCGCCCCCGGCGAACCAGTGGTGGCTTCCGTTACGTGGACCACTCCTCCCGTCCCGGGCCACTACTGCATCCGTATCGAAGCGGTGTGGGCGGACGATAAGAATCCGCTCGACAACATCGGCCAGCACAACACCGTCATCCGAAAGGTTCGCCAGGGTCAGGCGCTCTCCTTAAAGATTCCTGTTCGCAATACGCTGCAGGGCACGCGGCTATTCAAGGTGGCGATGCATAGCTATGAACTGCCCGGTGAGCCGCTCATCCGTCGGGGCCTGGACAAACGTGGGCGAGAGCCGCGAGAAAGCGACGAGGCTCTTACAGCGCGCGTGATCGCCGCCAACCGGCCAGAGCTTTTCCCCGCTGCGCCCGCCTGGACGCCTGCCATTACGGAGCACAGTCTTACCCTGGAAGGCGATGGCGAAGCGGCGCTGGAGTTCACCGCCACTGTCCCCGCGCTTGCTCCTATTGGAACGCGCCAGCCCTTCCACATCAGCGCGGCCGATGAGCGCACCGGCTTGCCGCTGGGCGGCGTCACCGCCATCTACATCGTTGAATAGAGGACCCGACCCATGGCATTCAACCACATCACTTCATGTATTCCTGACGGGCAGCAGAAGACCAAAGGCCAGGTCATGTTGGAGCATGGCGTTCCCGCGGCCATCGTGGGCGCGGTCATCGGTTACCTGCTCGGCGGCGGCAGCTTCCTTGCGGCGGCTGCGGGCTTCGGCGGCACCATCCCTCTTGCCATCGTGACCGGCTTTTGCGATTGGTGGTTCCACTACCGCCTGGTCTGCATCAAGGACGATCAGTGCGCCGTCGGCACCGTGGGGCTCATTCTGATTAGCCGCGGAGTCACCGATCCCGATCTCGATTACTGCGTCAATCTGGTGCTCGCACCGATCCTGAAGGATTCGCTGCTCACCGCCAAGGAGCAGCTTCCGCACCTGCCCCCGATCAACCGCAAGTACCTGGAGTTCGCGTTCCCGGACTTGCCGCTGGATGGTGTCGATAAGAACTCCACCGAAGAAGATGAAGGAGGCATCGCCGCCCATGGAGTGAAATCTGGAACCACCGCGCTGCACTGCGAAATTGAAGGCACAGGCATGAAAGCAGTATGTGCCGCCGCAACGGCAGCCGGTGTAGTAGGCGCGGTTGCTGGAGGCGCAGCCGGAGCAGCTGCCGTGGCCGGATGCCTCGCTTCAGGCTTGTTCTTTTTCTTCTGCCTGGTGGTGGCGGCCATTGTAGCGGCGCTGACCTCCGCCGCTGTGACGGGAGTGGGCTGGGTTGTAGGAGTGATCATCGGCGGCGAGGAAGGTTCGCCGAACGATGTTGCCGCGGACCCCGATTCAGGCCGCGTCGAAATCGGCAATCCTGTGGCGATTATCGGCGACTTCGTGTACGACAGCGCCCATGAAGGCTGGAACGAATTGCACCCCGTGAAGAAGCTGTTGAAGCTGCAATGCGAGACAGGCACCAAGGTTCCGGGCGTCGATCCCGAATACCCGGACAGTGACGCCTCAAAGGCCGCGATTGAAAAGGCATGCGTCTCGCATATCGCCGAACACGCCGAAGAGATCTGCTTTATGCTGAGTCAGCCGCGCGATCCGGCTGTGGTGAATAACCAGCAGACACCTTCCCGGTCATGGGCCGTTCATACCAAACTGGGCTAGCCGAAGGCAGCGTCACCAGCGCCGCGGAGAGCAGCACAGCGGCAATCCAAAGCGCATCGGCCAACAACAGATGGATCACCTGCATCCACACTGGCGCCAGCAACACGGCGTCCAAACCGCCCAGCGCCCACTGCGTCAAAATCAGCCCCAGCAGTGCCATCGCAATCGGCTGCACCAGCGCGCTTCGCCGTCGCAGCAACGCGAAAATTGCGAACCCTCCCAGATAAGCGCCCACCAGCATCGCCAGCAGCGGATGGTAAACGCGAAACCGGATCAGCAGATGCGCTGTAGGGGCAAAGTCGCTGCGTATGCCATCCAGAAAAGACGCCGAAGGGTACAGCGTATCTCCCAGCGCCGTCACCGCGCCGCTCACGCCCAGCACCAAAGTTGCCGCCAGGCCCAACAGCGCGGGCATGCGCCAGGCGTTCGGCCCGGTCCACTGAATGCGCGCGCCGCCGGAAGCCCACCAAGCAGTCAGCGCAATGGCGGCCACCAACAGGAACGTGTTGATCAGGTGAACGGAAAGGTACACCACGCGCGCGAAGCTTTCATCTTTCGCAACTTTCTCCAGCAACACCAGCCCCGCGCCAATGCCTGCTTCAATGAACGTGAACACCACCGCCATCACCGCCCCGCGCCGGCCTGCGTGGTATTTCGGCAGCGCGCGAAACGCCCACACCGCCAGCGCGATCACCAGCAATGTGGAGAGCCCCGCCGTCAGGCGATGCGCGAACTCAATCATGGTGGCCACTTGCGGAGAGCGCGGCATCAGCACTCCGTTGCACGATGGCCAATGGTTGCCGCATCCGGCGCCGCTTCCCGTGGCCCGCACAATCGCGCCCCACGCAATTACCACAAAGTTGTACGCCAACACTATCCAGGCAAACTTCGCAAACCGGCTCACCCTTTAAGCTTATTCTTATCGGTGGTTAACTTTATTTATGTACTCCTGGGCGGCGCGGCCGGTTCGCTCTTGCGATACTCCGCCGGTCTGCTGCTGCCCTCCGGAACATTCTTCGTCAACATGACGGGAAGCTTTCTCATCGGGCTCTGCGCCACACTGTTGCCCGCCGCCTCGCCCTGGCGATTGCTCCTCATCACCGGCCTCCTGGGCGGCTACACCACCTTCTCCGCATTTCAGTGGGAGCTCTTCACTTCCCTCCAAACCGGCTTCCCCTGGCAGGCGGCGCTGAACGCGGCAGCAAGTATCCTGTTTGGCCTCGCAGCCTGCTGGGCCGGCGCGGCGCTTGCTAACATGCTGAGATGATCCGGCCCGTCCTGCTTGCGCTTGCCTTCGCCGCAACCCTTTGCGCTCAAACTCTTGACTGGACCTCGGTCAACACGGAAACACTTAAGTACTTCACTGACCTGGTCAAGACCGATACCAGCAGCCCTCCCGGCAATGAAACCGTCGCCGCTCAATATGTCGCGCGCGTCCTGGAGCATGAAGGCATCGCCTCGAAATTGGTTGGGTCGGATCCCAAGCGCCAATCGCTCATCGCGCGCCTGAAAGGCAACGGTTCCAAGCGGCCCATTCTCATCATGGGCCATACCGATGTTGTGGGCACTCAGCGCGATAAGTGGGCGCAGGACCCTTTCGGCGCGGCCCGCATCGATGGCTATATCTGGGGACGCGGCACGCTTGACGATAAAGACAATCTGGTGGCTTCGCTGATGACCATGCTGCTGCTGAAGCGCACCAACACGGCACTCGAGCGCGATGTGATCTTCGTTGCCGAATCCGATGAGGAAGCCGGTGGCAACCTGGGCATTCGCGAATTGATCCAGAATAATTGGAGCGAAATTGAAGCCGAATATTGCCTGTCCGAAGCGGGCGGCTTCAGTTCGCGCGATGGTAAGGTCACGCACCAGCTGGTGCAGTTGGGCGAAAAAATGCCGCGCCAAATGAAGCTGACCGTGCAGGGCATCGCCGGCCATGGCTCGCAGCCGCGCGAAGATAACGCCATCGTGCATATCGCTGGCGCGGTCGCAAAAATTGGCGCGTGGCAGCCGCCCATGCGGTTGAATGACATCACGCGCTCTTACTTCGAACTGCTGCCACAAGTCGCCACACCGGAAGACGCGCAGCGCTTTAAAGACCTTTTCGATTCCACAAAATCGCAAGCCGTTCAAGATTACTTTCGCAAGAACGACATCTTCAACAACTCAGTCCTCCGCACCACCATCAGCCCGAACATTATGCAGGGAGGCTTCCGCGCGAACGTGATCCCCTCTGAAGCTTCCGCCACGCTTGACGTGCGCGCGCTTCCCGATGAAGACATGGTGAAGTTTCAGCGGCAGATGGAAGCCATCATCGCCGACCCCACTGTGAAGCTGGAAGCCACCGGCGTACAAGCTCAGGTCTCGCCGCCTTCGAAGTTGAACACCGAAATGTTCCGCACGCTGGGCGATGTGCAGAAGCGCCTCTACCCCGGCACGGTTCTGATTCCTTCCATGTCCACAGGCGCCACCGATATGCGCGGCCTGCGTGCCAAGGGCGTGATGTGCTATGGCATCGGCTCAGAAGTTCCCAAGGAAGATCTGCTCACCCACGCCGTCCACAGCGATAACGAACGCATCAAGGAAAGCGGGCTTTATCAGTTCGTGCGCTATCAATACGAAGTGGTCAGGCAAATTGCAGCCCACGCCGCCAACTAATCGTGCACGCAGGTTTGCCCAGCAGGCCGCGTACTGGCTGCTGCCCAGCCTGGTCTGCTTATATCTGCATCATGACGGCCTGCGCGCCTGGTTCCAGGCTGACGATTTCGCCTGGCTGGGCGCCAACACCGAATACCATGATGTGCGCACGTTTCTTCACGGCGTGTTTCAACCGGCCGCGCAGGGCACGCTCCGCCCCCTAAGCGAACGCCTCTTCTTCTTCGCGTTCTGGCACGCCTTCGGATGGCACGCGTTTCCCTACCGCCTGTTTATCTTTTTCAATCAGTGCGTGAACCTGGTTCTGCTCTCGGTGCTGGTCCGCCGCCTCTCCGGATCGGCGCTGGCGGCAGTGGCGGCGCCCATACTTTGGATGACGGGTGCGGCCACTGTCATCCCCATGGCCTGGACCTCCGGCTACAACGAAATTCTCTGCGGCACCTTCCTTCTGGGTGCGCTGCTGATTTGGGTTCGTTTTTGCGAATCCGGAAGTCAACGTTATTACTGGCCGCAACTGGCTGTCTTTCTGCTGGGCTTCGGTGCGCTCGAGCTGAACATCATTTATCCGGCCCTTACAGCCTGGTGGGCAGCGCTGTACCGCCCGCGGCTTCTCCCCTGGACGCTGCCGCTCTTCGCAATTTCCGCCGCGTATTACAAGCTGCACTCGGCCATGGTGGCCATGCAAACCGCCGGGCCGTATCAGCCGCACTTCGATAGCTCACTGATTTCGACGCTGCTTCAATACTGGAAGCTTGTGTTCGTCCCACCCTATGGCTTCATCACCGCGCAGCCCATCTTGGCAGCCACGCTCACCGCCACTGCCACTGTCGGCCTCGTGCTGTTTGTCATCTCAGAGACGCGCCACGCTCGCTTCGCCGCGCTGTTCTTGCTGGGCTGGTTTTTCATCACGCTCGCGCCCTTGTTGCCCTTTCGAGATCACGTGACGGATTACTACCTCTTCCTGCCTACAGCCGGGCTTGCCTCGGTAGCCGCGCTCGCCCTGGCGCGCTCAAAGCTTGTGGCCGCCCCCATCATCGCGCTTTATCTGCTGGTTCAGTTGCCCACGGAAGCCGTTGGCGAGCGCTGGTATCTCGATCGTTCTCTGCCGGCACGAACGTTGGTCATGGGCGTAAAGCAGATCCACCTGTGGGAGCCCGCAAAAGCCATCCTGCTCACCGATGTTTCCACCAGCCTCTACGGCACCTCCATCGCCGATTCCTGCTTCCGCCTCATCCCCGGCGCTCGCGTCTATCTTGCGCCCGAAGCCGCTTCACAACTCACCGGCCTCGCGCCAAACCTTGCCCCTGTCGCGCGATTCACCTTGCCCGCTGGAGCGACGCGCCGCGCTTTGCTCGATCGACAATTGGTGGTCTATTCCGCTGCCGCCGTGCCCGCTCCTTTGCGCGAAGTAACCGTCGAATACACCGCGCAAAACCTTGCCGGCCCTGAACCGGAACTCCCTCGCTCGATAGACGCAGGGTCGCCCTATCTCTCCTATGCACTGGGCCCGGGATGGTATCCCGAAGAGGGTGCCTATCGCTGGATGGGGCAGCGCGCAGAACTGCAAATGGCGGGCCCGCGCAGCGCTGAGGAGAAGCTCTATGTCAGCGGTTTCGCAGCGGCCGAATCGCTTCGTTCGCAGCCGCTCAGTTTCACCATTCGCGTAGACGGGCAAGCTGTGGGTACCGCGCCTATCGGCGAACACGATGCTTCGTTCATGCGCGAATTTTCTCTGCCGCCACATTGCATCGGCAAGCCCGCTCTGCATATCGAGCTTGAAGTGAACCGCATCTTTCATTCCGAACGCGAACTCGGCATGGCGTTCGGCACCTTCGAAATTCGGTAAATGCTATTTCGCGCTGGCCACCCGGCGCGCCCCCAGCAGCATCAGCAACGCAGCTCCGGAGAAAGCGGCTACCGGCGAAAAGAGGCTCCACAACGTTCCTACCGCCGCGCTCGCGAAAAGATCGCCGAAGCCGTTTACCGCGCCCAAAATTCCATACGCCGTTCCACCCTTTTGCGAATCGGCCACATACTCGGGCGGTATCGCGCCTTCCAGCGTGTCCTGGGCGGCGGCAAAAATTCCGGCCAGCACGAAGACGCACGCCAGCGCCCCTACGGAATGCCACCCGCGCAGAAAGGCCTGTGCCATCAGAAACGCAGTCGCGCCCCCGATGGCATATCCCGCCGCAAGCAACTTGCGCTTCGAAAAGCGGTCCGCCAGCATGCCCACGGGAAAGCTTGCCAGCGTATAGACGGTGTTTCTGCCTGCGTAAAGCAGCGCCGCAATCTCCGCCGCACGCACCGCCCCGTACGTTGGCGCAAGCAATGTGGATGCGGCCAGAATCAGCAGTGCCGGTGAAAAATCGCCCAGGCCGAAGAGACCCACGCCGGTCAGAAAACGGAAGTAGGGGCGCGGCAGATTCTTCACCGTGGTCCACAAGTGCAGCCCGGGCACAGCAGGCCTGCGTGTCTCCCGCACCATCACCAAGAAAGCGAGCGGCGCCAGGATCCCCGGAATCAGCGAGAGCGTGAACACCAAACGAAAGGGGCGGTCCGGCACGGAGTGCGGCAGGTAATGCAGTAGCGCCACACCGGCCAGCGGACCCAAAATCGCGCCCAGCGTATCGCCCGCTCTGTGGAAGCCAAAGGCCTTGCCCCGCACTTCCGGCGGAACCGATTCCGTCAGCATCGCATCCCGCAGGCTGCCGCGAATCCCCTTGCCGAACCAGCTCACCAACCGGCCCAGAAAAATCATCGGCCATGCATACGCGAACGTAAACAGGGAAAGGCCCGTCCCCGTAAACAGGTACCCCAAAACCACCACCCACTTGCGCCGCCCAATGCGATCCGAATACCAGCCCGCACCCAATTTCAGGAAGCTTGAGATCGCATCCGACGCGCCTTCGATCCAACCCAGCGCCGCAGCCGCGACACCGATCAGCGGAAGAAATCCGGGCAGAATGGCAAGCACCATCTCATAGCAGGCGTCGGAAAAAAAGCTGGTCAAAGTCATGCCGGCAACGTTGCGGTTCAGCCACGGGGGAAGCGTCACAGTTCAATGTAGCGGGGTATGCTTGTGCATGCCAGCCGTGAAGCGCGCGTTGATCACTTTTTGTGCCGTGCTTGCAGGGCTAACTTTATTGGCCTGGGCGTTCTTCCCGTGGAAGTGGCCGCTGTTCGATCCGCAACTGCGCTTCTCCGATCTAACCGAAAATTACGAACGGCTACGCCTGCTTGCGCAAGGCACGTGGGGCGGCCCGGTGATGTTCGTATATCCGGCGCCTGCTCTGGCTGTGTTCGCATTTTTCATTCGCCTGTTTTCACAGCCAGTGTTAGTGTTCCTGATTTTCTCCGCTGCAGTTTACCTGGCCGGCGCCGCGCTACTCAGGCGGGCCATTGGCCCAGTGCGGGACCTCTCGACAATCGTGTCTGTCACCATCGCCATCACGCTGCTCTGCGCGTATCCGGCGTTGTTTCAGATGGATCGCGGCAACATTGAAATCGTGTCATTCCTCTTCCTGGTGGGCGGCGTTACTTGTTTCGCCAAAAGGCAATATTGGGCCGCCGCAGTTCTGTTCGGTCTCGCCGGCAGCATCAAGCCCTTTCCCCTGCTGTTCGTTTATCTGCTTCTCACCAAACGCCTCTATAAACAGGTGTTCCTCGCGGGTGCGGTGTTCCTCGCCGCCAACCTGCTCTCGCTAGCCTGGATCGGCCCCACGGTGCTCAGTGCGTACCAATCGCTGGCGGCAGACAAGCAAATTTTCTTTCAGAAGTTTCTGTTAAAGTACCACCCCAACGCCATCCATTTCGATCACTCGCTGTTCTCCTGCATCAAACAAGCCATCCGCCTTCTGCTAGGTTGGACCTCGGAAGAGGCAATGGCGGCAAGGCTCCAACTTGCTTACTTCCTCTATGTGCCGCTAGCCGGCATCCTCGCCGCCCTTTGTTTATGGGCCTTCCGCAGCAAGCCGGCGCTCAATCAGCTTTTCGCCGTCACCGTAATCATTCTGATCGTCCCGCCCCTCTCGTACGATTACACGCTGCTTGCGCTATACATCGCGTGGGGCGCGTTCCTAATCCATCTGCTGCATGACAGCCCGATGGCGCGGCCGTTGCTCTTCCTAATTCCATTCGCCATTCTCATGACGCCGCACCCTCTTTTGCGATTCGGCATGGTGGGCTGCGGCGGCCAAGTTAACGCGCTGCTTCTGCTCTTCCTTCTCGGGGCAGCATACAAAATCGATTTGCCATCCAGCCTCTTCGGCGAATTGAAATCTATGGCAGCTTCGCGGCTCGATGCCACGCGGCCATCCGGCGTATCCCCTCTTCGAGCGTCACCGTCTCATGCAAGCCCAAAATCTCAGCAGCGCGATTGACTGACGGCACGTAGCGCGCCACCGGCGCTCCCGCGATGGCTTCTTGGGCGACATGGATTTCAGATGCGGCGCCCAGGCTTGCCGCCACCGTTTGCGCCAGTTCCAATATGCTGACATCGTGCGCGGACCCTACATGGAACGGCACCAGTGCGGGCGCGCGAAATAGCATGGTCCACAGCCAGATCGCCAGGTCCGCCGCATACAGGTATGAGCGCCTGGGCGTGCCATCTCCCGCGATCCGTATCGGTCTTCCCGCGAACACATCGGCTACGAAGTTGCCGACTGCGAAGTGTGCGTTCAACGGCAGGTGCGCACCGCTAAACGCCCAGCACCGCGCGATCTTACATTCCATGCCCGAAGCCTTCGCATGCAGCGCGCACATCAACTCGCTGGCGCGCTTGCCTTCTGAATAAACGCTGCCCACTTGAAGCGGGTCCGGCGCGCCCGCGTATGTTTCGGGCACATGCGTCATGTCATCGGGCTGCCTGCCGTAAACCGCGCCGGAGCTGGTCATCAGAAACTTGCGTGTGCCATGCGTGGCGGCAAACTCAAGCGTGCGCTGCGTCCCCGCAAGAATGGTGGACAGCATTTCGAGTGGAGCTTCCACGGCCTGCTTCGCGCTCGCTTCGGTCGCCGCGTGAATCGCAAAACGGAACGTTCCTTCCGGGTAAACAAAATCACGCACATCGCCTTGATGCAGCGTCACCGAAGCGTCGTCCACAACATGCGGCATCTTCGCGCGGAACGCTTCCGGATGCCGCGTCAGCACGACAGCCTCCGCGTTCAACTTGAGCGACCGGTTCGCATGGACGAATGTCTCCATCAGCCAACAACCGAAGAATCCAGTGCCCCCCGTCAGGAACAAGCGCTCGCCGCGCATCTCATCCCACAAGGATCGCGTCGCATCCAGAACGTGCTCCAGATCGACGCCGGAAACGGGCGGTGCGGCCATTGTCGCCTTAAGCCCGCAGGTAACGAAACACTTGCGCCGCAGTCTCCGCGTCGAGTTCGGGAGTCATCAGATGCAGCGGGTTGCTCTCCATGCCGCCGCTCTCCGTCACGCGGCTGCTGATCTTCGGGAAGTATGTCTGCGTGGGGTCAATGTGCGTCAAGAAGGCCGCGGGCCCTGGCGCCGTGAAACACTCTAGAAATCCCGCGTCATGCTGGAAGCCGGGGTACAGCCGCAGAAGCGGAATATCGTAAGCCGCAAACAGCGGGTCCCACTTCGGAATCCCCAAGCCAGTGCTGGTATCGCAGCCAATGTAGCGGCCCTTGAAATAATTCAACTGCGTCATCCGGATGGAAGCGTAACCGTTGTCGTCGAAGATGAAGATCTTCATGTTCAACCGGTTCACCGCCACCGTCCCCAACTCCTGCAAATTCTGAATGAAGCCGCCATCGCCTTCCACCAAAATGGTGCGCCGGCCCTTTGCCGCAAGCGCTGCGCCGATAGCTCCGCTCAGGCCATAGCCCATGCTCGCCAGGCCCTTGTTCGTCACCACGCGCTGACCCAGCTTCTGTTCGAACGTCTGCATCATCACGGTGAACGCGCTGCCACTGCTGCACGGCACAATCACATCTTCGGGCTTGGCCAGCTTGCTCAATTCCGACGCGAAGACATACGGCGATAGAAACCCTTCGCCTGTGTTATTCACAGGCTCAACAAGGGGCAGCGCGGCCTGCGTACGTTTGCAAAATTCCACCCACGCACCATGCCGGCCAACTTCACCGGCCACCAGTTCCCGCAGCACCCGGTTTGCATCGCCGCATATCGGCAGCGCCACTTTCGGATGACCTTTCTCCAGCTCACCCGCATCGCAATCTACCTGGATCACCTGGCCCACCGGAATGAACTGCTGCCAGTTGAAGCCGGTCTGTTGCAGGCTCAAGCGCGTCCCTAAAGCCACCAGCAAGTCCGCCTGCTGCATCAGCACGTTCGCATAGCGCATGCCCCACGTGTTCGGCCGCCCGAAATAGAGCGGGTGCGAAGCAGGCAGGCGGTCCATCGCATTCCACGTCAGCATCACCGGAACCCCAAAGCGCGCAAGCTCACTCTGCAACGCGTCCGTAGTGCTGCGATCGATGCCGCCGCCCAGCAACAGCACAGGCCGCTGCGCCGCGCGAATGCGGGAAAGAATTTCGCGAACAACATTGTCCGCGACGGCCGGCATCTCGACCGGCGCGCCCGGCACTATGCTTGCCTAGCGATCGCTTCATCCACCTGCGCGCCCTGCACATCGAGCGGTATCTCCAGGAACACCGGAGCCTTCCTGCCGTGCACGCCGCAGCGAATCGCCTCCGCAAACGCCGCACGGTCCAGCACCCGTTCCATCAGGATGCTCTTCTCCGTAATTGGCCGCGCAATCGCGACACCGTCAATCTCCTGAATGCCGCGCTGCCGCACCTCGCCGCGCGCCAGATCGGGCACCTTCACCTGCCCGCCGATCACCAGTAGCTCGCGGCTCTCCAGATACGCGCCCGCCATGCCGGTCACAATATTCGTGAGCCCCGGCCCGGCCGTCACCATCGCGAAGGCCTTGCTGCCTTCATGCAACTCATTGAAATATTCAGCCGCAATCCCAGCCGCCACTTCATGCACAACAGGGATGCACGTCATGGTGTGGCTGCAGCTTTCCAACAGATGCATAATGTTGCCGCCCGCCACAAAGAAGCAATGCGTGTACCCCAACTGCGCCAGCCACTCCGCCAGCACATCGCTATATTTACGTTTCACGCGAACCTTTCCACAACCTGCTTTATTGCCTGACGAACGGCGTCCAACACTTCGGGCGACTTACCAATTTTCCGCAACACCACCTCGCCACCTTGCGTCACCACAATCACCGTGTAATGCCCGGCGCCGTGTTTCTTATCGCTTGCAAAACGCCCCAGCACATCGTCCAGCGAAAGCGCACGCAACCGCTCACGCACGCCGGCAACACCTCGAACCATTGCGTCCAGATGCCGTTCCAGCACCAGCGCGCGCGCGCATGAGCCGTAATCCGCGCCACCATTACGCTCGAAGGCGAGCGCGCACAAAATCCCCAACCCTACCGCGATTCCATGACTGATACTGAAGTGCGAAGCGCCCTTCAATGGAGTGCCCGAACGTATGCCCGAAGTTCAACAGCAGCCGTTCATTCTTATCGAACTCATCGGTCTCGATAAACCACTTCTTCGCCGTGAGGCTATTCACAATCACGCCTTCCAGCGCCTGCGTGCTCATCGATTGCGAAGGCCCGAACGCCATGTGCCGCTCAAACGATTCCGGCCCGCGGCAAAAACAAATCTTCGCCGCTTCAATCAAGCCGCCGGCCTTGTGATCGTCAGGCAGAGTCGCAGCCAGCGCCGGGTCTACCAGAACCTGCCGCGGCGGATGAAACGTGCCGACTAAGTTTTTATACGGCCCCACATTGATGGACGATTTTCCACCGATGCAGGAATCCACCATGGAGAGCACAGTGGTCGGCAGATAGGTCCACGTGAGCCCGCGCATGTAAACCGAAGCCACAAACGCAGAAAGGTCCTGCACAATGCCGCCACCCACGGCTATCAATTCCGTCTGCCTATTCGCGCCCATCTTGCGCAACTGTTCAATCAGGGCCGGGCACTCATCGAGCGACTTGTTCTCTTCGGTAGCTCGAACGAAAAGAGCCGCCCGACCCATGCCCGTAATTGCAGGCGCAAAGAATTCGTCCGCAATGGCCACGCCGCCCGCAAGCCCGCCCAGAAATTTCCCGAAGCCACCGCTCTCGATATGAACCTGATAACGCCCCGTGGATGCCTGAATCTCAAACGATGCGGACATGGCTGAACCCTAAATCGGACGCAATAAATTGGCCCGTAATTCCCGTATTCTCTTCCGAACACAAATAGCAAACCAGCGACGCCACATCTTCCAGCTGCGGCAGCTTGCCGAAGCGCGTGCCTTCCGTAAACCGGCTAATCTGCTCCGCGCTCAAGTTGCGGCGTGTCATGGGAGTATCGAGCGCACCGGGCAGCACCGCATTGATCAGGTGCCCATCCGCCGCCAGATCTGCCGACGCCGAAAGCACCAGCCCCTGCAGGGCCGCCTTCGTCATGCAATAAGAAAGTTTCGTTTGCCGGGCCAGATTCTGCCAGATGGAACTGATCACGCACAAGCGCGAAGCATGCGCCAATAAACGTGCACTCAGCAGCGCTTTCAACGTCACCAGAATGTACAGGCAGTTCGCTTTGTAAAGCTCAAGATGCTCTTGCATCTCTACGTCATAAACGCTATCGGTCCGGTTCGCGCCTTGCGCCCAACACACTGCCGTGTACATTTCGCCGGCGTTGAATTGCGCCGCATCGAACGCCTCATGCAGCGGGTCCACCGCCAGCCACTGAGCGTGAGCGTTCGCCGAAGCGGGCTTGGCGCGGCTCACAGCAGTCACCCGCCAGCCCCTGGCAACAGCGCGTTCCAACACCGCGCCCCCAATGGCTCCACTGGCCCCGAACAACAACAGGTGTTCCGCCATCAGCGGTTCAGTACGGCCCAGCGCTTCTCCAACATGTCAATCCGCTTGGCGTCTTCCTGCTGAATCTGGCCGTAATAATCTCGCTTGTTCAGCAGCCACAGCATTTCGAAATGAACCGCGTTCAACAGCCCCTGATCGATGTGCTTCTCACGCGCCGAATTCGCATCGAAGATTACTTTGCGCGTCTCGAACCGCGTCAGATGCACGTCCAGCATTTGCCGCAGCACCGGAATGGAATCGCTCGAAACACCGCCGCCCACTACCAGGTCCAGCTTGCGCGCTTTACACGCCGCCGCGGTCTTCAACACGTAGTCCGTCACTTCCTGCCCGTTGATCGCATCGCGCCCCAGCCCAGCCGAAAGCGAAAAATCCACACGCCCGAACACAATGCCCGCCAGCTCCGGAGCGCTTGCCGTCGCATCCGCCATCTCATCCAGCAACCGGAACGCGCTGATGGTTTCCAGGTTGAACAGAAAATCCGTCTCTTCCTGGTCTTCCTTGGTGTACGTCTTACCCACGGCTTCAGCAAACTTAGTGAGCGCGTAAGTGCTCTCAATCATCGGAGCGATGATGTAATCCACACCGATCTGCTTACTCTCAATCAGATCGCGCATGGCCTCACAGCCGCCCACTTTCAAGCCCAGCTTCAGCCCGCTCTTGCGGCAAATCTCCACCAACCGAAGCAGTTCGTCTACGCGAGTACCCTCGGCTTCAAATTCCGCCTTCACCGCCACGTAGCCAAATTCGTCTTTGCCACGTTTCAGCAGCTCAAGCATCTTGCGTTCGGTACTATTCATTCCATCTCCTTGGATTGGTCGCGCCCCCACATTTTAACAGCGCCATTTCAGAACGCCCAATGAGCGCCGTTGTTTTCAGTACGCCTACGGATCTGGCGGCTCAGGATATATGCGACGAGTAAGTACCTGCGGAAGTGCTTGCCTTCTTCACAGGAGCTTTCACGACCATCGGGCTAAATGTCACGCAGCAAGCGAGAGCCAACGACAAACAGCAAATAATAACGTTTGCGCCATAAGCCGCGAACTTTGCGCGAAATGAAAGAAGCGTTCCGCAGTCGAGCGAGCAATCATGTGGCTGAGCCGCTTGTATTCTCCGGTCCATCGAGCGGGTCAGAAACAAGCCGGTAATCGCAAACAATAGACTAAGGCCGATCAGCGCAAAAACCTGATTTTTGTCGCGCTCACGTAATTCCGCGGCCACAAGCAGCGTGGAATAAAAACCAATCAGGCCAAATTGCGCGGCCACCAAACACTCGTTAACAAGCCTGTTATTAGGATGAGCGCGTTTCTCGGTGGACGCGAGCGCCGCTATCAGGGCGGGGAGAATGGACCAAGTTAAAAGGTTTGCTAAGAGCGATGTCCATTTCCAGTTATCATCCTCGAACGCGAACACGTACTAAAGATAATACTAGGCGCATTAAACCTGAACAAGACTTAGTTTTTTTTAGAGGCCTTCACGGCTAACCCGTAAACTCCGGCAACCGCAAGAACGATTTGGGACAGAAGCAGGATCAATGCTTTCTTGGTATGAAGCCCTTCGCTATCGAGCGTAAAAACCGATATCCCCGTCGCCGCGACTAACGGCACGTACCGCCAGATTAGGGCGGTGGCCGTCATCCTCGAGAGCCATGTTGAGGTGTCGTCCCCTGAATTCAGATCTTGCGATAGTTCTTTTTGTGTGGCACTTACACCATGCACCATAAAAATTGGAAACAATCCTACCTTAAACAAATATACGTCTTTAACACCGTTTATGGCACAGAATAATATTCTGCTCACGAGTGACCCGCGCTAAACACGGTCAGGCTAGCAACCCCGTAGTATAGCTCACCGCATAGTAGCGGTTCCGAATCGGTCCGCACGCGGTGTCATCCCCGCCCGCCTACACTTCACACCCGCCCAAATGTTAAACTTCGGCCATCCTCACCGTGCTGTGAGCCGGAAGCAGATGTCCTTTCCACTATGGCCATACACGTCGCCCTCAATCATAAAACTCATTACCGCTATGACCGCAGCATCAATCTAGGACCCCAAACGGTTCGCCTCCGCCCCGCGCCCCACTGCCGCACGCCCATCCTTGCTTATTCGCTGAAGATCCAGCCCGCGAACCACTTCATCAACTGGCAGCAGGACCCGCAGGCCAATTATCTGGCGCGACTGGTCTTCCCCGAACCCACCACCGAGTTCCTGGTCGAAGTGGATCTCGTCGCCGAGATGGCGGTCTTCAATCCGTTCGATTTCTTCCTCGAACCGTATGCCGAAGCCATTCCGTTCACTTACGAAAGCACACTCGAACGCGAACTGCGGCCGTTCCTCGAAACCGAACCCGCCGGTCCCAGGCTCTCTGCATTCGTTGCCGGCCTGCCGCGCGCCGCAACCCGCACGCTGGATTATCTCGTCGATCTCAACCAGCGCGTGCAGCGCGAAATCGGCTACGTCATTCGCCTGGAGCATGGCGTGCAAAGCTGCGAAGAAACACTTGCTCTGCGCACCGGCTCCTGCCGCGATTCCTCCTGGCTTCTCGTGCAGGTGCTGCGCCATCTCGGCCTCGCCGCGCGCTTTGTATCCGGTTATCTGATCCAACTTGTGGCCGATGTGAAGCCTCTTGAAGGGCCCGCCGGAGCCAGTAGCGATTTCACCGATCTGCACGCCTGGGCCGAAGTGTATCTGCCCGGCGCGGGATGGATCGGCTTCGATCCAACATCCGGCCTGCTTGCCGGTGAAGGGCACATCCCCCTGGCCTGCACGCCCGATACCGGTAGCGCGGCACCCATCTCCGGCCTGCTCGATTTTTGCGTCACCACGTTTCACCATGAGATGTCGGTGCGGCGCATTCTGGAATCGCCGCGCGTCACCAGGCCCTATAGCGATGCGCAGTGGAATGCTATCGAGGCACTCGGCCACAATGTAGACGCCGAACTGCACGCCGGCGATGTGCGCTTGACCATGGGCGGCGAGCCCACCTTCGTTTCGCTCGACGACCCCGATGGCGCGGAGTGGACCGGCGCCGCTTTAGGACCGAACAAGCGCAAGCTCTCCGTCGATTTGTTCCTTCGCCTGCGCGACCGCTTCGCGCCTAACGCCCTGCTGCATTTCGGTCAGGGCAAGTGGTACCCCGGTGAGCCGCTCCCGCGTTGGGCACTTGGCTGTTACTGGCGCAAAGATGGTGTGCCCATTTGGGAAAACCAGGCGCTCATCGCGAACGATCACGACAATTACAACCACACCTCGAACGAAGCGCGCTACTTCCTCGAAGCGCTCACCCGCCGCCTGCAAGTGGACCTCTCCTTTGCCATCGCCGCCTATGAAGACGTCTTTTATTACATGTGGCGTGAGCGCCGCCTTCCTGTCAATCTCGATCCGCTCGATCCCAAACTAGCTGACCCTATCGAACGCGCCAGCCTCTCCGCCGCCTTCGAACGCGGCCTGGATAAGGTCATCGGCTATGTGTTGCCGTTGCGCCGCATCCCTACTCGTTCCGGAACGCCGCGATGGACCAGCCAGCCGTGGTTTCTCGCGTCCACGCGCATGTTCCTGGTGCCGGGCGATTCGCCCATGGGCTATCGCCTGCCGCTCGATTCCCTCCCCTGGACCAAGCCCGAAGACGTCAGCTATTCCTTCGAGAAGGACCCCTTCGCCACGCGCGAAAAGCTGCCCGGGAAGCCCGAACGCAGGCCCGATCTTTTCTCAACACGCGCTTACACCGACGCACCCGATGCCGCCGGCGATAAGGTTGCGCCCCCTGAAAAAGGTGAATCCGCGCCCTGGGTCACACGTCCCGCGCTCTGCGTCGAAGCGCGTGAAGGCAAGCTCCGCGTCTTCATGCCGCCGGTCGAATACCTGTCCGATTATCTCGACCTGATTGCCGCCGTGGAAGACACCGCGGCTTACCTCAAGATGCCGGTCATGATTGAGGGCTACACGCCGCCGAACGATACCCGCATCGCTGTTTTGAAAGTGACGCCCGACCCCGGCGTAGTGGAAGTAAACATTCATCCTGCGGCGTCGTGGGATGAGATTGTCGAGACCACCACCACGCTCTATGACCTGGCGCGCCAGAGCCGTCTGGGCACGGAAAAATTCATGCTCGATGGCCAGCATTCCGGCACCGGCGGCGGCAACCATGTGGTCATCGGCGGCGCCACTCCGGAAGACAGCCCGTTCCTGCGCCGGCCTGATCTGCTGCGTAGCATGGTGGCCTATTGGCACAATCATCCGTCGCTTTCTTATCTGCTTTCGGGGCTCTTCATCGGCCCCACCAGCCAGCACCCGCGCGTGGACGAAGCGCGTACCGATTCCATTTACGAACTCGAAATTGCCTTCGACCAAATTCCCGATGAAGGCCCCGTTGCGCCCTGGCTGGTGGACCGCGTCTTCCGCCACCTGCTTACAGATCTGACCGGGAACACGCATCGCGCCGAATTCAGCATCGATAAGCTCTATCCGCCGGAAGGGTCCGGTTCGCGCCTGGGTCTGGTGGAACTGCGCGCGTTTGAAATGCCTCCGCACGCGCGCATGAGCCTGACCCAGCAGTTGCTGGTGCGCGCGCTCATCGCCACGTTCTGGAAGACGCCCACGCGCAAGAAGCTGATCCACTGGGGCACCACGCTGCACGATCGTTTCATGCTGCCGCATTTCGTGCGCAGCGATTGGGCCGATGTTGTAGCCGATCTGAAAGAAGCCGGCTTCCCCTTTCAGAACGATTGGTTCGACGCTCACTTTGAGTTCCGCTTCCCGCGCATTGGCTCTGTCACGCGCAACGGCATTCATCTGGAACTTCGCCATGCGCTGGAACCCTGGAACGTTCTGGGAGAAGAAGCGTCCGGCAGCGGCACTGTTCGTAATGTGGATTCCTCGCTGGAACGCCTGCAGGTAAAGGTCACGGGCATGGTGGACCTTCGCTACGCAGTGCTCTGCAATGGCCGTCGCGCGCCTCTTCATCCCACCGGCGAAAAGGGTGAGTTCGTGGCGGGCGTGCGTTATCGCGCATGGCAGCCGCCTTCGTGTTTGCACCCCAATATCCCCGTACATACGCCGTTGGTGTTTGATATCGTGGACACTTGGTCCGGACGCGCGATTGGGGGCTGCATGTATCACGTGACCCATCCGGGCGGCCGCGCCAATGAGCACTTTCCCGTGAACAGCTATGAAGCCGAAAGCCGGCGCCTGGCGCGGTTCAGTGAGTTGGGTCACACGCCGGGCGAGTCCGTCGAGCGAACAGTGCCGCCCATAGAACACAACCCCGAATTTCCATTCACTCTTGACCTGCGGCGCGCACCATAAGCATGAGCCCTCCTGAGACTCTCGACGCATCGTTTTTAATGTCCGGTTATCGCCAAACCACGGGTGTTTATGACGAGATGTCCGAAGCTTCCGGAGCCTTGCGTCCGCATTGGGAGCGCTACATCCAATCGCTAAGTGCATTGGGTCCCAGCGAACTGGCTCACCGCTGGCAAACCGCGCGCAAGCGCATCCGCGATAACGGCGTCACCTATAACGTCTATGGCGACCCGATGGGCATGGACCGGCCGTGGATTCTGGATGCGATTCCGCTCATCATTCCATCGGACGAGTGGCAGCGTTTGGAAGCGGGGCTCATCCAGCGCGCTCATCTGCTGAACTGGATTCTCACGGATCTGTACGGTCCGCAGCGCCTGTTGCATGAAGGCCACATTCCGCCCGCGCTACTGTTTGCAAACCCTGGATTTCTGCGCCCGTGCCATGCCGTACCGGTACCTGGAAACAGTTATCTGCACCTGCTTGCGGTGGATTTGGCGCGCTCTCCCGATGGGCAGTGGTGGGTGATTGCAGACCGCACGCAGGCCCCTTCCGGCGCGGGTTATTCTCTGGAAAATCGCGTAGTGCTGGGAGAGACTTTTCCCGATCTGTTCCGCGAATCCGGCGTCTGTCGCGTGGCTTCATTCTTTCGCGAGTTCCGTAAGACGCTGTTGAAGCTTGCCCCGAATCGCGCGCCGAATCCGCGTTGTGTGCTGCTGACGCCGGGCCCCTTGAATGAGACCTATTTCGAGCATTCTTACCTCTCGCGATATCTGAATTTCCCGCTGGTGCAAGGCGGCGATTTAACGGTTCGCAATGGCCGCGTGTATCTGAAATCGCTTGAAGGCTTGAAGCCGGTGGATGTGATTCTTCGCCGCGTGGACGATAGCTTTTGCGATCCGCTGGAGCTTCGTTCCGATTCGTACCTCGGAGTAGCCGGGTTGGTGGAAGCGGTGCGCGCGGGCAACGTGACGGTCGCCAATGCGCTGGGCAGCGGCTTGATTGAAACATCCGCGTTCATGCCTTTCCTGCCGGGCTTGAGCCGGCGTTTGCTGCGGGAAGAACTGGCTCTGCCTTCCGTCGCGACATGGTGGTGCGGGCAGCCGAAAGCGGCGCGCTATGTTCACGACAATCTCGATTTTCTAGTCATCAAGCCAGCCTTCCCTTCAAAAGGAATGGAGCCCGTGTTCGGCGGCCAACTGAAGGCTGAAGAGCGTGCGCGTTTGCTGGATCGCATTGCCGCGCATCCTCACGATTTTGTCGGCCAGGAGTTGCTGAATATCTCCAGCGCGCCTGTGTGGTCCGACGCGGGGCTCTCACCCCGGCGCGTGGTGCTGCGCGTATATCTTGCCTCGGTGGGCGATTCGTGGATCGTGATGCCGGGCGGCCTGGCGCGTGTTTCGCCGCGCCCCGATACGCCTGTCGTTTCCATGCAGCGCGGCGGCGGCAGCAAAGATACGTGGGTGCTTTCGAGCGGCCCCGTGGATAGCTTCACCATGCTGCCGCCGCCCAGCGCCGCTGTCGATATCAATCGCGGTGGATCGAGCGATTTGCCCAGCCGCGCGGCCGATCATCTCTATTGGATGGGCCGCTATGCGGAACGCTCTGAGCATTTGTGCCGCATCCTGCGCTGCATGCTGGTAAGGATGACGGGCGAAGGAGGCGCGTCCGGATTGGTGTCGCTGATGCGGCTGCACGAATCGCTTGAATCGCCGTATTCGCGTCTGGCGAAAGACGATCCGCAAGGCCACTTGGACCAGATGCGCGAACTCGAAGAAGAAGTGCTCTCGCTGATCTTCGAAGAGCAAAGGCGCGATAGCCTGAGTGCGAATTTCTCGCGAGCCGCACGCGCTGCCGCGCAGGTGCGAGACAGGCTCTCCGGCGATATGCTGCGCATCGTGAGCCAGTTCAACAGCGTGGCGCGCGCATCGGGCCATAGCGCTTGGGGTTACGTTTCCACAGCCGATGCCTTGGCTGTGCTGAACCGCTGTGTCTCGACGCTTGCTGCGTTGCGCGGTATTGAAATGGAGAACATGACGCGCGGTCCAGGCTGGCGCTTCCTGAACATCGGCAGACGTATCGAGCGCTCCGTGCAGATGATCGATCTGTTTCGCGCCATCATCGTGCCGCTTGACGCGCAGACGTGGCAATCGCTTGAACTGCTGCTGGACGTCTGCGACAGTTCCCTCACGTACCGTTCGCGCTACTTCACCACTATTCAGGCCGCGCCCGTTCTGGATTTGTTGATGAACGATGAGACCAATCCGCGCTCGCTGGCGTTTCAGATCAAAGACCTGACGGAGCATTGCCGCGCGCTGGCTAACATGCCTTCGGGCGCCGGTTGGCCTTACTATCAGCAACGGCAGGTGGAAGTGTCGGCGGCGGAACTGTTCCATTCCGATGTGAACGCACGCGCACAGCTCGACATGCTGCTCTCGAGGCTGGCCGCGGCGATCCCCGCGCTCTCCGATACGCTCACGAATACTTACTTCAGCCACGCGCTGCTGGAGCGCTCCACATGAAGTATCGCGTGCGGCACATCACCACTTACGATTACCAGGACCCGGTGTCGGTATCGCATCATGTGGTGCGGCTTACGCCGCGGAATCTGGCGCATCAAACGGTGGAGTTTTCCGCCATCGACGTGAAGCCGGCGCCACCGGTTGCCACGACAACGCACGACGATTATTTCGGCAATCCCGTCACCGCATTCACTCTTCAGGAGCCGCATGAACGGCTTGCGGTGGAGGCGGCCAGCGAACTGGAAGTGCTGGCCCCGGCTACGCCCGATTTTGCCAACTCGGCGCCCTGGGAACAAGTGCGCGATGCGCTCCCGCTTGACCATTCGGCGAGCGCTCTGGAAGCTTACCAGTTCGTGTTCGATTCGCAGCGCATTTCCACGAAGCGGGAGCTTGCCGATTACGGCGGCGAAAGCTTCCCGCCGGGTCGGCCGCTGATGGAGGGCGCGCTCGATCTGACCGGGAGGATCAATCGCGATTTCCGCTTCGACACCAATGCCACCGAAGTGACCACGCCGGTGGAGACCTTCTTTGAAAAACGCCGGGGCGTTTGCCAGGATTTTGCGCACTTGCAAATTGCCTGTATGCGGTCTTTGGGGTTGCCCGCGCGCTATGTGAGCGGATACCTGCGGACGTATCCGCCGGCGGGAAAGCCACGGCTTGTCGGCGCCGATGCATCGCATGCGTGGTGCGCGGCGTGGTGCCCGAAATCGGGCTGGATCGATTTCGACCCCACCAACGATTGCGTGCCTCAAGATGGCCACATCACAGTGGCTTGGGGGCGCGACTATACCGACATCAGCCCCATTCATGGAGTGCTGCTGGGCGGCGCGCATCACACGCTGCATGTCTCCGTGGATGTGTTGCCGCTGCATGACTAGTTGCCCGGATGATACTGGCGTTCGGTGTGCCCCACGAGTTGCGATGGGTAGAAATAGACATCGCGCAATTCGCCGGTGCTGTAACGCTTGGCTTGATCGTTGAAGTGGGGCGAGGAGGGATGGCCGCTTTCGCCGCCGGCCGTTACCGCTTTGGCACGGACGCGCGGACCGAACTCGACTACGGCGACGAAGCTGTTGCCACTGGTGCCGTACCATTTCTTAGTGCCCGGATATTGGCGCGCTCCGAACGAAGCGAGTGAACCCCAGACAGATGACGTGAAGCCGACCGGGATGCTTGCGCCTGAGTCATTGAAAGGCTGAACGATGTCGCCGGTCAGGCGTTGGAAGCGATTGATCTCTCCCCATGGAGTTTTCCATGTGCCGAAATCGGCATCGAGTTTGTTCGAGGCGGCGGTGAGCGATTCAAGCAGCAGCGCGGGGGCCGCTGCAGACGCGTCGGTCAGGCCGCGGCGACGCATTTCATCGCCCCAATAGACGGCGAGAGAGGTGGGGATAGAGTCCACAGCCCAGCGAAGGTCCCATGCCCGCAGCATTGCGATTTGCTCTGCCAGCTTCGGTGACGGCGCGGCATCGTAGGCTTTCAGAAGAGCGGGGAGCGGCTTCTCGAACCAGGGCAGGTAGCTATCGTACGCGGCGGCGATCAGCGATTCGAGCGTGAAGCCGGTCGCGTTCTCGAGCACCCGAATGGCATGCAGGCCGCGCGCGGATTCAGTGCCGCTCTCGACGTACGCGGGATAGCTCTCCTTCTTCGGACTGCTGGGGCCGGCGGCGGACCATGGCCAGTTGTTCGCGTTATAGAGCCAGCCGCTCGCGGGGTTGAGTAGGTGTGGCGTTTCATCGATGGTCGTCAGACCTTGCCACTCCGTTTTGGGATCGCTGCCGTCGACGGGCTTGGTCCAATCGAAGGCGGTGTCGCGCTTCGGGATGTAGTTGCCATGGAAGTAAGCAATGTCACCGTCGGCATCGGCGAAGATGGTGTTGTTCGATGAGTTGGCTTTCAGTTCCATGGTGCGCCGATAGGCTTTATAGCCGTTTGTTTTCGTGCGGGAATACGACTGCATCAGAGCTTTGATGGGCTCCTGCATCAGACGGATGGTGACCCATTTTCCGTCCTGAGCGCGAATGACCGGACCGTGGTGAGTGCGGTATACGGTGAAGTGTTTTTCCTGCATCCCCTGCGCGGTTTTGTAGGGAACAGTAATCTCAGTCGCGATTACGGGCCGTTGTTCGACGCCGTACTTGTAGTAGAAGCGGCCCTGTTTGTTCTCCACCGTTTCGAGATACTCATCCACGGCATCGACGCCGCTTGAGGTGTGCATCCAGCCGGTGCGCTCATTGAAGCCCTGATAGATGAAGAACTGTCCCCAGGTGACGGCGCCGTAGGCGTTCAGGCCTTGATCGCTGGTCATCTGCAACTCAGAGCGGAAGAAGAATGAAGTGTGCGGATTGATCAGCAGAAGTGCGTGATGCGATGCCGTGCGCGAAGGTGCGATGGCGATGCCGTTCGAGCCTGATGGTTCTTTGTCTACCGGTGCTAACGCTGCCACCGGGACCTTGCCGTAAAACGATTCCAGCTGCGCGAGGTTGACACGCTCGATATCGCCGCCGATGCTGCCTTCGGTGAAGCTCAGGGCCATCCATGGTTCGAAGTGAGCGATCACTCTGGGCTTCACCTCGGGATGCCTGGCGAGATAGAAATTCAGGCCATCGGCGAAGGCGTCCATCAGCTTCTTCAACCAGGCGGGGCTTTGGGCGTACTGCCGCTTGAGGTCTGCTGGACTAACGAAAAGCTTCATGCGCAGATCCCGATACACGCGAGCTTCGCCCTCCGCTTCGGCGAGGCGGCCCATGGCGTTGAGGTAGTTGGTCTCGACGCGGTTGAAATCGTCTTCGGCCTGCGCGTAGACCATGCCGAAGACCGTATCGGCATCGGTCCTACCGTGGATGTGAGCGATGCCCCAATCGTCGCGGACAATGGTGACGCGCGCGGCTTGCGAATCACCGGCGGCATACAGCGTGGAACAGGCGGCGAGCAGGAGCAGGGTGTGCGGATTCATGAGCGGGATAGTGCCATTATGACGAAATGATCTTGGCTCGATTGCTGTTGGCTTTGAGCGCGATACCGCTGCTGGCGCAGGTGACGGTGCTTCGGCCGGCGCGCGTATTCGATGGGGACGCGATGCATGACGGTTGGGCTGTTCGCGTGAAAGCGAACCGCATAGATGCGGCGGGTCCGGCGAGCGGGATCGATAGCGCGGGAGCTACGACGATCGATTTGCCCGGGATGACGCTGATGCCCGGTTTGATTGAGGGACATTCGCATGTTCTGTTGCATGCTTACCGCGAGACGCCGTGGGTGGATCAGGTGGCGCACGAAAGCCTGGGGCTGCGGACGGCGCGCGCGGTGAACCATTGCCGCGCGACCCTGATGGCGGGCTTCACGACGGTCCGCGATCTGGGTACGGAAGGCGCGGGCTATGCCGATGTGGAGTTGAAACAGGCTATCGAGCAAGGCATCGTACCGGGGCCGCGGATTCTGGCGACGACGCGCGCGATTGGCGCGACGGGCAGTTATGCGCCGAAGGGCTTCGCTCTGGAATGGCGCGTGCCGCAGGGCGTGGAAGAGGCCGATGGAGTGGACAGCTTGATGCGCACGGTGCGCGACCAGATTGGCCATGGCGCGGATTGGATCAAGCTGTATGGCGATTATCGTTGGGGTCCGCTGGTAGGTTCGCATCCGACGTTTTCGCTTGAGGAGATCAAGCTGGCGGTGGAGACGGCGAAGAGCGCAGGTGTTCCCGTAGCCATTCATAGCAGCACTCCGGAGGGAATGCGGCGCGCGATTTTGGGCGGCGCGGAAACCATTGAGCATGGCGATGGAGGCACGCCGGAGATTTTCAAGCTGATGGCCGAACACCATGTGGCGCTGTGCCCGACGCTTGCGGCAGGCAACCATGCGCTGCCGTATCCGGGGACGGTTCATGCGCAGGAGACTGTCAATATCGTGCGCAAGAAGGCCAGCTTCAAAGCCGCCCTCGAGGCGGGCGTGACCATTCTGAGCGGGAGCGATGTGGGCGTGTTCAATCATGGAGAGAACGGGCGCGAGTTGGAGTTGATGGTGGAATATGGCATGTCGAACTTGGCGGCGCTGAAGGCTGCGACATCCGTTGCGGGACGTGTTTTGCATATGGAGATTGGATTGATCAAGAGCGGGATGCTGGCCGATTTGATCGCGATGGCGGGCGACCCGGCGAAGGACATTTCCGCGATTCGCGAGATCAGGTTCGTGATGAAGGATGGAGTGGTGTTCAAGCAATGAGGCGACGTACCTTCACGCTGGCGCTGATGGCGCAGGCTGCGAACGCTCAAAGTGCCCGAATTGAGAACGTGACCGCGGCGGGTGCGGTGAACAATCCATATGGACTGCGCATCGGTCCGGATGGCGAGTTGTATATATGCGAGATTGGCAATCACCGAATCAGCAGATTGAATCTTCAGAGCCGCAAACTAACGACGGTCATCGATGGACAGAAGGAGCCTTACGACCTTCGCTTCGACGCGCGCGGAACGCTTTACTTCGTGGACATGCCGGCGCATCGGGTTCTTTCCGTCGACGCCGGCACTGGCAAGGCCAAGGTGGTGGCCGGAACAGGAACAGCCGGGTTCAGCGGCGATGGCGGCATGGCGGTGGAGGCGGAATTGAAGCAGCCTCATAGTATTGCGTTCGACGGTGCTGGACGGCTGCTGATCTGCGATATCGGCAACCATCGCATTCGCATGGTGGATCTTCGGAGCGGCAGGATTTGGACGTTCGCCGGGACCGGAGAAGCGGCCGCGACGAAAGATGGCGCGAAGCGGGAAGGGACACCGCTGAACGGTCCGCGCGCGATGGATTTCGGTGCGGACGGAGCGCTGTACCTGGTGCTGCGGGAGGGCAATCGCGTGTATCGCCTGGATGCAAGGAGCGACACATACCGGCACATTGCGGGTACCGGCGAAAAAGGCTATGCGGGCGATGGCGGCGATGCCCGGCTGGCAAAACTATCGGGGCCGAAAGCGATATCGTGCGCGGCCGATGGAGCCATTTACATTGCCGATACGGAGAGCCATACTATTCGCAAAATTTCGCCCGCGGGCGCGATTGAGACAGTGGCCGGAACGGGCAAGCGCGGTGACGGACCGGCGGGCGACCCGAAGCAATGCGCACTGGCGCGGCCACATGGCGTGTTCGCCGACACCAGTGGCGTTGTGTTTGTTGGCGACAGCGAAGCGAACCAGATTCGCCGCATTTCTTGAAATTGGCTTCGGAATGTTATTTTCCGAAACGAAGCCAATTTGGCGCAAATGTCTTTTTGTGCGCGCCCCTCCTCTTTATGGCCAAGAGATAGCACACGAAAATTCGTTTACTGGGGAAAAACGGTCCAAGCGATTCAAAACACGGCGAATTCAATTTGTGACTGCGTTGTTCTGCCGCATCTATGACCACAGAGGAGGCGCGGGAGCATGGCACGCAAGCTTGCTGGCGCAGGACGAGGAACGGAGGGTTACACTTGCTGATTGGCATTTTCTGCGTGGCTTTCGATTGGTGGCTGGGGGGCCGGTGATTCTGGGAGTGGTGGTGGGTTCGAAGTTTCTGATCTTCGGCACGGTGCGCGTGATTCAGGGTGTGGCCGGCCTGCCTGAGGCGCGATGATTGCCGCACTGCTGGCGCAGGTGATTGCGATTCTTTTGGCGGCGCGCGTGGGCGGCCGCGTGTTTCGTTATCTGGGCCAACCGGAAGTGGTGGGAGAGATGACGGCGGGAATTTTGTTGGGGCAATTCGCTTCGCGCTGGTTCGGCCCCACCGATGCGCTGAATACGTTAAGCCAAATTGGGTTGATACTCTTTTTGTTCCTGGTGGGCTTGCGCCTGGATTCAGAGCACCTTGCGCGCGAGGGCAGGCTGGCGGCGGTGACCAGCGCGGTCAGCATCGGTGTGCCGTTCGTGTTGGGCGCGGGGCTGGGGTTGCTGTTGTATTCGCGCTTCGCAAATGGCGCGCCGAGGGCCGGGTTCGCGCTGTTTTTAGGCACGGCGATGAGCGTGACCGCGTTCCCCGTGCTGGCGCGCATTTTGCGTGAGCGGCATTTGGAAGGGACGCGCGTGGGCACGGTGGCTATTGCCTGCGCGGCCATTGACGATGTGGCGGCCTGGCTGATTCTGGCCGGCATACTGGCGTTCATTCACGCAAGCACGGGACACACGCCGTTCTGGCAAGTGTTCGGACTGCTGGTGCTGTACTGTCTGATTGTCTGGTTCGGTTTGCGCAAGGTAACGCGCAACTGGAACGCGGACGGGCTGACACGAGTGCTGCTGGTGGTGCTGGGCTCCAGCCTGGCAACGGAGTGGATTGGCGTTCACGCGTTCTTCGGCGCCTTCGTGGCGGGCATTGCGATGCCGAAGACAGCCCTGTTCACGGACTCGATTGCACGCAGAATTGAGCCCTTGACCACGGGTTTGCTGCTGCCGCTATTCTTCACGGTGACAGGCTTTCGGGCGCGCCTCGATCTGTTGGAGGGCTGGAGGATGTGGGGCGTGTGCGCGGCCATTATCTGCGTGGCGGTGCTGGGCAAGTGGGGCGGCGCGGCACTGGCGGCGCGATGGATGGGCATGGCGTGGCGCGACGCATCGGCATTGGGAATTCTGCTGAATACGCGCGGGCTGGTGGAATTGATTGTGTTGAAGACTGGCCTGGATGCCGGCATGATCTCACCAGAATTGTTTTCGATGATGGTGCTGATGGCGATTGCCACGACCGCTATGGCATCGCCGCTTTTGAACGTGATGAAGTTGCGCGATTTCCGCAATACCGGAGAAGCCGCTCAGTGAAATCGAACTTATTCTGGGACAGTTCCGATATGGCCTTTGCGGGCCGGCACAAGGCGGCAAATGGGGAACGCGATGAAGCGGATAGTGGTGGTGGGGGCCAGCATATCGGGCGGGCTTGCGGCTTGCCATTTGAAGATGCGCTTTCCGGATTGCGAGGTGATGTCAATCCAGAAGGGGCGCGCGAAGTTTCCGATTGTGGGTGAATCGCTGACCGAATTCAGCACGTTGTTGCTGCATGAAATCGGGCTCGGTTCTTATTTGGAAGAACAACACTTTCATAAGTACGGCCTTACCTTTCACTTCAAAGAAAATATACAAGACCCGGCCAGCTATACGTACGCGACGCATGAGGCGCCGCGCATTCCGCCGATGCCTTCGAACCAGATCAACCGTTTCACACTGGCCGTTCGATTGAAGGCGCGCGCCGAAGAGCTTGGTGTGCGCGTGGTTGACGGCTGCGTGACGGATGTTGAGCTGAGCGAAAGCGGCCCGCATCGCATCGAGTACACACCGGACGGCGAAGGGCCTGCCAGCGTGGATGCGCGATGGCTTGTGGATGCGAGCGGACGCAACCGGTTGCTGACGAAGAAGCTGGGGATGCAGAAGGCGCCGCCGTTTCAAAGGTCGTCATTCTGGTTCAGGCTGGAAGATTTCGATAAGAGCATTCTGCAGCGCATGCAGCAGGTGAAGAAGCCGCACCATTGTTTCGATTCGTATTACGTAACGCATCATTTCATGGGGCGGCACAATTGGATCTGGGCGATACCGATGCGGTCAGACCAGCCGGAGCGCGATCTGATCAGCATTGGCATTGTGTTCCGGCCTGACCTATACCGGAAAGAAGTGACGTCGGTCGACGCGTTTCTGGAGCACGTGGGCGCGGAGCACGCCGTGGTGGCGGACCTGGTGCGGAGCGGCCGCATTGTGGATACGAACACGTATCGCAATTATTTTTACGAGACGGAGCGCAATTACAGCCGGCGCGGTTGGTTCATTATCGGCGACGCGGGCGATACGGTGGACCCGCTGTATAGCACCGGAATGGCGATGACGTCGATTCAGGTGAAGCAGGTCGCGGCGATGATTGAAGCGGACCGCAATGGAACGCTGACAGACGAGTATGTAGGCGATCTGCAGAGGCTATACAAGACCATTAGAAATTCACTTCAGTATGAAATCAGCACGCTCTATGAAGTGATTGCCGATCCGTTTCAATCGCATCTGCGCGTGCATTGCGCTTCGGCGTTTTATTTTTATGTGCTGCTGCCGTCGTGGCTATGCGGATACATTTCGGACCGTGTGGGAGTGAAGGTGCTGCAGAGAACGCTGGATGACAGCGCGTCACGATTCCGCTCTTTGAAGACGCTGTTGCCGATCGCATCGAAGCGGTTGGGGCCGCTTGCATCGAGCCAAATACCGAACCGCTACGGCGAAACGGTGAACTGGAAGTTATCCGGACCCGCGGAAACAAGGATGCCGGCAGACTTTGCGCGATGCTCATTGTTCTTTGCCAAGATTCGGCTTTATGCGTTGCGGAGGGCCGGGTGGCACGAAGCTTATAAGCACATGCCGCTGTGCGCCGCAGACATAGCGAAGGCGTTTGTGTTCGGCGTGGCGATGCGGGGGCGAGCGCTTAAAGATTCGGCAGTGGTGAGGTGGATGGTGGGCGCGCCTGCGAAGGAAAAGGCGCGCGTGCGGCGAACCGGCGTGGTGACAGAGATGCCGCTGGTGCGGCCGAAGCCGCCCGTGGAGCTGACCAGGGAATTATGGCAATCGAGGAGAAGATAGCGAAGCAGTGCCGAACCTATACTTGAGCCCAGAATAGCCATGAAGACTCTTGGAGCGTTTTCTATCAGCCTGGCGGTGAAAGACATTGAAGCGTCGCGGGCGTTCTACGAAAACATCGGATTTGAAAAAGTTGGTGGAAACCAAGCGCAGAACTGGCTGATTCTTCGCCATGGAGAGGCAACGATCGGTTTGTTTCAAGGGATGTTTCCGAAGAATACTCTGACGTTCAACCCTGGGTGGACGGCAAAGACAGAGACGCTGCCCGACTTTGACGATGTGCGCGAAATTCAGCAGGCTTTGAAGGCGAAGGGATTGCCGCTGGATACAGAGGCCGATGAAGCGACGACGGGGCCGGCGAGTCTGATGATGACCGATCCGGACGGCAACCCGATACTGATCGATCAGCATGTGGAGAGCCCGGCAAGCATGACCGCAAAAGTGACGTAAGGCCCATGCGATCCGAGGCCGAGATGAAGACGACCGCAACTCCATCGGGCTTCGCAGCGCTGGCCCTGCCCAGTTCCGGCGTGCTTACCGAGCTAGCCGTGGGCGTGGCCACCTTGCGTGTTGAGCGGCAGCGCGCGGTGGAATTTCAGCGCGACGTTTACCGGCGTGAAGGTCTGTTGCGGGACGACACGCTGGAGCCGCAGGTGCTGCCGCAAGCTTCGGCGGAGGGGTCTGCCATCTTCGTTGTGCGGGAGCAGGAAGCGATTGTGGGGACCGTCACTTTCTACATGGATTCGGCGATGGGGCTTCCCATGGACGCAGTGCATGAGATGGAAGTGAACGAAATGCGAGGCCGCTTTGAGCGCGTGGCGGAGGTGGGCGGCCTGGCGGTGATGAAGGACAGGCGGGGCGTGGGGATTACGATGATGCTGTGCCAGGCGATGTTTCGTTGGGCTGTGGCACGCGACACGGAGTGCCTGGTGGCGTGCGTGAACCCTTCGTCGCGGCGCGTGTACAGCAGGATGCTGCTGTTTGAAGTGCTGGGCGAATGCAAGCGGCACCCGCGATTTCTGGGCGCTCCTTCGATTCCGATTGGGCTGGACCTGACGACTGCTCCAGAGCGCTATCGCGAGGCCCATGGGGCTGAGGCGGAGAACCATTTGCACAAGTTTTTTTGCGAGACGCCGGCGCAATATGGATTTGCCGATGTTGGGTCGGCTCCGTATTTGCAATCGAGCGATGGATTGACGCGCGACGCAGCATAGGGGCAACAAGGGCTTGTTGCTGACGACCGTTCTTCGCGAGCTATTCACGCCGGAGCACTTCGCGCGAGTTCCTGAACCCGACCTGGTGATGGATGGGGACGAGGCCGTGGAGGCTTTTGCGCGGGCTGGGCAACCCAATGGCGTTCTGTCAGGCGTTCATGCGTTTTATGTGGAGCACGCATGCAGAATGATATTGCCGGGCGACAGAGTGCTGGACCTTGGATGCGGGCCGGGGCACTTGCTGGCGCAGGTGGCGGGTTTGAACAGTGCGGCGAGCTTTGTTGGCGTGGATTTTTCGCGGCCGATGGTGGAGCAGGCGCGGCGGACTCTGAACGGCGGCAACGTGGAAGTGCGCGTGGATGACATGACGGAGCTGGCTTCGGTAAAAGCGGGCACCGTGGATGTTGTGTTGTCTTCGATGGCGATGCATCACTTGGCCGGTACGGCCAGTCTGCGGCGTTGTTTTGAGGCAATGGAACGAGTGATGGCTCCGGGAGCGCGCGTATTTGTAGCGGATTTCGGACGGCTGAAGAGCGTGAAGAGCGTTGAATACTTTGTGCGGCGGGCGATTCCACCAGAGGAGCCCAGGCTGGAGCATGACTATCGTGCGTCATTGCGGGCTGCGTTCTCGATTGAGGAATTCAGAGCGGCGATGGGCGTTGACATGAAGGATCGCGTGAACCTTTATGCCACTGCAGTGAGCCCGATGATGGTGGTGCTGATGTCGCCATTGCCTGATGGTGCGCGCGAGAACGGCGGGGCAGTTCGCAGGACGATTCAGGAATTGCCGCAAGAGCGCAGGGCCGATTACGAAAGGCTGCGCATGTTTCTGCGCATGGGAGGAATGCCATGCAGGTGAGCACGCGCACGTCACTGGAACAAGCGATCAGCGCTTGGCGGGAGGCCTTGGGAGCGGACCGCGTGACGACCGAGACGGCCCGGTACAATACCGACACCAGCAGTTTCGCGGGCCAGATTCCGGTGGCGGTGCGGCCGTTGAACACGGAGCAGGTGCGCGATGCGATGCGGATTGCGCAGCGGTTCGGCGTTGCGATTTATCCGCTAAGCACGGGGCATAACTGGGGCTATGGGACGTCGGTACCGGTGCAGTCGCCGAGTGCGATTGTGGATTTGTCGGCGATGAACCGGATTTTGCAATTCGATGAAGAGCTGGGTGTTGTGACGTTGGAGCCTGGCGTTACGCAGGGGCAGCTGAGTGAACATTTGCAATCGCGAGGGCTGCCGTTTCTGGTGCCGGTGACGGGTGCGGGTCCTTCCTGCAGTGTGCTGGCGAACGCGTTGGAGCGCGGCTTCGGTGTGACGCCGATGACGGACCACTTCGGCGCGGTGATGTCATTGAAAGCAGTGCTGCCGAGCGGCGAACTGTACGAATCGTACATGCGGAAATTTTCGGAGGCAGGGGCGGCGCAGGCATACAGGTGGGGCACGGGTCCGTATTTGGACGGCTTATTTTCGCAATCGAATTTGGGGGTTGTGGTGGACGCGAGCATCTCGCTGCAACGGACAGCGGAGCGATGCGGAGCACTGCTGTTTGTGCTGGATTCAAGCGAACAGTTGGAAGCGGCTGCGCGGCGGATTCGGGAATTGTTAGGCGCAGCCGGGGGCAATATTGGCGCAATCAATCTGATGAGCCGAAGCCGCGTGGAGTGTATGTTGGGCGGGGCTCGCAACATTTCGGGAGGTGCGGGAGCGGCGCCGGCGGGTGCGTGGTTCGGCTTCGGTTCGGTATACGGAACCCGGGAGTTGTATGGGCCGGCGTGCGCGTTGGTGAAGCGGATGCTCCGTGGGCATGTGCGCGGACTTCGCGTTTATACGGCAAGCGATGTGAAGCGTTTGCGATGGCTGCGCGGGCTGGGCGTGTCCGGCTTGAACGGCATGGTGGAACGCCTGGCCGCGGCGGTTCAGGTGGTGAACGGTGTGCCTTCCACGTTCGCGCTGCCGCTTGCTTATGCGAAATCAGGCCGGGCGCGCGATGCAGCGGACTTGAACCCTGCGCGCGATGGATGCGGATTATTCTGGTATTCGCCGATTGTTCCGATGCGCAGTGGGGCGGTGCGGCAGTATGTTGAGTTTGCGGAACGCATCTGCGCGAAACATGGGATGCCGGCGGCGATCACGCTGACCAGCTTATCGCCGCGTTGTTTTGCAAGCACGATTCCGTTGTTGTTCGAACGGGGAAACCCGGAGTCAGAAGCTGCGGCCCGCTTGTGCTTCGAGGAGCTGTATAAAGCTGGTATAGTGCTGGGCTTCGTGCCGTATCGCATGGGCGCGCAATTCATGCAGATGCTGACGCGCAGTGAAGTGGCGAACGCCATTAAGGGTGCGCTGGACCCCCGCAGTGTACTGGCCCCAGGCCGATACCGGCTATAGCGATTTGAGATATTCGAGCAGGCTGAGGCGCTGCTCTTTGCTCAAGCCATCGGCGAAACGATGGCCCCCGTTGCTCATGGTTTCGCGGGACGCATCGAAGTACGTGCGCTTTTCGTTCAGCGAATGTGTCTGCGGCATTTGCGAACACTCTTCCACCTTGAGGCCCATGCGCGTGTGGTCGTAAGCCGTATAATCCTGCACCTTCCAGACGCTGGGGCGCTCATCGGGGAAGAGCACATGGTAGAGCGTGGGTACGGAGCCGTTGTGAAAATACGGCGCGGTTGCCCATATGCCATCGAGAGGCGGCGCGACATAGCCGGTGGCGTGAGTGACGATTTTGTTGTCACCGTAATAGCCCATCCAGGAGTTGCTGAAGTGCTTTTTGAATTCCGGGCTCAAGCCATTGAGGCGTCCGCGATCTGTGTTGACGACTTCGATAGGCACAACTGTGTTCTTGTATTCGCCACCCTTGCCTGGCGCGCCATGGCAGCGTTGGCATGTGCCGGAATAGATGTCGCGGCCTTGCGCGGCTAACGTGCTGTCGATGGCGCCAGTGTATTTCGGGCTCTCAATGGTGTGAAGCCAGGAATAGATGTCTTCGTAGTCGCCTTCCCAGGATTTAAAAGTGTCGCCACTGAAGGTTGGATCGAGAGAGAACTGCATAAGCGAGCGGACGCTCTTAGGAGTGAAGGCGTCGTTATAGAAAGCCTTCTTCTTGGTGGCGTGCCAGAGGGGTGGGGGATCGAGGTAGTGATTGAGCGGCTTCAGGTTTATGGGTTTTTCGCCGACGTTGAGATCGCGATCGCGAAGGGACATGAAGTAGACGCTGAAGGTGAAGGAGTTGAAGGTACCCTTCGAGACGCTGAGCAGGCCTTCGGGAAATTCTACGTGCGCGGGGTTCTTGCCCTTCGCAAGGAACATCAGGCCGTCGGGGAAGGCGGGGTTGCCGGGTTTGTCGCCATGCAGGATGGTGACGGTGCGCTCGACGTCTTCATAGATGCTGGAAAAATCGAGCTCATTATTGGGAAGGCCGATGATGGTCTGGCCCGCCACTTGGCCGGCATGGCACACCAGGCAGTTCATTGCATATGTGCCATCCTTCTTGACCATCATGCCGAGAGGCGCACCTCCATTTTCATAAGGCGCTTCGACGAAGCCGTAGCGCTTCATGGTCATCTCTCTTCGGGCTTTCTCAGAGGCCTTCGCGGCGAGATCGCGAGATGCGGGTTCCCAAGAGCGCCAGAGATTCGCGAAGATCACGGGGTCCATGATGCTGGGCGAATAGGCCTTGGTGGCGATGTGGTCCAGGCCGGGATGGCGCGAGGCATTGGCGAAGGAGGAAGACAGGAGCGCGAGCAGGATGATTCTTCTCATGAAGGAAAGTCCACCGTTGTTCATGTTGAGGGAGGGAAGACAAGCGAGTCTTCTCCAGAGTTGCTTATCGGTAGTCAGGGGGTGTGGGGCAGACGAAGCCAAGCTGCTCCAGCAATTTGCCGAAATGGATCAATTCGGGTTCGGCGTAGTGAGGCGCGGCGATTTGCAGGCCGATGGGGAGGCCACTGGCGGCGCGTCCGGCGGGGATGACGAGCGATGGATTGCCGCATACGTTGTAGGCGATGTTGTAGGGCATGGCGTAATCGATGTAGTGCATGGTGCGGCCGTCGAGCGCGATGGGGCGATGCCTATGGTTGTGGTGGAAGGCGGGGCCGGCGGCGACGGGGCTGACGAGAAAATCGTAGTCGGCGAAGCGATGTTGGAGGTCGCGGATTAGATCTATCCTGCGTGCGAGGGCGCGGGTGAAAGTGGGGAAGTGAAGGTTGAGACCGGCTTTCCAGGCTCCGCGGATGTCGATTGCGTTGCCTGCGGCAAACTGGCGCTTCATCACTTGGCGCGCTATCCAGGGAACGTGCTGGCCCACGATGGCGCCAAACAGGTGGCCCCAAATTGTATAGGCCTCGGTGAGCCAGTGTGAGCTGAAGGGCTGTTTACGGTGCGCCACTCCGTGGGCTTCAAGAGTTTGCAGGAAGGCGGCAAATACGCGCTTGGTATCCGTGCCGCAAGTGGCGGCGCCGACGTCATCGAACCAGGCGATTTTGTATTGGCTGAGGGAAGTTTTGAGCCGCGGCTTTTGAGGGAGATGGCTGAGGTACGCCCACGATGGCGGGTCGATCACGCTCCAGGCCAGCTCGATATCGGCCATGGTTCTTGCGAGAGGGCCAATGCAGGCCATGGCGACAAAGCCAGCGCGGCTGTCCGGCGGCGGCGGCACATGACCTTCGCCGTGAATGTTGGCGTTGTCCGTGGGCTTAAGCCCGAAGACACCGCAGAAGTGGGCGGGCACGCGAATGGAGCCGGCGAGGTCGCTGCCGATTTCGAGCGCGGTGAGACCGGCCGATACGGCTGCTGCGCCACCGCCGGTGCTGCCTCCTGGCGTGCGGGCGGTATCGAAGGGGTTGTTAGCTGTTGGATATAAAGGTCCGAAACTCTGATAATCGGCCAGGATGGCCGGTACGTTAGTTTTGCCGAGCGGGACCGCGCCGGATTGTTTTAGACGCCTGACGATATAGGAATCATCCGCGGCGATGTTGTTCTTTAGAGATGAAAAGTTGACAGTGGTCTTGTGACCCTTGAGGTTAAAGGCTTCTTTTACGGTGACGGGGACGCCGTGTAGCGGGCCGCGCGGGAGATTCGCATCGCACGCGCGGGCTGTCTGCAAAGCATCCGCTTCGTTGTGTACGACGATGGCGTTGAGGCTTGGGTTGTAGCGATGAATTCGGTGAATGTATTGTTCGGTGAGTTCGAGCGACGACACTCCGCCTTCGCGAATGGCAAGGGCTTGCTCGGTGGCGGAGGCGAAGGGAGAGATTGCGGCGGCGGTACACGTCATGCGAGTTCGCGCGTGAGCCTTCAATCGCCATGGTTGGCAACCGCTGGTGAGAGAGCCGGCTTGAACGCCAACCATCGTGCCCAGGCTACCTCGACGTACATCGCGACGCCTCGCACCACGCACACGATGCTTAGCGCGAAGAACAAGCCGAAGACAATGTGGAACGTCATGAGCAGGCCATACGTGGCGGCAACTGAAGCTCCGAAGAGCACCTGAGCGCGGGTTGTGGATGGCGTGGTTGCCGGGTCAGTCACCATATAGAACGTGTAGAGGACGAAGGCGAGACCGGTCATGGGCCCGAGCGCGGCGGCGAACGAGGAGCCGAGAAACACGTGCCGCACATATGCCTGCAGCACGAACGCGGAGAGCCACGCGGCGATAAGCGGCAAGCGGTGGGTGAAGCGCCAATTCAAGAACGACCCGGAGCACAGGATGACGGCAGGCAAAATCCAATCGCCATAGGTGTCCAGATTTTCGGTGAACATGTAAGGCGGCGAAATTCCCACCCAGGAAAAGCAGAGCAGCGTGACGCTGATGCCGAAGTTCGAGGGGTTGAAAAAGTGGCGGCCGCCCCACGTGGCCGGTGCGCGGAAGATGGATTTCGAACCGATGGCGACCGCCGTCGCGAACACCGTGGGCCACAGCCGCTCATTAGTGTAAAGCAGCATGGAGACAGCTAAGGCGCTGATGTGGGCGGACAGCAGAAAATCCACTTTCTTGCGGAAGCCACCTTCATAGGCAGGCCGCTTGCCTGAGGCTCTGGAGCCGACCCACTCCAACATAAATTCCATGGTGTAAGCAGTGGCCAGAGCAACGAAGGGTTGAGCCCACGATTGTTCGAACCCGAAAACCGTGTGACCCAAAATATTGAGCGTGGTGATGGCGGCGGCAAAGCGGCGCAATCCGCCGAGACGATCCTGCGTGACCGGAGCTCCCATTTAGAGCACCTCCTTGTTTAAAGTGACCGTGAAGCGGCCCGGCGTGAATTGACGAAGCTGTTCATGGACGCCCGTGCGATCGCGCCATTTTAGCGAGACGCGCAACGGTTCGGAAGCAGCGAATGAACCGAGGCCGAAGTGAATGTCAGGACCTTTTTTGCCGGAGTGGCCGCTGCCGCCATCGACATGCGCGACCATTCTGCGACCGTTCGGAAGAAGGAGCGTTGCCACCGCGCCAATGATTGGGCTGCCGCGGCCATCGATCACTCGCAGTTCCATGAAAGAGCCTGCCTTGGGGCTATCGTTGCGGTAGAAGACTGAGTTGGACCACTGGTTCGCGACCGCGTAATCCAGGCGGCCGTCGCCATCCACATCGGCAATGGCGATGCCGCGAGAGATCTGCGGCTCACTCACGCCGAGCAGGTCGCCGACATCTTGGAAGCGGCCTTTCGCATCGCGAACGAAGAAGGGATTGCCGCGCTTGCCGCTGAGATCGTCACCGGGCAGCAGGTTGTGCCAGGTGTTGGGATTCTGCAGCAACTGATCGTTGGACATGGCCACTTCGTGAAGCTCCGGCCACCGGTTGGTGGTGCCTTTGGCGAAGCCGACGGCTTGCACGGCTTCGAACTCGCCATCGTTGTTGAAATCCGCAAGACGCGCGTCCCACCCCCAACTGCTGCGGGAGACACCGAGCGGTTCGCTCTTATCTACATAGGGTGCAATGCCTTTGAAAAAGAGTTCCGGATGGCCGGTGCTGACGAACAGGAAGTGGCTCTCTTCGAGCGCGTAAGGTCCGGCGATGTTGCTGACGTAGATATCGGGATAGCCATCGCCGTTAAGGTCGGCAAAATCGACGCCCATGCCTTTAAAGGAATCGTGACCCAGCACCTTGGAGGTGGGAGTGGTGAACGTGCGGCGGCCTTCGACGAGAGCGAATTTGAGATGGCCTGGCGTGGAGCGATTGTGCAGCAGGCGGTCGGGACCGAAATCGTTTGCGAAGTAGAGTTCCGGCAGCAGATCGCCATCGAGATCTACGGCGCCGGTAGCGAGGGTCCAACCGAAGGTGGAGACGGCGTCTAGCGCATGCTGCTGTTCGGTGAACTTGCCTGGCGCGGTCCAGAGAAATATATGTTTGGCGCCGGAGTTGGCCGCGCGCGACATGGAGTGCTGCATGTGCTGGGGTTCAGTGTTCTCGGTGTCGAGAATTCTGGCGCCATCGGCAAAGTAATTAGCGAGGACAAGATCAGGGTGGCCGTCGCCGTCGAGATCCGCAAAGGTGGCGGCGTTGGTATACCAGCGTTGGGGCTCGGCAACTAGTTCAGCGGGCCGATAGCCGCCCTGGGTATTGCGAATGAAAACTACCGGCGCGCGGCCCCAATAATAGACCAGCAGATCCATGCGGCCATCTTCATTGACATCGCCCGGCAAGCAGCCCATGGGCGCCATGGTCTTCGCATCGTAAGGCAGGGGCGCTGGATTCAGAACTATGGGGCTGTAGCGTTGCGGTGTGCCGGGCACAGGCGCTACCGTGACCAGGTCGGCACGCGGGTCAACCAGGCACGTGTCATTCGACAGGCCATCGCCATCGAGATCGTTCAAGGCAACGGCGGCGCCCACGGACGAGATCCACGCGGAGATGCCTTCGAGACTGGGGTGCACGGCGCGAACCGATTTCAGAGCGCCCGGTGGGCTTGGCAGGTCGAGCCGTGTGAACTTGAAGCGCGAGGCCAATTCTTTACGCGACGCGCCGGAGATACCCGGTAAGCGGGCAAATCCATAGAGCGCCGCGATGAGCGCGAGGGCAGTGATTCGTTTTGCCTGAGAAGACAGAAGGGGAGAACTCATTTGTATTAGCACCTCGATGGACTAAATGGTCATGGCCAGACGGCGGCCACCACCGTACCTGGCGGCGATAAGAAAAGGCTTCGACTCTTTTTGAAACTCGCAATCGGGGTAGAGCTGTTTGCAGATGCCGTCGAAAACCACCATAGAGAGAATGGTCATGATGAATTTGGTGGAGCCTCGCACGCCTGCCGTTCGCTGGAGACCGATGAGTTGATAGACGAACGCGGCGACTTCGAACTCGCTGGATTTGAGAGAGGAGTGGCGGGCGATGAGCTTGCGCATTTCGCTCTCGAACGCGGGACGTGAATAGCGCGGCGAGAAGTATGCGGCGTTGTCGTGAACGATGCGGGCGCACTCATTGCCGTCGTTATTGGCCAGGGCGAAGAAGAAGTCGGTGAAATCGCGCCGGTCTTTTTCGGAGAGACGCGCGACGAGGCCGGTGTCGAGAATGACAAGCTCGCCCTGGTTGCGTGGGAAGACATTGCCGGGGTGCATATCGGCGTGAACGAAGCCGTTGATGAAGATCATGCGGTAGAGAGCACGCAAGCCGGCGAGCGCGGTGACCTGCTTCTGGTAAGGCGTGAGTGCGTTGTGGTTCACCTTTTGCAGGCCGTCCATGAACTCCATGACGAGGATGTCTTCGGTGCAGAGTTCATCGATTAATGCGGGAATGCGAATGCGCTCGACGGAGGCGAAGTCACGTCGCAATCTTCTGTTGTTCTCCGCTTCGGTGGCGAAATCCAGTTGTTCGCGAATGGGGACGGCAAGCTCTTCTACTAAGTCCGCAAGCGGTACAACACGCATGAATGGCAGCGCCCCCACGGTGCGGGCGAAGGCGCGGATAAGAGCCATATCGCGATCCACCTGCACAACGATACCGGGACGGCGAATTTTTACGGCGACGCGCTTGCCTGCACGGAGCGTTGCGGTATGAACCTGGGCGATGCTGGCAGCGGCGATGGGTTTGAAATTGAAATTCGAGAAGAGAAATTCAGCTTTGCCGGAGTATGCGCGCGCGAGGATGGCGGACACTTCGGCTTTGGAGAAGGGGCGGCTGTTATCCTGCAGGCGGGCGAGTGCAGAAGCCAGCTCGGGACGAATCAGATCCGGACGCGAACTGAGAATCTGGCCCATCTTCACGAAGGTAGGGCCCAGGTCTTCGCAAAGCAGAGCAAGCTCCTGACCTGCGATGCGCAGTGCCGGCGCGCTTCTTGCGACACCGGCGCACCATACCAGGCGCCCAGCAAGCCTAAGCGAACGATACGCCACGAGCACTGCGTATTGCCCTAACCGGATTCCACGTTCCGCGAGAGATGTCATGGGCTGAAACGACAATCGGCAGCCAGCCTGGAGGAGATCCTCCAGGCCGGCTGCCGCAAGTACGCGCTTGAGTTGCGTTAGCGCCAGTCGCTGACGTGACGGCCGGGTTCGTCCGGCTGGCCATCGCCATCGGAATCCACTTCACCTTTGGTGGTGGCGTGAGAATCCAGGTAGTTCAGGTCCACGATGCCATCGCCATCCCAATCCACAACCTTACCCTTGAAGCGGCCGTTGACGAAGCCGTTGGTCTTGGGGCCCACGGTGGGGTGATGCAGCGTGGAGAGGATGGAATTGCCGGGGAAGAAGAACTCGCCGCCGTTGCTTTCGATGCGATCGAGATTCACGTACGACCAGCCCTGGAAGAGCCCGCGCACGTATTCGATAGCCATGCGGTCCTTCACCTTCATATCCTCATTGAGGAACCACTGGCCTTGGCGCGCGAAGGGCACGATTACGTTTTCCACCACGCCCTGCGACGTATCGTTGGCTTTGCCGGAGAGGAAGATGGGGCGCTTGGTCTGCGTTTCAAAATAGAAGTTGCCCTGAGTGGGATCGGACAATTCCGTGAAGCCGCGGAAGAGGAACGCTTCGTGATGAGTCTGGCCGTCCGTGCGAAGGCCGTTCAGGGTCTTCGAAACAACCACTTCGTCATCGCGCGTTTCCATGTTGTTGCAGGCCAGCGCCTGACCGAACACCCGCTTCAGCATCTGCGGGCTAAGCAGCAAGTGGCCCCACATATCGTGGCCAGCGCCCAACTTGATGTAGATGTTGCAGGTGATGTGCAGGTAGATGGTCTGATCGAAGGTCTTGCCTTCGCGATGCTTGTATTCGCGCGGCACGCGGAAGTCATCGGCGGACCAGCCTTTCTCCCAGGCGAAGACGCGCGCCCATTCGCGAACGCGATGGTCTTTGTCGTTCATCAGCGACAGGCCGATCTCACGGCACTGTTCATCCTCTAGCCATTCCAGCGCCCAGAGAAGGTTAACGCGCAGATCGGTGTCCTTGTCTTCGAACAGCGCGGTGGTGATCACCGGCAGTGCGTCGGCGCCGTTTCTGGCCAGGTACTGATAGAGCGCGTGCTCTCTCAGGCCGCCATCCTCAAGAGTTCGTCCGTCGTGGATCAGTTGCTCGTCGGAACGTTTTTCCAGGTTGATCGAGACACGCGACACCATATCTTCGAAGCGTACTGTCGGATCGCCGAGTAGGAGATTTTCTTTCCCTTTGAAGGTAAGCTGTTCTCCGGAAATACTTGCCGTTTTGATCATGGTTTCTCCTTTTCCGTTCAGGGTCGAGGTGAGAGATGAAGACCGAGTTCCCCAACGAAATCTAGTTTTACGTTGAATCGCGAAAGAGCGCCTTCTCTGAGGTTGCGAAATTACTTATGACTTTCAAGCAACCCGGGACGCTCACCGGAAACAAGCAAATAAGCCAATTTGTTCTGACGAAACGCTTCGAGATAGAGACTCCCAACATCGATCCATCCGCGATAAACGGCTTCGCCTTCCGAGGACACAATGGTGTCGCGATGCTTGCGCAGAGCGGCCTCGATTTTTTCCGAAGCCTTGATGGCGAGATGCGTGAGATCTTCTACCACCACGTTTTGAAAGCCGGCTTCTTCGAACAAAAACTCGTATTGAGGGATGTCATAGAGACTGAGCATGCCATCTATATCCCATGCGAAATCGCGAATCCGATCGGTTGCGGCCGCGCCCGCGCCGATGGTGGCGACCATGAGGGGGCAACCCGGCTTCACGTTTTCAAACGAACGCCGCAGTGTTTCGCGAACATCGGGCAAGAGCATCATAGCGTCGACCGAATAGACCAAGTCCATGGGGTGAGGGGCCGCCCACGTGGTGCAATCGGCTTCCACGATGCGCACCAGGCGTGAGAGCTCATCCGGCGCCTTCACAAGCCGCTCACGCGCTTTCTTCACCTGCTTGCCATTCCATTCCACGCCGATAACGTTGACGCCGAAGCCACCGGCCAAATAGCGGCAAATGGCGCCCTGGCCCGCGCACAGTTCGGCAACCTGCTTCCCAGGCGCAAGGCTGGCGCGGCGGGCGATGGTCTCCGCGACCGTGAGGCCGCCGAGGTTGATAAATTCCCAACCTTCGTGAGCCCCCTCATAGACGGCTAGGTTCCAGACCAGGCCAGAGGTCTCGTCATAGATCTCGCTGTTCTTTTCGCGAATCTCAGCGGCTACTTTTGTGGATTCATTCACGGAACTATTTGGCGGCCGGACCAACTTCTTTGATGGAGGCACTGGCCCGCGTGATGAGCCAGCGTTGATTGGGCTGGCCGGAGTCGTACTTATCGAAGATCAATGTTTCCGCGGTTTCGGTGACGCTGGGCTTGCCGTGGCTGCTGGTCTCGAAGTGGCCGAGGTACTTCATCCAGCCCATGCGCCCATCGGGCGAGACGCGCACTTCCACATCGCGCAGAGCCATGGAAGTGAGCACCAGATCGTCCTGCTTCAAGAGCTTGATGTAGGCGGTCTTGTTGTAGGCTTCGGCGTTGTCGGTGTAGATTTCAAAGTCGCTAGCCATTAGGTCGGCGACGGCGTCCCAATCCTGGTGTCTGGAGGCATCGAAGAAGCGGTCCATCACACGCTTGATGGCCACTGAATCGGTGGGCGCGTCTTCTTTTGAGCGTGCGGCACTGGAGGCGCAGCCGGCGTTAATGAGCAGTGTCGCGCAAACCAGAAGAAGCAGCTGCGGCGCGAGGCGTGGGTTCATGGGGTTACCTTTGCGATGCTTTGCTGGAGAGAATGCGCGGCGGTCTGTTATACGTCTGTTCGCCTGTCAGAGATTTCAAGAACGCCACCAGGTCAGCCTTCTCGCGCACGGTTAGACCGAGCGGTTGCATGGCCGGGTCAAGCCTGGGGCTCTTAGTGCCGCCGCGATCGTAAAACTGCACGACGTCTTCGAGCGTGGCCAAGCTGCCATCGTGCATATACGGCGCAGTTTCAGCCACGTTGCGCAGCGAGGGCGTTTGGAACTGGCCGGTCTGTTCGCCGGTGCTGATGCTGCCTAACCCGATATCGTCGAACGTGCCGCTGGCCGCGTTAAAGCCGGCGCCTGTGACGTGATATTTGAAATCGAGAAACAGCGCGTGATGCTCACCGATGGAGTGGCAGCCCGCGCAGCCTGCCTTGCCCTGAAAGAGAGCTAGCCCCCGCGCGGCATCTTTGGGTAGCGCGGTTTGTTCATGCCCATAAAAATAGCGGTCGAAGGGCGAATTCCCGGAGAGCAGCGTTCGCTGGTAGGACGCGAGCGCGAAGGAGACGTCGTCGAATTCGATCTTGTCTACACCCATCACGGATTTGAACAAGGCGACATACTCAGGCCGATCGGAAAGATAGGCGGAGACCTTGTCGACATAGTGGAAATTCATCTCATTGACTGAGCTGATGGGATATTTCGCGAAATTTTCGAGCGTGGAAGCGTAGCCGTCCCACTGCAGAAGGGGCCGGAAGGAAACGTTCAAGAGCGAGGGCACATTGCGCTTCGTCTCACGGCCGAAGACACCGATGCCGCGCAGTTTGCCGTTCGTGAAACTCTTCTCAGGCACATGGCAACTGCTGCAGGAGACTTGGCCGGTGCTGGAGAGGTTCGCGTCGAAGAACAGCTTGCGGCCCAGTTCCACCACGTCCGGCGTCGACGCGCGATAGCTGGGGCCGGGCACTGAGTGCGGCAGACCCAAAACGTTGAGGCGCGTAACAGTTCGATTGCGATTGAGGGAGGCGCCGATAACGCCGGGCTTGCCGGACAGGTTCACCGTGCCGTTGTTGAAGTACACGCCGCCGTGAGACAGGCGGTCCGCCACCACCAGGTTCACGGCGAATTTCGTTGCGAACTCGCGGCATAGGGCGCCGGCTTCATCGGCCTCGGCATTGGACCAACCAGCCGCTATCAGGATGGTATCGGCGCCGCGGTCGGCAAGGCGAGGCACGCCGGTTCGAATGTCACCACCGGAAAGGATGCCGATGCGGAGGCCATCGATATCGATGGTGTCCTGCACGTCGCGGAAATCACCGCGGACGATTTGACCGGCTTCGTCGTGGCTGACCATCACCTTGTTCGAAAGGTGAGCCACTTCGCCAGCGGGGCTGAACAGCACGATCTGCAGGTGGTAACCCTTTTCGCCATCCTTCTTGGGAAGGCCTGTGACGAACCATACTTTCAAATCGCGAGCGAGTGTTTTGCAGAAAAGATAATCGGCGGCGGCGGCTTGTTCACCGGCTGGAGTGGAGAGGGACTCTGCTGCCAGGGGTCCGCTTAAGGCCAGTTCGGGGGCCACGACAAAGCGGGCCCCCCTTTCTCTGGCTTGCCCAGCCAGCCGCGAAAGGCGATCTTGATTGGCCTGGCGGTCATGGGATGGGGCGAACTGGATGGCAGCAAAATTTTCACTCGTCGCCGCGGTTGCCGCGGCGAGGTTCCAAGCAACGAAGAACGAAACGGCAAAACGAACCCAATTTCCGAGCGGGGCATTTTTGGACATGCGCGTGAACCGGTTTAAGCAGCGTCAGTCTGTGAAAGGTTGACTTGGTGGAGCGAAGACACTTGAGGCCGCACGGCGGGCGCCGGAGCGAAGATGCTCTTCCAGTGCGCGCGATACGCAAAAGCAAGGTACAGCTCTAACGCAACAACAGTGAAGCCGAACACCGCGCCATTGCGATCCAACAGCGCGTGATACAACCCAATGTTCACTGCGATAGGAGCCAATAGCAGAAGGGCAAAGGGCACGAATCGGTTGATCAATAGTAGGATGCCGCAGCCGATCTCAATTATTTTGATTAATAAGAATAGATAACCGGTGGCCAGGATAGCAGTAAGAAAAGCCGTTCCCTGCGGTGTTGAGGGCGGCTCTGGCAAGAACGATACAAAGTAGTCCAATCCGAATGTGAGAAGCACTAAGCCAAGCGTTACTCTTGCCACCAGGGTCAGGTATTGCATCGACTTACTCCTTGGGAAGTAAATAGCGGCGCCGCGAACTGAAGAATGGTTCCAGCTCACGGCACCGCTCTTGGTTACAGGTTTCTAGCTTTTGTACGAATAGCGGCGGATGACGGTCTTTCCGGACTGGCTGTCAGTGGTAACCAGGCTGAGGAAAGCGGGACCGCCTTTGCCATCCTGCGCGCGGGCAATGGCGGAGTGGACTCCGTCAAGCTTCATGCGGGAGAGCACGTGGCCGGAATTCTGATCGATCAGACGCAATTCGCTGAAGGAACCCGGATCCCAACCGCTGGCCCAGGTGCAGAGCCAATCGCCGCCTACTTTCGCAAGGCCCATGGCGCTCTCATCGGACCACAGCGTGCCGGTCACTTTGCCCGTCTTCACGTCAACCAGGGCCAGGTGCGGATGGCCGACATAGAGCTGGGCGATCAACACGCCGCGCTCTTTGTCATAATCCAAACCGCCCGCCGGTGAGGGCAGCGGATAGCGGGCGAGAATTTCGCCGGTCTTCGGATTGGCCTTCAAGATCTCAGCGGAGTTCGTGGTGGCCGCGTAAACGAAGCCGTCCACGAAGGTGAGTCCGCCGAAATCATCGTCAGCCAACTTCACGGAGTTCAGCACTTCTCCATCGCGGTTCACGGTCATCAGCGTGCCGCGATATTGCAGGGGCAGCATGGATTTCTGACCGTAGCGATAGGGAGGTTTGCGATTGGCGAGCACGTAATAAAGGTTCTGATCCGTGGGGTGCGGATAGATGCCGGAGAGTTCAGATTCCAAGCCGGGAGTCTTGTACTCGTCGACAAAATTCACCTTCGCCGCAAGCGCCGCATCCACGGCCTGCTGATCTGTCTTCAGCTCAGTCTTGACGGTGGGAGCCTTCGGTCCAACCGACATATGCCACTGGATCCACTTCCATCCGTCGGGATACTTGACCGCAACGGCCGTTCCGAACAGCTTGTCGACGCGCTCCGTCTTACCCTGCTTCACCAAGTGGACCGAGCACTCTTCCGTGCATACTCCGAAGGTGGAAGTGGCCCGGCAATTCATTTTGGGCATTTCCATTTCGTAGTTTTCGCCCACGTTCGCGGTAGTTGTGTCGACGCCCTTCATGAAGGCGATGATCTCGTCGCGCGAGCGCAGAGTGACTGGCGTTTTGTTGTCGGCGCCAAGCTCGAAAGTAACGAGGACATCGTCGCCCGCGATTACCTTCTTGACCGCCTCCATATCGCCGGCATTCCAGACCTGGTGCATGTAGTGAAGTGAATGGGCAACCTCTTGGGTGGCCTTCGCATCCCACTGTACGGTGGCTGGAGTTAAAGAATCCGAGGCCGCAACCGCCGATGCGGCGGAGAAAACAACGATCGCTGCCGCAGCCGATAGTCTGACTCGCGAAATCATGAGTCTTTTCATAAACTATGTCTCCTTTTCGAGTGGCGGGATAACTCCGCCTTGGCAAATCATAAGCTGGCTACGAAGTGGTAACCTTCTCCGGCGTTGCGTTCTATCGGGATGCGAATGCGGCTCGCGCGGGCGCAACTTGACGGATGGTAACGGGGACTCCGTTGCGGGCATGGAGAGAGAGAGAAGCTTCGGCGTGCACCGGCTTTCCGGGAATGGCTTCGGCGCGAAACCGGCGCGCAAGAATGGCGAGCACCAGCGTGGCTTCCATCAAGCCCAGGCGGCTGCCGATGCATGTTCGGGGGCCGGCGCCGAAGGGAAGATAGGCTGCGAAATGGCGCGCATTTTTATCGCGCAGAAAGCGTTCGGGCAGGAAGCGATCGGGCTGATCCCAAAAGGCGGGGTGCCTGTGCATGGAATACAGGCAGAGCAGCACTTCGGATTGAGGCGGCACGTGAAAGGTTCCGATTGTGTCGGCCGCGATATTCTTTCGGGGCAGAAGCCAGACGGGTGGATAGAGACGAATGGTCTCTTCGATGACGGCCTTGGTATAGGCCAGTTTCGGCAGGGTAGCCATGGTGGGCTCTTCGCTGCCGAGCACGGTCTCCAATTCCTCTTGCAAGCGCTCTGCGACCTCCGGGTGCTGCGACAACAAGCGCCACGCCCAAGAAAGCGCGGCCGCCGTAGTTTCATGTCCGGCCACCAGCGCGGTCATTAACTCATCGCGCACTTGCTGGCGGCCTCCGTTCGCGGCTTCGGTTTCGATCAATACGGAAAGCAGATCAGCGCCGTCGGTGGGATGCGAGCGCCGCTCATCGATCATGCGGCTGACGCGTGCCTCCATGCGGCGCAGCGCGCGCGCGGCCCGCAGATTCGAAGGCAGAGGCACGCCGCGCGGAATGGGAACGATGCGGGACATGCGCGCCATGGCTTCGGAAGTGAGCGTGTGCAGGTCCGTGGCGATGTCTTCGGCTTCCTCTTCCAGATCGATGCCGAGCAGTGTTTGGCCAACGATGGTAACGGTCAGGCGCGTCATTTCGCGAGCCGCATCGATGGTGGCGCCGGTGCGCCATTGCGCCGCCATTTTTTCGGAAGCTGCGACGATGATCTGGCGATAGCTATCGAGGCGGCCGGCATGGAAGGCGGCCTGCAGCAGGCGTCGTTGACGGGTCCAGAGTTCTCCATCGCTTGAGAGCAAACCGTATCCCAATAGCGGACGCGCCTCTTCAATGCCCAGGCCCTTGCGATAGTTCGCCGGGTTCTCAGCAAGCACGTAGCGAATGTGTTCCGGGTGCCGCAAGAGGAACACTTTACGTTGGCCCATGCCGAAGCCGACGACGTCACCGTACCTTTCGCCCGCTTCCAATACGAAGGCAAGACGATCCCGCTTGATCGTCAAGAGCGAGTGGAGTAGCGCGCGGCCTTTCGGCCCGGGCGGCTGCGCCATGGAGGCAGACACAGATCAGCAAGCCTCGGTTGCGCGCGCCATCAATGCCGGTGGAATTTTGGTCTCGCGTTGACTGCCATAACGTCCGGCGATCAATAGGGGCAGTGCCAACAACATGGGCGGATCGACGGCGGACGGAGCACGCAGTTCCAAATCGGAAGAGCCGGTAATGCCTTTCGAAGTGAAGGTGACAGCTTGTCCACCGCCGCGCAGCGCACAGTTGTTGTGAAACTGACTGCGCGAATCCTGCGAGGGCTTCAGGCCGGCGGCGAACAGATAATATTTGCCTTCAGGCACGCCGGCAATTCGGTAAGTGCCCGTCTGTTTCAGCAGAGCGCATGCCACCGGCTTGCCTTGCGGGATTGAGGTTTCGAACAGGCCAACAAGGATCAGGCCTTGGAATGTTTCGGGGCCATACACGCGGCCCACAAGATCGTTCTCCGCCGGCACAGGATCGATAGTTTGTCCGGTTTCTTCCTGCCAGGCAGAATCGAAGACAGAAAGGGGCTCACGCGAACGAGCCAGCATGCGAAAGCGTTTTGGGGAGACGCCCATCAGTTCCGTGAAGCGCCGCGTGAACGTGCCCAAACTGTTGTAGCCGACTTCGTAACAGATATCGAGCACGGTTTGATCGGTGTGCAGCAGCAGGGTGGACGCAGCCTCCAGGCGAAGCGCGTAGAGATATTGGCACGGCGGAATACCGGTTACCTGACGAAAGGTGCGGTTGAAATAGTAAGGGCTGAAGTAGGCAATCTTGGCCATGGCTCGCAGGGAAAGGGAATGCTCAAGATCGCCGCGCATGGCGTGGATCACACGCTCAACGGCGCGGACGTGCGAATCCACCGTGCTGTCACGGGAGGCTTGACTGATGTGAAGTTTAAACACCGGCTGTGCTGACGTATGTGCAGACATGGTTGTGGCCCCTTAACGAATTGGTTCGTCACTTTGAAACTGTTGGATTGCGTCACGCAAAGATGTGGGAACGGGAACCGGCATGAAGCGTGAACCTTCGCGGCGCATGCAGGCAATCTGTTGTTCGCCGCGGGCTACCAGTTCTTCGCCGGCGTCCGTCTCCCGGCTGTATTCGAACAGCATGGAGACGCGGCTCTGCGTGATTGCGCCGAGCCGCAGGCGGATCAGTACGCGATCGAACGCGTTCAACTCTTGAAAGTATTCGCAGCCGCAGCGCGTGGTGACCAGCGCCAGTCCCCCGGCCAGTTGTTCTAGAATATCCGGCGCGTATTGCCGAAGGAACAGTTCGCGCACGCGGCCCTGCCAGCGCACATGGTTTACGTAGTACACATTGCCCACCAGATTGGTTTCTTCAAACCCCACCACATGCCGGTATTCGTAGCTTTGCATTGGCCCTCCGCGTGAGCACTCCCACCACAACCGCGCCGGAAACGCCTTGGATGTTCACGGCCAATGTCGCTACCGAATACGGGCCGGCGGTGAACGTGATCCAACCTTCACGGCGATCTTCAAAGAGCAGCGTTTCTCCGCCGGAGGCGCCGGCTTTTTTGAGGCACTCCATTGCGGCCCACACGCGGGATGCGGCAGTGTCTTCGGTATCGCCTTCGCTTTGGGCTACGAAGTTTGCGAGACTGTGCCGAGCCTGCCCCAGCATCTGCCGCCACAATGCCTGATCCCGCTGTTGCACGGAAACCAGATCGCATCCAACGGGGCCGTTGGCCAGGACGGCCATGGACATTTCCGGCAGGTGGGAGAAGGTGATGCAATCGGTGCCAGTGCAGATTTCTGGCTTGCCATCGGCGCGATGACGGATATCTGCGCCGGTCAGGCCGAACGGTTGCACCAGAGCGTCGCGCCGGCCGTTGCGGTCTAGCGAGAGCGTGACTTCGAAGCTTAGGCGAACGCAAATGACCTCAGCTCTATCGCTGAGTTCACGCTCCATGTGAGACGAAAGCAGGGCGGCGGGCCAAGGCTTCGCAGTGGTGGATTGGTTTTCAAATGCCTGTAGCCGAACGCCCTCCCAAGTCTCCAGCAGCGTTCCTTTCGTGTCTAAGATTTCGAAGTTGTAAGTAAACAGATTGCCTTCGCGAGCAATCTCTCGCGACCGGCAATATACTGGCCCGGTGCGTGTTGTCGACAGAATGGAGATGCGATCCACACCCACCGGCAGAATAGTGGCTCGAGGAATGCAGACTTGGATGGAATGAAGAGCCGCATCGCGAACAGCGGGGTCGCCGAGTAAGAGTTGCTGCGGGAAATGCCAACCGAACCATAGTGAGTTGGAAATGGTATCGAGCTCGGCCTCAGCGCTTCGCGCACGGATTTCTAAGTAGCGCTTGATGCGTTGGAAGCGGCCGGCATGGAACAGGATGCCGCCGTAGAGGTCGCCCACGATGCCGATGGAAACAGTGGGGCCGGCTCCCGGTTGGGCAAGCGGCATTGGCGATGGAACAGCTTCATTCGTGAACCGGCAGACGGCGCGAAAGTGATCGACTGCGAAGCCGGTCTGGTCGCAACGGATGGCGGTTTTGACTGAGCCGTCCGCTTCGGCGAGCGACGCCAAGCGCAGCCGAACTTTCTGACCATCACGCACCGCAATGGGACGAAGGAACTCCACTGCTTCGAAGCGAATCGCCTGCCCGGCTTCGACGAGCGCGCTGGCCACTTGCGCCATTGCTTCCAAGCCGACGACCGCCGGCAGCAGACGCTGGCCATCGAAGATATGTTCATCCAGGTAAGGGTCGGATTCGCGCTGCAGTGTTGCTTCGACAATCAGTTCCACACCGGGAGTGAAGAGCTTGGGTTCTTCAAGGAAGCGCAAAAATGGGAGCGCGACATCTTCATGCCGCAGAGTGGCCAGTTCGCCCACACGGCCTGCCACTACGATGCGCGGAGGAGCATCGCGCATGGTCAACAAATGCTCCAAGACGGCAACGCCTTCGTCGATCGGTATGGGCGTGATGCCGGAATTCAGCAAGCTATCCAAGGTGCCGAGACGCTCTCCCATGCCGGCGCCGGCCCACACGGACCAATCTATGGTGAGGCATTGCCTGCCAGGATGGGCATCGCTCCATTGGTCAAGCATTCTGGCCATCCATTCGTTGGCGAGTGCATAATCGGCTTCGCCGCGGAGGCCGGCCTGCGCGATGATGGAGCCGAACGCACACACAACGCGAAGGCAATTGGAATTGGCTGCCGCGAGTAGGTTCTGCAACCCATCCACCTTGGGCGCCAACGTTCGCTCCAAGGTTTCGCGGTCAAGCGTTGCGAGCGATTGCGGGTTGTTAATACCTGCGGCGTGAAGGATAGCCGTGGGTTCGCCCAAGCAAGCGCGGATCTGCACGAAGGCCGTATTTACGGACTCGGCTTGTGTGACATCGGCGACGTAGTAATGGCAATCGACGCCGGCATCGCGAATGCGCTCCAGGTTTCTTGTGAGCTCAGCGCTCTCCGCTGGATCGGAACGGCCCAGGATGGCAAGTTTCGCGCCGCTGGTTCTGGCCAAGGCGAGTGCGCACTCCGCACCGATGCCCTTTCCGCCGCCGCTCACCAGCAGAATGTCGTTGGAGGAAAGTCCGGCGTGCCGCTCGCCCGTTTGCTTCACGAGCCTGAGCCGCCTTTCGTAGCGATGGCCGGCAGCATCGTACCGGGTCTCATGGAATCCGCTGGCCGGTTCCAGTTCCGAGAGGACCCACTCGAGAGCCTTCGCGTGGCCGTTCGGCACATCCACTATAGAGACCTGCAGACGTGGAAGCTCAAGCGCGGCGCTTCTCAAAAATGGCGCTGACGAACCGCCTTCCTGGACTAAAACCAGGCGCTTGACCTTGTTACGCAAGGCCGCCTGAACAGCCTCGCGGAGAGGCTGAAGGGCACTGCGGTCCATGCCAGTGGGCGCCACCAGCATCACGCAAGGCGCGGTTGCACTCTGCTTCGCGGCGCACGTTGCAACAAGCTGTTCGGCAAGCAGCGAAGGCCCGAGCGCGATCACACTCCAGTCGCCGGAAACCTCAGTGCGTAAGCGCCGGCCCGGGTGTTCCATCCAGACAACCTGGAACATTCTGGTCCACGCAGCAACACCGGTTAGGCGGTCGAACTCTTCGTTGCTTTGCGGGCTCAGGCGATGCTGTTCCAGGGCCTCCGCTGCTTCGGCGACGGTAAGAGCGGAATAGTCTAAGATGCCCGGCGGAGTGCGAATGCTCAGCTGCTGGGCAGCCTCAACCAGAATTTGACTGACAGAGATGGAGTTCAGATGCAGATCGCGGAGCAGGCTACACTCCGGTTGAACGATGGATTCCGGCAGCTCTGTGCGCTTTGCAATCAAGCCTTGCAAAACAGTAAGCGCAGAGTACGAAGAAGGTGCGGCTTTCGCTTCGGGCTGGGCCGCCTTGGCAACGGGGCGTGCTTTTTCGGCGAGCCCGTGAACCGGAGCCATCTCACAGGGATTGGAGAAAAATGTGGGATTCCAATCCGGGTTAAATGCGCGTGAGAACCTGCCGGCGAAGAGGCGATCGCATTGAACTTTTGCGCCTAGTGCATACGCCGCGCCGACTGCCTTCATGAGCCCTTCGAATGAGAAGCCGCCGGAATCGAGCGGGAGGACCGGTGTTCCAGTGCATTGCCGCGCGATGCCGGCCAGCACCTGGCCCGGGCCCACTTCAATCCACAAGTCGCACGCGGGCGCCGCTTGCGACAGAGCCTGTTCGAAATGGACCGGATGCTCCAGTTGTCGGCAGAGCAGTTCTTCAATGCCTACAGCGTCCGCAAGAGGCTGGCCGGTGATGGTGGACAACATGCGGCGCGATGGAGCGCTGAATGTTTCGCGCGACAAACATTCCATCAAGGCGGGCCTGGCGCCGGCCAGCAGCCGCGAATGAAACGCGTGCGAGACATTGAGCCGTTTGGCTTCGATGCCTTGTGAACGGCTGCGGCCGATGATGAGTTCTACACCCGCGGCTTCGCCCGAGATCACAGTTTGCAGCGGAGAGTTCAATGCTGCGATTTGAACTCCGCTGCCATTGAGAAGACCCTGCACGACGATAGGGTTCGCTTCGATGGCGGCCATTGCACCCTGCGCGCCTGACACACCGGCCATCGCTTTCCCTCGTGCCGAGGCGATCCGCAACGCGGCTTCTTCGGAAATGGCTCCGGCCCAATGCAGCGCGGTAATTTCACCCAAGCTATGGCCCACACCAACAGAAGCGTGGATGCCGAAAGACTGCATCACCCGCAAGCCGGCGAGAGACGATGCGACAACACAGGGTTGTGCGTCAGCGGTGCCGTTGCCGGGCTTCAATGGCAGCTTGGCTTGCTGGTAAAGATCGCGCAAAAACGTAAAGCGGCCCTGCCATGTGCCATTCGCTCCGTACACAGGCGAAGCTTGGCCGGAGAAGAGATAGCCGATAGCGGGAACGCTGTCGCCCCTTCCCAGAAAGATGCCGGCTTCAGAATCGATGCGCTTCTGCACGCCCTCTTCTAGCCATTGCTGCGCCTTACGTAGAGCGAGACCGAGCCGGGCAGGCGTGTTGGCACACACCGCCAACCGGACAAGGCTCTGCTCTTGATTCGCTGCCAGGTGAGCCGCTAAATCGGTGAGCTCGCTCATTGCCAGGCGCGCCGCGAACTTCGAAAAATGCGACACCTGCTCCGCTAGAGCATCATGGTTCGGCGCCGCGAAAAGGAAGAGTTCGCAATCCTGCGCGGCGCTGAGTTGCGCTTGCTCAGCAACGGTGATGGAAGTGCGCCGGTGGTTCGCCGCGCCTTCAAGCGTGAGATGCGCGTTGATGCCGCCGAAGCCCATGGCGCTGACGCTGGCGCGCAGAGGAGCGTCAGAGGGCCACGCGCCACCTTGTTTCACAACGCGCAGCGCAGGCGCTTCATCCTGCAGCTCTTTGTGCGGCGACTCGCATCCCGTGGTGGGAGGCAGAATTTGCGAATGCACCGCAAGTGTGGCCTTGATGAGGCCGGCGATTCCCGCCGCCGCTTTTGTATGACCGATGTTTGCCTTGATAGAACCGATCGCGGCCGGAGCCGCACTGGCATTGGCTTTGCGCCTGACGCGTGAAATTGCTTGAAGCTCAGTGGCGTCTCCGACAGCAGTGCCGGTGCCATGGCCTTCAAAATATACAACTGTGTCCGCGCGGTACCCGGCCCTTTGGTAGGCGCGTTCCAGGGCCAGCGCCTGACCGGCGGCTTCAGGTCTTGCGATGCCGCCTTGCCCGTCTGAAGAGACGCCCCATCCTTTGATGAGTGCGTAAATGTGGCGGCCGTGCGCCAGCGCTTCCGCAACTCGCATCAGCACGACAAAGCCGGAGCCTTCGCCCGGCAGGAAGCCGGTGGAAGTAGCGTCATAGACACGCATGTTGTCTTTCGCCAGGGCACCCAGGACGGAGAAGCCGGCTAGTTCGAACGGATCGATACTCAGATCGACACCGCCCGCGAGAGCCACATCGGAATCGCCACTTTCAAGCGCGGCGCATGCGTTCGTTACGGCCAGTAGCGACGAGGCGCAGGCGCCATCCACGGTGTAACCGCCGCCTTTTAGATCGTGATAATTGCAGATGCGTCCGGCGATGGTGTTTGAGAGACCACCCGCGAGCGATTCATCGCCACTAGCGGGAAAGGGCGCCTTATACAGCGCTTCCACGCGCTCTAAAAAGTCGGTCTGCATTTCGCGGTTCATGCCGGCCGCGCTTTCGTTTAACACCGAATGTAGAACGCGGCGCACATATGGCCATCGCAGACGCAGCGTGTTGGCTCGGGAAAATTCGCCCGTTAATGTGTTGCCCAAAAACACTGCCGTCTTGCCGCGAAGGTCTTCACTCGCGTGCTCCAGGCCGGCGTCTTGCAACGCTTGGGTCGCTACGTCGAGCGCCAGCCAATGGCTAAGGTCCGCTGTCCTATAAGTCTGGGCAGAAACACGGAAGCGTTCGCGATCGAAGTGGTAATCGGCGATGACGGCGGCTGTGCCGGTTGCGATGCGATCTTCCGGGTCGTCGTAATCGGCAACGCGCAAGCGCTCTTCCGGTATCGCCCGGAACGCGCGTCTCTGAGCGAGCGCGTTCTCCCACAACTCATGCGGCGAACGCGCGCCAGGATAGCAGCAGGCCATCCCGACGATTGCGATGGGTTCCATAAGAGATCGCTCGATGGTGCTAATGCGCGGTAGTGGCTAAAGCATGCACGGGGGGACGACGTGATGAACACCGTCGGTTTCGCGCCATTTTTTATCCAGCCCCCGCAGCCAACGAAGCAGGTGTTCGGTATTTTTCGCGCAATCGGATCTGCCATTCCCGGTAACGATCCGGGCCGGCGGCGCCTACTGTTTCGTTCAGCGTCTCCATGGTGAACGCCGCGGCTTCATTCGCGCCCATGCCGCAGATCACTTCGCACGCTGCCTGCGTATGCGGAACCATGTTGCCGGCGCGGCGGCGCGCCTGGGCGGCGAACGCAGCACCTTGCGCAAGATCGAGATGCCAACGGCCAGACAAGCTTTTCAAGTCTTCGACGTGTAACGCCGGCGCGTCGCCTGCGTAGGCGCATGCGAGACCCACGCCGCTCCAAAGATCGCCCCTTCGATCCGGCGAGAGTTGCTGAATGGCGAACGCAATCGATTCAGGGTCAGTGCCTTGCACAAACCAGAGACTGCGGCCCAGGCCTTGATCGAAAAAGTTCTGGTCCCGGCGGGAGAGGCCCTTTGGAACGACGCCCGCTTCGATACTTTGCTTCCAATGAAAGTAGCCTTCGTGAAAGCCGTAGCCATCCAGCAGCAACGGATAGAGCAGCGGATCGAACCCGCCGCTTCGCGCAATCTTTTTCCTCAAGAACGGCAGCCGCGCGAACGCCCACCCGGCGCCGACATGCACCATGTAGACGTGCGGTTCGCCCGCATTGGCAAGGAACGTTTTCAATCTGCCGCCACCCGGGATAGGAAGCGCATCCAGAATGGTGAGCGCCATTGCGGCGCCTTCGTAAACAAAGCCCCGGTATTCGACGGGAGCCCGGTCCAGAGCCTGCTCGAGCAAGGGAAGCGGCTGTTCCAGCGCCGCGTGGTAACCGTTCAGGAACATGAGCCCCACTGTCTCCAATCGCTCCTGTTGGCTGGACGCGCACCGCCGAAAGCCGCGCGCTTGAAACTGTGTTTCGCGGGGAGAGATCCCCATTAGTTTTCGACGAACAAAGCCCCACATGAATTGAGTGCTCCTTAATTGGACGGCCATTGAGCCGCGGACCGCAGCCCGTTATAGCAGTCAGCGATGATGCATCTGCACGGGACTGGAACGCTTTGCGGACCGGTTCGGTTCGGGAATGCCTGCGCTCAACGGAAGCATTGACGACGTGAGCGAAGGTTTGTTTTCGGGGAGACGTGGCCCGAACAAGGGCGAGTGCGTGCCGGTGATATTTTCCGCCACCCAATACTCCACCTGATGCTCCAGCTTGGTGTATAAAATCTTCCTGCCGTCCGCGGAGTATGAGGGCCATCGCGCCCAACTGCCGGCTTCCACGCGCTGGTGAGGCTTACTAGCGGGCATTCGTTCGCTGATGAACTCGCGTCCCGCAGGCGTGTACTCGCTCCAAACAATACTTCCATCGCGGTTCATTCGCGGATAATTTTTCTCTACGTAGTCCGGGCTGGCGATTGTATCGACTGAGTTGTCGCTCAGTCGAAGGCGAAAAATGCCCCAGGTCCAATTTCCCCCGCGTGTCGACATAAATGCGATCTGCGTTCCATCGGGTGAGAAGGAAGGGGCTTCGCTGTACCAGTGATCGTTGGTCAGATTCTTTAACTTTCCGGTACGCACGTTCACCATATATAAGTTGGCTTCGAAAGGCACTTCCGATGCGTGAAACACAACGCTGGCGCCGTCCGGAGACCAATCGAGAGCGCTGCGCACGCCTCGCAAATTTTCCAGGGCTGACGTCCACACTTTCAGGCCGGAGCCGTCGGGCCGCGCGGTCGCCACGTCCCAGCGATCAGTGTTGCGGATCGCGAACGCGATGTATTTGCCATCGGGAGACCAGCGGGGAAAGCTTGCGGGGGCGCTCAACGGCAGTGTCAACGTTGACGCCGTCTCAAGATTTCTGATGCGCAGCTTCTCATTGTTCCCATGGCCGGAGGCGTAGACGATGAACTTGCCGGTGGGGTCCATACTGGCCGGACCAGGAAGCTCCGTGGCATCGATCGGCCGTTCCACCTTTCCTGTTTCGCGATCCAATATCTCCACACCCAAGCCGCGATCCACCAGGCGATGAAAAAGGATTTGTTCGCCGGATGCGCTCCACGTGGGCCAACGGTCATCGCCATTCGGATCTGTGAGAGGCCGCGCTTCACCCACGGGAAACGGCATGACGTGAATGGCCGATGGCCCTTCCTGACTGCGGGAAAACGCAAGCCACTTACCGTTCGGCGAGATGGCAGGCTTGTAATCCCAAAATCGCCCATTTGTAATTCGCAGGCGATCACCCCCGCCCACAGGGTACAGGTAGACATTCCCTGTGCCTGAATCGTAACTGTGACAGGCCAAAGATTCGCCGGAGGGATGGAACGAACACGCGCCCGCCTGGCTGGCTGTTTTTGAAATGGCCCGGCGGTTCTTTCCGTTCAGATCTACCAGATAAAAGTTGCGCTCCTTCCAGGGTCCGCCGGTAAAGGCGACGTTCTTGCCATCGGGTGAGAAGACCGGATACTCATCGTCTTCCGGATCGTCTGTCAGCTGACGGGTGACTTTGGTTTTTAGATCGATCAGGAAGATATCCTTGTTGCCTTTGCGCGTGGAGGTGAAGACAAGCGATTGCGCGTCGGGCGACCACTTGGCTTCGAATTCATCGGTTGCCTCGGTGGTCACTTGCGACCATACATTCGTGCGCAGATCGTAAATCCAAAGGTCCCAATTCCCGCTACGCTGCAACGAAGTAACGAAGCGTGTGCCATCGGGCGAAATGGCGCTGTCGCCTCCGCCCTGAGAATCGGCCGCAATTTTGCGCAAGTGAAACTCGGCCGGACTTTTAGCGCCGGCGCCGCAGCCCCACATACAAACGCATACAAAGGATAGGGCAAGTTCAGATCGCATTTTGCAGGGGGCCCGCCGCCGGTGAACGTCCTGCGCGCAGAATGTTGTGCCCGCGTGTCGAAAGCAGAGACAAGCCGACGAAGAGGAAATAGAAGATTGCGGCAGCTGTGAAAATTCGCTCAGGAGAGAGGAGCCGCTGCAGCAGGACCGCACCGAGGATCGCAAGCAATGTTGCCGAGCTCTCCGTCTGTTCAATAATGGCGAACACACGACCCAGGTGAGATTGAGCCACGCTCTCTTGAATGAGCGAAACGGAAGCCACGCTGATGCCCATCACGCATGCGCCCCAAACAAAGATCAATGCCGTGGAGGCGGTGACGCTGGCAATGAATGAATACAGGAACATGATCAACGCTTCGCCCAACAGACACGCGGCCATCAACCCGCCCTTGCTCACCGCACGCAAAAGGTAAGGGGCGACGGGCGCGGCGCAAAGGCCGCCGATGCCGAACACCGACATCTGCACACTGAGTGTGGCCTCGGATGAATGCAAGAAAGTTCGCGCGAAGACGGGGGCCAGCGGAACCCACATGCCCACACAGAAGAGGCTGATGGTGCCCAGCCAGACAATTTGGCGAGCGAGCGAATTGCGATTCAGGTAGCGCCAACCTTCCGTGACCCGCTGCCACAACACTTCAGGCACTTCGTGCAACGAACTCTTCGGCACCTTGGTCCCCATAATGAAAAGCGCGCTGACCAGATAAGTGATGGCGTCGATCGCCAATGTTGCCCGCAGCCCCAGCGAATAGAAGAGGGCAGCTGCCAGCGCCGGCCCCGCGATCAAGACCGTGGTGGATGCGCCTTGATCGAGCGCGTTCGCTTCCGGCAGACTCTCCGGATGAACCACTAACGGAAGCGCCGACGAGCGCGCCGGATTGAAGAATGCGAAGCCCACGGATTGCGCGGCCACCACCATATAGATCACCCAGGTCACAGGCCAGATCATGGCGACGGTGGCTAACACCATGCGGCCTAAATCGCTCGCCACCATGATGATGCGTTTGTTGCCGCGATCCGCGATGGACCCCGATAAGAAAGACGTGACAACCCCCGGTAAAACTTCGCAACACACCAGGGCCCCGATGATCGGAACGCTATTGCTTTCGCGCGCGAAAGCCAGGATCAGCGCGACCCGGCTAATCTGGGTTCCCACTTGCGAACAGACTTTAGCTGCCCAGAGATTTCGAAAATTTGAATTCGCAAGTAGCGCCAACGGACCCGGCGCCTTCGAATTCATCTTGGATGTGCCGCAGGGCGGTTGCCCAGAGACCGGCGAAACGTTTGCGCTCATCGAACTGTATCTCCTGAGCAAGATTGAGCCAGCCTGCATGGCTCACAGATATTCCCGATCCATTGGAACGTTCGGTCACCCTCACCTTCGCTCTTGTTTCATGGCCGGACCACGCGGGGTCCGCGAAAAGGATCACTGCGCCGTCGGAAGAGGGCAGCACTCCGGCTGCACTGCCCGGAAACATTTTGCGCCACCATGTTAGATCGCGCACTTTCGCAAGTGCTGTTCTGGAATCGGTCGCAGCAATTGCGCCGGTATCGATTTGCTCACTCCAGCGGTAACGGGCGTTTTCTCCGGTAGCCATTTTTCGTGCGAGCCGCGAAAGGAAGTCATCCCAGCCTTCGCTTAACTCAGTGACAGCCCGCTCAGAGTATTCGCCCTCATCGGAAACTCTCAGAATCGAGCGATGCGCGTCGAGAGGTTCGACAAGCCAGGCAATGGAACTGGTGCCGCCGACTCCCATGAATTGCCACTCGAACTGAAGCATCGCCGGTTCACGCCGGTTCAGAACGCAACCGGTGAAAAAATCGCCATCGCCGAAATGGAAAGCGAACTGGGCGCCAGGGTGGGTCAGGCTTCCTTCCAGGTCGGCGAACCAGAGCCGGACGGACTCCGGTTCGGTTAGATTTTGCCAGCATTTCGCCGCGCTGCCGGAAACGGTAACGCTTCGTTCTATGGTTGTTTGAGAGACTGACATCGCGTTGAACCTAGCAGGCGGGAGCGAGCCATTCCCGCGCGACCCTAGTGACAACAGATCTACGAAGGATGGTGAGCGAGAGTATTACGCAGTTTTCGTGGTTGATGGTCTTCACCACGCCTTCGCAGCCGCGCAAGGGTCCGCCAGTGAGCCTGACGCGTTCGCCTTCTTCCATCCGAGGCCAGTTCTGCATCGGAAGCCCGGTCTGAATCACCCGCTTTAGGCTATCGATTTCGATATCGGGAATAGGTTCGGGCTCGCGGCCGAAGCCAAGTATGCGGATCACGCCTGGAGTGGTCACAATCAGGCCCTGAATTTCAGTGCAAACCCGGCAAAACACGTAACCTGTAAAAAGCGGAACCTCTGCCCGGGCTGCTCTCGCAGTTGTCTTCCGGCACATGGGGAGGAAAATTTCATACCCCTTGTACTTCAATAATTCAGCCACCATGTATTCAGCTTGTGGACGTACCTGGATGGCGAACCAGCGGTTCATTTGAGAATAAAACATAGAACCCTCCTTCGGGCAAAATGGCTTTGTCGATGAATTAGAAAAGTAAAGTCGAGCGGATGTGATCGGCGTTTCGGGGACGGGGAATGAACAGTTGCGACTTGGCGGTTAGTAAGTTCGAAATTCTTTATCGATAACTAACAATATCGTTGGATATCAGGATAATTAAAGTCGGGAAAAACGCATCGGCGGAGAAAAAAATCTGGAGAGTGCGTGACTAAGATGGCGCTTGTGCTGAAACCGGCGCGGGACCGAAAAAGGCAATAAAACCTTGTATACAGTATGGTCTGTACGACATAAGTTATACCAACCGCTTCCTTCGGCGAGAGTGCAAGCTGCCGCCTGAACGCTCGGCTGGCTTGCCGTTAATTCTTGAGGATTAAAGCTAAAATCATCCCCACTGCCCAACGTGAGACCTGATTATGCGATAACCCCAAGAATCTTGTCAACAGGTTGTTGTTCTTTATTGCAGTCACGCGGAAAACGACTATTTAAGGGGATGTCTTGTACGAATTTCTACTTTCCGCACAGCGGGAGCGTGCTTCTCTTTACTACACCGCTGTGGCCCGATCCGCGGCATGGCGATGCTGAAGGGGCGGGTGAACGGGCAGGGATGGACTCTTGCGTGGCCACACGATTTGCTTCTCTCTGGCTTCTTCACGCCATACACCCTGCAACTGGCTTTGCATTGCCGCGCGCGCCCGAAAGATGCGGCTCTTTGCGGCGGCTGGCTTGAGGCGCAGCGCAGTGGCAACGTCCGCGATGGACATATCGGAAAGAGCGTATAGGGTATAGGCGGCTTGCAGTGTGCCTGGAAGCTTGGCGAGAGCGCGCGTGTGAGCGGTGGCAAGTTCTTTGCACCACGCAGACTTCTCCGGTGTGGGGCCCTGGGCGGTGAATGCGCTTGAAGCCCCGAGTTCCGGATAGTGAGATTGGCTCACGGTCCTGCGACGCCAGGGAGCGCGGATCGCCATCAGGCTTCGGTTCACAACGATGCGCGTGATCCAGGTTCGAAACGAAGACTCGCCACGAAACATGTGGAAGTGTTGGAAGGCCGCGCAGTATGCGGTTTGGACCGCGTCTTCAGCCTCTGCCGGAGAGAACAGAATTCTTTTCGCTACGCCAAGCGAGTTGTCGTAGTGAAGCTCGAATAGCCTGCCCAGGGCGGCTGTACTGCCAGTCCTTCCCAGACGTATCAGTTCATCTTCCGTCAATTGAGCGCCCATGACTTACGGTAAAGAATCGTGAAAGCTTAAGGCTTTCGCAAAAATGCGATTCCGCGGAAATTGTGCGTGAAGTTCCTGTAGCGGAGATATGATCGAAAGACCACTTTTTGGCGTCACCATTTTTCAAGCCTGGAGAAAATCTATGGAACGTAAGAAAGCAAGCGATTACCCGCAGGAGTTGCTGGACCTTTTCGACCGTTATGTACACGGTGAAATGGAGCGGCGCGATTTTCTGGAAGCAGCGCGCAAGTTCGCAACGGGAACCGTTACCGCGATAGCACTTTGGGAGAGCCTGCGAGCCAACTACGCGTGGGCGGAACAGATTCCGAAGAACGATAGCCGGCTGAAGACGGAGTATTTGAAAGTTGCCTCGCCCGAGGGAACGGGCAGCATCAAAGGATATTTCGCGGCGCCCGCCAAGCAGAGCGGCAAGCTGCCTGGCATCCTTGTCGTCCACGAAAATCGCGGCTTGAACCCTTACATCGAAGACGTTGCGCGCCGCTTGGCGACAGAGAACTTTATCGCGTTCGCTCCCGATGGCCTGACCAGCGTTGGCGGCTACCCGGGCGATGACGAAGCGGGAGGCAAGGCGTTTCAGCAGGTGGACCGTCAGAAGATGATGCAGGATTTCGAAGCTGCGGCACGATGGCTGAAGCAACGGCCCGATTGCTCGGGCAAGATTGGCGCCGTTGGCTTCTGCTTCGGCGGTGGCGTCGCGAACACGCTCGCCGTGCGGATGGGCGCGGACCTGGGAGCGGCAGTTGCCTTCTATGGCGCGCCACCACCGCCTGAGGATGTGGCCAAAATCAAGGCAGCGGTTCTGGTGCATCACGGGTCAATGGACGCGCGTTTGGTGGGCACCTGGCCGGCTTACGAAGCGGCACTGAAAGCCAACGGCGTTCGGTACAGCGGCTATATCTACGAAGGTGCGCAGCACGGCTTTCATAACGACACGACGCCGCGGTACGACGAGGCTGCGGCCAAACTAGCGTGGCAGCGCACGCTGGATGTGTTCAACAAAAACCTGCGCGGATGAGAACGGGATTGACGGCTACTCGACTGCTGTAACTTTTGTTGCCAGCGAAAATTTTCCCGCTTCCATTCCGTGCAATGCGGCCAAGGCTAGCGAGAGCATTTGCACCGGTAAAATTTCAACGATTGGGCGGACAGCATCGGGTACCAGCGGCAACCTCAAGGCCGCGATCTCGGAGCCGGCCGATACGAAGGCCACGTTTCCGCCTGCTTCCTCAACATCGTTCGCAAGTGAACGGTTGAGCGTTTCGGCGTGCTTGTCGCCGGCCATGATCAACACCAGAACGTCTTGTGAAACCAGTTCGAAGGGTCCGTGGCGAAAGGCGGGGCAGCTCAGCCCCTCAGCGCCGAAACGCGTTGACTCCTTCAGGATCAGTCCGCCTGTTTGAGCAGTGGCCAGAGAAGGTCCGCGGCCTGTGACAAAAATTTTGCGAATGCCGGTAAGCAGCGGCGAGATCTCCGCAACGTGCGTCCGCCAATCCGCGAGATAGTCGCGCGCGGCGGGAATACAGGAGCGCAACTCTTCGCTCTCCGCGGCAAGGTCATGGAAGGTGAGAATCGCGCCCAACCATTGCAGCGCCATAAGCGAGCAAACATATGTCTTACAAGAGACAGTGGATTCCGGCCCCGCCTGAATCGCGAGAACGATATCTGCCTTTCGGGCCAGCGGGGAGTGAACATTGTTGGTGACGGCGATCAGCTTGCAGCGGCCTTGCGCCAACCCGGCCAGCCGCACGAGTTCGGCGCTCTGGCCCGATTGCGACACAGCGATCACAAGCGTGTGGGCATCGAACACGTTGGGCGCGAAATGAACCAGTTCGGCCGCTTCCATCAGTAGCGATGAGTAACCGCGCTGAGTCAAGCGCAGATGCAGCGGGTACAGCGCGTAGAGCGAACTGCCCATACCGGTGAGCACAACGCGCCGAAAGTTTCCTGCCGCCAAATCTCCGGCACACTCCGCCAGCGCCGCCCTTTCTGCAAGACCGGCCAGCGTACGCTGTAGCGCATCGGGCTGTTCCAAAATATCGTGAAGATAGGCTCCCGCAATTACGTTTGTCTCAAGCAACAATAGTTTTTCTCCGGACCCGCCGGCCAACCAGGGCCGCCCTGTAGCCAGTTTACGCAAACCATCTTTTTGATTCAGGACAAGTTTTCTGGAATAAAATGGCCTGCGCGGAATGGAATTTTCGCTTGAGTGTTTAGAGGACCAAACCGATGTCGCACTTTGAAACTTATCGCGCCGTGAGCGGAGCGGAAGAGCAGCCCCGTCCCGAATCCGCGGAAGCCGTGGCTCCTACGCCCTACACAATTGAGGTTCGCTTTCTTGGCGGACTTACACCAACCCAACAACTCGCTTTCAAGCTGGCCGCCAACAGATGGACAAAGGTGATTACCGGCGACCTGCCCGACATGAACGTGGACGGCGAAACGATTGACGACGTTCTGATTTTGGCGGAGGGCAAACCGATCGACGGGCCCGGGGGCATTCTGGGCCAGGCAGGTCCTACGAATTTCCGGCCGGGCACATTTCTTCCTTCCAAGGGAATCATGTCGTTCGATACCGCCGATTTGAGCAAGATGGAATCGATCGGAACGCTGAACGACGTGATTACCCATGAAATGGGGCATGTGCTGGGGATTGGCACGCTGTGGAAGAGGAAGGGCCTGATTGGTGCATCCGGAACCGCAAACCCGGTCTTCCTGGGGCAGAAGGCGCGTAAGGCGTTTGGCGAATTGAAAAACGGTCCGCCCATGGACGTGCCGGTAGAGAACCAGGGAGGGCCGGGCACGCGCGAGTCGCACTGGCGCGAAACCACGTTCCGCACGGAACTGATGTCCGGGTTCATTGCCGCGTCGGGAAATCCGCTGAGCAAGCTTACGGTAGCGAGCCTGGCCGACATCGGCTATAAGGTGGACCTGGCCGCCGCTGAAGCTTTTGTTCTGCCCACTTCGCTTGTCGAGGAAAGCGTGCAGAGCGAGGGTACCAGCCTGGAGGGAATGCAATACCCGGAAGCATCGCTGGTTCCGGATGGAAAGGTGTGATTCCCAATGCACCCGGACCTGAAAGAAACTTTTCTCGCGGCAACGGAAGAGGTGGACTCTTCCGTTGCGTTGCCGCGAGCGCGCTTTGCTCTGTTGGTGCGGCCTGCTGACGATTCCCGCATGAAGGCGGCAGAAATAAAAGCGGCACTTGCACCCTTGGGCGCGACGGTGCAGCCGCTTTCTGCCCTGGAAACCGATGTGTGGGTTTTGACATTTCCGGGGCGTGTGTTCGGGGTGAACGACGCGGCTGTTTTTCAGGCCGCTTATCTTTTACAAGAAGCCTTCGAGTTAGAGAATGCCGAGCCCGACTTGCCGACGAATTTCTTTCCGCCTGAAGAAGGAGTAAGAGGCCAGAAAGATCCGGCTCGCGAGAGCGTAGAGAAGCTTTGCTTTACCGAAGAGCAGCAAGGGCTGGACCGCCTATGGGCGCTTCGCTCCATGCGCGTGGAAGAGGCCTGGGCGTTTTCGCTTGCGAACGGCCGGCCCGATCGCGGGCGGGATGTCAATATCGCGCAGCCGGACACGGGCATCACCAATCACCCGGAGCTGCAAGGCGTGGTCAGCATCGATCCGCGCGATGTTCTGGATGAGGATGACGACCCCACCGATCCGCTGGAGGATACCGGAAACCCAGGGCATGGGACAGGCACGGCCAGCGTGGTGGTGTCTCCAGAAACGGATGTGGTTTCGGGAACGGCGCCGCTTGCGAAGCACATGCCCATCCGGGCGATCAAGAGCGTAATTCGCATTACGCAGGTATCGGTGGCGGAAGCCATCGAGTGGGCCGTGAATCATGGGGCGCACGTGATCACCATGAGCCTGGGCGGTATCCCAAGCTTCTCACTGCATCGGGCAATACGGCGAGCGGTTGCGGCCGACGTGATTGTGATGGCCGCAGCAGGGAACTGCGTGCGCTTTGTGGTCTGGCCCGCGCGCTATGACGATTGCATCGCGGTGGCCGGAGTAAATTTCAGCGACAAGCCCTGGAAGGGCACATGCCGCGGGTCGGCAGTGGACATATCCGCGCCGGGAGAAAATGTTTTTCGCGCGCGGATCGGCCAGCCCGCAACGGGGCAAGGTCAAGGCACCAGCTTCTCGGTAGCCCTTACGGCGGGCGTGGCTGCTCTTTGGCTTGCGCACCATGGGCGTGCCAATCTCATCGGCGCGGCCAGAAGCAGGAATGAAACTTTGCAAGCCATGTTTCGCAGGCTGTTGCGCGCCACGGCGCGTAGGCCGAATGGTTGGGATTCGTCTAATTTCGGAGCAGGCATCGTGGATGCGCAAGCGCTGTTGGGAGCGGACCTGGATCTGAATCGCGGCCTGGAAAGCGCGCCGCAGACAGATACCGCGGATGAGCGAGGGAAGGTGTCGGTGCAATCGCTGGTACTGGAGAGTGTGGGCGAAGAGGGTCTATCGCCGGAGTTGAACTGGAAGCAATTCGGACCTGAGGTGGCCACCGCTTTGCTGCGCGCGCAGTTGGCGGGTACTGGAAGCGGTGAAGGTCTCCAGGTAGAAGGAGCAGGTATTTCCATTGCCAATTTATCCGCGCGCTTGACTGCGACGGAAGCCGCGCAGGGTCTGGTGCGGCGCATGTCAGGAGGCTCGATATGAACGAATCCACGCGCGTCCAGCGATTGTTGGCGGCTCGGTCCAGAGCCGCGAGAAAAGGGCTGAATGCGGAATCGATGGACGTGGAAGCGGAGAGCGCATCGCCGGAGCCCCATACCGACGACGTGCTTCAGCGCGTCCATGACACGATGCGGAAGATGCCCGAAAGCGAGATGGAAAGGCCGGAAGATTTCGAGCGGGCTTTATCTTTGCTGATGCAACATGGCGACCGCGCCTTGCGAAAGTTGGATGCAGATCCGGAAGCGAGGTTGGATTCGAACGAGCAGCTCACATTGGAAGCGGTGATTCGGACCGATGGTACGCGGCCGACCCTTCTGGTTCGCGGAGATACCGTAAACCCGGAGCATCCCTTGGCCGGAGCATGGAAGGACACGCTTTTTAGCGTCCGCGACCGGATGCGGAAACGCGCAGCGGCTGTGGGGAGAATCGAACCTGACAACGGTTCACCCACGCGCTTCTACGGAACCGGGTGGGTGGTGGATAGCGCGAAGGGTTTGGTTCTCACGAACCTGCACGTGCTGCACGCAATGCTCAAGGGCATTCCGAACGCAATGATACAGACGGCGAGCGGCTTCCGCGTGCTAAAGGGTGGCGCGTTTATCGATTTCGCTGCGGAAGATGGTTCGTTGCGGAAGAATCGATTCCGGATCGTGGAGGCCACGCCTTCCGGGATCGATGGACAGAATTTCGCGCGGCTGGATGTTGCCGTTCTTCGAATCGAGAAGATGGAGGAATCGCAGGCCATTCCGGAAGCAGTGCCAGTATCAGCCGATTTGGCGGGCCCCAGCGGTTCGATGGCTTCGTTTTGCGTAATTGGCTTTCCCGCCAAGCCGCAGGTGACCAGCGGGATTGTAGACGGCGTGGATTGGGATTGGGTAACTCAGACGCTATTCGGGAACCGCTTCGGAGTGAAGCGAATTTCGCCAGGTACCGCGCACAAGCCACTCGGAACAATTGACGGCGATACGCATCCGTGGGTGTTCGGGCACGATGCCACGACGCTCGGCGGGAATTCGGGCTCGCCTGTTATGGCTTGGCTGGATCAGGGTTTCGGTGGATTCGGGATTCACTTTGCGGGTGCGTCCATCGATAAGAATTGCGCGCACGCGATTGCGCAATGCAGTGAGCAATTGAAAGCTCTGGGCGTGCCGGTACAGGCGGTAATTTAAATGGGCGACGGGACGCTCCCGCTTGAAGACCGGGACCAGTTAGTGCGCGGCGTCATGGATCTGGTGAGCGCGGGTGTTGTAAGCGTCGACGATTTCATTCGTGCATACAACGAACACCGCTCGATCTTGAAACAGACACCGCGGTTCGCGGTTCTCGATGTGGAAGCTGGCGGCGAGATGGAGGCCATTCCTGCCGCTCTGCGTCTGGCGATAGCCGATGACTTCCTCGTCGCGCTGTGGATGGCACTGCTGCAGAAAATGGCCAAGCTTCACGCTGATGAGGAAAAGCTGAAGGCAATTCAGGCGGCAATCGGAACGATGGCGCCGGTGGGAATCATGCAAAAGGTGCTGCGCGCAGCCGGTGTGCGCCCGGTGAAGACGATTCCTTCTCTCATGAGGGCAGCGCGGGCAACTGCGTTGATCTCGGCGAAAGTTCCGGGCACCAGCAGGAAGACGTTCGGCAGCGGCTTCATGGTTGCGCCCACCCTGATGATGACAGCGGCGCACGTGGTGGAACAACTCATCGATAACGAGAACGAGCTCGAGGATTCCGCTCAATCCGTAACTGTTGAGTTTTGGAATCAACTGGAGGGGCAGGGCCAGTGGCCGGTGAAGGCGCATTTTGCAAAGAAATGGCTGGTGTGCATGAGTCCGCCGAACGGGCAGGACGGCAAGCTGGCCTTGGGCGATCCCGCGGACGCGGCCCGCCAACTGGATTTCGCCCTGGTTCAGCTTTCAGAGCCGATCGGGAACATAACGGGGACCGTGGACATGCTCGATCCTCCAGACCCGGCTGTGGAGGGAAGGTTGACCGTGATCGGTTATCCAGGCGGCACCGAATGCGTCTTCGACGATCATCAGGTGACCAAATACGAAGCCGCAACAGGCCGCATCCAGCACGATGTAAACGCACAGGCAGGCATGTCGGGCGGCCCGTGCATCGATCATGAGGGCAAGCTGGTGGGTCTGCATGAGGGCTCGGTCACGAATGCAAATCCGGAATACAACCGCGCGGTGCATTTAAAACTTGTGCGAGCGTCCATTAAGAAGAAGGCGCCAGACCCGCTGCTGATGAATACGGGTCCGTTGCAAGCCATCTTCGCGCGCGATGTCCGGCAAGCGTGGGTGGCAGCGGGCGAAACGCTGATTGGAACGACGGACCAGAAGCGGACGGAGTGGCTGGATAGCGTTGCACACTTAAATCCGGACGATGTTCGCGCGGGCGTGTCGGCGGATGTGCTGCATCCGGTGTTCGGACGTACCGGCTTTCAGAGCTGGATCGATGAGGCGAGTCTGGAGAATTCAAGCCGACGGATCGCATTGATCTCGGGCGACCCTGGCGCGGGGAAGTCGTTTAGCTTGTCGATCCTGAGAGAGAAACTGCGCAGTGCGCAACATCGCGTGGTGTTCGTACAACCCACAATGGCGAACAGAGCCATTGAACAGGTGCTCGAGTTTATCGTGTCCGAATCGGGGGGGAAGAGCTTAAAGCCGACCGATGCGACCCTGCGGCCCGATGCCGGTATGCTGCGGCGCGATTTACTGCCGGGGCTGTTCGAGCAATTGTCCGATCTGATTGCATCGCGCGGCGGGAAAGGAGAGCTCTTATGGATAGCGATAGATGTGGGCGACGATGCGGCGCTTACCGGGGACATTGCGCGCGATCTGAAGCAGTTTCTGATCAACGCGGAAAAAGAACCTTGGGTGCGGTTGGTGATCGTCGGGTTGAGTAATAGTAGGCGGGGAGAGTTCCGTGCCGCGGCCGCCAAGCCGAACGAAGTGGAGAGCAGTTCATTGAAGCCGGTTAGCGTCGAAGAGTTTTTAGACACGATGCTGAAGCAAGCCGAAGCGCTCCAACTGGACCCGAAGCATTGGGAACAAGAGAGCACGCTGTTGTGGGACGAAGAAGTTGAGAGCCTTTCCACAAAGGAGGGCCGAAGCGTAATCGCGGTGCGGTTGGCGCTGGAGCTTCGTGCCCTGATGTTGAAGGAGGCCGGGAGCTGAGATGCCGGCTGACACAACAAATTCGCCGATCCCCGAAAAGCTGCAACAAGCCTTCGCGGAACTGCGGAAGAGCCTGAACAAGGCCCCGCTATTTGCGCCTGCTGTTGCGAACGAAGACGCGGCGGACGCGCTGCGCTTTGAGCTTGCACTGCGCGGTCGATGCGATCCGCGCGCCTTTTTGCAGCAGCCCGCTTCCACGGCGGCGGACCGGGCCGCGGTTCTGGATTCAGTGGCGGCGGATTGCGACACCGGAGGCAGAGGTGAGCGGCGCTGGCTGCTGCTGGACCCGGTAAGGATGCGAGTCTTAAGGTCGCGCGCGCCGGCCGATGTTGCGCAGGCAGTAAAGGACGCCGCGAATGCGCAACCCGATGAAGTGACCGGCGCGCTGGAAAAGCTGTATGTGAAGCCTCTTGCCGACCCCCGCCTATTGACCGGGCCGCAGTTGAGGGCGCTTATCGCGGCGGCCGCCTGGACAGAAGGAAAAGCGGTATTCACTTACGACACAGACGATTTGCGCCGCCTGCTTGCCAAGCTGTCGCGAAAGCACGAATATGAGCGCCACGTTGCGGCTGGGGTCTATGGGCGCGCTGTGGAATTGGCCAGAATCACGGCGTTTCTCAGAAGCCCACTCCCGTCCGGTCAAACGCACTCCGACATAAAGTATCTGCATGTCTTCGGGAGCGGCGGGATTGGAAAATCGACTCTGATTGCCAGTGCGCTGTCGAATATATTGAGGGACGATGAGCAGGCGGTGCTTGTACATTTGGATTTCGATCGCGAGGATCTGAACGTCACGCAATCGTCCACTATGGACTTAGAGTTATTGCGCCAGGCTGGGCTTGCGACGCCTGAGATGAACCGCTCGCTGATTGGTTACCGGGAGCGTATTCGTGCACAGCTTGCGGACGAACTTGTTTCCGGCGACGGAGCAATGCGACAGAGCTTGGCGCAGGAATCCGCGGAGAGCATTGCGAAGACGGCGTTGGTAGATTCACTACTGCCGCTGCGAGCGTTGCAGCGTCCGCTGCTGATGGTTCTGGACACCTTCGAGCAGGTGGAAGCCGGCGGCGGATTGTATACAGGCGCGCTACAGAACTGGCTGGGGGAGATCCACGCGGCCACGGGCGCGCCGGAGATCCGCGTTTTAGTTTCGGGCAGAACCCATCCGAAAGAGGGTGCCTTCGCCCTTGCTCGTGACGAAGATCTGATGCCCCTAGACGAGTTGAGCGCTCAAGGGTCTAAAGAACTTTTGATCTCCCGCGGCGTACCGGCGGCTATCACTTCAGAGGTTCGCGAGACGTTCGGCGGCAATCCGTTGTATCTGAGGCTTGCGGCGGACCTGCTGGCCCGGTTGGGAACGGACGCAATCACGGAAGTGATGCGGGAAGCGCGAGATGGGAAGCTGCCCAAGGAATTGGTGCAGGGTGTACTTTACGACCGTTTCCTTCGGCATGTGGAGCCCCCCGCGGATGGGTATGCGCATCCGGGTTTAGTGTTGCCGGAGATTACCGCCGATTTGATTCGGCGTGTGCTGGTACCGGCTATGGGGCAGCCCGATATAGACGATAGCCGCGCGGACGTAGTCTTCCAGGCCTTCGCTTCTACAACGTGGCTGATGCGAACTTCCACCTCAGGCCGCGCCGTCACGCAGCGGCGGGATCTGCGCCAGCTCATGTTGAAGCTGATGAATTCCGACCCGCAGCGGGCTGAGCTAGTGGCCAAAGTGCGCGACCTGGCCATCCAATATCATTCCGCTTTGCCGGGGTTGGAGAACCGCGCATTCGTGTTGTATCACCGCTTGATGCAGGTGCGTGGCGCCTCAGACCTGGGCCAATTCAGCGGTGTGAATTTCGGGGAGATTTCTACGGCGCTCAGGCCTCATCTGGACGATTTGCCGGAGATCGCGAAGAGCTACGTACAAGCGCGCATGTTTCGTAGCTTGGGCGCGGAAGAAGCTCGGCAACTTCTGCCCGATTCGGAGTGGGCGCGCTATCTGGCCGGCGATAACAACGAAGCGGGAGAGGGAGACCGCCTGGTGCAATCTGCCGACCCGATGATTGCCTTGACGCTCTGGCGGCAGCGGCCGGTAAGGACCGATGGCCAGCTTCCCGTGTTCGTTCTGCAGGCGTTGTGCGATACCGCTGAATGGGAAGACCCGGCGCGCGAAGGCGCTCTAAATGTACTCAGCTCTTTCGAGCCGGACGACCAATCGATAGAGCGCCTTTACTGGCTGACGCGCTTGCAGTTGTTGCGGGGAAAACCACTCAGCGGGCTGCATCGTGAATGTTTGTCGCGAATCTTCGGCGGTGAACGTGCGGATTATGTCGCGTTGACCGCAGTAGCGGAAGCGTTTAGCAAGCGTGAGATCATGCCCGCGCATATTGTCGCGGACGGGAAGTTTGCGTCCGAGACCCGGCTCTATCTGGTTCATACAACGCGCTTCGCCTACAGCCAGCCGTTTGAGCCACACCTTGACGCGCTTGTTGTGCTACAGCGCAACTGGGCGGCACGGAACCGCAAGACTGGAATCGACAGTAAGTTGCTGGAAGAGGCGCAACGAAAACTCGATGCGCTCCACGGCGCTCCCTTGGATCTGGTCTCGAAAGTTTTGAAAGAACTGCGTTACGCGGTCAAGTTAACACTCAAGTCAAGAAGCGCGGCAGACGGAGTGTTACTGCTGCGCGGGACAACCCCGGAATTTTACCGGCCCATTCGTCAGGCGCTTCGGGAAGCGTTGACTCGGCCTGAGCAAATCATGAGCTTTATGAAGAGGCTTCGTGAGGCACTTAGTATCTGTCCGTCGGATTTGGAGCCTGAGGGTTTCGTTCCCAGAGCAATAGGCGACCCGGCGAATTGGTTTCTGGCCTTAGTGCAGTGCGCAGACCGTGCGCGTGCAATCGACGACTTATTGCGCGCGGCATTGGCTGAAGCGCCGGGGCATCGAAAGCTGACACGCGTGCGCGATGCGTGGAGCGCCTGGGACCTGGCTATCGGTAATGGGGTGAGTTCCCATTGGAACGGGATTCAGAGGGAGAACGTCACGGAGCGTTTGAACTCCCTCAGTTGAAAGGTAAGCCGGCCTAACAGGGAAAACACGCAACCATAAGTTTAGAACTGAACCCGGATTCCCATTTGCAGTTGGCGCGGGTTTCCTACTGTGCTTGTGATGGAGCCAACCTGCGCATTGCCTATGTTTTGATTCGGCAAGCCGAATTGCGGATGGTTAAACACGTTGAACGCTTCGGCCCGGAACTCAGCGCGAACCTGTTCTTTAATTACAAAGGTTTTAAACAGTGACATGTCCCAATTGAATCGGCCCGGTCCGTAGAGGCTGTTGCGGGACGCGTTTCCGTATGTGTAAGGGGCCGGAGTGGCAAACGCGCTGGGACTGAACCAGTTCTGCAGAGTCCTTGGATACACCACCTTCCCTATCACGTCAGGCCGGCTCCCCGTACCGTTAGTGGTCGAAGTCTGCAGCACGGGTGAGAACGGCTGGCCGGTTTGAATGGTCATGATGCCGTTGGTTTGCCATCCGCCCAACACGTAGTCCACGATGCCGCCGCGGTTCAGGAAATCTTTGCCTTTGCCGAAGGGTAACTCGTATAGATAGCTAACTGTAAGTCTGTGGCGAAGGTCTATCGTTGAGTTACCTCGCTCCGCGCGGAGGTTGCGTGGGTCTTGTGGCTGGGGGCCCGCAGCGCCGCCGCCAAACTCCAACACCACGTTATCGATGGCGTGCGACCAGGAGTAACCGACCAATCCGCTCAATCCCTTGCTGAAGCGCTTGTCTATGGTGAGTTGTCCCGCGTAGTAAGAGCTCAGCCCATCGGAAACGAAATAACTAACGTCCGAAAGGTTCGGAGCGATGCTGTAATAGGGGCGGCGTGTGTTTGTGGCCGCGGGCGAAGGAACCGGCTGATTCGCGTTGTAAGTGTTATACAAGTGCCTCCCCAGATTGCCCACGAAGGCGGCCCGGACAACCAATGCCAACTGCGTAACTTCACGTTCCACCGTGAGGTTGAACTGTTGCGCCGAAGAAGGGCGGAAATTCGGCGCGACCGCGAACATCGCGCCGTACGGATTGTTGGCATCCGCGAAGTTCGGGCTTTGCAGCGGCAAAAATCCATCGCTCACGCGTAAGCCGACATTGATGTCGCCGGGAGAAACCAGAACGGTAGACCCGAAGGGTAACTGGCGGAAGAGCCGCAAGCTGCTTCCCTCATTTCCGGCTGGATTGTAGAAAACGCCATAGCCGCCGCGAACGACAGTATGCGCGAAAGCCTGGTAGGCAAATCCAAAGCGCGGGCCGAAATTCTTGTAGTACGGTTTGACGCCTGCGTACTTATCGACGCCATTTCTACCCGCGATGTCGATCTTCGCTGTATTCACGTTGAAGTTCGCCCAGCGATTGGCAACTTCGCTAAAGGGACTGTAATAATCCCAGCGAAAGCCAAGATTCAACGTAAGTTTCCGGGTAATGCGCCAATCGTCCGCGATGTATAGACCCAGTTCGCTGCCCCGCTCGCCGGGCCAATTGAACGTATAGTCATGGACCGTGCTGGAGGCATAACCCAAAAGGAAGCTGGCCATTGTGTCGCCGCCGGAGCCTTGTCTGGAATCTGTGAATGCAGGTGAAAAATTGAAGCGGCCATTGCCCTGGTTGGTCTGATAGACCGTAAGTTGACGCCGACGGAAATCTGCGCCCCACTTCAGGGTGTGCTTGCCGGCCGTCATACTCATGTTGTCGATGTATTGGAAGGTATTCTCACGCCGGAAGATGGGTAAAGACCGGGTCTGACCTATTCCGAAATAGTTCGAAGGGGAGAAGATGGGAAAATTCTGTTCGTTCGGAGTTACGTTCGCATTAGGGATGCCGAACTTGTTGCCCAGCCCTCCACCCGGTTCATATTGGTCGGCCGTGTAATCGGCGCGGAAGCGATTGTATCCGGCCCGAAATTCATTCACCAGGCGGGGGCTGACGATTCTCACATAGCTGAACACAGCGTGTTGGGCTGGCTGAAATGCGGTGCCCGCGAATGAATCTTCGCTACCCAAATTAATCGGCTTCGTAAGCCCCGGAAGGGAGACCGCGGGGAATGTGCTGGGAATTTGGGTCTCCGTATTCTGAATGGAGTATCGAGCGAAAAAGCCGTCCTTCGGAGTTGCCTGATGGTCAACGCGAATGTCGCCTTGATTCCATTTCTGATGCTGGACGATATTCGCCAGATAGTTATTCAGTCTGGCTGAGCTTGTAGGCCGGGGATAGGCGTTGATCAACAGCGCCGTCTTCGGGTCCCAGCGGTTTGCGGGAATTTGATTGCCGGGGAACTGGTCACGAATGAAGCCGCTGCCGGACGGGTTCGCGCGTGTGGTCAGCGGGTCATAAATCGGCGCGGTCTCGCTGAAGTTACCCGTGCGCATAAGTAGCGTGGGTACGTTTCCCAAAAGCAAAACCTGAGAATCTCTTCGATAGCCCTCATAATCGACAAAGAAAAATGTCTTGTCCTTCCCGTTGTAAATCTTCGGCATCACAACCGGGCCGCCGAACGATCCGCCGAACTGGTTCAGCCGAAATGTCGGGAATGCGGTGCCTTTCGGGCTGAAAAAATTTCGCGCGTCCATGGCAGAGTTCCGCAGAAATTCGAACAGGCTGCCATGCAGTTTGTTGGTACCCGATTTTGTGACTACATCAACCACTGCGCCGGAGTTACGGCCAATGTCAGCGCTATAAAGGTTGGTTTGGATCTTAAACTCACGAACACCTTCTACCGCGGGCCGCAGCACAATCGAAAGCGTCAGCCGTTCATTATCGTCAATGCCATCGAAGAGAAAGTTGTTGGACCCTTCACGATTGCCATTTGAAAAAATTTCGGTACCGGGGCGGCGATCGTCCGGCCGCGTTCCGCTCATAATGGTTCCCGATGCCGAAAAGCCTACGCCAGTTACGCCGGGACTCAGAACCGCCAGTTGAATAAAATTGCGCCCGTTCAAAGGCAATTGGCTCACCAGCTTTTCGGTGACCACGGTTCCTAACGACGATGCTTCCGATTGCAGTTGCGGAGCCTGCGCCGTCACCGATATCTCATCGGACACCTGCCCGATCTGCATGGTGAGGTTCAGCTGTGCCTGCTGATTGATTTGCAGGCTAAGCCCTCTCTGCACCAGCTTTTTAAAGCCAGATGCCTCCACGGTGATGACGTAGTCACCAGGGGGCAGCAGCGGGATTATATAGTTGCCCGTGGCGTCGCTTACGGAATCATGAGAGACGTTCGTGCCGGAATTGGTGGCGGTGATCTTCGCGCCGGGAAGACTGGCTCCCGCCGCATCGAAGACCGTCCCGCTCAATTCAGCCGAGGCAACCTGGGCCGTAAGCGTTACAGGGAAAGCGCACAACAAGGCAATCGAAAGAAGACGTTTTATCATGGAAAACCTCACCTCAATTTGCAGCGTGTCGAACCGGTCAAAACGTTTCTATTCTATACACCAAACGCGGTTGCTTGAGACCCCTCAGAAAATTACCTTCAGTCCCAATTGCATGATTCGCGGCCCAGTTACCGAATCGATACGGCCAAATGCGGAGGAGTTGAATGTGGTATTCGGGTTTCCCAGGTTGGCGTGATTCAGAGCATTGAACATCTCCAGGCGAAATTCCGCCCGGGCGCGCTCCGTAACTCTGGTGGTTTTGAAAACAGAGAGGTCCAAGTTGTACTGTCCGGGCCCGTACAGTGCGTTCCGGCCCTCATTGCCAAACGTACCCAGCGCTGGCAGTGCAAAAGCCGCTCTGTTGAAATATTGGGTGCGTTTCTCATCGAACGATCGGGCCGATGAGAATACTGGATTGCCCACCACGTCGACGCGTTGGCCGCCCCCGCCCTGCAGAGCGCGGTCCGTACCCGGAACTATTGTTATTGGGCTACCGCTCAGGTACCGGAAGATTCCGTTGGTGCTCCAGCCTTTGGTGAGTTTACCGGCGACGCCGCGGCTCCAGGGGGACGGGAACTCATAGATAAAGGATGTTACGAAATTATGCCGGCGGTCAAAATCCGCCGGACCGTGTTCGGCGGCTAAGTTATTCGGGTTCTGTGCCAGGCTGGAATTCCGATCCAGCGATTCGTAATCGAGAGCCTTTGACCATGTGTAGTTAGACAGGATGTAAAAGCCTTTCGAGAAACGCCGGGTGACGGAGATTTGGAGGCTGTGATAAGTGGAGTTGCCGCTGGTGGCCGCTTCGTCGATGCCCTGAAAATTCCGGTTCAGCCGGCGCGAATCGATATTGCCGTTGGTCGACAGTGCCCTTCCATCGGTGCCATTACCCGGAATGAACACGGCCGGATTCAGTTCGCGATTGATCCACAACTTGGTTCCTTTCGAGCCCACATAAGCCGTTGTCACCACCACTTCTCCAGGCAGTTCGCGCTGAACGCTGAAGTTCCATTGCTGGTTGTAGGGTGTGGAAGCATCGGCGTTGAAGAACCGCGATATCGGCATCGGCAAAATGAATTTATAGGCCTTCCTTTGTTGGTCGGAAGTTGGGGGCGTAAACGGATACGGATTGCCACCTGGGAAGTTTGCGAATGGGTTTTCAAAGCTCGGCGGATTCGGGATCGAGACATTCAGAACAAAGGGTTGATTCAGCTGGGTCTCGTTCAAAAGATAGCCGCGCTCCGTGTTGTAGAAGAGACCGTAAGCCGACCGGACCGTCATCTTGGAGTTACTGCCGAACGGTAGCCACGCGAAACCGATTCGCGGCCCCAAATTATTCCAATCCTTGTCGTAAGTAGTGGGGGATACGCCGGGATCGCCCGGCACCACTAAACCAAGTGGCGCATTCGGGTACTTAGTGGATTGGATGCCGGGACGGTAAGCGATGATCTCATTGTGACCATCGTGGATTCCAAAGTAAGGTTCGTATCTGAGTCCCAGGTTCAAGGTAAGATTCGGCTTGACTTTCCAATCGTCCTGTATAAAGGCTCCAAAGCTCTTGTATTGATTGTCTGTACGGAGCGCGGAATACTGTTGAAAACTGGTGGGCAGCCCCAGGAGCCATTCGGCGAAGCCGTTTCCGGCGCGGCTGCCGTTGAAATCGAACGAGGCACCGTCTGCATTGAAGATTTCATTACGATTGGCTTCACTCAGAGCGAAATCGAACCCCAGTTTAATCAGGTGCGCGCCCCTTGTGAGAGTGATGGTGTCGCGGATTTCGTGCGCGGTGGGAACTACATCGAAATAGGTGTTGCCGCCGGTGCCGAAGTATCCCGAAAACGAACCCAATCTGGTGCTGTAAGGATACTGGGGAGCCTGGGCCGCCGTATTCACACCGAAGTATTGGTACCTGAGCCCTGGCGCAATTTCAGGAGGCTTGCCCGGAAACTTGTCCGGCAAGATCGGGTCCGCCGCTCGCACGAAGGCCAGGCGATTCAACGTGTAAGTAAAAGAATTGATGACCGTGGGCGAAACAATCTTAGTGTAATTTCCGACAAGGTGATTGTTCGTCCAATTATTGAAACCGTTAAATAGCGGCAGGCCCGCATTTGCCTTTGTGTAAGTGTCGTAATAAAAATAGCTGACATACACACGGTCATTCGATGTGAATGCATGGTCAAACCGCGCGACGTACTGATCGCGCGTATCGCTGCCCGGAGCATTGAAGATTAGCTGAGTGCCATTGATGTTAGGAAGTGGGAAGAGCAAATTTCCAATCGATACCGCAGCTTGCGATTGGCGGTTCTGCGGGATGATGTCGCCAGGGAAGCGCACGCCGGTCAGCGGATCGATTGGCTTCGTTTTGCTTTGCGAGAAGTCACCCGATCTCTCGGCGGCGGTTGGAAGCACCTGGCCGGTGTTCGTGGTAGCGCTTCTTTCCCTGAGGGACTCCCACGAGAAAAACAAGAACGTTTTATCCCGAATGATGGGGCCGCCCACACTAGCGCCATACTGGTTTCTCTTCAGCACTGGCTTGTTCACCAGCCCCGCATGCCCGAAGAAGGAGCGCGCGTCCAGCTTGTCATTCCGGAAGTATTCATAGAGTGAACCATGAAAACCGTTGGTGCCGGATTTCGTAACCGCAGTTACCAGTGAACCCGCGCCGCGCCCGTATTCCGCGCTGAAACTGCTGCTCAGTACACTGAACTCCTGCAGCGCATCCGGGTTCGGCATTGAGGTGGGCGTGCCATCGTAAAGATCGTTATTGTGTCCGCCATCCAGAAGCACGTTGTTATCGTTACCGCGCGCCCCGTTGACGGAAACGCCGTCTTCTTGCGAAAGGCTAACCCTTGCGCCGGTCTGGTTGATGGCGCCGGGGAGCAGTGTTTGCAACTGAAGCGCGTTGCGTCCGTTCAGTGGCAGGTCTTCAATTAGTTCATGACTGACCACGGAACGTATGGCCGAACTTACAGTCTCCAGGTTAGTGACCGCGCCTGAGACTTCAACCGTATCGCTGACCTGACCCACTTCAAGTATCAGGTTGATGGTGAGCGATTCCGCGGCAGTCAGCTTGACTCCCGTTTGAGCAACTTTCTTAAAGCCGGCTTGAGTTGCGTCAAGGCGGTACTCGCCGACCGGCAAGCCGGTGAAGTTGTATCGCCCGCCGGCGTCGGTGGTGGCCACCTCATGCAGGCCCGTCGACGTATTTGTGATGCTGACGGCGGCGCCGGGAACCACGGCTTTCGACGTGTCTGTGACGACCCCGACGATTGTGGCATTGCCTTGGCCGTACGCGGTGCATATTGCGGCGAGGCAGGCGGTAATACAGAATGCAGACTTCCTAAAGCGACAAAGCACCGAAGCGCGTCTCGTAGTGGGCATACGTTGTCCTCACAAGTGCGCGATCGCTGCAAACGCGCAACTGACACTGTATACCTAATGGGAAATCCGAAACAAATGGTTTCGCGCATTTTTTGGATGCTGTGTGATAGTATTTTTCCGATTCGGGCACGCCGTTCGCTTGCGGCGACCCGCTTTTGAAAGGAACTCATGGACCGACGAACGTTTCTTGCAGTGACAGTGCTAATGGGCGGATGCGCGCCGAAAGTTGCGGAGAAGCCGGCATCGGAAGAGAAAGCGGCAACGATTGTGGGTTCGGTCAGCCGGCTCGATCAGGGCCTGGATGCACTGATACCAGCCTCGGCGCAAATTGAGAAACTCTCGGGAGGCTTTGGATTTATCGAAGGCCCGCTTTGGTTTCCCGAAGGGCACCTTTGGTTTAGCGACGTGACCGGTAATGTGGTGCGTGAGTGGACGCCCGACGGAACAGTGACCGAAGTTCTTCGGCCGGGTGGCGGAGAAAACAAAGCGGCGCCTGCCGGTAGCTTCATTGGACCGAATGGAATGATTCGAGACAAAGATGGCTCGGTGCTGCTCTGCCAGCACAGCAACCGGCAGATTGCTCGCGTAACGAAAGATCGCCAGGTCTCAACGTTCCTGGATAAATTCGAGGGGAAGCGCTTCAACAGCCCCAATGACCTGGTGTTCAAGAGTGACGGATCTTTGTACTTCACAGATCCACCGTACGGACTGCTGAAGCAGGACGAAGACCCCGCGAAAGAGTTGAAGTTCAATGGCGTGTTCCGCTATGCGAACGGTAAAACCGAAGTTCTGGTTAAGGATCTGACGCGCCCGAACGGCATTGCATTCTCGCCCGACGAGAAGACTCTGTACATCGCCAATTCGGATGAGAAGCATAAAGTGTGGATGGCTTACGATGTGAAGCCCGATGGGACCGTGGCGAACGGACGCGTGTTTGCGGACGTGACCGCTGAGAAGGACCCCGGCCTTCCGGACGGTATGAAAGTGGATTCGCAAGGAAACGTTTACGGCACCGGCCCGGGCGGCATTTGGGTGTTTTCGCCGGCGGGCAAGCATTTGGGAACGATTAAGCCCGGCGAGACTCCCGCGAACTGCAATTGGGGCGACGACGGAAAGACACTCTACATCACCGCCGAAACCGGTTTATACCGCATCAAGATGCTTGTTGCAGGCGAGAAGGCACTTTACTAAGGGAGCGTTGAAATGAAACGAAGAGACTATCTGAAGGCGGCCCTTGGAGCAGGTCTGAGTGGAACAGCCGCGTTGGCAGCGACCGCCGCACATCCCATCTTGCTGGAAGTGGATCTCTCCGTGGATCCGGCTCGCGAAAAGGAATTGTTGGACAACTTCCACAAAGTGTTCAAGCCTGCCGCCATGAAATTTCCGGGCTACATCGATCTGAAGCTTTTAAAGTTGCGAACCGCGATCCAGGGAGGCGCGCCGGAGGGTTTGAATTACCGCTTTTCTCTGACTTACCGAAGCGAAGAGATGCGGCAGAAGTGGGTAGCCAGCGATGTCCACCAGAAGGTTTGGCCCACTCTGGAAAACACTCTGAAATCGAAAGATTACCGGGTGTTGCTGTTCGACGTTGAGTGAGGGATATGCGACCGATTGCCATTCTGCTGTCCACGGTGGCCTGTTTCGCGGCGCAGGATTCAGCGGATGTGTTTCAATTCGCCAAGCGGCCTCACGCCCTGGTGCTTGTGGGTGACCGTTACCATAGCGCCGTGATCGCCAGAGAGGGTATCGGCAAGGCGCTGCTTGCCGAAAATATTCCAGCCACTTTCATTGAAAACGTCACGGAACTGAACGCGCAAAATTTAAAAGACAACCGGATCTTAATTATCCTGCGCGACGGTATGAATTGGCCAAACGGCTATGACAAGCCGGCGGTGAAGTGGATGACGGATGCGCAGCAACAAGCCATCTGGGATTTCGTAAACGATGGCGGCGGCTTCCTGGCTCTGCATAACGCGCAGGGCATTTATCCCCCCGCAGGCCTCTATTACAAGCTATTCGGGGGCGATTACGGCGGGCATCCCAAGCCTTATACATTTGCGGTGCGCGTGGAAAATCGCACTCACCCCATCACGGCCGGCATTGAAGATTTTGAAGTTTTCGATGAGCAGCACACCGTGAAATATTATTTGGACCGGGAGCATTTGCTGCTTCGTTCCATCGCGCGGGACAATCTGGAATCGCCGGCGGGCTGGTGGCGCGAACAGGGCAAAGGGCGTTTCGCCTACCTGGCTCCAGGCCACACCTTGGAATCGCTATTGCATCCCATGATGCAGCAGCTTATGCGAAATGCCTGCCGCTGGGTGGGCAGAAATTAAAATGCGGTGCCTCTTATTCTTTGCGCTGGCAAGCTTCGCTTGGGGTCGCGACCCCCTGTCGATGCGCATCGCGCACACAGCGCCAGAGCAGTTCAACGTTATCAAAGCCGTGCACGCGGGCGCGGGCGAATTGCATTATCGCGGGCTATTCGATGCCTCCTCGCTGGACGTGAATCTGATCTTCCTTCATCGCGGAGTGATTATGCCGAAGAGCGGAATCGGCCATCACTTCCACAATCAGATGGAAGAGATGTTTGTGATTTTCGATGGCGAAGCGCAGTTCACCATCGATGGCCGCACTTCGCTGTTGAAGGCTCCGGCGGGCGCGCCATGCCGCATGGGACACTCGCACGCCATCTACAACCCAACCGATAAACCGGTGGAGTGGATGAATATCGCGGTGGGCACCGTAAAGGGCAAATACGACAGTTTCGATCTTGGCGACGACCGATCCACCGCTGCCCTGGATGCGAAGCCGGTGTTCATCGCCATGCAGTTAGACCGCAGCCTGTTGAAGCCGCTTGGCGCCATGCGGTATCGCCGCGTACTGCCACCGGAAGTGTTTTTTTCGAACTGGTCTTATGTGGATCACATGGTCATTCCCGCCGGCGCTGCCGCTGAGAAATCAGTGCACACCGGCGTGGAAGAGTTTTACTACGTGGTCAACGGCGAAGGCACGGCGCGGGTGAACGATGAATCGGCGGCCATCCACAAGGGCGATGCCGTTCCGATCCTCTTCAACGATGTTCATTCTTTCGAGAGCGGCAAGACCGGCGAACTGGAGCTGATGGTGATTGGCATCGCGCGGCAGAAATCCGTCCTTGATTAAGCAAAAGGCTCAAACAAGAATGTCGCGCACCACTTCGCCATAGACATCGGTCAGCCTGAAATCGCGGCCTGCGTAGCGGTAAGTGAGCTTGGTGTGATCGATTCCCATCCGGTTCAGCATGGTGGCGTGCAGGTCATGAATGGACACGCTTTTTTCGACAGCCTTGAAGCCGAACTCATCGGTTTCGCCGTAGGAGATGCCACCTTTCACGCCGCCGCCGGCCATCCACATGGTGAAGCCGTAAGGGTTGTGATCGCGGCCATCGCCGCTTTCCGACACCGGCGTGCGGCCGAACTCTCCGCCCCAAACCACCAGCGTTTCGTCTAAGAGACCGCGCTGTTTCAGATCCTTGATCAGAGCCGCGGAAGCCCGGTCCATATCGGGGCAGCGTTCGGTCAGGTTCTTGTTGATGTGCGAATGATCGTCCCAAGGCTGGCCGGGTCCGTAATAGACGTGCACGGTGCGTACACCGCGCTCCACCAACCGCCGGGCGAGAAGGCATCCGTGAGCGAACGGTGTGTCGCCATACTCCTTGCGAACGGCTTCCGATTCTTTGTTGATGTCGAATACATCGGTCGCCTCGAACTGCATGGTGTAAGCCGTTTCCATGGATTGGATGCGGCCTTCAAGATACTCATCCTGGCCGAACTGCTCCTGGTGACCACGATTCATGGTTTGGATCAGATCGAGCTGACGCCGCTGGCCTTCGCGATCCAGATCTTTATTCTGCAGGTAGCGGATCATCTTGTCCGGCGCAGTGACGGAATCGTCAAAGTTGGTGCCCTGGTGCTGCGAGGGGAGGAAGCCGGCACGCGCCAAACCGCCGCTGCCGTTCTGGCCGGGACCGAGGACGACAAACCCCGGCAGATCTTTGTTCTCGCTGCCTAACCCGTACGACATCCACGAACCCATGGAAGGGCGGGTAGCAGCGATGTTGCCGGTGTGGAACAGGTTGCGCGCGGGTACATGCGTGGGGTTGAACGTATACATCGATTTGATGACGCAAATTTCATCGATGGTGGAAGCCAAATGCGGCAGCAGGCTGCTTACATGGACCCCGCCGCGCCCGTACTGTTTGAATTCGAACGGCGAAGGCAGCAAGCCGCCGGTGGTGCGTTCAGTGCGCAGATCGACGGAGGATGGCCGCTGGCCCTGATGTTTCATCAGAGCGGGCTTGTAATCGAACATATCCAGCTGTGACGGGCCGCCCACCATGAAGAGCACGATGTTGTGCTTGGCCTTAGCGGGCAAGTCTGGAAACTTCGGCGCGGCAGCGGAACCGGCGCGCAGTTGCTGTTCGGCAAGCATGCCGGCTAAGCCCAGAGAGCCAAGACCGCCTGTCAGAGAAGCGATCCAATCGCGGCGTGAAATGTTGTTCGGTTCAATGTCGATCATGGCCAGAAAATTACCTCGTTCGATGCCAGCAAAGCCTGCGCAAATTGCGTGAGCGTTCCTTTTTCCAGAAAGGCAAACGCGGTATCCAATTCCCGCTGCGCCGGATTGCGGTTCAGCGCGCTGCGATACAGGTCGCGCACTTTGGTTGCGGTGTCTGGCGCGGCATCCACGTGCTTCACCAGATCCGCCGCGCGCTCCTGCATGAACGGGCTGTTCATAACGAAAAGCTGCTGCAGCGGTGACGTGGTGAGCTCGCGCTGAGGAGCCGTCATGATGGGGTCGGGAAAATCGTAGAGAGCGAGCAGCGTGTTGAGCCTGCCGCGGCTAACGCGTCCGTAGATTGTGCGGAAGCGATTCGTAGGCGCGTCCAGATCGTAAGAAAGTTCGGATGGCCTGCTTTCCAAATCGCTTGATGCCTGAAGAAGGTTATCGCGGTAGGCTTCGATATCGAGCCGCCTGGGGTTCATGCGCCACACCAGGTTGTTCGTGGGGTCGGCCGAAACGCCGTCAGTACGCGGGCGGCTGGACTGGCGATAAGCCGCCGACATCATGATTTCGCGATGCAGCCACTTCATGGACATGCCGTTCTCAATAAAGCGGGCCGCAAGATCGGTAAGCAAATCCGGATGAGTGGGCTTATCGCCCTGGACACCGAAATCGCTCTCGGTCGCCACCAGCGGCTTGCCGAAATGCCAGCCCCAAACGCGGTTGACAATCACGCGCGCGGCAAGGGGGCCGCTTTCGGCAAAAATATCGTTTGCGAATTCCAGGCGGCCAGAACCGTTTTTGAAAGTAGTATCGCCACGGGAGAGCACGGTCAGGAACTGGCGCGGCGCCAGCGCTCCGGGCGACGATACATTGCCATGCGGGAGGATGTTCATATCGCGCGCCGCGCCGGGGCGGATATCGATTTTCGTCAGATCCGGATCGCTGCCGTCGATCCAGATTCCGGCATCGAAAACGGATTGCATGAAGGGCAGGTTTGAGGCTCCAGGCCGGCGTCTGGCACTCGCGGCAATGGGCGCGGCAGCGGGCGCGGTTGGGTCCGGCGCAGGAGGCTCCAGCGGACCGGCCGGGGGCTTCACGCGGGGCGCTTTGGCCTGATTATCCAGATAGCTCCACATCTCCGGATGGCTCTCCTTCAGGAAGGCCATGGCATCGCGCGTGGCATACATTTCCCGGGTGAACTGTGCGGATTTTTTCGCGGCTTCTTCCGGCTTGCTGCCCGGCTCCCCATTCATCAGATTGGCCATGTAACTCAGGTAGAACAAGCGCTGAGCGGTGTACATGAACTTCTGTTCCGTTTCCCGATCGAGTTTCGCAAGTGGGCGCGGCGCGGCGGTGGTGGAGGCAAACACACCAGCCATGGCGTAATAGTCTTTCGTGAGGATGGGATCGAACTTATGATCGTGGCAGCGGGCGCACGCCACAGTCATGCCGAGCAGCCCGCGGGATACGGCATCCACGCGCTCGTCCCAGGCGTCGGTGAAGATGGTCTCGGTAACTTCTTTCGATAGACGCAGGTCGGTATGGTAAATGGGGGCCGCGCCCAGGTATCCCAATGCGCGAAGGTCGTCGTGAGCGGTACCGGGCACCATGTCGGCGGCGAGTTGCAGCTTCACGAACTTGTCGTAGGGCACGTCTTTGTTCACGGCGTCGATCACCCAGTCGCGGTAGCGCCATGCGAAAGGGTAGCCGGGGTTAGTGGCCTCCGCGGTGGAATTGTCTTCGCCGTAACGGGCAACGTCAAGCCAGTAGCGGCCCCAGCGCTCTCCGTAGTGCGGGGATGCAAGCAGCTTGTCGATCAGCTTCGTATACGCTTGCGGCTCTCGATCGGCGACAAACGCCTGAACCTCTTCGTAGGAAGGGCGGAGACCGGTCAAGTCGAGTGACGCACGTTCGATGAGGGTGGCCCGCTCCGCTTCGGGCGAAGGAGCGAGTTTGTTCTTTTCGAGATGGGCGTAGATAAACCAATCGATATTGTTGCGAGCCCAGCGCCTCGCGCCCGCGGGATTCTGGATCTTCGGCGACGGAAGCGGAGCGACGGGTTGGAAGGCCCACCACTTGCGGCCCGTTTCGATATCCATGCCCTTCTTTGCAGCGGAAGGCGCGGCGCTGGCCCCTTCTTCGCGCGGGTCGGGAGCGCCGGCCGCGATCCACTTTTGAAACGCAGCGATTTTGTCCTCCGGCAGCTTGCCGGCCGGAGGCATGCGAAGCTCCGTTTGGTTGTAAGTGAGAGCTTTGAACAAGCGGCTGGCTGCGGGGTCGCCGGGAACCAGCACGGGGCCGCCGTTACCGCCCTTTCTGAGACCGCCCCGGGTATCGAGGGCCAAGCCACCCATGGGCGCTTTCGATTTCGACGAATGGCAGGCGTAGCATTTTTCTGCCAGGACGGGACGGATTTCCTTTTCGAAAAACTCAGTGCCGGCAAGGGCTTGGGCAGTAAGAGGAGGGGCAGCGAAAGCAATCAGCGCCAGACCCAGATAGCGGCCGCTGGTTGAGTGGAACATACGCCTTATATCTTATTTGATTGGCTGGCGGTGCGCATTCTCTTCTGGACAAAAATCATCGAACACATTTCGCTGGACGGCGTGATCCAACACTCCGACGAGGACGCCAACTTCCCGTACAGCGACTGGACCGTGCCCTATCGAACCCCCGCTGGCCGGGACGCAGTCATGGCCGCGTATGGAGAAAAGTTCGATCTACTGCTTGGCCGTCGCACTTACGATATCTGGTCGGGCTTCTGGCCAAAGGCTCCGGGCAGTCCGATCGCGGACGGCCTCAATGCCGCAACCAAATATGCCGCCACTCACCGTCCGGAAAGTCTTCCAAGGGGCACTTTCGAGAGCGTTGGACCGGACCTCACAGGAAGGTCCGGACCTGATCTTATCGGGGAGTTCCACGCTGACATCGACGCTGCAAAAGCAATGCCATCGGGCATCGTTATCAGTCACTACCAAGTTGCCGGGCCCTTGAAGACCGTATAGAAGATCGTATAGTTGTCTTGCGCGGCATCGCCAGTGATTTGTTCAGCGTCGCGCCGCATTGCTACCATGAGCAGATCTATTTCACCATCGCAAGAGGAAGCATTGAAAAACTTCAAGCCATTGCTCATCGCCGCCCCCCTGTTGCTTCACCTGACCTCTGGCATCGCGCCTGCACAGTCTGACGATTCGGCGCTTATCGCCAAAGCCAAACTGATTCATAGCCGCGTCCTGAAACTCGATACGCACAACGATATCGAGCCCTCAAACTTTACGGCCGATTGCAATTACAAGATGCGCCTGTCGACCCAGGTGAATATCCCGAAAATGATCGAAGGCGGCATGGATGTCACCTTCATGATCGTGTACGTCGGCCAGGGACCTCTCACGCCGGAAGGCTTCGATGGCGCATACAAGCAAGCGATTGCGAAGTTCGACGCCATTCATCGCTTCACCGAAAAGATTGCGCCCGACAATATGGGCCTGGCGTTGACGCCCGCCGATGTGCTGTCTTTGCACAGGAAGAACCTGCGCATCGCCGTCATCGGTGTAGAAAACGGATATCCCATTGGGACCGATCTGAAACGCGTGAAGGAGTTTTATGACCGGGGCGCGCGTTACATGTCGCTGGCCCACAACGGCAACAGCCAGCTTGCCGATTCCAACACCGGTGAAGCTCAGGGCTATCTTTACAACAACGGGCTCTCGCCACTGGGCCGGCAGGTGATTGCGGAGATGAATCGCCTGGGCATGATGGTGGATCTTTCGCATCCCTCGAAAGGCGCGAACCTGGAAGCCATACAACTCTCGAAGGCGCCGGTAATTGCGTCGCATTCCGGAGTGCGCGCGCTTGCCAATGTCAGCCGCAACATGGATGACGATCTATTGCTTGCGCTCAAGAAGAATGGCGGAGTCGTTCAGGTTGTCGGCTTCGCATCGTATGTTAAGGCTGATCCGAAGGAACGCGCGGAGGCTCTCTCGAAATTGCGTGATGAGTTGGGGTTCGGCGCGCAGGCAGGCGGACGTAGGGGCACGGCTCCATCGGCGGCGGAATCGTCTCGTGCGTGTCCGGTAGAGGACGCGGCCGCGGCAGACGGCCAGAGCCGAAGACGAGGCGGTTTCAACATCGCGGCACTGTTGCCTCCCGAAAAGCGCGCGCTTTACGAGAAGCGAATGGCGGAGATTGACACGCAGTTCCCGCCACCGCCCCGGGCCAACGTAAAGGACTTCGTGAATCACATCGATTACGCTGTTAAGCTGATCGGGATCGATCACGTGGGAATTTCATCGGACTTCGATGGAGGCGGCGGAATCGATGGTTGGAACAGTGCGGCGGAAGCGTTCAACGTTACGCTAGAACTGGTGCGGCGCGGCTACACCGAAGAACAAATCGGTAAGATGTGGAGCGGCAATTTGCTGCGTGTCTGGGGCGAAGTAGAGAAGGTCTCGCAGAAATTGCGCAAGAGCTAAAGAGTGCGATCCATTCTGCCGATAGAACAACAGGATGGGGAGCGCCGCGCGCACGGAATTAGATCGGCCGGGATACGCCCGTGCACGCACCGCCGCAGTGGCCGCGCTTCTCCTGGCAGAGGGCCTGCTGATCTTCGTACATGTCCGCGATCCCGTGTTGAGCTCCCTTGCTCGGTTCGGTATTGCGTTCCTAGCCCTCTTTCTGGCCATTAGCTATTCGCGCGGGGGCCCTTCGTTCAGGCGCTTTGCAGCTCAGCGCTTTGCCTGGCCGGCACTTGTCCTTCACCTGCTGGCCGCGTCAATCGTCTATTTCTCCCCAGCCAAGTTCGCGGGTTCATCGGGTTTGTTCGCGGTGGTCTTTCTTTCAGTGTGGATTTGCGCTGCGTTGGCCATGTGCGGTCTGGCAGCCCTCACGCTTGTCAGGTGGCGAGTGATGCCAGGCCTGCTTCGCGCCGCCGGTAACTCCTGGGTGTATGCAGCGGCGCTAGCTCTTGTTGCTGCCATTTTGGCTCCTTCCGCCTGGCGCGTGTGGGACCACGGATGGCTGAAGTTCTCCACTACCTTGACCTTCGGACTGGTGAATTGGACGCTGAAGCTTTTCTGCGTCGCCACAGTCGCGAACCCGGCAACATTTCAGATCGGAACAACGAAGTATTCGGTGCTGGTGGGCGGCCAGTGCTCCGGTTGGGAAGGGGTAATGCTGGCATTGTTGTTCAGCGCGGGATGGCTTTTTATCTTCCGGCGCGATTACCGCTTTCCCCGGGCACTGCTTCTCATTCCCGCAAGCATGCTGGCGATGTTTGCGCTGAATGTGGTCCGGATTGCCGCACTTATCATGATCGGGCACGCTGGTTTGCCCAGGGTGGCGATGGGTGGGTTTCACTCCCAAGCCGGTTGGATTGCATTCAATGCCGTCGCCCTGGGCTTCTGTTGGGCGGCGCCGCGAATATCGTGGTTTCGACATCTGGATCCGGCGGAGGTGCGGCAAACGGCAACAGTGCCCAATCCCAGCGTTCCCTATTTGCTCCCTTTCGCGCTGATTCTTGCCGCAGGTATGGTCTCCCGCGCAGCCAGCGATCGCTTCGAAGTTCTTTACCCCCTGCGGTTCCTTGCAGCTGCGGGAGCACTCTTGTGGTTCCGGCGCAAGTACAGCAAACTGAGCTGGCGCGTGAGCCTGTTCGCCCCATGTGCGGGCGGCTTGGTGTTCCTGCTGTGGCTGGCTCTGGACAAATCTTCGTCAGCAGATAACGCGATTTTCGAAGGGCTTAGCACTCTCTCGCCAACTGGTCAATTCGCATGGATTGCGTTTCGCGTGTTGGCAGCTGCCATAACCGTGCCGCTGGCCGAGGAGTTTGCCTTCAGGGCATTCGCCTTACGCCGGCTCCTCTCATCGGATTTTGAGAGCGTCAATTTCCGTCGCTATTCCGCCCTGGCGATTGTGGGTTCGTCTGTAGCATTCGGACTTCTGCATGGGGACCGCTGGATTGCCGGCACTCTGGCGGGCCTGATCTTCGCCGTGGCCATGGTGCGGAAAGGCAGCATCGGCGATGCGGTTGCAGCTCACGCAACCGCGAACGCTCTCCTGGCAATTTGGGTCCTGCAAGGTCACCCACAATTCTGGTAGCTCAGGATTGCAAAAATACCCTAGCTATAAACGGAGGGTCAGGTTGGCAATTCCGATTGATTACTGGGCTTATAGCCGCTAGCCTGTGATTGCGGGACAGATCGACTGTCTGGCACCAAACCAGATACTGTCCTGCCTGAAAGTGCTTATCGGAGGATATGCCATGAAAAATTTCGCCGCGATGTTTTTATTATCGATTTGTCTCACCACAGTAGCCTCGGCCACCCCAGGCGCACCGGCCGTACCCGAGATCGATCCTAGCTCGGTAGCGACAGCGTCAGCGCTCATAGCCACCAGTTTGATGATGCTGCGAAAACGCCGAAAGTAACCTACTGTCTCAGGGGAAATCCGATACCTAAGTGTCCGGTAAGGACAACTTAAGTTCTGGCTCCTCAGGTAGGACAGGGAAAATTTTGGGGCGAGGTCGTTCCGCAACGATTACTGCTTGACCGCCAAGGCCAAAAAACTTGCCGCGACCAGAAGAAACCGGGCGAATCCGCAGTGGATATTGAAGATGGGCGTGGACCAGGCGGTGATGGTGTGTCCCAAGAGCCCGTGCAGTAATGGAACAGAATCCCCATTTGCACCTACGCCGCTAGAGCCCGAAGGCGTGGAGACCCCGGGCGTGAGTTGCACGAGCCGGAACGTCATGCGGCCATTAAGCGGCAACTCCTCGATCCGTTTCCGATCGACCACGGTCTTACTCCCTAGATAGACCTTTTTTGAGGGAGTGTCGCTACAGTTTCCGCTACAGTTGATCCCACGTTTTGTGGGGCCGGTTCACTGCACGACCTAGTGCTTACGAATCTGTCGTAAGCATAGACTTTGCGACGGATTGCTACAGGTTGTCCCGAACGAGTGATTTGGGAGGACTCGGAGAACGCAGACAAATTCAAGTGCCGACAGCTTCTGTTCGACAATCGGAACAACCCGCCCTAAAAAGTCCGCGGCGAGGACGTCGTCGCTTACGGCTGCCGCGAGAAATCATTTTACTAGCCCGTTCCTACAGAAAAAATTGTAAAAGCGCCAGCGGCAGGTGGGCTGCTCCGGAATCAACCGAGAGCAAAAAGCAGGTAAAAAGAACTGCATAGAGTCGTCCTGTCTACGCTAGTAAGAAAAACAGGGTGCGTTCAACGCTGCTCATCAACTGTTTGTCCATAGGCCCGTAAGATGTCGTTTAAGCCGATCAATCCGCGAACGTTCGCAGCATCCGCGCGATCCACCACGGGCAGCGATTGCAGACCCGATTCGGCCATCCGTTGCATAGCCACTTCAATCGGGTGGTCGGGATGGACGTGCGGATATGCCTCGCTACGCGAAACCAAATCGCCTATCGATACTCCGTCGGGACTTTCGCTGAGCGCTCTTTTTACGAGCGCACCGGACACAACGCCCATCAGTTTGCCGCCCTCCGCCACCAGAAACACACCTCCCGGCATCTCGTCGGGGAGTTCGCTCAAGGGAGTTCCCGGCGCAACCGGGGCGGGTTCTGGCATCATTGCCATGAGCACGGTTCGAGACCGCGAATCGGTGGGCGTCCGATGTTCTTGAAGATGAATGCCATCCTGTTCGGCGAGGGCGATGTAAATGCTTTTCTTTTGTAAATGCGCCGCGATAATGTAACTTGTCATATTCGCGATCATCAAAGGAACCAGGATGGAATAATCCCGGGTCAATTCGAAGATCATAAACACCGATGTCATAGGAGTGCGAATGATGCCAGCGAACGCCGCTCCCATGCCGACTAGCGCGTAGGCTCCGGGAGTTGCAGTAGAGCCGGGCAGGAGGTAATGCGCCACGCTGCCCACAGCTCCGCCGAGCATGGCTCCGAAGAACAGGCTCGGTCCGAAGATTCCGCCCGCATTCCCGGAACCGTAGCAAACCGCGGTTGCAATCAGTTTCAAAGGAATCAGTAAAAGCACAATGCGCAAGGCGATGTCGCCATTGAGCACCTGGTCCACATAATCGTATCCAACGCCCAGAACCTGCGGCAGGAACATGCCCAACGCCCCTACTAGAATTCCGCCGACGACGGGCTGGAAGGGACGCGTGGCGGCGGGTAAGGTCGCGAAGAACTGCCGGATTCGGAGAACACCCTTCACAAACACAGTCGACAAAAGGCCGCCCGCCACGCCGAGGAAAGCATAAATCAGCAGTTCGCCGGGATTGACTAACTGATAGCTGGGTACATGGAACAGTGGATTGTCGCCCAGGAAGGTCTGCAGAACTGCCCACGAGGTAACCGAACCGATTACGATCAGCCCGAGCACCGGCGCGTGCAGGTTCCCGACTACCTCTTCCAAGGTGAAGAGCACAGCGGCAATCGGCGTATTGAACGCAGCCGCGATCGCAGCAGCAGCCCCCACCGGTATCAATTGCCGCAGCCTTGCCGGGCCAAGACCAAGTTTCCTGCCCAAAACCGATGCGATGCCCGCCCCGATCTGTACGGAAGGACCTTCGCGCCCCAGCGCAATCCCCGAAGCGAGGGATGCGGACGAGACGAAGAATCTTCCGAAAACCGTTCTCAGAGAGATGCGGCCTCCGTGCAACTCCATGGCGGCGCGGGTTTGCGGAATGCCGCTGCCGCGGGCTTCGGGAAAATATTTCGAAAGGAGCCATCCCGACGCGAGCGCGCCTATTGTCGGTACAAATAATCTGCGCCAAGCCGCTCCGCCTACCGGGTACATGCGGGAGCCAAGGCGTTCGGTTAAAAGGATAAAGCCTACCACCGCGAGGCCGGTGAGGACGCCGATGATTACCGCCAAAGCGACAAGGAACTGTTCCTCTCGCGTTCGCAATGTTCGGACCCATTGGAAGCCAGAGGAAAGAAGGCCGGTGAAGCGATTTGTTCTACGGTTTTGAGCGTGATCCATTCAGGATTTTGAGGGGCATACCATTGTGGAACGGCGCTATCGTAAAGTCATGTCCGCTCAGATAAAGGGCGCCGAGGCGGCAAGCGTTCCGACGCCGGTGGGAACGCGCACCATCAAAGTGTTGGGGGTAGCCTTGGCCCTGGCCGGACTTCTTGCGGCTGCCGATACGATTCTGGTGCGATTCGGAGTTTCAGAAAGAAAAGCGGATGCCGGGGAGTTGTATCGCCGCGCGCAGGAACTGTACTCCGCCGGCAATTACTCCAGCTCACTCGATTTATATCGACAAGCCCGAAACGAGGAAAGAGATAATTTCTCCTACCAAGTCGCGCTGATCCGGGCACTGCAGCGTTCCGAACACCTGGACGAAGCCGAAGCGGAGGCGACACGCCTTATTGCGCGGCATCAAAACGACGGGTACGCAAACCTGGTGATGGCGCGCCTGCTTGCGTTCAAACAACAGTACGGCGACGCTGCTTCTTTCTACCATCGCGCCTTATACGGCAGTTGGTCTGGTCCCGCTTCTCAGAGAACGCATGTTCGCCTGGAACTTGCGGAAATGCTCTCCGCTCAGGGCCTCAAAGAGCAAGTGGTCGGTGAGGTACTGTTGCTTCTGAATGAGGCGGGCAATGACGTTGACCTCCGTCGACGTTCCGCGGATCTGCTGCTCAAATCGGGAGCATGGAGCCGCGCGGCAACCGTGTATACCGAGCTTGCCACGAGTTTCCCCAACGATCCCGAATTGCACGCGGGATACGGACTCGCTCTGTTTGGGAACCGAGAGTACCGTCATGCCCGAGGAGAACTTGCGCTCGCCGTCCGTCTGGGCGAATCAAGGGACGAGATCCAACAAAAATTGGAGACGTCCCGAGCCGTTCTCGACCTGGACCCTCACGCGCGCGGAGTGCGTGAGGGGGAACTGGAGCGGCGCCGATCGGTATTGCTGAGTGAGGTTCTTGAAATTGCAACGGCTTGCGGCGCCGATCCCTCTTCGCCGCCCCTTGAGGCCGCTCGCGAGCTAGTCTCAAAGAAACACAAGGTACACGCGGAACCCGAAGATGAGTTCGATATCGCCGAGGCCGCATGGGAAAGCTTGCCCGTGCTCTGTAAAAGCGTACGTCCCAAGGGGGAAGCCATCTCCATCCTCTTCGCCGCATCGCTACCAGTTCCATGAGGACCTTCTAGTCGAGTAATACAGCAGGCGCGGTATCTTGCCGCCGCACCTCACCGCTTTTTTCCAGCACAAAGCGCGCGCCAAGCGGCCCAACCAATTCGAACACCGCGACGGAAGCTAAAACCAAAGTCGTGATAGTGGGTCCAATCGACGGGAATCGCTCGTTGGTGACGACTACCAGTCCGATCGCGAGGCCCGCCTGCGAGAGCATGGCAAAACCCATTATTTTTTGCAGATCGCGGCGCAATCCGACAAATCTCGCGGCGATCCGTGTCCCAACAAACTTGCCCGAGGCTCTGCCCACTACGTAAACGGCACCGAGAATCCCGAGCGCCGGCAGGAGCGCAAGATTCAAATCCGCCCCCGCAATCACGAAAAAAATAGCGTAAAGCGGAGGGTCCGTTCGAGACAAGGCATCGAATAAGCGGCGGCTCCGCGCGGAAAGATTGACCATGGTGGCGCCTACAGCAAGGCTCGCGATGAGCGGAGAAAGGTCGAGCCATTCCGCAAAGCCTACACACAAAAGCACGGAACCGGCCATCAGGATCAGGGTCTCTCCCTGTTCGGTCACATGAGAAGCCCATAGGCTCAACACCAAGCCAATCAGATATCCCAACGCTACCGAGCCAATCAACTGCCAGGCAAGAGGAAAGAGCGACTCTTGCAAGGCTCGGCCGAATCCGATTTGCGCGTGGGACTTGCTTGAAAGATCAATTAGCGCCGCAGCCAGGCTGAAACAAATGAGACAACAGATATTATTCAGTGCGATCACCCCGGTGAGCACTTCCGTCAGCACACCTTTGGAATTGCACTCTCGCATCACCATGAGTGTCGAAGCGGCCGCCGTCTCCATCGAGATTGCACCCAGCAGAATGGCGATCGTCCACGGTTGCCCCACGAAAAGCATGCCCGATGCAACGATCAAGCCGGCGAGCAACGACTCGGCCAGCGTGATGATCACCGCACGCGAGCCGATTTTGCGGAACCTCGACATTTCGAAAACGGAACCGATCGAGAATAAAATTAGACCGAGGGCTACTTCACTAAACACCTCCAGGCTGGCCAGACTTTCGCGCGTGATCCAGCCCAGGAAGAAAGGGCCGACCGCAACCCCGGCCAAAATATAGCCGGTTACTTCCGGGACCCTGATGAACTTGACCAGGTGCCCGGCAAGCAAGGCGAACACCAGGATCACTCCCAAAGCTGCAAGTGAGTTCACTTGGACACCAGAGCGGCCTTTTGCGCCAGATCATGTTGCCAGATCAGAAGTATCGGTTCATCCCCCATCGTGGAAACGGCTCGGGTCAGAGCTTCCGGCCCCGGCCGCGAGCTTACTTTATTTCCGATCCGAAGAAGGCGGTCGCCAGTCCGCAGGCCGGCCCTATAGGATGGGCTGCCCGGAAAAATCTGAAGCGGTTCCTGCTCTTTCAGCACGGGAACAATGTGTATGCCGAGCGATTCCGAAGCGGCTCTTATCTGCCGGGCGCGGATTAAGTCAGGCATCTGGATGTACAATTTCCGATTGTTCCTGCGGATTTCGAAGTTCCTCGCCTGATTGTCCCCGGAAGCCAGAACGCCCCAAAGCTCACGATTCGTTGAGATCGGTTTTCCAGAAGACGAAGTAATGACGTCGCCCGCTTGGAGACCCGCCTCGGCCGCGGCGGCGCCGATTAGCAATTCGGTCACAAACACACCTTCCGGCAGAGCGAAGAAGCGCTTCGACAAGTCGCCCAAATCTTCAACCTCAAACCCATAAGCAGACGCAGTCTTCCGGGAATCGCTCTCAAAGCTTCTGATCAGGTCAGGAATGCTGGCTGCCGAAATCAGATGATAGGAGCCACTGCAATTCGCCACAACACCGACCAGGGCACCATCCAGATCGAAAACCCCGGCCCCCAGGAGAGCATCGTTGGGGCGAGCGTTTACAACCAGTTCTCGAAATGCCTTACCGGCGCAAGTCGTCTGCCTTGCGCCTCCGTAGACAACTGGATTCCAGAGTAGTTGGCCATCGGCAGTTCGGCCCACGATCAATAGCCAGCGTCCCGCGTGTGGTTCGGCCAAGAGCTGAACGGGTGGGCTGCCGGTGCCAGTCTTGGCAATGAGAACAGGTGGGTCGAAAGCCGGCGACTCGGGTGTCGAAGCCGTGATTACCTGCCCGGTCTTCTCCCACGCTACAGCGCTTGCACCATGTTCGCGGTTGTATGTCACATACTCGCCCAGAATGCCGGCGCGCTCGGCGAAATACGCGGCTGTTTCGGAAAGCTGTTCGCGGCGTAGCCTGGTCTGAAGAGACGCGGTCTCCGACGGTGACGGCGGTTCAGGAGTTGCCCGCTTTGGCCTGAACACGGAACCTAGAACAAGGACAGAGGCCGCAAGCACCGCCAACGCGACGACGTACTTCTTACTGAACGTGCCGTTCACGCCTGCTCGCGTCCAAAACCGGTTCCGCCGCCATGTGACGTCCTCCGCAAGCCTAAGTCCTCCTGAGCAGCGTTCTTTGTTTGTTCTCGCAGCATCACCATAAGCTCCAAAAGCGTATCCATTTCATTTTGGGCACGGACGTAGTAGGACGCCCGGCTTCGCAAATTGCGACCGACACGAACGGCGACGGTGCTGCCGCCAATCGCGAACGCATCTTCATCGTTTTGATCGTCCCCAACAAAGAGGACCGATTCGCATCCCAGCCGGTCGCGCTCTGAAATTAGCGCGGTTCCCTTATGGGGAGCGCCGTCCACAACCAAATTGACCACATACTTGCCACCATAGACACGAGCTTGTTCGAAGCTTTTTGTCACCTGGAGGATCTGCCTCAGAACCTCAGATCTCCGAGGCGACTGCCTATAGTGCACAGCAAGGGAAAGACCCTTATCTTCTACCCATAGGCCCGGCACGGGACCAAGTTCAAGCTCAAGTGCGGCCTTCCACCTCTGCACATGAGGCTGCCCCTTTGGCTTTAGACCCTCTCCCTCCGCACCGTGACTGCCGAAGACTGCCTCGAACGATATTCCGGTCAATTTGCCCAGTAAATCCGATCGGGATCGACCGGAAAGGATGACACAAGGATATAGCTCGGCCAGACGCCTTAGCAGCTGCCGCGTGGAGTCCGGCAGCATGGCTTGATCGGGGTTCTCTACGATCGGTGCCAGCGTCCCATCGAAGTCAAACGCACAGAGGGTCCGTTCTTGAGCCAATTGTGCCAGAACCGATCGCGAGGACTGAGCGAGAATGTAACGCATTTCAATGCGAAGCGCCTCCGACGGGGCGCGTGCCCAAGCGTCCAGTCACTCGGTCCTGATTCCGAAGCCTGGCTGCATCCACCAACATCTTCCCCGCCCAACGGTACACATTAAACTGCGCCAAGAGTGAGCGCATGGAGCGCATCCGATCCTCCTGCTCTTCGGTTGGCATCTTCAATGCCACGGCAAGAGCCTCGCTGCTAGCTTCCAAATCATAAGGATTGACGATGAGCGCTTCGGTCAGTTCCCGCGCCGCGCCCGTGAATTCGCTGAGCACCAAGACACCTCTTAAGTCCGTGCGCGCGGCTACGAACTCCTTTGCCACCAAGTTCATGCCATCGTGTAGACTGCTCACGTAGCAAACATCCGCTGCTCTATAGAATCGATATACCGCGGCCGGTTCGTGATGGGAGCGAAGCAGAATGATCGGCTGATAGCCGGAAGAACCGAATCGCTCGTTGATTCTAGCCGCGACCCGCTCCACCAGATTGTTCAGATCCTGGTAGAGCTCAATTTTGGTGCGGCTCGGTGCCGCTAACTGCGCGAAGCTGAATCTGCCGCGAAGTTCCGGATGCCGTTCAAGCAGGAGCTCAACAGCCAGCAACCGTTCCTCAATGCCTTTGGTGTAGTCCAATCGGTCCACTCCAACGCCGAGAAAAGCTCCTGGCTTCAGTCCGAACTCCCGCCACACCTGAGCCCGGCATTCCTCGGGACTAGGCGCTGCATCGACCCAGTGCACGGGCCACTCCAACGAAATGGGATACGGGCGGATCAAGGTGCGGTGCCCTCGCATGACGATGGCGTTGTGCTCGCGATCAATGCGGGTTTCCATATATCTGTCAATGGAATCGACGAAGTTGTTGCAGTCAAGTTGCGTGTGGAAGCCGACAATACTGCTTCCCAGCAAGCCTTCCAAGAGCTCCTGGCGCCAGGGACAGATTCCCATCCTTCCGGCATTTGGCCATGGGATGTGCCAGAACACAATTACCGTCGCGGCGGGCAAACGTTTCCGGATCATCGCCGGGGCGAGCGCGAAATGGTAATCCTGTACAAGGATGATTGGGTCTTTGGAGTCGACTTCTTCGCAGACCGCATCCGCGAACTTCTGGTTGACGGCGCGGTAGTGGCGCCAGTCCTCCGCCCGGAACATCGGCCGCGCGTGTGCCACGTGGCAGAGGGGCCAGAGTCCCTCATTTGAAATCCCGTAGTAATATCCCTGCTGCTCCTCTTCGGAGAGCCACACTCGGCGAATGTAATAGGATTCCTCACCGGGCGGGACCCGAACGTGGTCGTTCCCGTCGACCGTTTCCCGATCTGCGCTGCCACTGCCGTGCGCCACCCACACGCCGGAACACGCGCGCATCACCGGTTCCAGTGCGGTGACTAATCCACTTGCCGGATGTTGGACCTCAATCGTACCGTCCGCCGCGTGCTGATGGATGTAAGGTTCGCGGTTTGCCAGGATAACGATCTTCTCTCCATTTAAATGGCGATTCAGCGTTTGCTTCAGCCGCTCGGCAGTCCATTGTCCTGGTGCGTCCTCCCGGTCGTTGGCCATCCGGCCAACTAACTCGCGCATGTCGCTGAGAATCGGTTGGAACTCACGGCTCTGCTTTCCGCCGTTTCTCAGCATGCTGCGCAGTTCGTTGCTCCAGCCATAACGCGACCATTTGGCCACGAACATCGGCACTCCAAACGCCATTACGGCCAGGAAGCCAAATGCGATCAGAAGAAATGTCCTCGCCTGTGCCTCTCGCCTCTCGATGTAGCTGAGGTCGTGCAGCAGCACGATAAACCCCAACTGCTGCTCCTTACTCGCGACCGGCATGACGCTTACATGAACTCGACCCGTTGGAAGGGTCGCCACGGTGCTCCACTCCTGCACCCTGATTGGGTTCGCCTCAACCCGGGCCCGGCTTCCCACCACCGGACAGCCGAATTCCTCCAGGAACCCCGGAGTGCTCACCCTGCGCGTTAAATCGGCATTGCAAACCAACACACCCATCACGCGTTCGTCTCGCGCCAGATCATTCAACTGTTTTTGCAGGTCCTTGGGATTTTCATACCAGTTGTTGGCAATAGACTGACTGGCACTGACGAGTACCAGTTGAGCCCGTGAACTGACGTCACGCTCAAACCATTCGCGCGCTGTAGTCTGCACTACGCCCGATGCGGCCCACGTCAAAAGAGCAAGGCCGACGAGCAGCGCCAACACGAATTGGGCCATGCGGGGCATATGCCATTGTCACACTTGAACCCCGCCAGATCGGAGGGCTGCGTCGCCGTCTTTCGTCTCTGGTGTAGGTTAAAACTATGATTTGGTGTGCTGTTTTAGGGGCCCTCTTCACTATCCTTGTAGCCGAACAGCAGGACGTGGCCGCCAGCAAGCCAACGCAATCGCTGCAGGATATTGTGCGTCAACTCACGCGCGCAACTAAGGCCCAGGAAAAAGAGTTAGGGGTCTACTCCGTAAACCGCCGTTATTCGGTGCGATGGAAGAGCCGTAAAGACGTGGATGTCCTCGAAGTGTTGTGGAGTTACAAACCTGGCGCGGGAAAAGAATTCAAGGTTATCAAGACCGGTCAAACACAGGAGATGTCGGCTATGACCGCGGCGCTTCCGGGTGCCAAGATGGCGAAGAACGATCACGAAAAGGCCACTGAGAATAGCGGCTTGGATGGCGTATCGGTGGAGAGCCTGGATTCACAAACCGCTCAGCAAACCGGGCTTCCAGAAAACACGAAGGGCGTCGTGGTGACCGGGGTGGATCAGGCGAGCGCCGCGGCGGCCGCTGGCTTGAAGGAAGGCGACGTGATTCAGGAAGTCAACCACAGCAAGGTCGCGAACTCCGATGATTTTACAAGCGCTATCGGCAAGTCCAAGGGCGATTCGTTGCTCCTGGTGAACCGTGGCGGTAACAAGTTGTACCTGGCTGTCTAAGTCGAGTGAACAAGTAAAAGCTTCAAAGAGGGCGGGGTCTCAGTACGAGTCCCCGCCCTTTCCGCGTTCAAGGTCCCGCTAAACTAACAGAAGTGGCCACGCATAATAACGGAACAACGAAGATGGTGGCCGTCCGAACGGTTTTGCTCTTCTCTCTGTGCTTTCTGCCTGCGTCCTGCAGACATAGAGTTGCCTCTGTGGTGCCGGTGGCGGCGGGCGGCCCGGTTGTGCTCCCCTCAGGAACTGTCTTAGCTATCATTGCGGCGGAACCGATAGATTCCAGCCAGCCTTCGGTCAATCGAGCTTATTCCGCTGTCATCAGCCGCGATCTTAAGCAAAGCGACCCGCAGAAAATCCTGCCCAGTGGCTCACCGGCAACGTTGGTGCTGATTCCTCAAACCGGCAACGGTCCGCCTACTTGGCAGCTTGGCCTTTCCTCCGTGATGTTGAATGGGGACTCCTTCTTGGTAAAAGGAGGTGCTGGGCCGAATGCGCCTCTCGGAACCTTCCTCGGAGGTGTTCCCGGCAGAGATTATTCAGATCCGTCGAAACATCAACCGGGTGAACCGGCGGGACTAATTGTCTCTGACACCGTGATGCACATCCTCCCAGGCTCTCTGCTCACGTTTCGCCTGCAAAAAGAAATCATCTTGACTGGGTCCGCTCACTGAATAACCTTCTTGCGCACGGCGTAAAGCACGATCTCCGCCGTGTTATGAAGCCCAAGCTTCTGCATCAGATTCGTCCGATGAGTTTCGACCGTGTTCGTACTGACGTCCAGAACGGTTGCCGCTTCCTTATTCGACTTTCCCTCCGCCAGCAGTTGAAGCACCTCTCTTTCGCGTTCCGTGAGAAGGTCGTACGAATCCCGCAAGCTTCGCTGTTGCATGTCGCGCATGTAATCCGCCAGCAATGCGTTCGTGACGGCGGGGCTGAAAAACGTCTTGCCCTGCGCAACCATCCGTACCGCTCGCATCAAATCTTCTTCCGCTGACTCTTTCAGCAGATACCCTTTGACTCCCGCTTGCAGCGCCCTGATCAGGTATGTCTCGTCGGAGTGCATGCTCAGAATAATGATGTGAGTTCGCGGATTGGCCTTGACGATCTGTTTTGCCGCCTCAATTCCATTCAATCGCGGCATGGAGATATCCATGATCACAACATTCGGCTGTAGCACTTCGGCAAGTCGCACCGCCTCGCGTCCATCGCTGCTTTCTCCGATCACCTCCAGCGAGGTGTCGCGCGCCAAGACGGCACGTAGACCCTGACGAACGATCCCGTGGTCGTCCGCAAGCAAGATGCGCGTCATACGGCTTCGGGTGAACAACGCATCGGAATTCGCGCCAGGAGCGTAGTGCCGAACCCTGGCCGCGAGGAGATGTCGGCGTCGCCGCCCAATTGCCGGACACGCTCTTTGATGCCGACCAGGCCTAAGCCGGGCCCGCTTCTCAGTACAGAATCGAATCCAGTCCCGTTATCTCGAACCTCAATCCGAACGTCCGCTTCGGTACCCAATACCGCGAAAGAGATTTCACTGGCCTTGGCATGCTTGGCTGCGTTATTTAGCGCCTCCTGCACCACTCGGTAAACGCACACTCGTTGAGCTTCGGAAAGCGAATCCAAATCGCCGCAAAGCCGCGCGGTAACCGGAACATCGCACAATCTCGAGAATTGGCGTGCCTGCCATTCGAGCGCCGCCCCCAACCCAAGGTCGTCCAGCATGGCGGGCCGCAGTCCCATAGCAATTTCGCGCACAGAGCGTAACGCTTGTTCAGAAAGTCGCTTTGCCTGCTCCAGCTGTACTTCCGCCTTGTTTGAACCGTCGGGGTTATGAAGCGCCTCCTCCACATTGCCCACGCTGATGCGCACCGCGGTAAGTACCTGCCCGATTTGATCGTGCAGGTCGCGCGAAAGCGACCGCCGCTCTTCCTCCTGCGCCTTCACCAATCTTTGGGACAGCCGGCGCAGTTCCTCTTCTTTATCGGCAACCGTTCGATGGCGCTCCGCGGCGATTCGCTCCGCACGGGCTATGCCGGCCAAACTTGCCGCCCCTACCAGCATCCCGATCAGCAAAGTCCCACCGACCGCTTCAGCAACGTAAAGCGGAAGCCCTGCTTGGCGGTTGTCAATTTCACTACGATGTTTGCGAATACTGTCGCGCGTCAGCCTCTCCATCTCCTCGGCCAGATTAAGGACGATTTGCCGTTTAGGCAAGATCTGCTCGATCAGGAAGCGTGCATGCGGCCCGGGTTTGTCTCCAGCCGGCGGAACTGGAATGGACGCGAGTGCATGCCAATAGGCATTTACCTGCTGGGTCAGGGTCTCTAAACGTCCGGTGTACTCAGCCGGAATAATGGGCGTAAGATCGGCGAGGGCCGATTGCGACGATTGCCTTAACCGCGCAAGCCGGCTTTGCCGCTCCGAGCCTAAGGACGGAAGCAAGAGAAAATCGCGCGCTTCGATGGCCGACAACAATACATCAGATCGAAGATCTCCCAGCAGCCGCTCCGTTTGGACTTCTCTTGTATAAAGGGCTGTCGTTCCGGAGTAACTCTCCGTAGCACGCTTCAGAGCGCTGAATCCGGCTAGCCCGATCAAGAAAAGATGCGCGCCAAGTCCAATGAAAAGAAGCGGCCAAATTCGCAATCGCACCGTGCGGTCCCGCGCAGTAGGATATCGCAACCGGAAGGCGGACCGGTTATTGCTTCGCGTACAAGGTTGTTTCGGTCCTGCCCGGAGGCACTATGGGCATCGATTCCACCTCTAGGGTCTTACCGTCATTCGTTAACCCAAAGCGCCGCTTCATCACTACGTCCCCGCGCGTGCGAATCTCCACCATCTTCGGGCCGTTGAAATAGACGGAAACTTTTGCCTTCTTGCCTTCTTCCTTGAAGTTGCAATCTTTGCCGTTAGAGTTGCACGTGTACTCGCAAAGCGTTCTGCCGTCTCGCTGTTCGGTTACATGAATCGTGTCGCCGGTCTGCTCGACTACCAGCGCTAAATTCTTATTCTCAGTCTTCCAGGTGCCCGAATAAGAAGGGTCCTCGTTAGCCGCCCAACCTAAAACCGGCACCACAGCGGCAAATAAGAGACCGCCGAAATACACCGCCAAATCATTTCGTTTCATAAATCTCCTTGCGGCAAAACCGCCGATAATCCCAGGCTAGCGGTCACGATGAAAGAACGCCCTCGGGTAGATGCCCGAGAATTGACGCTATTCGACGTGAGGGCAGGCTCGTTCCGATTACACTAACCACAGTGAATCGCGACAACAAGCTTGACTTGGGGGTGCTGCTGGACTCTCTGTATGGCCTTTGGTTTGGGTTCATCGCGCAAATACCTCTCATGCCGGAGTGAAGGGCAGATGGCATGACAACCGACATACCTTGATCACAGAACTTGCGGAAAGCGGTGCGGGAGACCAGACAGTCAAAGATACTAAAGCTCTTGAATCTATCTGCCCAAAACCAGGACCCAGTGATCGGGTGCTGGCACCGATGTCTTTTTGACGCTGCTCCGACGTACCATATAAAGTACAGGTATGTACTTTGATGAAAGACGCTCCACGTCCGCGAAAGATCCCTTTGATCTTCATTCGGACTGGCGCGGGCAACGAACCTGTGCGGGAGTGGTTGAAGGGACTTCCAGAGCCAGAACGGCAAGCGATAGGCCGCGATTTACTGCGTGCTCAATGGCGCTGGCCAGTCGGCATGCCACTTTGCCGGCCACTCGGGAACGGTCCGATGGAGATTCGAACCGACTTGCCGACAAAGCGAACCGCACGAGTGTTTGTCTGTATCTACCGCGATAACCTTGTGGCCTTACATGGCTTTATCAAGAAAACCCGGACAACACCGGACGACGATTTACAAACGGCGAGAAAGCGCCAGAAGGAGTTGAGTGATGAGTGAGAAAAATTTAGGTTCCAGCATCGATGATTTTCTTAAGGACGAGGGGATTTTTGAAGAGGCGCAAGCTCAGGCGGTAAAAGAAGTTGTGGCTTGGCAACTAGCCCAGGCAATGAAAGAGAAGAAAATCTCAAAAAACCGTATGGCAGTCCTGCTTAAGACAAGCCGGACACAGGTTGATCGATTGCTTAGCGGAGACAACGACATCACCTTGTCGAGCCTGCAACGGGCGGCGGCCATGGTGGGGCGGCGCGTCTCAATCGAGCTCGTTTAGCTATTCCTGCTAAAGCCTCCGGCAGACCCACGACTGACGTCCTGAGAAGCGTCACACGGCTGAAGAGTGGTGCCGATAAACGAATCATTCAAGACATCGCCGGGTATGTCTACCGCAAGACCCGCAAAGCACTCGACAGCCTTCAGTTCTGTTGCGGACAACTGACTCTGAAGCCCGCTCCTCGCCTAGCGCCGTATCACTGGGTGGAGTCGAACGGTCGCAGACGTTCACGCGGAATCGTTACACAGTCCGCTACATTGCCACCTTTCCTAGGCGGGGGCGCTACATTTTCCGCTACAGTCAGCCTTTTTCGAACTCTTGCTGCGGTGCGCATTTAGCCGTAACTTATTGATTTAATATGGCTCCTCAGGTAGGATTCGAACCTACAACCCTTCGGTTAACAGCCGAATGCTCTACCGTTGAGCTACTGAGGAACAGAGGAGGGCTCTCACATTACACCATCCCCGCAGACTGGTGTCAAACCAGCCCAGCCTCTAAACCAGGCCGTGAACTTGCGCCAGGCGCTGGAATTCCTGCATGCCTTTGTGGGCGTTTTCATCTAGCTCGTACTTGATCCGCTGGGTCAGGTACTCTGCCGACAATTCACGCGGAAGACCTCTGGTCCCGGACTCTATTTCAATAATCTCGGAAATGTGCCGCTTGCCCCATTCGTATGATTCGCGAAATAGGGCTGCGTCGCCTGCAATCTGGCCTGGCCTCCCCGCCCACGCTGCGTACACCATCGGTAGACCCGTCAGCCGCTTCCATTCCTCGCCTAGATCGAGCCGTTGAAAGTCTCCGCCTGCGACATTTAACTTCAGTGCCGGGTCGCCGATCAGTACCGCGGCATCGGCTTCACTTAGCATGGCCGAAATGTTGGGAGACGCGTCGTGCTCTATGGGCCTAACGCCGTAACCCTCAGCCAGCAAAATCCGCGTCAGGGCAACCGAGGTGCGAGAGCTGGTATCCAGCGCAACAGTACAAATGTCGCATAACTCTTTCCGGTGCAGCAAATAAATGCTGCGCACCGCGCCGTCAGAGGAAATGCAAACATCGGACACAATTTCCAGGTCTTGCCGAAAAACTTCAATTACCGGAACCAAGCCAACATCCGCTCTACCTAGCCTTACGGAACCCGCGCACTCCGCCGGCAGTTCAAAAACCAAATCGAAATGTCCCGCCTGTGGACCATGCAACATCCCCCAAACCAGTGGACAAGTGTTGAGGTAGCTTACCGCGCTAACGCGAGTTCGAAGGGACAACCTACGATCTTAAGCTCATGCGGCTAAACGGAGCCAATTGTGCCACGCGTCCGGGGCAGCGGCTTGTCGCTTGCGCCATAATCGGCCGAGGCCTCGCTCGTACTCGCCACGTCTTCGGCGCCCGTGCGCACCAAAATTTCTTTGCCGCGTTTCACCCAATCTTCGTTATCGCAATGAATCGAAAGCAAAATTCCCCCATGTTTGATGCGGCCTTCGTAGCGCTTGGCTTCGTATTCGGGCATTCCAGTTCCTACCAGCGCACCTGTAACGCCGCCCAACGCACCCATTGCGCCCACGCCCGCCAGAGCGGCTACGATCGGGCCCGCCGCCAGAAACGGTCCGATCCCCGGAATGGCCAGCGCGCCAATTCCCGCCAACCAACCCAGCGCTCCTCCAAGAATGGCGCCCGAAGCGGCTCCCGTGGTGGCGCCTTCGGGGGCTTTCGTGTGCTTTTCGTGTCCCAGGTCTTTCGATCCCACATTTTCAGGCAATAAAACAGAAATGTCGGTGTTGCGAAAACCACCGTTTTTCAACGCATCTACTGCGTCTTCCACTTGTGCTTGCGTCCGGTACAGACCGAATGCTGCAATATTTTTCATAGCGGCTCCTTCCCTCGCGCAAATGTGCAAGGGAGTGGCCAAACGTCCATTTACCCTATTCCCTTGCCGTTTGGGGGTGGGTTGTTCCGTGACACTGCATGGTATTTTTTAGGGTACGAGGCCTTTCTGCCCCGGCCATGTCCTCATGAAAATTATTTCGCGGTATCTGCCTTATCTGCTCGTCCTTGCCTTAGCACCCGCCGCCATTGCTCAGATTCAACTCAATCCCGTTCCTACCCGCCTCGTCGGTCAGACTAGCGCAGCTCAAACCAGCTTGAATCTAGTGGAGGGCCGGGAACTAAATTCCCCTCAGGGAATCGCGCTCGACCTGAATTCCAATCCCCCAATCCTATATATTGCCGATTCCGGAAATCATCGCGTCCTGGGTTTTAAGAATTCCAATTCTTTCGCCAACGGCCAGAAAGCCGACCTGGTGATCGGTCAGGTGGATTTTCAAAGCACCTCGCCTCAGGGGCCCGGGAACGGACGGCGCAATAGCGGCCTGACTGTGCCGACCGGTCTTGCCGTTGACGCGCAGAGCAACCTTTATGTACTCGATTCCGGCAACAACCGCATTTTGCGCTTCCCGAAGCCCGCGACGCGGACCGATCAGTTGCCGGATTTAGTCATTGGCCAGCTCGGATTTACCTCCAACACGGCGAATTTCAACGGCATCACGCCGCAATCGTTAGCATTTACGAATGCAAGTGGCGCAGCATTTACCGGTTACCTGGCGTTCGATTCCGCAGGAAACCTGTTCGTGGCGGACGCTGGCAACAACCGCGTTCTGCGCTATCCCGCTTCGCTGCTTGGGCCTGACGCAAAGAACGGACCCTTGGCCGATTTAGTACTGGGGCAGCTCGATTTTGCCACCAATACTCCGAACAACGATCCGGCGAACGTAAGCAACGTTTCCACTCCCACCGGTCTCGCGTTCGATCAGCAAGGCCGGCTTTACGTCGCGGAATCGCAAAGCTCGGTGCGAGCCCGAATTTTGATTTACAATCCGCCGTTTGTGAGAAACGGGCAGCCGGCTTCGAGGATTCTCGGCGTGGTGCCCGCGAACGTGACGCCGCAGCCGCCTAATGTCAGTGAACAGCAGTTCGGAGCCGGGCCGGGCGGATTGTTCGTGATCAATAACGGAATCGGGATTGCCGACACGCAAAACAATCGGCTTCTGGCGTTCAAGCCAACCGATCAGTTCACCGCCAATACGCTTACGCAGCAAGCCCAGATTCAATACCTGTTTGGGCAGACCGATTTTTCGAGCCGCCTGCCCAATTTGGGTTTGCAGGAAGCCGGGCCTGACCGTTTAGCCGCGCCTGCCGCCGTGGCCGTCTCGCCTACCGAACTCTTCATCGCGGATAGCGGAAACAACCGCGTGATTGTTGTTCCCTATTCCGCGGCCGGGGTCACGGGCGCTGCAACGCGCGTGCTGGGTCAGGACCAATTAAACCTGAATGCCCCGAACCTGGTGGAAGGCCGCGAATTTCGCTTCACCAGCGGAGCCGGCCCTAGCGAAGCCGGTCTGGTTGCGGATTTAAACTCGAACCCGCCGCATCTCTTTGTTGCCGATACGTTCAATAATCGCGTGCTCGGCTTTCGCGACCTGCGCAACATCAAGGCAGGCGACCGCGCCGATATCGTCATTGGCCAGCCCGATTTCGCGCACACCCAAATCAATTACCCGAACGACGCGAACAACCCCACCGCGAGCAGCCTTTTTCAGCCCACCGGGTTGGCGCTCGATCCCGCAGGCAACCTTTATGTGGCGGATTCAGGCAACGGCCGCGTGCTCCGTTTCCAGAACCCGTTTGCGCAGCCGACTCCACTCCCCGCGGCAAACCTGGTTCTAGGGCAGAGAAATTTCACCTCCAAAATTCAGGATGCCTCCGCGTCCACAATGGCCGTTCCGTATGGCTTGGCGTTTGCCAGCAACAACGGGCTGCTGGTGTCCGATACCGGGTTGAACCGTGTACTTTATTTCGCCGGCACCCCCACGTCATTCACGAATGGCCAAGCGGCCACTACCGTTTTCGGCCAGCCCGATTTCAATACTTCCTCCGCAACGGGTAATTCCGCTGCTGACAATCGCTTCAACCAACCTCGCGGGATTGCCACAGACGGAGACGACCGGCTCTACGTCGCCGATACCGGAAATTCGCGCGTGGTTATTTTCGAACGCGCTCCCAGCCAGACGAACGATCCACGGCCCTCGCGAATTCTGACTGGGGTTTCCGGCGCGCGCGGCGTTTACGTGAACCCAACCAGCCTGGAACTTTGGGTGGCCGCTTCGGGCGCAAATGCGCTGCTCCGCTTCCCGAAATTCAACGATCAACCCTTGAACGGTTTCGCCTCCAACGCCACCATTTCCGATGGCGGTCCACTGGCCGTTACGCAGGATGCGTACGGCAATCTGTACACGGCGGACTCCAGCAATCGAGTGCAGATCAACTTCCCTGCCCTGAGCACTTTCAATGCGGCAAGCTTCCTTTCCGCTTCGAATCAGGCGCTCGCGCCCGGCAGCATCGCCACGCTTTTTGCAATTTTCGATAAGCAATTCGGCGCCGCAACCGCCACCGCAAGCGGTTCGCCTCTTCCCACCCAGCTTGCCGGTGTGCAGGTTTCGCTGAACGGAATCCTCGCGCCTTTGTATTACGTTGGGCCCAATCAGATCAACTTCGTGCTGCCCCAAAGCGCACCCACAAATGGCACGGGCGATCTTCTGGTCTCGCGCGTGGATACAGGCCAGATTCTGGGGAACTACCCCATTCCGCTCAACATAGCCTCTCCGGCCATTTTCACTCTGAATCCTTTGACGCCAGGCGCCGGTCAAGCGGCTGCGCTAAATCAGGACGGCACGGTAAACGGCAAGGATCATCCGGCGACGAACGGCTCAGTGATCTCCGTCTTTGGCACGGGGCAAGGGGTTGTGCCGAATGCCCCCCCGGACGGAGTGGCGCCCACCGGCGCGCTCCCCACGGCCACCAGGCCGCAGGTGATTGTCGGCACCAAGGTCATTGACGATGCCAACGTTCAGTACTCCGGTCTTGCACCGGGGCTGGTGGGCGTCTGGCAGGTGAATGTGAAAATTCCGGAAGATGTCGCTGCAACCGAACTCACCGGCAGCACGCCGCTGGCGTTCGTGATCAATGGGATTGCCAGTACGGGTCCGGGCCGGCTTACCACCATTTGGGTGACCGGCAAGAAGTAAGTGCGCTAGTCTGCCCGAACCATGTGCCGGCGAATGCCGCGCGCTAAACCGGTCGCCTCATCGACATCCACAATCACGGAATGGAACTCCACCATGCCTTTAGCGGCTTCCATTCTGACGGGCATGCCATTCATGAACCGGCGAACGATCATTTCCTTTTCGACCCCGATGACAGAATCGTAGGGGCCGGTCATTCCCGCGTCGGTCTGGTACGCCGTGCCGCCGGGCAATACGCGAGTATCGGCAGTCGGGATGTGCGTGTGGGTGCCGATTACGGCGGAAACGCGTCCATCCAAATGCCAGCCCATGGCCATCTTCTCGCTGGTCACTTCGGCGTGGAAATCGACAAAACGAACCCGAATTGCCGGGTCGAGCGCGGCTAACAGCTCGTCGGCCTTCCGGAACGGGCAATCCGAATTGCCCATATACGTTCGGCCCTGCAGATTGATCACGGCGCAGGTCACGCCATTGCGCGCGGTCACGGTCACCATCCCGGCGCCGGGAACGCCGGGCGCGAAATTCGCGGGCCGAAGCAAGCGCGGATGGGTGCCCAGGTAATCGTAAACTTCGCGCTTATCGAAGCTGTGGTTGCCGCCGGTTTGCACGTCCACGCCGAGCGCGAAGAGCTCTTCGGCGGTGGCCGGGGTCACGCCGAAGCCACCCGCGGAATTCTCGCTATTCGCCACAATCAGATCGATCCGCTGCGCCTCGCGAATATCGGCAAGATGATCGGTGACCAACCTTCGGCCCTCATGGGCGAAGATGTCCCCGATGAAAAGTATGTTCATCAGGCCTTTTAGAAGCGCGAAGTAACCGCGCCTTCCGAGGCCGAGCCTACCAGTGCCGTATACTTCGCAAACACACCCGATTTGTACCGCGGCGCTGGCGATTCCCAAGCGGCCAAACGGCGGTGCATCTCCTCCGGGGCCACTTCCAGATTCAGAACGCCGGCGTCCACATCCACCAGGATCATATCGCCCTCGGCAACGGCTGCAATGGGACCGCCATTCGCGGCTTCGGGAGAGATGTGGGCAATCATGAACCCATGCGTCGCACCGCTGAAGCGGCCATCGGTCACCAGCGCAACGCTATCCGCCAAGCCCACGCCCACAATCGCACCGGTCACGCCCAGCATCTCGCGCATGCCAGGACCACCGCGCGGCCCTTCGTAACGGATCACCATGACGTCGCCGGCGCTGATTTTCCCGCCCTGCACGGCCGCCATGGCGTCTTCTTCGCGATTGAACACACGCGCCGGACCGTGGTGACTTCGCTTGGCATGGCCGGCCAACTTGATCACGCAGCCTTCCGGCGCCAGCGAACCTCGCAGAATAGCGATGCCGCCAGTGGTCTTCAAGGGATTGCTCAGGGGACGAATTACCTGTTGGCCGTCGGTCTCCACCGCGTCGGCCGCCTCTTCACCAAACGTACGGCCCGTGCAGGTGATTACCGACGGGTCCACATAATGCCCCTCCACCAGCCGGTTGGCAATCACGGGGATGCCGCCGGCTTTATCCACATCCACTGCGACGTACTTCCCGCCGGGCTTCAAATCCACGAAAAGCGGGGTGCGATTGCTGATGGTTTGGAAATCGTCCATTTTCAGTTCGACACCGCACTCAACAGCCATGGCCAGCAGATGCAGCACGGCATTGGTGGAACCGCCCGTAGCCGCCACGCCCGCGATGGCGTTTTCGAAAGCTTTGCGGGTAGCGATATCGCGGGGTTTCAGGTCATTCCGCACGCAACGCATCACCAGGTCGCCGCAACGCCGCGCTACGTCTTCCTTGCGGATATCCACTTGCGGCACAGAAGCGGTTCCCATGGGGGAAAGGCCCATCAGTTCCATCACTGTCGCCATGGTGTTGGCCGTAAACTGGCCGCCGCAGGCTCCTGCGCCGGGACAGGCGTGGTTCTCAATTTCGAGCAATTCGAAATCGGACATCTTTCCCGCGGCGTTTGCGCCCACAGCCTCGAAGACGTCTTGAATCGTAATGTCGTGGCCTTTATGGCGGCCCGGCAAGATGGACCCGCCGTACATCACGATGCTGGGAATGTTCAGCCGTAGCAGGGCCATCGCCGCGCCCGGAATGGTCTTGTCGCAAGCCACCAGCGCCACGATGCCGTCGAACATGTGGCCGCGCGCCACCAGCTCAATGGAATCGGCAATCACTTCGCGGCTCACCAGCGAAGCCTTCATGCCTTCGGTGCCCATGGTGATGCCGTCGCTGATGGCGATGGTATTGAATTCCATGGGAGTGCCGCCGGCCGCGCGGATGCCTTCTTTGACGTAAACGGCCAGATCCCGCAACTTGTAATTGCAGTTCATGGTCTCGGTCCAGGTGTTGGCGATCCCGATGATGGGCTTGCGCAGATCCTCATCCGTGAAGCCAATGGCTTTCAGGTAGCTACGGGCGGGCGCGCGGTCACGGCCCTGCGTGATGATGTGGCTTTGCAATTTCATGAGAACTTTTCAGTGTACTTCAGGCGGCGGAGGCGGGTAAGTATTGGGGATGGTACCGAGGCCGTAATACTGCTGTTCCAGCTGCCCGCCTTTGACGGTGACGATGCGGAATCCGGACGGATCGGGACCAATGGGCATCCCGATGGGGCCGGTGGTGACCATGGCCAGATTGTCCGCGCCGGTGCCAAGCGCGTTGCGATGATAATGGCCGGCGAAGATGTACCGCACGCCGGAATCCGCGAACAGCTTCAAGTATTTGGCGCGAATTAGCTTCGTGATGTTGAAGTACTGATCGGGCTCATCGGGCGTGGAGAGGAACCACGGGATGTGCTGGAAGATTGCCACGGTTCGGCCGCTGGCCTTGGCTTTGACCAGCTCCGCGCGCAGCCAGGTCTCCTGTTTTTCGGCTTCGTCCGGCACCTTTGAAGGGAAGGCGATCACGCTGGAATCGAGCACGATGCCGTAGAGCCCGTTCGCCTGGAAGCTGTACCAATCGGGACCGTAATTTTGACGAAACGAAGCCAAATTTTCAGGAGTGGGTTCGTTTCCCACATCGTGATTGCCGGCCACGCTGTAGAGCTTGATTTCGGGTTTTAGCTTGGCGGCGATCCGGTGGTATTCGGAAATTTGGCTTTTATCGCCCATTTTGTTGGTCAGATCGCCGCAAACCACTACAAACATGGGGTTCAGCCGGTTCACGTTGGCGATGAAGAATTCGAAATTGGCTGTTTCCTGAACGAAGTTTGCATCTTTGGTGAACATGCCGAACTGTGGGTCTGAGCCTTGGATGAAAAAGCCGGTGTTTTGGGCGAAAGCCTGGGCCACCAGGCAGCAAAGCAGAGCGCAAATTCTAAGGAGCACGGGTCAATCCTAGCGCACGAATGCGTTTGTGCAAATTGGTGCGCTCGATGCCGAGCACGCGGGCGGCGGCGGAGACGTTCCAGCCTGACGAATCGAGCGCGCGCAGCAGGTGATCGCGCTCGGCGCCTTCGCGCGCTTCCTGCACCGTGGAGCGGGGGCCGGTTTCGCGCTGCAGCCGAATTTCCACGGGAATGGAGGCCGCCGGAATGTGCTCACCCGGCGTCAGGATGGCCATGCGTTCCACCACGTTGCGCAGTTCCCGCGCGTTGCCGGGCCAGTTGTAACCTTCGAGCAGCTCAAAAACTTCTTCGTCCATGTGCTTCGGGCGAAAATTGTTGCGCGCGCAAAACTCTTCCAGAAAATAGAGCGCCAGGGCGCGTACATCTTGGGGACGCTCGCGCAGTGGCGGCACCTGGATTGGGACCACGCTGACACGATAGTAAAGATCTTCGCGAAACTTGCCTTGGGCGACCATGGCCTGCAGGTCGCGGTTGGTTGCGGAGATTACGCGGACGGAAACGCGGATGAGCTGTTCGCCGCCCACGCGGTGAAATTCTCCTTCCTGCAAGACGCGCAGGAGCTTGGCCTGCGAGCCCGCGTGCAGGTCGCCCACTTCGTCCAGAAAAAGCGTGCCGCCATCGGCCAGTTCGAACTTGCCTCTGCGCGCGGCAGTGGCTCCCGTAAAAGCGCCCTTCTCGTGGCCGAATAGTTCGCTTTCGATCAATTCGGTAGGGATGGCGGCGCAATTTACCTTCACGAACGGACCGGTTTTGAAGGGGCTCAGCTCATGCAGATGCGCGGCAAGCAACTCCTTACCGGTGCCGGATTCGCCGACGAGTAAGACGCGCGCATCGGATTTCGCGGCCATGGTGGCCTGAGAAACGGCGCGCTCGAACGCGGGGCTGGAGCCGATCATGCGCGGCCCTGGCCCCACAATCTCACGCAGCTTCTCATTTTCCTGGCGAAGATTTGCCTGCGCAAAAGCATTCTTGAGCGCCACCAGAACACGTTCGCGGCTCAAGGGCTTCTCGAGAAAATCGAACGCGCCCGCGCGCGTGGCTTCCACGGCATCGGCGATGGTGGCGTGCCCGGAGATCATGATCACGGGCGAGCGGACGTCTTGCTGCTGGAGTGAGCGCAGCAAATCGATACCATTGCCATCGGGCAGGCGCACGTCGAAGAGGAACACATCGATACGCTGCGGTTCGGGGAACTTACGGAAATCGGCGACGGAACGGAAGACGTTTACGGCGTAGCCTTCGCGTTCGAGAATCAGGCGCAGAGAGCGGCCGATATTCTCCTCGTCATCCACAATCAGAACGCGCCTAACGATCATGAGCCACCGGAAGCACCACGCGGAAGCCGGCGCCGCCCAGTTCGCCGCTTACCAGAACAATGTCCCCGCCCAAAATCAAGGCGCTCTTGCGTGCGATGGAAAGACCCAGGCCCATACCCCTTTTCTTAAATGAAATTGTCGGTTGAAACAGCGATTTGCGCGCCTGTTCGCTCAGGCCGGGGCCGGAATCGTGAACCTCGATCAGTACGCGTTCGGACGAAGTGGAGGTGGATGCCAGAATCTGACCGCCCGAACCAGCTGCTTCGGCGGCATTTTCCAGGAGATTGACCAGGATCCCCTTCACCAGGTCCTGGTCGGCCAACGCGCTGGGTACAGCCTCTGAAAGCCGCACCGCGTAGCTCACTTCCGGGTGTGCGGATTTGAGGAAGGCAATACGCTCTTCCAGCACCTGATTCACATCGATGCGCTCCGGAAAGACATCGGGCTCGGCGGAAAATTCCGAAAAAGCCCGCACGCGGCGTTCCAGCGATTCCACTTCATCCACCACGATGCTGGCCGCTTGTTCCAGAAAACCACGGTCGCTTTCGGAGTGCCTGGCCACCATCTCTTCCACGGTCAGGCGGATGGGCGTGAGCGAGTTTTTCACCTCGTGCGCCATCTTGCGGGCCAGCACCTGCCAACTGGCCAATTGGGTGAGGTACACCAGACGGTCGCGGCTGAACTGCAGTTGCGCGGCGGTTTCATTGAACGCGCTGGTGGCGAGGGCTACCTCGTCCTGACGGCCCAACCGTAACTGGGGAGCGAGCCGCGCGGAAAAATTGCCCTTCGCCAATTCGCTGAGGCCAGCCGTCAGCTGCTGGATGGGGCGGCTGATGCGCTTGGCAAAGAAGATGAGAATCAGCAGCGATGCCAGCCAGATTGCCACCGTCAGCACCATGTAGGTGTAGTTGAATCCGCGGCGCAGGTTGCGAGCCCGATTGCCGGCGATGGTCTGGCGAGCCGAGCGGTATTGTTCGGTAACGACGGCCATCTCAAGACCCAGCGGCCGGGAGTAAATCGCGAGGCCCGAGGGTTCACGAACCACATATTCCAAACGGTCCTGCCGCGCGCCTTCCAAGCGAAACCGCTCCTGCTCACCGGAGGCCCAGAATTCCTTTTGCGCCTCCGTCCAAGTGAGGCGCACGGGCCGTTGCGCCGGCACCCGCCCGCTCGCGGCATCGTCTTTCAACTGCTGCCGCGCGGCCTGATAGTATTCGCGGCCCGTGTTTTCGAGGGCACGCGACAGACGGTCCAATTCCTGTGTGGAAGAGTAGCTCAGGCTGCGTTCCAGCAGCGATGTCGTGATCCAGAGCGTGACCAGCAACGGCGCCAGCGTCGCCGCGAGAAACACCAACACCAGCTTGTGACGCAGCGTGGTCATGACTAACTCCGCCTCAGGTCAGCCAGACGCAGGGGGCCCGCATCCAGTTGCCAGCGCTGCTGCTGGGCGCGCGCCGGCCGGCTGAAGATTTCAATCAGGCGCGTAAGATTGATGCCTGGTTCGCCGATGATCTGGTTGCCTTCGCGGCCGTCTTCAACTCGTAGCTCCAGGCGAATCCAGAATTGCCGGCCGGTAGGAAGCACTGACGTATCCACGGTGAGGTGGTCCAGACACCACGCTTCGGCAGCTTCGGGCGAAAGATGAGAGGCGCCCCGGGCGGCCGTTTCCTGACGCGCGGCGGCAAAGCGGCTCACGGAAAAGCGCTCTTCCCAGATGTCGTAGCTGATGGCGAACCTTGCGACGGCTCGCGTGGCGATGGTGACATTCGCGTCCAGAGACAGCGTGAGCTGGCCCAAAATTGCGACCGTCGCGCCATCCTTCAAACGTTCGAGCGGCTTGCCTTTCAGAAAGTGCAACCCGGGCGCAAGGACATGGAGCACGTTCGCCTGATCTAAACGAGCGGATAAATCCTGCGCGCTCAGCGCCACCGTGAAAGGCGCGCCGCAGCCGGCCAGCAGGAATAGTCTCCGCGTCAGGCGCAGCATCAATAGTTCATGCCAACCATGAGTATTGGGTCAACACGGCCTTGCCGAAGCGGAAAGGCGAGTGCCAGTGAGAAGATGCTGTGGCGTACGCCGACGCCTACGGAATGTTTCAGCTTCGGCACCTTGCCGTGGCTCCAAAGAGAGCCGGTGTCATAGAACACGTTGCCCATCCGGTACCGGTATTCCACGGAGTTGTGCAGCAGGCGGTCGCCGCCCAGGGGATCGATTTCGTAGCGATTCCAGCCGCGCAGCAGGGAACTGGTGCCCAGCACGAATCGCTCAAACATAGGCGCGCGCCCGGTGATGTAACCTGCTGTCACCTGATCGGAAAGCGAATGCCGGCCGCGAGTGAGGTTGTAAGCGCCGGTCCAGTGATGTCGCGTATAGAGGTAATCGCTGCCCAGCGCACGGCTGGCAACGCGGATGTTATAAGCGGCATCGGCTGTGCGTCCGCCGCCGTTTTCGTCGTCGAAACGCTTGTGATATTGCAGCCCGGCGGCAAAGGCGTTCGCGCCCTCCGTTTGCAGGTAAGGCAAGGTCTCCTGCAGGCGTTCGAAACTGAGGCCGCCCGTTACTATCAGCGAAGGCGTAAGCGCAAAGGCGAGCGTCGGCTGAAAGTTGCGGCGCGCGCGATAAAGTTCCGGGGCACCGGTGCGCAGAGCCGCGTTCAGCGCCGCGGGGTCGCTGAGAGCATCTGTGGTGGCGCGGTTCCATTGCTGGTGATAATCCTCAAACGCGAAACGGAAGCGGAGTCGGTCCGTGCCCACGTGGAGATTTTCGTAGGCGGCCTGGATGCCGGTGAAGCGTTCGGTGAGTTCATCGCCATCGCTGACCAGGCCGAAAATGAAACTGTGATTGCGCGCCACGGTGGTGGAGGCCAGCATTTGCGCGCTCCAGCCTTGCTTGGAGTGATACAGAAACTTTGGCACCGAAATATCTAGCGCAACGGAACGGCGTTCCACTTCGAGGATCACCTTGACCATTTCCGGGGAGGAGCCGCGGGCCAGATGCTGGGTCACGTTCCTGGCGTGAAGGTCTTTACGGAGAGAGTGCGCCAGATCGTCAAGCGCTTCGGTATCGTAGGCGCTGCCGACCAGCTTTTGCAGTTTGGAGCGAAGGGAATCGTTGAGCTTGGACGCCGGGAAACCGGTGACCTGGACTTGCTCAATGATGTAGCGGGAATTTACGTTGACGGAGGAGGAGAGGCGGTTCGCGGACTGCTGCGGCGCGCCGGCGCTGACCCGAAGGGCGCAAAACAGAAGAAATGCCAGGGCAAGCAACCGGTGCCGATTGGAAATCATAGGACCTTTCCGGCAATGGCGATGCCAGTGAAGGAATACTTAGCGATTTTCTCAAAAACCAGGCCGCTTGTGCGTGCCCGGCGTTCACACCAGTGAAAGACTTGAGGGTTGGAACAAGCCAACCCTGCTATAGAGCTTTAGCGAGTTCCGTAGCGAATGCGCTTTTCGGTTCCGTATCCCGTTCGCGCTTACCGCCGCGCGTTCTGCGACCGTTGCCGGCGCCGTGATTCATTCCGGCCGATACTCCCACGCCAACGCGCGATTCGCGTGAAGCGGGAGCGGAAGTTCCGTTTACAGGTTGTCCTTTGCCCTTGGACGGCTGAGCGGGGTTCGCGCGCAGCAGCTTGTCTTCAAGCGGTGCTCGATCGAACCGGCGAATAATCGCCTGCATCTCGTCTGCCGTGGGCGCTTCCACGAACGCAAATCCTTTGGATTCCTGCGTCTCGTGGTTGCGGATGACTTTTACCGAATCCGCTACCAGGTCTTCCGCGGAAAGCCATTGCTTAATTTCGTCCGCGGTAACCCAGGTCGGTAGATTACCCAAAAATACAGTAAAGCTCATTCAGTGGTTGTGTTAACTCCGTTGGGGGGTGTGAGGCAGTTCAAAGGGAAGGAAGCCAGTCTAGTGCCTGTCAGATAGTAGCAGACGCCAGTGCAAGTTTGCAAACGCAAACGTCACTCGTTCGATACTGAAACAGTGCGTGTCATCGCCGGTGAGTTTCGAAGCCGAGTTTTGAAAACTGTTCCGGGGATGGAGGTGCGGCCCACACCGGATCGCCTCCGCGAGAGCTTGTTTAATATTCTGGCGCCCTCTTTGCCGGGGTGCGTATTTCTGGACGCTTATGCCGGCGCAGGCACTGTGGGCATTGAAGCGCTTAGCAGGGGTGCTTCGCGTGTGCTCTTCATTGAGAAATCGAAAGAGGCGATTTGCATTATCGAAGCCAATTTAAAGATGTTGAAGGTGGACGAGCGTGGCACGTTGCTGCGCGGGAGCGTTCGGAAACGACTTGCCGCCGACTTGGCCGATATTGTGTTTCTGGACCCGCCTTACCCGCTGACCGCTGAGTATGGTTTTGCGCTCTCGAAGCTTGGCGAACCCGGCACGCGCGCCCGGATTGTTGTGGCGCAGCATTCTTCGCGAACGCGGCTGGCGAAAGCTTACGGCTGCCTGGAGTGGTATCGCGAAGTGAAGCAGGGCGAAAACATGTTCAGCTTTTATCGCCCGGCGCTTACAGAAGACGCAGCTCTATCGGAGCCCCTACCGAGCAGCCCAGAAGCTTAGCCGCACTGGCTTGGGACGCCGCGATTTCAAAATAGCCGGAACTGCCCTCGATAAAGAAAAGCTCTCCCGGCGCGGCTGAGGCGTAATTCCGTTCCACCCGTTCAATGGCCTGCAAACCGGCCAGCACCTCAAACGGCTGCTGGTGCACGCGGGCAAATTCATCCGCACGAAAGTTGGTGATCATGTTGCCGAAGCGGTCGATCTTGAGCACGGCGCCAGTCCAGCCGCGGCGGGCGGTGCGCACCGGCTTTTCAATAGGGAGGCGCATGTAGTCGTCGATGACCGGCCCCATTTCGCTGGGCGCGATGCCGCAAGCCAGGTGACCGGCCAGGGGCGCGAACACGTCGCGGCCATGGAAGGTAGAGCTCACCGGATGGCGGAAGAAACGATCATCGCCGGCGTGCCGCACCACATGCTCTTCTTCGAGGTAAACCATGGAGAACACGCCGTTGTCCGGACCGGCGAAAAAGTGGCCGCCGGCTTCGACAACGATGGGGCGGCGATTGGTGCCGACGCCTGGATCGACCACGGCCAGGTGGACGGTTCCTTGCGGGAAATAGCGCCAGGATTGGGCAAGCAGAAAAGCGCCTTCCAGAATATCGAAGGCGGTTACTTCGTGTGTGATGTCCACAATCTTCGCCGCCGGGCATACGCTAAGAACCGCGCCCTGTAGGACGCCGGCGAAGTGATCTCGCGTGCCGAAATCTGTGAGGAGCGTGACCACCGGCTGAGACGCTGAGTCTTTGTTCACCTTACAAAGCTAAACTGAAAGAGAAGTGCGGCACCACTATTTCGATTACAACGCGACGTCACCTTTGACCGGCCCTGTTCGGGAAGCGTATCTGGCCGCACTTGAAGAGGGCTACGGGAACGCCTCCAGCATCCATCATTTTGGGCAGGTGGCGAAGCAGCGTTTGGAGAGTGCGCGGCGCACGCTTGCTCGCCAACTGGGCGCGGATTCGAAAGAGATTGTGTTCGTCGGCGGGGGCACCGAGGCCGACAATTTGGCGCTGCGGGGAATCGTGAGCGCCGGGGATCACATGGTGGTGACCGCGATTGAGCATCCCGCGGTGCTGGCGACAGCGGCGGCGCTGGAGCGCGAGGGCGTGGCAGTGACGGTGGTGCCCGTGCCTGCTTCGGGGATACTTGAAGCCTCTGCTATCGAAAGAGCCTTGCGGCCGGGCACCAGGCTGGTCTCCGTGATTCATGCGAATAACGAATTGGGAACCATTCAACCTCTGGCGGAGATCTCGAAGGTGACGCGGGCGGCGGGCGTGCTGCTGCATTCTGACGGCGTGCAGGCGTTCGGAAAGATTCGCGTGAATGTGCAGGAACTGGGGGTGGATTTGTATTCCATTTCCGGCCATAAGCTTGGTGCGCCGAAGGGTATTGGCGCTCTCTACGTTCGCAAGGGTACGCCGTTGCGCGCGGTTTCCTGGGGCGGCCATCATGAGGGCGATCGCCGGCCTGGCACGGAAAATGTGGCGGGCGCGGTGGCGCTGGCGGTGGCGGCCGAAACAGCGGATTGGTCGCATGTGGCGGTTTTGCGGGACCGGTTGGAGGAGCGCATTTTGCGGCATGTGCGGGATGCGCATGTGAACGGGGCGGCCCCGAAAATTCCGAACACCACCAACATCCGCTTTGACGGGATTGAAGGGGAAGCGCTGCTGATTGCGCTCGATCTGCACGGCTTCGCTGTTTCGAGTGGCGCGGCGTGTTCGAGCGGCTCCGTTGAACCCTCGCACGTACTGACGGCCATTGGCCTTTCGCCGCGCGATGCTCGCAGCTCCATTCGCTTTTCACTGGGGCCGGCGCATACGGAGGCCGATGTGGACGCCTTGGCGGAAGCTGTCGAAAAGTCTGTCTCCCACTTGCGCCGCATTTCCACGGATTCGCATCCAACTAGTAGAGTTGCCCTGCATGCCTGAAACAGAATTGCCCATCGTAGTTGCCATGTCGGGCGGCCTCGACAGCTCAGCCGTCGCGGCGCTGCTGGCTCGCGAAGGCCGTCGCGTTGTGGGCATGACGATGCAACTGTGGAACCAGCGGCGTTTGCCGGAACTGGCGTCCGAGAAGACCACAGGCCGCTGCTGTTCGCTGGACGATGTTTACGATGCGCGGCATGTGGCCGAACAGATTGGCATTCCGTATTACGTGGTCAACTTCGAGCAGCAGTTCGAAGAGCACGTGGTGGCGCCGTTTGTGGCTGAGTATCTGGCCGGACGCACTCCGATTCCCTGCACGCTGTGCAATAACTTCATTAAGTTCGATCAATTTCTGGCGATGGCGGACACCGTCGGCGCGGAGCACGTGGCGACAGGCCATTACGCGCGCGTCACGCGCAACGCCGCAACGGGCCGCTACGAGTTACGAACCGCGGTTGATACCACGAAAGACCAAACCTACTTCCTGTTCGGGCTCACGCAGGCGCAGCTTTCGCGTACCCTGTTCCCGCTGGGTGAAAAGAAGAAGACTGAAGTGCGGGAGCTGGCCCGCAGCCTGGATCTTGCCGTGGCTGAAAAGCCGGAGAGTTATGAGATCTGCTTCGTGCCGAACAATGATTACGCGGCGTTTCTGGATGCTTATCTGAAGGAGCAGGGCGTGAGCGCGCCGGGGCAGAAAGGCGCGATTGTTTCAGAGGACGGCGCGCTGCTGGGTTCACATGAAGGCGTGCATCGTTTTACCGTGGGGCAGCGCAAGGGACTGGGGATTTCGTCGCCCGAACCGCTCTATGTGATCGCGACGGATTCGGCGAACCGTCAGGTGAAAGTGGGGTCGAGCGACGCTCTGTTGCGCGGGAGTCTTGTGGCGAAGGATGTGAATTGGGTTTCGGTTGCGGCCATTACGGCGCCGCGAAGGGCGCAGGTAAGAATCCGGCATCGGCACCAGCCGGCGCAGGCTACGCTTTATCCGCTGACCGATGGAATTGAGGTCCGCTTCGACGAGCCGCAACGCGCCGTCACACCGGGGCAGGCCGCTGTGTTTCACGATGGCGATCTGATTCTGGGTGGCGGTTGGATCGCATAGGAAGCCGGTATCGCACAAAAATCCCGAGCGCTGGAATGGGTGGAATATGGGGCGGCGCGCGCTATGATCGCGACGCTGGAATATGCCCCGCGTTCTCTCGCGAACAGGCTTGGCTACAGCTATGCGAAGCTACTGGACCGCGCCGTACCCCGCCTGCGCCACATTGCGCTGCGCAATCTGCAATTGGCGCTTCCCCGGCTAGAGCGCAGGGAACACGCGCAAATTGTGGACGGGGTGTTTCGTTCACTGGGCCGCTTGCTGGTGGCCTTCGCGCGGTTCCCCTCAATCGGCAAGCACAACGTTCACGAGTGGATCGGCTATGAAGGGTTTGAGCACTTTACTGCCGGTCTGGCGCGCGGCAACGGCCTGCTCTTCGCTACCGCGCATCTGGGCAATTGGGAGCTGAGCGCGTTCACTCACGCACTGATGGCGCAACCTATGAACGTGGTGGTGCGGCCGCTCGATAACACGCTGCTGGATCGCTTCGTGGAAAAGCGCCGAGCGCTTTCCGGCAACACGCTGATTGGCAAGCGCGATTTCGCGAGGCCGATTTTAAAAGCTTTGCACGATAACCAAGCGGTGGGGATCCTGGTGGACCAGAACGCATCGCTCGATAGCGGTGTGTTCGTTCCGTTCTTCGGTGTGCCGGCGTGCGTCAGTACCAGCTTCGCCAAGCTGGCCCATCGTTCGGGAGCGGCGGTGATTCCCGGCTTCGCCGTCTGGCGCGAGCGGGAACAAAGGTATATTCTGCGTTTCTACCCGGAAGTGGCGATGACCGGCGAGGCCGAAGCCGATACCGCCGCCATCCAACATGCCCTGGAAGCGGCGATTGCGGAGTATCCGGAGCAGTGGTTGTGGATCCACCGGCGCTGGAAGACACGGCCCCCGGGAGAGGCTTCCCGTTACAATGATCTCTGATTTCCATTTGCTCATGCCGACGCAACGCTCCGCTGTTGTGACCTATTCAGTTGTATGCGGCCTCATTGCGTGGGCTCTGGTCACTTCGCTGATTCTCAAGCAGATTATCGAACCGAATTTTTTCCTGCCGTTTGTGACAGTGACGCTGGTATCGTCATGGTTCTTCGGGCGCAATGCGGGCCTGCTGGCCACTGCGCTCAGCACGCTGGTGATCGATTATTTCTTCGCCCCGCCTCTGTTCAGCCTGATCATCGGAAGCTGGACGGAAGCGGCGCGCCTGCTCACCTTCGTGATGACCTCGCTGCTGGTCACGTTTCTGGTGGCGGAGCTTCGCTATAGCAAGGTGCGCTTGACGGCGACGCTGACCAGCATTGGCGACGCGGTGTTGGTGACGGACGAAGTGGGCCGTGTGACCTTCCTGAATCCGGTGGCTGAGGCGATGCTGGGCTGCCCGCTTTTGGAGGCGCGGAACCAGCCGCTTTCGAAAGTTCTGACCCTGAAGGATGACGCGACAGGCGAACCCGTCGATCCGCCCCTAAGCCTGCTTCTGACCGATGGGTCAAGCTACCAAAGCAACACGCACAAGATGCTGACGTCGCGCCACGGGCACTCCATCTCTATTGAAGAGAGCGCCGCTCCTATTCGCGATCAGGACGGCAAAGTTTCCGGCGCGATCTTCGTGCTGCGGGATATTACTGCGCGCCGGCAGGTGCAGGACCAACTCAACCAAGCGCAAAAGATGGCGGCCGTGGGGCGGCTGGCGGGGGGCGTAGCGGGCGATTTCAACAACCTTCTCACCGTGATCACCGGCTACAGCGAAATGCTGCGATCGGAGATGGCAGCATCGAACCCGCTGCGGCGCTTCGCGGAAGAAATTCTATCCGCCGCGGAACGGGCAGCCGGCCTGACGCGTCAATTACTTGCGTTCAGCCGTGGGCAAAATGCTCATGCCCGAACGGTGGATCTGAGCGCACTTCTGAACGGCATGGAGACCATGCTCAAGCGCTTGATGGGCGAAGAAATTTCAGTGGTGGTGATGCCAGTGCCCTCGCTGGGAAAAATCAAAGCCGACCCCGCTCAACTGGAGCAGCTGATTATTAATCTGGCCATGAATTCGCGCGATGCCATGCCCAAAGGCGGCCGGTTCGTGGTGGAGGCGCTGAACACGGAAATCAAGCCGGGGCAGAGCGGTGCGCGGCCGGGAATGGAGCCCGGCGAATACGTGATGCTGGCGGTGAGCGATACGGGCATCGGGATGGACGCTGAGACTCGCGGCCATTTATTCGAGCCCTTTTTCACCACCAAGAACCGGGGCAAAGGCAGCGGGCTGGGGCTTTCGATTGTGTATGGAATTGTGCAGCAGGCGCGCGGGCACGTGAACGTTTATAGCGAACCGAACAACGGCACGATCTTCGAGATCTCCTTCCCGCGCCAGAAAGACGACGCCTCCACCGTGATGCGCGCGCCGCGTTCCCGCAGCCCACGGGGTACCGAGACCATACTTGTGGCCGACGATGAAGACGGCGTGCGCAAGCTGATGCATGCGGTGCTGGCGACGCACGGCTATACCGTACTTGAGACGCGCGATGGCCGCGAAGCGCTGGCGGCTTATGAGGCCAACACGGGGCGGATCGATATGGTGGTGACGGATGTGGTGATGCCGAATATGACCGGTATCGAACTGGGCGACAAGCTGAACGAAATGAGCCCGAGCCTGAAGATTCTGTATGTCTCCGGGTATCGCGATTCGCCGCCGGGTTCGGCAGCGCAAGAGCGTGAGCGCAATTTTCTGCACAAGCCGTTCACGCCGAATGCGCTGCTGACGCGGGTGCGCGAAGTGTTGGACGCGCGCGGTGCCTGAACTCCCCGAAGTGGAAACGGTGGTGCGCAGTTTGGCGCCATATATAACCGGCCAGACGATTTTGGACGTGGAGATTCGCCTGCCTCGCATTTTCAAAGGCACGCCGCCCGCAGGCCGCAGCATTCAGAGCGTGACTCGGCATGGCAAGTTCATTGTGATGACGCTGGCTCCGGCGGGTTTCTTGACCATGCACCTGGGCATGACCGGCAAGCTGCGATGGAATGCGGAGCGCGAAAAACATACGCACGCGATCTTTACTCTGACTAATGGCGAACTCACCTTTACTGACGCGCGAACTTTCGGCGGAATAGAAAGTTCCGAAACTCTTCCCCAGCGTGTGGCCAAGCTGGGGCCCGATGCGCTGGCCGTCCCGCTGAGCGATTTTCTGGAGCGCTTGCGTGCCCGTAAAGGCCACATGAAAAGCCGCCTGCTGAACCAGCTCTTCGTGCGCGGCGTGGGCAACATTTATGCGGACGAGGCACTGTTTCGCGCCGGTATCCATCCGAAGAGCCGCAGCGTTTCGAAGACGCGCGCATTACTGCTGCACACGGCCATGCAGCAAGTTTTGGGGGAAGCGGTGGCAGCCAAGGGAAGCAGCATTTCCGATTATGTGGATGCGGAAAATCAGCGCGGGTCTTTCCAGAATCAGCATCGCGTGTATGGCAGAACGGGGGAGCCGTGCGTGGATTGCGGCACACCCATTCGCCGCATGGTGATTATGCAGCGCTCCAGCCATTACTGCCCGAAATGCCAGCGGCGTTAGTGCTATTTGAAGCGCTTCTTGTATTGAAAATCGATGCCGAAGGCGGAATTTTCTTCGCGCAAGATCACGGCCGACCATTGTTTGCTGAAGGCCCATTCGACACGTACTAACTGCGAGGCGGTGGAGTTGGTGTTGATCACGTAATCGAAAATAATGTTGGGCGTCACCTGCTGTTCGATGGAGAGGCGTGCACCGGGGCTGCCGCCGCTGGAACCGCCGCCGGAGCCTCCAAGCCCAGGCAGAAGCGGATCGATCTTCAGCTTGCTAACGCCGAAGAAGCGCTGCAGGCGGCCGGCCACCGGGTTCGCGATCGCTTGGCCAACAAGAGCTGTGGCGCCGAGTTGCTGCCAGCTTTGCTGCGTATCGGTTTGGCGCGCGGCGATGGTGGGGTCGCTGGGAGTTTTGCCGGTGGCGAGAAGGCCCACGATATCGGCGAACTGCAGCGGCGGATCGCTGCGATACGTAACGTTGAGCTTGCTAATTGGACCTGAGACGGTCAATGTCACGTCGACGCCGCGCGCCTTGGTTTCAAGATCGATGTTGAGTACAGGCTCAATGCGAACCGGGTTATAGAAATTGATGGTGCCCTGATTGATGGTGTATTTGTTGCCGAAGAAAGTGAGGTTGCCCTGCGTGACGATGACGCGGCCCAGCAGCGCCGGGTTAGCCGCACTGCCGCGCAATCGCAGATTGGCTTCGGTTTCCAGATCCTGCGCCAGGCCGCTTTGGAAAGTGATATCGGGCGAGGTTTGGATGCGCACATCGAATTGCATTCCGGCCAGCAAGCCGGTGGGCGCGGCTGAACTTGTAGCCGGGGCGCCGGAAGAAAGGATGGACCCGAGATCGCTGCGGGGATTGTAGGCGATTTTCTGAATGGTAATATCGCCCGCGAGCACACTGCGTTCGGAGGTGCCCGTGAGAGTCAACGCGGCATCGCTGACGGAGCTGACGCCTTCGGGATAGCGCACGCGCACACCGTTCGCATTGGCTTCCAGGCGGAACGCGAGCGACGATGCGCCGAACGCCGCGAAGCCGGTCAACTTCAAATTGCCGCCGCCGGTTTGCGCAGTGAGTGTTTCGATGGTGGCGCGCGTACCATCGAACAGCACGCGGCCGTTGCCGTTTGAGATGCCGTTCGGAATACCGGCGTAGGACACATTCACGTTCTTCAAATCGGCGCGGCCGGTGACTTGCGGATCGTCGAAGCTGCCGCGCACGTTGGCGTTCAGTGTCACCATGCCGGAGCTGGTCAGGTCTTTATCGAAGATCTGCGCCAGCGCCGCATCCACGCTGCCCACAGCGCGCAGAGCAAGCTGCTGTTTCTCAGCCAGGCGCACTTCACCCAGCAGCGAAAAATCTGTATTGCGGGCCACCAGCTTGGCGCTTTGAATGCGGATTACTTGATTGGCCATGGTGACGCGAATGGGTTCGGTATTGCGAATGGTGAGGTCTCCCAAACGCGCCATGGGGCCGGTGAGTGAATCGGGCTTGAGCGTGAGCGAGGGAATTTCCAGACGCCCGGTAAGCAGGTTCGGAGTGGCAGCGGGACCGCTAATCTCAACCGTGCCTTCCACTGTGCCGCCCACCTGCATCTGGCCGGCTTTCGCAGGCATTAACAGCCGGCGGGCGGTGGCGATATCCACCTTGCTGAATTTCACGGTGGCCTGCGTGGGATAGCCTGTTCCCAGGCCGATGGTGCCATCGCCGAGGATGGACGATTGCGCCAAATTGCTTTCCAGGTGCGCCTTCACGGATTGGCCCTGCGTGCTGGCGACAAGCGTGGCATCCCCCAGCGCACGGCCATCCAGCACAATTCCTGTTGCGCGCAGATCCGCATTCAGGGTTCCCAAATCCACTTTGGTTGAGCTTGTATTCTGAGGGCCCTTGACCTGGCTCACCGTGACGTTGCCTTGCGCCTTCAACTCCACTGCGCCGTTCACACCGGGCTGCGCTTTGCGAACGTTCACGAACTGGTTGAGCATCATGCGGTTGCTCACGACATCGAACTGAAGTTTGCCTGACAGAAAATCGGTGGCAGCATGGGTGTAAGTGGCCTTGAGATCCACCTGCTTGGGGCCGGCGCGAATTTGAAAGTTGCCGGTCTGTGTGCCGCCATTCGGATAATCCAGCTTGCCGGTCAGGCGATCGAACGGCTCCTCATAGACGGCGCCGTTGACCACGTTCAGATCGGCCGTGGCGAGTGGGCTGCCCACGGTGCCGGTGATGCGCGCGGTGGTGCTCAGCACGCCGGTCACGGGCAAGCCTTTCTGTCCCGCCAGCACAAGTAAATCCGCGATGTTTGCGTTCTGAACCGCAAGGGCGGCGGTGAGCGGTTGCTTGTCATCGGCTGTCCAATTCCGCAGGCCCACGTTGCCGGAGAATGTGGCGCGCAGCATCTTGTACGACAGAGCGCCGCTTGAAACCGACGCTCCATTGCTCTGAGCGGCGATGTCTGCATCCAGCAGGTCTATCGTTTCGTGCTGGTATTCAAAGTTGCGGCCGGTTACGTGACCCGCGATGCGAGGGTTCTCAAGCTTGCCGGTAACAGTGCCATCGAAGATGACGCTGCCCGCCGACACTGGCAGTGTCTTCGTTCCCATAGACGCGAGAGCCGGCAGCAAATCGTTCAGGTCATGCGTTTCCAGATGCACCTTAACGGTTTGACCCAGCACACCGGAGAGGTCGAGCCTTGTGTTCGGCAGTGCGATGTAGCTGGGAGCGATGGTCAGGGTGTCGCTTGGCCCATCGTACCTGGCGTCCACAATACCGCGAACGGGCGCGGAACCCTTCACTGGCGTCACGGCTAGCTTGGCACTGACCGCTAAGTGCTGGTTGCGCGAATCGCTCAAGCGGCCATGCAGTTCAAAGGGTCCACTAACCGCGCCGTCGTACGGCAACTTCTCTTTTGTGGCAAGGGCCGCAAGCGCGCGTATGTTAAAGCCGGACAGCTTACCTTTGGCGTTGAAGCTATCGAAGTCATTAAGCTCCGCGGAGCCGGAAAGGGCGCCACCTAACGCAGCGACGCGCAGGGCATCTAACTTGAGCTTCTTTGGATCGAGTTCAAAGGCGCTGTCGAGCCGGGCATTGCGAATGTTCAGGCCCGGTGTGGCAAGCGCGACTTCACGGCCCTTCACATTACCGGTGAGCAGATAGTCATTCGCATTCACATAGCGCGCTTGACCGTTCAGGTCTACTGTTCCCGATTGGCGCGACTTCAAATTTAAGATTTGGCCAAGCTCCTTCATGGAAAGCTTGCCTGTATAGCTTGCGGTGACGATGGGGTTGGTAAAGCTGCTCAGGTCGCCCGAAAGCTCCACGTGGGATTCGGGCGTATCCAGCTTACCGCTCGTCACCAGCAGGCGATCTTTCCGGATCGTGAGAGCCAGATCCACATTGACCGGCGTGTTCGCATAAGGCCCGAAGCGAACTTCCAGCGGCGCAAGCTTTACGGTGCCTTTGTAATCCGGGCCGGCGGGTTCATAGCCCAGGTTCACCTGAAGCTTGTGGCCCACAATGTCGTAGGTGTGTGTTTGCGGTACTTGGCCCGTAGTGTGTACGTCCACCTGGCCATGGTTGAGCGCGAACTCGCCCACTTTTAAATCGAGGATTGTCTCGATGGTGCTCTTGTCGCTCTTGGCACGTGGCGCTTTCGGGTTCGGAACGTTCGTGGAACCATCGGCCGCAACCAGCAGATAGGCCACCGGCGCTTCCGCGCGCAGGAATGCGATGTCGAAATCGCGCTTTGCGAGAGAGACAATCTTCAGCCCAACTACCAGCGTTTTCACGCGAAGCAGCGGGGGCCCGGTACGCGGCTCTGTTCCGTGCAGGATCACGTCGTCGAGCTCCGCAGTCAGGGTCTTCCAATCGAACCTAAATTTGCCAATTGTCGCTTCGCCGCCTGTGGCCGTTTGAAGCTCGGAGACGATGCGGACGCGCACTTTCTCACGAAGCCAATCGCTCTGCGCGATGTAGACGCCGGTCAGCGCGAGCACCAGCAAAAGCGCAACCACACCGCCCACCACGCCGAGCGCGATCTTCGCGGGGCGCTTCATTCCCCATCCTCGAAAGCTGCTTTGTGAATTTCAACATGCGCCCTGGTGCGCGCATCTTTGAGCCACGCATCCATTTGTTGATCGGCGCGGTCCGCGGAGAGAGCCTGTCGAATCTGCTGACGCATTTCGGCCAGATCCGGCTTCTTCCCGGTCTTAGTATCGGGTAAAACTTTGTCCTTGTAATAGGTCTCGACATCTTCGCGCGAGACCTGCACGGCGGGGCGGAACCGAAGGTCCACAAAGGTAGCCAGACGCAAGCCCCACAGCAGATGCTCCTGCAATTGCTGCTTGGTGATTCCGGCAGTTTTCAGCGCTCGATCGAATTCGCCCTGGCTATGGGCCCGCGTCTTCTCGAGCTTTTCCAGCATGGCTGCGGCTTCCGCCGGCGAACCTTCGCTATAGCGGCCGAGTTCCATTTCGCGACGCACCAGCATTTGTTCAAGGAGCCGGTCCGCAGCTTCGCGCTTCGCCTTTCCGGTGAAACTCGGCGGCTCATTGTTGAGGAAAGCCGACATGCGAATTTCCTCGGCGATGTCCGACTGTGTGATCACTCGATTGCCGATGGTGACCGCAACGCGGTCCAACACTTCCGCGAAAACAGTACTGGCGAGAAGAAGAAAAATAGCAAGACGCATCAGAATGCCTGCCCGATGGAGAAGAAGAATTGTAAACGGCTGACGCGCTGCGGCGACGCAACGCAAGTGTTGTTGATGGAGCACGAAAGCAGATCGTTATAGGTGCCGGGGAAGCCATTGAACTTCGGGGCGTTTACGCTATAGGCCAGATCGAGCCGCACCGGCCCGATTGGGGTGCGGTAACGGATGCCCGCGCCGGCCGCATGAACCATGTAATTAAAATCCTGCAGGTTGCGCTGCTTGAAGCGGAAGGAGATGTCGCCCGGCTTATCGAAGATGTTGCCGAAATCGTGAAACAAAACTCCGCCGATGCTGTCGCCCAGCAGGGGAAAGCGCAGCTCAGTGGTGTTGAAGAGCAGCGCGGAACCGCCCAGCGGGAAGCCGGTTCGCAAGTCTCTGGGGCCGGCCTGATTTTCAGGAAAGCCGCGCATGGAATTGCCGCCGCCCCCATAGAGACGCTCCGGCAGCGGGATCGGGTCGCGATCGTTTTCTGTGGGAACGAAGCCACGCTGCGCCTCGAATGAGGGCATGATGCCGAACGATGTTTGGCGCGCCAGCACGTATTTCTTGCCTACCTTGTGATACGTGGCGTTACGCGCCAGCAAGCGCAAAAAGCCTGCTTGCGAACCGAACGCCTTCGTTGCCAGGCCTAAATCGATGGTGTTGTAAATTCCCTTGTGTGCGTCGGTAGGATCGTCGCGACGGTCCTGAATAAAATTCGCTGAAACGATTCCAATGCGTACGGATTGGGAGAACCGGGGCAGCAGAAGGGGATCGATTTTCAACGCGCCGACCGTGACGTTGCGATACCCGAAACGGAAGAAGCCGGTCATCGATTTCGAGATGCGGTCCGTAAGTTGTACGCTGGCTTCCTCGCGTGTGGCGGAGAAGGTCTTCACATCGTTTGAACGATCGTACAGCACGGTAAAATTCGCATCCAATTTTTCGCGCCCGAAAATGCGCGGCGCCAGGTAATCGACCAAGGCACGGCGGCTCAGGCTTGAATATCGAGTCCGAATGCTGACCGTGTGGCCGATTCCCATGAAATTGATACGGGTTAGATCGAGCGACACACGGGGGCTGAAACCAGCGCGGCCCGCCGGATCCGCAAGACTGTTTGCCGCATTGCTGCCACCGATGTTCGCGATCTGCGCACCGAAGCCGGCGGTGAGCGAATATCGCCGCGCCTCTTCCATGTCATAGATGACATACTTGCGCTCCGTATCGCCATCGGGATTTTGTATCGCCATGTTGACTTGGGCAAAGATGCCCAAATCGTAAAGCCGCCGTTGTGTTTCGGACATTTCCACGGGCGAAAGCGGGTTGCCGGGGTTCAGCGAAATGCGGCCATTCACCAGCTTCGGCTTCGTATGGGTCAAACCGCTGGTGATCACCTGCCGGACGGATTGCCGGTTGCCTTCGGTAATTTTGAATTGCAGGTTCACCAGGTTGGGCTTGGGGCCGGGCGTGGTGCTGTATTCGAAGTTGGCGTTGGGATAGCCGTTTTCAAAATAATAATTCAGGATAGTGTCGCGATCGCTGGCGACATTGAACTCACTGAATGGCTGGTCCGGCGCGCTGCTCAAAGTGGGCAGAATGCTGGTGAGGCTCAAACGCTCATCACCCTCCACTTTCAGGCTGGAGACGATGTACTGAGTGCCTTCGACAATCTTCATCGCCACGGAGATGTCGCCGGTGCGGCCCTGATAATCGTCGACGGTATCGGCTGTTACAACGGCGTCGCGAAAGCCGTTCGATTTGTAAAGATTCTCGATAGTCTGTTCATCGCGGCGCGTAAACACTTCGCTATAACGGCCCCGGCGGTATTGAAAACTCTTGGGCAGCAGGAACATGCGCTCGCGAATGGCTTCCGTGGTGAAGTACTTATTTCCCTGTACGTCCAGATGCACGAAGCGGTGACGCTCACCGGGATTGATCAGGTAATCGATCTCCTGCTTCCCGTTCACCACGCGCTCCATTTTGAATTCCACTTCCGCTTCGAAGAAACCCTTCGATTGAAACTCTTCGCGAAGGTTGCGCCGCCCTTCTTCGAGCAGATCGTTATCGACGGTGTGCTCCTGGAAGACGGGAACGTTATTCTTCAGATCTTTACGCTTCACCTTCGCGCCGATAGTGTTGATGTCCACAGTTGGCCCGCCCTGAATTTCCAGCGTGGGCGTGGCGCGGCGAGTGCTCTTGTCGTACTCGAGCGTCTTGAGCTGCACGGTGGCCAGCAACCGGTCGGACTTTTCAAATCTGGCTCGCACACCTTCCAACCCCTGCCGCACGCGCGTCTGCGTAATGGGCTGCCAGGCGTTGCGGAAAAGCTTTTTCCACTTTGTGGCTTTGACGATTTGATTCTTGGGAAGCTCGAATTCGCCTGTAAGAATGGGAGCCGTAAACCGCGCGCGCTTGCCGGGGGTGATGACGAAATCGATATTCACCTGCTCGGCGATATCGGAATATTCGATCTCCGGCTTCACAACCGCTTCGTAAAAACCGTTTGCTGTAAGCAGCCTGGATATGTTGCCTTGCGCGGCCTTCACGTCAGCTTCCAAAAACGGCGTGCCCAGATATAGCCGCGACGCATTCACCAATTGGCCGGGGTTCGGCGGGTCGGGAATATTTCCCGAGACCGAAACGTTTCCGATGAACCAACTGTTTTTCGTGACGAACTGGATCGCCACTTGGTCCGTTCCGACCGGCAACGCATTCACTTCGATGTCGCGGTAACGGCCGGTGGCGTACAGGCGTTCAATGGCGCGTTTCACATCGCTGAGCTTCAATGGGGCATGCGCCTTCAGCGGCAATATGGCGGCCAACTCCGCTGGATCCAGCGGCTGAACCGAAGGGTCGAAGCTGATCACGGAAATCGGCTTGCCCTCATACTGCTGCGCGCTGGCCAGGAGTGCGCCGCAGCTCAGGAGGGCCGCGGCAACATAGCGGTAGAGCACCTTTCTTATCGTAGCGTTGTTACCATCGAGTATCATCACCGGACCATTCAAAGACCGTTACGCTCGTCAGGAAAGGTTGGCTTTTTGGGGCGAAAACGGACAGAAGCAGTTGAGTGAATCGCACGCCGTGATTGTTGGCTGCGGCGCGCTGGGAACGGTGCAGGCAGAGGCCCTGGCAAGGGCGGGAATCGGGCGGCTTACCCTGGTGGATCGCGACTTCGTGGAACCGGGAAATCTGCACCGGCAGTTCCTGTATTCAGAAGCCGATGCGGAGGCTGCCAGCCCAAAGGCTATTGCCGCCGCTACCCGGTTACGAGCTCTCAACAGCAGCATTTGTATTGAACCCCAAGTGGCAGATTTGGACCCGCGCAACATTCAGGATCTCTGCGGCGGAGCGCCGGTGATTCTGGATGCGACCGATAATTTCGAAACGCGATACCTGATCAATGACTATGCAGTGAGCACGGGAACGCCGTGGGTTTACGGGGGCGCCGTGGGCTCTTACGGCATCACTTTCACCATTGTGCCCGGCAAAACGGCATGCTTTCGCTGCCTTTATCCCGAGCCCCCCGCAGGTGCCCAGCCCACGTGCGAGACGCAGGGCGTACTCAGCACCGTGACCATGCTGATTGCCACGATGCAGACCACGGAAGCGCTGAAGTTGCTTTCCGGTAAGGAATCGGCGCTGCGCAACACGGTCTACACAGCGGACTTATGGAGCAATGCGATGCGCGAATCCGCGTCGCCCGCCCGCGACCCGGAGTGCCCGGCGTGCGGCAAGAATAATTTCGAATGGCTGGATGGCAAACATCGGTCCCCAGTAAGCTTGTGCGGACGCAATGCCGTTCAGATACATGGCGATGTTCCGCTGGATTTATTGGAACTGGCGCGCACGCTGGAACCGCTGGGCACGGTGCGCAAAAACGATTTTGCTTTACGCTTCTTCGCGGACGCCTACGAGCTCACCATCTTTCCCGATGGCCGCGCGATTATCAAGGGCACAACCGATACGGGCGTCGCTCGTTCGCTCTATGCGCGCTACCTGGGTCAATAGCCTGATCGTTTGTCCACTACGTTTTCAAGCGATTCGCCATTCTTGAAACGTTCCAGATTCTTATAGAAGAAAAGCATCGCCTGCTCCAGCCAGTCTTGCGTGTTATCGGAACAGTGGGGCGAGAGCAGAACATTTTCCATGCTGTAAAAAGGGTGCCCCGCAGGCAGGGGCTCGGTAGTGAAGACGTCAAGGCCCGCTCCGCGTATGCGGCCCGATTGCAGCGCCTCCAACATAGCCGGCTCATCTATCACAGGCCCGCGGCCCACGTTCAGAATAATGGCGGAAGGCTTCATCGCCGCGAACTCCGGCCCTGCAATCAGGCTCTTCGTTTCCGGCGTCAAGGGAGCAGCGGCCACCACATAATCGCATTCGCGGATCATGTCATGCAGCCCGTCAAAGCCGTACAGGCGCTCCACATTCGCGTCGCCAGCCGATTGTTCCGGGCGGCGCCGCATGGCCAGCACACGCATGCCCATGGCCTTCGCGCGCCAGGCGCAGGCACGCCCAATATCGCCATAACCCACAATGCCCATGGTCTGATTGCTGATCTCATGAACGTTGAACTGTTCCCAGCGGCCGGCTTGCTGGTTGCGAATCATGCGGCGAAAATCCTTCGCGAAAAAGAGCATTGCCGCAAGCACGAACTCTCCCAAAGACTGGCTGAAGACGCCGCGTCCATTGGTGAGTGGAACCGGACTCTGCACCAGCGCCGGAAACAGCAGGCTATCGAGCCCGGCGGAACGCGAATGAATCCAGCGCAGCTTGGGCGTGGCGGAAAGCAGATACTCCATCACATCTTTCTTCGCGCCCCAACTGAGAATGGCGTCGGCTGCGGGGGCGGCGTCACGGAAGGCGTCCGCCGTTTGACCTTGCGTGACATGGACGTAGCTGGGCATACGATCCATCAGCGGGGGGAGCGGCTCTTTCGGGGTGGTAACCACAAGCAGGTTCAACGTTTCCATCTCAAGAAAAGCTAACATGCTTGTGAACTATATGAGTGGCAGTTGCGTAACAGCCTCATGAAGGGGGATCTATGTGGAAAGGATTACTCGCTGCCGCGCTAGCGCTAGTTTGCCTGGCAGTAATCGCGGTCAGCTATATCGTGCCCAACATTCGCGTCCGTAAACAAGATACCGCTGAAGGTGGCCGCGTGCGTGTGGAAACGCCGTTCGGCTCTGTGAAGGTGGACGCGCGGAAAGACATTGGCGCCGACATCGGAAGCGTGCCGATTTACCCCGGCGCGGAGCGTGAGAAGAAGGGCTCAGGCGGCGCGATGGTGGACTTGCAATGGGGCTCCGGCGAAAAGCAGCTCTCCTTCGCGGCCTCTGAATATACAACTCACGATTCCGTCAGCGAAGTCCGGCAGTGGTATCGCAATCAGCTTCCGAATTGGCATGTTACCGAAAAGGAATTGGTACACGTGGAAGGTAATTTGAAGAGAATTATTTCCATTAAAGAGCGCGATGGCCGCACCCGAATCGGTATCGCCACAATCGGCGAACCGGGCGCGAACTAGGGCCGAAGTTCAGCTCTGAAATTTGCCGTCGGGCAGCACCACCAGCCTTCGTCCGCGCCATTCGATGGTGCTGCCGAAGAAGCCGGCCACCCAGGTGGCGAAGCTGAACAGGTCCTGAAAAGGCACCAGGTAAAACTTCGCGCGAGTGAGTGGGTCTGACAACACGCAGCCCGCCACCGCGAATGCGGAACCGGTGCGAAAGGCAGCCACCGCGAGAGCGAAGGGCCATGTTGCAGGCGCGACGAGCAGCATCAGAAGCGCTAATGGCAGCGGGTTAGTAAAGATTTCGCCAACATAGCCCCAGGGCCGTGAGCGGCGCGTGCTGCGGGCCCAACGCAAGCGGTGCCGCATGTTGGCTGGAAAGCTCTGGCTGCCGATTCTGTGCTCAATCACGTACGAAGAAAGAATCACGCGCAAGCCGGATTGCGACACAAGCTTGCCCATCATAAAATCTTCGGCTAGGTAATCTTCCAGCGCATGCATGCCGCCGATGCCGTCCAGAGCGGTGCGCCGCACGGCCAGCGTGCAGCCCAAAGCAAAATCCATCCCGCTGAGCAGGCGCGCCACCAGCACGCCGCCCAGAAACTCCGTGTTCATTCCGATGGCTTCCAGATGGCTCCAGAAGCTTGTTCCGGGAATGGCGCGATACGGACAGGTGACCAAACCGATGGTGGGATCGAGCAGTTCCGAAGCCAGTACACGGGTCATCTCAGGCGTGACGCGAATGTCGCTGTCGGCCATCACCAGAATGTCGTAGCGGGCGTGTTGCAGCATGTGGCTCAGGCTGAAGACTTTGCCATTCGGGCGGGGCGAATCGCCCGTCACCACCAGGCGGGCGGGCACGTGCGGGAATTGCGCCATCAATGCACGGGCAATCGCGGCGCCGGAATCTTCTGCGCGGTTCACGGCAAGCAGCAGTTCGAACGTGGCATAATCCTGCGTGAAAAAACTGCGTAGGTTTTCTTCCAGGCCTTCGTCAGCGCCGAAGAGAGGCTTCAGTATGGAGACAGGCTCATCGATGCGAATGCGGGGAGGCGGAATTTTCAGGTAGTTCCGGGCAGCCACCATGATGAGGATGCAATAGACCACCGAGCCTGAAAGCAAGGTGGCCAGCAGCGTGAGTATGATGGCGGTCAAGGTCTCTGGTTATTATGCGAAATCTGGTGGCCGGCACAGCGGGCCACATCGATCATGGGAAAACCAGTCTGGTGCGCGCCCTTACGGGCATGGAAACGGACAGGCTGGCGGAAGAGAAGCGCCGCGGAATCACCATCGACATCGGTTTCGCTCATCTGCAAATGACGCCGCAGCTTCGCGTGGGCTTCGTGGATGTTCCGGGCCATGAGCGGTTCATCAAAAACATGCTGGCCGGTGTGGGCGGAATCGATCTGGTGCTGTTCGTGGTTGCCGCGGACGAATCTATCAAGCCGCAGACGCGTGAGCACTTTGAGATCTGCCGGCTGCTGGGGATTCGGCATGGCATTGTGGTGCTCACCAAGGCCGATCTGGTGGACCCGGAAATTCTGGAACTAGTGAAGCTGGAGATGGAAGAATTCACCGTGAATTCGTTTCTGGCCGGTGCGCGAACGGTGGCGGTGAGCGCGCGGACCGGCGCGGGCATTCCGGAATTGAAGGCCGCGATTCTACAGCTGTCGGAAGAAGTTCGGCCGCGCCCTAGCGATGGCGTGCCACGCCTGCCGATCGATCGCGCGTTCTCCGCGAAAGGCTTTGGCACTATCGTTACGGGCACGCTGCTATCCGGTGCGCTCCAGCCGGAAGCGGAGGTGCAGCTTTATCCCAGCGACCGCCTGTTGCGTGTTCGCGGGCTGCAGGTGTTCGGCAAGGCGGCCAGCACGGCGAGCGCGGGCCAGCGCACGGCGGTGAATCTTGCGGGCATTGAACCGGCCGAAATTCATCGCGGCATGGTGCTATCGAGCCCAGGCCGTTTCACGCCAGTGCGTATTGTGGATTGCTCGCTTGAACTGCTCGCTTCGGCCAAGCCTCTGAAGCATCGCGCGCCGGTTCACTTTCATGCGGGAACCGCAGAAATTGAGGCGGAGGTGCGCCTCTTCAACCGGCAGACATCGGTTCGGCCAGGGTCGCGAAATTGGGTTCGTTTGGTACTTCGCGAACCGGCTTTGCTGTTGCCCGGCGACCGTTTCATCATTCGCATGTTCTCGCCGGTGACCACGATAGGCGGCGGGCATGTGGTGGATACTGGCGCCGCATCGTACCGGAAAATGGGCGTCGCGAGCGAACGCCTGCAAGTGCTCGATTCTGGAACTACAGCCGAACGCGTGGCGCTGCTGGCAGGCGATTCGCGAAGCGGCGCTTCGGTGAAGGCGATCGCGGATCGTCTGGCGATGACAGAGGAAGCCGTGCGCGCGCCCGTTCCCGGTATTCAACTGTTACGCGCGGAAGATTGGCTTGTCACTCGTATGCATCTTGCCGAACATCGCGCGCAGTTGATTGAGCAAGTGCGCAGCTTTCACCAGAGCAACCCGCTGCTGCCCGGCATTCCGAAAGCTTCGCTGGCATTGCCCGCGGCTGTGATTCCGGAACTGTTGCGCTCGACGGCAGAGTTGATGGCGGAACACGATGTCGTGCGGTTGCGCAGCCATAAGCTGGTGCTGCGTGAAGATGAAACGGCCGCGCGGGGCGTGATTGAGAATGCGTTTGCTTCGGCCGGATTGACCGTGCCTCCGCTTGCTGAAGTGCTGGCGCAATCCGGGATTGAAGACAAGCGCGCGAAATCGATTTTGCAGTTGCTGTTGCGCGAACAGCGGCTGGTCAAAGTTTCGAACGAACTTGTGTTTCACGCGGACGCGCTGGCAGGCTTGCATCGCGAGTTGGCGCAGCGCAAAGGCGCGCGAATTTCGGTAGGCGATTTTAAGGACCTGACCGGCATTTCGCGCAAGTACGCCATTCCCTTGCTGGAGTATGCGGACCGCGAAAAGTGGACGCGACGCGATGGCGATGCCAGAATCGTGAACTGAGTTCTGTACACTGAGCAAGGTGCGCACTCGCCGTGACTGGTTGGCTCTGCTAGGGTTTTCCGCTCTTCGCCTTCAGGCGCAGGGCGTGTCCGTCCGCAATGTCACTCCGGCACCGCGCGCGAAGCCTTCCGGGCTGCCCTTTCCCGCTATGTTTACGGACATCGCACACGAAGCCGGCTTGCGCGAGCCAGTGATTTATGGCGGTATCGAGAACAAGCAGTACATTGTGGAAACGGTGGGCTGCGGTATCGCTTTTATCGACTACGACAACGATGGCTGGCCGGACCTGTTCATTCTGAATGGCGCGCGGTGGGAGGAAGCAACGCCCGGTGCGACCAACCGCCTGTATCACAACAATCGCGATGGCACGTTTACGGACGTGACGGAGAAGGCGGGCCTTGCGCGCTCAGGCTGGGCGTCTTCGGTTTGCGTCGGCGATTTCGATAACGACGGCTTCGACGATCTGTTCGTCACTTACTGGGGCCAGAACGCGCTGTACCGTAACAATGGCAATGGAACGTTTACGGACGTGACCAAAATTGCCGGGCTGCTGCAATCGGGCGACGCCGTGAAGACCCGGTGGAGCTCTGGCTGTTCGTTCGTGCAGACCACGCGTAACGGCAGGCTCGATCTGGTGGTGGCCAGCTACTTGGAGTTCGACCCCCAAACGATTCCCAAGCCGGGCGCGAATTCCACCTGTACCTGGAAAGGTGTGCCCGTGAATTGCGGCCCTCGCGGGCTGCCGCCGGGAAGCGTGCTTCTCTACCGCAACAACGGTGACGGCACGTTTACCGACGCCACAACTTCTTCCGGCGTGGGCAAAGCGAAAGGCTATTGCATGACGGTGAGTGCGGGAGACTTTCGCGCTTCCGGGCAGCAGGACATTTTCGTCGCTTGCGATTCGACGCCTAGCTTTTTGTTCCGCAACAACGGCGATGGCACCTTCACCGATGTCGCGCTTGAGAGCGGCGTGGCGCTCAATGAGGACGGCCTGGAGCAAGCGGGCATGGGCGTTGGTGTGGGTGATTTCAATTTGGATGGCCGGCTGGATATTTTCAAAACGCATTTTGCCGACGACACCGATGTGCTGTATCGGAACGATGGCAAGGGTGGTTTTGAAGATGTAACGGTACGCTCCGGAATCGGCGTGGAGACACGATATGTGGGTTGGGGCGCGGGCATGGTGGACCTGACCAACAATGGCTTGCCCGATTTATTTCTGGTGACCGGAGGCGTGTATCCGGAAGTGGAACGGTCTGTGCCGGCGTATCCGTTTAAGACTCCGCGATTGATTTTTCGCAACCTGGGTAGTGGCAAGTTCGAAGAATTGATCGGTCAGGCCGGCCCCGGCATCGCCGCAGCGCACGCAAGCCGCGGATGCGCGTTCGGCGATTTCGACAACGACGGCGATGTGGATATCGTCATCGTGAATATGAATGAGCCGCCCTCCCTGCTGCGCAACGATGGCGTGAAAGAGGGCGCTTGGTTGAACGTGAAGCTGGTGGGCGTGAAGAGCAATCGAAGCGCGATTGGCGCGCGCGTGCTGGCCCGTTACGATGGCAAGGTGCAAGCGGCTGCCGTGATGAGCCAATCGAGTTTCTATTCGGCGAACGACCTGCGCATTCACTTCGGGCTTGGCCCGGCCAAGCAAGTGGACCTCGATATCTATTGGCCCAGCGGATTGAAGGAGACTATCCCCGGCGTGGGAGTACGGAAGTTCATTACGGTTCGTGAGGGGTCGGGGATTGTGAAGAAGCCGTAGCTCGCGCCAGATTCTTGCGCGCGATTTCGTTTGAGGGGTCGAGTTCTAGCGCTTTTTGGAAAGCCTGGATTGCTTGAGGCATGCGGCCGGTGCGGGCGTAGAGAGTGCCCAAGTCGGCGAGCGAGTTCGAATCGGGCGCAAGTTTGCAAGCTTGCTCATAGAGCGGAATGGCCAGCACGAACTCGCCGCGCGCGATGTGAATGGCAGCCAGGTTCAGGTACGCTTGCGCGTCATCCGGCTGCTGTTTCAGGAAGGTGGTGTACTCGGTGATGGCACCGGCAGGGTCTTGCGATTCAGACAGAGCGCGCGCCAGATTAAAGTGAGCCGATGGGTAATCGGGATCGAGCTTGAGCGTTGCGCGCAACTCGCCAATGGCTTCGGGGACGTGCCGGTGGGCTAGCAATGCGCTGCCCAGTGCATTGTGCGCGACGGCGCGTGCGGGGTCAGCCTGAATGGCCGCCTGGTATTGCTGAATGGCTTGAGCGTTGCGGCCCTGCGTCTGGTACAGCGCGCCCAGATTGTAGTGCGCGGCGAAATCCGCTGGATACTTTTCCAGGCGGCGCACCATCACGGCCTCCTGCAGCGCCATGCGCGAATCCGGTTGCGGCGACGGCGCAACCACTTGCAACCATACGTGCCCCATCTCATCGCGGCTGCGGTCGCCGGTCTTGACGCGCTCCGGTGGATGGTTCGGATTGCGTATGTTAGACGCGCTGTTGTCGTATACGATTCGCATTGCGACCTGCGTGCCTTTCGGTAGCAAGACGGGCTCCCGGTAGGTATACACGGCCTGCCAGTTGATGTCCCACCGGTCGATCTGGATCAGAGGCTTGCGCGTGCCGTTCGGCAGCGTGGCCCATGCCTCGACGCGCTTACCCAGATAGTGCGCGTGGGGATAAATCTTGAGCACTTCAACGGCGGCGGGAAGCGTGAGACGATCCGTAACGCTGAAGCTTGTGGAGCCAGGAGCGATATCGATGGACCCGTCATGTTCCAGTTGCAGCAGCATGGGAAAGCGCGTGGGCGGCTTGCTGGTGAAGTAAAGACCGATGGCAGGCTGGATGGTTTCGGTGCGGCCAGAAGGTTGAAGATGCAGGTTGAGAACAAGGTCGGTGCCCGGGTCTAACCGCCATGCCATATCGTCAGGTTCGCTCTCTGTGGGTGCTCCGGGCTTCCAGAACAGGAAGTGCGAATCAGGGTCGAACGTGTTCGGCGATTCCGTCGTGACATCCATTCCTGGGAAGCCGGGCTCGCCGTCCTTGCCATCGCGGTGACGCAGCGAACGGGCGCGGTCCACGACGATGCTTGCGTGATGAATCAGCTTGCGATCGCCGGGTCGCAGCTCAATGGCTCGCACAAAAGTAGCTCGCGGCACATTCACCGGAATCACGAAATTGCGAAAGATGTCACCGCCCGAAGCAGGCAGCGTGTATGGTTGAGGAACGTTCACCATTAGGTCGGGAGGCCCCAATTGCCAGCCTTCGCGAAACGAGGGAGGCGCAGTGCCGGTGGAAGGATCCCCCTCTGGCATTCCGTTGCGTACCCACGCCGCAATGGCATCGAGCTGAGTTTGCGATAGGCGCCGCTCATCACGGAAGTCGCCAATGCCCGGTTCCGGCGGCCAGGGTGGCATGTAGCGCGAGTGCGCTACAGCATCGATCTGCGAAGCATGGCGCCGCGCGTCCTGGTAAGAGAGCAGCGAAAAGGGAGCAGCTTCTCCGGGGCGATGGCAGGGCGCGCAATTCTCATACAGAATGGGCGCGATATCGTGATGAAAATTTACCGACGCAAGATCGGCCAGCGCGCAGCCAACGGCCGGGCGCGACGAATACGGAACAGCGCGGCCAGCTTCCAGAGCCTGTAGGACCGCGTCTACATCGTGCTGCGTAGCGCGGGCCCGCGCGTTCCCCAGACTGACATAGCGGTTATCGATGCGCCCGTGATAAACCAGTTTGTCACCCGCAAAAACAGCCGCTTCGGGCGTTGTTGTGGCGTGGGCCTCGCGCGCGAGTTTGCCGCCCGGATCGGGCACGGCGGGGATGGTGTAAGAATAGCGCCGCCGGTATTCTTCGCGCTGCGAATCGCTAAGCTGTCCGGGCAGCACCAGACGAAATTCAGCCCGTGGATGAGCTTTCGCCAGGCGCTGAATTTCCGGCGCATAGCGGCTGGAGAGCGGACAATCGGTGCGCAAAAAAATCAGCACCAGAATGTGCGCAATCACGGCTTGCCTTCGGTAACCGCAATTACCTGGTTCGCCGCTACCCCGGCAAGCTTATCGATCTGGCCACTGGGCCAATGAACCTCCACATCGGCGCGCTGCGATTTCGCAAGACCGAACTGAAGCCGCAGATCGCTTTGCGAAAAATAACTACCACCGCTGCGCACTTCGTCCATCTGCCGATGGCCGCCTTCCGGAGTGCAATAGACGCGCGCGCCGATGCCGGACCGGTTGCTGCGCGTGCCAACGGTCTTCACCTTCAGCCAATTGTTTTTTAGCGTGCTTTCGCAACGTAGCAGCTGCGGAAAATCGTTCACGCAGTTGACGGCGATATCCAGGTTGCCATCATTGTTAAAATCGCCCACCGCGCAACCGCGTCCTGAAACCGTCTCCAAAATTCCGGGCCCGGCTTCGAGCGACACATCCAAAAACTTGCCCTTGCCATCGTTGCGATAGAGCACCTTGCGTTCGCGGTATCCGGATTCCGTGCCGTTCTCCGCCACCTCTGGATACACATGTCCATTGCAGGTGAGGATGTCGGGCCAGCCATCGTTATCGAAATCGAAGAAGTTCGCGCCCCACCCGAGGAAGCGCGTATTGCGGCCCAGGCCGGCCTGAAACGTCATGTCTTCGAACGCGCCGCTGCCCATGTTGCGATACAGAGTGGAGGTGTCGCCGGCGAAGTTGGTTTTGAAAATAGCCAGCTTGCCGTCGCCGTAAATGTCCGCGGCGGACACGCCCATGCCGGCTTGCGTCTTACCATCCGGACCGAAAGCTACGCCGGCCTCGACGCCAATATCGGTAAAGGTGCCATCGTGGTTGTTCTTCCACAAAGCCGAAGGGCTGGAATCGTCCGCTACGTAGATATCGGGCCAGCCATCGTTGTCGAAATCGCCTACCAGCACGCCGAGTCCGTAGGTGCCTTGCTTCTTCAAAATGCCGGCCGGCGCGGAGACATCGCGGAAGGTGCCGTCACCGTTGTTGTGGAACAAAATGTCTTTACCGCCGGCCAGACCCGGTGGCCCGCAAGCCACCAGCAGGCCCTTATATAAACACGGTCCGCTCTCTGGAAGCGGCGCGGTCTTCGGATCGAAATCGATGTAGTTCGCGACGTAAAGATCCAGGTGACCATCGCGATCGTAATCGAGAAATGCGCAGCCGGTGTTCCAGCGCTGCAGGCCCGTGGTGGTGCGCGTTGCGACGCCGGCAGCCACCGCGACATCCGTGAAGGTGCCGTTGCCGTTGTTCCGGTAGAGCGCGCAATCGCCCCAGTAGGTGACGAAGATATCTTCGTGACCATCGTTGTTGTAATCGCCGACGCACACTCCCTGACCCCAACCGGTGCGCGCCACGCCGGCTTTCACGGTTACATCGGTAAACGTTCCATCGCGATTGTTTTTGTAAAGGCGGCTGACCGGCTTGGCGCCCGTGAGTCGTTCAGTCTGGAATCGCGTACCGTTGACGAAAAACAGATCCAGCCAGCCATCGTTGTCGTAATCGATAAACGCAACGCCGCACCCTGTGGTCTCCAGCAAATATTTATTGCTCCGTTCGGCGCCGAAGATGGTCTTCGCGCGCAGGCCGGCTTCGCGCGCGACGTTGGTGAAGCGCACTCCCAGGCCCGCGCCGGCCACAAGCTGATCGAAGCTGAACACCGGCAGCGTGGCGCAGAGCGATTTCAGCACCGTTCGTCGCGACGGCATGGCTACTTGGGCTTCCGCAATTGTTGTGACCGCTCAAGCATTTGCTTCCCTTCGGGAATACGCTGCAATTGTATAAGGGTCTGACCGAGGATGTAGTGTGCGGAATAATTCTGCGGGTCTAACTGAAGCGCGCGCCGCAGAGTGCCTTCCGCGTTCCCAAGTTCGCCGGTCTTCTGATAAGCCTTGCCCAGCAAAATGTACGGGCCGCTAAAATTCGGATTCAACCAGATGGAGCGCTGCAGTGCAACGATTGCGTCGGCCCACTCTTCACGGCGCGTGAAAGCATCGCCCAGCCGGTAGTACGAAGCGCTGGAATTCGGGTTGAGCGCAATCTCCCGCTCAAACTCTTTTCTGCCCGCATCGATCTCACCTCGATAGAGAGCGATTTCGCCCAGCATGAAGTGAGCTTCGGGAATTTTGGAATCGAGCGCAAGAGCGCGCAGCAGTTCCTTTTCCGCGGGTCCTTCCATTTCGAACCGCAGCAGCATTTGCCCGGCGATCAGGTGACCCGCGGCGGATTCTTCCTTCACGCCGAACAGCTTGGCAAAAACGCCGGTTGCTTTTTCCACATGGCCCGTCTGCGTATATGCCGTGCCAAGCATATACAGGACTTCGGCGGCATGCGAGGGGTAACCGCTGGCTTTCTCAAGCCACGGTACAGCATCGGAAAACGCCTTGGTGAAATAAAAACTCTGCCCCAATAGCAGCGCCGATTCCTGAAATTCCGCGCTGCCAGCCGCTTCACCCTCCACAGACTGGCGAAGCAACTGTACGGCCTGGCTGTATTCGCGCCTGTCGTAAGCGGCAACCCCCTTGAGGTGAGCGTCGCTCGCTACGGCTAACCACAACCAAAATGCCAGGCCGGTCAAACTGTTTTCGCGAAAGCCCCCGTTAGAAGCTTATACGAAGTGCGAATTGCAGGCGGCGCATTTCATAGTTCGGAGCCAAACCGGTAATGGTCCCGGAGTTGCTGCCGGTGACGTCTGAGTTCGGGTCGCCCAGGTTGGTGTGGTTGAAGACGTTGAAGAACTCAGTTCTGAACTCGACCGCCGTACGCTCCGTGACGGTGAAGCGCTTGGAAACACTGAAGTCCTGATTAATGAAAATGGGGCCTTGCAGCGTGTTGATTCCGTAGTTGCCGAACGTGTTGTTGGCGGGCACCAGGAAGGCCCCACCCAAGCCGGAGTTCAGCCAGTGATCGCGATTCTGATCGGTCGCGTAGGGATCACCGGTGCCTTTATCAGGTCTGTTATTCGGGCCCACGTCGGGCCGAATCGCGCCGCTCGGCAGGTTGCCAATGGAAGGCGTAAACGGACGGCCACTATAGAAAGTGGTCACCCCATTCATGTTCCAACCGCCTACTGCGTAATCCACCATTCGGTTGATGCCGCTGCCATACTTGCGGCCGCGCCCGAAGGGCACTTCGAAATTCTGAGCCGCCGTGATCTGGTGATGGGGAAAGAAATCTTTGTTCCCGTAGCCGAGCGCGCGGTTGTAAAGGATGGTGTAGGAATCGCCGCCATCGCCCTTGGCGATTTGATAGGTGTAATTGCCGCTTAAGGTATAGCCGCCGGAGTAGCGCTTCTCAACCTGCGCCTGCAGCGAGTTGTACTGATTGTTGCCGCAGTTGCAATAATAATCGATACCCTGCGTCCAGCCGTACTTGGCGAAGTAGGGGCGGCGAACATTCTGATCGGAAACTCCCGGAATGAAGCTGGGCTGGTTCACGTCGAAATTCGGTCCGTCACCGAAGAAGGTATGGCGGCCTTGGTTGCCGACATAACCGACCGAAGCCGTGAAGTCTTTCCCAATCTGGCGCTGAACTGTCAGGTTGTATGCCATCACGCGCGGCAGGCGAACGTCCGTGGGGCGCGCCTTGCCGTTGATGCCATTCGGCAGTTTGAAACGGCCAGTTGTCGGGTCAGGCTGCAGGAACGTCGGAGCCGGAGGACCCTGCGCGAGCGTAAATACGCCCGTGAAAGAGTTGGCGGGGTTCACCTGCTGGTTGGCCAGCACGGGCACGTTCTGCGTCACGTTGTGACCGAAGGTGGAACCGAAAGTTCCCAGTTCATAGCTCCAGCCGTAGCCCGCGCGCACCACCGTCTTCGCGTCGATCTGATAGCTGATGCCCAGGCGAGGCGCGAAGTTCAAATAGTTCATATTCTGGATGCCATGGTCAGAAACCTGGCCCACACCGAAGACGGCGATCTCTCCCGTATTCAGATCCAGTTGAGCGCCGTTGCCTTTCGCGTTCACCGTTTCCGGGAACAACATTTCCCAGCGTAAGCCATAGTTGACGGTCAATTTCGGCGTGATGCGGAACTGATCCTGACCGTAGAAGAACCAGCGCTTCTGGCGCTCCGCGGCCGTGGTGGTGGTGCCCACATAACGGTTGAAAGAGTTCACCAGGCCCAACTCCGCACTGGCGAAGCCGAGACCCTGCTGCGTGCCTGCGCCGGCGGAAGGCACATAGCCCGTATCGTTGCTGCGGAAGTGAAGTTCACCGGAGCGATGGCTATCGCTCGGTACGCGAAGGTTCAGAGCATAACGAATGTCCGCGCCGAATTTCAACGTGTGGTTGCCTTGAATCTTCGTCAGGTTGGCGGTGAACTGATACTGCTGTTCCTTTTCGGTGAGCGGGCAGTTGCAATGCCCGTCGCCATTCACACCGCCCAACTTATAGCCAAGGCTGGTGCCGGGGTCGCCTTCGAAGAAGAAGCCGGGCAGGCCGGAGGTGAAGGTGTTGTCCAGGTTCAGGCCGGGAATGCCAGCGTCTTTCGCCGGCGTGGTGCCGAAATCGAGCGGCAGCACTTGCTGCGCGATACGCAGATAGCCAAACCGCACATCGAGGATAGTGGTGGGGTTGATGGTGCGTGTGTAACCGAGAGCGATGGATTGATCGAGCACGTCGGAGATGCCGGCGAAATTGACGTTATCGAGCGCAGCGCCGCCCGCCACATTCCCGAAGATGCCGGGAGCCACTTGCGTGAAGTTCGCGGAACTATAGCGGCCGAAGAACGACGATTTGGGGTTGATGAAGTAATCGATACGCGTGTCCCATTGGTTGCTATCGAAGGCGGACGAGCCGGAACCGGCATAGTTATTGCGGAAGGGCGAACCGGCTTCACCGGCGGCGTTCGGCAGCGGCAGCAGCTTCAAAATAGTCTGCGCGCGAGGGTCGAGCCTGGATGCCGGAATCGCATTCAAGATGCCGTTGGTTTGAAAGGCGCGCCGGCCCAAGCCGGTGGTGGCGTTTCCCGTGGTGGGGTCGAAAATCATGTTCTGCTGCAGCGGCACGAAGTTGCCTTCCGTGGTTTGCACCATAGTGGCGCCGGCGATGGGTCGCAGATATTCGTTGAAGTTGCCATTGCGGGCAGCGGCGGAAAGTACGGAGGTTTTAGCGGTTGAGCCTAGGCGTTGGCGAAGAAGCTGCGCATCGCCAAAATAGAACAGCTTGTCTTTAATGATGGCGCCACCGATGGAACCACCGAACTGATTCCGGCGGACCGGAGGAACGCCATTGTTTTCGGCGGAGTTGAACGGGTTGCGGGCGTAATCGGCAAAGCCTTTGGAGTTATTTCTCAGGTATTCGAACGCGCTGCCGTGCACCTGGTTGCTACCGCTCTTGGTTGAAGCAATCGCGATACCCGCGCCGGCATAACCGAATTCAGCGTCATAATTCTGGCCGGCAACTTTCGATTCAATAATGGAATCGAGGTTCGGATTAATGGCAATAATGCCTAAAATCGGCGATTGATTTTCCGTTCCGTCCAATTGAAATCCAGTGCCACTGAAATGTTGGCCGTTCACCATAATTTGAACGCTGCCCTGTGGATTTTCGCTGGAGGCGTGCTGCCAACTGGAGCGCACGGTGCCGGGCGTCAGGAGCTCATACGATTGAAAGTTGCGGTTCAGGTTGGGCAGGTTGATCAACTGCTGCGAGGTAAATGTGGTGGCCACGTCGGCGCGGTCAGTCTGCAGAAGGGGACTGGCGGCGGATACCTCCACGCTCTCCGAAGTGCTGCCCACTTCCAGCACGAAATCGAGCCTTGAAGTCTGATCGACATTCACTAGAACGTTGTTGGCAACGGCCTTGCGAAAGCCGGTGAGTTCTACTTCAACCTTATAGTTGCCGGGAATGAGCTGGCCCTTGGTGTAGTTGCCGGACTCATTGCTGTTTACCTCATAGCGGGTGTTTTTGTCCTGATCGGTGATGGTGACCTTGGCATTGGCTGCATTGCCGCCGGACGAATCGGTAACCGTGCCGATGATGGAACCGTAGACTTGTTGAGAATAGGAAAGGGAGCTGGTTGAGAGTAGCAAAACGGCAGCTGCTACAAGGCTGCCAAAGCGGAACCTGAAGTGTGTTTTCATCAATCTTCTCCTGGGAAGAATGGAGCTAATCTAAAAGTGTTAGTAGTCTATGGAAGGGCCGATGCCAGGTACAAGTTTCCGGCGGTATGATACTGTTACAATCCTTAAAGGGCTTTATTCTCAGTAGAATATAGATCCTGTTACACGGTGTCACAGGGGGTGACCGTGGATCGAATTGGCAAAATTTCCGTTTCGGGCGAAGAAGAAAAGCTTGAAGAAGTAGATCGGCTCGCGTCCAGCCACTTGCTGGAGCATTCCGATTCTCTGCGTGGACTACTGTTGTTTCTGGCTGAGCGAAGTCTTGAGCAGCCGGGCGTGCCTATTAAAGAATACGAATTGGCGACGTCAGTGTTCCATCGCCCGGAGAGTTTCGATCCGCGGCTGGATTCGACCGTACGCGTTCAAACCGGCCGGTTGCGCGCCAAGCTCTCTGAATATTACGCCGAGCATCACGCAACGCCGTATGTTGTGGAAATTCCCAAAGGGTCTTACTCTCTGGTTTTCCGGCGGCGGGAAGCGGAGCCGGTTTTGCATGCCACGGAAATTGCGCCAACACTGCCCGCGCCGAGGGTTTTTGAGGAACCGAAGCCGGCGCGAAGCATGTGGGCAAGCATTCGGCCGTGGGTGGCGGCGTTGGCGATGGTGGTTCTTGCGGCCTGGGCCGGATTTTCCGTCGCGCGAAGCCGCACCGCCACCCTGCCGCCGCCCGTCAAGGAATTTTGGCAGCGCTTTTTTGAAGCAGGGGAGCGCCCCCTTGTGGTGTTCAGCAATGCCGAATTTGTGGGCCGCCCGGAAACCGGGCTGCGGTACTTCCAAAAAGATCTGGACGCCAACAGCATGGTGTTCGACCATTACACCGGCGTGGGCGAAGTGATGGGCGTTCACGAACTGGACAATCTTTCCACTATGTTTCGCTCGGGCATCCGGCTCAAACGCGGGCGCCTGATTTCCTGGGACGATGCGCGGAACAGCGATATCGTCTTCATCGGCTCCCCGTCTGAAAATCTGTCGCTGCGACAAATTCCGGAAGCGCAGGATTTTGTCTTTCGCGTGCAAACATCGAGTCCGCACGAAGGCGATTTGGCGATCGTGAATATGCATCCGCGCGCGGGCGAACCGGGCATGTACTTCAGCTCCACCGAGCGCCCGCTTGCCGACGATTATGCGGTGGTGCAGATGATTCCCGGTTTAACGGCCCAACACCAAGTGTTGATTCTGGCGGGCATCACCACGCTGGGCACGCAGGCGGCGGTGGAATTTGTTTGCCGCCCAAAACATCTGGAAGAACTGTTTGCTAAGCTGACCGGTTCCCCAACCGGCAAACTCTCGCCCCCTTTTGAAGCCGTGATCCGCACCCAGATACGTGGCGGAGTGCCGCTACAAACCGAACTGGTAACCGTGCACAGGCGTTAGCGCGGAGCGGAAGAAAGCGACGGCTGATTCAACGCGCTTCCCAACTTCGCTTCGCCTTCCTGTTTCAATTTCGCGGCCTTTTCAAACAGCTTCGCGCTTTCCTCCCGCTCTCCTTTGGCGCGAAGAATCTGGGCCAGCGTGTTGAACGGCCCCGGCGTATTGGGGTCCAGGCGTATGGCTTCGCGCAGTTCGGGAATGGCGGCATCGGGTTCGCCGCCCTGCTTGAGCGCAATGCCCAGCATGTAATGGGCTTCGGCATAGTCCGGCCGAATGGCGAGCGCCGCCTTCATCTCAGAAATGGCCTGCGGAAATTGCGCCAACTGCCAGAAGATAATCCCCAGCGTGTAATGCGCTTCGGCTAGCGAAGGCTCCAGGCGAATGGCCTGCTCGAACTCCTTGGCTGCGGCTTCCAGCTTGTCCTGCTGCTTGAGTGCAATGCCGAGATCGTAATGAGCGGATGCGGATGCGTCATCGTGAGCCAGAGCCGCGCGAAACTCTTTTTCCGCCAGCACGAAATCGCCCTTCTTGAGATGCGCATAGCCCACGTTCACACGCACGCGCGAATTGGCCGGGTCGTGGGCCAGAATTTTGCGAAACTCCGCAAGTGCCTGATTGGCCTGGCGGGTCTCCACCAGCATGAACCCATAATCGTTGCGCCACATGTCCTCAGCGGGCTTCAGTTCGACGGCTTTCCTGTAGGCCTGTAGGGCCCCTTCAAGGTCGCCCACTTTTTGGCGTGCATGGCCCAGGCTGTTCCATGCAGTTCCCTCTGTGGGGCTCAGTTCCACCGCCGCCTGCAATTCCGGCAGCGCTTGTTCGAAGCGGTTCAGTTCCAGCAGCGCGCTTCCCAGGCGAAAACGAAAATCGAACCCATTTGGGTTCAGGGTTACCGCCTGCTGCAACTCAGCCAGAGCCTTATCGCGTTGCGAGCCTAGCCAATAAGCTACGCCCAAGTGATAGTGGGCAATGGCCAAGCCGGGCGCGAGCGTAATGGCACGCTGGAAGGACGCGATCGAATCGGCAGAACGGCCCAAAACCGCAAAAAGGAACCCAATTTTATCCAGCGATTCCGGGGGCGCAGTGTCAAACGACACAGCGGTATCAAGCAGCTTCAGCGCTGCCTCGCGGTCGCCGCCCCGGATGAGTTGCTCTGCGCGATTTGCCAAATCTCCCGCAGTTTGAGCCGCTAACAGCGCGGCGCAAAGTAGCAGGGACAGCGAGTGCCTCATTACCAGGTGAATACCACTTTTTGAGTCCGGTACGTGCCTGGGCCTTCGAAACGAACCCGCAGCCTGTTCTCAACCAGCGCCGCGCCAGTGACCTTTACGTTGGGTCTGTTTAGCCGAATGGGCAAATCTAGCGTGCTGCCGCTTTCGGCGCCAAGTTCGAACACCGCGGAGCGCGGGCCTTCCTGCTGGCCGATGGCTTTCGCCTGCGTGGTTCGCGCTCCGGCTTCGGGCAGCTTCTGCGGAAGTTCCAGCTCAATTGGGGGAAGAGGCCACTCCGCACGGTAAGGCTGAGCGGTTGGCGAAGTGGCGGCAACCACCACGTTCGCGCCGGCGCGATGGATCTCCACGTCGTAAAAATCCGAACCCAAGGGAACGTTCCTCAGCTCGGCATGGTCCCAAGTGGCGGGAAGTTGCGGATGGATTGTGAGCTTGTGCGTGAGGCCGTTCGCTTCAATGCCGAAGAGGCCGCGCAACGCCGGCGTCAGCACCATGGCGGACGACCAAAGTTGGTGCGAACTGCTGCGGCCGAAGGGCTGGAAGTAATCGCCGGAGAGAAGTTCCGTCACCGCGCCCGGGTCTTGCGTGAAGGTCTGCTGCGCGTTCTGCATCAGGTGCGCGTACCCCGAGAGCGGACGCCCCGCGCGGTATTCAGCCAGCGCTGTCCAGCCCGTATACAGCGGCCAGACGGATCCTTGGTGATAGCTGATGGGATCGTAAATACTCTCGTGCGCGCTCACGTCGCGCATGCCCCAATCGGTTGAGAACTCAAGCGATGCCCAGCGATTCAACATCGCTTCCGCATGTGGAAGCGCCAGCGTGCCCGCCCACCAAGCCAGCGAAGGGAAGGCCGTGGCGGTGCGATCGAGCGAGCCGTTGGCATTGCGGCTGAATGCGTAGAAGTTTGCTTCTGTATCGAAATATTCTGTCTCCAGCTTGGTCCGGATTAGCGCGGCGTGCGCGCCGGCGCTCTTCGCAAGTGCGTCGTCGCGCATCAGCGCCGCAAGGTTCGCCATGGCATTGCAAGCCTGCTGATCCAGCGCCGCCAGGTAAATTTCCTGGTGCGGCATGGTGGGCGGCCAGCTCTCCACCCAGCCGGTACCTTCGGTGTTTTCGTATATCCCATCGCCATCGGAATCGTGAGCCCGGGTGAAGGCATACGCCTTTTGCACTTGCAGCCAGTGCTGTTTGAGGAAAGCCAGATCGCCCGACGTTTGCACGTAATCGTGAACGGTCATGATCAGTAAGGGCGTCGAATCGGCGCTGGCATAGAAGTAGGGCGTGGCCTTCCAATCCACCAGGTCGGCGGTTTGAGAAAACTCATGCATGATCTTGCCATCGTCACGCTGGCGGTTCAGCAAGAATTCAAGCGCGCTGCGTGAGAGGGCATGATCGCCATAGCTGTTGGTGGCGTAAAGCGTGAAGAGCGTATCGCGACCGAAAAACCAGCCGAAGCCAGGGCGGGCGGAATCTGCCGAAGAGTAATACCCGGCTATCAGGCCAGTTTCGGCATGGAACCGGACGCGCGCTTGATCGATGGCCAGCTCCGCCCAGCGCATGGCCAGATCGAATTGCTTGTCCGGAGTGGAAACGGTCAGACGCGTATCGAAGAAGTGCGAGTAGTAATCCGCGGCTTCCGCATAGCGCTTCGGCCAATCTTGCAGCAGCCCACTAAGTTCGGCTTCGTTCGCCGCGAAGAGTAGCGGAAAGAATTCGCCGCTCTGCGTCTTGGGATCGAAGTGTAGCTTCAGTTCTGTTTGGTACGTCTTGGGCCGCTCCTGATACGGCGCTTCGTTGCCGGGCTTGGCGCCGGGCAAGGAGACATAGCCTGTCACTTGATCGCTATCGGTATGCAGTATGTAGTAACCGGTCGAGCCTTTCGAAACCCATTCAGCATTGGGCCGGTTGAAGTTCGGCGCGGGCCACATGCGCAGCATATCGGGCGTGAAGCTCAGCCTCAGATCGAGCGGCCGAACGGAGGCGATTTCAAAAAACACAATCGGGCCGGCGCTCGCATGAGCGAACATGTGCTGCTTCACGGTGAACGCGGCGTGGGAGTAGGTGATGGTGGTGCGGCCGGGGTGAACTTCGATGGTGGCGGCGTAATCCTGCAGATCGATCAGGATGGGGTAACCGGAAACTTCAGCTTGCAAACGAAAGTGGCTGGCAATTTTCGTGGGGAACTTCCATGCTTCGAACGTGCCATCCTGCTGCCCGAAAATAGCGCCCCGCTCGCCCGCCACGGTGAAGGGCAAGTGAGGTTGGGCGCGCTGCACGATGGCATAGGGGCTGTTCACCAGCGGGAACGCGGCAGTGGCTTGTGCCAGTACCGGCATGGCGAACATGAGGGTGAGTACACCCCTCACTGCCATATGGATTTCAATGCCCAGATGCCGATGGCGGGTGGCGCCTGCTTGCCGCCCGAGGAAAAATATTCGAGGCTTGCAGGAGCCGCTTCCGGGAACACCAGGTTGGTGATGGAAACGCGGCCGGTATCGAAGAACGCTTCGATAGAACTGCGGTCTATAAGGATTCGCACCTGCATGTTTTGGCCCGATACCGGCAGCGGTGCCGCCGTTCTGGCAGCGAAATTTTTGCTGAAGCCGGAAAGGCCTGAGTGCGTGCGGTCTACGAATGCTTCGTGCCGGTCGGCGTCGTAGCCGATGAGCGTGTAGGTGCCGTCTTTCGCCCTCAGCTTCCATCCCGATGCGCCACTCGCCGCGACAGGAAGTTTCGCGGACGCCTCAAACGTTCCGCTTGTGAGGCTATTCGCGCTGACGCTCTTTTCACGCAGGTTGGTGAGCGCTCTGGAAGGCTGCTGCGTCAGCCGGATGCCATCTGCGTAAGTCTTCAACGCCAGTTCACGCGGCACCGTCATCTGCCCGCGCCATGGCTTGGTGGGCACGTCATTGGCGTACTGCCAATTGTTCATCCAGCCCATCATCACAGGAGGCTGCGAAGGCGGCTGGTGATTGAACGTCAGAGCGCAATAGCAATCTTTGCCGTAATCGCTCCACAGGGAAAGCGCGGCTGGATTATCGTTCACAAACTTCGTGCCATCGAAGCGGCCCACGAAATATTGTTCACCGGAGCCGCCTTGCAGCCCGCCCGGATTCAGACCCACCTTTAGAACCCACCGCGTGTTCTTCGGGTTGCCATCCACCGGAAGTTCGAACAGGTTCGGGCACTCCCATTGGCCGGCTGTTGTGCCTTGCGGGCCGAAATCGCTCAAGGCTTCCCACTTCTTCAGATCGGGCGAGCCGTAGAAACGAATCTTATGGTCGTCAGGGAGCGAAACGGCCATCACCCAGCGCCGGCCGGTTTCGGACCAGAAGACATCGGGATCGCGAAAGTCGGACATGTTCAGATTCAGCACCGGGTTGCCTGCGAACTTGGTCCAGGTGCGGCCGCGATCGTTGCTATAGGCCAGGTTCTGCGTTTGCAGCGCCGGCTTACCAGCCGTCTTGGGCGTGTGACCCGTATACACAGCCACCATGCAGGGCTTTTGGCCGACGCAAAAACCACTGGTGTTTTTGGAATCCACAACCGTGCCGCCCGTAAAAATCATCACGCCATTTTCTTCAGGCAAAGCCACGGGCAGTTCGCGCCAATGAACCAGATCTTCGCTCACGGCATGCCCCCAACTCATGTGGCCCCACCGATCGCCGAACGGATTGTACTGAAAGAACAGATGATATTCACCTTCGAAATAGACCAGGCCATTCGGGTCGTTGGTCCAGTTTTGCTTGGGCGAAAAATGGAATTGCGGGCGGAACGGCTGATCGTAGCCGGCCGCGAATAGCAATAGAAACAGACTTAGAATGCTCATGCGATGGCCAGCTTCTTTTGGATCTGTTCAAGCGAGACGCCCTTCGTTTCCGGATACGTGGTGAGCACGATAATCAACTGCAGCACCATCATCGCGGAGAAGAACACAAACGGAATCGATTTCGATTTCGCGGCCAAAATCGGGAAGCTCCAGGAGATAAGCGCGTTCATCACCCAGTGCGTGAAGCTGCCCAGGCTCAAGCCCTTGGCACGTACGCGATTCGGGAATACCTCACTGATGTACACCCAAATTACCGCGCCTTGCGAAAAAGCAAAGCAGGCGATGAAGCCAATCAACAGCCACACCAGAAGATTTTCATGCGCGCCGGATGCAAAGACGGCCGCCACTCCACCCAGGCAGAGCGCGGTGCCCACGGAACCCGTGATCAAAAGTTTGCGCCGGCCCACCTTATCGATGATGGACATGCCGATCATCGTAAACAGAAGATTGGTGGCGCCGATGGCGACCGATTGCAGATCCGAAGATACTTTCGTGAAGCCCGCCTTCGCGAAGATGTCATTCAGGTAATAGAGGATGGCATTGATGCCGGAAAGCTGGTTGAACATGCCGATGGAAATGGCCAGAAAAATCGGCAGCCGGTATTGGTGTGTAAAAAGCTTCTGCGCGCCGTGCGAGCGGTCTTCGCCGATACTGGCACTCATTTCACGCAACTCGCCTTCCACGTCATCGGCGCCGCTCTGCCGCAGTACAAGCCGCGCTTCCTCGGTTCTGCCTTTCGAAACCAGCCAGCGCGGGCTGCGAGGAATGGCGAACAGCATCAGAAAAAACAGAAGCGCCGGAACCGCGGAAACGCCTAGCTTCCATCGCCATTCCGTATCGCCGAGCCCAAGCGTGCCGATGATGTAGTTCGAAAGATACGCCAGCAGAATACCCGCCACCACATTGAACTGAAAAAAGCCCACTAGGCGTCCGCGCCATTTCGCGGGAGCCACTTCGGCAATATACATCGGCCCCAGCACGGAGGAGCCGCCAATGCCCAGTCCGCCGATAAACCGGAAAATCACCAGCGAATTCCAATCCCACGCGAACGCGCAACCCAGGGCGGAGACCACATACAGGATCGCCATGCCGCGCAGGCTGTCGCGTCTGCCGATGCGTTCTCCAGGAAAACTGGCGAGCATAGCGCCAATAATGGTGCCCACCAGCGCCGCGGCCACCGTGAAACCCAAACCTGAAGGGTCAAGCTGGTAGGTCTTGGTAAGCGCGTCCGTAATGCCCGCAATTACCGCTGTATCGAACCCAAACAACAGACCGCCTAAAGCAGCAACAACCGTGCTTCGAATCAGGATGGAGGAAAGCTGCATAAATGGCTGCCTAGGATTCTATACCTAGACCGCGCGGCGGGAAAAGTAAACGCTATAGTATGCTGTTTGGTATCCCGCCGTATGAATTCACGAAATAGCCGGCAACGCTTCAGGGCCATTTTTGCCGTAGGTTTGGCTTTGTTTTTGACAATTGCCCTAACGGCGCATTTCCTTCCCGCGCAGACGGCCGCGAGCCCTCAGCCACTTGAACCATCGTTCGACCAGGTGGTGAAGCCGTTTTTCCAGAAGAATTGCGTCTCCTGCCACAATTCCGATTTGAGTACCGCTGGCGTGCGCGTAGACCAGTTGGACGCCAAGATGGAAGACCGGCACCTGAAGACTTGGGAAGCCATTCGGAATCGCGTGAAAGGCGGAACCATGCCGCCCAAAGGGCTGCCGCAGCCCACGCCGGGGGAACGCGCTCAGCTGGTGGCGTGGATCGATCAAGCGTTTGAAGTGGCACGCCTTCGGCCCGATCCGAAGAACGGTGTGGTGCGGCGCCTCACCGTCGCGCAGTACCGGAACACATTAAAAGAGCTGCTCCAACTGGATGATGAAGTGACCTCTGGGCTGCCGCCCGATGCGGTGTCGAAAGAGGGATTTCTCAACAACAAGGAAACGCTGCAGCTTTCGCCGCTCTTGACGGAAGCCTACTTGGAAATCGCGGAGGAGGCGCTGAATCGCGCGATTGTCGATCCCGCGCAAAAGCCTGCAATTCAGAATTTTCGAATGGATTTGGGCACCGGCGTGAACCCGGCGCCCCTGCCTGAAAAGCTCATTTTAGGCGCGGGTAGCCAACTCCTGGACAATGCGGATTTCCGGGTTACGCAGCTGGTCCCCACCAAGCATTTCGCCTTCGAGCCTCACATGATGCGAACGAAGTATCGCTTCATCGAGGGCTATCGTGGAAACGATACGGTGCGCGGCTGGCGCGACTTCGACAGCATCTATCATGCTGTGTTTGCCGATTTTCGAGGCAGCTCCGGGTATCCCAAAGGGAAAGCTTACGGCGCCGTGCCACAGGGCCTGCTGCTACGCCCGGCCATCCCGAGCGACGAGCTTTTCGGAGGCGATGGAACCTACGGGCCGAAAGCGAATTTCAAGATTTCGCTACGCGACCTGCCCTCCCAGGGACGCTTTCGCGTGAAAGTCACTGCCGCGAAATACCACGATGGACTGCTGCTGGATGCCGGCGCGAAAGAACAGGTGGCAGGTTCGAATTCTGTTATCGTTCGCGATGCCAAGTCGCCGGCCACTGTGACCATTTCCAAAGCCGGGATCTATCAGGTGGATATCGATACCGAGAAGGCCGGTGAAGCTTTGCCCGATGCTTCCCACTTGAAGGAAGGACTTACCGGTGTGTGGCCGAAAGACGGAGATGCCGCGGCTCAACTGGATGCACAGGCAAAGCTGATCGATTCGCCCGTGGGGAAAGCGCTCTCGGTGGAAGGCGAAACCACGGGATTAGTAGTGCCGCGTAAAACCTTTCCCATGGAGGATCCCTACAACGTCGGCGAGGGCGATTTCACTTTGGCCGCATGGATTCATCCGGGCAAATTGAAACGCGCCGGAGTGTTGAGCCTGGGCAATGGTGACCGCACGCAGGGTTGGTTCCTGGATGTTTCCGCTGAACGCGGCGTGTTGCGTTTTCAGACAGCCGGGCGTGACCCTGAAGCGAATGCCGTTGTGTCGACGCCGCCCGGTTCCATCCACGCCGATGCGTGGCAGCACGTGGCCATTGTCGCGCGGCGCGGCAAAAACGATACTCGCATTTATGTCAACGGTACGCTGGTGGCCCGGGCCGCTACCGGTGCGGCCGAGTTCGACGACAACCTGGCCGATCTGCACATCGGACACATTCCCGGCAGCGGCGAATTTCAAGGTGAACTGGCCGACGTAAGGCTGTACTGCAGACCGCTGGGCGAGGCCGAAATTCACGGGCTGGTTCAACCCGGCAAACAACTGGTGAAGGAGTTGCCCGAACGCAAGCAGGATGTGACCCTGAACCTGGGTGAGCTGCAATTCACCGGCGCGCTGCAGCCGGCGTTTCTGGTGGTGCGCCTAGATGCGGGTCCGCTGGCTGTGAGCGCCAAGTACACCGGAATGCGTGACCTGGAACGCATCACGTTCACGCCGCTCGAAGCCGGGGATGGATTGGCGCGCAAATTTGCGGTGTTCGAAAAAAGAGCGCCACGTGTGGGTGTGCATTTGGGGCTGCGGCGCGATTGCGGCAGCACGTTTGCGCCCGTGGGTCCGCCCCAAACAGTGTCTAGCGAAAAGCCCACCGAGTTTATTTTTGAGGGCGCCATCAAAAATTTCCCTAGCCCGGAAGCAGACAAGGACAACGTAAATTACCTGGCCGGCGTTCGCGAAATCGGCGTGCGCAGCGAGTACACAGATGGGCGGGATATGCCGCGCCTGGTGATTCGGTCAGTGGAGTTTGAGGGCCCGTATTACAGCTCTTGGCCGCCCGCTTCGCACAAGAATATCTTTGTCGATTTCGACCGCAAGAACGATGTTCAGGCCTATGGGCACAAGATCATCCACGATTTTGCGACGCGCGCTTACCGGCGTCCGATTGCGCCGGCCGAAGAAGCCGCGCTGACAGGCGTGTTCCAGAAATCGCTCGCGGCGGGAAGGACCTTTCCTGAAAGCGTGAAGGACGCGTTGCTGGTTACCCTCACGTCGCCGCAGTTTCTCTTCTTGATGGAGATGAGCAAGACGCCGGCAGCGGAACCGCTGGAAGGCTATGAGCTGGCTTCCAAGCTTTCTTACTTCCTGTGGAACGGGCCGCCCGATGAACGAACGCTGCGGCTGGCCGCGGCCGGAACGTTACGCAAACAGCTGGATGCGGAAGTGGATCGCATGATCGGCGATGAGCGCTTTTCCCGTTTCGCGAATGAGTTCACATCGCAGTGGCTGAGCCTGGATAAGTTCCAGGTGCTGGAAGCGGACCGGAAAAAATTTCCGAAGATGGCGCGCGATACGCGTACCCAATTGAAGCAGGAGCCCATCGAATTCGTGCAGTATCTGATTCGGAACAACCTGCCCATGAGTAACCTGATCTCTTCGGATTTTATTCTGGCGAACGAGACCGTGGCCGATTACTACGATTTGGCCGGTAAGACGGAAAGCGGTTTCCGCTTCGTCCCGCTGCGTCACGAAAAGAAAGAACTGGGCGGCGTGCTGACGGAGGCGGCCATCATGGCTGGCCTCTCCGATGGGCGCGAATCGAACCCGGTGAAGCGCGGCGCCTGGGTGGCGCGCAAAATTATCGCGGAGCCGCCGAACGATCCGCCGCCGAACGTACCCGCACTGAAGGAAGAGACGAAGAATCTAACCTTGCGGGAGCGGCTGGAACAGCACCGCAGCGTACCGGCTTGCATGCAGTGCCATTCGAAAATCGATCCCTGGGGCGTGGCGCTGGAACAGTTCGATGCGGGCGGGCGATTGAAGCTTACCCCCGTGGATGCGCGCTCCACCCTGCCCGATCAAACCCACGTGGCCGGCATTGAAGACCTGAAACGATACCTAACCGAAGAACGGCTGGACCAAGTGGCATTCAGTGTTTTGAAGCACCTGGAAACCTATGCCGCGGGCCGTAGTTTGACATACAATGAACTCAATTCCCTGAAGCAGGATGGCCTGAAACTAAGGCCCACGGGGTACCGAATGAAGGACATGGTCCGGTACGTGGCAAACAGTAAAATCTTCCTTGAAAAGTAGGAGACTCCGTATGACCAGCTCACTTCGTCTTGACCGCCGCGCTTTCCTGAAGGGTATCGGGGGTGTCGCGCTGGCGCTGCCCGTGCTTGACGCCATGGGCGCGGAGGTGACGGGCGCGATTCCCCGCCGCTTCTGCGCAATCTACACCGCGAACGGCATGTCGCTTCCGAAACCGGAGCACGAGATTAGCGAGTGGAGCTGGTTCCCTTCCAAAGGCGCCGATAGCGGCTTCGAGTTTGGGAAATCCACTGAGCCGTTAAAGCCGTTCCGCGACCGGCTGAGCTTCATGGGCGGCATGCATCATCCCAACGGCCCCAAAGCCGACCCGCATGTCTGCTCCGATATGTGGCTGACCGGTGCGCCGCTTCATAACCCGAAGCCGGGCAGTTACAATTCGAGCGGCATCGATCAGGTGATTGCGATGCATACCAAGCAATACTGCCGGCAGCCTTCACTGGTGCTGTCGATCGATGCGGGTACAGGCTATCTTTCGCGAACCGGAACCATTTCTTACAACCTGGATGGCCGGCCGATTCCGGCGGAAAACAATCCGCGCCGCGTCTTCGACCGCCTGTTCCGAGGCGACCGCACATCGCTCAAAGCCGAACACGAAAAACTGCAGCGCCGGATCAAGCTGGTGGACGCGGTGGCTGAAAATGCCCGTTCGCTGGACCAGAGATTGGGCCATACGGATCGCGAAAAAATGGACCAGTACATGACCTCGCTCGATGAGGTGGAAACGCGGCTGATTGCGTCTGAGAAGTGGATCGATATTCCGCTGAAGAAGCAGGATTACTCTCATCTGAATCTCGATGCGACTAACGAAGGCGATCCGGCGGATTACTACCGCAACATGTTCGACCTGATTGCGCTGGCGTTCGATGCCGATATCACGCGCTCTGTAACGTTCATGCTGAATCGCGAAGACGGTATGGGCATCAGCGATACTTTCCCGTTAAAGATGGGGCTTTCGAAGACACACCACAATCTTTCTCATGCCACGGACAAGCAGGGGCAACTGGATTTTGCGAAGTACGATTTGTTCCTGAGCAAGCAAATTGCGCACTTCCTCGGGCAGATGAGCAAGTATCAGGACCGCAATGGCTGCGCCATCGACAACACCATCGTCATGTATGGTAGCGGCGCCAGCACCACGCACAACAACCACAACATCCCCACCTTAGTTGCAGGCGGCGCCAACATGGGCCTGAAACACGGAACTTATTGGCGAGGCGCCGGCGAATCGCGCATGTCCGACATGTATGTGAGTGTCCTGCGGGCGTTGGGCGTGCCGCAGGAAAGCTTCGCGGACAGCACGGGCACCATCTCCAGCCCGGTCTTTACGAAAGCGTAAAGCGATTAAGCCTGCCGCGCGAACGGGCTGCGTTGCATCACGTAATCCACCGCTTCTTGTGGCACGCTGAAGCTTCCTAACACCTGGTTGCCCATGTATCCGATATCCTTCACGCCGGCCGGACTGGTGTAATACGCATCCACAGTCATGTTGCGCGCCCATGTCCAAAATGGGACGCCTTGCGCGGTGGCCGGAGTTACGTTGGCGGGATATGCCAACTTGTCCAGAAGATCGGTACGCTGTGTGGCGGATGCATGCAAGAAATCGGCGTCGTTGGTTTTGACCATGTAATGATCCACCCACGCGAGCCCTCCGTTGAAGATGGCGGCAAGCTCTTCGTTGCGGCTCGACAGAAAATCGATGTACTCTGCGGCTCCGGCTTCCGACGCGCCGGGGATGATAATTTCACTCAAAGTTTTTAGCGTTTCGAAATTGTGCGGAGTGAACTGCTTCGGCACGTAGTTGGCGCCGCCGCTGAGCGATTTCGCGGCGGCCACTTCGGTATGAACATGCTGCGCCAGAGCGGGCGACAGCACGCCGGAACCCGAAGTGGTGAGGACAATGGAGCTTCCGATGATCTTGAATAAATCGCGGCGAGAAGTGTTTTCCATGACTCTTAAACGTTTCCTTTCTTGAACTCGTCCGCGAAATGAGCGGCAGCGCGCCAAGCGTTCGCAACAATAGTAAGCGTCACATTTTTATCGGGATTGCCGTTGAACGGCGCCGCATCCACCACCATCAAATTGGGTACTTCGTGAGCCTGAGACCACTTGTTCAGCACGCTCTTCTTCGGGTCGTCGCCCATGCGGCACGTGCCGGCCTCATGAATAATTTCGCCGCCCACCGAAACAGACTGCGCCGTGAACTCCGGAATGTCCGGCGATGTGACGCGGCCGCCCATGGCATCGATAATATCGGTGAACGTGTGGTGCATGTGCTTCACCATTTTCACTTCGTGTTCGCTCCATTGCCAGTGGAAGCGAAGCACCGGGATGCCCCACTGATCCACCTTGACCGGATCGATTTCACAATACGAATGCTTGTTCGGAATCATCTCACCGCGGCCGGCGAAAGCTGACCTGGCTGCCATAAAAGCGGTTGATCTCTTCCTTCAGCTTGGGTCCGTAGCCGCCTGCTTTCGCCGCCACGTTGCGGAACGAACCGATCTGCGGCATGCCGAATCCGCCGCCGATTTCAATGTGATAACCGCGGGGAAAATCTTTCTTTTTCTTATCCAGCTCCCACCAGGGCACGTACACGTGCATGCCGCCAATGCCATCGGAGTTGTGCCGCGGCGTTCCCTCAAGCGCGGGTACAATGCCGGTCACTGCATGGCCCACCGTATCGGTAAGATTACGACCCACTTCTCCGGAACCATTCGCGATACCGTTCGGGTACTTAGTCGATTTCGAATTCAGCAGCAGACGGGCCGATTCGCACGCGCTGGCAGCCACCACAACAGCCTTACAGCGAATCGTTTTATCGGTGCGAGTGGCCTTGTCCACATACGACACGCCATTCACTTTGCCCGCGCTATCCACCAATAATTCGCGCGCCATGGCGCCGTTGATGACGGTGAGCAGGCCGGTCTTCATGGCGGGAAAAATCATTGCCTGGCTGGATGTGAAAGCCGAAGCCGTGCGACAGCCGCGCCCGCACTGGCCGCAGTAATGGCACGCCGCGCGGCCATGAATCGATTTGGTCAACATGGCCATGCGCGAAGGGATGACCGGGATGTTCAGCTTCTTGCCCGCGCGCTGCACAAGCTGTTCGTGCACACGCGGAGGAATGGGCGGAAGGAACTTACCGTCGGGCGCGCTACGAAGGCCTTCGTGAGTGCCGGTGATGCCGATGAACTCTTCGGCCTTGTCGTACCAGGGCGACATCTCATCGTAGGTAATCGGCCAATCCGTGCCCAGGCCGTCGAATGCTTGCGGCTTGAAATCGTAATCGGAAAAACGAAGCGAAATACGGCCATAGTGGTTGGTGCGGCCGCCCAGAATGCGCGAACGGAACCAACGGAACTGGCTGCCTGGCGCAACGGTAAACGGCTCGCCGGGGATGTCCCAATAGCCGTTCGGCGCAAGAAAGTAACCGAAGGGATAAATGTCCTTGCCGAAGTAACTTTCCGCGTTCGGTCCCACGCCGCGATGGTCCACTTCCCAGGGCCAGACGTGCTCTTTAAAATCCTTGTTGGGATTCAGCATGGGTCCCGCTTCCAGCAGCGTCACCTTCATGCCGAGATCGGTCAGCACCTTCACAGTGGTGCCGCCTCCCGCGCCGGAACCGATTACCACCACGTCATGCACTTCGGGCGATTTTTGTACCTGGAACATCGTGTCTCCCCAGATCGCAGTTTATTCCATCGGGCCGTCTACGCGCGTTCCAGTATCTGGACGCCGGCGGGCGAGGCCACAAAAACTCTGGCAGCCATCCCCACGAATAACCCATGCTCAATCACTCCCACTGTGGCATCCAGTTGTGAGCGAAGATCGTTCACCGATTCGATGGGGCCAAAGCCACAATCCAGAATATAATTGCCGCCATCCGTGACGTAGGCTTTGCCATCGGCAGTGTTGCGTAGCACTGGCTTTGCGCCCAAGGCAGCTAAACCTTGCGCTGTAGATTGCCAGCCGAATTGAGAAACCTCAACGGGAACCGGCGAGCGGCTGCCGAGTTTCTGAACCAGCTTCGACTTGTCGACAATGATCACGAATTGGTTGCTCGCGGCAGCCACAATTTTTTCCCGCAGCAGGTTCCCGCCGCCGCCCTTGATCAGATTGAGCGTGCCAAGTTCCACCTCATCGGCGCCGTCGATGGTGACGTCTACTTGGGGGTGCTCGCCTAACGTCGCCAGCGCGATACCAAGTTCGCGCGCCTGATCGGCGGTCTTCTCTGAAGTGGGAATGCCGGTAACGTGGAAGCCTTCCCGCACGCGCCGCCCCATGGCTGAAACAGCAAAAGCGGCAGTGCTCCCAGAGCCCAAGCCGACGATCAGGCCGTCGGCCAGTTGATTTACGGCGCCGTCGGCGGCAGCTCGTTTCAGGTCATCCGTGGCTTCGCTCATGGGTGGCTTGTAAAAAATGGTGGGCGCGCAGGGACTCGAACCCCGGGCCTCCTGCGTGTGAAGCAGGCGCTCTAACCAACTGAGCTACGCGCCCCTATAGCGATTCATTTGCGAACCAGCCAACACTCGAGTTTACACCACGCCACTGCCCATATGAAACACAATGGTCTGAATGCTTGCACACCACTATCGAACAGAACTACAGCGCTTTACTCCACTTTTCCTGTTCGCTTTAAATCTCTTCGTGAGCTGGCGCTTGCTGAACCAGGAATACACCACCCATTACAACTCCATCGAGCCGTTCTTCTACGCGATTGCCGCCCACATTCGCGCGCACTGGCTGCAGCCCGGTTGGTGGGGCACATGGAATTGCGGAATGCCTTTCCGTTACACCTATCAGCCCGGCTTGCACTCCCTGGTGGCTCTTACTTCGGCCCTCACCGGCTGGACCACCGCACGCGCATTTCACTTCACATTCGCACTGTTGTATTCCGCCGGACCGGTCACGCTTTACCTCTTCGTGCGGCGCTTGTCCGGCAGGTTCCGAATCGCCTTTGCGGCAGCCCTGCTGTATTCGTTGTGGTCTCCCTCCACGTGGCTGGTTCGGGATCTTGCGCAAGATACAGGCGGCGCTTTCCACGCCACACTTCGATTGGGGCAGCAGTACGCGGGCAACTGGGCATTCACGTTGGACCCAGGGGGGCTGCTGAACGCTCGACGATTGCACACTGCCGTCGCTTACGGAGATTCTCCGTATGTCACGGGCCTCACCTTCGTCCCGCTCGCAGTTTTTCTGGTGCACAGAGCCGCGCAGCGAACTTCGGCGCTGAATGTATTTCTGGCTGCTCTGGGCCTTGTGGCCGTCCCGTTGACCAACATTCCCGCAACACTCACGCTGGCCATGATGCTGCTTGCCTATGTGCTGGCGACACCGCCCGGTGAGCATTTGCGCCGCTTGTTCGTGATCGCGTTCAGCTCCGCATTGGGCTATCTGCTAGCAGCGCCGCTGATGCCTCTTTCCGCGCTTTTGTTAACAGCGCACAATACGCAGTGGATGGACCCGCAAGGGCAGATGACTCCAGTGAAGCTGCTCTGGATCGCGCTCGGACTGCTGCTTCTGTCCGGCATCGTAACCGGATTGCGCAGGCTGCGCGTGTCCGAGTTTGCGCTTTTCTCCTTCGCGTTTTTATCGATCACGGCGGCAGTTGTGTTGGGAAGAGCGTGGGGCAACTTCTCTGCGATCGCGCAGCCCATGCGATTTCATCTGGCCATGGAGATGGCTATCGTGGCATGCGTGGCCTCGCTGGCCGGCATCGTGCATGTGCGCCGGCGTTGGGCTCGTATCGCCGTAGCCGCGCTCATTATCGCGGCCGTGTGCTGGCAGATCGAGAGTTATCATCTCTACGCAAGACACATTGTGAAGCGCGAGCCCATGTGGGATCGGAGCGAATACAAGATTGCGAAATGGATGGACCGGCACGCCGGCGGAAATCGCGTATGGGTTCCGGGTTCAGTTTCTTTTTGGCTGAACACCTTCACCAACACGCCGCAGATGACAGGATGTTGCGACCAGAACTATCTCTTCCAGGCCCCTCGAATTGCCACTTACGAGATGGGTACGGACGATGGGGCCGGCGCGCAAGCGGCGGACATTTCACTGGTGTGGATGAAGACTATGGGAGTGAAATACTTCGCACTCTCCGGCCCGCTCAGCAACGAAGAGTATCGTGTAACTCACCATCCACGAAAGTTCGCGGGCATGCTCCAAAGCATTTGGCATAGCGGTGACGATGCCATTTACGAAGTGCCTGGGCCGCCCGGCTCGCTTGCTCATTGGATTCGCACAAACGAAGCCATTCAGCAAATGCCCATCAACGGCGTGGAGGTGGATCCCATTCGAAAATATGCCGCGGCTGTGAGCGATCCGGCGCGCCCGCAAGCCACCTTCAACTGGGAGAGTACAACCGTGGCCACTGTTCGCGGTGCGCCACGCTTAGGCGATTTGCTTTCCGTTCAAATTCCATTTCACTTCGGCTGGCGCGCGGAATCGGCAAGCGGGGCCGCGCTCACCATCGGGAAGGATGCCCTCGGCTTTATGCTGCTGGACCCGCATTGCAAGGGCCAATGCACCGTTCGGTTCATCTTCGATGGAGGCTGGGAAAGCAGAGTGCTGCTTTGGCTTTCGCTCTGCGCATGGATCGGCGCCGCCATCATGCTGCTTCGCGCCTATCGTCAACAATGGAAGTGATGCCACGAAATACGTATGAGCAGCGCCTGGCGAAAGCGAAAGAAGGTTCGCGCCAGGCCGACGACCGGCATCGCCGCTTAGCAGGTTTCCGTTTGTTGGTGTTCCTTGGCGCCGCAGGCTTGGGCTGGGCCGTGTACTCGGGCAATCTTTCCGTATGGGCCCTGCTATCCGCGCCCATTATTTTTGTTGTGCTGGTCTGGCTGCAATCGCGCGCGGCCGTGGAACGCCGGTTCGCGGGGCGCGCCATCGCCCATTACGAACGCGGGCTGGGCAGGCTTGACGATCGTTGGATGGGTCAGGGCGAAACAGGCGAACGTTTTCGCGATGCCGCTCACCCATATAGCGACGACCTGGATTTATTCGGAACAGGCGGCCTGTTTGAGCTGCTCTCTACCGCGCGCACGCGTGCCGGAGAGCGCCAATTGGCGGAGTGGCTTCTTGCGCCTGCCACGCGCTCAGAGGTGCTTCTCCGCCACCAGGCGATTGAGGAACTGCGCAACCGTCTTGACCTTCGCGAAGACCTGGCGGCGTTGGGTGAAGACTTTCGCACCGGCGTTCAACCAACGGAACTTGCGGAGTGGGGTGTGGCGCCTCGTGCCGCGTTCGCTTCGTGGGCGCAACCCACCGCGTTGATGCTGTCCCTGTTAGGCGCGGCGCTCATCGTTGCCTATTTCGCACTTGGCTTGGCGAGCCCGGGCGTGCGTGTAGCTCTGATTTGCACGGGCGCTTTAGAGGCACTCTTCGCTCTCCCCTTGCGCGGCCGCGTCGCCACCATCGCGGCGGCGGTTGAAAGCCCGGCACATGATCTGGATCTGCTCTCCCAAGTGTTGGCGCGCTTCGAACAGGAACAATTTCAGAGCACCAAGCTGGCCGCGTTGCGCTCAGCGCTCGATGTCGCCGGCAAACCTGCTTCGAGGCGAATTGCAGACCTGCAACGGCTGGTTGACCTGCTGCATTCCCGCGATAATCTTCTGGTGCGAATGTTCGGGCCGCTGGTGCTGTGGACAACGCAGGTGGCCTTCGCCATCGAACGCTGGCGCGCTGTGTCGGGTTCGCATGTGGGCCGCTGGGTTCTGGCCGTGGGTGAACTGGAAGCGCTCTCCGCGCTTGCCGGGTACGCCTATGAGCATCCCGCTGATCCCTTCCCCGAAGTGATGGATGGCTCCGCGAAAATTTGGGCCGGGCAGCTGGGCCATCCATTGCTGCCCGATGCGGTATGTGTCCGCAACGATGTCGATCTAAGTTCCGCGAGAAACTTCGTCGTGATCAGCGGCTCCAACATGTCGGGCAAGAGCACGTACTTGCGCACCATCGGCGTGAATGCCGTGCTCGCGCTGGCCGGCGCGCCCGTTCGTGCACGTGCCATGGTCATCGGCTCTCTGCGAATCGGGGCCTCTATACGCGTAAGCGATTCGCTCCAGGGCGGCACCTCGCGCTTCTACGCGGAGATCACGCGCTTGAAAGAAATCGTGAAGCTGTCGGAGCAAGGCCCCACGCTATTCCTCCTCGATGAGTTGCTGAACGGAACCAACTCGCACGATCGCGGCATTGGCGCGGCGGGTGTGGTGCGCGGTTTATTGGACCGGGGCGCGGTTGGCATCGTCACCACGCACGATCTCGCTTTGACAAGCCTGGGCGAAGCGAACCAGCACTTCGAAGATGAATTGACAAACGGCGAAATCACTTTCGATTACCGCATCCGGCCCGGCGTGGTGCAGAAGAGCAACGCGCTGGAATTGATGCGCGCCATCGGCTTAAAAGTGTAAATTTCCGTAAGCGGGTTACTCTGGAGCGATGGCAGTGGCGGCGCTGGAACAGGCGCTTGGAGCGGTGTTGCGTGGCAAAGCGGAAGCCGTACGGCTGGCCGTGGTATGCCTGCTGGCACGAGGGCATCTGCTGATTGAGGATGTTCCCGGGGTGGGCAAAACCACGCTCGCCCATGGCTTGGCACGCGCTATCGACGGCCAATTTCAGCGGCTGCAATTCACCAGCGATATGCTTCCCAGCGACGTGCTTGGCGTTACGATCTACAACGCTCACTCGGAAGAATTCGAGTTCAAGCCCGGACCTATCTTCACTAACTTTTTACTAGCCGACGAAATCAATCGCACCACGCCCAAGACCCAATCGGCGCTGCTGGAAGCGATGAATGAAGGGCAGGTCACGGTGGATGGAAAGCCACTTGCGCTGCCAGACCCGTTCATGGTGGTGGCCACGCAGAACCCGGCCGAACACCATGGCACATATCCGCTGCCGGAAAGCCAGCTTGACCGTTTTCTGATGCGTCTGCGCATCGGCTATCCCGATGCCGCCAGTGAGCGCGAAATCTTGCGGCAGCGTTCCGACGATCGCGCGGCGCCCGTGATGAACCACCTTGATCTGCTGCAGATGCAAGCCACAGTGAGGCAGGTGATGGTCAACGACGCCGTCGCCGATTACCTGCTGGCAATCGTCAAGCGAACACGCAACCATGAAGCGCTGGAACTGGGTGTAAGTCCGCGGGGCAGCCAGGCGCTTTACCGTTCCGCGCAGGCGTTGGCTTATCTGGAAGGCCGGACGTATGCGATTCCCGATGACGTCAAACGCTTGGCTGTGGCTGTGTGCGGGCACCGTTGTGTGTTGCGCACGAAAGCGTCGTTGAATGGTTCCCGCTCCTTGCAAGGCGACGCCATCATGCGCGAAATTGTGGACCACATTGAAGTGCCCCTCTAGTTCACCAGGCGCGCGACCAGCGGTTCCCTGGCTGATCCGCAGGGCGCAGCGCGGCATTCACGCCGGCCGCAAGTTCCAGTTGCCGGCCGAATAACCAGAGCAGATCGGAGAGCCGGTTCAGGTAGGCCAGAACCAGCGGATTATCCATCACGCCATCTTCAGCGAGCCGTACGGCCAGGCGTTCCACTCTTCGGCAAATAGTTCGCGCCACATCCATCGCGGCCGAATCTGGAATTTCACCGGGCAGCGACCAATCGCCCAGAATGCCGGGCATGGCCTCTATGCGGTGGACATGCGCTTCCAAAGCATCCACCATTTCCTGCGTGATGATGGGCGCGGGTTTGCGCGATTCAGAAGTGGTCCCGATAGCTGAGCCAACTTTGAACAGCTCGCGCTGAATTTCTTTCGTCAGGTCATGCACCTCTTTGTGCTGCGTGATGGACCGCGCGTATCCCATTTGCGAAATCAATTCGTCGATGGTCCCATAGCACTCCACTCTTGGGTCGGCTTTCGAGACCCGCACTCCACCAGGCAGCCCAGTGGTACCGTTATCGCCGCGTTTCGTTGCAATGCTCATAGTTCGTTTTCCTTTTCAGTTGAAATGTCCGATACTGCCGCTTCGGCAAAGGTAGCCATCTCGCGATAGAGAGCCGCCGCCGAAGCTAAAATTCCCATCGCTAGTGCGGCCCCTGTGCCTTCGCCTAGCCGCAAGCCCAAATCGAGCAGCGGCTCGGCACCGGCTTCCTTCAATAGCAGTTCATGCGCTTTCTCCGCGGATCGATGTGCGAAGAATACGTGTTCGCCCAGCTTCGGATAAAAGGCGCGCGCCACAAGAAAAGCCGTTCCGCTAATGAAGCCATCCACCACCACGGCAAGCCCATGCCGGGCTGCGCCAAGCAAAAAGCCGGCCATCATGGCGATTTCAAAACCGCCGAACGCGCTCAGCAAAGTTAGCGGTTCGCGGGGATCGGCGGTATGTGTTTTGAGCGCTGCTGTCAGCACCTCGCGCTTGCGCACCAGGCCCGCGTCGTCCAGGCCCGCGCCGCGCCCGGCAGCTTCTTCCGCGCTGGCTCCCGTCAATGCGCAAAGCAACGCGCTGGCCGATGTCGTGTTCCCAATACCCATCTCGCCCACGGCTACCAGATCGAACTCGCGATTGGCTTCGTGCGCAACCTCAATGCCGCGCTCTACTGCAAGCCTTGCTTGCTCGATCGACATCGCCGGCTCGCGCAGAAAGTTCCGCGTTCCCTCGGCAACGCGCCTATCGATCACGCCTGCGAAGCGCGGGCCCGCCACCCCGGCATCTACAATGCGTGTCTCAATCCCAAGCTGACGGCACAGCACATTGATCGCCGCGCCGCCGCGCACAAAGTTCTTCACCATCTCACGCGTGACCACTGAAGGGTAAGGGCTCACTCCTTCCTCAGCGATGCCATGGTCTCCGCAAAACACGTACACGCATCGCCGCGCAACTCGCGGGTTTGCGGAGCCCTGGATAGCCGCAAGCTTCACCACACACGCTTCCAGTACGCCCAAACTTCCGCGCGGCTTGGTAAGCGAATCCCAGCGCTCGCGCACTGCCTGTGCAGTCTTCGCATCGAACTCGCGCGGCATGCCCGCTACCGTTTCTTCAATCGTATGCAACGCGTATCACCTCGCCGTAGCCTTGTCGAAATTGAAGCGGATCGCTTCCCTGAATCAAATTGAGCAGCGCCGCGTTCACGCCTTGGTGCGCCACAACCGCGGCGGGAAACGGGCCGGCCTTAATTCTGTCCCAGGCATTTTGAACACGATGGAGAAACGCATCCCACTCCTCACCGCCCGGCGCGGCGCATCGAAACCAGTCAGCTAATTTTCGGGCCGCTACTTCAGGCCACTCACTCTCAATCTCATCCCAACGCTTGCCCGTCCAGTCACCCAGGTCAATCTCTCTCAGTTCCGGGAGTTCCGCAATGTGCTTGCAGAGCAGACAGGCAGCGCTTTCGCGTGCACGGCGCAGAGGGCTGCTCCAGACCATCTCAACCTGCAGAGTGGATAGAGCCTTAGCCTGCCGCCGCCCTTCGTCCGAGAGCGGCGCATCCATTTGCCCCAGCATCACGCCGGTGGTCTCAGGCTCGCCATGCCGGATTAAATAGACAAGTGCCATGACAAGATCACAAGGTTTATGGTTTCCACCACTTGGCATGTTGCGCCCAGGCAATCGCCATTCACTCCGCCCAGGCGCCGAAGGAAAAAGTGACGCGCCAGCAAAACAATCAGGAGCGAAGCCGTCAGCATGGCCAGGGCGTGCCAAATGCCGATGAACCAGGCAGCGGCCAGAACGGCGATGAAGACTTGCGCCACCACCATCTCGATCACGCCGCGCGTACACCCCACCGCAAACTCACTGCCCATCCCAGGTCTTATCGAAGGAGCGATGCCCGCGAGCATTACCAGCGACGCTCGCGAAAGCACGATGGCCGCGCCCAACCCGGCAATGGGGTTCGCAACCGCGGCCATGGCCTGCCAGCGGATTCCGATTGTGACCACCAGCGCCACCGCGCCATAGGTGCCGATTCGGCTGTCCTTCAGAATCGCCAGCATCTTTTCGCGCGTGCGCCCCGCGCGCACCGCATCGGCCACATCCGCCAGACCATCTTCGTGCAGACAGCCTGTGGCGATAAGCAGAATCGCCAGCGCTAGAAGCGCGCTCAGCGAACGCGTCAGGAAGATATTGAACGCAAGCAGCCAAGCGCCCGCGAACGCGCCCAGCAAAGCGCCCACTATGGGGAAGAAGACTGCGGCCTGCCCGGGCGACGTAGTGGCGCCCGGAAGCGGCAGCAGCGTCAGGAACTGCAACGCACCGAAAAATCGCCTGATCACTTCACTCGCATCCCGGTGCCGAAGATCATCCAGTACACTTCTTCGGCATGCTGCGCGGCAAGTTGATTCAACCTTCCCGCCTCATCGCGAAAGCGGCGGGCCAGAGCATTGTCGGGCACAATGCCGCAGCCCACTTCATTCGTCACGAGTATGATTGTCGTGCTGGCCCGCCGGGATGCTTCCACAAGCTTCGCGCTTTCCTGCGCCAACGAATATGTTTCCGCCAGCATCAGGTTCGTAAGCCAGAGCGTCAGGCAATCCACCACAATCGCATCGTAGTTTCCGTCTTCTTGCGCGATGAGTTCCGCCACTGAGAACGGTTCTTCCCACGTCACAATTCCGGCATCGCGCTCGGCCTTGTGACGCTCCACGCGCTCCCTCATTTCGTCATCCCACACTTGGGCAGTCGCAATGAAGCCTCGCCGGGCTCCGGCCCGATTCAACAGCTCCAAAGCTTTCGCGCTCTTGCCTGAGCGGCTTCCGCCGCCTACCAGAATCATCCCGCAACTCCTCCGCGACGGCTGCTCAGCATCCAGATAAAAAATGGCCCGCCCAGCAGCGATGTAATCACGCCTACGGGTATTTCCACCGGCGCCAGAATGGTCCGCGAGAACACGTCGCAAACGGCGACAAACGCCGCGCCCAGCAGGAAGGAACACGGTATCAGAATGCGGTGGTCCGCCCCTACCCACATCCGTAATGCGTGCGGAACAATCAAGCCGACAAACGCAATCGGCCCTGTCAAAGCAGTTACCAAGCCGGTGAGTATCGACCCCGCAACGCAACCGAGCAGCAGCATATTGCCGGTGGAAACGCCGCGCGCCGCCGCCCATGTTTCTCCCACGGAGAGCAGGTTCCATTCGCGGCCATAGCGGAACACGGTAACGCACGCGGGCGCAAGAATTGCGGTGAGCCAAATCAACGTGGAATAGTCCGGCGCATCCAGCCCGCCCATCAGCCAACGGGTTACTGCGAACGATTTCAGAAGGCCCACCAGGCTGGAGAGAAACAGAATGGCGGCGCCGCAGATGCTGTTGATGGTGACGCCGGCAAGCAGCAGACTAAGCGACGAGAGCCGGCCCCTGTTTGAAGCAAGCACCACATTCAACACCAGCACCGCCCCGGCCCCGATGCATGCGGCAAGACTCACCGCCGGGATGCCGCCGAACGCGGTCCATCCGAACACGATGGCCAACACCGCGCCCAGCGATGCGCCACCCGATACGCCAAGCGTGTATGGCGTGGCCAGCGCATTGCGCAACAGGGCTTGAAAGAGCACGCCCGCCAATGCCAGCGCGCCGCCCGTCCACAAGGCCAGCAGCGTGCGCGGCACCCGAAGTTGCACCAGAATTTCACGGTCTGGCGACACCCCGCGCAGGGCGCTTGCGAAGTTCAGCGTGCGCGAACCGAAGGCGATCCCGGCCAATGCAGCCACCACCAACATCGCGAAGCAGAATGCTAAAGCAGCACCGTGACTGACGCGCGCCTCACTCCCCATAAAGCATCCATGGCTGCCCTGAAGCCCTCTGGTGTACCTTCACCTGTACATGAAAAACCGATGCCAGCAAGTCCGCGCCCAACACTTCAGAAGGCGTGCCGTCCGCGCGCACCGTGCCTTCTTTGATCAATACAATCCGCCCTGCATAAGCAGCCGCCAGGTTCAAATCATGAGTCACTGAAACCACCAGCAGACCCTTGCCGCTCAACTCGCGCAGCAGCCGGTGCAGTGAAAGCTGGTGCTCCAGATCCAGATGGCTTGAAGGTTCATCCAGCAGCAACACTTCAGGCTCTTGCGCTAACGCGGCGGCCAGCAGCACGCGCTGCTTCTCACCGCTGCTGAGCGTGCGAAAATCGCGGTTCCGGAATCGCTCCATCTCCACCGCGCGCAGAGCCTTTGCGATCGCGATGGCATCTTCACTGTTCTCATACAGGCCCGTTGCATGCGGCATGCGGCCCATGGCCACCACATCGTTCACAGTGAACGGAAACGCGGTGGGCTCCGTTTGCAGAACCACAGCGACGCGCCTGGCGAACTCGCGGCGGTTCCATTCATGCGCGGGGCGGCCTTCAAACAGGCACTCGCCGAAACTAGGTTTGTTCAACCCTGCAAGCAACGAAAGCAGCGTGGATTTTCCCGCGCCATTGGGCCCGGCAATCGCCACGAACTCGCTCTTTTGCAACTTCAGCGAAGCGCGGCTCAGCACATCCGCGCTGCCGTAACGCACCCCTGCTTCGCGAATGTCGAACAAACACTTCAATACTGGATCTCCGGATGCAGCAACCGCAGCAGAATCTTCACGGCTTCGGCGGCGCGCGGCCCCGGCACCAGAAACGGTGACGACTCTAACGCAAACACGCGGCCAGTCTTCACCGCCTTCAGCACGCCTTTGGTGCGCCACAACGCAAGCACCTCTTCCTGCTTCGGCCTCGCGTCGCCGCTGAGCTCCATGATGGCGTCGGGGTTGCGCGACAGAATCTCTTCGAGCGAAATTTTCGGGTACGGCGCTGTGACATCGTGAAAGATGTTTGAGCCGCCCGCATACTCCAGCAAGTCGGAAAAATAGCTGGTGCCAGAGCCCGCCACCATGCCTTCCAACTTGCCCGGCGTGTGTCCCACAATGAAGGCAACCGAAGGCTTGGGCAAGCCCGCAGTCAATTGCTTCAACTCTTTCAGTTGCAATTGCAGATCGCGAATCATTCGCTCCGCGTCGGCGCTCGCACCTGTCGCTTTCCCAACCTTACGCGCGCCCGCATAGATCGCGTCCAGGTTCTGGCTCTCCACCTGCAAAATGGGAATGCGCAAACGGGTGAGCGATTCCACCAGGTGAGTTGTCGTCTTGTGCACCACCACCAGATCTGGCTTCAGCGCCATGATGGCCTCCAAATCCGGAGTGAGCAAGTTGCCGATCTTGGGCAGTTTCGCCGCCTCCGCGGGAAATTTGCAATAGATGGTGACACCCACCACGCGCTGACCCAAGCCCATGGCGAAGAGAGTCTCCGTGATGCTGGGCGCCGTGGAAACAATTCGCTGCGCGTCCGCGGCCCACAGGCTTGCGGCCATCAGGAACAGTGCTACGAAGCGCATGCGAACTCCCTCCAAGCTTCCAGCAGCCGCTGGTTCTCTGACCGCAGCCGCACCGCTACCCGAACACTATCCTCCGAGCACAAGCGCAACAAAATTTTCTGACGAAGCATGTGTTCGCATAGAGCTGCCGCTGAATAGTTCAGCTTCACGAAAAGAAAGTTCGCATCCGTTGTGAGCGGTTCAATGTCCAGCAAGTTTGCAATTTGCGCGGCAAGCCACACGCGTTCTTCGCGCACAAATGCCATGCTCCGCGCAGCATGGTCTGCATCGCCGATGGCAGCAAGCGCAGCTTCTTCCGCCAGCACGCTCACTTGCCATGGTTCGCGCTGAACTCTCCACTCGCGAACCACTGCGGCATCGGCAACCAACGCGCCCACACGCAAGCCTGGCAGCGCGTAAAACTTCGTGAGAGACCTTAACACCGCTAGGCGCGGGCACCGTGGAATCAACTCTGCCGCCGAAGACAACCCGGAAAATTCCAGGAACGATTCATCCACCAGCACCGTCGCCGAAGATCTCTCCAGATATTCGCGCAGCACGGCAAGCGGCAAGCTCCATCCTGTCGGATTCGCGGGCCTGGTCAGCACCAGCAAGCCGTTATCCGGCCACGTTGTTTCATCGGTAAGGTCGGCCGTCCGGCATTGCGGAAACGCGCGCTCGAATTCTGAAAATGCCGGCAAAGCAAGCGTCACCGGCACATCGCGAAAGAGCCTCGCGAGAAAGAAGATCAACTCCGTTGCGCCATTGCCCAGAAGTATCTGGCCACTCTCCAAATTCCACGCATCCGCAAGCGCCGCGCGCAAACGTTCAGGCTCCCGCTCGGGATAATGCACAATGCGATCCAGCGCGCCGCAAATGGCATGCTTCACACGTGGCGAGGGTCCCAGCGGATTGATGTTCGCGCTGAAATCCAGCACGTCGCGCCAGTCCCAACCAAGCTCGCGCGCCACCGCGAACACATCGCCACCATGCGTTATCGCCATGCCGCGCACCCCGCAATGGCCAACACGCACAAAGCTTCCGAAGCATACAGCAGCACGCGCACTTTACTGAACACGCCGCGCACCAGCGGATTCACCGCATCGCCCATCACAGGCTTTCTGCTTGGCTTGCCGTTGTAGAAGTTCATGCCGCCCAGTTGCACGCCCATCGCGCCCGCGACAGCCGCTTCCGGGTATCCCGAATTCGGGCTGGGTTGGCTCTTGCCGTCCCGCAACGTAATGCGAATGGCGCGCCTGGCATCGAAGCCCGGTAGCAGCGCCGCGATCCAGACCAGCACCGCCGTCAACCGCGCGGGAATCAAGTTGGCCAGGTCATCCAGGCGCGCAGCCGCCCATCCGAACTCGGCATAAGTCTCATTCTTGTGCCCCACCATGCTGTCCAGCGTGTTCACTGCTTTGTATGCGGCCATGCCCACGGGCCCCGCTAGCGCCAGAAAAAAGAGCGGAGCAATCACACCGTCGCTCAAATTTTCGGCCACCGTTTCCACGGTCGCGCGCACCATTTCGGGCTCATCGAGTGTCTCGGTATCGCGGCCCACAATCCAGGAAAGCCAGCGGCGCGCTGCCACAATATCGTGCTGGTCCAGTGCGCGCACCACGCGGCGCGCTTCATGATCCAAATCGCGGCAAGCTAGCAAGGAATAGATCCAATACACGCGCGCCCACATCCCGCCGAAGTGAACGGTCACCCACACCGTACCCGCGAAGCAACCCACCACCAGCACCCAAAACAGCAGCCCTGCCGCGCGCGGCGGCACACCCGTTCTTCGCAGCCACGTCTCGCACCCACGCGCGAACCGCCCCAACGCCCGTATCGGATGGGGCATCCATTGCGGATCGCCAAACGCCAAATCGAGCCCCACTCCAGCAAGCAACTCAGTTGCGCTCACCATCATAGATAAAGGTCCGAAAATCTTTTGAGGTCTACGTTCGCATCGAACCAATCGGCAAGCGCCTCATAAGTGCATTCCCGCGCAGGCAGCGGCTGCACCGGGCGCCCAATCAACTCACTCAACACACCCGCGTGTTCGAGCGCCCCATGCAGATACGTGCCGCAGCACCGCCCAACGCGCACGCCGTCTTCCGACCCATCATCCAAAGTCGCAAACGGCGCCGCACCCGCGGGCCTGGTAGTGCTGCCCAAGTGAATCTCATAAGCATCGAACGCAATACCCGATGGCGTGGCCGCGCTCACACGCCGAGTGATCTTTTCGCGAGCCAGCACCGTGCGGCCCGGCAGCAACCCAAGCCCATCTGCGCCGCCACACGACGATTCCATCCCGAGTGGATCTTCCACGCGTTCCGCCATCATCTGATAGCCGCCGCAGATGCCCACAATTGTTGCGCCAGCCTGATGTTGGCGAACAATCCAATCGTCCAAACCCTGAGCACGCAGCCACGCCAAATCCCCCAGCGTATTCTTCGTGCCGGGCAAAATCACGCAGCGACAAATCGCCTCCACCGGCTTCGTGATCCGTCGCGCGGAAGGCAACAAGCGAAAATCCGACAGGTTCGAAATATGCGGCAGCGCAACGATCGCTACATCGGAATCGCCACCGCCAGCGCTCTCGAACGATACGCCATCTTCGGCGTCGAGCGGCGCGCCTGGCAAAAAAGGAAACACACCCAGGCATGGCTTGCCCGTTCGTGCCTGCAACATATTCACGCCGCCTTCGAATAGCGAAGGGTCACCGCGAAAACGGTTCACGGCAAACGATCGCACCAGCGCGCTCTCATCCCGGTCGAGCAGCGCAAACGTGCCCACCACCGCCGCAAACACGCCGCCCCGATCGATATCGGCGGTCAGCATCACCGGCACATTCAGCCGCGTCGCCAGACCCAGATTCACCAGGTCTGTCTGTTTCAGATTCAGCTCGCTGATGCTGCCCGCGCCCTCCAGCACAATGAAATCGTGCTTGGCCGCCAACCGTTCGTAAGCATTCATCACCTGTCCCAGAAGAAACGGGAACTGCTCATAATATTCGCGCGCGGCAAGCGTGCGCCATACTTTTCCGTTCACCACAACCTGGCTTCCCGTATCGGAATTGGGTTTCAGCAGAATCGGATTCATATCCGGTTCCGGCTCCAGAAAACAAGCCTCCGCCTGGGCCACCTGAGCGCGGCCAATTTCACCGCCGCTCACGCAAGGGTAAGAATTGTTCGACATATTTTGCGCCTTGAACGGAGCCACGCGGCACCCGCGCCTTGCCAGCCAGCGGCAGATTGCCGTGGTCATCCAGCTCTTGCCAACGTGCGAAGCCGTGCCCGCCACCATCAGCGAACGCGCCTTCACTGCGCTGCCCTTGCTACGCTGAGGAGGTTCGCCAAGTGCCCGTACTCCTCCCGTTCCGAGCCTTTCGCTCGCCAACTCCGCAACTTTATATTCCGGGCGAAGAGCAGCCGCTCCCGCTTGCTGAACTGGTGCAGGCAGATGAGCCCGCGCTCTATTTCTATCGCCAGCAGTTTCGCTTTCCCGGCGATCGCGAGCATTCGGTTCGCGACGGCGTGATGGGCATTCTGAATCGCGCCGAAGCCGTGCTGCACACGCATGAAGAAACGTTTCCCGATCGCGTGGCCAACTGCGCTCGCACCATTCAAGAAGGGCACACAGATCCCGGCAGTATGTGGCTGTGGTCTAGTTTCACAATGCCACCTGGCCTCACCCACGGTGCCTCCGAACAAGCTGTCGACGCCTTCGGCACACTGCATCAATTCTGGCCCATCACCCATCCCTACACCATTGCCGCGGTGCAATCCGCACTTGCCGGCAAGCCGCTCTTCCTTGCAGACGGCCATCATCGTTTCGCCGCCGGATGGAACTTGGCCACCATTCAGGTCCGCACCGAGGCACTGAAAACACTGCCTGTGCATCACCTCATTCCAACAGTGCTCGCGCTGCCCGAAACGCAGCCCGTGCAGCGCCTCGAAGAATATCTCGGTGATGGCAATCGCTGCGTCGCGGTAACGCGCGGTCCCCTCTTCCAAGGGTTCGAACTCGATGCCGCGCACAAATTCCTGCACGCCGATGCGATCACCGAACGCGTGCGAAGCACCGATGCAGCCATAGCCGCGGTGCAATCCGGCCGCGTCCCCATGGCGCTGCTGTACGCCCCCCTTTCGCTCTCGCAAATCGAACACGATGCGCAACGCGGCATCCTGCTGCCGCCCAAGAGCACGGATTTCTTCCCGAAACTTGCCGCCGGCCTGATCATGCATCGGCATCAGAACGTAAACACCACGCCCCCCACGGCCCAGCGTCCCGGTGTGCGGAACCCGTCTTCGTAATACGTCTGGTCCAGCAGATTATTCACCCGCCCATACACGCGCATGCCGATCCGCTCCGTCACCGCGCGTGAATAGCCGGCCGTTAGCACCGCTTGCCGCGCACCGGGAAACACAAACGTGCGGCGGCTCAACTGATACAAAAAGTCGCTCGCCGCAACCAGTTCGAATGACGCGTCCACATGCTTTCCCAACTGCTGAAGCACCACCAGCCCAAAGCTATGCGGCGTGATGCGAGGAGTTTGCAGCGTGCCATCCACGAACTGCGCTAACCGGTCGCGCGCGTTCGTATACGTGTAAGACATCTTCACGCGCGTGGCACGAATCGGCTTGATCTCCGCCGAAAGTTCCACGCCTCGCGCCAACGCGCCGCCAGTATTCCGATAGCCCGATGAGCGCTGGAATGGGTCGGTCGCGGCATTCACAAGTCCGCTGGAATCGAACACAATCACCTGCTGCAGGCGCGTATAGAAATAGGTCCCGCTCACGCGAAATCGTTCGTCCGCGAAATACTGATCGAACCCCGCGTCGACAGCCACAGAGCGTTCCGGCTTCAACCGCGGGTCGCCATATGCAGTGAACGCACCGCCAAAGAACGACGTGCCGAAGAGTTCATACAAAGATGGCTTACGATACCCGTTGCCGACATGCGAACGAACCTTCGTGCCGGACGAGCGCACAAAGTAAGCCACAGACGCATCGCCTGTATATGCATTCGCGGGCGTGATCTTTGCCGCGCCGTCATACGCCGGAACCGCACCTGAAAAATTGGGTTCGTTTAACCGAAAATGCTGCACGCGGCCGGAGAGCGAAATCTGCAGCCTGTCCCGCAGCAGCCTGATTTGGTCCTGCGCATCCACCGTGTGACTGCCTTCCGAAGCACGCGTCCGTGAATAGATTCGTTTCGCTGGATTCGGATTTTCATCGTAGGAGGGCGAATCGAAAAACTCACGCTCAAACTCATAGCCGCCCGATACAAACTGGTGGCTCCCCAGCGCATAGTTCCCCTGCGCACGCAGCGTGTCGATCCGCCCATTGAACTGATTCGAATTGCGAAACGCCGGCTGGAACCCCGCGCCCACCGGGCCGTTCACCACGTTCCTGTCAGACAGCAGCGCCTGATAGCTCACGCGATAGGAAAAGGGCGCGCTCACTTGCTGCTGCAATGCAAACAGCGCCGAAAGAAAACGCGCCGTCCGGTAATAATCGGGGTCGCCCAACGGCGGAATAAACGTCGCGCCCGTGCGGCTATACGGCAGGCCTTGTTCCGCCAAGCGGATCTGCGGAGCTTCGGGCGCCACCGCCGCGACGTACCCGGTGGCGGGCAAACTGGCCGCGGGGACAGCACTCGCTGTCTGATACAACTGCCCATACACATCGGTCGCAAGCAAGCGGGCACTCACCAGCAAAGCCGGCCGCAAAGTGTAATCCACCAGCGCGTTGCCGGTCGTATTCTTGTAGCGCCCAAAACCGCCCACGCCATTCGTCACATCCTGATGCCCGGCGCCGGCGGAATAGTGCAGACGGTTGCCCGCAATGCCGCCGCCGAAACGCACCAGCCCACGAAACTCGCCCAGCCCACCGCCATCGGCAGTCACGCTGCCATGAAAGTTACCGCCGCCGGAATCGGTCACCATGTTGATCACGCCACCGATAGCGTTGGTGCCATAGAGCGAACTCGCCGCGCCGCGCACCACCTCCACGCGGTTCGTATCCACCAGCAGCAGATCCGTCAGGAAGGAACTCGCATCGCCCTGCGTCGCACCAACGTCGCGAAAGCGCATGCCATCGATCAGCACCGCCGTATCGAACGTGCGCAACCCGCGCACTTGAACCGTGGCGAAATAGCCCGGCCCACCGCGCTGCGTCACACGCAGACCGGGCAAATTGCGCAGGCCATCCGCCAGCGACTCCACACCACGCTGGTCCAGTTCGGCGCGGCCAATCACATCCACCGCCTTCGCCGTTTCATCCAGCGATTGCGGCGTGCCCGTGGCCGTCACCTCAATCGCGGACCTCGCCGCGCTCACCGCCAACTGCACAGGCACGTCTTTGGGGCCATCCACGTCCACAGTCTGCCCGGAGGCGCGCATGCCCGCAGCTTCCGCCTCCACCAGATAATTGCCGCCCGGAAGCACAACGCTGTACACGCCGGCATCGTCACTAGTGGCCGCGTAGCTCGCCCCGGTAGACCGGCTATAAAAATGAACCGATGCGCCCGAGACCGCCGCTCTGGATGGATCGGACACGCGCCCTGAAACACGGCTCCTCGCGCAACTCCGCAAACAGCGAAGAGGCCAGCACAAAGAACACAACAATACGTAGCGACATCCATGCTCCTTCGGCACAGGGTCACCTAAAAATGTACTTACGGAAGAATAAGCTGGCGCTCCAGCTGCCTCTCCCGGGAAGGCACAGGTTTCAGGTCCGCACCGGTTTCGGCACGGGCCATTGGCAGGTCTTCGGACTTACAGGCGAGTTCCGTTTCCGGATTTTCCTACTAACCTCCGCTTCCCAGCCCGTTCAAGCCAGTGCGTATGTTGAGGCGTTCGTTCCTGTTTACCGCTGCGGGGCAGTTCTGGATTCGCACCAGATTCCCTGTTTTCACGCGGCTTCCAACATGCCGCGTACCAACAGCACTCGTGAGGTTAACACGTTCTTACCCGCGCTGTTCCCATCCCGCGCGCTCCAATTCCGGCACGCAGCTTTCTTCTTCCGGATACCCCACGCACAGGTAAGCCACCAGCCCCCACTCCGCCGGTACGCCTAAAATCTCGCCCACTTTCGCCGGCTCCAGAATAGATACCCAACCCATGCCCACGCCGTGCGAACGAGCCACCAGCCACAACACCGTGATCGCGCTGATGACGGAATATTCCAGCATCTCCGGCATCGTCCGCCGGCCCAGCCCCGCGCCTTTATGCGTTGCGTTATCCACGAACACGGCAAGGTGTTCCGGCGCTTCTGCGATGCCCGCCAATTTCAACCGTGAATACAATGCGGCTTGCTCACCGGAATAGCCGGCCAGCGCCTCACCGTTAGCGCGCTCAAACTCATTGCGAATTGCATCGCGCGCGCCGATGTCTTCCACGCGCAGGAAACGCCACGGTTCACTCAAGCCCACCGAAGGCGCCAGCCGCGTCAGCTCCAGCAATTCCGCCAGCAACCCTTCCGGAAGTGGCGTACTCCGAAAACGCCGCACGTCCCGGCGCCACACCAGAAGCTCGCGAAATTCACGGCGAAACTCCTCGCTGAATGTGTGGCCCTGGCGCATCTGCAACGGCGTGTCCGTCATGCAGTGCGGCCCCGCTTCTTGTCAGCCGTCACCGCCGAATCGAAACGCGCCGCAAACTCCGGGAACGAATCCTCAGGCCCGTTCCAACACAGCTCGTCTACATCGTTGAATAGCTCGATGCCGGTGCGCAGAGTCGCGAGTTCGCGAAACAGCATAGCCCGCTCCATCTGACTGAACAACGTCTTCGCCAGCGACCCCGCCGAAGTCGCATCCACGCTCCACTCACGCCAATCGCGAGGTATGGCCTCCAAGTGACCGAACTTCGCCAGCACCGCGCCCGCCGATTTCGCGCCCCATCCCGGCAGCCCCGGATAGCCATCCGCCGAATCGCCAACCAGCGCCAGGTAATCGGGAATCGAAGCCGGCGGCACTCCAAACTTGGCCCGCACGGCTTTCTCATCCAGCGTCGTGCGCGTGCGCCGGTTCAGTTGCACCACGCGCTCACCGCTCACGCACTGCGCTAAATCTTTATCGGGTGTGCAGATAATTACCTGCTCCACACGCGTATCACGGGCCGCTATGGCCGCTCCCGCCGCCAGCGCATCGTCGGCCTCAAACTCCACCATCGGCCACACCGTCACACCGGCGGCGCGCATGGTATCTTCCAGCAGACCGAATTGCGAAAACAATTTAGGATCGATCCCGGCACCGGTCTTGTACCCCGCCCACATGCGGTTGCGGAACGATTCAATCACATGGTCTGTCGCCACCGCGATGTGCGACGCACCCGCGCTGATCATGCCGAGCACCGATCTCAACACGCCCCGCACCGCCGCCACTTCCCGGCCATCGCGATCTATGGCAGAAGGCAGCGCGTGATAATGGCGAAACAATTCGTAGGTACCGTCTATCAGGTGGACTTTCAGCTCGGCCTCAGCTCAAACCCTACAGTACTTCAGGCCGAAGGTCCACCCAGCTTGTTAGAAACTAACGCGCGCGCTGAACTGAAGCTTCCGGGGCTGATTCGACATGGCCGAAAAGATCCCGAAGTTCGCGGAATCGATGTTCGTGCCGGGCGCGGCGAAATGCACAGCGTTGTTCAGATTGAAAGCATCGGCTTGGAAAGCCAGCCGCACGCCTTCGGTGACACGAAACTCACGCCTTATGCTCAGATCGAAATCGGCATTGTGCGGCACGCGCAGGCCGAGCGGCGCGGTACGCGCGATGTTGCCGGCTGTGTAATTTGCGGGGTTCACAAACGCGTTTTTGTTCAGATACGGCGTATTGTTCAGGTTGGCTCCGCCACTCCCAATACCTCCGTTCTGCCATACGTTCCCGGTAAAGGCCGGGTTGTAATTGGGGAAGCATACGGCATCGATAATGCCGCCTCCCACGCAAGTGCCCGTAATACTAAGCGGCGAACCGCTGGTGAACGTGAAGATGCCCGAAAACTGCCATTGACTAATGGCGCTCGACAGCAGGCGATTTCCAGGGTTCCATCCGCGGCCCGCCCCAAACGGCAGCTTGTACACAAACGTCGCGGTCGATACATGCGGATGGTCGATCACACCCGGCGCTTTCTCTAAAAAATCCTTATCCGGATCACGTACTCCCGAGATGTTATCCAATTCCTTGCTGAACGTGTAATTGAACATGAACGTCAGGCCCCGGGAGAACCGGCGGTTCAGCGATACCTGAAGCGAATTGTAAGTCGAGTTACCCACGTTCAGCCATGGGTTTGCAATACCGTTGTACTGAGGAAACGGTTTCAATGCCTGCCCGACAGTTCCCGTGAAATTTGGGAACGGCACGGCGATATTGGGGAATGACTGCTGCGCCTGTGCCAGCGTTGCGGGCGTAAGTGTTTGCGTTAGCAAGGCGCCAAGCGGCAGGTAGCGTGTGGGAATCTGATTCGTAAATCTACCGGCTACTCCCGCTCCCGGCAGAAAATGTCCCGCGCTGGCGCTGTAGGCGACCGTCAACACCGTGCTGGGCGTGAATGAGTGCTGTATGTTGAAGCTCCAATTTTCGTAATACGGCGGCTTTCCACCCCGCTCCGGATCCCCGTATGTCACCGTCTGCGCCGTTGTTGGACCCGATCCGACAGAAGCACCGGCGGCCGCGGTGATAAAACCGATTCCATAGCTGGGGTTGAAGAAGGGTGGATTCAGCGGGTTGCCCGGATAGCCATTGTCCCAGTTATACGCCGGCTGCCCGGTTACTGACGAAGACAGACTCCCGTTGTTGTTGAAACCGACCTGACTTAGACCCTGCCGGCCATTCACGCGGCCGCCTACTCCGCCGGCGTGAACGAAAAAGATCCCGTAGCTGCTGCGCAAAACCGTCTTCTCTCCCAGCCGGTAAGCCGCACCGATGCGCGGACCCAAATTTACCTTATGTAGCTGGACCGGGGTCGAGCATCGGCAGCCAAACGGCCCATCGCCCGCGAATTGCAGCGCGCCGGGAATACCGCCCGCGAGGGGATTGGCCAACGCCGGGTTGAAAAACGACATCACATTGTTTACTTCCTTGAAGGGCGTCCAGATATTCCATCTCAGCCCCAAATTCAAAGTCAGCCGCGAGTTCACTTTGAAGTCGTCTTGTACGTACGCCGCATAAGTCTTATAGCGTCCGCCTGTCTCCGCGACGGAATTCTGAGTTACTATGCTGCTATCCACCGCTCCAAGCAAATAACTTGCGTACCCCAAGCCAGTTGTACTGATCAGCGTTCCCGCCGCATTGAAGTTGGCTGTTTCGTTGTTACTAAAGCTGAACCCCGCCTGTGTCCCCGTCAAGGGCGAATTCAGGTTATCCTGCAGCGCTTGGAACTGAAAACCGAAGGTCAGGTTGTGCCGCCCCTTTGTCCACAGAACGTTGTTCTGAATGTCGAAGGTATTCTGCGCCTCATTGAATGCATGTGAGTTTGTACCATCCCAACCGATAGGCGCGTTGTTGCCGGCGAAGCTGATATCGGGAAAGCCCGTGCTGGCAATTCCGGGGGGCAGCCCTTTTAGCCCCGCCTTCGAAGGATAGTTGCCATCCGCTGTGTTGCTGGTGAGCGGAATAAACAGTCGGCTCAATGACGCGCTGAACTGATTTGTCACATTCGAGTTAATGCTATAGGTATCGTGAATTTGCGCAAGCGTCGCATACTCGATCACGCCCCGCCCGGCCGTGTAAGGCACCGGCAGCGTTGACGTCGTAATGGGCACCAGACTTCCTACAATTGGGTTGGCGTACTTACCGTAACTCAGCAGCGCGAAGATGCGATTCCTGTCCGTGAGATTCAGGTCCACCTTGTCGACAGTGCTGTCGTTGTTCACCCGGTTCGGCAGGGTTGCCAGGTAATTGTTCGTGATGTTTCCGTTGCTGGGCGCGGGTAAATAAGACTGCAGCGATTGCGACACTTTCGAAATGCGGCTCGCCGGAATCGTGTTATTCGGAAACGGAGTCCGTACCGCGGTACCGCTCGCGCTGGTTGGGTCATAGAGCAACTGCGGAAATGCGCTGAAATCGCCCAGGCGCGCCGCCGTCGTCGGTATCGTTTGAAACCCGGGCGGCGTCGCGGAAACAAAACGGTAGCCATCGTAGTTCCCAAAAAAGAACATCTTGTTCTTCCGTATCGGTCCGCCGATGCTGCCTCCGAATTCGTTCTGGTGTTCAATGGGCGTTGTCAGCGCGAAGAACCCTCGTGCATCGAAGATCGTATTTCGGAAGTATTCGAAAACGCCGCCGTGAAACTGGTTGGTTCCGGATTTCAACACGTAATTCGAAACACCCTGCCCTTCGTACATCGCCTTGGCTCCCGACGTTTCCACCTGGAACTGGTCCACGGCTTCCACCGAGACTCCAAAGGCCAAATTGCGGGTCTCGCCTTCCGTGCCCGCACTGGTCAGCGGCAAGCCTTCCACATAAACTTCGTTCTGGTAAGTCTGCCCGCCGTTAAACGATCCGGTTGATGGTCCGGCCGGCTGAGTGCTGTAGTTACTCACGCCGGAAGCCAGCCCCACAAATGCCGAAGGATCTCTGGCCGCCCCATTCATCGCCAGCGGCAGTGCGTCATACACTCCGTTGTCCATGGAAGAGCCAAGCGCGGTGTCATCCGTCTTCAGCAAACTCGGCGCGGAGTCTACCGTCACCGATTGATTGGCCGACCCGATCGGCAACGTCAGATTCAAATCCAAGGTTTGCAAAGCATCCAGCAACAGATTCTCCTGCTTTACGGTCTGGAAACCAGACGCCGTGACCACCAGCGAGTACTGTCCCGCCGGCAGCAGCGGAAGGACGAAGAAGCCGGCCGAGGTAGTCTTGCGTTCTGTAACCACGCCCGTGGCGATGTTCGTCGTCACCACTCCCGCGTCGGCCACTACGGCTCCCGAGGGGTCTTTTACCGTTCCCTGAATCGATCCCGTTCCCCCCACCTGACCCAGGGCGGAACCAAGAGTCATAACAATCGCGGCACAACAGAATATGGTTCGCATATGCGTGAAAGCGCTTTCAGCTAAGGCCTGCTGGCAGACTTTATCACAACTATGTCGGAACGGATCACAAAAAATTGTAAATTACTGAAAGCGCTTGCGCCCCCGAATCGCGGATGGATATAATTCCGTAGCCATGGCCATTGTCGCCGGTGTCGATTTCGGCACTCTCAGCGTGCGCGTTTCCATCGTCAGTTCCACCGAAGGCAGGCTAGGCTCGGCATCCGCCCCTTATCCACTGCATCGCCGGAAAAACGATGCCGATTATGCCACGCAGAGTCACGCCGACCAGATGAACGCGCTGATCGCGGCGATGCGCGACGCTCTCTTCGCAGCCAATGTTTCCGGACAGCAGATCGAATCCATCGCCATCGATACCACGGGCTCCAGCGTCATTCCCGTCGGCGAAGGTCTGCAGCCGCTGGACGATTACTACCTCTGGTGCGATCATCGCGCTGCCGCCGAAGCCGCTCTCATTACCGCCACTGCGCATCGTTTGAAACTCGAAGCCATCGAATGGTGCGGCGGCGTTTACTCCTCCGAATGGGGCTTCTCAAAACTGCTTCACTGGCTGCGTCACAATCCCGAAAAACGAACTCAATTCGTCACCGCGCTGGAAAACTGCGACATGGTCACCGCCACTCTCTGCGGCTATACTGACGCGGCCAGCGTTCCCCGCAGCGTCTGCGCCATGGGTCACAAGTGGATGTACAACGAACAGCTTGGCGGCCTGCCTCCCGAAGAGTTTCTCGTCGCCGTCGATCCGCTCTTACAAGGTGTTCGCAACAAACTGGCCGGCCGCTATCTCACCTCAGACCACATCGCCGGCACGCTCTCCCCGGAGTGGGCTGCCAAGCTCCACCTCACGCCAGGCATTCCGCTTCCCGTTGGCGCGTTCGATGCGCATTGGGACGCTATCGGCGCCGGTTGCCGCGAAGGCGATGTGGTCAACGTGATCGGCACATCCACGTGCATCATCGGCGTCGGCAGCAGCGTCGGCCTGGTCCCTGGCGTCTGCGGGGTGGTGCCGGGTTCGGTCTTCCCCAACATGACCGGCATCGAAGCCGGCCTCTCCGCAACCGGCGATATCTTTTACGCCATCGCCACGCGCAGCGGCAAGACCGTCGCCGAACTTTCTTCGCAACTGTCTTCCCATACGCCCGGCCAAACCGGCTTGCTTCGCCTCACCTGGGACAATGGCGATCGCACCGTGCTGGTGAACCCAAATTTGGGCGGCGTCACGCTCGGCTGGAACTTGACCCACACCGCCGCCGACGAACTGTTCGCCGCCATTGAAGGCACCGCCATGCATACCCGCATTATTCTGGAACGCATGGAACAACACGGCGTCCCGATCCAGCGCGTCATCAACGGGGGCGGCATCCCGCGCAAGAACGCCACACTCAACCAGACTTATGCCGACGTGCTGAACAAGCCGGTCATTGTTCCCGATGCCGACATCACCAGCCTCGGTTCCGCCATCTTTGCTTTCCTCGCCGCCGGAACTTTCCAGTCCATCGAAGCAGCGCAGGACGCCATCTGTCCGCCCTACCGCACCTTCCAACCGCGCGCAGGCGCAACCGAAATTTATGAACAGCTCTTCGCTTGTTACCGCAAACTCTATTTCGCCCTGGGCGTCCCTGAAGCCGCTCCGGCAAACATCGGCGACGTGCTTCCCACGCTGCGCGCCATCGCCGCGAATTCACGAGCAGCGCGAGGCATGAATGCTTGAAGCACTACGCGAACAGGTTCTGGAAGCGAACTTAGAGTTGGTCCGCCGCGGCCTTGTGCTCTACACTTTCGGCAATGCCAGCGGCATCCATCGCGAAAGTGGCCTGGTAGTCATCAAGCCCAGCGGCGTGCCCTATGAACGGATGAAGCCATCGGACATGGTGGTGGTGGATCTGGATGGCAACGCCGTGGAAGGCACGCTGCGCCCCTCATCGGATCTACCCACGCATCTTATCCTCTACAAAAATTTCACTTCCATTGGCGGCGTGGTCCACACGCACTCACGCGCGGCCACTGTTTGGGCGCAAGCCTGCCGCGATATCCCGTGCTTCGGCACCACCCACGCGGATTACTTTTCCGGCTGCGTCCCTTCGACCGGCATTCTGTCCGCGCACGAAATTGAATCCGCATACGAAGCCGAAACCGGCAACGCCATTGTGCGCCGCTTCGCCGGCATGGACCCGCTTCACACGCCCGCTGTTCTGGTGGCGAACCACGCGCCTTTTTGCTGGGGCAACACGGTGACCGACGCCGTTCACATCGCGGTCGTCTTGGAGGAAGTTGCGCGCATGGCCCTTGAAACTCTCGCCGTCAACCCGCAAGCCCAGCCCGTCTCTACTTCGCTGCACCACAAACATTTCAGCCGCAAACACGGCGCTGAAGCCTACTACGGTCAGCCCAAAGCACAGACCTAAATCCAAGGAGGATTTCTTTTTTGACCAATACCGCCACACGCCTCACCGCGCTCGATTGGACCATGATCGCGCTCTATTTCGGACTTCTGATTGGCGTTGCCTCCTGGGTCATCCGCAAGGGGCAGGATTCCGCGGCGGACTATTTCCTGGCCGGCCGCAACCTGGGCTGGTGGGTCATCGGCGCGTCCATCTTCGCCTCCAACATCGGCTCTGAACACATCGTCGGCCTCGCTGGTTCAGGCGCCACCAGCGGCGTTGCCATGGCGCACTATGAGCTTCATGCCTGGTGCCTGCTGGTGCTGGCGTGGGTCTTTGTGCCTTTCTACATGCGCTCCATGGTCTTCACCATGCCGGAATTTTTAGAGCGCCGCTTCAATGAAAAATCGCGCTACGTGCTCTCCATTGTTTCGCTCATCACATTCGTGATTTCGAAAATCGCCGTCGGCATCTTCGCGGGCGGCGTTGTCTTCGCGAGCCTCCTGCCTGAGGTTCGTCTCGACATCGCCGGCGTCTCCATCGATAGCTTCTGGATCGGTTCGGTGCTGGTGATCGTGCTCACCGGGCTTTACACCACGCTCGGCGGCATGCGCGCCGTTGCCTACAACGATGCCGTGCAAGTTGTGGTGCTCATCATCGGCTCCGGCCTGCTCACCATCTATGGTCTGAACCGCCTGGGCGGTTGGGGAGAGCTGCGGCACTTTGCCGGTTCGGAAATGTTCAATCTCTGGAAGCCGCTGATCCCTAACGGCGTCGAAGGCACGTGGGCCCCCGTGATGGAAGTGGGCGCGGCCGGCAAAGTGGTTCGCGAAGCATGGTACTTCAACGGCAACTTTCCGTGGCTCGGCATGCTCTTCTGCGCGCCCATCATCGGGCTCTGGTATTGGTGTACGGATCAGTATATTGTCCAGCGCGCGCTGGGTGCGCCGAATGAAAAAGTCGCGCGCCAAGGCAGCATCTTCGCCGCGTTCCTGAAACTGTTTCCCGTCTACCTGTTCATCATCCCGGGCCTGATTTGCTTCGCGCTCGCCAAGAGCGGCAAGGTGCCTGAGTTGGCCGCCATGATCGGTCCCGACGGCCAGGCCGTGCCCTCTATCTCGAACGCCGCCTTTCCCATGATGGTGCAGTTTCTTCTGCCGTCCGGCATCCGCGGCATCGTCGTCGCCGGTCTGCTCTCCGCGTTGATGGGCTCGCTCGCCGGGGTGTTCAACGCCTGCTCCACGCTCTTCACGGTCGATCTCTACAACAAGTGGAAGCCCAAAGCCACGCAATCCGAACTGGTGCGAATGGGCCGCATCGCCACCGTCGCAATGGTGCTGGTGGCGCTAGCCTGGATTCCCGTCATCAAGGGCGCGAACGGCCTGTACACGTATCTGCAAGCCGTGCAGGGCTACCTTGCGCCGCCCATTTTTGTCGTGTTCTTCCTGGGCGTCTTCTTCAAGCGCATGAACGGCCAGGGCGCGCTCTGGGCCATGATCGTCGGCTTCGCGCTCGGTCTCTTCCGGATGTTGGTGGATACTCCCGTCACGCTTGGCCTCTCCGGTTTCCAGAATGGCTACGCGCAAAATTCGTTCTTCTGGATTGTGAACAACATCTATTTCCAATACTTCAGCGTGCTGATCACACTGGTGTCGGCCATCGTGATGGTGACAGTCAGCTACGCCACCGCCGCGCCGGATTACAGCACCATCCAGAGCCTTACCTTTGCTACCACCACCAGCGAAGACCGTCGTAAGACACGCGCCAGTTGGAGCGGTCTCGAAATCGCCGCCTCCGCTCTGGTGATGGCCGGCATTTTGGGCGGCTATCTGTATTTTCGCGGCTAAAGGCCCAGGCACTGCAAGCGCTTACGATTTTGTTTGACACTCGCTCAGCGCCTAAATATAATTGTTCCCGCGGCGCGCACCCGCGCTGTATGAGGAATTTATGAAATCGATTGCAGTGCCTGTCTTCCTGCTGGCCGTCTGTGCCTGTTTGCAAGCTCAAGTTCCCGCGGATTCGAAACCGGCCTCCACCAACGTCATGGGCTCGCAATACCCGCGCCTCTCGCCGGACCTGCGCGCGTCCTTCCGCCTGAAAGCTCCAGACGCCCAGAAAGTGCAAGTCCATGTAGGCGGCGCCGATTACGACATGCACAAAGATGCCGAAGGCTTCTGGACCGCCACCAGCGCGCCTCTGGTGCCCGGGTTTCACTACTACGCCATTAACGTGGATGGCGTCTCCATCAACGATCCCGGCAGCGAAACGTTCTATGGCGTGAGCCGGCAGTACAGCGGCATTGAAGTTCCAGAAAGCGGCGTCGATTTCTACCAGCCCAAGAACGTGCCCCACGGCGAGGTGCGCGAGCGCTGGTACCACTCCGCCATCACCGAAGCCTGGCGTCGATGTTACATCTATACTCCGCCCGGCTACGATGCGGTCAAGACCAAATATCCGGTCCTCTATCTGCAGCATGGCGGAGGCGAAGATGAGCGCGGCTGGGTGGTGCAAGGGCACGTCGCGTTCATCATGGACAACCTGATTGCCGAAGGAAAATCGAAGCCCATGATCATTGCAATGGATCGTGGCTATGCTTCGAAGCCAGGCGATCCGCAGCCCGATCCGCGTCCTCCGGCGCCCACGCCCGCCGCTTCCCCGCTCACCGGCGGCTCCGGTTCCGCCCAGCCCGCGCGGCCTCCCGGTGCGTTCAACTTCAGCACCTTCGAACAGGTGTTCACAACCGAATTCATTCCGTTCGTGGAATCCACTTACCGCGTCATTGCGGACCGCGATCATCGCGCCATGGCCGGCCTTTCCATGGGCGGCATGCAGACCTTTCAGATCACCATGAAGAACCTGGATAAGTTTGCCTACATCGGCGGCTTCAGCGGCGCGGGCGGCGGCATGGGCGGCGTTCCCTTCGACACGAAGACAGCCTTCAACGGCGCTCTGGCGAACGCCGACGCATTCAACAAGAAGGTCAAATTAGTCTGGATCGGCATCGGCACCAAAGAGCCGGAACGCATGTACAACGGTGTGAAGTCTTTCAAGGCCGCGCTCGATACGGCAGGCATCCACAACGTGTATTGGGAATCGCCCGGCACCGCGCATGAATGGCAAACCTGGCGCCGCGACCTGGCCCAGTTTACGCCCTTACTTTTCCGCTAACGCGCACCGAAGCCGCTCCCGTGGAATCGCGCACCAGAAACTCCGGATTGATCACAATCTCTTTTCCCAGAGTGTTGCTCTTCTCATCGGGAGCCAAACTGGTGAAGAGCGCATGGCCAATCACATCGCGCGGAATGTGCACCGTAGTCAGCGCCGGATAACAAAATTCAGACAGCTTGATATTGTCGAACCCGGTCACGGAAATATCTTCGGGCACGCGCAGCCCGCGGTCCCGCAATTCCTTCAAAGCGCCCACAGCCATCAGATCGTTCACGCAGATGATGGCCGTCGGCGCGGGGCCGCTTTCCAGCAACTCGGCAACCGCCTGTCTGCCGCCTTCCAAGCTATCGGTGTCCCCCACCTGCCGCACTTTCGCATCCGGACAAATCAGTTTCACCGTATCGAACAGCGCGCGCCTTCGTTCATCGATTGGGGCCAGCACCGTATGATGCCCCACCCACGCCAGATCCTTATGGCCCAGCGCGGCCAGGTACTCTACCACACGCTCCACGCCCTTGCGATAGTTCACCCGAATCTTGGTGATATTCACGCCCGGCTTGCCCACATCGTAGAACACAATCGGTATCTTACTTTCCGTCAACTCTTGGACAATCTCATCCTCCATCTCCGAAACAATCGCCGCCAGGCCGGCCACGCGCCTCCCGATCATCAGCCGGATGCTGGAAGCAAGTTGTTCGGCGCGATAAGACGTGTTCGCCACAAGAACCTCATACCCGTTGGCATGGCAATCGTTCTCCACCGCGCGATACACGTCCAGAAAAAATGGGTTGTCCAGATTCGAAACAATCACACCGATGGTCCGGCTGCGCCCACCCGCCAAATTTCTCGCGTGCAGATTCGGGTGATACTTCAACTCCGTTACAGCTTTGATCACGCGCGCGCGTGTCGAGCTTTTTACCGCGTCCACCCCATTCAACACGCGGGATACCGTTGCCGTTGAGACCTTGGCCTTGCGCGCAACTTCCGCCAAACTCATTGCAACGTATTCTACCGTTACCTTGGCCGGCAAGTGCAATCTTCTCAAGCCCGCGCAAACTTAAATTGACACCTAAACGCGAAAAACCTATGCTAAATTCGCAAGCGATTACATGAACATGACCTTTGGACTCATCGTCGGAAACCGGGGCTTCTTCCCCGACCATTTAGCGCGTAGCGGCCGTGAGGACATGCTTGCCGTTCTCGCGCGGCAGGGCATTGACGTGGTCGCCGTCACCGCCGAAGAGACCAAACATGGCGCTATCGAAACGCGGCAGGAGGCGGTTCGCTGTGCCGATCTATTCAAAGCTCATCGAGAGCGTATCGATGGCGTAATCGTCACGCTGCCCAATTTCGGTGATGAGCGCGCCATCGCCGACACCCTGCGCCTGGCGGGTCTGAACGTGCCGGTCCTGGTTCAGGCCACGCCGGACACTGTCTCTAAAATGTCCATCCGCGACCGTCGCGATAGCTTCTGCGGCAAGATGTCCGCCTGCAATAATCTGCGGCAGTATGGCATCCCGTTCTCCCTCACTTCGGCTCACACCGAAGCGCCCGATTCCGAAATCTTCGAGCGCGACCTGCACTGGTTCCAAGGGGTCTGCCGCGTCGTGAAGGGTCTTCGTAACCTGCGCATCGGAGCCATCGGGGCCCGGCCCGCCGCGTTCAACACCGTTCGCTATAGCGAAAAACTTTTAGAAGCGAACGGCATCTCTGTCGAGACCATCGACCTTTCCGAAATCCTGGGCCGCATCGAACGCATGAAAGATACCGATGACAGTGCCGTCCAAAAACTCGCGTCCATTAAGAAGTATGTTTCCACAGACAGTGTCCCCGAAAGCGCTCTGCTCAAGATGGCGAAGTTAGGCGCCGTGGTGGATGGCTGGATGGAGCAGGCCGACGTCACCATCAGCGCTATTCAGTGTTGGACTTCGCTAGAGGAATACTTTGGCGTCGTGCCCTGCACCGTCATGAGCATGATGAGTGAGAACCTCATGTCCAGCGCCTGCGAAGTGGATATCTGCGGCGTCATCGGCATGCACGCTTTGCAGCTTGCATCGAAAACTCCCAGCGCCCTGCTCGATTGGAACAACAATTACGGCGACGACCCGGATAAGGCCGTCTGCTTCCATTGCAGCAACCTTCCCAAGCACTTCTTTAAAGAAGTGAAGATGGATTTTCAACAGATCATCGCCGGCACCGTGGGCATGGAAAATACGTTCGGCACGTGTGTGGGCCAAGTGAAAGCCGGGCCCATGAGCTTCGCCCGCTTCTCCACCTCCGATCGCGAGGGCATCATACGCGGTTACGTCGGCGAAGGCGAGTTCACGGACGATTCCCTGTCCACCTTCGGCGGCGCCGGCGTCGTTCACATTCCCAAGCTCCAATCGCTCTTGCGATACATCTGCGAGCAGGGCTTTGAGCACCACGTCGCAGCCAACTTTGCCACTGTTGCAAGTTCGGTCCAGGAAGCCACCACGCGCTATCTCGGCTGGCAGGTGGTGCACCACAATGCACGCCATTCCAGCGCTGCTTGACAGAAACCGGGTCGAAAACATAGAATCGACCCCGTGATGAAATCGCTTACATTAGCGAAAACCGGCCGCTTTCCCGCCCTCGTTTCCCTTCTGCTCACCTGCCTTCCGCTTCCTGCCCAGCAGCAGGCGCACATTCGCTTCGATACCCAGCGCGTGATTGGAGAAGTGGACCCCAACATCTTCGGAAACTTTGCCGAACATCTGGGCCGCTGCATCTATGGCGGCATCTTCGAAGAGGGCAGCCCGCTCTCCGATTCCGAAGGCTACCGGAAAGACGTTCTGGCAGCCGTCAAGCCCATGGGCGTTTCCGTGCTCCGCTGGCCCGGTGGCAACTTCGCATCGGGTTATAACTGGACGGATGGCATAGGCCCGCGCGATCAGCGGCCCGCTCGTCCCGATCATGCCTGGGGGGCGCTAGAATCGAATCGCTTCGGCACCAACGAATTTCTGCGCTATTGCGAACTGGTGGGCGCCACGCCTTACCTGTGCATCAACGCCGGGTTGGGCACCGTGGATCAGGCGCGCCAGTGGGTGGAATACTGCAACGAAAAGCGGCCCACGTATTGGGCCAATCAGCGCAAAAAAGACGGCCATGAATTGCCTTGGAACGTAAAGATATGGGGCTTGGGCAATGAGATCGATGGCCCCTGGCAGTTGGGCCACAAGAGCGCCGAAGATTACGCGACGTTTGCGCTTGAAGCCGCGAAAGCCATGCGCCGCGAAGATGGCACCATTCAACTCATCGCCAGCGGATCTTCCAACTTTCGCGCCGCCGCCGATTGGATCGGTTGGAACCGTACCGTGCTCGATCGCCTCAAGGACGAGATCGATTACATCTCGCTCCACACTTACATCGGGAATCCCGATAACAACTTAGAAAAATACCTCTCCGCCTCGAACGATCTCGATTACCGCATCACCGTTGTCGAAGGGCAAATCAAAGCCGCGCAGAACAGCCAGACCCGCCCCCACCCCATCTACATTGCCTTCGACGAATGGAATACCTGGTACCGCGCGCGCGGTGGAGCCACGGAGTTTGAAACTGCCAAGACCGGTCTCGAAGAACACTACAACTTCGAAGATGCTCTCGCCACCGGCATGTTCCTGAACGCCTTTATCCGTCACGCCAACGTAGTCAAGATGGCGAACCTGGCCCAGTTGGTGAACGTCATCGCGCCCATCTTCACCAACAAGCAGGGCTTGTTTCTGCAGACCATTTACTTCCCCCTGGTGCAATACGGCAAGCAGCGCAATAACAATTCAATCGATCTGCAAGTTACCGGGCCCACTTACTCGGCAGCCAAGGGCGCGAAGCTAAATTACCTGGACGCTTCCTCCACTTACAATGCAGCGGAGCACGCCGTCTATCTAAACGTCCTGAACCGTAGCGAGAAAAACGATATCTCGACACGCCTCGAAAGCATCGCCGCTCCCATGGACGGCCCGCTTTCCATCTGGGAAATGAGCTATCCCGATCTAAAAGCCATGAACGATTTCGGTAGCGAAAAAGTCAAGCCGGCCACACGCACAGCCAAACTGGATAAGTCGTCCACTTACACATTCCCGAAGCACTCACTCACCATCTTAAAAATTCCCGTCGCGAACAAATAAGACATGCAAATCTTCAAATACGCAACACTGGCCGCTTTACTCGCGCTCCCTACTTACGCGCAGGACCTGCTGGCCCCCACGCCGCCCATGGGTTGGAATAGTTGGGATTCTTTCGGCACCAGCGTCACCGAAGCCGAAGTGAAAGCCAATGCCGATTACATGGCGAAGAATCTGAAGCAGCATGGCTGGCAGTACATCGTGGTCGACATCCAATGGTCTGAGCCGAATCCTAAAACGCATGGCTATCGCCCCGGCGCCGAACTTGCCATGGATGATTTTGGCCGCTTGCAGCCCGCCGTGAATCGCTTCCCTTCTTCCGCCAATGGTCAAGGCTTCAAGCCTCTTGCCGATTACGTCCACGGCAAAGGTCTCAAATTCGGCATCCATATCATGCGCGGTATTCCCCGTCGTGCGGTGGATGCCAACCTGCCCATCTTCGGCAGCGATGCCAAGGCGGCTGATGTTGCGAACAAAGAATCCATCTGCCGGTGGAACACCGATATGTACGGCGTCAACACGTGCCGCTCCCGGCGGCCAGGCTTATTACGATTCAATCGTGAAACTCTACGCCGCGTGGGGCCTCGATTTCATCAAGGCCGACGACATGTTCGGCTTTGGCCCGAACGGCGATCACAGCAGCGAAATCGATAGCCTGGGCATTGCCATCCACAAGAATGGCCGCCCTATGGTGCTGAGCCTTTCCCCCGGCACGCGCGACGCCTCCAAGGCAGAGTTCATCGGCAAGCACGCGCAAATGTGGCGCATCTCCGGCGACTTCTGGGACCGCTGGATCGACCTGAAAAATCAGTTCCCGCGCTTCAACACCTGGAGCCCTTACGTGAAGCCGGGCAACTGGCCCGATGCCGACATGCTGCCCCTTGGCCACATCGGCGTTCGCGCAGAACGAGGCGACCCGCGCATGTCCCTGCTCACTCATGACGAGCAGCACACGCTCATGACCATGTGGTCCATCGGCCGCTCTCCGCTGATGTTTGGCGGCCACCTGCCCGATAACGACGACTTCACCACATCGCTGCTCACCAACGATGAAGTGCTCAAAGTGAATCAGAAAGCTACGTCGTCGAAACAACTCTTCTCGCATGACAATCAGATCGCGTGGGTTGCCGAGATCGCGGGTACGCCGGGCAAGTATCTCGCCGTCTTCAACATTGGCGATGAGGGCAATCAAGCCATCGAAATAAAGTGGGCTGACTTGGGCCTTCCCGAAACGTGCGCCGCGCGCGATCTCTGGACCGGCAAAGATTTGGGCGCCGCCAACGCCGCCCGCACCATCACCTTAGCCCCCCACGCCTCCGCCTTCTACCGCATCACCGCGGCAAAGCAATGAAGACCACACGGCGCGAGTTTCTCGACCTCGTCCCAGCAGCCGCGGCTCTCGCATATCTAAATCCGCTGCACTCCGAAACGCCGTTCCAGCCAGGCCCGCACACCATTTGGTATCAACAGCCTGCCGCAAAATGGGAAGAAGCTTTGGCAGTCGGCAATGGCCGCCTGGGCGCAATGGTTTTCGGTGGCGTAGAGAAAGGAGCGCCTGCAGCTAAACGAAATTACAATCTGGTCCGGCAAGCTGGAAGACAATCCAGATCGCCTTGACAGCTACAAGTCGCTGCCTGAAATTCGCCAGCTGATTCACGACGCGAAGTATCCCGAAGCGGTCAAAGCCATGACCGCGCATCGCACGTGTCAGAGCGGCGGCTGGGCTGGGCGCGGCACCTACGGTTCGTATCAAGGCCTGGGCGATCTGCACCTGGAATTCGCTATGCCGCCGGAGCCCGTCTCCGCCTACACGCGCTGGCTGGATATCGATCAAGCCCTCGCCGGAGTCACCTACAAAACCGGCGACGCTACATGGACGCGCGAGATCTTTTCGTCCGCCGTCGATCAAGTCGTAGTTATGAAAATTGCCTGCACGCGAAACGGCGCCGTGAACTTCAACGCCCGCCTCTCACGCGTGAAGTGGGCTGCTACCAAACAGACCGCACCCGGCACGCTCACCATGACCGGCACCAGCATGGGCGCGCCCGGCGATCTTCGCTATGAAGCGCAACTCCACATCCAGGTGAAGGGCGGCGCCGTCACCGGCCATGACGATCAACTCACTGTCAAAGATGCCGATGAAGCCGTACTCTACCTCACCGCCGGTTCCGACTACATTCTGGATTACGCCAAAGCTTACAAAGGCCCCGACCCGCACGCCGCCGTCGCCACCACTCTCGCCAAAGCCGTCCAGCGCGGCGCGCCCGCCATCAAGGCCGATCACATCCGCGATTACCAGCGCTACTTTCACCGCGTGTCGCTCGATTTAGGCCAGACCGCCAACGCCGCTCTTCCCACAGATCAGCGCCTGCGCAAATTCACTGCCGGCGAAAGCGACCCGTCGCTCATCTCTCTCTTCTATCAATTCGGCCGCTATCTCCTCATCTCCTCCAGCCGTCCCGAAAATCCGCTGCCGTCTAATTCGCAAGGCATCTGGGGCGATGGCTTGACGCTTCCGTGGGGCTGCGATTACAAATCGAATATCAATTTCCAGATGAACTATTGGCCAGCGGAAACGGCCAACTTGAGCGAGTGTCACACGCCCATGCTCAAGCTGATTCAAAGCCTGGTGGAACCGGGAACGAAGACCGCGAAGGCCTACTACGATGCGCCCGGCTGGGTCATGGCGTACACCACCAACGTTTGGGGCTGGACCGCTCCCGGCGGCGCTGGCCCCTGGGGACCCTTCTTCTGCGGCGGCGCCTGGACCGCGCAACACCTCTGGGAGCACTATGCTTTCACGCGAGACAAAGACTATCTCAAGACCGCCTACCCCGCATGAAAGGCGCCGCCGAAGCGTGTCTGCACATGCTTGTCGAAGATGAAAACGGCAAGCTGATCACCTCGCCCTCCACATCGCCTGAGAACGGTTTCAAAACCGATGAAGGCGTGCGCGGGTGGGCCTGCGCGGGTACCGCCGTCGAACGCCAAATCATATGGGAACACTTTCACAACACCGGCATGGCCGCTCGCGCTCTCGGCCTCGATCGGGAATTTGGCGCCAAGCTCGAAGCCGCCAAGGCAAAACTCCGTCCCCCTGAAATCGGTCGCGGTGGTCAACTCATGGAGTGGGGCAAGGATTGGGACCTGAACGCCACGGAGCCGCATCACCGCCACATCTCGCATCTGTTCGCGCTGCATCCAGGCCGGCAAATCTCACCGGTCAGCACTCCCGAACTCGCCGCCGCCGCGCGCAAGAGTCTCGAGCTTCGCGGCGACGAAGGCACAGGCTGGAGCAAAGCCTGGAAGATCAATTGTTGGGCCCGCCTGCATGATGGCGATCACGCGCTGCGTCTGGTTCACGAACAGCTCAAGGCCGTCGATAGCACCAAGACGGACTACACGCGCGGAGGCGGCACCTACCTGAACCTCTTCGACGCGCATCCACCTTTTCAGATCGATGGCAACTTCGGCGCTCTCTCCGGCATCACTGAAATGCTGCTGCAAAGCCACTTGCAATATGAAGAGGACAACGCCGATCGCTACCTGCTGCACCTGCTGCCCGCCCTGCCTTCCGAGTGGCCCAACGGCAGTATTAAAGGTCTCCGCGCACGCGGCGGCCTAGAGCTCGATCTCGAATGGCGCAACGGCAAAGCGCACTCTTGCGTGTTGCGCGCCAAAACGACGAACGCCTGGCGCTTGAAAATGCCGCAGGGCCAAACAGTGGCGGGCATCAAAACCAAATCACGGCCCGATGGCACGCACGAGATTCGCCTCACCAAGGGCTCGGAACACCGGCTCACTTTTTCCTAAGGCTCACTCACGCGATGGACCCGATCCACTGCAATGTCCGCTAACGTCTGAACCGTACCGCTCGGCCAGCGAATCTGTATCTCTCTCACGTTGCTATACGGGCCCAGTCCAAACCTCACCAGCGGCTCGCTCGAACTCGCATAACCCACGCTGGTGGTGGCACGGTTGTATTGCATTCGGCCGTTCGGCAGCGTCAAGCGCACCTGCGCACCCAGCCCATCGCGATTGCTCTTTGTCCCTTGCAGCCGCAGCCCGATCCAGTGCTCTTGCTTCCCACTTACATTGCGAAATAATCGCGCGCGCGATCCGATCGCTGTCACCACCGCGTCCACTCGTCCGTCATTATCGAAATCCGCGAACGCAACTCCATGGTGCAAAGCGGCACTCTGGAAATCGGCGCCCGCAAATCGCGAGACATCCTCGAACGTGCCATTCCCGGTATTCAGCAACACCATGTTTGGTGCCTCCGCCGGCGCATTTACATAACCCTCAGAGCCCGGAAAATGCGACGCGGCAAAGAACAGATCCTTCGCGCCATCGTTGTCGAAATCGTAAATCCCCATGCCCCAACCCGTCGCGTTGCGCGTAGCTTTTGCCAAGCCCGAAGCAATCGTCTCATCGCCGAAGAACGCAGGCTTGCCGCGATTTCGAAAGAAAGGAAACGTATCGAAATACATGCCGTTCAGCACGATGTCGTCACGCCCATCGTTATCCACATCGCGAAAATCCGCGCCCATCCCCGCAATGGCATTCCCATTCGCCTGGTAAGCCACGCCCGCCGCCACAGCCACCTCGCGAAACTTGCCGCCACCGAAATTACGGAACAGAAAATTCGGCACCGAATCGTTCGCCACGAACACATCCATCAAGCCGTCGCCGTCATAATCTCCAAACGCGAGGCCCATTCCCTTGCCCAAGCTCTTCGCGATCCCGCTCGCTTCGGATACATCGGTAAACGTCCCATTCCCATTGTTATGAAACAAATGATTGGGCAGCGGCTTGTACACTCTTGGATGGCAGTAAAACGGCTTGCCCGCCGCGCTGCAGTGGTCCAAGCCCGGCTCCCACGCAACATAGCTGGTCACGAAAACATCTAAAAATCCGTCGTTGTCGTAATCGAACCAGCCCGCCGATATGGTCCACGGCGGGTCCACGCCGCCCAAGCCAGCGCGCGCCGTCACGTCCTCAAACTTGCCCTCTCCCTTGTTGCGATACAGATGGTTCCCGCGCAGCCCAGTCACCAGCAAATCCGGCAAACCATCGTTATCGAAATCGCCGGCGCCAACGCCCATCCCATAACCTTTTCCACCAAGCCCCGAACCTGCGGTCACATCCGTAAACGTGCCATCGCAATTGTTCCGCAACAGCTTGTTCTGAAACTCCGGCCCGGTCTTTTCGCCGCTCGGAAGCGCAGCGCCATTCACAAAGAAAATATCCATGCAGCCGTCATTGTTGAAATCGAACGCCGCCACGCCGCCGCCCATGATTTCCGGCTGATAAGAATGTCCCTCGGCGCCATTCCTCAGGGTGAAATCCACGCCGGCCCGCAAGGCAATCTCTTCGAATTGAATGCGCGGCGCAATCGTCAGATTCAGCGTAATTCGCTCGGCTTCCGACGCAACTCGCAACAGCCTTGCGCTGCTCGCCAGCCCCTCGCGATAAGCGCGCACTTCATAATCCACGCCCGGCTCCAGCTTGTCGAAATGGTACGCGCCATTCGCGCCTGAAAGCGACAGCAGCGCGCGCCTTGTCCCCGAAGCCCTGAGCGAAAGCTCAGCTCCACTCACCGGAGCGCCCGCCGCATCCAGCACCCTACCCTTCAGCGCAGGAATACTCGCGTCCTGCGCCCAAGCCAGCCACGTCGCCAGCAGGATGGCAAAGAACGTCAAAAGCGAATTTTCAAGCCGAACCGGAAGAAACGCTCATCGATTAGCCGGCTCGGCGCGCTCGTGCTCGATATCGTTCCGAACCCAGCATTCGAAGCGTTCGCCGCCGGATTTGAAAAATGCGGTGTGTTCGTGAAATTCAAAGCTTCTGCACGAAACTGCACGTTCCACCGCTCTGTCACCCGGAAAGACCGGAACAGACTCAAATCCAGATTTGCCACGCCCGGCCCGCGCAGCGAATTGAATCCGGCGGTGCCGAAGCGCACCGCGCTAGCCGGCAGCGGCGCAAATGCCGATGTATCGAAATATAAGCTGGGGTCATGGTAAATCGCAACGTTCGCCTTCACCTGATCGGCCCGTTGCGTGTTGCCCGGCGCGTTCAAACTGGCGCCCGATGCGCTCACCGAAAATGGCGACCCGGAATACAAACTCAGCAACCCGTTCACTTGCCAACCGCCTGCAATCAGCGCCCCCGCCCCATGCGATAGCATTGGCTTGCCATTGCCAAATGGCAGTTCGTAAATACTGCTCAGCCGGAAATTATTCGGCCTGTCCCCGCCCATCAGCGAGCGGTTCAAATTCGAATATTGCGGAATGGAAATTGCCGGACCGCTATCGCCGGAATCGTCGCAACACAACCCCATCCACTTCGAACGTGTATAGCTTGCCTGCACGTTAAACCCGTTCGCGAACCGCCTCTGCAACGAAGATTGAAACGAATTGTAGTGCATCGCTTCATAGGGCAGAATATCGGCCAGCGACCCTGTAATGCCGATCTTCGCAAACGGCTGGCTCGCCGCGCCGCCGCCCACCTGGCCGTAGTTGATGTTGTAGCGCGTATGCTGGTGCACCGTGTGCGTGCCCACATAAGCCACCTGCCCCACCCAGCCTTTACCGAACTCTTTCTGCACCGTAAAATTCCAACTCTCCGTATACCCACGCACAAAATTCTTCGGCAGCACCGCGCCCTGGAACCCGAAGTTCAGCCCGGGAGGAATTGCCAGCGTGCCACTGCTCAGATCCACCGAAGGCTGCACCGGTATGCCCTGCGCCAGCGTACCCACCGGCGTAAAACTATTCGACCCCGTAGCCGCGAAATCGAAGCGCGCCGGATAGCTGTAAATTCCGTCGCGATACATGTTGATCTGCTCGGGGTTCAGCGAAAATCCCGCGCGAATGACCAGCGTATCCACCGGCCGGTATGCAATCCCAATACGCGGAGAGAACAGGCGCTTCGAAGTCTGTATGCCGCAATCCGTCGGGTTACCCGCTACTCCGCACACCGTAATTTTCAAGCTCGTCAGATCGAACGATTCAATCCCACGGTCTGCCCGCGTCGGCACCGGATACAGTTCCCAGCGCAGTCCATAAGAAACCGTCAGCTTGCGGTTCACCTGCCATTGATCGCGCATATAGAGGCTGTATTGCCAAGTGCGCAAAGTAATCTGCGGCGTGGTCTGCACGCTGTTCTGATAACTCGAAGGCAGCGCCAGCAGGAAGTCCGCGAAGTTGTTATTGCTGTTCGGGCTATATACGCCATTGCTCGCAGTCGAACCGCCATTGAACGTAAAGTTCGTCGGCTGCACTTCCTGATGGTTCATGTGCTGCCGGCTAATATCGAACCCAAACCGCACATTGTGCGAACCCTTAATCCACGTTGCGTTCGCCGTGTACTGATAAATCGGGTCCAGATAATGAAGATAAGGGTACGAATACCCCAGGTTCGTAAACCCGATCCCGTTGAAGTTCGGCATCCCTCCCGCCAGCGGCAGGCTCCCCAAATTCGTCCCCGGTATGCCGAGAAACTCCGCGCCCAGCTTCTTATCCACCGAAGGCGGCGCCAGCGTCTGGTTCGCTCGCGTCAGCCCCCAGTTCCCGTCAATCACCAGGTTCGGCGAAACAATGTAAGTCGCATTCACCGCCGTCGCAATCACGTTTCCCTGCTGCAGCGCGTTGTTCGGCCCGCCCAGAATCGGCCCCAGCGCCGTCGCCTGAATAATGTTGTAGGGCTGGTAGCCGAACCGGCCCGCGATCCTCAATTTTGAACTCGCATTCCAATCCATCTTGGAATCGATCCGGTGCAGTCTATTCTTGATCGGCGTCGTGATGTAGTAGTTGTTTGCCGTCGCGCCCGCCGCGCCAAAATTTGGCGAAGGCAGCAGTGCCAGCAGCTTCTGCGTAATCGGACTGATCATGCTCGCGGGGATCACTTTCGGATTCGCAAACGGAACGCGCCCCGTGCCATCCGGGTTGCCCGTCCGCGGATCGTACAGCGTCACATTCACCGCTGAAAAATCGCCGGCCTTCATCGCATCCGTCGGCACGCTCAGTACGTTCGACCCCGCCTGGCTAATAAAATCGCCCTCATAGCTGCCGAAATAAAACAGCTTGTCTTTGATAATTCGCCCACCCAGCGTGCCGCCCAGATCGTTCTCAATCAGCTTCGGAATGCGCTGCGTCGCGCCCAGCCCAAAGAAAGGCCGCGCCTTGAAAAAACTGTTCACGTGATACTCGTACAGCGACCCATGCAGCTGGTTCGTGCCGCTCTTGGTCTGAACATTAATCGCCGCGCCATTCACCAACCCCTGCTCCGCATCCGTACTGCTCGTCGCCACGTTCACCGTCTCAATCGCTTCCATCGACGGCACATACGTCGAAAACAATTGCACCCACGGATTGGTATCCGTCACGCCATCGATCCTCACCGTCGTCCCACTACGACTGGTGCCGTTCGCACTGATCTGCATCGATTTGCCCGGATTATTATTCCCGCCGCTGCTGGCCGTCGGCGGCGCGATACCCGGCATCAACGCCAGCACGCCCTGATAACTTCTGGTCGGCTGCGGCAAGTCCTGAATGTCGCGCGTCGCAAACTCGCCGTGTACATCCGCGCGGTCCGTCTGCAAAATCGCCGATGTCGCGCTAATCTCCACGCGGTCCGTAATCTGCCCCACCGGCAAGCTCGCGTCCACGCGCACCACCGTGTTCAGCCTCACTTCCACGCCCTTCGAATCGAACGTCCGGAAGCCGCTCTTCGATATCGCCACGGTATACGTGCCGGCCGGAATCGTCGTCAGCGTGTACCCGCCCGAATCGTTGCTCTTGGTCTCGTGAGTTTCGTTGGTCTCCAGTTGCGTCACCGTGATGGAGGCTCCAGGTATGGAGGCGCCCGTCGTGTCCGTGACGTTGCCCACTATCGATCCGAAGAGCACCTGCGCGCGCAATTCCCGCACCGGAAAGACCAGCGCCACTATGGCGGCACACGTCAACAGCACGCGGCGAGACAGCGGCCCGCGCATCGAGTCTAAACGAAGTTTCGGCATGGAACTCCTTATTGGTGAGGTGTCCCGAACCTCTCCGGGCTACCTCTGTATGCGATTACAGTGGACTATATCGAAACCAGAGAATGCCTGTCAATGCCTTTTTCTCTGAACCTTTAACGTGTAAGCTTGACACTCTGGATCGCCAAGATATAATGCAAGACACCGCTGCAATGTAAAGGCTTGCAGCTCACCCCTGGGAACACCACGGCGGACAGGGAGCGTACCATCGAACAAGTGTTATGAGTGTTTTCGTCAGACCTGATAGCCCCTTGGCGCGGTACGTTCCCGCTTCCCCTGTACTTCTCCTTTCCCTAATCGCAGGCCTGGCCCTCCTCCCTGGCCAAACTCCCTCCGATCCTGAGTTCGACCGCGTCGCGCGCCCTTTCCTCGCGAAAAATTGCGCCGCCTGTCACAACGCCTCACTCAGCAGCGGTGGCCTGAATGTCCAGACTTACACCACATCCAAATCGGTCGCCCAGGATCGCGATCAGTGGGAACAGATGCTGCACAAAGCCGAAACGGGTGAGATGCCGCCCACCGGTGCGCCGCGTCCCAATCCACAGGATCTAAAAGCGTTCACCACCTGGGTCCAGCACCAGTTCACGCAAGCCGATGCGGCCCAGAAGCCTAACCCCGGCCGCGTCACCGCGCGCCGCCTCAACCGCGCCGAATACAACAACACCATCCGCGATCTGCTCGGCGTCGACTTCCACCCAGCCGACGATTTTCCTGCCGACGATTCCGGCTATGGCTTCGACAATGTCGCCGATGCCCTGTCGCTCTCGCCCGTGCTGATGGAAAAATATCTCTCCGCCGCCGAGCGAATCGCGCAAATTGCGATATTCGGACCTGAAATTCTCAAACCCACCGTGGTGCGTCACCAGCCGCCCTACCGCGCCGGTTCCGATGGCGGCGATAACAGCCGTTTCCTCTCCCTCATTCCCTTCACCATCACCGATTACGACGTGACCGGCCTCAGCCTCCCCAGTGCGCTCCACACCATGCACAACTTCCCGGCTGACGGCGTCTATGAGTTTCGCGTCGACCCCGAAGGCAATCGCCCCCGGCCTTCCGACCCCTTCCCCGTCGCCATTTGGATCGATGGCAAACAGCTAGCCACCATCCCCTTCGAAGCCTCCGACAACCCCACCGCCATGGAGGGTCTCGATAAAGAAATTCGCGTCAAGGTCCCCGCCGGCAACCACTGGGTCGCCGTCTCCGCGCTCCGTCAATATGAAGGGCTGCCCACAAAATATGGCGGCCTGAATCCTACACAGAAGCCCGAGCCGCCTCCGCAAGCTCAGCCCGATCCCAACCGCTTCAAGCCTCCCGCCGACGCCACGCCCGAACAGAAAGCCGAGTTCGAACAGCAGCGCAAATTGTTCCTCCAGCGCAGAAATCGCGGCCCGCGCATCACCGACGTCAGCTTCCACGTCAACTTCATTGAGATCTCCGGCCCATTCGACCAAACCAAAGGCCCCAACCCGGAAACACTAAAAAAAATCTTCACCTGCAATGCCGCCACCACGCCCTGCGCCAGACAAATTCTCACCGCCCTCGCCCGCCGCGCGTATCGCCGTCCCGCCACCCCCGCCGAAGTCGATTCTCTCGTCAACCTTGTAACTGAAGACCGCAAACGCGGCGCGTCATTTCAACAGGCCATCGGCGTCGCTCTCGAAGCCATCCTGGTCTCCCCCAACTTCCTATTCCGCATCGAGCGGGACCCAAAGCCCACGTCCGGCATCGATCCCGATCACCGCGTCACCGATTACGAACTCGCCTCGCGCCTCTCGTATTTCCTATGGAGCAGCATGCCCGATGACGAGCTGCTCCGTTGTGCCGCTCAACAAAAACTGCGCCAACCCGCCGTCCTCGAAGCACAAGTTAAGCGCATGCTGAAGGACCCGCGCTCCCAAGCGCTTGTCGAAAATTTTGGCGGCCAATGGCTCCAATTCCGCGCTCTCGAATCCGTCCGGCCCGATCCCGAAAAGTTCATGGCCTTTGACGATTATCTGCGCCTCTCCATGCGCCGCGAAACAGAACTGTTCTTCGAAAATCTGATCCATACGGACGGCAGCGTCCTCGATTTCATCGACGCAAAATATTCTTTCCTCAACGGCAGGCTGGCCGAATACTACGGCATCCCCGGCGTCAGGGGCCCCGAATTTCGCAAGGTCGATCTCGCCGGCTCCCATCGCGCGGGCGTGCTCACTCAGGGCAGCGTGCTGACCGTCTCCTCTTACGCCACGCGCACCTCGGTCGTCCTGCGCGGCAAATGGGTCCTTGAAAATTTGCTCAACGCCCCTGTGCCACCGCCGCCCGCCAACGTTCCCGCGCTCGATGAAGCCGCCGTCGGCACCTCCATGACGCTTCGCCAGCAAATGGAGAAGCATCGCGCCAATACCGTCTGCGCCTCCTGCCACTCGCGTATGGACCCAATCGGTTTCAGCCTCGAAAATTATGACGCCATCGGCCGCTGGCGAACTCAGGACGGTAAGTTTACAATCGATTCATCCGGCACCCTTCCCGATGGCCGAACCTTCCACGGGCCCGAAGAATTAAGCGTGTTTCTCAAAAGCGCCGCCGGCCCGTTTTCAGAGGGGATCGGTGAAAAAATGTTGATCTATGCCTTAGGCCGCGGCCTGGAACGTTTCGATAAACCCACCGTCAGAAGCATCGCCAACCATCTCGCCGCCAACCAGTACAAATTTTCCAGCCTCGTGCTGGGCATCGTTAACAGTCTGCCCTTTCAGCAACGCAAAGGCGACCGGGGAATCTCATGATCGTCACACGCAAACATCTGCACCGCCGTACTTTCCTGCGCGGGTTGGGTGCCGCCATCGCGCTCCCCCTGCTCGATTCCATGGTGCCCGCCTTCGCCGCATCCACCGCCGCCGCCTCTCCCAACCGCCTTGTCTTCACTTACATTCCCATCGGCGCCACCATGAAAGAATGGACGCCCGCCGGGGAAGGCACGAACTACACCTTCTCCCGCATCTTGAAACCGCTCGAACCGTTCCGCGAAGATTTCAACATACTCACCGGCCTCGATCATCACCAGGCCGAAGCTCTCGGTGACGGCGCCGGCGATCATGCGCGCGCAGGCGCCGCCTACCTCACCGGCGTGCATTGCAAAAAAACCGGCGGTACCGATATTCGCGCCGGCATCTCCGTCGATCAGATCGCCGCGCGCCAGACAGAATCGTCCACACGCTTCCCGTCTCTTGAACTTGGTTGCGACGACACGCGCATCGTTGGAGCCTGCGATTCCGGCTATAGTTGCGCCTATCAAAACACAATCTCCTGGCGCACCCCCACCTCGCCCATGCCCATGGAAACCAATCCCCGGGCCGTCTTCGAACGCCTCTTCGGCACCGATAATCTCAGCCTTCCTCCCGCTGAGCGCGCGCGCAAAACCGCCGAACGCAAGAGCATCCTCGATCTGGTCCAGGGCCAGACGCAATCCCTCATGGGCGACCTGGGCCATGCCGATCGCCGCAAAGTGGATGAGTACCTCTTCGCCATCCGCGAACTCGAAAAGCGCATCGAAAGCGCCGAAAAAGATCATCACGAATACGCCGCCACCATCGATAAACCCTCCGGCGTCCCCGTCCTCTTCACGGATTATCTGAAGCTGATGTTCGATCTTCAAATCCTTGCCATGCAGGCCGATCTCACGCGCGTCATCACCTTCATGTATGGCCGCGAAGCCAGCCAGCGCACCTATGGCGAAATCGGCATCTCAGATCCGCATCACCCGCTCACCCATCACCGCGGCAATAAAGAATGGATCGAGAAGGTCACCCGCATCAACGTCTATCACGCGGAGCACTTTGCATATTTCCTCGGCAGGTTGAAATCCACGCGCGATGGCGATGGCTCGCTCCTCGATCATTCCATGGTGCTCTACGGCAGCGGCATCTCCGATGGCAACGCGCATAGCAAAAACAACCTGCCGCTCATTCTCGCCGGCCGCGGCACGGGCGCGCTCAAGCCGGGCCGCCACATCGTCTACCCCGCCTCCACACCCATGTCGAATCTCTTCCTCACCTTGCTGGACCGCATGGGCGTGCACCCCGATAGCGTCGGCGATAGTACCGGCCGCTTAGGCGAACTCACCAGCGTGTAAAACTGGTAAGCCATACTTGACGGAGTGAAACTTCGGGTCGCGCTCTTCCTTCTCACCGCCTGCCACATCGCCAACGCCCAAAGCGTGGTCGACGCTCACAACTGTTATCCCTACGACGGCCTCTATGCCGACCGCATCGAGCGTGCCTTGCGAGCCGGCTTCCCCGTCTCCATCGAACAGGATATGGCCTTCTACCAGGGCCGCGTCGTCCTCTCCCACACCACGCAAACCACCGGTCGCGAACCCGATTTCGAAACCTATTTCTTCCAGCGCATCAAGCCGCTCGTCGACGATGCGCTCAAGAAAAACGACCGCGCCCATTGGCCTCTCATTTACCTGCACTTCGATTTCAAAGAGAACCGCCCCGAACTGCTCCGCGCCGTCTGGGAAATTTTGGGCCGCTATGAACCCTGGCTCACCACCGCCCTCAAGCCGGCTGACCCGAACAGTCCCGCCACCGCGTCGCCCTATTCCGTCGGCCCCATCATGGCCCTCACCGAAGATAACGACGCACAGGAAGCCGTCTTCTACGGCCAACTCGCCCCCGGCGCCAAGCTTCGTGTTTTCGGCTCCGCCCATGCCCCCGAACAACCGAAAAATCTCACCACGCAGCAGCGTATCGATCTCGCCGTAACCACGCCTCCCGAACGCCTGCTCACCGAACGCCCCACAGCCTACCGGCGCTGGTGGAACAATTCCTGGTTCGTTGTCGAGCGTGGCGGTGCGCGCGGCGCGGCCGAATGGAACGGCCAGACCGCGGCTCGGCTGAAATCGCTTGTCGATCACGCTCACAACCTCGGCTTCCGCATCCGCTTCTATTGCCTGGATGGCTTCACCGCCGAAACCAATCAGGGCTGGGACGCGAACTACAACTTCGGCTCGCTCACGAAAGCCCGCACCCGTTGGCTCGCTGCACGCGACGCCGGCGTCGATTTCATCGCCACGGATCAATACGAAGATCTGTCCAACACCATTCGCCCACCCATCTTCAAGACATCTCCTGGCGCGCTCCTCATGGGCGGCGGCAAAGATCTGGACGAAGCCTTCACCTGGCTTATCGCCAAAGCCGGCGGCGGCGACATCGTCATCCTCCGCACCTCCGGCACCGGCGCCTACGACCCCTACATTAGCGGTCTCGCCAAAGTGCATTCCGTGCGCACACTGAAGATCGATACGCCCGAACTAGCTCGCGACCCCGCCATCGTCGACGCCATCCGCAATGCCAGCGCCGTCTTCATCGCGGGTGGCGATCAGGGCACTTACGCCAAGCTCTGGAAATATTCGCCCGTCGCCAGCGCCATCGATTACGTCGTCAGCAAGGGCGCTCCCGTCGGCGGCGCCAGCGCCGGCCTGGCCATCCTCGGCGGTCTGGCCTTCACCGCCCGCCAGGATACCATCACCTCCGAAGACGCCTTGCGCAATCCTTATGACCCGCGCATCACCGTCGAATCCGGCTTCCTCACCGTGCCCTATCTGGGCGGCGTCATCACCGATAGCCACTTCACCCAACGCAATCGCGATGGCCGGCTGCGTGTCTTCCTCGCCCGCGCCCTGGCGGACCAGATGGTGTCCGAAGCGCGCGGCATCGGCCTCGATGAACAAACCGCCCTTGCCGTGGACGCCGACGGCATCGCGCGCGTAATGGGCAAAGGCTCCGCATACTTCCTTCGCGCCTCTAACCCGCCCCAGGTTTGCCGCCCGAATACGCCTCTGGTGTTTCACGGGGTCGAGAGCTTCAAAGCCCAGGCTGGCGCTCGCTTCAACCTGAAAAGCTGGACTGTAATAAAATAGAAGCGGTCACTCGAGGAGCCACGTTTGCGCGCTATTCTCTCCTTCTTAGTTTTCACCGCCATTCCCGCGTCCGCCGCCGTCGATTTCAACCGCGATATTCGGCCCATTCTTTCCGACAATTGCTTCACCTGCCACGGCCCCGATTCCAAGCGCCGCATGGCCGATCTGCGGCTCGATCAAAAAGAAGGTGGCGCCTTCCGCGTCATCACCCCCGGCGATTCCGCCCACAGCAAGCTCTACGAACGCATCAGCACCGATAAAAAAGGCATGCGCATGCCTCCCGGTTCGGCCACCCCGCTCACGCCAAAACAAATTGCCATCTTCAAAGAGTGGATCGATTCCGGCGCTAAATGGGACGCTCACTGGGCCTATATTCCGCCCAAGCGCCCCGAGCTGCCCGAAGTCGCCGCCAAGACCTGGCCCGTCAACGGTGTCGACCGCTTCCTCTTAGCGCGCCTCGAAAAAGAGAACCTCAAGCCCTCTCCTGAAGCCGACCGCGCCACGCTCCTGCGCCGCCTTTCTCTCGATCTGACCGGCATCCCGCCCACGCTCGCCGAACTCGATGCCTTCCGCGCAGACAAATCCGCCAACGCCTACGAAAAGCAGGTGGATCGCCTCCTCGCCTCGCCCCGCTACGGTGAACGCATGGCCATGCAGTGGCTCGATCTTGCCCGCTATGCCGATACGCACGGCTACCACATCGATAGCCATCGCGATATGTGGCACTGGCGCGATTGGGTGATCCAAGCCTTCAACAACAATCAGCCGTTCGACCGTTTCACCATCGAACAGCTTGCCGGCGATATGCTCCCCAGCCCGACCCCCGAACAGCGCCTCGCCACTGGCTTCAATCGCAATCACATGATCAATTTCGAAGGCGGCGCCATCCCCGAGGAATACCAGACCGAATACGTCATCGACCGCCTGGAAGCCACCTCCAACGTTTGGATGGGCACTACCATGGGTTGCGCGCGCTGCCACGATCATAAGTACGATCCCATCAAGCAGAAGGAGTTCTACCAGTTCTACGCCATCTTCAACAACATCGCCGAAAAGGGCCTGGATGGGCGCCGCGGCAACGCCGAGCCCATGATCCAGTTGCCCACAACCATCCAGGCAACCCGTCTTGAACAGGCCACGCATGAGCTGGAATCGAAGAAGCTGATTCTAGAGGAAAAAAAGGTGAGTGAAGCCGAAACCCGCTGGGCCGAAACCGCGCTCGATCGGCTCCCCAAATCTTCCCGCGAAGGCCTCCTCGCCCACTACGATTTCGATGGCGGCTTAACCGATTCCTCCGGCAACGAACATGACGGCCGCTTCCTCCTGGGCGACCTCACCTACCCGCTCGGCATCGTTAACAAAGCAGGCGATTTCGATGGCCAGGTCCACGCCCAATTGGGTTCGTTTTTGCAAATCGACTCGTTCCACCCCGTTCGCAACCGCCTTCTTTGTCCGCTCCGGCGACAAAGAACCCATGACGGTGCTCTCCAGCAAGGTCGATCCTCAGACTGGAAATGGTTTCGTTTTGTCGTTCGATGAGGCCATCCCGATTGGAAATCTGCTGCGCGGCGCGAAACTTTCTGTGCGTCTCGGCGGCTCAACCCCCGCCGAAGCTTTCGAAATTCAAACCAAACGCCGCCTCCCCACCTCTTCCAAAGATCCCGATTCCGGCCGGCCCTGGTATCACGTGGCCGTCAACTACGATGGTTCCGATACCGCAGCCGGGCTCAAACTCTATATAAATGGTGCTCTGGAACCGGTCGATGTGCTAGCCAGCGGGAAATTGGCTTCGTTTCGGAAAAATACATTTGTCGAAATCGGCGGCAAAAGCGCCGGCAAACCCTTTAAAGGGCAAATTGACGATCTGCGCTTCTACAGTCACCCCTCCCGGAAGCCGAAATCGTCACCCTGCCACCCATCAGCCCGCACGCGCCATCTTGCCTATCGCCTCCGCCAAGCGCGCCAAAGAGCAAAATACCCGCCTGCGCGATTACTTCCTCACCAACGCCGCCAGCGAACCGCTTCGCGCCGCCTGGGCCGATACCAAACGCCTGAAAGCGGAAATTTCCGATCTGAACGACGCCATTCCCACCTCCATGGTGATGGCGGAAATGCCCAAACCGCGCGAAACCGCCATCCTTGGCCGTGGCGATTATCAGAATCGCGGCGAAATCGTCTCCCCCGGCGTTCCCGCCATGCTGCCTGCTCTCCCTGCGGGCGAACCCGCCAATCGGCTCACGCTCGCCAAATGGCTAGTCTCCGGCTCACATCCCCTCACCGCCCGCGTCACCGTCAACCGCTATTGGCAGATGTATTTTGGCACCGGCCTCGTCAAGACCACGGAAGATTTCGGCTCTCAGGGCGAGCAGCCCTCGAACCCCGAATTGCTCGATTGGCTGGCCACCGAATTCGTGCGCACCGGTTGGGACGTGAAAGGCATGCAGAAGCTGCTGGTCATGTCCGCCGCCTATCGCCAGTCATCCCGCGTCACGCCCGAATTGCTGGAGCGCGACCCTGAAAATCGCCTCCTCGCCCGAGGCCCGCGCTTCCGCCTGCCCGCCGAAACCGTTCGCGATAACGCCCTCTCCGTCAGCGGCCTCCTCAAAGAGCGCACCGGCGGCCCCAGCGTGTTCCCCTACCAGCCTGCCGGCCTCTGGGAAGACATTGCCTTCGGCGACGTTTACAGCGCGCAGCACTACTCGCCCAGCCACGGTGACGACCTCTACCGCCGCAGCATGTACACCTTCTGGAAGCGCACCGCCGGGCCGCCGTCGCTCATCACCTTCGATGCCCCAGATCGTGAAAAGTGCACCGGCCGCCGGCTTCTCACCAACACTCCTCTACAAGCTCTGGTCCTGCTCAACGACCCCACTTACGTCGAATCCGCCCGCTCCCTGGCCCAGCGCATGCTGCTCGAAGGCGGTACCGATTCCGGTAAGCGCATCCGTTTCGGCTTCCGTCTGGCCACCGCGCGCATGCCTACCGCTGACGAGGTGCAGGTGCTGCGCGATCTGGAAGAGAAGTCCGTCGCGGGCTTCCGTCACAATCCCGAACAGGCTTCGAAACTCCTGCGCGTGGGCGAATCGTCCTTCAACACCAAGCTAGACCCCGTTGAGCTGGCCGCCTGGACCACGGTCGCCAGCACCATCCTGAATCTCGACGAAACCATCACCAAGGAATAGCCATGCCGGAAGAGATTGATTCTTTACGATCCGCAAAACTGTCGCTCACACGCAGGCACTTCTTTCAAAGAGGCGCCTCTGGAATCGGGGGAGCCGCGCTCGCCTCTCTGCTGAGCCCGGAACTGTTCGCTTCCACGGCGGAAGGCAAGCCCACCGGCGGCCTGCCCGGCTTACCTCACTTTCCACCCACCGCCAAACGCGTAATCTATCTCCACCAATCCGGCGCACCGTCACAAATCGATTTGTTCGATTACAAGCCGAAACTCGATAAACTCCACGGTTCGGAATTGCCGTCCTCCATCCGCAACGGCCAGCGCATCACCGGCATGACGTCCGGCCAAAGTTCTTTTCCGGTAGCCCGCTCCATCTATAAATTTAACCAATACGGCCAGAACGGCACTTATCTCAGTGAATTGATGCCCCATACGGGTGCAATTCTCGACGACATCACCCTAATTCGCACCGTCAATACCGACGCTATCAATCACGATCCCGCCATTACTTTTATTCAGACCGGCAGCCAGCAGCCCGGCCGCCCCAGCATCGGTTCCTGGGTAAGTTACGGCCTGGGTAGCGAAAATGCGAACTTGCCCGCGTTTGTCGTTCTAATTTCTCAAGCCAGCGGACTGAATATCGATCAGCCTCTCTTCTCGCGCCTTTGGAGCAGCGGCTTCCTGCCATCGAATCACCAAGGGCGTCAAATTTCGCTCCGCCGGCGATCCGGTGCTCTTCTTATCTGACCCCGCCGGCATCGATAAAGCCACCCGCCGCAATATTTTCGATAGCGTCGCCAAGCTGAATCACATGGAAGCCCAAACCTATGGCGATCCCGAAATCGAAACCCGCATCGCCCAATATGAAATGGCTTACCGCATGCAAACCTCGGTTCCGGAATTGATGGATTTGTCGAAGGAACCCCAGCATGTCCTCGATATGTATGGGCCCGATGTTCGCAAACCCGGCAGCTATGCCTCTTCCTGCCTCCTCGCCCGCCGCTTGGCGGAGCGCGGCGTTCGCTTCGTGCAGATCTATAAGCGCGGGTGGGATCAGCACAGCGATTTACCGCGCGATTTGGAATTGCAGACCAAAGCCGTCGATCAGCCCTCCGCCGCGCTCGTCAAAGATTTAAAGCAGCGTGGACTTTTAGACGACACGCTCGTACTCTGGGGCGGCGAATTTGGCCGCACCGTTTATTGCCAGGGCAAACTAACCGACACAAACTATGGCCGCGATCACCACCCCCGGTGTTTTAGTGTCTGGGCAGCCGGCGGCGGTATTAAAAAAGGTCTGGTAGTAGGTGAAACGGACGATTTTTGTTACAACGTAGTCCGCGATCCCGTGCATGTTCACGACATACAAGCCACCGTCTTAAAGTGCCTTGGTATCGACCATAAACGCTTGACTTATAAGTTTCAAGGCCGCCATTTTCGGTTAACCGATGTATCGGGCGATCCAGTTAATCAAATACTTGTTTAACCTTCGCACCTAGTACTTTCCCGTACACGAAATTAACGCGATATTCACGATTTTCCTCGCTAGGGTTTATCTTCTCAATAGAAAGCCCAAGCGCTTACGTATGAAACCATGGAAATTCAGAAGGTAATTGATTATCTAAACCAGCAGCGCGCCATTATTGACGAAACCATCACTTGCCTGGAACGGCTAAGTGAAGGTGGGACACTTCCGCTGGAATCGCGAGCCCCCGTCAAACGCCGGGGGCGAAAGTTTATGGATGCTGGCGATCGGCAGAAAGTGTCCGAACGCATGAAAGAATATTGGGCTACGCGCCGGGAAGACAAAGTCCAGCACGCCGGCAGCGCCGGGTAAGTTACCTTACCAAGCCGCGCCGCACCGCGCTTAACACCAGTTCAGCCGCGCTATGGACATCCAGCTTTTCCATGACTCTGATGCGATGGGTCTCAACCGTGTGAACGCTCAAGCCCAGCATGTGCGCCAGCTCCTTATTACTTTTGCCTTCCGCCAACAGCTGGTAGATTTGCCGCTCGCGCGCGGTTAATAACTCATAGCGGTCGTCCACTTGTTTTCCATTCAGACCGCGCGCATAGCCTTCTAACAATATCTTGGCAATCAAAGGGCTAAAGAAAGGCTGGCCGGAATGAACCACCCGCACGGCCTGTAACAGGTCCTCTTCAATCGAATCTTTCAGAAGATAACCCCGGGCCCCGGCGCGCGTTGCTTTAATTACATACGGCTCATCGCTATACATACTCAAAATAAGCACGGCCGTGTTTGCCGAAGAACGCAGTAACTGGCGCGTTGCTTCTATTCCATTTAGCTCTTTCATGGCAATATCCATGATCGCCACGTCGGGCTGGCACTTAGACGCCTGCTCAATGGCCTCAATGCCCGATGAGGCTTCGGCAACTACTTCGAAGTCCGGCGTTTGCATCAGAATATGGCGCAGACCCTGGCGTAAAATTGTATGGTCGTCTGCTAGTAAAATGCGAATGGGCATGTTTAGTCTCTACGCTCTTATCCTACATGCCTGAAGCTTGTAAAAGGGCATACGGGAAACTCTGTATACAGCTGAAAAGGCGTTGACAGCGGCCCTGATTTTCCGCAAGCTACTATCAGCGGACACCCGTCAGATACCTGTGATTCAAACTTTGATAGCGGAACTCGAAGAGTCGCAACGCCCCTTCCTAAATGGCGACAACCTGGTGCGGGGAACTTACTTCGTCCTGGCCCTGCTGCTGGTTTCAAGCGTGGCGCTGGCTACTCGTTTCCGTCAGGCTTCGCGCTGGCGCATGTCTCCCGAATATTCCGCGCTCGACGAACGGGAAAAGCAGCTTGCCGATATCCGGAAGTACGTTACTCAGGGCGTTACCTCCACCCGCGATTTTCTGGTCAACAATCACACCGACAACGCCGAGATTTACGACCAGGAATTGCGACGCGCCAAGGCCAACACCACCAAAGCCTTCATTGCCCTCCATCCCTGGCCCGCGCAAAACGCCGCAATCTCGCAGTTGGATCATGACCTGGCCGATTTCTGGGCCATGCTGGATCAGGACCGGTTCACCACCGTCACCCAGAAGGCCGAGCAGGGGTTCGATTTCCTCCACCTGCGGCTCTTCCCCATTCGAAATCAGGTTTTTGCGACGCTCAAATCTCTGAGCGATGCCGTCACGCAAGATCGCGCGGGCGTCACCATCCGCTTCGCGCAGGACCGTAATCGTGACCTTACATACATCTTCATTGTCATGGGCGCCACCATCGTCATCAGCCTGATGATGGCCTCGGGCAATCAGAATTACCGGCGGCGTTTTCAGTTGGAGAGCCGCCGCAAGCTGGCCGAAGTCGCCAAAGCTCGCGACAGCCTGGAACAGCTTTCCGGCCGCCTGCTGAGAATCCAGGAAGACGAGCGCCGCAAAATTTCCCGCGAGCTGCACGATGGAATCGGCCAGACACTCACCGCGCTGCGCATGGAAATTCATGGAGTGCATTTCGGCGCAACCGGCGCCCTCAACGGCGGCGAAGAGCGTTTACTCCGCGCCCACAAACTTGCTGAAGAGGCCGTGCGCACCGTCAACGATATCTCCCTGCTGCTGCGCCCCCCGCTGCTGGACGATCTGGGCCTGGAACCCGCCGTGGCCTGGCTGACCGATCAGTTCACGCGACGCACCGCCATTCGCTGCCGCTTTGAGGCCCGCAACCTGCAGGAATATTTGCAGGACGATCTGAAGACCTGCGTCTTCCGCGTGATTCAGGAAGCGCTGAACAATTGCGAAAAGCACGCCTCGCCCACCAAGATTGAAATCTTCGTGGAACAGACCGGGCACATGCTGCGCATTTGCATTGAAGACGATGGCGCCGGCTTCGCTCTGAATGAAAACAATACGCCCGCGCGCCATGCCGGCCTGGGGCTCTTAGGCATGCGCGAACGGGCGGTGCTGCTCGGCGGCGCCATGGACATACGTTCCTCCCCGGGCAAGGGCACCAAGATCACCTTCAACTTGCCAGTGGCGCAGGTGGGCACAGTGGAGCTGAAGAAATTTCCTTTCGCGACAGCCTCGCTTCAGGCTTAGCTCACTTCAGGGGGAGCCGGGCCGCCAGCACGCGCGCCAGCATATCGGCTTCGCGTTCCGGCTTGCCCTCCACGGCCGCCACGAAAGGTCCCTTGGCCAATACGAAAAATGGCTTGCCATCTTTCTTTCCCGCATAGCCTCCCATATGCGCCACGTAGTGAGCATCGGTCATCAGCTTCTTCACATCCAGAAGCAGGAAGGCCGCCTTATCGTTCGTCGGAAGGCGCACCAGCAGCAGCCGGTACGCGCCTTTCGCATCTTTGTAATTTCCCTGCACGCCGCCGTTCGGCAGCGAAGCGGCAAGCACATGGGCGGGCGTCGCGCTCGAGCCAATCAGGTGCTCTTTGGGCAGCAAAGCCAGATCGTCGGCAGCCATCGCCAAGGTTATGGCAAGACAAAATAGAAGTAGCGTGCGCACCATGCGATGCTAGCCGGAATGGATACGCCGCACAAGCAGGCAGGCACGGTTCGCCTGACCGTGCTCGATCTGCGCGCGCCTTCCGTGCCACCCCACTTGCTCTCGCAATTTCTCTCCGACGACGAGCGTGAGCGCGCCGCCCGCTTCCGTTTTCCCCACCTGCGGGAGCGCTTTAGGAACGGCCGCGGCATGTTGCGCCACGTGCTTTCGGTCACCACCGGTGCGCCGCCCGCGCAGCTCCAATTCACCTATTCCGATAAAGGCAAGCCGAGCCTGCCAGATTTTCCCCGCCTGCAATTCAACGTCTCGCACTCCGGCGATCTGTGGGCCTGCGCCGTCAGCGATACCACCTGGCTCGGTCTCGACATTGAGCGCATCCGCCCCATGCCCGATTGCGACGCCATCGCGCGGCGCTTCTTCGCGCCCTCTGAACTCCTCGCACTGAACGCCTTTTCCGAAGGCGAAAGAGCCGCCGCCTTCTTCCGCTGCTGGACCCGCAAAGAGGCTTACATCAAAGCCCTGGGCGACGGCCTTTCGCGAGACCTTGCCAGCTTCACCGTCTCCTGCGCCGATGAGGAATTCTCCTCGGTTCGCGACTTGGTCACTTTCGAACGATGGCGCCTCCAAAGCTTCGCGCCAGCGCCAGGCTACGCGGGCGCGCTCACCACGCCAGACATTGCGACGCTTCTTCGCGAACCCTGATAATGACGGGAATGTACCGGCGGCTGACTCCTCTTCTATTCGGGCGCGCGCTGTGGCCAGCAGCATGAGCGAGTTCCGCTCGCACATCCACGTGGTGCTGTGCCAACCCCGCAATCCGCTCAACATTGGCGCCGCCGCGCGCGCGGTCAGCAACTTCGCCTGCGGGCAGTTGCGCCTGGTAGATCCCTTCGACCTTGCCTTTCGTGAAGCCGTCTCCGCCGTGGGTGGCGCGCAAGTGCTCCGCGACGCTGTGGTCTTCACGAACATCGCCCAAGCCGTGGCCGATTGCGGCCTGGTAGTGGGAACCACGGCAGTCGGCCATCGCGAATTGCAGCACCCGCTGCGGTCCATCGAACAGGCAGCCCCTACGCTTCGCGATGCAGCGATAGCAGGCCCCGTGGCGATTCTCTTCGGCTCGGAAAAATTCGGCCTGACGAATGACGAGCTCAGCCACTGCCATTGGCTCACGCACATCGCCACGTCGCCCGAAACGCCATCCATGAATTTAGGCCAGGCCGTCGCGGTCTGCCTGCATGAAGTGGTGCGTGAACAGATGCCGCCGCCACTACCGCCGCCCCACAAGCCCATGCGTGGCGCCGATGCCGAGCAGCTCACCGTCATGCTGCTGCAGGTGTTGCGGGAAAGCGGCTACACCAACCGCATCGTGGCCGATTCGCTGGAACGCAAAGTCCGTCGCTTCCTTCGCCGTGCCAACTTTGTGAACCGCGACGCGCCCCTGCTGCTGGGCATGCTCCGCCAAATCCTTTGGAGATTCAAACAGTGAGCTATCTAAATAGCGAAGAAGCGCTCACCAATTTCATCGCCGCCTTTGAAGCAGGCACGTACCCCGCCGCGCAATGGAAGCACGCCGAACACCTGGCGCTGGCCGCCTGTTACCTGTACACCATGCCCATGGAAGCGGCAACCGCGCGCGCGCGTGACCGCATTCGCGCCTACAACGAAGCGCAAGGCGGCCAGAATACTGGCGATGCCGGTTACCACGAAACGTTAACCGTCTTCTGGCTGAAGCTGGTAGACGCCGCTCTGGACCGCAGGCTCCCGCGCACCGCGGCCGCCCGCGCCATAGTGGACCGATTCACCTCGCGCCGCGATATCTTCCGCGAATATTACACCTTCGACCTGTTGAAGTCTCGCCAAGCGAGAGCGCGCTGGATACCGCCCGACCGCACGCCCAGCAGCTAATTCAACGGAGGCTTTTCATCCATGATGCCGGGCAGCCGCTTCGGTTTCGGCCTCGGGCTGCTGCCGAAGAGCAGCGTCACATCCACCACGTGCGTCCGGTCGTCACGCGCGGTCACGGCCTTTGTCGCGCCCAGCCCATCGAACAGCCCATCCTCCCGAATTCTCCTCAGAAAGTAATCCGGATATTGCGCGTTGAAGGGCTTGCCTTCATCCACAATCCACATCTTGCGCACCACCGGTTCGCTGTTCAGGTCCAGCCCTTCAATCGTCAACTTGCCCATGGTGAACTGCGGCCCCGGCGCCATCTGCGCGGTCACTTCAACGGTCGTTGCCTTGTCGTCGATCTGGCGCTCCAGCGTGCCCTGCACGTCCAGATAGCCGTTGCGCTTCATCTGATTTTTCACCGTCGCCAGCGCATCGTTAATCCGATCGAAGTTGGCGACGGTGCCCGTCTTCACCTTCAAGTACTCCTCGTAATCGGGGTCCGCGCCTGCCAAGCTAATCTTGCTCAGGTTATAAACCGGGCCTTCTTCCACGGTCACGTGAACCATCACGCCTTTCACCTTCGGCGCGGGTTCGGTGGTGAACAACGGGAACGCCACGCGAATCATCCCCTTCGCTTCATAAAGTGGCCGAATCTGGTTGTCCAACAGTTGCCGGAAATGCTCTTTGCTGAAGGGCGAACCGAACGCGACATCGTTGATCGCGTTCTGCAGAAGGATGGGGGCGATGGCTTTGTTGCCCGTGAACGTCACATGCGCGACGGGCGGCAGCGGCTCCGCCGAGCGGAACAGAATCTTGTAATCGTTCTTGCCCGATTGCACCAGTTCCCCCACAACGCGCTGCGGGTGATTTTGCGACGCCAGAAACTGTTCGATCTGCCGCGTATAGAACCCCAGCACCACCTGCGTGCCCGGAACCTTCGGGCCATAGAAAATATTCGCCGCCTTCATGGCCGCTTCAATCTCGGGCGTCGATACCGCCAGGTTTTCGAAATCAACTTCGTAAACGCTGGGCACCTCCACCACTTCGAACACGGCCTCGTAGCCTTGATCCGGACCCGTCGCCGCAATCGGCCCGAACTGGAACGCGACCGATTCGAAATAGCCCGTAGCCAGCAACCGGTCGCGCGCGGCGTCGAACTCCACTTTGCCCAAAGGCTTATCGAGCGGTAAGCCCGCCACCGTCTGTATCTGCGCAGGCGTCAGCATCTTCGCGCCCTTGATGTGAATGCGGCGCAGCGGAAACTTGTCCGGCGTCACCACCGCCTTCGCGGCCTGCTTCACCGGCGCCTTACGTGTTCGCGGTTTCACGGATTGCGCCGGCAACAGGATCGCGCCCAGCGCAAACAGCAGAGCGGCTTTCATCGCGGTACCCCTACTGTAGAATAACGGGTAGTGACATACGACCTGATTGTGATTGGCAGTGGGCCTGGAGGCTACTCTGCCGCGGTTCGCGCGGGGCAGTACGGCCTGAAAACAGCGATCATCGAAAAAGACGGCAAGCTGGGCGGCACCTGCCTTCACGTGGGCTGCATACCCACCAAATCTCTCCTGCATACCGCCGATGTTTGGACGCATATTCAACATGCGGAAGAAGAAGGGATCTCGCTGCAGAGCCCGGTCCTGAACTTCCCCAAAGTGATTGACCGCAAGAACAAAATCGTGACGAAGCACGCCAAAGGCGTTGAGTTTCTGATGAAGAAGAATAAGGTGCAGGTCATCACCGGCTTTGCCACGCTAAAGGGCGGCGGCAAAGTGGAAGTGAAGACCGATAAAGGCACCGATACGCATGACGCGAAATTCATTCTGCTGGCTACCGGATCGACGGCGCGCATGATCCCCGGGTTGCAGCCGGACCCTGAATTCCTGCTCACCAACATCGAAATTTTGAACCTGACGGCCGTGCCGAAATCGCTGGCCATCATCGGCGCGGGCGCAGTGGGCGTGGAGTTCGCCAGCATGTTCAAGAAATTCGGCGCCGATGTGAGCCTGTTTGAAATGCTGCCGCGCCTGGTCCCCGTGGAAGACGAAGAGATCTCGAAGGAGCTGGAGCGCGTTTTCAAAAAAGAAAAAATTCGCGTTGAGACCGGCGCCAAATGCGAAAACATCCGCAAGGGCGGCGCGGGCATCCAGATGACGGTGACGCTGGCGAACGGCAAGCAGGAAGAGGTCACGGCGGAGAAGCTTCTGGTGGCTGTGGGCCGCGCGCCCAACACCGCGAACGTCGGCATTGAGAACACGAAAATTGAGCTGGATCGCGGCTTCGTGAAGGTCAATGAAATGATGCAGACCGGCGAACCGGGCGTCTATGCCATAGGCGACATCGTGGCCGGCATGCCGCAACTGGCTCATGCAGCGTCGGCGGAAGGCATGGTAGCTGTGGGCCACATGGCCGGAAAAGCCGTCACGCCTATCCACCGCAATCGCATCCCCGGCGCCACTTACACTGAGCCTGGCATCGGCAGCGTGGGGCTTACGGAAGCTCAGGCCATCGCGCAAGGTTACAAAGTGAAGGTGGGCAAGTTCCCCTTCGCGGGCAACAGCAAGGCCACCATCCTCGGCAGCCACGATGGCTTCGTGAAGGTGATCGCGGATGGCGAGTACGGCGAAATTCTAGGCGTCCACATCATCGGGCCGCAGGCTTACGAACTGGTCAGCGAAGCCGTCACGGCCATGGAATCCGAAGCCACTGTCGAGACCATGATGAGCACCATCCATGCGCATCCCACGATCTATGAGGCCGTGGGCGAAGCGTTCCAGAACGTTTACGGGCTGGCTATCAACGCTTAGCACCGGCCCCATGCGAGAGTTGGCAGTCCGGGACCTGGGCCGCATCGGCTGGCGCACCGCCACCGCGCTTCAGGAACAACTGGTGGAGCAGCGGAAGCAGGGCGCAATTCCCGATACGCTGCTCTTCGCCGAACACCCGCACGTGGTCACCATGGGGCGCAACGCGCGTCGCGAAAACCTGCTTGCCTCCGAAGAAGTGCTATCCCGCTCAGGCATCGCGCTCGAAGAGACCAATCGCGGCGGCGACGTGACATATCATGGTCCGGGACAGGTTGTGGGCTATCCGATTCTGAATCTGAACGAATGGAAGCGCGACGTTCATCTTTACGTACGCGCACTGGAAGACGTTCTCATTACCACGCTGGCCGAGTTCGGTATCGCCGCCGAGCGCAGTTCCGGCATGACCGGCGTCTGGACCGGTGGCGCGAAGATTGCCGCCATCGGCGTACACATCAGCCGTTGGGTGACATCGCACGGTTTCGCCCTGAATGTCTCAACGGATCTTTCGTATTTTGGTTATATCGTGCCGTGCGGGCTCACCAAGCCCGTCACGTCCATGCGCGCCTTGGGCGTGGACGTTGCGCGCGAAACAATTTTAGACCGGCTCAGCCGGAATTTCGAACAATGTTTCGATCGGGAGCGAGTGAGTTATGGACGTAATAATGCCGCAGATGGGCGAGAGTATCGTCGAGGGAACGTTGACCAAATGGCTGAAGAAGCCGGGCGATACGGTCGAGCGCGATGAGCCCCTTTTTGAAATTTCTACAGATAAAGTAGATACCGAAATTCCGTCGCCGGCCGCCGGCACGCTTTCCGAAGTGCTGGTGCAGGAAGGCGAAACCGTGGGCATTAATACTGTGGTCGCCCGCATCGGAGAAGCTGGTGCGGCGCCTGCTGCCTCTGCGCCTTCCGAAGCTGCCGCGCCCCAACAAGCCGAGCCCGCGCCTTCGCCCACTTCCGCACCCGGCCCCGCGGTGGAGCCCGAACCCGAGCAAGCTGTTTCCCCGCAAGCCGCGCCCGCTGAAGAAGCGTCCGCAGATGCCTCCGGACCCCTTTCGCCATTGGTCCGCAAGATGGCTCGTGAGAATGGCATCGATCTGGCGAAGGTGAAGGGTACCGGCGCGGGCGGCCGCATCACCAAGCAGGATGTGGAAAGCCACCTTGCCAACAAGACGGCCAGCGCCGCCGAACCACAGGCCACCACCGCCGGCCCTTACCCCGTGACGCCGGGGCCCGCGCCTACGCCGGTTGCTGCGTCACCGACTGCACCCGCACCCGCGCCGCCCGCTCCGAAACCCGCCGCTGCCGCTTCGTCAGGCCCCGTTCCCGGCCAAGCCCTGCCGCAAGCCAAGACGCGCATCGAGCCGCTCGGCACCATGCGCACCAAGATCGCTGAGCACATGCTCATGAGCCAGGCGACCTCCGCCCACGTCACCACCATTCACAAGGTGGACATGACCAAGATCGTGAAGATGCGCGCCAAGCACAAGGCGGATTTTCAGACCCGCTACGGCATCTCGCTCACTTATCTGCCCTTCGTCACGCGCGCCACCATCGAGGCTCTGAAGGCCTTCCCGCACCTGAACGCCTCTATCGAAGGCTCGAACATCATCTTCCATAACGAGATCAATATCGGCATCGCCGTGGCTCTCGAAAACGGCTTGATCGTGCCCGTGATTCGCCAGGCCGATGAGAAAAATGTGCTTGGCCTGCAGCGGGCCATCGTAGACCTTGCGGCCCGCGCGCGCGCCCGCCAGTTGAAGCCCGATGAAGTGGCCGGCGGCACGTTCTCCATCTCCAACTTCGGCAGCTTCGGCAGTGTGATGGCGACTCCTGTCATCAATCAGCCGCAGGTCGCCATCCTGGGCGTCGGCACTGTCGAGAAGGTCCCGGTGGTGATCGATGACGCTATCGCCATCCGCTCCGTGATGTACCTTTCGCTCAGCTTCGACCATCGCCTGATCGATGGCGCATTGGGCGATCAGTTCACCGGCAAGATCAAGCAGATCCTCGAAAGCTGGTCCGAAGAGGTTCTGTAAGCCATGGTGGACCGGATCTTCCTCAACTATTCGGTCCAGAAGTTAACGCAGGCGGCGGGGCGCGTGGATGAGTGCCTCGCCCGCCTGACGAACGAACAGATCTGGGCCAGGGGCAGCGCGAACGAAAATGCCGTTGGCAATCTGGTATTGCATCTGTGCGGCAACATTCATCAGTGGCTGTTCAGCGGCGTGGGCGGCGAACCTTTCAACCGTGATCGCGATTCCGAGTTTTCCGCTAGCTCGGGAGGCGATCTGCGTGGCCGTTTGCGCGACACCGTGACCCGCGTCATTCCCGTGATCGAGCGCCAGACAGAAGCGGATTTGCAGAGGCGCATCGTGGTGCAGCAGTATGAAATCGCGGTACTGGAAGCCATCTATCACGTGGTGGAGCACTTCGCGGGGCACGCCGGGCAGATCATCTTCGCCACCAAAACGATGACCGGCGACGACCTGGGCTTTTACGGACACCTGAAATATTCGGCACACACCGAAAAGACGCCGTAGTTGCGAACCGGGGCGTTCCGTTTTGCGTATCGAGGGGAATGAGATTCGCGCTTTTCCTGTTTGCCGCTCTGCCTGCCTGGGCCGCCGCGGACGCTTCGGCAATCATGGCTCGCGTGGCCGCGAATCAAGACCGTTCGGAGCAGTTGCGCAGCCGCTATGTATACCGTCAGAACACAGCCATTCGCATTCGCGACACCCATAACGCGCTTACGCGGGAAGAGCAGACCGTTTTTGAAATGTTCCCCACCGCAGCGGGTGTAGGCCGCAAAGAACTGACTTTCGCGGGCAAGTATCGCGAAGGAAAGGCCATGCTGCCCTATACAAAATCGGGCGAGCCCATGGGCGAAGGCTTCCGCAATGAGGCGGACGCCCACATGTGCAAAAACCTGCGCGATGACTTGACCGTTAACAAGAATGGCAAGGATGGCATCGCGCCCAAGCTTTTCCCGCTTACCTCCGCGGAGCAGTCGCACTACGTTTTTGAGCTGAAGGGCGAGAGCGTGATCAAGGACATCCCCGTTTATCGCATCGCGTTCCATCCTAAGAAATCGGAGAATGACGAGGACCGCATGTGGGCCGGCGAAGTGCTGGTCAGCCGCGATGAGGGCGAGCCCGTGCAGGTCTCAACGAAACTCGCGCGAGGCATTCCGCTTGTGGTACGCACTGCGCTCGGAACCAACCTGCGCGGCCTTGGCTTCACCGTCACTTACAGCAAGTTCGAAGACGGCGTCTGGTTCCCGGTAAGTTACGGAACCGAGTTCGATGTCCGCATTATATTCATCTATAGCCGTAAGCTCTCGGTCTCGCTGACCAACACGGATTTCAAGCGCGCCACCGCCGACAGTTCTATAACTTTCGATAAATAGTTTTGAAGCGCCAAAACAATCGTGAAACGCCGGACCACCGCTTCACACTAACTCTCGGAGCTGATACAGCTACCCAGGAGTTACATCGATGACTTACATCTTTAAAGGAAAGCTCTGCGGGCTGATTTGTGCCGATTGTCAGGAAGACCTTTCCAACGTTACTGTCCGGCTTTACCGCACGCGGGGCGATCGGAATGTTACCAGCCTCGCCGTGGCCTCGCCCAAAGATACTTTCCACCTGCTCAGCGATGACGAAGTGCAGGCCAAATCTTCGTCGCTGATTGCCGAAACCGTCACGCTTGAAGATGGTAGCTTCAGCTTCGAACTGGGTGGCAAGAGCAAGTACGATGGCAGCGCTTTTGAAATCGATGTCTATTGCGGCAACGTGCCTCATCGCAAGCCGGGCCGCAAAGTTCCCACGCCTTTGCAGTTCTCTATCACAACGCTGCAGCCCATTTGGCGCCAGACCGAAGCCGCGCAGGTGGCCGCCTTCAGTTATTGCATCCCGCACCGCTACTGGTGCTCCATCCGCCGCCGCTTCGGCGCCTGGACCATCTGCGGCGAAGTTACTGTGTGCGGCACCAAAGACCCGGTAGCCGGCGTGAAAGTGCGCGCCTTCGATACCGATTGGCTGCAGGACGACGACCTGGGCTCTGGCTTCACCGATAGCCAGGGCAAGTTCCGAATCGATTACCTGCGCGAAGATTTTGAAAAGACGCCGTTCTCCGCCGGCTGGGGCATCGACGTGGAATGGTTCGGTGGACCTGACCTATACTTTCGCGTCGAAACCGGCTCTGGCGCAGTGCTGCTGAACGAACCGAGCTCACGCGGCCGCGCGGCCGATCGCGAAAATGCGCACAACTGCTTCTGCGTGAAATTGTGCCTCGATACCCCGCCGCCTTCGAACCCCGGCGTGCCCATCCCATTGTTCACCAAGGTAGGTCAGTATCATGTGGAACCTTACATGTTAGGCGGCATGACGGTGAATGACTTTACGTCAGAGGGCTTGACCACGGTGGGCAACCTTGCCTTCACCGACACCATTCCGCTGATTGGCATCCTGCCCAACGGAAACCCGCCGAACCCCATGGAATACCGCTTCCAGGTGGCCGAATACGATGCCGCCGGAACTGTTCTTGGCCCGGTACAGCCGGTGGATGCAACCAAAATCCAGCCAACCATCATCGGTCAACTGGAGTATTGGGATTGGGACAGCGTCGGCAGCGCGTGGCATCTGCTGACGGCCGATTATTACGTCAACAACCCCGGCCTGGGCATCAGCACCATCCATCGGAATGGCTTCCCGGATATAAACATTCAGCTCAATCAAACCGTGAAAGCCGGCGGCTGGATTGAGGTGCCGCTACAAGCCAACCTGTCCTTCAATGGCGAAGGTCTGTTTACTTCTTTCTCCGCGTTGGCGAACCTGGACACCACCACGCTCACGCTTGAGAACTTCGATGTTACAGCCATCCAAGCGGGCGACTCGCTAACTGCCGCGCAGAAGAGCCGCCCGCATTACTTCAAGCTGTTCTTCGATGCGCGCAAGGTGGGCACCGTGCCGTCCGTCTCTTCGAATTCGCTGAAGAAGATCGTGATGAGCAACACGTTCTATAAGCAGACCCACCATCTGGATTGGGCCGGCTTCGTCGACACGCGCCGTTGCGTCTGCCTGGTGGACATTCAAGAACTGCTCGGCGTGGGCGCCGGATGCAGCGCCATACACGACCACATGCACGCCCTGGCCACTGCCTATCATCCTTTCCTCGGCAGCGCCTGGGCTTTCCATTGAAGGGCCGAATCCGCCTCCGCTTCCCGCGCCGGTGAACCTGACTATCTCATCCGATGGACAAGCCGTCTCACCCGCCGGCGGTCAGGACTTCAACTTGACCGGCGAACCCGATTGCGCCTACATCCTATGGCTAAGGGTCACGCTGAAGCTCACTATAGGTTATGGCGCTTTCCTCGGCGCCATTGAGGACCACCTGGCCTTCTGTAAGAAGCCGTAAGTCAGCCGGCTTGCTCACTTACTCTCGCCGCGCGTAACAACCTATCCCGCAGGGCGGCCCAGCTGTCGCCTTGCGGCAAAGGTTCCACCGCAATCCAATCCCACCCTTCGGCGTCTAACTTATGGAGCGTGGCATAAAGCTCCGCTGCATAACTTAGCGGCCCCGCAGGCATGCGCACTAAGCGCGACGCTTTGCGCTCCCGCTCCACATAGATATAAGCGCCCCGCCCTTCCGGTAAGTTCGCGCCAGCCCATACCAGTGGAGTGCGCGGCTGATAATGCCGTGCATGCAATCCGGGCGATTCGCCTTCGCGCGCATCTCCTACCAGAACCGGCCCAATCTCTGCCTGCAGTTGCGCGCGCGAAATAGCTCCCGGCCGCAACAAGCGCGCCGCTCCCACTAAGCTCAGCACCGTCGATTCAATCCCCACTTCCGACGCGCCACCCTCTAGCACCATCACCTCCGGCCCGAACGAAACATGCTCACGCGCAGTCGGCGAAAGCCGCATGAACAAGTTCGCGCTGGGTGCGGCAATCGGGACCCCGGCTTCGCGCAACAACTCCAACGCAACCGGATGGCGCGGAATCCGCAGCCCCACGGTCGCAAGGCCGGCCGTCACCGAATCGGGCACCGTCGCAGCTTTCGGCAGCACCATCGTTAGCGGCCCTGGCCAGAATTTCGCGGCCAAGCTCTCAGCCGAATCCGGCCATTCCGTCACCAATTCACGCGCCGCCGCAACAGTCGCCACATGCACAATCAGCGGACTGGTTTTAGGCCTGCCCTTGGCCGCGAAGATGCGCTCCACCGCGTCCACATCCAACGCATGGCCGCCCAGCCCATAGACAGTCTCCGTGGGAAACGCAACCAACTCCCCGCGCCGCAGCCGTGCCGCAGCCTCCCGAATCTCCCCCTTACTCGGGAAGATCGTTTTCATCGCCCGCCACCTTGCCCGTCTTGCGCCACACCAGCCAGGCATGCATCAGCGGCTCGATATCGCCTTCCAGCACCTTGTCCACGTCGCCGATGGCCAGCTTGGTCCGATGGTCCTTAATCATGCGGTAAGGCGCCAGAACGTAGCTGCGAATCTGGCTGCCGAAGTTGATCTCCAGCTTGCTTGCTTCCGTCTTGCGCGTCTCTTCGCGCTTCTTCTCCAGTTCGAACTCATACAGCCGGCTGCGCAGTTGCTTCATCGCCGTATCGCGATTCTTATGCTGCGATCGCTCATTCTGGCACTGCACCACAATGCCGGTTGGATAGTGTGTAATGCGCACCGCCGAATCCGTCATGTTGACGTGCTGGCCACCGGCGCCGCCGCTGCGAAACGTATCGATGCGCAAATCGTCCAGCTTGATATCGATCTTAATTTCGTCGTCGATCTGCGGAAACACAAACACCGATGCGAACGAAGTATGCCGCCGCGCCGCCGAATCGAACGGCGAGATACGCACCAGCCGATGCACGCCAATTTCACTCTGCAGCATCCCGAACGCGTTCTCGCCATTCACCTCGAACGTGGCGGATTTGATCCCCGCGCCTTCACCATCCAGCCGGTCCGTCACATTCACTTTATAGCCGTTGCGTTCCGCCCACCGCAGGTACATGCGGAACAGCATCTCCGCCCAATCCTGGCTCTCCGTGCCGCCCGCGCCGGGGTGCATGGTCACGATGGCATCGCGCGCATCGTTCTCGCCTGAGAGCAGCATGGAATCTTCCAGCTTGCGCAGCGTGCCTTCGAACGCTTTCATCTCGCGCTCGATATCGGGCTCGACGCGTTCGCCTTCGCGCGCCAGTTCGAACAGCGTATCCAGATCGTCCGTGAGCGAGCCCACACGCTTATCGTGCTCGATGGCTTCCTCCAGGCGCTTGCGCTCTTGCATTACTTTCTGGCTGCGCTCCGGCTGATTCCAGAAATCGGGCTCGGCGATCAGGGCTTCCGTCTTGCTTAGTTCGTTGCGCTTTGCAGCCGAGTCAAAGATACCTCCGCACGGCGGCAGCCTGTTCACGCAGAGGGTTGTATTCGCGTTGCAATTCTTCCAGTGTCATGTGGGTTGTTAGTGAGCGGCGCCCGGATATTGAATCCGGATCAGCTCAGGATTTAAGTCTAACAAGTAGCCCTGCTTACCCACGTTCATGGCCTTGGTTGTGCCCAGCAACTCCGCCGCGCCCGCCGCCTCGTGAATGTGGCCGCAGAAGAAATAGTCAGGCTGACGCAAGGCCAGAAAATTACGCACCGCCGTGCTGCCGCCATGCCGGAACTGCCGCATACGGTCAAGCGAGGTTTGGTAAGGAGGGCAATGGCACACCAGAATCATCGGGCCCCGCACTTCCGCGAACGGCTTCAGCCGCTCGGCAATCTGCTCTTCCGTATATTCACCCGGCGTCTGAAACGGCGTCAGGTTCGAATACCCCAAACCGGCCAGGCGATGCCCGCCTAACTCCAGCACCTTGCCATGAAAATTTTCGAGGCCGAAGCGCGCGCAAAAGCGGTCCACTTGCTCAGCCGTCTCATGGTTGCCCGGCAGCATCTTCACCTTCGCGCCGCGCGCTTGCATCGCCGCGCCATAGTCATCCATCTTGCGACCGAAGTTGGTCAGGTCACCGGCGCAGATATAGAAATCGGCTTCCGTGGCCATGTGCCGTTCCAGCGCTTTGGTATCGCCATGAATGTCGGAAAAGATCAGGATCTTCAAGTAATGAGAATAATAGGATCAAGACGGCCAAGTCGATATGTCCGCGCACAAGCGAATCGTTTGCCTGGCGAACTCGCGTAAGTCGGGAGGCCGCTGCATCGCGGGCAAGGAGTTTCCCGCTCCCGGAGCCTGGGTGCGGCCCGTCAGCGCCAGACCCACCTCGGAACTGTCCGACGACGAGCGCGCCTATGCTTCAGGCGACCTGCCTCAACTGCTTGACGTGATGGATGTGCCAGTGTTGCAACACGCGCCGCATCCCTTTCAGGCCGAAAATATACAAATAGATCCCGAGCGTGGCTGGTCCAAAGCAGGCACCTTGCCGTTTCCTTATCTCTCCACGTTCGTCGATCCGCCTGAGCCTCTCTGGCCGGCAGGCCATTCGTCCGGCTACGGCTCGAACGATCGAGTGCCGCTGGAATTGGCCGAAACCATTCACAGTTCGCTCCGCCTCATTCAGCCGCAAGACCTGATCGTGCGCGTGCGCATCGAAGGCAAAGAGATCGATGAGCCCAAGCGCCGCATGCGCGCCGCGTTCCGGCATTGCGGCGATTTCTACAACCTGGTAGTTACCGACCCAGATACCGAAGCGCTGCTCTTCGCCAGTCCCGATGCCGAATACCGCTTCCCCGGCGCGTTTCTTTGCATTAGTTTGGGTGAGCCGCTCGGCAAGTGGTGTTACAAATTAGCCGCCTCTCTCCTGCTCCCCCTTAGTACAATGGTTTAAAGCAGCATGTCCGAAACCATCTACACCATCGGCCATTCCAATCACCCCGCGGAGCGGTTCCTCGATCTGCTCTCCGCGCATGCTATCGACGCCGTTTGCGATGTGCGTTCGAAGCCCTACAGCCAGTTCACGCCGCAATTCAATCGCTCTGAACTGAAGCATTCGCTCCCGCAACAAGGCATCCGTTATATCTTCCTGGGCGCCGAGCTGGGCGCGCGCAGCGAAGACCGCGCGTGCTATACGAACGGCAAAATCAACTACCAACTGCTAAGTGCCACACCGCTCTTCCAAAGCGGCTTAGCGCGCATCCAGGAAGGCTTGAAAAAGAATTTTCGCATCGCGCTGATGTGCGCTGAAAAGGAGCCACTGGAATGCCACCGCTTCGTGCTGGTATCGCGGGCGCTGGCGGCACTCAACGTTGATGTACAGCACATCCATGCCGATGGTTCGCTGGAAAACCAAGCCGATGCGCTGGTCCGTTTAGCCGAACTGGTGCATGTGCCCGAAGCCGATCTCTTCCGCTCCGCCGAAGAGCTGCGCGACGAAGCGTACTATCGCCAGGAACTGCGCATCGCCTACGAAGCCGAGCCCGCCGAAGCGGCTATCGCGGCGGGATGAAGATTTTCACCGCCGGCTTCACAAGAAAGTCCGCTGAGGCGTTCTTCACTGGCCTCAAACAATCCGGCGCAACCAGATTGGTGGACGTTCGCCTCAACAACACCTCGCAACTCTCGGCCTTCGCCAAGCGCGACGATCTGCGCTATTTTCTCACGTCGATCTGCAACATGGAATACGCGCACGCGCTCGACCTGGCCCCGACAGCCGAAATGCTAAGCGCCTATCAAAAGCGGCAATGCGATTGGCCCACCTACGAAGCGCAATTCCTGAATCTGATGAAAGAGCGGCGCATCGAAGCCGCCCTCTCGCCCGGTTTGCTGGACAACGCCTGCCTGCTCTGCAGTGAAGAGAAGCCGCACAAGTGCCATCGCCGGCTTGTGGCGGAATACCTGCAGCAGCATTGGCCAAAGATCGAAATCGAACACCTGCCGTAAGAGTTAGCGGCGTAGCTCGATCGTCAAACTGGGATCGGTCTCGAACTCTTCAACGATCCTGTTGTAACGCTTCGCAAGATCTGCTACGGCTACCTTACGTCCGTCAGCTCCGAACTTTCGTAGATGTTCAAGGCCACAAACTGCTCAATCTCGAAAATATCGATTCGTTCGCCTAACCCCGCGTTACCGGCGAGACCTTCGGCAACTGGGACACCTTGCCGAACCGTCACCAACACCGGCCGGAATCCATCGTTTAGATTTTCAGAACACCTTCCGATCACGGCCTCTCCTGGTGAAGTGCTCATATGAATCGCGACATCGCCGAGAAAGAAATCCCCCGCTCGTCCGCCAGGCGCATCCGCCGTGGAAAAGTTGTTGTGTGGCCTGAACGCCCGCTGATCGTCACGCGATTCTCACCGCTCCGTAACCGTACGTTTACCCGGGTTTGACACGCTTATGTGATGGCTCACCGCACGCGCTTTTTTACCACCATTTTTATTTTCCTATTTCTTTTCCGTGCCGCCGCCCCCGCCCAGACAAGCAGCGGAGTCCTTGCCGGCCGCATCACCGATCGCGTAGGTGGCGTGCTGCAGGGCGCGCGAGTGGAACTGCAGCCCAGCGGTGCCTCAGCCGTCACCAACAATCAGGGCGAATACAAAATCATCAATATCGATCCGGGCGTCCAGAAGCTCTCCGTCTCCTTCGTTGGCTTCGCCCCCTATTCGGGCGACGTCACCATCTCCGCCGGAACCACCACCAGGGCAGACCAGACGCTGACTGTACGAAGCACCACCGAAGAAATCATCGTCACCGCCGACCGTCCCCACGGCGAAGCGGAAGCCATCAATCGTGAGCGCACCGCCGAAAACATACTACAGGTGCTGCCCGCTGAAGTGATCACCAGCCTTCCCAACGCCAACGTGGCCGATGCGCTGGGCCGCCTGCCGAGCGTCACCCTGGAACGCGATGAGGGCGAAGGCAAGTATGTCCAGATCCGCGGCGCCGAACCGCGCTACAGCAACGTCACCATAGACGGCGTCAACGTCGCCTCGCCCGAAAACGTTCGGCAGATCAAGCTCGATGTGCTGCCTTCAGACCTGGTGGAATCGGTCGAGATCAACAAGACTCTCCTCGCCAGTGGCGATGGCGACGCTATCGGCGGCTCCGTCAATCTGCGCACCAAGACCGCCGGCGAACAGCCCACCGCCTCTATATTCGGCCTGGCCGGCTACAACCCCATCATCGGCGGCCGGCACAACACGCAATACGGCGCCACCTTGGGTAAGCGCTTCGGTCAAGCGAAGAAATTAGGCGTGCTCGTTGGCGGCACTTACGATTACAATGGCCGCGGCATCGACGACATCGAACCCGGGCCGCAGAGCATTCAGTGCGACCCCGGTAACTGCGGTGACCCCAGCGGCAAGGCCCCCGATTTCGCCACCTATGCCGGAACCGACATTCGCGAATACCGCTATGAGCGTGTCCGCTGGGGCATGGGCGGCAGCGTCGATTATAAAATTTCCGATTCCTCGAACATCTATGTCCGCGGCCTGTATTCGCACTTCGATAACTTCGGCGACCGCTGGGTTTATAGCCCCACTATCAACAGCTATGGCGCTACGCCGCTGCTAGGCGGATCCGATGGCAATATCACGTTCAACGCGCAGGTCCGGCGGCCGGTGCAGACCATTGGCAGTCTTGCGTTAGGCGGGCAGCGCTATTTCGGACGGTCGGTCTTCACGTGGGAAGCTTCAGGCGGCCGCGCCAGCACCGAAGACAAAGGCTATTCCACCGCTAACTTCGGCCCCGTGGACGATAATTCGCCTCTCAATAACGTGGTCTTCGGCGTTGACGTATCCCAAAAATACCGTCCGCGTTTTCCAGTGCTGAACGGCGTCAACATTTACGATCCCAAACAGTACTTCCTGCAGAATCTGGATTACAACAAGCTCTACAGCCCCCAACTCAATTTACAGGCTGGCGCCTCCTATGCTTATAACTACAGGCTCGGCGGCCACTTCGGCGTCTTCGAGTTCGGTGGCAAAGTGCGTAATGCACATAAGTTCCAGGAAGCGGCGGACGTCTTTTACAACGCGGTCGACCCCGCCTCTCAACCTTTCACCAAATTCCAATCCACCTTCACCAATAACGATTACTACGACAAGAGTTATCAGCTGGGCCCGCTGGTGGATTACAGCAAGGTACTGAGCCTGTTCCAGGGCTCGCCTTCCGCCTTCCGCGTGAATGCCGCGCGCACGCTTTCCCGCAACACTCCTCAGACTTGGGACTTAGTGGAGCGTGTTTCCGCCGGTTACTTCCAGAATTCCATCAGCTTCGGTAAGTTCCGCCTATACACCGGCTTGCGTTTCGAAGGCACCGGCGAAGGCATCCGCGGCAACCTGGTGCAAGGCACGAAGGTGATTCCCACCAGCCGCCAATCTGGCTATATAGACCCGCTGCCCAGCATCCAACTGCGTTACGCGCTCACCAGCGAATCCGGTATCCGCGCCGCCTACGGGCGTGGCATCGCACGCCCGAACTATAGCGATCTGGTTCCCGGCGGGACAGTCACAGACTCCCGCAATCGTATTTCGGCCGGCAACCCCGATCTGAAATCCACTTACGCCAACAATTACGATTTGCTCTACGAACACTATCTGAAACCCATCGGCCTGTTCTCCGCGGGCTTCTTCTATAAGGACATTCAACAGCCCATCTATAACGTGCTGACCCCCATTACTACGGGCACGTTCGCCGGCTATTCACAGTTGGGGCCCATCAACGGGACCACCGCCAAGCTATATGGTTTTGAGATTGCCTATCAGCAGCGCCTCTCGTTCCTGCCTGGCATGTTAGGCGGTTCCGGCATTTCCGCGAACTACAGTTACACTGCTTCGGAGGCAAATGGCGTTCCCGGCCGCACGGACCGGCCGGCTCTCCAGCGCCAGGCTCCGCACTCATGGAACATCAGCCCCACTTACGATCGCGGCCGTCTCTCCATGCGTGTAGGACTCTCTTACAACGACGCGAACATATTCTTTTATAACTACCAGGACGGCGCGGCTCTCGGTAAGAAAGGTCCCAACGGAGATAACTATCTCTACCAGCACTTACAGGTGGACGCGCAAGGCAGTTACCGCCTGAGCAGAGGTTTCTCCGTGGTAGTCTACGGCCTGAATCTTACAAACGAAGTTTTTGGATTTTATCAGGGCAGCCCGCAATATGTAGTGCAGCGCGAATACTACAAGACAACCATCGCCGCCGGCTTACGCTGGACGCTCACGCCGGAAGGCCGGTAACGCTGGAAAGGGCAACGTACAATTGCGGTAGCATGCGACAGTTCGACGTGATCGTCGAGCGCGACGAGGACGGCCTCTACGTGGGTTCGGTGCCACTACTCACCGGCTGCCATACGCAGGGCCACTCGCTCGACGAACTCATGGAGCGGATGCGTGAAGCTGTCGAGCTTTGCCTTGAAGTGGAAGGCACCCCTGAGCAGTCGCTCGAATTTATTGCCATTCAAAAAATTCGATCGCCGCATGAGCCGGGCACCCCGACTGAGAGGCAATAGAACCCGGTTTGCTTCACAAAATCCTGCGAGATTGCAAGGTGACGCTCCAGGAATTGGAAGAGTTGCTCTCCCGGTGATCGGCCCCCGCGCCCCGTTCGGCGGTACCATAAATACAGAAACGAATCCTAAATGTCCTTGAAAGACGAATCGCCACTGGGCGTCAACAGTTGGCTGGAAGAAGAGCTGCGAGAGCAGTTCCATCATGACCGCAGCTCAGTCGACGCGAGCTGGAAAACGCTCTTCGAACAAAATGGCACGAACGGCGCCGCAACGAAGAACGGAGCCCCTAACTACACTCCGGCCACTCCCAAGGCCGCCGCCGCTCCCATCACGCTCGCGCCAGGCGAAGAGCTCATGCCTCTGCGTGGCGCCGCCGCTCGCATCGCGGAAAACATGGCCGCCAGCCTTACAGTGCCCATCGCCACCTCGCAGCGCACCATCCCCGTCAAAGTCATCGATGAGAATCGCCGCCTCATCAATCACCACCGCACGCTCACCGGCAAGAGCAAGGTCAGCTTCACGCACCTTATCGGCTGGGCGCTGGTAAAAGCCGCCGAAGCTAACCCCGCCATCAACCACGCCTTCACCGATTCTTCCGGCGACCCCACGCGCATCCTGCGCCACCGGATCAACCTCGGCCTCGCCATCGACGTCGCCGGCAAAAACGGCGCCCGCAGCCTGATGGTCCCCAACATCAAGAACGCCGCCGCACTCAGCTTCACCGGCTTCCTGAAAGCCTTTGACGATCTGGTCTCTCGCGCGCGCATCAATAAACTAGGGCCTGCCGATTTCGCCGGCACCACGCTCTCCCTCACCAACCCCGGCACCGTCGGCACCATGGGCTCCATCCCGCGCCTGATGCCCGGTCAGGGCGCCATCATCGCCGTCGGAGCCATGGATTACGCCCCCGGCTTCCGCGGTGTCGCCGCTGAAACGCAAGCTTCGCTCGGCATCAGTAAGGTGATGACGGTTACCTGCACTTACGATCACCGCATCATCCAGGGCGCTGAATCGGGAGCCTTCCTCGGCACTCTGCAATCCCTGCTCGATGGCGACGGCAACTTCTACACCGATATCTTCCACGCCCTTCACATCCCGTATCAGCCCATCAAATGGGAGTCCGATCATAAGGGCGCCACCCAAGCTCTCACTGTCGACGCCGCCAAGCAATCCGCCGTTCTGCAAATCGTCAACGCCTATCGTGTCCGCGGCCACCTCATGGCCGATCTCGATCCACTGAACGGCAAAGATCCCGATTACCACGCCGAGCTCGATCCCCTCACCTACGGCCTCACCATCTGGGATCTGGAGCGCGAATATTCCAGCGGCAACCTGGGCGGGGTTTCCGGCGGCACCGCCACCCTGCGCGAAATTTTGGACCAGCTTCGCGCCACGTATTGCGGCAAAGTCGCCTGCGAATACATGCACATCCAGTTTCCCGAACAGAAGCGCTGGCTTCAGGAACGCATGGAACCGCAGCAGAACAACTGGCCTCTCTCACGCGACCTGCAGCTCAGCGTGCTCGATGACCTGATGGCCGGCGAAGAGTTCGAACACTTCCTTCACGCGCGCTTCGTCGGTCAGAAGCGCTTTTCACTCGAAGGCGCCGAAACCGTCATCCCCATCTTGGAAGAAGTGCTCAGCCGGGCCGCCGATTCCGGTGCCACGGAAGTCATTATCGGCATGGCCCATCGCGGCCGCTTGAACATCCTTGCCAACACGGTCGGCAAGCCGCTCTCCGAAATCTTCGCCGAATTCGAAGGCGCCGTTGACGATTCCACCAGCCATGGTTCGGGCGATGTCAAGTACCACCTGGGCGCGGCCGGCCATCGAAAAGTTTTCTCCGGTAAGGATATAGAGGTTTTCCTCGCCTCGAACCCCAGCCATCTGGAGGCGGTCGATCCCGTCGTCGAAGGCATGGTGCGCCCCAAGCAGGATCTGATGGGCGATACCGAGCGCGCACGCGTTATCCCGCTGCTGATCCATGGCGACGCCGCTTTTGCCGGTCAGGGCGTGGTGGCCGAAACCCTTAACTTGTCGCAGCTCGACGGGTACGCAACCGGTGGCACCGTCCACCTCATCATCAATAACCAGATCGGCTTCACCACTCTGCCAGACGGCGCGCGCTCCACCACTTACTCCACTGACGTAGCCCGCATGGTGCAGGCCCCCGTCTTCCACGTGAATGGCGACGACCCCGAAGCCGCCATCCGTGTTGTACAGCTTGCCTTCGATTTCCGCCAGCAGTTCAAGAAGGATGTAGTCATCGACATGTTCTGCTATCGCCGCCACGGCCACAACGAAGGCGACGACCCCGGTTACACGCAGCCTTTGCTTTATCGCAAGATCGACAAGTACCCCTCCGTGGCAATGCTCTATACCGATCGCCTGGTCAGGTCGAAAGTGCTCACGGCGGCCGAAGCGGAAGAGATTCGCACACGCGCTAAGAGCCGCTACACGCAGGCCTTCGATGCCGGCCGCAAGTCCACCAAGAAGCTTCCGAAAATTGAAGTGGATTCCCCGCGCTCGCACGAAACCAGCATCCCGCGCGACCTGGCCGAACAAGTGGTCAGCCGCATGACCGCCTTCCCCGATACGTTCACGGTCCATCCCAAGCTGCGGCAGTTCAATGAAAAGCGCCGTGAAGCCATCCTCAAAAACGGCACTCTCGATTGGGCGTATGGCGAAGCTCTCGCCTTCGGTTCTCTGGTCCTGCAAGGCACGCCCGTCCGCCTCAGCGGGCAGGATTCCGGCCGCGGCACCTTCTCCCAGCGCCACCTGGCTTTCTACGATTACGAAACCGGTGAAAAATATATCCCCATGCGCCACCTTGCCGCCACGCAAGCGCGCTTCGATGTTTACGATTCTTCCCTTTCCGAATACGCCGTTCTCGGTTTCGAGTTCGGCTACACACTCGCGCAGCCCAAAGCTCTGGTGCTGTGGGAAGCGCAGTTCGGCGATTTCGGCAACGGCGCCCAAATCATGATCGATCAGTTCATCACCACGGCTGAATCGAAGTGGGGCGTCACCACCAACCTAGTCATGCTGCTGCCGCACGGCTATGAAGGGCAGGGTCCGGAACATTCCAGCGCGCGCATTGAGCGCTTCCTTGAACTCGCCGCCTGCAACAACATGATCGTGGCGGATTGCACCACGCCCGCGCAATATTTTCACATCCTGCGCCGGCAGACCAAGCTGCCCGCGCCCAAGCCGCTGGTCATTTTCACGCCGAAAAGCCTGCTGCGCAACGCCCGCGCCGTCTCCACGTTCGATGAAATCACCAATGGCGCCTTCCAGGAATTGATTCCAGATTCCACAATCGCCAGCCCCAAGCGCATCGTCTTCTCCACCGGCAAAGTCTATTACGACCTGCTCATGCAACGCGAAAAATTGGCCCTCACCGATGTCGCTCTCGTGCGCCTGGAACAAATGTATCCGTTCCCGTTTGAGCAGGTGCAAAGCGTTCTTGCGGCCAGTGAGCCCGGTGCCGAACTGGTGTGGTGCCAGGAAGAGCCCGCCAACATGGGCGCGTGGCGTTTCGTGCACGAACTCTTCGGCCGCCCCATGCGTTACGCGGGCCGCCCGGAAAACCCGAGCCCCGCGACAGGCTCCAAGAAGCGGCACGATCAGGAACAGCTCGATCTTGTGATGCAGGCTCTCACTTAACTCTCAAACCACCATGCCTCGGCAGCCAGTTCGCATTGCGTGTCTCGGCTTCGCCCTGGCCATAGGGGCTGCTTGCCAGCCTTATACATTTCAGCCCGTCCGCATCACGGCCGGCGGCTACATTCCCGCCATCGTCGGTCACCCTATGCAGCCCGGCCTGCTTTACGCGCGCACCGATATCGGTAGCGTTTACCGTTGGGACGCTCCCGCCGCCCAATGGATCCCGCTGACCGATTTCAACTCGCCCCAAAACTATAACTTCAACGGCCCCGAAAGCGTCGCGCTCGATCCCAACGACCCCCAACGCCTCTACATCGCAGCCGGCATGTATCTCGGCGGCCCTTCCGCCTTCCTGGTCTCTACCGATCAGGGAGCCAGTTTCAAAATCAATCCAGCGCCCTTCCAAATGGCCGCGAATAACGATGGCCGGTCCGCCGGTGAGCGGCTTGCCGTCAATCCCTTCAGCGCGAATGAGCTGCTTATGGGCACTCGCCAGGCCGGCCTCTGGCTAAGTCAGGATTACGCCGCCACATGGAAGAAGGTCGCCAACTTCCCCGTCCAAAGTTCCGGCGACGGCTTCGGTGTCCAGTGGGTGGTCTACGATCCCGTTCATAGCGGCGTCATTTATGTAGGCGCGTACACCTCCGCCACCGTTTACTGGACCCAGGACGGCGGCGCGAACTGGTCCCCCGTTCCCAACCAGCCCACCGCCTGGCCCTTCACCGTCAGCGCCACTGCGAAGCCGCCCGCGCCCCATCGCGCCGTCATCAATCCCGATGGCAACCTCTACGTGATCTTTACCGATTTTCCCGGCCCCAACGGCATGAACTACGGTTTGCTGGAACAGTTTAATCCAACCACTGCCACCTGGACCAACGTCACGCCGCCTTACGATATTGCCGATGGCCAAAGGAGCGCCCGTGGCGGTTTCGCTGGCCTCACGCAAGACCTTTCACGGCCCGGCACGCTTGCCGTCACCACGCTTGACCGCTGGTACCCGGTCGACACCGTTTACATCACGCACGATGGCGGCGCCAACTGGCTTGACCTGGCAAAGATCACGTCTTCGAACGGCGTGAACGGCCCGCCCTACGGCAATTTCTATTTCGACCCCTACGTCATTGCCGGCGTGTCTCCCTGGCTTACCTTTGGGGGCGTTCAGAAGCCGGGCGGCCCCGTGCCCGTACCCCGGTTCGGCTGGTGGATGTCCGCGCTCCTTTTTGACCCCACCAATCCCGATCACCTGCTCTTCGGCACCGGCGCCACCATCTACTCCACGAACAATGTCTCCGCGGCGGATTCGGGCGCCGCGCCCACCTGGTACGTTCAAGGCGCGGGTATCGAAGAGACCGCCGTCGTGGCCCTCATCAGCCCTACCGAAGGCGCGCACCTGCTCAGCGGCGTGGGCGATATTGGCGGCTTCCGGCATGACGATTTCACCATCTCGCCCGCAGCCGGCATGTTCAACAATCCCGTCGCCACCACCATTAACAGCCTCGATTGGGCTGGCCAGTCACCCTCATTCATAGTGCGCTCGCAATCGCCTTCGAACCAAAGCACCTCGCCCTGCAACTACGGCGCGTTCTCCACCACCGGCGGTACCGATTGGCAGCCGTTCCCCGCCTGCGCAGCCGGCGCGAATTTCGGAAACGGCGGCGCCGTCAGCGTGGATTCCTCTGGCACGGTCCTGATGTGGACCCCCGGCAGCGGAGCCGCGAACCGGCCTCAATATTCCACTGACCTCGGAGCTACTTGGACCCCCGTATCGGGCCTGTTCAACCGCATTGTTCCGGCGGCCGATAAGGTAGCTCCGGGCATCTTCTATGCGTTCGATCAGAATGCCGGAACGGGCGGCTTCTATAGTTCCGGCGATAGCGGTGGCCGCGTCTTCACGAAAGTGAACACCAGCCCGCTCCCTGTGTTTTCCGGCTGCTCCGGTTCCGGATGCGGCAAACCCGTCGCCAACTGGGCCACAGCCGGCGACCTCTGGCTCCCGCTCGGCAATTTCGGCCTCTACCACTCCACCGATGGCGGCATCACCTGGGCCGCAACCCCCGCCGTTTCGCGCGCCTACTCCGTCGCCATCGGCGCCCCCGCACCCGGCAGTTCTGTTCAATCCGTCTTTCTTTATGGCTACGCCGCGCCGTTCGGAATCAGCGCCATCTACCGCTCCGACGATAACGGCCTCACCTGGCTGCGCATCAATGACGACCAGCATCAGTACGGCGGGCCCACCCTCATCCAGGCCGATCCGCGCGTCTTCGGACGAGTCTATCTAGGCATGAACGGCCGGGGCATCGTATATGGAGATATAGCGGGAAAGGATGGCGGGCAAAATTGGATGGCGCACCTAAAGTTTTAGTCGGGGGTGGCCGATATATCGGCAAGATGTATCGTGCAATTGTCGCTCTGGCCGGCCGTCGTTGCCCGGCCGCCTGTTGGATCGCCGCCAGGGCTAGCGTATGCTCCGCGTTTGTGTTTTTGCTGGGAATGTTCCAATGCGCAACCGCCAAGGCATCTGCGCGAATCCTTACCACCGCCCGCGAAGCTCACAGCATTCCTCTTGAAGAAGCCGCGCACGGCTATCCTGTGCGCCTGCGCGTCGTAGTCACATATTACGATCCCTTTATCGATGAACGGCACGCCGCGCTGTTCACTCACGATGCGACCGGCGCCGTCTTCGTTTCGCTCGCTTCGCCTCTGCCGGCTTTCCTTGAGCCCGGCACGCTTGTGGAAGTATCGGGTGTCAGCGCAACGGGCGATTTCGCTCCCATCGTGGACCGCGCAACCGTACGCGTCATCGGCCCTTCCCACCTTCCCGCGAAAGCGGAGCCGGCCACCATGTCCAAGCTTTTGACCGGCGCATTCGATGGACAGTGGGTCGAGGTGGAGGGCATTGTCCACTCGGTGTGGGAATCCGGCAAAAACGAAAATCTGGAAATTGCTCTCAGCGACGGCTTGCTCACCGCCACCACAATCAAAGAAGCAGGCGTCGATTATTCCAGGCTGATCGATTCCAGAATCAGGCTCCACGGGAACCAGGCTCCCGTCTTCAACCGGCATCTGCAGCTCACCGGGGCGCGCCTTCTTTTTCCCGACATGCGGCAGGTGCAAATTCTGGAAGCGAGCGGCCATCCTTTCGCGCTGCCCGCGCTTGCCGTCGATCATGTGCTGCGCTTTACGCCCAATCTTACCTTTACCCACCGGGTGAGAGTTCGTGGGCGTGTCTCGCTTCAATGGCCCGCCAGGTCGCTTTGCGTCGAAGATCGGGGCCAGGGTCTCTGTGTGCAAACTTCGCAGGATACAAAGCTCGCACCCGGGCGTGAGGTGGATCTGGTAGGGTTTCCTTCCCCCGGCGGCTTAACGCCCACGCTGACCGACGCTACTTTTCGGGCCGTGGGTCCTGGCCAACCCGTAACCGCCACGCGCATCACAGCCGGGCAGGGGCTTCAAGGCGATTACGATTCAAAACTGGTAAGCATTCAAGGCAAGCTGATCGGCAAAGACCGCGATTCTAAAGATCCCACCATGGTTCTGGCCGCTGGCAATAGGCTCTTCTCCGTTGTGTTGCCCGAAGGCTCCGTTGAGCCCGAAACTCCCGCTTGGGACGAAGGCGCCACGCTTAAAATCATCGGCATCTGCTCCGTCCGCATTGAACCGAAGGCCGTCACCGCAGGCTATGCCCGTCCGCTGTCCTTTCGAATCCTCGCCCGCTCCCGCGCCGATGTTCAGGTGCTGCACAACCCTTCCTGGTGGACCGCCCGCCACATGACTCCGCTGTTGGCAATTGTTCTTGGCGTTGCGATTTGTGTGCTGATTTGGGCCGCCATCCTCAGGCATCGCGTGGCAGCTCAGACCGCTATCATCCGGCGCCAGAATGCTACGTTGACCGAGCTTTCTTTCCAGGACTCCCTGACGCACCTGGCCAATCGCCGCCGCTTCGACGAAGCCCTCGATTCTGAATTCAGGCAAGCAGCCAAAATGGGAAAGCCCGTTTCGCTACTGATGATGGATATCGATCACTTCAAAGCTCTCAACGATGAGTACGGTCACCAGCAAGGCGACGACTGCCTGGCGCGGGTAGCCGCGGCGCTGGTTGCCGCGTCGCTGAGAAATACAGATCTGGTGGCGCGCTACGGGGGCGAGGAGTTCGCCGTCATCCTGCCCGGCTGCCATCAGGAGGATGCTCTCGCCATTGCCGAACGCATGCGCGCCGCAGTGACCGCTCTTTGCATCGCGAATGTTCGCTCGCCGCTGAATCGATGCCTCACCATTAGCGTGGGGGCTGCTACACTCTTACCTGGTGCCGGCATGCCTTCAGCTTCCCTGCTCGCGCTTGCCGATCGGGCTCTTTACCAATCGAAGGTGCTCGGCAGAAACCGGACCACATTCTGGCAGGAAACCTGGCGGGAGGAGCCCGTTGCGGCCTTGCAGGAAATCTAACCGTCGCGCAGGAATTTTACCTTGCGCCCTGCTGTTTCTCGCGCCCCTGCTTTCCGCTCAGGTTGCCAGCCTGCATGGTCTGGTGACGGATGAGACAGGCGCGCTGGTTCCGGCCGCCCGCGTCACCGTAACCGCAAAATCCGGCAACCCCACCGAAACCGCGGTAACGGATTCCTCCGGTTCATACCGTTTCAACACGCTCGCGCCAGGCGTCTACACCGTCACCGCGACGGCTGCCGGCCTTGCCACCGTTCAGCCCCAGCGCGTCACGCTGCGCGAAGGTTCGCATACGCTCGATCTCGCGCTCAAAATCACCACCATCGAACAGCAGCTTACCGTTCGCGACGATATCGGCCCCTCGGTCAGTGTCGAGGCTTCCAGCAACGCCAGCGCCCTGGTGCTCAAAGGCGACGACCTGGAGGCGCTGGCCGATAATCCCGACGATTTAGCAGCCGACCTGCAAGCTCTCGCCGGCCCGTCCGCCGGTCCCGGTGGAGGCTCCCTCTTCGTCGATGGGTTCAGCGGCGGCGAAATTCCGCCCAAGGAATCCATCCGCGAAATCCGCATCAACCAGAATCCGTTCTCGCCCGAGTTCGACAAGCTGGGCTATGGCCGCATCGAGATCTTCACCAAGCCGGGCGCCGATAAGTATCACGGCACTATCGATTACAACCTCGGTACCGATCGGTGGAATACCCGCAACCCCTACGCCTCAACCAAAGCGCCGCTCCTGCTCAATGAGTTCGAAGGCGGTGGCGGCGGTCCGCTCGGTAAGCGCGCCTCTTTCACGCTGGATGGGCAGCGCAATCTGGTCGATAACGGCTTTGTCGTAAACGCGGTCACGCTGAACCCGCAGACCTTCGCCGTTCAGCCGTTCTCCGCTGTCTACACCACGCCCCAGCGGTTCACTCGCCTTAGCCCGCGCCTCGATTACGCCCTGAGCCAGAAACACACGCTCTCCGTCCGCTATTCCTGGACGCAGGCTGAAATTGACGGTGCCGGCATAGGCGCCTTCGATCTGCCCTCGCGCGGCTATCGCGTCCAATACGCCCACCAGCTTGCGCAGATCACCGAAACCTCCGTCCTCGGTTCCGCCATCAATGAGACGCGCTTCCAGTTCTATCGCGATGCCAATAACTCCACGCCGTTCGATAGCAGCCCTTCGCTTCAGGTGCTGGGCGCGTTCAACGGTAACGGTTCGCAAATCGGCCTTGCCTCCTTCCGCCAGAACGATCTTGAATTGCAGAACATCACCTCCATGGCGAAGGGCGCGCACTTCATCCGCTTCGGCGTGCGGCTGCGCGGCAACTTGTATAGCGATGTCTCGCCCAATAATTTCAACGGCACCTTCACTTTCGGCGGCGGCCTGGGGCCAGACCTTCAGCCCGTCGCGTCCATCGAACGCTACCGCCGCACGCGAGTTTTGCTGGCTCAAGGCCTGCCGCCCGACCGCATCCGCGCGCTGGGTGGCGGCGCCACTCAATTCAGCATCGGCGCCGGCAACCCCGCTGCCTCGGTCAACCAGATGGATCTCGGCCTCTTCGCCGGCGATGAATGGCGGCTGCGCCCCAACCTCACCGTCAGTCTCGGCGTGCGCTACGAAGCGCAAACCAACATGAGCGATTGGCGCGATATAGCGCCCCGCATCGCCATAGCCTGGTCGCCAAAGTTCGGCCGGTCCACTGCTTCTAAGACCGTCCTGCGTGCCGGCTTCGGCACCTTCTATGACCGCTTCGCACTTGCCAACACGCTCACTGCGCAGCGCTTCAACGGAATCGTGCAGCAGCAATATGTGGTCGCCGATCCTGATTTCTTCCCCGCCATACCCACTCTCGCCGCGCTGGCCAACGCCAAGACCACGCAAGTCGTCGAACGCGTAGCCTCAGATCTGCGCGCGCCTTATCTGCTTCAGACCGTAGTCAGCCTGGAGCGGCAACTGCCCGCCCACACCACGCTGGCCCTCACCTATACCAACGCGCGAGGCCTGCACCTGCTGCGTTCCCGAGCCCTGCCGCTCACTGCAACCGGCCCTGTCTTCCTCATGGAATCGTCGGGCATTTACAACCAGAATCAGTTCATCGCGAACATCACATCGAAAATCAATTCCGGCTTCTCGCTCTTCAGCTTCTATGTCTGGAACCGCGCCCGCAGCTCGACCGATGGCGTCTCCACCTTCATCGCCAACCCGAGCGATGATCGCGGCGAATACGGGCCCGCCTCCACCGACATCCATCACCGGCTCACGCTTGGCGGCTCTCTCAGCACGCGCTGGAATCTGCGCATCAGTCCCTTCGTGATCCTGCAATCCGGGCCGCCCTTCGATATCACCGTCGGCCGCGATCTTTACGGCACCACTCTCTTCAACGGGCGCCCCGGCATTGCCACCGACCCCGCAAAGGCCGGAGTCGTGCGCACCGAATACGGCTTGCTCGATCCGAACCCCACACCCGGTGAACCGCTGCTACCCAGAAATTACGGTCGCGGCCCAGGCCAGCAAAGCGTCAATCTACGTATCGCGAAAACCGTCGGCTTCGGCCCCTCGAAAGAGACCAGCGCCTCACGCCAGCAGACTGGCGGCGGTTCGGCATTGGGCATCCCCGGTGGAGGCCAATTGCGCAACATCATCGGCGCGCCCACCACCAGCCGCCGTTACAACCTGATTGTGTCCATGTCTATTCGCAATCTTCTGAACCACAACAATCCAGGGCCCATCACGGGCGATCTCACCTCACCGCTCTTCGGGCGCGCCAATCGCGTTGCAGGCAACGTAAATGGTGAAGGATTTTCAGAAAACGCCAGCAACCGCCGCCTGGAACTGCAGCTTCGCCTGAATTTTTGAAGGGGTGGAAGGAAGTGGTAGCGCTAACGAGAATCGAACTCGTATTTAAGCCTTGAGAGGGCTCTGTCCTAACCGTTAGACGATAGCGCCGCAGCCATCTGTGAGTATAGCCTACGACGCTGTCAGAGTGGCGCGGCCATGTGCGCCGCAATGTTTTTCAAGCCTGTTCCGCAGCTCCAGCCGCGCGCGCAGCAACCGGCTCTTCGCCGCCGCTACCGATATGCCAAGCTGCTCAGCCACTTCCGGCATCGGCAACTCATTCACGTCGCGCAGCACGAACACATTGCGCAGCAGCGGTGGTATTCGCCGTATCTCTTTCTGCAGCAGGTGCCGAATCTCTTTGCTGCCCACTTCCGATTCCGGCCCGCGCCCGCCGTCTACCAATTCCAGCGTGCCGCGCTCTTCGCCAATCAGCGTGTCGTCCAAGAACAGGAACCGCGCGCGCCGCGTTTGCCGCAACCGCATCAGGCACTGGTTCACCACAATCCGCGTCATCCACGTGGAAAATTTCGAATCCAGTTGGAACTGCCCAATATGCTGGAACGCCTTCCAGAAGGCATTCTGCACCTCATCTTCCGCTTCCTGCCGCTCTTTCAAAATCGATAGCGCCAGCTTAAAAGCAGAGGAAGCATTGCGCCGCATTAACTCCGCAAACGCATCTTCTCTCCCCTGCTGCGATAACCGGACTAACTCCTCGTCCGTTCGTCCCACAATTTCCGCACTGCCAGCCTGTTGCAACATAAGATTTGCTTTGACCCAGACTCAGTATCTTCCGTAACTTTGCGGAATCGAACATGCCACGAAATGTCGTTTCAGCTCCGATAAACAAAGCCGACGCAATTTTAGTTCTGGTAATATGACTTTCAGTATGCCCGAAATTCTGGACAATTCAGTACAGACGCTGCTGTCCTCTTACGATGTCGGGCAGAAGCTGCGCGCCTTGCGTCTCCGCAAAAAAATCGCGCTCGTCGACCTCGGGCGTCACACCGGATTATCCGCCTCCATGCTCTCGCAACTGGAGACCGGCAAGATGATCCCCACGTTGCCCACGCTCGCCCGCATCGCCATGGTCTTCGACGTAGGCTTGGAGCATTTTTTCGATGACCGCAAGCGCCAGAAAACGTTCTCCATCGTCCGCTCCGATGAACGCATGAAGTTCCCTGAGCGCCCCGATCTGCAAACCCCCGCATACTTTTTCGAGTGCCTCGCCTTCGCCACGCAAGGCAAAGAGCTGCAGGCCTATCTGGCCGAATTTCCGAAACGAAATACAGAGGAAGTCATCGAACATTTTCACCAGGGCGCGGAGTTCCTATATATGCTGGAAGGGTCGATTGCCATCCGCTATGAGCAGGACGATCACGTGCTGCGCGCCGGAGACAGCGTCTATTTCGATGGGTCTGAACCGCATAGTTACAGAGGCTTGGGTAAGACGGGCGGCACCGCGCTGGTGGTCACTTCCGAACCTCGCGAATAGCGCCGCCATTTTCTTTCTTTCGGCATCGCTGCTCACCGCCGCCGATAAATGGTACGGCACATCCATCGGTTCCATTGACCTGGCCGGCAATGCTCCTCTGCGGCAGTCGCTCGATACCATCGGCCAGGTGGAGCAGCTGCGCTATGCCATCGGCGAACTCATCGGCAACCCCGCCATTGCGTTTTCGCCTCCGCTGCGCCTGCTCATCACCAAGCAATCGGAACCAGCGCCAGAGTTACGCGCGGGCCGTTCGCGGCTGACACTCCCGCTAAACGCCGGTCAGCCCATCTCCCCTGCTGTCTTCCAGATTCTTGCTCGACAGTTGCTGGATCATGGCACCGCGCGTATGCCGCCAGAGCTCGCGAAGGGCTCACCACCCTTCTTTCCACGGTCGAAATTCACGGTGCCCACGTGGTTTGGGGCGCGCCGCCCCCGCCCTCGCAACGCACCCTAGCCTGGGCGCGTATCCACATGCTGGCCACTCAACCCGCTTATTACGGCAAGCTGCGCATCATCCTCTTCAACTTGCAAAAGGGCGTGGCGGAAGACCCAGCCTTCCGTAACGCAATCGGCAAGAGCTTTGCCGAGTTCACTGCCGAAGCGCAGCGCTATCTGGCCGCCGGCCAATTCACTACGGCGGATGCACCCAGCAGAACGTTGAATGCTCAGCGTGATCTTAAGGTGATCCCACTCACTGATGAAGATGGTCGTCTCGCCATCGCAGACCTGCTCGACGCGCGCTCCCAAGCCGCCTACCAAGCCATGCTAGAACGCAAGAGCCACATGGCGGAAGCCTACGATGGGCTCGGCCAGCTTGCCTTGCAGCGCAACGATCCCTCCGCCGCACTCGACAACTTTTCACGCGCCGTCGAACTCGAAAGTAAAGACGCGTCGCTCTGGATCGCATACGCCAAAGTAGAGACCGATCGCGTCAAAGCCGGCGACGCCATCGCACGCGCGCTCGAGCTCGATCCCCAGAATGCCGAAGCGCATTATCTGCTGGGCGTGCGAAAGAACGATCCGCTGCAGTTCGAACTCGCCACCACCTTCGCGCCCGCGAACGCTATTTATTGGGACGCGCTCGCCACCGCGTATCTCGATCAGAACCGTTTCGCCGATGCCGCCAGAGCGTGGCGCGCGGCCGAACAAAATGCGCCAGATGCTGCCCTGCGTGAAAAAATGCGCGCCGCCTGGATGAGCATGGAAGGCAAGCGGCTCGATTTTGAAACCGCCGAACGCCGCGCCACCGAAGACCAGCAGCGGCAAAAGATAGAGCAGCTCAAGAACAAGTCCATTGCGGAACTTCACGCCGCGGAAGCACGAATCAACGGCGCACGAATCAATGGCGCCCACATCAATGGCACGCCTGCCCGCACCGAAGGACCCGCGCCCGTGCCCTGGGACGAAGTGATGCCCGTGGAACTCCGCGGCACGTTGAAAAAAGTGGAGTGCCTGGGCACGCGCACCCGCGTCACCATTGCCTCCGCCGATGGCTCAACAGTCGCCCTCATGGTGAAATCGCGTAAGGGTCTGGTCTGCGCCTCCACGCCGAATCGCGCCATCGCGACGGAGTACCTGAAGCGCCCCGATGAAAAGCTCGGCACGGCTGGCGAGATCGAGAAGCTCCCTTGATTCAGGCTGTTCTCCGCGCTCTTGGTAAAAGCAAAGGCCGCGTCACGGCGGCTTTCGCCGCATCCCGCGAATCGGCCGACGCGCAAGTTGCCTACCTGCGCGCGAACCTGAATTTACCCATCTGGCTGTTCACTACAAGCCCGCCGTCCCCCAACATCGCATCGCAATGCGAGCGCGTCATCGTCGCATCTTCTCCCCTCGCGCTCTGGTTCGCGGCGCAGCGCGAATTATGGCCGCATAAAGTTGCGCTGGCTTTAACGGAATGGAACGGCATGCCTGGCGCGTGGCCCTTGAAGCTTGCACCGTTCACCATTCCATTCTTCCGCGCGCTGGTCCGCAATCGAGGTGGCGATTTGTTCCCCGGTACGCCTCGTTTGGTCTCGCTTCACGCGCGCCTCAATCTGCAGCGAATGCTGCGCGACGCAAACGTCCGCGCCGGTGAACTCGGCTTAGGCGCGGCCCTGTGGGTGTTCGCCTTCACTGCCCAGTGGTTCTCGCCCGTATCGCGCTTCGCCTTCACCCGCATTCAAGGCAAGCGGCATCGTGAGATCTCTTTGCCGGCCGAAGGTGAAGGCATCGCGCACCATCGCTACAAGGGCCGTGAGTGGGATGCTCACGCAATCCTTGAACTGCTGCGCCACTCCGGCGCGCGCTACATTTTCTTCCAGCGCGAAGACGATCGTTCCGATGCCGCCGAACTTCTCGCTGCGTTTCATCACCCCGGCACCTTCGCCGTGTCCCGCCAAAACGCGGTGCGCGCCTGGCGCAAACTGTTGTTCGCCACCGCGCCGTTTCGCGCCTTGCAGCCCGGGAAATCAGCCGCGTCCATGCTCCGGTCAGCACCGCCATGCTGGTGGATGCGGCCAAGCTCCGCGCCCTCACCTTCCCTGCGCTCTCTTCGTTCGGGTCCAACTGGTACGTGCTCTTCCATCAGGCTTCGGCCGCCGGCTTCCGCAGTTATTCGCTTGGCTCGAACAACAAGCCCACCGAACTCGCGGCCGTCCCCTTCGATGAAGCCGAGTTCGTCAAGACTCTATTAGCGGAGCCCGAGTTGGGTGAACTTTCCCCGCAAGCCACATCTTTAGCACGCGGCAACATCGCACAATCCGTTGTGCCCGGCTCCGGCTTTCGCGGCCTCCCGCGCGTGCTCATCGTCTCACCCTATCTGCCCTTTCCGCTTTCGCACGGCGGCGCGGTGCGCATCTGGAACATCTGCCGCTCGCTCGCCCATCGCATCGATTTCGTCCTTCTCTGCTTTCGTGAAAAGTCAGACCACGTACAGTACGCGAAGCTTCACGAAGTCTTCCGCGAAGTCTATGTAGTAGACACCGATGAGAAGCACCGCAACCCCGGGCGTCCCAAGCAGGTGAACGAATACGAATCTTCCACCATGCGGGAACTCATCGCCAGCCTCTGCCGCGAACATCGCTTCCACATCGTCCAACTGGAATACACGCAGATGGCGGCATACCTCGAAGCGGCTTCCGGCACGCCCGCCATTCTTGTCGAACACGACCTCACCTTCACCCTTTACCAGCAGCTACGCGACAGCGAATATGAACGCTGGCTGAGCTTCGAGCGCGAACGCCTCCACGCCTTCCCCGCCGTCTGGACCATGTCCGAATTCGACCGCGCGCGGGCCATCTCCGAAGGCAGTTCCCCGCAGCACACTTACGCCATCCCGAACGGTGCCGACCTGCAGCGCTTCAATTGCCGGCCGCCCGACCCCACCTCGCAAAGGCTCCTCTACGTAGGTTCATTCCGGCACCGGCCCAACTATCTTGCGTTCGAAGAATTGCGCGCCCGCATCATGCCGGCCGTATGGCTCAAGTTCCCCACCGCAACGCTCGACGTAGTGGCCGGCCCCTTGCATACCGATCATTGGCCGGGCTCACGCGAGCTCGATCCACGCATCGCCGTGCACGGCTTCGTCGAAGACTTGCTCCCGCTCTACAACGCCGCCGCCATTGTTCTGGTGCCGCTTCCCGTCTCCGCCGGAACCAACATCAAGTTGATGGAAGCACTCTCCTGCCGGCGCCCTGTAGTCACCACGCCCGTCGGATGCGCGGGCCTTGAATTAGTAGACGGGCGCGATGTGCTCATCCGCGAACTCGGGCCGCCGTTCTCAGCAGCAGTATGCGAATTGCTAGCCCATCCCGAACAGCGTCAGGCACTCGCTGCGAACGGCCTCACGCAAGCGCAACAGCGCTTCAGTTGGGATTCCATCGCCGAAGCCGCGTACAAATCCTACGAAGCCGTCAATCCTTCCTGGCCGTCTTCGCGCCCAGAGCGCCACCCGCTGTCCCCGCCAAAGTAAACGCGAAGAACATGGCGAACAACAGAAAGATCACGCCCGTCGCCAGCGCATAAGGGCTCTCCAAAAAACCGGATGCGCGCGCATAGCTGGCCGGGTCGCGCAGCTTCAACGTGCTGAGCTGTTGCTGATACGTGGCCTTGAATTCAGAAATGCCGGCCACAAAACTCAGCGTGAAAAACACAATCACAATCACCGCGTTCAACATGCCCGTGATCCAACCCATGCGCGCCCCACTGCGCACGCTCAGCACCTGCCCCGTGCGGCGCCGGTACAACATCACGGAACCGAACCCCGCCAGTGCCGACCACAACAGAAACAGCGCATCCACCCATGGCAGCGCATCCAGCAACGAAGCCACGCTGGCGGCTAAAAAGCCCACGCGCACCGCCATGGCATTGCTGAAGCTTACCGGTTGCAACTCAGCCTTCACCGTAGGCTTCGCCGCTTCCGCAAGTGGCGCGTCTACAACTTGCGGCTCTACTGCTTCTTCAACCAGAAATTCGCGCGTCGCCTTCCCGCATCGATGGCAAAACGAAGCGCCTTCCACCAGAACTGTTCCGCAACTGCACGTCCCTGTCACACCTTAGTTTAAGCCCCTCTACAATGTACCTGTGACACGCCTCGATGAACTCCGCATCCGCCACCAGGCCGCTGAAGAAGGGGGCGGGCCGGAACGCCGTGAGCGCCAGCACCGCGAAGGCAAGCTCTCCGCGCGTGAGCGCATCGATCTGCTGCTGGATGAAGGCACCTTCGAAGAGTTGGACAAGCTGGTCACGCACCGCTCGCGCAACTTCGGCCTGGCCGGTCAAGTCATCCCCGGCGATGGCCTCGTCACCGGCTACGGTCAAATCGAAGGCCGTCTGGTCTACACCTTCGCGCAGGATTTCACCGTGCTCGGCGGTTCCCTCTCCGAAAGCAACGCGCAGAAGATTTGCAAGGTGATGGACCTGGCACTCAAGACCGGCGCGCCCGTCATCGGCTTGAACGATTCCGGCGGCGCGCGCATCCAGGAAGGCGTCGTCAGCCTCGCCGGCTATGCCGATATCTTTCTGCGCAACACGCTTTCAAGCGGCGTCATCCCGCAGATCTCCGCCATCATGGGCCCCTGCGCGGGCGGCGCCGTCTATTCGCCCGCCATCACAGATTTCGTCTTCATGGTGGATCAGACCAGCTACATGTTCGTCACCGGTCCCGACGTGCTCAAGACCGTTACTCACGAAGACGTCACCAAGGAAAAACTCGGCGGCGCCGATACCCACAATTCCATCAGCGGCGTCGGCCACTTCAAGGCCGCTAGCGATACCGAATGCATTCAGATGATTCGTGAGCTGCTCAGCTTCCTGCCTTCGAACAATCGCGAAGATCCGCCGCGCCGCCCCACCTCCGACCCCGCCTCCCGCGCCGACGCCGCGCTCGATACGCTGGTGCCCGCTGAGCCCAACATCCCGTACGACATCAAGGACCTGATCCGCCGCGTAGTCGACGATGGCTATTTCTTCGAAGTGCAGGAACACTTCGCCCCGAACCTGGTCATCGGTCTCGCGCGCATGGATGGCAGGCCCGTCGCCATCGTGGCCAATCAGCCCGCGCATCTGGCCGGATGTCTCGATATCGATAGCTCCGTGAAGGGTGCCCGCTTCGTGCGCTTCTGCGATGCGTTCAATATCCCCCTCGTCACGTTCGAAGATGTACCGGGCTTTCTGCCAGGCACCGCGCAGGAGTTCGGCGGCATCATACGCCATGGCGCGAAGCTGCTCTATGCCTATGCCGAAGCTACCGTTCCCAAGATCACCATCGTGGTGCGCAAGGCTTATGGCGGCGCCTATTGCGTGATGGGTTCGAAGCATCTGCGCACCGATGTGAACCTGGCGTATCCCACTGCCGAAATCGCGGTCATGGGCGCGGAAGGCGCGGTCAACATTGTCTATCGACGCGAACTCATGGAAGACCCCGGCGCGCGCCCGGCATTAGTCGAAGAGTTCCGCGAGAAATTCGCGAACCCCTTCATCAGCGCCGAACGTGGCTACTTGGACGACATCATTGAGCCGCACGAAACGCGCCCGCGCATCATCCGCGCACTCAAGATGCTGGAGAACAAAGTGGACACCATGCCCAAGAAAAAGCACGGCAACATCCCGCTCTAACGCGTAACAAAAATGTTCTTCGCAATCGACGCGTGTACGCCCTTCTTCGTATCCACAAGTTGGCTGATGCTTAAATCCGCAGCCACGCTGGTAAGCATGTAAGCGTCGTCGCGCGACAGGTGTTTCTCCGTCACCAGAAACTCAATCATGTCGCGAACCGCCAGCGTCGTCGCCTCCGTCAGGTCTTCGTGAAAGCCCATGGTGATGAAATGCGTCGGCGTCTCCGCCCGCGGCCACTTCAAGTGCATGTCCTTGCGCACAATGAATTGGAACGTGCCGTTCAAGCATGTCTCAAGCGCCGTGATGTCCACTTCGCCATTGCCTTGCCCCGCGTGCGCATCGCCCACTTCGAAAAGCGCGCCCGTGGCCTGCACCGGAATGAACAGCGTGGTGCCCGCCACTAGTTCCTTGTTATCCATGTTGCCCGCGTGATACCAAGGCGCGGTGGAACTCAAGCGGCCCGTGCCTTCAGGCGGCGCGACGCCCATGCTGCCGAAAAACGGATGCAGCGGAATCTCAATTCCAGGGCCGAAGTTCGCCACCATGCGCGTGCGATCCAGCGGAATCACCTTGAAGCGCGAGTATGGAAAATCATCGGGCAGAAAGCCTGCGCCCGGCCGGAACGCGTTGTAAGCAAACGGCACAGCCAGCTCGATCTTCACCATCCGCACCTCCAACGTATCGCCCGGTTCCGCGCCTTCCACAAACACCGGCCCGGTAAGAATATGTCCGCCCGGCCCTTTGTCCGTCACCTTCTCATTGATCTCGAACAAGCTTCGCGGCACGCTCTTCGCACCGGCCGCTTCCAGACGCTTGGCATTGCCTGACACAGTTTCAATCTCAACCGTGTCGCCCGATTTAATGTGCAGTGCCGGAGGCGCGGCCGCCGAGTAATAGCCCACAACAACGGTCTGCGGCGTGGCCGGAAGCTTGTGCACCGTCTGCGCCGAAAGCGTCACGCCCGCCAGCGCCACTAACGCGCGCAACGCACTCACCACCGGGCCCATCTCGAAGCGGCCACGCAGCAAATCATGCCCCGCCTTCGGCACTTCGTGAATCGCAGTGGGCGCAGGAATCACCTTGCGTGCCGCCTCCAACTCTTCGCTCGAACCGAACGGATCGCGCGGCCCATGTACAAAGAGCGTCGGCTTCTGAATCCCCGGAAAATGTTCCGTCCGCAACTGCGTTTTCCCCGGCGCATGCAAAGGATACGAGAACAGCGCCAGCGCCGACGCGCACTCAGGCTGCTCCGCCGCCAGCATACTCGCCATCCGCCCGCCATACGATTGGCCAGCCACATACACAGGCCCCTTCGTCTCATTCCGAAGCTGCTCCAGCGCCTGCCGTATGCTCTCTCGATCCTTCGGCCCCGTTGACGGCGATGGCGGCCGCTTCAGTTCGCGAAACGCCATGTTAAAGCGCAGCACCGTAATGCCTGCTGCGGCGAAACCTTCCGCTATCGCCACCAGCAAAGGCGAATCGCAATCGCCGCCCGCGCCATGGGTCAGGGCCATGGCTTCCCCGGTCGGATGTGTGGGTTTGTGCATCATGTGTTTCGTACTGTAGCGCAGCGTGCTATCGTCCGTAACGTGCGGGGTCTGCTGCTGCTGGTTGCAAGTTTGCCGCTCTATGGTCAGGGCGCTTTCCTGCTGCGCGGCGGCACCGTCCACACTATCTCCGGGCCCGTGATTGAGCACGCGTCCGTGCTGGTGCGCAACGGCAAAATTGTCGGCGTCGGCAAAGGTCTCGCCGCGCCCGAAGGCGTGCCCGTCATCGATGTCACAGGCCAGCATGTCTATCCCGGCATGATCGATTCCGCCTCCACCTTGGGGCTGAATTCGGACGCGACTGAAACCGGCCTCTTCTCTCCTCAGTTGCGTTCGGGCAGCGCCGTGAATTGGGCTGCCGAGCCGATTGCCATGGCTCGCGAAAACGGTGTCACGCGCGCCGTCACCGTACCCGATGGCAGTTTGCTCACCGGCCAGCTCTCGCTCATCGGCTTGCGCGGCGAACCCGGTGCAGCGCCCACGGTCGCCATGCACCTGCGCTTCCCCGTCATCGAGACCACGCGTCTGGTGCCGCATGAATCCGAAGAGGACGATGAAGAGCCGGAGACCGCAGTTCGACAAGAGCCTGTTCCCTATGCCGAAGCCAAACAACTACATGACGAAAGGCTTCGCCAGCTGAACGGCTTCTTCGATCAAGCACGCCGTTACCGCAAAGGTCACACCAAAATCGACTTGCGTTTCGAAGCCATGCTGCCCGTTCTGAATGGCGCAGCAAAGCTCTTCGTCACCGCCGTGCGCGAGCGCGAAATTCGCGAAGCGATCGAATTCGCGGACAAGCAAAAAGTGAAAATCATCCTGGCCGACGCGGCGGAGTGCTACAAAGTGCTTGACTTGATTGCGCAGCGCGGCATCGCCATAGTGCTGCAGCCCACGTGGAGCCTGCCCACCGGTGAAGACGATCCCTATGACCGGGCCTTCACAACCCCCGGCGAACTCTTCCGCGCGGGCATCCCCTTTTCCATCGGCACCTTCAGCGGCATAGGCAGCCGCAACCTGCCGTATCAAGCCGCAGCCGCAGTGCCCTTCGGCCTGCCGCACGATGAAGCGTACAAAACAGTCTCCCTTAACGCCGCACGCATCTTCGGCCTGGAAAAGAGCCTCGGCTCCATCGAAGAAGGCAAAGCGGCCGACCTCATCGTCACCGATGGCGACCCTCTCGAAGTCACCACCAGCGTCAAGCGCGTCTTCATCGACGGCCAACCTGTCGACCTCGAAACGCGCCGCCGCAAGCTATACGAAAAGTACCTCGCGCGCCCATAATTGAAGTATGCGAAGAGTGCTCTGGATATTCGCCGTTACCCTTTCGGCGGCGGTAAGCCCTGACTCACTCATTACCGGGCCTGGGCTTTTGCAACACATCCGCGTGCTCGCGTCAGATGAGTTCGGCGGCCGCGCCCCCGGCACTGAAGGCGAGGAAAAAACAGTGGCGTACCTGACCGCGCAATGCCGCAAGCTGGGCCTGAAGCCGGGCAATCCCGATGGCACTTACATCCAGAAAGTGGCGCTGTGGGGCATCCGGTCTGAAGGCACGGTAACCATCTCCGTAGGCGGTAAGCCGCTGTCATTGAAAGCCCGCCAGGATTACCTGGCCACTTCGCAACAGCCCGTGCCCGAAGTGACCCTTCCCAACTCCGGCCTGGTCTTCGCCGGTTACGGCGTGGTAGCCCCGGAGTTCCATTGGGACGATTATAAGGGCGTCGATGTGAAAGGCAAGACAGTCTTGCTGCTCGCCGGAGACCCGCCCGTCAAGGACCCGAAGATGTTCTTGGGCGACGCGCTCTCTTACTACGGCCGCCCTTCCACCAAGGCCGAAACCGCGTATGCGCGCGGAGCCGTCGCCGTAATTACCGTCTTCGTTCCACGCGCTGGAGTAGGCAACTTGGCGCGCTTTGCGCAAAACGCGCCGCGCGAAACCATGACGCTGCGCGATGCCGCTTCAGCGAGCCGCATCTCCGCGCAAGTCTCGCTGGCCGAACCGAAAGCACGCGAGATGCTCCGGAATCTAGGCTTCGATCTGAATGAATTTCGCGACCGCGCCGTGACCCCGGATTTTCAGGCAACACCGCTGAATGCCACCGCCTCCTTCCAACTGCGCAACACGCTGCGCCAGATCGATTCGGCCAACGTGATAGCCAAATGGCCGGGCGCCGATTCCAAGCTGCGCGATCAATACGTCATCTACACCGGCCATTGGGACCACCTGGGCACCGACGGAGACAAGATCTATCACGGCGCCAGCGACAACGCCGCCGGCACGGCTGGAGTGCTGGAATTGGCCAGAGCGTTTACCAAAACAAAAACAAAGCGAAATGTTTTATTCATTTGGACCACCGCCGAAGAGAAAGGCCTGCTTGGCGCGCTCTATTACGTGAAGCACCCGCTCTATCCGCTGGCCCGCACGGTTGCCGACATCAACCTTGATTACTTCAGTAACTGGGGCTGGGGACGCACCCGCGACATTAGCATTCTTGGGTTAGGTAACTCAACACTCGATGACTTAGTAATAAGTGCCGCCAAGAAACAAAACCGCGTAGTGACCGGCGATACCGACCCCGCCGAAGGCTTCTACTTCCGGTCAGATCATCTGGAGTTTGCCAAAGCCGGCGTCCCCTCGCTGGAGACCGCGCCGGGCATCGATTACATCGGCAAGCCCACCGCGTACGGCGAAAAGGTAAGAGACAGCTACATTCAGAACGATTATCACAAGGTCACCGACCAGGTGAAGCCCGATTGGGACCTGAGCGGCGCCGTCGAAGACTTGCAGATACTTTATCAAGTGGGCTACGCGGTGGCGCAAGCCAAAGACAAGCCGGTAGTCAAGGCCGACGCGCCTTATCAGTTTGCTCCGAAGAAATAGCTTGCTCGAGTGCCTTCGCAACCGCCGCCGACGAATGCACCGCCAGCGCCTTGCGGTAGTAAGTGGCCGCCACGCCATAATCCTGCAACTGCGATTCGATAAAGCCCAACACGGTAAGCGCTTCGAAAGACTCAGGCTCACGCGCGACAATGGCCAGCAGCTCTTTTCTCGGTGTATCCAAGTCGCCCGCCAGTACGGCCACGCGCGCCAGATCGATAGTTACTGCATCCGATGGTTGTAACGATTGCGCCCTGGTAAGCCAGGTTCTGGCTTCCACCAATTGCCCGCGCGCCAGCCACTGCCGGCCCAATGACCTGGCGCGTTCCGCAGGCTTAAGATTCGCGTTGTAGGAAATCACCGGTAAGTTTGTCTCGCCCACGCCCAGTTCCACCTGGCATTCGCGAGCTTCCCCTCCCACGCGCGCCTCTAACCGATACTTGCCCGCAGGCGCGTCCAGCGTCACCACGGAGACAGGCCCTTTCGCTTGCCGCGTCCATAGCGTCTGCGCATTTTGGTGCAGCCGCCATGTCACCGTGTCGCCCGCCGGTACTTGCAGCAACGCGTGCGTCGGTGCAGACGGATTGAAATGCACAGCGCCGAATTCGAATGGCGTGGCGGAACTACCGCTCTCCTGTTCACCCAGCAGTATCTCTGAGATACGCCCCGGCGTTACTCGCAGTGGATAAGTGTATGGAAAGTCGTCTATGGTGACAGTAAGTGTGTAAGTACCGGGCAGCAGAAACAAGCGATGCCGATAACGAACGCGGCGGCCCGGAAACTGAGTAACAGCCAGTTCGGTGCTCTCGGTCGAAACACTAACGCCAATAGTTCTCCGAACGGGCGCTTCAATCGATACATCGATCACCGGCGTGCCATCTTCCGCCCAGGATTCGAACGCGGCGAACACAGGGTGCGCCGCCGTCACCAGGCGTGCACTCACCTGGAAAGTAGGCGTCTTCGCCAGCGCTTCCGCCGGCGCAGTGGCGCGCGCAAGAATGGAATCGTTCTCCATCCCCTTAATGCCCTTCGAAACACCCAACGCCGCGTCCACAACTTCCGTTTCAGCGGGCGTCAGGTTCATGGTGTTGCGAATGTCGCCTTCCGTGAGAAGGTCATTCGCCCGAAACGCCCCGCGAGTGCCGCTCTGCGGATTCAGCAGCGCCGTGAAGGTATCCAGCGTGGGCGAGTACAGCCGGTAATCGCCCGCCTGGTTGCGCTGATAGAACAAGAACTGTACCGCGCTCGAAACTCCAATGCCAGGCGCCGAAGCGTAGTACCAAATCTCAATCGGCCAGAAGCTGCGCGTACTCGCCAGGCGTGTGATCTTCTGCGGTGCACCCAGGCTCAGGTAGATTCGCGCGCGATCCGTGCGCCATGTCCCAAACTGCGCATCGACATATGCGCGACGCCGCGCATACTCCTCGGGCCCGATATTTTTCGTTGCCCAAAAACCGTGCTCGAAGTTTTGTTGCGCTTCCGGCTTCAGCTTCTCGTAAGCCTGCTTCTGTTCTTTGGTCAGGATCGGCGCGACATGGTCCGTCCAGCCGCTGAACAGCAGCAGGCCAAGAAGAAAGCTAGAACTCAATGCGCGCCGCCAGCTGCAGCATCCTCGCCGCGTAAGCCAGATTCGCGTTCTGGGCCGGCGCGCCAAAGCTCTTGGTCGTAATCGACGTGTTGTAAGTGCCGTAGTTTTGATAGTTCAATAAGTTGAACGCCTCGAACATACCAATCAGCTTCAAGCGCTCCTTGACCGCGAAGGTCTTTGCGATGCGTGTGTCTACGCGCTGAATCGGCCGGCCATAAAATTGATCCCTCGCGGTGACAAAGTATCCCGGAGCTGTCACCGAAGGGATATTATTCGCAGGATTGTTGTAAGTCACCACGCCGGCTTTGAAAGTCCGGTTGGTCACATTCGTATTACCGAAAGGGTTCGCCCCCGCGGTTACTTGATAAGCCTGTCCGCTACCGTAATGATAGAACAAGCTGGTCTGGAAACCCCACTTCAGCTGATAACTCCCGTTCAACGAAAGGGTGTGGCGCTGGTCATCCACGGAATTTGCCCACTCGCTGTTCAGGTCATATTGATTGTTCGGGTAATAGAAGGGCCCTGTTGTGGAATCTTTCAACCGCGCCAGCGTATAGCTCACGCCTAGCGTCAAGCCGCGTGAGAAGCGCTTGCGAAGCTCCATCTGAAGCCCATCGGAAATCGCGCCGGCCGCATCGGGAGTGGTGAAAGTCAGTATGCCCGTATAGCGCGCATCGGGCCGCGCAACAAGGCTGGGGCTCTGGTTAAAGCCGTTAACGGGATTGAACAACAGGTTGGCATCGGTTCGAATCCAATCGTGATACACACGCCAGTGAACGAAATCGGCTGACAAGGTCCAATCTTTCCCGAACTGGTGCTCCGCGCCGATTGAGGATTGGAACGAATAAGGCGTGTGCGCATTGTGCCCTAGTATCTGCACCTGCTGCTTGGCCACGGGCACAGCGCCGCTCAGAAACTGAGCGCCCGTCGCGCTTCCAAAAGGCGCGTTCAAATCGATGGTCGAGCCCGGCGTTCGGTCCACAGATACCTGCAGCGATTGCTGTCCGTTGAAGATCTGCTGATCGATCACCTGGTTCGCCTGGATATCGGCATAGTAGATCCCCGCACCGCCGCGGATCACGGTCTTGCGATTGTTCGTCACGTCATAGGCGAAGCCAATGCGCGGCGCGATGTTGTGATTGTCGCCGGAGCGTGGCGTCACGATGCCGCTCGCCAGGCGCAGCGAAGGATCGAAGATGCCTAAATCGTTGTCATAGCGAACGCCCAGGTTCAGAGTGAGCCGCTGACTTACTTTCCAATCGTCCTGCGCCCAGAACGCAATCGTGTTCCGGGGAATGTTGATGTTGAAGTTACCGAACCCCTGCACATAGCTCAACGCAGTAGGTGCAATCGCGGCCAGGTTCCATGTCGCGGGGTCCACCGAAGGGAACACGGCCGCGTAGTTCGGGTCTTGCGAAAAGGCCGAAACGGTACCGCGCAGGTTCTGCTGGAAGAAACCTGTATGCTTGTCATACAAGTATTCGCCGCCCAGCTTCAGGCTGTGCGTACCTTTTAGCCAGAATAAGTCGTCACGATACTGCTGCACATTCTGCTTGAAAACTTGCGGATAGTTATAACGGCCACCCACGGTGGTCGAAGGGAAGCGCAGCTCCGGGCTGTTCGACAGTGCCTCATTGTCCCAATCGAAGTGGTTCAAACCAAGCTTGACTTCATTCACCATGCCCGCGCCGAAGATGCGCGACCATGTGCCGAACACCGCATAGCTGGTGCGCGTCTGGTCTGCCGCGCGCGAAGGATGATCCGTCCCCGCAAGCCCCGTCAACGGATTGGCCCACGTGTACCCGGATGCCCGCACCGAAAAGCGATTGTTGCTGTTCAACTGATAATCCGTGCGGAACAGATAACTGTTCGTAGTTAGGTTCGTACCCAGCGTAAACCGCTGGCCGGCAAACCCGGTAGGAGTCAGGAACAACGTGCCCGGCTGCTTTTCGCCTTCATAGCCGAAGAAGAACCACAGCTTGTCATGCAGAATTGGCCCGCCCACGGTGCCGCCGAACTGCTGGTCGGTAAAAGGAAGAATGCGCTGTGCAATTGGGTCCGCCGCATTGAACGCATCGTTCCGGAAATAGCCGTACAACGACCCGTGAAATTGATTGGTGCCGCTCTTGGTCTGCGCGTTGATCTGGATGCCGGATGACCGGCCCATCGTCGCATCGAAGCGGTTCGTGATGATCTGATACTGGTCCAACGCGTCGCGGCTATACTGCGGCTGGCCAAAGCCGGACCCTGCAGTATTTTGCGTCACCTGCTGCCCATCCACGTTGATTTGAAACTTGCCACTGTCGGTTGATCCAAGCGGTGTGAAGCCCACCGCATTCTTGGTGATACCAGGGACCAGCAGCGCCAGTTCCATCCAGTTGCGGCCGTTGAGCGGCACGTCTTTCATCTGCTTGGCATCTATGTTGCCGCCCACGATCGACGAACTGGTATCGATCACCGCCGCATCTGCCAGCACGTCCACCGTCGAACTTGTGGACGCCGGATGCAATTGCAGATCGAGCGTGAGCGTCTGCCCAATCAACAGCGTCAGCGTGCGCTCCAGTGGCGTGAAGCCGGGCACTTCCACACGTATCAAATAGTCGGCCGCGTCCAGCGCCTGTAGCGCGAACAAGCCTGAGGGGCTGGTGAGCGCGGTATGCGACACGCCGCCTCCCTTGGCCGTCGCAGTCACTTTGGCCGCCGGGACGGAGCCGCCGGAAGAATCGGAAATGGTACCGGTGATGGAGGTCTGCTGTGCCTGCGCCAGCGCGGCCAGCAGGAGAAACGTGGGGAGTGCTCGTACGATCATTGGGCGGCCACCTTCAGAAGAGTGTTGTAGATCAGATCCGTACCTTGCTGGAGCGAATCGACGGGGACGCGTTCATCGTTGCCGTGCATGCGGGTCAGGTCTTCGGCGCTGATCGGGTAAGGATAAATGCCGTAGACGGGAATGCCTCTGCTGCGCCAGGCGCCGGAATCGGTTCCGGCCTGAAACAAATATGTGGTGACGGGAACACCGGGGAAGATCGCGTTCGATTGCTGCACCAGAACACGAAATAGCTCACTGTCCTTCGTCGAAGGCTTCATGCGCGCCGCCATCTTCTGATACTCGGCATAGGCCGCACCGCCGGGCATGCCTGCCCGGCCCGCCGCCACGGTTACGTCTACGCGCGGATCGTTGATCACGGCCTTCATCTCACTGATCAGCTCTTCCGTATTGGTCCCGGGAATGGTGCGGAAATTCAGAGTCGCTTCTGCCGAGCCCGGTATCACGTTGCCGCGAAAGCCCGCATTCAGAAACACCGGCGCGATGGTGTTGCGCATGATGGCGTGCAGCAGCGGATCTTGACTAATGGCTTGGTCGGCCTTCTTTACGGCTGCTGCGTCTTGACTATTCACCAGGTCATGAAAGTAAGTCGACATGGGCGGCTTGCTGGTCTTCTCCAGCGTCGTAAAGAATTCGCGCGTGCTATCGATCAGCTTCGGCTGCGTGTCGTAATCCGCAATCTTCGCCATGGCTTTCGAGAGCGTGAAGATGGCGTTATCGGGCCGCGGCATGGACGAATGCGTCGATGTCCCCCGTGCGGTTACCAGCAGCGAAACGCCCGATTTGTCGGCTGTTGAAATACTCACATAGCGCACCGTGCCATCCGGATTCTTGATGATCCAGCCGCCTTCGTTCAAAGAAAATTCGCAGTCCATCTTGTCCCAGTGGTCTTTCGCAAGCCACATGGTGTTGTACTGCCCGCCTTCCTCATCGGCTTCGGAAAGGAAGATCACATCGCGCGTGAGATGAACTTTGTTCTTCGCCAGCATCATCACGGCTTGTGCGAATACGGCCAGGCCGCCTTTGAAATCGATAGCGCCGCGCCCGATGACATAGCCATCCTTGATCACGCCGGCGAACGGGTCCACTGACCATTTCTCACGCTCCACGCCTACCACGTCTGCATGCGCCGCAAGCAGAATCGGTTTCTTCGAGCCATCGCCCTTCAGACGCGCAATGAAGTGAGCCTTCTTCGCGTCCGGCGTGGGATAAATATCAATCTGAAAGCCAAGCGGTTCGAACTTGGTCTTCAAAAACGCAGCCATTGCCGCCTCATTGCCGGGCGGGTTGCTGGTATCGATGCGAATCAGTTCCTGAAGCAGCTTGGCGGTTTCGTTGGTCTGTGCGGCTGCGCAAGCCGGCAAGATCGCCGCGAAAGTAAGAGTTAGAAAATGAAGTTTAGGCATAGCGTTCGAGAAACGGCTCGGCACAACACGGCCTGGATCTCGGCGCTGAGAGGGGACCAGTTGCTGAAACGTGGCCCCTGGTGGAGTAACTATAAGTTAGCAGTACTCCAAATGTCAATTTTGGAGCTGGTGCACCCCGCCTAAAATTGAATAATCCCGCGGCGCACCGCGATGGCGATTGCCTGCGTACGGTCTTTCGCGCCCAGCTTATCCATCACGTGTTTCATGTGAACTTTCACCGTCTCTTCTGAGATGAACAGCAGGTCCGCAATGTCCTTATTGCGATTGCCGCCGCTCACCTGCCGCAGCACTTCTATCTCACGAGGCGTCAAGCTCTCTTCACCCATATGGCTGGCTAGATGCGCGGCTACGTTCGCCGGAATCCGCTTCTTGCCTGCATGCACCTGCCGAATCACCTCGACCATTTCTTTCGGCGCGGTGCTCTTCAGCAAGTAACCGCGCGCGCCTGCTTCCAGTGCGCGCTGAATGGTCACGTCGCCTTCAAACGTGGTGAGCATGATGATACGGGCTTCGGGAAACTCCTGGCGAATGGTGCTCATCGCATCGATGCCGCTCAGGTCGGGCAGGCGCAAATCCATTAGCGTAACGTCGGGCCGATGTTCGCGAAACTGGTGAATTGCTTCCGCGCCGCTAGACGCCTGCGATACCAGTTGCATATCGGGCTGGTTATCGATGATGGCGGCGATGCCTTCGCGAAGCAGCGGATGATCGTCAACACTAAGTATGCGAATGCGAGCCTGATCGCTCATACGAACTGTTTGCAGGTTACAGTAAGGCGCGCCAACTTACATCCCCCGTTCGAGTTATGGCTCAGGCCGCGCACTCACGCCGAAATTCACCGGGTGTCACGCCCAGCCTTCGACGGAACACGCTGGTCATATGCGATTGGCTGGCAAATCCGCAGAGCGCGGCGACATCGATCAGGCTGTGCTTCCTGTGCCGCAGCGATTCCTGCGCGCGCTTCAGGCGCAGTTCCAATACGTATTGATGCGGCGTCACGCCCGTGGCCGCGCGAAACATCCGCAGGAAATGAGCGCGGCTATATCCGCTCTCTTCGGCCAGGCTCTTCAAGCTGAGACCGGTATCGAAACACGCCGCAATTTTTTCCTGCACCCGGTTCAATATGCGAGTTGGCAGCGGCGATACACCGCTGTCCGTCACAGCGCTCAGGCCCTCGCGGCCCATACCCAGAAAGCGAACCGTTAACGCATGCGCCAGGCAATCCACATAGAGCCCGCCCAGCGGAGCCTCCGCTTCCAACTCATCGCAAAGTAGCCGCAGCAGGCGCTCCGTTTGAGCGTCCCGCAAATCGGTGCGCGGCTGCGGCAACGCGGCCGGCCTGGGATTCATTTCGGCCATCACGCCTTTCGCGAACTCCGGCTGCAGCGCGCAATGCACAAACTCGCCACGCGTGTGCAGCCGCAGAAACGGAACCGGACCCGCGGGCATGAGGGCAACCGAACCCGCGCGCAACAGAACCGGCTTCGCGCTTGGCGAGGCTGAGTGTTGCACATGCGCAGAGCTATCGCACAAAAGTGAGATCACATGACGGTCAGTGAGTTGAGCGGGCCGCTCGCCGGGAGAGGTCAAATGTTTTTCCACCACAAAACCACGCCAGCCCAGCGTGGCACTGGACCGCAGCACGCGCGTGGGGCCCGGCGCTATTGCAAGAAGTGAGGTCATGTGGATGAGTTTGTTTTATCCGGTCCAGATCGGCGTCCCGACATAGAGTGCTTTTGCGCTCACCCGCTTGAGTGCCGCCCCACTAACCCAGCCGAGGTATCGAGAGCTACCCACTTGGCGGCAATTAAAGACGCATGATGCCGCGCCGCACCGCAATGGCCAGCGCCTCAGAGCGATCGCCCGCGCCCAACTTTTCCATGATGTGCTTTAGATGAACTTTCACGGTCTCCTCTGAAATGAAGAGTTGCCTGGCAATATCCTGATTCCTGTTTCCATCCGCCACGCGCGCCAGCACTTCCACTTCGCGCGCGCTCAACGGCTGATCGTTCATATGATCGATCAGCTGCTCCGTCACCTCCGGCGGAATGCTCATCTTGCCCAAATGCACCTGCCGGATCACTGTTAGCAAGTCGGCCGGCGGCATCCACTTCAACACATAGCCGCGCGCTCCGCCCTTCAAAGCACGGCTGATTTCCGCGTCGCCTTCGGACGTGGTCAGAATCACCACGCGCGCCTTGGGCGATACGGTTCGTATGGCAATCAGCACATCGATCCCGCTGATGTCGGGCAGGCGAAGATCCAGCAGCGTGATGTCCGGAGCATGCCGCCGGAAGGCTTCAATCGCCTCGCCGCCAGTGGTAGCTTCAGCGATCACGCACATGTCAGGCTGATTATCGATGATTGCCGAAAGCCCTTCGCGAAACAAAGGGTGATCGTCAACCGCAAGAACCCGAATGCGGCCGGTGGTCTCCGTCACTTCTTACCTCCAAATTGTTTCCGCAAACTCCACAGGCGGTTCGCCACCCGGGCAAGGAAACCGTTACGGGAAAAGTCGTGGAATGCGATCCTGCCCGGCACCTTCAACTCAATCTCCAATTCGGGAACATGACCGATCGCGCGAACTTGCCCGCCGATTCGCGCCGCCCTCCGTTGCAGATCCTCGAACACGTGGGACCCGGTCATCGAGTTCCGGCTACTCTTCCCATTGTCCCCCACGCGAACCGTCAAATCCTGCGCATAGCCAATTTTCATCGTCACCAGGTCCGCGCCGGAGAACTGGAAAGAATTCCTGATCAGCTCCGAGCCCAGGCGATAAACTTCATCGCGAACAATCGGGTGTACCTCGCGTGACTCACCCTCAATGGAGAGCGCGAACTGCGTCGAGCCTCCGTAGCGGGACGCTTCCGCGGCATGCCGGAAGGCCTCCGCCAGATCGTTCTTCAGAGCTGTCGATTTGCGCAGGAAGTTCAACGCAGCGCGTCCATCCAGCGTTGCCTGCCCCAGCCAACGCGAGAGCTTCTCAATGGTTTGACGCAAATGAGCCGCGTCCATCTGCTGCTCCGCCACAGCCTGATCGGCTAGCATCTTGCTGGCTTGCACGGATTGCAGAAATGTATCGTGAAGCTCACCGGCCAACCGGTTGCGTTCGGCCATGCGCTCATCGAAGCGCGCATTCAAGCTGGCCGCAATTTGCCACATGCGCACTTGATACGCGGCCCATAAGGCAAGCACCGCAAGCGCAAGGCAGAGCAGCCGGAACCATACGGTCTGGTAGTACGCCGGCGTTACACGGAAGCTCCAGCTGGCGCCTGTTTCGTTCCACACGCCATCGTTGTTGCAGGCAATCACGCGGAACCGGTAGGGGCCGGGCGAAAGGTCGCTATAGAAGGCCTGCCGCCGGGTCCCTGAATCGCGCCAAGTTTCATCGCGACCTTCCAGGCGGTAACGGAACCTGACCTTTTGCGGCACCACGAAACTGAGCGCGGTGTAATCGATCTGCAGATCTCCGGTGCGCGCGGGCAGGCGCATGTTGTCGATAGGCGCCTGCCGTTTTCTGTCCGCGATCACTTCTTCAATGTGGACCGGCGGCGGTACCGAATTGCGGGGCACGCGCGTGGGGTCAACGAACTGCGCAACATTTTCGTTGGTGAACCACAGGCGGCCCCCCGGCCCCTTCATCGCGGCCGGGCCGAACGGAGTGCGGCCAGGTGCTGCGCCATCGAAGACATCGAAGACAGTGACGGCGATAGTCGCGGCCGGATGTTCCCACCATTTCCGCAACTCGTCGCGTGAGACACGCAACATGCCGCACGTGGCATATACCCAGAGCGCACCGGCATCGTCGTCCACCGCGGAAAAGGCTCCATCGCAGGGAAGGCCGTTGCTATGATCCAGCCGTGCGCGCCTGCCCTCCTTCCAGCGGATGAGTCCCTTCGGCGTCGCGCCCCACACGGAGCCATCGGCAGCGGCCAGCAAATCCTGCACGCGCCCTTCGCCATCGCTGGCAACCACCACGTCGAACTTGCCGGACCGGTACCTTCTGAAGTTCCCGCCGGCGTCGCCCAGCCAGATACCGTCCGTGCGGTCAGCCACCAGGCTGATGCTGCCGGCGCTCTGCGGAATCATCTCTCGCACCGCCAGATCCTGAATGCGGAAAAGATTGCGCGGCTTGCCCGTCGCCAGTGCCCACACGTTGCCCTGCGTGTCTTGCGCAATGGCAGTCACCATGCCGATGGCCGTGCCGTCCTGCCGCTTGATCAGGCGCAAGTGGCCACCCTGCATCGCCGCAAGTTCAGAATCCACACCGGCCCAGAGCCTGCCGGCGCGGTCTTCGAAGATTGAGGTGACGCTCGATCCGGGCAAGCCATTCGCTGCGTTCGTGGCCAGGAATTTGCCCTCGCGAAGTGACACCAGCCACTGGCCACTCGCCAGCCACAACGTTCCATTCGGCGAAGAGAATAGCGAACCGACCACATCGGCCATCAGTCCTTCGCGCTTCGAAAGAGTAGAGACCGGCAGTTCACGAAAGCGGTCAATACCGCGCTCCGATACGGTCCACATGCTGCCTTCGCGATCCTCGTAAAAGCTGCGCACGGTGTCGCTCGATAGCCCGTCGGCCTGCCGGTAGCGGTCAGTGGAACCGCGGCCCGTGTGATAGAGGCCTTCGTTCACGGTAGAGATCCAGAGAGCTTCATCTCGATCCACGAAGAGCCCGGTCACGGATAGCGACGATGCATCGATCCCCGGCACAGCGTACGGCTTCCACGCGCCTGAAACAATGGATTGCAGACCGGCGCCGGCGCCGGTCTGGCCAATGCCAACTAATAAAGCGCCGTTGGCTGCAAGCGCAAGACCTTCAACACCCGTGCTGCCCTGCAGGTGCTTCAGCTTCTCCGAAAGGAAGCTGTCGGCTGAAGCCGGCGACCAGTGACACACGCCCGCCGTAGCGCCAATCCAGAGCCCGCCGTGGCGATCGTCCACCAGCGTTTGCGCCCATGCCAGAGAGATGCCGTCCGCTTTGCCGAAGCAGCGCGCTTCGCCGTTCTTCACGCGGCACAGCGGCCCGCTCTCATCGCGCGGCCGCGATTTAGCCATCCAGATGGACCCTTCGCGATCTTCGACAAGCGCATTGATCCTGCCGGCAATGGCGGGGTAGTTGACCAGGTGGCCATTGCCCCAGTGGCTGATTCCGCTACCGGTGCCGATCCACAAGCTGCCATCCCGCGCACCGGCCAGGGACACGATAACGGTGTCCGGAAGCGCCTCGCCCGCGGGCGGCACCCAGGGCACGAAGCGTACACCATCGAACCGGACTAGGCCCACTTCCGTCCCGATCCAGATGTAGCCATCCCTGGTCTGCGTGAGCGCGTGCGGCGCACCTTGAAACACACCGTCCGTCAGACGCCAGGCAGTATGCCCATATTGCGAGACCGCGCGATCTACGTTGAGCGCGTGCACTGATCCGGCGAGGCCGAAAAACAAGGCCAGGGAAAGCCGTTCAGTTCGGGTCACATCTGCGCGGGGCACACACCCTCAGCTTTGCGCATGCCGGGGAAGCCGCGCATCCCCCGATCGGGGGACATTCCAATTTACTGGCGCGACTTCGCCCACCAGGAAAAAGTAACACGCAACACCCGCCAGCGCGAGCAACGCCGGCGAAACGAAAGCCCAGTAGAAGCTGCCTGTCTCCGCGACGATGAAGCCGGTGACGATGGGAGCGATGATGCCCGATAAGTTGCCCACGGTGTTCTGCAGGCCGGTCCATTTGCCGGCGGCTTCCGGGCCAGCGAGTGTTTGCGTGATGGCCCAGTGATTCGAGGCATACATGCCGAAGGCCATATAGGCAAGGCTCAGAAGCACCATGGAGAGCCGCAGGTCATGCACCAGAGCGGCCGGCACCATGATGGTGGAGAGCAGCAGACCTGCGACGACGAACGTCTTGCGGACGCGCGTGGGCGAAGCGCCGCGACGGATCCAACGGTCTGACGCCCAGCCGCAGAGGACCGCGGAAACAGCACTGCCCCAGAACGGGATGGAGCCGATGACGCCCATGGCCGCCAGCGAAACGTGACGCTCTTTCACCAGATAAGAAGGCAGCCACGTGAGCAGGAAATAGTACGAGTAGGTGTAACAGAAGTTGCCGAGGAACGTGCCCCACGCATCTTTGCGCTTCGCGATTTGCGCCATGGTGACGGCGCTTGCGGAGGCGATTACGGCGGTAGATGGCTTGGGTCGCGGAGCCCACACGGTCCAAGGAATCAGCCACAGCAGGCTGCCCGCCCCCAGCGCGATGAACATGAAGCGCCAACCGTAATGCGCCACCAGAAGGCCGCCGGCCAGCGTGCCGATAGCGGGGCCCAGCTTGGTGCCGGCCTCAAGCAGCGCATTCGGCAGCCCTCGCCGCTCAATGGGGAAGCCCGCTGCGATCACTTTCGAATAACAGGGAAAGGCCACGCTCTCCCCCACGCCCAAGAGGAGGCGCATGACGGCAAGCGACACCAGGCCGCCCGCAAAACCCGAGGCCATGGTGGCCGCGGACCAGATGCAGAAGCCGATACCGAAGACCCATGTGACGGGGTAACGATCTGCCAACCATCCCGAAAGAAGTTGGAATGCCGTATACGACCAGAAGAAGGCGGAGAGCAGGAAGCCCATCTGCACCGGCGATAGAGAAAGCTCAGTGACCAGGCGGGGCGCGGCGACGGAGAGGCTGCCACGATCGATGTAATTGATGGCTGCGGCGAAGAAGAGCAGCGCCACCATGATCCGGGCGCCGTGTCTGCTGAAGTGGTGAGATGGAGGGAGCGTCACTCTGAAATGGCAACCTGGATCATCATATGCTGGCTGGCGGCTTCCATTGAGGGCCGCCTGTGGAACCCCATCTCCGGCGCGCCGGTGCGCAAGGCCGATGTGGTGGTGGGGACCGTGCGCGGTGAGCCGGTGAAGCGTACGGTGACGGACGCGAATGGTCGTTATGCGGTGGATGGGCTGGCGGCCGGTGAGTATCGCGTTGCCGCTGGACGCGCGGGGTTCCTGCCAGCGCTCTATTCGGCCGTGGTGAAGCTGAGGTCCAGCGAGAAGCGCCGCGATGTGAATATCGCGATGGAGACGCCGGCCGTGATTACTGGGCGCGTGTTCGATGAAGACGGCGAACCGGTGGAGGGCGTGCCCGTTTCCGTCTATACGCGGGATGAAGCGACCGGCAGTGTGCAGGCGCGCTCGACGGCACGGACGAACGATATGGGCGAGTATCGTTTGGCCGGCTTGGCTGCCGGCACATACGTGCTGCGGGCGGCGCGTGCGCAGGCGCCCTTGGGCGAGGTGTATGTTCCGGCTTACTATCCTTCCGCCGCAAGCTCGCGCGGTGCTTCGCCGGTGCGCGTTGGCATGGGCAGCGAAGCGCGGAACATCGATATACGGGTGGCGAAAGGCAAGCCTGCCAGCATTGCGGGCGAGATTAAAGGTGCTGGCGGCATGCCCGTCACGCTCTCGCGGAAGGATAGCGACGCGGCGATGATGGCCGTGACAGAGGCCAGCGCGACCGCGAATCAGGATGGCCGGTTTGTGTTCCCCTCGCTCCCTCCCGGCGCCTACGTGGTGACGGGAGAGAGCAGGTTGGGGAGAGCGCGTGCCGAAGTTTCGCTTGACGGAACGGACGCGCATGTTGAGCTTACTTTTGAGCCACCGGACCGCTCACGTTCCCACCTTTGATGCTTTGCAGCACGACGGAAGTGAATGGTCCTGCGGATGCGCCCTGGCCCTTGAAGGCGCCCGCGCCGAGGTTGGTGAGCGAACCCTTGAACGTTCCAGCCGAATCGAGGACCCAGATGGTTGTGACGGAGGGATCGGAATCGGTGGCTTCGATTTTCCATTGGCCGGTTTTTACTACGTACTCGGCTTTGGTGATTTGCACGATATCGGCGCCGGTGAGCACGGTAAGGATGCCGCTTCGCGACACGCCCTGCAGGCTTGCGGCGATGGTGACGGGAGTGTTGGCCGCCACCTTGTTCAGATTGCCGGCGAAGAAGGTGGCGGAGGTAGCTCCGGGTGCGACGGTGACGCTGGGAGGCACCGACACCAGAGCAGGATTCGAACTGGTGAGATTGACCAGCGCGCCCGCGTCAGTGGCGGGGCCGGAGAGCGTAATCGTGGCAGTCGCATAGTTGAACAACGGCCCAAAGTTGCCGAAATAACCGATGAGGCTGGCCGGCGCGAAGGAAAGCGAGTTCAAGGTGAACGCGGGATCGACGTTGAGAGATGCAGTCTGAGTGACACCGTTCAAAACGCTATTAACGGTTACCAGAGCCGGCGCGGCAACAGCGAGAGTTGAGACGCTGAATGCGGCGGAAGTGGCGCCCGCGGGGATGAAGACGGTAGGGCCGCCGGGGAAGAAAGCAGCGGCGGGATTGCTGCTGGTGAGAGAGACGGAAGCTCCGCCGGCGGGCGCGGGCGCGCCGAGCGAGAGCGAGCCTGCAACCACCGCGCTACCGCCTTGCACAAAGTTGGAGTTTAAAGAAATGCCGGTGAGCAGTGGCGGGTTGCCGGAGCCGTTGCGGACGACGTTGATGCCGGCGCCGGTAGCCCAGGCGAAGTCAGTGGAACCGTTTCCATCGAAATCGCCGGCTACAAGACAGTTGGCGGCGGCGATGCCCAATGACGGACCCGCCGCGTACGAAGTGCGAACGGCGAACGAACCGTTACCCGTGCCATAGAGAACGCGTATGGTGTTGGGGAGATTGCGCGGTCCGATATTGTTCGCTGAAGGCCCGGGGAAGACGCCGGCGATATCGAGTTTTCCATCGCCGTTGAAGTCTCCGGCAAGAAGATTTTCACCGCCGATGCCGACGCTGAAGAGACCGGTGCTGTTGACGGTGAAGGTGCCATCGCCATTGCCGAGCGCGACATAAGTGGAGAAGACAAAGCCGGAGCGCGTGATGGCTCCGCTGACAAATTCGCCGTAGAGATCCATTTTGCCATCGCCATTGAGATCGCCCGCAACGGCCTGAGTGACCTGGAAGGGCACGCCGAGAGTGAAGGGCAGGGGCGCATCGGTGAAGGTGCCGTCTCCATTACCGAACTTGATCGCGGCGCCGGGGCCGGTGGGGATGCCGTACTGGGCGATATCGGGCTTGCCATCGCCGTTGAAATCGGCCACCACGATGCCATAGGGCGAGGGGAAGGTGGACTGCGCAAACGTGCCATCGCCACGGCTCATCAACACGACGGTCAGGGAAGATCCGGGCGCGGCGAGGGAGACGGAAAGGATGAGGTCGGTCTTGCCATCAGAGTTGAAATCCGCAGAGGCGAGAGAGCGCGGGACGCCGGGCAGAACGATCAACGAGGGCGCTTGCAGGGTTCCATCGCCGTTGCCGGTGAGGATGCTGACGGTGCTCTGGAGCGAGTTCATGACGGCGGCGTCGAGTTTGCCATCGGCGTTGAAATCGCCCACGGCGATGGCGTTGGGGTCGGTGCCGGTGTTGAAATTGCGCGCTGCCTGAAAGCTGCCATCGCCGTTCGAGAGGAGAATGCTGACGCCGTGACTGCCGGCGGGGGCGCCGTTGGCGGTTGCAATATCGATGCGGCCATCGCCATTGAAATCGCCTGTTGCGGCGCTGGTGGCGCCGGGCGCGGCGAACAGGGCGGGCGGAACGAATGCGGGCGCGAGCTGGCCGAATGCGGGCGCGGCGAAGTTGAGAGCGGTAAGCGTGAATGCCAGCAATCTGCTGCTTGTCATAGTGTTCTCCTTATCGGCAGGTTTTGGCGCACGGCCTTCCCCTACGTTGAATAAGACAAGCGTGCGGGGACGCGGGAACAGAAGTTTTGGGGGCGTGGTGAGATGGGGCGTGACGGCGGATGTGGTGGTAATTGGCGCGGGGGCGGCGGGGATGATGTGCGCGGCTGAAGCGGGGAAGCGCGGGCGGCGCGTGGTGATGTTGGAGCACGCCGAGAAGGCCGGCAAGAAGATTCTGATCTCTGGTGGCGGGCGGTGCAATTTTACGAATCGCGTGGTGACGGCGGCGCAGTTCATTTCGAAGAATCCGCATTTCGCGAAGAGCGCGCTGGCGCGGTACACGCCGCTGGATTTTGTCAAGCTGGTGGAAGCTTACGGCATCCCTTGGCATGAGAAGACGCTGGGGCAATTGTTCTGCGACCGTTCTGCGCGCGACATCGCGCGATTGCTGGAAGAGGAGTGCCGCGCTGCCGGGGTCGCGATGCTGATGAATCGCACGGTGACGAAGCTGGAGCCGGGCTGGCGCGTACACACAGAGCACGAAGAGATTGAGGCTGCTTCGGTGGTGGTGGCGACTGGCGGGCCTTCGATTCCGAAGATGGGCGCGACTGATTTTGCCTATCGCGCGGCGCGTGAGCTGGGGTTGCGCGTGGTGAAGCCGGAGCCCGCGCTGGTGCCGCTGACTATGAGCGCCGAAGACTTGGCGGCTTATGGGGATTTGACTGGAGTTAGCGCTGAAGTAAGGGCGGAATGCGGAGGCACAAGTTTTCACGAGCGCATGTTGATTACGCATCGCGGCTTGAGCGGTCCGGCGATTCTTGCAGGTTTCGAGCTATTGGAACGCGGGTGAGGCGGTGCGCATCGAGCCGGTGGGTGCGCTTCCGAAGCGCCTGGCTGCGCGATGGCGGGAGGATTGGAGCTTCACGCCAGCCGGAACGGAAGGCTATGCGAAGGCGGAGGTGACGCGCGGCGGAATCGATACGGATGAGCTTTCGTCGAAGACCTTTGAGGCCAAGCGCGCGCCTGGCTTGTACTTCATCGGCGAAGCCGTGGACGTGACCGGCTGGCTGGGCGGCTATAACTTTCAGTGGGCTTGGTCTTCGGGCTTCTGCGCGGGACAGTATTGTTGAGGCCAATCCTTTCGGGTAGTTCCGTGCTAGACCATCTACCGATGTGCCGCGAAGGCTCGATGCGGGAAGTTGGTTGCAGATATGACTAATATTTTTAATAATTTCAGTTCGGACGTGGCGGCGGCTGTCGAACGCGCGGCGTCGTCGGTAGTTACAGTGCATAGCCGGTCGAGGCGTACTTCGAGCGGTGTGGTGTGGAAGGCTGGTTTGGTTTTGACGTCGGAATCGGCACTGCGGGGCGAGGAAGGTTTGCACGTTACATTGCCTTCGGGACAAACGGTTCCCGCAACGTTGAAAGGGCGCGATGGCTCGACCGATCTGGCCGTGCTGGTTTGCGATACAGGCGACACGCAGCCCGCATCGTTTGCAACCGGCGCGGTGAAGGTGGGGCAGATTGCACTGACCATTGGCCGCACGCGCGACACGGGACCGATTGCAACATTCGGCATCGTGAGCGGCGCGGCGAGCGAGTGGAAGACGTGGCGAGGCGGCAAGCTGAGCGAGTTCATCCGCTTGAACCTGGAGATCTATCCGACTTCGCTGGGCGGCGCGGTAGCCGATGCGGAAGGCAACCTGTTGGGGCTGGTGGCGGCTGGCTTGTCGCGCAGTTCTGTGATTGCGATCCCGCGCGGCACCATCGAACGTGTGGCGAACAGCCTGGCGACGCGAGGTCGCGTGGCGCGCGGGTATCTGGGGATCGGGCTGCAGACCGTGGCGGTTCCGGCCACGCTCAACGTGGGCCAGGAAAGCGGGATCATGGTGGTGCATGTGGAAGAGAACGGTCCGGCGGCGGCAGCGGGGCTGATGCTGGGCGACGTGCTGCTGCAGGTGGATGACGAACGCATGACCTCTGTGGAAGCGCTGCATGGGGCCCTCAATTCCGACCTGATCGGGAAGCAAGTGCATCTGCGCTTCCTGCGCGGCGGCGCGGTGCAGCAGGCCACGGCCACCGTGGGTGAGCGCCCGGCCAAGTGATTCGCGTGTTGGCGTCGGCGCCTTCGGCCATCGTGCGCATTGGGCTTGAAGCGGTGGTGCGTTCGAGCGAGGCGTTGACTCTGGCCGCGGATGAAGAAGATGCCGACGTGCTGCTGGTGGCCTCGCCCGTGACCGATGAGGACAGCCTGCGCGGGTGGGCGGAGAGCGCCTGCCCGGTTGTGCTGTTGACAGAAGAGCCTGATGTGCACGCGCTAAGCGGTAACCTGCGCGGCATGTTGAAATTGGATTCGCGGCCGGAGGAAATTGCGGCCGCGATCCAGGCGGTGGCGGAAGGCTTGGCGGTGGTGCAGCCCGCGGCGTTGGACAGGCGCGTGCCGCGGCAAGAGATGGAAGAGCCGCTCAGCCCGCGCGAAACGGAAGTGCTGGCGATGCTGGCGGAAGGCCTGAGCAACAAGCTCATTGCTTACCGCCTGGGCATCTCAGAGCATACGGTGAAGTTTCATGTGACGCAGATCTTCGCGAAGCTGCGCGCGCAGAGCCGCACGGATGCTGTGATGCAAGGTTTAAGGCGCGGCCTGATTCTGATTTAGACTTTGTGAGCGGTGTTCCACTCTTCATAAGTGCCCTGGAAATCTTCGATTCCAGCATGATCGAAGTGCCAGATGCGGGTGGCTACTTCGTCAATGAGGTCGTGATCGTGGGTGACCAGGAGCACGGTGCCTTCATAGCGCTGGATGGCGACGTTCAGGGCGTTGATAGCTTCAAGGTCAAGATGATTAGTGGGTTCATCGAGGACCAGGAAGTTGGGTTGCTGCAGCATGAGGCGGCAGAAGATGAGGCGGGCGGCTTCGCCTCCGGAGAGCGCGTCAGTCGGCTTGGCGCCTTCTTCCTGCGCGAATAGCATACGGCCCAGCAGACCGCGCAACTCTTCGCGCGTGGCTTGCGGATCGAACTCGTTCAGCCATTCGAAAACGGTCATGCCCTTCTTGATGGACTCCTTGTGATCCTGTTCGAAGAAGCCGATTTGCGCTTCATGACCCCAGACCACTTTGCCGGAAACCTGGCCATCGAGCGCGATGGAAATTTCGGGCGCGTTCGCAAGCAGGGCTTTCAGCAGGCTTGTCTTACCGGTGCCGTTGCGGCCCATGAGCGCGATCTTTTCGCCACGCAGAACGCGGGTTGAGAAATTGCGGATGACATGGTTCGCGCCGTAAGACCAGTTCAGGTCGTCACACTCGAGGATGTGTTTGCCGGAGGGGCGCTTCTGATCGAACTTGATGAAGGGGCGCTGGATGTTGGAGCGCGCAAGTTCCGTGGTCTGCAGGCGCTCCACTTCACGCTTACGCGACGTGGTCTGGCTGGAGCGGGTGCCGGCGCTGAAGCGGGCGATGAACTCGTTCAGCTGGGCGATCTTTTTTTCGCGCTGCGCGTTGTCGCTTTCAATGCGGCTGCGCACTTGCGTCTTCGCCAGCACCATATCGTCATAGCCGCCGGTGTACGTGATGATGGTTTGGTAATCGATATCGGCGGTGTGGGTGCAGACGCTGTTGAGGAAGTGGCGATCGTGCGAGATGACGATGAGGCAGCCTTCATAGCGCACCAGAAAATCCTGCAGCCAGTGGACGGAATCGAGATCGAGATAATTCGTGGGCTCGTCCAGCAGCAGGGCTTGCGGATGGCCGAAGAGAGCCTGGGCAAGCAGTACACGCACCTTTTCGCCGCCCTGAATTTCAGACATTTTGCGCTCGTGACGATCGTCTGGAATGTCGAGGCCTTGCAGCAGGATGGCGGCATCGCTTTCTGCGGTATAGCCGTCTTCATCGGCCACGATGCCTTCCAGCTCACCGAGGCGCATGCCGTCTTCATCGGTCATATCGGCTTTGGAGTAAAGCTCTTCGCGTTCGGCGAGCGCTTTCCAAAGCGGCTTGTTGCCCATAATGACGGTATCGATAACGCGAAACTCATCGAAGGCGAACTGATTCTGGCTGAGGACGCCGAATTTCTTGGGACGTACGACGGTGCCCTTCTGCGGATCGCTCTCACCGGTCAGCAGCTTCATGAAGGTGGATTTGCCGGCTCCGTTGGGACCGGTCAAACCATAGCGGCGACCCGCGACGAAGCTGGTGCTTACCTCATCGAACAGTATTTTGGCGCCGAAGCGCATGGAAACGTTGCTTACTGAAATCACTAGTTAGAATGTCCTGGTTGGAACTTCCAGTTTAGCGCGACGGCGTGCGATCGATGTAGCGCCAAATGACCAAAAGGACGGCCATGACGGGGACGGCGAAGATGACGCCGATGGGGCCGAAGACCGCGCTGGCGCCGATGGCTCCGACGAAGACAGCGAGTGGGCTGAGCTTGGTGTGGCGGCCCAGAATGCGCGGCGTGAGGTAGAAGCCTTCGAGGCCCTGGAGGAAGACCCAGACGCCGAGCGTGCCGAGCAGGTAGCCGAACGGCCGGCCGGCGAAGAACGAGACGGCAAGAGTGAGGATGAGGCCGATGGGCCCGCCTACGATAGGGATGAGATATAGCAATCCGCATAGCGGGCCGAGCAGGAACCAAGCCGGGACGTGAGTGATGGCGAACCCAACGGTATAGAGGGCTACCAGGATAGAGGTGATTTGCAGTTCACCTTTGACCCAGTTGCCGAGAGTGGAAAAGATCTCGGAGATTAGCCCTGGCACGTTATGGTTAGCGCTTGCACATCTGCGGGAACTGCTGCTTCAGGGCCTTCAGCTTCGGAAGATCGTTATAGACAATGTAGGGATAGTTGGGATTGCGCTCCAGGAAATTCTGGTGGTAGTCTTCGGCGGCGTAGAACGCCTTGAGCGGCGCAACCTGTGTAGCAATCTTCTTAGAGTAGACGTGCGCGGCATCGAGTTGCGCGATATACGCTTCGGCGATGTGCTTCTGCTCATCGCTGGTGAAGAAAATAGCGCTGCGGTATTGCGTGCCGGAATCGGGGCCCTGGCGGTTCACTTCTGTGGGGTCATGCGCGACGGCGAAGTAGACCTTGAGGAGCTGGCCGTAAGTGACCTGCGTGGGGTCGTACGTGATTTGAACGGATTCGGCATGACCGGTGCGGCCGCCGCTAACGGTTTCGTACTGGGCGGTACTCTTTTCGCCCCCGGCATAACCGGAGACCACTTGGGAAACACCTTTCACGTTTTTGAACACGGCATCGACGCCCCAGAAGCAGCCTCCGGCGAGAACGGCGGTTTCGGTGTGTTTGGCGGACTTTTCATCGATGGCGGCATCGGGGAAGTTGGCGGCATTGGCTGCGGCGGCCAGCAGGCCCGCCCAGATAAATAGTTGTTTCATACCTATTGTGATGCTAGCGCGGCCTCGATTCTTCCGCGTGCTTCGGTGAGCTTGGCCTTGGCCATGATTGCGTTGGGACCTTCGTAATGTTCAAGGAACTGAACGGCCCAACGGTAATGCATGCCCAGGCGGACGAGTGCGACGCCGGCGGCGTATTCGGGTTCGCGCGATTCGGGGACGGCGGCTTTGGCGCTGGCGAGGACGGCGAACATCTCATCCCAGCACTGATCGGCGACGGCGGCTTCGGCAAGGGTGACCCAGGCGGCGGCGCGGTTAGGATCGATGTTGACAGCCTGGCAGGCGTGTTGTTCGGCGGCAGAGCGATCTTTATCGAGCAGGAAGGAAGCGTAGGTGGCGCGCGCTTCGTAAAAGGTGGGGTCGGCTTCAAGCGACTTGCGATAGTAGAGCTCTTCGGCGGCGGCATCGCGCTTATCGCGGGCAAGCTGTGCGTGAGCCAGATAGCCGCGCGCCGGATTCACCCTGGTGATGGATTCGGCGGCGGCATCGGCCTTGGCTTTATCGCCGCCGACAAACGAAGGCGCGGCGTAATAGAAGAGCATGTTGCCATAGAGCCCGTCGATATCGGCGGGGTTCAGTTGGAGTGCGGCATCGAGCTCTCTTTTCGCGCGGCGGGCGAGGCCAAGCTGGCGCATGAGGCTGGCCCTTTCCGCGAGGCGGCCGCACGCCGCAGCCACTTGCACGTGGTATTCGGAGCGGTGCGGCTCCATTTCAAGAGCCTGTTCGGCGGAGTGGAGCGACGCTTCGAGGTCGCCCAAACCTGCTTCCGCTTTGGAGCGAAGGTACGCATCGTGCGCGGTGGAACCGGTCAGTTCTTCGAGCGCCAATTTGAAGCGGCCCTGTTCGATGTGGAGTTGAGGATCGCTGCCTGGCGGCGTGGCGAGAGGCATGGTGCAACCGGCCCATAACGGAATGGCGATCAAGAGTGAGAGGAACGGCCGCACCACACCAGATTAACGTGCAGATTAATGGCCCAAGACCTCTTGGAAGTATGCGAGCGCCCGCGGGTCTTTCGATTGGCCCAGCCAGAACATGGCCTGCTTGCGCACTTCGGGATTTTTGTTGGTGCGCGAGAGATCGATGAGCATGGGGATGCCCTGCGCTTCGGGCAGCTGGCTGAGGGCGAAGACGGCCTTCTTTTTGACCTCAGTTTCAGGGTCGTTTTCGAGAGCGTCTTTGATGGCGGCCTTCTGGCGTTCGCCGGCTTTGTGGGCCATCCAGAAGAGGGCCTGGCTGCGGACACGCGGGCTCTTATCGTTCTTGGCGGCATCGATGAGGATGTCGACGGCTTGCGGCTCTTTGCTGACAGAGAAGGCGAACATGTTCTTCTCGCGCAGGCGGTCGTCAGGCTCGGCGGCATTGAGGCGTTTGAGAAGTTCATAGCCGCGTTTGCCTCGGAAGGCGGCGAGGGCGAAGCCAAGCTTCTCTCGAAGCTTGAACGGCTGGTTGGGGTTCGCGAAACGTTCGAGCGCGGCGTCGGCGGAGGGGTCGTCATGCATGGCGATAGCATCGAGCGCTGAGTAATGATCTGGCTTCATGCTGGCTTCGAGGAGAGCCACGCTATCGGAGGGACGGACGCCGGTGAAGAGGATGACGGGAAGGCCGGCGGCGTCGAGTTCGCAATCGCCGGAGACGGTGCGGGTCTTATCGATGGCGTGATGTTCGATGCGGAAGAGCACGACCAAAGTGGACGAGCCTTCGAGCATGACGGGGCCTGCGTTGGTCAAGCCATGCGGCTGACCTTCGAGGCCGCAGCCGCGCGAATTGTTGTTCCAGCAGCAACTTTGGCCGTGGTTGACGGCAGGGACGGTCCAGGCAAGCCAGACGGGAAGCTCAGCGGCGGCGACGGCGGATTGAAACGAGCTTTGCAGGTTGCCGGCAGCGCGGGTTTCGAGCTTGGCGTTGACCAGGCGCGGCTGCTGAGCGGAGAGGCCGAGCGAAGCGATAAGCAGAAGGGAGGCGAGTTTCATTTGTTGAGAATCTCCATGAGGTAGGCAGTGGCTTCCGGGGAACGCATGACGGACAGCTTCTGGACAAGATCCTGCTTGATGGCCTGGTTCGGTTCCTTGCGCGCAAGATCGATCAAGGCCTTGGCGTTGTGTTGCACAAAAAGTGCATTGACCACTTCACGTTTCACTTCCGGCTCTTTGGCGGAGGCGTAGATTTTGACCAGCTCATCGCTATTGCCCTGACCGATGCCATACATGCGGATGGCCTGAATTTGCACATCGGGATTGAAGGCGCCGTTGGCTGCTTCGTGGAGCACTTGCATAGCTTTGGGGCTCTTGCTTTGCGTGAGCACGAAGAGGGCGCGCTCTTTGAGTTTGCGAGAGGTGCTCTTGCGGAGGAGCTTTTCAATGATGGGGACGGCTTGATCGGGGTCGTTGTGAAGGAGGCCGTTGAGCGCGAGCATTTTGAGATCTTCGTTCTGTTCGGACTCGGGACTGACGGGCGTGCCGGTTTGCTGTTTGACTTCGACCTCGAGCGATTGGGCGTCGTTGATCCAACGGCTTGAGGCATAATCGCGGCGGAGGGAAGCGATGGCGGAGAGCGCGTTATCGCGATGACCCATGCGGGATTCGGCATAGGCTTTCCAGTAAAGCGCGGCGTCGGCGCGGGGGCCTTTCTTCTCCGCTTCCTGGCCGAAGATTCGCGCGGCATCTTCCCAGCGCGAACGATCGAGCGCGCGGGTGCCTTCTTCGTAATTGCGATCGCGGTTGTTCCACTGGGCGTGGAGCGTGGCCGCGAACAAGAGTATGGTGCAAAGCCGCTTCATAATTTTTCTGTGCCTTTTTCGATATTGGAACCGGTGACGCGGATCTTGAACAGAAGCTGTTCCAGTTGTTCCGTGCCCGGCTTCGAAGATTGTGACTGTCCATTGGCGATGGCGGTTAGCAGGCGGTCGAGCTCTTCGAGCAATTCGGAATAATTGCGGTCGCCGCGGTAGACAGCGGTCTGGCGATAGAGGCGCGTTTCGCCGATGAGGTTGCGGGCGCGCTCCTGAACGGCGGAAGAGGTAGCATGGTCGCCGTTGGCGACTTCGAGAAGCACCATTTCAGAACGCTGCAGGTGATTGCCGAGCGCGACGACAAGAATGCGTTCGCGCCCGGATTCAGCGAGCGGGGTGGCGGCTAGCTTCGGGGCCGGCGGGGTGGTGGAGCGTCCGAGATAGAAGGCGGCGAAGAGAGCGGCGGCGAGCGCGGGGACGAGGGCGAACATGCGCCAGCGTGCGGCGAGGCGCGCGGTGAGAGGCTCGCGCCAGGTGAAGGGCGGCGGTTCGGGCACGGGCAGATCTGTGAAGGCGTTGAGGGTTTGTTCGAAGTCGCTGAAGGCTTCGCGGCACTGACGGCATTCGGCCAGGTGCGGGTGCGGCGCGGCGGGGCGGTCGTAATAGAGATCTACTAATTGTTCTTCGGTGAGATGACTCATTGGGTGACTCCGTAGGCGGGCTGGAGCGCGCGGCGCAGCTTCTGTACAGCGCGGAAGACGGTGTGTTTCGCGGCGTTGGGCTGGACGCCGAGCGTTGCGCCGATGTCTTCAATGCCAAGGCCTTCATAGTGGCGCATGACGAAGGCGGCACGTTCCATATCGCTCAATTGGGCGAGCGCGGGTTCCAGCATGCGGCGGATTTCAATGCTGCCGGTGAGGCGTTCGGGGGAAGGTTCGTGGGACATGGCGATTTCGGGATTCAGTTCCGTGCCCTGCTGCGTGTCGCGGCGCTTACGGGTGCGGATCAGGTCGATGGCGCAGTTGGCGGCGATGCGATGGAGCCAGGTGCCGAAGGCGGAACGTCCGTCGAATTTGCTCATTTGTTTATAGGCCCGGAGGAAGCATTCCTGCACGACATCTTCGGCGTCCTGCTGGTTGCCGGTCATGCGGTAGGCCAGGCGGAAGACGGCTTTATGGTGGCGCTCAGCCAGTACACGGAAATCCTCCATTCGCTTTAGTGTTAGACAGGCGCGCGTTTAGCCGGTTAGCAAGAATTTAAATGACGAAGCCGCCGCTGACGTTGATGGTTTGGCCGGTGATGAATTTTGCGGCGTCGGAACACAAAAATGCGACGACATCGGCGACGTCCTCCGGGGTGCAGAGCCGGCCCAGCGGGTGGCGGTCGATGGCGCGCTGGTGGGTGGCGGGGTTGGCGAGATGTTCCGCAGTCATGTCAGTCGTGACATAGCCGGGTGCGACTGCGTTGACCAGAATTTTGCGGGGAGCGAGTTCCATGGCCCAGTTTCTGGTAAGGGATTCGATGGCGGCTTTGGTGGCGCCGTATAAGCTGCGGCCGCCCGCAATGCCGGTTTTGGCTGCTACGGAGGATAGATTGACGATGCGCGCGCCATCGCGCAGGAGGGGCAGCGCGCACTGCGTCACCCAGAATGGTCCTCTTAGATTGATGTGCAGCATTTCATCGACTAAGTTGAGGGGTGAGGTGCCGAGGGGTGTGCCTTTCCAGATGCCCGCGTTGTTGATGAGGAAGTCGAGTTGAAGATCGCGCAGTTCGTGGAACATGGCTTCGATCTCTTGCGGTGAGGCGAGGTTGGCTTGTACCAATCTGACGTTGGGCCCGATTGCGGCTGCGGTTTGCTGGGCGGCGGCCAAGTTTTGGTTGTAGTGAAGAATGACCTGCGCGCCTTCGGCGGCGAGGCGCAAACAGATGGCGCGTCCGATGCCGCGTGAGCCGCCGGTGACGAGTGCGGTAGTGCCTAAAATGGGAGCAGCCATGTCATCCGCCTTGAACTTTTATATCGAAGAACAGCAGCCGCGATTTGTTGAGGAGCTGAAGGAGCTGTTGCGTATTCCAAGCGTGAGCACGCTGCCCGATCATCGCGATGATGTGAGGCGGGCGGCGGAGTTTGTTGCGGATAAGTTGCGCTTGGCCGGTATGGAACATGTGGAATTGATTGAAGGCGTGGGGCATCCGCTGATTTATGGCGATTGGCTGCATGCGTCTGGCAAGCCTACGGTGCTTTGCTATGGGCATTACGATGTGCAGCCGGCGGATGGGGTGTGGATTTCGCCTGCTTTTGAGCCTACGGAGCGCGATGGCAATTTGTATGCGCGCGGGTCGGCCGATGACAAGGGGCAGATGTACATCCACATCAAGGCTGTTGAGGCGTTGATGAAGGTGAATGGGGCGCTGCCGCTGAATGTGAAGTTTCTGATTGAGGGCGAAGAGGAAGTGGGCGGCGCGTCGATTGCGAAGTACGTAGCGGAGAACCCGGCGAAGCTGAAGGCCGATGTGGCGTTGGTGAGCGATACGAATATGTATGCGGCGAATTTGCCGACGTTGAACATCGGGCTGCGCGGGCTGGTCTATATGGAAGTGGAAGCGACGGGGCCTGCGCGCGATTTGCATTCGGGTGGCTATGGCGGCGCTGCGCCCAATGCCATTTTTGGGCTGGTGGAACTGCTGGCCAAGGTGAAGAATGCAGATGGCGAAATCATGGTGCCGGGCATTTACGACGACGTGCTGCCGCCCACCGCGGAAGAGCGCGCGAGTTGGGAGACGCTGCCCTTTGAGGAGAAGGAATTTTTGCGGGATGAAGTGGGGTCGACCGAAGCTGACCGGGGAGTTGAAGTATCCCGTGTTCGAGAGGCTGTGGGCGCGGCCGACGTTTGAGGTGCATGGCATTGCGGGCGGCTTCACGGGCGCGGGCAGCAAGACCGTGATCCCTGCGAAGGCGACGGCGAAGGTGAGTTTCCGGCTGGTGCCGAACCAGGCGCCGGAGAAGATTGTGGCCCAATTCGAAGCGTTCGTGCAGAAGAATGCGCCGCGTGGCGTGCACATGAAAGTGACCGTGCTGGGGAAGGGTCCGGGCCTGCTGGTGGATACGAATCATCCGGCTATGCAGGTAGCGGCGCGGGCGTTCAGCCAGATCTTTAGCGCGCCCACGGTGTTCACGCGCAGCGGCGGGTCGATTCCGATTGTGGGCGATTTCGCGGAGCACTTGAAGATTCCCACACTGCTGATGGGCTTCGGGTTGCCGGACGATGGGCTGCACTCTCCCAATGAGAAGTTCAACCTGGGACAGTTCGAGAAAGGCATCAAGACTGTTGCGCATTTTTTTGAGTTGTATGGCGAATAGGGCTTGGCCCATTGCTGTACTCTTCACCGTAGCCGGCTTGCTGCATTTTCTGATCCCGAATGTTTACGTTCGCGTGGTGCCACCTTACCTGCCTTGGCCTTATGCGCTGGTGCTGATTAGCGGCGCGGCGGAGATTGCCGGTGGTCTCGGCATGCTATTTACCAGCACGCGGAAGGCCGCTGGGTGGGGCTTGATTGCGCTGCTGATTGCGGTGTTTCCGGCCAACGTCTATATGGCGCAAGCGCATCTGATGGGCCCTTCGTGGGCCTTGTGGGCGCGCTTGCCGCTGCAGGCAGTGCTGATCTGGTGGGTGTGGTGGGCAGGCTTTCCCAGGGGCACCTCAGGCTAGACTGAAATTTGCGCTCACTTCAAGTTATCGGCGGCGGCCTGGCGGGCACGGAGGCAGCGTGGCAGATGGCGGAAGCCGGCCTTGCCGTGGACCTTTATGAGATGCGGCCGGTGCGCACGACGCCGGCTCATCAGACCGACCGGTTCGGGGAGCTGGTGTGCAGCAACTCGCTGAAGAGCGATCAGCATCCTTCGGCTTCGTGGCTGCTGAAGGAAGAGCTGCGGCGGTATCGATCAATCTGTTTGCAGGCAGCGGAACATGCGCGCGTGCCCGGCGGCCATGCTCTGACGGTGGACCGCACGCTCTTCGCGGAGCGGCTTACGACAATAGTGGAAAGCCATCCACGCATTGCTATTCACCGGCGTGAGGTGACGGCGGTGGACCCCGACGCGATTACTATTGTGGCCACTGGCCCCTTGACCAGCGATGCGCTGGCACAGCATGTGGCGCAGCTTACCGGCAATGACCGGCTGTATTTCTACGACAGCATCAGCCCGATTGTGGCCGGCGATTCGATTGATCTTTCGATTGCGTTTCGCGCGTCGCGCTATGGCAAGTCGCTCGATGGTACCGATGATTACTTGAACTGCCCTTTCGATAAGGCGCAGTATGAAACTTTTCTGCAAGCGCTGCGCGAAGCAGAGGCCGTGGCCAGCCATATTCCGGACGATGTGCCTTACTTCGAGGCATGCCTGCCGATTGAAGAGATTGCCCGGCGTGGGCCGGAGACGCTGCGGTTCGGGCCGATGAAGCCTATGGGTCTGACGGACCCTCGCACCGGGCGGCGGCCTTATGCCGTGGTGCAACTGCGGCAGGAGACGGCGCGGGCCGATAGTTGGAACCTGGTGGGCTTCCAGAACCACCTGAAGTTCGGCGAACAAAAGCGCATCCTGCGTTCGATTCCCGGCTTAGAGAGCGCTGAGTTTCTGCGCTATGGCCAGATTCACCGGAACACTTACATCAATGCGCCAGCTTGTTTGCGGCCCACGCTGCAACTGCGCAGCAATCCGCGAACGTTTTTCGCCGGACAGATTAGCGGCGTCGAAGGCTATGTGGAATCGATCGCCACTGGTTTGGTGGCGGCGATACATGCGCTGGATGTGGCCGCCGGGCGGGAGCCGGTTGCGTTCCCACGGGCCAGCGCGCTTGGCAGCTTGTGCCACTACATCAGCCATGCGGACGCGAAACATTATCAGCCGGCGAACATTGCCTTCGATCTGTTTCCGCCGGTGGAAGGCTTCCGGCATGATAAGCCGGCGCGACAGGCGGAGATTTGCCGGCTGGCGCTGGAGAGTTTGAATGTCTCCGCTGCTTGAAAGCTTCATTGAAGAACTGAAGCGGGTAAACGCCAGCGTTCACACCATTCGCAGTTACACGACCGATCTGGAGACGCTGCCGGAGCAGACCTCACTGCTGGACCTGCGGCAGTGGGTGGCCGGGATGCATGAAAAAGGCCTGAGCGCGGTAACGATACGCCGGCACATTTCTGCTGCGCGCATGTACATGCGCTTTCTAACGCGCGAAGGACTGGCGCCTTCGAACACGGCGAAGCTTTTGCGATTGCCGAAGGCCGCGAAGAAGCTGCCTGCCGTGATGACAGCGGAACAGGCGGGCAACATGATGGACCGGGCGCCCGCTATGGATCGCCCGTTTCCACGGCGCGATGTCGCCATTTTAGAACTGCTATATGGCACCGGAGTTCGTGTGAGCGAACTGGTTGGTTTAGAGCTGCAAGACATCGATTACACGGAACACTGGCTACGTGTTCGCGGCAAAGGCCGGAAGGAACGGCAGGTTCCTTATACCGGTAAAGCTGTTACCGCGCTTGAGAACTGGCTGCGGGTACGCAGCGCGCCGACTAGTGAAACGGCGCTGTTTTTGAACCATCGCGGCACGCGGTTAACGGTTCGGAGCGTGCACCGAATCGTGAAGTGGTATGCCACCGAACTGATCGGCGACAAGACCGTACATCCGCATTCGCTGCGGCATGCGTTTGCGACGCATCTGTTGAGCGATGGAGCGGACCTTCGCTCCATTCAGGAGCTGTTGGGGCACGCCCGGCTTTCCACCACTCAGAAGTACACTCAGCTTTCGCTGAACGACATCATCGCGGTGTACGACAAGGCGCACCCCAAGGCTTAGAAGATTACTTTCAGCGCGAGCTGTACGTTGCGCGGCTCACCGCTGCCGATGCCTGTTGCGCCGTTGTAATCGCCAACGGTCTGTGAAATTTTGCCGAAGCTGCCGCTTGAAAGTGTGGTGTTGGGTGGCGGCAGGTTGGTGCGGTTGAACAGGTTGAAGACTTCGATACGGAGTTGCGTGCTGATGCGCTCCGTGATCTTGGTGTTCTTGAAGGTAGAGAAATCGACGGTGCCGAAGCCGGGACCGTAGAACTTGTTGCGCGGCTCATTGCCGAAGGTACCTTTCGCGGGCTGCATGAAGGCGGCCTTGTTGAAGTACTGAATTGCGTTACCGACAATTTGGCTGCTGGTGCCGGCGAACGGGTCGCCCACGATATCGACGCGGTCGCGACCTTCAAATGTGCCGCTGATATTCTGACCGGAGAACACGGTGAACGGTGTGCCGGTGTGGAAGCTGAGCAGTGAATTGAGTTGCCATCCGTTAAGCAACAACTTCGCATAGTTCGCTTTTGGCAGCGCGTAATTGATGTAGCTGGTGAAGGTGTGGCGGACGTCGAAATCAGAATTGCCGTAGTCATAATGCAGATCGTAGCTGTTGGTGGGGTTGCGGGCGCGCACACTGGAGAGCGTGTCCTGAGCATGGCCGCCGGTGTAAGAGAACTGGCTAATGATGCCGTGCCAGTTGGAAGTTCGGAGTGAAGCAGTAAAGCCGTTGTAGGCGGAGTTGCCGACGCTTTCCACCTGGTTAATCGCGCCGTAGGTGGGGTACTGCGCGTAATAGGGCCGCAAGAGCTGCTGACCGGCGCGTGTCGCGCCCGTGCCTAAGGGGGAGGTGGGCGGCTGATTGATATCCCGCACAATCAGGAGTTTGCGGCCCAGGCTTCCAACGTACCCCAGCTGAAGCACTGTTGACTGTCCCAATTGATATTGTCCGTTCAGGTTATAGTTCTGCACATACGCATTGCGGAAACCCTGGTTGACGGAAAAGACACCCAGTGTGGGGGGCCCTGAGGCGCCGTCGAATAGTGGTTGATTCGGAACCAGCGTGAAGTTGGAGCGGCTGATGGCGAAAACAGGGTCGCTGCCGGCGGGGTTCGCATTGATGCCGAACGCGCCCGAGTTGGGGGGGCGGTTATCGGCAAAGGCGTTCAGGTTCGGTACATCGTAGAAGATGCCGTAGCCGCCGCGAATTACCATTTTGCCGTTTAGTTTAGGTTGATAAGCAAAGCCGAAACGCGGGGCGAAGTTGTTATAGTCGCGCGGCCAAAGGGTGTCGACGTCTTTACCGGCGAACACAATGCCCTTCGAAGAAATGAAGGTAGAGATGCGATTCGTAGGGTCGGAGAACGGAGCCTGATAGATCCAGTTAACTCCGTAGTTCAGACTTAGCTTGGGGTTGACCTGGAAGGTATCCTGCGCGAACCAAGTGTATGCATTGGTGTAGTAATCGCGCTGGAGGTTGCCGCGCGTAATGGAAGCGGATGCGACGCGGCCGGCTAAAAAATCCGCCAGAGCTTTGTCGGCGGCCGATACCTGCGGATCCGTCGACCACGGGCCTTGCGACCCATCGAACGAAAGGGTTCCCCGCTTGTTGCGCTGATAAAAAACATCGCCGCGCGAACGCCGGAATTCGAAACCGGCTCGAATCTGGTGACGGCCTAATGTGTAGGTGAAGGTGTCCAGGATGTGGCCGGTTGTATCGATGCGGCCGGAAGGTTGAGTGAGACCGACGGAATCGAAACCGTTGATGGTGATGGAGGGCGCGCCCAGCAGCGTAGGCTCGGTGACGCCAGTGTTCAGGCCCAGAGCAGATGGATTGAAGCCCGTTTCGAAATCGTTGAACGTCTGTTTGAAATAGTTGACGCCGGCCAGGACCTGGTTCACGGCGCGACCCGACAGCACGGTGTTGTACACGGCCGAGTAATTCTGCATGCGGCTGGGCGCCACTTGGTAATACTCGTGATAAGGGGAGCCTACAGGCGCGGTCTGCGAGCCGGTGCCGGCGAACCAACGGACGGAGACGGAGTGCCGTTCGTTGAAGGTGTGATCGATTTTTGCGATGCCATTGTCGGAGTAGTCTAACGAGTTATCCGACGAGAAAAAGTTGGGCGAGTCAGCCTTGCCGGTGCGACCTCGTGCGGGCCAGAGGCTGAGCAGATTCAGGGAGACCGGGTTGAGCGCAACGTTGTAACGGTTTAATACGGATGTCGCTTCGGTCACATACGCGGCCGAGGGTTCGGTCCCGTTGGTGCCGTTGCCAACGATGAGCTTTTGGCGTTCGTAAGTGAGGAAGAAAAACGTTTTGTTGTGGATGATGGGGCCGCCGACGGAAGCTCCGAACTGATTGTTTTTCAACTTTTGCGTTGGGGAACTTGGGGGGGCGAAGGGGGTCTTGGCTGCCAACGCATCGTTGCGATTGAAGTAATAGACACTGCCGTGGAGCGCGTTGGTGCCGCTCTTGATCACCATGTTGATGGAGCCGCCGCCGTTGCGGCCGAATTCGGCGGTACCGTTGCTGGTGACTGAGAATTGATCGATGGCATCGATGGGCAGAATGGTTCCGGCGACACCGGAAACGCCGCCCTGATTGACGGCGGCTGAGTTATGCCAGAGGTCGTTGTTGTCGGCGCCATCGATCTGCCAATTGTTTTGAGCGGTGCGTGTACCGTTGATGGAACCGGCGCCATTCACACCGGGCACGAGGCGCACCAGCTGGGTGAAATCGCGGCCGTTGAGCGGGATATCCTGCACGGCTTTGGTGGGGATGACGGTGCCGAGCGTGACGCTGGTGGTTTCGATATTCACGTTCGAGGCGGCGACTTCGACGAGCGAGGCCTGGGTGGCGACGCCAAGTTTCACGGGCACAGTGACGATGCGGCTGACTTCGACATTGATGCCTTCGACACGCGCGGATTCAAAGCCGGGCATGGCGACAGCGACTTGGTAAGGGCCGAGCGGAAGATCTTGAAAAGTGAATTCGCCGGAACCGGTGGTGACCGATTCGCGAACTAGGCCGGTGGCCGTGTTGGTGGCTTTGACGGCGGCGCCTGCGATGGCTGCGCCGGTAGCGTCAGTGACAGTGCCGTTGATGCCGCCACGGAACGTTTGCGCTTGCGCCAGAGCGGCAAGCATAAGAAAGGCAGCTAGACTGCGGATGCGAGACATGGTGGATCCCCTTGAGCTAAGAAGTGTGAGACGAATGGTGTCTGCGCGCGTGGCAGCAGGTCGCTCGGGGACCGGAGTGCTTAGATTGGGAATAGTTTAGCAGATTACGAGGGTGTGTTGGTTGGAAACCGGCGGTCATTGGATGCGGTGGCGCCATTCGCGGCGGAGGGCGGCCTGGCGTAGTTCGCTGGTTGTAAAAACAAAGCCAAATTCGGACGGGATGAACGTTAACTGGTTTTGTTTGTGATACGTGTAGGCGGCGACGGCGTCTTCGAGGGCGTCCTGAGCTTCCTGTTTCCGGCGGGCCTGGTGCTCGCGGAGTTCGGCCATGGCCTTGTACAGGGCACGGGTGAGGCGCGTTTCCTGCATGTGGATGTTGCGCAGGACGCTTTCGTGCCGCGCCCAGGTGTTGGCTTCGACCATGGCGGTCTGGACGTCGCGAATTTCGATTTCGGCGATGTGGGTGGGCTGGGCTTCGAGGTGGCCCATGGCGAGGATGGTGGATTCCATGGCGCGGCCGCGTTCGAGACGCCACTGGGTGTCGCAGATAGTTTGCGCGAGCATTTTTTCGACGGTGCCTTCGGGCTTAAGGTCGGCCTTGAGGGCGGTGCTGAAGCGGATGTAGTGGGAGTGGTCTTCGTTGGGAAGCACGACGAGTTGGCTGGTGAGGCCGTGGCGCAAGGCGTTGAGGGAGACGGCGCGCTTGCCTTCGCGGGTGCGCGGGCCGGTGGAATGTTCGGCGTTCTGTTGATTGGCCAGGACCTGTTTACTGCTTGTGCTCATTGGGGAGCCTCCGGCTTCAGGGGAGCACGGGGGGAGGGGAATGCAGGGGGAGATTTCGTGTAAGTGGATGAAAAGTATGGGTTGAATATTGGTGGAATTTGGGGGAATGAGGCGCGGGGTAGGTCAGGACGCGCGGTGCCGCTCTTTCTTTAGTCTGTCCGCCAGGAAAACCTTCAGGAGAGATTGGTAAGGCACGTCGCGTTTGTTCGCCAGGATTTTCAGATCCTCGATCATGGAAACCGGGAGGCGCAATGAGATTGTTCGCAGGGTTGGTTTCAGGTTGGGAAATTTGCGGGGCGCGGCCGTGCGCCAATCGATGAGTTTTGTGGAATCGTGACTGGTCCAGAACTGCCGTTCTTCGTCTTCAGATTGAAACTTAGGCACCGGCGTTTTTTTCGTGACTGGCATAAGCGCTCCTTTCGTTTCGATTCATGTCTCGTACGGAAATTAGTCGCAGAAGCGACCCGCGGATGGTGAAGGCAACGAAAAGACATCGCTCCGCGTCGGTTTGTCCCAGGGCATAGTATCTTTTCTCCCGGCTTGAGTGCTGGATATCGCTGCGCACTACTATCGGCTCATTGAAAAACACCTGCTCGGCTTCTTCCGGCGTGACTCTATGCCGATTCCAGTTCTTCTGTGTGTTCGCCTCATCCCATTCGAACCCGGTGCACGCATCCAGCGGATCCTTACGTTCAGCCACACTAAATAGTATATTCCTGAGATATACAAGGCGTCTCTGCGCCCTACAAGATTGGGGAGCGATGCACGCCCAGGACCAGGGGAGCCATGACGACCAACTTGTCGGCTATTCCGGGGACCCGAAGTTACACCACCGTGCAAAATCATCCAGGTGACATGCCTGAGGGTACTCTTCGGGCGATTCTAAGACAAGCATACATCGAGCACGATGTTTTCTAAACGCCTGAACTTATACGCGGAAGATGAACGGCACTCTCGGCGCGGGGCGGAATTGTATCGATGAAGCCGTTCTATTACGACACCGCATTGCTGCGTGCAGCGACAGGGCTACCATGAAACGAGGGCACAAGGATGGCAACACTCGATTGGTCACAATGTCCGGCCGTTGAAAGCATCCCCGGCAAAATTAGCGGTGCTTGGGTATTTCGGGGGACCCGAATGCCGGTTCAGACTGTATTCGATAATCTTGAGGCGGGCATGTCGCTAGATGACATTGTTGAAGTTTTCGATGTGACGCCTGAAGAGGTAAAGGCAGTTCTGCATTTTGCCAGCGATAGCCTTACGAGGCCAGCCGCGCGCGGGTGATAAGAATTTCTTTTTGACAACGGCACGCCGAAACCAATTGAGCGAATTTTAACCGGCACGCGATTAGCCACGCGCGAAAGATCGGCTGGCACGAATTGGCGAACGGCGAATTGATCCAAGAAGCCGAGAATGCAGGCTATGAGGTGCTGCTTACGACAGATAAGAGTATCCGTTATCAGCAAAATTTTTCCAAGCGAAAGATTTCAATAGTTGTTCTTGGCAATTCCCAATGGCCGCTTGTCCGGGCACATCTGGACAAGGTTGCGGCCGCCGTGAACGCCTGTACTCCAGGTGGCTATGTCGAAGTCGAAATACCCTTCGATTAGGATGAGGCTACGGGCAAGTTTTCAGCCGTGAAGCCGAACTCTTTTTCAGATTCGCAGGGTTGGTTTCGTGATTGGCATAAGCGCTCCATGCTCTTCGATTCATCTCTTACGGAAAATATTCGCAGCGCGGCTTACAAGATTTGGGAGCGATGCACGCGCTTAAGATCCTGGGTTGCGGGAATCCAGTGTGGGTTACGGCTTGGCGACGATCCGGAGATCGGCGGCTTCGGCAAACGACTGAAAATCGCGATCGCGGGTGAGTAGAGGAACCTGATGATCGATACAAGCCTGTGCGATCAACGCGTCTCCGAGGCGCGCTTTGCGCCGCTTGGTGAGGACCGTCGCTCGCAGGCGGCCGGCACGCTCCCAGAAGCCATTTCGAAGTTCGAGCAGAGGCAAGCCGGCAAGCGTTTGCGCGAGGTGGGCATCCAGCTTGGGATCGCTCAGCAATTCAGTGAGAACCACGGGCGCCATGACGACCAGCTTGTCGGCTAGGGCTCGATCTAAGAGATCTGTATCGGCGCCGCGCTCTCCCTGCAGGAAGGCGATCCAGGTGCTGGTGTCGGCTGCGATCACCGATCGGTCTTCAGTTCCGCAGCGCTGCGCGAGAACTTAACCTTGCCTCGGAGCGCACGGAGTTTGGCGTAGTTGTGCGAGGCGGCGACAAGTTGGAGACCGGCGCGAACTGTTTGGGTGACACCTGTTCCGCTGGCTTGCTGGGCTTTTTCGAGGAGTTCGGGTGGGACTTCGATGGTGATCTTGCGAGGGGTGCTCACGTGTGGAGAGTACCATGGGGAGTACCAGTGTTTAGGATGGAGTTTTCGGGCAATCTGTTAAACCTGTGGGATGCGGGGAACGTTTATGCCGGACACATCGGTAAACGCTGCCGGATTAATCGCGAGCTAACCGATTGAGCGCTTCGTCGTCTAGCTAGATGGAACGAAAATGGTTTCTGGATTCCTGCGCCCATTGGGCCTGCTACTTGCCTTCATCGCTGGCAATTGTCCTGCCTGGTCGGAGGGAACTCCGTCCAATCTTGATTCAACGGCGCAGGCAGCCCGCGAGTTGCAGGCGAAGTTTCCATCGACCTCTCGCGCATGATCGCCTTATTCAAACAGCACCTGTTCGATTACCGCGATCTTTGGCGCTGCATTGGCGTAATGATGGCAACGCTTTCAGCTCTCGCTTCCGTATCTCGCTCCCTTGCCGCGACGCCTGTAACTTTGGGGCCCGTAGAATTAAAAGCCATTGAGCATGTGATTGTGACGGAGATGACGAAGCAGAAGATTCCCGCTATTTCAATTGCAATATCGCGGGACAATAGGATTGTGTTCGCTCGCGCCTACGGACTGAGTGATCTGGAGTCGAAGGTGCGTGCAAATGTAGAAAGCAAATTCCGTTTGGCTTCCGTATCGAAGCCCATCACAGCTGTGGGTGTCCTGCAACTGGCTGAAGCAGGAAAGCTCGACCTGGATCAGGCCGTACAACGCTACTGCCCTTCATTTCCAGAAAAACAATGGCCGATTACAACCCGTCAGCTGCTGTCCCATACCGCTGGCGTTCGCCATTACAAAGATACCGGAGGCTCCGACTGGACAAATCCCGAAGTAAATAGCACGCGCCATTATGCCGACATCATTTCGAGTCTTGGCATCTTCAAAGATAATCCGCTGCTATTCGAGCCGGGTACCCAGTGGTCCTATTCCACCTATGGCTACAGCGTCCTTGGATGCGCCATAGAAGGTGCGTCCGGCGAGAAGTACATGGATTTTATCAGGGATCACGTCCTTCTGCCGGCTGGAATGAACGATACCGTCCAGGATAATGCGACAGGCTTAGTTCGTAACCGGGTGCGCGGTTATGGTGAAAACAGTTCCGGTGCCATTGAGAATGCCCCGCTGTCTGATACCAGCAATAAGCTTCCCGGAGGCGGCCTGTTAGGCACCTCTTCCGATCTTGCTCGGTTTGCAAATGCCCTTAATACCGGGAAACTCATTTCCCCTGCCACCCGGAAGGAGATGTTTTCTGAGGTTGCCACCCGCGATGGAAAAGGGACAGGTTATGCCCTTGGCTGGTTTATTCTCTCAAGAAATGGAATCCCTGTGGTCCGGCATGGCGGATCTTCACAAGGTGCAACGGCGGGCCTGTACCTAATTCCTTCAAAGGGGTATGCGCTAGCGATCTTGGCAAGCAAACAGGACGTAAATACCTTCCAGTTGGACAAGCAGATCACGAGTCTGGTTGTCCCACTTTTGGCTGCTACTCCGACTAAGTGAAGCCGAGGCTTAACCGGTTTTTTACTGCCGGCTTCCCCGCGACTGTTCTGTGCGGGATGGGCATCGATTTCCCGACCATTGAGCAGTGACCCCGTCAGAAGTTGGTCCGAACGTCTGCTTTGGGTCATAGGCGCTCATCCGCTCGAGCCCTGAACGAAACGCGCGAGTCAAAGGGGGCGGATTACCCGCCCCCTTCGCGACTTATCGCGGGTTTGGCCTTTCAGTCAGAGGCCTTGTCAGCTTCCGGTTGACGCATCATCCAGGCGGGAAGACGACTCGGTCATTCGCCGCAACTCGCTCAAGTCGGCGAAGCACTTTCGAGCCCACCCGTTCGCCCGGTTTAGGGCACGCGCAGTCAACAGGTTCTGACGGGGCCGCAAAGTGGGGAAAAGGGACCACTTTTGCCCACCTCGCCGGTACGTCATCGGCGAGCACCAGAGTCAGTGCGCGCGCAGGTAGTGCATGGCAACCGCGCCGCTGCGGAGCGGCTTCGCCGAGACCAGCTCGAGCCGTCGCGTGCTGGGCAGCCCGCTCTGGTACAAGGTCGGGCCGTGGCCGACGATCCTGGGGTGGACGAGGAACTTGTACTCGTCGATCAGATCCAGCCGGTCCAGCTCGGTCGCGAGCTTGCCGCTACCGAGGAGTACGCCGGACGGGGTCGCGTCCTTCAGATCCTGCACGCCCGGGCGCAGGTCGCCGGCGATGTGGTGGCTGTTTTGCCACGGGAAGTCCTTTCGCGTCGACGACACCACGTACTTCGGCTTGGCCTCCAGTTTGGCCGCCCACTCGCGCATCGCCGGTGGTGCCTCCTCGTCGCCGCGGGCGACCGCCGGCCAGTAACTCTCCATCATCTCGTAGGTGACGCGGCCCCACATCATCGCCCCAGCCTCGTCCATGAGCCCGGTGAAGAAGGCGTGTGTCTCGTCGTCGGCGATTCCCCCCTGATGGTCGACGCAGCCGTCCAGGGTAACGTTGATGCTGAAGGTCAAGAGTCCCATTTGACGAAGTCTAGCCCATACAATCGCTCGCGGATAGGTTAGAGCCAACCAGCCCGGAGTGATTTCCGCTCTTCGGCGATGAACCAAAAGGGAACCTTCCTCCCACTCACATTTGAAGCCAGAAACTGCTTCGGCCCGTCCTGCCGTCGTGCAGCCGGGCCAGCGGCCTACTCTGCATGCGATCCAAGTAATCACTCCCAAGTCCCGAACGTCGACCACCCGGAGACTGAGAACGTAGAACGACGTTACCGGGAAGTGAGCGGCACACCCGCGCCTGACGGCGTAGTGTTTGTTGTGCGCGAACTCCGGCTCATCCTAAACGCTGCCGGACTAGGAGGCTACTAATCTAAAGTCTATGGCGAATCTTGAATTAGTTGCACTGGTTGTTCGGGACTACGAGCCCGCTATTCGGTTCTTCATTGATGTGCTCAACTTCGAGTTGGTCGAAGATACACCGTCACAGACGAACGACGGGCGTCCGAAACGCTGGGTCATCGTCAGACCACCCGGAGCCCAAACAGGTATTCTGCTTGCACGCGCCGATGGCGAACGCCAGATTGCCGCAATCGGGCAGCAGTTTGCGGGCCGCGTCGGCTTTTTTTTGCGGGTCGAAGACTTTGATGCGGCGCACAAACAGATGGTGGACGGCGGGATCCATTTCATCTCAGAGCCTCGCGTTGAGGATTACGGCAAAGTTGCTGTATTCCTTGATTTAGAAGGAAACCGCTGGGACTTGCTCGGTCCTAACCCTAAGGCTTAACTGGATTAAAAGCATGTGTCCGATACATTTGGCCCGACCCGACCCGCCGGTTTCCGTCCGATTGGAGGTGACCTAACACACGGCTCTGAGCGTTCGTATACGAGGGAGGCCCAACTAGGCGGAGGCCGCTGGGACAGGTAATAGATTTAGCATGTGGAATTGGCCATTCGCGTTCAGTTTGAGGAGTTGCCAGAAGATCTTTACTTGGCCACTTCGGATGAGTTGTCGGGTCTGGTTGCTCAAGGCCGTACTGTCGCGGAGGCGCTTGAGATTGCGCGCGAAGTTGCTCGTAAGTTGATTTACGCGCGGCGAGAGCGCGATGACGCGCCGGCGGTTCCTACAACTACTGACTGGCGTGATTACACGATTGTCGTTGCTGCTTAAATGGGCCGGCAATCCGGCGACACGGCGTTACACCACGGTGCCCAACCATCCAGGCGACATGCCCGAGGGAACTCTCCGGTTTATTCTGAAGCAGGCAGACATGGAGCCCGATTTGTTTCTAAGCGCCTGAACTTGTGCGGGGCGCGTTCCGCTGTCGTGCTTAGGAGTGGCCTTCCTTGGGCGACGTGGGGGCGACGGCGGTGTCGGCTCCGGCGGCTACTTTGGCGGCGTCTTCGGGGCGGCCTAGAATTGTGAGCGCTTTGGAGGCTACGTTTTCGGCGGTGAAGCCGAACTCTTTCATGATGGTGTCGCCAGGGGCGGAGGCGCCGTAGTGGTCCAGGCCGACGATGGCGCCTTCGTCGCCGGTGAAGCGCTCCCAGCCAAGCGTTGCGGCGGCTTCTACGCTGACTCGTTTTTTTACCGCTTTGGGGAGGATTTGTTCGCGGTATTCTTCAGGCTGTTCGGCGAAGAGGCTCCAGCAGGGGAGGCTGACGACTCTTGCGCTTACGCTGAATTCTTTGAGTTTGGCCGCGGCTTTCACGCATAGGCCTACTTCGGAACCGGTGCCGATGAGGATGACATCCGGGGCGCCGCCTTCGGCATCGGAGACGATGTAGCCGCCTTGTTCGAGCTTGCCGATGGACTTGCTGCGATCGAGAACCTGTAGATTCTGGCGCGACAGGATGATGGACGACGGGCCGTGGTGCTGGATGGCATAGGACCAGGCTTCGGCGGTTTCGTTGGCGTCGGCGGGACGGATTACCGTGAGGCCGGGGATGGCTCGGATACCGGCTAATTGTTCGACGGGTTCGTGCGTGGGGCCGTCTTCGCCTACGGCGACGCTGTCATGGGTGAAGACGTAGATGATCTTGAGGCCCATGATGGCGCCGAGGCGCACGGAGGGCTTCATGTAATCGGAAAACACGAAGAAGGTGGCGCTGAAGGGGATGAGGCCGCCGTGCGCCGCGATGCCGTTCACGGCCGCTCCCATGGCGTGTTCGCGCACACCGAAGGCGAGGTTGCGGCCAGTGTAGCCCCACTCGCCGCCTACTGCGCCCGCGGTGCCGGGGCCGGCGAATTCGGCGGGTTGGAAATCGCCCATACCTTTGAGGGCAGTGTTGGTGGAGGGGTTCAAATCGGCTGAACCGCCGATGATGTTGGGGATGCGTTTGGCGAGAGCGTTCAGGACTTCGCCGCCGGCTACTCGCGTGGCGAGGGGCTTGTCTTCGGGCTTCCATTTCGGGAGGTCGGCGGCCCAATCTTCGGGGAGGTTGCCGGCCATGATGCGCTGAAATTCGGCGGCTTCTTTGGGGAATTCTTTGGCGTAGGCGGCGAAGCGATCCTGCCAGGTTTGCTGTGCTTCGTGACCGGCGGGGACGGCTTTGCGGAACTCGGCAACGGCGGGTTCGGGGAGGAAGAATTTGTCCATGGTGGGCCAGCCGAGCGCTTTTTTGGTGGCCTGTAATTCCTCTTCGCCAAGGGGCGAACCGTGCGAACCGAAGGTGTCCTGCTTCTTGGGACTGCCGAAGCCGATGTGCGTGCGGACCAGGATGAGCGACGGGCGGTGCTGCTCCATCTGGGCTTCTTCGATGGCGCGGGCTACGTCGTCGCAATCGTTGCCATCGAGGACGTGGCGCGTGTGCCAGCCATAGGCTTCGAAGCGGCGGGCAACATCTTCGGTGAAAGTAAGATCCGTGGCGCCGGCCAGCGAGATGTGGTTCTGGTCATACAGGTAGATGATTTTGCCGAGGCGGAGGTGGCCGGCGAGCGAAGCCGATTCGGCGGTGATGCCTTCCATCAGGTCGCCATCGCCGCAGATGGCGTAGGTGTAGTGATCGACAATTTCATGACCGGGCTTGTTGTAATGCGCGGCCAGCCAACGCTCTGCCATAGCCATGCCGACACCGTTGCTGAAGCCCTGACCCAAGGGGCCCGTGGACACTTCGACGCCCGGCGCATGGCCGCGTTCGGGATGGCCCGGGGTCTTGCTCTTCCATTGGCGGAAGTGCTTCACGTCTTCGAGCGACAGATCGTAGCCGGTTAAGTGCAGCAGGCTGTAGAGCAGCATGGAGCCATGGCCCGCGCTAAGCACGAAGCGGTCACGATCTGGCCACAACGGATCTTTCGGGTTGTGTTTGAGGAAACGCGACCAGAGGGTATAGGCCATTGCGGCCGCGCCCATGGGCATGCCGGGATGGCCGGAATTGGCCTGCTGGACGGCATCCGCGGACAAGATTCGAATGGTGTTGATGCACAGTTCTTCCAACTTCGGGTCAGTTGGGGAGTTCGCTTGGTTAGTCGGCACTTGTTTCAGGGTAGCCGAATTGCGGGCGATGGGCGAAGCTTAAAGTTGGACGCTTACGCGGCATTCCGTTCGCCGGACTATCGTTTCCTGGCGGCGGCCAATTGGTTTTCCGTTATCGGGATGCAGATGGTTTGGGTGGCGGTGAGTTGGGACCTCTACCTGGCCACGCATTCCGCTACCGTTTTGGGCAATGTGGGGCTGGTGCAGGTGGTGCCGTTTTTGCTGTTCGCGTTGTTTGCTGGGCACATTGCGGACAGCTATGACCGGCGGCGGACCATGCTTTTCACACAACTTCTATTTGTGGGCTGCAGTATGGCTTTGACTTTGGGGGTACGCTCCGTGCCGCTGATTTATGCTTGCCTTTTCGGGATGGCGACGGCGCGTGCTTTTCAGGGGCCGGCGCGGTTGGCTGCACTGCCGTTGATTGTGCCGGCGGACGTGTTGCGCAACGCGATTACGTGGAACAGCAGCGTGCAGGAGTTAGCGTCGGTAAGCGGGCCGGCGCTGGCTGGGGCGCTGCTGGCGGTGGGCGGGAGCAAACTGGTCTACATTGTGCAGGCTGGTTGCGCGGCGGCGGTGTTGGTGTGCTTCTGGCTGCTGCGTTTTCGCCATGCGGCCGTGGGTGCGGCAGAGGTGAAGCCGCCTGCTTTGCGAGCGATTGCGGACGGCGTTCGCTTTGTGTGGCGCGACCGGTTGATGCTTCCGGCGATCAGCTTGGATTTGTTGGCCGTGCTGTTTGGAGGCGCTTCCGCGCTGCTGCCGATTTATGCCGTTGAAATTTTGCATGGGGGAGTTCATGCGCTGGGCTGGTTGCGCGCCGCGCCCGCGCTGGGTGCGGTGACGATGGCTATTGCGACCGCGCATTTGCCGCGAGTGCGCAAGGCGGGGAGAGCGATGCTGTGGGCGGTGGCCGGGTTTGGAGTTGCCACGATTGTGTTTGCGGTGTCGCGCCTGTTCTGGCTCTCGTTCGCGATGCTGGTGTTGACGGGCGCGTTCGATAACGTGAGCGTGGTGCTGCGCCAACAACTGGTGCAGACGGAGACGCCGGACCATGTGCGCGGACGCGTGCTGGCGGTGAACAATATCTTTATCAGTTGTTCGAACCAGTTGGGCGCGGTGGAGAGTGGGTTGGCCGCGGCTTGGATGGGCGTGGTGCCTTCGGTGGTTTTTGGGGGCGCGGCTACGCTGGGGATCGTCGCCGCTTTTTGGGCGCGGGCGAAGACTCTGCGGGAGTGGCGTCAATCAGGCTGGTGAGCGTGCATTGCGCGGGGGCCTTATCGGGACGCCAGCGCATGAGCTTGGTGCCGTGGCGGAAGCGGCCGCCGCTGTAGTGGTCATAGCGGACTTCCACTACAAGTTCGGGCTTGAGCGGCTCCCATTCGGTGGAGCGTTCGGTGCTCCATCGGCTGGGGCCGCCGGGTGCGCGCCCGGTGAAGCCTGGCGCAGCTTCGATAGCTTCGAGCTTGGCAGTGAGCGCGGGCTTTTCGGTGGTGGCGATGGCGGAACAGAAGCCTACGTGGTGCAGCAGGCCGGCTTCATCATAGAGGCCTAGCAGAAGTGAGCCGACCAAGCGCTCTTTCGAGCCGTAGCGAAAGCCGCCCACTACGCAATCTGCCGTGCGAAGATTTTTCACCTTCAGCATGCCTTCGCGATTGCCGCTTTCGTAGGGCAGGTCAAGGCGCTTGGCGATTACACCGTCGAGCTTGACGCCTACGCTGGCCAGCCAATCGCGCGCTACGGCTATTTCGCCGGTTGCGGGGGAGAGCTGAATCGTTTCGGGGTTTTCGAAGTACTCACGCGCGAAGGTTTCGAGCTTGTGGCGGCGTTTACGCAGAGGGTCGGCGGCTAAGAGTTCGCCTGCTTCGTCAACCAGCAAATCGAAGACGACGAAGGTGGCCGGGGTTTCGTGGCTGAGCTTTTCAATGCGGCTGGCGGCGGGGTGGATGCGTTGCAGCAAGTTATCGAACGAGGGCAGGAAAATTTCGCCGTCGAGGACGAACTTCTGCGGCTTGAGCGCCAGGACGGCCTGTACGACTTCGGGGAAATAGCGCGCGAGCGGTTCGCCCGATTTCGATTGCAACTCTACGTTGGGGCCGTCGCGAAAGGCGATGCAGCGGAAACCGTCCCACTTGGGCTCATACTGCCATTCGGGGCCTTCGGGGATATGAGAAGCGGTGGAGGCTTCCATGGGTAGATAGGGCGGCGCGATGGGCAGGTTCATTTCAGAAAATTTTCCAGCTTGGTGCGCTGGTGGTTGAGGAGCGGGCTGAACAGGTCACCCACTTCCGTCACGCGCGCGGGCATGTTGCGGAGGGTGAAATCCTGCAGATGAAAACCGTGCCGCACTTCATCCCAGGTGACGGGCGCGGACACGGTGGCTTTGGCTGTAGGGCGGACTGAATAGACGGAGGCCAGCGTGCGTCCCCAGGCGTTTTGGTTGTAATCGACAAGCACGTGAGTTTCGGGCCGCTTGGCTACCTTGTATTCTGCCGTGATCAAAGCGGGATGACGCGCGGCCATGGTGCGCGCGAACTCTTTGGCGAAAGTCCAGACCTGCTTTTGCAGGGGGCCGCGCTCAATGGGGACATAGATGTGAATGCCGCGCGAGCCGGTGGTTTTGGGATAGCTGGGAATGCCGAGCGCTTCGAGCGATTCATGCACGGCGCAGGCGGTTTGCAGGACCTGCTTCAGCTTGGCGCCGGGCGTGGGGTCGAGATCGAAGTGGAGATAGTCGGGGCGATCGACGTCGTCGCAGCGCGCGTACCATTGGTTCAAATCGATGCAGCCGAGATTGATCACCCATAGCAGCGCAGCGAGATCGTCGATCACGGGGAAGGCGATCACGTTGCCGGAGCCGTGGCGAATTTCGCAGGTGCGGAGCCATTCGGGTGCGCCTGGAGGCGTGCGCTTCATGAAGAAAAAGTCGCCGGCGGCGCCGTTGGGATAGCGCTTCATGACCATGGCGCGACCCGCAAGGTGAGGCAGAAGCGCGGGGGAAACGTAGGCGTAATATTGCAGCAGATCGCGCTTGGTGATTTTCAGTTCCGGCCAGAAGGGTTTGTGTAAGTTCGTGAGCTTGACCTGGCGGCTGCCTACGGTAACTTCGGCAGCCGCTTCGTCCGGAATCTGAATCACGTAGCGGGGATTGGCAAGTGAATAGCCAGTTTAGCGGCGCGGCTTTTCGATCCGGTCGTATAAGCCGCCGTAGGTGAATTGGCGGACCATGGGGCTTGCGTAGAAATCGTGCGGGAAGCCGAGTTCGAAGGCGCTGGCTTCGTTGAGCTTCTTGAGTTGGGCTTCGTCGAGCGTGAGCTCAAGCGATGCGATGTTGTCCTGAAGCTGCTCCGGCTTGCTAGCGCCGATGATGGGGATGACGACCGGACCCTGCTGGCGGACCCAACTGAGCGCCACTTGCGCGGCGGGACGGCCAGTGTCTTTCGCGACTGCCAGGACTGCTTCGACAATGGCCTTCTTACGGTCGTCCGCTTTCGACCAGCCGGCCATCATGGGATGCGAGAGGCGGCCGCCTTCATCCTTCTTCTCACCGTGATACTTGCCGGTGAGCATGCCCGAGGCGAGGGGGGACCACGCGGTGACGCCGAGGCCCATCGCGTCCGCCATGGGCAGCAGTTCGCGCTCCGGCGTGCGCTCGATCAGGTTGTATTCCACCTGCAGGCCGATGAAGGGCGACCAGCCGCGCAAGGCGGCCAGCGTGTTCGCCTGCGAGACTCGCCAGGCGGGCGCATCGGAGATTCCGGCGTAGAGAATTTTGCCTTGGCGGACCAAATCGTCGAAGGCGCGCATGATTTCTTCGACGGGCGTGAGGAAATCCCAGATGTGGAGCCAGTAGAGATCGATGTAATCGGTTTGCAGGCGCTTGAGGCTGGCTTCGACGGCCTGCATCATGTTCTTGCGATGGTTGCCGGCGGCGTTTGGATCTGTGCCGGCCATGGAGTTGGTGTACTTGGTGGCCAGCACCATGCTGGCGCGGTCGGCGCCCAGAAATTCGCCCAGCAGCTTTTCGCTGGTGCCGTTGGTATAGAGGTTGGCGGTATCGATGAAGTTGCCGCCCGCCTCACGGAAGACTTCGTATTGCTTGCGGCTGCCTTCCGCGGAAGCGCCCCAACCCCAATCGTCACCGAAGGTCATGGTGCCCAGACACAGTTCTGAAACACGAAGGCCGCTGTTACCGAGTAATTTGTATTTCATGCACCTTTTGGGATGCGGCGCGGGGCTGGTTCGGTTCTGGCGAAATTCAGTTTAAGGAAGCCAGCCAGCGGATTGCGGCTCGAATCTGCGCTTCGCGTTCGGCGCGGTCTTCGGCATCGGGCACCATGCGCAAGTAGCGCTCCAGATCGGCGCGCGCGGGGCCCATCTGTTGGAGTTGCAGATGCAGCATGGCCCGCTGCTTGTAATGATCGGCAAGCTCTGGCGTCGCGTCCACCAGAAGGTCCATGACTTGCAGCGCCTTACGGTAGAGACGCCGCGAGAAATAAATGCCACGCAGATTGTTGATCATGCGGAACAGGATCTGGCGCTTGTCGACGGGCTGTAAGACGCGCGGGTCTGGGAACTTGACGCTGGCCATCTGGTAGCAATCGTCAGCGCTGAGCAGAGCGCCGCCCTGGAAGGGATCGATGAAGGTGGCGTACTGGCCGTCGTTATACTGCACCAGAAAATGGCCGGGAAGGCCGATGCCGAAAACCGGCCGTTCCAGGCGGCGCGCGATTTCGAGGTACATGACGGAAAGCGAAATGGGGATGCCGGAGCGCTGTTTGAGCACCTCATTGAGACAGCTGTTGTGTGGGTTGTAGTAATCTTTCGCGTTGCCGCGAAAGCCCATTTCATCGAACAGGAAACGGTTGGCGGCGCTGATGAATTCGTGGCCATTGCGCGCGTTGCGGGTGCGTTCGCGAACCTCTTCGGCCAGCACGTCGAGGGTGCGGAGGCTGGCTTCGACGGGCAAGCCAGGGTATTCGATGGTGGCGAGCGCCAGCGCTGCGCGGTCCAGCGTCATGTCGCTGCGTTGCCCTGCCAGTAAGTGTTTGAGTTGTGTTCTTCCGGGCTCGTCCACGGCGCGTATCCAGAGAGCTTCAGGTACCCTTTGAGCCGTAGAATAACATCACGCTTTGGGTGGCTGGGCAGCGTGGCGGGCAGTGTAGAATTTGGGGATGAATCAGCGCGTGGCGATCCTGGTGGACAACCTTTATCAGGAGATGGAAGTGTGGTATCCGCTGTTGCGGCTGCGCGAAGAAGGCGTGGAAGTGGTGTGCGTGGGGGCGGTTGCGGGACAGACTTACACGAGCAAGCTGGGGTATCCGGTGAAGGCGGATTTGAGTTACGATGCCGCCGATGCAAGCGAGTTCGACGGCGTGGTGGCTCCGGGTGGATTTTCACCGGATTACATTCGGCGGCATGAGAAGGCGCTGCAGTTCGTGCGCGATATTCATGGCGGGAAAAAGTTGGTGGCTGCGATTTGCCATGGTCCTTGGGTGCTGTGTTCGGCGGATGTGCTGCGGGGGCGGCGGGCTACTTCGTTTTTTTCGATTAAAGATGACGTGGTGAATGCGGGTGCGCTTTGGGAGGATGCCGAGGTGGTGGTGGATGGGAATTTAGTGACGTCGCGGAAGCCGGAGGATTTGCCTGCTTTTTGCCTGGCGGCGATTCGGGTGCTGAAGGGGTAGGTGGGGCGGCTTGAGCTTCCTGCTTAAAGGCGGCAGGCGAATTATTACGACGCGGCCGCCGCGGAAAGAGGACCGTAAGGTCAACCAGACGATTCGCCTGGATCCGGACGTGCTGGAGGCTTCCGCAACGCAGGCAAGGGTTGGCAGTCCCTAATCGATCGAGTATTGCGACAGAACATGCCGAAACAACATAAGTGACGTGCCCGAATCCTATCCTTGACAAGCTAGTTATACCGTTCGCGCTTCCTGCGCACCTTCACCTTCTTACCTGCGTGCCGGCCGTTGCTTTTTCTGGTTTGGCCGAAGGCGCGTGCGTTTGCCGACTTCGGTGTTTTCACGCGCCTGGCGTGAGCGGGCGTCAACACCGAAAGCAACGCAACCAGGATAACCGCCAGACGCATGAGCAGAGTTTATACCGGCGCGGCCGCGATGTGCAGATACATCCGGTAAAAACAGAAAATCGTGATGAGCAAGCACGCGCCCGCAACCGCGCGCCAGGCCTGTTCCAGAGCGGACCGGCTGGGCCCGGGCGTTTGCGCCAAAAATCCAGCCGCAAAGCCCGCCACCAACCCGCCTAAATGCGCCGTGTTGTCGACACCCGGGAGCAAACCGAACAAGAGCCCATAAATGGCCCACCGAATATACACCGCGCGGATGGCGCGGCCGGCTCCGTTATGATTGCGCACGCCCAGGGCGATCATGGCGCCAATCAGGCCGAAGAGCCCCGCGGAGGCGCCTAGCGACGGCACGCCGGGGTGAAAAAACGCGCTGGCTGTGAAGCCCAGGGCAGTGGCGGCGGTATAGATCGCGAACATACGCGCGGGCCCGTATACTTCTTCCACCTGAGCGCCCAGATCGTAAAGCACCCACATGTTCATGCCGATATGCAGCAAGCCGCCGTGCAGGTAACCCGCGGTGATCAGCCGGTACCATTGGCCGTAGGCCCGCACCAGGACACCGGATTCGGCGCCGGCATTGGTCAGCACGCTCGACGTTTTCATCTGTTCGCCGGCATAGAGCGCCAGGTTTACCAGGATGATCACCACGGTGACGAAGCGCGCGCTGGGGATGAAGCCCATCAGCATCTCCGTCGTGTTGCCGCGGTCCACAGCCCTGGCGCTAATAGCTTCCCCGCAATAAGGGCAGACGCGGTCCGCAGCGGTGATAAAGGCCCGGCAATGCGGGCACATCCTTCGATTGTCCATCTGCTAAGCGCGAGCCTTTCGCCCGGTTGAAACTTCGTCCAGTTCGATCTCACGCGCGAACATGCGCTTATCGGGCTGGCGTCGAATGACAAAGAGACCCGCGACCACCAGCGCGAATGCAATTTTCAATAATTCCACGCCTGAATAGATGCCGTGGAGGGTCCAGAAAGTGGTTTTCTGGCTACTTCCGGCGGCGGTGGAGAAATCCAGTTCTCTGCCGAGTTTTGAAATTTGGGGCGTCAGTCCGAAGCGTTGCGCCAGGACAATAGCCAGCATACCCAGACTGAACAGAATGGCTAGTTTCGGCGGCCGGCTGCCGAAAACCAGCAGCAGGACGAAGCCCAAGCCGAAGGCAAGCTGGCTCCATTCCCACTGTTCGAAATAGAAGCGATTTTGTTCGGCCACCAGATGGCGAAGGAACACGCGCGTTTCGGTACGCCCCAAAGTGTGAACGTCCTGAGCGGCGGGAATGCCGGGTTCGGCCAGGAAGCGTTCCACGGACTTGAAGTTTTGCACGGCCACCAGATCCATAAAGATGCTGCCGGCCAGCCATGCTCCCAGCAGCAGGCAGGAAAATCTACGGAATTGGAACACTCCTGGAGTTTAGCCCAAACTGTTGGGCTTTCCCCGGCAAGGCCGGTCACATCCGTAGAAAAATTTCTAAGCGTCCTATTTTGATAATGTTGCAGTCGGCCTACGACTTCGGATGTATATGTCTGCTGATAAGCTCCGGGCAGAAGGCTCCTGTCCGTTGAAGGGGGCCGGAAAAGGACTACATGGGTTTCGGACCTGTCGTAATTATCATCCCCGACCTGTTTTAGTTAGTTTGTAGTACCGGCGCGTACACAGGCGCGCGATTCTGCTATTTCGCACTTCCGAAGAACCTTTTTTGCTAAAGGTTTTCACTTCGCTGGTATTTCCTTGGTGATATACTCCTTGTATTCACCAAGGAAGCCAGGATTTTTTGCTAACTTTCTCAAAGAAAGTCCTCATGCTCCCGCTATTCGTTTGTCTTTTATTGCTCTTTCCGTTTTCGTGCAATCGCTCGCCGCCGGTCAAAGCAGCGCGCAGAACGTCGGATAATCGCAAGCTGCACCGCTTGGGACACAAGCCCTATCTACTTTATATGCAGCATCATGTGGCGGACGCTATTCCGCTATATGTTCAGGCGGCGGAGAAGGCAAATTCGCTTGGCGATTACGAAATGGTGGCGAAATTTCTGATTAATGCCGGGGGTTGCCAACTCATAATTTTTCGTTATCAGGAAGCATTAACCACCATGGAACGCGCGCGGCGGGCGGCCGAACGCACGGGCGACGTGGATTTTATTGCCACGTCGAACGCCAATATCGCTTCGCTTTACATGCAAATGAGCAACACAACGGGCGCCACGCAGGCCGGGGAACGCGCTCTGGCCGTCCTGCGCGAGGGCCACCCGCAGTATGCGCGCCTGATACTCGCGCTCGGTCAGGTGAAGGCCGAACAGCACGATCTGGAGCATGCCGAACCGCTTTTGCAACGCGCGATCGATGGCGCCTATCGCACGAAAGACCCCGATACCGCCGCCTGGGCCTGGGATTATCTGGGGTACCGCTACACGCTGGAGCACCGGCTGCCTGAAGCGGAGCGCGCACTGACGGAATCCCTGCGGCTTCGCAAAATGTTCAAGCTGCCGGATCTGGGGAGTTCTTTTTACCATATGGCCGCGCTGCGGTCCGAACAGAACCGGCCCCGGGAAGCGACGGCGCTGCTGGATGCGGCGGTGGAAGAGATCGTACATCCGGGCAATGTGACTCCATCCTGGAACATCTATTTCGCGCGCGGGCAGTTGCTGGCGAAATCCGGGGACGCCACCGGGGCCTGGAAGAGCTTGGAAAAAGCGGTGGCGCTGGCCCGGGACTGGCGCACGGAAGTGGTGGCGAACGACGCGAACCGCACCAGCGCCGAAGCCGCGCTTTCTGAGCTTTATTCGCTGTATATCGATGTGGGGAACCGCTATGCGGCGGCGAAGGGGCTGAATCTCTCGCGCGAAACGTTTCAGGCGGCCGAGGAAAATCGCGCCACCAGTTTGCGCGCGTTGGCGGAGCGGGAAACCGGCTGGCACACGAAACTGCCTGTGCGTTACTGGGAAACGCTGGCGTTGCTGCAGGAAGGCGAACGCTCGCTGATGCAGCAGGATACGCCCGAAAAGCGTAAACAAATAGCCCAACTGCGCGCCGTGCTGGACGAATTGGAAGCCGCTTCAGGCGTGCCCACCATCTCTGCGACAGAGCCGGCGGGTTTGGCCACACAGAAAAAACTGGATGGAAATACGGTGCTGTTCAGCTTCCAGCTGGGCGATAAGGCCTCTTGGGTTTGGACTGTCACCAAGCAGGATATTGCGGTTTTCCCGCTACCTTCCCGGGAACAGTTGAGGTCAGAAATTCACGAATTTCAGGATTGCGTGCGGCGGGGTGCATCCTGCGCGGAACAACGCGGTGCGTCGCTTTACGGCATTTTGTTTGGAAAACTTCCGGAACGGTTCACCGCGCCGGAGCGCTGGCTCTTCTCGCTCGATCAGGAACTGTTCTCGCTGCCGATGTCTGCCCTGGTGATGCGGTATTCCGGTGGAAAGCCGGTGTATTTGGGCGCCGTGCACGCTATCCAGGCCACGCCCGGCGCACTGATGTACGCAGCCTCCCGGCGCCGGCCTGCCTTCGAGGGTCCGCTTTTGGGCGTGGGCGATCCGATTTACAATCGCGCGGATTCCCGCTGGTCGGCGGGCACCCAGAATGCGGGAATTGGCTTCGTTTCGGAAAATGAGCCATTGGGCGTGGGAAAGGGGCCTTCCTTCCATTTCGCGCGACTTTGGGGGACCGCGGAAGAGGTAAGGGCCGTGTCGCAGACCTGGGGGCATCCGGGAGGCGCCGTTCTAACGGGTGCGGAGGCGTCGCGGGAGCGATTGTGGTCGGAATTAGACAAACATCCCACGATAATTCACTTCGCCACGCACATATTAGAGGCCAACGACCAGCTACATACCGGATGGATTGCGCTCTCCATGGCGGAAAACGGCACGCCGGAATTTTTATCTCCCGCCGACATATCCGCTCGGCGTCTGGCGGGAGGTTTGGTGATATTAAATGGCTGCAGTTCAGGAATGGGAGAAATTCGGCCCGCATCGGGATTAATGGGCCTGACGCGCGCCTGGATTGCCGCCGGCGCTTCGGACGTGCTGGCCACGCGTTGGCCCGGGCCGGACGAGGATGGACACTTTTTCGTGCACTTTTATCGCAGCTTGAAAGAATTTCCCGAAAAAGGTCCCTCGTTTGCCTTGCTTGCAGCATCGAGAAAGAGCATCCAAGAAGGTGGATGGCGGGCGAAACCGCAATTTTGGGCCAGCTATTTTCTCACCGGAACCGATTAATATTTGACTTTGTTCCGAAAAGGGCAATTAATAAAAGGGCATGGAAACGGCTGGCATATCGTCGACTGGTAGCGGGCCGCCGGCGCCGCCGGCCCAGCCGGTTTACGATTGGGCGGATTTGGTCAGGCGAATTCAGGCCAATGAAGACGCGGCCATGGAGGAGCTGTATCGCGTGTTTTCGCGCGGTATTCGCTTTTATCTTTGCCGCCAGTTGGGCCCACAGGATTTAGATGACCGGATGCACGATTGCTTTTTGGTGGTGATCCAGGCCATCCGTAAAGGGGAGCTTCGCGAACCGGAGCGGCTGATGGGCTTCGTCCGCACTATTGTGCGTCGCCAGATTGCCGGCCAGATCGATGTAAATGTGCAAACTCGACGCCAGCAGGTTGACCTGGATGCTACCGGGCCCCTTTCGGACCGCGGCTCGAACCCGGAAGTGCAGGCCATCGGGCGTCAGGAGGGACAGATTGCGGCTAGCGTTCTAAAAGGAATTTCGAAGCGCGACCGGGAAATTCTCACGCGTTTTTACCTGCATGAGGAGACCCAGGAGCAGATTTGCCGGGAGATGCGCCTGACCGAAACTCAATTTCGTCTGCTGAAAAGCAGGGCAAAACAGCGTTTTGGCGAGCTAGGCAAACGAAAGCTGGCAAATCGCAACACGGCGCTCTTCGGCGGATGATTTCCCGGGCAAAAATATTTTGAGAGAATTTTTTAGGTCGCCGCACTAAGGCAGCAAGAGGGAATCAAATGTTGCAGACGGGTCACCTGGACGAAGTTGTCTTGGAAACTTACTGTATGAACAAACTCGAAGGCGAACAACTGGACGTCGTCGAGGAGCACTTGCTGATTTGCGCGGAATGTCAGGACCGTGTAACGGATACCGATAGCTTCGTCCGTGGAATGCGGTCGGCGCTTGTCGCCCCAATTCCCGAAGCGTCCGCTTTCGGTTGGGATTGGAAGCGATATTTCCAGATGCCAGCCCCAGTGTGGGCCACGGCGGCGGTAGCGTGCGCCGGTATTGTGGGCGCGCTTGCCGTATATAAGTTGAACCCGGAAACGGCTCCGCTTGCGATTGCGTTAAGCGCCACGCGCGGCGGCTCCGTACCCACCGCGAAGACCGGTACGCCTCTGGATCTGGATCTGGATACTCGCGATCTGACTCCGGGCGTGCGCGACAGAATCCAAATCGTCAATGGAGAAGGCACCGAAGTTTGGTCAGGCGCCCCTTCTTCGGTCAAGAACGGTCATCTTCATGCGCTGGTGGTTACGCGCCTGAGCCCCGGTCAGTATTATGTGCGGGTTGCCGACGCAGCTGGAATTCATCGCGAATACGCGCTTCGGATCGGTGATTAGAAAACGCGGCGTTTCAGTTTTTCAACCGTAAACTTGGCCGTGTCGGCAACCGCCATCACGGCCATTACTCCTGCCTGAACCGGGTCGCTTACCACTAAGTCGCTCGCGTCGGGAACACTGCCCGCCATATTCAAACTGATTACCAGCAGCCCGCGCTGCCGAACTTCTCTCACCGCGGTTTCGATATCTCCCCCCATCAAAGCTCCCGCTAGGACGAGGGCCTTAGCCCGCGGCAATCGCGCAATGGCCCGCACGGCATCGGCAAGTGTCTGTTCGCCCACCAGAGGAATGGTATCCACGGAAATGTGCTCCCCGCGGATGTTGTGCCGGTCGGCTTCCGAAATCGCGCCGATGGCCACCTGACCCACCTGCGCGCCGCCGCCCATAATAATGATCCGCTTGCCGTAGATGCGGTCCAGGCTTTTCACCACTTCGACGTTCTTGACAATTGGCAGGCGGGCCAAATCCGCCAGCATGGCATCGAGCGCGGGAGACACAATCTCGAAATACACGCGGGCATCGGCGTCGCCCTGCTCCAGAATCGCAATGGAAAGAATGTCGCCTAGGTGGGTGGCAATGACACCGGTGAGCTGATGGAGAATGCCAGGCCCGGAGCTGGCGTGAATTAGGAGTCCGGTCTTGGCGGCGGTCACGGTCTACATCTCACAAGATATATTCTAAGTGTGACTCGCCGGGATCTGCTTCTAACTCCAGCTTTGGCCGCCTTGCCGCTGCTTGCCAAGGGCCGCATCGACAAATCGCGCATCAGCGCCATTACGGATGAAATCGGCCTCACGCCGGAAGATTCCCTGGCCTTCGCGAAACAATACGGACTCAAATGGATTGAGCTGCGCAACATACCGGGCTCAAAGCCGGGCCGGGAGTATGCGTTCTGTTCCGAGGCGGAATTGAAACTGGCCGCCGCAGCCTTCGCTCAGGCAGGTGTGCAGGTTTCGTTCATCAACACGCCGCTGCTGAAGTTCGCCTGGCCGGGAACGGAGCCGGTGCGCGCGCAAGCAACCGATCAAAAGCGCTGGGACCGGCGGCGCGACGATTTCGGCAAAGCCGTAAACGCCGCCAAGGTTCTGGGCTGCGACAAGATTCGCGTGTTCACCGGCTCGCGCGTGGCGGAACCGAAGCTGATGCTGCCCCGCATCGCAGAAGAGCTGAATGCGCTGTTGCCCATCGCGGAAAAAGAGAAGGTCTATCTGCTGGTGGAAAACGAAAATTCGCAGAATGTGGGCACGTCGGCAGAGATGGCGGCACTGATGGAGCTGATGCCTTCGAAGTGGGTGGGCTTGAATTGGGACCCGCAAAACGAGCTGCATCTTCGGGAGCCGCCGTTTCCAGAAGGCTATGCGCTGTTGCCGAAAAAGCGCATTTTGAATATCCAGTTCAAAGGCAAGGGCATCATGCCGGATTCGCCGGAGAAGCTGGATTGGGCAGCGATTGTCGCGCAGTTGAACAAGGACGGTTATGCCCACCGCCTGGGGCTGGAGACGCATCTCTTCGATGGGACACTGATTCAGGCGGCGCATATTTCCATGGAAACTATGCTGCGCATTGTGGGCTGATTGCACATGGACCGCCGGTTCATTTCGATTATTGCGGGCTTGGCGCTGGCCGCGGCCCTCATCGGCGGTGTGCTCGGTTGGCGTAGCGGGGACAAGCTTCAGCCCACCGGGCGCATCCTGAAAGTGCGGTCCGCGCCCATCGATGAGCAGCATTGCCTGGTGGTTATGGACCTGCGCCTGACGAACGATTCAAACATCGCTTTAGAAATTCAGCAGACCAGTGTCTCCGTTGAGCCGAAAGAAGGCGGCGCTTCGCAGGGTTCGATTGTTTCCGGTGTGGATACGAGATCGCTGTTCACTTACTATCCGGTTTTGGGCGAAGCTTACAACAATCCGCTGATCGCGAATACGCGAATCGGTCCGAAGCAGACTCTGGATTTTATGCTGGCGGCGCGTTTGGATTTGCCGGAGACGAGCCTGGCGGAGCGGCGCAATCTTTCCGTGACTGCGCGCGACCGCAGCGGCGTTACAGTGGAGTTGCTGGAGAAGCCAAAGTGAAGCTGGCAGCAATCTTGTGCGTATGTGCCGCCTTGGGCGGCGCGGCGGAAATTCCCGCCGGCACGCTTCTGGAGATTCGCTTGAGCACCGCTGTTTCTACAGTGGCATCGCGCGTGGGCGACAAAGCGGGAGCGCTGCTGATCGCCCCGGTGGAACTGGACAACCATATTGTGATTCCCGCGGGCGCCTTACTGACCGGAGTTGTGGCCGCGGTTGCGCCGCCTACCGAGACCACGGGCGCCTCTCTCAAGTTGGACTTCACGCAACTGGGCGCGCTTCGGATCGCATCGCGAGTTTTCGATATCGATAACTCGCGCGAGACCGTGGATGAGAACGGAGCCATTCAAGGCATCAGCCCGAAGAACACCATCACCGGACGCATGGATCAGGGCTTGGGCAAATTGACCAACAGCAGGCTTGCGGGCCTGGCTCAGATTCTGGAGACCGCCAAGAGCTTGCTGCTCAAGAATGCCGACCCGAACATTGAGTACGCGGCCGGTACCGAGATGGCGCTTCGCCTGGTGAAGCCCGTGACGCTGAAGCAGGCGCCTGCGGCTGTTATTCCGCCGTCGGTTCACGATGACGGACGCTTAGCCGCGATGGTGTCGAACCAGGTGTTTCAGACTTATGCCGCACACCCGCCCCGGCCTTCCGATGTTACAAACCTGATGTTCATCGGTGAACTGGACCGAATTCGCGAAGCCTTTCAGGAAGCGGGATGGGTGGGCGCGGAATCCCTTTCGGGACTTTCCAAGTGGGAGACCGCGCGCGCGGTTTTAGAACAGCGCGGTTATAAAGAAGCGCCCGTCTCAATGATCCTGCTGGATGGACGGCCGCCCGATTTAGTGCTGCAGAAGGCGAACAACACTTTCTCCGCGCGGCACCATCTCCGCATCTGGCGCAGTCCGGATACTTATAGGGGCAAGCCGGTGTGGCTTTGCGGAGCTACTCACGATATTGGGATCGATTACTCCGATCGCGACATGACGTTCATTCATAAGATCGATTCCAACATCGATCTGGAGCGGCGTAAGGTGACCAATGACCTTCTGCTAACGGGTAAGGTGCATGGCTTTTCTTTGGTTGAGCGGCCAACGGCTCCTACTAACTTTCGCAACGGCACGGGTGACGATGTGAATACCGATGGCCGCCAGGCAGTGCTTCAGTTCTGACTCCGTTTTTGATACGCGTGCGTTTCGAAGAAGGCCTGCGCGTGAGCGGCGGCAAGTTGACCCGCGGGCATGGCAGCGCCGTTCATGCGGCTTCGTTCCTGCGGCAGCGGCTGGTGATTTTGGATCGCGAGCTGCTGGCGTCCGCTTCCGAATTGAAGCGGATCTGGTTGCATGAGCTGCTGCATTTTGTGTGGTGGCGACTGGGGAACGCAAAGCGATTCGAATGGGAAGCGCTGCTGCTTGCCGAGCGCGCAGGCGGTGAGTTGGGCTGGTCTGCCGAGTGGCGCAAGAACGCGCTGACAAAGCATGACCGGGTGAAGCGCACCAGAAAATGGCGTGGGTATTGCGCCGAAAGTTTCTGCGACACCGGAGCCTGGGTGGCCGCATTGGATGAGCCGCGGCACTGTGAAATGACGCTTGCCGGTAAGGCCCGCAAGGCGCGCCTGCTATGGTGGACCGGGGCGATCCGCTATAATTCAGAAGGAAGCAACTCTCTTGACCCGCCACCTGATTCGCGCTCTTAGTCTTAGTATTTTGATTGTCCTGATCATCGCGGGGTGCTCCACTTCGCGGACCGCCAGCGCACAATCTGTGAAGCCGACGAAAGATCGCAAAGTGGCGCCGGATTTTACGCTGAAAGATTCTAGCGGTAAGCCGGTGAAGCTGTCGGATTATCGCGGTAAGGCCATCGTGCTGGATTTTTGGGCAACGTGGTGCGGCCCTTGCAAAGTGGAGATTCCCTGGTTCGTGGAGTTTCAGCGCAAGTATAAAGATCGCGGCTTAGTGGTGCTTGGCGTGGCGAGCGGCGATGAAGACTGGAGCGTGGTTCAGCCTTTCGTGAGCCAGATGAAGATCAACTATCCAATCGTGCTGGGTAATGATACGACAGCGGATTTGTATGGCGGCATTGAAGCGCTGCCCACCACTTTCATCATCGATCGCGATGGCAGGATCGCAAAATTACACGTTGGCCTGGCCAGCAAGGAAGATTTTGAGAATGCAATTGAGAAAGTACTTGATGCTGCTCCCGAGCCTCAGCGGACTTCTGCTGCTCGGGCAGAATAGCCCTCTTCTAAACGTCACGCCGCCGGAACCGGTGAATGCGAAACCGGGTTCGGCATTCACGGTGAAGCTGACCGCGACATTGAACGAAGGCTTTCACATGAACAGCCACACGCCGGCTGAGACTTACCTGATTCCGCTCACGCTTAAGTGGGCCCCAGGCACGGTGGAAGCAGCAGACGTGGAGTATCCGAAGCCGGAGATGTTGAAGCTGCCGTTTGAGGCGAAGCCGCTTTCCGTAATTACGGGAAAATCGAATTTCATAACCAAGTTCAAAGTGCCGGTAAGTGCGCAACCGGGGCCGGTAACGGTATTAGGTAAGCTGCGCTATCAGGCTTGCAATGACAAAGCCTGTTTCGCGCCGAAGACCGTGGAAGTAAAGCTGCCGGTCACCATTCAGTAAGCGACGTTATTTCCGGAGGAAGTTCTGAATGGAGCGCGTGGCCTGGCGAATGCGGTGTTCGTTTTCTACGAAGGCAAAGCGCACGAAGCCTTCACCCATGGGGCCGAAACCAATGCCGGGCGAGACGGCCACCTGGGCTTCGCTCATGAGCAACTTAGCGAACTCCAGGCTTCCCGCAGCACGATATTTTTCCGGGATGGGAGCCCACAGGAACATGGAGCCGCGCGGCTTTTCTACTTGCCAACCGGCACGTTCAAGGCCTGTTACCAGCACGTCGCGGCGATCCTGATATTCAGCGCAGATGCGTTTGGTATCGGCTTCGCATTCACGTAGCGCGATGATGGAGGCAATCTGAATGGGCTGGAAGACGCCGTAATCCAGATAGCTCTTAATGCGTGCCAGCGCGGAGATCATCTTCTGGTTTCCAAGACAGAAGCCCACGCGCCACCCGGCCATGTTGTAGCTCTTGCTGAGCGAGAAGATCTCTACAGCAATGTCCTTCGCGCCGGGAACCTGCAGGATGCTGGGAGCCTTGTAGCCATCGAAGCAGATATCCGCGTAGGCGAAATCGTGGATGATGAAGCAGCCGTATCGATGCGCCAGCTTGACGATGGCTTCGAAGAAGGGCAGATCCACGCAGGTGGTGGTGGGGTTGTGCGGGAACGAGATCAGGATGATCTTAGGAGCTTTGCCGGCATGACACATGCCTTCCAGGTGAGTGAGGAAGGTCTCCGGATCGGGCATGGGGAGCATACAGGCGTGGCCTTCGGACATGATCACGCCGTACTGATGAATGGGATACGCGGGGTTCGGTGACGCGACAACATCGCCGGGCCCGATGGTGGCGAACAGCAGATGGGCCAGCGCGTCTTTCGCGCCGATGGTAACGATAGCTTCCGTCTCTACATCGAGCTGTACATCGTAATTGCGGGCATAGCGCTTAACGATTTCTTCACGCAAGTGTGGGATGCCACGAGAGACCGAATAGCCGTGATTGCGCGGGTTCGCACTGGCTTCGCGCAGCTTGTCCACGACAATTTGCGGCGTCGCGCCATCGGGGTTACCCATGCCAAGATCCACCACGTCCATTTGGGCTGCGCGTGCTTTAGCCTTCATCTCATTGATGACGCTAAAGACGTAGGGCGGCAGCTTGCCGATGCGGTAGAACTCTTCCTTCAACACAGGGGACATGCTTCAAGTTTACGACTGGATGAGGTCAGCGTGTACAACGAAGCGGCGCGGCGCGGACCCGACGTAATCGAACGGGAAACACGTAATCAGATTCAACACGCCTTTGGCGGTGGGCTGCAGGCTATCTGTATTTTCAGGCGCAACCACGCTGGTACCCGTTACGCGATATTTGTAAGTGCCCTGGCGGGATTGCACGACGATCTCGTCGCCTCTCGAAATGTTTTTGAGGACGCGAAAGTGTGTATCGCGATGTCCCGCGATCACGCAGTTGCCTTCGCTTCCGGGCATCACGGTCCCTTGCAAATGGCCCGGGCCACGCTTCAGGTCTTTATCTTCGGTGCCTTCCAAGACGTAAAGGGTGGCGCTCAAACGCGGAATGGAGAGACGAGCGATAGAATCGCCTTTCGCATAGCGGGTGGGCTGCCGGATGGTGGCCGGCCGAAGATGCGCTGAGTTGGCGACGGGTGACGCATCCGCCGATGCCGCCTCAGAATTCTGGTTTTCCCATTGAAGAGCTTCCTCTTTTTGAGAGCTTACCGACTGCCAATAATCTGAGCCGCCTCTCCACAGGAGAAAACCGCCTCCGAGGAGCATCAGCCACGAAAGGATGAAAATAACTTTACGCATAGGGGTTGATTCCATAAACGAAAAAATGCGGCCAGGATTACTCCGGGCCGCATCGCAACAAGGGTGTAACTAATTAGGAGCGCAAGCGGCGAAGCATAGCGCCGGCGCCGGTGAGGACACCGCCACTGAGCAGCATGCCCAGCCAGTTACCAGCGGTGTGTGGCATTTCGGTGGGGGTGGAAACCGGAGCCTGCGAAGTGGCAGGTACGGGGGCGGCTTCAGGCGCGGGGGCCGGAGTGTTCTGGGCTACAACGGTGTTCTCCGTCGCGGGAACCGGCGTGGTTGCCGGAGCCGGTGCGGCGGAAGTAACAGTGGTGTTGCCGGTTTCGGTTGAAACGGTAGTACCAGCCTGATTGGCGGAACTGCCGGTCTGCTCATAGGTGGCGGCTACAGAGTAAGCAGCCATCTTTTCGCGCTCGCGGCTCTTGACAGCAGAAGGCAGCGGGAATTCGTAGCCGTAATCTTTGCCCTGAATCCAGACTTTGTCAAAGTAATAATCGCTTCCGTAGTGATGCAGGATCACTCTTGTGCTGGACGGGGTGTTGATGTCGAGGGCCGGAATGGTGAGTGCCGACGTTTTCAACCGCATACCACTGTTGGTGAAGATCTGCAACACGCGGCTTCCACCACCGGGAGAATCCAGCTGGCGAATGACATAGTGGCCGGGTTCGAGCACAGTGTCGTTGAGTGTAACGCGGTACGGCAGGTCCACAGTTACTTTGTCATAGAGCGGGCCCTGTGCTTTCACAGTGGCGGTGGTGGCGGCAAAACCGGCGACTAACAAACCGGCAATCGTAAGCGACTTCTTGATCATTGTTGTTCTCTCCTATTCGAAATTTTTTGCGGGGTCCTGGCGTTACAGTCAGCTTGTAGCTCCCGCGCACTTGTGTTGAAAGCACGTAGCGCGCCAAACCGGGTGAATTCCCGCAGAATTGCGCAGCAAACCGCGGCAAGGAGGGTCGGGTTGCGACAGGCGGGCGGTGACGGTACTATGAAGAGTCGTCGCCTGCCTGTACGTCCCCATCGTCTAGCCGGCCCAGGACATCGCCCTTTCACGGCGGTAACGGGGGTTCGAATCCCCCTGGGGACGCCATTTGTCGGCAGTAGGCGCGCCTATGGGCCGGGCGAGCATTGAAGTTTACTGCGAGGCGCCGCTGCCGCAGTGGTAGGTGCCTTTGCCATTCCCCAAATAGTGATCGTGGCAGCCGGGGCCTAATGTGGGTAAGTTGGCGGCGGCGGCTTCGCCTACTAGTTTGCCGAAATAGTTGCCCATTTCGTCTACATTCTGAAACCGCGCGGGCGTATCGCTGCGGCGCAGCATGGTTACCAGCTGTTGGGAAAGGCCGTCCTGGCCGTCGTTCATGGCTTTTTCGAGCCAGTAGATGGCTTGCTGGCGATTGTGGGGCGTGCCCAGACCGAGCTCATAATCTAGCCCAACACGCTGCTCGCCCTTCCAGAAACCTTGTTTCGCGCTGGCCAGGTGATATTGAAACGCCTTCGCGTTGTTCTGCGCCACTCCGTTGCCTTCCTGATAAAGATCGCCCAGTTGCGCCTGTGCGCCGCGGCTGCCGGCGCCGGCCGCAAGCGTGAGCCAGTGGATGGCTTTTGGAATATCCTTCGGCTCGCCTTTGCCGTTTACATACGCCAGGCCAAGTGCTGCTTGCGCCCGCACGTTGCCCAGCACGGCTGCCTTTTCCATGTAACCGGCGGCCACGCCGTATTGCCCGCGCGCGAAAGCCTGCTGGCCCATGTCGAAAATCTGTTCAGGCGTCGCGCCTGGCGGAATGTTGACGGACGCTGGGGTAGAGGCAGAAGCGCAGGGCGGGGTTCCGTAGTGCCCGCATGGCGGCCCGGCGTGACGTTGCGGAGTCACGGGCCGGTAATAGCCGCCATTCGATTGCGCTGCGACGCTGACGGTAAGGAGGGCAAACACGACCAAACATTTCATGAGCGGACGTCTCCGCGCTGAGGATAGCAGAGGCTTTCGAAAAGGCCAGCGCTGCATAAATTTTTCTTATCCTGAAATAATTTGATATTTGCCTAACAAGCAGTACACTGGTTTTGTCTTCATGGTTCCGACCGTTATCCTTCCCGTTATTATTCGCGGGGTCGTCGTAAGCGACCCTGTCTGACGGCGGAACGATCTTCGGTTCAGCCATCGGCAGGGTGCAAACCTTGCCGGTGGCTTTTTCTTTTTCAGGCCAAAACTTATGTCGAACCAAAATTCTCCGAAGCTGTTGAGTGGTGCGCAGATCCTTCTCGAGTGTCTGGCGAAGGAAGAAGTGGATTGTTTCTTTGGCTATCCGGGCGGCGTCACGCTTCCTCTTTATGACGCGCTTTACGATTCGCAGGTGAAGCACATTCTGGTGCGGCACGAAGAGAATGCCGTGTTCGCCGCTGAAGGTTATGCGCGCACCACCGGCAAAGTGGGCGTGTGCTGCGCGACTTCAGGACCGGGAGCCACCAACCTGATCACGGGCTTGGTGGATTCCATGATGGATTCGATTCCGATTGTCGCCATCACGGGGCAGGTCTCATCGCACCTGATTGGCAGCGATGCGTTTCAGGAGGCCGACACGTTCGGCATCACGCGGCCCTGCACGAAGCACAACTACATGGTGCAGCGGTTGGCGGACCTGCCGCGCATCATTCACGAAGCGTTTTATATCGCCTCGACGGGGCGGCCGGGGCCGGTGCTGGTGGATATTCCCAAGGACATTTTCCAGGCCAAGGGCGAGTACAAGCCGGTCGACAGCATTCATCTGCCGGGCTATAAGATTTTCACCGAAGGCCACGCGGGGCAGATTCGGCGCGCGGCTCAGATGATTTGGGAAGCGGAACGGCCGCTGGTGTACGCGGGCGGCGGTATTGTTGCCGCGAACGCCAGTGCCGAATTGCGGGAGCTGGTGGATGTAGCGGCACTGCCTTCGGTCTGCACTTTGATGGGCTTGGGCGCGATTCCCGCCGGCCATCCGCAGTACATCAGCATGCCCGGCATGCACGGCAGCTATGCGGCGAACATGGCCATCACGGAGAGCGATCTGCTGATCGCGCTGGGTGTTCGTTTCGACGATCGCGTGACAGGCAAGCTGGCTGCGTTTGCGCCGCACGCGAAAGTGATTCACGTGGACATCGACCCCGCTGAGATTGCAAAAAATCGCGTGCCCGATGTGCCGATTGTGGGCGACGTGAAGCGCGTGCTGCAGAAGCTGACCAAGGTGGTGGCGGAGTTGAAGCCGGAGATGGAGGCGGCCACCGCGAAGCCGCGCGCTGCGTGGCAGGCCAAGCTAAACGATTGGCAAAAGCAGCATCCTTACGACCGAAATCGTTCGGAAAGCGAGATCAAGCCGCAGCATTTGATTTCGGAAATCGACCGGCTATCGGCGGGCGAAGCGATTGTGACAACCGATGTGGGACAGCATCAGATGTGGGCTGCGCAGCTGATCCGGTTCAATGAGCCGCGGCTGTGGATCAACTCGGGCGGCCTGGGTGCGATGGGCTTCGGACTGCCCGCGGCGATCGGTGCGCAGTTCGCGCGGCCGGACAAACTGGTGTTCGCGATTGTGGGCGATGGCGGCTTTCAGATGTCCGTGCCGGAGCTGGCGACCATGGTGAATTACGGCCTGCCGATCAAGATCATCGTGATGAACAACGGCCATCTGGGCATGGTGCGCCAGTGGCAGGAGCTGTTCTATCACAACCGCTTGAGCCAGGTGCGGTTGGATTGCTTCCCCGATGCTGAGAAGCTGGCTGCCGCTTATGGCTTCAAAGGCACGACGGTGAGCAAGCCTTCTGAGCTTGCCGGCGCACTGGATACAGCGGTTCGCGAACCTGGGCCTTACCTGTTGAACGTGATGGTGACGCAGTTCGAGAATGTCTATCCAATGGTTCCGGCGGGAGCGGCGATCAGCGACATGGTGTTGACGCCGGTGGGGGTGGCTTAATGCAGCAAGTGATCTCAGTACTGTTAGAGAACCAGCCGGGTGCGCTGTTGCGTGTAACCGGCCTGCTATCGGCGCGCGGCTATAACATCGAGAGCCTGACTGTCGCGCGCACCATCGACCCCGATCTTTCCCGAATGACGATTGTGGTGGACGTGGAAGAGCGGCTGCACGCGCAGGTCATCAAGCAGATGAACAAGCTGGTGAATGTGCTGCACGCCAATGAGATGACCGGCGATACGTCGGTGACGCGCGAGATGATTCTGCTGCACACGCGGCCCACGCATCAGGACCGCGCCGCCGTTTTGAAAGAAGCCGAAATTTTTGGCGCCCGCGTGGTGGATTCGTCCACTGACGGCTTCGCTTTAGAAGTGACGGGCGATGCGGGTACGCTTGAAGAATTTATCGGTGTGATGAAGAGTTACGGCGAAATTGAAGTGACGCGCTCCGGCGCAATCGCGGTTTCGCTGGAAGCAAGAAAACTACGCCTCCAACCCCCGGTGCCTACGCGAACGTTCGTGCGCACCGAAATTCCGGTTGAGGAAATGGACGGAGTCCCGAATGCCTGAACCGACGCAGAAAGCGAAAGCGCTATTACGAACAAGACGGAGACCTCTCCTACCTGACGGGCAAGACCGTCGCGATTATTGGCTACGGCAGCCAAGGCCACGCTCACGCGCTGAACCTGCGCGATTCCGGGATCGATGTGATTGTCGGCCTGTATGGCGGCAGCCCTTCGTGGAAGAAGGCCGAGACGGCGGGCCTGAAAGTGATGACCGTGAGCGATGCCGCGAAGGCCGCGGACATTACGATGGTGCTGGTCTCAGACCATATTCAGGCAGATCTTTACGATCATGAAATTGCGCCGCACATGGTGAAGGGCAAGACGCTGATGTTCGCGCATGGCTTCAACATTCACTTCGGCTTCATCAAGCCGCCTGCGGATGTGGATGTGTCGATGGTGGCTCCGAAGGCGCCGGGGCATCGCGTGCGTGAATTGTTTACGGAAAATGTAGGCGTGCCGGCGCTGGTGGCGGTGCACCAGAATGCCTCGGGCAAGGCGCTGGAAACAGCACTGGCTTATGCGCGGGCGCTGGGTTGCCTGAAGGCCGGCGTGATTGAAACGCATTTCAAGGAAGAGACCGAGAGCGATTTGTTCGGCGAACAGACCGTACTTTGCGGCGGCGTGGGCGAACTGATTCGCGCGGGTTTTGAGACGCTGACCGAAGCCGGCTACGCGCCGGAGATTGCGTATTTCGAATGCCTGCATGAGCTGAAGCTGATTGTGGATTTGATCTATGAAGGCGGCTTGGGCTACATGCGCTATTCCATTTCCGACACCGCCGAGTATGGCGATTACACGCGCGGCAAACGCTTGGTGAACGATGAGACGCGCGCGGAGATGAAGAAGATTCTGAGCGAAATTCAATCGGGCGAATTCGCGACGGCGTGGCTGGCGGAGAACAAAGCGGGGCGGCAGAAGTTTCTGGCGATGAGAGCGGAAGCGGCCGATCAGCCGATTGAAAAAGTGGGCGCGGAACTGCGGGCCATGATGCCGTTCCTGAAGAAGAAGAAAGAAGCGGGCGTGCCCGTGGCAAGCAGCATGTAAACAAGCGGTACGCAAAGCGAGTTCTTATGAAAATATCCACGTTCGATACCACGCTCCGGGACGGCACGCAGGGTGAAGCCGTCTCCTTCTCTGTGGATGACAAGATTCTGATTGCGCAGAAGCTGGATGAACTGGGTATCGATTATATCGAGGGCGGTTGGCCGGGGTCGAACCCGAAAGACAAGGAGTTTTTTGCGCGTGCGAAGGCGATTAAGCTGCAGCATGCAAAGCTGACCGCCTTCGGTGCGACTCGTTTTGCGAAGAACCCGGTGCATGAAGACCGCAGCGTGCTGGCGCTGCTGGAAGCGGAAACGCCGGTGATCAGCATCTTTGGAAAATCGTGGGACTTCCATGTGGAGCGCGCGCTGGGGATCACGCTGGATGAAAATCTGGCGCTGATTGCGGAGACGGTTCACTATCTGAAGCAGCATGGCCGCGAAGTGGTGTATGACGCCGAGCACTTCTTCGATGGCTATATTGCGAACCCGGATTATGCGCTACGTACATTAGAAGCCGCGCAGCAGGCCGGGGCCGATGTGCTCTGCCTCTGCGATACCAATGGCGGTACGCTAACGGGCCGGCTTTCGGAAATTGTGACAGAGGTGAGGCGGCGGTTCGATGGCACGCTGGGCATTCATGCGCACAACGATTCCGACGTGGCCGTGGCCAACACCATGGCCGCGGTGGAGCAGGGCATCACGCACGTGCAGGGCTGCCTGAACGGTTATGGCGAACGCTGCGGCAATGCGAATCTGGCTTCGGTGCTGGCGAACTTGGAATTGAAAATGGGCCACACGACGATTGGTCTGGACAAGCTGGCGAGCCTGGCGCATGTGGCGCGGTTCATTGCGGAGCTGGCGAATTTGCCCCTGCGGCGCGATACGCCGTTTGTGGGTGTGAGCGCGTTTGCGCATAAGGGCGGCGTTCATGTGAGTGCGGTGCTCAAAGATTCGGCGACTTACGAACATATCCATCCGGAGGCCGTGGGCAACCGTCAGCGCGTGCTGGTGAGCGATCTTTCGGGGCGCAGCAATGTGCTTTATAAGCTGAAGCAGCAGGGCTTGGGTGAGCTGCTGACGGAAGCGGCGCGGCGCGAATTACTGGACCGTATTAAGGACATGGAGTATCTGGGCTACGAACTGGAAGCGGCGGAAGGCACGTTCGAGCTGCTGGTGCGTGAAGCGCTGCGGCCGGGCGCAAATTTCTTTCACGTGGAAAATTATGAGGTAACCACGCGCGCTGTTGCCGGTGGGCACACGGTGTCAACGGCGACCGTGAATCTGACTACGCAGGATGGTGTGCAATCGGCGACGGCGACGGGACATGGGCCGGTGAACGCGCTGGACCTCTGTTTGCGTAAATGCCTGTCGTCGCTCTATCCGCAGATTGCCGATGTGCGGCTTACCGATTACAAGGTGCGCATTCTGGATTCGAAGAAAGGCACGGCGGCCAAGACGCGCGTGCTGGTGGAGTGGTCTGACCACAGGAAGAGCTGGTCCACGGTGGGTGTTTCGGACGACATCATTGAAGCGAGCTGGAATGCGCTGCTGGATGCGATTCGCCTGGAGCTGATGCGCATCACTGAGAAAGACAACACGGTGGATAAGGCCGTGGAAGATTACTGCTGGGGCGTATAAACTAGCTTGGGTCATGATAAGACTCCTTGCGATTGCATTGCTGGCCATGCCGCTGCTGGCCCAGGCTCCACACCCGACCACGAAAGCCGACGTGGAGCGCCTGATGAAAGAGCTTTCCAACTGGGGCCGCTGGGGTAAAGGCGACCAGATCGGTACAGTCAACCTGATTACTCCGGCGAAGCGCAAACAGGCTGCCGCATTGGTGACGGAAGGCGTTTCCGTTTCGCTGGCGCGCGATACAGAAACTGAAAAGGCCGCCGATAACCCATCGCCTTTCGCGCACAAGTTCACTTACACGGGCGCGAAGCCGCTGGGGCAATTTGTGCTGGACAACTACGCGGTGGATTATCACGGCCAGGCGCACACGCACATGGACGCGCTGTGCCATATGTTCTACGAAGGCAAGTTTTATAACGGTTTCGCGAGCACGACGGTGACGGACAAAGGCGCGCAGCAGTTGGCGGTGACCAACTTCAAGAACGGCATTTTCTCGCGCGGCATTCTGGTGGATATTCCGCGCTTGAAAGGCCTGCCTTATTTGGAGCCGGGCGCCGCGATTTATCCGGAAGATTTGGATGCGTGGGAGAAGAAGGCGGACGTGCATATCTCATCGGGCGATATCGTTTTCATCTATACGGGGCGTTGGGCCCGGCGCGCGGCGAAGGGCGCGTGGGATGCCGGCGCGCAAGCCGCGGGGCTGCATGCTTCGTGCGCGAAGTGGTTCAAACAGCGCGACATTGCGATGATCGGCAGCGATTTGGGAACCGATGTATCGCCTTCGCAAGTGGATGGCGTGGCTCAGCCGATGCACCAGTTGTTTTTGATTGCGATGGGCACGCCGATTTTTGACAATTGCGATCTGGAAGCGCTGAGCAAAGCGGCTGCGGCGCGGAACAGGTATGCGTTTTTGTTGACGGCTTCACCGCTGGCTGTGCCGGGTGGGACGGGGTCTCCGTTGAATCCGATTGCCACTTTTTAGACTAAGTCTAACGGCCCAGCGCCGCGCCGCGGATCATCTCATCGGCGTTCTTCAGCGCTTCGGGCGTCAGGCGCGCGCCTGACAACATGCGGCCAATTTCCTGGCGGCGTCCGTCCTGCGAGAGCTCTTCCATGCGGGCCACGGTGCGGCCTTCGGCTTCCACTTTTTCGACGCGGTAATGGTGATCGGCGAAGCTGGCGATCTGGGGCAGGTGCGTGACGCACAGCACCTGATTAACCGCGGCCAATTGTTTCAGGCGGCGCGCTACACCGTCCGCCGCAAGGCCGCCGATGCCGGTATCCACTTCGTCGAACACCAACGTTCGCAGAGGGCCTTTGCGCGCGCTGATGACGCATGTTTTTAAGGCCAGCGCGATGCGTGAAATTTCGCCGCCTGAGGCGATGCGGTCCATGGGCTTGGGCTCTTCTCCGCGATTCGGGGAAACCAGGAATTGGACGCGATCCGCGCCAGTGTCGCTCCAGGTGGCACTCTCGACGGCGACCACAAAGACGGTGCGCTCCATGGCGAGCGAGGCCAGCTCTTTCTCCACGCGGCGCGACAGTTCGGTGGCTGCTTCGGCGCGTGTCTTCGTGAGCGCGGCGGCGGCTTGTCGATACGTTTCCGCAAGCGTGCCCAACTCCGCGCGCAGGTGCGTCATGCGTTCACCAGCGCCTTCAGCAGCCGCGATTCGCGCCTTCACGGAAGCCTGGAAGACGAGAATCTCTTCCACCGTGGCTCCGTATTTGCGCTTCAACTTGCCCAGGGCGGCGAGGCGAGTCTCAATCTCTTCCAGGCGCGCCGGGTTGGCTTCGAACTTGCCGAGGAAACTGCGCAGCGTATCGGAAGCATCCTGCACCGCGATGACGGCGGGTTCGAGAGCCTGCCGCACTTCGGTGAAAAGCGGGTCGTCCAGCTTACGCACAGCGCCACGGAGTGCGGTGTAGGCCGAATCTTCCGCTTCGTATAACATCTCGAAAACGGCGGTTGCATTTTCCAGAAGCTTGCCTGCGTTCATCTGCACGCGGCGCTCTTCTTCAAGCGCGACATCCTCGCCGGGCACGGGAGCTTCGGCTTCAATTTCGCCGGCCTGGAATTGCCACAGGTCCAACATGCGAAGCTTTTCCTGCTCTGTGGATTCGAGCTGTTTCAACTCTGCTTCGGCGGCGCGCCAGCGAGTGAAAGCTTCGCGCACAGTCTGCCGCTGCTCACGCGATTGCGCGAAGCCATCGAGGATATCCAACTGGGCTTCGGGAAGAAACAGGAGCTGCTGATCGTGCTGGCCATGGATATCGCCCAGGTACGGCGCAAGGTCGCGCAGGACGGCGACGGTGGCAGGGCGGTTCGCCACATAGACGCGCGATTTTCCGTTCGCCAGAATCTCGCGCTCAATGAGCAACTCGCCATCTTCGGCTTCGAAACCGGCAGGCTCCAGCACGCGGTTCACGGCCTTATCGCTAATTTCGAACAGGCCGGAAACGCGCGCCTTCGCGGCCCCGGTGCGGATGACTTCGCTGGACGCGCGGCCGCCCAGCAGCAGCCCCAGCGCATCCACCACGATGGATTTGCCGCTGCCTGTTTCGCCGGTCAACAGATTCAAGCCCGGATGAAAACGCACACGCAAGCGATCCACTACCGCGTAGTTCTCAACCGCGAGTTCGAGAAGCATCCGTTGTGATTATAGAAGCCGGGACTGTTTCATAGGCTTGGTACACCTTCTGAAAGACGGCGTCCCACGTGGTGCCGAGCGCTTGCGCTCTGGCCGCGCGAGCCATAGCCTGTTGCAGCCCAGGTTCGCGCATGAGTCTGGCGATGGCGGCGCCGAAAGCCGCCGCGTCATGAGCCACAAAGCCGCTGACGCCGGGCTCGATCAGAAACTTGGGGCCGCCACCCGAAGCGACAACGGTGGGCAGGCCCGAGGCCAGCGCCTCCTGCACAACATTCCCGAACGTGTCTGTCTCAGAGGGGAAGGCGAACACGTCCATGTTGGCGTACGCTTCGGCGAGCGGCACGCCCTTGAGCACGCCGGTGAAATGCGCGCGCTTCACGTGGCGCTCCAGCCATTCGCGCTGGCTGCCCTGCCCCACGATGGCGATGCGAAAACGATCAAGCCCAAGCGATTCCAGATGCCGCTCTATATCGGCCAGTACGCGAACGTTCTTTTCCGGGCTCAACCTTCCCACGTAACCGATGGTGAACACGTCATCCGCGCGCGAACGGCGTGTGGGCGAATAGAGGTCTGTATCCACGCCGCGCTGCATCAGAAACGTGGGCTTGCCGGTGCCTTGTTCCAGCATGGCAATCAGTTCCGGGTTGGGCGCCAGCAACACTTTCGCGAAGCCGTAAAAGATCTTAAGCAACTTCAGCATCCAGCGCTCCGCGGCCACGCCCGCCTTCATGGCCCAACGGTCTGGAATGACAACGCCCAAGACACGCTCCAGGCGCCGCGCGCCGAATTCGTGCAGATTGGTGTGCCAGCTCGCCACCAGGGGAATGCGCAAGTGCCAGGCCAGGAAGGCTCCCAGCAGGCCGCAATCGCCGGGGCCGGTGATGTGGATCAAGTCAGGCTGGAAGCGAAGCAATTCCTTCTTCACGCGCGCGAAGTGGCGCCAAGCGAGAGCATCGAAATGCATACCGGCATCGAGCGGCACTGAAGCGATGCTGCGCCTTAGTTCGACACGCGTGTAACTGCCGCGCGTTTGCACTTCGGTGCGAGGCCCGGCATGCACGCTGAAGAACGGCAGGCCGCGCGTTTGCGCGAAACGGTCGAGTTCGCGGCTGGTGAGAGCCACGCCGTTTACTTCGTGAAAGCAGTCGGTGAAGAACGCAATCCGGGGCGGCAAATCACCATCCCTATCAGGCTCATCAGCGCGACGAATTGGTTCACCACGGCGGGTATTTTCGTCGCCCATAGCTCGGAAAGCGATCTTTCCACCCCATCATCGCAGAGATAAAACACGCGGTCGCTCCAGCGGGTCCAACCCCGGCCGTGATGGGGGTCGTCACGCATCACTTCGCAGAGGCTCTTGGCGATGCGCAGCTTGAAGGGTTCGCGATATTGCGGCATGAACAGCACTTCGCTATAGCCATCGCGACGGATCTCTTCGACGAACTCGGCAAAGGTGGCGGCATGCGTCAAGTTCAGACAAGCATTCGGTTCACGGGCGTGGCGGTCGCCGCCGGAGATTACCGGAAGATTTACCGCGCTGCCCAGTTCGATGGTGTCGTTATTCTCGTGCCAGGGCCGCAGGCCGTTCAGTTCCAGGGCATGGATCGCGCTGGCATGTTGGGCCAAAAATTCGTTGAGGAAAAGGCCGTGCTGCGCTTGCCCAATGCCTTTTTCATCCCACACCGGGTGATTCAGTACAACCAGCGTTTCCGGGCGGGACGTGAATAGCTCCAGCAGTTCGGAAAGACGCGATTCGCACGGGCGCGCGGTGAACTCTTCCATGTGCATCATCCAATCGCACGCTGCCTGCGAGGGCACGTTGTGAATGCCCAAGTGGAAGAAGGTGCCGCGAAAGGGAACGGTCCACTCGACAGAGATAGGAGCTTTGCCCAGCAGGCGGCCGGCACACATATTGTCATGATCGGAGAGGGAGACCAGCGCGTTCAGGCCGAGCGTGTTGCGGATCTGCCCTGCTTCGATATCGAAGGCCTGATTTTCACTCAGGGGCGGGGTCCACCAGGCACGCGTGAGGTCTAGCGAACGGCCCTCATTCAGGCTCTGGTAATGCTGGTCATGCCGGCGCATCGCAGCGTCCAGATAGGGCACTTTGCAGGTCACCCGGCGGATGAAACTCAAACATTCATGGGAATGCAATGTGTGGCTGTGCAGTGAAACGGCGGTAGGGAAACGGGAAGCCACTTCGGGCTGGTTCCAATGAAAATAGACCCGCGAATCATTCATCGATCCCCTTTGTAGCTTAGGTTCCATTTCGGGCCGATGAAAAAAACGTTTCTAATCCGTTTTGTTTCGGCGTCCAACTTTTGGGGAGCGGCGGGTGTCATATGTTAGCGTAGGAAACAGGAGTACTTTTGACGTTTGTTGCTGTATTTACAACGGTTTTAGCGCAAGTAAGTTATAAGGAGATAGCGGGGGGCATGTCGCCTCTATCGCTGGGCGTGATTGCGCTGCTTCTGATTTTTTCCATTCTTTCCTGGACTGTCATTTTTTCGAAATGGAGCACGCTGCGGCAGGCGCGCGCCGCCGATAGCCGCTTCCTGCGCGCGTTCCGCAAGGCTTCCGGTTTGGAAGCGGTGATGGTGGTGAGTGAGCAGTTCCGTCCCGCGCCGCTGGTGGGTGTGTTCGAGTTCGGCTATGAAGAAATCAGCCGGCAGGTGAAAGCGCGCAGCACCATGACAAACAAACTTGCACTGGAACGCACACTGCAGCTTGCCGCGAATGAAGAGGTGGCGAAGTTCGAACAGAACATGAGCTGGCTTGCCACCACGGCCAGCGTGAGCCCCTTCATTGGATTGTTCGGCACAGTGGTGGGCATCATTCGCTCCTTTCACGGTTTGGGCGAGCAGGGCGCGGTCAGCTTGCGCGCGGTGGCGCCGGGAATTTCAGAAGCGTTGATTGCGACGGCTGTGGGCCTGGCGGCGGCGATTCCCGCTTACATCGCATACAACTATTTCAGCGCGTCGATTCGCGAGATGGGAGCACGCCTGGACGATTTCGCGCTGGAGTTTATGAATCTGGCGGAACGAAGTTTCGGGGATTAGCGATGGCGTTTTCGTTCTCGAGCGGCAACCGGGGCCGGCGCGGCGGATCGTCCATGGCGGAGATCAACGTGACGCCGTTCGTGGATGTGCTGCTGGTGCTGTTGATCATCTTCATGATTACGGCGCATGTGGTGGAATTCGGTATTGAGGTCGATGTCCCGAAGACCAAGACCGTCAAGGAAAGTAACAAAGAATTGCCGATCATCATCATCGGCAAGACCGGCTTGGTTTACCTGAACAAAGATGAAGTGAACGTAAATAATCTGGCCGCGCTGGTGCGTGATAAATATGACGTGAAGCGAGGCGTCTATCTGCGCGCGGACAAAGAGACGCCTTGGGACCCGATTGCGAAAGTGATGTCGATACTGGGCGACGCTTCCATCGGCGTAAACGTGGTCACACAGCTGGAAGAGAAGGCACGGTAGCGCGTATGCCGCATGTGGATATTCTGGACCGCAAAGAGCCGCTGGGTAAGCCGCTGGCCGGTTCGGTTGTAGCGCATGTGGGAATTGCGGGAGCGCTGCTGTTGAGCTATGTTTTGAAGCCGCCGGTGGAGACGTTCGGCGAGAAGACGGCATCTTCGGGGTCGGTGGGCATCAACATAACGAAGACCATTCCGATTCCGCAGCGTGAAGGCCGCGTGAATAAGCTGGCGCACGATACGCAGTCGGTTGTGCCGCAGGCGCCGCCGAAGAAACAGGAGCTGGTGAGAGAGCCGCCGCCCGATCCGCGCGCGATTCCGATTCCGACGCGCAATGCGCTGAAGAAGCCGGCGCCGCAAGCGTCCACTCGCGACATTTACAAACCGCAGCCGATGCGCCCGAATCAGGTGACTTCGTCCACGCCGGAAGCTCTGAAATCGAACAACTTCGCCATGCAGGGCGCGGGTGGCGTGGGCCTGGGCGAGAACACAACATTGGGCAGCCGGTTCGGTTACTACGTGGACTTGATGCGCCGCCAGATTGCCTCAAAATGGAATACGGGAGGCATGGCGAACGATGGCCGCCGGGTGCTGCTTACGTTTTCGATTTTGCGGGATGGCACCGTGGAAAATGTGCGCGTGGCGACTCCTTCGGGCAATTATTCACTGGATACTTCCGCGCAGCGCGCCGTGCTGGAAGCCAGCCCGCTACCGCAATTGCCGCAAGGCTATCAGCAAAACTCCGCACAGGTGGAACTATGGTTTCAGGTAAAGTAATCCGCACTTTTTTACTTATTTCGTTCTGCGCCGCGCTGGCCTTTGGGCAGGGCAATCTGATCAAGAGCGTCATCAGCAAAGGCGGTGGCAAGCCGAATCTGGCTGTCACGGATTTTCGCGGGTCCGGTAGCGCGCAACCGCTGATGAATGCTTTCAACGGCACGCTCTATAGCGACCTGGAAACGTCAGGCCTGTTCAACATGGTGTCGAAGAGCTTTTACCCGCTACAGAATCCGCAACGGCCTGAGGAGTTGAAGCCCACCAGCGGTCAAGGCATGGCGCTGGCGGATTGGGCGGGAGCGCCCGTGAATGCCAACTGGCTGGCCTTCGGCTACAACACGGCGCAGGGCGGCCAGCTGGTTCTGTATGGCTATTTGTATGACACCGCGCAGGCGACGGCGGAAGGCGCGCAGGCCATCGGGAAGCGCTACTTCGGCGCGCTGGATGAAGGCGGCGCGCGCAAGGTGGCGCATGAATTCGCGGCGGACATCATTCAAAAATTCGGCGGCGGTTCGCTCATCGGCAGCCATATTTACTTCGTGCGCGAAACGGGCCGCACCAAAGAGATCTGGCAGATGGATTATGACGGGCAGAACCAGAAGCCGCTCACGCACACGGGCAGCCTGGCCATTATGCCCGCGGTTTCGCCGGATGGCACGAAGCTGGCCTATACCAGCTTCGCTTCCGGCACGCCGAAGCTGAGTCTGATCTCGACAGAATCGGGGCGTCCGCTGCGTTTCTATAATCAGGAAGCGTCTCTGAACGCAACCCCCAGCTTTTCGCCGGATGGGAACACGGTGTATTACGCGTCGTCGGCAAGCGGCCTTTCGCAGATCTACGCAGCCAATTTGGATGGCACCAACTTCCGCCGCATCTCGGTTTCGAAAGCCATTCAAGTGGAGCCGAAGGTGAACCCGAAGGGAGGCGTAATTGCCTTCGTGGCGGGCCCCGGGCACCAGCAGATTTATCGCATGAATATGGAGGGCGCGGATATGGAGCGCCTCACCAATGGCGAAGGCGAAGCGTCGAACCCGGCCTGGTCTCCCGATGGCCGCCTGCTGCTATTCGCATGGACGCGCGGCTATGCCACCGGCGGCTTCAACATTTTCCTGATGGACCCTTCGACACGGGAATACGATCAGTTGACCAGTAACGCGGGCCGCAATGAAAACCCCAGTTGGGCGCCCGATGGCAGGCATTTGGTGTTCACTTCGAACCGCACCGGAAGCTTTCAAATTTACACCATGCTGGCCGATGGTTCGCAACTGCAGCGGTTGACCAGCGCGGGCGTGAACCGGTCTCCCGTGTGGGGAAAGTAACCGCGAACTTTGGAAGAATACAGAAAAGTACCTACAATAAAAAGCGAACGGAGAGGACCAAAGAGAATGAAAATGAATCGCACCGCCGGAACCATCTGCTTGGCTGCGGCGCTCGCGCTCGGAACGGCTGCCTGCAAGAAAAAAACGCCTATCGCGCCCCCGGCCGCGCCTGTCACTCCCAGTAACACAAATACCGTTGACCCGAATGCCGGCAATTTGAAAACGGCTATCCTTTCTTTCTCGGTTGAGCCCTCTTCTATTGAGCGCGGGCAATCCGCCACGCTGCGCTGGTCGGTGAGCAATGCCAATGCGGTCTCCATCGATAACGGCATTGGCGAAGTGCAAGGCACGGGCACGCGCCGCATCACGCCGATTGAATCCACCACGTTTCGTTTGACCGCGGCAGGGCCGAATGGCACCATCTCCGGCACTGCCACGGTGAACGTGACTGCCGCCGCGCCCACCAACACGGGCCTTTCGGCGGCCGGTACGTTCGAACAAGTGGTGAATTCGCAATTGAGCGATGCGCTGTTCGATTACGACGGCAACACCATTCGCCCGGACGCGCAGCAAGCGCTGAACAAAGACGCCGACGTGCTGAAGAAGATTTTTGCCGATTTCCCGAATCGCAGCGTGGTGGTGGAAGGGCATTGCGATGAGCGCGGTTCGGCGGAATACAACTTGGGGCTGGGCGATCAGCGCGCGTCTTCCGCCAAGGCGTATCTGGTGCAGTTGGGCGTAAGCGGCGACCGGTTGAAGACCGTGAGCTATGGCAAAGAGCGTCCGCAATGCACGGAAGCGAACGACGATTGCTATCAGAAGAATCGGCGTGCGCATTTCTCCGCTGGGCAGTAAGGAATATCTATGAACACCTCTCGCTTCGCCGCACTTTGCCTGGTTCTGCTTGCCGCCGCGCCTGCCCGGCCCGCGAATAAGGAAATGATCGAACTGCAGCGCGATGTGGCGCAGTTGCAGGAGCAGACCCGCCTGTTGCAGCAGTCTATCGATACGAAGATGGCGCAGCTTCAGGTGCTGGCGCAGCAATCGCTGGATGCTTCGAATCGCGCGAATACTTCGGTGGCGGACTTGGCGCGATCGGTACAGACGAGTGGCGCGGATATCGGCAAGCAGGTGTTGCAGCCCATGGCCGCCATGAGCAGCCGCATAGACGGAATGGCGCAGGATCTGCAATCGCTGCAGGCGGGCGTGGCGGATCAGAACGCGCGCATGGCCAAGATTCAGCAGCAGCTTGTCGATTTGAAAAATGCTATGTCCACCATGCCGGCGCCTGGCGCGGGGAGCGTGAATACGGGTGGAGCGCCGCCATCCGGTGTGCCTTCAGGGGTGCCTTCGGCGACCGATCCCTCCGCGCCTCCCATCTCTTCTTCGGAGCTATGGCTCAACGCCAAGCGCGATATGGATAGCGGCAATTCCGATTTGGCGCTGAATGAATTTCAGGATTATTTGAAGTTCTATCGCACCACCGATCTGGCTCCGAATGCGCAGTTCAACATCGGCCAGATTCATTACTCGCAGCACAAGCTGGAACTTGCTGTGAAAGATTTCGATCAGGTGCTGGAGGCGTTTCCGACGAACCCGAAGACTCCGGACGCGCACTATATGAAGGGCCGCGCGCTGATCCAACTCGGGCAGCGGAATGAAGCCGCGCGGGAGTTCACGGCGGTGGTGACGCAGTTTCCTTCCAGTGGCGCCGCTGCCACCAGCAAGGCCGCGTTAAAGCAGTTGGGGATGAATCCACCTGCAGCCGCTGCGCCCGCGCCTGCACGCCGCCGCAGGTGAAGTTCGCGCTACCGATTGCGTTGTTCTTGAGTGCGGTACCGCTCGGCGCGGCGCTGGATGCTTACTCCGGCGCCACGCCCAAGCTGGATGGCGTGCTATCGGCAGGTGAGTGGAGCGATGCTACTTCCTTCACCGGTACTGCTGGCTGGACGAACACGTTCACAAAGACTACGGACGCGAAGGATCTGTCAGTGAAAGGCTGGGTGAAGCATGACCGCACGCACCTTTACTTCGCCTTCGATGTGACTGACGACGTGCTGTATGGCATCGATACGCCGCGCTGGCTGCCCGATGAAAATCCGCTGGCGCATGAGCTGACGCAGAAGGGCTATCCCTGGTTCGGCGATGAAATGGAACTGCTCATGAATGCGACGAACAAATGGGCGGCGAATGAAGATGCCGCCGGCAATGGGTCGTCGTGGCAGATGGTCTGCAATCTAACGAAATCGCGCAAGGGCGGCATTGGGACGGGCGGTCTGCTGGAAGGTGAGCCGCGTTCGAAGCAAGCGGCATGGGACACGTACGGGCACTGGATTGAGACCGGCGCGCAGCAGGCAGTGGCTAAGCCGAAGCCCGGCGGCCATGGCTACATCATCGAATGGGCCGTGCGCTTCAACCCTTGCCTGGAGTATGCGCCGGGCAAATTTTACGAGCCCGCGCGCGATCTGACCGTCGGCCTGAATATCGCGGTAGGCGATCTGGATCGCAAGGAAGATGGTGCCGGAAACTTCGGCAACTTCCATCATGAAGACTGGCTTTCCGGCGGCCCGAAGACTCGCACCAATCTGCGCGATTGGACCACGCTTACGCTGCACGCGGGGAAGAGGCCATGAGCGCGCATCCCGATACCTACGCAGCATTCGCCGCCTGCGTGACGGCCACCGCGCTGCAGCCGGAGTGGAGTGAACTGGAAGCGGCCCAAGCTTGCGAAGCGGCCAAGCGCATGGGGCTGGCATCTGTGACGGTGCGCCCGTGCGATATCGATGTGGCGGTACGGATCTTAAGCAACTCTAGCGTCAAGCCGGGCAGCGCCGCCGGGTTCCCGCACGGCAGCGCGAACACGGGCGTGAAGCTTTACGAAGCGCGCGATCTGCTGCGGCGTGGTGCGCGTGAAATCGATATGGTGGTGAGCTTGGCGAAGCTGCGCTCGCGCCAATTTCAATACGTCGATATGGAAATTATGCAGATGTCGGAGACCTGCCGCAAAGAAGGCGCGACGTTGCGCGTCACGTTCGAAACTGGGTACCTCACAGACGAACAGAAGATTGTGGCGTGCCGCATTTGTGGGCGCGCGGAAGTGGCGGTGGTGAAAACGGCCACTGGCTTCGGGCCGCCCGCACCGGCTTCCGACACGGCACTGTGCCGCCAGCATCTGCCTGACGATGTGTTGGTGGAAGTGGCGTCCGTGAACTCACTGGCCCTCGCTCAGCATGCCTTCGCCGCCGGTGCTGCGCGCCTGAGCACGGCCACGCCGGGGCCGCTCATGGAAGAGTGGAAGACGTTCTTAGCCGCGCAGGTGAGCGCCTCCCCTGCTCCGGTGGCATCCTGATATCCTGATTCCACTGGAACCGATGTCGCGCAAAAGGGTACTCCCTAAGATTTGTGTCGCGCTGGGGTTCCCCGATTTAAAAACACTGCTGGAAGAAGCGCGGCGTGAGGCTCAGGCCGGTGAAGCGTTTCTGGAGTTTCGGCTGGATTATCTGGAGAATCCGCTCGCTGGGGCCGAAGCTATTGCCGATTTTCTGAAAGAGTTCCCGGAGTGTTTTGTGCTGGCCACATGCAGGCGGCAACAGAACCACGGGCAGTTTCGCGGCACGGTGCCTGAGCAGATCGGCGTGCTGACAGCCGCCGTAGAGAGTGGTGCGCAAGCCTTCGACGCCGAGATTGAAACCGCTCTGGACGCGCCCGCCGGCGTCGCTATCTTACGCACACGCGCGCAGTTCGTGGTGAGCTATCACAATTACGAAACCACGCCACCAGTGGAGCGGTTGCTGAAGCGGCTGCAGCGCGTACCTGCCGATGTCTACAAGCTGGTGACCACGGCCCGCAAGGTGTCCGATTCCGGCCGCATGCTGGCGCTGACGCGCTTCGATCCGCGCGTGCCTGCCGTGTGTCTCGCTATGGGGGAGATGGGCCTGCCTAGCCGCGTGTTGGCCACGGCATTCGGAAGCCTGTTCACTTATGCCGCGCCCAGCAATGGCGATGGCACCGCGCCCGGCCAAGTGACCGCGCAGCAGTTGCGCCATCTGTATCGTGCGGACCGCCTGACGCGCGCCGTGAAAATTTATGGCGTGGTGGCCAGCCCCGTTCGCCATTCCATTTCTCCGGCCGTGCACAATCGCGCGTTCCAGGCCAAACGCATGGATGCCACATACCTTCCCTTCCTGGTAGAAAAAGGCAAGCTCACCGACTTCATCAAGTTCGCGGACTTGACAGGTCTGGCCGGCTTCAGCGTCACCATCCCGCACAAGCGCGCGATGCTGAAGCTGCTGGACCAGATGGACCCGCTGGCGAAGCGTATCGGCGCGGTGAACACGGTGTATCGCAAGGCAGGCAAGTGGCGCGGCGCCAATACCGATGCGGCCGGCGTGCTGGTGCCGTTGGCGAAACACCTGCGCCTGGCGAATGCCACGGTCTTGATTGCCGGGTACGGTGGGGCGGCCCGTAGCGCGGCCTGCGCACTGGCTGACGCGCGCGCGAAAGTGACCATCACCGGGCGCGATATGGTGCAGGCAGCGGCGCTGGCGAAGTTCTGCGGAGGCACAGCGATCCCGCGCGAAGAAGCGGCAGCCGGCGATTTTCAAGTGCTGATTCATGCCACGCCCATGGGCATGCTTCCCCACACCGAAGAAGCTTTTTTCGAACAGCGCGTGCCGGCTGAAATTGTGTTCGACATGGTGTACAACCCGCGCGAAACACGCTTGCTGAAGCTGGCGCGCGAACAAGGGAAGGTCACCATACCGGGCCTTGAAATGTTCCTGGAACAAGCGGTGAAACAATTCGAAATCTGGACCGGAGACAACGCGCCGCGTACAGTGATGGAGAAGGCCGCGCTTGAAGCGCTGAACCAACAACTATGAAGCTCACACGCAGAACCGTGCTTGCCTCCGCGCTTCCTGCTTTGGCTGCCGCCCAAACTCCGCCTGCTGCGCCGCCCGACTACGTGGCCGTTTCCGCCGCCCTCTACAAGCGCAATGCCGATGCGTTGGCGAAGGTGGCCGTCCCCATGGATACTGAGCCCGCGTTCCACTTCAAACCATGACGGACGACATCTTTTACGCGACCATTACAGAGCTGAATGCGAAGCTGCATGCGGGCGAGTTCTCCGCCGTGGAGTTGACCAAGGCCTTCGCGGAGCGGCTTAACACACTGGGACCGCGCTTCAACGCGCTGGCGCTGCCACTTACGAAAGATGCTTTGAAGAGCGCCAAGGCCGTGGATGGCGATCTGAAGCGCGAACGGTTTCGCGGCCCGCTACAAGGCATCCCTTTCGGCGCGAAAGATCTGCTGAGCGTCGCGGGCCAGATCACCACTTGGGGCGCCAAGCCCTATGCGGCGCAGAAGTTCGATTACACCGCCACCGCGCTTACCAAACTGTCGCAGACCGGCGCGCTGCTGATTGGCAAGCTGGCCATGGTGGAGCTTGCCGGTGGCGGCGGATATCGCATCACGGGCGCTTCTTATTTCGGCCCGGGTAAGACGCCGTGGAATACAGACTATTGGTCCGGAGGCTCTTCCAGCGGTTCGGGTTCCGCCGTGGCTGCCGGCCTGGTGCCATTCGCGCTGGGCTCGGAGACATCGGGCTCCATTCTCACACCTGCGGCCTTCTGCGGCGTCACCGGCTTGCGGCCCACCTATGGGCTGGTCAGCCGCTATGGCGCGATGGCGCTTTCGTGGACGCTGGATAAAATTGGCCCGCTCTGCCGTTCGGCGGAAGACTGCGGCCACGTGTTGCAGGCCATTGCCGGTGGCGATTCGAAAGACCCCGGCTCTGCCGGCAAAGGCTTTTACTACACGCCGGAATATCATCGCGAGTGGAAGGATCTGCGCATCGGTTATGCGCCGGTAGATTTTAGCGATTGGGCCGATGAGCGCGCCCGCCCTGCTTTCAACGCCGCACTGGAAGTGTTGCGCGGCATGGGCGTTCAGTTAGTGGAAACCAAGCTGCCCGATTTTCCCTATGGCGCCATGACCGGCACCATCATCGCGGCTGAAGGCGCATCCATCTTCGAGCCTCTGGTGACCAGCGGACAAGTGGACGAGTTGGCCGATCCGAAACAGGCCGCCGGCTTCCGCGCCGCGCTGCAAATTCCCGCGAAAGATTATCTGCGTGCCATGCGGGTTCGCACGCTAGCTCAGCAGGAATTTCGAAAGCTGTATTCTGACCTGGATGCCATTGTGGCGCCTTCGCGCTTCGGGCCGGCTCCTAATATTTCGGATCCACTGGATGCGCGCGGGCCGGAACCGCCGCCAGAGCGCGCCGTCGGCATGACGGCGCTGATTCCGGCCGGCAATCTGATGGGCATGCCGGCGCTGTCGCTGCCCTGCGGATTCGCCGCCGGGCTGCCTGTCGCCGTGCAACTGTGCGGCATGCCGTTCAGCGAAAATCTGCTGCTGTCTCTCGGTAAAGAATTTCAAACCAGAACGGATTGGCACCGCAAGCGGCCCGTGCTGGCCACTTAAGCTACGCGCGGTTCATCAGGCTGGCCGAATATCCGGCGCCGAAACCGTTATCGATATTGACCACGGTCACGTTGCTGGAGCAGCTATTCAGCATCCCCAGCAGCGCAGCCAAGCCATGAAAGCTGGCGCCATAACCCACGCTGGTGGGCACCGCAATCACCGGACACGATACCAGGCCACCCACTACGCTGGGCAGCGCGCCCTCCATGCCGGCGCAGACGACGGCCACGCGCGCTTCCATCAGGCGCGGACGATTGCTCATCAGCCGGTGAATGCCCGCGACGCCGATATCGTAAATGGCATCCACTTCATTACCCATCGCCTCAGCCGTCACGCGCGCTTCTTCGGCAACGAAAATATCGCTGGTGCCCGCGCACACCACCGCAATCTTGCCGCGGCCTGTAATCTTGCGCTCGCGCCAGAAGCGCACCGCGCCCGAAAGGGGAAAATATTCACCTTCGGGGAAGCGGTCCGTCAGCGCTTTTGCCGTTTCAGGCGCGGCGCGCGTCACCAGCACATTGGGCGAACGGTCCAGCAATTTTTCGGCAATCGCGACCACTTGTTCAGTCGATTTGCCGAGCCCAAAAATCACCTCTGGCATGCCATGGCGCAGGGCGCGGTGATGGTCCACCTTGGCGAATCCTAAGTCTTCAAAAGGCATGTGCCGCACACGCTCTAACGCGGCATCGATGTCGATCGCGCCCGCGCGCACCTGTTCCAGCATCAGCCGTAGCTGCTCTTCATTCACACTGCCACGTTATCAAAGCTTGAGAGTCTTGCCCGTTTCCACGCCATGCGCTTTGGCCTGTCCCGCACCAAGTTCCAGCACGTAATAGGCGATTTCGTGCCCGCCATACGATGGGCAATCCTTCGCCGGCCCGGTGCAAGGCGGCGCATTGGGCACCACCTCAACCACTTTCAAACTCTTATCCATCCAGATAATATCGAGCGGAATTTTGCAGTTGTGCATCCAGTAAGCCTCTTTCATGGGCCCGCGATAGACAAACAGCATGCCCCGGCCGGCGGCAAGCGAATCGCGATACATCATGCCGATGGCCTGGCTCTGCCGGTCGGCTTTCACTTCCGCGTGAATCACCGCGCCATCGGGAAGCGTCACCTTGCGGGCGTTGATGTCCTGAAACTGCTGTTCGCTATCGCCGCACGCGGTCAGGAACACGAAAGCGGCAAGGGCAATCCAAAGCGCGGTTGGCGGCATCACAATAGATGTTAATGCCAAAGTTCGCGCGGGGGCTGCTGCTCACGCTGGAAATGATCAAGTTCGAGCACTCCGTCTTCGCGCTGCCCTTCGCGCTGACCGGGGCTCTGCTTGCTTTCCGCGAAAGTGGCTTTCAGGTGCCGGGAGCGGGCTGGATCGTCTCCTGGATCGTGGTGGCCATGGTCTCGGCTCGGTCCGCTGCAATGGCGTTCAATCGCGTGATCGATGCCGAAATCGACCGGCGCAACCCGCGCACCGCAATGCGCCACATCCCGGCCGGTACGCTGTCCACGGGGTTCGCCTGGATGTTCGTGGTGCTCACCAGCTTTGTATTTTTGCTGGCCGCGCGGCAACTGAATTGGCTTTGTTTTTTGCTTTCGCCCTTGGCGCTTGGGATCGTGTTCTTCTATTCCTTCACCAAGCGGTTTACTTCGCTTTCGCATCTCGTGCTCGGTTTCGCGCTCGGCATTGCCCCCGCGGCAGCCTGGATTGCGGTGCGCGGTTCGCTATCGCCAAAAATTCTGTGGCTCACCGCCGCCGTCACGTTCTGGACCGCCGGCTTCGACATCATTTACTCCTGCCAGGATTTCCAGTTCGACACCGCCGAAGGCCTGTTCAGCGTGCCGCGCCGCGTGGGCCTGGCCGCCGCTCTCGCAATCGCGCGCGCCCTGCACACCGGCATGATTCTTTGCCTTCTGGCGCTGGCTTCCACGCTGCATCTGGGCGTGCTCAGCCTGGTGGGAATTGCGGCCGTCGCGGCGCTGCTGGTATATGAACATTCCCTGGTCAGTCCGCGCGATTTCAGCCGCGTAAATGCCGCCTTCTTCACCATGAATGGCTGGGTCAGCGTGCTATTCTTCTGTTTTTGGGCGGCTGATATCCTCCTGCTTCGTACCCCTTATGCCCCTCTTCCTTGAAGACCGCCGCCTTGAGCCTATCCTTGCGAAAGTGACCGCCGGGGAGCGCCTTTCCGCCGAAGATGGCGTTGCGCTTTACGAAAGTTCAGACCTGCTGGGCATCGGCTATCTGGCGAATCTGGTGCGCGAGCGGCTGCATGGCGACCGCACGTACTTCAACGTGAACCGGCATATCAACCCCACCGACGTTTGCGTGGCCAGTTGCCGCCTGTGCGCCTTCGGCAAGCGGTCGAAAGATCCGGATTCTTACACCATGTCGCTCGAACAAGTCTGGGAGACGGCGGGCATCGGCTGGACCGAAGCAGTGACCGAATTTCACATTGTGGGCGGCTTGCATCCGGAGCTTTCGCTCGATTGGTTTTGCCAGATGCTGCGCGGCCTGAAAGAGCGCTTCCCGCAGGTACACCTGAAGGCCTTCACCATGGTGGAGATCGGGTACCTGGCGAAGCGCGCGAAGCTCAGCCTTCGTGAGACGCTGATCCGCCTTCGCGATGCCGGAATGGATTCCATGCCGGGCGGCGGTGCGGAAGTATTTTCCGAACGCGTGCGCCGCATCATCTGCGATCACAAACTTTCCGGCGATGAATGGCTGGAAACCGCGCGCACCGCGCATGAGCTTGGCCTGCATTCCAACTGCACCATGCTTTACGGCCACATCGAACAAGCCGAAGACCGCGTGGACCACTTAGTTCGCCTGCGCGAATTACAGGATGAAACAAATGGCTTCGTTACGTTCATTCCGCTGGCGTTCCATCCGGAAAACACGGCCCTGCACCACCTGAGCAAGACCACCGGCTTCGACGATTTGAAGAACATCGCCATCTCCCGCCTGATGCTGGACAACATCCCGCACATCAAGGCTTACTGGATCATGATGACGCCGCAAATCGCTCAAATTGCCCTGCGATTCGGCGCGGACGATATCGATGGCACGGTGGTGGAAGAGAAAATTTACCACGATGCCGGCGCTACCACGGGGCAGAAGATGCGGCGGCAGGAGCTTGTGCAGCTCATCCGCAAAGCCGGGCGCGAACCGGTAGAGCGCGACACCCTTTACCGGCCCGTGGAGCGCGTGGAAAATGCGTTTACGGTGCTGGTCTAAGCGCTACTCCACCGGATTGCGCAGCACGCCGATTCCGTCAATTTCCACCTCCACCACGTCGCCCGGCAACATCCGGCGCGTGTTTCCGGGCGTGCCCGTATAAATCGCATCGCCGGGCTGCGGCGTCACCCAGCCGCTAATCCAGCGGATCACGGTCGCAACATCGAAAATCAAATCTGAGGTGCTCTGCTCTTGCAGCGTTTCGCCGTTCAGGCGCGTGCGCAGCATCAGGTTGCCGTAATCGAGGCCGGTCACAATCGCGGGGCCCATCGGCGCGAACGTGTCGCACCCCTTCGCGCGCCACCATTGCAGGTCTTTGGCGGGCCCGCGCTGCCAGTTGCGGTCGCTCACGTCATTGCCGCAGGTGACGCCGAAAACCGTGTTGCCCGGCCCGATTACGGCCACCAGTTCCCCTTCGAAATGCATGTCCTGCGAATCGCGCGGCGTGCGGATGGGGCCGCCAGGTTTCTGAAGAGACGCAACAGGCTTCAGAAATATCTCCGGGTGCTCCGGCGCCTTCCTGTCTCCTAAATGGCTCTTATAGTTCAGACCCACAGCGAAGATATTCCTGGGTTCGCAGGGCGTCAGTAAGTCCAAATCTTTCAGTAAGTGGATTTTACCGGTGGTCTGAATCGGGTCGAACAATCCACCTTGCAGTTCCTGAACCTGACAGGCGTCCGCCACCGGGCCGGCGCAAAGTCCATAGGCGGTTCCAGCACCGCTCTGAAACCGGACAAATCTGTTTAGCGTACTCATTTTGGGAGCTCTCCGGCAATCCTGTAAAACATCAACATTGGGTGTATGATTACCAGATACACAAGCAGTTCGCCACTGCAGACTAAGTTATGGACAAGCCAGCCCAAAATATTCAGGATAGTTTTCTCAACAACGCCAGGAAAGAGAAAGGCGTGGTGACAATCTATCTGCTGAGTGGGGTAAAACTCTCTGGCCGCATCAAGAGCTTTGACAAGTATTCCCTGGTGATGGAAACCAACAATCAGGAGCAGTTGATCTTTAAACACGCTATCTCAACCGTTGTAACGCAGCGCCCGGTGCACACTGCGGCCATGGCGCATACGTCCGCGGTGGGAGCGTCAGCCGGCGGCAGCATGCCAGGTCCGCCCGCTGAATCGCAATCCAGTTCAGAATAGTACTAGAGGGCAACACCGCGCTTCCGCCACAAACACCGCACGAAAAAGCGATTCTGGTCGGCTTCGATCATAAGAGCCACAAGAACCGTTCCAGTTCTACCACCACCGAAGACAGCCTGGCGGAGCTGCGCGAACTTGCCGCAACGGCCGGCGCTTTCGTGGCAAGCGTGGTGGTGCAATCGCGCGATACGCCACTGGCTTCAACGCTCATCGGCACCGGCAAAGTGGCGGAACTGAAAGCGGAAGCAGCGGCCTGTGAAGCCGACGTCATTCTGTTCGATCACGACCTGACGCCCACGCAGCAGCGCAACCTGGAAAAGGAACTGGACCGCAAAGTAATCGACCGAACGCAGCTGATTCTGGACATCTTCGCCAGCCGGGCGCGCACTCGGGAAGGCCGCATGCAGGTGGAACTGGCGCAGCTCAGCTACCTGCTGCCCCGGCTGAGCGGGCAGGGTGTTTCGCTGTCGCGTTTGGGCGGCGGAATCGGCACGCGCGGCCCCGGCGAAACGAAGCTGGAGACGGATCGCCGGCGCATTTCGAAACGCATCAAGAAAATTGAAGTGGATCTGGAACAGGTGCGCTCCGGGCGCGGCTTGCACCGTTCGCGCAGGCAGGCGGTGCCGCTTCCCACGCTGGCCATGGTGGGTTATACGAATGCCGGCAAGTCTACGCTGTTCAACCGCCTGACCAGTGCCAGCGTCATCGCAGACGCCCGCATGTTCGCCACACTGGACCCCACCGTGCGCGGCGTGACTCTGCCCTCGCGCCGCCGGGCGCTGCTCAGCGATACTGTGGGCTTCATCCGCAATCTGCCGACGACGCTGGTCAAAGCCTTTCGCGCCACGCTGGAAGAGGTCGCCGAAGCGACGCTGATTCTGCATGTGGTGGATGCCGCCTCGCCTCATGCCGCCGCGCATACTTCGCATGTGCTGGAAGTGCTGGCGGAAATTGGCGCGTCGGCCACGCCCCAGCTGCTGGTGCTGAACAAAGCGGATCTGCTGGCTCCCGAAGATCGAGACTGCGCGGTACTTCGCCAGCGGCTGTTGAGCGACGCCGGTGGCAAGCTGGAGCCTCGCGCGGTGCTGGTGGCGGGCGGCAGCGGCGAAGGCATGAGTCGCCTGCTCGAGGCCATGGACGCCGTGCTCTCCTTCGATCCAGTGGCCAGAACCGAATTCGCCATCCCGAATCACGAAACGGCCGCAATCGCTCTGCTGCATGAATATGCACAGGTGGTCGAAATCCGTTACGTAGAAGACCTTTGCGTGATCGATGCGAATGTGTCAGAGTCGTTAAGGCAGCGCCTTGCCCGGTTTGTGAATACCCGGCTGACGTAGCTGTGGAAATCGTTGTGGAGAAAAGCGATGCCAAAGCTTGACATCTGGCAAAACCCGGGTCGCAAAGATTTTGAACCAAAGTTCAGCAATCGCTTCAAGCCATTGCAAAAATTAGGCTTAGTGCTAATTTCCGGAAGTAAAATGTGCGGCGGCACAACCGTCTGCCATTTTCGCCCTTTCACAGCCTTTTCCACAGTTTCCAAACTGGGACCGCGATGAATTTACCGAATTTCCTCACCATTGCGCGAATTTTCTTTGTCCCGCTTTTGGTGGCGGCGCTGGTGGAGCAGGAAATTCAGTTTCATATTCTGGGTTTCCAGATTACGAACGATTTACTTGCCCTGGGCATTTTCTTATGCGCCGCCGCTACAGACCTTTTGGATGGCTATCTGGCGCGCCGTTTGGGGCAGATTACCACCATCGGCACACTGCTGGACCCGATTGCCGATAAGATGCTGGTTTCCGCCGCGCTGATTGCGCTGGTTCAAGTGCGGGCGGTTCCCGGGTGGCTGGTGATTCTGCTGGTGGGCCGCGAATTCGCGGTCTCCGGCTTGCGCTCCATAGCGGCGGCGGAAGGCTACACTATCAAAGCCAGCGATTTGGGTAAGACCAAAACCACTGCTCAAGTATTAGGAATTTGTCTGCTTCTGATCAGCATGCGGCACCCCGGCTTCACCACCGCCGCGCACTGGAGCATGGCCCTTGTTGTAGCGTTCTCCATGATCTCGGCGTTCGATTATTTCTGGAAATTCTGGCGCAGGGTGGATATTGGAACAAAACAGCGCCGGCGCCGGGAAATATTGGTGGCCGAACGCCATGCGCGGCTGGCCGCATATCGCGAGAAGCGGGCTCGGCAGGTGAAAAATACTCAGGGCAAAGGTGCGGGTTTCGGCGTTCGCGGCACCACTTGAGAGCCGGCTGGCGTAAATTCCACCACGCGCACTTGCCCCTTCGGGCCGATGGCGTCCAGAGGCTTGCCGTTGAGTGAAATTTCCAGAGCACCGGCATTGCCCGCCACCAGCTTCACGCGCTCATTGGCCTGAATAGTTCGCTTTTCATCCGTCTTCATCTCGCCCACAAATTGCGATTTTCCATCGGACGCAATAGAGACCCAGGCCGTCTCCTTCGCCGTGACAATTACTTGCACCGGGCTGCTGTTCGGTAAGGGTTCAACAGTTACAGGCGCCGCAGCAACCGGAGCCGGCGTGGGAGCAGTGGCGTGTGGCGCCGCCGTTCGCGAAGGCGTAGCAACCGGGGCCGGGGGCCGGTTCATCGCATAGTAAACAGCGCCTCCCACGGCCATCGCCACCAACACCCACACCATCGACATCCACATGGAGCTGGAATTTCTGGCGGAATTGTAATCGGACAGCGAATAATGCGAACCCTCCGTGATCACGTCCTTGCGGGTATCGCTTTTCACCGGTTCTTCCGCCGTGCTCTGTAACTGGCTTAGCTGCTCATCGAGCGCGGTAGGCTGCAGCCCCAACGCAACCGCATATTGGCGGATGAAGCTGCGGGTGAACACGCCGCCGGGCAGCTTGCTGAAATCGTTCTGCTCCATGGCCTGCAGCATACGCGTGCCGATTTTCGTGGTTTCGGAAACCTGCTGCAGATCGAGCCCTTTCTGCAAGCGTTCGCGACGCAGTGTCTCGCCAATCGAAGTCATAAGAGCGGGATCAAGAAGGGGAAGAGGGCTTAAACGCTATAATACTACGTGAAACGCGGCCACTTACCGAAGATGATCTCCGCCGTTGTGGTGACCTGGAATCGCGCCGCTCTGCTAAAAAACTGTTTGCAATCCCTACGCGGCCAGCAGGGCGTGGAAATGGAAATTCTGGTTGTCGACAACGGTTCGACAGATGGTTCCGTCGAAATGGTGGCGCGCGAATTTCCGGAAGTTCGGCTCATTCGGAACCGGACCAATCGCGGGTTCTGCGCGGCCAATAATCAAGGGATTGCCGCCGCGCGAGGCGAGTACATCGCGCTGCTCAATAACGACGCGGAAGCCTCGCCAGGTTGGGCCGCCGCGTTGCGGGAGGCTTGCCGGCACGATGCTTCCGTGGGCATGGTGGCGTCTAAAATTCTGGTGTATGAAGACCCCACGCGCATCGATAAAGCGGGCCATTTGATTTATCCCGATGGCCAAAACCGGGGCCGCGGAACGGGCGCTATCGACCATGGCCAGTTCGATACGCTGGAGCCCGTGCTGTGGCCGGATGGATGCGCGGCGCTTTACAGTGCGGCCATGCTTCGGGAAATTGGCGGCTTCGATGAAGACCTGTTCGCTTACGGTGACGATGCCGAATTGGGTCTGCGCGCGCGCATCGCCGGCTGGAATTGTCTGTATGCGCCGGGCGCCGTGGTGCGCCACCATCGCGGCTCTACGTTGGGGCTGCGCAGTATGCGGCGGCTGCACCTGATTGAGCGGAACCGCGTGCTGCTGGCCGCCAAGCTCTTTCCGGTATCGCTGCTGTTGCTGAATCCGTTTTACTATCTGGGGCGTTTGATCGCGGGTGCGCAAGCTTCGTTTTCGGGCAGCGGCGAAGCGGCGCTATTCCCCGGTTGGCGGGGCAGGCTGCGCTTAGCCGCGGGGCTGCTCTGGGGCGATCTGGAAGCGCTTACCATGCTGCCGCGCACATTGCTGAAGCGCCGCGCCCTGCGGCACATTCGCAAGCTATCGCCCCGGCAGGTGAGCCAATTGATACTTAGCCACCGCATCGGGCTGCGCGAACTTTCCACACAGGCAGCGCTGCGTTGAACGCTACCGGACACACCGCTATCGCGTACCGGTTGCCGCGTTTCCTGCGCAATCACGTGCTTCACTTCGAAGGTGAAATTGACGCCGCGTTGAAGCTGTTCGCTATACGGCTTCATGCAAAGGCGCGCGTGCTGGATGCCGGCGCGGGAGAGAGCCGGCATGCCGCGCTCTTCGTGAACCAGCATTACGTTGCGGTGGATCTGGCCGTGGGCGACCCCGCATGGAATTATCGCAAGCTGGATTGCATTGCGGACCTGGCTGCCCTGCCCTTCGCGGCTGCTTCGTTTGACGCGCTGCTGAACATTGTGACCCTGGAACATCTGAAAGACCCTGGCACTGCCATGAAAGAAATGGCTCGCGTGCTGCGCCCTGGCGCGCCCGTCTTGATCGCCGCGCCGCACGAGTGGGAGGTGCACCAGAGCCCGCACGATTTCTTCCGCTACACGCGGCATGGCCTGGAACATCTGCTGCTGGAAGCGGGCTTCAGCGAAATTCAACTGACTCCCGCGGGCGGCTATTTCCGGTTGCTCTCGCGACGATTGCTGAACGGTTTACAATTCTTTGTAGGAGGCGCGCGATGGCTGCTGTTCCTGCCCGCCGCCGCCCTGCTGGTGCCCCCGGCGCTGTTGCTGCCCGCGCTCGATGGCTTGGATCGCGAGAAAAATTTCACCCTTGGGTATATATGCACCGCAAAGCGCTCTTCCTGATTCCGCTGTTGATCTGCCTGGCCGCCCAGGCGCGAGACTTCAGCGGCGCGCGCGCTCTGGAATATACCCGCCATGCCACATCGTTTGGACCCCGCCCGCCCGATTCCGCCGCTATCAAGAAATTGCAGACATACATTCTGAGCCAACTCAAACTATCGGGTTGCCAAGTGAGCGAAGACCGCTTCAACGGACAGACTCCCAACGGACCGGTGCCCATGCGAAACCTGCTGTGCCGCTTTCCCGGAAAGAGCGGCAAGGCCATTGTGTACAGCGGGCATTACGACACCAAGACCGTGCCGCAATTCGTGGGCGCGAACGACGGCGGCTCTTCCACCGGCTTCCTGCTGGAGATGGCCGCCGCCCTGGCCGGGGCGCCGCGCAAAGACGATGTCTACCTGATCTTCTTCGATGGCGAAGAGGCCTATGGCGAATGGAGCGATACAAATTCGCTCTACGGCAGCCGTCATCTGGCGGAAAAGTGGGCCGCCGATGGCACGCTCACGAAAGTGAAAGCGCTGGTGAATGTCGACATGATCGGCGATAAGGATCTGAGCCTGGTCTACAACTCAGGCTCTGCTGCTTCGTTGCAGAAGACCGTGTGGGATGCGGCCGCGCGCCTGGGCTACTCACAATATTTCTCCACCGGCGGCGGCGTCACCGGCGACGACCATGTGCCGTTCATCCAGCATGGGGTGAAGGCGCTGGACCTGATCGATTTCGATTACGGCGCGAACAATCAGTACTGGCACACGGCCGCCGACACCATGGATAAGCTGAGCGCGCTTAGCTTGCACGTGGTGGGCACCGTGCTGCAGAAAGTGTTGCCGGAATTGGAAGCGCAGCCTTAAGTGGACGGCGTGGTCGTCATCGATAAGGCAGAGGGCTGGACATCGCACGATGTAGTCGCGAAGTTCCGCGGCATCGCGAAGACGCGGCGGGTGGGGCACCTGGGCACGCTGGACCCGATGGCCACCGGAGTATTGCCTCTGGCGGTGGGCGTGGCTACAAGGCTCGCGAAGTTTTACACCAAGGCGGAGAAGATTTACGAAGGCGGTGTGCAGTTCGGCTTCGCAACCGATACTTATGACCGCACGGGCACGCCCACTTCGGACGCTTCGCCGGTGGCCTTCACGCGCGAACAATTGGAAGCGGCACTAGCGCGCTTTCGCGGCACGCAACTGCAAACGCCGCCGCAATATTCCGCGAAGAAGGTGGGCGGCGTTGTGGCTTACAAGGCGGCTCGTCAGAACATTGCAGTGGAACTGCAGCCGGTGCAAATCACTGTTTCTGAACTGGCTCTTTTAGCCTTCGATGGCGTGCGTGCGGACCTGCGCATTCACTGCTCCGGCGGAACCTACATCCGCTCACTAGCGCACGATCTGGGTCAGGCTCTCGGCTGCGGCGCGCATCTCAATTCACTGCGCAGGCTTGCTTCGGGAGAATTCACGCTTGCCCAGGCAAGGCCCCTCGAAACCATCGACCCCACATTGGCTTTAATTCCGCTGGAATCGCTGGTGCCCCAATTTCCGGTGTTCACTGCAAACCAGGCAACCGCGGCGGCCATCCGGCAAGGCCGCGTCTTCATGGCGGAAGTTTGCTCCGCTGAACACATACGCGCTTTTACCGAAGACGGCCGATTGCTCGCCATCTGCGACCGGAAAGCACCGGAGCTTTACCACCCGTCCCTCGTCTTAGGTTGATTGCAGAAAGTCGAAATCGCAGCCCCTATTCGCCTGCGTCACATGGTCCAGAAACAGGCGTCCATACCCGCGCGTGTAGTGCGGAGCGGGCGGCACGAACTGCGCGCGACGAACAGCCAGTTGCTCTTCCGGCACCAGGAGGTTCACGCGCCTGCCCGCTGTATCGAGTTCAATCCGGTCGCCCGTTCGCACCAGAGCCAAGGGCCCGCCCACAGCCGATTCCGGCGCCACATGCAGCACCACCGTGCCGAAGCTGGTGCCGCTCATACGCGCATCGCTGATGCGGACCATGTCTTTCACCCCTTCCAGCAGCATCTTGCGCGGCAGCGGAATTTGGCCCCACTCCGGAAAGCCAGGGCCACCTTTCGGTCCGCAATTTTTCATCACCAGAATCGTGTCGCGCGTTACGGGCAAATCGTCAAGATCGATCTGTTGCAGCATCTGCGCGTGCGTTTCAAACACATAAGCCGGACCCACATGCTGCAGTAGTTCAGGCGAGGCAGCCGTTTGCTTGATCACCGCTCCATCGGGAGCAAGATTGCCCCATAGCACCACCGTGCCGCCCTCCGCATGCAGCGGTTGAGCAGCCGGGCGAATCACCTCACGCCGGTGGCAGGGCGCGGTGCTCACGTTCTGCGCAACGGTACGGCCCGTCACCGTAGGCGCGTCTCCATGCAGCAGCGGCAGTATCTCGCGCATCACCGCCGGCACGCCGCCCGCGCTGAAAAAGTCTTCCATCAGAAACTCTCCCGAAGGTTTCACGTTCACCAGAAAAGGCGTGCGGCGGGAGATGGAATCGAACAGGTCAAGCTCCAGTTCAATGCCCAGGCGGCCCGCGATAGCAACCAGATGAATCACCGCATTGGTGCTGCCGCCGATGGCCATGTTTACAGTGATGGCATTTTCAAACGCCCGCCGCGTCATCACAGTGGAAGGCCGCAGGTCTTCGCGCACCATCTCCACGATGCGCCTGCCACTCAGTTCGGCGAACGTCATGCGGCGCGAATCGACAGCGGGCACGGCAGCGCACCCGGTCAACGTCATGCCCAGCGCTTCCGCCAGACTGGTCATGGTGCTGGCCGTACCCATCACGGTGCAATGACCGGCACTGCGCGCCAGGCCTCCTTCTATTTCGCAGAGCTCTTCGTCGCTGATTTTGCCCGCGCGATAGAGATCGAAGAGCTTGCGCCCATCGGTGCCGCTGCCTAGCTTCTGGTCTTTCCAAAGGCCGCTCAACATAGGGCCGCCAGGCACCACAATGGCGGGCAGATCCGCACTGGCGGCGCCCATCAGTTGCGCCGGCGTCGTCTTATCGCAACCGCACAGAAGCACCACGCCATCCATCGGGTTCGCGCGAATGCATTCCTCCACATCCATCGCCATCAGGTTGCGGAACAGCATGGCCGTGGGTTTCATAAACATCTCACCCAGCGAGATGGTGGGGAACTCCAGCGGCACTCCGCCCGCGGCCCACACGCCGCGCTTCACCGCTTCGGCAACGGTGCGCAGGTGCGCGTTGCAGTTGTTCAGCTCACTCCAGGAATTGCAGATGCCGATGACGGGCTTGCCTTCTACGGCGTCGCGCGTGAAGCCTTCACTTCGCAACCACGCACGCCGCGCGAAGTTGTAGTATTCCGGGCCGCTCCACCATTCCGCGCTGCGCAGTTTCATGCGTCTATTATGCGGAACAATTCGGTGCTTGCGGAGTCTACAACAACAGAACAGCGCTGCTCGAAATCAATCGCAATTCAAGGATCGACATTATGTTCGAGCAGACATTTATCACTCAGCCGGAGTCCGCGCGCCGTCCCTGGTCGCTGGCCGCATCGCTTGCCGTGCAGTGCGCATTCACAGGTATTTTGCTGCTGGCGCCATTGCTGCAAACGGCTCAACTGGCATGGCAGCCCCTGCCCACTATTCTGTACGTTCCGCCACGGCCGGCGCCTCCGCCGGTGGCCGTCAGGCAGGCTTCAACTTCGGCGCCCAGCGCGTCTGCAATGCAGCAACTCTATAGGCCGGTCTTCACCGCGCCGCGCCACATCCCCACCTCCATCGTCACCGTTCCCGACCCGACGGGACTTGCCGCCATGGTGCAGACAGGCACCTTCTCCGCGTTGGGCACGGCGCCATTCGGGCCCCCCGCGCTTGGTGCTCAAAACGCCCCGCCGGCACCGGCGCCGGTGAACGCCGCGCCCAAGCCCGCTTTGCTGCGCGTGAGCAATGGTGTGCAGGCCGCGAAGCTGCTGAACCAGCCCAAGCCGTTGTACCCACCACTCGCCAAAGCCGCACGCGTTTCCGGCACCGTGCGCTTGCAGGCCATCATCGGCCGCGATGGCGCCATCCGCAACCTGCAACTAATAGGCGGGCCACCGCTTCTGGTGAAAGCGGCGCTCGAAGCCGTAAGCCGCTGGACCTACCAACCGACTCTGCTGAGCGGCGAACCCGTTGAGGTGTTCACGGAGATCGATGTGAACTTCACTTTGAACCAATAAGCAAGCGTTTGATATTGTAGAAGGCCGATGCGCTGGCTACTCTTACTCACTCTTCCCGCTGTTCTTTATGGACAATCCGCGCCCGTGGCCGCCATGGATGTGGAGTACTCATCCGTGGGGCAGCGAGTGGCGATGGATATCTATCGCCCCGCCGGCGATGCGGTTCACCCCGCTGTATTGCTGATCCACGGCGGTGGGTTCCGCGCGGGCAATCGCCAGAGCTATACGAAGCTGGCAACCCGTCTGGCGGAACATGGTTACGTTGCCGCGACGGCCAGCTACCGGTTCGCTCCGAAGTTCCCGTTCCCCGCGGCGGTTCACGATGTGAAGGCTGCCGTGCGCTTCCTGCGCGCGAACGCCAAGCAATACCATCTTGACCCCGACCGCATCGGTGCGGCGGGAGGCAGCGCGGGCGGGCATTTGGTGCTGTTTTTAGGCCTGACGGCGGGCGTTCCCGAATTCGAAGGTACGGGCCCGAACAAAGAATTTTCAAGCAAAGTGCAATGCGTCGCGGATTACTTCGGCCCTTCGGATTTTACGCAATCTTACGCCAAAAGCGTGGATGCGGCCGAAGTGCTGCCTCTCTTCCTTGAAGGGGATCTGGTACACAAAAGGCCCGCTCACATTCGCGCCAGCCCATTGAATTGGGTAACGCCGGATGCCGCGCCCATTCTCGCTCTGCACGGCACGCAAGATACGTACGTGGCCTATGAGCAATCGGTGTGGCTGCTGGAGCGGCTGTTAGGCGCGGGTGTGACGGCTGAGCTGGAAACTATTCCCGGCGCAGGACACGGCTTCAAGGGCGCGGACGCGGAACGGGCCGATGCGCGCGCCATCGCCTGGCTGGATCGTTGGCTGATGGCTCCTGCGGCAAAGTAAAATCCGGCGACGATAGAGCTTCGTAGTACATTCGGATATTCCGAAGCGAAGCAATGCACATCCCTGACGGCTATCTGAGCCCCTCCACCTGCGCGCTGCTGTATGCGGGTGTGGCGCCGTTCTGGTATACCGCATTGCAACGGGTGAAGCGCGTGGCGGGAACACGCGCCATCCCGCTCATTTCAGTGTTCGCCGCGTTCTCATTCGTGATCATGATGTTTAACCTGCCTCTGCCCGGCGGCACCACGGGGCACGCGCTTGGCATCGGAATCGCGGCCGTGGTGCTGGGGCCGTGGGGAGCCACCATGGCCATCTCCATCGCTCTCGCCATACAGGCTCTCTTCTTTGGCGATGGCGGGCTTACAGCATTGGGCGCGAACTGCTTCAACATGGGCGTCGCGGGTTCGCTGGTGGCTTACGCGGCTTACCGGCTGGTCTCCGGCAAGGCTGCCCTGGGCAGCGCGCGGCGGGTCTTCGCTGCGGGCCTGGCAGGCTATCTGGCCATCAACGCGGCGGCTCTGCTGGCAGCTGTTGAGTTCGGTTTGCAGCCCCTTCTGTTTCATGATGCAGCAGGTGTGCCGCTCTATTGTCCTTATCCGCTCAGCATCTCGATCCCTGCCATGATGATCGGCCACTTGACGCTGGCCGGCTTGGCTGAAATGACAGTCTCGGCGGGCGTGGTGCGCTATTTGCAATCGTCCGATATCGGGCTGTTGCGCTCGACGGCGCCGGGTATCGCACTGCCGGCCAACATGCGCTTCGCGGGCACGGACGCCTTCCGTGTTCCAAAGAGATTCTGGCTTGCGCTGGCCGTGCTGCTGATTTTTACCCCGCTTGGGATCATCGCAGCCGGAAGCGCATGGGGCGAATGGACAGCGAACGATTACACAGACGCCTCCGCGCGAGCCGCCATGGCAGCAGCTTCCGGCAGCCACCCCGTGCCCGAGCGCCCCCCCGCCGGTTTAGAAAAATTGGGTTCGTTTTGGCATGCGCCCCTGGCGCGCTATGCGCCCAGCTTCGTGGGCAACGCCTTTTTGGGCTATTTCCTGTCGGCTGTGGCGGGAATTGGGTTCGTTTTGTTGTTTGGCATGCTGCTGACTTGGCTGTTTGCGAAGTTGCCTCCGCGTCGCACCGCGCGGCGCGGCTTCGTAGAAGCCACGGTCAGCCGGCTCATGCGCGCGGTGGAACGTTCGCTCTTCGCGGAACAGATCGCTCGCGGTCCCGGCTTACTGCAGCGGCTTGACCCGCGCGTGAAACTTGCCTCGACGATGCTGCTGATCGTGGCGGCCGCAAGTGTGCGCAAGCTGGCTGCCTTGGCGGCTCTGTTCGCACTGGCACTTCTGCTGGCCGCATTTTCCAGCGTGCCAATCAAGCTTCTGGCCCTGCGCGCGTGGGTGCCTGCGCTCTCGCTCACCGGGTTGCTGGCCATCCCGGCTCTCTTCCTCACTCCCGGCGCGACGGCGTTTCAAATCGGCGATTTAGCCATCACCGAATCCGGAGTGCGCGCCGCTGCATTTCTGTTGGGCCGCGTACTCACGGCAACCACGCTCTCGCTCACGCTGATTCTCACCACGGAGTGGAATCGCGTGCTAAAGGCGCTGCGGTTCTTCCATGTGCCCGTCTCCGTGGTCGTTATTCTGGGCATGACGTACCGCTATCTCTTCCTGCTTTTAAAAACCGCGCACGACATGTTCGAAAGCCGCAGAACGCGTCTGGTGGGTGTTCTGGAAGAGGGTGACCGGCAACGTTTGGCCGCCGCCAGTGCCGGCATTCTGCTTGAGAAGAGTGTGCACCTGAGCCAGGAAATTCATCTGGCGATGCAGGCCAGGGGCTTTCGCGGCGAAGTGTACCTCCTGCACGAAACACCTGTTCCCGCGCGCGGCTGGCTTCAGCTTTGCGGGTTCGCGGCCTTGGCGATTGCGGCTCTCATGTTGGGTCGCTAAAGCATGAGCGGCCCCGTCTTCGAAGTGAGTGGCGTGACGTACCGTTATCAGGATGTGCCGGCTCTTCGCGAGTTCAACCTCAGTGTCCATGCCGGCGAACAGCTCTGCCTGCTGGGCGCCAACGGCTCCGGCAAATCCACACTGCTACGCTTGCTGAGCGCGCTCGCGTTTCCCGAAAGCGGCGAGGTTCGTTTCCACGGCGAACTCCTGACAGAGCGCGCCTTTCGCGATGACAAATTTGCTTTCGCCTTCCGGCGCCGCGTTGGCATCGTGTTTCAAAATCCCGATGTGCAACTGTTCAATCCAACGGTGTTCGATGAGTTGGCGTTCGGGCCGCTGCAGCTTCGCTGGCCTTCCGAACGGATCTGCGAAAGGGCTGAGGCGATGATGATGGAAATGGACATCGCACATCTGCGCGATCGCGCGCCGCACCGGCTTTCGGGTGGCGAAAAGAAGCGCGTGGCCATCGCCAGCGTGCTCATGCTGGATCCGGAAGTGCTTCTGCTGGATGAGCCCACCGCAGCTCTCGATCCGAAGAGCGAAGCCACTATCTTGGATCTGCTTTCTTCTTGGGTGGGCACCGGACGCACCGTGATCACGGCTACGCATGACCTGGCCAGTCTGGAACGCATCGCCACCCGTTGCGCGCTCTTCGACAGCGGAACCATGGCCGCGGAGGGCGAGCCGCTTACGATACTGCACGATGTTCCTCTGCTGGAACGCACGCGCCTTGTTCAAGTCCACCCGCACACGCACCCGGAAGGGCCGGCAGAGCCGCATGGCCCTCCTCACCCCCACCTCCACCGGCATTAGAACTGTGGTGATACTGTGTCCTGGTGACCAGAATTTGTCTCGGTGCTTTGATCTTTCCCTTGTTTGCTTGCGCCCAATTGCCCTTTGAACCCAAGCCGGAGCCGCTCTGGCCGAACGGCGCGCCCGGTGCCCTGGGCAACGAAGATCGCGACCGGCCGGAGATCGCCATCTATCAGCCGAATACCAAGCACACGGGCGCAACAGCGGTGATTGTGTGTCCCGGGGGCGGCTATGGCGCCCTGGCTATGAACCATGAGGGCCGCCAGATTGCGAACTGGTTGAACTCTTACGGCATGGTGGCGGTGGTGCTGAAGTACCGGCTGGGTCCGCGCTACCATCATCCCGTTGAGATGGAAGATGCGCAGCGCGCGGTGCGCACCGTGCGTTCACGAGCGATGGAGCTGGGCGTCGCTCCAGACAAGATCGGCGCATGGGGCTTCTCTGCGGGCGGCCATTTGGTCTCCACCATCGGCACGCATTTCGATGCAGGCAATGAAGGCGCAACGGACCCGATCGACCGGGCTAGCAGCCGTCCCGATTTCCTCATCCTGGCGTATCCGGTAATCAGCTTTACTACGCCTTACACGCACAAAGGCTCTTTGAAAAATCTGCTGGGCGAAAATCCAGATCCGGCGCTGGTGCAGAGCCTTTCGAACGAACTGCGTGTTACGCCGCAAACGCCTCCCACGTTCCTGTTTCACACCAACGCGGATACAGGCGTACCGCCGGAAAACAGCGTGCTGTTCTACATGGCGCTGCGCAAGGCCGGCGTGCCCGCGGAGATGCATGTTTTCGAAAATGGCCCACACGGAGTTGGTTTGGGAAACCCAGACCCGGCACTCAGCGGCTGGCCCATTGCGCTGGCGAATTGGATGCGCGGGCGTGGGCTATTAAAGTAAAAAGGACACCCAACCATGCAGACACTCGCTCTAGACGAACCAGGACGCTTCACCTTCCGCCCGCCCACCGCGCCACGCCAGCCCGAACCCGGTGAAGTGCTGGTGCGAGCCGCGCGCGTGGGCATCTGCGGCACCGACCTGCACGCCTTCGAAGGCAAGCAGCCGTTCTTCAATTACCCGCGCATCCTGGGTCATGAACTTTCCGTGGAAGTTGCCGAAGTGGGCGCGGGCGTGACAAATGTGAAGACAGGCGACCGCTGCGCCGTGCGACCCTATCTAGCCTGCGGCGAATGCCTTCCCTGCCAAAACGGCAAGCCGAATTGCTGCATGAAGATTCGCGTGTTGGGCGTTCATGTGGATGGCGGCATGCAGGAGTGGCTCACGCTTCCGGCCGATTATCTGCATCCTTCGGCGAAGCTGTCGCTTGAAGAATTGGCGCTGGTAGAGCCGCTCTCCATCGGCGCGCATGGCGTGTGGCGATCGGGCATCGGGCGCGGTGAATCGGCGCTGGTCATCGGCGCGGGGCCCATCGGTCTGGCTGTCGTCGCGGGCGTCCGCGCGGCTGGTGCAACGGCTGTCGTTTTAGAGCTGAGCCAGAAGCGGCGTGAATTCTGCCGTAAGAATGCGGGTGTCGATACGTTGATTGACGCAGCGGGTGACCCCACCGAACAAATTACAGCGGCCTTCGGTGGCGATCTGCCGCTCTATGTCTTCGATTGCACCGGCAGCCCGCGCTCCATGAACGCTGCGTTCCGCTATATCGCGCACGGCGGCAAGTTAATTTTCGTGGGCCTTTATCCGGGCGAGATCACGTTCAACGATCCTGACTTCCACAAGCGCGAAACCACGCTGCTCTCCAGCCGTAACGCAACGAAGGCAGATTTCGACAGAGTGTTGAAATCGCTCGAAGAAGGGCTGATCCTGACCGCGCCATGGATTGAGCATCGCTTCACGCCCGCCACGCTGGTGGATAGCTTCCCGAAATTGCTCGACCCGGAAGCCGGTGTGTTGAAGCCTATGGTGACTTGGGAGTAATCGCGATCGCGACATCTCCGGGGACGGAAATCGCCGCAAGCTGGGGCGCATTGTTCAAGCTCACTTCCAGCGAACGGCATTCTATCGCGCGTCCCTCAAGCGTGTCCCACAGAGTGACGTGGTAGCGCCCCGGCTCCATGCACGGCAACGTCAAAGTTGCTTGAGCAGCAGGTTCGCGCACCACGCGCTTCCGCTTATCCAACGCGTCCCGCCGCAACAGCCAGATCACGGCCTGCCGCCGGTCACCGCAGGCAAACAGCGCGATACTCGCTTGCGAAGCCGCACTCACTTCGTGGTTCCAGTTGCACCGGCGGAAACAAGGCCAATCGATCAAGGGCAGGAACGCGCTCAACCCTTGCTGCGCGCGATGCATACCTGGCGTGAGCACATGCGGCGTGCGGTTCGGCCAGCGCATGCCGCCCCCCGCGCCGCCCGAAGCGCAATGGGCCCACTGCATGTGCCGGAAGTATTCGTCGTCAAACTCGGCAGGCAAGGTCTTGTGCCTGTCTTTGAAGGAATGAATGGGTCCGCTTTCGCTATCGAAAAATGGCCGGCCGGGGCAAGTCTGCGTCAGCATGTCGCGCATGATGGCGCCGGTGCTAACGGCTGCATCCACCGTGTTGCGCGGGTAATCGATGGTGCCTTCTTCATAGAAATGGGTGGTGGCGAAATCGAGGCGCGGGTGCGTGAGCACGGTTGCGTTCGCAAGCGGGTATTTCAGCCCGATAGGCCCGAAGAGAGAAACGGTTTGCGGATGCGTACGGCCGTGCGTGCGCTGCTCCACGTCGCGAAGATGCGCGCTGACATCTTCTATAAAGCCGTGAAGCGGTTCGGCGGAATCGTCGCACATTGCGGGATGAATTTCGTTCCACAGGTCCCACGCGAAAACCACTCCCGAGCCGCCCCAACGGCGCGTCGCGAACTCCAGCCGCCGCTTGATGGCGTCGCGTGTCGCGGCATCCACCAGCATGCGGCGCAATGCCGGCGCCGGGCCGCCATTCTTCCGGTTATAAGGGTGCCGCTTCCAGCGCTTCCATAGCCAAAACGTGTCGAAGGGCGTGAGCAGAACGCGAATGCCATGGTGTTCGCAGAGTGCCAGCAGATCGTCCCAATAGCGCACCATGTAGGCGTTGAACGTGCCTGCCGGTTTTTCCAGATAGCGATGCTCACGATGGTTGTATTCCAGCATGATGCGAAGCACGGTGACGCCATGCGCGGCAAGCATCGCCAGATAGCGCTGAACGGATTCCGTATCCTTCCGGCGATACACGCCTTGCAGTGTCGGCCAGGTCAGGGCGTCATTGTGGCCCACCGGGGTCCAGTTGGCGCCTGTTTCCGTCTGAAAATACGGTACGCCACGCGCCGTCTCAATCCACTCCATCCCCAACTTCCAGGCTTTCAGATTCGTAACAAGCCCCGCAAGTACAATGAAGAATAATGCGCGTGGCATTGGGGCAGATCAATACAACGGTGGGCGACCTGGCGGGAAACTCATCCAGGATGATTGAGTTTGCAACGAGGGCCGCGGAAAAGAACGCGGAGATGATTGTCTTCCCGGAGCTTTCGCTTACCGGTTATCCGCCGCGCGACCTGGTTGAGATGCCCAGCTTCCTGGTGGATTCCGAAGCTGCGCTGGATCGGTTGGCTGCCCGCACCGCGCACTTGCCCATCGCTCTTGTGGCTGGCTTTGTGGCGCGCTCCGCCGCGGACACCGGCAATGGCGCAACGAATTGCGCGGCGCTGCTGGAAGCGGGCCAAGTGAAATTCCGGCAGGCCAAAGTGCTGCTGCCGAACTACGATGTTTTCGATGAGGCGCGCTACTTTGTCTCGGCAGAATCGCAGGGACTCTGTCAGTTCGGCGGCCGCAAGCTTGCCATCGCCATCTGCGAAGATGCCTGGAACGACCGCAAGTTTTGGTCGCACCGGCGCTATCGCCGTGACCCCGTGGAAGAACTGGTGGCGATGGGCGGCGACTTCCTCATCAACATCAACTCCAGCCCCTTCTGGACCGGCAAGCGTCAGGTAAGGCGCGACATGCTGGCCGCCCAAGCGCGCCGCCATAAAGTTCCCGTGGTGTGGGTGAACCAGGTTGGCGGGAACGATCAACTGGTCTTCGATGGCAGCAGTTTCGCCATGGATGCGGATGGGAACGTGGTGGCTAGCGCCTGTTCCTTCGCCGAAGATCTGGTGTTGTTTGAGCAGCGGGCAAACTTTAGCGATGAGTGCGAAGCCGTCTATGAGGCGCTGGTGCTGGGCACGCGCGATTACGTTCGCAAGTGTGGGTTTGCAAAGGCACTGATCGGCCTTTCCGGCGGCATCGATAGTTCGCTGGTTGCGTGCATCGCCGTGGAAGCCTTGGGCAAGGAGAACGTCACCGGCATCAGCATGCCCGGGCCTTATAGTTCGCCCGGCAGCATTACAGACGCGCAGTTGCTGGCGGACAATCTGGGCATCGCGATGATCTCCGCGCCCATTACCGGCGCTTTCAATTGCATGTCGGCAACGCTTCCGAAGTCCGCCGTGACTCTTGAAAATGTGCAAGCCCGCCTGCGCGGCGTCACGATGATGGCGTATTCGAATGACACGGGCGCGCTGGTGTTGACCACGGGCAATAAGAGTGAAATTTCCGTAGGCTACTGCACGCTCTATGGCGATATGTGCGGGGGATTGGCCGTGATCAGCGATGTGCCGAAGACCATGGTCTACGCGCTGAGCCATCTGCGTGAAGGCATCATTCCGCGATCGGTAATCGATAAGCCGCCCAGCGCGGAGTTGCGGCCCGATCAAAAAGACACGGACAGTCTGCCCGATTACGATACCCTCGATGCAATCCTGCGCGAGTATGTGGAGCATTACCGCACCCCCGCGGAGATCGGCAGATACTTGGAATTGCCGCTCGCGCTTACGGAAGAGATCGCGGCCAAAGTGGACCGCAACGAATATAAGCGCCAGCAGGCCGCGCCCGGTCTGAAGATCACATCGAAGGCATTCGGCATCGGGCGAAGATTTCCTATCGCTCAAAAGTACCGGTCATAGTAGATACTCCATCCCCAGGCAAAACTATGAAATCTTCTTTCGGATTCGCCGCACTTGTGTTGATTGCGGCGGCGGCGTTGGTTTCGCAACCCGCCCCCCGCGTAACGCCCGGCCCGCAGCAGGACGATTCCACGCTGCTGGTGAGCGGCTGGAAAATCACTCCCGTGGGGAAACACGTACAGGTCGACACGCTGCCCATGGCAACTGCCGTAACACCGGATGGCAAATATCTTTTGGTGCTGAACGGCGGCTACAATCCCCCGTCCATATCGGTGATCGATACAGCGACGGCAGCCGAAGTGGGCCGTACGCGCGTGGCGGATGGATGGCTGGGGCTTGCCATGAATCGCGCCGGGAACCGCGTGTATGTTGGTGGCGGATCCACTGGCTCAGTTTTTGAGTTCGCGCTTGCCGAAGGTAAACTGACGGCGGGTCGAACGCTGTCCACTCTGGATAAGGCGCCGGAAGGCACTGCGGCAGAGCAAACCCAACACAACTTCACCGGCGATGTTGCGCTTTCTCCTGACGGCCGTTTTCTTTACGCCGCGAACGTGTTCCAGGATTCGCTCGCGGTCATCAATCTCGATTCCGGCCGGGCGATTGCCCGCGTGAAAACGGGACGGCGCCCCTATCGCATCCTCTTCCTTCCCGATGGAAAAACCTATCTGGTAACGAACTGGGCGGATGGAACCCTGAGCCAGTTTCAAGCTTCCGACAATGCTGCCATGACCACGCTGCGCGTGGGCGCGCACCCCACGGACATGCTGCTGCGCCCGGGCGCGAACTTGAGCGAAGAGAGTGGCAAGACCTGGCTGGGCCGCTTGTTCGTGGCCGCCGCGAACACGAACAATGTTTATGCCATTGGCGTTGGCGAAGGCGCCGTGCTGACCGCGCTTGAGACCATCAACGTCTCGCTCACGCCGCGCGAGCCGCTGGGCATGACTCCTACCGCGCTCGGTCTCAGCGCCGATGCAAGCCGGCTTTATATTGCATGCTCCGATGCCAACGCCGTTGCGGTTGCCGATGTGGCGGAGGATCGCACACGCGTGATGGGCTTCATCCCCACGGGTTGGTATCCCACTGCGGTGCGCGGCCTGAAGGATGGCCGCATCGTCATCGCCAACGGCAAGGGTCTGCGCTCCTATCCGAATCCGAAAGGTCCTGGCCCACTTGCACGCCCGGAGCCCGCCCACTTAGGCATTCGGTCCGATCAGTATGTGGGCACCATACAGCGAGGCACCGTTTCTTTTGTCGATTCGTTCGACAGCGCGACGCTGTCCGGCTATACGAAATCGGTAATCGCCAACTCGCCTTATCGCGACGTGAAACTCGACGAGCCCGCGCCCGCCGTGCTGAGCCGCATCAAACATGTGATCTATGTGGTGAAGGAAAATCGCACCTACGATCAAATGCTGGGCGATATGAAAGAAGGCAACGGTGACGCTTCGCTGGTGCTCTTCGGCGAACGGTTCACGCCCAACCATCACAAGCTGGCGCGCGAATTTGTGCTCTTCGATAATTTCTATGTTTCCGCCGACGTTTCGGCCGACGGGCACAACTGGTCCACCGCTGCGATTGCGAGCGATTATGTGCAGAAACTCTGGCCCAACAGCTACGCGGGCCGGCGCAAGAAATACGATTACGAAGGCGGCGAACCGGCCGCGCTTCCGCCCGCGAACTATATCTGGACCAATGCCCGCCAGCGTGGCATCACCATGCGGAACTACGGCTATTTCGCCACCAATCGCGAAAAGGCTACAGCCGATGGCGTGCAGATTGAGGCCGTGCGAGACCCGGTGCTCGCGCCCGTTACCAACCTGCGCTACCGCGCCTTCGATTTGGATTATTCGGATATCGAACGCGTAAAAGTATTTCAGCAGGATCTTGCACAGTTCGAACAGAAAGGCGAAATGCCGCAGTTCATCACCATGCGTTTGGGTAATGACCATACGTCTGGCACTGCCGCCGGAAAGATTGCGCCGCTTTCCAGCCTGGCCGATAACGATTACGCATTGGGCTTACTTGTGGAAGCCGTTTCGAAATCGCGCTTCTGGAATGAGACCGCCATTTTCGTTTTGGAAGACGACGCGCAAAACGGCGCCGACCATGTGGATTCGCATCGTTCGCCCGCGTTCGTTCTCAGCCCGTTCACGCGTCGCGGCTCCGTCGACAGCAGCATGTACAACACCACATCCATGCTGCGCACCATAGAGATGATCTTGGGCATCCGGCCCATGACCCACTTCGATGCCGGCGCTTCGCCCATGACGGCAGCATTCGGCAATCCAGTCGGCACGCCGTATGTTGCTGTCTCGCCGAACATCTCACTGACGGACCGCAATCCGGAACACTCCCCCACCGCGGCACTTTCGCGCAAAATGAATTTCGAGGACGAAGATCTGAACAACGACGATGATTTGAACGAAGTGCTCTGGGCCGCCATCAAGGGCGAGCATTCGCCCCGGCCGCTACCCGTACGGAGCATGTTCCGCTAATGGCCAAAATCCACTTGTGCTTCCTGTGGCACATGCATCAGCCGTTCTATAAGGACCTTATCTCCGGCGAATATAAGCTGCCCTGGACGCGGCTTCATGCGCTGAAAGATTACTATGGCATGGTGAAAATTCTGGACGAGTTTCCACAGATTCGCCAGACGTTCAACCTTGTGCCTTCCATGATGGTTCAGGTGGAGGAGTACGCTTCCGGCGAAGCCAGAGACCCCTTTCTGGCGCTAGCATTGAAGCCCGCCGAAACGCTTACGGAGCAGGACCGGCAATTCCTGCTGCATCATTCCTTTCACGCTCACCCGGGCCGCATGATCTATCGCTACCCGCGCTACGGTGAGCTTTATGAAAGGTATGGCCAGAAGCAAAATGCAGGTTCGGTTCCAGCGCAGGATATGCGCGATCTGCAGATGCTTTCGCAGCTGGCCTGGTTCGATGAATACTTTCAGGAAGGCGACGCTGACGTTCATGCGCTGATTGCGAAAGGCCGGGATTACACCACTGAAGAACAGGCGCTGATGGGCCGCAAGCAGCAGGAGTTAGTGGGCCATGTGATTCCCACTTATAAGCGTTTGGCTGCTTCGGGCCAGATTGAAATTTCCACCACGCCGTTTTATCACCCCATTCTGCCTTTGCTGTGCGATTCGAACATTGCAGCGACAGCTCACCCTCACGTGCCGCTACCCAGGCGGTTCAGTTACCCAGAAGACGCGCGCACACAGCTCATGATGTCGCGTGAATATATAGAGCGGGTCTTCGGCGTGGCTCCCGCCGGCTTGTGGCCCAGCGAGGGCTCCGTCTCCGATGAAGTTTTCCGTATCGCGAGCGAGTGCGGCTTCACCTGGGCGGCGACGGATAACGGAGTACTGGCCCGCACTTTAGGTAGAGGCGCGGGCGTTGAAGAAACGTATCGCCCGTGGAAATGGACGCAGGGCGACAGATCCATGCAGGTGCTGTTTCGCGACCACATGTTGAGTGACCTGATTGGCTTCGTTTACTCAGGTATGGGCGCGCGCGAAGCGGCTGGAGATTTTCTGCGGCGTATTCGCGAAAATTGCGCGGGCTTTTTGGCGTCCGGGCGCGATGCTCTGGTGCCCGTGATCCTGGATGGCGAAAATGCGTGGGAGTATTACGACCGCGGCGGACGTCCGTTCTTCCGCGAACTCTATCAGGCCATTACAGACGATCCGCAGATGGAATCCGTCACCGTCGCTGAAGGCTTCGAGCGATTGCGGCCCGAACCTTTGACGCATATTTTTCCGGGCTCCTGGATCAACGCAAATTTCGATATCTGGATTGGGGCCGAAGAGGATAATCGCGCCTGGAACTTCTTGCTGGCTGCGCGCGAAGCCTACGATCAGGCCGAGGGCGTCTCAGAGGCAAATCGCAAACTGGCCTGGGAAGAAATCCTGATTGCCGAAGGCAGCGATTGGTGCTGGTGGTACGGGCCGGAACACGAATCCGCGACGCGCCCCGAATTCGACGAACTGTTTCGCTCTCACATTGCCAATGTGTATCGGGCCTTAGGAAAACTGCCTCCCGAGGACCTGTCGCGGCCTATCTTAAAAATCGTCGCGGCAGAGCGTAAAAGTGAGCCCACGGGGCTGTTGCGGGTTGCCGTGGATGGAAAAATCAGCAGCTATTTCGAGTGGATTGGAGCTGGCGTTTACCATGTAGACCAGCGCTCCGGCTCAATGCATGGCAAACGTTTCCTGGTGAGGGAACTCCACTATGGTTACGACGAGGAAAATCTATATCTACGCGTGGACTTTCGGGAGGATGCGGCAGACCTGACCGGTTCGCTCGATTGCCGCTTCAGCTTCCGCCCAAATGGCGTGGGAGAGAAATCCATCGTCATTCATTTGGAAAAAGGGCACCTCACTGTAAGTGAAGCGCCCTTTGCCTTTGTAAGTGCGTTTGCTGAAATATTGGAGTTACAAATCCCACTGAAGCAAGTGCAGAAAAACCGGGAGGTGTCGATTCGTTTCAACGCATCTTTCTGGCATAAATCATTGCCTGTCGATGCCTTGCCGCAGCAGGGGTGGTTAGAGGTGAACACGAACGAGTGGGTCGCGGAATAAACGGCTTCCCACTCGCGAACGCCAGTTATTGCTTGGTAACTGAGTAAGTTCTAAGCGCCGATTCGAAAGCCGCGGCGGAAGCGGGCGCGGGTACGGAGCCACCTAGAATTTCCTTGCTCGATACAGCGCGTCCGTAAACCTCCATGTTGTCGTCCTTATCCGGGCGAAGCGTTGCGCCGTTCAGCGTTAAGCCGGCAAACACTCCGCGTGAACGGGAGTAAGACAGAATTTCGGCATGCATCTGAGCATCTGTCTGCGCAGAGAGATCGCGGCCCAAGGGTCCAGCAGTCACTTCGGCGCCGGCGCCCAGGGTGAACTTGTCTTGCAACAGCTTCTCCACGCCGCTCTTGTTCTTCACAATCAGGATGACGTCTGTTTCGGATGCTCCGATCTGAAGGCCAAAGCTGCCACCTTCAATGCGCATAGCCGCCGGGCCGGTCCAACCGGTGTCGCCAGCTTTGCGGCAAGCGGCAAAGCCCTTTCCGTACTTGCCGCCGACGATAAACCCGGCCTTCTTCAGGTTCGGCACCACAACAACACACTGAGCCTGTTCAATCAGTTCTTTGGGTACGCCTTTGTCATCGGCCCCCAGCATTTCTTTCAGCACGGTCGCGGAGGAGTCCAGGCGCTTAACGGCGTCATGTTCTTTCGCGGCAAAAATCGAGCAGCAACCTAGAGTGGTTGCCAGCAGCGCGGTTCGTTGGAGTGTATTCATAAAAGATCCTTGCTAAGTGAGAAGCGGATCTGATTCCAATGTTAGTTTCAGTACATTCTGAAGCGATAAAAATTGCGTACCCTGAAAAGAGATGAATATTGAAGTTCTTCTTACCGAGGCGGAAATCGCGCAGGAATTTGCGGAATCGTTGGAGGCACGTGACCTCCCGGAAAAGTTTTTCTACTGGCTGCCGCTTTCGGTGAAGACCTGGCGGGATTTGTCGGGTCAGGAAAATTTCCGTAGCTTGGATTCGGCCTGGGACCTGGTGAATAGCAAGGCGGTTGAGTTGGTGGCAGGCTTTAAAACGGCCGTGCCGCTGGTGAGCTTGGGCGCGGGCGAGGGACACAAAGATCGCGCACTGTTGAAAGCACTACAGCGCGCCGGCAAGACGGTGAAATATTTCCCGGTGGATGCCAGTCAAACACTGCTGGAGATTGCGTGCGCGGCCGCCGAGGATGACGATCTGGAAGTGCTGGGGATTAAGGCCGATATCTCTAGTCCCATGCATGTGGTGCTGGCGTCCGACGCTGCCGAATCGCCGAAGCTGATGGTGATGAGCGGCAACACGCTGGGCGCGTTCGATCCCCTGGACCACATCCGCAATATTGCCGAGACCATGAAGGGCGGCGACCGGCTGCTTCTGGACGCGGAAATATTCCGTGAGGGTGGCCCGGATGAAGACCAAGCCAAGCTGGCCAAATTCGCGATGGCTCCGCTGGCCAGCCTGGGCATTCAGGAAGACGATGGCCAGATCCGCTTTGAAACCAAAAGCGACGAACGTCACCCCGGCATGCACATGACGGCCAAATATTTCCAGCCGCATCGCGATCTTCGCATCGCCATCGCCGGTCGCGAAATATCCATCGCCAGGGGTGAGCGCATCTTTATGAACTTCAGCTACCGGTTCACGCCGGCGGCATTCCGCTGGTTGCTGAAAGAGCACGCGAAGCTGAAGGTGGAAATGGAATTCTTAAGCTCAGACGGCCGCTTCATTGTGGCGGTTTGTTCCTGCTAGAGCCTGAACGTTTACTGTACAGGTTCCGTCACCGTCAGAAATCGGTCCGCTGCAGACGCCGGCAGAATTTGCTTCGAGCCTCCCGGCCATTCGATCTCCATCCGGTGGGCTTGCGTTGCCTGACCTAGGCCGAAGTGTAGTCTCAGATCGTTATGTGACAGAAAACTGGAGCCGGAACGAACTTCCTGCACCATCTTTCGCTGGCCCGCAAAGACAGTGACGCGGGCGCCGATAGCGCTTCGGTTTGCATGGGTCCCGATCAGTTTCACATTGAGAAAATGCCGGCGGTTTCCCCCATCGTTTCTCAGGAGCGAAGGAGCCTGGCCCAGGTTCGAGATGAAAACGTCGAGGTCCCCGTCATTGTCGAAATCACCAACCGCTAACCCGCGACTGGATTTCGGCGCCTGCAAATCGGCGATTTCGGGACCGCTCGCTTCCGCAAATTTTCCCTTGCCGAGATTGCGGTACAGGAGCCGGCGTTGTTCGAACTCCACGCCTTTCACGTTGGGATAAATGTGCCCGTTCACCATCAGGATGTCCGGCCATGAATCGTTATCGAAATCCAGGGAGGAGACACCCCAACCCATAAATTCGCGATGCCTGCCGAGCCCCGCGGCAACGGTGGTTTCTTCGAAGCTGCCATCGCCAAGATTGCGATACAGATTCGGCAGATCGTCCACAAAATTGGTCTTGACCAGGTCTAGATTGCCATCGCCATCGAAATCGGCCGCGGCTGTTCCCATTCCGGCTTGTTCGATTCCGTTCTCGCTCAAGCCGGCACCGGCTTCCATGGCGCGGTCGCTGAAGGTGCCGTCCTGGTTGTTGCGAAACAGGATACTGGGCTGCGAATCGACCGCTACATAGATATCCGGCCAGCCATCGCGATCGTAGTCCAAGGTAGTTACCGAGAGCGAATAGCGATCGCCTGCCCCGACAATTCCGGCAGATGCCGAGACGTCTTCGAAGCGAATGAATCCCGGCGTCGACGCGTTGCGCCAAAGACGATTTATGCCCCCCTTCAACCCGAGCGGGCCACAGGGAACGGGTTGGTTCTTCCAACGGCAGGCATTTGGCTGATCGGGAGTGGGCGTGTGGTCCGGATCGAACTGAATATAGTTGGCGACGAACAGATCCAGCTTGCCATCCAGGTTGTAATCGACGAACGCGCACCCGGTTCCCCATCGTGCGGGAGCGCCCGGGCGGTCACTCAGGCCCGCTGCTTTGGTCACATCTTCGAAAGCGCCTTTGCCGGTGTTTCGATAGAGCACATCCTGTCCGTAATAAGTGACAAAAAGATCGATATATCCGTCATTATCGAAATCGCCCGCGCAGACGCCCTGTCCCCATCCGGATTTCGCCAACCCTGCAGCTATCGTGACATCGGCAAACTTACCATTCCCCAGATTGCGGTACAGGTGATTGGTGGGGGCGCTCCCTGGCTGCGGATTGAGCGGCGCGGCGGTGACGGTAAACAGGTCAAGCAATCCATCGTTGTCGTAATCGATCAGCGCAAGCCCCGCGCCAAGGGTTTCAGTCAGGTAAGTCTTGTGTTCATTGCTGCCGCAGATCATGGCGTACTTCAAGCCCGCCGCAGCAGAGGTGTCAGTGAAGCGAACCTGCGCGGCGAGTTGACAGGCGGCCATCAGCAGCGAGAGGACGTGTTTCAAGTACCATTCTCTGTTATCAGCAAAATCCGGTCTGCCGTGACGTTCTTCAGAACCTGGATAACACCACTGGGCCAGGATACTTCCACCTGTGCCATAACTTTATCCTGGCCAAGACCGAAATGGACCCGCTTGGGGCTGGACGAAAGATAGCTGCCGCCCGCGCTGACGAAAGCACGCTGCTTGAGGCCGGAGGCCGAGGTGATTGCGATGCGCGCACCGATGCCTTCGCGGTTGCTGGTGGTGCCCACGGTCTCAATCTGAATCCAATGATTGCCCGTGCCGCCTTCGTTGCGAAGAATCACCGCGGGCCCGTTATTGCAATTGATGACAATGTCCAGGCACCCATCGTTATTCAGATCGCCAACCGCAAGACCGCGAGCAGCCAGCGGAATGCTGAACGGCTTACCGCTCAATGTGGAGATGTCCTGGAACTTGCCACGCGAATTGCGCAGCAGCGCGGGCGGCTCCCGATACTCGATCCACGGTTGGGTCAGCTTGATGTTGTCCATCACGTGGCCTTGCCCAATCACCAAATCCCGCCAGCCATCGTTATCCATGTCCGCGAACTTCGCGCCCCATCCCGAATGGCGCGCGCTGATCGAACCGATGCCACTCTCACCGGACCCGTATTCGAAGATAGTCTTCCGATTTCGAAACAATGCATACTTCTGGTTTGCGAGAGCGTCGATAAAAATATCGGGCACCCCCGTGTTGGTTATATCGGCGCTATCGATTCCCATGCCCGCGAAGGTGCGGCCATCGTCATCGTAGGCAAGGCCCAGGGCGACGGCGGATTCTTCGAAGGCACCATTCTTGCGATTGAGAAAAAGCTGTTGCGGATTCGAATCGTTGGCAATCGCGATGTCAGGCCAGCCATCGCCATTGAAATCGTCAATAGACACGCCCAGCCCTTTACCTGCAGAGCCGCGAAAGCCTGCATCGGCGCTGACGTCGGTAAAGGTGCCATCGTGATTGTTGCGGTATAGCAGGTGTTCGACGGCTTGAAATTTATCCGGATGGCAATAGGACCGGTAGCCTTCCTTATGTTCTCCGCACCAGATATTTTTTGAAAAATCCCAGTCAACGTATCTGGTAACAATGAGATCGAGATAGCCATCGCGATCAAAATCGAAGAAGCACGCGCCGGCGCACCAGCCAGTCGTGATGATTTTGGATTTGGTGGTGATGTCGGTGAATGTTCCGTTCCCGTTATTCCGGTAGAGGATACTCCGGCCCAGGTTCGTCACAAAGAGACCGGGGTGCCCGCTGTTTTCGAAATCGCCCGCAGCCACGCCCATTCCATATCCGTATCCGCGGACACCGGCCTTTTCCGTTACATCCACGAAAGTGCCATCGCCGTTATTGCGATAGAGGCGGTTCCAAAATTTCGGGTCAGTCTTGTCAGGCTGCTGCCCGGCCGCCATGGGGCCGGCTAGCTTCGCTCCGTTGACAAAGAAAAGGTCCAAGCGCCCATCGTTATCGAAGTCGAACATGGCCACGCCGCCCGTCATAGATTCCGGCAGGTACTTCTCTGGGGTCGGGCTCGATTGGTTCACAAAGCGGATGCCGGAACTTTCGGTGATGTCCCGAAAGATTGGATACTTTACCGGTTGGGCCGCAAGAGCCTTGGGGAGGGCTGCGAGCAAGGGCCGCCAGAGCAGAGAACGGCGCGTCACTGCTTCGGTTCCCGCGCACCTCGGGCCTTGCGGTTCATGCCTTCAACGATTCGGGATTCCTCATCTGCGGCCGCCCGGTTGCCTTGGCGCCGGTAAGCCGTGGCAAGCAGGAAGTGAACGCTCGCCTCTTCGGGATTTAATTCAACCACGCGGCGATATTCCGCAACAGCGCCCGCATAGTCGCTCTTGCCCGCCAGCAGGCGGCCCAAATCCAAATGCGCCTGCGCTAAATCGGGACAGTTCTCGAGCGCCTGCCTGATATGGTTGAGGGCCTCGTCCGGTTTCTGATTGAGGCTGATCAGGGAGTTGGCAATTTTCCAGTGAGCCAGGCAGTGGTAGGGGTCGGTGGCAAGTTCGCTGTTCAGTTCAGCGATTGCCTCATCCCACTTTCCTTCCAGCCAATACACGTTGCCGATGTTGTAATGGGCTCCCTTGAACCCAGGTTCCTTTTCCAAAGCTTTCTTGTATTGGAGGAGTGCGCCGTCATAGTTTTCCATGTGCTCTAACGCCTGGCCGGAAACCAGGTTCGTGAGATAGGAGTTGGGCGCCTGCGTCTCCAACCGTTTCAGAGTTTCCTGGGCCAACTTCATGTACATCTGGCCCAGGGTATAAAGTGCGTCCACGTTGTTTGGCGAAGTTTGCAGAAGTTGCTGAAGAGCTTGCGAACCCGCCTCTCTCTGGCCCAACGCGAAGAGCGAACGCGCGCGATAAAGCTGAGCCGTTTCGTCAGCGGGGTTCAAAGTGACCGCGCGGTCCAGTACTTCACGCGATTTTTCGAACTGCCCAATCTGGAAATAAGCCGTGCCCAGGGGGACCAGCGCCGTGGTCATTTTCGGATCGACCCGCAGGCCCTGTTCAAAAGACTGAATGGCGCGAATGTATTCATTTTGCTGAAAGTATAAGAGGCCGACGTTGTTATAGGCCGGTGCGAGTTGAGGATCCAGCTTCAGAATTTCCAGATAGTTTTGGACGGCGGTTTTCAAATCGCCGGCGCGCCGGGCAGCGATGGCTTGTGCATACAGTTGCTCCACGGCCGGCCCCGGCGTGGAAGTTTGCCCACGTGCGAAGGCGGCGACGAGCCAGAAGGCCGTGGCAAGGAATTTATTTCGCGACATTTTCCTGAAGTGTCTTGAGCTGCTCGCGCCCGAGCGCGGAGACCCACGCAGGGCCGGCCTGAATGGCACGTTGCGCCCAGCTTCTAGCAGTCGAATTGTCTCCGGTTGCGTGAACGATAGACAGCCGGTAGAAGTATTCGCCTTGCGGATCGAGAGTTGCCGCTTCTTCTAAAAGCGCCGCCGCCTGTTTTGACTTTCCCTCTCGCAAGAGTAACCAGCCGAGCACGCACTGGCCGGTGGCAAGAAAACTGTTTTTTGTACGCAGCCAGGCACGGCTATCGGCAGAGGCGGGAAGCTTCATTGCTTTCAGTCGCGACAGACCGGCTTGCGTCAAGCTTTGCGCTTCAGCGAATCCGCGCGAATCTTGAGCGCCGGGCGCGATCAGCAACCTGGCAGAATGTAAAAGCACATCCACACTGTAGGGATTCAACCGCATCGCGACACTCGCCAATTCACTCGAACGTTGAAAGTTTCCTAAATCATAATAGCCGTGCATGGCTGCCAGCGCGGCGTACTCCGCGAACTTGGAATCAGGATACTTCTTCAGGAAAGACTGTGCCGCGTCCGCGTTTGCCTGGGGCGTTTGGGCTTCGAGGATCAGACCGAAGTTGTCGAGCTCGTCGCGAGTCTCGGCTTGCGGACCCGCGGGTCCGGACGGAAGTGAAAAGGCCTGGGAGAGCACACGCCCCTCCAGCAGAAGCAGCGAACATACAGCCAGGCTAGTGACGGCTGGCCACGCCATAAGTTTCTCTCAATGCTTTGAACTGCGCGAGCTGCTGTTCCGCCGCCGCCGTGTTCCCCTGGCTTTTCAAAATGCGGGCCAGCAGGTAATGTGCCTCCACAAACGCATCGTCTAAAGCGATAGCCGCCTGCAACGCGGGAATTGCCACTGCCGGCTTATTTTGAGCCCATGCAATCTTCCCGAGGAGGAATTGATTCAGCGCTACCTGAGGAGCCAATGCCAGGGCGCGATCCACAGAGGCCGCGGCTTTATCGGCCTGGCCCTGCTGAATGTACAACGAAGCGAGTGTCTGATAGGGCAAATAAAAGGAAGACTTTTGCGGCTCAATTCGCTCCGATGCTTTCAGTAATTGAACTTCTGCTTCGGCGGGCTGCTGCATATTCATCAGACTGATGCCCAAATAGCAAAGAGCCTTGATGTGGTTTGGGTCGCGCAATAGAGCCTCACGGAACTGACCGGCTGCGGCATCGAACTTACCTTCGTTTTGGAATAGGAATCGCCCTTCCACATAGTAGGCCTCTGCATCGGCAGGCTTGCTGCGCTTTGCCTCTGCGATTTCTTCGCGAAAGAACTTATGTTGATTCAGTACAAAGTAAGCCTGTGCCAAGGCGAGATGTGCGCGGGTGTCGCCTTCGGCCAGAGCGCGCCGCAACGCGCGAACTGCCGCAAAAGGTGTGCCGCGGCCCAGCAAGGCAACACCCTGCGCGAAGTCTGACGAAGGCTCCGCGCACAGTGCGCTCCCTGCCAGCACACAAGATGCCAGCAGGGTCACAAGCGGGCGCGCACGGCCATTCACATCTAAAAGTTTAGCTTCAAGGCAAGTTGTCCCTGCCGTGGTGCGTTGCCCTGGCCGCCTACCGTGCCAAACGCGTTGTTGGTGGGCGAATAGAACGAGTTTGCGCCACCGAAGACCACCCGGTTCAGGACGTTGAAAAACTCAGCGCGAAACTGAATGTTGAAACTCTCGGTAATGCGGAAGTATTTCGAGAGGTTAACGTTCTCGTTTAGGTACGCGAAGTTTCTCAAGTTACCATTCACGCGCGGCGCGTTGCCAAAGGTGAAGTCAGCCGGCTGCGAAAATGCGGCTATGTTGAATAGCTTGTCTTTGGCGGGATCGAAGTTACTTTTGTGTAACTGTGGATCGGCACCAGGAACAAGATTGGGCCGGTTGCCGCCGCCGAAAATAGGAAGCACATTGCTGGCGCCAACTCCCACTGGCGTTCCACTTTGATAGCGCGTTACCCACCCGAATTGCCAACCGCCAATCAAACGGCCAACCACGCCGGGAGTGTTCAGGAAAGGCTTACCGGTCCCGATGGGCAGTTCGTACAAGCCGCTGATTGCCAGCGTGTGGGGAATATCGCTGGGAGCGAGACCGTACTCCGCCCGGCGATTGAAGGTATTGACCGCGGCCCCATTGAAGGTACCGAAGCCGGAATCGGTATTACTTAGTTGGTGGGCGGCGGTGTAACTGACCAGAAATTCCAACCCTTGACTGAACCGCCGTTGCACTGTTAGTTGGAAGGCGTCGTAGCGCGTGGCGCCTGTTTCCTGAAAGTTGCTGGTGATGGAAGAATACTGAGGATACGGGCGAAGAGCCTGGGCGACGCTCCCGTTGAAGCCAGGATACGGCAAGCCGATTCCGGCGGCGGCCGCGGCTGGACTGTTGATATCGGCCAACAAAGTGGAACCGAGCGACAGGTATTTGGGATCGACCTGATTCAAATTTTCCAGATTGGAGGGCAGCCGCAGCCCCTTATTCCCGACATAACTGGCACTTACGAGAATGGAGCCGGGAAGTTCCCGCTCCAGACCGACGGTCCAGTTTTGAATATAAGGAGCAGCGGCTTGCCAACGGCCGGCGTAATTAACAGACTGGCCATTGCCGATTCCCGGGCGGAAGGCTTCCACGGTAGGCAAGGGGAAAGGACGGTCCCAAGAGCCATAACCGGGCGTGACGCCGGCATCCTGGGAGATGGCGGCGAAGTTGCCCGAAGATCCATTGAGAAAGTTGGTCTTGATGCGCGTTTGGCCAAGATCGTTCGCGCCGCCGAGGCCGTATACAATCCCATAGCCGGCGCGAAGGACGGTCTTATTGTTGAAGGAATAAGCAAAGCCAAACCTGGGCGCAAAGTTCTTCCAGTGAATGTCGGCTATAGTGGACCGGCCGGTGCAAGATGAACACGTACCCGGCTTACTGAGAGCGCCCAAACGGCCGCCTGCTTCAGGGTTGGCGATTGTGGGATCGAAAAAAGCGATGCGGTTCGTATCTTCGGAATCAGGGACGAATACGTCGTACCGAAGCCCCAGATTCAGCGTCAATTTTCGATTGAGTTTGTAATCGTCTTGGATGTATCCCGAGGCTGAAGAGTTGCGGAAGATTCGGTCTTTCAGCCCGGTGGAAGCGCTTGCGGAATCGGCAATACCCAAAAGGAAGCTGGCAAAAGGGTGGCCGTAATTGGCGAAGTTCGGCGAGCCCGGCAAAGACGTGCTGCGATTGCTGAACTCGAAGCGGGCTGGGCATCCTTCGCAAATGGAAGTGGTGTTTCTTGACTGCCGGTATTCAAAACCGATGTTCAAACTGTGCTTACTTTTCACCCACAACACATTGGCGACAGTGCTGGTACCTGGCTGAAAATTTAGATCGCCCTGGAAGCCGGTTCCGAGTTGAACAGGCGCCGCCACAGGGCCGTTAAACAGCACGCGGGGGAATGCAATGTTCGAACCCGTGGGCAGGCCGGGAAAAGTCACAGAAGTATTCGGGGGCCCGCCCACTTCCTGGTTATTCAAAATGCGAAACCATAAAGTGCCGGCGCTGACGATGATGTTCGGGCGGACCGACCAGGAGTAATTCGCCAAATACGCCGTGGTTTCACCAGGACAATTGGAAAGGCCGCTCAGTTGACCGCTGATGTTACTCCCCAGCAGGCACTGGTTCGGCGAAGAAGTTTTCCAATTAGTGAAGTTGATTCGCTGAGCCGACGTTATATTGTGGGCCAAGTTGTAAGACCAGGTGGTGTTGTTGTTCGGGATGCTGGGGATGCCCGGCCCGATGTTGTTGACCAGACCGGCACTGGTTGGGGTGGGAATCAACGACAGCAGCTTCTGCGAAGTGGGGCTAAATCGCGAAGCGGGGATGATGTTTCCAGGGAAAGCCAGCCGGGTTACGGGATCGTAGATGGGTATCAGGGCGCCGCTGGAATCGCGCAATTGTGAGAAATCCCCGTTGCGGAATTCCGCAGTGGGAACGGTGTAGCGGTTATTCAGGCCTGCGCCGCGAAACTTGTACCAATCCACCGCTACATTGAAGAACGTTCTGTTCTTACCGTTGTATAACTTGGGGACACTTAGCGGGCCGCCTACCGTAAAGCCGTATTCGTTTTGTTTATTGATGGAAGCCGTGGGCGCAAAAAAGCCGCGAGCATCGAATGCGGTGTTCCGTACGAAATCGAACGCGTTGCCGTGATAGTTGTTTGTGCCCTGCGCGAGGTGATAGTTTTTTACGCCTTGACCCCGGCCATATTGAGCGGAAAAAACCGACGTCAGAACCTTGAACTCGTCCACCGCTTCGTAGGGCGGATTGATCCCTGTCTGGTAACCATTGGTCTCAAAGGCAGCCATGGGGATGCCATCGAACAGGACCTCGCTGTTGAAATCGACGCCGCCGTTGATGCGGCTGGAGAAAGTATCGCCTTGAACGCCGGGTACCAGGAACACGAAGCTATCGATCTGCCTTCGGCCGCCGCTCACCGCAAGGGGAAGATCTTTCACCACCTTCTCTTCGATAGAGGTGGCAACTTCCACCACGGCGTTATTGATCTCTACGGCGGAAGCATTCACTTCCACGGTTTCCGTGGCGTTACCGACGGTTAACACAATGTCCATGGTGCTGACAGTGCTGAACGAAAGACGGACATTTTCCGTGCTGCTGCTTTTGAATCCGGGCTTTTCCGCCGTGACGCGGTACACCCCAGGCTGCAGAGAAGAAAGAGTGTACGTGCCATTGTCAGCGCTGACGGCTTTAGCCGATGTGTTCGTTTCAATTTCTAACGCTGAAATTTGAACGCCCTGAATGGATGCGCCCGACGCGTCTTTCACCACACCCGTGATGGAGCCCGTGTTGGTTTGGCCATGCAAGCCGGAAGAGCCCAAAAGAAGAACCGCCACCCCAAAAATCTGCCCGGCTCGGGACAGACGTACATTTCCCCGAAACATATATCTCCTTTTACGAAAGCGCCTAGGTGTTGCGCAGTAGCCGTATGCTATAAGTTCCGCGCGCAACCGGCAACACGAATCCTTTATATAATTCGCTTAGACCTTTACAGATTTCACCAAAGACGATTTTGCTGCCGAATACCTCATCGCGCTCACGCATGCGGCGCGTGGCACTGATTTACGATTCCACGCTGGCCTACGATCTCTGCGTGATCCGGGGCGTGGCGGCGTACCTCAGGCGAGAGCCTGGATGGAATGTGTACCTTGCAGAAAACAGCGCGGGCGACCGGCGACTGCCGGATTTTAGTTCCTGGAATGTGGACGGCGTTGTGGCCGATTTCGATCACCATCCGGCCCTGGCAATGGCCGTGGTTACGGCGAAGCTTCCGGCCGTGGGGTTCGGCAGCGGCTACGGATGGTATGCGCGCGAATCACGCATTCCCTATTTTTTCACCAACAACCAGGCAATCGCGCGATTGGCGGCGGACCATCTGATCGCCCGCGGATTTCGAAATTTTGCGTACTGCGGATACCGCCGGAGCTCAACCAACGGCTGGAGCAAAGAGCGCGAAGTGGAATTTGCAACACACGTCAGCACGCGCGGCTTCATCTGTAACGTTTACCGGGGCCGCTATGCGAACAACTCGCGGTGGACGGAAATTCAGGATGCGCTTTGCGTGTGGCTGCTCTCGCTTCCGAAGCCCGCGGGCGTCATGGCGGCGAACGATAATCTGGCCAGGCAGGTGCTGGAGGCTTGCCGCGTCTGTGGCTTGAATGTCCCGGAGCAGATTGCGGTGATCGGCGTCGACAACGACGACGTGATGTGTCAACTGTGCTCGCCCTTGCTCACCAGCATTGAACAGGGCGCGGAGCGGGTTGGATACGAAGCCGCCAGCTTGCTGGATGGAATGATGGGTGGGGTGAGATCCACCAAAAAGCGCTATGTCATCGATCCGGTCGGAATTGTCACCCGGCAGTCGACCGACGTGATACCCGTCACTGACGTGCGGGTGGCCAAGGCGATGAGGTTCATACAGGAACACGCTTGCGAAGGCATCAAGGTGACCCGGGTGGTGGCCGCAGCCAACTCTTCCCGATCCGGCTTGGAGGCTCGCTTCAAGGCGGAATTAGGCAGAACCATGCATGTCGCCATCCGGGACACGCAGTTGGAGAAAGCGAAAGCGCTGCTGCTGGAGACAAGCCTTTCACAGAAGGAAATAGCCGCTGCCACGGGGTTCAAATCGGTGCAGCACATGAGTTCACAATTCCGGGCGGTGGTTGGGCTGCCTCCTGCCGCATACCGCCGCAAAGTAAACTCAGGCTTCATGCAACCGGCAGCGGGGCGCGATTTACAGCGATTGCTTCCGCAAAGCTCTGGAGCCTCCTGACCGGCGCGATCTTCGGCGCTTCCGGAAGTGAAGGGCGGTCAGCACTTGCTTAGCAGTCTTGCCATCGCGAACAACGGATTGTGTCCGGTATAGTCCCTGCGCGGCATCTGATAAGGCGGGGTCACCTCCCTTCTTAGCTCCTCCGGGCGCCCTCCCGCCGGATCGTAAAATTCCCAAATCGTTCCAGTTCTTGCGAACTGTGCCGAAGTCGCTTCCAGGGCCCCTTCGAGCAGTTTGCGGGCGGCATCTTTGCGTCCATAGCGCAGGCAACCTCTTGCGGACCAGTACGTAATACTGTTCCAGGCGGGCCCGTGCCAGCCAAGCATTTCAAAGCCGCGCGTGCCAGGAACAATCGTTCGGATCGGGTGCCTTGCAAAGAGACGGTCCGGGTTGAGGATATGTTCATCGATCAACCGATGCGCCTGGTCTTGGGTAGCGATGCCGAACAGAAGCGGCCAGATTGTAACGTGCGATTCGATGCGCTTCTCGGTTGCGTTTACAGACCAGGCATCGTAGAAAAAGCCGGACTTGCGATCGTACAGTTGCTCTCGAATGTATGCGCCCAGTCGAGCGGCCTTCTCGGCGTAGTGTTGCCGGTCTTCGATTCGTTTTTGCTGATCTGCCCATCGCGCGGCCGCATCGTACATGCCATAGACCGCGCAGGACGCGTCCAGGGCTGCCCGGCGCGGGGTGCATTCTTCGGAGAAGGGCTGCCTCAAGTCGTCATCGAGACCACTTTCCCAAGTGGGGCGCGCATACCAAAACCCGGCCGGATGGGCCGCCCTGACGCTCTCGAACCATTGGATCTGCTTCGTCAGATGCGGGTAGCAAAACTCTACAAGTTCGCCGGTTCGATATTGCTCGGTGAAATCGCTAACAGCGATCGGCCACATCGGCGGGTGCCCGGCGATCTTACTGAAAGTTGGCGGCCGATCGGCCCTCATCCAAATCACACCGGGCACCAGACCGTCCGGCTGTTGATTGGCTAGGTTGTTCCGAATCTGCCATTCGGCGTGTTGCTTCATCACGGGCAGCACATCGATGGACGTGTTCACAATGTCCCAATGTCCGAAGGCGCGGGCATGGTACCCGGGGCCAATCTCTTCCCAGGCATAAGGCAGTGGCGGCTGCTGGGCATGGGTTCCACTTCTATGCATGCGTGCCAAATATTCCAGCATGGGCCGCCAGGACTTCCGGCCGATACGCCCCGCCTCCCTCCGCAGCGATGCAAATGGACCGGGATTCAGGGCAGCAAGAAGCAGTTCGCGCCTGCCAATCAAAAAGTGAACCTCCCTCCCACCTTGCCTCTCAATAACTGTGGCATAGCGCTATCCCTACACTCCTTTCGGCACCGCCCAGTGTTGGCGGTAATCTCTGCGAATCAACTTGTTGGCATCCGCGTCGGCCACCACTATTTCGTTCTGCGCGTCGTAACGGACATTGCGTCCCGTCCTTGCCACGATGTTGCCGAGATGGCAAAGCGAAGTGGACGCATGGCCGATTTCGATGGACGCGTTCGGGCTCTTACGCGAACGAATGGTTTCCACGAAGTTACGGTGATGCGCATCGTTGCGGTCATCCTCATTCTTCGATCGGTCTTCCACCAGCACGCCCTTTTCGTCGTAAACGCGGAAGCCCCAATTCCCGCTTCCGTTCCAGCGGCCGATGTGGATCGCCCCGCTGGTGCCGTAAACCGCTACGCCATTTTCCTGACCTTCCATCCCGTACGGATTCCAGATCCGCATCTCGAACTGCAGCACCTTGTCGCCGAAGTCATACGTCAGGTTCATGGTGTCCGGCGTCTGTTGGTCATCGTCGAAGTGGAGCTTGCGCCCCATGCCGGAGACGGCGACGGGAAGATCCACCCCAAGCGCCCAACGGGCCATGTCCATCTGGTGAATGCCATCGTTGCCGATGTCCCCGGTGCCGTAGTTCCAATGCCAATGCCAGTTGTAATGAAACCGATTTTCGTTAAAGGGAAGTAGCGGCGCGGGGCCGGTCCAGGTATCGTAATCGACGCCTTGCGGAACGGGCGAATCGGCCTTGTGTCCGATGAAATCCCGAAGTTGGACATCCCAGGCTTTGGCCATCCGTATCTTGCCGATGCGCCCTGCATGAATTTGTTCGATGGCGCGGATGGTGGAAGGGCGGCTGCGGGACTGCGTCCCCAGTTGCACCACGCGCTTGTTTCTGTGAGCGGCCTGAATCATCAGGCGCCCTTCGCGCAGATTGTGCGACGCCGGCTTTTCCACGTAGACGTCCTTGCCCGCGTCGCACGCCATGATGGTCGCTGGACCGTGCCAGTGGTCCGGCGTCGCGATGTACACCCCATCGACGGTCTTGTCGTCCAGCACTCTCCTCAGGTCCTGAACAAACGGCGGCTTATTTCCGGACTTCTCCACGGCCAGCTTCGCCGCGCGTTCATAAACGCCGGGGTCGATGTCGCACAACCAGGCGAGATCCACATCCTTCTGCGCCGCGAACTGTCCCGTAAGGAAACGCCCCTGGCCGCGTATACCGATGCCCGCCAAGCGCACACGGTCATTCGCGCCGGCCGCGCGCATCGACAATCCAGCCACTCCCGCAGTGAAAAGAAAACTTCGTCGCTTCAAGATTTTTCTCCCGTAAGGCTTTTTAGGTATTCGATGGATCGCCGGGCAACGGTCTCCCCATCGGGTTTGAAATCGAACAGTTCGACGGACACCCATCCCTGGTACTTTTGCGCCCGAAGAGTCTCCAGAACTTTCTCGAACGGAAACCGTCCGCTCCCTGGATAGCGGCCGTCCATCTCGTTCAGGTGAACATGCTGAATGAAGCGGTGGTGGCGGCGAAGAAGTTCGTCCGGCGGCATGGTTTCTCCAGCGGTATTGTGGCTGTCAAAAATCGTTTGGACGGCCGGGCTTCCGATGCTTTCGACAATCGCGACAGCCTCTGCAAGAGTATCGATGACATTGCAGAGGTGGGGCGCCAAGGGTTCCAGCAGGATTTTTACGCCGCGCCGTTCCGCACCGGGCGCCAGCTTGGCCAAGCCTTCAGCGATTCGCGAACGAGCCTCTTCCGGAGAAACTTCTCCGATTGCTTCACGCTGGCGAGCTTGCCCCAACACCATTACAGGATGCGGGCCCAGATCTGCCGCAAGACCGATGAGCCGTTCGAAGTAATTCCATGTTCGGAGACGAACTTCCGCATCTGGCCCGGTCAAGTGCATGCCTTTCGGAACGCGTAGAAAGCCGTGCAGGCCCACGAAGCCTATACCCGAATCCGCAATTGTCTTGCGGAGCGCTGCTCTATCGCTTCCTGACATGGCGGCCGGGTCGTCTGAGATGTTGCCCGGTTCTAACTCGAGCCCGGTGTAGCCGCATCGCTTAGCGGATTTGCACATTTCCGCCGGCGATTGGCCCACGAATGCGCCGCTACAAATGGAATAGCGAAGCGCGTGGGGAGTACTGCTTGCGGCAAGGGCTGCCGGAAGCGCCAGAATGGTGCGGCGGGTCATAAACCGAAGAGCCTCCGTGCGTTCCCGGCGAAGATCTGAGACTCTTGTGCGCTCGATAGTCCCAGGCTGGTCACCTTCGCGGCGATCATGGTCGGGTCAACCCAGGGATGATCGCTGGCGTACAGCATCTGGCTTGCGCCCACGAACTCGACGCCGTAGCGAATTGACATGGCCAGAGGCGAAACCGTATCCAGCCAGACCCTTTTGAGATACTCACTGGGCGCGCGGCGAATATGTTCCGCACCGCGCTTCAGCACTATGGTTTGGTGGTCGATGCGCCCGATCAAATATGGCAGAGCGCCGCCAACATGCGGGCATACCAGCTTCAGGTTTGGGTGTTGTTCCAGCACGCCGCCCTGAATCAGACGGCAGAGCGCAATGGTGGTATCGAACATCAACCCCAGCCCCGCGGCGCCTTCGTAACCTTTGGTGGCGTTGTAAGTCGTCGGGTAAGCGGGATGGAGCAGGAGCGGGATGCCTTGCTTTTCGGCAGCCGCAAAAAGCGGACGGAAAGCAGATTCATCCGGGAAGGCGCCATCGATGTTGGAATACAACAGGATGCCTTTCATTGCGAGTTTGGTTACTGCCCGTTCAAACTCGGCCAGCATTGCATCGGGAGTATTGAATGGCAGTGTTGCCAAGCCGAAGAACCGGGTGGGATAGCGCCTGACAATGCCGGCGATGAAGTCATTCAGCAGGCGCGCCATGGCGGGCGAATCGGCTCCGAATAGCTCCGGCCCGGGGTCGTTGATGGACAAAGCGGCCATGCCGATTCCGGCCCGATCCATGTCGGCCAGCTTCGCGGCTATATCGGTATGCTTAGGCAGGATGCGCCGGTGCCAATCGCCCACCACGACGAACCGGTCTCCCGCTTTTCGGTAAACCAGCGGCGGAATCGATCGCTTCTCCAGAAGGTTCAAGAACTCTTCCGAGAAGAGATGGCTTTGACAATCGATGCGCGCCCCCGCTGTCTGGGCCAGGGCCGCGGTTGGCGCGAATAGAAACGAGCGGCGGTTCATGGAGGCTAGAAGGAATACCGCAGGCTCATCTGAAGGCTGCGTTCGCTGCTCTTGCTTAGCACCTTCCCCAGAGTTGTCAGGTTTCTAGGATTCGTGCCTGGACCGTTCCAATTCGGATGATTGGGCCAATTGAAAGCCTCGAAACGAAATTGAATCTTGTGCCGTTCCACCAGCGAGATTTGTTTGGCGAGGCTTAGGTTCCAACTCTGAAAGCCAGGGCCATGCAATAGATTGCGATTGCGTTGTGTCGTAAAGGTGCCGGCGGCGGGAGCCGTGAAAATAGGCTGTCCGTTGGAAGTGGTTGTAAACCAGAAGCTGGAATCCGCAACGGAATTGGCAAAGCGGCGGTCCGAACGCGGCAGGAACGGGTTGCCATTCACATCGAAGATTTGCGCACCGCCACCTGAGCCCACACCGGCAATATCTTCGCCCGATGAAATGGTAAACGGCCGCCCGGTTTGGAACTGAGAGATTCCCGAAAGCTGCCAGCCTTTCAACACTCCGCCGGCAACTCCGCGTAGACCGGCGGGAGACGGAATTTCCCAAAGAAAATTCGCCACCAGAACATGACGCACATCGTCCGCGGACGGCCCCCAAAACTTGCTCGCGTCATAGGCGTCGGGCAGGATGTCGTCCTTCGTGGACCCGTTGTCCAGAGTTTGCGCAAACGTGTACGCGACCCCAATCAGCAGTCCCTTCGATGTGCGGCGATTGAGAGACATCTGCATTCCGTCGTAGCGGGAATAGGCATCGTTGCTGGTCAGGCGAATTTCCCCATAGCCTTGATACGGACGCAGCGCGTTGACGTTGATACCTGGATTCCGTTGGATGGTGCCGGCGCGAAGCTGGTTGAGATTGCGGTCGCGGAAAAGCGAGTGTATGCCGCGACGTCCAACGTAACCCGCCGAGACGGTAGTGGAAGCGGAGATTCCGTATTCCACGGTGGAGTTCCACATCCACGAGCTTGGATTGTGAGAGATGGGATCCAAGGTACCCAGCAACGGGGCGTTGGCTAAAGGAGTGCCCCCCGCCGGACTATCCACGGAACCGATGGCGATGGAGGCCGATTGCTGGAACGGAGGGTTCGCCCCGGGATTGACGTTGTCACTGATGGAGGGCCGCAGAACGTAGCGCCCCGCGGCAGCACGAATGACCAAGCGCTGCGTGGGCGAATAGGCCAGTCCAAGACGCGGCTGGAAATCTTTCTTATGAAATGGCGAGTAAGATTTGCCCAGACCGCGAAACAGCGGCTTCAAGCTGTCCAGGTTCGAAATCAGCAGGCGGCCTTGGGCGGAATCGGGAAAGCCATCGCCCGGAATGACAATGCCGTTGAAGTTCGGCGCAGAGAGTAAACGGCCGGTTCGGGGATCTAACGTGGGAGCTTGCGCGGGGTCGTAGAAGCGCGGGTTGAACATGGCGATATTCCGCCATTCGCTGTACCAGGGCTGAATGAGGCTGTGGCGAATGCCGAACTCAATGTGCAGCTTGGGAGTTGCTTTCCAGGAATCCTGTATGAAGTATTCAAACATCGAGCCTCGATATGGCACATAGTTATAGGCGCCGATTTCGGAGTAAGAATCGAACAGGCCCAGGGCAGCATTGGCCATGGCGACGCCGCTGGTGGAGCCTCCCGTTCGGGAGTCGCTAAAACCGAACGTGCCGCTCTGAACCCCCTGATTGTTGTCGTTTTGACCGGCTTTTTCGAACACTACACCAGCTTTCACAACGTGACGTTGGTGAATCCTGGTGAAATTGTCCGAGACCATATAGATAGGTCCCGCCGTGGTACCCACTGCGGCGGTCGACATTAATGCGAGGCCCGCAATGTTCACCGCGGGAATCAGATCTTGCACAATCTTCCCGACTGGAAACAGGTAAGGGTAAGTAATGCCGTATTGAGTTCGTTCCCACCTTTTGTGACTGGGGTCCAGAATCAGATTCGTCCGGTCATGACTGGCGCTGATCAATAACTCATTGACCATTGTGGGGCTCACGGTCCAGATGTAATTGAGCGAGCCTACCTGATTGGGCCGGTCGAGAATTCGCCCACCGCGATCGTAATTCCCCTGGAAAGGGACTAACTGGTCGTAATTGTAGTTGAGAAGGCGGAAACGAAAATAGTGTTTCTCCGCCGGAATGTAATCCATGGAAGCCGTATCTTTCCTTTGGTTCTGCGGGGCGGAATTGGAAGTGAACCAATTGGCTCCACCTTGGCTAAAGCCGGCTATGGGCAATGGAAAGGCCCGTAGCAATCCGATTCCGTTGGTACTCAGTTGGCTGGTGGGGATCACGTTGCCCGGGAACGGGTTGCCGGTATTTGGGTCTCGCACCACAACTGCGCGGCCGTAATAGATATTGGATGGCTGCAGCAATTCGCTGAAATTTCCCTGGCGGATCGCTGGGGAAGGCACCAGGCGCATGATGGTCTGTTCGCGGCGGTCCTTGACCCACTCTTCGCCAAACAGCCAAAACAGCTTATTTCGCCCACTATTGAAGTGTGTTCCGGGCACAAGCACCGGCCCGCTCAGCGAGAACCCGAATTGATTGAAGCGGAACGGAATGGGACTTGCCAGATCTTTACTGCCCGATGCGTTGCGAACCCAGGTGTTAGCGTCCAGGGCGGAGTTTCGAATGTATTCATAGAAGCTGCCATGGAAATCTTTCGTGCCGCTCTTGGTGATGATGCGGATCTGCCCGCCGGAAGCCCGCCCGTATTCCGCGTTATAGCTCGCCGTTAGAATTTGAACTTCCTGCGTGGAATCGATATCGGGAACACCGATAGGAACGCCCGCCGATCTGGTGCGGACCGCCGGCGCTCCGTCGAAGGTGATGTTGGTCTCTTCCTTGCGCGCGCCATTGATGACGACGTTGTTATCCATGTTGAAGACGAACGATGAGATGGAGTTGCCGCGCAGAACCCCGGGAACAAGCGAGGCAAGAAGAATCGGATTTCGGCCGTTGAGCTGCAGATTGGCAATCTGCTCCGCGGACACCATGCGGCCAACGGTTGCGGTCTCCGACTGAACTTCCGCGGCGGCTGCCACTACGTTCACGGAATCCTGCGTGCTGCCAACGGTGAGGCGAATGGCCACGGCCACCGCGAGATTCGCATCGATCTTTCGCCGGCTCTCTTCATAGGCCCGGAAGCCCGCTGCTTCAACCCGGACGGTGTAAAATCCGGCCGGCAGGTTTGAGAGAACGAAATAGCCACGGGCATCTGTTTCCGTCCGCCGCTCCCGGTTGGTTGCTTCGTCGCGAACCAGCACCTGCGCATGCGGCACCAGCGCGTCTGAGGCATCGCGAATGAAGCCGCTAACTCCAGACGTGTCCGACTGGGCGAACAAAGTGGCAGCCGCTAACATCGAAAGCATTTGTAGTTTGTGACTCATCGTGGACTTCTCCGGTAACTTAGAATCTCTACTAAGCCTCTTCATTCAGGGGAGCCACAAGTCCTAATTCGTGAATCGCGAGGTTCGCAAAAGGCTACCCCAGCGAGCCACGCCAACTAGAATGTGGGCATTGGCCGCGCGGTAACGGAGGGAGCGTTCGGAGAGCCTGGCGGAACAAACGAATCTCAACCGCATCGCGAAAGCGAACTTGCGGGAATGGCTCGTCCGCGGGTCACTATGGGTCGACAGATAACATGCCCTGCTTACTGAACCGAATGACCGTGCCCGCGGCTTTGCTGATTTTGCGAGCGGCCCTGGGGTTGGCGCAAGCGCCACCCTCCGCCCACAATGTGGAGGTTTATAGAGAGAAGGGCCGGTACGCCGGTTGGCCGGCCAATCATGGCATCTGGTCATGGGGCAATGAGATCTTGGTGGGTTTCGAGCTGGGCTATCACGATTCCGCCAGCGGCATCATCCATACCATTTCCTTTACGAAGCCGGCCGAACATCTTCTGGCGCGCAGCCTGGATGGCGGTGAAACCTGGAAGATCGAAAGGCCCCGTTCGCTCCTGCCGCCGCCGGGAATTTTGGTGGGTAAGGTTCCCGTCGAGCAGGGAGGCAAGCCGGTGGTGAATTCTTCCGGCGGCATTCCTTTTACACACAAAGATTTCGCCATGACAATCCGCACGGCCAGCATGGAAGACGGCCCTTCGCGCTTCTACTACTCGGTCGATAGAGGCAGGAACTGGAAGGGTCCGTTCGCGTTTCCGAACCTGGGCACGCCGGGAATTATTGCCAGAACCAGCTATGTGGTGGAAGGTACACGCGAATGCCTGGTGTTTCTGACCGCGGCAAAACCGAACCATAAGGAAGGCCGCCCGTTGTGCGCTCGCACGCGCGATGGCGGCAAAACCTGGGAGCTGGTGGGTTGGATTGGCCCGGAGCCCGAGGGCTACGCCATTCAACCTTCCGGACTGAAACAGGAGGGCGACCGGCTGCTGGCTTCCTTTCGCCGCAACAACCCAAGCGGCTCCGATATCCCGCTGTATGAATCGCGCGATAACGGGAAAACATGGACGGAACTGTCTCAGATCGCCGGCAAGGAAAACGGCAGCAACCCTCCCAGCATGCTGCGGCTGCAGGACGGTAGGATTTGCGTCACCTATGGCCGGCGGGCCGCGCCGTTCGGTATCCGGGCGCGAATCAGCGAAGACAATGGGAAAAGTTGGGGCGAAGAGATTATCCTTCGGGCCGACGCTGGTCACCGGGACTTGGGGTATACCAGAACTGTCCAGCGGCCGGACGGAAAGTTAGTGACCGTTTACTATTTCAACGACCGGCCAGACACGGAACGATACATTGCCGCCACGGTGTGGCAGGCGCCGCCCAAAGGGCTCTAACGGTAGTTCGAGGAATGGTGAACTTCCTGAAGAATCCATGAGAAGCGTGCTTGCGAGCCGTTGCTTCCTTGTGCCCAGGACGGGCGTGCCGCATGCAATCCGGCTATAAGATTGGTCCCTAATTCCTCAACCGGTACGTCCAGCGGAAGTTGGTGCATGGTCAAATCGTCGCGGGCATAGCGCGCTTTCAGGCGGCCGTTCCGGCATTCCAGATACAGAACGATGGGCGGCCAGCCTTGGAAATCCCGCTGGCTGATCAGCTTGCGTTGCTGATATTCCACAGAGATGGAACCGCCGCTGGCGTCCCAACGGACCAAGCGAATAGTCCCCTTGGTTCCCGAAACATAAAGCCCGGCGGCCGAGCCGTTCGATGGCACGAAATCCACCTTCGTTTGTAAGGTCCAATCGCCGGCGGGCAAAGAACGGGAGAGACTCATGGCGCAGGGAGTCTGCTGGTTTAAATCGAACACCAGCGCCGAACGCTCCATCTTTACGCGCCCCTGCTCAGCGCACGGGGGTTTCAAGATCCAGCCGGGCAGGCTATTCGCCGTGAGCTCGCCGGGCTCCATGTCGTGAAAAAGCAGACCATGTGAAACGTGGTCGAACCGGGCCACCACGTCTTTGGAATCGGTGCGTCCCCGGTTGGCATAAAAAGCAGCCTTAACGCCCGGGCCGGATAGCGTCGCTTTCACCGTGTTCCCTACCTTCTGCCATACCTCGCCATCCGGGCTCCGGTAGGCCTCGAAGTTGTCGCCCGCGCGCCGGATCGAAAGCCAGATCGGCTTCAAATCCTGGCCCGAAGGGTCGAACTCAAAGGTGCCTGGCGGCTTTGCGTAAACCCCGTTTTGCTCCGCGCCAAATTCCAGCGTTACGCGCGAAAGAAACTGGCGTGTCAGCTTAATGTAATTGTCGGGGTCTTGGAAGAAAAGTAGTCCTGCCTGCTGCCCCGCTTCTTCGGGCCGAAAGGTCAAACGACCCACCAGATCTTCACGCTCCCCGAGCCCGGAAGCGATTTGAATCGCGGAGCCGGGAAGGTCCAGCGGCCGATGGATGAAATCGCCCTTGACCGTAGACAGACGGAATTCCCCATCGGCCTGCGGCGCCGGGAATTTACCGTCCCAGAGCGCATAACCGGCAGCCAGCCCCAACGTCGCGAACAACACGGGTAGCGCCCAGAGCAGCCACTTCGGGTGACCCTTCGAGCCCACTGGCTTCGCCTCGGCCACCGCCGGCGCTCCGTGCGTGACCAACCCGTTCGATTCCAAACCATGGCGCTCGCGGAAGACGGGAACGTAGGAACGAACGGGCACCGATATGATTATCGCGTCGCCGGCGCCTTCGTTCTGGTAATACTTGTCGAGCCGTTGGCGAAGCAGAGAGCCGATCTTTCTCACCGTGGAATCGTCCACCGGATTGAAGTCCGCTCCTCGCCCCAGAACAGCTTGGGCGATCTCTATTTGGTCCACCTGGGTCTTGCCCGCCAGAGCGGCTTCCCCCACGTAAGCAAGGAATTCGCGCAGCTGCTTAGCGCCGACGAACTCCGAACTATTCAGCACTTTCGCGAGGGCGGCGCGGTACTGCGTTGTGCTTTGTGCCGTCGTACTCCTAAACCCCTGGCTGGTGAGTCTATCACACGCGGGAGCGACAGAACCTATGGGGAGCAATCGAGGGAGCCAGGCCCAAAAACGTAGTTCACGAATGGGGACTTAGGCTCCGTCAAAGAAAAAGTGAATACTCTGTCACAGGGCAAAATGACCGCCCATGAGGGAGAGTTGCTTCCATGTCGCTTAAGCCAAACTTGTCGTCCGTGTGCCTGATGTTGCTCAGCATGAGCGCCATCCTGACGGCACAATCGGACACGTCACTCATTTCAGGATTCATAAAAGATCCGTCCGGGGCAGTGGTTCCCGGCGCCAAGGTTCTTGCCAGGAACGAAGCCACCGGGCAGGAGCGGCAGGCGGCTTCCGATCAGGGCGGATACTACGTGATTTCGAACCTGCAGACGGGGTCCTACGCAGTGTCGGTCGAAGCCAAAGGCTTCAAGGCCTCGACCGTCACCGGCAACAAGCTGGACGCCAGCCTGCCGCTGCAGGTCAACGTCTCGCTTACTGTTGGCGCCACCACCGAGTCAGTGGAAGTGGCAGCCCAGGCCAACACGGTTCAGGTGGATTCGGCCGCCGTCGGAAGGACAGTCACGCGTGATCAGATTGAGAACCTGCAATTGAATGGACGGGATCCGAACGTGCTGGCTCAATTGATGCCAGGCGTCGTTCGTCCAGGCTCCATCTCCTCCTTCACCTTCGGTATCCAGAATTATCAGTTCAATATAAACGGTTCGCACGAACGCGAGAACACCTTCACCATCGATGGCGCTCCCGCCGTGCGTTTCCGCGCCGCCACCACGCCGGTAGGAGTCGCGGACCTGGATTCGACGCAGGAGGTTCAAATTCTGACGGCCAATTACCGGGCGGAATATGGACGTTCATCCGGCGGGCAAATCCGCGTGATCACCAAGAGCGGCACCAGAGATTTTCACGGCAGCGCATATGAGTACTTTCGCAATAGCTCTCTGGACGCCAATAGCTGGAGCCGCAAACAGAACTCCGATCCGCTGGTTTCAGGTGGCGCCGCGCCCTTCCGGTTCAATCAGTTCGGCTACAACTTTAGCGGGCCCGTGACCGTTCCAGGCCTGAAATACAACCGCGACCGGAACAAGCTGTTCTTCCTGTGGAGCCAGGAGTACCTGCGCTTCCGCCAGACCATCGCCCTTACCCGCCTGGCGCCCTCGCTTGCCATTCGCAGCGGCGACTTCAGCGAGTTGCTCAGCCCGAACAATTACTATGGACGGGTGGTGATGGTGAAAGATCCTGTTACTGGAAACCCCTTCCAGAACAATGTGATTCCTACGTCGCGTTTAAGCCCGAACGGGATTGGATTATTGCGGTCCTTCACCGCGCCCACGCCGGGGTACAACATCAGCGGGCAAAATGTGTATCTGCAACTCGGTGCGCCGCAGAATTCCCGTAAGGATACGGTATCGGTAGACTTCAACCCCGATGAGAAGAACTTCTTCCGGTTCCGATATCTGCGCCATAACTACGACCAGTACGCGCCCACGCGCGGCAATTGGGATCGCGGTCAGCGCTGGCTGATCTGGCACGATCAGGTCGGGTCAATGAACTATACCCGCACCATCGACCCCACTACGGTGAACGAGTTCGTCGCCAGCTTCAATCTCGATCGCATCCTGAATGTACTCAACCAGGCAACGCCCACGTGGGAGAAAAGCCAGTACGGCGTTAATTTTCCTTTCCTGTTTCCTAAGAATAAGAACCGTTCCAACATGATTCCCGACATCAGCATCAGCGGGCTTGTGGCATTGCAGACGAATAACGTGGGAGTCTCCGCGGCGCCATTCTTTACAGTGAGCGATAACCTGACCAAAACCATAGGACGCCACATTCTGAAGGCCGGCGTCTATTTTGAGCGTGCGGGCGTGAACGATAATGGCGGTTCCAAAGAGACGGGCTCATTCAGCTTTAGCGATTTGCGCGCCGGTGCTCCCACATCCGGCGTGGCCATGGCGAATGCCGCGCTGGGTCTGTTCGATGTCTATACGGAACTGGGCAACTATAACTACACGCTCTACCGAACGAACATGTACGAATGGTACGTGCAGGATTCGTGGAAAGTGACGAACCGGCTGCAACTGGAACTCGGGTTGAGGCATAGCCTTACCCAGCCGTTCTATGCCGTGTGGCGAAATGAGGCCTACTTCGACCCCAGTTTCTACGATCCGGCGAAGGCGGCTACCATCGACCGCACCACCGGCGTCATTACCGGCGGCGACCGGTTCAGCGGCATGGTGATTCCCGGCGACGGCTTCCCCGATTCGTTGGGAGGGCGGCTGCCGTTCGACCCCGCATCGGTCCAGAGCCTCTTCCGCGGCGTGCCGAAATCCTTCTCCGATTTTCACAAGAAAGATTTCCAGCCGCGCATCGGGCTGGCCTATGCATTGGGAAACCGTTCGGCATTCAGGGCGGCCTTTGGGCGCTATGTGTTGCGCAATCCGATGAGCGATGCGTTCGGCCCAGGCGGCAACCCGCCGTTCCAGCCCAGCGGCTACATCGCCAACGGCAGCGTGGATAATCCGGGCGGTGGAACCAGCCTCACGTTTCCAACCAATCCCGGCACGCAGGATCGCGTGTTGGGCAACCCGCAATCCTTCATGTGGAATACGTCCTACGAAGTGGCGCTGCCCGCGCAGATGCTCCTGAACGTGGGGTACGTGGGCAGACATGGCTACAATTCCACGCGCTTCATCAACATCAATCAAATGCAGCCCGGAACAGTGCAAGCGAACCCCGGTGTGAACCAGAATGCGCTGCGGCCGTATCGAGGTTACGGCTCAATCATCTCCGTCACCAACGATGGACAGTCGCGCTATGAAAGCCTTCAGGTGATGCTCAACCGCCGCTTTCACAAGGGGTTGATGTACGGCTTGTCTTACACTTTGGGAAAATCCGAAGACAACTCATCTTACGGCGAAGTACTCCCCAATTCTTATAATGACAAGACATTCTGGGGCCCTTCTAACTTCGATTACCGCCACGTAATGGTGGTGAACTTCGCGTACGAATTGCCGTTCTTCCAACAGGGTTCCGGCATCGCGCGCACCCTGCTGGGCGGTTGGCAACTTTCAGGCATCAGCCAGTTTCAAACGGGAGGGCCGTTCACCGTCCAAAGTGGAGACGATTTTGCCGGTGTGGGTGCGGGCAGCGGTGCGCAAATTTGGAACCGGAACGGAGACCCAGCGCTGCCGCGGTCACAACAGAGTTTTGCCGATTCAACTGCTTCGACGAATTACTATTTCAGCCCCCGGAACACGGATGGAACTCTCATTTTCACAGCGCCTGCAGCGGGTACCTTCACCACGCAGAACAACCGAAACTTTCTGCGCAACCCCGGCTTTCAGAATTGGAACATGGCGGGCAGGAAAACCTTCCGGATCACGGAGCGGCAGTCTCTGCAGTTCCGCGCCGAGTTGTTCAACTGGATCAACCATCCCAACTGGGGCGGCGCCGGAAACAGCCCGACGAACCTGGCCACCTTCGGAAAAGTGCTCAGCAAAAATAGCGAGCGTAACATGCAGTTGAGTCTCCGCTATTCGTTCTGAGCTTCTCAGCGCCATTCGTCTGAGGAATAACGATCCATGATCAACCGCCGCCTTTTTCTTGCCGCCGCCGGTCTTGCAAAGCCGCTAACCGGCGCCACTCGGCTTCGCATGGCCTTCATCGGGGCCTATCACAGCCATGCACTTGGCAAGCTCAAAGTGCTTCGGAGCAGTCCCGATTGGGAGATCGCCGGCTTTTGGGACGACAACGAAATCGGCCGCCGGTCGTTTCTGGCGCAAGGTGTTCCTGAGTTGGGGCTGGACGCGATTCTGCAAGATCAATCGATTGGCGCCGTTGCCATTGAATCCGACGTCGCGCTCCATGCCAGCCATGCCCTGAAGGCGCTCCACGCCGGCAAGCATGTCCATTTGGAAAAGCCACCGGCCGCCACTCTTGCCGGGTTCACTCAGCTGCAGCAGGCTGCCGCAGCCCGGAAACGGATTCTTCAAATGGGCTATATGTGGCGCTACAGCGCGGCCCTCACGCGAGCTCAGGAAGCGGTGCGGGAGGGTTGGCTGGGCGACATTTATATGGTGCGAGCGACGCACAATACACTAATCGACAATTCGCGCCGGGCGGAGTGGGCCAGATTCCGGGGTGGGCAAATGTACGAGCAAGGTTCCCATCTGATCGACATGGTGGTACGCCTGATGGGCCCGCCCGTGAAAGCGTCTTCCGTATTGCGAACGCACGGGAAGGTTGCCGATACGCTGGCCGATAATACTGCCGCAGTGCTTGAATGGCCGCGCTGTTTGGGGCTTGTCAGCGCGTCGATATTGCAGCCGAACGCCGGCCCATATCGCGCCATCGAAATTTTCGGAACCAAAGGGACTGTCGTGGTCAGACCTGCCGAGGGCGCGTCGCTCCAGGTCGATCTGGTTGCGGCCGCCGGGCCTTACTCCGCCGGGCTCCAGCAAGTTGCCACGCCCAGCTTTCAGCGTTACGCCGGGGATTTCGCCGATTTGGCGGAATGTATCCGCGAAGGCAGGTCTTTGCGCTTTTCGCCCCAGCTTGACTTAGATGTTCACGCAACACTCATGCGCGTTTGCGACATGTAAACCAGGCATAGGAAAACAGATGAGTCATCCCATCGGTCAACAATTGAACGAAGCGCTTCCAGCGCGGTTATCGAGCGCGGACGTCGCCGCTCTCAGAAAGTACAGCACTCCTACGGTTGCCAACGCGATCGAGAACCTGATTGGGATAAAGCCGGTCGGGTCATTCACGGCCGGCGGCGTCCAGTGCCAGTATCCCCAGTTTGGAGTGATGACGGGTTACGCGTGCACGGCAACTTCCCTGTCCGCGCAACCTCCCCGTACGCCGCGACAATTTCCGCGGCGGGATTATTGGGAGTATATAAACTCCGCTCCGCTCCCCCGTGTCGTGGTGATGCAGGAACTAAGCGCGCACCCGCTGGGAGCCTTCTGGGGCGAGGTTCACGCGAACATACATCGGGGGCTCAAGTGCGAAGGTCTGATCACGAATGGTCTGATTCGCGATATGGATGAAGTGCAGGCACTCGGGTTTCATTTCTTCTCATCGGGGATTGGAGTTTCGCACGCTCACGCGCATCTGGAAGACTACGATCGCCAGGTTAGCGTCTTCGGGATGACAGTAAATTCCGGTGATCTGATTCACGCCGATAAGCACGGTGCGCTGGTTATCCCCATGCATGTGGCCGGTCAGGTTGCTAAAGCCTGCGAAGATCTGATGCGCGACGAAATCGCTATCATTCAGCTCTGCCAGTCGGCAGATTTCTCGCTCGATGCGCTGGATAAACTTGTGTCACCGGACTACTGAAGAAGGAGCGACGCTCACAATGAAAATCACTCGCAGGAAAGCCGTGATGGCTCTGGCAGCCGCTCCGCTGGCGGTAAGTGCCAAGGCCACCGATAAGGTCGCGCCGATGTTCACGCCGGCTCGATACGATGAGCAGACCGTCGGTGGTGTGCTGGGTTTTCGGATGCAGGTCAACCGCGAACAGCGCCTCCTGCGAGTAGATCGAAAGGGACTCATCGACGGGTTTCTGATTCGCCCCGGCAGCCATCCGTGGATCGGTGAGCATGCGGGCAAGTATCTGCACGCCGCGTCGAACTCATGGCTGTATTCGAAAGATGTCCGCTTGAAGAATCAAATGGATGCGATGGTGTTACAGTTGATTTCCGCTCAACTGGCGGATGGCTATCTGGGAACTTATACGAACGATCAGCGGTGGACCAGTTGGGATGTCTGGGTACATAAGTACAACCTGATTGGGCTGCTTAGTTACCATAACGCAACCGGTTCTCAGTCCCCCCTGGATGCCGCGACTAAGATTGGCGAATTGATGGTGCGCACTTTCGGGACGGGGCCAGGGCAGATCGATATCTCCCAAACGGGCGACCACCTGGGCATGGCGTCGACAAGCATTCTGGAACCGATGTGCCAGCTTTACCGGGAGACCGGCGATGTGCGTTTCCTGGCCTTCGCGGAGTACATAGTGGCCTCTTGGGATCACCCCAAAGGTCCCGGAGTTCTCCGCGGCATTCAGAGTACAGGCAGCGTCCGCAAAACGGCGAACGCCAAGGGTTATGAGATGCTCTCCAACCTTGTCGGCCTGCTCGAGTTATACCGGTTGACCGGCAAGAACGAGTATCTATCCGCACCGCAAATTGCCTGGACAGACATTACGCGCAATCGACTCTACATCACAGGCACAACCACATCTAAGGAATATTTCCGCGACGATCATCGCCTGCCGGGATCGGAACGCGCAGAGGTGGGCGAGGGCTGTGTAACAGTCACATGGCTGCAGCTCAACTGGCATCTGTTGCAATTGACAGCGGAGCAGAAGTACGCCGATGAGATTGAGAAGACCGTGTTCAATCACCTGCTTGCGGCGCAAGATCCATCGAACGGAAACATCTGTTACTTCACCGCCTTGATGGGCCGCAAACAACCCGGCCCGGGCATCAGCTGCTGCGTCTCCAGCGTGCCCAGAGGCATCTCCATGATTCCGCAGCTGGCGTGGGGCCAGAAGGAAGATGGAGTCGCCATTTTGCTTTATGTACCTGGCCAGGTGACTGTGCGCGGAATGCAGATCGTCTCCGAAACCAGTTTCCCTGAAAACGGGAACGTCCGCTTGCGGATCGGCAAAGCTCCCGGCGGCAACATGCCCGTTTATTTACGCGTGCCTGCATGGACAGCCAACTTCCAGGCGTCAGTGGACGGAAAGCGCTACCAGGGCACGCCCGGAGAATTTCTTCGTCTGGATCGAAAGTGGAAACAAGGCGATGTTGTAATGATCGCCATGGACATGACGGTCAAGATGCTCGATGGCGGCGCTGAGTACCCGGGCCACATTGCGCTGCAAAGAGGCCCGCAGGTGCTGTCATTGGAAGAACGCCTGAACCCAAACGTTCCATATATTTTCCGTGCCGCCCCGCTTTCGACGCGGCTGGAGCGAACGGACGTCGCTCAATTTCGCGCTGCCGGCATAGTTGTCGACCGGACGCTCCAGAAACGAGATGCTGCGTTGACGTTCGTTCCCTATATGGACGCGGCACAGCCTTTTGTCTGGACGAAGTCACCGGACGGGCTTTCGAGCGAGCCTGTAGCCGCGACCGCATTCGGCATCGAGCGATGGTCCCGCAATGGGCAGGAAGGCGGCTCAATCTGTGACGAACGAGCGGACACCTATGGCACCACCGACAAGAGAGAAACACCTGCTAACGATTTGTTTGCGGTGACGCTACGGGCGCCTGCTACTGTGCGGCGGCTTGTGTTCCGGCATGGAAAATCCACGGCCGTTGGTGGCTGGTTTGAGAATGCACCCACGTTCGAAGTGCAGCGGGCTGCGGGTGGGGCTTGGGAGCGCGTCGGGCCAGTGCCTCGATACGAGAATGGAGCAGCGCTGGCGCAAGGCCAACCATTCGAACTCACATTAGCCGAGCCCTTGGAGATTGCAGCCGTGCGCGTGATAGGAAGATCGCATAACTACGCAAGCTGCGCGGAGTTGGCTGCTTACCATGAATAGCCGGGCGCTATGGCCATTCCTCATAGGTCTTAGCATCGGGCCGGCCTTTCCAGCGCCAGGCCTATACGTCAGCTCAATTGTTCCGCATGCGTCGCCATCATCCGCAAGTAGCTTTCAGCCTTCTGTTCACTTTGGCGCGATCCCGGCACGTTTGCCTCTTGGCTGGTCGATGGAGATCGCGAAGAACGTTGAGCCCAGCGTGGCGCCAATCGATGTGTCGGCAGCGGGTTCCGCCAAGGGCCTGACAGTCAGTGGCGAAAACGATGGATTTACTTTGAAGGTTCCTGCGTCCACGGGCGAACGGGTTTTGCAACTCTCCCTCGCGGTGGAAGGGGGACGGGCTTTGATCGAAGCTTCGGTATCGGGCGGCGGTGCGCACTTCTTTACTGACCATACTTTCGAGAGCCATGCGGGATGGGCAATTCGGGTTTACACAGTCAACTTCACTGCGGCGCGAAAGGGCCAAGTTCTGACGCTGAACTTCCGCCTGATGAACCAGCAGCGCGACCACGCCGGCAGGGTCGCAATGCTCGGCGCTCAACTACAAATGCTGCCAGCGGCCAATCGGGCTCCCAGAGTTTCTCTAATCGGCCCGGCGCCTTATTTTGTGGGCCGCGCACCGGCGGCTTTTGAAGTGGAAGCGGAAGCATCCGATCCCGACGGCTTTATCTCCAAGGTTGAGTTCTACGATTTTTCGATAGCACTCCCGCTCGGCGTAGTGGAGAAGCCGCCGTATCGAATCACGGTTCAGCGAAGCGGAGCCTGGTCGGGCTCCATTTGCGCCCGAGCCTACGATAACCATGGCCGCTGGACGGATTCGCAACCGGTTCGATACAGCGTGGATGATCCCTCTCGCCGGCCTCCGCCTGCAGCCAGACCTTTGTTCACCGGGTTCCCGTCCAAAGGTGTTCCGGGGCTTGGATTCGAAGGCGTTTCAGCCATGGCGGAACTCCCCGGAGGAGATATTTTCGCCGTATGGTATGGCGGAAAGTATGAATTGTCGCCCGATAGCGCCATCTATGCCTCTACCCTGCGAAGGGGTTCCGGCGAGTGGACTCCGCCACGGATCATCATTGACGAACCGAACGTCGCCGAAGGCAATGCGGTTCTTCTATTCCGGCAGGACGAGCTGTGGTGCTTCTATGTGGAGGCGCACGGTGCGTCGTGGGAGTTCTCACGCCTGTTCTATCGCAAGTCGCACGATCGCGGCATTACCTGGGGCGCTAAAACGGCTCTTCCCGCGCCGGCGTTTCAATATCCGACAGGAACGCTGGTTGCTACTCCCCCGAGGATTCTGCGCAATGGAGATATCCTTTTGCCATTGAACCGGGAAAGCTACAACTCAGATGCGAACAAGCAGTGGTTCTCTTTATTCATGATTTCGGCGGACGGAGGAAAGACCTGGAAAGAGACCGCTCCGCTATTTTCGAATCCGGGCAATATCCAGCCCGCGGTGGTTCAACTTCCGGATGAAACCCTGCTGGCGCTGCTGCGAGTGAGGGGCCAACGTAACCATCTCTGGCGCTCGGTATCGACGGACAATGGCCGCACCTGGTCGCGGCTGGAACAGACCGGCATTCCCAACCCTTCGGCGAGAGTTGGGTTGGGTGTCCTTCCAGACGGAAAGCTGGTGCTGGCCTTCAACAACAGCAACACCGAGCGCACGCCGCTGAATTTGGCGCTGTCTGACGACGCAGGGAAAACTTGGCCAGTGAATCGAGTGATCGAGAGCGGCAAATTTTCCTACACATATCCTTCGTTGCTGGTGGCGGAAGATGGTTCCGTGCATGTCACTTACAACGACAATTATTTCGGCATCAAGCACGTGATTGTAAATGAGGCGTGGTTGAGGGAGCCATGATGCAAGGAGCCATGATGCGACGTGGCATGTTTCTGCAACCAGCGGCAGGTTCCGGCCCCGCCACGCCGGCCCACTCACGTTGACTTCGGAGAATCGCATCTTTTTATCAGAACCTGTCGGCCTGTTAGGGGCCGGGTTGGTGGGGGGCGCGCTCATTGCTCGCCTGGTTCAAGCAGGGTATGCTGTCCAAGCGTACGACCCTGACCCCGCGGCGGCCGACCGCGCGAAGCGTCAGGGCGCGACACTCTTCGATAGCGCAGCCGCGGTTGTTGAGCGATGCCGAACGCTGGTCCTTAGCCTGCCCAGCGCCAGGGAAGTTCGCATGTCCGTGGATGGTCTGGGCGAAAAACTCCAGCCCGGCGACGTGATCGTCGATACCACTACGGGCGATCCTGCGCAGGTGGAAACTCTTGCAGCCGAACTCTCCCTGCGAGGCGTCCAATATATAGACGCGACCCTGGGCGGATCTTCAAGCCAGATTGCGGCCGGCGAGGCCATTGTCATCTGCGGCGCGGCCCAGGACGCGTTTCTAGCCGTACGCAGTCTGCTCAATTGTCTGGGGAAACTGGTGTTCCACACAGGTCCGGCGGGCACCGGTACGCGAATGAAACTGGTCTTCAATCTTGCCATTGGCCTGCATAGGGCGGTGCTTGCGGAAGCATTGGAGTTCGCACGGCATAGCGGTATTTCGCCAAGCCTAGCATTGGAAATTCTAAAAGCCGGAGCGGCCTATTCGCGCGCCATGGATGCCAAGGGACACAAGATGCTGACCAGCGATTATCAGCCTGAGGCGCGACTGGCGCAGCATCGGAAAGACGTTCAGTCGATGATCGGCAGCGCGGCAATCAACGGATCTTTTCTGCCCTTGACCGCGGCGCACCAGGCGCTTCTGCGCGAGGCAATTGACCTTGGCTTCGGCAACGATGACAACAGCGCAATCATCGAAGTCTACCGGAGCAGGACCAGATGATGCCAGACGCGCGCTGGCTCGATTTCGCAGTAGTGTTTTTGTATTTGGGCGCGATGGCGGCCATCGGTGTGCGATTTTCGCGTCGCCAAACCACGGCCGAGAACTTCTTCGTCGCCAAGCGAAAAATCCCATCCTGGGCCATGGGCATGTCCATGATGGCCACCATGATTTCGAGCGTTACCTTCGTGGCCTATCCCGGGGCGAGCTACGCGAAAGACTGGTCCCTGCTAGTGCCCGGTTTCCTGCTGATCGCCGTCCTGCCTTTAGTGGGCTGGGTGATTATTCCCTTTTATCGCGAAGCGATCCAAATGAGTGCGTACGAATATTTTGAGCGCAGGTTCGGCAAACCGGTCCGCCTGTATGGCGCGCTGGCCTTTTCCGTGGCCCACTTCAGCAAGATGGGGTTCGTCCTTTACCTGATGGCGCTTACACTTTCCAGTATTACCGGTTGGAACATCGTAGCGTTGATCGTGGCCGTGGCTGGCGTAATGATTGTCTACGCCGTGCTTGGGGGAATTGAAGCGGTGGTGTGGACCGACGTGATTCAGGGACTGGTGATGTGGGTTTCGATAGCAGTCACTCTTTGCTATTTGCTCTTTCTGCCGCAGGGCGGCCCAGCATTCGTTTTCTGGAAAGCTGCCGACGCGCACAAGTTTCAGTTGGGGACCATGGAATGGAATCTTCGCACCAACTCGGCACCGGTTTTGCTGCTCTACGGATTGTTCTGGTATCTCCAACGTTACGTGGCGGATCAGACGATGGTGCAGCGGTATCTTCTGGCAAGGAGCGATCGCGACGCGTTCCGCGGAGTAAAAATAGGCGCCTTCCTTTCCGTGCCGGTTTGGGCTTTCTTCATGTTGATTGGCACTTTGACGTGGGCGTTCTTCCAAGCCACCGGTGAAGCGATTCCGTCACGCATCGTGAAGGCCGACCAGATGTTCCCCTATTTTCTTAGCGCGCACTTGCCGCCCGGCGTTTTAGGCCTGCTTCTGGCCTGCCTTACAGGCGCGGCTATGACCATGCTTGCCAGCGATTTGAATTCGATGTCGGCCGTGGCTGTCGAAGATTTTTACCGCTTCTTCCGCCCGCAGGCCACGGATCGCCAGCGGCTAAGCGCCGCGAAGATTTTTGTCGTGCTGACGGGGCTGCTCAACATCGGCACGGCGCTCCTTCTGGTGCGCGGCAACGGCAGCGCGCTTTCGAGTTGGTTCGCCGTCTCCGCCATTGCCAGCGGCGGTTTGCTTGGCCTTTTCTTTCTCGCGTTCCTCACGAAGAGCGCCACACCAACAGGCGTCTATTGCGGGATTGCCGCGAATCTGGCGTTCAGCGTGTGGGCCATATTAACCAAAGCTCCGTCGCCGACGGTCGATCTGGGCGCGTACAACTTTCCCTATCATGAACTGCTCATCGGCGTGATCGGCAATGTCATGCTATTCGCCGTCGGACTGTTTGCCAGCTACTTGACACCCGCAAACAACAAAAGTGCGGACGCGGAGGAAAGGCAAACCCTGTGGAACTGGATGGCAACGCGGCGGGCCGCTCAAATCCGGTAAGATAGCAAACGGAGGAATGGCAGAGCGGTTTAACGCGGCGGTCTTGAAAACCGTTGATGGGGAAACTCATCCGGGGGTTCGAATCCCTCTTCCTCCGCCACTCACACGCTTGTCGTCCTTCACCTCTACCAGCAGCACCGAATGATCGGAACAGCCGCGTTCACGTTCTTCGTGGGAGTAACGGCACTGCTCAATTCGGGGCGCTAACAACGAGCTGGCGAGTGCGTGGTCGATCCGGTAACTCTTCCCATTCCGGCACCATGTGTGTTCGATGCAATCGGGATGCAAGTGCCGCCATACGTCGGTGAAGCCTGCCGATTGCAACGACGTGAACCGGTCTACGTCGCCGAAATTCTTCATGGGACCGTCGGCGGGCGGTACTCCTGTGTTGAAATCGCCCACGAATAAAAACGGGCACTGGCTTCTCTGTTCCGCCACGCTCACCAGCGCACTCAAGTACTCCCTCATTCGCAAGCGCGAGCTCGTGGGGGCATGCAGAACGCCCAGCCGGAACCCGTGCTCCGGAACCGAAGCTTCCAGCCATAGGCCTGACTCCTCCAACACCGAAATTCCCGACCGGCGCCGAAGCAGGGGGCTCTTCGAGAGCAAACAAACCGCGTAGCAAAAGCCCTGCCTGTCCGTGCAGAGACTTTGTGTAAATCCGCTACGTTTCAGCAGCTCCAAGAGCGATACCGAACTGCCGGGAACGAATTCAATCAGCGCGATTAAATCGGGATTGTGCGCCAAAATAGCCGCACCGATCCGCTCACGACGCACCCCGCCGCCTTGCTGAATATTCCAGGCGAGGAGCCTCACACGCCTTCCGCGCCACTGCGTTTAATTCGGTTTCAAACGCGGCCGGTCCGCGCCGTAGATGGGCTGGCGCTCTACGAAGAACGAACGCGGGTCCTGCCCATGCTGCGTCAATGGAGCGGGTCGATTGCCCTTGGGCCCGCCCGGCGCCGCGTAGGCCGTGGTCAGATTTTTCAGCCCGAACAATGCCAGCTCGAAACGATCCTTCAGCCCCAATTTCTTGAATAGACGGGAGAGATACACCTTCACCGTGCCTTCCGAAATATTCAGCGCAATTCCTAGCTCTTTGTTCTTCAGCCCCTGCGCCACAAGGGTTACAATCTGGCCTTCGCGGCGCGTGAGCGTATAGCGGCGCGCAGTCAGAATGGAATCCGTCAGCGCTTTCTCAAACCACAACTCGCCGGCATGCACCTTGATCAGGCTCGCGATGAGTCCCTCGGGCGGCAGAGTCTTGCTCACAATCCCGCGCACGCCCAGCCCCATTGCCTGCAAAGCCATCTCCGTCGAAATGAAATGAACCCAAAGAACAAGCTTAGTGCGCGGCGCCGCTTTGTGAATCGAAGTTAGAAAATCAAGCGTAAAATCTGGCGTCAAATCCAGTAATACAAGGTCGGGTTGCAGCGTGGCAAGAGAGTCCAACAGGCTCACAGGCGATGCGCAAGTACCGCGCAGCACCATGTCCGGAACGTCCTTTAAAATGTGGGCAACACCTAGGGTCAGAATCGGTTGATCGCTATAAAAGAGAATGCTGGGCATAATTTTCTTCTCTTGACACTCTCTGAAGGAACACCGGAACAGCCAGAAGTTGCGCGGCTCCGCGTCCAATTCAAATTCAAATGCAATTATACTCAATGCAATTATTTTTGGGTGACTAAAACGTTACGATTTTTTCGCGCTTAAAAGTTTGCCGCCGAAAGCGGGCCTCGCCAGCCTTACCGGAAATGCTGGTGCTTAGGTTCCAGCAGGCGCATAGGCAGCGTGAGAATACCCCAAATTAGCGCGAGCACACCGCCCACCGCCACGCCCACCAACCGGAAGGGCAACAGCAGCAGCCAGACCACCGGATAGAGCACCAGCGCAAGCAGTGCCAGGGGCCATGAAAACAGGAAAAGCAGCAGCCAAAGCAGGAAGGTCATCACACACTCATACGGAACTATCCGCGGAAAAGGTCCGTTGCTATATAATTCCTTCGGGGGCTTCCAGTGTCGGATAACAGACTATCGCGGCGTTACTTCTTTTACGGCTCAGTGTTGGCGGGTGCCGTGCCGGCGGCGGGCTTCGGCAGCAAGGCCTCTCTAAAAATGCTGGGCTATAAATCGCCCAATGAAAAGCTGAACATCGCGTCCATCGGGGCTGGCGGAAAAGCGGGCAGCGATATTCGCGCCTGCGCTCAAACGGAAAATATTGTAGCGCTGTGCGACGTGGACGATGTTCGTGCGAAGCCGGTCTTCGAGGCTTTCGACAAAGCGCCCAAGTATAAAGACTTTCGCGTGATGCTCGATAAAGAGCAGAACAATATCGATGCGCTGATTGTCACCATTCCCGATCATATGCACGCCGCGGCCGCGCTGGCCTGCATGGAACGCGGCAAGCACGTCTATGTGCAGAAGCCGCTTGCCCACACAATTTGGGAAAACCGCCAGTTGAAAGAGGCGGCCGTGAGATACAAAGTGGCTACTCAAATGGGCAACCAGGGCTATTCGAACGAAGGCACCCGCCAGTGCGCGGAGATGGTGTGGTCTGGCGTAATCGGCAATGTGACCGAAGTGCACGCCTGGACCAATCGCCCGGTCTGGCCGCAGGGTCTGCCGGATATGCCCGCTCCTTCGCCCGTGCCCGGCACGCTCGCCTGGGACCTTTGGCTGGGCGTTGCCAGCCAGCGCGAATATAGCGATAAATATCTGCCTTTCAACTGGCGCGGCTTCTTCGATTTCGGCTGCGGCGCGCTCGGCGATATGGCCTGCCACATTCTCGGTGCGCCCAACATGGCGTTGCAGCTTGGCGCTCCCACCAGCGTGGAATGCGTTAAGCAGGAAGGCAAGAGCAAGTATTATTATCCTGCCAAGAGCGTGATCCGTTTCGATTTTCCCGCGCGCGGACCGATGCCGCCCGTGAAGATTTTCTGGCATGATGGGCTGCTCGAACAGCCCGACATACCCGGTGTGCCGAAGGGCTCCATTCTGGGCGATCTGCCGCGCCGCCGCACGGCCAGTCCCCAACAGGAACAGCGCGATTCGCAAATTATCGGCCAAGTGTTCCAGCAAAGCTACCTCGATACCGTGGACGAAGCACCGGCGGCGCGGCCCGCAGCAAGCGGCACGGCTTCGAACGATCCGAATGCCCGCCTGGACAACGAAGTAGCACGCCGCATTGCCACCGGCAGCAACGGCAGCTTGTTCGTGGGTGATAAGGGCATGATCACCACAGGCACGTATGGCGAAAACACCCGCTTGCTGCCGGTGGAAAAGATGCGCGGCTATGAATTTCCGCGCGAGTTCCTCACGCGTTCGCCCGGCCACTATCGCGATTGGATTCGTTCCGCCAAAGGCGGCGACCCGGCGTGTTCCAACTTCAATGTATCCGCCCCCTTTACGGAGTGGGTCACGTTGGGCGTGCTGGCGCTTCGCTTCGAAGGCAAGCTGGAATGGGATAGCGAAAAGATGCGCATCACCAACAACGCCGAAGCCAACAAGTTGATTCGGCCCACGGTTCGCAAGGGCTGGACTATCGGCTAGTTGGTATCGAGTTTTCCCGTCTCGGTACTGCTGCTGGGAAAGCCCTCGCCTGGCCACGCGATGAATTTGCCATGGCTGCCCACTTCGCCGCACGTTGCCGCCGGAGGCATTGCCTTTTTTACTTTGTGAGCCACTTTCGAATCGCCCGATTGCGGAATCATTAGAACCTTATGGCCGGCCGCTAAGCCAAAGGCCGGAGGGCCCTCCCACTCGACAGCCGCGTTCGGCGTATCGGTTGTTAACGTCACTTCATCGCCCGGATCCAGCCGGTGAACTGTATAGATCACCTCCGCGTTGCCCTTCGCGTCTCTGTTGATCTTGCACGTAATGGCTGCCATCGTCTGTTTACTCCTTGGGTTGGGGTTGAATGTTGCGTGAAACCAGTAGCTCTTTAAAGCGAGAACTGCGCCGAAGTTCCGCCAAATCCGCATCCAGGCTCAGGCGGCGCAGGCTCTCCTCCGGCATGTTCCGCAGTACGGCGATAGCTTGTTTCGCGTCCTTGAGTGCGTCCCAAGTTAACACCGCCCACCAAGCCACTTCGACGGAATTCGGCGCCATCTGGTGAGCCTGCGCTATCTCAGACCTGGCCCGGCCGCCTTCGCCCAATCGCGCGCAAACATATGCCAGTTGCGCTCTTACAATGGCATTGCGGGGATTTTTCTCCAGCTCATGTTCGGCCAGATCGAGCCCCGCGGCATACGCTTTCCTCGCTGCCGGCGTGTTGCCCGCCAAGCGGTACGCCGTTCCTAAATCGCAGTACATCAGGCAGTTCGCCGGACCGATCTCGATCGCTTTAAGGAACAGCGGGATCGCTTCCGCCGGACGGCCCTCGGAAGTCAGCGCAAAGCCCCGCGCGAGAATTGCCTTCACCGATTTCGGATCCAGTTGGAGAGCGCGCAACGATTCGGTTTCCGCCTCCGCGCGCTTCCCCAAACAGAAGAGCGGAATGGCCAAAGCAAAGTGCGCATCGGATAAATCCGGCACCAGCTGCACGAATTTGCGGCACTGCGGAACAGCGTCGCTATATCTGGCCTGCTCTGTGTTGAGCGCGCAGAGATCCTGGTAATTGGGGAAATAGTTCGGCTGCATCTCAATGGCTTTCTTGAAGGCCGTCACGGCCGCCGGGAACTGATTATTTTGTTGGTAAACACGCCCCAGCCGCCGCCAGGCATCCCCGTCGAGCGGATTGATTTCAAGGGCTCGCTTGTAATCGGATTCGGCGTCTTCGTACAACCCTTGGAATTCCTTGATCCGGCCCGAGACAATCCACACCATCGGCAGATCGGGGTTCAATTGCTGAGCCTTTTGGAGTGATTTGTGCGCCTCTCCCAGCCATGCAGCCCCAAGGCTGAGCCGATACTTGCGGGCTTGCGCTTCCGCCAAGCGCGCATGGGTAAGGGGAGAGCCAGGGTCGAGCGCAACCGCCCGCGTTAGGAAGGGCAGCGCGGCATCCACCTTGTCCACCTGCAGCGAACCTAACCCCTGCGCGAAATCGGGATATGCCTGCGCGTTGACCGATGCTGTATAAGCCAGCGGCGGCAAGCGCAACGTGCCCGTGACAATGCCCGCCAGCGCCATGGGAAGGCTGCCTAGTTCACCTGGTTCATATTCCGCATCCCACTGCTTCAGCTGCAGCCGCGTGCGCGCGTCGGTGAGCACGGCGTGAATCGAAACGCGGTGGTTCGCATTCGTGATGGTGCCGCTAAGTGTGTGTGTGGCGCCCAGCAGAGCGGCGGCCCTCTCCGGCGCGTCCACCCGATTGCGGATCGCATCGCGATGAGGAATTACCGTGAGCTTTTCGCCACCGTCTTTCATCCGGCCCAGCCGGTCAGCGGTATCTTGCAGCAGGCCGTCACTCAGAGACTTGCTCCCGGCATCGGCGGCAAAGGGCAAGATCGCCAGGCGGACCGCCGGTGCGGGCGCGGCCTCTCTGCTGTATAGAAATGCTCCGGCGGCGATGGCAAGCACCACAGCGGCAGCGGTAAGAAACACGCGCAGACGCGGGAACGGAACCAGCGCCTTCGCCACTTCGGGAACGCTGGCCCACCGGCGCGCCGGCTCAGTCTCCAGGCATCGCGCGATGGCATTGCTCCACGCATGACTCAATAATGCGGGTCGGCGAACCAGCCTCTCTTCTACCGGTACGTCGCTTGCGAAAGGCGCATGGCCCACTGCAATTTCATGCAGGATCACGCCCAGCGCATAAATATCGGAAGCAATGGACGGCGCGCCATGCCGCAGCAGTTCGGGCGCCATGTAGTCCAGCGTGCCCCCCAATTCACCCGCGGCGGCAGAAGGGTCCTGCGGCATCCAGGAGCGCGCAAGACCGAAATCCGTAATGGCGGCGCGAGCCCCGTCCACGCCCTCAGCGAGCAGAACATTGCTGCTTTTCAGGTCACCATGAATCACCTGCCGGCGATGCGCCTCTGCCAGGCCGGCGCAAAGCTGGTTCGCGATAGACCGTGCTTCCTTGTCCGGCAGAGCGCCTTCGCGCAGCCTTTCCGCCAGTGTCTCGCCTTCGATAAACTCCATCGTGAGGAAGTCGAAATCGCCCGACGCTGCGGAGGCAGTGTGAATGTCCCACGTCTTGCAAACGTTAGGGTGATTGATATCGCTTGCGTGCCGCACTTCCGGAGAAAGCCGCGCATGGAAGCCGGCCTTGGCGCACTTGATCGCGATACGCCGGTCCAGCTTTTGATCCCAAGCTTCATAGACCACGCCCATGCCTCCGGCGGCAACCCTGCGGATAATACGGAAACGGTGCTCCAGTATCTCTCCGGGTTCAAGGGCCGGCTCATCCGCCGGCAAGCGGCAAACAGGCTCCAGCAGGAAGCCCTTCATGCGCTCGTCCCACGTAACGTAGCGCCAAACCTCTTCGAATAGCGTATCGTCGCCGTCGCAGACCACGCGGGCATAGCGTTCGCGATCCTCGGCTGGCTGGTCAAGCACCTTTTCCACCAGGCTCATCACGAGCTCATCGTCCTGCATGGCGGTGGACCTACGATGACGCTTTCAAAGCGTTCCCCGCTTCAATGCGCTCGAAGAGCCACTGGCGGGAATCGCGCCAGCCTCGCTGCACGCTGCGGAGGGCCATACCAAGCCCTTCGGCCGCTTCCTCATCGGTCAGCCCCAGGAAATATTTCACTTCCACAATCTGGCACCACTCGGGATGCACGTCAGCCAGTTGGTCCAGCAATGTGTCCACGGTGACGGCCAGATCCAGCCCGTGCGTCATGGCGGGCAGCAAATCGTTTACATTGAGCGCGGTGAATCGCACGCTGGGCCGGCCGCGCGCATGGTCCACCAAATATCGGCGCATCGCCCTGGCCGCGATGGCGAAGAAGTGTTTCCGGTTCTGCCAATCCTGATGTTTCGCCGAGACCAGGCGCACATAAATCTGATTGACCAGCTCCGTGGGCTGCAGGGAGTGGCCTTGACGCTCACCACGCATGAAGTGGCCGGCCAGCCGGCGCAGGTCAGGCATCACCAACGTGAACAATTCGCTCTCAGCCTTGCGGCTACCGGAGGCCCATTCACGCAATAGCTGCGTGATGTCTGGGTTAGTGGGCTCCATAACAGGTCCGCTCCTTGGTGGCTAGATACTAACATGAATCGCCTGAGACACGCCAAAACTTTTTCGGCTAGAACACGCTTTGGCGGACTTTCCGCGAAAACTCCGCTTCCCCCTGTGTAAGTCCGGCAGATTGTAAAGCCGGCAACAAACAAGGAGCATCACAATGACTATCGCGACCCTTCGCGGTCTGGCACTTTCAAGCCTGATCGCTACACTTACTCCTCTGGGTATCATGGCCCAGAGCCCCACCAGGTTCGTCATCCCGTTCGATTTCACCATCGGCAAGAAAACTCTCGCCGCGGGCAACTACCGCGTTACCGAGTTACTGCCCCGCGTGCTGCAGTTTCAGAGCGCGGACTACAAGTCAGTGAACATCATCACCAATGGGGAGGAACCGGCGAAGGATCAGGACAAGGTTACGTTGACGTTCCACAAATACGGCAACCAGTACTTCTTCGCCAAGATGACGAACTCCGCCAAGGGCTGGACGCTTCCGGCTTCTCGCCCGGAGAAGGCGCTGATGGAGGCGCGGATGTCACCAACTCCGCTTGACATAGTTGCCTCGACCAAGCGGTGAACAACCGGTGCACCGGGCTCGACGGAGGCGCGGGGCTGCAATGCCGGCTGGGAAATGTGGGGATGTTAAAATTGAACTTCCCCACATCATGGATTTCCTGAAAGGCCTGAACCCGCAGCAGCATGACGCCGTTGCGCTAACGGAAGGGCCTATGCTGATTTTGGCCGGCGCCGGCTCCGGTAAGACGCGCGTGATCACGCACCGGATCGCCCATCTGATCGCTGCCAAACGTGTGCCGCCTTCCGCAATTCTGGCCGTCACATTCACCAACAAGGCGGCCGCCGAAATGCGGTCGCGCGTGCAGGCGCTGCTGGAAGGCATAGAGATCGGGCGCGGCCCCAATCTGGCTACGTTTCATTCCTTTTGCGTGCGCCTGCTGAGGCGTGATGGCGAGCCGCTGGCGCAAATCCGCCCCGGCTTCAATCGCAACTTTTCCATCTATGACGATGACGATCAGTTGGCCATTATCAAGGCGGCTTACAAGCGTCTGGGTCTGGATGAGAAACAGTTGCCGTACCGCGCCACAATGTCTGTAATCAGCAAGGCCAAGAACGAAAAGAAGACGCCGGTGGAGTTACAGAGCGAATCCACCGATCCGAAGATGACGCGCATCGCGGTGCTTTTCGAAGAATACGAAAAGGGGTTGCGTCAGGCCAACGCAATGGATTTTGACGATCTGCTGCTCGAAACAGTCAGGCTGCTCTATCACGACGCAGACACGCGCGATGCCTGGAACCGGCGCTTGAGTTACCTGATGATCGATGAGTATCAGGATACAAATCGCACGCAGTATGAGTTGATGAGGCTGCTGAGCCGTGCGCATGACAACGTGTGCGTGGTGGGCGACGAAGACCAATCCATTTACAGCTGGCGCGGCGCCGACATCCATAACATTCTGGATTTTGAGAAAGATTATCCCAAGGCCCAAGTAATTCGGCTGGAGCAGAATTACCGCTCGACCAAGAACATACTGGAAGCCGCGAGCGCGCTTGTCGCAAACAACAAGGAGCGCAAGGGTAAGTGGCTTTGGACTGCCTCCGGCGCAGGCGAGATGATCGGTATGTACGGCGGTTATGACGCTGAGAATGAGGCGCTGTTCATTGCCGATACCATCCAGAAGCTTTTACGTCAGGAGCCGGATGCGCGCGTTGCGGTTCTTTACAGAACTAACTCGCAGTCACGCCAAATTGAAGAGGCGCTGCGGCGCTATGGGCGTAAATATCTGGTTGTCGGCGGCTTCAGTTACTATCAGCGCGCTGAAGTGAAAGATATTTTAAGTTACTTAAAGCTGGCTGTATCTCCGACGGATTCCATTGCTCTGTTGCGAGTGATCAACACGCCCGCGCGCGGCATTGGCAAGACCACCGTGGACCAACTGGATGCCTTTGCGCAAACCAACGGTCTAAATGCGTACGACGCACTGGGCCGCATGATTGAAGAGAACCAGTTCGGTACGCGCGCGCATTCCGCCATGGTGGCGTTTCGCAATCTGATAGAAGATCTGCGGGAGGCTGCGACGTACCTTCCGCTCAACGAAACCATCAAGCTGATTGAGGAGCGCACCGGCTACCGCAAGATGTTGGAGCAGGAGAACACACCGGAAGCGCAGGGCCGTCTGGAGAACCTGGACGAACTGGCAAACGCCGCCGCCGAAGCCGTGGAGCGCGGTGAAGCCGTTGCCGATTTTTTGGACCACGCCGCCCTAGTAGCCCAGGCCGATTCCTTGGAAAGCGATTCGCAAGTAACTCTGCTCACGCTTCACAATGCCAAGGGACTTGAATTTCCGTTCGTTTTCCTGGCCGGCCTGGAAGACGGCTTGTTCCCGCACAGCCGCAGCGTGAATTCCGAAGCGGCCATGGAAGAAGAGCGGCGCCTTTGTTACGTAGGTATGACGCGCGCCGAAAAGCGGCTGTACATCACGTGGGCGAAGTATCGCAGAAGATTTGGAGGCGGCGAGCAGGAGCGCAGTGTGCCCTCACGATTTCTGCGCGAGGTGCCCGCGGAGCTGGTGGTGAACCTGGGCCCGGAGGACGAAGACAGCCGGCCGCAGGTGGATCTGACCGCGGAGCGCCACGACGTGCGCTTCGGCGCCAAGAAAAACCTGTTCACAGGCAAGACCTATAATTCGCTTGAAAATATTTCGCAATTCTTCTCAGACCGCGGCGTAGCCATGTCCCCGGCAAGTGTGCCCCGGCCCCCTGTGCGGCCGGCAATACAGCCAGGCGCGGCGACGCGAGTCGCGCAAAACGCCCAACAGCAACTCCCCATGCACCCGCCGCCGCAGGTCCGTATCCCGCCGCCGCTCTCGAGCCCCAAACTACCAGCAGCCTCCGCTCCCGCGCGACCAAAGTCCGCACCGCGCACCGGCAGCATCGTAGAGCATCCAAAATACGGAACCGGCACCATCGTGCGTCGCGAGGGCGAGGGCGAGGATGCGAAACTCACGATTCACTTCCAGCGCTATGGCTTGAAGAAGCTGATTGAAAAGTATGCTGGTTTGAAATAGGCGATGAGTCTCTTCAAAGATTTTCACGCTAACGTTGTGAGTTTCCCGCTGGCGGGCGGTCTTACTACCAAGCCCCGACAATCGGCTGCTCGCCAGCTGCGCCGCCGAACCCAAAGAAACGGTCATTGCTATCGAATACGCCGCTACCGTTGTAATCCAGGGCCCAGAAGCCCCTGTAGTAATACCCAATCTTAGTGGTGCCGCTGCCGTTCCAATCGCCCACCACGGGAATCTCGCCGGGGTTGCCGCCGAACCCCGATAGCCGGTCGCCGCCGGCGGGGCCGTCCCAAACTCCATTCCCGTTATAGTCGAGGATCCAAAACCCGGCGCGATAGATACCGATCTTAGTGGTATGTGTACCGTTCCAATCGCCCACCACTGCCTTGTCGCCGGCGACGTAGGGGAAGTTATAGAACTTATCTCCCGAGTCCGACACGCCGTTGCCGTTGTAATCCAGCGCCCAGAGCCCCTTGTTCAGGATGCCGACTTTCGTCCGGCCGTCACCATTCCAATCGCCTAACACAGGCTGCTCGCCAGCGTTACCGCCGAAACCTATGAACTGATCGCCAGAGTCGAAGACCCCGTTGCCGTTGGTATCCAAAATCCAGAATCCATTCAGATATATGCCGGCCTTTGCGCGCCCGTCGCCATTCCAATCGCCGACAATCGGCACCGCCCCTGGTTGTCCGCCAAACGCGATCAAGCCATCGACGGACGGTCCGTCCCACAATCCGTTGTTGTTCAAATCCAGAAGCCAAAAACCGTTGCGATAAATCCCGGCCTTAACATGTCCATCGCCCGTCCAATCGCCCACGACTGCGATGTCGCCCGCGGAAGCCTGGAAAGAGAAGACCCTATCGAAAACATCGAACGCGCCGCCTCCATCTGAATCGACAACCCAACGCGAAAAGGAAGGCTGCATAACGCCAACTTTCGCCGGCCCCGGGATGGAGTATCCAGCCTGCGCAAACGGAACACTGATTCCGCCAATTGCAAGGGCACCGAAAGCAGTTGACGCATGCGCGCTGTTGGCTGTGACCGTATAGGTAAACGAGCCGCTTCCAATTCCCGAATGCGGCAATCCCAGCGTGATCAGTAGATTATTGTTGTTGGGAACAGCAGTGGCATCCGCCTCCCAGGGGCAACCGGCGGGAGCAGTCACGGAGATAGTTCCGCTTGAGCCTGCTCGGGGTATCACAATCGATGAAGCCGACAGCGAAAGAGAGCATATGGTGCTTGAACCAAGATCCAACTGAGTCACGAATCCCGATCCGGCAGTGAGGTAGTTGCTGCGGTCCGGGTTCAAAGGCTGCAGCGATCCCGTCGATGTGGGGAACGATGCGGACAGCGTGTTTCCGACAATCACAGGATTGCCAGCGCTGTCCAGCGCCACTCCATAAATCGACGAGTACGACCTGGAGAGTGGCCGCGAACCCAAAAACGTTGAGTAAACCAGGGCGTCTCCAGAGGGACTGAACTTCGTTAAGAAAAACGCCGAGCCCGACCCGGTCAGTCTAGGAGGCGTAGCCGTTAAGGCACCCACCGTGAGAGGAAAATCCACGGACGTGGTTATCCCGGTTACCGCTACACTTCCCGAGTTGTCGACCGCAACGGTGCCGATTCCATCGTAGCCCGATCCGCCCAGCAATGTGGAGTATATCAGCGCCGAGCCGCTGGGGTTTAACTTAGATAAAAAACCATGACCGCGATTGGGCAAGCTAGTTAGGTAACTACCTGCTGTAACAGGGAAGTCGGTCGCGGAGGTCTCGCCGACGATATAGGCATTCCGATTTCCATCCAATGCAATTCCTCCCGCATTCGAACCAGAGGATCCGCCGAAGTAAGTAGAGTAAGTGAGGGCTGTGCCCTGTGCGTTCAGACAGGTCACAAAGCTTGTTCCAGAAAGATCGTTCGGGGCGCGATTGGCTGTCTGAAATGCGCCTGCAGTGGTCGGAAAATCCGACGACGTCGTACTACCAGTGACATAGGCCTGGCCGTTGGAATCGATTGCAATGCTGGTGCTCTGGTCATGGCCAAACCCGCCCAGGTAAGTACCGTACAGCAGGCGGTCGCCCGCCGTACTCAGCTTTGCAACAAAGACGTCCGCGCCTCCCGGACCCGGTGCTGGAGAAAAATGATACTGGCTTTCAAAGGCCCCTGGTGTCACAGGAAAGCCGCCGTAACTATAACCGGTGAGGTAAGCAGCACCGGAAGTATCGACAGCAATTGCTACCGCGAAATCGGCATTGAAGCCACCTGCTGAACCCCCTAAATATGTAGAGTAAATAAGGCCCGTCCCTGAGCCGTTCAACTTCGTCACAAACATTTTCGCTGAGACCTGTGAGGGCGCGAGACTTCCCGCCGTAGTTGGGAAATCCGAGGATGATGTGTTTCCGAAGATGTACGCGTTTCCGCTTGAGTCAACTCCGATGCCCTGCGCTCCGTCTCCCGAACTGCCCCCGATCAATGTGGAATATAAGATCGCCGTCCCGGTCCGGTTCAACTTTGTAACGAATGCGTCGCTAGTCCCTTTCAATGCCACCCTGTACGAACCAACGCTGGTGGGAAAGTCAGTCGATGTTGTATACCCCGCCACGTAAATGTTACCGGCGGCATCGAGTGCCACAGCATTCGCCGAATCGTCTGCCTGTCCGCCCAGGTAAGTCGAGAAAGCCACCACAGGGTCAACCGTCAAATCGCGCTGTCTGTCATACTTGCCCAACCGAATCGACACAACAGTTTTCGATTCCAAGCGATACTGCGCCAAAATCCTGGTCCTCCCCCGCGCCGACTCCTGCCACACCCCTGGCTTGTGTTGAATCATCTCGCCCGCACCGGTTTTAATGACCAGATCGCCGGCGCTACTTACATTGATCCTGTCCGCCCCGTCAAACCGAAACCGCAAGTCTTCGGGCCGCGCGCCATGGTGAAGCACGACGTCGTACTCCAACTCTTTGCCAGTCGCGTAGTAGACCATATCCACACCGGGCCGCACGTCTTTTGCGCGCACTGCTCCGAACTGCCGCGCACCCACGACCCAGTTCCTACGATCAGCACCCCGCAGGTAATTCGAAATGCTGTCAAGCTCTCGCTCGCCTTCCCACCTCGCGTTCGGGCTCACACCAGCCACGGACATCCGCAACGCCGAGCGCTTGTCACCTGCTCCGATGGCGAACGTTGCACCCTCGCGCGTCAGAAACACTCTGGAACCAAGGCTGTCCGTCGAAAAAAGCACTCGCGAATCAAACTGTCCTTGATTTGCCACGAACCGTAGGGGCAAGTTATGAAGCGGATTTTCAGGCGTCTGTCCGCCAAAACCATGAGCCGCGGAACACAGTACGAGGAGAATAGGGTTTTTAGAAAAAGTGCGCAAATTATTGTCCTTTATGAAAGTCAAACCAACGCATTCCGAGCAGCAAGCGATGTTACGGACAGTTCCGCCTGCGATTGTAGAACGGTGTTCAAGCTTGTTGCAAGGAGGGATTTTCTTGGGCGGCGAAGGCATCGCGGGGTAAACCCTATTCATTGTCCGACCGCATTTTTCGCTTGAACAGAATTGCTGAATAGCCTCCCTACGCAGCCCGGCTCGCTTATTGCACCCACGCCCGATCTCCATTTCAAGTAAACTCGATAGAGCAATGGATACAAAGAAGACGGAAGACAAAGCAGAGCGAAAGCAACTGAAGCGCGCGGCGCGCAAGAAGGCGGCGCCCAAAGCTAAGCGCAAAGCCGGAGTCGCTCGCGGTGAAAACAAGAAGAAAGTGAAGAAGCTTGTACAAGGACAGCGGAAACGGTAGGTGTCGCGGCTCTTTCGCACTAAGAGCATTGACACACTGATTGAGGCTTCGGAGCGGCCCGATGGCCAGCTCCGAAAGTCACTGGGGCCCTGGAGCTTAACAGCGCTCGGGGTAGGAGCCGTCATCGGCTCCGGCATTTTTACGCTTACGGGGACGGCGGCGGCGGGCAAAGTTGAAAAGATCGAATCGATCTTTCACGCCACCATTCTGGATCTGGTAACCCAAGGCGCTCACGCCGGCTCCATGATGGGCCGCGAGGGTGCCGGGCCCGCTGTCTCCATTTCATTCCTTCTGGTGGCCATTGCCTGCGTGTTCGCGGGCCTTTGCTATGCCGAACTTGCCTCCATGATTCCGGTGGCGGGGAGTGCCTACACTTACTCCTACGCCATCCTGGGCGAAATTGTCGCCTGGATCATCGGTTGGGATCTCATCCTTGAATACGCGGTCTCGAACATGTCGGTCGCGGTGGGCTTCTCGGCCTATCTGCAAGATTTAGGCGATAACTTGCTGGGCTTCCACTTGCCTGCGGCGCTGGCTTATCCCGCCTTCGCCGCCTCCGGCCAGCCGAGCGGCATCTTCAACGTGCCCGCGCTTGTGATCACCATGCTGGTCACATGGATATTGGTGCGCGGCGTGCGCGAAAGCGCGGGCGCAAACACAGCCATGGTGGTGGTAAAAATTCTGGCCATCGTGCTCTTCTGCGCAGGCGCCGCGAGTGCCATCAAGGTGGAAAATTGGAAACCCTTCGCACCCAATGGCTTTTCCGGAATCCTCACCGGAGCCTCCATCGTCTTCTTCACTTACATCGGTTTCGATTCCATCTCCACAGCCGCCGAAGAGTGTAAGCGCCCGCAGCGCGACATGCCCTTCGGCATCATCGCCACTCTGATTGTCTGCACCATTCTTTACGGCAGCGTCGCGCTGGTGCTCACCGGAATTGCCAAGTACCAGACTCTGAATACAGATTCGCCAGTGGCCGATGCGTTGAAAGCCTTGGGCTATAACCGGCTGCGCGTGGTGGTTACCTTCGGCGCGCTCATGGGCATGATGTCGTCGCTGCTGGTCTACCAGTACGGGCAGGCGCGCGTGTGGTTCGCCATGTCGCGCGATGGTCTGCTGCCCGCCCTCTTCTCCAGAGTGCATCCGGTCTATCGCACGCCGCACATCAGCACCTGGATCGCCGGTTTGGTAGTTGGAATTCCCGCCGGCCTTTGGGACATTGCCACCTTCGCGGAACTATCGAACATCGGCACGCTCTTCGCCTTCGTGCTGGTTTCCGCCAGCGTGATTGTGCTTCGCAGGAAGCAGCCGGACCGGCCTCGCAGCTTCCGCGTGCCGCTGGTGCCGCTGGTTCCCATCCTGTCGATTGTCTGCTGCGTGGTGCTGATGATGGGCCTCCCGTTAATCACTTGGGTTCGTTTTTTCGCGTGGCTGGCTATCGGCCTCGCTCTGTATTCCGTGTTCGGGCGGAAGCACAGCGCGCTCGAAACTGCCTGATGCCTATCAGCGTCCGCAAAACAGAACGTGAAGATGCCGATGTGTTGCTGCGGCTGATCGTGGCGCTTGCCGATTACGAAAAGCTCGCGCCTCCCACTGAAGACGCGCAGCGCCGCCTGGTGCGCGATTTGTTTGCGAAGCGGCCCCGTGTGGAATCCATGCTGGCCGAACTGGATGGAGTGCCTGTAGGCTACACGTTTTTCTTCGAGACATACTCCACGTTTCTCGCCTTGCCTACCCTGTTTTTGGAAGATCTTTTCGTGCTTCCCGAATACCGCGGCAAGGGCGCCGGGTCAGCGTTGTTTCGCGCCATGGCGGAGTTGGCTCACACGCGCGGCTGCGGACGGATGGAGTGGACGGTACTCGATTGGAACCAGCCCTCAATCGATTTCTATGAGCGATTCGGCGCGAAGCGTTCCAGCGAATGGCTGCCCTACCGGCTGACGCGTGAAGAATTACCGCGCGTGTTCCAGCGCTGAATGCATCAGGAAATCAGCTTGCGATCGTCGTCTTCCAGCAACGCTCGGGCAGCGCGGTAGCCAGACGCCAGCGCTCCATCCAGCGAGGCGTTCTGCGTATAATCGCCGCAGCGGTACAGCCCCGGTCGAACACGCGCTTCTTTCGGCGCATAGACCTTCTGAATCGGCTGCGCATACGGAATGGTATACGTCCGCAAGTGTTGCCAACGCGCCACGTCCGGCCCGAACCAATCTGTAAGCTGTGTACGAACGTCAGCTTCCGGCGCACTCTTCAGCACCGAAACAGAAATCAGCGAAGCACCGGCCGGTGCGTAAGCGGGCGCAACTTCGCTGATCACGCTGCAGTTGTTTACCGGACCGGCGCCGTCTCCGTTTAAGATGAGAATCGCCTCCTTTACAGGAGCCGCTTCGGCAGCATAGTAGAGACAATCCACTGCTCTGCCGGCTGGCGGAGCCGCCTCACCAAAAAGGCGCGCAGCCTCGGGGGCTTCCACCGCCACCACCACCGGTCCCTGCGGCAGTTCCGTCACTCTGGTGTGCAGCCGCACGTCTAATTCATGCCCCATCTGCAGCGGTATGGCGCGCATCCCTTCTGCAGGCAGCGCGGCATCGCCTTCTGAAAACATCTTGAAGACGAACTCAAAGAGGCGGCTCGATGTTTCTAGCTCCCGCTCGAGAAAAATGCCGCCCAGAAACGGCCGGAAGAAACGATCGATCAAATTCGCGCTGAAACGATAATTCTTTAGCGCTTGCAACGTCGTGCATTCCGAGCGCTCAAACAATTCCGCCATGCTGGCCTGCGTCACCGAAGTGCGCAGCGAAGACACGCGCATCTTATCCATGAACGTGCCGATAGGCGAAGTAAGTGAGGCGGCTGCCTCCGCCGGATGCCGCCAGGGGTCCGCAAGCCGATGGCACTTACCGCCAAACCGCACTAGCGCGCCGGGGTAAAACTTCTTCAATTGCAGCGATTCGTAATCCAGCAACCGGCGGCATTCCGGATACGCGGTCAGCATCACCTGAAAGCCGCGATCCAGCAGAAAGCCCTCGTACTCGTCCGTGTACACGCGGCCGCCCACGTGGCCGGAAGCTTCCAGCAGAAGGGATTCCACACCGTGAGCCTTCAACTCGCGCGCGCAGCTCAGGCCGGCCAAACCGGCGCCCACAATGGTGACAGGCCGGTTCATTATGCGACAGGCATGCTATCGGCAGCCAATACTTCAATCGAATTTCCGCTGGGGTCGGCGATGTAACAGGAGCGCGTACCATCTCGATGCAACTTCAGCGCGCCGAAGCCTTCCGCATTCGCATGAACGAAGCCAATGTGCGCGGGATGCTGTTCCGGAATCACCAGTGCCAGGCGAATGTTAGCAAAGCCCAGCAGAGCCCAAGTGTCATCCTGATATTCCACCGTGCACACAAATGTCTTGGTGTACCACTCCACCGAAGCAGCAATATCGGTGACGGGGACTGCGATGTGGTCGATCGCGTTCAAACCGACGGACGTCATACTGATGATGCTAGCAATTCCTCCGCCGCGGCCATACCGGAAAGCGCCGCGCCTTCCACGCGCGGTCCGTTGAAGATGTCGCCGGCGAAATACAGTGGAGCCGGGCCGGAAACGCGAAGGAAAGGCGCGGGGTACGCTTCGACAGGCATGCTGAATCGCCAGCGGTGAAGCACGGCCACGCGCGGCGGTCCGGACATCCAGGGTTGCGCCTGCCTGAGCAGAAATTCCGTCACCACATTTTCCGCCACCCCCCAATGTTCGCGGCTGAAGGCCGAACTGGCATGAACGGTAAGCGCCGTGGCATCGGGTGAAATGCCTTTGATTCGGTTATCGCAAATGAAGGAAAGCGGGCCTTCTTCGAACCGCAACGCGCCTGGATGAGGCAGCGCGCTGGGCCTGTCGAGCGACACCATCAGCGCCAAACAAGGGTGATATTTCATGCGGTCCAATTCCTCGCGCGACCGGTCCGGCAACTCCGTGCCGCCCAGATCCAGCAGATCGAGCGCCTGCGGCACCGGCGTGGTTACAATCAGCGAGTCTGCTTCCAAGAATTGTCCCGATTCCAAAGCTGCCGTCCAGGTCCCCGGCGATTGTTGCAGCTTCACCACGCGGTGGCGGATGCGGACATCGATGCCGCGAGCCAGATGCTTAGCAATCGCCGCCATGCCGCCGGTTCCCTGGTAGCGCGGGTGGCCGTCCGTCTGCGCCGGGTGAGCGGGCGTTCCGATTCCCCGGCACCACTCATAGATCACGCCTTCCTGTTCCAGATCCGCCATCAGCTCTTCGAAGCGCGGATCGCGAACGGTGATGAACTGCGCACCATGATCGTAAACGCCGTCATCGATGCGGCGAGTGGCCAGACGTCCCCCCACGCCGCGCCCTTTATCCAGAACCGTTACCTTCCAGCCTGCGCGTTTCAGCACCCGGGCGGCATTCAACCCCGCCATTCCTGCACCGATGATGAGGCACGTTCTCACTTTCAAGGGCTTCACGAGGAGACGGGGGCGCGCAGACTCCCCAGCCCGCCATCCACGCCAATCACCTGCCCCGTTACCCAGCTTTGATCGCGGTGGATCAACCAGGCAAGGGCGCTGGCCACATCGGCCGGCTCCCCGATCCGGCCCAGCGGATGCATGTTCACGGAAGACTTCAGCGCGCTTTCGTGCTCAGTAAATTTCCTGGTCAGAGGCGTTCGAGTGAGCCCGGGTGCAACGCAATTCACACGGATTCGCTGGCGGGCGTAGGTGGCTGCCGCTGCAAGCGTAAGGCCGATGATCCCCGCTTTCGCCGCCGCAATGGCTTCGTGATTCGCCAGCCCCGTTCGCGCCGCGACGGAGGAAACCAGCGCAATCGCGCCTCCGCCGGTCTTCGTCATGGCGCGAGTTCCCGCACGAACAGCGGCAAAGGCAGAGGTAAGATTCGCTGCGATTGTCTCTAAAAATTCGGCTTCCGATGTGAGATGCGCCGGCTTCAGCAGTAATGACCCGACGCAATTCACGACGCCATCCACCCGCCCGTAAAGCTCAAGAGCCTCAGCGAAAACCGCATCCACCTGTTCGAAACGGGTGGCATCCGCCACCGTTCCGTGCGCGCCCAATTCCCCGGCCAGCAGCGCTATTGAACCTGGAGTGCGTCCGGCCAAAACCAAACGGGCGCCCTGCGAGGCCAGACGGCGCGTCAAAGCGGAGCCGATGCCGCCAGCCGCGCCCAGAACCACCACAACCGGCGAATCGTTGGTTTGTGAGCCTCCCATGTCTAGGGGGATGCCCGGCAACCACAGGTTGCGTCAAAATGTTGTACTCTGCGGCGGCTTTACGCTTTTAGAGAAACCGCTGAATAGTGGCTGCAACTTTCATAACTCCCTGCTCGAATACCACGTGCGGCAGGCGAATGCGGTCCAATCGCCTCTCGATGGCAAGTGAGACCAGGGTACAGACCAGCCGGGCGCGTCTCATGGCGTTTTCTTCGGCAGCGCGGGTTCGTTCGACGAACCTGTGCGGCTCAACACCACCAGATCCACGCGTCTGTTCCGTGTCCTGCCCGATTCGGTGTCATTTGGCTCAACGGGAACGGTGTCGGCATACCCGGCGGCAGAAAGTCGGAACCGGTCTGTGCCGTAGCGCTCTTCCAGTGTTTTCAAAACTTGCACGGCGCGGGCGGTGGACAACTCCCAGTTACTTGAAAAGCGTGCGCTATGGATGGGCGTGGAATCGGAGTGCCCTTCCAATCGGACCGGATTCGGCAGCTTACCCAGCGCATTCGCCACTTTCGACAAGCTCTCGAAAGCACTGGGCTGCACGCGGTCTTCGCCAGGCGCGAAAAACGCAGCCTCGCCCAAGGTGATAACAAGCCCTCTTGCCTGAAGGCTCAGATGCATGGTGCCCGCGTTCAGTTCGCTGGCCAGTTGCTTTTCCAGCAACCGCAGCGAAGGCGTCAAGTCCGCGAATTGCGGATCCACCGGAGCCGGCGGCGGTGTCTTTACTGACTTCGAGCGGGAAGCCATGGGGATATTATGCCCGAAGGCCTTTTCCACGGATTCCGACATCTTGCGCGCCTTTTGCTTATTGGTTTCCGAAGTGGCGAACATCACCACGAAAAAGGCGAACAGCAAAGTAATAAAATCCGCGTAAGAGACCAGCCAACGTTCATGGTTGGCGTGCGCGATATGGGGCTTTCGGCGGCGCGGCATATTATGCGGTGGACGGCTCCGCTCTGGGGTGCGCCAGGGGCTTCGCTCTCCGCGCCGGCTTTGAGGTGAACAGGTACGGCTCTAGCTTCTGCCGCAGCAGAGTTGTATTCATTGCCTCTGAAATGCCGGCGATCCCCTCCAGCGTAAGTTCGCGCAGTTGCACGATACGCGCGGCCCGGAAGCGCAATTTGGATGCGGCCGGCAACAGGAATAGGTTGGCCAACGCAACGCCGTAAATGGTCGCAACGAACGAGATAGCGATGCCGCGACCCACTTCATCGATATTTTCAAGGTGCTTCATCACTTGGATGAGCCCCAGTACAGCGCCGATAATTCCCACCGTGGGCGCATAGCCGCCGGCTGTCTCGAACACTTTGGCTTCGCTATCCAGGCGGCATTCCTCCAGGTCCAGCTCCAGTTCCAGCATTTCGCGAACCTGTTCGAGCGGCGTGTTGTCCACCAGAAGGTTAATGCCTTTGCCCAAAAACTCGTCTTCCATCTCGACGCCGTCCGGCTCCAGGGAACCGATGCCGGTTTTTCTCGCTTTGATGGAAAGGCGAACGATCGTATCGAGCGTATGCTCAAGCGGTGGCACTCTATCGAAAAAGAGCAGCCGCAGAGCGCGGGCCGCGGCGATCAGGGTAGTAAGAGGCGTGGATACAAACACCGCGCCCAGGGTGCCACCCACAACCATCAGAGCGGCGGTAACCTGCGCGATGTCGCGAACGCTCCCGCCTTCCAGGACGAGTCCGCCCAAAATGCTGATAAGGACAAGGACTCCCCCCGCGAGGGTTGCAAAATCAGGACTGCGGCGCTGATCAGGATTCATGCGTAATCTCTCCGACAAAAGAGAATCGTCGGATGACGCCAAAAACTTTATAGAAAAAAAGATTCAAATGTTCTTTTTGTTCTCCGATAAGTACGTTATGAGCAGACGATCGATTGCGCCAACCGGCCAAAACACCTTCGAAGAAGAACGAAACGAAGCCATTGAATCTGCCCTGCGCGCCGTTGTGGAACGCCCCAATGACCGAATCACCCGTTCGGCGTGCGCGCACTTGTTGCGGCATTTGGGACGCGAAGCTCCTGACCGTGAAATTCATGGGCTTGCCACCGCAGCCTAAATACTTATTGCGCAGCCAGACGAGCAACGTGCGGAGCATAGGTATCTTCCACCGCAAAGCCCACCCGCTGTCCCAATGTCGCAACCTGCCCGTTAAACTTACGCTTGTCATTGATTAATATGTCGAGCGGCTTGTCCACCGGGTAATCGAACGTCAGCACATCCCCTTCTCCCAGCGTCACCATTTCCTCCAGCAAAAGCTCGCGACTTTGCTCGTTGCTGGTGAATTCGGTCTTGCGGCTCGGTGAAAGCGATAGCATCGGGTTAAGCCAGATAGTCGAACAGCGATCTCACCTGCGATTTGCTTTTCGCCGCCAGTGAAGCTTGCTGCTCCGTGGTGGAGCGGTTCAATTCAAGCGACGCTTCCGTCAGGTCGGCATCGCGGATAGATCCAATTTGCGTTTGGAGCGAAACATCCTGCGATTGCGCGCCGGACGTGGAAACCGACAGACGGTCCTGGACAGTGCCGTAAAAAGTCTGCTGGCCGCCGAGATATTCCGATGCGCCATGCAGGAGATCGATAGAAGTGGCAATGGCGGCGGGGTTGTTCGCGTTGAGCGCTGCAATAGCGCCCCCGATGGCCGCAAATATATTAGTGGCGGTCGGTAGATCGGCCGAATCTCTTTGATCGAAAATGTCCTGTGCGGAATGAGCGAACTGAAATGAGTTCCCGGCGGAATCCTGCACCTGCCGGGTGGCCGGAACGGTACTCAGCCGAACTGCTCCGTTGACAGCGGCCGGGCTCGGTCGATAGGGAGTGCTGGCCCCCGTGCCGCCATCGAAGATGTACCGGCCTTCCACCGTGGTGGAGGTAAGCGAAACCAACTGGCCCTGCAGATCCGTCGCCTGTTGTGCAAATTTCAAACGCTCCTGAGCGGTTGAGCTGCTAAGTCCCTGACCCACAACCTGGGTAATTTTATCAAGCAACTGCACGGCGGTAGTCAGCGCATTGTCCGCAGCGTTCACCTCCGTTTGCACGCGGTTCAGATTGGCAAGCGTTTGCTTATTTACTGAGCGCTCAGATTCCAATTGCAACAGCGCGCCGATCTGATCTGGCGCATCGCTGGCGGATTGCACCTTCAAGCCCGAAGAGATCTGGCTTTCGGCCGTGCTTGCCCGATGTTGTATGCGCGTTAAATCCGCTAGAAAGCGCTGGGATGCGGGGTCAAGGTTTGAGAGCATAGGCCTACTTCAGAATGTCCAGTGTGGTTTGTGTAATTTGATCGAGTACGCTGATCACTTTCGCCGATGCGTTGTAGGCTTTTTGATACTGCAGAAGACGAACAGCTTCCGCGTCCAGCGATACACCGGAGAGTTGTGAGCGCAACGATTGAGCCTGAGTTGCGGCCTGCTGAAATAAATCCGCCGAATCCTGTTGAAAAGCCAGAGCGCCGCCTATGCCGCCGGCAATGTCGCCGAAAAACTGCGTGTAGCTGAAGCCGTTCAACTGATCTGCCGGGGCGGTGCCGTGCGCCAGGTTCCCGAGCGCCAGCGCTGTTCCATTGCTCACGTAGGGCGGCCCCGGCGTAATGGTGGCAATCTGTGCACCTGTAAACCCGCTCACCACGCTGAGTGAGGTGGCCGTCTTCGTTGCGTCGGTTGAGTTGTAAGTAAACAAAGGCACGCCAGGCTGCACCGGCGGCCCATCGGCAATCACGCCTGAGGTCAGAAGGGAATTCACGCGGTCCGCAAAGCCCTTGGCCAGCGTGTTCAACGAACCCGTCTGGTTGCGGTCACCCTGCAGTGCAGCCAGGGTCCCGTTCCGGAATTGCAGAAGCCCGGATACGGTTCCGCCCGAAAAATGGCTGCTGATATCGATGCCGTTGGCATCCACAATCTGCAGTGAAGGCAAGCCACCTGGGTTTGCCGGAGGCGCTGCGGAGGCCGGCGCGGGCTGTACCGAAAACGAATACTTCTGCACACCCAACACAAGCGGAATTTGGCCATCCAGCAAAACGTCAGTAGTGCCGTTCGCGGAGGGCCGGGTAGTAATATTCGCCAGCGACGAAAGCTTTTCTAAAGCCGCGTTCAACCGCGCATCTCTGCCGGCATCCGGGACATTGCTCTGCGCACTCAGTTTGTTGTAACCCTGTATTTCAGTCGCCAGAGCGCTAATGCGCGCCACCTGGGATTGCACCTGGCTATCTGTCTGCGCCGAAGCCTTCGCAACGGCCCCAGCCGTCTGCTGAAACGCCGATGCGGCTTCCTGCGCCGCTGCCACCACGGATTGCCGCGCCGAAGGGCTGCCCGGCGCCACGCTTAAAGCGGAGAAGCTGCTGAACAGTTTCGTCAGCGCGCCTGGCACACCGGATGCGCCCGATACATCGAACGAGCTTTGAATTCCATTCAGGCTTTCGGTGAGCTGCTGCGCCGTGCCCAGGCTGGTGTACCGATGCCTTACAGATTCGTCCAAATAGCCATCGCGAGTGCTGAGAGTGGAAGCGCTCACGCCACCCGCCAGACCCGATTGCGCGTTAAATGAAAGCGCCGAAAAATCCGCAATCTGAGCCGCATATCCAGGCGTGGACGCGTTATTCACGTTGTTCTGCGAAATCTCGATGGCCTGCTGAAACGCAGCCAGCGATTGAGAAGAAGCGTTCAGGGCGCCGAATAATCCTGACATGGCCTACCCCCGCACCTGAACCGTGAACCCGGCATCCGCTGCCTGAAGTCCGGTTCGAGTCATGTGGCGCTCCACACTTTCCAGCGCCATTCCGCTCAGCGCTCCCGCGCGTTTGAGCAGTGCGCGAAGTTGCCGCAGTTCGCCGGCCGCCACCGAAGACGGGCTGCGGCGCGCGAAGGCATCCAGTTCACCCAAAGAGCGAACCAGCCCATCCAGCAACTGCTGCGCTTGAACCAATTCGTCCGGCTGCGCGCTCACAAGAGCGTGCACCACAACGTTCAGATCATTCTTGACAGTGTCCAGCATTACAGCTTGGCTTGTGCTCATGCGGAGCCATGCTCCACCTGATTCGCCAGCGTTTCACTCACCAGAGACTTACTAACCAGCGCCGGGCTTACCGAATAGGAACCCGATTGCACCGATTTCGCCAACTGCGCGATTCGCGCGGCGCGGGCATTATCGGAGTTGCGAACCAGCAGGGAGGAACCGGACAATTCAACTGAATCGCCGCCGATGCGGGACTGGTATTGGGATGAATGTTTCCCGCCAGTAACCGCCTCCGCGCCTCGCAGTTCGTCCGTTCGGTTCGCGGCGCCGCCACTGACGGCATTCCGGTCATCGATTCTCATTTACACTCTCCTACAAGGTTCATATCGGCCCGTTTCGCGGAAGGTTTAACCGGATATTCAGATATCTTGTAAACTCTTCACGCCCACAGCTCGCAACCCTCTGGCCATGGTCTCCAGGGCATGCTTATGAATTTGGGAAACCCTGCTTTCATTCACGTTCAGCAGTACGCCGATCTGCTTCATCGTCATATTCCGCAAGTAATAAAGGAGCACTACTTTGCGCGACCGCGGCGGCAGCACCCCCACCGCGCGCGACAGAAACTGCCGCAATTCACGCCGCTCATGCATCGAATCCGGACCCGCTTCCGCCGGCGCCGTCATCGCGCGGCCCTCATCCCGTTCGCCCGGCCGGCTCACCGGTACCGCGCACGACGATGTATACCAAAGGCTCAACCGCCGCTTTCTAAACTGATCGATTTCCACCCCCAGCTTCGTGCTCACTTCCTCTTCCGAAGGTTCGCGATTCAGCGATAGCGTCAAGCTGCGTGTTTCCACTTCCATCCGCCGCTGCCAGCGCCGCAAGCCCCGTGAAGCCGAATCCAACTTGCGCAGGCTGTCCAAAATTTCGCCCCGGATGCGGTGGCGCGCGTAACTGGCGAACGGCACCTCCACGCCAGGATGATAGGACCGGCTTGCATCCACCAGCCCAACGTGGCCGGCCTGCACCACATCTCCCATCTCCACGGCCGCGTGCAGCGGAAGGCTCCCGTAAATCTGCCAGGCAATCACACGCACCAAGGCAAGGTGCTTCAGCACCAATGTCTGCGCATCGTGCTGTGCATCGTTTTGTTCCGCGGCACGTGCGGTTGGCATGCACGATGGGGAAAATGGCTCAAGCGTTTGGGGCAGCATTGTGAAATACAGTGGTTGCTGGCCGAAGGTAACATTCTCATGGAAATGCGGGACTCTGTTCACACGCATCCACTCGTTTTGTCCCACTTTGCAGGGCCCTTTCTCGAAACCGGAGAAAAAAATCCTAAAGTTTCCACAACTTTGACCGATGGTATGTTCAAGCGCCCCAATGTCGACCAGTGAAAAAGTTGTTTGGCTCCCCTCAGCCGCACCCGATTCCGTCGAACTCGATCTCTTAGCTGCCCTACCCGAAGCCTGTGTCACCATTGCCTCCAGCCCGGAAGAACTCACCCTGCTCTGCCGCACGCTCAAAAACGCGGTCGTCTTCGCCAACTTCTCTGAGAAGGATGAAGCTCTGGACTGCATGGAAATCCTGCGCCGCGAAAACGAAACCATCCCCGTTCTGGTGCGAAGCCGCTATTCCACCATGGCCGACGCCATGCCGCTGGCCCAGTTAAACTTGGCCGGCGTTTTTGACGGAACCGCCGCTCCGGACACCATTCTTGCCTCTCTCCAAATCGCGATTGAGGATGCCGCGTCTCTCCATCGGAAACGCGCCCAGGCCGCGGATACCCAGCCTGCCTGGCAAACCGGCATCATCGGCGATAGCGACGAAATGCTGCAGATTTGCGAGGTGGTTCGCCTGGTTGCCGGCCGCCGCTCCACCGTGTTGATCTCCGGCGAAACCGGCACCGGTAAAGAAGTGATTGCGCGTGCCTTGCACCAGGCCAGCTCCCGCTCCGCGCAGCCCATGATCGCGGTGAACTGCTCCGCCATCCCGCACAATCTGCTGGAAGCCGAACTCTTCGGCTATGTGCGAGGCGCGTTCACGGGCGCCCAGCAGATGCGCGCCGGCCGCTTCGAACAAGCTCACAAGAGCACTCTCTTCCTTGACGAAATCGGCGACATGCCGCTCGATCTTCAGGCCAAACTTCTGCGCGTGGTGCAGGAACGCGAATTTCAGCGCCTGGGCAGCTCGGAAACCATCAAAGTCGACGTAAGAATTGTCGCCGCCTCAAACTTGGATTTATTGGAACGCGTGAAACAGGGCCTTTTCCGCGAAGACCTGTATTACCGCCTGAACGTGGTGCCTCTGCGCATGCCGGCTTTGCGGGAGCGGCCGAACGACATTCTGGCTCTGGCCCGCCACTTCGTCGCGAAAATCTGCCGCGAAGAAGGCTTACCGCAGAAAGCGCTCTCCGCGAGTGCGCTGCCAAAGCTCACCTCTTATAGTTGGCCGGGCAACGTCCGCCAGCTGGAAAATGCAATCGAAATGGCGGTCGTCCTGAGCGGGGGCCGGGTCATTTTAACCGCCGCCGATTTTCGCCTGCCCGCCTCCGCCGGAACGCACCCTGCTCCCCACTTCCAGCCGTCCGAAACGCTCGCGCTCCCCGATCACGGTCTCGATTTCGAAAAGACGGTCTCCCAATTCGAGCGCAACATCCTATCGCAGGCCCTCCGCCGCACCGGTGGCAACAAGAAACTGGCCGCCGATATGTTATGCCTGAAACGCACCACGCTCTCCGCCAAAATTCGCATTCTGGAAACCATGACAGGCTGCGCGCTAGCCTAGCGGTAGTTACGTCGCATCGATGCCACAATTAAGCGATTGACGGCTTCTTCTACTCCCATAAATTCGAGCCGTGCGCGAAACGCACTTTTTGCTTTTGCGGGCATTTACTTCATTGCCCTCCTTTGCCTGCTGCCTCTGCTTTCGCTTTGGCTCGATGAAATTCACGATCTTCACGGGGTCCGTTTTCTAGCCCTGTCCCAACTGCCTGCTTACACAGCCAATGATGGCGGTGGCGTTCCTCTGGGCTACCTCACTCAGTTTCTCTTCGTGAAGCTTTTTGGGTTCTCTGCCACAACGGGCCGGCTTGCCTCTGCAATTTCTTCCGCATTAGCCTGCCTTGGTGTCGGTCTTATTTGTCGCCAGGTGCGTTTCCGTTACCCGCTGATCGCGATGGCCATCTTTGCGTGCTTGCCCCTGCAACTTCGCTATGCGACTGAGGCACGGCCGTATGCGCAAGCTGTCTGCCTCGTCGTTTTTTGTACGTTGGCATTTATCTGGTGGCTCGAAGAAGTCACTTTACTGCGATGCATTTTCTATTTGGGTACAGTCATTGCCGGCTTGTATACTCAGCCATTCACCTTCTTCATTCCGCTCGGCCATTGGGTATGGCTTGCGGCATCGCGTTCAGTCCCGGAGCGCCGGAAATTGCTGCCCGTCTTAAGCGGTCTTGTGTTCACTGCCGCGCTGGCTTTCCTGCCTTGGTACATCTACGCGCGTCAGTTCTGGCGAAGGTCTATCGATGCCGGCCAGTTCCATTTTGTCTTCGGCTGGAAAGAGCTTTCTCTCCTTGCTCATGAATTGGTAGGCGCAGGGTATTTCGGCACGGCGTTGATTTTGTCCCTGTGTATTTTCGGCCTAGGCCGCAGCCGAATAAGTTCCCTCCAGAAGTGGCTTTGGACGGCGCTGTTGATCGTCTCACTGATCGGTCCGATTGCGGCAGACGCGTTTTTTGGCTATTTTCTAGCCATCCGCCAGTTCATCTTTATTGTGCCTGCTTTGGCTCTTCTTTCCGCCGGTGTTTCAGTCCTGATGGCACTCGCCGCTGTGTTGCTCACGGGCGATGTACGCTGGTTCACCAAGCCACGTGAAGACTGGCGCGCTCAGGCAGCGGCTTTGGAAAAGAATCTTTCCGCCGGTGTTTGCGTGATATTTATTCCCCCCATTGCGGAATCTTATTTTTCTTTTTTCAACCCACGCCTCAAAAGCCTGCAGTGCTCCTTCTCCTCGCTTCCGAAAACCGTTTGGCTGGCGGTGAGTCCCTATGACGCCGGGGCGAAATACATGGCAGCCATAAAACGGCTTGACAACTTAGGTTTTATTCCATCCCCCCCCCCCCCCGGCGATGGCCTGAAGCGCCCGCGACTTGAACGGTTTGAGTGCGGCGCAAAGTGATTCAGGCAGCTACAGCAACGTAATCGGGTCCACATCGATCACCAGCGCCGTCGCGCCCCACTTCCGCTCTCGCGCGAAAAGCTGCGCCCGCCGCAGCAATTCATTCAACAGCTTGCGGCTGCCCGATTTCACCAGAAACTGATACCGGTACTCAGCCTTCAAGCGAGGCACTGGCGCCTCCGCCGGCCCAATAATCCGAATTTTCTCCGGTGCCGGACCCAGGTGCGATCCCAACTCCGCGCTCATCCGCAGCGCGTCTTCCTGCTGTTCGGCCCGCACCAGCAAATTCGCCATCGCGGTAAACGGCGGATAGTGCATGGACCGCCGGAATTGCAGCTCCTTTTCGTAAAACGTCGCGTAATCCTGCGCGGCCGCCAAACGCACAGCATAGTGATCCGGATTCACTGTCTGCACCAGCACCACGCCCGGCAGCGTACCCCGCCCCGCACGCCCGGCCACCTGCGTAATCAGCTGAAACGTTCGCTCCGCCGCGCGAAAATCCGGCAGCCCCAATCCTGTATCGGCGGAGACCACCCCCACCAGCGTCACGTTCGGAATATCGTGACCTTTGGCGATCATCTGCGTACCCACCAGAATGTCGAAAGCCTTTTCCCGAAACCCCTGCAGGATGGTTTCGTAGTGATGCTTGCCGCCCACCGTGTCGCGATCGAGACGCGCGATCCGCGCCGCAGGAAACTGCTGGTGCAGCTCTTCTTCCACCTTTTCCGAACCCAGGCCCAGAAAATGGATATGCTCGCTCTCGCATTTCGGGCACTTCTCCGGCACCTTTTCGGCGTAGTTGCAATAGTGGCAAAGCAGCCGGCGGTCGCGCCTGTGCCACGTCAGCGTCACGGCGCAATTCACGCACTGCACGCGCTCCCCGCACGCCCGGCAAGCCACGGCACTCGAAAAACCGCGGCGGTTCAGCAGCACAATCGCCTGCTCCCCGCTTTCCAGCCTGGCCTGTAATTGCTCCAGCATGGCGCGCGAAAACGTGGCGTGCTTGCGCGTCTCCAGAAACTCCTGGCGCATATCGATCAGGTCCACGCGGGGCAGCGGGCGCGCGGCCACCCGGCTGGGCATTTCGAGCAACCGGTATTTGCCGAGCTGCGCGTTATACCGGCTCTCCATGCTGGGCGTGGCCGACCCCAGCACCACGCAAGCGCCCGCATGTTGCGCCCGAACCATCGCCACATCCCGGCCGTGATAGCGCGGATTTTCTTCCTGCTTGTAGCTCTGGTCGTGCTCTTCGTCCACCACAATCAGGCCCAGATTCTTCACCGGAGCGAACACGCAAGATCGCGTCCCTACCACCACGCCCGCCGCGCCCGACCGAATTTTACGCCATTGGCCCGTGCGCTCCGAATCGCTAAACGCGCTGTGCAGAATGGCCACCCGGTCGCCGAATCGCGCGAAGAATTGCCCCGCCATTGCGGGCGTCAGCGCAATCTCAGGCACCATCAGCAGAGCGCTCCGCCCCAGCGCCAGCACGGCCTCAATTGATTTTAAATAGACCTCAGTCTTGCCCGAACCCGTTACGCCGTGCAGCAGAAAAGTCTGGAACTGCGTCGTAGCCAAGCCGGTTTCAATCGCGTCAAACGCAGCCTGCTGATCGGCGTTCAATTCATGCAGCCCCACCTCAATCTCACGCGGACGAACCGGCGCATTCTCCGTAACGCGCACCAGCTTGCGGCGTGCCAGCGATCGTGCCGCCACACTGGCATTCTTCACCTGCCCCTCCACCTCAGCCAGATTGTGCGCGCCCGGATGCAGTTCCAGAAACGCCAGCAGCTCACGCTCGGCTTTCGGAAGCTTCACTTCGCCGGGAAGCCTGTCCCCGTCCAAAGCCGCCACCGAAAGCGACGCCGAAGGAGCCCGTAGCGGATCGCGCTCCGATTGCGTCATCTCCGCAACCACGAACCCCCGCTTCTCCAGCGTCTTCAGCGCCGCATCGGCCAGCGGAAACTTCTTCTTCAGATACGCGGCCGAAAGCGAGCGGTGTTCCAGCGCACCCAAAATCTGCACCGTCTGGTCTTCCGCCGCCGAAGCAAACAGCAACTGTCGCGCGGCGTCGCGCCCGGAATCGGTCAACGTGTAGTTCTTCCCCGCCCGAATCTCAGAAGCCAGCGGCAGCATCGAACGAAGCACCTCACCCAAAGGGGAACAATAATACCCGGAGATCCAGCGAGCCAGCGCCAGCAGATCCTGATCCAACACCGGCTCCGCATCCATCAGCCGAAGCGCCTCGCGCGCCGCCACTGCGGGAGAATTGTCATGGCAGGCCAGAATCACGCCGGTAAGTTTGCGCGTCCCGAAAGGAACCAGCAGACGGCAGCCCACCTGCACGCGATGTTGGAGCGTCACCGGTAGTGAATAGGTAAAATGCTGATCGAGCGGAACGGGAAGACTTACATCACAGAAGCGAAAGGCCAACAATGAAAGTTTACGAGATTCGCGAACCGAAGGGAGTGGCAGGGCTGGTGCAATCGGAGCGTCCGCAGCCAGAACCCGCCCATGGCGAGGTCTTGGTGAGGATGCGCGCAACCAGCCTCAACTACCGGGATTTAGCCGTGGCGCGCGGTGCTTACGGCAGAGGTGTGCGTTACCCGCTGATTCCGCTTTCGGATGGCGCGGGCGAAGTGGTTGCGCTGGGCCCGGGCGCAACTCGCTGGCACGTGGGCGAACGCGTGGCCGCAATTTTCATGCAAGGCTGGATCTCCGGCCGCGTGGATCAGGAGAAGGCCAACACCGCGCTGGGTGGTGCACTTGAAGGCGTGCTCGCCGAATATCGCGTGTTCCGCGAAGAGGGCCTGGTAGCCATTCCCCATCACCTTTCTTATGAAGAAGGGGCCACGCTGCCCTGCGCCGGTGTGACCGCGTGGCGCGCTTTGGACGGCCTGCGTCCCGGCGAAACCGTACTGGTTCAAGGTACCGGCGGCGTGTCTCTCTTCGCGCTGCAATTCGCCAAGATGGCCGGCGCGCGGGTGATCGCGACATCGAGTAGCGATGCCAAACTTGAACGCGCTCGCGCCCTGGGCGCCGATGTTCTGGTGAACTATAAGACCACGCCCGATTGGGAAAAGCCCGCCAGCGGCGTCGACCGCATCGTCGAAGTGGGTGGCGCGGGCACGCTTGCGAAATCGCTTAAGGCAGTTCGCATGGGCGGCACCGTTGTGCTGATCGGCGTCCTCACCGGGAAGGGCGAAGTGGATCCGCAGCCGGTGCTGATGAAGAGCATCTGCCTGCAAGGCATCTATGTGGGTTCGCGCGAAATGTTCGAAGACATGAACCGCGCTGTCACGCAGGCTGCAATGAAGCCGGTGATCGACCGCGTATTCCCGTTCGATGAAGCTCCCGCCGCATACCGGCTGCTCGAAAGCGGAGGCCATTTTGGAAAAATCGTCATCGGCGTTTGACGGACCCGTAGCGCTGGTCACGGGGGCTTCCAGCGGCATCGGCGCCGCCTATGCGCGGGCGCTGGCGCAAGCCGGCTATTGGTTGATTCTGGTGGGCCGCAACCAGCGCAAACTGAACGCCGTGCAGAAAGATACTGGCGGCGAAGCAATACTTGCCGATCTTGCGACAGATCTTGGCCTGCGCGCGCTCGAACACCGCGTGCGCACCGAAGACCGGCTGGATTTTCTGGTGAACAACGCCGGCTTCGGCACCGCCGGACTCTTCTGGGAAGGCGATTTCAGCAGTCAGGAAGCCATGCACCGCGTCCATACCCTGGCCACCATGCGCCTCACCGCCGCCGCGCTTCCGCGCATGGTGCGGCGCAATCGCGGCAGCATCGTGAATGTCTCAAGCGTCGCCGCCTGGATGCCCACCGTGGGCTCTATCAACTATTCGGCCACCAAAGCCTGGATGAACAGCTTTACCGAAGGGCTTTGGCTTGAGCTAAAGAGCGCGCGCAGCAGCGTTCGCTTACAAGCGCTCTGCCCCGGCTTCACGCGTTCTGATTTTCACTCGAGCGCGGGCATGGATACCAGCCGCATCCCCGAAAGCCTCTGGACCACTGCCGAAGAAGTAGTCCGCGCATCGCTAAACGGCCTCGCGCGCAACCAGCCCATCGTCATCCCCGGATGGCGTTATCGCACCTGGATCGCACTCCAGCGCTTTCTTCCCAGCTCCGTGCTGCATTCCATCGCCATGAAATCCGGCCAGACCTTGCGCAGTCCGTCTAATGTAAATCGGTAGCAGTCTGCTCGGCCGCGTGAAGGTACGGAATGCCCTTCTCCATCCACGCGGGCTTCGGCGCGCCCTTCAACTCGAACGCGAAATATTCGGCCAGACGCCGCGCATAATCTTTCTGATTCGCGCGTCGCTGCAGATGGTGCGGCTCCCCCGCGTAGCTGAACATATACACTTCCTTGTTCAATCGCCGCAAAGCCAGATAGTATTCAATGCCCTGATACCACGGCACCGCATCGTCCGCATCGTTATGCACCATCAGCAGCGGCGTCTTCACGCGGTCCGCCTGAAACAGCGGGCTGTTCTCCAGAAACCGCAGCGGATATTCCCACAAGCTGCCCCCAATGCGGCTCTGCGTCCTCTCATATTGAAACTGGCGCGGCAGCCCGCTACCCCACCGGATGCCGCCATACGCACTGGTCATGTTCGCCACCACCGCGCCCGCCTCCACCGCCTTAAAGCGCGAAGTCTGCGTGATCATGTAAGCGATCTGGTAGCCGCCCCAACTGTGCCCCTGCATCCCGATATTCGCCTCGTCCACGTAGCCCTTGTTCACCATCGCCTCCACCCCGCCCAGCACGCACTTCAGCGCGCTTTGGCCCGGATAGCCCGTGGTGTACACAATGTCCGGCGTGAACACCAGATAGCCGTTGCTGACGTAATACGGAATGTTGATGCTGTCCATCGGCTTCGGATCTGTGAAGTGATTCAGGTTCTGCGACAGCCGCTCATAGATGTAAATGATCATGGGGTACTTCTTCTTGGGATCGAAGTTTTCCGGCTTATACAGCGCGCCTTGCAGCGGAACGCCATCCAAGTTATGGAAGCTAACCATCTCCGCCGACCCCCACAACAAATCCGCTTGCTGCGGATTGGCATCGGTCACTTTCTTCAGTTGCGTCATGGCCGAATCGGTCACTAGCAAATCCGGAAAGCGGTCGAACGTCTGCGCGAGCAGCACCAGCACATCCGCATCTTTCGCCTTAACAGGCGCACCGTAATCCACCGGCCCCATCGTGAGCTGTGTCGCGCCGGAATAGAAGCCGGTCTCGCGCGTGACCACATTTTCCGACCGAAGCAGCAGCGGCTTGGCGGTATCGATGGCCTTTTCTTCCGCATCCAGCTTCACGTAGCGCAATTCCAAATTGTTCTTGCGCCCCAGGCCTGCGGTGTAATTCGACGCATGAGAACCATCGGGCGAACATTCCCAAATATCGAAGCGGTCATAGAGCAACACGCTCTTGCCATCCTTGCTCCAGCCCGCCAAACCATACGGGCGCGGCGTGCCGGGCGTATCGTTCTCTTCGGTCCAGAACTTCGCCGGCAGCTTCGCGGTCAGATTCACGGTCTTGCCCGAAGGCACCGCAATCGCGTTCCAATTTTCGCCGTCAAAGCTCACGGCATACTTGCCATCGGGTGACCATGTCACATTGCCGCTCTGCTTCTTCCCGAGCAGAGTGCGCTTACCGGTCTCCGTATCCACCAGGAAAGAATCCGCCGCGCGTTCGCCATATTCCACGGCCGCGCGATACTCACGGTCGTCGGAACCCAGCGCATACCGGCCATTTTCATTCGGCGTAATCTCCGATAGCTCCGCATCCCCAAGCTGCACCAGCTTGTGTTGCGGAACAATGTAGACCGCGCGGAAAGATCGCGTACGCTCCTGGCCCGCGCGCACTTTCTGCATCGGCTGCACATGGTCGTCTTTGTAATGCCATAGATCGAAGACCACGTCATCTTCCCCCGGAGGCCCGGTCTTGCGTTCAGGCAAAGCCGGCGGCGCCGCCCCGAAGAACAGCCGCGTGCCGTCCTTCGAAAAATTCAATGCCGCCGTATCGCTCACCACGAATCCCGAACGAAACCCCGGCGTCTCCACACTCGCCACCGCCACGGCCTGCGGCGTCTTTTTATCCCAAAGATACAGTTTGTATTTCGCAGCCTTCGAAGCCGAATCGTCGCGGCTGCTCACGAAGGCCAGTTCATCCTGCCTGTCATCCCACGTCAGCTTCTTGTATTGACCCTTGCCGGTGAGCAAAGATTTCGGCATCTCCGCGCCCTTCGACGGCACAACGTACACGCCATTCCCATCGTCCTTCGCGGACGCAACCGTGTACACCAACGTGCGGCTATCCTTCGTCAGCACGTATTCCGATACTTCGGAAATTGTGCGCTCCGAAGCCGTGTTCAACTGCCGGATCACCAAATCCGTACCCGTGGTCTGCTTGGCCGCCGGAGCTTTCAAGTACGCCACCAGCGAATCGCCATGATCGGGAATTCCGAAATCCTTCACGCGAGCCACCCGCGCCCGCGTCGCCGTCACGGCGTTCAAGATCACCAGATCGCCCGCCGCTGCAGCCTCCGCCTTCGGCTTCTTCGTCTCTTCCTTCTTCGGGTACGAAACAAAAATCAGATAGTGCGAATCCGCCGTGAACGCCAGCCGGATAGCGCGCGGACGCGGCGGAGCTTCCGCGTTCGGGTCAGGCGGCGCCGGCGGAGGCAATTGCCCCGCGTTCTCGCGCAGTTCCTTGCCTGTCGACAGATCCCGCACCACCACTTCGCCATCGCCTTCCTGCGGGAACAGGCCATAGGCCAGGAAGCGCCCGTCGCGGGACAGTATCTGCCCATTGATGCTGCGCCACGAATCGAAATCTTTGAAGGTGAGGGGGCGCTTGGCGGCAAGCAATGCCGGAGCGGAATTCAGTGCAAAAATAAGAACAAGGCTAGCCAACCGGCGGGGGAACATTTTCCGTAGTGTAGCGTTCCGCCGCAAAACGCGAAAGCCACGAATCGGCCGCGGCCTGCTCGTCGTCTTTGTCGCGAAGCGCGGTCCATTCCGTCAAGCGCTTCTCGCGAAGTATCTCCAGCAGCTTCCGCTTACGTCTGGCTTCGGCGGTGCGCACCAGTTGCGCCTCCGCTTCCAAGCGTAATTTTTCAGCCCGCTCACGAATCTTGATTTTCTGTTGCTCCGCCCAGACATTGAAGTTCGCCAGCGTTTGAAAATCGCAGGCGTCCACCATGGTCTGCTGCGTCACGGAATCCGCGGCTTCCTTCCGCAGCACACTAATGTTGCTGAGTTGCTCCGCCACTTGCGCGCGCTGAGCCGCCAGCCTTGTGCCCGCTGCCTCCTCCAGTTCGCATTGCAACGTGCGCCAATGCAGCACGCGGTCCAGCGGAAAGCGGAATGCCTTCATTGCAGTTGCAGCGCCAGGTTCGAAAGGCCGGTGAGTGTCTCTTGAATCGGCGTTGACACACTGCCATCCTGCCGCAGATAACGCAGCATGTTATCGCGCGCGCGAATGGTTTTGTCCAAACGCGGGTTGGTGCCGTTCACATAAGCGCCCAGCTGAATCAAATCTTCCGCCTGCCGGTAGGCGGCCAGTGCCTCGCGAATCTTCTGCGCGCTCTGTCGCTGTTCCGGGTTCGAGATTTGCGATTGCAACCGGCTCACCGAATCCAAAATTTGTATGGCCGGATAATGGCCCGCCGCACCCAATTCGCGCGACAGCGTAATATGCCCATCCAGGATAGACCGCACGGCGTCGCAGATGGGCTCATTGAAATCGTCGCCCTCCACCAGCACCGTAAAGAATCCCGTGATGGAACCCTTCTCGAAATTTCCCGCCCGTTCGCAAATCTTCGGCAGCAGATTAAACACAGATGGCGTATACCCTTTCTGGCTGGGCGGCTCTCCCGCCGCCAGACCGATCTCGCGCTGCGCCATCGCCAGGCGCGTCACCGAATCCATCACCAGCAGAACTTTCAAGCCCTGATCGCGGAAATATTCCGCCACGGCCAGCGCCACAAAACAAGCGCGAACACGCAACGGCGCGGGCCGGTCTGAGGTCGCAGCAATCACGACCGATTTCTTGCGCCCTTCCTCACCCAGTTCCTGTTCCAAAAACGCGCGCACTTCTCTGTTGCGTTCGCCAATCAGCGCAATCACGCTCACGTCGGCAGAGCTGTTGCGCGCCATCTGGCCCAGCAGCGTGCTCTTGCCCACGCCAGATCCGCCGAAAATTCCCACGCGCTGCCCCTGCCCAATCGGCAGCAAGCCATCGATGGCGCGAATGCCCGTCACCAGCGGCTCGGTAATATGAGCCCGGTCCAATGGATTCTGCGGAGGCTGATAGAGCCTGTACCGCTCACCCGCCGGGAAGCGCGGACCCTTATCCATGGGCTCACCGAATCCATCCAACACCCGTCCCAGCAAATGCGGCCCCACGCAAACCGTCGCATCGTTCGGGCGCGCAAAAATGCAATCGCCCAGGCACAGGCCGTCCGTATCTTCAAGCGGCATGGAAAGCACGTGCCCGTTGCGAAAGCCGATTACCTGCGTACGAATAGACCGGCCTTCCTGCGTGCGGATGCAGCAGAAATCTCCAATCGCCGCCGCCGGCCCAGCCGATTCAATCAGCAGCCCCACCAGTTGCACCACTTCGCCCGCGGTCTGAAATGGGTCCAGCCGGGCCAGATCGATATAGTACGGGCGCAGATCCAACGGCGAGGCGTTCGTCATCTCTTCACCCGGTCGGTCAACCCGCGCTCGATCTCTTCGAACTGCGCCGCCACGGACGCGTCCATCTTTCCACGATTGGTCTCGAACATCAGGGCACCCACCTCCAGACGGGGGTCCACCGCCACCTCTACCGCGCTATGGTGAACCGCCAGCGCGGCCCGCACCGCCTGCTCCTGCGCCGGATGGATATGCACCCGGTAAATTTCCTGTTTGGCCAAACGGTCCAGCGCCACTTGCACCAGCGCCTGAATCGCTTCCGGCTCCAGCGAAAGCTCACGATGCAAAATGCGCCGCGCAATCGCCAGCGAAAGCTGTACCACGTCGCTCTCCGCTTCCTCGCGCAGCCGCGGCCGCAGATTGGCCACGTCTTCCAGCGACCGCGCGAGCCGCCCCAAAATCGGCTCTAACTCACGTGCCGCTTGGGCCCGCCCGTGCGCCTCACCTTCACCGAAGGCCTGCCTGCGCGCGGTCTCAATCGCTTCCCGCGCCGTACGCTCCACTTCCAGCAACCGGTTGTGCACCGCCGCTGTTTCCGGTTCGCCACCGCCGGAACCCTGAAATGAGTTCGAAGGTTGATGCCGAGTTGCCAGTCTCGGTGCGTTTCCGGAGGTCCGCCAGACCATGGGCTCCACCTGTTCGCTGCTTTGCTCGCGAAGCAGTATCCTAGACGACATATTGTTCGCCCACGGCGCCCTTCAGGTTGATCACGCCTTCAGTCTCCAACTGCCGCACCAGCCCGATAATCTGCTGTTGCGCCGCTTCCACATCCTTGATCTTCACCGGGCCCATAGCTTCCATATCTTCCTTCAGCATCTCCGCCCCGCGTTGCGACATGCCGCCCAGAAAATGACTCCGAAGCTGGTCGCTGGTGCCTTTCAAAGCCACTGTCAGACTCTTGCGATCCACCTTGGCAACCAATTGCTTCATGCCCTCTTCGTCAATGGAAAGAAGGTCTTCGAACACGAACATCAGGTGCCGAATGGTCTCCACCAAGCCTGCATCCTGGTTCTCGATACTGCCCAGAATCTCCTTTGAAACCTTTACGTCCAGGCGATTGAACATTTCCGAAACCGCCCTTACGCCGCCATAGGATTCACGGCTGTACTCGCCCAGCGAAATGAGCTTCTGACCGATAATGCCCGCGATTTTCGAAATGATTTCAGGCGAGATCTGGTCCAGGTTGGCCATGCGCAAGGCCACATCCGACCGCATGCCCGGAGGCAGCGAAACCAGCAGCGCCGCCGCTTGCGAGGAACTCAAATGCGACAGAATCAACGCAATGGTCTGCGGATGTTCGCTGTGAATGAACTTGGCCAGCTGTTGCGGGTCGGCCTTGTGCAGCACGTCGAAACTGGCCACATCCGTACCAAGCACCTTCACCAGCCGGTCGAAAATTTTCTTCGAAGCTTCCGGCCCGAAAGCATTTTGCAGCATCTTGCGGGCGTAAGCGCGGCCACCCTTGAGCGCGAATTCGCGGCCCGCTACCAACTGATGAAAGTCTTCGAGTACCATTTCGGCCTGCTCTGAGGACACAGAATCCAGCCTGGCAATTTCCCGGCTCACCGCCTGAACTTCTTCTTCATTCAGGTCCTTCACCAGGTCCGCGCTGGCCTGTTCACCAAGAGAAATCAGCACAATCGCCGCTCTACGCGGGCCGGACAAAGCAGGAACCGTACCGGAGGCCGCCATTATATTGTCTCCGCTGTCTGCTTCTCCGCCAGCAGACTCTTCAGAACATTCGTCGCTCCCGTACTATCGTTCTTCACCGATTCGCGCAAGTGCTTCACCAGCGCCTCCGCCTTCTTCGTGGCCCCGCCCGTAAGCTTGTACCGGTTGGAAATTTCGCTATCCAACTTCTTTTGGGCCACTTCCTGGGCCGTCTCGAGCTGATCTGGCGCGGGTTCGTGCTTTGCAGCTTCGGTGTTTACCGGCAAGGCCGTTTGCATGGTCACCGCAGGCTTTTTCTTTTTACGCAGCAGCAGGAACGCCATGCCGATCAGCAGAATCACCAGCACCGCACCCACAACAGCGGCAATCACAAGTGAGCGGCCATCCGCTATGAGCGGAGCGAGCCACTTCGGTAACCGCGGGTCCGCCGTGGGAGCGCTGGGGCCCAGTTCCACGGGCGGCTCCGCGCTTAGCGTCGCATCGAACGGCAGCGTTTCCACCACCAGCAGGTCGCCGCGCTCCGTGCTCAACCCCGCAATCCCGCTCACCAGATCGCGTATGGTTTTCAGCTTCTCCGGCGTGGGTGGCACCAGCGTTCGCTTCATCTTTTTGCCCGCGCCTTCCCACTTCAATTCGTGGTCCACCAGCACGGAAAGCGAAATGCGCTTGACCGTGCCCTGCGGCAGGCGCGTGTGCCGCACCACGCGGCTGGTCTGAAAGGTAATGTTCTCTGTCTTGCGCGAAACGCCATTCGCGCCATAGCCCGTTCGGCCCGGAGGCCGCGGCAGATTGGACGCCGTCCCCGGCGCGCCGGAACTCACGGCGGGAGAAGACGCATCCTCCGTCTTCTGCGACGTGACCATTACCGATTTGTTCGGGTCTAAAGTTTCTTCGCTCTGTTCGCCGCTGGTGAAATCCACGTCCAGAGAAACGCCGGTTCGGAAACGCCCGGGGCCCAGCAGCGGCTCCAACGTGGCGTTCACCTTTGCCAGCAGATTGTTTTCCAGCTTTTGTTTGAATTCCAGCGTTGCATCGGAAGGCTGCGAATCCTGATCGAGCCCCGGCCGCTTCGGAAGACTCAGCAGATTGCCGCGCGTATCCAGCAGCGTCACCGCTTCCGGCGTCAAACCCTCCACCGCGCTCGCAATCATATTGGTGAGTGCGGAGACGTTTTGCGGTTGCAGCTTCGCACCCGGGCGCAAACGCAGAATGGCGCTCGCCTTACCGGCTTGCCTCGATTCCAGAAATACCGAATCCTTGGGAAACGTCAGGTGGACCCGCGCCTGCTCCACTGAAGAGAGCGACATGATGGACCGCTCCAACTCGCCTTCGAGAGCACGCCGGTAATTCACATGCTCCGCGAATTCCGTCGCGCCAAAGTTCGTCTTGTCGAATAGTTCAAAACCGATTCGGCCGCTTTTCGGCAGCCCGGCCGCGGCCAGTTCCAGACGCAGTTCGGCTACGCGCGAAGACGGCGCCAGCACGGTGGTGCCGTTTTCCGACAGCCGGAAATCCGTGCCCGATTCTTTCAGTTTCTGCACCACGGCTCCTGCGTCTTCCGGCGCAAGATTGCTGTACAGTGGCTTGAAATCGGATTCTTTTTGCCAGCGGGAAAGCGAAAGCATCCCCACAACCACCAGCACAGCGGCGCAGACAATCGCAATCCGCTGAACGATGGAGAGCGCTACAACAAGTTGACGAAGCTGCGCGACAGCACCCATTTACATCTGCATCCGCATTACTTCCTGGTAGGCCTGCACAACTTTATTTCTCACCTGCAGGAACAGTTCAAGCGATAGCTCGGCGCGCTGCCCGGCCAGCGCGGCCGTGTGCAACTCTTCCGTCTCGCCCGTTAAAAAGCTGTTTACCGCTGTCTGCGCGTCTGTTTGTTTTTGTTCCACGCCGCCGATGGTGCTGGCCAGCAGATTGTGAAATTCCTGGCCGGAACCGCCCGTCGCGCCCGTGACAGGCGCCAGCGCGGGAAGTGCAATGTGGAGAGATATGGGTGCGATCATGGCTACCGGAAGAGGTCGATCGACCGCTGGATCATATCTTTCACGGCGGAGATGGCCGCTACATTTGCCTGATAGGTTCGCGATGCGCCAATCAAATCCACCATGTCCTCAGCGGGGTTGATACGAGGCATGGCGACATAGCCGTCCGCGTCGGCATCGGGGTGCCCCGGCTGATAACGCTTTTCCGGCTCGCGCATATCCACCGTGATTTCGGAAACGGCTACTCCTTGATTCTGTTGCTGCAGTTCCGCCGCGAAAACCGAATGGAACGGCATTTCCGGAGCCTGCGTTTCAAAGATGGCGTCTTTGCGCCGGTAGGGGCCGCCTTCCGCTGTCCGCGTGGTCTCCGCATTCGCGAGATTTTCCACCAGCAGTTCCGCGCGCGTGCGCTGCGCTTCCATTCCGGAAGCACTGACTGAAATTGCCGAAAACAGGCTCATCCGGACCTGCCTTCCTGGATGGCATTCCGAATATCGCGCACCTGACTCTTCATCAGTTGCGCGGCAAGATTGAAGCGCAGCGCGTTCTCAGAAAGCAGGCGCGATTCGCGATCGATGCTTACGTTGTTGCCATCGTTCTTTGTCTTTAAGCCAAGCACTTCTTCGGTGCGGGGGAGGTGAGAATCCAGGGCACCCTGGTATTCCGCTTGAAAATCGATATCGCGCGTCCGAAAACCGGGAGTGTCCGAATTGGCGATATTCGAGGCCACCAACTTCTGGCGCGCACTCAAAAGATCCATATAGCGTTCCAGGCTTCCGCCCAGCCGGTCAAACATGCCCTCGTAAATTGCATGACACGGGCCACCCTTTCAGCTAATGAATTGTTGCACTTGCCGTTTTCGTACGCGCCACACTTTTGGCGCTGGCAAACTTTGGTCTGCTGTTACCCGTCCATTTCCCAGGACGCGGCCAGATTTTCAGCGCCGCGCGTATAGCAGGAAGAATTTTCCAGTTCCTTCAGGTCAAGCATCATCCGGGTTCGGTGGCCATGCATGGCGGTCCTCGCGTCACCCAATATCGCCAATGCGCCCGGAATTTCGTCGGGCTTTACTCCGGAAACAATCATGTCTTGCAAGCGCCGCAGAGCTGGCTCGGCATCGTCCAGTGAACCCGCTTGCGACGCTTCCAGAATCTTACGCGCTGTACCGGTGAGAGTCACTTGTTGTTCTGGTTCGCCTGCTGAGCCTGGAAGATGCCGCTCAGCACTGTATAACTTTGCTCCAGCGCGGCCACTTGGGCATCCGCGCGGCCCAAACGCGCCGTCAGGTCCGCTCGCAATTTGTCCACGCGCACCTGACCGGCGTCGATCAATGCCTGCTGCGCCGCGGTCTGATCCTGAATGGAAGTTCCCGCCCGAGTAAGTGTTCCCGTGGTGGGGCCCTGAATTGAAGTGAGCACGTCGGACGCGGCTTTCAGGAATCCACCGGAAGTCGAGCTTCCCAAAAATGCCGACACCGCATTCAAGTTACCCGAGGCTGCCGCGCTGAAGGCCGACGCGTCGTAAGCAAGGTGCCCTTTGCCGTCGAAGGTAACGCCCAAATTGGCTAATGACTGAGTCCCGCCGGTCCCGGACGAATAGGTGCCCAACAATCGGAGCTTGTTGCCTAGTTCGGCAATTACGCTGCTGCCGGTGAGCGCTCCTCCGCCCTTGCCGCGATTCTTCGCAAGTTCGTCGGCCGCCGAATTATATGAGTTCACCAGTGCGCTTAACGCATTCCCGATGGAACCCGATTGTCGCGTCACATTGATGGTGGACACCACGCCCGGCGCGCTCGGCGCCAGCAGCTCCGCCGTTACTCCGGGAGCCAGCGTAATGCTGCGTGTGTCCGATTGGATCGCAGTCGCGAGCCCATTCACTTTGTAGCTGGCCAGGCTTCCAATCGATGTGGTGCTCAACAAATCGGTCGTGCCGTCGTTGATCTGAATTGTATTCGCACCCAGCTTCGTGCTCTGCACACTCAGCCTGTAATCCGGCGCCGAAGTAGAACCGATATTCACTAGAGATGCCTGAACATTCAATCCCGCTGCGTTGTTGATCGCCGAAACCAGCGAGTTCAAGTTACTCGAAGTGGGCGTAATCGATGTGGATACGCCGTTGACCACAACCGTAAACGATGTGGCGGCGCTCACGTTCTGGGCCGCGGGGTCTGACACGCGCGTCAGCGAGCCGGCACTCGAGGTGTTCGTAAAGCCACCCAGACCAACCACTTCCAACGAATAGGAAGCCGGCGATGCGCCCGTTCCCAGCGAAACGCGCGCGGTATTGGCATCCGAAACAGAAGCGTTCAACGAACCGAGTCCGGTCGAACTGCCCAAATTTTGTAGTGCGGTTTGCAGCGACGAAAACTTGGCCGTAAGCGCTGTCACGGCGCCAGCTTGGTCCGTCAGCGCATTCTTGCGATTCGTCAACTGCGAAATAGGCAGGGACGCAATCGCGACAGAGCGATTGATCACCTGCTGAAAATCGTTGGTGAATCGGCTGGTGCCCGAAAAAATTGTGTTGCTGGTTGTACTCATGGCTTTTCCTTGCTCGATCCGTCAAACACGAATGAGGCAGGTACCCAACTTCTTACCGGGTACCCGCCTCATCGTTCGCCGCTTGCGCCTCAGTTAGCCTTTCAGCAGACTCAAAATCGCCTGCGGAGCCGAGTTCGCCTGCGCCAGCGCTGCGATGGAAGACTGCTGCAGCACTTGGGCCTTGGTCAGATTCGCTGCTTCAGCCGCTGTATCCGCATCACGAATGCGCGACTGCGCCGCCGAGAAGTTCGCGATTTGCGACTGCGCCAGATTCACGGCGTAGGACAGTTTGTTTTCGCCCGCACCCACACGGCCTTGCACCAGGCCAAGGTTCTGGATCGCGGTGGAAAGAGTGGCCAGCGCGGCAATGGAGTTGCCGGTGCTGGAGGAAGCCGCCGAAGCCCCGGTGACAGCCTGCGAACCGAGAGCCGCAAACGCGCCGCCCGAAGTACCGGCCAGAGCGGTTTCCACCACGCTGAAGGAATTCGCGCTCTGGAATTGGATGTCGTTACCCGCGACGCCCTTGATGGCGGAGATGCCAGATCCCGCAAGCTGCGTGTTGAGAGCGGTCAGAGCGGAAGCCTGCGTGGCGCCGGTGGTGGAATCGAGACTCAGGTTGTAGGAGTTTCCCGCGTTCTGCACGGTGAACGTTTCCGCCGTACCCACTACCGCGACGAAGGCGGAGTTCAGATTGAAGTTGCCCGTGTTGATGGTGCTGGAGTTCGTGGTAGCCGTGGTGTTACCGGCCGATGCCGCCGCCACTTTCACGTCGAAAGCCGTTGCGCCGCCGAAGCTCACCTGGCCGTTGCTGCCGATGCTCGCCGTGATGCCGTAGGCTTGCAGGGTGTTGTTCAACGAGGAGATGACCTGCGTTCCACTCAAGCCCGCCGAACCGCCGCTCACTGTGGCCGTAACGTCAAGATTGCTGCCGTTGGAATCGGTCAAGTGAAAGTTGTAAGCCTGCGAACCGCTCGCCAGGAACGCAACCGCGGTGTTGTCCAGGCGCACCGTGTTACCGGTCAGGCTGGATCCGCCACCCGCGATGCTGGTGGTGTTCAGACCTAAGCCCGCACCGTCTACGGCGTTGTTCGAGCCGCTCAAATCCACCGAAATCTGCGCATTGGCCGCGTTGCTGCCGCCGCCGATGTAAGTCACCAGGTTGGTGTTGTACTTGCCGCCGGTGTTTAAGTTAACGTTCGAAGCCTGCCGCGTGATTTCCGTAATCAGACTCTGGTATTCGTTGTCCAGCGTGCTGCGATTGCCGGCAAAGGTGGAGGATGCCGATTGGGTCGCCAGCGTTTTCAGACGATCCACAATCTGTGAAATGTTGTTCAAGCCGCTATCGATCGTCTGGAAGGTGCCGATCGCGTCATTGGCGTTACGAACGCCCTGCGTCAACTCCGCTGTGTCGCTGCGGTATTTGTTGGCGGTCGCCAGTCCGGCGGCATCGTCGCCCGAAGAGTTGATCCGGTAGCCGGAGGTCAGTCTCTGAATGGTCTGGCTCTGAAAATCGGTATTGATGCGCAGATTGTTCTGGGCGATCAAAGAAGTTACGTTGGTCTGAACCGAAATTGACATGTTATTTTAACGTCCTGTTGTGGGATACAAACCCGGCGTCTTGCCGGGTTCCAGGTTCTCCTTTTCAGGATGCCCGGAGTATCTAGCCTCAAAAGACTTATCGGCCTCTTCAGCAGGAGTTTTAGAAAAAAGATAAGAAAGATTTTTTACCAGCGCCAAACGGCTTTCATCGGAAATAGATGCCGCGCTCCGGTTCTGCTGGCTGGCCCGTAACATCTCTTTACGTTGCACGGAAATTTCAGCGGGCGCATGGATTCCAATCTTCACCTTCGAAGATCCTATTTCCATAATTTCAATTTCGATTCCGTTGCCAATGGCAATGGCCTCCCCGGCGCGCCTTCTTAAAATCAGCACGGGGAAGTAAGTGAATTCAGAGGGAAGTTGTAAAGCAGGGCGGGGTCGGGCTGAACAGCTTGCAGTATCAGGTTCGTTTTCAGGTTCACCACCAGGGGCGCCGCCATGTTCGCCGTCGCTCCCGCACCTTGTTCTACGGAAACAATCGCCAGCGCCAGCAAATTCCCCGGCGTACCCGAAGCCTCCATCGCGGGAAACTCCAGCGTGTCCCTGTCTTCCGCGCTAACGTGAAGATTGTAGTTCGAATCGATTGCCGTAACGGGAAATGTCAGTAAACAAAGATCGGGCGTTGCCACGCTCTGCAAATAAATCAAGGGATGCTGCCCGGGGATCTGGATGGCTGCAAACTGGCGCTCAGTTTCGAACCCCGGCAACCCTTGCGGGAAGCACAAGATTGCAGCCTTGTCCAAATTCAGTGTTCCGAAATACGCACTGAACAGCAATGTAGGGGAGGTGCCTACCATTTATGTAGGCGTAGTGTCAGGCCCAAAAAATATTCTCAAAAAAATTAACAAAAATGTCAGGAAAAATTCTGCAGGTGAATATTTCGCCCGGCGGCCTCCCCAAACGCCCGATTTTATTGGGCAAACTCGCCCCAACCGGCTTCCTTGGCGATTCCTTCGCCCACCCCAAAATTCACGGCGGCCCCTCCCAAGCCGTACTAATCATCGCGAATGAGGCCCTTTCCCACCTGCTCACGCTCGGCTACCCCGTCTTCCCCGGTGCGCTTGGCGAAAATCTAACCACCCTCGGCCTCGACCCTCAAAACTGGCGCGCCGGCCAGCAATTTCACGTCGGCTCCGCCCGCATCGAACTCACCAAGCCGCGTGAACCCTGCCGCGCTCTCGACATTTATTCCGCCGGCGCGCCCATTCGCCCGGCCCTCTACAGCCCCGGCATCAAGCTCGGCGACACCGCCGCCCCCCACTGGGGCATAAGTGGCTTCTACGCCCGCGTGATCCAGGAGGGCGAGATCGCTCCCGGCGACTCCATCGTGCTCGAATCGCAATTGGCCTAATCGCCGCGCTGATACGATAGGTTCGTGTCAAAACTATGCTTCACCCTGGCGCTGCTGGCCCCCCTCGCCTGCAGTGCGGCGGATTCCCCCACCGGTCCTCCCCTGGTCAGCGAAGCATTTCATAAGATGTACAGCTCAGATTTTACCGGCGCCCAAAACGTCATCAGCCGCTATATCGCCGAACAGCCGCAAGATCCGTTAGGCTATGCCGTGCGCGGTTCCGCCTACCTCTTCTCGGAACTCGACCGCCTCGGCATCCTCGAAAGCGAGTTCTTCGAAAGCGACCGCCGCATCTCCGATAGCCGTAAAAAGCTGCGCCCCGATAAGGCCACGCGCGATGCCTTCTATGCCGCCACCGATAAGGCCCAGGCGCTCGCGCAAGCCACGCTCGACAAGAACCCCAACGATCCGCCCGCGCTCTTTTCCATGTGCCTCACCCTGGGCGAAGTGGTAGATTACATGGCCCTTGTCGAAAAAAAGCAAATCGCCAGCCTCTCCGTAAACAAACGCGCCTACCGCGACGCCAAGCACCTGCTCCAGGTTGACCCTTCCTTCACCGACGCCTACCTCACCACCGGCTTCACCGAATATCTGGTTGGCACGCTCCCGCTGGTGGTCCGCTGGTTCGTCAAGTTTGACGATGTGCAGGGTAATAAGGAACAGGGTTTCCAGAACTTGCGCCTGGTCGCCTCAAGCGGCAATTACCTGAAGCCGCTGGCGAAAATCCTGCTCGCCGCCGGTTACCTCAGGGAAAAGAAGCCGATTGAAAGCCAGAAGGTGCTGGAGGAACTCGCCCGCCAATTTCCCACCAACAAGCTCATTCAAAATGAGTACGCCAAAGTCACCGCGCGCCTGAAAGCCGGTGGTTAAAACCTGAAAGCTAAGAGGTTTTCACCTTCCACGGCGCTTTCAAGTTGTCCTGATCGCGCTCTTCCACCCGGTCATAAATGTACTGGTTCGAAACCGTCCCCAGCGATTCGTTATACAAGCTGGTAATCCCCACCGCCTCCCGCAAATCTTCCTGAAACGCGTGAATCGCCTTTAAATCGGCCGCCAGCGCCGGACGCCGCAGTCCTGAAGGAGTTTGCAGAAATTTCTGGAACCCGCCATCCACCAGCGTCGCGATCTCAGCCCCCATCACCCGGCCCGCCCGCTCCGCCACGCGCGGATGGGTCCCCTGAACATTCTCCAGCACCGCCGCCACTCCATCGCGCGAAACCTTCGCTCCCTTGGCCGTCGTCTGCACCTCGAAGCCGGCCGCGCGCACCTTGGTCAAATATTCCGCGAATGTATCCTCATGAGCCTTGGCCCGCCGAAAGAACATCTTTCCAGTATAGGAAGAATGTCGAAATGTTAAAATTAAACCTTCCTATGAACAGTTCCATGGCGCGGCATCTGGCCGAAACAGATCCCGAAATTTTCTCGGCCATTCAGCGCGAAACGGAGCGTCAGCACTCCCAGATCGAACTGATCGCGAGCGAAAATTTTACTTCGGAAGCCGTCCTCGAAGCCACCGGCAGCATCTTCACCAACAAATACGCCGAAGGTTACCCCGGCAAACGCTATTACGGTGGCTGCGAGTTCGCCGATCAGGTGGAAACCTTAGCCCGCAACCGCGCCAAGCAACTTTTCGGCGCCGAACACGTCAATGTCCAGCCGCACTCCGGCTCCCAGGCCAACCAGGCTGCCTTCGCCGCCGTCCTCAACCCCGGCGATACCATCCTCGGTCTCAGCCTTGCTCACGGCGGCCACCTCACACACGGCTTCAAGCTCAATTTCTCCGGCAAAACCTATAACGCGGTCCACTACGGCGTCCGCAAAGACGATGAACTTATCGATTTCGACGAAGTGGAACGCCTGGCCGCCGAACACCAGCCGCGCATGATCATCACCGGCGGCAGCGCCTATTCGCGCATCTGGAATTTCCCCCGTTTCCGCGAAATTGCCGATCGTCACAACGCGCTGCTCCTCTGCGATATGGCCCATTTTTCCGGCCTCGTCGCCGCCGGCCTTCACCCCAATCCTGTCGAATGGTGCGACATCGTCACCTCCACCACCCACAAAACTCTGCGCGGCCCCCGCTCCGGCATCATCCTTGCGAAAGAAAAGTACAGCGCCGATATTGACCGCAACGTCTTTCCCGGCGCTCAGGGAGGCCCGCTCGTCCACGTAATCGCCGCCAAAGCAGTGTGCTTCCTTGAAGCGCTCCAACCGGAATTCAAGCATTATCAGCAGCAGGTCATCCGCAACGCCGCCGCGCTCTCGCAAACGTTAACCGAAGAAGGCTTCCGCGTCGTCTCCGGCGGCACAGATACTCACGTGATGCTGGTCGATGTCTTCTCGAAAGGCGTGCGCGGCCGCGAAGCCGAAAAGTCGCTCGACGAAGCCCGCATCACCGTCAACAAGAACGGCATCCCCTTCGATACCAACCCGCCCCTCAACCCTAGCGGCATCCGCCTCGGCAGCCCCGCCGTCACCACCCGCGGTTTCACCGAAACCGAAATGCGGGAAGTGGGCCGCCTCATCGCCGAAGTGCTGCGCGATGTCGCAAGCGAACACGTGCGCGCCGCCGTCCGCCGCAAAGTGGAAGTGCTCACCGAACAGTTCCCCCTTTATTCCTGGAAGCTCGACACCGTCAAGGCCTAACCCCCAAGTGAAAATCGCGATCGACGTTCGGCGCCTTCGCGATTTCGGCATCGGTACCTACATCCGCAATCTGCTCACGGCCATGGCCGTCGTCGATAGCGAAAACCACTTCAGCCTCATCCTCAATCCAGCCGATGCCGACCACCTCCCGCCCCTCCCCGCCAACTTCCCGATCGTGCCCTACCTCAGGGCCGATACCGATCACACCGAACACTTCCGCTTCCCCGCCTTCCTCCACAGCCTCCGCTGCGATCTGGTGCATTTCCCCCTCAACCGGGTCCCCTTACTCCTAAGCTCGCCCTACGTCGTCACCATCCATGACCTCGGCATCCTTCTTTTCTCCGAAACCTCCCGCTTCCGGGGCGCACTCCGCACGTTCCGTTTCCAGCGCGGCCTCCTGCGCGCCCGAAAGGTAATCGCCGTCTCCGCCGCCACCCGCCGCGACCTCCTCAAACTCGTCCCCGTCTCCCAAGCCAACGTCCGCCTCGTCTATAACGCGCCCGATCCCAAATTTTTCTACACCGGCCCGTCCGATCAGAGTGAGCGCGATCGCATCCTCGAGCGCTACCAGATCCGTCGCCCCTTCCTGCTTTACGCCGGCACCATTCGCCCGCAAAAGAACATTCCCCGCCTGGTGGAAGCCTTCGCCGTCATCCGCGCCGAGATGGAATCGCATCCCATCTATCGCGACCTGCGCCTCATCATCATCGGCGATGAAATTTCCCGCTACCCCGCCGTCCGCCGCGCCGTCATGCAAAGCCGCGTGGAACAAAGCGTGCGCTTCCTTGGCTTCGTTCCTTTCGAAACTCTGCGCATTTTTTATGAAATGGCCGCGGCTTTCGTCTTTCCGTCCTTATATGAAGGCTTTGGCCTGCCCCCGCTCGAAGCCATGGCCTCCGGCACGCCCGTCATCGCCTCCGGTATCAGCGCCATTCCCGAAGCGGTTGGCGACGCCGCCATGCTCGTCAACCCCGAAAATGTCTTCGATATCGCGCGTGGCATCCGCGAAGTCCTGCTCGATAACCCCCTGCGCTTACGGCTCATCGAACGCGGTCACCAACACGCCGCCCGCTTCAGTTGGACCCGTAATGCCGCCGAAGTTATCGATATCTATCGCGAATCGCTGAATCTCAAGCCTGCGGGAAAATCGTAGACAGCGCAAATAGGTTCGGCTCCAGCGCCCTCCCAATCCACACCACCCGGCCCTGAATCGCATCCCGCAGATCCTGCCCCGGCAGCGGCAGGTAATCCCATAGCCGCGGCTCGCCCCTGTTCCCCGGCGTCACCAGATACAGCCGTGTTCCGGCCGCGCGCACAAACCGCACCAGCTTTCCCTCTTTGGTTTTCACCAGATAAATCGCCGTCGCCCGCAGCGCCTCCCGTGTCAGCGGCGCGCGATCCATCAGCGCCAAATCCCCCTCCTGAAAGTAAGGATGCACACTCTCATCGCGCTCCAGTTTCACCATCACCGGCCTCACCAGCGGCTCCGTCAACCAACGCGGCATAGGAAAAATGTTTTCGGAATCTAACTGCGCCACCCCATCCACCGCCGCCACCGCCCCATTCGCGCGCGCTAGCGGTCCCCCTTCAAGGCCGGTCATCCCAATCTCAGCCCCCGTCAGCAAATCCGCGATCGATAGGTGCAGGTGATCCACAATCTGATCCGCGTAGTCTGAAGAAAGCGAACGTATCCCCTTCAAAACGTTGTGCAAATGCGGCTGGCTCATTCCCGTAAGCCTCGCCAGGCCCCTCTCCGTGATCTCCCCAGCCCGGACTCGATTCCGGATATGAACGATCAATCGGTCCTGGAGCAAAGTAAATAGCACGTCGCGTCCCTATTTCCAAGAGAAATATAGCGCCAAAAAGCCGTTATATACGAACATTTTTCGGAGGAATATAACTTTGTATAAAAATAATTTGTAACGCGCTAAGTACAACGTTTACAGTATCATCCGGTAAAACCGTACTTTTTATACCGTTTAATTCGGCATTTTTTGTTGTCACCCACATGTTCAAAATACCTCCGGAAGATATAGTCAGCACAGTTACAGCGGCCGGAATCCGAAACCGGGCCGGAGGAGTTAGACAGGTATGGAATGGAATCGATCGGAGACCATCGCGGTCTCCAAACAGACGTGTGTGCTTTGCCAAGGTGAAGGATTGCGCACAACGCCCATGAAGGGACAGCAGAGCCCTTGCAATTGCGTGCTCCGGAATATTTTCCGGGCTTGTTTTACGCGCTTCAAGACCTGCTTGACGCAGGAAAGATATATGAGCAAAGTCACGCTCGAGAATTGTTCCGGTAAGGACGGCAGACGCGTCTGGAGCCGGAAACACGAGGATTATATTGCTGATTTTTGCCTGGTCAGCAGAAGGGCCCTGGATGAAAATGAATATCGCATTTTCCGGTTTCATTTTCTATTGGGAGCGGATTGGCGCCTCTGTTGCCGCCGCCTCGGCATGGATCGCGGCAGCTTCTTCCACGCCGTTTACCGTATCCAGCAAAAACTCGGCCGTGTCTACCGTGAACTGGAGCCCTTTGCCCTGTTCCCGCTCGATGAGTATTTCGGCGGTACCGTCAGAAAGCCTCTCGAAGTAAGGTCCAATCTGCTTGTCATGCCAGATCCCAAACGGCGGCGCGGCAGCCTGGAACCCCCGCTTCGTGAAAGGAAGGTGGCCTAGCAGCTCTCGTCTCGTCGAAAGGGCCCGTTCCCCCGGACTGGCCCTTCGGCCCTGTCATAATGCGGCTTGGACAATCTCACCCACACCTTGACCGGCCTTTTCCTCAGCCGCGCCGGCCTGAACCGCATCACCCCGTCCGCCACCCCCATCCTCCTCATCGCCGCCAACTTCCCCGATCTCGACATCGTCTCCGCCTTAGCCGGTTCCCTCAGCTACCTCCACTGGCACCGCCACCTCACCCACTCCCTGCTGCTCGCCCCCGTTTTCGCCTTTGCCATCGCCGCCCTGTTTCGCCTGTTTCGCCCCGGCTTGGCGCTCCTCCCCACGGCCGGTGTCGCGCTAGTGGGCCTTCTCTCCCACCTGCTGCTCGATCTCACCAATATCTACGGAATCCGCATCCTGCTCCCGCTCAACGACACCTGGTACCGCTGGGACCTCACCCCCGTCATCGATCTCTGGATCCTGGGCGCTTTCGCCCTCGCCATCGCCGGCCCCTTCTTGGCCCGCCTGGTCGGCTCCGAAATCGGCGAACGCCCCACCCCGTCCACCGGACGCGGCTTTGCCATAGCCGCCCTGCTCTTCCTGACGCTGTACAACTCAGGCCGCGCCGTCCTGCACAATCGCGTGCTGCAAACCCTCAATTCCCGCGAATATTCCGGCGCCGCCCCCCTCCGCGTCGCGGCCTTCCCCACCTCGGTCAACCCACTCCATTGGCACGCCGTCGCCGAAACCGATTCCGCCTATCGCCTGGCCGAATACACGCTCCCGCTAGCCTTCAACCCCGCCCAGACAGATTCCCTCGAAAAGCCCGCCCCCTCCCCCGCCCTCGAAGCCGCCTCCCGCACCGAGCCCTTCCGCATCTTCAGCAACTTCGCCCAATTTCCCCTCTACCGCGTCACCCCGCAGGCCGGCGGCAGCACCCAAATCGAACTCCACGACCTCCGCTTCAACTTCACCGCCACCGCCCTGGTAAACAGCCAAAATCACGTGGAAAAGTCGTCGTTCGCCTTTGGCACCAGCTCCCCGCGCTAGAACGTTCGAATCGCGAATTGGGTGCGCTAAGTTTGAGCCCGCCCACTTTGGCTGCGGGCTCATTCCATTCCCCCTTCGCTGTCTACTCTCCTACTACAAACAAATGACCGGCGTTCTGGCTGTAAATTCTTCCACGGGCGTCCATTGAAGTGGGTGTGTAGGCCGCGCCCAGCGCGAGTTGCTGGAAGATTTTTTCTTTCAAAAGGCCACGGGCGGTAATGGCGTATAGGAAGCCATCTTCGCTGTTTGCATAGACCACTCCGTCTTTGTCGACTAAGTGGCCGTTGACGCACCATTCGAATCCAACCGGGTGATCGGAAACGCAACTGATGGTTCCATCGGGATTGCGCGAACAACTCTGCGTGTTGGTGCTCCTAAACTGCCACTGCACGCTCAGGTTTTGATCTAGCTGGGTAATGAAATAGCCTTCCGGGTTCGCGGGATTGGTGCCGGTGCGATCTGGTGGACAGGCGAAGGCGGAATCACAATAGGAGCCGATGTTGCCGTAACGGTTCTCCTTAACGACCACCGCGTAACAGCTGCTGTTGGTGCCGTAACAATTCTCGGCGCCCCCGTTTCGGAGGACGAAGGCCGGCGTTTGGTCCCAACCGAAGCCATAACCTCTGATGAAAGTTCCAGCTGCGTCGAACTTCATCATGTGGCCCTGATTGTAGTTGTACCGGGAATAGGCGCCGTAGAAGATCGCCCCGTCAAGAGCGACCGCGGGGCTAGACGATGAATCGTCCAGCACTTCTCCATTGCCAAAGCCGTTCGTCGACGGGTCGACGCCTAGTGGAGCGCCAACGGTACAGCCACCCGGAGCGCCGTTCGGGGGAAAGACGCCGCCCGCGGCAATGGAAACTCCGCAACCATCGTGGAAGCGCTCCCGCAAGGTGGCTACCCACTTCTTCGTGAGATTCGGATTGATGGCCACCAGAAGCCCATAACGGTAGTTGAAATGGCTGCGGGTGATCGAATAAATCGTGCCATCCGGAGCGATGGCCGGTGCGATATTCAGCGCGACCCGCTGCGTGCCGCAAAGAAAGGCGGGAGGGACTGCGTCTGGAGCGGGTGGCCATGGACCCTGACCGAAGAAGCCGAACGAGCATGTGGAACCGGCGGCATCGGGTGCCTCCGCGAGTGTAAGCGACTTATAACTCACTTTGGAGACGGAGCCGGATGGAGTCACCTTCACCAGGAAAGAATCCGTCGCGTCGAAAGAATAGAAGCTGCCGCCGAAAGCGGTCCCATCGGAAATCTGCACGACGTTGAAGTAGATATTTCCGCCCTTATCGACGGTGAGCGGACCGGTCTGGTAGAAATTTGGATCGTCCCCAAACGGCGAAATTCGTTGTTGGACGGCGCCGGTGTTTTGATTCAGTTTCGCTATGCCACCGTGCGCTACCGGGACGTAAACACCGCTGTTGGCGAGCGCTGCGTGGAACACAGGCTCCCAAAAATCGCTTAGCGAGCCGGGAGCTTTCCAGTCACTCTGGAAGGCCCAGCTCTCCACCAATTTTCCGTTTTTCCACTCGAACGCTTTCTCACCCCAACTCAACTGGGAATAGGCAATCGAGGAAACGTAGCTTCCTGACTTGAACTCCATGAAAACGCGGTCGCCGTCGGTGAGCGGGGCTTGGTAGTGCGCCAGCAGGCTACCGCCGGATATAGCGCGTTCCTGGGGGACGGTGGGATCGTAGACGATGTCGGCGAGTATCCGTTTGAGGCTTTGGCCGGCCACTGCCGGGTTGCCGGAGTGGCTGGCGTTCGCCATCCACTGCGGCCAGCCTGCATTTTGGGCCGCCAAAGGGACGCTGAGGGTGCTGAGCAATAGGGCGCCGAGTGCGCACCTGTTTCGGGTGTGAGCGAGCATTGGTTCTCCTTGAGGTAGGGCCGTTCGGAGGCTACTCTTGCGCCACTGACGCGATGAGAAGCGTTCTGACCGGCATTGCCGTAACAGGTAGGACAGTGAACCGAACCAGGCGGAACAACAATCGTGGTTCGAAACATCGAAGTGGATTGCGTTGCGCGGCGGTGCCGGAGCCCACCTGCTGCTACCCTATATGTGCTTATGAAACCATTACTGCTGAAGCTCCTCCTCACCGCCGCTACCGCCCTCTTCGCCGCGAACCTCTTCGCCGCCGACGACGCCACCGTCCAAATCCTCCGCAAGCACGTCGAAACCTCGCGTGATTTCACCATCGAAGTCGCCCAGCAAATGCCCGCCGATCAATACAGCTTCAAGCTCACTCCCGAACAAATGAGCTTCGGCGAACAGATGGTCCACATCGCCAACGCCGCCGGTTTCTTCTTCGGCAAAATGACCGGCCAGAAGGGTCCCGCGTCCGATCCCAAAAAGGCCACCAAGGAAAACTCTGTCGCCGCCCTCCGCGCCTCCTATGAGTTCGCGCTTAGTCAACTGAGCAAGATGAACGACGCCAAACTCACCGAAGTAGTCGATACCGGCGATGGCAAAATGACCATCATGGAGGGCGTCATGCTCCTCATCGATCACAGCACCAATCACCGCGCCTCCGCCGAAATGTACCTCCGCGTCAAAGGCATCAAACCCGCCGCCTACCGCTTCTAGCGGCCCAGTCTGGCAGACAGCGTGCTCCCGCTAGGCGTATTGGAGCCGCCTCAGCAGCATAAGCCCTCACTCTGGGAAAACTGGCGCACCCGCTTCCAAGCCCTGCGCAACATCCCCCCCGTGATGCGCATGGTGTGGCGAGCCGGCCCCGGCCTCACCGCCGCCGGTCTGCTGCTCCGTCTCGCCGCCGCGCTGGTTCCCGTCGGCATGCTGTGGGTATCGAAACTGATCGTCGATACCGTCGTCGCCGTCGTCTCCCGCCACGCGCCGCCCTCCACCGGCATCTGGGTCCTCCTCGCCATCGAGTTTGCGCTCGCCTGCGCCGGGAACATCCTCGGCCGCGCCATCGATTATTGCGACGCCCTCCTGGCCGACCGGTTCACCAAGGACATCAGCGTCCGCGTCATGGAACACGCCACGCGGCTCGACCTCGCCTCGTTCGAAGATCCCGTCTTCGTCGACAAACTTGAACGCGCGCGCGTCCAAAGTACTGATCGTCTGGGCATGCTCTCCGGCATTGGCCGCATGCTCCAGCAGGCCATCACGCTGGTCTCCCTCGCCGCCGGTGTCTTTTACTTTTCGCCCTGGCTCCTGCTCCTGCTCTTCGCCTGCACCGTCCCCGCCTTTCTCGCCGAAAGCCACTTCGCCTTCCTCGGTTACTCCCTCGCGCACAGCCTCACCCCCCTCCGCCGCGAACTCGATTACCTCCGTGTACTCGGAGCCAGCAAAGAAAGCGCGAAGGAGCTCAAAATCTTTGGCCTCGGCGCATACTTCACCGGCCGCTACCGCGCCATTGCCGATCGTGTCTATGCAAAAAATCGCGCCCTGGTCACACGCCGTGTACGCGCCGGTTCCCTCCTCGCCATCGTGGGGGCCGCCGGCTATTACGGAGCCTACGCGCTCGTCGTCTACCGCACCCTCAACGGTTCACTCTCCGTCGGCTCTCTCACCTTTCTCGCCGGAGCCATCGCCGGCACCAGCAGCAATATTCAGGCGCTCTTCTCCACCTTTTCCAGCATCGCCGATCAAGCCCTCTTCCTCACCGATCTCCTCGAATTCTTCGCCACCGAACCGCGCATCCGCTCCCCGCACAACGCCCTCCCCGCGCCCCGCCCCATCCGTCGTGGCTTCGAATTCCGCAATGTCTCTTTCCATTACCCCGGCCAGACCCGCCTCATCCTAAACACTCTGAATTTCCACCTCGAACCCGGCATGCGCGTCGGTCTCGTCGGCGAAAACGGCCAAGGCAAAACCACCTTCGTCAAGCTCATGGCCCGCCTCTATGACCCCACCGGCGGCGCCATCCTCCTTGATGGCCACGACCTTCGCGAATACAGCATCGAAGACCTGGGCCGCGAAATCGGCGTCATCTTTCAAGACTTCATGCGCTATGAAATGTCCGCCCGCGAAAACATCGGCGTAGGCCGCATCGAAGAGCTGCAGAATCAATCGCGCCTCGAAGAGGCCGCCCGCAAAAGTCTGGCCGATGGCGTCATCGCCAAGCTCCCCGGCGGCATGGATCAGCTCCTCGGCCGTCGCTTCGAAGGCGGCGTCGATATGTCCGGTGGCGAGTGGCAAAAGTTCGCCCTCGCCCGCGCCTATATGCGTGAAGCGCAAGTGCTCATCCTCGATGAACCCACCGCTTCGCTCGATGCCCGCTCGGAATATGAAGTCTTCTGCCGCTTCGCCGAGCTCACCGAAGGCCGCATGGCCCTGCTCATCTCCCACCGTTTCTCCACAGTGCGCATGGCCGACAGCATTCTCGTGCTTGAAAACGGTTCCATCCTGGAACAGGGCACTCACGATCAGCTCATGCATCTCAGCGCGCGCTACGCGGAAATGTTTGAGCTGCAAGCTGCGGGTTACAGGTAGAATGGGGAAACGTTTCAGATGAGTTTGTCCGAAACTAACACCCGTGTCGTCTCCATCGGCGAACCCGTTTCCCCGGCGCGCCAACTCGCCTACAATCGCGCCGTCCGCCAGGGCCGCTCGCTCTCTCTATTACCCCGTCTGCTCGATGCGGAACGCGCCATCGCCGCCGCCACTCCCGCCAGCGATTGGCTCATCGGCAATCGCCGCCTGCTCGCCGAGACCTTCCTCGAACTCCGCAAATCGCTAAAGGCGGTCGCGAAGACACCCCTGCCTCTTACCGCCGATGGCCCGTTCCTGGGCTACCCGCGCATCTTCGAAGTCGCCAGCGCTCTGGTTGACCATACGCCGGAATCCATGGAAGGCTTCCTTAACGATTATCAAGCCGTCCAAGCCCTCACCATGGCCGAGCTATGGAGCCTCGATACCATGCTGCAGGTCGCGCTCCTCGAAGGTCTCAGCCGCGCCACAACGCAAGCCGTCCCCGCCCTCATCGCTAGTTTGAAACAGGTTCGCGAAGCCGATTGGCAGGATTTCTTCGAACAACACAGCCGCACCGAAAGCATCCTTCGTCAGGACCCCACCGGCCACTACGAACGCATGGATTTCGCCACGCGCGATAGCTACCGTCACGCCGTCGAAAAGATCGCACGCCTGTCCGATGCCACCGAAGAAGCCGTTGCCCAAGCCGCCATCGATCTCGCCCTCGAAGCCGGACGCTCGCACGGCACCGCCCCCGCCCAACCGCCGCGCCACCGGCACGTCGGCTATCACCTCATCGATCGCGGCGCCGAACGCCTCAAGGCCGCGTTTCAGTACCGCCCCGATTGGCATACGCGCGTGGCTGACCATCTGCTGGCATGGCCCACCACCTATTACCTCATCGGCATCGAGCTGTTCACATTGGCCCTCGCCGCCACGCTGCTCTCACTCCTACCCGGTCATCTCGGATATTTAGGTCTTATTATCTTTTTTCTCGCCACCGAGCCGGCCATCGCTCTCGCCAATGCCCTCGTCACTTACCTCCTTCCCCCGCGCCCCCTTCCCAAACTCGATTTCTCGGATGGCATCCCCGCCGATTGCGTCACCATGGCCGTCGTCCCTACCCTTCTCTTGAACGAGGCCTTCGTCTCAAAGCTCCTGCGCGATCTCGAAGTCCGCTACCTCGCCAATCGCGACCCGCGCCTCTGCTTCACGCTCCTCACCGATTTCCCCGATGCCGCCTCGCCCACCGATGAGCTGGACCACTTGGCCGAACGCTGCGCCGAAGGTGTCCGCAGCCTCAACGAACGCTATGGCAACAGCCAGGTCCAGCCGTTCTATCTCTTCCATCGCCGCCATGTCTGGAATCCCAAACAAGCCACCTGGATGGGCCTCGAACGCAAGCGCGGCAAGCTCATCGCCCTCAACAATCTGCTCCGCGGCGTCGACGACGCCTTCCACATCAAGGTTGGCGACCTCTCCGTTCTCTCGCAGATCCGCTTCATCATCACGCTCGATTCCGACACGGAGCTCCCTCACGGCACCGCTCAACAACTCGCCGGAACGCTTGCCCATCCCCTCAACCAGGCCGTCATCGATCCCCGCTGGAACATCGTTCGCGAAGGCTATGGCATCCTGCAACCCCGCGTCGGCATCGGCATCGATTCCGCCCGCCGCTCCCGCTTGGCCGCCATCTATTCCGGCCAGACCGGCTACGATCTCTATTCCACCGCCGTCTCCGATGTCTACCAGGACCTCTTTGGCGAAGGCAGCTATGTCGGCAAAGGCATCTACGATGTCGACGTCTTCCAGCAGACCCTCGCCAAGCGCTTCCCGCATGACCTGCTGCTCAGCCACGATCTGATAGAGGGCACTCACGCCCGCGCCGCGCTCGTCTCCGACATCGAACTGATCGACGATTACCCTTCGCATTACAGCGCCTGGTCCAAGCGCAAACACCGTTGGACGCGCGGCGATTGGCAGATCATGCTCTGGCTGCTGCCCCGCGTTCCCGATTATTCCGGCAAGCTGGTCCCCAACCCCCTCTCGGTCATCTCGCACTGGAAAATTGTCGATAACCTGCGCCGCAGCCTGCTCGAAATTGCCGTCTTCATCCTGCTGCTGGCCGGCTGGACCTTCCTCCCCGGCGGCCCCGTCTATTGGACCTCGGTAGTCCTCATCGTAACCATCCTTCCCGTCTTCATCGGAACGGCTTTTTCGCTTCTGCGCATCCCCGCCGATAGCCGCTTCAAACTTCATCTTGTCGATACAGCCCGCGCCTTTTTCGCCGGCCATGTGGAAGCCCTCTTTCGCCTCATTTTCCTACCCCATCAGGCCTGCATCATGCTCGATGCCATCCTGCGCTCCGTCTTCCGCACCACCGTCACCGGCCGCCGTATGCTGGAGTGGGAAAGCGCCGCGCAAGCCGAGCTAGGCGCAAAAAAGCGGAGCCACATCGAGACATATCTTTGGCTTGCCATGCCACTCTCGCTCGTGGCTTCGCTAGCCGTGCTCTATGTCAATCCAGCCAGCCTCCCGCCCGCTCTGCCGTTCCTGGTCGCCTGGTTCTTATCGCCCGTCATCGCGCTCTGGCTCAACGCACCCTTGACCCGCCGCAAAGATCGCCTGCGTGAGGAAGACCGCACCTTGCTGCGCGATATCGCCCTCCGCACATGGCGCTACTTTGCCGATTTCGCGACGCCCGAAAACAACTGGCTCGTCCCCGATAACGTCCGCGAAGAAGGCTTGGTCCAAGCCCGCCGCATCTCGCCCACAAACCTCGGTCTGCTCCTGAACGCGCACCTCGCGGCGCTCGATTTCGGCTTCATCGCACCCGCCGAATTCCTCCAAAGCATTGAGCGTGTCTTCGCCACCATGAGCCGCATGCAGCGCGAACGCGGCCATTTCCTGAACTGGTATGCCATTGACACGCTTGAGCCCCTCGCGCCGCGCTTCGTCTCCACCGTCGATAGCGGCAACCTCGCCGCCGCCCTCATCACCCTGCGCCAAGGCCTGCTAGAACTCAAATCCACTCACTTGGCCGACGAAGCCGCCCGCTATGTCCAGGAGATGGATTTCGCCTTCCTCCTGAAGCCCAAGCGCAAACTATTCCACACCGGCTGGAATGCCGATTCGGGCGAACTCGACGCCTTCGAATACGATTCTCTCGCCAGCGAATCCCGCATCGCCAGCATCGTCGCCATTGCCAAGAACGATGTCCCTTATACCCACTGGGCACGCCTGGGCCGCCGCGTCATTGAAGCGGATGGCCGTCCAACGCTGCTCTCCTGGAGCGGCACCATGTTCGAATACCTCATGCCGAACCTCTGGATGAAGCGCTACCCCGATACGCTGCTCGATCAGGCCGCCTGCAATTCCGTTCACTGCCAACGCCAGTACGGCGCGAACTTTGGCATGCCCTGGGGCATTTCCGAATCAGCCTGCGCCACGAAAGTACCTGATAACGACTATCGTTATTACGCCTTTGGCATCCCCGATCTCGCCGCCAATCCCGAACAGGACCGTCCCTGGGTCATCGCGCCTTATGCCACCCTGCTCGCGCTCGACGTGGACCCCCGCGCAGCCATCGTCAATCTGCAGGAGCAGGTCCGCCGCGGTTGGCTTGCCCCCTACGGTTTCTACGAAGCTGCCGACTTTTTGGGCGGCGCCAGTGAAACCGTGGTCCGCATCTTCATGGCCCACCACCACGGCATGTCGCTGGTCGCGCTCACCAATTTGCTCTATGAAGACCGCATGCGCGAACGCTTCCACCGCGAACCCATGATTGAAGCCACAGCCCTGCTGCTGCATGAACGCAAAGCCCGTGTTGCCGCGCCGAAAACGGCGATGGACCGGGCTCTCGGCAAGCCACATCCGCCGCTCCAAGCCCGCAAGGCTTCGTGATCGGGGATATACAGTATTTCTAGTACATTTTTGCTAGACTCGGAAACTTCCTAGCCACTCACAGCGTCTTGAAAGTGCAGCATTTTCATGTCTAGCCGCCGCGAATTCCTCCGTCTCTCCGCCACTGCCGGCGCGGCCCTCCTCACCCCTCTGCGGTCCCCCTCTTACACCACCGAACCGGTCAATTTTCCGCCCCAACAAGAGCGGATGCTGGACGATCTGCAGCATCGCGCCGTGCGCTACTTTTTCGAGCAGGCCGACCCCGAAACTGGCCTCGTCCGTGACCGTGCCCGAATGACTGGCCCCGAGGCCCGCCGCATTGCCAGCATCGCCGCCACCGGCTTCGGCCTCAGCGCCCTTTGCGTCGGCGAAGCGCGCGGCTTTCTCCCTACGGAAGTGGCCCGCAAGCGCGTTGAGCGCACCCTCGAACACCTCATCCAGCACTCGCCGCATAAGAACGGCTTCTACCCCCACTTTCTCGACCTCGAAAGCGGTAATCGCGCCTGGAAATCGGAGTTTTCTTCCGTCGATACCGCCTGGCTGGTCTGCGGCGCGCTCCACGCCGGCGAACACTTTAGCAGCCGCCACATCACTTCCATGGCTCACGAAATTTATGCCCGCGTGGATTGGCAATGGATGCTGAACGGCGGCCAAACCCTGAGCCACGGCTGGACTCCCGAGCACGGCTTTCTGCCCTACCGCTGGGACACGTATTCCGAACTGCTGGCTATGTACCTATTGGCCATCGGGTCGCCCACTTACGCCGTCCCCGCCGCAAGCTGGGATGCGTGGAAGCGGCCCGTCCACACCGAAGGCAAGCTCAGCTTCATAGAAACCGCCGCGCCGCTTTTCGCCCACCAATATTCACATGCGTGGTTCGATTTCCGCGGCCGCCGCGATCGCTACGCCGACTATTTCCAGAACTCGCGCCTGGCCACCGAAGCCCATCGCCTGCGCTGCCTGGAACTTGCAGATAAGTACCCCTGGTTCAACCAGGGCATGTGGGGCGTGACGGCGTCCGATTCGCGCAAAGGCTATCTGGCCTGGGGCGCATCGCACCGGCCCGGCGCCATCGACGGCACGCTTGTGCCCTGCGCGTCCGCCGGGTCGCTGCCCTTCCTGCCCACCGAATGCGTCACCGTTCTTGAAAACATGCTGGAACATTATGGCAACAAATGTTTCGGCCGCTATGGCTTCGTCGATGCCTTCCATCCCAACGCCGCCTGGTACGATCCCGACGTTGTCGGGATCGATCAGGGTATTACGGTCTTAATGTCCGAAAATGCCCGCACGGGCCAAATTTGGGAGACGCTTGCCGCCAATCCGCACGTGGCCAGATCATTTGCCCTGGTGGGCCTCTAGCGATTCCTGGTACCACTCGTAAGTGGTCTCCAGGCCCTCGCGAAGCCCGATTTGCGGACGCCATCCTAGCGCTCGAAGCCGCGATACATCCAGCAGCTTCCGAGGCGTGCCATCGGGCTTAGAGGTATCCTTCACAATCGTTCCCTGAAAGCCCACCACTTCGGCGACCATGCGCGCCAGATCGTAAATGCTGATCTCTTCGCCGGTACCCACGTTCACAATCTCCTGCGACGAATATTCGTTCATCAGAAACACCGCCGCGCTGGCCAGATCGTCGACATGCATGAACTCGCGCAACGGGCTGCCCGTCCCCCAAATCACGGCTTGGGGCGTGGATGTTACCTTCGCTTCATGAAACTTAGCAATCAGTGCGGGCAGCACATGAGAATCGAGTAAGTGGAAGTTATCGCCGGGTCCATACAGATTGGTCGGCATCAGGCTGATGGCATCGAAGCCGTATTGCGAACGATAGGCCTCGCCCATTTTTAGGCCAGCTATCTTCGCAATCGCGTAGGGCTCGTTGGTCGGCTCAAGCGTGCCGGTCAGCAGACAGTCTTCGCGCATGGGCTGTTCGGCGCGCTTCGGATAAATGCAACTGGAACCAAGGAACAGCAGCTTTTTCGCGCCGTTGCGATAGGCCGCATCGATGGTCAAAGTCTGGATCAGCAGATTCTCACGAATGAAATCGGCACGGCGAGTATTATTGGCCATGATGCCGCCCACCTGCGCCGCAGCCAGGAACACATATTCCGGGCGCTCGGCCGCGAAGAACTTATCGACGGCGTCCTGCCGGGTCAAATCCAACTCAGCATGAGTGCGAACGATTAAGTTTCCGTACCCGTCCTCGCGCAAGCGACGGGCGATAGCGGAGCCCGCTAGACCACGGTGCCCCGCTACATAAATACGGCTATCTTTATCCATGCTGCGAACCGCTGCGGCCACGCAACGACACCGTGTGACCCGCGTTGATGAGGGTGGCCTCCTGGCCAGCCAATTCCAGATCGCTATCCACCATCATGTGGACCAGTTCCTTGAAACCGACGCGTGGCGCGAAGCCGAAAGCCTTCTGAGCCTTGGTGGGATCGCCCATCAGGTAATCCACTTCCGTCGGTCTCATATAGCGAGGATCGATTTCGACATACTGATGCCAATCGAGACCGGCATGACCGAACGCTTCGTCCAGAAACTCGCGCACGGAAAATGCCTGGCCCGTGGCAATCACATAATCGTCAGGTTCGGGCTGTTGCAGCATCTGCCACATGGCCTGCACATAATCGCCGGCGAAGCCCCAATCGCGCTTTGAATCGAGGTTGCCCAGAAACAGCTTTTTCTGCAGGCCCATCTTGATGCGGCCGACGGCGCGCGAAATTTTGCGCGTGACAAACGTTTCGCCCCGGCGCGGGGACTCATGGTTAAACAGTATGCCGTTGCTCACGAACATTTTGTAAGCTTCGCGATAATTCACGCAATACCAATGCGCCGCCACTTTACTTACGGCATAGGGGCTGCGTGGATAGAACGCGGTGGCCTCACTCTGTGGTGGCTTCGCGGCGCCGAACATCTCAGAGGAACCGGCCTGATAAATCCTGACCGGCTTCGATGTTACCGAAGTGTAATCGCGAATGGCTTCGAGCAGGCGTAGCGTGCCGGTGGCTACGACGTCGGCCGAATATTCGGCTTGCTCAAACGATACCGCCACATGCGATTGAGCACCCAGATTGTATACCTCATCGGGCTCTACTTTATGCAGGATACGGCGGAGGGAGCTACCATCGGTCAAATCTCCGTAATGAAGAAAGAGCCGCGCCTCCGGGTCATGGCGGTCATGATAGAGATTCTGAATTCTATCTGTATTGAAAGTGCTGGCACGCCTTACGATGCCATGTACTTCGTAATTCTTTTCTAACAGAAATTCAGAAAGATAAGAGCCATCCTGGCCAGTTATTCCCGATATAAGAGCTTTAGTCATTGAGGAGATTTAGAACTCTCAATGTAGCATCCGGCCTTACTTTTTGAAAAGACTCTCGAAAGCACTACGCGCGTCGCTGGCGGTACGCGGCGCGGCTGAATTCATATCCTGAACCGGTATTTTGGGAACCTGATTTACAGCATCGCGGGCCACGGTGACGCGCGGCGCGAACAAGGCACATTCGTTCTGTCGATCTTTGAGGGGAATGCGCGCCGGAATGGGCTTGGTGCATTGGAAACGCGTGGACGGTTCAAAGTGGGAACACTGTTTACAGCAATGAAGCTTCACGCTGCACTTGGGGCACACGGCATTCAGATCTGTGCTGGCCGCAATCTGCGTGGAGCAACTGAAACAACGAGTAGCGGTTACTGCCTGCACTAAACGTGGCAGACGCGGACCGGTGATATCTAAAGGGGGACGTGGACCGCTAGGTTTGTGATCGCCATTGCGAAACCCCTTCTGCCCGTTTCGATCCGATTCCTGGTAACCACGCTGGGAATATTTGCGATCGCCGTCCATATGAAAGAATGGTGCTCCTTAAAAGTGCGCGCTTGGCTTACGTGTATGAAGTTCGTTGAGGAAAATTACAAACCTTCGCAGAGAAGACGGAATTTTCGTTAAAAACAAGACGGCGCCAGTCACATCCCGGAAAGCGCAGCTTGCGGGAAACCTCAGGCAGCAAGTACTGGTGTACCACGGATTGTTTCCTGCTGCCACGGTTCTGCCCTGTAAGGATGATTAAAATTGCGAGTAAGTTATACCTTTCCCCATTTCAATAGTGTGTCGCAAGGCCGCGTACGCGGGTCATCGAAATGATTCGGACCGATCCTCAAGGCGTACCCGAGGCGGCCGGTATACTGCGGAGTCAGGTCGCGTGAAAAGACGGTGACGGAACCGTTTTGCTCAAGCGCCGGCAATTGCACTACTGCCGTTTCTTCCAAGCCTCCGGTCGCCCCCACGCGGCCCATCACCACTTCCACGCGCACGTCTTCCGGCCTCAAGCCGGCCATCTCCACAGCGGCGCGAATCTGCATCGCGCGCCCACTGGTCACGGGCTCCACCGGCGCCTGGCTCGATTCCACAAACCTGACCTGGCTCCACACGGAACGCACGCGCGCGCTCCAGGCGGCATGGTTGCGCGCTTTTTCAAAGTTGCCCGCACGGTACCCTACATAACTTTCGTGTGCCGGCCCATACAATGCTTCGTCATATTCGGCCACCATGCGCCGCGCGTCAAAATGCGGCGATACATCCATGATGGACAGCTTCATGCGCCGCACCCATTCAGGCGAACTTGTAGTTTCGCGCCTTTCGTAAAAGGCCGGCACTATCTCTTTCTCTAACAGGTAATAGATGGAGCTGGCATGCAAGCCATCCTGATCATCGGTGTAATCTTCACGGTCACCGATGGCCCAGCCGCCTGCAGTCTCATAGGCTTCGTCATACCAGCCATCGAGGATGCTCAGGCTGAGCACTCCATTCATGGAAGCCTTCATGCCGCTGGTGCCGCACGCTTCTTCTCCCCGGCGCGGCGTGTTCAACCAAAGGTCCACACCCTGCACCAGTTCGCGGCCCACCTTCATGTCATAGTCTTCGACGAAGACCACATGCTTCCAGAGTTCGGGATCGCGCGAGAGCTGCACAATTTCGCGAATAAATGTTTTACCGGGTTGATCTTTGGGATGCGCTTTGCCGGCGATGACGATCTGCACAGGACGATCTTTGTTCGAGAGGATGCGCTTGAGGCGTTCCGGATCGCGGAACAAAAGCGTGGCGCGTTTATAAGTGGCGAACCGGCGCGCGAAGCCGATGGTCAGCGCGTTGGGATCGAGCACCTCGCCTGAATAGCGCAGCTCCGCGGCTGAAGCTTTGCGGCGGTAGGCGGAGGCCGTCTGACGGTCGCGGATGAAGCCGATGAGGCGGCGCTTGCGGCGGCGATGCGCCTCTTGCAACTCTTCATCGGGAATCTCTTTGACAAGCTGCCAGCCTTCGAAGTTGCCGGAGAAATCGCGCCACTCCGGTTCCAGATATTGATCGAAGAGATCGGCGAAATCGCCATTGATCCAACTTGGCAGATGGACACCGTTGGTGACGGAGGTGATGGGGATTTCGTTCACCGGAATTTCCGGCCACAGCTCATGCCACATCTCACGTGACACTTCACCGTGCAGCTTGCTGACGGCATTGCGGTAGTTCGAAGTCTTGAGCGCCAGGATGGCCATGGAGAAGCGCTCACCGCGATCGTCGGGATTGCGGCGGCCCAGTTCCATGAACTTGTCGAAATCGATATTGGCTTCGCGGCAGAAGCTTTGGAAGAAGTGATACATCATGCCGGGGTCGAACAGATCGATGCCGGCGGGCACGGGAGTGTGCGTGGTGAAGACGCTGTTGGCGCGCGTGGCTTCGAGCGCTTCTTCGAAACTTAGCCCCTGCTTCTCAATGAAGACGCGAATGCGTTCGAGCGCGAGGAAGGCGGAGTGGCCTTCGTTCATGTGATAGACGGTGGGTTCAAGACCCATGGCTTCGAGAGCGCGCAGGCCGCCGATGCCGAGCACAATTTCCTGACGGATGCGCGTTTCCGTATCGCCGCCGTAGAGCTGATCGGTGATGGCACGGTCTTCGGGCCGCGCATTTTCAGGCACGTTGGTATCGAGCGCGAACAGCTTGATGCCGCCGATGCAAATCTTCCATACCTTGATGGTGACGGGGCCGGTGGGAAGCGTGACCTGCACCTTGACCTCTTCGCCGGCCGCGTTGTGAACGGGCGCGACGGGCAACGTATAGAAATCGTTCTCGGGGTAGCGTTCCTGCTGCCAGCCATCGGCGTTGAGGTATTGCCGGAAGTAACCGTGCTGATAGAGCAGCCCGACTCCGATGAGCGGCAGCTTCAGATCGCTTGAAGACTTCATGTGATCGCCGGAGAGCACGCCTAAGCCGCCGGAGTAAATGGGCAGGCATTCGGTGAGGCCGTATTCGGCGGAGAAGTAAGCCACCAGCTTGCCATCGGGATTGGGCGCGGCTTCGGAAGCCATGTGGGCATCGAAGCGCTCACAGGCCTGCTTGTAAAGAGAGCGATAGCGCGGGTCGGCGGCGGCGCGTTCGAGAGTGGCTTGGGAAACGCGGCCCAACATGGCCACGGGGTTATAGCCGGACTCCTTCCACAGCTCCGTATCGAGGCGCCGGAAGAGCGCGCGAATGACAGGCTCCCAACTCCAGACAATGTTATAGGCTAGTTCAGACATACGGGCCAAGGCGGGCGGCACGGATGGGCGTACTAGAAATTCGCGGATGGGTTGGATGGTGAACGGCATTGAGAAATGAAGACCAATTTTAGCGCGAGGCGCGTGGGGCGCGTGCGAGGCGGCAAGTGAAGATCCCGCATCTGCGCTGGATACTGGCCGCGATGCTGTTCCTGGCGACAGCGGTGAACTATCTGGACCGTGGCGCGCTGGCTGTTGTGAGCCGCAATATACGCACGGAGTTTGGCCTGAATGAGCAGGACTATTCGTATAGCCTGGTGGCGTTCTTTCTGGCCTACGCGATCATGTACGCGGGCTCAGGCTACATTGTGGATAGGCTGGGGACCAAAAAGGGCTTTGCCTTCTTTATCGGCTTCTGGTCCATTGCGGCGATGCTGCATGCGGCGGTGCGCGGGACGTGGAGCTTGGCCGGTGCGCGCTTCCTGCTGGGCTTGGGTGAGCCGGGGAACTGGCCGGCCGCGACCAAGGCAGTGAACGAATGGTTCCCGGCGCGGCAGCGCGCGCTGGGAGTGGGCATCTTCAACGCGGGCTCTTCGGTGGGCGCGATGCTATCGGGCATCGTGATCGCGTGGCTGACGATCAACTATGGGTGGCGGTTCGCGTTCTTCTGCACGGGCGCGGTGGGGCTACTGTGGCTGGTGGTGTGGCTGGTGCTCTATGACCCGCCGCATAAGAACCGGTGGTTGAGCGAACGCGAGTATGCGGGCTTTCGCGATGAGATTGCGCCGCCGCAGGAGACGCGGCCGGCGGGCGAGCGTGTGCGCTGGCAGCATGTGATTGCGCAGCGCGGCTGTTGGACGTTGATACTGGCGCGCTTCTTTACAGACCCCGTGATCTACTTCGTGATCTTCTGGCTGCCGGAGTATCTGCAGAAGGAGCGCGGCTTCAACCTGGCAGCGGTGGGCAAGTACTCATGGGTGCCGTATGTATTCGGCGGGATCGGTTACGTGCTGGGCGGATGGCTTTCGGGCTTGCTGATCAAGCGCGGCTGGCCGATACCGCGCGCACGAAAGACGCTGATGCTGGTGGGCGCGGCGTTTATGCCTGTCGCGATCTTTGCGCCTTACTTCCCGGAAGCTTGGATGGCGATTGGGGCGACGTGTTCCATCACGTTCGGACATGCGCTGTGGACCAGCAACCTGCAGACGATTCCGACGGACTTGTTTCGCGGGACGGAAGTGGGAACAGCGGCGGGCTTCTCAGGCATGGGCGGTGCGATTGGCGGCATGCTGGCCAATTTGGGAACGGGGTATGTGGTGCGGCACTTCTCTTACTCGCCGGTGTTCCTGATGGCGGGCCTGATGCATCCGCTTTCGATTGCGCTGGTGTACTGGCTGCTGCCGGACAAGCGTTTCCCGGACGAGATACAACGGACGGCATAATTGGCCAGAGAAGTGCTTTATGAGTCGCCAGGAGGAGCCTGAGATGCTCTGGACAATTTTCGTGATTCTTTTGGTTTTGTGGCTTGTCGGCCTGGTGAGTGGAGCGGCGCTCGGCGCCTATGTCCATCTGTTGCTGGTGCTGGCTGTCGTGGTGTTGGTAATCCAGTTGATTACCGGCCGACGCGCTGTCTAGTATTTAGGGACCGAAGGGTCTACCTTGTCGCTCCAGGCGAGGATTCCCCCGGTCAAGTTGCTGACGTTCGAGAAGCCGCTTTTGCGGAGATACTCGACCGCTTTGCTGGACCGTCCGCCGCTCTTGCAGTGGACGATAATTTCAGCGGACCGGTCGAGTTCTCCGGAGCGTTTTTCGAGGTCGCCTAACGGGATGAGTAGGGAGCCCTGGATGCGGCCGATTTGCACTTCATGCGGCTCACGCACATCGAGCAGCGTGAAGTTATCCTTCCTGTCTAACTTCTTCTTCAATTCCAAGACGTCTGTTTCGCCGAGGGCGATGGGTGCCGTTTCTTGCAAGTTCACTCCACAAAATTGTTGATAGTCGATGAGTTCGGTAATGGTGGGATGGTCGCCACAGACCGGGCACTCCGGATTGCGGCGCAGCTTGAGTTCGCGGAAGCGCATGGCCAGCGCATCGTAAAGCAGCAGGCGGCCTACGAGCGGTTCGCCGGTCTTCAAGATGAGCTTGACGGCTTCGGTGGCTTGGATGAGACCGATAACGCCCGGCAGAATTCCCAGCACACCACCTTCGGCGCAACTGGGTACTAAGCCGGGGGGCGGGGGTTCGGCATAGAGGCAGCGATAGCAAGGGCCGCCTTCGTAAGCGAAGACAGTGGCCTGGCCTTCGAAGCGGAAGATGGAGCCGTAGACATTGGGCTTGCCGAGCAGCACGCAGGCGTCGTTGACCAGATAGCGTGTGGGGAAGTTATCGGTGCCATCGACGACCAGGTCGTAGTTCGCAATGATTTCGAGCGCGTTCTCACTGGTGAGCGCTACTTCGTGACGATCGAGCTGCACGTTGGGATTGATTTCGCGCATGGTGTCGATGGCGGAATCGATCTTGGGGCGGCCTACGTCGCTGGTGCCGTGGATGACCTGGCGGTGGAGGTTGGTGTGATCGACGACGTCGAAATCGACTAAGCCGATGCGGCCTACGCCGGCGGCGGCGAGATACATGGCAAGCGGCGCGCCGAGGCCGCCGGTGCCGACCAGAAGGACGCTGGCGGCTTTCAATTTCAGCTGCCCTTCCATGCCGACTTCCGGCATGATGAGGTGGCGGCTATAACGAAGGACCTCTTCCTGAGTGAGTTGTTCCGGCATCAGGCGTTAGCGCCTCCGGCGATGCTGGGGACGATGGAGAGCACGTCCGCTGAGGTCACCGGGGTCTTGTCTTTTTCGAGATAGCGGATGTCTTCGTCGTTCAAATAGACGTTGACGAAGCTGCGCAGCTTGCCTTCCTCGGTATAGATCTGCTTGCGCAGGTCGGGGTGGGCGCCGGTGAGGGCGGCGAGCACTTCGCCCACGGTTGCGCCTTCGGCTTCGACGGAATCTTTCTTTTCGACATATTGCCGCAAGGGCGTCGGGATCAGGACTTTGGCCATATCAATTCCTCTTTCTCCGCTTTGGTCTGGTCCGTATCGGGGAGCCAGCTATTGGCGTGATCGAAACGCCCTGCCTGGACGGAGATCACGACAAACGAATACCACGGGCAGGAGTTCTTTAAGTCTGTCTCAGAAAAGTATGCGTCGCAATCGGGATGCGAGTGGTAGATGCCGATGAGCTCCAGTTTGCGGCGGCGGGCTTCGCGATCTGCTTCGAGCAAATCTTCGGGACGAATCTCATAGCGCGCGGCTTGTGGGCCGGCGGAGGCATTTTCAAGTGGCAGGGCTATGGTGACGGCCTTGCCGGTCTCATCGACGGAGCCGAGCATCACACCGCAGCACTCGTTCGGGTACGTGGCTTCGGCGTGGGCCACCATGCGTTCCCACGGTTCGAGAGAGATTTCAATCATCCCAAAATTTCTCGCTGAGGTACTTATCGGCGCTATCGCAGAGGATGGTGACAATGACGGCCGATTTACCTGTGGCATGAAGGCGCGTGCCAAGGCGCACGGCAGCCGATACATTCGCGCCGGCGGAGATGCCGACGAGCACGCCTTCCTCACGCGCCAACTGTTTGGTCATGCGATACGCCTCTTCGGTTTCGAGCCACAGGTTATCCGATGCGAGAGCGGCGTCATAGATTCCGGGAACAATGGAAGTGGGCATGTGCTTGAGGCCTTCAAGGCCATGAAAGCCGGTGGAAGGCTGGGCGGAGATGCACTGAACTTGCGGGGCATCCTGACGGAGGCGGCGCGTGACACCCATGAAAGTGCCGCTGGTGCCGAGCGAGGCGATGAAGTGCGTGATGGCGCCGGCGGTTTGGTGCAGGATTTCGGGGCCGGTGGTTTCGAAGTGCGCCTGCCAGTTGGCGGGGTTGTTGTATTGATCGGGATAGAAGTAAGGGTCGGGGTCGGCGGCGACGATTTCGCGCACCTTTCGGATGGCGCCATCGGAGCCCTGCGTGGGGTCTGTGTAAACGATCTCCGCGCCGTAGGCTTGCAGGATGCGCTTGCGCTCCATGGAGGCGTTTGAAGGGAGACAGAGCTTGACGCGGTAGCCGCTGGCGGCGCCGATCATGGCATAGGCGATGCCGGTGTTGCCGCTGGTGGCGTCGATGATGGTCTTCGATTTGGTGAGCGCGCCGCGCTGTTCGCCATCGCGAATCATGTTGAGCGCGGGGCGATCTTTGACACTGCCGCCGGGGTTGAAATATTCGGCCTTGCCGTAGATTTCGATGCCGGGCAGATGGCGCGTAACGGTAGAGAGTGTTAGAAGCGGTGTATTGCCGATCTGATTTAGAAGTTTGGTTTCCCCCGTCGCGAACACTGTCTTCCATCTTACAAGAGCATCAGGATTGCAATAAGGATTGGTCACATGGCTTCGATACCGCTGCGTGCTTTGGGAAAGACCAATGTTCAGATTTCGGCGTTGGGGATGGGCGGCCACCATTTGGGGGACGCAAAGGATGAGAAGGCGGCCATTCAGCTGGTGCATGACGCTGTGGATGGCGGCGTCACGTTCTTCGATAACTGCTGGGAATATCACCTGGGCAAGAGTGAAGAGTGGATGGGCAAGGGTTTGAAAGGTCTGCGCGACAAGGTATTTCTGATGACCAAGGTGTGTACGCATGGCCGCGATGCCGGTCTTGCGATGCGCATGCTGGAAGAGAGCCTGCGGCGCTTGCAGACCGACCACTTGGACCTTTGGCAGATACATGGCGTAACGTTCGATAACGATCCGGAACTGTTCGCGAGGAAGGGTGGCGCGGCAGAGGCGTTGACCTTGGCGAAGAAGCAGGGCAAGGTGCGGTTCGTGGGCTTCACGGGGCATAAGGATCCGGGCATTCATTTGAAGATGCTGCAGACCAACTATCCGTTCGATGCGGTGCAGATGCCGCTGAATGCTTTCGATGGGACGTTCCGCAGCTTTGAGACGAAAGTGCTGCCGGAACTGCAGCGTCGCGGCATTGGGGCGCTGGGGATGAAGCCGTTCAGCGGGAAAGGGGAGCCGGTGATGAAGGGCGTGACGACTCCGGAAGAGACGCTTCGGTACGCCATGAGCCTGCCTGTCGCGACGACGATCACGGGAATGGAGAAGCCTGAAGTGCTGAAGCAGAATCTGGCGATTGCGCAGGGCTTTCAGCCGATGAGCGAGGCGGAGATGCGTAGCTTGCGGGAGCGCTGCGCGCAGTATGGCGATGGACGGTTCGAGCTGTATAAGACGTCGATCAAGTATGACAATCCGGAGGCGCGCATGGCGCATGGCTTCCCGGTGGATATGCAATCGAAAGAGATGCAGGAGATGCTGAAGGCGACCAAGAATGACGGGAAGCCGTTTCAGGAATAGACTATGGGACACACTCGCAGGCATTTCGTGCAAGGGTTGGGGGTAGCGGGAGCAGGGATGCTGATGGATACGGCTTCGGCGCAGGGCGGGATTCCGAAACGGCCGCTGGGGAAGACAGGGCTGCAGGTTTCGGCGTTGGGTGTGGGCGGCTATCACATCGGGACGACGGAGACGGACGAAGAGGCGAACCGGATTGTGGCGGAGGCTATCGATGCGGGGATTAACTTCTTCGATAATGCGTGGGAGTATCACGATGGCAAGAGCGAGACGCGCATGGGCAACGCGCTGAAGGGCAAGCGCGACCAGGTGGTGCTGATGACCAAGGTGTGTACGCATGGGCGCAAGAAGGATGTCGCGATGCGAATGCTGGAAGAGAGCCTGAAGCGCTTGCAGACCGACCACTTGGACATTTGGCAGGTGCATGAAGTGGTGTATGACAATGACCCGGATCTGATCTTCGCGAAGGACGGCGCGATTGAGGCGCTGGATCAGGCCAAGCAGCAGGGCAAGGTGCGGTTCGTGGGATTTACGGGGCACAAAGACCCGGCGATTCACTTGAAGATGCTGAGCCACAACTATGCGTTCGACACGGTGCAGATGCCGCTGAACTGCTTCGATGCGAGCTACAGAAGCTTTGAGACGCAGGTGCTGCCGGAATTGAACAAGCGCGGGATCGCGCCGCTGGGCATGAAGAGCATGAGCGGCAGCGGCGAGGGCGTGCGCAACGGTGCGGTGACTGCTGCGGAGGCGCTGCGGTATGCGATGAGCCTGCCGGTGGCGACGACGATCAGCGGGATGGAGAGCCTGGACGTGCTGCATCAGAATTTGGAAGTGGCGCGCGGGTTCCAGGCGATGACGGCGACGGAATTGACGGCGCTGCGCAACCGGGTGAAGCTGTATGCGACGGATGGGCGATTTGAGTTGTTTAAATCGACCAAGAAGTATGACGGGGCGCTGGGGCGGGAACTGCACGGCTTCCCGACGCCGGAGCAGTTGCCTGCGTAAACTGAACGCTTGAAGCGGCTGCTGATTCGACCTGGCGCGATTGGAGATTTCATCGTGTCGCTGCCGGCGCTGGAACGGCTGCGCGCGGAATATACGGAAGTATGGTGCTCTTCCGTGAACAAGCCGCTAGCCTGGTTTGCGGATGCGGCGTTTTCGATTGCCGGTTCCGGGATTGACCAGGTACCGATGGAGCGGCTTGGCGGCTTCGACGAAATTCATTCCTGGTATGGAACGAATCAGCCGGAGTTTCGGGAGGCAGTGAAATTATCTGGACTGCCTTTTCGGTTTTACGATGCGCTTCCTACAGACGCGCATGTTCATGCTGCTGACTTCTATCTAACACAGGTAAATGCCGCTACAGGCGTTTCGCCGCGTATGTTGTTGCAACCAGTGGTGAAAGAAAGTTTCGCGGTGTTGCACCCGTTTTCAGGGAGCGCCAAAAAGAACTGGCCGATGGAGAGATGGCTGGAGCTAGAGGCGCTGCTGAAGCCGCGAATGCCGGTGCGGTGGTGTTGTGGACCGGAAGACGATCTGGCTGGGGCGGTGGTGATTCCGGATCTTCGGGAATTGGCGCAATGGCTGGCTGCGGCGGCCGTGTTCATCGGGAACGATTCGGGCATTACGCACTTGGCGGCGGCTACGGGTACGGCTACCGTGGCGCTGTTCGGGCCGACCGATCCGGACGTGTGGGCTCCGCGGGGACAGCGGGTGACCGTGATTCGTGCGCCGGTTATGGAAGATATTTCAGCGGCGATGGTGGCTGAAGCGGTAATATGACCGTCAACTATGGCCGCGCTTGCCGAGCCGTTTAGCCAAATACCGTTCCCGAAGGTGATGGACCTGCGGGATTTTCGCGCGCGGAGTCTGGAACGCGTGCTGGCGGCGGAGGAGCGGGAGTGGATCCACACGCTGGATTGGGACTTCACGAAATCGGCTGAGCTGGTGAGGAAGTTTGTGGACCAGGGCAGTTTGCATGGCGCGGTGCTGGTGACTGGCGGCGGCGTGCAGGGTTATGCCTATTACGTGTTCGAAGAAGGCAAGGGGCTGATTGGCGACCTGTACGTGCATCCGGAATACAGGACGGCGGCGCATGAGGCGCTGCTGATGCAGACGGTGCTGGACCAGATGGCGGCGATGGGCGATGTGCCCCGGGTGGAGGCGCAGATTATGATGCTGAGCGCGGAACTGGAGCGGCCGGTGCGGAACTGGAGCGGTTTCCAAGTGTTCCGGCGCTCCTATCTGGGGCTGCGGCTGCCGGTGGAAGGGATGGATGAGCGCGCGCTGCCAGCAGATATCGTGCTGCGGATTTGGACGGCGCAGGACCAGGAGCAGGCCGCGCACCTGATACCGGTGACGTATGCGGGGCATACCGATAGCCTGATTAACGACCAGTACCGCGATGTGGCGGGCGCGCGCAAGTTTCTGCACAACATTGTGCAGTTTCCGGGGTGCGGCGTGTTTGAGGCGGCAGCGTCGGTAGCGGCTTACGACCGGAGCACCGGGCAGATGTGCGGGATGGTGCTTTCGAGCATTGTGGGCGAGGGTTCGGGGCACATTACGCAACTGTGCGTGCATCCGGAATACCAGCGGCTGGGGCTGGGGCATGAGTTGCTGCGCCACGCGCTGGTGCTGCTGGGGAGCGTGGGGTGCCATATTGCGAGCCTGACGGTGACGACGGAAAACCGGACGGCGCGGATGCTGTATGAGCGGCTGGGCTTCCGCGTGATGCGCAAGTTTGCGGCTTACGTTTGGGAGCCGTGATTCAGAAAGCAAGAAGAAAGGCGTAGATGAGGGCCGTTTCGCGGTACTTGTCATAGCGGCCGCTGGGGCCCGCGTGACCGGCGCCTAGTTCGGTCTTGAGTAAGAGCGTGTGGTGGTCCGTTTTGATGGCGCGGAGTTTGGCGGCCCACTTGGCGGGCTCCCAATAGGCGACGCGGGGATCGTTCAGGCCGGTGGTGATGAGCAGGTGGGGGTAGGGCTGGGGCTTGACGTTGTCGTAGGGGGAATAGGCCAGCATGTAGCGGTAGGCGGCTTCGTCTTCAGGATTGCCCCACTGATCGTATTCGCCGGTGGTGAGGGGGATGGTGGGGTCGCTCATGGTGGTGACGACATCGACGAAGGGGACGAGGGCGACGGCGGAGTGGAAAAGGTTAGGACGCTGGTTGACGACGGCTCCGATGAGCAGGCCGCCGGCGCTGCCGCCCATGGCGCTGAGCTGCTGGGGTGTGGTGTAGCCGTGTGCGATGAGGTGTTCGGCGCAGGCAATGAAATCGCTGAAGGTGTTCTGTTTGGCGGACATGCGGCCGGCTTCGAACCATTCGCGACCGCGTTCGGCGCCTCCGCGGATGTGGGCTAAGGCGACGGTGAAGCCGCGATCGACCAGGCTGAGGTATGAGGGCTTGAAGGTGGCTTCGGTGTTCAGGCCGTACGAGCCGTAGCCGTAGAGGAGCAGTTTGCCGGGGCGTGGGTTGGGGCCGGAGAGAAGCGAGATGGGAATATCGCCAGCGTAGAGGCGCGTGGTGGTGTAGCGAGCGGGAGTGAAGTTCGGGACGTGAGTTTGTTTGAGGAGCGTGCTGGTTTGGGTGGCGAGGTCGTAATCGTAAGTGGAGAGGGGCGTGACAAGGGAGGTGTAGGCGTAGCGGAATTTGCCGGTGCGGTATTCGTGATTGTCGGCGACGGCGACGGTGTAGGCGGGTTCGGGGAAGGTGAGGGGGTGTTCGGTTTCGGTGAGAATGCGGATGGCGGGGAGGCCTTGTTCGCGCGTTTCGAGGACGAGGAAATTTTCGAAAGCGTGGATCTCATCGAGGGTGGATTCGGGGTCTTCGGGGCGGAGGGTGCGCCAGTGCTCGCGGGCGGTTTGTGAGACGGGCGTTTCCATGAGCTGGAAGCGGGTGGCTCCGCCGGAGTTGGTGCGGATGAGGAAGCGTTCGGCCTGGTGATCGATGTAATATTCGTGGCCGGTTTCGCGCGGGCTGAAGGAAGTGAAGAGGCCTGCGGGTTGGTCGGCATCGAGGAGGAAGACTTCCGAGGTGAGGCTCGAGTTGATGGACGTGACGGCGAGGTATTTGGCGCTGCGCGTTTTGCCGAGTTCGAAGGTGAAGCGCTCGTCGGGTTCGGTGAAGACGACTCGATCGTCTGAGGAGCCGAGGGTATGGCGGAGGACGCGATCGGGGCGCTTGGTTTCGTCGAAGCGGGTGTAGAAGAGAGTGCGGTTGTCGTTGGCCCAGGCGATGCCGTGGGTTACGTCATCGGCGCGATCGGGGAGGAGTTGGCCGGTGCGGAGATCTTTGATAAAGAGCGTGTATTCTTCGCTTCCGTTTTCATCGGTGAGATAGGCGAGCAGGTGGCCGTCTTCACTGACGGCGAGGCCGCCTAGGGCGAAGTATTCCTTGTCGCGCGCGAGTTGGTTGAGATCGAGGAGGGTTTGTTCGGGACCGTTGCGGGCGTGGCGGCAATAGATGGGGTACTGCTTGCCTTCTTCGGTGCGCGAGTAGTAAAACCAGTCGCCGCGTTGGGCGGGGACGGTGCTGTCGGTCTGGAGGATGCGGCTGAGGATCTCGGAATTGATTTCGTCGATGAGGGCCGCGTGGGGAGCCATGGCGGCTTCGGTGTAGGCGTTTTCGGCTTCGAGGTATTGGAGGACTTCGGGGTCGCGGCGATTGCGGAGCCAGTAGTAGTTATCTTGGCGGGTATGGCCGTGGGCGCGCAGTTCGAAGGGGACTTGGCGCGCTTGGGGAGGTGTCATCGTTGGAGTCACCTTTGAACACGGCCGCTGCCGTCGCCCTTGAGCAGGGTCTTGACTTCGTCGACTGAGAAGCGGTTGAAATCGCCGGGGATGGAGTGCTTGAGGCAACTGGCGGCGACGGCGAATTCGAGAGCTTCTTTGTGGGAAGGCAGCGAGAGAAGGCCGTAGATGAGGCCTCCGGCGAAGGAATCGCCACCGCCGACGCGATCGACAATGTGGGTGATTTCGTAGTGGCGGCTGACGAAGAACGCTTCGCGATTGTTCATGCAGGCGGACCAGCCGTTGTGGCTGGCGCTTTTCGATTCACGCAGAGTGATGGCGATGGATTTGAGGGATGGATATTCGCGCAGGACCTTTTCGGTGAGGGACTGGTAGACGGCGTGATCGAGCTTGCCGGAGTGGACGTCGACATCGGCGGCGATGCCGAGAGCCATTTGGCAGTCTTCTTCATTGGCTATGACGACATCTACATAGGGCATGAGGAGGCGCATGACTTCGGCGGGCTGCTTGCCGTACTTCCAGAGATTTTTGCGGTAGTTGAGGTCGCAGGAGACGGTGAGGCCGAGGCGTTTGGCTTCGCGGACGCTTTCGATGGCGAGGTCGGCGCAGGTGGCGCTGAGGGCGGGCGTGATGCCGGTGATGTGGAACCAGGCGGCGTTTTCGAAGGCGGCGTTCCAATTGATATCGCCGGGCTTCGAGAGGCGATGGAGGAAAAATCGCGGTCGTAGACGACTTTGGAGGCGCGCTGATTGGCTCCGGCTTCGACGTAATAGACGCCGACGCGGCCTTTGGCGCGCTGGATGTGGGACGTGGAGACATTGAAGCGCCGGAGTTCGGCGACGATGGCGTCGGCGATGGGATTTTCGGGGAGCACGGTGACGTAGGACGCTTCGAGACCGAAGCCTGCGACGGTGACGGCTACGTTGGCTTCACCGCCGCCGAAGGTTGCGACGAACTGCGGGCTCTGGAGGAAGCGCTCAAAGCCGGGGGGCGCGAGGCGCAACATGATTTCACCGAATGTGACGACTTTGCTGGGCATAGGTTTACCTGTTGACCGCCGCGGCGACATCTACCGCGAAGCTGGCCTCAATGGAGGGCAGGCCTTCGAAAGGGAGATTGGTGGAGGGCGGAAGTTGTTGGGGATTGAAAAATTCGAGGCGAATTTTGTCTACCTGCCGGGCGATGGAGGCGGAGAGCGGGTAGAAGTTGGCGATGGCGACGGTGCGCGTGGAAGCGCCGAGAGGTTCGAGCGCCTTGTCGAGACGCTGGAAGGCGAGGCGGGCGTCGGCATCTTCGAAACCGAAGGCGACCTGGGTGCCGGTGAAGGCGACTTTGGGGGACTGGACGGCGGTGGCTTCGTGGCCGTTGAGGTTGAAATCGCGTTCGGGCAGGCGGGCGGTGGCTTCGCAGGAGACGGTGGTGCGGGAGGCGGCGCGCTGGAGGACGACAACGTCGGTAGCGGCTTGGGGGTAGCGGGCGGTGACGATGGTTTGGAGCTTGGGGGATTCGTCGAGGGAGCTGGTGAAGCAGGTGACGCGGAGGGCTTGGGCGCCGGCAAGGACACGATCAAGTTTGGTGAGCGCGGCTTCGGCGAGGGGGAGGGTGGGTTCGAGCGGCTTGGGGATGGAGGATTCCTGACCGCCAATAAACAAGATGCCGCCGGGGGTGGTTTCCTTGCGGCTGACAGAGATGGATTCGAGGACGACTTGCGCGCCTTCGAGGGGGAGGCCGCCGACCTGGACGACGCTGACGGCGGGTAAGGGGAGGTGTTTTTCAGTGAGGACTTCGCTGACGAGGGCGGGGACGCGACGCATGTCTCCGGTGCCGGCGACGAAGGCTCGGATCTTGACGATGGTGGCGCCGGAATTGGCTCTGAGGAGGGCTTTGAGGCCTTCACGGATCTGTTGGGAGAGGAGGCCTTTGGTGGTTAGGGGGGCGACGTGGAAGATGAGATTGCGGGTTTCGGCGGAGACGGCTTGGGGGCACTCTTTGGGGAGCTCGAGGACCTGGGTGATGTCCTTTTTTTTGGCAGCGACGGTTTCGAACAGGGCTATGCCTAGCAGGATGATGAGGAGGCGCGCCGTCGGCATCATTTCATGTTAAGTGATTCGTCAAACCGGCATGGGACGAGGTGGGAGATGGCCGGCTAAGGCGTCTTTGCGGCGCATGGCAAGTTCGATTTCGGAAAGCGAGGAAACGAAGCCAAATTCGGCGGGAAGGAAGGCGCGGTTCTTTTGTTTGTGGAGGTTAGCGATGGGCTCGGCTTCGGCGAGTTCGCGCGTGAGGTGGGCGCGGCGGAGGGCCTGGGCTTCGCGGAGCTGATGGAGAGCGTTGTGAAACTGGCGGCTGATGCGCTGCTCATGGATGCTGATGGTTTTGAGAGCTTCGATATTGTCGCGCAGGGATTGGGCCGCGGCTAGGGCGGTTTGGACTTCGGCTGCGTGGGGGCCATCGCCGAGATCGAGCTTAGGCGCGTTTTCTTCGTGACCGAGGGCGAAGAGGCTGGCTTCGAGGGCGCGGAAACGGTTGAGGCGCCATTGCAGATCGGCCAGCGTTTGGGCTAGCTGCGTTTCGAGGATGCCTTCGGGCTGGAGATCGCGGACGAAGGCGCTGGAGAAAGCGAGGTATTGCTGGAGGTCTTCACCGGGAAGTACGACGACTTGGGCGGTGAGGCCGTGGCGGAGCGCGTTGAGGGAAGCCTTCTTTTTACCGGCGTCCGTGCGGGGGCCGGTGGAGAGTTTTGCGTTGTTGCGGTTGGAATCGATTTTGATTGGTGAAGTGGACATGCCGGCTACAGTTTGGCATGGGGTGAGGTGGGGTTTCGGTGCGTAGTTTTTTGTTTTGTTTGGGTTAGGGGTGGTGATTCGACGTGAATGGGGCAGTTTGAGGTTTGTGTATAGAATTGTGGACTAAGTAGGGTATAGTGTATTTAGGAATGGACGATATTGGGGTTCCGGTGCTGAGGGCGCTTCGCAAATTGGGGAGCGATTTGCGGGATGCGCGGCGGCGGAGGCGGATTCCGGCTCAGGTTTTGGCGGAGCGGGCGTCGATTAGCCGCATGACGCTTTACAAGATTGAGCGCGGGGACGGCGGGGTGGCGCTGGGGAATTATGGGAGCGTGATTTTTGCGTTGGGGCTGATTGAGCGGCTGGCGGGGTTGGCGGACGCGCGGGAAGATGCGGTGGGGCGGGAGCTGGATGCGGAGAATCTGCCGCAGCGGGTGAGGTTGAGGAAGCGGTAGCGATGGAGAAGGCGACTTTCGTGTATGTGGACCTGGGCGGCGCGCCACACTTGGCGGGGCGGCTGTGGACTCGCGCGCGGAAGGGGAAAGAGAGCGCCACGTTTGAATATGACGCGGGGTGGCTGGGGCATCGGGAGCGGTTTGCGTTCGAGCCGGCGTTGAAGCTGGGTCCGGGGCCGTTTCATTCGGCGGCGGGGAAGCCGTTGTTTGGGTCGATTGGAGATTCGGCGCCGGACCGGTGGGGGCGGGTGCTGATGCGGCGGGCGGAGAGGCGGCGGGCGGAGCGGGAAGAGGAAACCGCGCGGACGCTGATGGAAGGCGACTACCTATTGATGGTGGACGATGAGACGCGGCAGGGGGCGCTGCGGTTTGCGGCGAGTGAAGGGGGCGCGTTTCTGGCGGGGCATGGGCGGGCGAAGATTCCGCCACTGCTGCAATTGCCGCGACTGCTTTCGGCGGCGGAGCACGTGATGGGCGACACGGAGAGCGATGCGGATTTGAGGCTGTTGCTCGCTCCTGGATCGTCATTGGGTGGGGCGCGGCCGAAGGCTTCGGTTCGGGATAAAGATGGCACGCTCGCGATTGCGAAGTTTGGGATGGCTGGGGATGAACATCGCGTGGTGGTGTGGGAGGCGGTGGCGTTGACGCTAGCGGGGCGCGCGGGGGTGGCGGTGCCGAAGTGGCGGCTGGAGACGATTGCGGGGAAGCCGGTGCTGCTGCTGGGGCGGTTTGACCGCGCGGGGAAGGTGCGGGTGCCGTTTCTTTCGGCGATGAGCATGCTGGACGCCGGCGATGGGGAGCCAAGGAGTTATCTGGAGTTTGTGGATGTGCTGCGGCGGTATGGGGCGAGTGTGAAGGAAGACATGGCCGAGCTTTGGCGGCGGATTGTGTTCAGCATTTTGATTTCGAATACGGACGACCATTTGCGGAACCATGGATTTTTGTATGTGGGGGAGGCGGGGTGGCGCTTATCGCCGGCCTACGATTTGAATCCGGTGCCGGTGGAGGTGAAGCCGCGGGTGCTTTCGACGGCGATTAGCTTGGACGATGGAACGGCGTCGCTGGAATTGGCGATGGAGGTGGCGGGGTATTTCGAGCTGAAGCTGGCGCGGGCGCGGGAGATTGCGGGTGAGGTGGGGGCAGCGGTGGGGGAGTGGCGCCGGGCGGCGGCGCAGTTTGGGTTGATGGCGGGGGAGATGGAGCGGATGGCTTCGGCGTTTGAGCATGGGGACTTGGCAGGAGCGATGAGGTGAGGCTTAGGCGGGCGATTCGACAGTGTGTAGGATTTGATCAATGATGCATAGGGTACTCTCGTGTTGGATGTCGAAGTAATCCACAGTCTCCGCTAGGCTGCCGCGTAAACAGACGCTATGACCAGCAAGAGTTCGGGCGCGGCTTGATGGAAAACGAGCCCAGACTGAATGACCCCAGACCTAAATTTACCGGCTAAAGTCGAGATCGAAGTCCGGCGCTCTCGCCCTGAAGTACGCTTGTCGCTGCCACGGCAAATCCAAGATGAACTGGCCCGTGTATGCGCGCCCTGGAGGATGCCGACAATCTGGTGCGCCACTACCAGCGTTTAGCGGAAGTGGGGCTTGGCATTACGGAGCGGCTGAAGTGGAGGCTGACTGCCGATGTCTATCAAAACGTGGTGTCGTTTCTGCTGCAAATATGGGGCCGGATCGTTCGGAAAATGCCGCTAAACTCGGTTTTCGCGAGTAGTTTCGACCGCTCAAGTTCGGCAGGGTATTCGAAAACGCGGTAGGCAGCCGTCCCGGGTGGTTCGGGAAGTGATTGTCTGAACTGGCGACGCGCGCGAGCACTGGAGATCAAGTGGCGCGACGCGACGACAGACGGAGACCACATAATCAAAGATCGATACCCGAGATTCAAGGTTATTCGTTCGGCAGCTGGAGCGCGCGCCAATTCAGCCGGGATCAGTTTTACGGCCGCCATTACGCAACTGGCGGCGCAGTATCACGGATTCAGCAGTCCGCAGTGGATGGACGCTTTACGCACCGCCTGGTCCTGGTGGCGCACCCGTTTTACGGCGATGCAAACGTGGGAATACATTCGAGACCGCGGTATGAGCGTAAAAAAAGAAGCTTAACGGGCGCCGTTCGGTACGAGGTGGAAGATGGAGGTTCAGCGGGCAACTGCCGGAACAGGTGTGGGACAGTCCAACTCGCGACGGGTAACGGGGATTAGTCGCGTCGGTTCTGTCAGACTCTTGAGACGGAGTCAGTGGATCTGTTTTATATTGATCCGGACCATTCTTCACTCAAAAGGTTCACGCGCTATCCACACGGGATCGGAGCACCCGCTATGGATTCAGAGATTTGTGGGCGATCACCGAATGGACGATTACGCCGCATCGCTTTGTGATTAGAAAGGGTCCGTGGGGGCCGACCGGTGTTTAAAGCCGACCGGATCGCTATTTTTCCACTGTGACGAGAACGCCGGACACATCGCAAGACTTGTACTTGACGACGTTTTTAAGACGAGCAATTTTCAATCGGAAGTGATATGGAGCTTTCGGCGGTGGTCAAACTCAAAGAAAGGCCTCATGCCGTCTCACCAAACAATCTTGTTTTATTCCCGTTCCGAGGCCTTCAAGTTCAACACTGTGACGACGGGCCAGGCTGAGACTACGCAGATGTCGAGCTGATTTTACGATGCCAGCGGCTTCGGGCGCATAGCCGCGAGCAACTTGGCGGGTTACGCTAGAGACCTGGTGCCGGCGAGCGCGATTACGAACGGCGCGAAAGCGCGGCGATGGTGCCCCGGCGTTGGGCGGCGTATGTGGAAATACCAGTAAGTGAACCGCGGGTGCCAAAGCAGCGTGCTGGCTACCCGAGTGGATGAAACCGGCTGCTACGGGTGATGGAAAAAATTGGCCGCGGTTAACGCACCGCTGGCGGGAAAGACCTTGTTGTTGACCCATTCGGTGGCAGCTTCTATCTTTACGGCGACACGGCGGCGGCGGTGGCTGGCGCGAAGAGCCAGGCTGCGTATAGACCGCGTGGATGACAAGCCATGGATCTCACTGATCAGAGGCTAGCAGATGTTATCAGAACTTCATCTCGAAATTGACTTGATCGTGTTCGTGACAAGCTACGTCAGACCGGCGATCTACGACGATAACGGTGCGTGTTTACAAGGTCTTGAGTTTCACCCCGCTGCAGCGGAACAAAGGTATCGACGCGATTTTAGCGGAAGCATGGTTTGGACAACCGGTCTGCCTGGTAAGAATTCAGCGCTTGCGGAGCCCATGAAGCGGTGCGACGAGGCGGCGGATGCACTTGGGACAGTTGCCGCACGAGCCGGCGCCCGAGCGAAGTTGATACTCGTGGTAACAGGAGAACGTTGGGGCTGCTTCGCCGATGACGAACGTGCTGTGCGGCGGCTTTGACGCCGGCGCGCGACGAGGCAGCGGAGGTTCGCGATTGGGCTGTTTTGGGTTCGGTGTGCAAGGCGCGGCGGATTCGGTGGAGATACGCGCGGTGCTTCTTACTTGCCTGACGCATGCTGATGAGAATGTGCGGGAAGAGGCTGCGGTGGGCTTGGGGAAGCGCGGCGACTTGAGACTGCTGCCTGTTTTGCGGGCGATGCTGGATGGGCCAGAGTTGGATGTGCGGGTAGCAGAGGCGGGGGCGGCACTGTTAGGCTTGCCGAGGATCCGAAGGACTGGGAGCGAGGGACTATCGAGAGGCGTTGAAGGAGCAGTCTGGCGATATGCTGGCTATATGAGTAACGAGCAGTTGTATCTTGCGATGGGCGTTCCGATGCTTTTCAATATCGCGCTTGCGCTGCTCATTGTCCCGGATATGAATTGGAAATTCGATGCGAAGTTCGACGGCATTAATAAACGCTTGACGACATGCGCGATTTGCGATGCATGGAAGAAGTGCTGGACGCGCGGCTGAAGCACCTGGTTTCTTGACAACCAGGTTACTTTGACTTCATACTCAACCCAAGATTAGTTGGGGTCTGGCTTGCCGTTTGCCTCGTGGAGCATCGTGCGCTTCCGAGCCTTTTCTTTCATTCCACACAGAGGGCCATTTATGATTCGTCAAACGTTTGTCCGTTGCACCCTATTCTGTTTTGCGGCGTTGGCTTTGCTTCCGACGGCTGGTTTGGCGCAATCGCAGGCTAATACCGGGACCATTGAGGGGACGGTGGCGGACCCTTCGGGGCGCGTGCTGGCGAATGCCTCCGTGAACATCCTCAATACCGGTACGAACTTTTCACGCGATCTGCAGACCGATAACGAAGGGCGCTTTCGGGGGCTGCTGTTGCCGCTGGGCGCGTACCGTGTGACGGTGAAAGCCGCGGGGTTCGGTACCAGCATTCGCGAGGGGATGGATCTGGCGGTGGGCCAATCGATTTCGCTGGCGGTGGTGATGAGCGTTTCGCAAGTGAACGAGACGATTGTGGTGACCGCGGGAGCACCCATTATCGAAAGCGAGCGGGTGGAGAATTCAACCTATCTCAACACGCGCTCGGTGCAGGACTTGCCGAATAACGGCAGAAATTTTTTGAGTTTGGTGACGTTGACGCCGGGCGTTTCGATTGTGCAGGGTCCGGATGGCGCGGAGATTTCGATCAATGGGCAGAAGGGCATCAATAACAATGTTTCGATCGATGGCGCGGATAATAATAATCCGTTTTTCGGCGAGCAACGCGGGGGGCAGCGGCCGGCGTTTACGGTGAGTCTGGACGCGATCAAGGAAGTTCAAGTGGTGGCGGACAGCGCGCCGGCTGAATTTGGACGAAGCTCCGGCGGGTTCATCAACGTGGTGACGAAATCGGGAACGAACGAATTGCATGGCACGCTGCATGAGTATCAGAAGTGGACGGGCTTGACGTCGCGGCTGGCGGACGGAACGAGGCTGAGCGCGTTTTCGCAGGAGCAGTTCGGTGGGACGCTGGGCGGGGCGATCAAGAAAGACAAGCTGTTTTATTTCGGCGCTTACGACCAGCAGTATTTCACGCAGACGAAGCAAAACAATCCCGCGCGGATCGATGCGGGGCTGGTGAACTTTTTCGCGACGAAGCTGGGCGACCCGAATGAGAATGGGCCGATCACGCGCAAGAACGATGCGATTGCGACTCTGGGCAAGATCGATTGGTACATGAGTGAGAAGCATCTGTTCACGGCGCGTTATAACTATTCGCATTCGAACCAGCCGAACGGGACTTTCGATGTGGAGCAGTGGGGGCGCAGCGCGAATGCGGATGAGATTGGATTTTCGAATTCGGTGAGTCTGCAATTGAATTCGACGCTATCGCCTTCGATGCTGAATGAGGCGCGTTTTCAGTTTGCGCGCGAGGACCGGCCGAGGGCTTATAGCGGGCCGAAGCTGCCAGGGCAGAGCCGGCCGTTTCCCGATACGGGGATCGATTTCGGCGGTCAATACCGGTTCGGTGAGCCGTTCTTTATTCCGGTGGCTGACCATGACACGCGCTTTCAGGTGAACGACAACTTGTCATTGGTGCGCGGCGGGCACAGCATTAAGTTGGGCGTAGAGTTGAACCGGACGGCGACGACACAGACGTTTGTCGGCTTCGCGAATGGGCGCTATATTTTCGACAGCATTCAGGGATTCGAGAACTATGTGACGATCGGGCCGAAGTTTGTGGAGTGCTCGAACGGAACGACGAATAACTTTGGCGTGTGTCCGGCGGGGACGGATATTACCGGGCCGCTGCTGCTGTTCCTGCAGTTTGCCGGCGTGAATGGCCTTTCGACGAACGCGGCGGGAACGCAGAATCTGGTGCAGTGGGAGCCGGCGCTGTTTGTGCAGGATAAGTGGAAGATTCGTCCGAACCTGACGTTGAGTTATGGCTTGCGCTGGGATGCGCAGGTGGAGCCGCCGGTGTTGACGGACCCGGGTAAAGTGTTCTTCGCGCCGTTCATCGGGAAGAAGGGCTTTCCTTCGAACGGGACGATTCCTTCTTCGTGGAAGCAGTTCCAGCCGCGCTTGGGAATTGTGTGGGACCCGACGAACAAGGGTAAGACGCTGGTGCGTTTGGGCGGCGGCATTTACTATGCGCGGACGCCTGGGTTGGACCTGGCGAGCACGCGTTCGACGAATGGAAGTATTGGCCAATCGATCTTCCGGGCGTCGTTCTTCAATGGCTTTGGGGTGACCCCGCCGGCTTATACGGAACTGATTCCGAATGCGAGTAACTTACCGCCTTCCGGGCCGGATGTGTTTGTGACGGATAAGAATTTTACGAATCCGCGCACTTACACGTGGGCGTTGAATCTGGAGCAGGCGCTGACGAGCGATTTGAAGGTGACGGCCGGTTTCGATTACTCAAAGACAGTGCATGCGAGCCGGTTTGTGAACAGGAACGACGCGGTGTTCGGGTCTCCGTTTGCGACGGGGCTGGGGGCGGATGGGAAGAATGGAATCGGTTCGTTGACCACGCTGGAGAGCTCGGCGAAATCGCTGTACCGCGGGTTGACGATCGGGCTGCAGAAGCGGTTTTCACAGCACTTCCAATTTCAGATGAACTATCAGCTTTCTGAAGATCTGGCGGATGACGACAATGAGCGCGATCCGTTCAGCTTCCGGTATGCGGTGGCGAACAACTTCAAACCGGACTATGGATTTTCAGACCGGAATGAGCGGCACCGGTTCAACATGTTTGGATTCTGGCAGGCGCCGTTGGGCTTCGAATTTTCGCCGCTGATCAGCTTCCACACGCCGCAATCGATATCTGTGGGGAACCGCGTGTTGGCGAACGGGTACATTGTGAAGCGCAACACGCTGTACAAGAACAATACGTTCTTCACGTTCGATATTCGCGCGGCGAAGACCTTCAAGCTGAGCGACCGGTTCCGGCTGCAGGCTAGCGTGGATGCGTTTAATTTGACGAACCGCAAGAACCCGAATCATCCGGAGACGACGAGTTTGCTGTTCAACTTCGACGGTACCGTGCAGAGCGGGTTGGGGGCGCCGCGGCAGGAGCAGTTGGGCTTGCGGCTGGTTTTCTAAGGGAACGATTTTAAGCGATTCCGTTTTTCGCGACCTGCTCCATGACGGTTGCAAACTCATCGATTTCTTCGAGCGTGGTGTAGACGTTGGGCGTGATGCGCAGGCCGTCGTATTCGGGCGGCGTGGGGAAGGCGGTGGTCCAGATGCGGTGCTTGGTCCAGAGGTGATTCACGAGCTTCGACGATTCGATTCCTTTCACGTTCACGAAGCCGATGCCGCCCTGGACGGTGTCTTCGTTATGCAGGATTTGCACGTTGGGGAAGACGCGCAGACGGTCTGCCCAGCGCTGGCGGAGGTAGCGAAAGCGTTCGGCCTTGCGATCGACGCCGATGCTTTCGTGGAAGTTGACGGCTTCGGTGATGGCGTTGCGTTGGGACGCGGGATGGGTGCCGATTTGTTCGAACTTGCGGATATCGTTCTTGAGTGAATCGTCGGCGCCGAACATGGGCCAGATCTTGGGAATTTTGTCGCGCTTCACGTAGAGCATACCGGTGCCGATGGGCGCGAGCAGCCACTTATGCAGACTGGTGCCGAAGTAATCGCATTCGAGGTCATCGCGCTTGAAGGGGAACTGGGCGAAGGAGTGGGCGCCATCGACGATGACTTCGATGCCGCGCGATTTGGCCATGCGGCAGATTTGGCGAACGGGGAAGATTTGGCCGGTGCGATTTGTGACGTGGCAGATGTGGATGACTTTGGTGCGCGGCGTGATGGCGTCTTCGATTTGCCTGGCGAGGTAATCCATAGAGGGCGCGGGCACGGTGAATTTGATTTGTTTGAAGACGATGCCATCGCGGGCTTCGCGCTGACGCCAGGTGGCGATCATGCGCGGGTAATCCTGATTGGTGCTGATGACTTCATCGCCGCGCTTGAGATCGAGACCGAGTTGGACGATTTCGAGCGATTCGCTGGCGTTGCGGGTGATGGCAATTTCTTCGGGGTCGCAGCCAAACATTTGCGCAAGGCGGCGGCGGGCGAGTTCGATACCGGGGTCGAGGATGCGCCACATGTAATAGGTGGGCGTCATGTTTTCCATTTCGAGATAGCGGATCTCGGCATCCATGACGATTTTGGGCGCGGGTGAGACGCCACCGTTATTTAGGTTGACGATGTTGCGATCGACCGTGAAGGCATGGCGGACGTTGAACCAGAAGTCTTCATCGCGGGCGACGGCGCGGGCGGGTTGGCCGGAGACGCCGGCGGCGGCGGCTTGCGCGCGGGGCACGGCATCGTTCTGAAAGGCGGCGATGGCGGTGGCGGCGCGGAGGAAATTTCTACGGGGCATTTGGACACGGTCCATGGGGACCAGTATGCCTAAGATTTCAATTTGATAAACTCTCTCCCATGCCGAAAGGGTTCTTACTAAAAATTTTGATGTTGTGTGGGATGGCCTCGACGTGTTTCGGACAAGCCGATACGGGGTCGCTGTCGGGGCGCGTTGCCGACCCATCCGATGCGGTGGTGGCCGAGGCGGCGATCACGATTCGCAATACAGACACGGGTTTGGTGCAGAAGGGCACGTCGAACGGGACAGGCAATTTTGAGTTTACGAGCCTGCCGGTGGGCAGCTATACGCTGGAGGCGGAGCACGCCGGGTTCAAGACCGCGAGGCTGACGAACATTGTGATTGCGGTGGCGAATCGCATTAGCGTGAGCGTGGTGCTGACTGTCGGTGAGACGACGCAGACGGTGGATGTGTCATCGCAGACGCCGATTTTGCAGACGGAGACGAGCGACACGGGCACGGTGTTTCAGCCGAAGTTCATGAAAGATGCGCCGCTGTTTGTGAGCGGCGGTTTCCGCAATCCGGAGAACTTTATCAACTATGTGCCGGGCGTGAATGGCGGACAGCAGGACACGAGCATCAATGGCGGCGCGCGGCGGTCGAAGGAGATTTTGATTGACGGTGCGAGCCATTCGAATCCGGAATCGGGCGGTGTGGCGTTTGTTTCGAACGGTGGGATTGGGTCGGTTGAGATGTATGGCGAATTCAAGGTGCTGACCAGCAATTTTTCGGCGGAGTATGGGCGGAGCGGCGGCGGGATCGAAGTGTTTGTGACCAAGAGCGGCACGAACGATTTGCATGGGACCTTGTTCGACTTTCTGCGCAACGATAAGTTCGATGCGGCGGGTTGGGGGGTGAACCAGCGGGTGCCGTTCGTGGGGAAATCCAAGATTCGGCAGAATGAATTTGGGACGTCGGTAGGCGGGCCGGTGTGGATTCCGAAGATTTACAACGGGCGCAACAAGAGCTTCTTTTACTTTACTTGGAATGGGTACCGGCAGAACAACGGTGGCGGCAATATCGTGACGACGGTGCCGACTAAGTTGATGAAGACCGGAAATTTTTCAGAGTTAGGAAGCCGGTTGATTTACGATCCTTCGACGACGCGGACGGTGAATGGGGTGGTGACGCGCGATCCGTTCCCGGGGAATATCATTCCGGCATCGCAGTTCAGCAGCGTCTCGAAAAACATACTGGCGCTGATTCCGGATCCGACGGGTCCGGGCATTTCGAGTAACTATGGCAGCACCAGCCTGGCGACCGTGGAGCGCAATATTTATAGCGTGAAGGGCGACCATGCGTTTAGCGAACGGAACCGCGTGAGCGGCTTGTATAGCTGGCAGCGTGTGACGGCGCTTTCGCAGAGCGGCTTGCCGGGGCCGCTGGCGACTGGCTTGGTGAGCAGTGAGAAGCCGGACATCACGCGCGTGAACCATGACTTTACTTTCACGCCGACGATGTTGAACCACTTTACGTTTGGGTTTAGCCGCTATCAGAGCTTGTTCAACCAGCTACCGCAGCACTTACAGGACTGGCCGACGAAGCTGGGGCTGAAGGGCGTGGCGACGAACGGGAGCCAATCGTTTCCGGTGATTGCGTTCCTGACGGATGGCTATACGGGATTTGGGAATAACCCGAAGAACCGGGGCGCGCAGGAGAACTACACGACAGAGGCGATCGACGGCTTTACCGTGATCAAGGGCAAGCATGAGATCAAGGCCGGTTATGAATTCCATCGTGGCCGGACTTTCCAGGTACCCTTGGACGATTCTTATGCGCAAGGCCTGTTTAACTTCAGCAGCATTGAGACGGCGAACCCGGCGGCGCGGAGCACTACGGGCAACTCATTCGCCAGTTTCCTGTTGGGCGGGCCGGATAATGCGCGGCGCGATTACAACACAAAAGGCGTAGACATTAAGTATCTCTATCATGCGATATTCCTGCAAGATAACTGGAAGGTGACGACACGACTTACCTTGAATATCGGTTTGCGTTGGGAATTGTTTCTGCCGCGTACGGATACGAACCTGACGCTTTCGGCGTTCGACCCAAACATTCCGAATCCAGCGGCGGGCGGGCGTTTGGGTGCGCTCTCGTTCGCGGGAACGGGTGCGGGACGCAACGGGAAAGTAAGGTTCGGCGATGTGTATCTGAATAACTTCGGGCCGAGAATTGGGCTGGCGTATCAGTTTACTCCGAAGACCGTGGTGAGGGCCGGATGGGGGATGTATTACTCATCGGCTAACGGCAACACGGGGGGCGGTTGCTTCCCCTGCGGGTGGGGCGTGAGCGCTTCGCCGACACCGACTTCGCCGGATGGTATTTCCCCGGCGTTCAACTGGGACAACGGATTCCTGCTGCCGAATGGCTTTGTGCCGCCGCCTGTGATCGACCCGAGCTATGCGAACGGGCAGACGGTGCTGGTGCTTTCGAAAGAAGACGGGCTAGCGGGGCGGATTCAGAACTGGCAGGTGAATATACAGCGCGAACTGCCGAAGGGGCTGTTGCTGGACGTGGCTTACCTTGGAAGCTATGGCACTCACTTGAACAGTTACGTGCCTTATAACCAGGTGGACCCGAAATATTTGACCCTGGGTTCGCTACTGGGGTTGAATATCAACGATCCGCAGGTGGTGGCGGCGGGGTTCAAGAAGCCGTACGACAACTTTGCGGGGACGCTGGCGCAGAGCTTGCGGCCCTACCCGCAATACAACAACATTATTCACACTTATCTGGGAACGGGCGGCACCACTTACAACTCGTTTCAGGCGAAGGTGGAGAAGCGGTATAGCGCTTTGAACGTGCTGGCGTCTTATACGTGGTCAAAGAATATCGAACTGAACGGGTCTTTTACGCAGACGGGTAACGGTACCGCGCCGCAGGATCAATATAACTTGAAGCCGGAGAAATATATTTCAATTCAGGATTATCCGCATGTGGGGAACCTTGTGTATACGTTCGACCTGCCGTTTGGGAAGGGCCGTAAGTTCCTGGGGGGTTCGAATTCGATTGTGAACGGCATTGTGGGTGGGTGGACGATCGCGGGGATTCAGCAGTATCGCTCGGGCAACCCGCTGTTACTGGGCGCTCCTGTGAATACGTTGGGGACAGGCGTATTGTTTACGGCGGCGCTGCGGGCGAATACGACGGGCCAGGAATTTTCGACGGGCATCGACCGGACTTCGCTGGACCCGAACGATCCTTCAAAGCGGTATTACAACCGGGCGGCGTTTGCGGTGCCTGGCGCTTACCAATTTGGCACGGCTTCGCCTTACTTAAATGCGTTCCGGAACCCGCCATTGTTTACGGAGGCTCTGTCACTGGTGAAGCGCGTGAAGTTCTTCGAGCGAGCGGATTTGGAGTATCGCGCGGACATTTCGAACGTGTTGAACCGGACGTCATTCGGCGGCATTAATGTGAATCTGAATGACCCGAACTTTGGGCGGGCGACGGGCGCGATGCAAGGGCCTCGAATTATTCAGATGGCTTTACGGCTGAATTTCTAGTTACCGAGGGGACGAAGCGAAATAGCTCCAGGGCCGGATGGCCGTGGCTGTCGGAATAGATGCGGAGAGAGACTTTCTGCAGCGATTCGGCCTGGGCTATTTTGCCCAATCTGCGGTTGACGCCAGAGAAGAATTCTTTTCCGTCCGGGTGCGAGACCCAGACTGTGTTCGGCGTGTGCAGGTGCAAGCGAAGAATATCCAGTTGACCTGGTAAGAGTTTTTCGGAGGCGAGTGCGATGGAATCGGCGTCCATAGGCGGTTGGCCTTTGTGTAGGGCGATCAGTTGGCTGATCATGCCCCAATCCGCGACATAGACGGCGTCCGACTGGGATAAGTCGTGGTCCGCGGACAGCGGGGCGATGGCATCGGTCCAGACAAGCGTGGTCCCCAGGTTACGTAAGTTAGACCAGTATTGGTGATAGACCAATAAGTTGGCCGCGACCAGGGTAAGGGCAATAGCAGGACCGGTGCGGCGGTATTGCGCGACGACGACGGCGATGAGGAATTGTGGCAGCGGCCAGAGAAGGATGGCATGGTGCGCTGCCCCGCCCGCGCCGCTGGTAACCGCCATCTGTAGCCAGACCGCGGTAAGTACAAAGAGGCTAAAGAGCGCCGGGCGGCGGGCGGGCGTTCGCCAAACAAGCGGGAGCAAACAAAGGGCAAGAACAAAGCCCCATTCTAGTAAGCCGCTGCGCCTTTTCCCTTCCACCATGTAACCGAACATGACGGAACCGTTGGCGGTAAAGTGCAACGTTCTGAGTTTCGCCGGGAGGTCTGCCCACGTGAAAACGGCGTGGGACCGGAAGGTGATCCACCGGTGAGTGATGTTGAAGAGCAGGAGCGGAGCCGATCCGAGTAAGAAGCCTGCGGCGGCGGCGGTGGGTTGACGGGGGGTGAGGAGGGCGGCAGTTAGATTGCGCGGCCAGAGGAGCAAGGCAGCGACGGCGAGAGGGACAAGAAACCAGATGAATAATGCCTTGTCCCAAAGCGCCAACCCGAAGCTGAAGCCGGCTATGGCGAGCCAGGTGGACGATGTTGTTCTGTGGAAACGTTCAATGGCGAGTAAGCCGGCGAGGAGGAAGAAATGCTGGAGCGCGACGGGGCCCCAATCGAAGTTATTGGTGAGGGCGAAGACGGGGTCGGTAGCGAGCAGGGTTCCGCCGATGAAGGCCGCGCGCGGGCCGGCGATTCGGCTGAGCAGGACAGTGAACAGGACAACGGACAGCGTGCCCAGCAGGAGAACGGGAAGGCGAATGGACCAAAGCGATGGCGGGAAGAGCGCGAAGATGGGCGCATAGAGCCAGGCCTTGAGGCAGCCTGCGTAATCCATCAACATGATGGGGACCTGGCCGACCCGGTAAGTGGTGGTGGCCGCGGGTAAATAGAGCGGGGGCGCGAAGATGGCTTCGTCGTTTTGCAGGCCGGGATAGGGGAGCACCGCCAAACCTGCGCAGAAGAAAAGAAGGGATGCGAGCGCTACGGCAATTCTGGTGGCATTGAGTTGCAACTAGCGCAATCTTACGCCAAACACTGGCGATCAATCACCAACGGCCCACGATGGGCTGGCTGCCGTTGCCGCCGCCAAAGGGGATGAAGCGATCGCCGCCGGGGCCGGTGCCATCGTAGGCGCCGTTGCCGTTGTAATCGATGACCCAGAAGCCGTTGACGTAGAGGCCGATTTTGCTGGTTCCGGAGCCATTCCAATCGGCCACGAAGGGGATTTCGCCGGCTGTTCCGCCGAAGCCATAGAACTTATCCTGGCCCGAGCCGACGCCGTCGTAAGTGCCATTGTTGTTGGTGTCGAGAATCCAGAAGCCGCCGCGGAAGATGCCGATTTTGGTTTTGCCATCGCCGGTCCAATCGCCGGTAACGGGCTTATCGCCGGGGGCGTAGGGGAAGGCTATGTAGTTCTTATCGGAGGCGGTGAGGGCGCCGTTGCCGTCGTAATCGAGCACCCAGACACCTTTCTGGAAATAGCCGGCTTTGGTGCGCTTGTCTCCGTTCCAATCGCCCAGGAGCGGAGTGTCGTTCGCGCTGTTGCCGGCGAGGGTGAAGAGGCTGTCGGCCGCATCGAAGGCACCGTTGCCGTTGGTATCGAGCGCCCACGTACCGTTGTTGTAATAGCCGATTTTCGTTTTGCCATCGCCGGTCCAATCGCCGACTATGGGGATGTAAGTGGCGGCGACCCCGCCGAAGCCATAGAACTTATCGCCGCCTGGGCCGGTGCCGTCATAGATACCGTTGCCGTTGTAATCGAGAACCCAGAAGCCTTTGAGGTAATAGCCGACTTTGGTGCGGCCATCGCCATTCCAATCGCCCGTGACGGCGACGGCTCCGGTCTTGCCGGCGAAGGGGAAGAGCCGGTCAGCAGAATCGAAGCCGCCGCTGCCGTTGGAATCGAGAGCCCAGGTGGAAGGGGCGGGTTGGAAATAGCCCACGTTGTAAGGAGCCAGGGGGCCGGTTTGCGCGATGGTGAAGGAGGCGCCACCGATGGAGACGGTTGCAGTGCGGCTGGCGGCGGGAGCGGGAGCGACGGTGAACCGGATGGCGCCGCTGCCTACGCCCGATGCGCCGCTGGTGATGGTGACGAACGGGGACGCAGTTGAGACGTTATAAGGGCAGCTGGAATTTGTGGCGGTAACTGTGACCGAACCCGTGCTGCCCGAGGGCGCGATATTGATCACGGGAGAGCTGAATGTGAAGAAGCAGGCGACGACGCCGGAAGCGCGGATGCGGCCGGAGACATCGCCGGTGTAAAGCTTCTGCGCGCGATCGACCGTGAGCCTATAGGGGACGAGGCCGGCCGCTGTGGCAGGGCCACCATCACCGGATGACGCGAAGCTACCGACGCCGGCGACGGTGGAGATGAGACCGGTGGCGGCGTTTACTTTTCGCACGCGGAAATGGTTGGTATCGGCGATGAACAGATTGCTCGATTCATCGGCGAAGACAGCGTTGGGACTGGAAAGGCCGGTTGACGTGGCTGCGACTCCATCGGCAAACGCGGTGGAACCATTGCCGGCGGCGGTGGAGACGATGCCTGTGGCGAGAACAATTTTGCGGATGCGATTGCCCTGGGGCTCAGCGATGAACAGGTTGCCCGCGCCATCGAGCGAAAGTGAGCTGGGCGCGTTGAGGGTTGCGGCGCTGGCCGGGCCGCCGTCTCCGTTGGAACCGGCAGCGCCGGTGCCGGCGAGTGTGGTGACGATGCCGGTCTGTGCGTTGATGACACGGACGCGATTGTTGGCGGTATCGGCGATGTAAAGATCGCCATTCGCGGCAACGGCGAGACCGTTGATTTGGGCACTGAATTGGGCGGCAGTGGCGGGGCCGCCATCGCCGGAGTTGCCGGCGGTGTTCGAGACGTTGGCAATGGTGGTGAAGACGCCGCCGGAGGTTTTGCGAATCTGGAAGCCTTCGACGAAATAGAAAGTGCCGGCAGCATCGCGCGTGAAAGTGTATGCGGCGGCGACAGGCTGCGCGATGGGATGAGCGTCTGGAGTGTAGCCAACGTAACCGGTGCCGACGGCCATGGAAAGGCCGCCGCCATTGATCGCCAGCTTGCGAATGCCGCTGCTGCCCAGATCTGAAAAGTAAAGGCTGCCGGCGTCATCGGGGACGAGGGATGTTGGCTGGGAGAGACTGGCGTTGACGGCGGCGAGGCCATTGGCGTTGAAGTTGGGGGAGCCATTGCCCGCGACAGTGGAGACGATTCCGGCCGCTACTTTGCGAATGCGGAATGCGCCGGAGTCAGTCAAAAAGGGAACGGCGGCGTTATCGAGAGCGAGGGCGGAGAGGTTTTGAAAGGTGGCGGAGGCGGCGGGACCACCATCGCCAGCGGAGCCGAAAGCGCCGGTGCCGGCGAAGGTGACGATGTTTTGCTGGTTGGCGGCGATGAGGCGCACGCGGCTGTTTTCGACGACGTAGATGTTATTGAACTTATCGATGGCGATGTTGTTGAGCTGGAGAAACGCGGCGGCAAGGGCAGGGCCACCATCGCCACTGGAGGCAGCGGCGCCGGTGCCGGCGAAGGTTGCAATAGCGCCGCCCGGTTGAAATTTCCGGACGCGGAAATTGAGACTATCGGCCACGTAGAGCGCGCCGGCGGAATCGAGCGCAACGCCGGAAGGTTGGTTGAGAGCGGCGGCTGTGGCAGGGCCGTTATCGCCTGAATAGCCGGCGGCGCCGGTACCGGCGATGGTGCGGATGACACCCGAAGGTGAGACGGCGCGGATCTTGCTGTTGCCGCGATCGCAGATGTAGATGTTGTTCGAGGAATCGATCGCGATGGCGGAAGGTGAGTTGAGTTGCGCGGCTATGGCAAGGCCACCATCGCCAGCAGCGCCCGCTGTACCGATGCCCGCGAAGTTGGTGACGATGCCGGCAGGTGAGATCTTACGCACCTGATTGTGATTGCTATCGGCGACGTATAAGTTGCCGGCGGTATCGAAGGCGAGGCCTTGAGGAGAAGACAAGCCACCGTTGATAGCGGCTGTGCCATTGGCCGCCGTTGCGGTAAGGCCGTTACCGGCGAAGCGGCTGACGAAGCCGGACGTATCGATTTTCCAAACCTGATGGATGGATGAGAGCGAGACGAAGACGTTGCCGCCGGGGCCGATGGCGATACCGGTGGGAGCGGCTAAGCCGGTTTTGAGGGCCTGCAGGCTGTAGGGTCCCCCACCGGCGACGGTTTGAATAGTTTGAGCGGAGAGAGCACCGCATAAGAAAAGCAATATGAACAGATATGAATACATCAACAGTGAAAATTATCATGTACAGAGTTACAAGTCAGTTAGTAAGGAATATCCATCGCACCGCCAGTACTATCAATGGGAACTAAGGTCTCTTCTTTTCGAGCGGTTTTAGAGCGGCGTGGTTGCGTTAGAGTCTTGGACATGCCTGGTTTCACGCGTGACGAACGGATGGCGGCGGGAAGGAAGAAGCGCGATGCGCTGAGCCGCGCGGCATTGGGCGAACTGGCGGGACGGAAGCATGGCTTCGACCCGGTGCGGGCGGTGCTTCGCGCCGGGGAGGGACGCTTGCGCGCTCTGCTGCCGCTGAAGTTCAAAAAGATGTCGGCATCGCCATTTGCATTCTTTCGCGGGTCAGTTGGCTTGATGGCGGCGGACCTGGCGCGCGGGCCGAATACGGGGCTGACGGTGCAGCTTTGCGGTGACGCGCACATACAGAACCTGGGGTCGTACGCGACGGCGGATGGCCGCACGGTTTTCGACATCAACGATTTCGATGAGACGGCGCCGGGGCCGTGGGAATGGGATTTGAAACGCATGGCGGTGAGTATTATTCTGGCCGGCGACAAGTGCGGTCACACGCCCGAAGCGTGCCATGGCGCGGTGGAAATTTTTCTGCGGAGTTACTGCACGTTGACGGAGTTTCTGGCGGGGCAGCCGGTGCTGGCGGCTGCGCGGTATCAGATTCATCGGGCGAGTTCTTCGCCGGCGGTAGGGGACGCGCTAAAGCAGGCGGAGCGTTCGAGCCCTGGCGAACTGCTGAAGAAGTTTACGGAGAAGGCGGCGGATGGCGCGGCGAAGTTTCGCGCGATTGAGAAAGAATTGTGGCGCATCGAGGGGAAAGAACGCGCGGGCGTGCTGGGGACGCTGGCTGCGTATCGCAAGAGCCTGCCGCCCGAGAGGCTGCATTTGTTCGATTGCTTCCGCGCGGTGGATGTGGCGTTCAAGGTGGTGGGTACGGGCAGCGTGGGCTTGCGGAACTATGTGGTGCTGATGGAAGGCAACGGGCCAGGCGACCCGCTGTTTCTGCAGATCAAGCAGCAGGTGGAGTCGACATATGCGACGTATTTGAAGCTGCCCGCTTATGGGCATGAAGGGCAGCGTGTGGCGGAAGGCCAACGGCGGATACAGCCGCTTTCGGACCCCATGTTGGGTTGGACGCGCATCGGGACGCGGCACTATTTAGTGCGGCAGCTGAGCGACCATAAGGGCGGCGTGAATCTTGCGCAGTTGAAGGGGCTGGGCTTGCAGAGCCTGGCGGAAATTGCCGGGGAGTTGCTGGCGCGCGGACATGCACGGAGCGGGGATTCGGCAGCGATTCATGGGTACATCGGCGAGCCGGAGCGAACGGTGAAGGCGCTGGGAAACTTTGCCGCGGTGTATGCGGATGCGGTGCGCGCGGACTATGAGAAGTTTCAGAAAGCGATTCGCGATGGGCGCGTGGCGGTGGGTTAGAGCGTGTAATCGAAATCGTAAAAGTGCTTGCCGCTTTCTATGCGGATGGTGAATTTGCCTTCAATGCCGGTGAGCTGGCCGGTGCCGGATTCGGGCACAACGGTGATGGTGAGTTGTTGCGCGCCTTTGTGGGCGGTGCCGCTGTGCTGGAGGACGAAGGTGCCTTCGTGACCTTTCAGTTTGCCCGAGACCTGCTCAATGGCGACATAGCCGGCGGAGCCTTTGGTGGGCGTGACGGCGGTGAGCATCTCCACTTTGCTTGTGCCTTCAAGATCGCCTGAGAATACCTTTTCAATGTGCATGCGGCCGGTAGGAGTCGTGCTGGCGCCGGGTTCGGAATCTTTGGGAATGGCTTTGACTTCGAAGGCGCCGGTGGCGCGATGGGTTTGGGGAGGCGTTTGGGACATGGCGGAAGCTATGGGGATTATAGCGAGGGCGAGGCGGCGAGTCAGGGGCATGGCGAACGACGGCGCAAAGTTGAATTGTAGTCTGTTGTTCATACTACTTCGTTAGGATGAGGCGATGACGCGAAGCATTGCGGTGGTCTTCCTATTTAGCGCGGCGGTGTTCGCGCAAGCGCCTCACCCCATTCCTGGCGGCTATTCACTGCCAAATGGCTGGAGAATTACGCCAATTGGCAAAGCCATTCCGACCGAAGACTTAATTCTGAATTTGAGCGGGAGCCCGGACGGGCAAGTGGTGATTGCGCAGCATGGCGGGTTCAATCCGCATGGGCTGATGGTGATCGATACCAAGACGGAGGAGGCGGTACAGCGGATTGGGTTGCGCTCGGCGTGGCTTGGTCTGGCGTGGGCGCACGATGGGAAGAAACTGTATGTCTCCGGCGGCAATGCGGCGCATCCGAGCCACCCGGAGGTGGCGCCTATTTATGTTTTCGACTATGCGAATGGGCGCTTGAGCGAGAAGCCTTCGGCGGAATGGCGCGATGTGCTGCCGGCGAACCGGGTGTATTGGTCGGGCGTGGCTATGCATCCGAAGAAGAATTTGCTGTATGCGGCGAACCGGGGCGCGGACCCGAAGCGCGGACAGGTGAGCGTGTTCGATACGGCGACGGGCAAGATTGTGGGCACGATTCCGGTGGATGTGAGCCCTTACGATTTGCGGTTCAACGCGGACGGTAGCGAGTTGTATGTAAGCAATTGGGGCAGCGGGAATGTGGCGGTGATCGATGTGTCGGCGGGGAAGGTGGTGGCGACGATTCCGACGGGTTTGAATCCGAATGCGATTGCGCTGGGGGATGACGGGCGGCTCTATGTATCGAACGGCAATGAGAATACGGTGACGGTGATCGATACGAAGAGGCGGCAGGCGCTGGAGACAATTCACGTGGGGCCGACGGCGCGGGCACCGATGGGGAGCACGCCGAATGCGCTGGCGCTGGATGCGAAGAACAACATGCTGTTCGTTGCGAACGCGGACAACAACTGCATCGCCGTGGTGAATGTGCGGGAAGCGGGCGAGAGCCAGGTGCTGGGTTTCATGCCATCGGGGTGGTATCCGAGCGCGCTGTATTTGAAGCCGGGGAAGTTGTATGTGGGCAACAGCAAGGGGCTGGAGCCGCACGCGAATCCGGATGGGCCGACGAGCCCGCTGCTGCATGGGCAGGTATCGAAGATGTCGGTGCGGGACATTCAGCGCGGCACGGTGAACATTGTGCCGGTGGATAAGTTGAAGGGCGAGCTGAAGGCCTGGACAAAGCTTGTTTACGAGAATATTCCTTATAAGGACGATTATTTGACGCAGGCGCGGCCGGCGAAAGAGCCGAGCATCGTGCCGGCGCAGGTGGGCGCGGGCTCGCCGATCAAGCATGTGATCTACATCATCAAAGAGAACCGCACGTACGACCAGGTGATGGGCGATGTGGCGAAGGGGAACGGCGATGCGCGGCTGACAATTTTCGGCGAAACGGTGACGCCGAACCATCATGCGATTGCGGACCAGTGGGTGCTGTTCGACAACCTGTATTGCGATGGGGAAGTGAGCGTGGATGGACATTCGTGGTCCAACTCCGCCATTGCGACGGATTACAACGAGAAGATGTGGCCGGCCAATTATGGCGGGCACAGCATGGCAACCACATCGAACGCGTACATTCCCAGCGCGGGCCATTTGTGGGATCTGGCGGCGGCGAAGGGGCTGACCTACCGGAGTTACGGCGAGTATGCCAGCCGTTCGAGCGATGGGACGACGATGGATGCGGCGCCGGGCGTGGGCGGGTTGCTGGGGCATGTTTCGCCGAAGTTTAAGCTGCCGGGGATGCGCGACACGGAGAACGTGAAGGTGTTCTTCGAAGAATTGGATGGGTTCGAGAAGAATTTTGGGTCGACGGATGCGAGCAAGCGGCTGCCGAACTTTGTGGTGATGAGTCTGCCGGAGAACCATACGCAGGGGACGCGGCCTGGGGCCTTTACGCCGCGCGCGATGAACGCGAATGCGGATTTCGCGGTGGGCCAGTTGATCGAGCGGATCACGCATAGTCCTTACTGGCCGGAGACGGCGGTGTTTATGATTGAAGACGACGCGCAGAACGGTCCGGACCATGTGGATGCGCGGCGCACGGTGGGGCTGGTGGTGAGCCCGTACACGAAGCGGCGGTTTGTGGATTCGACGCTGTATACGACGTCGGCGATGCTGCGCACGATTGAGCTGCTGCTGGGGCTGCCGCCGATGACGCAGTACGATGCGGCGGCGCTGCCGATGTACAACGCGTTCAATACGGCGGCGGACGTGGCGCCTTATACGGCGATTCGGCCCAAGATCGACGTGATGGAGAAGAATACGCCGGCGAGTTGGGGCGCGCGTGCTTCGCTGGAGATGAATCTGGATGAAGTGGATGAGGCGCCAATGTTCGCGCTGAATGAAATTTTATGGAAGAGCGTGAAGGGAGCGGATTCGGAGATGCCGCTGCCGGTGCATCGGTTCTGGTTCCAGAAGCGGTAGCAGGCTAGCCTTCTGAAGGCTTTCGATTCAGGGCGAGGCCGATGGGCGGGCCGGCGGCGGCGGGATCGAATTCGAAGGTGAGACGCAGGAAGGATTTTGCCTGATATTCGAAGCAGAGTGGAGGCAGTTGTTCCGCGCCCGATTCGAACCATACGCGGAAGGGAGTGAGGTGGCCGGTTACGCGATCGTGCAGCGTGGCATCGAGACGCATGACGCGTTCGCGGCTTTGGACGATGTTACGTTTGACGAAGCGGGCGCCGGCTTCGGGATCGGACCTTCGGGTGGTGGTGAGTTGGAACTCTTTGCCGTTATAGACGATGGGCTGGCTCACGTGCGGCGGCGGGTGCGAGTGAGAGCCTTTGCGGATGGCGTAGAGGAAAGTTGTGCCGGGGCCTGGTCAGAGTTTGCGAGTTGCTTCGAGGTAGACTCGGCGGGCTGGTTCGAGGCAAGCGCGGCGCGGACCTTGGCTAAGAGCGTGGGGTAATCGCGCCAGGTGGTTTGCGAGGGGAAGGAGAGGCGTTCGATGCGGGAAGAGAAGAGCCCGTCACGGCCTTTGCCTTCGGCAGCCACGTATGCAATTTGGGAGCCCGGTTGTTCGAGCGCCGCTTTCGCCTGCTCCAGATTTTTTTCCTGAGAAGACGTCATGAAGGCGAGATAGGCGCAGGCCTGGACTTCGCCGGCGGAGCTTTCGCGCACCACTTCCTGAATGAAGCCGAGGCGGTTCAGGCCGCGCGCGTTATCGGGAAAGGAGCCCGCACCAAATTGAATGGCTACGGTTTTGCCGGCGGGTGAGGAGGCATCCTCCATGACGGCGAACCCGCTGCCGACCCCGGACCGGGAAAGCACCGGAATGGAGAAGAGGCTGATGTGCGCGCTGGCGCGATAACGGCGCTGTGTGGCTGAGGGCCGCGCGGCGAGGCATTCACCGGCGAGCCGATCCACTTCGAAGAAAGTTGGTTTGGCCCAGAGACGTGAGCAGAGACTTGGAGCGATAACCGCCCCGGAGAGAAATTGGATGATTTGCCGGCGGGATATCGCCATGCCCCCAAGGTAAACCCGTTTTCCTTACAGGGCCATAACAATTCAAAACAATTCCGGCTTATTTTGTGTTGTGTAACATGCCGGCGGGAGGAATTTGGCGGCCCCAGGCGTCGCCGGGCGTGGACCAGACGCGCGGCGCGATTTCGGGCTGGATGCGCGTGTCCTTCGTGATGGCGATGAGCTGCTGGTAGAGAGTGAGGCAGTGTTTGTGTGACGGCGGGCCAGTGGAAACGTTCGGCGGTGGAGCGGGCGTTGCGGATCTTGTGTTCGCGCTCTTCGAGGGTGGGCGGCGATGGAGGAGGCAGCGGCGGCGAAATCGGTCGGGCGTGGGGTTGGTGAGCCAGGCGTTTGCGAGGTTGGCGTAAGCGGTAAGGCCACCGCTGTTGGGCGCGATGACGGGAAGGCCGGCGGCCATGGCTTCGAGAGGGGCGATGCCGAAAGGTTCGCGCGGATTGGGATGCACGAAGGCGTCGGCATTGGCGTAGATTTCAGCCAAGCGCGGCGCGGTCTTCCATATGGCCGAGGAAGACGAGGTGATAGAGATTGCGGCGCGTGCATTCGGCGCGCATTTTATCGAGGAGGGGACCGGTGCCGGCGATGCAAAGGCGGAAGCTTGCGGCAGGGAGGCGCTCCATCATATCGAGGAGCAGGGAGACGTTTTTTTCGGGGGAGAGGCGGCCGGCGTAGAGCAGTATGGTGGCGCCTTCGGTGGCATTGGCGCGCTGCAGAAGTTTAGCGCGCAGGGTGGGGGATTGGGAAGCGGTGCTGAAGCGGTCGCAATCGACGCCCATGGGTGTGATCCAGACGCCGCGCCTGACCTTGTGGCCTTCTGAGGCGCGGATGAGTTCGGCGGCGGTGTGTTCGGAGACGGTGACGTGGTGATCGAACATGGGGAAGTAAATCGATTTCATGTACCACTGGCAGAAGCGGGCGGCGGCAGGGCGGCGGCTTAGATACGCAACCATGTTTTCGTCCATACGCTCATGGCTGGCGCCAATGACGACAGGACGCACGCTGACGCCGGGGAGGCGGCCGGTGCGGAGGAGACCGCCGAGGTAGGGCAGGGTGTACTTTTCGGAGATTTCGATAAGGTCCGGGCGTTCGGAGTTGACGATGCGCTGGATGGCGGTGCGGGGGAAGAGGAAGCGATGCGGGAAGAGCATCCGGTAATTGCCGGCGATGGGGGCGGGAGGCGCGGTGATGTAATAGATGATGCCGGTTGCGCCGACGCGTTCGGTATGCGTGACGTTACCGGGGACAACGAGGCGCATGAGGTGGCCATCGCGTTCGGCGGCCTGGAAGAGCGCACGGTAGAACGTGCCGATGCCGCCCGACTGCGCGTGCCAGGCGTTGGTGAGATGGAGCGTTTTCAAGCTTCGCGGCTCCGCAAACGGCGCCACGCCCAGAGCGGCATGCAGGCGATGAAGCCTGCGATCATGCGGGGCATGGCGCGCATATCGTGCCCGATGGATTTACTGTGTTGGCCGACGACCATGGCGCCGCGACGCATGGCGTAGTGATTGAAGAGCGTTGAGAAAACGGTGAAGCACAGCGAGGCGACGATGCTGGTTTTGAGGTGGGGCGTTCCGCGCAGCCAGTGCACGACAAATTCAAGCGAATGGGAAGCGAGTGGCAGGACGACCATGGCGCAGACGGCGCCCTCCCACTCCGGCTCTACTTCGCCGAGGTGTTGTGTGATGGCTCCGTAGAAGCCGGAGGTGATAGCGCGGTAGAGGTATTCAGCGCCCATGGCGCCGAGGGCGGCGTGCCAGCCGGAGCCGATGTTGGCGAAGAAAAAGATGATGCCGCGAACGACGGAACTGGTGAGGGCGGCTTTCCAATTCCAGCGGCGGACCAGCAAATCGACCGGGCGCGACAGCAGGCCGTAGAGGGCTGACTGGAGCCTCATGCGAAGGTTCCCAAACGATTAGTTTAGGCAGGGAATTTTTGCAGTTTCGTGTCGAACGCGCGACAAATGCGAGAGGAAATTCCAGAGAGCGTTGGGTGCCTGGTTACTGAGCCTCCGCGGCTTCGATGAGCGGCCGTGCCGGGGTTCAACCCTCGGCGTCCGGCGTAATGGTTTAGAGGGACTTGATGTCTAACACGAAACGATATTTCACGTCGGCTTTGACGACTCGGTCCCAGGCTTCATCGAGTTTGGCGAAGGTGGTCATCTCGATATCGGAGACGATGTTGTGTTCGCCGCAGAAATCGAGCATCTCCTGAGTTTCCTTGATGCCGCCGATGGCGGAGCCGGTGAAGTTTTTGCGGCCCATAGCTACTGAGAAGGCATGGATGCCGACCGGCGCGGAGGGGATGCCGACGGTGCACAGCGTTCCTTCGCGCTTGAGGAGGGCCAGGTAGGGGGAGACGTCATGCTCCGCGGAAACGCAATCGAGGATGAAATCGAAAGTGCGCAGATGGGGCAGGTGCCAATCGGGAGATTTAGTGAGGATGACTTCATCGGCGCCGAGCTTCTTTGCGTCTTCCACCTTCGAGGGCGAGGTGGTGAATTGCACGGTGGTGGCGCCGAAGGCGTGCGAGAACTTGAGGGCCATGTGGCCTAAGCCGCCGAGACCGACGATGCCGATTTTCTTGCCGGGGCCTGCCTTCCAATGTTTGAGCGGTGAATAAGTGGTGATGCCGGCGCAGAGCAGAGGCGCGGTGGCGGCGGGATCGAGGTTGGCGGGGACGCGGAGCACGAAGGCTTCATCGGCGACGATGTTGTTGCCGTAACCGCCGAAGGTCAGGTTGCCTTGTTTATCTTTCGAATTATAAGTAAAGACGGTGGCGAAGTTATCGCAATATTGCTCTTCGCCGGCTCGGCAACTGGGGCAAATGCGGCAGGAATCCACCATGCAGCCGATGGCGGCGCGGTCGCCCACTTTGAAGCGCGTGACGGAGGCGCCGATTTGCTTTACGGTACCCACAATTTCGTGGCCGGGGACCATGGGATAAAGCGCGTTGCCCCATTCATTGCGTGCCTGGTGGATATCGGAATGGCAGATGCCGCAGAACTCGATGGCGATGTGGACGTCGTTCGGGCCTGGGGCGCGGTGTTCGTAATCGAAGGGCGCCGGTGCGGTGGTGGCGGATTGAACGGCATAGCCGTGTGTGGGAATCATCTACAAATATTGTGGCAGAGCGAGGGCGGCTGTTTAAGGAAGTTTCATTTGGGTTGCCGCGTGCTGAACTCTACCGCGGAGGTTTACTCAAATGAAAAAGTACGTAGGAAGTTTCCTGCTGAGTGCGGCGTTGATGGCTCCTTTGGCGATGCAGGCTGAGGAACACCGCTACTATGACCGCGACCGGCGTGACTATCACGTTTGGAACGACGGAGAGAACCGCGCCTACAACCGCTATCTGGAAGAAAGGCGGGAACAGCGGCGGCGTGAGTTCAACCGTGAACGGCGCGAACGGCAGATGGCTTATTGGCGCTGGCGTCACGATCATTCCGACGCCGTTCTTTTCCCGCGATAAGGGTGTGAAGGGGCCGGTTGCGGCCGGCCTCATCGCGTAGACTGTTGGAGTGATGAGACAGCTTGTATTCCTTACGGCGCTTTGCGCCAGTGTGGCCGCCGCGGCGAATCCGTTTGCGGGGCGTTGGGACATAGATATCAAGACGGCCCAGGACAGTTACGCGGGTTGGATGGAAGTAACTGGCGAAGGTTCGAGCATGACGGTGCGGTATCAGCCGCGCGGTGGCGCCGTACGTAGTGCTGTGGGTTCCGCGATAGAGGGGGACGAGCTGGTGGTGACTCTTTCGGCGGCCAACGATAAGGGTCCTGCCACGACGTGGAACCTAGCAGTGCATGGCGACAAGCTGGATGGCGCGTTGAAGCGCGGCGAGACGGCGGCGGGCGAATTGACCGGTGTGCGCGCGCCGGCGCTGAGGCGTGCGGAGCCGAAAAGTTGGGGTAAGGAAGAGTTACTCTTCAACGGTAAGGATTTGAGCGGCTGGGAGCCGGTGAACAACCCTGCGAACAGTCACTGGGTGGCGAAAGACGGTGAATTGGTGAATGAGACGAAGGGCTCAAACATCAAGACAACGGGTAAGTATCAGGATTTCAAATTGCACATTGAGTTCATGTGTCCGGAGCATTGCAATAGCGGGATCTATTTGCGCGGGCGTTATGAAATTCAAGTGGGCACGGAGGGCGGCACGCTACCTTCGCATGAAATGGGGGCGGTCTATGGCTACACGGCGCCCGCTATCGAGATGCCGATGGGCAATGGTGAGTGGCAGACCATGGACATTACGTTAGTGGGCCGCACGGTGACGGTGGTGCGGAACGGCAAAACGATTCACGACCATGTGGAGCTTGCGGGAATTACCGGGGGCGCGCTGGATAGCCATGAGGCAGAACCGGGGCCGTTCTTTTTGCAGGGCGACCATACGGGCGGGCTGCGGTATCGCAATATCAAAGTAAGACAGGCTAAGCGATAGACCAATGCGCGCGCCTGGTTTGCTGCTTTTGGCGGCGGTGGTATGTCTGGGCCAAACCGGCTTGAAGACGCCGTTCAATTTGGTTGTGCGGAGCACGACGCCGGTCAGCTTCACGGGCGAGGTGGCACTGGGCGATTTCAACGCGGACGGACGGCCTGACCTGATCGGTGAAGGCCCGAATGGTTTCAATATCCGTTTGAACAACGGCACTGGTTCTTTCTCTTCGACTGCCGCTACTTATCCTTCCAACTCGGTTGCCGGTGGACTGGCTTATTCGCTTATCGCTGTGGCCGATTTCAACCAGGATGGCTATTCCGACGTGGTGCAGGCTACTGCTACGGGCACTTACTTTCTGGCCGGAGACGGCAAGGGCGGGCTAGCGAAGGGCAAGCCGGTGGCAATCGAGACGAAAGGCGCACCGCTGAATCTGGTGGCTGCAGATTTTAACGGTGACGGGTTCCCGGACATTGCCTATGGGAATTTCGGCGGGGGCCTGAGGGTGTTTTTGGGGTTGGGCACAGGAGAGTTCCGGGAGCTTGTGGGCGCCTTTACAGAGCGGCTTCCCGACCCTGCTTCTCCACGCATACAGGTAAGCGATTTGAATGGCGACGGGGCTCCGGACGTGATTATGGTCGACCTGTTGCCCCGGACGATCGCGATTCTGTTGAACGATGGGAAGGGCCGTTTTCACGCTTCGCAAGTGGTGCAGCGGGGCAGGTTTTCACGGCCCGATTCGATTGCAGTAGGAGACTTCGATCACGACGGGAAACTGGAGATGGCGATTAGCTATTTTGTGGTGGAGGGCGCGACCAGCATCCATTACAACCTGGAAATGTGGAGGCTGGATGCTAGCGGCCAATACGTTCCGGTGAGTACATTGGCGACAGACATTACTTCGCGAGGGACCATACTGGCCGCCGATCTGGACGGCGATGGCAACCTGGATGCGATTGCGGGCGGAACCAGTGAGACAACGGTTTACTTTGGCGATGGCGCGGGCGGGTTTGGGCGCAAGACTGTGTTGCCGGCGGGCGGGGCGCCGTTCGTCGCGGATCTGGATGGCGATGGGCGGCCGGAGATTGTGGTGGCTTCGCGGCAGGCAGTTAGCGTGTTGGGAACCAGTGTTCGGGCGTCGCTGGTGCTGCTATCGCGAGATGCGCCGAATCCGTTCAGCTATGGGCAGCTTGAAAATTTCACGGTAAGCGTTGTGGCCAACAGCCTGGTGCCGGGATTTCCTACGGGCACGGTAACGCTGTTCGATGGCGCGCGAAGTGTGGGTGCGATGGCGCTGACTAATGGCGTGGCGCACTTTACCGTGCCGTTTGTGGTGGGCGTTCATATGTATCGCGCGGTCTATGGCGGCGATGCGGTTTATGGCGCGGGCTCGGCGGACCTGTTGGTGGCGGAGGCGGGGCAGCCGGCGGCGATCAAGGTTTTGCCTACTGAAGATTTTCTGGGGCTGAAGATTTTTTCGGTGATGGTGCTCGATGCGTTTGGGAGTCCGGTGCGCGGGGTGGGCGTGATTTTTACGGTGAGTGCAGACGCGCCGGGCGGGTCGTTTCTGGGGTCGTCTACGGTGACGGTGATTACGGGCGCGGATGGTTTGGCGACGGCTCCGTGGTTTTTGCAGAACGGTGTGCCGGGGAGCTATAAGATTCGTGTGGCGATATCGGGGTATCCGTCGGTGACTGGGGAGATTGGTTTTACGAATCCTAAATAAATGAAGACGACGCTGCTGTTGCTTGCGGTGTGCGCGGCGCTGCCCGGGCAGACTATTTTCCAGTTGTCGACCGGGGCGCGGTTCGATGCCGGCGAGGGTCCATATGGGGCCGTTGTTGCGGATTTCAATGGCGATGGCGTGGCGGATCTGGCCTTTGCGGATTACGGTTCGAGCTCAGTCACGGTGCTGCTGGGAAACGGAGGAGGAGGGTACGTGAATGCACCGGGCAGCCCCTTTCGCGCCGGGCTACAAACTTTGCAGATTGTGGCCGCCGATTTCAATGGCGACGGCAAGTTGGATTTGGCAGTGTTGAACGCGCTGAGCCTTCCGCCGGACTTCAACAGCAGCAATTATGCAGTATTTCTTGGGGACGGCACCGGCGCGTTTCAACCAGGCAATTCGGGCCTTGTTGCGGGTACGGCTTACACGTTTGCCGCGGCGGATTTCAATCGCGATGGCCTAGCGGATTTGGTGGTGGTCACCGGTAACGGCGTCTTTGTGATGCTCAGTAATGACGCGGGCGGCTTGACCCTGGCTAAACACCTTGCTGACACCAATGCACTGGGAGTTACGACCGGCGATTTCAATCGAGATGGTTTTGCCGACTTCGTGGTGCTGACCAAGTCTACACACTCCGTTATTTCTTATCTAAATGATGGTACCGGGCGGTTCAGGCGCGGAGAGGAGACTGTGCTGCCCGCGGATTCCTCGCCCGTGTTTGCAGCGGTCGGCGATTGGAATGAAGATGGCGTGCTTGATTTAGCCACGGTGAATTTTCCGAGCATCACCATTCTGCTGGGTGAGGGGCGGGGCGCGTTTCGGGTGCATGCGGTGTTGGCGCAAGAGGGCTCACGTAGAGTAGCGCCATCTGTTGCAGATTTCGATGGCGACGGACACTTGGATTTGATTACTTCGAATTCCGAAGAAACGATTGTACTGCTGGGCGATGGCTTCGGATATTTTCATGAAGGCCAGCGTTTGACGGGCGCGTCGTATCTGGCGTTCGCGTTGGGGGTGGATTCGGATCGAGATGGGAAACCGGATGTAGTCATCGCGAACGGACAGACGTGGCGGAATATTCTGAAGACGCTGCCTGTGGGCCCGTCGACGATTCAGCTCAATGCTTCCGCGAACCAGACCGCGCTGCGAAGCGTTCCGCTGGCGATTGGGATAACGGCCAAGGTGCAGGCTGCATCGGATGCGGCCTGGCTTCGGTTCGATGGTACGAATCTGGTGGCCGATGCTTCGGCGTTGCGGGCGGGAAGCTATGACGGGACGGTGCACTTTACGGCACCGGGATATTTCGGTTCGGCGGTGCGGGTCCACTTGAATGTTGCGGCGCCTTCGGGGCGATTGGCGCCTGGATCGTCGCTGACCAGTTCTTACTTGAATCGGGTGGGCTATGCGGATCTGAATCGCGATGGCAAGCCGGACCTGATCGGTAAAGATGAGGGCGTGCTGACCGTTCGCCTGAACGATGGCACTGGCGCTTTTGCGGACGCTGTGAGTACTACGGCGTTGCTCGAGACGGGTGGGATTTTGCTTGCGGATTTCACTGGTGACGGTGTTCCGGACGCCGTGGTGATGGGGCGTTCGGGCATTGCGATTTATGAAGGCGATGGCGTGGGCGGATTCCGCGCGGGGCGATTCACTGGCATTCGAGAGAACTTGAGCTTGAATGCGAATATCGCGGTGGCGGCCGATTTTAATAACGATGGGCTTGCCGATATTGCGGTTGTGACGCAGGTGCCGGATTTTCCATTCCGCATTTTTCTGGCGGACGGGCATGGTGGATTTCGGGCGGCGCTAAAGATTGCGAACGTACCGCAGCGCATGCCCATCAGCATCGTGACCGGCGATTTCAATGGTGATGGTTTTTTGGATATTGCCTACGCTGAGATTGCGGGCGAGAACGTTTATGTTCTGTTCGGCGATGGGCAGGGCGGGTTCCGGCTGAGCCAGACCTTGAACTTCGGCATCGGCAGTTCTCCGGGCGCATTGACAGTAGGTGATTTCAACGGTGATGGCCGTCCGGACCTGGCGGTGGTGAACCACGGCGATATTTACGACAGCCTGGTGACGGTGCTGCCGAATGATGGCGCGGGTGCTTTCAAGGCGAGGACCAACTATCGTTTCGATGCGCCGCGTGTGACCGGGCCGATTGCGGCGGCGGATGTGAATGGCGATGGCCGGCTGGATCTGCTAGTGGGGCTGTTTGGGGATGGCGTGGGGTCCACTGCGCTGCTGTTTGGGGATGGTGCTGGGGCGTTTGTGCGTAGTGCTGGCGCGCGCCTGAACGGCTATGTGATCTATACGGGCGATGTGAATGGCGATGGCAGAAACGATGTCATCACAATCACGAACACCACAATGGATGTGCTGCTGGGCGCTGGCGCCGATGCCACCGTGCGGTTGACGAAAGATGCGGACAATCCGTTTACGTATGGGCAGACGGTGGGGCTGACAGTTGGGGTCGCGACGCCGGGTGAGGCTTTTGAGGCGGCTTCAGGCACGGTCACTTTGTTCGATGGATCGGTGGCAGTAGGGACGGCTGAGCTGTTGAATGGCACTGCGCATTTCCTGTCGAAGTTCGTGCCGGGAAGCCATGCGTTTCGCGCGGTGTATAACGGCAGCGCGCGTTTCAATACGGGCGAGAGCACGCTCACCGTGGTGGAAGCGGGAGCGCCTGTTGCGATTCAGGCCTACGCGTTCGGCTTGCGCGCGCAGGTGACCGATGCCAACGGGAATGCCGTGAGCGGCGTTGGCGTGATTTTCACGGCACCTGTTTATGGGCCTTCGGGTTTGTTCGGTGCTTCTAACGCGGCGACCGTGATTACCGATGCAAATGGCACCGCGACCGCTCCGGCCTTCACGCCCAATAGCTATGCCGGCAGCTTCAGCATCACGGCTACAGTTTCGGGCTACCCCGGGCCGAGCGCGGCGTTCTTCCTGCGAAACTAACTTATTTCGCGATCTGGAAGCGATCTACTTCGCGGCCTTCCAAATCGATTTGCTTGAGACGGAACATAGGGCCATCGATATCGATGACGCTCATGGAGTTCACCTGCGCGACGTACTTGTTGGTGAAGGGCTGCCAGGTCTGCGGGCTCTCCTGCTGTTCGGGATTGTAGAGGTGCGCGCCACCGGCTCCGCTGACGATATAAATCACGCCCTTGGGCTTCGACGTTTCGCCATCCTGAAACTTTTTGTCGAACGTGAATTCGCCGGTTACTTCGCCCTTAGCGGTCTTCCAGGCGCCATCTTCCTGCTTACGCGGTTGAAAGCTGAGGGGGAAGGAGCGCTGGTAATTGTGGACGTGTCCGGCGAAGACGACGTCGACTTTGCCCTGTTCGAAGGCGGGCGCGAGCAGGCGCATCCACTGATCTGTGAAGTGGGTGACGGAGGAATTGAAGCCGGGATGATGGAAGGCGACGAAGCGCCACTGCGAGTTTTTGGCCGCGGCCAGATCGTCTTTGAGCCACTGCGCGAGAGCGGGATTTTGCCAATCCATATAGGGGTTCGAATCGAGCACGGTCCAGTGGGCGTTGCCGTAATCGAACGAGAAGTTGGCCATGCGCGGGTAGCGGGGGCGGGCGGATTCGAGGAAGGCGGGCTGGGATTCGGCGTTGCCGACTAAGGTGTGGGCGGCGCCTGATGAATCGGCAGGGGCGACGGGTCCGTTGAGAGGCTGATCCCAATAGAAGAAGTAAGCGAGGGCGTCGGGGTAGAGAGTGTAGTTGCGTAGCGCCGTATCGTGATTGCCGGGCGCGGCGAGGAAGGGGATGGAGCGAGTGAGGGGAGCGCCGGCTTCGGGCGAGGCAGTGTTGCTGTTGTACACGGGGAAATATTTGGTGCGGTATTCGGAGATACGGCCGGAGGAATAGACGATGTCGCCTGTGATGAAGAGGAAATCGGGCTTGGCGAGAGAAGCTTGGTAGGCCACTTTGCGCTGTTCGGGAGTTTCCTGCGCGCAATCGCCGAAGAGGACCAGGCGATAAGGTTGGGCGACGGCTTTGCGCGCGCGGCCGGTGGCGGAGAAGACAGGCTGCCCTGCTTTCAGAACGCGATATTGGAACTCTTCACCGGGAACCAGCTTGGTGAGCGAGGCGCGATAGATGCGGTGTGGCGCGATGCCGGGCACGTCGAGCTCTTTGGGCGGATTGCCGAGAGTGACTTTGGTATCGGGCGCGCCGGCGGTTTGGAAAGAGGGCGGTGCGGCGGCGCGCCATTCGGTATCTTTCGAGGTGCGAAGTTCGACGGCCCAGGCGTGATCGATATCGGGCGCGTGCCAGAGCAGCACCAGGGATTCGGACGCGCTGAGATGCGGCTGGTCGCCCAATTGGAGGTAAGGAAGCTCGATGAAGTTGTTGTCTTGAGCGCTTGCCGCGAGGGCAATGGCGGCGACGAAGAATAACTGGCGCATGGTCACCATTGTGCATGTTTCATATAACGGCGATGTGAATGCGGGCGCGGGAGTAAACTGAAGCGCGTACGCGTGCTGAAATTCTGGCTCAACCTACAATTAGCGCTGGTGCTGGCCAGCTTTTGGATTTTATGGCTGCTGCCCGTTGTGGCGATGGCTTTGGTGCTGCTGTGGGTGGTGCGCGAGCCAGGTGGCTTCGCGCAGCCTATCGGGTGGCTGGCGATCGGCTTAGCGGGAGCGGCGTTCGTGGTTCTTACGCGCAACATGTGGAAGGCGGCGAAAGCGGTGCCCGAGGAGTTGAACCCGAAGGAGCCACCGGGCAAACCGCTGCGCGAGGGCGATGCGCCGGAGCTGTTCGTGCTGGCGGCGAAGCTGCGCGAAGCCACTGGCATACGGCAGACCGTGGAAGTGTGGAGCGATCTTTCGCCGGTGGTTTCGGCGGTGGCGTATTCGGCGCACTTAGCGGCGGAAACCAAGATTGCGCTGCGGAACGGGCTGGCTGCGCTGGCGGTACTGTCGCGCGCGCAGCTGGAAACGCTGCTGCGCTATCACCTGACGATACTCACGTTCTCTCCACGGCTGGTGAGCATGCTGCTGAAGGCGCGCATGATGGCGGACGGCTCACGGTATTTTGTGCCGTACATTTGGGCGTTCGAGGGGAACTTGCGAAAGGTGGAACGGTACGCTCGCAAACGCGCGGCAGTGGAGACCGGCGCTTCGATTGAGACCAGCATCGCGATCAGTCAGGAAGCGACGCGGCAGTTCAACCTGTTCTGGGCCACGGATATGGATATGTTTCTGCACACCGGCCACCTGATGCCGGTTGCGGAAGGCTTCGCGCGGTACTGGCGCCGGCTGCGGACAGAGCATGGGGAAAGCGTGGTGGCGGAAGAAGACCTGGCGCTGGGCTTTCTGCGGAGCCCGCACACGGTGGAGAGCCAGTTGACGGTAAATTTGCTGAAGCAGCACCCTGGGCTGGAACGCGCGCAATGGGAACAAGGGGGACCCATTCTGCTGGCCATGTGGGAGCATGCCTGCGATGTGGCAGTCGAACGGTTGGTGGGCCTACGCGTGGGCGGCCTGTGCGCGTTGGTGCGCGGCGATGCGGTGCAGTTGGGTTCTAAGCTGTTCGAAAAGCCGGGCAAGCTGCACGATCCGGAGGATCTTCGTATATGGACGGGACAGACGCTGGCTTCGGCATTGGCGGTTGCGCTATCGCGCGCGGGCTGGCGGTTTCTGTATACTGGCGCGGGCTCGAGGATGGAGTTCGGGAAGGACGAAATGCAACTTTCGCCGATCATCGCGGTGCAGGGCATGCTCACCGGCAAGATGGGATGCGAGGAGTGGGCGGAGATTTGCGAACGGTATGGGATTGGGGCGCTGCCGTTGGGCAGGGCGGACGGGAACTACTGATCGGCCTTTTCGAAATCGGCTTTGGTGATAAGTTTCAGGTTGCGCGTGGTTTCGGCGGAGACGCGGACTTGCGCTTTTTCGTCGCGGCCTTGCAGGGCGTCGCTAAGCATCAACTGATCGGCGGTTTTGGGATCTGTCACTTCGAGAGCATAGATGCGGTAGGAGCCGGGAGGCAGCGGGAAGGAGTATTTCAGGGGCTGGCCGGCGGGTGCGCTGTTGACGAGCGTGTTGTGGGAGCCCTGGCCGGCGTTGGCGACGATGAGCACCTGGGCGGGGTGAGATTCGCCCAGTTGCACTTCGCCTGAGAGTGTGCCCGTGCCATAGCCAACATTGATGGTGAGGGGCCCGGCGGCACCCGGTTTGAGCACAAATTCGGAGCCGTCCGTGGTATCGCCGCCTATATCGATGGATTGAACGAAGCCACCCATGGCGGAGACTCGATAGCGGCCGGGGATGGTGGATTTTAGCGTGAAGGAACCGTCTTCGGCGACGGGGGCGGAGAGCGTTATGCTCTGTTCATCGGTTGACGAAAGCGTGATCATGCCGTTCCCGTTGGGCCGCCCGCTTTGGAGTGCGGGAGTAGAGTTCGGGGGCGGAACTTCCTTGTGAATAACGCCGGCAAGGGGAGCGGGCGGTTGAATCTGGATGGTGATTTCACGCGGCTCGTCGCCAACCTGAATGGTTTCGCGGGCGATGACTGAGCGTTCCGGCCCGTTCGAATTTACCAAAAGCGTGTACGTTCCCGGCGGCACGTTTTGCAGCCGCAAGATGCCGGTGCGCGGCTGCATCATGCCGCCGATGCCCATGTGGTTGGGCAGGGGAGAATCGGCGGGAATCAGGTTCGCGAAGAGACGGCCGCGGCTTTCGTCTTCCAGGCCTTTGACATGAACTAAAACCGTGGTGACGGATTGCAGGGACATGCGGAAATCGAGACCGCGGGCTTGCTGGCCGGGCGTGAGCTTGATCTTTTGCGCGCCCGAAAACGTGGCGACGCCGGGATAGAAATTGGGCGCGTAGGCCTGTTGCGGGCCGGCAGGGACGGCGTCAGGAGGGGCGAAGGCGCGCGGTTGCAGATAAGGCGCGGTGCAGCGAGCGTGCAGATAATAGCGGCCGGCGCCCACACTGGAGATGGTGTATTCGCCGTTCGCATTGGTGTTGGCCATCTGCATGGGCAGCATGGTCTGCTGCGGGGTTCGCGTGAGGAGACTCACATTGCAGTTGGCAAGGGGGTCGCCATCCTCTTCGGTGACTCGGCCGGAGACGGTAACGCCCGGTATAAGGGTGACGGTTACGCCTCGCTTCTGTTCACCTGGCGCGAGGGCCACTTGTTCGGGCGCCTGGCGGACGTTGAAGCTCTGCGGATAAGCGGGATGATTTGCGTAGACGACGTAATTACCCGGGGGGAGCTGCTCGAAGGTGAAGGAGCCGGAAGCATCGGTGACGACCACGGATTGGGGGCCGGCGAAGTTGACGCGGACCTCCGCTTTTTTGACGGGAGCGCCGGTGATGGAATCGGCGATGGTGCCGGAGAGGGAGCCTCGGGGGCCGGAGTATTCCGGCTGCGCCGGCGGCTGCAGGCCGTTGGCCAGATTACCGTTTGGATTGATGACGGTTACGCCATCGGTTCGCATGACGCGGCGGGGGATGGGCGCTTGGGCCAACGCGACGATGGCGCTTGTGGCGAGGAGGGCGGCAAGTTTTCTCATTGGCTTGCGGAACCTATGACGGGCAGAGTGAGAGTTTCGGTTGCACCTTCTTTTAGGTCAAGGGCCTTCGATTGCGTTTCGAAGGGGGTGAGGAACGCGGGGTCCTGCCACGCGCCAGGGTCGAGATCCTGAAAGGCATAGAAGCGATACGCGCCGGGGTTCAGGCCTTCGAACTTGAAGTGGCCCTTCTCATCGGTGTGCGTGGTGGAGTAAAAGCTGAAAACCTTCGCGAGATCGCCGGTGGGGGCGGCGAGAACGGTGGCGCTGGTGGGCGTGGTGAGGGTTCCTTCCACTTTGGGCGCCGCTGTCGAAATGACGATGGAGAGGGGGCCTTTGGAGTTGGGGCCTATTTCCATATCTTCGAGAAGCACGTCCTGTTTGCCGAGGCGCATGGATTTGATGTAGGAGCCTGGCGGGAGAGGAGTGACGTTGATGTCCCAAATGCCGGCCGGAACTTCAGCAAAGGAAAAATCGCCCGCTTTGACGCTGGCCTGGACGGGTCCCTGGGAAGGCAAGCCATCGCCAGGGAAGAGGACGACGCGACGATCTTTCGATGGGGCCGAGCCAGGACCTTGCAGGACGACGGTACCGTTGAGCGGAATGCCGGGCGGAAGTGTAAGGTTGACTTCTGTATCGGCGGACGAAAGCTGCACGCGTGCAACAGTACGTCGGTTGCCGGCGGAAGCGATGATGCGGTAAGGGCCGGGCACCAGGCCGCTTACGCGGAAGGTGGGCTGGCCGGGGTCGATGTGAATCCTGCCATTATTGACGCGCTGGTTGAGCATGAAGGTTTCCGGCTCCACCTGCACGGCAACGCCGCGGGACGGGTCCGGAACTCCGGAGACGGTACCGTGTACGGTGAGCTGTGGCGCGTAGTTGAGTTGGAAATCGATATTGGGCGTGTCACTGCCGGGCGAGACTACGATGGGAGTGGCGGCGCTGAGGCGATCTGCATGGGAGTAAAACTGCGGGGCAAGGGTTTCGGGAGGCAGCGTTTCGCCGACGATGGCCACGGGGTGGGTGCGGAGAGCGGGCTGCGCGTGGCCTTGCGCGAGAGCCCAGTATTGGCCGGGGAGGATACTTCCGTTTAGCTCATAATGCCCTTGCTGATTGGTGCTGGCGCCGCCGACCTGTTGATAGCGCGGCTTGCCCCGATCGAACAGCCGGGTGTATAAGGTCACCTGAATATTCGGTAGCGGGTCGCCTTCGGCATCGTAGACGGTGCCGCTGATGGTGTGTATCGGGACCAGATGGAGCGTGATGGCGGTGCGCTGTTCGGCTGAGGCGAGCTCCATAATAGTGCCCTGGCGCTGCGGCTTAGTGGCGCCGTAGCTGACGGTAAGGAAGCCGTTGCGCGTGGCGTGGAGACGGTAACGGCCGGCCGGGATATCGGGCAGGGTAAAACGGCCGGAGCCATCGGTAATGGCTACGGCGAAGGAACGGTCTTGCCCGATGCTGGCAATGGTGACGGCGGCTTTGCGGACGGGCGAACGGTCGGCATCGTTGACGACGACACCGGAGACGGAACCTGCGTTAGCGGTTGCGCAGGCGGTGAGAAGACAGAAAGCAGGTAGCAGGCGATGTTTGGCCATAGCGCTCGGCTCCTATTATCTCGCGGGTATTATCTCGCGCCTCTACGATTCGAGGCCCATTTGGGTGAGCCGATAGCGCAGTGCGTTGCGCGTGAGCCCTAGCAGTCGCGCGGCGTGGCTCTTGTTGCCATCCGCTTTTTTGAGAGCCTGACGGATGAGTTCCTGCTCGTACTGATCGAGGGACATGCCCTCCGGGAGAGAGAGTTCGCCGGGAGCGGCGGCCCGTTGGCGGGCGTTGGTATCGAGCTTGATATCGGCTGCGTCAAGTTGTTTGCCGCGTGCCATAACAAGCGAGCGCTCGATGACGTTTTCCAGTTCGCGCACGTTGCCGGGCCAGGGGTAGGCCATCAGCTTATCCATGGCGGCGGGCGTAATTTCGGTGACTTGCGAGCCGGAATCGGGACCGAGTTTGGTGATGAAGTGGTTGGCCAGGGGCGGAATATCGGCCTTGCGTTCGCGAAGCGGCGGGATTTCGATGGGCACTACATTGAGGCGGTAATAGAGGTCTTCACGAAAGGTGCCCTGCTCTAAGGCGGCGCGCAGATCCTGATTGGTGGCCGCGATCATGCGGACATCGATATGCAGAGTCTTAGTGCCGCCGAGGCGCTCCAGTTCGCGCTCCTGCAGCACGCGCAGGAGCTTGACCTGCACGGGCGCGGGCACGTCGCCAATTTCATCGAGGAAGACAGTACCGGTATCGGCTTGTTCGAACTTACCGGGCTTGGCGGCGAGCGCTCCGGTGAAGGCGCCTTTTTCATAGCCGAAGAGTTCGCTCTCCATCAGATTTTCCGGCAGCGCGGCGCAGTTGATTTTTACTAGAGGCCGATCTTTGCGCGGGCTGTGGAAGTGGATGGCCCGCGCGATGAGATCTTTGCCGACACCCGATTCGCCAGTGAGGAGGACCGTGGCGCGCGTGGGAGCGACTCGCAAGACCTGCGCGAAGATGTCTTGCATTTGGGAGCTGCGGCCCACGATGTTATCCCACTCATAACGACGGCCCAGCTCTTCTTTGAGCTTGCGGTTTTCATCGCGCAGTCCGCGTACTTCAAGAGCCTTGTCGATGACGGCGGAGAGCTGATCGAGCGAGAACGGCTTTAGGAGAAAATCGGACGCTCCATTCTTCATGGCTTCGACGGCGTTTTCGACGGTGCCATGAGCGGTCATGAGCACGACGGGCGCGTGCGGGTTGCCGCGATGGATGAGCGAAAGCAGTTCGAGGCCGGACATGCCGGGGAGGCGAAGGTCGGTGAGTATGAGGGAGGCGCGGTCGAGCAGGGGCAGGGCTTGTTCGGCGGTGGCGGCGAGATCGGTATCGAACTGAGTGGCCCGGAGGTGCAGGTCCAGCACGCGGCGGAGCTTTTCTTCGTCTTCGATGATGAGGATGCGGGGGCGCATGCAGGGCTATTTTGGCAGGAACGGATTTTCGATTTTGAGGCCGTCGATTTTCATGCCGTGTTGCAAATCTTCCGAGAAGAGCTTGCCGCATTCCCCTTGCGCGGCGCCGGCGACGATCAACGAATCGTACCAGCTGAGCTTGTAGCGGGCTTTGAACTGGAGCGCCTGATGATAGAGGGCTGGGGAAGAGTGAACGGCCAGCAGGGGGTGGAAGACCATGGCGAAATAGCGCTGCGCGTCATCTGGCGTGAAGGCGGGCGTGAATTGGCTCAGTGCCACGTTGAAGAATTCCTGCACCACCTGAAAGCTGATCAGGCCCGTGCGGGAGCGCAAGGCTTCGGCGATGAGGCCCTTGGCTATTTGGGCCTTGGCCGGGGCCTTGGTGTCGAAGGTATAGACGAAGATGTTGGTATCGAAGAAGGCCCTATCGCTCATTCATCTGCTCACGGGTGTACTTTCCGCCAGACTGGATGTGATGCAAGCTCTGCATGAGCGCTTCGTAGGATTCGGCATCGCCATTCCGGGCGGTATAGGTGACCAGCCATTCACGGAATTCGGAGTTGAGCGTTTTGTGGCGCGATTGCGCGATGAGGCGTGCCTGTTCGAGGAGGGGCTCTTCGGCGCTGAGCGTGATGTTTTTCATACGATTTTAGTGTACACGAAAAATGTGGGAAATCCTTTGGTAGTTCGGGTGCGCACGTTGGTGGGTATGCGAGTTACGGTCAGCCACAAAACGACGAAGGAAGAAGTGCGCCGCGCGGTGGAACAGGCCGTGGATCAGTTGTTTCGCGATACGCCGCCGGGGCTGTTGACGATTACCGACCAGCGAAGGGAGTGGGATGGCGATACGCTGCGTTTCTGGATGACGGCTAAGATGGGCGTGGTACGCAACCCCATTCAGGGGTGGATTGCGGTGACCGGGCAGGATCTGACGGTGGATGTGGACTTGGGGATGCTGAACCTGCTGTTTCCCGAGCAAAAAGTGCGCAAGACGATTGAGGACCAACTGCGCGGAAAGCTGTTGGGGCCCGGTAAAGCGTAAGCAAAGGCTGGCGCGTTAGTTAAAGGGCGGATTCGCCGCGATCGCCGTTGCGGATACGAACCACCTCAGCAAGATCGGACACGAAGATTTTTCCGTCCCCGATCTTACCGGTGCGCGCGGCGGCTTCGAGAGTGGCAATTACCTCTTCGAAGCGCGCGTTGGTGACCGCGATTTCCAACTTGACCTTGGGAAGCAAATCCACCGTATATTCCTGCCCCCGGTAAACTTCTTTGTGCCCTTTCTGCCGGCCATGGCCGCGAACTTCAGACACGGTCATGCCATCGATGCCGATTGCGATCAAGGCATCTTTGACTACGTCCAATTGAAACGGCTGGATAATCGCTTCGATTTTTTTCATCTGATTTCCTTGAGGGTGTTTACTTCTTGGGACCGAAAGACGCAATGATACCGAGCGCAAACACGTTCTGATTTTTCCCCAGCGTGGTTTGTGAGCGGCGGTCGAAGTAGGGGTGATCCGCATGGTCGTTGCGGTATTCCACTCTGGCCAGAAGTCCGTCACGAATTTTCATTTCGCCGGTGAGCGTGACTTCGGTGAGAATCTGCGCGACGCCGGTGGAGAAGCCGTCGATGTCATCGTAGTATTCCACGCGGGGTGAGAAGGCGAAACGGTCATTGAACTGGTACTTGCCGGCGAGGGCAACGCCGGTCCATTTCTGGCGGCTGGCGTGGGGCTGCTTATCGGAGCCGTAATCGAAGTTGATGTAGAAGGAACCCTTGGAGGTGGGGTTGATGGTCAGCACGGAATCGTAGACCTGCCGGTAAGCGCTGACGCCACCTTCATCCTGCGGGCCGGTGTAAAACACGTTGGCCCAGGTGCCCTTCTTAAAGGTGAAATTGCCCACGATGCCGACAGTCTGAAACTTATTGTTCGTGCCGAGGCTGTTCCAACCATTCACTACCTGAACGCCGGCGGTAAAGGCCTTGTTGACGGGCAATGTGGCGCGCGCGCCGAAGTGGTAATAGGGGATGGCCAGGACGAAGAGTAGGGAACGCGAATAGTTCCAATTGGTGCCGGCTTCAATGACTTCGGCGCCGGCGCTGGTGACGAACTTGCCGAAATCGAGCTGCAAGCCGTGGGCTTTTTCGGGGCGGAATTCAAGGAAGAGCTGTTCGGCGTACTTGAAGTGACCTGGCCCATCGTCAGCGGCGCTGATGATATCGAGCGTGCGTCCGACCCCGATATCTGCGCGAAAGCCGAAGATGCCGGAAGCCTTTTCAAGACTTACCTTCGCGAGACTGAGGTGGACGTTGTTGGCCTTATCGTCAAAGTTGTAGAGCTGGTTGTAACCGGAGCGCGGGCGATTGGTGTTGGCGGTGCCGTAGACATCTCCGTATAAGTAAATATCGATACCATCCTGGCTCCATTTGGAAGGTGGGGGGGCGGGCGCGGCGGGCGGCGGCTCCGGAGCGGGCGGCGTGGCGGCCACTTGTGCGAAGACCGTTGGCGCGCACAAAAGGATGATACCGGCAAGAAACTGGCGTGTAGATTTCAAACGTTACCTCCAGAATTTTGGAACAACAGGGTCGACCTGGTTCGCAAGCGGGGCGAAGGGTGAGAGACCAACGTGGGTTTTATCGATGGTATGTAAGCCAGATTACAAACACCAATCCAAATTTTTGATGGGAGTAATAAGCGAACACACTTTTGCACATTTCTACAATATCGATTGTAGATAAGAGTAACTTTGACGCAAGCTGGCGATGGCGTCGGGCGATTGATCCTGCTCCACAAAGTAATGTTTGACACCAGCCGCGCTGGCCGCTTTCAGGATCGCGGGGAAGTTGAGCGAACCGGACCCGACCTCTTTGAACAGTTCATTGGGAACCTTTTCGTTAAATTGGGCTGCCGGCGTAATGCCCGTTGCTTTGTCTTTTAAGTGGAGCAGCGGGACGCGGCCGGAGTACTGTTTGAGCAGCGCGACTGGGTCATGACCGGCGACGGTGGCCCAGAATACATCCAGCTCCAGTTTGACGAGTTTGGGGTCGGTCTCGCCCATCAGGATTTGAATGGGCGAGGTGCCGTCCATGGGCTCGTACTCGAAGGCGTGCGTGTGATAGCAGAGTTCGAGGCCATGCTCATGGGCGCGCTTGCCGGAATCGAGCAGGCTGGAGGCGAGCTTCTTCATGACGTCCACGCCCCCGCGCATGGGCGGTGGGATGTAGGGAACCACGGCGTAGGTAAAGCCTTTGGCCTTAGCGTCAGCAAACTGCTCATCTGTGGGCTTGGTGTTGAGGTGCAAGCTGGTGAGCTTGAGACCGCTGCCTTGGATGGCGGGCCAGGCTTTGGCGACGGTATCGGCGGTGGCTTCGAGTTCGGAATAGCCGATGGCGTGAATTTCCTTCAGCACCTTGGCCGCGTCTGGAGCGAGTATGTTGCGAACGGTGTAGATTTGAACGCCCAGGTTTTGCTTGGTGAGCTTTGCGGCAGAAAGGCCAGAGGCGGCGAGGAGAGAGGCGGCGAAGGCGCGCCGGCTAATCGGTGGCATGTGCAACATATCGTATGCCAGATTGCGGGCGCGCGTCCGGGAGGCGTTTTGGCGGAGAGTCTATGCCATCGCGTTTGCAACGGCGGTTTTGGACCTATCGGAAGCCACCGGATCGCGCGGACGCCGCGTCTGCCCAGACTAGGAGCAGTTAAGCCGCAACTTCATGCGGCTTGACTGAGGTAGGGTATGACGTTTACCGATTTCCGCCTTTTACGTCAAGTAATTTCGCCGTGGCCTACAATTCCGGAATGGGCAAGATTGGGTTGGCGGGCGCGCTGGGGCTGGCATGCACCGCAATTGCAGCGGGCCAACAGGTTGCCGTTGTGCGCGCAACGGAGTTGCAGGCGGATTTCGCGGTTCTTCGCAGGGCGTATGAAGAGTTGCACCCCGGCCTCTACCGGTACAACACGAAGGAACAAATGGATGCGGCTTTCACGGACTTGGCGCAGCGCTTGAACCACGACCAGCCGCTTCAGGATGCCTACCTGGCGTTTTCCGTATTCGCGGCCAAGGTAAAGTGCGGGCATACGTACGCCAACTTTTTCAATCAGCGGAAGGCCTTGGCGGAACAGCTGTTTGAGGGGCGGACCCGTGTGCCTTTTTACTTTGAGTGGATGGACGGGCGGATGGTGGTGACGCGTGACTTTTCCGCCGGGCGCAACCTGCCGCGGGGTACGGAAATTTTGCGCATCGATGGAGTGCCGGTGGCGGAGATTTTGTCTCGTCTGACGACAATCGCGCGCGCCGACGGTGCGAACGACGCGAAGCGGACATCGTTGCTGGCGGTAACTGGCGACAGCATTTATGAAACGTTTGACATATATTTTCCGATGTTCTTTCCCGTGAAAGGTGGCCGGCTCCAATTAGTGGCCAGGAAGCCAAACAGTTCCAAGGCCGAGGCGATCAACGTAGCGGCGCTCACTAATGAAGAGCGCATTGCCCCGATCAAGACGCGGGAACAGGCACGCACTAAAGGAGACGGCGTGTTGTTTGAGTGGCGCTACCGGGCCGATGGTTCGGCAGTGTTACGCATGCCCACTTGGGCCCTTTATGACAGCAAGTGGAACTGGAAGGGCTGGTTGAATGCGAGGCTGGACGAACTGGCTGAGCGGAGCGCGCCGGCGCTGATTGTGGATCTGCGGGGCAATGAAGGCGGTGAAGATGTAGGGAATCTGGTGCTGAGCAGATTGGTAAAAAGCGATTTGCGGCTGAATGGCGGACAGCGCTTGGTGCGCTACCGGAAGGTGCCTGAGGATTTGCTCCCCTATCTGGATACCTGGGACAAGAGCTTTGGCGATTGGGGAGCGGCGGCGTTGGACCTGGCGGAACCGTGGCCCACCGCCCCCGCAGTGCGGTACTTCCGAGTGACAAAATTCGACTACGCTCCGGAAGGGGATGTGTTGCGCGCCGAGGGCAAACCGTTTACGGGCAGAGTGTTTGTTCTGGTGGACGCGAGCAACAGTTCGGCCACGTTTCAGTTTGCGCAGGTTGTGCAGCGTAACAAGCTGGGTTTACTGGTGGGGCAACCCACCGGAGGCAACCGGCGCGGCATCAACGGAGGCGCATTCTTTTTCCTGCGCCTGCCCAACTCTCAGATTGAGATGGATTTGCCGCTGATAGGATATTTTCCCGCCCGCGCCGAACCGGATGCCGGATTGAAGCCGGACATCGCGGTGGTTCCGCGCCTGGACAGTGTCGTGAACGGTACCGACCAGGCCTTGGAGGCAGTGGATCTGGAGCTGCGGGCGAACAAGAAGAAGCCGTAGTTTACTGGAGCGTGGCGAGCAGATCTTCCAGGCGGTCGTAACTGGTACCGGCGCCTTTGGACATGCCCGATGCAACGACCATATCGCGCACCGCGGCAGAGGGATATTCAACGGTGACGGTGAGCCGGGTCCTGGGGCCCTCTTCCGTGAGCAGCGCGGTGACGATGGAGACGCTGTCCGGGAAAGGCTCGAAGATTTCCGTGAAAACGACGCGGCCGGGCGGCGCGATCTGCTGGTATTCGCCATAAAAGGCTGCCTCGCCCCCCGGATGCCGGTTCACGAAGCGCCATTTTCCGCCCGGGCGAAAATCGATCTCGCATACCGGTACGGAATAGCCCTCGCCTAAACGGCCCCACCATTCTTTGACATGTTCGGGCCGGGTCATGGCTTCAAACACCAGGTGGCGTGGGGCGTTGAACACGCGGGTCATGCGGACTTCCCGTTCCAGGGGCGTTGTTACCTGGAACGTATCGCTATTTGCGCTTGCGCTGCTTACGGTCATTTTTCTTCTTCTCCTTTGTCATTTGCTTCAGGTAAGTTTCCAGACGATCCAGCCGCTCCTCCCACAGGTGCCGGTAGTGTTCGGTCCATTCGGACACTTGTGCCAGAGGCGCGGCTTCAATTCGGCAGCGTCTCCACTGAGCATCTTTGCGTTGCACGATGAGCCCGGCGTGCTCTAACACGCGGAGGTGCTTGGAGACGGCGGGCATGCTCATATCGAACGGCTGGGCCAGTTCGCCGACGGAACACTCGCCCGATAGTAAGCGGGCAAGAATGGCGCGCCTGGTTGGGTCTGCCAGGGCGGCGAAGGTGGAACTGAGGGGATCGGCTTGCATTTAACCAATAAGTTAATTAAACAACTAGTTAAATAGCCTGTCAAGAGTGAGCGGGAACTATTTTTAGGTGGGCAGATACACGCGGAACGTGCTGCCCTGCCCCTCTTCGCTGTCCACGGTGAGACGCCCACCGTGCTCATCCACAATTTTCTGAACGATGGGCAGGCCCAGACCGACTCCGGTGGGCTTGGTGGTGAAGAACGGGTTGAAGATTGTCTCCAGGTTACTTGCGGCGATGCCGGCGCCGCGATCGATGATGGAAACTTCGGCCGCGTCCGGCAGGCGCTTCGATTTCACGGTGACACTGCCGCCTTCGGGACTGGCTTGAGCGGCATTGAGGACCAAGTTGTAGAACACCTGCTGCATCAGGCTGGGGTCCAGCGCCAGCGTGGGCAGGTCTGGCGAGTAATTGCGATAGATGGAGACGCGATTGGTCTCGCGTTCGACGGCGGCGATGGCACGGTCGATAATCTGGCTCAGGTCGGCCGGTTCGCGTTGAGGTGAGAGTGGGCGGGCGAAATCGAGAAAGCGCGTGACCAGAGAATTGGTGCGGTCGACTTCGGTGGAGATGAAGCCGGCCATTTCCTGCGCAAGCGGATTGTCCGCCGGAACATGCTTCGTGAGCATTTCGGCGGAAGCTTTGATGGTGCCAAGGGGGTTGCGAATTTCGTGCGCGAGACCGGCGGAGAGTTGACCCAGGGCGGCCAGGCGTTCTGAGCGGCGCATGGCCGCCTCCGCATCGCTCAAATGCTGGTTGGCTTCGGCAAGCTGAACGGCCACGGCGCGATACTTGGCGTTCTGTTCGCGAAGGGCGCGGGCGAGCGCGTTCACAAGATTACCGGCCACTGCGAGGAAGAGCAGGCGCAGTGCGATGACGCGCACCTGATCGGGCTCGATATAAGACTGGTTCCAATCGATGAAGAGCAGGAAGGAGAGATACGCGCCACAAGCGAGGAGGCTGAAGAGCAATGTGGGCAGCACGTCCAACGAAGTGGCGGCGGTGACGATGGGCAGCAACAGCATGAGGTAATAGCTGGACGCAACGCCGCCGGTATAGCCGATAAGCAGGTAGGCGACGCTGAGCTTGAGCATGATCCAGAGCACGCGCCCCTGGAGGCTTTCCACCCAGGGCAGCCTGGATTCGGCAAGCTGGAGCGCGCCCAGGACGCCGATCATGCCGATCTCCCAAACGTCGCGCGTGGGGCTGAGCGTGGCGATGGCGGAGAACAGGAAAATGAGTACGGCGTCCTGCGCGCTGAGACGGGCCACGCTGTTACTTTATCTGGTCAAGGTAAGTGGCGAATTTGGTGGAATCGTAATAGAGCGGCTGCATGCGCGTGCGGTATTGGTCCATGATTTTTTGATTGAGCCAGATGGCGGGCTTATCCTGCGGACGGATGAACGATTTGTACTGCGTGGCCTTGGTTTGCACGTCGCGGAAATAGGCCCAGGATTTCTGCACCAGATCGGGATGCGTGAGGATATCGAGCATGGTGAGCGCTTGCACTTTAGCGCCGGCGACTGCGCCTTTGTGCGCGATGGACGTGGCCATGGAGACGGCGTTCGCCCAGTTGTGGCCGGGACCGCCGGGAATGTTCGAGGGATAGCGGAGCGTGACGGTAGGAACCACCCAGGAGACGTCGCCGATATCGTCCGAGCCGCCGCCGGTGGGGCCTATGTTGTCTTCGACTTCGGGCAGTTCGGGCTTGGGGACGCGCAGTTCATCCAGCTTGACTGACAGACCTTTCTCGGTGGCGCCGATTTCCTTCTGCAGTGTTTTGGCCAGGGTCTGTTCCGGTTCCGTCCAATGCGGCAGGCCTACTTTCTTGATGTTTTCATACATGGCTTCCGCGATGGGCTTGTTGAAGTGACCGGGCCATGCGCTGCCAAGCAGGCGTGAGGTGACGGTGGTATCGGTCATCATGGTGGCCGCCTGGGCCATCTTGTCGCCAATCTGCCAGAGGCTCATGATGTGGTCGTAATCGGCTTCGCGAAAGTAATACCAGACGGTGGCGTTGGGGGGCACAACGTTGGGCTGATCGCCACCGTTGGTGATGACGTAGTGCGAACGCTGCGCGAGGCGCAGGTGCTCGCGGCGGAAGTTCCAGCCCACGTCCATCAGTTCAACAGCGTCGAGCGCGCTCTTGCCGCGCCAGGGGGCACCGGCGGCGTGCGCGCTTTCACCCTTGAAATTGTATTCGACGGAGACCATGCCGTTCTGGCCGCCGGATCCGTAGGAGACGCCCATGTTGGCGGCGACGTGCGTGAAAAGAACGATATCGACATCTTTGAAAAGGCCCGCCTTCACGTAATATGCTTTGGCGCCAAGCTGCTCTTCGGCCACGCCGGGCCACAGTTGGAGCGTGCCCGAAAGGTGTTCGCGCTCCATGATTTTCTTAACGGCAAGCGCGGCGGTGATGTTGAGGGGCACGCCGGAGTTGTGGCCTTCGCCATGGCCGGGCGCGCCTTCAATCATGGGCGTGTGCGGTGCGGTTCCAGGGCGCTGGGAAGCTTGCGGGATGCAATCGATATCGGAGCCGAGCGAGATGACGGGCTTGCCCTGCCCCCACGTGGCGACCCATGCGGTGGGGATTCCGGCAATGCCTCGCTCAATCTTGAAGCCTTCGCGTTCGAGGATGCCGGTGAGGTATTTCGAGGTTTCGAACTCCTGAAAGCCGAGTTCCCCATAACTGAAAACCTGATCGACCATGACCTGAGTTTGTTTTGCGCGAGCATCGATGTCGCCCAGCAGGTCCGATTGGAGGGTGGCTTGTTTCGTGGCCGTGGGTTGCGCGAGAAGCAGATTTGCAAATGCGACGAGCAGCATGAGCGGGAAAGGGATGCGCATGTTAGTTTCGACAAGGATAGCTCAGAGCGCTCATGAAAGCTTACATACTGTCGTTGCCGGAGCGTGTGTTGCGATCGGTGACAGCGCTGGCAAGCGGCTTGGTGCGGGAGATTGGAAACGCCACGGTTCCGGCGGCGGTGAGGCGCACCAGCCTGTACCGGAACATGGTGGAGTTGACCCTGCAGTACCTGATTGAGGAAGTGGGGCAGGTGGAGGGTGTGTATCCGAAGGCGGAAGAGCTGGCGCGCGATTTTCTGCTGCGCCGCGCGGCGGGGCACGGCGTAGGATGGGTGGGGATGCTGGCGTTCCGCGCCTCGCCTGTGTGGGTGACGGCGGCGCTGGCCGATTTATCGGGTACGGGCCGGCACCTAATTCGCGAGATTGCGGAGACCTTGCGGGAGGAGGGTCTGCTGGATGGCGATGCGCATTTTGAGAGCGTGGATGCGCTGCTGGACGGCCTGGAAGGCGCCAGTGAGCGCATGACGCAAGTGTTCACCGCGCCCCCGTTGCGCGTGAGCGAATTGCGCGCGGAGTGGCATGCGCTGCGCGAGGAAGTGCGCAAGATGCCTGCCCCGCATCTGCCTTCGGGACCACTGCTGGAGGAGTTTTGGGGCAAGCTGCGGGCGGAGGCGGCAGCGCAGGATAAGCCCGTGATGGTGCTGGCGGGCGGCATGGCTGTTTCCGCGGTGAGCCGCGTGCCTGCGAATTTATTGTGGTTGGGGACAGCGTCCGTATGGGGTGTGCATCGCACCAGTGAGCTGGTAGCGGGCGCACTGTTGAACCATTATTTCGATCTGCTGCGGGAGATTCGTACGGAGGGCTTCGGGACATGGTGGGCGCGCGAATTCAGGCCTTACCTGAGCGCGGCGGCGGCGCAATTTTCACGCGACAAGAAGAGCTCCACGGAGCGGTGGCTGGCATGACCAGGCGCGAGTTCTGTGCTGCTCCGGCGTTGCTGGTAGGCGCGCTCTCGACAGACGTGCGCGTGGAGGAAATACGGCATAGTTACCAGGACTTCCGGTATCGCGCGCCCTACAAGTTCGGCGGCGTGCTGGTGGACCGCGTGACCATGCTGAACGTCCAGTGCGCGGTTAGCGCGAAGGGCGGGAAGCGCGCCACGGGCTTTGCTTCCATGCCGATGGGCAACATGTGGAGCTGGCCCGCGCCGGAGCTTGGCTATGACAAGACGCTGGCCGCGATGAAGGGGCTTGCGGACCGCATTGCGCAGATCACGCGCGGGTACCGGGAGTATGCGCATCCGCTGGAGATGAACCATGTGCTGGAGCCGGAGTATCTGAAAGCCGCGGGTGAGATTCCGAAGCTTTGCATGCTGGTGACGGCAAGCCCCTTCGATGCGGCTCTGCACGATGCTTACGGGAAGCTGGTGGGGCGGAACGCTTTCAACGCAGCCGGGCGCGAGTTTGTGCGGTGGGACCTTTCGCGCTACCTGGGCGCTGAGTTCCGGGGCGAATGGATGGACAGGTATGTTCTGCCGAAGCCCGTGGATAAGGTGCTGATGTACCACTCTGTAGGGGCGAGCGATGCGTTGACGGCGGCGGATATGAAGGAGCCGGTGCGCGATGGCTTGCCGGAATCGTTAGAAGAGTGGATTCCGTATTCGGGAGTGCGGGCGATCAAGATCAAGCTGAACGGTAACGATTTGGCTTGGGATGTGGAACGCGTTGCGGCTATCGATCGGGTGGCGCGTACGGGGCAGATCTTTTCGTTGGACTTCAATGAGAAGTGTCCCGATGTGGGTTATCTGCTGGAATTCATTCGCAAGCAGGACGCGCGGGTGTTCGCGCGGATTCAGTATATTGAGCAGCCCACGAAGCGGGACCTGGAGCGCGATCGCGGCAACGTAATGTCTGAGGCGGCGAAGCTTAAGCCGGTGGTGATCGATGAGAGCCTGACTGGCCTGGACAGGCTGAAGCTGGCGCGCGAGATGGGGTATTCGGGCGCGGCGCTGAAGGCGTGCAAGGGGCAATCGCAATCGCTGTTGATTGGGGCGGCGGTGCAGAAATATAAGATGTTCCGGTGCGTGCAGGATTTGACGTGTCCGGGTGCGGCGTTCGTGCATTCGGCGCAGTTGGCGAGCCATATTCCGGGCACGGCGGCGGTGGAAGCGAATGCCCGGGAATACGTGCCAAGCGCGAGCGTTGGGTGGGAAAAGCGCTACCCGGGGCTGTTCGAAGTGCGCGATGGTTGGCTGGCTACGCGCGGGCTGGACGTGCCGGGGCTGGGAACTTTGTAAAAGCCGCTGGGATGAGCAATAGCACACAGAGGTATGCGAACCAGTCTCCCCACCGTGTGTAGAGGGTAAGGGATTGCTCTTCGCCGTAGTGTAAAATCGCCGCGATTTCGCGGTAGGACGGCTGCTGGTCATGCACTTGGCCGGCGGGGTCGATAGCGGCTGTGATGCCGTTGTTGGTGACGCGGACGATCCAGCGCCGGTTTTCGGCGGCGCGCATTCGGGCGATCAGAAAGTGCTGGTGGCGCGCGGCGGATTTGCCGAACCAACTATCGTTCGAAAGGTTGAACAGCACGTGCGCGCCGGCCAGCGGGAATTGCCGGATGTAGTTCGGGAAGACGGATTCGTAGCAGATGAAGGTGCCGATGCCGGCCGTGGCGATGGGCTTCGAACCGGCAACAAACTCGCCCGCTTCGGAGGAAACCTTTCGGGCGATGGCATCGAAAGGCCAAGGGACGAACTCGCCGAAGGGAACCAGGTTCACCTTGTCGTAACGGCTGACGAAGCGGCCTTCGGAGTTGAGCAGGAGCGCGGAGTTTAGCAATGCGCCGCGATCGGTATGGCTCACAACTCCCGCTAAGAACTGCGCGTGCGCAGTGCGCGGGATACCAGTAAGGAAGCGGTCCTGATCGTAAATGGGCGCGGGAACTTCCGGCCACACGATGAGGTTGGGGTGCGTGGGAGTAGCAGAGAGTTTCGCCAGGTGCTGAGCGAGGGCGGCCTTGCTTTCGGCCGAGTATGCGGCGTCTTCCGAAAGGTTGGGCTGTACGGCAAGCGCGGTCAGACGCGCGGGCGTTGCTGTGGGAAGCGGCGGTAGTATGAGCGCGATGGGGAAGAGCGCAAGCCAGGGCCACTGCCGAGTGACCAGGATGGCGGCGCAGAGCGCTAGCGCGAATGAGATGCCCCACACGCCGGTTACGGGTGCTAGTTTCGCGATGAAGCGCCAATCGAGCGCGGCGTTGCCGAGCACCAGCCAGGCAAAGCCGGTGTAGTTATGAGTCCATTCGAAGCTGACCCAGAGCGCGGCCAAGGTGGGGGCAGCCCACCAGCGGCGCGCGGCGAAGGGCGCCGCCCAGGCGAAGACGCCCGTCTGCAGGGCCTTGGCAAGGCAAAAGAGCACGAACAATGCCCAGCTTTCCGCCACAGGCATGCCGCCGTGCTGTTCCAGCGTCTGTTGGATCCAATAGCAGGCGCCGCACCAATACACGACGCCCGACGTGTAGCCCCACAGGAAGCGTCGTGAACCGCGCTTTTCGCGCAGGGCGAGATAGAAAAGAGGAGCAAGCGCGAGAGGCGCAAGGAAGTTCAGGTTCCAACCGGGGTGGATCAAGACCAGCAGAATGCCGGTGGCAAGCGCGATCACACCAGACCGTGGCTGACCTGATCCGCCATGTAGGAACTCCTTACAAGGGGGCCGCTGAAGACGTTCTTGAAACCGAGTGAGAGGCCGTAATCGCGCCAGCCATCGTACTGTTCGGGCGTGGGGAATGATTGTACGGGAAGATTACGGCGCGTGGGCTGCAGATATTGCCCGATGGTGGCGACGTCCACGTCACGGGCGCGCAGATCGCGCAGAAGGTTTCGGATTTCCACCTCTGTTTCTCCTAAACCCACCATGAAGCCCGATTTTGTGAGCACTTGCGGACGGTGCCGGCGCGCGAATTCCAACACTTGCAGCGACTGTTGGTAATTGGCTTGCGGCCGAACTTTGCGATAGAGCCGGGGCACGGTCTCCATATTGTGATTGAAGACGCCGGGCTCAGCGTCCAGCACGCGCGCCACGGCGGCATGATCGCCCATAAAATCTGGCGTGAGTACTTCGACGCGCGCTTCAGGCAGGGCGGCGCGAACGGCACGGACGGTTTCGGCGAAGTGGTGCGAACCGCCATCGGGAAGATCGTCGCGATTGACGCTGGTAATCACCACGTAGCGCAGCTTCATTTCAGCGGCCATGCGGGCGACGTTCGCGGGCTCGGCCGGGTCAAGACGCATATCCTGCTTATCGGGGCGGCCCTTCGGCACGGAGCAGAAGGCGCAGCCGCGCGTGCACAGATTGCCCAGGATCATGAACGTAGCGGCGCCGCGATGGAAGCATTCGTGAATATTCGGACAGCGGGCCGATTCGCAAACCGTGTGCAGATTAAGTGCGCGCAGGCTGGTCTTGAGCGCATTGAGCGATTCGAAATGAGTGGGGCTCTTGCGCGCCCATTCCGGCAGGCGCGGACCACGCGGCGCGATTTGAACCAGCATAGATTCGCTATTTGGCAATGACTGAATCGAAGCCGGCGGCTTTGAGGCCGGACTTGGTTTTGGCTAGCGACGCCATGTCCGTAAACGGACCCACAAGCACGCGGAACAGCTCTGGCCTGGAGCTTTCGCCAAGCAGGGCGGGATAACCGCGGCCTTTTAAAAGCTTGACCATATTGTCTGCCACGGGACGCTTCACGGCCATGAGTTGCAGATACATGTGGCCGGGCACCACTTGTGAAGAAACAGCGTTCACCAGCTCTGGCGTGGCTTGTGGCTTCGTTTCAGCAGGGGGCTTGGCATCGGTAACGGGCGCGGTCTCTGCGGGCTTCGGTACAGCCGTAGGCACAGGCGCCGCCGCATCTTGAACGGCCGCGTCGCGCACGGGCCCTTCACCGCGCGCGGCAGTGCGCTGCGCGGCTTCGGAGGCTGGGCTGGCGTTCGCGGACGCATCGGCGGGCACGCCTCTCGCCCCGGTGTTACGCCCGATGATGTAGCCCGCGGTGAAGAAGACGCCCAGCAGCGCCACCACAACAAAGAAAGCACTAAGCAGCTGTTTGGTGCCGAGGACGTATTCCTGGTCTTGTTCGGTCCTGGTCATGGATGATCTTATGATTTTCGTTCGAGCGAAGTTTGAATGGCGCTAAGGATATCGATGGGTAAGGGAAAGATGATGGTGGTGTTCTTTTCGACGCCGATTTCCACCAGCGTCTGCAGATAGCGCAGTTGCAGAGCGGCGGGCTCACGCTGAATGATTTGAGCGGCCATGCCAAGCTTTTCAGCGGCCATGTATTCGCCTTCGGCGTGAATGATTTTTGCGCGGCGGTCGCGTTCGGCTTCGGCCTGCTTCGCCAGCGCGCGAATCATGGTCTCCGGCAGATCCACCTGCTTCACTTCCACCATGCTGACCTTGATGCCCCAGGGCGCGGTGTGCTCGTCCAGGATGGCCTGAAGGCGCAGGTTCAACTTTTCGCGCTGGCTGAGCAGTTCATCCAATTCCACTTCACCCAGCACGCTGCGCAGGGTGGTTTGGGCCAGTTGGGATGTAGCGAAAAGGAAATTCGAAACGGCTACGATGGCAAGTTTTGGATCGACAACGCGAAAGAAGATTACCGCGTTTACTTTTACCGAAATGTTGTCGCGCGTGATGATGTCCTGGGGCGGCACCTCCAGCGTATCGGTGCGTAGGGAGACGCGAACCAGGCGATCGATGGGTGGGAACACCAGGATCACGCCGGGCCCCTTTTCCGCGCCCAACATACGGCCCAGGCGGAAGATGACGCCGCGCTCGTATTCAGCGAGTATCTTGATGGACGAGAAAAGATACAGAGCAACGAAGATAGCCAGCAGCAATCCGGGTCCGATCATGTAGTTCCCATCGTATCGTGCAGCGGGCTGACGGTGAGTTGAAGGCCGTTTATGGCAGTGATACGGACAGCAGTTCCGGGTGCGAGCGGCAGGGGCGAGGCGGCGTTCCAATATTCGCCCGCGACTTGAATGCGTAAGGGACCGGCGCTAGTGACCACAATGCCGGTGCGGCCAATGAGCGTGGCGGGTCCGGCGGCAATTTTGTTAGAGCGCGCAAACGAAGCAACGGTGAACAGGAAGGCGGTGAGCAGCGCGAAGGGCAGCACCACACCGGCCGCGGTTTGAAGATGGATACGCTCTGCTGGATTGGGCGAATCGATCAGGAGATACATTCCACAAGAAAGCAGGATGGCGCCCAGCACGGAAAAAGCGCCGCGCGAGGAAATCTTCAGTTCCAGCGCGAGCGAGATGGCAGCGATGGCGATGAGCGTGAGAGCCCCTGGATTGAGCGGGTAATGCGAGAGCGCGGTGGCGGCAAGCAGGACCAAAGCGGCGCCGGCTACACCAGGCAGAATGGCGCCGGGGGAGTGAAATTCGAAGACGATGCCGAGCAGGCCGATCACCAGCGCGATTACGGCCGTATTGGGATCGTGAAACAACGGCATGAATTTAGGATAACGAGGACTGTCGGCCGTTGGCGACGGGAGTTAGATTCAGTCGTCCGTTTCATATGGGCCAGATAAAATCATTTTTTGCGCCTTCTGTTTAGGGGGCGGTAAAATTGGGGATTCCCATGGCAAAAAAAATTACCGTAGTGAATGAAGTGGCTTCCGCATTAGGAGCGGCAGCGGCACGCGTGGAAAATTTGAAACCCAAGCGCGCCACTGCCAAGCACACCAAAGCGAAAACGATCGTAACGCCGGTGGAAGTTGTCGCGACGCCGTCTGCCACGGCTATGCCGGAAAGTGAAGAAGTGGCTCTGGTAGCGTATCTGTATTCGGAAGCGCGAGGGTTTCAGGGCGGATCGCCGGAAGAAGACTGGCTGCGCGCTGAAGCGGAAGTGCGGTCCCGCCGCGGCGCTGCTGCTTAGTATTTACGCAGAACGGCCATCAGGCGGCCTTGGATCTGCAGGTCGCGCGGGTGCACGATGATCGGCTTCATGGCAGAATTCGCCGGTTGCAGCCGTATGGCCCCGTTTGGCTCTTTATAATATCGTTTGAGCGTGGTTTCGGAACCTGAGACCAGGGCGACCACGATGTCTCCGTCGCGCGCGTGTTCCACCTTTTCCACCAGGATCATGTCCCCATTGCAGATGTGGTCATCGATCATGGAATCGCCGCTCACTTCGAGAGCGTAAGTGTCTTTCGAACCCACAAAATCAGCAAAGCTGAGCGTGGCGCGCTGTTCACCCGCTTCCACAGGCACGCCGGCAGCGATGCGGCCCAGCAGCGGAATCTCAAGATTGAGTTCCTGGCGGCTGCGGCGCTGCTCCTGAATATATTTCGGCGCCACTTCAATGGAACGGCTTTGGTTAAAGCCGCGCCGCAGATAACTTTTCGCTTGAAGAGCGGTGATGTGCTTGTGCACGGTGGCTAGCGACGCAAGGTTCAAGCCCTGGGCGATTTCATCGTAGCTGGGGCTGTAGCCGTTCCGATCGACGAACGATGCAATGAACTCGATCACTTCCTTCTGCCTTCGAGTGAGAGCCATGCCAACAGTGTAAGGCGAATAAAAGCCGAAAGTCCAGCGGGGCGGAATGGACTGCGGGAAATTCCATTTTTAGTAGGTGCAACTTACTGATTTTAGGAGTAGTTAAAGAACATTTTCCGTTGCTTATTTCGGCCTAAATTGTCACGAGTTTTTCACGAAGTTTCGTTATTCTGGAAGTAACACCCGTTTACCCCTATGCAGAAACTTACTAGATTGTCTCTACTTTTTTGTCTGTGCTCCGGCGCTGCCTTTGCACAGGCTGTGGCCGGTTTATCTGGGCTCTCCGGCAACGTGCGGGACGCCAGCGGTTCGGCTGTACCCGCGGCGACAGTTGTAGTTTCCAATGAGGCGAAAGGGATTCGGCGTACGCTCGAAACCAACGGCAGCGGACTGTTTACCGCGCCCGCCCTGGTGCCCGCGGACGATTACAAGGTTACGGTGACGAAAGCAGGGTTCGCTCAATACGAAGCAACCAACATTTCGCTCCAAGTGGGACAGAATTACGATCTAAACATCACGCTTGGCGTGTCGGCCGCCGCAACTCAGGTGGACGTGACAGCGGACGCGCAGTTGTTAGACGACACCAAGACGGATGTGTCGCAGGTTGTATCGAGCCTGCAGATTGTGGACCTTCCGATCAATGGCCGCCGCGTGGATTCGTTCGTGCTGCTGACGCCCGCCGTGGTTCCCGACGGCACCTTCGGATTAATCAGTTTTCGCGGGGTGGCAGGAGGCAATTCCTTCCTGACGGACGGCAACGACACGACGAATCAGTATTACAACGAGAATGCGGGACGCACCCGCATCGCGAGCCAGATTTCGCAGGATGCCGTACAGGAATTTCAGGTAATCTCAAACAACTTCGCCGCTGAATATGGCCGCGCCTCCGGCGGCGTAGTGAATACGGTAACGCGTAGCGGCGGGAACGATCTGCACGGAACCGCGTATTGGTTCTTCCGCAACCGCACGTTGAACGCGCGCGACCGTTATGCGAATTTCAATCCTCCTGAATGGCGGCATCAGGCCGGCGGTTCGGTGGGCGGCGCGATTAAGAAAGACAAACTGTTTTACTTTTTGAATTACGAAAAGACCAAGCGTAACTTCCCGCTGATCGCTTCGGTGACCTCCGCCCCGCTTTTCAATGCGGCTGGTGTGTTTCAAGCGGTACAGCCGAATGGCAGCCCCACTTGCGCCGCGCCGGCCACGGCGCAGCAATGCTCCACGGCACAGAATTTCGTCACCACGCGCAATTTCGGGATCGTGCCCCGAACTGTAGATCAGGATCTGGCGTTCGGCAAGATCGATTTCCGGCCTTCGGAGCGGAATACGTTCTCCTTCAGCCTGAATTACCTGCGTTGGGTTTCCCCGAACGGGATTCAGACTCAGGCCGTGTTGAACAACGGAAACGGCATCGGGAACAACGCGAACTCGACTGTGCGTACGCGATATGGACGAGCCACGTGGACCAGCATTGTCAGTGCGAGCGCGGTGAACGAAGCGCGATTCGGCTGGTTTAAAGACCGCCTGTTCGATGACGCGAGCCCGCAGTTCCTCAGCCCCGCACTGGGCCGCGCCGGTTTAACTGTCGCGGGTGTGGGCAACCTGGGTTACGCAACCAGTTACCCGCGCCTGAACCCCAGCGAGCAACGCTTTCAATACGCCGATAATTTCAATTGGATTCGCGGTCAGCACACCATGAAGTTCGGCGTGGATATCAATTCCACGGAAGACTATCAGAATCAGTTGTCGAACCAATATGGTTCCTACACTTACCCAACCTTTACGGCTTTCGCGCAGGATTTCAGCGGCAATTCAACGGGAGCGCGAAACTATACCACTTACAGCCAGCGGTTCGGCAACCCGGTGGTGGACACCACGCTGAACGATTATGGCTTCTATGCTCAGGATCAATATAAGTATTCGCCGAAGCTGACTGTGAACTTTGGCGTGCGCTATGAGTACTCCGACATTCCGCAGCCTAAGCTGGTGAATCCGGATTATCCGCAGACCGGCAAGATTCCGTCCGCCACTAAGAACTTCGCTCCCCGGCTTGGCGTGGCATATACGCTCGATCCGAAAACGGTCGTCCGCGCCGGCTACGGCATCTTCTATGCGCGTTACCAGACGGGCCTTATCAACACGCTGTTTGTGAATAACAATGTGTACCAGCGTTCGCTCACGTTGGACATTACGAAGCCCGTGGATCTTGCTATTGGGCCCGTCTTCCCGAACAATCTGCCAAGTCTCGATCGCACGCCGCCTCCTGGAACCACGGGCATCAGCTTCGCGGACAAGAATCTGCGCAACCCTTATACCCATCAGGCGAATGTAGCCGTGGAACGCCAACTTACTTCGACGGTGGCGCTCACCGTGTCTTATTTGTGGAGCCGGGGTGTAAGGCTGTACACCATTCGCGATCTGAATGCCGGCCCGCTGGGCGCACCCGTGACTTACACCATTCAGGATGCCGGAAAGAATAATATCGGGACTTACACCACGCCCACCTACCGGTTGGCCAACCGCGTGGACGCGCGCTACAACCGCATTAACCAGGTGGAAAACGGCGGCCTGAGTTACTACGATGGCTTGGCGGTACAAGTGAACAAGCGCTTTGCGCATGGCCTGACCGGTTCTGTGGCTTATACCTGGTCGCACGCCATCGATTTCAACCAAGGCGCTGGCGGAGACAACATCTTCTTCAGCACCGGCCCCACCAGTTACGTGAATGGCGATTTCGCGGGAGAGAAGGGCAGCAGCGTGCTCGATGTCCGGCATCGCGCGGTGATCAACAGCGTCTGGCGTCCCACCTTCACCGGTAATTCCAGCTGGGCAGGGCGTTATTTGATCAACGGCTGGGAACTCTCGCAGATCACCACGCTGCAGAGCAGCCCGCCGGTGACGGCGACTCTGAATGTAACCGGCAGCGCTTTCGCGGGCGCCGCCTACTCCGGTTCATTGAACGGTCTGGGCGGTTCCAGCCGCGTTCCTTTCGTGCCCTTGAACGGCGTGGATGTGGACCGCATTTATCGTGTGGATGCGCGCCTTACCAAAACGCTTCCGTTCAGCGAGCGCGTGAACCTTAATCTCTACTTCGAAGGGTTCAATATCTTCAACACACCGTACGATACATCCGTGCGCACGCCGCAATATCAGGTGACCAACCAGATACTGTCGCCGCTGGCCACATTTCGCAGCGGCACCGCTTCGCAGGCATTCCCCGACGGGACCAATGCCCGGCGCGCGCAGGTTGGATTGCGTTTGACGTTCTAAAAGCCAGCGCAGCACTTCGGCTAAAGGGGTGGGCTTTGGCCTGCCCCTTTTTTTTATTTTCTGGCCGCCGAGAGTTGCTCCACTTTCTGCAGCAGGGCAATTTCGGCAACGCTCCAGCCCGTCCCGGCAGCTACGCGATCGATTGCCATACCGGAGTGAAGGCGCCGGACAGCCTCCGGACGCCGATTCATGTTGAAGCCATTTGGAACCGCGGCAGCAGCCGTGGGCACTCGATCCCTTTCACGCCATTCCGCGGCAATGCGCTGCACTTCCGCCTTCAGCGTATCCGCCTCCGCTTGCCATTCGGCGTGAATCCGGTGAAGCTTGCGGCGCACCAAGATCCAATTCAAGGTAGCGACGCCCAGAGCCCCCGCGAGCAGAGTGCCAGACAGAATGAATACGGCGGCCATTCCGTTAATTGCTCCCAAGACGCACACGGTTTTCCGCCACGGCCGCACCGCCGGTTCGCAATCTCTCCTTGCGGCTTACCAGGTTCAAAATGCGAACTCCGTAGTTGCCTTCCACCACCACGACTTCACCGCGAGCGATGACGCAGTTGTTCACAATAATATCGAGCGGCTCATGGATGCCGCGATTCATTTCAACGATAGAGCCGGTGGTGAGCTTAAGAACGTCCTTGACCGCAAGCTCCGTCTTGCCGAACGAGACACTCACGGGCAGCGAGACATCCAGCAGCAGATCGAAATTGCGGGTGGGCCCTTCCGGGTCGCGCTCCAATTCGCGAGTTTGCGAGACACTTTCCGTGGGCGCCGCCGCCGGCTCCTCTTCCATCCAGGAAACCAACACTGGATTGAAGGCAATGCGGAAAGGCGCCAGGGCAGCATCGCCGAAAGCAATAACTACGTGAACTACGGACAGACCGCTTGGGAAAACCGGCGGCTGCGTGCATGGTGTTTTCGAGAGCTCGCGGCCAAGGCGGCGGTTCAGAGCGGAGACGAGTCCAGCGATGGCTTGTTCGACAATTTCGAGCGCGGTAGCCCGATTTTCCTCGGGGTCCGAACCTTCCACCCCCGCGGCGGCAAGCACGCGTGAGCCTAAACTTTGATGTACCTCTTCGGGGATGCCGAGCCACAGCATGGGTTCAGTGAAGCCGGTAAATCGCTGCTCGACGAGGAGCGCATTTTCGCCCAACTCCGGCCCTTCCTCCGTGGACCACGTGAGATTTGGCGACTCTTCCGTCATGGAACCGAGGACGCCCGAGAATTTGTCGATCCACTGATCCAGCAGCCAAATGAGACTGGGGCCCAGGATTTCCGCTTGTGAGCTCATTGTGATTTCCTATTCAATTCAAAATTCCGCATGCCGGCTCAGACTCCACTCGCACCCGGCCAGCGTTTGTTCAAGACGCAGCGAAGGCGCAGGATCGCCTGAGTTTTCAGTTGTGAGATGCGCGTGAGGTGCAGATTCATCACCTCCGCGATTTCCCGTAAGTTCAGTTCTTCGAAGTAATACAGGCTAAGCACGGTGCGTTCCGGCACCGGCATACGGCCGATGGTCTCACTCACAATGCGCTCCAGCTCAGCGCGCTCCAAGAGTTGGTAAGGCTGCTTCGATTCCTCGCTGCAGGCGAACTTCAACATGCTGAAACTTTCTTCACCGGCGCCGCCGACTTCGAGCGCCGCGATTTGCAACCCGCTGGTTTCCACAAGCCAATCGTGATATTCGGACACGGGTATCCCAATTTCGCTCGCAATTTCTTCTTCGGTGGGCGTGCGGCCCATACGTTGTTCTGCGGCGGCCAGACCGGCTTCCATGCGCCGGCTCATTTTGCGTTTCTCACGGGGAGCCCAATCCAGGCTGCGCAAACCATCCAGGATCGCGCCGCGGATGCGATATTCGGCGTAGGTCTTCAGCTTCACGTTTTCGTGCGGGTCGAAGTTATCGATGGCGGCGATCAGGCCCAGGGTGCCTGTGGAGATCAGATCGTCGATGGAGACGTTGCCGGGCAGGCGCTCATGGATGCGGCGGGCAATGATGCGAACCTGTGGCAAGTGCTCCATGATGAGCGCATCACGGTCTTCGGCGCTAACCGGCTCTGCCTGACAGGTGTACATATCTGTGGTTTATTCCGCGGTCACGGTGGCGCGGTGAAAAGCTCCCAGCGCCAGTTCCACCACGCGAGTTGCTGAAGCGGGTTCCAGATCTTCGGGGATGGATTGGCCATTCGCCAGAAACGATACAGGCAAATGGGAGAGGGCCGCGGCGGAAAAGACTCCACCGGCCTGAGTGGTTTCGTCCAGGCCCGTGAAGATCAGGCGCACGGGCCGAAACATCTCAAAGCGACCAATGGTGCCGGCAAGCGCGGCGCAGGAAGCATCGGCGCGCAGCAACAAATGCGATGCCACGGCCGGATGAGACGTGAGCACCTGAGCAAGCGATTGCGCGGCGGCATGTTCGCGCGGCCCAAAGCCGGGCGTATCGATCAGCGTGAGGCCGGGCAGTGTGTTGCGCAGTGCGTTATCCAGTGTGGCCGGGCTTTGAAATTCTTCGTAGGTGATGCCCAAAATTCCGGCGAGCGTGCGCAACTGGCCGGGAGCGCCGATGCGCAAATAATCCGCGCAGAAGATGCGAACGGGCTTGTGTTCCGCCAGGCCATACGTGATGGCAAGCTTGGCGAGCGTGGTGGTCTTGCCCCGCCCCGGCGGCCCGATGAGCGCTGCAATCTCGCGACCGTTGCGCGTGCGCGCAAGAAACGGTTCGGCGGTGATCATGCCCGCCATGTGTTCAGTGACTGAGGCCGGCTGAGCCTCTACAATGGCCCGCGCCAGTTGCGGATCGATACCGGCATGAATGAGCGATGCCTCAGAGCATTGCGAAGGAGCTGCAACGCGCCCGGTGGAGGGTTCGGCATCGGGAGCCTGCTCCGGCACGGTCGCGAATACCACTTCATACTGGCCCAGGTGCCGCGCTTCAGCCGGCGCTTGGCGCGAGTTCAGAAGCATGGCTTCCGACCCCAACTCGCGGCGCGCCAGATCGAGCGCCGATTCCACGCTGGTTGCGAAATAGGTCTTGATGCGAAGAGTGTCCGTCATTGAATGACACCCAGCGATTGCACTTTGATGCCGGCGGGAACTTCATTGTGCGAAAGGAAGATCAGGTTGGGAATGGTGGGCTCCACAATTTGGCGTAGGAAAAATCGTGCGGCGGAACTGGTGATGACTACGGTTGCGGTTTCCGGGTTGCCGACGGCGCGCGAACACTTCGCCAGAATGTCGCGAAGCTGCTGAGGCGCAAGTGCGGTGTGGCTGGAATGTTCCCCGTGTTCGACAGAGGATTCGACAGCCTGTTCGAGCGCGTTATCGAGGAACCACGCCACCAGATTTCCCGAAGGAGAAAGGTAGGGGCCCGCGACGACGCGGCGCATCGATTGCCTTACATATTCCGTCAGCAACACGTGGTTGCGAGTGGTGCCCGCGGCTTCGCTCATGGCTTCCAGAATGGAGCAGCCGTCACGAATGGACACGCGTTCGCGAAGCAGATTTTGCAGAACCTTTTGAACCACGGCCAGGGAGAGCGCCTTGGGCACCAGGTCTTCCACCACGCGTGGATTGTCGGCCGCAACGCGATCCAGAAGCTTCTTGGCATCCTGCCGCGAGAACAGCTCAGCGGTGTTGCGGCGTATCAGTTCCGAAAGGTGCGTACCCAACACGCTGACGCTGTCCACAACGGTGTAGCCCATGGCGCGAGCGGCTTCGGCGCGCTCGGCGGGAATCCAAACCGCTTTCATGCCGAAGGCTGGATCTCTGGTCTCGACGCCCTCGATGGTAGCTGTGAGCTTGCCGACCGGGATGGCCATCTCACAACCCTGCAGAAGCTCAAAGCGGCTGATTTCCGTGCTCTTCAAAGAGATGCAATATTCGCGTGCGCGCAGCGAAAGATTGTCCGTGACGCGAACGGGCGGCAGCATGTAACCCAAATCTTTGGCGAGTTGCTTGCGAATGCCCGCGATGCGCCGGAGCAGCGGCGAATTTTGTCCGCCTTCAACGAACTGCACCAGGCCCAAACCGACTTCCACTGAGAGTAGCTCCACCTTCATGAGGGACTCCAGATTTTCTTTCGCGGGAAGCGGGGCGGCGGCAATGGAGGCCTGCGCTTCCACGGCATCGGCCTTACGCATCCGCAAGCCAAGCACGCCCAGCCCGACTCCCAACACGATGAACGGAATCTTCGGCAAGCCCGGGAACATGGCCAGCACCATCAGCACGCCGGCGGAGAGCAACAGCGGCTGCGATGCGCCGAAGACCTGCTTTTTAAATTCCGCGCCGAGCCGTGTCTCCGCACTTGCGCGCGTGACGATCATGGCGCCGGAGATGGAAATCATCAGCGCGGGAATCACGGTCACCAGACCGTCGCCGATGGTGAGAACGGTGTAAGTCTGCAGGGCGCGCATGATATCGGCTCCGTGCTGCAGAACTCCAATCGCCAGGCCCGCAATGATGTTGATGGCGGTGATGAGGATGCTGGCCACGGCATCGCGCTGCGTGAAACGCGATGCGCCGTCCATGGCGCCATAGAATTCGGCTTCGGCGGAAAGCTGTTTGCGGCGGCGGCGCGCTTCGGCTTCATCCACCAGGCCGGCATTCAGATCGCTATCGATGGCCATCTGCTTGCCGGGCATGGCATCCAGCGTGAAGCGCGCGGTTACTTCCGAAATACGCACGGCGCCATGATTGATGACCACGTATTGAATGGCGATCAGGACAAGAAAGATCACAACGCCAATGATGTAATTGCCGCCCACCACAAAGTTGCCGAACGCCTCAATCACGCTTCCAGCGGCGGATGTGCCGGTGTTTCCATTCAGCAGAATGAGGCGCGATGAGGAGATGTTCAGTGCCAGCCGGAAAAGCGTGAGCAGCAGGAGCGTGGTGGGGAAGACGCTGAAATCGACGGGCTTGGCGATATACATCGCCACCATCATCACGATGACGGACATCATGATATCGATCACCAGTAGAAAATCGAGAATGAACGAAGGCAGCGGCGTGATGAGCGCGACGATGATGGCCAGCACCGCAAGCGGTACGCCGAGTTCGCCGAAGCCGGAGAGAGAGAAGCCGGAAAAGAGCCCACCGGGCGCCGCGGGTCCGGCAGCGGTGGGCAGGGCTAGTGATTTGGCGTTGTTCACGAGGGCAGTTTTCCGTTCATCAGCTTGTAGATATAGGCCAGAATTTCCGCCACGGCGCGATACAGGTGCGCGGGGATTTCCTGCCCGACATCGACTGATTTGTACAGTGCCTGAGCTAGCGGCGGATTCTCAATAATCGGGATCTGATTTTCCGTGGCGCGCTTGCGAATCCGGAGCGCCAGATAGTTCTTGCCTTTCGCGACTACGGTGGGCGCGGCCATGGAATCCGTGGAGTATTTGATGGCCACGGCGAAGTGAGTGGGGTTGACGATGACGGCGGTTGCGGTGTTCACGTCGCGCATCATGTTGCGGCGGCGCATATCGCGCTGCAGACGGCGCACGCGCTGCTTCATTTGTGGATTGCCGTCCGATTCCTTGGCTTCGTCCTTAATCTGCTGCTTCGACATCTTCAGTTGCGAGGCGTGCTGAGTCTGCTGGCGGAAAAAGTTGACCAGCCCGAAGACCACAATCAGCGCGGTGCCTCGCCAAAGCAGTTGTTGCATTGCCGCGCCCACGGTAGCTGCGCCCGCTTCCACGCCTCGCATGGGCAGCAGGAACGATTCAGCCGCTTTGTCGCGCACCATGTACCAGACCGCGTAGCCCACCAGCGGCAACATCAGGCAAGCCTGCAAGAGCGCCGGCAGGTTCTGCTTCGGCAGCCCCGTGATGCGCTTAAGCGGATTCAGCCGATCGAACGAAGGCGCCAGTTTATTAAAGCTGAAGCCGAAACGAGTGACGGCAAGCTGCACGACGAGAGTAGCGATGAGGAGCATGCCGCCCAACTCCGCCAGCGGCATGAACTGGTGAGCGCCCACAAACCAGAACATGCTCACCAGCGATTGGGCCGTGAGTTCAGCATGGAAAGCGCGTTCGATGATGATGCGGGTGGTGACGCGGAACTGGGCAATCCAGCGCGGTCCGGCGGAACCCAGAATGGCTACGAAGACAACGAACTGCACCGCGGAAACCAGATCTTTCGCGGCGGGGAATTGGCCATCTTTACGCGCCTTTTCCAGGCGCTTTTGAGTTGGCTTCTCAGTCTGCTGGCTCTTATCGGACATGCGCGAGCGGTACGGGCGAGGCCACCATGTGGCGGATGGTCTCCATCACCTGCGCGCTGTACATAGAGAACATGCGCGAGAAAAGCACGCCTGTAAAGGCCAACAGCACCAGAGCCGCCAGCATCTTGACGGGAAACGTGAGCGTGATGAGCTGCAATTGCGAGTTCACGCGCCCCATCAGGGCAAGCGAAAGATCCAGCATTCCCAGAAGCGCAACGGCTGGCAGCGCCAGGCGAACGCCCACGGAGAAGATGCCGGAGCTGAGCCGGATGAGGGAGTGTGCCAGATCGGATGAAACGGTGAAGCTTCCCGGAGGAATGGTTTGCAAGCTGAGCGCGCAGGCCCGGATGATTTCGCGATCCAACCCGGTAGCGAAGAAGAGCAGGCCGGAGAACAGTTGGGCGAAGACCAGCAGCACGGGCGAATCGGCTTGTGTAGCGGGATCGATGGTGGAGGCGTATCCGTACCCGGCCTGCACGCCCATCACCTGTGCCGCCATCTGCAATGCTTCCAGCGTGAATGCGACAGCCAGGCCAATGGCGAGCCCGAACGCGGCCTCTGAAAAGATGGCGGCAACCACGAAGGAGATGGTGGGGTTCGGTTCGGCGACACGAGGCCAGACAGGAAATAGCGCTATGGTGATGGAGAGCGCCGCCAGGACGCGCACCATATCGGGGCCGTTCTTCATCCCGGGTATGGGCGCGAAAATGAAGATGCCCGCCACGCGGCTGAGCACAAACAGGAAGCCCAACAGAAGGCCGGGAGAATTGAGAAAATCCAGCGGCGAACTATTTGGCATAGCGGCCAAGGTTGCCCAGAATATCAACCGTGTACGCCATCATTTTGTTCAGCATCCACGGAAGCAGCAGAATGAAACCGCCCAAAAAGGCGATCAGCCGGGGTATGGCGTTGAAGCCGGTGTCCTGGATGGAGGTGACAATCTGCAGCAGGCTGACGACGATGCCCGCAATGAAGCCGATGGCCAGAAGAGGCGCGCTCAGCCAGAATGCGGCGAGAAACATTTCCCGTATGATTTGGACCGCCGAATCGGGCGTCATGCGAAGCTCTTCATCAGCGAGCCCACCACCAGGTTCCAGCCATCCACCAGCACGAATAGCAGAATCTTAAAGGGCGCGGAGACCATGACGGGCGGCAGCTGCACCATGCCGATGGAAAGCGTGACGGACGCAACCACAACGTCAATGATGAGAAAGGGCAGGTACAACACCGCGCCAATTTGAAAGCCCGCTTTCAGTTCAGAAAGTATGTATGCGGGAATCAAGACACTCAGGCCCAAATCGGCTGGCGTACGCGGTGGGGGTTGGTGCGAGATTTCCAGAAACAGCTTTACGTCGCGCTCGCGGGCGAACTTAACCAGAAACTTGGTGAGCGGCTTAGCGCCTTCTTCATAGCCCTGCTGCCACGTCAGCTTGCCCTCTTCCACGGGCTGCCAGGCGTGTTGGTAAATATCGGTGGCAACGGGCTGCATAATCAGCAGAGCCAGAAACAAAGACAGGCCAATCATCACCTGGTTCGAAGGAGTGGTCTGTGTGCCTAACGCCTGACGCAGAAAATGCAGCACCACAACGATGCGCAGAAAAGGCGATACGGACATCAGAATCGCCGGCATCACGGTGAGCGCCGTGAGCATCAGGATAATCTGCATCGGCGAACTAAGGCCGGCGGACGATGCGGCGGGTATGGCTGCGGCGAGAATCATAATTGGGAGTGCTCCGGGGTAGGGATCACCTGGCAGTTGCCAGGCGCGGTGGTGACGATCAATTCGCGATCGCCCACTCTGACCAGACAGAGCGTATGTTGAGGCGTGAGGGAAACGCGCTCCAATACCTGCAAGCGCTTGGGAGCCGCGGGGTAACGCAGGTTCGGCAACCGCTTGTGACGAATGCCGTACATCGCAGCCGCCAAAAGCCCCAGCACCAGAAGCACGGCGCCGAGTTGTTGCAAATTTTCCATGGGGTCAGGTTTCGATGATGAAGTCAGTAATCCGAACACCCATAGTGTTTTCGATGATCACAATTTCTCCGGAACCCACCAGTTTTTTGCCGATGTAGATATCGATGTTCTCGCCGGCAGAGCGCGTCATCTCGATGATGCCGCCTTCCTGAAGGTCCAGAATGTCACGGATCTTCAGGAAGCGGCGGTCCAATTCCACGCTGATTTCAAGAGGAACATCCTGAATCAGCGCCACTTCTTCCAGTGGTGTCATGGCTTCCTAAAATGGGCGCCTATTGCTTCAACGCGATGGTTTCCTGGCTGATCTGATCGACGGTGGTGATCACCTTCGCATTCGCCTGGTAACCGCGCTGATAGATGATCAGATTCGTAAACTCCTTGGCAATATCCACGGTGGAACTTTCGAGCGAATTGCCCAACACCCGGCCGCGGCCGCCCGTTTCCGGAGCGCCAATGACCGGAAGAGCGGTCAGAGCGCTGGCTTCGAAGTTGTTGCTACCCACTGAGGCAAGCGATTCCGGATTGCGAATGGCAGCGATAGCAAGCTGGCCCACGTTGCGCTCCTGCCCATTCGAATAGCGCGCCTGAACCGTGCCGCCATCGCCAAGGCCAACCGAGACCAAAGTGGCCGCTTCGGCGCCGTCCTGCGCATTTGCGGAAACTTGCGAAGGCTGAGCAATCTGCGTGAAGCGCGGAACCCCGGCAGCGTTATTCAGGTTCCAATTGATGCTGAGGTTAGCCGCGCCATCCGCCAGGCCGGTGATGCTGATGGGGATGTTGTTAGACAAGGCAGGCGGTGTGGCGGCGGGCGTCAATAGCTTGCCCGCCGTATCGAAGGTCAGGCTACCTGTAACTAGTGGCGCGGTAGGCGCAGTAGTCAAAGCGGTGGCGGGGATGGTAACTGCATAGCTCCACGCATTCGTGGCGGTCTTAGTGAAATCCACGGTCAAAGTCTGTGTATTGCCAAGCGAATCCACAATCTGAATGGGCTGTGAGAAGCTTCCCGTTGGCTGGCCCACCTGACCGGCCGAATTCAAGTTCAAATCGAGAGAAAAATTTTGGGTGGCCAGCGGCTGGCGCAGGCTGCCGGTGGGAATCTGAATATCGCCAATGGCTCCGTTTGTGTTCACGGTGCCATCGGGGTTGATCTGGGTCCACCCCTGCACGCGTTCGCCGGTGACGGTGGTAAGAAGGCCCGCCGAATCTGTCTTAAAGTTACCGGCTCTGGTGAACTCCTGTGCGCCCTTCGCCCCCTTCAGAACGAACAGCCCATCGCCGTTGATGGCGACATCCAAGCCGCTGGCACTGCTGGCGATGGCCCCTTGCGTGAAGCTTCGAATTGTGTTGGCGCGCACCACGCCCGCACCCGGCTGCACGTGGCCAATGCCGCCAAGAGACTGCGTGACCAAATCCTGAAACGATACGTTCGAGGCTTTAAACCCCGTCGTGCTGAGGTTGGCCAGATTGTTACTGGTGGCATCGATGCCGGCCGAGGTGGCGTTCAGTGCGGATAGTGCCGTTTGAAAAGTAGTAAACATAGTGGCTCCTTATGCGGCGGTGGGCTTGGCGGTGGTGTCCGTTGCACCGGCCGCGGTGGTGCTGGCGGTGTTGGTGCCGGCGGTTGTGGGTACGGCAATCTTCTGCACGCCGCCATTGATGCCGATGAGTTGCTCCAGTTCGCTGTATTGGGTGAGCTGGCCGACAAACTGCGTGCTGTCAGTGGGGTTGGTGGGGTCCTGATTCTTCAACTGCGCGACCAGCAGCTTCAGAAAAGTGTCTTTACTGGTGAGGGCGTCCGCACCAGCCTTCTTGGTGATGCTGGAGCTATCTGTTACCGCTTGTGCGGAAAGGCTGTTTGCAATGCTGCTCATGAGTTCTCCTGGTGGTTGCTGGTAAGCATGTTGATTTGAAAGTCTGTTTCGTTCGAACGTTTTTTCGGGCGCGGCGGTTCGTAGTGCGGCGCCCTTCGGTCTTTCGGGGAATCCTGGAAATTTGGGTTCGCTTGCGGCTCGCGTGAACCCTCCGCGCCATGGGGGAGAAATGTTTCGGAGTGAAAGCCTGATTTTTCCAGCTTGCCCGCCAACTCCGTCACGTTAGCTTGCAAAGAGCGCGTCAAAGCCGGGTCAGCGGAGTGTACCGCCACGCGGACTTGGCCGGCCCGCTCGGTCAGCTTGATATCCACCGCATCCGCACTGGCCGATCCAATGCGAAACGAAATATCGCGTGCGGGCTCCGTGCGCGGCGCGGCGCCGTCTGGAACATTCTGCGTTGTTGCCGCGGCTGGCGAGTGCTTCTCCGCGGGCCTGGCGCTTTCCGTCTGCTTCACGGAAGTGCGCGGTGCGGTGGCTGTCGCCATGCCTGCTTCGGCAATGGGGTCGAAGGAGTGGCGCGCAGGCGTTTGACTGGTTATATCGTCCGCGCCCGATTTGCGATCGCGCGAATCCGAATGGTCCTGACGCGCGGAATCGGAGGAGCCTTTGCTCGCTGCTTCGCTGACGCTTTCAGACTTTGACTGTTGCGCGATTTGGCCTGCGCGGTCGGGCTCTTTGCGATTGGAATGCTCCACTGGCTTGGCAGGCTCTACCGGATACGGAACAGCGGCTCTTGAAAGCTCATGAGCCGCCGTTGGGTTCAGTTCGTGCTGACCGGCCGGCGTCTGCGGCGCAGTGAGCGATGCGGAGGCCGGGATTGTTTCAGCCACAACATTATTGTTCGGCCGTAGATGAGCCTCGAAAGCAAGAGCCGCCTTCGGAGCGTTGCTGGCGGGAACAAGATCGCGCATGGTGAGCGCGCTGGTGAGCTCTTCGGGAGCCTGAGCGTCCAGCCGCACGGCCTTCGCCGCGGCGTCGCTCTGGGGCGCGGAGACAATGGGTTGGGAAGCGGCCGTTGCGGCGGCGGGTGTTACCGGGGCAGGCACCTCTGCTTGCCCTTCGACACGCTTACCCTGCGCTGCTTCATGGACTGACTGAACCAGATTCGTCGCACCGGAATTCCAGCCGAAGATGAATGGCAGCACCGGCTGGTTCAGCTTGACAGGAGTTACATCCACCGCGATTAAAGACGCCGGTGCTTCATCGCCGGGCTCGTGATCGCTGAGTTTCAGATCGCTCGCTTCATCCAGGTTTAACGAATCGGCCTTGCCGCCCTTGGCGGGTAGCGTTTCGGCTGCGGGTGTTTGTATGAGGGCCGCGTTCGCATTCTTTGCAGGCGCAGCCGGAGCAGGCGCCGCGGATTCAGAAGGCGCAGTATCCGTAAAAGAATTGATTAGCGCCGCGAAATCGCTTTCCGGGTTGCGCGCCGGTACAGCCGCGGTCGATTGAGCTTCGCTCGCAAAGGGCAACCGATGGAAGGTTGGAGCGCTTGCTGTAAGTGGAGTCACTGCCGGAAGAGATGGCACGCTCCACGCCACTTTTTTGGAACGCGTTTTCAATGCTTTGCGGCATTCGGCGACGCCACGCTTTTGCCTTTGTGCCAGGAACGGCAAAGTCTTGGCGCGCATGCCGCGGTGCTCTGAAACTGCTTCGCTCTTCTGTTTGATGAAGTTAGGCCATGTGGCACGAATGGCTTGCTGGGTGCGTAATGTAAGTCGCGACTTACAGGTCGCTATTGTTCACCTATGGATTCACTCTCACTTACTGCCGCCAGCGGTATGCGCGCTCGCATGGAATCGCTGGAGATGCTGGCGAACAATCTTGCCAACGCATCGACGGGCGGTTACAAATCCGACCGCGAGTTCTACGGCTTGTATGTTTCCGCCGAAGCACGGGCCCCGGAGACGGACGGCTCCGGGGCGTCGCCCGACTCGCAGCCCAACATTGAAAAGCACTGGACGGACTATTCGCAGGGCGCTTTGCATTCGACAGACAACACGCTCGATTTCGCAATCTCCGGCAGAGGCTTCTTCGCGGTCAACGGTCCTTCTGGAACACTGTATACACGCAACGGCAACTTCTCGCTGTCGCCCACTGGCGTCCTAACCACGGGCGATGGCTATCCGGTTCGCACGCGGGCCGGCGCCACTGTTCAAACCAATGGTACCGGCGAGCCCATACAGGTGCAGCGTGACGGCACCGTAATTCAAGAGGGCCAGACGCTGGGTCAGTTACAAGTGGATACGTTCAACGAAGCGGCCGATTTGAATAAGCGCGGCCTGAACTATTTTTACCGCATCGATTCCACCAAAGCTGTGCAGCCCGCAAGCTCGGAAGTGCTGCAAGGCAAGCTCGAGAATTCAAATGCCGGTCCGGCCGAAGGCGCGGTTCGCCTGGTGAGCATCATGCGGCAGTTTGAAATGTTGCAGAAAGCGATGAACATCGGCGCCGATATGAACCGGCATGCAATTGAAGAAGTAGCGAAAGTTTAACGGACTAACGATCATGATTCGACATATTCAAAACGCGGTAACCCACCATTCCACAGCGCGCACGGCGGCACGCCATGCGGCCAAAACACAAAACGAAGCCAATCCGTTCCGTAGCGTTCTGGATGCCACGGCGGCGGCGAGCGACGCTCCCGTGGCGACGTCGGCGAAGACCAGCGCCGCAGTTAGCACTGCCGCCAGTACAGCGGCCAGTACAGCGGCCAGCACAGCCTCTATCGCCGCAACCAGCACGCCGGTCAGCACGCCGGTCAGCAAGGCGGTTATCCCCGCCACCATCACCGCCTCGATCACTAAAGAAGCTGCGCCTGCTGCTTCCACACCCCTCGCGCCAGGCTTTGAATACGGCGCAACGGTGACGAATGCCGACGGTTCCGTGGCTGGGCTGAACTGGACGCAATTCGCCGATGCGGCAACAGCGGAACGAGTGGCCGCGAAGCTGGGCGGTAAAGTTGCGGATTCCACCATCGATGGCTATTCGGCAACGCAGCGCAGCATTAAAGTTCCGGGTTCGCAGAATCTTGTGAACGCCGGCATTGCCGCGCAATTGTTCGCGCAGTACGGCGATAAGCCCGGCAGCCCCGCATGGCAGATCATCAACCGCGACCTTGGCCGCGATTCGATGGCGACGTAAAAGAAAGGAACCGAAACTTATGATGAGAGCTCTCTATAGCGCGGCCAGCGGCATGTCCGCCCAGCAAACCAACGTCGATAACATCGCCAACAATCTGGCGAACGCGAACACCATCGGTTACAAGCAGCGCCGCGCGCAGTTTCAGGATCTGCTCTATCAGAATCTGGTCACGCCCGGCTCGCAGTCCGGTCAGCAGACCACGGTGCCCACCGGCCTGCAAGTGGGCCTGGGTACGCGCGCCGCATCGAACGAAATCATTTTCACGCAAGGCAATTTTCAGAACACAGAGAATCCGCTGGACCTGGTGATTCAGGGCCGCGGGTTTTTTCAGGTGCGCAAAGCGACCGGCGAAATTGCGTACACTCGCGCGGGTGCGTTCCATCTGAATCGCGATGGCGGCGTGGTCACCTCCGATGGCGATCCGCTGGAGCCGGGCATCACTATTCCGCCCAGTGCGCAATCTATCTCCATCGCCACCGATGGCACTGTAAGTTATGTGCTGCAGGGGCAGACCGCGTCGCAGCAGGCCGGCCAGATCCAGCTTGCCAATTTTCAGAATCCGGCAGGCCTGAACAACGTTGGCCGCAACCTCTATCTGCCCACTGACGCGTCGGGCGAAGCGACGGTTGGTATTCCTGGCGGCAGCGAAGGAATCGGCACAGTGCTGCAGGGTTACACCGAACAATCGAACGTCAGCGTGGTGGATGAATTTATCAACCTGATTGTTGCGCAGCGCACTTACGAGGCAAACTCGAAAATCGTCAAGGCGTCGGACGAAATGTATCAGCAGGCCAACAATCTGACGCGATGACGTTCGCTCTGCTTTTGGGTCTGGCTGTGGCGGCATGTACGCCGGTGCGCGGACCCCTGGTACTCGCCGGCGATCTTGCCGCGGCGGACCCGCGCTTCGCCGTCGCGCCAAAGGGAGCAAGCGTAGGCTTCAGCCCCGCGCCTGGATCGCGCCGCGTGTTTTCAGAAAGCGAAATGGTTCGTCTGGCGAAGCGCTTCAACGTGGAGGGCGAGCCGCGTGAGCTGTGCTTTGAATTCGCCATGCACAAGTTGCAAAACGGCGATGTGCTAACCGCCATGCGGCTGGCAATTCCCGGCGCGGAATTTGAACTGGTGGAACTCCCCGCCTTTGCCGTGCCCGCAGGGCCGCTCACCTTCACGCGAACCGCCTTGCCGAAGCCGCCGCTATCGCGCCCCGAAGACGCAGTGGTTTGGCGCGGCTCCATTCAATATGCCGAAGACCGCAAGTTCTTGGTTTGGGCGAAGGTTCATGCGTCTGTCGCCGCCAGGCGCGTGGTGGCTGTCAGGGACATCACGGCAGGCAAGAAAATCACCGCCGAAGATATCGAACTGCGTGAAGGCAGATTCTTTCCCGATGCGGAACGCTGGGCGGCAAGCGCGGAAGAAGTGGTTGGCCGGAAAGCGCATACTTTTGTGCGTGCCGGTTCCGCTCTGCGCGCGGGCGTTTTGTTAGGCGGCGGAGAATTGATCGCTCGCGGAGACACCGTTGTTGTGGCGGTGGACGCCGGTGCCGCGCACTTAAGTATTGAAGCGCGAGCGGAGACCGGTGGTGGCGTCGGCGATGCCGTGAAGCTCAGGAATCCTAAATCGGGAAAACTCTTCCAGGCGCGTGTTACCGGAAAAGGTTCGGCGGAGATTGTTTCACCGGAAACCGCCGCAAAGGATAAATAGTGAAATTTGCAGTGATGATGGTTTTAGGCGCCGCTCTGCTAATGGCGGGCAAGCGCGAAAAAGTGGTGAAGCCCTCGCCGCTGGAGCTCTACGTGGGTGAGAGCACGCGGCGCGCCGCCGATACCGATGCGCAGCAAACCACGCCCGGCTCTCTCTGGACCTCGCGCGCCGGCCTTTCCGATCTGGCACGCGATTTACGCGCCAGCCAGGTGGATGACATTGTCACCGTTGTGGTCTCAGAGCGGGCTTCCGCCGTGGCGTCCGGCTCCACCAAAACGTCGCGAACCTCAAGCGCCAAGAATTCCATCACGGCCCTCGCCGGCCCTACCAAAGCCGCGGGGATACTTGCGAATTTGACGGGGCTATCGGGAGAGAGCAAGCTTGACGGGCAGGGCACCACCACACGCGACACCACATTGACCACCAGCCTGAGCGCGCGCGTGGTGCAGGTGCTGCCGAACGGCTACCTGGTGGTGGAGGGCACAAAGAACATACAGGTGGACGGCGAGCACCAGCTTGTTTCCGTGCGTGGCGTGATTCGCCCGTCGGACATCACAACTGCCAACACAGTAACCTCAACGCGCCTTGCCGAACTTGAGGTCCGCATCAACGGCAAAGGTGTCGTGAACGATGCGACACATCGGCCCTTCTTTTTGTATCGTCTGCTGCTTGGCCTTCTTCCTTTCTAAATGAAACACTTTTGCGTTTTCCTGTTATGCGCGGCGCTATGTAGTCCTGCGGCTTCCGGCGCCAGCCGCCTGAAAGATCTCGCAAGCTTTGAGGGCATGCGCGACAACCAGCTTGTTGGCTACGGACTGGTGGTGGGTCTGGCCGGCACTGGTGACAGGCGTCAGGCAGTGTTTGCCGCCCAGAGTTTGACGAATCTGTTGCAGAGAATGGGTGTCTCGGTCGACCCGGGCGCACTTACGGTGAAGAATACGGCGGCGGTGATGGTTACGGCCACGCTGCCACCCTTTGCGCAGCCCGGCACGCGGATCGATGTGACAGCCGCTGCGTTGGGCGATGCACCGAACCTGCAGGGCGGGTTGTTGGTGTTGACCAGCCTGCGTGGCGCAAACGGTCAAGTCTATGCGGTAGCGCAGGGCGCCGTGGTTACCGGCGGGTTTAGCGCGGGCAAAGGCGGTACCAGTCAGACTGTGAACCACCCCACTGTGGGCCGAGTTCCGAATGGCGCCATTGTAGAGCGGGCTCCGCCCTCCGTCGCCCCAGGCGAACATTTAAAGCTACAAATCAAGCAGGCCGATTTCACCACGGCCGCGCGCGTTTCCGCCGCCATCAACAAGCGCTTTACCGCCCAGACAGCCAAAGCGGAAAATTCCGCGCTAGTGAATGTTTCCGTTCCCGAAGAGTTTCGCGGCAAGCCCATTGAGTTCATGGCAGAGCTGGAAGTACTCACCGTGGAGGTGGACCGTGCGGCTCGCGTGATCGTCAATGAGCGCACCGGCACCGTCGTCATGGGCAAAGAGGTGCGCATCTCGCCGGTCGCCATTCTTCAGGGCAATTTGAATGTCGAAATCAAAACATTGCTGGATGTTTCGCAGCCGGCCCCGCTGTCGCAGGGCAAGACCACCGTAACGCCGGAAATCGCCGTGGACGCCAAAGAAGAGAAAGCGCGCAACGTTGTGCTGAAGCAAGGCGCGACGATAGAAGAGTTGGTGCGTGCCCTCACCGCCATCGGTTCCACTGCGCGTGACATTGTCGCGATTCTGCAAAGCTTGAAAGCTGCCGGCGCGTTGGAAGCTGAGTTGGAAGTTATCTAAAACACCATGAAACTTGAAGCTGTTACAGATTTCGCTGCGCCAACCGCCAGCCTGCCGGCGAAAGGCAAGGCTGTAGATGCGGCCAAGCAGTTTGAAGCTCTTCTCATTGCCCAGATGCTCAAGACGATGCGCGAGAGCGGCTCCGGCTGGCTCGGTTCCGGCGAAGATCAGGCTTCTGAATCGGCCATGGGAATGGCCGAAGAGCATTTCGCCGCTGCATTGAGCGCCAGCGGCGGCCTGGGCCTTGCGAATACAGTGGAGCGCGGCTTAACTGCCGCACCCCATGCGCAGAAGACCGGAACTCAGAAGCTCCACGAGTGACACGCGCCTTCACCCGATTGCGCGTAAGCTGCCGCGTATACGGCAGGTGAAGTAACCGTCGGGGCAGGCTCTCGTTCGGCTTCGGCCAATTGCGCCCAACCTTCTGAAAGTGTAGTGAGCAAGCCCAGAACCTCCGCCAGCGGCCCGTCTTCTTTCCGCAGGTTCGCCTTCAATAACTGTCCCGTGCAATAGGTATAAAGTTCCAGAAGCCGCGTAGCCGTTTCCCCGCCCGAATCGCTGTCGAGCGACGCAGTCAGTTCGGCAATGATGTCGCAAGCCTTGCTAATGGCAGCGCAGCGTTCCGGCACTTGGCCGGCCGCCAGAAACTTTCTCGCGCTCCGCAGCTCAGCGATGGCTCCCTGATAGAGCAGGCACACCAGACGGAGCGGGCTCGCCGAGAGGATCTCTTCTTCGAAATACGCGGTGTGTGCGTTTCTCATGATTATAAAGTCTTATCGACCGTAAAGGCCGATTGTTGAGCAATACTTTCACTTAGTTGGCGCGCCACCTGAAGAAGATATTCAGAGGGAAGCTGCTCCACCAGTTCATTCGTGGCCCGATTCACAACGCGAACGACGGCCTGTCGCGTGGTGGGGTCGATGGCGATGGAAAATTCGTGCAGGCTTCCCGCCGGAGCAGTATCGTTCAGCAGCTTGACGGCAGCGGAGACGGAGCGGTTCTTGGCGGAAGTAGCCGGGTCGGTAACGTGGCCCGCTGGTTCGACAGGCTGTAAAGCAGGGATGGGGCTAACGCCCGCGACTGAGATGGACATCCTCTTCTCCTAATTCCTCTATCGGTGGACTTTGCGGAAATTCGAGACTTTTTTTTAAAGTTTTAGCCTGTTTGTGCCGATACATCTCATAGTGACTCGCGTACTATGGCCGCTTCTGGCGTTGGCTTCGTTTGGCTGTGCCGAAAGCGCGGTTGAGCGGCAACTGGCTTCCGCGGCGCGTCAGCGGGTAGCAATGACGGGAATGACAGCGTCTCTAAAGCTGCAGCAAGCCTCCGTGCGCCGGCAGGTGCAGGCTCCAGTTGCGGTGGAACCATCCTTCTTTGTGGTCCTCGATTCGACGGCTCCCGAGCCAATTACCGGCGATTGCGCTGCCTTGCCCGTTTTCGCAGCCCGTGGCATGGTGGAAAGCGCGGCTCGAACCGCGGGGATAGATCCGAACTTATTACAGGCGGTAGCCGCGCAGGAATCGGCTTTTCGCCCGTGTGCTGTTTCCGCGAAAGGCGCGCAGGGCCTGATGCAACTGATGCCGGGGACGGCGGTGGAGTTGGGTGTACGGAATCCCTTCGATCCGGCGGAGAGCCTGGCCGGTGGCGCGGCGCTCCTGAAGCAATTGCTCACGCGCTACTCAGGAGATTTGAACCGGGTACTGGGAGCCTATAATGCAGGCCCGTCCCGAGTGGACGCCGCCGACGGCGTACCTCAAATTCCCGAGACTATGAACTACGTCGACAAAATTTTAGGCAAGCTGCGGTAACGCGCTTTTAGCGGCCGGGCGCGGTGATGTTGCGCGTGAGCAAATCGCTCATGGTGAAGAACACCAAAATAACGAAACACAGAAACCCGCTCGCGACAATCGTCTTGGTCAACTTGGTGGAGTACTTCACATGCATGAAGAACAGGATCACCAGCGTGGCCTTGAACATGGCGATTGCCATGGCTACGATCAGATTGAAGCGCCCCAGGTCCACATAGGCGATTAACGCTGTGACAACTGTGAGTACCAGGAGCGCGATAAAGACGGACCAGTAAATCCTGACGGGTACGATGTGGTCGGCGGACATAAGCTATTTTCTAGGGTCGATTAAGTAAAGCAACGGGAACAGGAATATCCAAACGATGTCGACGAAATGCCAGTATAAGCCAAACATTTCTATTGGAGTATGCCAGGCGGCGGAGTACTTATTCTGCCCCGCCTGAACAATTAAGATGATCAGAATTACAGCGCCGATAATCATGTGCGACGCGTGCAGTCCGGTCAGACCGAAATAGAGTGCGAAATACAGCGAGGCATGTTGCGGGTCCGCGCCTTCGAACTGAAAGTTGGGCCCGGGAACTTCGTGATGCACGAATTTGTCGTGGTACTCCACGCCTTTAATACCCAGGAACACGCAGCCCAGCAGAAGCGTCAGAATCAGAAAAGTGATCAGCGCCTTTTTCTTGCCAAGGGCCGCGGAGTGGACGCCCATGGCCATGGTCATACTGGAGCAGATCAGCACCAGCGTGTTCGCCGCGCCCAATGGGATGTTCAGCTTTTGGCTGGCCGCCGCAAACGCCAGCGGGTACGCATGGCGGTAAGCGATATAGGCCATGAACAGGCCTCCGAAGAACATGACTTCGGTGACCAGAAAGGTCCACATGCCAAGGGTGGACGCTTCTTTCTGCTGCCCAGCGGTTTCGAAATGGTGCTTGAGGGTAACAGCGCTAGTGTGAGTTGACAACTGTCTTGGCTCCCTGACCGGCGGCGTAATCGTAAGCTTCGGTCGTAACTACAGGTGTGATGGCGAAATTTTCAGTAGGCGGCGGCGAAGCAGTCTGCCATTCCAGGCCGCTCGCGCCCCACGGATTGGGGCCGGCAAGCGCACCCTTCTTTAGCGAATAAGCCAGGTAGATGAATGGCAGAACCATGCCGATACCCAGCACCGTGGCACCCGCCGAAGAGAGGACGTTATACACCTGGAACTCCGCTGGATAAACATGATACCGGCGCGGCATCCCCAGGTAGCCCAGAATAAACTGCGGGAAGAATGTCAGATTGAAGCCCAGGAAGATGATGACGGCGGAGATCTTCGACCAGGTCTCGCTATACATGCGGCCCGTCATCTTGGGCCACCAGAAGTGTAAGCCGCCCAGGAAGCCCAGAATCGCGCCGCCCACCATGATGTAGTGAAAATGCGCAATTACGAAGTACGTATCGGTCAAGTGGACGTCCATGCCCATGGCGGCCAGGAATAAGCCGGTCAAACCGCCAATGGTGAAGAGGCCGATAAAGCCCAACGCATAAAGCATCGGCGTCGCAAGTTCCACCGAGCCTTTATACAAGGTCGCCGACCAGTTGAATACCTTGATCGCAGAAGGAATGGCGACCAGATAACTCAACACAGAGAACACCATGCCGGCGTAGAGCGATTGGCTCGAAACGAACATGTGATGTCCCCAAACCAGGAAGCCGAAAATGGCGATCGCGACGCTGGACATGGCGATGAATGAATAGCCCATCGGCTGCCGCCGGGAGAACGTGGAGATGATTTCGCTCACCACGCCCATGGACGGCAGAATCATGATGTAGACGGCGGGGTGCGAATAGAACCAGAAGAGATGCTGAAACAGGACGGGGTCGCCGCCCAGCGCAGGATCGAAAATGCCGATGTGCAGGCCGCGCTCGAGAGCCAGCAGCAGCAGCGTAACGGCCAGCACGGGCGTGCCGAGAATTTGCAGCAGGCTGGTGGCATAATGCGCCCACACGAAAAGCGGCAGCCGGAACCACGTCATGCCAGGCGCGCGCATGCGGTGGATGGTCACCACAAAATTCAGGCCCGTGAGAATGGAGGAAAAGCCCGCAATGAAGACGCCGGTAGCCGTCGCCATCACGTATCCGTTCGAATAGGTACTGCTGAAGGGCGTATAGAACGTCCAGCCTGTATCCACGCCGCCGGTGATCATCACATAAAGGATGAAAATACCGCCGATCACGTAGATATACCAGCTCAACAGGTTGATGCGCGGGAACGCTAGATCTTTCGCGCCGATCATCGGCGGGATCAGAAAATTCCCCAGCACCGCCGGGATGGATGGCACCAGGAAGAGGAACACCATGATGATGCCATGCATGGTGAACAGCTTGTTATAGGTATTCGATTCCACCAGATCCGCGCCCGGCGTCGCGAGTTCAGCGCGGATGCCGGCGGCGAACAGACCGCCCAAAAAGAAGAAAAACGTGACGGAAATCAGGTAAAGAACAGCGATGCGCTTGTGATCTTCCGTGAGCAGCCAGCTCTTTAGACCATACTGCGCATTCAGATAATTTCGGGGTGCTTCCACCTCGACCGGGGCAGTGGTAATCATATGTCTTGCTGTAGTTTCATTCTAATGGTTTGACGGCCGCAGATCATCGGCTCTGCGGCATGCCGGCTTTGGGATTTCGGTCCACGCGATTCGCTGGGGGCGAACTTCCGCCTGCTGCCGCGCCGCCGGGGTTGGTCCGGCCGCCGCCCGAGCTATCGCCCGAAGTCGGCCCAATCGATTTCACATACTCAATCAACTGCTGCAGCCCGTCTTCGGTCACCAAACCCTGGAAAGTGGGCATGATGTTCTGATAGCCGTCCACCACTTTCGCGCCCGGGTTCAGGATGGATTCGCGGACGTAACTGGCGTCCGCCACCACAACACCGGCATTGGTGCGCTGCGGTTTCCCGAAAACGCCCACCAGATTGGGGCATCGGCCCTGACCATCGGTCAAATGGCAATTGCTGCACCCCAGTTGTTGGAAAAGCGCCTCGCCCTTCTGTGCCAAACTGCCCTGCCCGCTTCCGCCGGCAAGCCACACCTGGTAAGCCGCCGGCTCCATCACATAGACGGTCCCGATCATGTTCGAATGCCGAGTACCGCAATATTCGGCGCAGAAAATATGATATTCGCCAACTTTGGTGGGCCGGAACCATTCGGTGGTGTACCGTCCGGGCACCACGTCCGATTTTGACCGGAACGCAGGCACGAAGAAATCGTGAATCACATCTTCGGACGTCATGGTCAGCTTGATGTTACGGTTCACCGGAATATGCAGCTCATTCATTTCGCGCTGCCCTTCCATGTGCTGCAGCTTCCACATCCACTGCTTGCCGGTGACGTAAATTTCCATCGAATCCGACGGCGGCTTCGATTGGGTGAAGAAGATCTGCGCGCCCCAGGCAAACATCACCATCGACAACCCAAGCGGAATGACAGACCAGATGATTTCTAAAAACAAACCGCCATGCACGGGCCCAGGAATGTAATCTTCTGAGCGGCGGCGGTATTTTACGGCGAAATAAACAATCAGCACCGCAATCAAGAGCGAGAAAAAGGCCGTCACCAGAACCAGGAAGGCATACAGCGCGTCCACGCTCCCAGCGATGGAAGACGCTTGTTCCGGAAAAAACGGGATTGAATTCGTGTCCATGTGTTTTTGCTTGGCTTAGGCCGGCGTCAGCCCGCTTTGTGCTCCCTTGCGTCCCGCCGGAAATTGATAAAAACGAACCCAACCAGCATCAGTAGGGTAGCGGCGCCGGCAATGCGAAGGCCCGTGAACGCAATCGGCGTGTATTTTCCCGTGGTGGGATCGTAGTGATAACAGAACAGCAGAAGCTGATCCACCGGGTTGCCGATCTTATTCTGCGCGGCTTCCACCAAACCAAGCCGAATATCTTTTGGCGAATACTCCACGCCATAGAAATACTTTGAAAGCTGGCCTTCGGGAGTCAGAATCATAACCCCGCTGGCATGCGCAAATTGGTTGGTATGCGCGTCGTAGGAAAAATGGAATCCAACGGCCTGGGTTAACGCGTTAATCGATTTCAACTCGCCAGTCAGCAGGTGCCAGCCTTTCGCCGTCTCTGGCCGATGGTAGGCATTCAGAATCGACATCTTCTTTTCGGCGGCCAGCGGCGGCTTTTCGCGCGCATCGAAACTCACCACCACCACTTCGAATTCATCGCCGGGGTTGAACGTCACGGCGCGCAAACTGCTCTCCACGCCATTCAAAATCTGCGTGCAAAGCATGGGGCAGGAATAATAAACCAGCGCCAGCAGCACCGGCTTCTTCCCGAAATAATCGCCTAGCCGCACATCGCGCCCGGCATCGTCTTTGAACGCCAGATCGAGCGGCACCTTCGACCCCAGCTTCTGATCGATCCCGACATTCTTCAGCGGGTTCGGCCTGTCAACGCCCTTCATGTTGAGCAGATCCTGCTGCGCCGGCGCCAGCCCGAGGCAAAGAAACAGGAATCCGCAAGTGAAACGAAGCATCATTGCGCAATCTTCTCGAACGTACGCCCGCCGCTCGATTTCTCAGGTAGCAACCGGTATCCTTCGCTATCCAGGCCTTCTCCACCTTTCAGCGGTTTCCAGGGCAATCCGCGCTTGGCGAGCATGCCAACGGCTTCTTCCACGGGAATCCGCGCGGTGGTCTTGGTCTGCGGATCCAGCCAATGGTATTGCGTCAATTGCTCTTCTTCCGCTTCCAGATATTCCCGCAGATCCAGCTTGGGCGTCGATTGCAACCGCGGCTCAGGCGGCAAAACTCCCTTGCGCGTCTCAATCACCGAAGGCGGCAGCTTCGTCACTTCCAGTGTCTGCTGACTCTGAAACCACGAAAACAATCCCCACATGGCGGAGGCGGCAATCAGCACGCCGAACCCGAGCGCGATGGCGTACTTCGAAACCGTGAAGACATCCGCGTCGCCATGTTCATAGGCAACGCGCGGATTATCCTCCGGATTTTCATGCGCGTGATGTTTAGTGGTGATGTCGTCCATGGTTCAACGCCTTTTCAAAGTCCGGCGCATTCATGGGAAGAATGGGCCGTTCGGAAAGATTTCTAAAGAAGTAAGCCAGCCAAAGTCCACCGATGCCAATGGGCGCCACAACGTCCAGCCAATGCAGCTGGAAATGCGAGCCGGAAAAATTCGGTTCCACCAGCCAGAACACATCTATGATGCGCACCACGATCACGTAGATGGCGATCATCTGTATCGTCTTCGGGTTCTTCTTCAGCGCCTGCGAAAGCAGCATCAGGAAAGGGAAACCGAAGTGGAAGAGTAAAAGAATTGCGCCTACATACTGCCAGCCGCCATTCAACCGGTCGATATACCAGGTGATCTCTTCCGGAAGATTGCCGGACCAGATCAGGATCAGCTGCGAGAAAGAAAGATAGGCCCACAGCATTGTGAACGCCAGCAGCAGTTTGCCCATGTCATGCAAGTGGCGCTTGGTGATGAGCGAAGCAAGCGGCTCAAACCGGCTCAGGAACACAATCGTCGCCACCACCAGCGCCATCGCCGACAGCGTCTGGCCTACGCAAAGCAGCAAGCCGTAAATCGTAGAGAACCAGTGCGGCGTCAGCGACATGATCCAATCCGTCACCGCGAACGTCATGGTGAAGGCGTAGATCAGGATGCCCGGCGCACTCAAGGTTTCCAGGCGCTTGGCCCAAATCGGATCGCCCGTACGCTCCTGCTCCCGCGACCACCGGTTCAGCAGCGTAATAATGGTGCCCCAAATCAGAAAATAGAGCACCGCGCGAACGCAGAAGAACGGCACATTCAGGTAAAACTGCTTTGCCTGAATCACCTTGTCGTGCGCCACCACGTCCGGCTGTGCCCAACTGTAAAGCGAACGAACACCGAACAGGATAGGCAGCACCAGCACCGCGCCCAGCATCCAGGTGCGCGTGCCGGCTTCGAGAGTGCGCCGTAGCATCATGCCCCACGCGCCGCCGGACATGTACTGAATCATCAGAAGCCCGAAACAGCCCAGCGCCATGCCATTCCAAAAAAGGAACCCAATCAGATAAGCGCGCAGGAATTGCTGCGCCGGCGTAATGAAAAAGCCCACCAGCAGCGCGACGATACCGGCAATGCCCACAATCACCGCCAAACGCTGAAACTTGCGCAGATCCGCGCCCGCCGCGGGAGCGAGCGTGTATTGATTCTCAATCATCATTTCTTGGCCGCCCCCGCGTTAGCCGGAGTGGGGCTGGTAGGAGTGGCGGGGGCACCGGCGGGCAGACTCGGACTGTTCGGCGAATCCTTGCGCTCCGGCTCACGCGCGGGCACGGGCGTTTCTTCCGCCGCGCCGCCTTCCCGTTTCGGCTTCGGCGCATCCAGCTTCGCGCGCATCTCCGTCGTGATGTCGGCGCCCTGCACATTCTGGCTCAACTGCAGCGCGCGAATGTAACTCACAATGGCCCAACGGTCACGCGGCGGAACCTGGGAAGCATAGTTATACATGCTGCCGTAGCCGTTGGTGATCACGTCATAGAAGTGGCCCACCGGCGCATCGCGCAGCCGTTGAATATGGTACGAAGGTGGCGCCTTAAACCCGCGCTTCACAATCATGCCCGCGCCATTTCCCAAGCGGCCATGGCATGGCGAACAGAACACATCGAAGCGCTGATGTCCGCGCTCAATCACCGCGCGCGTGATGGGCATGGGGAAATAATCCAGGTCCACTTTCGCGTCCGCGGCAGTCTTGCCGGTATAAAATTCGGTCTCTTCGCGCAGATCGCCACGCGCTACCGTGTTCGGAAGAACGGGCCGCGATTGGCGCTTATCCGCGAAAAAATTACTCTCGCGCAGCGGCTTGTACTTGGGCTGATCGTGCATGTCCTGACGGCAGCCGGCCAGTAAAAAAACCGCGCCTAGCGGCAGCAGGACGTAAGGCATCCTAATTGGCAACTTCAGACACCTCATGAGCGCCCAGGCTATCCATAAAGGCCCCGGTCTTCGCACGATCGAACAACGGATCTGTCGCTTCGATACACAGGAAAAATCCATCCTGCGAAGCGCGCGCGAACCGAGGCACATTGAACACCGGATGGTATGGCATGGGCAAACCATTCAGCAGCAGCATCCCGATGGCGGACGTCAAGCCGGCGGCCAGGATGGTGCATTCGAACGTAATGGGGATGAACATGGGCGCGCTGATCATGGGCCTTCCGCCCACATTCAGCGGGTAAGACACCGTGTTCACCCAGCTTAGAAAACCGAAGCCGAACGTGGCGCCGCAAATGCCCGCCAGCAGCACGAAGAGCGAGATGCGATTGTCGTGAAGATCGAGCGGCTCTTCCAGATCCTCCACGGGATAGGGTGTGTAAGCATCCATGCGCCGGTACCCCGCGGCTTTGGCTTTTTCAGCCGCATGGACCAAATCCGTCGCGTTGTGGAATTCAGCCATAACGCCGTAGATGGGCGTAGTTTCGATAATGCCGGAATGGCTCATATGCGTTTTACCGGCTCCTTGGCAGAGACCAGGGGCGTCTTGGTTTCCGGCGGCACCAGCAAGCGTAGCTCATGCATCGTGATCATGGGAAGGCTTCGCATGAAGACAAAAATCAGCGTCATGAAGAGGCCGATGGTGCCGACATAAATCGCCCAATCCCACGCGGTGGGCGTATAGTGACCCCATGACGAGGGCAGAAAATCGCGATGCAAACTGGTAATCACGATCACGAACCGCTCCAGCCACATGCCGATATTGACGATGATGCTTACAATCCACAAAATCACCAAACTGGTTCGCACCCGCTTAAACCACAGGAACTGCGGCGTAATAATATTGCAGAAAATCAGGCACCAGTAATACGGCGCGTAAGGTCCGAACATGCGGTTGTTCATCATGAAGCCTTCATAAGTATTCGCGCTGTAATGCGCGTAGAAGGCCTCCATCATGTAGCCATAGCCGACAATCAGACCCGTCGTCAGCATCACCTTGGCCATGTTGTTGATATGCCGCATGGTGACCAGCGATTCCAGGCCGTAAATTTTGCGCACCGGAATCATCAGCGTCAGCACCATGGCGAAGCCGGAATACACGGCGCCCGCCACAAAGTAAGGCGGGAAAATGGTGGTGTGCCAGCCGGGCAGAATCGCCACGGCGAAATCGAAACTAACCACGGTGTGAACGGAGAGCACCAGCGGCGTTGCCAAACCGGCCAGCAGCAGAGAAGCTTTTTCATAACGCTGCCAATGCCGCGCCGAACCGCGCCAGCCCAATGCCAGAGCCCCGTAAAACACCTGCTGCCAGCGATGATGAGCCTGATCGCGCAACGAAGCGGCATCGGGAATCAAACCCACATACCAGAACACCAGCGAAATGGTGGCGTAAGTCGAAACCGCGAACACGTCCCAATCGAGCGGGCTACGGAACTGCGGCCATAGCCACATGGTATTCGGATACGGCAGCAGCCAATAACCTAGCCATGCGCGGCCCATATGCATGATAGGGAACATGCCGGCGCAAGCCACGGCGAACAGCGTCATGGCTTCCGCGTACCGGTTGATCGCGTTACGCCAGCTTTGATTCAGCAGCAGCAAAATCGCCGAAATCAGCGTACCCGCATGGCCGATACCGATCCACCACACGAAGTTGACGATCGCGAAGCCCCACGCAATCGGCATGTTGATGCCCCAAATGCCGGTACCTTTCAGGAACAGGTACGTCATCGACATCAGCAGCACCATCACCAGGCAGAACGAAACGAACGTGCCCATCATCCATCCGTAACTCGTCTTCCGCCGCAAAACGATTCCGGCCAGCGTATCGGTAACGGTGGTGAGGCTTTCCTGTGGCCCGATGATGGGGCCAATCTTGATCTCGTCGGGTAACTCTACAGGTTGCAGGGGAGCGGACATCAGCTAGCTTGCCTCAATCTCAGGGTTCGGGTTTCGCAGCGCGGCCATATGCGTGGTGCGCGGCCGCGTATTCAATTCGCCCAGCAGCGCATAGGTCAGGCCTTCCTTCTTTTCCTTAACCACTCTGGCTTCTTTATCGTTCAAATCGCCGAACGTGATTGCCTGCGTGGGGCACGCCGCCTCGCACGCCGTTGCAATCTCGCCATCGCGCACGCGCCGGTCTTCTTTCTCCGCCGTGATTTTGGCGTAATTGATGCGCTGCACGCAGTACGTGCACTTTTCCATCACGCCGCGGCTGCGCACCGTCACATCCGGATTCTTCTGCATCTTCACGCTCTCCGTGTTCCAATCGCTGAACAGGTAAAAGTTGAAGCGGCGTACCTTATAAGGACAGTTGTTTGAGCAATACCGCGTGCCTACGCAGCGGTTATAAATCATATTGTTCAAGCCGTCCTGATCGTGCACGGTGGCGGCCACGGGGCACACAATTTCGCACGGAGCATGTTCGCAATGCACGCAGGCCACCGGCTGGAACAGCGTCTTCGGATTCTCCGCCGGGCCTTCATAATAGCGGTCGATACGCAGCCAGTGCATAATGCGTTCACGCCGCACCTGATCTTTGCCCACCACCGCAATATTGTTTTCCGATTGGCACGCCACCACACAGGCATTGCAGCCCACGCAGGCATTCAAATCGATGGACATGCCCCACGCGTAACCTTCATACTTCCAGGTTTCGGGAAGAATGGTCAGGCCTTTGTCAGGCATCTCTTCGCCCATCTCGCGCGCGAAATCGGGGTTCTTCCTGTACTCGCTAATAGTCCCTTCGCGAGCCACCGCGCGACCCGCCATCGTGCCCTGCGTCTGCGTCGTCGCCAGATCGAACTTCTTGTTGAGCTTGCGAATCTCAAGGCCCGAAGCATAGCTCAAGCCCGCACTATTTCTAAGTTGATAGCCATCGAAGCCCGCGCCATTCCCGGCACGTCCAGAGCGTGTACGCCCAAAGCCCAGATGCACCGCCACCGAATCGTCAGGCTGCCCCGGCTGCACCCAAACGGCGCCCCAAACCGTGCGGCCATTCAACTTCAGCTCCACCTGGTCTTCGTTTTCAAGTTTTAGATTCTTCGCCGTGGCCGGGCTCAACAGAACCGCATTGTCCCAGGTCAGGCGCGAGATCGGCCGCGGCAATTCCTGCAACCACCCGTTATTCGCAAAACGGCCATCGTAGATATAGGGGTCGGCATGGAACGATACATCCATCCCGGATGCCCCCGCCGAAGACCGCGCCGGCGGAACATTTCCCGCAGCTACCGTTTTTTCGGGCAGCGCGGAATCCGCGACCACGCCATCGTGAATGGATTTCCGCCACCAGTTGTCGAACTCCGCGCCCTTGTTCTTCGCCTGCCAATACGCGCGCACCGTGTCATAGCCCGATTGCTGCGAGTTTTCCGTAAACAGCGCCAGAAAATCGTGCGGCGATTTGCCGTCGTACAGCGGCGCAATCAGCGGCTGCATAATCGTCACCGTGCCGTCGAACGCCCGCCCATCGCTCCAATATTCCAGCGCATGCGCTTCCGGAATATGCCACTGGCAGAGCGTCGACGTCTCATCTTCATACAGCCCCAGCCGCACGCGCAGTCTGGCCTTCTGAATCTTATCTGCGAAGCCCAGATCCACCGGCGCATTGAACGCCGGGTTTCCGCCCACAATGAACAGAATGTCCACCGCGCCGGAATCGAGGTCGGCCGCAAGGGCCTTCAAATCCGCAAGCTGATCCGTGGGATTCGCCTCTAGCGGATCTGTATAAATCACCGTCTTACCGGCATTCCCCAACGCGCCGTTAATCGCATGCACCAGCGCATGAACTTCCGGCGATTGATCGTCACCGGCAATCACCAGACTGGTTCCGCGATTGGCTTGCAGATCTTTCACCAGCGGCGCAAACCAATTCCCCGAAGGCTGCGCGCCACCTGCCGCACCTACGCCCAATGCGCCAGCCAAAGCCCGCACAAACGGCTCAATAGCAGATGGCTTCATCGGGAAGCGATGGTCCGCCTTCGCGCCCGTCGCCGTCGGCGTCGATTCCACCGCATACATCCGGTTCATGCCATGCTGTTCACCGCGCACACGGCGCTTGTCGATAAACTCACGCGCATAGCGGGAACTTGCCGGCCCCACACACAAAAAGTCGGAATCGATAGCCAGCACCACTTCCGCCGCATCGAATTTGTAATACGTGTTAACGAACTGGCCGGTGGCCATATGCGCGCCCACACGCGCGCCCTGCGCACCGATGGGCTCCCACTGATACCACTTCGCGCCCGGATGAGTAGCCAGCACGCCCTTCAACTGGTCACCCAAAGTGGGCGACCCGATCGTCTCAGTCAGAATCCTGATCCCGGCGCCCTTCTTCCCGTCCTGCTCGCTCAACACTCCCTTGATCATCGTGATAAAGGATGCATAGGTCCGAATCTCACCCAGAAACGTGATGGTCTGCGAACGGTCCGGGTCATACAAATTCAGCACGCTCGCCTGCGTCATCACGTCGGTCGAGCCCATGCTCGCCGGATGCAGCGGGTTGCCTTCCACTTTGGTGGGGCGGCCCATGTGGCTTTCCATCAAAATACCCGTGGAAACGCCGCTCATGGTGAACGCGGTGGCATAGAACAAAGGCTTGCCGGGAACAATGTTTTCCGGCGCGTTTACATAGGGATAAATCCGCTCTTCCGGCTGCTTCGTGCAGGCACTCAAGCCGCCCAGCGCCAGCGAAGCGCCCATCAATTTCAGGAAATTGCGGCGGCCCTCATCGCCTGAATCCCATTCCGACGCCTGCTGCGGAAATTCGCGGTGCAGCAGCTCTTCAAAACCGTTGTGCTCCGCCAGCTCCTCAAGCGCCCTCCAATAATGACGGCCCTTCCCAAGCTCCAATTGGCTTTGAGCTTTCGAAAGGTCCAACATGTTTTCTGAAATGGGCATTTGCTGGCTGCCGGTTTCGCGGTTTGGCTCGATATGTTCCACTTGTTTTAAAATTTTTCCCGTTAGCGGTGGCAGGTATTGCAGGTTTCCAGCCTCTGGACTTTGTATTCCTGAATCAACTTGAGCCCCACCTCTTCCTGGTTGTCCGGGTATTTATACCCCATGGTGAAAACTTCGCTTCGGGGACGAATATACTTCTCCGGATTGCGATGACAATCTAAACACCACCGCATTTCAAGCGAATTTTTCTGATAAACCAGCGGCATCAAATCCACGCGGCCGTGGCACGTTTCGCAGCCCATGCCCTTCTTCACGTGGATGCTGTGATTGAAATAGACAAAATCCGGCAGATCGTGCACTTTCACCCAGGGAATCGATGTGTCGTTCCGGTAACTGGCGCGCACCATTTCCAGTTCCGGGCTCCCGGTCCAAATCTGCGAATGGCAGTTCATGCAGGTCTTCGTGGGGGGAATATTCGCGAACGCCGCATTCTCCACCGACGTGTGGCAATACCGGCAATCGATCCCCATGGAGCTTACATGGTGCGAGTGGCTGAACTGAACCGGCTGCACCCGCGCTACACCCTGGTTGGTTGCATAGGATGAATCCGAGCCAAGCTGAAATAGCACGCCGCCCACACCCGCCAGCGTGAATAGCCCGACGATGATTCCTACCTTTGTGTAGCTGTTGGAACTGAAGCTAAAGATCTGTGGCATTGACCGTTCGTAGGGGCACAACTCCGCGCAAGTCCGTAAGGCACACCCGCCAAGTTGAAGCCAAGAAAGTATTATTGCTTATTTCTTGCGCGAAACCAAAGTCCTTTTAGCTTTCGGATGCATCGCTTCGCACGGCGATCTTAAATTCACTTCCTGAGCCGGCGCCAACGGTTATCCTAAACCTTTCCATGCGCATTTCACCTTCGGGCCCCCTGACTGGCTCTCTCACGCTGCCGGGCGACAAATCCATTTCTCACCGTTACGCCATTCTGGCTTCTCTTGCGCAGGGCGCCTCGCTCATCCACAACTACTCCACCGGCGCCGATTGCCATTCCACATTGAATGCTCTCCGCGCGCTCGGTATTGAGATCGGCGAACAGGGCCTCGACGTCACCGTGAACGGTAATGGCCTCGACGGTTGGCGCGCACCGGCTGCCCCTCTCGATTGCGGCAACTCCGGCTCAGCCATCCGCATGTTGGCCGGCCCCCTGGCCGCGCAGCCCTTCACCACCACCCTTATTGGCGATGAATCGCTCTCCGGCCGGCCCATGGGCCGCATCATGGAGCCTCTTCGCGAAATGGGCGCGCACATCGAAGCGCGCGACAATCGCTTCCCGCCGCTCACCATCACCGGACGCGCGCTGCGGCCTATCGATTACACGCTGCCCGTTGCCAGCGCGCAGGTGAAGACGTGCGTGCTCTTCGGAGGCATGTATGCGGAGGGCGCAACCGTTGTGCGTGAGCCCATTCGTTCGCGAGATCATACTGAAATCGCGCTGCGTGAATTCGGTGCACAGATCCAAACGCAATCGCGCGTCATCACGCTCGAAGGCCGCCCGCAGCTTGCTGGCCGCGAGCTTCTCGTCCCCGCTGACCTTTCTTCCGCTGCGTTTTTCCTTGTCGCCGCAACCCTCGTCCCCGGCTCCGATCTCTTCCTGCGAGGCGTCGGCCTGAACCCCACGCGCTCCGCGCTACTCGATTTTCTGCTGGCCGCAGGAGCATCTCTCGAAGTGGTGAATCTGGAACAGACCAACGGTGAAATGATTGGCGATCTGCACGTCCGCCACGCGCGTGTGAAAGGAGGCATCATCGAAGGAGAGACCGCCGCCGCGCTCATCGATGAGATCCCCGTGCTGGCGATCCTGGGCGCAGCCAGCGAACAAGGCCTCACCGTGCGCGATGCCAAAGAGCTGCGCGTGAAGGAGACGGACCGTATCGCGACCGTGCTCGACAACCTGCGCCGCATGGGCATCGAAGCGGAGGAAGCGCCCGACGGTATGCACATCCCCGGCAATCAGAAATTCCGCGCGGCCCATTTCGATTCCTTCGGCGATCACCGCATCGCCATGGCCTTCGCCGTCGCCGCGATGTATGCCGATGGGCCTTCAGAGCTGCAAGGCGCAGAAGCGGCCAACGTCAGCTTCCCCACGTTCTATCGCTTGATGGCGCAGGCCGCCGAGCTATAACGCCGGGATCGATCTGGTGGACATAGTGCTTACTTCTTCGCTTCCGGCGCGGCAGGCACCGGCACATCCGAGTTGAACGTATCCACGATGCATTTCCACCCACCGTCCGGCTGCTTCTTCCAAATCTCCACCATCTTGCCGGTATCCACCGCACCCGGCGTTCCCAAGGCGTTTTTCACTGTAAGCCGATACGTGCCATACAAGTAACCAAGCTCCCCGGATTTTGCCACCTCAACCTTCGAGGCCTTCCACGACAGCCCGGAGGTCTGCTTCAGCAATCCGTCCCACGAAGCTCGAATCGCATTCTTGTCGCTGGCCAGCGGCTCGTTCGGAGGCAGCAGCACCGCGTCATCACTATAGAACGCAACAGAGGCGTTCACATCGCCCTTCCCCGCCGCGCTCGACCATTGTTCATCCAGCGCGCGAATGTCGGCTTCCGCCGCGTGAGTATCCGTCGATGCCGGCGGCGCACACGAACACGTAAGTAACGCCATTGCCAACAGGAGTTGCACCGCTCGCATTTGCATGGGGAATAGTATCATCCGCCTCAAAAACTCGCGGCATCGCCGGCCCGGAAACGGACGCATCGCCAGCCGCGTCCATGGCGCAATGGTAACTTCCTTGCGGGTGCGGCTCCTTCTTCTAACAACCGGCGTGGCCTCGCTCGGTGCGGCCGCTAGTCCCCTCGAAAATCTCCAGGCGTCACTAACCATGGAGAAACAACAGTACTTCGTCGGCGAACCACTGACACTGACGTTTACAGCCCGCAACGCCGGGCGTCGCCGCATCGAACTTTCCGAGTCCGATCCGTACGGCCAGTGCAGCGATTACCGAATTGCAGTTACGCCCGACGAACCAAAGCTCGAGCCAAAAACCGGGCCACCGTGCGCCCCGCTCTTCCAGATTCAAGACATACAATGTCTGATCGGATCGCTTGTTGTTATCAAAGGCACGGAAACAACGCAGCGCATGCTCCTGAATCGTCTTCATGACTTCACCCGTCCCGGCACCTACACGGTCAAAGTTACCCGGCATCTGATGACAAGCGAGATCTCCGCAAGTTTCACTTTCAACCTTGCCTCGCCAAGTTCGCCAGACGACCTCAAACAATCTTTCACTGCTTACAGAACAGAACTATCTTCTAGCAACTACCGGCGCAGGCAGGAGGCGGCTATTATCATGGCAAGTCTGCCTGCCCCCTTTCTTGAGCCCGATCTTCTGAGAATGCTTTCCACACCCGGCCTCACTTGGGAAGGAATCCGCGGGCTCCGCAAGCTCAATAGCGAGCAAGCTCGACAGGCGCTCTATCATTTGCTGGAGCAAGACAATTCTTCCACGGAGTCGCGCCTCGCTCTTGACGCTCTCCAGAATACGGGCGACGCCAGCTACGCGCCGCGCCTTGTCAATCTCATGAACCAAAGCCAAAATATAGAGGAAAAAGGAAGGCTTCTGGTGGCCGCCGCCCACTTGGACGCCGACGGCACAAAATCCCTGGTTCAATCGTTTCTGGATTCGCCCGACGCGGAAACGCGTAAAAGCGGTGCTCAGGCGCTAGCGGCCACTGAGCAGTCTACAGCAATTCCCACTCTGCTTTCTCTGCTCAGCGATACGTCACTTAGAGTGCGCTCGTGCGCCGCCGAAGGCTTGGTATCCCTCACACGGTTTACTCCTTCGAACGACGGTCTGTTCTGGCATGGAGACCCTAGCTCGGCGGCCCCGTATTGGGTCGCATGGATACGTGACAATCCGCAACTGCCCGTCCACCCCATTCGCGAATGTCGTCCATGATCTGGCCGAAGCGTTCATCCGCCTCAAACGCGCAAACTCAAAATCCAATCGTCCAGCGCAATCGTCTTCTGAATATTGCGCCGCAGCAGCATTGCCAGTTCATCCGTCTTCTTCACTGCCCGCGCGATCCAAGCGCCGTCCACGCGCGCCGCCACTGCTTCCAACTCGCGCCGCAAATCGAAATTGCGAATCGCGCTCCCGCCTTCGCGCAGAATCATCACGTCGCGCAACAGGTCATACAGAAGCTTCAAATAAAATTCCAGCTTTTCGTTCTTGCTACGCCCCAGCGTTTCCGAATACGGAACCCACGTGCCAAACGCAGCCAGCCCAGCGGCCGCTTTCAACATGGCATGCATCGCCGCGCGGCGCTTCTCATGCACCGCCAGATCGAGCGACCACGCCACACCTGGGCTCCCTCCCGAAAGCGCGATCCGTTTCTCCGCCTGCTCCATCGCGCGTGCCTGCGCGAACTGTTCCATCTCTTCCGGCTGCAGCGGAGATAGCGACAAAATCACAGAGCGCGATCTTATCGTCGCCAGCAAATCATAAGGATTCTCAGCCGTCATGATCAGCAGCAGATGCTCGGGCGGCTCTTCCAGAATCTTCAACAGCGAGTTCGTGGCATTGTCGCCCGCGCGATCCACATGATCGATCAAAAAAATGCGCCGCGTCCCGCTCAGCGGCTTGAACGGCGCGCGCTCCTTCAGCAGCCGCATCTGCGGCAGCGACAACTGGCGCAGCGGCCCATCCGGCGCGAACGTCACAAAATCGGAGTGCGACGCGAACAGCAGCGGATCTTCGTTGCGCTTCTCCGCCGTCCACTTCTCACGCCCCTGCACCAGATCCACATTCCCAGGCAGGCTCAAATCGTCACGCTCAATCCGCTCGCCATGGCCTATCGATAAGGCCGCGAACCGCCGCGCCAGCGTTGCCTTCCCTACACCCTCCGGGCCCGCGAATAGCAGCGTCTGCGGTATGCGGCCGCTCTCCGCCATCCGCTCCAGCGCGCGCACCGCATGTGCGTTTCCCCAGAAGTTATCGAACAAGCGGTTCCACCTGTTCCCACACCAGCTTCGCCACCGCGCCAATGCGTTCCGCGCCGTTCACCACGCGGATCCGTTGCGGCTCCCGCATGGCCAGCGCATGATAGCCCGCCCGCACACGCGCATGAAACGCAGCCGGTTCGTCATCGATCCGCGTCTCCCCAGGCCCAAGCTTAGCGTTCCGTTCCAACATTCGCTCGCGCCCCTTCGTCACATCCAGATCGATCAGTATCGTCATATCCGGCCGCAACCCATTGCACGCCAGCTTGTCCAGCATCAGGATCGGCTCCGTGTCCAAGCCCCGCCCCGCGCCCTGATACGCCAGCGTGGAATCCGTAAACCGGTCGCACAGCACGTTCGCGCCGCGCGCCAGGGCCGGACGAATCACCTGCTCCACATTCTGCGCGCGGCTTGCAAAATACAGCAGCAACTCCGCACGCGGCGTCATCTCCCCGTTCGCCGGGTTCAACAAAATCTGGCGAATCTGCCCTCCAATTTCAGTACCGCCCGGCTCCACCGTCTCCACCACTTCCAGGCCGCATTCCCGCAAGCGGCCGGCTAGCAGGCGAAGCTGCGTCGTCTTACCGCAGCCATCGATCCCCTCGAACGTGATGAACCTCCCCGGCTTTTTCATTCGCGATTCCGTATTGTCCCAAACCTCCGAATTTACGGTGGCGCGCATGGAACCAGCGAACGGCGCGCGCCAGGTCCGCACCCGTATAATCCGGCCACAACCGCGGCTCGAACAGGATCTCGGCGTACGCGCATTCCCATAAAAGAAAGTCGCTCAACCGCTGCTCACCGCCCGTGCGCACCAGCAAATCGACATCGGGCCCCACCTCGCCGGCCTGTATCGAATGCCGCCCCGAATAATCCACGGCCAATCGCAAGTGAAGGCTCTTGCCGCTCTGTGTCGCAGCTTCCGATTCCCGAATACTTGCCAGCAGCGCCTTGCTCAACCGGTCGCGCCGTCCAATCACGGTCATGCGCACGCCTTCACGAAGGCACCGCCCCGTCTCAACGCCAAGCGTTCTTCGGAACAGCTCCATCAGAGCGGCCACTTCCGCCGCCGGCCTGCTCCAGTTGTCCGAAGAAAACGCATACAGCGTGAGTGTGCTTATCCCCAGCCCCGGCGCTTCTTCCACCACGCGCCGCACCGTGTCCGCGCCCCGGCTGTGGCCAGCCGCGCGCGGCAACCGGCGGCGCTCCGCCCACCGTCCATTGCCATCCATGATCAGCGCTGTATGCATGCGCGCCTAACCTTTGCGCGTCTGGCGAATCAACGCTTCCATTTCATCCAGGTACTGCTCCAGCGCCTTGCGGCCGGTCGCCGTCAGCCGGTATTCGGTGCGCGGCACACGCTGCGCAAAGCTCTTCGTGCAGCTCACGTAGCGCGCCTCTTCCAGCTTGCGCGCGTGTACGCTCAAGTTGCCGTCCGTGGTCTCCATCAGCTTCTTCAGTTCGATGAAGGTCAGACTCTCATTCACCGCCAGCGCGCTCAACACGCCCAGCCGAAGCCGCTCATGGATCAGCCGGTCCAGCTTGGGCGCCACTAATTCATCTTTCCGAACCGCGTTGCTCTTAGCCACCGAACCTCCGCGCAATCACCACTCCGAAACAGATCTGCACCACGCCGAATCCGAGCGCGAGCAGCATGTTTCCCCACGCCGTGGGAGCGAACACCGCGCCCGTGCCGATGGCGAGAAAGCACAGCCCCATCACCGGCACCACGCGCACAGAAAACACTCCACCGGAGAGCACGCCCATGCCGTAAATCAGCAGCCATGCTGCCGGAAGGTCTCTGTAAAGCCCCGCGCGAGCCAGGATGCACGTCAATAGCGCGCCCACCAGCACCGATGGCAGCAGAGCCAGCACAAACTTCCGTGCCGGGCGCGCAAACGCCGGCTCACGAATACGAGCGGCTTTGCGGTAAGCCGCGCCTACTCCGATGGCGAGCGCCAGCATCGCCTCCGCCAGCCATCCCGCCAGCCAGACGTGAACATCCGTCTGCGCGTTGGCCCACAAAGCCGCGCACAGAGCCGTGACACCCATGGCCACTCCGCCCCATCCCGGCACCGCCGTAAACGCCACGGAGTTTTCCATCGTCCTTCGAATAAAACGAAGATTATCGAGCGCATCGAGTGGCGGAGCGGCGCTTTCCCGTATCGGCCTGACAGAACCCATGCTCACAAGATAGCTAAATATAAACTACTTTGCAATAGAAAGTTGCCCGATAATCGCACACATGGATATTTGGCAAACCGCGCCTCTTCTGGAAAGCATGTTCCACCTGAAAGTACCCCTGCTCGAGAAAGTTTTACGGCCCGTGCTGATCTACCTGGCGATCATTATGCTGCTGCGCATCTTCGGCAAACGCGAACTCGCGCAGCTCAACCCGTTCGATCTGGTGGTGCTGCTCTCCGTCTCGAACACGGTCCAGAACGCCATCATCGGCGAAGACAATTCCGTCACCGGCGGCCTGGTGGGTGCGGTCGCGCTCTTCGGCATCAACTACGTAACGGTGCGTTTTCTTTTCAAGCACAAGAAGTTGCAGGAGGCGCTCAGCGGGTCGGCCACACGCCTGATCACCGGCGGCAGGCTCGACCGCGAAAATCTGGCTAAAGAGCTTTTAACCGAACCCGAGTTGCTCACTGCCATCCACCGCCAGGGCTTCGATGAATTCGAGGAAGTAGAAAATTGCACGCTCGAAGCCGGCGGTGGCTTTTTCATCCAGGGCCGCAAGCCCGGCGCGGGCGACCGCGACCAAGCCGAACTGCTCTCCAGACTCGACCGTTTACAAACTTCCGTAACCGAATTGCGGGATGAACTGAAAAACCGTGTAAACTAAAAAGGATTCGGGCTGTAGCGCAGCCTGGCTAGCGCGCTTGCTTGGGGTGCAAGAGGTCGTGGGTTCAAATCCCGCCAGCCCGACCAACCCCAAAAATTTGTCCTTCCTACTTGCCCGACAGCGCCTTCTCCACCGCCGCCGTCACTTCCGGCGAATCCGGCGTCACGTTCGGCTCAAAACGCGCAACCACCTTCCCCGAGCGATCCACCAAAAATTTAGTGAAATTCCACTGAATGTCGCCAGCCGTGGCCGGGTTGGCCTGCTTCGTCAAATATTGATAGAGCGGCGATTCGTCCGCGCCCTTCACCGACATTTTCGAAAACATCGGAAACTTCACATCGAACTTTCGCGAACAAAATGTCTTAATCTCCTCGTTCGTTCCAGGCTCCTGCCCGCCAAAATTGTTCGCCGGAAAACCCATCACCACCAAACCCTTGTCACGATACTTTTCATACAGCGATTCAAGCGCCGTGTACTGCGGCGTGTATCCGCACTGGCTGGCCACATTCACCATCAGCAGCACCTTGCCCTGATATTCGCTGAGAGTAACGGGCTTGTTATCGATGGAATCCACCTTGAAGTTGTAGAGCGGGCTCGCGGCTGGCATGGCACCCGCTAGTATGGCACCGGCCATGGTGGCCAGAAAAAATGTTCGCATCTTCACAGGATATCGAAACATTCCCGAGAGGAACCCCTCAAGTTTTCCCGCCGCCTGCCGATAGAACCAACAGTCGGGAACAAGAAAGCAGATGGTGACGGAGGCTCGAAAGCCGCGATGCCGGCACGAGTTCACAATCTGCTTCCCCCGGCGAACGCTTGGCTTAGTCTGCGATCTGGCCGTCGCGCATTGAAACCGTGCGGTCGCCGAACGCAGCTGCTTCGGGGTTGTGCGTAATCATCAGAATTGTCTGGCCCAGCCGGCGGTTCACGTCGCGCAGCAGGTGCAACACGGCGTCGGAATTCTTCGAATCCAGATTGCCCGTCGGCTCGTCCGCCAGCAGGATCGCGGGCTTATTCACCAGCGCGCGCGCCAGTGCCACCCGCTGCTGTTCGCCCCCCGATAGCGCATTCGGCTTATGATGCAGCCTGTGGGATATGCCCAGCAACTCCAGAATCTTCGCGAACTCCGCCTCATCCGCCGCCGTCCGCGTCACCGAAGCGCCCGCCAGTGACCGCGCCACCGCAATATTATCGTGCGCCGTCAGCGTCGGCAGTAGATTGAATTTCTGAAAAACGAACCCAACCGTCGTCTGCCGCAGCTTCGTTCGTTCGGAATCGTTGAGCGAACTCAGATCTTTGCCGGCGATATGAACGGTTCCGGAAGTGGGTGGCGTCAACGCCCCCACAATATGAAACAGCGTCGATTTTCCCGAGCCCGAAGGACCCACCACGCTTAGAAACTCCCCCACGGGCACGTCCAGGTCCACGCCCCGAAGAGCTTCCACGTTCACCTGACCCACACGGAACACCTTTCGCAAGCCGCGAATCGAGATAATCGGCTCAATCATAGGATAGAGATTTGATAGGATCCTGGCGCGCCGCCGAAAGCCCCGGGTACAAAGCGCCCAACAGCGCCGCGCCCAAAGCAATTAGACCGGCGCGGGCCCACCAGCCCACCACAATCGCCTGCGGCAATGACGACGGCACAAATTTTTGCAGCACCCAGCGCGAACCGAAACTCAGCAGAATGCCCAGCACCGTGCCGCCCAGGCCCATCAGGAATGCCTCCGCCAGAATGGTCCGCAGCACGAAGCTCTTTGAGGCGCCGATCGCCTTCAAAATGCCAATTTCACGCGTCCTTTGCAGCACGGCCATATACATGGAAAGGCACACCACCGCAAATGCGATCAGCACGGCAATTCCGATAATCACCGAAATGAAAGTGTTCAGCGCCGGAACATTATTCACTGACGTGAGCGAGATAAAATCCTTCATCGAAAACACCGGATAGCCTGGCAAGTCGTCTTTCAATTGCGCAATCAGCGGCTGAATGTTCCGCTCGTCGTCCACCTTCAGATAGATCACGCTCAGCATGTGGCTTGCGCCGTAAAGTTCCTGCAGCACTCCAATCTCAACGAAGATATGTGAAAGCTTGCCCGGCTGCACCACGCCCACCAGGTTCCAATCCCGGTTGATTAGCTTGACCCTCGTGCCCGCGTGCCAGCGCTTCTGTTCGGCGTAATAGCGGTCCACAATCAAATCGTCCGGAGTGCGAAAGCCGTGCCCTTCTACGAAATCGAAGCCGCCGCTCATCTTCTCGAAGCTCGCGTAATCGATGCCCGTCACCGTTTCAAACAGGCCGCCGGCGCTCTGATTCACCGTGCCCGTCGCCATCGTCACATGCGGATAGGCGGCCAGCTTCGGAACCAATTGTTCGGGAATGGTTGACCCGCTGAAGCTCATGATATTGCTGTTCGGCGGACGCACAATCACATCCGCTCCCACGCCGTTGGCTCGCCGCTTCGAATCGTTGATCAAGCCATCGCTCAGGCCCACCAGAATCAGTATCAGGGTGACCGGAACACCGATCAGGAACACGCTGAGCAGCGTCGGCATCGGCCGGTGCCGCACATTTTCCACCATCAATTTCGCAATCACTTCGGAGCCGCCGAAGGTATCCCGGGCTGCGCCGCCGGCACGCCCCCAATCACCTGCAGCTCTGAATTCTCCGGCCGCGCCAACACGAACCGCGCCGAATCGATCGCGTTATTGATTTCCATCTTCATCACCACCAGCACAATCCCGTACTCATCCTTCGGCCGGCTGATTTCTATGTGCGACGGAAACCGGACATTGTTATAGACCCTGAAATCGTCATACTTCGAAAGGCTGACAATGGAGCCGGCTTCATCATACTCCCGCTGCTCGATGATTTGAAGATTCACGCGATCGAAAGTGATCTGCCGCACCAGCACAATATCGTCTCCAAACTTTCGAATAACCTCAAGCTGGTACGCAGCGGTAGTTTCCGTCGTGTCGTCCTGCACCAGCACCATATCCGTCTCCGGATCGATGGGCTTCACCAGCATGCCTGCAATAAAAGTCTGCGGCCTGACGTTTTCAAATTTGTTCGGTGAAATAGCCGGCGCGTCATTGCGCCCCTGAATAAACTTGCTCTTCACCGGGATGCTCACGCGAAACTCTTCCCCGTCGGACACCATATGAAACGCCGTGCTATGCACCACCGGCAGAATGCCCACCACGCGAATATCGCCAGGCTTGCGAAAATCGATATACGCCGTGATATCGGTGTAGTCCTTGATCTTGCCTTTGTTGACGCTACCGATGGAAGATGTCAGGTCCACTGTAGTGCTGAAGCTTCTCACCGCCGCGTAGTTGTCGGCAACGCGCTTGATCAACTCCGCTTTCGTTGCCGTAAGCAGCGCCTGCGAAGTAGGATGAGACGCCCGGACAATGGTCCTGAGCCGTGAGGCGCAGGAGCTGAGCGATAACACTGTTGTGAAAAGAAGAACTACCGCTCCAGAGCGGTTCGCGAGACACATCTATCTCATTCTAAGATGATGGTGATAAGCTAAAGGAGTCAGCCACTTTGTGGGCCTGTGGCGCAGTTGGGAGCGCGCTTCCATGGCATGGAAGAGGTCAAGGGTTCGAATCCCTTCAGGTCCACCAAATTTTTGAAGTCCTTAGTGTCGGCTGGCTGGAAATCTACGCGGTGTTTCCCGATGGGAAAGTGAAGCTGGGTCTTGATCGGCAGGCATCGCAGCCTTTCCCAAGGACCACAACTCCTCCGAACAAACCGGTTTCATTTTACGAAGCTCGCGAAGATTTATGCCACATCGCCAGTGCGGCTATCCCCACGCCCATAGCCACCGGCAATATGGGCGCGCCATAGTGAACCAGTACATAGGACGCAAGCACTGCCGCGCCGGTAAAATAACGCCACTGCGTATTCATCGCCAGTAGACGGCCATGGATATCAGAATACCCGCAAACAGCAAAACCGCCGTAGGGCTAGCCAGAGATTTGGTCCACTCCGGCTTTTGCGTACCATCGCGCATCAACCGCCGGACCTCCTGAAGTTGCTTTCTGGCGAGCGCGAACTCCATTTGGTTCACGGCCAAATCCAGCGCCTTCTGCGTTTCTTCCTCCGCACGCGCCAGCGCTCGCAGGCGGTAATGCAGTTCGGCATACTTCAGTTGTGCAAAAAAGTGTTGCGGGTCCAAAGACACGGCAGCTTCCAGCGCGTCCATGGACCGGTACACATCGTAATTCATGGCGTGAGCCATGCCTAAGCAGGTGCGGAGACTTGCCGAGCGCGGATTGTCTAAACAACCCTGCTCCAGAGCTTCAATATAACCGGCAAGTTGCGTTGGCGAGACCGTGTGAGGGTCTCGCCAGGGCACAACGGGAGTGCGTTGTTGACCGGCGCGAATCAATTCGGCATTCATATCAGGAGCCGACGGACATTCCCTTCAATTCAAACTCGGGATAACCAAGCTGACCCATCTCCGGTATGTCCAGCCCTTCCAGTTCGGCCTTCGCGGAAACGCGCTGGCCAACCACAAAATCGATCGCCAGATTCACCACGAACGTGAATGTAAAAACGAACCCAATCAGCGTCGCGACACCGATCAGTTGAGCCACCAGCTGACTTGCGTCGCCGTAAAACAACCCGGTAACCGAGCCCGTCACGCCGTTCCAAGATCCCCCGTAGTTACTCTTGCCATCGGCGAAGAGCCCCACCGCGATCACGCCCCAAAGGCCGTTCGCCCCGTGTACGGAGATGGCCCCAACCGGGTCGTCAACCTTCAGAACACGATCCACAAATTCGATAGACAGGCAGACCAGCAGACCGGCTACTAAGCCGATGATCACGGCGCTCACAGTATTCACAAAGCCGCTGGGCGCTGTGATAGCTACCAGACCCGCCAGAAGCCCGTTTCCAGACATAGAGGCATCGGGTTTCCCATAGCGCATCCACATATAGAACATGGAGCCAAACCCACCCGCCATCCCGGCCAGCATCGTATTTACCGCGATGGAGCCGATTCGCAGATTGCCATTGCCGGAAGCGCCCAGTGTCGAGCCTGGGTTGAACCCGAACCAGCCGAACGCAAGAATGAAGCAACCCGTCAACACCAGCACAATGTCGTGACCCACCAGCGCATTCGGCCGCCCCGTGCGGGTATACTTGCCCAGCCGCGGCCCCACAATCAGCGCAAGCGCCAGAGCGCTTAGCCCACCCACTGCGTGCACCACTCCCGAACCCGCAAAGTCCGCATACCCTTTCCCCAACCCGAAATTTGTGCCCAGCGTGGCCAGCCAGCCGCCGCCCCATGCCCAGTTCGCAAACACGGGATAGATGAATGCGCCCAGCATGAAGGAAGAAATGATGAAGGCCGCGAATTTCCAGCGCTCCGCGGCAGACCCCGTCACAATCGTAAGCGCGGTGTCCATAAACACCATCTGGAACAGGAACACCACCATCACGCCCACATCGTAGGTTCCGCCCTGGGTTAGAAATAAGCCATGCTGACCGAACATTCCGAACGATTTGCCGAACAGGTTCATTGTCCACTCGGCATTCAAAGGCGTCACGCCGCCCAGGTTGCCCACCCCGCCAACTCCGCCCATTTGAATGGAAAATCCGATCAGCCAGTAGGCCAACATGCCCGTTCCGTAGACCGTGAAATTCATCATCATGGTGTGGTTCGCGTTCTTTGCGCGGCAGAGCCCGGTTTCCACGATCGCGAAGCCGGCCTGCATGAACATCACCAAAAATCCCGCAATCAACGTCCATGTAAAGTTGATGGCAATCTTGTTCTGGCCAACTTGATTCAGAACGTCGGAGACTGTCAGGCCCTTCTTGGCGTCGCTAACCGCAATATCGGAAACTGTACCGGTCAGACTTCCGTCAGCGTCGCCCTTCAATCGAACTTCAGTCTTCGGTGTGTCTACGTTCCTCAGATCGTTGGTAGTCACCGGGACCGTTGGTTCCGCCGCCGGCGCCTGTGCAAACAAGGCGGCCGAAGCCACAACAAGCAATGCCGTTAGGGAAATCAGCTTCACAGTTTTCTCCAGATTGCATTCTTGAGATAGACGCGGTTAATCACGCCGATAATTCCGAAAAGACTAACTGCTATCCCAACCAGCACCATGGCCATGCGCGCGCCCACCGTGGACGCGAAGCCAAGGCTCAGCACGCTGATCGCAAATCCGAGCAGCGTAATTAGTACTCCCACCAGGATCATCAAGGCTCGCTCCGCTCAACGGCTTCGCGGTGTTCCCACGGCTTACATCTCAAAAACAGCATGAATGACACTGCCAGAATGACCAGGCCGGCAATCATGAGTATCCAGTTCAGCTCCATTGCAAAGCTCGCCGCGATACACGTGAATGCCACAAAGAAAAGAATTACCGCTTGTGCCTGTGTTGGATTTGCTCCCATATGTTCCCTCACTATCGAATTTGTTTGGGGAGACCGGGCAGGCCCCTCCGTTCACAACGTGGTGAGAAAACAATGCAGGTGCTCGCCGGGGAGCCTTTCGGCTATGGTCTAGCCGCAGTCTGCACGTTCGCAAGAAGAAATATTCTATGTCGGGGATAGAAAATTTCTATGTGCCGGGATGGGACGTCAAGTCTTACCTCAAAAACTAAGAGCTACTCTATCTATTGGACCCCTTTTCACCGGCCTTCTTTCTCGCTTCGGACTCGAGTGCGGCACACCTGCCCTTAGCGCTGCTTCTGGTTTTTGGCACGGCGAAGCTACTGGCTGAACTGTGTGAGCGCCTGGGTCAACCCGGTATCGTTGGCGAAATTCTGGCCGGAGTTTTACTTGGGCCCAGCGTTCTCAACTGGGTCCAGCCCGATCAGGTGTTCACGGCTTTAGCCGAGATGGGCGTCATGTTTCTTCTTTTCAAGGTGGGCCTGGAAGTGAAGGCATCCGAACTGATGCGCATGGGCGGCACCGCGCTTTTGGTCGCCGCGCTCGGAGTCATCCTTCCCTTCGCCGCAGGCTGGGCCATCATGGCCGCCGCGGGTGTAAGCAGGATCGAAGCCATTTTCGTGGGAGCCGCCATGGTGGCTACCAGCGTCGGCATCACGGCTCACGTGCTGGCTGCCAAGGGTCTCATTCAAGAGCGGGCCAGCCAAATCATTTTGGCCGCCGCTGTGATTGACGATGTGCTGGGCTTGCTTGTGCTGGCCCTGGTCAGCAATCTGGCGCACGGTTCGGTCAATGTTTGGGGCTTGGCTACCACAGCGGTGTTGGCTGGTGGGTTTACGCTCCTGGTTGCCAAGTTCGGCACGCGGACCATGCGCCGCGTCATGCCCCACGTGGAACAGAAGCTCTCCTTGGGCGAAGCTCAATTCAACTTCGCGCTTGTCCTGCTGTTTGCCCTGGCGTTGCTGGCAGTTTACGCCGGCGTGGCTGCCATCATCGGCGCGTTTCTTGCGGGCATGGCCTTATCTGAAACAGTCAATCGCCGGGTGAACGATCTGGCCCAGGGCATTACCGAGTTGCTGGTGCCGTTCTTTCTGGCCGGCATCGGCCTCCACCTCGATGCCGGCGCCTTTCGCACCAGCCGCACCGTAGTGCTCACGCTATTAATTTTGGTGGCTGCCGTAGTGACCAAGTTAGTAGGGTGCGGCCTGGGAGCATGGCGCCTGGGCCGTGTCGACGCGCTGCGCATTGGTTTCGGCATGGTGCCCCGCGGAGAAGTAGGCATGGTGGTGGCGCAAATCGGCCTCAGCATCGGGGTAATTGAAAAGCCGGTGTACGCCGTCGTGGTCGCCATGGCCGTCCTCACCACCATCCTGGCGCCTCCCCTGTTGAAGTACGCCTTCCGCGATTGTCCGCCCCGCACGATCGAGGAAGATTTCAACCTGGCCTAGTAAGCGATATGATCCGAACGTGAACAAGCGCCAATTCCTCAGGGCTGCCCTCGCCAGCCCGGCTCTCGCACTGTCCTCGCCGGCTCCGGCGAAAGAGCGGCTCACCAACTGGTCGGGCAATCTCACCTACGCCACCGATCGCGTTGACGAAGCCTCTTCTCTCGACCGAATCCGCGCCGTAATCAAAGCCAACAGCAAGCTGAAAGTTCTCGGAAGCCGCCACTGCTTCAACACCATCGCGGACAGCCGGCATCGTCTGCTCTCACTCAAGCCGATGAAGGACATCAGCCTGAATTCGGCCGCGAAGACAGTGTCCGTGCAGCCCGGCGTCACCTACGGGCAGCTCGGCCCTTACCTCGATGAGCGTGGCTTCGCGCTGCACAACCTGGCCTCGCTCCCGCACATCTCCGTCGCCGGCGCATGCACCACGGCCACCCACGGCTCGGGCGAGACCAACGGCAACCTCGCTAGCGCCGTCTCCGCCATAGAATTTCTCAACGCCGAAGGTGACCTGGTGAAACTAGCCCAGTCCGATGGCGAACCGTTCCATGCCGCCGTCGTGGGCTTGGGAGCCATCGGCGTACTCACCAGCCTCACCCTCAACATCCAGCCGGCCTACAAAGTTCGCCAGTACGTCTACCAGGATCTTCCGCTCGCGCAAATGAAAAATCACTTCGACGCCATCCAGGCCAGCGCCTATAGCGTGAGCCTCTTTACCGATTGGCAGAATTCCAACATCCGCGAAGTCTGGATCAAAGCGCGCGCCCCCTTCGCCGCGCCCCAGGAGTTCTTCGAGGCCAAACTGGCAACGCACAACCTGCATCCCATCTCTGAAGTCTCTCCCGAAAATTGCACCGAACAGCTGGGCGTTCCGGGCCCCTGGTACGAACGCCTGCCGCACTTCAAAATGGGCTTCACCCCAAGCGCCGGCAAAGAGCTGCAATCGGAATACCTGATCCCCCGGCGCAACGCGGTCGACGCCATCCTCGCCATCGAACGCCTGCGCGACCGCATCACGCCGCACCTGCTCATCTCCGAAATTCGCACCATCGCCGCGGACGGCCTTTGGATGAGCACCGCCTACCAGCAGCCCAGCGTCGCCATTCACTTCACCTGGAAGCCCGATTGGCCCGCAGTCAAAGCATTACTGCCGGCCATTGAACAGGAGCTCGCGCCTTACGCCGCCCGCCCCCATTGGGGCAAACTCTTCACCATAAAGCCGGCGGACCTCCACTCACGCTACGAAAAACTTCCCGCGTTCATCCACTTCGCCCGCCAGCACGATCCCCAAGGCAAGTTCCGCAACTCCTTCCTGGACCAGAACATTTTCGGTGCCTAGCGTGCCCCTCACCCGCCGCGAAGTATTGGCCCTTGCCGCCTCTCCGGCACTTTCAAAAACCAACCATCTCAAACTCCTCATCGCCGGCGGTCATCCTGGAGATCCGGAGTGCGGCTGCGGTGGCACTATCGCGCGCTACACAGGGTTAGGGCATGTCGCAGTCGTAATGTATCTAAACAAGGGTGAAGGCTGATGTTTTCGCCCACTGAGTTTGTCGACATCTCAGCCGTGGAGGAGAAAAAGCGCGCGGCCTGTTATGCGCACATTTCCCAGCAACCCGACCATTGGTATCCCAAGCAAGCGCAAATCACTCGCGCGCGGCATAGATGGTGGCCTCCCTCTAGCTGAGGCCTTCCTGCGCCACTGGGAAAGCAAACCAGGCTTGTTGCCGTAACCGTACCGTCACAAACCAGTCACCATTTCGTAATCACCCCAAGCTTACAGTGGATATCGGGTTTCCCGTGAAAAAAGCCAACCATTCCCTCGTCTGCCTCGCCTCTCTTCTCACCCTGGCCGCCACTTCGCAAGCCGCCGTCTCCTTCCTCGGCGTAGCGGCCGGCGACGCCTCCACCACCAGCATCACCCTCTGGACACGCGCCGTCGACACCGCCGCCCCGGCCAGCGTCAGCCTGATGCTCAACATCGCAACCGACCCCACCTTCGCCACCGGCGTCACGCGCATCCCCGGCTGCTTCGCCGATGCCACGAAAGACTACACCTGCAAACTGGAAATCGCCGGCCTTGCCGAGGGCACCGTCTATTACTACCGCTTCGTCGGCCCCGCCAGTGAGATGAGCAACACGGGACGCTTCAAGACCGCACCCGCTGCGTCCACCGGCGCCGCGCTGCACTTCGCCTTCAGTGGCGATTACGATGGCCTCATCCGCCCCTATGCGCTCGCCAGCGTCATCCCCGCCCAGAACCTCGATTTCTACGTGAGCCTGGGCGACGTCATCTACGAAAACGCAAGCAGCCTCACCGCCAGCGGCCCGCACAACGGCCAGCCCTGGCTCGATTCGCCCTCCGTCGCTCTCTCCGGTTCCTCCGCCAGCCTAAACGCTCCGCCCACTTTCACCGGCTTCGCCAACGCCGCGCAGCTCAAGACCGATTACGAAAAGAAGTATCGTGAAAACTTTCTGCCCGTCAACGCCGGCGGCCAAAATAGTCTGCAGTCGCTCTACGCCGCCCAGGGCAATTACACCACCTGGGATAATCACGAACTCGGCAACCGCCAGTACATCAACGGTGGCGCGCCGGCCGGAGGTTCCGTCGGCGGCGCATCCGGTACCGATATGCCCACGGGCCGCGGCGTCGATGCCCGCGCCACTGCCGGCGGCAACCCGAACGATGTCAACTTCTCATCGAACGATTACATGAATCGCTCGGCCGGCTTCCTCGCCCTTGAAAACGTCTTCCTCAACTACCAGCCCATCGCCGATCGCGGCACGGTCAACAACCCCATCGATCCGCGCACCAACGGCACCCGCCAGCTTTACTCCGCGCAGGCTTGGGGCAAAAACGCCATCTACATCAACACCGATACACGCTCCTACCGCGACCTTCGCCTGAAGGTCGCGAACGGTTCCGCCGATGACACCACCGCGCCCCGCGCCAACAACCCCGGCCGCACTTATCTGGGCGCTACGCAACTTGCCTGGCTGGAGCAAACGCTGCTAACCGCGCAGAACGCCGGCACGCCCTGGAAGTTCGTCTCCCTCTCCGACCCCATCGATCAGATCGGCCCCATCGGCGGCGCCCTCACGCTCACCAATCTGCCCGATTTCGGCACGGGCAGCACTTATTCGCCCGTAAATTCCGATAGCGGCAAAGCCTATATGGGCGGCTACCGCGCCGAGCGCAATGCGCTGCTCAAGTTCATCGCCGATAACCGCATCCTCAACGTCATCTTCATCGCCACCGACGATCATCAGAACCGCATCAACGAAGTCACATACTCCCCCACCGACACCGAAAATCAGGCCGCTTACATCAAGGTGCCCGCTTCGTTTTCCATCGTCGCCGGACCCCTTGGCGCCACCGGTCCCGATCAGATCACGAACCACACCTTCGCCATGGCGCAGCAATACACCAACAGCCTGGTTGCCGCGCAGCAAGCAGCGAAGATCGAACCTATCGGCCTGGTCGGTTACCCCGGCCTGCACGATATCGTGCGCGATGGCGACCCCACGGCCGGCTCCGCGCCGCAGCCTGCCGATTTCTACAGCCCCGATACCTTCAACTTCAACGTGCTCGATGTCAGTGCCGACGGCAAGACGCTCACCGTCACCAGCATCGGCATGAATTCCACCGCTTCCAATAGCGGCGCCGAATACGCCAGTGGACCCCAGGCCCGCACCGTCTTCAGCTTCCAGGTCGATGCCACCACGCCAGATTCCACGCCCGGCACTTCTATCCCCGCCATCGCCAGCGTCACCAACGCCTTCAGCGCCAACCCCACCATCGCGCCGAATACCTGGGTCACCATCACAGGCTCCTCGCTAGCGCCGCGCGAACGCACCTGGCTCGCCTCGGATTTCAAAAACAATCAACTGCCCACCTCTCTCGATGGCGTAAGCGTCACCTTTAACGGCAAGAGCGCGTACGTTTATTCCATCGGCCCGAACCAGATCAACGTCCTCACGCCGCCAAGTCTCGCGCTCGGGACCGTGCAGGTGCAGGTGGTCAACAACGGCGCGGCAAGCAACGCTTTCTCCGTTCAGGCTCAGTCGTTGTCGCCCTCCTTCTTCGTCCTGGATGGAACGCACGTCACCGCCAGCCACGCAAATGGAAGCCTCATCGGGCCCACCAGCTTGTACCCCGGCCTCACCACGCCCGCTGCACCCGGCGAAACCATCACTCTCCTTGCCAGTGGCTTCGGCGCCACATCGGTGCCCATGGTGAGCGGCGCCACTGTCCAATCCGGAACCCTGCCTTCGCTCCCGCTAGTCCGCATCGGCGGCGTGCAGGCAACGGTGCAGTTCGCGGGCCTTGCCGGTCCCGGCCAGTATCAATTCAATGTCGTGGTCCCTGCCGCCACGCCCGATGGCGAGAACATGCTCACCGCCACTTACAACGGCCTCACTACGCAAGCCGGCGTCGTGCTCACCGTTCGCCGCTAAGCGTTCTTCAGCTCTTTCTCAACCGCCGCCGCGAAGTAATCCACTTCCCCCAGCGTCGTATACACGCTCGGGGTCACGCGGATCCCCGTGTACTCCTCATGCGGCACCAGCACCGTGTAAATGGAGTGCCGGTTCTGCAGCGCATCTACCAGCTTCTTCGGGTCCGCGCTCTTCAACCCGAACATCCCAATCCCGCACGACATCTCCGGATTCGCGCTATGCAGAATCTGCACATTCTCATGCCGCGCCAGCCGCGTCGCCCACCGGTCTTTCAAAAATCGCAAACGCGCCGCCTTCCGCTCAATCCCAATATTCTGGTTGAACGTCAGCGCCTCGCAAATCGCATCGAAGTTCGCCGCCGGATGCGTGCCCACTTCTTCGAACTTGCGAATATCGTCATCCTGCCGCTCTGCCGAAGCCATCAGCGGCCACGTCTCCCTAATCCGCGATTTCCTCACATACAGAAATCCCGTCCCAATCGGCGCGAACGTCCACTTGTGCAAACTCACGCCGTAGTAATCGCAATTCAAGTCGGAGAGCTTAAACGGAAACTGGTTGAACGCGTGGGCCCCATCCACAATCACCGGAATCTTCCGCTCATGCGCCATATCGCAAATCCGCCGCACCGGAAAAATCTGCCCCGTGCGATTCGTGATGTGGCACAGCAGAATCAGCTTCGTTTGCGGCGTCACCGCGCGCTCGAACCGCCGGTACAGATCGTCCATACTCGTCACCGGCACCGGAAACGAAATGGTCTTCAGCTTGATGCCGTCCCGCCGCTCACGCTGCCGGAATGTCGTCAGCATGCGCGGGTAATCCTGATTGGTGGTCAGCACCTCATCGCCGGCCTTCAGCGCCACGCCTAGTTGCGCAATCTCCAGCGATTCGCTCGAATTCCGCGTAATCGCAATCTCTTCCGCGTCGCACCCCGCAGCTTCGGCAATCATGCGCCGCACCGTCTCAATCTTCGGGTCAAGCTGCTTCACCATCGTGTGGAACGGACCCATGTTCGTGAAGTCCAGATACCTGTGCATGGCCTCCTGCACCGTGCGCGGCGCCGGACTCGCGTAACCGTTATTCATGTTAATGACGGTGCGGTCTATCGTGAACTCATTGCGCACCGCCATCCAGAAATCTTCATCCGATGCCGTCTGCTCGGGCGATTTTCCCAAGGCGGAAGCGGCGAACATCGGCATCTGTGTGGCCAGCGTAGTCGTGGCAGCGGCTCCTGCGGTCACCTGAAAAAAATTGCGGCGCTTCATCGGTATTCTCCTTGGCGTGAATCGTTACGCGCCGCGGCGTGGCAAGGCGTTTCGGTGATTCTAACAGGTCGCGCCTACCACCTACCGGTAATCGGTTGATTCCCGCTCTGCCCCCCAAACGCAATGAACCGGTCCCCGCCCGGCCCGGTCCCGTTATACGCGCCGTTGCCGTTATAATCCAGCACCCAGAATCCATTAATGTACAGCCCAATCTTACTGGTCCCGCTGCCGTTCCAATCCGCCACCAGCGGCACCTCACCCACGTTCCCGCCGAAGCCGTAGAACTTATCCTGCCCCACGCCCACGCCATCGTAAGTGCCGTTGTTGTTCTGATCGAGTATCCAAAAGCCGCCCCGGAATATCCCGATCTTCGTCTTGCCGTCGCCGGTCCAATCGCCCGTCACCGGCTTATCTCCGGCCATATACGGGAAGCTGGCGTAATACTTGTCCGCCACAGTAAACGTGCCGTTGCCGTCATAGTCCATAGCCCACTTGCCCTGATAGAAGAAGCCCACCTTCGTGCGATGATCGCCATTCCAGTCGCCCAGCACCGGCACCTCGCCCGCGCCATTTCCGCCGAAGCCATAGAAGCTGTCCTGCCCCGGCCCCACGCCATCGAACGTGCCATTGCCATTGGTATCCAGCGCCCAGCTCCCGTTGTTATAGAAGCCAATCTTCGTCCGCCCGTCGCCGTTCCAATCGCCCACCACCGGAACGTACGCCGCACCCGCGCCGCCGAACCCATAGAACTTGTCGCCGCCCACACCCGTACCGTCATACGTGCCATTGCCGTTGTAATCCAGCACCCAGAAGCCGTTCAGATAGTAACCGGCCTTGGTCTTGCCGTCGCCGTTCCAATCGCCCACCACCGCAATCGCGCCCGGCTGCCCCGCGAACGCAAACACTCTGTCGCCCGCATCGTAACCGCCGCTTCCGTTCGAATCCAGCACCCACGTTGGACCGCCCGGCTGGAAGAAGCCCACGTTGTAAGGCGCCAGCGTTCCCGCCTGCGTGATGCTCGCCGTCTGGCCTCCAACCGCTACACTCGCAATCCTCCCCAGGCCCGCATTCAACGCTATCGCCAGCGCCACATTGCCGTTCCCATTGCCCGATGCCGCGGAAGTAACGGTCACCCACGGCGCACTCGCCACCGCCGTCCATGCACATCCCGCCGGAGCCGTCACCGCTATCGCGCCCGCTCCCCCCGCCGTCGCAAACGTCTGGCTCGCGGGCGTCAGCACATAGGTGCAAGTCGTCCCCACCGACACCACCAGATTCACCGCCGCCCCCGCGCTCACTTGTGTCCCCGCAGCCGGGCTCTCGCTAATCACATGGCCCGCCGCCACCGTGTTGCTGACCGCGCTCGTCACCGTGCCCACCGCCAGGCCCGCGCCCGTGATCGCCGCCGTCGCCGCGGCCTGCGTCAAACCCACTACATTCGGCGCCGAAACGCCACCCACGCCGCCGATGGTCACATTCACTTGCGCCGAAGCGAAGTTCGCCGTCGTGTCATAAGCAATCGCACGAATCGCGCGCGTGCCCGCCGCACCCGATACCGCCGGCAGCACCGCCCGATACACATTCCCGCCCAGTGCCGTTGCCGTGACGGCTTCACCCGCGTCAATCGCGCCATTACCATTCGCATCGAACGACACCGTCACATGATCGATAGCCTGGTTGTCCGTCGCCGTCACCATCACCGTCACGCTGCCGCTCACCCCAGCGCCCGCCGTCGGCGAAGTAACCTGCACCGCCGGATTCACCACGTCCAGCGGCCCGCTATGCGCAATGTGCAACGAATAATTCGGCTCCGGATTCTGCTGAATGTAATCGCCGAAGCTGCCCGAACCTAATCCAATCCCCGTGCTGTTCCCCAAGTGAAACATCACATTCGACATGTCCATACGCAAGTTCGCGAAATCGTCGAACGTAGTGTCGCCCAAGCGCGAATAGCCAACCACCTGATAAGGCAAATTGCAGCTCAGTTGCCAGGTGTAACTCATGATGCTTTTATAAGCCGTTCCCTTCGTGGTGGAGCTGGTCACGTGGTCCGTGCCGCCGTGCCGCAAGCCCAGCGTGTGCCCCAGTTCATGCATCACCGTCTGCCATTGATCGCAGCTCGAACCCAAAATCCCATCTGCCGCCATCCCCATCGCGCGCAGCGAAACAATCACATCGTTCCCCGGCAGCGAATTAAAATCCGGCTGAAACGCGAACTGAGTCTCTGCCAGACCCGTGCTCCCGTCGAACACCACAAAGCTATCGCCCGCGTTTGGCAGCGTCGTGAACGGCGTGTTCACGTTGATCAAGCGATTGCCCGTCACTCCATTTGTTGCGAAACCCGTAATTTGTGTCGCAAACCCGGCGCTCGGTCCCGTCGTTACCATCAGATGGTCGTAAGCATTCAGTCCGCCCGGCAGTGCCCCCGCCACTTCCAGTGACGTGTTATTCGTCTGGCCCGGCGCCGCCGTCCCCACAAAAGGGCTCGCCGGGTTGCCCAAACCCAAAGTCACATTCGGCTTCAAATCCTGAAACGGAGCCAGCACCACGTAATGAAATGCCAGCTCGCGCGCACTCTTATCGAAGTTGCCGAAGTAAGTTCGCTTCACATCCTCCAAAGCCAGAGCATTCAGACCGGTCACGTTGATCGCTCCCGAAAGGCCGTAGTAAATCAGATCGGGAGGCGTACTCGTCGTCCCCGGCATCTTCACCGAATTGCCGCCACGCGGCGTTACCCCACCCAAGTTGATCGATAGCGGAAAGCCCAGCAGATCGTTGTTCGGGCCCGCATCCACATGCGTCAAAATCCCGCGCGGAATCACCGCCGGTGCAGAGCCGTCCAGCGTCGCTCCATACAATGCGCCGGTCAACACTTCGGCATTCAGAAAATTGTTCTCGAAGTAACTGGGCACGCCCGGCGTATCGGAAGAGAACACGCCCGGCTGCGGCTGATACTGAAACCCCAACGCCCCATCCACCTGCAGAAACAGGTCGCGATGAAAGGCATCCGCCCCATACGCGCTCAGGTTCAGGTCCACCACCCCGTCCTGATCCATATCGATCCCCGCGGTCTCCCAATGGTCCAGCAATCCATCCTGGTCCGAATCCAGATGGTTCGCTCGATAGATCGCCTGCCCGTTATTCGTGCTCGCCCAGAACGCCAGGCGATGGTCCCCGCGCCGCATCGTTCTGATCGCGCCGCCCTCGTCGTAACCCGCGTTCGCAATCGGGTCGTAAACGCCCAGGCCGGTAATGGTATCCGCGCCCACCTTATCGCCCACCTGCATCACCGGAATCGGCGTCGCCGGATGATACACGCGCGTCGTCGCGCCCCCCAGCATACGCTGCACATCCACGCGAATCGTCCACAGCCCTTGCGATGCCGAGAACAGCAGCGGAATCGAACTATTGAATGGGTTCGGCCGGCTGGCCGATGTCGGCGTCCCAATAAACGACACCACGAACGTATCGTCATCGATCCCCACGGCCCCAAAGTCCACATTCGCCACGCCCACCCGCGCGTCCACTCCGTAGCTGCTGAACGTGATCGGGTTGCCATTTAAGTCATACCCCAATTCAGCGGCCGTCACGCAGATCTCACCCGGGTCGCAGACGCCATCGAAGTTGCCCTTGCTCGCCGCCCTGTCCGCCGGCACGTTCTCCACTTTGCCGCCAGTCAGCCGCAAAATTCTGTTGAACGAATTGTTGCTGTTCTCATCGATGGCAACAAAAATTCCCGGCCCACCCGTTGTCCCGATCGCATTCCCGCCAACCGCATCGATGTTGCCCTGAAACGCAATCATGCGCCCATCCCTACTGATCCCCGGATCGTTGTCGAGCGAGAGCCAATGCCCACTCGTATCCGCCACCACCGTGGGCGTCCCCAGCCCCGAAGGGTACACGCGAATCTGCTGATTGCTTTGGGCAGACGTACCGCCCACCTGAATCACCACCTTGCCGTTGTCGGCGATCATCGGCTTCGGGCTGCCCGATGAAATCGGAACCTCCACCGCGCTCCCGCCACTCGGCACATACACCAGAAACTTCTGCGGCGTGGGATGAAGCACCGTAAACACCGCATCGCCGTTCACGTTGATGGCCGGGTTCGCCAGCACCGCATCGTAAGTGCGCGTAGGTCCGCCTCGCGCCGTGTAAGTAAACGTATCGGCGAATGCGCTGTTGAATAACCGGATACTCGTCGTGGCCGGCGTCGTAGTAGTAATCCGGTCCTGGCTCACCACAAACCCGCTGCGATTCACCTGAACCGCGGGCGCATAAATATCGCTCGACCCCACCAGCCCTGCATTGAAATTCGTCGCCGCCGTCGCACCCGTACCCAGCCACAGCCCCGTCCCGTTACTCGCCGTCGCCTGGAACGCCACCCGCCGGTCTTCAGAGATCGAAGGGCCCGCCCCCAAACTCGTATAAGTGCTGCCGGTCCGGGCCACCGCATAGTACTCGTAAAACTTTCCCGGGATAGCTTGCGCGGCTGCGGAAACGGCAACCGCAAAGAGAAGAGCGCATCGCGCAGTAGTCATCTTTGGTTAACAGTTACTATAACCTCATCGAATTTTCGCGCTGGCCTTCCCACAAAGAAATTGAGCTGTTATCTTGAACAAGCTCTTCAGAATCTAACCTCCAAGGAAGCTCGCCCTATGCGCTCCGCCCCGTTCGCGCAACTCATCCCCGCGCTCCTGCTTGTCTCCACACTCGTCTTTGCCGGCGCGCCCGTCACCCCCGCCGATCCACCTAGTTCCAACATCGTCCCCACCATCGCCGGCAACCTCGGCTTCGTAGGCTTGAACCACTTCGATCAGAGCGGCTTCTACACCGATGGCGAGCCCCGCCTGGAGCCGGCCGATCCAGCTCTTTGCGTCGGCAACGGCTTTGTCGTCCAGGCTGTCAACTCAGCCATCCGCGTATTTTCCGCATCCACCGGCGCGCCTCTCAACCCAATAAAGCCTCTGCTCTTATCGCCCTGGGGCCGCATCCCCGTAAGCAGTCCGAAGTGCCTCTACGATTCCCAGACCAACCGCTTCTTCCTCACCGCCCTTTACACTGGCGTGAACCCGCAGACCGGCGCCTTCCCGGGTCGCTCCCAAATCTATATCGCCGTCACCAAAACTGGAGATCCCACCGGTACTTGGTTCATCTCCAGAATTGACACCACCAACGATGGAACCTTCGGCACTTCTAAAAATCCGAATTGTCCCTGCCGTGGAGAGCAACCACTTATCGGCGTAAATGAGGACGGCTTCTTCATCACCACTAATGAGTTTCCTTTATTTACAAATGGCTTCAACGGGACTCAACTCTACGCGATACCGAAGTCGCTTCTGATCGGCAGCGCCGACTTCCTTCTCGACAAGCTGGTTCATATCAACGTTGGCGCCCTCGCAGCGCCCAACGGTGGCATCTGGAACTCGCTGCAGCCCGCCGTCGCGCCACCCAACGCGCCCACCCCTCCCGTTCGCCATGCCCAGTTCTTCATGAGCGCGCTCGATTTCGCCGGAACGCTCGATAACCGCATCGCCATCTGGGCTCTTAGCAATACCAGCATGCTCACCAGTTCGAACCCCAACGCCCTGCACCTTACCTACACCGTACTGGACACCGAAACTTACGGTAGGCCGCCCAATGCACGCCAGCCTGCAGGTACCGGCAACTTCCAGCCGCAAACCATCGGCACCAAAGATGACCGCATGAATCAAGTGGTCTATGCCGCCGGCAAACTCTATGGCGGCGTGAACACCATCCTCGGCTCCGGTTCCACCGCTCGCGCCGGCATCGCATACTTCGTCGTCACTCCTTCCGTCACGGAACAGAAAGTCTCCGCCGTGCTTTCCAGCCAGGGCTTTGTGTCCGCTTCAGGTCGCGACGTGTACTATCCCTCCATCGGCGTCAACAATTCCGGCAAAGGGCTGATCGGCTATACGCTCTCCGGTCCGGATTACTTCCCCAGCGCCGCATACTCCTTGCTCGATTCCACAGGCTTTCAAGGCCCCATCGTGATCTCGAAAGCCGGTACCGGTCCGCAGGACGGCTTCACCGGCGCAGGCGCCAATCGCGTGTCGCTTTGGGGCAATTACTCTTCGAGCTATGCCGATGAACTAGGTAACGTCTGGTTCGCCGCCGAATGCATCCCCAATATGCAGCGAACGGTCATGGCCAACTGGGGAACCTACATCACGCGCGTCACGCCCTAACACCCCGTTTCACGCCTTTGAAACGAAGCTGTTATCCTCTGACATGCTCCAGACTTTACACTTAAGGAAACTCTGTTCTATGCGCTCGGCGCTGTTCGCGAATCGGAATGTATGCCTCTCCTCTCTAGGCGCGCAGCTTATCCCCGCGCTCTTGCTTCTTCCCACCCTCGCGTATGCTCAAAATGTCACCGTGCATGACCTGATACCCATCGGCACGGGTTCGTTCAAAGGCGCGGGCGCGGCAGCCGTCAACAGCGCAGGCCCCGAAATTCCCCGTCCGGAAACGGAGCGCGATTTTCATAACAGCAAGCTTCCACGACCCATTGGCGCGCCCACCAACGCCGCCAATCCGCCCAGCTCCACTGTTGTTCCCACCATCACCGGCAACCTCGGCTTCGTCGGCCTCAACCACTTCGATCAACGTAACGCCGGTACAGGCGCCTACACCAATTCTCAATTCAGCCTGGAACCGCCCGATCAAGCCTTCTGCGTCGGTAACGGCTTCGTTGTCGAATCCGTCAACACCGCCCTTCGCGTATTCTCCGCATCTACCGGCGCTGCCCTCACGCCGGTCATGGCTCTCAATCAGTTCTTCCGGTTGGCGCCTGAGATTGATCGTGTCTACGGACGCTACGGCGATTTCACCAGTGACCCGAAATGCCTCTACGATTCCCAGACCAACCGTTTCTACCTCACCGTCCTACAGGCCGACGTCAATAAGGAAACCGGCGATTTTACCGGCCCCACCAGCGTCCTGATCGCAGTCACCAAAACGGGCGATCCCACCGGCAATTGGACACTCCTCAAGCTCACCACCACCGACGATGGCACCGTGGGTACTCCCAGGAATCCGAACTGCCCCTGCCTGGGAGATCAGCCGCTCATCGGTATCAATGAGGACGGCTTTTATATCAGCACCAACGAATTTCCTCAATTCACCAATGGCTTCAACGGAACCCAACTCTACGCGATATCGAAGAGGTATCTGGTCTCTGGCAACGATTCGCTGATAGGCAGAGTGGTTCACATCAACGTCGGCAATATCCCCGCACCCGACGGCGGCACCTGGTATACGCTGCAGCCCTCCGTCCCGCCGCCCAACGCTCCCACGCCCACCATCCCCCATGCGGAGTTCTTTTTAAGCGCGCTCGATTTCACCGGCACTCTCGATAACCGCATAGCCACCTGGGCCCTCACCAATACCAGCGCGCTCTCCAGTTTGAACCCCGCCGCCATCCGCTTGAGCTACACGCTCCTCGGCACCGAAACCTACGGCCAGCCGCCTGCCGCCCGCCAGCCCACCGGACCCGGTAACTTCCAACCGCAAATCATCAGCACCAACGATGACCGCATGAACCAGGTTGTTTATGCCGCCGGCAAACTCTATGCGGGCGTGAACACCGTTCTCGGTTCTGGCGCCACCACCCGCGCCGGCATTGCATACTTCGTCGTGACCCCTTCCGTGAAGGAGCAGCAGGTCTCCGCTGTCCTCTCCGGCCAGGGCTATGTGTCCGCTCCCAATCGCGACGTTTACTATCCCTCTATCGGCGTCAACAACTCCGGCAAAGGGCTGATCGGCTATACGCTTTCGGGTCCCGATAACTTCCCCAGCGCCGCCTACTCGCTCATTGATTCCACCGGCTTCCAGGGCCCCATCACAATCTCGAAAGCCGGCGTCGGTCCGCAGGATGGCTTCACGGGCGGCGCCGAAGATCACCTCGCACGATGGGGCGATTATTCAGCAAGCTATGCCGATGAATTCGGCAACGTTTGGTTCGCCACCGAATGCATCCCCAACACGCAGCGCACGGTTCTGGCTAACTGGGGAACTTACATCACACGCGTAACTCCCTAGCTGCTGCTCCGCGCAGGCGGCATGGCAACTTGATAACATCTTGTTCCATGCCGCTCCATCGCGTTCTCCTCGCTCTTGCCCTCGCTGCACCGCTCTCCGGCGCCTCTCTCGATAAGTCCGATGTCCCCTATGCCACACCCGGCGGCAAGCCCGTGCTTCTCGATCTGCACATTCCCGATGGTCCCGGCCCTTTCCCGGCCGCCATCTTAGTCCACGGCGGCGGCTTCGATGAAGGCAGCAAGAGCACCTATGTGCGGCCCCTCTTCGACGTTCTGGATAAAGCCGGCTACGCCTGGTTCAGCATCGATTACCGCCTGGCCCCGCAGTTCCATTTCAACGAAGCCAAAGAAGATGTGAGTAGCGCCATTCGCTGGGTCAAAAGCAACGCCGCCGAATACAAGGTGAACCCAAACAAGCTCGCGCTCATCGGCGAATCCGCCGGCGGCCTGCTCGTCAACTATGCGGGCACGCACACCACGCCCGAAACCAGCATCGCCGCCGTTGTCGATTTCTACGGGCCTGTCGATTATTCGGAAATCGCGGTCGAACGGCGCGATCATCCTGAGCGCTTCAACATGACCGGTGTCAACCGGCACGCCGCCAATGGCGGAGGCATTCACTTCTTCGGTGTCGACACACTTGACGCGGCAGGCTTAGCCAAGCTTCGCGGTCTGGCGCCCATCGCCGCCGTGCATAAAGGCATGCCGCCCTTCCTGGCGATTCATGGCACCAAAGACGATCAGGTTCCCTACGCTCAGTCCGTTGAAATGTGCAAAGCCATGAAGTCCGCGGGCGCAAGCTGCCGGCTCATTCCCATGGAAGGCGGCGGTCACGGCATGGGCGGTTGGCGCGCACCCGAATTGCAGCATTGGAAAGCCGAAATGATTTCCTGGTTGAACAAAACGCTCAAAGTAAACTAAGACCGATGAACATCTCCAGAAGAAATCTTGCTCTGCTGATACCGGCGATTGCCGCGCAGGCGCAGACTTCTAAAGCTTCCCCATCCCAAACCTTCAAGTTCGAAGACCTACCCGCGAAAACGAACGGCGATAACACCGGCCGCCAGGTCCTCGACGCCCACACTCATACCGGTTATCACTTCGATATTCACGAAACCGAACTCGGCATCGGCATGGCGCCTCACCCGCCCCACCATCACGAACATGAAGAGATGGTGATGGTGCACCAGGGCACCATCGAAGTCACCATAAGCGGCAAGTCTACACGCCTCGGCCCCGGCTCGGTTGCCTACGTTGCCTCAAATGAAGAGCACGGGTGGAAGAACGTGGGCGCCACCCGCGCCAGTTACTTTGTGATCGCGTTCGGCCGCCCCGGCTAGCGCGGAATTTCCACGTGCTCCGCGCCGTTCAGCTTCCGCACCCAAATGTTCCGGTAGCGCACCGAAGTGTGATGATTCTGTAGCTGTAGTTGTTCCTCCGCTCCATGCGGCTGATACGTACCGAGTTTCGCGTGCGGCGTATCGCCCAGCAACTCCTGCCGGTTGTGCATCAGCACGCCATTGTGAAACAGCGTCACGTAAGCGGGCGCTTTCAAAGTGGACCCCTCGAACTTCGGCGCCTCGAACACAATGTCATAGGTCTGCCACTCGCCCGGTTTGCGCGAAACATTCACCGGCGGTGGAAACTGGCCATAGATCGCCGCCGCCTGTCCGTCCGCGTACGTCGGGTTGTCATACGAATCTAGAACCTGCACTTCATACCGGCCCATCAGCATGATGCCGCTGTTTCCACGGTCCTGGCTCTTGTGCTCAATCTTCTTGGGCGCCGCCCATTCCACATGAAGCTGTATATCGCCGAACTTCTCGCGCGTGTTCAAGCCGCCCTGCCCGTCCACCACTTCCATGTAGCCATCGCGAATAATCCAGTTGGGCTCCAACTCTTTGCCCTTCGCATACGTCACCCATTTAGATAGGTTCGTGCCATCGAACAATACAATGGCGTCCGAAGGTGCGGCGGTGCCCGTGCCCGGCGTCACCATCGCGGGTCGCGGCCGGTTCACATCGTGCACACGCCACTTCCCTCCAGGTAAATAAGGCGTGTCATCATAACCAAGTGTGCGATCTTTATGCTCTGCTGTCTGCGCCAGAGCAGCACCGGCCAGCATCGCGCTGACCATCAGAAATCGAAACGGCATACCCGTTAGATTCTCACCTTTTCACAGTGTCAGGATTTCAATCTCTACTTCGCGAGAACGCTAATTACCGGAACCTCTGGCTCGGTCAGGTCGTCAGCGAGATCGGCGATCACTTTAACAACGTCGCCGTGCTCAGCCTCGCCTTGCATCTGACGGGCTCCGGTGTGGCCGTGGGCGGCGTTATGATCGCGCGCGCCTTGCCCGCCATGTTCGCCGGCCCGCTCTCCGGCGTGCTGCTCGATCGTTTCGACCGTCGCAAAATCATGATCTGGAGCGATCTCTTTCGCTTCCTCGTGGCGCTGGCTTTTATCCTGATCCTCACTCACAAACAACGCTGGCTGCTTTACGTACTCAGCGGCTTGCTCATGTTTGCCTCGCCGTTTTTCAGCAGCGGCCGCTCCGCTATTCTGCCGCGCATCGCGACGCCGGAACAGTTGCATACCGCGAACGCGCTCACGCAAACCACGTCTTGGGTCACACTGACTATCGGTACGTTTCTGGGCGGCGCGGCCACCATGCAGTTCGGCTACGAGTGGGCTTTTGTGGTCAACGCCATTTCTTTCTTGTGCAGCGCCTTCGCCATTTACCTGCTCCGTTCCCCCGAAAACCACTTCCGCGCCATCCGCGTATATACGCAACAGCACAATGCCGCTGAGTTCTGGCGAGATTTTCGTGAGAGCGTTGCCTACATGCGGGCCACTCCTTTGATATTAGCGGTGGGGCTGGCTTATGTCGGCTGGGCAAGCGGCGGAGGGGCCGCGCAAGTTCTCTTCACGCTGTTCGGAGAGATCGTCTTCAAAAAAGGGCCGGCGGGTATCGGTATCATCTGGGGTGCCGCCGGCTTGGGCTTGGTCATCGGCGGTATCCTGGCGCATCGTTTAGGAACGCGGATGCAGTTTACAGGCTATAAGAAGGCCATTAGTGTTGGATACTTTATCCACGGCACGGCGTATATCGCCTATGCCCTGATGCCGACCATTTGGCTGGCGTCGGCATTCATTTGCATGTCGCGCGCGGCCATGGGCTCGAACAACGTCTTGAACCGGACGGTGCTGCTGACTCATGTGCCGGATCGGCTGCGCGGCCGCATTTTTTCGCTCACCGACATGATGGTGAACGGAACCATGATGCTGTCAGTCGCGCTGGCCAGCGCCGCGACGGATTACGTTTCCATCCGGACCGTGGGTGTGGTGGCGGGGTGCCTCAGCGCTTCGACATCCATCTTCTGGCTCTGGGCAGACTTACGCGGCAAGCTGGTCGAGCCCGCGCTGGAACTGGAACCGGAGAGCACGGAATACGAATCTACGGTAACGCCGGGTTAAGATCCAATGCGAGAGCTTGCAGGAGAGCATCGCGATGTTCTTTCAAATAAAAGTGTCCGCCGTGGAATGGGCGCTGCTGAAACGACGCGGAAGTCTGAATTTTCCATTGCTCCATTTCTGCAATTGAGACATTCGGATCTGAATCTCCACAATAAGCTAAAAGAGGCACTGGCAGAGGCGGTTCCTCGTGATAACGATAGTTTCGGTAAAGCTTAGTATCGGCGCGCAAAACGGGCAAAGCGAGTGGAATCAACTCTTCCGCAACGCCGCCTAAAGAGCGAATCTGCTCCGCAAGCTCTTCATCCGTGGGATCGGGCGCAGCTGTTCGATTCAAGCGGAATTGCGGCGGCTTCGCGCCTGAAACCACCAGCGCTCGTGGCAGCGTGGAACCAGACCGGCGCAAGGCTCGCACCAGTTCAAAGGCAATCCCAGCGCCCATGCTGTGGCCGAAGAAGACAGAACGCGAGTTGACGAACGGACGAATGGCATCATGCAAAGCAGCGATCAGAGCGGGCATCTCAAGGAACGGCGGCTCCGCCGCGCGGTCCTCCCGGCCGGGCAGCAGCGCGGGGCACACCGCGAATGGCGGCACTGTCCAGAAGAAGTAAGCCAGCGTTCCCGCACCGGCATGCGGGAAGCAGAACAGCTTCGGCCTTTCGCCCGCCGCGCAGCGCGGGAACCAGCCCACAGTGCGCCGCTGCTTCAGCCGCAGCGCCAGCAGCCGCTTGCGGTCATCGCTGGTGGCCACCTGATGCTTCGGCTTGGTGATCAAGTGCCGCAGGTAGCTCTCGAAGGGATCGACCGTAAGCTTCTGCAAGTAAGCCAGCGCTGCGGTTCGCGATTCGGCAGAGATGAGTTCCCAATGTTCCTGGTCCGTGGTCAACCGCTCGAGCGTCGCGCGCCACGGCTCGATATCCTGCGGCGGCACCTTCGCGACAGGCACCATGTTCTGGTCCAACTCGGCCAGATATTCTGTGACCGGAGTCACAGAAATCAGGTACGGTACGCCCAGCTTGGCTTCCTTCAAGCCGCCCACATCGCTCGCCATCACGGGGATCGCGCTGAGCATCGCCTCCATCACCATGCGGGAGCGTGCCTCGGCCCACACGGACGGCACCAGCATGACGCGAGTCTGACGCAGCACCTCGGCTACATCGTCCACGGCCGGCAGCAGCGTGATGTTCGGCAAACCGCGCAACAGCTTGAACTCTTCGGGCGTGGTGCCCCAAGTGGGAACAGCGGCGAACTGCGTCTTCGGCATCGCCTGCGCCAAGCCCAGGAAGATCGCGATGCCTTTCACCGCGCACGGATTCACCATGGTGACGAAGCGGTTCTCAAAGCGGCCAAGCGGCTCGGTAGGCCCGGTGTCCATCAGCGAGATCGGCACATGGACAGCAGGCAGGCCGCCCCACTTGCGGGCATACTCGGCCACATACTCGCTCACGCCGACGACGCCATCGGCATGACGCAGCACGGCAGTCTTTTCGGCGTTCACGATGGAGCTGTCGGGACCGAACGGAGTGGCGATGGTGGCGCGAATCAGATACACCACGCGCGCTCTCGCGGCGCGCCGCGCGATGTCGAACAGAAGCTGTGCGGGGTCGTCGGTCGAGGTCACGATCACGTCGGGATCGAACTCCTCGATCTGCGAGGCGAAGTACGCGCGCAGTTGGGAAGAGCGCGTCAAGGTGCGGACATCGACGCCGGCGCGCTCGAAGCGGATCAACTCGTCGATGGCTTCGAAGGGACGCCGCGCTCCGCAAGTTGCGTCGTGAGGCGCTGGTGCGCCTCGTCGCCGAAGTGCTCGACGCGCGCGACCACTCGCACCGAATGGCCTTTGGCTGCCAAGGCTTCCATCAGCAGGCGGTTGCTCTTATCGCCGCCACCATGCGAAGGGAAGTAAAGCGAGTTATGCGCCAGCAAAATGCGCATGGGCGACGTCAGGAGGCGGCCCAATTCGGTGGGGTCGAGCGCGGAGACGAACCGCACAGCCCGCTCACGCGACGCTTCAGCCTCACGAGAGTAGGCGTGCTGGTCTGTTGTGAGTTTGGTGAGCGCTGTTACCCACGGTTCCAGGTCCTGCTGCGGAATCACGGGCTTCGGCATGTGGACTTGATCGAACTCAGGCAGATACCGCTCGATAGGCCGCACTGGGATGACGAAGCTTGTGCCGGCTTTGGCTTCCGTGAGGCCGCCGGAATCGCTTGCGATGACCGGCAACCCGCGCAGCATTGCCTCCATGGCGATCAAGCCGAACCCTTCATACCAGAGCGACGGCATCAACAGAACAGTCGCTTCGCTCAGCACGGAATCGATCTCAGGAACGCTCTCAAGCAGGCGGATGTTCGGCAGTTTCGCCATGCTGGCACGGTCACCGGATGTGGTGCCCCATCCCGCGAGGCCAACGAAAGACAGCTTCGGGAAACGGCGGGCCAGTTCGAGAAAGATTGCGATGCCTTTCACCGCGCACGGGTTGATCATCAGTACCGTGCCGCCAGAGAACTTGCCGAAGCGCGGAAACGGAGCCGTGCCGTAGAGGGGCGGATGAATCACCCGTGCCGCGCAACCGGCATGCTGCTTGATGTAAGCTGCCACGTGATGCCCGATGGCGATCACGGCGCGCGCGCCGCGTACGGCATCGGCGGCGGCACGGTCCTGATTCCAACTCTCCGGGCCGAAGGGGAAGAACTGCGGCGTGTGCGCCAGATAGACGATGCGTCCGGGCGCGGCGCGGTCGGCTTCGCGCAGCAGGACATGGCTCAGGTCTTCGGACGAAACCAAAACGAAGTCCGGTGCGAATTCATGAATGGCATCGCCGAGCGCGGAAGCGCGCAGCGGCAGGTCTTTGACGCTATGGATTTGGATGCCGTCGCGTTCGGACCAGCCTTCCGCGTCCCATGCTGCGCAGACGACTTGCACGGAGTGCCCTTCGCGAACAAGCTGTTTCAACCACACCAAATTGCCGCGTGTGGAGCCGCCGCGCGGTGGCGCGTACGAGGCGCTGGACGTGAGCAGGATGCGCACTTACGCCTCCTTCAGGAGGCGTTCGACTTCTTCATCGGACATCGCCTCAATCTCACTCATCAGGGCGTTGTATTCATCGGGGTTGCTTTCGATTCTGCGCGCGATGTCGGCCAGGGTCAGTGTGGCGGAGTAGACGTCGTCGACACCGAGTTCTACGCCGAAGGTTTCGCGCACTCGCATGACCATCTGCACCATCAGCAGCGAATGGCCGCCCAGATCGAAGAAGTTGTCTTGAGCCTTGATGGATGCCTTGCCGAGCAGCCCGGCCCAGATGGCGGCGAGCTGGCGTTCGGTTGGCGTGAGCGAATCGCCGGCTATGGCGGCGGGTGCCATGGCCGCACGGATCTGTTCGACGGTGCCAAGCTCACGCGCGATGGCGTCGTAATCGGGGCGCTTGACGTGAGCGGACGGCGGTACAGGGGCCGGTTCGTCTTCGAGCGGCTCCGGGCTCCACTTCAGATTCTTCAATACTTTAACGTTAAAGTTATAGGGCGGCGTGCCAATGCTTTGAAGAAACTGTTCAGCCGGGCGGTTTCGCGCAGTAGAGATGAAGTTCGCCTTGATGGTGGACAGGCCACGGCGCGAGGCCTCTTCGGCGACATGAGCCATCACGGCGTGCTCTACGCCGCGCCCGAGTACCCGGCAACTGAGCACGAACGTATCGATGACAAGCGTATCGCCTTCCGCGTTGAAGAGAACCGCGCCGGTGAGGCCGTAATCGCCAAAGCGATCGGCCACATCGACGGTGAGGCATTCGATTCCGGCGAGCTCCGATTCTTGTCGGCGTATGCCGGAGAAGTTGAATTGATTGGTTCGTTGCGTGAGCTGCGCGATGCGCGGGAGCCGCTCTGGCGTGGCGCCGCCGAAGGTGACGCGCAGGTCAAGCGAGTTCATGAAATGCTGCAGATTTTCCGCGCGTTCGAGTTCACGCCCGAACTCCGCGCGCTGCGCGTACGAGGCGTTTCGCTGGCGGTCTTCGTCTGTAACTGCAACATGATCGAAGGCCCAGACGCGCCCCAAGAAGTCTTCGGTTTCAGGCAGAGTGAGCGACAATACTTGCGGGCAACTCTCCGCTACTTCGGCTGTCTCTTTGTGATTGTCATCGACAAAGATGAAGCTCTCGAGACCCAGGCCCAACTCAGACGCAAGCGACGCAAGGTTCGCGGGCTTCGAATGCCAATTCAGGCGGCTGGCTGTGAAGTGCCCAAGCGTGAGCGGCATGTCAGGATGCGCGGCGAAGGTATCGAGCACGTCCTGCTCATTGTTCTTGCTGACCATCGCGAGGAGCATGCCGTTGCGGTGTTGCTCCAGCATGAAGCTTTGCAGCGGAAGGTTCGGCTCGACGGCGGCAGGGCCGTCTTCGCCACAGATGCCGCGCCAGAGCGTGTTGTCGCAATCGAGCGCGATCACTTTGAAAGGCGAGCGCGACAGGGCGTCGGCGAGACGTACCAGCGCGGTGCCGAGCGCGCAGAAGTACTGGTCTGTATAGGGAATGCGGCCCAAGCGCTCGCCTTGTTCACTCAGAATATCTGTGACCGGATACACATCCGGGTTCAGCACATGCACGCCGGCGAGATGCTCTTTGACAAGTTGCGTGAGTTCCGGCGGCGCGGGGGGACAGAGCGCGAAAACAAGTGGCACGCCGGGTTGTTCCGCAAAACGCCGGACAGCGCCCAGGAGATCAAGAAAGTTCGCGTGAGCGCCCAAATCGCCGGCGCGCGCGAGCACGATGTTCAGGCCGTGGCGGTTGATGTTGAAATCGCTCGCGAGCGTTTGCAGCACCTGGTTATAAGGTGCGAAACGAACGTCAAAGTTCGCATTCAAACGCTGCTCCCAGAAGCGCAATACGGCTTCCAGGGGTTCGGCGGTGAAGGTGGCGCTGATGGAAAAACGAAACGGCGACGTCTCCACAACTCCTCAATCTATCTGCTGGCGGTATCGATAAGAGCTTGCGCCTTCATGGCATCGTCCAACGCTTGGGCCGGATCGATATCGGATGGCTTGTTCATTAAATCCTGCGCTCGCTTCAGATCTTCCCGCGCGCCTTCGACGTTGATTTCTTCTTTGCGCAGAGCGGCGTCGGCGAGAACCATGACTTTGTCCTCGAGGATTTCAACGAACCCTCCCAGCACCGAGATGTGGACGGTTGCACCGTCCTTCACATACCGGAGCACGCCGGCAGCCAACTCCGAGATGAGCGGGGCATGGCCGGGGAGAATGCCGATATAGCCATCGCGGCCGGGCACTTCCGCTTCGCTGACCTGGTCTTCGAAAAGGAGGCGTTCCGGCGTTGCGATCTGAAGCGTCAACTCAGCCATTGTCTTTGTTCAGCGCCTTGGCTTTTTCGACTACGTCTTCAATGGTGCCGACCAGATAGAAAGCCTGTTCAGGCACCTCGTCATGCTTGCCGGAAAGGATTTCCTTGAAAGACCGGATGGTGTCTTCGAGCTTGACGTATTTGCCGGGCAGACCGGTGAACTGTTCGGCGACATGGAAGGGCTGCGACAAGAACTTCTGGATGCGGCGGGCGCGATTGACGGTCTGCTTGTCTTCGTCGGAGAGCTCATCGATGCCGAGGATGGCGATGATGTCCTGCAGATCTTTATAGCGCTGGAGCACGCCTTTAACTTGCTGCGCGGTGTCGTAATGATCGTCGCCGATGATGCGCGGATCGAGAATGCGCGAGGTGGAAGCGAGGGGATCGACCGCGGGATAAATGCCGAGTTCGGAGATGGCGCGCGAAAGGTTGGTGGTGGCGTCCAAATGCGCGAAGGCAGTGGCGGGCGCGGGATCTGTGTAATCGTCCGCGGGCACGTAGATGGCTTGCACGGAGGTGATGGAACCCTTGTTGGTGGAGGTGATGCGCTCCTGCAATTCGCCCATTTCGGTGGCGAGGTTGGGCTGGTAGCCGACGGCGGAGGGCATGCGGCCCAGCAGCGCGGAGACTTCGGAACCGGCTTGCGTGAAGCGGAAGATGTTATCGATGAAGAGCAGCACGTCCTGCCCTTCTTCATCGCGGAAGAATTCTGCGACGGTGAGGCCGGTGAGACCGACGCGGAGGCGCGCGCCTGGCGGCTCTGTCATTTGGCCGTATACGAGTGCCACTTTGCTCTTCGGAAGATCGTGCTCATTGATGACGCCCGATTCCTGGAATTCCAGCCAGAGATCGTTGCCTTCGCGGGTGCGTTCGCCGACGCCGGCGAAGACGGAAACGCCGCCATGCTTCATGGCGAGGTTGTTGATGAGCTCTTGAATGATGACGGTCTTGCCGACACCGGCTCCACCGAAGAGGCCGATTTTACCGCCGCGCAGGTAGGGTTCGAGAAGGTCGATGACTTTGATGCCGGTCTCGAACATTTCAAGGCCGGTGGCCTGCTCCTCATAGGTGGGAGCTTCGCGATGGATGGGCATGTGCGTATCCGAGACAACGGGACCGCGCTGATCTACCGGTTCGCCGAGGACATTCAAGACGCGGCCGAGAGTGCTGCGGCCGACGGGGACGGTGATGGGGATGCCGAGGCTTTCGGCTTTCATGCCGCGCACCAAGCCTTCGGTGGGCTGCATGGCGATGGTGCGCACGCGGCCTTCGCCAATGTGCTGCGCCGCTTCACACACGATGCTGATGGGCGTGGGAACGTCGTAGCCTTCGCTGGTGATGCGGATGGCGGTGTGGATTTCAGGGATCTGGCCTTCTGGAAATTGGACGTCGACGGCTGGGCCAGCGACCTGGACGACCTTGCCGATGATTACCTGGACTGGAGATTCTGTGGATGTCATAGAGATGAAACGCGAGAAGTTATTGCGATCACGCAGCGATGAGCGCTTCCCGAGCGGCAAGCTACTCGCAACTTCAACGATAACATTTTACTGCGACGAAGCGGTTAATTCGGCTCGATGGGCGGCCCACCAGGCTTGCCAGAACGACGTGTAAGAACCATCGCGGCCTACGATCCTTTCGTCCCAGGCGGAATGGGCGATTGTCTGGTCGTCACGGTAGGGCCAGGGTCGGGCGCCTGGAGAAGATTGGCCAATGGGAACGTCGTTCGCGAAGAGGGCAAGGCCACCTACACCAGCAGTGCGTAGGGTGAGGCTTGGTTCCGTGAGCAGGGCTGCGAGATAGGGCAGGCTGCGGCGGGCGTGGATGGCACCTAGCGAGATTGCCGCGGCCTGGCGAAGAGGAAGGAGTGCCGATTGGTCGGACACGATGGTTTCGAGAGCCGTAAGTGCCTTCGTGTTCGATGGGTCTCTGAACATGCGGATTTCAAAGAGGGCCGAATCCCACTGACGGGCAGTGGAGAGCGTTTTTGCGTTATGGTAAGCGGTCTCGATGGAGGTTGCATCGCCTGTTGCGATGGTGCCTGCGTGTCCGAGGGTTACAAGCTCTTTATCTGTGCTGGTCTTGAACGACTGGAACGCTGCTGACAAAACGGGTGAGCGAGTGTCTTTATAGACGCCGACGAGATCGTATCTTGACGGCTGCTTAGCTTCGAAGGAGCTAAGGACTTCCAGCGCTATTCGATCGAGAGCCGTCTTCGCCTTCGATGAAGCGGCGGTAGCTACCGGCCCTCTGCTGGCGCTAGGGATTGTCGGAAGGAAAAGCTGATCGAAGGAATAGGCGCCGCCTGTCAAGGTGACCATCTGGAAGGGTCCGGAAGCCGCCTGTAGGAAGAAGATTCCTGTGAGCTGAAGCGGCTTCTGGGGGCGACCGGGCATTCCGATGCTCATTGGATTTGGCGGCTCGATCCAGGAAATGGGGACAGCGCTTCCGACAATGGCTTTGCCTTTTATGACTTCGTCAACGAGTATTGTGCCGGAACAGGCTCCCGCGCTGAAGGCGACGTTTGCCGTGCCGGCAACCACCAGATCTGAGCGGCGCAACACGCTGGAGAGCGAGGCTGACGACATCGGGAAGCCAACCAGCAGGGCGCTGCACGATGCTATGAGGAAAGCCACCCTGAATAACATTATTCGCCTGCACTGGCTCCGCTCACTACTTCAATGATCTCGCGGGTGATGGCGGCTTGGCGGACTCGGTTGAGATTGAGGGTAAGGCTTTGGATCATGTCGCCGGCGTTCGAGGAGGCTGAATCCATGGCGGTCATGCGGGCGGCGTGTTCGGCCGCGGCGGTTTCGAGGAGGCCTCTGTAGATTGCTACTTCGAGATAGCGGGGCAGGAGGCGTTCCAACATTTCTAGCGGCGGCTGTTCGAAGATGTAGTCGCGCGTTTCGGTTTGTTCCGGCAGATCGAAAGGGAGCAGGCGCTGGACGGAAATGGTCTGGGCCATGACGCTTTTGAAATCGTTATTGAGGAGATAGACAGCGTCGATCTCACCCTTTTCGTAGCGTTCCATGGCGGCGCGTGCGATGGCGGCGGAATCTTTGTACTCGATTTTTTGCAGCAGGTTGATGTGTTCGGAGGTGATGGCGGCGCCACGGCGGCGGAAGGCATCGCGCCCCTTGCGGCCGGCTAGGACAAACTCGACCTGTGCGCCATTTTTCTCCTGCAGGAACTTGGCGGCGGCTTTGACAAGGTTGCTATTGAAGGCTCCGGCGAGGCCTTTATCGGTAGTGAGGAGAATGAGCTGGATGCGCTTCTCTTCTCGGCGGGCCAAGAGGGGGCTGGCGGCGGCGTTTTCGTCCGACAAGGCTGCGTTCGCCAGATCGCCCATCATCTGCTTGAGCATGGCGTTGAAGGGGCGCGCGGAGGTGACGCGGTCTTGCGCGCGGCGCAGCTTGGCGGCGGAGACCATCTTCATGGCCTTGGTGATTTGCTGCGTGTTTTTGACGGAGCGGATGCGCCGCCGGATGTCTATGAGGCTCGGCATGCCGGGGCGTTATGCGTGAGCCGCTTGGGGCTGCTTGGCGGCCTTGTCCGAGACGAAGCGGTCCTTAAATTCTTTGAGGGCGTCGGTCAAGGGCTGTTTTACTTCATCGAGCTTCTTGCCCTTGCGGAGGCTGTCGAGGATGGCGGGCTTGGAGGTGTCGAGGAACTTGTAAAGCTCCTCTTCAAACTCGCGCACTTGTTCGACAGGGAGGTCGTCGAGAACGCCCGAGGTGCCGGCGTAGACGATGGCGATTTGCTTTTCGACGGGGATGGGCGCGTACTGCTTTTGCTTGAGCACTTCGACGAGACGCTTGCCGCGCGCAAGCTGGGCTTGTGAGCTCTTATCGAGATCGCTGCCGAACTGGGCGAAGGCGGCGAGCTCGCGGTATTGCGCCAGATCGAGACGCAGGGTGCCGGCGACCTTTTTCATGGCAGCGGTTTGGGCGGCTCCACCGACGCGGCTGACGGAGAGGCCGACGTTGATGGCGGGGCGGATATTGGAGTTGAAGAGATCGGCTTCGAGATAAATCTGGCCATCGGTGATGGAGATGACGTTGGTGGGGATGTACGCGGAAACGTCGCCTGCCTGGGTTTCGATAAAGGGGAGCGAGGTGAGAGAGCCGGCGCCGAGCGCGTCATTGAGCTTGGCGGCGCGTTCGAGGAGACGGCTGTGAAGGAAGAAGACATCGCCGGGGAAGGCTTCGCGGCCTGGGGGACGGCGCAGGAGGAGGGAGATTTCGCGATAGGCGGCGGCGTGCTTGGTGAGATCGTCGTAAATGGTGAGGGCGTGGCGCTTGGTATCGCGGAAATATTCGCCCATGGCGCAGCCGGTGTAAGGCGCGAGGTACTGCATGGCGGCGGATTCGGACGCGCTGGCGGAGACGACGATGGAATATTCCATGGCGCCGTAATCTTCCAGCGTCTTGACCAACTGGCGAACAGTGGACTTCTTCTGGCCGACGGCGACGTAGATACAGATCATGTCGCCACCTTTCTGATTGATGATGCAATCGATGGCAATGGCGGTTTTGCCGGTTTGACGATCGCCGATGATGAGTTCGCGCTGGCCGCGGCCGATGGGGATCATGGCATCGACGGCCTTGATGCCGGTCTGCATGGGCTGCTTGACGGGCTGCCGATCGACTACGCCGGGCGCGAGACGCTCAATGGGATTGAATTCGGTGGTGTTGATGGGCCCCTTGCCATCGATGGGGCGGCCAAGAGCATCGACAACGCGGCCGACGAGGGCTTCGCCCACGGGCACGGACATGATGCGATTGGTGCGCTTGACTTCATCGCCTTCGCGGATGAGCGAGGGTTCGCCAAGGAGGACGGCGCCAACCTGATCTTCTTCGAGGTTCATGGCTATGCCGGAGACACCGTGGGGGAACTCAATAAGCTCACCGGCCATGACGCGTTCGAGGCCGTGGATGCGGGCGATGCCGTCGCCGACAGACATGACTGAACCTACTTCGGACACGTCGACCGCGCGTTCATAATTTTCAATCTCCTGGCGGAGAATTTCCGTTATTTCGTCTGCTCGAATCTGAGCCATAAAGTTTTGCCTTCGTAGTTTACCGGTTCAGGCCAAGCGGCGGCGCATTTGCGCAAGCTGCCCGCGAATGGACCCATCGTAGACGGTGGACCCGACGTGGGCGATGACGCCGCCGATTAAATCGGGATCGACCGTGAAGCGGGTTCGCACCTGTTTCGATGATACGCGCGAGAGCTCACGCGCAATATCGGTTTGCTCCGCCGGGGTGAGCTCCGCGGCCGATTGGACGCCGGCGCGCACGAAGCCGCGCCGCTCATCGAGCAGGATATCGAACTGTTCAGTTACTTCATTGAGAAGGGGGAGCCGGCGCTTGTCACTGAGGACGAGAAGAAAATTTCTGATGACGCGCGGGGTGCCGAGCTGGGAGACCAGCCGATCGATAAGAGAACGCTTGCGCGCGGGGGAGACGGCTGGGGATTCGAGCGCATGGCGAAGATCTTGAGAGCCGGAGACGAGGGCCTGGAATTGTTGGAGCGCGGCGAGGGCGGCGTCCGGGTTGCCCTGAGAATCGGCCATGACTACATCGACAAGGGCGCTAGAGTATCGCTGGGCGATGGCGGTTGCGGTCACTGAAGACTCTCGACGAAGCCGCGGGTGAGATTGTGCTGCGTTGAGTCATTCATGCGGTCGCGCAACTTGCGCTCCGCGAGGTCAACGGCGAGCTTGGCGGCATGGGCCTGGAGTTCGAGGCGGGCAGTCTTGCCGGCGGATTCGATTTCCTGCTGCATCTGTTGCTGGATGCGGGCGATTTCGGCGGTATTGCGATCGGCGAGGCGCTTCGATTCCTGCTGCTGCTCTTCGATCATCTGCGTTTTGAGGGTGGCAATTTCGTTTTCGAGATTGGCGAGGCGCTCATCGACTTTGGCGACACGCCGATCGGCATCGGCCTTTTTGGCGGCGGCTTCACCGATGCCTTTGGCGATGGTCTCCTGGCGGGCGGCGAGGAAAGGCCGGCCGTGTTTGACGCCGAGCCAGGCGAGCGCACCCATGAGGATGAGGAAATTAGCCCAGAGCCAGGGCGTCATATCGTGCTGCGTTTCAGCGCCGGCTTGCTCCGCGGCATGGAGGGCGGGGAGCGCGGCGAGGAATAATAGCGAAAAGCGTTTCAAGCGGCCTTCCCTTTCAGGATGGAATCGGCAATGCGGCCGGCAAGTTCATCGCTGCGGCCGGCGAGGGTTTCGAGAGCGGCGGCCTTTTGAGAAGCCAGTTGCAGTTTGGTGCGGGATAGCATTTCTTCGGCGTGCTTGTGGGCGGCTTCGAGTTCGGCGGCCTGTTCATCGGCAAGCTTGCGGTGGGCGAGTTCCTGCTGGGCGTAGACGGCTTCGCGCGCTTCGCGCAACTTCGTTTGATAATCGGCGATGCGGCGATCGGCATTGCGGAGGCTTTCTTCGGCGGCCAGGCGCGCGCCTTCGGTCAACTCAAAGCGCTTCGCGAGAGTCTGTTCGAGCGGCGTAAAAAACATCCGCTTCAAATAAAAATTGAGAAACAGAATCAGGAAGAAGGTGGGTAAGCCGTTCAGCAGTATTTGGCCGAGCGCGTGAAACGTAGAATCCATTGAAATGTCAGCAGAAACAACAGGTTGGTAAACAACGAACTTATCACAGCGAACGCACTCCAAGCAATGGTTCGGACTACGCGACAAGAAGGCACACGTGGCGTTTGGCGCGCGACGAGCGGGTGGAATGGGGGCAGGTTTTCACATGGCGGGGGCGTTATCGGATGCGTTTTCGCCATTGTTCACGGAGGGCGGCGCGTTCAATTTCGCCGATGGTAGAAACAAAGCCAAATTCCGAGGGCTCGAAGGGTAAGTGATTTTGTTTGTGATGGTTGAAGGCGGCGACGGTGTCTTCGAGCTGCTGCTGGGCGAGCTTGTTGCGGCGGGCCTGCTCGTCGCGAAGCTCGGCCAGGGTCTTAGAAAGGATGCGGTGGAGGCGGGCTTCCTGGAGATGGATGTTGTGGAGGACGCGTTCGTGACGCTCCCAGGCGCCGGCTTCGATGAGGGCGGTTTGGACGTCGGGCATTTCGAGATTGACGACGTAATCGGGCTGCGGTTCGAGATGGCCGCGCGCGAGGACGTTGTCTTCGGCGGCGCGGCCGCGTTCGAGGCGCCAGTAGGTGTCGCAGATGGTTTCGGCGAGCATGAGCTCGACGGCGCCTTCGGCCTTGAGGTCGCGCAGGAGGGCGGTTTTGAAGGTTTCGTAGCGCTCTTTACTTTCGTTGGGAAGGATGACGAGTTGACTGGTGAGGCCGTGGCGCAGGGCGTTGAGGGCAACGATTTTCTTGCCTTCTTCGGTGCGGGGGCCGGTTGAGGACTGCGCGTTTTCCTGGTTGGCCAGGGTTTGTTGCATGGTGGACATTGTGTGAGACTCCTCCGGCTTCAGGGGAGCATGGCGAATGGGGGAATTTGGGGGTGAGAAATTGTAAGTCACTGAAAGGATTGGCTGAAATAAAGAGAGCAGGGCCGGGAATGAATGTTGGCGGAGCAGAAAACGGGCGGGTTCCAGGGTCACGCAGAGGCGCAGAGGAACCGCCGGCGGACAAAGGGCCGTTCCAGAGTTTCATGTACCAGCGGCTGGATGCAGCGTTGGGAGCGGACTTGCAAGCCCTGGAACAGCCCACGAAGGTTTAATCGAAGCGTTTGATGTAGACGTCGCGCGGGAGGCCGGATTGGCGGGCGCGTTTGCGTAGGTTTTCGGCCTTGTCCTGGGAGAGGTTCTTGCCGAGGATGACGAGATTATGTTGGGCGGAGGGCTGGAAGACTTCCGGGTGGAAGCGGGGCCAGCGTTTGGCGATTTGGTGGGCACGCTTTTCGGCTGGGCCGCGGGCGGCATAGCTGGCTGCTACTACTACCCATCCCTTCGATGGGGACGCGTGGGGGATGGGCGCCGGGGGCGGGGGCTTGGGAGTGACGGCGGCACCGGATGCAGTGCTGGGTGCCGGCCTTGCGATTGGCGGCGGGGATGGAGCCCGTCTGGTGGCAAGTCCGATGGCTGCCGCGATGAGGAGCGCGGCGGCGGTGGCGGCCAGGTAGAGCCTGGTTTGGCTCTTGGGTTCGGGCAGAGGCTCGGGGGCTGGGGGCGGCGGCTTCAGGTGAGCTAGTGTTTGTCCGGCGGTCCAGCGTTGGGACCGATCGGGATCGAGCAGGTGGCGGATGATGCCGCTGAGCGGTTCGGAGGCTTCGCGTTCGCGCGCGAGGGACTGCACCAGGAGCGCTCCGAGGGAACGCATGTCGGTTGCGGGATCGCCACCGGCGTTTATGGGGAGCAGCGTTGCGGAGGTGAGCTTGACTGTGTCTCCGGCGGCTCTGACACTGGCGGGATTCAGGCCGTTGTGGGCGAAGCCATGGGCGTGGAGATAGGCGAGCGCCGAGAGGATTGGTTCGAGCATTTCGCGGGCTTCCTGTTCGGAGAGCGCACGTTCTTCCAGCACTCCGGCCAGGGATTCATCGGCGCGTTCGGAGTCGAGATAAATAATGGGCTCGCCGGCTAGTTCGGATTCGCCGGCGGCGTGGAGTTTGAGCAGGTTGGGATGGTCCAGAGGGAGCGCGGCTTGCCAATGGCGCAACTGTCGAGCGGCTTCCGGGGCGCCGCCGGGGAGTTCGACGCGGTCAAACGTGCTTTGCGTGAGGGATTCTGTCATGCCTCACCTGCCGCCTTGGTGGCTACTTTGGATTCCGGGGTTTGCGCGACGATATCGACGGCTCCTTTGAAATGGGCGCCGTCTTCGATGACGATTCCGGCGGCGCGGATATCGCCGATGAGGCTGCCTCCGGAGCGGATGGAAATTTTTTCTGTGGTTTCGACGTTGCCGGTCAACTGGCCTTGCACGTCTACTTCGCGCGCTTTGGCGTTGGCGACGACTTTGCCGGTGTTGCCGATGGTGAGACGGCAGTTTTCGAGATTGAGGTCGCCTTCCAATTCTCCGTTGAAAACCAGGTCCTGCCGGCTGTAGATGGTGCCTTTGACGATCATGCCTTTACCGATGACAGCAGCGTATTGTTCCGCCATATGAGTGCTCCTAAAGAATTAAGAATTGGACATGGGTCCGCGATGTGCGTATCGCTCAGGCGGTTCGGATCCGGCAAAGAGGATGACGCGCGAAGTGGACAGTGTCCGGTAAAGAGGGCAGCAAGTAAAGCGCCAAGGTGGGGTGTTGGGGGATACGGGAAAGTCAGCATAGGATGGAGGCGTATGCCGCTTGCGATTCGAGCCTGCCTGATCGCGCTGAGCCTGACGTTTTTCGTGATGGGCGGGTACTACCGGGTGCAATCGCAGAGGGGGCGGGAACGGCTGGACCGGAGGAAGGAAGGCTGGCCGTTGTTGATTGGGATACGGCTGATGGGGTTTGTGCTGTTGGGGTCGACGGCGGTGTGGCTGAGTCAGCCGGGCTGGTTTAGGTGGGCGGCTTGGCCTGTGCCGATGGCGGTGCGATGGACGGGCGTGGTGGGGTACGCGTTCGCGGTGAGTTGGCTGCTGTGGATGTTCCATACGCTGGGGCGGAACCTGACAGACACAGTGGTGGTGCGACGGGACGCACGCCTGGTGACGAGCGGCCCTTACCGGTTGGTGCGGAACCCGATGTACACGGGAGTTCCGATGGTGGGCCTGACGCTGGGTCTGGCGTTGGGGACGTGGCTGGCGCCGGTGGCGGCGCTAGGGATGTTTAGTTTGCTGGCGGTTCGGTTGCGGAGGGAAGAGAAGTATCTGGTGGGGCGATTTGGGGACGACTACCTGAATTATATGCAGCGTGTGGGGAGATTTTTTCCGCGGATCTGGCAAGATGGGTAAGGCCAAATCATGCGACCTGCAACTGCGGAACCGTGCGTTCTTGTGATCTTCGGAGCGGGAGGCGATTTGACGAAGCGCCTGCTGGGTCCATCTCTTTATAATTTGCGGCGCGAGAAGCGGCTGCCGGACGATTTCGCGGTGGTGGGGTTCGCGCGAACGGATGTAGGCGGGGAGGAAGGCTTCAAGAAGAAGTTCGCGGAGGACCTGCGCGAGTTTGTGGGGCAGGACGCGGACCAGGAGATTGTGGAGTGGCTGACGGGGCGTTTATCGTATATCCGGTCGGCATTCGACAATGCGCCGGGGTATGAGGAGCTGAAGACGAAGCTCAAAGGGAAGCCGGAAAATTTTCTTTTCTATCTGGCGACGGCGCCGGAGTTTTTCGCGGAGGTGCCGAAGCAATTGAAGGCCGTTGGGCTGACCGAGCAAGCCAATGGGCACTGGCGGCGGGTGATTATCGAGAAGCCGTTTGGGCACGATCTGCAGACGTCGCACGAGCTGAACAAGCAGTTGAGCGATGTGTTGACGGAAGACCAGATTTATCGCATCGATCATTATCTGGGCAAGGAGACGGTGCAGAACATTATGGTGCTGCGGTTCGGGAACGGAATTTTCGAACCTGTATGGAACCGGCGCTATATCGATCACGTGCAGATTACGGTGGCGGAGACGGTGGGCGTGGAGACGCGCGGCGGGTACTACGAGACGGCCGGGGCGCTGCGCGATATGGTGCCGAACCACATTCTGCAACTGGTGGCGCTGGCGGCGATGGAGCCACCCAATTCGTTTCGCGCCGATGCGGTTCGTGAGGAGCAGGTGAAGGCGCTGCGGGCGATTGCGCCGCTGAAGCCTGAGGAAGTTGCGACGCATGTGGTGCGCGGCCAATACGGAGCGGGCACGGTGGCAGGCAAGAGCGTGCCAGGGTACAGAGAAGAGCAGCGCGTGGCGAAAGATTCGCCGGTTGAGACGTTTGTGGCGATGAAGCTGGTGATGGATAACTGGCGGTGGGCGGGCGTGCCGTTTTATTTGCGCACGGGGAAGCGCATGGCGCAGCGGACGACGGAGATGACGATTCAGTTCCGGCAGGCGCCGTTTCATTTGTTTCGCGAGACATCGATTGACCACATTGGGCACAACAGGCTGGTGCTGCAGTTGCAGCCGAACGAGGGGATTTCGCTGGAGTTTGGGGCGAAGGTGCCGGGGCCCGAGATCGATATGAAGCCGGTGCGGATGGATTTTTGTTATGCGGATTTTTTCGGGAAGTCTTCGAAGACGGGGTATGAGACGCTGCTGTTCGATTGCATGATTGGGGACCCGACCTTGTTCAAGACGGCGGCGGCGGTGGATGCGGGGTGGGAGATTGTGCAGCCGGTACTGGACCGTTGGGCGAATGAGAAGCCGGTGGATTTTCCGAATTACGGGGCCGGGTCATGGGGGCCGGAGGCGGCGACGCAGTTGCTGGCGAAAGATTCGCGACGCTGGACGAAATGATTATCGCGGGCGACATTGGCGGGACGCACACGCGGATGGGCGCGTTTTCGGGAGGGCCGGGGTCGCCTAAGCTGGACAGGTGGAAGGAGTATAAGAGCAAAGACTACGCCTCCATGGAGAAGGTGGTGGAAGAGTTTCTGAGTGGGGATGGGAACAAGCCGGACGCATTCTGTTTCGGTGTGGCGGGGCCGGTGGTGGAGGGGAAGGCGCATCCGACGAACCTGACATGGGAGCTGGATGCGGAGCGCATGACGGAGACGCTGGGCGCGCGCGTGGTGCTGATTAACGATCTGGAAGCGAATGCTTATGGGGTGGCGACGCTGGGGAAGGAAGACCTGGAGACGCTGCAGGCGGGGGCTGAGCGGGAGCGCGGGAATGCGGCGGTGATTTCGGCGGGTACGGGTTTGGGGGAAGCGGGGTTGTATTGGGATGGGGCGCACCACAGGCCGTTTGCTTCGGAAGGCGGGCATTGTACGTTTGCGCCGCGGACGGATGAGGAAGTGGCGCTGCTGGCTTTTCTGCGCGCGAAATTCCCGGACCATGTGAGTTGGGAGCGGGTGCTTTCGGGGCCGGGCTTGCGCAACATTTACGAGTTTCTGCGCGATACGGGGCGGGCGGCGGAAGAGCCGTGGCTGGCGGAGCAGCTGGCGCAGGGGGATGCGGCGGCGGCGATATCGGAGAACGCGGTGCATGGCCGGTCTGAGCTATGCGTGAAGGCGCTGGGGATGTTTGTGGCGCTGTATGGTGCGGAGGCGGGGAACCTGGCGTTGAAGGTGCTCTCCGTGGCGGGAATGTATGTGGGGGGCGGGATTGCGCCACGGATTTTGGGGAAGCTGAAAGAGGGCTCGTTTTTGGATGCGTTTTTGGGGAAGGGGCGGATGCGGGCGGTGTTGGAACGTATGCCGGTGTATGTGATCACGAACGATAAGACGGCGCTGCAGGGCGCGGCGCGGCGGGGGATGTTGTAGGGGAGTTGGTTAGCCTTACGCGACAGCCAGAGTGTGGGTTCGCCGGTAGCGTTCGAGGGCACTCTGCCAGGCAACGGCAGGAGGAAGTGTTATGGACGGACCCGCCGCGAAGGTCAATTTCAATGGGCTGATTATAGTGGCCGAGCTGACGGTAGCTCATTTGAACGAAGCGAATGCGGATCACCTGTTTCGCAACAATTGTTGGAAGCGATCGGTAACCGAAGACATGGGGCGATCACTTGGGTAAAACGGCATTGGTAGAAACAGATTTGACGATTGGGACGAAGCTTGTCCACGCTCTGCAGCAATCGGCTTTGCCGGTTAGCGTGGCCTTGTGGCTTTACTCCCCGGAGTATGAAGATTGGCGATTTGTTCTGGCATCGCGTCGCCTGGACGCAGTTAAATCTTCGGAGGCCTACGGGTTAGTCCATGACGCGCTTGAGGCAGACGGGATATCTCTCGAACAAACTCCGCCATTGTTGATTTTAAAAATGTCCGATCCATTCATTCGCGGGTTGCGACAACTTTTCGCCAAGGCAAGAAACGTTGAGGGGATGCGCTTGGGTAGCCAGCTGATCGGCGACCGCTTCGTAGAGGACGCGTTGGTATACAGCGTTCGCTAGGGCCTGAGGAGCGATGCCGCCGCTCAGGCCCGTGCGGGTTTTAGAACTGGTAGCGCAGGCTGAGCTGGACTACTCTTGCGGGGAGGGCGGCTTGGAACTCGCCGAATTTGGCTGGGCTGGCCAGGCTGAGCGAGGGGTTTTGGAAGTTCACGTTGTTGAAGGCGTTGAACGCTTCCCCACGGAGCTGCAGGCGGTGTCCTTCCCACGGCAGGGCGAAAGACTTGGCGAAGGCCATATCGAAGTTGGTCAGGCCGGCCAGGCGAACGATGCCCCGGGTGCCGGTTTGGCCGGGGTACTGCCCGATGTAGTTGGTGTTGGCGCTGGTATTGGCGAAGATGCTGGGCAGGCCGTTTTGATCGATGCCGATGCTGGTCTTGTTGGACGCACCGGGAGCCAGGATCGCGATGGCGCTGTTTTCGTAATTGGTGGGGTAGATACCACCGTTCGAAATGGTGGATGGGAGACCGGAGCGGTAGCGGCCGAGGGTGGAGATCTGCCAACCACCTACCACTTCATCCAGCCAGCCGGGGCCGTTGCCGAGGAACTTCTTTCCTTTGCCGAAGGGGAGTTCGAGGAGGACGTCCATGGTGATGTTGTGGCGGGCGTCGAAATCGCTGGAGCCGCGGAAGGCACCGGGATGGAAGGCGTCCTGGAGGACAGCGCCAGTGGTGCCGGCGCCGGATTCAGCGCCGCTGGAGTTATCGATGGAGTGCGAGAGCGTGTAGTTGAAATCGAAGGCGACGCCGTTCGCGAGAGACCGGCGGACGGTGAGGGTTCCGGCGTGATAGTTAGCGAAACCGCTGTTGGTCCACGTGGGCAGGCCGGCGCTTTGGAGCGGGAAGAAGGTGTTGCAGCCGGATTTGGAGACGCAGTTGGGGAAGGCGGGATCGCTGCGGTCGCGATCGACCTGGTTGAGGCCGTCAAGGTCGCTGCCGGCGTTTTGGTTGTAGACGTTGTCGAAATAATTTGCCGTGGCGCTACCGGTTACGTAGGCGTTAGCGAGCGCGGGGAACTGGTTTTCGAAGAAGGGAATTTTGGGGATCTGGTTGGCGGTGAGGCCCTTTTCATAGTAATCGCGCAGGATGCCGGAGGCCTGGGTCCAGGTCTGGCCGGAGGCGGGATCTTTGAACGTGGTGAGCGGCTGGTTGTAATCCTGCTGGAGCAGATTTTTGCGGGAGAGACGGCCGGCATAGCCGATTTCCATGGTGAGCTTGCCGGGCAGCTCTTTCGCATAATTCAGGTTGAGGACAAACGAGTATGGCGCAACCAGAGTGGGGTTGATGCCGACGCCCTGATCGAAGCCGCCAGTGATGGTGGCCGGGGTATAGGGGAAGCCGCCTTTCGGGGCGACGGGGAGCGCGGGAAGCGTAGCGCCGTAGCGCGTGGAGGTGGTGAAGTTGGTGTTACTGGGCTGGGTGACGCTGCTGGCGAGGCCTGGTGAACCGTTGTTATCGAACTGCGTGATCAGATCGCTACCGTAACGGTCATAGACCATGGCGGCGCCACCGCGCAGGACGGAACCGCGGCCGAGGACGTGAGACCACCAGTGGTCGCCGGATTTTTCGGGAGCATAGGCGAAGCTGACGCGCGGGCCGAAATTGTTGTTATCGCGCTTGTAGTAACCCTTGCCGTTGTTTTCGGGGCCACCGAGGACATAAGTGAGCGCGGCGTCTTTGATCTGGTTGTTGGGGATGCCGTTGTTGGCGGCATTCACGCGTTCGGCGAAGTATTGATCGAGGCCGACGCTGGTGGTGACCTGAATGCCGTTGGTTTCATGCGGCACGGAGAAGTTGCTGTAGCGAAGGCCGTAGGTGAGGGTGAGATCGCGGCGGACGCGCCAGGTGTCCTGCAGGTAACCTTCGTATTCGTTGGTGGCGAATTCGCGCGAGGAAGCCTGGCCGAAGGGGATGATGCTGCCATCGCGATTGAACTGATAAGTGGCTCCGTACTGATTGACGATGCCGTAGAGATTGCCGAGCGCGCGCACGACGCTGGTCTTATCGGAGAGGGTTAAGTTCGGATTGCCGCTGCGCTGCTGTATGTAGCTGGTGAGGATGCCGGTGATATCGCCGCCCAGGCCCTGGAGTGTGTTGCGGGAGAAGCTATAGCTGGCGAAAGAGTTCGCGTAATTGGAGCGGTCATTCTTGATAACGCGGAAGTTGAAGCCGGTTTTGATGTTATGCGCGCCTTTGGTCCAGGTAAGGTCATCGGCATAGTTCATGGTGGGGATGCGGCGGAGCGAGGGGCGCGTGAAGTTGATGGGAGAGGTGATGCTATCGAACGTGAGCGAGTTGCCGAGCGTGCCGGATTGGGCGATGCTAAGGCGCGTGAAACCGACGGTGGCCACGTTGATCAAGCTGGGCTTGATGACCCAGGTATAGAGGCCGGAGATGCCCTTGCTGTTGTTCAACTGCTGCGAGACGGGCGACTGGCCGGGGTATTGGCCGACGACGAGATCCTGAGAAGCACCGGCAAGGGTGCCGCGAACTGCGAGCGTGTGGGCGCGGGCCTTATCGATATTGAAATCCATTTTGGCGACATAGGCGGAATCATCTTCTTTGAACGGCGAGTTGAAGCGGAGGCCGGTGAAGTTGAGGCCCTTATCGGAACCGAGAGAGTTGTCGTTGCCGGCGGGAAATTGCGCGAGATAGGTCTTCGAGACGGGGTTGACGCCGCGCTTCAGAGGATCGATGGTGACGAGTTCGGCGGGGGAGAGAGTTTGGATGGTGCCGTCGCTGGCTTTGAAAGTGAGGATGCCGGCCTTCAGGGATTCGGTGGGGACGAAGTCGGTAACGGTCTTACCGCTGGCGTCGATACGACGCTCCCAATTGCCGAAGAAGAACACGCGGTTTTTGATAACAGGGCCACCTAAGGAAGCGCCAAACTGGTTGCGTACCAGCGGTTCGCGCTTAATGCCGGAACGGTTGTTGAACCAGTTATTGGCCGCAAGGTAGGTGTTGCGGTTGTATTCGTAAGCTGAGCCGTGGAACTGATTGGTGCCGCTTTTGGTGATGAGCGAGACCTGACCGCCGGAGGAGCGGCCCTGATCGGCGCCCTGGCCGGCGACGGTGACGCGAAATTCCTGGACGGAATCGAGGGGGATGGGGAGGGCAGAATTGAAGCCGGCGACCACTTGATTATTGTTGGTTACGGCGCCGCCGGAGTTGGAGCCGTTGGCGAGGCCGTTGAGGGTGGTGATGCCGGAATTCTGATTGTCGTTGACGTCGACGCCATCGAGCGTGATGTTGTTCTGATCGCGGCGCGCGCCCAAAGTTTCGCCGGTCTGCGTGACGCCGGGCTGGATGCTCAGGAGTTCGACGACGTTACGGGTCTGGAGCGGCAGTTGGCGAATTTGCGTTTGGGTGAAGGGGCTGCCGAGCGAGGCATCGACTGTATTGATGGACGAGGCGTCGGCTTCGACGCTGATGGTGGCGCCGACGCTGCCGATTTCCAGTTTGCAATCGAGCGTGGCGGGGGTGGCGACTTCGAGCTTTACGTTTTTCTGAATGAGGGTGCTGAAGCCGGGCTTATCGACTTGCACGAGGTAGGTGGCCGGCATGACCTGGAGGAACTGATATTCGCCTTTGGAATCGGTAACCACCTTGCGGGAAGCGCCGGTGGACGGGTCAGAAAGGTTGACGACGGCTTCGGCGATGGCTGCTCCGGAACCGTCAGTAACGGTGCCCCGGAGCGAGGTGGTGGCTTGTGCGAAGAGCGAGGCTGAAGCGGCTAAGAAGGTGAGGCAGAGCGAAAGATGGCGTTTCAAGCGAGAATCCCCTTTGTGACGAAGCGAAGTGGTGGAGCAGGTTAGCCGCGCGACGGGGCAGCACTGTTCCCTCGGTCAAAGAGGTTCCCGCAACAAAGCGGGTACAACTGGATTTGAGAAGGATAGCAGTTTCGGAGCCCGGAGGGAAGAGGGGTAAACGCCTGTGTTGAGGGTTTGCCGACGGCCATGGTGAAGCGAGGGCGGCCAATGTTACCCCTCGTTTAGCTTCTTATCAAGATCTGCAAGTGCGGCAGGGCGATAGACACTCGAGCGGCTGTTGATACACTGCTCCAAGTTCATGCGTCCGTTGATTCTGTTGTTTCTTGCTGCGTGGCCCGCGTTCGGGCAGCATACGCTTTTTGCTTGCGTGAGCAATGCAAAGGGGTATGTGGTGGGGGCGAAGTTGGCTCCGAGTGGCGTGTTCCGGAAGGGTGGGGCTGGGTGGGAACACCTGGGCTTCAATCATCCATTTACAGCGGCGCTGGCGGCTCCGGCGGATGGTTCGGACTTGCTGTTTCTGGCGGCTGGGAACGGGCTGATCCGGCTTTCCCGCGCTGGTGCGGGCTGGCGCATTCTGACGGGCAGCGATGTGACGGAACTGCGGGATGTGGCGATGGACGCGCGGCGGCCGGACACCGTTTACTTCACCCATACGCGCGGGATTGCGGCGTCGCGCGATGGGGGCGTGACCTGGCGGGATGCTACGGGGGATTTGAAGCGGCGATATGTGGAATCGGTGCGGGTGGACCGGGACCATGCGGGCGTATTGGTGGCGGCGACGGAGGCGGGCATTTTCCGGTCGGAAGATGACGGCGCGCGGTGGCGCCTGGCGGGAGCATCGGGGTTTCAGGTGCTGCGGGTGGAGCAATCGCCGGGGGATGGGTGCCGGTGGCTGGCGACTACGGAACTGGGCGGGATGTTCGGTTCTAGCGATTGCGGGCGGAGTTTCGAAAGTGTCGCGGGGCAGGTGGCGGTGGACCGAACCTTGTATGACCTGGCTTGGGATGGGCAGCATCCGCATCGGGTAGCGGCGGCTGGGTTTGCGTTCGGCGTGGCGGTTTCAGAAGATGACGGGGCGCATTGGGAATTTCGGAATGCGGGGCTTCCCCGCCCCGATGTGTGGAGCCTGGCTTGGGACCCCGATCATGCGGGGAGGCTGTATGCGAGCGTCCATGAGGAAGCGGTTTATGTCTCCGAGGATGCCGGGAAGAGTTGGCGCGTGGATGGTCTGCCGGGGTCGGCTGTGACGCGGTTTTTATTTGCAAGTGGGGTGGCGAAGTGATGCGTAGCCTGGTGCTGACACTGACGCTGGCGCTGGCCGCGGGGCTGGATGGCGCGACTTCCGAATTTGCGGCGCGAGCGAAGGCGATTGTGGAATACAACGCGTTGGCGGGCTTGAACGGGCCGCTGGGTTATTCGGCGATTGCGGCGCGCTTGAAGCTGCATCGAACGCCGGAAGTCTGTTCGGATTCGCTCGAGCGGCTGCTGGATGCGGGGCCATCGGGCGATATGTTCTGGATGTTTCCGGCGATTGCGATTGCGTATCTGGATCAGGGTCAGTTGACGCCCGCGGCGCGAGGCAAGCTGCGCGATTCGTGGCGGACGTATATGCCGTATCGCGGCGATACGGAGAACCACTGGCTGATGTATTACACCAGCCTGTATCTGGCGGCGCAGTTATGGCCGGATGAGGCGGGGGACCGCTGGTACACGGGGAAATCGTCGCGCGAGAATTTGGAGGAAGCGCGCGGCTGGATTGAGAAGTGGGTGAAGCTGACCACCACGCGCGGACAGGGCGAATACGATTCGCCGCACTACATGGGCGTCTATTTGATTCCGATGTCGTATCTGGCGGCGTGGGCGAAAGACCCGGCGATGAAGCAGCGGGCCACCATGATGCTGGATTATCTGATTGCGGATTATGCGCCGGAGAATGTGGACGGGATCTATGTGGGCGCGCAATCGCGCGTGTATGACCCGGCGGTGCTGGATAAGGCATCGAATGTGGCGAGCGATTTCGGCTGGCTGTGGTTCGGGCTGGGGAAGGCGACGCCGGGGTACGGCCCTTACAGTCCCTGGTACACGTATGCCAGCGCTTATGAGCCGCCTGAGGTATTGCGGCGGATAGCCACTGACCGGAGCACGCCTTATACGCACTATGAACGCAAGCGCACGCGTAACCGGTGGCGGTTCGAAGATGACTTTCACGGGCCGGTGTACAAAACCACTTACATGCGCCGCGAGTATGCGGTGAGCTCCGACCAAGGCGGGGTATTGCAGCCGATCCAGCAGCATTCCTGGGACGTGACGTGGCGCGTGAAGGATGCGCTGGGCAAGCACAATACGCTGTTCACGATGAATCCGCACTCTTCGATTCACGAGTTGCAGACGTTTTTCACGTTCGCGCGCGATGTAGGGATTCCGGTGGTGGTGAGTTCGAAGAAGATGTACGATTCGCCGGAGAAGTTGGTTGGCGGGTCGCCATATGAGCGGATTTTTCAGGATGAGGATACGGTGATCGCGTTGTATGACATTGCTCCGGGCGCGCGGTTCGGGCATGTGAACGGCTTCTTTTCGAAGGACCTGGAAGAGGTGGTGGAAGACGCTTCGGGATGGATTTTCGCGCGCGGGGGAGAGGCGCGGATTGCGTTCCGGATGCTGCGGCCGTATGACTGGGTTGCGATGGCGGGGGGCGACAGGCGGATGTTCAGCCCCTATGCGCGGAACGGGGTGGTGGTGCAGGTGGCGACGACGGGCGAGTATCCGGAAGCGCAGCAGTTTCGGAAGGCGATTCTGGATTTGCCGCTGCAGTTCGAGGTGGAGAAGAGCCCGGAGGTGACGTTCCGGTCACTGCGCGGCAAGACGCTGCACTTTGCTTACAACGCGCCGCCGGATAGAGGTGGCTGGCCGCTGTTTGGGGGCAAGTTTGTGCAGGCGGATGTGGACAGTGAGCGGATGACGATACAGCATGGTGCGCTAAAACGCGTGTTGGATTTTCGCGCGATGACGGTGACGGATGAGCGGTAAGGCGAAGGCGTGCGTGGCGTTGCTGATTGTGTCGGGTGGCGTGGCGGGCCTGGCGGCGTCACAGGTTGAGAGGGCGGCCGGGCAATTGGCGCTGGTGGTGCTTGCGTGTTTGTTGGGCGCCGGCGCGGGAGCAACGGTCTACCGCGCCAGACGCTGAAGATTAGTTCACGGTGAAGGGCAGGATGGCGCTGCTTCCGGCGCTGTTGGTGACGTAGACGTTGTGAGAGCCCTTCGCGGTGGTGGCAGACAAGACGAAAGTGACGTTGATTTGAGTGGGGCTAACGATCACCGGATTTCTGACGGCGGCGCCGACTCCGGCAAGGCGCACGCCAGTGGTGGGCGTGAAGCCAGTGCCGGTGAGGGTGAGGTTGACGGAGGTTCCCGCGAGGCCGTTGTTCGGGGTGAGCGCGGTGAGCGTGGGGCCGGAGCCGGTTGCGGGATTGACCGTGAATGCCGCCGCGTTGCTTGCGCCAGCGGAGGTGGTGACGGCGACGTTGTGAGCACCGGCGGTGGCGCTGGCGGCGATGGTGAACGTGGCGGTGATTTGAGTCGCGCTGACTACTGAGATGTTGCTGGCGGTGACACCGGCGCCGGTGATAGCGACTGTGGCTCCGGAGGAGAAGCCGGTGCCGGTGAGGGTGACGTTCACCGCGCTGCCCACCGTTCCGGAAGCGGGGGTGAGGGACGAGATAACCGGCGCTGGGGGAGCTGCGTTAACGGTGAATGCGGCTGCGTTGCTGGTGCCAGCGGAGGTGGTGACGGCGACGTTGTGAGCACCGGCGGTGGCGCTGGCGGCGATAGCGAAAGTGGCGGTGATTTGAGCCGCGCTGACTACCGAGATGTTGCTGGCGGTGAGGCCGGCGCCGGTGATATTTACCGTCGCGCCCGAAGTGAAGTTGCTACCGGTGAGGGTGACGGAGACGCTGGCGCCGGGGTTGCCGCTGGATGGCGAAAGTGAGCTCAGAACGGGAGCGGGCGCTAGCGCGGTGATTTGAAAAGGGACGGTGCCACTGACCCCCGCGGCCGTGTTGACGGTCAGGTTATAAGAGCCGGGGGTGGCGTTCGATGCGGCGGCGAAGGTGGCCGCAATCGTCGTGCCGTTGACTACGGTGACGTTGGTGACAGTGCCGCCAATCGCGGGCCAGGCGATGGTGGCGGGGGAAGTGAAATTCTGGCCCATGAGCGTGACCGTGACGCTGGAGCCCGGCTGGACAGAGTTCGGGCTCACGGAAGTGAGCACGGGAGCAGAGACGCCGCCGCCCTGGAGTGTGAAGGGCGCGGCGAGCGGATCGCCCAGGAAGTTCGCGCCCCAGGGGAGACGAACGGATTTCCAGAGCGATTCCACCAGAGTTTGCCCCTGCGTGTAATTGGGGATGACAAGCGCGGGGTCGAGCGATTTGTAAGTGAGCAGTTCGCAAGGTTCGACGCCCTGGCCGAAGGCGCCGATGGCACCGAGCGACATCCAGGAGGCGGCGGTTGTCTGGTTACCGTCAGACGGGAGCCAACCGGAGGCGGAGGTGACGGAATAGCCGATGGCCGCACCCGGAATGAATGTGGGCGCGGAGTAATTCCAGTTGGGAGCGCTCTCTTCATACAGGAGGATGTTCTTGGCGGAGACGGTGCGGGAATGCGGCTGGGGGAAGGTGCCTAGGACTTGCGCGTAGGCGTAGGGGGTGAGGCCGTTGCCCAGTTCGAGAGGCGAGACCAGGAGGCTGGATTGATCGCGCGTGAAATCGCCCATGATGGTCCAGTAAATGTTGCCGCCAGAGGGGTTGGTGCCGGTGCCGGCGATGGCGGAATCGATGAAGGCTTTGGCTGTCGGGAAATCTGCATACCACTGGGCGGAGAAGTTGTTGGTGGGCGTGCAGGCGGGGCAAATTTCGCCCGCGAGCATCATGGTGGGGCGGATGCGGTGATCGGTCCACGGGGCTTGCGAGGAGGAATTGAAATAGGGGCTGATGGGTCCGTAGCCCAGGCCGGGGGCGCCATTTACGCAACCGGTGCCGGTAACCAGGCCGGCGTTGGCCACGGCGGCGCTGATGGATTGCGGGCTGTAACCGATGTTGTAACTCACTACGCTGGGCTGAACCCAGGCGATAGCGATGGCCTGAATGGACGCGGGGAGAGCCTGGACGGCGGGAAGGATGGAGGAGAAGAATAAGGCCTGAGTGGTGGTCTGGACGACAGGAATGGAAATGACTGCGATGTTGGCGCAGGGCACGTTGTGGCGCTTGGCGTAATATCCGGCGACGCCATCGTCTTTAATGGCAACGCCCTTCACGGTGCAGACTACGTTACCGGTGCTGCCGATGCCGTAAGGGTCCTGACTGTTGACCAGGATGGCGAGCTGTGAGGCGTTGAGACGGCTGGGTGCCGCTTCGAGGTTCGCGGTCCACATGGGGCCGACTACGCCGCTTTTCCAAATGAATGGCCAGGGGGAACCATCGATCGGCTTATCTCCGGCGCCGGGGTTTGCCTTGGAGATAACTTTCACATACATCATATGTTGACTGCCATCGCGGGGAGTTACGCTGCCGACGCTACCCGTGGGGATGGGGTAATGGAAGCCATTGCAGATGGTGCAGGTGGCATAAGGCAGGATTGTCTGGTCAGCGATGACTGGCCGATCGCAATTCCTGGTGAAGGTGGGGTCATCCCAACAGATTTGGACGGGAAAGCCATTAGTTGCGGTGTTGTTGACGTCATGTACGCGGCCGTAGAAAGTAACATCGGGCGGGTACACCATATATAGAGTTCCGCGAAGGTCTTCGGCGGCGAAGGCGGAAATGCCCGTTATACAAAGTAGTAATAAGTGGATAAGTCGGGTAATCATTTTCGGCTTATTAGATGAGTTTCGCAGAAGGTGGATTTAAAACTCATACAGGGAAAGATTCACATTGCGCCCGCGGAAGGTAACTCCTTCCAGTTGGAGGAGCAGACGCTGACCCTGGTCAGGGGCAGTACAAATCTTGCCGCCTGCACCTACTACTCTCTGCCAGGGCAGGCGGCCTTCGGACTTGGCTAAGACCTGCGCTACCTGGCGATGGTAACCCGGGTAACCGGCGGCGGCGGCCACTTGGCCGTAAGTGGATACTTTCCCTTTGGGAATATTGCGGATGGCCCGTTCAATCGCGCGGTCCCGCGTGAGGGGTAGAATCGTCTGTGACATGGAAAAAGAAAGTTGTGATATCGGGCTGATCGGCCTGGCGGTGATGGGCCAGAATCTGGTCCTGAACATGAACGACCACGGATATAAGGTGGGCGTTTTCAATCGTACCGTTTCCAAGGTGGATGAGTTTATCGCCAATGAGGCGAAGGGCACCGAGGTGCAGGGCGCGCATTCCATTGAAGAGCTGTGCGCGGGGTTGAAGCGGCCGCGGCGCGTGATGCTGATGGTGAAGGCCGGGGGCACGGTGGACCAGATGATCGAGCATATTTTGCCGCATCTGGAGAAGGGCGACATTATTATCGACGGCGGCAATTCGCTGTTCACGGATTCGAACCGGCGCACGAAAGATCTGGCGGCGAAGGGGATTCTGTTTATCGGCACGGGCGTTTCAGGTGGTGAGGAAGGCGCGCGCAATGGCCCGTCGATTATGCCCGGCGGCAGCAAGGAGGCCTGGCCGCATGTGAAGGAAATTTTCCAGGCGATTGCGGCGAAGGTGGATGGCGGCACGCCCTGCTGCGATTGGGTGGGGGAAGACGGCGCGGGCCACTACGTGAAGATGGTTCACAACGGCATTGAGTATGGCGACATGCAGTTGATCTGCGAAGCCTATCAGCTGCTGGAAGTGGGGCTGGGGTTAGGCGCGGAGGAGTTGCATGAAGTCTTCGCGGAATGGAATAAGGGTGAGCTGGACAGCTTCCTGATTGAGATTACGGCGGAAATTTTCGCGAAGAAAGATGAGGATGGCACGCCGCTGATCGATAAAATTCTGGACACGGCAGGGCAGAAGGGCACGGGTAAATGGACGGCCATTAGCGCGCTCGATTTGGGCATGCCGGTGACGCTGATCGGTGAGGCGGTGTTCGCGCGATGTCTGTCGGCGATTAAGGAAGAGCGCGTGGCGGCGGCGAAGGTGCTGCATGGGCCGAACCCGCCGAAGGGCACCGACAAGAAGATGTTCATTGAGGAAGTGCGGCGCGCGCTTTATTGCTCAAAGATGATTTCGTATGCGCAGGGTTACATGCTGCTGCGCGAGGCGGGCAAGGAACAGGGCTGGAATCTGAACATGGGCGGCATTGCGCTGATGTGGCGCGGCGGCTGTATTATTCGCAGCGCGTTCCTGAGCAAGATCAAGGATGCCTACGATAAGAACCCCACGCTGAACAATTTGCTGCTGGATGACTTTTTCAGCGGCGTGCTGAACGGCTATCAGGATAGCTGGCGCAAGGCGCTGGTGCATGCTGTGGAGTTCGGTGTGCCGACTCCGGCATTTTCGACGGCGCTTTCCTTCTTCGATGGATATCGTACGGGGCGTCTGCCGGCGAACCTGTTGCAGGCGCAACGCGATTTCTTCGGGGCGCACACGTATGAGCGCGTGGATAAACCGAGGGGCGAATTCTTCCACACGAATTGGACGGGGCGCGGAGGGCGCGTGTCGTCGGGAACATATAACGCTTAGGGATGGACATGGATAAGACAAAGACTGAACAGGAAAGCGGGCTTGCGATTCGCCAGGAGGGTGCGCTGGATTTTGTATCGCTGGGCGCGCTGATTCACCGGCTGGACCCCGGGATTATTCCGTTCCGCAAAGCGGCGGAGTGCCAGATTCATGTGAGCGGCGGGGAGTTTAACGTTGCGGCGAACCTGGCGGATTGCTTTGGGATGAAGACCGGCGTGGTGAGCGCGATGGTGGATTATCCGATTGGGGACCTGGTAGCGGAGCGCGTGCGGGCCATGGGCGTGCATCCGTTCTATAAGCATTTCAAGCACGATGGAGTTTCGGGTCCGAATATCGCGACGGTGTATAGCGACCGTGGATATGGCGTGCGGGCTCCGGTGGTGTTTTATAACCGCGCCAATGAAGCGGCGGCGCAGTTGAAGCCGGGCGACATCGATTGGAAGGCCATTTTCGCGAATGGGGTGCGCTGGTTCCATTCGGGAGGGATCTTCGCGGCGCTTTCGCCCAGCACGTCGGAATTGATTATCGAAGGCATGCAGGCGGCGAAGGAAGCGGGCGCGGTGACCAGCTTCGACTTAAATTTCCGGGAGAAGCTGTGGAAGTTTTCAGGCGGCAACGACCATGCGGTGAAGGTGATCGACCGCATTGTGAAGCATGTGGATGTGCTGGTGGGGAATGAGGAAGATCTGCAGAAAGGCCTGGGGATACAGGGGCCTGAAGTTGCGGCGAAGAGCAAGCTGGACCCGAGCGCGTTCTTCGGCATGATCGACGAGGTGGTGAAGAAACATCCGCAGGTGAAGGTGGTGGCGACCACGCTGCGCGAAGTGCATAACACGAACAACCACACGTGGAGCGCGGTGGCGTGGGTGAATGGGAAGACGCACCAGGCGCCGCAGACAGAGCTGTTTGTGCTGGATCGCGTGGGCGGCGGGGATGGCTTCGCGGCGGGATTTTTCTATGGAATGCTTTCGGGGCAGACGCCGGAAGAAGCGGTGAAGCTGGGGTGGGCGCACGGCGCGTTACTTACGACGTTCCCGGGCGACACGACGATGGCGACTCTGGAGCAGGTGCGGAACATCGCGCAAGGCGGCAGCGCGCGCATTCAACGCTAGAGCGAGGCGCGGGCCCGGCTTTAAATAGGCAGGGCCCGCGAACCAGTTGTTACATGGAGTAGAAAAATTCTTCTTCTGTGATCTTGCCGTCTTTGACGGTGTAGAGGGCGGCCTCGTCCATGGTCATGCGCTTTCCCGCCATGGGACCGGCTTTGGCGGTAACGTCATAAGTAAAGCGGGTGATGAATTTGTCGCCGTTGGGCCAAGGGCCTTCAACTTTTGCCGAATGGACTTCGTGGTTCGCCACCCACCATTCATTCTTGCCTTTGATGGCCGCAAGGCCGGATTGCCTGGCCGGCATGTCAGGGCCGCCCATGGCTTCGATGCTGACGATGTCGGGGCTGTAGAGCGTTTCGATGGCTTCATCGTTCTTGCCTTGCTGGCAAAGTTCGACGAGTTTTTTTCCTACGGCTAAGGTATCCATATTGGTGAATCTCCCGCCCGGAATTATATCTCGCGACGGGTGACAGGACTGTGAAGATTTTGCGCGCGTTACAATCGGAATCGCTCATGAGGCTTTCGGGTGGGGACTAACGGCCGCAACACGTTGGGCGGGCAGCCGGCGGCACGGGCGGGCGCCGCGCCCATGCGCGCTTCCGACCGCAACTTCGAACTGAAGAGCCTGATTCATCGCAAGCTGATTGGCGTGTTGAACCTGGAGCGCGTGGCCAGCCTGCCGAAAGAGCGGCTGCGGACGGAAATTGGGCGCGTTGTGGAGAAGCTGCTGGAAGATGAGCGCGTCCCCATGACGGCGATTGAGCAGAACCGGATTATCGAAGAGGTTCTGGATGAAGTGCTGGGGCTGGGGCCGCTGGAGACGCTGCTTAAGGAACCTTCCATCAGCGACATTCTGGTGAACCGGTACGACAAGGTTTTCATTGAGCGCAACGGCAAGCTGACCGAGACCAGCGTGCGCTTCAAGGACGATGCGCATCTGCTGCACATCATCGAAAAGATTGTTTCGCAAGTGGGGCGGCGCATCGATGAGGCGCAGCCGATTGTGGATGCGCGCCTGGCGGATGGGTCGCGCGTGAATGCGATTATTCCTCCGCTGGCGCTGGATGGCCCTTGCGTTTCGATCAGGCGATTCGGGCGGCACGTGATCACGCAGGAAGAGATGATTCAGTACCGCACCATCATGCCTTCCATGCTGCGGTTTCTTGCGGCGTGCGTCGAGGCGAAGGTGACGATTCTGATTTCGGGCGGCACTGGTTCCGGCAAGACCACCACGCTGAATGCGCTGTCGCGTTTCATTCCGGAAGACGAACGCATTGTGACGATTGAAGACACGGCGGAACTGCAGTTACAGCAGCGGCACGTGGTGAAGTTCGAGACGCGTCCGCCGAACCTGAATAAAGAAGGCGGCATCAATCAGAGGGCTCTGCTGCGCACTTCACTGCGTATGCGGCCGGACCGGATCATTGTGGGCGAGTGCCGCGGCGCAGAGGCGCTGGACATGTTGCAGGCCATGAACACGGGCATTGAAGGCAGCATGAGCACGGTGCATGCGAACTCGCCGAAGGATGCGTTTTCACGCCTGGAAACGATGGTGACGATGGCCGGCCTGGAGATTCCGACGCGCGTGATTCTGCAGCAACTGGCAAGCGCGATCAAGCTGGTGGTGCAGGTATCGCGATTGCAGGATGGCACGCGCAAGATCATGGCGATTTCTGAAGTGATGGGAGCGCATGACGATCATGTGGAGGTGCGCGATATTTTTGTTTTCGAGCGCACCGGGGTGACGGATGCGGGCAAGGTGATGGGCCGCTTCCGTGGGACGGGCGTGCAGCCGAAAATTCTGGAGCGCTTGCGTGTTAGTGGGATTACACTGCCTGAAGGGCTGTTCGACGAAGCGATGAACGTGAACATGGAATGACACGACGACACTTAGCAAAACTGGCGGCGGCGGGGGCGGCGTTTCAGGCAAAGGGGGCGCAGGCGTACCGGGGTCCGCTCGATGGGTTGGAAGACAAGGTGAAGCTGGCGGATCTGGACCCGGTGGCGTATACGAAGCAACTCTATGCGAGCGCGCCGCTGCAGCTTACGTTCAAAGCGCGCAACAAGCGCGAAGCGGAAGCCTGGCAGAAGAAGCTGCACGGCAAGATTGTGGAGCTGCTGGGTGGGTTTCCAGCAACGCGCGTACCGTTGCAGCCGCAGACGCTGGAGGTGCGTGAGTTTCCGGCGTACCGCCGCGAGAAGCTTGTGTTCCAGACGCGCGAGGGGATGCTGATGCTGGCGTATCTGGTGCTGCCGAAGACGGCGACGCAGCCGGCGCCTTGCGTGATTTGCATTCCGGGGCACGGGCGCGGGGTGGATGACATTGTGGGCGTGGATCTGGAAGGCCGGGACCGCACGGACAAGCCCTCGTATGAGCACGATTTCGCCTTGCAGGTTGCAGAAGCGGGGATGGCCGCCGTCGCGATTGAGCCGCTTGGTTTCGGGGCTCGGCGCGATGCTGCGAACAAGGCGAAGGGTCTGGCGCAGAAAGCGTGTGAGCCCGCAGCGGGGTCGGCTCTGTTGCTGGGGCAGACGATTTTAGGGTGGCGCGTGTGGGACATTATGCGCACCATCGATTGGATTGAAACGCGGCCGGAATTGAACGCGAAGCGCGTGGGCACAATGGGCATTTCGGGCGGCGGCACGGCATCGCTATTTTCGGCGGCGCTGGAGCCGCGTGTGAAGGCGGCCATGGTGAGCTGCTATCTGAACACGTTTCGCGACAGCATCATGTCGGTTGCGCACTGCATCGATAATTATGTGCCGGGCATTTTGAATTGGGCGGAGATGTATGACGTGGCGGGATTGATTGCGCCGCGCGCTTTCTTTTCAGAAGCCGGGGAGCGCGACAAGATCTTTCCGGTGGCGGCGAGCGTGGAGAGTTTCCGGCGCGTGAAGCAGGTGTATGAAGTGTTCGGCGCAGGCGCGATGGCGGAGCAGGTGACGGTGGATATGCCGCATGAATTTTCTGGCGCTAAGGGCATCCCGTTTCTGGCGCGGCAGCTTTAGCAGGCTCTGGTGGCAATGGCGGCGTAGCAGCCGGGCTTGGCGAAATGGATGTGGATGTAGGCGACTTGCGGGTTGGAGAAAAGCTTTTCAAGCGCGGGCTCTAAAAGCGCGCCGTCGGCCAGATCCGCTTCGCAGAGCATGCCGTGCTGGCTGAAGCCGCGCAGAGATAAGATGCGCGTGCGGAGCTGTTCGGGAACCTGATTGGGAAGCAGGTGAGCTTCCGTCGCGTGAGGGCGAATGTAGACCGCGTGGCCGGCTCGGAAAGGCGTTGCGGCGGAGTGGTGTTCATAGTGAACCAGCAGCACTTCTTCGCCCGGTTCGGCGTCGGTAAGGCTGACGCGGCAGGGGAAGCCGGGCTTCTTATCGACGGTGACGCGCAGGGCGTTGTGGTCGGCGAGCTGTTCCGTGTTTAGGGTATGCAGGTGGGCAAATCGCCCGGCGGGGAGAGGTGCAATTTGAAAAGCCATGACTCACGTTAGCGGGGCGCGGCGGGCGCGCACTATCTGGATCTTGCGTTGTAATTCGGGGCGTTAGGGAAGCCATTTCAACCGGTCGTCCGAAATTGCTGGGAGCGGCGGGCGAGGGAGCGCACAATCGAACCATGGCATTGCTCTTCTGGAGTGAGGAACAACCGCCCACGGTGCGGCAGTATCCGATGGTGCTGTTCCGGGCTGCGTTGGGTGGCGCACTGTTCGGGCCGGTGCTTTCCACGGTCTTGATTCTGGCGTTCCAACGGCCGCTGGCGCATGCGTTCGATGAGTGGCCGAAGATGCTGGCGCTATCGTCATATGGCGGCGCTGTATTTTCGCTCTGCTTCTTTGTTTGCTGCGGCTTGCCATGGCACTATCTGCGGCCTCTGCTCAAAGACTATCCAGCGAACGCCAAGGGAGCGATCACCGCAGTGGTGGGGGCATTGGGCGCGATGCTGGCGTTCTCCATGGCGGTGGTGATGCTGAGTCCGGTTCCTGAAATTCACTTTTGGGGACGTGAGCATTTCGGTCAGATGCTGGGCGTTGAAGCCGGCATTGGCGCGATCCTGGCGTTACTGATCGGCACGTTCAAGACCATGCAGCGGCAGATCAGGAGCGCGGAGGCGACTCTGCATGAGCGCGAGATGCGCGAACACGCGCTCGGCGAGGCGGCGGCAAAAGCACAAAGCTTCGCGCTGCAGGCCCAGATCAATCCGCACTTTTTCTTCAACACTCTGAACACGCTTTCCGCATTGATTCCGGTGAAGCCGGAAGCCGCGCAGGAGATGGTGGGCCGCTTGGCGGAAATGTTTCGGTACACGCTTGCGTGTTCGCGTTCGGCCGATGTGACGCTGACGCAGGAGCTGGCGTTCGTGGACAATTATCTGGAACTGGAGCGCGCGCGCTTTTCAGAGCGGCTGCGGATCACGATGCCCACGGGAGACTTCAACGATATTCATCTACCCGGCTTGAGCCTGCAACCGCTGGTGGAGAATGCGATCCGGCATGGCATTGCCAAGCGCATCGAAGGTGGCGAAGTGGAAATTTCCGTGCATCGCAATGGGCGGCAATGCAGTGTGGATGTGGCGAACCCGGCGGAACAATTGGAGAGTGCAGAGTTTTTTCGCGAAGGGCACGCGCTGGCGAATGTACGGGAAAGACTGGCGCTGTATGCAGGGAAGGGCGCTGGCGTGCGCGTGGCGACGGATGAGCCGGGGCATGTGCGAGTGAGCCTGGTATTGCCGCTGGAGCACGCGCAATGATTCGCATACTGATTGTGGACGACGAAGCGCCGGCGCGCGCGCACATGGCGCGGTTGCTGAGCAACGAACCCCATGTGGAAATTGTGGGGAGCGCGGCCAACGGGCCGGAGGCGCTGGAGCTGATTGCGGATCTGAAGCCGGACGTGGTGTTTCTGGACATTGAAATGCCCGCGATGAACGGCTTTGAAGTGGTGCGGAGCATGAGCGGCGAACCGCTGGTTGTGTTCGCGACGGCTTACGATGAGTTCGCGGTGAAGGCCTTTGAGGCGATGGCGCTGGACTACCTGCTGAAGCCGGTGCAGCCGCAGCGCATGAGGCAGACTCTGGACCGGATCGCCGCGGTGCTGCATTCGGGCGGCACGGAATATCGCGATGCGATGCGCGACGTCTTGGGCCTGATGGAGAAGGAGCGGGGCGCGCCGCCGACGAAGCTGGCCGCACGAAGGGGCAAGCGTTTCATCCTTCTGGGGCTGGCGGAAGTTCTGCACATAAGCATTGAAGACAAGCTGGTGTTTGCGCACACCGCGAAGGAAAAGTTTCTGGTGGAGAAGACGGTGACCGAGGTGGAACAGATGCTTGCGGGCGTGGGCTTTCAGCGCATTAGCCGCGGCACGCTGGTGAATGTGGAGCATGTGCGCGAACTGGCGCCGTGGTTCAGCGGCACGTGGAAAGTGAAGCTGAGCACGGGGACGGAGCTAGACGTCAGCCGGGACCGCGCTCGCGCTTTGACGGATCTGATGGGCGTTTGAGGCGGCATGCCATTTCACGATGCCGACGCCGGCGAAGATGGTGGCCATGGCGATGATTTCGCGCCAGCCGAGCGGCTCGCTATAGATGAGCCATCCCAGCAGAACGGCGACCACGGCATTGACATACGGATAGACGGAAAAGATGGAGACAGGCAGCTTGCCGAGCGCGTAGATATAGGCGCTGTAGCCCACGATGGAGCCGAAGATGGCGAGATAGAAAATTGCGCCGACGCCGCGCGCGCTCCAGGCGATGTGGTGTTCGGGCAGTGCAATGGCGATGGGCACGAAGCCGATGCCGGCGGCTAACTGTTGCAGGCCACCTGTTACCGCCGGATGGGAGGCGATGCGCATATGTTTCTGCAAAATAGAGCCGAAGCACCAGGCGAAGACACCGAGCTGGCAGATGAGAAATCCGGCTAACAGGTGGCCGCCACCGGTGGCCGCTTTGGGATCTGGAACGACCAGGAGCGCGGTGCCCGCAAAGCCGATGACCATGCCGGCGATGGAAGGAAAGTGCAGCTTGGTTCCACCGGGCATGAGCGCTTCAATGCCCACCATCCAGAACGGTGAGAGCGTGACGAAGAGGCTGGCGAGGCCGCTAGGGATGAGCAACTCCGCCCAGGAGATGCTGCCGTTGCCGATGCCGAGGATGAGAAAGCCCATCACGGCGAGGCGCAACAATTCCTTGCCGCGGGGCAGGGTTTCACGGCGCACGATGGCGAAGATGGTGAGGATGGCGCCTGAAAGAATAAAGCGCGTGACGACCAGGATGGCGGGCGGAAAAGATTCGAGCGCCATCCGAATTGCCAGGTAAGTTGTGCCCCAGCAGAGGCTGACGAGAACCAGGGCGAAGTAGGCCTTGGCCTCCAGTTTGGAGCGCATGTCACAGGTTAACAGGATGTGCCAACATAAGACCTTGTGATCGTAACGTTGACGGTCAATCCGGCGATCGACCGCACTATACAAGTAGACCGGCTTGCCTTTGAAGATCGTGCCTATATTCTGTCCAGCAAAGATACGCCGGGCGGGAGGGGCATCAATTCGGCGAATGTGATTCACAGTTTCGGCGGCGAAACTGTGGCGATTCTGCCGGCGGGCGGAGCTTCGGGCGCGCGCTTCGAAGAGTTCCTGAAAGACTGCGGCTTTCCGGTGGTGGTGGTGCGCATTCGTAATAAGGTGCGTACGAATTTGACCATTATGGACCGCCATGGGCTGACGGTGAAGTTGAATGAGCCTGGCCCCACGCTGGATAAGGCCGAAGTGGCGAAGCTGGATAAAGCGGTGCGCGCGCGTCTGGACGGCGTGAGCTGGCTAATGTTGTGCGGGAGCCTGCCGCCGGGCGTGCCGGACGATTTTTACGCGAACCTGATTGCCTTTGCGCATCACAAAAAAGTGAAGACGCTGCTGGATACCGATGGCGAGGCGCTGCGGCTGGGCATTGAGGCGCACCCCACGGTTGTGAAGCCGAATCAGGCGGAAGCGGAGCGGTTGCTGAGCACGGCGATGCTGACGCGGACGCAGTACCTGAGCGCGGCGGAACAGATTAGCCGGCTGGGCGCCGAATCGGTAATTTTGTCGTTGGGCAGCAGGGGTGTGGTGGGCGCGTACAAGGGCGAGATTACGGAAGTGGTGCCGCCGCATGTTCATGCCGTGAGCCCGATCGGCGCGGGCGATGCGCTGGCTGCGGCGTTTCTTTGGAGCATGGGCAAGACGAACGATTTCTACGATTCGCTGCGCTGGGGCGTGGCGGCGGGAACGGCTTCGGCGGCGCTGCCGGGCATGCGGTTCGCTTCTTTGGAGCAGGCGCGAAAAATTTACGGGGAAGTGGAAATCCGCAGGGTGGATTAGCGCGCGTGGCTCCTGAAGAAACATCGCCGGCGGAAGAAGCTGGGGAACCGGAAGCACCACAAGCCAGTGCCAGTGCGAGTGCCAGTGCGGGAGTCGCGCGGTCTGCCGGCATTGCTTCGGCGGCCATCTTTCTCAGCCGCATTACGGGGCTGGTGCGCGAGAGCGTAATGAGTGCGCTGTTCGGCGCGGGGGCGGAGATGGACGCCTTCAATATCGGATTCCGCATCCCGAATTTAACGCGCGATTTATTTGCGGAAGGCGCGCTGTCTTCGGCGTTCGTGCCCACATTCACCAAGTATCTGACCACCAAGGGCAAGCCGGAAGCGCGCGAGCTTTATAACCTGGTGGCCACCGGCATCCTGCTGATTGTCGGCTTGCTGACGCTGGCCGGCATGGTGTTCAGCCCGCAGCTTGTGGAGCTGTTCGCTTCCAGCTTCCATCAGATTCCCGGCCAGTTCGAATTGGCGGTGCGGCTGACGCGCATCATGTTCCCGTTCCTGTTGGTGGTGGCGCTGGCGGCGCAAGCCATGGGCGTGTTGAACGCCTGCAAACAGTTCGGAGTGCCGGCGCTGTCATCGGTGTGGTTCAACGTGGGCTCCGTGACGTTCGGCTTGATTCTGGGCCAGTGGCTGGGGCCGCGCGTGGGCATCTCACGCATTGAAGGCATGGCTTACGGAGTGGTTGTCGGCGGGCTGATGCAGTTGTTGTTTCAGGTGCCCTCGCTGGTGCGCTCCGGGTTTCGGTATTGGCCGCAGGTGCAGCTGGCGCATCCGGGCTTTCGCAACGTGCTGCGCTTAATGGCTCCCGCGATTTTGGGCAATGCTTCGGTGCAGATTAACGTCCTGGTGAACTCCAACTTCGCAAGCGGCATTACGGATGCTTCCGGGCACGTGATCAGCGGGCCCTTGAGCTGGCTGAATTATGCGTTCCGCTTCATGCAGCTTCCGCTGGGGCTGTTCGGTGTAGCGATCGCTTCGGCATCGCTGCCGGCTATTTCGCGAAGCGCGGCGGCGAACGATATGCCCGGCTTCCGTGAGACTCTTTCGCACTCACTCGCGCTGGTGATGCTGTTGACCATCCCTTCCGCCGCCGGCCTGGCGGTGTTGGGCGAGAGCATGATCGCGCTGATCTATCAGCATCGCGCGTTTACGGCTTTCGCGACGCACCAGACAGCGGTTGCGCTGACATGCTATGCGGTGGGCTTGACCGGTTATGCTGCCGTGAAAATTCTGGCGCCGGCGTTTTACGCGTTGAACGATGCGCGCACGCCCATGGTGGTGAGCATGGCTTCGGTGGCCATCAACTTCGGCGTGGCTTATGCGATGACGCGCTTTTTTCACCTGGGCCACAGGGGCCTCGCGCTCTCCACATCGGCCGTCGCACTGTTCAATTTTCTGATTCTGCTGTTCCTGATCGGGCGCAGAATCGGCGGTGTGGAAGGTGGCGCGCTGCTGCGGTCATTCTTAAAAATTCTGGCGGCATCGTTGTTGCTGGCGGCGGTGTGCGCGTCGTCGAACTATTGGATCCGCTCACTGGCGGGAGCGCACTTATTCGGCCTGCTATTGACGCTTGCAGTCTCCATGCTTCTGGGCGTGACGGCATTTTATTCCGCCTGCCTGCTGCTGAAAGTTCCAGAACTGGAAGCAGCGGAAGCAGCAATTGCAAGGCCGCTTCTGCGCCGCTTAAGAATTCGATGATAGGCTGAAACTACATGGTTCTGGATCTTGAGGTTGTGGTTCGATTGCAAGACTTGGACAATCGCGCCGCGGAACTGAACGGGGAAATTGCCACGCTTCCCAAGCACATCGCGGAAATTGAGCGCAAGCTTTCCGGCGGCGAACAGAAACTGAAAGCAGACCAGGCCGCGCTCACCGCAAACCAACTGCTGCGCAAGAAGACCGAAGGCGACATTCAGGTGAATGAGCAGAAGATCTCAAAGTTGAAAGATCAGATGCTGACCGCCAAGACGAATGAGCAGTACAAAGCCTTTCAGAATGAGATTGCCTTTTGCGAGACAGAGATCCGGAAAAGCGAAGACCGCATTCTGGAATCGATGGCTGCCGCTGAACCCCTGGACCGCAATGTGAAGAGCGCGGAAGGTGGGCTTAAAGAAGAGAAGAAGCAGGTGGAGGCAGAAAAGGTGGCGGCGCGTGAGCGGACGGCTGCCGATCAAGCCGCGCTTGCCAAATTGATGGCAGAGCGCCAAACGTTGACCGCGCAAATTCCGCCCGCTGTGTTGACAAACTACGAGCGCATTCGCAAAGGGCGTGGCGGCGTGGCCATCGCGGAAGCCGTGGATGGGCGCTGTTCAAAGTGCCGCATCACACTGCGCCCCCAATTTCTTCAGGAGCTGAAACGCGGCGAAAAAATCATGACGTGCGAAAGCTGCCAGCGCATTTTGTATTACAACGCTCCGAAAAGCTTCGAAGAGTTCGCGGGCGCGCGCTAGCAGCTTCCGCTATTACGCCAGGCTACAGCCGGGGTGACCGCAATCGCAGGAAAGCTCAACGTCATCGGTGCCTGCGTCTTCGCAGTAAGTGCTGCAATACTTCTCTTTTTCAGGAGCCATGCACTGGCAGGCGGGGTGCGCACACTTCTTCGGTTGGTCAGACATGCCAATAGTCTACTTCGAACTTTGCTTTGAAGCCACCAGCACACGCGAAGGATAAAAAATCTGGCGTACGGTTTGATCCTGCAGAATTTTGAACCGGTGCCCCTCAATGATGGCGGGCAGCCGTTCTTCCACCTGACGCCCCCAGAAAGCCGGAGCCACCTTCGTGCAGACCTGATACATGGAGTTGAAAAACGCGGCATTCTGTCCGATGAGAATGAGCGTGAGTTTGCCGCCCGGCCGTAGCACGCGCCGAAATTCCGCCACCGTGGATTCGATGTCTTCGCAAGGCAGCAGTTCCAGCAGATAGCAGCAAACCAGCGCATCGAAACTCTCCTCGCGAAACGGCATGGCGCGTGCGTCCACGGCCTGGCAATCGGCATGGGCGCCGGGCAGCTTGCCACGTGTGACGCGTTGGGTGCGGGCGGCCATCTTGGGCGAAAGATCGATGCCCACGGTGTGGCCGCTCGGGTTCACCTGCGCCAAACGCCGGAACATTTCGCCCGAACCGGTGGCCACTTCCAGCACACTCATGCCGTCCTCAATTCCGGAAAGCCGTAAGGCGCGGCGATGGGCCATGGAATGAAACAGCATGGTGGACAGCGGGTAAAGTTCGGCCAGCGCATCGTACACGCGGCGAGTGCTGTTCGGGAGTGAAGCGGGGAGCCGGGCGTCGCGGGCCGATTGCAATTCCAGTGCGGTGAGTCCGCTCATACGGTCAGGAAACCGCCGAAGCAAAAGCAGTTTCAAATTCAGGCATCTCAATGCCGATGCGGGTGCCGCGCGCGGGTTGGCTATCGATCCACATTCTATAGTTACTTCCAAAGAGCACTTTTAGGCGCTCTGTGACATTACTGACTCCGATGCCGTCGCCCAGCAAAGTGGCTAATTTTTCTTCGGCGATCCCGACGCCGTCATCGTGAACGATTAGTTGCAGGCGGTTCTCCAGCTTGTGTGTCTCAATGGTGATCACGCCGCCCTCCACTTTGCCGGCCAAACCATGCTTGATGGAATTTTCCACCAGCGGCTGCAGCAGCATGCTGGGGACAAGCATATCTAAAGTGTCGGGGTCGATGTTCTCTACGAAGCGCAGTTTATCGCCGAAGCGGGTCATTTCGATAGACAGATAATCATTGATAAATTCCAGCTCATCGCGCAGGGTGGCGAAGTTGTCGTGATGCCGCAGGCGCCGGCGCAGAATGCGCGAGAGCTTCAGCACCACCAGGCGGGCTTCCTGCGGATTGGTGCGGATGAGGGCAGAGACGGAGTTCAGCGTGTTGAACAGGAAGTGCGGGTTGATCTGGCTGGTGAGCGCTTCAAGGCGCGCCTGCATCAGTAAGCGGCCCTGCTCTTCCAGCTTCACTTCGGTGCGGGTATTGTTCCAGACCTTGAGCGGCAGCGCGACGGCGAAAAACGTGGTGGCATAGACGGCCATCGAGCCCATGAAGGAATGGTCGGGCCACTTATCGTCCACGGAAAAGATGCGGCCCGGAAACACTTCGCCGAGAGCCTGGCGAAGATATTCCGCCACCAGAATGGCGGCCACCAGGATGAAGTGCAGCAGGGCACGCCGGTAGTTATGACCTTTGGTGAGCGCGCGGATCAAGTTGAGATCGAAGAGCGGGGAGAAGCGCCAGATGTCTTCCTTGTCGGATGCCAGGTCACGCACCAGACCGCCCAGGATGCCGATGCCCGCGAAGAGCGGCAGGCTGAGGTATTCATGATTGAACATGGCGGGTACGGAGATGATGATGCCGGAGATCATGCCCGTAACATAGCCGCCCACCACGCCGGCGAGCATGCTGCCTTCTAGGCCCAGATCGACCGCTTCATACGAACGGACCATGACGCGGATGGCCACGCCGGAAGCGAAGATGCCGGAGAACCACAGGGAGAGGCGCAGGCGCTGATCGAGCGTGCGCGAATCCCGCATCAGCGTGCGGCGCAGGGGCTGGTAACGGATGACAAAGGCGGCGATGGAGGCCACCACGCCCAGTTTGATCAGCAGCGTGATGAAGTACGGTTCCACCCGCAGCCATTATAATGGAGCTAACTTCTTCATTCTCAATGCAAAGCCCAGCGCCGTTCCGGCTCGCCAAAGTGGCGGAGGCCGATTTTCCGACCCTATGGGGACACTTCCGCATCTTCGGCTTCGAAGGCCACTTCGCTTCGGACGTGGAAGAGGCTGTGGTGTTGAAGATGGGCGTTCTGGGTGAAATTGAGGGTTTGCCAGCGCCGCTGGTGAGGGTGCATTCGCAATGCCTGACCGGCGATGTGTTCCACAGTTTGCGCTGCGATTGCCGGGCGCAGTTGGAACTGGCGCTGCAACAAATTGTGGCGGAAGGCCGTGGCCTGCTGATCTATGAGCATCAGGAAGGGCGTGGGATCGGGCTTCTGAATAAGTTGCGCGCTTATGAATTGCAGGATGCGGGGCGGGACACTATCGAGGCGAATGAGGAGCTTGGGTTTGCGGGCGATTTGCGCAGTTATACGCTGCCCGCGCAAATTGTGCGGTACTTCGGGCTGAGTGAAATTCGGCTGATGTCGAACAACCCGCAGAAGCTGGCGGCGATGGAGACAGCAGGCGTGCGCGTGACGGAGCGCGTGCCCAGCCTGGTGCCGGAAGTAGCTTCGCGGCAGGCCTATTTGGATACCAAGCGCGACCGCATGGGCCACTTGCTGGAATAGAAGCCGGGGGCCAGACGGCTGACGAAATAGATCCAGAGCAACACCGCGGCATAGAGCTTCAGCGATGCGAGAAGCGTCCACCAGCCGTTGTGAAGCGATGGCAGATCGATGGGTATTTTCCATGCGATCACGAATACCGCGACTGTCAGGCAAGCCGCCCATGTACCGGTTAGCGATCCGTTCAGCAAGCGCCCGATGACCACCGCCAGCGCGGGAAGGATGTAGACCAGGTGGTGATCCCAAGCGAGCGGCGCGATCAGAAAGATCAGGATGAGGAACGCAGACATCTGGTCATCCCAAGAGCTGTTGCGGGTGCCCGTGCGCGAACCCAAATATGAGAGAGCAACGGTGACAGCGGAGAGCAGTACGGCCAGCGCGGTGATCACTGGCTTCGCGAACGCTGGCAGGTTAATGGGTGAGGCTGCGAACTCGCTGGGCGCGATCAGGCGCATCACAAAGCCGTTCAGGCTTTGGTTCCAGATGAAGGGCGCAGAGAGCGCCACGTCTCCATAGCCGGCCAGCGGCGCAACCTATCGCGCCAGACGCCGGGCAAAGAAACAGCAGCACGATGAGATTGATCTGCCCCAGTGCGAGCGTGATCAGCATGGGATCGAACATCAGCACGTAGACCACGATGCTGAACAGTGTAAGGTGGCGCCGCAGAGGCGTGGCGGGCGGCGTGAATTTGAAAAGCAGCAGCCATAGTGAGCCCAGTAAGCACAGGTGGCTCGCCACCAGAAACACGGCTTGCGCCTGGTCCACCCTGAGCCAGGCGAATGGCCAGAAGGCAAGCAGGGAAGGCGGCGGATAAAGATAGGGATGAACTTTGCGGCCCAGAACGACAGAGGCCGAATGGAATTTTTCCAGGCCATAGGGAGACGTGCCCTGGTTGAAGACGGAGCGTGCGCCGTAATAGAAGCTGGGAAAATCGAACTGGATGCCGTACATCGGATAGAAGCCAAACCAATATGCGATCGGCGTGTATAAGAACACGAAGACGGCGACGAGTACTTTTCTTGGGCCGGCCGGCACGCTAGCTTTCCAGCGCCGCGCTGAAGGCACGCAAGGCTGTTTCGCCGAACATCACGAAATAGACTTCTTCAACCACCATGGCTTGCGTGAGGAAGCGCTTGGCCTCTGCCACTGCAATCTGCGCGGCGGGCGCCAGCGGATAGCCATACACGCCGGTACTGATGGCGGGGAAGCTGATGGTGCGCGCTTTGTGAAGCTCCGCTAGTTCAAAGCAGGTGGTGTAACAGCTACGAAGCAGCTCCGGTTCGCCATGCTGGCCATCGCGATAGACCGGCCCCACCGCGTGGAACACCCACTTGGCCGGCAGCTTGCCCGCATGGGTGACCACGGCGCTTCCGGTTTTGCAGCCATCGAAGCGGCGCAGTTCTTGCATCAGGGTGGGTCCACCGGCGCGGTGAATGGCGCCATCCACACCGCCGCCGCCTGAAAGCGAGGAATTGGCCGCGTTCACGATGGCGTCGACGGGCAGGCGCGTGATGTCGCCCAACTCGATGTGAAGCAGCTTGCCGGTGGGGGACCGCCAATCCATAAAGCTCATGGTACCCGGACGGCTATGATGGTGGAGCCCGATGCCGATTGACTGGCCAACCTTCGATTGGTCACCCTTAACATTGAGCCTGCGCGTGGCGGCATGCGCGACGGTAATCTCTTTCGCAGTGGGGCTGGCGCTGGCATATCTGTTGGCAAACAAGAACTTTCGCGGGCGCGAATTACTGGACGCCGCCATCACGCTGCCGCTGGTGTTGCCACCCACTGTGCTGGGCTATTACCTGCTGGTGATGCTGGGGCGGTCCGCGCCGGTGGGGCGGCTTTACGAAGCGGTGTTCGGTGGGCCGCTGGTGTTCACCTGGCAGGCCGCTGTGATTGCTTCCACCGTGCATGCCATTCCCATGCTGGTGAAATCTTCGCGAGCCGCTTTGGAATCTGTCGGCGGCGAATATGAGCGCGCGGCCAGAACGCTGGGAGCTTCCGAGTGGCGCTTATTCTGGCGAGTGACGCTGCCGCTGGCCAGGCGCTCCATCCTTGCGGCGACGGTGCTGGCCTTTGCGCGATCGCTTGGCGATTTCGGAACCACGTTGATGATCGCGGGCGATATCCCGGGGCGCACGCAAACCGCATCGATTGCGATTTATGACGCGGTGGAGAGCGGTAACACGTTGGCCGCGCGCACGCTGGTGCTGGTGATCAGCGGCTTCACGATGGCGATTGTGTATGCGGCGAACAGGCTGGAGCGGCGGGGCAAGCTATGATCCGCGCCAGGATTGCTAAGCGCTATGCCAGCTTTGAACTGAACATAGAGTTGATTGCCGAACCTGGCGTGACTGTTTTGTTCGGAGTGAGCGGGGCGGGTAAGACGCTGACTCTCGATTGTCTGGCAGGCTTTGCCGCGCCCGAACAGGGCCGCATCCTGCTGGATGACGAGCTGCTTTTCGATGCGGCGGCGCATGTGAACCTATCGCCGCGGCGGCGAAACTGCGGCTATGTGTTTCAGGACCATGCCTTGTTCCCGCACATGACGGTGCGCGGCAATCTGCTGTTTGCGGCGGAGCGCCATGGGCGGCTGGAACGGCACCGGCGCGTGGGCGAGATGATGGACCGCTTCCGCATTGCGGAGTTCGCCGGCATGTATCCGCGGGAACTTTCGGGTGGCCAGAAGCAGCGCTGCTCACTGGCGCGGGCATTGGTGACGGAACCGCGCTTTCTGCTGCTGGATGAGCCGGCGCGCGGTCTGGACCTGCTGTTGCGAAACGAACTGTATGAGCTGGTGCGCCAGATTCGCACCGAATATCGCATCCCCATTTTGATGGTGACGCACGATTTGGAAGAGTGCTTCGCGCTGGCGGACACCATGGTGGTGATGGGCGCCGGGAAGCTTCTGCAATCCGGCGCGCCTGCCGTCGTGTACGGCAACCCCGCAAGCCCCGCCGTGGCACGCATGCTCGGCATCGCGAACCAGTTCGAGGCTGTGATTCTGGCGTTGGACCCCGGGCGCGATACCAGCCGTGTGCGCATGCTGGGCCGGGAGTTCGCGGCAACGTATCTGCCGGGGCATCTGCTGGGCGATACGGTGCGGCTCTGCGTTCCCGCTTCGCAACTCAAGGTGGCGCGCGAAGCCCAGCAGAATTGCGTGAGCGCGCGCGTGGCCGGCATAACGGAACTGCCCAATGGCGTGCGTGTGCAATTCGAACCTGAGCTGACGGTTGAGATGTCGCGCGAAGCTTTTGACGCTCACGGCAGCCAGCCCGATTGGTGGATCGAAATACCCGCATCGCACCTTCGCGCCACCGGCTGATGCTGCGCTACCTCATTACCGATGGCGTCAGCGCACCGGCTGAAGTGCAAGCCAGCGTGCAGCGCGCCATCGATGCGGGCGTGGAGCTGATACAGATTCGGCAGAAGGCATGGACCGCGCGTGAGCTGCTTGCGTTGCTGCGGAACATAGAGAAGCGCGCGGCGAAGATTCTGGTGAATGACCGCGTGGATATAGCCCTGGCCGCCGGCGCCGATGGCGTCCATCTGCCGGCCCACTCGCTGGCCGCGCTGCGCTATCGCGTGCTGACGCCGCCGGGTTTTCTGATTGCGGCATCGTGCCACTCCGTTGCCGATGCGATTCGCGCGCAGGAAGAAGGCGCCGATTTCACCGTGCTGGGGCCCATCTTTGCCACCCCCTCAAAGATGCAGTACGGCGAACCGTTGGGCCTGCGCGTTTTGCATGAAGCCGCGCACCGGTGCCGCATGCCGGTGTTTGCGTTGGGTGGCGTGAACGCCGCGAACACGCAGCAGTGCGCTCGCGCGGGAGCCGGTGGCATAGCGGGCATTCGCTTGTTTCAGGAAGGATGATTCTTGCGGAACTCTTTCCAGCGAACCTTGTCGTAGCGAGTGAGTTCGGGGAAGGTCTGGTAGAGCTCAAACCCATAGCGGACAGCGTCGCCAAAGAAGCTAGCCATTACCGGATTCACCTGCTGAAGAGCCTGCTGCTGCGCGTCGAGCGCTGCGCCATCCGCAAGCGGGATTGGCCCCGACCAGCTCTTTCGCCCAGCATGACGGAAGGAACGCAGCGATTGCAGAAGCAACTTGTCTGCGATCCCTGCCGCCTTCGGCTGCTCCAAACCGGCGTGGCGCAGGCTTTCCACCACGGCCTCAACGAAGGGTGTGAAAAGACTGCCCGTCAGCGTGAGCGCGCATTCGAAAAGCGGTATGCGGTCCGCTGCGATTTCAAGGGCCTGGCCCTGGAGAGACTGAACGATTGTTTTCGCCACCCGCACCGCGGGCCGATCGCCGGTGATCACAAAATGATCGGGCAGCCCCGTAACGGTGTTAAGGATGCCCACGGCAGCCCCGCGCATCCGCAACGCCTGCTCGGTTGACGAACCGTTGCCGCCTTCCAAAATGAGCACCGCCTTTCTGTGCCATTGAATGGCATCCATGAACGCGTGGTCGATCAGCGGTTCGAGAGGCATGCCGGGCACACAGATGAGCAGCACATCGGCCAAGCCCAAGTCAGACGCCGTACGCACAGGCGTGCCCGCTCGCAGAGCGTTTGTGATGCGCGCAGCCAGCCGCAGCGATGTGGATGCCACGGGCCCTAACTGACTCCGTAGCGTGGGAACGCGATTCAGAAAGCTTCGGCTTGCCGCGCCCGCTGCCGCCAGCGCCCAAAGTTTTCGAACAGCCATGCGCGGCTCCGCTCAGGGCGTAGCTGGAATGCCAATTCCAGCAACATCCCGCGTGCGCAGCGCCTTCACCTTATCGCGAAGTTGAGCCGCTTTTTCAAACTCGAACCTCTTCGCGGCGTCGCGCATCTGAGCTTCCAGTTCCACGATGTACTGTTCCCGTTCCGCTGGATTCATCCGCGTTTCATCGCGGTCCGGTTCGGCGGGCACAGTGACATAGTCACCCTCGGCAATAGCGATCAGCGTCATATCGATCGGCTTGACGATGGACTGCGGAGTGATGTTATTCGCACGGTTATATTCCACCTGCACGGTTCGCCGGCGCTTGGTCTCATCCATCGCGCGCTTCATGCTGTCCGTGATGACATCGGCGTACAGAATCGCGCGGCCTTCCAGATGCCTCGCGGCGCGGCCGATGGTCTGAATCAGCGAACCGCCAGAGCGCAGGAAGCCTTCTTTGTCAGCGTCCAGGATCGCGACCAGCGAAACCTCCGGCAGATCGAGCCCTTCACGCAGCAAGTTGATGCCGATCAGCACATCGTGCTCGCCGCGGCGAAGGTCGCGCAGAATCTTGATGCGGTCCAGCGTGCTTACTTCGGAGTGCAGATAATTGCACTTCACACCCACTTCGGAATAATACTCGGCCAGATCTTCCGCCATGCGCTTGGTGAGCACTGTGACCAGCACGCGCTGGTCTGCTTCCACACGCTTGCGAATCTCATGCAGCAGATTGTCCACTTGGCCTTTGATGGGGCGCACTTCAATTTCGGGGTCCACCAGACCGGTGGGGCGAATGATCTGCTCCACCACCACGCCTTCGGATTTCGTCAATTCATAAGGGCCGGGCGTGGCGGAAACATAGATTACCTGATTGACGCGATGTTCGAATTCTTCGAACGTAAGCGGCCGGTTATCCATGGCGCTGGGCAGGCGAAAGCCATGGCCCACCAGCATCTCTTTGCGCGCGCGATCGCCATGGTACATGGCATGAAGCTGCGGTACGGTCTGGTGGCTCTCATCGATAAAGATCAGCGAATCGGCCGGTAAATAATCCAACAGCGTAGGCGGCGCTTCACCGGGAAGCCGCCCCGAAAAATGCCGCGAGTAATTTTCCACGCCATGGCAGTAACCGATTTCGCGCATCATTTCCAGATCGAACATGGTGCGCTGGTGCAGCCGCTGCGCCTCAATCAGTTTGCCCTGCGCTTCCAGTTGCGGCCGCCAGCCTTCCAATTCCACACGGATGGATTCCATGGCCGTTTCTTTGGTGTCCTTCGACATCACATAGTGCGTCTTGGGATAGATGGGCAGCCGCACGTATGTCTTCTTCACCTGACCCAAAAGCGCGTCCACCTGCGAGAGCGATTCCACCTCATCGCCCCAAAGTTCTATGCGATACGCGTAATCGTCGTAGGTGGGGAACACTTCAATGGTGTCGCCCCGAACGCGAAACGTGCCGCGCCGAAAATCGGCTTCGCTGCGGTCATACAGAATTTCCACCAGCTTGGCCGTGATTTGCTTGCGGGTAATCTTCTGCCCTTTTTCGAGCATCAGAATCATGCCGTAATAAGCGTCAGGCGAACCGAGACCATAGATACAGCTCACACTGGCTACGATGATGCAATCGCGCCTCTCGAACAGTGAGCGCGTAGCGGCCAGGCGCAGCTTGTCCAACTCGTCGTTGACGGTGGATTCCTTCTCGATATAAACGTCGCTCGAAGGGATATACGCTTCGGGCTGATAGTAATCGTAGTAGCTGACGAAATACTCCACCGCGTTATTCGGAAAGAAGGAACGAAACTCAGCGTAAAGCTGCGCTGCAAGCGTCTTGTTATGCGCCAGAACCAACGCCGGCCGGTCCATGGTCTCAATCAGCTTCGCCATGGTGAAAGTCTTGCCGGAACCGGTCACACCCAGCAGCGTCTGATGCTCTTCCCCGTCCCGAAGACCGCGCGTCAACTCTTCGATGGCAGTCACCTGATCGCCGCGAGGGCGATAGTTCACAACCAGATCGAAGGCCATATTTTTAGTATACGAAGCGCCTGAAAATGCCTGCTACGAAGCTGTGGTGCCGGCCTCTTCCTCTTCGTCCACCACGTCGTACTCCATTGCCACGCCGCTCTCGTCCAGCGCATTTTTAAACTCGTCCTCGCGATCGTTCGCGACGGAAAACTCCCAAACTTCGCTGCCGAAAGGGAGAAAATCGTCATCTTCATCCATGCTCTCCTCCACATGGACGCTGTCGGGCTGAATCTGCTCCACCATCACGGCCTCTTCAATCACGCCGTCGGGAAGATTGAGCAGCACCTGTGGGGAATCCGAACCGTCGCCCTGCTGGTTGAAGCGCTTCTTGAAAACAACCTGATATCGCATGATGCTGGCTGTGGCAATTTGAAGACCACGCGCCGGGTGGTCAAAAACTTGACATCTGTTAAGAATAGTACTTTTTGAATTGCCATTACGAACGTGTTACGCGAAAACATCTGTACGAAACTGAACAATTGAGTAATACTCAATTGCAAGTCAGAGCCATGGCGGCTCTTAGAACCCAAAAATCCTAGCTAATCTCAGTGCTCCTCCACACTGAAAGGGCTGGGTGCGGCTTCAAACACCGCGTTGCATCTCAAGAGGGGCCGGTTAGGTGCCGGTCCCTCTTTTTTTATTTCTTGTTCTCATACCATTTCAGGTTTTGAGTCACAGGAGAGATACAGGCAAAATCCGCTCGACCGTCACCGTTCAGATCCACCGCACTGCAAGAGGCAGCCGCCATCCTGCCGTCAATCACCTGGCGGCTCCATTTCCCCTTGCCGGATCGATACAGATAGAGGGCGTGCGCACCGCCCCGTTCGCCGGCAATGACGGAATAATTGCCGTCACCTTCGAAATCGGCGGCGGCGATGGTGTGCCCGTCGGTGAGCGTGGAATCGATTACCTCGCGCGACCATTTTCCCGAGTGCAAACGGTAAATCGCAACCTGGTTCCCATGCCACGGTTCGATCGCCGCCAGGAAGCGCTGCTTCCCTAAATACCCCACGGCAATATCGGACGAACCAGATTTCGGCCAGGCTTCCGAGGCGCCGCGCGCCAACTCTGTACGCGACCATGCGCCTGCTTTCAGGCGATACAGATGCAGACCGGAAGAGCTGGCCGTGAGCACGCCCTCTGGCGCTTTGCCATCCCACGCGGTAATAAAAATTCCGTGTTGTACGCCCTGGTTTTCCTGGCCGATCACGTGGCGCTTCCAATCGGCGGGGTCGTAATAAATGAGCGGAGTGGAGAGCTGGTCTTCCGGCTTTTGGGCCTCGGCGCTTGTCAGCGGCGCGTTGATCAAGACGCGCTTGCCATCGCCGCGAATGTCCGCCCAACGGAGGCGATGCGAAGTAGGCAGGCGATCGACTTCGGTGGGCGTCCAGGGTTGCGTAGGGTCGCCGTTGTGGCGAAGAATGGCGACGATGCCGATACTCTTCGCGGCAACGTTCGCAAACTCATAGGCAAGCGCGATTTCGGGGATGCCGTCGCCATCCGTGTCCCAAGCGGCGCAATTGATGGTGCGCGGCACGTTCGCCAAAATCACGTGCCGCTGCCACCCCGGATTTTCAAACCACACCAACTCATTGGTGCCAGGTGCAACAGCGATCAGGTCGGGCTTGCCATCGCGATTCAGGTCCGCCGCAATTACCTGATAGCCGCCTTTCAACCCCGTGGCAATTTCATGCGCAACAAACTCGGCCGCGTAGCTTTGCTGCGCAAGCGAGAACAACACAGCGAACCGGAACATTCGATGGGGCATAAGCGGGGGACTTCGCATATGATATGGCGGAGAGGGCCCACCTTGGGGAAATTGTTTGCCGGCGCGCTATGCCTGATTCTGCTGCTCAGCGGTTGCCATCGGGACACGCGCAAGAAAATTGCAATGGTGCCGAAGGGGCGCGCGCACCTGTTCTGGCAATCCGTGCATGCCGGCGCGAACTCCGCCGCGCGCGAGGCCAACGTGGATATCGTCTGGAACGGCCCTGCCAGCGAGACGGATTTCAACGGCCAGCTCCAGATTGTGGACGCCATGATCAATCAGCAGGTGGATGCGATTGCGCTGGCGCCTATCGATAAGACAGCCATGGTCAGCGTGGTGGATCGCGCCACGAAGCAAGGCATTCCCGTGATTATTTTCGATTCGCCCGTGGACACTCAGAACTTTGTCGCGCAGGTGGCCACCGACAACTATCACGCGGGCGAAATGGCTGCCGAGCGAATGATTAGCATTCTGGGCGGCAAGGGTGAGATTGCCATTGTTGCGGTGGAAGTGGGCGCGGCTTCCACCATGGCCCGCGAAGCAGGCTTCGAGGAGACGATCCACAAGAAAGCGCCGGGAATCAAGATTTTGGACAAAAAATATGGCAATGCCGATTTCGCGCAAAGCATGGCAGTTTCGGAAAACATGCTGACTGCGTATCCGGGCTTGAACGCTCTGTTCGCCTCGAACGAATCGAGCGCGGTGGGTGCAGCGCGCGCCATCAAATCGCGCAAAAGTTCCGTGAAGATGGTGGGCTTCGATTCCAGCCCCTCACTGCTGGAAGATTTAAAAAGCGGCCTGATCGATGCGTTGATTGTGCAGGACCCCTTTCGCATGGGGCACGATTCCATTCAGGCCGCGGTGGAGAAACTGCGCGGCGGCAGCCCTGTGAAAATACAGAACCTTGCGCCGCGCGTGGTGACCAAAGAAAACATGACAGATCCGGAAATTCAGAAAGTGCTATCGCCGGATCTGGACAAATATCTGAAGTAACCCGCCGGCGAAAATCAGCCGCGCCCCGCCGTTCTCTTCTTGGTAGCCCGAAGCTTGTGCCGCGCATGGTCCAGCAGTTCCGCCAGGCAGGCTTCAATCGCCGCTTTAATTTTCTTCACGGCATCTCTCTTACTGCTCGCAATCACGACGCAGCCCGGTATCTCCGGGCACACCGCGCCGAACGTGCCATCTTCATTTTCTTTAAAGAGCGCCGTCACTGTGATGTTTGTCGATACGGTACCTTTCAGCAATTCTTTCATCTCCTGTTAGAGTCCCAGCACCGTCAGATTGATGAGGCCTACTTGACCCACCACAACCGTGCCGATGCCTTGATTAAGTAAAAAGAATGGGGTGATGGAAGTCACGCCCGCGGGAACAACGGTTTCGGCATACCACTGGCCGTCGCGAATGTCGGCCGACCAATGGAACATCGGATAGAACACGTTGATGCCAGGCGTGAACTGAAGCCCGGCATCGAAAGCAAGGCCGCCGAACTCCACGCCCGACGTCTTGATGCGACCGGTAAACGCAATTCTGTCGCCCGGTTGAAAACCGGTTGTAATCGCCACGCCTCGCAAAGCGTTCACACTGGCGCGATCGGTCTTGCTGAGCGCCGCCGTGTTGCCGCCGATGGTGTAATCGGAGCCGATAGCCGCCGGAAGAGCTACCGTGCCCGAAACCAAATTCGCGGTCCATCGCGAAGGGCTTGCCTGAAAGAGGCCGTCCACAATCAGGTTCACGCCATCCACGTCGGAGGTGGGAATCCACGGCGGCGTTTGATCGAACAGAGCCGCCACGGCGGTGTTCACCGCGTTCGCCATAAACCGGTTCGCGGAGCCCGCCAGATTCGAAATGTCGGTTCCATAAGCGGCCTTGATCAAGCCCGTATTCGAATCCACAAGCTGAGCGGAAACGTCCACGAAGGGAATGCCCTGCAGGTCCGCCAGATGCTGCAGTTGTAAGTTGTATTGCGATGTAGCGGCCACGAATTGCGGCACGGGAGGGATACTACATAGAATCGGCAAAATGTTTGCCGCCTTCAGCAGCACCACAATGCCGCTCACGGTGGCGATGACTGCCGTGGGCGCCGTGCCGGCCGCGATATCGGTGGAACCGGCCGCGATGAACACTTTGTCCGGAGCCTTCGAAATCACATCCGCATTCACGCGCGCCAGCATGCCCGCCACGGTATCGGCAGCCACGCCCGCGTTGCCCGCATAGCGAATCACAGAGCGAAACTGCACTGCCGATTGCGCGAACCAGTTGCCCGGAATGGCCCATGAAGCGCCCACGCCGGCAAAGCTATCGCCCAGCACCATGGCTTTATGACCCCGGCGCAGAAATGCGGCATCGGCCAGAGCGAGCGCCGGATTGTTGGCCAGCGGGCCGCCGCCGGTAAGTGGAAAGGCCGTGGTAATCTGCTGCGTTGTGGTGGTGCGCAGCCCGCCCACGCGATACGAAGCCAGCAGCAAATCTCCGGGTTGCGGAATAGCGCCTGGAAGGAACTGGATGTTATTCCCGCTCACCGTGAAATCCGTTCCAGCCGTCTGGTACACACCGTTGCGATATAACTGCAAACTGGTGGAAGGCAGCGGCGCATTGGCCACGGTGAAGCTGGTGTTCACGCTATCGATTACGCCCGCCGGTGTCTCCGCATCCACAAAGGAAGCCAGCGACGCGGTGTCGAAGCACGTGGCCGCCGTTCCATTCACGCGCACGCAATCGGAAGGGTTCCCGGCCACCGATTCAATCTCACCGGCATCGTTCACCACGGCTGTCCTGCCCGGGCTGAAGCCGGACCCTTTAATAGGCCGTAGAATCAAATCGGCCGAAAGACCGGTGACCTGCGTTTCCGCGATGGAAGCAGGCCCGGTGGTGCCGCCGGGTCCGCCAGGCGCATTTGGGTCCACGCGAACATCGCGAACCCGCAGCGTTACGGTGCTGGCCGGTACTGACCAAGTCTCTGTGAACTGCTCCAGGCCCGCGCTGTTGTAGTGGACGGTGTAGACATTTGTGGGGTGCGCGTTGTTATTCGGCACCAGTTGCACGTAAAGAGCGCCATTGACGATGGGCACGGAAAGCGATTGCTGACCGATGTTCGATGCGTCGCTTGCATCGAACGTAATCCAATTGATGACAGCGGTCCCGTCGAAGCGGGAGCCATCGGCTTTATAGATGGTGTCTTGGATGGTCGTAACTGAGGGCTGAGCCAACAGAAGACCGGTCAAACTAAACAAAATGGCCATCAGTCGGCCAGGTAACATGCGAATTCCTCCAGAAGAGACTTGCTATCTCGCCCTCAGTCTAAGCACGGGGGAGGGCTTGGCAGGCCTTTTCCGAAGGTGGGGAACGCAGGTAACTTACAGAGGTAATTCGATTTACAAGTTAGTTGTATTTCTGTGAACGATATACGAGGGGGGATCGAAAACGCTTCCTATTGTATTCGGCGGCCCAGGAAGGCGGGAATATCGCGCGACCTATTCGTTACAGCTATGACTTTGCTCCGACTTGCGCCCCAGCTTCGCGCGTATTTCAGGGGGGTCCCTTTGCCGTGTAAAACGCTATTGTGTCAAAGATTGTCAGATTTTTTCTGTCCCAACTAATGTGTCTTTTGCTGACATTTGAAATTGCTGCCGGGCTTGCTTACTTTCTCATTGTTGTCATCCACCGGAATGTTTCCGGTTGGGCAGACGTATAACTCAAAGCTGCCGGGCTTCGGCTCCTTACCCTTTGAGCGGCCCACGGAATCCTTTCCGCCAGGTCGCAATTCCATGGTGCCCCCGGCGCCCGATCCATCCTTCGCCACCAGAACCACGGTCAAAGATTGTGTGCAATTGTTCTTGAACGTCAAATAGTTATACATCTCAGGATCGTAAAACTCTGTGATGCAGCCATTCAGCGGGGGAACTTCATGACGCTGCGCAAGCGCGCTTGTCGAACCCGCCAGCGTCAGCAGCAAAGCCGTAGAGAGAATCGGGAAGGGTCGCATGCGCCTATGGTCCCACCACTTCGCATTGCGATAAAATCCCATCAGGCCCACATACGGATCCTCTCTTCCGAAGATGCTCATTCTCAACGTACCCGTTCTGCTCCTGTTCGCCGCGGTTCCCGCCCATGGAGCCGCCGTTCCTCCTCTCGACCGGCAATTCAACCAAACAGTTCGTCCCTACGTTGCGAAGTATTGCATCGGGTGCCATAGCGGCCCTTCATCCGCAGCCCAACTCGATTTGAAGTCGTTCACTTCTGTGGATCAGGTCGCGAAAGACTATCCGCATTGGGCGCTGGTGATGGAACGGATTGAGGCGAAGACGATGCCGCCGAAGCCCATGGCCGCTCCGCCCGCCGAAGCCACCCAGCAGGTGGTGGCCTGGATTCAGGCCGTTCGCGCCCAGCAGATCAAAAAGTTCGCGGGCGATCCGGGCTTGGTGCTGGCCCGGCGCCTGAGTAACGCCGAATACAACTACACCATCCGCGACCTCACCGGCCGCGATATGCAGGTGACTAAAGAGTTCCCCGTCGACCCCGCCAATACCGCCGGTTTCGACAATTCGGGCGAATCGCTCACCATGTCGCCCGGCCTGCTCAACAAGTATCTGCAAGCGTCGCGAAGCGTGGCCGATCACGCCGTTTTAGAGCCGAACGGAATCGAGTTCGCCCCCTTTCCCATGCTGGTGGAAACCGATCGCGAAAAGTATTCCATTCAGCGCATCATGGAGTTTTACCAGCGCCAGCCGACCGATTATGCAGACTATTTCGGAGCCGCCTGGCGATATCGCTACCGTCAGGCGTTAGGGAAGCCGGCCGCCACATTGGCCTCCACGGCCGCGGCTGCAAAAGTAAGTCCGAAATATCTCCCCTTGGTCTGGCAGATTTTAAACGAACCGGACGCGCTGGGCCCCATCGCCAAGCTGCAGAAAATGTGGCGCGACCTGCCCGCACCGTCTGCGAACCAGCCTGAAGCGGTCCGCGCAAAGTGCATTGAAATGCGCGATTTCGTAGTCAAAATCCGCAGCCATACCGCCATGCAGTTCAGCGCGCCTTTGGTCACAGGTCTGCCCGCCGGCTCGCAGCCGTTGCTGAATTGGAAGTTGCGCCAGTTCGCCATGCACCGCCGCGACAGCGATCCGAACGATCTTTTGAATGCAGGCGATCCCGCGCCCGCCGTACCTGCGATTCCCAAGTACCCCGGCCTGCACCAGGAGGCTGCTCCGCGCTGGGCCGTTCTTTCCGCCAAAGCCCGCGCCGGCGACCTGGACCTGGTGGTCCCCGCAGCGCAGCGCGAACGCTATCAAGCCGCGTTTTCCCGCTTCGCCCACGTCTTCCCGGACACGTTTTACGTCACCGAACGCGGCCGTTATTTCCCTGACGATTCTTCCGACAAGGGCCGCCTTCTGAGCGCCGGCTATCACAGCGTCGTCGGTTTTTTCCGCGACGATACTCCGCTGGTACAGCTCATCCTCGATGACAAAGCGCAGCGGGAACTGGACCGCCTCTGGGACAGTTTCGATTACGTCGCCCGTTTTACGGAGCGCACCTGGACTCAGTATTACTTCAATCAGAGCGGCGAAGTTCAGGGGAAGGGAGCCGAATCCGGCACCGCGCGGCCGCCGGATCATGCTATCACCGATACTCCGGTCATCTACGCCATGCGCGACGCTTATGAGGCGAAAGCGAAGGCCGACCCCAAGAACGATCCCGCCGCGCTGACAGCCATTCGCGATCACTTCGAGCGTGTGAACAGAACCTTGCGCGAATTGGAAAAAGAGAAGAGCGCGTCGGAGCCGAAGCACCTGGACGCCATGCTGCGTTTTGCCGCGCGCGCCTATCGCCGGCCGCTCGCGCTAACGGAGCGCGAAGATCTGCTTGCGTACTACCGCACGCTCCGCGCAAAGAACGAACTGTCGCATGAGGATGCCATCCGTCAGTCTCTGGTGGGCATCCTGATGTCTCCCGATTTTCTCTATCGCTTCGATTTGCTGCAATCCGGCGTGGCTCAGCAGCCTCTTCTCAGGAACGCAGCCCTTAACGCCACGGCCGTTCCCACGCGCCCTCTTTCCAGTTACGCGCTTGCCAGCCGGCTCAGCTATTTCCTTTGGTCCAGCATGCCCGATGAAGAGCTGATGCGTCACGCCGCGGCAGGCGATTTACAGCGCCCCGAAGTTCTTGCCGCGCAAACGCATCGCATGCTGAAGGACCGCCGCGTGGAAGGCCTCGCCACTGAATTCACCGGCAATTGGCTCGATTCCCGGCATTTCGAAACCCACAACTCCGTAGATCGCGAGCGCTTCCCCGCCTTCAACAACGATCTGCGGGAGGCCATGTTCCAGGAGCCCGTTCGCTTCGTGGCAGATTTGATCCAGCATGACGGCTCCGTTCTCGATCTGCTTTTCGGCAACTATACGTTCGTAAATCCCGCGCTCGCCGCGCACTACGGCATCCCCGATGTAAAGGGGTCCACCGACACGTGGACACGCGTTGAAAACGCGGGCCAGTATGGTCGCGGCGGCCTGTTGCCCATGGCCGTGTTTCTCACACAGAATTCGCCCGGCTTGCGCACCAGCCCCGTGAAGCGCGGCCATTGGATCGTGCAGAAGGTGCTGGGGGAAACAATCCCCGCGCCGCCGCCCGTGGTCCCAGAGCTTCCGAGCGATGAAGCGAAGTCCGACCTTCCCGTTCGCCAGATGCTGGCGCAGCATCGCGACAACCCGGCCTGCTCCGCCTGCCACGCGCGCTTCGATTCCTTCGGCCTTGCTTTTGAAGGTTACGGACCCGTGGGTGGCGCCCGCACCAAAGATCTGGCGGGCCGCGCGGTGGATACCGCCGTCACCTACCCCGGCGGCATGGAAGCCCAGGGCTTTACCGGTCTGCAAAGTTTCATTCGCGAACACCGCCGGCAGGGCTTCGTCGAAAATCTTTCCCGCAAGCTTCTGGCCTACGCCCTGAACCGCTCACTCCAGCTTTCCGATGAAGCCGTCGTAGAGAAGATGGAAGCCCGCTTGTCGGCCAAGGACAATCGCTTTAGTGCCTTAATCGATACAATCGTTACCAGCCCGCAATTCTTAAACCGGCGCATTCCGGAAGCTCGTGAGAAGTTCAGCGCGCCACTCATAAAAGGTGAATAAAAGATGGCCCATACGCCCGCACGCTCCACTTCTTCCATCTCCCGCCGCACGGTGCTGCGCGGCGTAGGCTGCTCCATGGCCCTGCCATGGCTTGAATCTCTCCATGCACTTGCCGACGTTCCCGCGCCTTCCGCTTTCCCGAAACGCTTTGGCGTCGTCTTCCTCGGCAACGGCGTGAATGAAGACCACTGGACCGCCACCGGCCAGGGTGCGGACATGGTGCTTGGCAAAACGCTCTCGCCGCTTGAGCCGCTGAAGCAGAAGATCAATTTCATTGAAGGGCTGTATGTCCACGCGCTCACCGGACAGGGAATTCATCCCGGCCAAACCGGAAGTATCCTCTCCGGCGCGCACATCGCCAAGGGCGCCATCATCCACTCCGGCGTCAGTATCGATCAGATGATCGCCAGCCGCCTGGGCGACGATACGCCCCAATCCAGCATCGTGCTGGCTTGCGAACAGCCCATGACCGGCTATCACGAATCCAATTTTTCCATGGCGTACAGCTCGCACATCTCCTGGCAAAGTCCGGAATCGCCAGTGCCCGTGGAAGTCTATCCATCGCTTGCCTGGGACAACCTGTTCGACAATCGCGGCAGCCTGTTGAACATCAGCATTCTGGATCGCGTCAAGGACCGCGCGCAATCGCTCACGCGCAAAATCAGTTCTACCGACGCCGTGAAACTCGATGAATATCTCACCAGCGTTCGCGAAGTAGAAAAGCGCGTCGATGGCATGCGCAAAGGGAAGCAAAACGCTGAAGAGACGGCCAAGGGCAAGAACACAACGGCCGCCGCCATGGACCGGCCGGCCAACGGCTTACCCGAAGACCTGCGCGATCACGCCCGCCTGATGTGCGACATCATCGCCATTGCGTTCCAGACCAACAAAACGCGCGTGGCATCCCTGATCATCTCGCGCGATCTGTCCGCCATGTACTATCCGTTCCTCCAGGTGAAAGAAGGGCACCACTCCGCCTCGCACAACAACAATTCCGATGGCTATGAACGCATCGCGCGCTTCCACGTCAGCCAGTATGCATATCTCGCCTCCAAGCTGGACAGCATGAAGGAAGGCGACGGCACGGTGTTGGACAATACCTGCCTCATGTTCCTTTCGAACATGTGGATCGGCCGCAAGCACGATAACTTCCGCCTGCCGCTGGTTCTGGCCGGCGGCCTGGGCGGCACTCTTGAGACAGGACGCACCATGAGCTTTGTCGATGCGGGCCGCGATAACAAGAAGATGTGCAGCCTCTATCTTTCGCTTCTCGATCGCTTCGGCATCAAGCTGGATAAGTTTGGCGATGCGGATACGCGCCTCGAACGCCTGTAACGGTTCGCGCCGTTTACCGGTATAAGCCGCGCGCTTCGATATATTCAGCCACCGCCGCCGGCAGCGCGCTCTGCTGCACGCCCTGTGCCAGCCCGCGCCGAATTTCAGAAGAAGAAATCGCCAGCCGCACTTCCTCCAAACGCACCACTTGAGCCCCCTCGGGAACGCGATATTCCGCGCCCGGCCGGCTCACCACAATGAACGTAACGGCGTTCACCACCGTGCGCCACTGGTACCAGGTCTCTATCTCCGCAAACGCATCCGCGCCAATCAGAAAATAGAGCGCGCCCGCATACAGAGCTCGCGCTTTCTCAATGGTGTGGACGGAATAGCTCTTCTCCGTGCCCGCTTCCAGGCGCGAAGGTTCGAAGCGCGCATCGCACGCGCAGGCAAGTTGCACCATCGCGTACCGGTCTTCATAACTGGCAAACGTTCCCTCCGCGCGATGCGGCGGACGCCCGGAAGGAATGAACAGCACACGCTCTAAGCGGCAGCAATCCGCCGCCGCTTCCGCAATTCGCAAGTGAGCATTGTGCACCGGGTCGAACGTGCCCCCGAACAGCGCCAGACCCGACACGCGCGCCGAAATGGCCTATGCCTTCTCGATCTTGACGGAGTTAATCTTTACTTCCTTCTTGGGACGGTCACTGGAATCGCGCGGCGCCTTCGAAATCTTCTCCACCACGTCGTAGCCTTCAATCACTTCGCCGAAAATGGCGTGCTTGTTATCCAGCCAAGGCGTGGGCGCCACGGTCACGAAAAACTGGCTTCCGTTCGTATTGGGGCCAGAGTTCGCCATCGAAAGCAAGCCCTTCTTGCCATGCTTCAGCGAGGGATGAAATTCGTCCGCGAACTTATAGCCGGGGCCTCCGCGGCCGGAGCCTTCCGGGCAGCCGCCCTGGATCATAAAATCGGGAATCACGCGGTGAAACACCAGGTTGTCGAAGAACGGCTTACCCGTCTTGGTGCCCTCCGCCAGCGACACGAAATTCTCCACGGTCTTCGGCGCCTCGTCACTGAAAAGCTTAGCTTTGAACTTGCCCTCGGTGGTATCGAAGAGCGCGTATGTTTCATTCGGCATATGGTTTCAGTGTAACGTCTGCCGCCCTATGAACGCGATTGCTCCCGCGCCGCGCGCGACGCCAGTTCATCGGCCCGATTGTTGTCTTCATGCGAGGCGTGCCCCTTGGTCCAGGTCCAGCGCGTGGTGTGCCGTTCCACCTGTTCGTCCAGTTCTTCCCACAGGTCGCGATTCACCACCGGCTTCTTCGCCGCCGTTAGCCAGCCTTTGCGCTTCCAGCCCGCAATCCACGTAGTGATGCCGTTCTTGACGTATTCGGAATCCGTCACTACTTCCACTTCGCACGGCACCCTTAGCGCGCGCAACGCTTCAATAGCCGCGGTTAATTCCATCCGGTTGTTGGTGGTGTGCCCAGCGCTGCCGAACAGCTCTTTCACCTTGCCCCCATGCTTTAGAATGCAGGCCCAGCCACCCGGCCCAGGGTTCCCCAGGCAAGCACCATCCGTGATGGCCTGAACGGTCTTGCGCGCTGCCTCCGCCATTTTAGTTATGCCGGTGCCGGCTCTTGCTCTCGCGTAAAGAACAGATCCACTTTTTCCAAAATCGCTTCCGCTTCCTGCACGTGGTAGATGTCGCCGCGAAGCTTCGCGCCATGCGCCACGCCATGCGTAAAGTAAGTCGCAAACTGCTTCATCTTGCCCACGGTATCCGGCTCGTCGCGGTCGATCAGCATCCGGTAATACGTCCGCATCATGTCGTAGCGATCGCGCTCGGCCGGTTGATCGTAGCGGCCCTGTTTCAGATACTGTTCAATCTGCCGGAAGATCCACGGGTTCGAAGACGCGGCGCGTCCAATCATTACAGCATCGCAATTCGTCTCGCGCACCATGCGCACGGCATCCTCGGGCGTGAGAATGTCGCCATTGCCAATCACCGGAATTTTCACCGCGGCTTTCACTTCGGCAATGCGGTTCCAATCGGCCTTGCCGCTATAGCCCTGTTCGCGCGTACGCGGATGCAGCGCAATCGCCTGCAAGCCGCAATCTTCAGCTAAGCGCGCCATCTGCACGGTCACCAGATCGCGTTCGCTCCAACCCGCACGAAATTTCAGCGTAAACGGAATTTTGATCGCGGCCCGAACGGTAGTCAGCAGTCGCTCAACCAGCGGCAGATCGCGCAGCAATCCGGAGCCGCCATTACACTTCACCACTTTGTTCACGGGGCAGCCGAAATTGATATCCAGAATGTCGAAACCCAGGGCTTCACACACACGCGCGGCACTTGCCATCACGTCCGGATCGGCCCCGAACAGCTGTGCGGAAATGGGATGCTCTTCCGGCTGAAACGCCAGATACTTCAGCGTGCGCGTGGGCTTGTGCGCGCGCTGCGAAGCGCTCACGCCATGAGAGCTGGTGAACTCCGTCATGATGAGCCCACAGCCACCCAAATTACGGATAAACCTGCGAAAAACCGTATCGGTCACACCAGCCATCGGCGCCAGCACGGTGGCCGGCGCAATAGGGATGTGTCCAATACGGAGTTGTTGCGGAAACGTCATGGGTAAGGGGCCGCAGCCCCTGCCTTCATTATGCAGAAACTTTACTTAGGCAAAAGCAGCCACGCCGCGTTCCAGCTTAATGCGTAGCGCTTTTTCAATGCGCCGTACATCGCCGGATTGCTCACGCGTCGCGAAGGTGGAAGCTTTACCGGTTGCGGAAGCACGCCCGGTGCGGCCCACGCGATGGATAAAGTCTTCGGGAACCTGCGGCAGGTCGTAATTCACCACGTGCGCAATGTTTTCCACGTGAATGCCGCGGGCGGCAACGTCAGTGGCCACCAGAACGCGAAAGCGCCCTTGCTGAAAGCCCTGCAGCGCTGCCGTGCGCTGCGCCTGCGTGCGGTCGCCATGAATGCGGCCAGCTTCGATGCCGAACGTGCGCAGCTTCTTCGCCAGCTTTTCGGTGCCATGCTTGGTGCGCGCGAAAACCAGAGTGGAGCCCAGTTCCTGCTTCAACAAATTCTGCAGCAAACCCAGCTTGCCGTCGTTTGAAACTTCATACAGCTTCAATTGAACGGAATCGGCCGGTTTGGACGTGCTGCCCACTTCCACACGCACGGGGTTACGCAGATACTTGGTTACCAGATGAGCCACGGTAGGCTCAGCGGTAGCTGAAAAGAACAATGTCTGACGATCCGTGGGAAGCGCTTCCACAATGGCTTTGATGGCGGGCTGAAAGCCCATGTCCAACATGCGGTCGGCTTCGTCCAGCACCAGCGTCTTCACGGTCTTCAGCGAAATCAGATTGCGCCGCATCAAATCTTCCAGGCGGCCCGGAGTGGCAACCACCAACTGAGCGCCGCGCTTGATGGCTTGAATCTGCGGCCGTTCAGACAAACCGCCGACAACCAGCACGCCCGACGATTGGCGGTTATGACGAAACTTCTCGAATTCGGCCATAATCTGCATCGCCAATTCCCGCGTGGGGGTGACAATCAGGGCCTGCGTTTCAGCACGGGGAGTTAGTTTTTCTAGGATGGGGAGCAGGAAAGCAAGAGTCTTGCCAGTGCCGGTCTGCGCGGTGGCGAATACGTCCCGGCCTTCGAGAGCAGCCGGAATCGACTGCGCCTGAACTGGCGTGGGCACGTTTATGCCGTTAGAGGTCAACTTCGCCTGCGCGGATGCAGACAAAGGAATTTCAAGGAATGTTTTCATGTGTAATACGAAAAGGTGAACGGAGGGACAAGCCGGGAAGGCCTGAACAATTAAGCTTAGCATGTTTGTCGCATCGCAATTATCGAAGAACATCGCGCACCAAATTAGAGCCATACGGGTGGGTTCGGTGGTTCGCTTTGCGCCTTTTAGTGAAATGACCGGCTGGGTGAGTGGAACCCCAAGAGTCGATGCCGGACTTTCGACGGAATGCTTACGAGTCCCCTCGTTCGACGTGGAAGATCGATCCGGGGTTTTCGATCTCAAAAGCACCCCTGGTCAACAGGAGCTAATCAGAGTTCCTCCGGAAGCCTTACGCTTAGATGCTCATGAGCGCCGTCGCCGCCCATCCCCCCTCTAAATCTGCGAAATTAGTGAGAACCGGTTTTCCCCCGGCCTCAAACAGAACTATGTCACCGACAATGAAAACCGCGTTAGCGGACCGCGTCTCCTCCATCAGCGTCTCCTCCACCATGAAAGTGATGGCCGACGCCGAAAAGCTGCGTGCCCAAGGCATCGATGTAGTCGACTTCGGCGCGGGCGAGCCTGACTTCCCCACACCCGACAACATCAAGCAGGCAGCCATTCGCGCCATCGACGCCAACTTCACAAAGTACACCGCGGCCGGCGGCACCCAGGAACTGAAACAGGCAGTCTGCGAACGCCATACGGCCGATTTCGGCACTTCCTACAAGCCCTCCGAATGCCTCATCACCGTGGGCGGCAAGCACGTCATCTTCAATCTGATGCAGGTGCTGGTCAACCCCGGCGATGAAGTCGTCATCCCCGTCCCGTACTGGGTCACCTACAAAGACGTCGTCAATTACGCCGGAGGCAAGTGCGTCTTCGTCCCCACCGATTCGGACAAAGGTTTCGCCCTCACCGCCGACGCGCTGGAACCGCACCTCACCAGCCGCACACGCATGGTGATTATCAATTCGCCTTCGAACCCCAGCGGCGCCGTCCTGCCGCGCCAGGAATTCGAGCGCATCTTCCGCCTCACCTCGGAACGCGGCATTTTCCTCATGACCGATGAGTGCTATTGTCACTTCCTCTATGGGGGTACTCCCTTTTCGATCGCCTCATTGCCCGGCGCGAAAGAAACCGTGTTAGTGGCCGGCACCGTCTCGAAGACTTATGCCATGACCGGCTGGCGCATCGGCTTCGGCCTGGTTCCGGAACATGTCGCCGGCGCCATGCTCAAGCTGCAAAGCCATTCCACTTCGAACCCCACGTCCATCTCTCAGAAAGCCGCCGTCGAGGCCCTGCGCGGCCCGCAGGACGGGGTCGCCGTCATGCTCGCCGAATATCGCAAGCGCCGCGATTTCGTGGTCAACCGGCTGCGCGAAATCCCCGGCGTCACCTGTTCCATGCCCGAAGGCGCGTTCTACGCCTACCCCGATATTTCAGGCGCACTCCGCGCAACCGGCATCGCCTCGCCGCAACAGTTCGCTGAAAAGTTGCTCTCCGAAGCCCATGTCGCCGTCGTTCCCGGCGAAGCTTTCGGCACGCACGAACACGTTCGCATCTCCTACGCCACCGGCATGACGGAGCTGGAACGCGGGCTGGACCGCATGCATGAATTCATCGCCCGCACACACTAAGCCCCAGCGCCTCACCCCCCAGATGCACGCGCGAATCTGGGGCGCCACCGAACTGGAACCCTGGTTCCCTAACCCGGCAGACAAAATCGGCGAAGTCTGGTTCCCCCAGGCCGAATCGCCCGTGCTGGTCAAATTCATCTTCACCACGGAAAACCTCTCCGTCCAGGTCCATCCCGGCGACGCCATGGCGCAGCAGGACGGTCACCCACGCGGCAAGACCGAAATGTGGCATATCCTCAAAGCCGCGCCCAATGCCAAAATCGCCCTGGGGTTCGAATCGCCCCTTACCCCCGAACAACTCTTAACCGCCGCGCAGGACGGCAGCATCATGCATCTTCTGCGCTGGCTCCCCGTCCACCCCGGTCAAACCTGGTTCGTCCCTGCCGGAGCCGTGCACGCCATTGGCGCCGGCGTCACGCTCTGCGAAGTGCAGCAAAATTCAGACGTCACGTACCGCCTCTTCGATTACGGCCGCGGCCGCGAACTCCATCTCGAACAATCCCTCCGCGCCGCCGATCTCGCCTTCCGCTCCCCCTCACCACTCACCGGCACCGGCGTCCATGTCAATTGCCAATACTTCCAAGTTGCGCGCGTGGACCTGAACGGCGAAGCCCTCATGAACGGCAACTCGTTACTCATCGCCCTCGAAGGCTCAGGCGAACTCGATGGCGAGCCATTCCGCCAAGGCGAAGTATTCTCGCTCGAACCCAGCGCCGCTTATCGCCTCTCCGGCAACGCAGCGCTCTTAACCGTCACTACCAGAACTTAAGCGGACCTAGCCCCGGCGCATACCCAAATCCGATACTGATCCGGTACTGATTCCGCGCATACTGCCCCGTCGTAAACCCAAGCTTCCGGTAATCGAACGATAGGAACGATTGCACATTGTGCGGCAGCGCCCGTGAAAGGTTCGCGCGCCCATAGTAGCTGTGATATACGCCAATCGATTGCACGGAACTGCTCAACCCATCGCGACCCGCCCCCAGGCTCAACCCATACTTGCGCAGCCCGGAATAGTTGTACGTCACCGTCTGCGAATCGCGCGCCGAAGTCAGCACCACCCCGTTCCCCGGGCTCACGCCACGCAGATACGAAAGCGAAAGGTCGCTATGCCGGAACGTCTTCATCACATCCACCGCCACGTCCGGCAGATACGATAGCGTATAGTACCGCTCAGTACCGCTAGTCACGCCCAAAATCCTTGCCACCAACGGGTCCAGCAACACCTGCTGTAAGCCGCGCGTCTCCAGCCTGGTGACGCCCGCCCGCGCCCGGAACTGTATCGTCTTGTTCAGCGCCAGCGAATAATTCGCGCCCACCGTGTGGATGTCGGAATCCCCAAACGTGCCCGAATAGTTATAGCGGCTGTACGCGTAATACGGCCCAATCGTCGTCCGCTTCGTGATCCGGTACGCCACATCCGTGCGCGCCTGATACCCATTCGCGCTGATCAGATTGCTCGATTTCCGCTTTACATAAAAGCCCGACCCGCCGAAATCCACCGATAGGCGCGCCGTCTTCTGGTACGTCACATCCGCCTGGGACGACGTGTAATATGTCTGGTTGTCGAAGGCCTCCGTGTTCGGCGTCACCACCAGCGCCGTGTTCGCCACGCTGGTATCCGTCTGCGTCACCGAATTCAACACCGAATAGTTGTTCGAATACAGCCCCGCGCTCTCGCTCAAAGTCATCGTCAGGCGCCGCGTCAGCACCCGCGAATATCCCAGCGCTACCGCCTGGTCCTGCGAGTTGTTCGCGTTGTTCAAATACGCGTGGCCGCGATAATCCAACTGGAACGTATCGAACCGCCGCGCATGTTGCCCGGAAAGCCCGAAGTTGATGTCGGCGCCCGTGTAACTCCCGTCCGTAACTTTCGTTCCCAACCCCTGGTAAGGCCCGGTCACGCCGGAATCGCGATACAGATTCAGCCCCACAAACGGCCGGAACGTCTCGTTGCTCGGAATCGAAGGGCGCGTAAAATTCATCCCCCGGCTCAAAATAGAAGGTCCCGTATACTCCGGACCCGCCTGGCCTGGCGCCGCATCCGGCGTCGCATCGCCGACAGTCGCACTTGACCCCGCTCTCGACCTCGGCGCTACCGGAGCCTTCGCATCCGGCACGGCGGTCACGTCCTGTTCGGCATCCGGCACCGCCTGCGCGTCAGGCTCCACCGGATCTTTCTTCACCGGAGCCACGCCCTTCGGCTTCTCCACTGTCGGCAAGCTGCTCGGAACCTGCGCCCGTCCCCCCGCAGCCAAACAAAAAACAGCCGCAGCTAGAAGGAAAACGCGCATAATACCCGCAAGTCTGACGAAGGGTAACAGCCATGTCAAGTTACCCTAAAGGGGAAAAGGGTGATTAGGATACGTCAATCCCCGGAACTCACGCGCCTCCCGGCACCGTCTACCCTCCCATGAAAGTACACTCCATCGCCCGAGCGGCACTCTCCTTCGGCTTGGCGCACACCGCGCTCGCCACCGAACTTCCCGTCCGCCAAATCATCCTCTATAAGCATGGCGTCGGCTACTTCGAACGCACCGGCACCGTGCCCGCCGGCGAATCCGCCCGCCTCGATTTCAAAGCCGGCGAGATGAACGATGTACTAAAATCCCTCAGCATCACGCAAAAGGGCGGCGGCAAAGTCTCCGGCCTCCGCTACGATTCCAGCATCCCCCTCGAAGAGAAGCTAGCCGAATTCCCCTTCCACATCGAAGCCGGCCAACCCCTCAGCGCCATTCTCGATCAGCTTCGTGGTTCTCGCATCGAACTCCAATTCGGGGCCGAAAAAGCGTCAGGCGTCATCGTAGGTGCGCGCTCCATTGCCGCTGCGCCCCCGCCCGCCACCACCCCTTCCCGCGAACAAATCACCCTGCTCCTCGATTCCGGCGATCTCAAAACCTATGACCTCGCCGCCGCCTCAGGCATCCGCTTCACCGATCCCAAATTGCAGTCCCAGTTCCGCGACTATCTCGCCGCCGTCGCCACTTCCCGCTCCGTCGAGAAGCGCAGCCTCTTCATCGATTCCGCCGGCGCTCCCTCAGCCCGCGAAATCGTCGCCAGCTACATCGTCCCCAGCCCGGTCTGGAAATCCAGCTATCGCCTCTTCCTCGGCGACACCGCGCCCGTGCTTGAAGGCTGGGCCATCGTCGACAACACCACCGGCGAAGATTGGACCAACGTCCGCATGTCGCTGGTGTCCGGCAAGCCCATCTCTTTCATTAGCGAGCTCTACGAACCCAAGTACATCGCCCGCCTTACGGCCGATCTCCCCGACCAGCAAGCCGTCGCCCCCACCGTTTACGCCGGAGCCATGAATGGCGTAATAAGAGCCAACTCGCCGGCCCCCCCGTCGCCCATGCTGGCCGATTCGAATCGCATGGAACAATTCAACAAACTCCAGCAAGCTCCCTCCGCCGGCCTGGCCCGCCAAATGGCCCCCAGCACCATCTCCAGCGAAGCCCTAGCCCAGGAACGCGGCGACCTTTTCGAATACACCATCGCCACCCCCGTCACCGTCCGCAAGAACGAATCCGCCATGCTCCCGTTCCTGCAAAGCAAAATCGAAGCCCGCCGCCTGCTCATCTTCTCCGAAGGCCCCTCCCGCCACCCCCTGCAAGCCGCTGAACTCAAAAACATCACCGGCAAAACGCTCGATGGCGGCCCCATCACTGTCTTCGACGCCAACACTTACGCCGGTGAAGCCCTCGTCGAAATCGTCAAAGCCGCCGATAAGCGCCTCATCAGCTATGCGGTCGATCTCGGCACCACCGTCACCACCGCCTTCGATACCAAAAGCGCCGTCGCCCGCGAAGTGCATTTCAACCACGGCCTGCTCATCCAAAAAGTAGCGTCCGCCGAAACCAAGACCTACACCGCCTCAAACGCCGACGCCAAAGCCAAGACCCTCATCATCGAACATCCGAAGCGCCCCGGCTTCGAACTGCTTTCGCCCAAGCCGTCCGAAACCACCGCCACCGGCTACCGTTTCGAACTCCCCCTCCCTGCCGCCGGTAGCGCCAAGCTTGCCGTCTCCGAAGAGCGCGTTTACAACACCAGTCTCCAAATCTCGAACCTCGGCTCCGACCAGATCGGCGTCTTCCTCCAGAACAAAACGCTCCCCGACGCCGCCCGACGCGCCCTCACCACCATCCTCGCCGCCAAAAACAAAATCGCCGATCTGGACCGTCAAATCTCCGCCACCAGCGCCCAGACCGATTCGCTCGCGAACGACGCCAAACGCCTGCGCGACAACATCGGCGCGCTCAACGGAGTCTCCGGCCAGCAGGCCCAAGTCCAGACCTATGCCGCCAAACTAGCCGCAATTGAAACGGCCATCGCCGCGGCGCAAGACAAGCGCGCCAACCTCCTCCAGCAGCGCTCCGACACCCAAGCCGCGCTCGATACCCAAATCGCCGGCCTCGAATTCTGATACAACAGCCTAACGGTGAAGATTCTCTCCTTCTTATATAGCGGCCAGCGCCATGCCGGTGTCGTCGTCCCCGGCGGCGTCGCGCCCATTCTCGACATCAACTCGAAATCGCGCAGCCGCATCCCCAACAGCGTGCTCGAAATCGTCCAGGCCGGCATCCGCGACATCCCCGTCCGCGGCGTGCCGCCCATTCCCTATTCACAAATCACGCCGCTGCTGCCCTACGCTGTCCCGCCGAAAATCTGGTGCATCGGCCTGAATTACAAATCGCATGCCGAAGATATCGACGCCGTCCAGCCCGAAGAGCCGGGCAGCTTCATGAAGCCGGCCTCCTGCATGTTCGAACCCGGCGGCGCCATCACGCTCCCGCCGGAACACCTCACCAATGACGTCGATGCCGAAGGCGAACTCGGCGTCATCATTGGCCGCACCAGCCGCTTTCTCAAGCCCGAAGATGTGGCCCAAGCCATCTACGGCTACACCACCACGCTCGACCTCACCGCGCTCGACGTGCTCAAGAAAAATCCGCGCTACCTCACGCGCGCCAAGAGCTTCGACACATTCTTCAGCTTCGGCCCCGTCATCGTCACCGCCGACGAAATCCCCGATGTCGACGCCCTCGAAGTGATCACCGAACACAACGGTCAGGTCTTCTCCCGCGATTTCGTGAGCAACATGCGCCACCGCCCCTACGAACTAGTCCGCTTCCACAGCGACTACATGACGCTCCACCCCGGCGACCTGATCTCCACAGGCTGCCCGAAAGGCGCGCGCATCAAACATGGCGACACCGTAGGCGCCCGCATCGAAGGCGTGGGCACGCTTGGAGCCAGCGTAGTCGGTGCGTCCTAAGGTTGCATGAATAACTAGAGATTTGGGTTGGGTAACACTCTACGGGCAAGAAACACCCCGCTCACATCAACGCCTGGAAAAAGAAGTGTAAGGTACTTTTTCATCGCCACAAAGTGGCTTCCACCAGACAGCACGTCGTCGAAGATCACCAAATGTTTAGGCCTTGGGTCTAAAAGCAGCAAGTCCTTTACCTGTAGGTTCTTGAGCCGCTCTTCCGGGCGAATGTTTTTCGCTCTTGATTCCGTGTTGACGATTTGTTCAATAAGGTCCCTTGTGTCTGCCAAGGCGGGAGACATGCGCGCCAGCGTATCGGCCAACCTTGTGTCATATCTTGTATCGGACGGTATCTTGGAAGGAGGCATAGGCACAAAGGTGGACTCGGCCTTCCATATCGCGGGAAGCGTATGCTGCAGGGCGGCTGCGGCGTGCGAGATAGCTTGTTCCTTGTAAAACCACGCGTTTTGCCTCCGGAACCGTGTCTCTCTTTGAAAGTTACCGATTAAGTTGGTCGTCGCACTTTCGGCATATGGCGCGCCGTTCCACTCCCACAGAAAATAGCACTCGTCGTCTTCGGCTAGATGAAAGTGCTGTTCACGTATCAAAAGATCTACTTTCGATAAGCGCGATGGTATGGGAGGAAGGCTACGCAAGATGGCGGGCTATGTCGCTGTAATTCCGAACGCGAATAGCGCCGCGTTTTTCATAGTAGGACGGCCACGTCAGCGATTCGTTCTTGAAGCAGCTCTCTAGGATAAAAAGTTTCCGCTTCTGCTTCAGCGCGGCCCTGGCCTGGATCAAAGTACCCGACGTGTTGCCAGCTTCGATGATGATCGTGGCTTCTGTCAGTGCGGACATCGTGACGTTGCGTGCTGGAAAGAAGCGCGGCTTTGTCTTGTAATCCAGGCATGGGTAACTGCAAACGGGTACCTGGCTTATAAGTAGATTTTCCTTGGCAATAAACCGCTGCAATCCCGCATTTGCTTTCGGGTAGGAGTGCGATAACGGCATGCCCATAACTGCCACGGTGGGGCGGCCACGCTGAATAGTTGCGCCGTGAACGACAGTGTCAATTCCTTCCGCCAGCCCCGACACCACCGTAAAGCCGTCGTCTGACAAACGCCCAGCCAACTCTGCCGCAGTCTTGATACCGAAGGGCGACGGCTTACGTGTACCCACAATCGCGATACAGCGAGTCTCTACCAAATCCCAATTTCCTTGGTAATAGAGCATCTCAACTGGGTGATCGGCATCCCGTAGTTTTTCGGGGTACTCTCCCGCTCCGTGAACCCGAACGCCAAACCGATCTACGCCGGACTCTTTCAGAATGGCAAGCGTTTTGCGCGCGTAAGCCTCGCGCACTTCAGAATCCGTCACGAAGTCAGACGGAAGCGATCCAGGATGAGTGGCGAACAGTTTGGCCAAAGAGTTAAACCACACTCCGTCCGCATCCCAAAGCGCCTCATAAGCGCCCATTTCGGCCCAGGGAGAGACGGCGCGTTCCTGAAAGCTGAAAGCAAAAGCAGCCATTGTTACTCCTCTCTATTTTGGCGAACAAATGGCGAAATAGCAATCTTCATTTTTGAAGAACAATATCACACACCGTAGTGGTCCACAAAGGTATGGCTTCGAGTGATCGTGGGTATACGGTCTGTCACTCTGCACCCTCTCGCCACAACCTCCAAACCCACGATGCTAAACTCAAGTAGGTGCTAACGGGCCTCAAACGCTTCATCCTCTGGGACTACGCACGCGCCACCTGGCAGTACGACGTCATGGTCGCCCTCATCGTCGTCTTCGTAATGTTCACTCCACGAAGCTGGTTCCGCGATCAGCCCCGCATCCCGCACTCCAGCCAAATCACCTCCCTCCCGGGTTCCGACGGCAATCAGATCTTCTGGATCGAACCCGAACTGGTCAATTCCGTCCCCGAATCCGACCGCCTCACGCGCTTAAGCGGCATCCTCAAAAGCAAGACCGGCAAAGTACAAAATGTCACCCGAATTGAGCCCATTTTAGACTCGGAACAGGAAATAAAAGGCTACATGGCCTTTGCAAAGCCATGAGTGCAAACAAGTTGTTGATATTTGGCTTCGTTCCTGCAATTTTTTGTTTGGCGGCTGACCCTCTGGCCGCCACCCTCGCCAAAATGGACTCAAATGCGGCCGCCTTCCGCTCCGCCAGCGCCAACATCCGCTACCAAACCCACAACGCAGTAGTCGATATCGATTCCACCCAAAACGGCGCCATTCTTCTCAAGCGCCCCGCCCCGCGCGAAATGCACGCCCTCATCGATTTCAAGGAGCCCGACGCCCACACCGTCTCCCTCCAGGGCGAAGTCGCCCAGATCTACTACCCCAAAATTAAGACCGTGCAGGAGTACCAAGTCGGCAAAAAGCGCGACCTTTTCGATCAGGTCTTTCTCCTTGGCTTCGGCGGTTCCGGCCGCGATCTCAGCGCCGCCTACGACATCACCCTCATCGCCCCCGAAGAACTGGTTGGCGCCGAAAAAACGGTACACCTCCAGCTCATCCCCAAGCAGAAGCAGGTGCTGTCCTTCCTGAAAAAAGTCGACCTCTGGCTCTCCACAGCCACCGGCTACCCTGTCCAGCAAAAGGGCGTTCAGCCCTCCGGAGATTCCACGCTCCTCACCTACTCCGCCCTGAAAATTAACCCCAACATCCCCGATAGCGCCCTGAAACTGAAACTTCCCAAGGGTGTTCAAAAGGTAACCCCGCAGAAATAGCGGACCCCACCGGCCCATGCCATCCGGCAAACCCAGCACCTCTTCTTCTCGCCTGCTGTACTTGGATTGGGTGCGCGGCGTCGCCGCTCTCATCATGCTGCAGGGGCACGTCTTCAACTCCTTCACCCGTACCGACCTCCGCACCGGCGGCCCCTACCTGCTCTCGCAATTCGTCGGCGGCATGCCCCCCGCGTTCTTCCTCTTCCTCACCGGCGTCACCCTCGCCTTCCTCATGGATTCCTCTGAGCGCAAAGGCATCCCCGCCGGCCGCCGCATCCTGGCCGCTCTCAGCCGCGCCGGCTTCCTCCTCGCCATTGCCTTCACCTTCCGCATCCAGCTCTGGGCCTTCTCCACCGCCCGCCAGTGGAGCGACCTTCTGCGCGTCGATATCCTCAACTGCATGGGCTTTTCCATCGCTGTCGCCTCCGTCATGGCGATCTTCCGCACCGTGGAACGCATCCGTCTTTGCGCTGTGCTCGGCTTTGCCATCGCCGCCGCCGCGCCCCTCGTCTCACAAGTGGATTTCACCGGCGTCCCCGACGTAGTCCGCGATTACCTCATCCCCAGCCACAACTTCTTCGGCTTCTTTCCCTGGGCCGCGTTCCTCTTCTTCGGCGTCAGCTTCGGCAGCCTTCTCCGCACTCTGAAAGACGAGCAAATCACCCACGCCATGCAATGGTTTGCCGTGGGCGGCATCGCCTTAGCCTTTGGCGCCTATACCATCTCGTCCATGTCGCTGTCGTTCTACACCAATTCCGATTTCTGGCTCAACAGCCCCGCGCTCGTCTTCATCAAACTCGGCGTGGTCTACCTCTGCATCGCCTTCGCCTACGTCTGGACCCTGCAATCCGATTCCGAAGGGTTTAGCTGGGTCCGCCAGTTAGGCACCACGTCGCTGCTGGTCTATTGGGTTCACATCGAACTAGTCTACGGCCGCTGGCTCGGCTTCTGGAAAGACCGCCTCACCATAGGCGAAACCGTCATCGCCGCCTTCGCCGTCACGCTGCTCATGCTCGGCCTCTCTTTCGCGAAGACCACCTTCCCCGCCTGGCGCCACTACCTGATTCCCGAACCCAAACTCCCCAAACAAGCCTCGGGCGATTAGGCTCCCGAACGCGAAAAAGCCGGAGCGCTAGTTACAAAGCGCCCCGGCCTGAACAACCCCCAAATTCAGAACTGCTTAGTTGGGCTGAACCACGCCGTCAATCACGTGAATCACGCCGTTCTTCTGCATCACGTTCGCGATGGTCACCTTCGCGGTACCGCCCTTCTCATCCATCAGCACGATATTCGCGCCGTCCATCTTGGCCGTCAGCATGCCGCCCTGCACCGTCTTGATGGCTGCTTTGCCCTTGCCTGCCTTGATCAGCTTCTTCAAATCCGCGGCCGTTACCTTGCCCGGAACCACGTGGTAAGTCAGAATCTTCACCAGCGTGTCTTTGTTCTCAGGCTTTAACAGCGTGTCCACGGTGCCCGCGGGCAGCTTCTCAAACGCGGCATTCGTCGGTGCAAATACGGTGAAAGGTCCCGGTCCCTTCAGCGTGTCTACCAATCCTGCAGCTTTCACGGCAGCCACCAGAGTGGTGTGGTCCGCGGAGTTCACTGCGTTGTCGATAATGTCCTTGTCGGCATACATCTCCTTGCCGCCTACCATCGGGTTCTTCGCAGCCACTGCGGCCGCCGAAACCAATGTCGCTACAAGTGCCGTTTTCGCTAAAAATCCAGTGCGTTTCATCATAAATTCGTGGGTCCTTTTTCCTGCGTCTACAGCCAGTACGGGGTTCGCTCCCGAACGGATGCGAATTTTTCGTTGCAGTTAAACAGATTGCTGTAATAGTGAAAGAGAGTTGATTAATTTCACCGCGGCAATTTTGCAATTGCTATACTGGGGTTGGATGGTTCTGAGCCTCCCCGCCAATTCGCGGCCCGAAGCGGTTTCCTCTCCTAACGCATTGCTCCCCCGCCTGTTCCTTTCTTCCCAAGCCTGTTCCTTTTTTCCCAAGAATGTTAATTAGTTTCACTTCGTTCTTTCATCCGGAGGTAGTTCCCCCAAGCAAATGACAAGCAGCGTTCATATCGCCAAGGGTATTGAGAGCCTGTTCGGCACCCGCGACGAAAATATTCGTCTTCTCGAAAAGGGCCTCCAGGTCCGCACCAATCTGGTAGACAGCTCCATCGAAATTCAAGGTGAATCCGCTAATGTGCAGCGCGCGGAGCGCATCCTGAAAGACTATGCCATGCTCACCACCGAAGGCATGGTCTTCGCCAATGGCGATCTGAATAATTACCTTCGCGTGGTCACCGAAGATCCCGATGTCACCCTCAGCGCCCTTGTCGCCAGCGGCCGCCAGCGCGCCTTCGGTAAAAAAATCCTCACGCCGAAGACAGTCAATCAGCGCCGCTATCTCGAAGCCATCGAACGCAACGATCTGGTCTTCGGCGTGGGCCCCGCCGGCACCGGCAAGACGTATCTCGCCGTCGCCATGGCCGTCTCTGCCCTCCTCTCGAAACGCGTCAGCCGCATCATCCTCACCCGGCCCGCCGTCGAAGCCGGTGAAAAACTTGGCTTCCTCCCCGGCACCCTGCAGGAAAAGATCGATCCCTACCTTCGCCCTCTCAACGACGCGCTCCACGACATGCTGGAAGCCGACAAGATCGAACGCTTCATTGAAAAGAACGCCATCGAAGTGGCGCCCCTCGCCTTCATGCGCGGCCGCACCCTCAACGATTGCTTCATCCTCCTGGACGAAGCGCAAAACACCACGCCCGAGCAGATGAAAATGGTGCTCACGCGCCAGGGCTTCAATTCCAAAATGGTGGTCAATGGCGATATCACCCAAATCGATCTGCCCACCGGCAAACGCAGCGGCCTGCTGGATGCCTTCGAAATTCTGAACGGCGTCGAAGGCATCAGCTTCGTTCACTTCAACGAAAAAGACGTGGTGCGCCACAGCCTGGTCCAGCGCATCGTGCGCGCCTACGAAAAATACAACGAGGCGTGTGGGCGCCAGATGTCCCTCAAGCTCACCGATCCTCCGCGCACCGAATCCCCGCTGGCGGATCTCGACTTGGAAAACGCCGCCATACCGCCGGGCCAGTTGAGCGCCTGACGGATTTCATGTCCCCCGGAGACCCCTACCTTACCTTCCGTCGCGTCCCGGCGGATCTGGATCGCGATTCTCTCGAACGCTTCGCCGCTAAGCTCCGCGCCGCCGTCGCGCCCACGCTTCAGTTCCACTGCCTCATCACCACCGACGCAGAATTGCGCCGCCTCAACCTGCGCTATCTTCAGCACGATTACGCGACCGACGTCCTCAGCTTCCCCGAATCGAACGACATCGCCATCTCTTACCCCCGTGCCCTCGCACAAGCCGCGCTCCACGGACACAGCGCCGATCTGGAATTGCGCGTGCTGCTGCTCCACGGCCTCCTGCATCTTCTCGGCTACGATCATGAGACCGATTCCGGCCGCATGGCCCGCGCCGAAACTAAGTGGCGCGCCAAGCTCAAGCTCCCAACCGGGTTAATTGCCCGCGCTGCGAAGTGAGCGCCATGTACCTGGCCGCCACCATCCTGCTGGCGCTCATCATCTGCCTCATCACCTTCGTCCAGACGCTCTATCTCGAAGCCATGCGCCTCCGCACGCGCGATCTGCCGGCCCTCCAATTCTTTAAGAGCACTCTTGAAGACCGCATCGGCTTCCCCGCTGAAGAAGCCACACTCTCCTTCTCGCTCCTGAAACACGGCACCATCCTGCTGCTCGCTATCGCCGTGTTTCTCAGCTTCGTGCAAGGCGCGCCCGTCACTTGGATCGTCTGCCTTGAAGCCGTCTTCACCGCGTGGCTGGTCATGATGCTGGTGGCCTACGTCATCCCGCAGCTGCTCTACCGCCGTAGTTCCGGGCACCTGCTCTTGCCCCTTGTCCCCCTCCTGCGTGGCTTCGCCTTCCTCATGACGCCCGTCGTCGCCCTGCTCAACTTCTTCCAGTCCCTCGCCGAACTCGCCGACGATAAAACCCATCACGCCGAAGCCCCCACCTCCGCTGAAAACATCGAAGCGCTCATCTCCGCCGGCACCGAAGAAGGCCTCATCGAAGAGGATGACCGCACCCTTATCCAGAACGTTGTCGAGTTCGGCGACAAAGTCGTCCGCGAAGTCATGACCTCCCGCCCCGGCATCGTCGCCATCTCCGCCGGCGCCACTTTGCAGCAGCTTCGCGAACTGGTCATCCACGAACAGTATTCGCGCATCCCCGTCTTCGAAGACACCGTCGATCATATGGTCGGCTTCGTCCACGTCCGCGACATGTTCGAATTGGGCGACCCCGAACGCGCCACCGTCAAAATTCGCGAACTGATGCGCCCCATCCGCTTCGTGCCCGAAACCAAACGCGTGAACGACCTCATGCGCGAAATGCAGCAGGAAGGCGCCCACATCGTCATCGTGGTCGATGAGTACGGCAACACAGCCGGCCTCGCTTCCATGGAAGATCTGGTCGAAGTGATCCTGGGCGAAATTCGCGATGAGCACGAACCCGGGTCCGACGTCGAGCCCGATGGTCCGCAAGCCTACCTGGTGGCCGGTACCTTCGACCTGGGCCGCCTGGAAGCTCTGCTCGGCGTCGAAACCGATGAAGAGCTGGAATCCACGACCGTCGGCGGCCTGATCACCGAATGGCTCGGCCGCGTCCCCCAAACCGGCGAAATCGTCGAGCGCGATGGAATCAAAATCGAAGTGCTGGCCGCCGACGAACTGCGCGTCCAAAGGGTACGAGTGAGCAAAATGGAAGCTGCCGTAAAAGACTTGAGCGCCCCCACGGATGCCCTCGATGAGTGAACAGGTTCCCGGCTTCGTCTCCGGCTTTGTCTCCATATTGGGCCGCCCTAATGCCGGCAAGAGCACCCTGCTTAACGCGCTGGTCGGCTTCAAAGTCGCCATCGTTGCCGATAAGCCGCAAACCACGCGCACCAGCATCCAGGGCGTCCTCACCACGCCGGAATCGCAAGTCATCTTTCTCGATACGCCCGGCATTCACAAAGCCGAAACCGCCATTGGCCGCCGCATGATGGATTCCGTTCGCGAAGCTCTGAACGAACGCGATCTGTTGCTCTACCTCGCCGACGCCACCGAGCGCTTCACCGAACGCGATCGCGAAGCCCTCCGCCTGCTCAAAGATTCCGCCACGCCCACCCTACTGCTCCTCAACAAGACCGATCTGGTCAAGCAACAGGAAGTGCTGCTCCCGCTCATCGATGAGTACCGCAAGCTGCATGAGTTTGCCGATTACATCCCCGTCTCCGCCCTGCGCAACCTGAACCTCGACGCGCTGCGCCAAGCCATCGTCAGCCGCCTTCCCGAAGGCCCGCAATATTTCCCGGAAGACCACGTTACAGATCAGCCTGAGCGCTTCATCGCCGCTGAACTGGTGCGTGAAAAGATCTTGCAGCTCACCGAACGCGAAGTGCCGCACTCCGTCGCCGTCATGATCGATCGCTGGGAAGAAGCGCCGAACATCACGCGCATCTACGCGACAATCCACGTCGAGCGCGAAGGGCAAAAGGGCATCGTGATCGGTGCGGGCGGCGCCATGCTCAAAGAAATCGGCACCCAGGCGCGCCTCGAAATGGAGCGCCTCTTCGAAGTGAAAATCTTCCTGCAGCTTCACGTGAAAGTACAGCCCAATTGGCGCGAAAAGGCCGCATTCCTCAACACTTTAGACTGGCGTACAATGGCGGGTACCGATGAATCTTAAGCGGGCTCTGCTCTCCTTTGGCTTCGTTCTTGCACTTTCAGCAGCGAGCAAAACTCCGCTTACCGACGATGCGCTGAACGATAAAATCAAGATCAAACTCGCCGGCGATACCGAAGTGAAAGGCGGCGCCCTCGGCATCGACGTAAAAGCCGGCGTCGTCACGCTTACCGGCAAAGTGGAAACGGAAAAACAGAAGAGCAAAGCCGAAAAATTGACCCGCAAAATCGGCGGCGTCAAGAGCGTAGACAACCGGATCCAGGTCGCGCCCCGGTGATCGCGCTTGTGCTGCTCCTCGGCCTGCTCCAGGCCGCGCCGGTGGACATCAAAGTCGAAAAAGTCGCCTCCAAGCTCGCCTTCGCCGAAGGCCCGGTCTGGTCCCGCGAAGGTTACCTCCTTTACAGCGACGCGCCCAACAACAAGATCCTGAAACTCGCCCCCGGGGAACGCGCCGTCACGTATCGCGAAGACACCCACGGCGCCAACGGCCTCACCTTCGATGCGCTCGGCCGGCTCTATCTGTGCGAGTGGCAATCCCGCCGCCTCACCCGCCTCGACAAGAAAGGCAACCTCGAAGTACTGGCCGAAAAGTGGGAAGGCAAAAAGCTGAACGCGCCCAACGATGTCGCGGTCCGCCACGATGGCAACATTTATTTCACAGACCCCGCCTTCGGCAGCCAAAGCGATACGCGCGAACTCGATTTTTACGGAGTCTTCCACATCGGCATCAAAGGCGAAATGGAAGTAATCGCCAAACCTAAAGGTCGGCCAAATGGCATTGCAATATCGCCAAATGGCAAGACGCTCTACGTCGTCAACTCCGATGAAAAGAACGTCCGCGCCTACGACCTCGATAAATCCGGCGCCGCCTCGAACGAGCGCATCCTCATCCCCGCCATCGAAGGCGTCCCCGATGGCATCCGCACCGATGAGAAAGGCAATCTCTACATCGCCGCCAAAGACCTCTTCGTTTTCGATCCCCACGGCAAGCTGATCTATGGCATCAAGCTCGGCGAAACGCCTGCCAATTGCGCCTTTGGCGATGCCGATCTGCAGACGCTCTACATCACCGCTCAAAGCTCTGTCTATCGCGTCCGGCTCGAAGTAAAAGGCGCGGTTCAGTATTAGCCGCCGCTACCCGGAGTTCCCGGTCCCCGGCGTAGGTGCGCTCATCTTCGATGGCGATCACCGAATCCTCTTAGTCGAACGCGCCAAAGAGCCGCTCAAAGGCTGGTGGTCCTTACCGGGCGGAGTCCTCGAACCGGGCGAACTGCTCCGCGACGCCATCGTCCGCGAAGTCCGCGAAGAGACCGGCCTGCTCATCGAGCCTCTCGCCGTAATCGAGATCTTCGAGCGCATCCTCCGCGACCCGCAAGGCCGCGCCGAATATCACTACGTCCTCATCGATTACCTCTGCCGCGTCACCGGCGGCACCCTCGCCGCAGCCGACGACGCCGCCCTCGCCCGCTGGTTCGCCCTCGACGAGCTGCCCGCCCTGCACCTCACCGAAGGCACGCTCCCGGTCATCCTCAAGGCGCTCGCTCACCTGTCCGACAATGGTAGTTAGTGCAGCAGACCTCCGCGTCCACACTCGAATACGAAGCCCTTCGCGCGCTGGTAGGCCGCTATATCGCAAGCCCTCTGGGTGCTCGCGAACTGGCCCAAATGGCCCCCACCGCGGACCGCGCCGCGCTCGAATCGGCGCTTGCCGAAACCAGTGAAGCGCTGGGCTATCTCCGCACCGCCACACGCCCGCAGCCCGGCCAGCAAGGCTCCGCCATCCGGCTCGATTTCTCCGGCCTGCCCGACCTCACCACCACCGCCCAGAAGCTCCGCATCGAAGGCGCAACGCTCGAAGCGCGAGAGCTGTTCGACATCATCCTGCTGCTCGATCGCGCGGCCGATGCCAAGTCGAACCTCAACGCCGTGGCCGAACGCTTCCCCCTGCTGGCCCGCCGCGCCGCCTCTCTCGGCGACTTCCGGGAGCTGGTCAAATCGCTTGAAGGCAAGATCCTGCCCGATGGCTCCGTTGCCGATTCCGCCAGCGTTCTGCTCGCCCGCCTCCGCCGCGATATCGACCGCCAGAAGAACCAGATTCAGGATTCGCTCGAACGCTTCCTGCGCGCCCATCGCGATGAAGGCGTGCTCCAGGAAGAGATCGTCACCATTCGCAATGAACGCTTCGTGGTGCCCGTCATCTCCGGCCAGCGCAAGCGCCTCAACGGCGTCATCCACGGCGCCAGTTCCAGCGGCCACACCCTCTTCGTTGAGCCCATGGAGACCATTGAGCTCAACAATGAACTGGTGCGCCTCACCGAAGATGAGCTGCGCGAAGTGCATCGCATCCTGCGCGAACTAACGGAACGCCTCCGCGCTCACGCCCCCGAAATCCTGGTCGCTCTCAACGTCATGGGTCAGCTGGAATGGCTCTTCGCCAAGGCCCGCTTCGGCATCGAATTCGAATGCGGCATCCCACGCTTCGGCGCTCGCCTCGCGCTCAAGGAAGCCCGCCACCCGCTGCTCACCGATGTCCTGCGCGCGCGCAAAGGCCGCGTCGTCCCCATCAGCCTCACGCTCGACCGCGATTGCAAAACGCTCCTCATCAGCGGCCCCAACACCGGCGGCAAGACCGTCACTCTCAAGACGGTTGGCCTGCTGGTCTTGATGGCTCAATCCGCTCTTCCCGTTCCCGCAGTCGATATGGAGCTGCCTGTCTTCGAACTCCTGCTCGCCGATATCGGCGACAACCAATCCATCCAGGCCAGCCTGAGCACCTTCTCCGCGCACATGTCGCACATCCGCGAAATGGCGCTCGATGTCACGCCGGAGTCGCTGGTGCTGCTCGATGAGATCGGCTCCTCCACCGACCCCGAAGAAGGCGGCGCACTCGGCGTTGCGCTGGTCGATCACTTCCGCGCGGCCGGCGCCTACACGCTAGCGTCCACCCACTTGCTCGCGCTGAAAATCTATGGCGCGAACACCAAGAGCGTGCTCAATGCCTCCATGGGTTTCAACGAAGCGACTCTCGAACCCACCTACGAACTGCGCCTCGGCCTGCCCGGTAAGTCTGCCGGCCTCGATATCGCCGCGCGCCTCGGCATGCCGGAAGACATCATGAAGCGCGCCCGCGCGTCCCTCAGCGACCGTGAACGCGATGTGTCCCGCTTCTTGAGCGAGTTGCATGATAAGACCGTAGCCGCCTCCGAACTCGAGCGCCGCTTGACCACCGAACTCGCCGACCTCGAACAACGCCGCAAGCGCCTCGTCGCCGAAACGCTGCGCACCGAATCGGAGAAGCTCGCCGAACTCGAAGAGCGCTACCAGACCATGGCCGCACAGTTCGAAGAGCAATCGAATGCCGCGCTCGCAAGCGTCGCCGAACGCTCCGACGCGAAAGCGCGCCAGACCGTCACCAAAGCCAAGCGCGAAATGCGCGAACAGTTCGTCGCCACCGTATTGCCCCAAGCCGCTCAAGCCGCGCTTACGTTAAAGATCGAAGAGGGCGCGCGCGTGCGGCTGCGCGACATCCGTGAGCCCGCAACCGTGCTCCGCATGCTAAGTGACAATCGCGTGGAAGTGCAGGCCGGCTTCATGAAGATGCAGGTAGATCGCGACGACATCACCGAAATCCTACCCGCTGTCGGCGCAGCGGCAGCCAAGCTGCCGAAGGGCGTCACCTATCAACCCGGCCCGCAGCTCTCGCCCATCTTTCAAGAGCTCAACGTCATCGGCGAACGCGCCGAAGAAGCCCGCGACCGCGTCGAAAAGTTCCTCGATGACGCAGTGCTAGCAACTGCCGCGCGCGTCAGAATCGTTCACGGTCATGGCATGGGCGTACTGCGCAAGATGGTGTCAGAGGTGCTGACCGGCAACCCGCATGTGGAGCGTCACTATACAGCCACGCAAGCCGAAGGCGGCGCGGGCGCGACTATTGCCGAGCTAAAGAGCTGACAGCACTTCCTCAGCGTGACCTTCGGGCTTCACCTTCGGGAAGATCTTCTGAATCAGACCGGCTTCATCGATCAGGAACGTGGTGCGCTCAATGCCCATCACCTTCTTGCCATACATGTTCTTCTCTTTTAGAACGCCGTAGCTCTCCGCAACCTGCTTGTCTTCATCGCACAGCAGCGTGAACGTGAGCCCGAACTTCTCCTTGAACTTGGTCTGCGCCTTCGGCGTATCGGGAGAGATGCCGATCACCTCCGCGCCCTTCTCCGCTATCTTCGTGTAGGCATCGTTGAACTCCTGCGCCTCTATCGTGCACCCCGGCGTATCGGCGCGCGGGTAGAAGAACAGCACCAGCTTGCGCGCATGGTGTTGTGAGAGATCGAAATCCGCGCCGGTATCGGTCTTCAAGTGAAGCGCCGGCGCTTTGTCGCCTTCTTTGAGCATGATCTAGCCTAACCTTTGTTTGATCAAATCACCCACCGTGTTCGGATTCGCCTGGCCGCGTGACGCCTTCATCACCTGCCCCACCAGGAAACCCGCCACCGCGGTCTTGCCCGAACGGTACTGCTCCACCTGCTTCGGGTTCGCGGCCAGCACCTCATCCACAATCTTTTCGAGCGCACCCGAATCGCTGATCTGCTTCAAGCCATCGCGCTCCATGATGAACGCGGCGCTCTCGCCCGATTCGAACATCTTCGGGAAGATCTCCTTCGCCAGCTTGCCGGAAATTTCACCGGTCTTCACCAGCGCGATCAGCTCGCCCAATTGAGCGGCACTCACGGGCGAGGTCGCGATATCTTCTCCCTTCAGCGCGCCCAGCAGATCGCCCATCACCCAGTTCGCGCTCATCTTCGGGTCGCCCGAAGCTTCCGAAACGCGCTCGTAGTAGTCGCTCAGCGCACGTGTCGAAGTCAGAGTCTGCGCATCGATTTCGCGCAGGCCATATTCGCCGATCAAACGCGCGCGCTTCTCCTGCGGCAACTCCGGCAGCGTTGACGAAATCTCGCTCAGCCAGGCTTCCCCAATGCGCAGCGGCGCCAGATCCGGTTCCGGAAAATAGCGGTAATCGTGCGCGTCTTCTTTGGAGCGCATGGACACCGTGATGCCCTGAACCGAATTGAACAGCCGCGTTTCCTGCTTGATGGCGCCGCCGCCTTCCACAATCGCCACCTGCCGCGCGATCTCGTAATCGACAGCCTGCTTCAGGAAGCGGAATGAATTCAGGTTCTTCACCTCCGCGCGAGTCCCAAACTCCTCCGCGCCATGCAGCATCACCGAGACATTGGCATCGCAGCGCAGATGACCCTTCTCCATATCGCATGTGGACGATTCCACGAACTGAATCACCTGCTTCAGCTCGCTCAGGTATGCGTGCGCTTCATCGGCGGAGCGCATATCCGGGTCGCTCACAATCTCAATCAGCGGCATGCCGCAGCGGTTCAAATCCACGTAGCTGTATTTGTCGGAATCGCGAAAGCCCTCGTGCACGCTCTTGCCGGCATCGTCTTCCATGTGAACGCGCGTCACGCCAATCCGCTTGGTTGCGCCATTCACCTGTATGTCCAGATACCCGCGCGAAGCAAGGGGTTGATCGAATTGCGAAATCTGGTAGCCCTTCGGCGAATCCGGGTAGAAGTAATTCTTGCGCGCGAAGACACTCACCGGGTTGATACGGCAATGCAGTGAAAGCGCGGCGCGAATTGCCAGTTCCACCGCGCGCTTGCTCAACACCGGCAGCGCGCCCGGCAGCGCCAGACACACCGGGCACACATTGGAGTTCGGGGGCGCGCCAAAACTGGTGGGGCACCCGCAGAAAATCTTGGTCTCCGTCGCCAGTTGCACATGCACTTCCAGCCCAATCACCGGCTGGTATTTCGCAATCGTTTCCGGTGAGGCCAGTTCCACTTCCGCTGTCATCCCCATCATCTTAGCGGGTCTGCTTGTCGGCCGAACCTCCTCGCCGCAGTCACACGTAATTCATTGAAGCGGATGGTGTGAAGCCCAAACCTATGAGATATAATTCGGCAAGTCTCAAGAGGTTCACGTTTCCACAGTTCAAGGGGGTAATATGCTAAGCCATGTAAGCTCACGAGTGACAGCTCTGTCTTTGGCAGTCCTGTTCAGCTTCGTTACAATTTCGCAAGTTCAAGCGCAGTCAGATACTTCCACCATTTCAGGAGTAGTGCGTGACTCGTCGGGATCGGTCGTTCCCAACGCCTCCGTTCTCCTGCGCAACGAATCCACCAGCCTGGAGCGCAGAATCACCACGAATGACTCCGGCAACTTTGCAGCGCCCACTCTTCCGCCAGGTCTCTACACCATCACGGTGCAGGCAAGCGGTTTTAAGAAGTATGTTTCTGAAAATAACAAGCTCGATCCCAGCCTTCCATTAGGCGTCGATGTGGCGCTCGAAGTTGGCGCGGCGTCAGAAACCGTGCAGGTGGCGGCAACGTCCGAAGCCATCCAGACCGAATCCGCCACACTGGGAAAGCTGGTGGAAGGCAAGCAGGTCAGCGATTTGCAGTTGAACGGTCGCAACCCAATCTTCCTCGCGCTGCTGAAGCCCGGTGTTCGCGGCGGTTCGCTCGCCGGATTCACATTCGGGCTCGATAGCGGCGGCTTCAACATCAATGGTGGCCGTAGCCAGGACAACCTGATTACCTTTGACGGCGCCGTAGGCGTCCGCACCCGCTCAAACGGCACCAGCATCGGCACGGCGGATTTGGATTCCGTGCAGGAAGTGCAAATCCTGACGGCGAACTATTCGGCTGAGTATGGCCGTTCGGCCGGCGGGCAGATTCGTGTCGTCACGAAATCGGGCACCTCGAAACTGCATGGAACGGCTTATGAGTACTTCCGCAATTCCGCGCTGAACGCGAATAGCTGGAGCCGTAACCAGAGCGTGTCCACGAATTTTGTGGCGCCTTTCCGCTACAACCAGTTCGGTTACAACATCAACGGGCCGGTAATTATTCCTAAGATTTTCAGGAACCCCGACCGGAATAAGCTGTTCTTCCTGTTTAGCCAGGAATATGTGCGCCAGCGCAACGTAGCCACCAGCACCCGCGTGGTTCCTTCCGCCGCGATGAAGACCGGAAACTTCGGCGAATTTCTGAATCCCTCCAGCTCATTTTTCAATGGCGTTCAGTTGAAAGACCCAGTAAGTGGCGCGCCCTTCGTGGGCAATATCATTCCGGCAAGCCGCTTTAGCCCGAATGGTCTTGGGCTTCTAACCGTGTATCCGAATCCGACTCCAGGTTTCCTGATTGGAAGGAGCAACTGGATCGGGCAGGCATCCGCGCCTACCAATCAGCGAAAGGACACTTACTCGTTCGACATGAATCCGAGCGAGAATCATTCCGTCCGCATACGCCTGCAGAATTACGCGTACGTCGATTTCAACCCCTTCCAGAGCAACTTCGATCTGTACGCGCGCGTTTTCCAGCGTCCTAATCAGACCGGCTCTGTGAACTGGATCTGGACCGTGACCCCCACCTTGATCAATGAGGCGTTGATTACCGCCAGCCGCGACAAGGTCAAGATTGGAATCGATACCACAAACGGCCGCTTTGACCGTACCAAGTACGGCATCAACTACCCCTACGCCTTTCCGGGCACTAAGAACATTGCAAACAAAATTCCCACTGTGGACATTGCCGATTTCGATGGTTACAGCGGTAGCCCATACCCCTCCTCCTCCGCGGGGCCGATTTACGATATTTCCGACAACCTGACGAAGATTATTCGTAATCACACTTTGAAGTTCGGCGGGCTTTTTGAGCGCTCCGGTCAAAACGATTTCGATCAGATCAACGTTCAGGGCGTCCCCGGCGGCACCGATAACCAGAATGGACGTTTCACGTTCTCCAACAGCCGCCAGGGTGGTGGCAGCGGAGCAGCGGTAGCCGATGCGCTGCTGGGTCTGTACGATACTTACGCCGAAATCGGCACGCGTTCCTACACTCCGTATCGCGGACAAATGTATGAATGGTTTGCACAGGATACTTGGAAGACCACCAGTAAACTTACGCTGACTTTGGGAATTCGCCACACCATCATTCGCCCGTACTACAGCTTGTGGCGCAACCTTTCCGTGTTCGATCCGACTTTCTACGATCCGGCAAAGGCCGTGAAAGTGGATCCAAAGACGGGCAACCCCATTGCGGGTTCGGGCGATCCGTTTAACGGAATCGTAATCCCCGGCGATGGCTTTACCGATGGCGCAAAGGGCCGCGTACCTGTCGCCGACAATGGCTCCGTTGCGAATCTGTTCCATGGTTTGGACAAACGGTACTCAGACACGCACTGGACTAACTTCCAGCCACGTGTCGGTGTCGCATATTCCATCAACCAGAAGACCGTGGTCCGGGCCGGCGGCGGCCGCTTTATGACTCGCGTCGGTGTCAGCGATTCCGTGTTCCTTGGCGGCAATCCCCCGTTCCAGCCGATTGCTTCGTTCGCGGCGGGATCGGTGGATAATCCCGCGGGTGGCGGGGCCAGCACTTACCCTATCAGCATCAACTCGCAGGATCGTGTCTTCGCGAATCCTGAAGCTTACACCTGGAACTTTACGGTGGAGCGGCAGGTTGGGCAGAACACTTCGCTCGAAGTCTCCTATGTTGGCCGTCGCGGCCTGCACGGGCAGCGCGAGCGGAATATCAACCAGCTGCAGCCGGGCACGCTGCAGGCAAATCCTGGCGTGAACGCGAATGCTCTTCGCCCCTTTAAGGGCTTTGGACCGATTCGTGTCACCAACAACGATGCAAACTCGCTCTATAACGGACTGCAGTTCGGTCTCACGCGCCGCTTTAGCAAGGGACTGAGCTACGGTGTTGCGTACACGCTCTCGAAATCGTCCGATGACGGTTCGAACCAGCGTGACGTCATTCCGAACGCCTTCGATGCGCACAACCTGTGGGGCCCGTCCGATTACGATAGCCGCCACGTGGTCGTCCTGAACCTCATCTATGAGCTTCCCATCTTCCGCGACAGCAGCACGCTGCTGGGCAAGGTTTTAGGTGGTTGGGAAGTGACCAGTGTGACCCAGTTCCAGACCGGTACGCCTTTCAAGGTTCAAACGGGCGACGACTTCGCCGGCGTTGGTTCGGGAAGCGGAAACCAGATCTCTTCCATCTGGAACATCAACGGCGATCCACATCTGGATAACCCGCAATTCGCTGTCGGCGGCAAGGCCGATCCCGCTCAGTATTTTAAAATTTTTAATTCTGACGGCAGCAGGATCTTCACTCCTCCGGCCGCCGGTACTTTCACCACGCAACGCAATCGCAACCTGCTCTACAATCCCGGTTTCCAGAACTGGAATATCGGCTTGTTTAAGCGGTTCCGCGTGACGGAAACCCAGGCGCTTACGTTCCGTGCTGAAGGCTTTAACTTCATCAATCACCCGAACTGGAACGGTGCCGATACTAACCCGAATAACTACTCGAGTACGTTCGGCAAGGTTACCGGCAAGAGCAGCGAACGAACCATTCAGCTCAGCCTGCGTTACGCGTTTTAAATAGCCAGGGCGCGCTCGCCTGGGCCCACTTCGCTCCCGCCTGTACGGGGCAGCGGAGTGGGCCGTTTTCGTTTAGCTTGGAAGTTGAATCAGGCGTTTCGAAGCGCCGCGCACGCACTGCCATGCCAACGACCGGTCGAAGCTGACCACGGTGGCCGCCCGTTTCTGGGCAAGCGCCAGCAGGTAAACGTCGGTCACCTGTCTCGGTCCGCCGATCAGGTGACTGTGAACCGCCTCGCTTTCTGTGAGAGACAGGTCGTCTGGCCAGAACTCGTAGGAACCTATGAAGGCTGATTTCAGTGCCCCGAGGAGCTCGATGACCTCGGCCGGTGAGCGCTGCCCGCTGGGGTATGCCGGTTGGGAGAGTACCCGCACCATGCCGTTTTCGGTGAGGGGGCACGTCGCCCAGCCTTCCTGGTGGTGCACCAGGAACCACGTCTGCATGGTTTGGTGATCTACGTGATCTGGATCTACCAGCGAGATGAGAGCGTTGACATCGAGCAGCGCGGCCAAATTTTAGGCTTCTAGTTCGAGAAGATCTTTGACAGCTTGAGAAGTAACCGGCTGGGCACCCGCTTTCCTGGCAAGTACCGGAATCGCCCCGGACACAGGAACTTTCGCGGCTGCGGGCTGCAACCCCTGGCGAATGAAGTGGGAGACCACCTTGCCGAGACTTTCGTGGCGTTCATTCGCGACGTGTTTCGCGAGGCGAATTAGGTCTTCGTCGATATCAAGGGTGGTGCGCATAAAGTCAGTATGATGCAGTGATGTTGTGATGTCAAGATTCATCCCACTTGCACTAAGCCGTATTTGCGCTGCCAGTGATCGCGGATATAGGCAGCAGCCTGCGCCAACGCATCGCGGGAGGGGGGCTTGGCGATGAAGGCGATGGCTTCACGGCGGGCGATTTCCAGAATTTCGCTATCGCGTAGAATGCTGGCGATTTTGAGCGCGGGCAGGCCGGACTGTTTGGTGCCGAAGAACTCGCCGGGGCCACGGAGTTTCAGATCCATTTCGGCGATGGCGAAACCATCGTTGGTTTCAGTCATGGTGCGGATGCGCTCTTTGGCAGTATCGCCCAGCTTTTCGGTGACCAGCAAGCAGTAGCTTTGCTCACCGCCGCGGCCCACTCTGCCGCGAAGCTGGTGGAGTTGTGAGAGCCCGAACCGTTCGGCTTGTTCGATCACCATGACAGTGGCGTTGGGGACATCGACGCCGACTTCAATGACCGTGGTGGAGACCAGAATTTTCGTTTCCCCGGCTTTAAACGACGCCATGACGGCTTCCTTCTGAGCGGGCGGCATGCGGCCGTGCAGGAGCGCGACCGGGGTGTTCGGGAAGACCTCGCGGGAGAGGTGATCGTGGGCGGTCTGCGCGGCTTTGGTTGCCTGCGTTTCTGAATCTTCAATGACGGGATAGACCACGTAGGCTTGGCGGCCGAGATCGATCTGCTGTTTGAGAAAGCTCCAGACTTGTTCGATGGCGTCGGCGTTATAGTGCTTGGTGAGGATGGGCTTGCGGCCGGGTGGCAGCTCATCGATGACGGAGACGTCGAGGTCGCCATAGAGGGTCATGGCAAGGGTGCGGGGGATGGGGGTTGCCGTCATGACCAGCACGTCGGGGGCGGCGCCTTTGCGGCCCAGTTCGAAGCGCTGCATGACGCCGAAACGATGCTGCTCATCGATGACGATGAGGCCCAGGTTTCGGAACTCGACGTCTTCCTGGATCAGGGCGTGGGTGCCGATGGCGACGTTGATCATGCCGGCGGCTAGCGCCTTTTTGAAGACCGCTTTATCTTTGCTGGAGCCGGTGAGCAGATTCACCTGGTAGCCCAGTTTGCGGAAGAGCGGCTGGAGCGAGAGGAAGTGCTGCGTGGCCAGAATTTCGGTGGGCGCGAGCACGGCGGCCTGGAACTTGTTTTCGACCGCAATGACCATGGCTTCGGCGGCGACGATGGTTTTGCCGCTGCCTACGTCGCCATGGAGCAGGCGGTTCATGGGGCTGGGCGTGCCCATATCGTCGGCAATTTCTTTGAAGACTTTGAGCTGCGCGCGGGTGGGCTTGAAAGGCAGGATCGTCTTGATGCGCTCGCGGATGTGCTCATTGCGTTCGAAGGCGATGCCGGGCACCAGACGCGCTTTTCCCTTCTTCAATTCGAGACCGCATTCCAGCCAGAAGAACTCTTCAAGAATGAGGCGGAAGTGCGCGGGTGAGCGGAAGGCGTTCAGTTGGCGCAGGTCGGATTCGGGAGGCGGGAAGTGGATGGCGCGGAGCGCAACATCGAGCGGGAGCAGCTTGAGCGAGTGGCGCAGCGCTTCGGGAAGCTGATCGGCAATGGGGCCGAGCTGCGAGATGACCGAGTTCGCCAGCGTGCGCAGGATGCGTGTGTTGACCTTGCCCGCCGCTTCGTAGATGGGCACGATGCGGCCAGTGTGGAGCGCGGATTCGGCGTCGTCATCGCCCGCTAGCGATTCCAGTTCGGGCCGCATGATCTGGAGCTCACCACGGTAGGAATCGAACTCCACTTTGCCGAAGAGGGCGAACTTGGCGCCGGGCAGGAGCTTGTCCGCGAGGTAGGCGCCATTGAACCATTTGCAGACCAGGATGGCGCGCGAGGCGTCGGTAAACTCGGCTTCGAAGAGGCCCAGGTTGCGGCGGCGAAAGCCCGAGACTTTGGTCTGACGCACTTCGGCCAGCACGGTGGCCATCTCACCGGGGGCTAGCTGGGCGATGGTCTTTACATTGCTGCGATCTTCATAGCGGAACGGGGGGTAATGGAGCAGGTCTTCGACGGTGCGAAGGCCTTTGAGTTCCAGCGCGACGGCGCGGGCCGGGCCAACACCGGTGAGATATGCGAGGGGGGAATCGAGGGTGAGGGGCAACTGCCGGGTCAGTGGGGGAGGCGTGCTTCGTGATCAGCGAGGATCTTCAGAATGGTTTCAAGCTTCCGGTCCATGCGTTCGAAGCCGAGATCCATCTTCGCCTCAAGCTGACCAACTCTTAATTCCAATTTGCTCTCGGAAGCCCTGATTTCAGAGCGCAACGCTTCTTTCACATCAGTAATTCTGCTGTTGCCCAGGAACAAAAGGCCCAGCGGAACTAATATGGAGATGGCCAGTGTCAGGATTTGCCTGTCGTTCATCGCGCTCCGCTGCTCTTAAGTGTACAATGCCGCCATGTCACTTATCCGCGCGGCGCTGGTGTTGTGCGCGTCGCCTCTACTGGCGCAACCGGAGTTGAAACTGGGAATTGTGGGGACCGACACCTCCCATGTCATTGCGTTCACGAAAATTCTGAACGACCCGGCCTCTCCGGATTATCTGCCCGGTGCGCGTGTTGTCGCGGCTTATAAGGGCGGCAGCAAAGACTTGCCGGAGAGCGCAAATCGCGTGGAAGGCTACGCGACGGAGTTGCGCACCAAGTGGGGCGTGCAGTTCTATTCCGACGTGGCGAGTTTGGCGAAGCGCGTGGATGCCGTGATGCTGACCAGCGTGGATGGGCGGGTGCATCTGGAGCAGGCCAAGGCGATTATCGCGGCGAAAAAGCCGCTGTTTATCGATAAGCCCCTGGCGGCGACGCTGGCCGATGCGCGCGAGATTGCGCGGCTGGCGAAGGCCGCCGGAGTGCCTTGGTTCAGCGCCTCAAGCCTGCGCTTTGGGGAGCTGGGCACCAGCATGAAATTCGAAGATGCGCGCGGGGTGACCACGTGGGGGCCGGGTCCGATGGAGGAGCATCATGCTCTGGAACTGGCCTGGTATGCCATTCATCCGATTGAGCTGCTGTTCACGCTGATGGGGCCGGGCTGCGAGACCGTATCGCGCGCGGTGGGGAAGGATGCAGACGTGATTACCGGCGTCTGGAAAGATGGCCGCATTGGGTCGGTGCGCGCGTTGCGGCCTTACGGCACATATGGCGCCGTGGTGTTCCGCGAGAAAACCGTGGTGGAGAGCAAGTCGAAAACGGTGGAAGGCTACCGGCCGCTGCTGGTGGAGATTGTGAAGTTCTTTGAGAGCAAGCAGCCTCCGGTGCCGAATGAGGAGACGCTGGAAATTTTCGCGTTTCTGGATGCGGCGCAACGGAGCAAGGCTGCCGGCGGCGCGCCAATGAAGCTGCAGTAAGTTAGGCCAGAACCTGCATGCCGGCATCGACGAAGATGGTGTTGCCGGTGACGCCGCGGCCCAGGTCACTGGCTAGGAAGACGGCGGTATCGGCAACTTCGGCGGGGTCTGTATTGCGGCGTAGCGGAGCGCGATCAGGCACCGCGTTCAGCATGGTGGAGAGGTCTTTAATGCCGCGCGCGGAAGTGGTCTTCACCACGCCGGCGCTGATGGCATTCACTCGAATGTTCTTCGGGCCAAGGTCGTTCGATAGGTAGCGGACGGTGGCTTCGAGCGCCGCTTTGGCCACGCCCATCACGTTGTAATTTTGAACCACGCGGGTACTGCCTAAATACGTGAGGGTCATGAGCGAGCCGCCGTGGGCCATGAGCGGAGCGGTGGCGCGCGCGATGGCCACTAGCGAATACGCACTCACATCGTGAGCGAGCGCGTAACCGGCGCGGCTGGTTTCAACGAAAGGACGGGACAGATCTTCGCGATTGGCAAAGGCGAGCGCATGGACAACGACGTCGAGCTGTGTGCCTTCGAGCGCGGCGGCAAGTGCGGCGATTTGCTCGTCGCTGGTGACATTGCATGGCAGAACTTTTGCGACGTTCAGGTCTGTGGAGAGAGATTGGATAGCGTCTTTCTGATGCTCGTCCAGATAGGTGAGGATCAGGCTCGCGCCTTCGCGGGAGAAGGCTTGCGCGATGGCGTAAGCGATGCTCCATTTGTTTGCGATGCCCATGACCAGGGCCGTTTTACCAGCCAGAAGTTGACTCATTCCCACTCGATGGTAGCAGGCGGCTTATCGGTCAGGTCGCGGAAGACGCCGGCGATTCCGGGGATGGCCAGAAGCTCGGCGGCAAGCGCTTCGAGGAGAGCTGCGGGGATGGCGACGGCTTGGGCGGTCATGCCGTCGACGGACTGGATGGGGCGAAGCACAACGGAATCGGGAGCATCGGCGGTGCCGAGAGGGATGAGCACAACGGGGAATTGCCAGGTCTCGGCATCGAAGGCGTGCTGCGCGGTGAGGCGGCGGACGATGGAATCGGCATGGCGCAGGCGGGCGATGCGTTCGGGGACGATGGCGCTACGGTGAACGGAGAGTTGGGCCAGCGGTGCGTTGACGGCCACCTGAGCGATGACGCGGTTGATGCCGCTGATGCTGTTGACCAAATCGCTAGCTTCGGCGATGGGGTGTTCGAGCGCGAGGATGGGCGCGTAGGTTCGGGAATCGCCTTGCACGCCGACGGAGAGAATGGGCACCAGCCAGCCGCCCGCAAGCGATTCGAGGGTGCCGTTCGCGGGCGAGCAGAGCAGACGGATGGCGAGGCCGGGACCGGGGAAGGGGTGGCGATCCAGCAGCTCCGCAGGCAGCTTCAATTCGCGGCCGATTTCGCGGACCTCGTCTTTGTAGAACGAACTAAGCGGCTCTACCAGGCGGTTCGAGGCGAGCAGCTTTTGGATGCCATCGACGCGGTTGTGGTGGGTCTTGATAACGGCCGCGTTCTTGGTGCCGCCGGATTCGATAGTGTCGGGATAGATGGTGCCCTGGCCCAAGATCCAGTGGCCGTCCAGCAGGTGGCGCGCTTCGATGATGCGCTCCTGAACCAACACGAATTGTTCGCCGATGATGCGGCGCTTCTCTTCGGGTTCGACAACGGTGGCAAGCGGTTTCAGGAACTGCGGAGCAGCGTCTTCGATGGCCACGTTTTCGCCGAACATGCTTCTGACGAACGCAGTTTCGCCTTCGCGCATGAGGCCGGTATCGACATAGACGCCGCGCACGCGATCGGGCCCAAGAGCACGCAGACAGAGCGAGAAGGCCACGGTGGAATCGACGCCGCCGGAGACGAAGAAGAAGACGTTGCGGTCACCCACCGTGGCACGAATCTGTTCTTCGATAAGCGGGATGCGATGGCGCGGGTCCCAATCTTCGACGCAGCCGCAGATATTGAATACGAAGTTCGAAAGCAGGGCGCGGCCGTGAGTGGTGTGGACCACTTCGGGATGGAATTGAACGCCGTAGAACTGGCGGGCGGTGTCTTCCATGGCGGCCACGGCGCAGGTGGCGGTGGTGGCGGTGACGGTGAAGCCGGGGGGCGGCTGTTCCACCGTATCGCGATGGCTCATCCAGACTTGTGAGTTGTCCTGCCACGTGCGAAAGAGCTTGCCTGGTTCAGTGAGGTGGAGCCGCGCGGGGCCGTACTCGCCTTTGGCGCCGGGCTTTACCTCCCCGTGCAGCAGGTGCGCGAAAATCTGCTGGCCGTAACAGATGCCCAGGACCGGCGCCGATTGCTGCAGGAGGGCTGGATCAATAGTTGGGCTGGCGGGATCGTATACGCTGGACGGGCCGCCGGAGATGATGATGCCGCGTGCGCCCAGCAGTTCGGTAACGGGCGTATCGCTGGGGCGAACATCGGCGTGAACACCGAGTTCGCGTACCTTTCTGGCGATGAGGTGACAGTACTGGCCACCGGCATCGAGAACGGTAATCTGCGCGCTTATTTCGCCATCCTTTGGACGATCATCTTCTTGGCCGAATTCAAAAGCGCCTGCGCTTTCGGCAACGCTTCGACGGCTTTCAGAACGGCGGGGTCGGTGGACTTTTCAAACACGCGGCTGTCCTCGCTCGAGATGCCGGAGAAGTAAATCTCGTATTGCAACTGGTGCTTGATCCAATCCAGATGCTGGGTGAAATCGGCTTCGGTGAAGGCGGCTTTTTCCTTCATGAGGTATTGGTGGAAGGCATCGACGATAGGCGTTTCAACCACCCAAGTCTTGTCGATCTTGGCATTGGTGCTGCCCAGGTAATTGGCGGTGAAGTTGAAAAAGGCGGCGCGGCGGATCATATCCACCTGGAACTTATCGTACTTGGGCGGAGTGTACTTTTCATCGGGCGAGATGCCGCCGCCGCCGTACACCGTGCGTCCGCTATCGGTCATCTTGACGTCCTGCAGGTTGCGGGCTTCCGTGTTGGCTTTGTAGTAGTAATCGAAGAACGAAGTGTGGCTGTAATCGCGCTGAATCAGGCGGCCGCTAGGCGTATAGTATTTCGCGGTGGTGAGCGCCAAGCCGGAGTTTTCGATGATGGGGAACACTGTTTGCACCAGCCCTTTGCCGAAGGTGTTGTCGCCGAAGATCCAGGCGCGGTCATGATCCTGAAGCGCGCCGGAAACGATTTCGGCGGCGGAGGCGGAGGAGCGATTCACCATCACGACTATTGGGTACAGGTGGCCGTGATTGCCGTTGCGGGCGGTATAAGTCTTTTCGGCCGACGCGCGTCCGCGATGGGACACGATGACATCATCTTTGCTGAGGAACTTATCGGCCACGGCGACGCCTTCGTTGAGCAAGCCGCCGGGGTTGTTGCGCAGATCGAGAATCAGGCCTTTGATGTTATTTTCGCCAATGCGTTCCAGGTTGGCGGTAAGTTCGCGGCTTGTGGGCTCATCGAACTCTTCGATCCAGATGTACCAGACGCCTTTGCCTAAGCTAATGGCATCGGGGACGCTGTGGCGGGTGATGGAATCGCGAGTGACGTTGAAGATGATAGGCTTCGCCACGCCATCGCGCTGCACTTCAATCTTGACCTGCGTGCCGCGCGGACCTTTCAAAGTATCGGCGACTTCGTTCTGGCCCATGGCGCTGGTGGGCTTATCGTTAATGGAGATCATGTAATCGCCGGGGCGGATGCCCGCTTTGAACGCCGGCGAATCTTTGAACGGTTCGAAGACCGTGGCCTTGCCGTTGCGCACGCCGACTTTCATGCCGACGCCGTAATAATTGCCGCGCTGGCCTTCGCGCATGATGGCGAAGGTGTGTGTGTCGTAGTAATTGGAGTGCGGATCGAGCGTGCGGAGCATGCCGGGGATGGCGCCGTTATAGATGGCTTTATCGGCGTTGACGGGCTCGGCGAAGTTCTCTTCCACCACGTTGTAAGCCTTGGTGAAGGCTTTCAGACTGCTTTTCACATCGTCATCGTCGGCGGCTGTGGCGGCGGACGCGATGTCGAGGTGGGGGCCAATGAAGCCGCCTAACAGGGCGCAGGCCAGGATAAACAAGGGAAGGAACAACAGGGAACGCCGTTTTTGTGGCATCGGAAGGGACACGTCCTCTCTCAAGCAAGTATAACAATCCGGTAGACGACGCCTGGGCGCGAGTGGGGTACAGTGTCAGGGTGCGGGCAATTCTTCTTTTGTTGACGCTTGGCACCGCGTTGTTCGGGCAAAGCAGCTTTCGGGAGTTTCTGGCACTGACGCCGGCGCAGGTGACGCAGGTGCGGCAGTTGAATGACACTCTGGACCAGTATGTTTCGGCCAAGCAGCAGCGCCGGGCTCAAGTGCAACAGGAGTTGAATGCGGAGTATGGAAAGGCTGCGCCGGACGCGCGGGCTTTGGGTGAACGGTATGTGGAGCTGGATAGCATTGCGCGAGAAATAGGCGATGCGCGGGCTGCTGTAGATGGTAAAGTTGCTGCGCTGCTGACTGACACGCAGAAGGGTTTGTTGCGGCGAATTTCGCTGGCGATTGTGCAACAGGGCTTGTATCGCGATGCGGTTTGTGGGTATTTGACGGATTCGTTTCCGAGCGCGGTTGCCGTTCCTAACTTTGCGGTGCTTGTTTTCGGCGGCGCGTTCGTCTATTCATCGGCGCCGGGTTTCGCGGATACTCTGTCTGGACCTCACCAGTAAACACTTCCGGTTGCAATTCGGATTATCCGATCTCGATTCGGGGCTATCTGGCTTTGACAGACGCTCAGGTTAGCGCGATTTTCAACAGCTCCGCTGCTTATCTGAATCTGTTTTTGCGAAAGCAGACCAGGGTTGCGGAGGCGCAGGCAGAGATTCGGGACGAGACGGCAAAGCAATCGCCGGACGCCCTTACATTGGGCACCCGGTATGCGGAGTTGATCGGGATTTTGCGGGAGTCGGCCGAACTTCAGCGGCAGTCGGGAGCGGCATCGAGAGCTGTGCTCACAACCCCTCAACTGATGAAACTCCAGGCCCTGTTGGATGCTAATAGCCTGAGCAGTTACGTTTACCCAGCCGAAGGGTGTCACTTTATCGTTCCGCCGCCTGGCGCGCAGGCCTACAACTTTGGGGAGTTTTCTTGTCCAAGCTATCTCTTTTTTTAATCGCCGTTTTGTCCGCAAGCGGGTGCTGGGGGCAGAGCGACTTACGCCAGCGCCTGGGCTTGAGCGATTCGCAGGCTGTGGCGATTGCCAAGCTGAACCAGGATTACAACACCTATTGGTTCGCGCGGCAGCAGCTTGTGGATTCTGTGAACCAGGAACTGGCGATGATCGCCGCAGTGCCTGTGCCGGATGCCCGCGAGATTGGGACGCGCGCGGTGGAACTTGAAGTCATTCGAAGAGATCGGGTGGAGAAGCAGAATATTTTGCGAGGCCAAGTGGCGGCCCAACTCACGGCAGCGCAGATCACCAGCGTGAATGGATTAATGGCGGCCTTTACGCTGCAGCCCCTGGTAAGCGATGCCGCATGTGCCTACCTGGTGAATGGCAATCCCTATTCGTCACGGTGGTTCGATACCACAGCTACTGCCTTTCCATCGTCGCTTGGCATTCCGGGCTTGCTGCTGTCGGGACCGCCGCTGCCCTATATTCCTCCGGCGCCGACGGCTTCGTTTTGTAATTCCGATCTCTTCCCGATCTCGGTTCGCGACTACCTGACCCTGACTGAGGCGCAGATCGCATCGATTTATGCGGCCAGCGCGGCCTACAACGATTTCTATGCGCGCCGGCAGAACCGGCTGATGGAACTACGATTGGAAATTCAAGACCTTACAAGTCGTGGGAATACAGATCCGATACCGCTGGGGCTGCGGTATGCGGAAATGGCCCAAATTGGGCGAGATCTGGACGTGAAAAGCGCGCAGTTGCGCGATGCCGCGCGAACGGTACTGACCGCCGCGCAGACAGTGAAGCTGAAGGCGCTGCAAGATGCGCAAGCAGTGCTGGAAAGCAATGCCGTCAACTATGCGGTGGGCTGCAATTTGTTACAGCTCCCGCCCGGCTCTGGCCTGAACCAGCAAGCGTCCGGTGGCCTCAGTTTCTGCCCTTTGTAACGGTGACCGGTACACTGGTGCCATGACAGCCCGGCTTACACGAGTCGCTCTTAGGAATTATCGGAGCATTGGTTCGTGCGATGTCGAACTGCAGCCTCTTACGCTTCTGGTTGGTCCTAATGGGTCTGGCAAAAGCAATTTCCTCGATGCGCTGAGATTTCTGATGCACAGCATGCAGGTACCTCTAGAGCAGGCTGCACAGGCGCGTATTGGTATCCGTTCTATTTTACGCAAGCTACCGGGAGGGATTCTTGCTACAGAATTCTCCATATCCTGCGAGAACGGGCCGGGAGGATTGCGTTTCTCTACCGGCGTTAGACCCGCCTTAGCGACGCGGGTAATCGATCCAACGCGCAATCTATTAAGTCCGAAAGGATTCCGGCACTCCTCCGGCAGCATACGAAAGCCTGGAGGACTGGAACGGGCGATTGAGGCGGTTGCAATCACATATCCGGCGCACGCCATCTTGGTACCGATCGACAGCGACGACGATTGTCCGAAGGAACTTGGATTCGATTTGAGGAGCCGGGCACAAGCTGCCCGCCCCGGCCTGAGAATTTCCCTTGTCTTGGCCCATCGGGAATATGAGGCGTGGTTCCTGGCGAGCGCTGAATCCATGGCCGGGAAGCGAACACTCCGGCAGGATCTTGTAAGCCCCTCGGAGCCGGAATCGATCCGAGGAGCGAAAAGCTGGATGACCAAACAGATGGCCGGCTCGAGAGTATACGCGCCAACGCAGGATCAGGCGGCGCTCAGCCACTTTATTGACTTCAACCTTGCCAGGGAGCGGTCAAGATCGTTCCGGAAATTGTGGACCGAGGTTCAGGCACTGCTCGGTGTGCGATGACCTTGCGTTTTAGCTGCCAGCCGAATTGTTCACGCTGTTGCGAAATGGAAGGTGAGGTTTTTCTTTCGGAGCAGGACCTGGCGAAGGCTGCGGCGTATGTGGGTCTGGCGCCCGCCGCTTTTGAGAAACGGCATTGTATTCGGACCGCTTCCCAACTGCGGTTGCGCAAGCCGCCTGGACGGCAGTGTTACTTTCATAAAGAGAACTGCTGCTCTATCCATCCGGCGAAACCTACGCAGTGCCGCGCGTTTCCGTATTGGCCGGAGTTGCTGGAAAGCGAGGCAGCCTGGGCCGAAGCGGCTGAATATTGCCCCGGCATGAACCAGGGGCCGCTGGTGAATATCCAGGAAGCGCAAGCAGTGGCGGCAGAAATGCGGGCAGCTTATCCGCAAATGTATAACGGGTTTGAGACAAAAGAAACCGGGCAGGCGGAGAAAGATCTGCCGGGATAAGCGGGGTTATTTCCCGGCAGCAATCTATGCCTGACTCAAATTTGTATCTCTAAAAGTACCAGGTAATAGTACTTATAGGTTTTACACCTTAGGGTTTCAATTTATTTTCTTGCGCAAAACGTGGTATTTTTTCTGCCGTTCCAGTAGCCTTAACGGCTGAGGCTATGAAAAATTTACTCCTAATTGGACTACTGCTCGGTTCGAACTTGTTGTTCGGCGAGACTTCCGCCAAGCTGGCGGCGGAACTGGCGAAGGCTCCTACAAATGCGCGTGTGGACGTGATTGTCCAATTCACTGAGGGGGTAACGGCTGCGCATCACAAGATTGTGACGGACGCGGGCGGCGTGCTGAAGCAGGAACTGAAATCGGCCAATGCGGCCATGTATTCCGTGCCGCAACGGGCTTTTACGGAGTTGAGCAACCATCAGAAGGTAAGCTTCGTTTCGTCAAACCGGGTGGTGCATCCTACGCTTGACTATGCCAGCGCGGCCGTAAGCGCGGGCTACGCACAGCAGTTGCAACTGCATGGCGAATCCGTGGGGGTTGCGGTGCTGGATAGCGGAATTACAGGCACTAACGACATCCGCTATACCTCAGCGGCGGGTACTTCGGGCGTGGTCTATAGCGAATCGTTCGTTCCCGGCAAACCGCTGGCGTTCGATGAATACGGCCACGGAACGCATGTCACGGGCATTCTGGCGGGCGATGGGACGGCTTCGCGTGGTGGTGCGTATCTGCACACGTTCACTGGCGTAGCGCCGAAGGTGAAGATTATCAATCTGCGCGTTCTGGACCAGAACGGCATGGGCACGGATTCGTCGGTAATTGCGGCAATCGACCGGGCGATTGAATTGCGTAAGGTATACAACATTCGCGTAATTAATCTGTCGGTAGGCCGGCCGGTGTTTGAAAGTTATAAGAAAGACCCTCTGTGCCACGCGGTGGAGCGGGCGTGGGCCAAGGGCATTGTGGTGGTGGTGGCCGCGGGGAACTATGGCCGCAGCAATAGTGCGAAGACGAACGGTTACGGTACTATTACAGCGCCGGGCAACGACCCCGTTGTAATTACGGTGGGCGCTTACAAAACGCAGGGAACCACAGCGCAGGGCGACGACTATATTGCAACTTACAGCAGCAAAGGCCCCACGCTGCTGGATCACATCGTCAAGCCCGATCTGGTGGCGCCGGGCAATAAGATGGTTTCGACCGCCGCTCCCGATTCCGTACTTTCGAGCGATGCGAAGTTTCCGAACGCGCAGGTTTTGAATTCTTACTATGTCCGCAATGGAAACAACCAGTTTTCAAATAACTACCTGCGCCTGAGTGGCACCAGCATGGCGACGCCGATGGTGGCCGGAGCGGCGGCTCTGTTGATTCAGCAGAACCCGAGTCTGTCTCCGGATCAGGTGAAAGCGCGCCTGATGAGGACAGCGGATAAGAGCTACCCCAAGTACAGCGTCTATACGGATACTGTTACCGGCCAGACGTACGTGAGCCAGTACGACATTTTCACCGTGGGCGCCGGCTATCTGGATATTGAAGCCGCTTTGAAAGACAATCATGTGGCCGATGGAACGGCGTTTTCGCCCGTGGCCGTTCGCGGTTTGAATGGCAAGACTTATCTGCGCGATAGTTCGAAGGCGTTCTGGGCGTCGCAGGCTGTCTGGGGCGATCAGGCCGTTTGGGGTGACCAGGCGGTTTGGGGAGACCAGGCCGTATGGGGCGATCAGGCAGTTTGGGGTGACCAGGCTGTGTGGGGCGATGCGGTGTTCCTTTCGGGCTCACAGGCCGTGTGGGGGGATGCCGGAATCTGGACCTCGCAAGCCGTATGGGGCGATCAGGCGGTATGGGGCGACAGTACCGTACAGGGCTTCCAGGCGGTGTGGGGAGACCAGGCCGTATGGGGCGACCAAGCAGTTTGGGGTGACCAGGCGGTGTGGGGCGACCAGGCGGTGTGGGGCGATTTGATCACGAAGGGTGACCGATGAGGAGCGCTTCGGCTTTAGTCTGGGGTTCGTAAGCGGTCCGATTTTATGGGAAGGGCACGGTCGAGTTACGTCGGCCGGCGCCCTTTTTGCAAGAGCTTTTCAGCAGTTTTGCATACAAGCAACCTAGTACAGCGGCGCTAGTACCAGTTAGCACTTCTGGTGACTCCATTGGATGCTTTTATGCTTTCGCGCTCTCTGTTGACCTAAGATTATGAAAGGTGGAAATTTCAGCCGCCTTATTTCATATCTGAATGTCCACTTTCCTTGGAATGCCGTTCCTGGCCCGCGCGTATATATTCGCGGTTGCAGTGCTGGGGGCCGGGGCTGCGGCATATGGCATCGGGCACTCCGGCTTACATCGCTCGGCGCAATTCGGGGTTTATTTACTGGTTGCCATCCTGGCATCCGCGCTGAAAGTAAACTTACCTACAATCACCGGAACCATGTCGGTGAATTCACTGTTCATTCTGATCAGCATCGTTCAGTTGAAACAGGGCGAAGCGATGGTGATTGCGCTGCTTGGTGTGATCATCCAATGCCTGTGGAAACCTAAATCACGGGTACTTCCCGTGCGCGTTGTATTTAGCGCGGCGGCCAATGCACTGGCGGTTTCGGCCTCTTATCTGGTCTTCGATCAGGCCATTCTGGGTGGCGATTTGGACGGCGTGCGCGTGCTGGCTACCGCGTGTACATACTTCGTGGTAAATACAGCGCTGGTTGCACTGGTGGTTGCTATGACGGAGCATAAGCCCGTCGGTAAAGTTTGGAAGGAATGTTATTTCTGGTGCTTCCCCTATTACATGGGCGGCGCGGCCCTGGCATGGCTTTCCACTATATTGAACCGCCGTTTCGATTGGCAGGTTTCCTTCGTTCTGCTCCCCGTTGTTTACTTTCTTTACCGGTCCTATAAGTTATACCTGCAGGGCTTGGAAGAAGAGAAGAAACATGTGGAGGAGATGGCGGGGCTGCACCTGCGCACCATTGAGGCTTTAGCGCTGGCGATTGAGGCTAAGGACCATACGACGCACGACCATTTGAGGCGCGTGCGCGTGTATGCATTGGAGCTGGGCGCGCGCATGGGCTTAGGTCCGCTCGAGTTGCAATCCCTGAGGGCGGCGGCGCTGCTACACGATATCGGGAAGCTGGCCGTGCCGGAATACATCATTTCCAAGCCGGGCAAATTGACCCCGGAAGAATTTGAAAAGATGAAGATTCATCCCGTGGTGGGGGCGCAAATTCTGGAGCAGGTGCAGTTCCCGTATCCCGTGGTGCCCATTGTGATGTCGCACCATGAGAAATGGGATGGCTCCGGATACCCGAACGGCCTGAAGGGCGAAGAAATTCCGTTGGGCGCGCGCATTCTGTCGGCGGTGGATTGTCTGGACGCGCTGGCTAGCGACAGGCAGTACCGCCGTGCGCTGCCGCTCGATCAAGCCATGGAGATTGTGGCGGGCGAGGCGGGTCTGGCTTTCGACCCGGCGGTGGTGAAGTTGCTGGGCCAATGCTATGCCGAACTGGAGCGTAAGGCGCTGGCGCAGCCGCACACTACCGCGAAGCTGGAAACTGAGATGGTGATTTCGCGAGGCGCCGCGCCCGCTACCGGCTTTGAGCAGGATAGCGGCTTTGGCAGCGGCTTCGCGGAGGTGTCGGTCACTATTCCGGAGGAAGAACTGGAGCCTCTGCTGGCAGCCGCCCGGGCGCGCGAATCCGTGCAGGAGCTTCACGAGTGGAGCCGCTCAGTGGATACATCGCTGCAGCTTCCCGCCATCAAACTTTCGGAAATGTTGGCGGTGTATTCGCTGCGTTTGCGGGAATTGATTCCGCACCATGCGATTGTGTTTTACCTAAAGCGCGGCAACCATCTGGTTCCCGAGTTTGTGAGCGGGCAGAACAAGAAGCTGTTCTCATCGCTGCGAATTCCCTGGGGCGAAGGCTTGTCGGGGTGGGTAGCGGAGAATCGCAAGCCCATGCTGAACGGCAACCCGTCCGTGGAAGCGGGTTATCTGAATGACCCGTCAAAGTTCAGCACGCTTTGTTCGGCGCTGGCGGTGCCGCTTGAAACAGGCAATGGCGTGATTGGCGTGTTGGCGGTCTACCGGTCAGAACGCGATGCGTTTTCCGCGACGGATCTGCGCACGCTGGCGGCTGTTAGCTATCGCGTGGCCCTGGCGCTGGAACGCGCCGAGGAGCAGCGGGCAGCGGCGCCCATAGCGGAAGCGCTGACGGAATTGCCGGGTGTGAGGGTGCTATTCCTGAATATGCAGCGGGAGATTGAAAGGTGCTCGGCGGAAGCTGGAACGTTCCGGCTGGCAATTTTCGACTTGGACCATTTCGGCGAAGTGAACCGCAGGTATGGGCACCAGACGGGCGACCGGGTGATTCGCAATCTGGCAAAGACGTTGTGCGAGCTGTTTCCCACGCCTGCCTGCGTGATGCACATGGGTGGCGATGAGTTCGCTTTGCTATTTCCGGACGTGACTTCGGCGGAGATGGAGCGTCATCTGGAGACTCTACGCTTTGCGGTGGGCGTGGCGGGGAGGCTGAAGCCGGAGGCGATTCCGCTGAACTATAGCGTAGGAATGGCTGAATTTCCCGGCAACCATTCCGACCCCGACACACTGCTTGCGGAAGCTGAAACGCGTCTGCATCGGGCGAAGCTGGCGAAACGCGTTGTGACCACAACGGAAATTCGTTCCCACGCGGGAGAGCTGGCCGCAAGCGCGGGCCTGAGGGAAAGAGGTATACCGGCCGTATCTTAAAACAGGCATAATTTAGCGATGCCTCGCAAGAGAGCGGTTGCCGCGCTGTTGCGGTTTGGAACTGGCGCAGCCCTAACCTTGTTCATTGCGGGTCTTTTCGGGGCGGCGTTGATTCGCTTCGGCCCCGGCTATGAGACGGACGAACGAACGCTGGATGCGCGCTATTCCGACGCCACCACGAAAGACATTGTTCGCCAGAGCGCAAAAGATTCTAATGTTCTGACATTTTATGGCCGATATGTCAATCAGGCCATGCGCGGCAATTTTGGTATTTCGCGAACCTACGATATCCCTGTGAGTGAGCTGATCCGGTCTCGCGCGGGCGTGACGCTGCGGTTGATCGGCGAAGGGCTGGCGCTCGGTTGGATCTTGGGCTTATCGCTGGCGGGGGCGGCCACGTTCTTCCGCTGGCGCCTGTTGACACTGGGCGCCGAAGCAGTTTCGGCCATGGCGCTTTCATTACCCGCGGCGGTTTTCGCTCTGCTGGTATTTTTGGCGCGCGGACCCGTGTTCGTGGTGCTGGCGATGGCTGTCTTCCCGCGAGTTTTTCGCTACGCATTCGACCTTTTCGAACAAGCGCGCAGGGAGCCCAGGTTAGAATCAGCGCGAGCTCGCGGTGTGCGTGAAGGAGCGATTTTTCGCGATTACCTGTTGAAGCCCGCTTGGCCGCCTTTGCTGGCGCTGGCAGGTGTTTCGTTCAGCATTGCATTCGGAGCGCTGATTCCTGTGGAGGTGGTCTGCGACATCCCTGGCATCGGCCAGCTTGCCTGGAAGGCAGCCCTGGGGCGCGACCTGCCGGTGCTGGTGACACTGACCTTGCTGGTTACCGCCATCACCGTCGCGGTGAATGGACTGGCGGAATGGCTGGGCGATCCGCGAGAAGAGCGGGTGGGGCTGGCTCAATGATTCGTTCGTTGGCACTGGCTTTTCTAGGGCTGTTGTTTCTGACCGCCCTCAGTTCAAATTGGATTGCTCCCGCACCCTATGAGCAGCAGTTCCGCGCAGAAACCAACGGCGCGCCGAGTGCGAAGTTTCCGCTGGGGACGGATCACCTGGGCCGGGATCGCCTGTCGCGGCTGCTGTATGGGACGCGTGTCTCTCTGTTGCTGGCGCCGGCGGCGGCGGCTCTCGCACTTGCGATTGCGCTGATTGCGGGCGGCTCCGCAGCACTGGCGGGCGGATGGTGGGACCGGGCGGTGACCGCGGCAAGCAATCTGTTCCTCTCACTACCCTGGCTGTTCCTGTTCCTTACGGTTCGGTCGGTACTGCCCTTGAATACGGCGCCTTCCACATCCATTTTGATTACCTTCGGGCTGATGGGCCTGTTGGGGTGGGGAGCGGGAGCGCGTGTGATTCGGGCGGCGGTCTTGCAGATTCGCAACGCGCCATTCGCGTTATACGCCCATGCGTTCGGGTGCCCGCCCGAGCGGCTTTGGTTTCGCCACCTACTGCCGCACTTGCGCACGGTATTGCTCGCGCAGTTCTGGATCTCTGTACCGGCATTTATTTTGGGCGAGGCCAGTTTGGGACTGTTGGGCCTGGGCGTGGCGGAACCGATGCCCTCGTGGGGCAATCTTCTGAAGGAACTTCAAACTGCGCCCGAGTGGCGCGAGTACTGGGTGTTCGCACCGATTGCACTGCTTTCGCTGGTGATGATTTTGTTCCAACTGACCCGCCCGGTGAAGCGTGAGCTTGAAGGGCGGACAGCATGAGATCGCTATTTCTGATTGCGGCGCTGGTGTGGTGCCTGCCGCTTCTGGGCGCGGGAGAGTTACGGTTCGCTTTGCATCATGAGCCCAAAACGCTGAACCCCATGGCAGCATCGGACGACGCAGCTGAAACCTTGCGCTATCTAACCTGCGGCGTACTGATCCGGGTAAACAGGCTCACGCAGGAGTTGCAGCCGGAGTTGGCACAATCCTGGAAGTTGTCGGCTGACAACAGGGCCATCACTTTCCAGCTGCGGGAAGGTGTCTCGTTTTCCGATGGCACTCCGTTCACGGCGGCGGACGTGGCCGCGAGCGTTGAGCAGATGCTGAATCCGGCGCTGCGTTCGCCCGTTGCCGATACGTTCATGCTGGGCGGCGTACCGCCCAAAGTGGCCGTGGACGCTCACCACAAGGTGACGTTCACCTTCGGCGCGCCCGTGGCGGGAATGGCGCGCCTGTTCGATGAGCTGGCGATTCTTTCGTCGCAATCGCCTTTGAAGGAAAAAGCTACGCTCGGGCCTTTCGTGCTGGACAGCTACAAGCCTGGAGTTGAGGTGCTGTTGAAGCGCAATCCAAATTACTGGAAGCGGGATGCAACTGGTGCGCGCCTGCCTTATCTGGACGCGGTGCGAATCCCGATTCAGGCCAATCGCGAAATTGAGCTGAACCGATTTCGCGCGGGTGAGCTGGATCTGATGAACAGTATCGATCCGGAGTCGTATGAGCGTTTGGCGAAGGAGCTGCCCGCCGCGGTTCACGATGGTGGGCCTTCCACCGATGTCGAGTTTCTTTGGTTCAATCTATCGCCCGCGTCGCCCGTGCCGCAGTATAAGAAAAACTGGTTTCAATCGGCCGCGTTCCGGCATGGAATATCGGCGGCGATCAATCGCGAGGATCTGAGCCGCGTGGTGTATCGGGGTCACGCGCAACCGGCGATGGGACCGGTTTCTCCGGCCAATAAGTTCTGGTTCAACACCAAGTTGGCTGCCCATAGGTTCGACCCGGCGGGCGCGCTGAAGTTGCTGGAGAGCGCAGGCTTTCAGAAGAAAGCCGGCGTGTTGGTGGATCGCGCGGGCCGGCCAGTGGAATTTTCAGTCATCACGAATGCGAACAATAAATCGCGTGAGCGCATGGCAGCGTTGATTCAGCAGGATCTGCAGGGCCTGGGGATCAAGCTGAATATTGTGACTCTGGATTTTCCTTCGTTGCTGGATCGCTTGACGCGAAGCTCAGATTATGAAGCTTGCCTGTTTGGCCTCACCAACGTTGCAGCGGACCCGAATGAGATGATGAATGTCCTGCTCAGCTCCGGCAGACAGCACGCCTGGAACCCTTCGCAGAAAACGCCGGCGACCGCATGGGAGGCGGAGATGGATACGCTGCTTCAGGCGCAATCCGTGAACGCCAGCAAGACAAAGCGCAAAGAGCTGTTCGACCGGGTCCAGGAGTTGATGCGCAGGGAAGAGCCGTACCTCTATCTGGTGAATCGCAATTCGCTGAGTGCCATCTCGCCCAAGGTGAAAGGCATTCGGCCGGCAGTGTTTTATCCGCAGACTTTCTGGGATGTCGAACGGCTATCTGTGAAATGACCGGGGCGCGGCACCTTCTCTCGGCGGATTTGACGGCGGAATACGGTACCGGCGCGCCGGTCCTTCAAGGTGTCCGTTTCGATCTAAACGACGGGGAAGTGCTGGGCCTGGTGGGGCAGAGCGGCTCCGGTAAGAGTACGGTGGCGCTGTCGGTGCTGCGGCTGCTTGGGTTTCGGGGGGGCCGCCAATCGGGCCGGCTGGTGTTTCAAGGTGTGGATCTGCTGGCGCTGCGTGAGGCGGAGATGCGCGAGTTGCGTGGCCGCAAGATCGCGTTCGTTCCGCAATCGCCAGCCGCCGCGTTGAATCCGCTGCTTCGTTTGCGCACGCATCTGCGCGAAGCCTGGCGGGCGCACTCACGCGAGGAGACATCGTTCGATTCCGTGCTGGAAAGTGTCAGCCTGCCGCACTCGAATGAGTTTTTGTCGCGCTATCCGGGGGAGATTAGCGTTGGGCAAGGTCAGCGGTTCCTGATCGCCATGGCGATTCTTCACAAGCCGGTGCTTCTGATTGCGGACGAGCCCACCAGCGCTCTCGACGTGATTACGCAAGCCGAGATTCTGGAACTGTTCCGCAAGCTGAACCGCGAATTAGGCATGGCGATTTTGTATATTTCGCACGACCTGCTTTCCGTGGCATCGCTCTGCCATCGCGTGGCCATTCTGGAAAAAGGCAGGGTGGTAGAAGCCGGGACCACGGAGCAGATTTTTCGCGCGCCCGGACACGAGTACACGCACAAGCTGGTGGCCGCGATACCACGTAACCCCTGGACGTTGTAGCCTAGCTGAAATGGAAGAAGCCAGGAAGATTGCGCGGCGGGCGCTGCTTCAGTTCGCGCCGGCCGTGGCATTCGCGCAGCAGGGGGAGCGTCCGGCGGCGCCGCCGGACGTGGTGAGCAAAGAGATGCTGAAGAACGCGCTCACCATCGCGGGCCTGGAGTTCACGGACGAACAGTTGGCGCTGATGCTGCCCGAAATGAATCGCGGCATTCCGGGTTATCAGGCACTGCGGAAGCGAGAGGTACCGCTCGATACGGAGCCTGCGATTCACTTCCGCCCGAACGCTCCCCGCGTGACTATCGCCAGTGGCAAGCACGTTTTTCGGCCCACGAAACCGAAGGCCCATTCGCATAGGCCGGCGAATGTGGAAGACCTGGCATTCGCGCCGGTCACGGTGTTAGGGCCGCTCTTGAAAGCTAATCAGGTCACTTCCACTGAGCTGACATCGATGTATCTGGCGCGCTTGAAACGCTACGGCCCCAAGCTGAATTGCGTCATCACGCTGACCGAAGACTTGGCCATGGAGCAGGCGCGCAAGTCCGATGAGGAACTCCGTCACGGCCACTATCGCGGACCGTTGCATGGCGTGCCGTATGGCGCGAAGGACCTGTTCAACACCAAGGGCATTCTCACCACCTGGGGCGCGGAGCCGTTTCAAGCGCAGGTGCCGGATAACGACGCGACGGTAATTACAAAGCTGCGCGATGCCGGAGCCGTGCTGCTGGCGAAGCTCTCCATGGGCGCGCTGGCGCAGGGCGGCCTATGGTTCGGCGGCATGACGAAGAACCCGTGGAATACGGAGCAGACTTCGAGCGGCTCGTCGGCTGGTTCGGCGTCGGCTACTTCGGCGGGGCTGGTGGGCTTTTCCATCGGCACGGAAACTTTAGGCTCCATCGTGAGCCCTTCCACGCGCTGCGGGGTGACCGGCCTGCGCCCCACATACGGCCGCATCAGCCGCGCGGGGGCCATGGGCTTAAGTTGGACCATGGACAAAGTGGGCCCCATCTGCCGGAGCGTGGAAGATTGCGCGCTGGTGTTGAACGCGGCTTACGGGCCCGACGGCCAGGATTCTACCGTGCGCGAGGTGCCGTTCGCGTGGGCGCCCTCGCTGCCGCTGAACAAGCTGCGCATCGGCGTGCTGCAAGCCGAGTTCGACCGCGTTCCAGGTGAAGCGAAAGACGTTTACACGGTAGCGCTTGCGGCTCTCGCCAAGGCCGGCGCCGAGTTGAAGCCCGCGGTGCTTCCCGATCTGGGAGCAAACTCGCTGCGCCTGATTCTGACCGCCGAAGCAGCAACAGCCTTCGACGACATCACACGCGATGGACGCGTGGGGCAGTTGAAAGGGCAGGCGGCGAATGACTGGCCGAACACCTTTCGCTCTGCCCGTACCATCCCGGCCGTCGAGTATCTGCGCGCGCAAAGAGCACGTACGCTCCTGATGGCGCAGATGGATAAATTCATGGCGGATTGGGACGTGTTGGTATCGCCCACGGGCTCGGCCACCTTGTTGATTACGAACTTAACGGGCCATCCGCAAGTGACGGCGCCGTGCGGATTCGTCAACAAGTCTCCGGCGGGCCTGCTGTTCACGGGCCCGCTTTATGAAGAGGGCACGCCGTTGCGCGCGGCGCTGGCTTTCGAACAGGCCACAGAGTGGCACGGGATGCATCCGAAGGTAGATTGGTAACTTCTATGAAACTATTCAGAGCGATTGTTTTATGGGCGGCGCTTACGGTAAGCGCTTCTGCTCAGCAGGACGGGTTCTATCTACGCGCCGGCGACCGAGTGGTGTTCTATGGCGACAGCATCACAGACCAGCGCCTGTACACCACGTTCGCGGAGACTTACGTGGTCACCCGCTTCCCCAAAATGCCCGTGACCTTCGTCCATTCAGGCTGGGGCGGAGACCGGGTTTCCGGCGGAGGCGGCGGCCCAATCGACGTGCGGCTTGCTCGCGACGTGATGCCGTACCGGCCCACGGTCATGACCATCATGCTGGGCATGAACGATGGCGGCTACCGCGCCTATGACTTGAAGCTGTTCGAAACTTTTTCCGAAGGCTATCAGCACATCGTCAAGAAGGTGACGGATGAAATTCCCGGCATCCGGCTGACTCTGATCCAGCCGTCGCCGTACGACGATTACACGCGCCCGCCCATGTTTGAAGGCGGCTATAACCAGACGCTCGATCAATATTCGCGTTTCATCCAGCGCCTGGCCGATCATGACCACTATGTAGATGCGAACCTGAATGCGCCCGTTGTGCAGGCGCTGGTGCGCGCGAAATCGGCCGACCCTGAACTGGCGAAGAAACTGATTCCGGATCGCGTGCATCCCGGCGCGGCGGGACACATGATGATGGCGCAGGCTTTGCTGAAGGCCTGGAATGCTCCGGGGCTGGTATCGGCGGTCGAGATCGACGGTTCGCGGCTGGTGAAAGCGAGCAATACAGCGGTTACAAATTTGGCCAAGCAGGATACTCTGACGTGGTTGCAGCTGGATCGCTGCCTGCCGTTTCCTATCGATTGGAACGACCGTGAAAAGTTGGTGCCCCTGGCTGTCGATGCGTCGGGTCTGCTGGATGCTCTCGATCAGGAGATGCTCACGGTTCGCGGCCTGAACGCCGGGCGTTACGCATTGCGGATCGATGGGGGAGAGGCGGGACAGTTCACTGCGGCGGAGTTGGCAAGCGGCATCAATCTGGCCAAGCTTGCCACCACGCCGATGATGAAGCAGGCCATGGGCGTACACGCGCTTACTTTGAAGCGCACCGGCGTTCACAATTTCCGCTGGCGCAATATTCAAGTACCCATGGCGGCGGAAGAATTGCCCCACAAAGCGGAAACTATGGCGGCGTTGGACAAATTGGACGACGATCTGATGAACGAACAACGCGCGCTGGCACAGCCTTTGCCGCGCCGGTATGAGCTCGCTCCGGTGTCGGAACAATGAATCGCGAATATCACAAGTGGTATTCCGGCCGGCTGGGCCGCGACATGGAGTTGATGATTTACGGGCACGCCGGTGTGCCGGTGCTGGTCTTTCCCACCTCCATGGGGCGCTTCTACGAATATGAAGATCAGGGCATGATCTCCGCCATGTGGGACTATCTGGAGCGCGGCAGCATCCAGCTTTTCTGCGTCGATAGCGTCGATCTGGAAAGTTGGTACAACAAGCGCGCGCACCCTGCCGATAAGGCCGGTCGCCACGTTGTTTACGAGAGCTACATTCGCGAAGAAGTGATGCCGTTTCTTCGCAATAAGAATTGGTCGAGCCGGATCTTGACCACCGGATGCAGCTTCGGCGCCTATCATGCGATGACGTTCGCCTTGAAAAATCCAGACGTCATCACCGGATGCATCGCGATGAGCGGCGCCTTCGATATCAGCCAATTTCTGCATGGCTATTACGACGACAATTGTTATTTCAATAATCCCGTGGATTATGTTCCGGGTTTGAGCAATCCGCTGATCTGGCAACGCCATTACGTGCTGGCCGTGGGCGATTGGGACATCTGTCTTGGCGAAACATTGCGCCTGGCGGGCTCGTTTAGCCAAAAGAGCATCCCGCACACCATCGATGTCTGGGGCGGACACCAGAAACACGATTGGCCGTTATGGCACCAAATGGCCCGAAAGTTTTTCGGTTAGGCAATTCGCCGGGGCTACAATTTACTATGCGAAAAGTCGGGATTATCTACGGGATGGAGAATACTTTCCCCGGGGCGCTGGTGGACCGAATCAACTCCATGAAGGTGGCCGATGTGGTGGCGGAGCATGTGAAAGTGGGCGGCGTGGCAATGGCCGCGGACAGTGGATATCGCGTCATCATCGACCGTATCTCGCAGGACATTCCGTTCTACCGTGCTTACCTGAAGAATGCCGCGCTGAGTGGCGCCATCATTATCAACAACCCATTCTGGTGGGGCGCGGACGATAAATTTTTCAATTATGCGCTGGCTTCGAAGATTGGAGTGGCGGTTCCGAAGACGGTGATTTTGCCGCATCATACGCATCCGCCGGGGACCACTGCACAATCCATGCGGAACTTGATTTATCCGCTGAACTGGGAGGAGATTTTCACCTACATCGGCTTCCCCGCTTTCCTGAAACCGTACAGCGGCGGTGGCTGGAAAAGCGTGTACAAGGTACACAATCCCGATGAACTGTTCGCCGCGTATAACGATTCCGGCGACCTGTGCATGACGCTGCAGACCAGCGTCGAATTTACCGATTACTTCCGCTGCTACGTGGTGAATCAGGAACACGTGCATGTGATGCAATACGATCCGCGCCGCCCTCATGCCGAACGCTACGTGCACGATGGGCCGCCCATCGACCCCGCCATGCACGCGCGCGTGGTTCGCGATTGCCTGACGTTGTGCCGCGCGCTTGGCTACGATTTGAACACCGTGGAATTCGCGGTGCAGGACGGAATTCCGTATGCGATCGATTTTCTGAATCCGGCGCCCGATGCGGACTACAATTCCGTGGGCGCGGACAACTTTGAGTGGATCGTGAACGCGGTGGCACGCATGGCCATTGAGAAGGCTTTGAGCGATGAGAACCCGGCGAAGGAATTGCGCTGGTCGGCATTTTTGAAGGGATAACGGCCTTGACCCCCAGCTTCACCATTGGAATTGAAGAAGAGTACCAGACCATCGATCCGGTAACACGCGATCTGCGCTCGCACATTGAGGCGGAGATGGTGGCGAAAGGCCGCCTGCTGCTGCATGAGCGCGTGAAAGCGGAAATGCACCAATCCGTAATTGAGGTGGGCACGCACGTGTGCCGCAACATTCAGGAAGCGCGGTCGGACGTTACGGAAGTGCGTACGGGCGTGATTCGCCTGGCTCGCGAAAACGGCCTGCGCATCGCCGCGGCCGGCACGCACCCGTTTTCCGATTGGCGCAATCAGGAGATCTATCCCGATGAGCGCTATCACACCATCGTGGAAGATTTGAAAATGGTGGCGCGCGCGAATCTGATCTTCGGGCTGCACGTGCACATCGGTGTGGAAGACCGTGAGGTGATTATTCATCTGATGAACGCGGCGCGCTATTTTGTGCCGCACATTCTGGCGCTTTCCACCAACTCGCCCTTCTGGCTGGGCATGGATACGGGCCTGAAAAGCTATCGCTGCAAAGTCTTCGATAAATTCCCGCGCACGAATATTCCGGATTATTTTCCCAGTTGGGGAGAGTATGAGAGCTTCGTGAACCTGCTGGTGCACACCAACTGCATCGATAACGCAAAGAAAATCTGGTGGGACATCCGCCCGCATCCGCACTTTCCCACGCTGGAATTTCGGATTTGCGATGTGCCGATGCGCCTCGATGAAACCATTGCCATCGCGGCTCTAATTCAAGCGACTGTCGCGAAGCTATACAAGCTGCATGCTTCGAACCAGGGCTTCCGGCTCTACCGCCGCCTGTTGATCATGGAAAACAAGTGGCGCGCGCTGCGCTACGGTTTGGATGGCAAGCTGGTGGATTTCGGGAAACAAACCGAGGTGCCGCTCCGCCACCTGATGCTGGAGTATCTGGAGTTTGTCGACGACGTGGTGGACGAATTAGGCAGCCGCAAAGAACTGGAATACATCCATAAGATGATGGAAATGGGCTCGGGAGCGGATCGCCAGCTTCGGAAGTTCAAAGAGACGGGAGATCTGAAGCAAGTTGTCGATTACATCATTGAAGAAACTGAGACCGGAGTTGTCGTTTAGCCCGGAGCTCACGCCGGGCGCGCGCAATGCGGTCCGGGTGTGCCTGAACATTCAGCCGCACGAAAAAACTACCGTGATTACGGATGTGGCGTCGCGCGAAATATCGGCGGCCATTGAAGCGGAACTGGACGCGGCGGAACTGGAATACAACACCTACGTTCTGGAAGACTATGCGGTGCGGCCGTTGACGGACATGCCCGCAATTGTGCTGGATGACATGGAATCGAGCCAGGTGAGCATCTTTGCCGTGCAGGCGCAGATGAATGAGCTGCGCACCCGGATGCAGATGACGGACGTGGTGAACCGGCGCGGCATTCGCCATGCCCACATGGTGAACATTACCTCCGAAATCATGAAGCAGGGGATGCGCGCGGATTTCCTGGAAGTGGATCGCATCAGCCAGAAGGTTTGGGAGCTGGCTAGTGTGGCGAAGGTGGTGCGCGCCACCACGCCTGCGGGCACCGATATTTTTGCGCAGATGAACTCCGCGTATAAGTGGGTGAAAACCAGCGGCATTATCAGCACCAAAAAGTGGGGCAATCTGCCCGGCGGAGAAACCTTCACCACTCCGGGCGAAGTGAATGGAATCTTCGTGATCGACGGCGTGGTGGGGGATTATCTCTGCGCAAAATATGGCTCTTTGAAGGGCACCCCGCTGACGATTGAAATCGCCGGCAACAGGCTCACCGCCGTTCAGAGCTCGAACAAGGAACTGGAAACTGAGTTCTGGAACTATTGCCACACGGATGAAAATAGCGACCGTGTGGGCGAGTTCGCCATCGGCACCAACATCGCCTGCAAAGATGTGATCGGCAATATTCTGCAGGATGAAAAGATTCCCGGCGTCCATATTGCGTTCGGCAACCCATACGGCTTTCATACCGGCGCGGATTGGTATTCGGCGACGCACATCGATGTGGTGGGGCGCGAATTCAGTATCTGGATCGACGAACGGCAGATCATGGACACGGGCCGATTCCTGATCGGTTAGGCCATGCTGCGCGAATACCGCGAAGAGTTCAACCGGCGGTTCACCCCAGAGAAGTACCAGCGCTTTCTGGCGCGGCTGGACCAGCGCTGCGGTACTCACGTGGCCTTCCGGAATTGCGAAACACCGTGCTTTTTTCCGGAAGCTCTGCTGCATGAAATGGCCCATGCGGGCGCGGAAATGTCGCGCCAGCTTGTAGCGGACGCCGATTATCTCAGCGCGGCCGACCGCTCTATCCCGGAGCAGTTTCGCGCCGCGGCCGTCACTGCGAAACCGCTTTTCGTGCAGGCGGATTTCGGAGTGATCCGGCGGGCTGACGGTACGCTGGAGCCGAGGCTGGTGGAAATTCAGGGCTTCCCTTCGCTCTACGCCTATCAAATTGAATTGGCTGAGAATTACAGAGAGGTTTACGATCTTCCTGGCACGCTGACGCCTCTCTTAGGCGGGCGAACGCCTTCGGAATACCGGCATTTGGTGAGCGAGGCGATCTTGGGCGGCCGCGATACGGAAAATGTGGTGCTGCTGGAGATCGATCCGGGACGTCAGAAGACGCTGGCGGATTTTCTGCTTACGCGAAAGATGTGCGGCGTCGCAACCGTGAATGTGACCGATGTTCGTAAACACGGCCGCAAACTCACTTACGAAAGGGACGGCCGTACGATTCCGATTGAGCGCATCTATAACCGCGTAATTGTGGATGAATTGGTGCGTAGGGGAGTAGCGCTCGATTTCGATTTCCGCGACGACCTGGATGTAGAGTGGGCTGGACATCCTGACTGGTTTTTCCGGATCAGCAAGTTTTCGCTGCCGTATCTGAATCACCCGTTCGTGCCGCGTTCGTCATTCCTGAGCGAGGTTAGTGAACTGCCGGATTCGCCCGAAAACCTGGTGCTCAAGCCGCTATTCTCATTCGCGGGCCTGGGGGTGAAAGTGGGGCCGTCACGCGAAGAAATCAACGCGATCCCGGCGGCGGAACGAAGCCAATATCTGCTTCAGGAGCGCGTGCGGTTCGAACCGGTGATCGCGACGCCACATGGCATGACGCACGCAGAAGTACGAATTATGTATATCTGGCGGGACAAGCCGGAAGCGGTGACTACGATTGTGCGGATGGGGCGGGGAAAGATGATGGGCGTGGACCACAATAAAGACCTGGAGTGGGTAGGAGCTTCCGCCGGCTTCATTCCCGAGCCGCCGTGCTAAGGTAGGAAAAGTACCGAATGGAACCTTTGGACTTATTGATCGCCGGTCTTTTCTTGCTGATTGTTGCCGCCCTGATTACTTCTGGTGGCGGTCCGGGTACTCCGTTGCGGGTACCGATTTTAAATCGGTAGCGTTTATTTCGCCAGCGATTTGCTGGGGCTAATCAGGATGTGAGCATTACGCCCTTCCATCCGGGGCATAGCTTCCACGGTTCCGAACGTCGCCAGATCTTCCGCGAAGCGAGTGAGCAGTTTCTTGCCAAGATCCGTGTGGGCAATTTCCCGGCCACGAAATTGAACCACAGCCTTCACGCGATTTCCTTCCTGCAGGAAGCGAATGGCGTGATTTTTCTTAAAATCGTAATCGTGATCGTCAGTATTGGGCCGGAATTTCAGCTCTTTCACCTGTACCACGTGCTGTTTCTTTTTGGCCTCGTGCGATTTCTTCTTCTGTTCGTACTGATAATGGCCGTAATCGATCGCCTTGGCAACGGGCGGCACAGCGGTGGGCGACACGACAACCAAGTCGAGCCCCAATTCCTGAGCTCTGCGTAAAGCGGCGGCAGTGGGCATCACTTCAGCCGTGCCATCGGGAAATACAGCGCGAACTTCCTTAGCCCGAATCGATTCGTTTACGTTCTCGCGGCGGTTGGTGCGGCGTGGTGGAAAATTTCGGCCTGGAATCATTCGATATGCGTTATTTGCGTAACCTTCACTTTAGCCTAGTTCGGGTCTTTCTGCCGGGTGCTGGTAACAGCCTTCAGTATGCCCAACCCAACCAGGACAATCACCATCACGGCAATCCACTGTGATGGGATGTGAGCCAGATACGCGCCGTATCCGAGACCCAATACAACAACGATGAAACCCACCAGATACATTCCAAAAGACATTTGAACTCCTTTTTGCCGGTTCAGTACCGGCCTATACAGCGACGTTAGCAACTTGAATGCCATGCAGGCACTCTGGCTACCCAAGTGCAATGTGAGTAGCCAGTATGAGATATCTGGTCCCCTTCTTACTTGCCGTGTTTACAGCGTCAGCACAAATGGATGTGGCGCAGCCTGCGGCTAAAACTGCGGCGGCTTCGTTTTCGACCAACAAGTTTGGCCGTAAAAACCTGACTGGCGTAACGGCGCAGCCCGCAGCCACGGTTATTGTAAATGCAGCAAGCTATCTGCCTGGAATCAGTCCGGGCGGCTTGTCCACTATCTTCGGCAAGAACCTGAGCCATGTATCGGACGTAGTTGTGGCTAACACCAATCCGTTGCCCACGATTCTTGCGAATGTGTCTATCCGGGTGAACGGCCGCCCGGCCCCGATCTTTAGCGTCGCTTACAACGGGTCGGACGATCAGATTAGTTTCCAGGTGCCTTACCGGACCGAAACGGGTCCGAATGCGGCGGAGGTTCAGGTATATGACTCCGGTAACCTGGTTGCCGACATCATCACCGATTCCTTTACCGAAGACCCGGGTATCTTCGTGTATCAGGGTAAGTATGCAATAGCCGTCCGGGCTTCGAATAACACGCTGATCGGACCGAATAATCCGGCGAGTCCCGGTGAGGTGATCGTGCTCTATACAACCGGCCTGGGAAGGTTGACGCTGGATCTTCAGGATGGTTACGGTGCTCCTTCCAGCCCGCTTGCGTACACGTCCGACCCGTTTCAGGTAGTGGTCAACGGACAGCAATGCCAGATTCTGTTTTCCGGCCTTGGACCGGGATTTGTCGGCCTCTATCAGATCAATTTGGTTCTTCCCCGAAACTTGCCGGCAGGCGACTTGAACATGCAGATTCTTTCGCAGTATGGCGACAGCGCAGTAGTCAAACTGCCGGTCTTTTAAGTGCTGCCGGCGATGGGCTCCCGCGCACCATCGCTAAGTTGTCGACCGAAGGCTGCGACTGCAGTTAGTTGGCGGGCGGCGGCGGGGTGGCGGGACGAACTGCGGCAGGTGCACCGGCAGGCGGCGCGGGAGGCACGGTCTTAGGGTGAGACGCACCGTTGTGGCAGGTGAAGCAAGTTACGTGGTCGGCGCCGCTTTCATGCGCTTCGGTGCCCGGGGGAAAGGTCGCGTTAATCTGACGGGTCATCAGAATCATCTTGCGCGCCATTTCTTTCTCGGGCTTTGCGTCACTGGCAAAATCTCCCTGCACATGGCAACCGGTGCAACCGACGCCCAGCGATGCGCGAAACAACCCCATCGCCGGGCGAACCTCTTCCGGCTTGAGGATTTTCAGATTCTTCGGCGTTTGTTGGGGGCGCGCGCCTGGGGGCGGCGCTGCCGGGGGTGCAGGCGGTTCCTGAGCGGAAATCACAAAGGGTATGGCAAGAAATGTAAACGCGGCGAAGTAGCGCATGCGCAGATGTTACACCAGAACTTGCACGCATTTTTATAAATGAATCAAACTTCATTTTTTGGATTGCGCCCCGCAGGCCGGCAGGTAAGCCATAATCTCGCGTGCGTCAGGGAAAGTTTCTGAGGCGGTTTCTGAGGCGGCTTTAAGATTTTCCTCGGCTTCGGAGTGCGCACGCCGCGCGGGCTGGGGCGAGATCACCGGATTCCGCATAGCGATCCCGTAATCAGTCGCATGCGACCTCATGCTGATTTGTATGCAGATGGGCCGAAACCCTTCTATAGATTTCCGGTACCGATCACAACCATTGCCGCGAAAGTTGAATATCACGGACGCGACAATCGATAGGTAGCCGCGATTTCCGAAAACTTATATGGAGCCACCCGCCGGAATCGAACCGGCGACCTACTGATTACGAATCAGTCGCTCTACCAACTGAGCTAGGGTGGCTAACGCTTCTGGCAGGAGACTCCTCTTTTATATCACGCTAGAATCAGGAGCATGAAGCTTCTCCCCCTTGCCGCTGGTTTGAGTTGCGCTTTGCTCAGTGCGCAGGTGCAAACCTTTTCCACCTCCGCCGGGCCGGTCAAAGTCACGCCCATCCTCCATGCCAGCTTTGCTATCGAAGCCGGCGGCCATGTCATCCAGGTCGATCCCGCGAAGCCCGCCAAGTTCGATGGCCTCCCGAAAGCCGACATGGTTCTCATCACCGACATCCATGGCGACCATATGGACCCGGCTTCCATCGCGGCCGTCTCCAAGCCTGAGACGGTCATTTGGGCCCCCGCCGCCGTTGCGAAAACAGTCACCGCCGCCAAGGTCATCGCCAATGGCGAGACCAAGACATGGCATGGTTTTTCAATTGAAGCCGTGCCGATGTACAACGAAAAGCGCGGCCCCTCGGAAGGCAAGCTGTATCACGATAAAGGCCGCGGCAATGGCTATGTCATCACTTACGGCGGCAAACGGTTTTACATCTCAGGCGACACTGAAGGCGTTCCCGAAACGCGCGCGCTTAAGAGTATCGATGTGGCCTTCGTCTGCATGAACCTGCCGTACACCATGCCTCCCGACGAAGCCGCCGCTGCGGTGAAAGCGTTCCACCCGGCTATTGTGATTCCGTATCACTATCGCGGTAGCGATCTTGCCCTGTTTGAAAAAGGCCTCGAAGGCACCGGTATCGAAGTGCGCAAACTGGAGTGGTACCCGAAGAGCTGACAAATTGCGCGCTAGGGCTTCGCAGGCGCCGACTGCTGATCGCCCAGAATGTAAGTTTTCTCGTTCTCTTTCACCAGTTTCAGGCGCTTGCGAATTTCCAGTTCCTGCTCTTCCGGGCTATCCTGCAGGCGTGAAATTCTATTCTTCTTGGCTTCAATTTCGCGATGCAGCGTTTCGTTCTGCCGCTCCAGATTGCGAATGTCCTGGCGCTTCTCCATCAGGTGCCCCAAACCGTTCGGCCCGCGCATCTCCGCGAAGCCATAAACAACGCCTATCGCCAGCACCAACGCATAGCCTATTTTCCAAGCAGATAACTTCATGGCCGTGTACTTTGGGGTAAGTGTAACATCCGGGCCGCACCCCTATGTGCGCGATAATCTTGGCGTGATTCAGTCAACTGTATTTTTGAGCGCAAAAGCGGGTCGAGACTAGAATGGCGCACACCGGGCCGCTGGCCCTCATCTTCGATATGGATGGCGTGGTGGTAGATTCGAACGGCACCCATCGCGATGCCTGGATCGAATACAACGCGCGTCACGGAATCGTTACCACGGATGAAATGCTGGGGCGCATGTATGGGCGGCGCAACGACGAAATTGTCCGCGATTATTTCGGCGCGCACCTGTCGGAAGAAGAAGCCGTTGCCCATGGGGCTGCGAAAGAGGCCCTCTATCGCGAAATGATCGCGCCCCATGTCAACCAGAGCCTTGTGCCCGGGGTTCGCGAATTTTTGGAAGCGCATCAGGAGCTGCCCATTGCTCTCGCAACAAACGCCGAGGCCGCGAATGCCGATTTCGTGCTTCAGGAAACCGGCCTGCTGCCACTCTTCCGGTTCGTTGTCGACGGACAGCAGGTAACGCACGCCAAGCCGCATCCGGAAATCTATCTCCTGGCCGCGAAACTGTTGGGCATCGATCCGGCCTCATGCATCGTGTTTGAAGATTCTTACGCAGGCGTGGCCGCGGGCATTGCAGCCGGTATGCGCGTGGTCGGCATCCAGAGCATGCATCGCGAATTACCGGGTACCGTACTCACCGTTCCCGATTTCCACGATCCCGCGCTGAGCCGCCTGCTCAACGGCCTCTAGCTTCACGCCTGCATTTCGAGTGTGTTACTCTACTCTTGTACGAAAACGAGAGAAAGAGAAGACCAGGAGCAGTAATTCTGTAATGGCGTTAGCAACAGACATCAAGCGGCAAATTGTCGCCAAAAATCAGGTTCACACCAGCGATACCGGTTCTCCGGAAGTGCAGATTGCAATTTTAAGCGGCCGCTTGCAGCAGCTAAAAGGGCATTTCGAAATGCACAAGAAAGATCATTCTTCCCGTAGAGGGTTGCTCATTATGGTCTCGAAACGTCGTAAACTGTTGACCTATCTGAAGAATAACGATCCCGAGCGGTACAAGAACGTTCTTGTGAAGCTTGGAATCCGCCACTAACAGTTTTCACTCCCGGCGCATTGCTGCAACATTGGCAGAATTCGCTGCCCCGTCCCGGTGGATGGGAACCAACCCGTTGAACGCACAGCATCCGGTATTCCCCGGTGCCCGTTCCCTCCTGCATTTTCCCCTTCCTCGTTTTTCTACCCTCAAGCTATTACCGGTTTTCCGGACCCCACAAAGGACTTTCGAAGAGGAACGTACCTCTTCGCGTTGAACTATGGAACAAACATTTGAAATTGAATTAAGCGGTCGCAAAATCACCATCGAAACCGGCAAGCTGGCCAAGCAAGCCAATGGGTCGGTGGTGGTCCGTTCGGGCGATTCGGTGGTGCTGGTCACTGCCTGCGCGAACGAAAACCCCAAGCCCGGTCAGGCATTTTTCCCGCTGACTGTGGATTATCGCGAATACACGTATGCCGCCGGGCGCTTTCCCGGTGGCTTCATCAAGCGCGAAGGCCGTCCGTCGGAAAAGGAAATTCTCACTAGCCGGTTTATTGATCGTCCCATGCGCCCCTTGTTTCCTGAAGGGTTCATGTGCGAAACGCAGATTATCGCCATGGTGCTTTCCGCGGACCCGGAACAGGACCCTGCCGTGCTCGGCATCATCGGCGCCGCCGCCTCGCTGGCCATCTCCGATATCCCTTTCCATCACCTGGTAGGCGCGGTGCGTGTTGGTTTTGTGGATGGTAAACCAATGGCGAACCCCTCTTATTCCGAAGGGCGCGCGTCAAAGCTGAACATCGTTGTCGTCGGCACCGAAGGTGGCATCGTGATGGTGGAAGCTTCCGCCACGCAAGCCAGCGAAGCCGAAGTGCTGGAAGCGATCGAGTTCGGCCACCAGTGCTGTAAGACAGTTGCCGGCGTGATTGGCGACATGGTGAAGAAGCTCGGCAAAACCAAGCGTGTTTTCAAGTCTCCGGAAATTGCGTCGGACGTAGCCGAGAAAGTCTCCGGTATTGCGCTGCATGATCTGACCGATGCGCTAGACACCCAGAAGCATCCGAAGCTGGAAAGCTACGCGCTGATTTCCGGAATCAAAGCCAAAGTAAAAGAAGCCTTCGAACCGGAACACGTGGAGCAGGGCGTAAAAGCTCTTGACGCACTGAAGGAACGCATCTTCCGCGATGAAATGCTGAAGAAGCGCCGCCGCCCGGATGGACGCCAGTTCGACGAAGTCCGGCCTATCTGGATCGAAACAAGTACTCTGCCCCGTACCCACGGCTCCTGCGTGTTTACACGCGGCGAAACACAGGCGCTGGTCACTACCACGCTCGGCACCAAGGATGACGAACAGCGCATTGAACTTTTGGAACCGGGTGAAGTTTCGAAGCGCTTCATGCTGCACTATAATTTCCCGCCGTTCAGCGTGGGCGAAGTGGGCTTTATGCGAGGCGCCGGCCGTCGTGAAATCGGCCACGGCGCGCTGGCCGAACGTGCACTCTCCGCTGTGCTTCCCGATGCGACGGCTTTCCCCTACACGCTGCGCTGCGTGAGCGACATTCTGGAATCGAATGGCTCCAGTTCCATGGCCAGCGTCTGCGGCGCCAGCCTTTCCATGATGGATGCCGGTGTGCCGCTGCTGGCTCCCGTTTCGGGCGTGGCCATGGGCCTGGTGAAAGAAGGCGACGATTACGCCATCCTCACCGACATTGCGGGCGCTGAAGATCACTACGGCGATATGGATTTCAAAGTAGCCGGAACCGCTGTGGGCATCACTGCCATGCAGATGGATATCAAGGTTCCGAACATCACCACCGGCATTATGAAAGAAGCGCTGGAGCAGGCGCGTCGCGGCCGGCTTCACATTCTGGACAAGATGAACGAAGCTCTCGCTCAGCCCCGTTCGCAGATGTCCGAATACGCGCCGCGTATTTACACCCTCAAGATTCCGGTCGATAAAATCCGTGATGTCATCGGACCGGGCGGCAAAGTCATTCGCGGCATCATCGAACAGACTGGCGTCAAGATCGATGTCGAGGATGACGGCACCATCAATGTAGCGTCGAACGATCAGGTGGCGGCGAAGAAGGCCCTGCAGATCATCGGCGATATTACGGCGGTGGCGGAGATCAATAAGACCTACCTCGGCAAGGTTGTCCGCTTGGTGGATTTCGGCGCGTTCGTCGAAATTTTCCCCGGCACCGACGGCCTGTTGCACATCAGCGAAATTGCGGAAGCCCGTGTCAAAGACGTTCGCGATGAGTTGAAAGAAGGCGATCAGATTCTTGTAAAAGTTCTGGCGCTGGAAGGCAACAAGATTAAGCTCAGCCGCAAAGCGGTGCTGAAAGAGCAGCGCGAAAAGCTGAAGACCTAACCGTAGTTCGTTCCATAAAAAAAGCCCGGTCCTGATCGCTCAGGCGCCGGGCTTTTTTGTTTCTGTCGAGTATCGCTAACTCGCCATTTCCACTTCGATGCGCTTCTTCTCCGCATCCAGCTTGGTAATGCGGAAGCTGCGGACCTGACCTTCCCGCGCCACTTCCTTGCGCGCAGTCTGCGAACTATCGCCCCCGCCTGTCTTCCATTTGCTGGCCAGCATGCTGCTCAAAGAAGACACATCGGCTTTCGTTTCGTTACGCCGCTCTTCTTTGGTTTCGCCAGGCGCCACGCAGGAGGCCAGCACGCCTTCCCCAAGCTCCACCGTCACCCGGCCGCGCGACATCTCAGAGATACGGCCCGTCACCACATCGCCCACCTTGTGTTCGGTGATGTACTCATCGGCGGAAGTAGGAATCAACTGCTTCATACCGAGCCGTATGCGCCGCTTCGCCTTATCCACTTCCAGCACAACGGCCTGAACAGTCTGCCCCACCTTCAGTACATCCTGCGGCTGATTCAAGCGCTTCTCATTGGTGATGTCGCCAACGTGGATCATGCCTTCCACATCTTCTGCAAGCTGCACGAACGCGCCGAATTTCGTCAGGCTGGTGATGGGCGCATCCACAATGGTTCCCACCGCGAAGCGAGTCTCCGCATCGGCCCACGGGTCACCCAAAGCCTGCTTCAGCCCCAGCGAGATGCGGTGCTCGGCAAGATTCACTCCCAGGATCACCACGTCCACCAGATCACCGGGCTTCACCAGATCGGCAGGCTTGCGCACCTTCTTCGACCAGCTCATTTCAGAGAGATGCACCAGACCATCGAGGCCGGGCTCCAGTTCCACGAACGCGCCGAAATCCGTCACGCGCGACACCGTGCCCTTCACGCGATCGCCGATATTGAACTTATCTTGCGCCGTCGTCCAAGGGTCGGCCTGAAGTTGTTTCAGACCCAGAGAGATGCGGCGCTTCTTCGGGTCCACCTTCAGAATCTGCACATCGATCTGCTGCCCGATGGAGAGAACATCGGATGGCTTGTTCACGCGGCCCCATGAAATTTCGGCCACGTGCAGCATGCCATCCACGCCGCCGATATCGACGAACGCGCCGTAATCGGTCAGGCTGCGCACCGTGCCACGCACCACCTGGCCCTCGCGCAGCTCGCCCAACATCTGCTCGCGCTTGTTCTTGTCTTCTTCTTCCAGCACCACGCGGCGGTCCACCACCACGTCTTCTTCCGCGACGTCAAGCTTGATGATGCGGCAGGTAATATCCTGCCCCACCAGCTTCTCCAGCTCAGCGGCATCTTTCGCGCCGCTACGCGAAGCCGGCATGAAAGCGCGGAAGCCCACATCCACAGTGACGCCGCCTTTCACGGCGCCCGTCACCTTGCCGCCTACTGTTGCCTTTTCCGTGAACGCTTTTTCCAGCGCGCTGAAATCTTTCGGACGCTCGAAACGAATCAGGGTCAGGTTGAAATAACCCTCAGGATCGTGCCCAGAGATGGCAACCTGAATCTTGTCCCCAGGCTTCACATTCAAATCGCCATTCGGTTCGCGGAGCGTGGCCGCGGGTAAGGCGCCCTCTTCCTTCATCCCGAGGTCGAGAAAAATCAGATCGCCCGATACGGCCAGTACAGTGCCTTCGCGGCCTTCTCCGGTGGCCGGCTTACGGGGTTGGGTTTGTTCGAATTCTTTGAGGACATCGCCGAAGGACGAAACTTCCGCCTCGCGGTCCACGGACTGTTGATTGGGCATGGGGGGAATTACGTTTTTATTCTTGCATACCGCGCTTGCTTCGCGCGTTCCAGCAACGGAGAGCACAACGAAGCTAACATGATGGCTTGCCCGCACTATTAACGTTGGGAAAGGGCCGCATTGAGGCTCTGAGCGACGGCGTCTTCTCCATCGCCATGACGCTGCTGGTGCTGGAACTGAAGGTGCCGGAACTCTCGCATCACCAGACGAACGATGACATGCTGGCTATGCTTTTCAAATTGCGGCCGGCGTTTATCACGTTTTTTGTTACCTTCATGATCTCCGGCACGTTCTGGTTTCTGCATCATGTCTCGTTTCATTTTGTGAAACACATGAACCAGACGCTGTGCTGGATCAATCTGATTTTTTTGATGTTCGTTTCACTGCTGCCCTTTTCCGCAGGCCTGGTGGGGCACCTTACTGTGCATCCGGTCACCCAGTTTTTCTATTTCGGCAATCAACTCATTCTGGCGCTTCTGCTTCTTACTCATTGGTTATACGCGCGTGGAAAGGGTTTGACCGATGCTGAACTGCATCCGGAACAGGCAGCCAGGCTCACGTGGCGCATCGCTTCCATGGTGGCGGCGTTTGCAGCCGGCCTGCTGTTTACGCCGTTCCGCTCTGAGGGAGGAAGTATCGGTTTCGGCGCGGTGCTGGTGGCGATGGCCATTGCGCGGAGAGTGTTTGTGAAACGGCATTTCCGCAATCGGTCATAATATAGGTGCGCTATGCAAGACGTTCTGAACGGCCCTCTCGAGTCCCTTGAACAGTGGGACGATTTTGTGAAGTCGCGGTACCGCGCCGATAAAGATCAGAACGAGTTTCGCAATTATCGCGCAGGCGTGAACCCTGGCGTCGAAGAATTCTATCGCCAGAATCACGCACACCAGACTCTCGACTTCGTGCTGCGAAAGAAGGCCGAATATGGCAGCCTTCAGAAAAACCGAATGGGCATTTGGGACGCGCTGGAACACCTGAACACGTTGGTGGACGATAGCGACCCCGATACCGATCTTTCCCAGATTGAGCACGCCATGCAGACCTCAGAAGCCATTCGCGCCGATGGACATCCGCGCTGGTTCGTGCTGACCGGGTTGATTCATGATCTGGGCAAGATGCTGTGCTTCGAAGGCGAGCCGCAATGGGCCGTGGTAGGCGACACGTTCCCCGTGGGCTGCCGCCATTCGGATAAGATTGTTTTTCCCGAATTCTTTGTCGCGAACCCGGATTCCAAGGTCCCCGAGTACCAAACCGAACTCGGCATCTATGGAGCGCATTGCGGTCTGGACCGCGTGCATCTTTCGTGGGGACATGACGAATATTTGTACCGGGTGGTGAAAGATCATCTGCCCGAACCGGCGCTTTATATGATCCGGTATCACTCCTTTTATCCGGGTCATCGCGAAAATGCCTACGACCACCTTTTGAACGAGCGCGACCATGAAATGTTCACCTGGGTCCGGCAGTTCAACCCATATGACCTGTACTCGAAATCCGCCAGCCGGCCAGACGTAAAGGCGCTCAAGCCGTACTACACCGATCTGATTGGCGAGTACTTCCCGAAAGAAGTGAATTGGTAACCTTCGCCCCGTTTGCGACGCCTGACAACTAGGGTCACTCAGCGTTAGACCTCCTGCCAGCTATGCCCCTGCTGCCCGTTTCTTGGGTGGAAGTGATATTTTGAACGAGCGAAGGAACCGATTGATTACACGCGTAATAGAAAGGCCATACTCTGCTTCCGCCGCGTTGACCGCGACCGTTGTTACTTTGCTGTTGCTCACAGGCTGCGCGAATAAGGATGCGGCCTCCGCCAAAAGCTCTAAAAAGGGCGGCGGCGATGTGCCGGTCACTACCACCACTGTTTCAACACGGGATGTGCCGGTAGAGTTGCAGGTAATTGGCAATGTGGAAGCGTATTCCACCATCGCCCTAAAAGCGCAGGTTTCCGGCGAACTCACCAAGGCTTATTTTCACGAAGGCGATTACGTCCGCAAAGGTGCGCCGTTGTTCAGTATCGATCCTCGCTCTATGAGAGCGCAGGTGCAGCAGGCGCAGGCCACGTTGGCGCGCGACCAGGCGTTGCTAGCTCAGGCACGTGCGAACTTGGCGCGCGATCAGGCACAGGCGAAATACAGTCGCGATCAGGCTAACCGTTATGCCGACCTGCAGAAGGAGGGCATCGTATCGAAGGATCAGACGGAGCAGTTGCGCAGCGCCGCCGATGCTTCTCAACAGGCCATCGCGGCCGATCAAGCTGCAATCGATAGCGCCCTTGCCGAAATTGCCGCCCAGAAGGCCACCGTGGATACCATGCAGGTGCAGTTCGGCTATACCGAAATCAAATCTCCCATCGACGGCCGCACCGGCAGTATCAATGTCAAACAGGGCAACATTGTAGCAGCGAACGGCGCCGACTTGATGACCATCAACCAGGTACAGCCGATTTACGTAACCTTCTCCGTTCCAGAAGCGCAGCTGGATGAGATTAAGCGCTACATGGCGATCGGCAAGCTGCCGGTCACCGCCGTGCCGCAAGACGATCCGTTGGCGGTTGAAACCGGCGTCTTGACCTTCACCGATAACAACGTGGATATGACCACGGGCACCATCAAATTGAAGGGCACCTTTCCGAATGCGGGCCGCCGGCTTTGGCCTGGTGAATTCGTGCGTGTCACACTGCGGCTGACCACGCAGAAAAACGCCTTGACGGTTCCAAACCAGGCGGTGCAGACCGGGCAGGATGGTTCGTTTGTGTTCGTTGTGAAGGGTGACCGTTCGGTGGAAACGCGGCCTGTCACCACGGGCGCGCGTATCGATCAAGACCTGGTGATTCAAAGTGGCCTAAGCGCCGGTGAAACGGTGGTGACGGAAGGGCAGCTTCGGCTGGCCCCAGGAATGAAGGTTGTGGTGCGCCAACCCGGTGGCGGTCCGGGCGGCAATGGTGGCGGCCGCCGGCGTCCGAAAACTTAATCGCAGGCTGTGGAGGGAAGAACGTGAACTTCTCGGAATTTTTCATCAAGCGTCCCATCGCGACCAGTTTGTTGATGCTGGGCATCGCGCTCTTCGGCGTGGTTGCTTATCAGGCGCTTCCTGTCAGCGACATGCCGAACGTGGATTTTCCCACGCTGAACGTGGGCGCAAGTCTGCCCGGCGCGGACCCGGCCACCATGGCCTCCGCTGTCGCGACGCCGCTTGAAAGGCAGTTCACGGGAATCGCCGGTCTCGATTCCATGTCGTCCAGCAGTTCCACCGGCTCCACTTCCATCACGCTGCAGTTCGATCTGGCGCGCAAGATCGATGGCGCTGCCGTGGATGTGCAGACTGCCATCAGCGCCGCCACTCCTTTGCTGCCGCCCGGCATCCCTAGCCCGCCCTCTTTCCGCAAGCAGAATCCGGCCGATTCGCCCATCATGTTTCTGGGCCTTACGTCGCGGACCATTCCCCTCTACAAGCTGGATGAGTATGCTGAGACACTGGTGGCGCAGCGCGTCTCCATGGTGAATGGCGTGGCGCAGGTGAACGTGATGGGCGCCATGAAATATGCGGTTCACATACAAGTGGATCCGCGCAAGCTGGCCAGCCGCCAGATCGGCATCGACGAAGTGGCCGCCGCCGTTCAGGGCTGGAACACCAACTTGCCCACCGGCACCTTGTACGGCCCGCACACCGCATACAACGTGGAAACGAACGGGCAGCTCATGAACGCCGAAGCGTTCCGGCCCATGGTTGTCGCCTACCGGAATGGCGCGCCCATTCGCCTGCAGGATATTTCGAACGTCATCGATAGCGTGGAAGACGACAAGAACACCACGTGGCTGGTCTATCCGCATGAGGAATACAAAGCCATCAACCTGATGATCATGCGCCAGCCCGGCAGCAACACCATAGAGGTGACGGACGCCATCAAGAAGCTGATCCCCACGTTCCAGGCGCAGCTGCCGCCCGCCGTGAACCTTACCATTCGCGGCGACCGTTCAAAGAATATTCGCGAGGCGTTTCAGGACATCAAGTACACCATGATGATCACGCTGGTGCTGGTGATCGGCGTCATCTTTGTGTTCCTGCGTAACGTATCCGCGACATTCATTCCCAGCATGGCGCTGCCGTTCTCCATCGTGGGAACCTTCGCGGTGATGTATTGCCTGAGCTACAGCCTGGACAATCTGTCCATGATGGCGCTGATTCTTTCGGTGGGCTTTGTGGTGGACGACGCCATCGTCATGCTGGAAAACATTGTGCGCCATGTGGAAAAGGGCGTGCCCCCGATGCAGGCGGCTCTGCGCGGCTCGCGCGAGATCTCATTCACCATTATCTCCATGACCATTTCGCTGGCGGCGGTGTTCATCCCGCTGCTGTTTATGGGTGGAATCCTTGGCCGTCTGTTCCGCGAATTCGCCGTCACCATTTGCGTGGCCATTCTGATCTCAGGCTTCGTCTCCGTCACGCTGACCCCCATGCTATGCAGCCGCCTGTTGCGCGCTCATAAAGAAAAGCTGCATCGCAACTTTCTGTCGCGCATGATGGACGGCTTCTTCAACCGGCTGAATCGCGGTTACGATTGGAGCCTTTCCTGGGTGCTGCGTCACCGGCCCGTGATGGGCGTGGTGTTCATTCTGGTTGTTGCTGCCACCGCCTATCTCTATGTGGTGGTGCCCAAAGGCTTCATCCCCGAAACCGACAACGATCAGTTAATGGTCACCACGGAAGCCGCGCAGGGCACCAGTTATCAGGAGATGATGCGCATTCAGGAGCGCGTCAATCACATCTTCCAGGGCGATCCAGATGTGGACACTTTCATGTCCAGCGTAGGCGGCGGTTGGGGTGGCGGCGGTAGCTCCACCGCGCGAATCTTTCTGCAACTGAAGCCTCGCAAAGAGCGCACGCTGACTGCGGCTCAAGTAGCAGAAAAGCTGCGGCCCAAAGTGAGCGGCATGCCCGGCGTGCGCGTCTTCATGAGCGTGCCCCCGGCCATTCGCATTGGCGGCAGGATGTCGAAGAGCGGCTACGAGCTCACCGTTTCCGGTCCCGATACCACATCGCTGTACGCGCAGACCGATAAGCTTCAGCGCGAAGTGGCGAAGCTGCCGCAAGTGCAGGACGTCACCACCGACCTGCAGATGAAGAGTCCGCGCGTGATGCTGCAGATCGATCGCGACAAAGCCGCGGCGCTCCAACTCAACGCTCAGCAGATTGAAGGCGCGCTGTATGACGGCTACGGCCCCAGCTGGGTCTCCACCATCTATGGAGCCACCACGCAATCGCGCGTGCTGCTGGAGATGGACCCCAAGTATCAGGCTCACGCCGATTCGCTCTCTGAAATTTATTTGAAGTCCGGCACCGGCGCGCTGGTCCCCCTCAGCGCCATCGTGACTCAGAAGCAGGATACCGGTCCGCAAAGCATCAATCACACGGGCCAACTGCCGTCAGTCACCATTTCCTTCAATCTTCGGCCGGGTGTTTCGCTAGGCGAAGCGGTCACCGAAATTGGAGACTTGGCCAAACGTACGCTGCCCGCGAATTTCGCCACCAGCTTCACCGGCACGGCGAAGGCATTTCAAAGCTCGCTTTCGAACATGGGCTTGTTACTGATTGTGGCGATCGCCGTGGTGTACATCGTTCTGGGCGTGCTTTATGAAAGCTATATTCACCCGCTCACAATCCTCTCCGGCATCCCGGCCGCAGGCTTCGGCGCGCTGCTCACTCTTCTGATCTTTGGCGTCGATCTGAATATTTACTCGTTCGTTGGATTGATCATGCTCATCGGCATTGTGAAAAAGAACGCCATCATGCAGATCGATTTCGCGCTGGCGGCGGAACGCAACGAAGGCAAGTCGCCCCAGGAGGCGATTCACGAAGGCTGCCTCACGCGTTTCCGTCCCATTCTGATGACATCGATGGCAGCCATGCTGGGCGCGCTTCCCATGGCCCTTGGTTATGGTGCGGGCGGGGAAGCCCGTCGTCCGTTGGGCGTTGCCGTGGTGGGCGGCTTAATCTTCTCGCAGCTGATTACGCTGTATCTCACCCCCGTGGTCTATACCTATATGGCCGGTCTGCAAAGCCGTCGCGGTAAGAAGAAAGCCCCCGCCAAGCCGCTCGCGCCCATGGGCGAACCCGCCGTGCTGGTCCCGTAAAAATACGCCCATGAACATCTCCGAAACTTTCATTCGCCGTCCCATTGCCACCAGTCTGCTGATGGTGGCGATTGCGCTGTTCGGCGCGGTGGCGTACCGCTCCCTGGGCGTGAGCGATTTGCCGAACGTGGATCTGCCCACGCTGCTGATCACCGCAAGCCTGCCTGGCGCAAGCCCGGAGACCATGGCTTCGAGTGTAGCCACTCCGCTAGAAAATCAGTTTTCCCTCATCGCCGGCCTCGATTCCATGACGTCGACGAACTCGCTCGGTTCGACGCAGGTCACTCTCGAATTCGATCTCAGCCGCAACCTGGATGGCGCGGCCGTAGACGTTCAATCCGCCATCACGCAATCCCAGCGACTGCTGCCGCAAGGCATGCCCACCCCGCCCACGTTCACCAAGGTAAATCCGGCCGATCAGCCTATCTTGTATCTGGCTCTTACATCGGCATCGCTTCCTCTCTACACGCTGGATGAATATGCCGAAACACGCGTGGCGCAGCGCATCAGTATGATCTCCGGCGTAGCGCAGGTGCAAGTGCTGGGTGCTCAAAAATATGCCGTCCATGCGCAGATGGACCCCCACGCCATGGCCGCGCGGCGCATCGGCATCAATGAAATTGAAGCGGCTCTTAAGGCCTGGAACGTCAACCTGCCCACCGGCACCATACAGGGCCCCAAGCGCGCGTTCACGCTGCAGGCAACCGGGCAGCTGACCAGCGCTGAGCAGTATAAGAGCCTGATTGTCACTTATCGCAACGGCTCGCCCGTGCGGCTTCAGGAGTTGGGCAAAATCGTCGATAGCGTAGAAGACGATAAGACGGCTTCGTGGTTCAACAAGGATGGAAAATCCACGCGCGCCATTGTGCTGGGCATCCAACGCCAACCAGGCACCAACACCATCGCCGTCACCGATTCCATCAAACAGCTGCTGCCGCAATTCCAATCGGAACTGCCGCCGGCCGTGAAGATGGACATCCTCTACGACCGCTCAGACACCATCCGCGAAAGCTATCACGATGTGCAGTTCACCATGGTGCTCACGCTGGGCCTGATCGTGATGGTGATCTTTCTGTTCCTGCGCAATGTATCGGCCACCATCATTCCCAGCCTGGCGCTTCCGTTCTCTATCGTGGGCACGTTCGCCGTCATGTATCTGCTGAATTACAGCCTGGACAATCTGTCCATGATGGCGCTGATTCTTTCCATCGGCTTCGTTGTCGATGATGCCATCGTCATGCTGGAGAACATTGTCCGGCACATGGAAATGGGCGAAAAGCCCTTGGCGGCTTCGCTCATCGGTTCGAAGGAAATCGGCTTCACGATTGTTTCCATGACGCTGTCGCTGGCCGCCGTCTTCATCCCTGTCCTATTCTTAGGCGGCATCCTGGGCCGGCTGTTCAAGGAGTTCGCAGTCACCATCTGTTGCGCCATCCTGATCTCCGGCGTGGTCTCCGTCACGCTGACGCCCATGTTGTGCAGCCGCTTCCTGCGTTCGCCGCACGATCAGAAACGGTCATGGTTCTATCTGGTGACCGAAAAGTTTTTTGAACGCTGGCTGCACCTGTATGACATTTCCTTGCAGTGGGTGCTCCGCTATCGCGCGGTCACCATGTTGTTCTCGGCGGCAGTATTGGTGGCGACGGTATGGATGTTCGTTGTCATCCCCAAGGGCTTCATCCCCGATCAGGATACCGACCAGATTGCGGTAGTGACCGAAGCCGCGCAGGGCACCTCTTACAAGCAGGTGATGGATTATCAGAGGACCGTGGCCGACATCATCGCCGCAGACCCCAACGTGGACGCGCTCACCTCCAGCACCGGCGGCAGCGCTTCGGCAACGTTAGGTGGCCCGAACTACGGGCAACTGGTTGTGCATCTGAAGCCACGCGCGGAACGCAAGCTTTTGGTGAACGACATCATTGCCCAGTTGCGCCCCAAACTCTCAGAGCTTCCCGGCATGCAAGTCTATCTGCAGAACCCGCCCACTATTCGCATCGGCGGTCAGGTCACCAAGAGCCTGTACCAGTTCTCCATGCAGTCGCCCGATAAACCGGAGCTGTATGCCAAGTCTCAAGAGCTGCAGAAAGAGATCGCGCAGATTTCCGGGCTGCAAGATGTCACCAGCGATCTGGCCATCTCCGCGCCTCAGGTGAACATAACCATCGACCGTGATAAAGCTGCCTCCATGCAGGTGAACGCGCAACAGATAGAGAACGCCCTTTACGATGCTTACGGGACGCGCTGGGTCTCCACCATTTACGCTTCCGTCAACGAATATAAGGTGCTGCTGGAACTCGATCCCAAATATCAGGGTGACCCCAGCGCGCTTTCACTGCTCTATTTCAAATCGTCCGCGGGTAATCTGATACCGCTCGATACCATGGCCGGCATCACGCAGAAAATCGGTCCGCAAGCCGTGAATCACTACGGCCAATTGCCCGCAGTCACCATCTCCTTCGATCTGAAGCCCGGCAAGGCTTTGGGCGAGGCGACCGACCAGGTGCAAGCCGCCGCCAACCGCATCCTGCCGCCCACCATCAGCACAAATTTTCAGGGCGCCGCACGCGCTTTCCAGAGCTCACTGGGCAATCTGGCGGTGCTGTTGATTGTCGCCATCATGGTGGTCTATATCGTTCTGGGCATTCTGTATGAAAGCTATATTCACCCGCTGACCATCCTCTCCGGCTTGCCCTCCGCGGGCTTCGGCGCGCTGGTAACCCTGTTCCTCTTTCATATGGATCTGAACATTTACGCGTTCGTCGGCCTGATCATGCTGATCGGCATCGTGAAGAAGAACGCCATCATGCAGATCGATTTCGCGCTGCAGGCCGAACGCGAGGGCATGCCGCCCATGGAGGCGATATATCAAGGCTGCCTGATTCGCTTCCGGCCAATCATGATGACCACCATGGCCGCTCTGTTGGGCGCGGTGCCGATCGCTATCGGTTACGGTGCAGGTGGCGAAGCGCGGCAACCGCTGGGCCTGGTAGTCGTCGGCGGGCTGATGTTCTCGCAGCTTGTCACGCTGTATCTAACGCCTGTCGTGTATACGTATCTCGCAGGCGCGCACGGCGGCTTGAAGAAAACAGGCACGAAGAAAACGGAATCGGCCGAGATCCTTTCGCCCGCTTAAGCTGCGTTTAAAAATCGAGCGAGATGCCGAGCGATCCGCCTACCCGGGGGCTGCCTTCGAACTTGCCACCCGTGACCGCGAAATCCAACCCCACCGATTTTCGCAGCAAGAACTTTCCGCCCCCAAGAACTTGCACTTGGGCTTTTCCCAGATCCGATTGCTGAGTGAAAGCGCCGGCGATCTCAGCTCCAACAAGCAGGCGCGGCCTGCATTGGTAAGTAATGGAGGACGACCCGGTGAACACGCGCCCCCGCGGGGAGCGAATGCCGACCGCGCCTGTCAGAGTGTTCCCGGAAAACAGCAGACCGGAATTCAAGCGCACGGTGAGGCGCTCCGTGAGCCCCTTCTGCAAGATGCCATTCAGCCAATAATCCGCGATGCCTGAGCCAAGCTGATTCTTCGAGTTGCCGGTAGGCGCTTCCACGTACAGGGCCAAGGTGGCGGCAGGCAAGGGCGAACCCGCATGCTCATCATGCACGCGGTACTTCACCTGTAGATCCAGATCGCCAGGGCCGAATGCGTCAGGCAAATCCGCGGATCTGGAATTGAAAATGGAAAGCAGCGGCACGTCGAAACCGATCTCAACGTTGCTCAGCAGCCCATAGGTCATTTGAAAGCGCGATGTGTTCTGGCGGAGCGTTGGGAAGGCGCTATCCTGTAGCCGGTCGAACTCGTTCAACAACTCCAGATGGATGTGATGGAGCGGGGCGGTGTCCGTATCGTCCGTAAGAAAAGGCTGCTGCGCATGGATGGTTCCCACGCAGACAGAAAGCACAAGAAACGGAAGGAGTTTCGGCATTGTGCCTGCAGAGCTTAATGTTAGCTTTGAAGATCGCCACGTTCAATATCAATAACGTCAACAAGCGCCTGGCGAACCTCACAGCGTGGCTCGCGCACGCGCAGCCCGATGTCGTGTGCCTGCAGGAACTGAAGGCGGAACAGAATGCGTTTCCCGGGCGTGAGCTTCGCGAGTTGGGATACGGAGCGGTCTGGCTTGGCGAGCCTTCCTGGAATGGAGTGGCCATCCTGGCGCGCGATTGTGACCCCGTGCTCACGCGCTCCAGCCTGCCTGGCGACGGGGGCGACAAGCAGGCACGCTACATTGAGGCTGCCGTAAATGGAATGCTGATCGCTTCCATCTATTTGCCGAACGGCAACCCGCAGCCAGGCCCGAAGTTCGCCTATAAGCTGGCATGGCTGCAACGCCTGATCGCCCACGCAGCAGATTTAAAGGCCTCCGGCGCGCCCGTTATCTTGGCAGGCGATTACAACGTGGTGCCCACGGCGCAGGATATCTATCCCACGCGGTCGCTCGATGCTAACGCGCTGGTGCAGCCGGAAAGCCGCCAGGCTTTTGCAGCGCTGTTGGCGCAGGGCTGGACCGACGCGCTGCGCCACTTGCACCCCCATGGCCCGCTTTGGACATTTTGGGATTACAAGCGTGAGCGATGGCCCGCCGGTAAGGGCATGCGCCTCGATCACTTCCTGCTCTCGCCCCATCTATCGGCGCGGCTTACATCCGGCGGTGTCGACCGGTGGGTACGCGGTGAAGAAAACGCAAGCGATCATGCACCGGCTTGGATCGTGCTTGCAGATGCTTAGTGCGCGCTTGAGCTTGCTTTCTTGAGAGACGCCGCATCCAGCACCCAGCGTCTGAGTATTTCGTAACCACGGTCGCCTGGGTTGAAGCGGCGGCCGCCCTGGTGCCCGTCTTCCTTTCCGCTTTGCACGTTCAGAGGCTTTCTCAACAGCTTGCTTTGCTCCACGTCGTTTTCATTCACGCGCTCCAGCAGCGTCGTGTAATTTGCATATGCATTCTTCGCGCTGAGGTACCCGTTCTCATCCGCAGGCATCAGCGGCATGGACGGTACGCGCCCTTGCATCGCGTGGCAGCCCAGGCATGCCGTTTCATCTTCACGGTTCGTGCGCGTCATCTCAGGCGCCACCCAGTTGCGGAAGTAAGTAAAGTTGGCCCGCCACGCCGGGGTCATCGCGGCTACTTCTGGCACATCGGGCTCCACATAAGCCGGCTCAACGCGCGCCAGCACCGGCCGGATTCGCCGATTGGTATTTACACTCATATCGGCCGCCAGGTTCAGAGCTTCTACGCGCAAGCGCTTATCCACCTGGCCGCCATCAAGCTGCTTCAGATAAAGGGCAATCGCGCGATCGCGAAACGGCGTGATCGAATCGGGCACGGCAGGCTCACCGTCGCCCACTTTCGGCACCGGCGTTTCATACGTCAGCAGCCACTTGATGGCGGGCAGCCATAACATCTCTTCCATGGGAGTTGCGAACGTATTCGGGAAGCGGTCCAGCAGTGCGCGCGTGTGTAGGTCGGGATTGGTATGGATCACCTGAGCGATGCTTCGCGCCAGATACCAATCCGGCGGGTCCTTGTCCATCTGGTCAAGCTTGCGCGTGTTCTCTTCCAGCTTGCCGCGCTCGGCTGGAAAACCCGGAATCAACAGACCGTAAAAGATTCGCTGCTGCTCTTCGGTTTTAGGAATGTCCCATCGGGCGCGCGAGAAGAGCTTGATCAATGAGCCCACCAATTCCGCGCGGCGTTCCGGCTCCTGCGCCCCTCGCTGAATTTGCGCGGCTAGTGGTTCAAGGAACTCCTGAGTGCCCGGCAAAGAGATGACGCGCGGATCGGAAAGTGAAGTGGCCGCCAAGGTCCGCAGATTCTCAGGGCCGCTTGACGAATAAGCCAGCACCTTCTTTTGCAACGGTTCCCATGTGGCGTTCGCCGAAGCTTCAATGGAAACGCGAACGGCCGAATCGTTCTTGTCGTGTTCCGCCTTACCCCAGTAGAGGAGAACGGCCTTGCCAACCATCTCTGCCGATTTCGGAGTGACGTAGCCCATCTGCCCAGGACCTCCGTCACCGCCAGCCATGCTGTAGTACGTCGCCGCGATTTCCGTAACCCGCCGCGCCAATTCCGGATTGGCTTGCGCGTCAAGGCGTTGCGCGATGCTTTCGAACAACTGCGCCAGTTCCGGATACTGATGTTCCTTGCTGCCGTTCGCACGCTGCCCATTGGCAATGAACAGAGCCTCTGTTTGAAAACGCTTTGCCGTCTCGACAAGCGCGTTTGCTTCAGGCTGTTCTAGGCTGGTGACAAATGCCCGATTCAGGCGCAAGCGCACCGGCGGGTTCCACACCCACCAGTTCCATGCGGCCCGTGTGGCCCAGGCGCGCACGGCGGGGTTCACATCCTGGTTCATCATCCGGTCCAGCGTGGCGGTGAGGCGCGGGTAGCCCGCAGCAGTGCGTGAGAGCACGCCATCCGCGCGCATCACCAAAGCGCCCGCGATGGCTTCACGCGTCAGGTCGTCACCTTCGCCGTAAGCGGCGAACAGGTAATCCCATCCTTTATCGTCAAGCAAGGTCTGCCGCATGCCCCAACGCGCGGCTTCGCGCACCATCTTCACGGCATCGCCCAAGCCTTTGATTTGTGCCGCTATGCCGAGCTCATTGTGCAACCCGCCAAGCGCCATCTGCGCCCAATAGCGCACTTGCGGATCGGGATGCGATGCGCCCGGAATTACCAAGCCGATGAACTGCGCATCGCCTGGCTCCAGGCCAAGTTGTGCAAGCTCGCGGAATCTGCCGACGGTATCGATAAGCGATTCACCGGCGCGCGGTTCATATTGCGCAGGGTCGCGCGGAGCCCGGTTTTCCGGATACAAACGTGAGAGCGCATGAAGCGAATAGGCTGTGGTCACAAAGCCGGTGAGAGCATTCCGGTTCCAGCGGCCGTAGCTATCCTGCATACGCAGCATGGCGCTGACGCCTTTGCTAACAGCGGGGTCGCGGTCCGTAAATCCGAGCGATGCAAGAGCACTTAGCGCGAGAGCGGTAGGGGCCGGGTCCGCGTCCTTCGGGTCGCGCGAGCCATCCTTCCACTTGGCTGCCCCCGGCGCGGCAACGCCCGGATGGAAGCCCCAGGAACCATCGGCTTTTTGAATTGCCCGAAGGCGCGCGGTGTCCTGGGCTACCTGCTCCTCACCGCGTTTCCATAGCGCCTTGGCCTCATCGGAACCGGCACGAATGGCGACGTAGTTAGCCGGCAGGGTATCGCGAAGGAAGAGAATGCGGTTCGAAAGATCGTCGCTATAACGCGGCCGCACCTCCATCAGCTTTTCAGCCTTCTGCTCCAGCGCCGCCAAATATTTTTCGTCGTGCGTCTGCTCCCATGCGCGACGCAGAATTTCACCGGCAAAGCGATACACCACAGATTGACCGACGTTCGACCCTGGACCTGCGGCATTGATGCCGCTGGGGTCGGCCGATTGGAGCACGAAGTTAGCCGTGCGGATCTGCTGAGCGGAATGGAGCCGCCGCGCCGGAACCAGCGATTCAAGCGTAGCCACGTTATAGCCCGCCGCGCGTGTGCCCGCCGGCCCATCGCCCAGATCGAGCGGCGCGAGGCTGGTATTATTGGCCGCGTCCTGTAATTGGTTCGTGGGCCGCAGCGATTCGTACATCACGTTTGCCAGATGCCTGAAGTTCGCAACGTTCTCCGCGCGATATCCATGCAGCATCGCTCCCGCCGGCCCCCACACGCCCGATTGCGTATGGCAGCTCATGCAGTGCGTACCCAACAGGCTGCCCGTATCGCGAATGCGCCGGTCAACACTCGCGCCGCGTGGGCGATTCATCAGCCACGCATCCACCTGAGAAAGATGATCGTACATAGCGGTGCGGATGGCCTGGCGCGGGTCGGTATACGGCGCCGGCTTGCGAAGCCGCAGCTCCACTTCATAGCCGGGTGAGTTGGCCTCCACCTTCAGGAAATATACGCCTCCGGGATGCAGCGTGCGGCTGATCTCCGTGCGATGCCCTTCGTTCTGCTGATGGACGCGCTCATTGGCGTTTGCCCCTTCGCGATACTCTTTGGCGCCGGCTGTATAGAGCAGAACCTGCGAGACCACTAACGGATCTGGGGCCGTCAAATTGGCCGTGAACAGTCGCGGCTCTTTGCCTTGAAATTCGATCCGGAACCAATCGAATCCCGAGGCGCCGGCTTTGCCGTTATCGAAGTATTCAATGTCATCGGCGCTGCCGGTGATGTGCAGCGTTTCATCCTCTCCGCTACCGCCCATGCCGATCTTTTGCGCCTGCGCAATGGAATCGTTCGGCTCCGCTTCCACCACCATGCCGCGATGAGAAACACCGAAACTAACAGGCTTCACATTCACCCGCAGCGGCACGTGTAAACCGGTTGGCCAGGGTGTCAGCCGTGGGAAGGTATCCACCTTGTGAACCGTGCCCGGTTCGCGCCATCGGGGAAGGTTGAAGATTGGCTCCTCGTCGGTGACGGCGTTGATCTTCAGTTCGAAGGTTCCCGTTTGGGGTGCGCAGTACACCATGTAGAAATCGGGGTCCAGCGCGTGCAGCACCTTCCGATAGCCGGCCCACTCAACTGCGATTCTGCCGTTCGGGGGCAGCTTAGACGGGGAAGGGAGCCCGATCGCAACCTCGACAGTTGCGCCGGCATTCAGTTGAAACGCGCGTGAAAAGGCCCCTGAAAACTCCAGGCGATCGGGCGCCGGCGCTTGCGCCATTGCGGCACTAAGAAGGATCGCGGGCAGGACGAACGCCAGGTGTTTCATACGACCATTATTGAGCGTCTCCCAAGTCGTACGCATTGGTTGCGACCAGCGTCACCGAATAGGTTCCAACGTTGTTCTGCCAATGCGTGTTGTCATTCACGGCCAAGCGAAGACGCCCTACTGGCTTGCCGGTAAGAGTTGCCTTCGCTCCCACAAAAAACACAGGGCCCGATGCACCAACGCGGCCTACCAGCGCGCCAAATGGGTAGCCATCCACCAGATTCGTTTTGTAAGCAGTGGAGCCCGGCTTCTGAAGCCCGTCCGCGTCCGTTGCCCAACTGTCGGTGTCCCAGGATAGGCGCACGAAACCGCGCGCGGCCACATCTACTTTGGACGGAGCACTCAGGGAGACTGCGGTATCCAGATACTCGATTTGCGTGGAGTGCCGAATCGAGTGAACCTGCATGGTGCGATGAACAGACGCGCGCCTCACCGCCAGTGTTCTCACCTTGGACAGCGGGACGGCCGTCTTACTGCCATCCGCGGTGCGCACATCGATTGAGGCGCCGGCCAGCTTGCCGCGAATTGTCTCGCCACTCGCCAGGCGGATCAGACCGGCCGCGCGGTCGGGCCCATCGGCATAGCTGGGCATGATGCGCTCGAACAAGCGATACAAGGGGCGCGGTTCGTGCTGATCGGTGTCCTTATAGGCCTTTAGAAGTGGAGTAATCACAGGCAAGCCGATGGCGGTAAGTTCTTCCACCGCGGCATCGCGCGCCTTGCGATCGGTGGCCTGAATTGCCGCAAGGTCGCTAACGATAAGACCGGCTTCCTGTTCCGAAGCGGCAGCGGCGCTGTTAGCCGAAAGCAGCCGGGCCAGAGGAATGGATGACGTTCGCCCGCCAGTCTCGATTTGCACAGTGCGCAGGTTCGTCTGCCCTTCGATCTGCGCTCCATCGATGGTGCGGATCAAGACCCATTCGGAGGCGCCGCACAGGGCGAGAGGGAGGAGAAAAAATGCGAGTGCAAGCCTGAACATCGGTGCCAGCAGAGCATATCATAAACGCTGGTGAGCGCGGTAGGAATCGAACCTACAACCTAGTGATTAAGAGTCACTTGCTCTGCCAATTGAGCTACGCGCCCTTGAGGGGATCGCCATCAGTGTAACATCACGGGCCGGCAAGATTCTACAATAGAGCCGGATGACGCGTGTTCAGTAATCAGCATCGAAAAGCAAAGCTCCTATTCGGGCTTGCCGATATTTTGCTGGCTGCCCTGGCGTTCGAGGCCGCTTACCGAACGCGTCTCGCTCTTGCCCTCTCCAATACGTTTTACTTCTCCGGCGAACGCAAGGCTCTGGTGCTTGGTCTTTGCGTTCTTACGCTGGTGCTGACCGGCTATTGGCTGCAGGTGTATGGGCGCCTTGGCACCGGTGAGCGCAAGGTGGTGCTTAGCGATTCGCTCCGCCAAAGCGGGTATGCCGCCGTCGGGCTCATCTTCTGCGAGTTCGCCCTGCGGCTGGATCTGAGCCGCCCCTTCCTCTTTCTCTATATCGCTTACGTGTGGGTCTTGCTGGTGACGTTCCGGCTGGGGGCGAATCGCCTGGTGGGCGTGATCCGGCGCGAATTCGGTTCACTGCGCTATGTGATGGTAGTAGGCGTCAGTGAGCGCGCGCTGCGGTTGGGCCGGGCGCTTGAAGAGGCGCACGATCAGGGCGTCCGGTTGCGCGGTTTTCTCAGCGCAGGGGCCTTGCCCATGAGTGAGGTTCAACTGGCAGCCACGTATCCCGTCCGGCCGCTTGCGGATCTTCCCTCTTTGCTGCGCCGCGAAGTGATCGATGAGGTTCTCTTCGCAGTGGAAAGCGAAGCGCTCGGTTCGCTGGAGCCGGTCTTCCTGCAGTGCGATGAGGAGGGGGTGCGCACGCGCGTGGCTGTAGATTTCTTCCCCCATGTGAACAGCGAAATGCATCTGGACCGCCTGGGCGTTACTCCGCTGCTGACGTTCTCCGCCGCGCCCGACGATGAGATTCGCCTGTTGATGAAGCGCGCGATCGATATCCTGATTGCCGCCTCGGCCCTACTGCTCACCATGCCCTTCCTGATCGTGATAGCCTTGGCGATTCGTTTGGATTCGCGCGGACCGGCAATTTTCAAACAAGAGCGTTGCGGGTTGAATGGGCGCCGGTTCACCTTCTATAAGTTCCGTTCCATGTGCGAAGATGCGGAGGCGCGAAAGGCCGACTATATCCATCTAAGCAAGCGCGACCTGGCCACCAAGATTCCCAACGATCCGCGCACCACCGCGCTGGGACGCTACCTGCGGCGCTTTTCCATCGATGAATTGCCGCAGTTGTTCAACATTCTGAAAGGCGATATGTCGCTGGTGGGTCCGCGCCCCGCTATTCCGAGCGAAGTGGCTCAGTATCAGGTTTGGCAACGCCGGCGGCTTCGTATGCGTCCTGGTCTTACTTGCCTGTGGGCGCTAAATGGCCGCGATCACGTTGATTTTGAGACCTGGATGAAGATGGATATGCAGTACATTGATAACTGGTCTTTGAGCCTGGATTGGAAGATTCTGTTCCAAACCATCCCGCAGGTGGTTCTGGGCAAAGGGGCGCACTGACCCGCGCGGCACATTTCACAACTACATGCACTTATTACCCACACCGGAAGAGGTAGTCGGCATTCTACGCGAGACGGGCGCGCTGCGGGATGGCCATTTTGAATACCCGGATGGGCTGCGCTCGAACCAGTATCTGCAGGTGCCGCTAGTGATGCGCCACTATCAGCATGCCCGTACGCTGAGTGTGGGTTTGAGCCGCATGCTGCGCTCGAATCCTGAAATTCGGGCCAACCTGGGTGACATTTCCATCGTCGCACCGGCCACGGGCGGCCTGCCGGTGGCTTACGGCATTTGCGAAGCGCTTCGCGCCAAGCAGGTGTATTGGGCAGAGCGCGACGCCGAAGACAAGCCCATGCGCTTCCGCCAATTCCTGGCGCCGGAGCCTGGCGAACAGGTGATTCTGGTGGACGACATTTTGCGCAGCGGCCAGAAGCTGAGTGAGATGCGAGAACTGCTCGATCGGTACGGGGCCAAGGTGGTTGCGCTTGCGGTGCTGGTGTATCAGCCCACTCCGCGACACCAAAGATTTCGGTAAACTTCCCTTCTATTACCTGGCCAAACTGGATTCGCGCTTCTACGCGACAAAAGAGGAAAGCGATCTTGGCCAAAATGGGTCTGCCGGTACAAAAAGTTTGGGTCTGAATATGGCTCGGTCAAGTGAAATGAATGGCTTAGCCGATTCCAGCAATAATGCTGAAGTGGAGGGCACTCTGTCACAGGACAATTACAGACAAGGGTTTTTGCCGCACTGGTGGCCTCTTAATCACAGCTTTTTCCACAGAGCCGGTGGATTCTTAGGGCAGCGATGAAGCTCGGCGTAATCGATTGGTGCGTTGTTGCCGCTTATTTTCTCTTTAACATAGCCATCGGGCTTTACTACCGCTCGCGCGCTGGGAAGAACATGTCGGAGTTTTTCCTGGGCGGCCGCAACATTCCCTGGTGGCTGGCGGGCACGTCCATGGTGGCCACTACGTTCGGCGCCGATACGCCGCTGGCCGTGACGGGCATGGTGGCGCGCAACGGCGTCGCCGGCAATTGGCTGTGGTGGAACTTTGTCGCCAGCGGCATGCTCACGGTGTTCCTCTTCGCGCGGCTGTGGCGTCGCGCCGGAGTCATGACCGACGTGGAGTTCGCCGAGCTGCGCTATTCCGGTAAGCCCGCCGCTTTCCTGCGAGGCTTCCGCGCTCTATACCTTGGCATCCCTATCAACTGCATCATCCTAGGTTGGGTCAATCTGGCGATGGTGAAAATTCTGATGCTGGTGCTGGGCGTGAGTAAGGACGAATCGCTTCTCATCGTGGTCGGCATTATCGCGCTCACCGCCGCCATCAGCGTGCTATCCGGGCTGTGGGGCGTGCTGGTCACGGACATGTTCCAGTTCGTGGTCAAGATGACGATGGTCATCGTGCTGGCAGTGGCGGCCGTGAATGCCGTCGGCGGCATCGGCGAAATGAAGCTGAAGCTGGCCGCTATCGATCACGCCAAGGGCCTCGCGACAGGCACTGCCGGTTCGGCGCTCAGTTTCGTGCCCGATTTAAATTCGGCCTGGATGCCGATGATCACCTTTCTGGTCTACATCTCCGTGAACTGGTGGGCCACGTGGTACCCCGGCGCGGAGCCGGGCGGCGGCGGCTATATTGCGCAGCGCATGTTCAGCGCAAAAGATGAGCGGCATTCGCTGCTGGCCACGCTCTGGTTCAACATCGCGCATTACGCGCTACGTCCCTGGCCCTGGATACTCGTGGGCCTGGCCTCCGTCATTCTGTATCCGAATTTGGCCGACCCCGAAACCGGCTACGTGCGCGTAATGATCGATTACCTGCCGCCTTATCTGCGCGGCCTGATGGTGGCGGCTTTCATGGCGGCGTTCATGTCCACCATCGGCACGCAGCTCAACTGGGGCGCCAGCTACCTGGTGAACGATTTCTACAAGCGCTTCTGGAAGCCCAGCGAAACCGACCGGCACTATGTCATCGCTTCGCAGCTTGCCACGGTGCTGCTCACCATTTGCTCCGCCGTGATCACGCGTTATATGGATTCCATCAGCGGCGCCTGGAAGCTGCTTCTGCTCACCGGCGCGGGCACCGGCACCGTGCTGATTCTGCGCTGGTATTGGTGGCGCATCAACGCGTGGAGCGAAGTATCGGCCATGATCAGCGCCTTCGTCGTGTCCATCGTTCTGCAAGCTGTCTTCGGCTTGAACAGTGACGACCCCGTTCAATTCGCGCACATCATGCTCATCACCGTCGGCATCACCACGGTGGTCTGGCTGGCAGTTACATTTGCAACCGCGCCCGAACCGGTGGCCAAGCTGGAGGCATTTTACCGGCGGGTCCGGCCCAGCGAACTGGGCTGGGGGCCCATCGCCAAGCTTGCCGCCGATGTCCCGCCTGCTCGCGACTTCGGCTGGAACCTGCTCGATTGGCTTTGCGGATGCGCGCTGATCTATGGAGCGCTCTTCGGCACCGGTAAAATCATCCTGCAGGAGACTTGGACGGGCATCGCGTTTCTGTTAGTTGCCCTTGTCGCCAGCTTAGTCATTTACTTCGATCTTTCGCGCCGCGGATGGAGGACGGTAGCCGAATGAAAGCGTTCACATTGTCTCTTTTCCTTGCCGTTGCGCACGCGCAGGAACACACAGCCACAGTGGAAAAGCTGGCGCCCTATTACCCGACGCCCGAGACCATCGTCGACAAAATGCTGGAGATGGGCGGCCTGCGCGCGGGCGAGAAGATGTATGACCTGGGCAGCGGCGATGGCCGTATCGTGATATTGGCCGCGCGTAAGTACCATGCGAACGCAATTGGCGTCGAGTATGACAAGGATCTGGTGAAGCAGAGCGATGCCAAGATTCGCAAGCTGAACCTGCAGGGCAGCGCGAAGATCATCCACGGCGACATCTTCGCGCAGAACTATGCCAGTGCGGACTTGATCACGGTGTACCTGCTTCCCACCTCGAACGATAAAGTTCGGCCCATGCTGGAACGGCAGCTCAAAAAGGGCGCGCGAGTGGTGGCTCACGATTTCGAATTTCGCGGGTGGACACCCACGAAAACGGAAACTATCGACGATGACGGCGAAGGCCGCAGCCACACTCTGTTTCTGTATCGGCGCTAGTCTGTATGTGGCCGGTTGTGGCCGCTATGCGGATTTCACGCTGCCCGTTTTGCCCGGCGCCGCAACAGCCGTAGCGCCGGTTCTGCACTTTGAGCCGCAGCCAGTTCAGAGCCCCGGCGAGTGGGACCGGCAGGATGTCTTGAATCCCTCAGTCGTCTGGTTTCATAGCAAGTTTCACAACCTGTATTCGGGCTTCGATGGCCATGCCTGGCACACCGGTCTTGCCACTTCTGCCGATGGGGTGAAATGGCAATCGCATGGCAAAGTTTTGTCTCCGGACGCGGCCACTTGGGAAGGGTCATACATCGCAGCAAATGGCTCCGCGCTGGTTGTTGGCGAAGAGCTTTGGTATTGGTATCAGGCCGGCGATCGGGAGAGCCCTCGCATTGGCCTGGCGCGTTCGGCGGATGGTAGAACATGGCGTAAGGAGCAGCGGCCGGTGGTGGGGCTCGGGCCATATATGAGCTGGGACGAACACGCTGTTGCCGACCCCTATGTAGTGCGCAAGGATGGTTGGTTTTACCTGTACTACCTGGGTCAGAATCGCGCACGCCAGCAACAGTTAGGGCTGGCGCGTTCGCGCGATGGTGTGATGTGGACGAAGCTGCGCTCGAATCCGATTGTCAGCATCCCGCTGGCTGGTTCGGGTTCGCCCGCCGAAAGCGGCTTGGGTGAGCCCGCGATGTGGGAACGCGGAGGCGCCTATTGGATGCTCTACACCGGGCGCGATGCGCGGGAGAATAGAACGCTGGCTCTGATGCGTTCCGGCGATGGCGTGCAATGGACTGCGGTTGGTGCAGCCCTCAAAGGCGGACAGCCTTGGAATGCAAAAGTGCTCTGCGACGCGACGGTTCTGGGCGACCGTTTCTGGTTCGGCGGCGGCGATATTGCTTCGCCCGATGAGAACCTTCATGGCCGCATTGGGGTTGGTGCTCTGAGATGAAGATCGGCATCACGTGCTATCCCACATACGGCGGCAGCGGCATCGTTGCCACGGAACTGGGCCTGGAACTGGCGGTACGCGGGCATGAGGTGCACTTCATCACGTACGCCAACCCCATACGCCTCGATACCAGCCTGCCGAACATTTTCTATCACGAAGTGGCGGTCTCTGAATATCCGCTTTTTCAGTACCCGCCATATTGCCTGGCGCTAGCTTCACGCATGGCGGAAGTGGCGGAAGAGCGCAGTCTGGATCTGCTGCATGTGCATTATGCGATTCCGCATTCGATCTCCGCCATGCTGGCCCAGCAAATGACCGCGCCGCGACGCAGGCTGCCCTTCATCACCACGCTGCATGGCACTGACATTTCGCTGGTGGGCCTGGATAAATCCTATTTCCCGATCACTAAGTTTTCTATCGAACACTCCGATGGCATCACCTCCATCAGCGGCGATCTGCGTGAGCAGACCGTGCGTGTGTTCGGCGTTGCGAATGAAATTCGCGTGATTCACAACTTCGTGAACTGCAAGACCTATCAGCCGGACCACGATAAAGAAGGCGCGCGCGAGTTTGCGCCCGAAGGGGAAAAGCTGATGCTGCACCTTTCGAACTTTCGTCCCGTGAAGCGCGTGCAGGATTGCATCCGCATCTTCGCGGAGGTACGCAAGCAGGCGCCGGCGCGGCTGTTGATGGCTGGCGATGGGCCCGAACGCGCGCCCGCTGAGGAGTTAGCGCAGAGCCTGAACGTGGCCCAGTACGTCACCTTCTTAGGCAAGCGCGATCACGTGGAACGCCTGATTCCATTGGCTCACGTGCTCTTGATGCCCAGCGAAATGGAGAGCTTCGGCCTGGCTGCACTGGAGGCGATGGCTTGCGGCGTGCCCCCGGTGGCCACGCGCGTGGGAGGCGTGCCGGAACTGATCACCCACGGCGTGGATGGCTATCTGGAACAAGTGGGCGACATTGCAGCGCAAGCCCGCCGCGTGGTGGCGTTGCTTACCGATGGCGACCTGTTCGCAGAGATCGCGTCAGCAGCCAGGGAGACGGCCCTGACGCGATTCTGCACGGAAAAGATCATCCCGCAGTATGAAAACTATTACCGCGAGACGATTCAAGAAAGCGCTAAAAAGTGAATCGCGCGGAGAGCCGCAGATTGCGCGCTAACTGGAACACTTGCGGTAAGCCATACCGGTTGGCAAGCGTGATTGGCGATTGGACTCCGGCAAACGCGCCCTTGGCGTTCAGCGCATCGATGTAGTTGTAGCCGTTCATCACCTTGCCCCAATCTACTTGCGGATCGCCGGAAAAACGCGAGGCGCGCGTGGGGGTGATCAGCTGCGCGGAGATGCCCATCACAAGCTCGTTATAGCCCACGGCAGCGCGCTGGTTGAGCGCGTTCAGTGCATTCACTTCGAAGATCAGGCGCATGCTTTCTTTCACGTGAATTTCGTGCCGCACCGTAAGATCGGTTTGAAAGTAGTTATCGCTCCGCGCATCGTGCACCACGCCACCGCTCACAATGTCGCCGTTAGCGGCGCGGCTAAGTTTTACAAAGTTGCCGCGGCCTTCCGCCCACTGGCAGGCCGAAGAGGTGCCCACCACGGAAAGGCACGTGCTGATTGGCGTGCCCTGGAATGCCGATTCGGACACGCCGAAGTCAGTCTCCATGCCAAACCATTTCTGGCGATAGTAAGCGAAGAGCTTACCGGTGTTGGGGCGATCCGTCCCCAGCGGACCATCGTCGATCTTGCCGCTAGGCAAATAACTTTGAGTGGGCAGATCGAAGGCGCGACCATTGTTCGGAGCATGCCGTCCGCCGCCGCCATCTGTCGTATCGGTATTCGTTAGCCCCGCATAGTTCCCGGTGAGGCGGCTATACGTATAGGAAGCAGAACCGAACCACTTACCGCCACTGCGGTGTGAGAGGCGGAATTCCAGGCCATCGTAACGGCGAATCGCGGGCACCACGGCGGGGCACTCCGCGCAAAAAGGCACACCGGTCAGATAAGCGTTTCCGCTGGCATCCGGGATACTTACCGGCCGGTGCAGCACATCCGCGAATTTAGATCCCGGGTTGCCGATATAGAAGCCCAGGTTGTCCGTAATGGACAGATCTTCAATGGTTCGGTCCAACCGCTTGCGGGCATAGCGCGATTCCAGACTCCAGCTATTGTTGATTGCCCAATCCACACCGAACGAAGTTTCATGCTGCAGCATGGGCTTCAGTGTGGAATCGATCGCCGGATCGCGCGGATCTGCCTTGGTGGCACGGAAATCGACATTCTCAATGAACCGGCCGGTGCTCACGCCGGGAGCGGACCCGCTTGCAGGGCAACCTCCGCCCTGTGGAAATGTCGGCGTGATGCTGGTGTAGTTCGCATCGTCCATGGCGTAGATGCAGTTATGCCAATAGTCGCTGCCGAAGGAACCTCTGGCCAACCCAAGCTTCATAATGTCGAAGAATTTGCCGTAGCTTCCGTACACCTTCAATTTTCCGTTGTGGAGGACATCGTAAGCGGCTCCCAAACGGGGCGCGATCTTATCGCCCCACCCGAACTTCACCGTCGGGAAACGCTTTGGATCGAACGGGGGTTGGGTTTCCTGATCCAAGCGCAAACCGATATTGAGCGTCAAACCATGGCCTACATTCCACGCGTCCTGAAAGTAGATTGCCTGCGCCGTCTGGTTATCGACGCCCGTATTGGTAACGCCGGTACCGACAACGAAATATCCGAACTGTCCCTGGCAGGTGGATTGTCCAAACCTTGTGACGTTTTGCGCTTTGATGCCGTCGCAAGCCGTGGTGCTGGTGACTGGAGAGTAAGACTGGCCCGGGAATAGATCTACGCGGCCGCCCTGGAAGTTTGTAAGAACCTCGTTCGATTGGCGCTGGTAGAAGTATCCACCCTTGAACGTATGGGTCCCGCCAAGCAAGCGCCCGATGAAGTATGAGGCGTCAACATTAACGCCTTTACGTTTATAGGCATCGAACGATGTTGCCAAATTGCTGGGAATGTTGGCGAAGCCGCTGGTGTTGAACGCGGAGGTGGGAAACGCGTTGCCCGCTAAATCCTTGCTGGCGGCGTTGACCGTGGCCTGATAAACGTAACGTGTACCCACCGGCGTGCCGCGCTGTTCATTATTGTTGAAGAAGTAACCGTAGCGGACACTGACTACCAGCTTTGAGGTGGGGGTCCAATCACCGCCGAACGTGTACAGCGCGTTGGGGTTCACCGAACCCGCATCGGAGCGGAAGGTGTTGGGGTCCGTGCTGGCGCCGGCGTTTAGCTGACCGGCAGGGCTATCCGGCTGTCCTAGCTGACCACTTGTACGCGAATACGAGTAATTCCAGGCTCCGAACAAACGTAACTGGTCGAACATCCTGTAATCCAGGCGCGTGTACATATTGTGCTGCGTATAAGACTGGGTCAGGCTACGCGGACCAGGGTTAGCGGCTGTAAAGGTGGTGGTGCGATGGATGGTATCGAGCGTGGGGATGTAACCGGTAGATACCCAGAGGCGATCCTTGAGAATTGCTCCACCTAACACAAAGCCGGGCTCAATAATGTTCCGGCCGTCCTTCGCGGGAATGTAATACTCCGGCGTGCCGTCCAGGCGATTCGCCGCGGAGGCGGATGGCAATCTGGGGTTCAACCGCAGACCGCACGTGGTGCTAAAGCCCGCAAAGGTGGCGGGGTTTGTGGTCCCGGCCGTGTAGCCGCTGGCGCACGCGTCATTCGCATTCAAAACATTCGAGCGAACGTACGTCAACAGAGACCCATGCCATTGATTGGACCCGCGCTTCGGAACTACATTGATCACCCCGCCAAGCGCACCGCCGTATTCGGCTTCGAACCCGCCTGATTTGATCTGGACCTCTTCAATGAAATCGACCTGGAAATTCTTGCCGACTCCGCCGCTCTTGATATCGGTGATATTCACGCCGTCTACCAGATAGACATTTTCGGAATCGCTGGCGCCGTCGATCTGGTAGCCGTTATCGCGAGTGGAGGTTCCGCCTTGGAGCGGCTCCTGCCGCGCGCCGGCCGCGAAGGGAATTACCGATTGAAAGGACCGGCCTTTCGGGATATTGCTCAGCGTCTCCCGATCGACCACAACGGCCGCGTTGCTGCGTGTGACGTCCACTACCGGCGACACATCGGAAATCTCGACCGTTTCCGCCACCGCGCCCACTTCGAGCCGGACATCGATATTCGGCAGCCGGCCAACTGTCAGCTCAATCCCAGTCTGCCTATAAGTGCGGAAGCCCGGGGCCGTCACCGTGATCGAGTAAAGGCCGGGAGAAAGAGCCGAGAAGCGGTAAGTGCCCGCGGAATCGGTCATCAGCTTACGAAGACCAATCAAGGCCGGGCTGGCTACTTCCACCGCTGCATTCGCAATCACGGACCCGGACGGATCCTTCACCACGCCCTGGATGCCGGCCGTGGTTTCCTGAGCGAAAGCGCGTGTAGCCGCGCTGAGTGCCAGAAGAACAACGGGAAGACTCTTGCCGAACTGGATTCTCATAAGGTGTCAGGCCTTTGGACAAGATCGGCCATGCCAGGCAAGGCCGTCTAAGTGTCCGATTGTAGACGTTCCTTACAGCGCGTTGCAACGAAAATTAACTCTTTCCAACATTTTCGCTAACCATTTCGGCCTATATACGTCTAAAGAGGCCAACAAAATGCGACAAGCACCGATGCATTTAGAAGCGGTACTGGAAGCCTACCTCAGCCTGCAAAGCGTGGGGCACCACCGTGCCGCTTGGCGAAAGGAAGCCCGCGGGCTTACCGAATGCGCTGGTTTACCGCCGCGCCCTCGCTTCGGCCGTTGGCGGCGCTGAAGCGCTGCGTGCTGATGTTGAACTCCTGTACCGCCTCAAGCGCCAACTGCATGACGGGGCCACCCACCGTATTATCCTTATCGTCGACGCCGTTGACCGTCACATTCACGTTGCGCCCGCTTGAGCCGTTAATACCGAAAACGGCAATGCGATTTTTCGTGGGATCGTAAGAATTCACCGGCTTCGCGCCGGGCGCGAGGAATGCCAGATTGGCAAAATCCCGGCCGTTCAGCGGCAGATTCTCCACCTCCCTGGGCGTAATGCTGAGTCCCACATCGGTTTTCGTCGTATCCACCAGCGGCGGCGCGGCATCCACCGTCACCATATCGGTTTGCGCGCCGGCGGTGAGCGTAATGTCAAGCTCCTGCGTTGTGCCCACCAGCAATTCCACCTTGTCGTAAACAGCGGTTGTGAAACCTGCGGCCTTGACCGTAACGCGATAGGTAGAAGCAGGCAGCAGCGCGAATTGGTAAGTCCCCTTTTCCGAGCTGGTATCCGTACGGTGAAGGCCGGTGGCTGAGCTTGCGATTGTGACTTCAGCGTTCGGGACTACGGCTTTCGACGAATCGTAAACCGTACCTTGCAGCGTAACGGTGGATGTTGCCTGGCCAAACAAATTGGCGCCGGCGGTAAGGAGGGCGAAAAAAAACAACTTTTTGGACATAGACCCCTTTTCGTGAAGCGAGTAGAGAAAAGCGAAGCATACTGACCTTGTAAACGGCAAAGTATCAGTTTTGTTAAATAGTACACTTTTTTACATCGGCCGTAAACAATAGGCCCTGGACGGGCTAACCGGCCGGCGATTTTAGCGTCGCGCCAACCAAAGGTTTATACTAAGAGACGCAGTCTATTAGCGGCCCTCGAATCTAGCCATGGTTTTCTGTCTCTACCTCGCAACCAGCGCATTCGATCAGTTCCGGCGCAGGCTTGCGGACAATACCTTCGCCGATATCCACCATTCCAGTTGGTTCGATTGGGCCATGCTGGTGCCGTACTTCGGTATCCTCTGCATCCTTTCTATATACGGTCTGCACCGGTACGAAGTGATTCACAGTTATTTCAAGAACCGCCGGAAGGCCACCACCGAACCGCCGCTGCGCTTTGCCGAACTGCCCCGCGTCACCATCCAGCTGCCCCTTTTCAATGAGCGCTACGTGGTGGAGCGGCTGATTGACGAAACCACGAAAGTGGATTATCCGAAGCATCTGTTGCAAATTCAGGTTCTGGACGATTCCACTGACGAGACCCACCCCTTCGCCGAGGCGCTGGTGCAGAAATATCAGGCTTTGGGCTTTCCGGTGGAATACAAGCACCGCACCAATCGCCATGGTTATAAGGCCGGCGCATTGCAAGAGGGCCTCGAAAGCGCGACCGGCGAATTCGTCGCTGTCTTCGATGCCGATTTCATTCCGCCCACAGATTTTCTGATGCGTACCGTGCACCACTTCGCAGACCCTAAGGTGGGCGTGGTGCAAACGCGCTGGAGCTACCTGAACCGCCATTACAACTTCCTTACCGAAGTGGAGGCCATGCTGCTGGACGGCCATTTTGTGCTGGAACACGGAGCCCGGGCGCGCGCCGGTTTGTTCTTCAATTTCAACGGCACCGCCGGCATTCTGCGCAAGACCATGATTACCGATGCGGGCGGCTGGCAGCACGATACTCTCACCGAAGATTCAGACCTGAGTTATCGCGCGCAGATGAAAGGCTGGCGGTTCGTTTATTTGCCCGGCCTAGATTGCCCATCGGAACTGCCGGTGGAAATGCATGGCTTCCAGGTGCAGCAATCGCGCTGGGCCAAGGGCCTGACGCAGTGCGCCAAAAAGCTGCTGCCCAGCATCCTGCGCGCGGACCTGCCCCTTCGTGTGAAAGTGGAGGCCTTTCTCCACTTGACGCCCAACATTTCTTATCCGCTGATGGTGGTGATCTCAGCGCTGATGCTGCCCGTGATGATCTGCCGCTTTTACATGGGTTGGGTGCAGATGGTGTTCCTCGATGTGCCGCTGATTGTGGCGTCGTTCATTTCTATTTCCGCGTTTTATGTGCTGGCGCAGCGGGAGTTGTATCCGAAAACCTGGAAGCGCGCCTTGCTGCTGTTGCCCATGCTGATGGCTGTGGGCGTGGCGCTCACCATCATCAACACACGCGCCGTTCTGGAAGCTTTGTTCGGTGTGCAGACCAGCTTCGTGCGCACCCCGAAGTTCGCTATCGAAGGCAATGTACCGCGGCCGAAATTGGAACAGAAAAAGTACCGGCGCCGCAGCGGTTGGCTGCCGTATGCCGAGCTTGGCTTCGGCACATACTTCCTGGGCATGGTCCTCTTCGCCATCGATAGCGGGAATTACCTGTCCATTCCGTTTCTTGCCTTGTTTGTCGCCGGCTACTATTGGGCCGGTTTTGCCACCCTGTTGCAGGAGCATCAGGAACGCCTGCAGCAGATGCGGCAGCGTAAACTGGAATTGCAGACCGCTCGATGAACCCGTCCGGCGCGGTAACGGCCGCCATGGTTCGGAAAGCGGCCACTCGCATTCTCCCCTTAGCGAAACGTACGCCAGTCCTCGAAGCTGAAGTTGACGGGGTGCGCTTATTTTTCAAGTGCGAGAACCTGCAGCGCGGCGGCTCGTTCAAAATTCGCGGTGCTTCGAATCTGATTTTCTCCCTCACGCCGGAAGAGTTGGACCGCGGCATTGTGGCGTTTTCCTCTGGCAACCATGCTCAAGGTGTGGCGCTGGCCGCTCGCCATGTGGGCGCGAAAGCCACCATTGTGATGCCCAGCGATGCGCCCCAATCAAAAGTCGCAGCCACGCGCGCTTATGGCGCCACCATTGTTCTGTATGACCGGATGCGCGAGAATCGCGAAGAAATTGCGCACAAGCTTTTAGGCGGCACCGGCGCGACCCTGGTGCCGCCCTTCGATCATCCGCTGATTGTCGCGGGTCAGGGTACCGTGGCGCTTGAGCTTCTGGACGAAGCGCCTGAAATTGAGGCGCTGGTCACCTGCCTGGGCGGCGGGGGTTTGACAGCCGGTTGCGCTTTGATCGCGAAAGACATCAACCCCGCAATTCGCGTATTCGGCGTAGAGCCGGAGACAGGCAACGATTGGTTCCTGTCCCTTCAAAAGGGCGAGCGTCTTGAAATTCCGGCGCCGCCGACCATTGCCGATGGCCTGCGAACCGTGATTCCCGGCAAGGTGCCGTTCCCCATTCTGCAAGAGCTGCTGGAACAGGTGCTGCTGGTTACGGACGATGAGCTGCGCAGCGCGATGCGCTTCCTGATGGAGACCGTGAAACTGGTGGCCGAACCGAGCGGCGCGGCAGCCACGGCAGGCGTACTTTCCGGCAAGGTTCCGCAGGGTTTCCGGCAGATCGGCGTTATCATTTCCGGCGGCAACCTAGACCTGTAACTCAGTCGATATACACGCGCCGGACGCGATTTCCGATCCCGCACAACACGCTATACGGAATCTCACCGGCAATTTCGGCAATGCGCTGCGCGTCCATGCCCGGCCCCAGCAACGTGACAGCATCTCCCGGCCATAATTCGGTAGCAGCCGTTAAATCGACTGTGGTCAAATCCATCGAGACGGCACCTAAAATCGGCAGTAGCCGTCCGTTGCTGACGAGCGATCCTCGCGTAGAAAGGCGATGCGGCACGCCATCCGCATAACCCGCCGCCACAGTTCCGATGCGCATGGCATGCGGGGCGCGAAACCGGGCCATGTAACCCACGGGCGTGCCCGCGCCAATCTCACGAACGTTCAGCAAGCGCGCATACCAAGTCAACGCCGGTGCGATGTTCAGATTGTGCCGGGGCCCTTCCACCGATGGCGAAACGTAGCCGTAAATCGCCAAGCCCGGCCTGACCAGCGAACGCCACATTTCCCGCCTGCCATACGCGATTGGATTGGTACTCGATAAGTGAACAATCGCCGGCATCACGGCAGCTTCGCGCAAGGCTTCGCACACCGCCTCCAACCGCTTGGCTTGATCGGCCGTCTGCTCTGAGGTGAAATCCTCCGCGGAAGCGAAGTGCGACATCAGCCCTTCCACACGCACATGCCGCAGCCCGCGCACCGCCTCCACAACTTCCGCCGGTGTTGCCGTCGCGCCCAGGCGGCTCATCCCGGTATCCACTTTCAAGTGCACGGCCAGCGGTCGCGCCCCCGCTTCGTAATCCCGCAGTTCCTCCAGAGAGTGCGCCACCGGCGTCAGCCGATGCGTGAACACGGCTTCACGCTCAAACGGCAGCAAGCCGCCCATCACCAGCACGCGCGCATCGATGCCGCTCTGCCGAAGCGCCACGCCTTCCTGTACGCAGCTTACGGCCAGCCAAGTTGCGCCGGCATTCACCAGGGCTCTTGCAACCGGCACCGCGCCATGCCCATAGGCATCGGCTTTCACCACCGGGGCCAGTGCCACATCCTTGCCCACCGCCGCCGCGACTGCCCGAAAATTATCCCGCACCTGCCGCAGCGAGACCTCTGCCCAAGTGCGATATTCAGGCCCAATCACCGGAGCATTTCCTGAAACAGCCGCTCATATTGCGTCGTGACAGCCTCCCAGTCATAGCGCTCCCGCACGCGGGCCGTCGCGCGCTTCCGGAACACTTCGCGCTCCGCTTCGGGCATTGCGATCGCCTCCCGCATGCGCGCCACTAACTCTTCTTCACCGGCAAAGGCAAGCCCCGCATCGCCGCAAACCTCCACGTTTTCGGGTGTTCCGCGATACAGCACCAGCGCCCCCTTACCCATCGCCTCAATCAACGCCGGGTGCGTGCCGCCCACCTCCGTGGCATGCACGTACGCGAAGCAATGCGAACCCAATTCGTGATACCCCACGCCGTAAACGCCGCCGGGCATCACAATCCTTGTATCCTTTGTATCGCGCACCTCGCGGATGTATTCGGCGGCATGGGGCGCATCGCCAATCAGCGCCAGCTTCATACCAGTGGGCACCTGCTCAAACGCGCGCCGCACCTGCAGCGCATGATTCTCCGGCTCCATGCGGCTGACATATAGGAAATATTGCCCGCGTTCCAGATTCAGCCGCTGCAAAGCCTCCTCGCTCTCCAGCTTCACCGTGTCCGCGCCATAGGGGATGAACGTGGTTGCCTTCCCATACCGGTCGCGATAGTAGCGCTCAATCACCTGGGCATCGCTCACGGTTCGCTGCGGCAGCACCGTCGCCAGATATTCCGACATGCGGTACCATCCTCGCGCAAGCGCATTCCACTTCTTGCGTTTGCGTTCGATGCCATCTACATTCAGCGCCACCGGCACACCGGTCAAGCGCGTGAAGACCAGAAAAATGGCGTTCGCCGCATTGCAGTAAAGCGCGCAATCCACCCGGCGCGTAATCACATGCAGCGTGGAAAGGAATGTGTGCGCCAGCGTGTCGAGATACTTGTTGTGCACGGTGGGCAGATATTGCAGACGAACTCCACGATACTCAGCGGCCGGGTAGCGCTCCCGGCAATATACGGTCACCCGATGCCCGCGCTGCGCCAGGCGTACCGACAGCTCTTCCGCGAACGTCTCGAAACCGCCGTAGTTAGCCGGGATGCCGCGCGTGCCAAGAAGGGCGATGCGCATAGTGCCCAGGAACAGCTACTTGCGGGTCGGTTTTGGCCGGGACGGCACGGCGGTGAACTTCTTCGGGGCCGGCTTAGCGACCGGCTCGAAGTTGAACCAACTGGCGATGTAATCGTCGTCCGCACGCTGCCGCGCCAGAATCATGCGGCGCTTGGCCAGCACTTTTTTGTAATTCTTCGCCAGGAACCAAAACGCCTTCAGCGAACTGTGCTCCCAAAGGATGCAGCACGCCACCACCACCAGATCGCGCCCGGTGATTTGAATCCAATTGCGGCGGTACAGGTCGCCCGAAATGTTCTTCATGCGAAGAAGAAAGCGATTCTTCACCGAATGCATATTGATCTCAGGCGGGAGCGCTCGCCGATTTCCCGGCAGCGCTTTGCGCACATGATACCCGCGCGCATACGGTGCATACATACAGCGCCAGCCCAAAAGCTGCGCGCGCCAGGCTACGTCCGCATCTTCGCGATACACAAAAAAGTCGGAATCGAAGAATTCGCCATCGAGCGAAATATCGTCGATCATTTCACGGCGGTACAGAGCGGCGGCAGCGGTGGCCCCGAACACATATTCGTACTGCCGGTAATGCCCGTTATCCACTTCCAGCGACCCGCGATCCAGATGCCGCAGTGTGGGCGTGAAATAGATGCCGGTCGAATCCACAACAGGCTTTTCCGGAAAATCGAACCCGGAACTCATGGTCAAAAGCTTGCCGCAGACGGTGCCGATGCGCGGATCCAAATTTCCGGCGTGCACCAGCGCCTCGATAAAATCTGGCAGCAGCAACACATCGGGATTCAGCGTCAGCACCCAATCGGAATCCGAAAGCCCCATGGCCTGATTCTGGGCCGCCGCAAAGCCAATATTTTCGTCGTTATAGATGATCCGGACGCGGTCTTCGAACGGCTCCAGAATGTCGGTGGTGCCATCCGTTGAGCAGTTATCGATGACAATCACGTCCAGAAAGGGATATTTCTGATCGAGTACGGACTCCAGGCATCGCTTGATGAACCGGCCGCTGTCGTAAGTAACTATGGTTACAGAGACGGAATCGCTATTCGCCATGAATTCGAACCTGGGTTCTCCCGAGCCCGCTGTCTCCCTTCGTCATCTTATAGCTGGCGCTCCGCCGTTAACCTTTTTCCGCCTATCCTGGCCGCCCCGTGAAATACCGGGCCGCCAGCCGAGCCACTTCTATCCACACCGCTCCACCTCTGCCGCCCGCTCGGCCAACAAATCGCCATCGCGACGGCAAGCCCTCCGGGGAGCGGAACATCGCGCCCAAAAAGACGGATAGACAGACCATTTTCCGGCCTGAGGGCGAGAAGTGTTTCGCTGCGTATCTAAGAAGACTACCATACCAATATAAGCGCCTGATCTCCAGCGCCATGTTGAGGATAGAGTGCGCTCCCGCATGTTTTGCGACCACTCCCGGTACCAGTAAAATCTCCTTTCCCAAACCCTTCAGCCGGGCGCAAAAATCCACATCTTCAAACCACAGCGGATAGAACTGTTCATCGAAGCCATTCAGCGCATCCCAGCAATCCCGGCGAAACATCAACAGGGCTCCCGCCGGCTGCTCCACCGCCAGTGGAGCCGTACCGCTAAGGTCTAAATCGAAGCAACGGAAGCGCCAATTCACCGGGTTACGCGGAATTAGGCGGTTCAAACCCAACACTTCAAGACTCAGCGCGAGCGGCGTGGGCAGCCTACGGACCGTGAAGCCGGCTTGCGGTTGGCCGTCAGCGCCCGTCAGCAGACCCGCCGCCGCCCCTACCGAAGGCCGCGAACACGCCTCGCGAAGCGCATCGATTCCGGTGAGCAGCACCGCGTCCGGGTTCAGCAGAAGCAGGTATTTCGCCTCCGTTGCGCAAACCCCCTGGTTCACCGCGCCCGCAAAGCCCCTGTTTTCCCGGTTGGCAATCAGCCGCACCGGAAACGTGCCCACCAGTTCCACCGTGCCGTCCGTCGAAGCATTGTCAATCACCAAAATTTCGGCTCCAGTCAACAGCGCGGCTTGCAGACATTCCCCCACTTCCCGTTCGGAATTGTAGGTCACAATCAGGATGGCAGTGTCCGTTCGCGGGCCTTCCTGTGTCATTCGGCCCCACGCCCACTACCGGTAAGAGCGGCATACAAGCCCCAGTAGGACGTAATACCGGAGGCTCGCTGTAAAGCTAGAATTTCACGCTCTTGCCCTTCCAGCTGCTCTGCTTTCAGCGCCACGGGACTGAGAAATTCATGCCGGCGCGCAAACCCCTCGCGCTTTCCACGCCACCAGGCTGCCGCTCCCCCGTGCCGGGCGGCCACATCGCCCCAAAGCGCCTGCCCCACGAAAATGGGCCACCACCATCTGCGCCGCAGCTCTTCCGGAAGATGCTTCCACAAGAGGAACAGCTGGTTCCTGGATGTGCGGCGTACGGTATCGCCGTTCCAACGCCCCAGCGTGGCGCTCCCCACATGCCTGCAGCGCGCACTGGCAACGTAGATTCCCCCACTCCCGGAGGCCAAACACCTTAGCCCGAAATCCACATCTTCCAAATACGATTCGAACCGCTCGTCCAGCGGCCCCACCTTCCGCCACAGTTCCCGCCGCATCAAAATTGCGGTAAACGAAGCCAATTCGATCGGTCGATCGGCCTGAAACTCCGGTGCATTGGCCGGGAACCCAGCTCCCGCGCGCCACGGCATCATCGCCCGGCTCACCAGATCCCACGAGCCGTCCACCGTCGCGCCATCCGGCGAAAGAATCAGCCCTGTCGCAAACCAAGCCTTGCCGTCGCGCAGACCCTTCGCCAGCAGCTCCAGCCAGCGCGGCTCCAGCGTCACATCGCTGTTCAAAACCGCCAGCAGTTCGCCGCCCGATTCCGCCACCCCCCGGTTCACCGCCACCGCAAAGCCCCGGTTTTCTGCGAAACGAACTACCCTCGCCCCCCAGGCCGCCGCCAGATCCCCCGCGCCGTCCACCGACCCGTTATCCACCACAACCACCTCGTCCGCCCGCAGGGTTTGGCCGGTCAGCGTCTCAAGCAACCGCGCCAAATGCTCACGCCCGTTCCAAACCGGGACCACTACCGAAATGTTCACTTCCGGCGGTGCCCGAACCGTTTCCGGAACAGGAACACCAAATTCTGCCACCCATCCCGCCAAGGGTTCAGCTTGATTTCCCCGGTGCGCGAGGTGTACAGAATCGAAATTTCGCCAAACCGAACCTTCGGGTTTAGCAGCGCCTCAATCTTGATCTCCTCCGAAAACGCCATCCCATCCGCCACCAGTTCCATGCCTTCCAAAATCTTCCGCCGGAACACCCACATGCCCGATTGCGAATCCCGCACCCACTTCAGATACAACACCGACATCGCCAGGGACAGCGCCAGATTCCCGCACTTATGCTTGAAACTCATCGCGCGCGGGTCACGCACCGGAAAGCGCGAAGCATTCAGAAAATCCACTTCCAGGTGGAGAAACGCCTCCAGCAAATAGGAAATTCCATTTACCGGATAGCTGTGGTCGCCATCGAGGGTAATCAGCACATCGCCCGTCGCGATTGTAAACCCACGCTTATAAGCGCGCCCGTATCCGGGAAATTCTTCCTTAATCACAATCGCGCCCATCTGCGCCGCCACATCCGGCGTGCGGTCCGTGGAGTTGTTGTCCACCACAATCGTTTCGTCCACAAACTCCGGAATATCGCGCAGCACCAGCTGAATGCCTTCTTCCTCATTCAGGCACGGAATGATCACCGTGATGCGTTGGCCTTTATACATGCGGCATGGGGCTAGCTGTTACCATCGTAGTTGTCATGAAAGCGCTGGTGTGCCTCAGCTTACTCGTTTCCGGTGTTTCCTTCGCCGCCGAACTGAAAGACGTAAAGTCCGTCTACCTGTATCCCATGGCGGGTGGCCTGGATCAACACCTGGCGAATCGTTTAACCAAAGATCATATCTTTCGCATTGTGGCCGATCCGAAGCTGGCCGACGCCATCCTTACAGATCAGTTAGGCCGGCAATTCGAATATCGCCTCGATCACATCAAGCGCGACCCCTTACCAGCTACGCCTCCAGCCCCACCCGCCGCGCCCGCAGCAGGTCAGGCAGCATCCCAACCAGCGGCTCAACCGGTACCCGTACCCCCGGCTGCCGGTGCCAATTCAGCCGAGGCGGAGCCCCACAGCTCCTCCTTCTCACGCGGCAAAGGCACTCTCTTCCTGGTGGATGCAAAATCGCGGCAAGTGGTCTGGTCGGACTATCATCCGCCCCGCAACAGCTCCTCGAAAGAACTGGACAAGACCGCGAAGGGCGTCGCCACGCGGCTTACGAAAAGCCTGGCTCCTCCCGCTCCGGAACGAAAGTAATAGCACTTCGGTAAATCTGTAATAGGCGGGAAGTACAAAGCCGGATGATAATATTTAGGTTCCGGATTCCCCGCGATGGCACGGTATAACCCCGCCCAGGTTTTTGCGCCGAAGTTTGCCCCACCCGTCGCTGCCCAGACATTTCAAGCGCCGCAAGCCCCACCCAGCCTGATGGCCGCTCAGCAAAACTCCTTTGCCGCAGCCTCGTTAATCGGTACCACTTATTTATTCTTTCTATTCAGCCACGCCATCGAATTCATCGACACCATGGGCCGCTTCCACCTCATCGTGATGCTGGCGATGGTGGCCGCGGTGGCCGCGTTTTCCGCCGGAAAAATCCCCAAAGCGTTCACGTCGGCGCCCGGTATCTGCCTTACATTCTTTACCGCTTTCCTGCTATTGGGCATTCCGTTCAGCTCCTGGAAGGGTGGCAGTTTTCGCGCTTTCGCGGATTCCTGGTGGAAAAGCTACCTCACATTTTTCCTGGTATCCAGCCTGGTTTTCACCCTGCACCAGCTACGCAGATGCCTGTTCATTCTGGGGATTGCCTCTGTCGGAATCCTGTATTTCGCGTTTAAATCTTCACGAATTTATGAGGACGGCCGCCTCTCCGTCGAATACGGCAGCCTGGGAAACTCGAACGATCTTGCCGGTGCCCTGCTGCTGTGCCTCCCTTTCGTGATGTACATCATCCTCGATAAGCGTAGAGCTGCCGTCTTCCGAATCGCCTTCATCGGAATCGCAGGCGTCTTAATGATGATGGTGGTGAAGACCGGCTCCCGCTCGTCCTTACTCGTTGTGGCCGCCATGGCCATCATCGTATTTTTCCAGGTGAGCGCCGCCAACAAACTCAAAATTTTCGTCTGCTGCGCACTGGCAGTCTGCACCTCGCCCCTGTTCGTTTCGAAAGACCTGATGGCCCGCTACGCCACCACGTTCAGCTCCGGCATCACCAGCGGCATGTCCGATAGCGAGGCATCCGCCGTCATGTCCACCAACGCGCGCAAACAGCTTGTCAAAAACGCCGTGATTCTGACGGTGAAGCACCCCATCTTTGGCGTGGGCATGGGCAATTTTTCGTTCCAGAGCGCGGAGCTTGAAATCGCGAAAGGCGGCGTGCCTCTGTGGTACACCTGCCACGATATTTACCTCCTGGTCTCCTCCGAAACCGGCGTGGTTGGAATCTTGTGCTATCTGGCTACTCTCTTCTTTACCGCGCGAATCCTGCTCAGGCTGCGCAAGGCGTCGAAGAATGCTCCCGAACTGGACGGCCTCTCTCAAATGGCGTTCTGCCTGTTAATGGCTCTGTTTGCGTTCGCTTCGTGCGGGCTATTCGGAACCAACGCCTACAACATGCAGATGCCCGCAATTGCCGGGCTTGCCGTGGCGTTGGACCGAATTGCGGCTCCCCTTTTGAAAGTGGCCGAAGAGCGGCGGATGGCGCAGTTTCGCAGCGCCATCCCGGTAGCCCCCAGCCGGTTCGCCGGTGCGGCCGCGGCCGCCTTGTCCGTCCGCTAACGTCATGTGCGGCATCGCGGGCTTCTTCACAGGTACTGGTGTGGGTGCGGATCCCGCGCGCAACCAGCGCATCGTCCGCGCCATGACCGATGTCATCTCCCACCGCGGGCCCGACGACGACGGCTTCCATTTAGCCACACACGGCGCCTCTCACATCGCGCTCGGCCATCGCCGCTTGAGCATCATCGACGTTTCCACCCATGGCCACCAGCCCATGTTCAACGAAACGGGCGAGCTGGCCATCGTCTATAACGGGGAAATCTACAACCACGCCGACCTGCGCCCTGGGCTGGAAGCCGCCGGCCACATCTACGGCTCCCATTGCGATACCGAGACCATCCTGCACGCCTATGAGCAGTTCGGCCCCGATTGCGTGAAGCAGTTTCGCGGCATGTTTTCCTTCGCGCTCTGGGATGCGCGCACCGGCACGCTCGTCTGCGCGCGCGATCGCCTGGGCATCAAGCCCTTCTATTACTATTTCGACGGCCAGCTTTTTATCTTCGGCTCCGAAATCAAGGCCCTGCTGGAGCATCCCGCCCTCTCCGCCCGCCTGGACCCCGCGCAGCTGCCCGAATACCTGGCCTTTGGCTACCTGAGCGGCGAACAGACGCTGTTTCAGGGCATCCGGAAGCTGATGCCCGGCCACACACTTTCCCTCTCCTCCCGCAATTTCCACCCCGAAATCCGCTGCTATTGGGAGCTTCCGAAGACCCAAACGCCGCAGGAACGTTCCGATGCCGAATGGATTCGCGATTGCCGCCAGCGCTTGGAAGAAGCCGTCCAGCTGCGCCTGATGAGCGATGTGCCCCTCGGCATGTTCCTCAGCGGCGGCGTGGATTCCAGCGCCATCGCGGCCCTGATGCAGCGCATGGTCAAAGAGCCGGTCAAAACTTTCGCCGTAGGCTACCGTGAGGCCGAATTCAGCGAACTCTCTTACGCGCGCCAGGTAGCCGAAAAGATCGGCACCCGTCACCATGAGGTAGTCATCGGGATGGAGGAATTTTTCAACTCCCTGCCCAACCTGATCTGGCACGAAGACGAACCCATCAGCTGGCCCTCCAGCGTCTCGCTCTATCACGTTTCCGAACTCGCCTCGACACAGGTGAAGGTAGTGCTCACCGGCGAAGGCAGCGATGAATTGTTCGCCGGTTATGGCCGTTATCGCTATCAGTTGATGAGCCAGGCGCAGATGCGCACTTATGAGAAAGTGCCGGATGCCCTGCGCTCTCTGGTGCGCCGGCAGATTGCCACATCGCCTCTTCTAGGCGCGAATCTGCGCCGCAAGCTGAAGCACACTGTGCTGGGCCGCTCCGGCACCCTGCAATCGCTCTATCTCGAAAATTTCTACGGCGCTTTCTCCGCCGCCGAGATAGAAACGCTACTGGGGAGTGGCGCGGCCGCCGGCGCCTATGCAAATTTTACGGGCAGCTTTGAAAAAGTTCCCGATTTGCCCTATTTGGAAAGGCTGCTTTATGCCGATAAGCAGACATATCTAGTTGAGTTGCTGATGAAGCAGGATCAAATGAGCATGGCCGCCTCCATTGAAAGCCGCGTACCTTTCCTGGACCATCCCTTTGTGGAGTTCGCCTCACAAATACCAGCCCATCTGAAACTGCGTGGCAGCGTGGGCAAATACATCCTCAAAGAAGCTGTCGCGGACCTGCTGCCCCCCGAAATCATTCACCGCAAGAAGATGGGCTTCCCTACGCCGCTGAAACGCTGGCTGCTGGAGCCCTCCGCAAGTTCGCTTTATGACTTTCTGATGGAGCCGGACTCTCTATTGGCCGAACATTTCGACCGTCCCGCGCTCACCACCTTACTGAACAATCACCGCAGCGGTCGCGAAGACGCCACCGACCGTATCTGGAACCTCCTGAACCTGCAGCTCTGGGGCGACATGTTCCTGAAAGGCCGCCGTTCCCGATGGGCTGAGGGCATGTTTCCCGCCGTCGCGGCCTGATCCATCATGAAAATTCTGTGGGTGAAAACGGATTTTCTCCATCCGACGGATCGTGGCGGCCAGATACGCACCCTGGAGACTCTGCGCCAGCTTCACGCCGGCAATGAAGTGCATTACGTCGCCTATAACGACCCCGCGCAGCCCGAAGGCGTACGCCGCGCGCCGGAATACTGTCACCGCTCCTATCCCGTGAACCGGCCCATTCCCAGCCGAGGTTCCGCCCGCTTCTTCGCTCAGCTAGCCCGGAATTTAGCCTCCCCGTTGCCGCTTGCCGTGGGCCGTTATGCCTCGCCCGAAATGCGCGGGCAGATTGCTTCGCTCATCCACGAACACCGGTTCGATAGCATTGTCTGCGACTTTCTCTCCATGGTTCCGAACATTCCAGATCTGTCACGCTGCGTGCTGTTTCAACACAATGTGGAGACAGTCATCTGGCGCAGACATGCCGAGCACGCCCCTTCCGCTTTGCGCCGCGCCTATTTCCGCCAGCAGGCTAGCCGCATGTTTCAGTGCGAGCGCGACGCCTGCCGTTCCGCCGCCCATATCATTGCCGTCTCTGAGAAAGATGCCGCTCAGATGACGGAATTATTCGGCGTTACCCGTGTCTCGCCTGTTTCCACAGGTGTCGATCTCACCTATTTCGCGCGCCCTGCGGATCGGCCTGCGCAAGCCGGCGCCGCCCCGCAAATCGTGTTCGTAGGCGCAATGGATTGGATGCCCAATATCGACGGCGCACTCTGGTTCACCGAAAAAGTGCTGCCGCTCATCCGCGCCAAACTCCCCACGGCGCGCCTGGTGCTGGCCGGCCGTTCTCCCGTGCCCGAACTGAAAGCGCTCGCGGCAGCCGACCCCCTGATTAAAGTCACCGGAACCGTGCCCGACATCCGGCCTTACCTCTGGGACGCCGATCTCTCCATCGTCCCCCTGCGAATTGGCGGCGGCACGCGTCTGAAAATTTACGAAGCCATGGCCGCCGGCGTCCCCGTCGTCTCCACTGCCATTGGCGCCGAAGGGCTGGCCGTGGAAGACGGCCGCCATATCTCCCTCGCCGGTACGCCGGAGACCTTCGCCGCCCGCTGTCTCGCGCTGCTCGAATCACGCGTCCAAGCCCGCACTCTCGCTGCGGAGGCCCTCTCCCTGGTCACGGAACGCTTTTCCTGGGCCCAGGTGGGGCGCCATTTCGAATCCATTCTGAAGGGCGCATGCGCCGCTTAAAGCCTACCGATTTCGGCGTGCTGGCGGTAATCGCAGCCGCATTTCTGTTCTTTTTCCGTACCGTTCCCTCAGCCCAGCCCTTCACCTACGACGAATCCGACTACATGGACGCAGGTGAGCGCGGCCTGATCGATAACTTCACTGAGCACCCGTCCAATTCCCTGCTCGGCTTTTACCGCATCGGCACGGAACACTCAAGCCTCGACAAGCGCTCCAGCCTTTCCGACCTGATTCGCGGAAGCCGCGACATCACCTTTTACCGCCATTTCCATGGCCCCTTCTATTTCTACTGGATCGCCGTGGTGTCGCCCCTGGTCCACCACGCGGAGTACGCCATGCGTTATTCCGGCTTTATCTTCCACCTGCTTACGTTTTTCGCCATCGCCCTCGGCGTCTTCCTGCTCACCGGCCGTCGTTCCGCCGGTCTCCTGGCATCGTTCCTATTCCTGTTCGGCCAATCCAGCATCGGTACCTCCACCATGGTGACGCCGCACATTCCATACGTTTTCTTCACCACGCTGACTCTGCTGCTGTTTGCCGGATTTCTGCTCACCGGCCGCCAGCGGCTCTGGTACCTTTCGGTAGCCGCATTTGCCGGCGCTTTCTGCAGTATCGATTACGCAATCCTACTGCCCATCACGTTTGCGGCATGTTTCTTTGTATTTCGAAAGGAACGAGGGCTTTCACGGGCTACTCTGGTACGCTCCGTGCTTCTGCTTCTTGGGTTGCTGCTGGTTCTTTGGCCCGTTGGCTTGCTCGAACTTTCGGCCGTTAAAGGATATTTCTACATCGCGTACCTCGCCATGCAGCGAAAAGGTTCCTACGGGGAATATGGTCCCCTGACTGTCTGGTGGCAGCGGTTCGCGGCCGCTCCCGTAGAATATTCGCTCGACCTCATTTCGCTCAACGGCGTGCTGGCGTTCTGGAATCGCCCCGCCGTGCGCCAGTACCGCGCTATCCTGCTTCCCTGCCTGGTGTACGCATTCCTGATGCTGCTCACCACGCTCAAAAACACGTCTCTCAACCCAACCTATGTCTCCTCCATCCTGCCGCCGCTGGCCATCGTGACGGGCGTAGCCTTCGCCGCCTTGGCCGCACGCATCCGGCCGGCGCTTCGGGCTGCCGTCGCCTTCCCGTTACTTTTGGCGACTGTGGCGGGCGGTTGGCAGGTGATTGCGCGCCGCCCTGCGGTCGATCCGCCCAATTCCGACGCCCAGACAATTGCCGCTTTGCGCGGCGCGGCTCTGCAGAACAGTACTCTTCTGGTGCCTTATGAGATTCTTCCAACACTTTCTTACTACTTCCCCAGCATGCGCCTGCATCCATTCCTTAGCACCGACGATCAGGCAAGCATCCGGCAGAAGATGAAAGATTTCGACATTCACGCGCTTCTGCTGCGCTCTCGGCCGACCGGCGCTCTCCCCGTTCAGTTCCAGGACGATTCCGGCTTCCGCAAGATTGCGGTGAATGACCCGGCAGGCACCTCGCTCTACCTTCTCAAATGACCGCTCTCGCCACATTTTCCACTGCGGTCTTCGCCTCCAGCACGGCGGCCATCCTTTACGTCCTGGCCGGATATCCCCTGCTGCTGGCGCAGTTAGCCCGGCGAAAGGTCCGCGACGTAAAGAAAGATAAGGTCCTGCGCACTATTTCAGTCGTGATCGCCGTCCGCAACGGTGAAAAGTTCCTGGCCGCCAAGCTTCATTCGGTGCTCGCCTCGAACTACCCGTCCGATCTGATGGAAATCAGCGTCGTCTCCGATGGTTCTGACGATGATACCGATCGCATCGCTCAATCGTTCCGCTCCTGTGGCGTGCGTTTTTACCGCAATGCTCGTGAAGGCAAGGGCGCAGCCATCAACACCGGCATATCGCATTCAAGCGGCGAATTGGTTGTCCTTACCGATGTCCGTCAGAGTCTCGACCCCGACGCCATCCGCAACGTGGTGGCCTGCTTTGCCGACCCCACTGTAGGCGCCGTCTCCGGCGAGCTTTCCATCCGCAAAGGCCTCAGCGCCGAAGAGGCCGATACCAGGCTTTACTGGCGCTACGAAGTCTTCATCCGCAAGCAGATGAGCCGCATCGATTCCACCTTTGGCGCGAACGGCCCTTTCTATGCCATCCGCCGCTCATTAGCGGTCCCCATCCCCGCCGATACCTTGCTGGACGATGTTTACCTCCCGCTTGCGGCTTTCTTCCGCGGCTATCGCCTCATCCTGGAGCAATCGGCCAAAGCTTACGATTACCCCACCAACCTGACTTCTGAATTTCGCCGCAAAGTGCGCACTCAGGCCGGCCTCTATCAGATGCTCCAGTTGTATCCGCAACTGCTCTCCTCCTCGAACCGCATGCGGATCCATTTCTTGTCCGCCAAATACGGCCGGTTGATGATGCCTTTCCTGCTGATGCTGATCGGCCTCTCCAGCTTCGGCTTGCCCACCCCCTTGCGCGATGTCGCGCTATTCACTCAGGCCGCCATTTACCTGACCGCCGTGGCCGACCGCTGGGTTCCGCAAGGCTTCTTCTTCAAGCGGATCTCTTCACCCGTTCGGACATTTGTCGTCTTGACCGCCGCCGCTTTCCTCGGCCTGAAGATTTTCTTCGTGCCGCCGCGCGCGCTCTGGAAAGAAACGAAAGTCCGGACGGAACTATTGGGTAGCGACAGTCGGCACGAAAATCTGGTGGAGTATGGGCACGTCGATAAATAGCAGGAAGATCATTACCACCGTGCAACACACCACCGCGGCCATCAATCCCGGCTCCTTGTAAAGACCTTCCGGCCTCTGCACTGCGCTATCGGCCTTAAACGACAGCGCCAGATACTGCGCCATCACCAACGCAACCAGCGGAAATGACAGAATCAGTTCCAACCGGTATCGCACAATGAACGCACCAAAGAACAACATGGCGTGCGCCGCATAGAACATGATCGAAACCAGCAAGCGCTGATCCGTGTAATAGCGAAAGCTCTTGCGATACGCCGCGCTCCTTGCTGCATCGCCAATGTCGCGATACTCCGCATACCGCTTGATCGCCATGAAGTAACACCCCACCATCCAATAGCTGATCAACAGCGACGTTGGCGGCACCGCCGAAATGCCCGTCATGTACCAGCCCGCCAGCATCCGCAATGGGTTGTTCACCGATTCCGACAGCACGTCCAGATACGGCACATCCTTGCTGCGCACCGGCGGAATATTGTAGATACATCCCATTACCCAAAGCGTCAGCATCGTGATGGTGAACGGCAGCGATACCTGCCAACTCAGCCACAGCCCCGCCACCATCAGCGCAATCCACTCCACATAGGCCAGCGGTATGCTCACCTGCCCCGAAGGCACCGGCCGCGAAAATTTGGTCGGATGCTTCAGATCGAAAGGCGCGTCCAGCACTTCATTGATTACATAATTACTGGACGCGATCAGACAGATTGCGGCGAATCCAATCAGCAGTGTCCAGGGGTTCAGCGTGTTCCATTTACCGTGCTCCAGCGACAGCGCCACAATGATGCCCGGCAGTACAAAAACATTCTTCACCCAATGGTCGGCACGGGCGATTTGCAAGTGTCCCAGCAGCGTGGGCCTTGCTTGCGTTTCGAGCGAAGTCTCCATCGGAACCCTCATCATGTCACAAGCCCTTACAATCGAATAGACCCCTTTATGGCTATTACCACCGTTCTTACAGGAGTACTTCTGATCGCGCTCGGCCTGGGAAGTTTTGTCGGCACCGGCAGCGAACACAAGACTGCATTGATCCCCGCGCTCTTCGGCCTGCCCATTCTCATCTGTGGACTGCTCGCGCAAAACGCCGCGCGCCGCGCCATGGTCATGCACATCGCGGTACTGATCGGTACGTTGGGCTTCCTCGGCAGCCTCTTCAGCTTCATCAAAGGTATGAACGGAGACGCGATCAGCACCCGGCCTATCGCCGTCGAAGCTCAGGGCGTCATGGCGCTGATCACGGCCATCTTCGTGGGCCTGTGCGTGCAATCGTTCATCAAGGCGCGCAAGGCCCGAACTTTAGGCGCGTAAATGGGGGGCGAGTTCGCCCAGCCAAAGCTCCAGCAGCGGCAGCTCGCGCGCCGGCACAATTTCGGCGCTCACCAGCGCTTCGTAGCAGCGCCGCACGTTATCCGCTACGGCCGAAACTTCGCTGCCTAAACTAAGGCCGGTCAGAATCTCCACGATGCGAACGTTGTTCAAATAGCCCGGCACTTCATCGCGAAAATCTTTGATCAGCGAATGCTGGTTGCGTTCCTGAAACACCGTCGCATCGCGAAACGCCAGGCCCTTTCCCATCGCATAAAGACACGCCTGCGCAACGAATGAGCGCCAGATATCGGTCATGCGAAAGCTCACATACGCGGGCAGATACAGCAGCGGAAACGCCTCGCGCCAAAAGATGGTGTTCTGCGAATTGAACGGGCAAAACGTGCCCGCCTCCAGCACCACGGTGTTCGGCTCGAACTTCGTTTCTTTCACGATGGTCATGCGGTAAATGGCATCCACGTCGGGGTCGCCATCGGCCAGAAATTGCTGCACGGGGCAATCGAAAACGCGCGGCTCACTCAGCTCCGAACGCTGCAGCAGACTCTCGGTAATCATCTCCAGCGGAAACCCGCGCGGCCAGATTTTGTCCGCCGTGAAGTGCGTGTACACGTTCTCCCAGCCGGTCTTCCGCACCGCGCGCCCGGTCACCGCGCGATCCACCTGCTGCAGAAACGTGGGATAGGGAATGTTGTCGTCGTCGGTTTCGGCAATCGCCTCCGCCCCGCGCGCCGCCGCCCACAAATAGCCCACGTTCTTCCGCGCATAATGGTTGAAAGGGCATTCCGCCGCAAACCGGCCCATGCCCATCTGGTCCGCCGCTGAAAGAAAGGTCACGCCCGGATATTGCCAATCATCTGGCGTCTTCCTATCGCCCACCACCAGAAACGTCCAATCCTGGCAAGTGGCGGCAATCTTCCTCACGGCTTCGGTGGGCGGATTGATCGTAGTGATCACAATCGTGTTCGGTGAGGACATGTCTTTAGGCTGGGTAGCTCTCAGTGTACGAACATCTCGTCAAAAGTAGCGGGAGAGAAATTTCAACCGGCACTCACTCTCTTGCTTCACCAACATGCGGTTCACCCTAATTCTCTGTACGGCGCTCTTCCTGCCCTCCGCCATCGCCCAGTCCACCGCTTACGAAACCCTCACGAACGCCTACCAGGCCCTCAAAGCCGGCGCGTACGAAGAAGCCATCGCCGGCTTCGACAAAACTCTGGCCGCCACCCCGAACCGCGCCGATGTCCACAAAGATGCCGCCTATACCTGCTTGAAAATTGGTCAGAATCGCGCCGCCCGCGAACACTTTCGCGCAGCCATGGTGCTGGATGCAACTGACCTGCCCGCCGCGCTCGAGTACGCCTTCCTCTCCTTCGAAGCCACGGACGACCCCCTCACAGCCAAAGCCGAAGCCCGCCGGGTTTTTGACCGCGTGCGCCGCCAAACCACCAACCGCGAAGCCGCCGCCACCGCCGGGAAAGCCTTTCGCAATATCGATACGCCCCTCGAAACCGGCATCGCCCGCTGGTCCGCCGCGCTTCAAGCCGCCGCGCCCACCTTCAGCGTTCACTATGAACTCGCTCAGCTGGCCGAGCAGCGCGATGAATGGAACCTTGCTGCCGAGCATTACCTTGCCGCCTGGCAGCTTGAGCCCAAACGCAAAGCCGTGCTCGTCGATATCGGCCGCGTCGAGGGCCTCCGCTCCCATCCCGAACAAGCCACCGCCGCCCTTCTGGCCGCCTCCCGCGGTGGCGAACCGCGCACAGCCGATAAAGCGCGTGAGTTGCTCCCCAGCCGCTACCCCTATGTTTACGAGTTCCGCAACGCGCTCAAGCTCGATCCCGATAACACGGAGCTGCATCGCGAACTCGCTTACCTGCTGCTGCGCATGGAACTCAAAGCCGATGCCGAAATCGAGTTCGCCCACATCGTCGTCTCCGATCGCGCCGACCTTCTCTCCGCCGCCCAACTCGGCTTCCTCCTGCTCGCGCGTGGCGATCGCGTCCGTGCCCTGCCCCTGCTGGAGCGCGTCCTGAAAGGCGGCGATGAGCCGCTCGCCAACCGCGTCCGCACCGCCCTCAACCTGCCCCACCAGCTCACCGCAACCGAAACTCAAGTCGTCACGGACACCGATCCGCGCGTCATGTACGAGCGCAGTTATCGCGCCGGCTATCTCAAAGACGCCCTCCGCTACCTCACCATCGCCCAGGAAGCCAACCCCACAGATTACTCGCTCATGCTGAAGCTCGGTTGGACCTACAATCTTCTGCACGATGACCGCACCGCGCTCGATTGGTTCCGCCGCGCCCGCGCCAGTTCCGACACCGGCGTTTCACAGGAAGCGAAAAAGGCCTTCAACAACCTGCGCCCCGAATTCGCGCGCATCCGCACCACCGCCTGGCTCCTGCCGTTCTATTCCACGCGCTGGCACGATGCCTTCTCCTACGGCCAAGTGAAAACTGAGCTCCGCGTCGACCGCCTGCCCATTCGCCCCTACGTCTCCGTTCGCTTCATTGGCGATACGCGCCAGAACACGCCCGGCCCCAACCCGCAATCGCTCTCCGAAAGCTCATTCCTGCTGGCCGTGGGGTTCTCCGCGCGCGCTCACGGCATCACCGCCTGGGGCGAAGCCGGCAGCGCCATCAGCTACAAAACCCGCCACGCCCTGCCCGATTATCGCGGCGGTCTTTCCTGGTCTCACGGTTGGGGCCGCCTCATGGGCTCCGAAGCCCCCGGCGTATTCTGGGAAACCAATGCCGACGAGGTCTTCCTCAGCCGCTTCGGGAACGATTGGCTCAGCTATTCCCAATCCCGCGCCGGCTGGACTCAACACGGCGTGCAATTCTTCTGGAATGCCAACCTCACGGTCGATTCGAAACGCCAGCCCTGGGCCAATTTCGTCGAGACCGGCCCCGGCATTCGCTTCCGCATTCCCGGCGCGCCGCAAGGCCTGATGCTCTCCGTCAACGGTCTGCGCGGAGCCTATCTCCTGAATCGCTATAACCCGCAGCGCCCCAACTTTTTCGATCTTCGAGCCGGATTCTGGTATGCGTTTACTCATTAGCTTTTTCGTTTTTGCTCTCGCCTCGCCCGCGCAGCAGTTCGGCTACACTGTCCTCAGCCGCACCCCCGGCCCGTGGAACGAAATTCTGTCCAGCGTCGGCCTGCTCGCTACGCCTGCCGATCAGGCAGCCGTCGTCGTCGCCCGCCCCGATACCCCCGATTCGCCCGAATGGCACACGCGCGTAGAAGCCGGCGCCATCCTTGTCCTCGAAGGCGATTCCCCCCTGGCCCGCAGCTTCGGCTTCCATAGCCTGGACCGTACCGCGAAGCTGGCGTCCCTGATCGATAGCCACCAGCCCGATATCCCCCTCATCCTCCAGCAGCCGCTCGAAATCACGGAAATGGCCATGCCCGCCAGTGCCCGCATCTTCACTCGCGAACGCTGGACGCAGGTTCCCGTCAGCGCCGGCTTCCGCCAAGGAAAAGGCGCTGTCCTATGGATCGCCGCCAGCCCCGGCGTTCACGGCTACGAACGCTTCCCCTTTATCCCGGTGGCGCTTCTCGACCTCGGCTTCGCGCCGCCCTTTCACGGCAATCGCCTCTGGGCCTTCTTCGATTACGCTTATCGCGCCCGCGTGGACGTCAACTGGTTCGCCAAACGTTGGCACGCCTCCGGCATCGCCGCGCTCCAAGTCGCCGCCTGGCATTTTTACGAACCGAACGCTGAGCGCGATCTTTACCTGAAGGCCCTCATTGACGCCTGTCACCGCGAGGGCGTCCTGGTCTACGCCTGGCTCGAACTGCCGCACGTCAGCGAACAATTCTGGGCCGATCACCCGTCCTGGCGCGAAAAAACAGCGCTCCTGCAGGACGCGCAGCTCGATTGGCGCAAGCTGATGAATCTGGCCGACCCCGATTGCGCCACCGCCGTCAGCACCGGCGTTGGCAAGCTGGCCCAGCGCTTCGATTGGGACGGCCTCAACTTTGCCGAGCTCTATTACGAATCGCTCGAAGGCGCGTCAAACCCCGCTCGCTTTACGCCCATGAACGGCAACGTGCGCAAGCAGTTCCAGGCCCAGCCGAATGGCTTCGATCCTGTCGAATTGTGGAGCACCCGCAAAGATGCTGCCTCGCTCCGGCGCTTTCTCGATTTCCGCGCGCGCATGGCCCGCGACCTGCAACACGAATGGCTCGCCAAAGCCGAAGGCTACCGCGCCTTTAAGCCCGATCTCGACATCGTGCTCACCCACGTGGACGACCGCCTGGATACCGGCATGCGCGACGCCATCGGCGCCGACACCTCGCTCCTGCTGCCGATGCTGGATAAGCACAAATTCACCTTGCTGGTGGAAGATCCCGCAACAGTTTGGGATCAAGGCCCGGCACGATACCCGCTCATTGCCTCAAAATACCCAAAGGCATCGGATCTAGCTATCGATATCAATATAGTAGAGCGATATCAGGATGTATACCCGACAAAGCAGCAAACTGGCCTCGAACTCTTCGGCCTGGTACATCTGGCGTCCCAAAGCTTCCCGCGAGTAGCCCTCTATATCGAAAACGCCCTTTCAGCCGCTGATTTGCCGTTGCTTTCCGCCTCATCCAGCGATTTTCGCTCCGCGCGCCTGGCTGGCGGCAAGCTCAGTGTCACTTCTCCGTTCGGCGGCGGCGTCGCGTGGTCCGGACCCGCCCAGGTAGACGGCGCCGAATGGCCGGCTCAGGAAACTGGGGTTGTGTGGCTTCCCGCTGGACCGCACACCATCTCGCCCTCGCCGCGCCAGCACAACTTCAAACTGCTCAGCCTCACAGGAGAGCTGACCCAGGCCGCCTATGGCGACGGCGGCATCGAATTCACCGTAAACAGCACCTCGCGCTCCATTGCCCGCTTCGACCGGCAGCTTGCAGCCGTACAGCTCGACGGCAAGACTTACCCGCATACGCCCGGCTCTCGAACACTGCTTCTGCCGAAGGGTAGCCACTCGGTGATAGCATGGCCTCAAGTGGATGAATCAGGAACCGCCCACGCCCGAGATTCCCGACAAGCTGTTCTTCAGGATCGGTGAAGTAAGCAAGCTGCTGGGAGTCCCCGCTTACGTTCTCCGGTTTTGGGAAACGGAATTCGCCGTCCTGTCCCCGAAGAAGTCCGACACCGGTCACCGCCTCTTCCGCCGTAAAGATGTGGAGCTGCTTTTCCGCATCAAAGAGCTGCTCTATGAGAAGCGGTTCACCATCGAAGGTGCCCGCCAAAGCCTGAAAGAGCAACGCAAAGAAGCGGCGCCGCACCAAATTCAGCAAAATCTCTTCCCGTTGGATCCGTTACCTCAAATCCGCGAAGAGCTCGTTTCTTTGCTCGAACTCTTAGACCACTAATCCTGCCGTGTGATGTAAAAGTAAAGCCGGTTCAGGTCTTCCAGATTGTAATATTCGATCTCAATCTTCCCCTTACCGCCGCGCGTCTCTGAAATCCGCACTTTCGTACCCAGCGCCCGCTCCAGTTCATCCGTGGCCGATACCAAATTCGGGTCCGGCGAGATGGCAACGAATTGGATAGGTGGCGGTGTGGGAACGGGCGCGGGTTTCTGTGACGCTGCCTCAATCGCACGGACGCTCCAACCCTCCGCGACCGCCTTCCGTGCCATTTGCCGCTGCTGCTCTTCAGATTTCAGCTTCAGCAGCGCGCGCGCGTGCCCTGGCGAAAGCTTCCTGTCCGCCACTAGCTCCTGCAAATCCACCGGAAGCTGCAAAAGCCGGATCGCATTTGTGATGGTGGCGCGATCTTTCCCCGTCCGCTTCCCAATTTCTTCGTGGTTGAGCCCCAATTCCGCAGAAAGACGCTCAAACGCTTGCGCTAGCTCAATCGGATGCAAATCTTCCCGCTGGATATTCTCCACCAGCGCCACTTCCAGCAACCGCTCATCCGGAATATCCTGCACAATCACCGGCACGCGTTCCAGCCCGGCCAGCTTGGCCGCCCGCAAACGCCGCTCACCAGCCACCAACTGGTAGCCCTTTTCGGTTTGGCGCACCACAAGCGGCTGAATGATTCCGTCATGCCGGATGGAATCCGCCAATTCCGCCAGTTGTTCCTCCCGAAACGCCCTTCGCGGTTGATTCGGGTTCACCTGCACATCCCCCACCGGTAAACTGGTCGGCGTAGCAGCCGGCTGCACCGCCGCGTTAGTCTCCGGTTCCCGGTTCGCACGCGCCGGCAACAGCGATGACAATCCCTTACCGAGCGCCGGTTTTTTGCTCACGCGCAATAATCTCCTTCGACAGTTGGATGTAACTCTCAGCCGCCTTCGACCGTAAATCATAGGTCAAAATCGGTTTCCCGTGGCTTGGCGCCTCCGCCAGCCGGATGCTGCGCGGAATCACCGTCCGAAACACCTCTGTACCGAAAAATTCCCGCAGGTCCGCAGCCACCTGCCGGGTCAGGTTCGTCCGGTCGTCAAACATGGTCAGCAGAATCCCCTCCATCGCCAACTTGTGGTGGAAAGATTCCTTAATCCGGTCAATCGTATCGATCAGGCCAGAAATCCCTTCCAGCGCGAAAAACTCGCACTGGATCGGAATCAGCACCGAATCCGCAGCCAGCAAGGCGTTCAACGTCAGCAAATCCAGTGCGGGAGGGCAATCGATCAAAATGAAGTTATATTTTGCCCGGGCAACCGTCAACTTGCTGCGCAGAATGCGCTCGCGGTCTGGCATCGGCACCAACTCGACATTCGCACCCACCAGATTCTTATCGGCGGGCAGAATATCCAACCCGTCAATGTCGGTCTTCACTATCGCGGCTTCCAGGTCGGTGTGCCCCACCAGCACATCGAAAAGCGTCGCGCGATTCGCTTCCTTGGCAATCCCCAACCCCGTCGTCGCATTCCCCTGTGGATCGGAATCGATCAGCAGTACCGACAATTCACTCGCCGCAAGCGAGGCAGCCAGATTAATGGCTGTGGTGGTCTTTCCTACCCCACCTTTCTGATTTGCAATGGCTATAACTCGGTTCAAAGCGGTTTCAGCATACCAGATGTTTCACGTGAAACATTTCTTACGCGTGCTGTAGACGGAGGTACACGTCCAGAATCGAAATCGCCGCCGGCGTTACCCCTGGTATCCGAGCCGCCTGCCCCAGGGTTTCCGGCCGCACCAACTTCAATTTCTCACTCACCTCGCGCGACAACCCCGGAATCTCCGCAAAAATAAACCCAGCCGGTATCTGCCGCTCACTCGATTGCGCGATCTTCGCCACCTGCCGCCCTTGCTGCGCGATATACCCGGCGTACTTCACCTCTGTCTCCACCGTCGTCGTCACGCCAGCCACAGGCTCCTCACCCAACACACCGCCCACCCACTCCCGCATTTCCCCCAACTTGCCCTCAGGACGCTTCAGCCACGCTCCTTCCTTACTCCCATCCAAAGCCGCGAACAGCGCCGCCTTCTGCACTCCCTTGCGCAGAAACGCATCCCACCGTTTGTCGCTCACCAGCCCAGCCCGGCGGCCCACCGGCGTCAATCGTTCATCCGCGTTATCGATCCGCAAACTCAACCGGTATTCCGCCCGGCTCGTAAACATCCGGTACGGCTCATCGGCGCCCTTCGTGATCAAATCGTCAATCAAAATACCGATATACCCATCCTGCCGGCCCAAAATTACCGGACTCTCCCCACGCAGAGCAGCCGCCGCATTCAGCCCAGCCATCAACCCCTGGCACGCCGCTTCCTCATAGCCCGAAGTGCCATTGATCTGCCCCGCCAAGTACAACCCCGGAATCCTCTTCACCTCAAGCGTTGCCGCCAGCTCCCGAGGGTCCACCGCATCGTACTCAATCGCATACCCCGGCCGAATCATCTCCGCCCGTTCCAACCCCGCCACCGACGCCAACATCGCCGCCTGAACGTCAATCGGCATACTGGTCGACATCCCATTCACATACACCTCATTGGTATCCACTCCCTCCGGCTCCAAAAACAACTGGTGCCGCGCCTTATCCGGAAACTTCACAAACTTATCTTCTATCGATGGGCAATACCTTGGGCCAACGCCTTCAATCTGCCCACTATATAGTGGAGACCGATCCAGACTGCCCCGAATCACCTCCCGCGTCCCATCCGATGTATACGTCAAAAAGCACCGGATCTGCTCCCGCTCAATCTTCCCCGTCAAAAACGAAAACGGCGTCGGTTCCGCGTCCCCATCCTGCGGCTCGCAAGCATCCCAATTCACCGTACGGCCATCCAACCGCGGCGGCGTCCCCGTCTTCAGCCGCGTCCATCGCAACCCCGCATCCCGCAGCACCTGGCCAAACACCTGAGAAGCCGCCTCTCCGCTGCGCCCACAGCTATAACGCTCTTCCCCAATGTGCGCCTTACCGTTCAAAAAGGTCCCCGTAGTCACCACCACAGCGCCGGCGGAAATCGTGCGCCCATCGCGCAACACCACGCCCGTCGCACGCCCCTCACCCATCAAAAGCCCAGCCACCTCGCCCTGCTTCAGATAAAGATTCGGCTCGCGCTCCAACAGTTCCTTCATGCGAAGCCGGTATTGCTTCTTATCGCACTGCGCCCGCGGCGACCACACAGCCGGCCCGCGGCTCGTATTCAGCAGCCGGAACTGAATCCCCGTCGCGTCGGCAATCTCCCCCATCGCCCCGCCCAGCGCATCGATCTCACGCACCAAATGCCCCTTCGCAATCCCTCCAATCGCGGGATTGCAAGACATTTGCGCAATCAAATCCGCATTCATCGTCACCAACGCGGTCTTCAGGCCAAGCCGGGCCGTCGCCCGCGCCGCCTCGCAGCCGGCATGACCGCCGCCGGTTACAACCACGTCGTATTTGTAATGCATCGCCTCTTATTGTAGCTTTGACAACGTAGGCGCCTGTCGCCCGTTACACCATGAAAATACTTGTAGTTGGCTCCGGCGGCCGTGAACACGCCATCGCTTGGCGTCTCGCAAAACGCCCCGGAATGGAACTCTTCTGCCTCCCCGGCAACCCCGGCATGGCCCGGCTTGCCGAGTGCATCCCCTCGCCGCTGCTCAGCCCCGCACACATTCTGGCCACCGCCCGAACCATAGGCGCGGAGCTCACCGTCATCGGCCCCGAAGCTCCCCTCGTCGCCGGCGTCGTCGACCTGTTTCGCGCCGCCAACCTGCCCATCGTCGGCCCTACCGCCGAAATGGCCCGCCTTGAAGGCAGCAAAATCTACGCCAAGCGCTTCTTCGCTGAACACAACATCCCCACCGCCCGCTTCGAAGCCGCTACCACCACGGACGAAGCGCTCCAGGCTCTTAAGCGCTTCACCTTCCCGGTAGTCATCAAGGCAGATGGCCTTGCCGCCGGCAAAGGCGTGGTCGTCGCTCAAAATCAGGCCGAAGCCGAACAAGCCATCACGGCACATGGCCCCGCTCTGGTCATCGAAGAGTTTCTCACCGGCCCCGAAGTTAGCTTCATCGCCCTCTGCGACGGCCAGCGCGCGGTCCCCCTCATGCCTGCCCGCGATCACAAGCGCGCTCTCGATGGCGATCTTGGCCCCAACACCGGCGGCATGGGCGCCTTTTGCGATGCCGCCCTGCTCACTCCCGCCGAAACCACCCGCATCATGGAGCAAATTATCCTGCCCACGCTCCAGGCCACCAGCTTCACCGGCTTCCTTTATGCCGGCCTCATCATGACCGAAGCCGGCCCTCGCCTGCTCGAATACAACGTCCGCCTGGGCGACCCCGAAACGCAAGCTCTCATGTACCACTTCGATGACGATCTTGCCGAATTCCTGCTCTCCGCCGCCAACGGCAGCATCGGCCAGGCCCCCCTCCGCTGGAAAGAAGGCGCCAGCCACTGCGTCGTGTTGGCCGCTCAGGGCTATCCCGCCAATTACCGCTCGGGCGACACCATCAGCGGCATCCCCGAAGCTGAAAACAAAGGCGCTGCCGTGTTTCACGCCGGCACCAGGGTCGGTTGGAGCGGTTACGTCACTGCAGGCGGCCGCGTCCTTGCCGTCACCACCAGCGGCCCCACCCTGGCCCAGGCCGCCGAAAATACTTATGCCCGTGTCCGGCACATTCACTTCGATGGCATGCACTACCGGCGCGACATCGGCATTCCGCGCGCCCAGGCTTCAGATATCATGGATGAGGAACGGGCACGTAGCTCAGCTGGATAGAGCGGTCGCCTCCTAAGCGGCAGGTCAGCAGTTCGAATCTGCTCGTGCCCACCAACTTCCCCCCCCCGGCTTACTGAATCGTGCTCTGGCCTTCCATCCCCTGGTCTTCCGGCACAATGTTCTTGTTCGTGTGGTTATCCAGGTTGATCACGTAAGTTTCCTTCGCCGCCGTCAACACGGGCGAATGCGTGGCGCAAATAATGCGGAACTTCTTCTTGTCCACCAGCTCGAGCATCATTTTCAGCACCCGCGCCTGGTTGGAAACGGAAAGCGCCATCTCCGGCTCGTCCAGCAACAGAATACTTCCATCCGGCATCTGCGAAAACGTCTCGCGAAACAGAGACAGCATAATCTGCCCGTGGCTTGCCGTCCGCAGAAACTCCTGCATCGCCGGCTGATCCCCGAAATATTCCATCTGCGTGCGCGGATTGTGCAATTCGGCATCGAACAGGAAACATGCGGACGTATCCACTCCATCCTTTTCCAGCCGGTACACGTACTCGCTCACCTGCTCCCCATCCATCGCCACTTTAATGGAATGGAGCAGCGTACTCTTACCCGAACCGTTCTCCCCGGTCAACATCACAATCGGGTACGACAAGTCCACAATCATCGGCATGTGGAAATTCAACTGCACAAAAATAGGATGGGCGAGGATTTTTAGAAACATCCTCGCCCAGAATATCAACTGACGCGCACTCGCGTGCACTTATTTAAAATCGCTCTCAGTTACTTAGCCGTACCCCGGCGCCGGAAGCGCATGAAAGCAACGCCGCCCATGCCGGTCAGTAACATCGCCCAGGTTCCAGGCTCCGGCGTTCCGGTAAGGCCCGCAGGCTGCACGGTGGTGCTGATGAACAATTCCTGCTTCCCGTTGAACTGCGCATTCGGGTTTGAGGAGCTGCTCGCTTCGGTCAGAATCCGGAAGCTTGAGTAATCTTTCCCGGAGTAGTTATTCTGCGCCTGCGTCAGCCAGCCCTGTACCGCGGCGCTTGCCTGGTTCGGGGCGTTGTTCGAAAAGTAGCTCCAAATGGCGTCCTGCACGTCCGCGCGTTGGCTTGCGCTTGCGCCCACCAGGTAAGTGGAAAGATAGAACACTTGTTCGTACAAACTGGTTGCGCCCGCTACCGAACCGAAGCGAGTCAGGTGAAGATCGGCAATCGTGGAAACATTCACCGTGACCTGGTCTGGCACGTTGATGTGATGACTGAAGTCATCGCAGAAAATGTTATAAGTTAGGCCATCCAACCGTCCATTGTAGGGCCCCACATAGTTACCGGCGCTATCTTGTGTGCCGTCCACCGAATCCAAATTCAGCGTGCTGGCGCTCATCGTCGCGCTGAAAGCCGCCGCTAAAACGAATACTCCAAAACTTAATTTCACGTGTTATATCCTCCAAAGACTCTTCCACCGTAGCGGGAAGGCTCGGAGTGTAACAATCGGGCGTTGTACCTATTCCTCGCCGAAAGTACCGGTAGCCCTTACCGGTACTCGCAACTCACTTACAGGTGAAGACCTGCCCGCGCCAGCAGTGCATTGGGGTCCGGATCGCGGCCCATAAAGTCTTTGTATAACTTAGCCGCATCCTCGCTATCCCCCTTACTAAGTATGGTTTCGCGAAATCGCAAACCCACGGCGCGGTCAAATACTCCCGCCGTCTGGAAACGCGAAAATGCATCCGCATCCAACACTTCAGACCACTTATAACTGTAATAACCCGCACCATAACCTACCGGGCTACCGAATAAGTGCGTGAACCCAGTCAGCAGTGCATGGTTCTCCGGCAAGCGCGCCGCCGAAAACTGCTGCACAATCTCGCGCGAATATTGCAACACATCGCCATACTTCTCCGGCGAATACTCCAGATGCAAACTCAAATCCACAACCCCAAACCCAAGCTGCCTCATCTGCATATTGGCGCTCCTAAAATTTCGCGCGCGTTTCATCTTCTGAAACAGCTCTTCCGGAATCGCCTCGCCGGTCTCGTGGTGCCGCGCGAAAAGGTCCAGCGCATCCCGCTCCCAACACCAGTTCTCCATAATCTGCGAAGGCAGCTCCACAAAATCCCAAGCCACTGACGTCCCCGCTAAACTCCTAATCTCCACATGCGAAAGGCAGTGATGCAGCAAATGCCCAAACTCATGAAAGATCGTCTCCACATCGCGATGTGTCAACAGCGCCGGCGCATCCCCCAGCGGCGCCGTCATATTCCCGCAAATCGCGCCCGCATGAGGCTCAAAGCGTCCCGGCTGCGCCACTCCCGTAATGAACGCATCCATCCATGCCCCGCCGCGCTTGTCTTCCCGCGGATACCAATCCGCATAGAAGCCGCCCAAAAATTGCCCCGCTTCATCTTCAATCTGGTAATACTTCACATCGGCATGCCACACCGGCACACCCGGCTTTTCCTTCACGGTAATTCCATACAGCCGTTCCACAATCTGGAACATCCCGCTCACCACGCGCTCCGTCGAAAAATAAGGCCGCAGCTCTTCTTCATCGAAGTCGTACAGCGCCTTCCGCTGCTTCTCCGCGAAATACGCCACGTCCCAGGCCTCCACTTCGCCCGCTGCAAACGCGCGCAAATCCGCATTCTCACGCTCAAAGTGGCCGCGCACCTTGGTCTCGATCGCCCGCAGAAAACTCAGCGCCCGCGCGCCCGTATGCGCCATCCGGTCATACAACACAAAGTCCGCGAAATTCTGAAATCCCAGCAGCTCCGCTTTCTTCTTCCTTAGCTCCAGCACCCGCGGCACCACCGCGCGATTGTCCCATTGCCCCGAAGAAGCCCGCGTACTCTGCGCCTCATAAACCTGCCGCCGAATCTCGCGGTCGTCCATATAAGTCAGCACCGGCAAATAGCTCGGAGCCTGCAGCGTGAATCGCCAACCCGCGACCCCCTTCTGTTCCGCGCTCTGCCGCGCCGCCGCAATCGCCGTCACCGGCAACCCCGCCAGCCGAGCCTCATCGCTCACAACCAGCTCAAACGCGTTCGTCGCATCCAAAACGTTTTCGCCGAACTTTGTCGTCAGCTGCGTCAGCTCCACATCCATCGCCGCCAGCGCCGCTTTATCGCTCTCCGACAGCTCCGCGCCATGCCTGCGAAAACTGTCCATCGTCTTCGTCAGAAAGCGCTTCCGCACCCCTGTCAAAGCGCGTGCCTCATCGGTCTCCGCAAACTTCTGCAGCTGCTTCCACAAGCCGTCATGCAGCGGAATCCGCGAATAGAATTCGCTCACCATCGGCTCCACCGCATTCACCGCCTCACGCAGCTCAGGCGTCGTACGCACGCCTTCCAGATGACGAACCACGCTCATCGCATAGTCCAGCCGCTCGGTCACGTGCTCCAGTGCCAGCATCGTGTTCGCGAACGTTCGCGGTTCCGCATCGCCGGCCAGCACCTCCAGCCGCTCCCGCGCATCGCGCAAAAGCTCCTCCACTGCAGGCACAACCTGCTCCGGCGTAACACGGTCGAACGGTATCTCAAACTGTTGGTGAAGCAATGCATCCAGATTCATGGCGGGGACAGTCTTACTTTACCGTGACAAACCCGCCGTTCGCGTTAGACTGAAATCACTCCCCCGCCGTAACGCTGTACATTCATGACCGATACACCTTTCGTTCACCTTCACTGTCATACCGATTATTCCCTCCTCGATGGCGCCTGCGAAATCGAGCAGCTCATGGAAGTTGTCGTCGAACAGCAAATGCCCGCTGTCGCCATGACCGATCACGGCAACCTCTTCGGCGCCGTCAAGTTCTACAACGCCGCGAACGCGAAAGGCATCCATCCCGTCATCGGCTGCGAAGTCTACGTCTCGCAACAAGGCCACAAGACCCGCTCCGATACCGACCGCTACAACCACCTGGTCCTCCTCTGCGAAAACCAGGACGGCTACCGCAACCTGATCGACCTCGTTTCCACCGCCTATCTCGAAGGCTTCTATTACAAGCCCCGCATCGATAAAGACCTGCTCTCCCAAAAGTCCAAAGGCCTCATCGCGCTCTCCGCCTGCCTGCGCGGCGATATCAACGAAACGCTCATGGCCGATCGCTATCACGAAGGCCTCAAGCTCGCCCACGAATACACTGACCTGTTCGGCCGCGACAATTTTTTCCTCGAAGTGCAGGACCATCAGCTCGATCAGGACAAAGTCGTCACGCCGCAATTGGTCCGCATGTCCGCCGAATCCGGCATACCCCTCGTCGCCACCAACGATTCCCATTACCTGCGCAAAGACGACGCCCGCGCGCACGAAATTCTGATGTGCATCCAGACCGGCAAGACCATGTCGGACCCCAACCGGATGCGCTTCACCCACCCCGAGTTCTACATCAAGTCGCGTCCCGAAATGATGGCCCTCTTCGGCGAAATTCCCGATGCCGTCAACCGCCCCTTCGACATCGCGCAGCGCTGCCACGTCAAACTAAAAAAAGTAGACAATCCCTTCCCCGATTTCCCCCTCCCCCCGCAGCACACCACCGATACTTACTTCGAACACGTTGCCCGCCAAGGCTTCGAAAAGCGGCGCTCACGCCTGGAAGCCATGGCCGCGCGCGGCGCACTCAAATGCCACGTGGAAGACTATGCCGAACGTCTCGATTTCGAAATCAAGATGATTCAGCAGATGAAGTTTTCCGGCTATTTCCTTATCGTTTGGGACTTCATCCGCTTTGCCCGCTCCATGAATATTCCCGTCGGCCCAGGCCGCGGTTCCGCCGCCGGGTCGCTTGTCTCTTACGCGATGGAGATCACCGATATCGATCCCCTGCAATACGGCCTGCTCTTCGAACGCTTCCTCAACCCCGAGCGCGTTTCCATGCCCGATATCGATATCGATTTCTGCATGAACCGCCGCGGCGAAGTCATCCAGTACGTCACCCAGAAATACGGCCGCGAACAAGTGGCCCAAATCATCACCTTCAACACGCTCGGCACCCGCGCCGCCATCAAAGATGTAGGCCGCGCGCTCGATATCGCTTTCGGCGACGTCGAAAAGCTCACCAAGCTGGTCCCCGGCATCCTCAATATCGATCTCAAGAAGTCCTTCGAAATGGAACCCGGTTTCGCCGAAGCCGGCAAAAAAGATCCGCGCATTCAGGACGTCCTCGATACCGCCATCCGCCTTGAGGGACTGGCCCGCAATGCTTCCGTGCATGCGGCCGGCGTCGTCATCTCCCCCGTGCCTCTGCGCACGCTCGTCCCGCTGTATAAAACGAATCGCGACGAAATTGTTACCGAGTACGACATGAACGGGCTCGATAAGCTCGGCCTGCTCAAGATGGATTTCCTCGGGCTCACCACGCTCACCCTTCTCGATGACGCCATCAAGCTCATCGAAAAACGCCACGGCGTCAAGCTCGTCATCGAAGACCTGCCGCTTGACGATCCCAAGAGCTACGAAATCTTCTGCAAGGCTTTCACCAGCGGCGTCTTCCAGTTCGAATCGCAAGGCATGCGCGACATCCTGCGCAAATACCAGCCCAGCCGCCTCGAAGACTTGACCGCGCTCAACGCGCTCTATCGCCCCGGCCCCATCCAGGGCGGCATGCTGGACGATTTCATTGAGCGCAAACACGGCCGCAAGCAGGTCCGCTTCGACTTGCCCGAACTCAAGCCCATCTTAGAAGAAACCTACGGCGTCATCCTCTATCAGGAGCAGGTGATGCAGATCTCAAGCCGCCTCGCCGGATACTCGCTGGGCGATGCCGATCTTCTCCGCCGCGCCATGGGTAAGAAGAAGGCTGAGGAGATGGCCCAGCAGCGCAGCCGCTTCACCGAAGGCGGCCTTGCCAACGGCTTCCCGCAACCCAAGATCGAAAAGATTTTCGACCTGATGGAGCAGTTCGCCGGCTACGGTTTCAACAAATCGCACTCCGCCGCCTACGCTTATCTCGCCTTTGCCACGGCTTACTTGAAAGCCCACTTTCCCGTGGATTTCATGGCCGCTCTCCTCACCTCTGAAACCGGCAACGTCCCGAAAGTGGTCAAGTACATCAATGAGTGCCGCGAGATGCAGATCAAGGTGCTGCCCTCCCGATATCAACGCCAGCGAATGCAACTTCACGCCCGACCGCCATGAGGGCGCCGACGCCATTCGCTTCGGCTTAGGCGCGGTGAAAAACGTGGGCGGCAATGCCATTGAAGCCATCTGCCAGGCGCGCACGAAAGTGGGCCGCTTCACCTCACTCCATCAATTCTGCGAATCGGTCGACCTCACGCAGCTCAACCGCCGCATGATCGAAAGCCTCATCCGCGCCGGTGCGCTCGATTCGCTCGAGGGCACTCGCGCCCAACAATTCGCCGCCGTTGAAGGAGCCATGGAATCCGGTGCCCGCCACCAGCGCGACCATGCAAGCGGCCAGGCCGGCCTCTTCGGCATGTTCGCCGGCGAAGAAGAAGAACACGCCCAGCAGCCTCTGCCCCCCGTCCCCGATTGGAACCCGCGCGAAAAGCTCAACGCCGAAAAAGAGATGCTCGGCTTCTACGTAACCGGTCACCCTCTCGATGCCTACGAGGAAAAAATCGCCGAAGTAGCCAAACAAAATTCCTCATCGCTTGAGGGGCTCGAAAAGGGCGTAGAAGTAGCCATGTGCGGCGTCCTCACGGCCATCCAAAAGCGTCGCAATCGCGAAGGCAAACCCTGGGCCTCCATGCTGCTCGAAGATCGCTTAGGCTCAACCGAAGCCTTGGTTTTCACCACGCAATACGAGCGCCTCTGCGAAGTGTTAGTCGAAGATCAAGCGGTCCTAGTCCGCGGCCTGGCGCTCCCAGAGGAAAGCGCCGCCACCAAAATTTCAGTACAAGAAGTAATCCCGCTCGACCTGGTCCGCATCCCCAGGCCCACGCTAATCGCCATCAAAGTATGGCTAAACCGCAACGGCATCCCCGACAAAGCGGCGGCGCTCCAGGAGCTCTTCCACCAAAAACCAGGCGACACGCAAGTCCGCTTCCGCCTCGAAAACCCGCAAGACTTCACGGTCACCCTGGACGTCCCCACCAAAGTAAAGCCCGACAAAGAATTCCGCACTAGACTAGAACAAATCTGCGGCCCGGAAACTTATGAGGTGTTAGCAAGTTAGCCCAAGCGCTAAACTAGCCTTCAGAATGGCCACCGCCACTCAACTCTCAATCGACGAATACCTTTCCACCAACTACCGCCCCGATTGCGACTACATCGACGGCGAACTCCAGGAGCGCAACGTGGGCAAGCAGGACCACAGTGACATTCAGCGAATTCTGGTCGGCCTGCTCTATGCCCATGAGCTGGAATGGCAAGTCATCGGCATGCCGGAACAGCGGCTTCGCGTTTCGCCCACTCGCGTACGCATTCCCGATGTCTGCATCCTCCCCGCCGGCGAACAGGTGGAACAAATCGTCACACACCCCCCTTTGGCCTGCATTGAAATTCTCTCCGAATCGGATTCCCTAGCGTCCACCCAACCGCGCCTCCAGGATTACGCAAACTTCGGCGTCGCGAACATCTGGGTATTCGATCCCGCGCGCCGCCAGGCATTCATCTGGACTCCCTCCACCCTCGCCATCCCCACCAACTTGCTTACCATATCAACAACACCGGTTGCCCTCGACGTACCCGCAGTATTCGCCCGCTTCGCAATCCGGCGTTGAGCGTTAAACTAGAGCCCAGAATGGCCACCGCCACTCAACTCTCAATCGACGAATACCTCGACACAAGCTACCGCCCCGATTGCGATTACATCGACGGCCACCTCGAGAAGCGCAACGTGGGAAAGTTCGATCACAGTAATCTGCAAGCAGTCTTAGTGGCTTTCCTTTTCAACCACCAACGCGAGTGGAACATCCGCGTCCTCCCCGAACAACGCCTGCGCGTCAGCCCCACCCGCGTTCGCATTCCAGACGTCTGCATCCTCTCCCGCGATCAACCCATCGAACAAATCTTCTCGCGCCCCCCTCTCGTCTGCGTCGAGATCCTGTCGGAAGGCGACACCCTCAACTCCACCAGACCACGCCTCCTCGATTACCACTCTTTTGGCGTGAAAACTCTCTGGATCTTCAATCCCGAAACACGCGAAGCCTGGGCGTGGACTCCCACCTCCCTCGAGCCCGTCTTCGACACACTCTCCGTCCCCAACACGCCCATCACCATCCACCTCCCCACCCTCTACGCCATGCTGGATTAGTCTGCTCCCCCCAAAACGCCTCGCCTCCCTCGCGCTCCTCCTCACCGCCTGCCACCCCCCACCGCCCGACCTACCCCTTCCCAACACAGTCCTTTGGGCCTGGGAACGCCCCGAAGATCTCCGCGCCCTCAACCCACGCACCACCGCCGTCGCCTTTCTCGCCGCCACGCTCAACCTCTCGCACAGCCAACTCACCACGCGCCCCCGCTTCCAGCCCCTCCGCTTCGCCCCAGGCACAAAACTCATCCCGGTCATTCGCCTCGAATCGGATTTGACCGGCCTCCCGCCCACCGCCGCTGTCTCCCAAGCCATCCGCCGCACGCTCGCCACCGTCCCCAGCGCCGCCGCCTACCAAATCGATTTCGACGCCCGCCTCTCCGAACGCCCCTGGTACACCGCACTCCTCGCCACGCTCCCCCAATCGCCGCCGCTCACCATCACCGCGCTCACCTCCTGGTGCGAACAGGACGGCTGGATCCGCAAGCTCCCCATCGCCGCCGCCGTCCCCATGCTCTTCCGCATGGGCGCCGCCACACCCCCGCCCCGCACCCTCAATTTCCCCGTCCCCGTCTGCCGCGCGAACCTCGGCCTCGCCTCCGATGAATTGCCCCCGCGCATCCCACGCCGCCGCCGGCTCTGGCTTTTCAACACGCGCCCATGGACATCCGCCAGCGCAAGCGCCATTGTAGGGGAAGCCCGCAGAAGACAATGACCGCCGCGCGTCTCACCCTTGCAGCCGCTTTCACCGCCGCCGTCCTCGCCACCCCCACCGATCTCGTCAGTTGCGGCCCCTTCATCCCCCAAGCCGCTTTCGTCGCCAAACGCGGCCCCGTTTATCCTGCCGAAGATTACGCGCGCAACTATATAGGTATCGTTGACCGCCAGTGGCGCACCGGCCCCCTCATCGTGGCATGGCGCTACTTCTCCGGCCTCAATCTCACCTCCGAAGAAGTCGACGACCTCTATGTCAACCGCCGCGAATCCACCGCCATCGATTCCAATACGCCGCCGGGCAACGCCACCGATACCTGGCTAAAAGCCCGCTCCACAATTCCGAACGTACCCGCCCTTGCCGACGTCAACACCACCCGCACCATCAGCACGCCTACCCACTACTCAAATTTTCAAAACTGCCTGGACGATTCCTTCCTCACCGCCGCCGCCACCCTCACCGCCCGCGCCAAACAATGGGGAGCCGCCGCCAGCGACACCAAAGACTGGCTAGCCGCTCAAGACATCGTCTTCAGCAACTGCTCCGGCCCGGCCGCCGAACCCGCACCCGCCCCAACCTCAGCTTCCGCTCTCCTGAAGGCCGATCGCGCCTACCAGTTCGCCGCCGCAAGTTTCTACGCCGGCGATTACGATAAAGCCCACAAGCGATTCCTCGCCATCGCAAAAGATAACGCCTCCCCCTGGCACAGCAACGCACCCTATCTGGCCGCCCGCGCCACACTCCGCGACGCCACCGTGAATGACAAGCAAGGCAAACTGGCCGAAGCCGCCCGCGAACTCGCCGCCATCCACACCCCCGCCGCCGAACAACTCGTCGATTTCACCAACCTGCGCCTGCATCGAGAAGAGCGCCTGGTCGCCCTCGCCACCAATCTCTCCCAACCACGGCTCGGTCCCCACCCCTCCCAGCTCCTCACCGATTTCCGCTTCACCTTCATCAATGACGAAACCGGCATGCCCCGAATCACCAAAGTCACCACCCCGCTCACCGATTGGCTCCAATTCTGGCGAGGCTCAAGCGCTCCCGGATCCACACTAGCCGCCTGGCGCACGCATCCCAATACGCCCTGGCTCATCGCCGCACTCTCCAGCGTCAACTCGCAAGACGCCGCCGTCCCCGAACTCCTCGCCGCAGCCCGCAAAATCGACCCGCGCAATCCCGCCTTCCCCTCCGTCGCCTACTACGCCGCGCGCCTTTCGAACCCAACCGCCGCCCGCAACTGGGTTGCCCGCGCCCTCACCCTGAAACTCAACGATTCCGATTACAACCAGTTCCTAGCCGCCCGTTTCGCCCTAGCCCGCAACTTTGACGAGTTTCTTCGCGACGCCCCACGCAAAATCTCGCTTTCCGCTATCGACGACGACCCGGAACCCATCTCCCCCACCGACCCCGAACTCCGCCGCTTTCTCCACCAAAAAGCCTTCGATCAGGATTCCGTCAGTCTCTGGAACACCCAAATCCCTCTAGCGAAGTGGTTATCCGCCGCCCAGGGCACCGCCCTCCCCAAAAATCTGCGCACCGACCTGGCCCGCACCGGCTGGGTCAAAAGCGCCGTCTCAAATCGCCCTGAAGACGCGCGCGCCTTCCTAGAACTCTGGCGCCAGCTCAACCCCACCGCAGCCCAGCCCGCTCTCGCCTATCTCGCCTCGCCCACCGGCTTCACAGCCGCCCAAATCCTGCTCCGCAATCCTGGCTTCTCGCCCATCCTGCTCAGCGGATTCGGCCGCCTCACCAAGCCCAACGCCCGCGACAGCTTCCGCGAAAACTGGTGGTGTCCCCTCGCCGCGCCTCAACAGCCGCTCAAAGCCGCATCCCACTTCATCCCCACAGAAATCGTCACTTACGCCAAAGCCCATCCCGATGACCCCGCCATCCCGGAACTCCTCGCCCGCTCCCTCGACGTCGCCCACTATTCCAGCTGCCAATTCCCCACCGGCACCCCAACCCGCCAAGCCTTCGAACTCCTGAAACTCCGCTACCCCAACACCAAATGGGCACAACAAACCAAATACTGGTACCGAAACTAAGATTCACCCTACCCAACATTGACAGGGTTGGCCATAGCTGGTACTTTCAACCAGAAAGCCGGGAGTTTGCTATGAACGTACACCTCACCCCTGAACTGGAGCAGCTCGTCCAAGGCAAAGTGCGGTCCGGTCGCTACAACTCCGCAAGCGAGGTTGTTCGTGAAGCACTACGCCTCATGGAGCAAAGGGATGAAGTTCGCATCGTCCAGCTTCAAGAACTGCGCAGCCGCATGGACAAAGGTTTGGCCCAGGCTGATCGCGGCGAAGGCCTTGACGGTGAAGCGTTCCTGCACGAAATGATCGAAAATCTGGATTCGCGAGAACCAAACCGCAAAGCGGGATGAGCGGCTACGTTCTTCAACCGACAGCGCAAGAAGATCTTGCTGACATCCGAGACTATTATCTTGAGGAAGCTAGCGACCGGGTTGCCCGGCAGATGCTAATTGAGTTTGTGACTTTTCGCTTCCTCGCCCGCAATCCTGGCGCTGGCCATACGCGCGAAGACTTGGCCGAAAGGCGGCCGCTCCTTTGGCCGATGCGTAATTATCGGATTCTCTACAAACCTGGAACGGACCCCCCGCCAATTATCACCATGGCAAGGGGTAGCCGGGGCATTCCAAGAATCCTGCGGCGAATGAACGTTTTCTAGCCCGCGACTGGCACCGAAACTAAGAAGACTACCTTTTCATCAACGCCACATAAACGCAAACCGCCGAAGCAGAAGCAATCACGCAAAGCACCCACCCCAGCCCCAAATGCGCCATGCTGAAACTCCGTAACTGACCCTGCATCGCGAAAATCACCCCAAACACCGCCGTCAGCGCCACAGGACCCACAACCACACCACCAACAAGCGCCGCCCACCAAGGCATCCGGGCATAAACTTGCGTAGGCACCAGCACCATCGGGATACCCACCAACACTCCTCCCCCGATCACAAACGCCAAATAGAACACAATCAAATCCGGCAATCGCAGCAACCTCATATAAAGCGCAACATATAAAGCGCAACCATCGCGCACCCCATCCCAATCCCGGCAAACGCGCCGGCCACCCGCCGCCGCAGCCCAACAGCCACATTCACCATCGGAATTCCTCTGCGTCTCTGCGTGACAACTTGCCGCCCCGCTCCATCGGTCACCGCCCAAAACAACTCTATCCCCTTCAGAATCAACAAACCCACCGAGCACCTCACAAACCCCCTGCTACCGTGTGGGCGTATGGCGACTCCCGCACAACCACTTCACTCCTCCACCGGCCCCCGCACCGACGCCGGCAAGGCCACCAGCAGCAAAAATGCAATCAAACACGGCCTCGCCGCCGGCATCCTCTTCATCCCCGATGAAGATCCCGCCGTCTTCGAAGCCCTTCACCTCTCCCTCAAGGCAGACCTTCGCCCCACCACCGCCATCGAAGAGCTCCTCGTCACCGACATGGCCAAGCACCATTGGCTCATGGACCGCGCCATCCGCCTCCAAGCTCTCGCCCTCATTCGCCAGGAATTTCATAAGGTTGACCTGCTCCTGCGCTACCAGAACGCCAACCACCGCGCCTTCCACAAGGCCCTCGCCACCCTCCAGGCCATGCGCAAACAGTTCGTTTCGCAATCTCACAAACAGCCGGCCGCCACCCGGTTCGTTCCCCCTCAGCCACCCATTCCCATTCGCACTTCCACCCGGCAAACCGCCCCTCCCACACGCGAATCCCCCAACCGGCCGCCCCGAAACATGCGCTAGCAGCATCGAGTTGAGCCATTTCGCCCCCGTCACGTTAAACTGTGGTAAATAATGCTTCGGATTCTGCTGGCTGCTCTGGCCTCCGCCCTGGCTCTGCAAGCCCAAACCACCCTTGGCACCATCACCGGCCGCGTCACCGATGCCACCGGCTCCAGCATCTCCCAAGCCAACGTCACCGCCCGCAATACCGCCACCTCCGTCCCCTATAAAACGGTCTCCAGCGCCGCCGGCAATTACGTCCTCCAGCAGCTCCCCGTCGGTGTCTACGAAATCTCCGTCGAAGCCACCGGCTTCAAGCACTATATCCACCCCGATGTCCGCCTCAACGTTGCCCAAACCGTCACCCTCGATGCCGCGCTCGAACTCGGCGCCGTCGAACAAACCGTCAATGTCTCCGGCGACGTCTCCACGCTCCAAACTTCCACCTCCGATCTCGGCACCACCATCGACCGCACCAAGCTCCTCGAACTCCCCTTCTTCGTCGCCGGCAAACAGCGCGACCTCGAACAGTTCACCCTCCTCGCCCCCGGCGTCACCGGCGATACCAGCAACACGCAAATTTCCGGCTCCCCCAGCCGCGGCAAGGAAGTGCTTGTCGATGGCATCGCCTCCACCGGCATTGAAAGTGGCGGCATCATCCCCGGCGAAACGCGTCCCTCCGTCGAAACCATCGGCGAATTCAAGCTCCTCCGCGCCAACTTCAACGCTGAATACGGTCGTACCGGCGGCGGTATCGAACTCTTCTCCACTCGCTCCGGTTCCAACGCCCTCCACGGCGCGCTCTTCGATATCCTGCGCAACGACGCTCTCGATGCCCGTGGCTTCTTTCTCCCCCGCGTCGCCGTCAACAAACAGAATGAGTTTGGCGCCTCCGTCGGCGGTCCCGCTTACATCCCCAAGCTCTACAACGGTCGCAACAGAACCTTCTTCTTCTTCGTCTACGGCGGTTACCGCTTCCGCCAAAGCGCGCCCAACACGCTCGCCAGCCTACCCGCCCGTCGATTTCCGAAATGGCGATTTCTCCCGCGCCAACGCCGTCATCTATGACCCCGATACAACCGTCTTCACCGCGAACGGAGTAACTCGCCAGCCGTTCCCGAACAATCAGATTCCTGCTAACCGCTTCTCCAAGGTTTCTAAGAACGTACTCGCCCTCCTCCCCGCGCCCATCAACAACAACCTCACCAGTAACTACATCAGTACCGGCAGCGGCTATGTCGATGAAGATCAATACAACATCAAGATCGATCATTCTTTCTCGGATACCAATCGCCTCAGCGGCTATTACTATCGCGACCGTCAGACACAAGTCGATCCCACCGGCGCCGGTGCCGATCGCGTCTCTATCGCCGGTCCGGCCACCGAAGCCGCACTTACCGCGAATCGCAATCACTGGGTCCGCCTCTCTCACGATCTTGTCTTATCGCCCACCATCGTCAATCACATCCAACTCGGCTTCACCCGCTTCCTCCGCACCATCGATAGCGCCAGCCTGAATCAGGATTTCCCCACCAAACTCGGCCTCACCGGCATCAACACCGGCCCTAATAATTACTTTCCGTGTATCGATCTCACCAGCGGCGGCTATACTCGCCTCGGCCATCCCAACTGCAATGGCCGCGCGCTCCAAACCAACAACGCCTTCCAAGCCGGCGAATCGCTCAGCATGGTGCGAGGCAATCACAACCTGAAGTTCGGCGCGGAGTATCGCTTCTTTGAAACCAACGGCATCGATAACTTTCAATCCGCCGGCCTCTTCGCTTTCAATGCGCTCGAAACCGGCCTGCCCGGAACCCCCCGCACCGGCAATGCCATCGCCAGCTTCTTACTCGGCGCGGTAGATACCGGCACTTACAAAATCAGCGCGTATTACCCGCGCAATCGTTATAAGTACTTCGCCGCTTACGCTCAGGACGATTGGAAAGTCACTCGCAAACTTACTCTCAATTACGGCCTGCGTTGGGACTTATACTTCCCCCGCACCGAAAAGCTCGACAACCTATCCACCTTCGATCCCACCATCCCCAATCCTTCAGCCGGAAACCGCCTCGGCGCGCTTGCCTTCCTCGGCAACGGTCCCGGTCGCAATGGCCGCTCTTCCTTCGCCGATACTTACTTCAAAGCGTTCGGCCCCCGCGCCGGCCTCGCCTATCAGCTGAATGACAAAACCGTACTCCGCGCCGGCTACGGCATCTATTACGCCGCCGGTAATGCCAACGCCGGCCTGCGCGATTCCATCTCGCAAATTTACGGCTTCAGTTCCACCCCCGTCTTCACCACCACCAATCAAGGCGCCACGCCAGCCTTCAATTGGGACAACGGCTTCCCCCAGAATTTCCCCAAGCCGCCTTTCATCAGCCCCACCGCCGCCAACGGCACCAACGTCCGCGCCATCTATCGCAATGATGGCCGGCCGCCCTACTTCCAGAATTGGTCCTTCACCGTTCAGCGTGAACTCGCCTCCCGCGTCTCGCTCGAACTCTCTTATCTCGGCACCAAAGGCACACGTCTCGGCAACGGCCTCGTCCATCTCAACGAACTCAATCCTTCCTATCTCAGCTTGGGCTCTCTCCTCTCCCAAGCCTATAACTCCCCAACCGCCATCGCCGCCGGCATCACCGCGCCCTACCCAGGCTTCACCGGCTCCGTCGCCCAATCGCTCCGCCCCTATCCCCAGTACCTCGACATCTGGGACCGTGCCGACCCCTCCGGCAGCTCCACCTATCATTCCTTCCAAACCCAGTTCACCGTCCGCGCCTCCCGAGGCTTCGATCTGCAATTCGCCTACACCCACGCCAAGACTATTGCCGATACCGATGTCCTGGCAGGCGGCGGACCCACCGGCCAAACTTCTTACAATCGCCGCCTCGAAAAAGCCATCGCCGATACCGATGTCCCCAACATCGTCGCCTTCGGTTACAGCTATGAACTCCCCTTCCTGAAACGCAATAAACTGCTAGGCGGCTGGATCGTCTCCGGCATCCACCAATACTCAACCGGCGTCCCCATCGTCCTCACCGTCAACAACACGCTGCCGCTGTTCAACCAGGCCTTGCGCCCCAACGCCATCCCCGGCGTTCAACGCCAACTCGGCACCTATCCACAGTGGATTAACCCCGCCGCCTTTGCGACGCCCGCCGCGCTCCAATTCGGCAACTCCGCCCGCTCCTACGAAGACCTGCGCGCCCCCAATTACTACAACGAAAACATCGGCCTGATGAAGCGGGTAATCCTCTTCGAGCGCCTGAACATCACGCTCCGTGGCGAATTCTTCAACGTTCTCAACCGCGTCGTCTTTGGCAGCCCGCAAGCCAACGTAAGCAACGCCAGCTTCGGCCGCATCACCTCACAATCCAACAACCCACGCCAGGGCCAGGTCTCCCTGCGTTTTGATTTCTAAAATCATGCCAGAGCCTGTCCGTTTCCAATTCGGGCTCTTCGATTTCCACCCCGCCACACGCCAGCTTCGTCGCGAAGGCACACCCGTTCGCCTCCAGGCCCAGCCCGCTCACGTGCTCGCCCTCCTCCTCGCCAATGCGGGCGAAATTGTTACGCGCGAAACACTGCGCCAAGCCCTCTGGGGTCCGGAAATCTTCGTCGATTTCGACCGCAGCCTCAATTTCTGTGTCGCCCAAATCCGCTCCGCCCTGGGCGATTCAGCCGAGTCCCCCCGTTATGTCAAAACCCTCCCCAAACGCGGCTACAGTTTCATCGCGCCTGTCTCGCAAGACGCAACCCAAGCCCCGCCGCAAAAGCCCGCGATGGCCTGGAAAGTCTTCGCCGCCTTCGCCATCGGTACTGCCGCTGTCGCAGCCCTCATCGCCCTCCGTCCCCGACACCCCACCACCCCCCATTCGCGTTGCCATCGCCCGCTTCGATAATCAGACGGGCAATCCCGCGCTCGACCGCTTCGCCGATGGCCTGACCGATACCCTGGTCGCCGAAATGACCGCCGCCGGAGCCGGCCAGCTCGCCATCATCGGCAACGCCGCCGTCCTCCGCCTACCCCGTGAAAAGCGCGACCTCGCAGCCATCGCCAACTCCGTGCGCGCCAGTTATGTCGTCCTCGGGCAAGTCCAGCAAAGCGCTTCCGGCACCCGCGTCCTCGCCCATCTCATCCGCCTGCCCGATGGTTCGCATATCGAAGTAGTCCGCCTTGACCCCGCCGCCCCAAACGACCTTGATGACTCCGGATCCGGCTTCTCCAAACGCGTCGCCACCAATTTTCCGAAGCGCATCCTCACTGACGCCCGTCAAAAGCAGAACTCACAATTCTGGCCAAGTGTCTCATTCCAAAGGTACTTAGCTCCTCGCTTATTCCTGGCTAGCAAACCCGTAGGGCCCAGCCCAAGATTGGGCATGCCAACTTTCCCCTTACGCCGCACCCTTCTGAAACTCGCCCCCCTCAGCCTGGCTTCGCAAGCCGCCTTCCCGGCCGGTAAAGCCCTGTCCTCCACCTTCCCCGCTCAGCCCCCGGAACTCGCTCAGGAAATGGTGTCCGTTTCGCACGGCAACCTCGAGCGTGTCCGCGAATTGGTCACTGCCCACCCCACGCTTGCCAAGGCCACTTGGGATTGGGGCTTCGGCGATTGGGAGACAGCCCTCGGAGCCGCGTCCCACGTCGGCAATCGCGAAATCGCGCTCTACCTCATCGAACAAGGCGCGACGCCCACCCTCTTCTCCGCCGCCATGCTCGGCCAACTCGCGACCGTAAAGGCCATCGTCGCCGCCAATCCAGCCGCCCAACGCATCCCCGGCCCACATAGCATCGGCCTCCTCACCCACGCGCGCAACGGAGGAACACCAGCCGCCCAAGTCTTGCTGTATCTCGAATCCTTGGGCGATGCCGATGCACCGCCCGCCATCCCCCTCACCCAAGCCGACATGTTAGCCATCGCCGGCACCTATAATTTCGGAACGAACGACCACATCGAGATCTCTCTAGCGAAAGGCGCGGCCGTCTTTCAGCGCCAAGGCACCACCGCCCGAAACCTGCACCACTTAGGCAACCGCGTCTTCCATCCGGCCGGAGCCGCCGCCGTGCGGATCGCTTTCAAGGAATCGCCCGCAGCCACCACGCTGTCCATCCTCGATCCCGGCTTGGTCCTGACCGCCACTAAGAGCGCAAGCCCTGCCTAATACGCGTAAGGGTTCGCATCCACCGTGCTGCTCCCCCGCGTCTGGTTACAAAGATACACGTCGCCGGTGAAATAAATGCCCGGCTTCGTAATCGTCTTCGCCACCTCGAATGCATGGCGCAGCGTCGCCACTTCCATATTCACCGGCGCTTCGTCGGGCTGATAAGTCATGCCGTATGTGTAATCCTGCCCCGTCCGGCTGATCTCCACATGGCACCCCACCACCCACTTCACGGGGTGCGTATCCACGAACTCGATCAGCCGCTGCATACTCGCGAACCACTTATCCCAGTAAGTGATGTAACATCGGCCGCGATAGAACATGTCACCCGTAAACAGAATCTGTGTGTAAGTGTCGTAATAAGCAAATTCCTCATCCACGTGTCCCGGGCTTCCCCAAATCAAAAGCTTCCTCCCACCCAGATCGAACGTGATCTGCTCTTCCGGGTAATGCGTCATGCCCCAAAACGCCACCATCTGCGCCAGGCTCAAACCCATAATGCGTGTGTGCCTGCGATCCACGAACTGGTTCTCCGCCGCCCAATGGTCCCCATGCAAATGGCTGAACGCCAGCACGAGTTCATAGTCTTCGAACTTGCGCCCGTTCCTCTTGCACCACGCTGCAATCGCCTCATCCACAACCTTCCGCAACGGCCAGAAGTTCGGCAGCGCCGTCGAGCCTTGGTCCAGCAAAATCGCCCGGTCGTTCCCAAAGTACAGGTACATGAATGCCGCTTCGAAGTTATAGGCCTTGTTCTCGCGCAGGATCGCCGTGTGCGGGTTATACCAATGCACCTGAATCGGCGGGTCCTGATTGTCCATCGCCGAAGGCGACCCGGCAATCCACTTCGCGGGAAAGCTGCCCACCGCCGGAACATGAGTGGGGAACTCTATCCGCGCAGGCCCCGCCGCATACGCGGTTGCCCAAGCAAAGACTCCCAACCAGACCTTACTCATCGCAGCATCCCCACCACCGGCACCGGCGGAAGATCGGGTTCCCGCACTCCCGGCTTACGGAAGTCCGGCCCCACACGATTCCGCATCGCAAACTCCGCCCGGATGATCACCTCGGCCTTCCCCTTCAGCCGCTCAGCAGTAGCAGCGGCATCGTCCAGCACCGCGGGGTCCAGTTGCAGCACATGCTCCATCGGCTTATAAGTAATCAGCCGCATATATTCCACGCCCGGCAGAAACTGCATATCGATCTGTCCGCCCATCACCCACTTAACAGGGTGCGACGCACGAAACGCAAGCAGCCGCGCAATCGACTTCACATAGTCCGCATCGTTGCCGATCGTAATGCGGCCGGGGCACACAAAGTCGCCGGTAAACAGGAACCCGTCGTACCGGTCATAGAAGCTGACGCCGTCCTTATGTGTTCCAGGCGTCGGAATCACGGTCACCACGCGCCCGCCCAAATCGATCTCAGTCGCATCCCGCGGCGCCAATCGCGTGTTCTTGCGATCGCGAAACTGCGCGTACCCCTGATTCTGATACAGGTCCTCGCCAGAGGTCAGCGCCACTGTGAGCGGAACATCGGCCTTACCGCGCAGGTCGCCCCAATGTTTCAGCAAAGCGTCTACGGTAGACCGCAACGGATAATGTTGGGCGTCCGCCGTCGCTCCGGTATCGATGAGCAACGCACCCGAATTGCCCATCAGCAGATAAGTAAACGGAGCAGCATGGTGAACGGCAATGTTCTGCCGCATCACATACGTATCCTCGTTGTACATCACCACCTGCACCCGGGGATCGCGGTTCAAGGCATTACAAACCGAGCCATAAATCCACTTAAACCGTAGGTCGCCGGCAGCGGGCTGCGCCAGCTCATAATTGGTTCGAATTTCCGCGCTAGCCAACGCCGCGCAGAACAACACCACCACCGTCTTGAGCACAAACTCTCCTTGCGGCGGCAGAGCCGAAACGGCGACGAGGGCGAATGTCCAAAGTAGCCGAGTCTACCCCGCCAAGGCAAGGCACGCACCCGGAGCCGCCCACGGTATCCTAAAGGCTAGGCATGAATACTCAACTCGCTCCGGACTCCGCGTCCCCCGAAGCTCTCACCAACGGAGCCTGGCTGCGTGTTCAACTCGCCCGCCACCCCAAGCGGCCGCATGCCTCCGATTACATCGAGCGCCTCTTCCCCAATTTCCAGGAACTCCACGGCGATCGCTTCTTCGGTGACGATCAGGCCATTGTTTGCGGTATGGCCACCTTCGACGATGCTCCCGTCATGATCATCGCCGAACAAAAAGGCCGTGACACCAAGCAAAAAGTGCTGCGGAATTTCGGCATGCCCAAGCCCGAAGGCTACCGCAAAGCCATCCGCGTGATGCAGCTGGCCGCCAAGTTCAATCGCCCCATCATCACCTTGATGGATACGCCCGGCGCCTACCCCGGCATTGATGCCGAAGAGCGCGGCCAGGCGGAAGCCATCGCCCGGAACCTGCGCGAAATGGCCCGCCTGACCGTGCCTGTCATCGCGGTCTGCATCGGCGAAGGCGGCAGTGGGGGCGCGCTCGCGCTAGGCGTCGGCAACCATGTTTATATGATGGAGAACGCGGTCTATAGCGTGATCTCGCCCGAAAGCTGCGCCGCCATCATCTATCGCGATTCCGCCAAAGCCGAACAGGCCGCCGCTGCGCTTCGCCTCACCGCGGAAGACCTGCTCCATTTCGGGCTCATCGATGGCATTGTGCCGGAACCCGCCGGCGGCGCTCAGGAAAATCCGGATGCGGCAGCCGAATCGCTGCGCACCGTCCTGCGGCAAGCCTTGGCGTTGCTCACCGATCTCTCGTCGAATGAATTGGTCCAACAGCGCTATTTGAAATTCCGCAAAATGGGGACCGTTTTCGCTTGAAGAAAAGTAGCGCCATAGCTCTGGTCTTCGGCCTTCTCATGATCGCGGCGCTCGTCTACAACACCATGGGCAATCGCCAATACCGTTGTGAAGTCTGCATTACATACAAAGATAAGAAACAGTGCCGCATCGCCTCCGCCCGCAATAAAGAAACAGCTTTGCGCGCCGCCGCCGAACTGGCCTGCGCGGAAGTGGAAGGCGGCATGACGGACCGCATCAATTGCCCGAATACTCCACCCGATTCTGTAACCTGGAAGTAACAGCCAATTTTCGGCCAAGGCCGGCGATTCGGTATAATTCTCCTGAACAAATACAGGCGTTCTTACGTCTCACCCACCGAGGAGTAGTGTCGCAAAGTGAAAACTAAGTGGAAAATTATCATTGGAATTGCGGTACTCCTGTTGATTGCCATAGGTGTCTTTGCCAGCGTCAAATATAGTCAAAAGGGTATCGTCACCGTCCAGACCGGCCATGCTACCAAGCAGGACCTTTCCAGTCTGGTGACCGCTTCCGGCGAAATTAAACCCCGAAATTACATCAACATCGGGGCTAACGCGCAGGGCGAACTCACGTCCATTCTGGTGAAAGAGGGTGACCACGTGCGCAAAGGGCAACTCCTCGCCCGTATTGAAAACGTTCAGCCTTCCGCCGACGTTGCCTCGCAGCGGGCCAGTATCGCGTCCGCCGAAGCGGATGCCGCCGCCAGTGAGGCCGGTCAAAAGGCAGCCGAAGATAATCTGACCACCATGCAAGCCTCCATCGACCGCAGCAAGGCCGACCTTGAAAAGGCCGATGTAGATTTTCAGCGCTTTAAAAATCTGTTCGACCAAAAGCTTGTCGCCAAGCAGGAGTTCGATCAGCGCCGCACCACGGTCGATAGCCAGAAGGCCGCGCTCCGCGAATCGGAAGCCCGCATGGTGCAGGCCAAAGCGCAGATCGCGCAAGCCGCCGCGCAAACCGCCGCATCGCAGCGCCGTATCGCGCAGTCAAGAGCCGGTCTCACGCGCTTCAACGATCTTTTGAGCAAGCGCAACGTGATCGCGCCGCTCGATGGCGTGGTTACGAACTTGCCGGTCCGCCAAGGCGAAGTGGTGGTGCCCGGTATTCAAAATTCGGCATCCAGTACCATCATGACCATCGCCGATATGTCCATCATCACCGCTGAGGTGAAGGTGGACGAAAGCGACATCATCAACGTGAAGCTCGATCAACAGGCCGATGTCACGGTCGATGCGCTTTCCACCAAAGTGCTCAAGGGCCATGTGATTGAAATCGGCAACACCGCCATCCTGCGCTCCACCGGCCTTGCTTCTTCGCAAAGCTCGGTGTCCAGCCAGGAAGCGAAAGATTTCAAAGTGGTGATTGCGCTCGATGCGCCGCCGGATGAAATTCGTCCTGGCTTATCTTGCACGGCGAAGATCACCACCGCGCGCAAATCGCAGGTGGTCACTATTCCCATTCAGGCTCTCACCACTCGTCAGAAAGGCGATCTGGAACCCAAGCAGAAGGGTGCGCCCGCGCCGTCCGGCGTCAGCAAATTGACGCCCGCGCAGGAGAAGCTGCGGAAGGAAGAAGTAACAGGCGTCTTCGTCGTCTCCGGCGGCAAAGCGAAGTTTACAAAGGTCGATACCGGCATTACCGGTAACACGGACATCGAAATTCTTTCGGGTATCGGCGATGGGACGGAAATTCTCACCGGGCCTTACCAGGTGGTCCGTTCTATCCGGACCGATACCAGCGTGAAGGTGGATAACAAGCCGCCTGTCGTGAAGCCTACAACTTAGAGACCGCACTCCATGGCAACCGCAACCGCAGTACCTGAAACCCTCAACCGCGGGGAGCAATTGAAGCGGGATGGGATCGTCATCCGCACCTATGATCTATGGAAGACGTATGTCATGGGCGATCAAACCATCAACGCTGTTTCCGGCGTCGATATCGAAATCAAACGCGGCGAATACGTCGCCATCATGGGTCCTTCGGGCTCCGGCAAATCGACGCTGATGAATCTGATCGGCTGCCTCGATTCGCCCAGCAAAGGCGAGTATTACATCAACGGCAGCCTGGTCAGCGCCATGACCGACGATTCGCTGGCGCATATCCGCAACAAGGAAATTGGCTTCGTTTTCCAGACGTTCAATCTGCTGCCGCGCGCCAGTTCTCTGCACAACGTGGAGCTGCCGCTCATCTATAGCGGCATCCCCGCTTCAGAAAGGATTGTACGCGCGAAAAAAGCGCTCGATCAGGTGGATCTCTCGAAGCGCATGGATCACAAGCCGAATGAGCTTTCAGGCGGCCAGCGGCAGCGCGTGGCTATCGCCCGAGCGCTGGTGAATAACCCCTCGATTCTGCTGGCCGATGAGCCCACCGGCAACCTCGATAGCGCAACTGGTGTTGAGATCATGGCGCTCTTCGAGCGGCTTTATCAGGAAGGCAACACCATCATCGTGGTGACGCACGAACTCGATATCGCGCGGCATGCGCACCGCATTATTCATGTGCGCGACGGGAAAGTGGAAAAGGACGAGGCGGTCCCGCACTAAGCAAGGGCTAACACCAAGGCTCCAGCGGCGATGAGCAGACCGCCAACGGCTTTGAGGAGCGTGATACGTTCGCCCAGAAACACTGCGGCGAAGACGATCACGAACACAACGCTGAGTTTATCGACCGGCGCGACACTAGAAGCATTGCCAAGCGCGAGCGCGCGGAAATAGCAGAGCCACGAACAGCCGGTAGCCACGCCGGAGAGCACCAGGAACAGCCAGCTACGGCTTGAGATGTTGCCGGCGCCACCGAGCGCGCCAGTGCCGGCGGCAATGGCCCAGGTGAACACGACAATGACCGTGGTGCGGATGGCTGTCGCGAGGTTAGAATCCACACCGGCGATGCCGACCTTCGCCAGAATGGCAGTGGCGCCGGCAAAGACGGCCGAGAGCAGTGCCCAACCCACCCAGGTCAAGGTTTAGACGTCCAGATTCTTCACTTCAAGCGCGTTCTCTTCGATAAATTTGCGGCGGCTCTCCACGTCTTCACCCATGAGTGTCGTGAAGATGGCGTCGCTCTCCACTAAATCTTCCAGACGAACGCGAAGCAGCGTGCGCTTGTCGGGGTTCATGGTGGTTTCGGCCAGCTGCTCGGCATTCATTTCGCCCAGCCCCTTGTAGCGCTGGACGGTGATTTCGCGCTTGCCTTCGGCCTTCAGGAAGTTCAGCAGATCGCGCCAGTTGGTTTGCACTTCCCGGCGCTCGTTCTTGATGACTGTGAAAGGCGGCGTGTTGTACTTCATCACCTGCTTGGCGAGCGAACGAAGCTTTTTGTATTCCGGCTGCGCGGCGAGTTCGATGTCGATGGCGCGCTCGGCGTTGGTGGAATCGTGGAAGATCACGCGCCAGGCGGAGTGCTCTTCATCGAAGCGCAATTCCGGCGCGATGCCGGCGGCTTTCAGAAGCTCAAACACTTCTTCGGCATTGGCTTTTTCGGCGAACTCTTCCTTCTTATCGACCTTGAGCGAAGTGTTGGTCAGGATTTCGACAACGCGGCCATCGCGCAGGCGGCGTTCCACTTTGGCGGCGATGGTTTCGAGTTCATCCAGGCTGAGCAGGTAATTGCGCAGCTCGCCGCCTTCCAGCTTGAGCGTTTCGCCGGCGCCAATTTCGAGGACCAGATTTTCCGTCGCGCGGCGCATAATTTCGCGCGTGAATTCCTTTTCGTCTTTGATGTACTTTTCGTTCTTGCCCTTCTTGATTTTGTAAAGCGGCGGCTGCGCGATGTAGACGTTGTTGTGCGTAATCAGGTCGTTCATGTGGCGGAAGAAGAACGTGAGCAGCAGCGTGCGGATGTGGCTGCCATCCACGTCGGCGTCCGTCATGATGATGATCTTGTGATAGCGCAGTTTGACGAGTGAGAAATCGTCTTTGCCGATCCCTGTGCCGAGCGCGGTGATCAGCGTTCGAATTTCTTCGTGCCCCAGCATCTTGTCGTAGCGGGCTTTTTCGACGTTGAGAATCTTGCCCTTCAGCGGCAGAATGGCCTGGAATTTACGGTCGCGGCCTTGTTTCGCGGTGCCGCCTGCCGATTCGCCTTCGACCAGGAAAATTTCGCACTTGGCGGGGTCGCGTTCCTGGCAATCGGCCAGTTTGCCGGGCAAGCCGCCGGAATCGAGCGCGCCTTTGCGGCGGGTCAAATCGCGGGCCTTGCGGGCTGCTTCGCGGGCGCGTGAGGCATCGATTGCCTTCGAGACAATCTTGCGCATCACGTTCGGGTTCTTTTCGAAATATTCGCCCAGCTTGTCATTGACGAACTGGGTCATCACACCCTGAATGTCGCTGTTGAGTTTGCCTTTGGTTTGCCCTTCGAACTGCGGCTGCGGGACCTTGACGCTGATGACCGCGGTGAGGCCTTCGCGAACGTCATCGCCCGACAGATTTTCCTTTACGTCTTTGAACATGCCGGCCTGTTGGCCGAAGAAGTTGATGGTGCGCGTGAGAGCGCTGCGGAACCCGGAAAGGTGCGTGCCGCCATCGACTGTATTGATGTTATTGGCGAAGCTGAAGATGGTTTCGGAGTAGGCATCGTTGTATTGCAGGGCCACTTCCATGGCCATTTCACCGGAGGGACCCTTGGCAGTCGCTTCGAAGTGAATCGGCTTATCGTGCAGAACGCTTTTGCCGGTGTTGATGTGCTTGATGAATTCGGCAATGCCGCCGGAGTAAAGAAATTCCTTGCTCTTGACGGGATCTTCGCGCTCATCGGCGAGCGAGATTTTCAGGCCCTTGTTGAGGAAGGCGAGTTCGCGCAAACGCTGGGCCAGCGTGTCGAAATTGAACTTCAAGGCATCCATGATCTTCGGATCGGGATGGAAGGTGATCTTAGTGCCGGTCTTGCGCCCAGCCTTACCCGCTTGCTTGAGAGGCGCTTTGGGGACGCCCTGCGAATACTCCTGGGTCCAGGTGAAACCCTGGCGCCAGATCTCGAGATCGAACTGATCGCTCAGGGCATTGACGCAGCTGACGCCGACGCCATGCAGGCCGCCTGAAACTTTGTAGCTGTTCGAATCGAACTTACCGCCGGCATGCAGCTTAGTGAGAACCACCTGCGCGGCGGAGACGCCTTCGGTGGGGTGGATATCGACAGGAATGCCGCGGCCATCGTCCTGAACGGTGACGGAATTATCGATGTGGATGATGACGCTGACTTCGGTGCAATGGCCGGCGAGCGCTTCATCGACGGAGTTGTCGACCACTTCATAAACCAGATGGTGTAGCCCCATCTCACCGGTCGAGCCGATATACATGGCGGGACGCAGCCGAACCGCTTCCAGACCCTCCAGCACCTTGATGGAACTGGCTCCGTATTCTTCGAAAGGTGGTGTAGGCATCGCTTGATTGGACATTTTTGTTTTTGAAAAACCTTCAAATTCTCATGGGCATGACAACGTAGCGGTATTGATCTTTCGCGCCATCGCCTGCCGGTTGTAATTCACCCGCGCTCTTTTGATCTCTTAACGCGAAGATCAGATGATCCTGCGGAATGGCCTTGAAAAAATCGAGTAGATATTGGGCATTGAACCCGATTTCGAGTTCCGGCCCGGTGTATTCGCTGGACACACTTTCTTCGCTCTCACCCATTTCGACCGAGGAGGCGAAGACGCGCACTTCACCTTCGACAAACTGCACGCGAATCGCGCGGGAGCGCTCATCGGCAAATTGCGCCACGCGTTCAATAGCGCCGCGCACTTCCGATTTCGAAAGCTTCGCCAGATGCGTGTTGTCTTTGGGCAGGACGCGTTCGTAATCCGGAAAATTGCCGGTCAGTTTGCGCGTGATCAGCAGGCGTTCGCCGAACTGGAAAAACAGGTGGTTGTCATCGCCGGAAATTTTAACCTTGGCGTCGGAGGCTCCTTCATCGGCCAGCCGCACGATTTCGCCCATGGCTTTGCGCGGAATTAAGGCGCGGAAATTCTGGGTGACGCCGGACGAAGTTTGGACGTAGGCCAAGCGGTGGCCATCGGTGGCCACCATGGTCATGGTTTCGTCCTTCAGCAGCAGCAGCGCGCCATTCAGCGTAAAGCGGCTTTCTTCCATGGAGATGGAGAACACTGTGCGGGCAATCATGCTCGAAAGCTGTTTTACCGAAATTTCGGCCACCGTTTCGGGCATAACCGGCAGTTCCGGAAAGCTTTCGCGCGACATGCCGGCGATTTTCGTCTTGGACCGGCCGCAGGTCAGATTGGCCCAGTGATTCTCCAGAAACTTGACCGTCAGATCGGTATCGGGAAGCAGTCGTACGTAATCGAGCAATTTGCGCGCGGGGACCGTACCGGCGCCGGGAGTTTTGACACGGGCGGGGCACGAACAGCGAATTCCCAGTTCCAGATCTGTCGCGGTGAGCGTAACGCGCCCATCGGCGGCTTCAAGCAGAATATTCGAAAGGATCGGAATCGTGGTTTTCTTCTCAACGACGCCTTGGGAGAGGCCCAGTTCCCGAACCAGATCTGCCTTACTGACGGTAAATTCCATGCTGCCGCTCCCTATTCTTTCTTTCGGTATAAAGATCTATGAAAAGTAACCCGTATCTGTAGGTGCTGTGGGTTTGTGGATCTCTTCCTAAATTATACAAAATCCAGCACCTTTTGGCCATTCCACCCTGAGGATAACAGCCGCAAAACAAAGTAAAACCGCCCCCTGCCACCCCATTTACACAGAAGCGCGCGGGGACTTTCGACAGCCGCTGTGAAACGAAACTGTAACTTCATGAAAGCGAATCGGTTAGGCTGTGTAAAATTCTGTTCAATTCCGGTTCAACGGCTTTTTCACGCTTAATCTTCTCGACGGAATGCAACACCGTGGTGTGGTGCTTGTTGCCGAAAGCGCGGCCGATCTCAGGAAGCGAAGCCGTGGTCAGCTCCTTGGCCAGATACATGGCGATCTGGCGGGGGTAGACGATCGCCTTGGTGTTGCTCTTCTCTTTAAGCGCCGATTGCTTGACGCCGAACTTATCGGCGACGGCCTTCTGGATGCCATCGATGGTGAGACGGCGGTCGGTCTGGTGGAGCAGGTTTTTCAGCGTCTGCTGCGCCATGGCCATGTTGATGGGCGCGCCGGTAAGGGAGTTGACCGCCAACAGCTTGATGAGCGCTCCTTCCAGTTCACGCACGTTGCCTTTGGAGCGCGTGGCGATGAAGGTGCGGACATCGTCAGGCAAAACGACGCCCGAATCCTCTGCTTTCTTGTCGAGGATGGCCATTTTGGTTTCTAGATCGGGCGGCTGTATATCGGCGATGAGGCCCCATTCGAAGCGGGAGCGGACGCGGTCTACCAGGCCGAGAATTTCCTTGGGCGGCGCATCGCTCGAAATGACGATCTGCTTTTGGTTTTCATGCAGTTCGTTGAAGGTGTGGAAGAACTCTTCCTGGGTACGCTCTTTGTTGCCGAGCATCTGGATATCGTCGATGAGCAGCACATCGGCGGAACGGTAGCGCTGGCGAAACTGCGCCATACGGTCGAAACGGATACCAGTGACCACTTCGTTAGTGAAACGCTCGCTGGTGGTATAAACCACGCGCATTTTACTGTCGCAGACCAGGGAGCGGCCGATGGCCTGGATGAGATGAGTTTTGCCCAAGCCGGTTCCGCCGTAGATAAACAGCGGATTGTACCTGCGCGCGGGAGCGGTGGCGACCGATTTCGCCGCTGCGTGAGCGAACTGATTGCTCGCGCCGACCACGTAGTTGTCGAAAGTAAAGCGGGCGCTGAAGGTGGCTATCTGGCTCTCGTTATCGGAAAACGCCTGGTCTTCCGAAGGGGCGCTGCTGTGGGCGCGGGAGCCGGCGGCGACTTCGTATTCCACCGTTTTGAGCGCGGTGCCGAGGGAGCGCAAGGCGGTTGCGACCTGCTCAGAATATTCGGATTCGAGCCAACGCCTGGTCTGACCGTCGGGGACGGAGACGCGGAGAATGGACCCTTCCGCTGAGTGAAATTTGGTTCTGCTAAACCAGTTTTGGAAGCTTTCCGCGCTGAGTATTTGCTCGAGTTTCTGTTTAACCAGGTCCCACGGATTCATCGCGTTTACACTTCCAAAAAAGACACAAGCTTACCCTGCGGAGTTTCCTGACTAGGAATTTCTCCGGGTTGCGGCTCAGACTCCGAAATGGGGGGAGGTGAGGCTGAGGAAGCCTTACAGCAAAAGTAGAATAACACGAATGCAACCTCTTCAACAGGTTTTTAACTGTCCTGTTTTGTTACACTTACGAATACTTCACCACTACTGGTGCAATCCGTTTGACATCATTAGTTCGCATGCGGCAGAATGGAGTCTTCAGGCGAAGCTGCGGGAGTAACTCAGCTGGTAGAGTGCGACCTTGCCAAGGTCGATGTCGCGAGTTCGAATCTCGTCTCCCGCTCCAAACTGCCTGGTAGTTTGCGTCTACGTTACACTAAAGGCAATTATGCAATCCCGCATTCTTGCCTGTTTCCTGAGCTGTTTTACTCTCTGCTTTCCTCTTTCCGCACAATACAAAATGGACGCTGCCGGCGACGCGAAGCCGGCTGACCTTTCCGCCGCTGCCGCCAAGGCTTTCGATTCTCCCGGAGTGAAGATACTGGATGGTTCGGGGAAGATGATTTGTGAGTTGTGGCTGGTGAAGACGGCGCCGCAGGGCGGGACGTCCACCGAATCGGACGTGACGCTGCCGACGATTCCTGTGGGCGCGCTGCTGGGAGCGGTGAAATTTCCGGCGAAGGCGAACGACCGGCGCGGGCAGGCGATTGCGGCAGGAACTTATCTGCTGCGCTACGTGCTGATGCCCGTGAATGGCGCGCATTTGGGCGCGGCGCCGCAGCGTGATTTTGTGGCCCTGGTGCCTGCTTCAAGCGACGTCGGACCGGGGGTGAAGATGACGCTTGAGGAAGTGATTGCCGCGAGCACGAAGGTATCTGGAACCAGCCACCCCGCAATTTTGAGCATTGCGCCGGGGAGCGGGAAAGCGGGCTTCGCGAAAGAAGGCGAGCACGATTGGACACTGAATACCAAAGTGGGCGACCTGCCCGTGGCCATTATTCTGGTAGGCAAGGCCGAAGCATAAACACTTGCCGTCAGAACCTGAATCCGGAGCTGCGCCAAACGACGCCGAGGGGCTGATTCGCTGGGCTGCCGAACGCTTTCAAGACCGGCTGGCGCTGGTTACTTCGTTCCAGCGCGAGGGCATGGTGATTCTGGATATGGCGTCGCGAGTGGCGCCGGGAATTCCTGTATTTACGCTGGATACGGGCAGGCTGCCGGAGGCGACGCACAGCATGATTGAAACCGTGCGGAAGCGCTATGGCATTGCAGTGCACCTGATTTCGCCGGATGCGGGCGAGGTGGAGCGCATGACCACCGCGCATGGGCCGAATCTGTTCCGGGAGGATGTGGGGTCCCGACTGCTTTGCTGCCAGATTCGGAAAGTGCGGCCGCTGGCCCGCGCCATGGCCGGATACGACGCCACGCTGGTGGGTTTGCGCCGTGACCAGAGCGAAACACGAGCCGCGCTGGAGCAGGTGGATTGGCGGGCGACGCCGGTGAAACTGGCTCCATTGGCCGAGTGGAACGCGCGCGGTGTGGCGGAATATACAGCGCTGCATGGCGTGCCGGAGCATCCGCTATACGCCGAAGGATACCGCAGCATTGGATGCGACCCGTGTACGCGCGCGGTGCAGGCGGGCGAAGAGGAACGCGCGGGCCGGTGGTGGTGGGAACACGACGCGGAGAAGGAGTGCGGCCTGCACTTCACGCCGGACGGCCGGGCCCGGCGGCGGGTGGATGTGCTGCTGGAAGAGGTGCTGGCAAGCCGTGTCTGAAGGCTTCACACTCTGGTTCACGGGACTTTCGGGGTCGGGCAAGAGCACGGTTTCCGAGCGCGTGGCGGCGCGCCTGCGCGAGGCGGGCCGCAAGACGGAACTGCTGGATGGCGACGTGGTGCGCACGAACCTTTCGCAGGGGCTGACCTTTTCGAAAGAAGATCGAGATACCAACGTGCGGCGTATTGGGTTCGTTTGCGAGCTTTTGTCGCGCAATGGCGTGATTGCGGTAGTGGCGGCCATTTCGCCTTACCGGGAAGCGCGGGCGGAAGTGAAACGCAGGGTGGGCCAGTTCGTCGAAGTGTATGTGGAGTGCCCAATTTCCGTGCTCGCGGAGCGGGACGTGAAGGGACTTTATAAGCGCGCTTTGGCGGGGGAGATTCCGCATTTTACGGGCGTGACGGACCCTTACGAAGCGCCGGAGACGCCGGACCTGGTGATTCGCTCGGACAGAGAACCGGTAGCGGAAAGCGTGGAGCGCGTCTTGGCACTACTGCGAAAGCTGGCTCTCATTGATTGACCTACATACACATACGACGGAATCGGACGGTACCGATTCTCCGGCCGAATTGATTGCGCTGGCGGTGCGCGGGGGCCTGGAAGCGCTGGCGATTACCGATCACGACACGATGGAAGGCTACCGGAAGGCCGTGGAGCCGGCGCGCGAAGCGGGCTTGGAACTGATGTGCGGCATTGAGCTTTCGACGCGCTTTCGCGGGCGCAGCGTTCATCTGCTGGGCTACTTTCCGCATGGCGAGCCGGCGGCCCCTTTTGCGGAATGGCTGCATGAATTACAGGTTTCGCGCAAGGAGCGGAATGGGCGCATGGTGGAGCGGCTGCAATCGCTGGGGATTCCGATCACGCTGGAAGAAGTGGAACGCAAGGGCAGGAGCATGGCGGGGCGGCCGCACTTTGCGCAGGTGCTGATGGAGAAGGGCTACGTGAAGAGCATCCAGCAGGCGTTTCAGGAGTACCTGGACGAATCGGCAAAGGGGTATGTGGAGCGGCGGGAGGCGGACTTTGCGGAATCGGTGGAGCTGATTGCGCAATCGGGGGGCGTTGCGTCGGTGGCGCATCCGATTCGTCTGCTGCGGAAGGCGCCGGAGCCGCTGGCGGATACGATTCGGGAAATGAGCAGGGCGGGGTTGCCGGCGCTGGAGGCCTATCATAGCGACCATAGCGCGGCGGATGTGCGCTGCTATGAGACGCTGGCGCGCGAGTACGGGCTGGGCGTGACGGGCGGCTCCGATTACCACGGGTTGAACAAGCCGAATATTCAGTTGGGCACGGGCGCGAACGGGAACCTGTGCGTGCAGCGGGACGTGCTTACAGGGTTGCGGCGATTGGCCGCGCAATAGCGGGAGCGCCGCCTGCTGCGAGTTCGGTGCCAGGCTGGTTGTGTTCCACGCGCAGAAGCGCGATGGCGCGAGCGGCGTGGGACGAGGTGATCTTGCCAATTTCGCTTTCGTTCCAGGTGACGGGAGTGCCGGGTTCGGGAGCCTGGCCCGCCGGGAAATCGAGGCCGGTGAGCATGCGGTTCACATGGGTGCGGGAGCGGATGCGTTCGACAATTTCCTGACCCAGATAACAGCCTTTTTGGAAGTGGAGCGCGTGCGGGAGCGAGGTCTCCTGCGCGAGGGTTTTGTCTGTGATGTCTTCGCCGTAGCGCGGCTGGAAATTTTTGAGGCGGAGCGCGTGGGCATCGCCTGGTTGCGCGCCGGCTAGTTGGAGGCGCTGCCAGAGTTCATCTCTGCGCGAGGCGCTTCCATAGATGCGGTAGCCAGTGGTTCCTGTGGCGGCGATGGCGGCGACGGTCATGTCTTCCCAGGGCAGGTGCGAGGCGCGCTGCTGGGGAATGGGGATGCTGAGGCGCTGCAGGAACGCCTGCGCGCCGGGGCCTTCGATGCCGAAGGAAAAGGTCTGCGCGGTTTCGTCATCGAGCGTGACATCGTCGGCAATGATGTAGTGATCGACGTGCTTGAGCATGGCTTCGCGCGCTTCGGGTTCGACATCGATGAGCAGGGAGTTTTCGAAGCAGAGAATGTGGGCGTCTGAAACGATGCGGCCCTGGGCGGTGAGGAAGAACGCGTAAGCGCCCTGACCGGGCTGCAGCTGCTGGATGTGGTTGGTGCAGAGCGCGTGGATGAGGCGGGCGCGATCTTCGCCGGTGGCGCGGATTCTGCCATGCGCGGAAAGGTCCAGCAGGGAGGTGGGTTCGGGAACGGCCGGGGTGCTCACTATACTTGATTATCGGACATGATTCATGAAATTTTGCCTGTAGGGATGCTGCGCTGTAACTGTTCCGTGTTCGGCGACGAGAACTCGAAAGAAGCCATCGTGGTGGACCCGGGCGACGACATCGCGGACGTGCAGGCGGTGCTGGCGAAGCATGGCTTGAAGGTGAAGGCGATTGTGATTACGCATGCGCACATCGATCATATTGGCGGCGCGGGGAAGCTGAAGGCGGCGACAGGCGCACCGGTGTATATGAACGCGAACGATCGCGAGTTGAGTGAGCGGATGGACATGCAGGCGGCGTGGCTGGGCATGGAGACGCCGGAGGTGACGGCGGTGGATGTGTTCGCGAAAGAGGGCGATACGCTGGGGCTGGGGAGCGCTGTGTTTCACGTGCTGGAGACGCCGGGGCATACGCAGGGCAGCATCAGTGTATGGATTCCCGAAGAGGGGAAGCTGGTGGCGGGCGACACGCTGTTTCGCGACAGCATTGGGCGGACGGATTTGCCGGGTGGGGATGGCAAGCAGATTTTGCAATCGATCGGGGCGAAGCTGATGGGGCTGCCCGAGGAGACGGTGGTGATTGCGGGGCATGGGATGAACACGACGATTGGGCGTGAGAAACGGATGAATCCCTATTTGCGCCGATGAAGATTCCGAAGTGGCCGGAAACGGGTGAGCGGGAAGTGGAGCTGCTGCGCGAGGTGCTGCGGAGTGACCGGTGGGGCGGCTTCCATGAATTTGTGGGGCGCTTTGAGCGGGAGTTCGCGCGCTATCAGCAGTGCGCGTTTGGCGTGAGCGCCATCAATGGCACGGTGACGCTGGAGACGATTCTGGAGGCGCTGGGGATTGGGGCGGGCGACGAGGTGATTGTGCCGGCGATATCGTTCATTTCGACGGCGACGGCGGTGTCGCGTGTGGGGGCGACGCCAGTGTTCGTGGATATTGAGCGGGCTACTTTCAACATGGATGTGGACCGGGTGGCGGACGCGATTACGCCGGAGACGCGCGCGATCATGGCGGTGCATTTCGGCGGGCCGATGATGGATGTGGAGCGGCTGCAGGGGTTCGGTGTGCCGGTGATTGAAGATGCGGCGCATGCGCACGGTTCGGAATGGGCGGGTCGGCGTGCGGGTAGCGTGGGTGTGGCGGGGAGCTTCAGCTTTCAGAACTCGAAGGTGATGACGGCCGGCGAGGGCGGCATTGTCACGACGAACGATGGGGCGCTGGCGGAGCGCGTGTGGGCCATTGGAAACCAGGGGCGCAGGAAGGATGGCGGCTGGTTTGAGCACTATACGCTGGGCACGAATTACCGCATGACGGCGCTACAGGCGGCGGTGCTGCTGCCGCAGCTCGGGCGGCTGGCGGAACAGAATGGGCGTCGTGCGCGCAATGCGGAAATTGTGAAGCGGGAGCTGGCGGGGACACGGATAGAGTGGCAGCATGTACCGGCTGAGGCTGCGGTGCACACGAATTATTTGCTGCTGGGGCGCATGGTGGATAGGGGGAGATTTCATGCGGCGGTGACGGCGGCGGGTGTGCCTTGTACGCCGTTTTATCCGCATACGCTGTACCGGAATCCGCTGTATCGCGAAGGGGGGTGCCGGGTGGAGGCTTGTCCGGAAGCGGAGGCGTCGATTGCTGAGGCGTTTTGGTTCCCGCATCGCGTGCTGCTGGGGACGGAGGACGAGACGAAGGAGATTGCGCGGGCGATACGGCGGGCGGCGGACGCCTAGGCTAGTTAGCGCGGTAGATGCGCCACTGGGGCGATTCGCCGACAACGTGGAAGTGCTGGTTCAAGAAGGGGCCGTAGATGCGCCGGATATTTTCGAGCGTCGGGTAGGGATAGATTTTGGGGACCATGACCAGGCGCGCGGAACCGAAGAGCCATTCGGCGGTGGGGCGGTGCGTATCGTTGAACGTGGTGAGGTAATCGAGCGTGGTGGCGCCGCCGCGGGCGGGTTTCAGACCCAGGCCGTAAGAGAACGGATTTGAGAATTCGAGCGGCATAACGGTGTCGCCGGGGCGTGCGTGTTGTTTGACGAGCGCCAGGCCATCGTTGACGAAGGCGCGGTATCTGGCGTCGGTGCCGCTGGGGATGAAGCGGGCGAGCGTTTTTCCGGACATGGGGATTTCGTGACGCCTGGCCTGGATGCTGAGCAGCGTGGCGTAGCCGAGGCCGATGAACGACGGGATGAGCGCGGTGAGGGTGAACACGGTGCCCCAGAGCAGCACGCCGGAGCGCAGTGCGTGCGCGACGCCGGTGGCGCGGAAAGAGAGGCGGCTGAGCGCGATCAGGACCAGGAAGATGGCCAGGGGGGCGCCGTGCGGTTCACTGCTGCCGAAGATGAGAACGGTGCCGGCGAAGCAGAGGGCGGCTCCGGCGATGAGGATCGAGCGGGCTGAACGGTGACGCTTCGCCACGACGAGCAACAGCGCGGCGAGGGCGGTGAAGCTGAGCAGCAGGCCGTCATCGGTGAGGATGCTATCGAGTTCGTAGGCGCGGGGGAAGATGCGCTTGGCGCCGGCGACCATGACCAGATCGCGCAGCATGGGCAGCAAGTGGAAGCTGAAGTAGGCGCAGATGGTGGTGGACAGCGCGACGCAGCCGGTGGCGATTCCGGCCCAGCGGGAGCGCCTTTGCGGGCGGCAAAAAGCGAAGGCGCCGATAAGGAAGAGAGCGGCTCCGAAGAAGGTGATTTTCAGGAAGAATAGGCTGACCAGAAGCAGGCCGGTGGAGAGGCCGCCCAGGAAATCGCGCGAGGGGGCGGGGCGCAGAAGTTCGGCGACTCCTTCGAGCAGAATGAGCGCGAGCGCGACATAGCCATAGCGGTTGTAAGTGGTAGCGGGGCTGGTGAAGAGCGGCGAGTATCCGAGCGGATAGGGTGCGACGGCCAGCAGAACGAGGGCGAGGCAGAAAAGCGCGGCCGGGACATCGGGAAGGCGGCGGCGCGTGAGCAGGTACGCCCATGCGCCCGCGCCGATGCCGACCAGAGCCTGGCCATAGCCGAAGCCTTGCGCGCCGCCATGCGAGAGCAGCAGGCCGCAGACGGTAGGCAGGTAAACCAGCACGCCCATGAAGCTGTAGAAATCGATATGCGGGCGCTGGCCGTTGAGCAGGCGCCAGGCGCCATCGAGCGGCATGAAGGCGTCGGGCGTGAAGACCTGGACGCCGCTGAGGCCGACAAAGGCGCGCAGCAGGCAGACTACGGCGAGGACCAGGAACAGAGCGGCGTGGGCCGATTTGAGTTTGAGTAGCGGGTACGCCCAGAGGCTTTCGATGCGCGTGGCCCAGAGGAGCAGGTGCTGGTTGAGGGGTGCGGGGGAGAAGCCGCGCGGGGTGCCGGTGACGGTCCAGGAAACGGTTTCGAGGGTCGGCTCGACGGGCGCGTGCTCGATGGGCGCATGGATCGTGGTACCGGGCTTCATTCCTCCGGGTAGTGGAGGGCGGCGTGCGTTTCTCTCAGAGCGGGGTCAGGTAAGGCCTTTCGTAGGTATCGTCTTCGCCGGGGTAGCGGAGGGGCTTTGCATGGCGGCCGGATGCGTTGGCGAGTGCCCAGATGAGGCTTTCACCGGCTGGGACGTTGTTCGGTGAAGAGGTGAAGACGGGGTCGCGGTAGGCGTCTTTGGCGGAGATGAGTTTCCAGCCATTTTCGGTGAACATTTGCAACGCGTCGTTCAGGAAGAGCACGTTGATGAGGTTGTAGTGCAGCAAGAGCGTGTGGCGGGGGCTGCGGCCGATGCATTCGCGGGCCAGGGCGTCGTAGTAGCGCGCGCGGTCCAGCAGGTGGGCCAGGTAGGGGGCGCGGAAACGGCTGATGTCGTAGGCGGGGTCGGCGGCAAGGCGCTGGCGAAGTTCGGCATCGTAGAACCAATCGGAGGCGTCGATGGTGACGTGGCCGTTGCGCATGTTGCGGTCCCGCAGGAAGGTGCGCAAGGCGTCGCGCTTTTCGGCGGTATCGCCTTCTTTGAGCAGCGGGAAGCGGAAGAGGCCGTTGTAGGCGGTGTAGGGTTTCAGGAGCGAATCGCAATGGAGCGTGCCGGCTTCGAAATCCGCGACGGACATGCTGTGGAAGTTGCGATGCGAATAGGTGTGGTTGCCGATGAGGTGGCCGGCATCGTTCCATTGGCCGAGCGTGGAGCGGCCTTCGGGGCTTTCGACATTGCGGCCGATGACGAAGAGTGCGGTCTTCAGGCCGTGAGCTTCAAGGGTATCGAGCAGCGTGCGGCTGGCGACGGGACCGAAGGGATTGGGGATGGCGAGCCAGTTGAAATCGTCGAGGGTGATGGCGAGTTCGGGCGGGCGTGGGGCTTTGAGTAAAGCTGCCTGCAAGAGAGAGCGGCGAGTCACTCCTTCGATGGTACGGGATTGCTACCATTCCCCTGATGGCTGAAACGCGCTTGGTTGCGCCTTTAGAAGAGTTTTCCCGCTTGGCTTATGTGCCGGATCGGGAGGCGCGTGACGCGCTGTACGCTGAGGCGGAAGAGCACGCCGGCGAGTTTTGGGGACGGCTTGCGAGCGAGCAGTTGCACTGGTTCAAGACGTGGGACAAGGTGCTTGAATGGGACGTGCCGCAGGCGAAGTGGTTCTCGGGCGGCCTGATCAACGCGAGCTACAACTGCGTGGATCGTCACGCCATGGGGGCGCGGAAGAACAAAGCCGCCATCGTCTGGGAAGGCGAACCGGGAGACCAGCGCACCATCACGTATGCCGAGCTATACCGGCTGGTGTGCCGCTTCGCGAATGTGCTGAAGGAGCGCGGTTTGAAAGAGGGCGACCGCGCAATTATTTATATGCCCATGGTGCCGGAACTGCCGGTGGCGCTACTGGCGTGCGCGCGGCTGGGCATCGTTCACAGCGTGGTGTTCGGCGGCTTCGCGGCGGAGGCTATTAAGGCGCGGATTCAGGACCTGGAAGCGCAGGTGGTGATCACGGCCGATGGCGGATGGCGTCGCGGCAAGGAAGTGAAGCTGAAGCCGGCAGTGGACCAGGCAGTGGCCGAATGCCCCACGGTGAAAGATGTGGTGGTGTTGCGGCGCACGGGCAGCGCCGTTCAAATGCAACACGGCCGCGACCACTGGTGGCATGAGCTGGATGAAGGCGTGAGCGAGGTATGTCCGGCGGTGCCTCTCGATGCGGAGACGCCGCTGTTCGTGCTCTACACGTCGGGCACCACGGGCAAGCCGAAGGGCATTGTGCATTCGACGGGCGGCTATCTGCTGCAGGCGTTGATGACGATGCGGTGGGTGTTCGATATTCGCGATGAAGATACTTACTGGTGCACCGCGGACGTGGGGTGGGTGACGGGGCACAGCTATATCGTCTATGGTCCCCTGGCGGCGGGCGCGACGACGGTGATGTATGAGGGCGCGCCCGATTCGCCGAAGCCGGACCGCTTCTGGCGCCTGATCGATAAGTACAAAGTGAATGTGTTTTATACGTCGCCGACGGCGATTCGCTCATTCCTGAAGCAGGGCGATGCGTGGCCGGGTGGGCATGATCTTTCGAGCTTGCGGCTGCTTGGTTCCGTGGGTGAGCCGATCAATCCGGCCGCGTGGGATTGGTACCACCGCGTGATTGGCGGCGACCGTTGCCCCATTGTGGATACGTGGTGGCAGACCGAGACGGGGGCCATCATGATTGCGCCCATGCCGGGGGCGGTGGCGTTGAAGCCGGGGTCCGGGACGCTGCCTTTGCCGGGCGTGGTGGCGGATGTGGTGGATCTGAAGGGCAATGTGGTGGAGGCGAATCAGGAAGGCTATCTGATCGTGCGGCGTCCGTGGCCTTCGATGTTCCGGACCTTGTGGAAAGATCCGGAGCGCTATCGCGAGAATTACTGGACGAAGATTCCGGGCATCTATTTCACGGGCGATGCGGCGCGGCGCGATGCGGACGGCTATTACTGGGTGCTGGGGCGCGTGGACGACGTGATGAATGTGAGCGGTCATCGCTTGAGCACGATGGAGCTCGAAAGCGCGCTGGTGCGGCATCCGGCGGTAGCGGAAGCGGCGGTGGTGGGCAAGCCGCATGAGGTGACCGGGCAGGCCGTGGTGGCGTTCGTGACGCTGAAGCAGGGCGGCGACCGCGATAAGGAGGAACTGGCCGAGGAGTTGAAGAAATGGGTGGCGAAGGAGATTGGGAGCTTTGCCCGGCCGGAGCAGATTCGCATCACCGATGCGCTGCCGAAGACGCGCAGCGGGAAGATTATGCGGCGCCTGTTGCGGGAGATTGTGATGGGCAATGTGGTGACGGGAGATGTGACGACGCTGGAGGATCTTTCGGTGCTGGCGCGGCTTTCGCAGGATGAGGATTAGTTCGGAATAGAACGTGCAGCGCGGAATGCGCATGCGAAACATTCTGGTTGTGGCGATGGCGTTGGGCTCGGCGGCATGGGCGGCAGATACGAGCGGCAAGCCCGATTTTACGGGCGATTGGACGCTGAATGTGGGGAAATCGAGCTTCGGCAAGATGCCCAAACCGCAGGCGATGACGCTGAAGGCGGCGCGCAAGGGCGCGGTGCTGCATTCGGTACAGACGACGGACGATGGGCAGGGCCCGAAAGCGGTGGAAGGCGATTGGTTTCTGGATGCCAAGCAGCACCCGGTGGACCCGGGCGCGCAAGGCAACAAGCAGACGCAGATGAGCCGCTGGCAGGGCAACACGCTGGTGGCGGAGCGGCGCAGCGAAGACGGCAGCTATCGCGAAACGATTCGCATGACGCTATCGGGCGATGGCAAGACGGCGACCGAGCACATTGGGGTGAAGAGCCCGAACGGCAGCAATTCGAGCACGCTGGTGTGGGAGCGTAAGTAAGTTTCTATTTCCGAGTTGCCCAGGCCCAGGCGGTTTCAACGATGCGCTCGAGCTCTGCAAATTCGGGCTTCCAGCCGAGCACGGTTTTCAGCCGGCGCGAATCGGCGACGAGTTCGGGCGGATCGCCTTCGCGGCGAGGGCCGACGGTGTAGGGGACCTTTTTTCCGGTGACACGCTCCACGGCAGCCATCACTTCGCGGATGGAATAGCCGGCGCCGGTGCCGACGTTGAAGCGGTTCGAGGGCGCACCGGCGAGCAGTGCTTCAACGGATAGTATGTGGGCTTGTGCGAGATCGGTAACGTGCACGTAATCGCGGATGCAGGTGCCATCGGGCGTGGGGTAGTCTTCGCCGAAGAGCGTTACGGGCCTGCCTGTTTGCGCGGCAGTTAGAAGCAGGGGGACCAGGTGTGTTTCGGGATCGTGGCGTTCACCGGCGCGGCCTTTGGGGTCGGCGCCCGAGGCGTTGAAATAGCGCAGGGCAATGCCGCGCATCCCGTGGATTTTATCGAACCACTCCATGACGTGTTCGGTCATGAGCTTCGATTCGCCGTAGGCGTTGATGGGCGCGTGGGGCACCGTTTCCGGAATGGGAGAGACGCCGGGAGTGCCGAAAATGGCGGCCGTGGAAGAGAAGACCAGGTGCTTGACTTGCGCGCGATGCATGGCGCTGAAAAGCGAATTGGAGCCGGCAACGTTGTTGGAAAAATAGATCTCCGGCTTCTGCATGGATTCGCCGACGGAGATGAAGGCGGCAAAGTGGATGACGGCATCGACCTGCTTTTCGGCGAAGACGCGGTCCAGCGCGGGGCCATCGTGGAGATCGACTTCACGCAGAAGCTTGGGATCGACGGCATCGCGGTAGCCGCGGACGAGGCTGTCGACAACGACGACATCGTAGCCTTGATCGACGAGTTGAAGCACCGTGTGGGAGCCGATGTAACCGGCGCCGCCGGTGACGAGTATTCTTTTCACTTGATCAGTGTACTGCCTCGTCAGCCACTAGAATGAAAAAAGGGAGAATTGTCTCCGTGACCATAGATGAGCGATTGGAAGCGCTTACCATGAGCCTCGAATTACAAGCTGACGAGGGCGAGGACCAACGCAAACGTATTGATTCGCTGCTCCACATCGCAGAACTCCACAGCCAGCAACTCGCCCCGGATGCTGAACACATTCGCGCACTTGCCCGAATCGCCGAAGCATTCGAAAAGCAGGCTGTCTCACGTGGAGAACGGTAAGCAATTGTAAAGCCCGCATCACTCAATGCGGCGATAAAGGATGGTTCCGGCCGTGCGCGCGACTTCGCGGTAGTGGGCAAACCAGGAGCGCAGTTCGGGGTATGTGGTGGGGGACAGTTGCGGGTTGTAGAGACTGAGGCCATCGGCGATGAAGGTGGGTGTGGAGCGGGCAAGCTCCTGGCGGGCGGTGGCCGGCGCCGCGCGGTCGATGGGTTCGGATTGCGTTAAGTGGCGGTCGGCGGGGACGCCGGTAAGGGGTTGGGAATCGAGAAAGCGGGTGGCGTCCGGCAGGCGCGTGTAGACCCACAGTTCGGGCCGGTAGCCCCAGATGAAGAGCGTGTCGCCGGGGTGCGTGAGCGGCTTGAGAAGCGCTGCTGCGTGGCGGCTGTCGAGATCGAGCGCGGTGTCGGTCCAGGGCTTGGCTTCGGCGACGGTGAGGTAGCGTGGAGCGAAGCGAATGAGTGGGATCAGCAAGAGAGCGAGTACGGCCCATCGACGCCAGGTGAGGCGGGCGGCGCCGTAGGCGGCGGTGAGGCAGAGCGGCGGCAAGAGCTGCAAGTAATAGCGCGGGAAGAAGCGGAGGCCTAGCGCTACGGCGACTGCTGAGATGGCGATCCAGAGAACGAAGCGCCAAGGCATTCGCCAGAAGCTTGCGGCGATGAGTGCCGCGTGAAAGCCCAGCCAATTGGCAGTGCGAACTATGCCATTTGTCAGCGGGTTGCTGAGGAACGGGCTGGCGGCGTAGCGTGAGCTCCAGAGCCAGACTTGGTCGAAGAAGGCCGGGGCTGCGCCGGTGGCGGAAAGAGTGAGGGCGGCGATGGCGCAGGGGATGCCGAATCCGGCAAGCGTGAGCAGGAAGGCCGGGCCGGTAAAGGCGAGGCAAGCCAGCAGGACGAAGAGGCCTTTCATATTCGCGAGCAGGGCGATACCGGCGACCGTGCCGGCCCATACCGCGTTGCCGCGCCAGGCTAGCCATACTGCAGCGATGTGCGGGGCGACGGTGAGCAGGTCGGGGCCGAGGGGAAGAACCGACGCGGGGAAATCGAACGTCAGGAAAAAGGCCATGAGCGCGGCGGCCCAGAGGGCTTCCGTGCGCGCCCATAATTCGCGCGCGAAGCCGAACGCCAGGGCTGCGCAGAGCATCGTGTACAGCGCTCCGGCGGTGCGCAGGAGCCAACCGGGCTGCGTGGCAAACATCAGTGAGAGCAGCGGGGAGAGCGGTGGCTTGTCGTACCAGATCTGCTGGTAGAGTGTGCGGCCGTGCAGCATCTGTGTGGCGGCGGCGAGGGGGAACGTTTCGGGCTCCCACAGGACGCCGGAATGGCAGAGGTGCGCTATTAGTAACACGCAGAAGAGGAGCGCGAAGAAGAGGGCAGTGCGCGGCAAGGGGCACTATAGCGCGGTAGAATGGCGAACTAAAGGCGAAGATGGATATTCAGGAACAGCTTGCCATCCTACGCGAAAAGGTGAGGGCGATTCAGGCGCGTGGGGAAGCGGCGGTGGTGGCTTCGCCGCGCGCGGCCTTTGTGGAAGAGCTGCTCACCGGCGAAGTGAAAGAAACGCCGCAGGGGCGGCACTTCGAAACGGAGAAGTTGTATGGGGCCGATGAGCGCCATGGCTGTGTGGCGGTGCGGGATTTAGCCGAACTTGCGCCGGACCTGCTGCATGCGGTTTCCGAGGGGACGGTGCCAGGCTGCCATCCGGCGCGCTGGGCGTTTTTAGATACCGAGACAACCGGGCTTGCGGGCGGTAGCGGGACGTATGCGTTTCTGATCGGCATCGGCAGCATTGAGCGCGAGGGCTTCCGTGTGCGGCAGTTTTTCATGCGCGATTATGCCGAAGAGGCGTCGCAGCTTTGGGCGGTGGCGGAGTATCTGGCGCGGTTCGACGTGCTGATTACTTATAACGGCAAATCGTACGATCAGCCGCTGCTTGAAACGCGCTTTCGCATGTGCCGCGCGCGGCATCCCTTCGACAGGCTGATCCATTTGGATCTGCTGTATGGTGCCAGGCGGCTTTGGAAGCAGCGCATGGAAAATTGCAAGCTGACGTATTTGGAGCGCGAGGTGTTGGGCGTGGAGCGCGAGGGCGATGTGCCGGGCTCGCTGATTCCGTATTTGTATTTTGAGTTTGTGCGCACGCGGCGCGCGGCTAAGCTGATCCCGGTGTTTCAGCACAATGTGCTGGATATTGTGTCGCTGGCTTGCCTGACGGCGATTGTGCCGGAAGCATTCCGCAATCCGGAGACGGTGCCGGTGCGGCATGGGTCTGACCTGTTGGGTCTGGCGCGCTGGCTGGCGCGCGTCGAAAAGCCGGAGCAGGCGCTCAGGCTGTTCGAACGTTCGGTAGCTGTGGGATTGCCCGATGATTTGTTATTTCCTACGTTGCTCGAAGCCGGGCTGCTGCGCAAGAAGCTTGGGCTGTGGACGGCGGCGCTTGAAACGTTTACGGACCTGACGCTTTCACGCAACCCTTGCCGTGCGCGTGCTGGGGAGGAACTGGCGAAATATTATGAGCATCGCGAACGCAATTGCGCCATGGCGCTGGATATGACTTTGGCGGCGCTTGAGTGGGAAGAGACGCCTGAACTGCGCCTGCGTGAGGCGCGGTTGAGGAGGCGCCTCGGGAGCCGGCCCGCGAAGTTGAAGCTGACTGCCGGAGCTTAAGGGTTGCGCGCGGGCAGCTTGTATTTGGCAAGGAACGCGCGGAGGCCGGTATAGATGGTGCTGCGCTCTTCCGGCGTGAAGTACCCGTGCTTTCCGCCGGGCACGGTGATGAGTTGGTGGGGGACGCCGGCGCTTTCCAGCTCGGTCTGCAAACGCTGCGCGTGCGAATACGGCACAACGGGGTCGGCATCGCCATGGATGGTGAGGATGGGTGGCAGGTCTTTGCGCACGAAGTGGAGAGGCGACAGGCGCGTGGCCGCCTCGGTGCGGTCGGCCCGATTGCCCAGCCAGGCGACGGCGTAGTCTTTCATGTTCGGGCCTTGTAGCAGGTCGGCCACATCGGTGATGCCGTACCAGTTGACGATGGCCGCGACTTTAGGCAGGCGCGCACCGGGGCACTGGCTTTCGTAGCCGGCGCCTTCGGGAATCATGCCGGTGGTGAGGGCCAGGTGGCCGCCGGCGGAATCGCCTGAAATTACCAGGCGGGTCAAGTCGAAGTTGTATTGCTTGGCGTGGCCGGCCACCCAGCGGAGCGCGCAGAGGCAATCTTCCACGGCGGCGGGTGCCGGGGAAATTTTGGCGAGCCGGTATTCCACGTTGACCACCTGCCAACCCATTTCAAGCCACGGCAGGAAGAAGGGCAGCGAATTTTCTTTTACGCCGCCGGTCCAACCGCCGCCATGGATCCAGATGAGCGTGGGCTGCGGCGTGGTGGCGTCGCGGCGCTTGTAAACATCCAACTTGGCTTCGTAGTTATTGGCGGTGAGGTACGTGATGTTCGGCGCGGTTTCGAATTCGTTCAGGAAGTGGACGGCCCAATCGGACGCCTGCACTGTTTGGGAGGCGGCGGGAAGACAGACAAGAGCGGCAAGCAGAAGACGCTTCAACATGGATCTTCTTCTTATCACGAACGCGCGGGCTTTGGCTTGCGATGGCGGATGCGCAGGATAGTGCACACGACCACCAGCGCGGCGCAGCCTTCCACTATCAACTTTTCACCATCGAGCAGATCGGGCGGCTGGCCTTTCAAGTTGGGATCGATCAAAATGCCGTGCGTGAAAAATACAGCTGCGGCCGCGTACGCGGTGTAATGCAGCTTCTTCCAGATGCGGTTGCCCAGGCGCGGGCGGAAATAACTCGTGATCACGACAAACGCGGTAAGGTAGAACGCAAGCGCGCCCAGCACGTTGTAATTAGTCTGCTGCGGAGACCAAAAAGGCAGCAGCAGATCCAGCGGATGGAAGACGGCCGCGCTGGTGAAGAGCAGCGGCAGGGGATGCAGGAAGGCGACGGAGAGCGCGATGTAGCCGGTCCAATTGTGCAGCGTGAAAATTTCAATCTTGCGATGCGGCCAGCGCAGAACCGGATTGTAGCTCGTGGAAAGAAGCAGGCCCAGCAGGATGTTGAGCGTGAGCAGCCCCATGGCGATCAAGCCGGTGGTGCCTGAAAGGTCGACGGCGGTCATTAGCCATCCATCATAAATAAACCTCATAAATGGATAAACTGAAAGACTGTGAAGGCTGTCGAGTTTAACGGGGTTTCGAAGAGCTACTCCATTTACGCGAGCCCTGGCGACCGGTTGAAAGAACTGGCCACGCTACAGCGCAAAAAGTTTCATCAGGATTTCTGGGCGTTGCGCGACATCAGCTTTGAGATCAAGCGCGGCGAAACGTTTTGCATCGTGGGGCAGAACGGTTCGGGCAAGAGCACGCTGCTGCAGATGGTGGCGGGAATCTTGCGGCCCACGGCGGGCACGGTCACGGTGAATGGGCGCGTTTCGGCGCTGCTCGAATTAGGCGCGGGGTTCAATCAGGAATTTAGCGGGCGCGAGAATGTCTATCTGAACGGCGCGATTCTGGGCCTGTCGACGAAACAGATCGATCAGCGCTATCGCGAGATTGAAGAGTTTGCCGAGATAGGCGACTTCATTCATCAACCGGTGAAGACGTATTCGAGCGGCATGGTGGTGCGCCTGGCGTTCGCGGTGGCGATCAGCGTGGATCCGGAAGTGCTGCTGGTGGATGAGGCGCTGGCTGTGGGCGATTTATATTTCCGGCATCGCTGTATGCGCAAGGTGCATGAATTGCGCGCGCGCGGCGTGACGATTCTATTTGTTTCGCACGCCGCGGGCGATGTGAAAGCCATCGGCGATAGGGCTATGTGGCTGGAGCAGGGGCGCATGGTGGACATCGGCGACACGGATCGCGTGGTGGAAAAGTATCTGGCCGCGATGGTGGAGAAAGACACGGCATATCTTTCACTGAAGGCGCAGCAGCCGAGGCCGGAATGGGCGGAAGCGCAATCGCGGCCACTGGAGGTGATGGATTCGATTCCGAACATCGATCATCGCTATGGCGACCGCCGCGCGGAAGTGATCGGCATCGCGGTGGTGGATCAATATGGCGCGCCTCTGGCGCTGCTGCAGCCGAACAGTAAGGCCGTGGTGCGCATCAGCGTTCGCGCGAATACGGATGTCGCGATGCCGATTGTGGGCTTCATGATGCGCAACCATCTGGGCATCGATTTCGCCGGCACCAACACCAGCCGCGAAGAGTATGAGCTGGCTCCCATGCGGCGCGGCGACGTCTATACGGTGGATTTTCATCTGGATTTGCCGGAGCTTTACCCCAGCTCTTTTTCGTTTTCGCCCGCGGTGGCGGACGGCACGCTGGTCAGCTATCGGATGAGCGACTGGATCGATAATGCCATCACGCTGCAGATGGCGAACAGCGATTCGCAGGTGTATGGCTACCAGCACCTGCCGTGCAAAGTGGAAGTGAACGGGCGCGTGGGGGAGCAGCGCGTTGCCTGACGGCCCACCGCCTGAATTCACGGGTGAGCGCGTCATACCCGGCCGGGTGGACGTGGATCTGTTTAACGAACACTTTTCACGCTATGCGTTCGCGCGCCGATTTGCCGCGGGCAAGCACGTGCTGGACCTGGGCTGCGGCACTGGCTATGGCGCGTTCGCGATGGCCGCAGTGGCCGCGAGCGTGACTGGCCTCGATCTTTCGCAAGAGGCGATCGATCATGCGCGTGACGCATATCCGGCGGCGAACTTGAAGTTTAAGCAGGGCGATGTGACCGAAGCGCGAGCGGGCGCGTTCGATTTGATCACTGCGTTCGAGGTGATTGAGCATTTGGAGAACTGGCGCGGATTGCTGCGAAGCGCGAGCGGGCAGTTGGCTCACGATGGCTTGCTGATTGTCTCCACTCCGAACAAGCCCGTCTACGCGGAAGCGCGCGGCGCATCGGGCGGCAACGAATTTCATGTACACGAATTCGAATACGACGAGTTCCAGCAGGCTTTAAAAGAGGTGTTCCCGCATGTGAGGATGCTGGTGCAAAACCATTCCGCGGGATTGCTGTTCGCGCCTGCCGGCGGCGCCGGTGCGTGCGAGGTTCAGCAAGCCGGAACAGTATCTGTGGCGGACGCCCAATTTTTTGTGGGCGTTTGTTCGCATGCACCCATTGCCTGCATGGATGCATTCTTCTATCTTCCGGCGCAGGCGAATTTGCTGCGGGATCGGGACCGGCATATCGCGCTGCTTCGCGGTGAGATGGAATTGAAGACTGCGTGGATGGAGGCAATGCGCGCGGAACTTGCCGGGCGCAATCGCGAGTATGAAGAGCTGCTGGGCCTGCATGCTGAGCTGAAGCTGCAGGTGGAAGAGCGCAACCGGTGGGCGCTGCGGCAGGACGAACTGGTGCGGGCGCGCGGGGAGCGAATCGAACAATTGCAAGCCGAGGTGGAAGCCGGTCATGCGCAGTGGCAAAGCGCTGTGGCGGCCTATGAAGAGCGCTTGGCGGCGCTCGAAGACATCAATCTCGCGAAGACCGAATGGGCCCTTGAGACCGAACGGCGGCTGGGTACGGAACTGGCCGAACGCCATGAGCAACTGGTTGGCGCGCTGGAACGGCTGACAGCGGCAGAAGGGCTGGTAGAAGAGCGAACAGTGTGGGCGCAGGGCCTGGATGCGGAGCTTCGCGAATGGCAGAAGCGCTGGTCCGGCTTGCGCGGCGCGCCGTGGGTTCGCGTGGGAAGCCGCTTGGGCCTGGTCAAGTAGATGGATTTTTTGAACCGCCTGCTGAAGGCGCTTCCGCTGCTGATTGTGTCGCCGTTTCTGATGGTGTTGTGCGTGACGGCCATCTTCATGGTGGACCTGCTCTGGCTTGTGCTGGGGCGAAAGCGCGCGCCCGTGGAGCGCCGGCCCAATACGCAGGCTGCCACCATCGTGATTCCGAATTGGAACGGCGTCGATCTGCTGCGCAAGTATCTGCCGCCGTTGATTGAGGCGACGAAGGGCAATGCGGCAAACGAAATTCTGGTTGTCGATAACGGTTCGCACGATGGCAGCGCGGAGTTTGTGCGCGCGAATTTTCCGGGCGTGACGGTGCTTGGGTTGGAGCGCAACCTGGGCTTCGGTGGCGGATCGAACGCCGGCTTCCGTGCCGCGAAGAACGACATTGTGGTTTTGCTGAATAGCGATATGCGCGTGGAGCCGGATTTTCTGCAGCCCTTGCTGGATGGCTTTACCGATGCGAAAGTGTTCGCGGTATCGTGCCAGATCTTTTTGAGCGACCCCGCGAAGAGGCGTGAAGAGACCGGGCTTACGGAAGGCTGGTGGCAGGATGGCGCGCTGCGTGTGGGGCATCGCGAAGACCCGGAAGTAACCGGTCTTTTTCCTTGCTTCTATGGCGGTGGCGGAAGTTGCGCTTTCGACCGCGATAAGTTTTTGGAATTGGGCGGGTTCGATGAGCTGCTGGCGCCCTTCTATCTGGAAGATACAGACATCGGCTACCTGGCATGGAAGCGCGGGTGGAAGGTGCTGTATCAACCCGCAAGCGTTGTGTATCACGAACATCGCGGCACCATCGGCAAGACGTTCAGCGGCGGTTATATCCAGGGCGTGCTGAAGAAAAATTTCCTGCTGTTCTGCTGGAAGAACATTCACGAATGGCGGCGCCTGCTGGATCACTTTTTGTTCAGCTATTTGGGTGCGCTGCTGGGCGTACTGTTCGGCGAAGAGCAGGGCCGCGCGACACTGAGCGGATTGGCGCGCGCCGCGTTGCAATTGCCTGGCGCGCTCAGGTCGCGATGGGGCGCGCGTGAGCTGGCTTGCGTGAGCGATACGGAAACGTTTGAGCGTCCACGAGGCGGCCACTTCCATGACCGGTTCGTTGCGCCGGACAACCTGCCCGAAACGCCGCGCGTGCTGTTCGTTTCGCCGTACCCCATCATGCCCCCCACGCATGGAGGCGGCGTGTTCATGTATCACACGCTGCGTGAGCTTGGCCGGCTAACGGAAGTGCACGCGCTGGTGATGCTGGATTATGAGCACGAGCAAGCCGCGAACCGGGAACTGTCTGCCTTCTGCGCGTCGGTGACGCTGCATGTGCGGCGCGGGACGGATGAGCCCAACCTGGGTTCGATTGTGCCGCATGCGGTGCGCGAGTTCGAGAGCCGCGATGTGCAGTGGCTGATCGACCGGCTAATGCTGCAGAAGCAGGCCGATGTGCTTCAGCTGGAATATACGGCGCTGGGGCAATATGGCGCGAAGTACCGCCGCACGGTGTGTGCGCTGTTTGAGCATGACGTGTACTTTCAATCCATCGGGCGCGGCTTAGAGTTTATGCGCGGTTCGCTCGACCGGGTGAAGGCGCGCTGGGAATATTTGCGGTCGATTCGTTATGAGTTGGGTGTGCTGCCCCGGTTCGATACGGTGCAGGTTTGTACGCGTGAGAATCGTGAGTACCTGACGGGCTTTTTGCCGGCTCTGGGGCCGCGCATCGAAGAAGGGCTGCGGGCCGGGATCGCGTCGGCGGAGTATGCGTATCCGGGCGGGCCGCGTACCCCGAAGACCATGCTGTTTTTGGGCAGCTTCCGCCATGTGCCGAACACCATCGCGCTGGAATGGTTCACCAGGGAAGTGCTCCCGCTGATTGTTGCGCGGTGTCCGGAGGCGAAGCTGCTTGTGGCCGGTTCGGACCCGCTGCCCGCGCATGCCTATCACGATCCGCTACAGGCCATTCGGATGCTCGGCTTTGTGGACGACATTAAGCCGCTGCTGGCCACGACCGCCGCCTTTGTGTGCCCCATTCGTAGCGGCTCCGGCGTGCGCGTGAAACTTCTGGAAGCGTTCGCGAGCGGCATTCCGGTTGTCTCGACGTATATCGGTGCGGAAGGCTTGGGGCGACAGGATGGGCAGGAGTGTCTGCTGAGCGACGATGCACAAGGTTTTGCCGATCGCGTGCTGCGTCTCTTCGACGACCCTGGGCCGGGTGGCGAAATGGCGGCACGGGCACGGGCAGAGGTGGAGACCAACTGGGACATGCGCGTGATCACGGCCCGGCTGCTGAAGAGCTACGAAAGAGCGCTTGCGCGGAAACGCGGCATTGCGCCGGAGCGAGTCACAGCAGAGATTTTCAATTAAATCAGCAAGTTACAAAGGAGCAGGGCAGAGCGCGGGAGTAGGCTTTGGTCGGGCCCCGGCTTTCCGTTTCCTCTTCGGACCGGGATATCGAGCCCGCACCAAGGAGCCATGAGACGATCTACTATCATTTTGCGAACGTGTGTGTTGACCGCGGGTTCGCTCTCTATCGCAATTTTGCCCGCGCTTGCGCAGACCACTCAAGTGGATCTGAAGACCCAAGCCAAGGGCGTTGATTTTTCACGGGCGGTCGCCACCAAACCATTTAAAACGGGCACTTCGCTTCCTGCTACCTGCACCGTGGGCGAGAGCTATTTTAAGAGCGATGCGGCGCCGGGCCAGAACCTTTACGGCTGTACGGCGGCGAACACCTGGACTGTCGGAGAGCGGCGGTGGATTGCCGTCTGTAACGGGTAATACCGACAAACTGTTGGGCACGAACGGAGCGCTGGCGAGCTGGATGGCATTGGGCGGCGACGTGGGCGGTTCACCCACAAGCTTGCAGGTGACCGGGCTGCAGGGCAAGCGGGTGGCCGCTACCACGCCCACCAGCGGCCAGGTGCTGACCTGGAATTCGACGGCGCTGAATTGGGAGCCGGCGACGGTTACATCCTCGTCGGGAGGAGGGCCGGTGACGAACACGGGCGGCGATTTGTCGGGCGCGATTTCAAACGCGACTGTCACGCGCATGCAAAACAAGCCCGTTTCCTCTGCCACTCCTTCGGACGGGCAGGTGCTGACCTGGAGCCAGTTCAACAGCCAGTGGCAACCGCAAGCGCCCACCGGGGGCACGGGCGGGGGCACGGGCGGTTCGGGCGGCATCAGTGTGCTGGGTGTGACCTATTCCAGCGCGAGCACGCTGACGATCGGTGCGGGCTGCTCCCTGACCGCGCCGTGCAATGTGCGCTTCGGAACCAACGTTGTCTCCATCACCACCAGCGCTACCGTGACCTGGCAATCGGGCGCCGGCATTGCCTATATTTACGTCACGCCTTCGGGCACGGTAACTGTTGGCAGCAATTTGACGGTGGTATGCGCGGGCGGCTGTTCTACGGCGGTGGGCGTGGCTGGCTTCCCGGTGAACGCGATGCCGATTTATACCTGGACGGCGCTGCCTACGGGCTGGGATTCGGCCGGCGGGCATGACGCACGCGCGTACCTTTCCACTAAAGTTCTATCGGCCGGAACCGGCATGATTCTGGTGGAATCCGGACCGCAGAGCACCATCGGCGTAGATACCACGCTGGTGCCGACGTTTACGACCGGGGCGGCAACTCTGGCGTTTGGCACTGTGCCGGCCTCCAGTTGCAGCGCTGACCTGACGGTTGCGGTGCCCGGGGCGATTGTGGGCGATGTGCTCGCCTCCGGCTGGCCCGCCACAATGCCGGCTTCGGTGGTGGGCATGATGAGAGTTTCGGCGGCCAACACTGTCGCTGTGCGGCTTTGCAATTTAAGCGCTTCGGCCGCGCTTGTGGCCAGCAATTCGTACCGCGCCACGGTGGTGCAAGGCCGGTAAAGCCCGCCCTCGCGTCTGGCAAGTTCACGCTATCCTTCCAGCCCGATGGTTTACGCTGGAAGGAGCGCGGATGAGTGTGGACCAGACCGATGACCGGGTACACTCCCCTTTCCGGTTGAACGGCGTGTGGTTGAACGCCGCGGTCTTCAGCGGGCTGTTCCTGATTGTTTTACTGCTTCAGCTTCGAAGCGGTGCTTATGGGGCGGAATTTGGCGGCTATCCCGATGAGCCCGCCCATTATGTGACCAGCGTGATGGTGCGGGATTATCTGGCTGCCGGCAAGTTAACCGACCCCATGCAGTACGCCAGCGATTATTACAACGCGTACCCGAAGGTGGCGTTCGGCCACTGGCCGCCGCTGCTGTACGCGGTGCAGGGCGTGTGGATGCTGATCTTTTCAGAATCGCGCGCGTCGGTGCTGGTGGAGTTGGCGCTCACCACCACCATCGCGGCGTTCCTGCTCTTCATGGTGGCCGCGCGGCGTTTCGGCGCCGCGGCGGGCGTGCTTAGCGCCGTGCTGTTGGTGTGCCTGCCCATTGTTCAGGCATATTCGAATGAAGAGATGGCGGAATCGCTGCTGCTGGTTACGGGCTTTGCGGCGGCAGTGTTTTTCTATCGCTACCTGGAACACAATACCTGGCGTAACGGGATCCTGTTCGGCGTGTTCTGCTCGTTAGCCATTCTGACCAAAGGCAACGGCTGGGCGCTGGCCATGATTCCGCCGATCGCCATTGTGCTCACGCGCGATTTCGCCGTGTTGAAGAAGCCATCGTTCTGGATTCCGGTGCCCATTGTGGGCGTGCTTTGCCTGCCTTGGCAGATACTCACGCTGCAGATGGCGCATCGCGGTTGGGCCGGCGGCGATTCGCCCAGCATGGCCTACACCGTGGATTCGCTCTGGCAGTTCGCGGTGATTTTGTGTGACCTGGTGGGCTGGGCGATTGCGGCGCTTGCCCTTTGGGGAATCTGGCTGCGTGTGATTCGCCCCCTTCGCACGCGCGGCGTGAAGGCGTTCGATTCCGTGATGTTCGGGCTGCTGATCTGCATTTGGGTTTTCCATTCCGTGGTGCCCGCCGGCGTGGAATCCCGCAAGATGATCGATGCTCTTCCCGCGCTGATTCTCTTCGCGCTAGCTGGGGGGGAGTGGATTGCGAAAAAAATTGCCGTGCGCTTTCCCACGCGTCTGGGGTTCAGCTGGAGTTCCGCGTTTGTTGCCGCCGTGGTGGGGCTGCTGTTTTCAGTGCAGACGTTTGCGATTCCGCGCGAAGAACATTACGGCTTTACAGAAGCGAGCCGCTATATAAAAACGCGGTCGGACTTGCGCAATGCCGTGATTCTGGTTTCGTCCGAGCGGGATGGCGAAGGCCTGTTCATCTCTGAGCTTGCGATGCAGGATGCCCGGCCCGGGCATACCATTCTGCGCGCCAACAAGAAGCTTTCCATTTCAGACTGGAACGGAAACGTGTCGGAAGAGTTCTGCCGGACGCCGTTCGACGTGATGCTATTTCTGAAGAACGAACATGTTCGCGCCGTGGTGCTGGATACCTATCCGGCACGAGTGCATTACCGCCACAACGATTTGATCTTGCAAGCCATCAAAGAATATCCCGCTAATTGGAAACTTGCGTCCACGTTCGGCGGCGGGAAGATTCAGATCTATGAAGTGAAGCCTTTGTAGCCGGGTTACTTGGCGGCCAGCTCGGGCTCTTCGGTTTTAACTTCTTCTTTCTTGGTTTCGTGATAATCCACTTCGGTGTTCACGTCCCAGATGTTGTGCTTGTCTTCGCGCCCTTCGACGATGTTGTCGACAGAAATCATCGCGGTCAGCATGGAATGGTCCTGGTTGTTGTACTTGTGCATGCCATTGCGGCCGACTAAGTACAGATTGCGATAGATGTCCACATGCTGCTGGATTCGATCGAATTGATCGTAGGTGCCGAAGTATGCCGGATATGTTTTCGGCACGCGAATGACGGTGGCGTCGATAACGTCCGAAGCGTCGATGATGCCGATCTTTTCCAGCTCATGCTTGGCGAGCTCGATCATCTTTTCATCTGTCAGCTTCCAGATATCGTCCGTGTCGTAGCAGAAATATTCAAGTCCCACCCACACCTTGGAAGGGTCGGCGACAAGATACGGGCTCCAGTTGTTGAAGATCTGCAGGCGGCCCACTTGCACATCGGGCTCCTGAATATAAATCCAGTTGTCCTGAATGGGCGAGCCATCGGCTTCTTTGATTTTCAGCTTGTTCAACAGCAGACCCACCGTGATGAAATCCCGGTAAACCAGGCCATCGCTGATGGCTTGAATGTTCGCGGGCACCTTCACATCAAGCGCGTTGATCAGTTCCCGAATGGGCATGGTGGAGAAGAAATAATCGCCTTCGAACGTGCGCGTCTCCCCTGTCTTGCCATTCACTGCTTCCACGCCGGTGACGCGGTCGCCTTCCGTAAGAATGCGGTTCACGTACCAGGAAGTAAGAATCTGGCCGCCGCGCGCTTCGATCTTTTCCGCCACCTCTTCCCACATCTGACCCGGCCCATGCTTCGGATACATGAACTGCTCAATCAGCGAAGTCTCTACATCTTTTTGCGAGAGATCGGTCTGAGTCTTCGCGCTCTTCTTCATTACCTGTTTGAACAGGTGCTGAAGCGTCTTGGTGATGGAAAGGCCTTTGATTCGTTGAGCGCCCCAGGCCGCGCTGATCTGGTTGCAAGGCACGCCCCACACTTTCTCCGTATAGGATTTAAAGAACGTTAGGTACAGTTCGCGCCCGAAGCGGTTGATGAAAAACTGTTCCAGATTCTGTTCATTCTTGACCGGAAACAGCACGCTCCACATGTAACTGGTGCCGATGCGGGCCATCTTCGCCGGACCAAGTTTAGAAATAGTTTCGCCGCTTAGCTTGATGGGGTAATCGAAAAACTGACGCAGAAAATAGATGCGCGATTTGCGCTTGCGCACCAGCATCACGGAGTCTGTCGTTTCTGGATTCGGCCCATCGACCGTACCCTGTACGGTGCGCGTTTTCTGCTGATAGCTGATGCTCTGCGCGCCCGGAGTGGATTGCAGTGGCATAATTTGCAGCCACCAATTCATCACGCGATCCGACTTCGAGAAGAAGCGGTGCCCGCCGATATCGATGCGGTTCCCTTTGTACTGAATCGTGCGCGAGATGCCGCCCATTGCCTCACTCGATTCGAGGACGATAGGAACAATTCCGGTACGGGTTACGAATTCGTACGCAGCCGTAAGACCTGCGGGGCCCGCACCTATAATGACAGCCTGCTTTCGATTCATTGTTTTTCCAATTCAGGTAGGTAACGGGAGAGTTGGCTCTTGCGATGGCTAACCCTCCAATGGTACGTCACCGATTTCGACCTGTTCAACGTATCTCCGTGCGGAATGTGGGTAATCGCCCCGGAGCGCATCTCAAAGAAACAGTTAGTTTGAGTCCAAAAATTCTTCATATATTTTTTCCATGCGCCTCACCGAACGGGCTTGGCTGAAGCCTTCGTGAATGAAATTGTGACCGGCAAGCGCGAAACGTTCGCGAGCGCCGGCGTCGCCCACCAAGCGATTTAAAGCCCCGGCGAGTTCCTCGGAATTGCCTCTTGCAAACAGCAGACCTCGCTCTTGCCCACTGCCTAAAAGTTCAGGGTTGCCACCAATGCGCGACGCAACGCAGCTGCAACCGCATGCCATCGATTCCATTAGGGAATTTGAAAGTGCCTCGCTAAGAGAGGGAAGCACGAAGATATCCATCGCGCGCATCCAGGGCGCCACGTCCGCGGTTTTCGGCTCAAAACGGCACCATTCGCGCACGCGCAAGCCTTCGGCCAGCGCTTCCAACTCACTCAGCATCGGCCCGCTGCCCACGATTAGCAGGCGCGTGTTGGCATGGCTGCCATGCACGGTTGCGAATGCCTCGATCAGATTCGCGAGGCCCTTTTCGGGACGCAGCGCGCACACCACGCCGATGACGACCGTGCCGTTGGCCGGCAGCGCGGGCATGCGTTCGCGATGGAACACGCTGAGATCGATCCCGTTGTAGCAGAGGTGGATCATGCTGTCAGGCACGCGCTCATCGTTCATCAGGTGTTCGCGCATGTGTTCGCAGTTCACCACGATGCCATCCACCATAAGGTCAGTGAAGCGAAGCAGGCGCGTATAGATGCCCGGCGTGAGGTTGCGATGCGCACGCTGACTGGAGAGCACTACGGGACCGTGCGCCAGTTTGACGAAGGGGACGGCGAAGATGTTGAGCGGCACATCGAAGCTATGAACCAGACGAATGCGATGCCGGCGGATGTAACGGATGAGGGCCAGCCCGCCTTGAAGTGCCGAGGCCGAAGCGAACGATGTGACCGGAAGATGCAGTACCGGAACGCCATCGGCGCGCAGTTCATCGGCACGAATGCCGTGGGGATGAAATGTGGCGACGTGCGGTTCGAAAAGCTGACGATCGAGACCTCTGGCCACTTCGGTCATCTGGCGCTCCGTGCCGCCCAGGTCTAGCGAATGGGATAGCAGGAGAACTGGTCGCGGGCCGCTCAAGTGGCGGCCACGCGCGCGATGCCGGTATTCGGAAAATAGATTGTGGGACCGCCGGGGATTTCTACTGAGGTGGAATCCGGTTCATTCTTTACTTCCAGTGAGCCCCTGGCGTTAGAGCAGTCGAAGACAAAAACAGTTGCGACGGTTGCCGGCAGAGCCGCGCTCCAGCGGTACTGGATCACGGGCGCCGCTTCTTTGGCGCCAAGACAACGGGAACGACATCCGGTTGTTCGTTCCGCTGGCGCGGGCGCGCTGGAGAGTATGGTCATCCCGCCAGCCGCGCCTTCGCCCAGATGCCAGAACTGTTCGAGCGAGTGCATGCCTTGCGGGCCGGTCACAAGATCGAGAACAATCAGCATGCGGCTGCCCAGCTGAAAAAAGCGACGGCGATGCAAGATACCGCGAGCCTTGCAGGCGGCATCGGCGAAGACATTTTCGCCGTCCACGTGAAAGGCGGCGCGGGTGACTTCAGGCTTGTTGTCCCAACGGAACGGGCGCGTGGGGTCGGCCTGATTGAGAGCATCGATGCGCAGCGTGTTGTGATAGGCCGACCCGCGAAACTCATCGCGAGCTTGCGGGTCGGCCACGTAGGTGAATGTTCCGGGATCGATCAGCAGTTCCGCATCGCCTGAGCGGATGGTGAAAGACAGCGTGTCCGAGTGGCTGTGGCCGGCGCCGCCCGGGCCGAAAGGGCCGGTATCGATCAGCACGTGCAGTCTGTCGCGAACGATGGCGACGAGACCGGAATTTTCGAACAGCGCGGCTGTGTTTTTGGCGGCGTGAGGAGCATCGGCTGAAGGCATTGGCCCCAGCCACCAATCGGCCTGCTCCGCCGCAGTCTTGGGGCACGCGGGGAATTGTTCGCCGGGGAAGATGCTGGCGCAGGTAGTCAGAGTGGCGCGGGCAAAGGTGGCGCGATCCCCGTAGGGATGGAAGAGGCGGCCGCCGTCGTCGTCACCGAAGAAACTCAGCAGGCCGGCGGGGCCATTGATTGCCGCAAGGAACCGGGCCATGTTTTTCAAGGGCACATCGAATGCGGCCGGGCGCCCGGCCAGCAGATAGTACAGAAGGAAAAAGTCCAGAGCGTAGATGTGGTAGTACGTCGATTGTTCGAAGTGGCTGCCATCGGCCTGAATTTGGCGGTCTCGCTCTTCCTTTGCGATGCGGCTTCCCAGCGCAGCCCATCCGGTGTTCGGAAATTTCAGGCCAAGCGCAAACAAGGCAACGCCTTCGCCTAGCAGATGGGTATTCGGAGAAAAATATGTGGACAGATTCGACTTTAGAAAATGCCCGTGCTGGAACATGCCGTTCCAAAGCTTTTGGCGCAAGGCGGGGCTTAGGTGCGCACCGGCCAAATGATCGATCCACAGCCAGGAGAGCGCGCGGAAAGCCACTTCCAACGCGCTTGAAAAGTTGATCCCGCGCAGGAACGGATTTTGCTGGAACCAGCTTTCGAGTTGAAGCTCCACCTCGGCCAGGTAGGCGCGATTTTCGGTCAGCACCCAGGCCTGCGCCAGCAGGACCAAATGCTGATGCCGGTTCAACTCCCAGATGTTTTTATGATCGCCGGCTTTGGCGAAATCGAGGTAAGGGATGAAGCGAAAGTAATCGGGCGGCGTGACTTGGCCATGGATGTAATCTTTGCGCCAGGCGATTTCGGGGCCAGTCTGCACCGTACCACCGAATAACGGCAGGCGATGCCCCAGAATCTGCTGCGCCAAGCGCTCTAGCTCAGCGGCAAAAGTGCTGCCCCGAAGAATCGCGGTGACGCGCGCCGGGGTGGGCAACGGCAGTTCGGCTACGGGGGCCTGAGGCGAAAGCTGCGGAGGGAACGCGTAAAGCCATAGGTTTTCCGCCTGCTGCGAAAGGCGAAAATGAATCTCGCGAGCGCTACGCATGCCGGTGCTCCCAGCTAACGCGCGGGGAATTCACAGTAGCATAGAGCCATGGGTGAACCTGGCCGTAACCGTTATCTATGTGCGGCATAGCAGGATACTTTCTGGCTGCGGGCGAAGCCCGGCAAGCTGTTGTTCAGGCCATGTGCGATGTGATTCGCCATCGCGGTCCGGATGATGAAGGGTTCCATGTGGAAGGCCCGTGCGCCATCGGCATGCGGCGCCTGAGCATCATCGATCTCGCGACTGGCCACCAGCCGATTTCGAACGAAGACGGCACCGTCTGGGTGGTCTTCAACGGTGAAATTTACGATTACAAAACGCTGCGCGAAAACCTGATCGCGCAAGGTCACCGGTTCCGCACCCACAGCGATACGGAAGTGCTGGTGCACCTTTACGAACAGGAAGGTGTGGAAGGGCTGCATCGCCTGCGCGGCATGTTTGCATTCTGCATTTGGGATGCGAAGAAGCGCAAAATCCTGTTGGTGCGTGACCGGTTCGGGAAAAAGCCGCTCTACTACGCCGAACTTCCCGGCGGTTTGTATTTTGGCAGCGAACTGAAGTGCTTGCGCGCCGCGCAGGCGCCGCTGGAGCTGGACCCGGAAGCGCTGCGGCTCTATTTTCAGTTTTCGAATATTCCGGACCCGTTTTCCATCTACCGGCACATTCGCAAATTGGAGCCGGGCTGTTGGCTGGAATATAGCGCGAACGGCACGGTGCAGACGGGCCGTTACTGGCGATACCCCACGCCCACTGCATCCACGCCGCCTGGTTTTTCGGTTGACGATGCCTGCCGGAAGATCCGCGACAAATTCGACGAATCGGTAAAGATCAGGATGCTGGCGGATGTGCCGCTGGGTGCGTTCTTGAGCGGCGGCATCGATTCCAGTTCCGTGGTGGCTTCGATGGCGCTGCAATCGAGCGATCCCGTGAAGACGTTTTCGATCGGCTTTGAAGAGGCGGCCTACAACGAGCTTTCGTTCGCCTCGGCCGTCGCGAAAAAATACAAGACCGAACATCACGAAATCGTCGTGAAGCCGGATTCCGTGGCGCTGACGGAAAAGCTGGTGCGGCAGTTCGATGAGCCGTTCGCGGATTCGTCCGCCATCCCCACCTACATCGTGTCGCAATTCGCCGTCCAGCACGTGAAGGTGGCCCTCAGCGGAGATGGCGGCGACGAACTGTTCGGAGGCTACGATAGTTTTCAAATTGTCCAAAACCTTCAACGCTACGATGCGCTTCCACAAGTTTTGCGGCGCCTCATTTCCGGAATTGCGGCTAGTTTGCCGTATTCCACTCGCGGCAAGAACTATTTGCACATGATTAGCCGTTCCTCGGCGACCCAGCGTTATTTCGAAAGCAACTACTCGCCTTATTCGATGCGGCGGGAACTGCTGCGCCCGGAATGGATGCTGCCCGCGGACGGCGCGTACCTGGAAAAAGTGCTGCACAATTGTCTGCTGCCGGGCGATGCCGACCCGCTCTCCCAGGCTCTTTACTACGAAGCCACCGCTAAGCTTTCGGGAGACATGCTGGTAAAAGTGGACCGCATGTCCATGGCGGCTTCGCTTGAAGTGCGTTCGCCGATGCTGGACCATGAGCTTGCCGACGTAGCCGCCACGGTACCGCACGAATGGAAGATCAGGAACGGCCAGGGCAAGCATATTCTGGTGCGCGCCTTGGGTGACCGCTTGCCGCCGGAACTTCTGAACCGGCCCAAAATGGGCTTCGCGCTGCCGCTGAATCAGTGGCTTCGGGGGCCACTGCGCGAGATGCTTTGGGACCATTTGACCGGGCCGCGCTTCCTGAACCGGGGCATCGTGTCGCCGGAGTTTCTGCGCCACATGCTGGATGAGCATCAGACCGGGCGGCGGGACAACACCACCTGGCTCTGGGCGCTGCTGGTTCTGGAGATGTGGTTTCGCGATTTCGAACAAGCGAGCACCCACTGCGAACCCAACCGAACCGGCGTCCAACCGCCTATTGGTGAATCAGTTCCCGGTTCGCGGTCAGCGCATCCTGCGTGACTGTGGTGCCGGTGCCCAAAGCGGTACGCAGTTTGAGCATCTGGGCAGAGAAGCTAATGGCTTCCTCTTGGGTTACCGGGGTCCATTCGGCCGGTGAAACGGGGCTCTGATCGTCGATTACGATGCCCAGTTCGGAGTAGAAATTTTTCCAGGCTTGCGCCACGGTGGGCCGCTGCCGTTTCCAACCGCTCTTGCGGTTCTGTCTGGCGAAGAGGCCAAGAACCGTAATGGCGACCGCCGCGGAGCCGTACAAGGGAAGCAAGTTTTCCGTCATGCACTTCTTTCGTCGGTCGAGCCAAAAACCTTTAGGCCCGATTGAAAAAATATTCAGGCCGCCTGGAATTAGGTGCTTTGCCGGGCGAACGGAAGCAGCGCCCGGATTCCATGAAGCAGTATATAGGCATCGAGCGCGAGCGAAATGTGCTTGGTGTAGTAAAGATCGTATTCCAACTCTCGAAGCGAATCTGCCTCCGTGCCATCGCCGCGCTTGTTGATCTGGCCCCAGCCGGTCATGCCGGGCTTGATGGAGTGCCGCTGTTCGTAAAAAGCGAAATAGCGGCCCAGTTCTTCGGCGAATTCCGGCCTTTCCGGGTGAGGGCCCACCAGGGTGATCTCTCCGCGCAGTAGATTGAAAAGCCGGGGCAGGTTCGACAAGTGGAGAGCCAGCAGCAATTTGCCGACAGGCGTGAGCAGGCTGTCACGCGTTTCCGCCGCGCGATTCACCCGATGGCAGCGAAACCGGTGCAGCGAGAACGGGATTCCGTGCAGGCCCACACGCATATCGCGTTCCAGCAAGGGCCCGCGCGAGGTGAGTTTTACCGCGCAAGCCGCCAGAAAGAGAATGGGCGACGTGATGAGAATGGCCGTCAGCGCCATCAAATTGGTGTAAACGGATTGCAGCGCGACGCTCCCCGGTTTGGCGGGCAGTTCGTTGAAGAAAATGATCTGGTAGGGGCGTAGCTGGCCGGAGCAGACCCGGCCGCAAATGGTTTCGTAGGCTGTGGCGGCTTCATGTACCGGGACGCCGGAACGCGCGATGCGCAGCAAAGCGGCGAGAGGCAGCTCGAATTCACGAGCGGGGTTCGCCACGATCAGGTAAGGGCGGTTGACACTTGCCGCGATCTTGTCCAGCTCTCCTGTGTGGCCCAAGCGGGGACCGAGCACGGCTCCCCCGGACGCGGAAAAATCGGAAACGTAGCCGGCAACGGAATACCCCATCTCCGGACGCGAACGAACCCTCTCGGCTATCTCCTGGATGGCGCTATCCGCGCCGACAAAAATGATTTGCTGCAGACCCGCGTTGCTGAGCAGGATCTTGCTGGAGGACACGCGCCAGAAGTAGAGCACGGCAAAGGAGAGCAGCGCTCCGGCAATCATCACGGCACGCGGCAGCGTCAGGCCGGAGGGCAGATAAGCAAGCAGGCCTTGCGCGATTAACGCTAAGCCCATCACGCTGCAGAGTTTCAGCGCGAGCGCGACGCGCGAATCCACTCGCAGATTGGCGTAGAGGTTGTTTACAAACAGGCCCGCCGAAACGCTGAGGGAAACCAGCAGGATGCGCAGCCAGCCACGCTCTTCGGTAAGGTAATTCCCGGCGTCTACCTGCAGAAACACTAAACTGCTGGCGAAGAAACATAAGCAGGTCAGCAGGAATTCTGAGAGCAGCAGCCCAGAGACCCTGACGGGCAGAATCACGCTAAATATTTTCATCGTAAGGCCGCTGCAGCGGCATCGCTTAACACCAGCCCTGCCTTAACCGACAATCTCTGATTTTACAAAATGTTCAGGGCGGAGGCCCTCAATCGAATTGGGGGACGGGCGGTCGCGAAAATATCGCAGACGCGCCACCAGGCCGGTGTGAATCACATCGACAAAGGGCCCGACGATGGTGGAAAGGCTTTGCGACTGCAATTCGCGGCTGAATTCTACATGGCCGGTACCGCCGAGCGGTACGCGAAGGGTCCAGAACTTATCGTGAGACCCGCCGGCGCCGGGGCCTTCATAGGAGAGGCCATTCACTTCCATGCGCAGGCATTGGAACCCAAGCTTTCCGCACGCATCGGATAAAGCGGTCCAGCATTTATCCACGGAATCGGCCGTTTCCAGCTGTTTTTCCAGATTATGCAGATCGAGCTGGCTCTTCAGCGTTCGCGGAAGATTGCCGCTGAACAGCATTTTTCCGGCTACGCTGAATTCGGCATAGCCCAGGTACTGAACACCGAGCCAAGCCACGGCGCAAAAGAGCAGGATGATGACCCCGGAAAGCCTGTCATTGTGCGAAAGGCTTTGGAGCAATGAGAAGATCGCCACCAAGCTGCAAAGCGCATAGAGCACCAGCACGGCGCGTCGCGGCGTGAGCCCGCGGTCCAGCAGGCGGTGATGGATATGGCCGCGATCGGCGGAAAAGATCGGCTGGCGACGGATCAATCGGCGGGCAATCGCCAGCGCTACATCGATCAGCGGGATGGACACTGCCATCAGCGGCGCCGTCATGCCGAGCAGGGTGGCGGATTTCTGGCTCCAGATAACGCCATAGCACCCCAACAGAAAGCCAATCAGCAGGCTGCCCGAATCGCCCAAAAAGATGGTCGCGGGATTGAAGTTGTAGCAAAGGAAGCCAAGCAGGCAAGCTGCCAGCGGAAAAGTCGCAAGCGCCAGCGGAAGATTTCCGTGCATGATGGCAGCGACAAAGATAGTGAGCGTGGCGAACAGGCCAACACCGGTGGCAAGCCCATCCATGCCATCGACGAGGTTGAAGGCATTGGTACAGGTGAGCAGCCACAGAATGGTAACCGGCAGACTCCACCAACTATGTGTGGAAAAGCCCACCACATCCAGAACGCGGACACCGGACCAATAGGCCAGGCACGCGCCGGCTAACTGCCCGGTCAGTTTTTGCCAGGGCTTCAGACCGAAAAGATCGTCAATGATGCCGACCGCGAAAATAACTCCAACGGCGGGAAGCAAATCCCAAACCAGGGCAAGCTGCTCATTCAAAGGTTCGCGCGTGATGAGGGGGACGATGAAAAAACAGGCGACATAAGCGCTCGCAATCGCCATCCCACCCACGCGCGGAATGGGGTACTTGTGAAGCTTGCGCGTGGTATCCGGCTTATCCACCACTCCATAGGAACGGAAGATATCGCGGAAGATGGGCGTCAATATTAACGAGAGCGCGAAAGAAACAAGGCCAAGCCAAAGCAAAGAAGTCATGGATGCAACTCCGTTCCAGGTCGAATCCTGAATAGCGGAACTCTAGATACAACGTTTCCTATTATACGGGAAGTGCGCATGTCTCTCCATTTCCTTTTGTTTTCAAATCGATGAAAACACTAGGGCGATTTCGAAAGTACTATCGGCAGACCCTGACTGGAGCATTAGTGTGTGACCGATAGAATGGAAACGTTACATGCCCGTGCCCCCTGTTTCCGACTATCTTCTGATTGACGGCCAACTCTCCGAACAGGAAAAACTGGTGCGCCAGGCGGCGCGCGCATTCGTCGAGCGCAGGGTGCGGCCTCTCATCCGCGAGTGTTATAGCCAGGGCCGCTTCCCCTCGGAGATTATCCCGGAACTGGGCGAAGCGGGGTTTCTGGGCGCGAACCTGGAAGGGTATGGATGCGCCGGCATGAGCCAGGTGGAATACGGCCTGGCGATGCAGGAAATTGAGCGCTGCGATTCCGGAATACGCAGCTTTGTCTCCGTTCAGGGCGCGCTGGTAATGTTTCCGATTCTGAAATATGGGTCGGAGGCGCAGAAGGAGCGCTGGCTGCCGGTGCTGCAATCGGGCAAGGCCATCGGGTGCTTCGGTCTTACGGAGCCGGATTTCGGATCGAACCCGGCGGGGATGCGCACCACGGCGCGCCGCGAAGGAGCGGACTGGATACTGAACGGCGAAAAAACCTGGATCACGAACGGCTCCGTGGCCGATGTTTCGGTGGTATGGGCGCAGACTGCGGACGGGATTCAAGGCTTCCTGGTGGAGCGAGGCGCGCCGGGGTTCAGCAGCAGCGATATACACGGCAAGATGTCGATGCGCGCGTCGGTGACGTCAAGCCTGGCCTTTGCGGATTGCCGCGTGCCGGATGCGAACCGGCTGCCGGGGGCGAATGGCCTGAAAGGTCCGCTATCCTGCTTGACGCAGGCGCGATTCGGGATCGGCTGGGGCGTGATTGGGGCGGCGCAGGAGTGCTTCGAAACCGCGCGCGACTACACTGTGACGCGAAAGCAGTTTGCCGATCGGCCGCTTGCCTCGCACCAGTTGGTGCAACTGAAACTGGCCGACATGATTACGGACATTTGCAAGGCGCAGCTTCTGGCGCTGCACTGCGGCCGGTTGAAAGACCAGGGCAAGCTGCACCCATCGCATATCTCGATGCTGAAGAGAAACAATGTGAACATGGCGCTCGATGCGGCGCGCGCCAGCCGCGATCTGATGGGCGCCAATGGCATCACGGACGAATATCCTATAATGCGGCATCTATGCAATCTGGAGACCGTGAAGACGTATGAGGGAACAGACCACATACACGCCCTTGTCATTGGAGAGCGTGTCACCGGAATTGCCGCCTATAGTTGAACGGCGGCCCGGCCTGCTTCTCTTCGCGGCCACCATTTTTCTTAGCGCGTTCCTGTTGTTCGCGGTGCAGCCCTTGATTGCGAAATTGATTCTGCCTTGGTTCGGCGGGTCGGCCGCGGTGTGGACCACGTGCATGCTGTTCTTCCAGATGGCGCTGCTGCTGGGCTATTCGTACGCGCATGCCACGACGCGCTATTTAAAGCCGCAACAGCAGGCTTGGCTGCACGTGGGCTTGCTCGCGCTTAGCCTGCTGGCCCTGCCGATTATTCCGGCGGCGTGGTGGAAGCCGGCTGGGTCCGACGATCCGCTGTTCCGGATACTGGGGCTGCTGGCGGCGACCATCGGGCTGCCTTATTTACTGCTGTCTTCGACTAGCCCGTTGCTGCAATCGTGGCTGGCGCGGACGCGCTCCGGGGCGGTCCCGTACAGGCTGTTCGCGCTTTCGAATTTAGGTTCCATGCTGGCGCTATTGGGATATCCATTTCTGATTGAGCCACGGCTGGCGAGCGGTCAGCAGGCCTGGGGCTGGTCGATTGCGTATGCGGCGTTCGCTGTGTTCTGCGGATGGACGGCGTTTCGTTCGCGTGCCGCGGGCCCGGCGGCTGGGGCTGTATGCGATAGCTTCGCGCTGCCGCCCACCGTTGCCGATCACCTTTTGTGGCTCGCGCTGGCGGGCTCTGCTTCGGCGCTGCTGCTTGCGATTACGAATCATCTCTCGCAGAACGTGGCGTCGATCCCGTTTCTTTGGATCGTGCCGCTGGCGCTGTATCTGCTTTCTTTTATTCTGTGTTTCGAAAGCGATAAGTGGTACCGGCGAGTTATCTTTCTGCCTTTGTTCGTAGGGGCATTGGTGGTGCTGGCGCTCGATCTGACCGGCAAGATTCGTGAGCTGTTTTTCCGGCAGCAGATTGCTCTGTTCTGCGGGGCACTTGTTCATCTGCTGCATGGTGTGCCATGGCGAGTTGGCGCGACGCAAACCGGCTGCGCGTTTCCTGACCGGCTTCTATTTGATGACATCGGTGGGGGGCGCCATCGGCGGTCTGTTTGTTGCGTTCGTGGCACCGCGTGTGTTCAATGCGCTGTATGAGTTTCCTATCGCGATTGTGTGTTGCGCTGTGGCTGTGCTGCTGGTTTATTTTGGTGCGCAGGCGACGGGCGCGCGGTGGAGATCGCCTCGACGCATTCTATGGATTGCATCGCTGGTGGCCACCATCGGCCTGGCTGTATTTCTGTTCCTGGAGACGCGCCGCGTTGTTTCAGGAGCTGTCCTGCTAGTCCGGAACTTCTACGGCGCGCTGCGCGTAAATGACACGCCCAAGACCGCGGACCAGGATGCGACGCGCGAGTTGACTCACGGCACCATCAACCACGGCGAACAGTTTCTGGACCCGATTCGCCGCCATGAACCGACCACCTACTACGGACCCCGTTCGGGCATCGGTCTGCTGCTGCGCGATTTGAGTATCAAGGGTCCGCTGAAAGGTGGGCGTGGTGGGCTTGGGAACCGGCACTATCGCCGCTTACGGAAGAGCGGGCGACGTGTACCGCTACTACGAAATCAATCCACTGGTGATTGAGATTGCCCATCGCCAGTTTCAATACCTGAACGATTCGCCGGCGAAGATTGAAACCGTTCTGGGCGACGCGCGCCTGTCGCTGGAACGTGAGGCGCAGCAGAATTACGATGTGCTGGCTGTCGATGCATTCTCAAGCGATGCGATCCCCGTTCATCTGTTGACGCGCGAAGCTTTTGGCGTGTACTTCCGCCAGCTCAATCCGGATGGCGTGCTGGCGATTCATGTCTCGAACCGCTATCTGGATCTGGCGCCGGTGGTGGAGCAGGAAGCGCATGCGTTCGGCAAACAAGTGTTGATGATCGATAACGAATCCGATGAGCAGGGGGATGTGTCGGCGTCGTCGTGGATGCTGGTGACGGGCCGTGACGGCTACTTCGACCGGGCCAGTTTGAAGAGCTTCTCCGTGCCGATTCCGAGCCGTTCGGACCTGCGCCTTTGGACGGACGATTACAGCAACCTCTGGCAGATTGTGAAGTAGCCTAAGCGAGCATGCGCTCGTATTCGGCGTTGAACTCGCAGCCCAGGATGGCGATGGCGGCAAGGACGTACATCCATACCAGCAGCGCGATGCCGGTACCGATGCTGCCATAGAGCACGTTGTAATTCGTGATGTTGTGGATGTACCAGGCGAAGCCGGATGTCGCTCCCAGCCAGAGCAGGGTGGCGAGGATGGCGCCGGGCCACACGCGCGACCAGCGCTGGCGGCGATAAGGCCCGAAGTAATACAGGATGGCGGTGAGGGTGGCCGTGGCCCCGAAGGCCACGCTGTAGCGCGCGATGCGGCTGAAGACTTGCCAGAGCCCGGCGACGGGGTCGAGGATGGGGTCGACGGAGAGAGCATTGAGCACTGCGTGTTCCACCTGGCCGCCGAAGAGTACAAGAGCGGACGCGCCAATTAGCGGGAATGGCGGCCAGGAAGACCAAGCCGATGGCGACGCCGGTTTCATGCAGGAAGGAGCGGCTGCGCGGCGTGCGGTACGCGGCATGGAAGCCTTCCATCAGGCTCTTGATGACGCTCGAAGCCGCCCAAAGCGAGAGGACGGCGGCGACAATTAGCAGCGAGAGCGGGCGCTGGCCTTTGATGCGGAACTGGTTGATCACGATTTCTTCGCTGCCCGGCGGGACAATCTGCGCGAGGAATTGCGACATGGTGCGCGCGACGAAGTCAGCGCGCGTTTGCACCAGGATGGTGGCGGCGGAGGTGAGCACCGGGAAGAACGAAAGAAGCGATGAATATGCCGCGCCTTTGGCGATGCCGAAGCAGCCATCGTCAAGGGCTGAGAGCAAGGTTCGCTTCAGCAGAAAGGGAAGGTGCCTGAGAACCGCCGTCACGGTTAAGGGCCCTTAGGTGGTGGCGGGAGCGCGGCGGCTCTTGAAGAATTGCAACGCCGGAGGGATCAGCGAGATCGCGATGATGAGCAGGATCACGATGTCGAAATATTTTTGCACGAACGGCACTTGTCCCAGAGCATAGCCCAAGAGCGTCATGAACGTGACCCAGCCAATGCCGCCGAAGATGCTATATGAGATGAACTTCGAATAAGGCATCCGGGCCACGCCGGCAACGAAGGGGGCGAAGGTGCGGATGATGGGAACGAAGCGCGCATAGATCAGCGTCTTGCCGCCGTGCTTGGCGTAAAAGGCTTCCGTATCGCGCAAGTGTTGCGGATTGAAGAGGCGGCTCTTGGGGCGGCTGAACACGCGCGGGCCGGCGCTATAGCCCAGGAAGTATCCGGTGCTGTCGCCGATGACGGCGGCGGCGATTAGCAGCGGGATCACGATGTAAACGTTGAGTTCGCCGGTGGAACAGAACACGCCCAGCGTGAAGAGGAGCGAATCGCCGGGGAGGAAGAACCCGACCAGCAGGCCGGTCTCCGCGAACACAACGGCGAAGAGCGCGGCGTACACCAGCCAGCCGGAAAATGAGATGATCGCGTGGACCAGCTCTTTCGGGTGAATCAGAATTTTCAGCAGGTCCATTGGAAAAGTGAAGGCTTAGCTGCGGTAGCTTTGAACCACGCGGGTGATGGCGTCCTGGTTGGTCTTGATCTTGCCTTCCTTGGTAAGGCGCTGGCGAACGCCATCTTCGAAGATGGTGTTGCGTTCGCGGGCGCGCTTGGATTTGATCTCGTCGCGAATGGAGGCGCTGGTGGCGGCCATCTTGGCCATATCGGCCTCGGCGTGCGCGGTTACTTTGGCAATGACGCGATTGCCTTGCGCGGTGATGGGTCCGAAGACGGTGCCCACGGGCTTGGCGAACGCATCGGGAAGCAGGGAGGCGGAGCCTACACCTTCAACAGCGCTCTGGCGGTCGAAATCGGTTGAATTTTTCACTTCGAGGCCCATGGATTTCGCGGCTCTATCCAGATCGCCGCCCAGCTCTTTGGTCTTGGCGAGAAGGTCGGACGCCTTGCGCGTGAGCAATACTTCCATGCTTTGCGAAACCAGCGCCTTGCGAATTTCGGGCTGAGCTTCTTCGAAGGTAGAGGGGTGAGCGGGCGTCATGCCGGTTACGTCAACAACAACAATCTTGCTGCCGGCGACGATAGGCTGCGAGACGTCCATTTTGTTGAGGCCTTGCATCGCCTGGTCCACTTCCTTGCTGACGCCGACGTTCGGCAGCGGATCGCCAGGGACCACGTTATCGGCGTGCATGAGCGGCTGGCCAGCTTCCGCGGCGGCTTTTTCCGGATGCGCAGGATCTTTGCGCATAGCGGCGGCTGCTTTCTCGGCAGCCTTCTGCATCACATCGTTCACACGCTGCTTGCGATAGCCGCCGGAAATCTCAGGTTTAGCTTCTTCGTAGGTGCGCAGATGCGCAGGTTCTTTTTCGAGCACCTGAACAATGTGATAGCCGTATTCGGTCTTGACCAGGTCGCTAATTTCGTTCGGCTTCAGGCTGAAGACGGCCTCTTCGAAAGGCTTCACCATCTGTCCGCGCATCACCCAGCCCAGGTCGCCACCTTTCTGGCCGGAACCGGGGTCCTGCGAGTTGGCTTTGGCGAGAGCGGCGAAATCGCCACCGCTCTTGATCTGCTTCAGCAGGCCTTCGGCTTTGGCGCGCACGGCGGCATCGCCATCTTTGGTCATCAGCAGAATGTGGCGGGCTTTGGCGCGTTCGGGAACGCGAAACTTATCCAGGTTCGCTGCATAAGCTTTGCGCAGATCCTCATCGGTAACGGGAATGGAAGCTTCCATGGCCGCTGGATCGAAGACCAGATAGGAGATGCTCTTCTTGGCCGAAGTTTGAAATTGCGCCTTGTTCTTATCGTAGAACTGGTGCATGGAAGCATCGTCAAGCTTCACCTCGGATTCGAACTTGGCGGGCGAAATCAGCACGTATTGCAGCCGTGCCGTTTCGCCGCGCTTGCGATATTCCGCCTCCACTTCCTTGGGCGAAACCAACGTGCCTTCGAGCGCGATATTGCGAAGGCGCAGCACCAGAAGCTGACGTGCGATGTCGGCTTTCATATCGGAAATCGTCATGCCCTGCTGCGAAAGAGCGGCTTCGAGCTCGGCCTTCTTCACCAGCTTGCCATCGGCAAAGAAGCCGGGGGGCAACTGATTTTGGATGGCCACGTTCACGTCTTCATCGCTGATGCGGATGCCCTGACGCTTGGCTTCATAGGCAAGGGCGCGTTCGCCGATTAACTGCTGCACAATCTGCGGAGCGTAAATGGAGAGATACTGCGCGGGCATCTGGCCACCGCGCAAAACGGCCTGAATGGCTTTCTGGGCTTCGAGCGTGGTGACCTTTTCATCGCCCACGGTGGCGATGATGTTGTCCTGGCTGCTTCCATTGCCGCTGCCACTTCCCGGAATCAGATAAGTGACCATGGACAGCGCCACGATGACAAGGATGGCTCCCAGCAGAATACGCACAGCCTTATCGCGGCTGCGGAATAGATCGAACATGAAACGGAAATCTCCTAGAGGTTAGCGAATCCTCAATTATAACGTAGCGGCCCGCTATAAATGGCACTCGGCATGGACGGCGCGGACGGCCTTCTCCAAACCGCTGCGGCGAACCACGATGGCGATGGTCAATTCACTGGAGCCTTGAGCGATGGCCATGATGTTGACGTTTTCGCGCGAGATGGCCGTGAAGATGCGGCCGGCAAGCCCCTGAGCGCCGCGCATGCCTTCGCCGACAACCGCCAGCAGGCCCACTTCGCTATCGATGGTAAGGGGGCTGACGTAGCCGTGGGTCAGCTCAAGCGCGAGCCCCGCTTCCAGCACTTCCACGGTGTGGGCCAGCTCTTCATCGCGCACCAGGAAGCAGAAACTCTGCCGGTAACTGGAGGCGGAAACGGTAAGCACTTCCACGTTGGCGCGGGCCAGCGAATCCATGGTGCGGGCCATGACGTGAACGCCGCTGAGGGCGGCATGCGCGGGCTCGACAGAGATGAGCGAGACATTGCGCATGGAGGTGACCGCACGCGCGCCGCTAGACACGGTGAGTTCCGGAACGATTCGGGTACCGGCCTTTTCCGGCGCGAAACTGTTCTTGCTCCAGACGGGAATGCCGCGCGAAACCAGTGGCGAGAGCGTGCGCGGATGCAGCACCTTGGCTCCGTTATAGGCAAGCTCCGCGGCCTCGCTGAAGCTCACTTCCTGCAGGACTTTGGCTTCGGGAACCAGGCGCGGGTCGGCGGTCATGATGCCGTCGACATCGGTCCAGATCCAGAGCTCTTCGGCGTCGAGCGCGGCGGAAAGAATGCTGGCGGAGAAATCGGACCCGCCGCGGCCGAGCGTGGTGCCGCGACCGTCGGCTGTCGCGCCATTGAAGCCGGTGGCGATGGGAATCAGGCCGGCGTCCAACAGCGGTTGCAGCTTGGCTTTGGCTTTGATGGCGGTCTGGTCAAGGAAGGGAGAAGCGTTGCCGAAGACGGCATCGGTGACGATGAGTTCGGCTGAATTAACGGCGACGGCTTGGGGGCCGAGAAAACCGGCCAGCAGGATAGCGGAGAGGCGTTCCCCGATGGCGACGGCCTCATCCACGGAGCGCGCGGGCCGTTCGCCCAGCATCAGCATGCCGCCTACGAGGCGCTCGAATTCGACGATCAGGTCGTCGATGGCTTGCGAAGTTTCGGAGCCGAGCGAGAGGCCTTGCACGGCGTCCATGTGCTTCATGCGAAGTTTGCGGACGGCTTGGGCAAGACCGGCGTCGTCGCCCGCTTCAGCATGTTTCATGGCATCGAGCAGCAGGTCGGTGACCTTCGACATGGCGGAGACTACGACCAGGACGGGCCGCTTGGCGCTTTGGTCAAGGATGAGCGATGCGGCGACGCGGATGCGGCCGGCGGAACCCATGCTGGTGCCGCCGAACTTCATGGCCAGCAACCCGCTCAATGGTAGCCCTTCCCGTTCGCGGTTTTGGCGCGGACCACTTTGAGAAGCGCCTCTACTACTTCTTCGATGGAAAGGTCTGTGGAATTAACGTACACAGCGTCGGGGGCTTGGGCCAGGGGGGAATCGGCGCGCATGCGGTCGCGATGGTCGCGTTCGGCAATGTCGCGAGCCACCTGATCGGCAATGTCTTCGCGATCGGGGCTGCCGAGTTGATCCACGCGGCGGCGTGTACGCTCAGTATGATCGGCGTCGAGGAAGATTTTCACTTGGGCTTGCGGGAAAACGACGGTGCCGATATCGCGGCCTTCCATCACGACGTTGGCTTGTTCGGCAATCTCGCGCTGTTTGGCGACCATAGCGCGGCGGACGCCTGCGATGGCTGCCACGCGGGAGGCCGATTCGGAAACTTGCGGCGTGCGGATGGCTTCGGTGACATCTTCGCCATTCAGCGACACGCCGCCGGTGGTTGAGTGCAGGACGATGACGGCCGCTTCCGCCAGTTGTTCCATGCGATGCATGTCGTTTAGATCCAGATTGGAGCGAAGGGCCCAGAGGGCAACGGCGCGATACATGGCGCCCGTATCGATATACGTGAAGCCGAGTTGCGAAGCCAGTTGCCGGGCGACGGTGCTTTTACCGGCGCCGGCCGGCCCGTCGATTGCGATTACGATACCCATGAACACACAGGTTTTAGGGTGACCGATTCAGGCGCGTCTGCGCAAGCGCGCTATTTCGGCGGCGTCGCGGGAGGCGCGCCAAAGACGCCACCACCGACAGCACCGGCAGGCGGCGTGTTCGGGGCGCCGATTTGCGTGCCGGGGACGCGGCCCTGTTGCGGTATCGCGCCCGCGCCTTGTGTATCTTTGGTGGCGTCGTAGACGAACTCCCACTTTTTGTACTCTTCCTGATCGTTATAGATTTTGATGCCGGTGCCGGATTTGATGGTGCTGGCGACTCCGGCGATGCCGCCGCCGATGGTCTGGTTGCCGGCACTGGCCGCTTGGATGCCCGCCAGGCCGCCGGGGCGGGGAGTGGTGAGCAGGCCCTGGATCAGGCGCGCGGCTTCGGTGGCACCCTGGCTATTCGGGTTCGCGCCGATCGGATTATTGATCTGCTGCGCGACCCCGGCGGGCACGGGAGTCTGGCCGGGAACAGGCTGGCCAGCGCCCTGCGGGAAAGCGACGTTCGAGCCTAAGGGGGCGCTTGCGGAGATGCCTCCAGTTTGCGAATTCACGGCGGAACCGGCGGGATTGTTGGGGGTGGGCGTCACTGGAAAGCGGCCCGGTAAGCCGGTGGTGGAATCGGTACCGCCGCGCCCGAAGGCTGTGGGAGTGGCGGGGGCGCCGGGGAGAACGCCTTGCGGCGGGTCGGCTGGAATGGGCGCGCCGGGTGCGGGACCACTGCCTTCGCCGGGCTGCCCCTGTTGATCGCTGGGGCGTTTGCGAAGCGCGGGATTGGCATTCGCGTCGGCTTCGGGAACGCCGCCAGCGCCCAGCAGTTCGGTGATGGACGTTTGGGCGGCCTGCTTCTTATCCTTGGCGCTGGGAGTGATGAGCGAATCGAGCAGCACGCCACCGGGGCCGGCGTGAATCAGGCGCCATTCTTCCTTACCGGTCATGGGGTCTTTGTAGTGGTGGCGCAGGAAGCGGAGCCCGTTGGCGTTATCGAGGTCCTCCATTTTGGAGGGGAAATGTTTGAACTTGCGAACGTAAAGCTGGATGCCGCGCTTGTATTGTTCGCCGCGTTCGATGAGCATGGCTTCTTTGTCGCGCTGGGCTTCGAAGGTGATGCGGGGCAGCGCGACAAAAAGCGTGATGGCAATTATGGAGGCCATCGCGAAGACGAAGAGCAGAGCGAAGCCTTGCTGGTTGCGGCGGCGTTTCATCCGGCAAGCTCCGCTTCGAGAGGCAAGGTTTGGCGGCTCTTGAACTGCGTGTCTTCCATCTCCACCGAGTTGACCCCAATGTGGACGATTTTGTAGCGGCTCTTCACGGTGTCGCCTTCCCAGGCGACGATGATGTCTTCGCCGTCCAGGAAGAAGGCCTTCTTGCGCGCTTCGTTCTTGGCGTTGGCGAAACCGTAATATTTCAGCGGGATGGCCGGGGCCTGGGGCTCTGGCGGCGGGCCGGGCGGGGCGGCAGCTACCGGGGGCGCGGGAGCAGGGCCGGTGGTGGAAATTTTGCCCACTTTGGGGATGGGCGTTGTGGGTGCGACGGGTGCGGCCACCCCGAACTGAAACAGGTTTCGTGAGCCGCCTTCTAAGGTTACGTTCTGCACTTTGGCGAGCAGGTCAAGGCGCAGAGTGGGGTCTACTTTGTTCGGATCGACGCGTTCTTCGGGGCGCTTGGAGCCCAGGCGCGGGCGAAACTCAGCGCTGCCACGCGAGGCAAGACCGCGGCGCTGCACGGGGGGGGCTGCGGGCTGATCGGGCGTTGCGGGCGCCACGGGCCTCGGCGTCTCGGCAGCAGTTGGGGCGGGAGGGGAGTCGGAGGAACCGGTGTTGCTCCAGAGCAGGTAGCCAGCGACAACAGCCAGGCCGGCCAGCAGGTAAATTTTATTCTTTTCGCTCTTCTTTTTGAGAACCACGGTCATGGCTGGCCCTCCATATCGTCCCGCACGAAGGTGTTGAGCTTCACGGTCACCAGCAGATTTTGCGTGTTGGCCTGCGGGGAAGCGGTCACGCTTTCGATGATGATGAAGCGCTTCGATTTATCCAGTTCATTCAGGAACTTGACCAGATTCGGATACGCGGCTTCATAACCCGCGCTGATGGTGAGCATGCTGAGGGCTTCGCTGCCTTCCACCTGATCGCGACCGATGCCGGTTTCGCGCGTGCGAATGCCGGCCGTGGACGCCATCTGATTCAGTTCGCCGAGCACGGTGGAATACGTCACGCGGCGCGGCGTCATGTAGGAATCGATGAAGGCGCCGCCCTGATCGCGCGCACCCTCCACTTTCTGGGCCATGGCGCGGACGCGAACCACCTGCGAACGCTGAAGGGCAAGCTGGCGCATCAGGTCATCGATGCGGGCTTGAGCGGAGGCGGGCGAATCGCCCCACCAGTGGAAAGCGAAGCCGGCGGCGATTACGTTGGCAACGATTAAAATGCCCGCGCCGATGCTGAGCAGTGTTTCGGGCGCGCCCCAGCTGACGGAACGCAACCGCTCGGTCACGTCAAAGTTTCTGGGCATAATTTACGCTCAAGCGGTAGCGGTAAAAGGGGTCGGTCTGCGAAGGGGCCTGGTAGGTGGTGACGTTCGCGGAACCGAAAACGTCGGACTGCTCTAATTTCGAAACGAAGCCAATCATGGGTTCGGGGGAATCGGCGGCGACGGTCATTTCGAGGAAAATCTGATTGTTCGCGTTTACCTGCGGGCGAATCTGCGTGATGCGGACGTTGGGTGGCAGGGTTTTTTCCAGGTCTGCGAAGATGCGGGTCCAGCTAATGCCTTTGCGGAGCAGAAGCTGGTTCAGGAACACGCTACGCTCCAGCACTTCGGCGTTTTCTGGCTTGCGCACCTCCGCATCGTATTTGCGCTGCTCGGTTTTTAGCTTCGCGAGATCGCGCGTGAGGCGTTGTGCGACCTGTTGATCGCGGCGAATGACCCCCCGGTCGGTGACGGCCAGCCCGATGAAGGTAAGCAAAGAGATGAGCAGCACGATGACGCCGGCGCTCCAGCCGACCAGCGCGGGCCGGTTGCGGCGAAATGGCTCGCTGGCTAAGTTTAGACCGATTCTCATGCGGCGGCTCCTTGGCGCGCGGCGGGCGTGGCGAGAGATTGCAGGTAGCCCAATAGCCCTGCGTTTTGGCCGTTAAGAGCGCCTAAGCGCGAGCGCAGCAGTTCGACGGGAAGCTGCATTTCTGCCTGAAATTCGCGGATGGCATCGGCTTCCAACTCGCCAAACCCGCAGAGCAGCAATCGCGCGGCGGGAGCGTTCAGGTTGTCTTCCACATAGACAAAGGTGGGGTAAAGGTCGGCGGAAATCTCGGCGAGGGTGAATTCGGTTAACTCCAGAGAGCGGACCAGCTTGAGCACGCCCAAATGGGTTACCAGGACGGTGAGGACGGAGCCATTCACTTTCGCTACGACCGAGATTCCATCGAGCGGCACCAGTTCCAGTGCGGCGAGGGGAGAGATGGTGAGCAGGCCGGGATGCAGGCCGACGGCGCGAAACGGCGCTTCATAGCGGGCGATGATTTCGAGCGGCGTCACAGCCACTATCACTTCATGCGATTTGCCGCCGGGGCTGTTCTGGCGCCAATAGCCGATGGCGGCGGAATCGATATCGAAGGGGACGCTCTTGCGGATGCGGAAGCGGACCAGCGCCTCCTGGTCTTCGGCTTTTTCGGGGAAAGAATCGAAATCCAGCACGGAGAGTCGCGCGCTGTAATCGGGAAGAATCAAGGCAGCGGAGCGGCGCTTGCGCGAGGAGGCGGCGGGCACCAGGCGCGCTACTTCGGCGGCGAACGCTTCCGGCTGCAGAATGTTATCGCGCAGCGGTGAGGCGGACACGATGCCGGCGGGAAGTTCGCGCAACGTGATGTTGGCTGCCCCGCGCGTGCGGGACATGGCAATCGCCCGTTCGGAGATTTCGAAGCAGAACTCCGGCGGCGGATCCTGCAACAGCGCCGTCAATGTGGGGAGGAAGCTGGACATGGCTAGCCTTCGATGAAAGTGACCTTATTGATTTCTTTGAGCGTGGTGATTCCCTTGCGCACTTTATCTACGGCGGATTCGCGAAGGAAGGTCATGCCTTCGTCGCGGGCAACGCGTTTGATCTCCGCAGTGGACCTTCTGTCCAGAATCATTTCGCGAATTTTGTCGCTCAGATCGAGCAGCTCATGGATGGCGGTGCGGCCGCGGAAACCGGTGCCGCCGCATTCGAAACAGCCGGTGCCTTCCATGGTGGGCACGTCGCGCCATTCATCGGGAATCAGGCCGCTTTCGATATAGGCGGAATCTGGAAATACGACGGGCTTTTTGCAGAATTCGCAAATGGAGCGCACCAGCCGCTGCGCCAGGATGCAGTTCAGGGCGGAGACGAAGTTGTAAGGCTCAACGCCCATGTTGAGGAAGCGGCCCAGCACGTCGAGTACGTTGTTCGCGTGCACCGTAGTGAACACCAGGTGGCCGGTGAGCGCGGAGTTGATGGCGATCTGGGCGGTTTCCTGATCGCGAATTTCGCCCACCATGATCTTGTCGGGATCGTGACGCAGGATGGAACGCAGGCCGCGCGCGAAGGTGAGGCCCTTCTTTTCGTTCACGGGAATCTGCGTGATGCCCTTCACCTGGTATTCGACGGGGTCTTCGATGGTGATGATTTTGTCTTCGTCGTTCTTGATTTCGCTGAGCGCGGCATAGAGCGTGGTGGTTTTGCCGGAACCGGTGGGGCCGGTAACCAGCACCATGCCGTAGGGTTCCATGATGTAGCGGCGGAACTTGACTAAGTCGTTCTCCGAGAAGCCGACCACTTCGAGCGAAAGCTTGGCGAACTTTTCGCTCATGCTCTCTTTATCGAGCACGCGCAGCACGGCATCTTCGCCGTGGATGGTGGGCATGACGGAGACGCGGAAATCGATCAGGCGGCCCTTGTAGCGGACGCGGAAACGGCCATCCTGCGGGACGCGGCGCTCGGCGATATCGAGCTCGCTCATGACCTTGATACGCGACAGGATGGTGGTCTGCCAGTCTTTTGCGATGGGCGGCATGGCGTAATGCAGCACACCGTCGATGCGGTACTTGATGGCTACTTCCTGATCGCGGCTTTCGATGTGAATATCGCTGGCGCGGCGTTCGAGGGCGTTGAAGATGGTGGTATCCACCAGCTTGATGACGGGCGCGATATCGCTATCGCCTTGGGACAGCTTGTCGATGGAGAGCGTCTCATCGGGATTGTCGTCGTCACCCAGGACATCGAGCGTGAAGCCTTCGGTGACCTCTTCGAGGACGCGCTGCGATTGCTCTGTTTTCTTGAGCAGATCGCCAATCTGGGAGGCAGTGGCGACTTTGACGCGCAGCTTCTTGTTGAGCAGCAGGCCGAGCTCGTCGATGGTGTTGAGGTTGCGCGGATCGGAAAGGGCGATTTCGAGCGTGCCGTTGGCGGCGCGCAGGGGCACGAAATTGTAGCGGAACATCAGATCGACCGGCACGGTGCGGAACAGGTCATGATCGATGGTGCTCTCGCGCAGGTCAACATACTCGCAGCGATACCGGGCGGCGACGGCTTGGGCAGCGGCAATCTCCGGGCCCATATCTTTCAGTACAAGTCTTTCGGCAGCCATGGAATTTATCGGATGGTATCGGCTAAAGAGAAGATAGGCAGGTACAGGGCGATGAGCACGAATGCCACGAAAATACCCATGAACACCATGATGGCAGGCTCAATCAGGCTGAGTGCGGCGGTCATTTTGGTGTTGACGTCTTCTTCGTAGAATTCGGCGACGCTGGTGAGCATAACCGGGAGCGCGCCGGTGGATTCGCCCACTTCAATCATGTCGATGGAAAGGTCTGGGAAGATGCCGGTGGCTTTGAGCGAGCCGGAGAGCGGGTTGCCTTCGCGCACCATTTGGCCGGTGCGTGAAAGGGTCTTGCGGAGGAGCTGGGTGCCTAGCGATTCGGCGGCGGTTTCGAGACCCTGGACGAGCGGGATGCCGCCGGTGAGCAAGGTGGACAGCACGCGCGAGAATTGCGCCACCTGGTACTTGAGCCAGATATCGCCAAAGATGGGAACGCGTAGTTTGACGGCATCCAGCTTTTCTGCGGCTGAAGGTTTGCGCGACCAGTAATACAGGGCCGCGCCCCCACCGAAAATGGCTAACGCGAGCAGCAGGACGTAGTCTTTGGCAGTGGTGCCGACATCGATCAGAAGCTGCGTGACGGCAGGGAGTTTGGCGGACATGCTGGTGTAAAGTCCGGCGAAACTCGGGACCACGTACGTGACCAGAAACACCATCAGCGCAATGACCAGCACGATGAGAATCGATGGGTACATCAGTGACAGCAGCACCTTTTTACGAACGGCGAGCGCGAGTTTCTGGTACGTGATGTAGCGCTCCAGCACTTCGCCCAAGCTGCCGCTTTTTTCGCCGGCCATGACGGAGGTGACGTAAATTTTTGGGAAGATGCCCTGCTTTTCGAAGGCGTCGGAAAGCTGGGTGCCCTGGCGGACTTCATCGCGAACGGACTGGATGTAGGGGGTGAGTTTGGGGTCGGTCAAGCGGTCGGCGAGGAGGTCCAGACCCTTCAGGATGGGGAGGCCGGCGCGGATGAGCGTGACGAACTGCTGGTTGAAGATCAGGAACTTTTCGAGGTTGATCTTCTTGCCGCGACGCCCGATGTCGATGTTGCTCGAAAGCGCGATGGCGCCGCGCCGGGGCTGGATGGAATAGATGAGAAAGCCCTGTCCGGAGAAACGTTCGCGCACTTCCTGTTCATTGGCGGCAGTGGCGATTTGGGAATGGACTTCGCCGCGCGAATCGGCATATTTCAGGACGAACTCCGACACGCTACTTTTCCCCTTCAGTGAGGATCTGCGCGGTGATGGGTGCGCGGTAATCGAACAGCTTGGGGTCGACGGGGATGTTCAGCTTTTCCTGTTCGAAGCGGAAATCGAGAACGGAGTGGTCCTGAGCGAAGACTTTCAGTCGTTTGATGCGGTTTTCGGGGGTGACCAGAAATTCGACGCGCGAATAGGGCAGCGATTCGGTTTCCGGCTCCGCGCTGATCCAGATGCCTTCGGGAGCTTCGCGGAGCGTGAATTTGCGGAACTCTTTGTAGAAATTCAGCTTGCCCAAAAGGAAGGCGAGCGGGGCGCGCATGTCTTCCGTTTCTTTGACGCCGGTGACTTCCACCCGATTGGTTTCGGGGTTATAAAGGGAGACGCGCTTGCCGTCGGAAACGAAGACTTTACCGGCGGGTCTTGAATAATCCCAACGCATTTTGCCAGGCTTGCGGAGGGTGAGGGTGCCGGTTTCCACCTGTTCGGGGCGGCGCTGAGCCGTGTAAGTCTCTTCGAATGTTAGGTTTAGTGATTGTGCGCGGTTGTAGCGAGTTTCAACTGCTTTCAGCAGGGAATCCAGCCGGGGTTCGGCTGCAAAACATGAAAACGCAAAAACGAACCCAATTCCCGGCCATCGCACATCAGGTTTGACGCGCCGGGAGTTGGGTTCGTTTATACGAGCGGCTAAAAGAGGATCCGGACGCCCAGTGCGTGGTGCGATTGCCGCTCGCTCCGGTGATTTTGCCGAAGTTGGCGCTGGTGATATCCGTAACCAGTATTCGGTGTTTTGTTTGAACTGCGGCGTGTTGGTAACCGCAAAACGCCTCCGCGCGGAATTCCAGACTTAAGCGTTCGCCTGATGGCAAAGCGGCGGAATATGGAGCCATCCACGTTGAACAGCCCGGGTCCGCTGATTACGTTCCGGCCCAAGTTGCCGAAAGTGAGAGCCGCGGGAGCGGAGAAGGTTCGACGTATCGAACCAGAAGGAGCCCCCACGTTATAGTGCCGCCCAGAATGCGAATCGGGCCAGTCACGTCCAGCGAGTTACTATTGCCCGGAGCCTTCAGCCCGGCGCCACTGTAGGTGAAGTTCAGCGGGCTGACCTGTGGAAAGCGTGAGAATGCCGTTCAACTGCCAGCCACCCAAAACCGCGCCGGCCACGCCGTGCTGCAAGAACTGCTTGTTCTTGCCGAAGGGAAGTTCCCAAACGTAGCTCTGAACGAAGTTGTGGCGGCGGTCAAAATCCGTTCGCGCCCAGTTGCGGCGCGGGTTGATGTAGTATGCAAGACCCTGATCTTCCGATTGGTAGCCTTCGGCCTTGCTCCAGGTGTATGCCGTGGTAATGGCCAGGCCCTTGTTGAACCGGCGATCCACTTTGACCTGCAGCGAGTTATAGCTGGAGCCAAAACCCACATAGCGCAGATTGGTATCCGCTTTGCGGCCGAACGCGGCGAACAACGGCTGACCGGCGACATCGGCACCGATAGTGGTGGACGCATTCAGATTATAGACGGCCGGCTGGGCTACGCCATGGTTGCCGACATAGGCCAAGATCCAGGCTGAAGTTACCGGGCAGCGAACGTTGAATTGCGAAATTCCAGCTTTCCACGTAAGGCTCGCGGAAATGCTTGTTGATCACTTCGTAAGTTTGCGAAATGAGAAGCGGCGTGTATTGCGGCAAGGATTCCATTGGTGGGAACCACAGCGGGCGTCGGCGCCGGGAAGCCGGCCTCAAAGGTTGAGGGGATTGTTGTTCGCATCCACCGCCGGTCCAAAGCTGAAATTCGGGGTGAAGGCATTGTTCTGTTTTACGGGGAAGTTATAGGCGTAAGTGTTATCGGGGAAGGGCGAGTAACTGATGCCGAAGCCGCTGCGAATCACGGTCTTTTCATTCCAGCGATAGGCTATGCCGATGCGCGGCGCGAAATCTTTGTAATGCTTATCGAGGCCCAGGTCGGACGGGTTGCCGCCTTTGCCGGCGATGACCAGCGTGTTATTCGTGTAATCGTAATTCGAGAAGCCACCTTCGAACTGCGGTTTGGCCGGCGGATAGAATTCCCAGCGGATGCCAAGATCGACAGTAAGTTTCGGTGTAACTTGCCACTTATCCTGCGCGAAGGCGAAGAACTGCCAGATGCGTTGCGCGGGACTATAGATGAGCAAATCGCGGCCGGCTTCGCTCGGCAAATCCAGCAGGAAGCTGGCGAATGAGTTAGCGGCGCTGGTCTTAGCTCCAGAAATGGAAGTTTGCGCTTCGCGGAAGCGATAAAGGCCGCGAGGGCTGTAGGTCTGGGTCTGAATCAGATCGTCGCGAACGCGGCGAAGCTCACCGCCAAATTTCACGGTGTGGTTATTCAGGGTTTTGGTCCAGACATTGGCCACGTTAATGTTGGTTTCCGCGCGAATCCAGGGCAGGCTGGCCGAGTAACCGAGCAGGGGGCTGGCCAGGCCGCTGATGTCGATACCTACAAAGCCGCTGGTGAAAGCGTTCAGGTTCACGCCGGGGATGTTGAAATCGGTGGAGCTGTTCTTGCCGTAATCGATTGCTGTGCATCATTGCGATAACGGCTCAAACCACCGCGCACTTCGGTGATTAACGTAGGGCTGAAAATGTGGTCATAAACAATCGCCGCGTTGTGAGTGCCCTGTACGCCGGTTGCGGAGAAGCCGCCGCCGTGGGGACCGCCGTAGACGCCGAAGCTGGAACCATCGAAGGTGACCGGCTTCGAATAGCTGTAGCGGACGGAGATACGGTCGTTCTGGGTCTGATTGTGATCGACCTTGATGTCGTAGGAATCGGTTGTGCGCGTGAAAGGAACCTGCTGAAAGTAGTTATTCGTCAGCAGCGCCGCACCGCCCGCTCCAGTAAGGTTCGGAAGGGGAAGCAGGCCCAGCATCTTTTGCGAAATTGCATTGAAGCGGCTGGCCGGAATGATGTTGCCCGGGAAGGGCGTGCGGCCGCTACCGTCGCTCTGATTTCCCGTTGCAGGGTCGTACACCAGAGCGGGCAGGAACGCGCTGAAATCGCCATTGCGTTCGGCCGCGGTAGGAATATTCAGCCTATCGTTGTTATAGCGATAATCGATCTGCTTCAGATAGTCGCCGAAGACGAAGGTGCGGTTCTTGATGATGGGTCCGCCAATGTTGCCGCCCACGTAGTTGTAAGTGAAGTGCGGGCGCGCGGGATCGAATTCAGCGCGTGCGGAAAGAGCGCTCACGCGGTTGAATTCGTAGACGCCGCCATGAAGCTGGTTCGTGCCGGATTTCAGAATCACGTTGATGGAAGCGCCGGTTGCGCGGCCAAGTTCCGCCTCGAAGTTACTGGTGCTGATATCGACAGTCTGGATAGCTTCGACGGGCGGGATATAGACGGTCAGCAGGCCGGTGCGCTCGTTGTTATCCACGCCTTCAATCTGCTGGTTGTTGCCCAGCCGCGATTGACCGTTCACCTGGGTCTGCAGAGAATTCTGAGCATTGAAGAATGCTGAATGCGAGAGAACGTGCGGCCTGCGCCGGGAACCAGATTGACCAGGCTTTGGAAATTGCGGTTTGCGCCGACGGGCAGTTCGGCAAGCTGTTTAGTTTCGATCTTGCGGCCGGTGTCGGAACGGTCGGTCTGCAGGATGGCCGTGTCCGCGCTGACGGTGATGGTGTCGTTCACATTTCCGGGCGTGAGGGAAACGTCGACACGCACGGAGGAGTTGACCAGAACGTCAATATTTTCGCGGGCGGCCTTTTCAAAGCCGGGTACTTCGACCAGAATTTTGTAATTGCCGGGAGGAAGATCGGGGAAAGTGAAGTTACCGCTTTCATTGGTTATGCTGTTGCGCGTGATGCCGGTATTTACTTCGGTTGCGCTCACTTTTGCGGCTGCGATACTGGCTCCGGAACTATCGTTAACCGTGCCTAGCAGAGTGCCATTAACCGCTTGTCCGAAGGACGAACAAACGAACAAAAAAAAGAGTGCCACGCAGGCACACATCGAACGAAGATGCGTCATTGTTTGTAAGGCTCCTGAAACGAAACTGCCGTCACGATATCACAGCAGGCAGCACGGCGGAATATTACCACCCGATTTTGCTATATACTTCGGCCCATGAACGAGCAAAAAACCTTCAGCCGGAGAGACTTGGGCCGGGTTGCTCTGGCAGGCGCCGCGCTGGCGCAACTTGGCCCCTAGCGCGCGTGCCACGGTGCACCCATTTACGCCTGGAATCAAACTTTCATTGCAGGTGAGTCAGGACCCCACACCCGAAGAATTGCAATTTGTGCAGCAGATGGGAGTGGGCTATGTAAACATCCCCGGCGATGCCACCACGGCGACCTACGAAAACTTCGTGCGCCTGAAAAAGAACGTGGAAGCGGCTGGATTGAAGGTATGGAACATCGGCAACACCAGCGTCCACAACATGGAAGAGGTGACGCTGAACCTGCCGGGGCGCGATGCGAAGATTGCGGAGTATCAACAGTTCCTGCGTAACCTGGGGCGCGCCGGAATTTACTACACCACTTACGCGCACATGGGCAACGGCATCTGGAGCGGGCCGCGCGAAACCACCCGGGGCGGCGCCAGTTCGCGCGCGTTCAATTTAAAAGAAGGCGGTGTGGGCAATTGGGCGGGCAAGACGTTTCAGCAGCCGCTAAGCCATGGCCGCGTCTTTACCGAAGAAGAGATCTGGGAGAACTACACCTATTTCATCAAGCGCGCGGCGCCGGTGGCGGAAGAGGCCGGTGTGCGGATTGGCATCCATCCCGATGATCCGCCCGTGCCTGTTCTGGCCGGTGTGCCGCGCTGCATTTTCGGCAATTTTAAAGGCTATGTGCGGGCGATGGAGATTGCAAACAGTCCGAACGTGGGGATCTGTCTATGCTGTGGCACTTGGCTGGAGGGCGGGACGCTGACGGGGGCGACGGTGCTACAGATGATCGACCACTTCGGCAGGCAGGGCAAGATCTGGAAGATCCACTTTCGCAACGTGAGCGCGCCACTGCCGCATTTTGTCGAGACGTTTCAGGACAACGGCTATTTCGACATGTACCAGATTATGAAAGCGCTGCGGCAGGTGAAGTTCGATGGCTGCGTGATTGGCGATCACTTCCCCGCGACGGTGGGCGGCAAGTATACGCCGGTGGCTTACAGCGTGGGCTACATGCGCGGGTTGCTGGAACGCGCGAACGCGGAAGTGAAAGATTAGCCGATGACGGTGAACGACAGCGAGACTGCTGAGATCCAGACTGCATCGGGGGCCATGCAGACCGCGCTGTTTCAGCCTGCGGAAAATGGCCGCTACCCGGGGCTGATTCTGTACTCGGAGATTTTTCAGATCACTGCTCCGATTCGCCGTACGGCCACCTTACTGGCAAGCCACGGGTACGTGGTGGCGGTGCCGGAAATTTATCACGAGTTGGAACCGGCGGGGACAGTGCTGGCTTACGATCAAGCGGGCTCCGACACGGGCAATGTTCACAAATACGCCAAGCCGCTGAAAGGCTACGATGACGATGCGCGCGCGGCTTTGGAATTTCTAAGTAGGCACGCGGCATGTTCGGGGCGGTTGGGTGTTGTGGGAATCTGCATCGGCGGGCATCTGGCTTTCCGCGCGGCGATGAACGCGAATGTCCTGGCGAGCGCATGCTTCTATGCGACAGACCTGCATTCCGGCACATTAGGGCAGGGCAAGCAGGACGATTCGCTGGCGCGCGCCGGTGAAATCAAGGGCGAACTGTTGCATATTTGGGGACGCCAGGATCCGCATGTGCCGTTCGAGGGACGCACAAAGATTCGTGAGCGTTTGGAGCAGGCGGGCGCGAACTATCAATGGCATGAAGTAAATGCAGCGCACGCTTTTCTGCGCGATGAAGGGCCGCGATATAACCCGGCGCTGGCGGCGCAGTGCTACGGGCTGGCGCTGGAGCTGTTTCACCGGCGCCTGCGGTAACGTTTACTTTCCGCGAAACGGCTTGCGCGCCATTCGTCACTACACTATCAGCGATCGCCGATTATTTGGCACGGTTTGCGGGAATTCAACGCTTACCCCCATAAGGAGCAATTCATGAGTGTATTGAGTCTGAACAAGCTGGCGCTGGATTTGGTAGCAAAAGATTTTAGCGATGGACATAACCCCTCGAACGGAGGGCCTACTAAGACGTCACGTGCGCTGGCCATTTTTCATTTGGCCGCGCGCGACGCTTACGCGAAAGTGACCAGCGCTTACCCGGTGCATTTGGCGGGGCTGCCGCCGTTGCCTGCAGGGATGGGGACTATTCCGGCAACGGGCGAATCGGCCGCTATCGGGGCAGGAATTCGCGCGGCACAGATGCTCTATCCGGATTTCGGCATGTTCATTGCAGACGAATCGAAAACGCTTGTTTTAACGGCGATGGAAAATCCGGAAGCGATGAGTTACGGCGCTGTTGTGGCGGAGCATTGGATGGCCAGCCGGCAGGGCGACGGGTCCAGTTTGCCGCAGACCGACACCATGTACAGTTCCGCTCCGGGGCACCATCGCGCCGACCCGGTGAGCGGTAGAGCTACACTGGGCCGCACGTGGGGATTTGTGAAGCCGTTCGTGATTAGCAGCGTGGAAGCGGACGCGCCGCTAATGCCGCCGCCGGCCCTTACCAGCAGCGATTACGCGAAGGCGTATGACGAAGTTTTCGACGTTGGCCGCGACAACATTACGCAGCGCGATTTTGCCTATCGCCAGAGGGCGGCCGTCGGAATTTTTTGGGCCTACGATGGGGCAAACAAGATTGGAGTTCCTCCGCGCCTGTACAACCAGGTGGTGGTGAAAGCCGCGGGCTTCCCCACCAGCGCGAAAGACCAGTTGAATATTCTGGCCGCCATCAACGCCGCTATGGCGGACGCGGGCATTGCCGCCTGGTATTGGAAATATGTGTACGACTTCTGGCGCCCCGTGGTGGGGATTCGCGAAGCCGACGCCGGTTGGGGACCTTCGGGCTTGGGCGATGGCAACACGCTGCGCAAGGAAAAGGGTGACCCTTTCTGGCTGCCGCTGGGCGCGCCGTTGAGCAACTACGTCCCTGGGCCCGTGCCGGTAACACCCGCGATGGCGGACAACCTGACTCCCAACTTCCCGGCGTACCCTTCCGGCCATGCGACTTTTGGCACGGCTTGTTTTGAAACCTTCGCCAAGCTGACCGGCAAAGCGCCCAAGGACATTTCCGTGACGTTCATGTCGGACGAACTGAACGGAATGACCACGGACAACCTGGGAATTGTACGGCCGTCATGGAGCCAGACCATCACGCTGGAGGAGGCGATCCAGCAAAACCTGGACAGCCGCATCGCCCTAGGCGTGCACTGGTCCTTCGACGCCACTGGCGGTCGAAAGGTGGGACACGCGATTGCGGTGAAGGCCGCGGCGGCGTTTTAGGTAAGTTTCGGTTTCGCGCATAGGGGCGAATCGGATAGGATTGGTAACCGGAGCCCTTATGCGCAACTTACTGTTCACTACGCTGTTGGCCGTTTCCGGTCTGGCCACCGTCCCCAGCTTCGCCGCCGACATGAATTTCGCCAAGCATTGGGCGAGTTCGGCCGCGCTCACCATGGCAGTGGCGGAAGCCATGCCCGCCGATGGATACGATTTTGTTCCGCCCTCCACGGTGGAGCCGAAAGAGATGTCCTTCGGGGCGCTGATGGTTCACATTGTGCAGGCGGATTTGAATTACTTCGGGCGCGTTTCGGGCCAGAAGGGTCCTACCAAACCCGATGCGATGGATAAAGCGTCCATCCTGAAGTTTATGAAAGAGGGCCTGGACTTCTGTTCGAAATCAGCGGCTTCGTTCAGCGACGACCAGCTGGCGAAAATGTACGGACCCGAAGGCAAGCAGATGTCGGGCATCGAGGCCATGTGGGGCGGCTTTACGCACATGGCCCACCATCGCGGCCAAGCTGAAGTGTATCTGCGGTTGAAGGGCGTTAAGCCCCCCACCTATACGTTCTAGCTGCGCGCAGGCTAACATTCAGGTTGTGGCCGTACACGCTCCGAATCAATCGTACTCGCGTGAAAATGTCCGGCGCATGCTTGAAGTTTCTGAGCGCCAGCTGAAAAGTTGGGAGCGCCAGGAGCTGATCACGGGTGGCGTCGAGTTTTCTTTTGCGGACATACTGGCGTTGCGCACGCTGTTGATGCTGCGCCGGAAGCGCATCCCTGTCAGCATTATTACGCGCGTGGTGCGGTCACTGCGGGATAAGCTGGCGCACGTGCAGCGGCCACTTTCCGAATTGAAGTTTACCTCTGAAGGCCGCACGGTGACGGTGCAATTGGCCGGCAGCAAGATGAATGCGCTGACCGGGCAAATGCTGCTGAACTTCGATGCGGAAGGGCGCGGCGGCCCCACCACGCTGCTTTCAAAACCGAAGCCCACGCGCGCGGCGAACGACCGTGAAGCCGAGGGCTGGTTTCAGCAGGGGCTCACGCTTGAAGAGACAGGCGCGCCGCTGGATGAAGTGCTGAACGCATATCAGAAGGCAGTGGATCTGAATCCACACGCGGCCGGCGCGCTGGTGAATTTGGGCACTCTGTATTTCCGCATGGGGAAGCTCACCAAGGCGGAGCGGCTCTACCGGCGGGCCGTGGATTCGGACCCCGAATACGCGCTGGCGGAGTTCAATCTGGGGAACCTGTACGATGAGCAGGGCGATGCGCGGCGGGCGCGCGATCATTACTTAGCGGCGTTGAAATTGAATCCACGCTATGCCGATGCGCTGTTTAATCTGGCGCTGGTTTCGGAGCAGACCGGGGAGCAGATGCGCGCGGTTCGTTACTGGAGCGACTATCTGAAATTGGACGCGAGCAGCTCATGGGCGCAGGTGGCGCGCAAGCAACTGGAGCGCTTGAAGCAGGCTTCGCTAGTGCCCGCGCGGTAAACGGCACGGCTGCTATTCTGAAGGGAACCGAAGCATGTCTAAGATTTCATTAGCTTTTCGCTGTTTTTTCGCGCTGTTGTCTCATGGTCAACTGACGCCGGAGTTGATGTCGGAATTGGGTTTGTTTCGTAAAAAAGAAGAAAAGCCCGCGCCGCCGCCTCCGCCTGCCGTGCAGGTTTCAGACGGTGCGCTGCAGATGTTGGGGATTCTGCAACGCGAGGGGCGGCTGCTGGATTTTTTTCTGGAAGATATTGCGCCTTATAGCGATGAGCAGGTGGGGTCGGCCGCGCGTTCCATGCACGGGCCCTGCCGCGAGGCGCTGAACCGGTATTTCACCATCGCGCCGGTGATCGATGGTGTGGAAGGCACGTTTGTGCAGGCGCCTTCAAAAGATCCGGCGACGGTGAAATTTCTGGGTAACGTTCCGGCTGCCACGCCAACGGGCGGTGTGCTGCGGCATCGCGGCTGGGCGGCGAAGGATGTGCATTTGCCCGCGCTTGTGCCCAAGCAGAACGTCACCGTGCTGGCGCCGGCTGAGCTTGAAGTGGAGTAGGGGTTGGGCGATACGCACTTTGTAGTTGGCATCGATCTGGGGACCACGAACTCTGCGCTGGCGTATGCGGATCTTGCATCGCCGGCAGAGGGGGTGCGCGTGTTTCCGGTGCCGCAGACAGTGAACCCTGGGGAAATTCGGGCTGAGCCGTTGTTGCCTTCGTTCTTGTATCTGCCGGGAGTGAATGAGTTTCCGCAAGGGTCAGTGCCGGCGCGGCTGGTGGGAGAGTTGGCGCGCAAACGGGGCGTGGAGAACGCGGGGCGGCTGGTGGCTTCGGCGAAATCCTGGTTGTCTCATGCTGGGGTAGATCGCATGGAGGCGATTCTTCCGGTGGCCGCGCCGGAAGGTGTGGAGCGCGTTTCGCCGGTGGCGGCTTCGGCGGAATATTTGCGGCATCTGCGCGAGGCTTGGGACGCGGCGCATCCGGAAGCGCCGCTCGCGCAGCAGGAAGTGATTGTGACGGTGCCGGCTTCGTTCGATGAAGTGGCGCGCGAACTAACGCTGCGGGCGGCGGCTGAAGCGGGGCTTGGTGAACCGACTTTGCTCGAAGAGCCACAGGCGGCGTTCTATGCGTGGGTAGGCAGGCACGACGATTGGCGGGAGCGCGTGACGGTGGGCGACCGCATCCTAGTGGTGGATATCGGGGGCGGCACTACGGATTTCACCATGATTGCGGTGACGGAGAGTGAGGGTGCGCTGCAACTGGAACGCGTGGCGGTGGGCGAACACATTCTGCTGGGCGGCGACAATATCGATCTGGCTTTGGCGCGCACGGTGGGTGCCCGTTTGGGCCGTATTAGCGCGGCGCAGTTGCAGCAGCTTTGGGCCAATTGCCGGGTGGCGAAAGAGCAGTTGCTGAACCCGGAATTTGCGGGCGCGGAGGTGCCGGTCACCATCCTGGGCCGGGGCACGGGGCTGGTGGGCGGCACGTTGAAAGCTGCTTTAACCCGCGCCGATGTGGAGCAGGTGATGGAAGGCTTTTTCCCGCTGGTGGAGAGCACGGACATGCCGGCGAAACAATCGCGGGCGGCGGTGCAGGAGATTGGCTTGCCGTATGCGACGGACGCGGCAGTTACGCGGCACCTGGCCAAGTTTTTGAGCGCGAATGGATTAGCGCTGCCGACGCATGTGCTGTTCAACGGCGGCGTGCTGCATGCTTCGGCCGTGCGTGAGCGAATCTTTGAGGTGCTGCGGCATTGGGGCGCGGCGGCGAAGCCTTTGGAAGGCGAAGATTTGATGCAGGCTGTCGCGCGCGGGGCTGCGTATTACGGCATGGCGCGCCATGGCCGCGGGATTCGTATTCGCGGCGGCATCCCGCGGTCTTACTATGTGGGCATTCAAAGTTCGGTGCCCGCCGTACCGGGCTTCGCGGCGCCTGTGCGGGCATTTACCGTCGCGCAGTTCGGCATGGAAGAAGGCAGCGACATTCGCATTCCAGGGCGCGAGTTTTCGTTGGTGATCGGCGAGCCTGCGGAGTTTCAGATATTTTCATCCGCTATTCGCAAAGACGATGCGCCCGGCACCATGATGGACGATTTGACTGAGGAGCTGGAGGAACTGCCCTCCATGGAGGTGCACTTCCCGGCGTCGAGCGGCAGCCATGAACGCGTGCGCGTGAGCTTTGAAACGGTGGTGACGGAGACGGGCCTGCTGCAGCTCTGGTGCGTGGCGCCGGATGGAAGGCGGTGGAAGCTGGAGTTCAATGTGCGTGAGCGTGTTGCTGCATGAAGGTCGGGATAGACCTGGGGACCACGAACTCCGCGCTGGCGTTTATTGAGCCGTTGGATGCGGAAGATTCGCTCTTTCCGCCGGTTCAAATCTTCCCAATTCCGCAACTGGTGAGCGCGTCGCGAGTGGAGGCGCGACGCACGCTGCCTTCGTTCCTGCTATTGGAAGAAGGCGAACCGGTAGGGGCCTTTGCGCGCGATCAGGGTGCGCTGGTGCCCACGCGGCTGGTGCATTCGGCGAAGAGCTGGCTTTCGAATGACGCAGTGGACAGGACCGCGAAAATTCTGCCGTGGGATTCGCCGGAAGCTGGGCGGGTGCTGTCGCCGGTTGAGGTGTCGGGCCGCTTCCTTGCGAAGATTCGGCAGGAGTGGGACGCCTCGGGTCGTGCGCCGCTAGCGGAGCAGGACATTGTGCTGACGGTGCCGGCGTCGTTCGATGAAGAGGCGCGTGAGCTAACCGTGCGCGCGGCGGCGGAAGCCGGCTTGCCTCACGTAGTGCTGCTGGAAGAGCCGGCGGCGGCGTTTTATTCGTGGATTTCGCACAATCTTGCACAATCGCGCCGGAAGCTGTTTGACGGGCAGATTGTTCTGATCTGCGATGTGGGCGGCGGCACCAGCGATTTCAGTTTGATTCGCGTGAGTCGAGAAGGCGACAAGATTGAGTTCACGCGCACCGCGGTTGGCAAGCACTTGCTGCTGGGCGGCGACAATCTGGATTTGACGCTGGCGTGGCTGGCGGAGCAGAAGCTGGGGGCGCAGTTGAGCATCCGGCAGCGCAGCGGATTGCGTCGGCAATGTTCGGCGGCGAAGGAAGCGCTGCTGGCGGATGCGACGCGCAAGAGCGTTGAGATTACGGTGCTGGGTAGCGGGTCGTCACTGATCGGCGGTTCGTTGAAGACGGAGATCACGCGCGAAGAGGCGCTGGAGCTGACGCTGGAAGGCTTTCTGCCGCTTTCGGCGAAGGGCGAGCTGCCCAAGGAAGAGAAGCGCAGCTTGTTTCGCGAACTGGGTCTGCCTTACGAGACCGACCCGGCCATCAGCAAACATCTGAACGCGTTTCTGGAGCAGGCGGGGCAGGTGCCGGACGCGATCCTGTTCAATGGCGGATTTTTTCTGCCGGAGATTTGCCGGACTCGCGTGGCCGATGTGTTGGAGCATTGGTATGGCAAGCGGCCCGACATCTTCGATCATCGCGATCTGGATCTGGCGGTGGCGACGGGGGCGGCTTACTATTCGTACGTGCGCTCTACGGGGTCGGGCGTGCTGGTGCGGGGTGGGTTGCCGCGTTCTTACTACATCGGGATCGGCGACGCGGTGGGCGATACGGTGCCGGCGGTGTGCCTGGTGCCGAGGGGGACCGAAGAAGGCTCGCGCTTGGAAGTGGATCGCGGCGATCTGCGATTGCTGACGAACAAGCCCGTATCGTTCCGGCTGTATAGTTCGCTGACGCGTGCTGACGATGTGGCCGGGGAAGCGGTGACGCTGAACGCAAGCGAGGTGCATCATCATGCGCCGCTGGAGGCGGTGATTCGCTATGGCAAGCCGGGTGAAAAGCTGATTCCAGTGAAGCTGGGCGCGTATTTGACGGAAGTGGGCACGCTCGAAACCTGGTGCGATTCGAAGGTGAGCGAGAACCGGTGGCGGCTGGAATTTCAGTTGCGCAAGGCGGCTGTCGCTCAGGCCGCGCGCCCTTCGGCGGTGGTGAGCGAAGAGCATTTGACAGCGGCTCGTGGTTTGGTGGCACAGGCTTTTTCGCCTGCTGGAATCGCGCCGGAAGAACTGCCGGGGCGCCTTGAACAGACGCTTGGGCTGGGCCGCAATTCGTGGCCTGCTTCAGTGAACCGCAGCTTGGCCGATGTGTTTTTAGAACATGCGGAGGGTCGCAAGAAGAGCTCTGCGTTCGAGGCGCGCTGGCTGAACTTGTGCGGCTTTTGTCTGCGCCCCGGCTTCGGTTTTCCAGGGGACGATTACCGCGTGGAGCAAGCGCGGCGCGTTTATGCGGCCGGATTGCAGTATCCCAATCAGGTGCAATGCGAGATCGATTGGTGGATCTTCGCGGGGCGCATTGCGGGCGGCTTGAACCGGAACCAGCAGGTGGATTTGTTTCAGCGAATTTCGCCGATCTTGCTGCCGCGTGGGGGCAAGAAAGCGCCGCGCACCAACAGCAGCTTGTTGCGGGAGATGTGGCGGACGGCTTGTAGTTTGGAGCTGCTGCCTGTTTCGACGCGGACGGATCTGGGCGATGCTCTGCTGAAAGCCAGGCAGTTTGGCGCGAGCGAGCTTTGGTGCATCGGGCGCTTGGGGGCGCGGTCTTTGTTTTACGGTCCGGTGAACCAGGTGCTGCCGCCGGCGACTGCGGGCCGTTGGGCGGAGACGCTGCTTACGGTGGATCGCGCCGCCGACGCCTTGGCGCAACTGGCGCGGCATACGGGCGACCCTACGCGCGATGTGGCGCCGGCGCTGCTGGCCAAGGCGCGCGCGTATCTGGAAAAAGCTGGCGCGGCGGATCTGTTGGACGATGACCGGTCTGAGCGCTCGCGCGAGCGCGTGTTCGGCGAAGCGCTGCCCTCGGGCCTGGTGATTACGCCCGCTTAAGCGAACGGCTGTTCGATGGAATGGCTCTGCGGCGTTAGCAGTTCGGCGCCGTTTTCGGTGATGTGCATATCGTCTTCCAGGCGCACGCCGAATTCGCCGGGAATGTAAACGCCGGGCTCATCGCTGAAGACCATGTGCGGCTCAAGCGGCAGCGGATTCTCTTTCACCAGGTAGGGCCATTCGTGGCCATCCATGCCCAGGCCGTGGCCCACGCGATGCGTGAAGTATTTGTAGCCGGGGCCGTAGCCCGCGTCGACAATCACCTTGCGCGCGGCCGCATCCACGGAGCCGGCGGGCACCCCAGGCCTGGCCTGCTTGAGGGCGGCGCTTTGTGCGCGATAGACGATGTCGAAAACCTGCTTCATCTTGTCGGTGGGCTTGCCGAGGACGAACGTGCGGCTGATATCGGATTCATAGCCTTCCACGCGGCAGCCGCCATCGATGAGCAGGATGGTGCCTTCGCGAACGAACTGCTTCTGAACGGAGCCATGGGGCAGCGCGGAATAAGAACCTACCTGCACGCCGGCATAGCCCTGGAAGCCCTGTTGGGCATGCCCGGCAGCAACCAGAGCGCCGAAATCCTGCTGCGTCATACCTTCTTTCAGGCTCTTCCATGCGGCTTCATAGGCGGCCAGAGTGACGGCCGAGGCCAGGCGCAATAGTTCCAACTCATGGGCGCTCTTGATCATGCGGCAGCCGGCCGTGATGGGCGTGGCGCTGGCTACGCTGGCCGTGGGCGCGGCCTTCGCAATGCTATCGGCGAAGACGAACTTTACGGTTTCTTCGATGCCCAACTTACCGGTCAGCAGCCCGCGTTCCTTGAGCGCGACGGCGGTGAGCCGATAGGGGCTCTCATCTTCCTGCCACGTGAAAACCTGGGCATGCGCGCCGCCATTGCCCAGAGCGATCTGCTCGCGTGAGCGATCTTCTTCGAAGCCGGGCGCAATATAAAACGGCTCGCCGCGCATGGGGATCACCATGATGAACATGCGCTCGCTATTGCCCCAATGGACGCCGGAGAAGTAATCGAGCGAGGTGCCTCCCGCAAGGCAGATGCTGTTGATCTTCTGTTCCGTCATCAGCTTCTGTGCGCGTTCAATGCGGGCGCGGCGCTCTTCTGGCGTGATGGGCTTGGCTTCGGACTTACGATTTTTCAGGGCGGCAATAGCAGGAGTCGCGACGGCGGGAGCCATGGCTGCGATCTGCAAGAAGGCGCGGCGGGTGGGCATGAGGCAAGTGTACTTTGCTAAACTTAAGCACTCAAGCTGGCCACGCTCGCCCGCCTTGTTTCGCCATATGAGGCTTCTGAGCGTACTCTGCTTCTTCGCAATCACCGCAATTTTATGTTCGGCGCAAGCTCCGGAACCGGATGGCGCCGGCGTACGCGCGGGCACGCTGCCAGCGCATTGGATCACGGGTGGGCCGAACTGCGTCGAAGTTCCCGATTGGCAGGTTCATCAGTACAACGAAGATTTCTACATCATCCGCCAGAGCGGCTGCACGAATTATGAGAAGCCGTTTCTCTATCTGATTTTTGGGCGCGACCGTGCGCTGTTGGAGGATACCGGCGCGGGTAAGCCGGAGACCGCGCGTGTGGTCTCCGCTGTGATGGCGGATTGGTGCAAGCGGAACCAGCGCGCGTCGATGCCGTTGGTGGTGGCGCACTCGCATTCGCATGGCGATCACGTGGCCGGCGATGCGCAACTGGCCGCGCTGCCCAACACTACGATGGTGCCGCTCACGTTCGCGGGTACTGCGCAGTTTTACAAGTTTGCGGGCGATACAGGCTCTATCGATCTGGGTGGGCGCGTGCTGGATGTAATTTCGATTCCAGGGCACGATGCACTGAGTCTTGCGTTCTACGATCGGCAGACGGGCATTTTGTTGACGGGCGACAGCCTGTATCCGGGCCGCTTGTATGTGCGCGATTTTCCAGCCTTCGTTCAAAGTACGGAACGGCTAGTGCGGTTCACGCAGGGCAAGATCGTAGCTCACGTGCTGGGCACGCACATCGAGCAGGCCGCCACACCGTACAAAGATTATCCGGTGGGCACCGTGTATCAGCCGGAAGAGCATGGCCTGGCTTTGACGCGCGGCACGCTGTTGGAATTGAACGAAGCTTTGCAGGCAATGGGCGACCGACCGCGCCGCCAAGCTTTTCGCGATTTTACGATTTGGCCCAAGCAGGCCGCCCCCGTGACTCCTTCTCATGATTAGACTCGCTCTACTTTTCCTACTTGCTGTTTCACAGATTGCGGCGCAGAAGCCGAAGTTCACTGTCGGCTGGTCCATCTATGTGGGTTGGAACCCGTATGCCTACATGGAGAAATCGGGCATCCTCAAAAAATGGGCCGATAAGTATGGAATTGAGATTAAGGTGCAGCGGTTCGATTACGCGCCTTCGCTGGATGCCTTTGTCGCGAAGAATATCGATGCCTGCACCATGACCAACATGGAGGCGCTCGATCTGCCGGCTGCGGCGGGAGTGGATAGCACGGCCATTATTGTGGGAGATTATTCGAACGGCAACGACGCCATTCTGGTGCGCAACGGTTTGACGCTGGCAAAGCTCCCCGGCAAGAAAGTGATGTTGGTGGAGAAGACCGTTTCGCAATATCTGCTGGAACGCGCGATGACCATCAATGGGTTGAAAGACCAGATCAAGCGCGTGCCTCTGGTGAACACGTCGGATTCCGATATCGCGACTGCGTTTATCGCGAACCCTTCGCAGGAGGCGGTGGTGACTTGGAAGCCGTTAGTTTCGCAGATTCTGAAGACCAAGGGCGTGACTTCGATTTTCAATTCGTCGCAGATTCCAGGCGAGATTCTGGACTTGTTGGTGGTGCGGACGGAAGTGTTGAAGCGGCCCGAGGGGCAGAAATTCGCTAAG
>CBDFFL010000002.1:0-3017532 GCA_965246775.1 Bryobacteraceae bacterium | reverse complement strand
CACCAGCTCGCGCGCGCTGGTTTTCGATCATGACGGTACAATTCGCGCGGTGGCGCAGCGCGAGCACGCCCAGATTTATCCGCAAGCGGGATGGGTGGAGCACGATGCGCGGGAGATTTGGAGTTCGCAGATTGGGGTGGCGATTGAGGCGCTGGGCAAGGCAGGGCTGCGGCCGCGCGACATCGCCTCCATCGGGATCACCAATCAGCGGGAGACCACGATTGTGTGGAACCGCGAAACTGGCGAACCGATTCACAACGCGATCGTATGGCAGGACCGGCGGACGGCGGGCGTGTGTGACAAGATCAGGCGCGAAGGCCATGAGGCGCTGATTCAGGAGCGCACCGGGCTGTTGCTGGACGCGTACTTTTCGGCGACAAAAATTGCCTGGCTGCTGGACCATGTAGAGGGCGCGCGGGCGCTGGGGGAAGCCGGCAAGCTATGTTTCGGCACCGTGGATTCGTGGCTGGTGTGGAACCTGACCAGCGGCGGGCTACACGTGACCGATGCGACGAATGCGTCGCGCACCATGCTCTACAACATACGCGCGGGCGAGTGGGATGACGAGTTGCTGCGGCTCTTCCGCGTGCCGCGGGCGATGCTGCCGGAAGTGCGCTCTTCGAGCGAGGTTTATGGGGACGTGAAGACGTCGCTGGGCCTCGAAGGCATTCCGATTTCTGGCATTGCGGGGGATCAACACGCGGCGCTTTATGGGCAGGCTTGTTATGGCGCGGGGCAGACGAAGTGTACGTATGGCACCGGCTGCTTTCTGCTGCAGAACACGGGCGCCGAAGCGAAGCATTCGAAGGCGCGTTTGCTGACTACGCTCGCGTGGAAGACGGGCGGCAAGATGACGTATGCGCTCGAAGGCAGCATCTTTATTGGAGGCGCGGTGGTGCAGTGGCTGCGCGATGGGCTGGGCATTATTCGGACGTCGGCGGAGGTGGAGCCGCTGGCGCTTTCGGTGCCGGATAACGGTGGCGTGTATCTGGTGCCGGCGTTTGCGGGCTTGGGTGCGCCGCACTGGGATGCTTATGCGCGCGGCACGATTGTGGGGCTGACGCGCGGTTCGACCGCAGGGCACATCGCGCGGGCGTCGCTCGAAAGCATCGCGTATCAGGTGGCCGATGTTTTGGACGCGATGCGCAAAGATTCGGGATGCGAATTGCCGGAACTGCGCGTGGATGGCGGCGCTTCACAGAACGATACGCTGATGCAGTTTCAGGCGGACATTTTGCAATCGCCCGTAGTGCGGCCGGCGGTGACGGAGACGACTGCGTCTGGGGGCGGCGTATCTGGCGGGATTGGCGGTGGGGTATTGGTCCGGGGAAGCGGAGATAGCGGAACAGTGGGGCGTGGAGAAGCGCTTTGAGCCGGCGATGGCGAGCGCGGACGCACAGCGGTTGCGGGGACGGTGGGGCTTGGCGCTGGAACGCGCGAAGAGTTGGGAGCCGGAGGAGCAAGCAGGATGAACCGGGCCGTGATGATGGCGCGCGCACAGGCGCGCACAAAGGCTTGGGACATGATTGTGGTGGGTGGCGGCGCGACGGGCGTGGGGGTCGCAATCGATGCGGCGTCGCGCGGGCACGATGTGCTGCTGCTGGAGCGCAGCGATTTCTGTAAGGGCACCAGCAGCAGGAGCACGAAGCTGGTGCATGGCGGCGTGCGGTATCTGGAGCAGGGCAATATTTCACTGGTGATGGAAGCGCTGAAGGAGCGCGGCACGCTGCGCAGCAATGCGCCGCACCTGGTGCACGATCTGGGCTTCATCGTACCGAATTACGATTGGTGGGAGACGCCTTTCTATGGCTTCGGCCTGAAGGTTTATAACCTTCTGGCGGGGAAATATGGGTTCGGTGCGTCGCGTATTTTGTCGCGCGATGAGACTGTGGAGCGCCTGCCAACCATTCAGACGAATGGCTTGCGTGGCGGCGTTATTTATTTCGACGGGCAGTTTGACGATGCTCGGCTGCTGATCAACATGGCGCAGACCGCGGTGGATCAGGGCGGCACGTTGTTGAACTATGCGCCCGTGATGGGCCTGTTGAAAGATGCCGAAGGCTTCGTGAACGGCGTGAAGGTGCGGGACCTGGAAAGCGGCGTGGAATGGGAAGCGCGCGCGAACGTTGTGGTGAATGCGACAGGCGCTTTCTGCGATGCCCTGCGCCATGCGGCGGAGCCCGATGCCGTACCGATGATTGCCGCCAGCCAGGGAATCCATCTGGTGTTCGACCGCTCGTTCCTGCCTGGCGATAGCGCCATCATGGTGCCTCACACCAGTGACGGGCGCGTGATGTTCGCGATTCCCTGGCATGGGCATACACTGGTTGGGACTACGGACACTCCTATTCCGGAGGCGGTTGTGGAGCCGCGGGCGCAGGAGCAGGAGATTGAGTTTGTGCTCTCGACAGCGGGCGAGTATCTGGCGCGGGTGCCGACGCGCGCGGATGTGCTGAGCGTGTGGACCGGCATCCGGCCTTTAGTGAAGAGTGGCACGGGAGGTAACACGGCGGCGCTGTCGCGCGACCATACGATCCAGATCGATCGCTCAGGCTTGCTGACGGTGACGGGGGGCAAGTGGACTACGTACCGGCACATGGCGGAAGACTGCGTGAACCAGGCCGCGACGCTCGGTTCGCTGCCGGAGAAGGCGTGTGTGACGCGGACGCTGAATATCCACGGGTATCATCAGAACGCCTCGAAGTTCGGCGCGCTGGCCGTGTATGGCGCAGATGCCGCGGCCATTCGCGAACTGCAACAGGCGCGCACGGAGTGGGGCGCGGTGCTGCACGCCGACCTGCCGTATACTGGCGCGGAGGTGATTTTTGCCGTGCGCGAGGAATGCGCGCGCACCGTGGAAGACGTACTGGCGCGGCGCTTGCGGGCCCTGTTCTTGAATTCGCGAGCGGCTGTGGCGATGGCTCCGCGCGTGGCGGTGTTGATGGCCGGGGAGTTGGGCGCGGGCGAAGCCTGGCGCGAAGAACAGGTGGCGGCGTTCACGGAACTGGCGGCCACTTATATGATTGCTTGAGTGGGCGATAGTAAACGCGACCGAGCGGCCTCGCTGGAAATGTTCATAGCGCTTGCCCGCGCATTCAAGTTCATCGATGATTGGGTTCGTCCGCGCCTGGCCTCTCATCAGTTGGCGATTACTGAGTTCGCCGTGCTTGAAGTGCTGTATCACAAAGGGCCGATACCGCTGGGAGAGTTGAGCAAACGAATCCTGGTGACCGGCGCAAGCACCAATTACGTAGTGAAAAAACTTGAAGAGCGTGGATTGATGAGCCGCACTGCCTGCGAGCAGGATAAGCGTGTGGTGCTGGCGGAACTCACCGATGCCGGTCGCGTGTTGATAGAGAAAGTTTTCCCGCTACACGCGGGCGATCTTGAAGTAGCCCTGAGTGGACTATCCACTTCCGAAAAGCGCTCTGTCACGCGCCTACTTCGGAAGCTTCGCAAGAGTGCCCGTCTCACAGACGCTTCGTTATCTACCGAAAATATTTAGAATTCTAAATGATTTGCGAATCATCTCTTCAGCCATGAGAGAAGAGGCAATTGCGCCACGCTTTACGACAACGGATAGTTTGATCCTGCTGGTGGATCACCAGACCGGAACCATCGATTGGGTGAAGAGCCTTCCAAAAGAGACTGTTATCGCCGGCTGTCGAGTGCTGGCCCGTATGGCACTGGATTATGCAATGCCGCTAGTCCTGACCACCACGATGGAGGAGTACGTGGGATTGACCATCGGCGACATACAGGAAGTAGCTCCGGACGCGTTCCAAGCTCGCTTCAAGCGGGGTGGTGAATTGAGTTGCTGGGACGACCCCGCTCTGAAAGCCGATATTCAGCAGAAGGGGCGAAAGAACATTATCCTGGCGGGTCTTACAACTGACATCTGTATGTTTTGGGCAGCCAGAGACGCAATGGAACTGGGCTACCGGGTTACGGTTGTGGCAGACGCCTGCGGCACCATGACCGCCCTGGGGGACCAGGTGACTTTTGACCGACTGCGCGGCATGGGGGCAACCGTGACCGTGGTCAATCAGATTGTCACAGAGCTGGTGGGCAACTTTGGCACGCCGGAAGGACAAAAGGCTCAGAAGATCATGGGCGATGAGATTATTTCGAAACTAGCCAGCTAACGCTTGTGGACCGCGGGTTCCAGGCGGCAGATGAGCAGTTCGCGTTCGTAAATCATTTCTGGCGGCAAATGATCGTGAAGCTCAATGAAGAGCTCTTCGTGGCCCATCACTTCGGCGCGCCAGGCGGCGTGGCTCAGGTCTTGGATTTTTTCGAACTGCTGTTTGGGAAAATCGAGCCCGCGCCATTCCAGATCTTCATAGCGCGGCACCCAGCCGATGGGCGTTTCGTTGCCTAGCGCGCGGCCGCGTGCGCGGTCCACAATCCAGGTGAGCACGCGCATGTTTTCGCTATAGCCGGGCCAGATGAATTTGCCGTCTTCATCCTTGCGAAACCAGTTCACGTGGAAGATGCGCGGGGTGGCGGTAAGCAAGCGCTGCATGCGCAGCCAGTGGCGGAAATATTCGCCCATGTGATAGCCGCAGAAGGGCAGCATGGCCATGGGGTCGCGACGCACGGCGCCCACTTTGCCGGCTGCGGCTGCGGTGGTTTCAGAGCCCATGGTGGCGCCGATGTAAACGCCGGAGCTCCAGTTGAAAGCCTGGTAAACCAGCGGCATGGTGGTGGCGCGGCGGCCGCCGAAGATGAAGGCGCTGATGGGAACGCCGCCGGGATCTTCCCATGCGGGGTCGATAGTGGGGCATTGCGAAGCGGGCGCGGTGAAGCGTGCGTTGGGGTGAGCGGCCTTGCGTCCGGTGGTGCGGCCGATTTCCGGAGTCCAGCGCTGGCCCTGCCAATCGAGGCATTCGGCGGGCGGGTCATCGGTCAAGCCTTCCCACCACACGCCGCCTTCGGGCGTGAGCGCCACGTTGGTGAAGATGCTGTTGCGCGAGAGCGTGGCGATGGCGTTTGGGTTCGTTTTTGGGCTAGTGCCGGGGGCCACGCCGAAGAACCCCGATTCCGGATTGATGGCATGTAGCACGCCGTGTTCGTCCGGCTTGATCCAGGCGATATCGTCGCCCACGGTCCAGACCTTCCAGCCTTCGAAGCCGGGGGGCGGAATCAGCATGGCAAAGTTTGTCTTGCCGCAGGCGCTGGGGAAGGCGGCGGCTACATAGCTCTTTTCGCCCGCGGGATTTTCGACGCCCAGGATGAGCATGTGCTCCGCCATCCAGCCCTCATCGCGCGCCATGTTGCTTGCGATGCGCAGGGCGAAACACTTTTTCCCAAGCAGCGCATTGCCGCCGTAGCCGGAACCGTAGGACCAAATTTCGCGCGTTTCGGGGAAGTGCACGATGTACTTTTCCGTGTTGCAGGGCCACGGGACATCGGCTTGGCCGGGGGCGAGCGGCGCGCCCAGCGTGTGCATGCAAGGCACGACGCGCTTCAGATCTTTATCGATTTCGCGGAACACGGGCAGCCCGATGCGCGCCATGATGCGCATGTTGACCACGACGTATGGCGAATCGGTAAGCTGCACGCCGATTTGCGACATGGGCGAACCGATAGGGCCCATGCTGAACGGCAGGACATACATGGTGCGGCCGCGCATGGAGCAGTTGAAAAGGCTCTTCAACTTCTTGCGCATCACGAATGGATTTTCCCAGTTGTTGGTGGGGCCGGCGGAATCTTTCGAGAGGGAGCAGATGAAGGTGCGGTCTTCCACGCGGGCAACATCGTTCGCGTCGGAACGCGCGTAGAAACAGCCGGGCCAAAGGTCCTGATTGAGCTTGGTGAAGGTGCCGCTTTGCACCATATCGGCGCACAGCGCGTCGTATTCGGATTGGGAGCCATCCACCCAGTGAATCGCGGCTGGGCGGGTGAGGTGGGCCATCTTTTCCACCCAGCGGATGAGGTTCTTATTCGTGCTCAACGGAGCGCTGGAGATGCGCAAGGACATTGTTTCTATTGTATTGTCTGAAGCATGCGATTCACTGTCTTGCTTTTCTGTTGCGCGATGGCCTGGGGCGCGGAACCGCCGGCATCGTGGGTGGATCAGGACACGGGGCACCGCGTGGTGCGCCTTACCACGGAGCCGGGTAGTGCGAGCTTGTACTTCAACCAGAACGGATATACAGGCGATGGCAAGGAGATGGTGTATACGACTCCGAAGGGCATTTCGGTTTTGAATCTGGCGACACACCAGACCAGGCCGGTGGTGGAGGGCAAGGTGAGGGTGGTGGTGACGGGGCACAAGTCGCAGCGTGTTTACTATCTTGAGAACGGCGCGGTCTGGTATGCGGACGTGGATACGGGGGAGAAGCGGCAGATTGCGAAGCTGCCGGAGCGCGGATCGATTTCGACAGTGAACGCGGATGAGACGCTGCTGGCGGGGACGTACATTGAAGGCAACGCGATAGTTCCGGCCGCGCCTTCGCAGCAATCGCAGGAGCCGCAGATTTTGGATCAGCCGGCTTCGAAGGAGCGCATGATGGAAGCGCGGTTGGCGGCCCATTTGCCGATGGCGCTGTTCACGGTGGATGTGAAATCGGGCGAAGTGAAGGTGATCCATCGCAGCACGGATTGGCTGAACCATTTGGAATTTTCACCCACCGACCCCACGCTGCTGATGTTTTGCCATGAAGGGCCGTGGCACAAGGTAGACCGTATCTGGCTGATGCGCGCCGATGGCAGCCATATTGAAAAGGTGCACACACGCACGATGGCGATGGAGATAGCGGGGCACGAATTCTGGAGCGCCGACGGCAAGACGCTCTGGTACGATCTGCAGACTCCGCGTGGTGAAGTGTTCTGGCTGGCGGCGTTTCGCGTGGATACGGGCGAGCGGACCTGGTATGCGTTGACTCGCGATGAATGGTCCATCCACTTCAACGTCTCGCGCGATGGGAGTTTGTTTTGTGGAGATGGCGGCGACCCGGGGCAGGTAGCGAAGGCGGAGCACGGGCAATGGATTTATCTGTTCCGGCCGGAGCAGGTGGCGAATAGAGGCATCGCGGATAAGAGCTTCGTGAATGCGGGCGTGCTGCATGCGGAGAAGCTGGTGAACATGGCAAAGCACAATTACCGGCTGGAGCCGAACGTGAGCTTCACGCCCGACCAGAAATGGGTGGTGTTCCGCTCCAACATGTTTGGGCCCACGTACGCATTCGCGGTGGAAGTGGCGAAGGCTCAGTTGCCGTAGGGCTTGTTGGCGGGGCGCATGGGATCGCGCGGTATGGCGAAGGCGGAGAGGGGATCGGGATGCGCGGGGCTGAAGGCGGGGAGCCCGGGCAGCAGGTGCGCGGCTAAAGGCAGCTTTGCGTCGCGGATGCCTTGCACAACGCACTTGGCAAGCTGGTAACTGCCGTAATTGTTGTGATGCGTTTTATCGCCGGGCGCGAAGGCTTGGGGCGCTTGTTCGGGGCCCAGGGCTTCGTAAAAAGGAATGCTCATGGCGTTGAGATCGATGAGGCCTACCTTTTCTTCGGCGGCGGTTTGGCGTACGGCTTCGGGAAAATCGCCCAGCGTGTTTACGATGTGGCCGGTTGCGTCGAAGTTGAGGCGCTGCACCGGTGTGACCAGAACTGGCGTTGCTCCGTGTTGCCGGGCTTCGGCGATGAAGCGCTTCAGATCGGCCTTGTACGTGGTGAAGGCACCGGCGCCTTCGCGCGTATCTTTCTGATCGTTGTGTCCCATTTGGATGAGCAGCCAATCGCCGGGCTGGATGACGCTCATCAGTTTGGCGAGGCGATTTTCAGCGATGAAGCTGTGAAGCGATTCGCCGGATTCGCCGTGATTCGCAACGGCGATGTCGGGTTGGAAGAAGCGCGTGATCATCTGGCCCCAGCTGTTGAAAGGCTCCTGACCTTGATCTGTCGATGTGGAGTCGCCGGCGATGTAGAGGGTGGGAAGCTTGCCGGCTTGTCGCACCTCAATGCGGCGGAAGGCGGGGTTGGCGCCGGAGAATTGGAGCGTGAGTTTGTCGTCCCAAGCCCAGGCTTCGGAGGTGAGTTCGCGGTCTTTCAGTTTCACCTTGGCCGCGCTATCGATATTCGGATTGCGCACGTTCACGATGAAGGTGCGGGTTTCGGTCTTGCCGGGCGCGGTGTGAATCTGCTCCAGCATCAAGCGGCGCAGTTCTGCTTTGACGGTGGTAACGGATTCTTTCGCGGGATCGCCGAGTGTGACTGTGACGCGGTAGTTGCCTTCTTCGGGCACTTTGAAGGAGACGGCAAAGGTGCCCTCAGGATTTGGCGGCGCGGGTTCGTAGCCTACGCCGCGCTCGCCGGAATAGGGGGCCTTATCGTCTGTGAGGACCACCGCGAAGGGGTGGGCAGCGGCGGCGAGAGAGGCCAGTGAAAAAAGGGTGAGCGCGGTTCGCATCAAGAATCGATTTTATATTCAATCGTCTGAGTTATCGGCCTCCTCTTGTAGGACGTGAGCGATTTTGGGTTGGCGCATGGCGGCCATAAGTTCTTCGATTTGATCGGGGCGCATGGGGGCGCCGCCCATTAGGTTGAGGACTAGCAGAATGCAGAAAAATGAGTTCCGTATGTAGCGCAACAAGACACACCTCCAGTGCGATGGCAACAAAATTACTGGGACCGCTAAGCGAAAGCGCTTATGCGGAAGGAGGCGCCCGGGAGCTATCGAGACTGAGGAACGAGTGCGGCTGGCAACGCACGCTTGAGTTGCGGCGCGCGAGTGCGTGAACAAACGGGAGCAGACAGCCGAACTGAAGCAGAACCAGGATTGCGGGCAAGCCGTGGCCAGCGGAATCGAAAACGAAGCAGGCAAGCAGCGCGAGACACAGGGCTACGATGAGTGCTTGTTTGGCGAAGTTGCGAGTCACGTTGCTAAGGGCATGATGGCACAACCTGAGAGCATGGAATGTGAATTCGGCTTTCAGTTGGCTAATTGCGGGGGGAACGGTATGCGGAATAATGGTGCGTCCCAGAGGCTGGCCCGAGGCGATTTGGGCGAGCGTGGGAGCCGTGCTGTTTGTGATGTGCGGGTTGCTGCCGGCCTCGCAGGCGCTGATAGCGATAGGCAAGGGCACAGATGTCTATCTGTTTTTAGCCGGCATGATGTTGCTGGCGGAATTGGCGCGGCGGGAAGGCGTGTTCGATTGGATGGCCGGTCTGGCGGTGAAGGCGGCCAAGGGTTCAGGCACGCGTTTCTTCACGCTGATATTCCTGGTGGGCACCGCCGTTACCGTGCTGCTTTCTAATGACGCAACGGCCGTGGTGCTGACGCCGGCTGTGTATGCGGCGGTGCGCAGGGCGCGTGTGAAGGTGCTGCCGTATCTGTTGGTATGCGCATTCATCGCGAACGCGGCGAGCTTTGTGCTGCCGATTTCGAACCCGGCGAATCTGGTGGTTTATGGCGCGGCGCTGCCGCCACTGTGGCCGTGGATGCGTACGTTTCTGGCGCCATCGCTGTGTGCGATTGCCGTTACTTATTTCTGCTTGCGGTGGATGGTGCGCGCAGATCTGTTGGACAGCATTGAATCGGAAGGTGAGCCTGTAGTCTTGACCGAAGGAGGGCAGAGGGCCGCCTGGGGCATTGCTGGTACGGGCGCGATTTTGATGGCGTCATCCGCGATGGGCTGCAGGCTGGGCTTACCGACCTTACTTGCGGCGGCTGTTTCCGTGTTGCTTGCCACGAAGGCCGGGTTTAAGGCGATGCGGGAAGTTGTGCAGAGTGTCTCGGGGAGCGTGCTGCCTTTGGTGGCCGGTTTGTTTGTGGTGGTGGAGGGGCTGAACAAAGCCGGCGCGGTGCGGGATGTTGCGGCGCTAATTGCATATTGCGTTGCGATGCCGAAACTGGCTGGCGCGCTGGCGGCGTCCTTCGGCGTCGCGGCTCTTTCGAACCTCATGAATAATCTGCCTGCCGGTTTGCTGGCGGGCGAAGCACTGCGTGTGGGTTCCGTGCCAGCCCACATTCGCGATGCAATTCTAATCGGCGTGGATCTGGGGCCGAATCTTTCAGTGACAGGTTCGCTGGCAACGGTGCTCTGGCTGATCGCGATTCGGCGCGAGGGCGAACAGGTAAGCGCTTGGCAGTTCCTCCGCGTGGGCGCGCTTGCGATGCCGCCGGCGCTTTTGCTGGCTGTGTTGAGCGCCCAGTTGTTCCGGTAAATCTAGAACGGCAGGATTTCTTCGCGGATGGGGTCGAAATCGATCCGGCGGCGTTCCATGTAGGCGATGTTGCCCAGGTGCGAGGCCTGCGCGGAGCGGTGTCCGATGAGCACGTCGCCATTCGGCAGGTTGCGCGATTTGACGCAATCGAGAAAGTTATTCACATGGTCAAGCGTAAGGTCATGCGGCTCCGCTTGCACAACGATCGGCTTCTGATTGCGACCAGCGGGAAGGAATTCGTAACGCGAACGGTCGATGAGGAGCTTGCCTTTGGTGCCGCAAAATTCGACAGCCGCGCCGGTGATGCCGGGGGCGAGCGTGGCTTCGAATGTCGCGGTATATTCCGCCGGATATTGCAGCAGCACGTTGATGGTGTCGGGCGCGGTGCGTCCGTCTTTATAGTTATAGACGCCGCCCGCGGCTGATGCGGAAACCGGCGTATCCTGCCCCATGAACATGTGCACGACATCGATCCAGTGGGTGAATAGGTCGGTGACCTGACCGCCGCCGAAATCGAGATAGGCGCGCCAGTTGTAATACTGCTGGGGGTCGTAATCGCGCCACTTGAGCGGGCCCAGGTAGTGCGCCCAATCGAGATTGCTGGGGCGTGTTTGCAGGCTGACGGGGGCCTTACGCAGATGATATGTGTTGCCGTGCCACCAGGTGCGCGCGAGCGTGATTTTGCCCAGCGCGCCGGTGTCCATATATTCGCGCTTGGCTCTGAGGTAATGGATGCCGGAGCGCTGCTGCATGCCCACCTGGCAGACGCGTCCGTTCACGCGGGCGGCCTTCACGATGGGCGGGCCTTGCTCCGGCTTGAGCGTGAGCGGCTTTTCCACGTAGACATCTTTGCCCGCATTCAGAGCGTCGATGGCGCAGGTGGAATGCCAGTGATCGGGCGTGGCGATGAGCACCATGTCGACATCTTTCATGTCCAGCAATTCGCGATGATCTTTGAAGGTCTTCGCGCCCGGAGCCTTGGTGAGGAAGTTATCGATGTGGACGGCGTAGACATCGCAAAGAGCCTTGACGGAGACGGCGGGGTTGGCGATGAACTGAGTCATATCGAGCATGGCGCGTTCGCCGCAGCCAATGACACCGAGGTTCATTTTGTCGTTCGCACCCATGATGCGTGAATAGGAAGCCGCGGTGACGGCGACAGTTGCGGTGCGGAGTAAATCTCTTCTGGCCAGGGTCATGCGATGTCATCGTATTACATTCCGGGCGCTGGCGGCGCGCGATATAATCCTGGACGCGTTGAAACACCCGTCTCTTATGAAAGCTCTTTCTATACTGGTTCTGCTGTGCGCGCTTGCGTTTTCTCAGACTGCTCCGCCGGATGGATTGATCTCGCCGGAGGTTCATGCGGACCGCACGGTGACGTTCCGCGTGCGCGCGCCCAAAGCGGAAGCCGTGACGCTTTCGGGCGATTGGCTGGAGGTGGGCAAACCCGTGGCGATGGCGAAAGATGCGAATGGCGTTTGGAGCCTGACTACTGAGCCTTTGGAAGCGAACGGCCATTTGTATTGGTTCAATCTGGATGGGCTGCCGATCGCCGACCCGGTGAACCCGGTGATCAAGGTGCGGCAGCGGACGTCGGCGAGTTTGGTGGAGATACCGGCTGAGGCGCCGGCGGCTTGGGAGTTGCGCGATGTGGCGCATGGAGCGGTGGTGACGGAGTGGCGGAAATCGGAGGTGCTGGGGCGCACGGAACGGTTTGTGGTGTATCTGCCGCCGGGGTATCAGAATTCGAGTAAGCGGTATCCGGTGCTGTATCTGGTGCATGGCAGCGGGGATGTGCCGGAAAGCTGGAGTGCGGCGGGTCATGCGAACTGGATACTCGATAACTTGATCGCGGCGAAGACGGTAACTCCAATGATTGTGGTGATGCCCGCGGGCCACGCGACGCCGTTCGGGACGCAGCGCGTGGGGCAGATGAGTAACAACGAATTATTCGAACAGTATCTGACGAAAGAAGTGATTCCGGCGGTGGAGGGCAGTTACCGCGTGGTGAAGGATGCGCGCCATCGAGCGCTGGCGGGCTTGTCGATGGGCGGTGGGCATACGATCTATAGCGGCTTCAGCCATCCGGAACTTTTTAGCGCGCTGGGCATTTTCAGCCCGGGCCTGCCGCGCGATTTCGAGACGAAATTTCAGCCTGTGCTGGCCGATGCGAAAGGCTTCAACGCGAAGGTGAAGACGGTGTGGATCGCCTGCGGGGACAAAGATGGCACGGTGCAGTTTCCACGGATTCAGACGTGGGCGGAAGCGCTGGGTAAGGCGGGGATCCATGAAAGTTTTCACAGCTATCCGGGCGCGCATACGTGGCCGGTGTGGCGGTCTACGTTAGCGGATTTTCTGCCGCTGATTTTTAATGGTCAGTAAGCCAGGCGCTTCGGGGCGAGGCCTCATGGAGCGCTGGATTATAATACTCATTCCCTCTCCATACACATGCGAACCCTCTGGTTAGTTGCTTCATCCTTGATTGCTGTCACGCTATTCGGTCAGGATGCCGACCCGGGTCGCAAGGTCTTTGAGACTCACTGCGCGCGGTGCCATGGCGCGGATGGCAATGGCGGGGAGATGGGCCCTTCCATTCTGCGTCGCCTGGCGAGGCGCGACGATCAACAGTTGACGGCGCTGGTGCATAAGGGCATTCCGGGGCGCATGCCTCCTTCACAGATCGATGCTTCGGAAACTACGAACCTGCTGAAGACACTGCGCACCATGCAGCGGCGGTTCGTGCAGCCCGTGACCCGCATGAATGCGACGCTGACGAATGGGCGTGTGCTGGAAGGCGAGGTGTTGGGTGAAGGTTTTTCCGACGTGCAGCTTCAGACGGCCGACAAGCGCGTGCACCTGCTGCGGCGCGTTGGTTCGCAATTTCGCGAAGTAACTTCGGAGACAAACTGGCCCACTTATAACGGCGAGACAGGCGGCAACCGGTACACCACGCTTTCGCAAATCACTCCGGCGAATGTATCGAAGCTGGCTTCGCAGTGGGTGTTCTCGCTTCCGAATGCGGGCCGCCTGCAGGTGACGCCCGTGGTGGTGGACGGCATCATGTACGTGACCGCGCCGGGCAATGAATGCTATGCGTTGGATGCGGGTTCGGGCAGAATGATCTGGCATTATCAGGGCGGCAAGACGCCGGGCATGATCAACGATGCGGGCGTGAACCGGGGCGTGGGCGTGGCGGGCGAGCGCGTGTTCATGGAGACCGATAGCGCGCACCTGCTGGCGCTCAACCGCTTCACGGGCGAGCCGATGTGGAATTCGGAAATTGCCGATTGGCACCAGAATTATTTCGCGACGTCGGCTCCGCTGCCGGCCGGCGATTTGGTGATTGCGGGCGTGGGTGGCGGCGAACATGGCGCGAATGGCTTTGTGGCCGCCTTCGATCAGAACACCGGAAAAGAAGTGTGGCGGTTCTGGAGCGTGCCGAAGCGCGGTGAGCCCGGTTCGGAAACATGGCAGGGCAAGGAGCTGGACCATGGCGGCGCGCCCACGTGGTTCACGGGCAGTTACGACCCCGAGCTGGATATGGTGTATTGGCCCACCGGCAACCCTTCTGAGGAGTACAACGGAGACAACCGGCCTGGCGACAACTTGTATTCGGACTGCGTGCTGGCGCTGGACCGGAAGACGGGCAAGCTGAAGTGGCATTACCAATTCACGCCGCATGATTTGTGGGATTGGGATGCGACGGAAACGTCGGTGATGGTGAATGCGGAGTGGCAGGGCGCGCAGCGGAAGCTGATGTTGCATGCGGACCGCAATGGCTTCTTTTACGTGTTCGACCGGGCGAATGGGAAGCTGTTGCTGGCGAAACAGTTTTTGCGGAACGTGACTTGGGCGAGCGGCATTGGCGCGGATGGAAGGCCTGTGAAGCTTCCGAATCAGGAGCCCTCGGCGGCGGGAACGAAGGTGTGCCCTTCGCAGGATGGCGCGACGAACTGGTTCTCTCCTTCGTATAGTCCGCAGACGGGTTTGTATTATTTCCAGACGTTTGAGAAGTGCAGTATTTACCAGAAGAGCGACAACGGCGAGTGGCGGGAAGGCAAATCGTATTTGGGCGGCGCGCAGCGGACGGGTCCCGATCCTAAGCCGGAGCGCGTGTTGAAGGCGCTCGATATTCGGACGGGCAAGGTGAAATGGGAATTGCCGCAAGCTGGGCCGGCGCAATCGTGGGGCGGCACTCTGGCGACCGCGACCGGGCTGGTGATCTTCGGCGCGGAAGGCGGGGAGTTGGTGGCGGTGAGCGCGACGGATGGCAAGCCGCTGTGGAGCTTTGCGACGAACCAGACTTGGAAAGCTTCGCCGATGACGTATTCGTTCGCAGGCAGGCAGTATGTGGCGGTAGCTTCGGGCGGGAACATTCTGGCCTTCGCGCTGCCTGAGTAAACCTTCGGAGTAACAATAGTAGGTAGTGACCGATAAAGCCGGATTCTTTACCTGCGCCGCAATGCTGTGCCTGACGCTGCCGCTTGGCGCTCAGTTGATTACGAACACGAAGGCGATTCCGCGGACGGGCAAGCCGCCGGTGGTGTTCCTGAACGGCCACGAGACCGATTGTGGCAGTGTGACGTTTCAGAAATCGTTCGGCATCGCGGATGAGGTGCTGCAGGCGAATTCGCGCGCGAGCCTGTTCTTCAACAACTGCAACATCCCGGGCAGCCCTTCGATTGAGAAGCTGGGCGATGCGTTCAGCGCGTATGTGAATGGCTTGACGTACGCCGATGGCCAGAGCGTGGGGAACGTGGACGTGGTGGGCTACAGCATGGGCGGGCTGATTGTGCGGAGCTATCTTTCGGGCAAACAGGAAGCACAGGCGACGTTTGCGCCGCCAGCCACGGTGCGCATCGGGAAGGCGGTTTTTATTGCTACGCCGAATTTTGGGACGCCGGTGGGGAGCCTGGCGTTCGGGACGGACGTGCAGAGCGATGAACTTTCAAGCGGCAGCCATTTCCTAATGGATTTGAACACGTGGAACCAGGGTGGCGATGACCTGCGCGGGATCGATGCCATTGCCATGGTGGGCACCGGCGGCACGGGCATTGCGGTGGCGAATGGGTTTGACGATGGGCTGATTGCGTTGAGCAGTGCGTCGCTGCAGTTTTACCGGCCGGGGCGGACGCGCATCCTGCCGTTGTGCCATGTGGCGAGCCCGGGGCTGCTGACGCTGACGGGATTTTGCCCGCCGAATGCGAAGGGCATTTCGAAGGTGATGGCGGCTGGCGATGACAATGCGCGAATTCTGGTTTCGTTCCTGAATGGCACGGTGGAGTGGCAAACCATCGGTCAGGCGCCGGAGCAGAATTCGTTTTTGCAGAATGGCAGCGGCGTGACGGTGCGCGTGCGGACGGCGGCGGATGTGAGGGTGGATCCGTCCAGCATTAAGGTGGCGCCGGCAGCGGGGCAGGCGAAGGATCTGAATTCCACGAACAGTGAAATTCTGTATACGGACCTGACCGGGGCGGGGAAGAATGTGCTTACCGTGAACGCGGGGAGCCAATCTTTCACGCAGACGGTGACCCTGCCTGCGGGCGGCGCGCGGGCATTGATTCTGAAGACGGGGCCGCGTGTGGAAGCCGTGACGCCAGCGGCAGGCGCGGTGTTTCCGCTGGTGATTGCGCCGCGCATGATTGTGTCGGTTTACGGCACGGGCATGGCGCAAGGGGCCGTGACGGTGAACAAGGTGACGGCGATTCCGTCGTATGTTTCCGATGCGCAGATCAATGGCGTGATTCCGGCGGAGACTCCGCTGGGGCTGAACCGGTTGGCGGTGCAGAATGGCGGTGGTTCGCAGACGGTGAATGTGTATGTGGAGGCTGCGTTTCCGGCGGTGTTTACGCTGGACCAATCGGGCGCGGGGCCGGCGGCGGCGCTGAATGCGCGAAGCGGGGCGATTGTGTCGCAGACGGCTCCGCTGCACGCGGGCGATTATGTGGCGCTGTATTTGACTGGCTTGGGAAGTACGGCGCGGCAGAATGGCTTGGATTTCGCGATTCTGCAGCCTGCGGTGACGGTGGGCGGGGTGGCTTGCCCGGTGACGTATGCCGGGGCGGCACCGGGGTTTCCGGGGTTGGATCAGATCAATTGCGTTGTGCCGGCGGGGTTGGGGAAGCAGGCTGCTGGAGTGGTGGTGACGAGTGGGAACCGGGCTAGCCGGGTAACGACGGTCGCGGTAGATAACTGATTAGGCATTAAAGTATGTAGCGGGTGGGTGGTTAGGTGGTTTATCAGTTAGGAGTGGCTGGAAGGAAACGCTCTGGTGGTGCGGCGCTTCGACCGCACAGACGCCGGGCGCGTTCACATGGAAGACTTCGCCCAGGTGTTCGGCTTGTTTCCGGAAGATAAGTACGCGCGCAAGAGCTACGCGAACATCGCGTCAGTGCTGTGGGCGGAGGCGGCGGAAGACGATAGGTATGAGTTTGTGCGGCGCCGGCTTACGATTTTGTCTCTACGCTGCCCTACATTTCAGGCGATAAGCTAGCGCTGAATTTCGGCGGCGGCACGAGCCTGGCCGAGTTTACCGTGGACCGATTCGCCGCTTTGCCGATACGGCCGGATTACCCCCCATCCCCTTTGGAAGATTGTGCTTGAAACGGCCGCACAAACCAAAGGGCATGGGAAACGCTGGGTGAGAAAGTCATTCTGAGTTCGCATTTGCGCCAGGCAATTGGAACTCAGATTCATGGCGTGAAGGTTGGGTGAGGCGGATTAAGGCGTGCCTTGCCCGGAGACGAAGCTGAGCGTGTATCGCAGAGGCGCCGCGTTCGCGCCTGCTGCAAAGACCAACCGTTCCGAAGTGCTCTGGCTGGGGCTGAGCATGCCGCCGGGCAGGAAGACACGGAGGTAAGGCTCACCGGCGCTGGTATAGCCGCTGGCATTCTGCAGGCGGTTTTGGTTCGAAAGACCCTGGACAATCACCAAAAGGTGCGTATCCACGACTGACGAACTTGTATTCGTGAAGCGGTAGGTATCCACGGTAGTGCTGCCGGAGGTGGACCTGCTGAGCTGGCTGCCGATGGCGGTGCCGACGTTCAGGAATTCCAGACCCAGATCGCGGCGGCTTAGTGCGTCGTTGTTATCGATGGCCAGACCGCTGATCATGAAGCCATCCCGCGCACCCAGGGCGGCAAGGTCGGGACGGTATTTCGAATAGGTCAGATCGCGCTCATTGGGCTGAAAAGTTTTGGTGAGCGAAGCGGGGTTGTAGTGAACGAAAGCCGGATCGTAGAGGCCGTTTTCGAGGAAGTCCGTCAGGTCGTCCACTTGGAATGAGGTGAGGCCCAGACCGTTTGCGTACCCAGGGCCGCGCGGGTTGGTGAAGCGTGTGGAGAGCGTGGGTGCGGCGCCGGCCGTGGCATCCTGCGGCACACCGGCGTTGAAGTATTGCACCACGTCGCGCAGATTGGTGAATGAGCCGTTGTGGAAGAAGTTGCGCGCGTCTTTGAGCTGCCGCAGCGTCACCACGCGGAAAGCAAAAGCGCCGGCGGCCTTGCCGGTGATTTCACGTCTGCCGTCATCGTGAAAGTTGGGATCGTTGCGGGCCAGGCGGCCGAGAGCCTGAAGCGGATGATCGCCAATGCCGACGTTGATGAAGTTCTCTTCGATGAAGGTACCGACACCGGCAACATCGGGATCGTTCGACTGCTTGTTCAGCATGGGCCCGCTATGGCAGGAGGCGCAACCGGCGCCACCCGCGCCATTGGCCGCTGGCGTGAAGAAGAGCTTGGCGCCGCGCAGCTGCCGGGGTGTCAGCGCACGATTGTTGCCGGCCAGGAAACGGTCGAAGCGGGTGTTGCGCGTGACGGTGGCGCGCAGGAAGGTTGCCGTGGCGCGAAGCACGGTCTGATCGTTGATGAGTATGTTCGGGTCTTTCGCCGTATCGGATTGGGCGGCTTCTTCGGGGAAGGCGTCGCGGAAGAGTTTGACGAAGGCAGGCAGCTTCTGCAGTTCGGCGGATTCGGCTTCCAGCATGCGGTGCGCATCCAGCAGCAGAAGCGTGAGATTTTCCTGCGCAGGGTCATTGAACGGGTTCAGGCCGCCGGGTTCGGAATCGGGCTCACCGGCGAAGCCGCCAAGCAGCAGCCGGTTGTTATAGGCGGCTCCAATCATGGAAGGCGATTGGCGCCCCACGCTGTCGAGTGCGTCCAGGCGTCCGGTGGACAACAGTTGCAAAGGCGCGGGCAGCTTTGTGCCGCGAGCGGGCGTGGTGATCTGAATCTGGCCCGGTGACGGTGGCACCAGGTAGATATCGGTAAGCGTGGGGAGGGCATCCACCAGCGCGTCACCTGAGAAGAGCGGCGTGCTGCGCAGTTGCGGCAGCAGATCCGTACGCGGCCGCCGGCGAACGATGAAGTTGCCGCTCGCATCCGTATAGCCGCGCCCTTCGCCGCCTACGTTGAAGTTGAGAACATCGCCGGCCTTCGATGCCGCTTCGCCGAAGTGGCAACTACCGCAGGAGCCGGTTTGCCTGGTGGCCATCACGCCGCCGTAAGCCACGTTGATGCGCGCGGTGCGAACCGGGTCATGAAAAAGAAGCTTACCCAGATAGCGCTTCTCTTCAGTGGTTTTGTAACGCGGGTTGACGGTGCCATCGGGACGGCGGGGAAGCGGGATGTCCGCGTCGGCGGCGGGCACTTTGAGTTTGTCGATGCCTCCCACTTGCCGATCGATGAATTGACGCAGTGAAGCGGCGCCGGCGGGGGTGTTGAAATCATCTTGCCAGGCAACCGCCGTTCCCCCGCATAAAACAAGAGCGGCCAGACCGCCGGTGACAGCCTTTGTGACCTTATTGTTCATAATTCAATCCTTTTTCTTATCTGCAGGAAAGCCACCTGCGGGCCCCGCGGAAGACGGCGCGCTCAAGTGCAACGCCGTTCCAAAACTCCCCCTTGCCAAGCTCCGCGTACACAAAAGGTAGAACGGAAGCACTGGCTGCCGCCTCTCCCTTTAGAGAGTATTTATGGGAATTCTTTCGGGCGCACTTATCTGCCAGAGGGGCAAGGGAAGCTCTGGCCGGACGATATCTGGCGTAAAAGCAGACCGCGGCGGAGTGCCAACGCAACAGCTTCCGTGCGGCTTGTCGCGTCCAGTTTCTTCAGCACGCTCTTCATGTGGCACTTCACCGTGCCTTCGCTGATGAAGAGTTTTTCGCCCACCGCGGCGTTCGAATATCCCTCGGCGACAAGGCACAGTACTTCGGTTTCGCGGCCGGTCAGCGCTTCCTGCGCAAGATGGCTGTCCAATTTCAGCGCGACCGATGGCGGGATGTGCGTTCCACCGGCGGCCACCTTGCGGATGCATTGCATGAGGAGCTTGGGCTCCACGTCTTTTAGTACGTAGCCCTTCGCTCCGGCGGTAACGCCCCGGTAAATATCGGCTTCGCCATCGTAGGCAGTCAGGATGACGATGAGCGCGCGCGCGTCTTCGCGGCGAATGATTTCGATTGCCGCCACGCCATCCATCACCGGCATGTGCAGATCGATCAGGGTCACCTTGGGTCTGTAACGGTGCCATAGCTCGACGGCCTCCAAGCCATCGGTGGCTTCGGCAACCAGTTGAAAATCCGGCTCCAGCTTGATGAAGGAGACGACGCCGCCGCGGACCAGAGCGTTATCGTCGGCAACCAGAATGGTGATGGGTTGGCCGGTCATGCGGATTTGAGTTCGGGCGCCAGGCGAAGGCACAACGTGGTGCCGGCTGCGCTGGAACGAATCTCAAGAACGCCTGAAATGCGCGCGGCGCGTTCGCGCATGCTTACCAGACCCAGGCCTTCGGTTGTGCGTTCGGGATCGAAGCCCCTGCCGTAATCTTGTATCGTCACTTCGCGATTGCCCTCGCGATCTTGGAGGAGAGCGATGCGCACCGACGTTGTGCCCGAGTGCTTGATGGCGTTAGCGACAGCCTCCTGCACGATGCGCAGTACTTCGGTTTCATGGGGCGGACTGAGCGCGATGCCGGGGCTCAAGTCTGCCGCGACGTTCAGCCCCGATCTGCGGCTGGTTGTTTCGGCGAGGGAATGCAGCGCTTCATAAAGCGAGCGGCCTTCCAGGGCGGCGGGCCTGAGAGCGTACAAGGCCCGGCGCGCTTCGGCGAGACCGAGTTGCGCGAGCTCCGTGGCAAGTTCAGAGTGGCGCTCTACGTCGTGGCGATGGCCCAGAACGCGCGCATCGCACATGGCTCTCAGGTGCAGCACGATGCCGGAGAAGCTCTGGGCCAGCGTGTCATGAACCTCTCGAGCGATGCGCGCGCGTTCGCGTGCAACGGCTTGCTCCCGCTCTCGCACCATGGAGGAGCGCATATTTTCTTCTGCAATCTTTCCGGCTTGCAACGCCAGTGTTGCCTTCTGAGCCAGCGCATGGAACATCTGCTGTTGTGCCGAAGATGGGCTTGCATGGTGAGTAAAGCCAACGGTAAGCAGGCCCAGCAGAGTGCCGTCAGCGGAGAGCCCGGACTGCATGACCACGCGGTGGCCGCGCTTCATGTGCCATTCAAGAAAAGGGAGACTTTCGTCATGACCGGTGCCCAGCCGCACGATGATGGGGTGCTGGGTTAGCGCCGGTTTCGCCGCGGCGGGCAATGGCGGCGGTATGTCGCCTTCGGTGAGCGAGGAGGTTGCACGTAAGGTTAGGGAGCTTTCGTCGAAGCGCGAAACCAGCGCGGCGCCTGCCTCCATGAGGTTCGAGATTTCCAGCAGCATGTAGCGAAGAGCCGCATCGGCAGCGCTTTCACGCGCCAGCCCTTTGTGAACCTGGCTGAGAATTCGATTCGCTCTTGCCAGCTTGAAGGACACGCGAAACTTGCTTCTGCGCACGTGCGCGACATGCCGCATATAGGTTGTCGAGAGCACCAGAAGAGCGACGAGTACTGCCAGCAACGGAAACCAACGCGCCGTGTAGACACGCGTGCGCTGCACTAAAGGCAGGCTGGCGGGAACGCTTGCGGCGCTGGCGATGAGTGTGCTGTCATCGCCCAGATTGCACATCTCATGAGCGGCAACCACGCCGCTCTTCACGCGCGCTTTCTGGGCAGCGCCGCAAAAAGCCAGACTGTCGAAGATAACGATGAGCAGCGACGCGAAAGGAGGTGTCCTGACTCTGGAACTCACAAAAAAGGCCTTGCCAGTAAGTTGCTGCCCTGGCCCTTTTTCTTTGCGCTAAGCGATGTGGGCGCCGGTGGCTTCGGTGAAAACTGAATAGAGAGACTGGCCTGCCGTCATGAACAGCCGGTTTCTTCGCGCGCCGCCGAAACATACGTTGGCGCAAATTTCGGGCAGCAGAATCATGCCGATGCGTTCGCCTTCCGGCGTGAAACAGTGCACGCCGTCGTAACCCGCGCCCACCCAGCCCAGGCCCGCCCAGATGTTGCCATCGGTATCCGCGCGAATGCCATCGGCCAGGCCGGCGCCCTTACCAGCCAATTCGGTGGAGATGGTCTTGCCAGTGTTCTTGAGCTTGCGTCCATCTACGACATCGAAGATCCCGATGGTCTTCTTCGCATCTTCATAGGCGTTCGCGCCGGTATCGCAGATATAAAGGCGCTTATAATCGGGCGAAAAGCATAGCCCGTTTGGCTTGAACGCGTCTTTGTCTACAAGCTCGATCTTCGCGGTCTTGGGGTCGACGCGATAGGTGGCTTCCTTGGTTTCGAAATCGCCTTTGCCGCCTTCATAGTTCCCCATCGAGCCATAGCCGGGGTCTGTAAACCAGATGCCGCCATCGGGGTGCACCACGATGTCGTTCGGCGCGTTGAAGCGCTTGCCCTGCCATTTTTCCGCAACCACCGTAACGGAGCCGTTGTGTTCATAACGCACCACGCGCCGCGCGCCATGTTCGCAGGAGAGCTGGCGGCCTTCGTAATCGAACGTGTTGCCGTTCGAATAGTTCGAGACAGTGCGCATGGTGCTGATGTGCGCATCGTCTTCCAGCCAGCGCAGTTGGCGATTGTTGGGAATATCGCTGAAGACGAGATATTTGCCCGCCGCGTTCCATGCCGGACCTTCGGCCCAAAACGCGCCGGTATACAGGCGTTGCAGCGGGGTGTTCCCGATGGCGTATTTTTTGAACCGTTTATCGAGCGTGACGATGTCGGGGTCTGGATAGCGCACCGGATCTTTGCCACTCCAATCCCTCTGTATCTGGGCAGCGGCGGGAACCGCGATCGCCGCGGCGAGCAAGCTTCGTCTTGAAATATTCACGCCGCCCATTATATGTGCCGCGCGGCACGCTATTTGTCGAACGTGCTTTTCATCCCGGATGGCCGCCCAAAACGCCCTTTTCATTCACGTCCGGCAGCTACCATTGAACTTAGCGAGGACCACGAATGTCGAAACAGGCGAAGCCATCGAAACCCCATCAGCAGCCCACTGGAACGGCGAAAGCAAACGCGGACAGTACGGAAGTGGAGGTGGGGAACGGCGGCGAATTGCACCAGGTTGCTGGAGACAGCCACCCGGCCATGACGTCGCAGCAGGGGCTGACCATCGCCGACGATGAGAATTCGCTCAAGGCCAGTAAGCGCGGCCCGGTGCTGCTGGAAGACCGGCTGCTGGTTGAAAAGACGCAGCATTTCGATCATGAGCGCATTCCGGAGCGCGTTGTTCATGCGCGCGGAGTGGGGGCGCGCGGTTATTTTGAGCTGACGGAATCGCTGGCGGGAATTTCAAAGGCCGGCATCTTCAATCGCGTTGGCGAGAAGACGCCGGTGTTCACCAGATTTTCTACAGTGGCTGGCAACATGGGCTCGAGTGACATGGCGCGCGACGTTCGCGGTTTTGCTGTGAAGTTCTATACGCCCGAAGGAAACTGGGATTTGGTGGGCAATAATATTCCTGTTTTTTTCATACAGGACGCCATCAAGTTTACCGACCTGATTCATTCGGCCAAGCAGGAGCCGGATCGTGGCTTTCCGCAGGCGCAAACTGCCCACGATACGTTTTGGGATTTCGTTTCGCTGGTGCCGGAGAGCACCCACATGCTGATGTGGATCATGTCGGACCGTGCCATTCCGCGATCGCTGCGCAAGATGGAAGGCTTTGGCGTTCACACGTTTCGCCTGGTGAACGAAGAGGGCAAATCCACCTTCGTGAAATTTCATTGGCGGCCGAAGCTGGGGATGCAGTCCGTGGTGTGGGATGAAGCGCTGAAGATATCGGGCGCGGACCCCGATTTTCATCGCCGCGACCTTTGGAACAACATCGAAGAGGCAAACTTTCCAGAATGGGAGCTGGCCCTGCAACTGTTCGATGAGGAGTTTGCAAAGAACTTCGATTTCGATGTGCTGGATGCAACGAAGTTGATTCCCGAAGAGATTGTGCCGCTCAAGATTGTGGGCCGGCTGGTGCTGAACGAGAACGTGGACAACCAGTTCGCCGAGACCGAACAGGTGGCGTTCTGTACTTCGAACGTGGTGCCGGGTATCGATTTCACGAACGACCCGTTGCTGCAGGGGCGCAACCTCTCGTATATCGACACGCAGCTTTCGCGCCTGGGTGGCCCGAACTATACGCAGATCCCAGTGAACGCGCCGCGCTGCCCGGTGATGAATATGCAGCGCGATGGGCATATGCAGATGCGGGCGCAAAAGGGCCGCGTTTCGTATTCGCCCAGTTCGCTTGAGGCGGATAGCCCGCGGCAGGACCCCTTGCATGGCTTCCATTCGTTTGCGGAGCCGGTCAGCGGAGACAAGCTTCGGATTCGGGCGGAATCTTTTGCCGATCACTTCTCGCAGGCCCTTCTGTTTTTCCAATCTCAGACTGAGCCGGAACAGAACCACATCGTCGCCTCGTTCATTTTTGAGTTGAGCAAAGTGGAATCGAAGGCGGTTCGCGAGCGGATGGTGGGGCAGCTTGCGAATGTGGGTGGCAGCATCGCGAAGCGTGTGGCCGCCGGCCTCGGCATGGCGGGTGAAATTCACAAAGCTGCTACCACGGTGGCCGCGCGGACCGATCTGCCGCTCTCGCCGACTCTGAGCATCTTGAACAAGGCGCAGGTAGGTTTGAAAACTCAAATCATCGGCTGCCTGGTCGCCGATGGAACGGATGCGGCGGAGGTGCAAGCTCTGATCAAGGGCGCCGCGCAGATGGGTGCGACGGTCAAGATCGTGGCGCCGAAGATCGGTGGCGCAGTGACGGCGGATGGTAAATTGATCGAAGCCGATTTCCAATTGGCAGGTGGCGCTTCGGTGCTTTTCGACGCCGTCTATGTGGCACTTTCAGAGAAGGGAGCGAAGTTACTTTCAACGGAAGCAGCGGCTGTGAATTGGGTACGCGATGCGTTCGCGCACTTGAAGGTGATGGGAGCTTCCACCACGGCCCAAGTGCTTCTGGACGCGGCTGGCGTGGTTGCCGGCGATGGCGTTCTTGTGGGCGGTAAGGCTTCAGCGTATCTGGAGAAGGCTGCTCAAGGACGCATTTACGAGCGTGAGCCAAGCGTCCGGACGGTGTATTAAATAAGCGCGCACGCTGCTTCCGCCCATCAGCGTCAAGCACGCGGCAATGCCGTAAGCAGCCACACGTTCCACAGTTCCCACGCCGGGTGCGTCGCTGCCCATACCGAGAAAAACGGTGGCGGCTAACACCATGAATCCAGCCGCCGCCGCTAACCAACCGAGCGGCTTTCGGATGCTTAGACCGAAGGCGATTAGCCCCAGCCCGCCACCCAGGAAGTGCATTGCCGCGAAGGCACGGTGCCACACAGGGCTGACATTTACAGGGACCAAACCGACGACGAACGTTCCCACTCCACAAGCAACGAGTAAGATCGGAGCGATCCGCAAGAGCCAGCGCCGTTCACCCCAGCGAAACAGCGCGCCGCCCGCGATCAGAATCCCCTGCAGAGCGAAGGATGCATTCATGAGTGTGTGCCACGGTGAGCAGACTAGCGCATCGCATGCCGTGCTTCCCAAATCGCTGATGAAGTTTGTCGAGAAACTATAGGGCAACGTCCACGCCGAGCGAACGATGTGTTCGGCGATAAAGAACTGCGCGCAGCACATCCAAAGCAGCGCGCCGGCCAGCTTCGAAGGTCTCATCGGTTGTCTGCTCGATGTGAAATAATTGCGGGCACTATGAGGATCTTCAGCGTAGCCTATTGTCTTCTGTTCGCATTGCAGGCTTCAGCACAACAGCCCCCCGCAGCCTCCGCGGAAGAAGCACGCATTCGAGAGGCCATGCGCGACCCGGTCAAGCGGGCTGCATTCATGCGCGAACATTTCCCTGAGCCTGTGTTCGATAAAACGCCGCCGGTTCTTCCGGCTGGCTTGAAGCTGGGCGGCATTCTGATCTTCTCGAAGACCAATGGCTTTCGCGATTCGCCTGCCATTCAGGGCTCGAATGCCGCGCTCTCCGTAATTGCGAAGCGCCGGGGGTGGCCGTTTTTTCAGACCGAAAATGGCGCCGTAATGAACACGGAGCAACTTCGACAATTCAAGCTGGTGATTTGGAACAACAGCAGTGGAGACACTCTGACAGAGACGCAGAAAGCCGCGTTCCGAGCCTGGGTAGAAAACGGCGGGTCGGTCTTCGGCATTCATGGAGCGGGTGGCGACCCCACATCGGCGGCGTCGCCGATATTCGCCGCACCAAGGTCTGCAGCCGCCTGGGAATGGTATGTGCATACGCTTTTGGGCGCGCAGTTCCGTGTGCATTCCCCAATTGTGGCGGCGGCCATTCACATTGAAGACAAGGCGAGCCCGATTACGAAAGGGCTGCCCGGGACATGGCAGCGGTCTGACGAGTGGTATGCGTTCGAGCAGAACCCGCGGAACACTCCAGGCACGCACATTTTGGCGACAGTGGATGAGAAGAGCTATGAGCCGGGCACGGCGTCGATGGGAACGGACCATCCGTTGATCTGGTGGCATTGCGTGGGGAAGGGGCGCGCGCTGTATTCCGCACTGGGCCATGCCGCGGAATATTATGCCGAGCCGCCGATGCTTTTGTTGCTTGAGAACTCAATGGCGTGGGGCCTAGAGAAGAGCGGAAACGTATGCGCGGAATAAGCGCGCCTGTGCCGCCAAGCTTTTTTTGTTTGCTGGTCTTCGCCTGCGGCCTGCAAGCGCAGACGCCAAACGTTCGGGCCATTAGCGTTCCCTTGAGCGATGCTCCGGAACTGGCGGCTCGCGGTGAGTATGCGGTGGGCGTTCGTACATTGGAAATTGTTCATCGCGACCAGTTGGACATATTGAACGCGGACAAGCAGACGCACAAGGCGCCCAAAGCCGACCGGCATCTGACGATTGAGATTTGGTATCCGGCTCTGCTGCAAGCTGGCGAGCAGGAAGCGACCGCGTATGAAATGCCGCTGCCCGGGCAGAACGCAGCGGTCATCCAGATTGCCGATAAGGCAGTTCGCAATGCGAAGCCGGCGGCAGGGAAGCGGTTCCCGCTGGTAGTGGTGTCGCATGGATACCCGGGGTCGCGGTATTTCATGACTTACCTGACGGCGAACCTTGCTTCGAAGGGATACATCGTCGCCGCCATCGACCATACCGATTCGGTCTTTGGGAGCACTCGCGGTTTTGAAAGCACGCTGCTGAATCGTTCGAGCGATCAGCTTTTTACCATCCACTCAATTGGTGAAATGGCGAAAGAGGGAAGCAATTTCCTGAACGGAATTGTGGATGCGGAGAATGCCGCCGTGGTGGGTTACTCCATGGGCGGCTATGGCGCGCTGATCACAGCAGGCGCGGGGTTAAGCGCGTCGAACCCGCTACTGAACCGGTTCGGCGCGGACAACTTTAAAGAGTGGACTGCCGGCTCATCGGGCTTTCAGCAAGTGGATCGAAGCGCCGTGAAAGCCATAGTGGCGATTGCGCCTTGGGGCAACCAACCGCCGAACAACGCATGGGACGTGCAGGGCATGGCCGGCATCCGGATTCCGGCTCTGTTCATTGCCGGCGACCACGACGATGTTTCGGATTACGAGAAGGGTATCCGGCCCGCGTTCACATCGGCCGTGAACTCTGAGCGTTGCATGGTGACGTATGAGAATGCGCTGCACAATACGGGCGGCAATCCAGCGCCCGCCGGCATGCCGCTTCCCTTCGGCGCGATGCAGGCATTCGAAGAACCGGTGTGGGCGAAGGACCGCATCACGGGGATCAACCAGCATTTCATCACGGCGTTTTTGGATTTGGTTTTGAAGCACGATGCAAGCAAGCGCGACTACCTGCGCGTGGGCCCCGCGCATTCAAGTGACGGCAAGTGGGTGGCTGCGCCGGGTGCTCAGGACTCTTTCAGCACAGGCAAAGATGCCAGCGGCAATCCTTACTGGAAGGGCTTCCGCAGGCGCTGGGCGTTAGGGCTGGAGATGTCGTGTTTGGCGGCCGCGGAAAAGTGAGAATCGCGGCAGGTTGGCGCTTTTGCGATATATTTTCTAGTCATGATTTCGCAAAGGTCCTGCATCGTGGTGACGGTTAGTGTCTTGAGCGGCCTGGTGGCGGCTCAACAAAACCAGCCGGTTCCACCCGCTAACAAACCGAAGCTCTACAACACTGCCAAGCAGAAGCTGCTGGAAGGCAAGCAGGTTTTCAGCTTCACGCAATCGAAATTCGACCCCGTGGCGTATTGCGAATTCGCGAAGCATTACGATTACGCATGGTTTGAAATGCAACACAGCACGCTCGAATTTCGTGACGTGGAAGCCATGATCGCCAAGTGTCCGCACGCCCCTGCGATTCCGATGGTGCGGCTTCCCGATGCGCAGGAGTGGCACATTCAACACGCCACCGACATCGGCGCGCTGGGCGTGATCATCCCTACCGTGGACGATGTTGAGCGAGCACGTGAAGCGGTGAAATGGTCGCGCTATCCACCCGTTGCGCGGCGAAGCGCGGGGCAGGGACAAGCCATCTCTATTTGGGGAGCGAATGGCGTGGATTACCGGAAGACCTTCAACGACAACATGTTGGTGGTGGTGATGATTGAAAGCCCCACGGGGGTGGCCAATGCTTACGATATTGCCTCCGTACCCGGCGTGGATGTCGTGCTGATCGGCAACAACGATCTGAGTTCCTTCTCCGGCTTCCCTCAAAGCGACGACCGCTATCAGGCACTGATGACGAAAGTGCGTGACGATGTTTTGCGCGCGGGCAAAATTTTCGGTCAGGCAAACGCGGCTCTTTACGCGAAGGGACATCCTCTCAGCAAGGACACTTTGTTTCTGCAGAACGGCCTCTCGAACGACGGCTGGCTGCCGCCCGCTGTGAATGGCCGCCGTGTGGACCCCAGCGCCCCGCCACCAGGCGAGCATCCATAACTGTGATAAATAGTTATGCCAAAATCGCGCCGCCATTTTCTGACTGCCGGTGTTCTGTCCGGAGCGCTTGCTTGCAATAAGCATCGGGAAAAGGCAGCGGAGCTTCCACCTGGCGCGCCGCCCGCATTTGGGACGGCCCCCGGAGCCGGTCCGGCAGTGTCCGCGAATACTTTCGCTGAAGCGGAGAAGCTGGTTCAGTTTTCAATGAGCGCGGCTGAGCGGGAGCAGGCCGCCGGTAATTGGCGCAGCAGCATGGCGCCTGTTTATGAGCGGCGCACGGGGCCGCGCAAGTATACGCCCGGCACCTCAATCGCGCCCGCTGCGCAGTGGAACCCGGTGCTGAGTGGGCAGACGGCCGGGCCCGCGCGGGACCGCTTTATTCGAAGCGCGGCCAAGCCGGTTGCGCTGCCGCTGAGCGATGCCGACATCGCCTTCGCGCCCGTTACTCAACTGGCGCGCTGGATCGAATCGCGCGTGCTGAGTTCAGAGCGATTGACCGGCATCTATCTCGCGCGGCTGGAACAGTTCGACCCCAAGCTGCGCTGCGTGATTACACTCACGCGCGATCATGCCCTCAAGCAAGCGCGGCAAGCCGACCAGGAGATTGCTCAGGGTAAATATCGCGGGCCGCTGCACGGTATTCCATGGGGCGCGAAAGATCTGGTGGATACGGCCGGCATCGCGACGACGTATGGGGCCGAGCCTTATCGCGACCGAATTCCCACTCAAGACGCCGCCGTTGTGGAACGGCTGAACAAAGCCGGCGCGGTTCTGGTGGCCAAGCTGAGCCTGGGCGCTCTGGCACTGAACGATGTTTGGTTCGGCGGACAGACCATGAACCCGTGGCTGCTGGAGGAGGGGGCGTCGGGTTCCAGCGCGGGCCCGGGCGCGGCCACGGCCGCGGGTCTGGTGGCGTTCTCTTTGGGCAGTGAAACGGGCGGCAGTATTGTGAGCCCGGCCATGCGCTGCGGCATTACCGGGCTGCGGCCCACGTATGGGCGAGTGCCGCGAACCGGCGCCATGACGCTGTGCTGGTCACTCGATAAGCTTGGGCCCATGACGCGTTCGGTTGAAGACGCCATGCTGGTGATGCAAGCCGTCTCCGGCCCCGATTTGGGTGACGTGGCCAGCGTGCCCAGCCGCTTGGATTTCGATGCCGGCACCGGCGTGAAGGGGTTGCGCATCGGCTACTTCCCCCAATGGTTGAAGGAGAGCCCGTCGACGGATGTGGATCGGGCGGCGCTCGGTACGGCTCGCCGCTTGGGGATGACGCCGGTGGAAGTTTCGCTGCCCGATCTGCCCTACGCGTCGCTGAACCTGATCCTGTTTGCGGAGAGTGCGGCGTCGTTCGAGGAACTCACGCTGAGCGGCGGGCTGCCGAAGTTGAAGTCTCAAGTGCCCGACGCATGGCCGAATCTATTTCGGCAGGCGCGGTTCCTTTCGGCGGTGGACTTTGTGCAGGCTGACCGTTTGCGAAGGCAGGTGGCGCAGGAAATGGGACGCATTTTTCGGGAAGTGGATCTGCTTCTGGTGCCCTCCCTGCGCGATGAAATGTTGACGATCAGCAACTTCACGGGGCACCCTTCGCTCACGCTGCGCGCTGGATTTGTCGAAGTGTCGGAAGCAAGGAGCGATTGGGCGCCAGACCCGAAGCGTCCGTTGCCGAAGTTCACGCCGGCACGCCGCGTTCCGCATGGAGTGACGCTGATTGGAAAGTTGTTCGAGGAGGGAACGCTCGCTCAGGCTGGATTGGCAATGGAGCGTGCTTTCAAAGTAACGGCTGAGCGCCCTGCCGGGTTTTAGAGATTCGAAACCAAACAGGTTCACGTGGCGATACCGATTAAGATAAGACCGCAGGCATAACCCGCGAACATGAGCGCGATGAGTGGATTTGTGCCTTGCGGAGCGTTCCGGAATTCCTTCCAGATCGCGACGCCCCAGATTGCGGCCACCAGCGTGGCGCCCTGCCCCAACGCATAAGAAATTGCCGGGCCGGCAACTCCGGCGGCCAGGATGTTCGCGGCGAGAGCGGTCATCCAGATGAGCCCGCCGAGAAAGCCTAAAAGATGCAGTTTTGCAGAGCCGCGAAAATAGCCGGAATAAGTGGCGTGGCTCGCGCGCATGAAGATTGTGTTCACTAACAGATTACTTACTAACAGACCTGACCCAAATAGCAAAAGAGCGGTATAGGGAGTGAGTAAGCCGGGCGCGATTGGCTGCGAGTTGAACCCCGGCGAAATCGTCTGGGTAAGTTGCGGATAAAACAAACCCATCAGGCAGCCCGCAATCACTGCGAACAGCACGCCTCGCGTCCAGCCCGCCCCAGTGGACCGGGACAATTTGCTGTAAGCAAGGGCCGACACAATCATCGCCAGGACAATCAAAGCCACTCCCGAAAACAACAGGCCGGCGTTACCCTTCGGAGCCTGCGCGTAACTGGCGACCGTGCCGATGACCAGCGCCAGCCCAACGCCGACTGGAAACGCAACCGACATGCCCGCCGCGTCAATCGCCACTACCAGCAGGATGTTCGAGATGTTGAAGATGACGCCACTCAGAAAGGCCCTGGTAAGCGGGCCGGACGCGGCTTGCGCCAGGTTGGCGGAGGCGCCCATGCCGTAATCGCCCAGGCTGCCCAGCGTGAACGCAAGTATCACTCCCAATAGGAAGACGCCAATAGAATAATCCCAGTAATAAAGGGGAAACGGCCACCTGTCTTTGCCGGCCAGCTTCTGGGTATTCGCCCACGAGCCCCAACCCAGCATGGTGACGACGCAAAAAGCGATAGCTACTCCTAACGAATTGACGACAAACATTGCGTCTCCTGTATTCCGGTTTTCAGAACCGCCCCGCAACAACCGTGGCCAGCATCGCTTCTACCTCAGCGCGTGAAGGTATGGAGGGCTGAGCGCCCCGCCGCGTAACGGAGATAGCGGCAGCGGCGGTAGCGAACCGGAGCGTGTCGGCCATCGGCATCTCTTCCATTAGCCCTACTGCAAGAGCGCCGTTGAAAACGTCGCCGGCTGCGGTGGTGTCCACGGCATTCACGCGAAAAGCCTCCACTGCAAGCTGGCGCGCGCCATCGGAGAACACACAGCCAAGTTCGCCCAGCTTCAGGATGACCGATTTTGGCCCAAGCCCCAGGATTCGCTCTGCCGCGACGGCCGCCTCTCGCAACGTATCTGTACTGTAAGCGTGGCCCAGCAGAGTAGCGGTCTCTGTCTGATTCGGCGTGACAAAGTCGATGGTATCCAGAGTTCCCGGCGGAAGCGAACGGGCCGGAGCGGGATCGAGAATCGTAATCGCGCCACGCGCTTTGGCATGACGCACGGCAGCTTGAATTGTCTCAAGGGGTGTCTCCAGTTGAGTTAGAAGAATGTCTTGAGGTCCTATATCGGCCAGATCGGCAACAGCGTCCGGTGCATCGAGTGAGGCGTTCGCTCCGGGCGAGATCACAATCGCATTTTCACCGTTGGGCAATACATAAATGCAGGCGCATCCGGTGGGCCTAGAGGACTGCCTGACGCGGCTTATGTCCACACCGGCTTCACCCATACTGCCTTGCAGTTGCGAACCGAAAGCGTCATTGCCTACGCAGGCGATCATGATTGTGCGGCCGCCCAGGCGAGCGGCCGCGCAGGCTTGGTTCGCGCCTTTGCCGCCTGGCAAGACCTCCAGGTCACCGGCAGCAAGCGTTTCTCCTTCGCGCGGCAACTGGCTCAGCGCAAATACCAAGTCCATATTGGCGCTGCCCAGCACGAAGATTTTTCTGGTTCTCAACATGAGTCTATGATCCGCCGACGCATTTACCTGGCGTCAACAACGCAACGAAACCCAACCGTTCCAGCGCGATCCTTCGCAGGCGCCATCATGAGGAGTTTGCCATGCTGCGCCAGATTGTAAGCCTGAGGAAAATACCACTTCGAGCCCTGCGGCTGGTAAAAACTACCGCCGCGCAGAATGCCGGCACGCGTGTGGTCATCGATGTATTCGTCAGTCCATTGCCATACGTTGCCGGTCAGATCTTCGACGCCGAACGGGCTCTTACCGCCGCTGTGCGCACTCACGTCGTCCGGCAGGCGAAGGTTCCTGCCTTTCTCCGGAACGGGCACGGCACTTGGGTTCCAATCGTTCCCCCAAGGGTAGCTGCGACGGTCATTGCCCTGTGCCGCGTATTGCCATTCCCATTCATGCGGCAGCCGCTTCCCGGCCCACTCAGCGTAGGCGCGCGCGTCTTCAAGAGATACCCAGGTTACAGGTTTGTTGGCCGACCCATCGGGAAAGCTACCGTCAGCCCAATCCTTCAGGAAGTTATGGTCATCGCGTGGATGGTACTTTGACGAATCCATAAACTTCTTGAAATCCGCATTGGTTACGGGATACCGGTCGATATAGAACGACCCAACCGTAACAACCGAATCGTGATTTCTCCGCGCGGCATCTTCCCAGGGATATTGCACATCTACGCCGATCTGATTTTCTCCTTCAATCTCAATGCCTGAGACGGTGAACCGGAAGTCGGCGGCGGGGATGCGGATCATACCGGCAGGGCTTTCCGTGGCCAGCTTCGTGGAAGCTATCGGCGTGAGTTTCTGCTGAAGGACGTTTCGCTGCGTAGAGAAGCTGTCAATGCGGCGTTTGGCGAAGCCTTTCATTTCCGCAAGGAAGGTATTGAATGAAGCATCGGCGCTGGATGAGTCCATGGCCAGCACCGAACCATAACCGTTTGCCTCGATGGTGAAGGCTAAGACGGAGGAGGCGCCCATCTTTTCAGGCTTTAGCTCCACGCCATGCCAAAGGTCGAAATACCGCCGGCCTGGTTGGGCTTCCAACTGGGGGCCGGTGACATCGAATTCATTCTTGTTCACAATGGTGAACAGAGTGCGGCCAGGCGCCGGCCACTTACTGGCATACACGCCGCTTTGCAGAACGGGTGTGTGCGGTTCCCACTCCGGACTTACAAGAACGGCGCTGAATTTTCGCTCGATGTGAGAGATGCGCCGGATGATTTCGGAATCGCGCGGCGTGATCTCATTCCAGATACCCCAGATGTTCTCCCACGTCTCCATGCCCACGCCATTGAAGAACGCGAACTGTAAGTCGACGTTCTTATCTCGCTGCCAACGGTCGGAGATGTTCGACATATGGCGGGGTTCCAGCCACTTGTACTTAAAGACAAGGGGAGGAGTAAGTGCGCCGTTTTGGGGCTGGGGACCGGGAGCGACAGCCTGCCCCCAACTCAGGTTATTGTAAGCCATCGCTTCATCGATGGCCAGATGCTCGGGTTCGAACGCCAGCGGGTGGCCGGTTTTGTCCGACGCGATTCGATATTCGCGCGGGACAGCCTGCATGGTGTCGCCATTGATTCCGTCGGCCCCTACTTCGGCTAGTTCCTCGGCAAGAGCCTGCGATTCGGGCACACCCACATTGTGCGTGCCCTGATCCCACAGCATCATGGGGAACAGGACGCGAACACCGCGGCGATGGAAATCGGCAACCATCTGCTTAATGCCCGCTATACCGCCGGGCATGTCGCGGAAGTGATCGAACTGGCTTCGGGAGTCGATGCCGATGTTGGGGTAAGTGTGCCAGACCAGAACGGCATCGATCCCGCCGTATCGTTTCTGCAGATCGTCAAGGTAACGGTCGACCGTATACTTACCCTTCGCAGGATCGTAGAAGTAGCGATCCTCAATCATCATCTGAGGCTGCATGTAACTGCTCTGGGTCCACTTAAGTTCAGGACGCGCGTATTCGGCACCGCTGTAGCCGATGCGCTTCAAATACTCTGTGCGCCAGAGGTGCATGTCGCGGATCCATTTCGGAAAATCCGCGGGAGTGCGCGGACCATCGATATGGTAGCCCTGCGCGCGGACGGCGGGATCTTGGGCCATCAGCGACGACGTAAGAATCGCAAGAACGGTGACGAATCGAATGTTCATAGGTGTCTTTATAGAGCCGGAGCGAATGCTTTAAAACTGAATGCGGATTCCGCCGGTTACGGAGCGCGGCAGGTTTTGGCTGGTGGATCTGCCGAACAGAGAGCTGGACAGATCGCTACTGGGATTCAGCAGATTTACGCGGTTCCACAGATTGAAGATTTCGCCGCGTAACTGCAGGCTGGCGCCTTCTTTTACAAACCAGGGAATCTTCACGTTCTTAACGATATTTAAATTGATGTTGGCTAAGCCAGGACCATTGAACGTGTTGCGTCCAAGATTGCCTTCAGTTCCCACCGGTGGAAGCGGGAAGGCGGAGGTGGGGAAGATGCCGGTGATGAAATCGCCCCGAGAAGACGATTTGGTATTCCCGAACGAAGGCGTGTTTGGCGCGTCGTAGTTCTGCCCATCGGCGTTGAAGTCACCTCGCGGGTAGGGCGCGGTGGTGATCACTGAAAAGGGCAGGCCGGTTTGGAAGATCGCCACACCCGAAAGTTCCCACCCGCCAATCACGTTCCGGGCAAGCTCATTGTGAAAAGGAAACGGAACCTGATAGACAGCATCGATGGTCAACCTGCGCGCCACGCTGTAATCGGAACGGGCGTGCTGCGACATGGGGTTCGCCACATCGTAGACATTCTGGCCGCCGCCCACACCGTTGTCGTTACTCGATGTTAGGTCGGTCGATTTCCCGAAGGTAAAAATGCCTTTGGCGGAGAAGCCTTTCGCAAAACGCTTGCTCAGCAAAACGGAGCCGTAGTGGCCATCGGAATAGCCGATCGTTCTGCCGAAGACGATCGGTCCGAAGGCTGAGTTCAAGCGAGTCAACGAGCCGTTGTGCTGCAACAGGTCGCCTGCATAGCGGTTGGCATTGGTCTGCAGGTAAAGATGGTTGCTGTGGTTGCCGATGTAATCCGCTTCCAGAATGACCGAAAGGGGCAAGGTCTTTTGTATTTGCAGATTCCACACGTGCACCCGCGGTTCGTCGAAATTCGGCGTGATGCCGGAAACGGTCAAAGGCGTTCCCAGCAGCCCGCCGCGATCGTTGAGCTTGAATTGGACGCCTTCCGGCAAGGGGAAATATAGCCCGGTCGTGCTGCCCAAAGAGTAGTTCAAAGTTTGTCCATTGCGCACGTCGAAGGTGACTTGTCCAAACGGTGGGTTGCCCCGACCGTTGCCCGCCCAAGAAAGATCGCCCACACGGTTATAAAACAGGCCATAGCCACCGCGCACCGCCAGGGAACCCGTTCCGAACACGTCCCAACCGAACCCAAATCTTGGATTCCACCCCTGGGGCGTATTTGTCGAAACGAACCCATTTCCGGTCACCCGCATGGCCCCATTGGCGATTTGTTCATTGAAGGTGGTGCCCGAACCCGGAGTGAACAGGGACAAGGGCGTGCCGCTGCGGTCTACCTGACCCAGGTGACCGTAGTATTCGTACCGCAGCCCCATGTTGATGGTGAAGTTGCGACGCACTTTCCAATCGTCCTGCACGAACGCCGCGATGTAGGTCATGTGAACCCGCGTATAGAGATTGTTCGCGATGGATTGCGTGCGGGTATCGATGGTGGGCCCGACTTGCAGGTATGGCGTGTCCTGGGCGAAATCGAGGACATTGGCAAACGTGAACGCGGGCCGGGCGTAACTTGGAGTGAAGTTGTCCAGGTCATGCTGGCGGTCCACGTCGGCGCCGAACTTGAAGCTATGGTTGCCGCGCATCCAGGAAACCACGTCGTGCCAATTGTAGTTCACGTGAACCCAGCCGATTTGCGACTGGCTGAACCCTTGCAGACCGGTGATGTTGACGTTGGGCAGGCTTGGATCGATGGTGGGCGGCGTTGCTCCATCCACTCGCGCCAGGGTCATGGAAGCTTCGTTCAAGAGCGAAGGCGAGAATGTGTGGCTCCAGTTTACTTTGCCGAACATGCCGTAGTTCGGCTGCGTGATGCGCTGGATGTTGCGCGGGTTGGCAGCCTGTGCTTCCGAAAAGAAATTGAAGTAATTGAAGAAGACGCGGTCGCGGAACTCCCTTGCGTATTGATCCAGGCGCGTGTTCCATTGGCCCGCAGGTCGCGCCAACGTTTCATTGACGAACGCGGTACCCAGCACCGGCATGGTGGGCGACCAGAAAGCGGGGACGGCAACGCGCCCTGGCGTTCGCGCCTGAATATCGGCAACGGTCAGGATATTCGAAATGGGGTACGCTCCCGGCACTGCGGTGCTCAGGATGCGTGTCGAAATATTGTTCGGATAATTTTGCTTCAGGAAGCTTAAGAACTGCGGAGTTTCCACCGGCACAACGTCGGTTTGCGTAGCGGACGATGCCAGGCGATGATACGAGCCGAACAGGAATGTCTTGTTCCGGATCGCCGGCCCGCCCAACGTTCCGCCAAATTCGTTGCGCCGGAAAACAGGCACCTTGCTTTGGAAGATGGTGCGGCTGGTCAGGGCGTTATCGGTGTGAAATTCGGAAAGCGTGCCGTGAAAATCGTTCGTGCCGGATTTTGTGTACACCTCAATCAGCGCTCCGCTGTTGTGCCCGCGTTCGGCTGTGAACGAAGCCGCTGAAACACGCATCTCCTGGACGGTGTCGGGCTCCGGAGTCAGGTTGGCGATTCCGTCTCGCGAATTTCCGTTCACGCTGGACCCATCCACCTGATACTCGTTGTTCTCCTGGCGCTGGCCGGCGGAATTGATCTGGAATCCTGGCTCGGCCTGAAAGCTGTCCTGCCCCGCGGAAGAGCCGCTGCCAAATACCTTGCCGGCGCCCGTCACTCCAGGCGCGATGAAGGCCACGGCGGAATAGATGTTGCGTGCCGGCATGGGCGCAGTCTCCATCGTCTTCTGCGCGATGCTTGTCGCGACGGTGCTCTTTCCCGTTTCGATGCCCTCGATACTGGCACCCACCTCAATGCGCGTGCTCTGTTCACCGACGTTCAACCGGGGGTAGACCGACCGCACCTGGTTGGCATCTATCTGTATCCCGTCCTCGGCCCAATTCTGGAAGCCGGCAAGCTGCACATCGACGCGATACTTACCCGGCAAGAGTTCCGTGGCGCGAAAATAGCCGCTTCCATTGGTGCTGGTCTCACGCAGCACGTGAGTGGATTCATTCGTGACCAGGACTTTCGCGTTTGCAATGGCGGCGCCGGTAGGATCGAGGGCCGTGCCTTCTACTCCGCTTGTGTATTGGGCGAAGGAAAGTGCGGCTCCCAGAAGCAGCATGCTTGCCAGATACGTCAGGGATCGGGCTGAGTGGAGCGTTGTTTTGGTGAATCGATACATCATGGGTGAAATATTTATCACTTTCAGCTGTCCGAAGCAAGTAGAATCTTTTTGTGAATCCGTTCATCGCTCCGTTGGCGTAAATTCGAGAAACTACTCTGTAGAGGATGGCTACTATCAAAGAGGTCGCGACCAGAGCTGGTGTTTCGGTGGGCACCGTGTCGAATGTGCTTCGCGGCTCAACAACGGTGAGCGCGGAAATTCGAGAGCGCGTGGAAGGCGTCATACGCCATCTGGACTATCACCCGAACCACGCGGCGCGCAGCCTGAAGACCAGCCGCACGCACCTGCTGGGCATGGTGATTTCCGATATCACCAACCCGTTCTTTCCCCAATTGGCAAGGGGCGCGGAAGACGCGGCGATCCGGCATGGCTATCTGGTGATCGCGTCCAACACGGACGATCAGGTCGATCGCGAGAAGCTTGTGCTCTCAGCTTTGCGGAACCGCTGCGTGGATGGAATTCTGCTGGTGGTAGCGCCGAATCGAGGCGACATCGATCACCTGAAGAAAGTGGTCGCCTCGAAGATTCCCATTGTGTGTCTGGACCGCATTCCGGAAGGGTTTCCGGTGAGTTCGGTGACGACCGATGCGGTCACCGCCTCTGAAATGTGCATGCGGCACATTCTTTCCATGGGGCACAAGCGCATCGCCATCATCAACGGCGATCTGGCACTTCAGACCGCGAAAGATCGCTTACAGGGCTATACCAACGCGCTTGCGGAGAAGGGTATCCCGCTTGACCCCACGCTGATTCTTACGGGCGATTTTCGGTTTCGCAGCGGGTATCTGCTGGCGAAACAGTTGTTGTTGGGCGGGCGCAACCCGACGGCGGTCTTCGTGGGCAACGGCATGATGGCGCTGGGGACGTTTCGGGCCATCAAAGAGCTTGGCCTGCGTTGTCCGGACGATCTGGCTGTCGCCGTGTTCGACGATCTTCCCGGCAATGGAAGTTTCTGGCCTGAAGTAACCTGCGTGGTGCAGCCTGCTTACCAGATCGGTTACCAGGGCGTGGAGTTACTGCTCCGGAATAAGGAAGCCGGCGAATCCGCTGAACGGGTTCAAATCAAATTGCAGGCGGAGCTAAGGATCGGCGAATCCACGCTTCCTTCCGGCGGACGTCCCGTGCTTCATGCGGCTGCGGCGCTGTCAGAAAGGTAGCTGCGAGAATTATCGTGCGGCTTGCGAAAATAGCCTTCTTCGCCGTAGCAATTTCCGTCACGCGCGTTTCGGCCGACGTTGTGTCCGATGCGATTCGCCAGGGCCGATTCGACGCCGCGTTGCGCCTTACAAATGAAGAGTTGCGGAACCGCCCTGGCGACCCCCGGCTATTGACCGCGCGCGGCCTGGCACTGGCCGGATTGAAACGCACCGCCGAAAGCCTGACCGTGTTTGAAGGCTTACTCAAACTTCACCCGGCGTTTCTTCCGGCATTGAAAGGAGCCGCGCAAACCAGCTATGCCGCGCGAGATAGGCGTGCCGGCGCGTTGCTGAAACGATTGCTGGCAGTGGACCCGAACGACGTGACCGCCCACCGCATGGCTGCCGTGCTGGCTTATGAAGCGGGCGATTTCGCTTCGGCAGTGGCCGAATTCGAAGCTGGGCAAGTGTCCGCCGATGCCAGTACGGAGGCATACTCAATTTACGGAACGAGCCTTACGAAGCTGGGTCGCGCGCGGCAAGCGCTTGACGTATTTGAAACGCTCAGCGGCCATGAGCCGGGGAACGCGGCAATCTTACGCTCACTGGCTGCCGCGCAGGCGCTCTCTTCCGAACCGGAGCGCGCCGCCGAAACCTTAAGCCGCGCCATCGCTCTGGCGCCGGGTGACGAGCAGAGCTACGTCGATCTCGCGGCGCTTTACCTGCTGGCGGACGCCGGCGACAACGCGTTACCCGTAGTGCAGGCCGGCCTTGCGCAACTGCCGAAGTCCGCGCGTCTGTTTGGATTGAGAGGCGTGATTGAATCGGGCAACGGCCTGTATAGCCAAGCGGAGAAGGATTTTGAGCGTGCGAATGCGCTTGACTCCGCGCGGCAATATGGTGCGGCAGGGCTGGGCGTGCTGCTCACAGATTCCGGACGCGCTGGAGAAGCTGCCGGCTTGCTGCGGCGCAGGGTGCAAAAGAATCCATCGGACGCAACGCTCAATTATTTGCTGGCGCAGGCACTGGTGCGCGATGGAGCAGAGCCGGGCTCGCGTGAATTTCAGGATGCGGAAGATGCCCTGCGCCGCGCGAACAAAAGCAATCCCAACTATGCTGCCGCCCGTATCGCGCTGGCCAAGCTATACAGCCAGGCGGAGCGCACGGATTTGGCGATTGACGAATTGCAAGCGGCTCTCCGGGTGGACGCGAACAACAGTGCCGCGCTCAACCTGCTGGGCGGTTTGCTTCGCCGCCAGGGCAGAGGCGCGGAAGCGTTGGAAGTGTTTCACAGGCTTCGCACGAAGGTGATTCCGCACTGACTCAGGGCCAGGCAGCGCACCCATTTCGCCTTCCTTATGAGTTCCTTATGCGCTGTCGGATAGCCTTGGAGGTGGGGAGCGGTTCAACAACTTTCGACCCGCCCTACTCGAGATAGGGCTGAATGAGCAGCCATAAAAAAGGCATAAAAAAGTGCTACGAAAATTGAACCTTGAAAAGCTGGTTCGCATTTTTCCATACGATTTTTCTGAACACTTCCGGCGAGGCGAATTTTTTCAAAACGCCCAGTGTCTCGCGAGCGACGCACTTGCCCGAAAGGCGCGCGGCTTCGGGATTGTTGTTCTGCGAAACGCCCGATCCGTTTCCGTCGGTACAGCTGCAATCGCTCCCGAAGATCAGTTTGTCGCTGTGCCGTGCCAGGAAGCCTTTGGTAAATTCGGTGTCGCGTGAGAGTGCATTGTTACCGGAGTTGGCTGACATATCGCCGTACAGGTTCGGGAAGTCGGAAAGCCACTTATCGGACAGACCGCCCTTCTTGACCGGCCCCGTCGGATAGCCGCGGTCCGCGGGCACATCGGCGCTGATGTGCGCCCAAAATAAATCGCCGTGGCCGATAAACATGGTTCGCGGATACGCCCGAAGAACCTTGTCGAATTGAGGATACCCGGTGTTGTAAGGCTGCTCTCCGGGGAAGTGCGGAAACACCTGGATGTGCATCATGACCGGCACTTTCATCTCAGCGGCGATGTCGTACACACGCCTCATTTCGGGTGAATCGAGAGCGAGATGAAACTTCAACTCGCCAATACTCACCGCGCCCGCCTTCAACGCATCGCGAATGATCTTGTCCGAATCGGGCGGTTCAGGGTTCGTGGTAATAGACCGCGCAAACCTGCCGGGCCGCAGTTTCATTTCCTCCTTGGCCCGCTCTTGACCGTTTGCGGCGGTCAACAGAATGGCGTGCGTTACACCGCATCCTTGCATGTGGGTGAAGCAGGCATCCGCCTTGCTTCGCAAATGCAAGTGTGTGTCCAGAACCGGGCCGCCCCAATCGGGTGCGGACTGACCTTGCAGGTGCGGCGCAAGACAAGCGGCGGCCATCATCGATTTCAGAAAGTTTCTTCGTTCCACGTTTTGCTCCAACTAGACAAAGTATCGGACGGATGATGAATGTTTGCTTCTACGTTCCCTGCGTATATTCGAGCTCATAGCGGGACTGCGAATAGTTGCGATGTTGCGCCACGATCCTGATCCGCTGATCCCGGGGCACCAAGCAGTTCACCTGGTAAGCGGCAATCCGGCTCTGATGCCGATTTTCGAAAACCAGCTTTCGATTTCGGCCGCCCGCCGGTAAGCCGGCGCTCAGCGCGATTCTGATCTCTCCCAGTCCGTCATGCATTTCCTGCGCGCTTGGAAAGTGAACGGCGCCCTGCTTCAACGTTAGAGGTTGGCCATCCACGGTGAGCGACAGGTCGCGAAGGACGCGTAAGACATACGCGCGGCGCTTGGCTTCGGAAATACTGCCGTCGGATTCGCTCCCGATCTCCGCCAGCAGACCGGGCAGAACAGCCACGCCGGGAACCAGGGTGAGCTCCGCCTGAATGCGGTCCCTCTCTATCGTTACGATTGCGGTTTGTAGATATTCGTCCAGCCTGTGGGCCAAGGCCGGCATGCTCACCGCAACCCCTAGTAGCACCACCAGTCCGATCTTCATTTCGCGTTTGGCTTGCGCCCGTAGTCATTCGCCGGGTCGCGATACATAGTATGCACATGCATCGAGGGATCGCCGCCCATCTGTTGTGGCGCATACTCGATCACCAGATGAGGTCCCTGAATCCTGTAATACGCGGCGATATTGCTTCCCGGAGCCACGGTGGTGGGGCCGCTCCACGCAAACCACGTCCGGTCGAGGTCGGCTTTCAACTCAGCCATGCGAGAGGACGCCGCGCTCTCATGAACAATGCCGGCCCACTCCGCTATGACTTCGACGAGCATGGCGCGCTGCTTCTGATTCATCCCGGTTGCCTTCAGACCTTCCGGCTGAATCGTTTTGCCGTCCTTGCCAGGACCAAGCACCAGATCCGCCACACGATAATTCAGGATGGCTTCCGCACGCTGTTTTTCGTCGAGTGAATTGAGCAGAGCCGCACCCTTATCGCTTTCCCCGCTCAGCGGGCGCACGGTCTTGCCGTTCGCTGTGTAAAGCGCGGGTTGCGCGCCGGTCAGCGTGGGTGTGAGAATTCCCCTGTCACCGTCAATAGTGATGTTGAGCGCCAGGTGATGCCCTCCGAATTGCAGCATCCAGGGCGCTGCAGTTGCAGGCGTACCCAGAATAGAAATGTAGTAGAGGTCTTTGCCGAACATCCGATTACCGCCCCCGTTGATCTTGAGCACCTCATCGGCCTCAACCATCTGTTCAACCTTTTCGAACCCTCGATGGCTGAGTGCCGCAGCGACTAGCGCCATCGCTGCCGAACGTTGAGCGGGGCTCATGTCCTTCAGGCACATGCCGCCGCGAGGCACGAATCCTGTCGGCAAATTCGACCAGCGCTTGCGTTGCTCTTCGTCGCCGAACGCGAAGGTCGCCGTTTGCCGTTGCTTATCGTCAAGCGTCGCAAGAAATGATTTCGCCGCCGTTACGATGCGAGCGGCCGGCGTCTGCGCGATTGCACTTCCAATTGAGAATATGGCCAAAGTGAATGCGGCCAACAGCAGAACACGTTTCATCGGGTGCCTCTCCTTCTTGGCTGTATGCACAGGGCAAATCCAGACTACTCCAATAGACCCATCCTGAGCGAACTCGGCATGTTAAGGATTGTTATGCGATGTAGACCGCGCGCATCGCGAGGGCTATGATCGGAACTCTCCATCAGCCAGTGAATCGCGCCGGGCAAACTCGCATTGAATGGGCACTCTTGGGCGTAATCGCTCTGGTGTGCGCGGTGCTTTCCTTCCTGCAATACCGCTGGACGGGTGAACTGAGCCGTGCTGAACCCGCATTCCTGCGGGCCGGGCTGAACGATCGGGTTCGCCGAATGGCGCAAACCTTCAACGAAGAAATTCGTGAAAATTGCGTGGCGCTCTTACCCGATGCCGGCGAAATATTAGAGCATGGCCCGGCAGAGGCTCATCGACTTCGTTACCGGCAGTGGGCTGCTTCTCATGACAAGCTGCTATTCAAGCGCATCGGCATCGCGAAACCGGAGCAAGGCACGCTAAGTTTGTATGGCCCCGATGCAGACGGAACAATCGCCCCCATGGAATGGCCGACCAATTGGGAATCGTTTCGTGCGGGAATGACGGACCGGATGAAAGGCGAGCGCGGGCCGCCCAACACGCCCCACGATTCAGCCGCGATCGAAGTGCCTGTCTTTTCCGAAGGCAATGAAATGGGTCCGGAACTGGAATGGATGATCTTTGAAGTCAACCGCGACTATGTACGCAACAAGATGCTGCCGCCGTTAGTGGCGGAGTATCTGAATCCCGGCAATGAAGCGGTTTACGATGTCTCGGTGAGTTGGGCATCGCCCTCCGGGCCGGTTCTTTTCTCGACGCGTGGCGACAATTCCAGCTTCACGCGGAATGCCGACGCAACGGCGGGAATCTTTCCGGCGGATTTGGGCGTTGTTCGCGGACCGCGGCGCGGCCGCCAGGATGAGAAGCGTCGTCAACCGCGCTGGACCATTGCGGTGCGGCATCGCGCGGGCTCACTCGATGCGGCCGTCTCCCGCTCTCGAACGCGCAACCTGATTGCGTCTTTGCTTCTGGTAGCTTTGCTGGCGGGCACTGGCGCGGCACTGGTTCGGTATACGGCCCGCTCCCGCCGCTTATCGGAAATGCAGTTTCAATTCGCCACCGGAGTATCGCATGACCTGCGTACGCCGCTCACCGCGATTCGAGGAGCCGCGTTCAATCTTGTGGAGGGATTGGTGGTTGAGCCCGCAGCGATTCAGCGCTATTTGAAGCTGATTCTGCGAAACGCCGAAGAGCTCACGCGGATGATAGAAAATGTTTTGGCGTTTTCCGCCTCCGTGCACTCGGATAAGCATGACGAATGCGGAACGATAGAAGTTGGCGCTCTCCTTCAGCATGCGGCCGATGCGATGAAGGGCGAAATCGAGCAGGCCGGCTGCCGGATCGAAGTTACTGTCGCTCCAGACCTGCCCGCGGTGGCCGGCGACCCCATAGCCGTCGAGCTGGTTTTTCGCAACCTGATCGGAAACGCGGTGCGTCATGGAGCGAACGGCAAATGGATTGGAGTTTCCGCCGCCGCATCCGGAGAGGGCGTCGAGATTCGCGTTTGCGATCGCGGCCCGGGCATTTCGGAGGCTGAGAGGGAACGCATTTTCGAACCTTTCTATCGCGGTGAACAAACTCGCGCTCAACAAATTCCCGGTAGCGGTTTGGGCCTGAGCTTGGCGAAAAATACGATGGTGCGTTGTAGAGGCACCATCGCCGTGGAAGCTCCGGCGCGTGGAGGCGCAGAGTTCGTTGTGAGATTGCCGGCCGTTCCTCCGGAGCCCGCGTGAGTTCCCGGATTCTGTTGGTTGAGGATGCGCCTGACGTTCAGCTTATTGTGGCTGACCTGCTGCGCGCGAACGGCCACCAGGTTTCTGTTTCCAGCGATGGCAGCGACGCGTTGGGCATAGTAAGTGAGCAATCGTTCGACGTGCTGATTCTTGACGTGATGCTGCCTGGCTTGGATGGCTTCGAACTTTGCCGTGCTGTGCGTGAGCGCGGCTTTGAGGGCGGCATCCTGATGCTGACCGCGCGCGGACAAGTGGACGACAGAGTAATGGGCCTAAGCACCGGGGCTGACGATTACCTGATCAAGCCATTCGATCCGAAAGAGCTGCTGGCGCGTGTGGGCGCAATGCTTCGCCGTTTGCACAAGACCCCGCTTACGCCAGTGCTGCAATACCAGTTCGGCGATGTGAGCGTCGATTTTGCCCGCCGCGAGGTGGTGCGGGAGGGAAGACAGGTGAACCTTGCCGCAAAGGAACTGCAGTTGTTGCGTCAGCTGATCGATCATCGTGGGCAAGTGCTCTCCCGCGAGCGCCTGCTTTCGCGAGTGTGGCAGGAGCAATCGTTCATCAGCTCCCGCACGGTAGATGTTCACATTGCATGGCTGAGACAAAAGCTGGAACCGAATCCGCAATCGCCGCGATACATCGTTACCATTCGTGGCGAGGGCTATTGTTTTGAGCCGTGATAACTGGCGCTAAGCTTAATACTCCTTAACACAACCTGGCACCCGGCACCGGCGTTTATCATTACGGGAGATGTGCTCTGTATGAAGGTTGTACTGTTGATTGGGACAGCAATTCTGGCGACTCAGGCCTTTGCGCAACGCGGAGGTGGCGGCGGCCGCAACCCTGCCATCGCTTCGCTGAAGACCGTTGCGCCACCGGTGCCCACCGGCCTGGACACCTACGTGTCGGATCAGACCGCGCTCATCGCTCTTGGGAAAGCTCTTTTTTGGGACATGCAGGCGGGAAGCGACGGCGCCACCGCATGTGCCAGTTGTCATTTTCACGCCGGTGCGGATCATCGCCTCCAGAATGAGCTGTCAGGCCCCGATGCGGTCGTCAATCGACTTCTTACCTCGCAGGATTTTCCCTTTCATAAATTGTCGAACACCGGCAACAATCGTTCCGCCGTGGTAAGCGATAAACAGCAGACCGCCGGCTCCATGGGCGTTGTGGCCAATGCGTTCGTGGGTATTCAGCCCGGCAACATGCTTGACACGGCAACGCTGGTGGCGTTTCCCGCAGCCTTCATACCGAACGGCATCCACATCCGGCAGGTTACTGCGCGCAACTCCCCGTCGGTAATCAATGCGGTCTATAACGTGCGGAATTTTTGGGACGGACGCGCCAGCAATATCTTCACCGGCGCCACTCCCTTCGGCGATTCCGACACCGGTCTCCACGCGCTTGTGTTCCGCAACGGTACATTGCAGCGCGAAGCGGTACGAATGGAGAATGCAAGCCTTGCGTCCCAAGCCACTGGCCCGGTACTGAGTTCGGTCGAGATGTCATGGGCCGGACGGGCATGGCCGGAACTGGGGCGGAAGCTGATGAGTTTGCCTCCCCTGGCGCGGCAAACGGTTGCGCCTACCGACAGCGTGCTGGGCGCAATGGCCAACACGGAGGGGAATGGGTTGCGCGCGGAGTGGTCTTATGGCGCGCTCATTCAGGCCGCGTTTCGCCCCGAATATTACAGTTCGCCGGCGCTATCGGATGGCTACAATCAGGCGGAAAACAACTTCGGCCTTTTCTGGGGACTCGCAATTCAGGCTTACGAAGCAACGCTGATTGCGAACGATTCGCGCGTGGATCAGTTCCTTGAAGGCCGCACAGCCGCGTTATCGGCATTGGAACAGCAAGGGCTGAATGAATTTCGGGGCGGCGGTTCACAATGCACAAACTGTCATAACGGCGCGGAGCTGACCGCGGCCGGGTGGAGTGCCTTCCAGCGCAATGGCGGCAACGTGACCACGCCTACGAACGCGGGCTTCTTCCGTATCGGAGTACGGCCCATAGCTGAAGACATCGGCTTCGGTGGCAATGATGATTTCGGCTTATCGATCTTCGCGGCCGCTCCCGCCAGCGCTGTTGGAGCCTTTAAAGCTCCCGGCCTTCGCAATGTGGAATTCACAGGGCCTTATTTCCACAATGGCAGCCAGGCCACGCTCGAACAGGTGGTTCAGTTCTATGGGCGGAATGCGGATTTTCCCGGCGGAGCGAATCTGGGGCCCGGCATTGGCAATATCAATCTGAATCAGGGAGAGCAGACCCAGGTGGTAGCGTTTCTCAAAGCGCTTACGGACGATCGCGTCCGCTTCCAGAGAGCCCCGTTCGATCACCCTTCGCTCTGCGTACCGAATGGACACGTGGAGCAATCCGGCCAGCTTGCAATCGACACTTCACTCAGCGGATCGGTAGCGCTCAACAAGTGGGCTCTTGTGCCTCAAGTGGGAAAGGAGGGGTTGAACGTCCCCCTTCAAACCTTTGAAGAGCTCTTGAGCGGCATCGGCAATGACGGCGCCAGAGCGAACACGATGATTGCGGGCTGCACGCCCTAATCCGGGCGGTGGATCGCAAAGACGGCAACACTGTCGCGACAATGCGGCCGCAACCTTCGCAAATGCGCAAGCGCGAAGAAAGTTTTGAGCCGGACTGGATTTTAAACTGATGACACGTTTTGTAGTGTCGGCATGGAAGCATGCGGCTGCGGAACTCGTTTCACTCCGGCAGCGCCGGAATCCAGATCAAGGGAGATCAAAAGATGAAAAGCGCAAGTCTTCTTAGCAGGACGGCCGTAGCGGGTATGCTCGTGACGACGGCGGTCGTTACGGTGTTGGCTATGGCAAAGTCTTCTTCAACGGCTAAAGTTTCCAGTCACCCGGAAACGACTATCGACCAGGCAGTTAAGGCTATGAACGGAAACTGGAAACTAGTGAAGCGGATCAATTCCGACGGCACCCTGCACGTAAAGGTAGATGGGGTTACCACCATCGATCTTGCCGTTGTGAATTCAAAGCTGCTGGGACAGCGGGCTCTGGGCACGGCTCAGGCGCGTGAACACGGCGAGAGTTTAGACAGCCGCTTCGGTTCTTGCGTGCCGAAGGGCGCGGCGGATAAGCCGTTCCTTACCGAATCGGCTGGAACGTGGGATATGACTGTGGCGGCCGAAGACGCCGATACAGCAACACTCAACGTGAAACAAAGCCACGTTGTTGTGCGAGGCGATTTTGAGCCTTACAAGGATGGTATGTCCACTGACGCAGAGGCAGTCTACCGGCTTTACAAGGCGAAGCCTGGGCAGGCAGCGCGGCTTGAACTGGCGACGCCTTTGAAATTCAAGAACAATTTCAGTCTCAAGGGCGAGGCCCAGGCCGTGGCAAGTCTCGATATGAGCTGCTGCGGAGTGGAAAGCATGCAAGTTAGCGGGAACGCCATGAAGATCAACTGGACGAACGGGGGTCAAGATTTCTGGGAACGGACCTCTCCGATTGTTACAGCTGACGAGACATATAACCAGAATGACCTGGAACGCGCACTGGCCGCGGAACGCAATCGCAAAAGGTAGTTCTTGCTTCTGAAGGGCCGGCTGCGGCGCAGGCTGCGGCCGGCCATTTCGCAACTCCGAAGGATTTTCAGATGAACAAGATGCTGCCACCCATCGTCCCGTACCTAGTTGCATTCGCGGCGTTTGGATCGACGCCGGGCGCGGGGACGGTTGCGATGCAGCTAGAAAAGAAGCTGTTGCCCGATCCGGTCTTCGAGGTTGCTGAGCTTAAGCCTATTCCGGGTGAATTGCCCGAGGGATTGCATGCATTTGCGGCAATGCTGCCGCTGCGCAAGGGAGAGCAAGTGCGCGCGGTGGTGATAGAACGCGATGGGGCAAAACCAGTATGGATGTTGGACAGAAATCTGGACGGGGAGTTGAGCCCAGACGAGCAGATTGAAGTTGGCGGGACGCCTACACTGATTGAATTTCCTTTGAAGGGCGAGCCATTCGAGCTTTACCCGATGCATGTAAAAGCTGTGGATCTTCCGCCAGGCTGGCAAGCAGATATGCGCCAGCGCGACATCCGGCTTCTCTACTACTCGCATGCTGTCGATGTAACCGGACACTTACAATTGGACGGGCTCAGCTATCAATTTTTCTACCGTCTCAACTCAGACGATTTCAGTGTGTCTTTAAAAGATACGTGGGTGGCGGTTGACAGTGACAGGGACGGGAAGATCGATTTGGCGCGCTGGAGCGAAGAGATGATGTATGCGCTCGGCAAGCCGGCCGTTTTCAAGATCGGCAAACGCTATGTGCGAACCGATGCAGTAGATTTGAAGGCGATGACGGCGCAAGTCAAGGAGGTGGACGCAAGCGAGTACCGTCTTATCTCGATGCGCGTTGGCCAGGTGCTACAGAATTTTTCCTTTGCGGACCTGGAAGGGAAACCTCGGAGTCTTAAAACTGAGGGCGGCTCCAATTACACGATGTTATATTTCTGGTCTACTTGGTGCGCGATTTGCAAGAGCGAGATTGGCGAGATGGATGAAGCGGACCGGCGATTTCGCGACCGGGGATTTCGAGTTATAGGACTCAACGGCGACAAAGATCCGGCCATCGCCCGCAAGTTCCTAAAGGAACGTGGTGTCAACTTCTCTCAAGCCCGGTGGGATTCGGTCGCCGATCTGGTGGAGCATCGATTCCGGATCGATGAATGGCCGACGGCGATCCTCCTCGATGCTGAATTTCGGGTAGTCTCGACCAATTCTCAAGGAGAGCCGCATATCCGGAAGGACGGATTAATGAATACATTGGAGCGGCTTACCACCCGCCACGAAACTCACTGATGTTATAAATTTAAGACGCTGCAATTCATTTCATACACCGAGGAAACCATGCCTACTGCCTCAATGTCCGCATCCGTTGATTCCGCTATGGCCGAGCTGAAACAAAAAGGCTCGGAGAAAGTAAGAAGCATGTATGCCCGCCATGGAATGCCGGCGGATAAAGTACTGGGCGTTTCGATTGCGGATTTAAAGACGATCGCAAAGGGGATCAAGGGCGATCAGGCACTCGCTCTAGATTTGTACGATACCGGGATCATGGACGCGATGTATTTGGCCGGAATGGTGGCCGACGGGTCGAAAATGACCAAGGCGCAGCTCGAAAAGTGGGCGGCGGGCGCATCCGGGATGCAGATGATTTCTGAGTATCCGGTGCCATGGGTGACGGTTGAGAATCCGCACGCGCGCGAGATGGCGCTCCATTGGATGAAATCCAAAGAGGAACGGGTGGCAGCGGCGGGCTGGTGTACTTACTCGGGTATTGTTGTGACCACGGACGATTCAAAATTGGATTTGGCGGAAATCGAAGATCTTTTAAACAAAGTGGTAAAAGAGATCGGCGGAGCCAAGAATCGCGTACGTCACACCATGAACAACTTCGTAATTGCAGTGGGTACGAGCGTGAAGCCACTGTCGAAGAAAGCTCTGGCAGCGGCAAAGGCGATCGGCGTCGTGACCGTGGAAATGGGCGGGACGGCATGCAAGGTGCCGAGCGCCCCGGCCGATATACAAAAGGCCGAGGCGACGGGTAAGCTCGGCAAGAAGAAGAAAACGATTCGGTGTTGAGCGAGTTAGAGTTTGCAAAATAGCGCCCGGCCCCAACTCTGGATTGAGGCCGTGCGCTTAAAGCGTCTTCGTCCCCGGTGTCAGCGGTAGGCGGCCGGTACGGTTTTGGATGATCTCACCCAAGTATCCTTACCCTTGTTGTTCCAGTTGATTTCCATCGTGTCTCTTGTCACGAAAAGAGAGTCCATGCCACAGCACGCCGCAACCATCGAATTAGACGGCACCTTTTTGCCCGCGAAATCAACCAATTCCCCGGGAGCTAAAGACGTGAGTTCTATTCTAGGAACTACCGCCGCGCCCGCCACGCCAGCCGGCCGCGTCACGTTATAGCGAACATCCGCGCTATAGACCACCCCGTTTACATAGCCGGGTAGGCTGCCCTTCGCCATCGTGAATGTCTTAATTGAAACCTGCGAAGGTTTTTCGGCGCTGGCTGCAGTATGAATCATCCAGGTAGAGCTGGATTCCATTTCGAACGGCTTCCCGGCCACCTCCGGTGGATACTTGAAAAAGTTGGTATCGGCGACACCGGACTCTTTCGCGTAGAGAGTTGCAACGGCATGCGGTCCAAGAAGGGTTCCCGTGCGGGAACTTAGGCTGACGTAGGTTACACCCTGGAGCTTCGATTTGTACGGTGTTCCGTCCGGGTTGGTCCGTTGTTTTAGCGTCCATGTTCCGCCAAGAGTACTTTGCACGTCGGCAAAGGTTCTTGCTTGAACCGCAAGCGTTTGATCTTGTGCCGTAGTTACTTGCACGACGAACAGGCTTACACCGAGTAAGCCGCATAAGCCAAGAGCTATAGAACCAGCGAATTTCATTTTAATGTCTCCTTCAAGACGAACGAAACTTACTCCGTTCGGAGTTCGAGTGTAAAATCATCCTGGCCTGGCGTCTTATCCGAACTTGCTCACCTGAGAGCAGGCCCGGTCTTCTGGCACTCGGCGCGACGCCTGTCCTGGGGCGCATACCAAGGCAAAAAAAATTCTACCCAATTGTTGTTGACAGAAATTGTTCTTTCTGGCAAACTCGGTCCAAACGGTTCACGGTATAAGTGAATCATTGGAAACGATTGCTCCGCCAGTGCTTTTTTTAGCGGCAGCATGTACGAATGTAAGTCACGCCTTCTGAAATGCCCGGATTTTGCGGGTTCCCCGAAACATTTCCAAAGCCTCAGTGAGCAGTGCCGTTACGTAAATGGGTTCGCAAACCGTGCGACTACGGACCCCGGGAACGAACGGCGAATAATCCAAATACAAAAGTGAGTCATTCAACATGAACGTTTCCTGGATACGCCGGCATGCCGCTGCTCCGTTTGCGCTAGTGTCGATCGCAATACTGTATTTTGCCGCGGAAGGTCCCGCACTAATGTCGAAATCGTTGACGCTGCCCTTGAGGAATGAATTTAAGTTTCACCGGCTACCTCTACCGGTGCAATCGGAACTGCCCAATAAGCTTGTGCGGCAGGTACATCCCAGCCTGGAACGGATATCAGCCTGGATTTCCACCGTCGGCGCTGGAGTTGCACTGGGGGACGTGGACGGGGACGGATTGTCAAACGACATCTGCCACGTGGATCCAAGGTTCGACACGGTGCTGGTTTCTCAACTTTACGAGACCCACTATGAGCCTTTTCGGCTGGAGGCGCCAGAAACGCTGTGGAATCGCAAAACGATGGCGCCTATGGGATGCCTGATCGGCGACTTGGACGAAGACGGTCGCGCCGACTTTGTGGTGTATTTCTGGGGCCGAACCCCTCTTGGCTTCCTGAGGCGAGGTGAAGAGGTGGAAATGGCGTCTTACGAGGTGGTGGATCTGGTGCCCGGTGGCGAGCGATGGTTTACCAATGCGGCCACCTTCGCCGATGTGGACGGAGACGGACATATAGACCTGGTCGTTGGAAACTACTTTCCCGATCAATCGAACATTCTCGATGCGGCGGGGCATGGGCGAGAAGAGATGCACAGCACCAAGAGCCGCTCGTTTAACGGAGGCAGCAAGCGATTTCTGCTTTGGCGCGCTGGAAACGGCGGCATCCCCAAATTCGCGGACACACCTACGAACCTTCCTCGGGAAGTCTTGCACGGTTGGACGCTGGCGCTGGGCGCCGCCGATCTGGACGGCGACATGCGGCCCGATCTCTACATTGCCAATGACTTCGGCCCAGACCGTTTGCTGCGAAACGTCTCCAGCGGCGGTGAGCTGAAGTTCGAAGTGCTGGAAGGCAAACGGGAAATTGGAACTCCATCGTCGGCCGTGCTGGGGCGTGATTCCTTCAAAGGGATGGGCGTGGATTTTGCCGATGTTAACGGCGACGGCGTTCCAGATATCTTCGTCAGCAATATCGCCGATGACTTCGCGTTGCAGGAGAGCCACATGCTGTGGATGAGTACGGGCGAACGGTTCCGTCCCGGTTTCGCGCCTTACCGCCAGAGCAGCGAAAAACTCGGCGTTTCCAGAAGCGGCTGGGGTTGGGACGCGCGGTTCGCCGATTTCAATAATGGCGGCAAATTTGAAATTGTGCAAGCAACCGGATTCATGCAGGGCGAGATCAACCGCTGGCCGGAACTTCAGGCGTTAGGCACCGGCAACGACAGCCTGATGCACGACGCCGGCTTCTGGCCGCGCTTTCGGCCGGGTGATGATGTGAGCGGACACAACCGGACCGGCTTTTTTATTCCCGGACCCGACAATCGCTATCACAATGCGCCCGACGTAGTGGGGGCAGACGAGCCAATGTTGACGCGTGGTGTCGCGGTCGGCGACATCGATGGCGACGGACGATTGGATTTTATTCTGGCCAATCAATGGGAAGACTCTTATGCATTCTTCAATCAGAGTCGTGCAGCGGGTTCATTTCTCGGCCTGCACCTGCAGTCTGCGGCGAAGGGGAAACCTTTCGACGTAGTTTCAGGAAACGTAGCGTTGGGGTCTCCGGCATTCGGAACGTCCGTGGTAGTACATACGCGTGGCGGGCGGATTTTTCGCGCTCAGTCCGATGGGGGAAGCGGGCACTCGGGTAAGCGCAGCCCAGACGTCCACTTCGGGTTAGGACCCCTGCCGAAGGACGAGGTTTTGAATGTGGATCTGACCTGGCGAGCGCGCGGCGGAGAATTGCGGCGTCGCACCATTCAGGTTAAAGCCGATTCCTGGTATACGGTACAGCTCGATTCATAGAACGAAAGCACTTCGATTTATTCAGGAGAAAGAAATGTTTCCGACGTTGAACTTTTATCCCGACCGCAATCCAAAGCTGCGCCTGTTTGCGCTTTGGTACTTCTGCACACTGCTGGTCATCTGGACCGTTCTGGGGCAGACCGTGCTGGGTTTCGAACAATCGAACCTCCAGCCAATCGTGGCATGCCTTACGGGAGTTGCCCTTTCCATGACTTTGGAATGGCTGGACGCTGGACGAACCGGCCGCAAACCCAGATGGTCCGGCAGTGGAATGGCAATGCTCAATTTCCTGCCGGCCTGCATTATCCCCGCGCTGGCCTGTTCGATGCTCACTTATTCAAACGAGCGGCTTGCTCCCTTGATGTTCGCCGTGGCCGTGGCCATCTCATCGAAGTACCTGCTGCGGGCTCCGATCGGCAACGGACAAATGCAGCACTTTTTCAATCCTTCGAATATCGGGATTACCACCACTCTGTTACTGATGCCATCGGTGGGGTTGGCGCCGCCCTATCAGTTCACCGAAAACCTGACGGGCGCCTGGTACTGGATTTTGCCTCTCATCGTACTGGCAACCGGAGTTTTCGTGCACGCGAAGTTCACAGGCCGTCTTCCGTTGGTGCTCGCCTGGTTCGCGGGCTTTGCCATTCAGGGATTGGTAAGGAGTTATCTGTTCAACATTCCTCCCGCGGTGCCTTTCGTGCCCATGTCCAGCGCTGGTTTCGCGCTCTTCGCTCTGTATATGATTCCCGATCCGGCCACCACTCCCCTGAAGCCCGCAAGGCAAGTCCTGTTCGGATTAACGGTGGCGGCCTTTTACGGAGTGCTGTTCGCCGGCCATGTCGTCTTCGGGCTGTTCATCGCTTTGGCCATGACCAGCGCCAGTCGTGGGCTGGGCCTTTTCGCGGCGCATCTGTGGGCCAGCAGAAGGCAGAACGCGACGGACTGGCAAGCCGCCGCTGCAGCCGCCGCCGGCGACTAAACGCGCCGTAAATGTCAGACGGGGTTGACCTGATAGAGAGGAAACCACGACGCGATCCTACCCTTGGCGTGTTCCTGTCCAAGAGCGTCGATGCAGTGCCAGGGCCAGGGCGAAGCTTCCTCGGGCGGTACCCAGCCGTTTTCCTCCGCGTACTCGACAGCTTCCACGCCTTCCTCATAACGGGCGTAATGAGTATGAACATGGATGTGCCAGTTCATGCATTCGAGCGCCCGGACCAACGGAAGGTCCATTCCGAGCTTCCATCCTGACGTGGTCACTACGCCGGGCCGCGCCAGCGCCTTCATCGTCGCCCGAAATACTGGAAGACCGATCAGGTCCACGAAGATTGAGACTCCGTTCCCCTCGGTGATTGAGTGCAGGGCGTCGAGAAACATTGTTTCCGCATCCTGATAGCCCACCCGGTATGCTGCGTCCTCGCGATACCGCTTGGGATCGTAGTTGAGGTTCTGAAACGGCCGGCGGTCGACGGCGCGAATGTCCATGCCGGCGAGTTGATCGGCACGTTGGGTAACTGACGTCAGCATAGCGGCCTTGCATCCGCTATCGCGAGCCAACTGTAGTTCCGCAAGGGCCACTCCACCGCCCCATCCCCATACATGCGGTTGACCTTTTGGACACTGCAGGCGATAGCATCCGTAGGCCAGTTTCCAATTGGCCCATGCGGTGATATACCGTAGAGAAAACGCAGCCCATTGTCCTAGAGTGTGGCGCGTATCCGGCGGCAGGCGGATGAGTTGCCGGCGGTGGAGCTTGGTGCGCCGGGACAAGATCCCTATGGTTCGTTCCGCGTCGTAACCGTAGATGCGAAGAGGATATCCCTGGTCATCCCAGATTCCGTTGCAGAACACGATGCACATGTCGCCTTCACGAAGATCGTTTACGTCCCGGCCCGGACGCAGTACACGGACCACGCCCGCGTTCCCAAGCACCACATAAGGTTCCTTCCGGGAGCGGCAGATATCGATCGGGTGCCGCTGAAGAGCATGGCTCATGTTGCCTTCCCATGAACCGATGATGGGTTCCACCAGCACCTCGTCGGCGGTTGGTTCTGGGAGTTCTATAGTTTCGCGGACGAGCCGGGCCGTAACACGTTCGCCGCCTCCGTTGAGGAGACCTTCATGGAGAGTCCAGGCTTCGGTTCGCATTGTTTCTAATCCTTCGGGCGCAGCATGACGGGCAATGACCGCAGCGTGGCCGCAGTGGGGTTGGGAAGCCACTCTGGCTCGGCCATGGAACTGAGCCGAATTGCTGGAAAACGGTCGATCAGTTCAGAAAGAGCGACTTCTGTTTCCATGAGCGAGAGCGCCGCGCCCAGGCAGTAGTGCGGTCCGGCTCCGAACGCCAGATTGCGCGATGGCTTTCGACCTGGAACAAAACAGCCGGCATCGGGGAACTGGTTCGGGTCGCGGTTGGCGGCTCCAATCGCGAGCCATACCATCTCCCCCTTCTGCACTTGCCGGCCCCGCAGCTCGAAGTCCGCGACGGCTTGACGGCGGACCATCTGTACGGGACTGAGGCAGCGCAGAGATTCCTCTATCGATGCTTTGAGCGTTGCCCCATCCTCCTGCACGCGAACCAGCCACTTGCGGTCCCGCAATAGCAGCAGTGCCGTGTTGGAAATGGCCAGCGTGGTGGTCTCGTGGCCGGCAAACAGCAGCAGGACGCAGTTGGCCAGAATTTCATCCATATCCGTGATGCCGTCCTCATGGTGTGCCCTCAGCAGACGGGCAATGAGAGTCGTGTCTTCCGGATGGATGCTGGAGCCGTACCGGCTCACGACGGATTCCAGATAGGCGGTCATCTCGACGACAGCCGTCTGGCCGGCCAGCATAGCGTCGGGATTTTGAAACCCTTCGCCTACAAAACGAGTCAGGGCCTTCGACCATTCGACGACTCGCCCCGCGTCGGGGAGTGGCACTCCAAGGATTGCGGCGATTGCCATTGCCGGCAAGGGAGACGCATAAGAATCGATCAGATCGATGGATTCGCCGCTTTCCATTCGATCCAGCAGTCTCCCGGCGATATCACGCACCACTGCGCGCGTTGCCGTCACGACATCCGGCGCGAAACCTTTTGCAAGGATCGTTCTCAGGCGCTTGTGATTGCCGGGATCGAGGACTCCGAGCCATTTAGAGACATGCAATTCGAGCGGCTTCAGACGCGCGCGCAAAGCAGGTTCCAGGTGTTGGAACATCATTTGTGCCGCGCCCTCAAGTGACAGCCTGGCGTCGAAAAGAAGTGGGGACACATCCGCATAGCCCGACACGATCCACCCGCCCCACGCGGCATCGGAGTGGACCGGTTCGGTTTCGCGAAGTTGTTCAAGCCAGGGGTGTGGCACTGGCGCTTGCCGGGCGGCTGCAGCAGACTTTCTGCAGATCAGCGAGACATAACGTAGATCGCCCGATACAAGAAAATCGAAATTCCGGGAGCCCGGCATTAGCATGATCTCGTCGAAGTGTGCCCGGCTAGTCGCGGGTAAGGCCAGAGCATCGAGGAATCGGCGGCGGCCATCGTCCTGCGCCCGAATGGACGCCACCACGCCGTCGCTCAGGTCCGATTCTTCGACGATCTCAAACCCGGCCTGGCCCAGTTCATGGCGCAAAGCAGCCAGATCGCGGCCATCTCCCCAAAGCGAACCAGAGGGCCTCAAGTCCGCCAGACAGAGCATTCCGCCCGGCTTCAGTACGCGGGCTGCTTCGCAAAAGAACTGCAACGGCCTTTCATAGTGTCCGGTGGACTCGATGCTGATCGCTAAATCGAATTGCCCATCGAGAAATGGAAGCTGTGAGGCGTCGCCGGTTTCTACAACCCATCCCTGATGGCCTTCCGTCTCCGCGGGAGCCAGATCGATACCCGCAAGGCTTGCGGGCCTGTGATAGCGAGCCAGATAGCTGAGGCCCCCCCCGCCGCCGCAACCCGACTCAAGCACCGAAAGTCCGGCTAAGGAGCGGCCACCGAGAGCTCGTTCGTATAGCTGGATGTTCAGACGGAACAGCTCATCCGCGGGCTCGAGGACAAGATTTGACATCGTGTCATCCGTGAAGCCCAGATTCATAAACGGAGGCTGGCCCCCCAGCAAGCGCGGCACTTGCCGGTAAAGGCTACGGGTCCAGGTCTCAAGACCGCTGTTAAGATGCGGAAGCTTTTCCCTGACTGCACGGAAGGCCCGCTCATAGCCTGCGGCGCTGCACGGTTGGCTTTCGCGGCATTCGCCATTCACCTGAAGCGAGAGCGCCTCCCAAGCATCTCCCGACGGGTTGGCTTCAGCATCCAATGCTTGCGTAAAGCGATCCCACAGCAGGCATCGCCATTGGAACCAGTCAAGGGGCGCCACATCCTCGTAACTGAACGGGGCTGAGCTTACGGTTAGAGAGGTAGCGGCTGCAGTCAATGGGACATCTCCTGTAGTGTTCTTTCTGAAGTGACGGAACGGTTTTGAAATTTTTCGAGATAGGCCGAAAGCAGAAAACTTAACTCTTGGATTTCATTTTCCGTAGAGAAGTAGTGCAGGCAAATGCGCCAGAGTTCGCGGCCTGGAATCTCGCGGATCAGCACATCGCGAGCTTCGAGAAAGTGAACCAGCCCACGTGCGCGGGCCGGGTCGAATTCGTGAGGAAGCCGAAACGCAACAATTCCATCCACGCCGCCGGGAACCGCCAGTTCACCCAGGTGGGCCCGCGCAAGGCGCGACAAATGCGCCATATGCGCTGCCCGCTCGGAGAAAGGGGCCGCAGAGGCATGAAAATGCAGCGATTCGCGAAGCCCCGCGAGCAAAGCAATGGGTCTTGTTCCGGCCTCGAATTTCGGGCTCCCGCTTGTCCCGTTATGGCCGGGCTGAATACGTTCCCGCCGGTGTGGGGCTATGTAGAAGCCCGCGCAACCCTCTGGGCCGCAGACCCATTTACTACCGGTGAACGCGTAAAAATCGCACTTCAGAAGGTTCAGATCGACATCGATACAGCCCACGGCCTGAGCGCCGTCCGCCAGAACCGCCATATCCGGTTCGCATTCGTGAACCAGACTGGCCATTTCGCTCAGCGGCAGAAGCTGTCCATCGATCCAACTCACATGGCTGGCGATGAGAACTCTCGATCGCTCTGTCAGCAGCGACTCCAAAGATGCGAGTATTGCCTCCTCGCTCCGGCCGCGCACTTTGAGTTCATTCACCCTCAGCTGAAATCGCCGGGCCACATTCATCGTGACTGCGGCGATGGAAGGGTTCTCGCAGTCGGTGACGATGATTTCGTCGCCCGGCTTCCAGTCACATCCCCAAAGAACTGCGCGGCAGGCTGCGCTTACGCTTTCCGTCAGCAGCAGGGAATCGGGATCGGTCCGGAGCAGCCCGGCCAGCGCGGCTTTCGTATCTGTCAGCTCTGCGCCGCCCTGCAGGAGGCTCTCCGCGGAGAACGGACCCGCTGCCTGCTGGCGTTCCAGAGCGGCTACTAGCGCGTTGAGGGAAGATCTCGGCATGGCGCCGGCGCCTCCGAAGTTCAGGTAGGCGCGCCGGCTTAGGGCAGGTATCCGTTGGCGGATTTGCTGCACTTCATCGGCAGTCATCCTTGCACCGTCAACAAAGCCAACGCCGGTTCCCGCTCGCGGATTGTGTCGCAAAGACCGCGGATGTCGACGCACCCAAAGAGCGCGGCGATCGGCACGCGAACTCCGAGATCGTTCTCAATCAGACGCCGCAGATTGATCAGCGCCAGCGAGTCGAAACCAAGATCCTTAAGACCGGAAGTCATTGAAACATGGTCTGCCAGCGCTCCTCCCGACATTGATCGAATTCGGCGCAGGACGCTGGTTTCAATATGTGGACGGCTCCCGTTGGACGGCAACGGTGCTTTCGCGATCCGGTCTGAAGTTTCCAGTGGAGCGATCAGCTTGGCCCACAACTTCGAGCCACACCCGGGAAGACCGGATTGCCATCGGTCCCAGCGGATATCGAGCGAAATTAGCTGCGGCTCAGAACGGGCCAACATCCGCCGGAGCGATTCCAGAGCGCACTCCACAGGAATCGGCACAATGCCCTGATAGCGCAGGCGTTCGGCCAGCGCCGGGCTGTCAGCGCTTCCGGTATTCAACCAGTGGCCCCAATTTACGGAAAGAACCCTGCAATTCCGGGATCGACTGACCCTATGCGCGAGCGCATCCATAAATGCATTCGCGGCAGCGTAGGCAGACTGGCCCCGGGGCGCGAGAAGCGCCGCCGCCGAGGAGTAGAAGACGATGAATTCGAGATCGATGCCGGTCGTCAGCCGCTCCACGATCTCGCTTCCCTCGATCTTTGTTCTGAGAACGCGGCGGACGGCTTCTTCGGACTGGCGGGCCACCGCGCCGTCTTCGATTGCGGCTGCCGCGAAAACGATTCCGCGCAGAGGCGGCATTGTGGTCCCGATCCACTCCAACAGATTACGCATTTGCGGCGCGCTGGTGGCGTCAGCGCCCGCTTTGTAGACATCCGCCTTGCCCCACAAAGAGGACTCTGTTTCCATGCGAACGGGCACCTGCTCCTGGCGGCCGGTAATTACGATATGCGATGCCCCCTGGCGGCCAAGCCACTGGGCGGTTGCCAGGCCGGCGCCTCGCGTGCCGCCGATGACCAGATAGCAGCCATTGCTCCAAGTGCCCACAGTGCGCGACTCACAAAAGGGAGCAGGCACTATCCTGGGCACGAAGCTGCGGGTCTGCCGCCATGCCGTTTCCGTTTCGGAGTTGCCGCTCAGAATGTGGGCGAGCGGAGCCGTCAGATCGAGCGACGCATCGTCGGGATCCACGTCGACCAACCCGCCCCAGGCGTTCGGGTGTTCCATCGCGAAGACCCGTGCGTAGCCCCATACAGCCGCTTGTGGAGGGTCCGGAGCTTCATCCTTCACGGCTTGTGCGCCTCGCGTGAGCACCCAAAGGCGCGGATGTTCGGGCCAGTCCAACAGAGACGCGCAGGTAGTTCGAAGAGACCCCGCGATCAGCGTGGCGGCCGAATCGTAATCCGATTCAAGCGAACAGGCGTGGATCACGCCGGAGACCGGCCTACCCTGCCCAGGCGTCTCCACCGCTGAGTGGCCGAACGATTCGAGAACTGCCGAGATTCGATGAAAGACGCGGGGAGAGGCCCGCACAACCCATGTTTGGGACGTTCCGCCGAGGCTACTTTGAGGGTGAGTTTCAGCGGGAAGCCATTCGAGGCGATAGAGGGGTACTTCTCTCACAGCAACACAAGACTGGCTCTGCCGCGGGACGCGAGCGCAAACGCCGCGCAAACAGCCAAGAGAAACACCTTCGGCATCCCACAGCTGGACATCGGCTGAAACAGTGCCCGCGGTATCGTGGCAATCCGCCAGCTTCGCGGCGGCCCAGAAGCTTCGCGGTAGCGGCCTGTTCAGTTCAATCGATTCGATCGCTTGCAAATGGGTTGTTCCGCCGCCCGGCGCCAGGCCGTATCCGCGCGCGGCCGAAATGGTCTGCAGCGCGCCATCGAGCAGAGCGGGGTGTGCGAAAAAGGCCTGTGTGTCGTTTGCGCCGGTCTGAATCCACGCTAGCGATTCGCCTCTATCCCGCGATATCCATAACTTCCGAATGACGCGATAGAAATCGCCGTATTGAACGTTGGCCTTTTCCGCCTGCAAGTAAAACTCAAGCGGATCCACCGGGCTGAGGTGCGATTGCGCGTCCGCGGCGTGGAAGGTTCCAGGCGACGGTTGCGGTGGAGGACTGCATCGACCCGCCGCCAGGCGCATCCATTGTGAAGCAGCGCCGCGCGCGTAAATCTCGACGGTGACGCCAGGGTCTGTGACAATGCGAACTTCGGCCAAGCCTGATACACCCGGCTCCAGCGGCCGCTCGATGACAAAGTCCTGGATCGCCAGCCCCTGAATTTGGCCCGCGGCACGTAAGGCCCGGATCGCGGCGTCGATATAGTAAGAACCCGGTACGACGGGACGTCCGCCCACCACATGCGCAGTCAGCCACTCTCCGGATCGCAAAGTTTGTGCGAAGATCCGGACGCTACCGGGAATATCGAGCAGTTCGAGAGCAAAGTCCGGAGCGCTGCTGCACTGGCTAGCGCTTTGACCTGACAATACTGCCAGCACATCCTGTACCGAAGCAGCGCTTTGTGTTTTTGGGCAGCAAAGAAACAGAGGCTCGGTCGTGGGGCGAAACTTGTTTTTAAACTGCAGATTGGAATCGCCGTTCAGGATGTTTGCCGAATGCAGCTCATGCAGCAGGTGCGCTATTTCGCGATGCTCGTTCGGATGTGTCTCGAGCGCTGTGCCGTAAGTCCCGCCCAATCCAAGGTACTCGTAACCTTCCTGCACCAACCGCCCGATAATTTCGACAATCGAGTATTCCAGACAACCCATCGGAGTTTCGGGTCCGTAGAACTCAAGATCCATCAGGTAGCCATGTTCCTGCGGTGCGGGAGAAAGCAGAATTGCGCACTCGGGGCGCTCATTACGGTGCGTGATGAAAGTGCGGTTGCCCGCGGCTGAGGCACGTGGACGTCTGATCTCGCGTCGCGCGTCCGCAATGAAGACCGGTTCCGCGCCTTTGCGAACGATCCAAGCAGAGATCAGAGCGTCGACGTCGCTTTCGTCACCGGCGTTTGCTTCCCGCACGGCGCACGAACCGAGTCTCCGGTATTTCTCAACCAGGTAGCGGAGCCGTTGCATCGAAGCGCCTTGCAAATGGAATTGGGCCAGGGGACGCAAAAATTGCCGGACGCCAATGGGGGTGGTCGAATAGTTGCGGCTACTAGCCGTGCCGGCTTGAGCGGCGGTTGCCATCAAATACAGATCGGCCTGACAGTGGCGGGCATGCTGTTCCAGTTCCGCGGCCAACTGGTCGTAGTCAGAGGGGTCGCCGGCATAGAGCAGCGCAACGATAGACGTTTTTAATTGCGAACAAAAGAAAAGCGCGGCGCCTCGACAGCCGAGAAAAACGTTCGGCGCAAGATGCCGCCTGTTGACGGCATGGGCTCCCTCCGGGCAGCGATGCGTGAGCACCCGGTCAACAGCGCGGCGGTATTCCGGCTTCTGCGTCAGATCTTCTTCGCGGAGCATTACGGGAAATTCTGCCGCGGCTTCAAACCAATACCGTTCCCGGCGCCAGGGGAAGGGAGGCAGGTCGGCGACGCGATGGCCGGAGGCGACGTTGTTCCACACCAGCGCCTGCCCGGATTCGAAGGCCCGGCCCGCAACGCGCAACAGACTGCGCCGCGCAGGTTCGCCCCGGCGCAAGGTCCACTCCACCTCGCCGGTTTGTGAAGACGCCTCCATCTGCTCTTCGATCGCACCGCCCAGAACTGCTTGTGTGCCCACCTCCACAAAACGACGGAACCCTTCTTCCAACAAGCCCGCAATGGCTTGATCGAAGCGCACCGTCTCCCGCAGATTGTGCCGCCAGTATGTCGCGTCCACCCACTTCAGCCAGCCGCCCGTTACACTCGACCGCATACGGATACGCAGACCCGGGTTCCATTTCTCTGCCGCCAATTCGCGCTCCAGGGCACGCGACCCTTGTTCCACCGCCGGTCCGTGTCCCGGCACGCCCATGGTTTCGATGCGGCGCACTTCCAGCCCCTGCTGTTCCCACTGCTGGTACCAGTAACGGAGGGGCTCGTTTTCCCCGCTCCATACCTTCCAGCCCGGTCCGTTGAGCGCGGCTAAGGAGAGCCCCTCCGGAGCTTCCGGCATACTCTCCTGCCGCACCGCAATCATGCCGCCCTGGCCTTGTAGTTTTTCCAGTTGCAGCCCTCTGCGCCACAGCACTGCCACGCCTTCGCCGCGACCCATGGCGCCGGCCGCCACTGCCGCCGCCACTTCTCCGGCGCTGTGACCCACCACGGCAGCCGCTTCCAATCCCCAGCCCCGCAGTTGCGCGGTGAGACCCATTTGCCAGACCAGCCGGACCAGCTGTTTCTGCCACAGGCTGGCGCCTTCTTCGCGCCCCTGCAGGCAAGGGCCGATGCGCCAGCCGGTGCGCTGTTCCACTTCCTTCTCCCAAGCCTCGGTTTCCTGGCGAAACCAGCGCTCCGGCTGCATCTCTTCCCAGCGCCGGCTGAGTTCCCCGGCGTCACTTCCACCCTGGCCGCTGTAGACCCAGACCCATCCGGGCGAGGCGCTCTCCGGGCTGCGTCCCATGGGCTGCTGGAGTTGCTGCCGGAGTTTTTCCTGGAGTTGCTCCCGCCATTCGGCCCTGCTGCGTCCTACCACGGCGCGGCGTACCGGTGCGGCACTTCGCCGCGAGCCCATGGCGTAGGCAAGCGAGCTGAGCGAACTGCTTGCGGGAGCGTCAAGCCAATCTGCCATTGCCCGGCACTGGTCTTCTAACTCCGCTCGGTCTCTGCCGGCGACGACCAACAGTTCCTCGCGATCGTCTGCAGTTCCTGCCGGACTACTTTCTTCTGCCGCCGCGCTCAACACCACGTGAGCATTCGTTCCCCCGATCCCGAAACTGCTCACCCCCGCGTACCTTTCTGCCCCTTGCCAGGGCTCTTCCCTTAAAGGAATGCGAACGGGTAAACCTTCCAGATGAGTGCTGAGCGAACTGAAATTTATGTGAGGAGGGATCATCTCCCCGGTCAACATTGACACTGCTTTGATCAACCCTGCCACGCCTGCAGCCGCTTCCAAATGACCTATATTGGCTTTCACGGAGCCAAGCACAAGTGGCGTAGCGGAATCGGTTCCACGCAACGCTTCGCAAAGTGCGCGCACCTCAATTGGGTCGCCCAAAGGAGTTCCGGTTCCGTGCGCTTCCACATACCCGATTTGCGCGCCATCAAGGCCCGCCTGCGCCATGGCTCGCTTCAGTAAAGTCAGTTGAGCGCGGCCGTTGGGCGCTGTCAGAGAACTGGACCGGCCATCGTGATTGACGCCGCTCGCGCGGATCACCGCCAGAATGCGGTCTCCGTTATTGACCGCATCGTTGAGGCGCTTCAACACAACCAGACCGCAACCTTCGCCGCGCACATAGCCGTCGGCATCACCACTAAACGCCTTGCAGCGTCCATCCGCGGCGACCGCTCTGATTTGCGACACGTAGACGAAGCCAGCGGGGCGAAGAATCAGATTGACGCCACCCGCCAGGGCCCAATCGCACTCTTGCGTCCGAAGCGCCTGGCATGCCAGATGGATGGCGACCAGAGAAGCTGAACATGCCGTATCCACCGTCAACGCGGGTCCGTGAATTCCGATATAGCGTGCAATTCGGGCGGAAAGGAACGATAGGGAATTGCCTGTTCCGAAATAGGGGTCTATGCGTTCCGCGTGTCTGTCTACGTCCAACTGATGACCGTAATCCTGGCTGCCTGCTCCCGCATACACAGCGCCCAACGAGCCGCGCAAAGCGGGAAGGCTGAAGCCAGCGTGGTCCAGAGCCTCGATTGCGGTCTCCAGAAGGATTCGTTGTTGCGGATCCATCGCGCGAGCTTCGTCGGCCTGGATACCGAAGAAAGATGCATCGAACTCGTCAGGCCTTGAAATGAATCCGCCCCATCGAGTGTTCGTTCGGCCGCAAACCGCGGGTTCCGGGTCGTACCACTCATCCACCGCGAACCGGTCCGCGGGAATCTCCGAAATACTACAGACGCCATGCCTCAGGTTGGCTTCGAACTCCTTCAGCGATGAAGCACCGGGGAAGCGGCACGCCATGCCCACCACGGCGATGGGCTCCTGCACAGGTTGAGGCGCGCGGCCCTTCTCGCGGACTCTTTCAAGCAGCCGCACTTTTTCTCGAAGCGTGAGATGCGTGAGTGGGACCATAGCCGTGGGGTACGGAGTTTACTGGCGCAGCGCGAGTTCAAGTTCGCGCAGTTCGGAATCGCTGAGTGTCTCAAGCGCCCGTTCGGCACGCGCGGATTCGGTTTCAATTCCCGCCTCTTTGCACAGATACAGAATCAAATCGCCGAACACCGTGTAATCGAACAGTGCCGTGGGCGCTATGTCGATGTTCAGCGTCCGTGAGACTGCATTGCACAACTCCACTGACATGAGCGAATCCATGCCCAGATCGAAGAGCGAGTCTTCTTCCCCAATGTGTTCGGGGACGTCGCAGCAAAGCCCGCGAATCTGCTCCGTGATGAAGGCGCGGACTGCTTGCTCATCGCGCGGCGCCACGCCTCTGCCGGACGGCCGTGCGCTTCGGTCCGATTCGGAAAGACCTGCTGCCTTCATAAACGCACTGAAGAAAGCCGGAACGCGGCCGGCCGGAAAGCGGTCCAGGTACCGGTCCCAGTTCACATTCATCCAGGCTAAGCAGGCAGCGGAACCGGATGCAAGCGAATCGAGACAGCGAATCCCTTCCGCAACGGAAAGCGTTTCGAGACCCAGCGTTTTCCATTGATGCGCGCGCGCAGCCCCGGCGCTAGCCGCCATGCCGGTTTCGTTCCATCCGCTCCAGGCGATCGATTGCGACGGCAAGCCCATGGAGCGCCGTAGAAACGAGAGTTCGTTCAGAAATTCATTTGCCGCCGTATACGCGGCCAGACCCGACATGCCTACCATCGATACGGCCGAAGAGAACATGACGAAATGGGATAGATCGAGGGTAGAGGTGGCGTTGTGAAGGTTCCATGCTCCTTGCGCCTTGGCGGCCATCGCTTCACTCAAGTCCGATTCGCGCATCATGGGGAGCGTGCCGTCCGCCACCACGCCTGCTGTGTGAAAAATTGCCCGCACCGGAACGGAGTCATAGCTTCGGATGAGAGCCTCTACCTGCCGGCGGTCAGCCACATCGAGCTTGACGATATCCACCCGCGATGCACCGCCGCTCCTCAACTCGCGCGCGAGAGTTGCTGCTTCCGGGTGATCGGGTCCCCTCCTGCCGGCTAGCACCAGATGGCGTGCCCCCTGCCCGACGAGCCAGTGCGCGAGATGAGTTCCAATGCCGCCCGTACCGCCGGTGATCAGACAGGGACTCCCGGGATTCAGGTGCGTGGCCGGTTGCCCCCGGCCTATATCGCGCGTTAATCGAGGAACATAAGTGCACCCGCGACGAACACCGATGCGATCCTCGAATTGGTCCACGCCCGCCAGTTGCGAAAGGGCGCAAGCTCTGTGCAACAACTGAGCCAGCAGACTTCCGGACATACCTTCTTCCCGATCGATCAGGCCGCCCCAACGGTTGGGTTGCTCAATCGCAAAGACCCGGGCAATTCCACGAAGCGGCGCGCCAGCGAGATCGTTCTCTCTACAACCGTTGTTCAGCTCCTGGGATAGCGAAAGTTCTGCGCCGCATGTAACCACCCACACTCTGCTCTCGTCCCGCCGTTTCGAAACAGTAGCCAATAGACGGATGAGCGCTTGTGCATCGGCGGATGCAGATTCGCTGAACGGCTCACGGCTTTGAAAAAACACGATGAGCGTCTCACTACCCGGTTCCGCGGCATCGCTGAGTTCTCGGGCCGTTTCGACAGAATCGCCCGCAAGCCTCAGGGCGCTTGTCAAAGCTTGTGCCTCAGGTATTTCACTTCCGGTAAGCAGCCAGCGGCGGCGCGAGACTGGTGCTTCGTCGCAAGCTACGCAGATTACGGCAGCTTCCGTTCCCGGACCGGTCATCACGCGCGCCGGCCCTGACCACCCCGCCAACTTCAGCACCTCCGGCCAGCGTTGCACACACACCAAAGGTCCCCGGCCACGGATCTCCGGGTCTTCAAAGCTATCCCAGCCCCGCGTTAGGCCAAACGTAAGGTCAGCCCAATTGAGATTGCCAGTTCCCTCCAGCAACAAGAGAGATCCATTGTCGATGGCCAAGGAGCGCAATCGAGCTGCGGCGCCTGTTACGTTTCTGGCAGCATGCAGGGCGTTGGACGCGATAATCAGGTCGAAGCTCCCTGCCTCCCAACCTTGTTTTCCGAAATCTTCATCCAGGTCCAGGACTCCAAACTCGACCCAGGGGTACTCGCCAAATTCCTGACGTGCCGCGGGAAGAAATGCACGCGACTTATCCGTCAAAAAATATCGTACTCCGGGGATCGCAGCGAGCAACGGCACCAGAAAAGAGGTAGCGCCGCAGGTGCCCGCGCCAACTTCGAGGATCCGGATTTGCTTCCCCGCTCTACGCTTTACTTCACGCAAGAGCTGCTCAGCCAGCAAGGGATGGAAGTGGCGTGCAAAGGGGGAGTGCCGGTATACGGCGGCGGGTTCCGCACCCTGAAAGACAACGTCGACTGCTGCGACGCGGCCGTTGAGAATGCCCGGAAGAGCCTCTCCGCATCGGCGCAATAGTGAAAGTTCCGCGCTGAGTTCCGGATAATCCCGAATCACATCTTCCGCGGAAAGTTTTGGGCCAAGCGCGTTTGCCGGGATACCGGCTATCTCGTTCAGACGCGCTGCGAATGGATGACCGGGTCCAATTCCTGGAAGAGCCGCCGCGCAATAGGACGCGCATACGCGGTCGATCGACAATTCCGCTTCTTCGTATGCCTGTGCAGGCAGCAATCTCTTCTTGGCCCAGTCCACCCGATAGCCGAACGGCGGTACTACAGGCTCAGGGCTACTCAGCCAGTATTGTTTCTGCTGCCACGGATAACGCGGCAGCGGGACCACCACCTGCGAGGCGCCGTCAAAAGATGCTTTCCACTCGATATCGCAGCCGCTTACGTACAGTCGGCATAGCAGCTCTCTCATCTGTTTCGTCTGGTTTCGCGGACCGTAAAGCAAAGGCCGGACGCGAACCTCAGCCGATGTTTCGCGCAGGTAGCCGCCTAGCAGCGGATAGGGGCTGAACTCGAGCACGTCAAAATAGCCGTCTGCAAACATCGCCTGAGACGCTTCGTCGAAGCGCACCGGATCGGTCAGATTTCTGCGCCAGTGCGATGCATCGAGCATCTCCCCGATCGCAGCGCCCGTAACGGTCGAGTACCACGGGACGGAGGCGGGGGTGACCGCGATGCTGCCTGCTTCCCGCTCGAATTCTGTCGCGGCCAGATCCATGCCTGGACTGTGGAAAGGCCGGTTTGTGCGGAGCAACGTGCAGGAAACGCTCACGGCTTCCGCTCTTGCGGCGAACTGCTGTATTGCCTGCCTCGATCCGGCCAGGGTGACCGACGAGACGGAATTTCGGCAAGCGATCGTGAGCGGAAGACCTTCCGCCAACAGGCGCGCCTCTGGTTCCGGGAGCCGCACGGCAGCCATGGCGCCGTCAAGGCCAAGTGTTTCACTCACCCTGCCGCGTAACACCAGAAGGCGCAGCGCTTCATCGAGCGAGATGGCCTCGGCGCCATAGGCGGCCGTGACTTCGCCCAGGCTGTGGCCGATCACGGCATCCGGGCGCACCCCCCAACTGCGAAGCAGTTCGATGAAAGCCGCATGAAGTGAGAAGAGGGCGGCTTGCGCATACTCCGCTTTGTCGTTCAGTCCGTCGCGAATTACGTTGAGGAGATTCCAGTTCGCCAGCCGTTGCACAGTTGCCGCGGCGCGTTCAAGCAGGGACCGGAACACTGGTTCGGTCTCCATCAGTTCCAAGCCGAAGCCTCTCCAGTTGGCTCCTTGACCGGAGAACGCGAACGCGAGCAGCGGCTGCTGCCGGACTACCCCAGCGGTGACGGGCGCGGCGGCGTATTGCTTTCCTTCCACCCAGTGGGCCAGCCCTTCGGCAGCGTCAAAACCGTTGTTCGATAGCACAGCAATTCGGTGCTTGTGATGCGTGCGGCGCGCTGCCGCCGTGTAGCAGATGGAGGCGAATGGGTAATCGGATGCCCGCAGGAAACCGGCCCAATCTGCCGCTGCTTGCCTGAGTGCGGGCTCCTCTGCCGCTGAAATGGTCAGACTGAAAGGCTTTCGGGGATCGGATTCTACGGATTCGGTGAGGCCGGTAAGAGGTGCCTCCTCAAGCAGGACGTGGGCATTTGTTCCGCCCAGACTGAAGGCGCTCACCGCCGCGCGTCTGGGTTCAACGCCACGAGTCCAGCACTCAAGTGTGTCCGCGATCCGAATGTTCGGGGCCAGTTCGGCAACTAACGGGTGTATCGATTTGAGATGCGGATGCGGGGCGATGAAACCGCTGTGGATCTGCAACGCAGTCTTGATCAAACCCGCTATTCCGGCCGCCGCTTCCGTGTGACCCAGGTTTGTTTTTACGGAACCGCAAATCAACGGATGACGCATCACCCGGCCAATCGCCTCCGCTTCAATCGGATCGCCAAGCGCGGTGCCGGTGCCATGCGCTTCGAAGTATCCGATGGAGCCTGGTTTCACTTCCGCCTTACGCAGAACGCTTCGGATCAGATCTTCCTGCGCTTCCGGATTCGGCGCCGAAAGGCCATTGGAGCGGCCATCCTGATTCACTCCGGTGCCTAGGATAACCGCATAGATGCGGTCGCCATCCCGTAGCGCATCGCTGGTGCGCTTCAGGATCACCGCTCCGCATCCTTCTGAGCGAACAATTCCGTCAGCCCGCGAATCGAACGTCTTGCACCGGAAATCGGCGGCTGGGGCAACCACAAGCGACGTGCTCAGCATCGACAGCGGACTGAGAATCAGATTCACTCCAGCCGCAATCGCGATGTCCGATTCGCGCAGCGCAAGCGATTGGCAAGCCATGTGAACCGCAACCAGCGATGAGGCGCAAGTGGCATCGATCGCAAGGCTCGGGCCCCGCAAGTCGTAAAAATAGGAGAGGCGGTTGGCGGCTAACGCATGGATGGTGCCCATCCCCGTGAACGAATTGAGGCGTGCCGGATCGGCCATCGCAAGCAGTCTGTAATCATTGTTGTAGATCCCGACGAAGACCCCGGTACCGGAGCCGCGCAACCCTCCTGCCGGAATGCCCGCATCGTTCAACGCATCGGAGGCTACTTCCAGCAGAACGCGCTGTTGTGGATCCAATTGCGCGGCCTCCGTGGGGCCAATGTGGAAATACGAAGCGTCGAACGAATCGACATTGGCGAGGAAGCCGCCTTCCTGCACCGGCTTGAGAAGACCGGTGTCCGGCCAGCGGGACGCGGGAACGGGTTGGATCGCATCGCCCCCGCGGCGCAGGAACTCTTCGAACGAGGGCGCGTCGACGATGCCGGCTGGAAACCGGCATCCGATGCCCACAATGGCAATCTGTTCCATATGGCTAGCCCTCGCGGGTGCTGTCCACCAGGGTCCTGCAGTATCCGGCGATGGCCCTGACAGTGTTGTGCCGCCACACTGCCGTGGCAGGGATTCTCGTCCCGAACGCTGTTTCGAGAAAATTTCTGAGTTCGAAGGAGCGGAGCGAATCAAGGCCGTATTCGCGCAAGGGCCGCTCTACGCTGATGTCCTCTTCCGGCATCCGAAGCACGCGCGCGGCTTGACAAGCCACTACTGACTCGACCACTCTCGCGCCCGCCTTGCCGGGGGGGACAGAAAGTCGCCCCGGCTCCTGGAGATGTTCGGGCTGAACGGAGCCCGGCAGTGAGCCGCGCCATCGCTCAGCGTCGAAATCGAAGATTCCTGCCTGCCTGCAATCCGGCAGGTTCATCAGCAGGCCCAAAGAGGAGAAGGCCATTTCGCTCCATACGGGGTAGATCCCTTTTTCGGCAAGACCATCGTTGAGGCGGTGTTTGGCCGAATATCCCACATCCGCCCATGGGCCCCAGTTCACGCTGAGCCCCGGAAGTCCCAGCCCTTGGCGATACTGGGCGAACGCGTCCAGAAAAGAATTTGCCGCGGTATGGCTGGCTTGGCCAGGGGGGCCGATGAGCGAGCCGATGGACGAATAGCAAACAAAAAAATCGAGCGGGATATCTCGCGTCAGCCTGTGCAGATTCCATGTACCCTCCAACTTGGGAGCTAGCACCTTGCCCATCCGGTCGCGCTCAAGACGCGCGATGAGTTCATCGCTCAGGTGCCCGGCTGCGTGCAATATGCCCCGCAACGGGGGTGCGCCGGACAGGCACTCAGTCGCCGCTTTCAGCTGTTCAAAATCTGAGACGTCAGCGTTTAGATTGACGATTTCCGCGCCGCTTTCCCGCAGCTTTCGCTGGTGGCTCAGATCGGCCGGCCCGCGGGATATCAGCACAATAAAGCGCGCGCCGGACCGGGCAAGCCACTCGGCGCTTTCGAGCCCCAAGCCGCCACGTCCGCCGGTGATCCAATAGGAGGCATTGGGGTGCACGGGCGGGATGTCCCCTGCGGACGACTCTTCCAGATCGATGCGCTCGATTGCAGCGTTCCATAAATTGCCGTTGCGATAAACGATATCTCTGAAGCCGATTCCTTGCCGAAGGTCGTAAACGAACGCATCCAGATCGGCTTCTTCGTTCACATCCACAAGACCGATGGCCGCCCCGGGATACTCATTCATAAAGACACGTCCCAAACCGCGCAATAGCGCGCCATGGGGGTCGGTCAAGGATTCTCCCCGCACGCTCACAGATCCGGAAGTCAGCCACCAGATTTCCGCGCGTGGATTAAGGCGCAACAGTTCGCGGGCCGCGCTCAGCGCCCTAAAAAGTCCATCCGCGTCCTGCGACTTCAGACCGGCGACGATCAGACCCGTGGGGGTGCCCTCCTCGCCGCCTAATTTTCTCCTCAGCTGGGCCGCAAACGCGGAATTGCCCTGCGTCACCCAGCGATGTCTGCTCACGACAGCGGGAGACTTATGGCCCGATGCCCGATTACCGGGCGCCAGGCTCCATCGAACCGTATGAATGAGATGCTGACCCTCACGCCGGCCCTTCACTTCAAGCCCTTCGATGCGGATCGTTTCGCGACCGCTCTCGCTCACCACCAGCGAACCGTTTGCCGTGGCGCGCACCTGTGCTTTCGCCGATTCCCATTGGGTAATATCGACGCGCGCGATTCCGATTGGAAAGAACGCTCCTGGCTTCAGCGTTTGGGTAAGCTGCAAAGCCGCGTCCAACCAAGCGATTCGTCTCTGTGTAGCGGTTAACGAATTACCGTCGCCGACGCCGATCTCCGCTACCGCCTCACCGTCGCCGGCGCGAATGGCGGCTAGACCGCAAAATGCCCCACTGTATTCGATGCCCCACCTTCTCACGCGCCTGTAGTGAGCGGCGGGTTCAATGGACTGCCCCTTCTCCGAACCGGGGAGCAGCTTTTCTGTTCTTTTTGCCGGCGAACTCACTCCAATCCGGCCGCTGGCATGTTCCGTCCAGCCTCCCCCCGGGTTCTTCGACGAAACGGTGAAGCGGAAACCCAAATCAGCACGCTCCAAGGAGGTCTGGATATGGACGGCTTTCTGAAGAGAAAGGAAACCGGAAAACTTCACGTCTTCCAGAAGCAGTTCGCGGCCAATTCCCGTTAACTCTGCATGGGCGGCCCGGACCGCTTCAAGGTACGCAGTGGCGGGGAAGATCGCCTCGCCACGCCATGCATGTCCCTGCCAGAAGATGCCGGGACGAATCTCCATTTGCCAGAAATGAGGATACGGCGGCAGAGACGATTCCATGTGAACGCCAGGCCAGGTGGCCAGCGCTTTGGCGCTCTCAGGAAGCTGGGCGGCTTCAAACCAATACCGTTCCCGGCGCCAGGGGAAGGGAGGCAGGTCGGCGACGCGATGGCCGGAGGCGACGTTGTTCCACACCAGCGCCTGCCCGGATTCGAAGGCCCGGCCCGCAACGCGCAACAGACTGCGCCGCGCAGGTTCGCCCCGGCGCAAGGTCCACTCCACCTCGCCGGTTTGTGAAGACGCCTCCATCTGCTCTTCGATCGCACCGCCCAGAACTGCTTGTGTGCCCACCTCCACAAAACGACAGAACCCTTCTTCCAACAAGCCCGCGATGGCTTGATCGAAGCGCACCGTCTCCCGCAGATTGTGCCGCCAGTATGTCGCGTCCACCCACTTCAGCCAGCCACCCGTTACACTCGACCGCATACGGATACGCAGACCCGGGTTCCATTTCTCTGCCGCCAATTCGCGCTCCAGGGCACGCGACCCTTGTTCCACCGCCGGTCCGTGTCCCGGCACGCCCATGGTTTCGATGCGGCGCACTTCCAGCCCCTGCTGTTCCCACTGCTGGTACCAGTAACGGAGGGGCTCGTTTTCCCCGCTCCATACCTTCCAGCCCGGTCCGTTGAGCGCGGCTAAGGAGAGCCCCTCCGGAGCTTCCGGCATACTCTCCTGCCGCACCGCAATCATGCCGCCCTGGCCTTGTAGTTTTTCCAGTTGCAGCCCTCTGCGCCACAGCACTGCCACGCCTTCGCCGCGACCCATGGCGCCGGCCGCCACTGCCGCCGCCACTTCTCCGGCGCTGTGACCCACCACGGCAGCCGCTTCCAATCCCCAGCCCCGCAGTTGCGCGGTGAGACCCATTTGCCAGACCAGCCGGACCAGCTGTTTCTGCCACAGGCTGGCGCCTTCTTCGCGCCCCTGCAGGCAAGGGCCGATGCGCCAGCCGGTGCGCTGTTCTACTTCCTTCTCCCAAGCCTCGGTTTCCTGGCGAAACCAGCGCTCCGGCTGCATCTCTTCCCAGCGCCGGCTGAGTTCCCCGGCGTCACTTCCACCCTGGCCGCTGTAGACCCAGACCCATCCGGGCGAGGCGCTCTCCGGGCTGCGTCCCATGGGCTGCTGGAGTTGCTCCCGCCATTCGGCCCTGCTGCGTCCTACCACGGCGCGGCGTACCGGTGCGGCACTTCGCCGCGAGCCCATGGCGTAGGCAAGCGAGCTGAGCGAACTGCTTGCGGGAGCGTCAAGCCAATCTGCCATTGCCCGGCACTGGTCTTCTAACTCCGTTCGGTCTCTGCCGGCGACGACCAACAGTTCCTCGCGATCGTCTGCAGTTCCTGCCGGACTACTTTCTTCTGCCGCCGCGCTCAACACCACGTGAGCATTCGTTCCCCCGATCCCGAAACTGCTCACCCCCGCGTACCTTTCTGCCCCTTGCCAGGGTTGTAGGCTCTTCGGGATGGAAATCCATCGGCCGGTGTCCAGCATCGGCCCACACGCCGAAAAGCCGGCCTGGGGAGGGATTAGTTCATGCCACAGGCACAGAGCCGCCTTGATCAGGCCGGCAATTCCCGCGGCGGATTCCAGATGCCCCGTTGTCCCTTTCACCGACGACACGAAGCAGGGGCCAGTCCTCCTGCCAGGCGGGTCGAGTACTCGACGAAGGGCCGCCATCTCGATCGGATCACCCAGGGTCGTCCCTGTTCCGTGCGCTTCGATGAGGGATACCCGGGTGGGGTTCACGTCCGCCACGGCGTACGCCTCCGCCAGCGAGCGCGCCTGTCCTTCAAGGCTCGGCGCCGTAAACCCTGCTTTGACCCCGCCATCGTTGTTCACGGCCGAGCCACAGATACGCGCATAAACCCGGCAGCCATCGCGAACAGCATCTGCATTCCGCTTCAGAAGCACACACCCAGCCCCGTTTCCGAAAACCGCGCCGCTTGCCTGCGAATCGAACGGCCGGCATTCTCCCGAAGGCGAAAGGTAACCACCTTCCTGCGCGCGATATCCCATGTCCTGAGGCACACGTATTGTCACGCCGCCCACCAGCGCCGCATCGCATTCCCGCAGTAGAAGACTCTGACAAGCCAAATGCACTGCCACCAGCGAAGTTGAGCATGCGGTCTGCACATTCATGCTGGGACCAAGCAGGTTCAGCAGGTAAGATACGCGCGTGCACAAATAGTCTTTGTCGTTCCCCAGCAACGGCTGCAACTCATCCGGGCGTGACCGGTAGGCGATGGGGCCAGCCAGCTGATTGAGCAGGTAGCTGCTTGAACTACATCCAGCAAAGACGGCAATGTTGGAAGCGGTTTGGAATGGGTCGAGCCCAGCGTCGTCGAGCGCTTCAACGCAGCATTCCAGAAAGACCCGGTGCTGCGGGTCCATCATCTCGGCTTCAGCCCGGCTCAGGCCGAAGCGCGTTGCGTCGAAACGGTCGATCTCCGTCAGGCGCCCCCCGGCGTTGACGGTCGATCGATCCGAACCAACCGGAGATCTCTCGATCGCCGTCTTGCCGCTGCAGAGCAACTGCCAGAACTCCTCCCGGCTGGCCGCGCCGGGAAAACGCAGGCCGATCCCGGTAATCGCGACACTGTTGCTCGAGCGATCCATTTGCTAATCTCTGCCGCGGGCGACTCGAGCGCGGGCTCGACCTCTCGCCTGGGCGCTCTCCAATGAGTCTTCCGATATGCCCTTAGAGCCCAACCGTTCCGCCAGCAGCCTCACTGTCGGAAATTCGAACAGGTCCGTCATGCGAAGCGGCTCGGTAATTTTGAGGGAGGCTTCCTGGTTCCGAATGCAGACGAAGATGCGTACAAGACCAATGGAATTGCACCCAAGCTCAAAAAAACGCGCATTCACCGGCACGCGCTCAAGACCCAGCGTGTCGCCCACGATGCGCGCCAAGGTTTCCTCCAGACCGCTCGACGGAGTGTCATCGATTGCGATATCCTGCTGGCCGGCCTTGAGGGCCAGCGCTGCCAAGGCCGCGCGATCCAACTTTCCATTAGGAGTCAAGGGGATTCGTTCGAGTGCGATCCATTGTTCAGGGATCATCGAATCCGGTAGCATCGTCCGCAGGTGGCGAGTAAGTTCTTCACGCCAATCGGTCCGGCGAGGCGGCAAATCCGTCGCATTTGAACAGGCATTTGTGGCCGGCTTTCCCCCGGCCATCGCCTGCAGAAACAAATCCCCGCTTTGGAGCCCGAGTGCCGCTTGTACCGCTGGTTCGTCGAGTTCCCCGATGGGACACATGCCGAGACCGTGCTTGGCGGCCTCGAGCATAATCAACTGCGACATGTGCCCGGCTTCAAGCAGACAGTAATCGCGAGATTTTGCGCCATAACGAGGTTCAATGCCCGGCAGATTCCCGACGAACAGGATGAGAAACGCCGCCGAATCCGCCATGCAGCGGTTATGCTCCACATGAACATGGGAAGCAATTGAGTCGCTCGAAACCAGCACCAGCCGATGCAACCAGGGATGGTAGCGATAAATGCCGCCACCCAGGCCGTTGACGCGATGCGGCGCAACAGCTACGTAGACATGAACAGGATATAAACTGCCGGCGGAGGGATATCGAAAGCGCCCCAGTTGAGGAGTTCCGTAGTGCGGTTCGCCCTCCGCCTCGGGCATCCCGCAAAGCATCTGGAGACAGGAAGCCAGAGCGCCGGCTTCTACGTTCCCCGCAAACCACCGTTGAGAACGCCGCTGCAAAGCAAGATCGGACGCTCGCGACATGGCTTTGAGGTCGACGTACGCCCCTCCCTGAAATTCATTCCAGCGGTTCCGGTTTGCGCAGCGAAGCCGCCAGTGTTGAGCCAGATCTTCCCCCAGCGCGGACTCTGGCGCCGGTTCGGGATGGCGAATGACAAAGGCTACCAGACGCTTCGACTCCGTTTGTTTTCCCACCGCCTGTACGATGGCCTGCTCCACCGCCGGATGTGTGGCGAGTGCGCGTTCCACTTCTGCCGCCTCGATCCGCACTCCGCGAATCTTTAGCTGGTGGTCGATACGGCCCAGGAACTCGATCGTGCCGTCCGGGCGAAATCTGCCCAGATCACCCGAACGGAACAAGCGCTCTCCGGTGCGGGGATGCGCAACAAACCGGGCTTTCGTTTTCTCTTCATCCCGCCAAAAGCCGCGCGCTAGACCTTCGCCCCCAATCCATAACTCGCCCGGAACCCAATCCGGCCGCTCCGAGCCTTTGTCGTCCATCGCGTAGTAGCGGGACCCCCGCATAGGCGTTCCGTAAGGAATGCTTGGGCAGCCTTTGTACGATTTCTCGACCGGGTGGCAGATGTCCCAGACAGTTGTTTCCGTTGGGCCACCCATACCGATGAACTGCGCTTCCGGCCACAAACGCCGAATCCGATCGGGCAACTCGACCGGGATCCAATCCCCGGCAATAAGGAACATACGGATTGAGAAACGCGGCGCCGATCCGCAGCCTTCAAGGAATTCGACGAACATTTCAAGGAGTGCGGGAACGGAGTTCCAAATAGTTGCGCCCTCGCGTTCCATCAGCGTCGCCCAGTGCTCTGGATTCCTTGAATGGATTGCGTCAGGAATTAGTACGGAGGCGCCGGCGGCAAGTGGACCGAACAGGTCGAATACCGAAAGATCGTGGTGGAGCGCCGTCAAGGCGAATATTCTGTCGGCCTCGCCGATCCCGAATCGGTTCAGCACATCCAGACAGCGATTGACCACACTCCGGTGCTCGATCATGACACCCTTTGGCGCGCCCGTTGATCCTGACGTGTAGAGAACATACGCGAGCCGGCTTGAGCGGGCGGGCGGATCGAACCCGCTCTCGTCAGATAAAGGCGGTTGAATTTCCACGCCAGGGAAGCCAATCGCCGCGCACCGCGGCTCGTCGGAGATCACAAGGCGGCACCCGGCGTCTTTCAGCAAGAACTCAATCCTCTGCGGCGGCCAATCCGGATCGATAGGCAGGTAGGCGGCGCCCGCGGCAATGATTCCGTGCACCGCGATGAACTGTAACGGCCCTTTGGGCATCAGGATAGCGACCGGTTCTTCCGCGGCGACGCAGTGACGGGTCAGGAGCCCCGCCAGACTCGAGACTCTTTGGTAAAATTCACCCCTCGTCCATCGCCGGCCACCGGCATCGATTAGCGCTGCCGCCTGATAATCGTGAGTTCCACGCCGGCAGAAATCGAACAGCGTGCCGCCGGGCGCTTGCTCAAAAGAGTCGGGCGCGATTCGTCCGGGGTACTCGATCGGGAATACATCGGACGCGTCCCATCGCTCGCCTCGCGCCAGTGCGATAAGAAGATCTTGCCATGCCGCATGCATCGCGTCCAGGCAGCCTTCCGGAAAAACATCCTGCACCGCGTCGAGCTGGAACACGAGCTCTCCGCCTCGCTCCGAGACCTGCAGATCCAGCAGCACCTGAGGAGTTTGAATGCTGCCGAAGCTTCGCTCGCCCAGCCGCTCCAAAGGTTCCAGGCCTCGCGTCGCCTCACTCAGCGTGCTGGTGAACACCACGGGGAACACTGCCTGTTTCGATTCCAGCCTGTGATTGCCTGCGTACTCTCGAAGTACGCGTATACCGCTCACCAGGCGGTGCTCCAGCCCAGTATGTAGCTGGTTTTGCAGGGCACGCGCACGATCGGAGAACGTCCCATCGCTCCCGTTCACGCCCAGCAGTAGCATCGATGTAAAGTCCCCAGCAAGTTTGCCTACGTCGGGATGGAGCGGGAGCGCGTTGAACAGGGTGACATTTATTGTGAAAGCCGGGTTTGCGCTCCAGCGCGCCAGCACTTCCGCATAAACAGCCAGAGTGACTCCCGAAGGTGTGAGTCCGCTTGAAGCCGCCAGGCTCTTGAGCCGCTTCCACTCATTTGCGTTCAGCGTTCCACGCCGCCGCTCAAAACGGTGATCCCGGATGGATCGCAGCGGCTGCTCCAGGGGAAGCTCCGGCGCCGGCGGCAATTGCGCGGCAATCTTTTTCCAGTAGTTCCAATCCCGCTGCCACGCCGCTGAACCCCGCAGCCGGTTCAGAGCCAGCGCATAATCACGATAAGTGATGGAGATCTCCGGCAGTGCGCAATTCGTATCCTGGTAAAGGCTTACCCACTCCCGGAACAAAAGTTGGAAGCTTCTCATATCGATATGAATCGCATCCATACTGATGAGAAGCCGGCTCAGCCCCGCGGAAACGTGGCAGACCACGAAGTCGAACAGCGGCCACTGCTCGGGCGCATAAACTTTGTGCGATAGCCGTTCACGCCAGCCCGCCAGACATTCCTGTTGCTCACGCGCCTGCATGGACGAGAGATCGACGCGCTCAAAGCGGTAGGTCGCTTCCGGCAGCACGCGTTGCGTCCCCTCAGCGCAGACCACCGACCGTAGCATGTCGTGCCGGTCGATAGTGCGCTGCCAGGCTTGCTCCAGGCGGTCTACGTCCAGTTCCTGACAATTGAGCTCTTCATAGACATGGATGCCCACGCCTCCGAGTTCGAACAGCGAGTTCCGGCCGAGCCAGTATGCCTGCTGAATCTCGGTAAGCGGGAATGGTTCATACCGGCTCGCCTCATCCGGTTGCAGCGTGGCGCCAACCGAGAGTTCGTCCACCAGGGCTTGCCGATGCGAGCGAATGGCTTCCTGTAACTCCGCCGTCAGCGCGGGTGACGAGCCATGCAGCACCAGTTGCGTGCCATCCACCGCGATGTCAACCTGCTTCTCTTCGAGAACGCTTAGTAGTTCAGAGTAAGTCAAAGGGCCCCTCTGTGCCTCTGTTCACTGCTTGCCAGTCAGATGCGCACTTCGGCGAAGTTGGATGCGGCAGCCCGGCTTTCGACATCCGCTAGTGTTGCCCCGCCCAGTAACTCGCGGGCGCTGATTCGATATCCCGCGGAACGTAATTGTGTTTCTAATTCCATTGCGCTCAGGGAATCCATTCCCAGATCGAGCAGCGTGGCGGCCTCATCTTCTACAGAGAAAGAGCAGCCCAGCACGGACGACAAGATTTCCCGCGGACCGAGCGCATCCTCCGTGCCATTGCTCAGCCAGTACGGCCGGTGCGCCCATTCCCGAGGAGGCAAATCAGCGTCAAGCGCGTGCCGGTCACCAGGTTCGATAATTAGGCAGGCATTCGATCCCGCCAGACCCAGGCTTGTGACACCTATGGCGGCGCCGGAACCATCCGGAAGCGGTGAGCGCCTCGTTGGCACCCAAAGTTCATGGCCTGGGAAACTCGGCTGCCGGTGTCCACGAGTTACCGGGAGTTCACGGGTTCGACTAACCAGGATTGCGCTTAACAGACCTGCTATTCCAGCCGCGGCTTCCACATGACCCAGATTGCCCTTTACTGAACCGATCGCGAGGGGTTCGCGCCGGGAGATCATGGTCTGCCGAAGCGCTCGTGCTTCCGCCGCGTCTCCAGCGTGAGTACCTGTGCCGTGCGCCTCCCAGTACGCTAAATCGCCGGCAGTCAACTCTGCCCTCCGAAGACATTCCGAAAGCAGGCGGCGCTGTGCCTCTGAACTTGGAGTTGCAAGAGAGAACGGTCCGCCACCGTTATGGCCAATGGCCGAAGCTCTGATGGTGGCGTGGATCGAGTCACCGGTTCTCAGGGCGTCGGGCAATCGCTTCAGAAGAACCGCCGCCACGCCTTCGCCCCGCTGGTAGCCGTCCGATAGCTGGTCGAAAGGCCGGATCGTGTCCTCCCGCGACAGCACGCCCATCGCCTTGAGGGCCTGCCCGCTGTCCGGCCCAAGAATAAGATTGACACCCAAAGCCAAAGCCATGTCGCACTCTCCGCTTGCCAGGCTTTGGCACGCAAGGTGAACCGCGCTTAGTGAAGAGGAGGTTATCGAATCGACGGCAAGGCTCGGTCCGGTAAAACCAAAGCTCTGGGAAATGCGTCCTGCGATCGATCCGGAAGCCGTCCCCGTCAGCGATGTGGCAGCCTTGCCGGCACTATTCGCGCCGTAGCCATACTCGCGCCAAGTCGCTCCAGCAAAGACTCCCGCATTGGCGCCGAACACCCGGTTGCGCGAAGATCCTGCATCTTCGATGCATTCCTCACTTAGTTCGAGCGCCATCCTTTGTTGTGGGTCCATTTGCCGGGCTTCGGACGGAGGGATGCCGAATGCAGCGGCGTCGAACAAAGAAGGATCTTCGAAATAGCCCCCAGGCGGGTAGTCGCCTTCGGGCATCAAGGGCTTCCGCGACACCGGCATTGCGGCTATCGTCGTCTCCTGACGACTTAGCAAGTCGAGTAACCCAGATAGCCCCCGCACGCCGGGGAACCGGCACGATACGCCTACTATTCCGATCAGGTTGTTCAATATTCCCCCGAAGAATGCCTGTATCTAATCAAGAGGCGAGGGCAGCGGCTGCGTCTAATCGCGTTTCAATAGGCCGATGACTGTACCTTCTGGATCGGTGAACCACGCGAACGTACTGCCCGGAATTTTGGTGGGGCCGACAACCGTCTTGCCTCCCAGTTCACCCACCGTTTTCAGGTATTCCTCCAGGTTGTCTACTTCGACATAGACAGTCACGTAATTGTGCGGCTCATGGCCCAATGCCGCCATGTGACCTGTAATTCCGGTATGGGAAGTGATCATCGCGGCGGGCCCGTGATTGATCATGTCCCACCCGAACAGCTTGGAGTAAAAAGGAACCAGAACGGCCAAGTCCCGGCCGCCGATTTCGAAATGAACTACCGGCTTCGACATAAGTGAATACCTCTTCCTGTTTGAATTGAGTTAGATTTCTTTTGAGAATTCGGGCATGGAACTTCCCGGCAATAACGTTACGCATGATCCATGCGCAACGAGATTTCCAGATCGCTAATTAGTTTTGAAGCTTGATCGACCGGGCTTTTGAGGTAGGGAAAATAACATGCTGCCGCCCATAAACAGCAATAAAACCAGCTGTATTTGCGGTCTGACGCCCGGCAGCCCGCTAACTGAAGAGTCTGCCAGAAAAGAAAAATCCTGTCAACCGAATTGAAGGTGCCAATTGGCGGTTTTTCACCTGGCTCTCCACTTCGCAAGAAAGGAGAAAGGATGCTCAAGCACCAGAATGCATACTCTTGACTATTATCTAAACTCCTGGAGGGTGAGCAGTGAGCCTGAATTTCTTTTCGCCGGAATTTCACAAAGACCCATATGCCGCCTATCGCGAAGTTCTTGCCTCGCACGAGCGGGTGATTCCCGTGCCTTATCTAGGTGCCGCCTGGGCATTTCCCAGGCACTCCGACGTTTGGCCGTTGCTGAGAGATCCCCGCTGCTCCTGCAAACGGGCCGCCTTTCTTACGGCACAATTCGACCCATCGCAACGTGAACGTCTGCGCGATTTCGAAACGCTGTTTTCCCGGTGGATGCTCTTCTTTGACCCACCCGAGCACACTGCCCCCCGCCGATTATTGCTAGAAGGCCTCTGCCCGCGTGCTGTTTCGGCATGGCGTCCCGCCATGGAGAGCATTGTCAAAGGGCTCCTGGACGCGGTGTGTGAAAAGGGAGAGGCCGATCTGGTGCGCGACATCGCGCAGCCTTTCCCCGCTCTGGTGATCGCAGAGCTCATGGGAGTTCCCCGGAGCGATCATAACGAAATCGTCCAATGGAGCCACGACATCGCCACATTCTTCGGGAACGCGGCTTCCACATTCGAACAAGGCGTGCAAGCCCAGAGCGGCCTGCGGGAACTAACGGATTATCTAAGCGATTTGGTCCGGCGGCGTCGCGCGTCCCGCGGTAACGACCTGATCAGTTACTTGCTTCGCCTTGAAGACAATGGAACGCTCGACGAAGACCTGCTGATTGCTCAGTGCGCCATGTTATTTTTCGCGGGTCATGAAACAACGCGTAACCTGATTGCCAACGGTCTTATCGCTCTTCTGAGTCATCCCGAATGCCTACGGGATCTTCAGTCGAATCCAACCCTTTATAGTTCGGCGATAGATGAATTGGCTCGCTTCGACAGCCCCGTGCAGATAGGGACCCGAGTGCTTCTGGAGCCTGCGCAGATCCACGGGTGCTCTTTGCCTGAGGGTGCGCTGCTGCTGTTTCTGTTCGGCGCGGCCAATCACGATCCCGAAGAATTTGAGCAGCCCGGCCGGCTGAACTTATCCCGTTCTCCGAACCGCCATGTCTCCTTTGGCTCGGGCATCCACTTATGCGCCGGGGCCGCACTCGCTCGTATTGAGTGCGAGATTGCATTTCGATCGATCTTCGAATACCTTCCGGCGCTAGAAATTGCCTCGCCAGAAATCGAATGGAACCAAAACTTCGGTTTTCGCGGCCCCCGCGCATTGCCAGTGACCTTTTCACCTCGCAGTCGCCAGCTTGCCGCCAAGCCTATTCAGGAGGTTGTTTTCCAATGAACCGTTTCGCACGCGCCTTTTCTTTGGAACGAAATCTGGCCAGGCTGCTGCATCCTCCAGAGGCTCGCTTCCGGCCGGTAGACGGATTCCGCGCTCTCGCGGTGCTTTGGGTCATCCTGATGCATTGTCTGTGGTTCCAATTTCCGTTTGCGAAACCGGGCGATTTCGCCGCCTTCTTCGAGAGGCAGCCGCGCTGGATCATCGGCGGTCCGTATGGCGTTGACATCTTCTTCGTGATTAGCGGATTTCTAATCGGCCACATCTTGATGGAGGAGTTCGAGCGGCGCGGCAATATACGCGCGCGGCGCTTTTTTAGCCGGCGTTTCCTCCGCCTGATGCCCGCCTACATCGTTGCCATGGGGATCTACGCCGTCACTTTGCGCCAGAACCGGGACATGCTCTGGACCAACCTGATCTACATCAACAATTTCGTTGACGGAGTCAAACAGGCGATGCCGTGGACCTGGTCATTGGCTATCGAAGAACAATTCTATTTTACTTTTCCTTTTTTCCTCATCTTTGTTTTCTATGCTGTTCGGCAGACGCGCAGAACAATGCTGCTTTGGGTTGTCGTCGGTGTTTCGCTACTCATCCGCGCTTTTGTGATCCTGCGCCATGGACTGCACCTGCCCGTGCCATGGTCCGCTGGCGTGACCGATGCAAATTTTCTTAACTGGGCCGAGGCGCTATACATCAAGCCGTATACGCGTTTTGGGAGCCTTGCGCTTGGCGTCCTTGCGGCGCATTTCGTTCTGAACGGCTCTGCGAGAAACTTCTTTCAATCCCGTCCGCGATGGGCCCTGGCTGGATTCGGTTGTTCCATACTCACAATCGTTTCGATCGTTATGGCCCCCATACAAATGGCGGGGCCGCGATGGCATGACGTGGCAAGTTTGTTGGTACTAACCAGCCATTGCACGCTGTTCGGCGCGGCAACGGCTTTCTTGTTGCTGTACTGTCTGTATCCCGTGAGTGGGCCCGGCCGCCTTCTCGAGGCGTTTCTGTCCTGGCGCCCGTTTCGTTCTCTGGCGCAGCTAGCGTACTCGGCGTATTTGCTACACCCCATCGTACTCACCATGCTGTACTCTTCCATTGCGTCCAATCTGCAGAGCTACCCTATGGTTGTTTATTACATTGCCGGACCCATACTCAGCTTTGCGGCCGCCGCCGTACTGTACCTGCTGGTGGAACGTCCGTTCATGAATTTGCGCGATGAGCCCGCCACGGCTAAGGAGATGTCACCGGCGGAAATGCCTTTGCGGACGCAACCCCGTTTAGTAATCGGTCCAAGAGCATCCCAATAAACCCCGGACTATTGCAAGTTGGAAGAAGACCCGTCTGCTTGTTCCGGGAACGCCGGCCACGGCCCCGATATAATCCAGATGGTGCGCGGCTTGGGAGACGACAGTAAATTTGAAATAAAGAACATTGCGCTCGCCTGCACCTATTGGCGATTGAGAATACCCAGTTTTCATTCTGTGCTTCGGTTCGGGTCTCAACGAGCACAAACAGAGCACACGCTTTCTTAGCTGATAGACAATGGATCGGTGAAGGGCGAATCACAGGCCGACATCGATATGCGGGCACTCTCGGAGAAGCGCCGGCGGCTCGAAGACGATAACCAACGGCTTCGCGCGCTCCTTACCGGTAACGGCATTGCCGAGTTCTATAAGGCCCAGGCCGTGCGATTATCCACATTCGACAAGTCTCGCGCCATAGCCTGCGGTGAAGACCTTCCACGTTACCTAGCCCTGCCGCGAGGATGTCTTGACGAGGTCATCACCTTTCTTGAAGGCCATAAGGTCAAGCGAGTGGTTGAGGTTTACGATTACGTCGACGCTAACGTTCTAATGCTGGCACGAATGTACAATCGCCGGTTAAAGGGATACGGTGACATGGGCTACAAAATCGTTGCCGATGCGCAGCAACGGTTGAACATTTAGTCTTAAGAAGTAATTGCCAGTTCTTGGGTCGGCGTAGCCACCATCATGACGCTGCCCTCGTGCTCCCGGGATTTAACGCCTTCCCGCCAGAATGATTACGGAACGGGGCGGCTTTCGCCGCCCCACTCATTCCGGCCTCTGAGTCGCCGCTCGGGTCGCTTCCCAGTGCCGGGCTGTTTAAAACAGGCAAGGCAGGCAAGGAACAGTTGTTGCGACAATGAGACGCCGAGGCTGACACGGAAGTAGGCCGAACTATGCATTGGCGCTTTTTAGAGCCCGTTTCTCCAGTGTGGGCCCGGGTTGCGTGGTCAAGACAGTGGCGACGAAGGTCTATGCCACAGGCCTCCGATCCCGTTTAGGAGAGTGCCTGATTTCCATGATCCGGCCGGCCAGCTCTCGGCAGAATCTGTTGAGGAAACATGCCGCGCAAAACAAACAGAAAAGGTAAAAACACAAACGCCGTTCTTCCCGTGCTGCACCCTGATGCCGCCGGGGTGGACATTGGAGCAACAGAGATTACGTAGCGGTTCCGCCCAGCCGGGATCCCGAAAACGTTCGATCCTTCCACACCTTCACCGAAGATCTTGTCGCCTTGGCCGAATGGCTCTTACGGTGCCGGATTCGCACCGTGGCCATGGAATCCACGGGCGTGTACTGGATCCCGCTCATGCAGATTCTAGAGGTTCGAGGATTCGAAATCTTCCTTGTGAATGCGCGGCACGCCAAGAAATGTTCCCGGCCGCCGCACCGACGTTTCCGATTGCCAGTGGTTGCAATATCTGCACTCGGTGGGGTTGTTGAAGGCCTCTTTCCGGCCATCCCCGGAAGTGTGCGCTGTGCGCTCTCCGCTGCGGCACCGGGACGGCAAACCGTTGCAAAACCGTTGCAACGGTTCAAACGAGAGAGCCACCCGTTTCCGGGTGGCCTGTAGACTACTCATTTTATGGTGCGGAGAGGGGGACTTGAACCCCCATGAGCTTGCGCCCGCTAGCACCTCAAGCTAGTGCGTCTGCCAATTTCGCCACCTCCGCAGGGGGCACTCGGAAAAGCTGCTACTTCTTTGGCGCTGCCGGGGCGGGGGCCGGGGGCGGTGTGGGTTGAGGCGTCACACCGATCTTCGGCTGCGTCAAAGCCTTCTTTCCTTTCACGTCCAGCGATGAGCCGCCGCCGGCGTCCCTGGTCGCAATGATGGAAAGCGACATGGACGTCAACATAAACACGATCGCCGAAATGGTGGTGGCCTTCGAAAGTAGCGTCGCCGAGCCGCGCGGACCGAACGCGGTTTGCGAACCCATACCGCCGAATGCGCCAGCCAAATCGGCCGCCTTCCCGCTCTGCAGCAACACCACAATAATTAAAAACAGGCACACCAATACGTGCACAATGGTCAGAAGAATGATCACAACCTCACCAGTATACACTGCAAACTGACCTGTAGAATGTTCAGCCCCGAGACTCAGAACCAGCCTTCGCGCTTCCGCAGCACCGCCAGTTACTTGTGCCAGACGGAGGTCCACGTTTTCGCGCTCTCCATCGCGGCCAGCGTACTGCTTTCCTTCTATCCTTTTCTGATCGTGATGGTATCCCTTTGCAAGTATGCGTTCCACTGGCCTGCCGCGGTGAACGCCATTTACTTTGCGCTGAACGATTATCTTCCCGGCGAAGTGGGTCAGTTCATCCAGCGCAATCTGGCTGTTTCAGTCTCTTCGCGCGGCAAATCGCAATTCATTTCACTCGCGCTTTTGCTGTTCACCGCAAATGGCGTGTTTGAGCCGCTCGAAGTGGCGCTGAACCGCGTATGGGGCGTGGCCTGCAACCGGTCTTATTTGAAGAACCAGGTGCTAAGCCTGTTCTTGATTTTCCTTTGCGGCTCCCTGGTGCTGAGTTCGTTCCTGCTCACCGCCGTCAATCAGGAGTTTCTGAAGAGCGTCTTCGGCGTTCCCAACCTGCCTGCCTGGGCCGCCTCCACCATCTTTAAAGTGGCCGCGCTACCCATCACCATTTTGGCTCTGTTTCTGGTTTATTGGATTCTGCCGAACCGGCGCGTGCCCGCCAGGCCGCTGCTGATGGTGTCCGTTTCCGTGGGCGTTTTGCTGGAGCTTCTGAAGTACGTCAATATTTTGCTGTGGCCCTTTCTGAAAGAAAAGTTGCAAGCGGAGTATGGGCCGTTTCACATTTCGGTCAGCATTGTGCTACTGAGCTTTGTACTGGCCATGATTGTGTTAGCGGGCGCGGAATGGTCGGCCCGAAATCCGTCAATCTTGCCGGAAAAGATCAGCCTGCTTTCTTCGGCGGAGGCCTAGGGGCTTTGCTATCATCAATTTGTAATATCCAGCGGGACTGCTTTGACCCATGCTCGATTCAGCGCTCATAATTTTCGTCGTGGTTTTCGTGTTCGTGCTGTTGCTGAAGCGAACGTCGGCAGCGGGCGGGTGAAGGCCCGCCGTTCCTGGCCGTCGGCCGGATTCCTGCGCCAAGCCCAACCTGATCTCTCATGCCGATAAATTGGACCGCCATCGCTGAAGCACGAGGCTTTGCGCCAGACGAGCCTGAAAAGTTCACGGCCGCGCTCACCGCGCTTGAAGGCGCGTTTCGCCCTCTTGCCAACGCTATTCCCTTTGCGACGGAGCCTGCGGTGATTCTGTCGGAAGCAGCCGTCGCCGGCACTGCGCCGGATACCCTTTGACTATCACGCAAGCCGCGCGGGCACTCCGTACCGGCAGAACTTCCTCCGTCGAACTCACGGAACAATCACTCGCGCAGATTGACAAGCACAACCCGGAGTTGAACGCGTATCTGACGGTGACGCCCGTTCAGGCGCGGGAGGCAGCCGCGCGGGCAGACCGGGAGCTTGCGTCGGGCAAAGATCGCGGGCCCTTGCATGGAATCCCCATCGCGCTCAAGGACGTTTTCTGTACCGAGGGAATTCGCACCACCTGCGGTTCGCTGCTGTTTGAAAATCACTTTCCCGCTTACAACTCGGCGGTTACGGAGTCTCTTGCCGAAGCCGGAAGCGTGCTCACCGGCAAGACAGGGCTGCACGAACTGGCATACGGCATTACGTCGAACAATCCCCATTTCGGCGCCATTCGCAATCCGCACGATCGCACGCGGATACCCGGAGGCTCCAGCGGAGGTTCCGCCGCCGCGGTGGCCAGCGGCATGGTGGCGGCAGCGATGGGCAGCGATACCGGCGGGTCCATTCGCCTGCCGGCGTCGTTCTGCGGTTTGGTAGGGCTGAAGCCCACCTCAGGGCGTGTGAGCCGCTTTGGCGTGCTGCCGCTCGATTTCTCGCTCGATCATATGGGGCCGCTTACGCGCACCGTTCGCGACGCCGCGCTGGTGTTGCAGGCAATTGCCGGGCACGACGATCGCGATGACACCAGTTCGCGCCGGACCGTAGACCGGTATTTGCCACCGGATGAGCCGCAGATTCGAGGGCTGCGCATCGGCCGACCTGAAAATTTCTATTTCGAGCGGCTGGAACCGGAAGTGGCCAGCGCCATGGACGAAGCTTTCCGCGCGGCCGAAAGCCTGGGCGCGAACATTGTGCCTGTCGCGGTTCCGGACATCGCTGCCATGAATGCGGTGGCGCGGGTGATCCTGATGAGCGAAGCCTCCGCGCTGCTGGAACCCTATCTGAAAGACCGCCAAAAGTTCGGTTCCGACGTGCTGGCGCTGTTCGATCAGGGCCGCGCTCTCCCTGCCACCGACTATATAAACGCTCAACGGCTTCGGCGCCTGATGCAAAAGGATTATTCGGCCATCTGGCAGCAGGTGGACGTGCTTCTGACCCCGACGTCCCCGATTCGAGCGCCCAAAATCGGCGAAACCAGCGTCGTGATCGACGGTACGGCGGAGGACACCAGGATGGCGGCGACGCGTTTTGTGCGGGGATTCAATCTGATGGGGTGGCCGGCACTTTCGCTGCCTTTGCCTTCGGCGACGCTGCCGATCGGCCTGCAAATTGTGGGGGCACCATTTGAAGAGTCTCGTATTTTGAATATTGCGGCGGCCATAGAGATGGCTAGCGGGCCAAGCGCTTAGCCTTTCTGCGAGATGCGGGAACCCAACTAGGACCCATTTTTCTTTCGTGCCCGCAAATTGCCGCCGCGACTCGGGCCAAACCATCCATTTCATAGGTACTTCCATTTCTTGTAGCGCGGTTTGCCCGGAATCCCAGAAATCGTACCAGTTCCCTTGTAAGTGATTGAAACTAATCTGAAATCAAATGGTTCCTCAGGTGCGTATGGGATTGTACTATGAACTTCAAACAAGCGATCCGACCGCTTATGCTAATGGCGTCGTTCGCGGCCATACTTCTCGGGCAAGCTACCGATGCCAACCTGGTGGGAACCGTATCCGATTTAAGTCAATCTGGCATCTCCGATGCAACCGTTGATTTAGTGAATACGGCCACGGGTATCAAGGCCAGCACAAAAACAACCGGCAACGGTGAATATCGTTTCAACAACATTCCCGCCGGGAAGTATGATCTTTCTGTGACGGCCCAGGGTTTTAGCGTGTATAAGACTCTCGGTCTGATCGTCGAATTGAATAAGACCAGTACGAAAAACGTGACGCTCCAGGTTGGTTCTGTCGCCACCACCGTTGACGTGAGTGAGAATGTTACCTCAATCGACACAACTACCGCGCAGATCCAAAGTGCTTTCGACGCAATTCAGGCGGTTGAACTTCCCACAGCCTCCACAGGCGGGCCGGGCACTAATTTTGGCGTTTACAATCTTTCCCTTCTTAGTGCTGGCGTCTCAAGTAGCGGAGCCGTTGGTGTCGGAATCGGTCCTTCCATCGGCGGGCAGCGGCCCCGGAACAACAACTTCAACGTCGAGGGTGTGGATAATAATCGTAAAGATGTTACCGGTCCCGTTGTTTACATACCCAATGAAGCTGTCGGGGAATTCAGCTTGCTTCAGAATCAGTTCTCCGCCGAGTTCGGGCATTCGTCGGGCGGACAGTTCAATCAGAGTATTAGGAGTGGTACCAACGCCGTGCATGGTTCCATCTACGAATACTTTCAAAATCGCAACCTGAATGCCGTAGACCAACTTTTAGCCAATACGGGTGTCCGCGAAAATCCACGTTTCGACCAGAATCGGCTGGGCGCCACTGTAGGGGGCCCAATCATCAAGAATAAGTGGTTCTTCTTTGGAAGCTACGAATACGAGCCGCTCGGGCAGGCTAGTACGCCCGGTGGAGGAGTTTCCGCCCCCACTGCGGCTGGTTTAGCTTCGCTTGCCAACATTCCTGGCGTCTCTCAGACTAATTTGGGAGTTTTCAAGCAGTATGTGCCCGTAGCCCCGGTTGCGAACGATTCCACAATTGTAAATGGAGTTAGTATTCCAATCGGCATCCTGCCGCTCGCGTCGCCTAATTTCCTGAACCAGAAAGTATGGCTAGCCAGTACGGATTACAACTTTTCCGAGCGCGATTCCCTTCGCATCCGGTATGTCCGTAACGGGATCGATCAAATTGACAACACTCCGAATCTGCCGGTCTTCTACGGAACGTTGCCCACCACTACACATCTCTTTTCTCTGGGCGAATTTCATAACTTCACCCCAAACCTAATCAATGAGTTCCGCTTTGGCTACAACCGTTACAACAATACAGTTGTCGTTGGTGACTTTAAGTTTCCCGGCCTGGACAAATTTCCGAATATCACGATTGACAACGACCTCAACTTGCAAATCGGTCCTGACCCAAACGGTCCGGGGTTTACTGTCCTAAACACGTACCAGGTTGTTGACAACGTAAGCTGGACTAGAGGCAACCACACCCTAAAGTTCGGCTTCGATGGCCGCAAGCTTATCGCGCCACAACAATTTACACAGCGGAGTCGCGGCGATTACAACTATTCCAATCTCGAACGTTTCCTGCTTGACCAGTCTCCGGACGATTTGTCGGAGCGCGGCATCGACCTCACGCCCTATTACGGCGACCAGATTTCAACCTATTGGTACGCAAACGATAATTGGAAGATTCGGCGAAATCTTTCCTTGAATTTTGGTGTTCGGTACGAATACACGACCGTTCCGTTCGGCGAACGTCTTCAGAGGCTAAACTCACTGTCGAGTATTCCGGGAGTTATTCAGTTCAAAGAGCCCACAGCTCAGAAGACTAATGTGTCTCCACGAATCGGAATCGCATACTCCCCCGGGACTGCCGGGACTACGTCCATTCGCGTTGGCTTCGGTATGGCAAATGACGTCCTGTTCGATAATATCGGCACATTGGAAAAGCCGCCGCAGTTCTCAACCACCATTGATACCGATCTAAACACAACAACACCGAACTTTCTAAAGAATGGTGGTATCCGGGCCACCTACGCTGCGCCCCAAACAGCCGCGGAAGCAAGGTCGCTCACTGCTGCTTATATTCCAGATCAGGTTCTGCCGCGCTCCATCTCGTGGAATGTTGGTATTCAACAAATTCTAGCTAAGAACTACACGCTGGAAGTTCGCTATTTAGGAAATCGTGGATACAAGTTGATTACGCAGGAACGGATTAATCGTACTTCTGCCGTTACTCAATCTTTTAACTTACCGACTTACGTGACGCGGCCGTCTCAGGGCACTTTGGACGCTCTTCCTGTGACTCTCGCACAGATTCGAGCAGTCAACACCAACTCATATGCTCAATATGGATTCGATCAGAACATTACGGCGTATTTAGCTAACGGAAACTCTACTTATAACGGGTTGGCGATCCAGTTGAATCGAAGATTTACGAATGGTCTTCAATTCGTAGGAGCTTACACCTGGAGTCATTTGATCGATGACAGCACCACCGAGTTTTTTGCTACCGTCGCTACGCCCCGCCGCGCTCAAGACTTTAACAATCTAAGCTCGGACAAGGCATCTAGCGCTTTGGACCGAAGGCAAAGATTCTCTTTCAGCACAGTCTATGATCTGCCGGCATTCAGATCCAGCTCGAACTGGTTTAAAAAGAATTTGATCGGAAATTGGCTGGCGAGCGGTACCTACACATATGAAAGTCCGGAATACGCTACTGTTCAATCCGCCGCGGACGCCAACTTCAATGGAGACACTGCCGGGGATCGCTCCATCATCAACGTCAATGGCCAGGATCGAGTGGGCTCCGACGTGACCGCGCTAAAAAATTCAAAGGGCGACACGGTTGGTTATCTTGCCAACAACCCGAACGCGCGCTACATTCGCGCTGGCTTGGGTGCCTTCGCTAATGCCGGCCGGAATACTCTTCCGCTTCGCCATATCACCAATTTCGACCTCTCGCTTCAGAAGAAGTTCTCCATCTCAGAGAGAATGAGATTTGAGTTTGGCGCACAGGCCTTCAACGCATTCAATCATCCGCAATTCGTACCTGGGACGCTGAATAATATCAACGCCACCTCATTTACCAGCACCAGGAGCTTTCTCACTCCTGGGAACGCTAACTTCAATAACTTGGAGTTCATCTACTCCAGTCAGCCGCGCGTGCTTCAGCTTGTGGGCCGGTTTGTCTTTTAGCACTTTGGCTGGCTGCTAAATCTGCATTAACGGGGGCCTCCGGGCTCCCTTTTTTTGATTCCACTAGACCAAGAACACGTGCGCAAGCGCCTCATCTACGGCTTCGGCACCTTCATCCTTCTCATCCTGGTTATTCTCGTCGTCTGGCAGGGCTCCTTCGATTTCGGCTCTTACGCCCCGCAAGATCCCGCGCAAACCCTCATCCTCTGGAGCGTTTCCACTCTCATCTTCGTCTTGATGGTCACCCTGGGCTTCATGCTGGTGCGCACCGTAGTCAAGCTTCTGGTGGAGCGCCGCACGAATCGCGAAGGGTCACGCATTAAGACCAAGCTTGTGGCCGGCGCGCTTGCGCTCAGCATCATGCCCGTGTTTTTCAACGTTCTGTTCAGCGTGGAAGTGGTGAATCGCAATCTCACGAAATGGTTCGCCGCGCCGGTGGATCGTCAGCGGCTTGACTTCCTCGAAATTTCAAAAGCACTTACCCGTGAAATGCAGGACAAGGTGAACGCGCAGGCTTCACTGTTGGCACTGCTTCCAGAGACGCGCCTGCAGTTGGCGGGCGGCACCGTACCGGGCGGCTATCTCGATTCTTTCTGTAAAGAACAGTCGCTTGCCGGGGCTGCGGTTTACGCCAGTGGAAGTGCAAATCCGGTAGCGGCATGCGGGTCGATCCCTCAAGTTATCCAACGCGAAGGCGATTACGCTGTAGGCCGCAAAACTGTGTTCTGGTCAGGGCGCGAAGTGGGCACGGTGCGCGCCGTGTCGCACATCCCGCTCGATGTTCGCGAAAAGCAGCGCGAAATTGAAACTTACGACGCGGCTTACAAACAACTTGCCGCCAACAGCCGGCAGGTGCGGCAGAATTATCTGCTGCTCTTGTTCCTGATTACGCTGTTCATTCTGTTTGTCGCCACTTGGGTAGCGCTGTTCCTGGCCAAGCAAATTAGTGTACCCATCGCCGCGCTGGCCCATGCCGCAAAAGAAGTGGGCGAAGGCAATTTGGGTTATCGCGTGCAAGTGGGCGCGAACGATGAATTAGTCGGTCTGGTGCAAGGCTTCAATCGCATGACTCAGCAGTTGGACGCGAACAGCCGTGAACTGGATGCGCGCCGCCGCTTTACCGAAGCCATCCTCGAGAACATCCCCACCGGCGTCATCTCCATCTCCGCCGATGGCCAGATTCAGCGCGTGAACCGTGCGTTGAAAAGTATCCTGCCGGAGACGCTTGTCGCCAGCGCGAAGACCTTGAACGACCTATTCCCGCGTGAAGATGTTACTGAGATTCTGTATCTGATGAAGCGCGCGCGCCGCACACGCGTGGCCGCGCAACAGCTGGATCTGAACTTCGGCACACATACCTTGCACTTAGCGATCACCGTTTCCGCGCTCGATGAGCGGCTCACGTCCGGCTTCGTCATGGTGATTGAAGATACCAGCGATCTGTTGCGCGCCCAGAAAGCCGCGGCATGGAATGAAGTGGCTCGCCGCGTGGCGCACGAAATCAAGAATCCGCTCACGCCCATCAGCCTCTCCGCCGAACGCATCCGCCGGCAGATGGACCGCGCCCATACTTCGCCAGAGATCACGCGCATCGTTCGCGAATGCACTGACCTGATCGTCAATGAAGTGCAGACCGTGAAAACGCTGGTGGACGAATTTTCGCAATTCGCCCGCTTCCCCGCCAAGCAGCTTGTTCATTGCTCGCTCAACTCCATCGTGGAAAGCGCGCTTGCGGTATTCGCGGGCAGGCTCGATAGCATCGTTATCAAGACCGATCTCTGTCCCGGCCTGCCGGACATTCATGCCGATCGGGAGCAACTGAAACGCGTGGTGGTCAACCTCATCGATAATGCCGCGGAAGCCATGCAGGATTCGCTCATAAGGCAACTGCACATCGTCACGCAGCCCGGCTTGGGTGAGACCATCGAGCTGATCATTGCCGATTCGGGCGCGGGTGTTTCGGCGGAAGATAAAGAGAAGCTCTTTGTGCCGTACTTTTCGACGAAAGGCCGCGGCACCGGCCTTGGCCTTGCCATCGTGAATAACATTTTGACGGATCACAACGCCCACATCAGAGTGGAAGACAACATCCCGGCCGGCACGCGCTTCTTAATCGAGATTGAATGCGCCGCGCCGCAGACGCTGGGCATCGCGCCCGCGCGTGAGACCCGCAATGCGGACGCAGTAACCTTATGAGATCGGCGCACATCCTCATCGTCGATGACGAACCGGGTATCCGCCAGTCCTTACGAGGCGTGCTGGAAGATGAGAGCTATCAGGTTTCTGTGGCCGAATCCGGAGAAGCCGCGCTCGGGCTGTTGCCCCAACATACGTACGACCTGATCTTCCTCGATATCTGGCTGCCGGGTCTCGATGGCCTGGAGACCTTAGCGCGCATCCAGGAGATTCCGTTTCCGGAGCGCCCGCATGTCATCATCGTGTCCGGCCACGGGTCCATTGAAAGCGCCGTGCGCGCCACCAAGCTGGGCGCTTTCGATTTTCTGGAAAAGCCGCTCTCGGTAGATAAGCTGCTCATCGTTGCCAAGAACGCTATAGAGCAGCGGCGCCTGCTGCTGGAGAACAGCCGGCTTAAGACCGATACCGATGCCAAGTACCGCATCATCGGCGAAAGCGTTCCCATGAAAGCGGTTCGCAAGCAGCTATCGCTGATGGCCGGCACCGATGGCCGAGTGCTGATTTACGGCGAAAGTGGCACGGGCAAAGAGTTAGTCGCGCACGCGATTCATGCCATGAGCCCGCGCCATGGCAATGCGTTCGTGGAGGTGAACTGCGCCGCCATTCCCGAAGAGTTGATTGAGAGCGAACTCTTCGGCCACAGCAAAGGCAGCTTCACCAGCGCTCATGAAGCCAAGCCGGGCAAGTTTCAGAAGGCAGATCAGGGCACAATCTTCCTGGACGAAGTGGGCGACATGAGTCTGCGCACGCAAGCCAAGGTGCTGCGCGCTTTGGAAGAGCAGCGCTTCGAACCGGTGGGTGCCAGTAACTCCATCCAAGTGGATGTTCGCGTGATTGCCGCCACTAACAAAACGCTGGAACATGAAATTGAAATCGGCAACTTTCGTGAAGACTTGTTTTACCGCCTGAATGTGATTCCGTTCCATGTGCCGCCGTTGCGCGAACGGCTGGAAGACGTGCCCTTGCTGGCGGATTTCTTCCTGCGCGAATTCACCAGCGCCTATGGCCGCAAGCCGAAGGAACTTACACCGCAAGCCTATGAAGCCCTGCGCGATCATCACTGGCCCGGCAATGTGCGTGAGCTGAAAAACTTGATCGAGCGCATCGTGATTCTGAATCCGCAAGTGCGCATCGATGCACGGCACATCCCGCTCACCACCAGCAAGCGCGCCGCGCCGGAACGCACGCCAGACCGCTTCGGCAGCTTGCAGGAAGTGCGCGAAACCGTGGAGCGGGAGTACATCCTGAAGAAGCTGGAAGAGACTGCGGGCAACGTCACCAGAACGGCTGAATTGCTGGGTCTGGAGCGCAGCAACCTCTATCGCAAGATGAAGACGCTAGGCATTGAGCACGTGTAGCGCGTGATATTTTCTCAATAGCTCATACATCACCACGCCGCCCGCGGTGCCCACATTCAGCGAATGCTTTTTGCCCAACATGGGGATGCGAATATGCCGGTCCGCCTGCGCGCCCAACTCTGGCGCCAAGCCATCGCACTCGTTACCGAACATCACCAGGACGGGGAAGCGAGGCACCCATTCGAACAGGTCCACCGAATGAACGCTGGTCTCAATGGCGCAAATTTCCCAGCCGTTTTCGCGCAGGCGTGCCACCAAGGGCGCCGCTTCCGCGGCATGCTCCCACGGTACGGTTTCTTCGGCTCCCAAAGCAGTTTTCGCTAAACCCTTGTGTGGAGGAGTACCTGTGTACCCGGAAAGATAAAGTTTCTCGACCCCTACTGCATCCGCCGTGCGAAAAAACGATCCAACATTGTAAAGGCTGCGGATGTTATCCAAAAGAACCGCAACCGGCAGTTGAGCAATGCCGTCATAACGCTCAGCAGCCGCCGTTGCCTGGTAGGGTAGCTGTTCGTTCATTGGTAACCTATGAGTGTAGAGAATGTAGTGGCCAATAAAGTGAGTTCCGTAAATCTTTCCATCGTAATTCCGATTCATAACGAGGAGCACAGCATTCTCCCCCTTTATGACCGGCTTACCGCGGTGTTGATCGGCTTGCGGCGTCCCTACGAAATTCTCTTTATCGACGATTCCTCCACTGACCGTAGTTTTGAGCTTCTAGCCAACCTGGTGCAGACTGACCCGCGCTTAAAGGTGCTGCGGCTGCGTCGTAACTTCGGACAGACTGCCGCGCTCTCGGCCGGCTTCCATGAAGCCAAGGGCAAGATCGTCATCGCGATGGATGGCGATCTGCAACACGCGCCCGAAGATATTCCCGCCTTGCTGGCTAAGATCGACGAAGGTTACGACATCGCCAGCGGCTGGCGGAAAGAGCGCATCGATAATCCACTTACGCGCAAAATTCCTTCGCGCATTGCCAACTGGCTCATGTCGCAAGCTTCCGGCGTGAAGCTCAGAGATTTCGGCACCACGTTCAAGGCCTACCGCGCGGAGGTGTTGAAAGATGTTCACCTCTACGGCGAATTGCATCGCTTCATTCCGGCGCTCGCCAGCTTTTATGGCGCGCGTGTGGCCGAAGTGCCCATTCAGAACACGCCCCGCCTCTCCGGCGATTCTCACTACGGGCTCAGCCGCACGTTTCGCGTGCTGTTCGATATCGTCACCATTCGCTTCCTGCTTCGCTATTTCACGCGTCCCATGCACTTCTTCGGCAGCTTCGGCCTGTTCGGGCTGAGCGTGGGCGGTTCCATCCTGGCGTATTGCGCGGCGGTGAAATTGTTCCAGGGCCGCGACATTGTGCAGGAGCATGGCCCGCTCATGATTGCGGGCAGCCTGTTACTGGTCACCGGCGTGATGATGTTCTCTACCGGCCTGATTGGCGAACTGATGATCCGCACATATTTCGAAAGCCAGGGTAGAAGGATCTATGCCATCCGCGACGTGCTCACGCAAAAGCGCCGCAACGTAGTGGATGAGCCGCGCTAAAAATCTAAAACGGGCCCGCGCCCTGCCAGCGATCTTCGAACAGCCCCTTCATAGCCTCGCCCATGCCGTTGTGATCGAACACCACTGAGGTCCACAGCGTCCTGCTGACAACCGGATCCAGCAGCGCCACCAAGCCACGCTCACCATCGAAGAGCGCCAGCTTCAAAGGCAGGCTCTCCGCTTGCCGCACATCGATCCCCACATGCGCATATTCGCGAAGCTGCTGAATGTGCCGCGCGTCCAAGCTGCCCGCTTCAATCAACAGCCGGCAGGATACGCCGCGCAATGCCGCCTCTTTCACCATGCGCTCATCCAGCGGATCTACCGCATAGGGCGGACGCGAAAACTCCAGATATTCGCCGGCCACCCCGCGCAGCATTTCGCGATACTCGACGGCCGTCTGCGCGGGTTCGGAAACGATGCGCAGAAAATCCAGCGTGCCCCGCCCGCTTTGCCCACCGGCATACACGTTGCGCAGGTCGTCAATGACGGCATCGGCAACGCGGCCCTGATCGGTCAGCTCATGTTCCAGGGTTTGCCGTTTGCGCGCCAGATAACTGGGGATCGCTAAACTGGGCTCCACGGCGGAAAACAATTTAGTGCGTTCCTGTACCATTTGCGCGAAGCCTTTTTCCACCAGGCTATCCAGCACTTCATATATCTTCTGCCGCGGCACGTGCGACCGCGCGGCCAACTCCAGCGCCTTGAAACGCGAGTGCCCCAACAGCACCAGGTAGGAACGCGATTCATAGGCGTTCAAACCCAGCTGCTGCAGCCTCCTCCAGAAGCGCTCAAAATCCAACTCCGCCAATTCTTGTGCCATTCGATCCCTAATATCAATATCAAACTCTAGCCGGATGGGGTAATTGACTTATAAATGGATAGATCCTAGACTCCTGAAAGGGTTACACGATTGTGGCGTCGCAATTAGAATCAACTTCCGTTATACTGATCGCGCTCGCCGACCGCGATGCGCAATATCGTGATCAGGTGGCGGCTATGCTGCAGCCCGAAGAAGATTTACGGCTCATTGAAGGCGAATTGCTTCCTGAAAATGCCTTCGCGGCCGTGGAGCAAGAAAGGCCTGACATTCTGCTGCTTTCGCTGATGGAAGACCATGCCGGCACCATCGCCACGCTGGATCAACTGCATTCCGCGAAGGGCAATACAAAGATCGTTTTGCTGGTGCTGCTGGAGAGCCAGGAATTTTTCGTGCGGGCCGTTCGCGCTGGCTGCCGTGGCATTCTGCATAAGGAATCGCCACCGGATGTGCTGCTGAAGTGCATTCGCAAGGTGAATGAAGGGGAGCTTTGGCTTGACCGCGCCACCACTGCCCAGGTGCTGCGCCAGTTCACCGATGAGCAGCCCGCGCTTCGCCCCAAAGAGCGCGACAGCAAGGCCACGCCGCTGAGCCCGCGCGAACGGGAGATTGTGGGGCTGGTAATTCAAGGGTTCAAAAACAAAGAATTGGCGGAAAAGCTGGCCATTAGCGAACAAACCGTCAAGAATCACATGCACAATATTTTCGACAAGCTGGGCGTTTCCGACCGCCTGGAGCTTGCGCTTTACGCGATTCACAATCGTTTGCTGGACCCTCCCGCCTAGCTGCGCGCGCCGGGAATTCACAACAATTTCACAACTGGGAGCCATCCAATGCTTCCTTTTGGGAGTATGCTCATCAAGGACTTACCTCACATGCGCACACTCCCGTCTCGCCTCGTCGCTTTGGCTTCGTTTGCCATCGCCGCTCCGCTTTTCCTTTCGGCACAGACCGCTGAAACGGCTTACTTTCAGGGCACCATGCTGCCCTCGAATGAAACACCGCCCATTACCGGGTTCGATACTTCCGGGCTTGGCACCCTGGTGGCTCATGTGCTTCGCGACGCCTCGGGCAAGATTGTTTCAGGGTCGGTGGATTTCTGGATCGATTACAAATATCCGCAGCCGCTCACCGCGACTGGTTTGCACATCCATAACGGCGTGGCGGGAGTGGCCGGGCCGGTCACCATCAACACCGGCTTGAGCGCGACAAACCCGTTGGTGGATGCCACTGGCGTGGGCCGCGTGGAACGCCAGGCGCAGGTGCTGGCCACCGATACGGCGGGCCTGGACACGCTGCGCGGCATGTTCGATGACCCCACCAAGTTTTACGTAAACATGCATTCCACTGAGTATCCCGGCGGTTTCATACGCGCCCAGTTGCAGCGCGCCTCCGTGGTCCGCCTGATGGGTATTATGCAATCGGCGAATGAAGTGCCGCCGGTGACGAACGGCAACAGCGCCGTCGCCAGTGTGACCGTGATTGCCGTGCAGGATGGTTCCGGTGCGTTCACTTCCGGCTCCGTGATCTTCGATGTGAATTACACGGTAGGCTCGCCCGTCACGTTTACGGGATTGCACGTTCATAAAGGCGATGCTGGCGCAAACGGGCCCATTGAGCTCCCCACTTCTGTAAGTTCGGTAGCCTCCGACGCCAGCGGCAAAGGCAACCTGCATTACCCGGTGAATGTGAACGTGGCCAGCGCTCTGGTGCAGGACGGGCTTTCCGGCTTGTTTGGCTATAACCCAGGCGGCTATTACATTAACGTGCACACCAGCACTAACCCCGGCGGCACGGCTCGCGCCCAGCTTCGCTCCACGGATCAATTTACGTTCCCCGTAACCATGCTGCCCTCGAACGAAGTGCCGCCCATCGCCGGCTATGCCGCGTCCGGCCCCGGCCTGCTCACGGTGAATACCATTCGCAAGGCGGATGGCTCAGTGGAAGGCGGTGTGGTCACCTTCGATGTGAACTACCGCTTCCCCGATACCCCCACCGTAACCGGCTTCCACATCCATGACGGCTTGGTGGGCGCCAACGGGCCCGTAACCATCAATACCGGTTTGAGCGGTGGCAGTCCGTTAGCGGCCACGGCTTCCGGCAATGTTTTCAAGACCGTGACGGTGGGCGATGCGGCCGGCTTAAGCACGCTCAACTCGCTGGTCAGCACGCCAGAGAAGCAATATGTCAACATGCACACCACGGCATATCCGGGCGGTGTGATTCGTGCGCAATTGGGAGTGCCCAGTGCTGGCGCGCCGAAGGTCAACATTGTCATTACCGCCGCCAGCGTTCCCACCATCACCACGGCTGCTCCGGGGGAATTGGTCAGTATTTATGGCGCTAACTTCGCTTCGGCTTCGGGCGCCCTGCAAGGGTTCGACATGGCTGTTGCCCCCACTACTTTAAATGGCGTCTCGGCCACGGTGGCCGGGCAGGCCGCGCCCATTATTTCGGTTTCGCCCACTCTGGTTGTCGCCCAGGTGCCTTTTGAAACCGTGGCGGGAACGCAGCCGTTGATCGTAAACTCTAACGGCACTGCCGGCGCATCCTTCGATCTGAAGGTTGCCGCCGCCGCCCCGGCCATTTTCTTCGACGGCACTGGCGGAATCGTGCTTCGCAACTCGGATTTTTCGCTGATCCGGCCCGATAACCGGGCCCGCGCAAACGAAGTGCTTTTGGTCTATTGCACCGGTTTAGGCCAGGGCACTCCCGCGCTCACCACCGGTCGCGGAGCGCAGGGAATCTCGCGAACGCAGCCTGTTACGGTGACGGTGGATGACCAGCCCGCCACGGTGGTGTACTCCATTGCTTCGCCCGGCTTTGTGGGGCTTTATCAGGTAGCGTTTCAACTGCCCGCCGGCCTGCGCACCGGCACCTCGCAGTTGAAGATTACGGAAAACGGCGTGTCTTCGAATAGCGTGCTGCTCCCTGTAAATTAAGCAGTTCAGGGAACGCCCGGCAGGGCGGGCGCGTTACAATAGAAGATTCTATGCGAACAATGTTTTTGAACCCCCCGTCGTTTGAAGGCTTTGACGGCGGGGCGAGTTCTCGCTGGCCCGCGTCCCGTGAAATTGAGTCGTACTGGTATCCGGTTTGGCTTTGTTACCCAGCCGGGATGCTTCCGGATAGCAAAGTGGTGGACGCTCCGCCGCACAAAATTTCCATCGAACAAACGGTGGAGATGGGCAAGGATTTCGAACTCCTGGTCCTGTTCACTTCCACACCCGGTTTTGAAGTGGACGTGAAGATGGCCAACATGATGAAGGTGGCGAACCCGAAGCTGAAAGTCTGCTTCGTGGGCCCGCCCGTTACCGTTGAGCCCGAAAAAACGCTGAACGCCACCAATGCCATAGATTTTGTGGTGCGCCGCGAATTCGATCACCAGATTGTCGATTACGCCAACGGCAAGCCGCTCGAAGAAATCCCAGGTGTCAGCTTTCGCAATGCCGAGGGCGTGATCGTAAACAATCCCGAACGCGGCGTGATTGAAAATCTGGATGAGCTGCCCTGGGTGAGCAAGGTTTACAAGCGCGATCTGGACGTGACGAATTACAATGTCCCGTTCCTGCTGAACCCTTTTATTTCGCTTTATACCTCGCGCGGATGCCCCGCCATGTGCACGTTCTGCCTTTGGCCGCAAACGCATTCCGGCCATCGCTGGCGCCTGCGTTCGGCTGACGACGTGGCGGCCGAAATGGCGTACATCAAAGAAAATTTCCCTGAAATTAAGGAAGTGTTCTTTGACGACGACACGTTCAACTATCAGAAGGCCCGCACCATTGAGCTTTGCGCGAAGCTGAAACCTTTGAACATGACGTGGAGTTGCACCTCGCGCGTTACGACCGATTACGACACGCTGAAAGCCATGAAGGAAGCCGGCTGCCGCCTCCTCATCGTGGGCTATGAATCGGGCGACCCGCAGATTCTGAAGAATATTAAGAAGGGCGCCACCGTGGATATGGCGGAGCGCTTCACCGTGAATTGCCGCAAGCTGGGCTTGGTGGTTCATGGCGATTTCATTGTGGGTCTGCCTGGCGAAAGCCGCGAGAGCATCCGCAAGACTATCGATTTCGCGAAGAAGCTCGATAACGAAACCATCCAGGTTTCGATTGCGCACCCCTACCCCGGTACCGAGTTTTACGATTACGCGAAGAAGAACGATCTGATCTCCATCGGCTCCATGACCGATGAAGTGGGCCACCAGCTTCCCAAGGTGATCTATCCAGGGCTTGACGAAGCCGAACTGGTGGAATGGGTGGAGCGTTTCTACGGCGAATATTATTTCCGCCCGCGCGTGATTTGGCGTGTGGTCAGCAAGGCCATCTTCAATTCGCATGACCGTAAGCGGTTGGCCAAAGAGGCCAAAGAATATATGGCCCTTCGCCGCAAGCGCCGCAAGTTTGTCGCGGACCACCGGCAGGCAACAGCCACGGCCGCGTCCGCACATGCCGGCGATTAGCGCCCGGCCACTATTGAAGACACGGGTTTTCACGCTGATCGTCATCCTTGCGAACGTGCTGGGAGACTCGTTCCTGCGCATGGGCATGCGCCAGGTTGGGCCCATTGTTTCTGCCTCGCCGCTGGCATATGTAACTGCGTTTCTGAACCCGTGGGTGGCTGTCGGCGTCAGCTTACTTGTGTTGTGGATGCTGTCCCACATGGCTCTGCTGAGTTGGGCGGATTTAAGCTATGTTCTGCCCGTTACTTCCATCGGCTACGCGTTAGTCGCGTTAGCCGGTCACCTGTTTCTCCAGGAAGCAGTTTCGCTTACGCGCTGGACCGGCATACTGCTGATTGTGGGCGGCGTCATCTTAGTAGGCCGCACGGAATTCAACACTACATCGCCTGGCGTGCGGGAGAGCCGATGAAGTGGTTCCTGGTGGCGGTGATTGTCGCTTGCACCACCATCGGCGAAATCCTCCAAGCCAAAGGCATGCGCCAGCAGGGGGAGATTGACGATTTTCGTCCGGGCGCGCTCCGCCGTGTGCTGGCTGCCATGGCGCGAAACCGGACCATCATTCTTTCCGTAGCCTGCATGGCCGTGTCATTCTTCTCTTTTATGGCGCTGCTTTCCATAGCCGACGTGAGCTTCGCTGTGCCTGCCACCGCAGCCAGCTACGTGTTCGAAACCATCCTCGCTAAGTTTCTGTTGCGGGAGCGAATCAGCCCGCGCCGGTGGATGGGCGCATCGCTGGTGGCGTGCGGCGTGGCCTTGCTTTCGGCGTGACCTGGGTTGCGCTCCCCGGCCTTGCGTGCGCCGCCTACTGGCTGCTAGCGTTGCTTGCCGCCCTGAAACGCCTGCGTGAAAAGCCGCCGGTCAGCAGCTATCGCCCACCCATTTCCATCCTCAAGCCTATTCGCGGCAGAGACGAACATTTTTACGACGCCATCCTCTCTCATGCGCGCCAACAGTATCCCGAGTTCGAAATCATCTTCGGCGTGCGTGATCCGGACGATGCCGCCTGGGCTGACATCCACCGTCTGATCGCCGAATTTCCGAACCTTCCCATTCGCGTCGTGACGCAGGCGCCCGAAACTGCAAATGGCAAAGTGGGCGTGTTGATCGCGCTCGCGGCTGAGGCTCGCCACCCCATGCTTCTGGTAAACGATAGCGACATTCTGGTGGAGCCCGGTTATCTGGCCACCGTAATGGCTCCTCTTGCCGACCCACACGTAGGCCTGGTCACATGCCTCTATCGCGCGCGCGGCTCTTCCTTCCCGGCTCGCATGGAAGCCCTTGGTATTGCGACAGACTTCGTCCCTAGCTTGCTGGTGGCTCGTACGGTTGGGGTGGTCCAGTTCGCTCTGGGCTCAACGCTGGCGTTTCGTAAAGAGCAGCTGCAAGCGATCGGCGGCTTCGAAGCGATTGCCGACTATCTGGCGGACGATTACCAACTTGGCGCGCGCATCTCCGCAACTGGCAAGTGCATCGCGATGGCGCACTGCCCCGTTGAGACCAGCTTGGGAGGCGGTTCTTGGACAAACGTATTTAAACATCAGGTGCGGTGGTCACGCACCATCCGTGTTTCTCAAGGCGCGGGTTACGCCGGGTCTCTGATTACGCACGCGCTGTTTTGGTGCCTGCTGCTTTGCCTGCTTGCGCCGTGGGGCATTGCGTGGCCGCTCGCGCTGGCCTGCTACGCGCTGCGTATCGCGGCCGCATTCGCCGCGGCCAGAACGGTGAACGCAAAGGTCGCCTGGCAGTGGCTGCCACTGCGCGACGCCTTCGGAACTGCGGTCTGGTTGGTTGGCTTATTCGGAAGTTATGTGGAGTGGCGCGGTAAAAAGTTACAACTCCGTAGTGATGGACGCATAACTCTCTGATAGGCTTTGTACACCATGCTGAGCGGATTTAAGGAATTTCTCTTCAAAACCAATGCCCTGGCTCTTGCCGTGGGCGTCATTATCGGAGCCGCTGTCGGCAAGGTGGTGTCATCGTTAGTAGCCGACATCCTCATGCCGTTTATCAGCTTGGTAATCCCCGGCGGTGAGTGGCGCTCCGCGAAGTATGTCCTGAGTACAACTACAGGCGCGGATGGCAAGACCATCGTCAACGCGGTGAACATCGGAACCTTCTTCGGCAACGTAATCGATTTCATTGTCATCGCGCTTGTGTATCTACCTGATCACCAAGGCGTTCCTCAAAGAGCCGCCGCCGCCCGCCACAAAATCGTGCCCCAAGTGCTGCGAAACTATTCCTATCAGCGCCAGCAAATGCCGATACTGCACAACCGACTTATAGCCGCATTTTTATTTACAAGCGTGATGCAAGCCCAACCCGCGCCCTTGCCCGATCTGAAAGCGTTGGGCCGCATGTCTGCCCGCTTTGTCCCCACGCCGCTGGTGGTGGATACTTCGCGCCTCAGCTCAGGCGACAATAAGGCGCTGGTGCAATTGGTTGCCGCCGCGCGCCTGATCGATGCCCTGTTCCTGAAGCAATACTGGAGCGGCAATACGGCCATGCTGGCAAAGCTGCGGCATGACGCCACGCCATTAGGCAAGGCGCGTCTGCATTACTTCTGGCTCAACAAAGGGCCGTGGTCCGCGCTCGATAGCAACCGCGCGTTTCTGCCCGATGTGCCGGCCGTCAAAGTACCCGGCGCTAACTTCTATCCCGAAGATATGAATAAGGAGGAGTTCGAAGCGTGGGCCAAAACGCTTTCCCCTCAGCGCAAAGAGTTGGCCGAAGGTTTCTTTTCCGTCATCCACCGCGACGGAAAGTCTTTGAAAGCCGTGCCTTACAACGACGAGTATTCGGCGGAGTTGCACAAGCTGGCCGCACTGCTCAACAACGCGGCCGCGCTGACTGAGAACGCAACGCTCAAGAAATTTCTCACTTCGCGCGCGCGGGCATTTCTTTCGAACGACTATTACGAGAGCGATGTGGACTGGATGGATCTGGATGCGCCCCTCGATATCACAATCGGCCCCTACGAAACGTACAACGATGAAATCTTCGGCTATAAAGCATCGTATGAGGCGTACATCAACATCCGCGACGACGCCGAAACGGACAAGGTCAAGTTCTTCTCCAGCCACATGCAGGAGATTGAAGACAACTTGCCCATCGATGCCAAGTACAAGAACGCCAAGCTGGGCGCGCTTTCTCCCATTCGTGTCGTCAACCAGGTGATCGCGGCGGGCGATGGCGCGCACGGCGTGCAAACCGCGGCTTACAACCTGCCGAACGATGAGCGCGTGACGGTGAAGAAGGGGACTAAGCGCGTGATGCTGCGCAACGTGCAGGAAGCGAAATTCAACAGCATCCTCATGCCGATTTCAAAGCGCATGCTGCAGGGCGATGCTGTGAACGATCTGAGCTTTGAGGCCTTCTTCACGCACATTCTGGCGCATGAGATGACGCATGGCATTGGGCCGCACTCCATCACGGTAGATGGCCGCCAGACCAATCCCCGCCAGGAGTTGAAAGAACTCTACAGCGCCATTGAAGAAGCCAAGGCCGATGTGTGCGGCTTATACATGCTGCAGTATATGTACGATCGCAAACTGCTTCCCGAAGCGGAAAAGAAGCTGTACACAAGTTATCTTGCATCGTCTTTCCGCACGCTGCGGTTCGGCCTGCATGAAGCTCACGGCAAGGGCATGGCAGTGCAGTTCAACTATCTTCTAGGTAAGGGTGCTTTCGCCGCGAACAGCGATGGCACCTTTTCGGTGAACGTGGACAAGATGAAAAGCGGCGTTCGCGATCTTGCGCATGACTTGCTCACGATCGAAGCTACAGGCAATTATCGCGAAGCCAGCCGCATGCTCGACACGCTGGGGCATCTGGGGCCCGATGTAACGGCGGCGCTGCAAAAGCTAGCCGATCTGCCGACCGACATCGAGCCCGTCAACACCACAGCGGACAAACTGAAGTAGCCGCAGCTATTCGAAGCCTTCGCCCGGGCTGGGCAGAACATCGTTCGGCCCCGCGAACCACACATAGAGCGCGGGCAGCACGAAGATGCTCATCAGCAACGTGGCGCTCAGGCCACCGACAATCACGATGGCGAACGGCCGCTGCGAATCGCTGCCGATGGCATGAGAAGTGGCGGCGGGCACCAGGCCCAGCGTGGCAACCAGCGTAGTGATCATGATGGGGCGCAGCCTGAGCACCGCGCCTTCTTCCGCGGCCACCGCCACGGAGTGCCCGCGCGAGCGTAGCTGGTTGATGTACTCCACCATGATCACGCCGGTCTGCACCGCAATCCCCATCAAGGCCAGAAAACCGACGCCGCTCGACACGCTGAAGTGCGTGCCCGTTAGATAGAGCGCGAATAGGCCTCCTGTGGGCGCGAGGAAGAGCGTGACCAGCACCAGCGTGGCCCACTTGAAACTTTGGAACATGCCATAGAGAATGAAAAAGATCAGCATCAGTGTGATGGGCACAATGATGGCCAGCCTGGCATTGGCCCGCTTCGCGCTTTCGTATTCGCCGGCCCATTCCAAACGGTAGCCGCGCTTCAACGGCACGTTCTTATTCACCAGGCGAATGGCTTCGTCAACCGTGCTGCCCAGATCGCGGCCGCGCACTCCATACTTGATCGCGATGTAGCGATTGTTGCCTTCGCGATAAATGGTGGACGCGCCATCGCGCACGGAAGTATCGCTGAGCTGCCCCAAAGAAACACGTTCACCTGTTGGCGAAAGAATGCGAATGTCTTTGATCTGCTCGATGGTGTGCCGGTAAGGCTCCTGGTAGCGGACCACCAGATCGTAGCGCTCTTCGCCGCGCAGAATCTGCGTCACCGGCTTGCCCCCCACCGCGGTTTCCACAGCGTCCTGTACATCGGACACGTTGATGCCATAGCGGTCCGCAGCCTGCCTGTTCACCACCAGATTGATATTCGGCTGACCGATCACGCGCAGCACGCCCAGATCTGCAACGCCTTCAACCTTTCCGAGCACCGCGACAATTTTATCGGCCGTCGCTTCCAGGCTGGCAAGATCGTCGCCAAACACTTTCACGGAGAGCTGGCCTTTCACGCCGCTCACAGCTTCCTCCATGTTGTCCGCGATGGGCTGCGAAAAATTCCATAGCACGCCGGGGAATTGCTCCAGTTCGCGATCCATGGCCGCGATCAGTTCTTCTTTTGTTTTGAACTGAGGCCGCCACTTCTCGTGTGGCTTCAAATCGACGAAATATTCGGTGTTGTAGAAGCCGCTTGAATCGGTGCCATCGTCGGGGCGGCCAAGCTGCGATTCCACTTGCTTCACTTCGGGAAACTTGGCGAGCACAAGGCGGGCCTTGTGCATCAGGTCGGCGCCTTCCGTTGGCCCGGTGCTGGAAGCGGATGTGCCGCGCGCCCAGATTGCGCCTTCATCCAGGTGGGGCAGGAACTCCGACCCGATCAGGCCCGCGGCTGCAAGATACACTGCCAGAGCGAGTATCGCGATGGCCGTGCCCACGGTGATGAAGTTGTATTTCATGGTGGTGCGCAGCAGCACGCGATACTTGCGGGTCACCCATTCCAGAACGGGGTTGTGCCACTCCTTCGCATCTTTCCGGAACAGCAGGCTGGCCAGCACAGGCGCAATCAGGATAGAAAAAATCAGCGCGCCGATCAAAGCAAAAGCCACGGTCCAAGCCATGGGGCGGAACAAGCGGCCTTCCACGCGCTGCAGAGTAAAGATGGGCAGGTGCGCCAGAATGATCAGCAGCTTGGCATAGAAAACCGGTTTCTGCACCTCATGCGTAGCCGCGCGAATGCGCTCCTGCATGGTGAGCGTGCTGTCCTTGCGGGCGGCATGGCGCAGGATATTTTCAATCATCACCACGGTGCCGTCCACCACCATGCCGAAATCGAGCGCGCCCAGTGAAAGCAGATTTGCGGGGATGTGATTCAGTTGCAGGCACGTGGCGGCAAACAGCAGCGCGAATGGGATGGTGGCGGCAACAATCAGCGCGCCCCGCAGGTTGCCCAGGAACAAAAACAAAATCACGGACACCAGCAGAATGCCTTCGGTCAGATTGTGCATCACGGTATGCGTGGTGAAGTGAACCAGATCGCTGCGGTCCAGATACGGCACCACCTTCACACCGTTCGGAAGTATGGTCTCGTTCAGCTGCTTGATCTTTGCGTGTACCGCGTCCAGCGTTCGATCCGGCAGCGCACCTTTTCGCATCAGTAAAATGCCTTCCACTACGTCAGGCTCATCCACAACATGGCCGTTCAAGTGGTGCACGGCACGGCCGATCTGGCCCAGCCGGATTCGGCCCCCTTGTTCCACCGTGGCAATATCGCGGACCCTTACAGGCGTGCCTCCCTGCACCTTCACCAGGGTGCCAGCGATATCGCCGGTAGTCTGCATCAACCCAATAGCTCGAATATTGAAAGCCTGTGTACCGTATTCCACGAAGCTGCCGCCGGCGTTAATGTTGTTGTTGGTTAGCGCCTGCTCCACTTGCGTCAGGCTGAGCCCATAGCTGACTAACTTGTCGGGATCTATCCGCACTTGATACTCGCGCGTGATGCCGCCAAAGCTCGCAACGTCCGCGACGTTGGGAACGCTCTTGAATTGCTTTTCCAGCACCCAATCCTGCAGACTCTTCAAATCCATCAGGTCATACTGCGGGTTGCTGCTTTCGAGCGTATAGAACATGATCTGGCCTACCGGGCTATAATTCGGACCCAGTTGCGGATTCACATTCGTGGGCAGTGTGGCGCCTTGCAATTTCTCAAGCGCCTGCTGCCGGGCAAAGATGGTATCGGTGCCATCTTCGAACACCATGGTCACCACGGAAAGGCCGAAGAGCGATGACGACCGCAGACTGCTCAACTGAGGCACCCCGTTCATCTGCGTTTCGACGGGGATGGTGATTTGCTGTTCCACCTCCTCCGCCGCATGGCCCGGCCATTGTGTGATCACTTGCACCCAGGTGTTCGCGACATCTGGATACGCTTCCACGGGCAGCACGCGAAATGCGGCAAACCCGCCCATCAGCATCAACACCGCGAGCGCCAGCACGATGAGCTTATTGCCCAGGCCAAAATCGATCAGCTTGCCGATCAAGATTCGCCCCCCGCGTTTGAAAGTGCCAAGGCATTCTTTACCACTCTGTCGCCCGCCGCAAGGCCCGATAAAATTTCCTGCAAAGCGCCGTTCAGTGCGCCTACCTGCACTTCCACGCGGCGGAAGCGGTTCTGTGCTTCCGGGCGGTAGACCCAACTCTTGTCATGTAGGCGAATCACGGCCGTCGCCGGGACAACCTGGCGCATCACCTTGCGCTGCGAAAAAAAAGTGACCGCCGCGAACATGCCCGGCTTCATTAGGCCGCGCGGATTGTCCAGCTCCAGGCGAATTTTCGCGGTGCGCGTAGCAGGGTCCAGCACCTGCGAAATATTGCTCACGCGGCCATGCAGCGCGCGATCGGGATACGCGTTCAACAGCACTTGCGCTTTATCGCCCAAGCGCACTTCGCTCAACAGGTTTTCATACACGTCGCACAACACCCACACGCGCGAAAGGTCTGAGATGGTGAACAGGTCCGGCGAGTTATCGGGCGTCTTCACTGCGGCGGACGTTGCCGTATTCTGCGCCGTAATAGTGCCTGACGCGGGCGCGCGCACGGTAAACGTGCTGGAGATATTGGCTGGGTCGCCGCCCTGAATTTTGATGCGCTCCGAAGATGTCGTTACATCCACCCCGGCCTTATCGAGAGTGCTCTGCGCCACCTCCACTTCTTTCGCAGCCAGCGCGCCATGGTCGTAGAGCAGCTTGCTGCGCTCAAGCTGTTTACGCGCCAGTGCTTCCTCCGCGCGAAATTTCTGGTAATCGGCAAACGCCAATTCCAGATCGGGACTCACCACTTCCAGAAGCACCTGCCCCTTCCTGACGGTGTCGCCCAGGCGGGCGCGAACTGCGGTCACGCGCCCACTCAATAACGCGTTCACCGGCACCGTACGATTCACATCCGGCGCTACCACACCGGTCGCCTTCATCTCCGATGAAGTGGACTGCTGTTCGACAGCCACCAGAGGGTATTGCTCCGGCTTGGCCACAGTCACCGAATCCACGGAACCAGCTTCAATCACCTTCACTTCGGGCTCGGGAACGGAAGCCGCATCTTTCTTGCACGCCGTGAAAGCGAGGGCGAATGCAAGACCAACCAGCACTTGTTTTCTCATTGGGTCACCTCCTGGCCCACCGCCAGGTTCAACTGATTTGCCGCTGCGTAATAATTGCCCAACAGGTTTAGATAAGCCACTTGCGTATCGCGATAGCTGCGTTGCGCATCTAAAAAATCCAGCAGCGAGGCGCCGCCGTTAGTGAATGCGAAATTGATCTTGTCGCGAATTTCGACACTCTCTGGAATGTAGCGATCGCGATAGGGCTTCAGTAGCGACGCCACGCTTTCCAGGCTGGCGAAGCCGCTCTCCACATCGCGAATCACAGCCGCTTCCACGCCTTGACGGTTGCGCTCATTCTGCTGAATCACGATGGAAGTGCGAGCTTTTTCCCCTTGGTTCCGGTCGAAGATACGCAGGGGAAATTGAACGGAAATGCCGGCCGTATTATCGGCCTGCGTGCGCTGATATTCCAGACCAACAATTGGGTCTGTCGAGCCGTTGGCGATGGCCAGGCGATGATCGGCACGGGCTCGCTCTACTTGCGTAATGGCGCTGCGCAGATCGGGGCGCACCGCGAGCGCCGTCCTGCGCACGTCGTCCAGCAGCAGGACGCGCTCGTCAAAATTGAAGGGCGCAGCGACGTCGAACGAATCGACCGGCCGCCGATCGTTCAACAGCGCAAGCAATTGAATCTTGGCAGTGCGCAAGTTCACCTGCGCGGTCACCAGATCCGTCTCAAACTGCACGTGCTGCAGATCCACCCGCACAAAATCCACGCGCGAAATATCGCCGGCTTTCAAGCGGTCCTCATTCACGCGAACCACCTGGTTGTAGTAATCCAGGTTCTCCTTCGCCAGTTGCCGCAGCGCCTTGGAAAGCAGCACTCGATTGAACGCATCGCGCAGGGCGAAGGTGAGCGTGCGTTCCAGATCCAACTGATCGGTGGCGGCCGCTTCCGTGATGAGCCGCGCGCTGGCCACGCGCAACTGGCGCTTGTTTCGACGCTCAATCAGTTGTGAAACCGTGGGCGTGATTTGCGTGTTCTTGAAAGGCTGCAGCGGGTTCGGATTGAAGATGCGGAACTCATCGGCCACGAAGCCGATCTCCGGGTTCGGACGCAGCCCCGCCGTCACCTCATTGGCGCGCGACTCCTGAATATTCAACTGCCCCGATAGCAGGTTCGGGTTGTTCTGGCGGAATCGCTCGCGCACCTCATTCCAGGTGAGTGGCTGCTGCGCCGACGCGTTCTGCGCGCATGCCCCAAGAACAAGGAACGAAAGCGAAGGCCAATAAATATGCCTCACACTTTCCCCTTACTTTGAATTTGAAAGTTGGAACGAAAGAAAGATCAGGCGAAGGAAGGAGGGCCGCGGCCAACCAGGCACGGCAACGGGCGCGCGACGCTTCGCAAACGCGAAACTTCCACGCATCCCACACAACAGAGTGCTATTGCAAAAACAAAAGTTGCGGCGAGCTGCAGGTTTTCAAGCTCCTGCAACACACGTTCCAGGTGAATGGAATCTTTACCCGCGGGGGCGGAACTGCCATGCCGGTCGCCAAGCGTGGAAAGGCCTAAAATGTCATCGCTAGCGGAGACACAAGGGAACAAAAAGCAGGCGGCAATCACCACGGCGCTGATGCGTTGCAGGCGCCCGCCACCGCGCTGCACACACCAACGCCGGCGCTCCGCAAGTGCGAATAGAAGCACCGCAGCCAGCGCGATCAGTCCCCAAACAGCATTCAGGACAATTGGCGAAGACAAGCTTTCACGAGTGTAGCGCAGCCGGTTAGGACGAAATCAAGTCACGGGGCCAGGGTTAAACGGCGCCAGGGCATTCCCCAAGCCCCAATGTTCGCTCCACGTGCGGCGCCGTCCGCTGGCGGTATCCAGAGTGAATTGGAAGATCTGCGCGCCCACTTCTGCAATGGTGGCGTCGCCGGTTGCGATGGTTCCCGCGTCGATATCGATCAGGTCGTGCCAGCGCTCTGCAAGCGAAGTGCGCGACGACACTTTCACTACGGGCACCAGCGAAAGTCCATACGGAGTTCCTTCGCCGGTGGTGAACACGTGTACGTTCATGGAGGCGAGTTGTTGTGTGCCGCAGATAAAATCGCTGGCGGGGGTAGCGGCGAACACCAGACCCTGGCCGCCGCTCACGCGTTCACCATGCGTGGCAACGCTGCGGAGCGCAGTGCTGCCCGCTTTGGCAACGCTGCCGAGCGCCTTTTCCACAACGTTCGAAAGGCCGCCCCGCTTGTTGCCGGGAGTGGGGTTCGCGCTGCGGTCCGCACCCCCGCGTGCCAGGTATTCGTCATACCAGGCCATCTCTCGCACCAGCGCTCGCGCGACATCGACATTCACGGCGCGAGGAGTTAACAGATGAACCGCATCGCGCACTTCGGTCACTTCAGAGAAGAGCACCGTCGCGCCCGCGCGAACCAACAGATCCGCGGCCGCGCCCACCGCCGGATTGCAGGTCACTCCGGAAAAGGCGTCGCTGCCGCCGCACTGCAGGCCCACGATCAAGCCGGAAGCGGGGCACGCCACACGCCGCCGCCGATCGAGTTCCATCAGCCTCTTTTCCGCCGCTTCCATCAAAGCGGAGATGGTGCCCGCGAAACCAAGATTGTCCTGCAGCCGAATCACACTGGCCTGCCCGATGATGGGCAAGTCCGTCGTGAACAGAACGGAGGGCTGCATCTTTTCGCAGCCAAGGCTGATGACCAGTGGCCGCGAAGCCAGGTTCGCATGTAGCGAAATATGTTTCAGCGTGGCAAGCGGAATGGCCGCGCCCGGGGCATTGATGGCGACGCCGCAGCCATACGTGTGCGTCAGCGCCACCACTCCGTCTACGTTGGGGAAGCGCGGCAGCAACTCGCGACGTATGCGATTGGCGGCGTGCTCCACAGTAGGCGCGACACACTGCACCGTCGTCGCGAGGCCTAAAATATTGCGCGTGCCGCACGTGCCGTCAGAATTTCTATAGCCTTCGAAGGTAATGCCCTCTAGCGCCGGAAGCGGAGCCGGGACAGCAGTCGCCAGCGAAAGCATTTCAAGCGGAGGAGCGGCGGGCATGGCCAGCATCTCTTCCCGCACCCAGCTTCCAGCCGCGATTGCGCCCTTGGCATGGCCAATGATTTCTCCATAGCGAATCACCGGCTCGCCATCGGCCAGGTGGAGTAAGGCTGCTTTGTGAGCCTGCGGTATGGCCTCGGCCGCTTCCAGCCCGTGGCCCAAATCTTCACCGCGCCGCGCGCCTTCAGGGTGGACGACGATGGCCACGTTGTCGCGTCCATGAACTTGAATTAGTTTGCGCCGCAACTTTTATTGTAGAAACTCCAGCCTGCGCGTGCATAATAAGTGCGCATGCCGAAGGAAGCCGGGCCGCGGGAAGAACCTAATGCAAGTCGCAGCTTTTTTGCGGACCTGGGCCCGGGTCTCATCACCGGCGCGGCTGACGATGACCCATCCGGCATTTCCACTTACTCGGTCACCGGCGCAACGCTGGGCTTGGCGGGTTTATGGACGGCACTGTTTTCCTTTCCGCTGATGGTGGCCGTGCAGTTGATGTGCGCGCGGTTAGGCTTGGTGACGGGCCGTGGCTTAGCCGGTGTAATCCGCCGGCGATACCCGCGCTGGGTGCTCTGGAGCTCTTGCCTGTTGCTCTTGATCGCGAACATATTCAACATCGCGGCTGATTTAGGCGGCATGGCGGATGCGATGCGTATGATGACGGGCATCCCGGCGGGCTACTGGTGCTTGGTCTTCGCCGGGCTTATCGTCGCCATGCTTTTGTGGACCTCTTACAAACTGATGGCGCGCATCTTCAAGTGGCTGACGCTGGTGCTGTTTGTATATATCGTCACGGCCTTCTTCACTCATCCCGATTGGGGGCAGGTGCTGCGTGCAACCTTGTTGCCTCGCATTGAATTCTCTCGCGCATACATTTCCATCCTTGTGGGTATTTTGGGCACCACCATTTCGCCGTATCTGTTCTTCTGGCAATCGGCGCAGGAGGTGGAAGAGGAACGCTCACTGGGCCGCAACACCCTGGCGAAGCGTCGGGGTGCAACTTCGGAAGAGCTGCGGTGCGCGCGCATAGATGTTTTCACCGGGATGTTCTTTTCGAACCTGGTCATGTTCTTCATCATCCTGACCACGGCCACAACGCTGCATGCTCACGGAGTGAATCGCATCGAAACCGCACAGCAAGCCGCGGAAGCACTGCGGCCGCTGGCGGGTAATTTCGCATACCTGCTCTTTACGCTGGGGCTGATTGGCACGGGCATGCTTGCCATCCCCGTGCTTGCCGGTTCATGCGCGTATGCAATCGCGGAAGCAGCCAATTGGGGAAGGCCGTCTCTGAACCGTAAACCGCATTTAGCGCGCCGGTTTTATTCGGTCATCGCGGGTGCGCTCACTATCGGCCTCGCTCTGGATTACGCGGGCTTGAACGCGGTCAAGATGCTGTTCTGGTCAGCAGTGGTGAATGGTGTACTGGCCCCGCCGCTGGTGATTCTTGTGGTGCTGCTGACCAGTGACCGAGCCGTCATGGGAGAACACGTGAATCCGCCGCTGCTCAAATTCTTCGGAGCTCTGTGCGCGGCGGTCATGTCTCTGGCGGCCGTGGCGCTGCTGTTCTAAACCGCCCAGTTTCAGACCTGAGTATCCGAAACTGGTGAGGAAATGCCCAAAACACAGCCTCGATTGTGATGTTTCACTCCTGCCTTTGTGCAGGCCCGGAGCGGAAAATAAAGATGGAGCTCGGCTAGTTAGGCGAGTGTTGATTCTTGTGAGCCGGAACCTCCGCCCGGCTCGCAAGACCTATTGAAAACGCGCGGCCCAGCGCAGATAGCGCAGCAGTTCCTTCCTGTTCTTCCAACTGAATTGCCAGAAAAGAGCCGGTGTAATGCGCTCGCCATGCAAGCCGGAGTAGGTCTCGACGCGCCAGAGTAAATAGGGACTGCGCCACGGCGTAAGCCGGTACCCACGCGTCAATCTCCACAGCACACGCAGTTCGCCCAAGGGCTATTTAGAGGCCTTACTGCCGGATTCGGATTTGGCGGCATAGTAACCGCTGCGCGTCCTTACCATGGGATGATTGGGTCCGTTCGCCACCACCTTCACGGCGCGAAAGGAGCCGTCCAAGTCCGTGAGCGAGGAAGAATAGCCGATGGTGTACTGGCTGCGAAGATCGCGCGCCACCTGATGAGCGATGCGGTCCACTTCCGAAGCATCCTTGGGAAAAAATGCCAGGCCACCGGTCGCCTCCGCCAGGCTGCCCAGCGCGCGCTTCGCACGGTTAGCTTCCCGCCGCTCTTCTTCGCTCAACAGTCCAATGCAATAAATCGCCGTTTCGCTATCGGCTTGCTGTGAGGCCTGCACCAGGTTTTCCAGGCTGATGATGCTGGCATTATCGTTGCCGTCAGTCACCACAAGCAGCACCTTCTTATCTTTCTTGCCCTTCTCGCGAAGATGATCGATGGACATGCGGATGGCATCGCGCATGGCTGTTCCGCCGCGTGAATCGATCTTGGTCAACCCCTGCTGCATCTGCTTGATGTCGTTCGTGAAGTCCTGATCCAGGTACGCTTCGTCGTTGAAATTCACGATGAAAACTTCGTCTTCCGGGTTCGAATCCTTCACCAAAGCAAGCGCGGCCGACTCCACCTTTTGGCGCTTGTCGCGCATGCTGCCGCTGTTATCGATGATCAAGCCCAGAGAGACCGGAACGTCCTCCTGCTTGAACACTTTTATCTGCTGCAGCTTGCCATTTTCAAACACTTCAAAAGCACTCTGCGGCAGGTTGGTCAGCAGATGGCTATTCTTATCGAACACCGTGGCGTGCAGCACCACAAGGTGCGTCTCACTTGAAAACATGGCAGGCCCGTCATCGGCCTTCTGTGGAGTGTCGGGTTTTTGCGCCGCGGCAAATGCAACTGCCAGGGCGAAACAAATCAGAGTTCGCATGTTATTGAGTAGGAGCGTAGTAACCCAGCCGCCAGAACGCCTTCAGGGGCGGCAATCCGCGCGGCTGCACCAGCTTCACCTGTACCTTCCGATATTTACCGTTGCGTTCCGCATTGGTGGGCGTATAGCCAAGCAGATATTGGTTGCGCAATTCGATGCCGATCTTCGCGGCCACATCGGGGAGTTCGTTCAAGTTGTCCACGGCAAACGCGCGGCCGCCGGTCTGCTCAGAAATCTCCGTCAGCAAACCCGGCCCCGCCATTTCTTCGGCCGTGCGCCCGCGCCCCGACATGGATTCATAAATGCCGATCGAATAGATTTGCACATCCGCCTCACGCACCAGATTCTTGATTTCGCTTTCGGTGTAACGGCTGCTATTATCGCCGCCATCGCTGATAATCAGCAGGGCTTTGCGCGCATTGTGGCCCTTTTTCATGGTGTGCAGGCCCAGGTAGACCGCGTCCAGCAGCGCCGTCCGGCCTTTGGAATGGGTGAATGTCAAGCGGTTTTGAACCTCTTCCAGGCTGGTGGTGAACGGTACAACCAGCTGCGGCCGGTCGTTAAACTCCACCAGAAAAAACTCATCCTGCGGGTTCGTGGTGCGAAAGAATTGGGCCACGGCCTGGCGGCTTTTATCCAGCTTGCTGCCCATGGAGCCGGAGGTATCGAATATCAGTCCGACGGAAATGGGCGCGTCCTCACTGGCGAAATACTGCAGCTTCTGTTCCACTTTGTCTTCGAAGATGCGGAAGTGCTCTTTTTCAAGGCCGGTCACGAAGCGGTTCAGGGGGTCGGTGACGGTGACTGGAATCTGCACCACCGTAGTATCGATGCGGATATTGGAGCGTGGTGTGGCCGGAGCCGCCGCGGTGGGCTTGGCGCGCGGTTCAATACTGACTTTTTGCTGGGAATCTTCGTCCGATGCCGGCGATGTCACAACCGTCAGCAGCGCACTAATTAGCAGGAACGAAAGGGCGGGCCGGAGGCGGGGAAACATTGGGCTGGATAAACCCTTCTTGACCGAAGTCTAGCACATGGGTTTTATGCTAAATTCGTTTGTGCCCCGCAAAATACTGGGCGTGATCCCCGCCCGGTACGCAAGTTCTCGTTTCCCCGGTAAAGCGCTGGCCCGACTGCAATCGAAAAGCATGATTCAGCATGTGTGGGAGCGCTGCCTGCTTTCGCGCTACCTGACCCACACCGTCATCGCCACCGACGACGAGCGCATTCGTAAAGAAGCGCGCAGTTTCGGCGCCGACGTCCGCATGACGCATAGCAGTCACATTTCCGGGACAGATCGCTGCGCCGAAGTGGCCTCGCAGGATGAAGCCGAACTGATTGTCAACATCCAGGGCGATGAGCCGCTGATCGACCCCGAAGCGATCGACGCGGCGGTGCTGCCGCTGGTGCATGAGCCGGCTATTTTGATGGGCACGCTCAAAAAGAAGATTGAAGACCCACGCGAATTGAACGACCCCAACGTGGTGAAAGTGGTGACGGACCGCTTCGAGAACGCGCTCTATTTTTCCCGATCCACCATGCCCTATCCGCGCGGCGGAGAAGCGGTGGATTGCTATAAGCATGTTGGGCTTTATGTTTACCGGCGCGCGTTTCTGCTGGGTTATTCCGATCTTCCGGTGGGTCCGCTGGAAACGGCGGAGCGCTTGGAGCAGCTGCGCGCGCTCGAAAACGGCTACAAGATTCGCGTGGTCCCAACCGAGTATGAATCGTTAGGCGTGGATACGCCGGAAGACTTGGCGCGTGTCTCCGAATTGTTCCAAAGAAGTCTCGAATACACGGGTGCGGCACATACAAAGAATGGCTAAATACATCTTCGTCACAGGCGGCGTGGTTTCTTCGCTCGGTAAGGGCATCGCGGCTGCTTCCATCGGTTGCCTGTTAGAAAGTCGCGGGTTGCGCGTGGCGCTTCAGAAATTCGATCCGTACCTGAATGTAGACCCCGGCACGATGAGTCCGTTCCAACACGGAGAAGTTTTCGTGACCGACGATGGAGCCGAAACCGATCTGGACCTGGGGCACTACGAACGCTTCACTCATGCCAAACTTACCCAAGCCAACAACCTGACCAGCGGGCGGATTTACGAATCCATCATCCAGCGCGAACGGCGCGGCGATTACCTGGGCAAAACGGTGCAGGTGATTCCGCACGTCACGAATGAAATCAAGGCCGGCATTAAGAAGGTGTCGGAAGGCGTTGACGTTGTCATTGTGGAGATTGGCGGCACGGTGGGCGATATCGAATCGCTGCCTTTCCTTGAAGCCATCCGCCAGATGCGGCATGAGCAGGGCCGCGACAATTGCATCTTTGTCCACGTAACGCTGGTGCCGTGGATTGCCGCCGCGCAAGAGTTGAAAACGAAGCCAACCCAGCACAGCGTGAAAGAATTGCGCGCCATCGGTATTCAGCCGGATATTCTGTTGTGCCGTTCGGAACGCTTCCTGCCGAAGGAAATGAAAGAGAAAATCGCGCTGTTCTGCGATGTAGCGGAAGAGGCGGTGGTGACCGCAAGCGATGTCTCGTCCGTTTACGAAGTGCCGCTCTCCTTCGCGCAGGAAGGCGTGGACGATATTGTTCTCAGGCAGTTGAAGATTGAGCCAAGGCCCAGCGATTTGAGCCGATGGCGCGGCATGCTGGAGCGGATGCAAAATCCCGTCGATGAGGTTTCCATCGCGCTGATCGGCAAGTATGTGGAGTACGAAGATTCTTATAAGAGCCTGAAGGAAGCGCTGCTGCATGGCGCGATGGCTCACCAGTTGAAGCTGAATTTGAACTGGATTGAAGCTGAAGGCGTGGATGGCCCGGGCTGGCAAAATCGCCTGGAAGATGTCGACGGCATTCTGGTCCCTGGCGGTTTCGGCAAACGCGGCATTGAAGGCATGTTGAACGCAATTCGTTTCGCGCGTGAACGGAAGGTGCCATACTTCGGCATCTGTCTGGGCATGCAGACGATGGTGATTGAGTTCGCGCGCAACGTGTGCGGTTTGGAGCGAGCGAATTCCACGGAGTTCGACCCCGCAACGCCGCACCGCGTCATTTATAAGCTGCGCGAACTGAAGGGCATCGATGAGTTGGGCGGCACCATGCGCTTAGGCGCTTGGCCTTGCCTGCTGGCGGAGAACAGCTTCGCGCGCGATTCCTACCGGATGCCGGAAATCAGTGAACGGCATCGCCATCGTTATGAGTTCAATCGCGAATATGAAAAGACGCTGACCGATGCCGGCTTGCGCATCACGGGCGAAACGCCTGACAGGACGTATGTGGAGATCTGCGAACTGAACGATCATCCATGGTTTCTGGGCTGCCAGTTCCATCCGGAGTTCAAATCGAAGCCGATGGAACCGCACCCGCTGTTTCAATCTTTCATCGCCGCGTCCTATCATTACCGCCGCCACCGCATGATGCCGCTGGAACCGCGTGAGCGTGCCATCGAGTATTCGCGTGGGGACTAACTTACTCCTGATCGCCGGGCCTTGCGTGATTGAAAGCGAGGAGCATTGCCACCGGATGGCCACCGCGATTCAGCAGATTGCTGGCGACTACATTTTCAAAGCGTCTTTCGATAAAGCGAATCGCACGCGCGTGGATTCGTATCGCGGGCCCGGGCTAAAAGAAGGCTTGCGAATTCTAGCCGGGGTGCGCGCCGCGACTGGCCTGGAAGTGCTGACCGACATCCATACACCGGATCAAGCAGGGCCGGCGGCGGAGGCGGTGGACATTCTGCAGATTCCGGCGTTTCTGTGCCGCCAGACCGATCTGCTGGTGGAAGCGGGGCGCACGGGCAAGGTAGTGAATATTAAGAAGGGTCAGTTCATGGCTCCCGCCGACATGCAATATTCGGTGGATAAAGTTCGCTCCACAGGCAACCAGAAAGTAATGCTGACGGAGCGCGGATCGTCGTTCGGCTACAGCAATCTTGTGGTGGATATGCGCGGGCTGGTGATCATGAAGAAGATCGGCGTGCCTGTGATTTTCGATGCCACGCATAGCGTGCAGCTTCCCAGCGCGGCGGGCGGTGTTTCGGGCGGTGAGCCGGAATTTATTGAGCCGCTGGCGAAGGCGGCTGTCGCGGTTGGCGTGGACGGAATTTTTGTGGAAGTTCACGATAACCCGCAGCAGGCGATGTCGGACGGTGCGAACGCGCTGCACCTGAGCCTGCTAGCGAATTTCCTTCAAACGCTGGGACGCATCGCGGCGTCATAGACTGTAGATGGTGCCCAATATTCGTCAACGTAGCCGCCGCGGCTTCTCTCTCATTGAGCTTCTGATTGTCATCGCGATCATTCTGATCATCGTGACGGTGGCGGTTCCGAAGTTGAATAATGCCCGTAAGTTCGCGCAGGAAACCGCCGCTATAAAAGCCATTCAGACAATTCACTCCGGCGAAGCGCAATACTTTTCGCAGTACGGAAAATATGCCGGTTCGCTGGCGGAACTCGGTCCTCCTACCAGCGGCCAGGCGGGTCCGCAGGCCGCCGATATCATCCATGAAGATCTGGCTACGGGTTTGAAGCAGGGTTATAAGTTTACGCTGACCGCTACCGCGCAGGGTTACACCGTGAATGCGGTTCCTGTGGCCTTCGGTTCCACGGGTAGCCGCACGTTCTATTCGGACCAATCGATGTCCATCCGGCAGAACGCGGGTCAGGAACCGGCCGGCCCCGCAAGTCCTGAACTGAAGTAGCAAACGTGGAGCCGGTCCCCGAACAGTATCACTCCTGGTATTACGATCGTTTGGTTTGGACTCACACGACGTACCTTGGTGTGCCGTGTCTGAAATCGGTCAGCGACATGTGGAATTACCAGGAGATCCTGGCCGAGCGCAAGCCTTCTCTGGTCATTGAGTTCGGAACATTCAAGGGCGGGTCGGCTCTGTTTTTCGCGACGATGCTGAAGCTGATCTCACCTCACTCCCGCGTGCTGACCGTGGACGTGCGACAGGATCTGGTAAACGAAGCGGCCCGGAAAAACCCCGATATCGAGTTTATGGAGGCGAGTTCCACCAGCCCCGAAGCCGCGCACCGGATTCGTGAGTTACGGCTCGCCTATCCCGGCAATGGGTTCTTCATTGTCGATAGCGATCACAGCAAAGACCACGTCTTTCAGGAACTGCTGCAACTCCGGCAAGTTACGCAACCCGGCGATTATATTGTGGTGGAGGATGGCAGCCTGAACGGGCATCCGGTATTTCCGACGTTCGGACCGGGGCCCTATGAAGCGCTGGAGGATTACTTCGCCCAGTATCCGGACGATTACCAGAGCGATACTGCGCGGGAGCAAAAGTTCGGATTCACCTTTGCCCCCAAAGGCTTTTTGATTCGCAGATGAGATCAGTAAGCGCCGAACATGACCGAGAGCAGCGTTGCCGCGTACGTCACAAAAGCATTGACCGCTAGCGGGTAAGTAAGTACCGGTTGCGCGTCTGTGAAAAAGACCGTGCCGTTCTTGTAGTACTTCATCTGGCCGCCCTCAATGGCCACGCGAAGCACGTCGCCTGTGGTGCAGAGCACCGCGCTTCGGTAGGCCCCCATCTCCCTTACTTCGGCGGCGCCGCCACCGTTGAGAGTGAGGCCGAAATCGATAGCGCCCGGATTGTGGCCCAAGCCAATGCCTCTCACTGTGTTCACTTCTGACACGGTGAATTCCACGAAGCCGTTGCCTTGCGTGACCTGTTGTTGCGAACTGGCCGAACCCACGTAGCCATCATTGCTGCTTCGCAGGTTGTTGCCGGCGATGGCGACATGGTTCGCGTTGATCCAGACGAGACTTTGCGGTGTCTGGACAACAGGCGCGGACCCTGAAGCCAGCAGGACGGACGATAGAGTAGCTTGCGAACTGAGCTGGGCGTCCACGAACAGCGGATACGCGAAGCTGGGAGCAGTGTTCGAATAGAACAACGTGGTGTTCTTGTAGTAATTCATGCGACCGCTTTCGAGCGCGACCCGGAACACATCGCCAGCGGCATACGATATGCCTCCGCGATACTGTCCGGCTTCTCTGACTTCCGCTCCGCCGGCGCCATTCAGCGTAATTCCAAATTGGATGGAGCTGTTGTTGGTGCTGAGCCCCACCGAACGAACCCAGTTATACACGACTGCGGTGAACTGCACGAAGCCATCGCCGGCCGTGATCTGCTGCTGAGCGGTGGCACTGCCATTGAACCCGGCATTGGTGCCCTGAAGCGTGCTCCCGCTGGCGAAGGCATTCAACAGGTTGGTCCAGACTACGGGAACCGCGGCTGTGGGGCCTGGAACGGGCGGCGGTGGTTGGGGAGTTGGCGGTGGCTGTGGCGTGGGTGGTGGCGGAGGAGGCGGTGGCGGCGTGACGACCGTGGAGCCCAAGCCGGTGGACGTCATGAGCGTCTGTTCCTGGTTCGGGCGGTAGAAGTTCGAATCCCAAAGAATAAACTTACCGTCGCCTGAAAGGCCAGCGCGCGCGGTGCTCCAATACGGATCGTTGGTGAAGCGCATGCTGTGCAGTTGAGCCAACCGCCTGACTTCCAGGCCCAAGCCGCGCACCACGAACACTTCCGATTCATGCGGGAAGCGCGGGATGGGTACGCGCATGTTGGCCGGGTCCATCACGAAATAATCCGCGTAGTTTTTAGAGAAGGCGCAATAGGGATTGGTCTTTGCGCAACTCACGTGAGAAGCGACGAAGGAATCTGAAGCTCCGCAAAAATGAGTAGCCATGATTGAAGTGAGGCCGCCACCTTGTGTTCCGATGTCCAGAATCGCGTTGCCCTTCGAAAGTTCGAGTGCGGTGACGCGCCGGGAACATGGCGCGAACGAGCTGCCTTCGTAATCCATCTCCAACGCCAGATACTGCCTGCCATCGGTATTTTCGAAGACGTCGGCGTGCGGCGCTCCCAGGCAGAGTTCGCCCGGATCGCAAACTCTGTTTCCGTTATTGCGCCCGTAAGCGCCCATCAGGTGCAGGGGAAATTCGGGGCCGCGATACTCGAAGGCCAAAGTGCCGGTTGCGGCATCGACGGAGAACGCCGCCATGGAAGGCAGGCCCATCAGCAGCACATATCGCTTGCCACTGGTGCTATCGACCCCTTTGGCGGTTAGGGAAAAATCGATGAATGTGAACGGAATGGCACCCGCGATGGCAGGGGAGTTATAGTCAGCGCAATAGGTGCGAACGTTGGCCAAATCGATGACGCACACGTTGTGTTCGATAGGCGCGAAGAAGGAGAGCCAGTTGTCTTTCGATCCATCCCCGGTGCCGCCGTTCTTGATCGCGCTGAAGCGGTTTGTCGCGGCGTAATTCACTAATGTGGTTGTTGTATTGGTGGAGAGCACATGCTTCATTACTGCCGCACCGGAAAAGTAATAGTAAATGTCGTCGCTGGTAGCATCCCAACGGGGCTGATCGAGCGTTACCACGCCCGGGCGCGACCGGTACACGACAGCCGATGTGGCGGTGTCCACAATATCGGTCTGCTCGCCATTGATGGACAGCATGGCGTACTTCCCCGTTGCGCTTAGGGGCAGAGGAGTGGAGTAGCCGTGCACGGAGCGGTTACCGGCAAGCACCTTAACGACGGAGCCGAACGTAGCATCTACATAAGAACTTCCCACCGCGGGTATCGGGAACGGCGAAAGCGGCGATTCTCCCGGTACGGTACACAGCGCGGCATCGGCGAACTGCGCTGGGGTGGTGCAACCCTGCGGGCTGGCGGGGTAGGTAAATGTCGGTGTGGCTTGGGCGGCCACCAAAGCACAAACTGCGAAAAATTCAAGAACAATTACAATCGCGCGACGGATTAAGCCCTGGTTAAGTGTATCAATCATCACCGAAAGAATAGCGGTATGAAAGCGGGTTTAACAATACAACAAATTCAGTGAGGAATATGAACTAAGGGGATATACAGACCTTAAACTACCAGTTTGTAATGGATCCATCGGGCCGTTCGAAAATCGGCGTTACGCGATAACGTTCGGTTACTTCCGCCAGCAATTGAAGCGGTTTCGGATCGAGCTCCACGCCCAGGCCGGGACGGCGATTTGGCACCAATTTCCCTTTATTCCAATCGGCGCAAACGGGCAAATGCGGCTCAACCTGCGGGCCTGTACCGGTCATTTCCATCATCACGGGTCCTGAAAACGCGCCACAGGCGTGCACCAGCGCGGCCACGCTGAGCGGCCCGGTAAAATGCGGGATCAAACCGACATAATGCGTCTCGCAAAGCGCGGCGATTTTCATGAATTCAGTAATGCCGCCGACGTTGGGAAGCGTCATACGCGAGTAATCGATTAATTGCTGTTCAATCAAATCATTTACATCCCATTTCGAGCCGAATTGTTCGCCGACAGCGATGGGAACCTTCACCTTTTGGCGAAGCTCCTTGTAGACCATCGGATTTTCCGAGCGAATCAGATCTTCGGCGAAGTAGGGTTCCAGCGGCTCGATCAGGCTTGAAAGCCGCACAGCGTCTGGCATATCGAGGCGGGTATGAAAATCGAGCGCCCAATCGCCATCTTTGCCCACGCCATCGCGGATCTGGACGCAGTCCTCGTAAGTCTTGCGCACCATCTTGTGCGAGTTGAAGGGTTCGCCCCGGCCGGGGTCGGCAGTGGCATAGCGATAGGCGCGGAAGCCCATTTCCATGCAGGCGCGCGCTGACTCCTTCAGGCTTCCGCGGCTGGGAAAGCTGGTGGCATAGCATTCGCAATGGTTGCGCTGCAGGCCGCCCAACAGTTCATAAACGGGCACGCCGAGAGCCTTGCCTTTGATGTCCCAGAGGGCCAAATCGATGGCGCCCAAACCGTCCAGCTTTTCGCGGCCAGCAGGGTAAAAGTAGCCGCGATACATCATCTGCCAAAGATGATCGATGCGCGACGGATCTTCGCCGATGATCATGGCGGCGCACTGTTCCACGGTGTCTTTGGAGCCGCCTTCGCCAATGCCGGTGATGCCCGCGTCAGTCTCCACGGTAACGATGTTGTAGCTCTGATTGAAGATGGCCCGTCCGCGCGGATTCTTATAGAACCGGATGCGGGTAATCTTCATGGGGCTTGGGCTAGGGGCAGCCTTCATGCGCGTGGCAAGGGGCAGGGCGGCAGCGGATCCGGCTGCTGCGAGAAAGGCGCGGCGTTCGATCATACCGTCAGATCGTATCCCAATCCGCGCATTCCGTCGATGATGTTCGTGCGCACGCGTGTGACTTCGTCGGAAGAAAGCGTGCGATCCGCCGCGTATAGCGTGAAGCGAAAGGTAACGCTCTTCGTATCGGATTTGGCGTATTGGCCGCGATAGGAGATGCGTTCCAGCAGGGGCCCGGCCAGCACTTGCATGCGCCGCTCCAGGTCCCCGACGAGTTCACGGGGCCTAGCGATCACGGAAAGATCGAAGCCACTGGAAGGGAATTTTTTCGCCGCGGCATAAGTGGCCGTTCCTGCTTCATGCTGAGGCAGCAGGCTCAGATCCAGATCGAGAATCGCTGCGCGGCTGGCGCCTTCCAGATAGCTGGGATGCAGTTCGAAAAGCCGGCCCACTACGGTTCCTCGAGCAAGCACATCCACTGTGCGGCGCGGATGTTCGAAGGCGCGCGCTTCCGCCTCGCGCACTTGAATTCCGCTGGCCAGGCACTGGGCCAAGCGCTTCAATTCCAGCAGTGCGCCCTCTTCGCCATAGATGGCGAGCATCAGGTGCTGTACCTCGTCGGGCAGCGCGGGTTCAGCGCGCCTGTGAATCTCACGCCCGATTTCAAAGAGGCGGAAATGCTCCAGATGCTTGCGGTTTTCAGCGAGATTGGCATAGATTCCGGGCAGCAGGGAGGGCCGCATCAGGCTCTGGTTCTGGGCGATGGGGTTCAGGACGCGCACTAAATTTGCAGGAACGAAGCCAAATTGCGTGGCTTGTTCTTCGCTGAGAAAGGAATAATTATAGACCTCAGTAAAGCCCTGCGCGGCTGCCATGTTGCGCACGCGGCGCAGATACAGGCGCTCCGGCGCATCGGGGGGCACGGTGGAAAGTACCGCCGGGGCAATGGGCGGAATGGTCTCATAACCGATCATGCGGCCCACCTCTTCCACCAGATCGTCCGGCGTGCTGACATCTTTCGTGGCGCGCCAGGAAGGCACGGTGGTTGTAAGGTTCGGCCAGGCGCCTGCGACACCGAAACCCAGGCTGGTGAGGATGGAAGACACGCGTTCGGGCTCCACTTCGCGACCCAGCTTGCGGTTTAGCCAGTTGCCGTCCAGCGCAAGAAGCGGCGGAGGCTCAATCGCGATTTTCCAATCGGCCAAGCCCCCCACCAGGCGCGCTTCCGGGCACAGGATTTTCATCAGCGCAACGGTGCGGGCCAAGGCGCGCACAGTGTTGGCCGGATCCTGCGCCTTTTCAAAGCGCATGGAAGCATCGGTACGAATTTTCAGCGCCGTGGAGGTTTTGCGAACGCTGGTGGCGTGGAAGTTGGCGGCTTCGAAAACGACAGAGGTGGTGGCGTCCGAAATGGCGCTTTGCTGCCCGCCAATCACGCCGGCGACACCCACCGGCCCGGCGGCATCGGCAATCACCAGGTTCGCGGGCGTGAGCGCGTAATTTTCTTTATTGAGCGCGCACACGGTTTCGCCTTCATGCGCCAGGCGCGCGGTCAGCTTGTTGCCGTGCAGCAGCGCGCGATCGTAAGCGTGCATGGGCTGCGCCAGTTCGGCGGCAATGTAATTCGTCAGGTCAACCAGGTTGTTGATGGGGTTGAGCCCCAGCGCAGTCAGGCGAAACTGCAGCCAGAGGGGCGAAGGGGCCACGCGCACATTTTCATAAACAATGGCGCTGAAACGCGGGCAGAGTTCGGCGTGGCCTTCCACTTCGAACGCCTGCGGGCCGGTGGGCAGAAGGCTCGGGTCCACCAAATCTTTCAGCTCACTTCCGGTGATGGCGGCCACTTCGCGCGCCATGCCGAAGTGGCCCCAAAGGTCCGGGCGGTGCGTGAGCGACTTGTTATCGATCTCGAGGATGGTGTCCGGCGGCGGCAGCGGCTCATTCAATTCCACGATGCCGGTGTGATCGCGATTGATGCCGAGCTCATCGGTGCCTGCGAGCATACCGTCGCTCTCAATGCCCTGAATGGTTTTGCGGCCCACGGGCAGATACGCGGTGTGAAGCCCGGCGCGGCAGTTCGGCGCGCCACACACAAGCGTCTTTCGGCCGTAACGTTCGGTATCGACAACAGCGAGCGCGAGCTTGGTGCCAGGCACGGGTTCGGACGAAATGACGGTGGCTTCGCTGGCGTCCGGTTGGCCGTACGCCTCCAGGCCTTCGCACTCCGCGGTCCGCGTGGTGATCAGGTTCATGGTGAGCCCGGCGTCAGCGGGTAACTGCGCAAACTCACGAATCCAATTCAGTGAAAACTTCAAGCGGCCACTCCGTCAGCGGGCGCAAGGAAGCGCAGGTCACCAGACATGAGCAGGCGAATATCGGCGATTGCGTAGCGCATCATCACCAGCCGCGTGAGGCCGAGCCCGAAGGCGAAGCCGCCCCATTCGTGCGGATCGATGCCGCTCTTTTCGAGCACCTTGGGATTCACCAGACCGCAGGGCAGCAGCTCCACCCAACCGCTTTGTTTGCAGACGGCGCAGCCGGAGCCGCCGCAGATGAGGCACTGGATATCCAGCTCAAAGCCGGGTTCCACGAAGGGGAAAAAGCCGGGCCGCAGCCGGACCGTTACTTCCCGGCCGAAGACTTTACCCAGCAGCGTCTTCATGAAGTAAATCAGGTTGGCGACTGAGATGTTGCGATCGATCATCATGCCTTCCAGCTGATAAAAGGTGTGCTCATGCGAAGCATCGACACTCTCATTGCGGAACACGCGGCCGGGCGCGATCATACGCAGCGGCAGCGGCAGCGTTTCCATGCCGCGAACCTGCACGGGCGAGGTGTGGGTGCGTAGCAGCTTTCCACCTTCTAACCAGAAGGTGTCCTGCATGTCGCGCGCGGGATGATCGGCGGGAATGTTCAGAGCGTCGAAGTTGTGATATTCGTCCTCCACTTCAAAGCCGTCCAGCACGGTGAAGCCGAGCGAGCGGAACAGGTCTTCGATTTCCTGCTGCAGGCGCGTGATGGGATGCAGATTGCCGGGCCGGATGCCGGGCGCGGGCAGAGTGAGGTCAACCCATTCCGCTTCCAGGCGCTGGGCGAGCGCGGTGGCGGCGAACTGATCCTGACGAGCGGTGAGTGCCGCTTCCAACGAATTTTTGGCTTCGTTTAGGAGTTTCCCGATGCGTGCACGCTCATCGGCCGCAATCTTGCCCATGTCTTTCGAAACGGCGGCAAGCGTTCCTTTGCGACCCAGTACTTCCACGCGAATAGCTTCCAGATCGGCGGGAATTTGAGCGGCTTCGATACGTTCCAGGGTGCTGGCTTGCAGCCCGGCGAGTTCGGTTTCAAGCATGCGAAGCGGGCTGGAAAGGCTGGCCGTCCTTCTGGAGTTCGAAGATCAAGTGGTTGATATAAAACACCACCAGTGGTTCAGGATACCGGCCATTGAATTCCCGGTATACGCGTTCCTGCCAGCCTTCGGTGAGGTATTGCGTGGCATCCAGATCTTTCACGAAGAAGCCGTCTTCATTCGGAATGCCCAGAAAATTTAGCACCGCCACAATCAGTTCCATGTTCGAAACCAACACGGCCTGCGACAGATCCGTCGCGTATTCCTCATCGTGGGTGAGCAGCCGTTCCCACAGGCGTGGCGTGGCTTTACGCAGGTTCTCAGTATTCAGCTTTTCAATGTGGGTGCGCAGCTTGAACCGTTCATACAGTTGAAAGGTTTTCAGTTTTCCAAAGGAAATGGAACGCAGCAGTTTGGCAAAACGGTCCTCCCCCAGACTGCGGAAGGCGTCGGAAAGCAACATTTTCTGAGCGTATCATCATTGGCTTGTCGAACTATCCGTTTGTTGGGCGTCTCTCTGTTCGCGCGAATTTGTTGCAGCGTCTTGGCCGAGTTCAGGAGGCGGGATTTGCGTCTGACGCGGCGCTTGCGCTGGAGCCCGGGCCGGCGGAGAAGATTTGGCTTGAGCGTCGCAAGCAGACTCTCACGGCGCTTACGCTACAATGAAGAGTTTGCCTAACAATATCATCGTTTTGGGAGCACAATGGGGAGACGAAGGGAAAGGGAAAATCGTCGACCTGCTCAGCCATGGCTTCAACGTGGTGGCGCGTTATCAGGGAGGCCACAACGCCGGCCACACCATTCAGATTGGCGACCGTAAATTCGTTCTGAAGCTGATTCCTTCGGGCATCCTGCATCCGGGCAAACGCGCTGTGATTGGAAACGGAATGGTGATCGATCCGGCAGCGCTTCTGAAAGAGACGGCGCAGTTGGAAGCGGCCGGGGTGGATGTGGCGGGGCAACTGCGCATCAGCAATCGTGCGCACATTCTTTTTCCGTGGCATCGCACGATGGAGAAACGGATCTCCATCGGCACCACTTCGCGCGGGATTGGCCCTTGCTATGAAGACAAAGCGGGCCGGCGCGGTGTGCGCGTTTGTGAACTGCTGGAGCGCGACACGTTCCATGCCGCTTTCGATGTGCTGGCGCAGGAGAAGCAGGTGATTGAAGAAGCGTTCGGCATTCACGATCACGCCGATTACGCTGCGATTCGCGCTGAGTACGATGAGTTTGCCGAACAGATCAGGCCCATGGTGTGCGACACCGCGGCACTGTTGAACAATGCCATTGCAAGCGGCGAGAGCGTGTTGTTCGAAGGTGCGCAGGGTACCATGCTGGACCTGGACCACGGCACGTATCCATTTGTCACTTCATCCAGCGCCACGGCGGGCGGCGCGCTGACAGGTACCGGTGTGGCGCCCACGCGCATCGGCGGCATTGTGGGAATTTCCAAGGCTTACATCACGCGCGTGGGCGGCGGACCGTTTCCCACGGAGAGCCTGGATGCACAGGGCGACCATATTCGTGAGCGCGGTTCGGAGTTCGGCAGTGTTACCGGGCGGCCCCGGCGCTGCGGATGGTTCGATGTGCCGCTGATGAAATACACGGCGATGGTGAACGGCTTCGATACCTTGGTGATGACAAAGCTGGATGTGCTGGATGAAATTGCGGAAATTCCTGTGTGCGTGGGCTACAAGGGAGTGACGGATATGCCGGCTACCGCGGCGGGCCTGTATCAAGTGGAACCGATTTACGAAACGTTGCCGGGTTGGCAAAGCAAGACTGCCGGCATATCGCGGTATGAGCAGCTTCCGCAACGCGCGAAAGATTACATCACGTTTCTGGAGAAGCAGACGGGAGTGGAAGTGGGTTGCATTTCCACCGGCCCCGAACGGACGGAGACCATTGTGCGCGAGGGTAGCCGCTTCGCTGCCCTGACCCAGCACATTGGCTAGCGGCATACTCGCGATTTCGGGCAGCCTGCGGGCGCGCTCGAAGAATACCGCGCTGTTGGAGGCGGCTGGTTTGGATTTGTATCGCGGGCTGGGTGAACTTCCCCATTTCAACCAGGATTTGGATATTGAACCAGCGCCGCAGGCTGTAGCCGAATGGAGAATCCGCTTGCGGAACGCGCGGGCTGTTCTGATTTCGAGTCCCGAGTATGCTCATGGGGTGCCGGGGTCGTTGAAGAACGCGCTCGATTGGATTGTGAGTTCCGGCGAGTTTGTGGATAAGCCGGTGGCGCTGTTGAATCCTTCACCGCTTTCGTTCCATGGGCAGGCATCGTTGAAAGAGACGCTGACGGTGATGATGGCGCGGGTGGTTGCGGATACGCGGGACCTGGACGAAGCTTTGGTGGCGTTGCGGGCGGAAATGGAAGACAAAACAACAACGGCGGAGTACCACCCGGCTGTAAATAGCCGGATAGTAACTCCGCCGTTGGGAAGTTAGTGGTGAGGGTTAGTAAGGATCGACGTAACAACCTGGATACGGGATCCAGCGTCCATATTGATCGTAGTATCCGGCGGGGTTACAGGGATCTACTTCGGCGTAGTAACTGGAGCCGTAGGAATAAGGATAGCCGTATCCGTAACTGAAACCGTAGTACGGACGGGAGTAACCGTAGCCGTAGCTGCCGCGGTAAGAGTATCTGTCGCGGCCGCTGTCACGGTAGCCGCGGCCTTCGTAGCCGCGGCCTCCGCCGTAAGAATAGGACTGGCCGCCATAAGAGCGCCCGCCGCCTGAATACGACTGGCCACCGTAAGAGCGGCCGCCACCTGAGTACGATTGACCACCCGAATAAGAACGGCCGCCGCCGGAGTAGGCTTGCCCGCCGCCGGAATAGGAGCGGCCGCCGGAGTAGGCTTGTCCACCGCCGGAATAGGAACGGCCGCCACCCGAATACGATTGTCCGCCGCCAGAGCCGGAATACGATTGTCCACCTCCGCCTGAATAAGAGTGTCCGCCGCCGGAATAGGATTGGCCGCCGCCGCCCGAATAGGAACGTCCGCCTCCCGAGTAAGACTGGCCGCCGCCGGAATTTCCGGAATGGCCGCCACCCCGCTCGTTACGCTGAGCAAACGCCCCGCCGCAAAATACAAGAATCGCCATGGACCCAACAGCCGTTTGCTTCACTCGTCTTAGCATCTTCCGCTCCTGCAATCTTCGATGCCCCGGCACTCAATCGCGTTCTGCCAGCGGGCCTAGTCTGAACAAAAAATAATGCTTGGTGTCACTGCTCAATCGGCGTCAAGGCAACCGTGGGAGTACCCGATTCCGCTATGTCGAGCTTCGTGCCTTTCGTCTCGTAGTTCTTAATAAATTCAGGGTCGAACTGGATGCCTTGATCGAGGTCGGTCCATGCATAGGCGCGATATTTACCCGGCGCTATCGAGTTGATGGTGAAGTGACCGTTCTGATCGGTGTTGCCTTGTTTGTACAGATCCGTACGGTCAGGCGAGGGTGGATCGGGAATGAGCGTAACGACAGTGGACGGGGCCGGTTTGCCGTCAGCCGTCTGGACAGTGCCGTCGAGTTTGGCGGCGCCAGCTCCGAGAGTGATTTCCAAGAGCGTAGAGCCGCCGCCGGGAGCAATCGTCAGGCCGTTGCGAAGTACGTCCTGATCTCCGTAGCGAGCTTGCTTCAGATAGAAGCCTTCCGGAATCGAGACGACATTCAGCCGGAAATGGCCGGCGGCAACGCCTACCAGGGAAAAGGTGTCGTCGTCTTTGCTGGACGCGTTCGGTACGTTGATGGCCGGTCCTTCTACCGGCATCAGGGAAATGCGGGCGGGCCCGGGAGTAGTCTTTGTCGACTTCGTTTTATCGGAGTCCGCGAGCTTCTCAAACTTCACCTGTCCATTCAGATCGAAGGGCGGCTCAGCGGTCAGGGTCACGTTTTCGACGTCATGCGAACCAACATCCACGGGCACCGTTCCCAACGTCTTGAAATTACCCATGGCGTTAATCAGTATCAGGTTATGAGCGCCCGGAGCAACCTGCGAAAGGTCGAAGGTTCCGTCCTGCCCGACAGGACCCGACGCGCCGCCCATATAATCCATGAAAGTGGATGAGCGGCTTGTTAATATAACCCGCAGTTGCGCGCGGTCATTCGGAACCTGGCCTGTCACTTTGCCGCGCACGTGAAAAACAGCGGACTTACGAAGAGTGATATTCGTTGCTGGCCTATCCTGCCCGGCAACCAATTCGATGAGCGTGGCCGCGGAAAGATCTGTAACTCCGGGGTAGAACGTGGCTACTGCCGCCTCCTCCTGCTTCGCGGGTTGGCCTGCGGGTGGGCGCGGCGCCGCAGTCCGTGAACCTTGGCCGAAAAACGCTTCGCGTAGCGCGGACGCACTGACGTAAACCTTGCCGGGAACAAGATTTTGAAGTTTGTACTCCCCGTTTTCATCCGTTGAGGCGAATCCCATGGGGACAATCTGGCGCTTGCCGTTGAAGTACATATAACGCATGGCGCGAACCTGCGCGCGCGGCACAGGGTCGCCATCGGAATCGAGGACCTTGCCCGAGACAACAATTTGCGGGCTCATGACCAAGTCCAGCGCGGCCATCTTCTGACCGGGCGTCAACGCGAGCACGGTGCCACCGCCATTCATACGACGGGCCCCATAGGTCTGCCTTTGAAAGCCGGGGCGATCGGAACTGAGCATGTACCGGCCGGGGTCGACTGCCTCGAAAATGAAGTTGCCCTCCGCGTCACTGGTAGCGGTGTAAGGGGCGGGAGACTGCTGACTGTGCGAGGCAGCTCCAACCCAGTGCAGAGTGACAGTCGCCTTACGAATGGGCTGACCGGCTGCGCTGGTTACTTTGCCGGAAACGGTGGCGGGCTTGGCGTCGCCGCTCTCCGCGGGAACTGTTGGGGATGTGGCGGGTGGAGCCTGACCGGTAAGCGTCAGAGCGCAAATGAAGGCGATGAGCAGGCGCAGATACATACAGCACTCCTAAGACGTGAGTTCAGAGTATCATTACCTGCCGGCCGTGGGCGGTGGTGTTCCCGGTCTCACGGGGCGCGGCGGTGGTACATAGTCCACTAATTCGTCCACCGGCTTTTTCGCGGCCCAGGCAATGCCGCGCAGAAGCGTTCTTTCTATCTGATAGTTAGTCAAATTCGTATAAGTGTGACCCTGCATCCAGACAAACGCGCGCGCCGGTTGACCGCCCGGCAGCGTGTGTTCGTAGGTCCAAATCTGCGGCACGATTTCACCCTTGTGTTCCCCTGCGCTGCGGGTGGGTGGAATCTTGACTGTCGCCAGGACGTGAATGCCTGGATCTTTCGCCAGCGTCAGATTGAAGAATGCCTCATCTAAAAGAGTCAGTGACGACATGTCTTTCACGATGGGGTCGGCGGGGTCGGTGACGGTGTAAGGGATCGGCGCCTCCAGCGTGAAATTGATTTCGCCATGCTTTTTCGCGCCGCCCAGCAGGGTGGATAGGTAGGCGGGGTCGGGGCCGCAGAGCGAATCGTGAATGTTGACCAGACCGCCGCCGCGTTTGACGAAAGTTTCGAGCGCGGTTTTCTGGCCGGCTGTCATATACCCGGCATCGCCTTTGTAAATTACTACGACATCGGCGCGTTCCAGGTCGGCGGTGGAGGGCGCGTGCAGAGCGCCATCAACAACTGCGCCGTGCTCGGTGAGCAACTTACTCCAATCGGCTAGAAACTGCGGGTAATCGTGCTGGCCCACCTGGTGAGACTTCAGGCCGGCCCATAAAAAGACATGCAGGCCGTTCGGGTTTTGGCCGGGAGGCAGAGGCGCATTGGGGGCGAGTTGCGCCTGCGTCAGCGATGCTCCTGCCAACATGATCAGGCACGCGCCTGGAACCATTCTTCTTCTTTGCATCACAAAAAAGTCTCCATTCGGGCGTTTTGAGTAGCTACCAGCATACAGGCAAGCGCTCTGGGCGATGATTGAAGAGTAGATGCCCGAAAAGAATTACGATTTCAAAGCTGTCGAATTGAAGTGGGCCGCCGAGTGGGCGGACGGCAGCCTGTATCGCACGGAAGAGAATTCGCAAAAGCCGAAATATTACGTGCTGGAGATGCTGCCCTACCCTTCGGGCGCTCTGCACATTGGGCACATTCGCAATTATTCTATCGGTGACGCGCTGGCCCGCCACCAATGGATGCGCGGGTTTAACGTGCTGCACCCCATGGGCTGGGATGCGTTCGGCCTGCCCGCGGAGAACGCGGCGATTGCGAACAAGACGCCGCCCGCCGAATGGACGCGCATGAACATTGCGCGCATGAAGAAAACGCACAGCCGCTTTGCTTTCAGCTATGACTGGGAGCGCGAAGTGACCACCTGCGACCCGGAGTATTACCGCTGGAACCAGTGGTTCTTTCTGAGGATGCTGGAGCGCGGGCTGGCTTATCGCAAGAAGGCTCTGGTGAACTGGTGCAACCTGTGCGCCACCGTGCTGGCGAATGAGCAGGTGGTGGATGGCTGCTGTTGGCGCCATGAAACGAATCCGGTGGAACAGCGCGAACTGGCGCAATGGTTCCTCAAGATTACCGATTATGCGGACCAGCTTCTGGATGACATGAAGCTGCTGGAAGACGGCTGGCCGGACCGCGTGCTGGCCATGCAGCGCAACTGGATTGGGCGCTCGGAAGGTACTGAAGTGGATTTTCAGGTGTCCGATGCGGACCTGCCGCCGGTGCGCGTCTTTACCACGCGCGTCGATACCATTTACGGCGCCACGTGCCTGATTGTCGCGCCGGAACATCCGCTTGCCGGGGGCATGGCCGATGAGCGCGCGAAAGCAATGATCGATGCGCGCGCCGCGCAGGGCATGGGCGAAGTGGAGAAGGAAGGTTACTTCACGGGCCACTATGCTATCAATCCGTTCAGTAAAGAGCGCGTGCCCATATGGACCGGCAACTTTGTGCTGATGGGTTATGGCACCGGCGCGATTATGGCGGTGCCCGGCCATGACGAACGCGACTTTGAATTCTGCGTGAAATACAGTTTGCCGATTCGACCAGTGGTGCGTCCGGTGGACGGCGGCCTGGCGAGCCCGATGGGGATGACGCAGGCGTTTTGCGAATACGGCATCGTCGAAAATTCGGGCAAGTGGTCTGGTGAAACCAGCGCTGAGGCGCGGCGGCAGATGACTCGCTTCGCCGAAGAGCATGGCTTCGGCAAGGGCGCCATCACGTTCCGGCTAAAGGATTGGGGCATCTCACGCCAGCGCTATTGGGGCACGCCGATTCCCGTGATCCACTGTCCCGTGGATGGGCCGGTGCCGGTGCCCGAAGCCGATTTGCCGGTGCGGCTGCCCGACAAAATTCAGATCACGGGGCAAGGCCAATCGCCGCTTGAGAACGTGCCTGAGTTCGTGAATGTGACGTGCCCCCAGTGCGGCGGCGCGGCGCGGCGCGAGACTGACACGATGGATACGTTTGTCGATTCTTCCTGGTATTTTTACCGCTACTGCGATGCGAAAAATTCCAGCGCGCCGTTCGATTCGGCCAAAATCGCGCATTGGTTCCCGATCGACCAATACATCGGTGGCGTGGAGCATGCCATCCTGCACCTGATTTATTCGCGGTTCTGGACCAAGGTGATGCGCGACATCGGCGTGATTGCGAACGATGAGCCGGTGCGCAAGTTATTCACGCAGGGCATGGTGATTCGCAATGGCGAGAAGATGTCGAAATCGCGCGGCAACGTGGTGCCTGCCGACGATGTGGCGGAACAGCATGGCGCGGACACAGCACGCCTGTTTGCGCTGTTTGCCGCGCCGCCTGAGAAAGATGTGGACTGGCGCGATTCCGGCATTGAAGGCATTGCCCGCTTCCTGTCGCGCGTCTATCGCTTTGCAACGCGCAACCTGCCGATGCTGCAGCCGGGCGATGGCTCGGCCGATGCGGCTATCTTGCGCAAGCTTCACCAGACACTGCGCAAGATTACCGAAGACTTCGATTCGCGCTGGCACTTCAATACTTCGATTGCGGCGCTGATGGAGTTGTTGAACGATCTGCACTCGCATGAGGCCAACTTGTCCGCCGGCGCGATGTCGCGCTCGATTGAAATCGTGACGCTGGTGCTGGCGCCTTTTGCGCCGTATCTGGCGCAGGAACTGTGGACGGAGCAAGGCCACGCGGGGCCTGTCTTCAAAGAACCTTGGCCGCAGTATGACGAAGGTTTGGCGCGCGAAGAAATTGCGGAAGTGGTGATTCAGGTGAATGGTAAAAATCGGTCCAAGCTGAACGTGGAACCGGGAACTGATCGTGCCGAGCTCGAAAAGCTCGCGTTGCTGGACCAGCGGATCATCGGCCTGATGGAAGGCAAGACGCTGGTGCGGGTGATTGTGGTTCCCGACAAGCTGGTCAATATCGTGGTGCGCTAACGGGCCGCGCCGGGCACGTTCAGCGCTTGCACCAGGCCTGACCCCAACTCCCAACTGGCGATGGTGACGCGCGTGCCGTCGGGCGAAACGGCGAACGATTGTACGGCTCTGCGGCTATCGAAGCTGGTTAATCTGGTGCGTGCACCACGCGCTTCGGCGCCATTCGCGAAGGGCTGCGAATAGACACCCGATGCGCCATCGCCGGCCTCGCCGATGAACGCAATGGCATGGCCTTGCGGCATCCATTTCGCCTTGCCGAGCGAGGCATCGCTCTTGCCGGGCGTGAACGGCAGATCGATATGAAACGGCATTGCCGCGCCCGCTTCCAGCGTCGCCACCCGGATGGAACGCACGCCGGGCAACGTCTGCGTGTAGAGCACGTACTTGCCGTCGGGCGAAATTTCGGGCCACTGCGTATCGCCTTTCACAACCGGGCTGTCTTCCAGGCCGCTTTGCCGAATCTTCCAAATGCCCGCGCGGGCCGGATGCGTGGAGTGATAGACCACCCAATCGCCGGTGGCGGAGACGCTGGGATGTTCGGCGCCCGCGCCATCGTTAGTCAGGCGTTTCGTGAACGCGCCCTCCGCGTTTGCGGAGTACACCTCAAAGTGGCCTTCGCGGCTGGAGCTCCAAAGAAGGCGGGCACCGTCGAAAGTGAGGCAAGGCGCGGATTCGCTGGTTTGGCTTTCGATCGCACGATGAAACGCTCCCGACGTGGTCTCCGCGCGCCAGATTTCCAGGTTGCCGCCGCGAAAGGAGGAGAAGTAAATCGATTTGCCGCCGGCGGAATAGGCAGGGTCCTGATCGTCGCTATCGCCGACGGTGAGGAAGCGCGATGTGCCCGCGGTGAGCGACACTTCTTCCAGATTCTTGCGGCCGGAACTGCTATCGAAGACCAGCGAACCATCGCGCAAGCGATCGAGATGGAGCGCACTTTGCTGGCTGAAGCCCAGCGCCGCCGTTGTGCCGGTTTCCACATTTTGCCGGATGATATTGGCAGCCCCGCTGGGCCAACCATTCGCGCCGGCAAGGGTCACGGATTGAAAGTACAGAAGCTGGTCTGGCGACACCCACGCCACGCTGGACAGGCTGCCCCGCGTGGGCGGCGGAGACAAGATGCGCTGCTGGCCGGAAGAATCGGTACGCAATACAAGCACCCGATTGCCCAAGGAAGCAGCCAGATATTTCGCATCGGGTGACCATCGTGGATACTGCAACACCTGGCCGGTCACGCGAGTCAATTCGTCAGGCGCGGCGCCGTTCGTGTTCACGGTTCCCATCGAAGAGACTGGGCCATGCGCTTCGCCGGCAACTCGCACCCACGCGATTCGGTCGGAGTGCGGCGACCAATCCGCGCCTTGCACGTTATCGAGCAGCTTCACCGCCTTGCCGCCCGCGAAGGGAATGGAGTACAGATTATCCTGCGCGCCTTCGGTGCGAATGAACAATACGGAACGGCCGTCGGGCGATACGCGCGGCGCATGATCGGGCCCGGTGGTGAGCGGCTTTTCATTCTGCCGGTCCAGCGCCGCGGTCCAGATGCGTTCGGTTCCATCGCGATTTGAAACGAAGACCAGGCTCTTGCCGTCCGGCGCGCCGGCTGGCGATGAATCATGGCCTGAAAATGTGAGCGGGCGGAAGGAGAGTTGCGTCACCACGGTGGGCCGCAGATACTCACGCGCAATCGCCGCGCCCAGCAACAGGCCTAACGCGAACATGACGATGGCAATCAGGAAGGGCACAGTTTGCCGTTCGCGAACCGTCTTGCGGATTCTGTTTCCGGGCGTGGTAAGGCTGCCGAAAGATTCCATGGCGAAGGCAAGATCGCGCGCGGAATCGAACCGTTCGCCAGGGTTCTTGCGAGTGGCCTGCCGGATGATGCGGTCGAGCGCAGGCACTTGCAGCTCCGGCACGTCTTCGCTCAAAATGGCGCGGGTTGTGGCAGCCAATGTGGGGCGCAGAAACGGCCGCGTCCCGGAGAGCATTTCGTGCAGCATGACGCCCCAGCTAAACAGATCTGAGGCCCAGGTTTCTCGCTCGCCGCGAACCTGCTCCGGCGAGGCATAGTCCGCAATCAGAATGGGCACGGAGCCGGATGGTTCGGCCGGCATCTCTTCGTAGGTGAGAGCGGCCAAACCGCCGTCCATCAGGCGCGCAACGCCGTCCTTGGCGATGAGGACATGCTCCGGCTTCAGGTCGCCATGCAGAACGCCCGCTCGATGCAACGCGATCAAGCCGCGCGCAATCTGAATGGCAAAATCGGACGCGCGGTCTCGCGGCAGGCGTGCGCGATGCAGCTTGCGCCGCAGTGTTTCGCCTTCCTGAAATTCGCTGACCGCAAAGAGTACGCTGCCGGAGCAACCGATGTCCAGCAGGGGCAACACGTGGGGATGCGCCAGCGCGAAGGCGGGCCCTAACTGCGCTCTCATCCCCGCCACTTCCTCCTCAACGCAAAGGCAGGTGTGGGTGAGTACGCGCAGGTATACGTCGCCGCCGCTCTCCACATTGCGGGCGCGATACACTTCGCCCGCAAACGCGCTCTCCGCCGCCGACCGTATCTGGTAACGGCCCAGGCGGTGGTCTGCAGCGAATGGCATCATTAGAGTTTACTCAAACAGAATGATTCGTTCACTGACACCGGAATTGATGGATGACGCAGAATTTGCGTGCGATAAGCGGGAGGAGTTCCACGCGGAATTGGCGCGATTGAATCGCCTGCTGGGGAACAACAAGCTGATTTTCGAAAAGCTGCGGCGCGAAGTGCCGGCGCGCGTGATGGACATTGGCTGTGGGGAAGGCGCGCTGCTTGCGGATGTACGCGCTGCTTTCGGCGCGGAGGTGACGGGCGTGGATTTGCAAGATTGCCCCGCTAATCCGTTCGGCGTGAACATTATCGTTGGCGACGCCACCAAAATCCCGCTGCCGCCGAGCGATGTGGCGCTGAGCGTGTTGACCATTCACCATTTGAGTGAAGAGGAAGTGGTGGCCCTGGTGAAAAATGTGGGCCGTTCCGCCAAGCGGTTCGTGATTGTGGATTTGGTGAGGCACCGGTTGCCTCTGACTTTGTTCTCGATTTTCATGAGGCCGTTATTGACCCAACTGGTATTTTCCGAAGGCGTACAATCCATTCGGCGCGCGTATACGCCGGACGAACTACGTGCGCTGGTGGTGCGCGGCCTGACGGGGACAGACGCCATCTTCGAACAATGGGTGAGCCCGATTTACGGGAAGCAGATTATCGATATTCTCTATCGGACTTAGGAATCGCGTTTCGGGCCGCGCGAGGGATAGTCTTTGCGCGGTCCGGTGCCTTTGCGTGGAGGGCCGAATTTTCGTGGACCGCCGGCGCCGCCGGATGGTGGGCCGGAACGCGGTCGGAACGGCCTGTCACCGCGGTCTGACGGTGGGCCGGAACGAGGCTTGAACGGCCTGTCACCGCGATCGGACGGTGGACCTGAACGGGGCTTGAACGGCCTGTCGCCGCGATCGGACGGTGGACCTGAACGGGGCTTGAACGGCCTGTCGCCGCGATCGGACGGTGGACCTGAACGGGGCTTGAACGGCCTGTCACCGCGATCGGACGGTGGACCTGAACGGGGCTTGAACGGCCTGTCGCCACGATCTGACGGTGGACCTGAACGGGGCTTGAACGGCCTGTCGCCACGATCTGACGGTGGACCTGAACGGGGCTTGAACGGCCTGTCACCGCGGTCTGACGGTGGGCCTGAGCGAGGCTTGAACGGCCTGTCACCACGGTCTGACGGCGGTCCGGAGCGCGGCTTGAAAGTGCGCGCAGCATAGGGGCGGTCGCCACGCTCAGCCGGAGGCGACGCTCTGCGCGGTGTGTACGGGCGCTCGCCGCTTCGTTCGTAAGGAGGTTTGCGTGTGGGCGGCGCGTCGTCGCCCGACTCCTCCATCGGTTCATCCAATTCGGGAACTTCCTGCGGTGGCGGCGCGAAATTCTTCAAGAGAGGAGGCCGTGTTGGCGCGGGGCGCTCCGTGGCCGGCGTTTCCGGCGAAACGGCTCTGCGGCCTACCGGACGCTTCGCCGGCTCTTCATCTTCGGCGCGCTCTGCTTTGGCAATCTCATCGGCGACCGTGATCACGGCGCGAATGGCCGCCACATCGTGCACTCGCACCAGGTGCGCGCCGCGAAGTATGGACGCAGCAACTGCCGCTGCCGTCGCATAAATCGTTTCTTCTTCCGTGCCCTGCGTGAGGAAGGATTTACGCGAAGGCCCGGTCAGTATCGGGTACTCCAGCTTCGCGAGCTCACCCAGGCGCGCGATGATCTCTGAATTCTGCTCCTTGCGCTTCCCGAAGCCCAAGCCGGGATCGAGCACAATGCGGTTCTTATCCACGCCAGACCGGCGCGCCCTGTTCGCGCTGGCGTCTAAATCTTTTGTCACCGCGCCCATCACGTCCGGCAGCGGCGGCATCTTCGCCCAGGTTTCCGGCGTGCCGCGCATGTGGTTCAGAATCAGGCCGGCGTCATTTTCCACCACCACCTTCGCCAGCAGCGGATCGAACGTGAAGCCGCTTGGATCGTTGATGATTTCAGCCCCATGCTCAAGGGCTAGCGTGGCTACTTCGGCTTTGTAAGTATCGACAGAGATGGGAATGCTGAGCTGGTCTTTCAGGCGCTTCAAAACGGGAATCAACCGGCGCAGTTCTTCAGCAGCCGAAATGCGAGCGCTGCCCGGCTTGGTGGATTCAGCGCCAATGTCCAAAATATCCGCGCCCAAAGCTTCCAGTTCAATCGCGCGCGCCACCGCCAAATCCGGGTTGTCGTAAATGCCATCGTTGGTAAATGAATCGGGTGTCAGGTTCAACACCGCAACAATCAGCGTGCGGTCACCCAAGCGGAGTTCGCGCGATCTCAGCTTCCAGGTATATAATTTTCGCATTCGGGGGGAAGCTACCAGTGTTACATGGTGCGCCGCCAGTTCTTACCGACTTTCAAAACGTGAGCGCCCTCTAATACCAGGAATTGGTCGGACTGCTTCGCGCCATTTACTTCCACGGCGTTGCTTTTCAACTTGCGAACGGCATCGGCCATGGATGCGGCCAGGCCGCTGGCGACCAGTACTTTATCCAGGCGCATCGGTTCCGGCAGGGCGAATGTCTCCATTTCATCCGGCACCTGTTTGTTCTGCACGACACTTGAGAACTGCCGGGCCGCGCCGGCCGCAGCTTCGGCGGAATGAAAATCGGTGACAATGATGCGGGCCAGATCTTTCTTTGCGTCCATGGGGTGCATGGCTTTCATGGCCTGAATTTCGGACATGCTTTTGTCCGTGAGTAACTCGTAATAACGCCACATCAATTCGTCGCTGATCTGCATCGTTTTGCGAAACATCACAGCTGGCTCTTCGGTGATGCCGATGTAATTGCCCAGCGACTTCGACATTTTCTTTTCGCCGTCGAGGCCCTCCAGCAGCGGCATGGTGGCTACGATTTGCGATGGCTGGCCAAAATCTTTTTGCAGTTCGCGCCCCACCAGCAGGTTGAACTTCTGGTCTGTGCCTCCCATCTCTACGTCGCAGCGCAGCGCGACGGAATCGTACCCCTGCGCCAGGGGATAGAGCAGTTCGTGAACGGAGATGGGAACGTTACCGGCGTAGCGTTTCGCAAAATCGTCGCGTTCCAAAATGCGCGCCACCGTGTATTTCGAACAGAGCCGCACCATGTCTTCGAAGCCCATCTTCCCCAGCCATTCGCTGTTGAAGCGGACCTCTGTCTTCACGGGATCGAGAATCTTAAAGACCTGAAGTTTGTAAGTTTCCGTGTTGGCTTGAATCTCTTCTGAGGTAAGCGGCGGCCGCGTCACGTTGCGCCCGGAAGGGTCGCCGATCATCGCGGTAGTATCGCCCACCAGAAAGATAACGGTGTGACCTAGATCCTGAAAGTGCTTCAACTTGCGAAGCAGCACGGTGTGGCCCAGATGCAGATCTGGCGCTGTCGGGTCGAAACCGGCTTTCACTCGCAAGGGGCGCCCTTCGCGGCGTGCCTGAACTAACCGTTCGCGCAAATCCTCTTCGCGGATCAGTTCCGCCATGCCCTTTTTCAGATAAACCAAATCTTCGTCAACGGAGGAAATCACGATGTCCAATTTTAGCTATTACCGAAGTAAGCGGTGGCCATGATACGGTGATGCTTGCCGCATGCAAGACGAAGAGCCACTCCGGTGCCCGAACTGCGACGCATGTAACTGGCGGCGCATTGTGGTGAGGAATCCGGTGGCGCTGTTTTGGAAAATGCTGGGGCGCGTTCCCTATCACTGCCTGGCTTGTTTCAAGGTGTTTTATGCGGCGCGGCGCGAACGGAGAGTCGCTCACTGAAAAAATCGTCGGCCGCGTGATAGGCGCGCAGCCAGTTGCGGTGCAGCAGAAAATCGTGGATCTCATCGGGGAAAATCAGCTGCTCGAACTCTACTTTGCGTTTGCGTAGCGCTTCCACCAGCATCACGGTCTGGCTGAAGTTCACATTACGGTCGTCATCGCCGTGGATCAGCAGCACGGGCGATTTCCAACCGTCGACAAAATTCATCGGCGAAGAAGCCAGAGCGATGCGGGCTGCCTCGCGCTGCTTCTCGGGATCGTAACCTGCCGCGAAAACTTGAATCTCACTGTTCCAATCGTGAACGCCATGCAGGTCCACGCCGGCCGCGAACATGTCTGAGGCGCGCGCCAGGCCAAGCGCGGTCAGGTATCCGCCATAGGAACCGCCCCACAAACCGATGCGCCGCGAATCCACATCGGAGCGAGTGCGCATGTAGAGGCCCGCGCCGGCCACATCGTTGTACTCGCTGGCGCCGGTAGCTCCATAGTCTTTCGCCTCGCGGAAATCGAGGCCGTAACCGATGCCGCTGCGATAGTTCACGGAGAGCACTACATAGCCCTTGCTGGCCAGATATTGGTTGAAGGCGTAAGCCTGGTGGTAATAAAACATGTAATGCCAGCCCAGAAGCATTTGGCGGCGCGAACCGCCATGGAAGAAAATCACTGCCGCGTGCCGCGTGCCAGGCGTGCTCTTCGGTGGCAGAAAAAGCTGAGCATGAATGGGCATGCCATCGGTGGCGGTGAAGGTGACTGGCTGGGGCACAGTCAAATTGTTCGAAGGGAAAGAGGAAGGCAGCGGCTGCAGGTCATGCGTGGCGCTGCCGATGCGAATGGCGGGGCGTGCTGGCTGCGTGGCGCTGGAATGCAGATATGCCAGTGCCTTGCCATCGCTGGTCATCACCGGGGACCATTCAATTTCATCGCCCTTGGTCAGTTCGGCGGGCGTGCCGCCATCCGTGCGTACACGCCAGAGATGGCGGCGCTCCGTATCGCTCTGGTTCGACGAGAACACGACATCGCGGCCATCAGGGCTAAGCGCGACGTGTTCCACTTCGAACTCGCCATGCGTGAGCGCTAACGCCGTGCCCCCGCGCGCGTCGATGGAATAAAGATGCTGGTAACCTTCGCGTTCCCACGGAAAAATAATGCGGCCTTGCGCGCTCCAGAGCAGTTGCGTCTTCGCCACCATCTCATGAAAGGCGCTGCCCTTGCCGTCCGCCGCGCGCCAGATCTCACGCGCCTTGCCGGTTGCGATGTCGCACACGCGGATGGACCATGGCTCCGCTGTCCGCACCGGCCCAAACGCGAATGCGCGCGTGAACACTGGGATGCGGATATACGCGAGCGACTTGCTATCGGGCGACCAGACCGGATGAGTGTCTTGATCCACCGAAGCGTCCGGGAAGGTCAATGTTTTATCTGCGGCGTTGTACAGCGAAACGAAGCCATGATCGCGCCGGTTGCTGATGAAGGCCATCCAGCGGCCATCGGGCGACCACTGCAGCAACTGCGCCGTGCCACGCGCATGGATCAGTTGCGCGGGAGCGGCAGCAGTGCTGAGAGACACACTCCACACTTCGCCCGCCCGCGAAATGTAAGCGACTGTTTTGCCGTCAGGTGACACAGCCGGCGCTGCGCCTTCCGCAATCTGCTTCGCCGGGCCGTTCAGCGGGGCGATCCAAATGGTCTGCTTCACGCCGGCCGTTGCAGAGCGCGGATTCGGAAATTCACCGCTGCGATTCACGCCCTCACCGCGCACGAAGATCACGGCGCTGGCGTCCCCATTCCACTGCGTGCCGGTGATCTCCAGGCCATCGTCTTCGGCGAAGCTGGTGAGTGGGCGGCCGCGATATTCCGGCGGCTCCGCAACCCACAAATTGCGCACGCCCTTCTCATCCGCGGCCCACGCAAGCTTGCCGGCCACGGGCGCGGCAGTCAGCTCAGAAGGGAACGCGGAACTGAGTATTTGTTCAAGAGTGAACGGTGAAGCGGCGTAACTGGAAACGGCAACAAAGAGAGCAAGGGTGCTCAGGCGCATCTACATCTTATAGCGGCCCATGTCCTCATCATTCAAGCCCTCCAGCCAGCGGCGGAGCTCTTCGGTATTTACTTTGTCGCTCACGGAGGCGGTCAACTTCGAAGATTTCAGCACGGAATCGTCAACGAAAATGGGGCAATCGAGGCGCAGCGCCAGAGCCAGCGCGTCGCTAGGACGGCTATCGACAGAGATCAGTTCGCCGCCGCGCTCCAGCCAGATCAGCGCGTAGAAAGTATCCTCTTTCAACTCACTCACTACCACTTTCTGAATGCCCGCGTGCAACCCCACTAACACGCTCTTCAACAAATCGTGCGTCATGGGACGCGGCGTGGAAACTTTCTCAATCTCCAGCGCAATCGCATTCGCTTCGTAGATGCCGACCCAAATGGGCAGTACAGTATTGCCCGCGACATCTTTCAAAATCACGATCGGCATATTGGTACCCGGGTCCATCATCAACCCGCGAATTTTCATCTCGACTTCCACGGTGGGTTCCTTTGGTTTCATTACACCACTCTTGTTACGCATGCGTTTCAATTCAGGCATGCTTCGCCGGCCAGGGAGTTTGGGCCCGCGCGCGTGATCCGCACAGGCATGTAAGTTCCCAGTAGCGCGGCGTTGTCCGATGGGTGCGTAAAGTTCAACGTGCGGTTCTGCGCCGTGCGCCCGATCCACTGCTGCGTGGCGTGATTGCGGCCTTCGATTAGAACTTCTTCCGTCGCGCCGATCATCTCTCCATGCTTGCGCAATTGAATGGTGCGCTGCTTTTCCAGCACCGCGGAAAGGCGGCGCGTAATTTCTTCTTCGGGGATTTTATCTTCGATCCCCAGCGCGGCGGTATTGGGGCGCTGCGAGTATTTGAAGCCGAAGAGCGCGTCGAACTGCACGTCGTCCAGAAGCTTCATGGTCTCTTCGAACTCCGCTTCCGTCTCGCCGGGAAAGCCCACGATGATATCCGTGGTGATGGCCAGAGGCCGGCGCGATTGCTTCATCCATTCGATGCGGCGCATGTATTCGTCGCGCGTATAAAGCCGCTGCATGGCATTCAACACGCGCGAGGAACCCGATTGCACAGGCAGGTGTATATGGTTGCAAAGACGCTCGTCAGCTTCAATAGCTTCCACGATGGGCTTCACGAAATCGCGCGGATGCGAAGTGGTGAAGCGAACACGCCGCAGACCGGGAACTTCACCCACGCGCGCCAGCAGCGTTGCGAAATCCCAACTTTCGGGCGAGGGGTCGCGATAGCTGTTCACGTTCTGGCCCAGCAGCGTGATTTCGGTATAGCCTTCGCCCGCCAGACGCCGCGCTTCTTCCATCACATTGGCCGCGGTGCGGCTGCGCTCCGGCCCTCTGGTGAAGGGCACCACGCAATACGCACAGCTCTTATCGCAGCCTTCGATGATGGTCAGGAACGCACGATGCGGATTGTCGCGCCGCGTGTACGGAGTTTCAAAAGCTTCATCGCGATCGAACGCCAAACCCGAAACGCGCTTGTTCCCCGCTTCCAGTTGAATCAGCATCTCCGGCAGGCGTGCATAGCTGGCCGAACCCGCCACCAGACTCACGTGCGGCGCGCGTGCGAAAATCTTTTCGCCTTCCTGCTGCGCCACGCACCCCAGCACCGCGATGGTTTTGCCCTTGGCCGAACGCTTGAATGTATCCAGGCGATGGAAAACTTTCTGCTCCGCCTTATCGCGAATGCTGCAGGTGTTATAGAACAGGTGCGATGCTTCGTCCGGCGTGGCCACCTGCGCAAACCCCTGTTTCAGGAGTGTGCCGACCACCTTCTCGGAGTCGTGAGCGTTCATCTGGCAGCCGAACGTCTCGATATAAAACGTCTTGGTGGGCACTAAAGCCATTGTAGAATGAACTTCACTTAGGCTATGCCCGAAACGAACGTCTGGACGCCGCAGGCCACCACCCACGTTTGCCCCAGCTGCGGTTCGCATGACACGCGAAAATCCTGGGAGAGCGGCATCTTCGACATGCTGATTCGCCTCTTCAATCTCGGTCCGTATCGCTGCCGCAAATGTTCACGGCGGTTCGTGAGAAAAGTGCCGCGCGCAAAAGTCTAGAGCGTTTGCGTGATTTTGCTGAGCGTGCGGGGCTGGTCGGGATCGAAGCCCTTTTCGGCAGCTAAACGGGCAGCGAAAATCTGCGCCGGAACGATGTAGGGGATCGGCGTGAAAATTTCGGGGATGCGCGCCGGGATGAGCAGTTCACAAGTGGCGCGCCCAGCCACTTCGGCGTTCAGTTCGTCGGTGATCACCAGAGTCTCCGCGCGCAGCGTTTTCAGCTTGGCCAGCATTTCCCCCATGGTGGGCCAGGTCACTCCGGAAGGCGCGAACAGGAATAGCGGGAAGCCGCGCTCCACCAGCGCAATGGGGCCGTGCAGAAAATCGGCCGAAGAGAATCGTTCCGCTACAACGTAGCAGGTCTCCATCATTTTCAGCGCGAATTCGAAGGCGTTCGAATAGTTCAAGCCTCGGCCCACAACTACGGCTTGCTCCATGAAGCGGAAGCGCGGCGCAAGCTTCGCTACCGTGGGTTCCAGCGTAAGCGCATCGGCAGTCCACGCGGGGATACGTTCCAGGTCGGAGCGCTTCAGATCGGCGCCCAACGCATAGGCCAGCAGATAAAGCGCCATGATCTGCCCGGTATAAGTCTTGGTGGCCGCGACGCTCTGCTCTTTGCCGGCACGCACGTAAATCACATGCCCCGCCAGGCGCGCCAGAGTGCTGCCCGCTTCGTTTGTAATGCCTACGGTGACAGCTCCCGCTTCACGGGCGCGCTGCAGCACTACGTTGGTGTCGGTCGATTCGCCGGATTGCGAAATCGCCACGACAAGCGCGTCGCGGTAATCGAGCCGCGCCTGATACAGAGTGGCAATGGAGGGTGCGGCAAGCGAAACAGGGATGCCGGTTGTGATCTCCAGCAGGTAACGCCCGAACTGCGCGGCGTTGTCCGACGTGCCTCTGGCGGCCAGGACTATCAGGCGCGGACGCTTCTGGGTCAGCGACTCTTTCAGGTTCTCAATGCCGCTCCACTCTTCCTGCAGCGTGCGAGCCAGCGCTTCCGGCTGCTGCCGTATTTCTTCCAGCATGCGAGACATAGGTCTCTACTCAGCCTACGCGAGAATACGCAATGATCTGGCCGATGTGCCGCTGCGTATGTTCCGCCATGTGGATCATCAGGCCGATGGCAGTGGTGCGGGTGCGCCGGCGTCCCACGAAGCGCGGCTCGTCCAGCTGCCTGAATGGCACGCTGGTCAGAGCGGCGCGTGTTCGCTGAAAGGCATCCCTGCATGCCGCCAACAGTTGTTCCCTGGTCTCGCCGGAACCTGCTTCTTCGGCCTGAAGCGCGGCAAGCTGCGCCTCCGAAAGCTGACCATCTTGCAGATAAGTAGTCAGCCGGTCCAGGCTGCCGGCAATATGGCGCAGATGAAAATCGGCTGAGGGCGGCGGGTGAAATCGCGCCAGATCTTCTTCGGCTTGATCGAGCGCGAAGATAACCGCAGCCACTGCGGCGGGGCACGACAGTACGGTCTCCCGAAGCCAAGGTTCCGGCATAGGCGTTAGGGCTTCAAGTACCGGCGCAGGAAGGCATAAATTTCGCCGCGCGATTCACGCGCCAGCTTCGTATCGATGCGGTTGAAATGATGGCCGCCGGGCGCCGCTTCGTAAATTTTCGATTCGAACTGTTTGCCTTCCGCTTTCAGGGCCGCAATCAGGTGGCGCACTTCCAGCACGTTCACATCTTCATCGATGGTGTTCGCGTGAATCAGAAGCGGCGTGGCCAGCTTCGCGGCATGCGTGTATGGCGAGCGCCGCAAATATTCCTGCACATTGTCGTTCGCATCCTTGCCGAAGCTTTCGGAAAAAATGCGCCGGTAGCTATCGGTCTTATAGCCCATGCGCGCTACTAAATCACTGACAGGCACGCCCGCATAAGCACACGCATACGCAGCCGGGTGCTCAAAAATATTCATCAGCGTGATCATGCCGCCATGGCTCCAGCCGATGATACCGACGCGCTTCGCATCGAGAAACTTATGCATCTCCAGCATCGCGTCGCGCGCGGCGAACACATCGTCGTTCTCACGGCCGCCGTAATCGATGGCGCGATAGTAGCCCGTCCCATAGCCGGTGCTGCCGCGATAATCGGGAGCCACAACGGTGTAGCCCTGTTCCACAAGTTCGCGAATGATGTGCGCGCCATTGCCTTCGCCGCCGCTCAGGAAGCTGCTGTGCACGCCGCCATGCACATACACCAGCAGCGGATGCTGTTTCGCGCGGTCCAGACTTTTCGGAATGAAGCTGTAGGCGTAAACGATCATGGGGTTGCCCGCCCCCTGCGCCGTGGGGTTGGTTTCGCGCGCCGGCGGCAGGCTGGTGTAAGCAAACTTATCCACCACGGCCACTTCTTGAAGCTTCAGGTGCCACATCAGATCGTCGATCTGCTTGAGCACTTCATCGTTCGACCGATCCTGTGGCGCCGCTGCCGGCGCGCGAGGCGTCTGTTGGGCAAAACAGCAGCTACAGAAGAGCAACAACAAGGCGGCGCGCATGCAATCCGGCCAATGTAGCACGGCCGTTAGAGCGGAATCAGCGGATGTGTTTCAGTGCCGACACGCACCGCGCGAGTGAGCGATTCCGAGCCGGGCAGATTCAACAGGCGCGGCTTCATCAGGATGAGAATCTGCGCTTCATCCTGCTGGCGCGTGTGCTTCTTGAAGAGGTGCCCCAACCACGGGATTTGTGAGAAGCCAGCCGTGCCGGTGGTCTCTTTCGAATCGGTGCGCGACACCAGGCCGGCCACCAGCGCCCACTCTTCATCGCGCAGCCGCACGCTAGAGTTCAGCTTGCGATTGAAGATCAGCGGGTTGCCATTCACCACCTGGCCGGTCAGAATCTTAAACTCACTTTCCAGTTCCAGCGACACTTCCTCTATGCCATGCACATGCGGCGTGATCTTCAGCGAAATGCCAAGGTCTTCGAACGTGAACGATGGCGCCGGCGTGAAGCCGGTCTGCACGGAGGTTCCCGACGAATAGGACCCGGTCACGATGGGGTACCGGTCGCCTAAATGAAAGGTGGAGGGCTGTGCGTCGCTGGCGCGCAAATCGATCTTCAGCATGGTGCGGCTGCGGCTGTCGGAAAAGTTCGCCAGTGCCTGCGCCTGGTTCACGGAAAGACTGAAGAGCGAAAGGCTGTTCGGAAACAGCCCGCGATAGGCGTTCTTCAGGATGTCGCCGCCGGCCGCCGCCGCTTCCACAAGATATTGGTACGATTGCGATCCATAGGGGAACGGATTGTTCACGTTCGAGGGCAGGGAACCCGCAACCGCGCCTGCGGTGTTCCTGGCTAACCCTGTGAAGGCGACGTTGACCATGTTCGGCAGATTAATGCCGAAGTTGACGATGTCGCTCTTGCGGATTTCAATCAGCTGCAATTCCACCATCACCTGCGGCCGGTAATTCAGCAGGCTTTCGAACAGGGCCTGGGCGGGCAGCGCGCGTGACACACGGTCACGGATCACGATCGTGTTGCTCTTCGAATCCCACGCCAGTTTTTGAATATCCAGCGTCTGCCGCACGGCTTGCGCCAGTTCCATCAGCTCCTGCGTGGTGACGGCCTGCGGAACGGGAATGCTCAAGGTGGTGGTCTGCTCCAGATCCGCACGCTTGGCCAGCGTGTCATGCGCCACCATGAACAGCTTGGGCGAAATGGGAGTTACGAAGGCTGCGGTGGCTACTTCTAGGGAGTGCAGCGCCTCGCGATAATCGGCCTGATCGAGCCGAAAAGTCAGAGGCCGTCCATTATCGAATTCGCCATCGAAGATCACGTCCAAGCCGTAGAGACGCGCCGTCTGGCTCCACAAACTTTTCCAATCGCCTTGCAGGTTCAAATCGAACCGGCCGGCGCGCGCTTTCAGTTCCGGCGCCGGTTGCGGCTGGCGCATGGCGGAAAAATCGCGAGCTGTCAGGCTGTCGAAATACTGTTCGGGCTCCACTAAAACGTCACCCTCGGCGGGCTCTTTGGGGAGCACCGGCTCCACGCCAGAAGAGATCATGGCGCGTGTTTGCAAACTGGCTGCTTTGGCGCGATACCGCTGGTTCGCGGGCTGCGCGGCGGATGCCCGTGAATACAGAAGGAAAGCCTGCGAGACCTGACCCTTGCGCTCCGCTTTGCCGGCCGCGCGCGCGTCATGCGAAGCTTCGGAGCCGTAAGCGGCCACTGCGCACAAGGCCAACGCGACGAAACGCAGTTCTCCTCTCAAATGGGTTTGACGCGCGGAACGCCGTTACCGTGCACTTAGAATCGAGTGATGGCGTTCATCGGTCGCGAATGGTGGCAGTGGCTCATGCCGCTCGGCGTCTTCGTTCTGTGTGTGGGCGCGGGCATTGTGCTGCGCCGCCTGGTGACCGGTGGTATTCGCCGCTGGGCCGCCGCCGGGAACCATCGCGTGGGCGAAGTGATTGCGGACGCGCTGCGCGGACCCATGCTGATCTGGGCCGTCATCCTTGGCGCGGACTTGGCCGGCCGCAGCTCTCAGGTGCCGCCGCAATACGTGCATCGCCTGGATGTGGCGCTGCTGGCGCTCTGGATTGCGTCGCTGACCATCATCGCGGCCAAGCTTGCGGGAAACATCGTGCGCCTGTATGGCTCGCATGTTTCGGGGCAAGCCGCCGCCTCCGCAACGCTGAGCCGGAACCTGGCGCAGATTGCGGTGTATACGCTCGGCATCATGATCCTGCTGAACCACATTGGTGTGGATATCAGGCCGCTGCTGACCGCTCTTGGCGTGGGCGGCCTGGCTGTCGCGCTGGCCTTGCAGGACACCATGGCCAACCTGTTCGCCGGCTTTTATATCAGCGTGGCCGGGCAGATCCGGCTGGGCGATTACATCAAGCTGAATAGCGGCGAAGAAGGCTACGTGGTGGATATTACGTGGCGCAGCACCACGCTGCGCGCGCTGGGCAACAATCTGATCTTCGTGCCCAACAGCAAGCTGGGCCAGGCGAACGTCACCAACTTCAATCTGCCGGAAAAGAAGATGGGCAGCAGCGTGACGGTACGCGTGGCTTACGATGCCGATGCGGAACGCGTGGAGCAGTTGTTGCTTGCGGAGACCAGCGCGGCCGCACACGACGTGACCGGTCTGGTAGCTGAAGATCCCATCACTGTGACCTGGATTCCAGGCTTCGCCGACGCCGCCCTGGTGCTCTCTGTGAACTACAACGTCTCCGAATTCGTGAGCCAGTTCGGCGTGCAGAGCGAATTGCGCAAGCGGCTCTATAAAAGGCTGCTGGCCGAAGGGGTTTCGCTGGCAGCGCCCACACAGATTGTCAGCTCGCGTTAGCTACTTGTTGATAAACTTGGCCGCGATGCATCGACGAACATTTCTGAAAAGCGCGGCGGCCTTTGCTCTACCCGCGCTTGCCTTAGCGGAGCCGAACGAATGGGGCTCACCCGTGATGGATATCCATTACCATCCGGGCGGCGAACCGGGCCAGGAAATTCGGCATGCCGATGGTTCCGGCGTTACGCGCGCCGTTTTGCTGCCGGGCGCGGGCGCCGAAGAGCGCGCGAAGGCCGATGTGCGTGAGCATTCCGGCCGCTTCGTGCGTTTCGCGAATTTCGACGTGCGTGAGCCTGCTTCCGAAAAGCTGTTTCGCGCGAGCGTGGAAAGCGGAGCCATCGGCTTCGGGGAGCTGAAATATCCAGTGGCGTGCGATGGGCCGGAGATGCGGCGAATCTATGCGCTGGCCGCCGAACTGCGCGTTCCCGTGCTGCTGCATTTCCAGGAAAACCAGGGCCATTGGAATACCGGAATCGCTCGCCTGCCGCAATTAGTAAAAACGAACCCAAATACTACTTTCATCGCGCATGCCAATTCCTGGTGGGCACACACCAGCGCCGATGTGGACGATGCCGCCGATTACCCCACGGGCAAGATTGTGCCCGGCGGAATTTCCGACCATCTGCTCAGCGAGTACCCGAATATCTATGGCGATCTTTCCGCCAACTCCGGTAGAAACTTCCTGCAGCGCGACCCCGATTTTTCCGCGAAGTTCGTGGAGCGTCACCGGGCGAAGCTGATGTTCGGCAGCGATTGCGGCTGCAAGGATGGCCACGGTTTAGGGCAGCCGCAAGCGCCCGTAGGCAAGGTCTGCACGGGTCGCGATACTCTCGCCACTCTGAAGAAACTGTGCGCGCCGGCGCTGTTCAAACAGGTTACCTGGGACAACGCGATGAAGCTTTACAAGCTGGGCTAAACCGGTCAGGCCTTGCGGAAATAAGGCACGCCATCGCGCACGGCGGCTTCCACCACGGTATCGCCAATGTGCACGTGCTCGCCATCCACGCGTCCGGTGACGCGCGTGTTGTCGTCTCGCGTCACGATGACCACCTGATAGGGAGCTTCGCCGGCAAATGCCGGTGGCGCCAGATGCACTACGGTTTCGGTGTAAACAGTCATGCAGTACCGCCTTCAGGATAGCCCGCGCCGGAGGACTACAGGTGGCCATGCTTGTAATCGAATTGAAACAGATGTATTCTGCACTTACAGGGAGGACATCATGCTTGCAGCAGTGTTGTTGTTGGTTCTCTGCCAACAACCGTCAGATCCAACCCGGACCGCGGAAGCGGCGAAAATGATGCTGAACGCGCATCGCACCATGCGCGCCAGTAGTGAAAAGCTTCAAACGTCGCGCGCGAAACGAGAGTTCGCGCTGCGATTCAACCACCTGGTGAGTGCGCTGAAAGACTTCGAAGAAGCCTATTCCAGCAATCGCGGTGAGGTTTGGCCGGCCAAACAGGCGGCCAGGTTGGATGTTGCCATGCGCGAATTGTCCGACAACTTAGTGAGGTAGTTTCCGCAGCGCGTCGAGACACAAGATTGCAGCATGCTTCGATGCCGGCGATAGGCCTCCGACAGCTTCCTCAATGTCTATTGCCGTGATGGTGTCGGCGGGCTTTTGCAACAGCAGTTCCGTGAGGGCGCTTCCGGCGGCGATGGACGCCGTGCAGCCGCGCACCAGGTAGCGCACAGCCGTAACTCGGCCCGCTTCGAATAACACGGAGAGCCGCAGGTCGTCGCCGCACACAGGGTTCGAAACAAAGACAGTAACTGCCGGCGCGGGCAACTCACCTACGTTTCGTGGATTCTGGAAATGATCGATCAGCCGGGGGTGCAGCATGGTCCAATTGTCTATGCAAACGGTGGTGGCGGGCCTGATCTGGCGCGATGGGCAGCTGCTGATCGCTCAGCGCGCCGAGGCGGGGGCGCACCCCCTGGAATGGGAATTCCCGGGCGGCAAACTGGAACCTGGCGAGACAGAAGAACAGGCTCTGGTTCGTGAACTGGAAGAAGAACTGGGCATTGCAGCGGAGGTTGGCGCGGAGCTGACACGTTACGAATATGCTTATCCAGGAAAGGCGCCCATTCTGCTGGTCTTCTTTCACGTAGAGCGTTACCAGAGTGAAGCGCGGAACAAATTCGGGTTCGCGTCCCTCAAGTGGGAATCGCCGGTCAATCTTTCCGGCTACCCGTTTCTGCCGGGCGATTTACCGCTGATTCAGCTTCTTCGTGAAATCCACATCGATCAGGTCAAGTGAGGCCTGATTGTGGGTTTGCTGAGGAGTGACGTAGTGCATGGTCTTCTCCTCAATCCAGTACGCCAGAGCGGAAAAGACGGAGTGATCTTTGTAGGCAATGAGAAAGTAACGCGGCGCGGGAATGGCATTCGCATCGCTGGCGGCAGCTTCTAACTCACGCCGGGGGGCCGATTGGAACACGTGCGTCGTTTCCACGGGGGCTTCCTCGGGCGGCGGCGCAGCAAAATTCTGGTTAATCACCACGGTGGGCGCCATTATGGGCGGCGGATTATTGATGATGGTGATGTTCGGCTGCTGCTGCTGCTGCTGCGCATAAAACGACGGATCGTAATAGCCGCCGCCGACAAACACCGGGTAGCCGTAGGCACCCACGGAACCGCGCCTGCCGCCGCCCCCGCCATTGTGAAGCGGAAGGGGTTGGCCCGCAACAGTGGCACCCAGTGAACTCGCAAACGGAACCGGAGCTTGAGGGCGCCCCGTGCCGGGGTAAGCCACATTGCCATAACCGCCAGGGTTTGCAAACACCACACCGCCCGCGGCGCGGCCACCCACCTGCGCCGGGAGTAAACAACCCGCAAACAGCAATGCCAGTAGGACCCTCATGCTTCCACAATACACCCGCGCTCAGCCGTCGAGCGAAGCATCTTACTTTTTAACAGCGGGCGCGGGAGTGGTGGCGCGCGGTGTGGCCGTGCGCGGCGCAGGCTGACCGGCGGGACGCGCGGCCGGAGGATTCGCGGTCATGTTCGGCGCCATTTTGTCATACAGGGCGATAATGTCGCGCGTAATATCGATGGTGTTCGAAGCGAACAGCACCGGCGTTTGCTGGCTGGAAATATCCATCACCATGGCATAACCATTTTCGGTGGCGAATTTGTTCAAGACGCTGATCATCTTGCCGCCCAGATCGCCCATGATGCGCTGCTGCTCCTGTTCCAAATCCGCGTTGGCATCTTCTGAATCGCGCTTCAGCGAGGTGGTCTTCGCATCGATCTCGCGCATGGTCTTCTGCTTTGCATCTTCGCTGAGCGTGTTCGAGCCCTTGCTCAGGGTCTGCTGCAATTGCGTGATATCGCTCTGCTTCTTTTCAAGCTCACTCTGCTTGGGGCCAAACTTGGTCTTCAGGTCTCCGGCGGCCTTTTGGCCGTCCTTGGTCTGGATGATGGCAGCCTGAATATCGATCACGGCTATTTTGGTGGGAGCCGGAGTGGGAGTTGCCGCAGGCGTCTGGGCGAAGGCCAGAGATGCACACGCGCCAGCAAGCGGAAGGATTACGGAAATCAGTTTCATTGGGTCTCTTCTTTGTCTTCTTCTTTTTGATGTTTACTTTCGATACTCAGCTTATGTTAAAACGTGCGCCCGATGGTGAACCGGAACGTGCCGCGCTTTTCAAAGAACGGGAATGCCTGCCCGTGCTGGCTGATGGCGTTCAGGAACGATGCATTGTTCGGGAAGTAACTGCGGTCCGCCACGATGGGCGTTTGCAGGAATTGATTCACGCGCGAGGGATTTAGCGAGTAATACACGCGGAACGGCGCTTGCACAATAGGAAGCAGCACTTGCACTTCAAGACCGGTCGACATACGAATGTTCTGAGTGCCCGGGGCGATCTGCACTTTGTTGTTGAAGGCGGCTTGCGGAAAATCGCGATTCAATTGGTCGATGCGGCTGTCGTTCAGCCTGAGCTGATTCGGATACAGAATGCGGTTCATGCCGATATCGAAGAAGGGCGCCATCGTCACCGGCCCAAAGATGGGAATGCGGTACTCAAAGTTGCCCACCACCTGCGTATCGCCGCCCGGCGTGATGATCTGGTAAATCGGAATCGTTTGGGTAACAGCCTGCAGGGCAGCGGTGCCATCGGCGGCCAACGTCTTCTGAAACCGCTGGTTGCCGTTCGCATCCAGCACCGCTACCGGGGCGCTGCTGGGGATGAAGGCGATTGGGCTGATGCCGTAGAAATCGAAGCCGCGCACGTCGTTTTCGCCGCCGATGTAAGTGCGCGAATACGGCGGAATCACTTTACCGCCGTAGCCGAAGTACGTGGAACCTAGTAGATGGAAGGCCAGAACATTCTTCCGGAATTTCGGCGACGCATGATAATACTGCAAATCGATGGACGGCCGCACCGTATTGACGGTGCCGCCTAAAAAGCTACCCGCGAAATCGACTGAGGCGAAGATACTCTTACCGGCAGTGGGAGTAAGTGGGTGATTCTTAGAGTTGTAACTATACGAAGGAACGATGCGGCTGGTCCTGACGCCCTGCAGCGCGTTGGGTCCCGAGACCTGATTAACATAGAGGTACTGGAAGTAATTCTGGGCGCCTTCGCTCTTGGTGGTCAAATCCGATACATCGTAGCCATAAGTGATGCCGATTCGTGCAAAGCTCCGCCGCAACGGATAACTGGCCGAAAGCGAAACGCCTTTTGAATTCTGCACATAGTTCAGCAGGTTCTGATTGCCGAGCGCATCGTAATACTGGCGCAGATCCCGGCCACTCAGAATAGAACTTTCGCGCGCCTGATCGTAGTTATAACGGCGCACATACGCATTGAAGCCGAGCAGTACCTGCGTATCCAGCACATGCGGCTCAGTAAAGCCGAAGCTTACTTCGCGCGTGCGCGTGCCCAACTGACTTTCCACGGAAAGCGTTTCGCCCAGGCCGAGAAAGTTATTAGTGGCGTAATTGAAACCGACAAAGCTTCCCGCAATGCCCGATACGCCACCGTTCAAGCCGATGGAATTTTTGCCCTTCTCTTTCACCTTCAGCAGAACATCTACTGTGTTGGAGCCGGGGTTACGCTTCAGCTCATAGCTTTCGTTTTCTTTCAGCGTTTCAAAGTAACCGAGCTGGTTCAAGCGCAGAATGCTGGCATCCCAAAGGCGCGAACTATAGATATCGCCTTCATCCAGCAGCACCTCGCGACGGATGACCTTGTCGCGCGTGGTGGTGTTGCCGGTGAAATCGATACGCCGCACAAAGAACTGCTTGCCCTCATCCGCGGTCAAGGTCAGATCGAGCGTGTCGGTGTTCGGAACGATGTCGATCGCCGGCTCGGGAACGAAATCGATGTAGCCGAAATCGCCATAGAGTTTCGTGAGGTTCTTGATGCCGTCGCGCAATTTTGCGGTGGAGAACACATCGCCGTTGTCCATCTTAAACAACTGCTTCGAAAGCACCTCAGGCGTGCGGAAAAGCTTGACGCCGACGTAATTGATCTTGCGCAGCCGGAACTGGTGACCTTCTTCAAGGGGCAGCGTCAAATCCGCGCGCTTGCCCGGCTTACTCCTGATAAAAAACGGCAGCGTACGTTTTCCGCCGGGAATGTCGCGAACGTCCACTTTTTGATCCAGCACTTTGACGGTGAAGTAACCCTTTTGCTGATAGGCATCCCGCACGCGTTCCTTATCTTCTTCCAGCTTCGTCGAATCGTAAGTGCGGGCGAACAAACTCTCCAGCAAAATGGAGTGCGGAATTCCAATCGGCTTCGAGTTCTTCATCGCGCGAATCACCTGCTTGGAACTGAAAACTTCATTACCCAGGATGGTGATGGTGCCCACCTTCACCTTGGGCCCTTCATTCACGTTGAAGATCACTTCAAGCGAACTGGGAGGCACGCGCCGCACCACGGGGTCCACAATGGCAAACTGCCGACCGCGTTCGGCCAGATATTCTTTCAGCACCACGGCAGCGCGCTGCACCTTGTTCGGATCGTATTGCGATTCCACCGACAGGCCAACTTTGCGCTCCTTAAAGCGATCCAGAATTTCGCTGGTGGTTACGGATTTGATGTTTTCGTATTTGATGGTGCGGATGACGGGGCGCTCCGTGACCACGAAGCGAATAATCATGCCCTTATCGCCAGCCTCGCTTTCCAGGCGAATATCATCGAAGCGGCCAGTGTTCCAGAGCGCGGAAAAATCGCGGCGTAGCGTCTCATCGTTCAGCGTATCGCCAACGCGCGTAAAGATCAGGGCGCGGAGAGTATCCTGCGGCACGCGGCGGCTGCCCCGAAACTCAATGGTGCCGATTACGTTAGGGTCCACCGGCGCCGCATCGGCAACCGGCGCCGCGGCGGGAACCGGTGTAGTGGCAGGCGTACCAGGCAAATTACGCACGGGAGGGGGCGCCGGCGCGGGCTTCACTGCCGGATTCGGCTCCTGGCTTTGCGGAACCGTCTCGAACGGATTCTGCTTTTTAGGCTGCTGCTGAGGGGGATTCGCCGGTGGAAGAGTAGGAGTCTGAGACCGCGCTGGGACCAGTACCAACAGGCCCTGCAAACAAACGATGGCGGCGGTCAGGCGCTGTGGCCTGAAAAACTTCATGTAATTCTGTTCCCTTTCCAACTGAACGCTCCTCACTTGACGCGTACCCGTGGCCCCGCGTTACCCCAACCAGACACGTTCAGCACCGGTATTGAATTCCCTAGTCTAGCCGATCAAATAGCCCGTAAACAATGTGCCCCGCGCGTCACAGGTGTGCCCGGTACTGGATCACAGGGGTTAGGGGCCCGGCTTTCCCGCAAAATAACGTGGAGACTTGTCCTAAATGAATAATGGGTCTAAGTTGTAGACAGGGCGACGGTCAACGATGAACTTCCAGCCGATCTTGCGGCATAGTTCGATCCGCGTCGCGTTTCCGACGAAGCGTCGCGCCTGCTCGGCTCTTGGAACGACCTTTTCAGAGCGGAAAGATTCTCGATCTCCGGATTGCTTTTGCAGACCTCCTTCGCGCGCAAGCTTACCTTGATCGCGAACTTCTGAATCGCCGCCTCGCGCGACTTAGTCTTAAACCGATTTCAACGATGCAAGTTTTTGGTGGGGGAGGAGGGACTTGAACCCTCACGGCGAGTGAACGCCGGCAGATTTTGAGTCTGCTGTGTCTGCCATTTCACCACTCCCCCATGGGTTACGGCAAATAATCCGGCGAGAAACTTCTCCGATTATACACCTTGACTTTTGGCACTCTTCAAAACCCGCAGCGCCGCTGTATATGGCATCGACGCCTTGCCTGTCGATGTCGAAGTCGACCTCTACAAAGGCGGCATGGCCAAAGATTTCACGCTGGTCGGCATGCCCGATACCGCCGTCCGTGAAGCGCGCGAGCGCATCAAATCCGCGCTCATGAACGCAGGCTTTTTTTACCCGAACAAGGCCGTCACCATCAACCTTGCTCCCGCTAATGTGCGCAAAGAAGGCGCCGGGTTCGACCTCCCCATGGCCATGGGAATACTGGGAACTCTGGGCTTTCTGGGCGCGGACAGGCACGATGCCGACAGCTTCCTCATGGCGGGTGAGCTCTCTCTCGATGGCGCCATTCGCCCCATTCGTGGCGCTTTGTCCATTGCCGTTTGCGCACGCAAGCTGGGCATCGCGAATCTGGTCCTCCCGTTTGAAAATGCGGCGGAAGCTTCCGTGGTGGAGGGCCTGAACGTCTACGGCGTTCGCAACTTGCCTGAAGCGGTCGCGCTGGTGAAGCAGCCTGAGACCTTCACGCCAGTGCCGGCCACTGAGGGCATTCGCGATGCCGATGAGGAACACGCGCCCGATTTCGCCGACGTGCGCGGGCAGACTTCCGCCAAACGCGCCCTGCTGGTAGCCGCTGCCGGAGGCCACAACGTGTTGATGATCGGCCCGCCCGGTTCCGGCAAGACCATGCTCGCCAAGCGTTTGGCAGGCATTCTGCCGCCGCTGACATTTCCTGAAGCTATCGAGACTACAAAGGTCCACAGCATCGCCGGTATCCTTCCGAAGAATGCCGGCCTGTTGCGCACACGGCCTTTCCGCTCCCCGCATCACACCATCTCTGACGCGGGCTTGATCGGCGGCGGCTCCGGCGCGCCCCGGCCCGGTGAAGTCAGCCTGGCCCACAACGGGTTGCTGTTTCTCGATGAATTTCCAGAGTTCCCGCGCAATGTGCTGGAACTGCTGCGCCAGCCGCTCGAAGATTCCAGCGTCACCATTTCCCGTTCGCACATGAGCCTGAGTTTCCCCTCCAGCTTCATGCTGGTGGCCGCGATGAACCCCTGCCCCTGCGGCTTCTATTCCGATTCCACACGCGAATGTCGCTGCACGCCGGGCATTATCCAGCGCTATCTCGGCAAGATCAGCGGGCCGCTTCTGGACCGTATCGATATCCATATCGAAGTCCCCGCCGTGCCTTATAAAGAGTTGCGCGGAGACTCCATCGCCGAAACTTCCGAGCGAATTCGTGAACGTGTGCAAGCCTCCCGCGCCATTCAGCAAACGCGCGGCTATTACAACGCGCACATGCCCGCCCGGCGCATCCGTACCGATTGCGCACTCGATGCAACCGGCGAACGCACGCTCGAAATGGCCGTCCGCAAAATGAGCCTTTCCGCGCGCGCTCACGACCGCATTCTGAAAGTCTCACGCACCATCGCCGACCTGGACCAATCTACCCCGGTAACAGCCAAACACATTGCCGAAGCCGTGCAGTACCGCAGCCTGGACCGCAGCTACTGGACCTAAAATATGAAAACCACTCTATTGACATTTCAAACCAGTCAGAATATTGTGACCAGTATGACCCTCCTCGAAACCGAAGCTATGCCCGCCGGAGAATTTAAAGCCCGCTGCCTGGAAGTAATGGACCGGGTGAAGCTCAAACGCACCGAAGTGGTGGTCACCAAGCACGGCAAGCCGGTGGCCCGCCTGGTGCCGATGGAATCGAACGGTCCCGAACTGTTCGGCTTCCTGGCAGGCTCGGTCACCTACCACGCCGATATCGTCGGGCCTACGGGCGAAGTGTGGGATGCGGAAGCCTAGTCCGCTCGTACTCGACACTCACATCTGGATCTGGCTGATGGACGGGGTGGCGGATAAAATTCCGCCGCCTCTCCGCGCCACCATTTCTCTTGCCGCTAACCAGGGCCTGGTCTATATTTCCGCCATTTCCATTTGGGAAGTAGCGATTCTGGATCAGGCCAAAAAGCTAACCTTGTCTGTGGAATGCCGCACCTGGATTGAGCGCGCGCTGGAAGCTCCCGGCGTACAATTCGCGCCTCTTTCGCCCGCCATCATGATCGATAGCACGCGCCTTCCCGGCGAAGTCCACCGCGACCCTGCAGACCGTATGCTCATCGCCACTGCCCGCTCGCTCAACGCAACGCTGGTCACTCGCGACAAGCTGATTCTCGATTACTCGCGCACCGGCTACGTCAAGACGCTCAGCGCCGCGGCTTAGTCTCCCCGTCGCACTGCTAGACTTCGGAAATGTTTTCCCAGCGGTTGCCGTGGCATGCCGCGCCTAACGCACTCACCTACGCTCTCGCCCGGAAACACGCCTCGAACCAGCCAGTTCTGAACCTGACGGAATCGAATCCCACGCGAGCCGGAATTATGTATCCGGAGACCGCGATCCTGCATGCTTTTCACGATCCCGCGATGCTGGTCTATGACCCTGAATCCGCCGGTCTCGAATCCGCGCGCCGCCAGATCGCCCTCACTTTCTCGCTCGATGCAGACCGTCTGATTCTCTGCAGCAGCACCAGCGAAGCCTATTCCTGGCTCTTCAAACTGCTGTGCGGCCCCGGCGATGAAATCCTGGTGCCGCGACCCTCTTATCCGTTGTTCGATCATTTGGCCGCGCTTGAAAGCGTCACCATCCGCCATTACCCGCTTTGTTACGCAGGCGGTTGGTCCATTCACCTTCACGCCTTGCGCCAGAGCATCACTGCCCGAACCCGGGCCATCGTGATCGTGAACCCGAACAATCCAACCGGCTCTTACGTAACTACCTGCGAACTCGAAGAGCTGAGCGCCCTCTGCCGCCAGCACGATCTGGCGCTCATCTCCGACGAAGTCTTCGCCGATTACACGCTCCACCCTGCCCGTGTTTTCACTCCCGCCGCGTCCGTGCTTCAGACCACTGCCTTCAGCCTGAACGGCCTTTCGAAAACAGTGGGCATGCCGCAGATGAAGCTTGCCTGGATACTAACCAACGACCCCGAGGCACGCCAGCGATTGGAACTGATCGCCGACACATACCTATCGATCGGCACGCCTGTCCAGCAGGCTCTCCCCGCACTGCTGGCCGCGCGCGAACCCGTACAGAATCAAATCCGGGAGCGTCTCCGGCTGAACCTTACCGCGCTGCAACTCTGCTTCTCACCGCGCGTCGTAGAAGGCGGCTGGTCCGCCATACTGCAGGTCCCGCGCACTCTCAGTGAAGAGCAGCTTGTACTCAAACTTCTGGAAGAGCAGAACGTACTTGTGCAGCCCGGATACTTCTATGACTTCGAATCCGAAGCCTTTCTGGTCCTCAGCCTGCTCACCCCGCGCCGCATATTTCTTGAGGGCCTGGAACGCATGCAAGAGTTTTTCGCAACTCAGTTCTGATCGAACAATTCGCTCCGGTCCACGCGCTCACCCTTCAGCACCACGCCCGCCACCGATTCCATCAGCTGAATATTCTGCACGGGGTTGCCGTCAATCAGCACGAAGGTGGCGTCCATACCTTTTCGAATCATGCCCACGCGATTGTCCACGCGCAGGAACCGCGCCGCATTGGCCGTTGCGGCTTGCAAGGCCACGGCGGGCGGTATGCCGGCTTCCACCCAAAGCTCTACTTCGCGCTGCACGGTCGGGCCATGAAACACCATGGGGTTACCGGCGTCGCTACCCGTCACCAGCATCACGCCAGCTTTGTATGCCGCCAGCAGGTTAGCTGTCGCGGCCTCGCGGTTCGCCTCGAATGGAGCGGGGCCAGGCTTCGTCGCCAGCATCTTGCGCGTCGCCGTTAGCATTTCCTTGGTCTGCGTCTGCTGCACTAACGACCGGTTGAACAGCGTGCTGTTCCGTTGCGACAACTGTTCCAGCCCTTCGAACACACTCATCGTCGGGTCATAATAGACGCCGTCTTTGGCCATGCGCGCGAAAGTTTCCGCCGGAATCTTGTCGCGCAACGAGCCGTGCTCAATCCCGTTTGTTCCGGCATCGAGCGCATCCGCCACATCTTTCGCTTCGCCCGTGTGCACCGTGATCGGCAAACTTTGCGCACGCGCTTCAGCGGAGATGGCGCGCAATACGCCCAGGTCTAAACGATTGAACGCGAACCCCGGCATGCCTCCCTGCAACACGGCCTTGATCCCATCCACGCCATCTTTCTTCAGCGCGTCCACCTGCTGCTTTGCCTCTTCCGCGCTTTGAGGCGTTCTCACGAACGTGGCTTCAGCGGAGGCGCGAAACTTCTCCGGTATCTGCTTGAAATATTCGGTTCCATGTCCACCCTGTGCCGTGAACATAGGCCCGCACAGAAATAAGTCGGCTCCCAGCCGGCGCCCCGATCCAATCAGCGCTCGCGTCTTCAGCGCCAGGTCTTCCGGGTCGCCCACACTCTTCACCGCAGTCACGCCGCTATACAAATACGCCGCCAGCCTGCGCTCCATCACCGCGGCATTGGGCGCGACATTCTCTTCCATCACCCCACCGGGCGCCACCAGATGCACATGCACATCGATCAAGCCCGGCAGTATCGTCTTACCCGCCGCCTCGATCGCCTCTGCGTTCAAGCTCTTCGCATCGGGACCCGCGCCTTCATACACCTCTTCAATTTTGCCGTTCTTCACCAGCACCGCGCCCGATTCAATCACCTTGCCATCGCCCACAAAAATCCGTGCATTGCGATACAGCAGGTTGCGGCTGCGGCGCAGCACACGCGTATCGATCCGCGCCTTCTCCACGTTTTCTTTGCTGAATGCCTGGTAGCCGCCCATCACGAAGAAAGGCACCAAAACCGCCAAAATCCATAGCTTCGCGGTGTTCCGGATTTTCTCTTCCTTCTCCCACCGGAAAATCTTCACAGCCACAAACAGGCCGACAGCGGCAGTAGCCACCAATGCAAGAATCGCAATTGTATTCTGCAAAATCGATTCCCGCCGCAACAGAATTCCCTGCAGCCCGGACACCAGATACGTCGCCGGAATGAACTGCGACAAGTTCTGCATCCACGAGGGAAAGATGGTAATGGGAAACGAAGCGCCGCTCAGGAACAGCATCGCGAAGTAAGCAATCTGCGTCAGAATCACGCTCTCATTCATGGAGTTCGCAACGGCCGCGATAATCAGCCCAATCGAACGAAACGCGATGACCCCAAAGATCACGAACACAAACAAGGACAACAATTGTTCCGGCACCGGCATGTGATAAATGCGGTTCGCCAGAAGCAACATCAGCGCGATCAGCGGCACATACAGCGCCACGCCCGTCACAACGGAAGAAACAAGCAGAGGCAGCGGCGAAATGGGAGTCACTTTATAGCGCCGCAAAATGCCTTGCTCGCGCTCCTGAACCGCCCGCATGCCCGCCCCGAACAGGCCGTTTCCAATGATGCCGATGGTGGCGACCATGGCCACCACCTGCACAATCGCGCCGCCCTGTTCCGCGCGGAACGATTGCGCGAAGATGAAGAAGAAAATCATCGGGAACAGGTAATTGAAAAACAGCGCGCTCCGGTTCCGCAGCGCCAGCTTCAATTCAATCCGGATCAATGCCAGGTAGGCTTTCATTCGCGTAGCTTCTTTCCCGTAAGTTCGATAAACACGTCTTCCAGCGTGGGCCGCTTCAGGTTCACGTCCACCAGTTCCAGCCCTTGTGCATCCACCCACTTCACCAGGTCCACCAGCGTGCGCGCGGGCTTGGTGGAAACAATCGTCAGTCCAGTTCCGTGATGAGTTGCCGAACTGCGCGTCACGTCCGGCCACACCGGCATCTCAGCCGGCAGCGCGCCGGCGCAGCGAATATCGATGGTGGATTGGCCGCTGCTCTTCTCCTGCAACTCGCGCGGCGTGCCGATGGCGATGATCTTGCCCGAATCGATGATCGCCACGCGGTCGCACAAGCGCTCGGCTTCTTCGATGTAATGAGTCGTGAGCAGAATTGTACGCTCCTCTTTCCGAAGCTCTTCCACCAGATCGCGAATCTCCAAGCGAGCCTGCGGATCGAGCCCCGTCGAAGGCTCATCCAAAAACAACAGTTGAGGATCGTTGATCAGTGCCATCGCCAAAGCCAGCCGCTGCTTCTGCCCGCCCGACAGCGTGCCGTACCCCGAATCGCGCTTCTCCCAAAGCTGCAACCGCTTCAGCAGACTGTCGCCATCCACCGTTTTCGTATAAAAAGACGCGAACAGATCCAGCGCCTCTTTCACCGTAATCTTGTCCGGCAGATTCGTCGCCTGCAGACACACGCCGATCCGGTCCTTCAGCGCCTCTTTTTGCCGGTCGGGATCGAAGCCAAGCACCTTCACATCGCCCGAAGTGCGCTGCCGGATGCCTTCCAGAATTTCAACAGTGGTGGTCTTACCCGCGCCATTCGGTCCGAGCAGCCCAAACACCTCACCCTGACGGACCTCGAAATCCACGCCCTTCACGGCTTCGAACTGGCCGTACCGCTTCTTCAGATCCTGAACTTGAATCGGACTTTCCGTTGCCATAGCGCGAAGTTCCTAGTGTAAGGGAGGGCGAGCCGCCCTTACAGAGAAATTGCTTCGCGCAATACTTGCGATCGGATTTCCGGGCGCAGTATGCGCTCAATCGCAACATTCACGCGGAGGTCGACATCGCTGTCAGCGTGTGCGATCCCGCGCACGGTAGACCCGAACACGCGTACGTTATAGGCTCCGTGCCGCGACGCAACCAGAAGTATCGACTCACGGGCCGCGCGAACTTTGGTAGAGTCATCGGTGTGATTCTGCTATGAGGTGACTTACCACTACACGCTTCGCTGCAAATGAAAAGTAGCCCGCGGGTCCGCCGCGCTCTTCTTCCCCGCATGGAAAATCGCGAACCGCACCGCAACCGAAGCCAGCGTCCCCACCACTCCCGACACCTTGCGCATACGCTGCGATTTCCCCGGCATCAGCGTCAACACCAAACTGGCCGCGCTTAACACTTTGGCCGCTGTCCACAATGCACCGGTCGCACCCTCGCGCAACGGCTTCGCCACCTGCGGCACGCGACCGGTCTCGCGCTCCACAGCCGCCACTCCCACCAACTCCATTACGCTGCCCGCCACCCCGAACACAGTCACGGCGCGCTCTTCTCGCTCGCTCAGCTTCCCGAATTCCAGCGCCGCCGCCGCCGCCGAAATTGCCGACCCGATGAATAGAAACGGCATCGTGCGCCGCGCCTCCTGCCACAACGGAATCGCCGTATGCGAGAGCAGCACCGCGGTGTAGCTCGCCAGCGGCATCCCGAGCAGCGCCGCCACCGACCCCGCAGCACTCCCCCACGCGCCCGGCAGTACAGCCGACCCCGCCGCCGCGCCCCCAAACCCCGTCAACACCCACGACCCCACGCTCATCGGCGACGTTGGCCGGAACACGCGCAACATATATAAAAAGCGAGTAGGCCGCCCCAAATCATGGATCAAAAAAGCCGTGCTCACCATCGCGCCGCCTGCAGAGATCCACCGGCACCGCCTCACCAGCGTGCTCATCCGGCGCGGCTCTATCGCATGCGCCGCCGCCCCGAACATAGCCGTCGCCCCAGCCACGCCGCCCGTATAAAAATAAGCCGGTACGCTCCAGATCCACACAGGCTGCTTCAGCACTGCCTGCCCGTAATACGTCGGATCGCTCGCATCGACGCCAGGCACCTGCGCATACGTCACCGGCACAGGCGTCGCCGGATAATCGCCCGATTGCTCAATCCGCTGTTGCGATCCAGCGCCCTCTAAAATTCCGCGCGCTTCATCGATCCGCCGCCCATCGCGATTCCCACTCACTTGCGCGACCCCAGCACCGCGCCCGCCGCCGCAATCAGCAGCCCCAACGAAGCCAATCCCGCCGATACCCAAGCCTCGCCGCCCTTCTTCGTCGGCACCACCGGCGCTGGCGGCAGGTTATAAACTTCCGGCTTATCCGTCAGCAGGAAGAACGCATTCAATCCGCCCGTCCCCGGCTGGCTTTGCGCGTCCTCACCATATAGATACGCCTCTTTCACACCGCTCTCATGCAACTGCTCCACACGCAAACGAGCCTTGCCGCGCAAGTCTTCAATCTCCCCAAAAATAATCGAATCCGTCGGGCACGCCTTCGCGCAAGCCGGCTCCATCTCTTCCTTTAGCCGGTCATAACAAAGCGTGCATTTCCAAGCGCGCCCATCGTCTTTCAACCGATCAATCACGCCGAACGGGCACCCCACCACACAATACCCGCAGCCGTTGCAAATATCCGGCTGCACATACACGGTGTCGAACTCAGTCCGTAGAATCGCGCCCGTCGGGCAGTTTTCCAGGCAGCCCGCGCGCTGGCAATGCTTGCACACGTCGCTCATCATCAGCCACGCCATGCCCGCCGTATCCGCGCCGCTCATCGGGACGGGCCGCTCCACAAAACTCACATGCCGCCAGGTGCTGCCGCCCAAGTGCCCGGTGTTGTCATACGACATCCCCGTGAACACCATGCCGTCATCCGGCAACTGGTTCCACTGCTTGCAAGCCACCTCACAGGCCTTGCAGCCGATGCACACCGTCGTATCGGTAAAAAATCCTTTCGCCATGCGCGGTCCTATGTCTCCTCGCCCTGCTGACCCTTGCCGCTCGATATCCCATGCTCGCCGGTCACCTTGTGCCGCGCCGCCGGCAAATCGCGATACATCACCGCTTCCCCCAGCACCGCAACCGCCAGGCTTCCCGAAATAGCCGCCCGGCGATTGTGTCCGCGCCGGCCTGCTTCAATATTGCCCGTCAGCGCCTTCGAGCTCTGAATCGAAACATTCGGATCGCCCACGAACGACGTCAACTCATTCGCCGAATCGCCCTTCACCAAGCCGCTCGACCCCCAGTGATACGGAAGCCCAATCTGATGCACGCGCCGCTTCCCGATCCGCAGCGGCTGCACACGTTCCGTCACCAGCACGCGCGTCTCAATCTCGCCGCGCGCCGTCGTCACCGTAGCCCAACCGCCATTCACCAGACCCTTCGCCGCCGCCAGTTCCGGCGATACCTCGCAGAACATTTCCGGCTGCAATTCCGATAGCCATGTCAACCACCTCGACATCGCGCCGGTGGTATGGTGCTCCGTGATGCGGTATGTAGTAAGCACGTACGGAAACTGCGCATCGTGAAACGGCTTGTGATATGGGTTCGCGCCGCGCACCCATTCCATGCGCGCCGGGTTGCACTGCTGCCCATACAACGCGTTCGCCGCCACCGATTCATGCGGCTCATAATGCGTCGGCATCGGCCCATCTTTCAGCCCGTTCGGCGCATACAGCCAACCCTTGCCGTCTCCATTCAAGATAAAAGGATCGTTGCCCGAAATAGCCGCCGTACCCTTCGCATCGGGCGCTGCCCTGTAAGCCGGGTCGCGATCGGCCAGAAAATCCGGCACATCGTAACCGGTCCATTTCTTCTGTTCCGCATCCCACCACACATACTTCTTGCGTTCGCTCCACGGCTTGCCATCCACATCGGCCGACGCGCGGTTATAAAGGATGCGCCGGTTCGCCGGCCAGGCCCAACCCCAATCCTTCGCCACCCAATCCTGATCCTGGCCGGCCTTGCGGTTCGCGGTCTGATTCTTGCCGCCCTTGTACGACCCTGAATAGATCCAGCAACCGCAAGCAGTCGAGCCATCGTCTTTCAGTTGCGTGAACCCATCCACCGGCTTCCCGCTGCCCACTTCAAAGCCGCTGATTTCTTTCAGCACTTCTTCGGCTGAAGGCTCTTCGGTCTCGCCATGCGTCGTATAGTCCCACGTCAAACTCTGCAGCAGCTTGTCTTTCGGCTCTTTCGAATCCCGATAGCGCTCCCGCAACAAACGCCCCAAGTGATAAATAAAGTGCAGCTCACTGCGACACTCGCCCGGCGGTTCCACCGCCTTGTGATGCCATTGCAGCAGCCGCTGCGTGTTCGTAAAGCTGCCATCTTTTTCGGTATGCGCCGCCGCCGGAAAGAAAAAAACCTCCGTCGCGATATCTTCAGCTTTCACTTCCCCGCGCTCAATCTCCGGCGCGGTTTTCCAAAATTCAGCGCTCTCAATCATCGCCAGATCGCGTACCACCACCCAATCCAGCGCGCGCAGCGCCTTGCGGTTCAGCGCGCCATTCATCGACCCCTGCGTCGGGTTCTCCCCCATCAGGAAATATCCCTTCAGCTTGCCATCGGCCATATCGCAAACCGTGGTCATGTGCGAATGGTCGCCCGTTAAACGCGGCAGCCCGTCGTAGCAGTAATCGTTCTTCTTCGTCGCGTTCGCCCCGAACCACGCCTTCAGCATCGAGACCATATACTTCGGCGCTTCGCTCCACCAACCCCACTGCGCCGTCGCCTCTTTCAAATACGCCGCCAGGTCCACATCGGTCGATGCCTTGGGCATGTTCATATACCCCGGCAGCAAATTATAAAGCGTGGGAATATCGGTCGAGCCCTGAATACTCGCGTGCCCCCGCAGCGCCAGAATCCCCCCACCCGGCCGCCCGATGTTGCCCAGCAGCAATTGCACCATCGCGCAGCAGCGAATGTACTGCACGCCTACCGAATGATGCGTCCAGCCCACCGCATACGCAAATGCCGACGTCCGCTCGCGCCCGGAGTTCGCGCACAGCGTCTCCGCAATTTTCAAAAACAAAGCCTTTGGAATCCCGCAGACTTCCTCCACCATCTCCGCCGTGTACCGCGCATAGTGCCGCTTCACAAGCTGAAACACGCACATCGGGTGCTCTAACGCCTTGTCGAACTCCGCGGGCCGGAACTGTGTGCCGCGCTCGGAATAGGCTTCGCCCGTAAATCGATCGTTCTTGCCGCCGGCAGAATCGCCCTCGCCACTCTTCTGCTTGTATTGCCAACTCGCCGCGTCATACTCGGCGTCGTCCGTCTTCCACCCGCTGAACAGCCCGTCCAAATCTTCGGTATCGCGAAACTTTTCATTCACAATGGCGGAGGCGTTCGTGTACTCCACCACATACTCACGGAAGTATCGCTGGTTCTCAATAATGTAGTGAATCAGGCCGCCCAGAAACGCAATATCCGTGCCCGCGCGAATCGGCGCATAGATGTCCGCGACGGCACTGGTGCGCGTAAAGCGCGGGTCCACGTGAATGATCTTCGCGCCGCGCTTCTTCGCCTCCATCACCCACTGAAAGCCCACCGGATGGCACTCCGCCATGTTAGAGCCTTCAATCACGATGCAGTCGGCAAACTGCAAATCCTGCTGAAACGTGGTCGCCCCGCCTCTTCCCAAAGTGATTCCCAGACCGGGAACCGTGGACGAGTGTCAAATCCTGGCCTGATTTTCTATCTGGATAATCCCCAGCGCGGTGAACAGCTTCTTGATCAGATAATTCTCTTCGTTATCCAGCGTCGCGCCGCCCAAATGCGCAATACCCAAGGTGCGGTTCACCGTGGTGCCGGCCGGCGTCTTCGTTTCCCACGTGTCTTCCCGAACGCGCTGCACACGGTCCGCCACCATCTCCATCGCGCGCTCAAGCGGCAGCGTTTCCCACTCCGTGCCATGCGGCCTGCGATACAACACCTTCTGCTGCCGGTGCGACCCCGTCACCAACTGAAATGTAGCCGACCCCTTCGGGCACAAACACCCGCGCGAAATGGGCGACTTCGGGTCGCCCTCAATGTTCATAATCTTTTCATCGCGAACGTACACCTGCTGCCCGCAGCCCACCGCGCAATAAGGGCAAATCGAATCCACTACCCGGTCCGCCGACGCCGTCCGCGGCCGCAGCCTGCCCGCATCCGGCGATTTCGCCGTCTCCCCAAACGCCTTCCAATCGCGCCGCGCAATCTGGTTCAACAAGGGCCATTGCATGAAATCACGGTAGCAACTTCAATGCCTGGCGGGGGTTCCAAGCGTACTACCATCGTAAAGAATCGCCCGTGTCCAACTCCCTGCGCTACCTCTGGCTGGCCTTGTGCGCCTGCGCGGCCCTCACTTTCGCGCAGACCACAATACCCTCGGTTGGCTCCGGCGTGGCCCCCTATCTTCAGTACCGTTTTCAATTGGCCTTCCTGCGCGGCAACTTCAGCAAGCTGGTTTCGCAGCCGCCCATTGCCGATGTGCACGCTTTCGGAACCACCGGCTTGATCCAGGAGTTCTACGATACGGTCAAGACAGCCGGTGTGAAAGCCGCGCTCATCCTGCCCGACCAAACCAAAATAGGCGCCGAGACCGATGTGCTCCAAGTCTTGCCCGAGGTGTACGTCTATTACAACGCGGTCGGCGTGAACACCGCCGGTTACCCGGTAGAAGACACGCAATCGTGCGCCACGTTCCTCATTCGCTGCACGTTCCAGCGCTTCACCAATAGTTATGCGCTGTTCGCCGAACCCATAGGCAATGCGAATGGCACGCAGTTCTCAATCAGCGCCAACCTGTATCTAAAGTGGGCCGCGTTGAACAATGTCGCGGGGCCGCTCGGCATCCCCATCACGCTGGCTAAGACCATCACTTCGCCTCTGAAAACCGCCGCTAACGTCCAGACCTTCACCGGCGGCAATCTGTTTGAAATCACCTCGGGAACCAATAAAGGTCTGGTCTTTTCGACACTCGGCGCCACTGACGCCCTCTATCAATCGCTAGGCGGCGCCACGGGCCCACTCGGCCTGCCTACCACCGACGAACTCGCGCTCGCAGGTGGCATCCAGCGCCAGCTTTTCGAAGGCGGCCGCATTCAATATTTACAAGGCGGCGCCCCCGCCCTTTTCTACCCCGTGAATGAACTGCAGCTTTCCGCCAAGGGTCCGCTTACTCTGCAGAGCGGTCAAACGGTCACGGTCAACGCCGTCGCCTACGATACCTTTGGTGGCGATGCCGCCGGCCGGGCCATAACTTGGTCCACCACCAACGGCCAGGTGGTCAGCATTCAAGCCACCGGAGCCGTCGCCGTGCTGAAAGGTTTGGGCTCCGGCTATGCTCTCATTACCGCAACCAGCGAAGGCAAGGTCAGCGCTGCGTTGCTGGTCAACGTTTCCGCCCCCTGCTGCGGTGTTGGCGAAGGCGCTCCTTCGGTTTCCATTGGCCAAATTTTTCAGGACGCCGCCACGCGCAGCAAGCTGGCCATTCAGATTCCCGGCCCGAACCCGGTCAAGCGCGTCAGCACCGGCTACACGCAGGACCTGCTAGCGGCTGACGGCGTCACGCATTACCTGCTCGCCAAGAGCGATCGCAGCGGCAGTGCCTATCTAGTTTCCGGCGCGCTGCTCATTGCCTATATCCAAGCGGGCGGCCCCACCGGCAGCCTGGGCTTCCCCACCGCGGATGCCACGCCCGCAGGCGTTCAGCTTTTTGAAGGCGGGGCACTCGCCGGCTCGCCCTATCGCGTCGTCTCAGGCGCTGTTCTCGCCAAATGGGCCGCTCTCAAATACGAAGCCGGTCCCGCGGGTCTCCCCGCCGCTGCCGCCGCTTCGTTCAGCACATCGTCCGGCTTCACCGGCCAATCCCAACAGTTCGCCGGCGGCATCATCTACGGAATCTCGAACGGCAACCGCGCCGGGCAGGGCTTTTTCGTCGCTGGAGCCATCCTCTCGCGCTACCAGGCTCTGAATGGCCCTGCCGGTTTGATCGGCCTCCCCATCACCGACGCCTTTGTCACCGGCTCCGTCCAGCGCCAGAACTTCGAAAACGGCTATATCGATTTCACCAGCGGCGCCGCAGCCGCCCTCGAACACTTCGTCCCCCGCTCCCCCGTCATCAGCGCCAACCCCACCTCCGCACTCGCCGGGTCCCGCCTCCATCTCTCCATCAGCGGCTTCCCCGACGCAGCCACCCTCCGCGTCTCCGTCGCCGGCCAGCCCGATTTCACCGTGAAAACCCCGAACGGCGCCTACGATTACGACCTATATATAGATGCCTCGGCCCGCAGTTCCACCGTGGCCGTCCGCGCGGTCGATCTCGCCACCGGAAAAACGGTCGACGGCTCCTATACCGTTCGCACCATCGCGGACGCTCGGCCCGATCTCGCGAAAGTCGCGGGCGATAACCAGACCGGCACCCCCGGTTCGCTGCTGCCCGTGCGCCTCGCCGTGGCCCTCAAAGATTCCTCGGGCATCCCTCTCACCGGTGTGTCCGTGGCCTTCGCAGCCTCCCCCGGCGCTCAGGTTTCCCCCGCCACTGTTCTCACCGGGACCAACGGCATCGCCTCCATCGTCCTGCGCCTTCCCCAAGCGTCCGGCGTAGCCGCTGTTACCGCCAGTGCGCTCGGGCAGCTTGCCATCTTCAACGCACGCGCCTCCGGAACCGTCACCGGCCCCACCTTCCCCAGCTTTTCCCAAACCAGCGGCACCGGCACTCTCGGCAATGGCCCGGATACCATCGCCGAAAAGGGCGGCCTGCTGACGGCAATTGCCGCCGTCGTTCGCTCTTACCAGAACCAGGGCCTGCTCGCCACGCCGAACGGTTTGGCGGACCCGAATTCGCTGAATCGCTTCCTTACTTCCTACTGCGCGCCGGTCTGCGATGGCTTCGTTTCGTCAAATTCCGCCGAACAGGTCGTCAATCCCTGGCGTGTGGCTGCGTTTGTGGGTGGCGGTCTCGTCCCCTCAGTGGAAGATGCGTCCCTCCCTGCCGTCCGCGATTTGGTCAGCACCGGCTCTCCCGTACTTCTCACCCTGGACCTGCAACGCGATGGCGCGCCCGTCGGCGGTGCGGCCGTTGTAGCCACCGGCATCGGCCCCACTGGCGATCTGCAAATTTACGACCCCAACCCCGCGCTGGCTCGCACTTCGCTCAACGAATATCTCGCCGGTTTCAACGCCGCCGGGTCCATCTGGCGTGCCACCGTGCTCTCCGCCCTTCGCCTGCTCCCCGGCCAGCCCACGCCAACTGGGTTCGTTTTTGCGTCCAGCGCGGCCAATTTGGATTCGCTCGCGAAGTTGGACGTGCAATCCGCCGCCGGCTCCTGTGGCCGCGCCTTCGTTTCGCGAAACTCGTTTTCTGCATCGGCGGCTTCCGGAATCTCCGAATTTCTTTATTGCGACGGCAGCCAGCCGCTGTACCAGGCCAACATCTCCTCGGCGGCTTCAGTGACCGATCTTGCCCCCGGCGGCGCCTCCCAAACACTGACCGCTCCCACCTCCGTGCAAATTACCCGCGCCCCCGCGTTCACAGTCGCGCCGCCTTCCCCCCGCTTCACGGCGGAGGGCGTGGTGAATGCAGCTTCTTTCCGGCCCGCCGTCTCCCCCGGTGAAATCGTGTCCATTTTCGGCTCCGGCTTATCCGGCCCTGGCGCGGCTACCTCGGTTTCCATCGGCGGTCGTGCCGCCCCAGTTCTCGCCTCTACTCCTTTCCAGGTCAACGCCCAGATCCCGCTCGACCTGCCCCCCGGACAACACACCCTTTCCATTCAATCGGCCTTCGGCTCGATCGAACAGCCACTCACCGTCGTCGCCTTCAACCCAGCCATCTTTATCCTGGAACTCGGCGACGACGGGGCCGCCCTGGGGGCCGTCGTCAACCAGAGCGGCGCGGTGAATCGCCCGAACGCTCCGGCAAAGCGTGGTGAAACGATAGTAGTTTACGGCACGGGCCTTGGCGCAGTCACGGCGAAAGGCAATTTGGCTACGGCTGTCACTCCTGTTGTGGCCGTACTGGCAGACGTCGAACTGCCTGTCTCCTACGCCGGCTTGGCCCCGGGCTTCCTCGGTCTCTACCAGATCAATATCCCGATCCCGGCCGGCACACCTCCCGGTCTTGCGCTGCCGTTTTCGCTTCGCCAAGGCGTCAGCGACAGTAATTCTGTCCGGTTAGCCCTGCAATAGCGGCAAATTTTAGGTGACGAAATGTGTGCTTCTTATTGAAGCTAAAGAGAAAAAACGCAAAATTCGCTTGACTCGCCTTGTGCTATACGGTATCAATGACATGAGCACATTCGTGGTTTCATGGCTATACTGGCTTCAATCCCGCGAGCACGTAGTAAAAGTTGTGGCAGTGTGGTAAATTAGCGAACTCGCAGGCTATTTGCTGTTCCGGCTGGTCCACTTGAGGGCCGCTGGAGGTCTGAGATCTCCGCCCGACACGGAGAAGTTCCCTAAGTAACAAACGGATTTTAGTTGTAGTTGAGGCTCAGGTTGTCTAGAGAACTTCGACCGATTCAGGTTTTTGCAATAAAGCTGTACCACTTTTCAAGGAGATAAGAATGGCAGATTTTAAAAAGTTCGCAGTAACCGTTGCCGGGCTCACCTGCATGCTGGGTATGACTGGCGCGGCAAACGCGCAGAACTTCATCGGCTTCGCTTGTAACGCTAATGCGACCCCGTTCGACATGCGTGCGGAAGGTATCACCGAGCAGGCTGGTGATATCGTTCTCACGTGCACCGGCGGTTCTGTGACCCCCCTCGGTCTGCAGATCCCGGCGGTCAACGTCACGGTTTCGCTCAACACCAACATCACCAGCCGTCTTCTGGGTGGTTCGACGAACCTCACGGATGCATTGCTGCTCATCAACGAACCCGCGCCGAACACGCAGTCGTTTTGCCCGGCCAGCGGTTCCACCATTGCCAACCAGTGCACTGAATATGGCTTCGGCACCGGCGGCGCCCAGGGTACCCAGACCTATAACCCCCAGGCAGGAATTCCTGGCGGTGTGCAGTCCACCCCGCGTTTCAACGGAGTTCAGGGTACGCTCGTCAGCCCCAGCCAGATCACCTTTTTCGGTGTGCCGATTGACCCTCCCGGTCCGTCCACCACCGGTTCCACCAATGCTCCCACGCTGACCCTTCGCATCACGAACATCCGTGCGAATGCCAGTTCCCTGGGTGCGGGTGTCGGTTTCTCTCTGAACAATGTGTTTGAAACCATCTCCACCTCGGCCGGCTTCCCCATCAACCCCAACGTTCTCAATGTTGGTTACGTTCGTCGTGGTTTGACCAGCTCGATCGCAAGCGTTGCTTCTTTCCAGCAGTGCGTTTCGCGCGTTCTGAACGGCTCCTTGACCAGCACGTCTGAAACCATCACCTTCACGGAAGGCTTCGGTACTGCTACCAAGCTGCGCGTGCCCGTCGTTTCCCCCAGTGGCGCAACCCTGGCCACCCCCGGCGCAATCCTGAACTCGGAATCGCAGTTCGTTCCGAACGGTGTTCAGGGCGGCTTCGTGGGCGGCGGCGCCGCAGTCGGTACGGCTGACTTCGCAACTCGCGTTCGTCTCACCTTCAACAACCTGCAGACCGGCGTGACCCTCTACGTACCCACCACCATCCAAAGCAACCAGATTGCAGCGGGCGGCGGGCCGTCTGAAGTCATGACCCTCACCTCCACGGAAGGCGGTGCTTTCTCCGCCGTGGCTGCTTCTTCCACCACCGGTGTCCCGGCCAACTATGCGGCTCTGACCAGCAACATCGCGGTGTACGAAGTTACCACCCAATCCTCCAGCAGCCCGTTCACCATCGAGAGCTTTAGCGTTCCGGTTGTCTCCATCTACACGGCGAGCCCCGGTACCAACAGCCCGAGCCTGGGCGGCACCACTGTTGCGGTTGATTTCGCTCCGCTTAGCACCGTGATCACGGCCGCTTCGAGCCCCATCCCCCGCTTCGTACCCAGCTCCACTCCGCTGACCGGCTTCACCATCAACGCCTGCCAGACTGTGCTGCTGTTCCCCTTCCTGTCGAATCTAGCTGGTTTCGATACGGGTCTGGCCATCTCTAACACGTCAACCGATCCCTTCGGCACCTCGCCCCAGGCCGGAACTTGTACCTTGAACTTCTACGGTACCGCTGCTCCCGCACCGTTCGTAACACCGTCCGTTGCGTCAGCCACCGCCTACACCAACCTGGTGTCGACTGTTGCTCCTGGCTTCCAGGGCTACATGATCGCCCAGTGCCGCTTCCAGTACGCTCATGGCTTCGCGTTCGTCACCGATGGTTTCGGTGGTCCGGGCCGCGGCTTGTCACAGGGCTACCTGGCGCTCATCATCCCCGATCCGACTTCCAACGCCGGTTCGCGTTCACCGAGCAATGCCAACTATCCCCCGATCAATTCGGGTGAAGGTCTGACCAACTAACAACGCAACACGAACCAAAAAGGGGGAGCTTCGGCTCCCCCTTTTTGCATTTTGGGCTCTTGTAGTAAGATCGATAAAGCCTTATTCCCCTATAACCAGGAATTTATGATATTTAAACTGAATAAAAAGTTTTATTCCCCAGTAATCGTCTCCGCGTTTCTCGTTCTCGCCGCCACCGCCGCGCAGGCCCAGACGCTCACTGTCGTCAATGGCCAAGGCCAGATTGTCGGGCCCTCCAATCTCGCGCTCCAGCCTCTTACGGTCCAATTGCTCGATGCAGCAGGCAGGCCGTTTCCGGGCCAGGTCGTCACATTTACCGATAACGCCAACGGCGCATTCGGCTCCATCAATGGAAATCCCCCAGCCACGGATGCCAACGGCCTCACCTCGGTGCAGTTCGTCGGCGCCAATTTGAGTTCCACGGTTTCGTCGGCCACCTACGTTCAGGCCACTATTATTGCCGGGTTCGGAGGACTCTCTGCTACCTTTATCGAGACTACGTCGGCTAGCATCAGTGGCGGCCTCCTGGTTCAAAGCAGTCTCATTTCGCCCCTTCAGGGCGAGACCCTCTCGGGTACCGCGGGTAGCACGGGCGCAAATCCCATCCGAGTTCTGGTCAATTCGCTGAGCTCTTCGCTCGGCATCCCGAACGTCGCCGTCACCCTTTCGGTGGACACGGCAGACTTGAACAGCAAGGGTACTCTCAGCTGTAAGGAAGGTCCACTCGTCCTGACCGATGTCAGCGGCGTCGCCACCTGTACGCCCGTCTTCGGCAAAGTGGGCACTGGCACCTTTACAGTCACCGTCGGCGGCGGCTTCCGGGTTTACACGCTCAATCAGTTTGTCGTCACAGTTGGGCCGGCCGCGCTGATCTCGGTCAGGTCCGGCGCCGACCAATCCGGATTACCGGGCCAGGCGCTTCCAAATCCCATTGTTGCGATCGTGACCGATCTCGCGGGCAATCCCGTAGACGGCGTCCAAGTTGTGTTTGAAAGTGTCACTCCGGGCGCGGTAACCTTTACCAACAGCCGAACCACGTCCATTGGCGGCGGTCAGATTTCCACCAACGTTACGCTCGGCAACGTCACCGGCCCCGTTCAGATTCGCATTCGCGATGTGGCCAACCAGATCCCGACGCCAGCCCTGGTTACCGTAACGGTCAGCAACAATATCTCCGGCCTGGCCATTATTTCGGGCGGCGGCCAGACCGCTTTCATCAACACGCCATTTGCGCAGCCGCTGGTGGTGCAGGTTAATGGCACCAACGGGGCGGTCCCCTCCACCACTGTCACCTTCGCCGTGACGTCAGGCTCCGCCACTGTCTCGCCGGCCACCGTACTTACGGCAGCAAACGGCCAGGCATCTACCACCGTCACTGCCGGTGCCACGCCGGGACCCATCACGGTCACGGCAACCACCGCCACGGGCATCACGCAGACGTTCAATCTGACCGCGAATCCTCCCGGACCCGTTAACTTCAGCTACTTCAACGGAGCCAGCTTCGAAGCCTCGCGGCTCTCCCCGGGCGCCATCATCACCATCAATGCCCAGGGTTTGGTCGGCGCGAATGTCCAGGGCGTCGTTGGCGGAACCCTGGTGGGCGTGCTCCCCTACACCGTCGCCGGCGTCTCGGTCACCATCGATAGCATCCCGGTGCCCATCTTCTACGTTGCCAATCAGAACGGGCAGCAGTCCGTTACGGTTCAGGTGCCGTTCGAAGCTCGCCCCACCACCGTGCCCATCGTGATCAATGTCGCGGGTGGCGGCTCCACTTCCGCGTTCGTGACACTGCAGCCGCTCGCGCCCGGTCTTTTCGAAAGCGTCACGGCGTCCGATAATCGCCGCCGCGTTGTAGCCCTTCGCCCCAACGGAACGGTTGTCACGCCCGCGAACCCCGCCGGCCGTGGTGAGAACATCCGCGTCTATCTCACCGGCCTCGGCGCTGTCAGCCCGTCTGTTACCACGGGCACCTTCTCGCCCGCCGGCAGCGACCCCGTTGTCACCTCAAACATCGTGGTCGGCGTAAACAACAATGGCGTGCAACTGGTGCAAGCCATTTATGCGCGCAACCTGATCGGCGTTTATGAAATCACCTTCACCGTTCCTACAGACACTGTCGCCTTCCCCTCGGGCACGGTGAATTTCTCGATCGCGGTGCAGGGCGCGAATGGCTTCGTGTATTCGAACCCTTCGCTGATCTCCATCCAGTAAAGCTTTACCGCAACGCAAAATGGCGCCCGGAGCAAGCTCTCCCGGGCGCCGCTTTATTCGAAGCGGACCATGATGTCGATCGTCTGGTTCGAAGGCTTCACCATCACCCGCACCACGCGGTTCACGTAGTCCTTCGCTGCTCCGGTCTCGATGCTCAGCACGGCCTTCTCGCCCTGCTTCAAGACCTTGGGTTCCATCTTCACGTTCAACCCCGCGTAGTCATCCTGATCGAAGGCAAGCGTCACGGCGCCGGCCAGCTGGTTCGTCAGTGTCACCGAATCCTTCACCCCGGCCACCTTGCCGAGCGTGACCGTCTTCCTGTCCGCCTTCACGCCGTTCAGCACCATTTCCAGATTCGGCGCGGAAGCGAACGCCTGCGAAGGGTCGTTCGCTTCGGCGCCGCCGGTCTTGCCGTTGGCTTTGCCGAAAGGCGTCATGCGGCTCGCGTCCTGATAGATGTACCAGACCCACTTGCCGTGCTCCAGCTTCCAGTAACTCGGAAACGGCACGTCCATTAACTGCGGCCCAGCCATGCCCAGGAACGTCATCATCATCTTCCCCACGACGGTGACCTTCGCCTTCGTGTACTTCTCCGAATACGATATGTCGCTGATGATGAAGCTCTGCAACGCCGGCTTGGTGGCTGCGTAAAAGCCGTCTTTCGAATCCGCCGCCACCAGCGCTTCAGCCTTGCGGTACTTCCCATCCACGTGGTCCTGATAGAACTCCCTCGCGCGAGCTGTGAGGGCATCGTTTACATTCGCGGGAGGCTTGTTGAAGCGCTGCGCCGGCGTCTGCGCCACTGCACCGCCGCTTGCTGCCGTCGAAACCAGAATCGTTGAGACCGCCCGTCGCCACATAACCGTCACCGTCGCGTTGTGGCGATCCGAATCACCGGCACCAGCGAATTGCGGCTCTTCGCCTCCGGCATGGGCGGGCGAGAGGCTAGTTCGCTATTCACGTTCAGCACAAAATCCTGCACTTGCCGCTGCATCTCCGCCATCTTCTCGCGCATGTTCATGATGATCTCGACGCCCGCCAAATTCACACCCAGGTCGCGCGTCAGATGCAGAATCACTTCCAGCCGCTCCAGGTCTTCTTCGGTGTAAAGTCGCGTGTTGCCATCGCTGCGGGACGGCTTCAACAGCCCCTCGCGCTCATACAGGCGAAGCGTCTGCGGATGGATCTCATACTGCTCCGCCACCGACGAAATCATGAATGAAGCTTTCGATTTGCTTCTCATGCTCCTATGTTCTCCCACAATGTGGCGCGTGGATCTTCCGGATGCAGTTGCGCCAGTTCACGCAGAATTTCCTTCGTCCGCTCATCCTGCACCTTGGGAGGTTGCATGGAAACTTCCACAATCTGATCGCCGCGCTGATCTTTGCGCGCGTTGAACACGCCTTTCTCACGCAGCCGGAATTTCTGACCGTTTTGCGTACCCTGCGGAATTTTCAACAGCGCGCGCCCATCGATGGTAGGCACTTCAATTTTCGCGCCCAACCCCGCTTCGGTCACCGTCACCGGCACCTGAATCTGGATGTTGTCGCCATCGCGCCGGAAGAACGGATGCGCGGTCACGCGGGTGGTGATATACAAATCGCCAGCCGCCGCGCCATGGGTTCCAGCGTTTCCCTTTCCGGCAACGCGAAGGCGCGATCCATCCTGCGCACCGGCGGGAATCCTCACGTCCACCGTTTCCGTGCTGGCCGTGCGGCCATCGCCATGGCAAGCCGGGCATGCATTCTGAAGCTGGCCCTTGCCATTGCAGCGCGGACACGTCAGATTGAACTTCATCGACCCCGCCATCTGCTGCACGTTGCCGCTGCCATTGCATTGCGGGCACGTCACCGTGCCGGTGTTGGCAGACCCGCTTCCGTGGCACACCGCGCATACTTCATGCCGCGTGATCTGCACCCGCGTCTGCGAACCGCGGATGGCATCCCAGAAGCCAATCTGCAGCGCATACTCCAGGTCTGACCCCTTTTCCGGCTGAGCTGCTGGCTCTTCCGGCGCTCCACGTTTGAAGAAATCGAACAAATCGCTAAACCCGCCGCCACTCTGCCGGCCTCCGGACCTGGCCCCCTGCTGCCGCGCGAAGTCTTCAAAATCGAAACTGTCGAAACCCATGTTCGGTGGCCGCGAACCTCCACCCGCGCCGCCCGACGGACCAGGTCCGCCCTGCGGCATACCCTCCGCATAAAATCCATGCTGATCGTATATGGCGCGCTTCTTCTCATCGCTCAGAACGTCATACGCTTCCTGCACCGTCTTAAAGCGGTCTTCAGCGGACTTGTCCCCAGGATTCAAATCGGGATGATACTTGCGGGCAAGCTTCCGGTACGTCTTCCGGATGTCGTCTCCGGACGCGCCCTTCGCTACGCCCAGCGTCTCGTAATAATCTTTTGTCGCTGCCATAAATGTAAAGAAGGGCAAGCCCGGCGTTATGCCCGGCCTGCCCTAAGTGTACTGCTTGCCTACTTACTTCTTTTTGTCGTCTACGTCCACGAACTCCGCGTCCACCACGTCGTCCTTCGGCTTCTCCTGGTGACCTTCGGCCTGGCCAGCCCCATCCGGACCGCCGGCGGGCGGGGTTGCGGACGATTTGTACATCGCCTCGGCCAGCTTGTGGCTCGCCTCGGTCAGCTTGTCGGTCGCGGAATTCAGCTTGTCGGCGTCGTTCTCCGTCATCGCCTTCTTGGTGTCTTCGATGGCGGTCTCAATCTTCTGAGCGTCTTCGGCGGAAACTTTGTCGCGATTTTCCTTCAGCGTCTTTTCGATGTTATAGATCATGGAATCCGCGCGGTTCCGGGCCTCAATCTGGTCCTTCGCCTTGCGGTCGTCCGCCGCGTGAGCTTCCGCGTCTTTCGCCATCTTCTCCACTTCGTCTTTCGACAAGCCTGAAGAAGAAGTGATGGTGATCTTCTGCTCGTTGTTGGTGCCCTTGTCTTTCGCGGTCACGTTCAGGATGCCGTTCGCATCGATGTCAAACGTCACATCGATCTGCGGCACTCCGCGCGGGGCCATCGGAATCCCGACAAGCTGGAAGATGCCCAGCACTTTGTTGTCGCCAGCCATGGCGCGCTCGCCCTGGCACACTTTGATTTCTACCGTGGTCTGGCTATCGGCGGCTGTCGAAAAGGTCTGGCTCTTGCGCGTGGGGATGGTGGTGTTGCGCTCGATCAGGCGAGTCATCACGCCGCCCTGCGTCTCGATGCCCAGCGACAGCGGAGTCACGTCCAGCAGCAGCACGTCTTTCACATCGCCGCCCAACACGCCGCCCTGAATCGCCGCGCCCACCGCAACCACTTCGTCCGGATTCACCGTACGGTTCGGATCTTTGCCGAACAGGTTCTTCACCATCTGCTGAACCTTGGGGATGCGCGTCGAACCACCCACCATCACCACTTCATCGATGTTTTGCGGCGTGACGCCGGCATCTGCCATGGCCTTCTTGCAAGGCTCCATGGTGCGCTGCAGAATATCGTCCACCATCTGCTCGAAACGCATGCGCGTCAGCTTCAGCGCCAGGTGCTTCGGGCCGGTCGCATCCGCCGTGATGAACGGCAGGTTGATCTCGGTCTCCATCAGAGTGGAGAGTTCCATCTTGGCTTTTTCCGCCGCCTCTTTCAGGCGCTGCAGAGCCATATGGTCCTTCGAAATATCGATGCCCTGTTCTTTCTTGAACTCCGCAATCACCCAATCGATCACGCGCTGATCGATATTGTCGCCGCCCAAGTGTGTGTCGCCATTGGTGGATTTCACCTCCACCACGCCATCGCCTACTTCGAGGATGGAAACATCGAACGTACCGCCGCCGAAATCGTACACGGCGATGGTTTCGTTGTTCTTCTTATCCATGCCGTAGGCCAGCGCGGCCGCGGTGGGTTCATTGATGATGCGCATCACTTCCAGACCGGCAATCTTGCCTGCATCCTTGGTGGCCTGACGCTGCGTATCGTTGAAGTAAGCGGGAACCGTAATCACCGCTTGCGTCACCTTTTCGCCCAGATAACTTTCCGCGGCTTCCTTGAGCTTGGTCAGGATCATCGCCGAAATTTCGGGGGGCGATTGGGTTCCGCCGCTAATGCTGACGCGCGCATCGCCGCTATCGCTCTTGACCACCTTATAAGGAACCATCTTCATCTCTTCGTTCACTTCGTCGGACCGGCGGCCCATGAAGCGCTTGATGGAAAAGATGGTGTTTTCGGGATTGGTGATGGCCTGCCGCTTGGCAACCTGCCCTACCAGCCGCTCTCCGGATTTCGTAAATGCCACAACGGACGGCGTGGTGCGCGCCCCTTCCTGATTGGCGATGACGGTGGCCTGACCGCCTTCCATGACTGCTACAACCGAATTGGTGGTACCGAGGTCGATACCGATAATTTTGCCCACGTTGGAACTCCTCGTAACGATTGGATCGTTAGTACAAGTTCATTATGTAATGTGAGTGCGGTATTGTCAAGTACCTAATCGTACTTCTCAAAGATTACGTGCCGCCGGTCCATTCCCGCCTCTTTCAACTGCGCACGAAGGGAATCCACCATCTCTTTCATGCCGCAAATGTAGATGTCCATATCCCGTCTTTCCCCTAGAATTTCCATCACATGAGGCTGCACGCGACCCGTTCGCCCCCGCCATTCCGGGCCGGGTTGCGTCAACGTGGGGAGAAACAAAAAATTCGGATGCTGCCGCGCGGCCTCTTCGAACTGTTCGCGATACAGGATGCCATCTTCATGGCGTACCCCGAACACTAAGGTGAATTGCGATTGCGAATTGTGCGGCAGTTGCGACATCAACATCGACCGAAACGGCCCGACGCCGGTACCGGTCGCGACCAGGATGCTGTCGGCGATGGGATCGCGAAAGATGAAATTGCCGTAGGGCCCTTTGAAATCCAGCTCCGCGCCGGGATCGAGCGTGAACAGATGGGGTGAAAAGCGGCCGTCCGGAACACGGTTCAACACCAGATCGAAGCGATTTCCCGAAGGCGGTGAGGAGATGGAGTACGCCCGCGTCACCTCTTTCCCGTTCAGGTGCTCCGTGAACGAAACGAACTGGCCCGGGATGAAATCCATGCCCGCGTCGCCGGGCACTTCGAAAGAAAAATGCCGCGTTTCGGGGGAAATCTCATGGTGTTCTAAAAGTCGCGCGATCATACGACGGCGGCCATCGCGTCCCTGGCGCGATCCACCACAATTCCGCTCAGCGCGGGGTGGCCGTCAAGCGGTGGGGTAACGCGCATCCGCAATCCTTCGAATTTCATGCATAGTTCTTCGATGATGCGCGGCAAATCGCGTTGCAAATGAATGCCGAGCGTCAGGAAATAAGGGATCACCAAGATTTCGCGAGCGCCGCGGCCCACCAGCTTCGCGGTGGCTTCCGGCAGAGTGGGCGACACTTCTAAAAACGCCGTTTCATAAAGCGCAAAGCCGCCGGCCAGGGCAGCTTCCGCCGCCACGCGCACTACCGCTTCATTCGCCGAAGCCACGCTGGAACCGTGCCCGAATATGACGATGCCCGTCGGCACGCCTCAAGCGACCCCGTGGATGTACGCGCGCATCCTCACCAGCTCTTCCGTCTTGCGCGTCAGCTCAAAATGCATCAGGTCGCGCATGGAAAGGAACCCCACCACCTCTTCACCGCGCAGCACCGGAAGATGCCGGCATTGGCGCGACTTCATGGTCTCCATGGCCTGCTCCAGCCCGTCTTCCTCATCCACGGTAGCGACTGCTGTGGTCATCACACGTTCCACCGCCGTACTTTCCGCGTCCAGGCCCGCGATGACGACGCGCATCATCAAATCGCGCTCGCTGAAAACGCCGCACAAGCGCCCTTCATTGAGGACTACGATAGCCCCGATGTGCTTGGTCGCCATCTGACGCGCCACTTCGGCAACCGTCTGCGACGGACCAGCGAAATAGAGGACGCGGTCCACCATCTGCTTGACCTGAACCATTCGCTTCTAGTGTACTTCGAGGAGTGCGAACCAATCTGTACATCAAAGTGGAACTGGATCACGAGAAAGAAGACGACCTAAAGAGGATCGCCGAAGAGATCGTCCGGCAGATCAGGAAGAACTATAACGTGCGGCAAGCGGAAGTCATGAGCCTCTCCGACCATGAGTGACGCGTAATAAGATGTAACGGGCTGAAGCCTGACATCACACTACACTTCAGGCACGCCCGTTTTCGGAGGAAGTATGAGACTCAGTATTCTAACGGTATCTTTGTTGAGCGCGGCCGCCATGGTTCAAGCGCAGCCGAAAATCACGTCGGGGGGAGTTGTGAACTCCGCCAGCTATGCGGCCGCCGCGCTGCCGAACGGCGCCATTGCGCAAGGTTCGCTGTTCGTGGTATTCGGGAGCGGATTAGGTCCCGCGGCGCTGCAACAAATTACGGCATATCCACTCACCACAACGCTCAGCGGCACGTCTCTAACGGCCACCGTGAACGGCACAACCACCAGGCCGTTGCTTGTCTATACGTCCGCGGGGCAGGTGGCGGCCATTATGCCTTCGAACACGCCGGTTGGCAGCGGCACTCTGGCAGTAAGCTACAACGGGACGACCAGCGCCACGCAAGCGATCGCCGTGGTTCCCAGTAGCGTAGGCATCTATTCGGTCAACCAGGGCGGCACCGGCGCCGGAATCATCACGAATACTAACTTCCAGGTGGCGGGTTTTACCACGGCCGCGAACCCGGGTGAGGCTTACATCATTTGGGGTACGGGCCTCGGTCCCGTCACGGGCGATGAAGCCGCGGGCGGGGCAGCCGTGAAGATCGGCACCATTCCGGTTGAAGTGCTGGTGGGCGGCAAATCGGCCAGCGTCATCGGTTATGCGCGAGCGGGCTGTTGCGCCGGGCTCGACCAGATTGCTTTCACGGTGCCTTCGGGAGTCACAGGCTGTTCCGTGCCCGTGGCCGTCAAGACCGGGAATGTGGTGAGCAATTACGTTTCGCTCTCCATCGCGGCTAGCGGCCGCACCTGCGCCGATCCATCGGGCATCACGCCGGTGACGGTGACAACCGGCGGAACTGTTTCGGTCGGCGAGGTAGATCTGTCACGCACGAATATCACGATCAACGCTCCACCTATCGGGAATGTTACCTCCACGAACGATACAGGCGGCGCTTCCTTCTTCCGCTATAACTACGCGCAATATGCATCGTCGCAGAGCCCCTTGCAGATCTCGACTTTTGGTTCCTGCACCGTATTCAACTTCGCGGGCAGCTCAGCCGTGGCGCCCACCGTCGCGAGTCCGGTTGGCCTCGACGCGGGAACGGCCATTTCCGTGAGTGGACCGAATGGCGCAAAGACGCTTACCAAAGACCCCGGCCAGAAGGGCTACTATTCAGGCACGCTGGGCGGTGGCATCACCGTTCCCGGGGTGCCTTCGAGCGCCACGCCGTTATATCTTTCAAAGGGCGCTTACACCGTCAACAACGGAGCAGGCGGCGCGGACGTGGGCGCCTTCTCCACCACTCTGAACATCTTCGACCCTTTGAATTGGACCAACGCGGCCAGTGTGACGACGGTAACGCGCGCGAACGGCCAACAGGTTACCTGGACCGGTGGCGACCCTGGCGGCAACGTCTACATCATCGGGTTTTCCATCACGGGAACCACGGATTCGAACAGCGTGGGAGCGGAATTCGTCTGCGTGGAAAAAACCAGCGCGGGGCAATTTACGGTTCCCGCCGCCGTGCTGCTTTCGCTGCCGGCCACCAGTGCTTCGCTTGTGACCGGAGGCGGGGGAATGATCCTCGAAAGCGTCACCACGGCGCCCTTCACGGCAAAGGGACTGGATCAGGGGATTGTTTCCGCCAGCAGTTCCATTATCCAAACGGTCACCTTCAAGTAGCCGCTTACCGGTCGCCCAACATCTGGCTGTAAGTGCGGTGGAAGAACAGGTCCGTCATGCCCGCGATGTAATCGCAAATTACACGCGGGCCTTTCGGGCCTGTTGCGCGTTTGGCGTAAGGCTCGGGGAGTGTCTCCGGATGCTGGAGAAACCACTGGAACAGTTCGGCCATCTTCGCGCGCGATTGCTGACGATCGTTCTGCAGGATGGCGGAAGAGAACACGTACTTATGCATGAAATCTTTAAGCTGTTTTGAAGCTTCCGCAGCCGGTGCGGTGAAGCTGGCCAGGCGCGTTGGGAAATGCCTGACCTGCTCTGGATCTTCCACTCCCGCGACGCGTGCCGCAGCGACCGTGCCCACAATCAAGCTTCCTACCAGCCAATCGGTAAGGAGCCGCAGAATTTCCTGGAACTGGTCTGGGTCCGACGCACCGGGGTACTGGGTTTCAATTGTCTCCAGCAGGTCGGCGTACGCCGGGACATGGTCTGCCACATCGCGCGCCGTGAACAGGTGGGCTGCATACCCATCGTCCAGGTCGGCCGAATCGTAGGCAATTTCGTCGGCCAGATCGATGAGTTGCGCTTCGAGGGGCGGCCGTACGCCGGGCAGGTATTCGTCGAGTTCGGGATACTCGCCCTTTTCAAAATCGCGCGAGTGTTTCACGATGCCTTCGCGCACTTCGAACGTCAGGTTCAGGCCGGGGAAGCGCGCATAGCGGTGTTCGAAGACTTCCACCAGACGCAGAGCTTGAATGTTGTGATCGAAGCGTTCGCCGAACTTCTGCATTTCAAGATCGAGCGCGGCTTCCCCGGCGTGAGCGAACGGTGGATGACCGATATCGTGCACCAGCGCGAGAGCTTCGGTCAGGTCTTCATCGAGCGCCAGCACATGGGCGACGGTGCGGGCAATCTGCGCGACCTCAATGGTGTGGGTGAGGCGATTGCGGAAATGATCTGACATGCCCGGCGCGAACACCTGCGTCTTCGCTTCCAGGCGGCGGAAGGCGCGGGCATGCACCACACGCTGCCGGTCGCGCTGGAAGACGTTGCGATAGGGATGTTCCGGTTCGGGGTAGCGGCGGCCCCGGCTGCCGGACACAGGAAACCGGAGGGCGGCCAGCAAGGGATTACTGGCTCTGTAAATCGCCCAACAGTTGAACGGCGGCCTGGCTGGCTCCGCTGGGCGAGGTGGTCAACGGCTGCAGCAGTTTGCGCGCTTCGGCAGCATTGTTCACTGCTACATAATGATGCGCCAGGGAGATGGAGGCCTGCTCTTTCGAAACGAATACGGTAGGGTTATCGATCAAGCCTTTCAAGAGCTTTTCCCCATCGGCGCCCCGGCCTTCAACAAAGGCCATATCGGCAAGGGAGAGCTTGGCGAGGGATGCGTAATCCTTGTTGCCGTTATCGGCCACCTGCTGAAACCGCTTTCGTGCGTCGTCCAGTTTGCCCGCGTCGGCGGCGATGCAGGCCAGATAATATTCGGCTACCCAGCCTTCGCGCGTGCCTGAATATTGAGACGCGACATCGGTGAAAGCCTTGCTGGCGGCATCGCGCTTGGCTTGGTCGGTCGAAAAACTGAGCGGCCCTGGAAGCGCCCCCGGGGTGACGGTGCTTTCCTGAATCTGCATGGCGTCGCCGAGCTTTTCCTGCCGCACATCGTGCGAGTAGCCGCGGTACCAGGCATAGGCTCCGCCTAGCGCCAGCACCACCAAAGCGATAGCACCATAGCGGACGAACTGCGCGCGATGGCTGCCCACGTACTCTACGTTATGTTCTACTGCAACGGCGAACCCATCGGTGCGCAGTCCCTTACGGTCAATTCGATCGGACACAAAAATCCTTCTTGGGCAAAGTAACCTCCCAGTTTATCATGCGAAGGATTTTTGACGCCGCGCCCCCGTTTTGGCTAATTTTTAGTACACTTTGAGGTGCCACAGTTTTGGCCGGGGAAGGTTTACGCATGGTAAAAGCGAAACGAGCGCGCGCTTTAGAGCCCGCGGCGCAACAGTCTTATACCTCGAGTGACGTGGCGCGAATATCTGGCGTAAGTCTGCGGCAGCTGCAATGGTGGGACGAGCGGAACGTGGTTTCGCCGCGCCAGGATGGCCATCGGCGTATCTATCTGCAGACCGAAGTGGTGGAAGTTTCAGTGATTGCGGCGTTGCGCCGTAAGGGTTTTTCGCTTCAGAAAATCCGGCGCGTGCTGCGATATCTGCAGAAGGAAATGGGCAAGCGCCTGGCGGATGCGGTGGCCAGCGAGGCTGAGATTCACCTGCTGACCGATGGGAAAAATATCTACCTGGAAGAGAGCCCCGACCGCGTGGTGGATCTGCTGAAGAATGCCCGGCAGCCGATGTTTCTGGTGTGCGTGACGGACCAGTTGCGCAAGTTCGACATGGGCGTGAAGAAGCCGGTGAAGCCGGAAGGCGCTTCGGCGGAGCGGCGCGCGCGAGCCAGTTAGACTACTGTCGCGGGTTTGCGCAGGCTGGCCCGCAAGGCAAGATTTACTAAGATCATCAGCACGGAAAACGCGGGTAGAACCAGCAGCGCCGTTTTCAAATTGGCGGAATCCGCACCGGCGATTGCGCCGATAATTTTCGAGCTGATGGCCAGACCGATCCAGCCGCATGTGATGGCGATGCCCATGGCGGTGGCGGTCATGACAGGGAAGCGGTCGCCCACCATTCCGAGCGTTGTGGGGAAGACGGGGGCCATTGCCAGACCCGCGCAGAAGACCAGGATGCCGGCGAGAACGGGGTCGTTGGTCTGCAGCATGCCCCAGGTGGTGATCGCCATGAGGACGGACGATGCCAGTGTTACGTTGATGGCGGAAATACGGATCAGTATGCGCGAGACCACGACGCGGCCTACCAGGATGCCCAGCGCAAAGCCGAGCGAGAGAGTGCGTAGGCGGTGGCTTCCGGAATGCCCTTGGGCCACTAAGTGCTTGGCTAACCAGTTCCAGACACCGACTTCGCAGGCGACGTATAAGAAGAGGAACAGCGACATCAGAATAAGGGCCGGGTTGCCCGCCAGCTTACCCGCTTCCGAAACTTTGAAACCGCGTTCGCCTGTGGGCGGCGGCATGGGCGTTACCAAGTGCAGGAAAAAGGTGCCGGCGGTGAGCGCGGCGATCAGGTAGCAAAGCCCAAGCGTGTTGCCCGCGAAAATGTAGGCGCCGATGAGCGGAGTGAGCAGGCCACCGAGGCCGAAGAACAGATTCAGCAGGTTGAGTGTAGAAGAGCGGCGGTCGGGCGAGATATCGCTGACCAGCGCGTTGGCGCCTGTCACCACCATGCCTCCACCCAGGCCCAGCAGCAGCATGGATGCGGAGACAATCGCGAAACTTTGGGCGTTCGCGAGCGCGAACAAAGCCAGCGTGATGACGCCTAAGCCGAGCACCAGGCCGAACTTCTTGCCCTTGCGATCGATCAGCGGACCGATGGAGACGGACGCGATGATCAGACCCAGGGATTGGATGAAAGCGATGGTGCCGTTCTGTTCGCCGGTGAACGAGAAGCGGCGTGAAAGATCGGGCAGCAGCGTTCCCAGCACCGCTGCGATCATGCCGTAAACCAGAATGGCTAGGATGGCCGCGGGAATCAATCGTTTCGACATTTAGGAGAAGTGATACTTCTGAGTCTTATCGTCCCAGAAAACCTTCTTGTTGTTCTTGTAGGAAAGCGTGGCAAGGTGCCCGGGGATGGCCGCGATCTGGCCGGCTTTCGCTGGCGCGATGGCCTTCTCTTTGCCAAGGCAGGCCTGTAGGAAATTGCGGACATGGTCACCGGTGCCGTCATCGGTCTGGCCCAGATCTTTCACGCGGTCCAGATGCAATTCAGTGCGGTCTTTCACTGCGACCATGGCGCCGGATTTCCCTCTGAACTTCTGCGGGAAGAAATTCATGTACTGGCGGCTGATGACTTCAATGGTGCCTTCAGAGCCCATGAACTGTTCGCCGTAACCATACTGATCGTTGCCGAAGTAACTGGAGTAATTCAGCTCGAACTGATCGGGGTATTCGTAGATGGCGCTGAAGGTGTCGGGCACTTCGCGGTCGTCACCCTTGGCCCGCGTCCACATATAGACGCCGCCCGAAGCTGAACAGGAACTGGGTACGGTCTTGTTGAGAACGAAGTTACTGATGTCGGTCTGGTGGACCAGCAGATCGGTGGCGATGCCGCTTGAGTAATCCCAATAGTTGCGCCATTGAAAATAGCGGTGCTTGTCGAAGGGGACGCGCTGGTCTTTCGCGCCTTCGAGGAAGCGCTTCCAATCTGTATTTTCAGGCGATGCGTCGGCGGGGATGACATAGCGCCAGGCGGCGGGCACGGCGGCGGCGGGGTCGAAGTTGCGATACCAGAACGCGCGGGTGAAGTGGCATTCGCCGGCCATGCCCTGCTCGTACATTTCTTTCGCGCGCTTGTAAAGTTTGTTGCTGCGGTTCTGCGTGCCCACCTGAACCACTTTGCCGGTCTTTTCGGCCAGCGCGACAATCTGCGCGCCCTCTTCAATGGTGTGCGCGATGGGTTTTTCGAGGTAGATATTTTTGCCGGCCTTGAGCGCGGCCATGGCCATGGAAAAGTGCAGGTGTTCGGGTGTGGAGATGGCAACGGCGTCTACGTTGGGGTCGGCCAGAAGCTCGCGATAATCGACGTAGGTTTTGGGGGTGTTCTTGCCGATGGTCTGGACCTGATCTTTGGCCTTGGCGAGATTACCGGCGTAGGTATCGCAGACGGCGACTACATCGAACAGTTCCTTCGATTGGTAGCCGTGCTCCATGACGTACATGCCGCGGCTGCCGGTGCCGATCCAGCCGAGATTGACTTTATCGGACGCGCCTTCGGCAATGCGTGTCATGGCCGCGGCGGTGGTGGCGACAGCCGCCGTAGTTTTCAGAAAGTCTCTTCGCCCTACCTCTTGCATGACCGCAATTCTATGCGGTGGGCTGGAATGAAAGCAAATGGGCTATGAAGCGCCCTTCAGATACTTATCGAGAAACGCGAGCACCGCGCCGTAGCCCTCTATCTGGTTTTTCTTTTTTGAAAAGCCGTGGCCTTCGTCGGGGAAGACGATGTACTCGACCGTGCCGCCTTTCTTCTTCACTGCTGCTACCATCTCGTCGGACTCTACCTTCAGCACGCGGGGATCGTTGGCGCCTTGCAGCACCATCAGGGGCCGCTCGATCTTGTCGGCGTTGAATAGCGGGGAGATGGTCATCAGCATGTCGCGGTCTTTCTTTGGGTCGCCGATTTCTTTGTAGAGGGCTTCGCGTTCGCTTTCCCAATACGGCGGGATCGATTCCAAGGTGCGGATCCAGTTGGCGACGCCGAAGAGATCGACGCCTACCTTGAATTCTTTGGGCTTTAAAGTAAGTGCGGCGAGAGTCATGTAACCGCCGTAGCTGCCACCCATGATGCCGATCTTGTCGGGGTCGACATAGCCCAGGCCGCTCAGGTACTTCTTGGCTTCAATGCAATCCCATAGCGGTTCGCGGCCGTGCTTTTGGTCGTCCGCCATGAAGAACGTTTTCCCGTAGCCGGAGCTGCCACGGTTGTTTACATCGAGCACGGTATACCCGTGGTTCACCAGATACTGGATCATGCTGGAATAACCTACGCGCGCTTGTCCGCCGGGGCCGCCATGTACCAGCACGATGGCGGGGACCTGCGATTCTGGAGCTGCCTGGTGTGGTTTGTAAAGAATGCCGGGGATGGAGAGATTGTCGAACGATTGGTAGCGGATGACTTGCGATTCCACCAACTCAGCTGGATCGATGGCCGGGTTGAGTGTGTCGGTGAGGCGTTTGGCCTGCTTACTTCCGAAGTCATACACATAGAGATTGGCGGGGGAGCGTGCGCCGGCGAAGTAGAACGCCATTTTGTTTTCGCTGGGCGAGATCTGGATGCCGTTGAGGTCACCTTCGCCGAGGGAGGGAAGCGTTATTTGCTGGCCCGTTGCTTCGACATAGATCTTGACCCGTGTGCGGGCATCTTCATTTGTGCCCACAACGCGGTACTTACCGTTTTCGGAGAAGTAACAGAAGCTTACGTCCCAGTTACTTTTCTCGACATGCTCTTTACGGCCAGTGGCTAGCTCGTAACGCTCGAGCGAGGTGAATTCGCCGGACTCGTTCGAAGTGTAATACAGGTAGCGCGATTGGGGATCGAAGCTTTCCGGACTATTCGCGGCCTGGCCCTGATGAGCGGTGATCAGCTTCATGGCTTTCGACTTCGAATCGTAGATATAAATGTCGGAGTCCGAAGTGGTTTTCGACTTGACGAAGGCCAGGTAGTTACCATCTTCGGAGACGCCGTTGAAGGCGTAGCCGGCCTTGTCTTCGTAAGTCTTAGTGGATTTGAAATCCACTATATCCATGCGGTACAGATCGAAATGCTTAGGGTCGCGCGCATTGCTGAGGTAGCGAAATGCGGACTTATCTTTGGTCCAACCGACAAACTGCGCTTTTACTTTGGCGCCAGGGGTGAGATCGCGTTCGGCGCCGTCCAGGTCACGAAGGAATATGTGGGAGTTCTCATCCCCGCCGGCGTCTCGGCTGAACAGAATGCGATTGTCCTTCGGAAAGTAACTGACGGCGTAAGACGATTCCTTCGAATTGGTAAGCGGCTTCAGTTCGCCACCCGCCGTGGATACGGTGTAGGCATTGTAGACGCCGGTCTGGTTACTGGTCAGCAAGACAGACTTCTCATCCGGAGAGAAGCTGGCGCCGCGGACGCTGACCGTGGTGAGGAACTGTTCGATCGAATATTGTTTCGGCATGCGGGCATCGGCTAAGTTCGCAAAGGAGAGCAGCGTCAAAACCGGAATTGAAAGGCGCATGGGACTAAGTTTAGCGCTGAAAACAGAAAGGGCGGAACCGTTGCCGGTCCCGCCCTTTGCTACTGCCTGGTTGAGTCTATGCGGTTTGAGGACGTTCGCCTTCCGCCAGATTTGGCAAGCGGCGGCCACCTTCGGGACGAATTACCTGCTGCGTGTCCGGGTCCTTATCTTTCGGCTTCTGAGTGGGCATGGGCGGCAACTGCCGTCCTTCGATCAGCGACCGAACTTCGGCACCATCCAGGACCTCGCGTTCCAGCAAGGCTTCCGCGATCAGGACCATGGCGCTTGAATGTTCCGTGAGAACGGCATAGGCCCGATCGTAACCGCGCTGCACCAGCTTCTTGACCTGCTCATCGATGCGGATGGCAGTCTCTTCGCTGTAATCGCGGTGTTGCGAAAGTTCGCGGCCCAGGAAAATCTGCTCTTCCTTCTTGCCGAAACTCAGCGGACCGAGCTCGCTCATGCCCCATTCGCAAACCATCTTGCGGGACATATCGGTGGCGCGTTCGATATCGTTGCCAGCGCCGGTTGTGATGTGCTTCATAAACATCTCTTCAGCGATGCGGCCGGACATGAGGATGGCCAGTTGGTCTTCCAGATAATCCTTGCTGTAAGAGTGTTTATCGTCGATGGGCAACTGCATGGTGACGCCGAGGGCCATGCCGCGCGGGATGATGGAGACCTTGTGGAGCGGGTCGGCGTGGGGCAGCATGACGGCGACGAGCGCGTGGCCTGCTTCGTGATACGCAGTGTTGCGCTTTTCGGCATCGCTGAGGATCATCGATTTACGTTCGGCGCCCATCAGGACTTTGTCCTTGGCCATTTCGAAATCGATCATCATGACGACTTTGCGATTCTGACGCGCGGCGTTGAGCGCGGCTTCGTTTACTAAATTGGCGAGATCGGCACCGGCAAGACCGGGGCAACCGCGGGCGAGCACACCGAGATCGACATCGTCGCCGAGTGGGATCTTCTTGGTGTGAACCTTCAGGATGGCTTCACGGCCCGGCATATCGGGGCGTCCGACAACCACGCGGCGATCAAAACGGCCAGGGCGGAGCAGCGCGGGATCGAGCACGTCGGGGCGATTCGTGGCTGCAACCAGAATCACACCTTCATTGCACTCGAAGCCGTCCATTTCGACGAGCAGCTGGTTGAGGGTCTGTTCGCGTTCATCGTGACCGCCGCCCAGACCGGCGCCACGGTGACGGCCGACAGCGTCGATCTCATCGATAAACACGATGCACGGCGCGTTCTTTTTGCCCTGTTCGAACAAATCGCGAACGCGGCTGGCGCCCACGCCGACGAACATTTCGACGAAATCGGAACCGGAGATGGAGAAGAACGGCACGCTGGCTTCACCAGCAATGGCGCGAGCCAGCAGGGTCTTGCCGGTACCAGGCGAACCGATCAGCAGAACGCCCTTGGGGATGCGGCCGCCGAGTTTCTGAAACTTCTGCGGCTCGCGCAGGAATTCGATAATTTCCTGCAGCTCTTCCTTGGCTTCTTCGACGCCCGCCACATCTTTGAAGGTAACTTTCTTCTGCTGGGTGGAATGGAGGCGCGCCCGGCTCTTGCCGAAGCTCATGGCCTTGTTGCCGCCGCTCTGCATCTGGCGCATCATGAAAATCCAGAAGCCCAGCAGCAGAATGAACGGCGAAGCATTCACCAGGATGGAAACCAGGCTCAAGCCGCCGGTATCTTTCTCCTCGAACGGAATCTTCTTGTCGAGCAGCATTTTGTAGAAATCGGGGTAATTCGGCGGTTTCAGGGTGCGGAACGAAGCCTGTTCGTTCTGAAAATCCCCTTTCACCTCATTACCGGTGATGTTGATGTTCTTAACGTTGTTTTCGTCTACCTGTTTAATAAAATCGGTAAACGCGATCTGTTTTTCCGGCTTGCCGTGATTGTTGCGGACAACGGCCCAAAGCACTACGGCCACGCAAATCAAAACCGCCCAGAATATGATCGTCTTTATATTAGAATTCACTAAGGCCTCCGCGCCGGGGTTGGCGCTTCACAAACCATCTATACCAGATAGACGTTACCGCAACACTTTCCGATTCGGCGATTCGCCCGAAACGCCGCAAGGAACTTCCAGGATTCGCAGCACCGTGGCGGTGCCGGCCGTCGGGACGTATGCCGCGCACACGCCTTGTCCCCGAGTCCAGAGAATCGAATTGTCGTACGTAATTACCGGCCATCCCGATCGATCCCATGAAGGAATACCGGCTTCCTGGAAGTAATGCTTCAGTTTACTGGCGGTGAAACGTCCCGCTTGTTGGAACCGGTCTCCTGGAAGCCAATTGCGCAGTTCTAAGGAACCACGAATCAGCGACCAATCCACCAATTGCTCACCGTTATTATATACGGACTGCAGGGGTTTGAGATCCAGCCTCAATTCCGCCGACCCATCTGGGAGCACGCAGGTGCCCGGAACCTGAAGTATTTCGCGGTACGCCGCCGGCTTCGGTACGGGTTGAGACACTTGCAACGTGTCTAGCGAGCGGGTTGCCTGCCAGGCTGCTGTGCGAAACGAAGCCAATTTGCCGGGGCGGCGGGCCAAGTCCAGGACTCGCTCGACGTGGGCGAAATCGGGACCTTGGGCGTGGGTCGATACGGTTTTCACGGCCCAACGGACGGCGCGCCGGGCCACGGCGAGGGGCGCTGCGTTCAAGCCGTTCAGATCGAAGGCCGCATGCGATTTTGCGAAACGAAGCCAATTTTGGGTCAGGCGGGGCAGTTCGGCTTGCCAGTAGTCTTCCTCGGCACGCGCCCAATCGGCCGTTTGCGTCAGCGCGGTGGCGATCTTGGGGTTCCAGTTCCGTTCCAGCTCCGGCAGCAGGGTGTGGCGAATACGGTTTCTTTCGAAACGAAGCCAATTGTTGGAGGAATCTTCTCGCCAGGTGAGGTTGTGCTGGTTAAGATAATTGCGGAGATCCGCTCTGGTGTACAGGAGCAGCGGCCGGACGATGCCTTCGCGAGTTTCGGGAAGAATGGCTGCCAGGCCCGCGGTTCCGGCGCCTCGTAGAAAGCGAGAGACCACTGTTTCGGCCTGATCGTCTTTGGTGTGGCCGGTGGCCACTTTTTCGACAGTGCCGTCAGTTACCAGGGAGGCGAACCAGTTGTAGCGAGCGCGGCGGGCTTCCTGTTCCAGGTTTCCCGGAGGGAGGTGGACTCGGTGGATGAGGCAGGGGAGGCCGAGCTCAGCCGCTTTTTGCGAAACGAACTCCCGATCGGCTTCGGATTCCGGGCCGCGCAGGCCGTAATTCACGTGGAGCACGGTTAAATCGGGACGCGTTGCGTGGAGCATGTGCAGCAGCGCCATGGAATCCGCGCCGCCGGAAACCGCAACTCCCCAACCCGCCGCCACCTTACCCTTACTGTACGATAGCGTTTGATGAACAGCCAACTTGCCCCGATTGAATTGCTGCTGATGGATGTGGATGGAGTATTGACCGATGGCCGCTATTTTCACTTTCCCGATGCCGATGGAAAGCTAGTGGAGACGAAGGGCTTCGATTCTCAGGATGGGATCGCATCTGAGCTGGCTGAACCGCCATGGGATTCAAACGGGCGTGATTAGCGGACGCACTTCGCCGGCAACGACCGAGCGGGCGCGCCAATCGAAAATGGCTTACGTGTATCAGGGCCACACGGAGAAGATTCCGATTTTGGAGGAAATTCTGGCCGATTGCAAGCTGAAGAAAGAGCAGGTTGGTTATATCGGGGACGACCTGACCGACGTGGTGATTATGCATCGCGTGGGCTTCGGTTTCGCGACTGCCAATGCGCGGCCTGAGGTGAAGGCGGAAGCGAATTACGTGACCAAGGCACCCGGCGGGTTTGGCGCCGTGCGTGAAGTGGTGGAGCTGATTCTGCAAGCCAAGGGTTTGTGGAAAGAGGTGCTGGCGCACTACGAAATTAAGGCTTAGCTTAGGCGGTTACTTCGCGCCTGCTGCCGGCGGCGGCTGATTTTCCCAGGCAGAAATCGCAATTGCCACAGTCACCGGTTGTCTCTTCGCCGAAGTAACGGAGCACGTGGGCCCGGCGGCATTCGAGAGCCTCCGCGTACGCGCGCATTTGGTCCATACGATAGAGCTCGGCATCGTGGCGGCGCTGGTTTTCCTGTTGGCCGGTATGGGCGGCTTCGGCTACTTCGGGCGCATTTTCGGCTGCGGAGATACGGCAATCGGCATCTTCTGTAACCGCACCCGCATCTTTCAAGCGCTGGATGGCTTTCGCGATTTTCGTTTTGGAAAGCTTCAGTTCTTCGGCTAGCTCTTTCGCGGTGACGGGGCCATCTTTCGCATGGACCGCCGCGGCGATTCGCGCGAGTTGCTCTTCGCCCACCTTGCCGCCGCCTGCGAAAAACTTGTGGATGTTCATATCTTCCGCGCGATAGAAGAGAATGGCTTCTGACGGTGCGCCATCGCGCCCGGCGCGGCCAATCTCCTGGTAGTAAGCATCGAGCGAATGGGGAATATCGTAGTGAAAAACGAAGCGAATATCGGGCTTGTCGATGCCCATGCCGAACGCGGACGTGGCAACCATGACGGGGATGCGGCCAGCCATGAATTCGTCTTGAACGAAGTGGCGCTCCCTGGCGGGCAGGCCCGCGTGATAGTGCATGGCAGCGAGGCCGCGTTCGCTAATGGCGATTGCCAGCTCTTCCGCATTGCGGCGGCTGGATACGTACACGATGCCCGAACCTTCCGCCCAGCCAATGCGCCGCAGCAGACCTTCGCGCTTTTCGGCGGCGGTCTGAAACGTTTCCACGCTGAGCCGGATATTGGGGCGATCAAAGCCTTTCACGATTACGTTGGCCTGGTGCATGCCGAGGCGTTCGGCAATTTCGAGGCGGACCGGTTCGGAGGCGGTGGCGGTCAAGGCCAGGATGCGGGGATGGCCCAGGGCTTCGACGGCGGCGCCGAGCTTCAGATAATCGGGGCGAAAATCGTGGCCCCATTCGCTGATGCAGTGAGCTTCGTCGACAACGAAGAGAGAGGGCGCGGCTTGCTGGATGCGCGCGAGGATATCGGGCTTGGCGAGTTGTTCGGGCGTGACGAAGATGAATTCCAGATCGCCGGACTCCAGTTCTTCGAACGCTTCCATTCTTTCGACGGCGTGGGTTTGTGAATTGACCAGGGCAGCTCCGCCGGCTTTATGCTGCTTCAAGGAATCGACCTGATCTTTCTGGAGGGCGATGAGCGGAGAGATGACGACGGTGGGACCATCCAGCATAACTGCGGGAATTTGATAGATGGCCGATTTGCCGGCGCCGGTGGGGAAGACGGCCAGCGTATCGTTGCCGGCCAGTACGGAATCGATGGCTTCGCGTTGACCTGGACGCAACGATTCGAAGCCGAACGTTTCCCGTGCGGTGGCTGCGATGCGCTCCCGATCGCGCTTAAAGAATTTCACTCACGGCGAAACAGCACGGCTTGTGCCAAGGTGAATTTGTGGACGAGTTAGCCGGTTTCGATTATGAACTGCCCGAACACCTGATTGCGCAGGAGCCGCCGGAGCGGCGCGATGGCGCGCGAATGCTGATCATCGATCGCGCGGCCGGTGCTTGGACCGACGGCTGGTTTCGCGAGTTTCCTCAGTTTACCGGGCCGGGCGATTGCGTTGTGTTGAACAATAGCCGCGTGATTCCTTCGCGCCTTTTCGGCAAGCGCGAGGGGCGCGACGCTCGCATTCAAGTGTTTCTGCTGAGCCCTTTAAACCAGGAGGCAACGGAGTGGACGGCGCTGGTAAGGCCCGGCAGAAAGGCTCTGGTGGGGGACAGGATATTTTTCGATGGCGGGCTGGAGGCGGAGGTGATGGCGCGTGGGGAACGTGGTGAGCGCACGATTCGCTTCAGTGGCAGCGCCGATCTTTATCAGACGCTGGAGGAGATTGGGCACATTCCTCTGCCGCCGTATATTCGGCGCGCCGATAATGAGGCTGACCGCGAGCGCTACCAGACGGTGTTCGGGCGGGACCGTGGGTCGGTTGCCGCGCCAACGGCTGGGCTGCATTTTACGGAACAGACGATGGAGGCAGTGCGGGCGCGCGGCGCGCAGGTAGCGCAGGTGACGCTGCACGTAGGGTTGGGGACGTTTCAATCGATTTCCAGCGCAACGCTGGACCAGCACAAGATGCACTTCGAGCGCTTTAGTATCGAAGCCGAGGAATGGGCGGTGATTGAGGAGGCGCGGCGCGTGGTCGCCGTAGGGACGACCAGTGTGCGGACTGTGGAGACGGCGGCGCTGACCGGGCGGTTAAACGGAGAAACAGATCTGTTTATCCGGAAAGCCGAACAGTTCCGGCGCGTGGGGGCTTTGCTGACGAATTTCCATCTGCCGCGCACCAGCCTTTTAGTGCTGGCATGCGCATTCGCGGGCAGGGAACTGATGATGGATGCGTACCGCCATGCCGTGCGTGAGCAGTACCGATTCTTCAGTTATGGCGATGCGATGTTGATCGTCTGAACTTACATGCGTGGCGCGTAATAGCCTTTGCGGGCGCGCACGACGAGGTCTTTGCGCGTTTTTACTTTGAGTGTCACGGGATGGTAGAGGCCATCGGTGACGAGCGGTTCCGGACGGTAAAAGATGTTGTATTGGTGACGCAGTTCGTTGGCGATGTTTTCAAACGATTGGGAGAGGTCCTGCACTTTGAAAGGGAAGAAAGCCTGGCCGCCGGTTTCCGCAGCCAGGTAACGCAGCACTTTGTCGCCATCGTTTTCAATGCGGCTGATGTTGGTGGAAATGGCGTAGACGACCACGTCGGCTTTCTGCGCCATCTCGAGCGCCTGATCGCGGGTGACGCGGCTTTGGTTATCGTCGCCATCGCTCAAGACGATGATGGCGCGGCGAAACTTATCCTTCGGCTGATCGAGCGCTAGCTTATCGCGGCAGGCATAAAAGATGGCGTCGTAGAGCGCGGTACCGCCGCCGGGGCGCAGATCGCGAATGGCTTTGCCCAGCAGTTCGGGATCGTCACTCAGATCGGAGACCAGCTCAGCGGCGGTATCGAAGCTGACGATCATGAGTTTGTCCTGACGGGGACGCACCACGGCGTTGATGAACTCGCTGGCTGCCTGCTGTTCAAACTTGAAGCGGTCGCGGACGCTGTTGCTGGTATCGACCAGAATGCCGAGGCGCAGGGGCAGATCGCTTTCGGCGGTGAACTGATTGATGTTCTGATTCTTCTTGCCTTCGATGAGCGCGAAATCGTCTTTGGTGAGGTCGGTGATGAAGCGGCCCTTCTTATCGGTGACGGTGAAGAGCATGTTGACGCGGGTGACGTCGAGGACGATGCGATCGGGGTCGGGGGCGGGGGAGGGCTTCTGCGCAAGAAGCAGGGCGGGGAGAAGAGCGTACAGCAATTTCATACATAGGGATTGTATCGCTCGTCTCGTTTGTCGATTGAAGCCAGGCCGCGTACTGGCACCTGGCTTCATTCTGGAGCGATGCGCTTACTGGTCCAGGTAGTAAAACACGATGGACGAAATTTGCGTGGTGCCGGGCGGCGTGCCCTGGCTCACCTGACCGTTGTGCCACGTTAATTTGTAAGCCGAATCGAACAGCATCGGATCCTTGTTGAACAGGCGATACATGCCCGTCGCGTAGAGCGAACCGGCAAACGTCCCGTTCTTCATGACGCCCCAGCTATCGGTGCCGAATTGCAACTGACCCCAATAAAACTGGCCGCCGAAGAAGTCTTCAGTGCCTCCGGCATTGCCCATCTGGACGCCGTCCACGGTCCAGGTGACGTCACCTTCCAGCCACGTGGGAAGTCCGCCGGTGGCTTGGTAGGCGAACAAGTGCACGCCTTCAATCTGGCCGCGCCCCACCACGTTGATCAGATCGATTGGAGCGAACTGATTGACGGCGGTGAAGGGGATGGTGGCCATGTGGAATGTTTTGCGGCGGGTGCCAGTGACGTTCACGCCCGGATTGCCGGAATAAAAATATACCTGTGAATAAACCTGCGCGCCGACGATGGCGCTCTTATTGACGATGCTGATGGTGATGCCGTTCGAGTACGGAATCATGATGCGCCGGTAGGCTCCGAACTGGCCGGGCAGGGAATCGGTAATAGTGAAGTTGTCGGAGTGAGAAAACGGCGGAGCCGGCTGGCCATGCAGCAGGAAGAAGGTGCCGAGATCGGCGCGCTGGCACGGGGCCGCTTCTCCATTGGTGCAGATTTGGATGGTGGCGTCGATGGTGGCGCCCGCGCGTTCCACCGCGGAACCCGAATTGGCGATGAGGGCAAGCTGAAGCATGGTGACGTTGCCGGAGCCGGTACGATTGAGGAGTTGTGTGGTGCCGCCGGGCGCCAGATTGAAATCGGTGGCGTTCACGGGCTGCAGTTCTTTCACCTGCAGCTTGCGCGTTTCCTCGCTCACCAGAGTGGCGGGCTGATACTGATCGAGCGCCTGATTGTAAACCATCACCTGGCCGTCGGTGGGAGGCGTGGCCGCTACCACTTTGCCCGCCAGATTATTGTTGGGGCCGGCTGGACCTATGGGGCCTGTCTGGCCATTCTGCCCCGCTGGTCCTGGCGCGCCGGGGGCACCGGGTTGGCCGGGCTGACCGGGCACTCCTGGGGGGCCGACATCGCCTTGCGGCCCGGTAAGGCCGATGGGCCCTGGATCGCCTTGTGGCCCGATGGGTCCGCGCGGTCCGGGAGGGCCGGAGTTGACCGGTGGATTCGCCGGCGTCCATTGCAGCAAAGAGTTTAGCGTGAGCACCTGCCCGGTGTTGCCGCCGAGGGGGCTGATGGTGGTGGGGTCCACGCGATAGGAACCGTTGAGGCCGCCGGCTTGCGCGCCTCGTGTGACAATCACGCTGGCCAGCGCCAGGACGGGTGTGGAATCCGGCACGTGCCAGTATTGCGTGAAGGTTTTCTGGTTGAACAAATTGAACGTGGCGACATAATTCACGCCGGGAGGATTGGCCGGAAGCGTGACATCGAGGATGCCGCTATTAATAGCGACGGCGCGCTGACCGGCACGTTGGACCGCGCCGTCAGTGCCGGTGAAGGCCGGCCAGGAAATGAGAACGGCCCCGGTTGCAGGCGTTCCATCGCTGGCCGCGGGGAGAGAATCGTGTATGTGAGACGTGCCGGCGAAGAGACGGGCCACGGCTGCCAGCAGCAAGGCTGCCCGGTATGCTTTCCATTTCATAAAGTTAGTGGGAACTCCGATTACTTACAGCCGAGTTGTACATCGCTGTAAGTGCGCGATCCGGGTTCCCGCGCGGCTGGGAAATGCGGGGAGAAGTCTTAAACTCTTGACACCGTGCGAGTTACAGATGTCCCAGTTTTATTTTGCGAATGCGTGACTGGAACGCGGTGGGCAGGCGTGGACCGAGTTATCCTAAGTTGCCGATGTTTCCTGTTTCACTTATAGGGCGCGCGCCGGGCGCCAGGCGCGCGCACAACCTGCTGGCCCTCGCGTCGACCGTATTCGCGTCGACCGTGTTCGCGACGACGGCCCTGACCGCGCAGGTGGTGGTTCATGTGAGCTTGGGCCCAGCCCCGATGACGCCGGTCTCGGGCCGGCTGCTGGTCTTCGCCAAGCCGCTCGGACCCTCCGGCAAGAGGCCCGTCGAGGCGGTCGACATGGACCAGATCGATACCCACGCGACCGCCATCGCCGCTCAGGAAGTGGCGCACCTTGAGCCCGGCGCCACGGTCACAGTCGACGCGGACGTCACGGCCTTCCCCACACCTTTCTCAAAGCTCAAGCCCGGCCGCTACGCCATGCAGGCGGTGCTTGATCGCGACCACAGCTACAACTACGCGGGACGCGGCCCTGGCGATCTGGTGAGCGGAGTGGTGGAGATGGACCTGCCCAGCGGCTCAGCTCCGCTGCTGACGCTGGAAACCGCTATCCCTGAAGACGATCCCCTCCAGCCCCTGTTCAACGTGCCGGAGGCGCTGAAAGAGGTTTATGCGGCGGCCAAGGCCGACATCCATCCGATCGATTCCGCCAGCCCGGCGCTCAGCCGCTTCTGGGGCCGGCCGGTCGCCCTGCGCGGCTGGGTGGTGACCCCGCCGGACTATGCGGCCCATCCCGGAAGACGCTATCCGGCGGTTTACTACACCCAGGGCTTCGGCGGCTCGTTGCGCTCCCTCCACGACCTCGCCGTCGCCCGATGGGATGAGATGAAGACGGGCAAGGCGCCGCCGATGATTTGGGTGGGGGTGGACCAAGCAAGCCCCACGGGCACAAGCGAGTTCGTCGACAGCGTCAACAACGGGCCGTGGGGCCAGGCGCTGACGGCCGAGCTGATCCCCGCCCTGGAACGCCAATACCGCATGGACGCTAAGCCCTCGTGCCGCCTGCTGACCGGACACTCCTCCGGCGGCTGGGCGGCGCTTTGGCTGCAGGTGACCTATCCCAAACTGTTCGGCGGCGCTTGGCCCACCTCGCCCGACCCCAGCGACTTCCACGACTTCCTGGGCATCAACCTCTACGCCCCCAATGCCAACGTCTATCGCAAGCCCGACGGGTCGCCCTGGCCTCTTGCGCGCGATAAGGGCGAAATGCTGGTCGCCGTCGAAGACTTCACGCGCCGGGAAGCGGTGATCGGGGAGTATGGCGGCCAGCTTGCCTCGTTCGAGTGGGTCTTCTCCCCACGCGGCGCCGGCGGGCTCCCGGTTCCTATGTTCGACCGCACGACAGGCGCGGTGGACCCGGCCGTGATCGCGTATTGGAAGGAGCACTACGACGTGGCCGATCTCCTCCGCCGCCACTGGCCAGAGCTCAGGCGCGATCTGGACGGCAAGATCCACCTGACCGTCGGCTCGGCCGATACCTTCTATCTGGACGGTGCGGCGCATCTGCTGGAAGCGACGATGAAGGCGCTGGGGGCCAGGACCGGCTTCCGCTATGTCGAAGGGCGAACCCATTTCGACCTCTACACCGTCGGCGGCGACCGCTGGGGCCTGTACAAGGCCATCGCATGGGAGATGTACGCGCTCGCCCGCCCGGGATCGAAGCCGCCGACCGCGCAAGCCCGCTGAATAGCGCCCTTACAAAGTTGCGCTTCTGTTATGCTTCGTCGCGCCAGAAGCCGGTCAGCGGCTTATCGGCATCGCCGAAGCGATCTACCTTGACGCCGAAACGGTCCATCACAGAAAGGTACATGCTGCAAGCCCTGCGATTCTCGTCCCCTTTGGCGCGATAGTCAAGCACCCGCCCCGTCTGCATGGCACCACCAGCCTTGCCGGCAAGCACGATGGGCATCTGATCGGCGCCGTGTTTATCACCGTTATAAAGGTTCGAGGCCAGCATCAGCAGGGAGTTGTCGAGCAGGGATGAGCCGCCTTCGTCGATGGCCTTCATGCGCTGGGCGAGGTAAGTGAACTGGGCCACGTGAAACTGATTGGTCTTCAGATACATGGCTTCAAGGTCTGGAGCATGGCCGTTGTGGGTGAGGTCAAGATGGAGCGCGCCGTGAACGCCTTGTAGGAACTTGAAGTTCATCTGCGAAAGATCGTTATTGAGCATGAGCGTGGCGATGCGCGTTTTATCCATTTGAAAGGCGAGCACGGTCAGGTCCAACATCAGCTTCATGTGATCGGGCACGTTCTGTGGCAGCTCATTCGCCGGGCGCGGCATGTTGGGCTGCTTCAGAGTGGGCCGCCAGCCTTCGATGCGCTCTTCTTTCGAGGCGCGCTCGATGCGCTTTTCGATATCGCGAACGGATTCGAGGTATTCGTCGAGCTTCTTGCGATCGCCCGTGCTGATTTTGGGCTGGATGCCGTGTGTTTCTTCAAGGACCGCGTCGAGAATGCTCTTATCCATGCGGCGGCCTTTGCCGTCGCCGACTAACTGATCGAAAGTGCGGGAGGGGTAGATTTCTTTCGTGGCAGGCTTGGTGGGCGTGGCCCAGGAGATGCACGAGCCGTAAATCATGGAGAGGCCATCTTCCAGTCGCAGCTCATTCGGCTCAATGCCCAACGCCATGCTGGGAATGGCGGTGCGGCCGCCAATTTCGCGCGCCATCAGTTGATCCATGGTGGTGCCCACGCGAATGTCGCTGGTATCCATACTGACGGTGGCGCCGGAAAGCATATTGGCCATCTTGCCCAAATGAGGGCTGGTGGCGATGAAGGCCTGGTGATTGTAGAGGCCGTTGACGAAGACGATATCTTCGCGAATGGGGGCCAGGGCTTGCGAGGCGCGGCCGAATTCCATCGCGGCGCCCGAGCCTTTGGCGGACCATGAATTGGGCTCTACGCCGTTTGAGAAATAGATGCAGGCGAAGCGGAGGGGTGGGGTGGCCGCAGCGGTTTTGGTGGTGGCGCCCAGTGCCGGGATGGATTCCAGCCAGGGCAGCGCGAGAGCCACGCCGGCACCTCGCAAGAAGTGGCGGCGCGATGCCGCGTTGGTGTTCGTCTTTCGATTGCTCATGGATTCGATCCTGTTGTGGGAGTGTTGGCTCTGGCTACTTGCGCCGGCGGGACCTCACGCGCGGCGCGGTTCAGAAATTGCTTGCTGGTGGCCACTTCGGCGATGAGTTTTGAAAAGGGTGCTTCGCCGCCAAGAGCAACCATCCGGTCGACAAGCGGCATGTCGGACGGCAGTACGGTGCGGCCCAAAGCGTAGCCGATCATCTTGATGGCCATGGTCCGGCGCACCTGCTCGTCTTTGATTTTTAGGTACTTCAGCAGACCGGGCGCGCCTTCGATGGAATATTCGTCGAACGTTTTGCCGGCATCGTAGATCGCTTTGCCGTCGGAATAGTTCGCGCGCCAGCGGCCGGTGGCATCGTAATGCTCGAGCGGGAAGCCGAGCGGATCGATGCGCGTGTGGCAGCCGGCGCAGGTTGCATTGCGTTTGTGCGCTTCTAATTTGTCGTGGAGCGAGAGGCCGCCGAACAGCTTGTCATCGGCAGGAATGGAGCCGGCGTCGGCGGGGGGAGGAGGCGTAGGCGTGCCGAGAATGCGGCGCAACACCCAATCGCCGCGCTTGACCGGGCTGGTGCGAAGAGGCGCTGAGGTGACGGTGAGCACAGCGCCAAGACGCAGCACGCCGCCGCGCTCAAAGCTGTTGGCGCCGTCCACTTTTTCCGCCGAGGTGGCGGATTCTATCTTCTTCGCGACGCCGTAATATTTCGCAAGCGGCCTGTTCAGGAAGGTGTAATCGGCGGAGAGCAGTTCGCTCACGGGCCGGTCTTTGCGGATGAGGTACTCGCAGAAAGAGAGGGCTTCGTCGTACATGCCGGCCTTCACTTCATCGGTGAATTCCGGGAAGCGGCTGGTCTCGACGCCTTTATACTGATCGAAGCGATAGAAGCCCAGCCACTGGCCAAAGAACTCCGCTGACATGCGGCGCGCCTTGTCATCGGCGAGCATGCGCTTCACCTGTGCGCGCACACCATCCGCGCTATTGAGTTCGCCTGCTTCGGCGGCATGGCGCAGCGCGTCATCGGGCAGGGAGGACCAGAGGAAGAAGCTCAAGCGGCTGGCCACTTCCCAACCGTTGAGCGGCTTGGGCGCGGTTGCATCGTGCGCCAGTTCCACGCGATAGAGGAACGCAGGAGAAACCAGGATGCGGGCAAGCAGTGCGCGGATGGCTTTGGTGTGATCTTTTTCTTCCAGCAGGGCGCGCTTGTAAAATGCGCGGAGGCTGGCCTGCTCCGCAACGGTGAGCGGTCTGCGCCAGGCGCGGCCGGCAAACTCCAGACAATTTTCCACGTGCGATGGCCGGGCAGCGGCTTCCGCGGCCAATGTTTCCAGATACTCTGAGCGCAACGGCGCGATGTATTTGCGGGGCTCTTCAGGAAGCGCTGCTACCTGGGCGGCAGTAAGGTCCGCCATCTTCCGGGTGGGAAGCTCCAGATGGTAGTGGTCCGCCAGCAGACTGAGGTAGGAATCGTAGTAATCGAAGGAGGAGCGCAAATCCGCCCAAGCTCGGTTCAGGCGCGTGAGAGTGGCGGAATCCAACATGTGTTGCGCCACGAACCGATCGTCACGCTCATACTTCACGCGATTATCGAAGGCATCGTGCTCGGGTGAGTTGAAGGTTGCGTCGAACGGCGCGGGCGGAGGGTCTTTATCGGCCGGCGTCGGTTCGCCATGCGAATTCGGCGGCAACAGATCTACCAGTTGCAGCACTCCGGCTTTCAATTCGCGGGCGGCGTCACTGTCGGGGTTGCCCAGCAGCGCATGCACGGGGATGGCGCGTACCGGGCCATCGGCGCGGTCAGAAAAAGTTATGCGAAGGACCTGGGCTTGTTGATTGCCGAACGCGGCCTCAACCTGGAAAGCCATGGCCTGTGCGTCTTTGGGCAGCGCCACTTCGAAGGAACTTGAGCCTACGGTGACGAAATCGTTCGGCCCTACGGCGAGATCTGCCGGGCCTTGGCCGAACTTCAACTTCGCGGCGACGTCTGGAGTCACGTAATCTTTGAGCAGAACCTTGGGCCCGCCGAACTGCCGCGCGGCTTTTTGTGCGCCGCCATTGGCGTCCGCTGTGGCGGTAGCGTCACCAACGGGAATGGCGCTGGGCGGCGGGCCTCGGCGCACCGCGATGGTAGGGTTGCGCCAGACCACCACGGCGGGTTCGGTCATGCTGGGCATCACCGGATCGACGACTAAGAACACCTTCGCAATGGAATCTTTTTCGGCGGCATCCTGGGGCTTGCCCATCGCGCCGCGGCCCCGGATGATGTAGGTGAACTTGTGGGTGCGCTCCGGCTTCAGCGCCGCATCCGTGAACAGCATGGGGCGCTCATCGCCCGCTCCGCCTACTGCCTTATCGCCGCGTGCGAACAGCCAACTCGGCCATGACGTGACAAACTGTTCCAGATTGGCGGCGCCTTTGCGCGCCTCGGCCGGGTTCGCCGGAAGCTTCCGCCAGCGCGTTGCCACTTCACTGGCCGGGTACTTCAAACCAGGCGTGTTGACCACCGTATAGAGATGTTCCGCGAAGCGGGGGCTGACGCCTTCGCGCGCCGCCAGTTCCGTTATGGTGGCATCCGGCTTGCCCAGCGCATCACGATGCGCAAACTCCCAGGCAGTGAAAAAGCCTTTGCGATATTTGTCGAGCCCGAAGGAATCGCCGCCTTCGCCGGAGACGGTGCGGAAGCCGGCAGCGGCGTAGATATCTTTGATGCGGGAAATGGCGGAGAGCTCAAAGCCGGTCTTGCCGGGGTGCGTGTAGAACTCGATGGGCCCCCCTCCGATGACGGCATGATCCGCAATCAGCTTGGCCGATTCCAGATAGCGTTCCAGGCTGGCGTCCTGCATGAATTGCACGTCGCCGAAATTCATGAAGCCTTCTCCGCCGACGGAATCGTTCGCGAAATCGCGCCCCAGTTCCAGATCGATGCCGGTTAGATCGCGAACGGAATAGGCGTACTCGCCACCGGTAAGGCGGCGCACGGTGACGCGCCCGGGATCGCCTGCATTGCGGTTCGCAAAGCTGCTCAGTTCCGCCTTCACCCAGGATGCGGCGTGCCCGCGCTGCTCTAGGGAAGGCTGCGGCAGGCTCTTCGGCGGCATGCGATTCTGGTCAAGCACCGCGGCCACTTTCTGCCATGCGGCGAAGTTATCGCCGACGGGGTTCGCGGTGAGTTTGGTGAGGCTGATGCCGCCCATGGGCTTCGCGCCGTGGCACGAAAAACAGTATTGTTCGAAGACAGGTTTGGGGGTGGGCGGGGGCGCGTCAGGCGCGGCAAGCGCGCGAACACACAGGCAGGCGGCCAGAGCGCCGGCTCCTAGCAGGCCCATACGCATGCTCCACAGAGAGCTCATAGAAGGGGTAGCGTCGATTATATCGCTAGCCGCGTAATTTTTGAAGCCAGGCTTCTAGTTCCGGTGCTAAAGGGGACGTCACCGTAAGCGGTTCGCCGCTGGCCGGGTGCGTGAATTGGATGCTGTGCGCGTGCAGAAAATAGCGGCCCAGGTCTGAGGGTGGCGCGCCGTAGAGCTTGTCACCGACGACGGGGTGACCGATGCTTGCAAGGTGCACGCGGATTTGGTGCGTGCGGCCGGTGCCGATCAGCACGTCGAGCAGTGTTTGCGCGGGAAGCCGTTCGCGGATGCGATATTCGCTCCAGGCGGCGCGGCCCGTGGTCAGGCGTGAGGTCATGCGCTCGCGGCGTACGGGGTCGCGCGAGATGGGCTTTTCAATGCGCCCCGATTCGGCGGCTACCAGCCCGTTCACCAGCGCCAAGTAAAGTTTGCGCACCTTGCGGCTGGCGAACTGCTCGGCGAGAGCGCGATGGGCACGGTCGGTTTTCGCCACCAGCAAAACGCCGCTGGTGAAGCGGTCCAGGCGATGCACGATGCCGGGCCGCAGTTCGCCGCCCACTTGGGAGAGGCGCGAAAAATGGTGCAGCAGAGCGTTGACGAGCGTGCCGGAGTGGATGCCCGCGCCGGCATGAACCACCATGCCCGCGCGCTTATCGATGGCGACTAGCTCCTCGTCTTCATGCAGGATGCCGAGCGCGATATTTTCCGCTTCGGCTTTGAGTGGAGTGGCGGCGGCGGGCTCGGTTTGCACGTGTTCACCGCCGCGCAGGGTGTGGGATGCTTTGGCGGCGGCGCCGTTCACCAGCACCCGGCCCGCCCGAATCCATTCCTGCAGCCGGGCGCGGCTATGTTCTGGAAACTGGCGCGCAAGAGCGGTGTCCAGGCGCGAGCCGCTTTCAGTAGGGGGCACCAGCCACTCGGTCACCAACCACTATCATGAAGCCATGCGATGGTTGGCGCTACTGGCGGTTCCGGCGCTTTGGGCGCAGAGCTTGCCGAGCGGCGCGCAGGTCGCCACGGTGGAGACCACGGCCGACGCTTCTATTCATGCCGGCAAGCTCAACGGCACAGCCGAGGTGCTGGAGGCGTCCGGGCCGGGCGATGCTGTCCTGCTGCGTTTTCGCACGGCCCTCATTGAAAAATGGACAGTGCGGAAGGCGATGGTGGCGTTTCATGTTCCGAAGGGAGTGGCGGTGCCGGAGCAGGTGATGGTTTCGGGCGTGGAGGAGGCGTGGACGCAGGGGTCGGTCGCGGCGCCGCGTTGGGGTACGGGAGTTGCGGTGGCGACGCACCCGCTCAAGGATGACTGGGTTACTTTTGAAGTGCCGTTAGAGGTTGCTGTGGGGCTGGCAAGAGGCCAGTATGCGTCGATTGCGATTTCAGTTTCTGGCGAGGCGAAACTTGCGATGCATTCTCACAGGACGGGCCAATTCATGCCGTATTTGCTGGTGCGGGGGAAGGGCACCGAACGCGGGTTCAACGGCTCAGTCGTTGAGTTTCCGCGCGCCGAAAGGGTACGAAGCGCGTCAGGCCTCGTATGGGCAGACAGGAAACCTACAATGTTGAAATGGACTCGATCATGGCCCGTGAAATATCAAAAACGTCAGCCGGTGCGTACGGACGGCCTAACCGTGGGTTCCAGTGTTTTCCATGCGCAAGCCAGTCCCGCAGTTTCAGTGTGCCTCGGAAGGAAGCAATTGCAGTCCCAGACACGCCCTCTTCTTTGAAGGCAGCAAGGATGGATCGTCAAGGCGAATCTTTTCGCCCGTGACAGTGGATCCTTCTTTTTCAATAAGAAAACGTACGGCCTCAAGGATCTCGAACATCGTGAGGAGTTCAAGTTGCGGTTGGTTTTCGAAAAAGCTCAACTACGGGTAAAGCCAATAAACTGCGCGGAGGCCGAAATCCCGCGTCTGTCATAAATCCGAACCCATGCGCCGTTCACGGGATTCAGCATTTTGATATTCAAACCACCTCCACACGTGGTTGATATCAGGATCGCCATAAGCCTCAAGCGGTCGGATCAAACGAGTGCAACATCTGTTCAAGAACTTGCAAAGACTCGGTCCAAATGGAGCGGTTCGCACACTTGGAACCCGCTGAAAAAGTACAGACCATACATCGGTCCCGTCACGAACATCCCAAAGGAGTGTAACGCTATCCCGCTCACCAAAAATATCCACACGACCTGAAGCTTTGTCGAAAATTTCCAATCGTTAGTTGGAGAACTGGAATTGAGTATGTGCCAACGAAAGTTTCCGTTACTTCAGTCTCCGATCTGCTGGCGGTCAGATCTTTTGAGTCAATAAGATCACGGAGCATCTCTTCCACACTGCCATAGAGATTCTCAACTGCGCGGACCCATAGCTCCTTCTTAGCATCCCAGTCAAGATCTTGATGAACCGCCTGCTGTTTCCTTGCTCGAAGATAATCGACCAACTGCTCTGGCAAAGTGCTCCTAAATTCTCTCGCGATAACTATTATAGTCCGAGCTAAACTTCACGTTTCAGGATCGACACTGGCTATACGGACATGACGCCGTTCACACCCCATTCCTCGCAAATCGTAAAACTGCACTCTGCACAACTCGCAATGAAACAAGCCACCGCCTAAAAGCCGCTGCGCCAGGCGATACGGATTCCATAACAGCCGGTCCACCTTATCTGCCTTCACCCTCTTTTCCAGCACCGCGCCGCCGCAGCAGGGGCAGCGCGTGGTCCACTTGAAGTAGTTGTAAAATAAATGCTTCTGCCCGATGCGCCGGTCACAGGTTCGGCATCTAACAAGCACTCCATAGACCGCCCGCTCCCATAAATTCCGGCGGGCGCGCAACATCGGTTTCCCGCAATGGTTACAAGTAGTCTTTAACTTCCTATCGCAAATCAGCATGTTGAAAGAAATTTCCGTCCACGGCGCGCGGCAGCACAACCTCAAAAACATTACAGTGCGAATTCCCAGGAATTCTTTCACGGTAATTACGGGGTTAAGTGGAAGCGGCAAATCTTCGCTTGCTTTCGACACCATTTATGCCGAAGGGCAACGCCGCTATGTGGAGACGCTCTCCACATATGCACGCCAGTTTCTCGACCAGATGGAGCGGCCTGACGTCGATTCCGTCGATGGCCTGAGCCCCGCTATCTCGATTGAACAGAAGACCACCGGCCGCAGCCCGCGCTCCACGGTTGGCACCATTACCGAAATTTACGATTATCTGCGCCTGCTTTATTCTTCCGTCGGCATTCCCCACTGCCCCACCTGCGGCAACGAAATTTCGCGCCAGACCACCGAACAGATCCTGCAACACGTGCTCGGTCTGGAATCGGGCGAAAGCGGCGAGAAGGCGCGGATCATGATCCTTGCGCCTATCGTGAGAGGCCGCAAGGGCGAGTTTAAAAAAGAAATGGAAAAGCTGGTGCGGCAGGGGTTCGAAAAGGCGCGTATCGATGGCGTGATCCGGCAACTGGATGAAGAGCCTACGCTGGACCGCCGCAAGAACCATTCCATCGAAGTGGTGGTGGATCGCCTGCAGGTGAAGCCGGGTATTGAAAAGCGCCTGGAAGCTTCCATTGAAACGGCTACGCAACTCGCAAACGGGCTGGTGATTGTGGCTGTGGTGGGGGCCGATGAGCGGCTTTACTCGCGCAAACTGGCCTGCATGGAATGCGGTACCAGCGTGCCGCAGCTGGAGCCGCGCTCGTTTTCCTTCAACAGCCCTTACGGGGCTTGCGACGCCTGTGCGGGGCTGGGCAGTCTCTGGGCGTTTGACCCTGGGAAAGTGATTGTGGATGCCGGCAAACCGCTGCTGGAAGGCGGCTTGGGGCCGGGGGCGAGTTCCGCGAACATGAGCTTCGCGCTATCCGAATCGGCCCGCACCTTGAAGTGGAAACTCTCGACGCCGTGGGAGAAAATTCCGGCGAAGGTGCAGCCGCCCGTCATGGCCGCTATCTGCAAACAATTGCAGCGCGCCTTCGATAACTCAACCGATAATTACCGCGAATGGCTTGCCGAGTATATGTCGCCAACACGCTGCGCCGCTTGTGAGGGCCGCCGCCTGAAGCCGTCCTCTTTGGCTGTGCGCGTGAAAGGGCTCACCATCGCCGAGTTGGTGGATATGCCGCTCTCGCGCGCCCTGCTCACCGTGCGTGCCTGGGCGCTTACGGATCGCGAAGGGCAAATCGCCGGGCGCGTGGTGGAAGAGATCAAGCGGCGGCTGGAGTTTCTGCTTGCCGTGGGTCTGCATTACCTCAGCCTGGCGCGCGGCTCGTCCACCCTTTCGGGCGGCGAAAGCCAGCGCATTCGTCTGGCTACCCAGATCGGCTCCAAACTGCGGGGCGTCCTCTATGTTCTCGATGAGCCTTCCATCGGGCTCCATCCGCGCGACAATGACCGGCTGCTGGAAACACTGGCCCACTTGCGCGACATGGGCAACACCGTGCTGGTGGTGGAACACGATGCCGACACCATCGAACGCGCCGATTACGTCATCGATCTCGGCCCCGGAGCCGGGCGCCTGGGTGGGGAACTGGTCGCTTGCGGCACTCCGGCCGAGATTCGTGCCAACCCTGCTTCTCTTACCGGCCAATATCTCGCCGGTACCGTCTCCATCGCCATCCCCAAGAAACGCCGCAAGAGTAATGGCAAGAGCATCGTTGTCACCGGCGCGCGCGAACACAACCTGAAAGACGTCACGCTGGAACTCCCATTGGGCGTGCTCACGGTCATCACCGGCGTTTCCGGCAGCGGCAAATCGACGCTGATCAACGACATTGTGTACCGCTCGCTCTCGAAAGAGATTTATGGCTCGAAGGAAGATGCCGGTGCTCACGATACCTTCACCGGCATCGAAAACATCGATAAAGTCGTGCGTATCGATCAATCGGCCATTGGCCGTACGCCGCGTTCGAACCCCGCCACGTACACCGGCCTCTTTGCCCCCATTCGAGACCTGTTCGCGCTGCTGCCGGAATCGCGCGAACGCGGCTACAAGCCCGGCCGGTTCAGCTTCAATGTAAAAGGTGGGCGCTGTGAAGCCTGCCAGGGCGATGGGCTGAAACGCATTGAAATGAACTTCCTGCCCGACGTCTACGTCACTTGCGATGTGTGCCGCGGACGCCGCTATAACCAGGAAACGCTGCAGGTGAAATTTCGCGGCAAGTCGATTGCGGACCTGCTGGAGATGACTGTCGAAGAAGCTTACCCGCTGATGGAAAATCTGCCGCACATTGCGCCGAAGCTCAAGACGCTGAACGATGTGGGCTTGGGCTATGTGCACCTGGGTCAATCGGCGACCACGCTTTCGGGCGGCGAAGCGCAGCGCATCAAGCTCGCGAAAGAGCTGAGCAAACGCCAGACCGGCAAGACTTTTTACCTGCTTGACGAGCCCACCACGGGCCTGCACTTCGACGATGTTCGCAAGCTGCTCGATGTGCTGCAAAGTCTGGTCTCGCTGGGCAACACGATCGTGGTGATCGAGCACAACTTGGATGTCATCAAGTCCGCCGATTGGATCGTCGATATGGGCCCCGATGGTGGGGAGGGTGGAGGGCGCATCGTGGTCAGCGGCACTCCGGAGCAGGTGGTGAAATCGAAGAAGAGCTTCACCGCCGACGCGCTGCGTAAGGTGCTGAACGCCGCATGACCAAGCCCGCGCCCATGGACCTGACCGGTCTGCGCACCATCTCACTTCACGACCGCCCGGGTAAGGTTGCGATTGCAGATTTTGCTTCGCCCTGGCAGCCGGGCCGGAAGCTTACCAGCCTGTTCCCGCCGCTGCTCGCCGCCAACTCCTTCCGCGCCGTGGTGGATGCCATCGCGCAAGCGAAAGCGAAAAACAAACCCATTTTGTGGGGCATGGGCGGTCACGTTATCAAGTGCGGCTTGGCGCCCGTGCTGATCGATCTGATGCAGCGCGGCTTCGCTACTTCCTTTTCCATGAATGGCTCCGCCGCCATCCACGATTACGAAATCGCGCTCTGCGGCAGCACCAGTGAAGATGTGGAAGCCGTTTTGCCCGATGGCCGCTTCGGTTCCGCCGAAGAGACGGGCCGCGAAATGAACGGCGCCATTCTTCCAGGCCTGGGCTTGGGCGAAGCGTATTGCAAGAGCCTTCAGAATGCTGCCTTCGCCCGCCACAGCCTGCTTGCTCAAGCAGGGCGCGCCTCAGTGCCCGTCACCGTGCATGTGGCCATCGGCACCGATACGCCGCACACGCATCCGGCTGTAAATCCCGCAGCGCTTGGAGCGGCTACCCACCATGATTTCCGCCTCTTCTGCACCCTTGTATCCCACATGAATGAAGGCGGCGTTTACCTCAACATCGGCTCAGCCGTGGTCATGCCCGAGGTGTTCCTCAAAGCCGTCTCCACCGTGCGCAACTTGGGCCATCCGCTGGCGCACTTCACTACTGCAAATTTCGATTTTCTTCAACACTACCGGCCTCGCCTCAATGTAGTCGAACGGCCGCATGCCGGCGCCGGCGGCCACGGTTATGCCATCACCGGCCACCATGAACTCATGATTCCATTGCTTGCCATGGCCTTGCGCGAAACGGAATCATGAGCCCCGAACTGCTTCCTGAAGCGCCGATTGACCCAATCTCATGGGGCTATCAGGACCTGCTTCTCTTTCTTTTCTTGAGCCTGATGTCCATCCTGTCCACTCAGCTGCTGATGCACCTGGTGGCCGGCCCGCTCCACCTGGACCCCAAAGGCGCCGCGGTGCTCATCCCATCGCAACTGCTTCTTTACGCCTGTTTGTTCCTCATTCTTTTCGCGCTGATCAAACTGCAATACGGCCGCGGTTTCTGGACATCGCTGCATTGGCAAAATTCCCAAGTCGCGCCCGGAGCCGCCTTCCTCCTGGGCCTTGCCTCTTCGTATGCAATCCAGCTCGTCGGCTTCGTGCTGCACACGCCGAACGTGGAAACTCCGATCAAGAAACTGCTCTCCAGCCGCGCCGGAGTGCTTGAATTCGGCATCCTCGCCGTCACGCTCGGGCCCCTTTGCGAAGAGCTTGTGTTTCGCGGCTTCGTACAGCCTGTGCTGGTTCGTTCCGTCGGGCCTTTCTTCGGCATCCTGGTCACGGCCTCTCTGTTCGGCGCACTGCATCTGGCGCAGAACGCGTTCATCTGGCAAATGGGTGTGCTCATCACGCTCGCCGGGCTTGGCTTCGGCTGGATGCGCCAACTGACCGGCTCAACGAAAGCCTCCACCTGGATGCACGCCGGCTTCAACTCAACTGTCTTCGTTTACCTGCTTCAAAATCCAAAGCTTCCGCACGCACAATGATCGAAACCATTCAATGGACCGCCGATGGCGTGGTCATGATCGACCAGACACGCCTTCCCAACCAGGAGACTTACGTCACCTGCCGAACTTATGAAGAGGTCGCCGACGCTATCCGGACCATGGTCATTCGCGGCGCTCCCGCGATTGGAGTGGCCGCCGCCATGGGCATTGCTCTCGGCATGCAAACCGAAGGCGCCGATTTCGCGCTCATCTGCGATACGCTCGGCAGCACCCGGCCCACCGCTGTAAATCTCTTCTGGGCTATTGACCGCATGCGAAGGCTGCACGAAAAGCTGGCTGGTCAATCTCACGCCGAAGTTGCGAAGGCTTTGGCCGCCGAGGCCAAACTCATTCGCGTGGAAGATATTGAGATCAACCGCGCCATGGGCCGTCACGGTGCTCCGCTCGTCCCCGACGGCAAGACGGTCCTTACGCACTGCAACGCCGGTGCCTTGGCCACAGCGGGCTACGGCACGGCGCTTGGCGTGATTCGCGCCGCCGTTGAAAGCGGCAAGCAGATCGATGTCTTTGCCGATGAGACACGCCCCTTCCTGCAAGGTTCGCGCCTCACCATGTGGGAGTTGCAACACGATGGCATCGCCGCCACGCTCATCACCGATAATATGGCCGGGCACTTTCTCAAATCCGGTCGCATCGGCTGCGTCGTGGTGGGCGCCGACCGCATCGCCGCCAATGGCGATGTCGCGAATAAGATCGGCACTTACGGCGTCGCTGTCCTGGCGAAGGAAAATGGCATCCCGTTCTACGTCGCGGCCCCAACGTCTACGCTCGATCTCACGCTGAAGACGGGCGACGAAATTCCCATTGAAGAGCGCGCCGCAAGCGAAGTCACCCACTATGCAGGCAACAGCATCGCCCCCGCCGGAACCGAAGCGCGCCACCCCGCTTTCGATGTCACGCCGAACCGCTACGTCACCGCCATCATCACGGAAAATGGTGTCGCGCGCGCGCCTTATGAAGAATCGCTGGCGCAGGCAAAGTTACAATAGAGAATCTATGCGCGTGTTCCTCAGCCTTCTTTTCTCTCTCGCTCTCCTGACTGGCGGCGACCTTTCGAACCGCCGCGCCCCCGGCTTTTCTCTCCCCGATCAAAATCAGAAAGAGCACGACCTGCAGGATTATCGCGGCAAGGTTCTCATCATTGAGTGGATGCAGACTACATGCCCCCACTGCATCGCATTTTCCAGCACGCTTGAAGAAGCCAAGGTGAAATATAAAGGCAGAGTGGAAGTGCTGTCCGTGGTGCTGCCGCCCGATACCCTGGAGAACGTTCGCAAATACGTGAAGGAACAGAAGACTACCGCGCCGGTGCTTTTCGACAGCGGCCAGATGACGTCGTCGTACCTGAAAATCACCCCGCAGAACCCGAACGTAGTCTTCCCGCAGATCTTCCTCATCGATCAAACCGGCATGATCCGCGACAACTTCAAGTACTCGGCTTCCAGCGAGACCTTCTTCAAAAGCAAAGCTCTGTTTACGGAAATCGATAAGCTCTTGAAGTGAAGATGCAGGCGTCAAACTACGATGATCGGCGCTTATGGCTGGGACCCGGACTTTGCACGCCTGAGTTGTTTTACACCCGCCCCGCCCGCATCTCTTCCGCCAAGTAATCCGTAGCCCGCCAGCTTAAAGCCAATATCGTGAGCGTCGGGTTCTTCTCGCTTGCCGTCGTAAACGCAGCGCCATCCACCACAAATAAATTCTTCACATCGTGGCTCTGGCAAAAGCCGTTCAGCGCGCTGCGCTTCGGGTCCGCGCCCATCCGGCACGTGCCGTGCTCGTGAATGGCGCTCCCGCTCACATCGATCTTGCCCCGCTCAAATGGCAGAATTTCCGCCTTCGCCGCAGTCAGTACGCTCTCCGCGGTGTCGTACATCTCCTTCACCATCAGACGCTCATTCTCGCCCGTCTTGTAATCGATCCGCACCACCGGGAAGCCATAGCGATCTTTCTTCTCCGGGTCCAGCGTCACGCGATTGTCCTTGCGCGGCAACACCTCCCCATAAGGATGCAACGCCACCAGCGCCGGATACCGCCGCTTGATACCCGCTTTGAACTCCGCTCCAAAGCCCGGCAGATCCTTCGCGAACGCCACCCCACCCTGCGCGCCCCCACCCCAGAACTGGCTTCCATAACCGCGCAAATACTCGCGCTTTTTACCGCGATGATTGAACCGCGGCATGTAAATATGCTCACCGCCGATACCATCGTCATTGCGCGTCGGAGTGCCCATGAGTTCCGGCACAAAACCGTACATGTGAAAGCGCACCTGCTCCGTCAGATATCGCCCCACCACGTCCGACGAATTCGAAATTCCATTCGGGTGCCGCTCCGATTTCGAATTCAGCAGGATCCGTGTCGAATCGATGCACGCCGCCGCCACAATCACCACGCGCGCTTTCATCGTCCGCTCCGCGCCGGTCTTGCGATCGAAATAGCGCACGCCGTTGGCGAGGCCGTTCGCGCCCGTCAGCACCTCCGCCACTACCGCGTTGTCGATCATCTTGACCTTGCCGGTCTTCAGCGCCGGTTCAATCAAATAGTCCGACGCGTTGAAGAATGCCGACACATCGCAGCCACGTCCGCACGCTCCGCAATAGTGGCAGGCGTTGTGCCCGTTGTGCGGCTTCGTCAGTACCGCGCGGCGCACCGGCACGATGGAAATTCCCTCCGAGGCCGCGGCTTTCTGCAGGTACTTCTCCCCGCAGCGCATGTTCGGCGGAGGCAGATGAAACTTGCTGCCCGGTAGCGAATCCTGATCGTCATCGCCGCCGCACACACCGATAAACTGTTCCACCTTGTCGTAATAAGGAGCGATATCGGAATACCCGATCGGCCAAGGAATTTCCCACCCATCGCGCTCCGCCGATTTAAAATCCAAATCGCCATAACGCAAGGACACGCGCCCCCAAATATTGGTGCGGCCGCCTCGTCCCCAGACCCGCACCAAGTCGAAAGGCTTCTCTGTTGGCGTCACATAGGGCTGCTCTTTTCTATCCAGCTGAAACTGCGTCGGCCGTTCCCCGCGGTCCATCCGCTCGCGCCATTCCCACGGCTTCACGTGTGTCCAGAATTTAGACCGGGCAAACTTTTCACCCGCATCCAGCACGGTAACATTGATGCCCTTCCGAGCCAGATTCCAAGCCGCCATCCCGCCCGCCGCTCCGCTGCCAATAATCACCACGTCATGAACAGTCTGCATACTCAGTTTGGGTCAATCATATCTTGAAGCGTGCCCCGCGCGCCGCGCTCGCTTCTTCAACTCTTTAACCGAAACAACCGGACTCTCAAAAAGTCCATCCACCATCGTTGCCAGCCGGACGCTTCCGCCTTTCAATCGCTTGTGAAAATCGCGACGCGCCGAAAGCAGCTCATCGCAACGCTTCTCAGCATCCACGGATTGCTCAACCACGCCTTCCAGGCAAAACTGAATCCATTCGTCCCAACTTCCGTGGGTACTCACCGCTAAGAGAAGGTCCATATACTCAGCCCTGCGCTTTTCAAAGAAGGCACTCATGTAAAGCCATTGGCTGGAAAGCTTGCACCATTCGGCGATGCTCAAAGAGAGCAGCAGCCTGCCCACCCGTCCGTTTCCGTCTCGAAAAGGATGAATCGTCTCGAACTGGTAGTGCGCGAGGAAGGCTCTTACCAGCGGATCGAACTCTTCGCCGGTACTTTGCAGATAGCGCTCGAACTCAGTCAATACTTCCGGCAATGCCCTCAGGTAATTGAAGACCTCTTGAAACGAGTTATTCGGGTCTGCGGCGGAGGTGGGGTATCGGGGATCGGCAATGCGTCTTGCTTCGACGCCGTTGCGCGACAATCAAAACTTGCACCCCGACGCACAACTTGGCGAAGCCTTGCGCCGCTACTGGGGGTACGATACCTTTCGCCCCCTGCAGGAGCGCATTGTCAAAAGCATCCTCGCTCAGCGCGATGTCGCCGTCGTTATGCCCACCGGCGGCGGCAAGAGCCTCTGCTATCAGCTTCCCGCGCTGGTCTCTGGCCGTACCGCCATCGTCGTCAGCCCGCTTATCTCTCTCATGCAGGATCAAGCGGCGCAGCTTGCGCAGATGGGTATCGCGGCCGCGGTTCTGAACAGCACACAAGCGCAGCCCGGCCAGTTCGAGACCATTCGCCAGGCCCAACAAGGTGCTTACCGTCTGCTTTATCTTTCGCCCGAACGCCTGGCCCGCAATGACACTGTCGCCTGGCTGCAGCGCGTCCCGCTCGCCTTTTTCGCCATTGACGAGGCGCATTGCATCTCCGAATGGGGGCACGAATTTCGCCCGGATTACCGCCAGCTCAGCCGCCTTCGCCAGCACTTTCCCGCAACGCCCATCGCCGCCTTCACGGCCAGCGCCACACAGCGCGTTCGCCATGACATCATTGCCCAGCTGGGGCTGCGCGATCCCGATAAGTTCATCGTCAGTTTTCACCGGCCCAACCTGCAATATCTGGTGCGCCTTTGCGACGCCAAGACCCAACCTCAATACCTGCTCAACGCCATTCGCGCACAGACTGGCGGCAACATTATCGTCTATGCGCCCACGGTCGCCATCGTCGAATCCACAGTCGATTTTCTGGGCGAAAACCACATCCGCGCGATTCCCTATCACGGCCAGATGGACAGCAAAATTCGCTCACGCAATCAGGAGCGCTGGATGTCCGACGAAATTCCCGTCCTGGTGGGGACGCTTGCCTTCGGGCTCGGTATCAACAAGGCCACTGTGCGTTCGGTGATCCATCTCGCTTTGCCCAAATCGATTGAGCAGTATTATCAGGAAGCGGGGCGCGCCGGGCGTGACGGGCTTCCCGCGGATTGCCTCCTGCTCTGGCGCGCGAAAGATGCCGGCCTTCTTGCCTTCTTCATCGAACAGTTGCGCGATTCCGCCGAGCGCGAACGTGCCTGGCAGCGCTATCACGCCGTCAAGCGCTTCGCCGATAGCAACGAATGCCGCCATCGCCAAATCTGTGTCCACTTCGGCGAAACTCCCAAGTGGCAATTCTGCGGGGCGTGCGATGTCTGCGCTGGCACGCCCGAATACCTTGACCGCAAGCCTTCTCACGCGCGCAAGAGTTCCTCGCCCAAGCCGCAAGCCTCGCCCGCCGCTCGAGAACCGGTGCACCTTCCCGATCACGATGCCGCATTGCTCGAACTCCTCAAAGAGTGGCGGCGTGAACTCGCGAAACGCAGCGCAGTGCCCGCGTTCATGATCCTTACGGACGCGACGCTGCTCGATCTCTGCATCAAGCAACCCATCTCGCGCACTTCGCTGCGCGCGGTCAGCGGCATCGGCGAACGCAAGGCCGATCGGTTCGGCGAAGAGATCCTGGGCGTCCTCGCTTCGTATCACGGCGGCCGCCGCGCTTCCACGGTCCCGCAACAGACCGCTCCGTCACCCGCCGCCGAAACGGTTCGTCTGCTGAATGAGGGCCGCACCTTTGCTGAGATCGCTCAACTACGCGATCGCCAGTTGAGTACAGTCGTAGGCATGGTGGCAGATCTGGTGGAACGCGGCGAGCTTGTGTTCCAGAATTCGTGGGTCAGTGAAACTCACCACGCCCTTATCGATGCCGCGGTTCGCGCGCACGGGGCACAATGGTTGAAGCCGCTGCGCCAATCGCTACCCGTGGAAGTGACGGCGGAAGAGATTCGCCTGGTTGTTGCAAAAATTCGAGCCAACAAGGAAGTCGCATGAGCAATGAAATTGACAGCAGCGCCACACGCGTAGCGCTTGTAACCGGAGCCGGAAGCGGCATTGGGCGCGCGGTCAGCGAAGCGCTCGCAAAGGCTGGATGGCTGCTCGCGCTTGCCGGCCGCCGCCCGGAGGAATTGCAGCGCACCGCCGCGCTCACCGGTCCCGATACACTGAGCGTGCCCACAGATGTCGGCCAGCCTGACTCCGTCCACAATCTCTTCGGCCGGATTCAGGAACGCTTCGGGCGGCTCGACTTGCTCTTTAACAACGCCGGCATGGGTGCGCCCCCCGTGCCCTTCGACGAGCTCACGGTTGAACAGTGGAACAAGGTGGTGGCCGTCAACCTTACCGGATCGTTCCTGTGCGCGCAGGCGGCGTTCCGCATGATGAAGCGGCAGCAACCTTCGGGGGGCCGCATTATCAACAACGGTTCCATCTCCGCGCACGTGCCGCGCCCTAATTCCGCGCCTTACACCGCTACCAAGCACGCCATCACGGGCTTAACGCGTTCGCTCTCGCTCGATGGACGCGCTCACAACATCGCCTGCGGCCAGATCGATATCGGCAACGCTGCCACGGAGATGACTTCGCGCATGACCGAGGGCGTCCCGCAACCGAACGGCAGCAGCATGGTTGAACCGCGCATGAATGTTCAGCACGTTGCCGATACGCTGGTCTATATGGCCAATCTGCCGCTCGATGCCAACGTTCAGTTCGTCACCGTCATGGCGACAGCCATGCCTTTTATCGGCCGCGGCTAGAGCTTTTTCTTGCCGTCCAGATCCAGCCTTGCGGTCACTTGTCCGTAAGGGCCTTTGATCTCGAACGGCACGAACGTGGTGTGCTGCTTTTTCAGAAACGGCGTGATGATCTTCACCGCGAAGGCTTTGAAGCCGGTCTGTGTATCGCTCAGCTTGCCTTGCGTTTTTAACGTGCCTTTCAAATCCACTTCTTTCGAAAGCAGATTGAACGTGCCGTCCATTCTGGCCATGGTCTCTGGAGCTTCCAGCACCAGATTTTCGATTCGCGCAACGCCGCCTTGCACCACCACATGGCTCTTCAAACGGGAGGAGACTTCTTCCCGGTCCACGTCCTGAGCTGCCTTACTTTCACCTTGCGCGCTCTCCTTCAGCCGGTTAAACAGGTCTTGCGTATTGTGGCTGGTGAACCGGCCACTGCTGGTTTGAAAGTCACCGGTCATCTGCAGACGCTCCAGAAACTTGGCCTTGCCCGCTGGCAGCTTGATGGAGGTATGCAGCGAAATCAGCCCGGTCAATGGCGGCGTTTTCGAATGCGTGAACATCTTCTCCAGATCGTCAACGCGGCCATTCGTCACCGTCGCGTTTAGCTTCGCCATCTTTCCTTCCGGATGTCCTTCGCCCGACACATTGCCCTGTGCACGAACCGTAGTTCTTCCAAATGTGGTGTCCACTTGCTGCAGAATCACGTCACCATCGGTTACATCCACTAACACGCGATAGACCGTATGCAAGTTCTCGGTGTGCGTCGACCCCTTCACGCGAAAGTCCGCCACCAACGCATCGCCCCGCGCCTCTTCCCGGTCCAGTGTTCCCCAGAAATCGCCCTTCGATTGCAGCGTGCCGGAAATTCCCGGTATGTCGCTCAAGCGCGCATTCTGGAATGTGAACGTGCCGCGCAACGGGGTGCGCGCAGGCTCCGTCGCGTTCCACGGTCCAAAGGTTCCCTTGGCATGGATCTCGCCCTTCGGCATGGAGTTTTCCACCACCACTTCGAACCCCAGTTGCTCGCGCTCTTTCAAATTCGTCAACACCATTTCGGTGATGAACAAGCGATACGGTTCCAACGCGCCCCGTTTTACCGCCGCTTGCGAACGCGCGAAATCGAGCGTCACTTCGTGGAGCGAAACAGCCGTGATAGCCACGGGATGAGTAACTTGCTTTTTCGGAGAAATCAAATCGTGTTCGCTGTCGTCAGGGTTTGCGTTGCGCGGCGGAATTACCAGATGTAACCGGTAGATATCCAGTTGAGGAATCACGCGCGTGAATGTCGCCAGCCTGCCCCAGCTTCCCTTCACAACTAATTTCCCTGCCTCAATGGGCGCTTCCCGCTCAGGATGTTCGTGCTGCAAAAAACGAACATTCTGCGCGATGAATCCGGGCGGCCAATAGGTCTTTTGGTACTTTTCGATTATGACTTTGCGACCGGTAAAGTTCTCTAGCGTCCTTTGTATGCGAGCTTCCGAGAATGGCCACTTTATTGCCAGAAAGCCCGCGGCGACCGCAATCGCGGCGCATAGTATCGACGCCATCGCCAACCGGTAAGCTTTCTTCACCATCTCCGCAGGTGCACGTTGTTAGCCGTATTTGCTTTCACTCAGATGGCCCAGGCGTTATGATCGAAGCAACGATATACCTTTGAAGCAGGTCTGCATGCCAACGTTACACCGTGCCGGATAGCCAATTTCACACATTAGCGGACGCCATCCCGCACCTGTGCTGGATCGCGAACGGCGACGGCTGGATCTATTGGTATAACCAGCGCTGGTATGACTATACCGGCACCACCGCCCAACAGATGGAAGGCTGGGGCTGGCAATCCGTTCACGAGCCCGCGACGCTCCCGGTTGTTATGGAACGTTGGCAAGTCTCAATTGCCACCGGCACACAGTTCGAAATGATCTTCCCTCTGCGCGGGGCGGATGGTATCTTTCGGCCGTTTCTTACACGCGTGGTGCCCGTGCACGATAAGCAGGGCAAGCTGGAGCGCTGGTTCGGAACCAATACCGATATCGGTGAGCAGCGCCGCACCGAGCAGGCTTTGCGCGAAAGCCAGGAACGCCTCAGCCTTGCCCAGCAGGTAGCGCGAGTGGGCACGTTCGATTGGGACATCCGCACAGGCGTGAACCGCTGGACGCCGGAGCTGGAAGCGATGTATGGCCTGGAGCCCGGCTGCTTTGCTTCCACAATGTCCGCCTGGTATGAACTGGTCTATCCCGAAGACCGTGCCTGCGTGATTGAGACATCGCGCGCCGCCATGGTAAACGGCGGCTTCGAAAGCGAGTGGCGTGTCCTTTGGCCTAACGGGGGTATGCGTTGGCTTCAGGGCCGTGGCTGGGTTTTCAAAGATGAAGCAGGCCAGCCGGTCCGCATGATTGGCGTCAACATCGACATTACTGATCGCAAGAATGCCGAGCACGCCCTCCGCGAAAGCGAGATGCGGTATCAAACGCTGACCGAAGCGCTTCCCGCCATCGTCTTCAGCACCTCTGTCGATGGCCGCGTGGATTACATCAACTGCCGCTGGAAAGAGTACACCGGTCTTGACCAGGAACCGGCGGACGCCGAAGGCTTGGATGCGCCGATTCATCCCGATGACCGGCAGCAAGTTGGAAATCGCCGCTCGGCAGCGGAAGCGGACGGGCTTGCCCACGAGACCGAATATCGCCTGAAGCGCGCCGATGGCGTCTATCGCTGGTTCCATCTGAAGACGGTTCCCTTGCAGGACAATCGCGGCATCGTCGTAAAGTGGCTCAGCATAGCATCCGACATAGACGACGAGAAGAGCGCGGCTGACCGTCTGCGCCAATCGCAAAAAATGGAAGCCATCGGCAGGCTTGCCGGCGGCGTCGCGCACGATTTCAACAACCTCCTTACCGCCATCGTGGGCTTCAACGGCATGCTGGTCGACGCCCTTCAGGAGCAACCCGAACTCTTGGCGTTCGCGCGCGAGGTGGAGGGCGCAGCCGCCAGGGCCACATCGCTCACGCGCCAACTGCTCACCTTCAGTCGACGCGATATCTTCAAGCCGAAAGATCTGGATTTGAACGATGTCGTGCTCAGCATGCGCACGTTACTAAGCCGCCTTATCGGCGAAGACATCGAGATTATCACTCTACTGCCGCCGAATATCGCTCAGGTTCGCATCGATCCCGTTCAACTGGATCAGGTGATCATGAACCTGGCAGTGAACGCTCGCGATGCCATGCCCGATGGAGGCCGGCTCACTTTCAAGACTTCCAATGTGGTAGTGCCGCCTGAAGTAGCTCAACTCTACGCAGCCGCGCCGGGCCCTTATGTGATGCTGCAGGTGACCGATAACGGCTGCGGCATGAGTGCCGATACCAAGACGCGACTTTTTGAACCCTTCTTCACAACCAAGGAGGAAGGCAAGGGTACTGGCCTTGGCCTGGCGACGGTTTACGGTGTGGTGCAGGGCAACCGCGGTTTCCTTGCCGTTGAAAGTGAGCCGGGCGCGGGGGCGACGTTTAAAATTTATCTACCTGTCAACAATCAAGCGGCGGCGAACGATGCTGAGGCATTGCAGCCTCCCAGCGCAGGTCAAGCTGCCGCGGACCAGACGATTCTTCTGGTAGAGGACGATCCCACCGTTCGCAAATTTGCCTCGGTGCTTCTGAAGCGGCAGGGCTATCGCACGCTGGTCGCCGCCACGCCGATGGAAGCCATCGAATTGGTGCGCCAGACGGAAGAGCCCCTTCTGGCTTTGGTCACAGATGTCCTGATGCCGGAAATGCGCGGCCCTGAACTCGCGAAGCAAGTGCAGGCGCTGCGCCCCGGTCTTCCCGTGCTTTATATGTCAGGCTATTCCGACCGGACTTTTCTTAGCCCCGATGTGCGCAGGGGAGCCTTCCTGCAGAAGCCGTTCACTAGCGCGGAACTGGCCGAAGCGCTGCAAAAGGCGTTGCGCGAAACTTTGCCTAGCTGAGTTAAGTTTTCGGGGGCGGTAGCAAACCATGCACTTGTCCCCAAAGCAAGACGCCGACCGGCGCTCCACAAGCAGCGTCGATCGGCGCGTTCCGCCTACTTCTGTTCTACCGCTCTAGAACTGGTTCCAGAGGTATTGGTTATAAACCTCGTGGTGATATTGAACCTCGGGCACCTTCACCACCGTACCCAACAGCCGGGCGCAGCGGTCCGCCGACGCCTGTTTCAGATCCGCATAGCGGGCCTTCACATCGGCGCCCAGCAGCTTGGTGGTCCACTCCGCGTTGCGGAAGTTTGTCAACGCGTCATAGATGTTGTCCGGCAAGTACCGGTCCGCGCCGCGCAGGTTATCCACACTCGAAATGTCGCCATCCAGGCCCGTACGGAACACGCTCAGCAACACCATGTACGGATTTGCGTCCGGCGCGACGGAGCGCACTTCCACGCGCGAACTCTTCTCGTTACCGATCGGGATGCGCACCATCGACCCACGGTCAATCGCTGAAGCCTTGATCTGGTTCGGAGCTTCGAAGTGCGGATCCAATCGCCGGTAGGAATTCACGCTGGCATTCAGCAACAGGCAAATGTCGTTACCGTGCGTGAGAATGCGATCGACAAAATCCCAGCCGAACTTGCTGATTTTTTCGACGCCCGCCGGGTCCCACATCAAATTCTTGTTGTTCTGCGTGACCGACACGTTGGTGTGCATGCCGTTGCCATTCACACCCACCACAGGCTTCGGAAGGAAGCTGGCGGTCAGGCCCATGCGCGTGGCCACCTGACGGCAAATTAGCTTGTAGAGCTGAATCTGGTCGGCAGCCGCCACCACTTCGCCGTAACCATAGTTGATTTCAAATTGCGAAGGCGCCACTTCCGGATGATCTTTCTCATTCTGGAAGCCCATCGCGCGTTGTACTTCAGCAGCCGTATCGATAAAGGTGCGCAGCGGATCGCTCGGCAGCGAATGGTAATAACCGCCCGTGTTCACGTAGCGGAACGTCTGGTGATCGTGATAGTTGCGTTCGGCATCCTGGCCTTCGAACAGGAACCCTTCAATTTCATTGGCCGCGTTCAGCGTGTAGCCGTTCGCCTCATGTTGGCCTTTGGCGTACTGCTTCAGCACGCCGCGAATATCCGCGCTGTAGGGGCTGCCGTCTTTGTCGATTACCTCGCCGAACACCAGCACTTTGCCGGAACCGAAGATGTCGCTCGGCGCCCAGTAAAAGCTGCTCCAATCCATGTTGAGCCGAAGGTCGCTCTCGCGTTGGGCCGTGAAGCCGCGAATTGAGGAACCATCGAAGGTCAGGTTGTCCCAGCTCTTGACAAGAAATTTCTTGTCGTAATCCAGCATGTGGAGCCGCCCTTCCAAATCGCTGAACAGGACCGTTACGGCTTTGATCCGCTTTTCATCGGTCAGATATTTCAGCCGCTGTTCCTGGATCTTCTCGATCGGAACACGCTTCATCCGCTGTTCTTTCGCTTCTAAGTTTCGTTCTTCGAGCTCCGTATAGGAAAGGCTCAAAAAGTCCTGTAGACCACTCATTCCGTCCGTTCTCCTTTGGGCGATTGCTAAATTTTTTTACGGGCTGTGCGGCGGCGGGCGCCTTGTGGCTACAGCTCCAGTTCCCAACCCTTGCGGAACCGCAGGCTTCACGTAGCGATGGGAACGCGATCACGCCCAGCACCATCCACTCGGCGAACGGGGCCGAACTTTGAAATCGGAACAACCCGGGCCGCCGCCTTTGCAGGCACAAACCCAGTCCACCATAGGCCCCGGTGACCGCGTCAGAAGCGGAAGGGGCAGCACATAATCTTTTCCAGCGCGCCTCAGGCAGCAGGTGTACGCCTTCGCCATGCGCCACAGTCGCCATGATGCCTTCGGTTCAGACGAACACAGCGCCGTTTCCGGTAAGGATACCCGGTTTTTGAGGCGTTGTGTTACACGGCCTGTAAACCGGCACTGCTGGACCGCCGGGTGCTGCGTGCTGGCCATCGGTTCCAGGCTAGGCAAATTACTAGCTAAAGAATTTTCGAACTGCAGTCGATAGATGGCAGTATGAACAAATTATCGGCGTTTCTCTTCCTAGTAAGCGCATCTGTTATGGTTGTTCCGGTTGGAGCGCAATCTCTTCGATTCGCGGCCGAACCGGCCAAAATTTCATCGGCTCTGGGAGCGCTCGACCCGGATTCCGAAGCCGAAGTCATCGTTCAGTACAAGATTGTTCCCACCGCGCGGCACCGCCGGCGTGTTCAGGACATGGGCGGCGCGGAAAAGCACCGTTTTGACTTCATCAATGCAGCTCACTATCGTATTTCGGCCCGGGCCCTTGCCAAGTTAGCCGGGGACGCCGATATCCTCAGCATCACGCCAGACTACAAAGTAACGGGCACTCTTGAGTATGCCCGGCCGGCGGTGGGAGCAAACACCGCGTTTCAATATGGCTATACCGGTTCCGGTATAGGAGTCGCGATTATCGATAGCGGCATTACGGCCAATAGCGATCTCACGAATCCGAATGCGAACGGCAAGACCCGCATTGTTTACAACGAAGATTTTTCCAGCGCATCGCCAGATCCATTCGATCGTTATGGCCATGGCACTCATGTGGCGGGAATTGTGGGTGGCGCGGGCGTGAATTCTTCCGGCACTCGTTTCACCAGGAACTTTGTGGGAATCGCCCCAGGAGTCAACCTGATTAATCTGAAGGTGCTTGGCGGAGATGGTAGCGGCAACGATAGCGCGGTCATCGCGGCAATTTCCCGGGCCATCCAGCTTAAGGCCATTTACAACATCCGCGTGATCAATCTGTCGCTTGGACGTTCTGTGTTTCAAAGTTATCGCACGGACCCTCTCTGCCAGGCGGTGGAGCAGGCTTATAAAGCCGGTATTGTGGTCGTGGTAGCGGCTGGCAATGAAGGCCGCAATAATTCGTTTGGCACCAATGGCTACGGAACCATTTCCGCTCCCGGCAATGACCCCTACGTAATCACGGTTGGAGCCATGAAGGATGCGGGAACCGTGACCACCGCCGATGACACCATCGCCAGTTACAGTTCGAAAGGGCCAACCCTGCTGGATCACATCGTCAAGCCCGACCTTGTTGCACCGGGTAACCGGATTATCTCCGTCCTGGCCGACGAATCGAACGCGCTGATCTCTACGTTTCCCGGCAACGGAATCATGCGGGATTACTACACCGGAAAAGATGTACCCATCAAGCCGTCGAGAGATTACGTGCGGCTCAGCGGCACCAGTATGGCCGCTCCGATGGTAACCGGGGCAGTCGCCATACTGCTGCAGAAAGACCCGGCGCTCACGCCAGATCAAATCAAGGCCCGCCTCATGCGCACAGCGGACAAAGTCTTCCCCCGGTACAGCTCCGTCACCGATCCTGCCTCCGGCGTGGTCTTCACCAGCCAGTACGATATATTCACCGTGGGCGCGGGGTATCTGAACGTCTGGGCTGCCCTGCACAGCAATGAAAAGCCCAGGGGAACAGCCGGTTCGCCCACCGCAGTGTTCGACAGTGCTACACACACCACCCGGCTTCTGTATACCGTGCTCGGCAATTCCGCCGTATGGGGCGACACCGCCGTATGGGGCGATAAAGCTCTCTGGGGATCGTCAGCCGTCTGGGGTGACACTGCCGTGTGGGGCGATTCCGTCCTCTTCACCAGTGCCGCTTTCGGGGTCGCGGGCACCACGGCCGTTTGGGGCGATACCGCCGTATGGGGCGATGGCACTACCAGTGCGTTCTCCGTTCTATGGGGTACTACCGCGGTTTGGGGTGACCGTACTTTAATTGGCACGGAATCGCTCAATATCATTGGAAACGGTGAGAACTGATCGATCAGGAACAGCGTGGCTGCTAGCGAAAGTGGGATAATGATGGGTAGTGCGCCTGACCCGGGTTTCGGTTTTCGCTCTCCTCTCAATTCCACTTCCGCTGCTGGCCGATTCGTCGGCCACGCTGGCATTCGTTCAGAAGAAATGCGTGGCCTGCCATAACGCCACCGTTACTTCGGGCGGCGTGAACCTGGCCGGCCACAAAGATTCGTCCACCTTCGCGGAACAGCGCGAAATTTGGGAACGCGCCTCCGCCAAGATGAAGTCTGGCGAAATGCCGCCGCCCGGTGTTCCGAAGCCGGCGCCGGAAGAAGTGAAGGCCGTGACAGCCTGGCTGGAATCGGAATTTGCCCGCCAGGATGCCGCCATCAAGCCCGATACCGGGTTCGTGGCCGCGCGCCGGCTCAACCGCACCGAGTACAACAACAGCATTCGCGACCTGCTGGGTATTGACCTGCACGCCTCTGACAATTTCCCTCAGGACCAGGCCGCTTTCGGGTTCGACAACATCAGCGATGCGCTCACCCTTTCGTCCGTTCTGTTGGAAAAATACGCCGACGCGGCCGAGCTGTCCGTTCGTACCGCCCTGTTCGGGCCGGCGAAGCAGAAGCCGGCAGTCACGCATTACGCGATGCAGGTACGTCTGAACGCCCCGCGCGGCAAGCAGCCCACGCTTGACCTTGCGAATTACGACCTCACAGGCCTCAGCTCACGCCACGCCGGTCACACGGTGCACCGCTTCCCGGTAGACGGCCTGTATAGTTTCCGGCTGGTGCTGAATGGGCACCGTCCGAATCAGTCCATGCCCGCCCATGTCGGCTTGTGGGTGGATTCCAAGCTGGTGGATCAGGCCGAAATGGACGCCACCGATCTGGAAGGTCAGCTCCTCGATTTCCGCGTCAAGGTTACTGCGGGCGAGCATCTGATTTCCGCTTCCTACCTGAAAGAATTTCACGGTCTGCCGCCCAGCTACAACGGGCCGGAGCCTTCCACGCGTGCGCCCGGCGCGCTGATCGATCCACGCGGCAAGCTCTCCCAGCAGGACATTGAAACACTTCGCAAGCTGGGCACGAAAATTAAGACGGACGCCATCGAGACACGCATCGACCATCGTTTCGAGGCGATCGATATCGGTGGGCCCTTTGAGCAGACCTCCCCTCCCTCGGCCGCCAGCCGCAAGCTTGTTTTCACTTGCAGTGGGCAAACTGCGGCTTGCGCGCAGCGCATCGTTTCCGGCTTCGCATACCGGGCCTTCCGCCGTCCCGTTCACCGAAATGAGGCCGACCGCTATGCCAGCCTTTATGCCCTTGCGCGCAAAGAAGGAGATTCGTTCGACGAAGCCATCGCGACCGCTCTTGAAGGCATCCTGGTCTCTCCTCACTTCCTGTTCCGCATCGAACGCGACGTTGTTCCGGCCCGGGGCGGCGAAAGCGTGGGCGCGATCCCGGTGGGCGATTTCGAACTCGCTTCGCGTCTCTCCTATTTCTTGTGGAGCAGCATTCCCGACGCTGAGCTTTTGCGCTTAGCCGGCCTGCACCAACTTCACAATCCAGCCGTACAGGAAGCACAGGTGCGCCGTATGCTGCGCGATGAGAAAGCCCGCGCGCTGGTGGACAATTTCGCCGGCCAGTGGCTTCAATTCCGCAATATCGACGTAGTCAAGCCCGACGCCGGCAAGTTTCCCGATTTCGATGAAAGCCTTCGCTTTTCCATGCGCCGCGAAACGGAATTGTTCCTGGAAAATGTCATTCGGAAAGACGGTCGCGTTCTTGACATGCTAAGCGCCGATTATTCATTTCTTAATGAACGCCTGGCACGCTTCTACGGTGTTCCCGGCGTCACCGGCCCAGAGTTCCGCCGCGTCGATATGTCCGCTTCACAGCGCGGGGGCGGCGTGCTGGCGCATGGCAGCATTCTTACCATTTCGTCTTATTCCACCCGTACGTCCCCGGTGGTGCGCGGCAAGTGGATTCTCGAAAATTTCCTGAACGCGCCGCCCCCACCGCCGCCCCCTTCCGTGCCCGCCCTGGACGATTCCAAAGTGGGCGAATCTGCCTCCTTGCGCACGCAAATGGAAGCGCATCGCGCGCAGCCGCAATGCGCGTCTTGCCACGCCAAGATGGACCCCTTGGGCTTTGGCCTGGAAAACTTGAATGCCATTGGCCAATGGCGCGACAAAGACGGGCAGATTCCTGTGGATGCGTCCGGTAAGCTACCCGATGGCCGCACTTTTCAAGGGCCGAAAGAGCTAAAGACTCTCATGCTGGGCGACCGCGAAGCGTTCTTCCGCGCACTGTCTGAAAAAATGCTGATCTACTCTCTGGGCCGCGGTCTGGAACGTTATGACCGTCAGGCCCTTCGCCAGATCGAGGCCTCCCTCTCAAAAGACGATCACTTTTCCACCCTGGTTCTGGCGGTTGTAAAAAGCCTGCCCTTCCAGATGAAGCACGCGCCCCAATCCCGAATTCTCACCACAGTCGCTGGAGTCAAAACACAATGAACATCATCACCGGCACGCACCTTTCCCGCAGAACCCTTCTTCGCGGCGCGGGTGCCGCGATCGCCCTGCCTTTCCTCGATGCCATGCGGCCCGCGCTGGCCGCCGCTGCCAAACCGGTTCGCCGCTTGGGGGTGGTCTATGTGCCCAACGGCATCATTATGAACCAGTGGACCCCCGCGGAATTGGGTTCGAATTTTCAATTCACCCGTATCCTGAAGCCGCTGGAGCCGTTTCGCAACAACACTCTCATCCTGTCCGGCCTGGAGAATCCCGCCGCCATCAAAGCACAGGGAGGCGGCCACGCCAAGGCGTCCGGCAGTTTCCTATCAGGCTCCATCCCGAAATACACCGCAGGCGCGGACGTTCATGCCGGCAAAACGTTCGATCAGCTTGCCGCGAAGCATTGGTCCGGCCAGACGCGCGTAAGTTCGCTGCAATTGGGCTGTGAAGATTCGCGCATGATCGGCAATTGCGACACCGGTTCCAGTTGCGCTTACACCAACACGTTGTCCTGGCAGGACCCCGATACGCCGCTCACCGTCGACACCAACCCGCGCTCCGTCTTTGAGCGCCTGTTCGGCAATGTGGACCCCAGTCTCGATCCGGCCACGCGCGCCCGCCGCGCTCTTTACCGGCGCAGCATGCTCGATATTGCCCGCGAATCCACCCAGCGTTTAGAGCGCGATTTGGGCCCGGCAGATCGCCGCAAAATGGACGAATACCTCACTAGCGTCCGCGAATTGGAGCAGCGCATGGCCGCCGTGGAGGCCGACCCCCGAATTCCCGCTGTCGACAAACCCGCCGGCATTCCGTTTCAGTTCGGCGAATATGTCAAGCTGATGTACGATCTGCAGGTGCTGGCATTCCAATCGGATCTGACCCGGGTCAGCACCATGATGGTGGGGCGCGAAGGCAGCGTTCGCACTTACCCCGAAATTGAAGTTCCCGATCCGCACCACCCACTAACGCACCATCGAGGGCATCCGGATTTCATCGAAAAAGTAACGAAGATCAACTGCTACCACGTGGAGCTGTTTTCTTATTTCCTGCAGAAGCTGCACAGCACTCAGGATGGCGAGGGAACCCTTCTGGACCACTCCTCCATCATGTATGGCGGCGCGCTCAGCGATGGGAACCAGCACTCGAACAGCAACCTGCCCCTCCTGATCGCGGGCGGCGTCGCTCAGGCCGGCCGGCACGTACAAATTGAAAAGGGTACGCCGGTCACCAACCTGTTTGTTAGCTTGCTCAACAACGCAGGCATCGAAGTGGACAAATTCGGCGACAGCAACGGGCGCGTCGATCTGCGCGCGTAGTTAGTTCTTAAGTTACAATTTGCGAGGATGAAACGCTATGTTCATCACTCTGTCAAAATGTCACGATAAAACTGAGGGATGCTTCAGAACCGGCAAGCGCAGCCGTTGTTCTCCGCGTCGGCGACCGTATTCGACAAGCTTCTCTCGCTCGATCACCTACACGATTTATACAGAACGGCTTCCAGTACCGATGGATTCCATCAGAACCTCCTGACTGAGTTACAGGTCAGCCCTTATCTGGATGAGCGGGACTTGGCCAGAATCCCGCGAACAGGGCCCCTGGTCGTCGTGGCGAATCACCCGTTCGGCATGCTGGAAGGCTCTTTGCTGGGAACGGTGTTACCGCAGGTACGGCAGGATTACAAAATCATGACTAACCAGCTATTGTCATGTATGCCGGAGCTGGCGAGTAACTGCATCTTCGTCGATCCATTCGACAACAAGAATGCCTCGCGCAACAGCCGTGCCCTGCGCGAATCCATCAAATGGCTGCGCGATGGCCACATGCTGGTCATGTTCCCCGCCGGCGAAGTCTCGCATTGGAACCTGAAGAACAAGGCCGTCGAAGACCCGCAATGGAACAGCACCGTGGCCCGCCTGATTCGCATGACTCAGGCCGCCGCGCTGCCCCTGTTCTTCAAAGGCATCAACAGCATTCCGTTCCAGGTATTGGGCTTGGTCCACCCCAGGCTTCGCACCGCCCGCCTGCCTCACGAATTGTTTAACAAGCGCGGCAAAACCGTGGAAATTCGTATCGGTTCCGTCATTCCCTTCTCGCGCATCGAATCCATACCGGACGATGTGGAGGCCACCACATACCTCCGCTGGCGTACGTATCTGTTGAGCAATCGCGGGGAGAGCCGTAGCATCTTGAAGCAAGCTCAGACGCGGTCTGCGCCGGTTGCGGCGCCAACGCCGCAGCAATCGCTGGTGAATGACCTGCAAAGTCTGCGGCCCGATCAGCTGCTCGAAGAGAGCCGCGAATTTTCCGTCTATCTGGCGGAAGCTTCGCAAATTCCGAACCTGATGCAGGAGCTGGGAAGGTTGCGGGAGGTCACGTTTCGCCAGGTAGGCGAAGGCACCGGCAAGCCTCGCGACCTGGATTCTTTTGACGAGTACTACCAGCACCTGGTGCTCTGGAACAAGACAAAATCTGAGATTGTCGGCGCCTACCGAATCGGCAACGCGGACCGTATCTTGTCGCGCCACGGCATCAAAGGTCTGTACACCAGCACCTTGTTTCATTACGATCCGGCGTTCTTCCGGCGCATCGGCCCCGCCCTCGAATTAGGCCGCTCTTTTGTGCGGCTGGAGTATCAGAAGAAGTTCGCACCGCTGATGTTACTTTGGAAGGGTCTCGCTAGGTATGTGTCCCGCAATCCCGAAGCCCCGGTGTTATTCGGCGCGGTAAGTATCAGTAACGATTACAATCCCGCCAGCCGCCAATTGGTAGCGCGGTTTCTCAAAGAGCGGCAATCGAATGAAGCGCTCGCCCATCTGGTTCGTGCGCGCCAACCCTTCCCGCATAAGATCGATGTACAGGGCCGCGCCATACGCGATATGCTGCGCGATGTGGAATGGTTATCCGAAGTGATCCCAGATCTTGAATCCGATAGAAAGGGGATGCCCGTCTTACTAACTCAATATCTCAAATTGGGTGGCAAGATACTCGGCTTCAATCTGGACCCAAGGTTCGCCAACGCGCTCGATGGCCTGGTGGTGGTGGATCTGCGCGAGACGCACATGGAAACCCTGGAACGCTATATGGGGCCCGAAGCCGCGGCCGCGTTCCTGCTCGAAGCGCGTACGCGGCCCCTTGGGCTCTCCGCCTAACTGTTACAGCGCGAACTGCTCACGTGCAATCAGGGCCAGGCGAAGGGCTGACCTGACCCGGCTGTTTTCCGCGAACTTCTTTACCGCCTCAAATCGCGCAACCAGGGAAGGCATCTGCCCGCCCCACAGTTCATGCAGCGAACGCACCTCGCTGTTCTCATCGCGATAGAAAACGCGACTGCTCCAATGGCGCCAACCCAGGGCGTGATTGGGATCGTCCTTCAGAATGTCGATCACGTTTTCCACAACGCGCATTTTCAACGATTCGCGATAGTGCGGCAGGAACACAACCTGGCTTTCGCCATCGTCCCGTATCTCGGAAACAAACTCGGCGAACGTACGCGCGGCCGTCAGATTCACGCACGCATTCGGCTCGCGACCGTGCCGGTCTCCGCCCGATACCACGGGCATGTGAAAGCGTTCTGCCATCTCCACGGCCTTCATGTTCTCGCTCCAGGGCCTCAAGCCGTTCAACTCCAGGGCATGAAGCAAGGGCGCATATCCCTCCAGGAGCTGCTGCAGGTGCTCCAGGTGGCCCTCCTCGCCGATGTGGCTCTCGTCCCACATGGGGTGATTCAGAATCAACAGCGTTTCGCGCGACGCGCCCAGGTATTCCAGCAATCCGGCCAGTTCCGATTCGTCCGGGTTTGCCGTAAACGCATGCATCTTCGCCGTCATGGCGACGGCCGTATCGGGAGGAAGATTGTGTACACCGATATGGAAGAAGGTCAGGCGGAACGGGACGGTCCACTCGATGGAGATGGGGGAGTTGCGTGTCTCTTCCAGGACGTTCAGGTTCAGGCAGGCATCGATGTTGTCATGGTCGGAAAGCGAAACCAGCGCGTCTCTTTCCAGCGTGCTTTCAATTTGCCGCTTCTCCAGGTCCCACGCTTGCCGGGCGGAAAGCGGCGGCGTCCACCACGCGTTCCTCAAATCCATGTCGCGGCCGTTCGCCTTGCGATAGATCGCCTTCTCTTTGCGAACCTTTGAGGAAAGCCAGGGTACGTTTCCGGTAACCCGCTCGATGAAATCCAGCGATTCCCGCGAGTGCATTGTGTGGCCATGAAGGGAAACCCCGGTAGTGAACCGGTCCCATTCTTTCGCACGCCAAGTAAACGACAGGCCTGACTTATTTGAACCGCTCCGCTTCATGCCCCCACAATATGATTCCTGTTGTTACGGGATCATCAAGAAGCGAAAACAATTTCACGAAGTTTTGTTCTTGTAACTTACTTCAACTTACCTGCCAGCCACGGATAGAACACCGGAATGACAGAGCGATGAATCAGCACCAACTGAGTGGCAGGCTCGCCCTGCTTAGTGGAACCGAATGCCATCAGATATCTGTCGCCAGATAGACTCTGAACGCGCACCACCATTTGCGCCGGTCCGTCTTCCGGATAGCGATAGTAAGTGCTCCGTGGAAAGAACCGGTCCACGGCCAGAGGCTTCTGAAAGGTTCGGGACATGCTCACTAATGTGTCGGTAGTCTTTCGAAAGACCAGCGAATGGCTAAACTCATCGTGGTCCAAATCGCCGACGCGATATTGCCAGGCTCGAAAGTCCGAATTGATATCGGCCACCTGGACGGGCTCACCCAACAGCTGGTGTACTTGCTTTGAAGATTCCTGCAGATGGATGCCGGAAAGCTCAGCCGGGCCCGGCACTGCGCCCGCAGGGTTCGCTTGAAAAAAAAGGGGCGCGGTCGCGACGACCAGCGCCCCCAGAAAACACACGCCCACTACTTTCCGACGGTCTTCGGAGCCGCTGGGTTCAACAGAACCGAATCCACAAACTGATCGCCCGCAGTGGTGTCCGCGGAAATCGCATACGCCATTTTGAAGAAGATATCGGTTTGATCCTGGTAGCCCGTGAAGAGGTAAGCCCCCGGACCTTCCGCGGTGACCGGCACGCTGGACCCGGTGTGGTCACCCGTGCGGAAACCTACTGCAAGACGGCGTATGCCATCGCCCATGTTCACCGGGTAACCGGTCTTCGCATCCAGCTTGTAAGCAGGGTTGCCCTGATAAGTGGAGTAACTGCTAGCCCCAGGGTCAAGCGTGGAATTCACCGGAGCGTATGAGCCCGGCATTCCAGCCACGCCCGTATTGTTCGAAGAACCGGTGCTGGTGTTGATGAAAGGGAGGGCCGCTCGAGCATTAGAGTAGGAGTCGCCGTACACGTTGAAAGCCTGATCGCCGGCGGCGGTCGTATAACTCACCTTTTGTGTTTTGGTGCGATTGAAATACTCCGAATCGGGAGTGTTGCTGACGCCGATGATGCTCATGGATTGGTCATGATCGGCAGTTACTACAATCAGCGTGTCTTTGGTCGCGCGTTTAGCTGCCCAGGCGCGCGCAACGCCAACTGCTTTATCGAACTCAATCGTGTCCCAGATTACACCGGCGGCCTGATTCGGATGCGACTGCTTATCGATGGAGGCGCCCTCCACCATCAGAATGAATGGAGCGCTGTTCACGCTTTGCGAAAGGGTATCGATGGCGCGCTGCGTCATTAGGTCAAGCATGGGTTGATCGGTGTAGCCCTGCAGGTCTGGAACAGGTTCCGAAGCCGGCCGGGCCAAACCCAGCTTGTCGTAGGCCACATCCATGTTCGCGTCGCCGGCCGTTGCAATGCCGTTCGAAGCCGGCGCCGCAACCGGCGAACCGCGGAAAATTCCAATGGTGGGCTGCCCGTAAGCGGGCGCGTTCAATTGCGAAGCGGTTGTCAGGTAGCGATAGCCGCGGCTTTGAAATTCAGCAATCAAGTCGCGCTTATCCGGCCGTCCGGAGGAGGTAAACGGGTCCAGGCCGCCGCCCATAATCACATCGAACGCGGGCTGATTCTTCAGCATCGGGTTTTCGAAAAACTGACGCGCAATTTCAAGGCGCGCCTGGCGGTATCCCACATAGGAGCCTTCCACTGCCGGCGTCGCATCGGTCACGCTGGCCGTGGTCACGATGCCGGTGCGGTACCCGAAACGGCGGCGCAGATACTGCCACAGATTTTCCACGCGCGGGTTGTCCAACATGAACGGCAGCGTTGCCGCGTTGGTCAAGCCAGTGAAGCGCCACTTGCAATCGGTGCCGTCGCCCAGCGCATTCACCGCATTCAGAAAGCTCTTGTTGCCTGTGGCCCAGGCGGTGCCGGTGTTGGCGGAATCGGGAACCACCGCATCGGTACCGTATGTCATGGACATGCCGGAAACCGGCATCTTGTCCATCTCCAGCAGGTTGTCGAAGTTGCCTTCGCGGAAGGAGTTCTTGCCGTTCGCGTCCACAATGGAGCGCGATACCAGGCGCGCCGCATCGCGATACGCAGTGCCCATTGCATCGCCAATAAATAGAATCACGTTCCGATTTCTGCCGGTGGGGAGTGCAAATTCGCGAACCAGAATGCTGCGCGAATCGGTCAGTGTCGCCCCGTCCCCCACCACGCTGGCAGTCAGGGTAATGGTTCCGGCGGTGCTAAAGGATTGGAGGTTCGCGCGCACCACATAGCTGGAAGAGGGTGTCGAAAGACAGTCCAGATCGGCCTTTGCGGGAGCGGAAAAATTGGACGAAAGATCGCTGGCGCCGGCGGTCACCTTCACGGAGCCGATGGAGTTCACATTGCGAACTTCCAACACCAGATCGATGAGTTGGCCTTGCAGGAGGCGCGTTCGCTCCGGCAACAAAATCCTAACGCTCGGGGTGGTTTGAGCGAAGACAGAAAGAGACGAAAGAGAGAGTAACAGGACGGCGCGTAGAGCTGACAAGAAGGTGTTCTCCGAAGTGATGTGCGGTTAAGGTGGCACACCACTCCGGATGTTATGAAACTCAGTATTTCAGTTTGACGAACATCGAGTGAATATTCGAATTCAGCAGACTGCGGTACTAGTTTTTCGTGATGCCGAACCCCGTCACCATCACTTCTGTGTTGTGGGCGAAACGCAAGCCGTAAAGCCCATCGGTGGAGGAAAGTTTACCCGGAGCCACCACAGCGGCCTTATCGTAACCGGCCACAACGGTCCCGTTTACGGAACACTCTACGCGACCGTCCTTGACCGTGATCGCGATCTCCTGCGTGACGGGCTCATCCTTACCGGCTGCTTTGTGCACAGCCGCGTTCGCTTCGCCGCGCCGGCCATTCATCTGAAAAGCCTCCGGAGCGAACCCGCGCACGATGAAATTCCCGTTTCCGTAAGCTGCGCAGTACAGATAATTCTGCTGCTCCGTGCCGAGCTCTGTCCCGCCAACCACTATGCCGTAAGGATGCGGATGGCTATTCAGGTTCATGTATTTCGGTTCCAGGAACGTGGCCTTCACGGTGTAGTTCCCAGACGCTTTGTTGGCGGTGTTCCAATAGGTGACCGCCGGCCCCGTAACCACGTGAAAGGCATCGCCTTCTTTCGCCAGCTTCGCGTCTTTGATGGTCTTGCCCTGCTTTTCCTCGCTGGCATCGATCTTGCCGGTCCAGCCCGGAACCAGTACGCCGCCATCCGCAACGCTGCGGGACGTTTCCGTAGGCGCCTGTGCATAGATCAGGCACGGAGCCAACATCAATAGAGTGAAAGCGATTCGCATAGACAGATCATACATGGGCTTTGGCGCCGTCAGCGAGCGGCCGGTTCAGCTCCGTACGCCAGCCGGAAGAGTCTGGACCGGACTCCGGACCCGTCACATAGCATTCCCATAGATCGTTTGCCGCCGTGTACCCATGCTCGGCGATCCACGAACCGAACTCGCCCCAAGCCGCGCCCAGGCCTTCATAGCCGCCATGGTGGACGGTGCGCAACACGGTTGTGGCCGGCAACTCCCCCGGAACGACGCGTCCGGCAGCTGCCACGGGCTCATTCACAGGTACGCCCACAGCGAAATCGAACACGCCGGGGTCCATCTTAAAGTGATGTGCAAACAACGGCCCCGCCGGCTTGATGCCTTGTGCTGCGATGGCCGCGAATACCTCATTGATGGCGTGGCACATCACCTTCTGCATGTCTTCCCGCGGAATTGTGAGCCTTATGGTGGCGGCGGCCTGTTGCGTTGTCTTTACTATTTCGGGTGTGTCGATCATAATTGCTCTCCACCGTTAAGACGAACCGCCGGCGCCGAATTCGACACGACGCGTTTACGTCAATGCGAGATTCAGATTCTCAATGGCTTCGTCGATTTCGGCAGTGTTCTTATACCCGACCGTGACGCAATTCACGCCGGCGTTCCGGAAAGCGAACTTCATGGCAGCCTGGCGGTCTTCGCGCTGAGTGAACCTGCCCTCGCCCACAAGCTTCATGCTGATGACGCCCATGCCGTCTTTGCGCACCTGCTTCACATGCGTGAGCACTTCGTCCACATTGCCGGGGCCGCTGGTGTTGTAATCTTCGGCGTCCATCGCCGTGCCCTTGTGATTTACCCGGATCATCGCTACATCGAGCCATTTATTGCCCGGCACCTGCCGCAGCGCGGGCAGCCCATGCACGGACGCCCCGTGTTTCACAACGGCGCTTCGATGCTGCGCTTCCATAATGCCGTCCTGCCAGCGAAGGCTGTCCTTGGGCCAGGAAGCCGCATGCTGCCAATGCAGCAGCATGATGTCGAAGTGATCCGTGTTGGCCAGTTTGCGCAGCTCATCGATCTTCTCGCGCGGATCGACGCCATCGTGCGTGGTCACCTTTGACATCAGCCGGTAGCTGTCGCGCGGGATACCTTTCAGCGCCACGCCTAGCATCTTGTGCATCTCACCGTAGCTTTCGGCGGTCTCGAAAAACCGAATCCCCTGATCGTAGGCATAGCGCACCAGCCTGGTGAACTGGTCCTGACCGAGTTCACGCTGCACGCGTCCGCTGAAGCTGCCAGTGCCGAAAGCGAGCCGGGTGACTTTTACGCCCGAGTTCCCGAGCGTCACCCAATCCGTTGCTTTACCGCCGGCCGCGAACAAGGGCATTCCTGTGGACGCAAGCGCCCCCGCGGCAAGCCCGGTCTTGAGAAAATTACGTCTGGAGCATTGAGCCATATGGTTCTCCGATTGGACGCATCGTATCACGAGTATTAGCGGTTCAGCGTGGCGCGATGCGCATAGGCCGCGGGTGGATTATGCGCCTTGGCCGCAGCCGCCTTTGCCAATAGTTCGCGAGAACGTTCCAGATTTCCCAACTTGGCATTTGTCTCCGCAAGCAGGCATTGGATGAACGGGTCGGTCTGGTTCGCCTTTTCGAGATCTGTCAGAGCCTGCGCGTAATCGCCCAGGTAGAACGCCACGTAACCGGTCAGGTACGGCAGAAACACTTCCTGCTGCTTCCTGAGTTGGGTCATCGTCGCCAAAGCCGCTTTTGCCAGCGCTATGTGTTTCTCGGCTTCCTCCTTATTCGCGTGCCGTGCGGCCAGGCGGGCCTGCGCGTGTTCCCACCGGAATTCCCACAGCGCTTTGCGGTCGCCCGATATCCCCGGCTCCTTCAGGCCGTGCTCATAGCCGCTTCGATAGAGGCGGGAAGCCGTGTCTAAATCTCCCAAATCGATACAAACGCGCGCCGCCTCATTCGCCATTTCACCTTGTTGGTAAAACGCATTTGCCGGCTCTTCTTTTTCGCGCGTGACCCAGTAATCCATCACTTGCTGCTCAAATTCGGCGGTCTTCTTGCAATCGCCTTCGAAGGCCCAGGACATTGCCATGGCGCGCTGAGCCTGGGCGCGCGCGGCAGGCGTTGCGGCCGCATCGATGCTGCCCTGAAAAAGCTTGCGGGCTTCCGCGCCTTTGCCGTCCATATCCAACTGAATGGCTTCGCGATTCTGGTTCGCCGGGCCTTGACCCCATAGAGCGGGAATCAAAACCAGCAGTGCACCGGCGCGTAAGTTCATGCCAATGGAATATCACACCTGAGGCGGAATGGGGAAACCCGCAAAACGGCGCCCGCGTCCAACAGGAACATGCGAAGTGCCCTGCTTCTTCTTTGTGCAGTCCTCGCCTACGGGCAGGAAGGCCCGGCTGTTTTTCGGAGCGATGTCGCTCTGCAACGCGTGGACGTTCAGGCGCTGGACCGCGATAACAAGCCGATTGTGGGGCTTCACGAAACGGACTTCATCCTGACGGAATCGGGCAAGCCCCAGCAAATCCGCAATTTTCAGAGTGAAAATATGCCTCTGGATGTGGTGCTGCTGTTCGACGTGAGCCGCAGCATGAGGCCCCACGTGGAACGGGTTGTCAGCGCCGCTCACCAGGCGCTTCGCGTGTTGGGGAAAGACGACCGGGTGGCCATTATGGTCTTCGACCGGACTTCACGCGTGCGCCTGCCCTTTCGCGCCAATCTGGACGATGTGGAGCGCGAACTCGATCAGACCGTGAAGCGGGAGCATTTTGACGGCGGTACCGATATCACGCGGGCGCTGTTCGATGCCGCCGGCTATGTAGGCCGCGAAGCACGGCCGGCGGCCCGGCGCGCTATTGTGATCCTGACAGACGACCAGACCGAAAGCGCTCGTGAACGGAACGATGAAGGCGTAGGCCGGGCCTTGGCGAAAGCGGACGCGGTGTTGAGCCTGCTGCTTGCGCCGAATGCTCTGGATTACAGCCAGGGTGGCGGCGGCAATTACCCGGGTGGTGGCGGGCGCCGGGGCCGCGGCGGGATGGGGGGCGGAGGTGGCATGGGCGGAATTGGCGGTGGTATTGGCGGCATTTGGGGCCCGAATATTCCGAGGCAGCGCTATCCACAGGGGAATGGCGGCGGCGCGCCGGGTGGCAATGGGCCGTATGGCGGTGGTGGCGCGCGTACCAAATCGGCCGGTACGCCTGAAATTGCCAGAGCTTCCGGTGGCGACGATTTCAGCGTGGACGACGCCAGCGCGCTTGAGACCACACTGAACCGTTTGCGCCAGCGTTACGCGCTCCACTTCAATAGCCCCGGCCTTCCGCGAGCCATCGACGTGCAACTTACGGACGCAGCCGCACGACGCTACCCGAATGCCGAGTTGCGCTTTCGACGCGTTTCCTCCGGAAATGAACCCTCCTCCAGCGAGCCGGTTTCGGTCAGCAGAACCACACCGAACCGCGCGGCGACTCCTTCGCGGGCCAGTGTGTCCGATGACGCAGATCCGCCACGCCCCAAACATCGGCCCGCCGTCAGCGAAGGCGGCGGGCCGGCCGGACCTCTGATTCAACCGGAACCGCCGCCTGAGCGTTTCTAAGCACCACGGCTCACCCTAGGGGTTCACGCTACAATTGACCGAACCCATCGGAGCTTGAGCCCTTAGTGAATTCAGAACAGAAAACAATCGCAAAGAGACTGGGCATTGTCGCGGCGGTGCTGCTGGTAGTGGTGGGGGTGGTTTACTTCGTTTACTCGCCAAAAGCGCCTGCGGAAGCGGTGAAAGTGTACCCGGCGGGGCAGAAGAAAGCGATCGCCGCAGTGTTCCGAAGCGGCTATTGGTCTGTCGATTCGAACGCCACAGGGCATTGGGAAGAAGTCACGGGCGGTGACACTAGTTTTGCTTTGGGGAACGCGGGCGATATTCCGGTAACTGGAACGTGGGACCTGGCGGATGGCCCGTCGGTAGGTGTATTTCGCGATGGCGTGTTTACCCTGCTCATTGGTGGGCATCCGCAGAACTATCCATTCGGCAGCCCCGGCGATCTTCCGGTTGTGGGCGATTGGAACGGCGACGGGCGCACCAAAATCGGTGTTTTCCGCAAGGGGTACTGGCTTCTGGACCTGAACGGGAATTTCAAATGGGACGGCACGTCCGTGGACAGGCAACTCACTCTGGGTGGGACTGCGGGCGAAATTCCCGTGGTGGGCGATTGGAACGGCGACGGCAAGAGCGACACCGGTGTCTACCGGCCCGATTCCACTTTCGCGCTCGATGTGAACGGCAACGGCGTGTGGGACAAAGACGACAAAGTATTCGGTTGGGGCAGCCCGGGCAGCAAGCCGGTGGTGGGCGATTGGAATGGCGATGGCCGGAGCAAGATCGGTGTGTTCCAAAACGGGTTTTGGTCACTCGATAAGAACGGGAACCAGATTTGGGATGGCGCGGGCAAGGACCTGTTCATCGCATTGGGCGGAATTGCCGGCGATTTTCCCGTGGTAGGCGATTGGAATGGCGACGGGCGAACAAAGGTGGGTGTTTACCGGCAAGGTGCCTGGTATTTGGATACCGATGGCAGTGGCGCTTTGGATAAGACAGACAAAACCTGGTTCTTCGGCTTGGCGGCGGATGTTCCCGTGGTGGTAGCGCCGCAGACCGGCAAAAAGTAGACGATTCGCAACGGGCGGAGATAGGGCCGCCCGTTGCAAAGGAATGTGACTACCGGGCCGAAGGGCTCAGTGTGGAGGAAGAGCCGGAGGCGACCGCGACAGCGATGCCGCTAGCCAAACCTGCACCAGCGACAATGACGCCGCCGATGATGAGGGCCGTGTGACCCGCCGCAACTCCGGCTGTCGCACCTGCGACACCGGCCGAGCTAGCGCCGGAAGCCGAGGCACCCGCGGAACTTCCCGCAGAAGCTCCACTGTTCGCAGCCGGTCCTGCTGACGCGCCTTCCGCAAGGGGAGTAAACTCAGTGGCGCTGCCTTCTGGCACCGTGGCCAGAATTAACCCGTGGCCATTCAAAACCTGAAGGTTGCCGTTCAACGCGCCCACGCGCAAATGGTTGCCGCTGATCGATACCCGTGCCACCGCGCCCGGAGCCGAACCCTTCACGTGCAGGGACAGGGCGTCTACGCGATAAGCGTTACCAGGCTGAATTTCGCCAGATCCGCTTAGCAGCTCCAAGCGGTCGCGATAAACAATTCCCTTGCTCGATGAGCCCAACTGCATGGATGTACCGCCGTCCAGGCTGATGCGCGCGCCATCCGGACCCGTCGCGAATATATTGCCCTCAAACAGCGTCGCGTTGCCACGCACATGGGCCTTGTTTACCGTCAAATCCTGAAAACCCGTCGCGACACCGATTGCCGGTGACGCCAGGCTGATCACGGAGTACGCCGGGATCACCAATAGTGTTGCAATCGATTTAAACTTCTGCATTATTCCACTCCTCACTATCCTCATCGGCCTAGTTGAGCCGAAACTTTAAACCTTTTTAGTAAGCACCCTGACGGCGAAGCACAACAGAGCAGGTCTTGGCCAAGATAAAGATGTCAAGCCACACCGACCAATTCCGGATGTAGTACATATCCAGCCGCACGCGATCTTCGTATGTCGTGTTACTGCGGCCGGAGACCTGCCACAGGCCGGACAGCCCCGGCTTGACCCTTCCCAGAAGAGAAATGCCGTCGCCATAACGAACAATTTCAGCGTCCACAATCGGTCGCGGGCCCACCAGACTCATTTCGCCCCGCAGGACGTTCCAAAGCTGAGGCAGTTCATCCAGGCTGGTCTTACGCAGGAACCGTCCCACCGCGGTCACGCGCGGATCGTCGCGCAACTTATAATTCAGCTCCCACTCCGCCCGAAGCGTGGCGTCCGTTTCCAGACAGCGCCGCAACACTACGTCGGCATTTACCACCATGGTGCGGAACTTCCACGCGCGGAAGGGCGTTCCCTCTTTGCCGACACGCTGTTGCGAATAAAATGCGGGGCCTTGGCTGGTCATACGGATGGCCAGTGCGATCAAGCCAACTAGCGGCGCCAGAAACAAAGCTCCCAAGCCGGTAAGCGCGCCGTCCATTAAGCCTTTCGCGATTCGGGAACTGCGCAGCAACAGACGCTGCCGCACTTCCAGACCAAGTACGCCGCCAATCTCGATGGTGTCCACCCAGAGGCTTGAAAAATCCAAGAACTCGGGGACGATCAGCAGGTGTGAAAACACTTCGGAATAGCGGCCCAACAATTTGCCCATTTCTGGTTTCGTCAGCTCTGGAGAGGCGACAATCGCATAGCGGATTTTCATCTTGCGCGCGAGCATGCCGGCGAAATCGGGGCTGCCTAAAACCGGTAAACCGCAAACTTCCGCGGAGCGTGCGGCGGTATCGAAAACCGCGACTGGCTTAATGCCCAATTCGGGGCGGCGGTTGAAAGCTTCGATGACGGCTTGTGCGGAAGGTCCCGACCCGATCACGAACGCGGGAAAACCCCACCATTGTTTTGCCGCCAACTTAGACCTGACAAGATTGCGGCTCAGCGGCAACAAAATAAGCGCCATGAGCCACGTGATTAGAAAGAATGCTCGTGAATATGCCGGCAGAACCCTGAACAAAAACACCATCCCGCAAAGCACCAGGAACACCGTGCTGGTGGAAATGGTGAGGCGCCGCAGTTCTTCGACGGGGTGCAGCGCGGTGGCTGCGTAGAGCCCCATGGCTGCGTGGAAGCACAGGAAAAACAGCGCCAGGGGCCAAAGGCTTAGATAGAGGTGAAGCTCCATTTGGCCGCCCAGCATAAAGCGTATAGCCAAGCTGACCAACGCCGCGACTAACGCCGAAGCCGTGTCGCAAACGGCCAATATCAAGGGGATGATGAGCCAGGGTTGTTCGTTGAGAGCGACGCGATCCCGCCGGATGGAGGCAGACAACACCTCAAGGGTGAGCGGATTGAGAATGCTTGCGGCCATGGGAACCTTCTTCCGCGTTAGTCGGCGGTTGCCGCGGAATTTCTCACCGCCACGCGCGATGGCTGCGACGTTTGGACGGACTGCCGGTACACGCCGTTCGTTTCGTCCACCATGTTGCGCAGCGTGAACGATGCGGCTTTGGAGATGGCTGCGTGGCTGAACGCCTGCCGCAATGCCCCATCCGTTGCCAATTTGCGAAGCGCACCGCCGAACTGTGCGGTGTCGCCGGGCGCTACTACCAGGCCATCCACTCCATCTTCGATCACGGAGCGTACGCCGCCGACCCCGGTCGCCACGATGGGCAGCCCGCCGGCCAGCGCTTCCAGCAACACGTAAGGCATGCCCTCGTAAGAACTCGGCAGCGCAAAAATGTCGAAGGTGCTCATCGCATCGGCAGTACAGCGGCCCAACCAGTTGACCCGGTCTGAAATGCCGAGTGCTTCCGCTTTGGCATGCAGCGCGTTCGCATCGGGGCCCGTTCCGCCAATGGCAAGAGTGACCGCTTCGTCGCGATGAAATGCAATCGCGAAGGCCTCCAGCAGCATGTTCACGTTCTTCTGTGAACTCAAACGGCCTAAGAAGCCGATGCGAACTGGCCCGGAAGCGGCCGGGCGCGATGCGATAATCAGCGCGGGCTCAATGCCGTTTGCCACCACCGAGAGTTTGCGGCGTGGAATTCCGCAAAGCGCCAGATGCTCAGCCTCTTCCCGCGAAACCGCAATCACACGGTCCGTTAGAAAGGCAAGCGCCACTTCAAAGCGCGCCAGCACGAAGCGCGCGAGTGAAGGCAATCGCGGGTTCATGGTAAGCGGCGCGTGCGGCGTGTAAAGAACAGCGGCGTTGGACCCGATAGCGGCCAGCCTTAGCAGGAGACCGGCCTTGGTGCTGTGGGCATGCAGGATATCGAATGGACCGTGCAGGCGAATGTAGTGGCGCAAGTGCCGCAGGGCAGCTAAATCGGAGGGCCCTGGATTCTTCGCGACCTTGATCGCGCGGGTGTGCGGCAGGCTAGCGGCGCGCGATGCAAAGCGCTGGTCCATGCGTTCGGCGCCGTAAAGAAGATGGCATTCATCACCACACGCCTCCAGGCCTTCCACCAGGTCGATCACGTGGCGTCCAACCCCGGCGGACGAGGCTTCGGTGAAGACCAGAATTTTCATGCCGCGTGCGCGCCGGGAGCCGTCGCAAAGAACATTCGCTTGAAGCGCAGCACCGGGCCGTGAGGAATCAGCATAGCCAGACACGTCCGAAGTATTCCGTAGTAGGCGACCCAATCGGCGGGCGCGAAATAACGCATTTGCAGGCTCAGACGTTCACGCTGTTGCCTCCTGCGGCGCGCCACTGAAATGCCCGCTAAGTTGTACTCGCACCGGGTCAGGGCTTCGGGCAGCACCGCCGCTTCCTCCGCGCGCACCATGCGCAGAAACAGATCGTAGTCTTCGCTGGTCAGGCAGGTTTCGCGATAGCCCCCAACGTTCACCAGTGTGGACACACGCATGGTTACGCCAGAGTGGATCAGGCAATTCTCGGAACGCATCCGCCGGACAATGGCAGTGTGCGAAGCGGGCGCGCGGTACACAAAAAGCTCAGCGCCTTGCATATCGACAAATTGAATAAACGAACCCACAATGCCGCAACCCGAATGGTTATCAAGATAAGCTGTCTGCTGCAGGAAACGCGTGGGGTGAACGGTGTCGCTCGAATCCACGCGGCCGATGTAGGTGTAGTTAGAATCGCAGGCAAGGCGCAAGCCTTCGTTCAAGGCGCGGGTGATGCCGGAGTTGCTGGACAAGCGATGGAGCTTCACGCTGCGTTTCGCGCATAGGCCGGCGGGCGTGAAGATGGGAACGGCGCTTCCGTCATCGACGATCAGAATGTCGAAATCGCCTGACGCGACATCCAGGCTGGCAAGCGTTCGCTCCAGCCCGGCTTGATTGTTAAACACGGGAATCAGAATGCAGAGGCGATTCATCGGGAGGGCTCCTGAAGCAGTGCGGGCCGCGCGCCCTGGATAGCAATCAGCACGGCCAGGTGTTGCAGTATTCGGTTTCGCGCCAGGGCAGCCTTCGGTTGAACCGGCATCCAGGCCAAGCCGCAAAGCAGCCACAGATGCCGCCAGTGCAGCGTATCGATGACCGCGCTGTTCACCATGGAGGCCACCAATAACGCGGTCAGCGCGCAAAAGTATACGCGCCCTTCTTCGGTGCCGGACCGGCGGATTCCAAAAGCGGACCGCACAATGGTCAACACCAGAAACAGGCCCAGCCCCAGCGCGGCGGGTATGCCGTTTTCCGCCAGAATGTGCAGAGGCAGGCTGTGAGTGGCAATGTGAAACGTTTCGACATATTGCGCAGGCCCAATTCCCAGCCAGGGATGATCGCTGACTACCTCAACCGCGTTGTCATGGCTTGCGAAACGTTCCTGATCGTAGTTCTGCAGCTTGGAGCGGCTGCGAGCCACATCGGCAAATTCGTTCTTGCCGCCGAACGCGAAGTATAGACACCCCACGCAGAGAGAGATGCCGATTGTGAGCACTGCCAAGCGGTGGAACAGATATGACGCGGACCGCGTGCTCAGAATCAACAGCAGCAAGAAAAGCGAGATGCTGGCCGCCGCATTAATCCACGCGCCGCGGGAAAAGCTCATGAACACACCGGCGCTCATCAGGACGGCTACCGTGGTCCACAGCCAGCGCCGCTTGCTTCCCGTGATGATGCGGCAGAAGCAATAGAGAAGAACAACAACCAGCGAGGGCCCGAATACATTCGCGTCCACGAACAGACCTTTCGGCCGATCGTTATAGAGAAATCGCTCGCGGCCGGGGAACTGCGTCACGTACACCACGAATCCGAAAACAACGCCGACCACCGACGTAACCGCATAGCCGCGCATGATGGCGTGGAAAGCGGGCATGCCATAGCGCGCCAACAGGTTCGTAAAGAATAGCCACATGAACGCGCAAAACGTGGTGAGGCTGGCGTACCAGAGGGACGCTTCCACATTCGGCGAATTTGTAATAGAGAGCCAGTAGAACCCAACGTACACGGTGAGGCAAACGAATGGCGCCAAGGTCCAACTGCGAATGCCTGGACCTTTGACGACGAACCAATACAACATGGTGACGGAGAGCAGGATGTCGTAAACCGGCGGCTTGAAGAGCAGGATGCCGCTCAGGCTCAGGAGCAGCACCAGCCAGCGCTCAAAGGTAAGGGAGAGTTTCATCAGGCGGCCCTCTTCAAAGCAGTGTTCAATCCAAGCGCCGCCAGATAGGAAGCTGCCACGGAGCGCGCGCTGAATTGCTGAAGCCAGGTTTCCATGCGTGCCGTGCTCAGCTCCGGTGGGGCTTCGAGAAAGGCCCGCAACCGGTTCACATCGGGCGCCGTGGGATGAGCAGTCTGACGAATGTTGAGAGCCCCGGCGTAAGGCTGCAGGAAAAGCGTGGAGCTGTCTTCATCGCAATTGGCAAGGTTGACGATGTGCTTGCCCATGGATACGTACTCCACTAACTTGCTGGGTAATTGAAAGGGCGTGGTGTTGCCGATGTTCACTACGAAATCGGCATCGGCAAGCATGGTCATGGCTTCTTTGCGCGGCTGATTTTTATGAACAACCAGGCTGTTTCCCAAACGGGCTTGAAAGGCACTTACCAGTTCGGCGCAATCGTTCAGGTCGCCGGCCAAATGCAATTCATAGCTTTCGGGCGAAGCCTGCCGCAGCATTTCGAACGCGTCCAGCAGATAGCCCGGGTTGCGAATATTTTTGTAAAGCGTGCCCAGGAAGAGCAGGCGCTTCTGAGCGCGAGGCGAGCGCTGGGGACTCACGTTCAGAACATCTGAGCCAACTACCGGAGGAATCACTTCCAGCTTGGTTGCGCCGGCCGGGAAAAGTTCTCTGTAAACCCGGGCCATGGCTTCGTTCGTGACCGCTATGCTGTCGGCACGCTGAAAGACTTTTCTTTCCCACCGCACATTGCGGCGGCCGTGAAGCTGCACATTGTTCGGTGCGGAGGCATCCTGGCAGGAGAACGGATCGCCCACGTCCGCCAGCCAGGGAAGGTTCGGATGCAGTTGCTTCAGGCCGTGGCCCACAACATGGGCAGTGAAAGGCAGCGACACCGTGATCAGCCCGTCGTACCGGTTCCGGCTGAGCAACTGCCGCGCGGCGCGTATAGCCGGAAACATCCACAGACAGGCTTTATCGGGCCAGTACAACTTTTTCCAAGTTGCCTGGTGGAGACGCCGCAGCAGCCGCGCCAATGGCTTACCGGCGCGCGCGCCTTTGGCGAAGCCGGCCAGTTGCGTGCCGGCGGACCCGCCACAACGGTGCACACACACACCGCCTAACTCTTCGAAAGCCGGCTCACCAGCCGCGCGGGATGTGACCACATCCACTGCGCAGCCCATCGCAACCAGTTCGCGCGCAATCGCTTTCCAACGAATGGCGCGGGGCGTGGCATGCGGTTCATAAAGCCACGTGACAATCAGCAAACGCACTGCGAGAGTTCCTCGGTTTCCGTGCGGCCTGCGCGTACCCACTCGTTCGAAAGCTTTCCGTAGCCGGGCGAATAAGGCAGAAGCTCTGTGGCGTCGGCGCCTATGTCAGCCTTCAGGAAATCGCGAATCCGAAGCGTTTCGTTTTCGATGCGCACTTCGCGGTATGCCTGCCGATTTTCGCCGTAGTGCCCCAGGCCCAGAAAATAGTTGGGCTCATAGAAAACGCACTCGGAGCGGCCCGCCTCTGTTGCCTGAAACACCGGTGTCTTCGGACCTTCCTTCAGTGGATAAGGAACGCAGTGAGCGGCCAGCGAGCGATAGAGCCGCCGCAACGTGGGGTGCGGAGTGTAGGACAGCGTGCCGGGATCGCGAAAGAGCACTTCTCCGCGATGATGCAGCTCAATAGAGAGATGGTCGTCGTGCGCGTGGGTGCCTCGCGTGCCGCCGCAGCGAACCGCCAGAAAGAATTCAGAGTTCGAGAACAGATAGACCCCGAAATCGGGAAACGCCTGATGAGTCACCGGCGAGGAGCCGATCTCCAAGGTGCACACATCGACCGCATTGCCTTCGGGGTCGGCATGAGCTTCCAGCGCGGGCTGACGCTCGATAGATTCTACGCGTGTCGCGCTGAGCGAAGCCCCGCGAGCCAGACCGCGAACGATTAATCCCTCGAGCGTGAGCGGTGCGTTCGGGTTCAGCAGGCCATCCGCGGCGTGCAGCAAATGCGAATGATCCTGGTCGTCCACGTCCCAATAATCGGGACAGGAGCGCGCATCGTAGCGGCGCAGATGCACATAGCGTGCCCGCGCTTCCGCGACCGGCAACTTGCGATACATGGGTGTCAGGTGCAGGAAACGGCCGCTATCGTTATCGCCAATTTGCGGGACCGCACCGGCCGGCGTCTGCAGCGCGCGTGTAAAATCGGCCATCCTGGCCACACGTTCGATGTACCAGGTGGGCAACTCCGGCGGCTGCGGCAAGCCGGTGAGCACGGCGGTGGCGAAAATCACCATTTCCGCGGAGAGCCGGTGATAGCTCGTGGACCCTTCGAAATTGCTGCCATCGGCATGAAACTGATGCCGCACTTCCCGAATGAGCTCTCCGGTTGCGAAACGCAGCCAACTTTGAGTTTCGAGCGTAAACGGCAAGTAGCGACAGGCGAAAACCAGCCCGGCGATTCCCGCCAGGTAGTGGTTGTTGCGCACTTTCCCATTACGTTCCAGATGGGCGCGCACATAGCGGGCATGCTCCAGAACGATGTGCGTGAAGGTAGAGCGAAATTGCGAATCGAACCCGGCGCCGAAGCTTCTGAAGAGATCGTAAGCCACCAGCCAGTTGGTGAGGCGAATGGCAACATCCATGGCGCAATACCAGTTCACGCCGAAGCGCGGCGGATTTTGAGCGCCGAAATCGAGCACTTCGTTTCGAAATTCCGCTGTGTAGCGCGCGTCAGGATTCACGCCGTAAGCAAGCGCCAGGCGCGGCAGGTGCTGCATGCGCGCCAGTTCCCAAGGGACCTTTACGTCCACGCCGGGGTCGTTGCCGAACTTCACGTGCCGGTGCCAGGTGCGCTGGTTCCAACGGTAGCCGCTTTTGAAATCGCAGTGCCAATCGATGGCGCGGTATTCGGGGTCGATCTGATTTTTCAGAGCCAGCGCATTTTTGCGATTCGCGCGATTCAGAATGGCGGGCCGTGCGGCAGGGAGTTCTTTCCAACCGGAGCCGAGCAGATCGAAGCGATGCTGCATGGTGAGTTCGGCAAGCGCGAGCAGCGCTTCGTGGTGCGGCGCCAATGCTCCACGTTCAATCGGATCGATGAGGCGGATCACTTCGCCCGGCTCCGGTCTGGCAGAGGTGCCGAAGGAGGTGTCGCGAGCGAAGCGAACGGTATTGCGAAGGGTTCTGCACGCATAGCGCGTACCGCGTCTCAGGAAAGCCTGCTTCATGCGGCCACCGCCAGGGGAGTTGTGATGCGGTATCGGGATGCGCGCCAAAAGCCGGCGCCGTTGAGTGCAGTCATAGAGATCAGTAGGCTCCAGGCAGTGCCCATGGCACCGAACCGGGGGATGAGGAACATGTTGAGTAAGGGGCCGATGACACAAGCCGCCGCGGCAGCTCCAGTGAGGAAGCGGAAATCTTCATAGCGGAACACAATGTTCAGCGCGGGGCTCATGGCGAAAGACAGTAGTGACGAAACAGCTAGTACGCGAAACACGGCAGGACTCTCTGGATAACGTCCGCCATCGACAGCGGGCATCACGAACCCAGCCGCAAGAATCGCGATAGCCACAACTGGAATAAAGAGCAGTAGCGCGGCGCGATGCTGACGGCGCAGCGCTACTGTTTGTTCCCACGTATTCGCACGTTGAGCCGCTGGGAGCAGTACCGCATTCGCGGCCGAAAGGGCCAGCAGCAGCACGTTGTAATAGCGGTAGGCGGCCGCGTAAGTGGCAAGCTGATGTTCAGAACCGGCGTATCGCAACACCAGAAGATCGATTTGGTTCAGCAACGCCAGAATGAGGAAATAGAGAAACAGATATCGGTAGGAACCGGCCCACAAGTCTTTCGCGAAGGCGACCGTGGCGCGCCAGGCCGCGACGCTGAGCAGGCTCAATGAAGGCACTCCATGCACGGCGAAGATGAGCGCGAAGGAAATCAATTGAACTATCAACACGCCGCGCGCCGTGGGATGAAAGCCACTGAACCACACCAGGCCGGTGACGCCCACGCATACGGCAGCGGCCCGCGCGAATTCAACCGACGAAAATTTACCGAATTGCATTTGCTGCTGGAAGCGGCTCTTCGTCAGTTCAGTGGCGCAGCCGAGGGCCAGCACAACGGCCGCCATCCACGCGTTGCCTTTATGAGCGCCCAGCATGAGCACCAGAACCGGCATGCCAAAAATCAGAAAAGCGAACTGAAGGCGCGCCAGCACGCCCGGATCGTTTTGCAATTTGAAGCGTTCGAAGCCAACCACATACACGCGGCTCAGGCAACCGGAACAGATCTGCACGAACACAAGCACCAGGGCGTAAGCGACGGAGTAAGACGCGTAGTCGGATTGGCTCATGAAGCGAATCAGAAGCCCGCCCACCAGCGCCAACATGGCTTTGCCTACCAAGTCGCAACCCAGCACCTGGAACATGCTTTTCATGCGGCTTCAGTGGCCTCTATTTGCTTGGCGGGAACGGTTTCAATGTGGCCGATCCAGCCGGAGTGCGGCAGGAACGCGGCGGTTGCGACGGGCCAAATCGCCTCCGCTGCCCACCACTTACGATTGTCCGCGTGAACCGATATCTCCGCTTCATTTCGATACAGCGGAGATTGCGGATCGTAGGCAGGTGAGAACTGCTTGATGCGTTCGGGATCGAGGCCCATCATGCGCGTGGTGACAAGGTCCACGCTCATAGGGTCGGCACCCGCGGTGAGCAAGCCGGCGGGATAGGCGGAAGGCTCAAGCGGGCCTTCGCGGTCACCGCCAACGATGCCGTCGACAACACAGAAGAGCCTCCGTTGCGGCGTGTTCAACATGCGGCCCCGGCCATCGGCGAAGAACAGAATGCGCAGCAGGTCGGCTGTCATGCGCCAGGCGGAATCGTTGCCATGCCAATTGCCGGAATCCTGCGCGGCGGTTTTGCGGTCAATGCGGCGAAACGGTTTAATACAAAACCGGTAGGCTCCCAGCAAGCCGCGATAAATGGCATCGGTGAACGGATTCGCTTCCGCCAGCAAGTGGTCATAGCACCAGCGGTGTACGCGGATGACGGTGCGGTCGGCGCCGCCGGTGGTGTCGGGAAGCTGATCGCCACCCTGCGCGGGCGTGCCCACGCGATAATGTACCAGGCAATTTTTATCGGTATTGATGCCCACCAAACCCTTGGCATTCAGCGTCACACCTACCTTCTTGTGGGTCTTCATTTTGGGAACGGAGATCACCACATCGGCGCTCAGAATGGTCTTCGATACGCGATAGCGATGGACATTGTCATGGTGCTGTTCAATGGTGGCGGTGCGGTCGTAATCGGCGCCGTAGAAGCGGCTGCTCTCTAAATCGGCCAGCAGGCTTGCGGAGCCGAGATCCACCGTGACGGATCCGAGGGGGTCGCCACTCAAAGGCTTGCGGTTGCCCGATAGGGCCGGCTGATCGGCGTCGATCAAGGCGAAGGGGCGTAGATCGTAAACTTCCACTTCGAAGTTGAACCGGTCGCGATAGAACTGCTGAATGGTTTCCAGTTGCTGCAGCGCCATCAGCGCATCCCAATCGCAGGTCATGCTGGGCGCGTCCGCGATGACGATTCGGCCCTGCCCCGCAAGTGCAAGATACGTGTAATCCACAAGGGCCCGAAGTATGGAGGGATGCGTCATTACGGCGAAGGGGTCGCCACCCGAATCGTTCCGGTGCAGGACAAAGTTCGGCTTGATCACCACGGTCTGCCCGGGAGCAACAGTGCCGCCCAGCGGGTTCCATTCGGTGCTGCCGAAGCGTTCTCGATCCAGACCAAGTTCCCATAGCAGGTTCCGCAGCAGAGCGTAGGGAGCGTTCGGCGAAGAAGAAGTTTCGGTGAAGAGCAGCTCGGGAAATTTCTGGTCCGGATGGAAGGGCGCTTCACCGCAATACACGGGTTCGGTGCGCCCTACGGCGACGTTACAGCGCATCGGCGGCCTCGCATTCCCCGTAGCGAACCGGAAGGCGCTGGTCCAGCAGACGAGTTTTACCGGCTCTGGTGCGTGGAATTTCAGATACCGGTTCCATGGTCAACAGGACGTCGGCGCCCAGCTTAGCCATCAGCCCGCGGCGCACGTGGTTCTCCTGATCGGCCGTGAGCGGCGCGCGCGGCACATAGCGGAATCGCACCACGCCGGCGCGCTCCTGCATAAATTGAAATTGAATCAGCCGGTCGAAGATGCGGTCATGCATGTTCATGGCGGACATGGAAATGTACCGCCCCGTTCCCGTGACCAACTGTTCATGCTGACGGCCCAGCAGGCGCGGCAACAACTGCCAGTGGCGCCCGCAGGCAGAGCAGTGCGTATCGCCGAGCTCAGCGCGATCCATAGTGCGGTAGCGAATGAAGGGAGTGCCCAAATTGTGAAAGCTTGTGCCCACTAACTCGCCCTCCACCAGTTCGGTTACACCATAGAAGGGGTTCACGTGATACTGGCGGGATTGCGCGCACCAGGCGGCAAAGATGACGCGTTCGCTCTGGCCGTAAAAATCGAACAGCGTGGCGCTGGGGAACACCGCGGCGGTCTTCTTGACTTGCCAATCGTAGAAATTTTCAGAGGCAAGGAAGATGGACCGGAAGGGGAACTGCGAAGCCATGCCAGTCTCCTGCACCAGGTCCGCAAAGATGTGCAAAGCGGAAGGGAAAGCCTGCAGGATGGTGGCGTTATAAAGGGAGACTGCGCCGGCGTAGATGGGCAGTGTCTCCTTCGTCAGAAAGTATGAAGACAGTTGCAATTCGCCGCGGTAGGGATCCCACTGCCAGGGCCGCTCTTTGGTGCCGATGAAGCCGCCACGAAGCACAGCCATACGCGTGCCGGGCGTCCAGCCGAAGCCGCTCCAGGCATCGTGAACGAAGGCCCGCTCCACTGGGAGCATGCCCTTTACCTGATAGAAGCCAACGGGTGTGCCGGTGGTGCCGCCTGTGGTGCAATACCTTCGGCCGGGCCGCTGCACGCTGTATGCTTCCAGCTCCTGCTGCAGCATCTGCTTCGTTGTAAAGGGAAGGTGACGGATATCCGCGGTGGACCTCAAGTCTGCCACTTGAACGCCGGCCTTGGTGTAGAGTTCGCGATACCCTTCGGTGTTGTCCATGGCGAAGCGCACCGTCTTGCGAAGCTGCTCCACCTGCCACAGCTCAATCTGTTCCGGAGTCCAAAGCGCGCTCGCCGTCAGGAAAGCGCGCCAGGTCCGGTAAGGCCCGCTTTCGCGCAGGCCTCGGGGGACCAAAGACAACGCGCGCCAGGCGAGTTGTCTCGGCCTCAACGCGGGCGCCAGCATCAGCTCTCCGCCCTTTGCGGCTTGGTGTAGTAGCCGCCGTAGTTTGCCTGGTAGTAATAGCTGTTGGTCACGTCGCGATTCACCTGGTTCAGCACCACGCCGATCACGTTGACGCGCAGCCGTTGCAGCGTAGCCAGCAGCGAAGCGACAGCCTTCTGCTGCGTCTGGCCGGCGCGCGCCACCACAATCACGCCATCCACGGCGGCGGCCATGGTGAGCGGTTCGGCAAAGCCGATTGCAGGGGGGCCATCCAGAATCACAAGATCGTATTCCGCGGTGGCTTCTTCAATCACGCGACCGATACCGCGTCCCATCAGCTCAGGCGCGCAGGTGCTGGGCAGCCCAGCGGTGAGCAGATCCAGATCCGGGTAGCCTTCCACTTTTTGCAGCAGGCTCTTCCAATCGCTCTTGCCTTCCAGCACATCCACCAGGCCGTGTTGACCGGAGATGCCGAATCGCTTATGGAGGCTGGGCCGCCGCAAATCGCCATCGATCAGCAGGGTACGTTTGTGCTGCTCGGCGTGAGCGATGGCCAGATGCGAGGCGCCGGTCGATTTGCCTTCGCTTGCGTTCGAACTGGTCACCAGAATAGAGCGCAGGTTGCGATCGAAATCCGCCAGCAGGATTGAGTTGCGCAGCGTGCGGACAGCCTCTTGAAATTCAGACTGACGTTGATTGGCGCCGGCTTGCGCGGGAACCAGGCCGCTGCTGCCGGAATCGCCCGTAAGCTGATTCCGCCAGTTGCGCACGCTGGGCAGGCTGCCCAGCACGACGGTGTTCATGCCGCGCGAAATCTGTTCCGGATCGCGCACAGTGTTGTCCAACACGTCCGCCGTGATTGCGGCGGCGACGGCCAGCAGCAGAGCGCAGAAGAAGGCAACGCCCAGGTTCAGAGGGATGTTCGGGAAGATTGCTTTGTAAGCCGGTCGCGCCAAATCGGCGATGCGGATGGCGCTGTTTTGGAAGCTGGTATTGATGGTGGCTTCCTTGATCTTGCGCACCAGCTCTTCGTAAAGTTTTTTGTCGGCATCCGCTTCGCGCTTCGCTGTCTGGTATTCAAAGCTGCGCGCGTTCAGATGATCGAACTCTTGTTTGGCCTGATGCACCGCTCGCTCGCCCAGAGCCTCACGGTTCAGAGCTTCGGAATATTCCACCTGCGCGCGCTGTGTAATTTTTTCGCGCATGGCGGTGATGCTCTGCTTGATCTCTGCAATCTGTGCCGCGCTCTTGCGGTTCTCGGGATGGTTGGCCGCGAAACGGCTTGCCACTTCGGCGTACTTCTCTTCAGCGTCGGTCAGCTTCTCAGACAAGCGCCTCAGCGCTTCGCCTTGCAGCGAAACTTGTCCGGCTTCCATGCTGCCGCTCTTCACCGATTCATACGCAGCCTGTTTCTTCATGCGCTCGCCCTGTGCGTTGGTGAAATCGGTATTGAGCTGCAGCAGGCGCGAAGACAGAATGCTGGTCTTCTCATCCGGATTGATCACGTTCAGTTCGCGTTCGAAGGCGGCCAGCGCGCCACCGGACCGTTCCATTTTGGCTTTCAATTCTTCCAGCTGCTTCTCCATGTAGACGGAAACGCTAGCAGAGGAGTTATAGCGAATTTCATAGGTGTGGCGAAGGAAGCTTTGCGCCACGGCATTGGTTACATCGGCGGAGAGCTGCGGGTCTGGCGAACGGTAATTCACCAGCAGCAGATATGTGTTCGGCGGTCGCGAAATCTTGATCTGCTTCAGCAGAATTGGCGCGTTGCCGGCCGTGCGGCGCCCTTCTTCCGAACGCGCCTTGAACTGTTGCTCCAGTTCCAGTAGCTTGTATTTTTCAGCAACCGGCCGCAGCACGGCGTCAGAGGTCAGCAGCCGCATTTGCGTGGCCAGAAACTGGTCGGAATCGTTAGCGGCGGCGCGCGTGGCATCCTGACCGATCAGCGCGGAAGGGCTCTGGCGATCGACATCGATCACCGTAGTGGCCTCGTACATGGGCGTCAGGCGCTTCGAAACCACAAACGTTGCCAGAACGCTTGCGGCGACAAAGGCAAGAATGCGCCAGCGATTGCGCCGCACAATCCATAAATAATGGCTGAGCGGGACAGAGGCGTCGTCGTTGTTCTGATCGCGATTGTTGCTGTTTCCATACATCTCGGCCAAAATGGCCAGGCTATTCTGCACGGATGTGTCCGCGAGTATCGGTTTGTTCGTCATTAACGTCTCCACACCAGAAGGCCGGATGCCGTGGCGGTGCTGAAGCCTAAAGCTTTTTCGATAACGCCGGTGGTCATGCGTTTGGTGGCGTTGTCTGGGATATACAGAATGTCGTTCGGCATCAGAACCACGTCTGGGCTCTTCCGCGCCATAATCTTGCTCAGTTCCACGGGAATATCGTGCTTCACGCCGCCATCGTCGCGACGATAGATGTAGGCGGTGTTGTAGGCGAAGGGCATGAGGCCTTCGGCATACGCGAGAGCCTTCAATAGCGTGCATTCGTTCTTGCCGCCGATGGGGTAGGCGCCGGGCTTCTTCACGTTGCCCACCACAAACACCTTGCCCGATTCCGGCACACGCACTTCTTCGCCGCCGGTCAGCGTCACGTTGAAGAGCGGGTCGGCTTCATCGATCAGGCTTTTCACAGGGATGCGGCGCACCAGGCCGGGTTCGCCGTCTTTACCCGTGCGGGCTACCGTGAGCAGAATTTCGCTACCTGCTTCGGGGCTCAGGCCGCCGGCGCGCGCAATAGCGTCCAACAGCGTGACGTTGCCAATGGCCTGGAACTTAAGCGGAGTCTTCACCGCGCCGGCCACGCTGATGGGGCGGCTGGCATATTCGGCCATGGTGACGGTGACCACGGGGTGCACCAAAATTTTCTCCCGATCGAGCGCTGCCGCAATGGCGTCTTCCAGTTCAGCCGGCAGCAGCCCTTCGGCGGTGATGCGGGTCTTCAGCATCGGCAGATGCAGTTGGCCCGTGGGACCCACGCGATAGGTGCGCGACATCTCTGGCGCGTCATAAATGGAGACCGCCACAAGATCGTTCGGGCCGATTTTCTGGACCTGCAGGTTCGGAGCGGAGGTATCGGAAACGGGCGCAAGGGGGCGGTCTTGCGCCCAGGCGCTAAGGTTTAGCAGTGCGAACGTGGCGATGGCGCGCAGAGGGCGGAACTGTTTGGGCATAGGGGTAACTCCACTTTCAAACAGGACAAGTGCGCACCCTGCCAAATATTTCTCCCGGGCGGCGAAGATTGTTTAGCGCTATAGGACACTACGGCTGCGAATGGAACGAGTGCTCAGTGCCGGCGTGGGATTCACCGCGCTATTGCTGGCGGGAATGGCAGTGCTGGCATCCATGCGAACGGTGCCAGGCGGCGATGCGGAAACATACCTGCGCCAGGGCGGCAGGGAAGGCTTTCGGCGCGCCGCGGAAGTGAGCCCTATGAGCGCGGCGCCATGGATCGGCCTGGCACTTTTGGAAGAGCAGGAAGGTCACTCCGCGCAGGCTGTGGCCAGTCTCACGCGCGCGCTGGCTCTCGATCGCGGCTACTTGCCCCGCTGGACACTGGCGAACTACCATCTGCGGCATGGCGACACAAGAGCCTGGCCCCTGCTGGCAGAGGCTTTGCGGACGGCGCTTCATGGCGGGCAGCCCACGGCAGCATTGTTTGAGACGTGTTGGAACTTTCGCCCCGATGCCGAGTTTCTGCTGCGTGACGTGGTGGGCAGCGAGCCTGATGCGCTTCGGTCTTACCTGGAATTCTTGTTGGCGACAGACCATGCAGACGCATTGAGCGCCCCAGCGTTGTTACTGGCGCAGCACGCGCAGAAGGCCGATGACGAACTTCTGTTGCGAGCCGCCGACCGGCTTCTCTCGGCGAGTGACGCGAGTCACGCTCGCGCCATCTGGGACCGCGTCGTGCCGCCTGAACCATCGGGCGAACTGCTCACCAACACACGCTTTCACAATGTTCGCCAGCTTGGCTTCGATTGGCGGTACAACTCCATCCCGGAGAGCCGGATCGTCTTCGACGGTTTCGCCCGCTTCGATTTAACCGGCATGCAGCCAGACCCCCTGGAACTGCTCTTCGAAACGGTACTGCTGAAGCCAGGCACTTACGTGCTGAGTTGGGAAGCGAAACAAGCTCCGTCGCCGGCATCGGCCGGGTTCTTCTGGCAAGCTACCGACGCACGCACGGGAGCCGGGTTGTTTCATCAAGCAGTGCAATCGTCAGCCGATTGGCGCGAAGATCGCAAGCCGTTCGCGGTGGGCACAAGCACGCTGGTGCGCATGGCGCTCCACACCGCACGCGCCCCGGGCTCTTCGCGATTCGAAGGTACCGTGTGGCTGAACCACCCCGGCCTGAAAGCGCAATGAGCTATCTCCTGCTGTTCACCATTGTGTATGCCGTACTGGCGGCCGGGCTGCCCAGATTGTGGGCCGTCACGCTTCCACAAGTTTGCCTGTTCGCCGCTGTTGCCTGGGTCGCGTATCGCAAGGTCCGCGAAGGCGCCGCTGCACGCTTTCCCTGGTTTCTGGCTGCACCGGCGGCATTGCTCGCCACCGGCACTGCTCAACTTCTGGCGCGGTCAACCGTTTACGCCTTGCCCACCGCGCGCGCGGCACTCGATTGGGCTGCATACCTGGCATGCGGATGGTTGGCGGTACAAGTCACTCAGGCACCGTTCATCCGCGAACGGCTGCTGGTATGGTGGGCATGCTTTTCGGGCGCGGTATGCGCGTGCGCCATCCTCACTGCGTTCACGTCCCCGTTTCATCTGTTCTGGTTGGTGCCGGTTCGCTTCGAACAAGTCTTTGGGCCTTACGTCTACCGGAACCACCTGGCGGCCTTTGTCGAACTGTCACTGCCCATCGTGGTGTACCTCGCCATTCGCGAAACGGAGCGGCGCGCATTGTTTCTCCTAATCGCCGCAGTGCAAGTGTCAGCGGTGGTGGTGGCCGCGTCCCGAACAGGTCTAATCCTGGTTGGAGTGGAACTGATCCTCCTGCTCACGCTGGCCGCTTACAAACATTGGCTCACGCCGAAAGCGTCACTCATTTTCGCGCTCTCGCTTGCCTCATGCATCATGGCCGGTGTGGCAACCACGGGCTTCTCAACCATCGAACAGCGATTCGCCGAACAGCATCCTTATCAGGTCCGCCATGAGATTCTGCTTTCCACACTGGATATGGCGCGCGCTCGGCCTGTGGCCGGTTGGGGGCTTGGCAACTTTCGCACCGTCTACCCAGCGTATGGCCGTATCGATCCCGGCGTGCTGGTCAACGAAGCTCACAACGATTGGGCGCAATGGGCAGCGGAAGGGGGCATCTGCGCCGCTTTCGCGATGTTCCTGTTTGCGGGTTGGTCGGGTTGGATGGGCTACAAAACCGGATGGTCCCTCGGCGTGGCCGTTGTCTTCGGCCACGCCTTTGTGGACTACCCCTTCGAAGAGCCGTCGTTAGTGTTGTTGCTTATGCTGCTTTCCGCACTTGCATGGAACTCTGCGAATCGTGCAGGAAGCCTGAAATAGCATCGGCGCAACGTTCCGCCGCAAAGCCGTCCCATAGCTCTGGAATCGAACCCTGCTTAGGCCGGTCCTGCTGATCCCGCCAGGCGCGCAGAATGGAGTGCGTCGATGTTCCAGCAAGCACGTTCGTGCCCTGCGAAACGGTAATGGGCCGCTCGGTGTTCTCGCGCAGCGTCAGGCAGGGTATGCCAAGCGCTGTGGTCTCTTCCTGAATGCCGCCCGAATCGGTCAGCACCACCGCGCTTCCTTCCATCAACGACAGAAAATCCAGGTAGCCCAACGGACCGGCCAAGTGCAAATTGTCCGGCATCTCCACTCCCGATTCCAGCATCCGCTCGCGCGTGCGCGGGTGGACTGAGAACCATAGCGGAAGTTCATCGGAAATCTGCGCCAGCGCTTCCACAATGCCGTTGAGTACCTTTGGATTGTCCACATTCGAAGGGCGATGCAGCGTCACCACGCCATATGGCCGGCCCGCCGGAACGCCCAGCCGCTCGCGCGTATCGCGCTCCTTCGCCTTCCGCAGATGGAACCGCAGCGAATCGATCATCAGGTTTCCTACAAACCGGACCCGCTCGCGCTGCGCACCTTCGCGAACCAGATTCATCAGACCGGTCTCCTCGGTCACCAACAGCAAATCGGCAATGGCGTCGGTCGCCAGCCGATTAATTTCTTCCGGCATGGCGCGATCGAAACTGCGCAGCCCTGCTTCCACATGGATCAGCATTGCGCCCATCTTCTTCGCCACCAGCGCGCACGCCAACGTGGAATTTACATCGCCCACCACAATCACCGCGCGCGGCCGTTCCGTCTCCATCAACGGCTCAAAGCGCTTCATGATTTCGCCCGTCTGCACCGCATGGGAAGCACTGCCCACGTGAAGGTTGTAATCCGGCGTCTTCATTTCAAGGTCGCGGAAAAACGAATCGGACATCTCTTCGCCGTAGTGCTGGCCGGTGTGCGCCAGAACTGCGCGGAATTCGGCTGGGCGTGCTGCAAACTCGCGCATAAGCGGCGCAATTTTCATGTAGTTCGGTCGCGCACCGGCGACCACGATCACTTTCGATGGGTTCATCGCTGAACCTGAAGTGCTTTCGCCGGGCGGAAACTTCTCACTTATTCAATTGCGTGGCTCCAGCGCGCCCAGTAAAGCCACGAATCTTGCCACTTCATCGGTCACCACCATGGAATCCGCGCGGTTCTGGCAGAACAGAAGTCCGGTAATGCCTTTCACAGGGTCCACCCAGCCATGCGTCTGGTAATAGCTTCCGTGCCCGAACGTGCCCTTCGAATGATTGCGAAAAATTCCGTTAGGTGTGGTCACCAATGAGAGCCCATAGCCATAACTCATCCCGGGCAGGAAGCCGGCATTGCGGTCTTTTGTCTGCACGGTCACCATCGCACGCGCGCTCGCTTCCGATAGAACACGCGCCCCTTGCGCTCTCCCCCGGTTGCGAATCATTTCGTAAAACCGCCACAGGTCCAGCGCGGTGGCATGCAGTCCGTTCACCGGTGATGAATAGCGATGATGGCGATTCAACGGGTCATCCGGCTCGCGCGAAACCACGCCATCGGCAATGCAATAGATAGTGGCCAAGCGCCGCTGTTCCGCCTTTGGCACGTGAAAATAGCTGCCGGTCATACCCACCGGCTCAAGCACTTTCCTTTGCACGAACCGCTCAAACTCCATGCCTGCGACCTGTTCCACGATTCGCCCCAGCATGGCAAAGCCGCCGTTGCTATAGGCCCAGCCCGTTCCCGGCTCATAGCCCAGCGGACTACGCGCGGCAAAGCGGGCCAGATCGCTTAAAGCAAAATTCGTGCTCAGAAAATCCGCGGAAAGGGCGTCCGCCAGCCCGGCGGAATGAGCCATCAGTTGCCAAACTTTGGGCTTCGCATCCGGCTTACGGCCATCCGCGAAACCAACGCTGGCCAACTCCGGAATATACCGTTCCACCGGATCTTCCACGCGCACCTTGCCCTCATCCACCAAACACATGAGCGCGGCGCAGGTAACGGATTTCGTCATGGAGAGCAGCCGAAAAATAGAGTCCCTGCCCATGGGTATGCGGGCTTCGCGGTCCTGCCAACCGAACGCGCGAAAGCTTGCCAATTCGCCATTGCGCGAAATCAACAGTACAACGCCTACCGTTTTCCCCACCGCGACGAAATCTGAGACTTCTGTTTCCAGCGCCGACACTTGTTCGGCGCGCAACCCTGCCGCCACGGCGTCTACGCGAACCTTGCTCACCGGTAGCAGGCGATGCAGCCACTGCGGAGCAATCATTCGCGCAGAAACGAACCCGCAATGCTTCGCAACGGGGCTGTGATTCGCCAGGAGAGCGATTCCATCAAGTCTTCCGCGCGAGCCTGATGCGCAGCCGCCAGGTGTTGCAGATTCAGCATCGCGGCATTTTTCGCGGCAGCCTGCCGGCGCAACTGCTCCAACTCGGTTTGCAGCGCCTGAATTCTATGTTCGCCGCCCAGCACCTGCGTCTTTAAGAAAGCCAGATCCCATTCAAGGCGCGTGCGAATATTCTCTTCGCGGGTGAGAGTCGCTCGCAAGCCCGTGGCGTGCGCTCGCCACTCAGCCACTTCGGCCTGTAGTTGAGTAACCCCGGCCTGCAGTTGAGCAGTCATCGATTGCCATTGACGAACCTCTTCGGCAGACGCCCCTTGTGCCAGCAGCGTATCGCGAACCTCTTCCAGACTGAAGCCGATGCGCATGGTGAGTGCCATGGTTAGCGGCGCGTGCTTGTCTTTGGCCGCGGGCACCTGAATGGTAAATTGCGGATCGTTGCCCCAGCTGAAAAAACGAGGCGTATCGCCCGCCGCGAACGGTAGCAGTTCATGCAGGCCGTCCAGCGCCGCAAGCTGTTGCGCATCCATCTGCAGCAGCGTGCTTGCTTCGCCATCGCGAACCGTAAAAGCTGAGAGCTCAATCCAGGCTGGGCGGTTCACGGGATCGATTCTTATCGCTCCCCCTGGTGCGCCGTGCGGTAGTTCCACGACATACTCCTGCCAGGTTCCGCCCTCTATGTTGGATACTACACTGTCCTTCTCCACGAAGCCCATATCGGCTCCAGCGGGAAACACTTGCAGATACGGCCGGTCGGCGTCTGCCGCGGCCTGCGCCGTTTTTGGGCTGCGTTCGCGAAAGTTGAGTAATTCGGCCGCGTCGTAATAGCGCTCACGAATTCTGTCCGCAGTCTCCGCGTCCGCTTCGAAAAGCAGCTTCATAAACGGATTGTCTGCATCGCCGCCGCGCTTCCATATCACGCCCAGACCCCAACAATGGTGGAAGCTGAAGCTCGGGTAAGTGCGCGCCAGTTCCTCCCAAAAACGCCACACTTCAAAATTCGCGTGCCGTACATTCACGTCATGCAGCAGCACCACGCCACCCGGCCTCACTTTTGGAAACCACGTATCGAAGTCATGCTTCACGGCGGCGTAAGTGTGGAGTCCATCGATGTGCAGCAGATCGATGGACTCGGCCGCGAACTGCGCGCTCGCCTGGTCGAAGGTATCGCGCACCAGCGTAGAAAACGCGGCATACTCCATCCGGTTGTAATCTTCCACCTCGCGATAAACTTCTTCGCCATAAAAACCAGCGTGGTCGTCGCCCTGCCAGGTATCCACGGCAACGCAGCGGCAGACAATGCCGCACTCTCGAACCGCCTGGCAAAAACCGAAGTAGCTCTCGCCATAGTGCGTGCCCAGCTCCACCAGCAGAGTTGGCTTCAATCCAAACACCAGGTCCTTGGCGAACGGCAGGTGGCCCGACCAAGTGCCCAGGTTGCCGGGGCGGTATCGTTTCGGTGCGAATCGGCGAACCGGCAGGGGCGAAGTCATCGGTGGGGGCTTAGGCAAGATTGTAGTAGTCCCGCAACATATTAAGGTAGCCGGTGCCGCGCGCGCAAGGTTTCGGCATTTGCATCCGGGCCGCTTGCAATAGCGCTTCATTGATCGCAGACGCAGCCGTGCCCAACGGCAAGAGCACTCCGGTCTTAGCGGCACGCAGCCGTTCGGAAATCGCACCCAGATTGAAAGCCACCGGTATCAGCCCGCACCGCATGGCGATGGACAAAGTGTAGGAGTACGTTTCCGGCCACACGCTGGGTAACAGCGCCACGCGAACATCCAGGCGTTCCACCAGATCGTCCACGTCGCCGTCCTCGTAGGGGCCGGTAATTTCCACATTCGGCAGTTGGCTGAATTCGGAATCGTCGCTGGTTGACCCCACCACCACAAACTGAAGCGGCAAGTTCCACTCCAGCGCATGGGCCGCGCACTCACGCACCACGCGCAGACCTTTGTGTCCGGAAAGGCGCCCGATAGTGGCCACCCGCACTGTCGCCCCGCCCGCCAGGGCTTCCGTGCGCCACTCCGGTTCACCGATCCATTCCGGGTGCGGGCGTACCTGCAAATTCGAAAGCTCAAAGTGCCGCAGCATGCGATTCCGCGCGTCCTCTGAAGGGCAAAAGATACGGCGCGCTCCCGCCAGGTCTCTTCGCGATTGTTCCAGAAGGGCCGCAACGCCGCCGCCCGCGCACGTTTCGCAGACACTTACCGGCGGCTCACCGCAATACTCGCCGCTGCGGTTCACCAAATTCACGCGAGGGCAGAACCACGCGTAATCGTGAACGGTAACATCGTAGGGAATACCCAGCCTGCCCGGCAGCGCGAACAACGCGCGCGGCATATCCACGTTTGAGTGAATATGAACATGCCGCACGCGCAATCGTTTCAGGTCGCTCACCAGGCGGTCGAATTCGGCATCCACGCGATACCTTAAATTTTCGATACCGGGAAGCGCGAACGTGTTTAACGAAACACTAGCGTCCGGAAGAACGAAGATCACCATCACGGCCAATCCATCGAGCGACATCGCCCGCGCCATGTCCTGCAGGTGGCGCTCCGTGCCACCGCCGCCGCCGTGGCTGATCAGGCAGAAAAATTGCCGGTCAAGCTGTTCCAGCCTGGCCAAATCCAGTTCACGTTTCGCGGGCAGAAGCGGATCGTCCACCAGGAAATCGGTCACGGAATCCGCGTAGAACGGGCACCAGCGCTCAAAGGCGTCGCGAGCCATCTCAATCGATTCAACATGATGTTCCGCGAACGCGACGAACCGCCGGTGCTTCACAAAAACGTTGGGCGCGACAATGGTGCGCCAGCCCTGCGCCGCCGCGTTCACACTGAAATATTTTTCCGCGTAGTAGCCGCCGCTGGCTTCATCGTTATGAAAAAAACCTAAATCGTCCAGACACCCGCGGCGCAGATAAATGCAGAAGCCCAAGGCCGCCGGAATCGCAACCGCGCGCCCCGGTCCCGCTCGCCGTGCCAACTCATCCAGGCGTTCGAACGATGCGTCCGGCGGCAACTCCACATCCCAAGCCGGATAGCTCAGAAACTCCGCGTGACCGGCAAGCGGGTTCACCATCCCCGCGCCCGCACCTTCGTAAGCGGCGTCCTGCAGACGCAAAAGCCAATCGCCATGAACCTCGCAATCGGCCTGAAGAATCAGCACATCGCGATCGCGATGCAAAGTCATAGCGCGATTCACGCTTCCCGCGAATCCCTGGTTGGCCGGGTTCTCCAGGACAAGAACGTGTTCGTGAGCCGCTGCGATCCCTTGCACCATCGCTCGCAAATCGCTTGCTTCAGGGTTGTCCAGAACGCAGATCAATTCATAGCGGCAACCGCATGGCGAAGCCAGCACGCTCTTGAGGCATGCCTCTGTTTCACGCAGTCCCGCGAAGATTGGCACGATGATGTCTACCGGCCGGTCGCGATGCGCGGAGCGTGCCCGCCTTGGCACCGATTGCGGATACTGAATGCCCAGATTTCTGTAATCGCGTCGCGCATACTGTTCGGTAAGCTGCCTCTGCATGGGCCGCAAGAACCGATGGCGCAACTCCATCAAATCGGCTGCGCTGCTGCTGGCCAGAAGTACATCCGTGAAGGTCCGGAGTTCGCTTTCCGTAAGCTTCGGTTCGGCATGGCTTGCGCGCCCCGCCCACAACAGCCGATGTTCCAGGTAATGAAACGCGGCATTGAACTGCTGTGCCGCCTTCACCAGCCGGGGTCTCGCCAGCGAGAGCACTGGGCTACCCTGCAGGTCGATGTCGGTGCCCGCCACGCGCGCCCGCAGCACGAACGAACGGTCCATATCCGCCGTCGCAGGCACCCGGCACTCAAAGCCGATCGCGCTGTTCAGGTCCTCTCGATAGACGTTCGCCGTCGTGCAGGCACTGAGCGCGCCATTTACATCGATCTCCAATTTGACCGGAGTCGCGGGCCTTGAAAGATCCACCGCCCAACCAGTGATCAGGTTCTCTGAAAAGGGATCGATGTAACCCTGGTATTCGCTCTCGAAATACTGAACGCGCACTTCATCGCCGAATCGAATCTCAACCTTGTGCCGCTGCCCATCGAAGCAAAATTCGGGCAGCGGAATGGCAAACTCAATCGGCTCCGGGTCGTGCTGATTTATCTTCTCGTTGCGGTCGAAAGCATCGTCAATCCAAAGGTCCACCGGCGGCGCGGAAACAGCATCAAATTCCGTGCGCCGAAGCCGTCCCGCGACGAAGGACGCCCCAACGGCATCTACGTCCAGGGACCGGTTCACGAAGAGTGCTTCTGGTCCAGCGTCTCCTCATAGACCTTCAGAAAAAAGTCGCGCGAGGAGGGCGAGCAGCCCACGTGCATGGTGCCCGCGGATTCTTCCGCGAAGCCCAGGTAGCCATTCCAGCCCATATCTTCCAGAATAAAATTCAAGCACTCTTTTTCGTGCGGAGGCAAAAATTCGAACGCCAGATCGAAGACCTGACCGGTGCAATGAACGGGCAATTCACCCGCGCCCGCTTTCTCTTGAAAATCCAATGGCCGCACCAGCGCGGTCACCTCCAGAGGCACGAACTTTTCCCCTTTCGGCTTCAATGCATCGAACAACTTACGTGTTTCAAAAGCGATGTAAGTCAGCGTCCCGATGGCCGAAGGCGAAGCCTGTAGATAGTAATTCTGATTCTTCAAATCCCAACTGCCGATGGCGCCCGCGCCAGAGGTGCGCAGTTGAAAACCGAAAAATTCAGGCTTATCCAAAACGCGCGCCAAGCTCTTTCCTTCTTCGCGTTTCAGATCTTCGCAGGAATGATATTGCAGGTCTTGCGGCTTGATCCAGGCAGAGAGCCGCGTAGCCGCGCGGCGCGCGGGGTCGCCCGAATTTCTGTACTGCTCCACTAGCGTTCGAAACGCATCGGGGTCGGTTCTGTAAAGCTCCAACAGTTGTTCGGCGCGCATCACGCGAAAGTAATAGGTCGGAGAATAATCGCGGCCCATGTGGTATTTGATGCGCTCGTAAATTTCACGATTGTGCGCGGGGTTCGCGGAAAAGAACAGCCGAGGCACGGTCACCGGACGATCGCGAAGCCCGGGCGTTTGATGAGCCAGTTGGATGAAATCGGAAACGCAGCCTTCGCCGCAGTGGTAAGCGAACACCGCCAGATCGCGCCCACCGAACTTCGCTTCCATGGAAGCCAGATACTTTGCGGCGGCCGGAATGGCGCGCTCGGGCAAAAGGCGATCGTCACGCACCAGCACCTGGTACGGAACCTTGGTGGACGCCCGGCGGTTCACCATCTTGCCCCGCACTTTCACGCGCTTCGTGGTCTGCACAGTGCGGTAGCGCGTGGCGTATACAATTTGCAGCCCCGTGCGCTTCGCGGTCGCGCCGGAAAATTGCATGATGCCTTTCGGCCCGGCCGAACTTTGCGCCGTCGCATCGCCCCAGCTTTCCAGGTAGGCAACAGCCGCAATCAAGTTCGCGGGCAGGCCGCTTTCCTTCGCGGCGGAATCGAAAATCTTCTGGAGCTTGGGGCTGGTGATTCGCTGCGCGCCTTCCAGAGCATGGGAATCGCGCATGATGCTGAACGTCTGCGAATCGGTCATCAATTCGGCGCGCTTCTCCAGCACCGCGTCCGATACATCCTTACGTTCCGCTCCAATGCCGGAGATGCGGTGGACAGGCTGGAAATATTTGTCGCGGTGGAACAGACCGAACTGTGCGTGCAGGCTGCTGAGCGCAACGAACGCAACTATCGCGATGCGCATCGTCATTTTCCCGTAATTCGAACACTGCGAAACATGGCAGTTTCGAAAAACGAACCCAATCCAACCCGGCCCGCGCCCAGGCTCAAATCGGTTCCACGCAGCGAAGTATTGGGCTGTCCATTCACTGTCACGTTCACCGTTCCCGTTTCGCCATCGTAATCCAGACGCACTTTGTACCATTCATCGCCAGAGGGCAGGGAAGCGGGCGCGTCCGCACGGCTGATCCTCACCCGGTCACCGCCATATACGTGAAAAATACCGTTGTGGACAATCTGCTTTGTCGCCGAATCGCCCGAAAGATGGACGTAGTTGAAATGCAGATCGTCGCGGTATGCATACACCAGAATCAGCGATGTCGCCAGTCGCTTCACTTCCGCTTCCACCGTTACTTTTTCAAAAGGTCCCACTTCCGCAAGAGCGAACTGCGTAGGCTTTCGCGGCTTATCTTTTTCCGGCGGGCGCGCAGTCAACATCCGCAGCACAGGCACGCCTTCCTGGCTTTCCACTTTCCAATCCGCGCCGGTGGGCACACTCCACTTCACTCCGAACGCGTCCACTTGATCGGCGGCCGCGGCTAAACTCGCCGTCGCCAGAAGAATGCAAGTTATCAAGCGCATGACCTTATGGTAAGTCTACGGCGCAATCATTACGTTCACTGCCTGCAAACTGCCGTCCGGATTTTTCGCGACGTCCAGCGAAAGAGTTGTCCCCACGGCGATCGTTTTCGCGTCCACGGCGTGGCCGTCCCGCAGAAAGCGAGTCTTATGATTGCGGTAGATGGTGACCGGCTGCCCTTCGCCCTGATCCAGAACAATCTCCTTGGCGGAGATTTCCTTCAGCACGCCGTGAAAGGTTACCGCCGGAAGATTGAAAGCTCCGGCAGCATCGGTCGCTTGGCCCGCGCCGCGTCTCGACCTCTGCCCAACGGCCAAGCCGCTCACCAGCAAAGCGATACAAACCCCTACGAACAAGCTGCGCATACTAGATGTGACGCAGCGCTTGCGAAAGCTGTGACACAGTAAACGGCTTCGGCAGGAAGCCGGTAGCCCCTTTCTGCGACAGGCGCTCATATTCCGCGCTCATGTTGAAGCCAGTGGACACCAGAACCGGCAGCTTCGGGGCAATTTCGCGAATCCGCTCCAACGCCTCTTCTCCGTCCATGACGGGCATCGCCAAATCCAGCACCACTCCCGCCAGCCGCTCCTTCTCACGGTTCACAATTTCCAGGCCGGCTTGGCCGTTTTCCGCAAGCAGAACCTGAAATCCCAATCTGGTCAACGCGGCGTCGGCGAACGTGCGAACGGTGGCCTCATCGTCAATCACCAGTACCAACCCGCCTGAGAGATCGGGCACGGCCGGAACGGGTGCGTCCACCTGACTCATCGTTTGGGCTGCTGCAGGCAGATAGAGCCGGAACGTGGTGCCCTGGCCCGGCGCGGTATCCAGTTTCAGATATCCGTGATGAGCGCGCAGAATCCCGTGAACGGCCGAAAGCCCCAGGCCGCGACCGGCGAACTTGGTCGTAAAGAACGGGTCGAAAATACGCGCGCGCACTTCGGGAGTCATGCCCGAACCAAAATCCTGCACGCAGAGCATCACGTAATCGCCCGGTTGAATTTCAGAATCGCCGGGCTCTACGGTCTGGTGTTGCGTGGTCACCATCACCTGGCCTTTACCGCGTTCCCCATAGCTTTCCGCAGCGTTGATCACCAGGTTCATCACAATCTGCTGCAACTGAGTGGCGTCCGCTTCCAGCGCAGGCAAATCTTCTGAAAGGTTCAGCTCCAACTGCACCGTCGGCGGAATCATCCGGCTCAAAAATGCCCTGTTGCCGCCAATTTGTCTGGAAAGATTCACCAACTGCATCACGAACCTTCCCTTCCCCGCGTAAGCCAGCATTTGGCGCGTCAAATCGGCGGCGCTTTCGCTGGCCCTTACAATCTCTTCCGCCATTTCAAAGCTGGTGCTTCCAGGCGTCAACTCATCCAGCAGCAGGCTGGCGTTGCCCAGAATGCCGGTGAGCAGATTGTTGAAATCATGAGCGATGCCGCCAGCCAGAACCCCGATGCTTTCCAGCTTCTGCGCGTGCTGCAAGCGCTCCTCAAAACGCTTGCGATCCGTTATGTCCGACACCGTGCAAACAGCGCCCGTCAGCAACCCTTCGCCGTTCAACACCGGGTCCAGATGAAGCAACAGAACCGCCTCGCCATCCGACTGTTCATGCGTCTGGCGCTTTCGCGTGTTTTGCAAGTTCTTGAACAGAGAATCGCAATCCAACTGGTGGGCGGAAGCCAGCGCTTTGTATCGTTCGCTCGCGCGAACCGTTTTGCCTTCGCGATCTAAAAGCGCGACGCCATCGTTCAGCGCGTTCAGAGCCGTCGTCCATTCGGCCGCGGTATTTCGTACCTGCTCCTCCGCTTTCCGCAAACGCAGCAGGGAACTAACCGTCGTGAGCAGCCGCTGCCGTTCTACCGGCTTGGTGAGGTACGCATCGGCCCCCACCTCCAGGCTCTGCAAACGCGCCGCTTCATCTCTGTAAGAAGCCGACAACTGCAGAATCGGCGTAAACGCGGTTGCAGCCGTTTCCCGAAAACGACGGCAAACTTCGAAGCCATTCAGATCGGGAAGCCGGATGTCGAGCAGAATCAGCTCCGGCTTTACCTCGGCGGCCAGGCGCAGTCCCTCAACACCGGTAGCTGCCTCAACTACCTTGAAACCAGCTTTACGTAAGTACCGCGTAAGCAGTTCACGGCCACTCTCATCATCGTCGATGTTGAGAATCACTGATTCCACAACGCTCAAAGATGGTCCTCACTTTGGGCAGGTGGGGGGAATACTTTAGGCGCGTTCGCGTTCGGCAAGCTCATGCACCTCTTCGAGCATGATATCGCAAGCAGAGTGCCCCGCAGGACTGCAGCTACCTGGGTAAACTACTAGTGGTTGTGGGTGAGACGGTCGTAAATAAAGCCCGCGCCACCGCCACTTACCGCGCCGATTGCGGCGCCTTTCCCACCGCCGGCCAATGCCCCGATCGCAGCACCCGCGCCCGCCGATCCGGCTACTATCGCAACAGATTTGCCGGTCGAACGGCCATGGCGAACTTCGCCCCTGTACACACGGGTGGTGCGTCGCCCCTCGTACACGGTTTCCACCGGCTCACGCTCGGCTACGATTTGCTGCTGAGGGATATTCTGCCTCACGTAAATGGGCCGGTGGGTCGACGAGTAGTACCCGTCCTGTTCATAGCCGCCTGCGTAATTGTTGGCATAGCCGGATTCCTGAAGATTGGCGCGGGCGGGCGAATACCCAGCACGGCTTGTGTTCGACACGAACGTTCCCGGCGTAACAGCCGGAGAACTCACACCAGCGGAGGAGAGCAGTCCAGTAGCGTTTATTCCGCTGTTCGACGGCGCCGTTCGCATCCATCCGGCCGCAGCAACTCCCGCCAAGACCACCACCCCGGCAATTAGCCCTAATTTTTGTTTATCTTGCAACATTTTCCTCCTCCGCAGGTAAAACATGCTCTTCGAGGGCCAAACGACTGAAATGAAGCCAACTTTCATTTGGATGCCCGATTGCACCCTTTTGAGGGAAATGCCTGACGAAACGGACGCTCGGCCCGATCAACGTGAGCACTACGCGTATTCTGAGATTCCGCCTTCGCCGGCGCCGGCTCGCAACCAGCCGAACCCGCTCATTTGGGTGGCGCTAGGCGTGCTGGCACTCGTCGCCCTACTGGTGTGGCTGGTGCTTCCCACGCGGCTCTATCCTGTTGAAATTGCGGGTAAATATGGTTTCATTCAGAAGAATGGCTCGGTAAAGATTCCACCGCAGTTCGATGGCGCCAGCACATTTTCAGAAGGCCTGGCTCCCGTGTTGAGCGGCAACTCCTGGGGCTACGTGAATCGATCCGGCAAAGTCACCATTGCCCCGCAGTTCGATATGGCGGACCCGTTTACAGACGATGGCCTGGCTTTGGTAGGTTCGGCCGGCAAACTCGGGTTTATTAACAAGGATGGCCGCTACGTCATCAATCCGCAATACCAGGCAGCGGGAGTTTTCGGTAATGGCAAGGCGCCCGTGCTGATAGATGGAAAGTGGGGCTACATCGATACCAAGGGCGTTATGGCGATCGCTGCGCAGTTCGACGAAGCGTCGTCGTTTTCCGAAGGAATGGCAGCCATTCGCATGGGCGCCTCTCACGGATATATAGGGAAAAGCGGCAAGATCGAAATTAATCCGCAGTACACAGTAGCCGGCGATTTCCACGATGGACGTGCCGTGGTGCGTGTGGGCGACCGCTTCGGCTACATCGATAAAGACGGCAAAATGGCTATTCCCACCCAATTCGAGGCAGCGGGCGATTTTAGCGACGGCCTTGGCTTAGTCGCGATCGGGCAGAAATTCGGCTACATCGACAAGAGCGGCAAGATGGAAATCAACCCGCAATTCGAAAAAGCGGCCGCATTTCACGATGGGCTGGCAGCGGTTTGGATCGGCAACCGGCAGGGTTATATAGATCGCAAGGGCGCTTTCGTTTGGAATCCGCAGGCCTAAGAAACTAACGCTTGCCTTCAAGCGCGCTGAAGTAGCCCAAGGTGAGTTGCAGACCCTGTTCCAGGCTCACCTTCGGGCTCCAGCCCAGCAGGGTCTGGGCCTTGGTAATATCGGGGCGGCGCTGCTTCGGGTCGTCCTCCGGCAGCGGGCAGAATTGCAGGGGCAATTGGCTGCCGGCGGCGGCTTGGATCGCGTCGGCGAATTGCCGAACCGTCATCTCTCGCGGGTTGCCCAGGTTCACCGGATACCGCTCGTCCGACAGCATCAATCGGTAGAGGCCATCCACCAGATCGCTCACGTAACAAAAGCTGCGCGTCTGGGTGCCGTCGCCGAAAATGGTCATGGGCAGGCCGTGCAGAGCCTGATCCACGAATGCGGGCACAATGCGGCCGTCATTCAGCTTCATGCGCGGCCCATAGGTATTGAAAATTCGCGCGATGGTGGTGCGAACCCCATGCTTGCGGTGATACGCCATGGTCATCGCCTCCGCGAACCGCTTCGATTCGTCATAGCAGGAGCGCGGGCCGACCGGGTTTACGTTGCCCCAGTAGGTTTCCACTTGCGGATGTACGTGCGGATCGCCGTAGCTTTCTGAGGTGGAAGTGAGCAGGAACCGCGCCCCGTGCGCCTTCGCCACTTCCAGCATGTTGCGCGTGCCCAGGGAGCCCACGTCCAGAGTCTCAATGGGGTGCTCCAGATAATCCTTCGGGCTGGCCGGGGAGGCCATGTGCAGCACCGCGTCAACTTGGCCTTCCACCGTGAACGGCTCAGTCACATCCCGATGCTGGAAAGAAAATTCCGGCTCGCCTTCCAGATGCGCAATGTTGCGCATGGCGCCCGTAATCAAGTTATCCAGCGCGATTAGCGTGTGGCCTTCGGCCAGCAGCCTGTCGCACATGTGCGAGCCGACAAAGCCGGCCGCGCCTGAAATCACTATACGCAATCGCAATTCTCCATCTGGGGTGTATAAGGGGTTGAGGGCAAAAACCAGTGTAACCAGTCGCGCGGCTCAACGGCTGAAATTCGCTTTGATAGAGTCAAGATGGATTCCGATGGGCCAACCGAGCGTCGCCGAAACCATTCTGCTGTTGGTGCTGATTGCCTTCAGCGCGGGCCAGTTTTGGGGCCGCTTCCGGCCGGTGCTGCGGCTGATTCGCGAATCGCGCCCCGAGCCCGGCTTCACCCTGGGCAGTTGGCGCCCGCGGCTAATTGGCTTCGTTTCGGAAATATTGTTTCAAAGCAAAGTAATCCGCGACAGGCCCCTGCCGGGAATCGCTCACGCCTTTGTTTTCTGGGGTTTCCTGGCTTTCGGCCTGGTCACCCTCAGCCACCTGGCCGAAGGATTCGGGCTCCGGCTGCTGGGAAGCGCGGGTGCTTTTGGCCGGTTTTATGCAGCTTTCGTGGCGGTCTGGGCCGTAGCCGTAGCCATTTCCATAACAGGCCTTTTCTGGCGGCGATTCGTCACACGCCCCGGCTGGCTGGGTCCCGTTTCGAAGGAATCCGGCGTTATTGCCAGCCTGATTTTCGTCCTGATGCTGACCTATCTGCTGCGGTTCGGCCTTACGGAGGATACGCTGAGCGCAAAAGCGAACTGGTGGGTACATACGCTGGCGCTGCTGGCCTTTCTCCCGCTGATTCCGCACACCAAGCACCTGCACCTGGTGCTTAGCCCCGCAGCGATTTTCGCCAAACGCCAAGGCTTCAGCCAAATACCGCCCTTAAGCGGCGACGACGATGTAGGTTTGGTCACTCGCGCCGATATCACCGGTATCGGTGCCCTGCAGGCCTTCTCCTGCGTGGAATGCGGCCGGTGCACCGAACAATGCCCCGCCTTCAACACGGGGAAAGTGTTGAACCCGAAGCAGGTGATTCTGGGCATTCGCGACGCGTTGCGCGAAGACGACAAAACGAAGCCAATTACCGGCGCGCACGTGAGCGAAGAGGCGATTTTTCAATGCACCACGTGCGGTGGGTGTGAAGAATCCTGCCCTGTTGGGATTCAACACCTGCCCATGATCGTTGGGCTGCGCCGCGGGCGTGTCAACACGGGCGAATGGGAAGATCCTTACGGCACAAAGCTCTTCCTGACGCTTGAAAAGAACGGAAATTCGCTCGGATTTGCCGCCTCCGAACGCACGAAGTTTCTGGAGCGGGCGGCTCTGCCCATTTGGGATGGAACCCAGCAATACTGCCTATGGCTGGGCTGCATGGGTGCGTACGATCCGCGCGGCAGAGAGACCGTGCAGGCGCTTGCAAGCGTGCTCAATCACCTGGGCATTACTTTCGGCGTGCTGAAGAAGGAGCGCTGCAATGGCGACCCCGCACGCCGCCTTGGCAACGATCTTCTCTTCGGCCAACTCGCCGCGAGCGGCATTGAAACGCTTCGTTCCAGCGGCGTCACGCCTCAGCACAAGATGGTCTCTATTTGCCCCCATTGCGTCCGCACCATCGGTACCGATTGGGCGGAAGCCGGCGCCACGTTCGCCATCGAGCACCACACCGAACTGCTGGCCCGGTTCGCCGGCCGTCTGCCCAAGCCCGATGGCAAGATCGTTTATCACGACCCCTGCTATCTGGGCCGCTATCGCGGCATTTACGATGAGCCACGTTCCCTTCTGGGCGCGAACTTGATTGAGCCGCCCCGCACCCGCGAAAAGTCTTTCTGCTGCGGAGCCGGCGGCGGCATGATGTTCCTGGGCGAAGAGAAAGGCGAGCGCGTCAATGTGAACCGCGTAAAAGAGCTTGCCGGGACCGGAGCCGACACAGTCGCCGCGGCATGCCCGTTCTGCCGAAGCATGTTCCAGGACGCGCTGGGCACGGTGACAGACCGGCCCATCGCCATGCTCGACGTCGTACAGATTATAGCCGCTAAACTGCCCGCCGCGCAGGCGGCATCGACAATATAATTAACCGATGCCATTTAACGGATTGCGCGTTCTCTCGCTGGAAAGCCGGCGCGCGAGTGAGATGGCCACACTCATCGGCAAACAGGGTGGGCAGGCCTTCGTCGCGCCTTCCATGCGGGAAGTGCCAGTCGAACGCAATGCCGGGGCCTTCGCCTTCGCCGATAGTCTGTTCGCGGGAGAGTTCGACGCCATCATTCTGCTGACCGGTGTGGGGACGCGCTATCTGGATCAGGTACTGGCGACGCGCTTTGATCCGCAGCGCTTTCAGGAGGCATTGCGCGGCATCACCGTAGTGGCCCGCGGCCCCAAGCCCATGGCTGTTTTGCGTGAATGGAATATTCCGTCGGCGGTTTTGATTCCGGAGCCCAACACCTGGAAGGAAATTTTGGCCGTGATGGCGAAGCGTCCGGAACGCCAACTGGCGGTGCAGGAGTATGGCCGCACCAGCCCGGAATTGCTGGACGGTTTGCGCGCCTTCGGCTGCTGCGTACAGCCGGTGCCGGTGTACAAATGGGAGTTGCCGGAAGATACAGGTCCGCTTCGTGAGGCTGCGGCGCGTGTGGCTGCGGGCGGCTTCGATGTGGCGCTGTTCACAACGTCTATCCAACTGCCGCATCTGTTGCAGGTTGCCGCCGAACTCGGTGTGGAAGATGCCGTTCGCGAAAAGCTGCGCGGCATGTTCCTTGCCTCCATCGGCCCTACCACCTCGGAGTCTCTCCGCGAATTGGGCTTTCCGGTCAGCTTGGAACCGTCGCACCCCAAGATGGGCATCCTGGTCGCCGAATGCGCGGCTGCCGCATCTCAAGTGAAGCTCCATGCCTAAAACGCCCGACGATGGCGGTTTCAGCCGGTATACCGGCTTAGCTTTTTTGCTACCCGTCTCCGCCCTGGTGGGCTGGGGGATGGGTTACGGGCTCGATAAGCTCTTTCATACCGCCTTCCTGCAATACGTGTTTCTCTTCCTAGGCATTGTGGCGGGCATGGTGGAAGCTGTTCGCGAATCGCGGGAACCGTGATCCGGCGTTTGCACTGGTTTCTGGCGCTTCTCGGTTGCGCCGGTACCATGGGCTTCGGCGTGTATTCCGGCTGGCCCGGCGCCGTAGGGTTCGCGATTGGCGCCCTGGCTTCCTGGTGGAATTTTCACCGGCTTCGCGCGTTTGTGGAATTGCTCGGCATCCCCGCGTCCAACGGCCTGCTGGGCGCAATTGCCTGGACTCTTTTTCGCTTCATTCTCCTGGTGGCGGGCGCGTTTGTTATCCTGAAGTTTACGAAAATCAGTCTCCCCGCCGCCTGCTTCGGGCTCTTTTTGTCGGTAGGCGCGGTGGTGCTGGAAGCGATTGTTGAGCTTAATTTATGGAAGAACACGAAATCTGGCTGACCCGCCTCTTTAACGACCATCTGGCTGGGCTTGGCAACAGCATCCTGGGGCTCTTCCGGACGCATGCCGCGAATCCGGAGCGTCCCTGGGCCAACTTCATTGTGATGCAGCTTCTGGTGGCGCTCATCATCATCGTGCTCTTCGCCTTCCTGCGCTCACGCCTCTCTGTAGACAGGCCTTCGAAGCTGCAGCACATCTTTGAAGAAATGTATTCGTTCCTGCGCGGCACCGCCGAAGACAATATCGGCCATGATGGACCAGCGTATCTGCCGTTGTTCGGCACTCTTTTTATCTTTATTCTCTTCTCGAACCTGATCGGCACCATACCGGGGTTTGAATCGCCCACTCAGGTCCCTTATGTCCCCGCTGGCTGTGCTCTCATCGTCTTTCTTTATTACAACTGGATGGGCATTCGCGCGAACGGCGCCGGCAAATACGCCGCGCATTTCGCCGGCCCCAGCATTTATCTGGCTCCGCTTATGATTCCGATTGAAATCATCAGCCATCTGGCGCGGCCGCTCTCGCTCACCATTCGTCTTTTCGCCAACATGTTCGCCGGTGAAAAGGTCACCATCGTCTTCTTAAGCCTTACTTACCTCATCGCGCCCGCTGTCTTTATGGGTCTGCACGTGTTCGTGGGATTTCTACAAGCTTATATTTTTGCTCTCTTGACCATGGTTTACGTGGGTAGCGCCGTGGCCCACGAAGAGGCGCACTAAATACTTTCATTTGGCTTTATCGCCGTCTCCCGCGTGAGGCCTTCAGGCCCCCGCCTGAAAAGCAACCACCAACGGGAAACGAATCTTACTCAATCAAGGAGCAACACAAATCATGAATTGGAAACTTATGTTCGTTGTGCTGGCCATTCTTCTGTGCGCCATGCCAATTTTCGCCCAAGGTACTGGCGCCACCGGCGCTAATAACGGGGGCACCAACTGGATCGCAATCTCTTCCGGTTTTTCGATGGCGATTGCAGCTGCTGGCTGCGGCCTCGGCATGGGTCGCGCAATCGGTAGCGCAACGGAAGGCATGGCACGCAACCCCGGAGCCGCCGCCGCCATTCGTGGCGCGCTGATTCTGGGTCTGGTCCTTATCGAATCGCTGGCGCTCTACGTCATCGTGATCATTTTCGTAAAGGTTGTCTAACGCCGTCCTCACGCAGAAAAGCCGGAAGTGGATTGGCCTCTTCCGGCGGCTGTGTCCACGTGTCTCAGGTGTACACCGGAAAGACACATTAAACCGGTTACAAAGCGTTGACTGATTCTATGGATTTTGGTAGTTTAGTGGGGTACTTGCGAGCGCACTGAGCCTACGCACTGCGTCGGCGACCCTAATTTAAGGATTTTGGATGGCCTTAGTCAGACTTCCGCTAGCTTGTTTTCTCGCTATTTGTCTTTTAATACCGCAGTCTTCACTTTTCTCCCAGCAACTCTCTCTCCAAACTGTATCGTTTCAGCCTTCTTCTCTCCCTACAGATAACGACGTCAGCAGTTCCGACGTATCGGACATCACGGAAGTCACTTACCTGGAAAGCATTTCCAAGACGGACGGTAAAGCTGTTCAACCGTTCCGGCCCACCGCTTCCGACTTATTGATTCAACGCGCCGAAGAGAAGTTTCGCGATGGCCGCAAGCTGTATCAGGTAAAGGATACGGACCGCGCCCGCGCCGAGTTCGATGCATCTATCGATTTGATGCTGCAGGCGTCGGACAATCCCTCCGATCGTGCTCTTTATGAAGACAAGCTCGAGCGGTTGGTGGACGCCATTCATCGTCTGGATTTAGCAGGACTCGGCTCTGCCGCTCCCTCCTCCGATGAGCCGCAGTTTGAGAAGGCTCCTCTGGAAGATTTGCTGCAGATGACGTTCCCTGTGGACCCAAAGCTCAAGAGCAAAGTGCAGACTGAGCTGTCAGCCACCGCCTCGCAATTGCCGCTTACCACTAATGACGCGGTGATCGGTTACATCAATTACTTCTCAGGCCGCGGACATCGCACCATCGTCGCCGGCTTGGAGCGCGCCGGAAAATATCGGCCCATGATTTCACGCGTGCTGGCGGAAGAAGGTGTGCCGCAGGAGTTGATTCATTTGGCTCAGGCCGAATCCGGCTTCCTGCCGCGCGCAGTTTCGAACATGGCGGCCACCGGCATGTGGCAGTTCGTGAAATTTCGCGGGCAGCAGTACGGCTTGAACCAGACGTCGTTCATGGATGAGCGTCTCGATCCGGAGAAAGCCACTCGCGCCGCCGCCCGTCACCTGCACGATCTCTACACTGAATTTGGCGATTGGTATCTCGCCATCGCCGCTTACAACTGCGGCCCCGGCAATATTGAGAAAGCAGTAGCCCGCACCGGCTACGCGGATTTCTGGGAGCTGCGCGCCCGTCACGCGATCCCCACCGAGACGACCAACTATGTGCCCATCATTCTGGCCATGACCATCATGACCAAGAATGCTGCGGAGTACGGTCTCACTGAAGTGGTTCCCGAATCGCCGCTGGAATACGATTCGGTGGACATGACCGCCACTACGCATCTGGCATTGGTTGGCGATCTGACCGATACGCCGGTATCGCAACTTGCCGCGCTGAACCCCGCGCTGTTGCGCAACGTTGCTCCGCAAGGTTATTCCGTACGCGTGCCGAAGGGAGCAGGGTCAACGCTCTCTGCTTCTCTCGAACGCGTGCCCGCCGTACAGCGCGCTTCATGGCGCATGCATCGTGTGGAGAATGGCGACACGCTCGCGGGCATCGCTAAACGGTATGGCTTGCCAAGTGCCCGCATCTCTGAAGCCAACAGTCTTCTGTCGCAAGAGCCCATAGCAGGCGATCGTCTCCTGATTCCCGCCAGCATACAGCAGGTAACCGTTGTCGCCAAGCATGCGCGCAAAGCGGGCAAACGTTCACGCGTGACGTATGCGGTCGCGCGTCGCACCGCGGGCCGCCGTACACTGCATGCAAAGGCCACAGGCCGGCCCACGCTGCATCACAAAACATCCGCGCTCATTGCGCGCCGTTAAGCAATTCTTCTCTCCTCCCTTCTCTCCTTCTGTCGTCTCTGGCGGGCTCTTCGGAGCCCGCATTTTTTTTTCGCTCACTCAAGACAATGAGCGCCTCTTTATTTTTATTCACAATTTATTCAGATAAGGAGTATGCTATGGTTGTTCGGCTCTAAAACAGAAGGAGATGAAAATGTTCGAAACATTATTTCTCGCCGCTCGCGATGAAGAAGAGATCGACGACTTCCGCGAGTACGACGAAGAGGCCGAAGGCGGTACGAAGTTGGATGAGTATAACGACGACGAAGAGGATGACGATGAGGAAGATTCATCCCGTCCCGCTCATCCCGCGAAGCATGGATCGCCCGGCAAGCCCGCTCCCATAAAAGAACCGGAGAGCGAGAAGCCCGCGCCTGTTCAGGAGCCGGTTGACTCCGATGAGGACAAAGGCGAACCAGCGGCCGAAGCAGCCGCGCCCGTAGCGAAGCATGCCGCGAAAAAAGCCGTGAAGAAAGCGGTGACCAAGGCAAGCTCAAGCAACGCGCCCGCGGTGAAAAAAGCGGCCAGCAAGAAGGCCGCGCCCAACAAGGCGGCTCCCAAAAAAGCGGCCCCTAAAAAAGCTGCTCCCAAGAAGTCCATTCCCATCAAGAAAGCTATATCCAAACAATCCGCAGTAAAGAACAAGCCGGTGAAAAAAACGCCTATGAAGACTGCCACCAAGAAAACCACTGCCCCTAAGAAGGCTGCCCCGAAAAAAGCCGCTCCCAAGAAAGCTGCTGTGAAGGCCCCGGTGAAAAAGGCTGCGGTCAAGAAAGCAGTCGTGAAGAAAACCGTCGCCAAGCCGGCCGCGAAGAAAGCCGCCCCCAAAAAAGCCGCGGCCAAAAAGACAGCCGCAAAAAAGAAATAGCCTGAACACGGGGACCGGATCGCGCCGCTGACACGGTCCCCCGCTTCGATTGATTTTAGGATTTACCGATCACTGCCTTACAACGCTCAAAGAGCTGCAGAAGCGATTCGGCATACTCTTCCGACGTGCGGGATGGCTTGCCTGAAAAGCCTGCCGCGCTGGTGGCTCCTTTGCCATAGCCGGTGGTGACGGCGATAAACTTCATCATCTCCAGCGCCACCTCGTCTTTCGTGTTCTTTGACTCTTTGTTCGTCTCCGCCACTCCGTCCACCGCATCCGCCATGTTCACTCGCTCCTTGAAATTTCAGCTTACTGCACTCGGTTGGAAGCTGAATTGCCTATTTAGCGTGTTATGAAGCTGAACGCACTGGAAGACCTGTTCGTCCGCGAGTTGAGTGAGCTGTACGGTTCGGAGCAGCAGATTTTGAAGGCTCTTCCGAAAATGATCAAAGCCGCGGCGCAGCCCATTTTGCGTCAGGCGCTCACGGAACACAGAGCGGAAACGAAAGATCAGATTGTGCGCCTGGAGCGAATTTTCAAGATGCTGGGCGAAGAGCCGGCCAAACTCAAATCGTATCCCGTCACTGGCGCTATCGATCAGGGTTCCGAGCTGATTCACTCAAAAGAGAGCGATGAAATGGTGCGGGACGCAGCCCTGCTCTCCACTGCGCAGAAAGTGGAGCACTACGAAATTGCCAGCTACGGCGCCGTGCATACGCACGCAGGATTGCTTGGCTATGAAGAGGCGGCAGAGCTGCTTGCGGCCTCGCTCAAGGAAGAGCATGAGATGGACACTCGCCTCACCGCTATCGCCAAAGAGCACGTGAATCTGGACGCAGCACGCGCGCCTTATGGACGTGCGCGAACCGGTAGGCGCGTTTACGCAACTGCCCAATCCGCTGACAACGGCAGCGCGGGACGTTTGCTGATGGGCCTGAGTATCGGTGCCGCACTGGCTCTGTTTTTAGGTTCGGCAAGCTGGCGCAAAGGCGAATCGACCCTCTACAATTCTTCCGGCGATAAGATCTAGCGCCAGTTGCGAAACTTCCTTGTCTTAGGTGCTGGCTACACTGGTCTGCGCGTTGTAAAGCTGTTCAGCGATGTGCAGGAAAAGATCGCCTGGACAAACCGGGACACGTTTGAAGCCGGAGTAGACGATCCCGCGCAGCTACTTCCACTGCTCGATAGCGAGACGGTCGTGCTGCACTCCATTCCTACACTCCGCACCGGTTCGGGCCTTCGCGAAACCACGCCGGACTTGATGTCAACGCTTCGGAATAAGCCTCCGGCCAGGATCGTATATCTCTCCACCACTGGCGTTTACGGTGACAACCGGCTCGTCGATGAAACCACACTTCCCGCGCCGCACACGGAGCGCGAACGTCTACGCACCAGCGCTGAAGAAGCAGTGCAGAGTGGACCCTGGTCCAGCATCGTCCTGCGCCCCGCCGCTATTTACGGTCCGAACCGGGGCATCCACGCCGCACTCCGCGCCGGCACTTTCCATCTGCCCGAAAACGCGTCGAACTATGTCAGCCGAATCCATGTGGACGATCTCGCCGCCCACTGCCATGCCGCCATGCTGTCCACCCTCGAAGGCGCATACCCCGTCGCCGATGAAGAGCCGTGCACTTCGCTGGAAGCCGCACAATTCTGCACCCAACTCATAGGCATCTCCATGCCGCTTTCCGTTCCTGCCGAAGCCTTAAGCGAGACGCGCCGCGCGGATCGTCGCGTGGATGGTTCGGCCATCCGCAAGCTACTAGGCCTAAGCCTTCGCTACCCCAGCTACAGAACCGGCTTTCCGGCCTGCTTGGCCGCCGAAGACCTCGCGCGCTCCATGTCCTGAAGCAGTTGCTTCACCAACTTGTCTACCACATCGGCGCTGGCTCCGCGAAACTTTCCGCCCTGGCTCTCTTTCGTTGCCGACCAGATCACATCGCCATCCCGATTCACCAGCCGCACCGCCGCCGATGACTCATGCTTGCGCTCCGAAACATGGCTCGATTCGTTTTCGCCCGCGCTGATGCCTTTGCTGTTATAGCCCTTGCTGCTTGTCCCGCTCTCGCTCGCATTCGTATGGATATTCAAGTTGTCGCTGGACGAATGGTCTTCCGTGTACACCAGATCTTCGCCCGAACCCTTCAGCACCACATCGGAGCGCTCTTCTTTCTCAGTGATCTGTATCGAATGCGTTGCGTGCAGCGCGGCGATCAGCATGTCTCGAAGCTGAGCGGCAGTCTCTCCGCCGCCGAACGGCTCCACATACACGCGCCGCATGGTCAGGATGGTGGCATCCGTCTCGGCTCGCTCAATCGCCGGCAGCGTACCAACCACGAACAACAATGCCGCAAGCGTTCGCACTATCCCTTGCCTGCCTTCCTGGCTTCTTCGTCCTGATATTCCACCTTGCGGCCCGTTCGAGCTTCCAGGCCCACCAGCACCACTCGAATGTCGCCGTGGTTCAACTGGAAGACCATGGCCTGCTGCTTGCCTGCCGGGTCTGTATACCCCACTGTCAGAAAGTGCGCCCGCCGTTTCGCCAGCAACAGAATCGGCGAAATGAGAAGAGCTTCCACATAGCGCCGGCTTACCTTTTGCCCGTATTCAATGTTGGTGATATTTTCGTACGGCACATGCACGGAAATCTGCTTGGTGGCGAAAAGCATCTCCGCCGCGTCCGTGGTCTGCAGCAGACCTTCCGCCTTCACGCGCAACTCGCCATTCGTTCCACCCACGTACTGGGCCCGGCCGCCCGCCTCTCTTGCCTGAAGCAAAGGCAAGAACAAAAGTAAACCCGCAACAATGCGCTTCATACAATAGCTCCCTCGGGTGAGCACCTAAGCAATAGCAGTCGCGGAGCACGTCGCGCTAGTGATCCTATACTTAAGAGTGGTAGCCCACTTATGGCGAGTATTACTTTTCCCGCGCGCAATGTAGCGCGTTCGCTCGATTCGACACAGGAGCTGACCAGTGTACCTTGGTACTGCTGGCTGGCCGCCCTTTCTGTTACTTCAGCCGTCGTAGGCGTGGAATGGGACATCAGTTGGCACCGCTCCATCGGCCGCGATTCGTTCCTCACTCCCGCTCACATGGCCATTTATCTGTGCGGCGTCCTGGCCGGAATTTTCTGCTCTTATCTGATTCTGGCCACCACCTTTCGACGTACGAATCTGTATCGGTCCTCAGTCACCATGTGGGGCTTCCGCGGCCCGCTCGGCGCGTTCCTGGCATCGTGGGGCGGCGTGCTCATGCTCACTTCCGCGCCGTTTGACGATTGGTGGCATGGCGCGTACGGGCTCGATGTAAAAGTCCTCAGCCCTCCGCATGTGATGCTCGCCATCGGTATCCTGACTGTTGCCGCCGGTTCACTAGTCCTGTTGGCCGGCCGCAAGAATCGCGCTCCCGGCGCGGCAGTCGATTTTCTGTTTCTCTATGTCGGCGCACTCATGATGACCGCCCTTCTGGTGGTCTCCATGGATTACCTTTACGTCACTATGCAGCACAGCGGGCTCTTCTATCGCGTGCTCTCCATGGTGGTGCCCGCCATGCTCGCCGCCATGGCGTTGGGCTCGGGCCGCAGGTGGGCTGCCACCACCGTGGCTGGTTTGTATTGTCTGCTGCAGCTCGGCCTCATCTGGGTGCTGCCGCTCTTTGCCGCTACGCCCAAACTGGGCCCCGTCTTCCATCCGGTCACCCACTTCATTCCGCCGGAGTTTCCCTTGCTGCTGGTCATTCCCGCCGCTGCGCTCGATACCTTCTGGTGGCATAGCAAGAACTGGAACCTGTGGAAGCGCGCGGTTGTTTCAGGTCTGCTCTTCTTGGCCACTGCTCTGGCCGTGCAATGGCCCTGGGCTAATTTTCTCCAGACTCCCATGGCGCGCAACGCCGTCTTCGGCATGGATTATTTCGATTACCTGACGCCGCCCACCACCTATTACGCACGCCATCTTTTCACGCCCATTGAAAAGACTGCCTCCGCCTTCTGGACCGAAATGGGAATGGCCGCCGTCGCTGCAATTCTCACATCGCGACTCGGTCTCGCAATCGGTCTTTGGCTACGGCAAGTACGCCGGTGAAGCGAATCGGTGCGGCTGTTCTCTTGCTTGCGGCAAGTCTGCAGGCACACGTCGGCAGTCCTGATATCTTCTTCGAAGGCAAGGCGGGACCTTATCCCGTCAGCATTGCCATAAGGCCTCCCGATGTGGTGCCCGGCGTCGCCGAGGTGGAGATTCGAACGCCATCGGATGGTGTGACTTCCGTACAAGTTGTTCCCTTCCCGCTGGTCGGCGTCGCCTCGAAATATCCGCCCACGCCCGATGTAGCGAAGCGTTCCCCAGTCGATCCGCACCTTTACAACAGCGCCGTCTGGCTGATGGCCTTCGGCTCTTATCAGGTGCGCATACAGGTGGAGGGCGCGCAAGGCAAGGGCGCCATTTCCGTGCCCGTACCTTCCGTGGCTCGCGAAGTGAAAGAGATGAATGCCGGCCTGGGTTGGGTGCTGGCGCTGCTCATGTTGTTGATTGTTGCCGGGGCCGTGAGTATCGCCGGCGCAGCGGCTCGCGAATCCACTCTGCCGGAAGGCGAGGCGCCTGGGGTTACGCAACGCCGCCGCTCACGCATCGCCATGATCGCGACAGCCATCGGCATTGTTGCCGTGCTGGCCTTGGGCAACTGGTGGTGGGGCGTCGAAGCAAGCGGCTATCGCTCACATATCTACCGGCCGCCCGCCATGCGCGCCGAACTTGAGAACGGATTGCTGCACTTGCGCCTGACGGAAAACAGTTGGGCCCTGCGTGCCAAGCTGAATGATTTTCTGCCGGACCACGGCCACCTGATGCACCTGTTCCTTGTCCGCATGCCGCAAATGGACCGCATGTGGCACCTGCATCCAGACCTGGTGGGCAATGGCGAATTTGTACAGGCTCCGCCTGCGCTCCCCGCCGGTAATTACAAGCTCTTCGCCGATGTGGTGCATGCCAGCGGCTTCCCGGAAACTCCCGTGGCCGATCTGAATTTACCGGCCGATCTTGCCGGCAAGCCGCTCCAAGGCGACGACGCAGAAGGTGCCTCGCCCCCGCTCTCCGCCTTCGCGCCGCAACGCGCCACGTCGCCTCTGCGCAACGGCTACCGCATGGTGCGCCTGAATGCCACCGGTCCCTTGTTCGCCAAGCAAATGCAGCATCTGGCATTCGAAGTACAGGACGCCTCTGGCCGGCCCGCCGCGGATCTGGAGCCTTACATGGGCATGGCGGGCCACGCCGAATTCCTTCTGGCCGATGCTTCTGTGTTCGCGCATGTGCATCCCTCCGGCACCGTGCCCATGGCGGCCTTAGGGCTGACGGCGGAATCCGGCCACGCCGCGATGAGCCACATGGGCTCCCATTCCCTCCCCGCGCAGTTGGCCTTTCCCTTCGGTTTCCCCAAGGGTGGGCACTATCGCATGTTTATCCAGATTCAACGCGCGGGCACGCCAGAGACAGCCGCGTTCGATTTCGACGTGCGCGATCGCGCGCGCTGAGGTAGATAATGGTTCCTTGCGTCCCTTCGCCGAAAAGAACGTTCTGGTCACTGGAGCGGGGCGTGGAATTGGCAAACGGTTCGCCCTGGGGTTTGCCGGCGCGGGCGCATGCGTAGGGCTGGTCGCACGGTCGCACGCGGAATTAAGCGCGGCTCAACTGGAAATTGAACACACGGGCGGACTTGCCATTGCTCTCCCTGCGGACGTTCGCGATTTCACGCAAATCTCTCAAGCCCTCGATTGCATGGTCAGCACCGTGGGCCACGTCTCCATCCTTGTCGCAGCCGCGGCTGTTCAAGGCCCTATCGGGCCCTTCGCGCTGAGCGATCCCGCGCAATGGAAGGAGACATTGGATGCCAACATCCTGGGCGTGATGAATTCCATTCGTGCCGTGCTGCCCGGCATGATTGAGCGCCGCTCGGGCAAAATCATCGTCATCACGGGAGGGGGCGCAGCTACTGCCCGCCCAAACTTCGCTCCTTACGCCGCGTCGAAAGCCGCTGTCGTGCGCCTTGTAGAATCCATCGCCGGCGAAGTGGATGGAGCCAATATCCAGATCAACAGCTTCGCCCCCGGCGGCTCTTACACCAGCATGACCGATGAAATTCTACACGCCGGCAGCCTGGCTGGGGAGCAGGAGCAGCAGGACGCGCAGCAAATTCGCCTGAGCGGTGGCGTCTCAGCGGAGCGCCAGATTGCCGCAATTCTATTCCTCGCCTCTGACCGTTCCGCGCACATCAACGGCAAGATGATTCACGTGAATGACGAGTTGAAGCGTCTGGAACAAGGCAGCCTGCGTCCCGATACCTACACCCTTCGCCGCCTGAAGAATTAGCAGCCAAGCTTGCTCACGCGCCACGCCGGGTGAAATAATCTGGCCTGAGATCCCTACTGTGAAACTCAACCGCATCCTCGGCGCTGCCTCGCTTGTTCTCTTCCTCGCTTCCGGGCTTTCGGCCCAGCCGCCTAAGCGCAAAAAATTACTGGTCATCGGAGAGGTGAAAGGCTTTGAGCACGATTCCGTCTCGCACGCCATGGCCATGTTCGAAAAGATCGGCTATGAATCGGGATTGTTCGATGTCTATCTGCGCACCGATACCGAACTGATCACCAAGAAGAAGCTGCCCAGAAACGCCAAGAATCTGGATTACTTCGATGCCGTTGTTTTCTATACGACCGGCGAATTGCCGCTGGATGACGAACAGAAGGCCGCCTTGCTTTCCTTCGTCAAAGAAGATGGCAAAGGCTTTCTGGGCATGCACAGCGCCACCGATACCTTCTACAACTGGCCGGAATATGGCGCAAATGATCGGCGGCTATTTCGATAATCATCCCTGGCACAAGGAAGTGAAAATTCGCATTGAAGACCACGCTTTCCCCGCCACCAAAGGCTTCCCTGACAGCATCTCGCTGAACGACGAAATCTATCAGTTTCGCAACTATTCACGGAAAGACGTGCGCGTGCTGATGAGCCTCGATACAACGTCCGTCGATATGACCGATAAGCGCATCAAACGCACCGATAAAGATTTCGCGGTAGCCTGGGCCAAGCCGTACGGCAAGGGCCGCGTCTTCTATAATTCGCTGGGCCATGAGAACGCGGTGCTCGATCGCAAAGACATTCAGGGCATGTGGCTCGAAGCGATCAAATGGGCCATGGGTATGACTCCCGGCGATGCGACGCCCACTGGCGAAAAGGCCGGCAACTAAGAATGCGGCTGACATTTTTTCTGCTGCTCTGCGCCTCGCCCGCGTCTGCTTGGTGGTGCGAAGGTCACCAGACCATCGCTCTAATCGCGAAAAGTCACCTGACACCCGCAGCCCTCGCCGGAGTCACAGCGCTATTGCAATCGCAGCCGGTGGATTCGGAACTTCGCCGCTTCTGCCAGAACCCATCCGCGGACCTGCTGGCCGACGCGTCCACTTGGGCCGATGACGTCAAGAAAACGGAACTCACCGGCACTTGGCATTACATGGATATCCCGCTCGGTTGGAAGCATGGCGAACTGGAGCAATGGTGCAAGCCGGTGGGCCCTCTGGATAACGGCAAAGAGCGGGCGGGCTGCATCCTGAGCGCGCTTCGCTACAACCTGAACATCCTCCATAACGATAAGGAGACTGACGCCGAACGCGCGAAGGCCCTGCGCTACCTGGTGCATCTGGTGGGCGACCTGCACCAGCCGCTCCACACCACGGCCAACAACGATCAGGGCGGCAATTGTACGGCGGTCCAGTTTTTCTCCGATCCCAAAATCACCAACCTTCACAGCGTTTGGGACGGCATGATTTTCAACCGCGATTTGTTTCCGCCTGCAAGCTCGATTCCCGAAATCGCCGCGAAGCTGGACACGCAATTCGCCTCCAAGCGTCACCATTGGACCAAGCACGGAATCGCCTTCGATCAATGGGCTCTGGAATCTCACGAGATTGCGCAGAAAGACGTTTACGGCAAGTTGCTCCCCAAAGTAGCGGCGGAACCGTTCAACGAATTCGCGCGCTGCAAAGATCGTTCCGATGCCACGCTGGCCCAGCATTTGAAGGTGGACGCTCCCTACCAGCAGAACGCCGGCCCCGTGGTGGAAGAGCAGATTGCGAAGGCGGGTTACCGTCTGGCCGAAGTTCTGAATCAGGTTTGGTAAGCATTTCGTAATCGGGTATACTTTTTCAAGTAAGCCCAAGTGGCGGAACTGGCAGACGCGCTACGTTCAGGTCGTAGTGAGGGCAACTTCGTGGAGGTTCGAGTCCTCTCTTGGGCACCATTTCTTTGCAAAGGACGAATTGTGGTTGCCGCAATTCGTCCCTTTTTATTTCCGCCGAAGTAGCTGGCTAAAGTTTCTACGACAGTCCACCGATTGGTGGGCGTGATCAAAAAATTCTGCTGTCTCTCCCTGTTTTCGGGCCTGCTCGCGTCCTCCGCGCTCGCCTCAACCATTCAAGCAAGCTTTACCGGCGTCAACGGCGCCAATGCGTTCGGCTATTACATCGGCGAATATTACGGTCAGCTGGAAAGCCAGAACGTATCGCTGTACTGCGACGATTTCGCCAATGAAGTGAACTTCGGGCAGAAGTGGATGGCCAATCTGAGCACCATCACCGCCGGGTCCGACCTGAGCCAGACGCGCTACGGCGACGTGAAGGATTCCATGCGTCTGTATCAGGAAATCGCCTGGCTCGACACGCAGTTCGGCCAGCAATCTACAGATCAGTGGGCCGACATCCACGCCACCATCTGGCAGATCTTCGACCCGTCTCAAGCCCCCAAGCCCTCTTCCGGCATGTGGCTGGAGCAGGCGCAGAAGAACTATACCAAGCTGGATTACAGCAATTATCGGGTGGTGACGAATGTCGCTCCCGTGATGAAGACCGGCCAGGTGCAGGAATTTCTTACCATTCTTCAGCCCGGCTCACCCCTGATTACCAAGGGCGGCGATTTGGCCACTCCGGAGCCCGGCACGGCTTTCCTCATGGGTACCGGCATCCTGCTGGCAGCCTTAGTGTGGAAACGGACACATGCGAAGAAGGCGGCGCGGTCTTAGGCCGCGCTTACTCATTCGCTGCCGCTACTTACAGCGGCTACAACGATAAGATGGGACCGGAGAGGTCATGTCACTCAATCTCATCAAAGACATAAAGTCTGCGCTGGCGCATCTGAACCCGACGGATGTGCGGCGTATGTCGGAAAGAACTGTCTCGATCGGCATCGCGGCCCAGACGGAGGCGGGCTATGCATCGCTCGAAAAGTTTCTGACCGGCGCCGGAGTGACCGCCTCGGTGAGCCATATACACCGGGTGAGCGCAAATTCGGCGATGGAGTTACATGATGTGGTGGTCTGCGCGGAAGGGACAACCTGCCCCCAGGGCGCGTTTCTCCTTTTCGCGAACGCTCCGCAGCGCACCATCGACGCCATTCTGGATGCCAAGCAGGAGCTGGAAATTCCTCTGGCCCGGCAGTTTCCTGTGTTCCGCCCCTGCGTGCTCACGCGCATCATTCAGCGCACGGCCCGTGAAAACGCCATGTTTTCTCTCGTGACCGCTCTGCCGAACGTGGTTCCGAATCTGCTGGAATTGCCCTGGGCCGTGGGCGAGTTCGCCACCGATACCGCGTTCCTTACTATCAATCAGGTGCGCATGGCTTTCCTGATCGCCGCCGCAAACGGCAAGCCAGTGGGCTATGCGGAGCAGAAACTGGAGCTGGCCTCCATCGCGGCCGGCGCCTTCGGGTGGCGAGCGATTGCGCGCGAGCTCGTCGGGAAAATTCCCTTGGGTGGAGGCCTTATTCCCAAGGCAGCCATTTCCTTCGCGGGAACCTATGTCGTCGGTCTGGGCCTGGAACGCCTGCATCGCACCGGCGCGGGCATGGACCGGAGCGAAGCCAAAATTGCTTACGATCAGGCGCTCGAAAAAGGGAAGGGAATTGCCAAATCTCTGATGGCCGGCATGAAAACCGGTGTCAAAAGACGAAACGCCGCGTAAATTGCCGTCGTCTGAAAAGCTATAGATTATGATCGTTTCGAGGAACTCCGCTATGTCCATTTTTCGAATTTCAATTGCCGCGGCTTTGTTTGCCCTGCTTCTGCCCGGCGACACATTGACACTGCGCAACGGAAATGTTCTGGAAGGAAATTACGTGGGCGGTAACGCGCGCGAAGTTCGGATGGAAGTGAACGGCGGCATCCAAACGTTCTCTATCGATTCGGTGACCGGCATTCAGTTCGGTGCGCCTTCCTCGAATGCTTCCACCTTTTCGCGCGGCCAGTCGTCGTCGAACTATCCGCCGCCACCCCAGCAGAACAATGGCGATTATTCCTCCAGCAACTCGGGGCTGGAACTTCCCGCCGGAACACAACTCACCGTACGCATGATCGATTCCGTGGATTCCGAAGTCTCCCGCATGGGTGACACCTTCCGCGCCAGTATCGATGAGCCCGTCATGGTAAATGGCCAGTCCGTGATCCCGCGTGGCGCCGATGTAGTGGCCCGCTTGGTGGACGATCAGAAATCCGGCAAGATCCAAGGCCGCACCGTGCTGAAGTTGGTACTTACTTCGGTATCCGTAAACGGCCGCCCCGTGGAAATTTCAACGCAGGATGTGATCAAGGAAAGCAGTTCACGCGGTGCCCGCAGTGCGAAAGTCATCGGTGGCACAACGGCGTTAGGCGCAATCATCGGCGGCATTGCAGGTGGCGGCAGAGGCGCGGCGATCGGCGCCGGGTCCGGAGCTGCGGTGGGAACTGGAGCGCAGGAAGTAACCAAGGGTCAGCGGGTGCGCATTCCTTCTGAGACCCGCTTAGTCTTCACCTTAAGCTACGGTGTTCGCGTTTAGATGGAAGCGGGCTCTCCCGCCGGCGTAAAGCCGGTTGCTGTGGTCACCGGCGCAAGCCGCGGTATCGGCCGCGCCATCGCCATCGAACTGGCGAAAACTCATTCCGTAGTCGCTACCTACCGGGGCCGTCTGGATGCGGCTCAGTCTCTTGCTGAAGAGACCGGCTGCTCCATCACCGCCTGCGATGTTTCCGAGGCTACCGATCGCGAGGCTCTAATTCGTTTCACGCTTCAGCAGCATGGCCGCATCGATCTTCTGATCAACAACGCCGGTATGGCCCCGCGCCAGCGTGCGGACATTCTGGACAGCACGCCGGAAAGCTTCGATGAACTAATCGCCGTCAACCTCCGCGGCCCGCACTTTCTCACCCAACTGGCCGCGCGTGAGATGCGCCGGCAAGGCTCGGGACGCATCGCGTTCGTCACGTCCATCTCTTCCTACACGGCCTCTGTGAATCGCGCGGAATACTGCATCTCAAAAGCTGGGCTCAGCATGTCGGTCGCGCTCTGGGCCGCCCGCCTTGCCGAAGACGGTATTCCGGTTTTCGAAATCCGCCCCGGCATCATCCGGACGGATATGATCGCCAAGGTGGAGCAGGTATACGAAGACAAGATCGCGTCCGGCCTTCTGCCCCAGCGCCGCATGGGCGAAGGTTCCGATGTCGCTCATGCCGTCCGCGCCATCGCGAGTGGCCACCTCGATTACTCAACCGGCCAAATCATCAACGTGGACGGCGGCTTCCACCTGCGTACCCTGTAGCCGCTGCACGGAATGTTATTCTAGAGTTTCAGCGGTTCTTGAATCCCCCGAGGTAAATCTGAATTGGCAACGTTGGTAGAAGGCTGTAAGCATTCCCTGGAAGTGAGCATTCCAGTAGATGCGGTGCGGGAAGAGACCGCCAAGGCGGTCGAATCGTTTCAGAAGCGCGCCCGCATCCCGGGCTTTCGTCCAGGCAAAGCCCCCGCGACCCTCATCCGCAAACATTTTGAAGGCGATATCCGCCAGCAGGTATTCGAAAACCTGGTCCCTCGTTTTCTCGATGAGCAGATCAAGCTCGAAAACCTGCACCCCATTGAGCGGCCCAGCATCTCCGACGTTCACTTCGATATCGACCAGCCCATTCGCTTCAAGGCTGAGTTTGAAACTTCGCCGCAGATTGAGCTGTCGCCCTATCGCGGCCTGAAAGTGGAGTACACTCCGCCCGTCGTTTCCGATCAGGACATCGCCGAACGCATCGATCAGATTCGCGACAGCAAAAGCACGTTTGTGAATGAAGATCCCCGCCCGCTGAACGATGGCGATCATGCTGTCATTTCGCTCGAAAGCATAGGCGGCGTAGATCAGCCGGTGAAAACCGACGAAATCACCATCGAAGTAGGCGGCAAGGATACGCTCGAGGGCTTCTCCGAAAACCTGCGCGGCATGTCGCCAGGTGACGAGAAAGATTTCGACGTCGCATATCCGGAAGATTACGGGCAGGACAAGCTGGCCGGTAAAACCGTTCGCTTCCACTGCATTCTAAAGGGCGTCCGCCGCAAAGAGCTGCCTGAGCTGAACGACGAATTTGCGCAGGATCTTGGTGATTATCGCAGCGTGGATGAGCTGCGCGAAGCGGTTCGCAAAAGCATTTTCTCGCATCGCGAGACCGAAGCCCAGGAAGCCGCCAAGAATAAACTGGTGGATAATTTGGTGGATACGCACGAATTCCCGGTACCCGCGGTGTTCGTCGAGCATCAGATTAATGAGCGCTTGGAACAGAGCTTGCGCGCGCTGACGGGTCAGGGTGTCGATCCGGAATCGTTGAACCTGGACTGGGAAAAAATCAAGGATGGCCAGCGGGAGCGCGCCACGCGTGAGGTGAAAGCTTCGCTGTTGCTGGACGCGGTTTCGCAGCGCGAATCCATTTTCGCCACCAAGGAAGAGGTGGATCGCGAAGTGGAGCGTCTGGCGCGCCAGGAACGTGAACCTGTCCTTTCCCTTCGCCCGAAACTTGAGAAAAACGGAACGCTCGGCCGTATCGCCTCACATATTCAAACCAGTAAGACTTTGCAGTTTCTATTCGATAACGCGGAAAAGACCCCAGCCGCTTAAAAGCAATATTGCGTCGTTGATTACATTTTCGCTTCGCGCCATAATGAGATTGGTTCTTCCAAAGTTAGCCGTGATCTCTCAACTTCAACCTGTGACGAAGTTTCAGGTGAGTCCCGCCAGGGTGTGGCTTGATTCGCGACAGCTGCACAAAAGGAGATTTGCATGAAGCGCGCCGGATCTGACGATACCCTCCGTTGTTCTTTTTGTCATAAGAGCCAGGATGTCGTCGGCAAGTTGATCTCCTCACCCAGTGACTATCCGCGCGCGTATATCTGCGATGAGTGCATCGGTGTTTGTAACTCCATCCTGGAAGACGATAAGCCCGATCAGCCTGCGACTGGTCCGCAGAAGTTACCGAAGCCGCTTGAAGTAAAAGAGTTTCTGGATCAATACGTAATCGGGCAGGACGCGACCAAGAAGAAGCTCGCGGTAGCGGTTTACAACCATTGCAAGCGCATCCACATGAACAAGTTGCGCAATAGCGATGTGGAGCTCTCGAAATCGAACATCATGCTGATCGGGCCCACCGGCACCGGTAAGACGCTGATGGCTCAGACGCTGGCCCGCATTCTGGATGTGCCTTTTGCCATAGTCGATGCCACCACACTTACCGAAGCGGGCTATGTGGGCGAGGATGTCGAAAATATCATTTTGAAGCTTTTGCAGGCCGCCGATGGCGATGTGCAAAAGGCGCAGCAGGGAATTATCTATATCGACGAAATCGATAAGATCTGCCGCAAAGACGAAAACCCCTCTATTACGCGCGATGTGTCGGGCGAGGGCGTGCAGCAGGCGCTGCTCAAAATTCTTGAAGGCACCATCGCCAACGTGCCCCCGCAGGGCGGCCGTAAGCATCCGCATCAGGAATTCACGCCCATAGATACTTCGAACATCCTCTTTATTTGCGGCGGCGCTTTCGTCGGTCTCGATAAGGTAATTTCCCGGCGCGTAGGCCGGAAATCGATTGGATTTCTCGAAGAGCCGGTCTCTTCCCCGAATCACAGGCCGGGCACCATCGGCATCAATGCGCAGCGCGAGAACGATCTTCTTCAGCAACTGCAGCCGGCCGATCTGATGAAGTTTGGCTTCATTCCGGAATTTATCGGCCGCATTCCCGTCATTGCCACGCTGGAAGATCTGGACAAGCAAGCCCTGGTTCAGATTCTGACCAAGCCCAAAAACGCCATTATCAAGCAGTACCAGAAGCTCTTTGAATTCGAAAATGTGCGCCTGAAATTCGCCGATGACGCTCTGGACGCTATCGCTACCCTGGCTATGGAACGCAAAGTGGGTGCCCGCGGACTTCGCATGATTCTCGAAGAGCTCATGCTGGACCTGATGTACTATATACCCTCTTATAAAAAGGTACGGGATTTCACGGTGACCCGCGAAATGGTAACCTCACAGAAGATTAGTCTTACTTTGCTTGAAAAGGCCGGGTAGGCCTGGGCCCGTTTCAGGCCCGGCAAGTATTCCAGCCACGTCCCGCCTTCCGAATTTCCTGAAAACCGATGCTTACCTCCAAAGAAAAATCCGACACCAAGCGCTTACCGATGATGCCCATTCGGGACGTCGTCATTTTTCCGTACATGATGACGCCGTTCGTCGTGGGGCGGGAGTCCAGTGTACGCGCCCTCGAAGAAGCCATGTCCGGCAACAAGCAAATCTTTCTTGCCACCCAGCATGATGCCTCGATCGATGAACCTTCGCCCAACGAAATCTTCAACGTCGGTACCGTCGTCAACATTGTCCAAAGCCTGAAACTGCCCGATGGCAATATTAAGGTTCTCGTAGAAGGTGTGGAGCGCGCGAAAGTAGTTTCCGTTTCCGATGAGGACGGATTTTTTCGAGCCGTCGTCCGCACCGTCAACTACAAGATCGAATCCGGCGCCCAACTCGAAGCCCTTGTCGGCCGCGTCACCACGCTGTTCGAACAATACGTCAAGCTTAGCCAAAATCTGAATTATGAACAGATGATCTCCGCCATCCGCGTGGACGATCCGGGCAAGCTTTCCGACACCGTTGGCGCGAATCTGCAGCTCACCATTGAAGAGAAGCAGGATTTGCTCGAAGTGTTCGACCCCATTGAGCGCCTTACCCGCGTGGCCGAAATGCTGGACATCGAAATTGAGAAGCTCAATGTCGATCGCACCGTCCAGGGCCGCGTGAAGCGCCAAATGGAAAAGGCACAGAAAGAGTATTACCTCAACGAAAAAATCAAAGCCATCCAGAAAGAGCTTGGCCGCGGCGAGAAGAGCGAAATCGATGAGTTGAAGAAGCGCATCGAAACCGCCGGCATGACCAAAGACGCCGCCGAAAAAGCTACCGCCGAGCTGAAGCGCCTGGAGAACATGCCGCCCATGTCGGCTGAATCCACCGTTTCGCGCAACTATCTCGATTGGCTGCTCGCGGTGCCGTGGAAGAAGCGCTCCAAAGAAATTCGCGATCTGAAATTTGCCGAACAGGTGCTGGAAGCGGATCACTATGGCCTTGAGAAAATCAAGGACCGCATCCTTGAATTCCTGGCCGTTCGCCGTCTGGTCAAGAACCCCAAAGGCTCCATCCTCTGCTTCGTTGGGCCTCCCGGCGTGGGCAAAACTTCCCTCGGCATGTCGGTCGCAAAAGCCACGGGACGCCAGTTCGTTCGCATGTCGCTCGGCGGCGTTCGCGATGAAGCGGAAGTCCGCGGCCACCGCAGAACCTATATCGGCGCGCTGCCCGGCCAGGTGATTCAGATGATGAAAAAGGCCGGCACCAAGAATCCGGTCTTCATGCTCGACGAAATCGACAAAATGGCGATGGATTTTCGCGGCGACCCCTCTTCGGCGCTGCTCGAAGTTCTCGATCCCGAACAGAATTTCATGTTCGTCGATCATTACCTGGACGTCGAATACGATCTCAGCCAGTGCTTCTTCATCGCCACCGCGAACGTGCTCCACACCATTCCGGCCGCGCTGCAAGACCGCATGGAAGTGATCCGCCTTTCCGGCTACACCGAGCTTGAAAAGCAGGAAATCGCCAAACGCTTCCTGGTTCGCAAGCAGATGGAGCAGACCGGTCTCACGCCCAAAGAGATTGAGTTCACCGACGATGGCATCAACGGCCTGGTGCAGTTTTACACGCGCGAAGCCGGTGTTCGCAACCTGGAACGCGAAGTGGGGAACGTCTGCCGCAAGGTTGCCCGCAAGTTTGTGGATTCCGAAGGCTCGAAATCGAAATCCTCCACACCCACCGTCATTAACACTGAGAAGCTCATCGAACTCCTCGGTCCGCTGAAGTATCGCGACCTGCAAGCCAGCAAGAAAAACGAAGTCGGCGCTGCGACCGGGCTTGCCTGGACGGAAGTCGGCGGCCAGATTCTCACTATCGAAGCCACGCTGATGGACGGTAAAGGCAAGCTGACCATCACCGGCAAACTCGGCGACGTGATGCAGGAGTCCGCTCAGGCGGCCATGAGTTACGTTCGCTCGCGTTCGCATCAGCTAGGCCTGCCGCGCGATTTCTATCGCAACCTGGACATCCACCTCCACATCCCGGAGGGTGCGATTCCGAAAGATGGACCCTCCGCCGGCATCACCATGGCCACCACCATCTGCAGCGCGCTCACCAACATTCCGGTGCGCGGCGATATCGCCATGACCGGCGAGATCACGCTGCGCGGCAAAGTGCTGCCCATCGGCGGCCTGAAAGAAAAGCTGCTGGCCGCCCACCGCCACGGAATCAATGAAGCCATCATGCCGAAGGACAATGAGAAAGATCTTCCGGACATTCCGGAAACGCTGCGGAACGTGATGAAGCTCCACTTTGTCGATTCCATGGATGACGTTCTCCGCATTGCTCTGGAACGCGAACCGATTTCGCTCCCGCTGCCCGCCCCCACGGCTATGGATTTTCTCACCAAAGCCGAAGAACGGGCGCATTGATCTTGTTCGGCTTTCCCGCGGCGCGGGGTGCTAAGCGTGTCTTAGCCCCCGCGCTGTGTGGATTGGTGTAAAATCTTGGAAGCAGAGTTTGTTGTTAGCGCCAACCACCCGGAGCAGTTTCCAGCCGACCACCTCCCGGAAATCGCATTTCTGGGCCGCAGTAATGTTGGCAAATCCAGTCTGATCAATGCTCTTATCGGCCAAAGGAAGTTGGCTTTCACCAGCAGCACTCCCGGTCGTACTCAAACCATTAACTTTTATCGAATCGAACACCGCACCTATTTTGTCGATCTACCGGGATACGGTTATGCCCGGGTTCCGAAAGGCTTCCAGAATCAATGGAAGGAATTAATCGATCAATATCTTGAAAACCGCCCTTCGCTGCTCCTTTCTTTCCTGATCCTCGACGCGCGCAGAGCGTGGATGGAGAAAGACCTGGGCCTGAAAGAGTGGTTGGAATCGCAGAATCGGCAGTACCTGGTCATCGTGACCAAAATGGATAAATTAAACCAAGCGGATCAACAGCGCAGTCTCGCCGCGGTCTCCCAGATCGTGCCTGACCCGTTGCCGTTCTCGGCCATCACCGGCCGGGGAGTGAGGGAAATTTGGCAAGCGATAACGAAAACACGACAACTCAAGTAGCACCCCCCCCGCAAGAAAAAACCACCGCACCGGACCGGAACAACTCAGGTTCCCTCAACCGGATTCCTCACGCCGAGCGCGCCCCCACTTCCGACAAAGTGCATGGCGACAAGCTCGACTCCTCTCCCCAGGAAAAACCGTCTGAACAGGCCGCAAACGTTCACTCGGCGGAGGCGAAAACCGCCGCCCTCACCGGCGCCGATCAGGGAGGCATTCCGCCCATCGCCGCTCCCACTGGAGGCGCCAGCCCTAGCCACGTCCAGCGGCGCAAAACCGCTCAGGCCAAGAACGGATCTCCCACGCTCGATCTTGTCGAACTGAAGGATATGAATATCCAGAAGCTCGGCCAGGTGGCGAAAGATCTTCAAGTGGCCGGGGCTGCCGGCCTGCGAAAGCAGGAATTGATTTTCAAAATTCTGCAGACGCAAGCGGAAAAAAGCGGCCTGATTTTCTCCGAAGGCGTCCTGGAATGCCTGCCCGATGGCTTCGGATTTCTCCGCGCTCCCGAATACAATTACCTCCCCGGTCCTGACGATGTTTATGTGTCGCCCTCGCAGATCCGCCGCTTCGACCTGCGCACCGGCGACACTGTCTCCGGCCAGATTCGTCCTCCCAAGGAGGGCGAACGCTACTTTGCGCTCATCAAAGTCGACGCCATCAACTTCGAACCGCCTGAGGAAGCGCGCAACAAGATTTTCTTCGATAACCTGACGCCACTCTATCCGAATGAGCGTCTGAAACTCGAAACCACGCGTGAAAATTTCTCAGGCCGCGTGATGGATCTACTCACGCCCATCGGTAAAGGCCAGCGCGGTCTTATCGTCGCGCCGCCCCGCACCGGTAAGACGATGCTGCTCCAGAACATCGCCAACTCCGTCACCACCAATCATCCGGAAGTGTCGCTGATCGTGCTACTCATTGATGAGCGCCCCGAAGAAGTTACCGACATGCAGCGCTCCGTGCGCGGCGAAGTCATCGCCTCCACCTTCGACGAACCCGCCACGCGACACGTGCAGGTTGCCGAAATGGTGATTGAAAAAGCCAAGCGCCTCATCGAGCACAAGAAAGACGTAGTCATCCTGCTCGATTCCATCACGCGTCTGGCGCGCGCCTACAACACCATCGTCCCTCCTTCCGGCAAAGTGCTCTCAGGCGGTGTCGATTCGAACGCGCTCCAACGCCCGAAGCGCTTCTTCGGCGCGGCCCGCAACATTGAAGAAGGCGGTTCGCTCACCATCATCGCGACAGCCCTCATCGATACCGGCAGCCGTATGGACGACGTCATTTTCGAAGAGTTCAAAGGCACCGGGAACATGGAAATTCACCTGGAGCGCAAACTTGTGGATAAGCGCGTGTTCCCGGCCATCGACATCAACAAGAGCGGCACCCGCAAGGAAGAACTGCTCATGCCGCGCGAAGAGCTCAATCGCGTGTGGATTTTGCGCAAGGTGCTGAACCCGCTCAGCCCGGTCGAAACCATGGAACTGCTGCTCGATAAGCTCGGCAAGACCAAGGCCAATGCCGACTTCCTCTCGTCCATGAGTGGATAGAGTCAGGCTCTTAAGCCGCCGTCCGCTCCGATGAAGTGGCCGTCACTCGTTCCCGCTCCAGCGAACTCGCAATCGAAGCGCCCGCTTTCGGACCAACCTGCAGCAGCACGCGCAGATGATCCTGCGTGAACGCGTTCGCGTGGACGCTATACAGCGTAACCGATGCCACTACGGTCCCGTCCACTTCAAGCGGTACCGCCAGCGCTGAAAGAAGCGATCGCCCCATGCAGTAATAGCCCGGTTCCACCGAAGGGTTTCCATTCACAATCGGTTGATGCGTTTCCGCCGACCATCCCGTCAGCCCTTCACCCACCGTCAGTACCCCTTGCGGCACCCAACACTCCGCTTCCGCCGAGCTATGAACCGGAATCAGCCGCTCCCCCTTGCGCACAAATATCGCCGACGAGTTGTGGGGAATCATGCGCTTCAAGCGGTTCATAACCAGAACCAAAGTCTCGTCCAGGGTTAGGTAAGCGCCCAATTCCTCCACAATCCGCATGAGAGACTGAAACTCCCGCTTCGTCGCTGTAATCGCTTCCAGAAAATCGATCTGCACCGGGTTCGGACTCACCACGCAAAGGTCCGCATATCCAGTCGCCGGCCCGTCGCCCGCATCCACACGCACGCCTCGTGAAAGCTTCGGTTCATCCACCACCGGAATTGAAGTAGCCATGTGCTCCAGTTCCACATAGCGGCGCTTCAGAATCGCAACAATCTTCGGGTCATAGCTTTGCCCGCTCTCTTTCTCCACAATGGCCATCGCTTCGTCAAGCGGCAAAGCTTTGCGATACTGCCGGTCACTGGCCAGCGCATCCAGGCAATCCACCGCCGAAAGTATGCGCGCGCCGATCGGGATTTCTTCGCCCTTCAGCCCATCCGGATATCCCTTCCCGTTCCATTTCTCGTGATGCGCGTGGACGATCGGGGCCACTGGATACGGGAACCGCACGCGCTCCAGAATTTCCGCGCCCACCACCGGATGGATCTTCATCTTGTCGAACTCTTCATGAGTCAACTTGCCGGGTTTCGAAATGATGTGCTCCGGTACTGCCAGCTTTCCGATGTCGTGCAACAGCGCCGCCGCCTGTACCGCCTGCATTTGCAACTCATCCAGCCCCAGCTCTTTTGCGATTTCCGTGGCATATACCTTCACGCGCAATAGATGGTTGTGCGTGGTTTCGTCCTTCGCATCGATCGCCAGCGCCAGCGCCTCAATGGTGCGCCAATGCAAATCGCCCATCTCCTGCGCGTGTTTACGAGCCCCTTCCAGGCGTTCCAAATGCAGCGAATACGAACGATACACCAGGTACACCACAGGAACGGTCAGCAGCGTTGCCTGCCACCCCAGATACCGCTCTTCCAAATGGAAAACGGTCGCGATTCCAGCTCCCACCAGATTGTGCGACGCGGTCCACAGGAAGCTTTCCCGCCACACTCTCCACGCCGATTTGCGCTCCGTCAGCGCAATCACAATCGCGATGGACCCCGTGTTTACCAGAAAGTGAACCACCGAAGCGAATAGCAACAGCATGGGCAGGCTTTCATCCTGCTTTCTCAGCCAAGAGCTGTGGAATGTGGCGAAGCATGCTGCCGAAGTCACCACGCTTGCCGCCAGGTTGAAGCCCAATTTCGCAAGATTCCTGGATTTCGCGCGGAAAAAGAGCGTGCCTCCGGTGCCGGCCATCCCGATCACCAGCACTTGAGCCAGACTCAAATCGTTCAGACCGATCAGGATAAATACGAAAGTCATGGAGATAGTGCCGGTAATTCCCGGCAACTTCACCTTCAGATTGGCGGCCCCTAACGTCATGGCCAAGTACATGAAAAAGCGAAAGTTCTGCGTCCCGTTCCAGCTGGTGAGCGACATGATTGCCAGCGCGAAAGCCGCAGCTTCCATTGCGCCGATATATATTCGTGTTCGCCAAGTCAGAGTTTTCATGGTTACAGCCGCTTTCGCCGTGTAACTGATTTATCGTCCGTTTGCCTGGTTTCTTTAGTGTGAACCGCGGGCGTCCGGCACGTTTAGTACTATCGCCACGGTACTAACCGGTCTTACCCCCTTTTTCACGACGGAACATTCTTCACAACTAGATGCTTTAGCCTATTTGCCTGATCACCAAATCTTATTAGAATAGGGAGAGCTAGAGATTCAGCTGGACTAAAAACGACGTGCCCATTACAAATTCTTCCTTCGCCTTGCCGTCTTCCGTTAACATTTATTCTTTTTCTCCCTTCGCTGATCGCACCGAGGCCGGTTCGCTTTTGGCTCAAGCAATCAAGGAGCAAGGCCCTTTTCCAAGCCCCCTCCTGCTCGCGCTCCCGCGTGGCGGTGTTCCCGTCGCCTGTCAGGTTGCGAAGGAGTTAGCGCTCCCTCTGGACATTTTCCTGGTCAGAAAATTCTGCCTCCCCCACCAGCCGGAAGTGCAGTTCGGGTTGGTCTCGAGCGGTGGCGTTCACATTCTCAATCACCCGCCAGACGGCGTAGAGATTGACGAAGACACTCTGCAAGCCGCCTTGGCCGCCGAACATGCTGAACTGGAACGCCGCGCCAAAGCCTATCGCCAGTCCCGTCCCGCAATCCCCATCGCGGGCCGCTCCGTCATTGTTATCGATGACGGGCTCACCACAGGCGCCACCATGAGGAATGCCATTCGCGTCCTTCGCCAACTGTCGCCCGCGCGTATTGTGGCCGCCGTCCCAGTGGCTTCCCCGGAAGTTTGCGCGGAACTGAAATCCGAAGCCGATTCCATCGTTTGCCCGCGCACCCCAAGCTCATTCTTCTCCGTGCGCCGCTGCTATCGCGATTTCTCCCCGGTCCTCGATCAGGACATCCGCAACCTGCTCGATTCGGCGTCGTCCCTCTCCCGGCAAACCACCCATAACCGGGCATTCCACGCGTAGTATACTGAGCTTCACTTTACGCTTGCTGTAACACCTTAGCCGTAAACCAGGAGCTCTTTCGCAATGGCTACCCCGTCCGCCGCCCAGTCCGCCAGAGGAGGCGTCCCCCCAATCGACCGGCACGCTGCATACAACAAGCAGCGCATTTTTCTGCTGAGCGTCATCGCTCTGGTAACGGCCGGCATGAGCTCCGCCCTCCAAACTGCCGTCGCGGGCGACCTTCAGCGAACCTTCTTCGATCCCCTGGATCGCCTGAATTCCGCGCAGATGATCGGCTCCATCCTGGGCGTGGAATTTCTCGGGTTCGCCTTCACCATCGCCATCGGTAGCCCACTGCTGGATTACCTGGGCATGGGCCGCCTGCTTGCACTTTCAAGCGTATGCTTTCTGGCCGGCACCACGGCGAAGATCTTCGCGGGAAACCTGGTACAGGGCCCCAATATCTATTGGCTTCTTTATGGATGCATGGTGCTCACCGGCATCGGCTGGGGCTTAGTGGAAACCGTCATCAACCCGCTTACGGTCACCCTTTATCCCGATGAAAAGACCAAGCGCCTGAACGCGCTGCATGCCTGGTGGCCGGGCGGCCTGATCCTGGGCGGGCTTTCGTCGCTCGCGCTCGGTCAGCTGAACGTCGGATGGCAGGGCCGTCTCGCGGTGGTCCTGGTTCCGGCGCTGATCTTTCTGGTCCTCTGTCTCGGCACCAAATTTCCGCCTACCGAACGCAAAGCTTCCGGCATCACCACCGGCCAGATGTTCGCCGAACTCGGGCGGCCCATGTTCATCGTGTGGTTCCTGGCCATGTTCCTGACCGCCGCGACGGAACTGGCGCCCGGTAAGTGGGTCGATCTCGCGCTCTCCCGCACTGTTCATATGCCTGGGATCGTCCTGCTGGTTTATGTCAGCGGCCTGATGTTCGTCATGCGCCACTTTGCCGGCGCCGCCGCTCACAAACTTTCGCCGGTCGGCCTGCTCTGGGTCTCCTGCCTGCTGGGCAGCCTTGGCTTGCTGCTTCTGAGTGTCGCCAACTCGCCCATTACCGGCCTGCTCGCCGCCACCGTTTGGGGCACCGGCGTTTGTTACCTGTGGCCCACCATGCTGGCCGCTGCCTCGGAACGGTTTCCCCGGGGCGGAGCGCTGCTCATGGGCCTGATGGGCACCGCGGGCACGCTTTCCATCTATTTTGTACTGCCGCAAATGGGGAAGATCTTCGACACCACCAAGGTTCAGCTCGCCGGCGGCGACGCGGCCTTCAACACGCTGCCACCCGATAAGCTGAACGACATCCTGGGCATCGCCGCGCAAACCAGCTTCCGCTATGTCGCCATCCTGCCAGCCATCCTGCTGATAGTCTTCGGCGCGATCTGGCTTTACGAACGAACGCGCGGCGGCTTCAAACAGGTGAAGCTTTAGTTCCCGCTTCCCACCCAGACGCGCGCGGCAGAGCTCAACTCCGCTCCCGGCTTCTCCGTCCGAACCCGCAGGTCCTGCAATTCGCCCTTTTGGTCATTCGTGCCCGAAAGCGTGAGCCGGTACTGATTCCGCAGCCGCTTGCTCAAATCGTCCAGATACGGCGCAAACGCAACAGGGTTCTGGAAGCCCTGCCAATACGCCTCGCCGCCCGTTTCATCGCCCAGCCGCGATAAATAGCTCTGGCCAAAGTTCATTCGATAGTACGAGTGCCCGGAATGTCCCGCGCCTCCGAAATAAATCGAATGGACCAAAATTCCAGCCCTTTGCGCATCCCGAATCGCGCTAAGCAAATAGGGGTTCTGCAGATCGCCACCGTAGTACACCGAATCGATGCCGCTTGAAATCATCAACACTTCACGTCTGCCCGCGAAGGGCGACCACTTCTTGATCCTCTCACTCAGCGCCAAGTAGGGACTTGCCGCCGCGCCCGCCGTCCCGATAGGCAGCCGCAAGCTCTTCGCCGCGGCATCGTGATCGCTTGTCAGCGCGTGAGCCGAAATCGTGGTGCCGTTCCGCATATAGTCCACGCCAATTTCCGTGCTCGCCGGCTGCCCCCGCATGAACTTCCGCAAATCTTCCAACTGCAGCCCTAACTCGGTGTCGGATCCATCGTCGATCATCACCAGTAGCTGCAGTGCCCCGCGTTCCGCCCGCCAATCCGCTATCTCTGCCGACTTGTTCCCCACTTGCAGGGAAACGTCGCTTTTCAAAATCTCCGGAGCATCTTTTCTGTGGTGCCCTTCCGCCGTCACCACCACGGAAGCCGCCTGCGCCCACGCCGACGCCGCCATCAGCAATCCAGCCAGAATTCTCATATGCCTGTTAGATGGCAGCCCTGCCGATTCCGTTGCCAACAACCCGGCTCTACGCGGTGCCCGAGCCATCCTTCGGCCCACGTCGCCCGCCCCTGCCCGCCGTGGCGGCTCCCTTCGGCAGTCCTTTCTTCTGCGCCGGCACCCCACGCGGACGCTCCCGCTTCGGCGCGCGTCCTCTCACCGTCAGCAGCACCGGCGTCCCATCGAACCCGAACCGCTTCCGTAACTGGTTGATCAGGTAGCGCTCATGCGAAAAGTGCAACGGCCCCTGCCCATCCGTGAAGAAGATGAAATGCGGCGGGCGAATGGATGCCTGCGTCACGTACAGAACCTTGCGCTCTTCAAAGTGCAGGCTTTCCACAAAGCGGTTCAGCTCACCCGTGGTGACACGTTTGCTGGCCGAATCGTACACGCGCTTGATCACTTTGAACAGCCCGTTCACGCCCTGATTTTCCTTCGCCGAAAGAAACTCCACCGGCGCATATTCCAGAAATTTCAAAGTGTCCCGAAGGTTGCGCTCAAACTCGCGCTTGTGCCCTTCGCCAATCAGGTCCCACTTGTTCACGCACAGCACCATGGCGCGCCCGCCTTCATCGCCATAGCCGCCGATGGTGGCATCGCTCCCCACGACACCTGCTTCGGCGTCCATTACCAGCAGCACCACATGAGCCATGCGGATGCTGCGCCGCGCCATAATCACGCTCAGCTTTTCCGCCATTTCGTGAGTCTTACCCTTGCGCCGTATCCCGGCGGTATCGACGAACAGATACTCCTGGCCGTTATGCGTCACCCGCTCATCCACGGCATCGCGCGTGGTTCCCGCCACCGGCGAAACAATGGAGCGCTCCTTCGCTGTCAACGCATTCAGCAGCGTCGATTTCCCCACGTTCGGCCTACCAATAATCGCCACCTTGATCACGCCCTTCTCAGGCTCCGTTTCCAACTCCGGGAACGAAGCCGTTACATGACCCAGCAAGTCCTCGACACCGATATTGTGCTCCGCCGAAACCGGGTAAACATCCGCAATTCCCAACGTATAGAAATCGTGAGCCAGGTCCTGTTTCTTGCCCGTATCCGCCTTGTTCACGGCCAGCGTCACCGGTCTGCCCAGCTTGCGCAGCATCTGCGCTAAATCCCGGTCGCTCCCCGTGATCTCGGAACGCCCGTCCACCAGAAAGATGATTTGGTCCGCGCCGTCCAAAGCGAACTCGGCCTGCTTCAGAATCTGCGAAGGGATGTAGTCTTCATCGCGCACAACAATGCCACCGGTATCGATCACCTCGAACGGCTTGCCATCGAACTGCGCCTGACCATGAATCCGGTCGCGCGTAATTCCCGGCTCATCGCCGACTATCGACCGCCGCTCTCCCGTAATCCGGTTGAACAGCGTCGACTTTCCCACATTGGGTCGCCCCACTATCACTACAGTCGGCATCTCACTATCAACTTTACGCCGTACCCTCTAAAATTGCCTCTCGAATCGGGCTCCAAAGCGGCATTCCGCATCCCGCGGTTTGTTATCTTAGTCAATTACATGTTCGCGCCAGAGAAGACGAAACTCCCCGGCATCCAAGGCCTGCGTGCCATCGCAGCCCTTGCCGTCATGTATTGCCATAGTACTTATGGCTTGCCCGAATACACTTACACTACACTCGGCGCAACCGGCCGGCACGGCTATCTGGGCGTGTACATGTTTTTCGTGATCAGCGGCTTTATCGTTCCTTTCACCATGTTTCACGGCGGTTACACACTGCGAAACTTTTGGCGATTTATGGCGAAACGAATGATTCGCGTAGAGCCGCCCTACCTGGCCTCCATCGCCATCTCTTTGCTCATCTGGTGGGCTTCCCGCTTCTCCGCCATGTACCGCGGCGGTGAGCCGCAAGTTACCTGGACACAGCTCGGTCTGCATCTGGGCTACTTAATCCCTTACTTCCCGGACTATAAGTGGATCAGCGGCGTGTACTGGTCGCTGGCTGTCGAATTTCAATATTACATTTCACTGAGTCTGCTGTTCCCGCTTTTCATTTCACGCAAACCGGCCGTACGAATCACGGCATGTCTCGCGTTCGCCTCCGTTTGCCTCATCTGGCGTCCGCATCAGTCTCTGTTGGAGCTTGCCCCTGTCTTCGTAGTCGGCATTGTTGCCGCGCTTTACAGGTTGGGCATTGCTTCCCGAAATGAAATGTTCGCCCTTGTAGCGGTGTGTGCTGTGCTCACGTCCATCAGCCTTTGGTGGCAGGTGGTTGCGGTCACACTCCTCACATGGGCGTGCGTGGTCTGGCTCAATCGCATGCCGGTGATTCTGTTGTTCATCGGCGATATCAGTTACTCGCTTTATCTGCTGCACGACATGGTTGGCCGCCGCGTGGTTCACATTGGGCAGCACTTTGTGCCGGAGCGTTTCGATTACGTCCTGCCATTCGCGGCCATGGCCGTTTCGCTAGTCTGCGCTTTCGCCATGTATCGCATCTTGGAGCTGCCCGCCAAACGTTGGGCGTCCTCCATTAAATACCGGCGTGAACCGAAAGACCTTACCAGCCCAACGGAGCAGCGTTCGCAGGTTCTTACCGGTAGTACTTAAAGCATGCCCACCCTCGCACGCGGCGTTTGGGTCATAATTAGCAGGTTGGGGTAGCCTCGACCGATTGCTGTATGGCGGAGGCGGATGTGGCACTGTACATTGAAAATGTAATTCTTTAGTGAACTAGGCCGTAAGGCTTACCCGTCGCCGCGCAGTACCGGAATAATGTGTCGCTGAATACCTGGAAAGAACGCGCCTTATCGCTCGCTGAAAAGCTGGACCTGTTCCAGGCCGCTTATCGCAGCCAGTGGCGCAGTGAGCGGCTGCTCATTCTGGCGTACCATGGCGTTTCCCTTTCCGACGAACACAATTGGAATCCGCAGTTGTATATGTCCGCGGAGCACCTGGCATCCAGATTTCAGCGCATGAAAGCTGACGGCTGCAACGTGCTACCGCTCGATGAAGCGATTCGGCGCATGTACGATGGCACTCTGCCCGGAAAAAGCGTGGCCCTTACCTTCGACGATGGTTTCCACGATTTTCATGAACGCGCTCTTCCCGTGCTCCAACACTTCAGCTATCCGGCTACGCTGTACCTCACCACTTACTATGCGGATCGCGAAATGCCGGTCTTCCCGCTTATCTGCGGCTACATCGCATGGCGCGCCCGCGGCGGTGGCGAATACAAAGGGTGGCAGGACAAACGCCTTCCCGCGCACTTAGACCTGCGGACGCCCGCAAGCCGCGCTGCCCTGGTCACCGTACTGCATCGCTTTGCCGATCAGGCCGCCCTTTCCGCCGAAGAGCGCGATTCGCTTGCCGCTCAATTGGCGAACCTTGCCGGAGTGGATTACGAAGAGATCCGCCACAAGCGCGTGCTGCACCTGCTCAACCGCGCGGAAGTGAGAAGCGTGGCCGATGCAGGGATTCATGTGGAATTGCACACCCACCGCCACCGTTCGCCCACGGAGCGGGATTCCTTCGTGCGCGAACTTTCGCAGAACGCGGCGTCCATTGAGCGCCTGACCAACCGCGAACCCGCTCACTTCTGCTATCCCTCGGGTGTCCATTGGCCGCAGCATTTGCCCTGGCTGCGTGAGCTGCGCATTTTGTCCGGAGTCACCTGCCGCCCGGGCCTTGCTTCGCCCTCGCACGACCCGTTGTTGCTCCCGCGCGTCGTCGATGGGTCCCAACTTTCCGGCTTGGAATTTCAGGCGTGGCTATCCGGCGCTGCCGCCCTCTTTCCGCGCCGCGCCCGGAAAGAATTCATCCCGGAAAACGGCGTCGCTCAGGCCACGGCTTTCCAGAATATCGCCGTATCGCACCAAGTCTGATCCGGAAACTGAGCGTACCGCGGAATCTCGCCCACGCGCGTCCAACCCAGGCGGCTATAGAGCCTGTCCGCGCCCCCGCCCACCACGGTATCCAGCACCAGCACCGTCCGGCCTTCCCCCTTCGCGGCCTCTTCCACCGCGCTCATCAACAGCGCCGCGATGCCCTGGTTGCGCGCTCGCCGATGAACTAAAAGTTTGGCCACGTCCGCGCGATGCAATTGGTTTGGCGGCATCGCGAGCAGCAATTGCACGGTACCCACCACTTCGCCATCCATAAACGCGGCCAGCAAAACGCGCTCCCCCGCCTTCAAGCCCTTGCTCACCGATTGAAAAAACTCTTCCCCCTGAGCCTGCGTAAACGGAGCCATGAAGCTTACCGAAGCATTGCCCGCGACGCAGTCCACCAGAACGGCGGCAAGCTCCGGCACACGCTCTTCGCACTCCCCGGCGGCTATACGCCTCACTTCAATCATTATGAGCAGCGTACGATAGCGGGAGCCCCACTTCAACTTGTTGAAGGCCATCTCAGTTTCCTTAAAAGCGCAAAGGTTTGGCACACGTACCGTTACACGGTACATTTGCTGTTGATAAAGAACTATGCCGATGAAAAATCCGCCACATCCGGGGCACTTAATCAAGGATGCCTGCCTGGACCCTCTTGGCTTGAACGTGACCGAAGGCGCAAAGGTGCTTGGCGCCGCTCGCCATACGCTCTCCCGTGTCCTGAATGGTCAGGCTGGCACCGCCAGAGATGGCCATTCGTCTGGAAAAGGCTGCGCTTGCAAACCGCCTATGATCTGTCGCAGGCGCGCTTGCATCGGGACGATATCAAGGTAAAACGGTACGAACACCACGTGGCTCTGTGAGCTTCCTGCGTTCTGGATCTGGGCTGTGGGCGCGATGCTCAGGTTTCGGCCACAACCAGTGCTGCGGTAGCGCCAAGGCCGCATGACAATCCGTTAATGTAGGCCCTCGCAACTAATGGGTTCCCAGTAGAGTTTGAATCACCAGGAACCCCAAACATGAATCGCAATTTTCATTCGGCCATAGCATTCCTTCTATGCGCGGCATTGGCGGCGCCCGCCACCGCTCGCAAGCCCATCAAGCCGGCCGCCACCTCGCTAATCACAGACGACCAAAAGCTGGAGCAAGTCTTGAACCGCCTCACCTTTGGCCCCCGCCCCGGAGATCGGGAGCGTCTTCGTCAAACCGGCATCGACGCCTTTATCCAGCAGCAGCTCTATCCGGAATCGATCCCGGAGAATCCCGCTCTCGAAGCCAAGTTGGCGCCGCTTGAAACGCTTCGGATGCTGCCGTCCGAAATGGTGGTGAAGTACCCGCCCGCACAGCAGATTCGCGCCATGGCCAAAGGCAACCTGCCCTTTCCGGGCGACCCCGAAACCCTCCGCATCGTCCAACGCTCTATCGAGCGCTACAAGGCAAAGCTGGCGCAAGGCAAAGCCGAAGAGGCGGAGAAAATGGCCGGCGACCCGCAGCCTGCTGACCTCGAAGCCGCCGCCCGCACACTCACGTCCGCCCAGCGCCAGACACTCCAGCACGGCACGCCGCAGGACAAAGTCGCGCTCGTTGAATCGCTCTCCTCAACCCAGCAGTATGACCTGCTTGACGCCATGCCCAAAGGCAAGCGCCAGGCGCTCTTCACAGTTGCCTCACCCCAGCTTCGCCGCCGCATTCAGCTTCTGCAGGGCGGCCCCCAGCAGGTGGTCAATTCCGATCTCGCCGAAGGAAAGCTTTTCCGCGCCGTCTATTCCAATCGCCAACTCGAAGAAGTGCTGACCGATTTCTGGTACAACCACTTCAACGTCTTCCTCGACAAAGGCGCAGACCGCTACATGGTCACCACCTATGAGCGCGACGTGATCCGCCCCCACGTCCTCGGTAACTTCAAAGACCTGCTTCTTGCTACGGCGCAGAGCCCGGCCATGCTGTTTTATCTGGACAACGCGCAATCCGTCGCGCCCGGCATGGAACGAAGGCCGAACGGCAAGAAGCCCACGCGCGGCTTGAATGAAAATTACGGCCGTGAACTAATGGAGCTTCATACCCTCGGCGTCGATGGCGGCTACACCCAGCAGGACGTCACCGAAGTGGCGCGCTGCTTCACGGGCTGGAGCATCAAAGAGCTTCGCCAGGGCGGTGTTTTCCAGTTCAATGAGCGCGTCCACGATCGGGGCGGGAAGACAGTTCTCGGCGTAAAAATCCCCGCGAACGGCGGCATGAACGATGGCCTCAAGGTGCTCGATATTCTTGTGCACCATCCCTCCACGGCGCGCTTCATCGCGAAGAACCTGGCCATTCGCTTCGTTTCCGACAACCCGCCACAAACTCTGGTGGACCGCATGGCCGCCACCTTCACCAACACCGAAGGCGACCTTCGCGCCACCATGCTAACCATGTTCGATTCACCCGAATTTTTCGCACCGGCAAGCTTTGAGACCAAGGTCAAGAGCCCGTTCGAAATGATGGCCAGCGCCCTTCGCCTCACCGGCGCGGATATCGATTATGGCTTCAGCCTGATTCAACAACTCAACACTCTCGGCGAACCGCTCTACCGCAAAGTGGAACCAACCGGCTACAGCAACAAGGGTTCGGATTGGCTGAACAGCGCTTCGCTCCTGGCCCGAATGAACTTCGCCGTCGCGCTCACCAACAACAAAGTTCCCGGCGCCAAAGTGAGCGCAAAAGAAGATGTTGCCCAAGTCCTGGGCGGCCCGAATTTTCAGAAGCACTAGCAGGAGAAAACATATGCCTTCATCCCGTAGAATTTTTCTTCGTAACGCCGCCCTCGCGATGGTCGGCATCGGCACCGCGCCAGTGTGGCTCGAACGCGCGCTCTATGCGCAGGACGCGCCGGGCCGCCGCAAGAAAGTCCTGGTGGCCATCTTCCAACGCGGCGCAGCCGACGGCCTCAACATTGTGGTGCCTCACTCCGAGCAGGCCTACTACGATATGCGCCCAACCATCGCCATTCCACGACCCGGCTCCGGCGACAATGCTGCAATCGATCTGGACGGCCACTTCGGTCTGCATTCCGCGCTCGCGCCTTTCAAAGCGCTCTTCGATCAAGGCCATCTCGCCATCGTCCATGCCGCCGGTTCGCCCGATCCTACGCGCTCCCACTTCGATGCGCAGGATTATATGGAGTCCGGCACGCCCGGCCTGAAAGCCACGGCCAGCGGCTGGCTGAATCGCTCTGTGCCGCCCGAAACCGGCAAGGTCTCCCCCGTGCGCGCTCTCTCCATGGGCGCCACTCTGCCGCGGACCATGCGCGGCCCCGTGCCCGCCATTGCCGTCGAAAGCATCGGCAATTTTCAGGTCAAAGATGCGGCGGCCGCCAAGGCCTTCGAGTCTCTCTACCAGGGCTCCACGGATCAAATCCTGAACGGCGCCGGCCGCGAAACTTTCGAAGCGGCATCTCTTCTGCAATCGATCCAGAAGACACCGTATCAGCCCGCCGCCGGCGCTGCTTACCCGAAGAGCCGCTTCGGCGACAACATGCGCCAGATCGCCCAGCTCATCAAATCCGGCGTTGGTGTAGAAGTCGCCTTCGCCGACGTCGGCGGCTGGGACCATCACGTGAACGAAGGCCCGCTGCTCAACAATCTGCTCCGCGATTTCGGCCAATCCATCGCCGCCTTCCATGCCGATCTGGGCGACCGCATGGAAGACGTAGTCCTCGTCACCATGTCGGAGTTCGGCCGTACCGCGAAAGAGAACGGCACGCGCGGCACCGATCATGGCCACGCCAACTGCATGTTCGTCCTGGGCGGCAATGTGCAAGGCGGTAAGGTCCATGGCCCCTGGCCGGGTCTTGCCACAGAACAGCTCTACGAAAGCCGCGACCTGGATCTCACCACGGATTTCCGCGCCGTCCTCGGCGACCTGGTCACCGGCCATCTGGGCAACAAGAACCTGCGCGCCGTCTTCCCCAACTACACCGGACACGTCTTGCCTCTCCTGAAAGCCTAGACTGAAGGGGTGCCCTGGACCCTCATTGCCGCCATTCTCGGGTCCTCTATTGCATTCATCGACGGCACGGTAGTCAGTGTCGCGCTGCCCGCTCTCCAAACATCGCTGAACGCCAGCGCGGCGCAGGTGCAGTGGGTCGTCGAAGCCTACGCGCTATTGCTTGCCTCGCTGATTCTGGTAGGCGGCTCGCTCGGCGATCTCTTCGGACGCCGCTTCATCTTCACGCTCGGCGTCGGCCTCTTCGCCATCGCCAGCGCGTGGTGCGGCTTGGCGCCTTCCATCGGTCATCTCATCGCCGCTCGCGCACTGCAAGGCGTCGGCGGAGCGATGCTCATTCCCGGTTCGCTCGCGCTCATCTCCGCCGCTTATCCAGAAGCCAAACGCGGTAAAGCTATCGGCACATGGTCCGGCTTCTCCGCCATCACAGCCGCTATCGGCCCAGTGCTCGGCGGCACGCTGGTGGAGCACGGCGGCTGGCGCTGGGTCTTCTTCCTCAACATCCCGCTCGCCGCTGCAGTGCTGCTGATCTGCTATGCGAAGGTTCCCGAATCGCGCGACGAATCCGCCTCGCATACGGTAGATTATCCCGGCGTCTTCCTTGCCACCGTGGGTCTCGGCGCACTGGTCTTCGGGCTTATCGAACGCATGCCCCTCTGGACCATCGCCGGCCTCATCGTTCTGGCAGTGTTCCTCTTCGTCGAATACAAAACCGCTGCGCCCATGTTGCCGCTCGCTCTGTTTCAATCGCGCAATTTCGCCGGCGCGAATCTGCTCACGCTCTTCCTTTACACCGGCCTCAGCGGCGTGCTTTTCTTCTTCCCGCTCGATCTCATCCAGATCCAGGGCTACCGGCCCACGCAAGCCGGCGCGGCGTTGCTGCCCTTCATCCTGCTCATGTTCATACTCTCGCGCTGGGCCGGAGGCTTGGTGGCGCGCTATGGCTCGAAGCTCCCGCTCATCGTCGGCCCCATCATCTCTGCGATAGGCTTCGCGTTGTTCACCATCCCCGGTACGCACGCGGCGTCATACTGGACCACCTTCTTCCCCGGAGCCGTCGTGCTCGGCCTGGGCATGTCCGTCACCGTTGCTCCACTCACCACAACAGTCATGTCCGCGGTCGAGTCGCATCGCGCCGGCATCGCCAGCGGCATCAATAACGCCGTCTCGCGCGTAGCTCAGTTGCTGGCCGTGGCCGTACTCGGCGCAGTGCTCGTCGCCAGCTTCAATCGCCATCTTGACCATAGCGATGCCCGCAATCTTCCAGCCTCAGAACGCATCAAGCTGGCCGCCGCGCAAACGCCTAACCGCGAGCCGGTGAAGCAGGCCTTCATTGCTGGTTATCGCGAAGTGCTATGGATCTCAGTAGCACTTGCGCTAGCAAGTTCAGCCGCCGCCGCTGTCTTCATCCAAGACAAAACTAGCAGTACCGCTTCACCATAGCCGCGCAGAAATCCGCGTACCGTTCCGGCTCCCGCGGGGGACTCGTATGATCGGCCCGCAGCCCCAGCTCATTCGGCGTATAGCAGAACGTTAGCGTCACATCGAACTCATCCAGCATACGCATCTGCCGGTCGTAGAACGCCTCCGCTCCGGGCCGCAAACTGTCTGACCAACTCAAACCCGTGCGCAGCTTCTTCACCCCAAACTCACGAAGCTTCTGAACCGCCGCCGCCAGCCTGTGATCTTCAAAATGGAACCATTGGCACAGGCCCATCTCCGGCGCAAACCCGGCAAACTCCTTCGCCGCCGCCTTCGGCGTTCCATCTTCGCGCAGCAGCCCCATATAGAAATGGCGATAGTAGCTGGAGCCCTCCGCCTCACGATGCCGCGTCGTAGCCGGCCATGCGCGCGGCAGGTCATACAAGCTGTACCAATGCACGCGCCCCACTTTCCCCAACAGCAATTCAGCGGTGCGGCGCAGCCCGAAGACTTGCACTTCTTCCGCGCCGAACGTGGACACTCCCACTTCACTCACCCACAGCGGCAGGTCTGTCACGGCGCGAATTTCCGCCAGCTTCTCCGGCCATTCGCCAATCTGCCAGTGGTTCCAATCGAGAGGAAAACCATGCACCGCAACGGCATCCATCTTGGCCAGCACACCGGCCTTCTTCATCCGCTCCGCAAACGCCGAATCGATAGGAGACATGCCGCCCAGCACCTGCGTCAAGCCTTTGCGTTCCGCCCGCACCGCATCCGACGCGCCCTTCACCATGCTTGAAAAGATGGCCCACTCCGGGTCTAGCTGGAAGTCCCAATGCGACAGATTGTTCGGCTCGTTCCAAAACATCACGGCTTCCGTCGGCAAATGAATACCTCCTGTTCGGCGCGCTCCTGAATCGCAAACCCGGCGCTGCGCAGCATGGCTTCCACACAAGCGCGGTTCGGGAACCACCAGTTCGTCGGGTCCTGCGAATAGCTGTTCTCAATGAAGTACATGCAAGGGAATGCCGGGTCTTCGAAGATGGCCGTTTCGGCGAACGGATAATCGGCCTCAACCTTCGCGACATCCTCGCTGCCGCGCTGCAGCGATTGAAAAATCAGCATGTCGCGCGTCACATGCTCATGCAGCAGATCCAGCGCCAGCAGCGGATGCCGCAAGTGATACAGCACGCCCATGAAGATCACCACATCGAATTTTTCACCCAGCGTGCCCACGTCATAGACCGAGAGATTGCGAAACTCAATCTCGCAGCCTAGCGTTTCGGCGGCGAAGCGGGCCTGCTTCAGATAGTCTTCGTCGGCATCGATGCCCAACACGCGCGCCGCGCCGCGGCGCTTCATTTCAAGCGAATAGAAGCCGCCATTGCACCCGATATCCAGCACCGTCTTGCCGGTCAGATCTTCCGGTATGGCATGAGCGAAATTACGAAATTTGAACGAAGGATAATCGCCCAGAAAATGATGCGGCGCAGTCTGCACGCCATGCAGCTCGATGTTGTGAAACCAGGGCCCCAGTTGGTCCACGCGCTTCTGAATTTGCTCGCGCGTCAAGCCGGCACCTCTAGCGCCTTCAAGGCTTCGCGATAGCCATGCAGCGTCCCCACATCCAAGTACGACGTGCCCGCGCGAACTCCGGTGGCGTGTCCACCACGCCGCAAATATTCGTTCACCAGCGTGCCGATGAACTCATCCCGGCGCTCGCGCTCCAGCCACAAATCGTGCAACTCGTGATATGCGCGCCCCGGCATTTGAAACGCGCCCCACACCCAGCGCGAGGAAGCTTCCGGACTCTTCACTTGTATCTCCAGCACCGCGCCCGAGGCGTCGGTTACCACCGCATCGAAGTGCCGCGGTTCGTCGACGGGGAACAACAGGAACGAGAGAGCGTCGCGATCCAATGCAGAGAAGCCGTTCACCGGGAACCAAACCGTATCCGGCAAGCCCACGCGGACAATTTCATCGGGCGGAATCAGTGGCGCGGCCCGGAACACCGCATCGCACAAACCTGCCGGCCGGGGCTGCACCACAAAGCAGGTGAGCGCGCCTTCCACGCGGCTGCCGTAGTATTCCAGAATGTCGCTCTTGCGGGGAGAGATCACGAAGCAGATCTTGGTCGCGCCTGCCACGCGCAGCCGTTCCACCAGGTAGTCGCTGACGGCGCGCGGCCGCTCGGTCAAGCCGTCCTGCAGCGGCAACAGCTCTTTCGAAAACGCAAGCGGTTGAATGCGGCTGCCTACGCCCGCGGCTGGAATAATGCCCCACATCAGGCTGCCACCATGCTTGTGCTCAAAGCCGCTTCCAAATCCCGCACGCGGCACTCCGCCGTATGTTCGGCCATCGTTCTCTCTCTCGCGGCGTCTGCCACCGCGCGCAATCGCCCCTGCCCCAGCGTGATGGCTGAAATCGCCTCGCCGGAATTGGCCGCTGTCAGAATCTCCGCACCCGGTGCGAAGAATCGGTCCAGGCCTTCCCACATATCTGTCAGGATCGGCACCCCGCACGCTGCCGCTTCGAATAAGCGTCCCGAAGGGCAATAGCCCATCCGCTTCATCGCCATTCGCGTGACGTTCAACGTCACATGCGACGCACAGTAAAACCCGGCATGTTCGGCGGGAGGCAAGTGCTGCTTGAAATGGATGTTTGGCCCCCACGGAAAATCAGCGCCATACTGCGCGCCACCCATCACGAATTTATAGTCCGGCAAGCGTCGCGCGGGTTCCAGAAACAGCTCACGCAGCGCATCCTGGCGGTCTTGCGCAAACGTACCCAGATACGAGAGATCGAACTCGCGCGTGCGCGGCGCCGGCTTGTGCACCTCCGGGTCGACACTGCCATAAAGCGGCAACACACGCCTCGCGCCCAAGCGGGTTTGCAACTCAGTCAGAGCCGCCCCGCCGGTATAGCTGAGCACCACATCGAATTCGCCCAAGCCACCTTCGGGAACATAAGCAACAGCTTCGCCCTGAGCCAGCGCGGCCAGAGTGACCGGTGTATCCAGATCGTAAAAGCAGCGCACCGGCGCCTTGCTGTTCAGCACCAAGCCGCAAGCCGGAATCGCATCGGGGCAGTAGGAAGTCACCATGCCCACATCGGCGGAAGCCAGTTCGCGCTTCGCCAGCGGCAGCACTTCTTCCCACGAAGAATAGATGTGAATATCCGCGCCTTCCATTTCGGTCAGATCGCGATGAGCCCGGTAATAATCCGTATCGCGTTCAAAAAAGACAGGCCTGTACCCGCGTTTACACATCGCCCGAAACAGCCCGCGCCAAAGCGTAGCGTGGCCATTGCCCCATGACGAACTGATCGCCAGGCCAAACACAACCAGCTTCATAACGCGTTCAAACCTCGCACCACCGGCTGCCACTCTGAAAGGTCGACAGTAGTGACCGACGCCGGCGCAATCTCAATGCGGGCAAACAAGTCCAGCGGCGCGCCCAGATAATGCAACACCGCGCTTCTGATCCATTCCGCATGGCTCACCACGGCCACCGTTTCGCCTTCGTGCAGCCGCCTCAGGCGCTCCAATTCATTCACCGCGCGCACTTGCACCTCCTGCATGCTTTCGCCACCGGGCGCGCGGCCCAGAGCACGATTTGCGTTGAAGCGCCGCCACTCGGCATCGGGTTCCAGGTCATGGAAGTTCCTCCCCGTCCACTCGCCGTAATCGAGTTCCGCCAACGCTTCCGAGACTCGCGCTTCCAGCCCCTTCGAGTGCGCCAGCGGCCCCGCCGTTTCCCTGGCGCGCTGCAGCGGACTGGTATACAGCGCCCAGATCCGCATCGATTGCAGACGTAGCGGCAGCTGTTCCGCCTGCAGCCGTCCGGTCCGGTTCAACCCCACTCCCGCCATTCGCCCAGCCAGCGTCTTGCCAACCATGTCCGTTTCGCCGTGCCGGATCAAAAGAAAACTGGTCATGCCGCCTCGCTTCCGCCACGTAATTTTCCAACTCCGCCGCGCGGCAGGCCGCAGTGTGGCGCCGCAGCACTACTTCTCTCGCGCGTAAGCCCAGGGCACGCCGCTCCGTGTTGCCCATTCGCTTCAAAGACCCAGCCGCGTCTTCCAAAATGATCTCTTTCCCAGGCACGAAAAACTCTTCCAGGCCCGGCCAATAATCCGACACGATGGGCACGCCGCAAGCCGCCGCCTCAAACAACCGCACGCTGGGAGACCATCCGGCAAGCACCATTTCGCGGCGCGTCACATTCAGCGTGAAGCGCTGCGAATTATAAAACTCGCGATGGTCTTTCGGAGCCAGATGCTCAATACGCTGCACGTTCTCCGGCCACGCAATGCTATCGGGATACTGCGGTCCGGCCACCACGAAACGCCGCTTCGGAAAACGCCTCGCGGTCTTCACCAAAATTCGTTCGAGCGCGGGCTGCCGGTCATCGCTGTAAGTGCCCAGATAGCCCAGGTCCCACTCTGCCGCGTACTCCTGAGGATGATAGACCTCTGGATCGACGGAACAGTAAAGCGCGCGCGGCCGCACAGCGCCGTAAGTTCTGCGAATGCGCTCCAGCGTGGGTCCGCCGGTGAATGAGAGATATAAATCGTAACGCCCGGCCAGCTCCGGCGACAGATATTCGTAATCGCCCGACTCCAGTTTCTTCAAGGTCACAGGCGTATCGATGTCATAGAAAGCCGTGACGCCGCGCGCCGTTTTCAGCACCCATTCGCCAACGGGAACTCCTTCTGGCACATAGGAACCAACCATTACCGCATCCGCGCGCGCCACCTCGCCGGCGAAGCGATCTTTCAACTCATCAAGCGATGCATACAACTCCGTGCGCCCATAAGGAGGCTGCCGCAAATCGCAGTTTTCGGCGTACCACGGAACATCGCGTTCCAGAAACAGCACACTGTGCCCGCGTTCCGCCAAGCCGCGCATCAGGCCGCGATACGTAGTGGCATGGCCGTTGCCCCACGACGAAGTAACCGATAGACCCAGGATGACGATATTCACCGCGCCGCACCCGCCGTTCTGCCTTCCAGCACCTGCTCGAACGCAAGCGCACGGTGCGCGTAGGTATGCTCCATCAGCACGCGATGCAATGCCGCTTCGCCAATTTCGCGCGCGCGCGCCGCGGTTGTGCCGGCCACATGCGCGGCAACTTCGGCGCCATTATGAGCCACTAGAATTTCGCGGCCGGGCTCCAGGAATAACTCGATGCCTTCCCACGCATCCGTAATCAGGCACGCGCCGGCGCCGGCAGCTTCGAACACGCGCGTGGCCGGTGAAAATCCATAGCGCGCCATGCTTTCGCGCGACACATTCAGTACCGTTTTCGCCGAGACATTCAGTGCATTGTGGTCACGGGTATACACATGGTCCAGATAGCGAATGTTCGGCGTCATGGGCTTGTCGCTCCAGCCGCTGCCGCCCAGCAGAAACTGTTCATCCGGGCTTCGTTCGGCAGCCTTCAGGAAAAATTCCTCCACGCGCGCCTCCCGGTCCGGCAAACGGTTACCCAGAAAGGCCAAGTCGCAGAAGAACCGCGGGTCGGGCGCAACGGGGTAATGCGTGGTGGGGTCTAGCGCGTTATAGATGGGCACGCACTCACGCGCTCCCCATCTCTTGTAGGCGTTCACCACGGGATCGCCGCCGCCATAAGTCAGGACCAAATCGTAGCGTGAGATGAGCTTCGCGAAAGGGTCGGCCAAGTCTGCATTCAGGCGGTCCAGCGTGGCCGGCGCGTCCACATCCCAGAACGCGGCTAGCGGCCCCAATTGCGGAACAGCTTCTTCCAGCAGCGAATCGTGAACACCCACGCCGCTGGCTTTCACCACCAGGTCGGCACGGCGCGCGCGATCTAAAGCTTCGTGCGGATCGGTATAGACAACCACCTTGGCCCACGGCGGATCTTCCATATCGCGATGCCGCTGGCGATCGAATGCGTCGGGCTCATAAAACGTCACGCGATGGCCGCGAGCATGGAGCGCCCGTATCATGCCGCGATAATAGGTAGCCGCGCCGTTCCAATACGCCGACACCAGGCTCGACCCGAAGAACGCAATGTTCAATCCCACTTAGTTCGCCTCCATGCCGCGATAAATTTCCAGCAGCTCATCCACGCGATGGGCGCAGGTGTGGCGCTGCTGTACCGCTTCGAACCCGCAGCGGGCGCGCGCGGTGGCCTGTTCCGTATTCGCCAGTGCGGCTTCCAGCATCTTCGTCATCTCCAGGCCGTTGCGGGCCATCCCGTAATCCTGATCGTGATGGAACAGATGTTCCGTATCCCGCCACGGCGCACTGAACAGGGGAATCGCGCAGGCCAACGCTTCGAATATGCGGATGGTGGGAATGCCAGGCAAGGCTTTTGTATAAGGCGCGCGCGGTACGTGCATCGTCAGCCGGTAATGCCCATAAACTTCCGGCGCTTGAAAATTCGGCAAGTAGCCGCCGTACTCTATCCCGGCGGCTTCCAACGTGCGCAGCGCTTCGGCGGGATAGCGGACGCCGAAGACCTTGGCCTTCAGCTTGAGTGCCTTCACGGGCTCGCACAGAAACTCGTTCAACTCGGCCGTGCGCTCATCGTCACCCCAGTTGCCAATCCAGACCAGGTCGCCCTCTTTGGCTCGGCCGGCTTGCGGGTAGAACACGCGCGTATCGGCGGCTTCATGCCATGTCCAGGCGCGCTTGGCCCAGCCGTTTGCAAGATAAAGGTCGCGCAGCACCGCGCCAAACGCCAACGCGCCGTCGTAATTCGTGAGATCGAAGCGCGCCATTTCTTCCGGCGCCGTCACGCCGCGATGGTGCGAATCGTGAAAAAACAGGCGGTATCCGCCGCAGTTTTTGTGATGTTGGCCCACCGCGCGCACCAAAGCCGGATCGTTCCATTCGTGAACAATCACCAGATTGGCGTTGGCAAGTTTTGCGGGCAGATCGAGAGTTGCCGGGTTGTAGCGTTCGGAATAGATATTTGGGTACGCGGAGCGGAACCGGTCCAAAATCGCCGCGCCTTGATCTGCCACCAGATTTTGGGCGCTCCAGGCGTCTTCCGGTTCAAAGACCTGAACATCGTGGCCGCGCGCGATCAGTTCCGTGGTCACCCCGCGCAAAAAATGAGCATTGCCATGGTTCCAATCCGAAAGAATGGAGTGGCAGAAAATCAGGACGCGCATAGCGCTCCTGAGAGAACTTTCTCGTAAGCCGCACTATAGCCGTGAACGGTAGCCCGCGCCGAGAAGCGCCGCGACCGCTGAAAAGCCCGCAGCCCCAGTTCGTTTCGCAAATTGGGATCGGCAATTAAATTTTGAATCGCCGCAAGCAAATCCCGGTCATCGCGAACGAACAAGGCCGCCCCGTCCCAATTTTCCCGAAGGCTGGGAATATCTCCCAATACCAGCGCACACCGGTGCTGAGCAGCTTCCAGAACCGAGAGGCCGAACGGTTCGTACTTAGCAGGCCAGGCATAAATCGCGGCTCGCGCGTACCATTTCGCGATTTCGCCAGCTTCCAGAAAACCCAATTCACCGCCCTCGCCCGCAATTTTGACCGGCCAGCGAAGCCCGGGAGCCACGCGCCGCAAGGCCTCCAGGTTTTTTGCCTCGTCCCAAACGCGGCCGGCGGCGAACACGAACGGCTCCTTCAGCGTCGAAAATTGGCTTCGTTCCGGAAAATAACTATTTGGGTTTGGAACCACCATTCCGCGGTCCCCCAAGCCATAAATATGGCGCGCCGCAGCCAGCATGGCATGGGTAGGGGCCACAATTTCACCGGCAGCGTGCAGAGACCGGGTCACCCGGCGGCGATATTCATCCCATTCGGCGGGTGCGCACAGATTTTTTACAGCTTGCCACCAGGACAAAACACAGGAGTGCACCGTCACGACAGACGGAGCCTGAAACGGTAAATGGGCCAGCGCCACTGTATTGTGATGGACGATATCGGGTTTGATTTTGCGTTCGAGCGCGAGCAGCCAATCGCCCGCGCGGTCGACGCCCTCCCACGGGTGGGGCATCCACTCGAGCGGGAACTCGCTCTCCTCGAACGCGAAATCCGCAATTTCGAGACGCTGAGCCGCACTCAGTTTGCGCCCCATCGTGGCGAGATGGACCCGGCCGGGCAGCGCTCGCGCTAGAGAAAGTGAAAAGTTCCAAACGCCGCCGATGGTATCGGTGGTGAGCAGAACGGTCATCGCTCGATTTCTACTAGCGGAGCGGGCCGCTGCTCCTGAACATCGCTAAAGCGATCATAAATGCCCAGGTAAAATTCGTGGGCGCGCTCCCAGGCGCGGTCGTCGGCGGCTCCCCAGCGGTTCGTATAATCGGGCGAGCCGGGGTAGGGAAACATGGGTACCGGCTCATTCGACCAAACGCCATTCGCAATCAGGTGCTCCCGCCAGGCCTTCACTTCGGCGGGATCGTCGTGCTTCGATTCCAGCAAATTCGCCTGCACAAACGGCACGCGGCCCTTGGCATAAATCAGGCGGGTGGCCAAATCGCCCGTAGACATCTTGCACTTCTTGTCCAGCAACTGGCGGCCTTCGACAGTGATACTTTCGACCCCGGCTTCAATCGACACACAACCGGCCGCGCCCAGAAGATCCAACTGCTTTTCGCTCCACAGATCGATGCGGGTCTGGACGCCGAGCTTGAACCGGCGCTCCGCAAATGCCTGCAGCATGGCTTCATTCGGCAGGAAGATTTCATCGATGAAGTAGATGTATTCCACACCCTGCCCAAGCAGGCCATCCAGCTCTTCCAGAATCACCGGCAAGGGGCGCCGCCGGAACGTATTGCGGAAATTGTCCTTCGCGCAGAAGGTGCAGTGATACGGGCAGCCGCGCGAAGTTTCCATCTCAGCGCCGGGGCCAAGCGGTTCCGTGTCGAAGCGGTGGTGATGGTGCGCATGCCTGGCAATCGTGGCAGCCGGCCAGTGCAGCGCGGGCAGTGTGGCCATGTCCGATTGGTGAGGCGCGGCGGGGAGAAAATCCAGCCGGGTCAACAGCTCTTCGCACTCACCGCGAACTACATAATCCACACCAAGCTTGCGCTGCGTGGCCTGGGGTGTTGTAGAAGCATGTGGCCCCACGCAGACGGTGGCGCCCGCCACATCGCGAATGCCGCGAAGCGTCTCAAGCGGGACGCGCAATTCCGGCGGCGCACAGCGCCAGAACAGATAGCTTGGCGCCGTAGTAATCACGGTAAAATCAGGCCGAAAATCGCACACCTGGTCACGAATCTGGTCAGGCGAAAGGCTGTCCATCTGGCCATCCAGAATCAGCGCCTCATGCCCAGCCTGCTCCAGCAGCGTCTTCGAATAGCCAAACTCCAACGGCAAATGCGGCTCACGGCAGCCGAAGTAGATGCTGCCCTCGAACGACCAGTTCGGGTTCAGCAGCAGATAGCGGGCCTTGCCGCTCATACCATCAGCCCCCGCGCCGCCAATTCCGCGCGAGCTTCCCCGCCGCGATCGATCGCCACCTGCCCATCCAGCCACTCCGCCAGATTCTCAATCCCGTCGTCCAGCGTCACCTTGGGTGCGAAGCCCAGCACCTTTCGGGCGAGCGTGATATCGGCGAAGCAATGGCGAATGTCACCCGCGCGGTATTTGCCCTTAATCTCCGGCTGCAGGCGCGGCTTCCCCAGCACGGTAGCCATGCGTTGCGCCACTTCGCGGATGCTGTATGCCGTGCCGTTGCCCACGTTGAACACGCGCCCCGAAGCCTCCGGAACCTCAAGCGCCAAGCGGCACGCGCGCGCGACGTCAAGCACGCTGATCAAATCCCGCCGCTGTTCTCCGTCTTCGAAAATCACCGGAGGCTGATTGTTCAACAGACGCGACGCGAAGTTACTCAGCACTCCCGTATAAGGATTCGAAAGAGCCTGATGCGGTCCATAAACATTGAAGAAACGCAGCGCGACGGTGGACATGCCGTAGTTGCGCCCCATCAGCAGGCAGAGCCGCTCCTGATCGTATTTCGAAAGCGCGTAAACGGATGACAGACAAGGCGTCTTCCATTCCGGCGTCGGGACAGGCGTGAGCGGATTGCCGCTTTCGTCGCGAATTTCCCAATCGCCCGCGCGCAATTGTTCCACGGAGCGATCTGCCGCCGCGCGCACCGAACCATCACCCGCCAGGTACAGTCCTTCGCCATAGATGCTCATACTCGACGCAACAATCAGGCGCTGAACAGGCCGGTCGATCAGCACCTGCAACAGCGTGGCCGTGCCCATGTTGTTGACGCTGGTGTAATCGGCAATCCGGTACATGCTCTGCCCCACGCCGACCGAGGCGACAAAGTGATACACCGCGTCAATGCCATGGAGAGCGCGTTCGATAGCCTGCTCGTCGCGAATATCCCCGACCACCAATTCCACATCGTCGGGCAGATAATCCGGCCGCGCCTGCTCCGGTCCGTGGACCTGAGGAATCAGGCTGTCGAGCACACGCACTCTGTAACCCGCGCGCAACATCTCGCGCGCCAGATGAGACCCGATGAACCCCGCACCGCCTGTAATTAACAGGTGTTGTTTCATGTCTGTCGCGTACCTGTAATCCCCTTCTACAACAACATACCTAGATGTCCGAAATTGCCCGTGGACGCCCTATTTAGAACAGGATTGTGAAGCGATGTACTTAGCTGTTTCGACTAGTGTAAGGATCTTGACCGGGATTGATAAGTGACTGGTAAGTTTCCCTAGCTACCGAAGTTTAATGGAGTCCAGGCACCGATTTGTTATGATTCATGGCGGCTGTTGAAAGGAAGACTATGCCTCTCTCGAAGCGTGCGTTAGCTGAATTTCTCGGAACGTTTTGGCTCATTTTTGGAGGTTGCGGCAGCGCAGTAATCTCAGCGGCATTTCCACAAGTGGGCATCGGATTAACCGGCGTATCGCTGGCTTTCGGACTCACGGTTCTTACCATGGCCTACGCCTTGGGCGAAGTCTCCGGCTGTCATCTCAATCCAGCGGTCTCCCTGGGGCTTTCGGCGGCGGGACGGTTCCCCTTTTCCGAACTGCCGGCGTACATTCTGGCGCAGGTAGTTGGGGGCCTTGCCGGTGCGGGCGCGCTCTACCTGATTGCCAGCGGGAAGCCCGGCTTCGATGTCGCTGCCGGCTTTGCGTCGAACGGCTTTGGCGCTCATTCGCCCGGCGGCTATTCGCTCCTGGCCTGCTTTGTGGCCGAACTGGTGCTCACGCTCATGTTTCTGGTCATCATCCTGGGTTCGACGCACCGCAGCGCGCCTGTCGGTTTCGCGCCGATCGCGATCGGGCTCGGTCTCACGCTGATCCACCTGATTGGGATTCCGGTGACGAACGTATCGGTCAACCCGGCACGCAGTACGGGCCCAGCGGTCTTTGTGGGCGATTGGGCAATCGAGCAGCTGTGGCTATTCTGGGTGGCTCCCATTGCGGGCGCGCTGATTGCCGGCTTGGGATACCGCGCGTTCGTCACCGAAGAGCATGCCGGAATCCGGGGCGTGAAACCGGTGCCGCACGAAATTTAGATCGCCGCCAGCAACTCCTGCGCGCAGCCCGCCCAGATATCGTCCAACGCGCCTGTCAATTCGTGATCGGAGTTGAGCAGCGTGAGCTTCACGTGTGGGTGCTGCGCCGCGTAGGCTTCGGAGAGCGAGGCGGGCACCACGATGTCGTTCACGCCATGGAAGATATGCGCGGGCTGCGAAAAGGCCGGAGCTTCGGGCCAGTGTGGGCCGTCCTCCACGATGCCATAGCCCAATCGCCGCATCTCCCGCTCTCCATGATGGTAGACAGTCAGGAAGCCGGTAGACCGCCATTGCTTCAGATCTTCCGCGGTCAACGAGCGCTGCCAATAGTTGGTGAAGCCAAAGGCCGGCGCCAGCAGAATCAGCCGCGTGATTTCAGGGTGCCGCGATGCGTACAGCGCAGCCATGTAGCCGCCCAGGCTGGAACCGATCAGCGTGGCCGGTTCGCCTGCCAGACGACGTTCCAGCAGGTTTAGCTGGCTGGAGATGGTGACGCGTTCGAAATTGCCTTCCGTCAGATCTGGCGCCTCAAGCGGCCGGCCGATTTCGCTGAGGCGCTCAGCAAAAAAACGTGCCTTGCGGGATGTGGGGCCCGAGGCGAAGCCGTGAAGGTACACGATGCGATTCGCCATTCAGTTCACGGGAAGCTTGGAGGGGTTCTCCGTCGTGACTTTTCGGAAAGGAGCGTAGGAAAACGTGTTTTCGCTCTGCAGTTCGTCCTTGATGTATTCGCGGTGGGCAACGCTAATGGGCAGCACGGTTCCCGCCGACTCGTTGAACCTATAATCCACCGTGGATTCTTCGCGGACGGCAATCTCTTTTACCGTTTGCGAGGCGGTCAAGGTGATTCGCAGAGGAACCAAGTCCCTCTGGCGGATGGAAATTTCGCCTGACACGGTTTCCCGCTTTGCCGTATTGCCCACGAACACGGTGACGCCGGTGTCGCCGGTTTTCTGCCGGAAGGAGAGAACGATCAGACGCTCGGCTCCCACGGAGCGTTCGCCGTGAAGCTGGAATGCGTAGTCCTTGATGTGGCGTGCGGAGAAGAGGAGGATGATCTGGCCGAAATCGGTCGCGGCGCCGCGGAGCCCGTGCTTTTCGAAATCTTCCAGAAGACGCTTCTTCAGCTTGTCATCGGCCGATTTCAGTCCGAGCGTAAGAGTTTGCCTGGCCTTTTCGAGAGTGACCACCTGTTTGCCATCGACGCTGATCACTTTGCGGATTTCGTGGATGGCATTGGGCGCGGACAACAGGCCGGCGAAGCCGTATTCCGAAATCACCTCATGCGTTTCGAATTCGCCTGCGCGCGCGGGCGGACGGGAACGCTGCTCCAGGGTCTCTTCCGAGAGAAAATGAGGTGCCCGCTTAAGAAAATTTTCCGATTCCTGGGCAATGCGTTCGAGGATGAGGGAGAGGGCGACGGGGTCCGTAACCGGGGGCGAGGAGGAGGTTTGTGCAAGCAGGGCCGCACCGCAGATGACGAGGAGCGCGGGCAGACGGGAGCACATAAAGCAATTGTAGGCGGCGGGAATTCATCGATTGGAAACTTTTTTCAAAACAAATGAATTTTCGCTTGCGTGAGTGGGGGGTGGGTGCTAATCTGGTCAAGTCGTCGCAAGCAAACGCACTTCGGTGCTGGCCTGGGATGGAGCCGGAAGAATGTGGTTGAAACCTTTCGGATGGTTTGATAGTCTTATTGCTGTCCGGTTCGCTTGCAAATAAGATTGCAACGATTGGATGTTTCTGGTAGGGTTGTAAGGATCTTGTACGGAATGGTAACAACCTCTGACCGAGCCTTCGGCAGAGTGGGTAACGGCCTTCCTGTGGTTCTTTCTAATCAACAGTTTAAAGTTTCGTAATTCACTGAGTGTAATCGACTAGCGTCGGTTTGCGTGAGTTGCAACAAGTTTCGAGGCCTGTGATCCGGTCGACGTCGAAAGATTTCGATTTGGGTCATACAGATCTTTGACAATCTGGTTGGATGCACTATTTACTTCGTCAGAACTTTGAGTTCAACCGGACGATCTAAACTCACAAGCTAAAATGAGAGTTTGATCCCGGCTCAGAATCAACGCTGGCGGCGCGCTTAACACATGCAAGTCGAACGAGAAAGTGGAGCAATCCATGAGTAAAGTGGCGTACGGGTGAGTAACACGTGGATCATCTGCCCTAGAGTGGGGAATAACGAGGGGAAACCTTCGCTAATACCGCATAATCCCGAGAGGGGAAAGCCGAAAGGCGCTCAAGGAGGAGTCCGCGGTCGATTAGCTAGTTGGTAGGGTAATGGCCTACCAAGGCTACGATCGATAGCCGGCCTGAGAGGGCACACGGCCACACTGGCACTGAAACACGGGCCAGACTCCTACGGGAGGCAGCAGTGGGGAATCTTGCACAATGGAGGCAACTCTGATGCAGCGACGCCGCGTGAGCGATGAAGCCCTTCGGGGTGTAAAGCTCTTTCGTCAGGGAAGATAATGACGGTACCTGGAGAAGCAGCTGCGGCTAACTACGTGCCAGCAGCCGCGGTAATACGTAGGCAGCAAGCGTTGTTCGGAGTTACTGGGCGTAAAGGGTGTGTAGGCGGTCCTCTAAGTTTGGTGTGAAATCTCCCGGCTCAACCGGGAGGGTGCGCCGAAGACTGGGGGACTAGAGTATGGGATGGGAGAGTGGAATTCCTGGTGTAGCGGTGAAATGCGTAGATATCAGGAGGAACACCTGCGGTGTAGACGGCTCTCTGGACCATAACTGACGCTGAGACACGAAAGCGTGGGTAGCAAACAGGATTAGATACCCTGGTAGTCCACGCCCTAAACGATGCATATTTGGTGTGGGCCATTCATTTGGTCCGTGCCGGAGCTAACGCGTTAAATATGCCGCCTGGGGAGTACAGTCGCAAGGCTGAAACTCAAAGGAATTGACGGGGGCCCGCACAAGCGGTGGAGCATGTGGTTCAATTCGACGCAACGCGAAGAACCTTACCTAGGCTCGAAATGCTTAAGACAATCCTTGGAAACTTGGACTTCCCGCAAGGGACTTGAGTATAGGTGCTGCATGGCTGTCGTCAGCTCGTGTCGTGAGATGTTGGGTTAAGTCCCGCAACGAGCGCAACCCTCGTCCTGTGTTGCCACCCGCAAGGGGGAACTCGCAGGAGACCGCCAGGGATAACCTGGAGGAAGGTGGGGATGACGTCAAGTCCTCATGGCCTTTATGTCTAGGGCTACACACGTGCTACAATGGACGGTACAAAGGGTCGCCAACCCGCGAGGGGGAGCCAATCCCAAAAAACCGTTCTCAGTTCGGATTGCAGGCTGCAACTCGCCTGCATGAAGCTGGAATCGCTAGTAATGCCGTATCAGAACGATGGCGTGAATACGTTCCCGGGCCTTGTACACACCGCCCGTCACATCACGAAAGTGGATTGTACTAGAAGTCTGCAGGCTGACCCGCAAGGGAGGCAGCGGCCCAAGGTATGATTCATGATTGGGGTGAAGTCGTAACAAGGTAGCCGTAGGAGAACCTGCGGCTGGATCACCTCCTTTCTAAAGAGACAGTGTCTGGAGTCGCTCACATGTACAGAGCGATAGTCTTTCCAGTCCTACAATTCGTCCGAAACTCTTTCTCGAAGTAATGATGATTTAAATAGCGCGGCAAACCTGTCTAACAGGTGTCTGAATAAGACACGCCCTGCATCCAACCGGCCTCGATCATTTTCGTATTGGTTTGTTTCCAATAGGGGGCTGTAGCTCAGCTGGGAGAGCGCCTGATTTGCATTCAGGAGGTCGCCGGTTCGATCCCGACCAGCTCCACCAGTTTGCATTTGGGTTCATTTTTGCAAATGCAGAAAGCGGGCCTGTAGCTCAGCTGGCTAGAGCGCACCCCTGATAAGGGTGAGGTCGGTGGTTCGAGTCCACCCAGGCCCACCACCTTCAACCATCAGTTGCTTTCATGTATACCGTGAAAGGTGCTGGTTGCTGAAGTAGGGCACCAATAATGATCTTTGACAATTGAATATTTTGACGGGCATTACAACTTACAAGTAATGCTGCTCTTTTCTTTAGCTGCCTGTTTGGAGCGAGGGAAAAGGGCCGAAGCGCATAGAAAAGATATCTAGCATTTTGTGTTCGAAGTAGATTTTATGGTTAAGCTACTAAGGGCGTGTGTGTGGATGCCTTGGCGCAAGCAGGCGATGAAGGACGTGATCAGCTGCGATAAGCTTCGGGGAGGCGCTAATAGCCTTTGATCCGGAGATTTCCGAATGGGGAAACCCAGCATGTGAGAACACATGCTACGTTCATCTGAATACATAGGGTGATCGAGCGAACCGGGGGAAGTGAACCATCTCAGTACCCCGAGGAAAAGAAAACAAAAGTGATTCCGCTAGTAGTGGCGAGCGAACGCGGAAAAGTCTAAACCAGGCGATTTGAAAAGAGAGCTTGGGGTTGCAGGACCATACTAATCAGCTAGGCCGGTACAGATGATCTTCCAAGATTTATCTGTGCAGCCCGAGCTGGTTAAACGAGGGATAGGAAAGCGTTAATCGAACGGTCTGGAAAGGCCGGCCATAGAGGGTGACAGCCCCGTAGATGAAAATGTAGACCTCCTTTTAATGGCTCCTAAGTAGTGCGGGGCACGTGGAACCTTGCATGAATCCACCGGGACCATCCGGTAAGACTAAATACTTGCTTGCGACCGATAGTGAACTAGTACCGTGAGGGAAAGGTGAAAAGTACCCCTGCGAGGGGAGTGAAATAGTACCTGAAACCACACGCCTACAAGCAGTTGGAGGGCTATACCCGCAAGGGGATGCCTGACATCGTGCCTATTGCATAATGAGCTGGCTAGTTATTCTCAGTGGCGAGGTTAAGCGTAAGCGAGCCGTAGCGAAAGCGAGTCTGAACAGGGCGTTCAGTCGCTGGGAATAGACGCGAAGCGGGATGATCTATCCTTGGCCAGGATGAAGGTCGTGTAACAGCGACTGGAGGTCCGAACCAGTGTTGGTTGAAAACAGCTTGGATGAGCTGAGGATAGGGGTGAAAGGCTAATCAAATTCCGTGATAGCTCGTTCTTTCCGAAATAGCTTTAGGGCTAGCCTCGCGTGGTCCGTCGCGGCGGTAGAGAACTGATTGAACTAGGGGCCTTCCCAGGTTACCGAATTCAACCAAACTGCGAATGCCGTGAACGTGTAACGCGGGAGTCAGACTGTGGGGGCTAAGCTTCATAGTCGAAAGGGAAACAGCCCAGACCATCATCTAAGGTCCCAAAATCAATGCTCAGTGGGAAAGGAAGTCGGGAGACTCAGACAGCCAGGAGGTTGGCTTAGAAGCAGCCATCCTTTAAAGAAAGCGTAACAGCTCACTGGTCGAGTCGCCCGGTGCCGACAATATAACGGGGCTCAAGCATTGTACCGAAGGTATGGATACGAGTTCTTGATTGAACCGTATGGTAGGAAAGCGTTCTTACAGCTGTGAAGGTCGAGCGGGAGCACGACTGGAGCGGTAGGAAGTGACTCTGCCAGCATAAGTAGCGAAAAACCAGGTGAGAACCCTGGTCGCCGTAAGTCTAAGGATTCCTGAGAAAGGTTAATCCGCTCAGGGTTAGTCGGTACCTAAGGTGAGGCCGAAAGGCGTAGCCGATGGAGAAACGGTTAATATTCCGTTACCACCAAAATTCGATCAAGACCGATGGGGGGACGCAGACCGTAAGCCGCGCGTGTAATGGTTTAAACGCGATGGTGAAGGGAGATCCGGAGAGGCAAATCCGCCGGGTCGTCTGCCAGGAAAATCCTCTAAGGAGAATTAGGTGACCGTACCACAAACCGACACAGGTGGACGAGATGAATATTCTAAGGCGCTCGGGTGATGGTTTGTTCAGGAACTAGGCACATTAGCTCCGTAACTTCGGGAGAAGGAGTGCCCCTAGCAATAGGGGTCGCAGTGAATAGTCTCAGGCAACTGTTTAACAAAAACACAGGTCTCTGCTAAGTCGAAAACGACGTATAGGGGCTGACGCCTGCCCGGTGCCGGAAGGTTAAAGGGAGAGGTTAGCGCAAGCGAAGCTTTGAACTGAAGCCCCGGTGAACGGCGGCCGTAACTATAACGGTCCTAAGGTAGCGAAATTCCTTGTCGGGTAAGTTCCGACCTGCACGAATGGCGTAATGATCTGAGAACTGTCTTAACAAGCCGCCCGGCGAACTTGTGGTCCCGGTGAAGACGCCGGGTGCCCGCCACTAGACGGAAAGACCCCGTGCACCTTTACTATACCTTTTCATTGAATTATGGGGACATCTGCGCAGCATAGGTGGGAGGCTTTGAGACCGGACTCTTGGGTTCGGTGGAGCCAACGGTGAGATACCACCCTGATGTTTCTGTGATTCTAACCTCCGTCCGTAATCCGGACGAGGGACAATGGAAGGCGGGTAGTTTGACTGGGGCGGTCGCCTCCTAAATTGTAACGGAGGCGCGCGAAGCTTGGTTCAGGCTGTTTGGAAATCAGCCGACGAGTGCAAAAGCATAAACCAGGTTAACTGCGAGACCTACAAGTCGAGCAGATACGAAAGTAGGCTTTAGTGATCCGGTGGTTCTGTATGGAAGGGCCATCGCTCAACGGATAAAAGGTACGCCGGGGATAACAGGCTGATCGGAGTCAAGAGTTCACATCGACGCTCCGGTTTGGCACCTCGATGTCGGCTCATCGCATCCTGGGGGTGTAGAAGCTCCCAAGGGTTAGGCTGTTCGCCTATTAAAGCGGTACGTGAGCTGGGTTCAGAACGTCGCGAGACAGTTCGGTCCCTATCTGTGGTGGGCGTAGGAGATTTGAGGGGGCTTGCCCTTAGTACGAGAGGACCGGGGTGAACGAACCTCTTGTGTTCCAGTTGTCACACCAGTGGCATAGCTGGGTAGCGAAGTTCGGTCAGGATAAACGCTGAATGCATATAAGCGTGAAACCTTCCCCAAGATGAGATCTCCCAACGTAAGTATGAAGAGCACAGGAAGACTACCTGTTTGATAGGACGGATGTGTAAGCGCAGTAATGCGTTGAGCTAACCGTTACTAATTGCTCGTTCGGCTTAACCATAAAATTTACTTTGCACACAAAAAGCAGCTATCTAGAAAGTCTTCGAAGCTTGCTTGTGAGTTGAAGTGTCACAAGGCACGTCTAGCCCGTCAAAATATTCAATCCCAGAGTTTCGGTCCGCTTGTTACCGGATCATCGACTTCTGGGTGGCCTTAGCGAGAGGGCCCCACCCGTTCCCATCCCGAACACGGAAGTTAAGCCTCTCAGCCCCGATTGTACTGCACGCGCGAGTGTGTGGGAGACTAGGAAGCCGCCCGGTTAAATCCAGCAACGCCCAACCTTAAAAGTTGGGCTTTTTGCTTTTCCCCCCTCTTTAATTCCTCAATCCCACCGCAAAGACCAGTTCTCACGATGCCGCGTCAAATTCGGATTGTAAAACGGATCTCGCGCAATGACCCCTTTCCACCGAGTCTTCAACGCCAATGTCTCAGCCGGATGCGGATGCAGCTCTTTCTCCGATTTCGAATACGCCTCGTAATGGAAAAGCTGCGCGTGCGGCGTATACAGCACCCGGTAGCCCGCCTTCCCGATCCTCAAACAAAGGTCGATGTCGTTATAAGCAATGGGAAACATCGTTTCCTCGAACCCTTGGATCTCATCGAACACCTGCGCCCTCATCATCACGCAAGCAGCCGTCACCGCACTCACGTTGCGAATCAAATCGGGAAAGTCGTAATAGTGGCGTTCATCGCTCCGGCCGCCTTTAAAAGAGTGCCCACAAATTTCCGCCAGCCCCATCGTCACGCCGGCGTGTTGAATCCGGCCATCGGGATACAGCAGCTTAGCTCCCACCGCCCCCACTTCCGGCCGCGCCGCGAGTTCCAGCATGGCGTCCATCCAGCCTTCTGAAATACCCTCCGTGTCGTCATTGAGAAACAAAAAGTACGTGGACGTGCAGGTGGAAGCCGCCTTATTATTCAATCGCGAATAGTTGAAAGGCTCATTACGCTGATCGAAGTGACGAACCGGCCTGCCTTTATCGTGCAGCTTCTGGACGTAATTCATCACCGTGCGATCGTCATCGCCCTTGCTGTTGTCGATGATGACCACCTCATAAGGCGTCGAGCCGGCCGTCTTCCAAAGCGCTTTCAAGTTTCGATCCAGCACCTCTGTCTTTCCCGCTGTCGGAATCAGAATGCTCACTTTCGCATCGGCCGGAATGGGATACCGAACGCGCCAGCGGCCGGAATACAGCCCGCTTTCCACCACAGCTTCCAAATGGTTTTCCGCCAGATACGACTCCACCACCGATCGGGAAGACCGGAACGCCCTCTCTTCCGAGTGCGACGCCCGCGACATGGAGCCCAAGCTAGTCCGCCAGTGGTACAGGACGCGTGGTATATGTACGATGCGGTTTGCAGCGCGGCTCAAACGAAGCAGAATGTCATGGTCCTGGCTCAGATCGAACGCCGACCGGAACCCACCCACCTGCAAAGCCAGCTCCCGCCGAAACGTCATCAAGTGGCAAACGTAATTCTCGGACAGAATCAAATCCGGTGACCAATCCGGCTTGAAAAACGGCGCGAATCGCCTGCCCGATTCGTCCATGTGATCTTCATCAGAATAAAGCACGTCAGGCCGCTCGGCGGATTGCAGAGCATCTACCACATGAAACAAAGCGTTCGGGGCGAGTACGTCGTCGTGATCCAACAGCGCAACATAATCGCCGCCGGCCATTTGCAGAGCGCGATTCGAAGCAGCGGAAATTCCTGTCTGCCCTTCCTGTACCGCTAATTTGATACGCGGGTCCAAACGCTCGAATTGCGTCAGCAACTCGGTCACCTGCGGGTCTTCAGACCCATCGTCCACCAGGCACAACTCCCAATCGGTATAGCTCTGGTTCAACACGGATTCAATCGTTTCCCGCAAGATCGCCAGGTTGGTCCGAAACACCGGCACCAGCACGCTCATCAGCGGCGCGTAAGTGAAGCTCGAAATTTTCAACCGCACCAAATGAGGCTCGGGATGTTCGAAGGCTTCCAGCCAACGCGAATATTCGCTCGCGTGCCCCACGCTCTGGCTGACCAGCAGCGGAATTTCAATCTCCCGCGTCTTGCCGCTCTTGGCGCGCGCGGAAATAGTCAGGCGATGGATGCCATCCTCCAATTGCCTGGTGTCGAACGTAAGCACAAAGCCGGCGTTCAGCGAATGCGGCACATGCGGAAATAGCGAGGCCAAATCATGCCGCGGCGAACCGTAAGCCGCGCCGATGGGCGGGCCGTTATCCACCGAAATATCCACGCCGTTGATACCGCCTTCCGCCAGTGCCCACCCACGGATTTCAATGTTTCCGCACAGCGGATCCTGCGGCTCCATCGGCAGCGTGTCGCAGCGCAGTTGGATGTCGTGCCGGCGATCGTTCGCGAACGCCTGCACTGACGAGGACTTCCGCAGCTTTCTGCCGGCCGGCGTCAACCGCATCAAGTTCAGAAGGACGGCGCCGCCACTTTGCAGAGTTTTCCAAATCCGGCTTTCTAAAATCAAATTCAGAACAGACTGGGTATGCTTGCCTTCCTGTTCCAGCGTAAGCACACGACGGTGCAGGTCTGAGTGGTGGAACGATTCCGATTCCGCGCGCTCAATCAAGTAATCGCGAAGAGCCACCACTTGATGCGACATTTCTCGCTGTGACTTCACCAGGCCGGCGAGCTGTTCCTCTAAACTCTTGTGCGCACTTTCAGAATCTGGCAATGAAGGTCTTGCGGTCAACGGCTCCCCTGAGTAACTTGTGCGAACGGCTAAACAGTCCAGTTTAGCGTTTCCCTTCCGCGCCTGCAGCGCGTGGATTGAGGCATAATCGGAAACAGATGAGAACCTTCTGCTTTGCCGCCTTGAACACGCTTGCCTGTGCGGTAATGCCGATGGCGGCGAGTGACGATAAGCGCGTGGAACAACCGCACGGTTACCACATTGTGGTTCGCCCCGCGCGCGCCGGTGAGACACCGCCCGAAGCCAAAGAGCTCCAAACGGACGACTCCGTTCAAAGGCGCCGCGCGAACAATACAGAGATCGGCAATCGAACTCCACCCACCCGCGAACCGGAGTTGAAGCCGAAAGAAATTAAGCCTTAACGGAATATGCGCGCGCGCCGCGTCGCCGTGTGGGATAAAATAACCGCCATGTCAAACATTACCCGGCGTTCCACCTTGGGTGTTCTGGGTTCCACTCTGGCCGGATCTTCCCCTTTTCTTATGGCTGCTACGAACAAATCAGGAAGTGCCAAGCCCGTCATCGGCTCCGGCGAACATCGCTATGAAGTGACGCACGATTGGGGCGAACTTCCCGCCGGCTTGAAATACGGCAACACGCATGGGGTTTGCGAAGATTCCCAAGGGCGCATGTACGTCCATCACACCGTGAACGCGGCCAGTGAAAGCCACGACACGATGGTGGTCTTCGACGCCAATGGAAAGTTCGTCAAATCCTGGGGCAAGGAGTTCGCCGGCGGCGCTCATGGGCTCCACATCCGCAAGGAGGGCTCAACGGAGTATCTCTATTTATGCGACACCAAGAATGCGCTAGTGGTGAAGACGACGCTCGACGGCGAACATGTTTGGAAGCTTGGCTACCCTGACGATCTGGAAGCGTATAAGCCAGGCGCGGATGGCAAAAAAGTGAAGTACAGCCCCACCAACGTCGCCATCGCGCCCAACGGCGACGTCTATGTTGGCGATGGCTACGGTTCCAGCTTCATCAACCAATACGATGCGAACGCGAAGTTCATCCGCACGTTTGGCGGCGTTGGCAAGGAGCCGGGCAAGCTGAATTGTCCGCACGGCCTGGTTGTGGATACGCGCGGAGCCACACCGAACCTGACTGTAGCCGACCGTTCGAACAAGCGGCTGCAGCGCTTTACGCTGGATGGTCAACATCTGGATTTCGTCGACAACATGAATGCCCCGTGTCACTTTGGAATTTATAAAAACGGCGACATGGTGATTCCAGATCTGTTCGCGCGAGTGACCGTGCTCGATAAGGACAATCGTACAGTGGCACTGCTGGGCGACGATTCCACCGGAAAATACATGACCAACAGAAAACTCGGTCGCGAAACCTTCACGCCTGGGCGCTTCGTGTGTCCGCACGGGGCATGCTTCGATCATGCGGGAAATATCTTCGTGGTGGAATGGGTGGAAATTGGCCGTGTTTCGAAGTTACGCAAAGTAGCTTAGCGGGACAATCCGCAAATAATCTGGAACTTCAAGGCCGCGCGACGGCAATGCAATGTAGAAAGCATGAGAGACGCGGGCGAGTTCACGGAGCTTTACCGCCAGCACGCAACAGCGCTTTATCGTTTCGCGCTTCATATGAGCGGCAGCGAGGCTGTTGCAGAAGAAGTAACTCAAGATGTGTTTCTCGCATTGATTCGCCAGCCCAACGGCTTTGACCGGCAGCGCGGAAACATAGGCGGCTATCTTTACGGCATAGCGCGGCACATGGTTCGCCGGCATCTTGCGCATGACCGGCGCTTTCAGCAAGTGGACGCAGACGACGATTCAGAGCAGTTTCTGGCTGATGGCGATCCTCTGGAAGACCTCACGCGAACTACGGAAATTGAGGCGCTTCAACAGGCGGTACTGCGCCTTCCTGAAAAGTACCGCGAGGCGATCGTGCTCTGCGACCTTCAGGAGCTAAGCTATGAATCCGCCGCGACAGCGATTGGTTGCGCGGTAGGTACGGTGCGTTCGCGTTTGCATCGCGGGCGTGGAATCCTGATCGCAAAACTGCAGGCGAGGTGCGCGGTATGAGCGACAACGAACAAATTTTGGTTGCGGCCCTGAGGGCAATGGCCGCTGGTGAGACACGCGGCCCATCGCCGTTCCTGGAACAAAAGCTGTTGAAGGCGATGCAGCCGCGGTCCTTGCGTTGGGCTGTTCCAGCGGGGCTTATAGCGCTAGCCGCGGCTTTGACGGTTGCCGTGGTGCTTCGTCCCCGCACGGAAAAACTGGCCATCCCGGCGCCTCCGCCAATTTCGCCGCCGGCTCTCAAAATCGCCGCGAGCAAGCCCGATATTCAGTTGCCTACGGCCGTGCAGCATGTGTCCGCTATGCGCAAGCGAAAGCCGCTGCGAGTGGCTACAGCGAGTGCGGCGAAGGAACGGGAACAGGACCCATTCATTCGCATTCCCTATTCGGCGACGCTTGAGCCAACCGATCGCGCGGAGCTGGTGCGCGTCAGTGTGCCCGCCGCACAACTATTGTCGTGGGGATTTCCCGTCTCTGGCACCGAACCGAATTTTCGGATCGATGCGGACGTGTTGGTAGGTGGCGATGGACTCGCCCGGGCAGTTCGATTCATTCGTACAGGAGCAACAAAATGACGGCAAAAACGATTCGTATGACGGCAGCTTCAGGAACTCTGGCGCTGGCAACTCTGGCCTTCCCGCAAGATATTCAGATCGCTCAGATCCACAAAGAAATTTCGGAATTCAACGGGATGCAGTTCACCTATCAGATCTCAAACAGCAATGCAGGCATGCAGGGCAAGGTGATCACGGGTGCGCCTTATCAGGCGGAGGAGAAATCGGTGATGACCCAAACGCTTTCCGACGGCAACAGGATTGTGCAAGCAACAACCTCACGCGTCTATCGCGATCAGCAGGGCAGGACGCGCGTGGAACGTTCGTTGAAGGGCCTGGCGCCGGAGGACGGCGTCGAGAAAACGGTCGTCATTAACGATCCGGTAGCGGCGGCCCACTTTGTGCTGGACGAGAGCAACCGCACCGTGATGAAGAGTTCGCCCACAAGTTTGCGCGATGCCAAGACAATGGCGGAAACGCAGCATTCGCTGGAGTTGGCCCTGGGGAAGGCGGCCGGCAGCCCGCATTCAGTTGGCGCGCCGATCATCGTAACGAAGCACAGGCTCAAAGACGGGAGCGAAGATTCGAAGACCGAGAGCCTGGGCAAGCAGGTGATGGAAGGCCTCTCTGTCGAAGGTACGCGCACCACTGTCACTATCCCCGCCGGCGCCATGTTCAACGAACGGCCGATTGAGATTGTGAGTGAAAAGTGGTTTTCACCGGACCTGCAAATGGTGATCATGAGCAAGCGCACAGATCCACGCATGGGCGAAACCGTGTACACCGTGAGCAATATCAATCGCGCCAATCCGGAGCCGTCACTGTTCCAGGTGCCCGCCGGCTATAGCGAAAGCCAGCCGATGCAGCGTACCTTGATCCACACGGCGCCTCACCTGGACTAACGGTAAAATCGGGGTTGCGCATACTTGCACTGCTGCCGCTGGCCGTCACGCTTTACGGCGCAACCCTCACCCCGGAACGAAAGCAGAGCAATCTCGATTCGTTCGAATACGTCTGGACCACCATCCGCGACAAGCATTGGGACAAGAGCCTGGATGGTGCGGAGTGGAAAGCTGTCCATGACGAACTGCAGCCGAAGATGGAGCAGGCCGCCAGCATGGAAGCCGCGCGGCGCGTGTTGAACGACATGATCGGCAGGCTTCATCTAACGCATTTCGGCGTACTGCCGGGCGATGTCTACTCACAACTGCATGGTGGGGCTGAAGGGATGGATGTCCGCATTATTGAGGGACGGGCCATACTGGTGCGCGGCAAACATAAGGGCTGGGAAGTGGAAGGCGTTCAGGAAACAATCGGCAAGGTAGACAAGCTCTACGAGCATTCCACCATGCGCGAGTTGATGGTGTCGCGAGCCGTTGCGGCTTGGGCTGGAGCGCATGAGGTGACACTCTCGAACGGGCGCGGCCAGAGCGCAAAACCAGGCGCCGCGGAGTTCGCTTCGCGCGGCGAGCCCACCAGCTTCGGAAATTTGCCGACACAATATGTCTGGTCGGAAACCCGGCAAATTGGGCACGCGGGCTATTTTGCATTCAATATGTTTTTCGATCCAGGCCGGCTCATCCCGGCGCTTGCGGCTAGCGTGAGCGAATGCGAAAAGTGTTCCGGCTTCGTGATCGATTTGCGCGGCAACCCTGGCGGAATCGGTGCGATGGCCATGGGCATGGCCGGCTTCTTTATCCAGAAGCAAGGTGAGTTGCTGGGCACCATGCAGATGCGCGATAACGCTCTGAAGTTCGCCATCAACCCTCGCGTGCCGGCCTTCACCGGTAAGCTTGCAGTGCTTGTGGATGGGCTCTCCGCTTCCACCTCAGAGATTTTCGCGGGGGGCTTGCAGGATCTGAAACGGGCACGCATCTTCGGTTCACCCACGGCGGGCGCGGCGCTGCCTTCGGTGATTGAGCGGCTGCCGAATGGCGATGCGTTTCAATACGCCATCGCGAATTATGTTTCGCAAAGCGGCGCCGTGTTGGAAGGCAAAGGGGTGAAGCCCGATGTGGAAGTGACGCCCCGGCGCGCCAGCCTGCTGGCTGGAAGGGACGATGCGCTGGAGAGCGCGCTAGAGTGGATAGAGAGGCCCATGTAATGCCTATCTTTCTTTTCGCGCTACTTTTCTTTGCCCCGGAAGATCTCCCCAAGGGAGAGGATGTATTAGCCAAGTTTGTGGAAGTGACCGGCGGGCGCGTTGCGTATGAAAAGATTCGCGGAAGCATTGCGAAGGGAACCATGACCATGAGTGGCCAGAATTTAAAGGGCACCATGACCATCTACGAATCGGCGCCGGCGAAGCAGGTGACTATTGTGGAATTTCCCGGCATCGGCCGCATGGAAGAGGGTACCGATGGAAACATCGCATGGTCTAACTCAGCGCTGGAAGGCGCGCGTCTGAAGCAGGGCGATGAGAAGGCAATGACCTTGCGCGCGGCGAACAGCCAGGCAAAGTTTCTGGATTGGAAGAAGCTTTACAAGAGTTTGGAAACAGTGGGCGTTGAAAATGTGGACGGCAAGCCGTGCTATAAAGTGGTGCTCACTCCGCTGACCGGCAAGCCCGACACGGAGTATTACGACAGAGCCTCAGGCCTGTTGGTGCGCGAGACCGCGATTGTGGTGTTGCCCATGGGTGAGGTGCCGGTTGCCTTGACCCTTGCCGATTACCGCAAAGAAGGGGAGATGCTGATGCCGCACACTCTTCAGCAGAGCCTGGCCGGACAGCGCATCGATATCAGTATCGAAAGCGTAATCATCAATCCCGAATTCCCGCCGAAGCGTTTTGAGCCGCCCGCCGAAGTAAAAGCACTCCTGAAATAAAGCGGCTTAGTTGGCTACGGCCGCACGCTGCCGAAAGCTTCGCAGGCGATGGCTACGGCTGGGGTGCCGCAGTTTGCCCAGCGCTTTGGCTTCGATCTGACGGATGCGTTCGCGAGTGACCTGGAAATTGTGAGCCACCTGTTCAAGCGTGTGTTCATTGCCGTCTTCCAGGCCGAAACGCAGCCTGAGAATCTGCTCTTCGCGCGGGCTCAACGTCTTCAAAATTTCCACGGCCTGTTCGCAAAGGTTGATGCCGATCAATCGCTCCGCCGGTGACTGAGCATTCCGGTCCACCAGAAAGTCTCCCAGGTGAGAATCGTCTTCTTCGCCCACGGGAGTTTCGATGGAGATGGGCTCTTGCGCGATCCGCATCGCCTTCCGCACCTGATTGATGGAAAGCTCCAGCTTGGAGCCTAGCTCGGCATCGGTGGGGTCGCGCCCCAATTCCTGCACCAAGGCACGCGAGGTACGCAGCAGCTTATTGATGGTCTCCACCATGTGCACTGGAATGCGAATGGTGCGGGCCTGATCTGCGATGGCGCGAGTGACGGCCTGGCGCACCCACCATGTGGCGTAAGTGGAAAATTTAAAACCGCGGCGATATTCAAACTTGTCTACAGCGCGCATCAGGCCGATGTTGCCTTCCTGGATCAGGTCAAGAAAGTGAAGTCCACGATTGGTATAACGCTTTGCGATGCTCACCACCAGGCGCAAATTCGCTTCGATCAATTCCTGCTTCGCCGCGTTGGCGTTTCTTTCTGCTTTGCAAATCACGGCCACCGCGCGATGCAGGTCCGCGGCGGGCGTGGCGAAACGCTCTTCGAGAGCCTGCATTTCCAGCCGAAGCTGGCGCTGTTCGCGATGCAATTCGCGCGTGGGCTCGCCCGGTTGCTCCAGCCGCCGCGCGTTGCGGGCCAACTTACGTTCCAGCGGCTTGAACTCTTCCGCGGCAGATTTCACGCGGGCCGTCATGTTACGCGTCACCGGATACTGAAGGTCAAGGCTGCGTAGCTTACGCGACATCGAAATGAGCATTCGGCCGAGCTTCCAACGCAGATGCAGATGCTGTTTCGGCTTCGTCGCACGCGACATGAGCAGCAACTTCTTACGCGTACGAATGACCTTGCCATAGGTCCGATTCAGCTCATCGCTAACGGCCTCAAATTGCACGCGCTGCGCTTGCGGAGCGGTCTCCTCCACCGGCGGGTCAGGAACCTGAAGCACATCCTGAATCGAGATCGCGCCGGCTCTTACGGATTCCGCCAGGCTCAGGATTTCGCGCGCGGCGATGGGTGAACGGAAGAGAGTTTTACGGCAAGCGTTCCGGTGCGCCTCGATACGGCGCGCCAAAGCGATTTCGCCTTCGCGTGTCAACAAAGGAACCAGCCCCATTTCACGCAAATAGAGCCGAACGGGATCGTTGTCCGTGACGCCGGCAAGCAGTTGATGATCGGGCGCAATGTAGTCGCCGCTTTCGTCGAAAAGCACCGAGGCATCGTCCTCGGCTAAATGTCCGGAATCGTCCACTAGTTCCAACTGGTCGTTCATCGCAGTGAACCCTCTCTTGTTGTTAAAGCGAGATCCCGACGCAAATCGGGACACTCGCAAGAGGAGTGTTGAAAGAAACCGGAACGTTACAGAGATTTCATCAGGGCGAGGGCAGTATCCCAATCGCCTTCGCGCTCGGCATCGCGGATGCGCGCCTTCACATCGGACACGCGCTGTGCGGCATCGCGGCGCTTCCAGCCCTCCAGGCACGCCTGCGCGGCGGACAATGTGGCGCTCTGTTCGTTGGCGTTTTGGGAAAAGAGCGATGCAGCGAGCAACTTACGGTCTGCTTCTTCCAAACGCTCATGCAAGCCAGCGACGGAGAGCGGCGCACCGGATTCCACCAAGGTAAACAGCGCCGAATAGATGCGGCACGCCGGCGACAGTTGCAGCGTGGCAATTTGCTTCAGCTCGGGAAGCAGCGCATCGGTGGCGTCCGGCTCAGTCAGCAACACAGAGAGCAGAATGCGGTCACCTTCGGGGAGCCTGGGCTGTTCGGCGACGGCCGTGTCGCGCTTATCGCCGGCCATCTTCCGGAAATTTTCCAGCACCATGCCGCTGGGAACATTCAGGTACGAAGCTAGGTCGTTCGCCACGGCCACTCGCTCCAGCTTGTCGGTCAGACCCTGGACGGCAGGAAGCAGAAATTGGAAGGCGTCAACGCGCCCTTCCACGCTGCGCATATCGAACTTGGCGCGCGCCCGGTCTGCCAGCCAATAGAAATAGCTCTTCGCTTTTTCCACGCAGCGCGCATACGCTTCGGGCCCGCGCTGGCGGCAGTATTCATCGGGATCGAGCCCGCCATCCAGTTGCACGATGCCGATGCGGACCGATTCGGCAAGCAACAATTGAATCGATTTTTCGGCTGCATTGGAGCCGGCCGCATCGGGATCGAAGTTGACTGTCACCAGCGGCGCGTGGCGCTTCATGGCCTGCACCTGTTCGCGGGTGAGCGCCGTACCGCACGTGGCGATTACTTCGGCGAGTCCAGAGCTATAGACGCCGATCACGTCCATGTACCCTTCCACCAGAATCAAGCGGCCCGATTTGCGAGCGGCGTCGCGAGCGCGATGCAAGTTGTACAGCACCGTCTTCTTCCGGTAGATGGGCGTCTCTGGCGAGTTGATATATTTGGCCTTCTCATCGAGGTCTAAAGCGCGGCCGCCGAAGCCGATCACCTTGCCGGTTTCGCCATGAATGGGAAACATCAGGCGATTGCGGAACAGATCGTAAAAGCCACCCTCATCGCGGCGCACCACCAGACCGCTGGAGGCAAGTTCGGTGGGCGTGAAGCTGTTCGATTCCAGAAGCCGCAGCAGCGATTTGCCCGCATAGCCGATGCCGAATTCAGAGATGGCGGCTTCGCTCACGCCACGCTTCTTCAGATACTCGCGCGCGCCGGAGCCCTGCGAAGAAGCCAGTTGCGCGGTGAATTCTTTTTGCGCCAACTCATGCATCCGGTAAACGGCGGCCCGGAGTTTAGTATCGTCATCGGCATACTCGGTTCGCTTGGGAAGCGGGATGCCGTTGCGTTCGGCCAGCGCATTGCGGGCTTCGAAGAAGCTCAGGTGCTCAATCTTCATGATGAAGCTGAGCACGTCGCCGCCTTCGTGGCAGCCATGGCAGTAAAAGAACTGCATGGAGGGCGTGACAGTGAACGATGGATTTTTTTCGTTATGGAAGGGGCAAAGGCCCACGTAGCGCTGCCCGCGTTTGGTCAGCCGGACATAATCCTGCACCACGCGGACAATGTCCACTTGAGCTTTCAGTTGCTGAACGAAGTCCATCGGGGAACACTTCCATTATCGGGCTTTCATAGGGTGGCGGAGATGCCGAAGCTGCATGGAGCCGAGAAACGTGGTAACTCAAATTATGGTTACCGCTTCGGTTCGCTTCTTCTTCTGTTTCGCTTTCTCCGTTTCGCTGCTGGGTCAGGACGGCGCGCGATGGTGGCGCCATGTGGAGTTCCTGGCCGACGACAAGTTGGAAGGCCGGAACACTGGCAGCCCGGGGCACAAGAAAGCGGCTGAATATGTGGCCGCTCAGTTCGAGCGCGCGGGGCTGAAACCCGCCGGAGTGGATGGCTATATTCAGCCGGTGAAGTTTTCGACGCGCGTGATCGATGAGCGCGCGTCCAGCATTTCGCTTACGCGCGGTGGAGCTGCAGTGCCTCTGAAACTGGGTGAGGATGTGGCGATCGGGCTGCGGATAGATCCCGAGCCGCAAGTGCAAGCGGGCATGGTGTTCGTGGGCTATGGCCTGACTGTGCCGGAGCAAGGCTTCGACGATTTTGCGGGCCTCGATGTGCGCGGGAAAGTGGTGGTCCATGTGACCGGTGCGCCGCCTGCGATTCCGGGCGCGCTGAGTTCGCATTACCAATCGGCAGGCGAGCGGGCGGCAAATTTGAAGCGCCTGGGTGCGGTGGGAACCATTACGATTCCGAACCCGAAGCAGATGGATATTCCATGGTCGCGTTCGAGCCTGGCACGATTGGCTCCGGCGATGAGCCTGGCGGACTCTTCGCTCGATGAAGGCGGCGGGATGAAGGTGGCGCTGACCATGAACCCGGCATTCGCCGGCAAGCTGTTCGAAGGTTCCGGGCACAACTTCGCGGAGATTCTGGAGGCGGCTAATTCCGGCAAGCCGCTTCCGCACTTCGCCATGCCGTCCATATTGAAAGCGAAGATGGCGGTGACCCGGGGCGTTGTGGAATCGCAGAATGTTGCAGCGGTTTATCCGGGCAGCGACCCGGTCTTGAAGAAGCAGTACGTGGTGATGTCGGCGCATCTGGATCACATCGGCGTGGGCGCGCCGATCGACGGCGACGCGATCTATAACGGCGCGATGGACAATGCGTCGGGCGTGGCCGCGTTGCTGGATATTGCGGAAACGCTGCGCGAGACGCACGCGCAGCCCAAGCGGTCGATTCTGTTTGTGGCGGTGACGGGTGAGGAAAAGGGACTGCTAGGGTCGCGCTACTTTGCGAACCATCCGACGGTTGCCGCGTCCGCAATTGTGGCGGATTTGAATAGCGATATGTTTCTGCCGCTGTTTCCGTTGAAGCTGCTGACCGTGTACGGGCTGGCGGAAAGCACGCTGGGCGACGATGTACTCGAGGTGGCGAAGGAGGCCGGCGTGGCGATTCAAGCGGACCCCGAGCCGCTGCGCAATGTGTTCATCCGCAGCGATCAGTACAGCTTCATTCGCGCGGGAGTGCCTTCGCTGTCGATGAAGGTGGGGTACCGGAAAGGGTCGCCAGAAGAGGGGGTGGCGAAGCGGTGGCTGGCGGAGCGGTATCACGCGCCGTCGGACGATCTGGCGCAGCCTGTGGACAAGAAGGCCGCTGGAGAGTTCGATACGTTTGTGAGCAAACTTCTGTTGCGGATTGCCGACGCACCGGAACAGCCGCGATGGAAGAGCGATTCGTTCTTTAAGCGCTACTCGAAAGCGGCGAACTAAGAGCGCGAGAGCCTGTCGGTATTTAAATACGGCTGCAGCGCTTCGGGAACCAGGATGCTGCCATCGGCCTGCTGGTAGTTTTCGACGATCGCCACCCAGGTGCGGCCGACAGCCAAACCGCTGCCGTTGATGGTGTGCAGGTACTCCGACTTTTTCGCAGCGGGAGCCTTCACCCGAATATTCGCGCGCCGGGCTTGAAAAGCTTCGAAGTTCGAACAGGACGAAATTTCCTTATAGGCATTCTGGCCGGGTAGCCAGACTTCAATGTCATAGGTTTTCGAAGAAGTGAAGCCCATGTCGCCGGTGCAGAGCACCACGGTTCGGTACGGCAGGCCAAGGCGCTCCAGTATGTCTTCCGCATCGCGCGTGAGCTGTTCGTGCTGCGCGTGACTTTGCTCTGGCGTGGTGAATTTGACCAACTCCACTTTTTGAAACTGGTGCTGCCGGATGATGCCGCGAACATCGCGCCCGTAAGACCCGGCCTCACTACGGAAGCAGGAAGTGGCGGCGCAGAACGAAATGGGAAGCTGCGCGGCATCGAGCGTCTCATCGCGAAAATAGTTCGTGACGGGCACCTCGGCGGTGGGGATCAGATAGTAATCGGAATTCTCCAGCCTGAATAAGTCTTCGCCGAATTTGGGAAGATTGCCGGTGCCATACAAGCTGGCGGAATTGACCACGAACGGCGCCAGCATTTCGGTATAGCCATGGTGGCGCGTGTGAACATCCAGCATGAAGCTGGTGAGCGCGCGTTCCAGCTTGGCGCCCCAGCCCACATAAAAAGCAAAGCGCGCGCCGGTGACTTTGGCGGCGCGTTCGAAATCCAGAATGCCGAGCTGGGGGCCCAGGTCCCAATGAGGCTGAGGAGGAAACGCGAAGTTGGGCGGGGAGCCGTGGCGGCGAATTTCCACGTTGTCTTCGGCGGACGCGCCAAACGGAACGGATTCCTGCGGCAGGTTGGGAATGTTCGCCAGGAGGGCGCGGAACTGCTCTTCCAGCGCCGACGCTTCCCGATCGAGCTCCGCGACGCGGTCGCCCATGGCACGCACGCTTTGTTGGGCACTTGCTGTATCGATGCCTTCCTTACGCTGCCGCGCGATGGCTTGCGATTCGGAGTTGCGCCGTGCCTTCAATTCTTCCGCTTCCTGAATGGCGGCCCTGCGACGGCTGTCGAGTTCGCGAAATTCCTCAATGGGGAGATGGTAATTTCCGCGAGTGGCCAGGCGCGCGGCTATAGTGTCCAGATTGTTGCGGAAGGCCGCTACGTCGTACATAGGGTTTAGAGTAGCAACGCTTCCGGCCGTCTTGCGGCGCGTCGATCTTTACTCTTCGTCGTCGGCGGGAACCGGTTCCAGGTCTTCAGCTTCGAAGATTTCGCGGCATTCTTTGCATTCTATGTAATCGACGCCGTCGCGCCTGGCGATGATTTCGGTGCGGAGATGGTCACACATAACAGACTAATCGTTCCTATTTTAGTGAACGGAAAGCGCAAGTCAAGCGCGCGCTAGACTGCTAGCTGATGCCCTTTCCGATACATCGTCCACGGCGGTTGCGTTCGTCGGCCGGGATGCGCGCGCTGGTGCGAGAGACCAGGCTGGAGCCTTCGCAGATGGTGCTGCCGTTGTTCGTCTGTCCGGGCGAAGGCGTGAAGCGCGAGATCGGTTCCATGCCGGGCAACTTTCAGATGTCGGTAGACCAGCTTGTTCGCGAATGCGAAGAGGTTCGCGCTCTGGGTTTGGGTGGTGTGATTTTGTTCGGGCTGCCGGAGGCGAAAGACAATTTCGCAAGCGGCGCTTATGCCGAAGATGGCATTGTGCAGCGGGCGCTGGCGGCCGTGAAGCGTGAAGTGCCGGGCCTGCTCTTGGTCACCGATGTTTGCAATTGCGAGTACACAAGCCACGGGCACTGCGGCCTGGTGAAGGGCGACGATGTAGATAACGATGCCACGCTAGATTGGCTTGCGAAAGCAGCCGTGAGCCACGCCCGCGCGGGCGCCGACATTGTTGCGCCCTCAGACATGATGGACGGGCGCGTGGGTGCGATTCGAGCGGCTTTGGACGAAGCCGGCTTTTCCGGTACGCCGATTTTAAGTTATGCGGCGAAGTTTGCGTCTGTGTTCTATGGCCCCTTTCGAGAGGCCGCCGATTCCGCGCCGCAATTCGGCGACCGCCGAAGTTACCAGATGGACCCGGCCAATGCGCGCGAGGCCATGCGCGAGATCGAGCTCGATCTAGAAGAGGGTGCCGACATGATCATGGTGAAGCCCGCCATGGCGTATCTGGATCTGATTCGCGAAGCGCGCGTTCGCTTCGATGTGCCGCTTGCGGCTTACCAGGTGAGTGGTGAGTTCAGCATGATTGTGGCGGCGGCGGAACGCGGCTGGATCGATTACGACCGCGCCATGATGGAGAGCCTGACTAGTATCCGAAGGGCCGGCGCGGATTTTGTGCTGACCTATTTTGCGAAGGCTGCGGCGCGTTTGTTGTGATGCCGCGAGCCCGCTGGAGTGCGGCCGCGGCAATGCTGGTTAGTTTGGCGGCATGCCGTTCAGGTGACGCGCCAACGGCTGTCGCAGAGCCCAAGCCTCACGAAGCCGCTTTGCCGCAGGAGCAAAGTTTCTCCTGCCGCATTGTGCCGCGCGAAACGGTGGCGGCGGGGACGGCGCTGAGTGGTTCCGTGGAATCGGTGTTGGTGGATGTTGGCTCGGTGGTGACCGATGGGCAGGTGCTTGCGGTTGTGGGCAAGCCGCAGACAGCGTCCTTGAACCCTACGACATCCGTCGCTGCGACCAACGCGGCTAAGAAGTATGCAGAGAGTTTGCAGACATCGGTTGCGCTACGGCGCTTGACGTTTGCGCGCGCGCAGGCCGTGTTCGCGCGGCAGGAACTTTTGAATCGCGAAGGCGCCACTCCTCGCCTGGTTTATGAGAAGGCGCTGGCGGATCGGGATATCGCGGCGAGTGAACTGGCCACCGAAGAAGAGGCCTCCCGCCTCGCGGATAACGCACTGGCGAAGCTGGAAGACCAGCAGCGCGAAACGGTTCGGCAGAATCGGGAAGCGGTGGCTGCCCTGACTGCTGCGGCTGCGGCGGAGGTGCACGCGCCCGTGGCGGGAATGGTGGTGGAGCGGAACATGGTGCCTGGCCAACCTGTGACGGAAGCGAATCGCGCGGCGCTGTTTCGGATCGCGCCGCATCCTGATTTGTTGCGCGCGGAATTTGCGCCGCTGCCCGCCGGTGCAGCCGTTTCTATTCACGCGCAGGATGTTTCTTTGAGCGCGACGGTGGGCCAGAGCGGGCAGTTCGCCGATTTCGAAAGCCGCACGGCGCTTCTGCGGCCAGGCGCGCCATGCACGGTAACGCTGCGGATAAAATGAAGCCAGCCCACATGCAATTCCTTGCCGAAAGCCTTGTTGAACTGATCACCCAGACGTCGACCAACCTGCCGCCCGATGTGCGCGCCGCTATGGGGATGGCTCTGCGCGAAGAGACACCGCATACGCAAGCTTCGCAGGCGCTGAACATTATCGCGCAGAACATCGACATGGCCGAAGAGGACGAGGGCGCTATCTGCCAGGATACTGGCATGCCCACGTTTATCGTGCATACGCCGGTGGGCGTGAGCCAGATTGCGCTGCGGCGTGCAATTGAGGCGGCGGTTGCCGAAGCCACTAAGCGCGGCAAGCTGCGCCCGAACTCCGTGGACAGCCTTTCCGGCGCGAATACCGGGGACAATCTGGGCTTCGGCACGCCGGTGATTCACTTCGATCAATGGGAGCAGGATGAGATTGAAGTGAAGCTGGTGCTGAAGGGCGGCGGGTGTGAGAACAAGAATATTCAATATTCGCTGCCCGCGAATCTGGAGCAGTTGGGGCGCGCGGATCGCAACATCGAAGGCGTGCGGAAGTGCATCCTGCATGCGGTTTGGCAGGCGCAGGGGCAGGGATGTTCGCCGGGGTCGTTGGGCGTTTGTATCGGAAGTGACCGGGCCCATGGATACGAATTGGCCAAGGGGCAACTGTTTCGCGAACTGGACGACGTGAACCCGGTGGAGAGCTTGGCGCAACTGGAGCGGCAGGTGATGGAAGAGGCGAATCGCATTGGCGTTGGCGCGATGGGGTTCGGGGGCAAGGTGTCGCTGATCGGATGCAAGATTGTGGCTGCAAACCGGTTGCCGGCCAGCTTCTTTGTTTCGGTTGCGTATAGCTGTTGGGCATTTCGGCGATTGGGCGTGACGCTCGATGCGAGCACCGGGGCCATTACAAAGTGGTTGTACCGCGACCCGGAGCGCGTGGTGGAAAAGATGGTGCGGGACGAAGGCTTCCCACTGACCGGGCGCGAAATTATCCTCACTCCGCCACTGACCGAAGAAGCCGTTCGGGCTCTGAAGGTGGGGGATGTGGTACTGATCGATGGCGAAATGTATACGGGCCGTGACGCCGTGCATGCGCGGTTGATGAAGCAGGAACCACCAGTGAATTTGCAAGGCGCGGTTCTGTATCATTGCGGGCCGGTGATGATGAAAGATGCGCAAGACCGCTGGCAGGTGAAGGGCGCCGGGCCCACCACCAGCATTCGCGAAGAGCCGTATGAGGCTCACGTGATCGGTAAATATGGAGTGCGCGCGGTGATCGGCAAAGGCGGCATGGGGCAGAAGACGCTGGAGGCGCTGCAGGAATACGGCGCGGTGTATTTGAACGGCATCGGAGGGGCCGCGCAGTTCTATTCGCGAGCCATTAAAGAGGTGCTGGGAGTGGAGTGGATGGAGTTGGGGATTCCCGAAGCGATCTGGCATTTGCGCGTGAATCACTTTGTGGCGATCGTTACCATGGACGCGCACGGGAACAGCCTGCATGCGGATGTGGAGAAGGAAACCAAGCTGCGTCTGGGCGAACTGCAAGCTGTCTGATCTGATAAACTTGACTCAAGTGGCTAGGTAGCTCAGTTGGTAGAGCAGCGGACTGAAAATCCGCGTGTCGGCGGTTCGATTCCGTCCCTGGCCACCAGTTTTTTTCTACCTCTTTCGCATCGCTGCTTCCACATCTTCCCGCTTGGAAGGTATGGCCGCGGAAAGCACTTTCGCCGCGCCGCTGGTGATCAGGATATCGTCTTCGATTCGGATGCCGATGCCTTTGTATTTCTCAAACACCGGGCGCACGGCTTCTTTGAACTTTTCATTTTCCGGCGTGTTTGGGAGCGAATCGAGCGCGTCGGGGCGGATGTAAATTCCGGGCTCCATGGTGACGACCATGCCGGGAGCGAGCTTCACATCGCGCCGTGACAGATCGTGAACATTCATGCCCAACTGGTGGCTTACGCCGTGTGGGAACCAGTTTTTATACTCATCGTTGGTGACGGATGTGATGAGGCCGAGGCGAAGCAGGCCTTGGCGGATGATGCCGACGCAGATGCCCTGTAACGACTCCGTTGAAAACTTGGCAGATGTTCCCGGCTCCGCGCCAGTGCGCGCGGCTGCGATGCCGGCTTGCTGCGCTTCATACACGATGCTGTAGAGCGCTGCTTGCTCCGGCGTAAATTTGCCGGTGATGGGCAGAGTGCGCGTGACGTCCGCACTGTATTGCGCGTACTCCGCGCCGGCGTCCAGCACCATAGTGCCTTGCGCGGGCATCTCACCGCTGTTGGAGTTGTAATGCAGGGTGGTTCCATTGGCGCCGGATGCGGCGATGGTGGGGTAACCCCAGCGCGCGTGATGGTGAGCGTAGATGCGGTCGAACTCGGCTTGAATTTCGCTTTCAGCCACCCCTGGGCCGGTACGCGCGAAGGCCTTAGCGAAGCCTTCGCCGCTAATGTCGATCGCGCGCTGAATTGCGGCAAGCTCCGAAGGCGATTTGAGCAAACGCATATCGCGCAATAGCGGCACCGCGTCGCGCACGGTGAAGCCGGAGCCTATGGACGCCACGTTCGAAGCCAGCGCCTGCTCCTGGCGATATTCGGCGGCGTGTACAGTGCCGGGCAAGACCAAGTAGAGCTGCGCCTGTTCTGTGGCAGCGGCGTCGAACAGAAGCTTGTATTGCTCCTGCCATGCGTCTGTGCGCGGCTTCTCTAATTTGGCGGCGACGCCGAGTGAGCTCAGTGCCGGGACGGATTGCGGAGCCAGCGTGGCGAGCAATGCGGGAAGCTCCGCAAGAGGCAGCACGCGCTCAATGCCGCTGATGCCAGTGGCTGCCGCGGGCTTGATTACATTGCCTGTGAACACCTCTGCGCGGCGCTCTTTCGTGGGAAGGAAGAGCAGTTCACGGTCGCGCGTTCCTGCGGGAAGCAGCGCCAGTACGGCCCCTTCTTCCTGCAGCCCTGTGAGGTAAAGAAAATTGTTCTCCTGGCGATACGGGTAATCGACATCGGCCGCATACACGCGCCCTTCCGCCGCGAACGACAGCAGCATTCCGGCGGGGCCGACCCTGTCCATGATGGCTTGCCGCCGCGCTTTCAGTTCGGAAACCGTGGCGCTGGTCTGCGCGCAGGCGGAAGCGGCAACGATGAGGCAGAGAAGAAAACGCATGGGGATGAAAACCACAATAGCGCTACGAGGCAGCCAGGTAGTTTGGAATCTGCTTCAGGTCTTCCACGAACAGGCGGTATTCTTCCTGCTGGCGTTCTTCCGGCATGCGGAGAATGGCGGAAGGGTGAATGGTAGCCATCAGCCCTTTGGCCCAGCGATGAGAGAACAGCCGGCCGCGTTCCGTGCCGATGCGAAAATCGCGGCCCATCAGCGATTGCGCGGCTGTGGCGCCCAGACACACAATCAGTTCCGGTTCCACGGCAGCCATCTCAGCTTCCAGCCAGGGCCGGCAGGCACTCACTTCAACGCCCGTGGGCTTGGCATGAATTCGGCGCTTGCCACGTTGCGTGAACTTGAAATGTTTGACCGCGTTGGTGACGTAATAATCGCTGCGTGTAAGCTGCGCCTCGTTCATGGCGCGATCCAGAAGCCGGCCCGCGGGGCCTGTGAATGGCTTGCCCAGCAGGTCTTCCTTTTCACCGGGTTGTTCGCCAACCAACATCACGCGCGCCTTTGCCGGGCCTTCTCCGAACACGGTTTGCGTCGCGTGCAAGTACAGCGCGCAACCCTGGCACGCTTTGGCGGCATGAGCCAATTCGCGCACATCGCGCGATGGCGGCACGAATGGTTGGGCACTCGGCGATTGCTTTTCCATCATGGTTAGAACCCGGCTACCGGCATTGTGAATCAGTTGGGTGAGAATGTCCGTTTCCGGCAACGTGGCCCAATGGCGCGCGGGCATCTCCAGCGTCATCGCGCGAATGTTCAATCGCGAGGGGTTGAAGATGCTGCCGTAGTAAGTGCGCCAGAGCGCTTCCAGATCGTCGGCCACGGGCGCTGCGGTGCGCGGCATGCCCGGCCCGAAACGCAGCGTTTCTAAATCCCAATAGGCACTGCGGTCCGGCGTAAGAATGGCCCAGCGCATCGCGCCGAATCGCCTGGCGAAGAAGGGCGTGGCCGCTTCCACAATCAGGTGGTCAGGCCGGTGCCACGCAATGTATTCGGTTCCGCGCTCCGTTTGAATTTCGCGGAATCGCACAAAGGCGTGCATTTTATGAATGTCGCGGCGAATGGCTTTCTCCATCAATCGCAAGCGTCGAACATCGTCATCAACATCCACGCGCAACAGGTGCGGCTCACCATGGCACAAGCGGTAAAGCACGCGGTACAGAAGGTTCCAGCGCTGCGGGTCGCGATACTGCGCGCAGGTTTCAGCCAGCGCCAAAAATTCGCGAGGCACGGTGCGGGTACGGCCGGCGGGTTCGGGAATCGGTATGCCGGGAAGCAGATTGGGCTGGCCCGCCTCAGCGTCAGCCAGGTCAATGCTGCCGGGTGTCACGTGAGCTGCCAGCAACCCGCGGACACGCACGCGCCATTCGGCAAAATCCTGAATCACAACTCTCCCGTGCGCGCCTCAAACAGCGCCAGCTGTTGCGGTTGCGGTACAAAACGCTGCGGCAGCTTGGGCGAATCGATCTGCAATGCTGCCGGATTGTGCCCTGATGCGCTGATGAAAAACTTCACCTTCGCGACAGAGATTTTCAACTTGGCCAAGTCTTCCAAAGTAAGAGCGCGATAACGCCGAATTTCTACGATTCGTTTCACGTTGCGCACACCGATGCCGGGGATGCGCAGCAATGCCGGCTTGGATGCCTTGTTCACATCCACCGGAAAAAATTCGCGATGCCGAAGTGCCCACGCGAGCTTGGGGTCCTGTTCCAGCGACAGATTGGGCGCGTCCGGCTCCGTCAGTTCGTGAACCTTGAAGCCGTAAAAACGCATGAGCCAATCTGCCTGATACAGGCGATGTTCGCGAATCATGGGCGGCTTCTTCAGCGGCAAGCCGGGGTCTGCATGCGGTATCGGGCTGAAGGCAGAGTAGTAAACGCGGCGCAGCTTATGCTCTTTGTACAGGCCGTCGGCTTTCATCAAAAGCTCAGCATCGGGAGCGGCTGTCGCGCCTACAATCATCTGCGTGCTCTGGCCGGCGGGCGCGAACTTCGGCGCTTCTCCCGAACGCTTCGTCAGATCCTTCGCCTCTTGAATGCCGTGATGGATCTGGATCATCGAGGTCTCAATTTGCACGTGCGATTTCGCGGGAGCGAATTGTTGCAGCTCGCGATCGATGGGCATTTCGATATTCGCGCTTAGCCGGTCTGCCAACTCCCCAGCCTGCTGCATCAGCTCCGGGGAAGCGCCAGGCACGGCTTTCAGATGGATATAGCCATTAAACAGATGCTGCTCACGAAGCAGGCGGGCAGCGCGAATCATCTGCTCCATGGTGTAATCGGCGTTCTGAATGATGCCCGAACTTAGGAACAATCCTTCAATGTAATTGCGCTTGTAGAACTCAATTGTGAGGAAGGCAACTTCATCGGGAGTGAACCGCGCGCGCGGCGTGTCGCTGGAAATACGGTTCACACAATAAGTGCAATCGTAGATGCAATAATTCGTGAGCAAAAGTTTCAGCAGACTCACGCAGCGGCCGTCAGGCGTGTAGCTGTGGCAAATGCCCATGCCTTCGGTATTGCCAATTCCGCCTTCGGCACGGGCGCGGCGCGAACCGCTGGAGGCGCAGGAGGCATCGTACTTCGCAGCATCGGCAAGGATGCTCAGCTTGTTTCGGATCTCCATGTCTTTAGTCTCTCACCGATTCGCTTTTTGTTCGCCGTTGGCGCGCCGCGAATGCCTCACGTTTTAAGATGTGAACAGCTTGTCCTCGGTTCAAAAGCGTGAGCAGATTTTAGAAGCGGCGGAGCGTGTGTTTCGCGCCAAGGGCCTTTCTGGCGCCACTACGCGTGAAATTGCGCGCGAGGTGGGTTGCGCCGATGGGACCCTATACCTTCACTTCGACGATCGCATCGCGCTGTTCCTGGCAGTGCTGGAACGAACACTGCCCGGCTTCCTTGTGCCGCTCAGTGCTTTGGAACATGAGGTTGGCAAGCGAACGGTGCGCGCCAATTTGGAAGAGGTGCTGCACGGCGCGCTGGGGTTTCAGAACCAGATCATGCCTCTGATTGGCGGGCTATTGGCAGAGCCGGAGTTGCTCAAAAATTTTCAGGATGTACTTCGCCGGCGCGACATGGGCCCGTACCGTTCCATCGCCGCGTTGGAGGATTACATCGGCGCAGAACAACGTTTAGGCCGCGTGCCGCAATCCGTGCAGGCGCGCACCGTGGCTCTGACGCTACTAGGCGCGTGTTTCTACCGGGCCTTTCTGAGTCATTTTCTGGGTGAGGCGATGCCCTTCGATCAGGCTACGTTTGTCGCCGGCGTGGTAGGCGCTTTGCGATTGCAAAAGCCCCGCGCTACCAAAAGCCCAAAGCCTTCCACCAAAGCGGGCCGATCCCCAACCACAGCACCAGATTGACCAGGGAAATCAGAAACCCCAGCTTCCACCATTCCGCCTGCGTCACATAGCCGGAGTTGAAGTAGACGGGCGCGGAGCCTGTTCCGTAATGGGTGAGCCCGGCATTCAGGTTCGAGAAAAACGCGAGAGGCAGGGCGGCCATCAAGGGCGGCGCGCCAGTGGCCACAGCCGCCGCGAGGAAGCCTGGATACAGCGCGGTGACATGCGCCGTCATGCTGGCGAACGCATAGTGCACGTATAAATATGTAATCAGCAACACGCCCATGGCAGCCAGCCAGTTCCATCCCGCCAAGCTTCCGAAGATAGCGCTCGATAGCACTTTAATCACGCCTAATTCCTGCATGGCATCCGCCATCATCAGCAGCGGCCCGAACCAGATCAGCGCATCCCACGCGCGAGTTTCGGAAAGCAACTCATCCCACGTGAGCACGCGCGAAAGCAGAATCGCGCAGAGGCCAGCGAGCGCGACGAATGCATTCGGCACACCCGTGTAAGAGGACGTGACCCAACCCACCATCACTGCCGCCAGAATTCCCATCAGCCACAACTCATTGCGCGAGAGCGGACCCATGGCTTTCAACTCACGGCTGGCAAGGTCGCGCGCCGCGGCCGTATCGTGTATTTCCGGTGGCGCCAGCTTGAAGATCAGAAATGGAACAATGGCGAGCGATAGCAGCCCGGGCAGCGCGGCAGCGGCGGCCCAGCGCGCCCACGTCAGTTCCACGTGCGCAATCTTCAGGGCAAATTCAGCAATTAACGGGTTTGCGGCCATGCCCGTCAGGAACATCGCAGACGCGGTATAGGTTGCATGAAAACCCACCAGCACCAGAAAGGAACCGATGCGTTTCGCGGTGGGCCCGGGTTCGGAATCGAAAACCTGCGCCAGGCTCTTCACGATGGGAAAGACGATGCCGCCGCCGCGCGCCGTATCGGACGGAATGAACACGGCCAGCAGCGCGTCCGTCGCCACAATGGAATAGCCGAGCGTGAGCGAATTCTTCCCGAAGCGTTGGATGAACAGATAAGCCACGCGGATGCCAAACCCGGTTGCAGTCACGGCGCGCGCGAAAAGAAAGGCCGTGAAAATCAGCCAAAGCGTCGTGTTGCTGAAGCCTGACAGCACTCGCGTGAAGGGCAGCACACGCAGCAGCGCCAGCGTGGTCATGGCTACCAGCACGGAAACGCCCATGGGCATGGGGCGCGCTACCAGAGCGATGATGGTGCCCAGAAAGATAGCCAGCAAGTGCCGCTGCTGAGGAGTGAAGCCCGGAATGGGCAGCAGATAAAACAGCGCGGCGGGCGCAATTACCACGGTCCACCGCCAAAGTTGGCTTTTCGTCACGAACCGAGCATCTTAACATTTGCGTAATTGGCATAACCTAAGAACTTGCGCACGTTGGCACTCGATCTCGGCAAGCGCCGCATTGGCATGGCGGTCAGCGAGGGCGCGATGGCGATCGGCTTACCCACGTTTGACACGCGCAACAAGCGCACAGACATTGCTGAACTGGCACGCGTGGCACGTGAGCGAAACATTGAGGTGGTTCTTGTGGGCTACCCTCTGAACATGAACGGTGAGCCCGGCCCGCAGGCCGAGTGGGTGAAAGAGTATGCCGCGCTGCTGGAGCGCGAACTCGGCTTGCCCGTAAAATTGTGGGATGAGCGGCTGACCAGCGCGGCGGCCACGCGCCTGCTGCGGGAAAGCAACGCGCGGCCCGATCGTAAATCGGGTACCGTGGACCGTATGGCCGCCACCATCCTGTTGCAAAGCTATCTGGATTCGCTGCCCATCGTCCCATGAAATTTTTCCGCTTCCTCTTCTTTCTGTTGCTGCTGGCGTTCGCAGGCACAGCCACGGCATGGTACCTGACCTCTCAGCCCTACATCGGCTTCGAGGGCGACCGCTTCGTGGATATTCCCAAGGGAACTCCCACGCGCGGCATTGCTGCTCTGCTGCGGCGCGAAGGCGTAATCCAAAATGAGTGGGGTTTTCTTCTGGCGCGCGCGCTATCCCCGGGCACCACGCTGCAGGCCGGTGAGTATCGCTTCAACAGGCCGGCGTCGGCGCAGGAAGTGCTTAGCCGCATCGGTCAGGGCGACATCTTCTATCTGGAGCTTGTGGTGCCGGAAGGCCAGAACATGTTCGATATCGCGAAGGACGTTAAGAAGCTGCATGTCTTTCCCGATACCGCCTTTCTGAAAGCTGCTCACGACGTCACGCTCATTCGCGATCTGGACCCGGAAGCCCGCACTTTGGAAGGCTATCTGTGGCCGGATACATATCGCCTGGCCCGCACCACGACTCCTGCTCAGTTGTGCGCATCCATGACTCGCAAATTCCGCGAGAAGTGGACAGCGCTTCATTCGAAAGCCAATGTTCACAAAGCGGTGACGCTGGCTTCTCTGGTTGAGCGCGAGGCGCGCGTCCCGGCAGACAGGCCGCTGGTGTCGTCGGTATTTCGGAACCGGTTGAACCTTGGCATGAAGCTCGATTGCGATCCCACTACGGTGTATGCGGCGCTGCTCGAAGGCACGTATCGCGGGAAGATCTATCGGTCCGATTTGGAAAACCCGAACCCGTACAACACATATCGAAATGCCGGCCTGCCGCCTGGGCCGATTGCGAATCCGGGCCTGAGTTCGCTCAAAGCGGCACTGGCGCCCGCCGACACCAAGTACCTTTACTTCGTGGTGAAGCCGGATGGTTCCGGCGCTCACACTTTCTCAGAAGACTTAGCCGCTCATGCCGCCGCGACGGCCGAGTACCGCCGTGCCCAAGCTCAGTAAAAAGGCCGTCATCCAGCAATACGCGCGCGACTGCAATTGGGTCCATGTGGGTGCTAACGAATGGCAGCAGGTGCGCGCGGCGAGGCCGGAAGTTTCAGAGACCACGCTGCGCACTGCATTGCATGAGCTGCAGCTCACCATCGAACAGCCCTTCGCGGGAATCGATACAAAAACGCTGGAGAGGCTTGAAGATTCGCTGCTGAGTTTGTCGCGCGCTTACCCGCTTTTTCGCGCGGAGTGCCGGGCCTTGGCGATCGCGGCCAAAGATCGCTGCCGGTTCGCCGCGCTCAACCCTAAGATCGCGCCGGAGACGCGTTCGCTCAAAGAAGAAATGGTGGAGTGGCTGCTGGTGTGGCTGGGCGACCCGGCCATGTTCGCCGATTGGGTGGCCTTACGAAAGCGGCACTTACTGCAAAGTCAGTGACGCAACCTGAATGGTTTCGCCATCTTTCTCGCCTGTCACGGTCGCCTTCAAATCTTTCTCTTTCGTTGCGGCCTTCAAGGCGCTGAGCGTCTTCGCGTTGCCCGTCTCATCGAACTTCATAAAGCGGCCGTCTGAGAGCACCACGCCGAAGCCGCTTTTGGCGCACGTAAGCGCGCACTCGCGCGTGTGCCCGGCCAGATCTTTGCCCTTGCACATCACATCCACCAAAGTGCCTGACCAGGATTCGGCCATCGCGGAGCAGGGCGCAAGTAACAGACATAAGGCAAGCATTCGTTTCATGCGGGTAGTTTATCCGATAACCTGAATGGAGTGGAAGAAGAGGTACTTGGAAAGGCCTACGACGGCAGGTTGATGCGGCGCCTGATGCGCTACATGCAGCCGTATCGCGCGCGTATTCTGGCCGCGCTTACGTTCCTTTTCTTGTATTCCGGACTGCAGGTTGCCGGGCCGCTGCTCACCAAGCTCGCGGTTGATCGCTATCTTGCGCCCACGGGCCAAAAATCGCTGCTCGATCCGGTGCTGGCCGCCGATCCATTCACCGGCCTGACCCAAATTGCCGCTCTCTATCTTCTGGTGCTGGCGGGCATCTTCATCACCGAGTTCGCGCAAATGTACCTGATGCAATATGTGGGGCAACTCGCCATGTTCGACCTGCGCCGCGAACTGATGGCCCACATGCAGAAGCTGGATTTAAAGTTCTTCGATAACAACCCGGTGGGCAGGTTGGTGACGCGCCTGACCACCGATGTGGACGTGCTGAACGATCTGTTCGCATCCGGTCTGGTCACCATTCTGGGCGATCTGCTGACGCTGACTTTTATCGTGGCTGCCATGCTGCGGATGAGTTTGGGCCTTACGGTAATCATGCTCGCCGTACTGCCGCTGGTGGTGTGGGCCACGGCGCGTTTTCGCGCCAGCGTTTCCGGCAGCTACCGGCGCATTCGCGTGGCCATTGCACGCATCAACGCATATCTGCAGGAACACATCACGGGCATGACGGTGCTGCAATTGTTCAACCGCGAAAGCAAGAGCATCGCCGAGTTCGAAGAAATCAACAAGCAGCACATGACCGCTTTCAAGGACAGCATCGGCGCCTATGGCTGGTTTTATCCGGTGGTGGAATTTCTGGCCTATCTTTCGCTAGCGATGATCCTCTCATACGGCGGCTTCCGCGTGAAAGGCGGCCTGCTTTCGCTCGGCGTGATGGTTGCGTTTCTGCAATATGGTTTGCGCTTCTTTCGCCCCATTCAAGACTTGAGCGAAAAGTACAACATCCTACAAGCAGCCATGGCTTCGGCCGAGCGCATCTTCAACCTGCTAGACACACCCGCTACCATCGTCGCGCCCGCCGCGCCCGCCCCATTTCCTGATGCTGAAGCGGCCATTGTTTTCGATGAGGTTTGGTTCGCATACAAAGATGAAGACTGGGTACTGCGCGATTTAAGCTTCACCATTCACCCCGGCGAAACGGTTGCCATCGTGGGTCACACCGGCGCCGGCAAGACCACCATCATCAGCCTGCTGCTGCGCTTCTACGATGTAAGCCGCGGCTCCATACGAATAGGCGGCGTGGATATTCGCGATATGGATCCGCTGGTGCTGCGCCGTCACTTCGGCGTCGTGCTGCAAGACCCGTATCTGTTTACCGGCACCATCGCCGATAACATCCGTCTCGGTACGGAGTCCGTGAAGCTGGAAGATATTGCGGACGCGGCGGAACAGGTAAACCTGACGGATTTTATCCGCACTCTGCCGGAAGGTTTTCACCAGCCGATTCGCGAACGTGGGGCTTCTCTCTCCACCGGTCAAAAACAGCTCATCTCTTTTGCGCGCGCTCTCGCTCATCGGCCTCGCTTCCTCATTCTCGATGAAGCCACCAGCAGCGTGGATACGGAGACTGAGTTGCGCGTACGCCGCGCGTTACAGCAGATGGTGAAGGGCCGCACCTCCATCGTGATCGCGCACCGGCTCTCCACCATCCAGCGCGCGGATCGAATTTTAGTGATGCACAAAGCGCGCTTGCGCGAGAGTGGGACGCATCAGCAACTGCTGGCCGAACGCGGCCTGTATTGGAAGCTGTATCGATTGCAATATCAGGATCAGGAAGATGGCGTTTCACGGGAGGTAGCTCATGACGAAGCTTTTGTTGGTTGAGGACGATGCCAGCGTCCGCACCACGCTAAGCACGTTTCTGGAACTGGAAGGCTATGACGTGAAGGCCGCCTCCTCCACGGGCGAGGCGCTCACTCTCCTGAGCGCTACTTCTTTTCCGGTGGTTGTTTCCGATGTCTATATCGATAGCCGCACCGGCCTTGACGTGCTTAACGCCGCTCGCTCACAGGACCCCGAATGCCAGGTAATTCTTATGTCGGCGCGCGGCACCATGGAAACCGTGATGGCTGCGACGCGCGGCGGCGCCTTCGATTATCTGGCAAAGCCTTTCGAACTCGACCGGCTGCTCGAGACCGTGCGCCGCGCGGAATCGTCGCGAGTGGATACAGAGAAAGAGACCACCATCGACGATATGCCGGACACCGAAATGATCGGCAGTTCCAGCGGAATGATTGAAATTTACAAGACCGTCTCGCTGGTTGCGCCGACCGATGCCACGGTGCTGATCGAAGGCGAAACCGGAACGGGCAAGGAACTGGTGGCGCGCATGATTCATCGCAATAGCCAGCGCGCCGCCATGCCGTTTGTGCCGGTGGATTGCGCCGCCATCGCGCCCACATTGATTGAGAGCGAACTGTTCGGCTCCCTGCGCGGCGCTTTTACCGGTGCGGATCGCGACCGTATCGGCGTCTTCGAAGCAGCCAACAAAGGCACTGTACTGCTGGACGAAATCGGCGAAGTGGATTTGAATTTTCAATTGAAACTTTTGCGCTTCATGCAGGGCAGGGAAATTCGGCCCGTCGGCAGTTCGCGGTCGAAGCCGGTGGACGTCCGCGTCATCGCCGCGACAAATCGCAACCTGCAGAACATGGTGGATGCCGAAACTTTTCGCGAAGACCTTTGGTTCCGTTTGAACGTGGTGCGCATTGAAATTCCACCGCTGCGGGAACGCCGTGGCGATGTGCCGCTGCTGGCGAAATTTTATCTGGATCACTACAACGCGCGTTATGGCCAATCCGCGCGGCTGATGGAATCGGGCTTGAAGACCATGCAGGAACAGACCTGGCCCGGCAACGTTCGCCAGTTGCAGCATCTTGTGGAACGGCTTGCGATCCTCGCGCCCGGCGGCCTGATTTCCGGCTCCGCCGTGCAGGATGCACTGCAGGCAATGGAGCCGCGCGAACATAGCGTCGAGACACTGGCGGATGCGGAAGAAGACCAGATCAAGCGCGTGCTGACCGCAACCGGCGGCAACAAGAGCCGGGCCGCGCAGATTCTAGGGATTGAACGCAAGACCCTGTATCGCAAACTGGACCGCATGAAAGCGTAAGCGCGAGTGTGATCAGATATCACCATCGCAATGCAACGCAGAAAATTCCTTCGCTCCACCGCGTACGCCTCCGCCGCGTTGATTGCCGGCGTGGTTCCCGCCGATGCCGCCGCGGCCACCATCGAGATCGCCGTAGACCGGCCCGGCGCGGAGATTAGCCCCCACCTTTACGGCCAGTTCATTGAGCACTTGGGCGGCGTAATTTACGACGGCATATGGGTGGGCAGGAATTCTAAGATCGCCAACGTCGCCGGCATTCGCAAGCAATTCATTGACGATATGAAGCGCATCGCCGTGCCAAATTTTCGCTGGCCTGGAGGATGCTTCGCGGACGGCTACCATTGGCGCGATGGCATTGGCGATACGGCCAAGCGCCCTCGCACGTACAACTATTGGCAGGCCTCCATGCCGCGCGGCTTAGATCATACGGAGACCAATGAGTTTGGCATCCACGAATTCATGAACCTCTGCCGGCTCACCGGCGCGGAACCTTACCTGGCTGCCAACATGGGGTCCAGTACGCCGCGGGAGTTTCACGAATGGGTGCAATACTGCAACGCGCCGGCCGGCACGGTTTCACTGGCCGCCGAACGCGCCGCTAACGGTGACGCGAATCCGTTTAACGTGCGCTTCTGGGGAGTGGGTAATGAATCGTGGGGTTGCGGCGGCACCATGAGTCCGCAGGAATACGCGACACTCTATCGCTTATATGTAACGCAATTTCCTGCGTATGCGCCTGCCCCCTACCGGGTCGCCGTGGGACCGCGCGGACATTCGAAAGACATGGATCTCGGCTGGACCACCGGCTTCTTCGAAGGCATGCGCAACGCGCGCCGCACCGTGGATGGCCTCTCCGTTCACTACTACACAGATTTCCGCAACAAGCCGGAAAAGGTATCCACCTTCGAAGCCGCCGGTTGGTATGACGTGATCCGTGAAGGTGCACGCATCGAAACCGTAATTGAGAAGCACTGGGAGGCCATGGCCCCATTCGATCCTCAGCACCACACCAAGCTGGTCATCGATGAATGGGGCGTCTGGTACAAACCCGGCGAAGAGATCTCCCCGCGCTACCTGTTGAGCCAGCCCATGACTCTGCGCGATGCCCTGCACACGGCCGTCACTTTCGACGCGTTCAACCGCCACGCCGACAAAATTGCCATGGCCAACGTGGCGCAAACTATCAACTGCATCCACTCGCTATTCCTAGCCGAGGGCGACCGCTTCACCCGCACTCCCTGTTATCACGTGTTCGCCATGTATGGCCCGCACATGGGAGCGCGAGCGGTTCCCATGAAGATTGCTTCGGACGATCTAAAGCTGCCCTCCCCAGTCACCATTTCAGGCTCTGCGTCTCTGCGTGACAAAAAGCTTTTCGCCACGCTCACCAACCCCTCGTTGGATGCTTCGGTTTCCACCCGCATCCAGATTACTGGCGGCACGCCTATCGAAGCGCGGGGTATTGTACTCACGCATCCCGATATGACGGCGCGCAACACCTTCGCGCAGCCCGGCACGGTCCACCCCGCACCCCTGACCGCCACGCTCCAGAATGGGACGATCGCCGTGTCTCTCCCGCCGCGCGCGGTTGCTTCGCTCGAAGTGCGATTAGTTTAAGACCGGAAGCTCTTCCACGCTCCGGTAAACCGGAAGACCCCGTTCCATTGCGATCTTCACATCCTGATCGGCGCCTTTCGAAGCACCTTCAATCCGCAGCACCGCATCGCACCGCGCAAGCAGGCGGCTTGCGACAGGGTACAGATACTCCGCCGCGATCTCATCACCCAAGCTGCGTGAGCCGGCCTGCCGCATGATCGGCAGAGCGACCCACTCGCCAATCATGGGAATGTGGCCGGCCTTGTAAACGGCCAGCGAAAACGATTCCAGGCGATCCAGGTTCTGCTGAATCAGTTTAGGATCATCGTTCGTTCCAGACCGGTAAGGACCGGCAATCAAAATAATCAGCGGCTTCGCTTCCACGGCTCGTTCTCCAGAACCCACCATACCCAAAATTACACGAACATGCAACATCGTGCAGTTTCGTGCAAACTATAATTGCGTTGTGCTTACCCGGCAGCGAAAACAGCGAATTCTGGAACAACTCAAGAAGACAGGCCAGGTGATCGCGAAAGATTTAAGCCATGAACTGGCCCTTTCCGAAGACACTATTCGTCGCGATCTTCGCGAACTCGCCGCCGAAGGCCTGTTGCAGCGTGTTCATGGTGGAGCGCTGCCCGCTTCGCCCGCCATGGGTGATTTCACCGCCCGCATGAGCGTTGCCACGGCGGAAAAGAAAGCGATTGGCCGCGCGGCGGCCGCCTTGATCCAGACCAATCATGTAGTCATCCTCGATGGCGGCACCACCGCCGTACAAATCGCGCGGCACATCGCGCCCGCGCTCAAGGCCACCGTGGTCACCCATAGCCCAAACGTCGCGCTCGAACTGGTGAACCACGCTGCCATCGAAGTAATTCTCATAGGCGGCAGGCTCTTCAAGCATTCGGTAGTCGCGGTAGGCGCGCCCGCTATTGAGGCCATCGGCAGAATCCATGCCGACATTTACTTCATGGGCGTTACCGGCATCCAGGTAGACACCGGCCTGACTACTGGCGATTTCGAAGAGGCTCATGTGAAGCGCGCACTCAGTGCCGCTGCCGCTGAAACCATCGTGCTTGGCTCATCGGAAAAACTCCACGCCGCTTCCCCATACCTGGTGGCTCCGCTGAGTGAGGCGACCGCCATTATTGTGGCGGCCAACCTGAAACGTAAAATTCTGGCGCCCTTTACCCAAGCGGGCATCGATATCATCCGCGCTGGCGAAGTATGACTCCAAAGCAAAACCGGCGGGACGGCTCTTGTAAGAGCGCATCCCGCCGGTTGAACAACCCCCTGAAGCGAACCGTTTACCGGAAGTTGGCGGTAAGCGTGGTATCGGCCGACATGGTCACAGTGCAAGTCAAGGCAAGGCCCGAACATGTAGAACCCGCCCAGCCTTTCCAAGTTGCGCCATTGCCCGGAACCGCTGTCACGGTTACCGAGGTTCCGCTGGCGAAGCTGCTGCCCGCGGGGTTGCTGCTGGTGGAGCCGCTGCCATTGTTCTTCAACACCAGCCGATAGCTGGTGGGCGGCGGTGGAGCCACAGGGCCACTAAACGCCGCGGTCACCGTGGTATCCGCTGTGATGGCGAAGGTGCAAGTCAGCGCGGTACCGGCGCAGCCCCCGCTCCATCCCGCAAAGGTAGAACCAGCAGCCGGCATGGCCGTGAGTGTCACCGTCGTGCCGTCCAGAAAGCTGGAGCCAATGGGGTTCGTCGCCACAGTGCCCAAGCCGGTGGTACGCACCACAAGCTTGCGCGGAAGAAGGAACGTGGCCGTCACCGGCGCAGGTGAGTTCACCGCAAACGTGCAGGTGGCGGCAGTGCCGGCGCACGCTCCACTCCAGCCGGTGAACACACCTTTGGCGCCCTTCGCAGTCAAGGTCACGTTGGTGTTCGGGTTCACCGATTCGGTGCAGACCAACACCGGGCACTTGATCACCGCATCGCTTGAGGTAACCGCGCCATCGCCCACCACGGTGACATCCACCGCAAACTGCGGCGGAACATTCAGATTGATCGCGCCATTCTGCGCGCCGATGAAGTCGCCAATTTCGGCATCGGTAGGCGTGACGCAAAGCGGGTCTGAACACAGCGCTTGACCGCTCACCGGGTCCACGTTGCCGGCGTACTTATAAAACTCGAACCGCCGCACCACTGCGTGTGAGCCGCCGCCCAGCGCGCCGCGCTTCTGCTTGTGCTTGCCATTGCCCGCGTCGCCAACCTGCTGCTGCATCAGCTCCCACTGCGTCTCCACGTGAGCCGCGTCCTCAGGCACCACCGCGTTATCGGCCACCAGTTCATCTAAGCCAACCTGTCGTGCATTCTCTGTCTTGTAAGTCTTCATCCACTGCGCCGGGCCGAACGTCTTCGCCGGCGGCGGGGGCGCGGGGGGATCCACCTGTGCCACAATCACGACCGGATTTCCAGGCACCACGGGCGGCACCACCGACCAAACCGGCGCAGGTATCGGCACCTGATTAGTGGTGGTCTTCAGCTGTCCCGGATTTGCCGGATCGGCCACCAGCCAGCGATATACGGTGGCTCCCGGAATCGCCGAATATGTCCAAACGCCAAAGTGTTCGCAACCGCTGGTGTTGTAGCCTGGCGTGTTCAGAAGGCACTGGTGGCCGTTGGTCACTGTCGGCGCGACAGCGATAGGCGTACTCACCACGAACTGCTGCCTGGCCGAATCCCACGGCGCCATATAGCGCACGTACATGCCACCCGGAAACGGCACAATCTGCGGCGTCCCATAGCGGTTGTAAGTAAAGGTGCCGCCGACGCTGCTTGTCCCGTGAATCTCAATCTCAAATCCATAGGCAAGTTCCCCGGTATCGTTGATCACGTCGAAATTCGAAAGCGCTCCATACATGGTTACGGTTTGGGCCTGCAGGGCTGCCGGCGCGAACAGAACTGCCAGTAGGCAAGCTCTGGATAGGAACGTATGTTTTCCCGCGTTTGTCATGATATTTTTCCTGAATTGAAAGTGTGCTCCCGCCCGGCTTCCCCTTTTTAGAGCCGGGCGTCGTAATCGGTAAGACAGGCGCAATCATGAAGCGGAACAGATTTCTTTGCGTTCAGGCCAGTCTTTTGGGTTCAGGCCAGTACGATAAGCTGTGAGCAGTGGCTCATCCCGAACCCCACATCACGAAATTGGCTGCCGCAGTTTTATTGTTCACCTGCCTCTCCACCGCAGCCGAACTTCCCGAAGGCAGCGGGAAAGCGGACACCCTTAAGCTCTGCGTGAAATGCCATTCGGTCGATCAGGCGGTGTCGCTGCGCCTCTCGCGATCGGGCTGGACCGAAACAATCTCCAAGATGGTGAACCTGGGCGCACTGGGTACCGATGCCGAATTCAACCGCGTGCTGAATTATCTGGTGAAGTTCTACGGAGCGGCAGGCGCGGATTCAGCGCCGGTCTCGGTCGAAAGTGCAGCCGCCACCGCACCGCGCATGGAGAGCACCGCTCGTCCCGCCAGGAACGTGAACGGTAAGGCGAGTCTGCCCTCCCTTTCCATTGCCATCGATCCCGCGAAAGAGTGGCGCACCTATGGGCACGATCCGGGCGCTATGCGCTTCTCACCGCTCACGCAGATCACGCCCGCGAATGTAAGCCGGCTAAAGGTCGCGTGGGTGTATCACATGAGGCCGCCCGGCTTCAAAGGCGCCAGCGCTCCCATTAACCCGCGCCGCGTTGGCGGGCCCATGGGCGATGAGCCCGAGCCTGCCGGGGTGGGTCCCGGCCGCTCCCAGTTCGGTTCCGGCTTCCGCCCCAGCGAAGTCACGCCGCTGGTCATTCAGGGCATCATGTATGTCACCACGCCTTACTCTCAAGTCGCTGCAATCGATCCCACAAGCGGCGATGAACTCTGGGCCTATCGGCTTCCTGCCAGCAACCCATCGCCGCGCGGGCTGGAATTTTGGCCCGGTGACGGCGCCACTCCGGCCCAGGTGGTCTTCGGTTCCATGGACGGCAAGTTGTACTCTGTCGAGGCGAAAACCGGCAAGCCTAACCCCGGGTTCGGCGATAACGGCGTGGTCAACCTGAATACCGATGCCCTCATGCACGGCCTGCCCGGTCGCAACGCGCTCACCTCCCCGCCTATCGTTTATAAGAACCTGGTTATCACGGGCGGCACCTCGCAGGAAAATCCGCCGCATGGGCCCGCGGGCGACGTGCGCGCCTGGGATATGCGCAGCGGCAAACTGGTGTGGACCTTCCACTCCATTCCTCAGCCCGGCGAAAAGTATAGCGATACGTGGGCCGGCGAGAGCTGGAAAAATCGCGCCGGCGTGAACGTCTGGGGCCTGCTGACGCTCGATGAGAAGCGCGGCATCGTCTACATGCCCTTCGGCGCGCCCTCGGTGGATCAATACGGTGGCGATCGCGCCGGCGACAATCTCTTCGGTTCCAGCCTGGTTGCCGCCGATGCCAACACCGGAAAGTATCTATGGCATTTCCAAGTGGTCCATCACGATATTTGGGATGCCGACATGACCGGCGCTCCGGCGCTCATCGACGTGAGACAGGGAGGCAAGACAATTCCCGCTGTCGTCGCGATGAATAAAACCGGCATGGTCTTCCTGTTGGACCGCGTCACCGGAAAACCGATCTACGGCGTAGAGGAACGCCCAGTACCCGCCAGTGAAGTGCCGCTGGAGCGAGCCGCGAAAACGCAGCCTTTTCCCGTCAAGCCTCCGCCCCTGGCGCGCATGACGTTTAGTAAATTCGATCTCGCCACGGTCACTCCCGAACTTGAAAAAGCCTGCGCCGCACTGATCGAAAATGCGGTACTGGGCGGACCCTTCGTGCCCGTTACTTACAATCGGCTGCGCGTGCAATTCCCCGGCAACCACGGCGGTGTGAACTGGGGCGGCACCTCGTTCGACCCCGGCCTGGGCTACCTTTTCGCCAACGTGAATGAGCTGGGCCAGGTTTCCGGCCTGACCGATCACGATTCCAAAAAAGGCCAAGCCATGGCGAACGGTCAAGGCAATCGCGTCGATCCCGATGGTCCTTATGAAGGGCTCCCCGGCGGCGGCAGATTCAGCGTCAAGGGCTCGGGCACACAGCAGTTGCCCTGCCAGCAGCCCCCATGGGGCGAACTGGCGGCCGTCGATGTGAACACCGGCGCCATTGCCTGGAAGGTGCCGCTGGGCGTGACCGACAGCCTGCCCGAAGGCAAGCGCAACACCGGCCGCCCCGGCAACGGAGGCACCATCGCCACCGCCGCCGGCCTGATCTTCATCGGAGCCACTGACGATGCCCGCTTCCGAGCCTTTAATTCCGCGAACGGCAAAGAGCTCTGGACCGTAAAGCTAAGGGGCGCCGCCGAAGCTACGCCCATTACGTACCAGGGCCGCGACGGCAAGCAATACGTCGTGATCGCCGCAACCGGCGGTGGCTTCTTCAATAACCCCGTCACGGACGACAGCATCGTGGCGTTTGCCTTGGAGTGAGTTTGCCGGAGGAATATGTCCACTACTGCAGCCAGATTCCAATTCACCGATGTGCTGGGAGCGCCGCTGAACGATGACAGCGTTGTGGTGGACGCCCTCAGTCTCGACAACTCAGTTCACTTTCGAGCCCTGGTTCCGCTGAACGGCCAGACGGAAGTCGCCATCAATTTGCAGGGCGCGGCAAGCGGCGTTTACCGCTTCCAAATGGCCCCCACGAATTACCGGTTCCTGCAATTCTTCTTCCGGCTCAATGAAGGCGAGACCTCCGTGCGCGACAAACCTGTTGTATTCCCCGTCGATCCCGCGCGTGTTTCCGGCATCTCCGCTCCCGCCTTCGCAGCGCTCGATGAATCGCTGCGCAACTTTCTTGCGGCTACAAAACTGAAAATTGGTGCAAGCAAGCCGGCGAGCGGCGCAGCGCTTTATGCCAGCTTGCCGGACATTCGCAAAGCCGCGCTCCTGAACCTGTTTTCCAAAGCCTCCCGCACCCGCCTGCCGGACGGCGCCAACTGCTTTGACCTCGGCCCCATGGTGGAACTCGATCAGGACCGGCTCTTCGCGAAAACGGGCGCCAGCCTTCTTGAAGAAACGATGCAGGCTCCCGGCTTCCGGCCAGTTAGTTTCGCCCTGCATAAAGAAATTCCACCGTACCGCTTGCTCGCAAGCTTCAAAACCAGAGACACGCACGGTAACCTGCAGCTCACGTTTTCGCGCAACGGCCAGACCGGCGCCGATTACCTGGTCGATATGGATATCGACGAAGGGCAGGGGATCGAGCACATCTTCGAGGTGATCCGTAACAGCATCTCCGGCCTCACCAATCCCTATGACATTCGCGAGATTCTGGCCGCGAGCCAGAACATCGAGCCGCTCTACAGTTTCATTTTCGCCTCACACGGAATCGCGGAACCGGTAACTGCGATTGGGGCGGGGTAGGTGAATGGCGGTGCCCCGGGGAAGTCCGCGCCTTTTCAAACTCTTTACAAAGAGGAACAGCAACTCTAGCGTCCATCCGGGGCTCCAAGTATCATGCCTCTCAGAACATTTGCCGCCAGCGCCCTGCTTCTCGGCGCTCCCTTGGCCTGGGGAATGGATGTCAACCTCAACGCAGACCCCGGCCAGGTGGCGCCTCTCGGTGCGCCCGTAACCTTTACGGCAACCGCTTCCGACGCGTCCTCCGGCCCAGACCAGCCAAGCCCGAACCTTTGGTACCGCTTCCGCGTTCGCAAACTTGGGGGCGAATACCAGCTTGTTCGCGATTATAGCCCAGTCCAAACTCTGCAATGGGCGCCCACGAAAAACGAGGGCATGTATGAGGTTGAGGTTTCCGTTCGCAATCCCGACGATGGCAGTAGTCAATCGTCCACCACCGCCGTGGTCCAGTTTCAATCCCTTGTTACCGATGGCAAGCCCATAATCTCCCCCACGGCCAATTCCCTTGTTTTCATTTACAGCGCTCCCCCTTGCGCTCGCGGTTCGCGTGTGGCGGTTCAGTTCCAATCTGCCACAACGCCGGCGCAACGCACGCCTTACCAGGCCTGCACCCCAGCGTTCAGCGAAAACTTTTACCTGGCCGGCATGCTGGCAGGCACCACCTACACCGCGCACCAGATTGTGGACACCGGCTCGGCTTTCGTCAATGGCCCCGATCTCACTTTTGTCACCGGCTCCGTTCCCGCCGGCCTATATACAGACACCGTTCTGGTGCCGCGTAACGGAGCATCCGATACCAACCCCATCCTGCTTGGCGGACCGCTAGGCGCCAATCCTGTCGCCCATGACCTGGCCGGCAACGTTCTTTGGTACGGGCCTCCCGATGCCACTTTTCTCACTCGCGTCCAAGCCGGCGGAGAATTCTGGGGCCTGATTGAAGCCGCGGGCGATCCTTACAGGCAGATCGTCCGCAAGTTCGATCTGGCCGGCATGACGCTGCTTGAAACCAACGCAGCGCGCGTCAACGAACAACTGCGCGCTCTCGGTAAGCGTCAAATCAGCGGCTTCCATCACGAAGCAAGGCCGCTGTCCGGCGGGCGCGTCGCTGTCCTCGCCGGCGTCGAACAAATCATGACGGATGTTCAGGGTCCCGGCCCGGTCGATATTTTGGGCGATATGATCGTCGTGCTCGATCAGGATCTCAACGTCGTCTGGACCTGGGATGCCTTCGACAATCTCGACCCCAGCCGCAAGGCCACGCTGGGCGAACAGTGCCCCAACGCCGGCTGCCCCACTTTCTATCTCGCGCCCACGGCCACGGATTGGACACACGGCAACGCCATCCAATTCACGCCCGATGGAAACTTCCTGTACTCCGCCCGCAACCAGGATTGGCTAATCAAAATCTTCTTCGATGGCGGCACCGGCGACGGCCACATCATGTGGAAACTCGGCGTCGATGGCGATTTTCAAATCGAATCGAACGATCCCTACCCCTGGTTTTCCCACCAGCACGATGGAAACTTCGCGCCCGGCGATCCCACGAAACTGCTTGTCTTCGATGACGGCAACAAGCGCCGGAATCTCTTGAAGACGGGCAACAGCCGCGGGCAGGTCTTCCGGATCGATGAACAAAATCGTATGGTCACCCCCATCGTTAACGCGGATTTGGGCGTCTATTCCGGTGCAGTCGGCTCAGCCCAGGCTCTCCGCAACGGGAACTATCATTTCGACGCCGGCTTCGTCGCAGAGAACAATACGCTTGATTCTTATTCCATCGAAATCGATCCGTCCGGCCGGATCCAGTACGAAGCGCACCAGAATGTCATCCTTTACCGCACGTTCCGCATGACTGACATGTACACTCCGAATTAGCCCATGAAGCGTCGAAGATTTTTGAAAAATGCCGGAGCCGCCGCCATTGGCTCCATGGCTAAGGGCAAGGCTGCGCCTGCTCCGCCCCCGAACATCGTTCTGATTCTAGTCGATGATCTGGGCTATGGCGATCTAAGCTGCTACGGTTCGCAAATTCAAACTCCCAACCTGGATCGCATGGCTCAGGAAGGCGTCCAGTTCCAGAATTTTTATTCCGCCAGCCCCATCTGCTCTCCTTCGCGAGCTTCAGTGCTCACGGGCCGCTATGGCGTCCGTTGCGGCGTACCCACCGTGCTTCAACCGGCCGATACGGGTGGGCTTGCCGCCTCTGAAGTCACCATCGCGCAGATGCTGAAGCCGGCCGGCTATAAGACCATGTGTGTCGGCAAATGGCATTTGGGCCGCCTGCCGCAGTACCTGCCCACCACGCGCGGCTTCGATGAATATTTTGGCATTCCGTACAGCAACGATATGACGCCGTCCATTCTGATGCACAACTCGGACATCATCGAATCGCCGGTCGATCTCTCCAACTTGACCAGACGTTACACAGAGCAGGCCGTCAGCTTCATCCAAAAATCCAGCGGCAGCCCTTTCTTCTTATACATGCCCCACACCTTTCCGCACATACCTCTAGTGGCTTCGCCGGCCTTCGCCGGAAAATCTGGAATGGGCGCTTATGGCGATGTGGTGCAGGAGCTCGATTGGAGCGTGGGACAAGTGCTGCAGGCGCTGCAGGATAATGGCGTCGACCGCAACACTCTGGTGCTCTTCACCAGCGATAACGGTCCTTGGTTTCAAGGCAGCCCCGGTCGTTTGCGCGGCCGCAAGGGAGACACGTTTGAGGGTGGCATGCGCGAACCGTTTATCGCGCGTTTCCCGGGCCGTATCCCTCCCGGCAAAGTTCAGGATCCACCACGAACCGTGTCGCCCGCGCGTCACCTCGCAGCCAGTAGCGCCTCCGCCAGAATTGTGGACGTGATGGCATCCACGCTCGATCTGTTCCCCACCATAGCCGCATTCACCAAAGTTCCCCTGCCTGCGAACCCGCTCGATGGTGTCGATATCGGCCCTGTGCTTACCGGCGCCGCCGCCGACGTCGCCAGGCCCTTGTTCCTATACTTTTCCAATGTAGATTTACAGTGCGCTCGCATGGGCAACTGGAAGCTGCATCTGTCCCGCGCTAACGTTCCCGCCTATTCGCCGGAGCCGAAGGTGGGCTATTTCAACCTGCGCCTGCTCAATCCCGAACTGTACAATCTGGAAAACGACCCCGAAGAGGCCGACGACCTTTCCTCGCAGAAGCCCGAGATCGTCGGCGAAATTCAGCGGCGCGTCCTGCGAATGCTGCCAACATTGCCCGTCGCCGTGCAGAACGCGTGGGCAAGGACGCAGGCCACGCCCGTGTATGCCAACGAAGCCGGCGCCTATCCCTCGCCCCTCCTGCCATAAGTTGCGCGCGCACGCGGTTGCAATATTCCATTGAAGATTTGCCAAATTAAGCTACACTGCTCCCAGAGTGGCCGGTAAAATCGGCACTTAGTTACTTGGATCGGAGTATCTTATGCGCTGATGCTACTCATCCTGTGTACCGTGATCGGTACCGTGATCGGCGCCCCCATCGTTACATTCGGCCAGGAAGATCGTTCCAGCCATCGAAGTGATGTCACCAGCGATGCCGCGCGTCTGGGAGCCGTCGATTTTCCCACCTCGTGTAATGCCTGCGCCCAGTCCATCTTCGCCCGCGCAACAGCTCTACTGCATTCCTTCGGCTATGAAGAAGCGCGGGGCGCATTCATTGCCGCGGCCAAGGCAGACCCAGCGTGCGGCATGGCGCACTGGGGCGTATCGCGAACCTGGTATCACCCCATCTGGGCGCCGCCCACGGCGGATGAGCTGAAGCTTGGCGCGGCAGCCCTCGGTCAGGCAGTGAAGGTTGGCGCGAAGACTGAACGCGAGCGCGCCTATATCGATTCCCTCGGCGTCTTCTATCGCGAATGGGAGACGGTGGACCATGCCATGCGCGCTAAAGCCTATGAACAAGCGCTGGCCAGACTCAGCGAACGCTTTCCCGGCGACGATGAAGCGGCCATCTTTCACGCTCTGCAATTGGTCGCGGTCGGCTATCTCGATCCCACCGAAAAAAGTTACCAGTGGCAGAAGCGGGGCGCCGGCATCCTCAATCGCGTCCTGCCGCGGCGCCCCAATCATCCCGGCGTGGCGCACTATATCATTCACAGCGTAGACTACCCGTCCACGGCGGAGCTTGGCCTGCAGGCTGCGCGCGCGTATGCCAGGATCGCGCCCGATTCCGCGCATGCACTGCACATGCCCTCGCACATCTTCACGCGGCTGGGTTTATGGGACGATTCCATCGCATCGAACATAGCCTCAGCCAGCGCGGCCGTCGAGCAAGTGCAGCGGCTTCATGGCGGCGGTGGGTCGTTCGATCAGCTGCATGCGATGGATTACCTCATGTACGCTTATCTCCAGCAAGGAAACGACAAGAGCGCTGAGCACTTAGTAAGTCAGCTTGCAGGAGTTAGTAAGCTAGATGAAATCAGTTCGCCGCCGCCTATGCGTTTGCGGCCATCCCGGCACGTTGGGCTCTGGAGCGGCACGAATGGCAGGCCGCCGCGGCCCTTGAGATTGGCCCGGCGTGGTTCCCTTGGGATGGGTTTCTAATATACAAGCTCTCGTCCATTACGCACGGGCAATAGGTGCGGCACGCGCCGGAGACGCCATCGCGGCCCAACACGCGGCCGCGCGAATCGGCGCCCTCCGGGATCAGCTGCCGCCCGCGCGCGATTACAATCGGTCGGGCTCCATTGGCATTCAGTTGGAAGCCGCGCAAGCGTTAGCCACATACGCGCAAGGACAAGCACCCCCGTAACTCCCGGAGCGCTCTTGCCCGCGCGTGAAATGCTGGCAGATCTGCTGCTGGAAAACGGAGCCGCCGATGAAGCGCTACTGGAGTATAAAGCCGTTTTAAAAACTGCGCCTCGACGTTTTAACGCCACCGCGGGCGCCGCTCACGCCGCAGCCAAGTTAGGCGATAAGCTGGAAGCCCGCGCCTATGCACTCGCCCTTCTGGATATTTCGAAGAATGCCGTTATTTCCAGGCCGGATTCAGTCTGGGCGCGAAACTACATAGCCAGCCGGTGACCGAATAAGGAGCTTGACAAACATGACTACCCGTAGAAGCACTCTCGGAATTTTAGGAAGCTGGTTCCTGGCCCGCCTGGGAAAGGCGCAGGCCCCGCCCCCCACCCGCGGCCCGGTAACGGAACTCGCCAGGCACGCTCTTACCGGCGCTCAATCGGGCATGGAAGCAATCTTAGTCGAGGTGACCGCGCTGCCCGGCGCGCCCTCACCGGCACACCGGCATCCCGGCTTCGTGCTCGGTTACATCCTGGAGGGCGAAATGGCCTTTGCCATCGACGGCGAAACGCAGCAGGTCGTGAAAACCGGCGGCACGTTTTTCGAGCCCATCGGCGCACTGCACACCAAAGGCAGCAGCGCCAAGGCCGATGCTCCGGTTAAGTTCCTTGCGTTTATCGTGGCGCCGAAAGGCAGCTCAATTGTGCTGCCCGCTTAATTCCCGTAATCCAGCTTCGGGTACCGATCGCCGCCGCGGCCTTCAGGCGTCAAATCCAACATGAGCCACAGCGGATCCAAATCCGGTCCGCCGCGTGGATCTTGCCCTGGGTCTGTCATCGTTCCGCTCTACTCGCCGCTGTAAAAGTGGCGGACTGTGTTGTCGCGCCGGCTGAAAACGCTCAAGCCTGGAATATCGGCATCTTCGGCGCTCACATAGGCGCGCGTGTAGTCGCCCGCTTGGTCGGAAAGGAAACGCAAATTCGTAAAGCCGCGTTGCATTTTATATTCGCTCAAGCGCTCGATAGGTGAACGCCGCCACAAGCGTTTGTATTTCGTCCATAATTCTCCACAAATTTACGTCACGCGCGAACCAATTCCCGCTGCCTTACCGGCTTGCGGCTCTTCCCGGCCGCGCCCTCCAGATACAGATAAATCACGGGCGTGATATACAGCGTCAGCACCTGCGAAAGAATCAAACCGCCCACCACGGCCAGACCCAGCGGCCGCCTTGCCTCCGCTCCCGCGCCCAGCCCCAGCGCGATGGGCAGGGTCCCCAGCAGCGCCGCCATGGTGGTCATCATGATCGGGCGGAAGCGTTGCAGGCAGCCTTCATAGATGGCCTCACGGGCAGTCTTGCCTTCGTTGCGCTGCGCGGCGATCGCGAAATCGATCATCATGATCGCGTTCTTTTTCACGATGCCGATCAGCAGGATAATACCTACGAACGAATAAAGGTTCAGCGTCTGCCCAAACATCAGCAGCGTTAGCAGCGCGCCGATTCCCGCCGCCGGAAGCCCACTCAGAATCGTGATGGGGTGAATGAAGCTTTCATACAGCACGCCCAACACAAGATAGATCACCAGCACGGCAATCATCAGCAGCACGGCCAACCCACGCAGCGAATTCTGAAACGCCTGCGCCGTGCCCTGATAAGTAAAGGTGGTTGTGTCGGGCAAGCCAATTTCCTTGGCGCCCTTATCGATAATCTCCATGGCCTCATTGATAGCCACGCCCGGCTTCAAATTGAACTGAAAGTTCACCGCGGGAAGCTGGCCGATGTGGTTCACGCTCAGTGGCGCCACGCCTTGCGAAACGCGCGTGATCACCGAAAGCGGCACCAGCTTGCCCGTAGTCGAACGCAGATACAGCTTGCTGAGCGCGTCCGGATTGCGCTGCTGTTCGGGAAGCACTTCAAGGATCACGTCATATTCGTTCGATGAAGATTGAATCGTCGAAACACGCCGGCTCCCATAAGCCGAGTAAAGCGTATTGGCTACAGCTTCCGGCGTGATGCCCAGCGCGATCGCGCGATCCCGGTCGATATCCACATTCAACCGCGGGCTCGCTAAACGAAGATCGCTGAACACATCCGTTAACTGCGGCAGCGAACGCAGCTTCGCTTCCAGCTTCGGCGCCCATCGATACAGCGTTGCCGTTTCCGCATCTTGCAAGGCCACGGAATATTGGCTGCGCCCTTCACCCTGGCCCAGCGTGATCAGCGGCGGCACGCGCAGAAAAACAGTCAGTCCGGGAATGGCGGCAAAGCCCTTCTGCATCTCCGCAATCACCTGCTCGGCGTGCGGACGCTTCGGGTCTTTCTTCAAATCCAGAAACATGAAGCCCTGGTTCTGTCCTCCGAAGCCGCCCGTGCCGGTAACGTAGAAATTCACCCACTTGTTGCGGCCCATCACGTCGCCGGCTTGCCGCTGAAGCTTCACCATCGTCTCGTAGCTGGTGTCCTCTGCCGCTTCCGTCCCGCCGAACACGAAGCCAACATCCACCGTCGGCAGAAAGCCCTTCGGCATGATGATAAAGAGCCACAGCGAAACGCCCGTCAGCAAAATGCTGCCAACCAAAACAGCCGCGCGAAAGCGGAGCGCCTGATCCAGCGTGCGGCGATACAGACCTGTCAGCCCATCGAAGAAGCGTTCGGCAGCACGATAGAAAACGCCATGCCCATGGTTGCCCGGCCCATGGCTGCCCGGTTCCGAAAGAAAGCGGCTGCACAGCATCGGCGTCAGCGTCAGTGAGATCAACCCGCTAATCAGCACCGCCACTGCAATCGTGATCGAAAACTCACGCAGCAGTCTCCCGATAATCCCTTCCAAAAACAGCACCGGGATGAACACCGCCACCAGCGACACCGTCATCGAAACGATGGTGAAACCCACCTCGCGCGCGCCATCGAGAGCAGCCTGCATGCGCGGCTTCCCCATCTCCATGTGCCGCACAATGTTCTCCAGCATCACAATCGCGTCATCCACCACAAAGCCTACAGACAACGTCATTGCCATCATCGAAAGCGTGTCGATGGTGAACCCGAACAGCTTCATCGCGGAGAACGTCCCCAGCAGCGAAAGCGGCACTGCCAGCGAAGGGATCAGCGTCGCCGAAAGATTGCGCAGGAAGCAGAAGATCACCAGCACAACCAGTCCGATGGTAATCAACAGCGTCGTCTTCACATCGCTAATGGAATCGCGAATATTGCGCGACGCGTCGAAATTCAGATTCAGATTGATGCCCGCGGGAATGCCCTGCTTCAACCCGGGCAGCAGTTCCTTCACCGCATCCACCACCGCCACCGTGTTCGACCCTGGCTGCTTGTTCACCGCCAGCACCATCGAAGGCGTGTCTTTCAGCCAGAACATTGCCTTGTCCTGCGTCACCGAATCCAGCACGTTCGCCACATCCTGCAAACGCACCGGGTTGCCATTGCGATAAGTCACAATCAGAGGACCGAACTGCGCGGCGGTATTCAACTGGCTGTTCGATTGAACCGTGAACGCCTTGTTCACTCCATACAGCGAACCCGCCGGCAAATTCAAATTTCCCTTCGATAGCGCGTCCCGCACTTCCTCCAAACCCACCTGCCGCGCCGCCAACTTTTCCGCATCGGCCTGCACGCGCACCGCATACTTCTTGGCGCCGAACACCTGCACGCGCGCCACGCCCGTCACCATGGAAATCCGGCGCGCAATCAGCGTCTCCGCATATTCATCCAGCTGCGCCATCGGCATCGTCGCGCTGTTGATGCCCATGTACATAATGGGCTGCTCCGCCGGATTGATTTTCGAATAAGAAGGTGGCGCCGGCATGTTCGTGGGCAGGCTTCCCGCCGCGCGCGAAATGGCCGCCTGAACATCTTGTGCGGCGGCATCGATACTGCGCGATAGATCGAACTGCAGCGTAATTCCCGTGGACCCGAGCGAGCTTGAAGACGACATGCTCTGAATCCCCGCCACTGTCGAAAATTCGCGCTCCAGCGGCGTAGCCACGCTCGAAGCCATCGTGTCCGGGTTCGCGCCGGGCAGCGACGCCGATACCTGCAGCGTGGGGTATTCCACGCTCGGCAAATCGCTCACCGGCAGCGTGAAAAAACTGATCAGGCCGAACACCAGAATCGCGGCTGAGAGCAGCGTCGTGGTAACCGCGCGTCGAATGAAAAATGTGGTCACCGCAACACCTGCACCGCAGCGCCGGGAATCAAACGCATCTGCCCCTCCGACACCACGCGCTCACCAGCTGCCAGGCCTTTCGAAATCACCGCATACTCCAGCCCATCGGGCGCCAAATAATTTCTGTCCGCCGTCACCTGCCGCATCGCCGCCGCATCTTTCGCGTCCAACACCCAGGCGTATTTGCCCGCCGGCCCGCTCTGCACCGCCTTCGCCAAAACCACTACACGGTCGGCTTCATTTTTCAGCGTCGCGCGCACCGTCGCGAATGAACCGGGCCAAAGCTGCCGCTCACGATTCGGAAACTCGGCCTTCAGCTTGATCGTCCCCGTAGTCGCATCCACCGCGCTATCGAGGAATCGCAACACGCCGCTAGCATGCGCACCGCTAGGCGATTTCGCATCCACCGCCAACGGCCTCCCCGCCTGATTGCGCCGAATCTCCTGCAGGAACTGTTCCGGCACGGAAAACGTAACGAACACGGGCGAGACCAGCAGCAGCGTCACCAGGCTCACGTCATTCTCTTTCACCAGATTGCCAGGCCGCACCAGAACCGCGCCGGCCCTTCCCGAAATGGGCGCCGTGACCCGCGTATAGCTCAGTTGCAGACGCGTGGCATTCAACCGGGCCATATCCGCCTTGGTCGCCGCGTCGGCCGATTCAATCGCCGCCTGATCCGCCGCCAGCACCCCTGCCGACGTATCGGCCGCCGTACTCGCCGTCTCCGTCTGCTCTTTCGAAATAATGCCCTCGCGCGAAAGTTGCGCACTGCGCCCCGCCTGGCTACGGGCCGTCTTCAACTGCGCTTCGTCCTTCAGCACCGTTGCCCGGGCCTGTTTCGCCAGCGCGGAATCGCGCGCCAGATTTGCCTCCAATTCAGCAAGCTGCGCATTCAGCGGTTCCGGATCGATCAGGAACAGCAACTGCCCGCGCGTAACATCCTGCCCTTCCTGAAAATGTATAGACCGCACCTGCCCCGCCACGCGGCTCTTCACCTCTACGGTCGATTCGGGCTCCACCGTCCCAATAGCCGAAAGCTCCAGCGGCACATCCATCGTCCGGCTGGTTACAACGCGTACAGCCGTAGGCGGCATAGCGCCGGCGTGAACGTCAGCCGCCTGTTTGCACCCGCTTAGCGCCAGCAACATCATCGCTGGAAAAACGCCATAGTCCCATCGAGTCATGTAAATTCTATTGTCGCTTTTGAAACCGCACGCCAGAAAACTAAGACGCACCGGCACGCACAAAGGTATGTCGTATTACTCCGTATAAAATCGACCGCGAAGATCCGCCTCAGCAATAAATCTGGAATTTTGCCGAACGATCCCGGCGACAATGCGTCGCACCTTGATGTAGCTCCCGCGCTGCGAAAACTGCTCAAAGCCGAAAGTCACGCAGGATCTGGATGGGCGGATTTGGTGACAGCCCAAGAGCCATCATGTCCTGCCCAGCCAAGTGCAACCCAATCGCTTCGCGAATATTATCAGTCAACTCATCGAGAGTGGGTGCCTGGGTGACAACTGGCAAGTCGGCAACGAACCGATGCTCACCCCGGCTAATCCGCACCTGGATTATTCTTTTTATCGGCGTCCCACTCCAGTATGCAGCAGGCTGCGTGAAGCCGCCGGACCGGCACTCCGCCCCTGCCAGCCAATGTCGCGAAGCCCATTCACCCCTGCGTATAATCCATGCCGTCCAGGTCGGCAAGCAACCCCGGCCCCGTCGGCGTCCAGCCTAGCCTTTGCCGGGTCAGTGCGCTCGAAGCCGGCATATCGAGCCCGGTGAACATAGCCAGCCAGCCAAAGTGCGCCTCTGCCTCTTCCGGCCTAATGCTAATCACCGGCACCTTCAACCCGCGGCCCAGCGCCTCTGCAACGGCCTTCATCGCCACGCCCTCTTCATCGACAGCGTGATAGACCGCCCCCGGTTCCGCCTTCTCAAAAGCCAAGTGGTAGAGCCGCGCCACATCGGAAATATGCGCCGCGGGCCAACGGTTCCCGCCATCGCCCACGTACGCCGAAACACCCTTCTCACGCGCCACTGCGGTCACAAGCGGCACCAGCCCCTGCTTGCGCGTGTCATGCACCTGCGCCAGCCGCACCACCGTGGTGTTCACGCCGCGCGCCGTCAAGCCCTGCAACGCCGCTTCCGATGCGGCACGCGGGTTCCACTGCACGATCGGGCCGTCCTCCTCCGCCGGTTTGCCAGCGACCCCGCCCGCCACCGCCGTCCCCGACGTCACCACGAATGGGCGGTTCGAACCCACCAGCACCTCGCCAATCGCCTCAATGGCCCTACGGTCGTCATCGCAGCTCTTCTCGAACCGCGAAAAATCGTGATTGAACGCCAGATGAATCACACCGTCCGTCTGAGCCGCCCCCTTGCGCAGGCTATCCAGGTCTTCAATGTCGCCTTGCAGTGTCTCCACCCCCGCCGCTCGCAGCCTCCGGGCCCCCGCCTCCGAACGCGTCAGCCCCAGCACCTGGTGCCCCGCCTGAAGTAACTCTGGAATCAGCGCCGACCCGATGAATCCCGGCGCTCCGGTCATAAAAATACGCATGATAATGTCTCCTCAGTCCATCGGATGTGTCGCGCGCAACGGACGATCTATACTGAGAGTCCGTATGATCGGTCCAATCGTCCGGCCGCCGCCCACCGTCGAGCCGGGAGCACACATGGACCCGCTCTCCGAAGTCCTTGCCCTGCTCAAGCCTCAGAGTTTGTCCTCCGGCGGCTTCACCCTGCCCGGCGACCTGGCCATTTCCTTCCCCCAGCACCAGGGCATCAAGTGTTACGCCATGCTCGCCGGCCAGTGCTGGCTGCAGGTCGACACCGTCGCCGCGCCAGTTCAGCTCAATGCCGGCGATTGCTTTCTCCTGCCCCGTGGCCTCCCCTTCAGGCTCACCACGGATCTCTCGCTCGAACCCGTCCACTACACCGCCGCCTGGAGCCGCCTCAGCAAAACCAACGATGCGCCGAACATTCCCGAAGGCGCGCGCTACATGGCCGGCGGCTTCTTCGCATTCACCGGCAGCCATGCCGAAATGCTCCTGCACTCCCTGCCGCCCATCGTTCACATCCAGCGCGAATCGGATAAGGCGGCCATGCGCTGGTCGCTCGATCGCTTGCGTGAAGAGCTCCGCGATCCCCAACCGGGCGGTTCGCTCATCGCGCAGCAGCTAGCGTATATGATGCTCATCCAGGCCCTGCGCCTGCACCTGTCGGACGCCACCAGCACCAACCGCGGCTGGCTGTCCGCCTTGGCCGATAAGCAAATGAGCGTCGCTCTCGCCGCTATCCACAACCACCCATCGCATCCATGGACCCTTCAGTCACTTGCCGAACGATCCGGCATGTCCCGCTCCGTCTTCGCCCTCCGCTTCCGCGAGACGGCCGGCGCAACGCCTATGGAGTACCTCACCCGCTGGCGCATGCTCCTGGCCGCCGACCGCCTGAAGACCTCCACCGACGGACTCTCCGCCATCGCGACATCGCTAGGCTACGAATCCGAGAGCGCCTTCGGCAAAGCCTTCCGCCGGGTGATGGGCTACTCACCCAGGCGGTACGCCCGGTCCGCCGCGCCTGCAACGCACACTGCCGATCACGTCGCGCGATCTTCTATCCTTCCGAAGTTCGGAACCCTAAAGGGAATTGTACGCCTGCCCCCCCCAACAGTTTGAGCAGGTGACGCGTCCCATAACCGAACAAGAAGCCGACGCTTTCCTCGCGGGCCGCAACTGATTGCGGCTTCTCTTCGATACAACAGCATTGTATCTAGCCGCTGGAATTTGCGATTTGGCGTACACGCCCAAGACTCAGCGGCTACTCGAGCACCCGGACACAGTCATCCTGGTAAGTCCAATCTCGTTGAGCGAAATCGCCATCAAGCCCTCAAACTCTTCGGCTTGCCCCTCCATCACCACGACCTCTTTGACCGAATGCGAATCGCCGCCGCCCTGGCGGAAAAACATTGCCATTCTAGCCACCGGCCGGGAATTCACGGGAATTCAAGCGATACAAAGGACTACGGGTCATCTGGTAAGCTCGCCTCCCGAGCAGTCAACGCGCTACTCAAAACTTTCCCGGCAATTTGTCGAATGCCGGTCCGGCCGTTCGTTCTTAAATCAAAGGCGGCGCAACTAACCCAGCAACATCGAAACTTACATGAGACTCCTCAAAATTATCCAACACATCTCGCTGGACGGCGTGATCCAGCACTCAGCGGACGACGGCGATTTCCCCTACGCCGATTGGACCGTGCCCTATCGGACCCCGGCCGGCCGCGACGCCATCATGGCCGCGTATGGCCAACGCTTCGATCTACTGCTTGGCCGCCGCACCTACGATCTCTGGTCGGGCTTCTGGCCAAAAGCGCCAGCCAGTCCCATCGCGGACGGCATCAATACGGCAACCAAATATATCGCTACCCATCGTCCGGAAAGTCTGGAATGGGGCCCGTTCGAAGGCCTCGGCCCGGACATCGTCGAGGGCACGCGCCGCATCAAGTCGCAAGACGGCCCGGACCTCATCCTCTCGGGTAGCTCCACGCTGACCTCGACTTTGCTCGAACACGGGCTTGCGGAGGAAGTTCTGCTGGTCGTCTATCCGGTCCTGTTGGGCACGGGGAAGCGCCTTTTCGCGGAGGGAACCCCGCCACGCTCCTTCGACCTCGTCAGCACAAAAGCATTGCCGTCCGGCATCATCATCGGTATGTACAAGGTCGCCGGACCTCTGAAGACCGCATAGTCCCCGCCGACGCGACGTCGCGCTCATTCATAACAAGCGAGTTCGGGCATTGGATAATATTTGCGATTGCGGGTCCAGAGCCTCGCTCCTCTCTCGACAGCGCTGGCAGCGATCAACGCATCGCCCAACGCAACAGCATGGCTCTTGCGGAAACGCCGCATGTATTCCCCGGCGCGCCTTCCTAAGGCTGCGTCAATACGAACGCAAAGCAGAGCGTCGAACAGAGCATCGAGCGCGACATATTCCAACGGGCGAGCGCCAGCCCACCGTTCGGCAACGCTAACTGCGGAGCAGAGCTTTCCCAGTCCGGCAAAGTTGCGTCGCAACGTAATCGACGCGACAGCAGCATTTTTCTTCGACCATCCCGGACCCGCTCACATCCAGCTTTTTGGCGGCGGTATGATCGAAAGGTGAAAGTGACCATCGAACTTGATCGCGAGGATGACGGTCGATGGATCGCGGACGCCCTCGAATTGTCGGGCGTAATGTGCTACGGCCATACTCGGGATGAGGCGATCAGCAATGCCGAGCGCCTCGCCATTGAGGTCATCGCTGACCGCATCGCCCACGGTGAGCTTCCGTCGTCTTCACTTAGCCTTTCCTTCAGCATCCCGGATGAGCAACTGGCCCGCCAGTAAAGCGAGACGGGTTTTCGCCGCATTGGAGAGGATCGGTTGGCAAGTGAAGCGCCAGCGTGGTTCTCATCGGCTGCTTACCCGTCCAGGCTGGCCGGACTACGAGTTTGCATTTCACGATCAAGAAGAAATCGGCCCGCGCATGTTGGCGAGGGTCGCCAAACGGACCGGATTGACACCCGACGATCTCTGATCCTCCATGTTGTTGCGCCTTGGTTTTGCCGAACGAACGCAAACTCCTGACTGGTCCGGCAGCGTTGACCTTTGGACCTATCTCCAACCTTTTGCTTGTGATCGCAAATCTTTGGAGCGAGGCGATTGGTTGGGTTTAGATCGCTCCAAATAAACGCCCCTTCCCGTATCCAGCGTGTCAGCTTCCTCGCACGACTCTACCTGTCCCACTATGAGGCGACCCTTCTCCGCAACCGTCTGGCAAGAAGGCCCCTGGTACGTGTCCCAGTGTCTGGACATCGACGTAGCCAGCCAGGGCGAAACCGAAGAAGAGGCCTTGTCCAACCTGCGCGTAGCAATCGAACTGCACTTTAAGCCGCAGTAACAACGCGCCCGCCAATCGTGGGTCAGATCGCCAAGTGAAACGCCGCCGGAATTCCTGGCATTTTTTCAGAAGTAAGCCAAAAAAGCAGCCAACTTGAAGTTTGCTCGGGCACCCTCCGCAGCATACTTAATCAGCCACACATCAACCCGAATCCCGGAGCCACCTCCACCCGTCCACACAAATAAAAAAAAGATATCCCCCCACCCCTCAACCACTTACTCCTCCCCACCGCCCCCAACTAACAATTCATCTGCTACGTTCCAGGCGTATGGCTTCCGAAGCGCAAATCGCCGCCAATCGCCGCAACTCCCAACTTTCCACCGGCCCCAAAACCGAAGAAGGCAAACAGAAAAGCTATCGCAACTCCCTTCGCCACGGACTCTGCGCCGAAGACGTCTGCGGCCCCGGCGAATCCAGCGAAGACCTCCGCGGCCTCACGCACGACCTCATCGAGGAATACCAGCCCGCCACCCGCACCGAAGCCATCCTCGTCGAGCGCCTCGCCCTCGCCTATCACCATTCCAAGCGCGCCCTCCGCATGGAGCTCGATACTTATGAGCGTTGCCAGCGCAATTTCGGCAGCGCGCCTGACGATTCGCTCCGCCTCCTCCACCGCTATCACAAAGATCATGACCGCAGCTTCGTCATCGCCCTCGAAGAGCTCCGCCGCACTCAGGCCCTCCGCCGCGCCGCCATCCAAGCCGGCCAAACTCCCTCCCAAACTCTCGAATTCGAAATAATCGATCCCCCCGAATTCCCCGCTCCTCCCGAAATTGGCTTCGTTTCGGAAAACACGCTTTCGCCCCAATCCGAAACGCCAGTAACAGAAATGGAAACGGAATTTATCGCGCCAATTGAACAACTTAGCGAAAATCCCCCGGAAAACGCCGATTCCAAAGTTCACCATGAGCACAGCAGCCATGACCGACCAAACTCCGCAATCCACCATTCAGAAGGAAGCCACCATCTGGAGCAGCCGCCGCGCCTGCCACATCGCCGTCCGCATCACCTACCAAATGAAAACCGAAAAGGGCTGCACCATATACCAGCTCAAACAGATTGAAGAATTGGAAAAACGCGTCGCATAGAATAATCAAAAAAGCTGGATAATAGAAACTCATGGCGGAAGAAACAGAGAAAAGAAAGGCCAAACGCTTCCCCATCAATCTCCCTGTCCAGATTTCTGTCGTCGGCGGAAAACGCGTCGCCCGCGTTACCAAAACCTCCAACATCAGCAGTGGCGGCGTCTGCTTTCCTTCCGCCAAAGAAGTCAAAGTCGGCGGCAAAATTGAATTCTCCATCACCCTCGCCGATGGCGCCATCCCCGTCCAAATCAGTTGCTTCGGTAAGGTCCTCCGCATCGAAGAGTCCCCCGAAAAAGATTCCGAAATGCCCTACCTCGTCACCGCCACCATCGAACGTTACAAATTCATCCGCCCCTAACTCCCCTCCCCACTCGCCGCTCGAATCTTCAGTTAGAATAGGCAAACAAAAGGCGAAGCATGTCTCTCACCCCGGCAACCCAGCAGCCCTCTCTCTTCCCCGAACCGGATTTCACGCCCGAAATGACGGCGCACCTCAATCGCGCCCTCAGCCCTCATCTCAAGGCCGTCATCGACCGCTTCCAGGCCCTCTCCGAACGTCCCGATTCTCCCGTCCGCGCCATCCATCACGTCCCCGCCACCGACGGCGCCTTCGCCCCGCTTCCCGAAACGCTCGCGCCGGCTCTTCGCGACGTGCTCGCCAAGCGCGGCATCGCCGAACTCTATTGTCATCAGGCCGAAGCATTCCAAGCCGTCTCCGCCCAGCGCGATCTCGTCATGGTCACGCCCACCGCCAGCGGCAAAACGCTCTGCTACAACCTGCCCATTCTCAGCGCCCTCCTTGCCGATGAGGGTGCCCGCGCGCTCTATCTTTTCCCCACCAAAGCTCTCGCCGAAGACCAGCTTCACGAGTTCCAATCGCTTGTCGATGCCATGGGCTCCAGCATCCGCGCCTTCACTTACGATGGCGATACCCCGCAGGATGCCCGCCGCGCCATCCGCCAACGCGCCAACGTCGTCTTCACCAATCCCGATATGCTCCACTCGGGCATCCTGCCTCATCACACCAAGTGGGCCAAGCTTTTTGAAAACTTGCGTTACATCGTCATCGATGAGCTGCATTATTATCGCGGCGTTTACGGCAGCCACATGGCCAACGTCCTCCGCCGTTTGCGCCGACTCTGCGATTTCTATGGTTCGAAGCCCGTCTTCATCTGCTGCTCCGCCACCATCGCCAATCCTTGCGAACTCGCTCTCGCTCTCACCGGACGCGCCTGCGAAATTCTTGATCGCAGTGGCGCGCCCGCGGGCGAAAAATTCTTCATCTTCTATAACCCGCCGGTCGTCAATCGCCAGCTCGGCATCCGCCGCAGTTACATCAATGAGACCCGCCGCCTCGCCCTCGAATTCATCACGCGCCACCAGCAGACGCTCATCTTCGCCAACAACCGCCTTGCCACGGAAGTCCTTATCACGTATTTAAAGGACGCGTGCGATAACGGCAACATGCCCAGCGAATCCGTGCGTGGCTATCGCGGTGGCTATCTTCCTCGCGAACGCCGCCAGATTGAGCAAAGCCTGCGCGCGGGTGACATTCGCGCCGTCGTCGCCACCAACGCGCTCGAACTCGGCATCGATATCGGTTCGCTCGATGCCGTCGTCATGGCCGGTTACCCCGGCACCATCGCCAGCACCTGGCAGCGTGCCGGTCGCGCCGGACGTCGCCAAACGCCTTCCGCCGCCGTCCTCATCGCCTCTAGCGCGCCTCTCGATCAGTACATCGTTGAGCATCCCGAATATTTCTTCGCCGCCTCGCCCGAACACGCGCAGGTCAATGCCGATAACCTCGAAATCCTGCTCAACCACCTCAAGTGCGCCGCCTTCGAACTGCCCCTGAAAGACGGCGAACTCTTCGGCGATCATCCCACCGGCGACCTCTGCCGCTTCCTCTCCGAATCCGGCTTCCTCCACAACTCCGGCGACACCTGGCACTGGACCAGCGAAACCTACCCCGCCGATACCGTCTCCCTCCGCGCCGTCTCAAGCGACAATTTCGTCGTCGTCGATATCACCGGCGAAGCCAAAGTCATTGCCGATGTCAGCTTCACCACAGCCCTCACCACCCTCCACGAAAAGGCCATCTACCTTCACGAAGCCAAACAATTTCACGTCGAACATTTCGATTACAAAGAGCGCAAAGCCTACGTCAAGCGCGTCGATTGCGATTACTATACCGATGCGATCGATTACACCCAGGTCTCCATCCTTCGTTCGTTTGAACAACACGCACATCAGGCCCATGGTGACGTTCGTGTAAACCGTCAGATTGTCGGCTTCAAGAAGATCAAGTTCTATACGCTCGAAAATGTGGGCGCCGGAAAGCTCAGCATGCCTGAGCAGGAAATGCACACCACCTCTTACTGGCTTCAGTTTCAGCCTGAAGAATTGGCCGCGCTCCCCTTCACTCCGGTCGAGCGCCAAAACGGAATCACCGGCCTAGCGAACGCGCTACGCACCGTCGCCTCTCTACTCCTCATGTGCGACCCGCGCGACCTTGGCCTCAGTTCCACCGCCACGCATATCTTTCTCTATGACGCCTACCCCGGCGGCATCGGCCAAAGCGCCCCGCTCTACCGCATGCATGCGGATCTCATCCAGCGCACCGCCGCGCTCATCTCGCAGTGCGCCTGCGAATCCGGCTGCCCCGCCTGCGTCGGTCCCATCGGCGAGGTAGGCGAACGCGGCAAGCAAGTCGCCCAAGCCCTGCTCGGCCTTCTTCACATATAATCCGCTCATGCCCACACGCAGAGAAGTTTTAGCCGGCGCCGCCGCCACCTTCACCACCTCGCTCTTCACCGGCAACGTCAAGGGTGCGAATGACCGCATCGCCATCGGCTTCATCGGCCTCGGTGCCATGGGTTCCGGCAACCTTGGCTATTCCATGAAGGTGCCTGAAATTCAACCCGCGGCGCTCTGCGATATCTATCAGCCTCATCTCGAACGCGCCCAAGCCGCTGCCCGCCGCGGAGGTTTCGAACCGAAGGTCGTCAAAGATTTTCGCGACATCATCGCCGATAAATCGATCGACGCCGTATGCGTCTCAACGCCCGATCACTGGCACGCCTACATGACGGTCGAAGCCTGCAAAGCCGGCAAAGACGTCTATGTCGAAAAGCCCGCCAGCGTCTATATCGAAGAAGGTACGAAGATGGTCCAGGCCGCGCGCAAATACAAACGCATCGTGCAAGCCGGCACCATGCAGCGCTCCGGAGGCTACTTCCTCAAAGCCTCCGAACTCGTCCACTCCGGCCAGCTCGGCGACGTCACCTTCTGCCACGCCTTCCAAAGCGGCATGACCAAGAAAGCCGGCTACGGCAATCCGAAAGATGGCGAAGAAATCCCTGCCGGTCTCGATTGGGACATGTGGCTCGGCCCTGCGCCCAAGGTGCCTTTCAACGCCAACCGCTGGGGTGTCAAAGCCGCCACGTTCCCCACCTTCCGTTACTTTTGGGATTACGCCGGCGGCGCTATGACGGATTGGGGCGTCCATCTCATCGACCCTTTGCACCAGTGCTTCGATGAAGTCATGCCCACCAGCATCGTCGCCCTCGGCGACAAGTATTACGTCGAAGACAACGTCCAAACTCCGGACACGATGCTAGCAACTTTCCACTACCCCAAGTTCCTCGCCAGTTATGAAAGCCGCACCGCCAATCCGCTGCCCATGTTCAACCCGAACCAAAGCAACGGCAGCGTCATCCACGGCACCGAAGCTTCCGTCTTCGTCAATCGCAGTGGCTGCTGGCTCATCCCCAACAAGGGTTCGAAAGTGGAAGCGCAGACGTTTGAAAACGATGCCGCTCTGCGCGATATGAACGTGCCGCACTGGAAGAATTGGATCGCCTGCGTCAAGTCGCGCGAAAAGCCCATCAGCGAAATCGAAACCTGCGTGCGCTCTTCCACCGTCTGCCAGCTCGCCAACATCTCGCTCCGTTCCCAACTCCATATCGATTGGGACGAGAAAAATTGGACCGTCAAGCAGGACGCGGCCAAGCCGTATCTCAAAGCCAAATACCGCGCGCCCTGGAAGCTGGAGGTCTAACCCTTGCGCTGAATCACAAACGGCCCGAACGATTGCGATACCGGCATCATCGAGATCGCATTGATGTTCACGCGCGCTGGCCGCGTGGCCACCCAATGCACCGCGTCGGCAACGTCCTCGGCGGTCAGCGGGTCCGCCCCCTGATACATCGAAGCCGCCTTCGCATCGTCGCCGCGAAAGCGCACATTTGAAAACTCAGTGCCTCCGCACAACCCCGGCTCAATGTCGGTCACACGCACTGCGGTGCCCGCCAGATCGGCGCGCAGGTTCAAGCCGAACTGATACACAAAGGCCTTCGTCGCGCCATAGACGTTGCCGCCCGGATACGGAAATTCGCCCGCCGTCGAGCCCATGTTCACCACGTGCCCGCGCCCTCGTTGGACCATGCCGGGCAGTATCGCGCGCGTGCAATACAGCAGGCCCTTCACGTTGGTGTCCACCATGGTCTCCCATTCGTCCAGGCTCGCCTGGTGCGCCGGTTCCAGGCCCAGGGCCAGACCGGCGTTGTTCACCAGCACATCTATCTCGGCCCATTCGCCGCTCAGGCTCGCAATCGCGAACTCCGCCGCCGCCCGGTCGCGCACGTCGAATTCCAGAGTCCTCACGCGGTCCGCGCCTATCTCGTGCGCCAGCTTCTCCAATCGGTCGGCCCGCCGCCCCGTCGCAATCACTCGCGCTCCGTCCTGCGCAAACCGGCGTGCGATAGCACCCCCAAACCCGGCTGTTGCGCCGGTCACGAATACCGTCATAGGCATCCCTCCATCATAATGAGACCAATGAAACTTTCCGCCGCCACCCTCGCTTTCGCCTGCCTCGTTGCCTCCGGCTGCGCGCACACCGATACCGATTCACGCGTCAAAACCGACGCCGACGACGCCGCCTACAAAGCCGGTAAGATGGCCCACGTCGCCGCCGACAAAACCGAAAAGGCCGCCAAGGTCGCCGGCGAGAAGATCAAGGAGGCCGCCAAATCCGCCAAGGAAGGCTGGCAGGATTCCAAGCCCAAGTAGATGTCCCACCCGCCCACCGTTGTCCGCGAGAACATCGATGCGGTCGCCAACATGGAACAGCAGTTCCTCGAGCGGCGCACCCCCATCGAACGCGCCGTAGACGCCGTCGCGGATTTCACCGGCACCCTCACCTTCGCGCTCATCCACCTGGGCCTGTTTGTGTTTTGGCCGCTCGCGAACTTGGGGCTGGTGCGCTCTCTCCCGGCCTTCGATCCGTACCCGTTTGTCATGCTCGCGACGGGTGTCTCTTGCGAAGCCGTGCTGCTTTCCACCTTCGTTCTCATGAAGCAGAACCGCATGGCGAAGCGCGCCGATGAGCGCGACCACCTGCACCTTCAGATCAACCTTCTTGCCGAAAAAGAGATTACCAAGATCCTGCAGACACTAGCCGTCATGTGTGAGCGCATGGGCATCGAAGACCCCGCAAGCGATCCCCAGATTCAGGAGCTCACACAGAACACCGCCGTTGACGATCTCGCGCGCGAACTGCGTGAAAAAATCGGCAGCGTTACCGAATGAACAGGATGTTCACCGGCATGCTGGTCTTGATCTCATTCCCCGTCGCTGTCAGCTTTCCCGTCTTCTTGTCCACTTTGTAGATCGCGATATTATCGGTATTCTGGTTCGCAACCAGCATCCAGTTGCCGCTCGGGTCGAACGCGAAGTTGCGCGGCGCTTTACCGCCAGACGTCATCTGTTCCGGCGCGCTCAATGAACCGTCCTTTTGGATATGGAACAGGGCGATGGTGTCCGCGCCCCGGTTCGATGCGTAGAGAAACTTGCCCGACGGATGCACTACAATTTCGGCGGAGCTGTCTTTCCCGTTGAAGCCCGCGGGCAGCGAGGAAACATTGCTCCCCATCGGCGTCAACATGCGCCCGTCATATTTATAAGTGCTCACGGAAGATTCCAGTTCGTTGATTACGTAAGCAAACTTGTGCGAAGGAGCAAGCGCCAAATGCCGGGGCCCCGCGCCTTTCTTGCCGGTCACTTCTCCCAGCTTGTTCAAATCCAGATCGTACGTAATCACCTCATCCATGCCCAGGTCGTTTACCAGCAGGCTCTTGTTATCGGGCGCCACGGTAATCGCATGAGCATGCGCATGCGGCGGGTGCTGCACCAGCTTGTCCGATTCCCCCAGCGATCCGTCCAGCTTCACCGGATACCGCGCCACGCTGCCGCCGCCGTAATTGGCGACATACACAAACTTGCCATCGTCATCCACCGCAAGGTGGCACGGCCCATCGCCGCGCGAAGGCGCAATGCTCAAGCGCTTCAGCTTGCCTGTCGCCTTGTCCATTTCCCACGCGCTCACGGCGCCGCTCTTCAAGCCTTGGTAATCGCTCAGCTCATTCGCGGCATAGATCACCTGCTTGTTCGGGCTTTGAATCAGCCACGAAGGGCTGGGCGTTTCCGCCACCAATCCCAAGGGCGTCGCCGTGCCGTTCGCGGGGTCGAAGCGCCACGCATATATGCCCTTGCTGGTCTTCTGTGTGTAACTCCCCACGTACATCAGGTAAGGCGCCGCTGTAAGCATCTGTCCCATCAACAATACCGCTGCCAATCGCATAGCAGGTATCGTATCGCGTCTATCCGTTCAGGGCCCGGTCAAGCGTAAATGCGGCGGAGATCAATCCCAAATGCGTGAACGCCTGCGGAAAGTTGCCCATCGCCTCGCCCGATGGCCCAATCTCTTCGGCATACAATCCCAGGTGGTTGGCATACGTCAGCATCTTCTCGAACACCAGCCGCGCGTCATCCACCTTGCCTTCGCGCGCCAGCGCTTCCACCATCCAGAACGTGCACACGCTGAACGTGCCCTCTTCGCCCTTCAGCCCATCCTCCGCTTTGTACCGATAGACCAAGCTGTCGCTCACCAGCTCTTTGCGCACGCGCTCCAGCGTCGACATCATCCTCGGGTCGCGCGGCGCGGTAAACAGCATCAGCGGAAACAGCAGGCTAGTAGCATCGGCGGCATCGTTGTCGAACGTCTGCGTGAAGCTCTGCAGCTTGTCGCTCCAGCCCTTCTCCATGATGGTTTCGTAGATGCGATGCGTCTCCCTCAGCACGCGCTCGAAGTGGAACGGCAGATTGCGTTTGCGCGCGATGCGTATCCCGCGGTCCAGCGCCACCCAACACTGCATCTTCGAATACGTGTATTGCTGCGGCCCGCTGCGCACTTCCCAAATGCTGTGGTCAGGCTTCTCCCAGTTGTCGCAAAGCCAGTCCAGCATGCTCCGCACATTGGTCCACAAGTCCCAACTAATCGGCTGCGCGTACTTGTTATACAGATAGATGGAATCGATCAACTCGCCATAGATATCCAGCTGCAGTTGGTCCGCCGCCGCATTGCCCACACGCACCGGGCTCGATTGCTTGTAGCCTTCCAGATGCGGCAGCGTGAACTCCTTCAACTCGGCCGAGCCATCGATTCGATACATCACCTGAATCGGCCCCGTCTCCTGGTCGGTTTTGCAGATGCCATGGATGAAGTCCATGAAGGCCGTGGCCTCATCCTGGTAGCCCAGCCGCAGGAACGCGAACACCGTGAACGCTGCATCGCGCACCCACGTATAGCGATAGTCCCAGTTCCGCTCACCGCCCAGCACTTCCGGCAAGCTGCACGTTGGCGCCGCGACTATCGCTCCCGTCGGCGCATAGGTAAGCAGCTTCAACGCCAGCGCGCTACGCACCACCATCTCGCGCCAGCGCCCCTGATACTTGCAACGCCCCGCCCATGCCTTCCAGTAAGCGATGGTGCCTTGCATTTGCTCATCGGCCCACTTGTTCAAGTCTTCGGGCATCGCGCCCAACCTCTTTTCACCGAAGCGCAGCACGAAGGTGGCGCACTCGTTCTCCTGCAGCTCGAAATCGCACGCCGCCACCGTCCCACCATGCACCTGCAGATCGATGGATGCCAGCAATTCCATCCGCGCCTCGCATCCATCCACCATGGCCCGGAACTCCGCGCAACGCCCTTTCAACTCCGTCGCATGTTCCGCGCGCGCATAATCGAATCGCGGCGCGCACTCCATCTGGAACCGCACCGTCCCTCTCACGCACCGCACCAGCCGCACCAGTTCGCGCCACGGCCGTCCCACTTCCCCCATCACCAGAAAATCCACCACCTCACCCACGCCATCGGGGTCCAGAAAGCGGGTGACCAGAACGTTCGTGTCCGGCCAGTACATTTGCTTGCACCTGCCCTTGCGTGTCGAGCAGATTTTGAAATGGCCGCCCTTGTTCTCATCCAGAATCGCGCCGAAAACGCTGGGGCTATCGAAGTTCGGGAAGCACGCCCAATCGATGGACCCGTCCACGCCCACCAGCACCGCCGTATGCAGGTCCCCAATCACGCCGTAACTGTCGATAGACTTGTAGGCCATTTCGTTCCAGTATGGCAACAGGTGACATTTCGCGATTGGGCCAGAATCCGGTATCGCGTCAAGCGCGGCGGCATCCTGTTTGGCATCGCGCTCGTGCTGGTGAGCACGGCCGCATTGGTCTCCGCCAACAACCTGCTCTTCCTCATCGTGGCGTCCATGCTGGCGACCCTGCTCGTCTCCGGGCTCATCAGCAAGCTGGTGCTGGCCGGCCTGGAACTGGAACTCATCCTGCCCGACCATGTCTCCGCGCGCAGACCCGCCCCCGCCCGCCTGCGCCTTCGCAACAGCAAGTGGCTCATCCCTTCTTTCTCCATCCATCTCGCCGCTGAAGGCGCGAACTCCGTGCTTCCAGAGCCGCTCTATTTCCCCGTGCTCCCCGGCCGCCGCACCGCCGATGAAGCCGTGCAAGTCGTTTTTCCCCGTCGCGGCACGCATCGTGAGAATCTCTTCGTGCTCTCCACGCGCTTCCCCTTCGGCTTTCTCGAAAAGACGGAGCGCGTCAGGCTTCGCAAGGACACTCTCGTCTATCCCTGTCTCGATCCGCAGCCCGGCTTTGAAGCGCTGCTCCACGGCGTGCTCGGTGAAACGGCGCAGGAGCATCGGGGCCAGGGCGCCGATCTCTATCGCATCCGGCCCTACGTCTCAAGCGAAAACGCGCGCCATGTCGATTGGAAAAGCTCCGCGCACACCGGCAGCCTGCAGGTCCGCGAATATGCGAGCGAAGACCTTGGCGCTATCGAGCTCTTCCTGGACCGCGCCGGCTCACCCACCTTCGAGTGGTTCGAAAAGGCAGTAGAGTGCTGCGCCTTCCTGCTTTGGGAACTCTCGGAACAGCGCCGTAGCGTGTCGCTTGTCTCGCAGGGCTTCGCGGTGCAGGACGATCGCTACGCTATGCTGAAGTTTCTTGCTCTTGCCGAACCGCTTGCCGGGCAGCAAACCGCACCCGATCACGATGATGCCGCGTTTCAAATTCACTTCAGCAACTCATCGAACGAGTCCGGTATTTCGAATCGCGGCGGCGGCATGGTCGTCGATGATGCTCTTCTCGCAAACGCCACCACCCCCCACCGTGGTTCCTGAACCCGTGCGCTCCTCCATCACGGTAGTGGAAAACGTAGTTACCGAAACGCCTGCCAACATCAGCGAGATTTCCGGTCACGATCTGGCCAAGACGCCGGGCGTGAATATCGACGATCGTTTGCGCGAAGTGCCCGGCTTCTCACTCTTCCGCCGCACTTCGAGCGTGGTCGCGAACCCCACCACGCAGGGCGTGTCTCTGCGCGGCATCGGCAGTTCCGGCGCCAGCCGTTCACTGGTGCTATGGGACGGCACCCCCATGAACGATCCCTTCGGCGGCTGGGTTTATTGGACACGCTTTCCGCCCGAAGATTTGCGCCGCGTAGAAATTTCGCGAGGCGCGTCCACCAGCGTCTTTGGCGATCAGGCCATGGGCGGCGCCATCGGCCTCTTCAGCCGCGAAGCAGACCGCTTCCACGTCTATGGAGGCTTCGAAGGCGGCACGCAGAGCTCACGCGATCTCTGGACCGGCGCTTCCAACCTGTGGCGCAACTTTGCGCTCTCCGCCTCCGCGCGCGCTTACCGCACCGATGGCTACTTCGTGGTACCGGCCACCGTCCGCGGCGCGGTTGACCGGCGAGCGAACGTAGAATTCGTGACCGGCAACTTCCGCTTCGATACGTTCTCCGGCACACATCGCCTGTTCGCCGAATTGAACATGTTGGCGGAGGATCGCGAAAACGGAACAGTCGCCACGCACAATTCGACAGGCCTCGGTACCGCATCATTGCACTTCGTCGAAGGCCTCTCGCACGACGAGTTTTCGTTTCTTGCATTTCGTTCGCAAGAGCAATACCACAGCACCTTCTCCGCGGTAGCGGCGGACCGCAACACAGAGCGGCTCACCAGCCGCCAGACTGTCCCCGCCAACGGCAACGGCGCCGCGCTGCTCTGGAACCACCATGCCTCCGATTGGAACTTCGCGGCCGGCACGGATGTAAATCAGAATCGCGGCTTCTCCACCGATGCCGTGTTCCCCACCGGCCGGCGCTTCGGTGGTGGCGCCATCCTGCAGCACGGCGAATTTGCGCAGACCGATTTTCGCTGGAAACAAGTGCGCTTCTTCCTGGGCGCGCGCCATCAATATACCGGCCTGGGCAATCAGTTCCTGAATCCCTCTGCAGGCTTCGTTTACGGAGTCGGCAACTTGAAACTGAGAGGCTCCGCCTACCGCGCCTTCCGTTCGCCCACGCTCAATGAACTCTATCGTGAGTTTCGCGCCGGCAACACCGTAACGCAGGCCAACGCAGCGCTGAAGCCCGAAACGCTCTTGGGCGCGGAAGTGGGCGCGGACTATCTCACCGAGACTGGCTCCCTTCGCGTGACTGCGTTTCGCAATGCGCTATCGCACCTGATCGCCAACGCGACCATTTCCGTATCGCCCACGCAAATCGTCCGGCAGCGCCGCAACGGAGTAGATTCGCTCTCGCGAGGCGTGGAAGTGAACGCCATGCATCGCTGGCACGAATGGCGCGCTGAGGCTGGCTATCTCTACGTAGACAGCCGCTATGCCACCGGCTCGCGCGTGCCGCAGATTCCGAAGCACCAGGGCTCCGCGCAACTCAGCTATGAGCGAGGCCGCACCGATATCTCCGCCGGCGTTCGCGTCTATGGCGTGCAATACGAAGACGATCTGAACGTGTTCCGCATGGCCGGCTTCGCCTCGGTACAAGTGCTCGCGCGCGAACGCTTGACTGACCGATTGAGCGTATCTGTAGCCTTCGAAAACCTGCTCGACCACCAGTACTACACCGGCTTCACCCCCACCCCCACCATCGGCGCACCACGCCAGGTGAGGGCAGCGCTGCGCTGGATCAAATAGTAATTTGTCCCTACTCCTCCTCTGATTGCGCTTTAGCTATCAAGAGGAAAGTATGTTTCGGCACACGTTTAAAGTTGTGATGATTTCTTTGCTGCTTTCAGCGGCGCCAGTGCAAGGAGCTAAGCCGAAAACGCCGAAGCCGCCCAAGGTGGCGAAGGCCAAGGCAAAGCCTGCGGCGCCTGCGCCGCCGGCAGAGATAGCAGCCGTCAAGAACAAAGAGGTGACCGCGTCCGATGCCAAAGCACTGCTCGACAAGCCTCTCTCTCCTGACGAAGCGGCGCTGTCTCTAGGCGGCGACTACATCCCGTGCAAATTTTCGAAAGTACAACTTACGGCGCTTCACGATCCGGATGCGGCACGGGTTCTTTCGGCGGCCGATGCGGAAGCCTTCAAGACTCAGGTCATGCGAGCCGCCTTGCAATCGGCGCAGGGCGATGACGTCTCCGAGGCGCTGAAAGAGTTCATCGCGAAATTATCGAAAGAAGACTTCAATGGCCTGACACCTACCGCCGCTCTGAACAAGGTAATTGCTTGCTTGAAGCCTTTCAAGAAGCCGCCAGACGGGCCCGCGGATCCAGTGGCTGTTCGAGAGCTCTCGAACGAACTTCGCCGCACGGCCCCCAAGGCGCTCCAACCGGTTATCGACCCCATCGTCACTGAGTTTGAAAAACGAGTGAAGAGAGATGGAACGCCGGAAGCGGAGCTAAGGTACAAAGCTCGAAACGAGATGTCGAACATTGTGAGCCAGAGCGAAATCCATCCGCGCTTGATGGCATTGACCAACACGTCGACGGCAAAGACCTACACTCCAGGGAGAGATAGAAACCATCGCCGCCGGCTTCGGCGCCAAGGTGCTGGCGAACAAACCGCCCGACATCGCTCAAGGTGTTGTCGCGGCAACCAGGCAAGCGCTGAGCATCTTTTCGCGCCCCATCGATGTCGGTTGCGCAATGAGCATTCTCGATTTTCCCGAAACCTCACACGCGTATGGCCGCAATATTGCGAATGAATATATCGCTGTGCAGATCGTTGTCCGGAACCTAAATAAAGACCAGGGCTTCCTTGTTCACGATGTGGAGTTCGCCGTGAATGCCGACCCGCATGGCCGCCTGGGGCGCTTCTATTCCGGGCGCGACAAGATCATCGTTCGCGCACTCTCCGCCACGCAGCAGAATACAGATCCCAGAAACATTGCGGTTCATACCGCCGCCGGCATTGGCTCCCTACTGACAGCGATAGCTCCTCTGTATCTGGGCGCGGTCACGGACGCGGCGGGTGTGCTTACCACCTTCAACACCGCCTTCGATAAGTATTGGAAAGATCTGAGCTTCGACCAACTGAATCTGCTCAACGACACTGGCTTCTCTTCGGCCTCGAATTCGCAGACGTTCGTTCCTAAGACCGGCTCGTCTATGTTCGTCGCGTTTATTCCGTCACGCCAGTTTTCCGAAGGTTGGTGGACCCAGCGTTGCGTCGATCAAATCTATGTTGGCTCGACGAACGGTAAAGGTCAGCTCATGCCTCTGGCTCTGCCCCAATCGCAATCCACTGTTGCCGGGAACGGTATCGATGTCGATCTGGCTTTACAAGGCTGCACGTTCGACGATCCAGGCGTGGCGAAGCCAGGCCCTTTGAGCCCCGCACAGTTGAGCCGCCCTTTCAAATCACGGCAGCCTGAGAAGGTCAGGGCGCTTTACGCGAGAGACCCCAGCGAACAGCGCAATGCGGATTTGTTTCGCATGGCGCACGCGATGCCTTACCGCAAGTGGTCCGGAAACGCGCTCGCCATCTTTCGTGAACTCTCTACCGCCATCGTGGCTGGAACTCACATCATCGAGCAGGCCGACTTACAAATCTCGCTCTCGCAGCTTACTTGCCCCAGCACGCCGGTCGGCGATGTTGACCTGGCCTCGGTGAAGGATAAGCTTACCTGTACCTTGGCCGGCCGTAACCTGGAAAAGATCGCGAAGGTTCGGCTCTTCAATGCAGAAGACAGTGCCGACCCGGCCACAGCTGACGGAACCGTAGCCGTGGTGGGAGGCGAGGCGACCTCGGCATCGGTCAGCTTCGTATCGGAGGATCTGAGAAAGCTCAAGGCGCGTTCGTACAACGTGTTCACGGTGGACGCCAAGGGAATTGATGTCAAGACAGCGCAGGTGTTGCACTTCGACCTGACGCCCGTGGCGGTCAAGTACTCACCTGCCGAGATCGACCTGACAACAGGGGATGATGCGGCACACACAGTGACCGTGAAGGGCTATCATCTGGAGCCGGTAAGGAAGTTGAATCTCACGCACGCAAGCGATTCCGTGGAGGTGAATATCGAACCGCTTTCGCTCGGCAATGAGAACGAAATTAAGTTCGTGCTGAAAGCCGCCGACCTAAAGAAATTCGGAACCGCAGCCACCAAGCTGACCATGGAGCTGATCACCGGTAAGAATGTTCACGTAGCCTTACCGGGCGACCCGCTCTCCTTCACCGGAGCGAAGTAGCGGGCCGCTTCAGCTTGGCCAGCCGTTCGCCGGCCGCGTCCAGCGTTTCCAGCTTCTTGCAGAAGCAGAAGCGCATACGCTGGGCGCCGTCCGCCGGGTTCGAATAGAAGCTCGAACCTGGAACGCCCGCTACGCCTACCTCGTCCAGCATGTGCCTCGCAAAGACCATGTCGTCTTGGAAGCCGAAGGCGGAAATGTCGGTCATCACATAGTAGGCGCCGCCGGGCACGAAGCAGCGGAAACCGGCCTCTTCAAGTAGCGGCAGCAGCCGCTCTTTGCGCTCGGCATACTCTGTCGAAAGGCCTGCGAAGTAAGTGTCCGGCAGGCTCAGCGCCATCGCGCTGGCATGTTGCAGCGGTGAAGCCGCGGCTACGGTGAGGAAGTCATGCACCTTGCGAATGGAATCGGTCAGCGCGGGGGACGCGATCACCCAGCCCACGCGCCATCCGGTGACGGAGAACGTCTTGCTCATGCTGTTGATGAGAATGCAGCGGTCGCGCAAGCCGGGAATGGTGATCATGGGGACATGCGTGCGGCCGTCGTAAGTGATGTGTTCGTAGATCTCATCCGTGATGGCCAGCGCATTGAACTCCACGCAGAGCTTCCCGATGAACTCCAGTTCTTCGCGCGTGAAGACCTTGCCCGTCGGGTTATTGGGCGTATTGATGATGATGGCTTTAGTGCGGGGGCTGAAGGCACCGCGCAGTTCGGCCTCATCGAAACGCCAATCGGGAGCATGGAGCCGCACGGTTTTGCGCACCGCGCCGCAGAGCTTGATGTCCGGATCGTAGTTCTCGTAGTAAGGCTCGAAGACGATCACTTCGTCGCCGGTATCCACCGTCGCAAGCAGGCTGGCCACCATACCTTCCGTCGCGCCGCACACCACCGTGATCTCGGTTTCCGGGTCCAACTGCAGCGCGTAGGTTCGCAGGTACTTGGCGGCAATAGCATCGCGCAATACTTTGGCGCCCCACGTGATGCTGTATTGGTTGAAGTCGGCGTCGATGGCGATGCGGGCAGCCTCTTTGATTTCGGCGGGTGCGCCAAAATCGGGGAAGCCCTGCGCAAGATTGACGGCTTGATAGCGTATGGCGAGCCTGCTCATTTCCCGAATGACGGATTCGGTAAATCGGCTGGTGCGTTCACTTTGGAAACGGGTCACGTATTTTGATCGTGCCACAACTTGCGCGATATACTTGGCGGCTGATGCTTCGCACGTTTACGCTTGTGATTTTCTCCGCCGCGCTGGCGCTTGCCGCGGGATCCGATCCGGTTCAAAATGCAGAACGCGAGTTCGGCAAAGCCTTAGCGGCGAACGATACCGCGGCGCTCGATAAGTTGATATCGCAGGATATGATTTACACGCACTCCGGTTCGAATACCGATACCAAGGCGACGTACATGGAAGCGCTGACGAGCGGCAAACAGAAGTACATCATGTTCGATTACGACAAGCTGGAGAGCAAGATGTACGGGAACACGGGCCTGATCTTTGGCGTGGTGCATGTGAAGTCAGTTACCAAGGGCACGCCGGGCGAATCGCACCTGCGCATTTTGCATGTATGGGTGAAGCAGCAGGGCGCGTGGCGGTTAGTGGCTCATCAATCCACACGAATGCCCGAGTAAGCCGCGCCTGCGATGATGTACGGATGCGATTCGTACTTCTGTTCGCGGTGGCCGCGTGTTGTCAGGCGCAGGTGAATCCCGCTCTTTTCCAGGCGCTGGAATGGCGTAATACCGGGCCGTTTCGCGCGGGCCGTTCAGTGGCGGCTACAGGAGTTTCGGGCGACGCGAACACGTTCTATTTTGGCGCGGTGGGTGGCGGTGTTTGGAAATCCACCAACGCGGGAATTACGTGGTCACCCATTTTCGATGCGCAACGCGTGGCGTCGATTGGCGCCATTGAAGTCGCGCCATCGGATGCTTCCATTCTGTATGTTGGCACCGGCGAAACCGATATTCGCTCCGATACGGCAATGGGCGATGGCGTCTACAAATCGCTGGACGCGGGGCGCACATGGCGCAATATGGGCCTGCGCGATTCGAAGCATATCGGCCGAATTCTGATCCATCCGAAGAATCCGAACCTTGTCTTCGTGGCGGCTCTGGGCCATACCTATGGGCCGAATAGCGAACGCGGCGTGTACCGCTCGAAGGATGGTGGCGAGACTTGGCAGAAGGTGCTGGACAGAGGCAGTGAAGTGGGCGCGGTGGATCTGGCTTGGGACTCAACTTCGCCCGCCACCATCTATGCCTGCCTGTGGGGCGCGCGCCGTACGCCTTGGAGCCAGTACCCGCCGAACAATCTTCCAGGCAGCGGCTTGTGGCGCTCCACCGACGGCGGCGACCACTGGAGCGAATTGAAGGGCAATGGCTTGCCGCAGGGCGAATGGGGCCGCAGCGGTGTCGCGGCCGCGCGCAACTCAAGCCGCGTGTATTTGGTGGTGGACGCGAAGGCGGAAGGCGGCTTGTTTCGCTCTGACGACAAGGGCAACACGTGGACGCGCGTGAGCACCGATGCGCGCATCACCAGCCGGGCGTGGTACTTCAGCGGTGTTACGGTGGACCCGAACAACGCCGATGCCGTCTACCTGCCGAACGTGGGGCTGAACCGTTCGCTGGATGGCGGCAAGACATTCAAGGTGGTGAAAGGCGCGCCCGGCGGCGACGATTACCACTACCTGTGGATTGACGCGACCGATTCCAGGCGCATGATTCTGGCCACGGACCAGGGCACGGTGGTGAGTCTGGACGGTGGTGCGACATGGTCCACCTGGTACAACCAGCCCACCGCACAGCTGTACCACGTGGCGGTGGACGATGCGTTTCCGTACAACGTTTACGGCGCGCAGCAGGATAGCGGGACGGTGATGCTGCCTTCGCGAACGAACCATGGCGATATTGTGGATCGCGATTTGCAGTCGGTGGGAGGCGAGGAAAGCGGGTACATTGCGCCGGACCCGCGCGACCTGAACATTGTGTTCGTGGGCAATACGTATGGCAGCTTGAGCCGCTTCGATAAGCGCACGGCGCAGGGGCAGAATGTGAGTCCGGCGGCGATGCCTGCGGGGTTGGCGGGCAGTATTGCAGACCGCAAGTACCGGTTCCCGTGGACGTCTCCGGTGGTGTTCTCACCGACCGAACCCGGCGTGCTGTACATGGGCGCGCAGGTGTTGCTGGAGACGCGCGATGGCGGCTTGAACTGGCGCGAGATCAGCCCCGATCTAACGGGCGATACGCGCGCCGGGCAGCCGAACCCGAAGGGCTTCGCGCCTACCGTCGCCACTGCGAAAGCGCAAGGCTACGGCGCCATCTATACAGTTGCGCCTTCGACTCTGGCGAAAGGCCAGATCTGGGTCGGCAGCGATACCGGCCTGATCCATCTGACGCGCGATGGCGGTAAGACGTGGGCGAATGTAACGCCGCCCGAAGTGCCGGAGTGGGGCAAGGTGACGCAAATGGAAGCCTCACATTTCGAAGCCGGTGAAGCGTGGGCCGCTATCGACGCGCATCGCCGCGACGATTACCGGCCGTGGATTTATCGCACGCGCGATTTCGGCAAGACCTGGCGCAAGATCACGGGCGGCATGGAAGAGCCCGCGTTTCTGAACTGCATTCGCGAAGACCCAGCGAAGCGCGGCCTGCTGTATGCGGCAACCGAAGCGGGCGTCTATGTATCGTTCGATGACGGCGACCACTGGCAGAGCCTGCAATTGAACCTACCCGCCGCTTCCGTGCGCGATGTGGTGGTGCATGGCGACGACTTGGTGATTGCCACGCACGGGCGCGGCTTCTGGATACTGGATGCAATGAGCGCGCTGCGCCAGATCGATCCGGCGAGCGCGAACACAGAGGCGATGCTCTACAAGCCGGGCACTGCGGTGCGCATGTCGAGCGAAGGTTTCCTAGGGACGCCACTGCCGGTGGAAGTGCCGAAGGCGAAGAACCCGCCGGATGGCGCCGCGCTCGATTTCTATTTGCCGTCCGCCCCTAGCGGTGAAGTTACTTTGGAAGTGCTGACCGGTGGGGGTGAAGTGGTGCGGCGCTATTCGACGCGCGATACGGCTCCGCCCCTTCCGGCAGGCGCTCCGCTGGCGGATGACTGGCTTGTGCCGCAACCGGTGTTGCAGGCGCGAGCCGGTATGAATCGCTTCGTGTGGGACTTGCGCTATGCAGCTCCGGCCGTTTCGCGAAAGGCCGTGGGCGACCCCTCGCCTATACTGGGTCCGCACGTGCTGCCGGGAACTTACCGGGTGCGGCTCACTGTGGCAGGCAAGCAATATGCACAGCCGGTGAAGGTGACGATAGATCCACGCGTGCAAGCAACGCCGGAAGACTTGGCGAAGCAATTCGAGCTAGCGAAGAAAGCGCTGGACCTGATACCGAAAGCTCAGGGCACGCCTTCGCTGATGAAGCTGGCCGTGGTGTTGGGCGTAACGGGCAGCGCCGACCGCACACCTCCGGCCACCGCTTACGCGCTCTACAACGAAGCTGCGAAGGAGCTAGAACACATAGCCAATGTGCGCTGAGACGGTTCGGGGCTGCAGGAAGTGCGTGCCGCTGAACGTAGAGAGAAAGTTATACAGCGCCACTTTGTTGGTGAGGTTCGCGACGGTGACGGAGGCCACTATGCGGCGGGGCTTCTCTGAATGGAACAGATTATCGGTGCCCAGGGATACGTTGAAAACATCGCGAGGCTTCACACGCGCCGGGTTGTGATCGGCGTTCGCCGCGGACGTTGACGGGATATTCAGCAGGGTCGATTTCACGGCTGAGCCGCAGTTACTGAAACCTGCATTGAAGGTGGCCAACACGCCGCCGCAGGAGAGGCCGATAGTGGTCTGCTGCGCGGGAGAGAGGGCGAGCGCGTCATCCGTTGTAGGCACGCCGCTCACCACGGAGCCGCTGTCGTAGCGCCAAATCACGGAAACATATTCGGCGTTCCTTGGACGCTGATAGCGGAAGTTCGCGTTCGATTGAAAGGCCTGGTCATGATCGATGCGGAACACGTTGGTACCCAAACCATTGGGCAGCACACCACCGTTCTGAGGCGGGAAGTAACGGGCGCGCGTATGACCGAAGCTGTAGTAGGCCTGGAAGCCATGGATGTTCGTGGTGCTGACGCGACCGGTGACGCCATCTAGTTTCGAGTTATGCCAGGCGATGGGAAACGTGATTGTGGTGTTCAACAGAATGCTGAAATCGTAGGCATTGTGCGTGTACTTCCAGAAGTAATCCGCGTCTACCAGAAGGTACTTGCCGATGGCTTGTTGGAAGCCCGTATTGAACTGGTTCCGGCGGCCGGGGCGAATGGTAGCACTGCCTGCCGCGCCGAATACATTTTCGGCTAAGCCGCCACTTCCGGTGGCGCTTGAGAGGATCAGATTTTCGTTGAACGGAGTTTCGAAAGTGCGCGCGTAGGCGACGCGCAGTACGGTACCAGTGCGCTTGATGTTATACGCCAGACCGGCTCGCGGTTCGATGCCGCTATCGGTGGCGAGGCCATGGTATGTATCGCCGCGCAGGCCCAAACTTACCTGCAGCTTGCCGAATTTAATCGAGTCCTGCAGGTAGCCTGCGAACTGATTGATGTTGGCGGCGCCGTGAAAGCGGAACGGCCGGCCGCCGCGCGTCAGGTCGTACGGAAGCAGGCCCGGAAGATACGCGGGGTTTGCAATGCCACTCGCCAGCGTGGGCGGGTTATAGGTTGCATCCGTCACGCCGAAGCCGAAATTTTCACGCAGGCGAGTCTGTTTAATATCGGTTCCCAGCTTAAAGGAATGGCGGCCGGCCACAACGGATAAGTCCGCGCGCAGTCCATAGTTCAGCAGTTGGCGATCCTGCGAACTGGTAAAGGGCGTGTCGGCGAACGGATTGTTGCTTGCATAAAAAATGAACTGATCCTTGCGCATATACGGGTTCACCGTGAGCAGCGTTTGACCGTTGAAGGTGTGCTGATATCCGGGCGCGATATTCCACGTCATCACGCGCTGGCGCTGATCCTGGCCTAACTGGTCATAGCTGTTCGGGATTTGAATCCAGTTGCGGGCGGTGAACAGATTCAGGTGCAGCGCGTCCTTGCCGGTGGGTTCATAATCCAGCCGGTCGAAGATGGTTTGGTTGTTGCCTTTATCGTGAAAGGACGTGAACTCCGGCGAATCGAGAAAGCGCGCGCTGCGGCTTCCATCCAAGGAAATAAAGTTGCCGTACTTGGCATTGCCGAAGCCATAGGAAGCGCCGCCTGTCACTGTCCCAAAACTGCCATATGTCGTCTCCAGGCTGCCAAATGGCTTAGCGCCCAAGCCGGAACGAGTGGTGATCTGGGCAACCAGGCTGGTCTTATCGCCGAACTCTGCGTTCGGAGTGCCCGTGGTGAGCTCCATGCTTTGTATGGCGCTGGTGGGAAGCTGCGTCGAAAAAACTTTGCCTTGCTGATCGCTAATGGGCTGGCCATCCAGCACGAACGATACTTCGCCATGATCGCCCACGGGGTGAAAGAAACCATTGGCGTCGGCCACCACTCCGCCGCTGGTATAGGTGATGGCATCGCTTAAGCCCGCGCCCGGATTGGAGCTGGGCAACTTTGAGATCAGATTGCGATCCACATCGACGTGGGCCGTGGGGTCAACCTCTAGAACGTCGGCGCCGGCGGCCTCGACGGTTACTTCACTGGTGGACCCGGCAAGCGTTAAGGTCGCGGTGATCTGCTGGGGCACTGCGTTGCGAATCGAAACATCTGACGTATAAGGGTTGAAGCCGGCCGCTGTAATTTCCAGATGATATGAATTGGGTGGAATGTTGCCCAGGCGGAAGCTTCCATCCGCGCCTGAAACAGCTTGCCGTTTGTAGCCGCTGATGGGGTTCGAAAGCATGACCTGCGCGCCGGCAATGGACGAATCGCTAGGGTCGCGAACCAGACCTTGTAGAGTTCCCGCGTTGCCGAGCGATTGCCCATACACGCTGATACACACATACGCAAAACAGGCCAGTCTTTGTACTACACTTTTCATTCATCGCTCCCGGTTAGATCCCGCACGCGTGGGGCCGCTCTTTGAAGTATGGCAACCTACATGCGCCGCAAGGAACGGAAAAGCCGTGAGCGGGATGCCCGCGCCGCCAGCGGGCGAAATTGCACCGCCGGCGGAAACGAAAATTATGCGAATTCTAATCGCCGATGACGAACCCATAGCCCGCGGCATTCTGCGCGAGGAAATTGCATCGCTTGCCGGCCTGGAGTTGGTGGGCGAAGCGGAGAATGGCCTGAGCGCACTGGCGCTGATTCGTTCGCTATCTCCCGATCTGGTTTTTCTGGATTTGGAAATGCCGGTCATGGGTGGCTTTGAGGTGATCGCGAACCTGACGGCGCCGCCGCAACCCGCGCTGGTGATTGTGACGGCTTACAACGAGCACGCGATTCGCGCGTTTGAGGCGGGTGCGATCGATTATCTGCTGAAGCCGGTGAGCCGCGAGCGGCTGGTGAAATCGATTGAGCGTGTATCGCGCTTGCGAGGGCAGCCCATGGAAGCTGCGGAGCAGGTGAAGCGCTTAGTGGCGGTGGCCGAAAATTCCATCGGCGCAACTCCGGGGAAAATTGTGGGCCGCGTGGGCGATGAATATTTTCTGCTGGATGCGGCGGAGGTGCTGGCGTTCCTTGCCGAAGACGATGACGTGTGGGTGGTTACTGCCAAGCGGCGGTATTTGGCGACGCACTCTCTTCGCGCGATGGAAGAGCGTACGCGTCTGCTGCCGTTTGAGCGGGTGCATCGCAATGCGATTGTGAACGTGAATCATGTTCGTAAGATGAGCGCGCTCAGCAGTCAGCGATGGCTGCTCACGCTCAGCAATGGCATTGAACTTACGGTGAGCAAGCGGCAGGCGCAAACGGTTCGGAACCTTCTGGGCGCCTAACTCTATTGGCGAGCCCTAGCCGGCGCACGCCAGATGGGAGCGTGGGATGCTGAAATCGACGCGCGTGCCGTCGGGCCCGGAACGAAAGTTTACGGCCGCATCGGCCCCATAGCAGAGCTCCAGACGCCGCGTTACGTTGGCCAGACCGAGCCCTGTGCCGCGCGTGCTTTCCGGCTTCGCGCCGCCGCCGCTATCTTCCACGCTGACGGTGATGGTATCGGCCACCAGGCGAACCTGCAAGCGAAGCCAGCCCGGATCGGGCTTCGCGGCGATGCCGTGCTTGACAGCATTTTCAACCAGCGGCTGAATGGAAAGGATGGGGATGGGGCACATCAACGCCGCTTCATCGACATCGATTTCGGTGCGCAGGCGGGGGCCCAGGCGTAGCGCTTCAATCTCCAGATAGGCGCGCACGATTTGCAGTTCTTCACCGAGCGGAATGTATGTCTTCTCGGATTGCAGGAAGTAGCGGAAGATCTCGGCGAGGTTCAGCACGGTTCGGCGGGCGCCGGCGGCTTCGCGCGGGATGATGCCATAGAGCGTGTTGAGCGCGTTGAACAGGAAGTGCGGGTTGATCTGCGATTGCAGCGCGCGCAATTCCGCTTGCGAAACCAGGCGTTGAATTTCAGAGCCGCGGAAACGCTCCACCTGTTCGGAGATGGCGGAGGCAAGGCGATTCAGGAAGCGCAGATCTTCACTGAGGTAGCGCCGGCCGCCCTGCCTGCGCCCCAAGAGAATGTAGCGGCCATCGCCCTGAGAAAAGCGCAGGGGCACAATCGCCTCAACCCAGCGCAGGGCAGGGCTGCCGCGAAAGGCGGCGCTTTCGTTGACGGGTATGGGGAAGAGCGGACCCGATGAGCGGACTTCGGCGGGAATATCGGCGTGGTCCACAATTTCAGTTCGCGAGGCGCGCAGAAAGATGCCCATCTGCGCGGCGGCCCAGGTTAAATACTCTCGCTCCGTGCCGCGCTCGGGAGGGCGTGAACGTACCATCTCCAGAGCCTTCTCCAGACCGGGCCGGCGAAACACAACGTTGGTGAGAAGCTTCTGCACGCTGTTGCGCAGCAGGGCGAAGCCGATGAGCAGTACGCACACCGAGACCAGAAGCAAAGCCTGGCCCAGAGGATTACGATCCAGATCCGGGTGGAACAGGATGAGCCGAGCGCCGGCGCGCACTGCCGCAAAGGTGATGACGCCGGCCAGTAGCGCATTCGCGAGAAAGCGAATGAAGGCGTCCAGCAGCACGAAGCGATAATCCTGCAAGAGGACGAACAAGGCCAGCGGGATGCCGGCATGATGGATGGCAAGCTCACTGGACCAGCGCCCATTGGCGGACGTTGAGCCGAAGTGAACGAATGAGACGGCAAAAAGGAACAGGCACATAGAGCCCGCGATGCGAGAGGCATTGCCGCGCGCGCCGGGCACACGCCGCCACGCGAGGACAATCACGGCGATGGTGGTGAGCACTCCGAAGCCGACGGGGATGAGAATGAGCGCGAACTGTTTTGGGCCGCCATTGGCCTGGCGCAAATTCAACAGGTGCAGAATTACCGCGATGCCTGAAAGCGAATAGGCGGCAATCACGACGCCGCGCAGGCGGCCTTCCAAGGAGAGGTGAAGCAGTACGGCGGGCAGCAAGCTGAGCACGGCAAAGCTGATAGCGATGGCTACGGCTCCGGCTTGCGGCACCGATGGAGAGACGGCTAATGCGGTGAGCGAAATCACGTCCCAAAGGAACGCCAGCACGGCCGCTGCGAAGGAGAGCCAGCTTCCGCGAGGAAAGCCGGAGCCTGCGCGGTCACGCAAAAAGAGAATTAAGAATATGCCGAAGATGATGGCGCCGGCAGTATGGCCAATGATGTTGACCAGCAGCGGCTCATGAATATCCGGCACGGGCGTTAGTGGTAGGCGGGGCCTTTCAATTCCGCGCGCAGCATTTCGCTGAACGGCTGCAGAGCAAGTGAGCCGTTGTAATGTTTGCCATTTACAAAGATGGAGGGCGTACCTTCCACACCGGCCTCTTCGCCCTGCTGCAAGTCACGCGCGATTTGCGCTTTCGTTTTTGCAGAATCCATATCGGCGATGAACTTGGGCATGTTGCAGCCAAACTCTTTGGCCCATGCCAATATGTTTTCGCGAGTGAGCTTGGTGTGGTTCGCGAACATGCGGTCGTGCAGCGGCCAGAATTTGCCTTGCGCATGGGCGGCCAGCGCGGCCTGTGCGGCCAGCATCGCGTGGCCGTGAATGGCGGCCAGCGGGAACTGTTTATAGACAAGCTTCACATCGTTCGGGAAAGCCTTTTGAATGGCTTCCAGTTCCAGCACGGCTTGCGAACAATAAGGACATTCGAAATCTGAAAATTCAGCCAGCGTGATTTTGGCATTGGCCGGGCCTTTCACGGGCGCGCCTTCCAAAGATAGAGGCACCGCTTCATCCAGCAGCGCTTGCGGGCCAGGGGAGGCGGTGAGCATGGCGCGCAACTCCGCCACGGGCTTGCCCTCGCGCATGCCTTTCAGTGCCTTTGCCACCAGGCCCTTGCTGACGGTGCATTTGGGGTCTTCCACGCGGCACTGCGCAATCTTCATGCTGCAGCCGCATGCGCAGGGCTCTTCGCGAAACAGCTTCAGAGCAGAGGCCTTCTGTTCGGCGGAGAGGCCGCTCAAATCCACATTGGGCAGATTGGTGGCGGTTGCCCAACCCGAAGTCTGAGCCGCCATGCGCAGGGCGCAAATAATGATGAGAGAAATCGCTCGCATACAGACCTTCTCAATAGAACACAGTTTTCAAAAGTCCATTGTTAGCAGTAAGAGAGCGCTACGGTAACCGTACTTACGCCGCCAGCTTAGTAAGTTACTCCGTTATACTTTTTCTGGTAAATAACCCTTGCCCCGGGCCATACTACTCTTCCTATTCGCGGTTACAGCTTATGCCGAGGTAATCTCCGGCGCCAAGATATTTCCCGGGGGCGCGCCGGCAACCAATGGCGTTATACACCTGGATGCAACCCAACGCTTTGGCTTGGAAACGCCCACTTATCAGGTAAACGTTTTTCCCGGCGTCCACACGCTGGTTTCTAACGTTCCCGTTGGTTATGTGGTCTCCTACTCCCTGTGTGTCAATTGCACGAACCATCCACCATCCAGTTACCAACCGGGAAATACCGCAACGGTAGTAGTGCCGATTAATGCTTCCGTAGACGTCTATTGGATGTATTCTCCGAACCCCGGACAATTGAACGGGACAAGCATTCTATCCGACGGTTCTCCATTCGCGGGCGCCACGTTATTGCTGGATTCCACACAGGCCGTACCGAATACAGCAGCATTCTCCGTGGCGTTACCCGCCGGTACACATACTTTATTTTCCGGTTCGCCGACAAGTTTCACTACCACTTATTCTGTATGCACGAATTGCACGCAGCACCCACCGGCTTCTTACCAAACCGGTACTTTGGCCACTGTAGCCGTGCCACCCGGCGGATACGCCGATGTGCGATTTCAATACACGGCATTGGACCCGGCAACCATTACTGTTACTAGTCCCACACCTAGCCAGACCGTAACCGGCACCCTCACGCTCTCCGTCACCGGCGGCAATTTGGCCAAGGCCGCGTCTGTCGAATACACCATCGGTTCCAACCGGATTGCGCGTGTTCCGGCCCAAACATCGAACCCGAATTTTTCCACCACGTGGAATTCCGCGCTCGCCTCCGACGGTAACAGCCAGCTTGAGGTGACCGTGCGCGATTACCTGGATAACACCATTTATCAGGACTTTCGCTCCATTGTGCTGAACAACTATGGCAATGCGGCCTCCGCACCACTGCCTGGCGTACTCACCGGCACAGTTCCCGTCACACTCACTGCCTACGATCGAACACACTTTCCGTCTTACTGGCAGATCTTCGTCGATGGAGAGCTAGGGCCCAGCCCGTACGGTCTGCTGTTCTCCGACCAGGACGCGGTCCATCAGAACGCGCGATCCACAGTGATCGATACCACCGCGTATCCGAACGGGAAGCACGAATTTCATTTCGCATTTCACTCGAACGATTATCCGGTCACGAACACCAGCGCGCCCGGCCTGGATTTTCGCGGCATGGTTACTCAGAATGTAACGATTGCGAATACACGCGCATTGGCGGAAATTCTGCCGAACTACTTGTTTATCTATACGCCCGTATCCACCGGCGTGCAGTTGACTTGTTCGCGAGTATTTACGAATGGGGACCGGGACCCCTGCGCGGCACCCACCTATAGCGTCGATCCGCTTACCAGTTCGCCCGCGATTCAAGTGAGCCCCTCCGGTCTGCTCATTTCGCAGCAGGAGGGCTATGGCGACATCATTGTGTCCGAAGGCGGCAGAACCGCTGTTTCGCATGTGTGGGTTCGCAATGCGCCGGGGTTGCCGCACTTCCAGGATGCCGGAAACGTTGGTACTGCGTATCTTGCGGGCAAATCTCTGTTCGCCACGGCGGCTTTTCAACTTACGCCGGATTTATTGGAAACCGACGCCGCGCTATTGGCAGAGGTGAAACGCGCGGGCGTGAATACTTTGAACAAGGGCATCTTCCTGCCCAACAGTAATGTTGCACTCCCCTTTGCCACTTGGAAAGCGAACTATGACAGCAGCTCTTACATTTCCAATTGGACTTGGGCGCGTGCGAATGGCTTTCGTGTCTTAGGCTCCGGCGACGATATCGTGCGGCGTCCGGGTTGGGAAGGTTCGTGGATCGCCAATTGGCCGGGGGCCGCGCAAGCGGTTCAGTATGCCATGCAGAGATTCACGCAGAGCGGGGCGGCTCTGGCCGTGGACGTGGTGGATGAGGCCAGTGCGCTCTGGGGCATCAACCCGACGCCCGTCGGCCTGATTGGCATGCCGCGTTCGTTTCAATCCGCAACTTGCACGGGCCCCCAGTGTTCGTTCAACTGGCTGTCTGACCCGGCGGATTACACCATCCACGATCCCATTGTGCCGGGCTCCTCTTTCGTGCTTGGCGGCACTTCCGCGCTGGCGACGCCGGCTGGTGGCTCCAGCGCCATCACTTCTACAACGGGAACGCAGGTCAACTTCACAATTGCGAATGGCGTTGCGGGAACGCGCACCTTCGATGCAACGAACAGCCCGAATCTGGAATATCTGTGGTTCTCCGGTCGCGTACCGTGTCAGGGCAACGTGATGTGTAATCCCGCGCTGCCCAACACGCTTCTGGCGAATGTTTCGGCATGGCTGCGTAGCGCCGCCCCCGCGGTGCCGATCAGTTGGCCGCCCGCCGGGGCCGCGCCGGTCTATGGCCAGCGCAACTGGCTGAAGCCCGGTGGCGTGAGCGACTACGCTTCGCATTACTGGGACAGCAATCAGCAGCGCCGCACTTACCCCTTCGGCATGGGCGTGCGCGAAAACCAAAACTCCATGCTGACCGCCTTTCTGAACCGCCAGTCTTCCGTGAATATCAATCGTCCGCAACTGCTGGAGCAGACCATGGCGGGCATCGATTACCTGAAATTCTCTCCGTCTGGAAATGCCGTATTTACTCCGCCTACTGACCGGCTGTTGCACGTCGGCGCAGTGCCCAGAGCAGTTGTGAGCGGCATCATGTCGTCGGCCGCTGTGGGTAGTGCGGGCGTGAAGCTATACAAGTTCGATACGGCGTTTGCGGACCGGCGCGATTCCTTCGGCAACGGTGCGGAGTTTGAATCGGATGCTGGCCCCAGCACCGGCGAAACGTTGAACTGGCAGGCCATGGGTTATGCTTCCGCGACGCTTACGAAGGCGCTGCAGGAGTATGTGCTGGGTACGCCCGTGAACAGCCCTTACCTGGGCCGTAACATCATTACCGGCGCGCGGACATCGGCGAACGGCAATCTGCTGATTGTGGTGAACGGATGGGATGCGCCGCGCACCGTTCTGGTCGATCTAAGCGCATATACCACGGGCCGCCCCGTGTTGCGTTATAGCGTTTTCGATACGGGGATAAACGTTCAATCGATGGGGAATATCGTGGGCGATACGGTGACGCTTCGCGCCGGCGAAACCGCGGCTTACCTGCTGCCCAAGGTGGCCACCGTGCCCGGTGTTGAGACCATCACCTTCCAGCCCGATCAAGCCGGCAACCGCACCGTGCTGCGCACAAATTACCTTTACAGCCAGAACACTGCGCCCTATGGCGACGCGATGGAATGCACCGCGGGATGCAGAGCCATCATCGATCGCAAGCTGGGCGAAGCATTCTATTCTTACGCCGTGCTGAATTCGTCTGACGCTGTGCAGTGCCGCTCCGCAGCGCTGTTGCTGCCCCCTGGAGCAACGGTCCCGCTGGCTGTAAACCCAGCCACGCGCGGCCCTTTTTGCCAGTAGAATAGCGGGGAGCCATGTCCCTCGCAAATCGCTTTGCCACTCTCCTGATCCCCATCGCGCTGTTCGCGCAAGCACCCAATCACGATCTCGGTTTTCAAGATACGCCCATGCTTCCCGGGCTTCCTTATCACGTGCACGATTCGGCCCGTCCGCATCCGCCTGTGGTGACCCCGGCGGCAGTTCCGGGGGGCGCCCCCTCCGATGCCATCGTGTTGTTCGATGGGAAAGATCTTGCGCAGTGGACCGGCCACGCCAGTTCCATCACCAAAGCCGGCGACCCCTCGAAGCCCGAATGGAAGCTGGAAAACAGCTACGTGGAAATTGTGCCGCACACCGGCGATTTGGCCACGAAGCAGAAGTTCGGTGACATCCAATTGCATGTGGAATGGGCCGCCCCCGCCAAGGTGGAAAGCAAGAGTCAGGGGCGCGGCAACAGCGGCGTGCTCCTGATGGGCATGTACGAAGTTCAGGTTTTAGATTCCTACAACAACCCGACTTATGCGGACGGGCAGGCCGGCGCCATCTATGGTCAATGGCCGCCGCTGGCCAATGCCACGCGGTCTCCCGGCGAATGGCAGAGTTATGACATTGTGTTCGAGGCGCCGCATTTCGAAGGCGCGAAACTTACTTCGCCGGCGTACATCACTGTGTTCCTGAACGGAGTGCTACTGCATAACCGCAAGGCCTCCATGGGGCCCATGGTGTACCGTCAGGTGGCGCATTATGAACCGCAGCCCGCCGAAGGTCCGCTGGTGCTGCAGAACCATAATTCGCCGGACCGCTACCGCAATATTTGGGTGCGGCGCTTGAAGACTTACGATCGGCCCGAATAAGTCAGGCGAAGCGAAACCTCCAGGCGTTCGCGCGTAAGCCATCCAGTTCGCTCTCAGTAAAACCGAACTGCGTACGCGCCATATCGAACTCCTGCCGCAGCGTGGTTTGGAAGATGGCTGGGTCGTCGGTGTTGAGCACGATAGGCACGCCGGCATCGAACAGCTTGCGCAGCGGATGTTGAGCCAGTGAAGCCACAACGCCGGTTTTCACATTGCTGGTGAGCGATACCTCAAGCGGTATGCAGCGTTCGGCCAGATGCTTCACCAGCACGGGATCGTCAATGGAGCGGATGCCATGCCCAATGCGCTCCGCTCCAATTTCAAGTGCAGCCCACACCGAAGCCGGCCCTGCGGTTTCGCCCGCATGAGCGGTCAGGCGCAGGCCGCCGTTGCCCGCGAAACGGTAGACATCGGCGAACCACTCCGCCGGCCCTGCCACTTCGTCACCGCCGATGCCGAGCGACACGACGCCATTGCCTGTTTCAGCCGCCGCGAACTCGGCGACGCGCTGCGCCAGAGCGGGCCCGAACTGCCGGATGGAATCGAGATTCCACTTCACTTCTACGGGCGACGCGAGCGCTGCCTGCCGCACCGCGGAGTAAGTGGCGGCAAGATCCTGACCGCGCCACAGCACCACGCCGGCCGCTAGCGTAATCTCCGCGTAAGCGATTCCGGCGTCCGCCAACCGGCGGCAAAGCGCGGCTGTAATCAGTGCGTAATCGTGGGGCGAACGCAGCCGCAGCGCCACCCACTTGAATGCCTCAATGAAGCCGGCAAAGTCTTGGAAGGAGTATACGCCGGCAATTTCGCTGTCCGTGATCGCGGGGTCCAAGGCCCGCAAAGTATCCGGCTCAACGGAGCCTTCCAGGTGCAGATGCAACTCGGCTTGAGCCATATAATGAAGTTCGCATGATCAAGCCGCGAAGATGACGGGTGAAGAAATAGAAGCCATCGTGGGGGGGTACCACGGGGACGCATTTCGGGTGCTGGGTCCGCATGCGCTGAAATCGGGGTGGGAGGTGCGCGCGTTCCTCCCGGGCGCGGATTCCGTGGCGGTGGCCATTGGCGCGGGCAAGCCTGTCCCCATGGCGAAGCGTCACGCGGCAGGATTTTTCTCAGCCGAACTGCCGGGCGAGATTGCGCCTTACCACTTGCTGGTGGCGCGCGGTGGGGCCCCCGCCGTGGCCACCGAAGATGCTTACCGCTTCCCGCCGATTCTGACGGAGTTCGAAATTCATCTGCACGCCGAAGGCACTAACTTCCAGAGTTACGACACGCTGGGCGCGCACCTGGCCACGTTTGAAGGCGTGACAGGCGTGCGTTTCGCGGTGTGGGCGCCGAACGCGATCAGTGTTGCCGTCGCTGGAGATTTCAACCAGTGGGATACGCGAACCAGCCCCATGCGCAAGCGCAACAGCGGCTTGTGGGAGCTGTTCCTGCCCGGCCTGGGCGAAGGCGCGAATTATAAATACCACGTGCGTTCGCAGTTTTTTGGGCATGAGCAGATGAAGGCGGACCCTTACGCCTTCGGGACGGAAGTGCCGCCCAAATCGGCATCGGTGGTGCGCGATCTGGACCGCTACGAATGGCAGGATGCGGAGTGGATGGCCGCGCGTGCGAAGAAAGATCTGCTGCGCGAACCGGTGTCCGTCTACGAGGTGCATCTGGAAAGCTGGCTTCGCAAGCCGCGCGGCGAGTGGCTCACATATCGCGAAATGGCCGACAAGCTGGTGGGCTATGCCAGGTACATGGGCTATACGCACCTGGAATTGCTGCCCATGATGGAGCACCCTTACGGCGGTTCGTGGGGCTATCAGGTGACTGGCTATTATGCGCCCACATCGCGCTTCGGTGAGCCGGAAGATTTCATGTACCTTGTGGATCGCGCTCATCGTGAAGGCATCGGCGTGATTGTGGATTGGGTGCCCGCTCACTTCCCGAAGGATGCGCATGGCCTGGCGTTTTTCGATGGCTCCGCGCTTTACGAACACGCCGATCCGCGCAAGGGCGAGCATCGCGATTGGGGCACGCTGATCTTCAACTTCGGCCGCAATGAAGTGCGCGAGTTCCTGATTTCGAACGCGCTGTTCTGGCTGAAGAAGTATCACGTGGACGGCCTGCGCGTGGACGCGGTGGCCAGCATGTTGTATCTGGATTATTCGCGCGAAGCCGGCCAGTGGGCGCCGAACATTCACGGCGGCAATCACAATCTGGAAGCTATCGATTTTCTGCGGCGGTTCAACGAACTGGCGCATGAAGTGCCCGGCGCGGTGACCATTGCCGAAGAATCGACTGCATTCCCCGGCGTGTCGCGGCCCGTCTATATGAACGGCCTTGGCTTCACCATGAAGTGGAACATGGGCTGGATGCATGACATGCTCCATTACTTTGAGCAGGACCCCGTGCATCGCCGCTATCACCACAACAACATCACCTTCAGCATGGTGTACGCGTTCACTGAAAATTTCGTGCTGCCTGTGTCGCACGACGAAGTGGTTTACGGCAAGCATTCGCTCTTGAACAAGATGCCCGGTGACGATTGGCAGAAGTTCGCCAACGCACGCGCGTTCATGGCCTATATGTGGGCGCACCCCGGCAAGAAGTTGATGTTCATGGGCGCCGAAATTGGGCAGTGGAGCGAGTGGAGCGCCGATTCTTCCGTGCCCTGGGACCTGCTGCAGTACAGCCGTCACAAACAGTTGCAGGATTTTGTGCGCGAGCTGAACCGCATCTATGCAAGCCATCCGGCGCTGTACGAAGTGGACTTCCACCACAGCGGTTTCGAGTGGATCGATTTCCACGATTACGATCATTCCGTGATCGCCTTCTTGCGCAAGGCGGAAGATCCAAAAGACTTCGTGCTGTTCTGCTGCAACTTCACTCCGGTTGTCAGGGAGGCGTATGCTTTCGGCGTCCCGCGCGCTGGCTTCTACGAAGAGATTCTGAATACCGATGCCGCGGCGTTCGGCGGCAGCAATGTAGGCAACGGCGGTGGGTTGGTGGCCATCGATTCACCCCAGCACGGCCGCGATTGGAGCCTCTCCGTCACGCTGCCCCCGCTCGCTGTTGTCGCGTTCCGCTTGCGCCAGTGAAGCGCGCGGCGATCGTTGGCGCCGGGCACAACGGACTGGTGTGCGCTGCGTATCTGGCGCACGCCGGATGGCAGGTTACGGTGCTGGAGCGGCGGCACCTGGTAGGCGGCTGCGCGGTGACCGAATCGCCATGGCCGGGCTATAAAATCTCCACCGCATCTTACCTGGTGAGCCTGTTGCGCGATGAGATTGTGCGCGATCTGGACTTGGCGAAATTCGGCTACCGGGTCTATCCGAAAGATCCGCCGTTTTTCACGCCGTTTCCGGATGGCCGGCATCTGTTCATGTGGCAGGATGCGCAACGCACGCTGGCTGAGGTAGCGAAGTTTTCAGAGAAGGACGCGGCTGCATTCGCGGCTTATGACGACCGTCTGGAGCAGCTTTCGCGCGCCATGGATACGCTCGAAATGCAGCAGGCTCCCGAGAGCGTTCCGCGGTTGCGCGAAGTGCTGGAGCAGAGCGCGGAAGAGTTTCTGAGCCGCTGGTTCGAATCGCCGGAGATCAAGGTGACGCTGGCGACGGATGGAGTGATCGGCGCCAGCGGAGGCCCGCGCGCGAAGGGGTCCGCGTATGTGCTGCTGCATCACTGCATGGGCATGGCTGCGGGGAAGCGCGGCTTGTGGGGATACGTGCGCGGCGGCATGGGGGCACTCAGTGAGGCCATCGCGGCATCGGCTCGCGCAGCCGGGGCTACCATCCGCACAGAGGCTTCGGTGAGCGAAATTTTCGAAGGCGGCGTGCGTCTTGAAAGCGGCGAAGTGCTGGCTGCCGATGCCGTGATCTCAGGCCTCCATCCACGGCGCACGCACGCTCTTGCAGGCAACCCAAACTGGCGGCCCGATTACGTTTCGCGAGGCGTTTCCATGAAGCTGAACCTGGCGCTCTCCGCATTACCGCGCTTTCGCGGACGGCCGGCGGGTGCGGGTCCGGAGCACCGCGCGACCATTCACATCTGCCCTTCGCTCGAGTACATGGATCGCGCCTGGCAGGATTTCGAGCAAGGCCGCCCTTCCCGTGAGCCCATGATCGAGATGGGCTTCCCGAGTGTCTACGATGACTCACTCGCGCCCGAAGGCAAGCATGTCGCCAGCATGTTCATTCAATACATTCCGTACGGCGCCGATGCGGAACGGTTTGCCGATTGCGCCATTGCGCAGGTGGAAAAGTATGCGCCCGGTTTCACGGAATCCATTCTGCACCGGCAGGCGCTGGGTCCCAAAGAATTGGAAGAAAGGTTTGGCCTGGAAGGCGGCAACATCTTTCATGGCGATCTGATTCCTTCGCAGCTTTTCGGCAACAGGCCTCGCGCGAAGACTTGCGTTCCGGGCCTTTATCTATGCGGGTCCGGCACACATCCCGGTGGAGGCGTAATGGGTGCGCCCGGCTATAATGCGGCGCAGGCCGTGCTCAAAGATTTCTGATCTGCAGATCGCGGAACTGCACCTCAATTCCAGGGCCCCCGTGTACCTGCAAAGCGATAAAGCCATCGCGCCGCACATGCTCGGTTTCCACGTAATGCACCGTGCGAATGCCGTTCAGATGGATGGTGATGAAGTTGCCTTGCGCGCGAATCGCATACTCGTTCCAGCCGCCTGGGTCGAGAGAGGCCAGGGCTTCCGGCGGCGGAGCGACCAGCACACGCTTGCGGCGGGACTCATCGTATAAGCAGCCCCAGTATTTCTCTCCCATATCGGCTTGGTAGCCGGAGACCTCGTGAGGCACCGCCGCATTCTCGCTGCGGAACTGAATGCCGCTGTTGCCCACGCCATTGGTCAGCCGGAACTTCGCCTTCAATTCGAAATCGCCGAAAGAGTCCTTGGTGCGTAGAAAGTCATTGTGGTTTAGGCCCTTGTGATGGCCCACGATGGCGCCATCCTTCACCTTCCAGATGTGTTTGGTATCCGTGACCCAGTCTTTCAAATCGCGCCCGTTGAACAGCGGGCGGAACGCGGAAGCCGTGGTGGTGGGCGAGATGGCTTCGCCCGTCTTGAACGCCAGGTTGCCATAGTGGGCGGCGTTCGCGGCGGGCACCGCTGTAGCGACGGGGCTGTTCGGCGTCTTGCGGCTGCGCACGCAATCGAGGAAGTTGGCCATGTGATCCTGCGTGCCATCATGCGCGGATTTCGCGCTGCGCGCGGCCACCGGCCGGTATTGGTTCGCAGGCTTCACATCGGCTTCGGCGAAAATTTTGTAGCCGCCGCGGTCCAGTTGCAGCGTGCCTTTGCTGCCGCGAAAGATCATGCCGCCATCTTCATAGCTCTGCACCAATGTGGAGTTGTAAGTCGCCAGGTAAGTGGGATAGCGGTATGAAGCGCTCAGCGTATCGGGGCACTCCCATTCCTTGAAGAACAGATTGCCGCCGGTGGCGCGGACTTCAGAGAAATTCGATTCGCCCAGTATCCAGTGGATGGTATCGATCCAGTGCGAAAAGAGGTCGGTTAAGGTGCCGCCGCCATAATCCCAAAACCAGCGCCATCGCCGGTACCGAAGCTGGTCGAACGCGCGCGGCGTTGTGGTGCCGAGCCATGCCCTCCAATCGATAGTGGCGGGGTCCATATCGGGCAGGCCGTTCGGGTTTTGATAATTCTGATACCAGTAGCATTCTGCCAGAGGCACCGCACCGATCTCGCCCCCGTCGATCAGCGCCTTGGCTTCCTGCATGTGCGGATAAGACCGTTGCTGATAGCCTACCTGCACCACCCGATTCGATGCTGCAATGGAAGCCAGCATCGCGTCGCCTTCCTCAAGCGTCTTGGTCAGCGGCTTTTCGCAATAGGCATCCTTGCCCGCCAGCAGCGCGGCCTGCAGCATGGGCACATGCCAGTGATCGGGCGAACCGATCAGCACGGCATCGATGGATTTGTCATCCAGCACAGCCCTGTAATCGGCAACGATGTTTGCGGCCGGCGCCAGCTTCTCTTTGGCGGCTGCCCTGCGCACGCTATTCACATCGTTGACGGCCACGAACTCGCAACCGCCCACGCGCAGCGCCTGGTTCATGATGTATTGGCATCGTGAGCCGGTGCCCAGTGCGCCCAGGCGGATGCGGTCATTCGCGCCCTGAATGCGGCGGGCGGCCAGAGCGGTTCCAGCCATGAGGGCAAAGTGTCGTCGGGTAAGAGAGGCGTGCACTAAGGCAACCTATCACGATCAGCGCTGCATCCGCCGCCGCGCCTGTGCAATTTGAAAGGCAATCGCTTCGGGGTCCGTAGGCATGCCCTTCTCCAGGTGCGCGATGGCTAGTTCCGGCCTTTCGAGTTGAAGATACACACTGCCCAACACGGCATGGGCCACAAGCAGTTCGGGCTTCAGCTTCACCGCGGCCAACAGGTGCGGCAGAGCGTCTTCGCCGCGTCGCTGGCGAAACAGCACATCACCCAATAGATACTGCCATTGCGCGTTGCCAGGCTCCTCCGCGGCAACCTTTTGCAAAATTCGTTCGGCCTCTTCGTAAGAGCGATTCGTCCAGAGCGCTTCGGCATAGTGGCCCTGATTTCGAGTGGTCGGGCTCATGCGAACGGCCTTCTCCCATTCCTCGACAGCTTCATGCCGGCGGCCCTGCTGCCGATGCGCACCGGCAAGCAATTCATGCAGCTCAGCCGATTCCGGCAGCTGCGCCAAGCGGTCGAACGCGGCGTGCGATGCCGCCTCTTCCTCTGTCGCGCGGTGAGGTTCTTTGCGCGCCAGACTCAAGTGCGCAAGGCCGAGACCTTGCCATGCTTTTGCAAGCAGCGGGTCGTCTTCCGTCAGCGACTGGAACGTGTCGCGGGCTTGTAGCGAGCGGCCAGTGGCGAGATAGGCGTCAGCCAATTCCAGCTTCGCAAAGCTCTCGCGCGGCGCCAGGCGAACAGCGTTTTCAAGAGGCGCGATCGCCTGCTCCGGCATCTCGCGCTTTTGAAATGACAGGCCCAACAGCAGCCACGCATGCGCGTTCGCAGGCGCTTGAGTTACCACCTGAGTGAGGTGGCGTTCGGCCAAGCTGTATTGCCCGGATTGCTGCAGAGCAAGCCCATAGTTCAGGCGCAAGGCCGTGTCTTTCGGGTTATCGCGCACCAGCGGTGCAAAGAGCTTCGCGGCTTTGCCATACTGGCCAGCAAGCAACGCCGCGCGCGCATCGTCAAGCGCGGCGGCTTGCGCGGAACATGCCAGATATGCCAAGACAAACCACCGCATCAGGCCCAGTATGAAACATGTTGCAGTGCTGCTGCTGGCGGCGGTGGCGACGGTTCCCAGCCCGGTTCAGATGCGCGATACCGCAACGGCCGCCGGCTTGGTGTTCACGCTCGAAAATGGCGCAACGCCTGAGAAGTACCTGCCGGAAACCATGGCTGGTGGCATTGCCGCATTCGATTACGACAACGACGGCCGCATCGATATCTTCTTCACCAACGGCGCTGAGTTTCCGGCCATGGCCAAGTCTTCGCCGAAGTATTGGAACCGGCTGTTTCGCAATTTGGGCACTGGCCGCTTTGAAGACGTGACCGCGCAAGCCGGGTTGCAGGGCGAGGGTTATTCCATCGGTGTATCCGTCGCGGATTTCGATGGCGACGGCTTCACCGATCTGTTCGTTGCGGGCGTGAACGGCAACCACCTTTACCGCAACACGGGAAAGGGGAACTTCCAGGATGTCACCGCGCGTGCCGGCGTGGCGGGCTCCGCATGGGCGGTGGGCGCTGCCTGGCTCGATTACGATCGCGATGGAAAGCTGGATCTGTTCGTCGTCAACTATGTGGAGTGGAGCGCGGCGAAGAACCCGGTGTGCCGCGAAGGCTCGGGGCGATATCGCGTTTATTGCCATCCGCGCGAGTTCGCGGCTATTGCGAACACGCTCTATCGCAATCGCGGCGATGGCACGTTTGAGGATGTATCTGTGCCATCCGGAGTGGCGGCGCTGAACGGCAAAGGCATGAGCGCGACAGTGGCGGATTACGATGGCGACGGCTATCCGGACATTTTCGTGGCGAACGATACGATGCCTAATTTCCTGTTGCATAACCGGGCGGGCAAGCACTTTGAAGACGTGGCCCTGCGCGCTGGAGTGGCTCTGACGGATGACGGCAAAGCCATCTCCGGCATGGGTTCGGATTTTCGCGATTACGACAACGACGGTTGGCCGGACGTGGCAGCGACCGCGCTTTCAGGCGAGACGTTTCCGCTTTGGCGTAACTTGCGCAACGGCCAGTTCGAAGACCGGACGTATCGCAGCGGGATGGCAAGAAATTCGGCGCGGCTCTCGGGCTGGTGCAACGCGTTCGCGGATTTCAATAACGATGGTTGGAAAGACCTGTTCTCCGCGCACTCGCATGTTACGGATAACATCGAAAGCTTCAGCGGCGATAAGTACCTGCAGAAGAACGCAATCTTCCTGAATGCGAATGGCGCGAGTTTCATAGCTACTGAGTTAGATGGCCCGGCGCGCGCGCATCGAGGCTGCGCGGTCGCCGATTTCGATGGCGATGGCAAGCTGGATGTAGTGGTCTCGTCACTCGGCGCGCCCGCCGAGCTTTGGATGAACAGGAGCGCCGGCACGAACCATTGGCTTGCCATTCAACTAACGGGCAAAGCCGGCAACAGGAATGCGATTGGCGCTGTGGTGCGCGTGGATAGTCAGTGGAACACGGTCACCAGTAGTCAAGGTTATGCTTCTTCGTCGATAGGCCCACTGCACTTTGGATTGGGCGCGGCGGAGAAAGCCATGAAGGTCGATATCGCATGGCCTGACGGTTCGCATCGCGTGTTAGTAAACGTTTCCGGCAACCGTTTACTTTCCATTTCTGAGTGATATATACTGCGCCCACGGGTCTGTAGATTCTCTCCGTTGGAGGTTCTTGCATGTTTCTCAACAAGTCGTGTGCCGTAATTCTGCTGGCGTGTGCTTCCGCTAGCGCTCAGATCTTTACCGCCGGCGTCAGCGGCCTGGTGACAGATCCCGGCGGGGCCGCCATACCCAGTGCCAGCGTAACCGCCCGCAACACCGGAAATTCGGAATCGCGGCAGACCAACACCTCGGACGATGGCCGCTACACGTTCTCGCAGTTGACGCCGGGCAATTACGAGTTGACCGTGGAATCGACCGGGTTCCGCAGAGCGGTGGCTACGCTCACGCTACGTGCCAGCCAGAGCGCCGAACTGAATATCGGGATGACCGTGGGCGACGTTGCCTCGAACATTGAAGTGAGCGCGACGGCGGCCATCATCGATACTCAGACAGCGAATAAATCCGTCACCCTCAGCACCAAGGAAGTGCTTGACCTGCCCGTGAATGCGCGCGATCCGCTGGTGCTTGTGCATGCGACGGCCGGTGTGGTTGCGGTGCGATCCGGCATCTCCGGCGCGACGACGGATCAGAATCACAATCGCTTTTCGCTGAATGGAGGGCGGGACGAATCGTCCGCAATTCTGATCGATGGCGTGCCGGCGACCGCGGTGGATTGGGGCGGGGCACTGGCGGTGCCTTCGATCGATGCGACGCAGGAAGTGCAGGTGGTGCGCAACACCTTCGACGTGCAGTACGGCAAGACCGATGGCGGTGTGGTGACGCTGGTGACAAAGGGCGGCACGAATCAGTTCCACGGTTCGGCTTTCGAGTTTCTGCGCAACGACCATTTGGATGCCAATAGCTGGACCAACAATCGCTCAGGATTGAAGCGAACCATCTTCCAGCGCAACCAGTTCGGCGGCTCGTTTGGCGGGCCGGTTTGGAAGAGCAAGAAGATCTTCGCGTTTGGAGTTTACGAAGGGCTGCGCCAAGGCTCACCGGGTACCACGATTACGAACGTGCCGACGGCGCTGCAGCGGCAGGGTGATTTTTCGCAGACCTTCAATGCGAACGGTTCGCTGGCCGTTATCTACGACCCGGCGACGACGCGGCCCAACCCGGATGGCCCCGGGCTGACGCGCGATCCTTTCCCAGGGAACCGCATCCCGGCGAACCGGTTCGACCCCGTGGGCGTCAAGGCGGTATCGCTCTATCCGAACCCCACCGGTGCGGGCGACCCGTTTACGAATGCGCGTAACTTTGCAGCGGCGGGAAAATCGATATCGAAGAACGACCGCATGGATGTTCGCGTGGATTGGGCGAAGAGCGAGCGCTACACCTTCTTCGCGCGCGTGACCAAGGCGTGGCAGCAAACAGCGGCTCCGGTGTTTTTCGGAAATGGAGCGGACAGCAACTTCAGCGATTCCAACCCGCGCCATCAGGTGGTGGTGGGCAACACGTTCGTTCCTTCCCCGACGCTGGTGATCAATGTGCTGATCGGTTCCGGGCGTTGGAGAGAGGTTCAGATTTCGCCAAGCCAAGGGCGCGACGCGACGCAGATTGGATTGCCGGCAGCTCTGGTGAGCCAGTTCTCCGCCAAGACGCTGCCGCAGTTCAACGTCTCCAACTATGCGCAATTGGACAACGCCAGATTTCTTGACGATCCGCGCGAAACGCACAATCTGCAGATCAATTTCAGCAAGGAGTTGAACAACCACAGTCTGAAATTCGGCTTCATCGCCGAAGCAGGGCGCATTCTGCCCACCGATGTGAACTCGCCGACGTTCAGCTTCACGCGCGGGTTGACCAGCGGCCCGACTGCCACCGGGGGCGTTGCCACCGATAGCACGGTGACGGGGAATGCGCTGGCTTCGCTGCTGCTGGGAGCCGGCGCCAGCGGAAGCGTTCCGACTAACGTGCGGCTTGCGCTCACGCAGCTTTACTATGCAGGATACGTTCAGGATACGTGGCGATTCAATCGCAGGTTGACGGTGAACTTCGGGCTGCGCTATGAGGTGCAACTGCCGCGCACGGAACGCTATGACCGGTTCAACTACTTCGACTTCCAGGCCACCAATCCGCTGTCTTCGACCACCGGGCTGAACCTGAAAGGCGGCTTGCGCTACGTGACTAAGGACGACCGCGGTTTGTGGACGACGGATACGAAGAACTTCGCGCCGCGAATCGGTATCTCTTATAAGCTGACCAACCGGCTGGTGTTGCGCACGGGCTATGGCATCTATTACCCGCCAACGGTTGCCGTGAGCAACGGAACCACGGACGGCTTTTCGACCACCACCCCGTGGGTGGCCACGCAAGGGGGCGGCGGACTGATTCCGCAGAACCTTCTGAGCAACCCTTTCCCCGATGGATTGAACCAGGCGGTGGGCAGTAGCCTGGGACTTCTGACGCAGGTGGGGAATAGCGTGAACGCGTTTCAGCGCAAGCATCCTTCGGCGTACGTGCAATCCTACAGCATCGACTTCCAATATGAACTGGGCCACAACGGGGTTGTGGAACTTGGCTACTCCGGCACCCAGGGCCGCAAGCTGCTGCTGGGTAATTCGCCGAACCTGAACCAAATCGATCCGAAGTATCTGAGCCTGGGCGCGGCGTTGAACGATCCGGTGGCCAATCCGTTCTTCGGGCAGATCACCACCGGCACTCTGGCGGGCGCGACGGTACCGCGCTACCAGCTCTTGCGGCCCTATCCGCAATTCACCAGCGTGACGCTTTCCGGCGATACGCCCGGCGCGGGTTCCAGCTTCAACGCGCTGACGTTCAAGTATGCCCAGCGTTTTTCGAAGGGCATCTCTTCCATCGTGACCTATCAGTGGTCGAAGGCGATCGATAACACTTCGGAGACGCAGGCTTGGGAGATCGGCGACGTTTCGCGAAACGCGTTCGACCGTTCGAGCGACCGTTCCATCAGCGGACACGATCTGCCGCAGAGCCTGGTGGCGACCGTGGTTTGGGAGCTTCCGGTGGGCCGCGGTAAAGCGGTGGGCGCGAACTGGAACAAGGCTGTCGATGCCGTGGCTGGCGGGTGGCAGATTTCGGCGATCAACCGCTTCTCCTCCGGGCTTCCGCTGCAATTCAACGCGGCCAATACGCTGAGCGTATACGGCTTCAATGTGCTGCGCCCGAACATCACGAACCTGAAAGACCTGGAAGTGAGCAACCAGGGGCCGGACCGCTGGTTCAACACGCTTGCTGTCACAGCGCCCGCCGCGTTCACGCTGGGCAACGCGCCACGATGGGCGCCGAACATCCGCTATTCGCCGATCATCGGCTCGGATTTGGCGCTGCAGAAGAACTTCAAGCCGGTTGAAAAAGTGAAGGTGCAGTTCCGCGCCGAAGCGTTCAACATTTCGAACTACGTGCAGTTCGGTAGAGCCAACACGACCGTGGGTTCGAACGGCTTCGGCACGGTGACCGGATATGCTCCGGGGGCTGGGCCCAGGAATATACAAGCCGGCCTGCGAGTGGATTTCTAGCGTCATAACCCGGCCAGTAGTTCGCGCGCTTTGCGTGATGACGGGTTGAAGCGCAGAGCTTGTTCCAGTGCGGTTCGGGCTTGGTCCTGGTGGCCGGTTTGAATGAGGGCGGCGGCCAGATTGGTCCAGGCGCTGTCTTCGGAGGGGCTGCGCTCCGTAACGCCTTGCCAGATGGGGATGCTCTCGGTAAGGCGGCCTTCTTTGGCCAGACATGTGCCCCAATTGATAGCGGCGGCGGGCGGTGGAAACGGCGTCTTGTGAATTTCGCCGTAGATCTCGCAGGCTTTGTTGTCCTGCCCCATGCGGTCATAAAGCTGGGCTAGTTGCGAGGCGACCGGCGTATCGCTGGGCTGCTCTGCGTAAGCGCTACGAAGCGCTTCGAAGGCCTTCATGCCGAGTGCGCGATTGTTGTCGCGAAGGGCGACCAGAGCTTGCGCGAGCGCGTAATCGCGATCTGTCGCTCCGGGACTGAAGGCGACTAGCGTGGGTGTTCCGGCATCGGGCGTGCGGCGCACTTTGGGTATGGTGTGGTCTGTGTAGGCGGCGTGCTGAACGTCGCGGACTTCTGAGCGCGGCATGTGGCAGGTGGTGCAATCGCCTTCGTTGTGAGGCTGGTGGCACGCGAGGCAGCGCTGCCGGTAATAGGCGGCTTTTGCGGCGGGCGCGGAGACCGAGTGCGGGTCGTGGCAGGTGCCGCACCAGAGCTTGTCGCCGGATTGCAGCCTGCACTTGCTGCGGCTCAGCTCTTCTACGTGGCCGTTCACCTGGCGGGCTTGCGGCGGGCTGTAGACGAAGGCTGTTGACGCGGCGCTGAGCAGGCCGCCGGGTGTGTAAGGCTTGGCGTCCAGCTTCGCGATGCGCACTTCGCCGGAGAGATGGCACTGGGCGCAGACGCTATCGCGTCGTGCGGGAGCAAGGCGATCCGGGTTGACGATGGTAGCGCGTGTTGGCGATGCGATGTGGCGCTCGCCTGGCCCGTGGCAGCGTTCGCAGGCAATGCCGTTTTCGCGGAAGGGCGGTGAGTTATAGGCGTTGATTGTTCCGGCGACAGTCTGGATGCTGCCGGCGTGGCAGTTCAAGCAGGAGGATTCGACGGGGCGCGAGACGTTCAGGGATTCGGAGCGTTCAAAGCCGGGGGAGACGCGCCATTCGGAGTTCGCCGCGTAGTAAGAGACTGGCGCCTGAAACAGGTAGCGGTCGACCTGTGTGAGGAAGCTGCGGCCGACCGCGCCGGAGCCGATGAAGTAGCGCAGCGGGCGGCTGACTTCGAGGTCTCCGGCGTGAGCGATGAAGGTGTAGCGCGAAGTGACGGCGTATCGGACGGCGCGGCCGGGGCTGGTGAACTGTTGCGCTTGCGCGGCTGGCAATGAGCCGATGGCGCCGCTGGATTTCGCCATGGGAGTTGCGCTGTAAGACTGCCAGATTTGCTGGTGGCAGGGGGCGCAGGCACGGCTGCCAACTTCGGCGTGCGCGGTGGCGAGGGCGCACAATCCGAGGATGACGGAGCGGTTCACGGTCTGCTAATCGAAAAGTTCGCCAAGGGGAACGGTGAGATTGCCGGCGTGCAGGATTCCGTCGATGACTTCGGTTTCGGAGCCGGAGGTGTAAACCCAGGCGCTGCGGGTTTGGGGGTCGATGAGCCAGACGTACGGGACGCCGAATTGGAAAAGTCTTCTATGCGCTCCTGGACTCGAGAGCGACGGTCGCCGGGCGAGAGGAGTTCGACACAAAGGAACGGGGGGGCCGTGAGAACCGCCTCCTGGGGTTCGGGGCCGACAACCACGCAGACATCCGGGATGCGAATTCGGCTGTGCGATATGCGAATCCGTTGTTCGGTGGACGCGTTCAAATTCCATTCGCGTCGATGCGCGGCGAAGTAGCCCGCAAGGATCGCCTGAAGTTTACCGTGCTGCCATTCGCCCACATTACGCTCGAGGATTTCGCCGTCCAGATAGTCGCAGTCGGGCCGAAACGTGGTGTTGAGATATTGCTCAACCGGGACGTGTGTGGTGGTCGCCGCCATGCTTTGTATTGTAGGATGAAAGAGTCAGTTGGGAGATCGTCTAATGGTAGGACTGCAGACTCTGACTCTGCCTATCGGGGTTCGAGTCCCTGTCTCCCAGCCATCATTTCGTCCCCCGTATAGAAGAGCTTGATCCGGCGGGCGGCGGCTTTGCCTACTTCGGTCGCCAGCACCTCCTCCGTGGCTTCGCGCACCCGCTCTGAACTGCCGAAATGCTTCAGAAGTTTGACGCGCGTTCTTTCACCGATGCCGGGGATTCGATCCAGTTCGGAGGTGAGGCGCGCGGCGTTGCGGCGGGTTCGGTGGAAGGTTACGGCGAAGCGATGCGCTTCATCGCGAACCGTCTGGACCAGATGGAGAACGGGGGAGTAACGATCAAGGACAACGGGCTCGTTTTCCTGACCCAACACGTAGATGATCTCCTCGCGTTTCGCGATGGAGGCGATGGGCTGATTGATGACGCCGATGGCTTCGAGGGCTTCGGCCGCGGCATGGAGTTGGCCCAAGCCGCCATCGATCAAGATCAAGCCGGGGAAGGCCAGATTTTCCTGCTGCAGGCGGCTGTAGCGGCGGGTGACCACTTCCGCCATGCTGGCGAAATCGTTATTACCCTCCACCGTTTTGATGATGAACTTGCGGTAATCGGCCTTCTTCATGCGGCCTTCTTCCCATACAACCATGCTGGCGACTTTGTCGGTGCCGGAGATGTGGGAGATGTCGAAGCATTCGATGCGGCCGGGAGCTTCGGGCAGGTTGAGCGAATCGCGCAAGGCTTCCTGGATGGCGGCTGAGGTGGGTTTGAGCACGCGGAAGCGAGCGTCGAAACTGTGCTTCGCGTTGTTTTCCACCAGGTTGAGCATGGCCTTTTTCTGGCCGCGCTGCGGGGTGAGAATTTCCACGACACGGGCCTTCTTTTCGGTCAACAACTCTTCCATGGTTTCGCGGTCTTCGAAATCGACGGGGACGTGGATGGAGGAGGGGACGTACTGCTGATCGAGATAGATCTGAAGCAGAAGCGAGGAGAAAAATTCGGGCGCGTTGAATTCGTGCTGGTCTTCCCAGAAGAACTCGCGGCGGTCGACAATCTGGCCGTTGCGCAAGTGGAACAGGTTGACGGCGACCAGCGGCGGTTCGGCGTAGTAGGCCAGGATGTCGGCGTCGTCTTTGTTGACGGAGGCCATCTTCTGGCGCTGATCGAGCTCTTCGACGGTGCTGAGCAGATCGCGCAGACTGCCGGCCTCTTCGAAGCGCATTTCTTCGGAAGCTATGGCGATGCGGGTACGCAAATCGCGCGCGAGGTCGCTATGGCGGCCTTCGAGAAAGAGCCGGGTATCGCGCACGGCGCGTTCGTACACATCTTCGGCGACGAGACCTTCGACGCAGGGGCCCAGGCAGCGATGAATGTGATATTGCAGGCAGGGCTTGGGGTGGAAGCGCGTGAGATCTACCTTGCAGGAAGGCAGCAGAAAGTGGCGGTGGATGAAGTGGACCAGGCGGTAAGCAAGGTTGCCGGGGAAGTATGGACCGTAGTAAGTGGAACCGTCTTTGCGCAGGCGGCGGGTGACGAAAACCTTGGCATGCTTTTCGCGCGTGAGTTTGATATAGGGGTAAGTCTTGTCGTCGCGCAGCAGCACGTTGAAGCGCGGCTTGTATTGCTTGATGAGGTTGTTTTCGAGAGCGAGCGCTTCCTTTTCGTTATCGACCAGGATGTAATCGATATCGGTGGCCTCTTCGATGAGGGAACTGGTCTTGCGTTCGGCCAGCTTATCGGCGGAGAAGTAAGAACGGACGCGCGCGCGGAGGCTTTTGGCCTTGCCGACGTAGATGACTTTGGCCGCCGAGTCTTTATAGAGGTACACGCCGGGACCAAGCGGGAGCTGAGCTACTTTGTCTCGAAGAGGTTGGGATACGGGGAGCGACACGGAGAGCACTTCCATTATGACAGCGGCGTTATTTGAAGCAGTTATATTTGAGGAATGATACCGGTGATGCTGATGGCCGCTTTGCTGAGTTTGCAGCAGGCGCCCAAGCCCGTGCCGGGCGAAGAACTGCCGCCTGAAGAAGACGCGGCCGCGAAGCCCAAGGAGTACAGCTTCAACCCCATTCAGGCCGCGAACGAGTTGAAGGTGGGCGAGTATTACATGAAGAAGGGCAAGTTCCGGGCGGCGGCGCAGCGTTTTCGGGAAGCGACGCTGTGGAACCCCACGCTGGGAGAGGCCTTTGCGCGGCTGGGGTTCGCGGAAGAGAAAGCTCACGAGAAAAAGGCCGCGCGCGAGGCTTATGCGAAGTATCTGGAAGTGGCGCCCGATGCCAAGGATGCTGAAGACGTGCGCCGGCGCATGAGCAAGCTTTAAGCCGCCAGATGCACGGGTGGCTGGCGTTTTAGGACGCGCAGGACGCGCCGGAAGCCGGTGTGGAAGTCAGGGAACAGATCGACATATTGCATGACGCGGCTGATTTGCGCGGGGACGGGGCAGCGATCCAGGCGGACAGGCACGAGGAAGATTTCGTTGAGCGGGATTCGTGCGGCGCAATCGAGAGCGTAGCGGATTTCGGCTTGGAAGCCGCCCTTTTTTCGGACGGAATAAGCGGAGAAGCAGGGGACGACGAAGTCTGACGTTTCGAGCGCGTCCTGAATGGCGCGGGGCCAGTTCTGACCGGGCATGAGTTTGCGGCGGTCCAGCCATGGATCGAAGCCGGCGCATTCGAAGGCGTCGTAGAGCCGCTCCGCCATTTCTACATCTTCATGGACGTAGGCGATGAACACGGTCTGGCGGCGCTTGCCATCGAAGATGAAGCCGGATTTGCCATCGGGACGGAAGGTGCCGAGGCCATCGATTTCTATGGTTGAGCCGTTTTCGAGGGCTTCGCGGATGAGGCTGGCCAGCATGCGCGGCGAGAACTTACTTCCCCTTGTCATCCGGACCCTTCTTCTCTTCTTGAAAGAACTCGAATTTCCAGGGTTCGCCGGGGGTGAACTGACCGAGGCCGGGCAGATCGGCAGGCTTGCCTTTGCGGAGGTTGGTGACGATGTTGTGAACTACGTGATCGAGCTGGTCAGCCGCTTCCGCGCGGGTGACACCGGATTGACGGGCCAATTTGTTCGCGAGTTGAGTCTTGCGCATCTCGGTTTGAACCTAGCAGGTGGGAGTGCGGAGTTCGGCGGCGGCAAGTTGTAAGTGTTTGAAACGGCAGCGAAAAAGCCAGGTGCGACTTCTGTTACCGGTTTTTCGCGGGCGATGCGCGTGTTTCGAGCGGTTCGCCCGCATATAAAAAATGAGGGAACGAAGCCAAATTCGCGTAAAGCCTTTAGAAACTGAGGCCTAGATAGACGCCGGCGGCGTTTTTGCGGCCAATCCGGTCGTCGCTGCCCCAGCGGGTGTAACGAAATTGGGGAAGCAGCGCGAGACGCCCTATCTTATAACGGAACCCCGCGGCTGCGACGGCGCCCACGCCCAGGTTCGTGCGGAATTTAGATTCGATGGACGTGATTGTTGGCCCGCCGAGCGCGTAGGTTAGAACGTTGAAGCCTTGAGTGTCCACGTCGATGGTGCGGAAGCTGGTGCCGCCGGCGACGAACGGCTGGAAATGCGCGGTGGAATGGAAGTAGTATTTCGCCAGTAGTGGGAATTGCCAGGAATTGCCGCGCTGCCGGGTGCTGAGGGCGAACCCTCCGGTTGGGGTGGCGCCGGGGGCGATTGGCCCAGCGGTGACGGGAACGAGCAGAGGCGAACTGCTGCCCAGACGTTGATAGAGCGCATCGGCTTCGAGAGCAAAGCTTGCGGGCAGCCGGATTTCGACGGTAGGGCCCACGAGGTAGCGCTTCGATTCATCGTGATTGTAAGAGGAATCCGTGACGGGGACGCCTCCCAGGACGCCGACAGAGAGCAGTTGGGCTTGAGCGACCGCGGTGAGAAGGAAAGAGCAAGCGAGAATGAGTTTCACGTCTTAAGGGAGGGCAGACGGCGGGCCATGAGCTAAGTGGTTTATTTTGAGGCGTATGTGCGGAATAGAACCGTGACTGCGGGGCACAGTGGTGACCCGACGCAGGCTTGCTGAACTCCCCGGCTGCGCGATTTGGAGAACCGGCTACACGTCGCTCCACGGATTCAACATGACCACGCCGAGGTCACGAAAATCATTCCGCGTTCCGCACGCCTTCCGAGTCATTGTTTCAATTCCCCGCCCTTGGCGTGTGTCTCGCCAGTCGGGTAAGGCTTGGCAAATATGACGTTGCAGATGGAGAAATAGGTGAATCTCCCGAAAGGGCTATTTCGTTGACATTAAACCGTTTTAATTGGTTAGGGCGAAAACTATTCGGTTTCCGTTGGGTATGATCATCCTGAGACGAGTAGCCCTCGTAACGCTGTAAAAATCACAAGGAGATTTGCCCAAATGAAAAAGTTGATGGTTTTGGCCCTCGGCCTCGGTATCGCTTTCGGTTCCGCTTCTTTCGCGCAGGACAAGATGGACGACAAGAAGATGGACGACAGCAAGATGAGCAAGAAGAAAATGAAGAAAGGCAAGAAGAAGATGGACAAGATGGACGACAAAAAGATGTAGTCTTCCGCCTTCGGGCGACCGGATCAGCCGTGTAAGTCTCTCAGAAGTGAGTGGCTTACGCGGCTTTTCTGTTTTTAGGGCGCTTGTGCGGCGTCGCGGACTCCATATTGTCTAGTAGGATGGAGATGTTTCCAACATGCACTTTTCCGTGAAGGGCGAATACGCGGTGAAAGCAATCTTCGATTTAGCCTCCCAGCCGCTGGGCGCGCCGGTGAAGATTGCGGATATTGCCAAGCGGCAGCAGATTCCGCAGAAGTTCCTGGAATTAATTTTGGCCAATCTGAAGCAGGCCGGGTTCGTGGAAAGTAAGCGCGGCGCGGAGGGCGGTTACCTGTTGGCGCAACCTCCCGACACAATCACGGTGGGCAGCGTTCTGCGTTTTGTGGATGGCAGGCAGAATGAAAAAGCGCGCGACCGTCGTCCGGCAGATTCGCCTTTTGGCGAACTTTGGGCGCGGGTGGAGTGCGCCATTTCTCGGGAGCTGGATTCGGTGACGTTCGCCGCCATGTGCCGCGATTGGGCTGAGAAGAAGACGAAATTCGTACCCAACTGGGAGATTTGAAAGATGGTTTACGCAGATAATTCCTTGAGCATCGGTAAGACGCCGCTGGTGAAGCTGAATCGCGTGGTGGATGGCGCGGGGGCGACAGTGCTGGCGAAGATTGAGGGCCGCAATCCGGCGTATTCAGTGAAGTGCCGCATTGGTGCTTCCATGGTTTGGGACGCGGAAAAGCGTGGGCTGCTGACGCCGGGAAAGGAGATACTCGAGCCGACCAGCGGGAACACGGGCATTGCGCTGGCGTTTGTGGGCGCGGCGCGTGGCTATAAGGTTACGCTGACTATGCCCGAGACCATGTCGCTGGAGCGGCGCAAGGTGCTGAAGGTCTTCGGGGCGAATGTGATTTTGACCGAAGGCGCGAAGGGCATGAATGGGGCGATCGGCGTGGCGGAGAAGATGCTGGCCGAAGACCCCGGCCGCTATGTGCTGCTGCAGCAATTTAAGAATCCAGCGAACCCTGAGATTCACTTCCGGACGACGGGCCCGGAAATTTGGGACGACACGGAAGGCAAGGTGGATGTGTTCGTGAGCGGCGTGGGAACGGGCGGCACCATCACGGGCGTGGGCCGTTATTTGAAGCGTGAGAAAGGCGCGCCGGTGGAGATTGTGGCGGTGGAACCTTCGGCGAGTCCGGTGATTACGCAGACGCGCGAGGGGGAACCGGTGAAGCCGGCGCCGCACAAAATTCAGGGCATTGGGGCCGGTTTTATCCCGGACAATCTGGATATTTCGCTGGTGGACCGCGTGGAGCAGGTGACGAACGAAGAATCGATTGAGATGGCGCGCAGGCTGGCGCGCGAAGAAGGGATTCTGTGTGGGATTTCGTGCGGCGCGGCGGCAGCGGCGGCGGTGCGGCTGGCGAAAGAGCCGAAGTATGCGGGCAAGACGATTGTGGTGGTGCTGCCGGACGCGGGTGAACGGTATTTAAGCAGCATTTTGTTTGAAGGCATGTTCGAAAATTAAATTTTTTCTATTCAAGCGGTAACCATCGGCGGACTACGTGTCGTCTTCATTGCACATCCCCAATAGAGCGGGCGCGCTCACCCCTATCACCCAATCGCGCCCGCTCGCCTTTGTCTTGCTGGCGTTGTGGCTGGCTGCTGTTTCGGCCACCGCCGCCGAACCGTTTCGCCCCCCTACACTTGCACCGAAGAAGACCTGCAGTTCGCGGGCATGACCTGTTCGGAGGCTGACCCGTGCCCGGTGTATCTGGAAATTTCGCATGTGTATCCGCTGGGCCGGAAGCTGTTTGCGACGGGCAATATCCATTCGGCGCAGGTGACGCTGTATTCCATTTTGCTGGCCAGCGACGATAGCGGGGCGACGTGGCGTGAGGCCGTCGAGCGGGTGCGCGGCTCTGAGGTGGATCGCATTCAATTCACGAATTTTGAGACGGGCTGGGCGAGTGGGCAGCGCTTGACTCCGCTGCCGGGCGATCCGTTTCTGCTGATGACGACGGATGGCGGCAAGAGCTGGCGCAAGCAGGAAGTGCTGCCGGAGGGCAGTGTGGGCTCGATACAGAAGATGTGGTTCGATTCGCCGCGTACGGGCATGCTGGTGATTGACCGGGGGGCGCCCGATGGCGACACGATGCGCTATTCGCGGTATGAGACGCTGAGCGGCGGTGGGAGTTGGATGGTGCGCGAATCGGCGGAAAAGCCGCTGGATCTGCCGGCGGCGAATGCGTCGATTGAGGAAGAGAACTGGCGGGTGCGCGGGGACAACGCGGCGAAGGTGCTGGTGGTGGAAAAGAAGACGGACGCGGGGTGGGCGCCGGTGTCGCGATTCGCGCTGGAGCTGGCGCAGTGTAAGGGGGAGCCGGTTGCGGCTGAGCCTCCGCCGCCGCCTTCTGTAACGCAGGGCGCCAGTGAGCCGAAGAAGGATTACGTAGAGGAAATTCGGCTGGGGCCGGCGCCGGGGCAAGCGCCCGCCAAAAAGAAAAAGCCGAAATGAGGCGGCACGCGGCGATTGAGCTGGAGCTGTTTCGCAACCTGTTCGTTTCCATTGCCGATGAGATGGGCGTGGTGCTGCGCAAGACGGCGTTTTCGCCCAACATCAAAGAGCGCCGGGATTATTCGTGTGCCGTGTATGACGCGGGCGCGGAGACGGTGGCGATGGGCGACCACATGCCGGTGCATCTGGGCGCGATGCCGCTTTCGGTGCGCCATGCAATCGATGCGTTTGAGCTGCGGCGCGGCGACACGGTGATTTTGAACGACCCGTTTCGCGGGGGCACGCACCTGCCGGATATTACGGCTGTTGCGGGTGTGTTTTTCGGTGCGGCGAAGCGGCCGGCGTTCTATGTGGCGAACCGCGCGCACCATTCGGATGTGGGCGGCATGAGCCCTGGGTCGATGCCGCTGGCGCGCGAGATTTATCAGGAAGGCTTGCGGATTCCGCCGATGCTGCTGGTGCGTGGCGGCCAGATGGACGACGCGCTGCTACGCATGATTCTGGCGAACGTGCGGACGCCGCAAGAGCGCGCAGGCGATTTGCGAGCGCAGTTGATGGCCAATGAGCGCGGCGCGGCGCGTTTGCGTGAAGTGGTGGCGCGCTATGGGATGGCGCGGGTGAACCGCAACACCGAGGCGCTGAAAGATTACAGCGAGAGCATGACGCGCAACGCGATTAGCCGCATTCCCGATGGCCGGTATGAGTTCGAAGATTGTCTGGATAACGACGGCATCACGATGGAGCCGGTATGGATTCGCGCGGCCATCGTGATTGCGGGCGAGACCGCGCGGATCGATTTTACCGGCACCAGCGCACAGGCGCAGGGGTGCGTGAACGCGAACTATGCGGTTGCGTTGGCGGCGGCCATGTATTGTTTCCGGTGTCTGTTGCCGGATCAGGTGCCGTACAATGCGGGGCTGTTGCGGGCGATTGAACTGCGTGCGCCGGAAGGCACGGTGGTGAACGCGCAGGCTCCGGCGGCGATGGCGGCGGGCAACGTGGAGACCAGCCAGCGCATTACCGATGTGCTGCTGGGCGCTTTGGCGAAGGCGCTTCCGGGACGCATACCGGCCGCAAGTTCGGGCACCATGAATAACCTGACGCTGGGCGGTTGGGATACGCGGCGGGGCAAGGCGTTCGCGTATTACGAGACCATCGCCGGTGGCATGGGCGCTTCGGAAGCGGCGGCGGGCAGGGATGCCACGCATTCGCACATGACCAACAGCTGGAACACGCCCACCGAAGCGTTCGAGCATGAATATCCATTGCGGGTGCGCAGGTATGGTGTGCGGCGCGGTTCGGGCGGTGCGGGCGCGCACTGGGGCGGGGCCGGCATTGTGCGCGAGATTGAATTTCTGGCGGCGGCCGATGTGACAATATTGTCGGACAGGCGTGAGCGCGGGCCCTATGGGTTGGCCGGTGGTGAAGCGGGAGCGCCCGGGCGAAATACGCTGGTGACAAGCGATGGTGACAAGGCGCTGCCGGGGAAGATGCGCTTTGAAGTGGTTGCGGGCGATGTGTTGCGGATCGAATCGCCCGGCGGCGGTGGTTGGGGGAAAGCGGAGCTTAACAATTTATGAGCGAAGAACGAATATTTGGATTTAACACGCGTGCTCTTCATGCGGGACAAATCCCCGACAAGGAAACAGGCGCGCGCGCCGTGCCCATTTACCAGACCAGTTCGTACGTGTTCGAGGATACCGAACACGCCGCGCATCTGTTCAGCCTGCAGCGGTTCGGGCATATTTATACGCGCATCATGAACCCGACTACGGCCGTGTTTGAGGAGCGTGTAGCGGCGTTGGAAAAAGGCGTGGGCGCGCTGGCGCTGGCGAGTGGACAGGCTGCGCAGTTCATTGCCATTGCCAATTTGTGCGGCACCGGCGATGAGATTGTTTCGGCCAGCACCGTCTATGGCGGCACGCACACGCAGATGGATGTGAGCCTGCGCCGCTTGGGGATCGCGACCACGTTTGTGGACCCCGACGACCCCGAGAATTTCCGGCGCGCGATCACCGCGAAGACTAAGCTGCTGTATTGCGAAACGCTGGCGAACCCGCGCATGAATTTGGTGGATCTGGAAGCTGTTGCGGCGATCGCGCATGAGGCGAACCTGCCGCTGTTTGTGGACAACACGTTTGCTTCGCCTTACCTGTGCCGGCCGATTGAACATGGCGCGGACATTGTGCTGCATTCGGCGACGAAGTTTCTGGGCGGGCATGGCACCAGCATCGGCGGCATCATTGTGGACGCCGGCAAGTTCCCCTGGGACAAAGGCAATTTTCCGCAGATGACGGAGCCCAGCCCCGGCTATCACGGCATGAAATTTCATGAGACGTTCGGCGATTTCGCGTTTATTCTGAAAGCCCGCGTGGAAGGGCTGCGCGATTTCGGACCTTCGGCGAGCCCGTTCAATTCGTTCCTGATGTTGCAGGGCGTGGAGACGTTGCCGCTGCGCATGGAACGGCATTGCCGGAATGCGCAGGCGGTGGCGGAGCGCTTGTCGGGGCATGCGCATGTGAAGTGGGTGAATTATCCGGGGCTGAAGACCAGCCCCTATTACGCGCTGGGCCAGAAGTATATGCCCTTGGGCGCGGGCGCGATTATGACGTTCGGCATTGAGGGCGGCATGGCGGCGGGCAAGAAGTTTATTGAAAGCCTGCAACTGTTTTCGCACCTGGCGAACGTGGGCGATGCCAAGAGCCTGGTGATTCATCCGGCTTCCACTACGCACCAGCAGTTGGGCGCGGAGGACCGCGTGTTGGGCGGGATCACGGACGATATGGTCCGGCTGTCGGTGGGGCTGGAGGACATCGACGATATTCTGTGGGATCTGGACCAGGCGCTGGAAGCATCGCAAAAGTGAGCGACGGCGTCAGCAGCCAGTCTTCGGTGAATAGCGGGCCGTTCGCCACCACGGCGGCGGACCGCATCCGCGTTCTTTCGCTGGGGAAGCGCGTGGCCATTGTTGGGCTCTCCAGCAACCCCGCGCGGCCCAGCCACTTTGTCGCAATTTATTTGCGGAGCCGCGGTTATGAAATCATTCCGGTGAATCCGCGCGAGACGACGATCCTGGGGCTGGAGAGTTACCCTTCGCTGACGGCGATTCCGGGGCCGGTGGATATCGTGGACATTTTTCGCGACCCGGCAGCGGTGCCGGCCATTGTGGAAGAGGCCATCGCGATTCACGCCAAGGCGGTGTGGATGCAACTGGGCGTGGTGAATGGGGAAGGGGCGCAGCGGGCGCGCGATGCCGGGCTTGAAGTGGTGATGGACCGCTGCATGAAGATTGAGCACGCGCGCTATTTCGGCGGCCTGAACATGCTGGGTTTGAACACGGGCGTGCTGCGGCCGGGCAAGGCGCGCTAAACGCATTTGAAACCGTCTGAGGCCAGCCCCGCGTATAATCTAGAGAGAGGTATTCGTGTCCGCTCGTACTTTCCTGCGTCTTTTTACACATATTCAAATGCTGCCCATTCTTGAAAGCGGCGAAGAAACTCTTGTCGGCGGCCAGGCCGTAATGGAGGGCGTGATGATGCGCGCTCCGCATAGCTATTGCGTCGCGGTTCGCAAGGCCAATGGTGAAATTGTGACGGATGAAATGCCCGTGCAGCGGCTTTCCGAGAAGAATCCCATTTGGAAGCTGCCCATTCTGCGTGGCATTGGCACGTTGGGGCAGGCGATGTCATTGGGTTTGAAGGCGCTGCGCTTTTCGGCGAATGCCGCGCTGGCCGGCGATTCAGTGGAGAAGCCCGCTGAGGTTTCGAACATGGCGCTGGCGATGAATCTCGCGTTTTCGCTGGTGTTCTTCATCGTGATGTATAAGCTGGTGCCGCTGTTTCTGGTGACGCAGTTGAGCCATAAGTTCGCGGTGCTGAACGGGCGCATTGCGTTTAACGCGCTCGACGGCATCATCCGGCTGGCTATTTTCCTCGCGTTTTTGGGGCTGGTTTCGCGCGCGAAAGATATTCGGCGCGTGTTCGAATACCATGGCGCGGAACATAAAGTGGTGTTCAACTATGAATCCGGTAAGCCGGTGAATGTGGAAAATGCGCAATCGTTCGTCACGTGGCATCCGCGCTGCGGCACCAGTTTTCTGCTGGTGGTGATGGTGATCTCCATGCTCACTTACATGCTGGTTCCGTTCGATGGCTTTTGGGCGAAACTTGCTTCGCGCATTGTGCTGCTGCCGGTGATTACGGGCGTCAGCTATGAGCTGATTCGCTTCGCCGCGAAACGGCAGGGCTCGGCGCTGGCTTGGATCACGGCGCCGGGTTTGTGGCTGCAGCGTATTACCACCAAGCCGCCTTCAGACGGTCAGGCCGAAGTCGCGATTGCGGCTTTGGACCGCGCGATGTCGCTTGAGGCGAAACAGGGCGGCGAGCTGGTGATCGCGTAATCTGAAATGCAATTCGCTCAGCGTCTCGCCGAATCTGAAAAGCGCTTCGACGATTTAACTCAACAGCTCTCAGACCCCATCGTGCTCAACGATGGCGACCTCTATCGTAAGGCCGCGAAGGCGCGGAGCGATCTGGAAGAAATCGTCGGCAAGTATCGCGAATGGAAGCGCCTGGACGACGATATGGCGCAGGCCAAAGGGATGCTGACGGAGACGGACCCGGAATTGAAGCAGATGGCGGTGGACGAAGCCGCGCGCCTGGGGCCTGAGATTGAGCGCGTGGAAGCGGAGCTGAAGGTGCTGATGCTGCCGAAAGATCCGCTGGATGAAAAGAACGTGGTGCTGGAAATTCGCGCGGCCACCGGCGGCGATGAGGCTACGTTGTTCGCGGCGGAAATTTTCCGCATGTATAGCCGCTATGCGGAATCGCAGAAGTGGAAGATTGAGGTTTCGTCGGAGAGCGAATCTTCAGTGGGCGGCGTGAAGGAAGTGATCGCGCTCATCAGCGGCGTGAAGGTGTTCAGCAAGCTGAAATATGAAAGCGGCGTGCATCGCGTGCAGCGCGTGCCGGTGACGGAAACGCAGGGCCGCGTGCATACTTCGGCCATCACGGTGGCGGTGCTGCCGGAAGCCGATGAAGTGGAATTGAAGATTGAAGATAAAGATATTCGCGTGGATACGTTCTGCTCATCGGGGCCGGGCGGTCAATCGGTGAACACCACGTACTCCGCGATTCGCCTGACGCATTTGCCGACGGGCACCATTGTTTCCTGCCAGGACGAAAAGAGCCAGATCAAGAATCGCGCGAAAGCCATGCGCGTGCTGCGTTCGCGGCTGTATGAAATTGAGCTCGAAAAGCAGCAGGCAGAACTGGGCGCGGAACGCCGCAGCATGGTGGGTACGGGCGATCGCAGCGAAAAGATCCGCACGTACAATTTTCCGCAGAACCGCTTGACGGACCATCGCATCGGGCTCACGCTGCACCAGCTGGATCAGGTGATGGATGGCCGGCTGGAACAGATTGTGGAGGCGCTCACGGCCTTCTACACTACGGAAAAGTTGAAGCACGACGGTCAGGCAGCGTAACGCGGGCCGGTGAGCTTTCTCCCTATCGGCGCGGCGCTGCGGCAGGGGACCGAACTATTCCAGCGGGCCGAAATTGCGGTGCCGCGGCTTACGGCGGAAGTGCTGTTGTGCCACGCGCTGCATCGCGAACGCGCATATCTGTTTGCGTACCCTGAGCGGGAGCTGACTGAGCTGGAATGGATTCATTACGGCCGCTATCTGCACCAGCGTTTGCAGGGCAAGCCGACTCAATACATCACGGGCGCGCAGGAATTTTACGGCCGCCCGTTTCGTGTGACTCCCGACGTGCTGATTCCGCGGCCCGAGACTGAACACGTGGTGGAAGCCGCGCTGCCTTTGTGCGAGGGCAACGTGGTGGATGTGGGTACGGGTAGCGGCGCCATCGCACTTACGCTGGCTCTTCAAACCAACGCGCAGGTTTTCGCCACCGACATTTCAGAACGCGCTTTGGCCGTAGCGCGCGGCAATGCGGTGGAACTTGGCGCTAGTGTTCAATTCATTCTGTGCGATCTGCTGTCCGCTTTCGAATCGCAGTCGGCCAATTTGATCGTCTCGAATCCGCCTTACGTGCGGGACGGTGGAATCGCGCAGCGTGAAGTGCTGGAATGGGAGCCGCGCGGTGCTTTGTTCGCGGGTCCGGATGGCCTGGACGTCTATCGCCGGCTGATTCCGGAAGCTCATCGCGTGCTGCAGCCAGGTGGCTCACTGGTGCTGGAACTTGGCTACGATTCGCTCCCCGGCGTCCGCGCCTTGTTGAGCCCGCAATGGTGCGAACCCACCATCATTCCCGACTTGGCCGGCATCCCCCGCGTGCTAGTCTCCGAAAGAGCCGGCTAGACACATGCGCACGATCTTCCACTTGGACATGGACGCATTTTTCGTCTCCGTGGAAGAGTTGTTCGACCCTTCACTGAAGGGCAAGCCCGTGGTGGTAGGCGGCAAATCGAACGAACGCGGCGTGGTCTCCGCCGCTTCCTATGCGGCGCGAAAATTCGGCGTACATTCCGCCATGCCGCTCCGGCGCGCGTATCGGCTGTGCCCGCAAGCCATCTTCGTCGAAGGTCACATGGAACGTTACAGCGAATATTCCCGCCGCGTGTTCACCGTGCTGAACAGCTTCACGCCGCTGGTGAGCATGGCCTCCATCGACGAGGCCTATCTTGACATGACCGGCACGGAGCGCCTGCACGGGCCACCTTTGCGCGCCGCGCACTTGCTGCACGAAGCCATCTACAAGGCAACGGCGCTGAATTGTTCGGTAGGAATTTCAGCATCTCGCCTGGTTTCGAAAGTTTCTTCCGATCAGGCGAAACCAAATGGTGTGCTCTGGGTGCTGCCTGGTTGTGAAGCCGCGTTTCTGGCGCCGCTCGACGTTCGAAAAATTCCTGGCGTGGGCAAGGTGACGGAACAAAATCTGCACCGGCTGGGTATACGGAAGGTGGGCGATATGGCGAAGCTGGAAGACGGTGTGCTGGAATCGCGCTTCGGCGCATGGGGCCTGGCCATGGCGGGGAAGGCGCGCGGCATCGATGCGGGCGGCTGGTTCGATACCGCGATTGGCGAACATGCCGACCCAAAATCGGTCAGCCATGAGCATACGTTTTCTATCGATACAGCCGATGCCGATCAGTTGGAATCCACGCTTGCTCACTTGGCCGAACGCGTGGCCCGGCGCTTGCGTGAGCACTCGCTTTGGACCCGCACCGTGCAAGTGAAGTTGCGTTGGCATGACTTCACCACCATCACGCGCGCCCATACTCTACCGCGCGCGACGCAGTTGGATATCGATCTGATTGAAGCCGCCCGCCTGCTGTTCCGCGCCAATTGGAAGCCGGGAACCGCGGTGCGATTGCTGGGTGTGCAAGCTTCGCAATTCGATAAGGAAGAGGCCGCGCCTTCGCTGCTGGACGATGGCCGCGACCAGCGCTGGAAGCAGGCCCTAGGCGCGGCTGACCGCTTGCGCGACCGCTTTGGAGAGAGTGCCGTGTCGCTCGGTTCCGGGCTGAAGGGGCGATATCGCGATCGCGTGCAGGAGAACCCAGCCGACCTTCCCGGTAAGGATTCCAAGTGATATTTTTCGGCGCGGATGACTGCCGGAATTTCGCCATTGCGAGCGAACGCGAGTGGCTGGAAACGAACGGCCTGGGCGGATTCGCCAGCTCCACTATTTGTGGTTTAAACACTCGTCGTTATCACGGGTTGTTGACGGCCGCGCTGAATCCGCCCACTTCGCGCGTTGTGCTCCTCTCCAAGTTGGAAGAAACCTTCGTGCTGAACGGTCGCGCTTTCGAGCTTGGTACTAACTGCTATCCCGGCGCGGTGCATCCCGCCGGCTACCGCTTGCAGAGTTCGTTCCGGCAGGACCCTTTTCCCGTCTTCTCCTGGCAGATTGAAGACATCGAATTGAACAAGACCGTCTTTCTAGTGCACGGTGAAGACACTGTGGTGGTGAGCTACCTGCTGCGCGCTCAGGGCGAGGCCGCGCGCCACCACTGCACGCTGCATGTTCGCCCGCTGGTTGCGTTCCGCGATTTTCACCAGCTTACTCATGCGAACGGAAGCTTGAACGGCAGCGTAGGGCAGGAGAAAGGCCTGGCCCGCATTCAACCGTATGCCGATCTGCCGCCGCTCTATTTCGCGCACGATGCCGAATCCTGCGAGCCCGCCGGCGAGTGGTACCGAAATTTTGAGTACGCGCGTGAACGGGAGCGCGGCCTCGATTTCGCCGAAGACCTGTACCAGCCTTTCACGCTGCATTTCGATCTGTCGCGCAATATTCAGGCCACAGTGATCGCGTCACTCAGCCCGCGCGATGCGGCGGACGCGCCTGCCCTGCGCAATGCCGAACGCGACCGCCGCCGGCTGTTGCCTTCCGTTCAGACGGACCGCTACCTGGTGAAGCGCGGCGAAGGCAAGTCCGTCATCGCGGGCTACCACTGGTTTGCGGATTGGGGGCGCGACACCATGATCTCGCTGCCCGGCCTGTTCAGCGGCGCGGCGCATCGTGAAGCCGCATGCGAAATTCTGCTGCAGTTCGCGCAAGCGGTAAGCCAAGGCATGCTGCCCAACCGCTTCCCCGATAGCGGCGTGGAGCCCGAATACAACAACGTGGATGGCACGCTCTGGTTGTTCGAAGCCATCCGCGCGGTGCTGCTGGCGCAAGGCGAACGCAAGTTCGTGCTGGAGCGGCTCTTCCCGGCCATGAGAGGCATCGTGGAGCACCATCTGCGCGGAACCCGGTTCGGCATTTACGCCACGGCCGATGCCTTGCTTCATGCCGGCGAGCCCGGCACGCAGCTCACGTGGATGGACGCGCGTGCGAACGGACGCGAAGTAACTCCGCGTGTTGGCAAACCAGTAGAAGTCCAAGCCCTTTGGTACAACGCGCTGTGCATCATGGCGGACCTGGCGCCCGAAGGCCCCTACGCCGAAATTGCGGCGCGCGCCAAGAGTAGCTTTGCGGAATTATTCTGGAACCCGGAGGCAAACTACCTCAACGACGTGGTCTCGAACGATGGAACGTTTGATGCTTCGATGCGGCCCAACCAGATTTTCGCTATTGGCTTGAAACACAAAATTCTGGATGACCAGGCGAAGGCCAACGCAATTCTGGTAGCCGTGGAACACAAGCTTCTCACTCCCTGCGGTCTGCGCACGCTTTCGCCCAATGACCCACGGTACCAGGGCCGCTATGAGGGCGATTCCGCTCAGCGCGATGGCGCTTATCATCAGGGCACCGTCTGGCCGTGGCTGATGGGGACATTCGTTTCGGCCTATCTGGACGCGCACGGCCATTCGGAAGCAGCACGCGCGCGGGCACGTGGATGGCTGCGGCCGTTAGTGGAATATCGCGATGGCCCCGGTGTGGGTAATCTGCCTGAAATATTCGATGGCGACGAGCCCCATACCGCTCGCGGTACCATTGCACAGGCTTGGAGCGTGGCTGAATTACAACGCGCCTTACTCTTGGCGAATTGAAAAAATTTAGGAAGAAATCGGCTCCTCCGATCATCCATTCCCCTAATGAAGCAGATCGCGCTCAAGCACCTTCGCGCCATCCGGTGGTTCCACTGGATCAATTTTCCATTGCTCGCCGTGATGATTTGGACCGGCCTGTGGATCTATTGGGCCAACGATGTTTACCGCATCGGCTGGGGCGACCTCACGCTGCTGCATTTCTTCCCCGATAGCTTTTACGACCTGACTCACATTGACCACAAGCTGGCCCAAGGCATGGCCTGGCATTTCGTGGTGATGTGGGCTTTCATTCTGAACGGCATTGCCTATATTTCGTACACGCTGATTTCGGGCGAATGGCGCAAGCTGGTTCCCGGTAGGCACGCCTTGCGCGATGCCCTCTATGTAACGCTTTACGATTTGCATTTGCGCAAGGAACTGCCCGCGCAGGGCAAATACAACGCGGCGCAGCAGATCTCTTACACCGCCATCAGCGTGATGGGCCTGGGCTCGTTCATCACAGGCCTTGCTATTTGGCGATACGTGCAATTCTCCTGGCTGGCCACGCTGCTGGGTGGTTATCCGGCCGCGCGCATGGAACATTTCTTATTGACGATCGGGTACGTTTTGTTCTTCCTCGTGCATGTGGCTCAGGTGGTGAAGGCGGGTTGGAACAACGGGCGTTCCATGATCACAGGCTATGAAGTGGTGGAGACGCCGGAGGTGCGTTCATGAAAGATCCTGTCGATCTCGACATGTCCCGCCGTACTCGCCGAAGCCTCTTAACAGGCGGAATCGCGGCCGCGGCAGGCGCGGGCCTATGGGCATGGATTGCGAATTCGCCTTCCGAAGAAGGTATCCCGCAAGTGCTTCGACGCGGCTTGCAATTCAATGAAAAGCTCTCGCGCGGCATCTTCAATGGCAATCGCCTGGCGCCCGAATTCCCGCTCGATCAGGCGGTGAAAAAAGTGCGCGTGAATGAAGACATCGGCATGAGCGACGATGTGGACCGCGCGACCTGGAAAGTGAAAATCGAAGGTGCCGATGGCCATCCGGCGTCGGTGGAAGTGCCGCTTGCAACGATCAAGAGCCTGCCTCATGCCGAACACGTCACAGAGCTGAAGTGCGTGGAAGGCTGGAGCCAGATTGTGCACTGGGGTGGCGCGCGCTTTGCCGATCTTGCCAAGGAATTTCCGCCACCGCCGAACACGCAATACGTAGCGATGGAAACGCCGGATGGCGAATATTACGTGGGCCTCGATCTGGAAAGCGCGCTACAGCCGCAAACTTTGCTGGTGTATGAAATGACCGGCGAGCCCATCACGGAAGAACACGGCGCGCCGCTGCGGCTCTGCATCCCAACCAAGTACGGGATTAAGAATATCAAGCAGATTGGCTCAATTCGTTACACCAACGATCGCCCGAAAGATTACTGGGCAGAACGCGGCTACGATTGGTACGCGGGGTTATAGGTTAGGCCCAGTAAACTGATATGGAATCCAAAGCCAAGCTGCGTTCCAGAAGACTTCCGTAAGGCAAAGCGTAACCCTTCCAGAACATCTGGCTCACGAGGTCAAGCGCGTGGCGGCTGAGAGACGCGACTGGCCGGGCGTTGGTCGAGCTAGCCGAACTCGGTGTAGAGATTCAAGCTAAGGTAAAGCTGCGGAAACTTATGACCGTTTTATCGTGGAACAACATCCCGACCACAAAGCGAAAGCTGGTAAGGATCTGATTAGGGCAATATTCGGGAACGACGCTATTGCGGAAGATTCGCTTCTCTAAGCTCCCTCGTCCCGTGTGGGAACACATTCTGGTCCGTGTGGCAGAGCGCGAGATTTCCTTTGAAGATCTGAGTAGGCTTCAGGACTGGCTCAAATCCAACCCCGACGGACGGCGACTGGTACAAGGATTTCGGTTCTTTCCTATTCTGCGGAACCGGCGAACTTCCAAAGACGGTGCTGTTGAAAGACATGAAGCCTTTCGGGCAAGAAATCAAGTAGCTCCACAGAAACGTAGAGCGACAGCTTACTGCGAGCATGCTAATTCATTTTTTTCTTAGGCCAGTGGCCAACATAAACAGCACCCCAGAAATCAGAAGCCAATAAATTGCGGCTGCATAGTGATTGTCGTCGGCGAATGCTTTTTACCGAGGCTCCGAAAAAGGATAGCCAGGAAATAATTGCACCGTAAGGTAGCCTCCGAATTGACTTGAAGAGACTCTGCCGGGAGGACGCGATCTGCGCTTGGCGTTTCCTAACGGCCTTGCTGATTCATCGCAAACGCTTTTCTGAACGAAGCGCGTTCTTCAGCCGACCCGAATGGCCAATCACCCTTGGAGTCTTTCAACTGTTTTTAGGCGCGCTGATCGCTTTCTTCCGCTCGTCTGAATTCCGATTATTGCCGATTCAGGCATCAATCTCCTTTGAGCGCCACCGGCTTTCCCGACATATACGCTGCACGATTGCGTCATTACCTTATGGCCCGATTCTAGACCAAAATCCACATTTAAGTATTCGCAACCCACCTCATGTTAATCTTGCCTTTGCCTTGAGCCCCACCGAGCGCAACCGTCTCCCCATCCTGGACGCCATCCGCTTTGTCTGCGCCTGCTGGGTGCTTTTCTTCCACGCGGGCTTTCTGCCTTTCACCGCTGGCGTCGATAAATCCACGCGCGCCGGCCTTGCCGTCCATGCGTTTTCGAGCAACCTGTTCTACGGCAGCGCCGGCGTCATCGCCTTCTTTGTCATCTCCGGCTTCTGCGTTCATTACCCCTATCGTGAGCGCCCCGAAACGAACTGGCTCTCCTATTTCAGCCGGCGCTATCTGCGCATCGGTATCCCCATGCTGGCGGCGTATCTCATTGCGCGATGGGTGGGCGTCGGCGCTATCGAAGAAGGCATTATGTGGACCCTGCGCTGCGAACTCGCTTACTACACGTTGTATCCATTACTTGTCCGCGTGCGCCTGCGGACAAGCTGGAACATCGTGCTGGGCGCGTCCGTCGCACTCTGGATTCCGTTCGCCATAGCGCGGCTCGGCCTCCACATCGGCATGCCTGACGATCTCTATCGCTGCATTGCCGGCCTGCCCTGCTGGATACTCGGCGCTAAGCTTGCCGAAAGCAACGTTCACAAACTACGCCCCGTTTCCACTCCCGAAATCTGGACCTGGCGTTTGGGCCTGTGGGCCACCGCGTCCACAATGTCGTTTCTGCACTTTCACAGCCCGCTCAACGGCGACTTCACGCACACCCTCTTCGCGTTCCCCGTTTACTTCTGGCTGCGCCGCGAAATTCAGCGTTACGACTACACCGGGAACATCTCCAGCCTGCTCGCCTCCGCGGGCCTGTGGAGTTATTCGCTCTACATCATGCACGTCCCGGGGCTCGATCTGTCCGAGCCTTCGCATTTCGCCAACCTCGGCTTTATCCTGAATTGGGCGCGACGCATTGTTATGATCCTGGCCATCAGCTACATCTTCTATCTTGTGATCGAGCGGCCCAGCCATTGGTTGGCGCGCACCGTGTCGCGAAGGTTCCGCGCCGTGAAGCCCGCTGAACTGCTGCCTGCAAACTCATGAAGGAAAATTCAAAGGCGGCTCCCGAGCCCTTCGTCACCGGCGCGATGGATTCCGTAGGCGCCGGCGCAATCGGAGGCTGGGCTTTCGATTCGCGCGACCCCTCCCGCCGTGTCCGCGTCGATCTTCACCTGGATGGCAAGTACTTGGCCACCGTTACCGCCTGCCTCTTCCGTCGCGACCTTCATATTCTGGGCACCGACGCCTTCTATGCGTTCCGTTACCCCTTGCCCCCTCAGGCTCAGGACGGCTTTGGGCACATCTTAGAAGCCTTTGTCAGCGGCACACGGCAGCATTTGAAGCACAGTCCGCTTGACGGATTGAAGCCCGGCTTCGGTTCGCGCTTCCGGCTTCCCACGCTCGATATGCGCTTCGGCCCGAACCCGAAACGCATCCCAGCGCGCCAGGTGCCGCGGTTGCCCCGCAAGCCGGGCCGCTCAGAGTTCACGCCTTCGGGGCGCTCGCTGCCGCTTGAAACGCTCACCGGCGTCTCCGTCATCATCCCCACATTCAACCGCGCCGCCATGCTGGAAGAGACGCTGTTGCGCTCGCTGGAATGCACCGCCGGCTGCGCGGTGGAGTTCATCGTGATCGATGACGGCTCAACCGACCGGACAGCCGAATGCCTCAAGCATCTGGCGGAAGCGCACCCTGCGATTCGATTTACCGGTTTAGAAAACGGAGGCCCTGGCCGCGCCCGCAATCATGGCATTGAGATGGCGAAACACCAGGTGATCCTGTTTCAGGGCGATGACATACGCCCCATCTATTCCGATTTTTACCGCCAGCATTTGGAAGCGCATCGCCGCCTGCCGTTCGTTGGCGTCGCGGTGCTCGGCAAGTCAGTGTGGCCGGATTCGCAGGAGTTCGAAGTTACGGCTGCCATGCATCACATCCAGGGCAAGGGCCAGCAGCAGTTCGGTTACTTCAGCCTGATGCCGTACACATGGCTCGATTGGCGATTTTTCTATACCTCGAATGTTTCGCTGAAGAAGCAGGTGCTCACTAACTGGCGCGAAGAGGGCTTCAATCCGCTGTTTCGCGATGCCGCGTGGGAAGATGCCGAACTTGCTTACCGCCTTTCAGAAGTAACGCCCGGCGGCTTCGGTACTCTCTATTTGCCAGGGCCCGCGGCCACGCACCATCATCCTTATAGCACCCGCCAGTTTATAGAACGGCAACTTTCAGCCGGCCGCGCCGCGCAGGTTTTCACACGCATTCATCCCAACCTGCGGCGCAAGATCGGGCTCGATGCACTAGAAAAAATATTGAGTTCGCCCGTTCGCGCGACAGATCTCCACACGCCGCGCGCGGATCTGCTAGCGCTCATCGAAGGCCTGCAGGCGTGGCCCTGCCTGTTCGAAGCGGAAGGCACGCTGGGCCAATCGCCCTGGCATGACGATCTGTTGAGCGGCGTCTTCACGGTCAGCTATCTGCAAGGCTACATACAGGCCAACGAATATCCGTGGGCCAATTACGACGCCGCGTATCGTTACGTGGTGGAGCAGTTTCAAAGCGCGATGCACCAATCCGGCGTGTTTGAAGTGTTTGGCCGCGTGCCGCCGTTCGCAGCCGTGGCGCCGGCCCCGCATAAATCGTCATCGGAGCCGAATCGCGCGGCATAATCCAACGGAACGTGGCCCCCAACGGGCGCGTCCAGAGCGATAACCTATCCATGCCAATTTTGCAGACGGAAGAGCGGCAATCCGCGAAAGAAAGAGATGCCGTTTATGGCGACCACGTCAATCCGCAATGGGTGAAGCTGTTGAACGTTCTGCAGATGAACGTTCGCTACGAATCTTGCCAGGGTTCGGAGCTGTTCACGTCCGATGGCCGCCGCATTCTCGATTTTCTTTCCGGATATTGCGTTCACAATGCCGGTCACAATCATCCTGAAATCATCACCGCCATCAAGGATGAGCTTGATCGCCGCGGCCCCGCCATGTTGCAGAGCCACATTCCAGAGCTTGCGGGCGAACTCGCGGAGAGGCTGTGCACCCTTGCCGGCGGACGCGTGCGCAAAGCTTTCTTTTGCAGTTCCGGCAGCGAAGGCGTGGAAGCCGCTATCAAATTTTCGCGCGCCCACACCGGTCGCCCGGGCCTGCTGTATGCCGATGGCGCCTTCCATGGGCTCACGTGCGGCGCGCTTTCGCTGATGGGCGATCCCTTCTGGAAACAAGGGTTCGGTCCACTCCTGCCACATACCGAATCCATCCCATTCGGTGACCTGGCGGCTCTCCATCGCGCGCTGGCCACCAAACAGTTCGCCGCCTTCTTCGTGGAGCCCGTGCAATCGGAGGCCGGCATCCGCTTGCCGGCCGAAGGCTACTTCGCGGAAGTGCAGCGCCTGTGCCGGCAGTTCGGCACGCTGCTGGTGATGGATGAAGTGCAGACCGGCATGTATCGCACCGGCCCGTTTCTCGCGTGCCACCATTACGGCGCGGAGCCCGACATGGTCATTCTGGCCAAAGCGCTCAGCGGCGGCCTGGTTCCGAACGGCGCGCTGCTGATGACGGACGCCATCTATAACTCGGTCTACACTTCGCTCAAGCGATCCATCGTGCACACGTCCACGTTCAGTGAGAATGGCCTTTCCATGCGCGCCGGCCTGGCAACGCTGGAAGTGTTGGAGCGCGAACGCCTGGGCCAGCGCGCTCTGCGCCTGGGCGCGTTTCTACGCGAACGCCTGCGCCAGGAACTCTCCGGCTACGAGATGGTGAAAGATGTTCGAGGCATCGGCATGCTCAGCGGTATTGAATTTGAGCCGCCTAAACAGCTCAGCCTTCGCTTGCCGTTCGAGGCGTTCATGAAGATCCATCCCGGCATGTTCGGTCAGGTTCTGGTGATGCGTCTGTTTCGCGATGGCAATGTGCTGGCACAAATTTGCGGCAATAATTTCCTGGTGCTCAAGGCCGCGCCACCGCTCATGATAGAAGAGCAGCAACTGGAACAATTCGTGCGATCCGTTAAGGACGTGGTTGAAATTGCGCATCGCTCATCCTCATTTTGGGGCGAAGCTCTCGGGCTCGCCAGGCGCGCGGTCTGACCTATGAAAATCGTTAGCGCAGCCAGTTCGTTTCCCGCTCATTATTATTCGCAGACGGTTCTTACTCAGGCTCTCAAACACCGCTGGGCCGGAAAGGTGGATGCCGAAAAGCTCCACATGTTGGAGCGGCTGCATTCGCGCGTGGGCGTGGAAGGCCGGTATCTGGCGTTCCCCATGGCCGAATACGAAGCCATTGAGACCTGGGGCCAAGCCAACGATCGCTGGATTGAAGCAGCAACCGAGTTAGGCGGCCAGGCTCTCTGCCGCGCGCTGGCGCAAGCCAACCTGCAGCCCACCGGTCTCGGCGCGCTCTTCTTCGTCTCCATCACGGGCGTTTCCAGCCCATCCATCGATGCGCGCCTTATCAATCGCCTGGGCCTTTCAAGCAACCTGAAGCGCATCCCCATCTTCGGCCTGGGGTGTGTCGCCGGTGCAGCCGGTCTCGCGCGAGCGGCAGATTACGTCCGCGCATTCCCGAATCAGATCGCCGCCGTGCTCTCGGTCGAGCTCTGCTCCCTCACCATTCAGTTCGACGATTACTCCGTCGCCAACATGATCTCCACCGGCCTCTTCGGCGATGGGTCCGCGGCGGCATTGGTTGCCGGTAGCGAGTGCCCGAATGCGTCCGGCCCTGAAATTCTTACCACACGCTCCGTCTTTTATCCGCAATCCGAAGCGGTCATGGGCTGGAAAGTTTCTGAAAAAGGGTTTCAGATCGTTTTATCTGAAGATGTCCCGCTCTTCGCGCAGAAGCTTGCCGTCGATATCGATTCGTTCCTCGCCGAACGCAGCCTGACTCGCGCCGATATCGGTAGCTGGATCCTCCACACCGGTGGCCCGAAGATTCTCGAAGCGACAGCCGCCGGGCTTGGCCTGCCGCGCGAGGCGCTTGACGCTTCCTGGAAGTGTCTCAGCCGCACGGGCAATCTTTCGTCCGCATCGGTGTTGTTGGTGCTGGAAGAATTCATGAAGAATCGCAGGCCTGCCGCCGGCAGCTATTCCATTCTGGCGGCCATGGGTCCGGGCTTCTGCGCGGAACTGGTGCTGCTGCGATGGTAGGCGCCGCTGACGATGTGTTCATCATCGGCGGAGGCCCCGCCGGTCTCGCCGCCGCCATCGCCGCGCGCGAAAAAGGCTTGAGCGTCACACTTGCCGATGGCTTCGTTCCGCCCATCGATAAAGCCTGCGGCGAGGGCTTGATGCCGGATAGCCGCGAAGCGCTCGGTCGCCTGGGCGTCTATCCACCGCCGGAATGCGGCGCGCCTTTTCGAGGCATCCGCTTCCAGGGCGAAGGCGGCGCCGTGCAGGCGGCATTCGCCTCGGGCCCCGCCATCGGCCTGCGCCGCGTGGTGTTGCATGGCTTGCTCATGGAGCGCGCCGCCTCGCTTGGCGTGAAGTTGCGCTGGGGCGTTTCCGTCCGCGGCATTTCATCCGATGGCGCGGTGCAACTGGCCCGCGGCGAAACGGTGCGCACCCGCTACATCGTCGGCGCCGATGGCCAGAATTCCCTCGTACGCCGCTGGGCCGGTCTCGAAGCCGTCAGGTACCAAAGCCGCCGCTTCGGCTTCCGCCGCCACTATGCCATCCGGCCATGGTCGGACTATATGGAAGTTTACTGGGGCAATCAGTTTCAGATCTACACCACGCCCGTGGGCGCGCGCGAAGTCTGCGTGGCCGTCATGTCGCGCGACCCCGCGCTGCGGCTCGATACCGCGCTGCGTAGCTTCCCGGAACTGTCGGCCCGTCTCCACGGCGAGCCTGTCTCTTCATCCGATCGCGGCAGCGTCGTCACCTCCCGCGGCTTTGAGCGCATCCATACCGCGAACGTCGCCCTGATCGGCGATGCTTCCGGCTCAGCCGACGCCATCACCGGCGATGGACTCTGTCTCTCCTTCCGGCAAGCCCTTTTGTTGGCCGATGCTTTCGCCGGCGGCAACCTGGCGGCGTATCAACGTGAGCACCGGCGCCTGGCGGTGCGCCCCAGAATCATGGGTGCGTTCATGCTTTCTCATGCGCCTTTCCCGAAGTTGCAGCGTCGTGTTTTACAAGCTCTTTCGTCACGTCCGGAGCTCTTCGCGCACATGCTGGCCATGCATGTGGGAGCCAGTTCCCCCACCGAATTTCTCACCCGCGCCGTGCTTCCGTTAGGCTGGAGAATCCTTACCGTATGAAGACCGCCATTCTGTTTCTCGCCGCCGCGCTGAGTGCGTTCGCACAGCCGCAATCGCTCGAGCTCGACCCTGCCCGCACGGAAATTCGTTTCACTCTCGGCGACACCCTTCACACCGTGCACGGCACCTTCAAACTGAAGCGCGCGACCCTGCGCCTAGACCCCGCAACCGGCGCAGCCAGCGGCGAAATCGTAGTCGATGTAACCAGCGGCAGCACCGGCGGCGGCGCACGCGACAAGCGCATGCACAAAGAAATCCTAGAGAGCGCGCAATACCCGGAAGCAGTCTTCACGCCCGATCGCGTAGAAGGCAAGCCCGCAGCAACCGGCGATTCCACGGTGCGAGTCCACGGCACGCTCACCATCCACGGCGCACCGCATGAGCTAACACTGCCCGTAGCAATTCACGCGGCCGCGGGAAGCACCACGGCAGACACGCACTTCACCATGCCCTATGTAGAGTGGGGCATGAAAAACCCCAGCAACTTTCTATTGAAGGTGGGCAAGACGGTGGAAGTGGAAATTCATACTGCGGTGAAGTGAGCGGACTTTCGCTTATCCGCCGGTGCTGCTGAATTGGGCTAGGCCGTGGTGATTGCCCGCGAAACAATTGCCGCGAAGTCGGGCACGGTGCTGCTTAGGAGATTGAGGAGTTGACGTAAGCTGCGCAAGCGGCTGCAACCACATGACGATCCTTTTCATTGTTCGTCATCTGATTTGTCGAAAGAATTGCTCGCATCCTCGTCTCATAGTCCAACAGAGCCGATAATGTGAAGTCAGTCATATGAGTTGGGAATACTCGAAATTCGAAGCGCAGTGCGAAGCGTGCGGTCGCCGAAAAACATTGACCCGGATCCCACGGCTGTAGCGAGAATGAGAGCTGACAGCCGCGACAGCAGGCCAGTGTGCAATTGTGGAAGTTCAAGGGTCGCGCGGGGTCTGCCGATTTCGCATTGAGCGGTGTCAAGAGGCAACACGTTACCCAAAGAAAACTGGTGGTCATGATCAAGGACGCCGTGAAGTCTCCGATTTCGAAGGTATCGAGAGCCGCAATATTTGCCGAATCGGAACCGAACCTGCCCCGTTCGTTTGTACCCATCCCCAACTTTGCTAACATAGAGTTTTTAGCTCGAAGCGCCTCACACCCCACGGACACCCCATTGAAAGTAGGATTTGTAAGTTTAGGCTGCCCGAAAAACCTTGTCGATAGCGAGGTCATGATGGGCCGCCTTTCTGAACGCGGTCACGAACTTACCCCGCGCCCCGACGAAGCCGACGTCATCGTCGTCAACACCTGCACCTTCATCGATCCCGCCAAGCAGGAATCCATCGACACCATTCTCGAAATGGCGCAATACAAGCAATTCGGGCGCGCGCAGCGCCTCGTCGTCGCCGGCTGCATGGTGGAGCGCTATCGCGGCGAAATCAAAGACCAGCTTCCCGAAGTGGACGCCCTCATCGGCACCAATGAACTCGATGGCATCGTGGCCGCTTGCGAAGGCATCGAAGCCGCCTCCGGGCCGCTCGTCCCCTATCTTTACAACGATGAAACGCCGCGCGTCTTCACCACGCCGAAGCACTTCGCGTACATGAAAATCGCCGAAGGCTGCGATCATCCCTGCGCCTTCTGCACCATCCCCCAGTACCGCGGCGCCTTTCGCAGCCGCCGTTTCGAATCGGTCGTTTCCGAAGCCAAACGCCTCTTTGCTCAGGGCGTGCGCGAGATCAATCTCATCGGGCAGGACACCACCTGTTACGGCGAAGATCTCGGCATGAAAGATGGGCTCGCGGAGCTCCTCGCGCGCCTCGCCCAGATCGAAACCGACCGCGAAAAATGGGTTCGTTTTCTCTACGCCTACCCGAACCGGCTCACGCAAAAGCTGCTCGATACCATCGCAGCTCACCAATCGCTAGTGAAATATATCGACATGCCGCTGCAGCACGCCAGCGCGCCCGTCCTGAAGCGCATGAAGCGCGGTGCTTCGGGCGACATTTTCCTCAAGCTTCTGGAACGCGCCCGCGCCACCATCCCCGGCGTCTCCATTCGCACCAGTTTCATCGTCGGCTACCCCGGCGAAACCGATCGGGATTTTGAAACGCTCTGCCAGTTCGTCCAGGCTGCCAAGTTCGACCGCCTCGGCGTCTTTTCTTATTCCGATGAAGACACCAGCCAGAGCTACCTGCTCGATGGCAAGGTGGATGCGCGCACCATTTACGCCCGCAAGCGCCGCCTCATGTCCATCCAGCGCAAGATCTCTCGCGCGCGCAACAAACTGCTAGTAGGCCAGGTCGTCCCCGTGCTCGTAGAAGGCCTCTCCGCTGACACCGACCTGCTCTGGCAAGGCCGCATGCGCTCACAAGCTCCGGAAATCGACGGCGTCACGCTCATCAACGATTTCGAAGGCGCCGAACCCGCGCCCGGCCAGATTCGTCCGCTCCGCATCACCGAATTTCACGATTACGATTTAGTCGGCACACTGCTCGATTCCGATGAGCCTATCGAAACCCTGAGCGCCCCCTCCCGCGCCTTCAAAATGGAACCGGACGTGCCGCAATTGATTCAGCTTCGATGACCCACCCGATCCTGACACAATGCCCCATCTGCAAGAAAAAGGTAAAACTCGGCGCTCCCGATTTCCCCTTCTGTAGCGACCGTTGCCGCACCATCGATCTCGGCAATTGGGCTGACGAAAAGTACGTCATCTCCGAACCGTTGCAAGCCGGAATGATGGAGCACGATGAGGATTCCGAATAGTTGGCCGCCCGCGGCTTCGCCTGGTGGTTCGCGACTTTTTTTGGCTGCGGGCTGTTCCCCAAAGCACCCGGAACCGCCGGCTCACTCGCCGCCGCGCTGCTGGTCGCGCCCTTCCTCTCCGCGCCGCCCTACTTCTGCTTCTTGGCCGCTTTGGCGCTGTTCCCGATTGCCATCTGGTCCGCCGGCGCCACTGCCCTCCAACTCGACCGTAAAGACCCTCAACTAGTGGTCATCGACGAAGTAGAAGGCCAGTGGATCGCACTCTCCGGCGCGGCGCATTTGAACTGGCGCTCGCTCACCCTCGGCTTCCTGCTCTTCCGCCTTTTCGACATCTGGAAGCCTTGGCCCACGCGCGCGCTCGAACGCCTCCCTGGCGGCTGGGGCATCGTTCTGGACGATTGCATGGCCGGCATCTACGCCGCCCTTGTCTTGTTTCTGTGCGGATGGCTGAAGCTGTACTAGCTGTGGTCCGCTGCTCAGTGCACAAGAAACGGATTCACCACCCGCACGCGGCCGTATACCTGCCCGTTGTTCAGATCTTCCGAATAAACCGTCTTACATTGGAGCGCATCCGCCGCAGCTAGAATCGCTGCATCCCAATACGAAATGGAATAACGCGCGGCCGTTTCGATGGCGACCTTCACCAAGCGATAGTCGATTGCGTAACACGGGAAAACCAGGAACTGGTCGATCCATTCGAGCGCCTCCTCCGGACTGATAGGAGCCTTGGACTTCCTTGTCACAGTAACGAAAAACTCCTGCAACACCTGAGCCGAAGTCGCGAACTTTTCCAATTCCAAAATTTCTAAAGCGCGCCGCCGTTTGGAATCCTCAATCCCGTTTCGGCTTGCCGCGTATACGACCACGTTCGTATCCAGGAAAACGCTATCGGCGCTCATAGAGTTCGTCGCGATTTACCTTAGGCCCCAGCTCTCCCTTTGATTGCTCGCTCAATTGCCTCATTCGCAAGCGGGCTGCCTTGGCCCTATCCGTCTGTAAAGCAATCCCGGTCAAGTACTCCCGAACCAGTGCATTGACAGTGGAGTTTTGTTCCACAGCATGTTTTCGAACAGCGGCCAGTACCTCGTCGTCCACGCTCAGAGTTATATTCTTCATTTACACAGTATATCGATTACTGTGTAAACCGTCTCCCCCACCAGTCTTTCGCCGCGCTTGTCTTATTCCTCTGCGGATGGTTCAATTTTTAGTAGGCCCATGGCAATTCGCAGAGATACCCGTCCCCAAATCGCGCAAGTCACCCCAGAGGCCGCGATCACAGGCGGCGAGTTCCAGATTTCCGGCAAATATTTCGCGAAAACCGACCGGCCCCGTGTCCGTTTCGGTGAAGTTGCCGCCCCCATCGTCATTGGGTCCGATTCTTTCGTTATCGCGCGCGTCCCCGAAGGCGCATCCGCCGGCGAACTCACCATCGAAAGCGGCAAACACTCCAGCCAGGCCTGGACGTGCGACCTCGGCATCATGATCGCCGACAACCTGCATCCCGTTGCCAATCCCGCCGTCGATAAGTTCGGCAATGTCTACAGCACCTTCAGCGGTTCGCGCGGCCAGAAAGTGCCCGTCGCCGTCTACAAAGTCGACCTGAATTACAACATGAAGCCGTTCATTAACGATCTGATGAACGCCACCGGCCTCTGCTTCGATCAGGACGGCATGCTTTACATTTCCAGCCGCTTCGATGGCGTGGTTTACCAGGTCACCCCCAACGGCAATATGTCGGTCTATGTCGAAGGCATGGGCGTCGCCAGCGGCCTCGCGTTCGATGAAGACAACAATCTTTACGTCGGGGACCGCAGCGGAACCATTTTCAAAATCAGCCCTTCGCGCCAGATCTTCGTGTTCGCCACGCTCGAACCGTCCATCTCCGCTTACCATTTGGCGTTCGGTCCGGATCGCTATCTTTACGTGACCGGCCCCACCACCTCCAGCTTCGATTCCATCCATCGCATCAGCCACCAGGGCGATGTGGAAACGTTCTATCGCGGCGTGGGCCGTCCCCAGGGCATGGCCTTCGATGAGCACGGCCGCCTGTACGTCTCCGCCTCGCTAGCCGGCCGCAAAGGCATCGTGCGCATTAACGAAAATCGCGAAGCCGAACTGGCCATCTCCGGCCCTGGCATTGTCGGTCTGAGCTTCACGCCGTCGCAGGCCATCGTGGTCGCCACAACGAACGCACTCTATCGCGTCGATGTCGGCGTTAAGGGCCGTCAGTTTGCCTGATGCCAGCGTAGACGCGGAAATCATCGCCGTCGGTTCGGAGTTGCTCACCCCGAAGCGCGTCGATACCAATTCCCTCTACCTCACCGAACAGCTCAACGAGCTTGGCATTGAGGTCACCACCAAATACGTCGTCGGCGATGACCGCGCCCGGCTAGCCGCAACTATCCGCACCGCCGTCTCCCGCTCGCGCATCGTGCTGCTCTCCGGCGGCCTCGGTCCCACCGAAGACGATGTCACGCGCGACGCCGTTGCCGAAGCACTGGGCCGCGCGCTCCTCTTCCACCCGCATATCGCCGAAGAGTTGGAAGCCCGTTTCACGAAGATGTCGCGCGTGATGCCGGAAATCAACAAGCGCCAAGCCTTTCTACTCGAAGGAGCCGAACCGCTTTCGAACGACCGTGGCACCGCCCCCGGCCAGTGGATCGAACACGAAAATGCCTGGGTCATGCTGCTTCCCGGCCCACCCCACGAACTGAAATCCATGTTCGCCCGCGAGTGTCTGCCGCGCCTCGAAGCCCGTGTCGCGAAGCAGGCCATCGAAACTTTAGTCTTCCGCGTAGCCGGCATGTCCGAATCGGATCTCGACCAGACTATCTCCCCGGTGTATAAGAGATACGAAAACCCAGTCACCACCGTGCTAGCTCATGCGGGCGATATTCAGGTGCACCTGCGCGCGCGATGCGCCACGCCGACTGAAGCGTCCGCCCTGCTTTCGGAAGTAGGCACACAAATCGAAGCCCTCCTGGGCGACCGCATCTATTCCCGCGACAGCAGTTCGCTCGAAGAAAGGGTCGGCGCTCTGCTGGCTGGCACTCAAGCCACCGTCTCCGTCGCCGAAAGCATGACAGGCGGCGCTTTATCGGATCGCTTAAGCTCCGTGCCCGGCTGTTCCGCCTGGTTCACCGGCGCCTTCGTGACCTATTCGAAACACATGAAATCGCAAGCTCTCGGTATCCTCCCGGAAGCGCTTGACCGTCACGGCGCCGTCAGCAAGCAGATCGCCGAAGCCATGGCCGTCGCCGTCCGCGAAAAGACCGGCGCCACCTACGGACTCTCCGTCACCGGCAACGCCGGCCCCACCACCGACGGCGACGAAGCTCCCGTAGGCATGGTCTATATCGGCATCTCAGACGCAAGCGGCGCCCAAGTCTTCCACCGCCAGTTCATCGGCGACCGCCCGCGCATCCGTTCCTTCGCCGCCCAAATGGCGCTCGATATCCTGCGCCGCCGCATCGCCTAACCTGTCGCGGCCCTAACGCAGAGTCGCCAAGACCGCCTTACTCACCTTCGCCACAATATGCACCTGCGGATCCACCACCTCTGCAATGTCGTAGCGAATCGACGTCCCCAGCACCACATTCGATTCATTGGCCGATAGCTTGTAATCGCGTTCCAGCCAACGCGCCAGCTCCGTAGTGGCTTCCCGCAACGCATCCGGAAGCGAACCCGCAATCCCAGACGCCATCAGATATTCGTCATCCTCAAAGCGCGGGCCGCCTGTGCTGTTACCGCGAATCAACTGCACCGAAAATTCCAAGTCCATCGATGTTTCCAGAGCGTCCCCATTCAGTTCGCCATCGCCCTCCGCCGCATGGCCGTCGCCCACGAACAACAGCGCGCCTTCCTGAAACACCGGCAGATACACGGTCACGCCTTCACGTACGCCGCTGTAATCCATATTGCCGCCCCACGGCCCCAGCCAGCCGGATCGAAACGTTTGCTTCGCCGGAGGCGCCACTCCCACGCAGCCCATCATCGGTCGCAGCTTCACACGAAAATTCTTCAGCCGGTCCGTTGGCTTGGCAAGCGAAGCGGTTCCGTTCTGCCGATCCAGCTTCCATTCGCTGTCAAACTTTTCATCGAATTTCGCATCGCGGTAGTAATCCGCCTCCACCGCGCCCGATACAATCCGGTCCCCGCTCATGGCCGTGTCGCGGCTCAGGCGCAGATGCAGCAGCTTGATCGCCAGAGTGTCCCCCGGCATCGCGCCCTCCACATAAAATGGCCCCGTCTCCGGGTTCCCGCCCAGTGACCGCCTCACTCCCGCGGCGTCATATCCGCCCGCGTCTACCGTTGACGTCTTGATCGTGTCGCCGGAGTTGACATGCAGCACAGGCGCGATCGCGCCCGAAAATTCCCTGTGGAATTTGGTCGCCGCGAACGCGTGTGTCTTTGGTTCCGATTGCGCGGCCAGCACTCGCCGGGCCTCCCAGGAAAACTCGTCCTCGCCCTGCTTTACAGTGCCGGACATCTCCTCGCCCCGCACGTTCCCGTCCAGTTTGGCCCACTCCTTCCCATTGGGCCGCATGCCGGTGATATGCACCGCATCGCCCTCCACGCTTCCCGTCAGCTTGATCTCATTGAGCGTGCCGGTAAGTTTGCTCCCTTCCGCTTGCAACTCGACACGCGCGCTGGCGAACCGGTCGCCAAAGCGTATTAATCGAAAGTTCCACTCGCCGCTTACATCCGCTCCGTAAGCAGTGAAGCACAGCATTGCAAGCAACAGTTTTGCCATGCCATATAGTACGTCGCAGAGACGGTTAGGTTAGGTCAATCCCAAATCACGCGAAGCCCAGGATACTCTTCGAACCGGGTATCGCTTGTCAGAATCGGAATATCTTCGGAAAGCGCCTGCGCAATCAGCAGCCGGTCGAACGGATCATGGTGATTGCGCCGGTACGGAAGCTTCGCAAGCTCCTCTAAATGCGCCAGCTGGATGTGAAGTAGCGCCGCGTTTATTCCCGTTACCGCTTGGTGAATGTCCTTGACGGAGCGTCCCAAATTCGGCTTGTTCACAATCTCCCACGCGCTGGCAATGCTGACAACGAACTTGCTACCGGGAGCGTTTAGTATTCGCTGTACGGCGCGGGGCAGCTTTACTCCGGCCATCCCCCTCACCAGCACGTTTGTGTCGAGCAGGATCCGCATTTTCCTCCTGTATGAACTCAAACATTCCTTCGATCCTCCGATCTTCCTCGACGCTGTCCCACCCCCTGTAAAGGTTCACCTTGCCTGCCCAGGAACCCCAACCCTGTAAGGCGTCCGTCTTCTCCACTACGCTCAGCTGAACCCGCCGTTCCCCGCGATTCGTCAGGAAAACTTCCTCACCCGCCAAGGCGGCCTTCACTAGCTGCGACAATTTAGTCTTGGCTTCCCTGATTCCGACGTCCATGCTCTTTATTGTAGCTACATTGGGAGCCCACGCCGCCGATTGGCGAACCCTCACCACCAACTCCACCGCTAGCCTGCGCGGCCTTGCCGTCGTCGACTCTCGCGTTGCCTGGGCCTCCGGTACCAGGGGCACCGTCCTCCGCACCAGCGATTCCGGCAAGCACTGGAAAGCTTCGCTCGTCCCCAACTCCGCCGCTCTCGATTTCCGCGACATCGAAGCGCCCGATAGCACCCGCGCCTGGCTACTCGCAAGCGGCCCCGGCGATAAATCACGCGTCTACTTCACGCGCGATGCAGGCGCAAACTGGCAATTCCAACTCACCAACCCCGATCCCACCGGCTTCTTCGACGCTATCGCCTTTTTCAACAAACGCTCCGGCATCCTGCTCGGCGATCCCGTCGACAATCGCTTCGTCATCTTCACCACCACCGACGGCCTCAACTGGCAGCGCCGCCCAGGTCCCGAAGCGCTCCCCGGTGAAGGCGCCTTCGCGGCCAGCGGCACCTGCCTTATCGCCCGCGCCAACGGTGAAGCCTGGTTCGGCACCGGCGCCGCGCGCATCTTCCATACGAGAGATTCCGGCGCCACCTGGACCGTCACCCAAACGCCGTCCCATAATCGTAATAAGCACCAGCGGCTACATCGATATTGACAGCTCCCCTCACCCCATCCGCAACTTGCAAATCGTCTCAATATGAAAAGTCTGTGGAAACAAGTCAATCAACGTCAACTCTTCCACCACATACCCGCCACTTACTAACCCGCTCAAATCCCGCGCGAAAGTCGATGGGTCGCACGCCACCACAGTAACTCGCTCCGGCCGCCACTCCACTAACTTATCCACCACCGCTTTCCCCAGCCCTGTCCGTGGCGGATCGGCCAATACAAAATCCGCGCGCTCTTCCATGCTCCTCAAATACTGGTCCACACTCGCACCCACCGCATGCACTTTCACGCCGGCCCGGGCCGCGTTAAACTCCATATCCCGCACCGCGCCCGACCCCGATTCCACCGCAGTCACACGCCCGAACCGCCCGCCCAGCGGTATCGTGAACAGCCCCACGCCCGAATACAAATCCAGCGCGTGCTCCCCAATCGCGGTCCCCACCACCGCCTCCGCCATGCGCTCCACTAGAAACCGGTTCACCTGAAAAAAGGAATTCGGGCTCACGCGATATCCCGCATACTCCAGCGGACCCTCCACCAGCCCCGGCATCTCCTCCGCCGCCCACTCAAAAAAGCGCTTGGCCACCGTCTGCCCCGCTTCCAGCACGTTCAACTGCACCTGCGTCTCGTTCGTGAACACTTCAATCTGCGTGATAAATTTTGGCCATCGCCCATCGCGCAGCATCCGGTTCAGCGCCGCAATGCACCGGTTCACCATCGGCGAACTAATCGGGCACTCTTCAATCGCCACCAGCTTGTGCGAACCGCGCATCCGGTAACCTAACTTGCGCTGCTCGATATGAAATTGCGCGCGATTGCGATACCCCCAAGGCTCACCCGTAATCACCGCGATCTCAGCCGGCGCTTCCACACGCCCCACCCGCGCCAGCGTCTCCCGCAGAATTGCCAGTTTCGCCGCCACTTGCGCCTCATAAGTGGCATGTTGATAGTGGCAACCACCGCACTTACCGTAGTAACTGCAAGGCGCCGCAACACGATCCGCCGAGGCCGTCACCACACTCTTCAGCCCGGCCCGCATCACGCCCGCGCGCACTTCCCCCGGCTCAATTTCCACTTCTTCACCGGCCAGCACATACGGAGTCAGAACTACTTGACCTTCCGCACGGCTCAGCCCGTCACCGCCATACACCAGCTTTTCGATTGTTACCATGAGGACTCCTCATGAAAGCACGTGTTCTCTCCGGCGTCCAACCAACCGGAAATCTGCACATCGGCAATTACCTCGGCGCCATCTCCAATTGGGTCAAGATCCAGCACCAATACGAAAGCATCTTTTGCATCGTTGACCTGCACGCCATCACCGTCCACCAGCGCCCCGAAGAGCTCCGCGCCAAGATCCGCGAAATCGCCGCGCTCTTCCTCGCCTCCGGTATCGACGCCACGCATTCCAGCATCATGGTGCAGTCTCAAGTCTCCGGCCACAGTGAATTGGCCTGGATGCTCACCTGCGTCACGCCCATGGGTTGGCTCAGCCGCATGACGCAGTTCAAAGCCAAATCCGCCGCGCAGGAAACCGTGGGCGATGGCCTCTTCCAATATCCCGTCCTGATGGCCGCCGACATCCTGCTTTATCAAGCCGCCGTCGTCCCCGTTGGCGACGATCAGTCACAGCATCTCGAACTCACGCGCGACATCGCCGAACGCTTCAACTCGCTCTACGGCGATACCTTCGTCGTGCCTGAAACCAAGCTCCCCGGCTTCGGCGCGCGCGTCATGGGGCTGGATGACCCCACCGCCAAGATGAGCAAATCGGCTCAGGGCGCCCATCACGCCATCGCTCTGCTCGACCCCCCCGATAAGATCCGCAAAACCTTCAACCGCGCCACCACCGATTCCAACCCCGCCGTCGATTTCGCCACCATGGGCCCCGGCGTCGAAAACCTCCTCAACATCTACCAGGCTTTCTCGAATGACGACGCAGCCGCCATGCAGGCCCGCTTCACCGGCATACGCTATGGCGATCTGAAAAAGCAGGTGGCCGAGATGGTCATCGCGCACTTGGAGCCTCTCCAGCAGCGCTACCGCGAAATCACAGCCGACCCCGCATACATCGAATCCATCCTCCGCCAGGGAGCCGAACGCGTGCGCCCCATTGCCGCTCAGACCGTCGAGTTAACGAAACAACGCATGGGCCTCTACGTCGCCTAATTCATTCCCAAACTCAATTTCAAAAACACCAGCCGGTCCACCCATTCTTCAATGCGCTTCGCCGTCGGCATCCCCGCGCCATGCCCCGCGCGCGTTTCCACGCGAATCAAAATAGGCGCCGGCCCTTCCTGCGCCGCCTGCAAAGCCGCCGCATATTTCAAGCTATGCCCCGGCATCACGCGGTCGTCATGATCGGCCGTGGTCACCAATGTCGGCGGATACTGGCCGCCTTGGCGAATGTTATGCAAGGGCGAATAAGTCCGCAAAATCGCGAAATCGGCCGGATCTTCCGGCGTCCCATACTCGCCCACCCACTGCGTCCCGAACCCGAACTTGTGGAACCGCAGCATGTCCATCACGCCCACCGCCGGCATCGCCGCTCCGAACAAGTCGGGCCTCTGGTTCAGCACCGCGCCCACCAGCAACCCGCCATTACTGCCCCCAAAAATAGCCAGCTTCGGCGTCGACGTGTATTTGTTGGCAATCAGCCATTCGCCCGCGGCAATGAAGTCGTCGAACACGTTCTGCTTCTTCCCGCGCATGCCCGCCTGGTGCCACGCCTCCCCATATTCTGACCCGCCGCGCAGATTCGCCACCGCATACACGCCGCCCATCCGCATCCACTCCAGCAGCGCCGGCGTAAACCGTGGCGTCTCCGAAATTGCAAAGCCGCCATAAGCATAGAGCAGCGCCGGATTCATGCCATCGCGCTTCAGGCCTTTGCGATAACTCAAAAACATCGGCACCTTCGTCCCGTCTTTGCTCGGATAGAAAACCTGCGTTGTTTCGAACGCGTTCAAATCCAGCGCAACTTTGCTCTGCTTCACCGGCGCACTCTTCCCCGTGCTCAAATCCAGCCTATAAAGAGACGCCGGCATGGTGAACCCGGAAAACGTATAGAACACTTCCTTGTCATGTAAATGAGCGCCCGAAAATTGCGCCGTCCCCAGCCCCGGCATCGCTACTTCGCTCACCGCTTTGCCTTCCAGCGTCGCCAGCCGGGCCGTCGTGTGCGCGTCTTTCATATAAACCAGCAGCAGCTTGCCGTCGGCCATCGTCACATCTTCCAGCGTCTCCGCTTGCTCGGCCACAATCTCTTTCCATCGCGCGCGTTCCGGATGTTCCAGATCCATCGCCACCACGCGCCCGCGCGGCGCTCCATCGTTCGTATTCAAATACAGCGTCGTCCCCACAATCGCAATCGGATCGTATCCGCCCGTCTCCGCCGCAATCAGCTCCACCGTCTTCGGCTTCGCCTCTCGCAGATCCTGAAATGCCAGCCGGTTCTTCCCCGGCACGCCCGCATAAATCGCGAACACCAAATACCGCCCGCCCTCCATCACTACCGGATTCAAACTCCAATTTGCATGTTCCGGCCGCTCATATACCAGCGTGTCCGCCGCCTGTTCCGTCCCCAGCTTGTGTAGATAAACTTTCTCGTTCAGCGCCGCCGCGGTCAGCAGTTCGCTCGCCGCCGGCTCCGGATACCGCGCATAATAAAACCCCTTGTTGTCCGCGGTCCATGTAATGCGCCCGCCCTTTGTCCACTTGATGCTATCCGGCAAATCGCGCCCTGTGGCCACTTCGCGCACATGCCACTCTCCCCAGTCCGAACCCGCCTGCGCCACCGCATACGCGTACAACTCGCCATCCCAACTCGGCGCCGTCGCACCCAGCGCCGCCGTCCCATCTTGGCGGTACGTGTTCGGATCGATCAGCACTCGCGGAGTCCCATTCAGCGCATCCATCACGTTCAGCACGAACTGATTCTGCAGCCCGCTGTTGTGGAAATAAAAATAGTGTTTGCCCGCTTTCGACATGCGGTCGAACTTTTCGTAATCCCACAGCTCCGTCAATTCCCGCTTAATGTTGTCGCGCCCCGCTGCCTTCGCCAGGTATCCCGAAGTCAGCAGATTCTCTTTCTCCACCCATTTCTGCGTCTCCGCCGAATCCGCATTCTCCAGCTCGCGATATTTGTCCGCGATCTTGGTCCCGTGATAATCGTCCACCTGATCCGTCACCGGCGCTTCCGGATACTTCATTCGTGTCTGCCCACTTACAACCGCAACGCCCATTACCGTAAATAAAACCGCAACAATTTTCATTACCAAGACCTTCGGGAAAATTCTCCCACAATTCACTTTATGGTTTGACTTCGAACTAATACAGTGGCGTCAAGAACGATCCTCAATCATCCGCTGCCCGGAAGTAAGTGACCGCGCCAGCTTCAAGTACCGGATCCCCAGGCAGAATTTCAACGGCATGCTTCTGCTCCGCCGATAAGTCTTTGACTCGATACAGCATGGCCTTGCCATCATTATCTCCCAGCCGCCTTGGTCTGCGCCTCTGCGTGCCCCCCAACCAGCCAAGCCTCTGCGTGAGTCACATATCCCCAAAATTTATTTCCCCCTACTCCCGCCACGCGCTCCGCCCCCGCGTTACCCAGCATCCCCTACCCGCCATGCTCTCCTAAAGCCGGAGAAACCCCAATGGCATCCCAAGCTCGAACCCTTTCCAACCAACAGAACGCGCAACTCTCCACCGGACCCCGCACGCCCGAAGGCAAGCACCAGTCCTCCCTCAACTCCCTCCGCCACGGCCTCACCGGTCAGACCGTCATCCTGCCTGGCGAAGATACGCAGGCCTACGCCGCCTTCCGCGACAGAGTCTTCCATGATTTCGCCCCGCACGAATCTCACGAAGAGATCCTTGTCCAGACCATCTGCGACACGCAATGGCGTCTCGAACGTGCCCGCAACATGGAAGCCTCTCTTACCACCCTCACGCTTCACGAAGAGATTCCCCCGCATCTCGCCGCCATCGAGAACCCCGCTGTACGCGAGGGCCTCATCGCCGCCTATGGCTATGACAAGCGTGAAAAGAAGATTCGCAATCTCCAGCTTCAGGAATACCGGCTTCAGCGAACCCTCTTCAAAGCCATGGACGACCTTCGTGCCACCCAAGCCCTCCGCCGCGCCGCGCACCAAGCTCGCCTAACCGAAGCTGTCAACGCCCGCATTGCCTGCCGTGCCGCCGGACTCCCGTTCGATGCCGCGCAACTTGGCTTCGATTTTACAGAAGACCAACTCGACCGCGCAGAGATCCGCCGCGCCGTCGCCCTCAACGTCAATGCCAAGTTCGTCCGCCCCGCGCCGCTCACCCAGAACAATCCAAATACCGGTAAAATTTAGTCTCCGATGCCATGCGGTATTTCCTGCGGCCCAACCGCGCTCCCGCCGTCAAACGCGTACTGCTGATTGAGAGCGGGTCCCGTGACTTACTGGAGAAGCTCATTCCCCTCCTGCCCGGCCTCTTCAACGGTCCCGTCGCCGTCGATCTCGTCACGTGCTTCGGTGGCCTGCCTTCCACCTTCACTAATGGCCGCGTCTATCGCGTTGCCAGCTATGGCACGCCCGAATTGCGTTCGATTCTGTATCGCGAACTTATCTCCAACCGCTATCAAGTTACCGGTATGATCTGCTCCGGCGAACCTATCATGAGTAAGTGGAAGTGGATGCTTGCTTACCGCGTTCCTGCCCATACCTTCTTACTCAATGAAAATGGCGATTACGTCTGGATGGATAGCCGGCACCTGCCCACCTTGTGGGAGTTTGCGTGTTTTCGCAGTGGTCTGGCCGGGGCCGGCGCAGTCCGCACTCTCGCTCGTCTGCTGCTCTTTCCTTTCTCGCTGCTCTTCTTACTTGCCTTTGCCGCTCTCGCGCACCTACGCCGCCGCTTCAACACCATGCCTCATCGCGCAGCTTTATCTAAATAAACGATGCCAGAATAAGCTGTGAAACAAATACAGGTCAAACAAGCCGGTGGTCCAGAGCGGATGGAGCTGGTCGATGTGCCTATCCCCCAACCCGGCGCCGGCCAGGCTCTGGTGCGCATCGAAGCCTCCGGCGTAAATTTCATCGACGTCTATTTCCGCATCGGCCTTTACAAAGCCGAATCGCCCATCACGCTAGGCAATGAAGGCGCGGGCATTGTCGAATCCATCGGTCCCGATGTCACCGGCCTCGCACCCGGCGATCGCGTCGCCTACGCCATGAACCGCGGCTCCTACGCCGAATACGCCGTCGTCCCCGCCTGGCAGCTTGTTAAAATTCCCGCTCACGTCACCACCAAAGCCGCCGCCGCCGTCATGCTCCAGGGCATGACCGCGCATTACCTCACGCACACCACCTTCCCCTTGCACCCCGGCTCCACCGCGCTGGTTCACGCAGCAGCAGGCGGAGCCGGCCTCTTGATCGTTCAGATGGCCAAGGCCCTGGGCGCCCGCGTTATCGGCACCGTTTCCACCGAAGAAAAAGCCGCCCTCACGCGCGCCGCCGGTTGCGACGAAGTCATCTTTTACACCCGTCAGGATTTCGTCACCGAAGCCAAGCGCCTCACCGATGGCCGCGGCGTCGACGTCATTTACGATTCCGTCGGCCAGACCACTTTCCCCAAAGGCCTCGACGCCATCCGCCCGCGCGGCATGATGGTCCTCTTCGGCCAATCGAGCGGCGCCGCTCCCGCCATCGATCCGCTGCTGCTCAACCAGAAAGGCTCTCTCTTCCTCACGCGCCCCACGCTGGCAAGTTACTGCCGCCACGCGTGAAGAGCTCGAACAGCGCTCAGGCGATGTGCTCGGCATGATGGAATCGGGCAAACTCAACGTAAGGATCGATCGCGAATACCCGCTTGCCGAAGCGGCGCAAGCGCACCGCGACCTTGAAGGGCGCGGAACGGCGGGCAAGCTGCTCCTTGTCAATTCGGCCAAGTGAACCTCCAAGGCAGACTCACCGTCTGGTCCATCGTGGTGATGACGTTAATCGTCGCCACCATCTCCGCTCTCGATCTCACCGACGAAATCGATCGTCAGTTTGAAATCACGCTTCGCCGCTCCGCCTCCATCTGGCGCCTCGGCGCAACCGCCGTCAATCGCTCACTCCTGCGCAAATCGAAAGTGCCCAACGCGAGCCTGGTCGCGAACGATCCTGGCTTGACCGAAGAGTTTCGCGAGCTGCTGGCCGAAGCCGGACCCGTTGTCGCCATGGCCGTCTGCAATGCCAGCGGCGACATTCTCAACGATGCCGATACCGCGCGCATCGGCCAAAAATTTCCCGCCTCGCTCGATAACTTCCGCGACATGATGAAACGCACGCACTGGTGGGACCGTCTGCGCGTCCTCACGCGCGATCAGGGCATCTACGTCTATTCGTCCGACCTGCGGTCCATCCGGGCCCCAGGTCTCTCGCTCCGCCTCATCATCGATCCCGTCATGGTCCGTCAGGAACTCACGCCGGCCATGCAGACCCACTTCGTCATCTCCATCGCCTCCGTGCTCGGCGCCATCTTCGTCACGCTAATCTTTTCCGTCATTGCCTTCCGCCCGCTCGGCCGCCTGGGACACATGCTGGATGGCCTCGCCAAGGGCGAATATGAGCTGCAACAAGTGCCCAAGAAGAAGTCCAACTCAGATCAGTTCGGCATCGTCGAATCGAAGGTGAGCCTCCTCGGCGAAGCGTTGCGCGATGCCCAACTCGAAGCCTCCGACCTGCGCGGCAATTTCGAACGTCTCCTCGATGAGCTCGAAGATGCTGTCTTCATCTTCGGTCGCGACCGCCGCCTCATCGCCGCCGCCGGCGCCGTCGAGCATTTCCTCCTGCGTCCCCGTGGCGATCTTATCGGCCAGCCTCTCGCCGAAGTCTTTCCCCCCGGCACCTCTCTTGGGCTCCTGCTCGCGCAGGCCGTGCAAAACACGCGCGCCATCCGCAACCGCCGCGTGCCCATGAACCATACCGATGGGTCCGACAAGATCGTGCTGGCCTTGCTCTCGGTTGAATTTCTCGATTCCAGCGCGGCCGGCATGTTCATCCGTTTGCGCGATCCCGAAGCCACGCGCCAGATCGGCCGCCAACTCAAGACGGCGGATCGCCTCGGAGCCATCAGCAAGCTCACCGGCGGTGTCGCGCATGAAGTCAAGAATCCGCTCAACGCCATGCTCATGCATGTTGAACTCGCCAAGATGAAGCTCAACCATGGGGATTATGATCTGCATCCGCAGATGGAAGTGATCTCCACCGAAATCCTGCGCCTCGATCGAGTCGTCAAAACCTTTCTCGATTTCACCAGGCCCGTCGCGTTGAACTTGAGCGAAGCGCCGCTCGATGGTTTCGTGAACGATATTGCCGATCTCGCGCGTCCGCAGGCCGAAGCCGGCGGCATTGAACTCCTGGTCACCCAAAGCGCGGAGACAGTCGCCATCACAGTCGATGCGGATCTCATCAAGCAGGCTCTGCTCAACATCGTCGTCAACGCCATCGAAGCCATGCCTCAAGGCGGCCAACTCAAAATCGAATCCGGCGTGCGCGGCGATTATGCAGAAATCCGCATCGCCGATACCGGCCCTGGCATCCCGCCTGAAGTCCGCGATAACATTTACAACCTGTACTTCACCACCAAGCCGCAGGGGAGCGGCATCGGGCTCGCCATGACGTTTCGAATCATCCAACTGCACGATGGCCGCATCACCTTCACCAGCGAGGCGGGGAAGGGAACCACCTTCACCGTCGAATTGCCGCTCGCCATGGAAGTCGCCGAATGAAGCTCGAACGGCTTTCGCAAACCGCCGCGGCTTTCAGGGATCACAAGGCCGAAGCCTTCCTCATCGGCAATCCGGTCAACATCCGTTACCTCACTGGCTTCACCGGCAGCAACTCGCTGCTGGTCGTCTTGCCCGATGGCTATATCTTCTGGACCGACCCGCGTTATACGCTGCAAGCCGCGCGAGAAGTTGGCCCGAATGTACGAATCGCGACTGGGCCCCTCTATCTCGCCGCCGAAAAGTGGCTGGCGCGCAAGCATCTCCGCAGCATCGGCTTCGAACGCGAAACGCTGCGGTTCGATCAGTTCGAACTCCTCACCAAGCGCCTGAAGCTGCTCCCGCTCAGCGGCATTGTGGAGCGAATCCGCACCGTGAAGTCGGCCGATGAGATCGAAAAGATTGAAGCTTCCGTCGCGGCCAATTCGAAGGCTTTCGAGATGGCTCTCAAATCGGTGAAGCCCGGCCTCACGGAATCGGCCTTGGCCGGCCTCATCGATTACCGCATGCGCCAGGCCGGGGCCGAAGGCAATGCCTTTGAGACCATCGTGGCTTCTGGAGTTCGCAGCGCCCTGCCTCATGCGCGGCCAGATGGCACGCCTCTGGCAGCCGGCAGTCTGGTATTGGTCGACATGGGAGCGCGTCGCGATGGCTACACCAGCGATATGACCCGTATGGTCCATCTGGGCGAACCGTCCCGCAAGACCCGCAAGCTCTATCGCGCCGTGCTCGAAGCGCAACTCGCCGCCATCGATTGCCTTCGCCCCGGCATCGCCGCCACGCGCGTCGACGCCGCGGCCCGCAACGTGCTCCACTCCCATGGTCTGGCGGAGCGCTTCGTTCACTCCACCGGCCACGGCCTCGGCCTTGAGATACATGAAGATCCAAGGGTCGGAAAAAAGAGCAAAGCGAAACTGGAAGCCGGAATGGTCATTACAATCGAGCCGGGCATTTATCTGGAAGGCTGGGGCGGTATCCGTATCGAAGATACGGTGGTGGTTACACCCTCGGGATGCCGCGTCCTCACCCCTACGCCGAAAGAGCTAAGAATTGTTAACTCTACGGTAACCTAGGTTTAGGATACAGATGACATTAGAAGAAATCCGGGAGTTGATCAAGCTGGTGTCCGAAACCGGTGTTGCCGAGCTTGAAGTACAGCGCGGCGACAATCGTGTTCGGATTCGTTTGACCGTTCCGGGAGAAATGCAGCCCTCATCGCCGGCGCTTTATCATGCGCCTGCGGGCGGAGGCTCCACGCCGCAAGTCGAACAACAGGCCCAGGGTTTGCCCGCCGCCGATTCGAAAGCGCCGCCTCCTAATACCGTGCTCGTCAAGTCTCCCATCGTCGGCACTTACTATGAGAGTTCTTCGCCCGATTCGCCACCCTTTGTTCGGGAGGGGGAAAAAGTTCTCCCCGGCAAGGTGCTCTGCATCATCGAATCCATGAAACTGATGAATGAGATTGAGGCCGATATAGCCGGAATCGTGGAAAGTAAGCTGGTGCCGAACGGCCAGCCCGTTGAGTATGGAGAGGCTCTGTTTGCCATCCGTCCCGTTTAAAAAAATTCTTATAGCCAACCGGGGAGAAATCGCGCTACGCATCATTTGCGCCTGCAAAGATCTGGGCATTCCCACCGTCGCGGTTTATTCCGAAGCCGATCGCCACAGTCTTCCGGTTCGTTTCGCCGATGAAGCCATCTGCATCGGTCCCGCGAAAAGTGCGCGCAGTTATCTCGATATCCCCAGCATCATCAGCGCCGCCGAAATCACCAACGTGGATGCCATTCATCCCGGTTACGGCTTCCTCAGTGAGAACGCGCAATTCGCCGAAGTGTGTGAGCTCTCCGGTATCGCCTTCATTGGCCCGCGTCCCGAAGTAATTCGCTCCATGGGCATCAAAGAGCGCGCCCGCGCCATCATGCGCGAACATGGCGTGCCCACGCTGCCCGGTTCCGCCGGAGTTCTCTCCAGCGCCGACGAAGCACTTGCTTTAGCCGAACAGGTCGGCTATCCCGTCATTCTCAAAGCGTCCGCCGGTGGTGGTGGCCGCGGTATGCGCGTCGTACATCGCGCTGAAGACCTGGCCGGCTTGCTTTCTCAAGCGCAGACTGAAGCCGGCGCCGCCTTCAGCTCAGCCGATGTCTATCTCGAAAAATACATCGGCGCCCCCCGCCACATCGAGTTTCAAGTGCTTGCCGACCAGCATGGCACTGTAGAAATTCTGGGTGAACGCGAGTGCAGCATCCAGCGCCGCCACCAGAAGCTGCTGGAGGAATCGCCTTCGCCCGTGCTTCGCGCCGAGCTTCGCGAACAGGTCTCCCAAAGCCTCAAGGTCGCGCTCAAAGAGATCGGCTATACCAACGCCGGCACCGTCGAATTCCTGATGGATGAAACCGGCAACCTATATTTCATCGAAGTCAACGCCCGCATCCAGGTGGAGCATCCCGTCACCGAAATGGTCACCGGCGTCGACCTGGTGAAAGCCCAAATCCGCATCGCCGCCGGCGAGCGCTTAGCCGATATCGTCGGCCTTCCCATCAAGACAGCCGGGCACGCCATCGAGTGCCGCATCAACGCTGAAAATCCGGTCACCTTTACGCCATCGCCCGGCCGCATCACAGGCTTGAATCTGCCCGGCGGCATCGGCGTCCGCGTAGACACGCATGCCTACACGGATGGCGTCATCCCGCCCTATTACGATTCGTTAGTTGCCAAACTGATCGTGCACGGCCGCGACCGCCCCGAAGCCATCCAGCGGATGCGGCGCGCGCTAGACATGTTCATCGTGGAAGGAATCCACACCTCCATTCCGCTGCACAAGCGCATCCTGGCGGACCCGGATTTTCAAGCCGGCAACTTCGACACAAACTTTGTAATTCGATTCAATGCTAAGGAAAGCGCCGGTTCAGCTTAGAGCTGTTCTTTTGCAACGGGCCGGGTCCGTCGGAATAACGCGCGGCGGGCTGTGGCGTCGTCAGCAGTTCCGCCTCACCGAAAGAGAGCGGCCGGTCCAGCACCATTTCAATGGTGCTGCCTTTGGCGAGCACGGCATCCGGCCCGCGCGTGAGCATCACACCCAGTATTCCAGCGGCGGCCCCAGCGGCCGAACCGATGCCGAGACCCATGCCGGCGCTCTTCCCAACGGCTCCCGCAATGGCGCCCACGCTGGCTCCCGCGGCGGTAGTCTCCGCGATGGTTCGCATGTCGCCGCCCTTGTTCCCTTCGCCGATGACCTTGCCTTCGGTGCGGTCCAGTTTCTCGCCGCCGCGCCCATCCACAGAGCCCAGGCGCGCTTTAAAATCGCGAGTCACGCCGTTCGCCAGCGTCAGGCTATCGAAGCGCACAAACAATTCGCCCCGGCCCTTCATGCGGCCCGGACGCTTCACTTCGGTGACGGTGCCGTTCACAAAACTCCCCGGGGGAATCACAATCTTTCCCTCGGCAAGAATGGGGAACACTGTCTCCAGATACACGCGGTCACCCTCAGCGGAATGCTTGGTACTCACGCTGTTGATCAGGCTCAACGGAATGCGCGTACCCGCATCCACCGTAAAAGTTTTCACTTCCTGGGCGCTGAGGGCCAAGACGGAAAGGCCGCCGAAAATCAGAAAATACTTCACTTCAATCAAGACTATTGTACGCGGACCGGAAGTTTCAAAAAAGATGGACTCCCCTGCAGCCCGATGAAAACTCGAATTTCCGGGTTGGCGTCCAGGCCCGCCGGAACGCGCAAATTAATCTGGTACAGCCCGGCAAAGCCCGGCGTTACACCGGCATATAGAATGCGCGATGGGTCCACGGGCTTTGCGCCCAGCAGAATCACCAGGCGGCCGATCAGCACAATGGAAGCGGCCCGCGTGGGCGCACGGCCCGGGTCGCTATCCGGGTTGGTGTGGCCCAGACCGGCGGCATATAAGACGATCGCTTCATCGGCCGCGGCCGGCGAATCGGCCGTAAGCAACTGCCCGTCAGCATGGGTCGCGATCACGGTGCCGCTTTCCATGGCGAAGAACCCTGGTGCGGTTTCGTTCAGCGTGATGGTCAGCGTGGGGCCGGTCACTCCCTGCCGCACCACCACCAGTTTGACCGGCCCCGGCAATAAAATACTCGGCACCAGGAAGTTGATTTGCTGCGGCGAAACGTAAAACAAATCCGCCGGACCGCCGTTGATCAGCACTTGTACTTCGGCCAGAATCCGGGGCAGATATTGCCCCGCACCGGCCGCCGCGGTGCCAAACGCCAGGTTTGTGCCATAGATAGAAACCATGGAATTCGGCGCGAACTCTCCGGGCACACCTGTCGCGGAGTTTACGACGGAGGCCGGCGAATAGACGGGACCAGCCGCCATCGCCAACTGGGCCAGCAGTGCCCCCGCTACCACCGCCGCCACACACAAGCGCGTTCGGAGCATACAGGTTTCTGCTCCGAGTGTACGCCGGGGGCCCGGACCCGTCTATACCCCTTGCATGGCCAGAGGGATAGGAGCAAGCTCGCGCCCGAACCGCAGGAGCGCATCGAACAGCTTGTCGAAATCCTGCGGTTGCGCGCGATGATTCGTGTTCGCCACCCGAATCGCATACCGGCCTTCGAGCACGGTTCCCGACGGCACCGCGATGCCCGATTCCTGCACGCGCAGCAGCAGTTCCTCATTGAGCGCGTTCAAGGCGTGCTCCGTCAGGCCCGGCACGCGGTAGCGCAGGCACACAATGTTCAGAGCCGCCGGAGCCATCAACTCCAGTTCCGGATGCGTCTCAACGCGCGCCGCGAAGGCCGCCGCATCGCGAACGTTCCGTTCGATCACCTGGGCGAAGCGATCTACGCCGTAAGCCTTCAGTGACATCCAGACTTTCAGCGCTTTGAAACCGCGCGTGAGGTCCATGCCGCGATCGGCAAAGGGCAGACCGCCGGCGATGACGCCGCGTGCGGAAGGCGCCAGATAACTGGGCGAAAGCGCAAAGGCCGCGCGGTGCATTTCGGCGTCGCGCACCAGCGTGACCGCGCACTCATAGGGCTGTGACATCCACTTGTGCAAGTCGAAGGCAAGCGAATCGGCCTCTTCGATGCCATCCACGATGCCGCTCAATTTCGGCGAAAACCGTACCAGCGCACCGAAGGCGCCATCTACGTGGAACCACAGCCCGTGCTTGCGGCAGAGTGCCGCGATGGCTTTCAGGTCGTCGGTGGCGCCCGTGTTTACGGTACCGGCCGTGCCGATGACGCAGATGGGATGCAGCCCTGCTTGCCGGTCTTCGAGAACTAACGCCTCGAGCGTGTCGGCGCGCATCCTGTACTGGTCGTCGACGGGGACACGGCGCAGGCTATCGTTGCCCAGACCCATGAGTTCAACGGCCTTCTGCGCCCAGCCGTGCACTTCGCTCGAGGCATAAATCACCAGCGGCTGGCGGATATTCTGAATGCCGCGCGCGCGCACATCCCGGTCTGCCTTGGCGTGGCGCGCGACAACGAGCGCCAGCACATTGGCCATGGAGCCGCCGCTTTCGAAAACACCTGACGCGGTCGCCGGGAAGCCCATCAGCTCCGCCAGCCAGCGCAGGGTCTGCTCCTCGACGAAGCGGGGCGAATGGTGGCTACCGGCCATGTGCGCGTTCAGCCCGGCGGCCAGCATATCGGCCATCATGCCCATGGGCGTACCATTGCCCTGCACCCAGCCGAAGAAGCGCGGATGCATGCAGCCGTTGGTGTACGGCATCACGTGTTCCAGGAAATCCCGGTAAGCCTGCTCTTCGCCCTGACCGTGAAAGGGAACACGCTCATGGCGAATCGCGGCCTGCGTCGCTTCCGGAACATATTGCCAAGCCGGTGTTTCGGGCAGTGCCTCAAGCCGGTCCAGCATATCGTCCACCATGCGGTGGGCCAGCGTGCGAAACGAACTCCAATCGTCCGGATCGAGAGTAACGGTACCGGCCATCGAGCCGGCGCTACTTCTTCACCGTGATGAAACAGCAGGTACTGTTGTTCGGGCTGCTGACGCCGCCCGATTGCGCAAAGATCTGCAGGTCGCCATCGGGAGCGGTGGCGGGCACGGTCACGTTGAACTGATACACCTGCGCAAAGCCGGGCGTGAGTGCGGCGAAGCCGACGGCCGCCGCCGAACTGCCGATATTGATCGACGGCGCGGGGCTGAGGTTGTAAATTTTGTCGGTGACCTGCCCATCCGCAATCACCGGATTCGTGGAGCCGAAGCCCGTGCCGTAGAGCGTCACGATCTGCCCTGGCTTCGCGGGAACGGTCAAATCCGGCGCGGTGGGAAACAAGCCGGTCTTGCCGATGAAAGTGCCGGTTAGTGCGTCCGAGGCCGCAACATATTTGCCATCGAAGGTGAAGAAGCCCGGCGCGATTTTGTTCATCGTAACTGAGACGGGGTCGCTGGCCTGGCCGTTCGTGGTGACGATCACATCGATGCCGCTGCCGGTTGCCGTATCCGACGGAGTGATGGCGTTGATCTGCGTGGGGCTGATGTATTCCACGTAAGCGGCCTTGCCGTTTATGGTGACGGAGGTGCCATCGAGAGACTTGGGGAGGCCGGTGCCGTTGGCTGTAAAATCCGACCCGGCCCAGACGCGCGCGCTGCCGGCCAGATTGGCGCCGAAGATACTGATGTAGGTGTTGGGGGCAATGCCGCCGGGAAGATTGGTCGCTCCGTTGACGACGCCGCCGGTGGAGGTGATGACCGGTTTGGGTCCGGAGGCGGCCGGTGAAAGTTTCAGGCTGGCGGTGTAAATGTGGCCTGCTTTTTCATCGTTGGTATTGTTCGACGCGTTCGCTCCGACATACAGCATGATGTCGCCGACATTGGTTGCAGGCGCGGTCCAATTAACGGTGTAGCTGAATGTGCCCACTTTGCCGCGACTGGTTGTCCAACCGGCTCTGGTGTGTTCGGCGAACTGCTGAAGAAAGCCCGGCGAGCAGGGCTTATTGAGGCCTTTAGGACTGCTATCCGCACAGAGCACCTGCGTCGAGCTATCCAGCGCATTGAAATCGCCCGCCTGAGTGTTGGCCGGGTCGCTTGCCAGACGCGCGGTGATTTGAAACCCCCAGCTTTTCTGTGGGGCATCGGTAATCTTTACAACGATCTGTTGGGTGGCACCGGGCGTGTACGTATTGCCGTTCGCGGGGATGATTTCTACTTGACCGCCTGGCCGATTGAGCGGGCCCACATGGCAGCCGTTCGACACGCATGAAGTGGGGTTGTCGCCCGGGGCGCTGGTGTGAAAGGGATCCGGCCCATATTCATAAGCCCAGACCATAGCGGGAATCACACCCAGAAGGCACGCGAATTTTCCAATGAGGACTTTCTTATTTTTAGACATGGGCGCAAACTCTTTTCAGCTTCATCGTATCGAACCCCTTGCACCGGTTTTTCACTCGCAACGTGAACAACTTGTAAATTTTCAAGCGTTTGCGGCACTTAATAAAATTGCCTTGCGTGTGACCGTCGTAACGGGGAGCTTAGAGAGAGCCTCCGCGGTGATCCATTGGACGCCGCGCGGCAAGCGGCCGTTGCGCGGGAGTTGGGCACGGAAGACGTGCACGGACCAGCGCGTATTCACGATGGTGTGACGAAACGAACCCAATTCCTCCCGGGCGCCGGCGCCGGGAAAATCGCTTGCTTCCGGAAGTTCCCAGAAGCCGGCCATGAGGCTTGCGTCTTCAGCCCGCTGCTTCATGGCGATCTTGCCGGCACGTTCGAGGAAGAGCAATTCCGAGGCGGCTATGAGCGGTTCCGCTTTACGGGCTTTCACCGGATATTGCGCCTGCGTCCCCGTTTGGCGCGCTTCGCAGAATTCGGCTACCGGGCACACCAGACACTGCGGATTGCGCGGGAGACACACCGTCGCGCCTAGTTCCATCATGGCCTGGTTGAAGGCTCCGGGATGCTGGGGGTCCAACCAATCGGTCGCGAGCTGCTGGAAGCGTTTCCGCGTGACGCCCGCGCCGGTATCGCCGCCATCGGCATTCAGGCGGGCGATCACGCGCAGCACGTTGCCATCGAGCACAGCGTGACGCAGCCCGAAGGCAATGCTGGCCACCGCCGCCGCGGTGTAATCGCCCACGCCGGGAAGCGCGCGAATGGCTTCGTGCGTGCTGGGGAACGGGCCTGCCTCGGCGATGGCCTGGGCGGCTTTGCGCAAGTTCCGGGCGCGGTGGTAATAGCCCAAACCGCTCCAGGCGGCGAGGACTTCAGGCTCCGGCGCCTGTGCCAGGGAAGCCGCGTCGGGAAACAGCGCTAGGAAGCGGGTGTAATAGGGGATGGCAGCGGCTGCGCGTGTTTGCTGCAGCATGATCTCAGAGAGCCAGATAGCGTAGGGATCGCGCGTCGCACGCCACGGAAGATCGCGATGCCCCGCCTGAAACCAATTCAATAAGGCGAAGCGAAAGGCGGGGATGTTCAATCGAGAGCGCGGACGAATTCCGCAATCACGCGGAACGTGCCATCTTCCAGATTGAAGGCGGGGAATTCCGGATTCAAAGGTTCCAGGCGGATCGCGGTATGCTCCCATTCGCCATCTTCATTTTCCGGGTTCACCTGGCGCTTGGTGCTGGTGTACTTCTTGACGGTGTAGCGGGCGCTGGTGTCCGTTGCGCCGAACTGCTCAATGAGCAGCCGTTTGCCTTGGCGGGAGCCCACCACCGGCGCGCGGAACACACAGAAGGAGCCATCGGGAATCAGCGGCTCCATGGAACGGCCCACCACGCGCGCGATAAACATGCCTTCCGATAGCCGAAGGCCCGTCACTTCGCGCCAGCCGTCTTCGCGAACTTCGGAATCTTCGCCGAAGCGCGTGGCCGCGGCTTGCAGAGTGTAAACGGGAAGGTGCGTGATGAACGGCCGGATGACGGATTCGGCGCGGGAAGGAGCCTCCACCAGGCGTCGAAACAAGGTGTCGATACTGGCGGCTCCGGCTTGCTCGCGGCCGGAAATCAGCAGGAAGTTCGACAGCGAGCCTTCCAGTTCGGCGAGGAATTCCGAGGGGCTCCGCTCCCTTAACTGGCGCGCGAAATCTCCAGGCAGCGCCTCAAGGTATTCTTCGTCTTCTTCGCTAATATCGAGATCGCGATAATTCTGGCGAAAGCAGAATTGCAAGCTTGGCTGGACGGCGTCGTAGAGCAGAACGCAGATGGGGACGCGCGGTTCGCCGGGGTGTGCGAGTTCGATCACGCAATACTCCGCAAAAGAGGATTTCTTCCGAAACTCAAGGACAGGGGCGGGCATAGCGCGTCAGCTGTGAACCGGGTAATAGCCGTTGCGATAGCGGACTTTCACGTTCGGGAGCGCAACGCTGACCTTGATCTTGCGGAAGATTTTTTCGGCGGCGGCTATATTGCCGGTATCGGGCGTGTAGCGGATGATGTACTGCGTTGTCACTTCGCCGGAGATATCGGTGACGGCCTTGAAGATGCCGCCGGAAATTTCCGCCGCATAGCCGCCGGTGCCCACCTTAAGCGCGTAATTGCCATCGTCCGAAGGCGTGGAAAGAAAGCCGGATACGTCTTTGTACAAATGGTTCAGGGGGTATTCCACGCGGCCGCCCGTTTCACCGGCCAGCTGTTCCAGATTCTTTTCGCCATCCGTTGCGAAACCGAAGGCGGCGGTGCTCATGGCGAAGATGGTGATGAGATTCCGCTGCGCCAATTCCAATACTTCGCCGAGCGATTTCTTACTCGCGGTATCGTGCCCATCGCCGATCACGACCAGAATGCGGCGGGGTTCGTAAGGTTCGCCCTTGACCAACTTGCGATTCACGCAGGCCATATAAATGGCATCGAAAAAGGCCGCGCCCCCAGCCGGTTTCAACTTGCGAATTTTCTCGACCAGCTTTTCGGAATCGGACGTGGTGTCCACTTGCAGCTCCGGCTTCTCGCTGCCGTAAGTGATCAGATAGCCGCTAAAGCGCGGATCGCCCGGCACCATATTGAGCACCAGTTCAGAGGCCGCGTCCTGATACTTGGCCCAATGGATCTTCATGGTGTTGCTCATATCGAGCAGGAAGCCCGCAACCACAGGTTGGCTGCGGTCGCGCGAAAAGTAATCGATCTTCTGCTCTTTTCCTTCGTCGAAAATGCGGAAATCGGCCTTATCCAAATTGGAAACGAAGCGGCCTTTATCGTCGGTAACCGTCACCGGAACAATCACTTCGTTCACTTGCACGCGAATGGGCGCGGAGGCGGAACTGCCCGACTGGGCAAACGCCCGAGAGCCAATGAGCGGGGCGCTTCCGAGAGCGGCTATGAATTGACGGCGGTACATCCAGTCACATTGTAATCCCACGTGAAAAGCATTTAACGTGGGAACTTTGGCCGGGGTTACATTTTGCATGATACTCTTGGCCTAAGTTCATGTATTTACCCAAGAATTTAATACTTTCAGCTCTTATTCTTCTGTTACCGGCGGCGGCCCAGAACATACAAACCATCGCGGGCGGCGGGCCGGTGAATCTGCAATCGTTGCAGACCGGATTAGCGCAACCTTCGGGCCTGGCGGTGGATACGGCCGGCAACGTTTATGTGTCCCTGGCGCAAAAGCATCAGATCTGGAAGATTACCGGGTCCGGCAGCGTTTCCGTTTTCGCGGGTAACGGTTCCTACCCTTACGATGGCGACGGCGTGCAGGCCACCACGGTGACCCTGAACCAGCCGGCCGGTCTGGCGTTCGATACCTCGGGCAACCTTTACGTGGCCGACAGCGGGCACAATAGCATCCGCAGGATTTCCACTTCCGGCATCATTACTACAGTGGCGGGAAATGGCACGCCCGGCTTTTCCGGTGACGGGGGCGCGGCAACTTCCGCCCAGCTCGACAGTCCTTCGGCAGTGGCGGTGGATGCTGCGGGTAACTTGTACATCGCGGACGTGACGAACCAGCGAATCCGCATGGTAACCGCGGGCGGCACCATCACGACGATTGCGGGCACCGGCACGGTTGGCTTCTCCGGTGACAACGGCCCCGCCACCGCGGCCAACCTGAATCAGCCCTCGGGCGTGGCGGTGGATTCAAACGGCGTGGTCTACATCGCCGACCAGGCAAATTTCCGCGTGCGGAAGGTGGTGGCGGGCACGATCACGACGGCTGCGGGCAACGGGACGTTCGGGCTTTCAGGCGATGGCGGTCCGGCTACGGCGGCGCAATTGAATTCGGTCACAGCGGTGATTGTGGACGTTGCGAACAACCTGTACATCGTCGAAAGCTACGATGTGCGCGCGGTGCTTGCGGGCCAAGTGAATATTCAAAGGGTGGCGGGTACCGGGTCCCCGGGGTATTCAGGTGACGGCGGTGCGCCGGCGGTGGCTATGTTCCGCAACCTTTCCGCTTTGGCCCTTGACAGCACGGGTGTGACGGGATATCTGGCGGATGCGGGAAACAGCCGCCTGCGCAAATTTTCGACGACTCTAATCACCACGTTTGCCGGAAACGGGAGCCTGGATTACAGCAATGGCAGCGGCAGCGGGTTGCTGGGGACCACAGCCAGCCTGCTCACGCCCAACACCCTGGCGGTGGACAATGCCGGTTCCTTGATTTTTGCCGATTCGGGTGGTTCGTCGATTCGCAAGCTGAATTTAGGGAATGGCTTTCTGACCACGGCCGCAGGCTCTGGCTCGATCGGTTTCACGCCGGATGGCGGACCTTCCACCGGCGCCCTGAGCAGCCCGGTTGGCGTGGTTTATGACGCCTCGGGCAATATTCTTTTCCTGGAAGGCGCGCGCGTGCGCAAGCTGGCAAGCGGCGTCTATTCGACCCTCGCCAACACGTCCGGGACCTTCGGTTTTAGCGGCGATGGCGGCCCGGCGACCCTGGCGCGTTTCCGGTCTCTATCGGGTTTGGCGTTGGCCGCCAATGGCGACCTTTACATTGCCGATTCGCAGAACAATCGTGTGCGCGTGATCAACGGGCAGACCGGAATCGTGACCACGGTGGCGGGAAACGGCACCGGCGGTTCCACCGGCGATGGCGGCCTGGCCACCAGCGCAATGCTGAATTTTCCTTCGGGGCTGGCGCTGGACGGGGCGGGTAACCTTTACATTACGGAAGTGTTGGGCAATCGCGTGCGCAAGGTGGTGCTGAGCACGAATATCATTTCTACCGCCGCCGGAGACGGAACCACGAACTTTCAGGATGGCGTAGCAGCCACCGCGACCGGGCTTTCGGTTCCGTTCAGCGTGTTCGCCGATCAATCGGGCAACCTGTTTATCGCCGATGAGGGCCATTCGCGAGTGCGCAAAGTAACGGCCGGCACGAATCTGATTTCTACAGTGGCCGGCAACGGCGTACTGGATTTCACGGGCGATGGAGGCCCGGCGACGTCAGCAAGTATCAATCCGCTGGCGATTACTGTGGACCGCGCGCAGAATTTGTACATTGCCGACAGTTCCGGGCGCATTCGCAGCACGCAGGTGGTGGCCTGCTTCTTCACGGTGAGCACACCGGCGTTCTATGTGAATAGCCGGGCCGGCACGGGCTCGGTGACGGTGACCGCGACCGATCCTTCGTGCCCTTATAGCGTTACGAGCGGCTCGCCGTTCGTAACCATAACCAGCGGTGCTTCCGGCACCGGTGGCGGCACGGTGAACTTCTCTTATACGGCCGATCCGTCGCAAAGCCGCACAGCCACAATTTTGTTCGGCGGCCAGAGCTTTACCGTGGTGCAGACCGGCTTGCTGAGCCAGCAGAATATTGGATTCTTTCAGCCCACCAACGGGCCGCTCTGGGTGCTGGATTCGAACGGCAGCGGCGTATACGAAGCGAGCGACCGCGTGTTCCCGTTCGCCGGGCAGCCTGGCGTGACCGCTCTCTCGGGCGATTGGAACGGCGACGGGCGCTCAAAAGTGGGCTATTACCTGAACGGCTTCTGGGTGCTGGATTATAACGGCAATGGCATCTATGACGGCGTGGGGCCGGGCGGCGACAAGTTCTACGGTTTCGGCGGGGCGGGCGTGGCTTACGTGCCGGTTGTGGGCGATTGGAATGGCGACGGCCGGACGAAAGTGGGCTTTTATAACAACGGCTCGTGGGCGCTCGATACGAATGGCAGCGGGTCTTTCGACGCGGGGGACAGCTTCTTCGGTTTCGGCGGCAATGGCGTTGGCGAAATTCCGGTGTACGGCGATTGGAACGGCGACGGACGCACGAAGATCGGGTATTTTTTCCAGGGCCGATGGGTGCTGGATTATAACGGCGACGGCGTGTTCACTTTTGCCGCGGACAAATTCTATACAAGCTTCGCTTTCGCCGCCGGTGACAAGCCCGTAGTGGGCGATTGGACTGGCAACGGACTGGCTAAGATCGGTATTTTCCGGGGCGGCTTCTGGGTGCTGGATTATAACGGCAACGGCACTTACGACGGCGTGGGCGTTGGCGGCGATAAGTTTTACGGCTTCGGCGGCACGCCTGGGGACATACCGCTGGTGGGCGATTGGAACGGCACCGGCTTCGCGAAAGTAGGCCTATACAACAATGGATTCTTCACCCTCGATTTCAATGGCAACGGGTCTTACGACGGTGTCGGGGCCGGCGGCGACCGGTTTGTAGCATTCGGCGGAACGGCAGGCAATCAACCCCTGATTGGACGCTGGTAGTCCAGCGACAGAGCAGTGACAACCCAGGGCGGCTTGCGCTTGGCGAGCCGTCACCGCTAGAATCGAAGGTTTGGAAGTTATTCTGAAATTGAGTCCAAAAGGGATAGACCCGTTCACGCGGGGGAGGGTGCATGGCGGCTGTTGAGCAAAAGGTAAAGCAGATCATTGTGGAGCAGTTGGGCGTTGACGAAAGTCAGGTGGATAACAACGCCAGTTTCGTAGACGATCTGGGCGCGGATTCTTTGGACATTGTGGAACTGGTGATGGCCTTTGAAGAAGCCTTCGAGCTGGAAATTCCGGATGAAGATGCCGAGAAGATCATGACCGTGAAGGACGCGGTCGACTACATCGAAGCGAAGTCGTCCAAGAAGTAGTTTGAGTACGTGGGCGAGCGGAAGGAGTAAGCCATTTCTCGCAGGGTTGTAATCACGGGTGTCGGGCTGATCAGTTCGATCGGCAACGGCACGGAAGAGACCTGGAAATCCATTCTGGCGTGCAAGAGTGGCATCGGTCCCATTACCCTCTTCGATACCACCGGGTTTGCCTGTACTATTGCCGGCGAAGTCCGGAATTTCGATCCACACCAGTTCATCGACAAGAAAGAAATCAAGAAGATGGGGCGGTTCATTCAGTTTGCCATCGCGGCGGCTGACTTTGCCACCCAGTCTTCGGGCTTGAAGGTGGACCCGGAGTGGGCGGACCGCGTGGGCGTCTATATCGGGAGCGGCATCGGCGGCTTCGATGTGATCGAGCGGGAGCACCGGGTGTATCTGGAGCATGGGCCGCGGCGTATTTCGCCGTTTTTTATACCGGCGACGATTGTGAATCTGGCTTCGGGCCAGGTTTCGATCCGCACGGGCGCGAAGGGTCCGAATTCAGCTACCGCGACGGCCTGCACCACCAGCGCGCATTCCATCGGCGATTCTTACCGCATCATTCAGTATGGCGATGCGGACGCGATGATTTGCGGCGGCGCGGAGGCTTGTATCACTCCTCTGGGCATTGGCGGGTTTGCGGCCATGCGGGCGCTTTCGACGCGCAACAGCGAGCCTGAACGGGCGTGCCGGCCATGGGATCGTGATCGCGACGGGTTCGTGGTAGGCGAAGGCGCCGGCATTCTGGTGCTGGAAGAGCTGGAATTTGCGAAGCGGCGCGGTGCGCCGATTTTGGCTGAAGTGGTGGGTTACGGTATGAGCGGCGACGCGTTCCATATGACCGCGCCCGATCCGGATGGCGCGTATCGCGTGATGCGCAATGCCATACGGGATGCCAAGATCGAGACTTCGAGAATCGATTATTTGAATGCGCATAGCACGTCGACGCCGCTCGGCGACGCGAATGAAACGGCGGCGATCAAGCTGTGCTTCGGCGAAGGCGCTTATCAGTTGGCGGTGAGCTCGACGAAATCGATGACGGGGCATTTGCTGGGCGGCGCCGGCGGTTTGGAGGCGGGCTTGACGGTGCTGGCGATTCGCGATCAGGTAGCGCCGCCGACCGTGAATTTGGAGAACGCCGACCCGGCCTGCGATCTGGATTATGTGCCGAATGAAGCGCGGCCGATGAAGATCGATTATGCGCTTTCGAACTCGTTCGGATTCGGCGGCACCAATGGCGCGCTGGTCTTTCGCAAGTTCCCGGGCTAGCGCCCACTGAAATCTGAAAGGATAGCGTTATGAAGATCGTGGTGACGATCAAGCAGGTGCCCGCGCGCGATTCGCTGCTGCGGCCGGAAGGCGCGTGGATTCAGGATAGCGACCTGCAGTATGAAATCAACGAGCCCGATGCCTATGCGCTGGAAGAGGCGCTGCGCCTGAAGGAAGCGCACGGCGGCGAAGTGATTGTGGTGTCGGCCGGGCCGGCGCGCGTGGGCAGCACGATTCGTGAGGCGCTGGCGAAAGGGGCGGACCGCGCGATTCATGTGAAGCGGGCGGAAGGAGGCGGCGCAGACCCTCTGCAAACCGCCGAAATACTGGCTGAAGCAATTCGCACGGAGCAGCCCGATCTGGTGCTGACCGGCCTGCAATCGGACGACTTGGGGTATGGGCAGACGGGCGTGATTCTGGCGGAGCTTTTGGGACTGCCGCACGCGAGCATCATCATGCATGTGGAAGTGACGGGTGCGGGGCTGCGGCTGAAGCGTGAGCTGGAGAATGGCTACTTTCAGCATGTAGAGCTGCCGCTGCCGGCGCTGCTGACGGTGCAATCGGGCAGCAATAAATTGCGCTATGCCACGCTGATGGGGATTAAGAAAGCCAAGACGAAAGAAGTGCGGGAGTTCGTTTCGCAGGCGGCGGTGCGGGCGGAGGATGGGGCGATTCGCGTGGAGCGCGTGTATCTGCCGGAGCGGGTGAAGACTTCGCAATTATTTGAAGGTCCGGCGGCAGCGGCGCAGTTGGTGGAGAAGCTGAAGTTCGAGGCGCGGATCCTGTGAGCGTTCTGGTGATTGCGGAGCAGACTTCGGGCAGCTTGAACCCGATGAGTGTGGAGACTATCGCTGCGGGTCAGGCTTGGGCGGCAGCGTCAGGGCTGGCTGTGCATGTGGCGGTGTTGGGCGCGTCGACGGAGAGCCTGACCGCGGCCTTGGCGAAGTACGATGTGGCTGCGGTGCATGGCGTGGAGCATGCGCTGCTGGGGGAGTATACGGCGGATGCTTACTCGGCCGCGCTGGGGCAGTTGATCGCGGCGTTGCAGCCGGAGGCGGTGCTGTTTCCTCATACGTATCAGGTGCGGGATTTCGCGCCGAAGCTGGCTACTTCGCTGCGGCGCGTGCTGATCAGCGATGTGGTGGCGTTTCGCTTTGAGGCGGGCGCGCCGGTGCTGGTGCGGCAATTGTTCCAGGGCAAGGTGAATGCGGACGCGCGGTTCAGCGGGAAGCCGCCTTGTTTCGCGTCGCTGCAGGCGGGCGCGTGGCGGGCTGAAGACGCGACAGCGGGGATGGCAGAGGTGAAAGTTTTCGCGCCCGAACTAAATGCGGCGGCGATTCGCGCGAAACCGGGGGAGCGCTTCCGGGAAGCGGCCCGAGCGGTGGATTTGGCGGCGGCTTCGATTATTGTCTCTGTGGGGCGCGGCATCAAGGACGCAGAGAATTTACCGCTGGTGGAGAAGCTGGCGGAAGTGCTGGGAGCGGAGCTGGCGGCGTCGCGGCCTATCTGCGACAGTGGCTGGCTGCCGATGGAACGGCAAGTGGGAAGCTCCGGGCAGACCGTTGCGCCGAAGGCCTATTTTGCCATCGGCATTTCGGGCGCGATTCAACATCTGGTGGGGATGAAGGGCTCGAAGACGGTGGTTGCGATCAATCGCGACGCGGAGGCTCCGATTTTCGAGATTGCGGATTACGGCATCGTGGGCGATTTGTTCGAAGTGGTGCCGGCGCTGACGGAAGCGATTCGGAAAGCGAAAAGCTAGGGGGGTGCGTGGCGGCACTATGATGTGAAGATGCAGTTCGCAATCGATGAATGCTATCTGCCCGCGACGGTGACGGCGGCTCCGATGACGGATGAGGAGTTCACGGCGTTCTGTTCCGGGTATCCCGATTACTTTGTCGAGATGACGGCGGAAGGAGAGATTGAGATTATGCCGCCGAATTTTTCGCTCACGGGTTCGCGTCATGCGGAAATCGTTTGGCAGTTGAACCAGTGGGCACGCCTGGATCGCAGGGGCCTTGTCACCGATGCCGCGGCGGGGTTCCGGTTGCCAAATGGCGCGCGGCGTTCTCCCGACGCCGCATGGACAAGCAAAGAGCGCGTTCATTCACTGGAAGGCGCTGGTGAGTATGGTTATTGGCACCTGGCGCCGGATTTTGTGATCGAACTACGGTCGAAAACCGACCGGCTGCCGAAGCTTCGCGCCAAAATGCGGGAATGGACGGAGAACGGGTGCCAGTTGGGGTGGCTGATCGATCCGGAGCGCCGGGCGGTGGAAGTTTATCGGCCTGACAGGGAAGCTGAGATGTTGACCGATCCGGAGAGGGTGGCCGGCGAAGGACCGGTCGAAGGGTTCGTGCTGGAACTAGAGCCGGTGTGGAACCCGCTGAGCGATTAGCTATGCAGTTCGCAATCGATGAATGCTATCTGCCCGCGACGGTGACGGCGGCTCCGATGACCGACGAGGAGTTTACGGCGTTCTGTTCCGGGTATCCCGATTACTTTGTCGAGATGACGGCGGAAGGAGAGATTGAAATTATGCCGCCGAATTTTTCGCTCACGGGTTCGCGTCATCAGGAAATCAATTTGCAGTTGATGCTGTGGGCTCGCATCAATCGCAAGGGCTTTGCTACCGATGCCGCGGCGGGATTCCGGTTGCCAAATGGCGCGCGGCGTTCTCCCGACGCCGCATGGACAAGCAAAGAGCGCGTTCATTCACTGGAAGGCGCTGGCGAGTATGGTTATTGGCACCTGGCGCCGGATTTTGTGATCGAACTACGGTCGAAAACCGACCGGCTGCCGAAGCTTCGCGCCAAAATGCGGGAATGGACGGAGAACGGGTGCCAGTTGGGGTGGCTGATCGATCCGGAGCGCCGGGCGGTGGAAGTTTATCGGCCTGACAGGGAAGCTGAGATGTTGACCGATCCGGAGAGGGTGGCCGGCGAAGGACCGGTCGAAGGGTTCGTGCTGGAGCTGAAGTTAGTATGGAATCCGCTGAGCGAATAGCTATTCGGCTTCGGCATTTTTGCCGGCATAGAGCGCTTCCACATCGGCGGCGAAGTTGGCCAGCACCTGCTTCCGGCGCACCTTCATGGTGGCGGTCATCTCGCCGGCTTCAATGGTGAAATCGCGCGGCAGGATGCGGAATTTGCGAATCTTTTCGAAATCGGCGACGTGCCGGTTCACTTGCGTGACAATCCGCTGCATCTCCTTCTGGATGATGGGCGAGGCGGCTAGTTCGGGGCCGGATGTCGATTCATACGCCTCCATGCCGGGAAGCGACGAAGCGAGAGCCGGATTCACCGTGAACAGCGCGGTTAGATGAGGCAGGCGGTCGCCGACCAGGACCACCTGACTGACCAGCGGTTCCAGTTTGAACAGGCCTTCAATCCGCGAAGGGAAGATTTTCTTGCCGTTCGAGAACACGATCAGCTCTTTCTTGCGGCCGGTGATGTAGACGTAGCCGTCGTCATCAATGCGGCCCACGTCGCCGGTGTGGAGGAAGCCATCGCGCAGGACGGTGGCGGTGGTTTCGGGGTCGCCGTGGTAATGGCTGAAGAGGCAAGGGCTGCCGATGAGCAGTTCCCCATCTTCGGCGATGCGAAGGTCGACACCGGGCAAAGGCTTGCCGATAGAGCCGGGCTTGGCGCGCCCAATGGGGTTGAAGACGGCGACGCCGCCTTCGGTGAGTCCGTAACCTTCCACCAGCGGGAGGCCCACCGCTTCGTAAAACTCCGCGAGTTCCGCGCCCAGGGGAGCGCCCCCGGAGATGGCGACGCGCAGCCTGCCGCCGAAGCGGTCGCGAATCTTCTGGAAGACCAGCTTTTCGGCCAGCCGGTAAGGCGCGCGGATATGGAACGGGATCGCTTCGCCCTTGCGTGTGTAACGGGCGGCGGCGATGCCCAGCCCGAGCGATGCAAAGAAGATTTTTTGGGCGAAGGCGGGCTTTTTCTTCACCTCTGTCTTGATGGTGGAATGGATGCGCTCCCAGAAACGCGGCGGGGCCACGAAGATGGTGGGCCGCACCGTTTTCATCTCCTGCGGCAAGCGCAACAGCGATTCTGAAAATGTAACCGGCGTGCCTAATTCGATGGGCAGCAGTTCCATCACGATGCGCTGCGTGATGTGCGCGGAGGGCAGGAAGGCGATGGTCATATCGTCAGGCCCGGCGGGCAGCACGGCTTGCCCCATTTCCACGTTGCGGACGATGGCGCCGTGGGTGACCATCACCATTTTCGGTTCGCCCGTGGCCCCGGAGGTGAGGTACAGGATGGCGTTGTCTTCGGGTGCGGTGGCGGTCTCCAGAGTGGAAAGCAGCGCGGCGTCGCGCGCCAGAGCTTCGCGGCCCATGGTGGAAAGCGTGTCCAGCGAAAGAGCGCCTTCGGCTTCGCCGGTCAGCAGGATGAAGTGCTGCACCGGCGCTGTCCGAAGGGCTTCCAGCATCTTCGGCGTTTCGAGGAAGAGAGCCTTCGCGCCGCTCTTCTGAATGGTCGCAATCAGGTCGGCGGCCGGGTAATTCGCGTAGAGAGCGGCGGCGACGCAGGCGTTGGTCATGATTCCGAGGTCGGCCAGATAAAACTCGGCGCGCGTTTCGGAATTCAGTGCGCAGACATCGCCCTTTTGCAGCCCGAGCGTGTGCAGCCCGGCCGCGATTTCGGTGGCTGCGGTCAGGTACTGCCGCCAGGTCCAGGTCCGGTACTTTCTGGTGCCCTCGTTGGTAACGGGTTGGAAGAGGGCTTCGCGCTCACCGTACTTGGCGGCCGTGTCGCGAAGGACTTGGTAGACCGTCCGTGAACTCATCAAAAGAAGGCTATCATGCGTTGGGGGAAGTGGCTTCCTCTTCGAGCGAATCGCCTGTGAGGCGCGCGATTTCGGCTCGGAGCCGGTCGCTTAGATTGTTGCGGTCGGCAAGCTTGAGTCCCGTGGTTTCGATGGGCGCGCCGATTCGGACGCGAACTTTTCCCGGTATCACTTTTTTGGAGTGCATGGGCAAAACCTGGCGGATGCCGACAAGGCCGATGGGCACGGCGGGCACACCTGCTTTGATGGCGATATAGGCTGCGCCTTCCTTAAACGGGCGCAAGTGACGCGGCGACCTGCCGCCTTCGGGAAAGATCAGGATGGAAACGTGGCGTTCCTTCACCACGTTCGCCGCCTCTGACATGCTGCGCAGCGAGGCCCGAACGTTCTCCCGTTCCACCGCGAAATGGCCGGCGCGGCCCAGGTGCGTCCCGATGAAAGGGATGCGGAACAGCTCCGATTTCGCGAGGAAGCGAAATTGAACAGCCAGGGCGGACATCAGCACCGGCGTATCCATATAGCTGGTGTGGTTTGAGACCAGCACGTAGCTCTTATTCGGCTCCAGCTGTTCCAAACCCTCCGTTTCGCAACTGATGGAACTGATGCGCAGCAGCAGGCGCGCCCAAAACTGAGCGATTTCATGGAGCCGGTTTTCGTGCGTGCCCAGCAGCGAAGCCAGCAAGGACGTGGTGCCCATCGCAGCCGTCAGCAGCACCACGGCGGGAGCGATGACCAGAAAAGAATAGAGCGTTTGCAAATTTCTATCTCACCACAGTAAAGGAAATGGGCCGCCCCTCCGATAGATGCGCAGGAGAGGAAATGACAACCCTACAAATTAAGCTGCTGGTGGAATCCGCCAAAGCGCAGGCAACGTTGAGTACACAAGAAGGCGTGAACCTGGTTTCCAGCCTGGCTGAGGCGGAATTCGTGCTGCTGGACGCGGCGCAATACCGTGCCAGCCAAAACCAGCCGCGCCAAGTGCCTCCGCACGAACTCACGCGGCGCGAACTGGAAGTGCTGCGGCTGACCGCCGAAGGGCATTCTGTGCGTCAGGTGGCCGCGATGCTGTTTCTGAGCGCGAAGACGGTGGACGCGCACAAGGTGAACCTGATGCGCAAACTGCACATTCACAACAAGGCACACCTGGTGCAATACGCGTTTCGCAACAACATTTTGAGCCTCGATCCGCCGGTGGAGAAGCGAATGGAGCACATGGGAGTGGGCGCATTGCTAAACTAGAACTTCCCTCATGCATGTTGGAATCGTCGTATTTCCCGGCAGCAACTGCGACCATGATGCCTGGTACGCGGTAAACCACAATCTAGGTCACCAAGCCCACTTTCTCTGGCACAGTTCCGCCAGTTTAGGCGCGGTGGACGCTGTGATTTTACCGGGCGGATTTTCTTACGGCGATTATCTGCGCTGCGGAGCCATCGCGCGTTTTTCACCCGTGATGAGCGCCGTGCGGGAGTTTGCGGCGGAGGGCGGGCCGGTTCTTGGTATCTGCAACGGCTTTCAGATATTGACCGAAGCGGGGCTGCTGCCGGGGGCTCTGGTGCGCAATCAGGGGCTGCGGTATGTGTGCAAGATTATCGATCTGGTGGCGCAAACATCGAAGAGCCTGTTCACTTCCGGGGTGAGGGCTGGGGCCACGCTACGCATACCCGTGGCTCACGGCGAGGGCTGCTATTACGCCGATGAGCGTACGCTGGACCAATTGGAAGCGGATGACCGCGTGGTGTTTCGCTATGGCGAGAACCCGAACGGCTCACTGCGGAATATTGCGGGAATTTTGAATGAAAAGCGGAACGTGATGGGGATGATGCCGCATCCGGAACGCGCCAGCGACGCGCTTATGGGCTCAACGGACGGCCGGGCGATTTTGTCGTCGTTCCTTTCCGGCGCGGGGCGGAATTAGCGTGGCTGCGTTTTCGCCCGAAGTGATTGCGGCGCATCAGTTGACAGAAGCCGAGTACCAGAAGGTGGTGGGGCTGCTGGGGCGCGACCCCAGTTATACCGAGCTGGGCGTGTTCGCCGTGATGTGGAGCGAACACTGTTCGTACAAGAGCTCGCGGATACATTTGCGCAAGCTCCCTACGAAGGGCAAGCTGGTGGTGCAGGGGCCGGGGGAGAATGCTGGAATTATCGATATTGGCGGAGGTTGGGTATGCGCGTTCAAGATTGAATCGCATAATCATCCCAGCTATATCGAGCCGTTTCAGGGCGCGGCTACGGGCGTCGGCGGCATCTTGCGCGATATTTTCACCATGGGCGCGCGGCCCATCGCGGTGCTGGATTCGCTTCGTTTCGGGAGCCTGGATCATCCGACGGCGGGCGCGCGAAACCGGCGCATCCTGAATGGCGTGGTGAGCGGAATTTCGCACTACGGGAATTGTTTCGGCGTGCCCACCATTGGCGGCGAATGCCTCTTTGAGGATTGCTACAACGGCAATCCGCTGGTGAATGTGTTCGCGCTGGGCGTGTGCAAGGCCGAAGATGTGTTTTACGCCAAGGCTTCGGGAGTGGGCAACCCAGTAATTTACGTGGGCGCGAAGACCGGGCGCGATGGAATCCATGGCGCGTCGATGGCTTCGGCGGAGTTCACTGAGGAATCGAAGCAGAAGCGCCCGAATGTTCAGGTGGGCGATCCGTTCCTTGAGAAGTTGTTGCTGGAAGCGTGTCTCGAAGCCATGCAGACGGGCGCCATTGTCGGCATTCAGGATATGGGCGCGGCGGGGCTGACGTCGTCGTCGTGCGAGATGGGCAGCCGGGGCGGCGTTGGGATCGAGATCGATCTGGATCTGGTTCCGCAGCGCGAGACCGGTATGACCGCTTATGAAATGCTGCTTTCGGAATCGCAGGAGCGCATGCTGCTGGTGGCGGAGCGCGGCCGCGAAGAAGAGGTGTTTCAGGTGTTTCACAAGTGGGGCCTGGATGCGGTGACCATCGGTACGGTGACGGCCGACGGGTTGCTGCGTGTGCAGCACAAGGGGCGGATTGAGGCGGAGATTCCGAACCATGCGATTGCCGAAGAAGCGCCGAAATACGACCGGCCGCATACCGTACCCGCGCGCACGGTTCCCATGGACCGTGAGCCGTTTGTTTCGCCCGATGTGCAGAGCGATTTGATGACGCTGCTGCAGAGCACGGACCTCTGTTCGAAGCGTGCCATTTGGGAGCAATACGATTGGTCGGTGCGCACGAACACGCTTGTTGCGCCCGGCGGTTCCGATGCGGCGGTGGTTCGGGTGAAAGAGAATGGCGTGTCGCTGGCCATTTCGCTCGATGGCAATGGCCGCTACTGCTTCCTTTCGCCGCGCGAGGGGGCAAAGCTGAATGTGGCGGAATGCTGCCGCAACCTTTCCACCGTGGGCGCGTTGCCTGTTGCCGCGACCAACAATCTGAACTTCGGCAACCCGGAGCGGCCGGAGATTATGGCGCAGTTGGTGGAGGCGATTGAAGGCCTGGCCGAAGCGTGCGAATTTTTCGAGACGCCCATTACAGGGGGCAACGTAAGCCTGTACAACGAAACGCTGGGAGCGGGCATCTATCCGACGCCGGTGTTGGGGATTGTGGGCATTATGGCGACGAAAACGCCGGTGCCGATTGCGTTCCAGAGCGAGGGGCGGAACATTCTGCTGTTGGGCGGGCATCGCCTGACCGATTGGCGGCAGTTCGGCTCCACGCAGTACGCCAAGACCGTTGTGAGAGAGCTTTGGGGCATGCCGCCCACGCTCGATATGGCTTATGAAAAGCGCGTGCAGGCCGCGATGCGGGAGATTGCAGCGGCGGATCTGGCGGAATCGGCGCACGATTTGAGCGATGGCGGCCTGGCTGTCACGCTGGCCGAATGCACGGCTGGTTGTGGCGCCGAGATTCAGTTGGACTCTGCCGAATGCCCCGAATTGCTGCTCTTTCATGAAGCGCCTTCGCGGATTCTGATCTCCACCGCGCGGCAGGAAGAAATCGCGCAAATTGCTTCGCGGCATGACGTCGAATTGTTAACTTTGGGCGCTACAATGAGAGAGCGGTTACGAATCAAAAACGGTCCCGTTACGCTGATTGATTGTGCAATCGAAACACTTCACCACGAACTTCCTTTTTAGCTACAACGCCGTCCCCTGCAGACCAGCCTATGTTCGATAAGTTTCGAGACGAGTGCGGTGTGGTTGCCATCTTCGGCAACCCCGAAGCGGCCCATTTAGCCTATCTGTCTTTATATGCCCTGCAGCATCGCGGGCAGGAAAGTTGCGGCATTTCCACCAGCAACGGGCAGCAGGTTCATACCCACAAAAGCATGGGCCATGTGGCAGACGTGTTCACAAAAGCCGCGTTGGCAAATCTACCTGGGGATTTGGCGATCGGGCATACCCGTTATTCCACGGCGGGCGATACGGCGCTCTTGAACGCCCAGCCGTTTGCGGTTTCCTGCAATAAGGGCAAGATCGCGGTGGCCCACAACGGCAACATCACCAATGCGCTGGAATTGCGGCGCGACTTGGAAAAGCGCGGCGCCATTTTCCAGGCCAACAGCGATACCGAAGTGGTGCTGCATCTGGTGGCGCATTCCGAAGAGCGGACGCTGGCCGGTGCGTTGCGCGACGCGCTGCTGCAACTGGAAGGCGCATTTTCATTGGTGTTTTTAGCGGAAGACCGCATTATCGTTGCCCGCGATCCCCATGGGTTCCGTCCGCTGGCCATGGGACAGATGGAACTGCAGGATGGCAAGATCAGCACCGTGTTCGCCTCCGAAACGTGCGCGTTCGATTTGATCGATGCCGTTTATTTGAACGATGTGGAGCCGGGCGAAATGGTGATTGTGGGCCCCGAAGGCGTGACGCGCGAACGCTATGCGCCCAAGCAATCGCTTTCGCATTGCGCGTTTGAACACGTGTATTTTTCGCGGCCGGATTCCATCGTGTTCGGGCGTTCGGTTCAGGAATCGCGCGAGGCTTTGGGTTGTTTGCTGGCGCGCGAAGCTCCGGCCGATGCCGATATCGTAGTGCCTGTTCCCGATTCGGGCGTAGCGGCCGCGCTCGGTTATTCGCATGAATCGGGCTTGCCTTATTGCCAGGCGCTGATCCGCAACCATTACGTGGGCCGTACGTTCATTGAGCCTTCGCAGGCCATTCGCGATTTCGGCGTAAAGTTGAAGCTCAACCCCATTCGCCATCTTCTGGAAGGCAAGCGCGTTGTGCTGGTGGACGATTCCGTAGTGCGCGGCACCACGTCGCGCAAAATTGTGCGCATGGTGCGCAATGCCGGCGCGCGCGAAGTGCATCTTCGCATTTCCTGCCCGCCGACAATTTCGCCCTGTTTTTACGGCGTCGATACGCCTACCAAGAATGAACTGATCGCCGCGAACAACAGCATCGAAGAGATTCGCCGGTTCGTGGAAGCCGATAGCGTGGGCTATCTGTCGCTGAACGGCCTGAGCCGCGCCATCAAAGACGAAAACGATTTTTGCTATGCCTGTTACACCGGCGAATATCCCACGGATTTTGTACACATCCAGGGTCAGTTGGCAGGTCAAGCGGCGCTCCCACGCAACCAGACAAATACGCACAAGAAGAATACAGCCGTTCCGTTCCACTAACGGGGTGGTATGAAACTTCTCGCTCTTGCAATACTGCCCTTGGCGATGTTTGCCGCCGAGATGCGCAGCCCTGTCGTAGTTGAACTTTTTACGTCGGAAGGCTGTTCCAGTTGCCCCTCCGCCGATAAACTTCTGGCCGATATTGAGCGTACGCAGCCCATTGCGAATGCGCAGGTGCTGGTGCTTTCCGAACACGTCGATTACTGGAACCGGCTGGGCTGGCGCGATCCATTTTCCACTCACGGTTTCAGCCAGCGCCAATCCGATTACGCGGACGCGTTCAAGAACGATGGCGTTTATACGCCGCAGATGGTGGTGGATGGACATGCCGAGTTCGTCGGGAGCAATGGCGTGAAGGCCCGTAAGGCGATTGCCGAAGCGGCGGCCAAGCCGAAAGCTCAGGTGGCCGTCACGGGCGGCGATAAGTTGACGGTGAATGTGGATCAGGTACCGGCCGGCGCGACCGCTGACGTATTGCTCGCCATCACTGAAAGCGGCTTGACCACCGATGTCCGGAAGGGTGAAAATTCGGGCCGCCAATTGAGCCACACGGGTGTGGTGCGCCGCCTTACTGTGTTGGGTCAAACGCATGGCGGCTCCTTTTCGGCGCAGGTGAATGCGCAGGTGGCGGCTGAGTGGAAGCGCTCTAATTTGCAAGCCGTTGTTTTCGTGCAGGACCCCAAGACCAAGCAGATCTTCGGCGCGGCCAGCACTAAGTTGTAAACTTTATTCGGAGGGCGTATACTCCTGAATAGGAGACAATTGTATGCAGCTTGTCGCGGATTATCCCGTTACGGTTAGTGCGCCCGGAGCGGAGGTCGATCTGGCGTCGCGCCAGGAGCGGGAACGGTTGAGCGCTTCCGCGTTGAAGGGTTTTTTCAACCTGATGGATTGTTGGAAGATTCGCGATGAAGATGCACGGGGGTTGTTGGGGGGTATTTCGAACGGTCCGTATTATAGCTGGAAGAAGCAGCCGGACCGTTTGCTGGATGCCGATGTACTGGTTCGCATTTCTTACCTGATCGGCATTTTTAAAGCGCTGCACATTTTGTACGGCGAAAAGCTGGCGGATGAGTGGGTGAAGCTGCCGAACACGAATCGCATCTTCGGGGGGCGTTCCCCGCTGAATTACATGATGCGGGGTGGCCTTCCGGCCATGCAGATTGTCCGCCGCTTACTGGACGCGCGCCGCGGCGGGATGTGAAGACCCCGCCCGTCAGGCTGGTGCGGCAACATGACACGCACCGCCTGATTTCTTCGAAATATAATCCTGACCTCAGCAGTGTGCTGACCAGGCTGGCGGACAATGACGGGCACTTGCAGGATCTGTTCGCCCTTGACGGCGCGACCAATGAGCGGCTGTGGGGGGAAGAGAACCGGCTTCCCGGAATCGGCAACGACGAACTGGTTTTCGGCGTGCCGAATTACCGGGTGATCAACGCGGCCTTCGTGCATGCTCACCCGCTTGGCTCACGTTTCAACGGTCCGGACCGGGGAGCTTGGTATGCGGCGTTTGCAGTGGAAACGTCGCAGGCTGAAATTGCCTTCCATAAGACTATTGAGTACGCCGAGATCGGCCGCTTCGACGACAGCATTACTTACGACGATTATCTGGCCGATTTCAGCGGTGAGTTTCACGACCTGCGGCGCGCCCCGGAGTTTCGCCCGGCGCTGGAATCGGGGTCGTACGTGAAGTCCCAGGAACTGGGGCAAAGGCTGCTGGATGCGGGGTCGCTGGGCATGGTTTACCCCAGCGTGAGGCACCGTGGCGGCACATGTCTGGTGTGCTTCCGCCCCGCACTGGTTGGCAATTTAAGACGGCACAAGACCTACCGGTTCACGTGGGAGGGCACGCCGGCGCCAAAGATTACAACAGGTGGAACGCGACCTCGATCTGGGCGGCGACCGTGACAGGGTGGCCATCTTTTGTGCCGGGGCGGAAGCGCCATTGCACCACCGCTTGCATGGCTTTGTCATCTAGGCCCATGCCGAAGCCGCGGGCGATGCGCGCGTTGTAGACTCGGCCATCGGGACCGATATCCACCAGCACCAGCACCGCGCCTTGCACGTGCGCTTTGCGTGCTTCGTCGGAATATTCGGGCTCGACGCGATGGATGGGCACGGGAGCTGTCACCCCTCCCTTGCCGGGTGAATAGACAGCGTGCCCGGCGCCTGGTCCGATGCCTGGCCCTTGACCTGTGCCGATTCCTCCGTGACCACCGATTCCGCCGGAGAGCAAGTGTCCCAGGCCGGTGGGGTCGCCGATGATTTCGCCGGAAACGACCGAAGGCGGCACATCCATTGCGGCGGTCATGACCAGCTTCGGCGCTGTGTTCACCACCGTCGCTTGCGGCGGCACGAAGATGCGGGCAATGGCGCGCGCGGGCGGCTGGCCCAGGCTGGGCGGCGTGCGGTCGTGAGCTGCTCCGCCGGCATTGGGCCGGGCAGCTAACGGGCGATAGCGCGGCAAGGTGTGCTTGTCTGACAGATCCAATACAGCGGGTGGCCGTTGTACGGGTGCGGTGGCAACCGCGAGACCCAGGATAAGCAGCAACGCGGCGACGTGGATGGAGAGCGAGGTGACAGCCGATCTGGTTTCCATGGGCGGATGCGGGTGCATGGCGACAGCCGTGCTGAAACAACAAGGGTTGCGCCGTACCACCAGCGCACGCATGGATACACCTGTGGCCCGCGCTCTACAGGCTAAACTTGGGGGATTCTTATGACAGTCGCAGTGCTGGGGTTGGGGTATGTAGGGTGTGTGACGGCCGCCTGTTTGGCGCGCCTGGGGCACAAGGTCATTGGCGTGGATCGCGATGAATACAAGGTGGGCAATGTGCTGGCGGGCAAAGCGCCCTTCTATGAGCCCGGCCTTGAGGAGATTGTTCGCGAGACAGCAGCCAGCGGCCTGCTCACTGCCACCACGTCGCTGGCCGATGGGCTGAGCGATGCAGATATCGCGCTGATCTGCGTGGGTACGCCTTCAGAGGCGAACGGCAATTTGGGCTTGGGGCAGTTGAAGCGTGTCTCGGAAGATATTGGGGCGCTGCTGCCGGGTTTGAAGAAGCGCTTGATCGTGGTGGTGCGAAGCACGGTGTTTCCCGGCACGTGTGAAGAAGTGGTGATGCCGGCGCTTGGTGAGGCCGGGCACTGCGCGGTGGTTTCGAACCCGGAGTTTCTGCGCGAAGGTACGGCGGTACGCGATTTTATGGAGCCTTCGCTGCTGGTGGTGGGCGGCAACGATCCTGCCGCCGTGCAAACCGTGGCCGATCTTTACACGACGCTGGACGTGAAGCCCTGCATGGTGACGCTGCGCACGGCGGAGATGATCAAGTATGCCTGCAACTGTTTTCACGCGGTGAAAATTGGGTTCGCCAATGAGATTGGCGCGCTGTGCGGCAAGCTGGATATTCCGGCGCTGGAAGTGATGCATACGTTTTGCCAGGATGACAAGCTGAATATTTCGGCGGCGTATTTGCGGCCTGGATTTGCGTTCGGGGGAAGTTGTTTGCCGAAAGATTTGCGGGCGTTGACCTATCGGGCGCAGCGGCTGGATTTGAACCTGCCCTTGCTGCAGAGCGTTCTGCCCGCGAACGATCAGCAGCTTCGGCGCGCGGTGGAACGTGTGATGGCGCTGCCCGCGAAGCGGCTTGGCGTTTACGGGCTGGCCTTCAAAGAGAACACCGACGATCTGCGCGAGAGCCCGATTGTGACCATGCTGGAGCATCTGTTGGGGAAGGGCAGGGAGGTGCGGGTGTACGATCCGCACATCCAGATCGATGAGATCTACGGCGCGAATAAGAACTTCGTGCTGAACGCGATTCCGCACATTGGGAAGCTGCTCACTCCTTCGCTGGCCGATTTGCTGACCAACTCCGACCATCTGGTGCTGGCGCAGAAACCAACGGCGGCGGCGATGACGGAGATTCAAGCAGCAGGCCTAGCTACGCTTTCGATTGCGTAGAGGTTTAGAGGGTGACCAGGCGTTTTTCGCGGCTGGCGCGATAGATGGCATCGAAGAGCGCGACCACTTTGCGTCCTTCTGCGCCGGGTACCGGGATTGGCTTGTCAGCGGCGATCGCGTTGAGGAAGTTTGCGATCTCAAGCGCGTGGTAGTGTTCGGCGGCATCGGGCAGCTTGGTAAAGCGGGCGTGATCTTCGGCGATGAATTGAGCCAGCAGATGCTCTTCGCCGGGGATGGTCCAAAGGTCATTGAGCGGCGGCCCGGCCTGGCCGGACATGCCGGCGATGAAGGTGGCGCCTGAATCGGTTTCGGCGCCCACGGACGCGCCATTTTCGCCGTGGATGTGGATCTTGGTGTAAAGCCCGGGCTTCTGCGAAAGGCTCACGATGAGCGAGGCGATGCCGCCGCTTGCAAAACGAATGGTGGCGGCGGCTGTGTCTTCTACTTCGATGTAAGGGTGATTGAGGTTCGCCGCGATACCGGAGACTTCGGTCACATCGCCCATGAACCACTGCAGCAGGTCCAGGTGATGCGGCGATTGGTTGACCAGCACGCCGCCGCCTTCGGTGGCCCATTTGCCGCGCCAGGGGTCGGAGCGGTAATAGGCTTCATCGCGCCAGCTGAACATGGCGACGGTGGCGAGCACCGGCTTGCCGATCTTGCCTGAATCGATAGCCTGCTTCATGCGCTGCACGGGTTCGTAAAGGCGGCGCTGGCTGACCACGCCGAGTTGTACTCCGTTGCGCCCGGCGGCGGCAAGCATGTTGTCGCAATCGGTTAGGGTGGCGGCCAAGGGCTTTTCGACGAGGACATGCGCGCCGTGATCCATGGCAACAATAGCGGCCGCGGCGTGCAATGGATGCGGCGTGCAGAGGAATACGGCTTCGGCGCGCGTCTGGCGAAGGGCGTCGTCGAGGTTAGTGAAAGGAGCCGGGCCATAGCGTTCTTGAAAAGCACTGGCGCGCGCGGGATCGGTATCGATGACGGCGACGAACTCAGACTGCGGCAAGCTGGCGAGAGCTTGCGCGTGGAGCGTTGCCACTTTGCCGCAGCCTACAAGTGCTGTACGAATGCGTCTGCCGCTCATGCGAAATATTTCTGTTTCATGCGCCAAAGAAATTCCAGCGATTCGCGCATCTCATCCATGCCGTTCATGCCGTCTTCTATGCTGACCCAGCCGCTATATTTGTGCGCGGCCAGGGTGCTGAAGATGGCGTCGTAATCGTTCAAGCCCTTACCTGTCACGCCGTGTTGCAAAGTGCCATCGGGCGCCAGCCACCTGTCGCTGGCGTGCATGCTGCATACTTCGGGGGCAACGGCTTTGAGCAGTTCAATGGGGTCGTCACCGGCGACGACGGCGTTCGAAGGATCGTACTGTACGCCGAATGCGGGATGGCCGCGAAACTCATTCACCACGCGCAGGAACAGCGGCGCCTTCTGAGCGAATTCGGGAGCGTGCCACTTGCCATCTTTGAAGTGATTTTCCAGGCCAAGCTTCACGCCGTGTTCGAGCGCTACCGGAAGCAACTCGCGAAAGGCGCTGAAGATCCACTCGAAGGCTTGTTCATCGGCCACATCGGCGCGGCGCTGCCCTGTGAGAATTCGGCAGACGGTGCCCTCGCCGCCCAGCCTGCGCGTGACTGCGATCATGGCTGCTTCGCGCTCCACTTCTTTCGCGCGAGCGTCGGCCGAGGGATGCGTGAAATCGGGCGAGCAGCAGAACATGGGCATTTCGAACCCGGCTTCGCGGATGGCATCGGCCACGCGATCCACTTCGCTGGTCTCAAACGAAGGGAAGAAGCCCTCATACATTTCAAGACCCTCGGCGGGCAGTTGTTTGGCCTCTTCGATCCAATCGTAGACGGACATGGTTTGCGGTATCGAGCCGAGGTAGCACTTGGGGAAGGCGGAAATTCGCATCGGGAATTTTAGGTTGCGATGGATTTTACCGCGTCCACGGCGTACTCACGCAACTCACTGGGCACGGCGGCGAAGGCGGAGCCGCCACTGTCCCAGGAATACTTTTGCACGCGGATATGGGGACGTTCGATTTCAATCACGTTCAAGGAATTGCGCTCGCCCTTGTAGCGCTTCGAAATGGCTGTGCCCGCCTGCGCAAAGATGAGCGCGCCATTCGGTGTTTCGAAACGATCGGCCACAATGCCGCTGGCGCCGATGTGCATGTGGCCTGCGAGCAGCACGTCCAGGCAGCAGCCCAGGCGGGTGAGAGCCTTGGCGCCGCGCTTGACCAGCATGCGGGAAGAGTACTCTTCGGGAAGATCGAACGGGTGATGTGTGACCAGCACGCGCGTGATTCCGGCGGGTAGGTGGCAGAGGCGCTTTTCCACTTCGCCCACCTGCTTCAAGTTGATGCTGCCCCCGCGGATGGGCCAGACGCGCGCGGTATCGACGCCCATCACAGCGATCTCCTCATCCTGAAAAAAGGGCATCATGTCATCGGTGATGAATTCGCGATAGAGAGAAAGACCCTGCGTAACGCGGCGGTAATAGTTATAGAACGGCAGATCGTGATTGCCGGGCACCATGATCTTCGGGTCAGGCACCTGGCGCACGAATTTGGCGGCTTCTGTGAACTCGGCGCGCGTGGCGTGTTCAACGAAATCCCCGGAGAGCACGGTAAGGTTGGGCTTCAGACTCGCAATGGTGGAGCAGAGCACTTGCGCGAGGGCCGATTCGCTCCAGCCGAAATGAAAATCGGAAAGGTGGACGATGCGCCGCATCGCCGCTATGCTTCCGGCGCTTTATCGAGCACGGCCGGCGGAGCGATGACATGGAGCGCGCCCGGCAAGGAGCGGTATTCGAGAGGCGTGCGCAACACCTTCACTTCGCCATCGAGCGAGACCCCGAGCTTCTTGCGGCGCGTTTCTACGCGCATGGAACTGACGGCGAAAGTTTCGAAATCCTGATGCTTTTTGAAGCGTCCGAAAAGCAGCGAAGCGGCCAGGCGGAGCAATCCCCAGCGGCTCAACTTGCGCATCACATACACCCAGAGCAGGCCGCGATCCAGATGTTCGCGTGAGCCTAAGCGATACCCTTCCATGCGATGTTCGTTGTTCGCAACCAGAATGTAAGGAGTCTTGCGATGGATTTCCTGGCCATTCACAGTGAGGCGCAAATTCAGATACGGGTTGCGCCGGAAGACGGAGAAGATGGCGGAGGCGATGGAGAGCCAGCGCAGCTTCCAGCGATGTTCGATTCTTTCGCGCGCAAACCAGTAAGTGGGGTAGAGGCCGATGACGGAATTGTTCAGGAAGACGCGGCCGTTGACATCGCCCAGATCCATCTTTGCGATGCGGTCGCTTCTGAGCTGCCCGATGGCTTCGTTGATGTCGAGCGAGACGCCAAGATCGCGAGCCAGATGGTTGAGCGTACCGATGGGCAAAATCGCCATCGGGACATTCGAGCCACTAAGGCCGGCGGCTACGCCATTCAGTGTGCCATCGCCGCCACCAGCGATGACGACGGAGGCGCCTTGTTCGCGAGCGCGCTTCACGGCGGCGGTGATATCGAAGCCCATGCGGGCATGCTCGATACTCAGGTTCACGCCGGCGTTGGTCATCTCATGCGTGAGATGCTCTTTGCAGGATGAGCCATCGTCCCATCCGGCGTGGACGTTGAGCAGAGCGTAAACGGGTTTGCCGCGTTCGAAAGGTTCCATGTTGGGCTTATGCGCTTCTTCGCTTGGATCGGGCAGTTGGGGCAGCAGTTTGTGTCTGGGGAGCTTTGCGTTCGGAGGCTTTCTCCAGGCTTCGTCTCAGCGCGTCCAGGATATCGACCGGCGGCTTGCGTGACAGGGGAACGGCGTCGTCCACCGCGGCTTCGGCGGGTACGCGGGCCACTTTGGCTTCCACCAGAGCCTGGACGCGCTGCTTATAAGCATCGACGAAGCGTTCCGGTTCGAATGGGCCGGCCATGTGCTGAATCAGCGTGGCGGCAAGCTGCAGCTCTTTGGCAGTCAGGCCATCGGTCTGCGCGGGCGCTTCCTGATCGCGCCGCACTTCAGAGAAGTAAAACATGGTGTGAGCCACCAGGCCTTTCGCGCCGTAGCGGATCACCAGGATCTGCTCACGCCCGTGCATCGCAATTTGCGCCAGCGCGGCGAAGCTGGTCTTTTTCATGGCCGCATAGAGCAGCGAATAGGGCTTCTGGGCGCTGGGGTCAGGGACAACAAAATAGGACGCGTCCAGGTAGGCCGGGTCGATCTCATCCCAATGCACGAACTCGGTAACTTCCAGATCGCGCGAGGTGCTGCGGGCCAGCTTGCGAATTTCTGAGGGATCGATGGCTACGAAGCGATCTTTTTCAAATTCATAACCCTTCACCACTTCCGGAGTTTCTGCCGCTTCCTGGGAGGGAAAGTGGGCCGGGGCCAGCGCTGAAGCTGGTGCCTGGGTGACGCGTTCTTGTGAGGTGTAAACGGGCTCGGAAACGGTTTCGGGCTCAGGCTCCGGCTCTTCGATTTGGCTTCGTTTCCGCAAATTGCGGAAAGAGACGGGATCGCGCCGGGCGGCCGCAAGCAATTTCACGGGAAACGTCAATAGCCCGAAAGTAAGCTGTCCCTTCCAAACCGCTGTTGGCACGCGTTGTGATAAGCAATTCGCAAGCCACCAGCGATATAGTGCAGAGATGGCTGAGCGGGAAGAGACGCATTACACCTGGGACGGCGTGCCGCTGGAAGTGTTGAGCGATACCATCTCAAGAAAAATCATTACGGGCGAGCGCGCCATGGCGGCGCAGGTCTTCCTGAAGAAGGGAGCGATTGTGCCGTTACATAGCCACGACAATGAGCAGATTACTTACATTCTGGAAGGCGCGCTGGAGTTTCTGATTGAGGGGCGCCGCACGATTGTGCATAAGGGCGAGGTGCTGCTCATTCCGTCGAATTTGCCGCATCAGGCGGTGGCGCTTGAAGACACGGTGGATCTGGATTTGTTCAGCCCTCCGCGCGCGGACTGGCTTTCTGGCGAAGACGCGTATCTGAGAAAGTAGCGCGATGGATTTGGGTCTAAAGGGAAAGGTGGCGCTGGTGGCGGCCGCCAGTAAGGGGCTGGGCTTGGCTGCGGCACTGGCGCTGGCGGCGGAAGGGGCGCGGGTGGCTATCTGCGCGCGCGATGAAGAGACTCTGGCGCAGGCGGCTCACCGGATTCGCGCGGAGACCGGAGCAGAGGTCTTCGCGCAACCCGTGGATTTGCGAAGCGGCGAACATCTGCGCGCTTTCGTGAGCACCGTAAATGCGCAGTTCGGCCATATCGACATTTGCGTTGCGAACGCAGGCGGGCCGCCTTCGAAACCGTTTCGTGAGACTACCGCCGAAGAGTGGCATGCAGCGGTGGAGGCGAACCTGATGAGCACCGTCACGCTGGCCCGTGAGGTGTTGCCCGGCATGTGCGAGCGGCTTTGGGGAAGGTTCCTGACCATCACGTCGGCCGCCGTGAAGCAACCCATGGAAGGGCTGGTGCTTTCGAATTCAGTGCGCGCGGCGGTGGCGGGCTTGACCAAGACGCTGGCCAATGAATGCGGCCCTTACAACGTTCTGGTGAATAACGTTTGCCCGGGGTTTACGGCTACGGCGCGGTTGCAATCGCTTGCGGGGGACCGGCCGGAGGTGCGGGAGCGATGGCTGAGCCAGATACCATTAGGCCGGTTCGGCACGCCGCAAGAGTTCGGCGCAACCGTAGCGTTCCTGTGTTCGGAACAGGCCGGGTACATCACGGGCGTAAGCCTGGCGGTGGATGGCGGGCTGGTGCGTGGACTGCTATAACACGCGAGCGGGTGGCCGTTTGCGAACCAGTTCTTCGGGAAAGACGGCGAGGCCTACGGGCGGGGGATAAAGCAGGTGCAGGGCTTCCAGGCGCTTGCGTACATAGCGCGAAGGCATCTGCCGGGGTCCGGTTTCAACGTCGATATCGCAGCAGATGCCATGCAGGTAAAGCGTTGCGGTATCGATAAAGGCCTGCTTCGAATATTCGCGAAGGGCTTTGGAATCTTTCGCTGCCTGGCGTTCGGGTAGAGCCTGCTTCATCTGCCAGCTTCGCTCGTCGATTTCGCCGTTTACTTTGGCGGCCAGTTCCTCCTTCACCAGGCGCAGGAAGCTGGCTGAGGCATCTTTGGTCCAGCGCTCTGCCATCAATTCGGCGATGCGATGATAGAAGCTGAAGTGGTATTCGGACACCTCTTCTTCCTTGGTGGCGAAAAACAAAGCCACTTTGTCTTTCATTTGAAGCTTGAACGAGGGGACGGAGGCGCTATCGGCGGGCGCGTCGAAGGTGACACGAACCGGCTCTTCGCCTTCGCGCTTTTCCAGAAATGGCACCAGCACAATGGCTAGCGGGGGCAGCTCCCACTCAACCAATGGAGGCAGCGCGTTGTAAGGGTCCTGCAGGTAATGCCGAAGATCTTCATCGGCAATGGGCGGCACGGAGAGGTAGCTGACCTTGTCGTTCAGGCGGCGAAACTGGTCGCCCTTGGCGCGGATGAGTTCTTCTGGAAGGAGGGGAACGGACGGGGTGGGCTCAGCGGACATTCAAGCTATGCGATTTTAACAGATGGATGCGCCTGGCCCCGTTTAACGTGTTGATCTCTGCCGGTGAGGCTTCTGGCGATCGCTATGCCGCTCTTCTGGTGGAAGAGTTGCGCCTGCGTTGGCCGGAGACGCAGTTTTTCGGTTGTACCGGGCCTGGCTTGCGCGCGGCCGGCGTGGAAACCGTGGTGGCGTCAGAGAAGCTGGCCGTAGTGGGGCTGGTGGAAGTGATCCGGCACCTGCCTCGGATTTATGGCGAGTTCCGGCGGCTGGTGGCGGCCGTGCGGCAGAGGAAGCCTAGTCTGGCGGTACTTACGGATTCGCCCGATTTTCACTTGCGCGTGGCGGCCAAGCTTGCCAGCTTGCGTGTGCCGGTGGTGTATCTGGTGGCGCCGCAGGTTTGGGCGTGGCGTAAGGGGCGCTTGAAGACGATACGCCGGCTGGTCAGGAGCCTGCTTTGCATCTTTCCCTTCGAGGAAAAATTCTTTCGGGACAATGGGGTGCGGGCTACGTATATCGGGCATCCTTCGGCGGAGGCGGCGCGGCCGGTGCTTACGAAACAGCAGTTTCTGGCCAAGCACGGCATTCCGGAAGGCCGCAAGCTGGTGGCGCTTTTGCCGGGTAGCCGCAAGGGGGAAGCGGCGCGGCATCTGGCCCCGCTGCTGGGCGCGGTGAAGCTGTTGGCGGCGGAATTTCCGGTGCATTTCGTGCTTCCCGCGTCGCAGAATACGGGGGTTGCATTTTTTCGGGAACGCATTGGCGGCTCGTCCATCCAAGTGATAGATGGAGAAGCTTGGGACGCCATGGCCCATGCCGATCTGGCCCTGGCGGCGAGCGGTACCGTGACGACCGAAGCTGCGATTTTGGGGACGCCGATGGTGGTGTTTTACCGGGTGAACCGGTTGAGCTGGCTGATGGGGAAAATGCTGGTAACCGTTCCTTACTTTTCCATGGTGAACTTGATTGCGGGGAAGCGCGTGGTGGCGGAGTTGATTCAAGGGGCGATGACGGCGAAGGCGATGAGCCGGGAAGCCGGTGAACTGCTGCGGTCAGAGCGGGCGCGGCAAGCCATGAAGGAAGAGTTGGCGGTGGTGGCGGCACGGCTTCGGCTGGAAGGCAAGCACGGGGAAAGTGCGATGTCGCGTGCGGCGGATGAAGTGGTAAGAGTCTGGGAGGAAAGCGTTGTCTAAATATTTTGTTGGTTTGTTTTTGTTGGCCGGGGCGCTGGGCGCGCAGGATCGCCGGAGCCGGATCGATGTGGAGCGCTATACCATCGACGCGGAAATCAGTCCGAAGACGCAGGCGCTCACGGCGCGGGCGGCGGTGCGGTTTATTCCGCTGGAAGCAGGTATCACGAACGCGATATTCGAGCTGAACAATGCGCTGACGGTTTCGAAGGTGACCGATGAAAAGGGCGCGGCTCTTTCGGCAAATCGAACCCAATCCGATTTCACCGTGCGCGTGACGTTTCCGCAACCGCTGGAGAAGGGCGTGCCCGTGACTATCAACATTGCGTATGACGGGCACCTGACGGGCGCGGAAGATTCGCCTGTCTTCGGCATTAAGTTCGCGGCCATTCATGACGATTACGCTTACCTGCTGTATCCGGGGCGCTGGTTTCCCGTGAGCGGCTATTCCACGGACCGGTTCGCGGCGGATTTGAACATTACCGTGCCCACCGGTTTTCAAGTGGCGGCAAGCGGCAGTGGCACGTCGAAAGCCGCGGGCGAAAAGACCACCTTCAACTTTCAATTCGCGAAGGCAGCGTTTCCCGGCAGCCTGGGAATTAGCCGCACGGCCGTTGTGAAACAGCCGGCCGATGGCTTGACGACGTATCTGTTTTTCCGTGGCACGGAAGCCGGCATGACGCGCGTGTACGGCGAAGAGACGGCCAAGATGGTGAATTACTTTACCGGATTATTCGGTATTGCGCCTTATGCGAACCTGACGGTTTTTGAAACGGAAGCCAACGCGCCGAGCGGTTATGCCGCGCCGGGGATTATATTTTTGAGCCCGCGCGCGATTGGGCACGATGTGAATACGCGCGTGCTGCCGAACCAGATTTCGCGGCAATGGTGGGGCACGCAAGTTTCCGCGGGCAGCCGCAACCATCTATGGCTTGAGAATGGGCTGGCTGCGTATTCGGAAGCGTTATGGTCTGAACATCTGAGTGGGGCGGGCGCGCTCGATACGCAGATGAAAGCGGCGTCGATTGAAGCGCTGACAGTGGACAATATTCCGGTGATACAGGAAGCGCGGCTGGAGGATTATTCGCCGGAGCTTTGGGCACTGAGCGCAAGCAAGGGCGCGGAAGTGTTGAACATGCTGCGTTACGTGATCGGCGACGAGAAGTTTTTTCTGACGCTGAAGCAGTTTGCGCAACAGAATGCCTGGAAGGGTGCGATGACGGAAGACTTCCGCAAGGTGGCGGAGCAGGCGTCAGGGCAGGACCTGAAGTGGTTCTTCATTGAGTGGATCGAATCGAGCGGCGCGCCGGAATTTAAGCTGGAGTACACGGTGTTCCGCACGACGAAAGGGTTTCGCGTGCAGGGCAAAGTTTCGCAGGACCTGGACACGTTCCGCATGCCGGTGGATATACGAATCGAGACCGAAGGCACGCCCGAAGAGAAGCGTGTGGAAGTGGTGGGCACGTCGTCTGAATTTTCGGTGGACACGTTCGGTAAGCCGAAGACGATCACCATAGATCCGAACGGCCGCCTGCTTCGATTTAGCAATCAGGTAAGGGTTGCGGTGGCGATCCGGCGCGGGGAACAGTTCGCGGAGATCAGCGAATTTTCCGAAGCGCTGAAGGAATATCAAAAGGCGCTGGAGACCGCGCGCACCAGTTCGCTGGCGCATTACCGGATTGCCGAAGTGTTCTTCCTGCAGAACAGTTACCAATCGGCGGCAAATGAATTTCGCGAAACATTGAATGGAGATTTGGACCCGAAGTGGGTGGAGGTTTGGGCGCATCTGGGCCTGGGCAAGATCTTCGATATTACAGGGCAGCGCGAGCGTGCCGTGAACGAATATGAGCAGGCTCGGCGCACGCGGGACAACACGCAGAGCGCGCAGGACGAAGTGGCGAAGCTGATTCGCACGCCTTACGAACGCAAGAAGACGGACGGCATTTAGCGCTATCCTGCAAGAGAAGAGCGTGCGCAAGATATTCACAAGTTCGTTGCTATCCCTGCTGCTGGTGACGGTACTGGTGGCGGGTGGCTGCTTGTCCTGCGAACAATTTTTCATGCTGCCCTCCGCCAAGAATTGTTGTGCGGCCGATGGGCATTGCAAGACGAAGACGCCTTCGAAGCAGGCTAACGGGCCTGAGTGTAAGCGCATTGCTTTTGACGATCAGAAGGCGTTCGATACGCATGTTGAGTTGCCTTCTGTAGCGAAGGTTCCCGTTGAAGTTGCGCTGACGAGCAGTATCGGCGCGCCTCCCCAAGCAGGCGGTGCGGCCTGGCCACCTGGGCCTGACTTACAGGTTCTTCACTCTACTTTTCTGATCTAGCTTTTCCTTTTCGTCGCGTTGTTTCGTTTGCGAAGGAGAGGAGAAAATAGATGTTTCATCTAGGCGCGGGCATTGCTATGGCATGCCTGGCGATGTTCAATTTACAAGCTGCCGATCATGGGCCTGTTTTCGGGCTGGCTACACCGACAAATCCGAAAGGCGGGTGGAGTTTCGATCTTGGTTTGAACGGGCGCGGTACGTCCGCGTCCACGTTAGAGGCAGAGTTGTCTTACGGCCTCACTCAAAATATCAAGCTGGCTGTTTCCGGGCCGGTGGTGATTCGGGCCGACCCTTATCCGCGATCTTCAGTAACTACCAACACGCCCATCAGTGGAGACTTCAGCGGGCTTGCGTGGTGGCGTTTCCAGCGGAAAGATTTGGCCGGCAAGCGCATTGAGAGCACGGCTGTTGCAGGCGTTTTGTTGCCGGGTCCGCAGAGCGAGACGGGGCTTTACAAAGGCCTGGAGAGCGGCCCTGGATATCTGGTGGGCGCAGTGTCGGGTGTGGCATCGCGCAGCCAATATGTGTGGGCGGGTTCCAGTTACCAGCGGTACGCGGAGCGGAAGGGGGACCGCCGCCCTGACCTGCTTTCGCTTACGGCGGTGTATGGGTTTCGTCCCCTTTCGTGGCGTACGGATTACCCGCGTTGGGATTGGCGCCTCTTCGGCGAGCTGACCGGTGAGAGAAGCGGCGCCATTCAGCGGCTGAAACGGGAAGTGGCCGGGACCGGCGCGCGACAGGTGTTCGTGGGGCCAAGTGTGTTGGGTGTCTACAGGGCTATCGGCATTGAAGCCGGTATGCAGTTTCCGGTGTATCGCGATGCGGGGCCGCTGTTTCCGAAAGAGCGCTACCGGTTCGCTTTAAACTTTGCCTATTTCTTCTAAAGGATTCGATATGAGAAAACGATTGTTGCTTCTGACCTGCGCCGCCCTTGCGATGGCGCTGCCGGGCCGCGCTGAACTGTTGCAGGTGGAGCTCTCCATCTTCGGCATGGATTGAATGACCTGCGCTCACGTCGTGAACGTGGCATTGAAGAAGACCGAAGGTGTGGACACGGTGGATGTGAGCTTAAACAAGGGCCTGGCGACAGTGAAGTTGAAGCCGGGGAACCGCGTCTCCATTCCGCAGTTGTGGAACCTGCTGCATGAGAAGGGCTACACGCCGAAGACTACTGTGGTGCTGGTAAAGGGCGAGGTGGAGAATGCGGCCGGAACAGTGCGCCTGAAGGTGACAGGCACGAGCGATGTGCTGGTGCTGAGTGCGGACCCGAAGTTTGCGAACGCATTTGCCGATGCTAAGACTCGAACCGGCCAGACGGTTCAAGTGCAGGGAACGATGGAGCCCGGCAAGAATTTGAAGACTGCGGTTCCGTTATTAGTCCGCAAGGTGATGCCATGATCGCGCGTACCGCAGAGCAGCCGCGCGCGGGCATGCTGAGTTACGTTTCGCTATTCACTTCGCTGGGCACGCTGTTGTGCTGCGCGCTGCCCTCGCTGATGGTGCTGTTCGGATTGGGCGCTACCGTGGCTTCGACGCTTTCGCAGGCGCCCTGGCTGGTGGGTCTTTCCCGCCATAAGCCATGGGTGTTTCTGACGTCGGGAGTCTTGATCGCCAGCAACTTCGTATATGTTTACGGGCTGGCGCCAAGGCTTCGCGCGAAGAATGCTTCTTGTGACCCCGGCGACGCTTCGGCATGCGAAGTGGCAAGCCGCTTCAGCAGGATTGTGCTCTGGTGTTCGGCGGCGATCTATCTGACAGGCTGTTTCGCGGCGTTCCTGTTGGGGCCGATTTTGATGCGCTTAGATAGCTAGGCGGAAGCGGCGGCAAGCCTTTCCACTGCGGCTTGTACGGCTTCCCAATCCGCGCCGAGAGACTTGCGCAATCGGTCCTGCGCGTGACGCCAATGCGGCAGAGCCCGATTCCAAACGGCAAGGCCTTCGCGCGAGAGCTTGTAAAGCGTCTTGCGCTTATCGGTTGGTGAACCATCGCTCTCGATCCATTTCTTTTCAAGAAGGATGGCGAGGTTGCGCGAGAGAGTTGTCTGGTTCAGGCCCGCTGTCTCCGCCAGCACCGATTGCGGCACACCGGGGCGCGCGCGCAAGGTGCCGAGCAGTTCGAACTGAGCGGCGGTCAGCTCTACCTTGCGCAGCTCGGCTTCGTAGAGCTGAGTGATCAGACGCGCGGCGCGGCGCGTCCCGGCGCACAAGCACCTCATTTCGCGGCGGGCGCACCCTCCTGCAGCAGAAGCCCCAACGGGGTGAGCGGGCCGAGCGGGATCAGATCGAACTCCATCATTTTCTCTTCGCCGAGAGGCAGTTTGTCCAGCAGCGCTTTCGCTTCGGCAACGGTTGCGACGTTCAGAAGAAACACGACGCCGTTCTGATCGCGCCGCACGAACCACTGGTCCAGCTTGCCCGATAAGTACAGGCGCACGGTGTCTCTTACTTCGCGCTGCATAACAGGCATGATTTTTTCGCGCGTGGTGGTGATATGGCCGATGGCGAGAACGCGCGTGGTAGGCCCGGAGGTGAGTGTCGATGGCGGAGTTTGCGCGGAAGCCGAAGCTGAGTACGCGGCGGCCAGGAGCGGGAGCAATCCAAAAGTTCTCATATATGTATATGCATACATAATGAGCGCCGAAGTCAAGCGCCTTCGCCGGGCGCAAGGAATAGATTGCGTTCCAGGCCATGCTGGCGAGTGTACAGATCGAAGTAGCGGCCTTCCGCTTGATAAAGTTCGGCATGCGTGCCGCGTTCGGCAATGCGGCCCCCTTCCACAACCAATATTCGATCGGCACGACGGATGGTGCTGAGGCGGTGCGCGATGACGAACGTGGTGCGCCCCTGCATCAGGAAAGAGAGCCCTTCCTGGATCAGCGCTTCGGATTCGGAATCGAGGCTTGAGGTAGCTTCGTCGAGGATAAGGATGCGCGGGTCAGCCAGAATTGCGCGGGCGATGGAGACGCGCTGGCGCTGCCCGCCAGAGAGCTTCACGCCGCGTTCACCGACGATGGTGTCGTAGCCTTCGGCAAAGCGGCTGACGAACTCATCGACGTTGGCGATGCGGCAGGCCTCGCGAATTTGCTCTTCGGTGGCGAGGGGCCTGGAGAACGCCACGTTATCGCGGATGGTGCCGTCGAACAGAAACGATTCCTGCAGCACCACTCCCAACTGGCTGCGAAACGAAGCCAAATTGGCGCGTGAAAGATCCGTCTCGTCGATCCAGACAGTGCCTTCGTCCGGCGTGTTGAAGGCGGTAATCAGACTGATGATGGTGGATTTTCCCGAGCCCGAAGAGCCCACCAAAGCGGTGACCGTGCCGGGCGCGGATTCGAAAGAGAGGTCGCGAAGCACGGGCTTCCCTGGCTCGTAAGAGAAGTTCACGTTTTCAAAGCGCACGCGGCCTTGCAGTTGGGGGATCATGATGATGCGGCGCGGGTCTTTATCTTCCTGCTGCTCACTCAGCACTTCGCGCGTGCGCTCCAAGCCGGCGAGCGCTTCGCTCAACTGCGTGCCGATAGCGACGATCTGAAACACGGGCGCGACCAGGAGCGCGAGAAAGGCTGTGTACTTGAAAAAATCGCCCAAGCTGAGCGTGCCGGCGAGTATCTGGCGGCCGCCCAAGTACATGACGAGCGAACTGACGATGCCCAGCAGCAGCGTGGCGGAAAGCGTCATGAAAGAGATGGAGCCGAGCGTGGTGAGCACGTTTTCGAGCAGGCGGCCGATGCCTTTCGCAAAGACGGATTCTTCGCGCTCTTCGGCGTGGTAACCCTTCACCACGCGTATGCCGCCGAGGAATTCGGTCAAACGGCCGGTGACTTCAGCGGTGATCTTGCCGCGCTCTTTGAAGATGGGACGAATTTTGCGCAGAGCGCGTTGGAGAAAATAGCCGAAGCTCAAAACCAGCACCAAGGCCAGAGCGGTGATGCGCGCGCTGATGGTCATCAGAACGCCGAAGGAAATGACGGCGGTGAGCAGGCCGCCGACGAACTCCACCAAGCCTGTGCCGATGAGGTTGCGGATGCCTTCCACGTCGCTCATGATGCGCGATACCAGGGTGCCGGAGCGGTTGGCATCGAAGTATGACACGGGAAGGCGGCCGATGTGGGCCTGAACTTTCTGGCGCAATTCGGCGATAAGTTTTTGCGCGGCGACGGAGAGCAACTGCGTGAGCGAATACGATGTTATGCCCTGGATCACGGTGGCGCCGAGCACGGCAAGAATCAGCGGCACCAGAAGGTGGAGCTGCTTTTTGCCGACGACATCGTCAACTAAATATTTAGTGGACGCCGGCAGTACCAGGCCAGAGAGCCGGTTGATGACCATCAATACAAAGCCCAAGGCCAGGATGCCGCGGCGAGGCGCCATCAGCTCCCACACTTCGGGAAGCATTGTTTTCAGGCGCGCCACGCCGGCGGGCTTGGTACTGGTTGTGTCCATACGTTCTCTGATGATTGTGCGGCCAATCGGGTTCGGCTGGCCGATGCAGAGAACTTGCCAGGCCGGTTTAGCGGGCCAGTTCGACCAGGTTGCGACCACAGATCATACTTGCCTGATACTTATCGCCGTCGGGGCCGGGCCAATGCGTTTCGAGATTGATATAGCCGGTGTAGCCGTCACGGTCGAGCGCGGCAAGCTGCCCGCGCCAATCCACATCGCACTCGCCTAGCGGACCCCAGATTGGCTTGTGGCCTTCCATGGTGCAATCTTTCGCGTGGACATGCGCGATGCGCGCTATGGGCAATTTGGCGTAGCCTTCGGGGAACGGATTTTCGCCGGATACATAGGCATTGGCGGGGTCCCACACTAAGCGCACGTGCGGCGACTCGATGGCGGATAACGCGCGGGCGGATTCGGCGGCAGTGGCGATGTTGCAGGCGTGCTCATTTTCAAGGCCAATGGTGAGCCCGCGCTGGCCGGCCTTTTCGCCCAGAGCTTCCAGGGCCTCGATGACTCTGTCGAAAACGCGTTCGGGCTCAATCACGCGCCAGTAAGAAAACACGCGGATGATCTTCGCGCCCAGCATACCGGCAATGGCGAAGGCACGTTCCGTGAGGCGCGGCTGATCTTCGAAAGAATGCCTGGCGGCGAACATATCCTGCTGGAAGCGCTCATCCACAGGGGGCGCGTCCGGAAGGGTGCACTTCAGCAACGGTGAGGCGATCGCGATGGTCTTCAGGCCGTATTGGGCAACCATCGCCTTCGCGCGTTCAAGCTCTTCATCGGTAAGGTCAATGATGTTCTTGCCGAACACCATGCGCAATTCGGCGGCTTCCATGCCAAGCTCACGCATGCTGCTGAGGGACTTGTTGAGATCGGGAGAGAATTCGTCGGTAATCGCGCCGGTTCGGAAGGGCATGACCAAAGAGTGTATCGGTTACGCGGCTTTCTTTGCAGGTGCGGCGGCCTTCACCGGAGCAGCGCCGGCCGGCTTCGGCTCTGCAACGCGACGGATGAGAAGGCTCTTGATCACCACGGGCGTATCGGGCTTGTCTTCGGCATTTTTCGCCACCATGGAAATGGCCTTCACCACATCCTGGCCTTCCACCACCTGGCCGAAGATGGTGTGCTTCCCGTTCAGATATTCGGGCGTGCCATCGGTAATGAAGAACTGGCAGCTTCCCGTATGCGGGCGGCCCACGTTGGCCATGGCAAGCCGGCCGGGCTGATCGAATTTCAACGTATCGACAAACTCATCGGGAATGGTGCCCACGCCACCGCCGCCGGTACCGTTGCCCAGTGGATCGCCGCCTTGGATCATAAAGCCGGGAATCACGCGATGGAAGGTGAGCCCGTTATAGAAAGGCCGCTTCACGGCCAGGCGGGTCTTTTCATCGGTGAACGATTTCGTGCCGCGAGCTAATCCGGCGAAGTTGGCTACGGTGACGGGAGCTTCCTTTTCGAAAAGCTTCACCAAAATGCGCCCCATGGACGTATTGAAAATTGCATACTGGCCAGGCTCCGAAGGCAGCGGCACGGCCGGCTCAGCGGGCACGGCAGCCTTGCGCGCGACGGGCGCTTTTTTGGCCAAGCCCTTCGGCGCGGACTTTGCCGCCGGCCTGGGGGCAGGTGGCGTCTGGGCTCCTAAAATTCCGGCAAACGCGAATAAGACAATTGAGCGAATCATAACGAGAGACTCAGTATTATACTGAATGCGTTTAGAGGAGCTCAACGTGACGCGTACATGGATGATTTGCGGACTTCTCATTTCCTGTTCGGCGTTGATCGCAGCCGAGGCGGATATATCGGGCTTGTGGACGGGCACCATCGATATTCTGGACCAGGGCAGCGGCACCACTATCACGACACCCGTTCGGCTTGAACTGGATCAGCACTCGAATGCGATTTCGGGCAAGATTGGCCGGCCTGAAGATGTGGAGGTCACGCCAATTCGCAACGCACACCAGGAGGGAAACAAACTCTGGTTCGAGGCGCTGAGCGGCGAGACGGCGAGCCCGGTGAAGTTTGCGTTGACGGTGGATGGCGACCGTATGGAGGGCGACATGAAGACCGCGCTCGATACCGAAACTATTAACGGCAAGGTGAAGATTACTCGCTCGAAGAAGTAGCGCCGCTTACTTTTTCGGTTTCATTTCCGCCTGCAACTGCCGGAAAGCTGTTTCTTCAAACGTGGTCTTCAGTCGTTCGCGCCCCTCGGTGCGGTCGCCCGGTTTCTGACCTTCTTTCTTCACGCATCGCGCCAGAAATTGTGTGGCTTCGGTATCGCCCGGGCTCCTGTCCAGCACGGCGCGGAAGCGATCGGCGGCGGCAAAGTAATTCGCTGTTTTCCATTCGATGTAGCCCGTGTTGAACCAATAATCGGGGTCGGCTTCATCGCCTTCGAGGGCCTTCTTCAAATTCTCTTCGGCGCCTGCGAGCCCTCTGCGGGATTGCGCTGCGCCCAGATTGTTATAGACCTCATTGAGTGGCAGTTCGACGGCGACGGCCTGAAATTGTTTGATGGCCTCGAAGAAATCCGCCTGATAATATTTGCACAAACCCAGCAGAAAAAGCCCTTCGAAGTAATGGGAATCCGCGCGTGTCACCCGCTCCAACCAATGCACGGAAGTCTTCCAATCCTTGCGCTGAAAATACACGCGGCCCAATTGGAAGGCGGGCTGTGAGAAGCGGTCATCGAGCGTGGCTGCTTGGGTGAACAACTTCTGTTTCCGGTCGGCCGAACCGGCCAGCAAACCGCGTACGTATAGCTCCACCGCATCGATGCGGACGGGGGGGCGCGCGCGAAGAAACTCAGCTTCGGTGACGGTGGTTCGTGAGCCCAACAAGTGCACGAAATTCCACGCCAGCCTGGTTTCCAGCATGCTCAGATCTTCCAGCGGCCCGGTCTGTTCGAACTCGACGCCTTCGCGCAACTTTTTCAGATCTAACATGCGCGCGGTGAGGCGGATTTTTCGTTCATTGCCCGTGCCCTGCGTCACTTCATACTCGCCAAAGATCACCTGCCCGGCATCGAGCGCTTCGCCGACTTTGATCACAGACGCTTTGGTCAATAGAGCATTGGCGCGAATGGAGAGGCGCTGGAAAACCTCAACGCGATCCTCGCGGGCCAGCGTCAACATGCCTTCGGAGTTCAAAGACTCGCGAACGGTCTCGGCGGCGCTCTCACCGATCCAATCCAGAGTGGCTGCATTGGAGCCGGGCGCCTTGGAACGATTGAAGAGGGGCAAAACCGCGATGGTGTCGGCGGCTACAACGGGGAGCGCCAAAGCAATAGAAAGAAGAAGGATACGCATCGCTAATCACCATTTTGGCATCCGCTGAAAGGTATAATTGGAAGTTCTCGAAATATGGCGGATTTGAAGACTCGTTTTCGGAGAGGTGTGGCCGGCTCACGCCGTCGTCTGCGCGAATGGAAGATGTTGGTGGATGGAGTTTTGTCGACCGATCATCCCGTTCTGGCGCATATTATCCCTACCCGAAGATGCAATCTGGCCTGCGAATACTGCAACGAATACGACGATTTTTCAGACCAGGTTCCGACGGAAGCGATGCTGCGGCGAATCGACAAGCTGGCCGCATTGGGCACCAGCATTGTGAGCATGAGCGGGGGCGAACCGCTGCTGCATAAGGAACTGGATGTTCTGATTGCGCGGGTGCGCCATCACGGCATGATTTCCGGCATGATCACGAACGGCTTTCTGCTGAGTGCCGACAGGATCCGCAAATTGAACGCGGCCGGCCTGGAACACATGCAGATTAGCATCGATAACGTGATGCCTGACGCGGTTTCGAAAAAGAGCCTGAAGACGCTCGATGCCCGGTTGAAACTGTTGGCCGAACATGCCGATTTTCATGTGAACATCAATTCCGTTGTGGGCGGCGGCATCCGCAATCCGGAGGACGCTCTGGCTGTGGGAAAGCGCGCCGTTGAGCTTGGCTTCACCTCTACCATCGGCATTATTCATGACAATGACGGTCAACTGCAGCCGCTCACCAAGGCTGAGCAGGACGTGTTTCTGAAGATGAAGCAGATGGGCAAGAAGAGCTATGCCGCGCTGAATTTCTTCCAGGACAACATCGCGTACGGAAGGGAGAATAAGTGGAAGTGCCGGGCAGGCGCGCGCTACTTGTATGTGTGCGAAGACGGCCTGGTGCATTATTGTTCGCAGCAGCGCGGCTACCCCGCGATCCCGCTGGAAAAATACACCGTGGAAGACATTCGGCGCGAATTTATTACAGAGAAGGGTTGTGCACCAAGATGTACAGTGGCATGTGTACATTACACGTCGTACATGGATTTCTGGCGTGCTCCGCAGACCATTGCCGGGCCTCCGCCTGCCGCTACGGCGGGGAAAGAATCGGAGCTGGTACAGATCGCGAGCCGGTAAAAATCATGTTAGCGGTCGCGGCGCCGCGCTGTTGGCACCACTCCAAGTAAATCGCGCCGTAACTGCTGGTGATGTAATCCGCTTCCGTGAAGCCAAGCCGGTGAGCGGTGGCGTCGATCCACTCCGCTTGGCCTTCAATCTCCATATAATTGCCAACCGGAGTTTCGTCGAGTGTGATGACGCCGCCAGTGTCGCCGCGAAATTCGGTTCGATATTTCTCATAGACGAAAGTTTCGCGGTAGCCGAGGCGAGCCAGAACGATGAGCATCTCATCGAAGCTGCCGACCGTAGTTTCCCGCTCCTCCCGAGCCTTGTGTTTGCCCACGTTGGCAACGCCTTTAAAGGTGATGGTGGCGATGTGGCCCGCGCAACGAAGGCGAAGCAGGGTACGGGCGGCACGCAAAGTTCCGGCGCTATCGTCGAGCACAATGTTGCGCTCGAAGACCTCCGGCACGGCGATATGGAAGCCCTGAGCTTCGATGAGATGGCGCGCTTCGGCCAGATCGCCAATTTTGAGTTTGATTTCAGTCTCGTCTTGCACTGCTGTCATAATAGGGTAAGAGTGCGCCCGTAGCTCAGCTGGATAGAGCGCCTGACTTCGAATCAGTAGGCCGGGGGTTCGAGTCCCTCCGGGCGCACCATCTAAATAATTTATAGTCAATCACTTAGCCGATTCTCTTGCCGCCCCGGAGAATAGTGAAATCAGCCCTGTGGGGGAAATTGTGGGGAGTCTGAACCTCGTCCGTTCTTGGGCCTGCCATGTGGACATAACGCATAGTCGTTTCCAAGTCGGCGTGGCCGGCGCGGCGCATTAGTTCATACGGATTCATCCCCGATTCAGCCCAGCGTGTAAGGCAGGTGTGCCGTAGCGAATAAATCACGAACGGCTCCACCTTGGAGAGTCTGAGAGCAGCTACGTGCTGTTTCTTGATACTGCTTTGCTCAGCATGTGTAGACTTGGTTTCCGCAGGGAAGATCCATTCTCCTGAAGCCGTTGGGAATTGCCATTCGAGAATATTCATACTACGGGCCGTCGCTAGTACGGAACGCCTGGCACGCGCCGTCTTGCCTTCGTAATTTTGGGTGTTCCCGTTTCGGATATACGACCACTTCAATCCGTATGCTTCCTCGGGCCGGAAACCACAGTCGATCAAGATTGTTGCCAAATCCCGCAACAACGATGGTGCAACGGCGAGGTACAGCTCGCGGGTTGCAACGGTGATCTTCCGTTCTTTGACCCATCGAGGCCTAGCGTTTGGGTAAGGGCTTCGAAAGCATTGCGAATTCCGGGGAAACTGAACGCCATTCCGGGACAAAGCTGAACACGATTCCGGGATGATGTCGAACGCTGACCGGAGCGAAGCGACGCTGGCTTTCCGATTGTGCGCGAAGTGTTCGGCTTCGTCAAGAGGAAAAGGGGTTCCGGAGCGAAGCGGAGGCAGGGCGGAAATGCGGAAAAGGGGTGTGGGGAAAGGGGCGCAGTCCCCTTTCCCCGCCAGCACGGCAGAGCCCAGTAGCGTGCTTTGTGCGCTACGCCTTCGGCCGCTTTCGCATGGAATCTCCTTTCATCTCGATCCGGTGCGCGTTGTGAACCAGCCGGTCGAGAATGCCGTCGGCCAATGTGGGATCGCCGATCTGCTCGTGCCACCGGCTGATCGGCAGTTGAGAAGTCAGGATCGTGGAGCGGGTCTGATACCGCTCTTCGCAGATCTCCCAGAAGTCGCGGCGTTCAGCTTCCGCCAGCGGCGCCATCGCCCAATCGTCGATCACCATCACATCGGTTCGTTCGAGCTTGGCCAACAGATGCCGCAGGCTGCCGTCCGCCCGCGCCAAGCCCAGATCGCGGAACAGCGATTGTGCTCTGGCGTAAAACACCGAATAGCCATCGCGACACGCTTTCTGAGCCAGCGCGGATGCCAGAAAACTCTTGCCCACGCCGGTCGGCCCCAACACGAAAATGTTTTCGTGCTTTGCGACCCACGCCGATTCCTGCGTGAGCGCGCGGATTACGCTTTTATCCAGACCACGCGACACGCGGTAATCGATCTCTTCCATGCAGGCATTGCCGCGCAGTTTCGCCGTCTTCAGACGCCGGCCTAACGCCTGGTTCTCGCGCCAACTCCATTGCTGGTCCACCAGCATGGCCAGGCGTTCATGGAAACTCAACTCGGCCGCCGCCGGGTCCTGCTCCTGCGCTTTGAGTGCTTCAGACATGCCCGTCAAGCGCATGGCGAATAACTTCTCCATCATCGGTTCGTTCAGCATGGCTGGGCTCCTTCGAAGTACTCGGCTCCGCGGATGTTGTCATGACCGGACGGTGCCGAGTTACGTGATGGAGCAAGGCCAGGCGGCAGTTCCAACGGAAGCAGATCCAGTGAGTTCCTCAGGATCGATTCGATACTTTTATACCGGCATGCCCCTGTGAGCAACGCGCGTTCCGCCGCCGCTTCGGTCCGCTCGTTCGAATACTTCTTCGCCAGCCGGATGATGCCGAGGCAGCCGCGATATCCCATCTCCGGATGCGGCTTGTCTTCGAGAATGTGTTCGAACAATCGCGCCGTGTGCGGTCCAATGGTCCGCGCCCAGTTCATCATGCGCGAAGGTGTCCATTCCAGGTGCTCGCGATGGCTTCTGGGCCGGTGCTCGGCATTCGTAACGGCTTCGCCTTTACTCCAGCTACGCAGGTGCGAAGCGATTCGTTTTCCGTGGTGGAAGATCTCAACCGTTGTCGGCATCGAGCGAATCTCAACCAGTTGCTGAACCAAGTTATACGGCACGCTGTAGTAACTGCCATCGAACACCACGTGGTAATCGATGTTGACCTTCGCCTTGGCCCATTCGCTCAGGTCAAAGCGATCCGCGGGCAAAGGCGCGAGCGCGGGTTTATCGATGGCCCGAAACAGACTCGCCCTGCTTCCCTCGCGCTTACGAAAGGGCCGGTCGTTGAGCTTGAGGAGCAGCTCCCGGATCGCCTGATTCAGTTCTTCGATTCCGAAGAAACGGCGGTTGCGCAAAGCCGCCACGATCCAACGTTCCACAACCAGGACGCCGCTTTCCACTTTCGCTTTGTCGCGTGGTTTATAGGGCCGCGCGGGCACCACACCCACGCCATAGTGCATCGCCATCTGGTGGTACGTCGGATTCAAGTCCGGATCGTAACGGCACGCGCGTGTAACGCCTGTTCTGGCGTTATCGGGCACAATGAGTTTCGGCAAGCCGCCGAAGAACTCGAACGCGCGCATGTGGGCGGTAAGCCAGTTGATCATCTGCTCATCGGACGTGGCTTCGGCGTAGGTGTACGAACTTGCGCCCAGCACGGCCACGAAGAGGTGCGCTTGCTTGACCTGGTCACCGTTGCGGCTGTGAATCGGAATCGTGGGTCCGGCCCAGTCCACAAACAGCTTCTCGCCCGCTTTGTACTGCTGACGCAGAACCACGTCCTGCCTGCCACGCCAGCGCTGATAGAGTTCGCAGAAACGGCTGTACCGGTATCCTTCCGGGTTCGCCGCCCGATACTCTTCCCAGAGCAGTTGCAGGGTAACGTGTTTGCTCTTCTGCCGCTGCTCGTGAACGAGCGCGAAGTCCGGCTGTGTCAGTTGCGGCTCGCGTGAGCAGACCGGTTCGTCGCCGAACAGTGCGCCGTTCAGTTGCTCCTCGCCCCAGTCGTCGGGCAAGGGCCACTTCAGTCCGGCCCGTTCGGAGCGGGCCAGATAGTCATGCACGGTTCCCAGCCCAATCGAACAGCTTCGGGCGATCTGCCGTTGCCCCAGGTCCAACTCATACTTCAGTCGTAAAACTTCCTTGATCTTACGCATGGACAATCTCCTGGCCGGCAAATGATCTCCCTTATCGGAAGGATCACCTGCCGGTACTGTTGTCCAGCGTTCGTTCGCCCCAAATCTGATTCCGGGATGAAGGTGAACGCCATTCCGGGGCCGCCCAAAAAAGTGTTCGGCTTCAGCCCGGAATCCGTGTTCACCTTCATCCCGGAATCGCGTTCGGCATCATCCCGGAAACCCGTTCACCTTGAGCCCGGAATCGCGTTCACCTTGCCCCGGAATACGCAAAAGAAGCTGGCGTATCGCTCTGTGCAGGAGAAGTAAGAGTCTGGCCACCCCACGCGGAGGAGGTACCGGTCCGGATACTTTTAGGTGCGAGGCGTGCTTGCAGCTCAGATGCAAACGCCGCCGCGGTATCCGCGAACACCGTCAGCGGCACGAAACCTACACCGAGTTCGGCCAGCTCTTTGAGCGTGACCACCAGATCGGCGAGCGACCGGCCCCAACGATCCAGCCGCCACACCAGCACCACATCGATTTGCGCCGTCGTGCCGATACCATCAACTTCTCCCGAAGCTCGCGCTCCACGGCGCCGGAACCGACCTCTTCGATCTGAACCGCGATCTCCCAGCCGCGCTTTGCCGCATACTCCCGCATCGCGCGAATCTGCAGCGGCAGCGTCTTCTGGTTATGCCGATGCCTGTTTGGCGGCCATTTCAGATGGTTCGGATTGTCCGGCCATTATCTAATGTTTTCGGCCTTACTGCGGACAATTCTATTCTGGCGGTGAGGGTGGGATTCGAACCCACGGAACCCGTGAGGGTTCAACGGTTTTCGAGACCGCACGATTCAACCACTCTCGCACCTCACCGCGTACTCTCAATTTACTCGATCGGCCGCCGAATGCCAAATTGGCCTGCCTTTCCCTAACCCGGTGCGTGCTTGGCTTTCTCTATTTTGACCAGCGCGTCTTTCACAATCGACAACAACTCCGCCGGCGTGAAGGGCTTTCCTAAAACCGCATGACCTTCCAAAGCATGGCCGAATTGTTCCAGGTGATCCGTCTTATAACCCGTCATGAAAACAACCGGAAGCTTGGCATCCAGCTTCTCTATCGCCATGGCCAACTCCATGCCCGTGGTCTGAGGCATCACAATATCGGTCAACAGCAGCCGAATGTCGCGTTTGCGCTGTTGATAAATTGCCAGCGCTTCGGCTCCAGAGTTCGCTCCCACGGCCGGGATGCCTCCACGTGTCAGCGTGTTCGTTGTATATTGCAGCAGTTCCGGGTCATCATCCACTACCAGAACCTTTTTCACGACTTATCCTCTCAGGAAGGAATGCTCCCAATCAATTATATGGATAAGGACCGTGAACGTTTCAAGGCAAACAAGCGCCCCAGTTGTTCGAAAGACTCCCTAACCGAGCCTGCCCCCACGTTGTGGCTTGCCATGGAGTACACAATCGGGACTTCGGCCACTTTAAGATTCAGGCAATAAGCCTTCATCTCCGTCTGAAAAAACGGGCCGCGCGATAGAATTCCTTTCGCCAGAACCCTGGCCAGAATCTCCGTGCGGAACAGTTGGAAGCCGCTTGTCATATCGCTCAAGCGCGTGCCCAGCAGCAGGTTGGTGAGTACCGTACCGCCGCGGCTCAGAACCGCGCGCTTGGCCGAGCTTCCTTCAATCCGTCCGCCACCGGCGAAACGCGTTGCGAAAACACAATCGTAGCCTTCTTCCATTTTTGCGAAAAAGCGAGGAATATCCGCGGGGCGATGACTGAATCCGGCATCGATTTCGAGAACCCAGTCAGAGCCTGAATCGATCGCCTGGCGGTATCCGCGAAGATAAGCGTCCACAATACATCTGTTTTCCGGAGCCCACACCGGAATCAGCCTTGTATCCACCAACGCGTAGGAGCGCAGCAGATCCAGCGTATTGTCTTTGCTCACGTTGTCCAGCACAACGAAAAAATTGACGCGCGCAAACCCATCGCATTCCGCTAAAACCTGCCGCACGAACTCAATCGCGGAAGCCGATTCGTTCGCCATGGGGCAGACGATCGCCAGCTTGATCTGCTTCCTGGATATGAGTGGGGTCTGTGCCATTGCCCGCCCCGCTTGGTGCGAGACAGACAAGTATAACAATTGTCGTGTTATTTTCGGACGTGCTCAAGTTCCTGGTAGGCCTTATTTCGGGTGTGATTTTGACCGTGGTATTTGTCGTGATCGGGCTATTTGCCATCGCCTATTCGTTCGGACGAAGCCGCGAAAAACCGGTGGCGGTTGCGGACGGATCGACGCTCGTCCTCCGCTTGGATGGTGAAATTCCAGAGCGCCCTCCCGTCGATTACAACATCCCGTTGTTCGGCTCTCGAGCGCCCCTGACCGTGGAAAATGTTTGGTCCACGTTGCGGATAGCCGCGGCCGACAATCGAATCAAAGCCATTGTGCTGGAGCCGTCGAACCCCTCTATTGCGTGGGGCAAGCTTCAGGAATTGCACGCCGATCTACTGCAGTTTCGCAAGTCCGGAAAGCCGGTCTACGCGTATCTGAAAAGCCCCGGCACCAAGGATTACTATCTTGCCACCGCGGCCACGCGCATCTATCTTTCGCCCGAAGACCTGCTGAACCTGAAAGGTCTCCGGTTTGAGTTGATGTACTTCCGCCGCACCCTGGATAAGCTAGGCGTTCAAGTGGAAGTGGAGCACGCGGGCAAATACAAAGATTTCGGTGACATGTTCACGCGCTCTTCCATGAGTCCGGAAACGCGCGAAGTCTATACCGGTGTGCTTGACGATCTCTACGGCAATCTGTTGCAAACCATCGCCACCGGCCGCAAGAAAACAGCCGAGCAAGTGAAGACCATCATCGACGATGGGCCATTCCTTTCCTCGCAGGCCTTGGCGAACGGCCTGGTGGACGATGTGAAGTTCGAAGACGAGATGTATGGCGATCTGAAAAATTTGCTGAAAAACGGTGACATCAAATTAGTCGCAGCTCACGAATATCATAAGGTGCCCGAATCCAGTGTCGGGTTGGGTGGCAAGCAGCGCGTTGCGTTCATCACGGGTGAAGGAGAGATCACCCGGGGCGACCCTGAATCCACCAGCGACAATGGCATTGAAAGCGAACACTTCAACAAGCTGCTCAAGAAGGTTCAGAACGATTCGTCCATCAAAGCAGTGATCGTTCGCATCGATTCGCCCGGCGGCGAAAGCACGGCTTCTGACGATATGTGGCGCGCCATGAATCAGCTCAGCCGCAAGAAGCCAATGGTCATTTCCATGTCGGATACCGCCGCGTCAGGCGGCTATTACATGGCTATGACCGGAGACCCCGTGATTGCCTATCCCGGCACCCTGACCGGCTCCATCGGCGTGGTCTTCGGCAAACCGAATCTGCACGGACTTTATGACAAGCTTGGCATCGACAAAGAATCTCTCAGCCGGGGCCGTTTCGCTGGCATCGATTCCGATTACCAGTCGCTTGACGATGCCGGCCGCCAGAAATTGCGTGAAGGCATTGATGACGGCTACCGGTCTTTTGTTTCGAAAGTTGCCGCCGCACGCAAGAAGAAGTTCGAAGAGATTGAACCGCTCGCGCAGGGCCGCGTGTGGGTGGGCGATCAAGCCAAGGGCAATGGCCTGGTGGATGAACTTGGCGGACTCGATAAGGCCGTTGAACTGGTCAAGCAAAAGGCCAACATACCGGCAAAGGACGGCATTACGCTGGTGATTTATCCGCCGAAGCGAACGCTTCTGGATCTGCTGATGAGCCAACAGACGCCGGAAGCCATGCTGCAAAGTAGAATCGCGGCCGTGCCTGGGCTCAGGCAACTACGCGCCAGCGTTTGGCTGCGCGGCGGTTACTTGCGCATGATGCCGTTTACGCCAATTTTCGAGTAGAGCTACTTCGCGGCGCCGAAATAAATCGAGTTGAAAAGCAGTTTGTAAGTGCCATGCGGCTGCCCGCGGAAGGCAGCTTCAGCGCCAAGCAAGAAAATCTTTCCCTCGCCCAGCGGCGCTTCGGCAACCGCCACCGTGTTTTCCAAATAGCCTTGCCCCCATGCCCATCCGCTGCGAAGAGGGGTGGCCGTCGGGAACCACGCAACCGGCTTCAAGCCCTTTGAATTGGCATCGGGAGACACGCGATACACGGGACTATTTTCGAAGAACACGTCCACCTGCGGGGGCATGCCGTACGCCACAGGATTGGTGTTATCCACGCTGGCGCGCAACACGCTGCCCGGCACATAAAACTTATCGCGAGACAGCGGCTTCTCCGTCCCGTCCGGCGCTTTCTCTACCAGCGCATTCTTCAGCGGCAAGCCAAAAAATTGCGCCAGGCCGGTAGATTCGCCAATGGTCACGATGGTTCCGCCGGCTTCCGTAAACTTGCGAAGTTGCGGAATGGTTTTCTCAGCGGTGACACGCCCCAGCCAGGGACGAAATTCCTCGGGGATACTTTCCGCCGAAGGCTGCCCGCCAAATCCGCCACGCCCGCGACCGGGGCCGCCTGCTTGTTGCGGAATGGCGCCGCTCGGAAACACCAGCACGTCGTACTTCGCGGTCAGGTTGCCGTCGTCCAAAGTTTTCGGATAAACAAGCTCCACCGGAAATTCGAATTGTTCGAAGATCCAGCGCAGCCAGCCGGAAGTCATAGAGCCGCCGTATTGGTCCCAGAGCCCGATGCGAACAGGCTTCAGCTTATAGGCGTCTCCAGCGGGACGCGCCGACACGCCTTCCACCGTGATCCCCAGTTCCAAAGCAGCCTTCTCAAGCAGTTGCCGCGTTTGCGAACGCGCCGGAACATACATGGTGCCCGGGCCCACTTGCCTGCCGCTCAACATCATCGGCTGCTTCATCCAAAACACTTCATCGCCGTTCTTCAACAGGCGGTTCACCATAATAAACGAATCGTTCAACTCATGGCTGATCAAATAGCCCATGGGCTTCGCGGGCCCGGTCACCTTGCCGCCGGGCGCGCTCTGCAAGCCGCTCACAACTTGGAAAGGTCCGTCAAAGCCATCCAACACACGATCGAATTGCACACCCATTTGAAAGGCCAACGTATAGCCGGTTACGTCATAGGGCGGGATGGGCGGCCCGCCGGGATACTGGAAATCGTTCGGATGATCCTGCGGCTCAAACATATCCAGGATGTGTGGGCGGAAGGCCTGCGCCGAAACAATCACCCATGAATTGGCGGGATATTGTTTGCCTGCGACAGCAAATGGCGCGGTTGCCTTGCGCACCGTAATTCCGTTCTTGATCAACGTGTTTACAAACTTTGTCGCAGTGGGAAAATCGGGCTGGTCCGCTGTGACGATATAGCCGCGCGCGTCGCGCAGCTTGGGGTCATGCAGGTCCTGCGCATAAAACTTGGCGGCAATCGCGCCCGCTCCGTTCTGGTTGAAAAACTCGTTCCTATCTGCCAGTGAAGGTGGTGTGCCTGCAACGGCAGCCGTGCTCTTATCGCCGGCTTTATCTTTCACGGCATCGGCCTTCATCGCTTCAATTCGCATGGGCGTCACGGTCCAACTATCCTTGCTGCCGCGCTGAATTGAGTTACGGCCCATCTGATAAATGTTGTAGAGAAACGTCTCCCGGTAGCGCGATGCCAGATCGAGCACCGCGCGGTTCGCCGTAAGCGAATACTCAATCGACTGGCGGAAATGCCACGTCTGCGGCGCCACGGGAAAGGGCAGGTCCCCCTTTGGCAACTGGCGATCCGGCACTAGCGGAATTTCCATCGGAGTCGGGCTGCCTATGGTCTCCGTCAACAAGCCAATCATGTTGTGGAAGTAAGTTGTGGTTCGCAGCCCGCCGTTGTACCAGGTGGAATACGCGGCTCCGCTGCGCATCGTTGCCCCAGGCTTGTTTTCCGCCACAAACCGGCTGTGCATTGCCGCGCCTACCAGGTTCAGTTCCATCGGCACCAGTGGATCGTAGTTGTAATTGAACGGGTCGCGAAAAGGCGGCGCGAACAGCACCGTGCCTGCCGGGCCGGTCTGGTGGTGGTTGTACATGATTTGCGGAAACCACTGAGTATAGAGCACGCTGTTCATATTGGTGCTCTCTTTCATGTTCGCCATGTAAAAATCGCGATTGTTGTCGTGCCCGATATATTTCTGCCAAAGCCGCGGCACATCGTTGAAGCCCAGCTTGCGCTTGGTGGGATCTTTTTCGCGCATGTACCAGTTGCTCACCAACTCCATGCCGTCTGGGTTCGCGTGCACCGCCAGGATGATTACGTCGTCCAGAATGCGCATGGTCTCGGCATCGGTCGCGGTCACCATCTCATACACCAACTGCATCAGTTGATGCGCGCCCAAAACCTCTGTGGCATGCAGGCCGCCATCGATCCAGACCACAGCCTTCCCTTCGCGCGCCAACGCGTGAGCCTGCTCATCGGTAAGCCCCTCCGCCAGCGCAAGCTTGCGCGCAATGCCGCGATAGCGCTCCAGCTTCTTGTGGTTCTCCGGCGAGGTGATGATGGACATATACTGCGGCCGGCCTTCCTCGGTCTGGCCGATGGAAACCACCTTCAGCCGGTCGCTCTCCGCGGCCAGCTTTTTCCACCAGGCAGACAGCTGCGTGTAATTGGCAAGCTGATAATCGTCACCCACGTTGAAGCCAAGCGCTTCCTGCGATGTGGTGATTTTCGGAGCACCCGCGGCCAGCGACGCGGAGAATGCCAGAATGGTCAGAAATCGTGAATTCATGGGCAGTTGCGCTAGATTAACACGTGTGGCCCAACTCTACGCAGGCACTTCCGGCTTCGCCTATACGTCCTGGAAGCCCAATTTCTACCCCGCCAAATTGGCTTCGGCAAAGTTCCTGGAGCACTATGCTTCCCGCCTGAATTGCGTTGAGGTGAACTATACCTTTCGCACTCTGCCCTCTGTTTCCACGCTCACGAAATGGGTGGCCTGCACGCCGGAAGGCTTTCTGTTCTGCCCCAAAGCGCACATGCGTCTTACGCACATTCTTAAGTTGCGCGAGGCAGCCCAATTTACCGAAGTGTTCTTCAAAGCAGTGGACCCGCTCAGAAGCGCGCGCCGAATGGGGCCAGTTCTTTTTCAGCTGCCGCCCACGTTGAAGGCCGACGCCGCGCTGCTTCGCGAGTACCTGGCAATACTGCCGCGGGACTTGCGATATGCCTTCGAGTTTCGCCATTCATCCTGGCTCAACGATGAAATATATGCGGTCTTGCGGGAGCGCAATGTGACGCTCTGCTTCGCCGAATCGGAGAAGCTGGAAACGCCTGAAGTGATGACCGCGGATTTCGCTTACTTTCGCCTGCGCAAGCCCGATTACTCGCCGGAAGATGTAGCGGGAATCGCTGCCAACGCGAACCGGTTACTTGCGCGGGGTCACGACGTGTACGTCTTTTTCAAGCACGAAGAAACGCCTGAAGGCGCGCTCAACGCTGAGCTGCTTTTGCAAACCGTGCGGTCCGTTTAGGCGCTTGCCGAAGCTCGCGGACGGCGCTTCTTTGCCGGTGCTTCGGAAGCCCCATTCTCCGCGTTCGACGTAGCGCTTTGGGCTTGGCCCACGGGCTTTTTCTTCTGCTCCAGGCTCCGCTTCAGCGCTTCCATAATGTCGATGACTGGAGCCACATGCGTCGCCGGCGTCTCCACCACGCGGTGCCCCTCCACCTTCGCCTGAATCATCTGACGCAGGTTGGTACGGTACTCATCGTGATACTTTTCCGGCTCAAAATCCGCGGCCAGCGAATCGATCAGCATCTTCGCCAGGTTCAGCTGCTTTTCATTCACGGAACTGGTGTCGGTCCGGTACTCATCCTGCTTTTTCACTTCGTCGGCGTAGTACATGGTGTGCAAAATCATGCCGGTGGAACCCGGCCGCACAATCACGATATGTTCGCGGTTGTGCATCGCAATCTTCGCCACGCCGCAATACTTCGTGCCCTTCAACGCCTCAAACAGCAGCGCGTACGGTTTTTCGCCGCCCTCGTCCGGACCCATGTAATACGAGCTTTCAAGGAAGACCGGATCCACTTCCTCCTGCTTCACGAATTCCAAAATCTCCATGGCCTTCGCGGTTTTCGGAGCCACCTTCTTGATGTCTTCGTCATCGATCACCACGTAACGGTCTTTTTCGTATTCGTAGCCTTTCACGATTTCGCTGCGCGGTATGGGTTTGTCTTCGGATTGGCAATACAGCATCTGCTTCACCCGCGAATTGTCGGATTTGTGCAACTGATTGAAGCTGATTGTCTCTCCGCGCGCGGCGGTAAACAGCCGAATCGGAAATGAGACCAGCCCGAACGTAAGATGACCTTTCCAGATACTCGCCATACGTCTCCCTAAAGCTCTTGCCGAGCCGCCATTCTACACGTATATCATCATAAGCAGAAACAATTCCATTGTTTTATGTCACTCGAAGAATACGTCCGGAAGCGCCACTTCGAAAAGACGCCGGAGCCTAAGGGTTCGGCGGCGGCGAAAGCCACCGGCTCACAGCGTTTTTTCGTTCAGCGGCACAACGCTTCGCACCTCCATTACGATTTCCGGCTGGAGATCGACGGCACGTTGAAATCTTGGGCGGTGCCCAAAGGCCCCACGCAAGATCCATCCCCAAAGCGCTTCGCGGCCATGGTGGAAGACCATCCTTTGGATTACGGCGATTTCGAGGGCAACATACCGGCCGGTAATTACGGTGCGGGCAGCGTGATGCTGTGGGATCGCGGTACGTTCGAACCGATCGGCGAAACACCGCCGCTGGAGCAGATCGCGCGCGGCGATTTGAAGTTCCGCTTAAGCGGGGAAAAGCTGAAGGGCGAGTTTGCGCTTGTGCAGATGAAGGGCAAGGGCAAAGGAAACGATTGGCTGCTGCTCAAGAAGAAAGACGCCGAAGCCAAGCCCGGTTGGGATGTGGAAGCGCTTGCCCAAAGCATCAAGACAGGCCGCACGCAGGAAGAGATCGCGAACGGGCTGGAGCCTAAAACATCCGCACCGGCTATGGCCTCATGGAGCAACACGGCGGGTGTGACGAAGGCGCCCATGCCAGGTCTGCTCAAGCCCATGGCCGCTGTGTTGGGCACCGCTCCCACGGGCGAAAATTGGACTCTGGAAGTGAAATGGGACGGCATACGAGCCCTGATTTATTTGCGCAACGGCAGCCTTGAAATTTACACGCGGAATGGAAACCGATGCGAACGGCAATACCCGGAACTCAGCACGCTTGCGCATCGCATTCACGGGGCGGAAGCGATTCTGGATGGAGAGATCGCCGTGCTCGATGCGCATGGCGTATCTCGATTCGCGATGATTCAGCCGCGCATCATGAACACGGATGCGGCCTCCGTCGCGCAGATGGCAAAGAAGCAGCCCGTCACGCTGTTCCTGTTCGACATCCTCTACCTGGATGGGCATGATCTGAGAGGCGCGGCGCTGCACCGTCGCAAGAATATCTTGCAGTCTGTGTTGAATCCATCCGCGGTGTTCCGCTTTTCCGAAGGCTTCGCCAACGACAACGGCCAGTTCCTGGAAGCAGCACGCGAACAAGGCTTAGAAGGGCTGATTGCGAAGTGTCTGACAAGCACATACCAGCATCGCCGAAGCAGCGAATGGGTAAAGTTGAAGCTTGTCTCGCAGCAGGAATTCGTCATCGCCGGCTTTACAGAAGGTGAGCGGGATTACTTCGGCGCGCTGGTGCTGGCGTATTACCAGGGCAAGAAGTTGGTTCATGCGGGGAATGTGGGAACGGGCTTCGACCGGAAGCAGATGGCGGCAATCCACCAGCGCATGGCGCCCTTAGTAACGCCGAAGTCGCCCCTTTCCGGTAAGGCGAAGGTCCCCGTGCGCGGCACCTCTTGGCTACGCCCGGAACTGGTGGCTCAGGTCAAGTTTTCCAACTGGACTCCCGATGGCCACCTTCGCGCACCCGTGTTTTTAGGGCTGCGCGAGGATGTGAATCCACAAGATTGCGTTCGGGAATCGCGCGAGGCAGAAGAGCCGGAAGCGCCGAGTGCCGCGCCCCCGCCAAAACCGGAGAAGCTAAAGCAGCAGCCTCCCTTGCTGAGCGGCGCCGCCGAAAACGCTGAGCTCACGCTTGACGGCAAGACTTTCAAAGTCACGCACGTGAACAAAGTTTGGTTTCCCGCCGAAGGCTACACAAAGCGCGATCTGCTCAATTTCTATCGCGATGTAAGCCCTTTTCTGTTGCCGCATCTGAAGGACCGGCCTCTCTCCCTGAAGCGCTATCCGAATGGGATTCAGGAAGAATATTTCTTCCAGAAGAACTCTCCGGCATCGTATCCAAATTGGCTTCGTTTTGAAGAAATCGATAGCGAGCACCGCGATCCGAAGAAGCCCAGGACGTCCATTCGCTACGTCTTAGCCGAAGATTCGGCCTCACTTCTTTACCTGGTGAATCAGGGTTGCATCGATCAAAACCCGTGGCAATCGCGTGTGGGCTCCCTTGAAAATCCAGACTTCATCCTGATCGATCTGGATCCGCAGGATTGCGATTACGGCATGATCGTGGACGCCGCGCTGCTGGTTCTACGCACGCTTGACAAGCTGGAGTTGACCGGCTATCCGAAGACCACGGGCGGCCGCGGCATGCACATCTATATTCCTGTGGTGCCCGAATACACCTATGAAATTACGCGCACGTTTGCTGAAGCCATTTCGCGCGTGTGCGTGAGCGAATGCCCTGAATTGTTCACCACGCCGCGAAGTGTAGAGAAGCGTCAAAAAAACAAAGTCTATTTCGATTACCTGCAGAATGGCGAAGGCAAAACCATAGCCGCGCCTTACGTGGTGCGTGCCCATCCAGGCGCTCCGGTCTCCACACCACTTGCGTGGAAAGAAATCAAGCGCGGCCTGAACCCGTCTCAATTCAACATTCAGAATGCAGCCGGGCGCTTTTACAAAGTAGGAGATTTATTCGAAGGCGTGTTGCTCAAAAAACAGGAACTGTTGCCGGCGTTTCAAAGGCTGGAATCGCTCACGCGCAAGTAGGCCGTCACGGCAGCTCAATCAGCCAAAGCGCATTTTTGCTTGGCTGAATCCGTACCTGAAGGGCACCTTTACGATGCAGCTTCCAGGCTTCAATCTCCTTTGCCCCGTCCGGCCAGTGCAAGTCCGGGTACTTCGGAATCTGATAGTTGTCGTGAATGCCGACCACAAACACAAGCAGCAGCGCGACTGTCTGAAGCAAGGGTGGCCACTGCCGGCCAATTCGCGCAATCGACAGCGCCACGGCTAGAAAGATCAAACAGCAAGGCAGGAAAAAGTACCGCGCGCCGCCGCCCAAGGTGAAGTGATCAAGATCTGGAAACAGGTCAAGCAACTCCGGCCGCGCCACACACGCTTCCAGGATCAACGCCGGCCCGAGCGCCACGCCGATCAAAAACGGTCCGTTCACCTGTTTTCGAAAACGAAGCCAAAATAGCGCCGGCAGAATTGCCGCGGCAACACTTGCCGAAAGAATCAGCCCGCCATGAATACCGGCAAACAGGGCCCAATCCACGCCCAAAAACACGGTTCCCAACACGCGATACACCCAGCTTTCCAGCATCGCCACTAGCGGCAGCCAGAAGGCATGCGGTGGATGCGACGTTAGGTGCGGATGCGTAAAAATCACGCCGATTTGAATTACTGCACACAACATGTAAACACCGGCGGTGAGGTTTCGGTGGCGCACATATTGCCAGATTGCCAATGGCAGGAACAGCATCAGAGCGGGCGCCGTCAGGGCGATGAGCGCAATCGAGCCGGCGCGAAAAATTCCACTTCGGTTCTCCAGCAGAAGAATCAATCCCACGGGAAACAGAAAGACCTGCACGGCGGCGATATTCGCGAACAGATCTTCGCCATGACAATTGAGCAGCGCAAGCGCACTTACCGCCATTCGCAGGTGATCGGCAGGCAGCACCAAGCGGCATTCAGGCAGAGTGAAGAGCGTCGCACATAGGGCCGCGACCGATACCGCCGCTATCTGAAAAATCAGCGGCTGGTAATAAACCGGGAAAGGCGACGCAACCAGCGCGATCAGCCGCGGAAGCAAATGCAAGTAACCGTTAAACGGGATGACAATCGCCCTTGCACCGGAAACAAGTTGTTGCGCGAAGAAGACCTTGCCGTCTTCGGCCACGAACTGCGGATGCACCCACCAATCTGGATTGCGTAGCGCCAGGGCAACACAGGCAAACAGAAAAAACAGCAGCGTGCGCGTGCGCACCTAGCGGCGTGCAGGCAGATGCCTGTCCAGCCAATCCAGCCGCTCCAGCTGCGCCTCATAATAGCCGAGCGTCGTCTCCAAATTCACGTAGCGAAACCCGCGCGCCGCCGCCAACCTGGAAAGCGAACCATCGTCCGCGGCAGGCTTCTTGTTTTGCAAAACCACGTTGTAAGGTGAAGTGGCCAGCATCTCGAAATCCCGTTCGTCGGTGCACAGAAAAAATTCATGCGGACGCGCGGGTTGCTTCACGCTTGTCCGGTCACTGTCGGCCAACTCGTCGTTCACGTTATATCCGCCTGAGTTGTTGTGCAGCGCAACCAGCAACCCTCCCTTGGGCGGAGTAAGCCGGTGGATCAACTTCTCACGTTCATGATCCAGCAATGCAAGCGCGCGGGTAAACTGTTCCGCGTTCCAGGAAGGGTTCAAGGACCGCAGACTTCGTTCCGCACCTACGCGGGAAAACATGCGGTTCGGATCCACCATGCCTCCTAAGACCGCGACATTGCGAGTGGAGGAGGCAGAGAAGCATGCTGTACCCGGATGAAAGTACATCCAGGTCTCCAAAACCTGGCGCGCCGTATTCTCATCGCCATGAATGAGCAGGTAGCGATGCGGGCTGAAGAACCCGTGCCGCCGCACATGAAATGGAATTCCGGCAATTTCAATTTCGGGCCGGTGAAAAGGAATCCAGCCCATAACAATTGCAAGAAACGAACGCCTCCGCATTGTCTTTTACCGTAACAGGTACCATCGCGGATATGGACGTGCGGCGGGGCACAGATGACGACTTGAGTGCGATAGGCGAACTTCAGCGCAGCGTGCCTGAAGCCGCGCAGTGGGACCCGGCCGGCTATGAATTATCGGTGGCGGAGCACGCCTCCTGCTTAGTTGGCTTCATTGCCTGGCGCTCTACAGCCCCGGATGAAGCCGAAATACTGAATTTGGCGGTTGCGCCAAGCTTCCGCCGGCAGGGCGTAGCTTCCGCGCTGCTTCATTCATTATTTCGCGCGTCTCCCGAAGCAAGCTTGTTTCTGGAAGTACGCGAGAGCAATCATGCCGCGCGAGCGCTCTACCGAAAGTTGAAGTTTGAAGAAGTAGGAGTGCGGTTCGGCTATTATGCCGACCCCCCGGAAACAGCCATTGTCATGCGATTGCAATCGTGATAGTTTCTGGACTAAGGAGACCGGTTCAGGATGGAACTGAAGGACTCGGAAGATATAAAGAAGCACCTGCTGGAGACGAACGACGAGTACCGGCGAATTTATCGCCAGCACCACGAATTCGACCTGCAGGCGCAAATCGAGCAGGACGAGCTCGAAGAGCAACGGTTAAAGAAGCTGAAACTGCATCTGAAAGATCGGATGGAGGGAATGGTGGCCCAGTACAGGACACAGATGGTATAAATCTCCGAAGTAGCAGGGCGGGCAGCATAAGGTTCTGAACGGAAATCGTGTGGCACTTCGCGTGCCCATATTTCTGAATCGACAAGGAGTTTTGTGACTGCCCGAACCACGCTTCGCATTAACGAAACGTTTCACACAATAGACATAGAGCCTCGCGTGTCCCTGCTGGACGCGTTGCGTGAGCATCTTCATTTCGCGGGCTCGAAGAAGGGCTGCAACCAGGGAGCATGCGGCGCCTGCACAGTGTTATGCGATGGTGAGCGGATTCTTTCCTGCCTTACCCTGGCCGTTCAGTGTGAAGGTTCCGCAATCACCACGGTCGAAGGGCTAAGTTGCGAAGGCCATTTGCATCCGCTGCAGACCGCCTTCATCCAACACGACGGCTTCCAGTGCGGCTACTGCACGCCTGGGCAGCTCTGCTCTGCCATCGGAATGTTGCGTGAATTCCAAGCCGGATTGCCAAGCGCGGTCACCGGCAACGTATCGGCCGAAGTTATCCACTTTACCGATGAAGAGATTCAGGAACGCATGAGCGGCAACTTGTGCCGGTGCGGAGCTTACGTCGGTATTCGAGCCGCCATTCGCGAAGCGTCCGGCGCGGAGCCCGCGCGATGAAAAACTTCAGCTACGCTCGCGCGGGCACGTCGCAGGATGCGGTCACGCTCATCTCCACGCTCCCCAACTCAAAGTTTCTGGGCGGCGGCACGAATCTGATTGACCTGATGCGGGAAAATATTGAGCAGCCGGATGCCCTCATCGATATCAGCCGCATGCCTTCGGCGGGAATCACGGAGTCTGCCGACGGTGCGCTTTTGATCGGCGCGGAAGTGAAGAATACGGCCGTCGCAAATCATCCACTGGTGCGCCAGCGTTATCCATTACTTTCGCAGGCGATCCTCTTCGGGGCTTCCGGCCAAATCAGGAACATGGCTACCGTGGGCGGCAACCTGATGCAGCGAACCCGCTGCTATTACTTCTACGATGAAGCCGCGCGTTGCAACAAGCGAAACCGCGGCGCTGGTTGCGACGCCATTGAAGGCTTCAACCGCATTCATGCCATTCTGGGCGCCTCAGAGCAGTGTATTGCTGTGCATCCTTCCGATATGTGTGTCGCCCTCGCTGCGCTGGAGGCGACGGTGACGGTTCATGGTCCGGGAGGCGAACGGAAAATTGCCTTTAATGATTTTCACCTGTTGCCCGGCGCCACGCCCGATATGGAAACGTCTCTCCGGCGGAATGAACTGATCACTTCCATCGAACTACCGCCACTACGTTTCGCAAGCCATTCTCAGTACCGTAAAGTTCGCGACCGCGCCAGCTATGCGTTCGCTTTGGTCAGCGTTGCCGCTGCGATGGATATTTCGGATGGCAAAGTCCGAAATGTTCGCTTGGCTCTCGGCGGCGTCGCGCCCAAGCCATGGCGCGCGCACGAAGCCGAAAAGATCCTGCAAGGGGCCGATGCCGATCTGAAGACATTTCAACGCGCCGCCGAAGCAGAGCTTTCCCCTGCGCGCGGATTCGGTGGGAACAATTTCAAGATCGAGCTCGCCAAACGAACCATCGCCAGCGTGCTGAGCGAACTCACCGCGGCAGGAGAAAACCGATGAGCGTGATGAGCACAGTATTGGAAACAATGGCGCGGTTCATGCCCGACAAAGAGCGAGACCCGCTGCTCAATCGCGATGGCTTTCTCGGCAAACCGTTCTCACGCGTAGACGCCGAAGTGAAAGTGAAAGGCGAGGCCTCGTTTACCGCCGAATTCCAAGTTCCCAATGTTGCGCATGCCGTGCTGCTTTACGCCACCATCGCGAAAGGCGAAGTCTCCCGCATCGATACCGAACACGCCAAGCAAGCCGGCGGCGTGCTGGAAATCTTCACTTACAGGAACATGCCGAAGATGGCCGCCCCGCCTTTGGTGGACCTAACAGATCTGAAGAAAGGCATGGCTGCCAGCGACTTGCCGATTCTGCAGGATGCAACGGTGCACTGGGATGGACAGCCCATTGCGGTAGTTGTCGCAGAAACGCTCGAACAAGCTGAGCATGCCGCCGCGTTGATCAAAGTGGGATACAAAGTGGCAGCGCCCGCGGTGTCGCTCACCCAGGCGAAAGCGGATGCCTTCGAACCTTCCGACGTGATGGGCGAGCCCGCTGAAATCAAAATCGGGCACGCGGAGGAGGCGCTGCGGAAAGCCGGCGCGTATGTCGACAACGTCTATCTCACGCCCCGCTACAACCACAACGCGATTGAGCCCCACGCCACCATCGCGTACTGGAATGAAGAGGGCGGTCTGGTGGTGTTTGAATCGTCCCAATCCGTCTATACCATCGCCGCTTCGCTGGCTTACATCTTCAAGCTCAAACCGGAACAGGTGCGAGTGTTCGCGCCCTTCGTGGGTGGCGGGTTCGGCGGTAAGGGTGGCTTGTGGAACTACACTCCTCTGTGCGCAGCGGCCGCGAAAGCATTGAAGCGTCCTGTAAAACTATCGCTTTCGCGCGAAGGTGTCTTCCGCACGGTTGGCGGCCGCACCAGCGCTGAGCAGCGAATCGCGCTCGGCGCGGAAGGGGGCGGAACGCTATCGGCAATCGTCCATTCCGGGCTTACCGCCACCACTTCGCATGGGCGCTACGCCGAACAGTGCACCTTCCCCACGCGCCACCTGTACGCCTCGCCGAACATTCTCATTCAGCAGAAGATTGTTTATCTGGATACGGTCGCGAACACCTGGATGCGGGCTCCTGGCGAATCCATCGGCACGTTTGCTTTGGAATCTGCAATGGACGAGCTCGCCTATAAGTTACGCATGGACCCTATCGAGCTGCGTCGCATAAACGAACCCAAAACCGATCCCACGAAAGGAACGCCGTTCTCCAGTCGCCTGCTCAACGATGCATATCGCCAGGGCAGCGAGGCGTTTGGGTGGAACACACGCAATCCGGAACCGCGCTCGCAGCGCGAGGGCAAATGGCTCATCGGGCAGGGCGTCGCAACGGCTTACTATCCGTATGCGCGCTTTCCCGCAAAGGCCAAGGTGTGCATCTTGGCGGACGGTAAAGCGGTGGTGAAAACTCCGGCGGCGGAAATGGGGATGGGCACTGCAACCGTGCAGATCCAGCATGCCGCGGACCGCCTGGGTCTGCCCCTTGAGTGCGTCACATTCGAATATGGCGATTCGCACCTTGCAGAAACGCCCGTGATGGCCGGTGGTTCGAATCAGACGGCCACACTCTTCGCCGCGGTGCAGAAGGCGGTAGAAGAACTTCATCGCGAATTGCTGAAACTGGCGCACAAACATTCCGCGTCACCTCTAGCCGGAGTGAAGTTCGAGCAACTCGTCGCGCGCGATGGCGGCCTTTATCGAATCGATGACCACGGCGCGGGAGCGACTTACTCGGAAATCCTGCACGGCGCAAATAAAGATTCGCTAGAAGTAGAGCAGGAATCAGGCCCGCCGCTGGAGACGATGAAGTACTCGATGGCTTCGTATGGAGCCCAGTTCTGCGAAGTGCGGGTACATGAAGAAACCGGCGAACTGCGCATTTCCCGCTGGCTCTGTTCCATGGATTGCGGCAAGGTAGTCAATCCAAAAACGGCTACCAGTCAGCTTCGCGGTGGCATCGTGATGGGCATCGGCATGGCGCTTATGGAAGAGACGCTGTTCGACGAACGTCGTGGCCGTATCATGAATCCGTCTCTGGCCGAATACCATGTGCCCGTGAATCTGGACATCCCCGATATCCAGGTCCATTTTCTAAATATTCCCGATGAACACACCCCGTATGGAGCGCGCGGAATCGGTGAGATTGGCATCACCGGAGTGGCGGCCGCAGTTGCCAATGCGGTGTACCATGCCACGGGCAGGCGTATCCGTGAACTGCCCATCACGCTTGACAAGCTGATGTAAGCCGCTGTTCGGGCGTCTTGCGATGTGAGACGATTCGGATAGTCCGAGTCGATGCCGCCGCCCAAAAAGAAGCCGGAGAACGATCTGGTGCAATCCGTCCAGCGAGCCTGCAAAATTCTGCAGGTATTTCGTGAGGATCAGGAAGTATTGCGTCTGCGGGACATCGCGAAACGCAGTTCGCTGCACAAAGCGACAGCGTCCCGGCTGGTAAGAACTTTGGAGAGCGAAGGCATGGTGGAACGTCTGGGCGACGACCGCTTCCGCAGCCTGGTACGCGTTCCTTCTAAGCGCCGGTATCGCATCGGCTTCGCCACGCGCGGAGTGGATACCGCCTTCAGTCGCGCCGTGACTGCTAGCGTGCAGCGCGCCGCCGAAGAAGCAGGCATGAATCTGATCACCATCAGCAACCATCGAAGCGCCGTCACGGCCCTACGAAATGCGGAGATGCTGATACGTGAACATGTGGACCTGGTGATTGAGTTTCAAAGCCATCAGCGCGTCGCCTCCACCATCGCCGCGCGCTTTCTCTCCGCGGGCATACCTGTGATCGCTCTTGAAATTCCCCACCCGGGCGCAACTTTTTTTGGCGCTAATAATTATCAGGCGGGGTTGCTCGGGGGCCGCGCCAGCGGGCGCTGGGTGAAGCGTCACTGGAATGGCGCGGTGGAAAGCATACTGCTGATTGAGGAGAGCCTGGGCGGCCCCTTGGTTAAGCTTCGCGGCACCGGAATGTTGGCGGGGTTGCGCGAATTGGTACTCGGGATTGAGCCGGTTCCCATCTTCGAAATCGATGCGCGTGGCAGTTTGGAACGCGCAATGGATGCGGTCAGAAAACACCTGCGAAGGGTGTCGAAGCGCCGCACCATCGTCCTGGCCGGAAACGATCCCATGGCCATCGGCGCGGTTCGCGCTTTCGAAGAGTGCGGCCGCGCCGACCTCTGTTGTGCGGTGGGCCAAAACGGCAGCCTGGACGCTCGCGAGGAGTTACGTCGCGGCAACTCTCCCCTCATCGGTTCCGTTGCCTATTTTCCAGAACGTTATGGCGATGAGATCATCCGCCTGGGCCTTTCGATCCTGTCCGGACACTCCGTGCCTCCGGCTGTTTTCACTCGTCATGAACTGGTCACGCATGAAAACGTGAATCGCATGTATCCCATGGACGGGATCTTGCCGGAATGCCTCGTGGAATCGCTAATCCCTTAGCCAATACCGTCTCGCACTGTGAGACAGTTTTTGAGCACGTATAAAACCTTGACTCATACCCCCAAATGCGAAAGCGTCTATCGCAAAGCCTCTTGGCTTGTGTAACGGATGGTTTCCGTGGCAGGCCAAAAACCAAGGCGTTTCAGAGGGCGAGTATGAAGAAGGCTATTTCGCAAATTTTGCAGGTGGGTGCGTTCAGTGTTCTGTTGCTGTGCGGATTACTGGAACTGAAAGCGCAGGTGGCCAGTGGGAGCATTGGCGGTCTGGTGACAGATCCCTCTCGCGCCGCCATTGCGCAAGCCCGAATTGTTCTGATCAATCAGGGCACCAGCGTGGAACGCGAAACGCGGTCCGATTCCAGCGGCAATTACCTCTTCCCATTAGTCGCGCCCGGTATTTATACCATCCGCGCCGAAGAGAAGGGCTTCACTTCTTCCGAAGTAAAGGCCTTCGAAATTCAAGTGGCCCAGCAGATTAAACAGGATTTTCAATTGGCCCTGGGCGACACGGCGACCAAACTGGAAGTGACAGCCACCACGGCCGTCCTGGACGCTCGCAGCGCGGAAGTGGGTCAGGTCATCGGAACCAAAGAGGTGGTGGAGTTGCCTCTCAATGGCAGAAACTATTTCGACCTTGCAAAACTGACACCCGGCGTCACGGAGCTGGGCACCAGTTCACAAAGCAATGGGCTGTCCATCAACGGTCAGCGCGCCAACCAGATCAGCTTCTTTTTCGATGGCGTGGATACCCGAACGGAGACTAGCGGCCGGCCCGCTTTCACCCCATCCATCGAAGCCATTCAGGAATTCAAGGTGCAAGAAAATAGCTTCGCGGCTGAATACGGGCGGAACCCTTCGGCCATCAATCTTACGCTTCGCCCGGGCACCAACAACTTTCACGGCAGCGTGTTTGAGTTCCTGCGTAACAATAAGTTGGACGCGCGCAGCTTCTTTTCACCGAAAGTCGATCCCCTGCGACGCAATCAGTTCGGCGCAGTTGTCAGCGGGCCTATCAAGCGCAACAAGACATTCTTCATGGGCAACTATGAAGGCTTGCGCACACGTCGCGCGAACACGCTGTTCCTTACGGTGCCTACCGACGCGCAACGTTCCGGCAACTTCGCTGGCGGCCCCATCATTTACGACCCGGCGACATACAACGCGGCCACTAACACGCGCCAAGCGTTCCCCGGCAACGTTATCCCGAAAGATCGCTTTGGGCTCATCGGCAACTCAGCGTTGAAATATTTTCCGGCGCCGAATGCGACTGGCCCGGCAGCGTACAACTACATCGCCGGCGTCTCGGCCATTAGCGATGGCGATCAGGGCCACACGCGCGTCGACCACACCTTCAGCGAAACCGACAGCCTTTTCGCGCGCTACTCCTACAGCAAGTCCGGCACCTTCAGCCCTAGCGGACTTCCGCAAACAGGCAGCGCTGAAGACAACCTGGCACACAGCGTGACCGCTCAGGAATCGCATATTTTTTCACCGACGAAAGTGAATCAGTTCCGCCTGGCATGGACATACTTCGATACCATCGTCGTGTTCCCCACGGTGTCTCAGAACATCACGCAGACTGAGTTTGGCTTGCGCAATCTGAGCCCTCCCACAAACGCTTTTGGCGTGCCGCAGATTGCGGCGGCGGGCTTGAGCACCATTGGATCGAACCCTTTCCAGCCCGGCGGTCAGCGCGAAAACATCTATTCGCTTGCGGACGATTTCAACTGGATTCGTGGCACGCACAGTTTGAAGTTCGGCTTCGATGGACGCTACCTGAGGCCGGCATCGCGCATTCAACAGACGCCGAACGCTACACTCTCTTTTGAAAATCGGTTCACGAATCAACCCGGTGCGACCGGCACCGGAAGCGCGATTGCCGATCTTCTGCTCGGCCTTCCTTACTCAATTCGCGCCACCCAGTTAGCGGAAAGCAACGGTCAGGTGAGCTTGAAATATTATTCCTACGGCTTCTATGGGCAGGACGAGATTCGCGTTACGCCCAAGCTGGTGATCAACTTGGGCTTGCGCTATGAATACCAGACGCCCTACAACGAACGGTTCGGAGACCTTGCCCGCTTCGACTATGTGAACTCCAAGTTCATCAAGCTAGGCCAGGGCGTCGACAGCTTGAATAACGCCGATACCAACAACTTCGCACCGCGCCTCGGCATCGTCTATTCACTCAATCCGAAGACGGTCATCCGCACGGGCGCGGGGGTCTTCTTCGGTTCACCGCGAGGCTCCGAGTTCGGCTCCTTCCAACTCTCACCACCGTTCGTCATCGATACAACACTTACCTCAAACGCACTTGTGCCAGATCTGATTGGCCGCGCATTTCCCATACCCAGCGTGCGTACCGCCTCGGGCCAAATTGCTCTTTCGCCGAACACGAATGTCTTCACGCTCGATCCGAACTTCGCCACTAACTACACCTATCAATGGAACTTCACCGTTCAGCGCGAACTGGCGAATAACTGGCTTCTGGAAGCTGGCTATGTGGGGAACAGCGCCCACCGCCTGACCGGGCGGGATCTTGTGAATCAGGCGCTTCCTGACCTTGACCCCACGCGTCCCACGCCAGTAAATAGCCGACGGCCCAATCAGAACATCGGCGACGTCAGCTTCGTCAAGTCGCTCGATCAATCGAACTATCATTCGCTGGAAGCGAAACTCAACAAGCGTTTCTCCAGCGGACTATCGGTTATCGGCGCCTATACTTACTCGAAGGCCATGGGCATTGGCGGCGCGCTTTCTGGCGATCAATCGCGCGCTCAGGATGAGCACAATCGCGCATCGGAATACGCGCCTCTCGAATTTAATCAGAAGCATCGGCTGACCATGGCCTGGGTGTACGAACTACCGTTCGGTTCAGGCAGGGCTTTCGGCGCGCATCTGCCGGGGCCTGTCTCTTACGTCGCTAGCGGATGGTCATTCCAGGGCAACTTCACGGCCCATACCGGCTTCCCGCTTACGCCTTCCTCTAGCGTTTCTTCAAACGTCGGCAGGCAGGATTTGAATCGCTCTGACCGCGTGTGCGACGGCAACCTTGACGGCGATGCGCGCTCATTGAATCGTTGGTTCAACACCTCCTGCTTCCCGAACCATGCGTTTGGCAGGTTTGGCAACTCAGGCAACGGCGTGATTGTGGGGCCCGGCCTGGTCACTCTGGATATGACCGGCATGAAAAATTTTCGCATTCCGTTGCCAGGCAGAGAGCAGGGCACGCTGCAGTTCCGCGCCGAGTTTTTCAACTCTCTAAACCACGCCTCGTTTGCGGACCCCAATCTCACGTCCGGCACCGCGCAATTCGGCGTCATCCGCGCGACAAGGGTGAATGGCCGTGAGATCCAACTTGCTCTGAAATTCCTGTTCTGAGGCTTGAAATGAATCGATCTCTTGAATCCGCCGCGCTGGAGAATCGCGCTTCGCCGGTTATCGCGCGGCGCAAACCTCTAACCGCGAAGATTGGGATTTTTGGGGTGGGCCACCACACCTATTGGCAGCAGTTTGACGGCCTGTTGGATGAGATGCACCGCAAGCAGGCCGTGTTTGCGGACAAGGTTCGTGCGCGCGGCGTTCAGGTAACGGATTTCGGCTTGGTGGACGATGCGCGCTCCGCCTATCGCCTGCGCGACAAACTGAAGGCAGCCTCGCTCGACTTGATCTTTTGCGACATGGTGACGTACGCCACTTCAGCCACGTTCGGCGCAATCGTTCGTGACGTGGATGCGCCTATCGTGCTGGTTGCGCTGCAGCCGTTGAAGGCCATGGACTACACTCGCGCCTCCACATTCGTGCAACTTTGCAATGACGATTTCTGCTCCATACCGGAGTTCATGGGCGTTGCGATTCGTATGGGAAAACGCGCGCCGGGCATAATTTTGGGCACGCTGGAAGACGACCCGGAAGCAGACCAGGAGATCGCGGAGTGGTGCCGCATTGCGTGCGTCCTGCATGATCTGAAGAACGCTCGCATCGGACACTTCGGCCATGTGCTGGAGAACATGCTGGACATGCAAACCGACCATACGGCCCTCACCGCCGCGTTCGGTTGCCACGTGGTGCAAACAGAGCCTGACGATCTGATGCGTCACTTCCGCAATGTGTCCAGCCCCGACACCGAAGCGATGAAGCGGCGCGTGCTGGACATCTTCGATACGCCCGATCCAAAGTCCGACCCCATCACCAGAAAGCTGACGCCAGAGGATTTGGAGGTCGCTGCAAGAGTGGCGGTCGCGCTGGAGCGCTTCACGGACGAGCACGAACTTGACGGCCTGGCTTATTACTATGAGGGCGAACCCGATAGCCCCATGCGCCAACTGGTTACGAACCTGATTGTTGGCAACTCTCTGCTCACGGCGGCGGGCTTTCCTATGTGCGGAGAATCCGATCTGAAGACATGCGTCGCCATGCTGATAGAAGATCGCCTCGGCATCGGCGGCAGCTTCGCTGAGTTTCATCCCATCGATTTCAAAGAGGGCTTCGTGCTTGTGGGGCATGATGGGCCGCATCACCTGAACATCGCGGATGGCAGACCCGTGCTGCGCAGCTTAACCAAGTATCATGGCAAGCCCGGGTCAGGCGCCAGCGTCGAATTTCGAATCAAGGAAGGCCCCATCACCATGCTCAGCATCGGCATGACCGCGGAGAACCGCTTCAAGTTTGTGATCGCGGAGGGCAAGAGCGTTCGCGGGCCCATCCCGCCCACCGGCAACACCAACACGCGCGGCTTCTTTGAGCCCGATGTGAAAACATTTCTGAAACGCTGGGTGGTGGAAGGGCCCACGCATCATTTCGCGCTAGGCATCGGGCACCACGGCAGGTCGATCGCGAAGATTGGCGAACTGCTTGGGCTTCCCACGGCGTTGGTTTCGCAGGAGCCCCGCCGATGGTAACGCGTCGCGATCTGTTTCGCGCCACTGGCGCCGCCGCGGCACTGCTGGCGAATGGCGAACTTCGCGCGCAGACCGGAGAGCGGCAGCCTGTCGCTCCGAACACCTTGCAGCCCAGCGCGTTCAAACGGGTCACTCTTGAAGTAAGTCTGAAGCCGTTCTTCGATCTAAACGAACAGGCCATCGTCAGAGTTAGTGAAGAGATTTTTCGTTCCTGGGCGTCTCTGCTGCGGCGTTGCGATTCGTGCAGCCTGATGTTGTGGGCGGCCGACGGCAGTGAAATCCTGGAGTATCGCGGCAACCTGGAAGACAAGTTCGATTGGGCGCGATACCTGGGCGATGCGAACCCTCCCACGCCTCCGCCCGCGAACGATCCCGAACGTAAAGGCGGACACGGACGCCATTGGCTCTACCAGCCAAACCCGCCGCAGATGACTTACGGCGACTTGAAAAACATCACTCGCATCCTGCGGGAAACCGGGATGCGTATGACCGGCAAGCCCGTGTACTTAGGCGCCACTTTCGACCCCGGCGGAGAGTTTGCTGTATCCGATTTCAAATTCAACAGGCATAAGGAAATCGCTCGCCTGGGCACACGCGGGCCTAATACCTGGGTGGATTGCACCTCCACCCTGCATGCCGATTCGCGCGCCTATGCCGGCTTCCCAAAAGGCATTCCGGAAGGCACTCCCTTCGGTACCTATCTGGGCCGTCAGAGCCAGCACTTTTTGAAAGACCTGGGCTTCGATTACATCTGGTTTTCAAATGGCCTGGGCTTCGCGCACAATGCCTGGGACGTTCGCGGACCTCTGTTCGACGGCAAAGTTTTCAACGCTGCCCCCGCCACGAAGACGCGTGAGGAACTACTCAGCTTCTGGCGCAGCTTCCACAAGGAGTGCTCCAGCTTCCCCATCGAAACGCGCGGCAGCAATTTGATTGTCGGTGTCGATCTTGCTCGAGGCGCTTCGCCCGTTCGAGACATCTATCGCGAAGGCTTCAACGTAGTCGCACCGCCGAATTCACCCTGGGCCGCCCTCGATGGCGATTTCGGCCTGGAGATTGTCGGCTATCTGTCGCGCATCGCGGAACTGCCGCCAGGCGACATCTTCCCGTTTCGCTTTTATACGCACGATCCGTGGTGGTTAAATAGCCCCTGGCTCGATCGGTACGGCCGCGATGCTCATGATATTTACCTGCCGCTTTCCCTGGCGCGTATTGCTGGTAACGCGACCATCACGCGGCCTGCTTACCTGGAGTTTCTGACAATCGATAACTCCTGGGGGCAGATGCCCGAAAAAGTCCCGAACGAAGTGATCCCGCACATACTTTCCGGAATGGAGGATTATTCCGATGCGCCGGGATTGGTTACCTGGATCTATCCGTTCGATGAGTATCATGACATGACATTCGGCCCCGAGCCGCGATTAGCTGAAGTCTCCTTCGGCGATTGGTTCATGCGCGGCGCCGTCAATACAGGGTTTCCTTTGAACTCGGTTGTGTCAACAAAGCAGTTCGTTCCCGCTTACCGGACGCGGCCGCAATTCTTCCGCCGCACAATCCTGTTGGCCTTTGTTCCCGCACTTACTCGTGAAGTGGAAGCAACTATACTGCTAGCCTTAAAGCAAGGGGCCGATGTATTGCTTTATGGGCCTGTGGGTAATGTAAGTGCGCCGCTCATCCAGCCTCTGGGACTTCGGAAAGCCAGCCCGCTTTCCGGCGTTCTGGACGTAAAGCTAGCCATACCCGCGGACACACTGCGACACGGTTCGTTGCCATTGAAAATGCAGCATCGCCCGGAGCTATGCGCGGGCGGGGTGGACACGGTGCTCTCCGCGGGAGGCGCGGCCAGTACTGACATCGCTGTGTCGCAAGGCGGCGTGGAACGCGTTTATGCTGCGTCGCGCACGAATGCTTTGGGTGCCGGCAGCGGCACACTGGCCTGGGTGCGAGGAAGCTTTTGTTCCTCCATCGGAACCGTTCGCCTCCCCGTGCCGGACGATCCGAATCTTTGGTTACAGGGCGAATCGTTGATGCGGCTGGTGCTGTCTAGGTTCGGCTACTCTCTTCGTTTCCACAAACCCGCGGCAGATACACGCAGCCCTCTCTTGTTACCCGCGCGCCATAAGAACGCTTTCTTCATTTCGAGTTACTCGCCTTCCACCACCACCGAAGTGCGCATGCGCTTCGCTCATGGCGCGCCGGTGATGGTGGGCGCCGAAACGTGGCTGGAAGACGGCCACACCTCTTACACCCTGCCCCGCGCGGCGCACAAAGAGATTCGCTTTCTGGTGGACCAGGCTGCATCGAGCGAACTATCTTGCGTGGAGGCGATTACCGAATACCCCTTTTTTAAGCGGCGTCTGCTATTGAAAGGTTTGAAAGATGCCACTGTGCACTTCTATCCCGAGAATGAAAGGCCCGTCACCATGCTGGTGAACGATAGCCGCTCTTTCGTTCAGGAATCGCTGCCGTATTCGCGCGAAGAAGAGGGAACCAGATTCGTAATTAAGAACATTACCGGTGTGTTGATGGTTGCCTGGTAAGCGCGACATGAGACACAAGTGGCTCCTGTGCTGGATGCTGTTTGCGGCAACCGCACTTAGCTTTCTGGATAGACAAGTGTTGTCCATCCTGTCGCCGCGCATCATCGCGGAATTCGGGATGACTAACGAAGCTTACTCCCGCGTTCTGCTCGGCTTTCAAATCAGCTATACCGTCATGTTCGCGCTCGGTGGCAGGTTCGCAGATCTGGTGGGCACTCGTTTGGGAATGGCCGCGTGTCTTGCTATCTGGTCCCTGGCCAGCGCGGCGCATTCGCTCGCTACGGGCGCTGCCAATCTGACCGCGGCGCGCTTTTTCCTTGGCTTCGGTGAAGGCGGATGCTTCCCCGCGGCCATCAAAGGCGCGGCCCAGTGGTTCCCGCCAGAGCGGCGGGCGCTTGCCATGGGCATAGCCACGGGAGGCTCCGCCTTGGGCGCGGTCATTGCGCCGCCCTTGACCGCGTACGCAGCCATACAGTTAGGTTGGCGTGGAACATTTGTGTTCACTGGCGTGCTTGGGCTCATCTGGCTCGCAGTCTGGCTCTTGATTACCCGTCATGACGCGCCAGAGCCCGCGCCTTCCGAACCGCGCGCCTCCATACTCTCCTGGCTTTCGCAGCCCGCCGTGCTCTGGGTTCTCTTCGCGCGATTTCTTTTCGACCCGGTCTTCTATTTCTATATGTTCTGGATTCCGCAGTATCTCCATCGCGAACGGCAACTCTCCGTGGAACAGATCGGCTCACTTCTCTGGATACCGTTTCTTGTCCTTGGCATCAGCCAAGTGTTGGGCGGGCGCGTGTCCGATGAACTGGTGAAGCGAGGTTGGCAACCGGTGCGCGCGCGGCGCATCGTTTTGGGCGTGGCCGCCGCGCTCACGCCGGCTTCCTGGCTGGCTGCCAAAGCTTCTGATACCAGCACGGCCATCGCCTTGATGTGCGTGCTCATGTTCGCCCATGGCTTTTGGATCACGAACTTTTTGGGACTGTTGGGCGACGTGTTCCCGCGAACCGCCATCGGCACCATTTCCGGCCTGACTGGAACTGCGGGCGGAACCGGCGGCATGCTCTCCAGCTTGCTGATCGGCATCGTGGTGGACCGCGTTTCTTTCGCTCCGGTCTTCGCCGTTTCCGGCATTCTGTACCCGTTGGCCTGGGTTGCCTTACTGCTAGCCACCACAAGGAGAGGCGTCTATGCGGCTGCTGTCTAGCTGTTGCTGTATGTTACTGGCAGGCGCCTTGAGCGCACTTGCGCAATCCGCCGATTCGGCACGCGATTGGGCGTCATTGGTAGGTCAGCGCTACGAGCTCGTCCGCGACATTCCCTATAAAAATATCGGCGGCTTCCAAGCCAAGGTGGACGTCTATACGCGCTATGACCGAATGCCTGGCCCCACCATGGTGTATATCCACGGCGGCGGTTGGGCGAATGGCAGCAAGGAACAATGGTCGCTTTGGCTCCTGCCGTATTTGCAGTTGGGCATGCGCGTGGTGAGTGTGCAATATCGCCTGGCGGGTGCCGCTCCCGCGCCGGCGGCTGTGAAAGATTGCCGGTGCGCGCTTCGGTGGGTTTTCCAAAATGCCTCGAAATTTGGCTTCGATCCCGCAAAGATTGCCATCACCGGAGGCTCGGCCGGCGGCCACCTCATTCTGCTCACCGCGTTCCTCAGGCCTTCGGACGGCTTCGACGGCGAGTGCCCCGGTCCTGAACCTGGACCGCTAAAGGCGATCGTAAATTATTACGGCCCTACCGATCTTGTGGCGGCCGTGAAGCGGAAAGATGCCAATGTTCTGGGTTGGTTTAAACAGGTGGAAAACCCCGAACAGTTGGCACTGCGCCTCTCGCCTCTTCACTACGTGCGCCCCGGGCTGCCTCCGGTGCTCACCATCCACGGCGATGCCGATGAAATGGTTCCGTATCAGGACGGGCTGAAGTTAAGAGACGCCTTGAACGCCGCTCACGTACCGAATGAGTTCGTCTCTATTCCCGGCGGAAAGCACGGCCGTTTCCGATGGACCGATGCCGATACCATTCGCGTTCAACGCACCATCGAAACGTTCCTCAATCGCAACGGCTTGACGGAGCCGCCGCTATCCGTTAGGTGACAGCAGCCAGCGCGTCAACCGGCTCGTAATTTAAATTCGGCCCCAGCCACCGTTCCACCTCTTCGACGGTCATCTTCTTACGCGCGGCGTAATCCACAACCTGGTCCCGCTCAATCTTTCCCAGGCTGAAGTAGCGCGCTTCCGGATGAGCGAAGTAAAGTCCGCTCACGCTGGAGCCGGGCCACATGGCGAATGACTCGGTCAGGAACATCCCCGTGTTGCTTTCGACGTCGAGCAAGCGCCAGAGCGTGCCCTTTTCGGTATGATCCGGGCACGCAGGGTAGCCCGCCGCCGGTCTGATGCCGCGATACTTCTCGCGAATCAATTCCTCGGGGCTTAAATTTTCCTCGCGGCCATAACCCCATTCATCGCGCACCTGCTTGTGCAGGCATTCGGCAAAGGCTTCCGCCAAACGGTCTGCCAACGCCTCTGCCATGATTGCGTTGTAATCGTCATTCCCGGCGCGAAATCCATCGCACAGTTCCTTCAAACCAATGCCCGCGGTCACGGCAAAAGCGCCAATGTGATCTGGAAGCCCGGAACTTTCGGGCGCGATGAAATCTGCCAGCGAGCGGCATGGCTGCTCTTCTTCCCGAGCCTGCCGGCGTAGAAAATGAAAACGATCCAGCTTGTGTTGACGGGCGCTGTCGGAATACAACTCCACATCGTCACCCACTGCGCTAGCCGGGAACAGCCCATATACGCCGCGCGCGGTAATTAGCTTTCCAGCGATGATGCGATCCAGAAGCTCATTGCCTTCCTGGAAAAGCTGCCGCGCCTGCATGCCATGATTTTCGTTTTCAAAGATGCGCGGATAGATGCCTTTCAATCCCCATGTATGGAAGAACGGCGACCAATCGATAAAGCTTCGCAGGGCCTCAAGCGGGAAGTCTGCCAGCACACGAACGCCGGTGAACGAAGGCGATGGAATATCTTCAGAGCGCCACTCAACTGGCGTGCGCCGCTCACGCGCAGTCTCAATCGAAACGGTCTTGTTCTTAGGAGCGGAGTGCGATTTTCGAAGAGCAGCGTATTCGGCGGCATGCCGTGCAACGAAGGCGTCCTTGCCATCCTCGCTCAGCAGACTTGTCGTGACCGGTACCGCTCGGCTGGCATCCAAAACATGCACTACCGGCTGGCTGTAATGCGGCGCAATTTTAATAGCCGTATGCGCGCGGCTGGTGGTGGCCCCGCCAATTAGAAGCGGCAATTGAAAGCCCTGCCGTTCCATCTCTTTGGCTACATGCACCATCTCATCGAGCGACGGAGTGATCAGTCCACTGAGCCCGATCAGGTCTGCATTCTCAGCCCTGGCGCGCTCCAGAATTTTTTCGCAGGAGACCATCACGCCCATATCGATCACTTCGTAGTTGTTGCAGGCAAGCACCACGCCGACAATATTTTTGCCGATATCGTGTACGTCGCCCTTCACCGTGGCAAGCACAATCTTGCCCTGCGCCTTCACCACTTGGCCGGCCGCCAACTGTGCAGCCTTTTCTTCTTCCATAAACGGAGTGAGATAGGCCACCGCTTTCTTCATCACGCGGGCAGATTTCACCACCTGCGGCAGAAACATTTTGCCCGCGCCAAAGAGATCGCCCACAACGCTCATGCCGGCCATCAGAGGCCCTTCAATCACCAGCAGTGGACGCCCGAGTTTCGCGCGTGCCTCCTCGGTATCGTTATCGATATAGGTGTCAATGCCCTTCACCAGCGCGTGCGAAAGGCGTTCCTCCACGGTGCCGTTGCGCCACTCTTCGGTCTTCCTTTCCGTGGCAGCTTCGCCGCTTCCGGCAGCCTTCAGGCGCTCCCCGTGCTCCACCAAACGCTCAGTCGCATCCGGACGCCGATTGAGCAGCACATCTTCCACCAGCACTTTCAGTTCGGGCTCAATCTCCTCATAAACTTCCAGCATGCCGGCGTTTACAATGCCCATATCCATGCCTGCGCCGATGGCGTGATACAGGAACGCGGAGTGCATCGCTTCGCGAACCTTGTTGTTGCCACGGAAGCTGAAGGAAATGTTGGATACACCTCCGCTCACCTTTGCATGCGGCAGGTTGGCCTTGATCCAGCGCGTGGCATTGATGAAATCGACCGCATAATTGTTGTGCTCCTCCATGCCGGTGGCCACCGTAAGGATGTTGGGATCGAAGATTACGTCTTCCGGAGGGAATCCAACTTCGTCCACCAGAATGCGGTAGGCACGCTCGCATATGCGAATCTTCTCTTCGTAAGTGGCGGCTTGGCCCTGTTCATCGAAGGCCATCACCACCACGGCCGCGCCATACTTGCGCACACGCGCCGCGTTTTGCCTGAACTTTTCCTCGCCCTCTTTAAGAGAGATCGAGTTGACGATTCCCTTTCCCTGGAGACACTTCAGGCCAGCCTCAATCACTTCCCACTTGGAGGAATCAACCATGAAGGGAGCTTTCGCCACTTCAGGTTCACTGCCGAGCAATTGCAGGTACCGCGTCATGGCGGCCGCTCCATCGATCATGCCTTCATCCATGCAGATGTCAATAACGTTGGCGCCGTTCTCCACCTGCTGGCGGGCAATGCTGACCGCTTCTTCGTACTTCTCTTCTTTGATGAGCTTGGCGAATTTAGGCGAGCCAGCCACGTTGGTCCGCTCACCGATCATCATGTAGACGCCGATCTGCTGCGTGAACGGCTGCGACCCGGAAAGCCGAAGCGGCCGAAACTCCACTCCCGGCATGCCGAGGCTTACCGTCGTCGCAGGTTTATGAATCTCATGCGGGTGGCGGCCATCGAGTGCCTTCGCAATGGCGGCGATATGTTCGGGCGTATTGCCGCAGCAGCCTCCGGCGATGTTAATCAGGCCCCCCGCCGCGAACTCGTTCAGGTAGCGTGCCATGTCGGCCGGCGCAAGGTCAAAGCCGGTCGGCGACAGAGGATTCGGAAGACCCGCGTTCGGATAACAAGAGATGGCGGTGTTCGATTTTTCAGCCAACTCCGCAAGAAACGGATACATCAGATCTGGCCCCAACGAACAATTGAGGCCCACGGAAATGGGATTCACATGCTGCACCGCGTTCCAATAAGCTTCGATAGTCTGCGCAGAGATCATGGTTTCCCCACCGCGCCCAACAGCGGCCGAGATCATGATCGGCAGCTCTTTGCCATCCTCATCGAAGACTTCGCGAATGGCCACCAGAGCGGCTTTGGCATTAAGCGAATCGAAGATGGTTTCCACAAGCAGCAGATCGGAGCCACCTGCGATCAGCGCGCGAACCTGCTCTTTATAGGCAACCTTTACTTGATCGAAGGTGACCACTCGAAAGCCCGCGTCGTCGGCATCGGGCGAATTCGAAAGAGAGACGGTGAGCGGCCCCAGGGCTCCGGCGACAAACCGCTGACGGCCCGTCGCGCTTCCCACGCGATCAGCCCATTCACGGCATTGCCGGGCAGACTGCTCGTTGATTTCCCAAGCAAGGTTCTGAAGAAATTTATTCTCAATCACGCCCTGGTAAAAAGCAGGGTCCTTACGGCCGCCGTGTTCGCGCGGATCGTCCACGAAAAATTCGCTTTGCGTGATGGTGGTGGCGCCGAACGTGTTTGTCTCGATAATGTCCGCGCCGGCTTCCAGAAAGCGGCGGTGGATGTCGCAAATCATCTTCGGCTGCGTGAGCGAAAAAAGATCGCCGTTATTCAGCAGATCTTTACCCGAATCTCTGAACCGATCGCCACGGATGTCGGCTTCGGTCATGCCGTAGGTACGAATCGTCGTACCCATGGCCCCATCGATGATGGCGATGCGACGGGCAAGGATTTGGTTCAGTGGATGTTCGTGTAGCCGAACTGGTGTCATTTCGGTGTGCGGTGCCGCAGCGTAAGCGCTACGCCGTGTACCTCTTTATCTTAACGTTACGAAATGCTGCCACGGGTTCGATGTAAGCAGCCGGCTGATCGGCGAGCGAGTCGAGCAGCTGGTTCACCGCCGAAAACACTGGCGATCTCGTACGCGAACTGGCGAGTGGACGAGTTGTCAGGAGACCATAACTTCTGAGCCCGATACCAGTTTCAGGCCGCCTCATCATCAACACCCTCTTCAACGGACAGGACACGAATGGACAATTACGATAGCTTAAACACTTATGGCCGCGCGCGAACTTCCGGACACTGACTCTGCCTGCCCTATCCTCGTGAGCTTTTGTAACGTCAAGGGTGAATTGTCACCCCGTTTGGGCGTATTCGATCCGGCGACCGGCATGCTTGTCGGCCTCAAAATCACGCAATTTCTTCCACACAGTCAAAGCGTGACCGGGCTCGCCTCAGATGAGCGATTTATTTACGCAGCGACTCAGCGGGCTCAGTTTGGAGATCAATGGGCTTGTTTTCTTCTGACCTTCTCACGTAAGACGTTCGAATTCGTTTCCAGTTATGCCTTCAGGCGGGCTCAGGACGTCCACTCGATTTGCTGGCACGACGACGCAAGTCTACTGGCCGTTTCCACTGGGACGAACGAGGTTGTCAAATTAATCGTCGGGAACGGAGTTGTTGAGTCGGAAAGTGTCTACTGGAGTTCGCATCCTACGGATGACGACAGCGGTAACGATCATCTTAATGGAATTTGTTCATCACCGGAGGGCATCGTGTTATGTGGCTTCGGAAGACGCGAGGACGGCTTTTGGAGTTCGGCCGTCAATGGATTCCTCCTTAACATCTCCTCGGGAGCACGGCTTGCTTCAGGATTGGAACAGCCTCACTCGGTTATGGCGCTCGATTCTTCCCTAGTCTTTTGCGAGTCGCGAAAGAGGGCAGTGCGTAATGGGGATAACCAGGTCTCACAAAACCTGCCTGGCTACACCCGTGGAATGTGTAAATCGGGCTCATCTTTGTTTGTTGGCACGAGTGTTGGTCGGAAGGCATCGCGGTCAACGTCCCAAGTTCTGGAGAACCCCGGAGACGTTGGTGAGCATGCCGGCGAATGCACAATTAACAGGCTTGACCCACAAACGCTGACACTTCTGTATAGCTCGCGACTTACTTTGGCGGTAAAAGAAATTTATGACCTGCTTGCGGTGGAGGATGTGGGGCTTTGGCCAATGCACTTGGAGACCGATCGGTGATCTCTACGGTGCTATACCTCCAAAGTACAGTTCAAGCATCGGCGCTTAAAAGCAAGCCGGGGTGAATGCTCCTACCCGGTCGGCTCAGATGGGCAACACGGTAAACGTGAACGAAAACGAGTACGCAGTAGCCAGTTGAGGCTTTCTGAATTTTGGCTACGCGAGAATTTTTAAGTTTGGAGGGTGGAGAGCTTAACGCAGTAACGCTGATTTTGTGAATGGCCGTAAGTTGTTGATTCTTGGAGCGGGAGACGGGGTTCGAACCCGCGACGTCCAGCTTGGGAAGCTGGCATTCTACCACTGAATTACTCCCGCCCGTATCAACCTTCGCACCTGCGCGAAAGTCACAACACTCCCCATCAATATACCCCGTCTCGCCCCATGCCCGTAAAATAAACTCGTGAGCGAATCCAACTCCCCTCAACCCACCTGGCCGGCTCTCGACTGGGGCCAATGGAAAGAAACTGCCGATACCTTACACATGTATATGCAAATAGTCGGCAAGACGCGTATCTTGTTCACTCCCGTGCAGAATCACTGGTGGAATGTCCCGTTTTACCTCACCGCACGCGGCCTCACCACCTCCGCCATGCCCTTATCCACCGGCGGGCTACTCGATATCGAATTCGACTTCATCGCGCATGAACTGGTCTTCCGAAGTAGCTCCGGCCAGCTCAGGAAAATAGCCCTGCACGCCCAAACGGTCGCGGCCTTTTACCTGGAATACCTCGCCACCGTAAACACTCTCGGCGTTCTCCTCCACTTGGACCCAATGCCTGTCGAACTCAAAGCGCCGATCCGCTTCGATCTCGATACCGTTCACAACACCTACGATCCGGATGCGGTATCGCGCTTCTGGCGCATCCTTGCCTCCGCCGACACCCTCCTCAAACGCTTCTCCACAAACTTCTACGGCAAGATCAGTCCCGTGCATTTCTTCTGGGGCTCCATGGATCTGGCGGTCACCCGCTTCAATGGCCATCGCGCGCCGCCGCGTCCTGGCGCCGATGCCATCCAGGCGGAAGCCTATTCTCATGAGTGCATCAGCGCCGGTTTTTGGCCCGGCAACGGCGGCTATGGACAAGCGGCTTTTTACTGCTACGCGGCTCCCGTTCCCGATGGCCTGAGTAACGCTGTGCTCAGTGGCCCTGGAGCCTTCAACAAAGACCTGGGTGAGTTCGTGCTCAACTACGATGACGCGCGCGAAACTGCGAATCCAGGTCAAACCATCCTTGATTTTCTGGCCAACGCGTATTCCGCCGCCGCCAACGCCGCGAACTGGGATCGCGCCAATCTGGACCGGCACGACGCCGTCGCCGAAGCCGCCCTGCGGCTCGCCTGATCCTGGCTCCCCACCCCTGTTACAGCGCCAGTAATGACGCCTTCAAGATCGCTGCCAAGCTGCAAACTTCGGTAATGCCGCCCTCCATCGCCATCCGAACGCCTTCTTCCAGCTTCACCCAGCGGATGCTCAACTCCTCTTCCGGGTCGGGCTCAGCCTCCTTCAAGGTCAGTTCCCGCGCCAGATACAAATGCTGCACATCGGTAGTCACCCCATTGCACACGTCCACCGTCCCCAAGCTGTCCCACCGCGCCGCTTCTACGCCGGTCTCCTCCCGCAACTCGCGCTGAGCCACGGCCAGCATATCCGTTTCGCCCTCTGACGAACCGCCTCGCGGGATCTCCCACGTGTAACGCCGCAACGTGTAACGATACTGCCCCACCAGCACAATTTCGCGATTCTGGTTTACCGCCACCACCCCAATTGAGGGCCGAATTTCCACCACCCCATAAAGGCCAACCTCGCCATCCGGACGCACAAACTTGTCCTCGCGAACCCGAATCCACGGGTTTTCGTAAGCAATTCGCTGGCTCAACGTTGTCCAGGGCGGGGCTGATAACATCCTCTTGGTTATCGCATGTTGCGGCAGATGTTGCCACAGAGCAGTCCAATATGTCATCATCCATCTTTGAATGGCTGATCTCGACCCTACATCGCCAATTCCCATTTACCGGCAGCTTTTCTCGCACTTCGTTCGCGAGATCGAAACCGGACGGCTTCGAGAAGGGGAGCGTCTGCCAGCCACTCGGGAATTGGCTGGCCAGCTCGCCCTCAACCGCACCACCGTCTCAGCCGCCTATGAATTGCTTGAATCGGCGGGTTGGATTTCCGGTGAAGTGGGTCGCGGCAGTTTTGTGCGAAATCGGCTCCCCGCGCAAACAGATTGGCCCAGGCTTCTGGCGCCGTCGCTCATCCCTCGCAATCCCGCTTTGCGCCAAGTGGAGATCAGTTTCGCCCACTCGCGCCCGTCTGAAGATTTGTTCCCGGTCGACGCTTTTCGCGCCAGCACGGAAGCCGTACTTGCCAGCCCGGTCCTCGCGTCTATCCTTCAGTTGGGCGCGCCGGCCGGCTATGAGCCGCTTCGCCGACACCTGCTGGATCAGGCCCGCGTGGAAGGCAACGCTAACGATAGCGATGACTTGTTGATCACCAACGGATGCCAACAGGCGCTCGACCTGTTGCGTCGCGTTTTAGTGCGCGCTGGGGACACAGTTGCTCTTGAAGACCCTGTCTATCCCGGCATCCGGAACCTGTTTCTGCAAGCCGGCGCCTCGCTGGCCGGTATGCAAATCGATCGCGATGGCATAGACGCCGAAGCTCTGCGCAATCTGCACCCGAAGCTCGCCGTTGTCACCCCCAGTTTCCAGAATCCAACTGGAGCCACCGTGTCGCTAGACCGCCGCGAAACGCTGGCTCAGATCCCCGGCACCATCTTTATTGAGAACGATATCTACAGCGCCCTGCGCTACCAGGGCGACGATCTCCCCACGCTCAAACACCTGAATCGATCCGGCCGCGTCGTGCTATTGCGAAGCTTTTCGAAAGTGGCTTTTCCAGGCTTGCGCGTTGGCTGGGTCATTGGTCCCCGGCCTCTCATCCAGCGTCTTACCGAAGCCAAGCACCTTACCGATCTTCATACCGATCAGTTCTCGCAGGCCGTGCTGTTGCACTTCGTTCAATCGGGAAGGTTGGCCGAACATCAGCGCAACATGCTGCAATCGGGCCGCAGCCGTCTTGCCGCTGCCCTCAATGCCCTCAGGCGTTACATGCCTGTTGGCACTCGCTGGCTGGAGCCGAAAGGGGGAATGAACTTATGGATAGAATTGCCCGATTCTCTCGATGCGGCCAGTCTGCTCGATAGTGCGCAAGCGCAGGGCGTAGCCTATCTGCCCGGCAAATCGTTTTCCGTTCTCGCGGAACATCGGAACGCCCTGCGTCTGAGCTTTGCCGGATTGGCGGAAGCCCAAATCACGCGCGGTATAGAAATTTTGGGAAGCATTGTAAGTCAGGAGCTGGAAGCGGAACGGTCGCGCGATCGTGAACCGGTTTCAGCAATGGTATAGGCGGCAAAATTTCAAGCGATCTTAAGGAGCGGCACACAGTGTTATTCGACGATCAGTTTCGATTGAAAGTGGGTTTGGCGGAAATGATGAAGGGCGGTGTCATCATGGATGTGGTCAACGCAGAGCAGGCGCTGATCGCGGAAAAAGCCGGCGCCTCCGCGGTGATGGCGCTCGAACGCGTACCGTCCGATATTCGCAAGGAAGGCGGTGTGGCTCGCATGTCTCCCGTCGGAATGATTCGGGAAATTATGCAGACGGTGAGCATTCCGGTGATGGCGAAAGCGCGCATCGGACACTTTGCCGAAGCGCGCATTCTGGAAGAATTGGGCGTCGATTACATTGACGAATCGGAAGTGCTCACGCCCGCCGATGAAGAACACCACATCGCCAAGCGCGATTTCAAAGTGCCTTTCGTCTGCGGTGCGCGCAACCTGGGCGAAGCCCTGCGCAGAATCGCCGAAGGCGCCGCCATGATCCGCACCAAGGGGGAAGCCGGTTCCGGCAACATTGTGGAAGCCGTACGCCACATTCGCACCATCGTGAAGGAGATGCGGCAGCTTACCGTGCTCGGTAAAGAAGAGTTGGTCCACGAATCGAAGAAGCACATGGCGCCCCTCGACCTCATCGAATATTGCGCGGAACACGGCAAGCTGCCTGTCCCGAATTTCTCGGCTGGCGGAATCGCAACGCCGGCTGACGCAGCTTTGGTTATGCAGTTAGGCGCGGAGGCTGTCTTCGTCGGTTCCGGCATTTTCAAAAGTCCGCAGCCTGAGTTATTCGCGCGCGCCATTGTCAAAGCAGCCACATACTATAACGACCCCGCTAAGGTTCTTGAAGCCAGCGAAATGCTCGGCATCGGTATGCCCGGTCTGGATATTTCGAAGCTGCAAGAACATGAGTTGATGCAAACCCGCGGCTGGTAAATGGCGGGTCAGGCAACCGTGGGAGTGCTGGCGCTGCAAGGCGCGTTCGAAGTGCATCGCCAGGCGCTTCAGCAGTTGGGTGCGCGCGCCATTCTGGTGCGCACTCAGGAGCAGATGGATGAGTGCGACGCCCTGGTGCTTCCCGGCGGCGAAAGCACCACCATGCTGAAGCTTCTGAACGATGAAGCGCTCAAAAAGCCGTTAGCCGATTTCGCGCGGCGCAAGCCCGTGTTGGCGACATGCGCCGGCGTGATTCTGTTGGCTCGCGAAGTAACTCACCCTGCGCAGGAATCGTTAGGCATTCTCGATCTGGTTGTAGAGCGCAACGGCTATGGGCGGCAGATCGATAGCTGTATCGCCACGGTCGATCTTCAAGGTAAGCCGCTTGAAGCTGTTTTCATTCGCGCCCCGATTATCCATTCCGTCGGCCCTGGTGTAACCACGCTCGCCAGCATGGCCGGGCACCCCGTGCTGGTGGAGCAGGGGCATCATCTCGCCGCGACTTTTCATCCCGAACTTACTCAAGACCGCCGTGTTCATCGTATGTTCTTGAGTAAACTGGATTCGTGACACGCGTCCACTTTGTTTGTGTCGGCAATTGCTGTCGCAGTCAGATGGCGGAAGGGTTCGCACGGCACTTAGGCAGCGCCGCCATTGAAGCCAGTAGCTCTGGCCTCGCGCCCACTCGCGATGTAGCCTGGGAAACCGTGCAAACCATGCGCGCGAAGGGCGTCGACATTAGTTCGCAAACTCCGTCGAAATTCGACCCCTATGGAACCGGGGATTTCGATCTCATCGTCAACCTGAGTGGGTTCGATCTCCCAGGCAAGCCGCTGGCTGAAGTGGAAGATTGGCCGGTTCGCGACCCCTACGGCGAAAGTGCTGCGGTCTATGCCGCCGCTGCCGCCGATATCGAAACGCGCGTCCACGCACTCATCGATCGGGTTCGCTCCAACTCCTGATCGGCTCATCTGGCCCGACGATTGCTTCCCTTAGGCGAGTAGGAAGAATCAGTCATGAAAATGTCCAGCGCCATTGCCGCTCTCTCGATTCCGTTTGCCCTTTTGGCGGGTCCAAATACCATCACTCTAAGGGACGGCCGCACTTTTTCCGGCCGCTTCATTGACGGCAACACAGTCACCGTCGCGTTTCAGGATGATAACGGACGGGACTACCGTTTCCGCACGGGCGAGGTGGATCGCATTTCTTTTACCGGCTTCAACGACCGCGCCTACCGCACCGAAGGCAACCAGGTTTATAACAATCCGAATGGACGCCGCTATGATAATCAGTCCGCTCACACTCTTCCCGTCGGTGCTGAAATCGCCGTTCGCACCACCACCACCATCAACTCTCGCGACGCCCGGGAAGGTCAGATCTTCTCCGCCTCTGTCGAACGCGATGTTCTGGATGGCGCCGGTGAGGTGGTAATTCCGCGCGGCAGTCCCGCCGAACTTGTTGTTCGCGACGCTAACGGAGGCGACAGCCGCAACAGCAGTAACTTGATTCTGGATGTTCAGGCAGTCTCTGTAAACGGGCAGCGTTTCATTATCGATACTGAAGGCCTGGCGCAGGGCGGAAACGGCCGTCGCGGCCTTGGCGCCAACAAGCGTACCGGGGAATTCGTCGGCGGAGGAACTGCTTTGGGAACGCTGCTGGGCGCTGTGGCCGGCGGCGGCAAAGGCGCGCTGATTGGAGCGCTGGCGGGAGCCGCGGCCGGAGCCGGTACCCAAGTCCTGACCAGAGGTAGTGAGGTTCGTGTACCTTCCGAAACTGTCCTTACCTTTCGCCTCGATCAGCCTGTCTACATGAACCTGCGGTAAACCAGTCCCATGACCCCTATGAGCGAAACACCTTTGCAGCCAGCTTTCGGTACCGAAAATTTGATCATCTCCGCAGGAACCCTGATGGGGGATTCCGTTCGGAATAGCGCCGGCGAAAGTCTCGGCAAAATCGAGGAGATCATGATCGATGTCAACAATGGAAAAATTGCCTATGCGGTGCTCAGCTTCGGCGGCTTTCTGGGAATCGGCGACAAGCTGTTTGCCGTGCCGTGGGATTCTTTAACTCTGAACTCGGCCGCCCAGGAATTTATTCTGGACGTTGACAAAGAAGTGCTCGAGAACGCTCCAGGCTTCGACAAAGATAACTGGCCGGATATGGCGGATACGTCCTGGCACACCGAAATTCAAAATCATTGGCGGTAGAGTAATTACGCTTTCAAGTAGGGCGGAATACGTAAATTGGTAAATTAAACCACAAATAGCATGTAATTTCTTTTAAAATCAGGCATTTACCTATGGCGGCGAACGTGCAAACGTTGCGCCATGAAGAGTTTTGCCCTATTTGCGATTGCTGCCATGTGTGCGGCAACCTGCCTTACGCCCGTGGCGTCTGCACAAACGATTAGTGGCGACGCCGTTGGCACGGTTCAGGATTCAAGCGGCGCCGCGATCCCCGGCGCAACCGTTACTGCAACCAACGCCGGCACCAACGTACGGTCTGTTAGTGTTACCAATGGTTCGGGAGAGTATCGCATTCCTAACCTGCTCCCTGGCGATTACACATTCAGCGCCGCCCAGGACGGGTTTACTACCACTACTCTAAAAGGCGTCACCATTAGTCTGAATAAGACGTCAACCGTACCATTGACCCTGCAGGTATCGAGCGTTGCCGGTTCTGTCGATGTAACATCCGCCGCCGCCACTATCGATACCACCACTGCGCAAATCGCCGGTAGTTACGATTCCAGGCAGACTGCCGTGCTGCCGAACGTGAGTTTCGGCCAAGGTGTCATCAACCTTTCGCTTCTGCAAGCAGGCGTCGCTAGCGCAGGTGGCATTGGCGTGGGAACAGGCCCTTCCATCGGAGGACAGCGTCCGCGCAATAACAATTTCACTATCGAAGGCGTCGACAATAACGCGAAATCCACAACAGGCCCCAATATTTTCGTCCCCAATGACTTCGTTTCCGAATTTTCGCTAATTCAGAATCAGTTCCGCGCCGAATACGGCCATTCATCCGGCGGCCAGTTCAACACCAGCCTCAAGAGCGGGAGCAACGCGTTCCACGGGTTGGTATATGACTACCTTCAAAACCGCAAATTGAACGCTCTCGATCAAAGTTTGAAGAACCAAGGTACGCTTTCCATTCCCCGCTACGACGAGAATCGTATGGGCGGGACGTTTGGCGGTCCGGTAGTGAAAAATAAGCTCTTCTTCTTCGGCGGTTTCGAATACGATCCGCTCGGCCGTTCGGCCACACCTGCCTCGGCCGTATATGCGCCCACCGCCGAGGGGTACGCAGCTCTCGCAAATGCGCCGGGTATCAGCCTCACCAACTTGGGAGTGCTGAAGCAATATGCCACAGCGCCCGCCCTTTCTACCGGAGCTAAGGTTCCTTCAATTACCCTGGGCAATGTCACCGTCGGTACCGGAATCATCCCCATCGTTGCCCCGAATTTCACCAATGCGTATTCATCCACGCTAAGCATCGATTACAACCTCTCCGACCGGGACCAAATCCGCGGCCGGTATGTTTTTAACCGCAACGACGCCATTAATACCGGAGCCACGCTGCCGACTTTTTACACCACCGTTCCAGGCCGTTTTTATCTGCCGTCACTGGCCGAGTACCACACCTTTTCCCCGAATGTAACCAACGAATTCCGCTACGGCTACCAGCGCTCCGATGTTACGCGGCCCGTCGGAAATCAGACCTTCCCCGGCCTGGACGCGTTCCCGAATCTGCAGTTTAACGACCTTCAGCTTCAGGTAGGTCCAAACGTCTCTTTCCCGCAGGCGACCATTGTGAATCTCCACCAATATACTGACGCTCTCACCTTTATCAAGGGAAAGCACACCATTAAAGTTGGAGTGGAGTACCGCTATAACATCTCCCCTCAGTTCTTCTCACAGAGCGTTCGCGGAAACTATACCTACTTAACCGCAAGTGCCTTTCTGACAGACATCACGCCCGATTTTCAGGCAATCCGCAACGTAGGCGCGCGCAAATACTACGGAAACTCCAAAGCGGTCTATGCTTTCGGTCAGGATAGCTGGCGCGTTAGCCCTAAGCTGACCCTCGATCTGGGCTTACGGTACGAATACACAACCGTACCGCTTGGCATGCAAGGACAATCGCTAAACGCCGGGGCAAGCGCAGCGCCGCTGCTCCCTATCGGCACGCCTACCGCAGACCCCAAAGGAATTGCGCCGCGCGTCGGCATTGCTTATACGCCGGGTAATTCCAGCGATTTTGTCATTCGAGCAGGCTTTGGCCTCGCCTACGACGTCCTTTTCGACAACATTGGCCTGAACACCGTCCCGCCGCAATATGCCGTTAACGTGGACGTCACCAAAGATCGCGCCGGTTTGCCCAACTTCCTAAAAAATGGAGGCATCACCGCAGCGTTGGTCTCCCCCACCAACTCCGTCGCCGGATTGCGCGCCAACACCACTTCGTTTGTCCCGAATCAGCTTCTCCCATATTCCATCAATTACAACTTCGGTATCCAGAAAGTGTTCGCGAAGGACTACACCCTTGAAATACGGTATGTGGGCACAAAAGGCGTTCATCAGATCATTCAACAACAGATTAATCGCGTGTCCGCTGTTACCCCCACCAATAGCCTTCCCACGTTCATGTCCGCCCCATCGCTTGAAGTTCTGCAGTCTCTGCCGGCGACGGTTGCCGATTTCCGCAGCATCAGCTCCATCGACCCTCGCTTCGCGGCGCTGGGCTTCACCAACACCCTGACTTCATATCGGCCCGAAGGCTACTCGCAATACAATGGCCTCGCTGTTCAATTGAATCGCCGCTTCTCGCGTAACTTGCTTTTCCAGGGTTCGTACACCTGGAGCCATCTCATCGATAACAGCACCGCTGAAGTTGCCAGCACTTATCTGACACCCCGCCGTGCTCAGAACTTCAACATTCTTTCGGCGGAAAAGGCTTCCTCGGCTCTCGACCGCCGGCAGCGCTTCACGTTCAGTGCCGTCTACGATGCGCCGTACTATAAGTCGAGCGGCAACTGGTTTCTCAAAAACGTAGTCGGAAACTGGGAAGTCGCGCCAATTTATTCCTACGAAACACCTGAATATTTCACGGTGCAGAGCGGAATCGATTCCAACTTTAACGGCGATTCCGCTTCTGACCGCACCATTATCAACCCGAACGGAGCGGCCCATACGGGCAGCGACGTCTATGGAATCGATCGCACTGGCAAACGTATTCCCGTCGCTGGAAATACGGCCGCCGAGCGCGACAAGATCGTCGCCTATGTCGCCGTGAACCCCAACGCCCGTTATATCCGCGCCGGCTTTGGCGTCTTTGCAAACGGCGGAAGGAATACCGAACCCACTCGCCCCATCAACAATGTGGATCTAACCTTGCTCAAGAGATTCAACATCACGGAGCGGATGTCCATGGAACTGAGCGGTCAGGCCATCAACCTGTTCAATCACGCCCAGTTCATCCCCGGCAGCATCAACAACACCGGCGTTGTTAACACCTTCAGTACGGGCACTCTAAACTATGTGTCCGCCGCGAATGTTTCCTTCAACAATCCGGAGGTCACGTTCAGCAGCAACCCCAGAAACCTGATTGTGGTCGCAAAGTTTATCTTCTAAAGGCTGGGGGTTTACCGTTAAAAAGGCAGGCTGCGCCGGTTCGCCGGTTCAATCTGCCTTTTTCGCTTTCGCGACGGGTTTCCTCTTCTTAGCCGCCGCCTTACGCTCGGCGCCGGGCGCACGCAAGTGCTGGGCGGCGCTCTTGCTGCTTCCGGGATGCTCTTTCTGCCACGCGGAAAGCTGCTTCTTCCTCGCGCCTTGTGCTTTCTTGTCGCTAGCCGTAGATTTCGAAGCCGCCTTTTTCCTGCAGCTCCCTTGACTGTGTTCCGGCTTACCCGGTACCGGCTCATACCCAGGCCAGCATCTGTTTTCCTTTATCGCCATCGCGCCAGAATCCTCCGATGCAGGCTGTTCCGGCATGACAAGTTCCGAAGTGCCGTAGAACACCGTCAAATAGGCCGCATGGTAAACTCAATACATCCATTCCGCCCCTGTCCGCATAGGCTACTTTCTTGATCATCCGTCGTTTTTTCCCGTTACCTGCCCTTTTCTGTCTCGTTTCTCTGGCACAAGCGCAGACCTTCAATCCCAAGCCTGTTAAAGCTTTAGGAGCGCCCCGCTTACTCGCCACGCAGGCCAATCCGGCTGCCCTCGACAGCACTAACCCGAATTCCGTGGAGGCGAAGGATCTGTACAATCCCACCGCCATCGCGCTCGACAATTCCAGCAGCCCGCCCTCGGTCTATGTCGCCGACACCACCAACAATCGCGTGCTCGGCTGGAAGTACGCCTCCCAGCAGCGTAGCGGCGCGCCGGCCGATATCGTGCTCGGCCAAAAAGATTTCTTCACCACCTTTGCCCAGGGCCCGGGCGGCTTGACCATCGGCCTGAACGCGCCCACCGGCCTGGCCGTCGATCGCACAGGCAACGTCTACGTGGCGGATACCGGAAACAACCGCATCCTTCGCTTCCCGCAGCCATTCGCGCAACCGCCCCAACTGAAGACGCCAGATCTGGTGCTCGGGCAAAACGGGTTCGGCAGTGGCGGGGCGAACGCGCCCGGCATCACCGCCTCGGCTCTTTTCCTAAGCGTTGGTCAGGGCTTTCCGCCCCACGTCGGCCTCGCGCTGAATGCCGCCGGCGACCTGTTCGTCACCGACGTCGGTAACAACCGCATCCTGCGTTACTCTGCCGCCACGCTTTCCGCGGGCAATAGTGGAGCGCCCGCCGATCTCGTATTAGGTCAGGCTGGCTTCACCACTGGCGTCGCCGGTAACGGCCAACGCCAGAGCAAAATCGGTCTTAGCGGTCCCGTGGGTCTTGGCTTCGATTCCGTGGGCCGTCTCTTCGCGGCCGATTCTCTCGCCCGCGTCCTGGTCTTCACTCCGCCCGTTCAATCCGGCGCCTCCGCCGCGCGAATTTTAGGTGTTGCCGTGCAGGTTCAGAATCAGCCCGCCCCCGCCGCTGTGAGCGAAGTAAACATCGGCTTCTCAAGCTCAGTCACAATCGGTCCTGGTGACCGGCCTATCGTTGCCGACACCGGCAACAATCGCGTTTTAATTTACGATTCCTTCGACAAGTGGCCTGCTGAAGATGCCTCCCAATTTTCCCCGTCCGCGAAGTTCGTTCTGGGCCAGAACACCTTCGGCACGCGCCTTTCGAATCAGGATTTTCGCATCCCAACGGCCTCGACATTGTCCAGTCCCTTCGATGCCGCCGCATCCATTAACGAACTTTATGTCGTCGATACCGGGAACAACCGGGTCCTGACTTACCCCCTCTCTTCGGCGGGCCCCGGCTTCACAGCAACGCGCGTCCTGGGCCAATTCAACCTGAGCCTATACAGCCCCAATTACGTCGAAGGCCGCGAGTTTTCGCTAACCAGCGGCGGCGCCACAGGCTCCATAGTCATTGACCGCAACTCGAATCCGCCCCACCTTTACGTCTGCGACACCGCCAACAACCGCATCCTGGGCTTCTCCGATTTCAACAACGCCAAAGGTGGCGATTTCGCTGACCTGGTCATCGGCCAACAAAATCTCTTCAGCACCAACGCCAACAACCAGACCAACGATCCCGCAGCGCCCACCGCCCAAGGCCTCAACCGGCCCACCGCCCTCGCGCTCGATGCTGACGGCAACCTCTTCGTCGCCGATTCCGGCAACTCGCGCGTTTTGCGCTTTCCGCAGCCTTTTGCCCAGCCCGCCAGAACCTCGCAACCGGCCGATCTGGTCATCGGCCAAGCCAACTTCAGCTCTACCATCGTCAGCGCCAGCAGCCGCACCATGCAGAGCCCCACCGGCGTCGCCGTCACCAGCGATGGCTCGCTCCTGGTGGCCGATGTCACTCTGAATCGCGTGCTCTATTTCCCGCGCCCGCTCACCAACGGGATGGCTGCCACCAAAGTGCTGGGGCAGAGCGATTTCAACTCGCCCAACACCGCGTCCACCGTGTTCGATCCGGCCCGTTTCGGCGGCCCTCGCCAGATTGCGGTCGACCCGCTGGATCGCGTGTATGTCTGCGATCCAGCCAACCGGCGCGTCGCCATTTTCGATTCCATAGCCAATCTGGGCGCAACTCTCCCCGCGCCCGCGCTATCGCTCACCACTAGTTTGAATCAGCCTATCGGCATTGCCATCGGCGCGGCGGGCACCCCCAACGCCGGCCAACTCTGGGTGGCTGACTACGGTGCCAACGCGGCCTTTCACTATCCTCCGTTCCCCCAATTGGTTCTCAGCCCCACTCCCGATAGCGGCGTCGGCGCCTATCACCCTCTCAGCACTGCGTTCGATAGCTTTGGCGACCTGGTAGTTGCCGATCTTGCGAACCGCGTCCTTCTCTTCGTCCCGCAATTGGCTGTCACCAATGCGGCCAGCTTCTCCACCGCAGCTTTAGCTCCAGGCGCCATCGCCTCCATCTTCGCGGCCACCGCGCCGCCGAATTCTTTCCCAGCCGTGCTCGCGCCGTCCACCGCGAACTTTTCAGATTCGGCGACACCCCTCCCGCTGCCCACCACGCTGGCCGACATACAGGTGCTCATCAACGGGACGCCCGCGCCCCTGTTCTATGTGTCGCCGACCCAAATCAATCTGCCGCTCCCCTCGACGCTTCCCACCTCCGGTACAGTCGATCTACAAATCGTTTCGAAATCCTCGCCGCGCATCTACGGCCTCACCGAAGTCTCGCTCGCGCCTGTCTCACCAGGCCTGTTCACTCTCTCCGGCAGCGGCTCCGGCCAACTCGCCGCGCTAAACGCCGCCGATGGCTCCGTCAACACCGCATCGAAACCGTTGGTACGCGGCCGCTACCTCACCCTCTTCGGCACCGGCCAGGGTCCCGTCCCGAACCAGCCCCCCGATGGCATGCCGGCCACCGACGCAACACCGACCTCCGAAACGCCACGTGTAGTCATCGGAGGCATCGACCTTCAGCCTTCAGACATCCAATATTCCGGCCTCGCCCCAGGTCTGGTAGGCGTCTGGCAAATCAACGTCCGCGTCCCCCAGGAAGTAACAGCGGGCAACCAGATTCCAGTAGTAGTCTATCTCCGCAGCGTCCCCTCCCAACTCACCACCTTTGTCGCCTTAAGATAGAGCTATGCGGATGTGGTGAAATTGGTAGACACAGCAGACTTAAAATCTGCTGGCTCGCAAGGGCCGTGCCGGTTCGATTCCGGCCTTCCGCACTCCTTACTACCCGAGCCGCCATTTCAGGCGAGTATACGCAACATCGAAACCGTTCCTCTGCGCATTGCGTTGCGAAGCGCTGCCCGGTTGCGTGCCCATCATGGCCACCGTGCAACCACGCTGTGCCGCATAGTGCAGCCGGTGCGCCAGCAGCGATTGTTGCGCGCCCCGTCCGCGAGCTTCAGGAACTGTGCTTGCCCCTGCTAGCAATGCCACGCCTTCAGCAATGCATAGCGAAGCAGTAGCCACCGCGCGCCCATCCACTTCCGCATAGAACGACGTGAAATCGCGACGCGCTGCATTGGCCGCCAGCATGGTCTCGAAAAATCCACTTAGCTCCGGCATGTTCCAGCCCTGCATAGAGAGCGCGGCCCAATGCTCGCTCTCCTCCGGTAAAGCCAGCCGTACCGCGCATGGCGTTTCCGGCTGCCCGAATTCAGGCCCCAACTCACGCACCAGCACAGTCGTAAATTCCAGTGGCTTGTAACCGCGCTCGTTCAGAATCCCAAGCGTCGAAACGTCGGCAAGCGGACTCACCTCGTGAAATACGGCCGATCCCCTTACCTGAAAAAACGCTTCCATGCCGCTCAACGCTTCACCCTCTACGGGCTCGAACATGCCGAGCCCGAATGTTTGGGTGACTGGCGAATCCACGGAATCGAACATGCAGCGCGTGCCGGAAATCTCCGTCCAGCACGCACCGCTTTCCGGGAACATGCTGGCGCGCGCGTCAACGAACGCGGCGTTGGCTAAACCCTCCGCGCGTTCCAATCGACGCGCCAGGTGTATGTCGGAAAATAGCATGGCTCGGGCTTCTTACTCGCCCAGTATAGAGAGAATCTCGCGCACCGGAATGTGCAAACGGCTGGGCCGCGCGCCCAACTCCGCGCGCAATTCAATCAGCGCCTGCTGCATGGTGAAGGTATCCAGCAGCACGCGCGTATCGCTTTCCGAAGCCGCCAGGTAAGGGCTTACACCCGCGCCTTCCAGATAGCCGCGCAAATAGGCGGCGGCCACCCATTGGTACCAAACGCCCGCCCAGCGCTCCAAATCTTCTTCGCCCGCCACGCCCGCCACCTCGCCATAGAGCGCGGCATAGGAAACATACCGGAACGAATTCAGCATTTGCGCAACGTCGCGAAACGGAGAGCGCTTAATGCGCCGTTCACTCAGGTGCTGCGCCGCGTCGCCTTCAAAATCGATAAACGTGAAATCCTTCCCGGTATCCAAAACTTTCGCTAAATGAAGGTCGCCATGGATGCGAGTTCGATAGGCCTCAATGCGCGTTTCATCGACACGCGAAAAAAAGCGGCGCACGTCTTCATGCTTCGAAAGCACAAGATCGGCATCGTCGCGCACCTCCGCCGGCAGTTCACCCACACGCAGCCGCAATGTTTCGAAGCAGCGGTCCGTCAGGCTCAACAGGCCATGGTAAACGGCTCGCCGGTAATGATCGCTGAATGCCTCTGGCTCATAAGCCGGGTTCAATGCCTCGGAAGCCAACGTGTAATGCAACTCAGCCGTGCGCAGACCCAAGGTTCGCACCCGGCCCACGTAATCGCCAATCACATTCTGAATGCTTTCCGGCGTGTTCTCCCCCACAAGATCCAGGGGATGCCGATGCTCTTCAAGCAGATTGTCATTGTTCGACGCAAGCTGCGTGTATTCGAAAAAACGGCTCAAACTGGTAAGCGCCAAATCGTATGCATTGCCTTCATTCGCAATGAAGCCATGCAGCACCGCCACCGTGATGGGGTCTTCCCCCGGAACGCGATATTCGAAGCCGCCCGCCAGCGGCGCAGTGGCTGTCGGCGCTTTCCGGCCGGCAAAAAACTGGCCCATTTCCACCTCCGGATGAAGCCCCTCCTCCAGGCGGCGGAACATCTTCATCACGAACCTGTCCCCGTATGCCACTGAGCTGTTGCGCCGTTCCGCGCGTATCCGGTACGGTTCGATGTTGGGGTGGCGCTTCCCCCACAACGCGGGAAAATTCTGCGTTCGCCACGTGAGCAGCTCGCCCTTCTCGCCGCGAAATTTGCGCCGGCGCAGCACCGCTTCTAACAATGAGTTGTTGAAATCCGTATCCCACAAAGCGCCGTACACAACGCCGCGCGCGCCATCCCGATGCAATACATCGGCGAGAATCAAATCGGCATATTCGCGCCGGACGCGTTCCGCTTTTTCTGCCGTCGCCAGAGCCAGCGGCAGCGTGTAGAGCTCCGGTTCGCCCTCGTCGTAATCCACCTTCACAATCACGATGTAAGCCAGACCCGCACGCACGGGCAGGGAATCGAAAACCGAAACAGACCGCACGCGCCTGCGCCGTGCCAGGAACCATCGGCGGCTTTCCACAAAGCGGGGAAGCGCTCGCACCAGCATCGCCCGCGCCGTCTCCCCCCAAACTTCTTCCCAAACCCGAACCGTCAACTCCAGCGCGCGCGGCGTGCCCTCACCCAACGATTCAATGGCCTTCTGCCGGCGCTCCAAGGAGAACCAATAGAAAGCGTTCGGCCCCAGCGTAAATAAATAATGGCTCTCGCCGATTACCGGAAACTCCGTGCCCCCAAACATCTCAACCGGCGTGCATCCCTGAAACTCGCTCAGGTTCAAAGCGACCGGCTGCACGAAGCGGGACAGGTTCGCGATCACCAAAATTGTTTCGCCTTCGTGCCGCCGGTAGAACGCAAGTACGCGCCTGTTATCCGGATACAGAAATTCCAGCGACCCGCGCCCGAACGCCGGATGCTGTTTCCGCAGCCGCAACAAACGCCGCATCCACCACAACAGGCTGTTCGGATTATTCTGCTGCGCCTCCACATTGCGCGTTTCGTAGTGATACTCCGGATCGATGTTCACCGGCAGGTAAAGCTTCTGCGGGTTCGTCGTCGAAAAGCCCGCGTTCCTGTCGCTGGACCATTGCATCGGCGTGCGCACGCCGTTTCTATCGCCCAGGTAAAAGTTATCGCCCATGCCGATCTCATCGCCGTAATAAATCACCGGCGTGCCGGGCAGCGAAAGCAGCAGCGCATTCATCAGCTCAATCTTGCGGCGATTGTCTTCCAGCAGCGGCGCCAGGCGGCGGCGAATGCCTAAATTGATACGCGCCTTCCGGTCGTCCGCATACGTTCGGTACATGTAATCGCGCTCTTCATCCGTCACCATCTCCAGCGTGAGCTCATCGTGATTGCGCAGAAAGAGCGCCCATTGGCAGCTCTCCGGAATCGGCGGAGTCCGCTTCATGATGTCGATGATGGGGAAGCGATCTTCCAGCCGGTTCGCCATGAACAAGCGCGGCATTAGCGGGAAGTGGAAATTCATGTGGCACTCGTCGCCCGCGCCCATATATTGAATCGCGTCTTCCGGCCACATGTTGGCTTCGGAGAGCAGCATCTTGTCTTTGTGGTTCAGGTCAAGATGCGCGCGAACTTCTTTCAGATAGGCGTGCGTCTCCGGCAGGTTTTCGCAATTGGTGCCGTTGCGTTCGAAAAGGTAAGGCACCGCGTCCAGGCGGAAACCGTCCACGCCCATGTTGGCCCAGAAATCCAGAATGCGCAGCATGGCTTTGCGCACCGCCGGGTTGTCATAGTTCAAATCCGGCTGATGCGAATAGAACCGATGCCAGAAGTAAGCTTTCGCGACGGTGTCGTAAGTCCAATTGGAAGTCTCGAAATCGGTGAAGATGATGCGCGCATCCTGATACTTTTCAGGCGTATCGCTCCACACATAATATTCGCGCCAAGCCGACCCCGGCGCGGCGCGGCGCGATCTCTGAAACCATTCGTGCTGGTCGGAAGTATGGTTGAAAACCAACTCCGTGATCACACGCAGTCCCCGGCGATGAGCCTCGCGCAGGAACACCTGAAAGTCCTTCAGCGTCCCATAAGCCGGATGCACTCCCGTGAAATCGGAGATGTCGTACCCATCGTCTTTCCAGGGTGAAGAGCAAAAGGGCAGCAGCCAGATTGCCGTGACGCCAAGGTTCTGCAGATAGTCCAGCTTCGAAGTCAGGCCGGGAAAATCGCCCATGCCGTCGCCGTTGCTGTCGGCGAATGCCCGAACGTGCAACTCGTAGATGATCGCGTCTTTATACCACTGCGGGTTGTCGTTCATTTTGCGTGTGGCGGCACTGCCCTGTCGTGAAAAGCAGCGGCCATGCCGCCCTGGCTAGCTTTTAAAAAACTACTTGCCAATCACGCCGCAAGCCACGCGGTCGCCCGCATTGCCCGCTGGGTCGCTCTTCATGTCGTCCGCTTTGGCATGCACCACAAGCGCCTTACCGGTCACGGAATGATCGCTCGCGTCCATGGTCGCCGCCTTGGCCATCACGGCTCCCTTCGCCTTGCCCTTGGCATCCACGGTGAAGTTCCGCATATCGCCTACGTGCGCGCCATCCGGATTCTCCAGGCCATGCTTCTTGCTTTCAGGATTGAAGTGCGGCCCCGCGCTCTTGAAATCGGGCCCTTCGCACATCCCCACGGAATGAATGTGGATGGCATGTTCGCCGGGAGGCATATTCTTGAAAACGTACTTAATCTGAACTCCCGCCTTCGCGCCCTTCATGGCGGAAAGTTTCGCCACGCCCAGGCTCTCGCCTTTGGCATCTTTCACGTCAACAGTAATCGGGGTGGCGCTGAACGCGGCTCCCGCGCAAATCAGGCTGGCGGAAAGCAATATCACGGATGGAACAGTGCGGCTGCTGGTCATCCCCCAATCTTACAAGACACTCTTATCTACAAACGTTTCCATCACCGTCTTGCGCAGAAGCGCCGGCGGCAGCAAACCTTGGCTCAACAGAAAATCATGGAACCGCTTTTGATCGAAGCGCTTCCCCATCCTGGCCTCCACATCTTTGCGGAGTTGCAGCAGGCGGATGTAGCCATAGAAATACGACGTGGCTTGCCCGGGCGCGCGAAACGTATACCGCTCCACTTCTTCATTGGCCAGCGCGTGCGAGAGCACAATGTCGTTCTCTATAGTCTTGTAAGCTTGCTCGCGCGTGATCTTGCCCGTCTGCAATTCAGGATCGAGAAACGCGCGCCCTGCTCGCATCAACCGATGCTGTAAGCCGATCAGCTGGCCTTCCAGCGGCATGTAGGGAAATGTGATCCATTCCGAATATAGACCCCAGCCTTCCACGTTCGTGCTGTTGAATGCGAAGAGCGCGCGTGCGGTGGAGACGCCGTGCTCCACCATGGAATCGAACTGCAGTTCATGCCCGGGCCGCAGCTCATGCGCGGTCAGCGTCCACGAAGCGGCCGCGAAGGTGAAGTCGTCGTACTGTTCAGTCTCGCCATTGGCGGAAGGCACGCGCACGGGCAGCACGAATTCGCCCACCTCGCCGGTGTTGTTCAACAGGCGCGGCGGCAGCATATGCGGCGCCGGCTGTTGCGCATTCTCAGCCGCACTGCCGATCCGTATGCGCGCCGGCCTTTCCGGCAGCGTCACCAGATGTTCGCGCCGGATGATCTCTTCCACATCCGCCAAGCGCCGCTGATAGTGCGGCAGTATTTCTTCGCCCGAAAACTGTTCCTTCTTCAGCGCGCGAATCACATCGCGATAATCCGCACTCGGCAGCTTGCGCTCTTTCGCGATCTTGGCGCCGATCTGGCCCATCTGCGCTTGTAAATCGGTGAACGCCGCGTGCGCAAGTTTCGCCAGTTCTTCGGGCGCAATATCCACGCCGTAATCTTCCAGCGAATAGGCATAAAGCTCGGCGGGCAAGCGAAAATCCGTGCGGCTGCGCGGCAGCACTTCCTTGCGCACAAACTTCTGGTAGTCTTCCACCTGCGCCTTAAACTTCGCGTAAGGCGCCTCAAAATCCTTGATGCCGTACTTCTCCAGCAGCGTTCCAATGCCGGTGATCAGGAATTGCGCCGTCTCCAGATCCTTCTCCACTCGTGCTCGCGGCGGGCCACTCAGGCCGGGCTTTTCCAGCGCCTGGCGGAACCGCTCTTCAGCCAAAAGAGTCAGTGGCCGGTAGCCGTCCTCCATCCCCGCATAGCGCCGCAAACGAACCAGCGCCGCCGGCCTGCGATCCGCCGAAACCTGATCGTCCAGCAACGCCCGAACCCCGCCATAGACCTGCCCCGGAACATTCTGGTAAGGCAGAAGCAGCTTTTCCTGCAGCTCCTCCCCGCGCCGGTCGTTCCGTGCCGATTGAATCAAAATCTCCAGATCCTGCCGCACCAGCAAATCCCGCTCGCGCGTCAGCCGATCCTTCAGCTCAGCCTCCGCTGACGCAACAGCCGCAATATAACGAGCGCGGCTCCCCGGCGTGCGATCGGCAATTTCCTTGTCGACACCGGTTACTCCGAAGCTGGCCGCTGTCTCCGGCGCAAACTTCGCCTGAACGCTCAACAGCACCTGCGCGTTGGCATTGCTGCGAACAATCCAGTCCGGCGGAGCGGCGGCCTGAAGCACCCCGGAAAAAATTAGAAACAAAAAATGGCGCGGCGAAAACTGCATCACCGCCATTATCACGTGCGCGCTATAGCGCCAGATATTCAAACCAGGCCTGCAGCCCGGCGCGATTGTATTTGCGAAGATATTGCAGCCCCTGGCTTGCGGCGCCTGGATCTTTCAGCAGACGAATCCCGATCTCGGCAATATGGCCAGGGTCATCGGCGTGCGCTGTCCACCGCGGCGGCACCCAATCGATGCTTTCGCTCACCACGCTGGGCACCCCCACTGCAATGCCGTCGGCCGTTACGATGTTGAACGTTTCTGTGAAGGAAGGCTGCAGCATCAGATGCATGTACCGGCACGTTTCGCGAAACTCCTGCCATGGCTGCCACGTGCTTTCAATCAACGTAGCGCGGCGCTTGCCCATCAGCATCTGCCTGACGGAATCCATCACGCCATAGCCGCCTTCCTCACGGCCGGTGGAGACGAAAATTTCCGTCTCCACGCCCAGCCGCTCACTAATCAGCAGCGCGGCGCCGGCGGCGGTCATAATGTTTTTCAACTGCCGCGTGGCGCCGAAAATTCCAAGCCGCAAGACGCCGTTCCGGTACCCGCTGCGCGTCTGCTTCACGCCTTCCAAACTATAGAGGTTGGGCAGGTACGCGCACTCCGCCCCGTATGCCTCGCGAATGAAGTTGCAGAACTTAATGCTGTTGCCGGCCACATGAAAATTGGGCACCAGCTGTTCCAGCGCAATCTCTTCGCGAATGATTTTCATGGCCCACCGGTCAGCCTGTAGGAACGCGATGTTCGAATGGCAGACCATTGCAAACGTCACCTCCCGCTGCTCCCGCACCAGGCCATGCAGGAACGGCGTATCCATCCACGGCGCAAACAAAATCACGTCACGCACGGTCGTGTCCGCGCGCAATTTGTCCCGAAGAACAAAGCCGTCGAACACAGGCCAGACTTCGGGGTTCAGCCCGGCTTCCGCTAACACCTTACAAATGTTGAGGGCGCACACTCCCAAGCCGACATGGCTCAAACCAGGCGTTTTTTCGGGTGTTTTATAGGCTAGGACAATCTTGTTTCGCATCGACGTTCATAGTTCCCCTTACGTGCGAACGGTAGCAGCCGCATAACCCGCCCCAGCTTGTCAATTACTCTAAAGGGTTGTGCGCGTAGCAGTTATAAATACGAAATTTCTGTGTCTGAAAAATCTTTAACATGAACGCTTCGTTGCGCAATCGCAAAACAGGCGTCACTCTCCTGTTCCTCATTCACGGACTCATAGAAGCCACCTGGGTCTCGCGCATCCCGCAGGTAAAAGAGTTCCTGCACGCCGAAACCGGGCCTTTCGGGCTTGCCCTGCTGGGCAGCGCCGCCGGAGCCATGCTTTCCATGCCATTCACCGGCTGGCTTCTGGCCCACTATGAAGGCCGCCGCATCCTCATCGTGTCTTCAATCCTTTGGTGCGCCGTGTTGCCCCTCCTCGGCCTTGCGCGATCGCTGCCAGAACTTGCCGCGGCCCTCTTCGTTTACGGCATGGCAGGCGGCGCCATGGACATCGCCATGAACGCGTTCGGCTCAGTGGTCGATCGCGAACTGCCCAAGCCCGTGATGTCTTTCTTCCACGGCATGTTCAGCGCCGGCGGCATGATCGGCGCTGCTGTTGGCGTGCTGGTGCTGCGCTTCGGAACGCCTGTGGAAACTCACTTCCTGGCCGCCGCCCTCGTCCTCGCCGCCGCCGCGCTGTTCTGCACCCGCTTCTTCCCCCGCACCCCGCCCGAACCCCCCACCGCCCGCGCCGGCTTCCGCCTTCCCCCACCAGCCCTGCTCGCGCTTGGCCTGCTTGCTTTCAGCATTCTCTTCGGCGAACGCGCCATGGCAGATTGGACCGGCATCTACCTCATCCAGCGCGGCGCCACCCCCTCCTACGCCGCCGCCGGTTTTGCCGCCTTCTCCGCCGCCATGACCATCGGCCGGTTCGCGGGCGACTATCTCATTCACCGCTTCGGCCCGGCGCTCATTCTGCAAGCCGGCAGCGCCGTCGCAAGCCTCGGTCTTGCCGCGGCTCTGTTCATCGGCACTCCCGCCGCCGGTCTCGCCGGTGTGGCGCTGGTTGGCACCGGCTTCTCCGTGGTCGTCCCCATCCTCTACCGGTCCGCCGGAGCCATGCCCGGAGTAGGCGCCGGCGCGGCCATTGCCACCGTCAGTACGCTCGGCTATTTGGGCTTCTTCGTGGGCCCGCCGTTGGTTGGCTTCGCGGCCCAGGCGGTCACGCTGCGCTGGGCCCTGCTCATCGTTGCCGCCTTGAGCGCCACCGTGGTTTTCTCCGCCCGCCGCGCCATACGAATACGATAGAATCCATCACAAAGCCAGCCACTTCCGGTATGCGCGCATTCTTCCTAGCCTCGCTCCTCTATTACGCGGCCCGAACCGTGAGCGCAGCCGCCCCCGCGCCTACCTTTAACGACCTGCTCCCCATTTTCGAAACCAACTGCAGCGGCTGCCACGCCGCCAACGTCATGATGGGAAGCCTGAATCTGGATACCTGGTCCGCCATGATGAGAGGCGGCAACCAAGGCGCCATTATCGTCCCCGGCAAGAGCGCTGAAAGCCGCCTCTATCTGATGGTGGCGCGCAAAATTTCACCCGGCATGCCGCTCAGCGGTAAGACTCTGGCCGATGGCGAAATCGAACTCATCCGCCGCTATATCGATAGCGGCGCGCCCCAGCCCACCGGCACGGCAGTCGCGAAAGCTCGCAACACCATCCCTGAAATTGCGCCTTCGAAAAAGGTACACGCCGCCATCTCCTCACTCGCCTGGTCGCCCGATGGCAAGCTCGTCGCGCTCGGCGCATTTCAAGAGGTGCGTCTGATCGATTCCGCAACCTCACAGACCGTCGCCACTCTTACAGGCCACGCGGAACAGGTACGCGCAGTCGCCTTCTCGCCCGATGGCGCACTCATCGCCGCGGCCGGTGGCCTGCCCGGCCAGAAGGGCGAAATCAAGCTCTGGAACGCAGCCTCGCGCACCTTGCTCCAAACCATCTCAGGCCATCGCGATTGTATCTATGCCGCCGTCTTTTCGCCCGATGGCAAAACGCTTGCCACCGCCAGCTACGACAAGCTCATCGAGCTCTGGGACACCACAACCGGCAAAGAGCTTCGCACCCTGAAAGATCACATCGACGCCATCTACGCACTGGTTTTTTCTCCCGATGGCACGCGCCTGATCTCCGCCTCGGCAGATCGCAGCATCAAGGTCTGGAACCCCACAACCGGCGAACGTCTGTACACCATGAGCGAACCTATCGATGGTCTGAACGCGCTAGCCATCTCTCCCAAAGGCGATCTGGTAGCCGCCGGCGGCCTGGATAAAAACATCCGCATCTGGCAGCTTGGGCCCACTTCCGCCACGTTAAAATCCACCCTCATCGCGCACGAAGATTCCATCCTGCAGCTCTCGTGGTCGCCCGATGGCAGCACGCTAGTTTCTTCCGCCGCCGACCGCACCATCAGAGCCTTCTCCGTGCCCGATCTGGAACAATCGACCGATTGGCCCGCCCAACCCGATTGGGTCACCGCGCTAAAATTTTCGCCCGATGGCAAGCGTTTCGCCGCCGGCCGCTTCGATGGTTCACTTCAGTTCTATGCCGCACCGGCACATCACTCGCCTAAAATAGGAGCCGCAAAATGAGAGCAACGCTGCTCGTCTTCTCAGTCCTCTTTGCATTGCAAGCCGCACGCGTGGAATCGCCCAGCGGATCGCGCCGCACGCCTCCCACCATTAGCACCATTTCACCGCGCGGCTTAACTCGCGGCACCACCGTTGAACTCACGGTGGAAGGCTTGAACCTGGCCAAAGCGTCGGCCATTTATTTCAGCGAACCGGGCATCGAAGGACGCGTCCTCAGCGTGAAAGAATTGCCTGACCTGCCCGACGTTCGTCTCGGCTCAAACGGGACAGTATCCACCATCGATCTCGGCCCGCTGCCCGCTCGCAATCAGGTCACAATCGAGCTCAACATCGCCTCCGAAACTCCCATCGGCCCCGTCGATTTCCGCCTGCTCACCCCCTTCGGCACCACGCTGCCCGGCCGCGTCGTCGTCGAGCCCTTCTATGGCGAGAGCCCCGATAAAGAACCCAACAACACGCCTGAAGAAGCCTTTGAATCCTACCTGCCCACCATTCTGGTTGGCGCCGTCTCGCGTCCAGGCGACATCGATTTCTTCAAGATTCATGCAGACGCCGGTGAAGAGCTGGTCTTTTCCAACTCCAGCGGCATGCTGGGCAGCGCCCTGCAACCCCTGATCACCATTACCGATTCAGACGGCAAAGCCATCAAGCAACTTGTGCTTACGCGCGAACACCCCGCGCTTTCCTGCACGTTCACCTCAGCCGGAAATTATTTCGTCAGCGTGTCCGACCCCGAACAAGGCGGCGGCTCAAACCACACGTATCGCGTCATGGTGGGCAAGCTTCCCATCGCACTCACGGCTTATCCGTTAGGGCTCCCCGGTGGCAAGTCCGCAAAGGTTTCGCTCACCGGTTACCACCTGGGCAAGGCGGCAAACCTGCAGGTCACCGGAGAGCCCTCGGCGGAAGATCCCGAAGCGGTCTACGTGCGCCCTAAAACCAACTCGGGCTTAGCGTTCAATCGAGTGAAGCTTGCCTTAAGCAACGGTTCCGAAACCAGTTCCACCAGCGCCAATGCAACACCCTCAACAGCGCAATCGCTTACGTATCCCGTCACCGTAAATGGCCGCCTTACTGCGCCGGAACAATACTTCCGCTTCCATGCAGCCAAAGGCGAAAGGCTGGTGGTGGACGTAAACGCCCGCCGCCTGGGGTCGCCGCTCGATTCACTGCTTGAGATTTTAGATGCTCAAGCCAAGCCCATCGAGATCGCCACCGTCCGTGCCGTCAGCGAGACCTCCACTACCTTGCGCGATCATGATTCCACTTCACGCGGCATCCGCCTCGCCACCTCCACCAACCTTTCCCCCGGCGACTACGTTATGATGGGCGGCGAAATCGCGCGCGTCGAAACCCTCCCTCCCAACGCCGATAACGATTTCATCTTCGAATCCATCGGCGGTGAGCGCACCACTTTCTTTGGCACCAGCGGCGAAGCCCATGCGCTCGATTCGCCCGCCTATCGCGTCCAAATTGCACCGCCCGGCGCAAAGTTTCCCTCGAACGGCCTGCCGCAGGTACACCTCACCTATCGCAATGACGATGGTGGCGCAGGCTACGGCAAAGATTCGCGCCTCCGCTTCACTGCGCCCGAAGACGGAGATTTTCTGGTACGTCTTCGCGATGTGCGCGGCCTCGCCGGCCCCGAATATGCCTATCGCTTAAACATCCGGCGGCCCACGCCCTCTTATCGGCTCTCCCTGTCGCCCGCTAACCCCAACGTGCCCGCCGGTGGCCGAATTCCTGTTACCATCACGGCTCTGCGCCTGGACGATCACAACGCGCCCATCGAGATCGATGTGAAAAATCTGCCGCCCGGCTTTCATGCCACGCACGGCACCATCTATCCGAACGATATCCGCACCACCATCCTGCTGAGCGCCGATGCCAATGCCCAACTCACCGGCGCCGTACCGCTCATCGTGGCCGATACCAAAGGCGTGCAAGCCGACCCCGGAGACAAGCTGAAGCTGCTCGCGCTAATCCCCAAAGCCGATGTGGAAATGGCTGCCGAAACCCATGAGCTTATCCTCACGCCCGATCACGATGTAGAAGTATCCGTCAAGATCCAGCGCAACAATGGCTTCGCCGGCCGCGTGCCTGTCGAAGTACGCAACCTGCCGCCCGGAGTTGAAGTGTCCGATACCGGCCTGAACGGCGTGCTCATCAATGAGAATGAAACGCGCCGCACCTTCAAACTCCACATGCTGCCCACGGCCCAACCGCACACGCGCCCCATCTATGCCAGCGGCCTCATCGAAACGCGCGCCGGCGGCCAGCAGAACACGTTTGCCACGGAATCCATTACCCTGAAAATCGCATCCAAGCCCTTATGAAATTTGGCGTCAATACATTTATCTGGACAGCGGCTTTCGACCCTTCCCACCTGCCGCTCCTTCCTAAAATCAAAGCCGCCGGCTTCGATGGCGTCGAAGTCTCCATGTTCGACCCGGCCACCTTCCAGCCGGATTTCCTGCGCAAAGGCTTGGAAGAAAACGGCCTGGAATGCAACATCTGCGCAGTGCTCAGCCACAACGTCAATATGATTTCGGAAGATGCGGATACCCGCAAACGCGCCCGGACCCACCTGGCCGATTGCGCCAAGCAAGCCGCCGAAGTGGGCGCCCGCATCATCGCCGGTCCGCTCTATTCGCCCGTTGGATACCTACCGGGGCGCCGCCGCACGGAAGACGAATGGCAGTGGGCCGTCGAGTGTTACCGCGAACTCGGCCCCACGCTCGCCGCCAACAACGTCACCATAGCTATCGAGCCGCTGAACCGCTTCGAGACATACTTCCTCAACACCGCGGCCGACGCCGTCAAGCTCTGCGATGAAATCGATCATCCCAACGTAGGCATCCTCTTCGATACATTCCACGCCAACATCGAAGAGAAGAACATCGCTGACGGCTACCGCACAGTAGCGCGCCACTTGAAGCACGTACACACTTGTGAAAACGATAGAGGCACCCCCGGCACCGGTCACGTTCCGTGGGACGAAGTCTTCCAGGCGCTTAAAGAAATTCACTACGATGGCTGGCTCACCATCGAAAGTTTCGGCTTCTCTCTAGGAGAGCTCAGCGCCGCTGCCAGCATCTGGCGGGACATCGCCCCCAAGCCCGAAGACATCGCCTACGAAGGCGTAAAGTTCCTCCGCCAGCACGCGTTAAACTTGAACCAGTAGAGCCACGGGCGCGTAGCTCATCTGGATAGAGCACCGACCTTCTAAGTCGGTGGTAGCAGGTTCGAGTCCTGCCGCGCCTACCAAAAGGACGTTTACATGACGCTGACGGTCCATCTGCCAGACCTGCTGGCCGAATCTCTCAAAGCGGAAGCACTTGCCCTTGGCGTTTCCCCTGATCGGTACGCCTCCGGCATCGTGGAGCGCGCTCTCTCCACAACCGCCAATCCGTCTCCTTCCGAGCAGTCCGTCAACGTTCGTCGCACCGAACCTTTCTGGGAAAGGATTACTGATCGCATGATCACCTTACCCGCTGAAGTGTTCGAGAGACTTCCCACCGACGGCGCGGCCCAGCACGATCGCTACCTCTACGGAGCGCCGAAGAATCGGTCGTGAACACCGTCTTTGCTGATACTTTTTACTGAATCGCGTTAATCAACGGGAGAGATGACGCTCACGCCGCCGCTGTTGAATACAGCCGCACCTTAGGTTCAACAAGAGTTGTGACCACTGACGAAGTACCTACTGAGTTGTTGGCCTATTGTGCATCGGACTCTCAGTTGAGAATGGTTGCCGCACTTACCGTACAGGACCTGCTTGCTGACGATCAGGTCTGGGTGATTCTGCAGACCCGCTCCAGTTTCCTCGCTGGCTTGACACTCCCCGAAATAGATCATATTCGCTCGCGGAACAGACCGGAAGGCAGTCTGCCCAGGCGTTCTACCGATGGAAGCGGCATTGGAACTGCTGATCCTTGGAGTCTTTGGCTACCATCGAAAACTGTCTCTCACTTCTTCCGCCGTCCCAGCACCGAATACACATACACGCGTGAGCGCAGCGCCGGCAGCGGGTCGTCGGACAATTCAATCCCATCTACCAGGCGCGTTGGGTCGAACGCAAGCTGACGCTCGGCGGCAACCGAATCCGGCGCTACGGCAGTGATTGTGATCACCCCCAGTTCCACCTTCCTCCGGTCCTCCGGCCACACCACTGACCCATCGTTGGTCTGATCGCCCGCCGCTGCAAGTTGCAAAATCAACCGGAACTTTACAGGTGCTTTCGCCAGCCTGTCCGTTAATTCTTCCCGCAGAAAATCCGAAGAGCGGCCCTTTGCTTCGGCCCCATTCAGGTACCGCGCTCCGCTCACCGGCAAAATCTGATAGCGCCCCGCTTGCTTCTCCCCTTTCGCATTCACGAACAGCAGCGCATTGTTGCTATAGAACGCTTCGGTGCTGAAGCTTGACGGCACGCGGTTCACCTCCTGCACAAACTTCAGCGCCTTGGGATGGCTGCCCAGAAACGCTTCCACGGGCCATGGGTGCGGTTTCGATGAATCCGTCGCTGCCAGGGCCTGCTGGAATTCAAGAAACTCCTCGCCTGTCCCCACCAGAAAACCATTGTGTGAGATCGCCATGATGTCCGTGCCGCGACCCACAAGGAACCGAATTGCTATCCCGCGCGGTGACGCATCGGGAGATGTATCGGGAATCGCCGTATCTGGCGCACCGTCTGAAAACCGCACAGTCACCGCCACTGCTCCGCCTCCGAAGTGCTCCGCGCGCGAAACGACTGCCGCGCCGGGCGTTGGCTGAAAGCTACCCGTGCAAACAATCCCTTTCGCATGCATGAAGCGTTCGTGTGCTTTACCGCTTGGCCCTTGGCTCATCAGGGCCGCAAGCTGCTGAGCGGCATCGGGCGGCGCCTGCGCAAGTAAGAGGGCGTTAGTTGCCAACATCAGCAACATAAAAATCACGAAATGTTTTCCTGAAATAAAGATCATTGAATGTCTCCTGTATCGATTGAATCCATCGGTGTCATGCCCGTATAAACGCCAGCAGGTCTTCATTCACGCGATCCTTCAGAGTCGAAGGCATGCCGTGCGGAGCCCCGGGATAAATCTTCAGCGTCGACCCTTTCACCAGCGCAGCCGAAAGCGGCGCCGAAGCCACAATGGGAACAATCTGGTCATCGTCGCCATGAAGAATCAGCGTTGGAACATCGAAGCGCTTCAGATCCTCCGTAAGGTCAGTTTCCGAAAATACCTTTATGCAGCCGTAAGCCGCATTGTGCCCGGCCATCATCCCTTGCAGCCAGAAGATATCCCGCAAGCCCTGCGAAACCTGCGCGCCCGGCCGATTCGCCCCGTAGAATTGCACGCTCAAATCCCTGAAGCATTGCGAACGGTCTTTCAACACAGCCTCGCGAAGCTGGTCGAAAACTTCCATCGGCAGGCCCTTCGGGTTGGCTGCCGTCTTCAGCATCAGCGGTGGAATCGCGCTGATCAGCACCGCCTTCGCAACGCGCTCAGTCCCGTAACGTCCGATGTAGCGCGTCACCTCTCCACCGCCCGTCGAATGCCCAACATGAATGGCATCGCGAAGATTGAGCGCGGAAACAAGCTCGGCCAGGTCGGCTGAATACGTGTCCATGTCATTGCCGTTCCACGGTTGCCCGGAACGCCCGTGACCCCGGCGGTCATGCGCGATGCAGCGGTATCCGCGCGCGGCCAGAAACAGCATTTGGTCTTCCCAGGCGTCCGCGCTCAAAGGCCATCCATGGCTGAACACCACGGGCTGCCCGTTGCCCCAGTCCTTGTAATAAATCAGTGTTCCGTCTTTCGTCGTGATCGTTGGCATAAGTCTCCTCTTTTGCTAACTTGCTAAACGCCCGCGTAAACAAGACCGGTGAACAGTTCCGGCTTCAGGGCAGCCACATTCCCACGTAAGGTCACCAGCATGTTGCGAAACGCAGTCATCTCCGTCCGGCCCCCCGCTGGGCCATGTCCAGGGATGAAAATCGTAGTCGCGCCGAAAGCCTTAAGATTCGCCTCGGCGGCGTGTGCTCGGTATGCCAGTGCGTGTCGATCAAGTGCTTGATGGGTCTGGAATCCATCGACGCTAGCGCAGTGGCAATCCCCAGCCGCGAAACTGAAAAGCCTGAATCCACCAGAAGCTTTCCGTCGCCGTCCGTCAATACCGCAATGTTCCCGCCCGACCCTGCCCGCTGCATGCTCGTTTTTCCCTGTCTTCCGAGCCCCTACCGAATCGCGAACCTACCGCCCAACGTTATGCGGCAAAAAGTTGAGAATGTGCCGGGCGATCTCTTCGCCGTGCGTCTCCAGCGCGAAATGTCCCGTATCTAACATGTGTGTTTCCAGGTTCTTCAGATCGCGCGCATACGGCGGTGCACCCGCTGCCGGAAAAATCACATCGTTCTTGCCCCACACAATCAGGGTCGGCGGTTGATACTTCCGGAAGAACGCCTGAAACTCCGGATAGAGCGGCACATTGGTGCCATAGGACTGCATCAGGTCCATCTGAATATCCAGGTTCCCCGGACGATCAAGCCCCACCTGATCCACCAGCCATACCGTCGGATCCAGAAGCGACGTATCCGGCACGCCGTTTTCATACTGCCATCGCGTCGATTTCGCATCGCTCAAAAAATGCAGCGCAGCACGGTTCTCCTCCGTCGGCTCTGCCCAATACCTCTTGATCGGATTCCAGAATTCCAGCAGCCCTTCCTCATAGGCGTTGCCGTTCTGCACCACCAGGCCCACAATGCGTTCCGGATGCAGCAGTGCCAGCCGGTAACCGATCGGCGCCCCGTAATCCATCACGTACATGCAGAATCGTTCTAGCCCCAGCGATTGAACGAAGCCATTCACAACGCTGGCTAGATTCGCGAACGAATACTCGAACAACTTGTGATCGGGCATGCTGCTCTGGCCATAGCCGGGATAGTCCGGAGCAATCACGCGAAACGTCCCTGCAAGCTGCGGGATCAGATTGCGGAACATATTCGACGAAGTGGGAAAGCCATGCAACAGCAGCATCGCGGGCGCCGTTTGCGGGCCGGCTTCCCTGTAGAAAACGTTCTGCTCCTTCACTCGGGCTGTCTTGTAGCGAACCGGGTATTCGGTTTGTAGTTTCGTTTCGACTGCGGTCATTTTTACTCTCCCTGTCTTTGCATGAACTTCGAACTTGCAAGTCCAAGGTAAAAAATCTCTGCGCTTCAGGATTCCGAAAAAGTGCGATTTCAGCGCGATGGTGCGGCTACTCGCCGGCTGCCTCTGCTTTGCGGAATCCACGCGAAAGGAATATACTGGCCCGCACTAACGCTTTACGAGGTCACGATGAAACTCCGCGCTCGATGTTCCGCCGCTGCCGCCTTTCTTTCCCTGCTCATCCCCACTTTGACTGCGCAGGTTGCCACTTCAACAATTGCCGGCGTCGTCACCGATAGCGCCGGCGCCGTAGTTCCGAATGCGCGCGTGAGCGTTTCGCTTTTAGCCACGGGCCAACAGCGCGAAGCAGTAAGCAACGGCGAGGGTGAGTATGTCGTTCCGCAACTCGCTCCCGGCGCCTACCGCCTTACGGTAAGCACGGCCGGCTTCCAAACTGCTGTAGTGCCCAACTTATCTCTCGATATTGCCGAACGCGCCGTCGTGAACGTCACACTGCAAGTAGGCCAAATCTCTGAGCAGGTCAACGTCACCGGCGCCTCCGCGGAAGTGCTCGAAGCCGAAACAGCGTCGCTCGGCCAGGTAGTTACGCGTCGCGCGGTGAATGACCTTCCACTCAATGGCCGTAATTATCTGGCGCTCGGCTCGCTCTCCCCCGGCGTGATTCCCCAACTGCCCGCCGCCACCGGCTCGGCCAGCTTCGTTGCTTCCACCACGGGCCGTTCGGATCGTAGTCTGCTCGTGGGAGGCCAGCGCGAAAGTTCCACCAGTTACCTCTTCGATGGCGTCGAGATGCGTAACCCGCGCGTCGGCGATAGCTCCATCACGCCCTCGCTCGATGCCGTACAGGAATTTAAAATTCAGCGTAACTTCTTCCAGGCAGAGTTCGGTTACTCCCCCGGTATCATCAACGTAGCAAGCCGTGGCGGTGCAAACCAGTTTCATGGTTCAGCCTTCGAATTCCTACGCAACGATGCCATGGACGCCCGCAACTTCTTCTCCTCCATCGTGGAGCCGTTCAAGCGCAATCAGTTCGGCGGTTCCTTCGGCGGCTTTGTCAAGAAAGACAAAGTATTCTTCTTCGGTAACTACGAAGGGTTCCGCCAGCGGCTGGGAGTCATCCAAAGAGGCACTTTTCCCACTCAGTCATTGCTCAGCGGTAACTTCGCCGGCTTGCCCACCATTTACGATCCCCTCACTTTCGATCCAGTTACTAACTCCCGCACCGCTTTTGCCAACAATCAAATCCCCGCCAGCCGCATCAATGGAGTCTCCAAAAACTTCCTGCCGTATATCCCCGTCACCAATACGCCGGGCGCCAACAACGTGCAGGGTACTCCCGTCCAGCGTCTGGATGACGATCAATACAACCTTCGCGGCGATTGGCTCATCAACAACAATCACTCTTTGTTCGGGCGCTTCACGCGCCAAGTGGCGCCACTTACTCCGGCCGCCTTGGCGCCTTTCGCCGGAACCCTGGTCTCATCGAAGGGCATCTCCACCGTTGCCCAGTTGACTTCTACCCTCACACCCACCGTCGCCAACGTGGCACGCGCCTCTTATACCTTCATGGAGTTATTCGGCAAGCAGGTTCCGGTCAGCTCCAATCTCGCGCAAGCCATCGGCATCACCGGGGTTTCCACCTCGCCCATCAATTGGGGCGTCCCCAACGTGGGCTGGCAGGGTTTCAGCGGCATCGGCAGCAACGGTCTCACTCAGGGCAACCGGCTGAATAATTATTTTCTCGGTGATGATCTTACTTGGATTCGCGGCGCGCATACCATCAAGACCGGTTACTCCATCCAACAATCGCGCCTGCTGCTCGATAGCGATAATGGGCCGCGCGGCAGCTTCACTTTCAACTCCAGCTTCACGGCCGCTCTCGATCCGGTCACCGGCAATCCAGTCGCCAACACAGGCTCCGGCGTGGCCGATTTTCTTCTTGGCTACCCCACTAACATGAGCGGCGCCGTGGGTACCTCACTTACTCACTTCACCTTCTTTAGCCACAGTCTCTACCTCCAGGACGATTGGAAAATCACTCGCGAACTGACCCTCAACTATGGTTTGCGTTGGGAATATCAGGGCCCGCCCACACCCATCCACCAGGAACTGAGTCACGTCTACGGATTCGATTTCAACACCGGCAAGCAACTTTTTCCCACCTTGGGTCAGGTGCGCGATTCCATCATCAAACCCGATTACAAAGACTTCGCTCCGCGCCTCGGCTTCGCCTACAATCCCAAGGCTCTTTCCAGCTGGGTGTTCCGTGGCGGCATCGGCATTTATTACGACCAGACTCAGGCCAACGAAACACAATTCATCACCAACGGCCCGCCCATCTTCACGCAGCAAAATTTCAACCTCACGGGCCGCGGCCTTCCCATCTATCAGTTCGGAGTCAACACGTTGCCTGTCGTCAATGTCCCACCGGTTGACTCCAACTATATAACTCCCGCCGGTACCAACTTATTCGTCGAAGAAGCCACCGGCACGAAACCGCGCGTCTATATGTGGACAGCCTCGGTCCAGAAATCGCTCTTCCACGGTTGGCTGCTCGAAGCCGCTTACGTAGGCTCTCACGGGCGGCGGCTCTCCAAGCGCTACAACGCGTATGCCAATGTCACTCCGGGCGTGCTGTATTCCGTCACCCCGGGTGTTGCCACGCGTTACCCGCAATTGAATCAGATGCTCTATTCCTCGCAATCGGGATGGTCAAATTTCAACGGACTCAATCTAAAACTCGAACGGCGCTTTGCGAACGGCTTTCAGATTCTGATGGCCGAAACCTACGCTAAATCCATAGATAACGATTCCGCCGGCTCTTACGGCAGTCCCAATCTCAATCCAGCCAACTTCCAGTTAGACAAAGGCCCTTCAGATTTCGACGTCCGCCACCGTTTCGTCACCAGCATCGTCTACGAGCTTCCCTTTGGCCGCGGCAAAACCTATTTGGCCAATGCCGGGCGCGCACTCGATACCCTTGCCGGTGGCTGGCAGTTGAATACTATTGCCTTTTGGCAAACCGGCAACCAGCGCAGCGTAACTTCCACTAACCTCACCGGCATCTCTTATGTAACTCAACGCGCTGACGCCACCGGCCTTGCCCCGGGGAGTAAGTTCGGCGACATCCAACCCGGTGAAGATTTCGGCGGCGTGAACACTTCGCGCTATTGGTTCAATCCGCGCGCTTTCTCCGCCACGCTCCCGCTCAAATTCGGAACATCGGGCCGCGACATCATCACCGCGCCCTCATGGACAAATTTTGACATCTCCGCCTTCAAGAATTTCCACTTCACCGAAAACATAGCTCTGCAATTCCGCGCTGAAGCCTTCAACGCGTTCAACTATGTGAAATTCTTCCCGCCGGATATGAGCGTGGTCAGCCCCACTTTCGCCACTTTGCAGAGTGCGGACCGTCCGCGCGTCATGCAGTTGGCTCTCAGGCTCACTTTCTAACTGAGTGCGCGGCGGCTGCCTTCACTTCACGAAGGCAGTCCGCCGCACTTCAATAAATCGCTGCGCCACGCCGCGCCCTGGCTTCCGCCACCAGCTCTTGTCATAAATCAGCAGCAGCTTGCCCGCTTCCACTTCCTTCACGGCAACGTACGAAGTGGTCAGTTCATTCGTAATCTGCGTAGTCTGTGACCAGGTGGCGCCCTGATCGAAACTGAACGAAAGATACGAACCCAAGCGCGGTGAAATGCGGTCCGGCACACCCCGCGTACGCCAACCGAAGGCTGCCACCAGCGTTCCATCGCGCATCTCCAGCAGGTCAGGATTGACGCCATGAAACGGCAGCGCATGCGGCGTGGTCCAGGATAGTCCGCCATCGTCCGATTCGGTCTGATATACCGCATGGAAGCGCCCCACACGCATATGAACAATCAGCCTGCCCTTGTGCGGCCCCCGTTCCAGCCTGATCAGCACTGGCTCGCCATAACCTTCTTCGCCCACCTCCGGCTCGACGCTTGTATCGGCGGCGATTGTCGAAACCAGCGTCCACGTGCTCCCCTGGTCCACAGAGCGCAGCAGCAGTGAACGAAACTCCATCATCGTTGGCTGGTACGCGGAAGGCGTCGTATCTTCCAGGAACGGCCCGTAAGCTGTCATCAGCAATGAACCATCCGCATTCTCCAGCAGCGAACGATGCAAGATCACGCCACCGCAGCTATTCCCGTTGTCCGCGCGATTTTTCGAATTCACACGCGGCAAGTGCAGCTTGCTCTCAAAGGGACCTTGCAAAGTCTTCCAACGGTCGGCGGACGTCCACCGCGTCGTCACCACGTCCCCGTTCGCGTCCGGCCCGCCTGCGAAGCGGCTCAGCACAATCGTCGTCCCCGCGCGCGTCTCCAAGCCAGCGCCTTCGAAGATCGGCCCGCGTCCGGCAGAAGCGGCCGGCTTCCATTCGGTCCATGTCTGGCCCTTGTCGGTAGAGCGGATCGTCGCCGGATTCCATCCTTCGCACGGAGTTGGCGGTTCGCTTCCGTCCGGTTGCGGCACTGCGCCTTGCGCCACCAGCGTGCCGTCCGCGGCCTGATACACATAAGCCTGCAGGCCCTTCGGAATGATGATGCGCTCCGGCCCCACCGTTAGCGCCACGTTGTCGAACCCAGCGGCCAAAACCACACCGGCGCTGGCCAGCATCGCAAGCGCCGCCTTCATCGCAAACTCCCCGTCACAGGCGGCAACTCCGCCGTGAAGGCCGCTTCAATTCTCATGCCGCGCTGCAGCGTCACGCCATACGCGCGCCTGTTTGGCGGGTGCGTACCGAAATACTTTTTATACTCCTCGTTCACCGCCGCAATCTCACCCACCACATCCGCCAGATACAACCGCACCGAAACAATCGCCGTCTTCGTCACGCCTGCCAGCGCCAGCACCTCATCCAGCTGGCGAAAAATTTCGGCCAGTTCCGCCAGCACGCCACCTGGCACCGGCATCTGCTCGCCATCGGGAATGCCCGTGATTACGGTCTCCAGAATCCTGCCGGAATAAATCACGGCGTCGCTAAATGGGAACGTCTTGCTGGGGTTCAGGAATTCCATACGGGCTCGGTTGACCCATTGTGAGCGCGCGCCGGCGTTACGTCAAAGCCTTCAGCGCGCGCCGGTCCATCAGGTCAGATGCAACTGGAACGCGGCGCCTTTCGCTTGCCGGTCCACTCCACACATTGTGCTAGTCCTTATAAGCGAGTGCGCGTAATTTTCCAGAATGGCTTGGTTGTCGATGGCTCCGGCTCTCAGCCCTACAGCGGCTCGGTCCTCATCGAAGACCGGCACATCCGCGAAGCTGGTCCCACCGTCCCCGCTCCCGCCGGCGCGCATATCATCGATTGCACCGGCCTTGTCATCTCCCCCGGCTTTGTCGACATACACAGCCATTCCGATCTTCACTTGCTGCGTAACGATCCAGAAAAGATGCACCAGGGAGTAACCAGCGAAGTGGTGGGCAACTGTGGCTTCTCTGCGTTTCCATGCTGTGGCAACCGAGCCGCGGTGCAAGAATATGCGAACGCCATCCTGAACGGCGAAGGCGATTGGGGCTGGGCCAACTCGAAAACTTATCTGGCCGAAGCCGCGCGCGATAGCAGCATCGCCAATGTATTCTCATTAGCCGGCCATGGCACCATGCGCGTCGCGCAGGCCGGCTTTGCGCAAGGCACGCTCCCCGCGAAAGATCGGGATGCCATGTGCGCCACGCTCGCCGAAGCTCTTCAGGATGGCGCCGTCGGTTTTTCCACCGGCCTCATGTACGCTCCCGGCTCAAGCGCGCCCTTCGAAGAGCTTGCCGAACTCTGCCGCGTTACCGCGCAAAATGGCGGCATCTATTGCACGCACATGCGCAGTTATTCCTGGGAGTTGCTGGAGTCTCTCGAAGAGCAGATTCGCCTGGCCCAACACTCCGGCTGCCGTCTGCAAATTTCGCACATGCAAGCCGTCGGCCGCGCCAACTGGTCCAAGCAGGAAGCTGCGCTCGAACGCATCGAACAGGCTCACGCGCAAGGTATCGATATCGAATTCGACAGCTACCCATTCCTCGCCGGCAGCACCGTCATGACCCAGCTTCTGCCGCAGCGCGCGCTCGATGGCGGCACCCCCGCCTTGCTTGCGCGCTTGCAAAATTCAGCTCAGCGCCGCGATATAGAACGCGAGACCGAACAGAGCATGGCCCAATCCTGGGACGATCTGATTGTCACCAGCGTGGGCAGCGCCGCGAACCAGCCGCTGGTCGGCTTGACCGTTCGCCAGATTGCAGCCGGCCGCGCCCGCCCTGAAATTTCTACCGTCATGGATCTGCTGCTGGAAGAGAACGCCATCGTCAACGTAGTCTCCTTCAATCAAAGCGATGACAACCTGCGCGCGCTGCTCACTCACCCGCGCTGCACCGTCATCAGCGATGGCTTTTATGTGAACGGCCGCCCTCACCCGCGCCTCTTCGGCACCTTTCCCGAACTGCTCGGCAACTATGTGCGAGATCGTAACTGGCTCTCGCTCCCCGAAGCCATCCACAAAATCACACGCAAGCCGGCGGAGCGTTTCGGCCTGAAAGGCAGAGGCTCGCTCACGCCCGGCAGCTTTGCCGATATCACCGTCTTCAATCCCGCCACCATCCGCTCCCGCGCCACCTATAGCGACCCCGAACAGGCTCCCGAAGGTATCGCCTTCGTCTATCGCAACGGCCGCCAGGTCTTCCACGCATGATCGTTCGCAAGGCCATCCTGCATGCGGCGGGCGATCTTCGCTTCGAAGAAACCACCTACGATCCCGCAACGCTGGGCCCGCACGAAGTCTTGGTCGAAACTATCGCAACCGGCTTCTCCACCGGCACCGACCTCGCGAATTACCAGGGGCGCTCGGAAGAAATTCCCGGCGCTCCCGGCTATCCGCGCGGCGTTGGCTATTCCAGCGTCGGTGTTGTGCAAGCGGCCGGGAGCCAGGTGCAATCGCTGGCTGTCGGCGATCGCGTATTCAGCATGAAGCCGCACTGTTCGGCCTTCCTCGCGCAGCCCACTGAGCTGCTCATCCCCTTGCCGCCGGGCGTCGATGCCGCCGAAGCTTCGCTCGCCTACCTGGTCCATCTCGGCATCGCCGCCATGCGTCAGGTTCGCTATGAAGCCGGCGAATCGGTCTGCGTCGTGGGCCTTGGTGTCATTGGCCTCGGCACGGTCGCCGCCGCACGAGCCATGGGCGCGCGCGTGGCTGCTCTCGCGAACCATCCCCATCGCGCGGCTCTCGCCACATCCGTAGGTGCCCACGAAACGCACCTTAGTGCCGCGTTCAACCCCGCCTCGCTCTTCAATGGAAACGGTGCCGATGTGGTCGTGCTCACCGCCAACTCATGGCCGGCCTACCAGCAGTCTCTCGAAGCCGCGCGTTACTGTGGTCGCATCGCCATCCTCGGCTTTCCCGGCCGCGCGCTTCCACCGCCCGCGTTCAACCCGCTTGACGCGCAATGGCTTTACGGCAAGCAGCTCACCATCGCCGGCGCCGGCCACATCCCTCGCGTGGAATGCGCGCCTCACGAAATTCGCTTCAACCTGCGCCGCGATCTGGAATACGTCCTCCAACTCATGGCCTCGGGCGCGCTCGCGCTTAAACCCGTCATCTCGCACCAGGTCCACTTCACCCACATGCGCGACATCTATGAATTAGCCAATGCCCACGCGCCAGATTTAACCGCGGCCGTTTTCCATTGGCGGGAGCAACCATGAATTTCAGCCGGAGAGCTCTGCTTGCGTCCATCCCCATAGCCGGCCTGCGCGCCGCGCCTTCCCAAATTCTCAACAAGCATCGCAACCTGTTCAACGGCGATAGCTGCACTTACTTTTACAACCCTGAACTCTGGCAGCCGGAAGGCGGCCCATACTCCGCGAAGGCCATCCACCGCTATGTGGACCTTCTTGCCGATAGCGGCATCGATACGTTCCTCATCAACCCCAACGCGCAGACCGCTTGGTACCCCAGTAAAAAGCTGCAGACCGTGCTCACCGGATACAAGCGCGGCGATCGCGAATTCTTTCGCGGCCATGCCATTGCAACGGGCACTCCGGCTGACCGGATGGAGGCCGCGCTCGATCATAGCGTCGCCTTCTACGGCCTCTACCAGGACCTCATAGACGCCGGTGTCGATTGGCTCGCCGAGACATCGAAAGCCTGCCGCCGCCGCGCCATCAGCCCATGGGTTTCGGTTCGCATGAATGATATGCATGGAGCCAACAATCCGCGCGGCAGCCACTTCAACTGCGAGCTTTTCAAACACGATGAGTTTCGCTTGCCAGGCAAACCCTTCGACCCCAAGGAAGGCCTGAAGCAAGGTCTCGCCGGTCTGAATTACGAACGTGCCGAAGTGCGCGACTTCATGATGAGCCACATCCGCGAATATCTTGAGGTCTACGATTTTGACGGCATGGAGCTCGATTGGCTCCGCAACCCGCTCTGTTGCAACCCTCCCGCCGGCCAGGCCGCGCGCGACACCATGACCCGTTGGCTGGCCGGCGTTCGCAAACAAACCGATGCGCGCTCTAAGCTTCTCGGTAAGCCCGTGCCCCTTGGTTTGCGCATCCCCGGCAACCTTGGCTACCTCAAGAGCATCGGTCTCGACGTTCCGAAACTGGCTCGCGAAGGCCTCATCGATTTCATCGGCTTCAGCAACTTCTGGCAAACCAGCTGGGACATGCCGTATGACGAACTGCGCCAGCAGATCGGTCCCAACGTCGTCTTCTTTGGCGTGGTGGAAGACGCGCCGAATTGGCTGCTCGCGCAGGCCCCCAGCCTCAAAGGAAAGAATGTTGAGCTGGTGGGCGCGCCGTATTCCATCTCTGGAATTCGCTATATGGCCGCAAGCCCGCAGATGCAGTGGGCCAACGCGGCGGGCAAGTTGGCCATGGGCGTTCATGGAACCGAACAGTTCAATTTCTTCTGCACGGATCAGGTCAAGGTGCCCGGCTTGCGCGCGCAATACGCGGCGCTGAAAGAGAATGGCAAGCTGGAAGTGTTGCGTCTCAAGCCCAAGCACTATTGTCTGGAATCCCCCTCAAGCCGCCTTTCTACCGATTGGGAATTGCCGGAGCCTGTGCCCGCCGAAATCTTCCCGCGCGGCAAGCACGAATTCCGCCTTTCCATGTGCCGCGAACCGCAAGGCCGCAAGCTCACGGTTCAAGTAGTTGTGCCGCGCAGCGAAGCCGTGCCCAACATCGGCGTATGTGTGAACGGCTGCTGGCCTGTGTTTGAAAAGCTCGCCACGCAGCAACTGCTCTTCTCCGTCGGTCCCTATACGGAACACCTGCCGGAAAATCAGGCCTACAATTTCGCCTTCGATGCGGAGCACATTCGCGAAGGTTGGAATCGCATTGTGGTCTTCAACAAAGAACAGACCGCAGCCGTACGCGTCCTGAGTTTGGAACTGGGGATTCAGGCCTAACGTATGTGGTGCGCCTTCGCAATGCTGGCCGTGCTCAGCCTTGCGGACGATGCGCTCACGCATGCACGCCGCAGTTACGAATCGCAGCGCGCGGGCGATCCTGCAGCGGCCGAACGCGAAATTCGCAAAGCGATTGAACTTGAGCCCCGCAACCCATTGTTCCACTCCGCTCTCAGTGGCTTGCTCGTGCAAGTGCATCGCCCGGAAGAAGCCGTGGCTGAATTGGAACAAGCGCTCTCATGCCATCCGCCGGAAGCCATGCAGGCGCAATTTCTGGCTCGTCTGGAGCCGCTTCAATTGAGTGTGGGCGCCCAATTGGCCGCCGCCTCCAGATACTCCGAAGCGCTCACACTCGCGCGCGATGGCGCCGCCCGCTTCCCCCGTTCTTCTGCCGTGCTCCAGATGCTCGGCTTCTTTGAAACCAAAGCCCGCTTGAACCGCGACGCCGCAGAGTCTTACCGCAGGGCCCTCACTCTCGAACCCGCCTCCATCGATGCCGCCCTCGGCCTCGCCATCGCGGAAGCGGGCGCAGGCATGACGGCCGAAGCGGTCCGCGATTTCAATCTCGCCATGAAGACGCACCCGAACGAAGGCCGCTTTCCGCAGGCACTTGCGAATGCTCTACTAGCCGCCCCTGACGCATCGGCCACTGACAAATCCCGCGCGGAAGCTCTCTTTGGAAGAGCACTTCAGCTTGACCCCTCGCTTCAGGAATCGCACTATCGCCTGGGCCAGCTTGCGCTGCAAGCGAACGATGCCCCAGCAGCATTGCTCCACCTGAACGAAGCGCTGCGCCTGAACCCCAACGATGCCCGCGTACACTTCGCGTTCGCCAGGCTCTATCGCAAACAGCAGCGCGCCTCTGAAGCACAACGCGAAATGGAGCTCTTCACCCGTCTCCAACAAGCAGCGCGAACGCCATGAAGTTTGCGCTCGCCATCCTGTGCTTCTTCGCGCTCCACGCCGCCGCGCCCAAGCTTCCCTTCGAAGACATCACCACGCGCGCCGGCATCCTCTGGAAACACGATAACGCCGCCTCTGAAAATCACTTCCTCGTCGAAACCACCACCGGCGGACTCGGCTTCCTCGACTTCGATTCCGACGGCTGGCAAGATATTTTCCTCGTACCCGGCAAGCCCGGTTCCCGCGCCGCACTCTATCGCAATCTCCACAACGGGCACTTCGAAGATGTCACCGAAAAAGCCGGCATCGGCCCGCTCCCCTTCTTCGGCATGGGCGTCGCCACGGCCGATTTCGATAACGATGGCTACCCCGATCTCTACATCTCCGGCTATCCCTCAGGCGCGCTCTTCCACAACAACGGCAACGGAACCTTCACCAACGTCACCATGCAAGCCGGTGTTGCCAACCAAGGCCAATGGGGCGCCAGCGCCGCCTGGTTCGATTTCGATCGCGATGGCCTGCTCGATCTCTTCATCGCCAATTACGTCGACTTCTCCTACGCCGATCGCAAAGCCTGCCAATTCGCCGGCAAGCCCGCCTACTGCGCGCAAACAGAATATCGTGGCAGCCATTCGCGGCTCTATCGCAACCGCGGCAATGGCGCCTTTGAAGATGTCAGCACCGCATCCGGTATCGCCGCCTCGCCCGGTCGCGCTCTCGGCGCAGTAGCCATCGACGCCGATGGCGACGGCTGGACCGATCTGTTCATCGCGCGCGATGCATCGCCCAATCTGCTGCTTATTAACAAGCAAGATGGCACGTTTCAAGATCGCGCTCTTGACCTGGACGTGGCCTACAATCCCGATGGCATCGCCCGCTCCGGCATGGGCGTCGATGCAGCGGATCTGAACGGCGATGGCCTTCCCGATTTCGCCGTCACCAACTTCGATCACGAATACGCGGCCCTCTATCTAAGCCACGCGAACGCGCCATATACCGATGCCGCGAACACTTCCGGTCTGGCCCGCGCCACCCAACCCTATGTAGGCTGGGGCGTGCGCTTTGCAGATTTTCTCAACTCCGGCGCGCCCGGCCTGCTCATCGCAAACGGGCATCTGCATCCGGAAATCGCGCGCTCCAACACCCAGCTCTCATATCGCGAACCGCCGCTCTTCCTCACCGGAACTGGCGCCGCCCACTTCACCGCCACAACCTTCCCCAAACCCATTCTGGGCCGAGCCTTAGCTACAGCAGATTTCGATAACGATGGCCGCATCGATGCCCTCATCGCCGACCTCGGCGCAACGCCCATCCTCCTGCGCAACACCGCCCCCGCGACCAACCACTGGGTGGGCGTTGAACTGCGCGGCACCCATAGCGATCGCGATGCAGTCGGCTCACGCGTCACTCTGCGCTCGTTAAAACGAACCCAATTTCGCTGGGTCGTGGGTGGCGGCAGCTTCCTTGCCGCGAACGATCGCCGCCTGCTCTTCGGCCTTGGCACAGACGCCGCCCCCGTATCTCTTGAAGTCCGCTGGCCAGATGGCAAGCTGCAAACCGCACCCGTATCGCTAGACCACTACAACAAAATCGATGAGCAATGAAGACATGAACCGATCCCTCACCATGGCCGCCACCTGCGCGCTCGCGGCGGCAAGCACAGCCACCTGGCACACCAAACATCCTCTTCCCGAAGGCATCGCCGGCGGAACTGCGGGGCTGTTCCGCGAATCGCCCATTTATGCCGGCGGCACCACTTGGCGCGATGGCCACAAGCTCTGGCTCACCACCGTCCACCGTTACGATGCTGCGCGCGATACCTGGGCAGCCATGCCCCCGCTTCCGGAACCGCTGGCCTATGGCCCTTACGCCATCACCGATAGCGGCCCGGAAATTTTCGGCGGCGCGAATGAAACAGGCGCTTCGTGGAACTGCTGGCGTCTTCATCGATCGGCGGGCAGGTGGGAACCATCGGGCCGTTTGCCTTACCCCAGTGCCCTGGGGCGCGTTGCCGCCATCGGCAAACGCGTGTATCTCTTCGGCGGCTGCCCCGATACGGCGGACCTCACCGGCTGCACAGATTCCATCGCCATGCGCGATGAGCAAGGCCTCTGGAGCGCCGCCGGCAAGCTCCCCTCGGGCCCCATCGCACTCGCTGCTTCCGCCGTCCTCGGCGAAGACGTCTATCTCTTCGGCGGCTGTGCTCCGCAAGGCCCCGGCAAGATTCACAACCTCACGCAAGCCTGGCGCTTTCACACCGCAACTCACCAGTGGCAAGCCTTGCAGCCGCTCCCTGCAGCCACGCGCGGCATCGCTGCCATCGCGCTCGATCGAACACATATCTTGCTCGCCGGCGGCTACACGGCCACTCAGGACGAAGCCAAACTCCATGGCCCCGAATTCGGCTTCACACCAGCGGCGCTCCTCTACGACACCGCGCGTGACCGGTACACCACCATCGCCCCGCTGCCCATCGCAGCCGCCGGAATCGAACTCGTTCGCGCCCACCGGAAAATCTTCGGCATCGGCGGCGAAGACAAAGCGCGAAGCCGTTCGGCATTGCTCATGGAGCTCCAGCTGCCCCTTTAGCTGCCCATATCCACACTGCTGGATCTTTCACTTCCAAAACGCTTTTGAAGCCCCGTGGCAGCCGCCCGCAGCCGATACAATTCTTGCCAAGACCTCACCAAAGGAGTAAACCACTCACATGTGGAACAGGGCTCTTGTCATTTTTGTATTGGCAGTCTCAACCATTGCATCCGCTTCCGCGCAGGTAGTCAACGCCACGCTCACCGGTATCGTCACCGATGCCAGTAACTCCGCGCTCGAAGGCGCCAAAGTCAGCGCCATCAACACCGGCACCAACCGCTCGCAGGAAGCCACCACCACATCTTCCGGCTCTTACACCATCGCCGCGCTCATCCCTGGCGAGTATCGCCTGGAAGTGGAGCAGGTCGGCTTCAAGAAGGAAGTGCTCTCCGGCATCGTCCTGCAAGTTGCGCAGGACGCGCGCGTGAACGTCACCCTGCAAGTGGGCGCGGTCACCGAGTCGGTAAATGTGGAATCGGCCGCGCCCCTGGTGAACAGTGAAAACGCAACAGTAGGCGGCGTCATCGCGGAAAAGCAGGTGAAAGATTTGCCGCTCAACGGCCGCAACTTCATGCAGCTCACGCTCTTGACCGGCGGCATCGCCGAAGGTGGCAGCAGCAACGCCAAAGGCGGCATTCTCAACAAGGGCTTCGCGCCCTCAGCCGCCGGTATGCCTGCCGCCGAAAATAGTTATCTGCTGGATGGCGCAGATAACACCGAAGCCTTTTTCAAGACTTACAACTTGGCCCCCAGCGTTGACGCCGTGCAGGAATTCAAAATTCAAATCGGTCAGTACACAGCCGAATATGGCGGCGGCGGAGGCGCGGTAGTCAACGTCGTCACCAAATCCGGCACCAACCAGTTCCACGGCACCGCTTGGGAATTCGTTCGCAACAACGCCTTCGATGCCCGCAACTTTTTCCTGAAGCCCACGCAAAGCATTTCCGCGCTGCACCAAAATCAATTCGGCGTCGCAGCCGGTGCGCCCATCATCCGCAACAAGACTTTTGTCTTCGGCGATGTCGATCTCACGCGTATCAGCCAGGGGCAGCTTGGCACCGGCAACGTACCCACGGCTCAACAACGCATCGGCGATTTTTCCGCCACCGCGAAGGTCATCAAAGACCCGCTCACCGGCGCCGCCTTCCCCGGTAACATCATCCCCAGCAGCCGCATCAGCCCCATCTCCGCCGCGCTGGTGAAGTATTACCCCAACCCCAACGGCCCCAACCCCGCGCAAAATTACGGCGAAAATTTCGCGGCCCGCAACAACTCCGATAGCTACCTCATCAAGGTCGATCACAGCATCACCGGCTCTCAACTCCTCACCGGCCGCTACGGTTCGCAAAGTAACGATCGCTATACGCCGCTCACCTTCGCAACAGTCGGCGGGCAGCGCCAGCCGCAGCGCTTTCAAAACTCGCTCATCAGCCTGACCAGCACCTTTACGCCCACCCTGCTCAATGAAGCGCACTTCAGTTACAGCCGCACCGTCAATCGCACGCAGGGGCAAAACACCGGCACGCCCATCGCCGCGAACGCGGGCATCCCCTTCGCGCCCACCAGCGGCTTCAACTCCGGCTTTCCTGAAAACATCACCATCGGCGGTTCGTCCATCACCGGACTTTCCGAAGGCCAGCCGTGGTTCCTCACGGTCAATACGTTTCAGTGGTACGACGGCGTCACCTGGATCCATGGCAAGCACAGCGTCAAGGCCGGCGCCGATATCCGCCGAGTGCGCGCCGATGCCCTCATCGCCACTCACCAGAACAATCAGTACACCTTCTCCGGCCAGTTCACCGGCGATGGCTTTTCAGATTTTCTGCTCGGCGCGCCTTCCACCGAAACGCTGGTGCTAGCGCCTAACGTGGGAGGCCGCTTCCGCGCCACCAACCAGTCGTATTACGTTCTCGACGATTGGAAAGCCACTCCCTCGCTCACCATCAACATCGGTCTGCGCTATGAATATTTCGCGCCTCCCAAGGAACTCGCTGGGCTCACGCCGCTCTTCGATACCAAGCTCGGCGGCCTGCGCTATCCGAACAACAACACCACCGCGCTTCCGTTTTATCAATCCACGCGGCCCGACCTGCCCGCGGGCCTCTTGGACCGCGACACGCAATGGTCGCCCGACCGGAACAACTGGGCGCCCCGCTTCGGTTTCGCCTGGCGGCCTTTCCAAAGTGAGCGCACCGTCATCCGCGGCGGCTACGGTTGGTATTACAATTCTCCGCCTACCGTCAACCTGGTGCAGAACGCGCAAACCGGCCCGCCTTCGCAATACTGGGTCACCTATACCTCAGCCATCAACACGCCCACGCTGAACTACGGCGGCCAGATCGGCGTCTCGCCCGATCAAGCTTTAAAGACCGCCACCTTCGGCGTCATCACCGGGCCCGATGGCCACTTCCTCAACGGCTACACGCAGCAGTGGAGCGGCAGCATCTCCCGCCAGGTTGGCCGCGATTGGATCTTCGAAGGCCAGTACCTCGGCTCCAAGACGACGCACCTGATCAACGTCTTCGATTACAACGCCACCACGCCCGGTTCAACTCCGCTCGCCACGCGCGTGCCGTTTCCCAAGTGGGCGCGCATCTACGGCTTCAGCAGCGGCGCCAGCGCGAATTATCACGCCCTGCTGCTCACCGGCGAAAAGCGCTTCTCCGATGGCTTCTCCCTCAAGACCTCATACACCTACAGCAAAGCGCTCACCCGCTTGGGCGGCATTATGTCCGCCGGCACCAACGCCGCCATTCAAAATCCGCTCGACCTCACGAACGAACGCAGTGTCACCTCAGACAACACGCCGCATCGCTTCGTCGGCACTCTTACCTATGAGCTGCCCTTCGGCAAAGGCAAGCGCTTCGGCGGCAATTGGAACGGTTTCACGAACCGCATCCTTGGCGGTTGGAGCGCCAACGGTATTGTCACTCTGGTAGCCGGCACTTTCTTCAGCCCCACGGTGGGCGCGCAAAATTGCAACAACGGCTTCCAGATCACCTGCCGTCCAGACCTCTATGGCGATCCCTTCCAGGCCACCAGCGGAGTCTCGACGCCGCGCTGGAACGTCAGCGCGTTCGATTGGCCCGGCAACACCGCCAAGCACCCCGCGCAAACGCCGCGCCTCGGTAACGCCGGCCCCAATATTCTGCAGGGCAACGGGCTCGAAGTCTTCGATCTCTCCGTCCGCAAGCAAATTCCCTTCACCGAACGAATTCGCTTTGAGTTCCGCGCCGAAGCCTTCAACGCTCTGAACCACACGAACTTCACCACGCCCACCACCGCCGTCGATAACGTTAACTTCGGCAAAACGTTCAGCTCCGGCGCGCCCCGCCTGCTGCAGTTGGGCGCCAAGATGTACTGGTAACCCGCGCATGAAACTCGCCCTGCTCCTTACCTTGTTTGCGCTCGGCGCAACCGCATACCCAAACGCCACCATCGCTACGGGACAAGGTTATTTCCCCGTGCTCATCCGCCTCAAAAATGGCGACCTCATGGGCATGTTTCGCGGCGGTGCGCCACACGTCGGCATCGGCGGACGCTTGGAAACCGTCACCTCGCGCGACAACGGCAAGACGTGGTCCGCGCCCCAAACCGTTATCGATGGGCCCGAAGACGATCGCAACCCCGCCTTCGGCCAACTCAAAAATGGCGACCTGCTCCTCGCCTTCTCCGTCCTGAAAGAATACGACAATACCGGCCTGCACCTGCGCGCGAAGAAGCGCAGCGACCGCGTCATCGATGGCGTCTACACCATGCGCTCTACCGATTCCGGCAAGACCTGGTCCAAGCCCGAACGCAGCGAACCCATCCACGCGCTGCAAAAAGGTGGCGCCACCATCTCCTCTTACGGCAAGCTCACCGAAATGCCCGATGGCACCGTACTCATGTCCGTCTATTGCGAATTCTGGGATGGCCGCGGCAACCGTTCCTTCATCGCCCGCTCACACGATTCCGGCAAGACCTGGGGCGATATCTCGCAAGTAGGCCTGGACGTGAATGAGACCGGCATCCTCGCGCTTCCCGATGGCAGCATCGTTGCAGCCATGCGTTCCGTCACCACCGCGCATCTCTCCACCACCGTTTCGAAAGATGGCGGCCGAAGCTGGACCCAGCCCGCGCTGCTCACCAAAGACATGGAACATCCCGCCGATCTCATACGCCTCAAGAACGGCGGCATCCTGCTCACCTACGGCGTCCGCAACGCGCCGCACGGCGTCGCCGCCATCCTCAGCCACGATGGAGGCGCCACCTGGGACCAAAGCACCAAGACCATCCTCGTGGACGATTCGAACAACATCGATTGCGGCTATCCCAGTTCCATCCAGCTCCCCGATGGACGCATCGTCACCATGTATTACCAGGTGGACGATCCCACCGACACGCCGGCCAGCGCGAAATCGAAAGTGGTCATCTGGAAGCTGCCGAAAGCAAACTAAAGCAGGTTCAACAGCCGCAGTGAATCGCGCTCCAGGATGCCGTAAATCGTTTGATCGCTCACGCGCGGCATGCCACCGGCAGTCACATGGTTCACGTCTTTCAAACGAATCACAGTCTCCGCCGGAGTCGTAAACGGATAATCGGTTCCGAATAGCAGTTTATGCGCCGCGCCATATTCCTGCGCGATGATCAGCCCGTTATAAAATTGCCACGGCCGGTAATACAGCGCGGAAATGTCGGCATAAACGTTCGGCTGCTTCCTGATCAGCGCGCTCGTCTCATCCATCCACGGGTGGCCCATGTGCGCCACAATCATCACCAAATCTTTATACTCCAGCGCCACATCTTCCAGATCCACCGGCGACGCAAACTTCAGCGGAGCCTTCCGTGGAAAGGTTGTCCCCTGATGAAACAGCACCGGTAACCCGCGCTTCTCGCAATACGCGAACACCGGCTTCATGCGCGGGTCGCTCACATGATAATTCTGATAAATCGGCCCCAGCTTCAAGCCGCGAAAGCCCTGGTTTTCAAAACATTCGTGCATCTGATCCAGATAATCGCCTTCGTTGGGATCGATACTCGCGAACCCGATCAGCTTCTCCGGATGCTGCGCCACATAGTTCGCGATCAGCGCATTCGGCACGGTCAGGCCGGCATGCGCCGCGCGCATCCCAAACACAATCGCTTTATCCACCGGAGCCATCGCCGACCAATGGTCTTCTTCGCGAATGTCCGTTTCCGCCGGAGCCCCGCGCGCGATACTCGCCTCGCGTTCCATTTCGTCGCTCCAGTTTTCCCGCTTCCAGATATGTGTGTGAACGTCAATCAGCATGGTCTTATTTCACCTTCACCACGCTGAATTCTTCGAACGATTTCTGCAGCCCCTGCATCAACGCCCCATGGTCGCCGCCGCACGTAATCATCCGGCAGCCATGGTCCACCGCCTCCTGCGCCAGCGCCGCATTCGCCGTGGTCGTGCCCCACCAGATGCCGTGCTTGGCCGTCGCGTTCGCCACAGTGTCGCGCGCCCGCAGCAGGTCCGCATGTTGGAACTGCATCGGCACGCCGTAGCTCAAACTCAAATCGCCGGGCCCAATGAACAGCACATCCACGCCTTCCACCGCCGCAATCTCACCGGCGCACTCCACTGCTTCCTTGTCTTCAATCTGCAGCACCAGAAACGTCTCGCGATTCGCGTGTTCCAGATAAGGCAGCACCGGGTCCAACGCATAGCGCGAATCCGCGCCCGCGCCATCCAAGCCGCGCTTGCCCAGGGGAGGGAAGCGGCACCATTCCACCCACTGCCGCGCTTCCGCCGCGCTCTTGCAATGCGGCACCATGATGCCGTTGGCGCCAAATTCCAACGCGCGCATCGGGCTGTCGTAGCCGCTCTTGCGAATGCGCACCATCAGGTCCATCCCCGTCGCCCGGCATGCCAGCGACATCGGCGCAATCACATCTTCCCCAAACGTCCGGTGCTCCAGATCCATCCATACCTGATCGAAGCCAAGGTAGCCCACCAACTCGGTCAACCACGGTTCCATCACGCGCGATACGCCGGCCGTTCTCACAATCTGGCCCGTTCGCAACCTCTCCAGCACACGGCTTTTTACCATCGGTACCCGCTAGTCTACGCACTCGCTGCCTACGCGCGGCATGCTTCCCAACCGCTGTGTCCATTCCCTGGGACGAAATCGTTGAATGTAAACTGTTGACAGTTTACAGTGCCACGCTGTAGCATCGTTTCAACACGTGACGGCCCTCCCGCAGCTAAAAGCCACCAGCATGCGCGACCGTGTCGGCCAGGAAATTCGCCAGGCACTTGCCGATCGCCGCTTCCAACCCGGTCAGGCGCTGGCCGAAGCCACGCTCGCGGCCGAAATGGGCATCAGCCGCGGCCCCGTTCGCGAAGCTCTTCTCCTGCTGGTTCAGGAAGGCCTGGTCATCCATTCCCCGAACCGCGGCTTCTCCGTCGTAAGCTTCACGCAGAACGATATTCGCGAAATCAATCAGGTGCGCCTGCCGCTTGAAGCCATGGCCCTCAAACTCGCGCAGGGCCGCATCCCTCCTGCCGATCTGGCCACGCTCAATACCCTGGTCAAGCGCATTGTCACCGCCTATCAGGAGCGTGATTTCACCGCCTGCGCCCAAGCCGATATGGCTTTTCATTCTTTGATCTGGCAGCGCAGCGGCAACTCGCGCCTCGCCGCCACTCTCCAGACCCTGCTGTCTCCTTTCTTTGCCTATGGCGCAGTGTTCAGCGCCACGCGTCCGGATTTAACGCCGGGCCTCCTCCATGAAGAGCATGCCTGTTTCGTCAAGTTCCTCCGCAAGGAAGAGCCCAGAACCGCCGATGCCTGTGTCCGATTTCATCTAGGAGTTTAAACTTTATGCCGGCAGTGAAAACCCGCACCGTCCCTTCGCTCGATAAAGCGATCAGCATTTTGGAGTTGCTCACACATTCCCGCGCCGGCCTCTCCCTTCCGGAACTTGTCGCCGAAGCGCAGCTCCCCAAAAGCTCCATCCATTACCTGCTTGTCACTCTGGAACGGCGCGGCTATGTAGAACGAAGTGAGCGCACCGGCCGTTATCTGTTGGGTCAGAAATTGTTCGTGCTCGCGAATTCCGCGCTCGCCGGCATGGGGCTCTCGCATTGCGCCACGCCGCATCTTTCCGCGCTCCGCATGCGCACCGGCCTTACCGTCCACATGGCGATTCTCGAACAGCATGAGGCTGTCGTCATCGCCAAGCAATCCGCGCAGCGCGATGCCGTAGCCAGTTGGGTGGGCAAGCGCATGGAGCTGCACTGTACCGGTCTCGGCAAGGTGCTCTTGGCCTATCAGCCGCCTGAAGCCATCGATCGCCTGCTTACCGAACACCGCCTGGGCCGCCACAATGAGAACACTATCGTGAACCCCAAGCGCCTGCGCGAAGACCTTTCCCGCGTGGAACAGCGCGGCTATGCGCTCGATGATGAAGAGGATGAAATCGGCGTGCGATGCATCGGCATGCCCGTCTTCGTGAACGGCAAAACGCCCGTCGCGGCCATCAGCCTGGCCGGCACCACGAATGAGATCTGTCCTGAAAACTTCAACTCACTGGTAGCCGAAATGAAGCGCGCGGCCGCTGCACTGTGCTGGCAGATGCGCACCGCCGCCGTCGCCTAATTCCAATCCGCGTACTTCTCTTGCAACACACGCCGGCATTCTTCGAACACCGCCTCCGGCAGCGCATCGTAAGGTGAAAGCAGCCGCAGCGGCATCGGAAAACCACCCAGCCGCACCAGCGCCTTATCGTAAGCGCCATCCATATACGTCTGGCGCAGCATGGGCGCGAGTATCTCCATCACGCCGCTCAGGTAATCGCGTTGAAAAGCCAGTGCCGCGCCGAACTCCCGCGCAACGCTCAGCCGGTATAGCTCCAAACTCTTGCGCGGAAACAGCGGCGCGAACGAACTCAGCAGAGAGCATTCGCCCGCCGCGCATCCATTCACGAACGTGCTCTCCCCGAAGAAGTGCTGCAGGTCGGGAACGGTTCGCAGCAGCGCCGCCGTATGCGTCACATCGGGGCTGGTATTCTTCGTCGCCACCAGATTCGGAATCGCGTCCACCAGCTTGCGATAGTCCGCCGCTGTCAGAAATCGTTTCGTCCGAAGCAAGTTATAGTGCAGAAATTTCGCTTCCGGATACGCCAGGCAAACATCGCGAAAGAAGCGCATCGTTTCGCTATCGTTCAGCGCTCCCCACGATGGCAGTGAAATTTGAAACGTGCGAAAGCCCAGCTCATAAGCGATATCGATCCGCTCCCGCACCGTCACCGTTGCAAGCGCAATCACGCCCACCTGCGGCAGCACGCCGTCCCCCAGCGTCTCTTCGCGAAACACCTGCGCCACTTGCTTGAAGCGGCCGTTATCCACCGCGTAACCTTCACCCGCCGTGCCGAAAATATAAATGTGCTGAAAGCCTTGCGCCAGAAACCCACGCACTTCCTGCCGGAACAAATCGTCCATGAAACGCTCACGCTCATCCCACGGGACTTCGCAGCTCACCAGCACGCCGCGCGGATACCGCGTCATTGCACTTTGCCCCGCCCCGCTACTTCCCACGAGCCCTGCACCACGCCGCCCCGGTGATACCAAATCCGGTCATGCAGATTCACGCAAGCGCACACATGATTCGGAATCACACTCAGCCGGTCCCCCACTGCCGGCCCACGCTCCGCCTTCGAAGTGTCCAAATGCCCATGCTCTTCCGACATCGTTTCGAACAACACCTGCGGGTCTTCCGCAATTAGGCCATGCCCTTCGCGCGTCCCCGAAAACCACCGGTCCATGGAAAATGTCTTCGATCCGCCATCGATAATCGCGCGCCCCGGCACCGCATTGCTCACCACGGTCACCATCACGCGCAGCGCGCAATCCGCAAGCTCGCACGCGCCCACGCCCCATGTGTTGCGATCGTTGAACACATACGTGCCCGGCCGAATTTCCGTCAACAGCGGCAGCAGATGGCTGTTGTAAGCCGATGGCGTACTGCCGCCGCTCACAATCCCGCATTCAAAGCCATGCTCCTTCAGCAAGCCGATCGTCGCGCCAACAAGTTCCGCCACCGCCTGAATCGCCGGAGCCTGTTCATGCGGCGCAAGCCAGATATGCCCCGGGTAAAACGTGATGCCCGCGAACCGCACACCCGGCAGCTTCGCCATCGCCCGAGCTAATTCCAGAGCCCCTTCCGGCCTCGCCACGCCGCAGCGCCGCATTCCCACGTCCACCTCAACCAGCAGATGAATTGTCGACCCCGCATGCACCGCGGCTTCCGAAAGCGCGCGCGCCGTCACCTCACTATCCACCGCCACCGTGATGCGCTTCTCGCGTGCTAACTCCGCCACGCGCCCCAGCTTCGCCGCCCCAAAAATCGGGTATGCAATCAGAATGTTGTCCAGGCCCGCATGCGCCATCACCTCCGCCTCGCCTGCTTTCGCCACTGTAATTCCAGAGCAGCCGCTTTCCACTTGCATCTTCGCTATCGCCGGAATCTTGTGCGTCTTCGTATGCGGCCGCAATTGCAATCCATGCGCCGCCGTATAGCTCGCCAGCCGCGCCAGGTTGCGCTCCATCGCATCCAAATCCACCACCACCGCCGGCGTTTCCAGCTCGCTGATATGCACGCTCTTACGCTAGCTCACCTGAGGAAAGTCCCTCGGCCCCTTCAAACGCGAAGGGTCTGTCAGGCGAACATTTTCCGACATGTACACATAGATCAAGCCCCGCCGCGGCTGCCCACTCTGGTTCGGCTCGCTGCGATGCACCGCCAGCGAATGGTGCAGCACCACCGACCCGCGCTTCACCTGCACCGCGTATTCCGGCAGCGCCGCCATCTTCGCACTCGGCACAACGCCCAGCGAATTGCCCGTCACCGTCGTCGCCTCATGCGGCAACACGCCCAGCTTGTGCGAACCCACCACGAAACGCACACAGCCATTCTCAATTGTTGAATCGTCCAAAGCCACCCAAGCGCTGACCATTTCCGGCGGATCGAACGGCCAATACGGCATGTCCTGATGCGCCGGAACCACTGTGCCCACGCGCGCCGGCTTAGCGAAAACCTGGCTCCCATACAACCGCAGCCGCTTGCCCAAAATTTCCTCCAGCGGCTCAATCATCTTCGGGCTCTTCGCGAAATCTAAAAACAACTGCTTATAAAAGTGAAGCCGGAACGCATTCCGCACCACTGGCGGGTTCGACCCCGGTTCATACACCACTTCTTTCGCCGGCAGATAATCCACCTGCCCCTGCAGAATGCGATCCACTTCCTCAGAGACCGGCCCAATTTCCGAAGGCGAAAACAAGTCCTCCAAAATCACGAAGCCATCGCTCTCCATGCGGTCCGCAACGCGCGTCGCCTCTGAAATCACCATGCCTTCATTCTGCTCGAACTCATCGCCCCGTTCACGCGCCCTTCCCGCCAAACGCGTACCACGTCCAGCGCCCTGGACATCCCCCAAATCGCTTCCGCAATAGGCTGAATCCCATTCCGCGCCCCCGTTATACTGCATAAGCGGCGGCACAAATGCGAACCTATCCCAAGTCTTCCCAGATACTGAAAAACAACAGCCAATACCTCACCGGAGGCGTCGCATCCCTAAACCGCCAAGTGGAACCCGCCATCGTTTTCACGCGCGCCGAAGGTGCCCACATGTGGGACGCCGAAGGCAATCGCTATGTCGATTACCACGCCGCCTTCGCCCCCCACCTCCTCGGCCATAACGATCCCCATGTGAACGAAGCCGTCATCCGCTCCCTTCGCGATGGCTCTAGCCTCTTCGGCTCCGGCACCACCATGCTCGAAGGCAAGCTCGCCGAAATGATCTGCGAATCCGTGCCCTTCGTCGAACGCGTGCAGCTTCTCAACTCCGGCAGCGAAGCCACCTATCAGGCCATTCGCGGCGCCCGCGCCATCACCGGCCGCGATCACATCATCGTCATGCAGGGCGGCTATAACGGCTGGCACAACGATGTCTCCTGCAACCTCATGACCCCTGCCGATGTCCTCGGCCCGCGCCTCTCTCCTGGCGAGTATCCCTATCACGCCATCAGCGCCGGCGTGCCTGAACAGCACAGCAGCCTCGTCCACTCGGTCAATTTCAATGACCTTGAATCCATCGAATACGTTTGCAAGCGATACCCCGTCGCCTGCGTCATCGCCGAACCCATCCTGCAGAATGTCGGCATCGTTCACCCGCTCCCCGGTTACCTCAGCGGCCTCCGCAAACTGGCCGATCAGCTTGGCTTCCTCATGATCATGGACGAAGTCAAAACCGGCTTCCGCCATGCTCTCGGAGGTTACGCCACGCTTGCCGGTGTCGAGCCCGATTTCGTCGTGTATGGCAAGGCCGTCGCCAACGGCTATCCCATGGCCGTCCTTGCCGGGCGCCGCAAGACCATGGAGATCTTCGCCCATCCCGATCCCGCGCGCCGCGTGTTGCTCGCCGGCACTTATAACGGGCACCCTGTCCCGACCGCTGCCGCCATCGCAACCATCGAACGGCTTCGTGAAAACAATGGCGAAGTCTATCGCCATATTGAAAAGCTCGCCAAACGCCTGGAAACAGGGCTCACCGGCATGATGGCTGGCCTCGACATGTCCGCCACCTTCGTCCGTCAGGGTTCCGCGTTCTGTCTTTACTTCATGGATCACGCGCCCGTCGATTGGCACGATATCCTGCACCACCATGCCTTCGCCGCCGACGTCGCCATGCGCCGCAAGATGATCGATTCCGGCATTTACTTCTTCCCGCTCGCCGTCAAGCAGGGCTCCATCTCTGCCGCACACACCGAAGCCGATATCGATCTCACGCTGGAAAGTTGGAAGCCCGCGCTTGCCGAAGCAGCCGCTTCGCAGCCCGCGCTCATCACTGCTTAAAACGGCCAGTTCCCCGGGTTCAACATCCGCCGGTCCACCACTTCCACGCGCCGGATTTCCGCCACCAGCGCCGCATCCAGCGGCCCACGCTCGGCAAACGTAACCACTTCGCGCAACTCCTCCACCCGCGCCGTGCCGCAAAGCGCCAGCACATTCTCCGAAAGCAAATAGCGGTACGCCAGTTCCACCAGCGTCACGCCCGCCGCGTGCGCCAGCGCATCCAGCTCACCCGCGGCCCGCTGCAGATCCGCCAACTCCACCGGCAGCGATCGATAGCGTGGCGTAAGCGCACCCTTCAACAGCACCGAACGCGCCACCACTCTTATTCCGCGCGCCTCCGCTTCCGGCAGCATGGCTGTTTCAGCCGAACGGTCCAGCGCGTTATACCCAATCTGCACCACGTCGAACCCGCCGCACTCCACCGCCGTTAAGCCCGCATCCTCATACACCGAAGCGCCAATGCTCCGCGCCACGCCTTCGCTCTGCAGTTCGCGCAGCATCTCCCGCAAATTGCCGCCGCGCGCAATCAGCTCACGGCTGGCGCTATGAATCATCAGCACGTCAATGTAATCCGTTCGCAGCCGCCGCAGGCTCTCCTGCACAGATCCGCGCACCTTCGCGCGCAACGCCGCGTCGTCGTCCAAGTCCTCCAGCCTGATCGGCTCCAGCTTTGTCGTTAGAACATATTCTGCCCTCCGCGTTTCAAGCGCCTCACCGATCAACTCCTCGCTATTCCCATAAACACGCGCCGTATCGATGAACGTAACTCCCAAGTCCAGCGCGTTATTCAAAAAGCGAATCGCCTCCGCGGCTTCCGGCCTTCTATGTCCGGCATCGGACGGAATGCCATAATCCATCCCGATCTCGACCGTCCCCAGCGCAATCCGCTTCAAGCCATGCTCTCCATTTCTAGTGCCCGCCTCTTCCGCAGGTCTTCCGGCAGCGTTCGCAAATATCCGAACACGCAGAGCGAAGCCGCCAGCGCCACCAGCACCGCCGTTCCCGCGAAGATGCCTTTCAATCCGAAGACTGCTTTCAAATAGCCCGCCACCAACACGCCTAATCCGCCGGTCAGGCACTGGCCCGCGTTCATCATCGCGATGGCCGTGGCCCGTATGCGGTTCGGCAGCACATCGCACAGCACCGGGTCTTCATTCGCTTGCCCCGTGGCGCGCAGCAGAGAAGAGCTGAACACCATCGCGCTAGCCCACGCATAGCTTGGGTGCCCCAAAAACGGCAGCAGGCAAGGCGCCGCCGCGAAGTAAAACACGAATTGCAGCAGCATGCGCCGCCCCAGCCTGCCGCGTGAAAATCTGTCCGATAGCCACCCGCCGATCAGTATTCCCAGCGTGCTCGAAAACTGCGGCATGAACGTCCCCACGAAGCCGGAACTGGCCAGCGAAAAGCCGAACGTCTCCGTGTAATACAGCGGCAGCCAATTCAAAAAAATCCAAACCCCCACAGCCAGACACATCGCCTGTGCCAGCTGCACGAAGAACGTCGGCACGCGCGCCAACTCGCGCAGCGAAGCCATCAGGTTGCTCTGGCCTTGCACCTTCGCGCCAACCTGCGCCGGGTCGCGCAGCAGCAGCGCCGTCGCTCCCGCGAATAAAAGACCGATAGATCCGAATATCAGAAAGGCGGGCCGCCACCCAAAGTGCTGCCCGATATAGCCGGCCGCCGTGCCCCCCGCCACCAGGCCCAGGTTCACGCCGGCCAGGTGAATACTCATCGCCGTGCCACGCGTCCGCCCCGCATGGTGATCCGCAATCAGCGCGATGGCCGCCGGAATGTAAAAGCACTCCGCGATCCCCATCAGCACGCGCGTCGCGTAGAACTGCGGCACCGTCTGCACGAACGCCGTCGCAAGTGTCACCAGGCTCCATGCCACAAAGCTCAGCGTGATGGTGCGGCTTCGCGGAAAGCGGTCGCCCACCCACCCCGCCAGCGGCATCGCCAGGGCATAGGTCCACAGGAAGAACACGCCGATGGACCCAAGCTGCACGTCCGATAAATGCAAATCGTTTCGCAGCAGCGGCAGCACTACAGAGACAACGGTGCGGTCCGCATAATTCATCGCGCCCGCAAAAAACAAAAGTGCTACCGCTGTCCACTTGCGGTCCATCTCAATCGCCGCGCAGCATGGAGGGGCTCAGTTCATTCAGCAGCGCCTGCCCCGTGCAATACCGGCGCACGTTGCCGTTGAATATGTCCCACACGCGCTCCGTGAACCGCGGGTTCAATGACGAGCCCGCAATGTGCGGCGTAAAGATCACGTTCGGGTAACTCCACAGCGGGTGTGCCGGCGGCATGGGGTAATGGTAATGCGTATCCATCGCCGCCCCCTGAATCCAGCCGTCATCCAAAGCCTTTAGCAGCGCCTGCTCCTGCACAATCGCGCCCCGCGCCGGGTTCAACAGAAATGCATGCGAAGGCAAAGCCGAAAGTTCGCGCTCGCCAATCATTCCCTCAGTCGCCTTCGTCAGCGGCATCGCCAGAATCAGAAAATCCAACCCGCGTAGAAACGCCTGCTCTTCGCCGGCTTGAAACACCTTGTCCGGAAGCGTGCCTTCCGGGTCGCCCGTGCCCGCCACGCGATACACGTCATGCGCCGCGCGCACGCCCGCACGCGTCATTACGTGGACCCTCATCCCCAGCGCCTTCGCCAGCCGCGCCGTCTCTCGCCCCAGCCCGCCATAGCCCCAAATGCCCACCGTCAGTTCCCGCACTTCGCGTTGAAACTGAGCGGAGCGGTCCCAAACCTTGGCATTCTGGTTCCGCATCATCTTCGGCAGCCCGCGCACCAGGTTCACCATCATGGAAATGTTCCATTCCGCAATCGGCACATCGAAACATCCCCGCGCATTCGTCGCGCGTATACCGCGTTCCGCCAGCTCCAGCCCGAACAACTGGCTATATCCCGAAGACGCAATCTGTATCCAGCGCAGCGCCTTCATGTCCAAAAAGTTCTTCGGCGGAAACGTGCAGAACAGAATCTCTACATCGCGAATTTTCGCCACGGGCAACTCTCGCGGCTCATCGGATTGCGGCACCGCCTCGACGGAAACGCCCTGCATCGCGCGCGCTTCTTCCAGCTTCTCCAGGTCCAGCCTTACATCCACCAATACGCGCGCCATCAGCCTTGCAACACCTTGCCCGGTACGCTATTGAACTCACCGCTCCCCGGCACGAACGGAAATTTGTTCTTCGTTTCATCCGTCAGCCTGATCCCCAAACCGGCAGCCGTGGGAGGCAGCACAAAGCCATGTTCCATCGTGAAATCGCCGGCCAGAATCTCAGCGTGCAGCGGCCCAAACGCAGGCGCCACTTCCAGAATGCGCGTGTTCCCCGCCGCGAAACCGCAGTGTACGTTCTGCATCAGTGACCCGCCCGCGCCCCAACTGTGCGTCGCCACCGTTCTCCCTTCCCGCTCCAGCCCCGCCGCAATTTCCATGAACTGCGCAAGCCCGGTCAGGAACGAAGCGTCCGGCTGCCCAATATCGAAGCACCCCTCGCGAGTAAACGTATGCCACTCGCTTGCGGCGGTCAGGCACTCGCCACCTGCAATCGGCGTTTCCGTGCTCTCGCAAAGTTCGGCGTAGCCGGTCAGGTCGGTGTAGTGCAAAGGCTCTTCCAGAAACAGCAGGCCGAACGGTTCCAGCGCCTGTGCCACTGCCTTCGCGGTCTTCAGGCCCCACGTCGCGGAGTGGCTGTTGCCCATATGTCCATCCATCATCAGGCCCACCTCGCGGCCCACATGGTGGCGCAAAAAATCCGCCTTGTCCGCTTCGAACTCCGCTGCCTGCGCGGCGTCCGTCTCCACGGAAAAGCCATTCGAATCCAAACGCCCCGCCGCCACTTTAAACGCGCGAAACCCCAGCCCCAAATAGTAGTCGGCCTTTTCCGCCAGCTTGTCTTTCGGATAGTTGCTGGGGCCGCCGGTTGCATACGCCTCCAGCTTGCTGTGCTTGCATCCACCCAGCAGCGCGCACACAGGCACGCCCTCCAGCTTGCCTTTCAAATCCCACAGCGCTGCCTCGATGCCACCCAGCACCGCCGCGCCCAGGCCCACGCGGCACCAGAAATTTCCGCAATGGTACATGCGCCGCCATAGCTCCGGCACATCGTCCACAGTTTGACCCACCAGAGCCGGGCGAAAAAAATCCACGATGCCCGGAACCATCTCGGGGCAGAAGTAACCCGCGTAAGTCTCCCCCAGACCCACGTGTTCGCAATCCGTCACAATCTCAATGAAGGCCGCGCTGCGCCGCTGCCGCAATTCCAATATGTATCGGTCGCCCGTAAGCGGGCCCGTCAGCAGCACAGTTCGAACATCGGTGATTCGCAACATCCCATCCTAATGCCGCGCGCCGTGCAAACAGACCCTCCCGCGCCCGCCATGTCCATCGCTTCGGACGCCTCATACTGTTAAGCGCGCACTGCCTCATGCGCCCGAAGGAGAATAACTGCTTGTGACCGAACCGGAATTGATTGGAGTCGCCGGCCTTGGCTTTCTCGGCCGCGGCATCGCCGCCTGCTTGCTGGGCCACGGCTTCCACGTCGTGGCCTTCACCACCGGCGAAGACACGCATGAAAAAGCGCGCCCCTATATCGCCGCCGCCCTCGATGAAATGGTCGCCCACGGCGTCACTGAAGCCGCACTCCGCAATACCTGGCGCGAACGCTATCGCGAAACAAGCCACCTCGGCGCCTTCGCCGATTGCACCTTCGTCATCGAAAGCGTCACCGAAGATGCCGCCATCAAAACCAGCGTTTTCGATGCCGTGGAAAGCGTCGTCGCAAGCACCGTCCCCATCGCCAGTAACACCTCAGCCCTGCCCATCACCATGCTCCAATCCACCCGCACCCATCCCGAACGTTTCCTCGGCATGCACTGGGCTGAACCTGCGTATGCCACGCGCTTCATGGAACTCATCCGCGGCGACCGGACCAACGCCGCCACCATCCAGCAAGCCACCGATCTCGCCCAGCGCACCGGCAAAGATCCCGCCATCGTCAACCGCGATATCCCTGGCTTCATCGTCAATCGCCTGGGCTATGCTATGTATCGCGAAGCCATCCATCTCCTGGAAGCGGGCATTGCCGATGCCGCCACCATAGACCGCGCCTTCCAAAATGCCTGCGGCTTGTGGGCCACCTTCTGCGGACCCTTCCGTTGGATCGATATTACAGGCGGCCCCGCGCTCTACGCCAAAGCCATGCAAGCCGTATTACCCAACTTAGCCGTTGGCGCCGGTATCTCAGATACCATGCGCCGTAAGCTGGAAGCGAATGAACGAGGAGTACTCAACCAGCGCGGCTTCTACGAATACACCCCGGAAGATCGCCAGCGCTGGGAAGCCGCCTTACACGAACACGCCTGGGTTGTATGGGAATTGCAAAAGAACTTATCGCTTAACGAATAACATGGCTAAGTAACATCGAACTGCCACTTACTTGCCCTTGTCTTTTCGAGAATCGAAAGCATAACCGCCCCGCTGCGATCTGTCGGGGCTGTGAAGAACGTCGTTCACCATACTCACCAACTGTGTCGCCACCAGCGGCTTCTGGATGAACGCCCATCCATAGTTAAGCACCGCCCGACATCGGCATCACATGCATCAGCGGCCGCTTTTTCTTCAGAATTTCGCCCAGCTCCGGGCCGGACATCGACGGCATGTCGACGGGGCGGAGAACGAAGGTTAGCGCGAACCCCTAGGCAGAAGCATCCAGTTTAGGGTTTACCTCACACGCCGGCAAAAAAACCCGGAACCGGCTCCCCACGCCCACTTCAGTCGTCACCTGCATGGACCCTTTCTGCTGACGCACAATACCCAGCACCGCCGGCAGCCCCAATCCGCGCCCCAAAAACTTGGTTGTGAAAAAAGGGTCGAAAATTCTGCCCAGCGTTGCCCCGCCCATGCCCACGCCCGAATCCGCTACCTCGCAGCGCACATACCGCCCTGGGCCGATGTCCCGCAGCTCCAGAAAGTCCACATCGGCAGCGCCCAGCGTCACCGCGTCAATCGACACTTTCACCACCCCTGCCTTATCGTTCATGGCTTCGCCGGCGTTGATCACCAGGTTGGCAACCACTTGCTCCAATTGCCGTCCATCCCCTTCCACCTCCGGAAGGTACTGCGCGCTTTCCAACTCCAGCACCACCCCGCGCGGCAAACTGCTCTGCAGCAAACCCTTCATTCCGGCCACCAGATTCGCCAGATTCACGCGCTGATTTACGAATCGGCCCTTGCCCGCGTAAGCCAACAGCTGCCGCGTCAAATCCGCCGCGTTCTGTCCCGCCTCCATCACCTGCTGCAGCGATTCCCGGTCCGCGCCACCCGGCGGCAACGTATCCTGCACCAGACTGGTGTGGCCTAAAATGCTGGTCAGCAAATTATTGAAGCGGTGCGCCACCCCGCCGGCCAGCACCGCCACCGCTTCCGTGCGTTGTGCTTCCTGCAGCAGGGCCTCCGCCTTGCGCTGCTCCGTCACGTCCCTCACAATCTTCACAAAGCCGCGGACCCGCCCCTCATCGTCCCGCAACCCGTTCATCACTCCGCTGGCAAGAAAGCGCGTTCCGTCCCTTCGCACATGCCACCTGTCATCGGCCGCTCGTCCAATCCGCGCCGCTGTGGCGAGTTCGGCCTCCGCCGCGCCGCGCTCCTGGTCCTCCGGCGTAAAAATCATCGTCGCCGGTTGCCCCACGGCCTCTTCCTTGGAATAGCTGAACAGCCGCTCCGCGCCCGCATTCCAATCCACCACCGCTCCGTCCTGATTCAGCATGATAATGCCGTAATCGGTCACCCCGTCCATCAGCATCTCGAAACGGTCCAGCAAATCCTCTCGGCTCAGCCGGTCGATATCGGGGTCGCGCGCGGCTCGAACCCGGCACAGCACAATTTCCCGGTCTCGCTCCACCTGGCGCTGGCTGAATGCCTCCAGCCACTCTGCGCCCGCATCCGGCAGCCATTCCGTCCGGTACCCCTCTGCCCCGGCGCTGGAAATCGCCTCAACCGGTGCCCCCCGGAAAGCCCGGATCTCAGACGGCTTGCTGCCCAGTAACTTGCCGCCGTTCTGCTGGAACAGATCTACGATGGGTGGTGCAACTTCGAGAATTTCGCCCGTCGAGGCATCCAGACTCAAAACCACTTCTTCGTTCCGAACTGGCATCTCGTACAAACACCCCTTGGCTGGAACTTCCCCCAGCTCCTTACCGGCCCAACATCTCTTTCACTTTGGTTGCCAAATCCCCCGCGCTGAATGGCTTGGGAAATGGCTCAATCCCTTCGCTTTTAGTCATGTCGTAAATCTGCTGGTCGTCCGGCAACCCCGCCACCATCAATACACGCATCCCAGGGTGTAGCTCCCGCAGCAGACTCGCTGCATCGTGCCCCCGAATACCGGGAAGTAAAACGTTTGTAATCAACAGATCCGGCGGCGAAGCTTTCACCATCTGAAAAGCCTTGGAGATACTCCCGGTCGCTCTTACCTCGTATCCGTGGCGGCTCAGAATCCGCGTCACCACCTCCTGTACAACCGGTTCGGCGTCCAGAACCAAAATGCGCGCAGCCATTCTTCTATTAAGGTACGTCGCGCAAGGGATGGTCTGTTACTAGGAAAACCCAGGGGCTTCTCGGCGCCACAAATTTGATTATTCTAGAAATATCAATTAAGCTCTGGATATGACCGCCGGTAGAAAACAGATCGACGAACAAACGCCACGCTTCGCCGATATGTTTTCGGCAATTGGCACCGAACCGCGCCTGCGTATCATGCGCCTGCTGCTTTCCGCGCACCCCGATGGCATGGTGGTGGGCGACATCATCTCGGAACTGGGCATTACCGCTTCTACGCTCTCCCACCATCTCGACAAGCTCAAGAACGAAGATTTGGTCAAGGTCCAGCGCGAAAGCACCTTTTTGCGCTATTCGGCCAACGCGGACACCCTGAAAGAGCTTTTGGGTTTCCTCTACGCCGAATGTTGCACCCGTAACAAGGCCATCGAGCCACAGGCGATCGTCACCCTGTGCAAATAACGAATCTTAAGGAAGGCAAAACTATGGAAATCAAAGACGTCGTCAAAGAAAAATACGGGCAGGCCGCGCTGCGCGTCCAGTCCGGTTCGGGAAATTCCTGCTGCGGAGGCGCCTCCGCCCTCGCAGACTCCTGCGACCCCATCACCTCCAACCTCTACAACGCCCTGCAGGAAGGCGAAGTGCCCGATACAGCCATGAAAGCCTCTCTCGGCTGCGGCAATCCCACCGCGCTGGCTGAACTGAAGCAAGGTGAAACGGTTCTCGATCTCGGCTCCGGCGGCGGAATCGACGTCCTGCTCTCCGCCCGTCGCGTCGGCCCCCACGGCAAAGCCTTTGGCCTCGATATGACCGATGAAATGCTTGCCCTGGCCGAACAGAATAAGCACAGGAGCGGCCTCGCCAACGCCGAGTTCTTGAAAGGCGAAATTGAAAATATCCCCTTACCCGATAACAGCGTCGACGTCGTCATCTCCAACTGCGTCATCAATCTCTCGGGCGATAAAGACCGCGTCTTAAGCGAAGCCTTCCGCGTCCTCAAGCCGGGTGGCCGCTTCGCCGTTTCCGATGTTGTCGTGCGCGGTGACGTGCCCGCGGAAATTAAGAAAAATATGGAGCTCTGGGTCGGCTGCGTAGCCGGCGCCTTGAGCGATGACGAATACACAGCCAAGCTCGCCCAGGCCGGTTTCGAAAACATCGGCATCGAACCCACGCGCGTTTACAGCATCGAAGACGCCCGCACCTTCCTAACCGGCCAGGGCCTCGACGTCGACGCGCTGTCAAAACAGGTGGAAGGCAAATTCATGAGCGCGTTCATCCGCGCGAACAAGTCCGCTGCCTGTTGCGCCCCGGGCTGCTGCGCATAAGGTCCCGGGCGGGGTATGGACAAGCAACGCGTACTCATCCTCTGTACCGGCAATTCAGCGCGCAGTCAGATGGCCGAAGGCCTCTTGCGCCACGATTCCGGAGACCGTTTCGCTGTCGAAAGCGCCGGCACTAAGCCCGGCAACGTCAGGCCGGAAGCCATTGCCGCCATGCAGGAGCTCGGCATCGATATCTCCAGCCATCGCTCAAAGCATGTCGATGAGTTCGAAGGCCGGCACTTCGATTACGTAATTACCGTTTGCGACAACGCAAAAGAGAGTTGCCCGGTCTTCTTTCATGCGGCCAAGAAGCTGCACCGCAGCTTTGAAGATCCACCGCCTCCATCGCACGGAACGGAGTTCGAGCGAATGGCCGTTTTCCGCCGCGTCCGCGATGAACTCAGGGCTTATCTGGCGGCCTCATTCGGCTAACCCGCCCCAATCGCACGGAGCGGAGTATGCTGCAATGGTATGCGCAACCTTTTCCCACCATCCCTCGGCGCACTCGTGTTTGCCTCCTTGCTTCTGAGCCAGACCGGCGCGAAAACTGAAACCGCCGCAACCATCGTCTTCGTCTGTGAGCACGGTGCGGCCAAAAGCGTCATCGCCGCCACGGAGTTCAACCGGCTTGCCGAAGAAAAAGGCCTCCCCGAAAGGGCCATCTCGAGAGGGACAAATCTTGACGCCGAATTCGCGCCCAACGTCGTCGCCGGCCTGAAGAAAGATGGTCTACCCGTGCCAACAGGCAAGCCGGTAATGCTCACCTCCGCCGAAGTCGCAACGGCTGAGCGAGTTGTCACCCTCGGCTGCACCCTGCCCGTCAACCTCAAGCCCGCGGACAAGCTTGAAGATTGGGCGGACATCGCCTCACCCAGGAATTACGAGGCCTCGCGCGCCGGCACGCTCCGCCATATCCAACAGCTGGTGAATGAGTTGGCCGCTAAAGGCTCGACGAAGTAGCGCCCCACGGGTTGTAGCTGCCCACCCACCAAACGTGGCCTTCCAGATCGCGGCAAGCAAACGCCTGGCCCCCATATTCGGGTAAAGACAGTTCGCTCACAATCTCCGCCCCAGCCTCCCTGGCCCGCCTGTAAACGCCCTCGCAGTCCTCCACAATCAGGCAAAGCCCAACCGTCTCCCGTCCACCGGTCTCCCCCAACTCCACCATATGCCGGGCATACTCGCCGCCATTACTGCTGGAGCCGAGCATCAGCATGCCCGCGCCGTGCGTCAGCTGCGCATGCGCTACGGAGCCGTTCGGCCCCTCGTAAACAGCCTGCTTTTGAAAGCCGAACACCCGGCAGAGCCACTCGATTGCGGCGTGAGCGTCACCATAGCGAACGCTCGGAACGATGCTGGAACCTTTCGTGTGCATGCTATATCTTGGCGCAATAGACGGTGCCATGGCGGCCGCGATTGTCGCGGTAAACCCCAAGCCTCATCGGTGATTCAAACCAACCTCGGCGCTAGACCTGCCCGGAACGGAAGTCGTGCCCGGGTCGCTCTTTATAGGTGTCAACATCCGGATTCGATTGTTTCCGGAGTCCGAAAAATAAACGTTCCCAGCGCTATCCACCGCCAAGCCCATCGGAGAGTTCACAAGGGCTTTGGTGGCAGGGCCGCCGTCCCCGCCAAAGCCCCACTGCATATTCCCCGCGATGGTCGTCACCGTCTCCCCGGTAATTTTCCGAATCCGGTTGCCGTCAACAAAGTACAGCGCACCGGAACCATCTAGTGCCATGTCGGTTGGGCCCAGGCCCACCTCCCTCACCGGTCCGTCGTTATAGTCTGCGGCCGTGCCCCCGCCGGCTACCGTCGTCACCACGCCGTTGGCAACTTTGCGGATCAGCCCGTCGCCCGCCGCCACAATGTAAATCGTGCCGTCGGCGTCTACGCCAACACCCCACGGAAGTCCCAGCACGGCGTCCGTGGCCGGCACATTGTCGCCCGTCGATTCCGCCAATGGGCCGCCAATCACGCCAGTGACCACTCCCGACGAAATCTTCACAACGCAGCGATCCGACGAATCTGAGACATACAAGTTCCCAACGGCATCCAAAGCAATGCCTCTCGGTTCCCGCAACTGAATATTGCTGCCTTCGGTGCAAACCGCCGTCCCGTCTCCGGCCACCGTCGTAATCGCACCGCCGGCAACTTTGCGAACGCGCCCGTTCAATGAGTCGAGAATATAAAGGTCGCTGCCCCCGCGGTCGACGGCAATCGCAAGCGCGGAGAACTGGGCGCTCCGCGCTGGTCCGTTGTCGCCACTCGAACCGGCTTGCCCCGTTCCGGCCACCGTGTCGATCGCCCCGTGCGAGATCTGTCGCACGCGTCTTCCGTCGGCTATATAAATGTTGCCCGCTCCATCCACCGCCACCCCACTGGGCGCGCCCAACTGAGCCCGCGTCGCCGGTCCCCCATCGCCACTGAAGTCCGGCTCTCCGTTGCCAGCGGCGGTCGTAATAATCCCGTTCGAAATCCGGCGTAAGCGTATGTTGTAAGTGTCGGCGACATATACAGTGCCGCTCCCGTCTACCGCCAGGCCCATGGGATTGTTCAATTTCGCCGACGTTGCCGGCCCTTCGTCGCCGCCGAACCCGGCAGTCCCGTCTCCGGCGATAGTTGTCGTGACCCCGCGCGAAATCTGTCGAACAACGTTTCCTTCCGTTACGAAAACGTTCCCGTCGGCGTCCACCGCAAGCGCGGCCGTAAATCCCCGCCTCTCAAAAGGAGAGCCACCCGGAATCGTTGTAATCATCCCATCCTGCAACTTGCGGATGCCCTGGCCCTCGGCAATATAGACGATGCCTTTGGAGTCCACCGCGACAATAGACGGGTTGCTCAACTTCGCCCCCAGCGCGGGCACTCCGTCGCCGCTGGAGCCGGCCGTACCGGTGCCGGCGATCGTGGTGATGATGCCGCCCGAAATCTTCCGCACCCGCTGGTTATCCCGGTCGGCGATATACACGTCTCCCGCCGCATCCACCGCCACGCTGGGAGCTGTGCTCAATTGCGCGTTGGCCGCCGGCCCACCGTCGCCGCTAAAGCCAAACTGCCCATTTCCCGCCACGGTCGTGATCATGCCATTTCGAACTTTTCGTAGGGTGTAGTTGCCTGAATCCGCAATGTACAGCGTGCCGCTTGAATCCACAGCCAACCCCGAAGGCGCCAGTAACTGGGCATCCACCGCCGGCCCATTGTCCCCGCTGAACCCCCCCGTTCCATTCCCGGCCATCAAGGTCAGAATTTTAGTTTGTGCGTCCAACCGAAGAACCGTGTGACTGCTAGCGAAAAAAATGTTCCCCGCCGCATCTGCGGTAACTGCGCCCAGCGCCGACAAACTAGCCAGGTTCCCCGCAATGTTTACCGGTAGGCCACCCCCCGCAATGGTGGAGATGGTGTAAGACTGAGCAAACATCCAGCCGGGAACCACCGCCAGCAAAATCGAAATAACGAAACGTCCCATTCCTCTAAGTCACCCACCCCGGCTTGATCTTCATATCGAACGATATCTTATTCCATTGGCAAGCGGAGCCGCGTAATCCCCCGCCTGCACCTTACCGCCAAGCCCTGCCCCAGGCTCAATCGTGATGGTGACGGTAGTCTCGCCCTCCTGAGTAGTCATCGCACCCTTCCAAGTCCCAGCCAATCCGCCGCTATCAGACCGAAGGTGGCCACCAAACCGATAGCAATCGTCGACACCAGCTTCACTTACCTCACGGAGTCCTGGTATACGCGCCGGCCGCCTGAGTCTCTGAAGGCCCATCCCCACCCCGATGATCGAGTGTCTCCTTCCGCGCCTCCCCAATGCGGCGCATACGCCGGAACGAGCAGCTTGCCCGAGCCAAAAACGGCACGGGCTGTCCCTGTTCTGCATATGTGGCTGCACCTATACCGTCGCTCGTCGGCTAAGCATTCCTCAGCTACACCAGATTGGACGATGAGTATTTTGGCGGTGCGATTACCTCATTGAGGCGGTTGCTGGAGCTGGGCGTTCAGGTCGTTACCGGTGATCGAACGTTCAACATTCTCCAAGATGTTGACGGCATCGAGTTCGGTCAAAACTGGAAGAAGCGGCTCACCGAAGCCATTTCGACATCGAAGTTCCTGATACCTATTATCACGCCGCTTTTTTTCAAGAGTGATCCCTGTCGCGATGAGTTAAAACATTTCATAGAGCATGAGAAAAATCTCGGCAGGGACGATCTTATCCTACCTATTTACTTTGTTACTGCCCCAGTGCTCGAACGGCCGGACTTACTCAGGGATGATGTCCTGGCATTCGAAATCGGCAGCCGTCAGAGATATGACTGGCGTGTTCAGGCAGACTTGCCTCCTAACGACCCACAGATCCGTCGTGCGGTCCGGGAGTTGGCAGAGAAGATCGCGGCTGCTATCTCGCGCACATCCCGTCCTGTCACAACGCCGGAGCGGGCCGCGCGTGGCGAAGATGCCGCCGTTGAGCCCTCCAATCTGGTCAGGAGCCTGCGACCGGAAAGAGAGGCAAAGAAACCTCGGAAAGTCATCCTGTGGGTAGACGACAGGCCGGACAACAATATTATTGAGCGTAGCTCAATGGCTGCTTACAACATCGACTTCGTTCTGGTTAAATCGACAAGCCACGCCCTGGCGGCTCTCAGGCAACAGCAATTTGACGCCATCGTCAGTGATATGGGTAGACCTCCCGATTTGCGAGCAGGCTATACTCTGCTGGACGCGATTCGAGGTGGCGGGGATCGAACGCCCTATTTTATCTACGCCGGTTCAAAGCAACCCGAGCACGTGCGCGAGGCGCTCAGCCGCGGTGCTCAGGGTACCACAAACATGGGTGACGAACTTTTGCAAATGTTGTTGCAAGCCCTGAATGTTTGACAGCCCGATCCAACGGCAACCTAGTCCTATAACGCTTCCGCTTCCTGGCCGTTGTGGCTTACCATTTAGACATGCAAAACCCTTACGGAGCCAAGCAGCTCGCGGCAAGTTTCCGCACCGTCCGCCAGAACACAATCCAGATAGCCGAAGACATCCCCGAAGAAAAGTACAACTTCATTCCAGCCGAGGGCGCCCGCTCGGTCCAGCAGGCACTAACCCACATCGCAGTCAGCACGCGTCTGTGGCAGGATGCTCACGCCTTGGGCACTACGAACATGCATGAATACGATTGGTCCGCCGCATTCATCGAAATGGACACGGAAGAGAAAAAGAAGCGCTCCAAACAGGAGTTGGTCGACCTGTTAAAAACCGAAGGCCAGCGTTTCGCCGCGTTTCTAGAAGCCATGTCCGACGACAAACTGGCCGAACAAATCACCGAAGATCCCAGCCAGCCCACCAAGTCCCGCCTCGAATCGCTAATGAGTCCCAAGGAGCACGAAATGCATTGCCGCGGCCAGCTCATGCTCATGGAGCGAATGCTAGGCATCGTGCCGCACCTGACTCGCAAATACGCCGCCATGGAGCAGGAAATGAAAGAAGCTGCAGAAAAGAAATCCAGCCAAAATCCCGCAGAACCACATTGATCAGCGTTCGATAGTTGCCTTCGCCTGCCTTATCGACTTCCTTGCGGAACCAGTCCAGCAAGTCGTCGTCCAGCCGAATCGCTACTCGCGTCTTGCCTTGCGGAACGGGCACCACTGCTCCCCTTTTGCCCTTGCTGAAATCGTATTCTTGTTTCATTTGTTCTCCAGATAATTCCTACGTTCGTTCGGCGTGCCTCGCCAACGCGTCCACCCCAAATCGACACCATCGTTCCTCTCCCGCGACATCGTCTTGCAGTGTCAACGCCCGTTGTCGCGACGATCGCCTGACTCGGATCTTCGTCTCATCGATAATCACGAGACCGCCCGGCAGGTCCTCTTCGGCGGCTAAGTCAAACAAGCGCGTCAAGGCTGTCTCCGTGTTCTCGATAGCGGTTGGCCAAACTCGCAGCCTTCATGCCAAGAATGTTCCGCACCATCATGCGCGTACCGCTGATAATGGGTTTCCCAGAGCAGATAGCCGGATTGAGTTCAATTCGGTCAATTGCTTCCATGGTTCCTCGCCTTTCAATTTGCATCTTACTTCCCAGTCCCCACCGGCGCCGTCCGGAACCAACCTGCAGCAACCTCAGCGCCCCCCTTCACTCCCCAAATTCCACCCGCCTCCGCTTCCCCACCACCATCCCATTCAACGCCATCACCGGCCCAATAATCACATACACCAATCCCGCCCACCCCGGCTCTCCCATCGCCGCCAGCGTCACCGACGCCGCCGCAATCCCCATCTGAATCCCCTGCTCCCGCATCGTCGCTTTCGTAATAAAGCGCTCCAGTGGCGTCAGCTCCAAATCCTCCCTCCTCCGCCACGCATGCACATGCAACAGCAGTAGCACCCCAAACACCGCCATGTACCCCAGCCCATAAACCTCCATCAGCTTCGCCTGCTCGCCCCGCGGCACCATCGGCACGGTTTCGCCATTCGGCAAATGCACCAGGCCCCCGCCGCCGGTCCACGCGTTCATCAGCCAAGTAAACAAAAATTTCAGCGGATACGTAAAGAACAAAACCACAAACAGCAGCGCCGCATTCAGCCACAGTGTCGCGCCATCCTGCAACCCATACTGCCGGAACCACCGGTACTGGCTCGTCCAGACCACAAACAGAATCGCGAACGCCGCCGCGAACGGCAGAAATCCATGCATCCCCGCCATCAGTTCGTCGAACGTCTTCGGCACCTCTAGCGACACCACCAGCAGCGTCACCGCAAACGCGAACACCGCATCGCTGAAGCCTTCAATCCGGCTAATCTCGTTCGCATTCCGCCAGCGAAAACCTTTCTGCTTCGCAAACTCATGCCGGCTCAGGTATTCACGCATCTGCTATCCTTTTTTTCGCTAGCTTCCTCAACAACTTACCGCTTTTCGCCGCCGCCAGCCGCCATTTCATCTGCTTCAGTGAAGCCGGAGGTTCCATCCAAAATGGCCACACCCACGCAAACCCTGCAAAATCGGGAAAACGCGCAGCATTCCACCGGCCCTCGCACCGCCGAAGGCAAACAGAAATCTTCCCTCAACGCCGTCCGTCATGGACTCACCGGGCAAACTGTCGTCCTGCCCAATGAAGATCCCAGCCGCTACCTCAAATTTCGCGAAGCTCTCTATAGAGATCTCGCGCCTCAGGGCACCGTCGAACACATGCTCGCCCAAACCGTCTGCGATACCCAATGGCGCCTCGAACGCGCCGCCGCCCGCGAAGCCAACATCCTCGCCATGGGTCATCTCGAAGGCCAACCCGATCACATCGTCAATCTCGAAATTCGCGACGTTCGCACCGCCATGATCGAGGTCCTCTCTTCCGAGCGCCACGAAGCCGCCCTCCGCAACCTGCACCTCCACGAAGCCCGCCTTTCCCGCAGCCTATATAAGGCCCTCGAAGAGCTCCGCCACCTTCAGGACCGTCGCAAAAAGGCTGCCGCCGAACAGCTCGAAGAAGCCGTAGCCGCCCACATGTATCACAAACAAAACAACTTAGTCTTCAGCCCATCGCAATTTGGCTTCGTTTTTACGTCCGGCGAAATCGCCTGCGCCGCAACACGCCAACAATGGCGCGCCCAGCGCCCGACGTAGGCCCACGCACACGCCGAATCGCCATCTCCTATTCAATAATCAATCCCCAAATTCGCAAAATCGCGCACCAGCCGCTCGTGCCCTTCGAAAACCAACGCCACCATTCCCACCGCACGCGCCCCCACCACGTTCTCCTCCAAATCGTCGATGAACAGGCACTCCGCAGCCTCGCATCCAGCCAGTTCCGCCGCATGAAGATAAATCGCCGCATCGGGCTTCATCGCCCGCACCCGATACGACAAAACATGATGATCGAAATGCCGCAACATCGGGTACTCCCGCTCCAGACCCTCAAAGTGAATCGCATTCGTATTCGAAAGCAGCAGCACTTTATAGTTCCGCTTCAGCCGCACCAGCATCTCCTCGGGAATCAGCGTCTCCTTCAAAAAAATGGAGTTCCAGATTCGCGCAAATTCCGCCATCCCCAGCTCCATTTCCAGCGCCTGCGCAATCCCGGCGACAAACGCCTCCGGTTCCACCAGGCCCGTCTCCAAAAGCGGCACCAGCCCCGTCCCGCGAATTCGTTCCCGTATTTCCGTCGTACTCTTTCCAGATACGCGGGCCAGCTCTCTGTATCCCAATTCGAAATCGAACGGGATTATCACACGGCCCAAATCGAAAATAATGGCTTTGATCATATAGTTATTCGGTTGTATCGCAACACTTGTACTAAAGTTGTGTTAGCAGTAAACAGACTCTGTTCGGAGGGTCTTCCTTCATTGAAACGCAAATATCTTCTCCTTCCTTTAGCCGTTGTGTGCCTCGCCTTCTCGCCTGTGACCGCCGCTGAAATCTCCAACGTCTCCGGCTCCAATTGTTCCTTCATCGCCCAGCCCGATACCTTCGCCGCGCGCGAACTCCGCGTCCATCGCGATCTCGTCACGCGCGTCAAACAGCTCGATTCCATCCCCCGCCGTTCCACCCCCGCAGCCGTCTCGCCCACCTCCCTCCCGCAGCGCAATTTCATTGACCGAATCGTCTTCTCGCGCATGGCCGCCGCCAAGGTCGCCTCCGCTCCCCTCTCCTCCGATGAGGAATTTCTGCGCCGCGTCACGCTCGATCTCACCGGCCGCATCCCCTCGTCTTCCGATATTCTTGCCTTTCTCTCCGATTCCTCCCCCGCCAAGCGCGACATCCTCATTGAACAGCTCCTCAACACCCCCGAATTCGTAGACAAATGGACCATGTGGATGGGCGACCTGCTCGGCAATGTCGGCAGCGCGTCCAACGTCCAGCCCGGCAACGGCGGCCGCGACGCCTTCTACAATTACCTCCGCGATGCCATTGGCAACAACAAAAGTTTCCGCGATGTGGCCTACGAAATGGTCTCCGCCACCGGCGATACCAGCGATCCCGTGGGTGGCGGTCCCGCCAACTTCATTTATCACCAGCAAACCCCCATGGGTCCCGTTCAGGATTCTTACGATACAACCCTCGCCAAGTCCACCGCCACCTTCCTCGGCGTCACCTATTACGATTGCCTGCTCTGCCACAATGGCCGCGGCCACCTCGATGGCATCAGCCTCTGGGGCGCTTCCGTCACCCGCACCGACGCCCAAAAAATGGCCGCCTTCTTCTCCCGGCTGAACTTCAACATGCCGCGCACCAATAGCGATAAGTACAGCGGCCAATACGATAGCTGGCGCGTTCTCGATCGCCCCACCGGCAATTACGACCTCAACACCAACTTCGGCAACCGTCCCACCCGCGCCGCCATCGGCGCCGTCAAAACCCTTACCCCCATGTATCGCGATGGCAAAGAGCCTGCCTCTGGCGCCGGCTATCGCGATGCCTTCGGCAAAATGCTCACCGCCGACCCCATGTTCGCCCGCAACTTCGCCAACCGCCTCTTCAAAGCCTTCTTCAACCTCGGCCTTGTCGATCCCGTGGACAATCTCGATCCCGCCCGCCTCGATCCCAACAAGCCGCCTCCCGCCCCGTGGGAACTGCAGGCGGCCAATCCCGAGCTCCTCGAACAGCTCGCCATCGAAGCCACCCGCGTCGATTTTCAGCTCAAAGATTTCATGCGGCTCTTAGTTCAGTCTTCCGCCTATCAGCTCAGCTCCCGCTACGATGGCGAGTGGAATATCGAATCCATCCCGCTCTTCGCCCGCCATTACCCGCGCCGCCTCGATGCCGAAGAAGTGCATGACGCTATCGTCAAATCCACCGGCGTCTTCGCGAATTACAACGTGAACGGCCCCACCGCGCCGCCCATCCAGTGGGCCATGCAATTTCCAGATCCCAACGTCGGCGGCTCGAATCTCCTCAACGCCTTCCTGCGCGGCAATCGCGATAGCGCGCAGCGCAGTTCCGCCGCCAGCATCCTCCAGCGGCTCACCGTCATGAACGATTCCTTCATCACCAACCGCACCAAAGTCTCAGCCTCGCCCACACTTCTCGCCGCCTCGAAAATGACCGGCAACAAGGCCGTCGTCGACGAGCTCTTCCTCACCTTCGTCTCGCGCCACCCCAGCACAGATGAGCAGTCGAAAGCAGTCTCTTACCTCACCGCCGCAACCACCGCCGCCGCCCGCAACAGTGCCCTCGAAGACCTGGCCTGGGCCCTCATCAACAAGATCGATTTCCTTTACTCCTACTAACATGCCGATTCACTCATCCCAACACTCCGGCAGCTTTTTTTGGAAGCGCCCCGCCCTCGGCCGCCGCACCTTCTTCCGCCACATCGCAACAGCCGTCGGCGGTTATTACCTCATGCCCGCCCGCTCCTGGGAGCGCGTCGCCAGCGCCTCCGTCACGCCCATCGACAAAGCCAAAAAGGTCATCTTCATCCTCATGGGCGGCGCGCCCAGCCACACCGATACCTTCGATCTTAAAGTCGGCCCCTGGACCCCCCAAAGCTTCAACCCCACCCAATACGGCGACATCCTCTTCCCGCAAGGCCTCATGCCCAACGTCGCCGCCCAGCTCGACAGCATCGCGCTCGTCCGCTCCACCCGCTCCTGGGCCGCCGTCCACGGCCTCTCGCAAACCTGGTGGCAAATCGGCCGCAACCCCACCCAGGCCCTCTCCAAAATCGCGCCCCACATCGGCAGCGTCGTCGCCATTGAAAAGCGCTCTTCCGATCCCGATAAAACGCTTCCCGCCTTCGTCTCGCTCAACACCGGTAATGGACCCGGCACCGGTTACCTGCCTCCCGAAAACGCGCCGTTCTATATCAGCCCCAATGGCGGCGGCCTCCCCAACGCCACCAATCCGGATGGCCAGACGCGCTTCGACGCCCGCTACAAGCTCCACCAGGGTCTCGATAGCGAAGTCATCCAGAACTCTCCCTACGGCGGCGTCACCGAAGAAATGGTAGCCTTCGACGCCAACGCACGCAGTCTGATGTACAACCCCGAAGTCGCCAAAATCTTCACGTTCGATCAGACCGAACGCAACCGCTACGGCAACACCGGTTTCGGCAACGCCTGCATCACTGCGCGCAACCTGCTCGCCTCGAACAAAGGCACCCACTTTGTCCAGATCACCATCGGCGGCTGGGATATGCACCAGAACATCTACGCCCCCAACAGCCTCCCCGCACTTGCGCGCACCTTCGATAACGGCCTCGGCACCCTCATTGCCGATCTCAAAGCCGCCGGCGCCCTCAACGACACCCTCATCGTCGCCATGGGCGAATTCGGCCGTACCGTCGGCAATCCCAACCAGGCTTCCGGCCGCGATCACTTCCTCCAGCAGACTGTCCTCTTCGCCGGCGCCGGCATTCAAGGCAACAAGTCCATCGGCAAAACTGACTCTCTCGGTTCCGCCACCATCGACCCCGGCTGGAGCCGCAATCGCGACGTCCGCCCCGAAGATGTCGAAGCCACCATCTACTCAGCCCTCGGCATCGATTGGACCACCATCCGCCGTGACGATCCCACCGGCCGCGGCTTCGATTACGTCCCCTTCGCCGCCGAACAGGATCTTTACGGCCCCATCCACGAGCTCTGGAACTAGGTAAACTGGAATGAGCGCGAGCGTGGCGAAATTGGCAGACGCACCAGCCTTAGGAGCTGGCCTCCGCAAGGGGATGGGGGTTCAAGTCCCTCCGCTCGCACCAACGTAAACATCCTCACGCAGCAAGGCTCCTCCATATCAAGCGGGGCAACCGAATTGCACCACCTGAGTCGTAAAGGGAGACCTCATATGAAACTTCAGAAATCGCTTACCGCTCTCGCATTCGGCAGCATTGCCTTTGCGCAAGATCACAGCAAGATGGACCACGGCAAAATGACAGCCGCTGCCGATTCCAAGTTCGCCATGGAAGCCGCTTCCGGCGGCATGACCGAAGTCGCGTTAGGCAAAATGGCCACCGAAAAAGGCAGCAGCCAGGCCGTGAAAGATTTTGGCCAGAAAATGGTCGACGATCACACCAAAGCCAACGATGAGCTGAAGACCATCGCCGCCGGAAAGAACATGACCCTGCCCTCCGCCCCCAACGCCAAGGATCAGGCCGTCATCGACAAAATGTCCAAACTCTCCGGCGCGGCCTTCGATAAGGCCTATGTTAAGGACATGGTCGCCGATCACAACAAAGATGTAGCGGCCTTTACCAAAGAAGCTGACTCCGGTTCTGATAGCGATATCAAAGGCTTTGCCGGTAAAACCCTACCCACTCTGAAAGAGCACCAGAAGATGATCAACGATATCGCCGCAAAGAAGATGTAATCCTCTTCATGAACCAAAGTTTGGAAGGCCCGGTGCATGTACGATAATGCACTGGGCTTTTCTTTTGGAGATTTCAATGTTGCGACTTCTATTCGTCACGTGTTTCATGACCGGCTTATTCGCGCAGGATGGCATCCGCTGTTCCTCCGACGATGGCCGTCGCCACTATTGCGACATCGATACTTCGCGCGGCGTCCGCCTCACCCGTCAGGTCAGCGGCTCCGCCTGCATCCAAGGTTCCACGTGGGGTTATGACCGTCGCGGCGTATGGGTCGATCGTGGCTGCCGCGCCGAATTTGCGGCACGCGGGCGCGGCGGTTACTTCACTCCCGAATACGATCGCCGCCCCAATGAAGGCGGCTACTTCCGCTCGGAATCCATTCGCTGCTCCTCCGACGATGAGCGCCGCCACTATTGCAATATCGATGTGCGCGGCGGTGTGCGCCTCGTCAATCAGATCAGCGGTACACCCTGCGTCCAAGGCTCCACCTGGGGTTACGATCCGAATGGTGTTTGGGTCGATCATGGCTGCCGTGCCGATTTCGCAACCGGAGCCGGTGACCGCCAGAACGGCTACAACAACCAGGGCTACAACGCAGGGTACGGCGGCACCATCCGCTGCTCCTCAGACGATGGCGACCGACACTACTGCTCCGCCAACACCAGCGCCGGCGTCACGCTCATCCGCCAGATCAGTGGCTCCGCCTGCGAACAAGGCCGCACCTGGGGCGTTGACCGCCAGGGCATCTGGGTTGATCGCGGCTGCCGCGCCGAATTCCAACTCGGCCAATAGCGCTATTAATAAATGATGCGCTTCAGCATCATCCTCATTGCCGTACTCACACAAGCCCAAACTCCGCGCCCCATCGCGCTCTCCGATCTCGCCCGCTTCGAAGACGTGAACGATCCGCAAGTCTCTCCCGACGGCAAATGGATCGCCTACACCGTCGGCTCCGTCGACGTCCCCGGCGACAAGCGCAACACCGACATCTGGATGGTCAGTTGGGATGGCCGCGAAACCGTCAAGCTCACCCACACCCTGGAAGCCGAGTCCTCGCCGCGCTGGAGCCCCGACGGCCGCTATCTCTCCTTCCTTTCCAGCCGCCCCGGCGCCGCCAAAGGCAATCAGGTCTGGCTGCTCGACCGTCGCGGTGGCGAGGCTTACCAGCTCACCGATCTCAAGCAGAAAATTTCCGCCGCCGAGTGGTCTCCCGATAGCAAGCGCCTCCTCCTCACCATGCGTGAGAACGAAGATCCCGAGCCCGACCCCACTAAGCCCGCCGCTACTCAGCCCCCGCCCAAGCCCATCGTGCTCGATCGCTATCACTTCAAGCAGGATCAGGAAGGCTACCTCAGCGGCAAGGCGCGCGGCCGCATCTTCCTCTACGACATCGCCACCAAGAAGTTCGAACCCCTCACCACCGATACCGCCTACGACGAAGAGAACGCCGCCTGGTCGCCCGATGGCGCCAAAATCGCCTTCGTCAGCAACCAGGATAAAGACTGGGACCGCACCGCCAACACCGATGTTTTCGTCGTCGATGCCAAGCCCAACCAGCAGCCCCGCCGCCTCACCACGCATCCCGGTCGCGATGGCGGCCGCCTGAGTTGGAGCCCCGATAGCAAGCTCATCGCCTACACGCAAGGCAGCGACCCCAAGCTCGGCGCCTACAACATCAACAAGCTCGCCATCGTCCCCGCAGCCGGCGGCACGCCCCGCGTGCTCACCGAAAAGCTGGACCGCAACGTAAGCACTCCCCAGTTCACTGAAGACGGCAAATCGCTGGTCGCCCTCGTCTCCGATGATCGCTCCGAATACCCCGCGCGCGTCGCGCTCGATGGTACGGTCGAACGCATCCTGGGCGGTGAGCGAGTCGTCATGCGCCAGAGCCGCGCCGCCGGCCACACCGCCGTGCTCGCCTCCACAGACACCGCCGCGCCCGAACTCTTCGCGCTCGATGGCGGCACCCTGCGTCCGCTCACCACTCACAACTCCGCGCTCATGAAAGAACTGCAACTCGCCAAGACCGAAAATGTCGAGTTCAAAAGTAAAGACGGCGCCGAAGTCCACGGCCTGCTCACGCGCCCGCTCAACGCCACGCCCAACACTCGCTTCCCCCTCCTCCTCCGCATCCACGGCGGCCCCAACGGTCAGGACGCGCACCAGTTCCAGTTCGAACGCCAGTTCTTCGCCGCCAACGGCTATGGCGTACTCCAAGTGAACTACCGTGGCAGTTCCGGCCGAGGCGCGAAGTTCCAGGAAAGCATCTTTGCCGATTGGGGCAACAAAGAAGTGGCCGACCTTCTCGCCGGCGTCGATCACGCCATCGCCATCGGAGCCGCCGACCCCGATCGCCTCGGCATCGGCGGCTGGAGCTACGGCGGCATCCTCACCGACTACACCATCGCCCAGGACACGCGCTTCAAAGCCGCCATCAGCGGCGCCGGCAGCGCCAACCAAATTTCCATGTACGGCACCGATCAGTACACCTTCCAGTACGACAACGAAATCGGCGCGCCCTGGAAAAATCCGCAAGCCTGGATCGCCATCTCTTACCCCTTCTTCAAGGCCGACCGCATCAAGACCCCGACCCTCTTCATGGGCGGCGACAAAGACTTCAACGTCCCCATCACCGGCGGCGAACAAATGTACCAGGCGCTCCAGTCACTCAACATCCCCACTCAGTTAGTAATTTATCCCGGCCAGTTTCATAGCTTTACCCGCCCCAGCTTCATCAAGGACCGCTACGAGCGCTATTTAGCGTGGTATGACAAGTACATCAAGGCAGCCTCACCAGCCTTATCCGCAGCACGGTGATCGACATGACCGAATGGCAACCCAGACCGTACAAGCATTACAAGTGGATCGTAGCCGATCCCGAACTGCTCGGCGGTGCCTTGGCTATCCGCGATAACCGTCTTTCGGTGTCGCACATCCTCGAATGCTTGGCCGTCGGAATGACCACCGACGATATCGAGGATTCATTCGGTTTTGTACTGACTCCAGAGATTCTTGCTGAGATCCTTCACGTGTCCGCTGGATGTAACGTAGATCGCAATGGTGAAACAAACTATGCACAATGAATTTACTGCCATCGTGGAACGCGACGGCCCCTGGTATATCGCTTACTGCGCGGAAGTCCCAGGAGCCAATGGTCAGGGCGAAAGCAGAGAAGCCTGTCTCGCAAATTTGAGTGCGGCAATCAGCCTCATTCTGGAATATAGGAGAGAGGAATCTCTTCGGGCTCTGCCCCCAGGAGCAGAGCAAGAACTTCTAGCTGTCGGATGAAGCGCGAAGCACTTCTGCGCCACCTTCGCCGGCACGGCTGTGTGCTGCGGCGCGAGGGCGCAGAGCATTCCGTTTGGGAGAATCCGCAAACAGGGCACGCCGAAGCCGTGCCAAGACATACCGAAGTCTCCAATCTACTAGCGAGAAAAATTTGCCGCAAACTAAATCTTCCGGACCCGCCTGGGTAATGCGCAAAGCTCTCCTCGCGTTCCTCCCCCTCATCTCCTGCGCCGCCGCCGAGCCCTTCCAACTCTGGTACACCCAACCCGCCGCAACTTGGAACGAAGCGCTCCCGCTTGGCAACGGCCGCCTCGGCGCCATGGTCTTCGGCGACCCCGCCCACGAGCATCTCCAGCTCAACGAAAGCGGCATCTGGGCGGGCCGTCTCCTCGACCGCAACAATCCCGAAGCTCTCCAGTCACTACCAGAAATCCGCAAGCTGCTCTTCGCCGGCAAGGCTCACGAAGCCGAGCTGCTAGCCGACCGCACCCTCATCGGCATCCCCCGCCGTCTGCCTCAATACCAGACTCTCGGAGACCTCCACATAGACTTCCCCGCCACCCAATCCGTCACCAATTACCGCCGCGAACTCGACCTCGCAACAGCCATCGCCACCGTCACCTACACCGCGCATGGCGTCACCTTCAAGCGCGAATATTTCAGCAGCGCGCCAGCTCAGATGATCGTCATGCGCCTCACTGCCGGCCAGCCCGGCCAGCTCTCGTTCACCGCCACCCTCACGCGCGAACGCGATGCCGAACTGAAGTCACTCGGTCCCGATAGCATCATGATGATCGGCAGGCCCTAGCTCATGACGATCGCCATGCCGGATGGGAGAAGGAAGGCGGTGCGCGCTTCGTAGCTGCCTTGCAGGCCATCGCCGACGGCGGCAAAGTCACCGCGGAACCAGGCCGCCTCACCGTCACTCATGCCAACGCCGTTACCATCCTCTTCGATGCCAACTCAGGCAACGTACCCGCGTTCGCCACCATCCCCGCAGCAATAATAAACGGCACCAAGCCCTATCCCACACTCCGCGCCGAACACATCGCCGATCACCAGCGCCTCTTCAATCGCGTCGACCTTTCCTTCAACGCTCCCGCCTCCCCGCTCCCCACCGATGAGCGCCTCGCGCGCGTCAAAGCCGGCTTTACCGATCTCGGCCTTGAAGCGCTCTACTTCCAGTTCGGCCGCTATCTGCTCATCGCTTCCAGCCGCCCCGGTGGCCTGCCAGCCACGCTGCAAGGCCTCTGGAACGATAGCCTCACCCCTGCCTGGGACAGCAAGTACACCATCAACATCAACACGGAAATGAACTACTGGCCCGCCGAAAACACCAACCTGTCGGAGCTGCATTTGCCGCTGTTCAGTCTGCTCGAACGTATGCGCGCATCCGGCCGCCGCACCGCCAAGTCCACCTACGGAGCAGCCGGCTTCGTGGCCCATCACAACACCGACATCTGGGCCCACACAGAGCCGCTCGATGGCGTCGGTTCCGGCATCTGGCCCATGGGCGCCGCCTGGCTCAGCCTCCACATGTGGGACCACTACGATTTCACGCGCGACCCAACCTTCCTCAAAGACCGCGCCTATCCCGTCATGAAAGAGGCGGCCGAATTCCTTCTCGACTACCTTACCGATGACCGCGCCGGCCACCTCGTCACCGGCCCTTCCATCTCGCCTGAAAATGCCTTCAAGCTTCCCGAAGGCGGCAGCGCGAAACTCGCCATGGGTCCGTACATGGATACCGAAATTACACGCGACCTCTTCACCCGCGTCATCGATTCCTCCACCCTCCTCAACGTGGACGCGCCCTTCCGCGCCAAGCTCTTCGCCGCCCGCGCAAAGCTCATGCCCTTCAGGATCGGCAAGCACGGGCAGCTTCAGGAATGGCTCGAAGATTACGAAGAACAAGAGCCCGCTCATCGCCATGTCTCGCACCTTTACGCGGTCTATCCATCGAGCCAAATCGGCGTCTACACCTCCCCCGAACTTGCCCGTGCCGCGCGCGTCTCACTCGAACGCCGCTTAAACGCAGGTGGCGCGCGCACCGGCTGGTCACGCGCCTGGGTCATCAACCTGTGGGCGCGTTTCCTTGATGGCGAAAAAGCTCACGACAACATCCAGGCCCTCCTCCAGCAATCCACACTCCCCAACCTCTTCGATACCCATCCGCCTTTCCAAATCGATGGCAATTTCGGCGGCACAAGCGGCATTACGGAAATGCTCCTGCAATCGCACGATGGCGAACTCTCCCTGCTCCCCGCACTCCCCCATGCGTGGCCGGAAGGCCACATCACCGGCCTGCGCGCCCGTGGCAACATCGAGGTAGATCTAGCCTGGAGCAACGGCAAACTCACGCAAGCCACCGTTCATCCCCACACCACTCTCGCCGTGCGCCTGCGCCTACCCGGCCACGAGCCAACACCGCTTCAACTCACCGCCGGCCAGGATGCGAAACTGCTGCCATGACCCGCATTTTACTTGCACTCGTCGCATGCCTCGCCTCCGCATGGGCACAGTCCCCGGAAGCCCTCCTGCGCGATCCAACCATCCAAGCGGCTCTCGCCGCGGCAGAGAACAACGAAGCCCACATCCTCACTGAGCAGGCGCGCATCTGCGAAATTCCCGCGCCTCCTTTCAAAGAGGAAACGCGCGGCCGCGAGTTCGTCCGCCTCTTCCACGCGCTCGGCTTGCAAGACGTACAAGTGGATAATGCGGGCAACGTCATCGGCGTCCGCAAAGGCGACAATCCGCGCCCCAACCTGGTCTTCGCCGCTCACCTCGATACCGTCTTTCCCGAAGGCACCGGCGTGCATGTCAAGCGCGAAGGCACATCCATGAAAGGTCCCGGCATCGGTGACGATTGCCGCGGACTTGCCGTCATGCTCGGCGTCATCCATGCTCTGAACGAAGCCCACGTCCGTACACCCGGCACCATCACCTTCGTTGCCGATACCGGCGAAGAAGGCCTGGGCGATCTGCGCGGCATGAAGCAGCTCTTCGGCGAAACGCTCAAAGGCCGCGTGGATTCGTTCCTCTCCGTCGATGGCACCGGCCTCGGCATCACCAACCTGGGCGTTGGCAGCCTGCGGTATCGCGTCACCTTCAAAGGTCCCGGCGGCCACAGCTACGGCGCTTTCGGGATGGCCAACCCCATCCAGGCCATGGGTCGCGCCATGGCCAAGATTGACGATTTTCAGGTCCCCACCACTCCCAAGACAACCTTCAACGTAGGCCGCGTCGGAGGCGGCACCAGCGTGAATGCGATCCCGTTCGAAGCCTGGATGGAAGTAGACCTCCGCTCTGCCGGTAAGGCTTCCCTGAACGCGTTGAACGAAAAATTCAAGGCCGCCCTGAACGAAGCGGTCAATGAAGAAAACAAGCGTTGGAACGGGCGCGGCGCAGTCTCCGTCGCACCCGAATTGGTGGGCATCCGGCCAGCCGGAGAAACGGCGCAAGGTTCGCACATCGTGCAGACCGCCATCGCCGTGAGCAAAGCGCTCGGCATCGCCGAAGTGCTTAGCGAAGGCTCGTCGGATTCGAACGTGCCCATGAACATGGGTATTCCCGCCATCACCATCGGCGGAGGAGGGCAAGGCAGCGGTGCCCATTCATTGGGGGAAACGTTCGATTCCAGGGGCTCAGTCCAGGGCACACAACGCGCAATCCTGTTGGCTATCGCGCTGGCCCGCTGAATACAATAGACTATGAACCAGTCGGCCATCTCTCTGTTAGCGGCGTTCGCGCCGATTTGCTTCGCGCAAGCCCAATTCGTCCCTGCCGGGTTCGCCGTCCCCAAGCCCTTCGCAACCGCCGAATACAAGCTCGTCCCCCTCGGCCCCGCGCTGGCCAAAATCGATTACGAAGCCTACATGAGCTCTATCGATTTCATCCGCTCCAACATGGGCGGCAACTGGCCGCATGCCGGACTCACGCTTGAAGATCAGGCCAAAGATATGGCCGGCGAACAGGCGCAGTGGGACGGGCGCAAGTCGTTCCCTTACGCGATTCTCACGCCCGATGGCTCGCGCGAATTAGGCTGCTTCTATCTGCGACCCAGCAACAAGCAGGGCTTCGATGCCGTGGCCACTTTCTGGACCACCAAGGCCGCTCACGATCAAGGCCTGGATGCCAAACTCCTCCCCGATATGAAACTCTGGACCGCGAAAGAATGGCCCTTCCACAACATTGCCTGGCCCGGGCGAGAAATCTCTCAAGCCGAATGGAAGGCGCTTCCGAAAGTGGCCGCGGCCCGAGGCAAATAAGCCCATGGTTCAAATTCGCCGCGCCCTCTTAAGCGTCACCGGTAAGACCGGCCTCGTCGATTTCGCACGAGCCTTAATCCACCATCAGGTCGAGCTCATCTCCACCGGCGGAACCGCGCGGCTGCTCCGCGAAAACGATATCCCCGTGCGCGATGCTTCAGAGCTCACCGGCTTCCCCGAAATGCTGGACGGCCGCGTCAAAACCATGCACCCCCACATCACCGGCGCCATCCTCGCCATCCGCGCCAATGCCGAACACATGGCCGCCCTGGCGCGCCATGGCATCGCCCCCATCGACATGGTCGTCGTCAATCTTTACGACTTCGCCTCCATCGCGAAAAAGCAAGATGCCCTGCTCGAAGACCTGATCGAGAACATCGATATCGGCGGCCCCACCATGATCCGTTCCGCCGCGAAAAACTATCAGGACGTCGCCGTCGTCACCTCGCCCGCCGATTACCAGCGCGTCCTCACCGAAATGCCGTCGCTCTCACCCGGCCTGCTCTGGGACCTCGCCGTCAAAGCCTTCCGCACTACAGCCGAATACGACACCGCCATCTTCCAGCGCCTAAGCTCCGGCGATCCGCAACACGAAGAGCACCGCTTCGGCCCCAAGCGCTTCACGCTTCGCTACGGCGAAAATCCCCACCAGCAGGCCACCCTCTACGGCTCCCCAACCCACGGCATCGCGGGCGCTGAACAACTGCACGGCAAGGAACTCTCTTACAATAATCTGGTCGATCTCGACGCCGCCTGGCAATTAGTCTCCGAATTCGCAGGCCCCGCGACAGCCATCGTCAAGCACACCAATCCATGTGGCTGCGCCGAGCAAGCCACTCTCGCGCGCAGTTACGCCATGGCTCTCGAATGCGATCCGGTCTCCGCATTCGGCGGCGTCATCGGCTTCAACAGAACGGTCGATGCCGCAACCGCCACTGAAGTCGCCAAGCTCTTCGCGGAAGCCGTCGCCGCGCCCGGCTACAGTCCCGAAGCCCTCGCCATTTTGCAAGCCAAAAAGAATCTGCGTCTCATCAAAGTCCAATCGCTGCCCGATGCAACCGTCGTGCGCAGCATCGAAGGCGGCTTCCTGGTCCAGACTGCCGATCGCCACTCGCTTGCCCCACACTCCGCGAAAGTAGTCACCCAGCGCGCGCCCACTGATGCCGAATGGGATGCTCTCGAGTTCGCCTGGAAAGTGGTCAAGCACGTGAAATCGAACGCCATCGTGTACGCGCGCCCCGGCCAGATCGTCGGCGTCGGCGCGGGCCAGATGAGCCGCGTCGATTCAGTCAAGATTGGTGCCTCGCGCGCCCACCTCCCGCTCATCGGCTCCGTCGTCGCCTCCGATGCTTTCTTCCCCTTTCCGGATGGCCTCGAAGAAGCCGTTCGCAGCGGCGCCACTGCCGTCATCCAGCCCGGCGGCTCCGTCAAAGATCCTGACGTAATCGCCGCGGCAGACCTGTTGGGCATCGCCATGGCCTTTACCGGCATCCGCCACTTCCGCCATTGAACATCAACGTGCCCTTCTGGAAACGCACCGAAGTCCTCTCGCTTGTCATCGCGACTATCGTTCTAACGCTCTCTACCGCGAGTTCGCTGCGGGATTTGCAAAACACCCGCCACAATCGCCTCAAGGACCAGCAGTCGCGCGTGGTGTTGAGCAGCCTAAGCGCGCTCATGTCTTCGCTCAAGGATGCTGAAACCGGGCAGCGCGGATATCTGCTTACTAGGAACCCCAAGTACCTTGCGCCTTACCGGACCGCAAAAAGTCTCATCCCCACGGAAGTGGAGCGCCTGCGTGGCGTGCTTCCCTCCGGGCAGGATTCGCAGCGCTTGTTCCAACTCGTCGCAAGCAAAATGGAAGTGCTTCGCTTCACCATCGAACTACAGGAGCGTGTTTCCTCGCAAGCGGCTCTTGCCGTCGTGATGACGGACAAGGGCAAGCAGGATATGGATGCCCTGCGCGAACTCACCGGCAAGCTCAGCGCCACGGAATATGCCACGCTCGCGTCCAACTCGCAAGATGCGCAGGACCGCACCACGCGCACCGCTGAAATCGATTTTGCCGGTGGCGCCGTGATGCTGGCTCTCCTCGTCCTATCCGCCGTTACCATCCACCGCAACACCGCGCGCCGCGAACAGCTGATCGGTCTCTTGAAGGACGACGATCTGCGCCTGCGGGAACTCGGCCGTCAGGCCAAAGATGCCGAAGCCCGTGTGCGCGCCGTTCTCGAAAGTATTGCCGATGGCTTCATTTCGCTCGATAAGAATTGGTCCGTCACTTACCTCAACCTCGCCGGTGAGCGCATCCTCGGTTGCGATAAAGAATCGGTTCTGAACACCAGTGTTCAACAGCAGTTCCCGGATGAGTTTCGTTTGGAGCTGGAAGCGCGCCTGCGCGAAGTGGTTGCCCGTCAATCGCCCATCACCTTCGAAATGTATTCAGACAAGCGCGCCGTCTGGTGGGAGCAAAGTGTCTATCCCGCGAAAGACGATGGGCTCACCATTTACTTCCGCGATATCACCGAACGAAAGAAGCTCGATGAACGCAACCGCCACACGCAAAAGCTGGAAAGCCTGGGCGTGCTGGCCGGCGGCATCGCGCACGATTTCAACAACCTGCTCACCGCCATCCTGGGCGGCGCCAGCCTGTTGCAGGAAGAACTTCCCCCCGGCTCCGAAGCTTCCGCGCATGTGCAAATCGTGCTGAATGCCAGCGAACGCGCCGCGCAGCTCACTCGTCAGATGCTGGCCTATTCCGGCCGCGGCCGCTTCGTCATTGAGCAGTTGGATCTGGCCAAACAGGTTCGTGAAATCACCGCGCTCCTCGAGTCTTCCGTCACGCGCGATGTAGAGCTGGTGCTCCATCTCGACACCGAAGGCATCCTCATCGATGCCGACCCCAGCCAGATTCAGCAACTGGTCATGAACCTTGTCATCAACGGCGCCGAAGCCATTGAGAACGGGCCCGGCAGCGTTGTCGTTACCACGCGCCTGGAAGAGTTGGACGCCGCTTACGTTCATGACAACATGGCTGGCGATAACATCATCCCCGGTTCTTACCTTCTGCTGGAAGTTCACGATACCGGCAAAGGCATGGACGCGCAAACGCTCAGCCGTATCTTCGATCCGTTCTTCACCACCAAGTTCACGGGCCGCGGCCTGGGTCTGGCTGCCGTGCTCGGCATCGTGCGCGGCCATCGCGGAGCCATCAAGGTTTACAGCCATCCAGGGCAGGGAACCACCTTCAAAGTCTTCTTCCCCGTCTCTGTTGAGCAGCGTATCGCGCGCGTAAAAGAGCCGGCCCCGCTCAACTTGCACGGCACCGAAACCGCGCTCATCGTGGACGATGAAGAGACCGTCCAGCGCATGGCCACGGCCACTCTCATCAAATACGGCTACCGCGTGATGCAGGCCCGTAACGGCCAGGAAGCCGTCGATGCCTTCAAGCGCAATCCCGACGCCATCGGCCTGGTGCTGCTGGATATGACCATGCCCGTAATGAGCGGCGAAGAAACCTTGAAGCAGTTGAAGCTTCTGCGCGAAAACGTGCTCGTGATCGCCTCCAGCGGCTATAACGAAATTGAAGCCCTGCGCCGTTTCGGCCAGGGTGTTAGCGGCTTCCTGCAGAAGCCTTATCGTGCCTCCCAGTTGGCGGAGAAAGTACGCAATGCGCTCACCTCGCAAAATTCCGAGTAATATAGCAATTCATGAAGAAAACGTTCTACGGGTGGTGGATTGTCTTCGCGTGCTTTTGCACCTTCGGTTTTTCAGTCGGCATCCCGTATTACAACGCGCCGTTCTTCTTCGATTACTACAAGCGCGATTTCGGCTGGCCCACGCACGATGTAACGCTCGGTTTCCCGCTGGCGGCGCTGCTCACGCTCTGGGTCGGCCCCATCCTGATCCCGCGCTTCAGCCAGCGCAAGCTCATCGTCGCCGGCACCGGCTTAACGTTCCTTGCGTTCCTCGGCTTCAGCAAAATGACGGGCAGCCTCGCCGTCTATTACGCGCTGTATTTTCTCTATACAGTCGGCTATCTGCTCAGCGGCCCCATCCCGCATCAGGTCATCATTTCGCACTGGTTCAAGAAGAACCGCGGCACTGCGATGGGCATCGTGTATGTGGGCGTCGGCGTGTTCGGCGCCATCGGCACGCAAATGGTGAAGTGGCTCACCAACACTTACAGCTACCGCACCGCGCTGCTCGCTATCGGCGTCCTCATGTTCCTCGCCTGGCCCATTGCGCTCTTCATCTTGAAAGACAGGCCGGAGCAGATGGGTCTCTATCCCGATGGGGCTTCCACGCCGCCCGCGCAATCGGCCGTCGAAGCGCGCAGCTTAAGCTATCTTACGAAGCAGGGCACGTTCTGGCTCCTGCTGCTCGGCTCCATCTGTTCCATCGGCGCCATCGGCTCCATCAACTTCCACATGAAGCTGGTCTTCAAAGATCAGGGCTTCGTAGACCAAACCAACTTGAACAACGTATGGTCCACCGCGCAGTTCTGGATTCTCATCTCCAGCATCGCGGGCCGCTTACTAATCGGCAAGTTATCCGATATGTTCCCCATGAAGTATGTAATGACCGCGACTTACTTTGTCGTAGCCGGAGCTATCCCTTTGCTCTTCACAGTCAAGCCCGGAGACACGCTGATGACTTACGTCTTCGCCGTGATCTTCGGCTTCGCCATGGGCGCGGATTACATGCTCATCCCACTTATGGCGGCCAAGCAGTTCGGAGTCAACTCGCTGGCTCGCGCGATGGCCGTGATCTTACCGGTCAACACCATCGGGCAGACCTGGATCCCGCAGGGCGTCAGTTACCTGCGCGAAAACTTCGGCAACTATACGGCAGCCATGGCCGTAGTGCTGGCCATCGCCATGATCGGCGCCATCGCCATCGCGCTCTTACCGAAGGAAGGCGCGGAGGCGTAAACTCCGCCTACACAACTTCCTTCAGCCACTCCGGCCGCTTCAACACTTCTCTTGGCTTTGAGCCATCCGGCGGCCCGATGATGCCATCGCGATGCATCATGTCCAGAATGCGCGCAGCTCTTCCGTATCCCAAGCGCAGCCGTCGCTGCAATGTCGAAGTGGAAGCCTTGCCCATCTCCAGCACCACCCGCAATGCCTCTTCGTACATGGGGTCCTGTTCGCCCATCGGCTCGTCTTCGGCCGGTTCGCCATCGCCTTCAGGCGGCGCAATCAGGAAGCTCTGGTCATATTCAGCCGCCGCTTGCGATTTCCAGAAATCCACCACTAGATTGATTTCCGTTTCAGTAACGAACGCGCCATGCACGCGCGTCAGGCGGCTGGAGCCCGGCGGCAAAAACAGCATGTCGCCCTTGCCCAGCAGGTGCTCCGCGCCCATCACATCCAGCACGGTTCGCGAATCCACGCGCGTCGCTACACGGAAGCTGATGCGTGCCGGAAAGTTGGCTTTGATCAGGCCAGTGATCACATCCACGCTGGGCCGTTGCGTCGCCAGCACCAGATGGATGCCCACCGCGCGCGCCATCTGCGCCAGGCGCGTCACGCTCTCTTCCACGTTGCGGCCTTCCAGCATCATCAGATCCGCCAACTCATCGATCAGGATTAAAATAAAGGGTAGTGGCTTCAGTTCCTCTTCCGTTGGGTTCTCAACGAAGAGCGTAGGTTCGGCTTGCAGCTTGCGAATCTTCTGGTTGAACTGGTCGATGTTGCGCGCACCGTGTTCGGCCAGAAGGCGAAGACGGCGTTCCATTTCCAGCACCGCGTTCTTCAGCGCGATGGTCGCTTTACGCGGGTCTGTAATGACCGGCGTCAGCAAATGCGGGATGCCCTCATACATCCCAAGCTCAACGCGCTTGGGGTCGATCATAATCATCCGCACATCGTCGGGCGTCGATTTATAAAGGATCGACATCACCAGCGAGTTGATCATCACGCTCTTGCCGGAACCGGTTGAGCCTGCAATCAACACATGCGGCATTGTTTCCAGGGAGGCAACTTTGATACGGCCGTTAATATCCTTACCCATCGAAATGGTCAGGTGCGAAGGCGAGTTGAGAAACTCCTCCGATTCCAGCACTTGTCTCAAAGCGATCACTTCACGCTTCGTGTTCGGCACCTCAATGCCGACGGTGGGCTTACCGGGTATGCGCTCGATGATAATCGATTCGGCCTGCAAGCCCAGGCACAGATCTTCATTCAGATTAGTAATGCGGCTGTACTTAATCCCCGCTTCGGGTTTGAATTCGAACGTGGTCACCACCGGGCCGGGGTTGATCTGCACCACAGAGCCCAATACGTTGAACTCTTCGAACTTACTCTTCACGGCGGCGGCGGTGTTCTTCAGCTCCTGCTCATCGAAGGCACTGCGCGCGGGCGCTTCATTCAAAAGCGTGGTGGAAGGCAGGCGATACAGCGGATGCGCGGGGCGCGCGGGCTCGGCACGGCGAACCGTTTGTGGCGCGGCTTCGGGTTCCGTATCGGCCAGTTGGCAAATCGGAATCTCTCCGGACACAGGCTCATCCTCTTCTACCAGCGCGGCAGTGGAAGGCTGGTCTTCCCAGGGCGCGAGTTCTTCGAACAAGGGCTCGGCTGCGTTCGCGGGCTCAATAATAGCGGTCTTGGGCCGTCGCGTTTTCTTCGCCGGCTCGGTGATCGCGGCCGCTTTCAGGGCAGCAGCCACCTGCGCCTCTTCGCGCTTGCGCTGGCGCGCGGCCATCTGGGCTGCGGCTCGCTCCCGCCTGCGTGCCCGCATCTTGTCCAGACGCGAACTTACGAACGCAACAGGCCTGCCGAACCAGGCAGCAAGCACGTCCAGGCTAAACGCCGTCACCATATACAGGGAGACCACCAGCCCGGTGACGGTGACAATAATGGCGCCGGTGCCATTCAGCGCGGCGCGTAACAGGTCGGCTGCAACCAAACCGGTCGCCCCGCCCAGCGGGATCGCCTTTTCAAAGATGCGGAATTCAGGCGCCAAACCCGCCGCGGCGCACGCGCTCAGAAACAGCAGCACGAACCCCAGCAGCTTGATCAGCGGAGCGTGGATATCTTCCGATCGCATCCATTTCCAGCCCAGCACAAAGGCAAGAACAGGGAACAGGAAGGCAGCCGCGCCGAACCCTTGCAAGGCCAAATCCGCCGCGTGGGCACCAATGGCGCCGGTTAGATTCTGTGGCTTAATGGGTCCGGCAGCCGTATCCCAGCTGGGGTCCGTAACATGGAAGGAAGCCAGCCCCAAAAGGACCAGCAGGCCGAACGCAAGCAACAGGAATCCCGTCACCTCATTCAGGCGTTTCGAAGTCGACGATGTAAATAGCCTCATCCCGCTGGCTGACGGAAGAGGGCCAGAGCGATCACCATTATGCCAAACAAAATGCGGTAAATCGCAAATGGCACCAAAGAAGACCTGCGGACATAGCGCATGAAGAAGCCAATCACCAGCGCTCCCACCACCGCGCTCACCAGAATGCCCACCGCGAAAGGCATCTGCATGTCGTGCGGGATACCGCCCGTCTTCCGGAATTTCAACAGCGGCACCATCGCTGCGCCGGCGATCAGCGGAGTCGAAAGCAGGAAGGAAAAGCGTGCGGCCGTATCGCGATGCAGGTTGCGGAACAGGCCCGCCGTCAGCGTAACGCCGGAGCGCGATACGCCGGGGATGGCCGCCAGCGCCTGCGCACAGCCCACCAGAAGGGCGTCCAGCCAGTTGATGCCGCTCAGGTCGCGCTTCTGCCGGCCCACGCGTTCGGCAACCCACATCAGAGCGCCGAAGAGAATCATGGTGGTCCCGATCAAAATCAGGTTACGCCATTCGCCTTCTGCCTTTTCCTTCGCGAGATACCCAAAAATGGCGCCCGGAATGGTGCCCAGAATCAGCAGCCAAAGCAGAAACGGATTGCGCTCAAGCTCCACGCGGTCCGGCGAGTTAATTCCGGTCTTGATGCCGAACGCGTGCGCGATGATTTGCACCCAATCTTTCCAGAAGTATGCCAGCACGGCTAAAAGAGTGCCAACGTGGAGGGCGATGTCGAATTCCAGGCCGGGGTCGGGCCAGTTCAGAAGGCGCGGCAGCACTTCCAAATGAGCGGAGCTGCTAATGGGCAGGAACTCAGCAAGCCCCTGCACGATGCCGTAAATAATGACCTGAAAGAGACTCATGGGGGAGAATAGGCATATTAACAAACGGCCTTATGCCCAACACCAAAATTGTTGCCACATTAGGGCCAGCGTCGGACGCGCCCCAGAAATTGAGAGACCTGATTGCCGCCGGGGTGGACGTCTTCCGGCTGAACGCATCGCATGGAGAATGGCCCGAACACGCGCGCAGAATCGTCGCCGTTCGCGCGGCAGCGGAAGAGGCGGGTCAGCATATCGGCATCCTGCTCGATCTGCAGGGGCCCAAGATCCGGTTGGGGAAATTCGATGGCGGCAGTTGCATCTTGAAGGCGGGCGCCATGTTTCGCATCACGACGCAGCAGGTAATGGGAACTTGCGAACTTGCCTCCACCGGCTATGCGGAGTTGGCTCACGATGTGAGAGCGGGGGACCGCGTGCTGCTGGCCGATGGAGCCGTGGAATTGCGCGCGCTTTCGTCGGACGGTGTCGCGGTGGAGTTTGAAGTGATAGTGGGCGGCTCCATCGGTGACCGGAAGGGCATCAATCTGCCCGGAGTGCAGGTGAGCGCGCCTTCGGTGACGGATGCGGATGTGAGGAATCTCCATGCCGGCTTGGCGGCGGGCGTGGATATGGTTGCGCAGAGTTTTGTCAGAACCGCTGACGATGTCCGGCACCTGCGGTCTCTCATGGGCGAACGCAATCCGCCGGTGCCCATCGTTGCCAAAATCGAAAAGCCGGAAGCTTACGAGAATTTGCAGAGCATCTTAGAGACGGCTGACGGCGTGATGGTGGCGCGTGGCGACCTGGGCGTCGAGACTTCGCTGGAACGCGTGCCGCCGATGCAGAAATCCATCATCCGGCGTGCGCGGCGTGAAGGCAAGTTCGTGATTACGGCGACGCAGATGCTGGAATCGATGATTGAGCGGCCCACTCCGACGCGTGCCGAAGTGAGCGACGTCGCGAACGCCATCTATGACGGAACCGATGCCGTGATGCTGTCGGCGGAAACTTCGGTGGGCCTGTTTCCGGTAGAGACCGTGCGGTACATGAACGGCATTGCCCGCGAGGCGGAGCGGTCCATCAATAAGCGTGGCTTTCAGGACCAGCCCACTTACGGCAGCGACCCCACTGTGCCGCAGGTGATGGCCACCAGCGCCTATCAAGCCGCGCGCGCGGCCAAGGTGGCAGCCATTGTGGTCTTCACGCGCACCGGCCGCAGTGCGCAGTTGGTCTCGCGCTACCGGCCGCCGGTGAAGATTTATGCCGTCACGCCCAGCGCGGAGGCTGCGCGGGCTCTGTCCGTCTGTTACGGCGTGATCCCCGTAATTCTGCCGGAAGTGCGGTCCACCGACGAAATGCTCGCGCAGATGGATTGGATGCTGATGGACCGGCAGTTGTGCCAACGCGGCGACACCGTGGTGTTCGTGGCGGGGCAGCCGGTGGGCCATGCCGGCACCACAAACCTGATGAAGATTCATCGCGTGGGTGAGATTGTGGAGGGCTATTCCACCACAATGTAGTTGCCGGAGTTGCAGATGAACACGGCTTTGAACAGGCTGGCCGGAAGCAAACCGGCTTGGCCTGTGTAGCTGGCGGTGGCGAAGGCGGTTTGGCGCGGCCGGTAATCGCGGCCCGCGACGCGGATGCGCGAACTTTCGCTCACCGCTGCGGCGGCGAATCCGGCAGCAGTTTGAATCTGGGCGGCCGGCGAAGCGGAGCGCCGGAACAGGATCACGGCGGCGGTTCCGGAATCGAGAACCATGTTGCCTTCGCTGGTGGGGATCACCATGGTGCCGTCGCGCCGGTCGAAGGCCACTTTCGTGCCTGACGCGGCGTCTGAGCCGAAGGTGAGTTGGTGGTGCTGGAAATCCAGCCGGTAATCGAATTTGGCGAGAAATTCCTGGCCTAAGACGCCGTCGATATTGCGGTTGAGTGACCGGGCGGCGGCCAGATCCGTCAGCAGGAATTCCTGATTGATGGCTTCGGCGGTGCCCAGGCGGACCTGGGCGATTTTCGTACCCGGAACCAGTTGTGAACCGGCTGCCGTCGAGAGTTCGACGCGGAACGTAGCAGCCATGCCAAGTTCGCGGGCCAGCGACGCGGCCACTTGATTGGTCTGTGCGCCGGTATCGAGCAGGAAGCGGTAGGGGCCCTGCCCATTCAGGTAGACACCGGTTACCACCGGGCGGCCCTGCACGGCATCCAGGGAAAGGGGGGAGGAGGGAGCGGCGATGACGGACGCGGCGGATATAATCAGGGAGCAGATGAAAAGTGTGGGTCGCATGAGGCCAAAGTACGGCTCGGTGCGGGGCGGGGTCGTGATGGCGGGCGGATGGATTCGCCGCCTCGGGTGATGAAACTGTGATGCGGCTCTATCGCTTCGATGATGTCGAAGTTGACCTTTCGAATCTGCGAGTTACAGTTGGCGGCGAGGTTCGGCAACTGGAGCCGAAATCGTTCCGGCTGCTGCAATTTTTGATCGAAACTCGCGGCCGGGCGGTCGGTAAAGAAGAGATTCTGACGGCGGTCTGGGCCGATACGTTCGTCACCGACAACGCGCTCACTCGCGCCGTCGCTCAGGTTCGCAAGGCGTTGGGCGACGACCCGAAGCAGCCCCGGTACATCGAGACGCTACCGACTGTGGGCTATCGTTTTTTGGGCACGGTGAATGAGGACGAGCCGGTGGCGACGGTGATCGAGGTTCCCAAGCCGGCGCCACGTTTCCCGCGTCGCAAACTCTGGCTGGCGGCAGGTACCGCCGCGGCGGCGCTGGTATTGGCTTCTGTCTTCCTGATGAGGGAAACGCCGGTCGCGCCCCTGGGCCTGAGCATGGAAAGTTCGCAGTTTTCCACAAGCGACGGCCTCGACGTGGGTGCCACTTTCTCGCCCGATGGCAATTTGGTCGGTTACGCGTCGGACCGCACGGGCTCGTTCCAGATATATGTGAAGTCGCTGGACCCAGGTGCGCGCGAGTTGATGCTGACGACTGCGCCGGGCCAGAATCTATACCCGACGTTCTCGCCTGACGGGCGCGCCATCGCCTTCAGTTCGCTGCAGGACCCGGGGATCTGGCGCGTGCCGGTACTGGGCGGGCAGGTGCGGCGCCTGGCGCGCTTCGGCAGCCAGCCGGTCTGGTCACCCGATGGCAAGTGGATCGTGTTCCGGTCGGAGATCGCGCCGTCTCTTTCGACGACAGATTATTACTTCCCGGCGACTTCGTCATTGTGGCTGATGCGTGAAGACGGCTCCGGCCAGAAGCAGATCACGACTTCGCTGAACCCGGCGGGCGGACAGGCGTTTGCTTCGTGGAGCGCGGACAGCGAGGAGATCCGGTTCGCGAATTATCGCGCGGGCGGATGCGAAATGTGGGCTTACCGCATCGCCACCGGCGGCTTGCGGAAACTGTTTGGGGCGCAGCCTTCCACCGGCTATGGCAGCGCCGTGTTCACGCGCGGCGATACGGCTATGTTTTATGTGGCCTCGCGCTTGAATGGCGACGTCGGCATTTGGGAGCAGCGCCTGCACCCGCGCGATCTTTCGCCCGATGGGAAAGCACAGCTGGTGTATCAGCCCAGCGTGGGCACCCCGCGCGATCTATCGCTGTCGCGCAATGGCGAACACCTGGCGTATAGCGCAGTGGTGTCCGAGAGCCGGTTGCTGGAGATGAAGACGGATGGCTCAGACCCAGTGGCGCTGACCCATGACAAAGCGTACCGCTATGTACATCCGGCCTATTCGCCGGATGGCAAGTATTTTTCTTACACAGTGCTGCGGAAAGGGAAGCCGCCGCGCTCGGTTTTCGTGCCATTGCCGGATGGGCAGCCCTTTGAGATTGGTTCCGATAACGAAAGACAGGGCTATGGGATGTTTACCGCAGATGGCAAATATTATTACCTGGGTTCCGAACGTGACGGCGACACCTCATGGGCAATCAAGCAGGTGGATGTGAAGGAGAGCGGCGCACCCCGCGAAGTGCGTCCGCTGCCCGTGCAACCGGGCAGGTTTTCGCTTGTTCCGGACGGAGGCGCGGTGGTGTATCAGCGGATTGTCGATGGGGCACGGCAGCTTTTCCTGGCAAGCCTGCGGGACGGCACGGAGAAACAACTGACGCACGGCAACGCGGAGCATGCGTATCCGCGAATTTCACACGACGGTAAATGGATCTGTTACGAAACAATTTTTGGCGGCCGCAGCGATCTTAGCCTGATGCCGGTAGCGGGGCCGGAGTCGAAGGAGCCATTGGCGATGGGAACATTTTTCGTCAATAGCTGGTCGCCGGACGATGACAAGATCGCCTACGCCGGGTTCGAAGACGGAGTATGGAATCTATTCTGGATTTCAAGAACAACAAAAGAAAAGCGCCAGCTCACCCGCAACGCGGCGCCAAGAGTGTACTTGCGTTATCCCGTGTGGAGCCCCGATGGGAAAAAGATGGCGTACGAGTTTAACGAATCGAAAGGCAATGTCTATATCGCGCGGGTGAAGTAGCCGCAGGTGAAAATCTGGCCGCCAGGCGTGACAGCAGTACTGTGCGCTTCGCCGATTGGCCCATATGGTTCACAGAGTTGGTGAACCGCTTGCTTGACCTGGTGTTGAGCCTTTCAGGTATTTGTCGAACCAGTTGAGCTCTTCCCAGAGAACGTGTTGATGGGTTTCGAGGGCGCGGTAGCCGTGGGCTTCGCTGGGGAGCATCACCAAGCGCACTGTGCCTCCATTGCCTCGGATGGCTTGGTACAGTCGCTCGCTTTGGATGGGGAAGGTGCCGGTGTTGTCGTCGGCTTCGCCGTGGATCATCAGCAGCGGCGTTTTGATTTTGTTCGCACTCCAGAAGGGCGACATGGTGGTGTACACCTCCGGCGCTTCCCAGAATGTGCGGCGTTCGCTTTGGAAGCCGAAAGGCGTGAGCGTCCTGTTATAGGCGCCACTTTCAGCGATGCCGGCATGGAACAGGTTGGTATGAGCCAGCAGGTTGGCGGTCATGAATGCACCATAGCTATGGCCTCCCACGCCGACCCGGTCGCGGTCGGTGACGCCCATGTCGACAGCCTTATCGATGGCGGCTTTCGCGTTCATGGTGAGTTGTTGCAGATAGGTGTTGTTGACTGTTTCGGGGTCGCCGATGATGGGCATGGCTGCGTTTTCTAGAATCGCGTAGCCGTGCATCAGGAAAAGCTGATGACCCAGCAGAGTAGTGAAGCGCTCGGTAGAGCCGGAGATCTGGCTTGCGGTATCGGCATCGTTATATTCGAGCGGATAGGCCCAGACCAGGGTCGGCAGCCTTGTACCTTGTTTGTAATTCGGTGGTAAGTAGAGCGTAAATGATAGCGGCACGCCATCTTCGCGCTTGTAAGTGACTAACTGCTTAGTGATGCCGCGAACTTGCGGTGCCGGATCGGTATAATGAGTAAGTGGCTTGAGTAACTCGCCGGTTCGGATGAAGTAATTGGGGGGATCGGCCGGGCTTTCTCGCATGACCAGTAACTTGGTGCCGGCGTCGTCGAGAACGGCTTCGAGGGTCTCATAGCCGTTCGAAGATTGGAAGAGCCGCTCAGTCTTGCCGGTAGCCATGTTATGGCGATCGAGAAAGGGCTTATCGCCGGCGGGAGACGCGCCCAGGCCGGAGAGCAGAATGGTGTCGCCCTGCTGGGCAATCACGCGCTTGCCATTCGGAAGAGTCTTAAGCACGGGCAGTCCGGCATCTTTATAACGGTCCTGCTGGTTGCGGGCGAAGAGGACTTTGCCGGGGTCGCCCGGCTTGGTCATGTCCACCTGTATGGTGCGCAGCCAGCGCTTGTTGCGTTCATAATCTTCGACAAGGGCGAGCCCGTTCTTTTCCATGGGCTGGAAAGCGCGGAAGCGCTGTTCGGTTTTGAAAACTTCTTTCGGCTGGCCGGTGAAAGGAGGGCCAAGCGTAACGATGCGGTCGCGATGCGGCACCTGCTCTTTGGGGTTGCCGCCGTCCATGGCTTCGGCCCAGACCAGCGCGGCGCCTTCGCTGGGAAGCCATTGATAGGAGCGGGCTCCGGGGCGTACGCCGTCGATGGGGACGCGGTCCGCAAGTGGAGACTGGCGACGGTCGCTTCCTTAACGCCGGCGCGGTTCCAGACCTCGAGATCGACCGGAAAATCGTAAGCGGGATGCAAATAGGAAAAGGGCCGGTGAACACGCGCAATCATGAGGTGGTTGCCATCGGGCGAGACAAGCGCTGCGTCGAAAATGGCGGGCTGGCCGATGAGGCTGGTCCGCAGCGTCGTCGTGTCCACCCAGGCAAGCTGCGCGGCGGAATAGTACTCGAAGAGATCTTCGTCGTGCGGGTTCTGCAGCATGTCCTCATAAGTGCGGACGGGGCCGGCACGTCCGACGCTTTCCTGAATGTTTGGGCCTTCGGGCACGGTGGATTCGGACGGCACGGGCGAGCGATTCGAAGGCACCAGCCGTGCGAGGGCCGTGCGATTATCGCCCATCCATTCGACGACGCCGGTGCCGGTGACGCGTGGTCCGAAGCCAGCAGGGCGCACCCCGTTGATGCGAACGCCAGGCACTTGACGCGCGTCGCCCGTGGCCGTTGTGCCGATCCAAAGATCGATGGAGCGATCGGTGGTGTTGGTGAAGGCGAAGCGCGATCCATCGGGCGACCAGGCGGGTGTTCCAAGCTTGGCCTGAGCAGGAAGCTTGAGTGGCACGGTAGAGCCGTCGGAAAGCCGCTTCAGTTCAAAGGAAGAATAATTGAGCGCTAGATGGAGGCCATTCGTGGCGGAGTCGATGCGCAGGCCGGCCAGGCGGAGCATGGGTCGCGAGACTTCGGCGATTGAAGGGTAGCGCACGGGCTGCATGAAGATCGCGTAATCGCGCGCGGGGCTGACGGAGATGGTGGGCGTAGGTTTAGCGGTGAGGACGTCCAAGACTTCCTGGGGCGGCTTCTGGTAAGTGGCGCCGGCAAAGCAGGTAAGGGTGGAAATCAGGGCAAGCAGGAAGCGCGGCATATCAGGAGAGTGTAGCGCTAACCGGGCAAAGGATTGCGCGGGTAAATGCGCGGACCCTGCACTCTGGGGGATGGAGTTCTCCAGGCGCCATGAACGAAGACAGGTCTTACATTCGAGAGTTATCGGGTGTACTCTTCTGGCATGGCAAATTTAGCGGTGAGGCTTGCCGCTGTTTTTATGGCCTATTTCGCGTGCGTCGCGCCGGTTTGGGCGCAAAAGCGTGAGCGCCACGTTGTTCTGCGCGTCGATTTTGCCGATTCCGGCACTGCTGCGCCCCGTTACAGCCGGGCGCAAGTGGAGCAGATGCTGACTCAAGTAACAGAGCTGTTTACGAAGATTTCGAACGGTCAGACCCAGTTGGATTTTGAAGTGAGCGATGTGATTCGCCTGCCTGGAAACCGGTCGGCATACAACAGTGGCGGCCAAATGGATAGCACTATGCAGGACGCTATCGCGGCCGCTCCGCAGGGGCTTTGGGGCAACGTGCACACAGTCATTGTTCTGCTATCCAACGCTCGCGAGGATGGTGGGAGCTATTACCGGAATCGGAACGTCGGACCTTCGAATGGGTCGGGAGGGAACCAGTCCCTATTCGTGGGCAATGCAGTTGTGGGTGAAAATCCGGGCGATGTGGATACAGCGGTTTGGGGGCGGTGGGCGCATGAGGTTGGCCATAACCTGCAGGTAGGTTATTACAACGGCGTCAGCATTGGCGGGCACCCTAGTGGTTACCAGAGCGATTTCGATCTGATGGACACAAACTATCCGGGGCGCACTGGCGCCGTGTCGCTGCAATCCCAATTTCCTGGCTGGCTTGCCCCGGGCAAATACAAAACGTTTACTCCGGCTCTCGGGGGTGGAAGTGCGCAAATTGTTGCTCTTGAATACGACCAGAATCTGACTACCGACTTTCAAGCGGTGAAGGTCGACATCTCAAACACGGGCACTTTGTATTACATGGTGAGCCACCGCAGAAGAGTTTTCGGCGATGAGCTTCAGCCAAGGCCTGGGGGCACGCCGGGAATTCCGGATGAAGGCGTGTTGATCGAGCGGGTGGATTTGATCGCCGATCCCCAGGCCATCTCAACCGTGATTGGAAGATTTAAACGTCCGGGTTGCCCACCGAATTGCAACCGCCAAAAACTTTGGCGTGCGGGCGATACGTTTCGCTCCCTGGAGGCGACCATCCGGATTAGCCATGCCGCACACCAGAAAAGCCTGACGATTGAGGTGGCCTACAATCCAAGCACCCCGGAGCCGGATTTGATGATCAACCCGTGGCTTTCGCCGCCGGGAAACACTTTCGAGACTACAGACATTTGGGTAGACAGCCCGGTCAACGGCTTTGGCGTGTTTCGTTATGGCATGCAGGATGATGGCAGCGGAGGCACGGTTCCGGCGGGCAACGGAGATGATCCGGCCGTGGGCCAGACGAACCGCGTGTATGCACGGATCAGGAACATTGGCACGGCCAACGCGATGAATGTATCGGCAACGATTGAGGTGGAGTCTCCTATGGGAACGGGCGGCTTGAGTGCCGCATGGTTACGTATAGGAAAAGTAGACTCGAAGAGCTTTCCCTTGCTGAGGAGCATTGCAGGAGGCGACTTTGTGGATGTGTATGTAAACTGGACGCCGACTTTTACGCCGAAACGGCAGCAGTCCGCAGGTGGGGTCTTTTACCACCATTCGGGTCTGCGAGTTCGCATCGACCCGGCGGCAGGGGAAACCGTGCTTGCGAACCAGGACGGAATCGGGGAACAGGAGGATGTCAGCTATTTTGAGGTGTATCCGAAGCGTTCCAAGATACCGCCGCATCGGCATCTGGTAACTGTTCATAACAGAGATCCAAAGAATCCTAGAAGGATAATTCTGGGGTATCGCCTGACGGCGCCGGAGAGAGGCGCTGGCGACTGGCAGGTCAGGTTGAACGATGGCGTGCAGGAAATGACCCTGAAGCCCGGTGAACGTCGGGAGGTTCCGATTGAGATTGCGTCCGGAATGCAGGAGTATCTTCCCGGCCAGCGGTACTTGGTGGATGTATTTGTGCTTTCCTACCATCAGTTGGTGAATCGCTTGAACTCGAATGACCGCCACAATGACTTTCAACTAACAGGCGGCAGCCGCATTGAGGCATTGATTGTCGCGCCGTCAAAGTTATCCTGCGCGGCGACATCGGCGGGCGGAGGTGTGACTTCGGTCGTCGGCAAAATCGAATTTTCCGGGCAGGAAGACACGGTGACGGCGGGGCAGCCCATTATGGCGATCGGATCGAGAGCGGATGGTGGTTTTCTCGAAGAGACGAGAGTGATGATGGTCTCGGAGGGTGACGGGAGCTTTCGCGGTTTGCTTCAGGAAAACCGACCAAGCGCTATTTCGGGCGTGGAGTGTATGTTTGCCGGAACAATGGAGAAGGGAAGCGCCTGGCAGAGCGTGCCGATAACGAGGGCGAAAGCTGTTTTGAGGTAACAACGGCAGTTTTTCCCAGCCGCGCTTGTCAACCCGTTTCATTCGTGCTAACTTGAGGAGTTCCCAAATTTTAGGGCTCAGTGGGAGGCGCGCGTTTGTTCGTCGCGGGCCGTTCGCACCAATGAGGAAGAATGCGCAAACCAGGCAAACAATACACATCTGCGGTCAATCAGGTTGAGACTCGTACGTATGAGCTCCCCGAAGCGGTAACCCTCCTTAAGAAGATCAAGTTCGCCAAGTTCGATGAGACGGTGGAAGTTCACCTGCGCCTGGGCGTGGACCCGAAGCATGCCGATCAGATGGTTCGCGGCACGGTGGTGATGCCGAACGGGCTTGGAAAATCGAAGAAAGTGCTGGTAATTGCGTCGGGCGACAAGATTCGCGAGGCGCAGGAAGCGGGAGCGGATTATTTCGGCGGCGAAGACATGGTGAATAAGATTCAGTCGGAAGGCTGGGTGGATTACGACGCCATGATCGCGACGCCGGACATGATGCGTTCGGTGGGTAAGCTGGGTAAGGTGCTGGGGCCGCGCGGGCTGATGCCGAATCCGAAAACGGGCACGGTGACGGTGGATGTGGCGAACGCGATTCGCGAGATCAAGGCCGGTAAGGTGGAATTTCGCGTCGATAAGACGGGGATTATCCATGCGCCCATCGGCAAGCTGAGTTTCGCGCCGGAGAAGCTGGTAGAGAATGCCTCGACGCTGATTCAGGCCGTGTTGCGCGCCAAGCCGCCGGCGGCGAAGGGCAAATATGTCAAGAGCGCGACCATGTGCTCTACCATGAGCCCGGGCATTACGCTCGAAGTTGTGGACGCCAAGCAGAGTCAGTAGGGATTTTCCATCATGAAGAAGAAATCCGATAAAGAGAAAGACCTGGCTGCGCTGAAAGCGGAATTCGCGAAAGCGGAGAATCTGTTTGTGACCGGGTACGAAAAGATCAAAGTTTCGCAGGATAACGATTTACGGAAAGCGGTGCGCGATTCCGGGTCGAAGTATCGTGTGGTGAAGAACAATCTGGCTGAGTTGGCAAGCGAAGGCACGCCGGCTGAGCAGGTGATGAAGGGCTTGCGCGGGATGACCTCGATTGCGTATACGTTCGACGATCCGGTGGCGCTGGCGAAGGCATTGACGGCTTACGCGAAGGTGAACCCGGTGTTCACGTTCAAGGCTGGGATTGTGCAGGGCCGTGTGATCGATGTGAAGGCGATCAACGACTTGGCGAATCTGCCTTCGAAGGAAGAGATTTACGCGAAGTTAATGTTCCTGCTGAATGCGCCCGCGCAGCGGCTTGCGGGTACGGTGAACGCGGTGGGCCGGAGTTTGGCGATTGTCGTCGATCAGGCCGTGAAAGAAAATAAGTTTCAGGCATAAGTTCAAGCACGCAAAAAGTTTAGAAACAGGAAGATTCAAGGAAACAAGCCATGGCTGATACAAAAGCAATTCTCGAACAGATTAAGACTCTCACTCTGCTGGAAGCGGCACAGTTAGTGAAGGAAATGGAAGAGGCGTTCGGCGTCTCCGCGGCGGCTGCGGCTCCGGCGGCAGCGGCGGGCGGTGGTGCGGCGGCGGCTGCTGCTCCGGCGGCGGAAGAGAAGACCGAGTTTACGGTTGTTCTGACGGCTGCGGGCGCAAACAAGATCAACGTCATTAAAGCAGTTCGCGAAGTGACCAGCCTGGGCCTGAAAGAAGCCAAGGATCTGGTGGACGGCGCGCCGAAGCCTGTGAAGGAAGGCGTGAGCAAGGAAGAAGCCGAGACGATCAAGAAGAAGTTCGTCGACGCCGGCGCCACCGTCGAAGTGAAGTAGGTCCGCTGTGTCATTTGCTCCGGCGAGTGGCCTGAGCGGCTGAAGTGGGCGGCAATGCATCGGCCCGCTGGCCCTCCCCGCGTGGGAGCAGATGAAAATTTGGGTTCGTTTTTGAATGGCGAGTTGATAAGCAGCGAGCGGGTCCGTTTGACTGGTTCGTAACGAGTCTGCTAGACTCTGGGTTGGAATTGGTTTTGTTTCCGGGTTGGCGTCCGGATCGGTGACTGTGTATTTAGAATCCTTGTATTCAAATTGCAGCTCTTCCGAATCTGAGCGCGGGCTTCGCCTGCGCCAAAATTCGTTCGCTACCCGTCCGTCTCAGCTCTTCCGTCTTCACTCCTCTAGTTTCAAAACCGCACCGTTTCCGCGCCAATTCCTGTTAGTATCCCCGTCTGTGGCGGGCCTTTGGAGAATGCTTCCCGAAGGTCCGTCAATTTTTTTGTTGTAAGCCGCCTTGGCCGTTTTGCCCTCAGGAGTTTTTACTTTAATGAATGTTCAAGCGAATGGTCTGACCCCCGAGCGAGTCGATTTTTCCAAAATCAAAACCTCCATCCCGATCCCGAATTTGATCGAGGTGCAGAAGAACTCTTATGAGCGCTTTCTGCAGATGGATCTTCTGCCCAACGAACGCGAAGACGTTGGGTTGCAAACTGTCTTCAATTCTGTGTTTCCGATCAGCGATTTCCGCGGCGTCAGCCAGCTGGAATTCGTCGATTATTCAATCGGCAACTGGGAGTGCAAGTGCGGCAACCTGAAAGGTCTGCATCATTTGCGGTCCACCTGCCGGAACCCGGCGTGCGGCCAGACTATCAAGACCGATCCGTTTCATCCGGGCGATGTGTTGTGCCACCACTGCGGCACGTTCAATAAGAACGTAGTCACCTTCTGCAACAAGTGCGGCGACCCGGTGGGGCTGCAACTGAAATATGACATGGTGGAATGCCAGGCGCGCGGCATGACATACGCGGCGCCGCTGAAGGTCACCATCCGCCTGACCGTATATTCGAAAGATCCCGATACGGGCGTGAAGAGCGTTCGGGACATTAAAGAGCAAGAGGTTTTCTACGGCGAAATTCCGTTGATGACCGACAACGGCACCTTCATCATCAACGGTACCGAGCGCGTGATTGTGAGCCAGCTGCACCGTTCGCCGGGCGTGTTTTTCGAACGCATTCCGGCGCAGGGTTATTTCCTTGGCAAGATCATTCCCTACCGCGGCAGTTGGGTGGAATTCGAGTATGACCTGAAGAATTTGCTCTATGTCCGGATTGACCGGAAGCGCAAATTTTACGGTTCCGTGTTCCTGCGCGCGCTGGGCCTGAAGACGGACGAGCAGATTTTGCGCGCCTTCTATAAGGTGAGCAAGATTTCGCCGCGCGAGAGCAAGCTGTATTGGACGGTGGACGAAGCGTTGACCGGCATGAAGCTTTCGCATGCGATCGCGAATGCGGCCGGCGAAACGGTTGTCGGCCAGGGCAAGAAGATTACTTCATCGCTGATGAAGGAAATTCTGAAGCACAAGATTGAGCAGGTGGAAGTGGCTCCGAACGATCTGGAAGGCGCGTTTATGGCCTCCGACGTGGTGGACATGGAAACCGGCGAAGTGCTGGTGGACGCAAACGCCGAACTCACCACCACGGTGCTGAATAAGCTGACGAATTCCGGCCTCGAAAGCTTCGACGTGTTCTTTCCGGAGCGCGACGAAGTGGGCACGGTCATCTCGGCAACGATTAAGAAGGACCCGGTCAAGAGCGAGAAAGATGCACTGATCGAAATTTACCGCAAGCTGCGTCCGGGCGACCCGCCCACCGTGGATACGGCGACCCAGTTGTTCCAGGGCATGTTCTTCGACCACCGCAAGTACGATTTTTCGCGCGTGGGCCGCATGAAGTTCAACATCAAGCTGTTCGATAAGGCGGATGCGACGGCGCTCGATAACCGCACGCTGACGCCGGACGATTTTCTGGCCACCATCAAGTACCTGCTGAAGCTGCGCAAGGGCCTGGGCGCGGTGGACGATATCGATCACTTGGGCAATCGGCGCGTACGCGCGGTGGGCGAACTGCTGGAAAATCAGTTCCGCATCGGCCTGGTTCGCATGGAACGCGCGATCAAGGAAAAAATGTCGGTCTATCAGGAAATGTCGACCGCGATGCCGCACGATTTGGTGAATGCCAAGCCGGTGATGGCCGCGATTCGCGAATTCTTCGGTTCCAGCCAGCTTTCGCAGTTCATGGATCAGACCAATCCACTTTCGGAAATTACGCACAAGCGGCGTCTTTCCGCGCTTGGACCTGGCGGTTTGTCACGCGAACGCGCGGGCTTTGAAGTGCGCGACGTTCACCCGACGCACTACGGCCGTATTTGCCCGATTGAGACGCCGGAAGGTCCGAACATCGGGCTGATTTCGTCGCTTTCGTGCTTTGCGCAGATCAATGAGTACGGCTTCATCGAATCCCCCTACCGTAAGGTGGTGAAGGGCGTGGTGGCGGACGAAATCAAGGTCCTGAACCCGGGCGATACCGCTTATAAAGTGGGCGACGTGATGCGCCGCGGCGAGATTGAGAAAGCCAACGGCGACATCAAAGGCAAGCAGGCGGCGGAGTACGAAGCCCACTGCGAATACCTTTCGGCTTGGGAAGAAGACAAGTACATAGTGGCCCAGGCGAATGTGGAGCTGGATGAGAAGGGCCGCATTGTGCCGGAGCTTGCGAACGCACGGCAGGCCGGCAACTTCGTGCTGAAGAGCCGCGAAGAAATCGAGTATATCGATGTCAGCCCGAAGCAGCTTGTTTCGGTGGCGGCGTCGCTGATTCCGTTCCTTGAGAACGACGATGCGAACCGCGCGCTGATGGGTTCGAACATGCAACGGCAGGCTGTTCCGCTGCTGCGCGCCGATGCGCCTTACGTGGGCACCGGCATGGAGAAGGTGACGGCTAGAGATTCGGGCGCCGTGGTGCTTTGCAAGCGCTCCGGCATTGTGGATTCGGTCGATTCCGAACGCATCATCGTTCGCGTGGAAGGCGCGCCGCACCAGGGGCAGCTCTCTCGCGAAGTGGGCGCGGATATTTACACGCTGACCAAGTTCAAGCGGTCGAATCAGAACACTTGCATCAACCAGAAGCCGATTGTCCACCAGGGGCAGCGCGTGGTGAAGGGCGATGTTCTGGCCGATGGGCCGTGTACGGATTTCGGCGAACTCGCGCTTGGGCGCAACGTGCTGGTGGCGTTTATGCCCTGGCGCGGCTACAACTTCGAAGACGCCATCCTGATTAGCGAAAAGCTGGTTCGGGAAGATTACTACACCTCGATCCATATTGAAGAGTTCGAAGTGGAAAGCCGCGATACCAAGCTGGGTCCCGAGGAAATCACGCGCGATATTCCGAACATTGCCGATTCGTTCCTGCGCAATCTGGACGATTCGGGCGTGATACGGAGCGGCGCGACCGTGAAGCCGGGCGACATTCTGGTGGGCAAAGTTACGCCGAAGGGTGAGACGCAGTTGACGCCCGAAGAGAAGCTTTTGCGTGCGATCTTCGGCGAAAAAGCGGGCGACGTGAAGGATGCTTCGCTCTATTGCCCGCCGGGTATTGAAGGCACGGTTGTCGATTGCAAGATCTTCTCCCGCAAAGGCCAGGAGAAGGACGAACGCGCCAAGGCGATTGAAGAGCAGGAAATTGCACGCCTGCAGCGCAATCTGCAGGACGAAATTCGCATCCTGACAGACGAGCGTTCGAAGCGGCTTTCGCACCTGCTGGAAAACAAAGAGCTGCAGGCCGATCTGCACGATGAGAAGACGAACAAGAAGCTGCTCTCAAAGGGCACCGCTATCACGCGCGACCTGATTGAAAAGGTGCGCGCGCGCGATTTGAAACGCATGCGTCTGAAAGATAAGGACGTGCGGGTCAACGAACAGATTGACGACATCGAAGAGATGACGTCGCGCCAGATTGCCGTGCTTGAAAAGATCACGGATGAGAAGATTGCCAAGCTTCGCAAGGGCGATGAGCTGCCCCCCGGCGTGATCAAGCTGGTGAAGGTTTACATCGCCATGAAGCGCAAGCTTTCGGTGGGCGATAAGATGGCCGGCCGCCACGGTAACAAGGGTGTGGTGGCGCGTATTCTTCCCGAAGAAGATATGCCTTATTTGCCGAACGGCACGCCGGTTGAAATTGTGCTCAACCCGCTGGGCGTTCCGAGCCGTATGAACGTGGGTCAGATTCTGGAGACGCACTTAGGCTGGGCGGCGCAGGCGCTGGGCGTACACTTCGCGACTCCGGTTTTCGACGGTGCGACCGAAGTGGAAATCAAGAAGCAGCTGACACTTGCGGGCCTGAATACTTCGGGCAAGACGGTGCTCTTCGACGGCATGACGGGGCAGGAGTTCGAGCAGCCCGTGACCGTTGGCTACATTTATATGCTGAAGCTGTCGCACCTTGTGGACGATAAGATTCACGCGCGGTCCATTGGACCGTATTCTCTGATTACCCAGCAGCCGCTGGGCGGCAAGGCGCAGTTCGGCGGACAGCGTTTCGGTGAGATGGAAGTGTGGGCGCTGGAAGCATACGGCGCGGCTTACATTCTGCAGGAATTGCTGACCGCGAAATCGGATGACGTGTATGGCCGCGCGAAGATTTACGAGGCCATTGTGAAGGGTGAAGCCGCCATTGAACCGGGCGTGCCGGAATCTTTCAACGTGCTGATCCGCGAATTGCAATCGCTGTGTCTCGACGTGGAATTGATGAAGAAGGTTCGCGAGATTCCGGCCGATACAGCGCTGGCAGCGGACTAACTCGGCAGGCTAAGGCAACCCATTGTCCGGGGGAGGGCGCGTGCGCAGTGCTTCAAAACCGCGCCCTTTCCGAGTTTTAAAAAGTATTGTGGCGTTCTGGAGAGACGATAAATTTTTATGAGATCCTCACCGTACGATCGAGGCAACATCATTGCGGATTTCGACAGCATCCGAATTTCGCTCGCATCGCCTGAGAAAATCAGAAGCTGGTCCCATGGCGAAGTTACCAAGCCGGAGACCATCAATTACCGGACATTCAAACCCGAACGCGACGGGCTGTTTTGCGCCCGCATCTTCGGGCCGGTAACGGATTGGGAGTGCTTGTGCGGCAAGTACAAGCGCATGAAGCATCGCGGCGTAATCTGCGACAAGTGTGGCGTGGAAGTGACGCTGGCGCGCGTGCGGCGCGAACGCCTGGGCCACATTGAACTCGCTAGCCCGTGTTCGCATGTGTGGTTCTTCAAGGGCCTGCCTTCGCGCATCGGCCACCTGCTGGACATCACGCTGCGTGAGCTGGAACGCGTACTTTACTTTGAAGCCTTCGTGATTGTGGATGCCGGCGAAGTGCCGGATCTATCGATGGGCGAAGTGATTTCCGACGAGCGGAAACGTGCGCTCGATCAGGAACATCCCGGTAAATTCGTCGCCATGATGGGCGCCGAAGGCATCAAAGAACTGCTGAAGAAGGTTGACGTGGAACACCTTTCCGAATACATCCGGGAAGCGATGAAGACGGAAACTTCGCAGCAGAAAAAGCTGAAATTCGCCAAGCGCTTGCGCGTTGTTGAGAGCTTCCGCAAATCCGGCAACAAGCCGGAGTGGATGATTCTGGATGTGATTCCGGTGATTCCGCCGGAACTGCGTCCGCTGGTGCCGCTCGATGGCGGGCGCTTCGCGACCAGCGATTTGAACGATCTGTACCGCCGCGTGATCAACCGCAACAACCGGTTGAAGAAGCTGATGGAATTGCATGCGCCGGACGTGATTGTCCGCAATGAAAAGCGCATGTTGCAGGAAGCTGTGGACGCGCTGTTCGATAACGGCCGCCGTGGCCGTGTGCTGCGTGGCGCGAACAACCGTCCGCTGAAATCGCTCTCCGATACGCTGAAAGGCAAGCAGGGCCGCTTCCGGCAGAATCTGCTCGGTAAGCGCGTCGATTACTCGGGCCGCTCGGTCATCGTGGTGGGTCCCGAACTGAAGCTGCACCAGTGCGGTCTTCCGAAGAAAATGGCGCTTGAACTTTTCAAGCCGTTCATCTACCATCGCCTGGAACAGCGCGGGCATTGCACCACCATCAAGCAGGCCAAAGAGCTTGTCGAGCAGCAGGATCCGGTGGTTTGGGACATTTTGGAAGAGGTCATTAAAGACCATCCCATTCTGCTGAACCGCGCGCCGACCCTGCATCGTTTGGGCATTCAGGCGTTTGAGCCGGTGCTGGTGGAAGGCAAGGCCATTAAAGTTCACCCGCTGGTTTGCACCGCCTTCAATGCGGATTTCGATGGCGATCAGATGGCCGTGCACATTCCGCTGTCGCCCGAAGCGCAGATTGAAGCTTCCACGCTGATGCTGGCGTCGAACAACATTCTGTCTCCTGCGCATGGCGGCCCCATCGCGATTCCGACGCAGGACATGGTGCTGGGCTGCTATTACCTCACCAAGGTTCGGCCCGGTTCACGCGGTGAAGGGCGTACGTTCGCCTCAACCGACGATGTGCTGATCGCGCTTGAAATGGGCGAAGTGGAGACGCTCACCATGATCAAGCTGCGCTACACCGGCAAGGTGATCGATCTGACGAAAGCCTTCGATTCGCAGAACGTGGTTCATACCGAACCTTCCGAATACGTCAAGCAGTACATGGATACGACGGTGGGCCGCGTGATCCTGAACGACAACCTTCCGGAAGACATGCCGTTCATCAACGGCCTGCTCAAGAAGAAGGGCCTCGCTCAGTTGGTTCACTATTGCTACCTGAAGTTCGGCTTGCATGTGACGGTCGGCATGCTGGATCAGATTAAGAATCTGGGCTTCCTGTATGCCACGCGCGCCGGTATTTCGATCGGCATCGACGACATGGTGGTGCCCGCTTCGAAACCGCAACTGGTGAAGGACGCGGAGAAGGAAGTGATCGCGGTTGAATCGCAATACCAAGACGGCGCGATCACCACTGGCGAACGCTACAACAAGATCATCGAAATCTGGAGCAAAGTTACAGAACGCGTTTCAGATGAAATGTTTTCGGCGATGGAAGAGGACGACCGCACAGGCCGCTACCTGAACCCGATTTACATCATGGCCGATTCCGGCGCGCGCGGATCGAAACAGCAGATCCGTCAGCTGTCCGGTATGCGCGGTCTGATGGCCAAGCCTTCGGGCGAAATCATCGAGACGCCCATCACGGCGAATTTCCGTGAAGGCCTGAACGTGTTGCAGTACTTCATTTCGACGCATGGCGCCCGTAAGGGTCTGGCGGATACGGCGCTCAAAACGGCCGATTCCGGTTACCTCACGCGCCGCCTCTGCGACGTGGCGCAGGACGTGATTGTTAGCGAAAGCGATTGCGGTACCACGGAAGGCATTTACGTGGAACCGATCATCGAATCGGGCGAAATTATCGAACCGTTGCGCGACCGTATCGTGGGCCGCGTGGCGCAGGAAGATCAGCTCGATTTCGAAGGCAACGTGATTGTCGGCGTGAATGAAGAAATCACGGAAGCGCTGGCCAGCCGTATTCAGGCCGCCGGTTCGGATCGCGTGAAGATTCGTTCCGTGCTGACGTGCGAATCGCAGCGCGGCGTTTGCGTGTTGTGTTACGGGCGCAACCTGGCGACGGGCCGTCTGGTGGAACGCGGTGAAGCGGTGGGCATCATCTCCGCGCAGTCTATCGGCGAACCTGGCACGCAGTTGACCATGCGTACCTTCCACATCGGCGGTACGGCGACGCGAGTTTCGGAACAGTCGACGCAGGACGCGAAGTCGGACGGCTTTGCGCACTATATCGGGCTGCAATCGGTGAAGAATGAAAAGGGCGAACTGATCGCCATGAACCGCGCCGGCATCATGGCGGTGATGGACGAAAAGAACCGCGAAAAAGAACGCTATCCGGTGGTCTACGGCGCGAAGATTCTGGTCAAGGACGGCGACCCCGTGAAGACCAACCAGATTCTGCTGGAGTGGGACCCGTACACGTTCTCGATTCTGACGGAGACGTCAGGGCATCATTCACTTCAAGGATTTGGTGGAAGGCGTCACCATGGCCGAGCAGGTGGATGAAGTGACCGGTATGTCGCAGCTTGTGGTGGTGGACTCGCCCGATGAGAAGCGGCAGCCGATGATTCAGGTGAAGGCTGAGGGCAGCCGCGCCGATACGAAGAAGTACCTGATGCCGACCCACGCTCACTTGATGGTGCGTGACGGCGATACGGTACACGCGGCGGATGTTCTGGCGAAGATCCCGCGCGAAACCACGAAGACCAAGGACATCACGGGCGGTCTGCCGCGCGTGGTGGAATTGTTCGAAGCGCGCAAGCCGCGCGACCCGGCCATCATGGCGGAGATCAACGGTATTGTCCGCTTCGGCGAAGTGGTGAAGGGACAGCGCCGCATCTATGTCGTCGGCGACGATGGCGAAGAGCGGGAATACTCGATCCCGCGCGGCGTTCACATCAACGTTCAGGAAGGCGAGCGCCTCAAAGCGGGCGATCCGCTGATGGACGGTCCCCGCAACCCGCACGATATTCTTGCCGTGCTCGGCGAGAAGGAACTGCAGAAGTATCTGGTGAATGAGATCCAGGAAGTGTACCGTCTGCAGGGCGTCAACATCAACGATAAGCACCTCGAAGTAATCAGCCGTCAGATGATGCGCTGGATCAAGGTGGAAGATATTGGGGACACGGAATTCCTGCCGGAAGAAGTGGTGGATCGCTTCAAGTTCCGGGCGGAAAACCAGCGTGTTCTGGAAGCGGGCGGACGTCCGGCGGAGGGCAAAGCGGTACTCCTCGGCATTACAAAAGCCTCGCTTTCGACCGATAGCTTCATTAGTGCCGCGAGCTTCCAGGAAACCACGCGCGTACTCACCGAAGCCGCCATCAACGGCAAGGTGGATTATCTGCGCGGCCTGAAAGAAAACGTCATCATGGGTCGGTTGGTGCCTGCCGGAACGGGCATGGAATACTACCGCCGCGTGAAGATCGCGGGCGAAGACGTGGTGGAAGAACCTGTGGTAGAGCCGACATTGGACTCGATTCCGGGGTATGACGATGAAGCCCGGATTCAGTACACGGGTGGGTTGAGTGAAGACTTAGGCGGAGAGGGTACGTTAGTCGAGTAAGTTACAAAACGTTTGGCGGGACCAGGCCGGGCGGGAGTTCAAACTCCTCCCGGCCTTTCCCAAAAATAGCAATGTATAAGCACTTAGAACTTGGGCCTGCAGCGAACTCCTACCTAAGGCTCCAACTCTCCCAGCGAGAGACCTTTTGGCAGGAGCTTTGTAAGTTGCCTCTTGAGAATGGCAGCGTTGCCGTTTGTGTGCCAATCGCTGCGTCCGATTGGGATCTCCTGCATTTCGCGTGGCATCTGAATAGCCAGCAGGGCCGCGAATCCGAGGTGGGTGCTTACGACTATCGACGCCAAGAGGAAAGCCTTGTCGGTAATTCTCTTACTCAAGCGCCGGACACGACAGGCATCTTTAGGGGTAGTTCAATCGCGGATAGATCGCGTCCTCCACTGGTATTGTCTGGGCTCACAACGGCAACACTCACTCACAACTACCGCAACAACGTGAATTCAGATGTGCGCTCAAGAACTGAGGTCTATTATCTGCTCAAGGAGCCGCGAATAGAAAATGCTATCTCCGCTTATAAATCAGTAGAACAAATGCCTCTGCTTGGGGCGATCACGTCCGTGCCCGAGGCTGACTTGTCGCCCGAGCCGTTGCAGGAGGTGAATCGCGACTTACTTCAAAGGTGGGCGAAAAGTACGAAGGTCATACTCTTAAGTGCATATGGAGGAGATGCTACTTTAATTTGGACCAAGCGGGAGGATATTTGACAGGGATTTGACCCGCCCCGCCAAAGGCGGCTCTCGCAACTATTAGTAAAGATCCTGACGCATTCAACCGTTCGCGTTTGAGCACCACTTCTCTGTGCTGCTATTCTGTAAGCATGCCGCTGGTTCCCGACTACATCGCCTCTTTGCGACCTTACGAGGCAGGCCGTCAGGCTGCCGATGTGGCCCGTGCATATGGGCTTTCGCGTGTCGTGAAATTGGCTTCGAATGAGAATCCTTTGGGACCCTCTCCAGCTGCTTTGGAGGCGATTCGGGACAATGTCGGCCATCTGAATATCTATCCCGATGGCGGCTTGGCGCTTCGGCAGACGCTGGCGCGGGAGTATGACACTCGCGTTGAGAATGTCATCGCGGGAAATGGGTCTGAGGCGATCATTTCGAACATCATTCGCACGTTTCTTTGCGACGACGATGAGATCCTCACCACCGAAGCTGCCTTCATCGGGTTTCAATTGCTGGCGAAATCGCGTGGGGCGCATTATCGCACCGTGCCCCTCACCCCGGAGTATGCCTACGATCTGGAGGCAATAGCTCGAGCCATTACGGCGCGAACCAAGATCATTTATCTGGCGAATCCAAATAACCCGACCGGCACGTTTTTCAGTAAGCAGCAGTTCGATGCGTTTTACCGGCATGTGCCGGAGCGGGCGCTGATCATTCTCGATGAGGCTTACTTCGAATACGCCAGAGACAATCCGCGCTATCCGGATTCGATGGACTATCGCTATGACAACGTGATCACCTTGCGCACGTTTTCGAAAGTGTATGGGCTTGCGGGAGTGCGGATCGGGTATGGGTTCGCGCATGAGGAGTTGATCGCGAATCTGCTGAAGGTGAAACTGCCTTTCGAGCCGGGAACGCTGGCGCAGGCTGCTGGCATTGCGGCGCTGCATGACCGCGCTTATTTTCACCGCTCCTTGGAGGTCAACGCGCGCGGTATGGCGATCTTACGCCGCACGCTGACGGAACAGAACATCCGTTACATCGAATCGCAGGCGAACTTCGTCATGACTGTTTGGCCGTCCGAAGAGGACGCGCGGCATGTCGCGCAGGCGCTGCTGGAGCAGGGTGTTATTGTGCGTCCGCTTACTTCATGGGGCTTGCCGAAGTGTGTGCGCATCACGGTGGGCGCGGAAGAGGAGATGGAGTTTCTGGCTGACGCTCTGCGCAATGCGGTCGCGGCGGAATTGGTTGTATAAGCTTTGTATCATTAAAAGTTGACTTGTCCCGCATGCGGCGAAATGCGCCACCAGCCTTTGTTTGAAGCCTCGGACGAGTTATACCGAACTACGCAGGACCGGTTCACGGTAGTACGCTGCGGTGAGTGCGGCTTGATGCGGCTTGCTCCGCCGATTCCGGACGACCGGCTGCATTTGTATTATCCGGCCAGCTATTGGTTCGTGCCCGATGGGTTTTCGCGCCTGGAAGAAACCTACCGGCGTCTGGTGCTGCGGGATCATATTGGGTTCGTTTTGGCGGCTTACCGCGGGGCCGGTGGGGATGGCTTGCTGCTTGATGTGGGATGCGGCGGCGGCCTGCTATTGGGCATGCTGCAGAAGCGTGGCGTGCGGGGCGCGGGCATGGATATATCGGCTCAGGCCGCTGCCAGCGCGCATTCGGTGCATCGCGTCGTGGCGCTCAGCGGCACTTTGCAACACTCGCCGTTGCGGCCTGGGTCGTGTTCGGTGGTGACCATGTTTCATGTTGTGGAACATTTGAACGATCCCGTCCTGCACCTGATGGCCGCGCGCCGGCTTTTGAGGCCCCGGGGGCGTCTTGTGGTGCAGGTGCCGAATGCCGATAGCTGGCAGTTTCGATTGTTCGGGAAAAGATGGAACGGAATGGATGTGCCGCGGCATCTGGTGAATTATAGGACTCGCGATCTGGTGCGGCTTCTGGAACGTTGCGGCTTTCGTGTGGAACGAATTAAACACTTCAACTTGCGTGACAATCCGGCCGGCTTCGCAACGAGCCTCGCTCCGAAGCTGGACCCCATGGCGCGGCGATTGCGATCCGTACCTGAAACTCGCTTGGCGCGCGTTGTGAAAAGCGTGGCGTACCTGGCACTAACGATTGCTGCTATTCCTTTTGCCATCGCGGAAGCGGCATTTGGAAAGGGGTCGTCAGTAATGATAGAAGCCGTAAACGATGAAACATCGGCTACTTAGGTTCGCGCCGTATCTTACTCTGCTTCTGGAAATGATGTTCTTCCACCGGAACATTATTCTGGGTAGAACGATTATCCCGTGGGACATTCGCCAGTATCATCTTCCGTTGGCTTTGTTTTTTAGTAAGTCGCTGCGAGACGGCGAGTTACCGTTCTGGAACCCTTTCGATTACTGTGGGTACCCCTTCGCGGCAAACGTACAGACGGCCATCTATTACCCTCCGCGCGTTGTAACCATGCTGCTTGGCGGAGTAACTTCAGGGCGAATGCTGTACTGCCTGGAACTGGATGTAATTGCGCATGTGCTGCTGGCCGGCAGCTTTTGTTACTTGCTGTTGCGCGAATTCGGGCTGAATCGCATCATGGCTACATTGGGTGCGAGCGCGTTTCAGCTGGGCGGCTTTTTCGCTTCGCAGGTGGAACACGTGGGCGCGGTGGAGGGCATGGCGTGGCTGCCGTTAATCTGGCTTTTGCTGGTTCGCGGCGCCCGGAATTTTACGCTTCGCCTTGGCCTGCTGTTAAGCTTCGCGCTTTCGATGACGATCCTTGCAGGCTTCACGCCGGTGACCGCGATCGCGTTTCTTGCAAGCGCCGTGTGGGCGCTGCTGTTGGTGGTGACAGGGCGCGCAAATGCAAAATTGCTGGGTCAGTTTGCAGCGTGTTGCGCGGGCACGCTGTTGTTGTGCGCGGTTTTGCTGCTGCCCTCCGCGGAGATGACGCTCAATAGCGTGAGCCGCTACCGCGCGGATTGGATTGGAAATGGCGGAGGACTTCCGCTGAAGAGTTTGCAATCGCTGGTGTGGCCGAATAGCTACCGGATTCTGGATCGCGGCTTCTATCACGAAAAGCTGGATATCACGCTGACTTATCTATATTGCGGAACAGCAATCATGCTGGGCGCGGCGGTATTTCTGGTGAAACGTCAAGCGCGATTTCCTTGGGCACTGGGCGCGATGCTGGCCGCTTCGCTGCTGTTCATGCTGGGTGAATCGACTCCCTTCGGAATGCTATACGGAGCGGTGATGCCACCGCTGGTGTTGGGCGCAATTTATCCGCCGGAATGGATGGGGCCATTTTCGCTCACGCTCTGCGTGGTGGGCGCGTGCGGGTGGGCATCTTTGGTGAAGCGGCGCATTCCCCAACTGGTGTTAGTTGGCATTACCATCACCGACCTGACATGGTTCGGCTCCAACCGGCCGTTCAATTCGACGACCGTGGCTTTAGACCGTGGCGTCACGGAACGAACGTTCGCCGGCAGCGCGCCTCTGCTGCGCGCGGTGCGAAGCTTCGCGCGGCAGACCTGGCCTAGTTCGCGGATCGATACCATCAACGATTCGCTCGATTGGGTGGGCAGCGCGCCGCTGACCGAAATTCCCACGGCGGGCGGCGCCGACCCGATGGCGCCCATCCGCATGATTCAGGTGCGCCTCGCGTTGACTTCGGGTTACCGCTGGGGCTACTACTATCAGGCGAATACGATTCGCACGCAGGTGATGGAGGCAATGAACGTGTGCTGCATTCTGACGCGCACACGCCTGAGCGAAAAGCAGCTGAACAGCTCTTCATATACGGATGCGGCGGCCATTCCTGGTGGATTCCTCTATTCCACGCACGCCGCCTTGCCGCGCTTTTATCTGGTGCACAACACGGAACCGGCGCGGGATATGGCGCACGCGGCGCAGCTTCTGAAGCGTAAGACATGGCAGCCGAAGGCAACCGCGATCGTGGAGAACTTCGCATTGGCGAGCGTCGCGAATGCAGATGGTGCAGGCGATTCGGTAGCGCTTCGTGAGTACCGGCGCAATGCTGTTTCACTAGATACCGATTCGCGTACGCCCGCTTTCCTGGCCTCTTCGGAATCCAATTACCCTGGCTGGCGCGCCACGATCGATGGGCGCGAAACGCCGATCTATTACACGAATGTCGCATTCCGTGGCATAGCCGTTCCTGCGGGAAAACATCGCGTGGAATTCATGTTCCGGCCCGCGATTGTGGTTTGGTCGTTCGCGCTCAGCATGGCGGCTTGGGCAGCGTTTGCGATTCTGTTCTGGAAGAGCCGGCGGCAATCGGACTAGAATCTACCAATGCGTCTAATTCTGTTGTGCTGCGCGGCAGCCACGCTGACAGCGGAGACACTCGATGTTGCGGTCCAGCGAATTGCGGCGGAGACGGTGAAGAAGTTTCAGGCGAAAGGGCTGGCGGAAGACAAGCTGGCCATCACTGCGATCGATCTGCGCACCGGGGAGCAAGCGGCTTACCGGGGAAACGTTCCCCTCTATCCGGCCAGCGTGGTGAAGCTGTTCTATCTGGTGGCGGCGCATCAGCAGCTAGAGGCGGGCAAGCTGGCGGACACGCCGGAGCTGCGGCGCGCCTTACGGGACATGATTGTGGATTCGACCAATGACGCGACAGGCTTGATTGTGGATTCGCTCACCGGGACGACGGGTGGGCCGGAATTGCCAGCGGCGGAACTGGCGGCGTGGCTGGAGAAGCGCAACTGGATGAACGGCTATTTCGCGGGCCTGGGTTATGAAGGCATCAACGTGAATCAGAAGACGTTCGCGGAGGGTCCTTATGGAAGAGAGCGGCAGGGACGCGGGCCTCAGTTCGAAAATAACAATCGGCTGACGACGGATGCGACGGCGAAGCTGATGCTTGCGATTGCGACGAAGAAGGCAGTAACGGCCGCGCGCTGCGAACAGATGATGGCGTTGCTGCATCGCGATTACGCCGCGCCTGCCAAAGACCCCGACGATCAGGCACACGGTTTTTCCGGGTCGGCCATGCCGGCGGGCGCGGGCTATTGGGCCAAAGCGGGTTGGACATCCACCACGCGGCACGATGCCACCTATGTAGAACTGCCGGGCGGCGCGCACTACGTGGCCGTGATCTTTACCGTGGACAACGCGAAGGAAGCCGCGATTATTCCGTTTGCGGCGGGCGAGCTGGCAGCGTACTTTGGCGGCCAGGACGTGCTGGTACACTGAGGCCACGGGCTCAATCCGGGCATGTTTGAATGGCTGTTTAAATATCCGTCAACTGCTTTCGCCAAGGGTCACATTGTTCTATTGACACCCTGGCCAGTGTGGCTTCTCGCCCTGGCGGTGGGGCTTGCGGCAGCTTTGCTTTACTGGCACATTCGCAGCAATCGCGGCTTTCTGGCGGGCTTGCGGCCCATTGCCATCTGGCTTTTGCAAACCGCGCTGGTGGCGTTGTTACTATTGCTGTTGTGGCACCCGGCGTTGAGCGTGGCCACGCTGCGCCCGCAACAGAATGTGGTGACGGTGCTGTTCGATCGTTCGCGCTCCATGGCGTTGACCGACCAGGGTAGCGTGAGCAGGCTAGGGCAGGCGCAGAAGTTGTGGCGCGATACATTGGCCGCGCCGCTATCCAGCCGCTTCCAGGTGCGGGCTTATTCTTTCGGCAAGCAGTTGGAACGCGTGGCTGAGCCTTCGGCCTTACAGCCCGATTCGCCTGCTACGCATATTGCCGACACGCTGAGCCAAGTGGCGAGTGAAGCTTCGAACCTGCCCGTAGGCGCGGTGATTCTGATGACCGATGGCTCCGATAACGCCGGCGGCGTGGATGCGGATACCATTGCGCGAGTGCGTCAGGCTCGCGTGCCGGTGTATACGGTTGGCTTCGGGCGCGAGACGCCTGTCAGCGATGTCGAGATGGAAGAAGTATCGCTGCCGACACGCGCGCTGCAACAATCGCGCTTGAGCGCGCAGGTGACATTTCGCCAGTTCGGGTTTGCGGGGCGCAAGACGCATGTTTCGGTGAAGGACGCGGGCAAGGTGGTGTCGTCGCAAGAGGTGACGCTGGGAGCGGATGGAGTTTCGCAGACGGAGAGCGTGGTGTTCAACGCGGGAGCGGCGGGCCCGCGCGCCGTGCAGATTACAGTGGACCCGGTGGGCGGAGAAGAGAACACCGCCAACAACACGCTGACGCGGCTGGTGAATGTTTCGGCACGCAAGGCGCGCATCCTTTATATAGAGGGCGAGCCGCGTTGGGAATATAAGTTTCTGCGACGCGCAGTTGAGGATGACGGCAGCCTGGAAATTGTGAGTATGCTGCGCACCACGCCTAACAAGATTTATCGCCAGGGTGTTTCGGGCCCGACTGAGCTGGAGAGTGGGTTTCCTTCGCGAGTCGAGGATCTGTTCGCTTACGACGGGTTGATTGTGGGGAGCGTGGAGGCGAATTACTTCACACCGGTGCAGCAGGATTCGATTCGGCAATTCGCCGATCGTCGAGGCGGCGGCGTGCTATTTCTTGCGGGGCGTTTTGCGTTCAATGAAGGTGGCTATGCGAAGAGCGCGCTAGCTGAAATTCTGCCGGTGCATCTGACGCAATCGCCACAAACATTTCATCGCGATTATGTTTCGGCGGATTTAACGCGCGCGGGGCGGGAGAGCGTGATCTGCCGGTTGGAAGAAGGCCGTGAGCGGAACGCCGAGCGTTGGAAAAAGATGCCGCAGATGGCGAACTATCAGGCGCTGGGCGAAGCGAAGCCCGGTGCGGTGACGTTGATGGAAACGCTTGCCGGCGGCAACCATCGCGCGCCGCTTTTGGTGACGGAAAATTTTGGACGCGGGCGCACCGCGGTGCTGGCAAGCGCGGGCACATGGAGATGGCAGATGTCGCAGCCGGTGGCCGATATGACGCACGAAATTTTCTGGCGGCAACTGTTGCGCTGGCTGGTGACGGAAACGCCGGGCACGGTGCTTGCGTCGACTCCACGTCAGGTGTTGAGCGACGAAACGAAAGTGCGGCTGCGGGTGGAAGTGCGGGATAAAACGTACCAGCCGGTGGCGAACGCCAAAGTGGAGGCGCACATTGTGGGGCCGGAGAACTTATCGGACATGGTGACGCTAACGCCGGTGGCTTTGGAAGAGGGCGTGTACGCGGCCGAGTATACGGCCGAGAAGCCCGGCAGTTATCTGGCTGAAATTTCGGGCGGCACGGCGGGCAGCGATGTGGCCATGTTCCGGCGCGAAGACGGCACCGCGGAGACGTTTCGCACCACGCAGAATAAAGAGCTGTTGAAGAAGCTTTCTGAGCAGACGGGCGGGCAATATTACACAGCTGGCGATGCGCGGAAGATTATCGGCCAGATCGATTTTTCAGACGCCGGCATCACCACCAGCCAGACGCTGGACCTTTGGGACATGCCGATTGTATTTTTGCTGGCGCTCAGTTTGCGCGCGACGGAGTGGCTGCTGCGGCGCAAATGGAGCGTGGTATAAGTGCGGTTCGCTTTCGCATTACTAGCGATTACAGTGGCCGCGCAAGCGAACACCTTTTACCTGACCGTGGCCGGTCTTGGCGGTGAGCCGGATTACGAGCAGCGCTTCGCCATGCTGGCCGCGGAGACGGAGAAGACGCTGAAGGCGCATGCACCGGAGGCATCGGTTGAGACCTTGAAGGGCGCGGCTGCCACTCGCGAAAACATTCGCGCGGCGTTCGGGCGGATTGCTCTGGCGGCGAAGCAGCAGGATGCGCTGGTGGTGCTGCTGATCGGTCACGGTACATTTGAAAATGGGTACAAGTTCAACTTGCCGGGGCCGGATTTGAGCGCCGCCGAACTGGCCGGGTTGATGGAGAAGGTTCCCGCGGGGCGGCAGCTTGTGATCAACACCAGCAGCGCCAGCGGAGGCGGCAATGAGGCGCTGCGTCACGCGAATCGCATACTGATCAGCGCGACGAAGACCGGCTCAGAAAAAAATGCCACTGTGTTCGCGCGCTATTGGGTGGAGGCGTTAAACGACCCTTCCGCCGATATCGATAAGAACGGAGCGATCTCCGCGATGGAGGCTTTCCGTTTCGCCGAGCGCAAGACGAAGAGCTTTTACGAGGACCAGAAGCGCCTTTCCACGGAACATGCCGTGATTGAAGATTCGGTGAAGGGTGGCGCGGCGGGCCAACTTGCCATGAACTTTCCGGTGGTGAAGTTGAATGCGGAAAGCCTTTCGGCGGACCCGGCAAAGCGGGCCTTGCAGGCGAAGCGCGATCAGGTGGAAGCTCAGATCGATCAGCTGAAGTATCAGAAGCCGCTCTTGGCGCCGGAGATGTATCGCACGCAACTTTCGAAGCTGTTGCTGGAACTGGCGAAGGTGCAGGAGGAACTGGACAAGTGAGATGCATCGGGCTGATGTTGTGTTTGGGACTCGCGGCACAGGCGCAGACCCTGAAACGCGCCGAGGAGTTGTGGCGCGCTCACGATTACAAGGGCGCGAACCAGGCTTTTAAGGAAGCTGTAGCGGCGTCGCCGAAAGACGCGGAACTGCGTGTGAAGTGGGGCCGTTTCTTTCTGGAGCGCTATAACCGGGCGGATGCGGGACAGCTGTTTACGGAGGCTTTGCAGATCAAGCCGGATTACGCGCCCGCGCTGCTGGGCATGGCGCTGGTAGCGAACGAGACATTCGAGGGCAAGGCGCTGGGGCTGGCGCAGAAGGCGCTGGAAGCGGACCCGAAGCTTGTGGAAGCGCGCGAATTCATGGCGCGTTTGAAGTTGGAAGATAGCGATCCGAAGGGTGCGACGGCGGAGGCGGATGCTGCGCTGCAACTTTCGCCGCGTGCGAAGGACGCGCTGGCATTGAAGGCGGCGGTGGAGTTACTGGCTGACCGTTCACCGAAAGTTTGGGAAGTGAAGATTGAGGCCGAAGACCCGCATTATGGGCGCGCATATGAAACTATCGCGCACTTTCTGGTGTTAAATCGCCGGTATGACGAAGGGATCGAATACTACAAGAGGGCTGTTGCAGCGGACCCGAATCTGGATTCCGCGTATTCCAATTTGGGCATCAATCTGATGCGCATGGGGCGGGAGGCCGATGCGCGGAAGGCGCTCGAGACGGCGTTCAATCATGGCTGGAAAGACAATGCCACGGTGAATTCGCTGCGCCTGATGGACAGCTACAAAAATTTCAAAACCTTTGAGACGCCCACCACCATTCTTCGTCTGCAGAAAAAGGAGGCAGATGTTTTGCATCCGTATTTCGAGGCGGAGATGAAGCGGTCCATGGCCACTTATGACAAGAAGTATCAGATGCACCTTTCGTTTCCGGTGCAGGTGGAAGTGTATCCGGATCACGAAGATTTCGCCGTGCGCACCATGGGGATGCCGGGCCTGGGCGCGTTAGGCGTGACGTTCGGCGGCGTTGTGGCGATGGACAGCCCCAGCGGGCGCAAGCCGGGCGAATTCCATTGGGCGTCCACGCTCTGGCATGAAATGAGCCACGTGTACGTGCTGACCGCGACGAAGTTTCGCGTGCCGCGCTGGTTCACGGAAGGGGTCGCGGTGCATGAGGAGACGGCGGCCGCGCCCGATTGGGGGGACCGCATGACGCCCGAGGTGATCCAGGCGATCAAGACGAAGAAGCTGCTGCCGGTGGCGGAGATCGATCGCGGCTTCATTCATCCTTCGTATCCGGCGCAGGTGATTGTGTCGTATTTTCAAGCCGGCAAGATTTGCGATTACATCTCAGAGAAATACGGCGAACATAAATTGCTTGAAATGATTCATGCGTTCGCGGAGAGCGCGCCTACCGATGTTGTGATTCAGAAGCAATTGGGTATTGCGCCGGCGGAGTTCGATCGGCGATTTTTGGCGTGGCTGGATGAGCATACCAAAGGCGCCGTGGAGCATTATGCGGAGTGGCGCGATCAGTTCAAGGCGCTGCGCGATGCGGCTAACGCGAAGAAGCATGACGACGTGATTCGCATCGGCATGAAGATTCGCGATCTATATCCGGACTTTGTGGAGACGGGAAATGTGTATGTCGCGCTGGCCGATGCTTACACGGCAAAGAACGATCCCGCGGCGGCTTTGACGCAGCTGGAAAAATATTCGCGCGAGGGCGGGCGCGACCCCGATACCATCAAGCGCCTGGCGACGATGCTGGAGGCGGCGAACCGGCCCAAAGATGCTGCCGCGGCTTTGGAGCGATTGAATTTCATCGCGCCGCAGGATGCCGATTTGCATAAGCGCCTGGGCGCGCTGCTGCTTGGGCAAAGCAACGCATCCGGCGCGATTCGCGAGTTCGCCGCGGTGGTGGCGACGAAGCCGCTGGACCAGGCGGGAGCGCATTACGATCTGGCTCGCGCCTACCATGCCGCGAAGCAGAACGCCAAGGCGCGTGAAGAAGTGGAGACTGCACTCGAAGCCGCACCTAACTTTAAGCCGGCGCAAAAACTACTACTGCAATTGAGCGCCGGCGCATCCGACTAAACTCATTCATGACACCCACACCAGACGTTCTACAGGCGCGTGTCGCGCGCTTTCGCGAAGTAGAAGCAAAGATCACGGAGCAGGTGCGCCGCGTCATCATCGGCCAGGAAGAAGTGTTGGAACAGGTGATGATTTCGTTGTTCGTGGGCGGTCATTGTCTGATTACGGGGCTGCCGGGAACAGCGAAAACATTGCTGGTGCGCACCATGGCGCAGACGCTGGGGCTGATCTTCAAGCGCATTCAGTTCACGCCCGATCTGATGCCTTCGGACATTACCGGCACCGACATCATTGAGGAAGATCCCACGAACGGGAGACGCACCTGGACGTTCATCGAAGGGCCGATTTTTGCGAACGTGCTGCTGGCCGACGAAATTAATCGTACGCCGCCCAAGACACAATCGGCGCTGCTGGAGGCGATGCAGGAAAGGGCCTGCACGGTGCGCGGCACCAACTATAAATTGCCGAGCCCGTTCTTCGTTTTGGCCACTCAGAACCCGATTGAACTGGAAGGCACGTATCCGCTGCCCGAAGCGCAGTTGGACCGGTTCCTGTTCAATGTGTTGCTGGATTATTTGTCAGCTGAGCAGGAATTGAAAGTTGTGGATCTAACTACCACTACGCATGTAGCCGCTGCTGACCCGGTGACCACGGCGGAAGAGATTTTAGATTTTCAGCAGTTGGTGCGCATGGTGCCGATCGGCGAATCGGTGGCGCGTTATGCGATCGAGTTGGTGCGTGCCACACGCGCTCGCGACGTGGCGGCGCCCGATGTGGTGAAGAAGTACATCAACTATGGCGGTAGTGTGCGCGCGGCGCAGTTTCTGGTCCTCTCCGCGAAATGCCGCGCGTTGATGAAGGGACGCTATCACGTGAGTTATGAAGATGTGCGCGCGCTGTATATACCGGTGCTGCGGCATCGCGTGCTGCTGAATTTCCATGCGGAGAGCGATAAGCAACGGCCGGACGATGTGCTGCAGCAGGTGTTGAATTTGAAAGTTCCACCGAAAGAATGAAGCATGCAGCGATTTCTCGATCCTAAGACGCTCTCCACCATTTCTTCGCTGGACCTTGTGGCGAAGACCGTGGTGGATGGCTTCGTGGCGGGCTTGCATCGTTCGCCGGACTTTGGATTCAGCCAGGAATTCGCCGAGTATCGCGCCTATACGCCCGGTGACGATCTGCGTCATGTGGATTGGAACGTTTTCGCGCGCACGGAGAAGGCGTTTCTGAAGCGCTATCGTGGCGAGACGAATTCGCAGTTGCTGATCTTGCTCGATACCAGCGCCAGCATGGGGTTCGGCAACACGCCGATGCCGAAGCTGGATTACGCGCGGTTCCTGGCCGCGTCGCTGGCGTACATGGGCAATCTGCAGCGCGATGCCACGGGACTGATTGTGTTTGACGATGACGTGACGAATTACATTGCGCCATCCACCCGCCAGGGGCAGCTTGCGCGATTGCTGCATGCGGTGGAGCATTCCGCCGTGGGCACCCATACCGATTTTTCAAAGCCGTTTCTGCACTTCCAACAATACTTGCGGCGGCGCGGCATCGTTGCTGTGATTTCCGATTTTTACGAACAGCCGGCAGCGATTATCAAGGCTGTTGAGCCGCTGCGCTTTCATGGCAATGAAGTGATTCTGTTTCACATTCTGGATCAGCAGGAAATTGAGCCCACGTTTCGCGATTCCACTTTGCTGATCGATATGGAAACGAAGTCGTCCATGGAAGTGACGCCGGAATATAGCAGGAATGAATATCGCAAAAAGATGAAAGGTCATCTGGCTGAGTTGAAGCGCGCCGCGCAGGCTTCGGGCCTGGATTATTTTCTGATGAACACTTCGCGGCCGCTGGATGAAGGGCTGCGCGAGTATCTTTCCTTGAGGCAGCGTCGCGATTAGATGGCGTTTCTGACTCCAGCATTTTTCGCGGCACTGGTGGCGCTTGGGCTGCCGGTTTATATTCATCTGCTGAAGCGGCATAAGACCACGCCGCTGCCGTTTAGTTCGCTGATGTTTTTTGAGAAGCGGACGCAAAGCTCAGTGAAGCACCGGCGTCTGCAGTATCTGCTGCTGTTCGCGTTGCGCATGCTGCTGCTGGCGCTGCTGGTGCTGGCGTTTGCGAAGCCATATTTGCGTTCTACCGCAGTGGCGAGCGCGGCGGGGAACCGGTCGGTGATCATGGCGCTCGATAACAGCTTCAGCATGCGTGAGGGTACGCGATTCGCCACCGCGAAAACAGAAGCGCGTAAATTGCTTGAGACCATGCGCGGTTCCGACCGTGTGCAGGTGATGACGTTCGCGGCGCAGACCAGCGTGTTAACTGAGATGACGCAGGACCGCGGCAAGGCCCGTACGGCTATCGAAGCGGCGGAGCCTACGGATGCCGCAAGCTCCTTCGCCGATTTGACGCGGCAGCTACGCGTGTTGGCGCAGCCGGTGCGCGGGCCGCTTGAAGTGCACCTCTTCAGCGATATGCAGAAGACGTCGATGCCGGCCAGCTTTTCAGATCTGGAACTGGCGCCCAATATTCAGCTCACGCCGCACGCAGTTGTGACGGCGGGCGAGATGAATTTCGCGGTGGACGGAGTAATTGCGCCGCGGCATATTTACGATCCGAAGCGTTCGCGCATCCAGGCCACCATCGCGGGGTACAACACGCCGGCCAAGCGCGTGAATGTCACGCTGTATTTGAATGGAAAATCGGCCGGGTATCGCGAAGCCGATGTGCCGGCGAATGGGCGCGTGGCGGTGGAGTTTGCGAACTTTGAAGCCCCCTATGGATTGACGCGCGGTGAAGTGCGGATCGATGGCGCGGACAAATTCAAGAACGACGATCACTTTTATTTTTCGACGGAACGTTCCGATCCGCGCCCGGCCTTGTGGGTGCATGACGCGCGCGATACACGCGCTTTTTTATATTTCCGCACCGCGCTTGAGAGTTCCGCCGAGCCTGCTTTCACGTTGACTGCGGCCACTCCGGAGCAGGCTGCGAACCTGACGCCCTCGAAATATGCGTTTATCGTGCTGTCAGATATTCCGCCGCTTTCGCGGGGTTTTGAGAGCACGCTGCGAGACTATGTGCGCGGTGGGGGTTCCGTGTTGGAACTGCTGGGGCGGCAATCTGGCGGGCATGGCACGGTCGCGCTGACGGACCTGCCGCTTTCGAGCGCGCGCTTCGAAACGCCGGAAGGCGGCCGGTTCCAAACGGTGACGTCATTCGACAACACGCACTCCGCGTTGAAGCGAACCGCGCAGTGGAATGCCATCAAGTTTTACCAGACCGTGCCGGTGGAGCCGGGGACGGCGCGCGTGATTGCGAAGCTCTCCTCCGGTTCGCCGCTTCTGCTGGAGCGCTTGTCGGGCGACGGACGCGTGCTGGTATTCACTTCGCCGCTCGATAACATTGCGAACGATCTGCCGCTGAACGCGATCTTCGTGCCCTTCGTGGAACAGACCACGCATTACCTGGGCGGCATCGATGAGCGCTCCTCCACTTATACTGCCGGCGCTTATCTGGATTTGCGCGCCACACAGGCGAACGCGGCACAGGCCAGGGGCGGCGTGGAAGTGATCGCGCCGAACGGTCAGCGCGCGCTCTCACTTTCGGAGGCGTCGAAGGCGCAGGGGCTCACGTTGGCGCAGGAAGGCTTTTACGATGTGCGGCGCCCGAACGGCACGCGGGAACTGGCTGCGGTGAATCCCGATCGCAAAGAATCGAACCTGGAGCCGATGCCCGCGGAGACGCTGGATCTATGGCGGAATACGGGCGCGGCGGGCGCGAAGGCCGCTGCCGCGAAATCGGGCTTGCCCGATGCAAGCGAACCTGCACGGATCGACCTTTGGTGGTATGTGCTGCTGGTGGCGTTATTATTAGCTATCGCCGAATCCCTCGTTGGCAATCGGCACCTGTCCCAAGAGAAAGAGGCCTCATGAACCCGCTGCTTCAATTGGATTCTTACTTACGGAAGTTGGAACGGAGCCTTCGCATTCTGTCGCTCACGCGCGGCGCTGCGATTCTTTGCACGGCCGCCTTGGCAGTTACGGTTCTGCTGGTGCTGGCCGCGAATCAGTTTTCATTTTCCGCGCTTAGCGTGTTCTGGTCGCGCGTGCTGCTTTTCTTTGCGGTGGCGGCGGCTTTGTGCGCGGGTTTGATTGTGCCCTTGCTGCGCTTGAATCGGAAACGCGCGGCGAACAAGGCAGAGGCGCGCTACCCGGAATTCAATCAGCGGCTGCTCACGTTTACGGAGAAAGAAAAGGCCAACGCGAGCGATCCATTTCTGCCGCTGCTGGCCGCCGATGCGCTGAGCGTGGCTGCGAAGCGCGAAGCTGAGCCGCTGGTGCCGCGCGCCTGGATTGTGAGCTTCGGTTCCGTTGCGGCGGTGGCCGTTACCGTATTGCTGTGGCTGGGAATTTCCGGGCCTGGCTTTCTGGGGTATGGGACGGCGTTGCTTTGGGGCGGTGTTCCGCGCGCGGACCGCAAGCCTGTTTACAGCATTCGCGTGGAGCCGGGGACACACCGCATTCGCCGGCGTAGCGATCAATCCGTTACGGCGACGCTGAATGGCTTCACGGCTTCGAAGGTGAGCGTGTTTGCCAAATACGCCAGTTCGCCGAAGTGGGAAGAGGCGCCCATGCTGGCGAAATCGCACTCCGCCGATTTCGAATTTCTGTTCGCGGGCGTTCCTGAAGATGTGGAGTATTACGTGGAAGCGGGCGGCGTGAAATCGAACAGCTATAAGTTCACGGTGGTGGATTTGCCGGCCGTGAAGAACATTAAGGTGACGTATCACTACCCATCGTTCCTGGGCTTGAAAAACGAAGTGGAGAACCCCGGTGGAGACCTGCGCGCGGTGGAAGGTACCGAAGCGGAAGTGGAGATCGATGCCGATAAGCCGCTGGCGCAGGCAAGCCTGATGCTGGATAGCGGCGCCAAGATTGAACTGACCGCCGGCGCGAATGGACGGCTGACTGGGCGTGTGCCGATTCAGAAAGACGACATGTATCACGTGGCGACGCCGGATGGTGGGGAACAGGTACGTCTGACGGAAAACTACTTTATTGAAGCGCGCCGGGATTCGCCGCCTACGGTGACGATTCTGCAGCCGGGTAAAGATGCCAAGGTGAGCCCGATCGAGGAAGTGTCGGTCAACATTCAGGGCAAGGACGATTTCGGGCTACAGGCTTTGGAGCTTCACTATTCGGTGAATGGCGGCGATGAGAAGACTGTCTCCGTGCTCAGCGGCAAGGGCCGTAAAGAAGCGGACGGTAGTACCACCCTGTTCTTAGAGGATTACAAGCTGGTGCCGGGCGACGTGGTAAGCGTCTATGCCAGCGCCCGCGATGCGCGGACTACAGCTCGTTCGGATATCTACTTTATTGAAGCGCAGCCGTTCGAAAGAGAATATTCGCAATTGCAGGCTGGCGGCGGCGGTGGGGGCGGCCAGGGCGAAGAAGAGCAGAAGATTTCAGAGCGGCAGAAGGAAGTGATTGCAGCTACTTGGAATCAGTTGAAGGGCAAGGAGAAAACGCCGACTGCAGATAACGCCAAGTACCTGGCGGATGTGCAAGGGAAGCTGCGCGATCAGGCGAAATCGCTGGCGGCGCGCATGAAGGCGCGGCAGCTTTCTGAAAACAACCCGGCGTTTAAGAGCTTCACCGAAGACATGGAGAAGGCCGTTGAGGCGATGGGTCCGGCTTCGGAGCAGTTGAGGATACAGCAGTTCAAGACCGCCCTGCCGCCTGAGCAGAAGGCCTTGCAGTACCTGTTGCGCGCGGAGGCAACGTTCCGGCAAATTCAAGTGGCGTTCGGCAAACAGGGTGCCGGTGGCGGCGGGGGCGGAGGAGCCAGCCGCGATCTGGAAAACATGTTCGACCTGGAACTGGATACCGAAAAGAACCAGTATGAGAATGGCCAGCAATCGCCCGCGGAGAAGCAGCAGAAGGCTGTGGACGATGCGTTGGCGCGGTTGAAAGAACTGGCGCGGCGCCAGCAGGAGTTGGCCCAGCAGCAAGGCAAAGCGCAGACCGCGCAGCAGAGGTGGCAGCAGGAGATGCTGCGTCGCGAAGCCGAACAGTTGAAGCGCGAAATGGAACAGTTGTCGCGCGGGGAAAAGGGCGCAGAACAGCAGCAAGGTCAGCAGGGCGAGCAGGGTCAGCAGGGGCAACAAGGTCAGCAATCGGGCCAACAGGGACAGCAAGGTCAACAAGGGCAGCAAGGTCAACAGTCCGGTCAACAATCTGGCCAACAGGGTGGCAAGCAGTCTCAGGCGCAAGCGCAAGGTTCGCGGCAGGGCATGCAGCGTTCTAACCCGATGAGCGGAGCGCAGCAGCGGCAACTGGAACAGGCGCTGGGGCGTTTGACGGAAGCTACGCGCGACATGAGCAGTTCGGCATCGGCGCAATCGCGCGCTCAGCAGCAACAGCAGAGCGAAGGTGCGAAACCTGGGTCGCAACCCGAGCAGAGCAAAGCGCAGGCGGATGCCAGACGCGCCGCTGAACGGTTGCGTGAGGCGCAGGATATGCTCAGCGCCATGCGGCAGCAACAATCGGGCGACCAGATGAGCAATCTGGTGCATGAGGCCGAACGGCTGGCGAAACAGCAGGAAGGGTTCTCAGACCGGCTGCGGAAAAACTTTGGCGGCGGGCAGGGTAGCGAACCAGGGAAGCAACAGCTTGGCGCGCAAATGTCGCAGGAGAAACAGGGCATGATCGACGACCTGAATCGCCTGGAGCAGCAAATGCAGCGTGCGGCGCGAGATATGGCGCAGACGCAGCCCGAAGCCAGCGGCAAGCTTCGCGAAGGCCTGGGGCGCATGCAGCAGGATGAAGTGCAAAGCCGTATGAAGTGGACGGCGGAAGCCTTGAAACGCGGCATGGGCAGCTATGCGGTGATGCGCGAAGCGCCTGTGACACAGGCACTGGGGCAGGTTGCGGACGATCTGCGGAAGGCCCAAGCGGCCGTGGGCAAGGGCAAGGACGGCAAGCCGGGGGCGGGCGAATCGCAAGGTGTGGCTCAGGCGGAAAAGCTGCGGCAGCAGATTGAGCAGATGGCGCAGGCGTTGGAGCAGGGCAAATCGCGGCAGAGCCAAGGGTCCGGCCAGCAGCCTGGTGAAGGCGAACGGGGTCAGCAAGGCCAGCAGGGTCAACCGGGGCAGAACGGTTCACAACCCGGTCAACAGCCGGGCCAACAACCTGGGCAGCAGCAGGGCGGGCAGGGGCAGCGGACGCAGGGCGAATCTGCATCGGGCCAGCGCGGCGGCGGTGGGCCCACCATCGGCGATAACTATAACGAAGCCATGCGCGATTTTGGGCGGCTGCAACAAGCGGCGCGCGACAACCCTGAGGTTTCGAAACAGCTGCAGACGCTGGGCAATGAGTTGCGAGGCCTGAATCCGCGCGCCAACCAGAATAATCCGGAGTTGCTGCGGCAAATGATTGCGCAGATTTTGGGCGACGCGCAGCAGATTGAGCTCATGCTGCGGCGCAAGACGGAATCGGCTTCGAATCCGCACGCCACCACGCCGCAGGCCGTGCCGCCGGGCTATGGCAATGCGGTGGCGGAATATTTCAGGCGGCTGAGCAAATAACGCGCGTTACCGGCGGGCGGCGAAAAATTCGCGTAGCAGCTCAGCGCATTCGGCGCCCAGCACACCCTCAATCACTTCAACGCGGTGATTGAGCAGGGGCGAATCGGCAATTTGAAATTTGCTTCTCACGCCGCCGGCTTTCAAATCGCGCGTGCCGAAGATGAGGCGGCGGACGCGCGCGGCCACCAGCGCGCCGGCGCACATGGGGCAGGGCTCAAGCGTGCAGTAAAGGTCAGAATCGGCCAGGCGGTAGTTGCTTTGAGAAGCGGCGGCGGCGCGGAGTGCCTGAATTTCCGCGTGTGCCGTGGGGTCGGCCAGGCTGACGGGCGCGTTCCAGCCGGCGCCGATAATTTCCCCCTCGCAGACCACTACCGCGCCCACCGGCACTTCGTCGGCGAATCCAGCCTTTCGGGCGAGGTTTAGCGCCTCTCGCATCCAAATTTCATGCATTCGTTCGCGGTTATCTTAGAATGAACTAATCCAAGGAGGATTGCGATGAAGCATTTTCCCATGATCCTGAAAAACGTCTGGCGCAATCGCAGACGGACAATTCTCACCGTTCTGAGTATCGGCGTTTCGCTGTGTCTATTGGGTGTGCTGATGGCGATTTATCACGCGTTTTACTTCGCCGATCCCACTCCGGAACAGGCTTTGCGTTTGGTGACGCGCAACAGTATTTCGCTGGCGCGGCCCATGCCGCAGGCCTATCGCGACAAGATCAAGCGCATTCCCGGCGTTCGCGATCTGGTGATTGAAGATTGGTACGGCGGCCAGTATATCGACGACAAAGCCGAGCATCAATTTGCGCGCTTCGCGACTGACCCCGAAAGAATTCTGGCAGTCCGTTCTGAAATGAAACTGCCTGAAGACCAGAAAGCGGCGTTCATACGCGAACGCACGGCGTGCATTGTAGGGCGCTCCGTTGCCAATAAGCAGAAGCTGAAGGTTGGGGATAAGATTACGCTCAAGGGAGATATTTACCCGGGTACGCTCGAACTTACCTTGCGAGGCATATTCGATTCTGAGCTGGGCGGCGATACGCTTTATTTCAATCGCGAATACCTGGAGCAATCGCTGCCTGAGCGGCGGCGCGGCAATGCGGGAATTTTTACGATTCTGGCGAACTCGGTGGAAGATGTGCCGCGCATCGAAAAGGCCGTGGATGAGGAGTTTCGCAACTCTCCCACGCAAACTAAAACGGAGAGCGAAAGCGCATTTTCGCTTAGCTTCGTTTCGTTTCTTGGAAATATCAAAGCGTTCTTGTTAGTGGTTTGCGCGGCAGTGATGTTTACCATTCTGCTGGTGAGCGCGAACACCATCGCCATGTCCGTCAGAGAGCGCGTGCGCGAGGTTGGTGTTCTGAAAGTGCTGGGCTTCACGCGCGGTGTAATTCTGGGCATCATCCTGAGCGAAGCGGTGATCGTGTCGTTAATCGGAGGGGTGCTGGGCGTGGTTCTGGCTTCGTTGATGACGGGAGCCATTCGCGCCATGCCGGCATTCATCGAACAATTAGCGCATCTCACGCTCACCAGTTCGGTGGCGTTCTTGTGTCTGGCTATTGCCGCCGCAATCGGTTTGGTATCGGCTTTCATTCCGGCATTTCAGGCCTCGCGCATCCCCATTCTGGACGCGCTCCGGAGCACGGACTAAGTTATGGCGGTTCCTCTTTCCTACAACTGGCGAAATCTGGTGGTTCGGAAAACCACCACGCTGATGGCTGCCTTGGGCATTGCGCTTACCGTGGCTGTGCTGCTGGCCATGCTGTCGCTGGTGAACGGCTTGACCACGTCGCTGAAATCCACCGGTAACCCGTTGGACGTGATGGTACTGCGAAAAGGCTCGACGGCCGAACTCACCAGTGCGGTTAGCCGCCAGGATTATCAGGTGTTGAAATTTAAGCCCGGGATCGCGCGCGATAAGAACGGACAGCCGCAAGCTTCACTTGAGATAGTGAGCGTGATCAACCTGGCGAGCGTGGACGCGCCTGACGGCATCAATGTAAATTTGCGCGGCGTAAGCCCAATCGGTATTGAGATGCGCGGGCTCAAGCTTGTGACGGGCCGGTGGTTCACTGAGGGGCGGCGTGAGGTGGTGGTGGGTGAGAGCATTGCAAAGCGTTTCCCCGCCGCGCGCATGGGCGGCAAGCTTCGCTTCGGCAAGGGAGATTGGGAAGTTGTGGGCGTGATGTCCGGTGGGCAGAGCGCGGTCAACAGCGAAATCTTGGGCGACTTAAACCAAGTGTCGAGCGATTTCGATCGAACGGAATTTCTGAGTTCGGCGCTTCTTCGCGCGACCGATGAGGTGGCGGCCGATGCGCTGGTGAAAAATATTTCGGCCGATCAGCGCGTGAATGCCGACCCGATGCTGGAGACCACGTATTACGAAAAGCAGACTAGCGCGGCCGCGCCCATTCAGTTTCTGGGGACGTTCATTGCGGTGATTATGGCCGTGGGCAGCAGCTTCGCCGCGACGAACACAATGTATGCGGCCATCGCGCGACGGTCGAAAGAGATTGGCACGCTGCGGGTGTTGGGGTTCAGCCAGGGCAGCATCCTGCTCAGCTTCTTTGTGGAATCCGTTTTGCTGGCGGGTTTGGGCGGCATCATCGGCTGCCTGCTGGTGCTTCCGCTGAACGGCTTTACCACCGGCATCGGCAACTTCACTACCTTTAGCGAGACATCTTTCAGCTTGCGGGTGAGTCCGCAGATCATGCTGTATGGAGTGCTGTTCGCCATGCTGCTGGGCGCGGTGGGCGGCTTCTTTCCCGCGCGGTCGGCGGCGAAAAAAGAGATCATGGCGGCGCTGCGCAGTGTCTGAACGTTTAGGAACTTAGTATGGACTCCGAACTGAAAAGCTTACGTATCGACCGCACGCGGAGCGCGAAGGGAGAAAGCAAATGGGCAACGCGCTGGATTCTTTCCGGCGTGACCCTGTTTGTGCTTCTGGGCGTGGCCCGCTTTGCCTATAGTAAGCTGACGGCGGCAACGGAAGTGGATACCGTGCGCGTTGTGGCCACTAACCCGGGCAGTGCGGCGGCGCAGGGCGAAGTGATCCTGAACGCGACCGGTTACATTGTGGCGCACCACAAGATTCAGGTGGCCGCGAAGGTGGTCGGCAAGGTGAAGTGGATCGGCGTTGAGAAGGGCGACCATGTACGCGAAGGGCAGATATTGGTGCGGCTGGAGGACGATGAATACCGCGCCAGTCTGCAACAGGCGAAAGGCAATTTGGCGAACCTGCAGGCGCGCTTGGCCGAACAGCAAAACGGTAGCCGGCCTGAAGAGATTGCGGTGACCACCGCCAACCTGGAACAAAGCCGCGCCGACCTGGCGAACGCGCGCGTAAATCTGGACCGCACCCGGCAATTGGCGAAGGAAGGCGTGGTGGCGAAGCAGGCGCTGGACGACGCGCAGGCCAAATTCGATGGCCAGCAGGCGCGCGTGAACTCGCTGTTGAAGACGGATGCGCTGAGCCGTTTGGGGCCGCGCAAGGAGCAGATCGATGCGGTTCGCGGCCAGTTGGAACAGGCGCGGGGAACGGTGGCCTATGCAGAGACGCAGCTTGCTAATACCATTATTCGCGCGCCCATTACGGGCACCATCCTGGAGCGCGCGGTGGAGAAGGGCGAGTTCGTGACCACCAGCTTTGTGGGTGAGCGTGGCGCCAAGGGCTATGTGGTCTCGCTGGCCGATTTGAGCGATTTGCAGGTGGAGCTCGATATCGCGCAGAACGATTTTGCCAAGCTGCATCGCGATCAGAAAGCACAGGTCACCACCGATGCCTTTCCGGATCGTAAGTATCAGGGCGCGATCTTTGAAGTCTCGCCCGAGGCGAACCGGCAGAAGGCGACCGTTCAGGTGAAGGTGAAGGTGAACGATCCCGATGAGTACCTTCGGCCGGAGATGAATTCGAGCGTCAGCTTTCTGAACGATGCCAAGCCGGCCGCCGCGCAGGTGAGCGGTGCACCGCGAATCGTGATTCCCGCAACCGCCGTACGCAACGATAATGTATTCATTGTTTTGAATGGCAAAGCGCTGGCGCGGCCCGTGAAAACAGGTGGGACGACGGCGAACGGCCTGGTTGTGGAGCAAGGTTTAATCGGTGGCGAGGATTTGGTGCTGGCCCCGCCGGCAACGCTGAAGAATGGCGATCGTGTACACATGAAGGGAGCATAAATTATGGAATCTGAAGTAGTCATCGAAACCAGTAAGCTGCGCAAAGAATTCGTGCGCGATGAGTTTCACGTGATCGCGCTGAAGGATGTGGATATCGAGATCCGCAAGGGCGAATTCGTGGCGCTGATGGGTCCTTCAGGTTCCGGCAAATCGACGCTGCTGCATTTGATTGCGGCGATGGATTCCGCAACCGGCGGCGAGATTGCGGTGTTAGGGCAGAACCTGCGCAAGATGTCCGATAAGCAGATCGCGCATTGGCGCAATGAGAATGTCGGTTTCATTTTTCAATCGTTCAATTTGATTCCCGTGCTGACCGCAATGGAGAATGTGGAACTGCCGCTGAAGCTGACGAATTTGGGGAAAGCGGAACGCAAGGAGCATGCGGCCACGGCGTTGAAGCTTGTGGGGCTGGGCGACCGGCTGGGCCATTTTCCGCGGCAGCTATCGGGCGGTCAGGAACAAAGGGTAGCTATTGCGCGCGCGCTGGTGACGGACCCCGCGCTGATCTTGGCGGATGAGCCCACCGGTAACCTGGATGCCGCCAGCGCCCAGGATGTGCTGACCATGCTGCAGCGGCTGAATCAGGAATTCGGCAAGACCATTGTAATGGTGACGCACGATCCTCATGCCGCTAAATTTGCCAGCAAGGCCAGGCACTTGGAAAAGGGCGAACTGCTTCCCGAGGGCACGCCAATTCTGGAAATGACCACCGCCTGATTATGGCTGAACTGGAAATTCATCATGAGCACGAGGGGGGCGAACGAGATGCCTTCGGGATCCGGGTCGGTGTACTTACTTCGATATTGGCGGTGCTGCTGGCGGTAGTGACCATCGCGTCGCACCGGGCGCATACGGCGGGCGTTCTGGTGAAATCCGACGCGAACGACAGATGGTCTTATTACCAATCGAAGAGAATCAAGCTGCACAGTATTGAGTTAGGCGAAGAGTTAGTGGGGCTGCTGGCACCAAAGGGCGAAGAAGCGGAAAAAGCGCTTGGCCGGATGGATAAAGACCGGAAGAAATACGTGCAGGAAAGCAAGGAACTGCAGGAGCAGGCAGAAGCTCTGGAGCACAAAGTGGAGAAATCGGAAGCGCAGGCGCTGCGCTACGATTTCGGCGAAGGGCTGATTGAAATCGGGCTGGTGCTGAGTTCGCTGTACTTCATTTCGAAGAAGAAATTTTTTCCGCTATTGGGTGTGACCGCGGGAGGCGCTGGCATCGTCGCCGCGGTTTCGGGGCTGCTGGTTTAGAAGACCGGCTTTACCTTATCGCCATCTTTCAGCACTTTGTCCGTTGCCAGGGCCACGGCGTCCTCTTCAGCCAGCCCGCCGGCTATTTGAGTGCGCGTCACACTGGAAGCACCGGTGCCGATCCGCTTCTTTCGCACTGTGTTACCGCCTTCCAGCACGTAGACATCGGCATTGACACCCTCTCGCCGCAGCGCTTCTTTGGGCAGCGTTAAGGCGCCGGCGATGGAGCTTGTCTCGATAAACGCATTGATGTTGGTTCCGGGCACCAGTTGATGATCGGGATTATCGATGGTGCATTGCACCTCGCCCACCTGCCTGGTACCGAGCGTGCTGATTTCCGTCGCCAGGCGTTCCACCACCCCCTTCCAGGAACGGTCTGGCTGCGCGTCCCACGTGATCTTCACGGGCTGCCCTACGCGCACGCGCCCCAACTCCGGCTCATCCACATACACGCGAACGCGCAGGCGGTCCAACTGGCCCACATTCGCCACCAGGTCACCCGCATTCAGATACGTGCCCAGCCGCGCGGGCAAACTATAAACAACGCCGCTCAAGGGCGACCGGATCACTCCCTGGCTGACTTTGGCTTGCGTGGCGCGCGCGGTGGATTGCGCTTCGCGTAACCGGGCCTGCGCGGAAGCTACATCGGGCTTGCTTACTACGGCGGCGCGGCGCTTGGCTAAATTCTCGATATCGATTTCGAGCTGCCGCAAACGCGCTTGCGACGATTGCAGCTCAAACATGGTGACGGCCTGTTTTTCATAGAGCCGCTTGAGCGAACCGGTCTCGCGAGCCTGCTGATCGCGATCGAACTTCAAACGCGTCAGGCTGTTCTCAATATCGGTAAGCTCGCTCGACCGGCCGCCCTTGTTCAGCACTTCCAGATCGGATTGTACTTGCGCGGTGCGGGCGTGCGCGGCGGCCACCTGATCTGCTAGCCCAGGTTCGCTCAAACGCGCCAGCAGCGCACCTTTGGGCACGGCCTGGCCCTGCTGCACCGGCACCGCGGTGACCAGGCCGGGAGCGTCCACGCGCACCGAAGCCCACTCCACGGGCTCCACTTTGCCGTTGGTGGGCAGGTTGCTGACCAGCGTTTCCCTACGGGGCTTTACGAAGCGAACTTCCGGCGCGCTGTTGCGTGCCGCGATACCCCACCAAATTCCCAAGGCCGCCAGTGGGACCAATAGCAGCCAGACAAGTCGTTTCAAAAGGTCTCCCGTTTAGAAGAATCTCACATCTGAGGCAGCAGGACAGTCTTGCCGCCGCGCCATTCCCGCACCGTGGCGAGCGCCTGGTTGGCTTCGGCAAGCGGATAACGATGCGTGATTTCCGCCGCGAACCGTTCGGCCCAGCCATGGGTGCAGAGCATGCGCAGTGCGCGGTCCACATGCCGGGGTTCGAAGCCCCAGCTTCCCACCATGCGAAGCTGCTTGCGCGTGACGGTATGCGGGTTGAACGAAATTTCGCCCGCGTTCGCGTATTGGCCCAGCACCAGAAATTGCGCGCCATCCCGGCAAAAGGCCAGCCCTTCGTTGACCGCTTCCGGATGCCCCACGCACTCTATTACGACGTCTGCCCCATGCGGTCCGGTTTCGCTCAGAACGGCTTGGTGGCGTGCGGGGGCATTGGGATAATCGTCGAGCGAGACCGTTGCATGGGCTCCGAAAGCGAGCGCGAGTTCCAGCCGATGCGCCGGGCCGCCCACCACCACGATGCGCTCCGCGCCGGCTTCGCGCGCAACAGCCAAAGCCGCCAAACCGACCGGACCCGCGCCTTGGATGACGACCGTATCGCCCCACTCGACCGGCGCGCGTTCGATGCCATGAATGGCGGTGGTGAGCGCGCAACCCGCCCCTACGACAGCTTCGAAGGGGAGCGAATCCGGCAGCTTGAAGATGGAGCTCCCCGCGCGCAGCAGAATTTTCTCCGCATACCCGCCGCGCAGGTGGGGCGCCTCCGATGCGTTATAGCTGATGCCATAAGCCTTGCGCGAAAGGCAGCGCGTAGGCTGGCGCTTCAGGCGGCAATAGAAGCACTCGCCGCAGTTGATGGAACTGGCCCAGGTGACGCGGTCGCCCGCATGCAGCGGCTCGCCGCGCCAATCGAGCATGCCTTGCGAACCCAGGCGCTCAATCACTCCGGCCGATTCGTGCCCCATGATGACCGGCAGCGGAATGGGCAGCTGGCCCAGCCACAAATGCGCGTCGGTGCCGCAGATTCCCGCCACCTCCACGCGCACCAGCGCTTCGCCGGTACCGATCGTTTCCGGTACCGGATAGAGCCGCATTTCCAGGGGAGCATTGAACTCTTTCAAGACGGCCGCGCGTACTTGCATGGATTATGTCTAACATAAGACTATGCGCGCAAGAACGGCGCTAGTGCTTTCCGCAGGAGGCTATTTTGGTGCGTACCAAGCAGGCGTATGGAAAGCTCTAGAGCAAGAGATCGATATCGACATAGTAGTGGGCGCCTCCGTTGGCGCTCTGAACGGGTGGTCCATCGCGGCGGGATGCTCCGGTGACGAACTCGCGGAGAAGTGGCTGCACCCTTCCACCGCGAGCGATCTGACATTCACGCCGAAGCCGAGTTTGAGCACCGGTTACTTTCAGCATGGCCCCCTTCTGAAGCGCGCGGAGGCATTGATGGAAGAATACACGCCTCGCATTCCGTTTGGCTTGGTGACGGTGGAATTGCCGTGGCTGCGCCCGCGGTTGATTGAGACGGATCAGATTACGCCGCGCCACTTGCTGGCAAGTTGCGCGATCCCGTTGATTATGCAGTCCGTAATCATTGAGGGGCGCAGATTCACGGACGGTGCGTTGATAGACAAACTGCCCATATGGGCCGCCGTCCAAATGGGCGCGACCGAAATCATCGCGGTGGATTCGTGCCCCGCCGTCACACCCTGGTGGGTGCAGGCCGGTTCGCATGTATTGAACCGTATCCGGCCCGCGCCGCCGGTTCCGCCGGGTGTGAAGTTGACCGTAATCTCCTGTTCGGAGCCAATGGGCAACGCGCGCGATGCGGTGATCTGGAAGCAGGAGAATGTGGAACGCTGGGTGGAGTTGGGAATGCGCGACGCGGCGCATGTGTTTGCACTACAATGAGGCGTTAGTTCCTATGCCCCAGTTCCGCATACATCGCATGAAAGACGCACAGCGCCAGAGCTTCCGGTGGGCTCCGCACGTCTCTGGCTCAGCGCAGGTGAAGCCCAAGGATTACGAGCCGGGGTCGCAAGTAGAGGCGCTCACCGAATACGCCGCTTGGGCGCAGTTGAAAGGCTCAGAGCAGCAGCTTGGCGTGGGCGACTTGCTGGAGACGGAAACTGGCGAGTTGCGCATTTGCAAGTATGTCGGTTTCGAACAAGCTCTCTGGCTGGTGCCGGAGAAAGTGGATAACCAATAATGCTCGATAGCCGGGAAACGCGTCTGGGCGATATCATCGACGATTTCTGCGTGAAGTGTAAGCGCATTATGAATCACGCGGTGGTGTCTACGTTAGAGGGCAAGCCGGCCAAGGTCCGCTGCCGGACCTGCTATAACGATCACGATTACCGGCATGAGCTGGCCCCGCCGCCGAAGGTGGATCCGCGCAAGGCAGCGCTGTTCCAGGAGGTGCTGGAGAAGCTGCCGGGAGCCGAAGAGGCAGCAGCGGAAGCGGCACCCGCGGCAACCGTGAAGGCAAAGTCTAAGAAAGCGAAATAGCGCTAGCCCGCTTGCCAGCGTTCTTGCAGTTGTTCTTTCCAGCCGCCTTTGAGTGGTGAGGCAAGAGCGCGCTGTAAGAGTTCGCGATCGGGCCTCTCCGCGCGCGCCAACTCACCGACTTGGGCGATGGTCACGCGCCCGGGATCTTCGGCAATCAATTCAATCGCGTCGCCCGCGCCGATGTCGCCTTCTTCCACGACGGAAAAGTAAAAGCCGCTTCGCCCGCTGCGCCAGAACCGCTTCACCATATCGGGCCTGCCGAAGCGGAGCGCGAGTTTGTAGCACGGCATTCTGGGCTGTGTTACTTTCAGAACCGTGCTGCCGATTCGCAGCGTATCGCCGATGTGAAGCTGGTGTTCGGTGACGCCTTCGGTGGTGAGATTTTCGCCGAACATGCCGAAGGGCAGCTCCATGCCGTCCAATTCGGCGCGCCATTGGGCGTAATGCTCGTGGGGGTAGCCGTAGACGGCTTTGTCGCGGCCGCCATGCACGGTCAGATCGGCCTGCCTGTCACCAGCCAGATTGTTGCCGCGAAGGACCACACGGCCTTCCACGGGCGCTTTGAAAATTGCGGTCAGTACGGTTCCGCCGATCGCAGGCACCTGATGCGGAAGGCCTACGTTTAGCGACACCAGGCGGCCCAGCTTTGTGTTGGCCATGTCTTACTTCGCAACCCTCACCAAACGGAAGCCTACATGATAAAAGCGGCTATTGGGAAAATCGAAATTGCGAATCGTCGGGCGGCATAACGCTGCATCGGAAAGCCATGCGCCACCCTTGAACACGCGGTAGGAGCCGGTGGGAGGCCCCTTGGGACCGGTATGCGGACTGCCGGCGTAGTATTCGGCGCCGTACCAATCGCTCACCCATTCCGCCACGTTGCCATCCATGTCGTAGAGGCCCCAACGGTTGGGCTTCTTGGCGCCCACAGGGTGCGTCGTCTCGCCTGCGTTGCCTTTGAACCATGCTTCTTCCCCGGCGTCTCCAAGCGACGCTTGCGGCTTGGCTCCGGCGCGGCCGGCATACTCCCACTCCGCTTCAGTGGGCAGGCGGAATTTGTAGGCGCCCTCGCGCTCGTTCAAGCGCAACAGGAACGCTTGCACGTCATCCCAGGAGACGCTCTCCACGGGCAGACCGGCGCCCTTGAAGTGGCTTGGGGTGGCACCGGCGGCGCCATCGGCAGGCACAGGCTTGTGCGGATCGCGCATCACTGCTTCCCACTGCTCTTGGGTCACTTCGATTTTGGCTAATTCGAAGGCGGCGCCGATGCGCACCTCGTGTTCGGGACCTTCATCGTCAAGGCCTTTGGCATAGCCCATATGAAAAGTGCCCGCCGGTATGCGCGCGAAACTATCGGGCTGATAAAAGGCGTCCAATCCGGTTAGGTCAGCGCCGGGGAGCGCTTGTGGCTGCGCCAACAGCATCGCGGATACTCCCAACAGAAACGCGCGGTTCGGCATATGGCTCACTTTCTGATATGCTCCCACGCATGTCAATCAACCGGCGCGCGCTTATCGCGGGCGCATTCCAATCCGCTGGCCTTGCTGCCATCGGCCAATCCGTGGCGGAAGCGCAGGAACGCGCGAAGGGTTCCGCCCCCATTTCCCCCAAGGACAATCTGAAGATCACCAAGCTGGAAATGTTTCTGGTGAAGCCCCGATGGTTGTTCCTGAAGATACACACGAACGCCGGCATTGTGGGCTATGGCGAGCCGATCACGGAAGGCCGCGCGCTGACGTGCCGCGAAGCCGTGATGGAAGTGGAACCGTATCTCATCGGCAAAGATCCGCGCCGGGTGGCACACCACTGGCAGGCCATTTACCGACACGCGTTCTATCGCGGCGGACCTATTCTGACCAGCGCGCTGAGCGGGATCGATCAGGCCTTGTGGGACATCAAGGGCAAGGCGCTCGGTGTGCCCGTTTACGAATTGCTGGGCGGCCCCACGCGTGAGCGCGTTCGCGTCTATGCTCACGCAGGCACGCCGGATGCAATGAAAACGGCCATGGCCAAGGGCTTCACCGCGTTCAAGACAGGGCCCGCCAAGCGGCGTCCCGCGCACTACATCGAAACGCCTGCCTCAGTGCAGTATGCGGTGGAGAAGTTCGCGGAATTGCGCAAGACTGTGGGCAACGATGTGGATTTGGCGATCGATTTTCATGGCGCGATTAGCCCCGCGACGGCGAAGCTGCTGATTCATGGCCTGGAGCCCTACCAGCCTATGTTTGTGGAGGAGCCATGCCAGGCCCAGAACCACGACGTGATGGCGGACATCGCGCGCGGCACGTTCCTCCCCATCGCGACAGGTGAGCGTGTCTTCACCAAGTGGGGCTTTCGGGAGGTGCTGGAAAAGAAAGCGGCCACGGTGCTGCAGCCGGACCTTTGCCACGCGGGCGGCATCACGGAAGTGCGGCTGATTGCGGGGATGGCCGAGGCCTACTATGCGTCCGTTGCGCCGCATAATCCGCTGGGACCGATTTCGCTGGCCGCGGGCGTACAGATCGCGGCGTCTATTCCGAATTTCCTGTGCCAGGAGCAGGTCTCGTTGGGTGAAGGCTATCTGAAGCAGCCGTTCACGGTTCGCGACGGGTACCTGAATCTGCCCACGGGCCCAGGTTTGGGCATCGAATTGGACGAGCACGCGATGGCTGACAAGATCAATCACGATTGGAAAAACCAGGAGAGCTACGACGCCGACGATGGCTCCGTGACGGACTGGTAGGAGCGGGGCCCGGCGCCTTTTGTTTTCAGGGTGGCTCCTGCTAATCTGGAGTGACCACGCCTGAAGTGACTCGGTAGCTCAGCCGGTAGAGCATTTGACTTTTAATCAAAGGGTCGCGGGTTCGAGCCCCGCCCGAGTCACCATTTAAGTGTCTTAGAATTTTTAGGTTACTGCTAAACCCCTTCAGTATCGGTTTCTGAAATTGTGCCACTGTGGGGGAAATTGTGGGGACCCTGAACCTTCAAGATCTTTCCATCTCGGCTTTGGTGTGTACGTCACTCATGTGGATATATCGAAGTGTTGTAGCGATATTGGCGTGCCCTGCTAGCTTTTTCAAGACGAAGGTGTCCATTCCTGCTTCCGCCCAGCGGGTCAAGCAGGTATGCCGAAGAGAATAGAGAACGATTGGTTCGATTTTTGAGATTCTGAAAGTCGCTGCATGCTGTTTTTTCAGACTGCTTGAGTCGATATGTCCGGTAGAGGTTGGTGCAGGGAAAAACCACTCGCTCTTGTACTGGGATTTCCTGGATTCCAGTGCAGAAGCCACCCTAGTGGAGACGGGAATGCTGCGGCGAGAGTGGGCGGTCTTACCCTTGTGGATCTCGACTGCGCCGCCCCGAAATTGCGCGACAGTGAGGCGATGGACCTCCTCTGGCCTAAGCCCGCAGTCCAGCATTAGGACAGAAAAATCTCGCAATAGCGGCGGCGCGGCGGCTAGATAGAGAACTTCTTCTTCTCGGGATACGACGCGCTCCCTCCGATTCTCGCCAGCCAACAGCCTTACCTTCGGGGGCGCTTGCGCAACCCGGTTCCATTCGAGTGCAAGTTTCAAAATTCGCCGAACTGTAGCCAACTCGCGATTAATGCTCGTGATCTCCATCCCGGCTGCCTGACGCTTCCCGACGTGTGTAGTTAAATCGGACACCTCGATCGCGTCGATTGGCTTCTTCCACAACGAGACATTCGCTTTTAGATTACGAACCATCGCTCGGTAGAACGTCACTGTATTCGGCTTGCCCAATTTCTGCTGCTCAACAAAGGGCAGGAAATCCACCTCAGCAAACACGCCAAACGAAGGAGCGACGATACGATCTTTAATACCAACTTCGGCCTTGGCAAGCTGAGTGCGTCGCGCTGCTTCCATCTGCTCAGCGATGCGCTTGTTCGATTGCTTGGTGCTTTCGCGAAGACGTTCGCCACCAAACACGAATTCGTACCACCAAACATCACCCCGTTTAAAAACTCCCATTCGGGTCGCTCTTGCACTCTAAGGATTCTGAAGGAGACCCGCGTTCCTGGTGTCCATAAGATTTGCCACGTTGGCGGCCGAACCACCCGTAGGGAGCGCGCTGAGCCATGTCTCAATGTCCTCTGGTCGGTACCTAACGAGCGCACCCACTTTGATGAAGAGCGGTCCACGCTTCTCAAGCCGCCACCTTCGAACCGAGGCAAGACTCACACGCAGCCGTTTTGCGACTTGGTCTTCCGTGCAAAGGTCAAGCATGTTTTACCTCCTGCCGCTCCACGGCTAACGGGCGTTTGTGGTCCGGACTCATTTCCGAGGACGCGGACTGGGCAGATCGAATCGGCTTTCGGAACAGCCGCTGAAAGTGAGACTCCGCCGATTGAAGCCGGTCAAGAGCATCCAAAAGTTGCAGACCGGCCTCCCGGCCCGGCACGGATTGTGAAAGCAAATTTTCTGTTTGCCGAATGACGAAGCGTATTCGGTCGATTGCGATTCTGGCCTGATAAGCTAGCTCAAATGCCGGGCCTGAAGATTCGGACTTGAATTCCGTTTCGATTAGTTCAAACACTTCCTTGGCAAGTTCTTGATTCATGTCATTTTTCCTCCTAGCGTTGATTGCGATTGGGTTCGGCTGTTCCGTACGGTTCTTCAAAGAGAATGTCCCGATTGACGCGAACGTTGAATTTATAGCCCGCGGGGATCTTTACGGTTGGTTGCACGTTCAGGTTTTTGCGGGTGATTTCGGTGCCGAGTTGACTGACTTCGCGACCGACCGCGCTCTCCGCTTGTTGAGTAGCGCTGGGGTAAACCAGAACGCTTTGTTGCCTGTTCTGCGTAATCGCAAGTGCAGCGTCAAACATGCTTGTCAGGACCGCGAAGCCAAAGAGTTGCTTATAGTGGCGGTCAACCTTTTCACGCAGACCGGCATTACCATGCGCGTCCAAACCGTTCATCCCTTGCAGGTCGATGGTGGACGCGTCTGGAAAGATGATCCGGCTCCAGGCGACTTGAACGCCGTTTTGACCATAGCTCAATCGTGAGTTATAGCCGCCGATCAGGCGAGAGCCCTGTGGTATTAACAGATACAAGCCGCTGGCGGTGTCATAGACGTTAGACATCACAAGCGCCTTCAACTCGCCCGGCAGATCCGAATTGAGAGCCTGTTCCAAAGCCGCTGGAATCTCCCAACCGGCCTTGATTTCGAAACGCGACATTGGGGCTGTCCGCGTGAACTTCAGGTAGTCTTCTCGGACGTTCCCGAGACGTGCTTTGTCCAAGAAGCCTTCCTTCTGACTTTGTAAGTTCTGCTCGTCGTAGTCGGTTCTCATTGTGCTCGCGGGTTGCAACGGTGATCTTCCGTTCCTTGAACCATCGGTTCCTAGCGTGCGGCCAAGGGCTTCGAGAGAAGCCGCTGTGTCGCTCTGTGCAGGAGAAGTAAGAGTCTTTCCACCCCACGCGGAGGAGGTGCCGGTTCGGATACTTGTAGGTGCGAGGCGTGCTTGTTGCTCAGATGCAAACGAGGCCGCCATTGCGCGTTCTTCGGGTGTCGATTCATGGACTGGAGGAGCCGCGATCACAGGTGAAAGTGGCTTTGGAACAGGTGCGGTGCGGACAACAACCCGTTCGTTCGGCTGACCTGCTGGCGGCGACTGTAACTGAGCTGAATCGGTGCCGGTAATGGCCGCACCTGGATTTGGCGCGGGACGATTCAACGGAGATGCCGCCAAAGTAAGAGCTTGCTGAACATCGTCGGGTCTTGCAGGCTCAACTTTTCTCTGGGGACCGGTCAGAGCAGCTGCTGCCTTACGGTTGCTTCGAGCTATGCCGTTGTATGCGAAGATGCAGAGCAAAGCAACGGCAACGCCGACCAGTATGCCTCCGACTTTCCAACTGATTCTGACCGCTTCTTCCGGTTTCGGACGCAGATTCATGCCGCTTGGAGCTGTGGTTTCCACCAGATTAGGAGTCCCCGCTGCTTCGGAGGTTGGAACTTCCGGTTTAGCTTCTGTGCTCACGGGTAATCTCCACTTTTTGGGCCCTCTTGCCGGAACCAAGTACGAGCTGTGCGCGCTCGAATAGCCGATCAACGATGTATGTTTGCTCTTTCATGCGGTAGTTGACCATCTCGCCCTTGCCATCCTGACCAAGAACCACCAGTACCGGTGCTTCGCGGTTCGTGACACTAGGCGACATTTGGATATAAGTTTTCGATCCGTCGTCGAAAACTCGGCGCGGACGAATGCTTTCATCACCGCCTTTTACCTGATAGGCGAAGTTCAACCGATCCGCCGCGATCAACAACCCAGAATCCTGCTTTGCCGGAACGCGGGCAGCAGTCAGCTCTTCGCGTTTCTGTTCCGCAAAGTGCTCCTTCCACTTCTTGCCCCCGTCGTCGTCGTTGTAGACGAACGCCACGCGCGACACGTAATCTTCGGCTTTGGAGATGAGCCGGACGTAGTAGGCCCGGCGATCGGTCGTGATGAGAAGGTTCGTGTCCAACCCAGGCATCTGGGGCTTCAGCACAAGGACAGCGGTGCTCTCCTCGCCTTTGCCATAGGTGGCAGGCGAAATATTCCAACGAACTGAATCGCCGATCTGCGGTTCGCCTTCGAGCTTTTCGCCCGGTTGTAGTTCAATGAGACAGACACGGAGTGGCGCGCAAACGACCGTTGGCAAGCCTGCGCCGAACGCAAGGAGTACGCGGCCATCAGGCCCGGGTGCGGCCGCGTTCTGTTGCGCTCGCCAACTTGCACTGAACTGAACCGCCTGTTGTGCCGTGCTTGATAGGGCGACATCGGCTGGAGGTTTATAGCCTTTAGGGACCAATGGCGAACTGCCGGTTTTTGGTCCCTCTAAGGACCCCGCTACGGGACGCTCTATATCGAATGGTTGCGTTTGCTGCAATGCCTTAACGTTCGAATCAAAATCGAATGAATCTACGAATGTTCTTGGAGGCGTTGTCCGCTTCAGCTCGACAGGGTTAGTCTGGGCCGGCGAGGTCGTCTGACCAGGCAAGCTGGCGGCAATGAAATAGAGAACTGCGGGCTTCAATGGCATCATAATCGTCACTCCTTACTCAGAAGACTTTTGTCCAAGCTGCATTTGTCACATAGATTCCAAGCGGGTTCACGCGCATCATTCGTTCGTCTGTCGGCGCGTTCAGCGCAATGGTGAACGAACCTTTCCAGTGATCACTGGAAAGCGTGCCGCCGTTGAGGTCGCGGGTTGTTTCCATCCACTCCACTTCATAAGTCCGTTCGCTATTCGCCAATACGGACTTGACTTCAATGCTCACGGTCTGCGTCTGCGATCGCTTTTGGGGCGGGTCGGCGCGGTAATAATTCTGTATGAAGGCGTGAGCTTGGGTTCCCATTGCAAGGTGCGCATACACTCGGTCAATGGCTTTTCGCTGCGCGATGACGTCACCCGTCACTAGCCGCAAATCATCAATCCATCGAAAGAGAGCGGCTTTTTTCAAACGCTCGTCCGCGGTGGTGGTTTCCTCGGCGGGTGCAGCGGCTACTGTCCTTCCCATCGAATCGAGGGCGACTACGAATGGAACAACTTTCGAACGCGCGGAAAGGTGAATGACTCCACCTACGGAGAGCAGGGCCACGAATCCGCTCAACATCGCCATGAACCGCCAGTTCTTTGCGCGAATGATGAGATCGCCGTATCGCTCATCCCACTCGCGCCTTGCAGCCAAATAGGGGTTAGCAGGCTCAGAGCTTTTCTTGTCCGCTTTCGATTTGAGAAGTGAGTTCATATTTTGTTCCTAATCGTGATGATCGATATCCATTCGTGGGGGTGCTGCATGAGGTGCATGATCCGGGGGCAGTACTGAATTCAATCGCCGTCCAATGCCGCGAATGCGCGAAGCTGCCGAACCCGACTGTTGAGAGTTTCCCGATGTATTCGGTGGACTCGACGGCGCGGAAGTTGCGCCGGCTGCGTTGCTTGTGGATGGACTAGGGGGCGGAACCGATCCGCCGCCTGGCGAGGGCATCCCAAATCCGTTGCCACCTGCTATACCGCCCGCAGTTCCCGCGCTTCCGTTTGCTCCAGTTGTTCCGGCAGCCGCAGCGGTCCCCAAACTCCGAGCACCGGCCGCAACAAAACCAGCACCACCGGCAACGGCAGCAGCCACAGTAGCCGCTCCCATAACGAGCGAGCCTCCGGCCCCCACCAGATCGCCACCCGACAAAGCAGGAGATCCGCCAAGGACAGCCGAAAACAATTTCGGAATCTGCCAGCAGAGCATCATGTACATGAGCGATGCGGCCATCACATCGAGAGCGACCATGGAAGGCGCGGAGGATGTCGAAGCACCCTGAGCCTCCGTCACCCAGGCATTGCCGAGAGTGCTGCCAACCGCGATCAGAAGATAAATCACCATGATCTTGGTCCCATTCGAAACGGCGAGCCCGATGTAACGTTCCGCATAGGGAGCCGTCCACCGAGAGCCACCAAAGCCGAGGAAAACAAAACCGGCGGCAACGACGATATAACTTTCCACAATCGCGACCAAAAACTGGATAGTGATCATGGCATATGAGATAACGACGATCACCGCAGCAACAATCAGAGAAAAGATCACGGCCGGTTGTGTGAGGAACCCCGCCACGCTGAAGCCGTTAGAGAGAGCGCCCGCCACGGCCAGGCCTTGGGCGAACACTGCGCTTGGGGAAATGCTGGTGACCCCAGACGATGTTTGACCAATCTGGGTGAAGCTGTCGATGATAAAAGGAATCCAAGTCGGACCGTTGATCAGCAGCATGTAGAAGCCACCGATCCACATAATCTTCCTAATGAACGCAGACGTCCACGATTGCAGGTCGGCTTTCTCCAAAACCATTACCGCGGCGCTCCATGCGAACTCGATCACAGCAAGTGCGCCGAACAGATTCCTCGCATAGGTGAACACGCTAGCGATCCAACTACCGCGTGCAGCCTGAAACGCGCTGAGGATTTGACTTGGGTTGTTCGAAACGAAAGGCGGCGCCGGAGCTTGTGCCATGCACAGTGACGTCGCGAAGAACAGGACGGCGACTGCGACTGCGATGCCCTTGTACTTCGCCGGGACAGTAATGAAGGTGGTTTTCATATCGCCTCCTTCTTTGCCCGTCTCCCTAGTGCCAACCTGGAAGAAACGTCAAACCGTCGCCTACTGCCCCGCCGAACTGGAAGAATTGTTGCGCAGCCGCTTCACCTTGCGCTTGCTGCTGAATAACGGCCGCTTGATAAGCCTGTTTGCTCTGAAGATCGGCAAGCATCAACTCGCGCAATTTCATGAGTTGCTGAACTTCTTGCTCAGAGATCTGCCCGAGAACCTGAAGCGCTTCCATTTCTCCGCCCGAACGTTGGGCCATGGAACGAAGCGAATTGAGAACCGATTGCTCAGTCTGCAGTTGTTGCCCCTGCAGGCCGGCGGCACGCAGGGTGCCTAGCGTAGTGTCCAGCGATGTTTGCGACCAAGTCTGATAGTTCGCGTAGTAGTTTGCCGGACGAAATCCCGTGAAGCCTTTGAAGCGGTTCGCAAATTGAGAATTCAAATTCGCCATAGAGTAGGCCATGGCGTATCCGCCTTGAACGACAGAATTCAGAGCGTTAATGTCTGCCTGAATCGCTCCGAACACCTGGTTCGGGATCGTAGCCAAGTTTCTAATTGAATTTTGTAGGAGCTGAATCTGTTTGGCCAATTGGGTGGCCGCTGTAAGGTTTGCGCTGAGCAGCTGGCCATAGTTCAAGTACTGGGTGATTTCCGTCGCAAACGGCGCAGCGGCGTTAACAGTCTGAGGCGTGTCACCAAGTTCTACCGCTATCAAAATCGCGCTGACGACAATAATGAGTTTTCGCATTTTAGACTTTCTCCTCTGAATTCGAGTACTGAATATTAAGTAAGTAATCCGCCCACTGCCGTAGACCGCGGAACCGAAGCCACTCGGGTTGCCAACGATCACCATATTGAGAACGAATCTGATCGGCGAGTTGCCGTTCTTCGCGCCCGTTCACTCCCACAAAGGAAAGAGCAACGTCACCGACTCCCATATCCACCAATCGCCTGCCCAGTGGAGTGACGACGTAATAATGTTGCTTTGGGATGCTGGTCTGCAAAATGTCGAGTTCGCGTTCGTTCAGACCCACACGCTCATAAAAGGCTCTTGAATGAGGGCTCTTCGATTCCGCATTGGGCAGCAGAATCTTGGTCGGGCACGCTTCGAGAATTACGTCCGAGATTTCTGAATTCAGAATGTCGCTCAGTTGCTGGGTCGCCATCACAACGACGCCATTCAGCTTCCGCATCGTTTTCAGCCACTCGCGGAGACGTTCGCGGAAAAGATCATGCTTGATGTAGCTCCAAGCTTCATCAAGGAGGACGAGCGTGGGGGACCCATCCAAACGCTTCTCGATTTGCCGAAATAAGTAAAGAAGGACCGGCAAGACCGCCTTCTGATCAAGTTGCAACAGATGTTCGGTTTCGAAAGCGAGGAACTTGCGGGAGCCTAGACCGTCCACTTCGGCATCGAGAAGCTGTCCAAGCGGGCCGCCTAGGGTATAGTGCTGAAGCGCCGCTTGGACGGCTTCGTCCTGCACATTGGTCCGCAACTCGGTTAGTGATCTGGTAGGCGAGAGCCGAAGACTATCAACACCTTCCGCGATTCGGTTACGTTGTGCGGGATTGATCGCGAGTCCATTTAGATTGCAGAGTGCTTCAATCCAGCCGACTGCCCAGATGCGATCCGAATCTGTATCGATCTGCTTCAACGGACAGAAGGCCAAATCGGACTTTGGCCCGGCGAGGTCGTAGAAGTCGCCACCGATCGCTTGCGTCAAGACATAAAGCGAATAGCCTCGATCAAACGCGAAGACCTGGGCCCGCGGGTAGCGAAACCATTGGGCGGCAAGCAAACCGAGTAGCGTCGACTTACCCGCGCCAGAAGGTCCGCAGACAAGCGTGTGGCCGAGATCGCTGACATGCAGGTTGAAGCGAAACGGGGTTGACCCGCTGGTCGCTGCATAAAGAAGAGACGGGCTGTTCTTTGGCATTAGTGCGGAAGGGTTGCTCTTTTGACCTGCCCAAACGGCAGTAATCGGCAGCAAGTCCGCGATGTTCAAGGTATGGAGTAGGTTCCTCCGAACATTGCGGTAGCCATCGCCTGGTAAACTGCCGCGCCATGCCTCTACCGCATTTACCGTTTCCGCCCGACACGAAAAGCCAAGGTGCTGGAGCGTCTTGGTGACTGTGCGGGCCGTCTGATGAAGGCGCGTGAGGTCCTCATCTAGGCAGACGATATTTGAACTGTAGTAGGCGAACTGGACATCGCCGGAGCTGGCTACGCCCATGGCCTGCTCTGCATCCACGGCCATTTCGGATGCGTACAGGTTGATTGCGCCGCTTTCAGTCTTGAGGATTTGGTCCCGCCATCCGCGGATCTTCGATCGCCACTTCTTTCGCGTCTTATCGAGGATGGCTTCAGCTTCACGCGAATCGAGCATGATTGCGCGCGTGTTCCACCGGTACTCAATCGAAAGCGAATCCAATTCGCGAAGGAGACCCGGCGAACTGGTCCGAGGAAAGCCATCGATCGCGAGCACTCGGATATTCTTTCTTCCGATGCGCGGCTCCACGCCACCCCGGAAGTCTTCGCACGCGAGAATCTCGTTCAAATAGGTGGGAACGCAAGGAAGGGCGAAGTTGTGGTCATTACCTGACACGCAGCGCCGAACGTACCGAAGCAGCCGGTCGTGCGTATGACTGAAGCCGAGGTCATCTTGGATATCTAAACGGCGTAAACGCTCGGTCTTGAACAGTGCCCCAAAAACATTTTCAAAGCGTTCCAGTTGTGTCCGGAACCGTTCCAGCATGTGACTCGCGGTAGTTGCCGCAGTGTGCTTCCGGCCTTCGAACACGAGCCCGTGAACCTTGTGCTCCATCTCGATAGGCGGCAGATAAGTTAGCGTCAGGAAGTATTCGCTTTCGTAATGTGCTCCTACCGCCATGAATTGTTGGCGGCGTTCATCATCAATGACGCGCGTGACAGGATCTGGAAACGCGCCCACCCTTGGATATCCAGGTGCCTCCGACCGAATCGCGTCACATTGAAGCATCCAGCCGCTCCCAAACCGCAGCACGGAATTCAAACGGGCACTTAGTGCATCCATTTCGGCGGGAGCGCTGGACATCATATCTGGGCCTCGATAACTCCAGCCCGCAAGCAGTGATCCGTCCTGCTGAAGAAGAATGCCATCGTCGATCAAGGCATGGTGCATTAGCAGGTCAGCAAGTCCGCGAGGTGTTTTACGATGTTCTGCAAGTTGCATTGGTGTCTCGTCCTTATCTCCACTTCATCGGCGTGCTGGTACACACAGCATGAATTCCACTTTTGGCGGGATACCAGGATTGATAGCGGATATGCCGCATATAAACTTGCCGGAGCAGCGGATCGGCTTTGCCCATTCGCTGCAGAGCTGCCACTGCCCCGACCCAAAACAACGCAGCCACGGCAACGCCCCATAAGCTCGCCAGACTCAGTCCCAACGTGAAGGCGATCATAATCGCCAGGAGAACCAGTTCGCGGTCTCCGCCCAGAAGGGTGTTGGGCCGGTTTGCCGACTGATGGATGATGATTTCGCGCGGCCGGATTGCGTTGTCCATGATTTACACCAGCGCCGCAGCGACTCCAAACGCGGTACTGAGCATGGGCGCGGCAAACACCAGAACAGCGATCACCAGTCCGACCATGCAGGCTTTGCGGCCCACTTCGCCCAGGTCTCCGCCCCACAACATGGTTCCGCCCGCGATGGCGATGCCGATAAGCCCAATCGCATACGCGACTGGACCCGTGAGGGAGGCTGCGATTGCCGTCATAGGCGCTTCCCATGGCAAGCCGCCGCCGGCTGGGGCAGCGGAAGCTTGGGCCGCGATTGCAAGAGCAGCCGCTGTTAGCAGTAAAGCCCGCGAGCACATGGCGCGCGCTTGAATTTGTCGATTGAGATTCATCCTTTTCTCCTTTTGATTTGCTGTTTGGGATTTACACGTACTCGAGTTGGTACCGGCCTTCCCGGTATCCAGTCACGAGCGCCACTTCTCTGACCTTCCGGCCAGCCGGAAGACTGGCTTCTTCGTCAATGAAGACCACGAGGTCAATCGCCTCCGCGATTAACTGCTGCTGAGGCGAATTGGTAGCCTCAGCAACTAAACTTTCGAGCCTTATCAGGCCACTCAGGGCATCGTTCGCGTGAATTGTTGCCGCGCCGCCTGGGTGACCGGTGTTCCATGCCTTGAGCATGGTGTGCGCCTCAGCACCACGCACCTCGCCGACTACAATACGAGTCGGTTTCAACCGCATACAGGCTCGAAGGCAATCGAGCATCGTGATGACGCCCACCGCCCGAAGGTCCACGTAATTTGGGACCGGGCACTGTAGCTCAGTCGTATCCTCGATGGAAATTACGCGGTCATAAGGGGAAACCGCCGCAATCGTATCGAGGATTGCGTTCGTGAGAGTCGTCTTACCCGAGCCGGTTGAACCAACGGTAAGGATGTTTTTTCGCGCAGCAACGGCCGCCTGAAGGACTTCGACATGCGAGCAGCCGGTGAGCTGATCGGCGAAGTTCTCGCGACGCCGGAGACGATTCAGGGGATCGGTTTTATCCGTGATGATGCCGCTTTGCTGGTAGTGTCCAAGTGTGAAAATCCGCTTTGGGCGCCGGCGAATGGCAAAGACCGGATGCCGCACAACAGGGGGGATTAATCCCTCGAAGCGGCTCCCGTCCAGAGGCAATTCCGTTTCGAGAATAGGCCTTTCATAATTCAGCACCATCGCCCGCATAGAGGCGATTGTGTTCATCGCGCAAATTGCCTGGCTGCCGGACATCTGGCCAACTCGCTTAAATCCAGAACCCATCTGTTTGGCCCAGACAGTCGAATCCGGGTTCAGGACAATGTCTTCGACTAAATCGCCATCAAGCAGCTCGAGGATCGTGTCCCCCAGTTCTCGCTTTAGCTTCGTTTCGAGGCGCTGACTGTGCTCAACGTGAACAATAGTTGCTTCCGGCATATTGACGTTGCTTTTCCAAATGAGGTATTTATTTCCTAAGCCGTTCACGGCCTATACAGATAAGGGCTGAGAAGCGGATTTTTGGACAGATTTAGAAAGAAAGTTTTAGGGCTGGTTATTATGGCCATCGTTACAATCCCGTTCGACTACGACCCGATAAAGCACGATGGTGCTTTAATCCCGATTTTTCTGAGCGACACTGACGAAAAGGGGAAGCGCATCCACTTCGGTTGGATCGAGGCCGTGATCCCCATTCATGCCAGGCTCACGTCTCTCGCGAGACGAGTGCTGGGCGACCCATGGCGTGCTTCGGAAGTGACCGAACTCAGCGTTCATCACCTCTCACACAAATACGGTACTCAGCTAGGCCCGGACCCGAGTCGTCGAGTCTATGCTACGGCGCGGAGGAAAGCGCACGGTTTGGAGGATCCCGGTGCGCGGATGCACCTGGGGAAGAACGTCGCCCTGGATGGAATGGCCGATTATTATCGAGACGCTATTGCCTCGATCCGAACGGACATGGAGCAGAAGATTGACCGCGGTCGGAGCATGGAACGTTTCGAGGCCAAATTGGTGGAACTCGGCACGGATCAGCAAATTTTGGTTTACCAGAAATTGAATTCCGGCTATCATTGGCGAGAGATTGGGGACCAAGTCGATGACAACTGGAACACTGTTCACCGCCGCTTCAAGCGATTGCTTAAGCGCATTCGGGATACGATCTGATGCTGTAATTCGCAACAGAGCCTGCCCTTGATGGATGAAACCCCTGAACAAAAGTACGACCGGCTGCAACGTGAGATCCAGAACGCGATTCTGAGTGAGTATCCCAACCCCGAACGCAAGGGCTGTCCGGGTCGAGCGGTGGTCGAGAGCTTTGCGAAGAACCCGGATCAAATCACTGTAGAAGAAGACAGAAACCCGGAAAGCAAGTGGTATCACATTACGCACTGCTCACCGTGCTACGCCGAATTTCTGGAACTGCGGACGGCTTATCGGGTGAGGCGAGCGCGCGCGAGGACGACGCGGCGTGCTGCGATTCTGAGTTCGTTGGGTGGAGTTGGAGTGGCGGGTTGGCTATTATCGCGAGATCGAACGCGGACAGTGGACATTGATTTCGAAAAGTATATGTCCTCGCGCGGGGTGGAGGATAAAGCCAATCAGGAACCGCTCAAAATCCCTACTGGGAAAGTTCACTTTCGGTTAAGATTGCCGAAAGACAGTGCGGAAGGTGTATACAGTGTTCGGCTCTCGAAAGAGCCCGACTCTCAGCCGATATTTGAGATTACGTCAATGGCCGTCTCTGAAAACGATCGCCGAAATTTGATTTTCGACGCTGGGGTGAATACGGTCTCTGGCGCTTCGACATTGGCCATCAGGAACGACCACCGCGGTGTCTGGCGATATTGTCCGCTACAAATTGAGAGCCGCTGAGGGTTGGACTTAACCAAGGCAAACCCCCGCGACTGACGCTGGAGCCAGGTGGAGCACGACTTAAACTTCCGTTCTGGAATCGGATCCTCTTTGAGACAAAGGAAGGTGAAGCGCGAATCCCGGAGCTTCTTGAGGCCGCTGCATACGTCCCATTCGATTGAACGATCTGCCCCACACCGCGGCGCCGTTGACGGTGTCAGTTGGCGTCTCGGTGAAGCTCATTCCAGATCAACTGGGGCACCTCAGACATCGGAACGGTCATCGCGCCCGCATTCGTGGGGGTGACGTCGTCCTCGCGCAGCTGCGCCACGTCAATCATTGCGTCGATGTGGATTTCGAAACCCGCTATTAAGCGGTCGCGATCGCCGCCCTCAGAATCCGTGAATGACACACGGCAACGGGAACCTGCCACGCGTGGCGATTAGGGCGCAAGGCTCACCTTGTGTTCGCCTTAGGTGAAGACTCACTTTTTGAACTTCGGGATGATCTTCTCGATGACCCGCTTCTGGCCCTTTGGCGTGATGGCCAGTTCTCCGAAAGCGCCGGTTACGCGGATCTCATTATTCTTCGTGAGTCGAGACAACGCTACGGTAATCGAACTGTCGGTGTTGTTCTTCGCCAGTTTTGTTAACTGCTCCTTTGGAAGCTTATGCCCTTCCGCGTGGTTCAGTAGCAAGAGCAATTCTTCTGGCGCGCTTACGGTCTGGTCCAGAATCAGCGGCGTACCATCCAGCTCGTGAATCAAGGAGTGCTCTAGCTGGATGATATCCGCGATGGTCTCAGCGATGACCCCTCGGCGGTCACGTCAAAACCGGCCAATGGCGGTCACCCCAAAACCGGCCAATGGAAAGATGACTCAGGACAAGCATTGTTATAACCTGACCGGCATATTTCGGGCAAGTCGAAGTCGGCGTTAAATCTGTACGGATTTTGGTTTTGGTGGGGGAGAGAGAACAGCGGCGGAACCTGTGGGAATGTGGGAATCGCGCTTCTTGCGATTTCCAAGCGTGTTGGGAAACCGCCGTTTGGTTTTCCATCACGCGCCATTTCCACAGGTTTACTCAGCCGCCGTTTTTACTCGCCAGCTTCGCGGGCCGCATTTCAGTACGTGACCATGGTGAAGAAGACGGTCCAACATCGCGCTCATCGCAGCCGTGTCCCCCAGTAGCTTGCCCCAGTCCTCGACAGGGCGGTTCGACGTAAGCAGTGTGCTGGCTCGCTCGTACCGCCGCATCACAATCTCAAGCAGATCTTCCGCCGCGGTCAGCGGCAGTTTGCGCATTCCAAAGTCATCGATAATGAGCAATGGCACGAGGGTTAGGTTCGCCATAAACTGCTTTCTCTTACCTTCCACCACAGCATCGGCGAGTTGGTCCAAGAGAATGTGCGCCTCGCGGTAAAACACGCGATGGCCCTGCAAAATGGCGGCTTGGCCAATCGCTTGGACCAAGTGCGACTTTCCCGCTCCACCAGGACCGAGAAACAACGCATCTTCGCGTTTCTCAATAAACCGGCAGGTGGCGAGATCGAATATGAGACTGCGATTCATCTTCGGGTTGAAGTTGAAATCGAAGCTGTCCAGTGTCCGATTGGGATCACGGAAAGCTGCCTCTTTGCGCCGGCGTTCCAGCAGCCGGTCGGAGCGCCGCGTCAGTTCATCCGACACCAGCGATGCGATCAGATCGATGGGTGCCATTGGTTCGGCTTGCGCCTGATGTAAGCGTGTTTCCAATACGTCGGCCATGCCGCCTAGCCTGAGTTGCCGCAATGCGCGTTCGAGTTCCGTGATGTTCATTCGTTGATTCCTTTTGTCCTTTCTTCAATGAGGTCGCGATACAAAGTGAGTTGGCGGATGAGCGGATCGATCTGGCGCAAGCTCACCGGGGCTTCCGAGCGGCGTTCCAGGTAGCGGCGCACGAAGCGATAGTCATAGACTTCGAGTTCCAGCGCTGTTGCGCAAGCTTCGTCCAAACGCGCCACGCCATACTTTTTGTGGAAGGACAGAATGCCCTGAAGGCGGCGCACGGCGGGCTCCCCCTGCCGCTCATAGAGTGCCGTGCAGAACGTGCCAATGTTTTCGCCCGTCTGACTGGCGCGCGCGAGTAACTGCACGACGCCGAGCGGCGTTCGCTTAGCCCGGTCCTGTTCTTGAATGCGATGGCGGCCACGCTCCTGTCGTAGGTGTTCACGCAGAAGCTGGCCAGTCCTGGGATCGAGGAGCCGCACATGAGTGACGTCCCACTGCACCCGCAATCTCCTGCCGATCCATCCTGGCGGAGCGCTGTAGTAAGCGGCTTCCACCTCCACGCAGCCGTCCAGATGGACCGTTCGTTCCCCATACTGGTAGTAGCGGAATGGCTCAATCGGAAGCGGCTGCAGGGCTGGTTTCTCTTCAGCAAACATGGCCGCGACCTGACGCTTGGTGGTGCCATGAATCCGCGTGTCCGCCCATCGTTCTTCCCACCGGTCGAGGTACGCCTGCGCTTCGGCCAGGTTCTCAAAACGCTGACCTTTGAGCGGTGTCTTCTGAGCGTGGGCTACGCTAGACTCAACCTTTCCTTTTCGATCCGGATCCCGAATGCGGCACGGCAGGGCGACGCAACTGTAGTGTGCAAGTAGATCGCGGAATAAAGGATTGATCGCAGGGTCGTAAACGTCGGGCTGCAGTACGCCTTCCCGCAAGTTGTCGAGGACGATGACCTTCGGCGTGCCACCCATTCGCCGGAACGCGGTTTCATGCAACTCACCCCAGATGCGGGAACTCGATTGAAAGCTGAGCAGCCGGATGCACTTGCGGCTGAATCCGAGTGTGAACACGAACAAGCGCGTCCGGCGGTACTTGCCGGTATGCGAATCGCGGACTAACGGGCCGGTGCCATAATCCACCTGCGCTTCTTCGCCCGGCGCGGTAGCGATTACGGCACGAGCTTCGGGAACTTGTGAGCCGACTTGCTTCCGGACGAAGCGCTTCACGCTTTCATACGAACCGGGAAAGCCATGCTTATCGACCAGTTCCTGCCAGATCGATACGGCATTGCGGCCACGCGTGAGACCCTGTTCAACTAGTTCGCGGTAGGGTTCACAAGCACTTGCAGCAGCTCGTGAGTCGGTGGTCACCTCGTTGGCCGGTTTTGGATCGCCGGGTGGATCCGGGTCGGCGGTCACCCCATTGGCGGGTTTTGCCGGCGGCCCTTTGCCCCAAGCGCCCGGTGGACGAATCGCAATCCCCGCGGCTTTCAAGTAGCCGGCCGCAGTCTCACGCCGGATTCTTGTCGCTTTCTGGATCCGCCGCAGCGACCAGCCCAACTGGCCCAGTGCGATGACCTGCTTTCTTTTTTCTTCGTTCAAGACATTGCTCACTTGGCGGAGGATAAATCTCCACCGGATTCAATGTCCTGAATCCCTTTCCTATTGGCCGGTTTTCAGGTGACCGCTATTGGCCGGTTTTGGGTGACCGCCGAGGCGATGACCTTCCTGTCCTTGTTCCACGCCAGGCGCAGGAATTCCGCGAATATCCATTTGCCGGCATGCACCATGAGAATCGAGTCCATCTCGTTAGCGCTGTAGTCGGGGGAGATATGCACCGATCCACGGTCGGACCGGAACTTGTAGACCAGCATAATGGCGCGCGAAATGTGGCGGCGCGCCTTTGCATATAGGGTGTGCGGTCGTAAGTTGGCTTCGTCTTCCAGCTTCTCGCAGAGCTCCTTGGGCAACTGCGAGTGCGTTACCGTTCCTGAATCCAGCTGGTAGCAGGCGCGGGCGACCGCCTCGCAAAGGCGACCACCGTCCAGTTCGCTTGGCTGCCAATCGCCCGCATAGAAGCGTTGTTGCATCTCGGTATAGCTATCGACGATTGAGCTCGCGAATGAGGGATCGACAATCTTCGCCAATTCGGTGGCAAGTTGTTTGGCTGAGAGTGGCATCAGTCCTTCTTCTTTTTCGCGGTTTTCGGTTTGGTTGAGGTTTTGTCAGGGTTCCACTCATCGGGAATGCTCGGGTCAAGGATGGCGTTCAGGGCTTTCTGCGCTTGCTCGCGCCCCGTCGCATTGAGTTTCACCCGGTCGTCGCCTTCGCTTACGATCCCGATTCGCTTGTTTAGCCAACGATTTGCGTTGCTAGACCCGTCCCACATCTTGGCTGCTCGGAGCATTGCCTTAACGTCGTGCTCAGTCGTTGAGGGCCTTCCATGGCATTCGTGAGCGTATACAAATAGGTACGTGAGCCTTCGCAGGTAATCGGCACCGTTCTTGGCCTTGAGTCGATTGTCGATGAGTTCGAGCGCCTCGCCCTTGGTGCAAAAAATCTTCAAGACTCGATCCCTGTCAGGCGGTGCAACGCCAGTCGGCTTCTGTTGCGTCGCCACATGCTCGTGTTCCAGATCAAAGGGAGGAGCGGGCGGGAGCTGTTTCGACTCTTCGATGATCACGTCCTTTGTGAACGCCCGCTGCCCGGTGGGGGAGATGACGCGTCCGATGCCTCGCTGTGCAAAGAGTTCACCAAACACGTCGCCGAGGCCATTCATAGCCGAGTCTGTTAGAGACGCCTCGAAATGCCGACTGTTGCGGTCCTCTCGATAGGTGAGGGTGTTCCGATTGGTGGGTGCTGTTGATGCCGTCGGATGCGTCGTCGTTCCATTGGTGGCATCAACGGGCTGCCCGATGCGAGTCCCGCATTCCACGCAGGCAAATGCACCGGGCTCCAAAAGCTCCCGGCACTTCATGCATCGTGCTTGGCCGGCACATGCCTTACAAAATAGACCGCGTCCTGCGAGCGGTTCCGCACAAGTTGGGCAATTCATCGTCTATATTCTCCTTAAGAATCGCTCCACTTACCGTCTGTCGATTTCAATGAACACACTTCGGGCGTTGCTCTTCTGCAAGGCCAGGCCCTGGCCGACCATCCTTTAGCGGAGTACCGCCTCGAGGCGCGCCTTTCGGCTTTCCCAATCCGGCATTACTTTTGAAAGCAGGTCGCGCCAGCCTTTCCCGTGGTCTTGGAAAAATGCGTGCGACAGCTCGTGGCAGATAACGTAGTCGATGAGCAACGGACTCGCCCGGACCAGGTCAACGTTGAGGACGATCCGGCCAGCGGCGGTGAAGCTGCCCCATCGCTTCGACATTGCTCGAATGGTCAATGAGGGCTTCTGCATGCCCTTGCGCATAAACGGCGGCGCCATCGCATCGAGCCGCTCATGGAACACATGTCGGGCGATCGCGGCATAGAAGGCCTTAAGGAGACAGGCGCAACCGGCTTTATCCTCCGTATCCGCAGCCAGGATATTCAGGCGCGCGCCCGCGACGAAAACTCTTGACTGGTCGGCTTGCTCGATGGCTAGGCGGTACTGTTTCCCTAGCAAAAGATGAGTTTCTCCCGACAAAAACTGACGTTCAGGTGTTCTCGCTGGCCAGCTTGCGATGCGATCCAGCTCTCGGAATATCCAACCAGCTTTGCGCTTCACGCACTCCCGTATCTTGTCCAAATCGCCGTCCGACGGTGCAAAAACAACAACGTAGCCGGACGGCTGAACTTCGATGCGCAGCACGCGGCGGGGCGTGCGTCGCAAGTCGGCGATAGCTCGGCGCTCGCCCCAAACGACTTCAATCCGCTCTTCGGTCACGGCGGTAGCTGAAGCGTTCATTGAGCAAGCCTCAGTCTGGCGGAGGCGAGAACATCATCAACGATGGCGTCCATGATGCTAGGGTCGAGAGCAACTTGTTTGGCCCGCAGCTCTTCGAAGAAGAAGTCGTCAATGTCGTTCCTGATCAGGTTCTCGATATCGCGGTCGTTCTGCCAGCCGACCTTGCGCCGCAGCTGGACTATCTTACTAACTTCGAGCGCAATGTCAGCGGCGAGATCGGCATCGCCCACACCCGCCTTTTCCAGATTGCGCCGCGCGAGGCCCCAGAACGCTTGCGCATGGCTATCATCGCGAAGTCGCGACGGTGTCGGATCGGTCTCATCCCGACGATGCTGTATTTTATCGCGGAGGTCGCGGATCTTGGACAGGTAGGCCAGATCGCTCAAACGTCCCTTGTGAAACGCGTCAATTGTGTCCTTCACAAGCTTCGAGAACTTCTCAAAAAAGATGGGGTCTTCGTCCCACTGCACTTCAATGGAGCGCGTGAGGTTGTGGGCGATGGTATCGGCAATCGAGGCATCGCTCTCTCGCTTTTCCTTGCGGCGTTTTTCGATCTCTATATCGTCGAAGATATTCAATTCCTTAACGATGGTTACCACTTCACGCGCTACCACGTGCCGATCGAGCAACTGATGCACGCGCTTTTCGTACTCCCGCCAGTTCACGCGGTCCGCATAGCGCAGGCTTACGGCAGCACGCAGGGAGGTGAAGCACCCGAGGTCATCCTTCCACCGCTTTAGCAACTCCGGCTTGGTTGCCTCGATAAATTGAGGGGAGGCCAGAGCAACGGCGAAAGCACCTGAAAACTCGGACAGCCGCCGATAAAAGTCGGTCCGCTTCTCCTCGTCGGCAAGGAGCCGCGCGTACGCCTCGGCGTCGTAGGTATTCGAAATGGACTTGAAAACGTCCAAGAGGGCCGCATGCGCGCCCGGCACCTTGTTCGCCTCATCACGTATCGCCACGATACTCTGGGCAATATCCTCTTCGCTGAATCCCTGAAGGGCATCGTAGCTTGCGAGCGCCGCTCCAAGGTCCTTCAGGACGCCGGTATAGTCGATGATGTATCCGAAAGGCTTCTCTTGGGAGTTGTCTTCATCAAACACGCGATTGACGCGCGCAATGGCCTGCAGTAGACCGTGTTCCTTCAGGCGGCGCGCCACATAGAGAACGGTGTTCCGGGGCGCATCAAAACCAGTAAGGAGCTTGTCGACGACGATGATGATTTCCGGGTCGCCCGGTCCTTTGAAGGACTCCACGATGGAGCGGTTGTAGGCATCCTCACCACCATAACGTTCCATCATCTTGCGCCAGAACGAGCGCACAAGATCGTCGTCGGACTCGTCCACTTCGTCTTCGCTCTCGCGCATTTCGGGCGGAGAAATTACGACTTCAGTGGTGACGACTCCGAACACATCAAATAGCTTTTTCAATTGGATCGCGGCGCGCTTCGAGGAGGCCGCAAGTTGGCCTTTGAGGCCGGTTCCTTTGAAGTTCTCCGCGAAGTGCTGGCCGACATCGAATGCGATGGACTGGAGGCGCGATTCGATGCCCTCGATCTTACGGGCGCGGCTCATTTTCCGCTTGAGGTCGGCCTTCTGGTGCGGTGAAAGATCCCGAGTATGAATCTCGAACCATCGGTCAATCTGGCCTTCGTCGACATCCGTGACGACTTCGCGCCCTTCGTAGAGCAGGGGCACAACCGCCTTGTCCTTGACGGCGTCGCGCATCGAATAACCGGGCTGCACCAATTCGCCAAATTTGGCGAATGTACTCTTCTCCTTCTTAGCGATTGGCGTCCCGGTAAACGCGATGAAGCACGCGTTGGGGAGAACCTCGCGCATTCGCGCGTGGAGGCTGTCGAGGTTGCCGTACTGGCTGCGATGGCTCTCGTCAACTAGCACGAAAATGTCCGGCGATGTATCGACGACGCGGCGCTTGTTTAGGCCCGCGCGGAACTTGTGGATAAGCGTCGTGACAACTGACGTCTTCTCCTCGATAAGACTCAGCAGGTTTTCGCCGGTAGCCGCACGCTTGGGCTCCTGACCGGCCGAACGAAAAGTCTTCGATATCTGGTCGTCCAAATCTGTCCGGTCGGTCACGATGACAATGCGCGACATCGAGCTGGCAACGGATATCGCCTTGGCTAGCATTACCATGGTCAAGCTCTTTCCTGAGCCTTGGGTATGCCAGACTACGCCGCCCTTGCGCTTGCCATTCACATCTCTCTCCTCAATGCGCTTCATCAACGCTTCAATGGTGGCCACCTGCTGGTATCTGGCTACCTTTTTGTGCGGTCCATCGAAGAGCATATAGCGACGAATCAGGCGCATGAAACGCTCGGGTCGGCAGAGTCCTACTATCGTGTCGTCGAGAGCTGTCGGGAACCGCTGACTGGCCATCAGCTCATCGTGTCGCTTGACATGGGCAGCAAAGTCTATTGCCACGCGCTTGCCCTGAACTGTATCGAGCGGCCGGTTTACGATGTCGCGGATGAAGTCGTCGCTGTCCTCGCGTTCGCGCCAGACGCTCCATAACTTCCGCGGTGTGCCGACCGTACCGTATAGAGGCTCGTGGCTATTTGCCGCTAGAAGTAACTGCGCTGGATAGAACAGCGCAGGGACTCCATCCCCGGCTTTCTGGTTCCGAATCTGCTGACTGACGCCTTGATCAGCCGACACACGCGACGACTTTACTTCGATTATTCCGACCGGTATGCCGTTGACGAAGAGCACGAGATCCACACGAATCTGCGACCCGCCAGCCTCGCTTACCGTGTACTCGCTCGTAACCTGGAAGCTGTTAGCACGCCAGTCTTTCCAATCAATAAAGCTGAACTGCCACTCCCGCGATGTTGCGCCGATAGTCTGTGGGAGAGCGATTCCGAGCGTTAAGTCATCCGTCATACGTTCATTCGCCCGCACGACACCCTCTGGGATGCGGTCCGCCAGTCGCCTGACTGCCGCATCAATATTCGCCTCCGAGAATGGGTATGCGCGCTCGCCAACGCGTATTCGGTTCACGCGTGCCAGATCCTCGCGAAGCTGGGTTTCAAGGAAGGGCGAGGTGCGCCGCCCGTTGCGCCATTGATCAGCCTCGGATCGCGTGACATAGCTCCAACCACAATTGATCAGAGTGTGAAGGGCCTGCAGCTGCGCCCCTCCGGCCTCCGATGTTGTGAATTCCGGCGATTGAATCATTGCTGTACGTTGTGTCCATCTGCAACGGTCGGCTGGTCAATGCGGATATCAGAGGAGGTTCCGTGCGACTTGATTCGCCACTCTCCGGTGAGTAGCTTCTGCATTAAACCGCGTTTCTGATTTCGAAGTCCCTCAAGCGTCTGTGCCGTCAAATCGACGTCGTGTTGCAGCTCTCTTAGAATCGTCCCGATTCTCTCTTGCTCGGCAATATCTGGAGCGCGCAGCACCAACTCACTCAATCCATCGAAATAAATTCGCGTCCGGACGCTGCCGCTTCCAACGACTTGGAGGTGATCTCGCCAACGCTTTGTCCCGATAAGATAGTTGAGAAAATCCGGGTCCGCGTAGCCCTCTCGGGCTTGAAATACAACGTAGTCTGGGCTGACTAAGATCTCATGTGGACGAGACGACCTCGCAATGGACCCAATGTTTAGCCTCATGGGATTGTAGGCAAATGCATCGGCGGGCACAATGAGATAGCGACTAAGATCGGCCGCCATCACATGAGACCGCATAGGAACCAGTCCCTCGCCCTTAAGCACTCCCATCACGCGGTCGGAAGTCAGGCCTGCAGCATTTCGCTTTCTGAGTTCTTCCGCCAGGTCTCCGAATCCAACCGTGCGCCAGCCACTATCCGAGGCCTTCGCGGCTTGCTGAGTCTCGATGAGATGAACTCGCGCCTCTCGCAAACGCCGTTTCTTCGCGATAAAGAGCCGGCTGACCTGTTCTATCGCCTGATCCCAGGTATCGAGCGCGGCCACAATGCGCACTTGTTCAGGGGGCGTAGGTAAGGCAATGGGCAATGCGGTGAGATTTTCAGTAGCCAATCTACCTGTTCCATGCCCTGCCTTATCTACTTGGCCCATAATTGCGGTCCGCATTGCGATCAGGGCGTGAGCGAGGAATCTAGAATTTAGGCTGGTTTTTGGAATGAGAGCCTTAACGTCCTGATTGAATGCCATTTCGCACGAAGTTATTCCTATCGGAATATCTTTGAACAGACCCATTCCGCGGACCAGGATGAGCACGGTCTCGGACGGAACGACGTTAATCTGCGCGGCCCCCGCCGCAGTGAGGCGCTCAATCGACTGTCGAAGATCAAAGGATTTGAGATCCTTAGCGCTGAGCCAAGGAACGCTACCACCCCAAAACGAATCATCGGCGCGATTTGGGGTACCACCGGATTTAAACTCGACGATGTCACCCAACTCGCATCGCTTCCATCCTTCGGGAAGAAGACTTTTCAAGACACACCTCTCATTGACAGCCCGCGCGGAAATGTGGTGGCAGTCCAACGGCGCATTAGCGTATCGACGAACTTAGACATTGATCCCCAGTTCCGTGAGATAGAAATTCATCTTCTCTCGCGTTTTCGAAAGTTGGCCTTCTAGGTTACGGATCTCATCCTGCACGGCCTGAAGGTCGACCTCCGCTTCCGGTTCGAACGCATCCACGTACCTTGGAATATTCAAGTTGAAACCATTGGCTTCGATTTCCTCGAAACTCGCTTTATGCGAATACCGTTCGCTCTTCGCGCGCGCGCAGTATGTATGGATAATGTTTTTTACATCGTCGTCGCGAAGCCGGTTCTGCTTCTTCCCCGGCTCGAAGGCGTGGCTCGCATCAATGAAGAGAATATCGCGTTCATGCGAGCGAAGCCCGCCAGCTTCACGAGCTTTGTCGAAGACTAAAACGCAGACCTGAATTCCCGTTGTCGGGAAAAGCTGTGCGGGAAGGCCAACGACGGCGTCGAGAACATTGTCACGGATCAGCTTTTCGCGGATTTTGCCCTCTGCACCAGCCCGGAAAAGGACTCCGTGAGGAGCAACCACAGCCATGCGTCCAGTCGTGGGACGCGTGATTGCAAGCATATGCAGTATGAAGGCATAATCGCCACGGCTCTTCGGAGGCATGTGGGGGGTAAAGCGCTTATACGGATCTGTTTTCGTATTTTCATCCCACCACTTGTCGAGACTAAAAGGGGGATTGGCCACGACAATATCGAAACGCATCAGGTGATCGCTCTCGATCAGAGTCGGGGAGTTCAGAGTGTCACACCAATCTATACGTGCTCCGTCCTGCTTATGCAGAAGCATGTTGAGGCGGGCCAACGAACGCGTCTGGCCGTTGGATTCCTGGCCGAACAGCTGAAAATCGTCGCTCCTGACTTCATCGCCTGCCCGCAACAATAGCGAGCCTGAACCGCAGGCAGGATCGCAGATGCGAACGCCCGGTGTTGGTTGGACGAGCTTGGCTACAACTTCGGAGACTTTACGCGGAGTGAAAAACTCTCCCGCCTTCTTGCCAGCATCGGAAGCGAAGCGCTCGATCAGGAAGATATACGCGTCACCGAGAATATCCTCCGATACCTCGGAGAGGTCAAGACCAGGCTTGGCGAAGTCCTCCAATAGCGTCTTCAATCGACGATTGCGGTCTTTGGTCTGCCCTAGATTCGACTCCGAGTTGAAATCAATGGCTCGGAAGAGACCGCCCAGCTTGCCTTCGTTGGCCTTTTCAATCTCGTCGAGGACGATGTTGATAAGGTCGCCGATGTTGTCGCGTGTCCGCCGCTCGTGGAGGCTGTAGAAGTCACCGAGGAAGCTCTCTTCGATTTCCTGGGTTTTTTGATTCTTGAGATTCACGGTTGGGAGCTTGAAGCGCTCGCGGTCCAGACGCCGTTGAATGCGGAGCTCATCGCCACCGTATTCCTTGCGGAAATCTTCAACATGCTTCCGGCGGACATCGCTGATGTACTTCAAGAAAAGCGCTGTCAACACGTAGTCCTTATACTGGGTCGCGTCCACCGCGCCGCGGAACGTGTCGCACGCTCGCCAAACCGCCGAAAGTATGTCTTCCTGGCGCAAAGTAGTCATTGGTTTTCATTGCTCCTTTTGTGGTTCGTCGCGTCGGCGGCGCTTATGGCGCGCGCGACGACTTCACTTCTGAGAATCAAGTTCAGATCGGAAAGCTTTTTGAGGATCTTGCCCTCTTCGTCGAAAGAGCACGCCAGATCCGAGATCATCCGCTGGGTTTGCAGGGGCGGAAGCGGGACCTTGATCTTTTCGAGCTCGTCTTTGGGAAGGCGAGCAAGCGCGCTCCCTTGTTTTCCCGCCGCGAGCTGGGCTTGTGTCCCCGGCAATGTGAGGAAGGCGAACAGAAACTGTGGGTCTATTTTGGTGGCGTCCGGACGAACCAAGTAAAGGTCCAGAGACACGAAAGCGCCAAAGACGGCTTCGTTAGCGATGCAGATGTCCGTCGCGAATCCGCGGGCGGCAACGATCAAATCACCGGCTTCAATATTCAGGGCTCTGGCTACTTCAGGAATCACGCCGCGAGCAAGGGCCGGAGGCCGACCTGCCTTCAAGTCGGAAAGATCTGAAAGCCGCATGAACCGAGCCAGTCCAGCCGCATCCTCTTTTATAGTGACCCCGGAGAGGACGAGCCCTAAGTATTTTAATTCGAGCACGATTCATATTCTCCAAACAAACGGATTGGAGTCAATACAGCTAGAGACGGTTTCAAACTTCTTTTCAGGAATCTAAGTAGCTGGTCGTGGCGCGGCGGGCGATCGGGGCTTGGAAGGTGTCGTTAGGCCCGCAAGGCTCTACGACTAGCCTTTTCGCTTTCTGCAGGTACGTATTCGCAATCCGCGCCTCAGATTTCAATCGGGGCGGAAGCGCTGCCAGAATTGGTAGTCGCGGGAAGCGCTCCCCATCCCATCACTCGAAACGATCTTCGCGGTCAACGTTAACGGTCACGTGCACAAGAGTCCCCGGCACCAAACTCTAACGATGGTATATGGGCCGGGCGTTGACACAAGGACGGTGTTGGTCTGGATGTACGCCATACCAGATTACTCCACCCTCTTACAGCACGGGTTCGAACGTAAGTAATCGTTTTTATGAGCCTTTCCGCACTGTTCGAGAGTTGCGGCGGGCGTGCCGATTCCTCGGGACTTCACCGCTGCCTATAAAAAGGCTTGACAAGGATCTCAACACAGCATTATTGTTGTGTTGTGCTCCCTGCTCTGACAACAGACGGCTTGCTTCCCCCAGGTATCCACCTGGCCGAGTGGGACGAGGTGTACGCCGCGTTCGGCACGACACCCCACCGGCGTCGACTGCTCGACGGCTTTCGCCGCGCGATCAGCACGCTTAAGAAAGCCGGGTGCAAGAAGGTCTACCTGGACGGGAGCTTCGTCACCGGCAAAGTGACCCCTGGCGATTTTGATGGGTGCTGGGAAGACGCGCACGTCGATTTCGCATTACTCGACCCCATCCTTCTCTCGTTCACGAACGGGCGGGCTGCACAAAAGATCAAGTTCGGCGGCGAACTTTTTCCAGCAGGGGTTATAGCGGATCCGTCCACTGGAAGCATCTTCATCGACTTCTTCCAGATCCACAAGGACACGGGTGCCGCGAAAGGAATTATTGCTATTGACCTCCAAAGGCTACAGCCATGATTAAGAACGAGCGTCAGTATCGGATCACGAAATCGCAGGCGGATAAGTTCGCAGATGCCATCCGCCGCGTCGAGAAGGCTCCTTCGTCAGCGAATCCCCTTGTCGTAAAGGCATCGCGTGAAGCGCTCGAATCCCAGCTTGCAGACCTTCACTCCGAGATCGAGGAGTACGAGCGCTTGCTCACAGGCGAAGTGCATCTGGTCGAAGTTGAGTCGTTTCAGGAACTCCCTGCGGCTCTCATCCGTGCGCGCATTGCTGCCGGTTTGAGCCAAAAGGACCTCGGCGAGCGGCTCGACATGAAGGAGCAACAGATCCAGCGGTACGAGGCAACAGAATACGCCGGGGCGAGCTTTTCAACGCTCTCAGCGATCGTGAGTGCTCTCGGTGTGTCCATGCGCGAAGACATTCTTGTTCCGACCGAGCACTTGACCGTGAACAAGTTCCTCACGAGGCTAGAGGGCTTCGGGCTCGACAAGACCTTCGTGCAGAAACGACTCTTCCCAAGAGACGCCGCAAGTCCGCCATCAGCCGGGCAACAGACGGGCGAGATCCTCTTCAAAACGGCGGCAAATCTTAAGCGTGTCTACGGTTGGAGTCTTGGGGAGTCCGTGGGGACCGTGATCCCGAAGTTCGATCATGCGATGGCGGGCGCTGCGCGCTTCAAGATTCCTGCTCGCGTCGCTGACCAGCGACTGGGCGCGTACACGATCTACGCGCATCACCTCTCGACCTTGGCCCTCCAAGTCACGCCGACCCTTGAGAGCAAGTCGATTCCGCGCAAACCTTCGGAGGGTCGCGGGTGCCATCGCGAGCCAGTACGGCGAGTTGACCCTTGCCACCGCACTCGATTACGTGTGGGGTCTCGGTATCGCGGTACTCCCGCTACAGGATGCGGGAGCCTTCCACGGAGCGTTCTGGCGCATGCAGGGCCGAGGCGTCATCGTGCTCAAGCAACAGACGAAGTCAGAGGGCCGGTGGCTCTTCGCACCTCTTGCACGAACTCTGGCACGCGGGTGAAGAACCTGACCAGCCGGAGCGGTCGCTCTTGGAGCTGCCGGAAACGGACCCTGATCGACGGGACTCCAGAGAAGAAAAGCACGCGAGCATGTATGCCGGTAACATCGTGCTGGACGGGCGGGCCGAGGAGCTCGTGGCCATCGTGCAAAAGGAAACGAATGGTCTCATCCCGCGGTTCAAAGCGACCGTTGAGGCGGTAGCGGCTCGTGAGGGCGTGTCTGCGGCATCGCTCGCGAACTACATTGCGTTCCGGCTTTCCCTCCAAGCACAGAACTGGTGGGGGGCTGCGAGCAACCTACAGCCCGACGGCGACCCCTGGACGATTACGAGAGATGCGTTCCTACTCCGATGCGATTTATCCCAAGTAAACCTAACCGACCGAGAGCTGTTAACCCGAGCACTCGAAGAAACGGAGGCAACCGCGTGATGAGCGACACCTTCCCAGAAGATCTTCCACCGCTGAAGGTGCGGTGCACCGACTCCAACTGCGAGGAGGACCTGCACTGTTACCGTGCCACGGCAGAGATGGTGCGCGACAACACCGCTGGCCGTTGTCGCTCGTGCGGGATCTCGCTCGTGGATTGGGGTCGCGTCCATGATCGAGATGTCGCTGATGCCGCGTTCACCTTCGAGGTGATGAAGACCGAATTCATCAGGCATCATTTCTGGCACATCGAGATCGATACGAAGGCGATCGAGCACGCCAGGAAGAAAGGCCTCGCTGCCATTCTGGACCACGTGCCGAAGCGGCTGATGCAGTCGATCGGGAAGTCCACGCCGTTTCGCGACGGCACCCAAACGCCCTTCAGCGGCCGTGCTGAGTATTACGCGCAGCATGCTACCGCGACCTGCTGCCGCAAATGCGTTGAGGACTGGCATAACATCCCCAAGGGTCGGGCTTTGACCCTGGAGGAGCTTGGATACCTGACGAATCTCGCCGTCCTCTACCTCCGGGAGCGATTGGCCGATATTCCTGCCGAACCACACGAAACCGCCATCGAAGAAGAAGGCCAAGAAATCCCTGCCGCTCCTCGACCAGGACTAATTTTATGATCACGAAAACCATCGATACCGCAGCATGGTCTGATCGTTATCGCAACGAAGCGATCGACGTGCCGGGTCGACGCGTGCTCATCACCAACTTCATTGGGACGGAACAGGAACACGACCTCTCCGAGCCAGCGAACTGCAAGGGCTTCGGTCGCGTCCGCCACTTTCACCGGCGACGAAGCACGAATTGGATGGCGAACCCGTTGCCGATCGATCCTGCGTGCCGAGCGCTCGGCATGAAAGACACTGCGACGATTCGCGCGCAGGTCTTCCAGAACGCTGTCTGCAACTGGCGGTGCTGGTACTGCTTCGTCCCGTTCAACCTACTCAGCGCGAACAAGCGCCATTCGGCAATGCTGACGCCGTCCGAACTCCTGGACCTCTACCTCGCGGATCCTGAGCCGCCGCTGATGATCGACCTCACGGGCGGACAACCCGACCTGACCCCAGAATGGGTGCCGTGGATGATCGAGGAATTGCAGCGGCGCGACCTGGCGGAGAAGGTCTACCTCTGGTCTGATGACAACCTGAGCAATGATTACTTCTGGCGTTACCTGACGGACGAGCAGCGGGCCGTGATCAAGAACTACCGGAACTATGGTCGTGTCGCCTGCTTCAAGGGCATCGACCGGCAATCCTTCGCGTTCAACACGGCTGCCGACCCGGCGCTGTTCGACGCGCAATTCGACCTCTTCCGTCGCTTCGTTGAGTTCGGGCTGGACATGTACGCGTACACGACGTTCACGACAACGGATCTCGAAGGATCGCGGGCAGCGTTGTCGGATTTCGTGGACCGCCTGCAGGGGATCCACCCGCTGCTGCCCCTGCGCACCGTACCGCTGGAAGTATCCGTTTTCACGCCCGTGCAAAGCCGCATCGACAGCAACTGCGGGGCAGCCATGACGAACCAGTACGTCGTCGCATCGTACTGGCAGGAAGAGCTCGACAGGCGCTTCAGCGCGTCAGACTTGAGTAAGAACATTTGTGATGTGAACATGAGGTAGCAGCCAGGAAAGGGTCAGGATGCAGCGCAGTACAGACACGTCCATCTCGAAACTTCCGGTCGCGCAAGCCACAAGTGGCTCCAAGCGTTCATTCGTCGTGCCCCACCCGCTCGACTTTGACTGGCGCTTCACCCGCGACACCACCGGCTTGATCTGGCAGACCATCCGCGAGCTCGCGAACCCGCAAGCGGACGTCGCGCTGCTCGGCACACCATCCTTGGCTGCAACGGTCGAGCCCTGGAAAGAGATCGGCTCCGTCACGCTTCACGAACGAAACCCGAACCACTACCGCTCTCTCTCCGACAGGATCACCTTCGCCTGCTGCGACGTCTTAAGAGATCCCATCCTGCTAGCGTCCAACTGGGTCGTGGTAGCTGATCCGCCCTGGTATGAAGCCGAGACAATCGGGTTCCTCTGGACCGCATCAACACTGGCACGAACAGGAGGCAATGTCCTGCTGAGCCTCCCCCCATCGCGACCAGGCCCGGCATTACAGAGGAACGCGAGCGTATCATCGCAGCGGCGGCGGGATTCGGTCTTGAGTTCCTCCGCCTCAGCGACGGCGTCCTGCGGTACGGCACCCCGTTCTTCGAGATGAACGCGATGCACGCGGCTGGTTCGCCCGTCACGAATGATTGGAGGCTTGGCGACCTCGCAGTGTTCCGGCGTGCCGCTCGCGAGTGCGGCGCGCGGCCAGTGCTGGACGCCGAACCAGTCTGGGTGGAACGATCACTTGGGCTGACGCGGTTCAAGCTGCGAGAAATGCCCTCGACTGTATTCGCATCCCCGGTTTTGCTCTCTCTTGTCCCAGGCGACGTGCTGCCTACCGTGAGTCGGCGCGATCCTCGCCGCAATGACGCGACCGTCTGGACCTCCGGCAACCGCATTTACGGATGCGACGGCACCGATACGCTCGCAACGATCATCGACGGGATCAAAGCCTGCGAAGCGCCCGAGACCAGCGTGGGGATGCAACAAGGACGAGCCTTAACGAGCAGTGAAAGAATCCTTGTCGCAAAAGCAGTCGACCAAGTGCGAAATTTAGTCAAATGGGAGAGTGCTGAGTTTCGAGACAGCGGCGACATCAACGGGATCTCAAAACTGGGTCCAATCCGTCATCGAGCAATTACGCTCGAACGCGCAGGATGATCCCGAGTGGGGCAAGATCGTCGAGGACTGCACCAGCGCGGGCCCCCACGAGAAATCACTCCACCTCGCCGTCTTCACCGAACCCTACCTCACGTTCTTGATGGATGGGAAGAAAACCGTGGAATCACGGTTCTCACAGAACGGCTGCGCCCCCTACGATCAGGTAGCACCAGGGGACGTCGTGCTCCTCAAGCGTTCCGGCGACGAGATCGTCGGCCTGGCGCACGTGAGCTGCGTGCAACACCTCACCCGTAGCGAAGACTGGGAAGAACTCCGCTCGCGCTACCAACAACAGCTCTGCGCCACGGACGACAGCTTCTGGGCGGAAGTCAAGGACGCCGATTACGCGTCTCTCATGTGGTTTGACCGCATCCGCGAGCTGCCACCAATCGATTGCGACAAACGTGACCGCCGAGGCTGGGTCGTGATCAATCACGCGACCCAGCAACTCTCCTTGTTCTTCTAATGAACAACAATCTGGTCGTTGCCTTTGCCGGGAGAATCGGTGCCGGGAAGTCATCCGTCTCCGCCGCCGTCGCCGAAGTGCTCGGGCTTAGGCTCGCGAGTTTCGGGGGCTTTGTCAGGAAGACAGCGACCGAACGCGGCATGGATCACTCGCGGGAATCACTGCAGGCGGTCGGCGAAGAACTGGAGGCCAAGGCCGCAGCGCAGTTCTGCCGCGCGGTCCTCGACGATGCGGGATGGAACGCTGGCAAACCAGTGGTCGTCGAAGGCATTCGTCACGTCCGCATCCTGGACACCTTCAAGAGTCTCGTCGCCGCCACAACCCGTCTTCCTGGTCTACCTCCAAGCGCCTAATGAGCTACGCCGCGCTCGCCTCCAGGAACGAGGCGCGCAAGAAGCACAATACCTCGAACGAGCAGAAACGCACTCAACCGAGCGGGATGTCATCGCAGAACTCCCGCAGTTGGCAGACCTCCTCCTCTCCACCGAAGGCGCTCAGGTAGCCGACTTGGTTCAACGGATCAAAGCGAACCTACCCACGAACGCCTCGTAAACGCGCACCGTATGAGAATCGACGACACGCTCTACTTCTCACCCAAGCACGCGTTCAAGAACCTCGACTTCACCAAGCCCGAACAGATCGCCAGCGCCTTCCAGGACAGGGTTGACGGGTTCTACTTCACGCCCGCAGCACGGCTAATCGACAGCAAGGACGCGTTCGCCGCCGGACTCATCATCTTCGCAGGAATAGAATTCCTGGCACGAACATCCTCAGAGAGTGAACCCAGCGTTTGGCTTGCGGACAATCTCAAGATCGACGCCGCCATAACGGCGAAGGTATGGGAGTACTTCCGCCACGGCCTCACGCACGAAGGAAGGGTCAAAGCGTCAGCACAATTTTCCTTCGAGACCGGCACGGTTGTCGTCGAAACCAAAGGCATCTACGTCATCAACCCAGACCATCTCCTGAAGGGCGTGCGCGCAGCATTCCACGAACGCTACTCGGGAATGGACGCCAACCGGAAACAGCTCGTGACCGACCGCCTGAAGCGCCTCTTCGAACGCGAAGCACAAGCGGCAAAGGCCTGACCATCCCAATCATCACCCCGGCACTTCTCCCCAAAACATTCTGATACAGTTCTGTTGTGGCTGTCGAGTATGACGAGATCGGTGTCTGGTCAGAAGTAAAGCTCGCCATCGTCCGCGAGTACGCAGCTGCCTACTCGAAGATCATGGAGGCGTGGCGTCGGGACAAGATCAACCGGCTGAGCTGGATCTACATCGACGGGTACGCCGGACCGGGGTATCACGTGTCCAAAGCGACAGGAGAAGTCGTGGAGGGCAGTCCGGTGATCGCGATGAACATCGTCCCGGCATTCCACGAGTACCACTTCATCGACACCGAACCCGCCCGCTCACAACAACTGCGGGATATCGCGGAGGACCGGAAGAACGTCCATACGTACACCGACGACTGCAACACCGTCCTGCTCCGCGACGTCTTCCCTCGCGCGAAACACAGCGACTACCGGAGAGCCCTCTGCCTGCTCGACCCGTACAACATCGACCTGAGCTGGGAAGTCATCGAAGCGGCCGGCAAGTCCGGGTCCGTAGACATGTTCCTGAACTTCATGATCATGGACATCAACCGGAACGCGCTCCGCAAGCGCGTCGAGAAATCCTTACAGAGCAAGATGGACCAGCTCACCCGATTGGTCGGGGATGAATCGTGGAAGGAGGCAGGGTATCGTGAAGTAGAGACGCTCTTCGGCATGGACTACCAGAAGGTATCGAACGAAGAGTTCGCTGAGTGGTTCCGCCAGCGGCTGATCACCAAGGCAGGGTTCAAGCACGTGCCGAAACCGATGCCGATGAAGACGAAGAACAACGCCGTGATCTACTACCTCTATTTTGCTTCCCAGAAGCCCGCCGCACTCGACATCGTGAACGGGATCTTCAAGAAGTACGGGCAACGATAATGTCGACGAACTCAAAGATCGAATGGACGGACGCAACCTGGAACCCCGTGCGCGGCTGCACGAAAATCAGCCCCGGCTGCAAGCACTGCTATGCTGAGCGATTCGCTGAGCGGTTCCGTAGCGTCAAAGGACACCCGTTCGAGCAAGGATTCGACCTCCGCCTGATACCCGCGAAAGTCGCTGAGCCCCTGAGCTGGCGCAAGCCGCAACGGATCTTCGTCAACTCGATGAGCGACCTCTTCCACGACAACGTCCCCACCGAGTACATCCAGAGCGTGTTCGACGTGATGAACCAAGCCGACTGGCACCAGTACCAAGTCCTCACGAAACGCGCCGAACGGCTCGAAGAACTCTCGGACAAACTGCCGTGGGCACCGCACATCTGGATGGGCGTGAGCGTCGAGAACAAGGACTACCTCTGGCGCATCGACCACCTGCGACGGACGAAAGCGCATATCAAGTTCCTCTCGATCGAACCACTCCTCGGACCGCTCGGCAAGATCAACTTGCGCGGCATGGACTGGCTGATCGTCGGCGGAGAATCAGGACCTGGCGCGCGCAGCATGAACGCCGAATGGGTCGCAGACATCAAGGACCAGTGCGTACGAACGGGCGTCGCGTTCTTCTTCAAACAATGGGGCGGCGTACAGAAGAAACGCCATGGCCGCGAACTCGAAGGCAGGACTTGGGACGAGATGCCGGAGCTCGCAGTCATTTCCTGATGTCACGCTGGGTAGTCCACTGCAAGAAGGAACCGTACGACGTCTACATCGGGCGAGCAGTTCCCCGGAGCGGCCTCAAGTCGTTGGTCGGGGGTAATCCGTTCAAACTCGGGAAAGACGGGACACGCGAAGAGATCATGGCGAAGTACCGCGCCTGGCTGCCGAGCCAGCCTGATCTCATGGCACGTCCTCCTGAACTGAAGAGTAAAGTTCTAGGGTGCTGGTGCTCGCCGGAAGGATGCCACGGTGAAATACTGTCAGAGCTGGCAATGCTAAAAGGCCCCAAGGCACTGTGACAGAGCGGTGCCCGAACCCCATCTGTTGAAGCGTCATGGGTTGCCTGATCAGAGTCAAGTATTTTTCCCGTTTGCGGACAACTATAATTCCCTTTTTCTTGAGAGAGGGTAATCGTGGCCGTGGCGGTGGGAATGTGGGAAACGCGAAGCGTTTTCCAAGGGCTGTGGGAAGCGGTTTTCGCTTTCCACAGCCCGCCATTTCCACGGCGTTCTTTGTTGTTTAGGATTCTTCTTTGGCCTTCTTGGCTTGTTCCACCCGGTAGCTCGGGATGTTGAGTTCAAGAATGACGCAGTGATGGACCAGACGATCAATCGCTGCGGCGGTGGTCATGGGATCTTTAAAGACGCCTTCCCATTTCGAGAACGGCAGGTTGCTGGAGATGAACACGCTGCCCCGCTCGTACCGTTCGGCGAGCAACGTAAAGAGCACTTCCATCTCTTCCCGGCTTTGTTGCACGTACCCGAGATCATCGATGATCAGACCTTCGAAGTGAGCCAGCTTTTTGATAAAGCGACTAAGCTTCAGGTCTCGTTTAGCCAACAGCAGATCTTGTACCAGTAATGCCGAGGTCGTGAAGTATATGCGCCGGCCCCGGGCAATCAGTTCCTGGCCAATCGCACATAAAAGATGCGTCTTGCCGCTCCCGGGATTCCCGAAGGCCAACACGTTTTCACGCCTGTCCAGCACCTCGCCTTCGATCAGCGACTTGGTCAAGAGCGCCACCTTCGGCGGTATCCGTTTCAAGTTGAAGTTGGCCAGCGACTTTTCTGCCGGAATGCGCGACGCGCGTAACAGCCGTTCGATTCGCTTCTGCTGGCGATCCTGACTTTCACGGGTGACCAGATCTAAGAGGTAACGTTCATAACTGAGGGTGTCGCGTTCTGCGAAACGTGCCGATTCCTCATAAATCCGCCTCACCGTAGGCAAGTGCAGTTCGGTTAGGCCCTCGGTCAGTGCTGCTTTCACGTCTAAGATATCGGTTGTCATGCTGCTGTCTCTTCCCTTGTCAGAAGGTCGTCGAAAACCGTTAGCGAGACAGGGTCAATCGCAATGGTGGTCACAGGGACGGGAGCGTTGTCTTCAGTCAGTCGAGCTGCCTCCTCAGCGTTCAGAGCTTGCTGGCTGCCGAGCAAAAACCGAATTGCTCCTTCCACCCGTGCTTCTCCGCGGCGGGCAGCCAACAACAGGATTGCCAGGTATTCTTGAGCCCCGCGTTTCGGGCCTTGCTCCTCGCGCATAGCGTCGTACGCCAACCGGAACCAGCTGGTCGGGAATAGATCACTTCGGTAGCGATAGTTTTCAAAAGCTCCCGGCTTTCGGACCAGCCAATCGATGATATGTCTGTAGTCGATCCGGTGCTTGCTTCGACCTCGCAAGCGCGGTAGTTCTTCCGCTTTCCTGTCGGCGTACCAGATCTCGACCGTGTCGGGATGAATCCGCGCCTCCACCATCTCGCCGATTAACCGGCTATGCACCGAGTAACAGTTCCGATGAACGGTCACCAGACTTCCCTGACTGACCCGCACCCGTTCCCGCCGCACCGAATCAAGACGGCGTTCGGGCAGCGGCCGCAACTGCGCCACCTCGTCCAGATATCGCTCCCGCCGTCCGGCATTCAACCGTGTAAACAGCTGGTTCAGGAACAACTGGTAGGCTGCCACAGAGGCAAAGTCGCGGCTGCCCCGCATCATTAATGCTTGGTCGGCGGCCTGTTTGAAACGATAGTGCCGCTGTTCCACATCGCCGTTTTCATTCGCCTGGCCGGCTTGGATCTTCTGACCGCTGACCCGGTAATGCCGCAACAGAGCTTCATAAGCTCGGGTGAACTCTTTGGCGTCGCACAGGTTGTTGACGGCTGCGCTCATCCGGTCTGTGCGATGTTCTAGCGGCACACCGCCCAGTTGCCAGAGCGCGTTCTGCAGTCCTTCGCTCAGGCTCTCGAATGTCTCCGAGTAACAGATGCTTCCTGTTTCCCAGTTGGAATAAGTCAGGACGAAGTGATAGATCAGATGCGGAAACGCCTGGCCATTGATCGTCACGCCCAGTTCCCGGCAGTGCGTAAAGTCTGACTGGCACAGGGCCCCCGGACGATGTTCCTGCGCAAAATACACTTCCCGCGGTGGCCCTTCGGTCGCTCGCCAGTAACTGATCCGGCGTCGCAAGGTCCGCACCTGCCCGTCACTAAACCGGCCCGGATGCACCTGCTGCAGATGTTCAAAGATCGTCTTTGCCTGCAGGCCTGGCTCGATGGCGAGCATCTGCCGAACCTCTTCCCAGATATCGGCGAATGGATCTGGTCGCGTTCGCCACGTGTGCTTTGATTGCATCTCGCTCGGTAGACGCCGGTCCCGCAGGTATTTACGCGCTGTCTTCGGGTCCATGCCCGCCTTCGCTGACGCAATCTCCAACGGCATCTTCTGTTCTGCCAGCCGCCAGAGTCGCTTTACCTGCCGATCGTTCACCATACAAGCCGTCTCCGACTTGTATCGCTTTCGCCTTCCTAGCCAACGGGAATTCTAATTGTCCCCTGGCTGAATTATGATTGTCCGCAATCAGATCGGGTGGTGCTTCTCCCGAATGCTGTTTTGGGGGCCGCAATTTAGTGGCTCCGACTATCTAGCAGTAATTGCGGCAATCGCTCCAGAGCTCTTGGTTGTTAGAATCACTTTTTGGGAAATTTTAAGTGAGCATCTCGGCAATCGAAACTCTATGGCGCGAGTATCTTAACCGTTACGGCGAACCCCAGGTTCGCGCCGAAATCGATCAGCGATGGGGAACTGATCCGAACGTTATTGAAGGGCGAATTCAGGTTGGCTACCCACCAACGTTTCAGCCCGGATATGTTGGCGCTGGGTTCGACCAGGCCGATTGCAGGATCCTTTTTCTTGGAGACAACCCTGGGGAAGGCAAGCTTCCGTCATCGCAAGAGGACGACAGGACCCTTACTCTGCAACTCGAAGAATTCGCAAACGGGCGAACATCGTTCTCTCAGTTAAACCGATTCCAAGCGATTCACATGTTGAAGTGGCCGATCTACCGTGGTAAGGGGATCTTTTCTGGTACAAGCGACGCCAGAATTTCACTGCTACCGGAGGCATTGCGTCCAGACCTTCAGACAGTTGCGATCCTCAATATATTCCCTTTCAAGACCAAAGGAAATAAGAAACCACTTCGGGGTCGTGGACAAAGAAGCGCATCGCTCGCTGGTCATATGTGGGAGTGCTTTGTCAAACCAACTATCGAATCGCTCGCTCCGCAACTAATCGTCAGATATCCAGGTTCCGACACACACAAGTTGGACCTTGAGGACCTCAGGTCAAAGCCTCGTACAGTTCGCGTTTGGCATCCATCTGACTACAATCTGTCCGCATACAAACCTGGGTTGAAGGAGTCTTGGAAGGCCCTTGCCGACCTTCTAAGCCGGGCCGAATAGAACCTAATCCACTGCGGGCGCTGCCGAGGAGGCGGTTGTCGGCAAGCTGCAAGCAATCCACCCGGACGTATTGTCGGCATGTCGGAGATGTGCCTTGTCGGGATTGGGCGTGGATCCGCTCCGCTGAACGTGATTGCGGACGGCTACAATCCAGCACCAAGGTGCTGCGGCGTGGGTTGCCTCCTATGTTCGAAATGACACACCGTCGCACTCTGAATGTGTCCAAAATTGTCCGCGCCAGATGTCATCTGTAGGCCTCCCATTTTGTCGAAACCTCTGCAGACGGGACAAAGAACTGGAAAGCATGGTGTTTCAACTGGTTTTGCCGAAAATCCGATCAGCCCCGATAGAAGTGCTTCAGCCGGAGTCTCAAAGCGCCAGGTCGGCGCCTATCTTTGGTTCTTGGGTTCAGTTGGATTGGGTCTGGCCGCGTCGACTGGGCATCTAGCCGGAATTTTGCTGTCGGTCGGGATGCCGTTCGCTTGCTCAAAGGTGCCAACGCGCGCGAAGGCGTTCGAAGCAGCGTTCGCATACTTCGCCTCTGGTTTGTGGCCGATCATCCCTGGCTTGCAACGCTACCTCGGTTCGAGTTTTTCGCCTGCTATTGCGGTGGGGATTTGGTTCACCTGTGCAGCAATCCTGGCATGCCCTTGGGCAGTGGCTTGGACGTCGAAACCTCCCGCCTTCAGCTGGCGCGTTCCTGCCACGCTCCTGCTGACCACCGCTCCGCCTCTCGGGCTAATCAATTTCCTTTCCCCGCTTGTCTCTGCGGGGATTCTCTTCCCTGGGTTTGGCTGGACGGGCTTGTTGCTAACCGCGCTTCTGCCAGGATTGCTTCTTTCATCGCCGCAGAAGCTCATGCCAGCCATCATATCGGCTGTTTTTCTGTTGTCAGCTGCCGCTCATCTGTGTGCGAATGCGGAACGCACGATTCCTGGATGGCAGGCCATAGACACCCATTTCGGGAACGTATCACTCCCGCTCCGGGACTATGAGGTCGCGCAGTTTATCCAAGAACGTGCAGGCCAATCACCGGCGCAGGTCCTGATCTTCCCCGAGTTTTTGATTCCCCGCTGGTCTGAGACAACGGAGCTCTTCTGGTCTCGTACTCTGATCAAAAGCCGTAACCGAGGCCAGATCCTTATCATCGGAGCTGGAGTTCCGAGACGATTTGAAGCAGGTACGAGCGGCAGTACGCAGTTCGACTTTGAATCGAGTATCGCCGCCCTCAGAAGCAATGGCGGTGGAATCAGTCGTTTTTCTGGCAGTGGCGACCATGCTACCCCAGAGCCTTTCGACAACAGCCTGCTAATCCTCGGAAGCCAGACAGCCACCTTTTATCAACGGGTGCCAGTCCCTCTCGGGATGTGGAGACCGTTCAACAACTTCAGCGTCCCGCTCAGGCTGAATGGGCCCGGAGTGGTCGTCATCAATCACGAACGTGCAGCACCCTTGATCTGCTACGAACAGCTGATCGTCTGGCCTGTATTGGCTTCCATGATCCAACGGCCCACTGTTCTCGTCGGGATTAGCAATACCTTCTGGTTTAACGGCACAGCGATACCGCGATATCAGCTGGCGGCTATGCGGGCTTGGGCCCGCTTGTTCGCAATCCCATTGCTGTCAGCAGTGAATTCTTAGTCTCCAATAACCCACAATGGCAAAGCAACGATTTGCGCCGCAGCCCGGAACTGAAAGTGGGCAGCTAAGCCTGTTTTCAGATGTGCTGGAAAATTCAACCCTTGACAATGTAAAAAAGGAGCGTAGCGAACATGGAAAGGAACACAATGACACCGCTCGGCTGCCGGATTCTGGAGCACTGGTCGAAGTACCGCCCCAAGATGGTCGCGGCACTTCAACAACAGAACCAACTCGAGAAGGCGGTCTTCGCAGCCCAGGAACTGACGGGGGACTTGCTGTACGAGCTAACGGTGATCCAGAGGATGGACGACCAGATGGCGCGCGAGATCGCGATGAGGGAGTGGGCTCTTCTTCCGGACGAGGAGGATCAGCCGGAGTTATCGTTCGATCCGGCGAGCCTCAGATATCAACCCTCGCCCGAGATCTCCGCTTAACCACCGAAAACGGGATCGGCGCTGGGAGCCTGAAACAAAAAGCTCAGGCTAACCTCGAAGCAATTAAAACGCTGAAACAGGTTGAAGCGGAAGGCAGACTCCCTACTACAGCGGAGCGCTTCATTCTTGCCAGATACTCCGGCTGGGGAGCAATGCCGAACGCTTTCTCTCCGTATCCTCCGCGCGACTGGCAGCAGATCGCAACGGCGCTCCGCGATGTGCTCACGCCGGATGAGTACACCTCAGCGCGCGCCTCCACTCCAAACGCTCATTACACATCGCCCGACGTGATTCAGGCTGTATGGCATGCCCTGGAACAGTTCGGTCTTCCGGCTGGCGCAACCATTCTTGAACCGTCGATGGGCGTCGGGCATTTCTTCGGCTTCATGCCGGAACATCTTTACTCCGGCTTTAAACGTACCGGGGTCGAACTAGACTCCGTTACAGGTCGCATTGCGGCGAAGCTCTATCCTGACTCAACCGTTCATCAGAAAGGCTACGAAGAGGCTTTCTTTCCAAGAAACTTCTTTGACGCGGCCATAGGAAATATTCCCTTTGGCAACTACCCTGTTTACGATGCCGTATACGCGAGAACGCCCAAGCTCACGCGTGCGATCCACGATTATTTCCTCGCTAAGACCGTCGATGTGGTTCGGCCTGGCGGCATCGTCGCGCTCATCACAAGCCGATACACGCTAGACAAACAAGACAGTACCGTTCGCGATTATCTCGCCGACCGCGCGATGCTTCTCGGGGCAATTCGTTTGCCCAACACAGCTTTCAAGGAAAACGCGGGAACAACCGTAACCGCCGATATCCTCTTTCTCCAAAAGCATGGCCACGAAAAGCAGGCAGACGCACCGGAGTGGCGTCAGTTAGGGACAGTCGAAACAGATCAGGGAAAGATCGAGATCAATCAATACTTCACGACCCGTCCAGAAATGATGCTGGGCACAATGACCATTGAGAACGGTCTGTATGGTGCTCCGTCGCCCGCGTTAACCGGAACTCTGGATTCCCAAGCCTTGGCCGGCGCGGTCTCGAAACTACCCTCAGACATCTATCAGAGCCGCGAGCAGGCGAAAGTTACGGTACCGCTAACAATTGCGCAGGTACCCGAGCCCGCGGTGGTGAAACATGGCGGTCTGACGGAACGGGACGGGCAGATCGCAATCCGCCGGGGGGACAGGTACGAATCACTCACACTTTCTGCGTCAGCTAGCACTCGGATTCGTGGCATGCTCAAAATCCGCGATGCTGTCCGGGATGTCTTTCGCTCCCAGCTTACTGAGAGCTCCGAAAAAACAATCCTCGACTCTCGCCTACGACTTAATACGGCCTACGATTCATTCGTTTCGCAATTCGGTCCGCTCAACAAGAAGGAGAATGCCAAAGCGTTCTCCGAAGACCCGGACGGACCCCTGCTGCTCTCGCTTGAGGATGTCAACCCCGAGACAGGGCAGGTCGGCAAGACCGCCGTCTTCGAGCGCTCCACTCTAGAACGTTATCGGCCGGTCACAAGCGTCGAAACGGCTTCAGAAGCCTTACTGATTTCACTCAATGAGTTCGGGCGCCTCGAGTGGACCCGCATGGAGGCACTTACTCGCCGACTGCCCTCAGAATTACAGTACGAACTAGGATCACTCATTTACCGAAATCCAGAAGGCGGCGAGTGGGAGACTGCGGACCATTACCTCAGCGGTAACGTGAGGGCCAAACTTCAAGCTGCGGAGGCCGCATCCCTGAGCGACCCACGCTTCGAGCGAAACGCGGAAGCCTTGCGCTGGATTCAGCCTGAAGACCTGCTACCGGGCGACATCGAGGCACGCCTCGGTTCAACTTGGATTCCCACTGCCGATGTTCGGGATTTTGTCGCGGAGCTTCTGGGGATTCCGGCGAATAACGTCAAGATCGGTCTTGCGGACGCAATCGCAACCTGGACCGTGGAACCTGACAATAACGCAAAGTACATCGTCAGCAATCGAACCACGCACGGCACCTCTCGGTTCCGGGCAACGGAACTGATCGAACAGGCTCTTAACGGACGCACTCCTACGGCATACGACGAAGATGGCGAGGGCAATCGCATCGTGAATCAACCTGAGACAGTGGCCGCTCGGGAGAAACAACAACAGCTGAAAGATCGATTTCGGGACTGGATTTGGGAGGATCGCGGTCGTGCCGAACGGAGCGTGTCAACAAGAGTGAGACCAGCGGCAAAGAAGTTTAGGGAGTATTGTCCTTGTTGGAAGCTGGTGGATTGATCCAGACAGCGCCGGGCAAAGAAGGATGCTGCGGAGGTCGGCGAACGAAGCGCTCAGGATTTCGTCGATAAGCGCTGTCGAGAATGGTTTGTCGTTTTGCGATGAGTGCTGCAGCTTGGCCGTAGTGTACTGTTGCGGGGGTCATCAGGCTCAAGCCGGAATGATGGTGTTGGTGGTTATACCAGGGGAAAAAGTCCTGGCAAAAACGTCGGGCATCCTGAATGGAGCCGAAGCGGTCCGGGTATCCTGGGCGGTATTTCAGGGTTTTGAAGTGCGCTTCCGAAAAGGGATTGTCGTCTGAGACGTGGGGTCGGCTGTGGGTCTTGACGACGCCGAGATCGGCAAGTAGCAGAGCCAGCGATTTGGCGGTCATAGAAGAACCCCGATCCATGTGAATCCCCAGTTGACCTGGCACGATCTTCTGCTTGTGGCAGGAGTGTTCGATGAGTTGTTTCGCAAGCCCAGCGGTTTCGCGGTACGCGATCATCCAGCCGGTGACATATCGGCTGAATACATCGAGGATCACGTAAAGGTAGTAGAAGCTCCACTTCACCGGTCCGCGCAGCTTGGTGATGTCCCAGCTCCAGAGTTGGTTCGGCGCGGTGGCCAGGAGTTCCGGCTTTTTGTAGGGTGGGTGAGTGAGTTGATCGCGACGCTCGCGGTTCTCTCCTTCCGCATCGAGCAAACGGTACATGGTCCGAATCGAGCAATGATACTGGCCATCGTCGAGTAAGGAAGCATAAACCTGCGCGGGCGAACAGTCCTGGAATCTCTCTTCGTGCAGGCAAGCCAAAACAGCGCACTTCTCCTCGGGCTTGAGACGGCGCGCCGAAGATGGCCGCGCGCCGGCAAGCGGCGGAGAAAGCCGGCGTCTGCGCCGCCTGTAGATGCTGGATCTGGGAATGGCGAGGTCCTGACAGGCGCGTCGCACCCCGACCAGAGAACTGAGTTCTTCCGCGGCAGTCATCAGGAGTTCTCGCTGTCCGGGATCGGCGGCAACGGGCGGCCCAATAGCATGGCCACTTTTTTTTGAACATCGATGATGATTTCGGCCTTACGCAGTTCTTCCTGTAAGCGCTGATTCTGGCGACGCAGCTTTTCGTTTTCGGCAGTGAACGGATTGTTCTTTGCTTCCGGGCCACGCTTCTGCGAAAAGGCGCTCTGAATGGCCGCTTCGCGTTCTTTGCGCCAACCCGTCAATGTCGAAGAATAGATGCCTTCACGGCGAAGTATCTCGCCGATGTTGCCGCTGCCTGCTGCTGCGTCAACTTCGGATAGGATCTTCGTTTTGTATGCCGCACTAAAACTGCGGCGCTTCGCTTTCGCGGTGACTTCCGGATTGACCGGCTCCGCTGCGGCTGAAAGGCCATTTTGATATGTGCTCATCATTCATTCCCTTTCCGCCCTGCTCTCTAATTAAAACCGCTGGAAATGTCTCATCGATGTTGGCACGGAGGGGAACGCTTGGCGCGGGATTACAATGTTCGCTTCAATAACGTAAGACTGCGTGAGTTTGACGGTTCTCACCTCACTCTTCCGGGAATGGTGCGCACTTCGCTTCGAGACGGCGATCTGGCTGCCCACCAGAAAAATGCGGTCTGGCGAATTCTTCAGGGTGGCAGTCCCTTGCTTGCCCACGTGGTGGGATCCGGCATTATGCCGCCTGCCGGATTATGCCGTATCGGTTCGCATCACCCAAGTAAAACGGGTCTCCGGGGCTCTTCGATACGGCATAATCCGGAGCCGCGCGCCGCTATAATCGGCTCGCATGAAAGCACTGCTTACCAACTTTAGAACTGTCCAGGGCCTGGACTCTGGACCTTTGCGTCGGCATATCGAGCCGTACATTGCGTACGTCCATGATCAGGGGTACAAACTCAAGACGATTCGATATCACCTTCGCCTCATTGCCAGTTTCAACCAGTGGCTGGTTCGGACGGATCGCGGGCTCCGCGATGTTAACGAGACGATCATAGGAGCCTTTCTGCGGCGTTTTCTTGGTCAACGCACCTGGCAGGCCGGGGAGCGAGCTGCGCTGCTCCGATTGCTCTGCATCTTGCGCGAGACTCGTGCCGCCCCACAGGCAAAAGCGGTCCAGCTAACTCCGGCACAAACTCTGGTGGCCCAATACCGTCGGTATTTGACTGAGGAACGGGGGTGTTCCGATTGGACCGTGGAAAACTATAGTCGGCATATCGACCGATTTCTGGCCCAGCAGTTTGGAGTACGTCCAGTGAGGTTTGAGCGGATACGGGCGCAGGAGTTAATCGCATTTGTCCAACTGGAAGCAAGTCGGCACGGCCGCGGGCACATCCTACAGGTGGTTACGGGGTTGCGTTCGTTTTTGCGGTTCTTGCGCTATCGCGGTGATATCACCACCGATCTGGCCGCCGCAGTTCCCTCAGTGGCTAATTGGCAAAAAACCGATTTGCCGAAGCACATCCCCGCTGACGCGGTGCAAACAGTTCTCGATGGCTGCGATCTGACGACGACTTTCGGTCGGCGAGACTATGCGATCTTGCTCCTGCTCGCGAGGTTGGGGCTTCGTGCCGGCGAGGTGGTCACGCTTGAACTGGAGGACATCGATTGGGATAACGGTCAGATCATCGTTCGCTCGAAGAAGGGGAACGGTTGGGCGTGCTTGCCGCTGCCCAGTGATGTCGGCAAAGGGATCTCACGCTATCTCCAGATGGACCGTCCCCGCTGTTCCTGTCGAAACGTCTTCGTCCGTATGGTTGCGCCCCATCGGCGTCTATCGACCTCCTCAATCATTTCGGGTGTGACCCAGAGGGCGCTCGAAAGAGCAGGCGTTGAAGCGGTCCGGAAAGGAGCGCATCTTTTCCGCCACAGCCTGGCAACAGCGATGCTCCGGCAAGGAGCCTCTTTGGATGAGATTGGTCAAGTGCTTCGTCACAAAGATGCCGATACAACGGCCATTTATGCAAAGGTCGATCTTGACGCCCTACGCAGGTTGGCCGTGTCCTGGACAGGAGATGCGCTGTGAGCAAGCTCGGAAAGGCCTTGGACCATTACCTCGCATTGCGTCGATCACTGGGGTTCAAGCTCGGACGCACCGAGACGCGATTGCGGCAGTTCCTCGCATTTATGGAGGGCAAACGGACCACTCGCATCACCACCTCCTTGGCCCTGGAGTTCGCAACGGAGGCATCGCAGCTAGATCCAAGAACCAAGGCTCATCGCCTCTCCGTGGTTCGCGGTTTCGCCCGCCACCTTGCGGCAACCGATCCGACGATAGAGATTCCCCCATTCGGGTTGTTGCCCAATGGTTCCAAGCGGGCGCACCCTTACTTGTATTCGGAGGAAGAAGTCCGGCGCCTGTTGGCCGGCGCCAAAGCGTACCCTTCATGGAATCGGTTCCCTGGTTTGTACTGGAACCGCTTCCAGGCCCAGACCTTTTCCTGCCTCTTTGGCCTCTTGGCGGTGACGGGCATGCGTGTCGGCGAAGCACTCAGCCTTCGTCCGGGAGACATCGATTGGAAATCCGGAGTGCTTACCATCCATCACGCGAAGTTTGACAAGTCGCGTTTGGTGCCTCTACACCCAAGCACAGTGAAGGCGCTGGCCACCTTCGTGCGGCACCGCGACCGCTTCTTCTCCCAACTACCCTCGCCGCTCAAGCTGACGCACCTGTTTGTCACCAGCCGCGGCACTCCGATACCGGTGACTCAGGTCAATCGAGTATTCTTGACGATCTCGCGCAAAATTGGACTCCGAGCCCCGAACGCTCGTCGCGGTCCGCGTTTGCACGACCTGCGCCACCGATTTGCCGTTGAGACCTTGCTGCGGTGGTATCGCCAGGGCGAACAGCCCGATCGGTTGCTGCCGATTCTGGCGACATATCTTGGCCACACCCACGTCAGTGGCACTTATTGGTATCTGAGCAGCACGCCCGAACTGATGCAGGCGGCTGGCCAGCGTCTGGAACGCCGGTGGAAAGGTATCCAATGAAATCCCCCGCCAATCTCGCCCCGCTGCTCGAAGGTTTCTTCACACAGCGGTTGATGGCTCAGCGCCACGCCAGTCCGCATACCATCGGATCCTACCGGGATACGTTCCGCTTGTTGCTGAGTTTTGCCGAAAAGCGCCTGAAGCGCCCTCCGTCAAAACTTGCCTTGGAGGATTTTGGAGCGCCCATGATCACTTCCTTTTTGGACGAATTGGAAAAGAAGCGGGCCAACGTTGCACGCAGTCGCAACCTCCGCCTGGCAGCGATCCGGTCGTTCTTCCGCTATGCCGCGCTGGAGGCTCCAGAGCATTCAGCGCTCATTCAACGCGTGTTGTCCATTCCTCGAAAACGACATACACGAGCACTCATTGATTTCCTGGCCCGCCCGGAAATCGAGGCGTTGCTGGCCGCCCCCTCGCGCCATACTTGGATCGGTCAACGCGACCACGCCTTCCTCTTGCTGGCCATGCAAACCGGGCTGCGTCTGTCCGAATTGACCGGCTTACGTCAACAAGATGTGGCGTTGGGCTCCGGGGCGCATGTCCGTTGCCTGGGCAAAGGCCGGAAAGAGAGGGCCACGCCTTTGACCAAACCCACGGCCCGAGCCCTATCCGCCTGGATTCTGCGACAAGGCCAAGACCCTTCCGCATTCCTATTCCCGAGTGCGCGCGGTGGACGACTCAGTCCCGACGCCGCACAGTCATTGGTCACGCGGCACATTACCGCTGCTCAAAAGGCATGTCCCTCCCTCGCCAAAAAGCGAGTGACACCGCATGTACTGAGGCACACCGCTGCGATGGAACTGCTTCAGGCTGGGGTCGACCGCGCACTCATCGCCATTTGGCTGGGTCACGAATCCGTCGAAACCACCCAGATCTACTTGGACGCCAACCTCGCCTTGAAAGAGGAGATCCTTGGCAAAACCCGCCCGATTCAATCATGCCCGGGCCGCTACCGTCCCGGAGATCGTCTGCTCAACTTCCTCAAAGGACTGTAAACGCTCTTGCCAGATTATGCCGCACGTCTCAACGGCTGTACCGCACCAAATATAAGATTTGGGAATCTACACGGCATAATCCGGCAAGCGGCATAATGCCGGTTATGCCGATGACGGCATAATCGGCAAAACGTTTACGATGACGGCTGCCGCGATGGAGTTACGGCGCATGGGCCTTGCAACGAAGCCCATGTTTGTAGTTCCAAATCACCTGGTCGATCAATGGGGCACAGAGTTCCTTAAACTATATCCGCAAGCTAAGCTTTTTGTCGCCGGAAAGGATCACTTCGCGACAGGCAACCGTCAGGAAGCGATGTCCCGCATTGCCACCGGCACCTGGGATGCAGTAATCGTTTCACATCGTTCCTTCGAACTGCTCCCCGTTTCCGATGAATATTTCAACCGCTTTCTCAAAAGGGAAATGGCTGAGCTTGATAACTCAATCGGCCAAGCCAAGGAAGAACAGGGTGACAATCGCCGCGTCATCAAGGAGCTGGAGAAAGCAAAAAAGCGTCTCGAAGTTCGGATCAAAAAACGAGCTGATCGCGAGTCAAAAGACCGCACACTAACATTCGAAGAGCTCGGTATCGATCAAATCTTTGTAGATGAAGCCGACCTCTACAAGAACTTGGCTTACGTTACAAAGATGAACCGAATTGCCGGTCTGCCAAACACAGACAGCAATCGCGCCTTAGACATGTTTCTAAAGTCCCGCTACCTCCAAGAGCAGAGCGGGGGGACGTGGTGTCGTATTCGCCACTGGCACCCCGATTTCGAACACCATGGCTGAGATGTACACGATGTTGCGCTATCTGGCCCCGGACATGTTGGCTGAAAGAAATGTGAACCACTTCGACTCATGGGCGGCCAACTTTGCGGAAGCCACTACGACGCTGGAACTCGCGCCGGACGGATCGGGCTACCGAATGAATACGCGGTTCGCCAAATTCATTAATCTGCCGGAGTTGTTACAGATGTTCCGCAGTGTGGCGGATGTGCAAACCGCCGAGATGCTGAACCTGCCGCGCCCAACCCTAGAAAATGGCAAGCCTCGCGTTGAATCTGCACCTGCAAGCCCGGAACTTAAGGCCTTCATAAAGGTCCTAACCGAACGCGCGGAACGTTTAAAGCAAGAGCGGGTTGATCCGGCAGTGGACAATATGCTAAAGATCACGGGTGAAGGCAGAAAAGCCGCGCTAGACATGCGCCTTGTTGATCCATATGCTGAACCAGCGGCGGAGACAAAGCTTGATCGCGCGGTTGTTCAAATTGCGCAAATCTGGAAGGCGACCGAGTCCGCGCGTTCGACCCAGCTCGTCTTCAGCGATTTATCTACCCCTGACCCGAAACGGTTCAACGTATATGACGATATCCGGACCAAGCTGGTGCAATCCGGCATTCCACCTCACGAGATCGCATTCATCCACGATGCCGATACCGACACAGCGAAGAAACTGCTTTTCGACCAGGTAAATGCCGGCCGGGTCCGCATTCTTCTCGGTTCAACCGAGAAGATGGGTGCCGGCACAAATGTGCAACGCCGACTGATCGCGCTGCACCATCTGGACGCCCCGTGGCGCCCGCGCGATATCGAGCAGCGGGAAGGCCGCATCCTCCGGCAGGGCAATTCAAACAGCCAGGTCCAGATTTTTCGTTACGTCACCGAGGGATCGTTCGACGCCTACATGTGGCAAACCCTAGAGACCAAGGCCCGCTTCATCCAGCAGGTGATGCGGGGAGAAACGTCGGTCCGTTCCGCGGAGGATCTTGAAAGCGGCGCTCTCACGTACGCGGAGATCAAAGCCATTGCGTCCGGCAATCCCGCCGTGATTGAAAAGATCAAAGTCGATACTGAGATTCGCAAACTCGATCAGCTCCGATCCGTGTATGACAGCCAACAGCGGCATATCCGCTGGGAGGTTCGAGATCTGCCGCGAAGGATTGCCGAAGCAAAGCAGCAACTGGGGCTGATTGAGGCGGATCGCGCGACGAGAGACACCCACGATGGCGAAGAATTCAGCATGGAAGTCGGTACCCGCATGTTCACGGGCAAAGGTTCACGAGAAGAAGCGGCAAAAGTACTCACCTATGCGGTCCTGTCCTGGCGTGACGACCAGACTGTGCAAACCCGTGGATCGTTCAGAGGATTTGAAATCCAAAGCAAAGGTCGGCACGGTGCGATGGCGCTGGACAGCAGTGCGGCACCAGACTTGTTCGTACGGGGCAACGCAACCTATTCAGCCAATCTGAATCCCACGAACCCGGTCGGAACCATCCAAAGCATCGAACACACCTTGCGAAGTCTCGACAAGTTTGCCGCAGATCAGCAGATTCAATTGCAGCGCATCGAGAAGGAACTCGCGGACTATAACTCTCAAGCTGACCGCCCGTTTGAACACCAACAAAAGCTGACGGAACTCCTCAAGCGGCAATCCGAGTTAACCCAGATGCTGGAGCTGGACAAAGGAGATCATCAGGCAATCGCGCCGGACCCAGATGCAACGACCGCCCGAGAACCTCACAGCATCAACGATTCTGCGGCGTTGTACATGCGCGAGTCAGGAGGAGCGATCAAGGACCTTGAGATTACCCAGCGCACGCCACCTGAAAGCGGCTCAGTCGTTGGAAAAGCTGTTGCGAGGGTTGGCACAGAGGTAGCAATCGCCACCGCGGCTAACAGCTTCGTTGTCGTCCAGCTCAATGGCTCGGCTAGCGAAGTGACGATCGGCAACAAGATTAGAATCTCTATGCAAGGCGGGATCGCCAAACCCGATAGGGATTCCGGGCTTGAGCGATAAACGACGCCCAAATCCAGCCACCGGCAGTTCTTAATCCGTCTGCGGACGCCGGTCACAGATTCCAGGTCAGGAACCACTAAACTGGCTTCTGGCGCCGGAGCGCCGCGGATGCTGGACCAAAAATTTATATCAAGATCGAAAAGTTCCGGCGCAGCCGAACGGGCGAATTATCAACTTGTCTTTCTGAGTTGTGCGATCAGCTCGAAGTTCCACGCCCAAACCCGGCTGTGGGAGACGTACGCCGCGACCAGTACGTCTTTGAGCGCCCAGTAACCTTTCGTCATCCAAATGGATTGTCCAGCCCCGGATTTATCGATCTGTATAAGCGCGGTTGTTTCGTCCTAGAGGCGAAGCAGGGAAGCCCGATCCCACATCCGACATCTCTCTTTGCTGCCCCCGTCGCCGTGGCGCTGGCGTTCGAGGGTCATCCGGCTGCGACGAAGCGATGATGCGAACCCGCAACCAGGCAGAACAAATACGCAAAGCTCTCCCCGTCGAAGAAGGATGGCCACCTTTTTTTCATCATTGTGGATATTGACTATATTGCACGCGCGTGCAAAGCATTTGATTATCTTCACGGCAGCATGCCCGCGTGGCCGCGCTTCACGACTGCGCAGTGGTTGGCAAGCCGCGTGGTTTCCTTCTGCGATGAACGCCTAGCCAAACTCCGGTTGCCTCAGTCTGTCTAGACGTTCTACATACCGGACACTTACGAAATTATGGCAGACTGTATCAATGCTATGCCGCGATAACACGCCTCCGGGCATAAGTCTGGCAAACAGTTTTCTGGGCACTGGCGGTGAGGTTACCTGCGTAGCGTGGATTTTTGGGTGTAGCCGATCACAGGACTATCTAGCATCGGGGTCTACGGATCGATCAATAACTATTTGGGACCCTGTCCGGAATCGACAATTCCTTCGTTGGGAAGCGCACAGTAAAGTGGTTCAATCAATTGCCTATAAGGACGGCCTTCTAGCTTCAGGTTCTTGGGATGGGACGGCCAAAATCTGGAAACTTCCCACTGTTCCCGGAAATCAAGATAGAGCGACTCTTCTGCGAACCCTTGAGGGTCACGGAGGGACCATTTGGGATTTAACATTTTTGCCCAATGGAAGACTTGCTACTGCTTCCTCCGACAAGACGATACGAATTTGGGATTACACTGGCGCTCAAGATATGCTGACGTTGTCTGGACACGATGGCGCTGTCTTCGGCCTTCAGTATTTGCCAGAGACAGAAAGACTTCTTAGTGTTTCCGGAGACCGAACTCTTCGGCTTTGGAATCCGTACAGAGAAGATTGCGAAACAACAATTGGCTACCATGATGCTGGGATCAATGTCGTGGCGGTTTCTCCCGACGGCAACTACGCTTGTACAGGTTCGACTGATACCACAATTAGAGTATGGAACCTTAGGGATTTTAAGAGCGGTGGGCCACTCGAGACTCTAACGGAACACAAAGCCGCTGTAACTGGTCTGTCGTTTTCTTCGGATGGGCGAATCCTGGTTTCGAAATCGAATGACGGGACAGTGCGCTTTTGGGATACCAAAGACGTCGACAAATGGCGCTGTGTCGCGCACTTAAATGAGATTTGTACCGGGGGATTTCCGGCGCCGTGCTCATGTCATCCAAAAGAAGACAAACTGATCTCGCTTGGCGAAAATCAGAGAGCAGTTCTGCTGTGGAACATCGAGCCAGTAATCCTTTGTCGCCCCCAAAATGATCCGTTTACCTATCGCGCGGCCAAAATAGTTTTACTTGGAGATAGCGGTGTGGGGAAGTCTGCCCTTAGCCGCTCTCTCGCTCGAATGAGTTTCGTGCCAACAGAGTCGACCCATGGTAGAGAGGTTCGACGAATGTGGCAAGAATACGTCCAGAGTGCCGATAAGGAAATTCGAGAAATTTTAATTTGGGACCTGGCCGGGCAAGTAGCCTGCCGACCAATACACAATCTGAGCCTTGGTTCTGTCTGTATAGCGTTGGTAGTTTACGATCCGCGCAGCGAGGTAGACCCGCTTGCTTGCATTCGCTACTGGACTACTGCACTCAAGCTAGTAGGTCTGGAGCCGAACCGAGTTGCGTTGGTCGCATCAAGATCTGATCTTCCTTCTGTGTCCGCATCCACTAAAGATCTAGATAGATTTCAACCTTATTTTAGAATTTCCGTCAGTTCAAAAGAAATGGGCGGTCCCTCCGTCAACCAACTTAGGCTCTGGATACAAAGAAACATACCTTGGGAAAGCATTGATGAGATAAAAGGTAGTTACCTGATTCGCTCACTTAGCGGCTTAAGTTTCGACGGGGCGTTTAAGAATCGAGCAATTTATGGTGTAAATCAGTATTACCTCGATTATTGCCAACAACTGAGTGTTGCCGCCGATTCTCCCGACAAAAACCTGTTTGTGGCTGCACTTTGTGCTTTAGAAAGGCTCGACCTTGTTAAATTGATTTTGAAACGAGAGTTTGTTTTGTTTCAGCCGGAAACACTAGACGGCGCTGCCACAAAGGTGCTGGAGCGCGCGCGCGCATCCGGAGGCGAGGTCGACATTGACACACTAGTCTTGCAGGCCGAAGAAAGCCCACTTTTGTATGATTGGTCATCAGAAGACAGAACAATTCTTTTTAAGGCCGCGATCGAAGAACTGGAGAATCACCATTTCGCATTCAGACCACGACCTGAAAACGATCCATCGCGGATAGCATTCCCAACTGTTTGTTCTAAACCGGTATCGGACCGTGAATTATTGCCCCGGTCACTAACGTTCAGATTTGAAGGAGTCCTTGAATCGTCATACTCTTCCCTGGTCGTTCAAGTCACTGCGAGGGACCGGAAAAGGTACCCTGAAGTAAAACCAGACCTCCGGAGAGGAGCATTGCTTCAAAGCCTGCCCAAGCCTTACGATTACGCAATTTGCGCAGAAAGTCCTATGGAAGGAATCGTGGAAATAAGTCTTCACTGTCACCGTTCTCAGCGTGCTGAACTAGGTGCAACAGTGCTTGCGATCATCGGGCTGTTCGCTGTTGGGGGACAACCAAACATTATTGAGTTTGAACCCATTCAGTGCTCGTTATGCAGATGGATGGTCCCCCATACGGTTCAGCGTGAACTTCGAACAGCAAACGTAGTCGTAATTCACTGCCCAAGTTGTAGGGCGGAAATTTCTCTATCGAAAGGCACAACTCAGAATCTCAAGGCGCGTTTCACAGGCACTGAGAAATATGATGTCTTCCTAAGTTGCTGCAGCGATGATCTTGAAATAGTTCGCGAGGTGAAAGCTACCCTTGAAGAGCGTTGGCACGCCACATTCTTTTTGTATGACGATTCTATGCCTCCTGGCATGGACTATACAGAGGCGACAAGAAAGGTCATTGAACAGACCAAAACATTCATCATCTTTCTCGGCCAACATCTTAGAAAACCGCAGCGCGAAGAGATAAGCTACATGATCTCAGACGGTCACCTCAAGCCGGACGACGAGCGAGTGTTGCTGCCAGTATATTTGGCAGAGTTTTCTCACGAGAAAAGGTTGTCACATCAAACAGCAATCAGGGCAGGTCACTTGGAGCCCTATGAAATTGCAGAAATGGTAGCTTCTGTTCTGGGTCTTCCGCGCAGGACCAAACGAGATGTGGATGAGGCGGTGTGACCCTTACCTGCTGGCTAACTGTTTTGATGGCCGAGTTTGCAGAATCTCATAGTTCGGACGCGCCCGGGGGAAAATTCCAGGCTCGTTTTCGTACTTCGTTAATAGTTGGTCAATACCACCGTTATTCTGTAATTCTTCCAGGGCCACATCAATCATCTGCTTAAATTGATGTTCACCTTTCCGAAACATAAAAACGTTTCCTAGAACTCGGACGGGGTGCTGCTCAGCGACATTCACTATCTTGCCCGGATTATTCTTCTGAAATTCCACAGCAAAGTAGGGCTCAACGAAAACGAGATCAGCCTGCCTATCGACGACTTGCTGGAGTAAAGACGGTATGGTCGAATCCCGGGGAACCGGCACCGTCGTTGCGAGCGGGAACTGATTGCGGGCAATTACCTCGCCAGTTTCGCCTTCCAATACCCCAATTCGCATGTTGGATCGATTAATCAATTGTTCCCCGCGGAACGTCCCGCCCATGGCCCAATCTTTGCCGAATCTTTGATCGTTCGCTCGAACATAGATACCGATGCTGCTATAGTAAACAGGATTTGACAGCGTTGTAAGTTTCCCACGAGTTGGATTAGCCCATACTGGGGAGCCCACGATGTCGAACTTGTCCGAGTCAAGACCCGCGATTTGCTCCGCCCAAGGTGTTTCGTTTGCAGCCCATTCGACCTCAAGACCCAAATTATGAGCGACAGTTTCAAGCGTATCCACGAATGTGCCAGTAAGCTTGCCAGTACTGGCATCCTTCATCACAGCAGGTGGATAAATAAGCCAAGCAGCCCGGATTTTCTTGGATTGCAAAACCCTGGAATATACAGGCTCAGACGGTGTACTTGCAGTCTGTGCTGAAACCTTGCTAGTGAAACCGGCGGAGACTGTTATCAGAAGCGCCAATACAAATGCAGAGCGAAATCGTTGGTTGAGCATCTTGAATCTCACTCTCGATTGTACTCCTTTCAAGCTTTGCTGGATCTTGCATAATTCTTGGCCGCGCTTTCGTCACCTTTTACCTTAACTGCCGCGAACTCAGATGGGGACATTGGGATCTTCGCCGATCGCGAATTGCAGTTCACGCTGGGTGTGCTCAGCAGCAACTCGACAAAGCATCTTCAGAGTTGCGCGCAACATCTCGTGTTCTGCTTCGCCTCGTGGCTCTAGCGTGTCATTCGGTACCAGAGACATAAGTTTGGATTTCACGAACGACAACTCAGAGAGCAGTTCCCGACTCGCCCCGATCCTGCTGGCAACCTGCCGTCTCCACACTGAAGTGTGCAAAGCTCCTACCGCAGAAGGCAGCCAGATGGCGAGGAGCTCAAAGGATCGCGAGTGCGACCATAAAGCCCAAATTATGCAGCAGAGTATGGTCCCGGCCGAAATCCAGGTGAGCTTCACAATGCGCTTCTCCTCCCTGTGATGTCCTTCCATCTCCTTGCGGACTCGGTCATAGGTATCAAACAGTTCACTCTTAACCCTGCGGAGCATCTCTGAGGGGAAAAAGGCAATCTTGTGGTCTTCTGATTGGGCGGCTCGCCACAGGGTCATGCTGGGAAAGATTTCAGAAGTTTGTTCACCCAGCAGTTGAGCGACGCACTGGAAGTCGGTGGCAATGCGCATGCCCGATGTCACTGCCATTTTGAGTACCCATCGGTTCTTCCTAATCCACCAGACAGCAGACCCGCCAAAAATCAGACACGCTCCTTCTGTTGAAAGAAGCGCCGTTGACAGCAAATGGTTCCCATTCAGTGAAAACGCCAGCAACGCTAGCATAGCCATTAACGGTGGCAATAGCGAGATTGATGCTACCGACCGACGAAACAGTCTTTGCCAATTCCACTTCTTTAGAGAGCTTGCGGTCCCTACCTCAATGTGGGCGAGAGTCTTTGCCTCAGCATTGATCAGTCCGTAATCGTTTTCATCGGACCTGTAGACCCAGCCGCCGCGCGGCACTGCCACTTTGCCGCGTCCTATTCCATAGTCCAACTCACCGTACGCAGAATCTATCGGCCAAGCTCTGCGAGGGTGCAATAAGCGCCTGCTTACGAAGTGAGAACCCACGCTGCCAAGAATCTGATAAGTTCCATAAAAAATCGAAGATAAAATTGGATATTGTTCACCGTTAGACTGAGAGATCACAAAATCTCCGACTCTGCCTTTCACTGTGCCGTCAGCAGTCTCGATATCGCACGTATCATCCAAGCGCCGGGCGAACCGTACGGCTGAAAGGCTCAAGATCACGATCTCGGTACCGTGGCTTCCTCGAAAGATGTGAGAAGGAGGCCCATCTGTGCCTTCTACGGACATTGCTCAACTATAATGCAAAGCACGCGGCTGTCGAGGCGTAGGACGCAGACAACGTGTTCTCGAACTCTAACGGGCTGCGGCAGCACGTGGGTAGCTTGGTCCATGATAATTTCTTGTCTCTTGCTTGTTAAAAGGACAGCTTTCCGGTAGGACAGACTGGTTACAGACGACCGCCAAAGGGTTGTTAGTCGGTTTTAGCCAGAATGCGGCTCTCCGGATTTACGGCCAAGTGGCTCTTCCAAAATTTCAACTCCCATTTTTTGGGGACTTTCCCCTAAGGTAAAAATTTACTCCCGACCAACTCCCATTACCCCTTCCAGAGGTCCTTAAGGCCTTTTCGAGTGCCACTCGTGCCTTTAGAATGAACTACTTAGAAAATGTCCGGGACGCTCATTGACCCAAAGGTCGCAAGTTCAAATCTTGCCCCCGCAACCAATTAAATCAACAGGTTACAAGCAAAACCGCGCGGAAATCAAAATTGTCTTCCATAATGAGAACAGGTCTTAGACAGCTATGCCAGCCTCCCGATCCCAATACGAAGAGACGCTCAAACAGGTTCGGTCACTGAGCGCAGCAGACCAGCGACGGCTCCTCTCGGAGCTTGAATCGCAACACCAATCCGTAGCGCCCGATTCGAGAAGCATTCTTGAGCTTGAGGGCCTGGGTCAAGAGATATGGGCCGGCATCGATCCGGACGAGTATATTCGGCAGGAACGCGAATCGTGGAATCGTTAGGAGAGCTTGACGGCTCCCTTGTCGCGGTGGATACCGCTCCGGTGATCTACTTCATCGAGAAATACCAGCCTTGGGTACGGAGAGTCAAACCGTTCTTTCAGGCGTTAGATAACGGCCGGTTTCGAGCGGTTACCTCAAGCCTTACGCTCGCCGAAGTCCTGGTGCATCCTTTTAGAAACCAGCGGTTTGACTTGGCGGCGGAATATCGACAACTCCTTCTTGGCGCAAGAAACCTTAGGACCATTCCTGTGAGCCCGGCCATCGCGGAACAAGCAGGAGAACTGCGCCCGCGCTTCAGCTTTCGTACCCCAGACGCGATTCAAGTTGCCACGGCGATACAGGCCGGGGCGGAATGGTTCATTACGAACGACAAGAAGCTTCGAGTACCCGGTTTACTTCAGTTTGTTTTGGTCGAAGAACTAGCCGCGCTGCCGCTGGCCACATGAGCCTGACTGTGGGGACTTTTGGGGGGACCCCCTGCTACGAAGCGCTGTTCTCTATTGCTAAGCCAGCGAGGCAAAAAGAACCTAAGTCATTGATAAAGGTAACCCTTGGTAGCGGGTATCAACGGAGCTACTACCAGTCTCAAAACTGCAATTCGCACCTTACTTTGACTTTTAATCAAAGGGTCGCGGGTTCGAGCCCCGCCCGAGTCACCATTTAAGTGTCTTAGAATTTTTAGGTTACTGCTACACCCCTTCAGTATCGGTGTCTGAAATTGTGCCACTGTGGGGGAAATTGTGGGGACCCTGAACCTTCAAGATCCGTCACTCGTGTGGATATATCGAAGTGTTGTAGCGATATTGGCGTGCCCTGCTAGCTTTTTCAAGACGAAGGTGTCCATTCCTGCTTCCGCCCAGCGGGTCAAGCAGGTATGCCGAAGAGAATAGAGAACGATTGGTTCGATTTTTGAGATTCTGAAAGTCGCTGCATGCTGTTTTTTCAGACTGCTTGAGTCGATATGTCCGGTGGCGGTTTTGCCGGGAACAACACTCGCTCTTGGCCTGGGATCTCCTAGATTCCAGTGCAGAAGCCACCCTAGTAGAAGCGGGAATGCTGCGGCGAGCCTGAGCGTTCTTACCCCTGTGGATCTCGACTGCGCCGCCGCGAAACTGCGCGACGGTGAGCCGGTGATCATTCATGATCTGCAATTTGTTTCGCGAACTTCTGAATAGCGGCGCCGATTTCCTCGCTGAGCGCAGGATTGACAACCGTTCGCGAAATCATAGCCCCACCTGCGAGTAATGTCATGATACCCAAAGCTTTCTCCCGGGAAGTGGATTGGGCCGTCTCCGCCAGGCCTTTCGCGAGCGTCTCAAAGACTGTCTTGATTTTCGCTTCGTAGGCTTGGCGAGAAGCCGGTCCAGCCCTTTCTGCTTCTGCGGAGAGGACCGGCAAAGCACAAGCGTCGCGCAGCTTGCACGTCCTTTTAAAGCCTAAATAAAACGATGAAAAAGTGGCGACCCAGGAGTGCCCTTCCTTTTCCTGGAAGTCTTGGATGCAAACGTTGAGGTCGTTGCGACAAACGCGTCGAGCTTGCTGCGGAAGTGGAAATAGAACGCGCCGGACGTGAAATCGGCGGCCTTAGCCAAGCCATCCACCCCGACGCCTCCGACCCCGTGCTCGCGGAATGCCGCACCAGCGGCTTGAATCATCTTCTTGCGGCTCAAGCCGCTCTTTTGTGATGAGCGTTTCATGCGAACTGACCTTCTCCAATGCCGCGAACATAGCGGGCATAAAGGAAAAATTCTCTTATTGTTGTTGAACGATGCAAAGAGTTCGGAAGGTGTGGTGCTGATGGAGAGGGTCGCGGCGTCCTGCATCTGGACGCGCGGAGCCGAGGTATCGACTGGCCAAGTCGACGATGCCGAGGGTGTAAATAAGATTGTGTAAACGCGGTTTTCCGGAAGTAAGAATAGGAGAACCGAATGGCAATCAGGAAAGAGTTAATAGACGAGTTGATGGCAACCAGCGATGGTCCTTTGATCGGTCCGGATGGGCTGTCGAAGGAGCTGATGAAGGCGCTGGTGGAACGGATGATGGCCGGGGAGCTGAACCACCATCTGGGCTACGAAAAGCACGAGGTGGCCGGCTATAACAGCGGCAACACGAACGGCAAGAGCAAGAAGACGCTGAAAACGGAATCTGGGGCAGTAACCATTGAGGTCCCCCGGGACCGTCTAGGGACCTTCGAGCCGCAGATCATCGAAAAGCATAAGACGCGGTTTGAGGGGTTCGATGCAAAGATCATTTCGGACGCGCTGGGGATGACGATATTCAGAATCTGCGCGAGATCTGGACGTGAGCGCGGCGCTGATCTCCGAGGTGACCGATAGCATTCTGAAGAGGTGAAAGCGTGGCAGGACCGGCCGCTGGAAGACCCGATTGTTTACCTGGATGCGCTGATGGTGAAGATGCGGCAGATGGCAAGGTGGATAACCGGGCCGTGTTCACCGCGATCGGCATCAACATGGATGGCGAAAAGTCGGTGCTGGAGCCTGTGGGTCAACGCGACGGAAGGGGCCAAGTTCTGGATGTCGGTGCTGATGAACCTGAAGAACCGGGGAATGAAAGAGTTCATCATCTGCACCGATGGGCTGAAAGGCTTTCCCGATGCGATTGAAGCCGTCTTTCCGAGTACGCTGGTAAGACCTGCCGATTCGGGCCAGTCTGAACTTCGTGAGCAAAGAGCGCATTCTGAAAACGATCTACCGGGCAGCCAGCGCCGAGATGGCGGAACAGGCGCTGGCAAGTATCCCAAGCACCAGGTGGTGGCATGCGAGCAGTGATTCGTTTTTCGAGTTTCCCGAGGAGATTCGCAAGATCATTTATACGACCAATGCGGTGGAATCGCTGCACATGACGCTACGCAAGGTGACCAAGACTGATTTATCTGGCGCTCCGGAATGTATCGAAGAAATGGCACACGGTCCAGGGCTGGCCGAGGCGCTCCGGCAAAGGTGGCCCGACCGGATTGATCAGTCGCGAGCGTGACCTACTATTGACTACAACCGCTTAACAACTAGCCTGAAGAACAAATTCCCCGCGGTTTTCGGTGGAAGGCCGTTTCGCTACCGGTTCATACTTCAGCTTGTGTGCGGCAATTACCGCCAGCGGGTCAGCCGTTGGGCGGCCCAAGAAATAACCCTGGACCTCATCCCCGCCCAATTTTCCGATCAATTCCAACTGTTTCTCGTTTTCTACCCCTTCCACGATCACGCGCATACCCAGGTTGTGGGCCAGGCTCACGACCGAATCCACCATCGCCTCCGATTCCGGCATTATGCCCAGTTCCAGTAGGAACGACCGATCAATTTTCAGAGTGTCAAAGGGATACGAGTGAAGGGAGCTTAGGCAGGAGTAGCCCGTACCGAAATCGTCAATGGCAAGGCCGATCCCAAAACTCCGCAATCTCCGCATCGTATCAAGCGAGGCACTGTCCCCGGACATCATCACCGATTCCGTCAGCTCCAGTTGCAAAAGCTCCGGAGGGAAACCCGTGCGCTGAAGAATGGCGAATATTTCATCGGCGAGATTCTTGCGGCGGAGCTGAATGTTGGAAAGATTGACCGCGACTTGAATGGGTTGTCGTAAGGCGGTTTGCCAGGTGAGCGCTTCGGTGCACGCCATTTCTAAAATATGGGCTCCAAGTGCCACAATAATTCCGCTCTCCTCCGCTATGGGAATGAACTTCACAGGAGGAATTGAGCCGAAGGTGGGGTGAGTCCACCGGGCAAGGGCTTCAAAGCGGATCAGATTTCCGGAGGCCACGCTGAATTCCGGTTGGTAGTGAATGGCGATTTCGTTTCGCTCGATGGCTCCCCGGAGCTGCTGTTCCAGGTTTCGGCGCTCTCGCAAGGAAGAGCCGAGTTCCGAAGTGTACTGAACTATGCGATTTTTCCCCTCACGCTTCGCAGCGTACATGGCGCTATCGCCATTTTGGAGCAGTTCGGATGCCTCATTGCCATGTTCGGGGAAGATGCTGACGCCAATGCTGGCTCCTACCACTACCTGGTGTCCTTCAATAGAGAAAGGTTCTGACAGCACGCGAAGCAACTCTTCCGCCATGCGTGTCGACTCTTTTCTGGAGTGAGCTCCGGGGAGGACCAAGATGAACTCATCGCCGCCCAGGCGCGCCAGCGTATCGCTCTCGCGAACCAGCGCTTGCAAACGAGCCGCAACCTGGATCAGCAAAGCATCGCCCGCGCAGTGGCCAAGGCTATCGTTGACGAGCTTGAATCCGTCCAGATCGATGTAAAGCAGCGCGACCGCGTGCGATTCGCGGCGGGCTATCGCGAGCATGTGCGCCAGCCGGACGGAAAGCAACCGCTGACTCGGAAGCCCCGTGAGCGCGTCACTTTCCGCCTGGTGCTCCGCCACTTCCTTGGCCCGCTCGAGCGCGGCCTGATTTTTGCGCAATTGCGTGACATCGATTGCGGTGGTCTCGTACAGCGTTCCTTCCGCGGTCTCCACCGTGGTGATATTTTCCAGCAAACAAACGCTGCTGCGGTCCGCCCTGATCAGGTTGGCATCGCGATTTGTAAGTCCGGCGCCAGCCAATGCCTCACGCAGGTTCTGCTGCGCAGCCACGTCCGCCTGACGCTCCCAATACGATTTGCCAATGAGTTCGGCACAGGAAGCAAAGCCGAGCATGCTGGCAAATGCCTGGTTGCAATCTAGAATGGTGCCGTCCGGGCGCCAGCGAAATACGGCAGCAAGATTCCGCTCAAAAAGCCGTTTGTACTGAGTTTCCAGATTCAGCTCGCGCTCAAGCCGTGTACGAATTGTGCTGGTCTGCCTCTGAACGGTACGGCGCAGTTGGGTAATCCAGGTGAACGTTGCGATGGTTAGCAACCCGATTCCCCCCAGGATGCCCAACGCGATTTTTAGCGTGAGCCAGCCATTATCCTGAACCACAACGATATCCACCGGCGACGCAATGAAAACTAGAAGCGAACCGGAGCCTTGAGGCGTGGTGGACCGAATCAAAGTTACACCGGTCAGATCCAAAATTGCATTCCGGTGCAGCCAGACCACGTCTTCGGAAGACGCGGTACGCGGCAGAATCGCGCGAAACTGGCGGCCTCCCTCTCGAAGCAGGAACATCGTTTCCTTCGGAGTGGAAGTCTGCTCCACCAATTGGGCTCTCAACTGAACCCGCTTTCGATTAAGAGACGTCTTCAGCACATCGGCAACGGTCGATTTCACGGGCGCAATGCGGTTCAGGCCGGGCCCGCTCCAAAGAGTTTTCACAGTTGCATCCGAAAGTATGAAGCCCTGCTTCCCGAATGTAGGAAAGCCCAAAACCTCTACCCGGCTACCATAGGCCACGTGGAAGCTATTGGCCGCTTGCACCGCAACCATTGCGGAATCGTCGTCCACCACAAACAGTCCAGGCTTTTCCCAAATTACCGTGCCTCGAACCTTCACCTGCTGCACGAAGCGGCCACTTGCATAGGAGCTGTTCAACGCTGAAATGGGGGTGGGGGCAGTGTCGATCGATTGGCGGATCGCGGGCGCTTGCACCGCCACGATGTCAGCCAGGTTCTGCACGTAAAGCTGAGCTCCCAACCGCTTGCCGGTTCCATCTAAGCGCGCCCCGCTTACGCCTTTCAGACGCACTTTCGCGCCTACCAGCGCCCGTGCCGCATCGCTGTCTTTCTTAGGAACGATGACAAAGGCCCAGGTATTGCCATCGAAGATTCGGAAGCAGACCCGGTTCCAGGTTTGTTCTCCGGCCCGCAGAACACCCTCTGTGGAGACGAATCGGCTGTCGCCAGTGCCCTTATCAAGTTCCTCCAGGCTGAAGCGAGTTGCGGTGGGCAACGCGTCGCGCCCCAGAACGCGCAGCCGAACCTTCACCAAGTTCGTTGAGATATCACCGGCCGCCGTGTTTGCGCTAACCAGGACTTTGGTACCCAGCGCAAGATCTTTAAAAATGCCGTGGACGTCCACGTAGATGGCTCCTGTCAGGTCCTGGACGAACAGAAGCCCCCACTCCGGATCGGAATAGGTGACCACGGCTTCCAATTCCACCGGATGACCACGCCGTGCCTCGCCATTGCTTAAGGCATGGACTTCATGCACACTGTGCAGCATGGCGCGTGGAATCGCAGCGTCCGCGAGGGTATTCCCTGCGAGTAGCGCGAGCACATAGCCGATCTGTCGACCAGATTGCATGAATCGTTGTTTCCCTAAGATTCTTATCGGCGAGTTTCGGGATTACATTAGGGTCAACCATAGTTTGCGTCATGACTCTTTGCTACGCCCCAACTTAGGGCGTTTCCGCCACTTAGCGGGAGTGTTACAGGGATCCGGCGCAGCGAAAACCGATATCCACTGCGTGCTCGGAGGGCGGCAACAACGCGCGCTCCAGTACGCTGAATTTCAATATCGGATTTAGCGGGTTCGCTTCCCACCCCCCGCCGCGAAGAGCTCTCCCCTCCATACCGCCGGGCAGCAGACCTGAATCGGCCGCCCATTCCCGAACGTTGCCTGCCATGTCGAGAAGCCCGAACGGGCTTGAATCGCCCGGGTGCGATCCCGTCCCGCAGGTCCCATTTGCAGCCACACATGCGAGTTTCTCATTGGCCTGCGCACCCCACGGGTATAGCCGGCCATCGGCGCCCCGCGCTGCATATTCCCATTCCGCCTCTGATGGAAGCCGTCGCGCCATCCACCGGCAGAAGGCTTGCGCCTGTCCCCAATCGACGCAGTTCAGCGGATGATTGGCCCGCGCCTGACGTTCGCGCCAATTGCACGCGAGCCAGTTTTCGTGAGGCGGCGAACAGGCTCCGGCGGCAATGCACTTTGCGTAATCGCCCACTGTTACTTCTTGGCGATCCATACGGAACGCCCGTACTTCAGTGAGGCGGCCGGGCCGTTCGGGAGAGCCGCCAAGGTGGAATGAGCCCGCCGGTATAGTCGCCTGGCCGGGGGATGCGTTCGGTGTCCCACCGCCACCGCATCCCATCAGTATCCACATCAAAGCAAGGGGCAGGGGGCAGTTCCGAAACATGTTGGCCTATGTCTTAGAGCGGACAGCTTTATGAAAGTGGGCCAGTGCAGGTTGAATTAAATCGCCGAAAATTTGGCCCAACCTTTCAAGGGACTGCGCTATACCAATTAAGCCGGGTGTTAAACGAACCGGAAGGACAACGCTTGACACTTTTTCAGAAAGTTTCCGCAATTCACAAAAGGCTCGGCGCGCCCTGGCACGCGTACTTCGAAGGTCTAGGCATACGCAAAACTTCCTCGACGCGCAAGTTCTTCCATTCTTCCACCGCTGCCCCCAAGGGCGCTAAGATCCCCAGCGGGTTCAAAGATTTTGGCGGCGGGGACAAGTGGAAGGTGATTGAGCCAGGCAGACCGTCAGCCAGCCTGTTCTTCCACGCGCTGGCCTCTCCGGCGGTGATTGTTCCGAACCTGCCGCCACATCTTTATCCTTCCGAGGAAGACTTGGAGACCGTTGAAAATTTCATCTTCGCCGAAGCCAAGCGTTCTCTCGCCGATATTCGTCAGATGGCAGAAGGGGCACCCCTCGGACTCGCCGTGTTTACCAAGCAATATCGCAACGCAAGCGACACCACGCACGGCCGTCACGCCGATTTCGTTTTCTCCAGAACGGGCGTGGCGCGAATTGGCAATGAAGGACCGGACGATGCAAGCAAGCTCTCGCAACTGCAATACGATGGCGTGCTGCGATGTTTTCCCGTGGCCGGCTCCAAGCCCGCGAACATACGTGTTTTGCCTTGCCGCTACTCCGCCTATATAGCCGCCCGCGTTAAAGGCAGGCAAGACGAAAGCATTCCTGGGCGTTTCCGGCCCGACGATGACAAGAACGAATTCTGGCTGCCGCTGCACAAGCTGTTCGACGGCGATGAGTGTCTCTCCGATTTGCCGGGCTTGGAGATTGAGTTGTCGCACGTCCATATCAACGAAAAGCTAAGGCGTATCCATCGCGCGATTCAGATTTTGGGCCATGGCTCGAAGTACCACGAGCCGGAGATCAGCCGGCCGCCGTTCGTGGAGACAAACTTGTTGACGGCTTTTGTGGCGCACCCGGATGGCGGCTCGGCGCTGCTGATTCCGAAAAACAAATTGGTTGAGCAGGTGAAACAGAACGGCCAGTTGATAACGCTCACCGTCTTCCCCAGCCAGGAGAACACAGACGGAAGCCTGCGGTTTTATCCACGTCCATTGCGTTGGGCTCCTGAATTCGTGCACGCGCGAACGAAGGTTGTGCCTGGCGGCGCGACTCAGGATTTGAACCTTGAAGCCGACGTTACCGGAATCGTGCGCCGGGGCGGTTACGAAGCCGTCCACTACCGCGATTTCACGGGCGATGGATGGGTTCGGGCCCTCTGTCCGCAGCTTGCGCAACAGATTTCCCTCTCAATCGCCGCGTACTCGATTATTGCGCCGCCCGATTTGATGCCCAACCTGCGTCAGAGCGATCTGACGGACTGGTATGACCGCGAGGCGCCCGCGGACATCAAGGAAAATCTTTGGAACGGCTCCAGCCCGAAACCGCTCTGCGATGTGAGAAGGCCGCCGAATTTGGAATTGCCGGGCGGAACGTTTCATGCCAGTGACACAACGGCTCTTAGTCTTATTGGATTTCAACAAACACCGCGGGAGGCTTCTGAAACGCGCGTCCCACAAGTGGAGAACAGAACCAGCGCCTTGCCGGATTCGGCATCGGGCATTTTCGCACCCGGAAGCGACATTGGGAGCGACGAAACTCCGCGCATGGCAGACAGCCAGGGCGTGCCGGTCCCAGCTACGAAATATCTGTCCAACTATGGAATGGGCAGTCCGTTTCTTGAGGACACAAAACTGTGTTCCGCACAAAGCGCATTCTGGCCGGGTACCACCCCAGATACCTCGCGGGTGTTCGAGCCGTTTTCAGAGCAGCCAACGGTGACACCGCTTCTCGATTCGGAGCTAGCGTGGGACGACAGTCCGGTTCCTACCATCCAGTCCTTGCCGGCAGCCGGAAATCCGGGCGAAGTTCTGCACCGGTCTCGAGCCCACACGGACTACATCGTTCAATTCGCGAAAGCCCGTTTCGACTTATTGCATGTTCTCGGCGTCCAAGAGTATGTCAATCGCACCATCGCGATGGCGAGGGTATACCAGGCGCTCGGGACAATGCTCACGCCGGCGCGTCCCCAATGGGTTGTACTTAGTTGCCTGAAGGTGAACACCAAGACTTTGACCGCCGACACGTTGGGGGCCGGCCAACCTCCCGCGCCACAGCCGGATACGCTAATCGCGCCCGAAAGAATTCCAGCAGCCACGGCGCGGGCGGAAATTCAAAATTTCACGAACAGCATGTATCGCTTCGTTCTTTACTTGAAAGAAGGGAAACGTCCCGGGCCTGCCATCGGCACCTTTCTGGTCACTTTTTTTGAAATGGTTACGCTTTACGCCAATTCTAACGATGTCTATGTGAAGCGCAATGGATTCTGGGAACATTCCCGCTTCTGATTTCGATGTAGCGATTGTGGGTGGCAGCGCGGCGGGTTTGGCAGCGGCCATTACCTGCGCCAAGGCTGGTTTGTCCGCTGTGGCGATTGAAAGTTCCGGTGCTCCCCGTCACCGTCCGGGCGAGGCTCTCCACCCCGGCGTAGAGGCTGTCTTTCAGCAACTCGGAATCCTGGGCGCCATCGAAGCTCTTGGGCCGGTTCGCTTTTCCGGCATTCACGTAATCAGCCAGCAAGGGAGCGTCTTCTCACCGTTCGGGTCAGATGCCGCAGGCGCGTGGCAGGGTTTTCAGGTGGGCCGCGCGGATCTGGACGGCATCCTGCGAACTCAGGCTGTGAATACAGGCTGCACGCTCCTGCAACCTGCGCGCGTCACTCATTTGGAACGAAGCCTCGCCGGCTGGCTGCTCACGACAACGAAGGGTTCCATCCGTGCGCGCTCCCTGATTGACGGCACGGGGCCGGCTCGCTGGCTTGCTCGCCGCCTGGCATTGCCCGTCGTCAGGCTGTCGCCCACGCTATCCGCGAAGTACGCTTACATTGCTGTCAGCCAAGTCGGTAGCAATCCTTTCTTCACTGAATGTGCCGCAGGATGGACCTGGACATCTCTTGTGAAACCGGGCGTACAGCAGTGGGTAGGCGTGAGTTTGCAGGAAGGAGCCAATCTTCCAACGCCGCAGGGCGCGGAAGTGAAAGCATCCGACGTAACGTGGCGCGCCGTTCCCGCTTGCGCCGGGCCGGGCTATTTCATCGTGGGCGATGCCGCCGCCGTTCTGGACCCGGCTTGTTCCCACGGAGTATTGCGGGCGCTCATGTCGGGCATTTACGCCGCAACGCTGGCCGCTTCCGCGCATCGTGAAGCGGTCAGCGCCGCCGATTCCGCCGCAGCCTATCGCGGTTGGTTACTGGAATGGGTGTGCCGGGACGTGCTGGAATTAATCTGCAAGTATGCCCGGCTTCCAAGTCCGCCTGAGTGGCTTCAAACGGCAGCTGCAACCTGTTCGGACATCTGGACGGGCCTGCCACCTGCCAGAGTCACGATTCCGTCCTGACTGAGCGAATCCAAAACAATTTGCGCGACGGCGGCTCTGTCGACGCCGGGAAACTCATTCCAACAAGTCCAATCCGCCAATTGCGCAATCTCGTGAATGTCGCGCAGCCCATCGCACAGCACAAGCAAACTCCTCTGCAGCGGATGCAGTTCGATGACGCGCTCGCGTTGCTTTCCTCTAACAACAGCGACGGCTCCCGCACTGCCGGTGCAAAAATCGCGTAGCGTTCCCTTCCGCATGCAACCAAGCCAAACCGCGAGATTGAAAGGTAGATCGATGATCGCGGCGCCAATGGCAATAACAGGCACTCGGCCAGACACCGGAAAATCGACTTTGTTGACGGATGCGTCCCATAGCCTGCGGTAAAAGACCGCTATGGCGGTAAGCGCGGCGTGCCCATATTGCTCCGCAAAATTCGCAAACGCAGCCAGGTTGTCAACGCAGCCTGTATTCGAGCGCCATTGCTCCCACGCATCGAAAACTTTGACCAGGCACCCCTCTGTCTGATGCAACGCGACAAACAGCCAACGCGCGCGCTTCATGCCGCCAAGAAGAAATGTGCACGCTCGCGAGACATACTTCCTGTCCAGGTTCGCTAGCGGGACATGGTAAAAGCCGGGAAAAATGTCTGGCGATCTTTCGATCCAAGTCCATTCCTCCTCCGTAAGCAATGGAGATGTAGACATGTCGGACTGCGTTCGGTCTAAAAGCAATTCACTTGCATGCTCTTTTGCGATCGGCGTACCTGCCAGCGGAGCCAGCAGGTGAAGCTGAACCTCCACGTCATCGCATCGCGCGGCCTCCATAATGAAGTGCACTGTATCCCGAAAATCTTCCAGAGTCTCGTTTGGGAAACCGGTGATTGTGGAGGCGGTGCTGGGGATACCGCTGTCTGATGTCTGACGCACCATAGCCAACGCATCGGCAACGTTCAGAGACTTTTTGATTGCTTTTTGAAGCGCCTGCGAACCTGTTTCTATACCGTAGAAGATGCCGCCGCAGCCAGCCTGGCGCATCAGGTTCAACAGTTCCTTGTCGACGCAATCCGTTCTGGCGCTGCACGACCAGGCGAATCCCGTGGCGGATTCCAGCATAGCCTCGCAAAACGCAACGACGCGGCGCCGATCAACCGTGAACATATCGTGCACCAGTGAGAAATTTCGCACCCCGTAGCGGGCGTTCAGCTCCTTCATCTGGCGGATGACAGCGGCTGGCGATTTCAAACGAAATCTACGGCGGAAGAAATCGTTCGTCGAACAGAAGGAACAGGCGAAGGGGCATCCGCGGCCCAATTCCAAGCTGATAGCCGTTGCCGTCTTTACGTCGCGGTAAAGGTGATAAGCCGGCAACGGGAGCGCGTCCAGATCGTCTACCGGTGGCGCATCGCCGCTTCTTTGAATGGAATCTCCTGTACGCCATGCCAGACCGGGCACGAAATGGAAATGGGGATTGCGGCTATCGAGAGCGCGCAGGAGCGCCGGGAACGATTCGTCCGCCTCGCCGCGAACGATGAAATCGACATGAGGGAACTGGCTGAGCGTCTTCACGTCGACAACGGAAGCTTGCGGGCCGCCCAGCACAATGGTGCTATCGGGCCTGAGTCGTTTCAAACGCTCGGTCAGCTTGAGCGTAAGGGGGTAACTTCCACACAACGTACTGAATCCGAAAACAGTGGCCGGGTTTGACGCCAACAACCCGGCCATCCTTTCGATAAAGTTCTGCGCCGGCCCCGTTTCCGTGTGGCGAGCCACCTCACAATCCAGGTCGACGAAAGAGACGTCGAAGCCTTGTTCTTCAAGGATGGCCGCTAGGGTTAACGGGCCGAGCGGCGCATCCTCAAGCTCGCCCGCCGAACTTTGCGTCGGGCCATCCAACCGGGTGAGAGCGGACGCAAGACAGACGGGCATCGGCTAAGTTAGCTTGCGCACATGCATTTTCACTGGTTCTGGCGGATCCTCGCTTGCGAGCGCCGCGGTCGCCCCGCCCAGCAACTTGGCATCTTTAAGGGTGGCGATTACCGCGCTGCGAACGCTCTCCAAAATCTGCTTCTGGACCTCCGCCGGAACTTCCCCGGTTTCCCTAACGTTCAGGCTGTAGCCGAGATCCGCCTCTTTCACGTCAATTACCCATTTCTTTTCGTCGCCCATAAACTTCTCCTTTCGCTTATATTGCGAAACTTTCCGCCGCCCGGGGACAGCGTTTTCATTTTTTTTTTTTTACGGAATCAGTTGCCCCGTCCACACATCGCCCTGCATTGCCGCCGGGTTGGCGATGATGTGCCCCTTCGCAATAGCGAAGTTGAACGCGATCCGGCTGGCTTCAGAGGGGGTGAACGTGTGCGAATGGAAGTGGCGAACGGGTCGCGCCTCACCCGTCGCCTGACTGGATTTAGCGTTCAATCCCTGCGCCCAGATACAAGCGAAGCCATCCCGCGTGGAGAGGAAATATACGGTCCGGCTGTCCTCAGGCCAACGCGGTTTGTCGTTCCACGCTTCATCGGACGTTACCGGTATCCATTGGTTTCTGGGAACCGGTCCGCGCGAATCGACGGGAGCTATCCAGATTCGCGCCCGGTTCGCGCCGGTGGTTTCCCGAAACGCGATAAAGCGATTGTCGGGCGAAAACTGCGCTTCCGCCAAATCGGACGGTCCTTGCACCACGGTCCGCATCTCTTTCGTCTTTCGATCGAGAATCGAGATCCGGCCCGCCGTCTCCTGAAAGACCAGCAAAGATTGGCCGTCGCGGGAAAAGTGCAGCGGGGCGCCGCACTGTGCGCAGACCGTTTCCACGGCGCCATCGCTGGTTCGCACGACGAAGATAGAATGAGTCGCCCCTTTGTTGGCGCTATAGGCCACCTCGCTGCCGTCGGCGCGGATCACCGGCCAATATTTTTCCTCCGAATGCGTGGTCACCAGCGCACGCTCCCCGCTCGGAGTCCGCAGCCAGATTTCGCGGTCTCTGCCCAGGCTGCGGCCAAACGCGACGGCCAGGCCATCTGCGGAGACAGTGGGATGTGTATCGTAGTGAATCGATGTTGTAATCCGGCGGTCGGGACCGGAGCCCTGCAAAGGTAACTGCCACACATTCAGCGAGCCTGAGGAGTTGGTAATAGCCATCAAGCCACTCTCGGTCACCGATGGGCTCTCCATCAGAGCCGTCGTAAATGTGATCTGTTGCGGACTTCCCCTCACCCGTCCATCCCCGGCGTCGAAGCGGTAACGGTAGACGTTAGCCGCCGTCAGTGAACGCGCCGAGAAAAATAACTTGTCGCCCACGAAGTTACCCATGCGGTTGTACCGCCGCAAACCCAGCCTTCGCAAGCCATCCATGGCGCCAGTGGCTTGCACAAAGCCTGTGGCGGGGTCCAGCAGGAACCAATCCGCGCTACTTTCATAGTTACGACCCGGCATGCGCACGCCTTCGAAAAGAATCTTCCCGTTTGAAAGGAAAACCGGGTTCGAAGCCGTGGCGAATTCGGGAACCAGGCGGCGCGGCTCACCGCCGGATAAAGAGACCTGATAGATTCTTCCCAAGGTGGTGGGATGCTCCGCCAACTCGCCGGTCCAATAGACAACCGATTTCCCGTTTGGAGAGAATCTACCCTCCACAGCGGAGTGCACCAACAGGCGAGGCTCTCCATCAGGCACGTCCGCTATATAGAGGCCGCTGCCATCTCGCTCCCACCGAAAAATCACCTTCTTCCCATCGTTTGAAAACCAGGGCGAGGAGGTGTCGTTCCCGTCACTGGTAATCTGCTTCCGGCTCGCTTCAACGCCTGTTTTTTGAATCCAAAGCTGCAGATTGCCATTGCTGGCCCGGTCAGAAACATAAGCCAGCCATGCTCCGTTTGGGGAAATGGCGGATTGCAAGGTGAGTCCGCCGCCCGTCGTCTCCGGGCTGAGGGGCGGGGTGCTGGGAGCATTCGATCTGAGACCGGTTAAACCCACGGCGGCCAGCAACGAAAGCACGGCGATGGCAACGCCGGAAGCCGCCAGGAACCGGACGCGGGGCTTTTTCAAAATCGCCGCTTCCGCCTCAAGGGCTCGCGCAACTTCTTTGGCGGACTGGAACCGCTTCGCCGGATCGCGCTCCAGGCACCGGCCGATCACCCCCTCCCACAGCGATGGCACCTTTGGGCAGACGCTTTTTATCTTTGGAATAGGCTCCGCTATTCTTCTCAATGCCTGCTGGAGAGGTGCGCCCGTAAAGGGTTTTCGCCCGGCCAACATCTCAAAGATAATCAGGCCTGCCGCATAGATGTCGGACGCAACGCTGTTTTCCCCCAACAGCTGCTCCGGCGCCATGTACTCGAAAGTGCCCGCGATGCCGCCAGATGCAGCGCTGTCTCCTGGCGCGTGCTGTTGGCGTGCGATTCCAAAGTCTGTAATGACCAGCCTTTCCCCATTGCGCGTCCGTGCCAGCATGATGTTGCCCGGCTTCAGATCGCGATGGATCACGCCTTCGCGGTGGGCGGCCGCGATGCCGGACAGCAACTGCAAGACCAGTGGCCGCGCCTCGGCAATAGCCATGGCGCCCGCGCGCGCGATCCGCTGCTCCAGGTTTTCGCCATCGATGAATTCCATGGAGAGCAGAAGCGTATTTCGCCCTTCGGAAGAATGCTCAAAGATGTCATGAACGCGGCAGATGTTCGGGTCGGCGATCTGCCGCGCCATTTCAATTTCCCGGCGAAACAAAAGCGCTGCGTCGTCGGTTGCCGAGGCGGTACCGATGCACTTGAGCGCCACCCGGTTGCCGGACTGCACGTCCTTAGCTTCGTATACCTCGCCCATGCTGCCTCTGCCATGCTGGCGCATCACCACAAAGCGGCCGGCCACCCGGTCGCCGGGGTTGAAGGCGTAGGGCGTCGCAACGTTCTTCGGCTGATCGATCGCAAAGCTGCCGGTGGTGGCTAGAAAATGGGAACCGGCCTGGTCATAGTGACTGAGCAGGTCCCGCAGTTCCGCTACCGTTTCGCCATCGCCCAGACGACGCAAACGCTCGAGCCGTTGAGCGTCACCCAGGCCGGATAGGCTGTCGAACAGAGATGCGATCTTAGGCCATCTGGTGTTCAACCCCCCACCGCCTTTTCCGCCGCTGAACCGCACGATGTATCCACTGTGGCGCGCCTTAAGTTAAAACCGCATCACGGCATGTGGTGGCCGCCGGCTAACTCAAGCGAGGTAAGTGGTTCGCTCAAAGCATTGAATCGCGGCAACACAATCGGGCAAGACGGCAGGGTCTGAATTCGAGTGTTCATCGAGTAAGCTTCCGCTTAATGCCGGTGTTAGAATATAGCACTAATAAAATGCAGCCGGAGCAAGGTCAGGTCACCCAACTATTGACCAAATTCAAAGGCGGCGATCATGGCGCCGAGTCTGAGCTGATCCCGCTGATCCAGCCCGACCTGCGCCGAATTGCCGGCGTGCTGATGAGGAATGAGTCTCCGGGAGTTACTCTGCAGGCGACTGTTCTGGTGAATGACGTTTTGATGAAGTTGCTGTACGGAGCGCCCGTCGATTGGCAGAGCCGCGCGCACTTTTTTGCGATAGCCGCGAAGCAGATGCGCTATATCCTCATCGATCACGCCCGGGCCGCAAAAGCTTTGAAGCGGGTAACTAGCGGACAGAGAGTGCCGCTCGATGCGATCACGCTCATCGCTCAAGGCCGCCATCACGATCTGCTGGAGATCGATGAAGCGCTGACACAACTGGCCGCCGAATATCCCGAACAGGCGAAAGTGGTGGAAATGCGAGTTTTTGGCGGCTATGGCAATGGCGACATTGCGGAGGTGCTGGGCACTTCCGAGCGAACGGTAAAGCGTCACTGGGCGTTCGCAAAAGCTTGGCTCCATCGCAAACTGCGTGGCGGGACGAATGAGGACGCGACTCCGTCATAGCCAGAGATGGAAACGGAAAATCAAGCTGTAGCGCCCGACTCGAGAAGTATTCTCGAGCTTGAGGGCTTAGGCCACGAGATTTGAGCTGGCATGGATGCGGACGAGTATATTAGGCGGGAACGCGAATCGTGGGATCGTTAGGGTGCTTGAGGGCTCCCCGTCACTGGCCGTGTAAGGGCAACCCCACTCAAGGCAACTTCGCGATAAAATAGCCTCCAACAATTCTAGGAGCGCGAATGCTACTGAGCCGTGTCATCGCTGTTTCTCTTCTCATCTCAGGTCTGGGCATCGCGGCCGATGCCGGCTTTACTGCCGCCCAGCGCAAGTATTGGGCTTTCCAACCCGTCCGGCGCGCCACGCCTCCAACGCTGAAAAGCGGCGCCACACCTGCAAATGCCATCGACGCCTTCCTTCGCGCGCGTCAGGAAGAGAAAAACGTCAAGCCCGCCGCTCCCGCCGATAAGGTGACGCTACTCCGCCGCGTCTCTTTCGATTTGGCCGGTCTGCCGCCCACGCCCGAAGAAGTTGACGCCTTTGTGGCCGACAGTTCACCCGATGCTTACTCTAAAGTTGTCGACCGCCTGCTTGCTTCGCCCCACTATGGCGAGCGATGGGCGCGCCACTGGCTCGATCTGGCCCGCTATGCCGAAAGCGAAGGCTTTAAATCCGATGAGACGCGGCCCAACGCATGGCGTTATCGCGATTACGTGATCCAGGCGTTCAACAACAACAAGCCTTACGATCGCTTCGTGAAAGAGCAGATTGCCGGCGACGAACTTTGGCCCAACGATCCTTCCGCGCGCGTAGCCACTGCCTTCAACCGCCATTATCCCGATGAAAGCAACGCGCGCGTTCTGCAGCAGCGCCGCCAGGAAATTCTGAACGACATCACCGATACCGTCGGCTCCACCTTCATGGCCATGACGTACGGCTGCGCCCGCTGCCACACACACAAGTTCGACCCCATCACCCACACTGACTATTACCGTCTGCAGGCGTTCTTCGCCAACACCGCGGCCGATGATGAAATTCCCCTGAGCACCGCCGAAGAGACAAAGCGTTACCAGGCGCGCAAGGCTGTCTGGGAAGAGAAGACGTCTGCCATTCGCGCGCAGATTGCCGTGCTGCTGAATCCTGCGAAAGCGAAAATCCAAAAGGATCTTTACGATAAATATCCGGCTGAGATTCAGGTGGCCATTTCGAAGCCGCCCGCCGGGCGTACTCCCTTCGAATGGCAGATGTTCGCAAAGGCAAAGCCATATCTGGAGATTGACGACGATCAGGCTTCGAAGGCGTTAAAAGGCGAACCGAAGAAGCAATACGAAGCTCTGGCTGGGGAGTTGAAGCAGTTCGCCGCGCTCGATCCGGGCGAACCGGCCATCGGGATCGGGATGCGGGATTTGAACGCCAAGGCGCCCGCCGTACATCGCCTGAACGTGGGTGCGTGGGACGCGCCGGAGGAAGAGGTACAGCCCGGCTTCCTCTCCATCATCGATGCGAACGAAGCCAAAATCGTGGGCACCGAAAATTCCACGGGCCGCCGGACGGCTCTGGCGAATTGGCTTGCCAGTCCGCAGAATCCGCTGACGGCGCGTGTGATGGTGAACCGAATCTGGAGCTACCATTTCGGCCAGGGCATCGCTCCCGCTCCCAGCGATTTCGGCTTGATGGGCGGCCGCCCCACGAATCCCGAATTGCTCGATTGGCTCGCGTCTGAATTCGTGCGCACCGGGTGGGATATGAAGCGCATGCACAAGCTGATGGTGACTTCGGAGACGTATCGCCAGTCGTCGAACTTCAGCGCGGAGGCGGTTGCGCAAGATCCACGCAACAAGCTGCTCTGGCGGTTTCCGCGCGAACGGTTGGAAGGCGAGAGCATCCGTGACGCCGCGCTTATGGTGTCCGGTCTGCTGAACGATAAGGTGGGCGGGCCCAGCGTGTACCCGGAGCTTCCCTCCGGCGCCGCTAAGCCGCGCGGTGGCTGGAAGCTATCGCCGCCGGAAGACCGGGACCGCCGCAGCGTGTATGTCTTTGTGCGCCGCAATGCCCGCTACCCTATGTTGGAAGCGTTCGATATGCCGGACACGCACGAATCGTGCGGCCGTCGCAACCAGACCATAACCGCGCCTCAGGCAATGGCTCTGCTGAACAGCAAGGTGAGTCTGGATTGGGCTGAAGCGTTCGCCGGGCGCGTGCTGAAACAAGCCGGTACCGATCCGAACCGGCAAGTAGAAAGCGCCTACCGGCTGGCGTTCGGCCGCAAGCCCGATGGGTTCGAAAAAGATTCCGTGCTCACGTTTATGACAAAGCAGAAATCGCTGGTAGCAGGGCGCACTCCGGCCGGACTGGCCCTGCCTACGTTCATCCCCGAAGGCTACGACAGAGCCCAGGCCGCCGTGCTGGTGGATTTTTGCCAGATGCTGTTTAACTCGAACGAATTCGTCTACCGGAATTAGGGCCGCCATGTCGACCGATATGCCGCACAAACGCTTCCCACGCTCCAGAAGAGATTTTCTCCGCAACGCCGGCAGCGGCTTGGGCGCTTATGCTCTCGCGTCCATGTTGGAATCTGACGGGCTGCTGCCACAAGCCGCCGCGGCCACCGTTCCCGACCCGCTTGCCGCGAAGCCGCCGCACTTCAAGCCAAAAGCGAAATCGGTCATCTGGCTCTTTATCGAAGGCGGCCCCAGCCATCTGGATTTGTTCGATCCCAAGCCTATGCTGCAAAAGCTTGCCGGGCAGCCCGTGCCGGCCAGCTTCGGCAAAGTGGTCACGGCCATGGGCACATCGAACAACACGCTCATGCCCTCGAAGCGCACCTGGCAGCAGCACGGCCAGAGCGGAATCTGGGTCTCCGATTGGCTGCCTGAAACCGCGAAGCACGTGGACGACATGAGCGTTTTCCGCGCGTGTTGGGCGGATGGCTTAAATCATGTGGGTTCTGTCTGTCAGATGAACACGTGCTCCATCCTTGCCGGTCGTCCTTCGCTCGGTTCGTGGGTGATGTATGGGCTTGGTTCGGCGAACCGCAACCTGCCCAGTTTCGTGGTGCTGACCGACGCGGCCGAAGTGGTGGGCGGCCCCAAAAATTGGAGCTCCGGATTCCTTCCCGCCACTTACCAGGGCACCCAGTTCCGCAACACAGGTGCGCCGATTCTGGATCTGAATCCGCCCGAAACCATCGCCAAAGACCAGCAGCGCGGCCGTCTTGATCTTCTGCAAACTTTGAACCGCCATTACGATGCAGACAAGGCGGACGACACCGAACTCGAAGCGCGCATCAACGCTTATGAACTCGCCTACCGCATGCAGGCCGCAGGTCCTGAAGCGGTTGACCTGGCCAGCGAATCCGAAGCCACCAAAAAGCTCTATGGCATGGACGAAGAGGCTACTTCCAAGTTCGGAACCAACTGCCTTCTGGCGCGCCGCCTGGTGGAGCGGGGAGTTCGTTTCGTAGAACTCTATTCCGGCAGCGGCAGCGGTTGGGACGCTCATAACGATATCGAGGGCAACCATTCCAGAATGTGCAAATCGTCCGATAAGCCCATTGCCGGGCTGCTTGCCGATTTGAAAGCGCGCGGCCTGCTGGAAGATACGCTGGTGGTATGGGGCGGGGAATTCGGGCGCACGCCGTTCAATGAAAAGGGCGATGGCCGCGATCATAACCCGTGGGGCTTCACCATGTGGATGGCCGGCGGCGGTATCAAGCCGGGGCAGGTGATCGGCTCAACCGATGAGATCGGCCTGCGCGGCGTGGAAGATCGCGCTCACGTGACTGACCTTCACGCCACCATTCTGCACGCGCTAGGCTTGAACCACACCAACGTTACGTTCCTTCATAACGGACGGTCGGAACGGCCCACCATCGTGAGCGGCCAGGTGATCCAGAAGGCCTTCGCTTAGCGCGACGCTCGGGCTCTTCGGGCTTTATTGCTTTCCGGCCAGGCGCCAAACAGAGCCACCAACGCCGCCCCAATCAGAGCCAGGGCGTTCTGGGCTTGCGAAGCATTTTCGAAGGAGTATCCCAGGCCGTAGAAAAAGCCCTTGACCAGTAAAACCACCACGGCCAGCGCGAACAGAAAAAACAGGATTCGCAGCCGCCCGGCAATCGCCAGCAGAATGAGAAATAGCCCCAGAATGCCGAAGCCGAAAAGCCAGCTGGTGGAGCTTTTCGAATCCCACGGAAGCCAGCCAAGTTTCAGGTTCAGATCGCCGCTCAATACTGTTACGGAGGCGAGAGCAATCGCCATCGCGCACAGAACCGCCTCGAATATCCAGCTGTAAACCCTCAGCACGCCTCTAATTACACTCAATCGCCCTGCTCCCTTTCTAAAACGAAACTGTCAGTCTATCAAGGTTGCATGGCCGCTGGTCAACGTGCTATTGCGCCGCTGTTTTCATAAGCATTACAATGGATGCAAGAGGTTACAGGTTAAAGTGTTGCGTCAGGAAGGAGCGTTGCGTCCCCGGGAGCGGGAAATTCTGCTCTCCCTGGTGCGCGCCTACATCGAAAACGGCGAGCCACTCGGCTCACGTACCCTGTCGCGGCTAAGCAGTTCCGGCCTGAGCGCCGCTTCCATCCGCAATGTGATGGCAGATCTTTCGGAAGCGGGATACCTCGATCAGCCTCACACCTCCGCCGGCCGCATCCCCACCGAAAAGGCATTCCGGCTGTATGTGTCCACCATCAATCCGCGCTCCGTCCCTGGCAGCCACGATGCGCGGCTAATCGCTGGTTTGATTCACGATATCAGCGGCGCGGCCTCCGTCGAGGCGTGTATCCAGCGCACGTCGCAAGTGCTTGCCGAAATGACGCGCAATTGCGGGATCGCGGCGGCGCTGCCTGGGACCGATCAGGAGTTGGAGCACATTGAACTCATCGCGCTTTCAGACCGGCGCGTGCTGATGATTCTGGCCACGCACGACCGCATGGTGCGGAACCGCATCGTTACGCTGGACGAAATGATGAGCCCGGACGAATTGGCTTCGCTCCGGAATTATGTAAATCGCAATTTCGCCGGCTGGAAGTTGACCGACGCGCGGCGCGAACTGCTCCGCCGCATGGAAGAAGAGCGCGCCGAATACGATGCTGTTCTGAAGCAACTGACCGTGCTGTATCAAAAAGGACTGCTGGAAGTGGATCATCAGCCCTGGGTCCATATGGAAGGCGCGTCGAATCTTGTGGGGCTCGATCTTCATCTCACTAGAGAGAGAATGCGTGACCTTTTCCGCGCGTTGGAAGAGAAAAAGCGCATGGTGGAACTGCTGGACCGGTTTCTGGAGGCTTCGGGCGGCCAGGTAGGCGTCCATGTCGGCTTGGAAGACGCCCATCCGGCCATGAAAGAGCTTGCCCTTATCGGTGTTTCGCTGCCTCTGCCCGGTGGGCTGATTGCTAGAATTGCCGTGTTGGGCCCTGTGCGGATGCAGTATGAACGCGTAGTTGCCTCGGTCCTGCATCTGGGCCAGGCATTTGAACGGTCGCAGACGTAACTCTCCTCGCGATTGTCTCTTGGTGACTGCCGAAGTGCCTGTTACCCTGAAATTGTCGTGACTACCGATCCTTCTAAACCTAACGTTTCCGATATGCAACCCGATACTTCACAATCCGGACAAGGCGCCGGATATTCGAACGACAGCAATCATGTGGAGGACTTGTCCGGCGTGCAGCTAGCTTCGGAAGTGACCGCAATTTCCGCCGAACGGGACCAATTGGCGCGCGAAAAGGCAGAATTGCAGGATCGCGTCTTGCGGCTGCAAGCCGAATTCGACAACTTTCGCAAGCGCAGTGAGCGTGACCGCTCCGAATTCTCTCAATATGCCGGAATGGAGACGCTTCGCGAGATTCTGCCGGTGCTGGACAATTTCGATATCGCGCTGAAGACCGAAACCGCCGACAAGCATTATTCCAAAGGCGTGGAAATGATTTACCAGCGCATGGTGGAGAGCTTGAAAAAACTAGGTCTGGAGCCGATTGAGACCGCGGGTGAGAAATTCGACCCGCATATCCACCAAGCTATTGAGAAAGTCCAAACCGAAGAAGCGCCCGATCACACCATATTGAGCGATTTCCAGCGTGGCTACCGTTTCAAGGGGAAACTGTTGCGCCCGAGCATGGTCAAAGTGGCGGTCCACCCCTAGTTTGTTTCGAAAATTACCAAGTAGCCCATGCCAGTGATGAAACGTGATTATTACGAGGTGCTCGGCGTTGGACGCGATTGCGATGACGCGCAGTTGAAAAGTGCGTACCGCAAGCTGGCGCTTCAGCACCACCCAGACCGCAACCCCGAAAACCGCGATTCCGAAGAGAAGTTCAAGGAAGCCGCCGAAGCCTACAGCGTGCTTTCCGATAGCCAGAAGCGCGCCACTTACGACCGTTTCGGCCACCCAGGGATTCAGCAGATGGACCAGGGCGGCGGGGCCGACCCAAATGGGTTCGATTTGGGGGATTTGTTCAGCCAGTTCGGTTTCGGCGACATCCTGGGCGGGCGCGGACAGCGCGGCAACCGCGTCATGCGCGGGGAAGATGTCCGCTATGACCTGCAGATAAGTTTTGAGGATGCTGCCTTTGGAATGAGCGCGGAAATCCAGGTTCCGCGCCAGGAAAAGTGCGGCCATTGCCAGGGCCTGGGCGCCGAACCCGGCAGCTCTTCCACCACCTGCCCCCAGTGCAAGGGGCGGGGCGAAATGCTTTACCAGCAGGGCTTCCTTTCCGTTCGCCGGACGTGCAACCAGTGCGGCGGCGCGGGCAAGGTCATCAAGAATCCGTGCCGCGATTGCCGTGGCCAGGGCACCGTCCTGGTGAACCGTAAGCTGAAAGTCACCATTCCCGCCGGCGTGGCCGATGGCAACCGGCTCAGGCTTTCGGGCGAAGGCCAGCCGAGCCCGAACGGCGGCCCTTCCGGCGATCTCTACGTGTTCTTGAAAGTGAAAGATCACGCGTTTTTTGAACGGCATGAGAACGATCTACATTGCGCTATTCCCGTGAATTTCGCGCAGGCCGCGCTGGGCGCCGAAATCACCGTGCCAACCCTTGGCGAGCCCGCGACGCTGAAAATTCCGGAAGGCACGCAGCATGGCGCGCAGTTCCGTTTGAAGAAGCAGGGCATTGCCCAAGTGAACGGTCATTCGCGTGGCGATATCGTAATTCACGTGCACCTGAAGACGCCCACCAAGCTGAATCGCGAACAGCGCAAGCTGCTTGAGCAACTGCATGAGACGCTTCCAAAAGATAACGAGCCCGCCGAAAAGGGAATTTTCGAACGCGTGAAAGACCTGTTCGCTTAAGCGCTAACCGTTAAACCGGTACAAGCCGGAACAGCCATAAACGCCATAGAACTGAAACGACGCCGGTAGCGTATCCACCACGGCCTGCCACACGCCGTAATCGGGTTCGAGCCCGTTGCGCGGATCGTTGTAATCGTGGAATTGGACGAAAGAACCCGGCATCATCACCTGGTCCAGCATGGGGCAAATCGCTGCCACTTCCGCGTAGGTGTGCGAATGGTCCACGAAGGCGAAGCCAAACTTCCGGCCCGCCGCGATGAGGCCTTGCACCTTCTCAATCGCCGGCCCAAGCTGAAAATCGATCCGCTGGCTGACATGGTTCAAATCCGCGTTTGCCTTCCACCCGAAATCGGCAATATCGATGGGTACCACGCGCCCGGCGCGGCCGGAATCGATCATGGCCTGCGCCAGGATACACGTGCTGAGGCCCGCATACGTACCCAATTCCAGCACGTCTCCTGGGGCGTGATAGGCAAGTTCGTAAAGCTTCAGCGCATCGGCCTTCCACAGCCACCCTTTCATGATCTGGCCGCGGTTGTGATCGAGTAAGCCCGGCGCAGTCAACAGCAATAATGAGTTGGGCGGGGTCAAATCCAGAAAGGCGTGATGGGGGTTGAGGAAGCCGTTCAATGGATAAGTGAACTGGTAACCCTGAACGGCGGCGCCCACAGATGAGGCTTGCAGGAAAGTTTCCGGATGAGCTGTCAATTCCACAAGTTCGATTGTAGCGGTTCTGCTAAAATCAGCCTTCCCCAATGAGCCAGACTTCCATTTCGAACATCAAGCCCGACGAGGGTTCACTCACGTACGCCGGGTATGCGGTTTGGAAGGGCATTGTGCCGCTTCCGCCCTTCTCGCTGCTATGGAGCGTGGGCGGTGCGACGCTGGAACAGTTCCTGGTTGTGGGCGATGCTTGGGGCCAACTCATCTCGCGCTTCTGCCCGCAAGACGCAACGGTGCTCGAGATCGGTTGCGGCTGCGGACGCGCGCCTCGCGTGCTGTTGAATAACCCGTGGGTAACGAGTTATATCGGCTTCGATGTTATACCCGCCAACATCGAATGGTGCAACAACTTTCTGGCTCCCGCATGGCGCAATGGCAAAGCGGAGTTCCATTGCTATGACCTCTATTCGGGCGAATACAATCCCAACGGATCGCTGCGAACTTCAGAATTCCGCTTCCCTTGTGAAGACGGAAAGGCCGATGTGATCATCGCCGCATCTGTGTTCACGCATTTGCTGGAAGCGGATGCGATTCACTATTTGAAAGAATCCGCGCGTGTGTTGAGCACTCGTGGGCACGCGCTCTTCAGCATCCACACAGCAGTGCTGCCGGGCGAAAAGTTTCGTGGGAACGAAACGCGGATCGATATCGACATGGCTTACTTTCTGGAATTGGCAGCCGCGGCCGGATTGCGCGAAGCGTCGCGGCTGGATGAACTAACCGGGCAGCAGGTATTAATTCTGCGCAAGGCCTAATGGTGGTGGTGCGGGTGCCCCTGTGCGGGGCCTACGGCGATGACGCAACCTTCGCGCGACACGATGCAGCCCACATGTTCGAACTGAACGGTGGAGTGCCCAATTTGAAATTCATGCTCCAGCACATCGGTGATGCGGCGCAAAATTCCATCGCTCTCCGAAGGTGGCAGATCTTCAATCACCACGTGGCAGCTCATCGCGCGGCTGTTTGAGCCCAGGCTCCAGATGTGCAGATCGTGCACATCCAGCACGCCCTCCACTTGCGCCAAAGATTTCTCCACATCGTGCAGGCTTAAGCCGCGGGGCAGCCCTTCCAGAAGAATGTTCAAACTCTCCTTGGTAACGTCCCATGCTGTGTAGACAATCAACGCCGCGATGACGGCGGACAGGATGGTATCGATGCGAAGGAAACCGGTGAAGTAAATGACGGCGCCGCCCACTACGATGGCGGCGGAACCTAGAAGATCGCCCAGCATGTGTACGAACGCGCTACGAATGTTGATATCGTTGCGGCGCGCCTGATTCAGGCCCAGCATGATGCCGCCATTCAGCAGCAGCCCTACCGCCGCCACGCCGACCATAACCATGGGCTGAACCGGCTCAGGGTTGCGCAACCGTTGATAGGCTTCCACAAAAATCCAGCCCGAAAGCCCCAGCAGGGTGAGGGCATTGATGAACGCCACAAGCACACCGGCCCTTTGGTAGCCGAAGGTCTTCACGTGGTCCGCGGGCCGGTCCTGAAACCACACACCCACCCACGCCAGCAGCAGCGCCAGTGCGTCCGTCGCGTTATGGCCCGCGTCGGAAATGAGCGCCAGGCTATGTGAGCGCAACCCCGCGGTAAGTTCCAGCGCGACGAAAAGCGACGTCGCGAGCAAAGACCAACTCAGCACCTTGCCAGTGGCGTGAGCGTGGGAATGTGAGTGCGAGTGCGTATCGTATCCCCTTACCTTAAATGTACCGCCGCGCTCACCTTAGCGGCGGCGCGAGTAGTAACGAAACAGCCCCGCTGCGATGCCGAGGAATACCGCGCAGGTACACATCAGCTTGGCTTCAAACGCCATAACCGAGGAGATCTGCCGCGAAGGAACGAATGCGACTATGGTTCCAATGGCCGTCGCGCAAAGCCCGCTCACGGCAGCCGTGCGAACGACCAGCCTGCCCAGCAGCGTGACCGCACCGGCTGCAAACGCCACGCGAGCCAGCGCTCCGAAAATATAGAGGTACGCCAGATTTTGCAGCACCAGTGAGAGGTCCAGCAGCGTGACGTAAGCCTCTTTCACGGTGGCCCCGGCGAAGCTCATGCAGACGATCAGAGTGGAGAGCGCGCCGAAGGTGGACAGCGCGACGTGCGGGGTCCCGTAAACAGGATGGATTGCCCCCAGCGCACGCGGCAGGTAGCGATCGAGGCCGCTCACGAACATCATGCGCGCGGAGCCCGCGACCCAGGCCGAGACGGAACCGGCAACCGAGCCGACCAGCAACACAGCCACCGGCGCCACCAGCCAGCCGAAGCCTGCCGCGCCGGCCATTCGCCCAATGGCCTGCAGCTCCCCCTGAAGCAGTGCGATTTCTTGCGCGGGCACGGCGATCAGAATCGCGAGTGTGGCTCCCACATATAAGAACCCGGCCAACAGCGCACCCCAGCAAACGGCGCGCGGCATGGTGCGTGTGGGGTCGCGAATCTCATCGCCCATCACAGAGCCCAGCTCAAGCCCCACTAGCGCGAAACAGACAACGCCGAAGAGCGAGACCACTTGCCAATCGCCTTGCGCGAGCGTGAAGGTTGCAAGGCTCAAATCTGTATGCTGCCGGAAGGCGGTGAAGCTGCCGAGGCCGATGAGCAGCAAGGCCAGCGCCACGGTAATGGCGCCCCCTGAGTTACTGATCCACTTACCTAATTCCAGGCCGCGCACATTGGCCCAGATAGTGAGCCAGAGTAAGCTCACGGTCACTGCGAAGAAGAAGAGCTTGTTCTCGCCCAAGCCCTGTACGGCGGTTCCGGCGAAGTAAGCAGGGATGCCGCTTAGATAGAAAAGAAGCGTGGGTACGAAGAACATGTTGCTGGTCCAATACAGCCAGCCGCAGAGGAAGCCGTGGAAATCTCCGAAGGCCTGGCGAGCCCATAGATAAGCGCCACCTTCCCCTGGCATGCGATGCGAAAGCTCGATCACGGCCACGCCCTGCGGAAGAAAGAAAAACAGCAGCGCGGCCAGCCACAACCAGATGGTTCCCCGGCCACTGGCGGCGATTACCGGGACCACATTCAGGTTCACCACAGCCACCACCGCCAGCAGGGTAAGATCCCGCGTGCCGAGCGTGCGGCGGAGTTTTCCGCCTGAATCCTGGTTCACTCTCTAAATTCCACCGTCCGTCAAGCATACTGAAGAGAGATCATGAATGTTGAGTGACGGGCCGAGTTCTCTAAGCTTCAAACAGCTATTAAAACCACACTGGAAAGCGCTGACCCTGGGCTTGGCCGCGGTCACCGGCGAGGGGCTGGCGGACTTACTGCAGCCTTGGCCGCTCAAGGTGGTGCTGGACAATGTACTGCGCAACAAGCCTGGGCAAGGTTGGCTGAACCATGCGCTGGCGCATTGGGTGGGCGGCGACAAATTCGCTCTGTTGCGTTTCGCGGCCGGCGCCGTTCTGGCCATCGCCATCTTCGATGCGATTTGTTCGTACGGCGAAAAGTATGTCACCACCAGCGTGGGCCAGTGGGTGATGCACGATTTGCGGCGCACCGTGTATTCCCACATTCAGCGCCTGTCGCTGGCTTATCACGATCAGAAGCGCACGGGCGATCTAATCAGCCGCGTGACCACCGATATCGACGCGGTGCAGACCTTCATCACCAGCGGACTGCTCAGCGTGATGGTGAATGCCATCACTCTGGTGGGCATGGTGGGCGTGATGTTCTATCTGAATTGGCGCTTCACTCTGGTGGCCCTTTCCGTTGCCCCGGTGCTTGCCGTTCTGGTCTATAGCTTTACGCGCCGCATCAAGAAGGCATCGCGTGAGCTGCGCAAGAAGGAGGGCGAAATTGTCTCCAACATTCAAGAGATGATCACTTCCATTCGCGTGGTCCGCGCCTTTGCGCGCGAAGACTATGAGCAGCGCCGCTTGGAGGCGGAGAGTCTGGAAGGCGTCGATATGGCGCTGAAAGCACGAAGCCTGAAAGCGAAGCTTGCCCCGCTGGTTCAGGTTACTGTGGCGGTGGGCACTTGCCTGGTGCTGTGGTTCGGCGGCCGCATGGTGCTGGCCGGCACGCTATCGCCGGGTTCGCTGGTGATCTTCATTCTCTATTTGGGAAAGATGTACAAGCCCATGCAGGAGCTCTCGAAGATGACCGATGCTTATTCCAAGGCGACGGTGGGGTACGAGCGCATTCGCGAGTTACTGGACACCACCGGCGAAGTGCTGGACAAGCGTGGAGCGAAGAACGCGCCGCCCCTGAAAGGCGACCTGGAATTTCGCAATGTGAGTTTCCACTATCAACCCGAGCAGCCCATTCTGAAGGACGTCAGCTTCCATGTTCTTCCCGGTCAGGTGGCGGCCTTTGTCGGCCCTACCGGGGCAGGGAAGAGCACCATCGCCAGCCTGATTCCGCGCTTCTACGATCCGGTCTCGGGCGACGTGTTTCTGGATGGCATGAACATCCGCGACCTGCGGCAGAAATCGCTTCGCCAGCAAATCAGTTTCGTTCTGCAGGAGACGGTTTTGTTCCACGTCCCCATCTGGCAGAACATCGCTTACGGAAAGCCGGATGCCACGCGTGAGCAGATTCTGAAGGCGGCCGAACTGGCGAACGCTCATGAGTTTATCGAGAAGATGCCGCAGGGCTACGACACCATGGTGGGCGAGCGCGGTGTGACGCTTTCGGGTGGCCAGCGGCAGCGCATTGCCATCGCGCGCGCCGTGATTCGCAATTCACCGATTCTGATTATGGATGAGCCAAGCTCCGGCCTGGATGCCGGGAGCGAGAAGCTTGTGTTCGACGCGCTGGAGAAGCTAATGCGGGGCAAGACTGCCATTATAATCGCCCACCGCCTGGCTACCATCCGCCATGCGGACGTGATCTTCGTGCTGAAGGACGGCGAGATTGTGGAGCACGGCAATCATGATCAGCTATGCAGTCTGCACGGCGAATACTCTGACCTGTATAAGATCCAATTCGAGCAGACTGAAGATTCTGAACTGGTGAAGCCCGCGCAGGGTTAAAGGCCTTTCAGTTCCGCGATGCGCCGTTCCAGTATGTGCGCGAAGCCTTCAGAATCTTCCGGCGTATAGCCGCCCGCGCGAAAGGCTTCGCGAATCTGAACCGGCGTCAGTTGGCCCAGCAGGTTGCCCATCCAGCGCGCGTCTTCCACGGGAATATCGTTGCCGATCCATTCCATACTGGTGCGGCTGAAGGTTTCATGCGGGTTGACGGCGAACACCAGCGAGGGCCTGCCCGGCGTGCCGAAATCCACGGTTTGCGCAGTCTTTTTGGTGATGAATTTCGAGGAATCGTAAGAGAGCAGATTTCCCTTGGCCACCGTATGCGAACGAACCAGGTGATCGGTGCCGAAGCTGGCGCCCAGGTCCTTCACCATGTACACCTCGTTGCCGTCCTTATCGGCCAAGATGCCGTTGTTCACATCCTTCAAATCCCAATTGTTGAGCACGGCCATCAGCGCGCGCAGACCGTTGAATTCCCGCGTGTTGTTGAACGGGTTTTCCTTCCACTTCCAATAGGTCTCGCTCTTTTCACTCTTGCCGGCGCGCTTCAGGCGCACAGCCTCAAACTTGTTGCCGTCCATGCGAAGCTTCTGGCCGCGCTTCAATTTATGAGGCAGGCTTTCAATCTGAATTTCGGGCAGGTAATAATCTTCGTTCGTGAAATATCCGGCGGCCCACACGAATCGGGCGGCTACGGTCTCCGGGCCGGCTTCCGACCCAAGCTTCACTTTCCACTTCGTGCCCTGCGAATCTTTTACGTCGAACTTTGGATTCGTGCCGTCGGTATCTTCTTTCAGGAATGTGAAAGGCCCGGCCGGCTCATGTTCTTTACCGCCGGAGCCGTAGAACAAATCCCGGCTCTGCAAATCTGTGGGTTCCACCCATAGCAAAGGCTTTCCCGCGCTTGCCAGCAGCAAAGGGAATGAAAGGTAAAGGGCAGAAAGACGAAGAGTATTCACACCGCGTAAAGTAAGCAAACTTGCTGCCATTCGTATCGAAGATAACATTGCGCCTGTCTGTGCTATACCAAAACGTGCCGTTCAACATTTCCCTGAAATTAAAGCCAGGAATTGCGTCTTGAAGCTTCTGGTGCAACCGGGAGCCGGCGTACAGCCCCTGATCGATGCGATAGACGGCGCGAAGAAGCGCGTCGAAATCGTGATCTTCCGGTTCGACCGTACGGAAGTGGAAAAAGCCCTGGTGCGGGCGGTAGAGCGCGGTGTCTTCGTGCACGCGCTGATCGCCTACACGAACCGGGGCGGAGAGCGCAGCTTGCGCAACCTGGAAATGCGCCTGTTGGCGAAGGGCGTGAATGTGGCCCGCACCGCGGACGATCTGGTTCGCTATCACAGCAAATTTCTGATTGTCGACCGTAAAGAGTTGTATGTCCTGGCATTCAACTTCACCTATTTGGACATGGAGCACAGCCGCAGTTTCGCCGTGATTGCGCAGGACGCAAAACTGGTGGAGGAAGCAGTCAAGTTGTTCGAGGCCGACACGCAACGCCAGCCTTATCAGGCCGGGAGCCCGGATTTTGTGGTGAGCCCCGTGAATGCGCGGGAGGAGATTTCCACTTTTCTGCAAGGCGCGCAGAAGCAGCTACTTATCTACGACCCCAAGGTGGGCGACCCCGCCATCCTGCAGATTCTGCAAGATCGCGTGAAGGCTGGGGTGGACGTGCGCATTATCGGGAAGTTGGCGCGCGGCGCAAGGCTCGATGCCCGCGAACTGGGGCCCATGCGGCTTCATACCAGGTCTGTGGTTCGGGACGGCAACCGCGTATTTGTCGGGAGCCAGAGCCTGAGGGCGGCGGAACTGGAAGTTCGGCGTGAAGTGGGCGTGCTGTTCAAAGACCCGAAGATCGCCGCTCAGATTATTTCCATTTTTGAAGAAGACTGGCAAATGTCCGAGGGTGGCGATCGGGAGCCCGCCGAAAAGCCCCCCGCCCGCAGGGTGGCGAAACGTTTTGCGAAGGCATTGACGAAGAGTCTGCCGCCTATTGGGCCCGTGCTGGAGATGATTGTGCGGGAAGTGACCGGCCACGGCCCTTCAGAGGAGATGAACTCTGAGCGGCTGGAAAAGGCCGTGAAGGATGCAGTGAAGGAAGCAGTGGAAGAATCGGTGCGTCAGGCCGTGGAAGAGGCAACGGAACAAGACGGATAAAAGAGACACGTTCACTCTAAAGTTTTATTAGCCGTTGCCGATAAGAATTGCATGAGAGCTCACGGGCTGGTGCTGCCGATTTTGGCGGCACTGTCTTCTGCATCGGTAATCGCAGGCGCGGCCGCACTCATTCGCTTCGACGGCACAGCCGGCGTTGTGGGGCGTGCACCGGTCGAGTGGCCGGCGGAAGCAGGGCTCCCCCGTGTCTTCAGACGCCCGCAAATCGTTGTTTTCGCTCATCCAAAGTGCAGTTGCACACTGGCGACTTTGGAGGAGCTTGCGAAGGTGCAAGGGGCTGAGACCAGTATTTTGTTTTATCGCCCTGACGCCGAATCCTCTTGGAGCGAGGGTCCCGGCTGGAAGCAGGCCGCGGCGCTTCCGCATACGCGTGTGTTTTGGGACAATTCCGGTAGCGAGGCCAAGCGTTTCGGCAGTGCCACATCTGGAACCGTGCTCCTTTATGGAGCCGGCGGCAGATTGCTTTTTCAGGGCGGAATCACGGCATCGCGCGGGCACGTGGGAGAGAACCGGGGCTTAGATAAGCTAGCGCTGGCGCTGAGGACGGGGCAAGCTGCCGCCTTGGACCCGCCGGTTTTCGGGTGCGGGTTATTTTCGTCGCTTCAGGTGGCGCCCCTGTGATTTACGCGGCTTCGCAGTTCTCCATTGGCAGACGCGCGGTCGCCTATTTTGAGGCTTCCGCCCGGCAAAACACCAGCACGGTAGACCGTATGATGGCCTGGCTACTGGCGCTGGAATGGGCTGGAATTATGGTTGTGGCGTCGGCCAACAGTGCCTTCGTTTGGGAAGGCGCTGACCGGCACTGGAATCCGCATTTGCTGGCTGCGGTGTTTGCCGGCCCCGTATTCATCTTTCCAGCCATCGCGACGGCGCTGCTTTACCCCTCTCGCGCCCTGACCCGCCATGTTGTTGCCGTGGCGCAGATGTTGGTTTCCGTTGTGCTGATCGGTCTTACGAATGGCCGCATCGAAACGCATTTTCACGTTTTCGGCTCTCTTGCTTTTCTTGCCTTTTATCGGGATTGGCGCGTGCTGATTACTGCGTCCGCGGTTGCCGCCATCGATCACGTCGCCCGCGGTATCTGGTGGCCGGCCTCTATCTATGGCGCGCTTACCGTGAATCCGTTTCGCTGGTTGGAGCACGTGTGGTGGGTGGTGTTCGAAGATTTCTTCCTTCTGCTGGCGATTCAAAAAGGCGTTGCCGAATCGAAAGAACTGGCTCACTCGAAATCGCTTCTGTACGAGGGGGCATATCACGATGTACTCACTGGCCTCGGAAATCGCCGGCTGCTTTCAGAGCAGTTCCACGCCGCTCTCACCACCACCCCCGACGTCCGGCGGGCCTTGCTGTTCGTCGACCTGGACCGTTTCAAGCAGGCCAACGATTTGCACGGGCATCTGGTAGGAGACAAGCTCCTGCAGGAAGTGGCCAAACGGCTGGCCAGTACGGTAGATGAGAATGCGGTGCTGGCAAGGATCGGGGGAGACGAATTCAACGTCTTCCTGCGCGAAGCTTCGGAAAAAGACGCCGCGGCACTGGGCAAACGCCTTCTGGATTCGCTGACGGAACCGTTCAACATTGAGGGTCACAACCTTCTACTGAGTGCAACAGTGGGAATCGGATTGTGTCCTCAACATGGTGCCACGCTGGAAGGTTTGCAGGAGTGCGCGGATCAGGCCATGTATGCAGCAAAAGCGCATGGCCGCAATCAAGTGGCGATTTACTCGGAGTCTCATTCGGCCAATAAATCGGACTTCGAGGGGCTGGCGCGAGACCTGTTCGATGCCCAAGCGAACGATCAATTCCATCTGTGCTACCAACCGCTGATTGGCAGAAACGGCAAAGTGTCGGGTTTTGAAGCGCTGCTCCGGTGGAAGCATCCATCCCTGGGACTAATCATGCCGGCTCAGTTTCTCCCCATCGCCGAGCGTTCGGCCTTGATCCTTCCTATCGGCGAATGGGTGATGGAAGAAGCGTGCCGGCAATGCCGAATCTGGCAGAGCGGCAGTGGCGCGCCGGTGGGCGTTTCGATTAATATTTCGGCCGTGCAGTTTGAACAGCCCAGCTTCCCTGAGCAGGTAGGGCGCATTGCCGCTCAAGCCGGGTTGCATCCCTCGCTCTTGACGCTGGACATAAACGAAGGCGTAGCGATCCGCGATATGCCAAAAGCACACAGCCATTTGAACAGCCTGCGGTCGCAAGGCATCCGCGTGTCGCTCGACGATTTTGGGACCGGCTTTTCTTCGCTGAGCTACCTGGCGGAACTGCCCGTGGATTCCATCAAGCTGGACCGTTCATTCATTCAGCGCGAGGTTGGCAAAGGCGCGAGCGTTGTGGAAGCCGTGGTCGAATTGGCGCACCGCATTGGACTCAAAGTAGTTGCCGAAGGCGTGGAGAGCCAGATGGAAGCCGATTGGTTAATGACCCTGAATTGCGATGAACTGCAGGGCTATTACGTGAGTTGGCCGTTGCCTGGATCGCTTGTGCTGCCGTATCTGATCTCAGGTCCACCGGTTGCCAACGCGGCCTAAGTCTTGCGGGCGATCGCGATGAGGGAGACCGCCGGCCAGGGAAGCTTGGCATCGATCTTGCGCCAAAGCCAAACCAGGGAATTGAACACGCGGATCGGAAACCGCGCCAGTGTCTGGCGCCCCAACACCTTGCCGGTGAACCACCAGCCGGGCCGCGAGACGCGATTGAATTGAATCACCCGCTCGACCGTAAAGCCGGCGTTCTGCAGACGCTCCCGCAACTGGGCTTCGGAATACCGCAGGTGATGGCCGAGTGCCACATCGAGCGGCCCAAATAGCTCCTGCCCCTGCGGCACCAGCACCACGGCGGCGCCGCCCGGTTTCAGCACATCGTATAAATTCCGCGCGGCCAGATCGGCATTGGCCACGTGCTCCAGAACGTTCAGACAGACCACGGTGTCCACCTTCCCCGCGAAGTATTGAACATCTGCGCTCTGCTCCACATCACAATGCCGCACTTCAAGATTGGGCCGGTGTGCAAAACGGTTGCGTAGAGCGCTCAGATGCGCGGGCCCGATGTCTGTCGCCGCATAATACTTGCGCCGGTGCGCCAGGGGGCGCGTCAGATTGCCGGTTCCCGCACCGATCTCCAGCACACGGGTGCCCAGGAACGGCGAAATCGTATCGGCCATCCAGGCGTTGAAGTTGGGCGCGTAAGAAAGAGCGTCCAGAATTTCAAGGCCCACGTCATTGTAAAGGTCGTTGCCGAGCCGGTATTTCAGCATCACCCAAAATGCTTCGAACGCGTCCTTCAGGCCGATTTTCTTGCCTTCTTCGTAAGTGCGGCCGTGATAACTGATCGGCGTTTCGTAGATGCGGGCCTGCCTGCGCGCCAACTTGATGGTCAGCTCCGGCTCAATCCCGAAGCGATTGCTGCGCAAGGGAATGGTCTTCACCAGGCTGGTGCGGAAGGCTTTGTAGCAGGTCTCCATGTCAGTCAGGTTCAAATCCGCCGCGATATTGCAGACCAGCGTGAGGATCTGGTTTGCCAGCGAGTGCCAGAAATACAGCACGCGCCGCTCCCCGGCCACCATGAAGCGGGAACCGAAAACGGCGTCGGCCTTGCCTTCCAGCAGCGGCTGCAAGAGTTTGGGGTACTCGCGCGGATCGTATTCCAGGTCGGCATCCTGAATCAGGCTCCATTCGCCGCTGGCGTGCCCGATGGCGGTTCTGATGGCCGCGCCCTTACCTTGATTCATCGTGTGATGAACCAGACGGATGCTGGCTTCGGTACGCGCTATAAAGTTCTCCACCGCCTCCGCCGATCCATCTGTAGAACAGTCATTCACGATGATAATTTCCCACTCCATGCCCTCCGGGTAAGGCGCGTCCACAACGCGCTGCAATAGCTCCTGGATGAACTCTTCTTCGTTGTAAAGGGGAATGAGAACGGATAGTGACGAGGGCTGCATCTAGCCTAGCCATTCTAGTGGATTGCCGGTGTGGGCCGGATCCATGTACCCCCTCCCGAATAAGGAGGTATGTCTTTTTTAAGAGGAATTATGTTTACAATATTCACAAAAGTCGTGAGATTTACACAGCATTGGCGCTGGACGGCGGTACCGGTGGTGCTTGCTCTGGCAATGGCGGGCAGCGTTGCCCGCGCCGATACGGTGAATCTTACGGAAGGGCCGCCTTTCACTTTTGAAACCGGGTCCGATCTCTACGTTCGCTTCTCTGTGTGGAACTATGCGGCCAACAATCGGGGATCGTCGCCGTATCCTACTTCCGTCGGCCTCCAGCTTTTGGGCGCCCAGCCTTCCACTTCGAAACTGAACACCGTTCCCAACACCACCAATACCTATTTCAGCGGTTACCTGCTGCAGGGCTGGCTGGAAAGCAGTGACGGCAGCTTTTCCACGCCCTTCACCAGTCCCGATGCTACACGTCTGGGCCTGGCCCCTGGCTCCCTTCTCTTGGGGCCGGGAATCTTCGGCAGCAACAGTACGCCGGTTGCGATCATCGAAGCCGAAGCCGCGCTTACGACGAACCTTTCTGAACAGATCTTCGGGCTTGATGTGGCGTCGCGCGGAAGCAGCGCCGTGATCCATCTGCGAAATCTCGGCAGCAACCTGCAGGTCGGCCTCGATGGCGGCTATTCGCTGCTCAGCGCGGTCTCAGAGCCTTCCATCAGCGGCTACGGGCCGGTGATGACCAGCGGCATCACTCAGAGCATGCAGGTGACGGCGGTTCCGGAACCGGGCAGCTTCCTGCTTTTCGGCGCCGCTGCGTGCCTTTTCGCAAGCGTTGCGGGCAAGGTATATTTCAAGCGCTTACGAAAGGCGCGCGCGAAGAACTAGACGCTATGATCCACAGCGTAGATCGCGGCAAACACTAACCAAGCCACCACGGCGGCCGCGGGAATGGTCAAAACCCACGCCCATAAAATATTCGCCGCCACGCCCCACCGCACCGCTTTTACGCGTTGCACGGCTCCCACTCCGGCAATTGCACCCGCTAAGCAATGCGTCGTGGAAACAGGCAAGCCAAGATGCGTAGAAATCAGAATAGAAGCTGCGGCGCCTGTTTCGGCACAAAAGCCCGTGCGCGGTTTCAGGCGAGTAAGCTTTTTCCCCATGGTGTGAACAATGCGCCAACCGCCCGATAGAGTTCCGAGCGCGATGGCGGTGTGCGCGGCAAAAATCACCCAGGTGGGTACGTGGAACGTCTTTTGGAAGCCTGTGGTCACCAGCACGGCGGTAATCACCCCCATGGTTTTTTGCGCGTCATTCGTGCCATGGGAAAAGCTGAGCGCCGCCGCCGAAAGGAGTTGCAGCTTGCGGAACCAAGAATCCATGTGCTTCGGAGTTGCCTTCTGGAAGGCCCAGTAAATGACCATCATCATCAGGAAAGAAGCCGCCATTCCCACCAGCGGCGCCAGCACGATGAAAAGCAATGTTTCCGGCCACTTTCCAACAACCAGAGCATGAAGGCTCTGGCCGAAACCGTGGTGCAACCCTTCTCTCGCAATGGCCGACCCCGCCAGGCCGCCGATCAGGGCGTGAGAAGAACTGGTGGGCAAGCCAAGCCACCATGTAAACAAGTCCCAAATCAGCGCCCCGGCCACCCCGGCCAGAAGCGTGTATGGGCTGATCACGCTCTGATCGACAAAGCCTTTCCCGACGGTATTGGCCACAGCGGTGCCGAAAGTGAACGCGGCCACAAAGTTAAAAAAAGCCGCCCAGATCACGGCTTGCAACGGAGTCAGTACCCTGGTGGAAACAATGGTGGCAATGGAATTCGCGGAATCGTGAAAACCGTTCACGAAGTCGAAAATCAGCGCGACGGCAATAACCAGAATGGCGAGATGGAGGGGCGACATGCGTTAGCTGTTTTTGGCCAGCACGTTCTCGATTAAATCCGCCACGTCTTCGCAGCGGTCGCCGGCCAACTCGAAGTGCTCGTAAATTGTTTTCAGGCGCATCAGTTCCACCGGGTCGTCAACCTTGCCGAAGGCCTCGGCAACTCCTTCGCGGGCCAACTTCTGCGATTCGCTTTCCAGTTCTTTCACGCGGGCACACTGACCGGCCAAAACCTCTTGCGCTTCTATGCCTTTCGCTTCGAGCGTCGAAAAAACTTCGCTTAAAGCGCCGGTGCACTGTTCAAGTACCCGGGCCAGGCCGCGCAGACGCTCCGGCGAGTTGGTGAAGCAGTACGCATGAAGGCGGTAACCGATCGCCTCAACGGAATCCGTTACGCGGTCCAGACCGCTGGAGATGGATTGTATGTCTTCTGGATCGATGGGCGTGATGAACGTCTTGTGAATGCGCCGGAACACCTCGCGCTGCAGCTCATCTCCCTGGCGCTCCATTTCATGCAGGCGCCGCGCCGATTCGCCAATTCGCTCACCTCCCGTTTCGGCGGCCGAAGCCAAAAGCGCAGCCGCTTCCGCCGCTAACTTAGCCTGTGCAAGAAGCTGATCGTAGAACTTTACATCGCGTGGCAGTAATCGCATAAAAATTCATCTTTGCGCGCGCTTCACCAATTCATCGAAGAGGCGCTTCTGTGTTGCATTGTGCGCGGCCATATCTTCGGGATGCCACTGCACACCCAAAACAAAATCGTGCGCGGGGTCTTCCATCGCTTCCACAACGCCATCGGCGGAAGTGGCCGTCACTTGCAGAGCGTCCGCCACACGTCCCACAGCTTGATGGTGCCGCGAATTTACAGCCACCACCTCCGCGCCCAGCACCGTGGCCAGCCGCGAACCTTCGCGAATGCGCACTTCATGCGCTGGCAAGGCTTTGTCAACTGTCCGAATCTCGTGCCCGGTAATGTGCTGATGCAGATTGCCGCCATAAAAGACGTTCAGCATTTGCATGCCCCGGCAAATGGCGAGTACAGGGACTTTGCTTTCCAGGGCTTGTCTCAGCACGGCGATCTCGGTCTGGTCTCGGGCGTCGTTGGGCTCTTCGGTTTCAGCCGCCCTGCGCTCATTGTAAAGCGCGGGGTTCACATCCACACCTCCGCTTAGGACGAAACCGTCCAATTCAAGAGCCGCCAGATTGCCCGGCTCAATCGGAATGGGCTCACCGCCGGACGCTCGAATTGCCTCAGCGTATGAGGCGACTTTGATCTCGTTAGAGTACGTAATTCCGATGCGCGGCTTCACTTTTGCTATTCTGACGCAACACGGATGAAAGTCTCTCGCGTCCAATCGTTCCTGCTCAGCTCGCCGCTTCCGCAGCCGTTGGTCATGCCCTTCCACGGCGGCGAGCGAACCATTCTGAAGCGCGATGCCATGCTGATTCGGGTGGAAACGGATGGCGGCCTGGTGGGTTACGCGCCCGGCCCGGCAAGCGAGTGGGCGGCGGAATCGATCCAGTTATACATCGGCCCTTTTCTTACGGGCCGAACGCTGGCCGATACGGATGCCCTTCGCATCCATTTCCTTGCCACAGACCCCACCGCGCGAATGCTAAAGCTTTACAGCGCGGTGGAGATTGCGCTCTTCGATCTTCTGGGCAAAGCCATGGGCGTGCCGGTCAGCGAAATCGTAGGCGGGCGCGTTCGGGACCGCATCCGGCTGTACGGCAGCGCCGGCATGTATATGGCGCCGGAGCGGTATGCGGAAGAAGCTTCACGCGTGGTGGAACTGGGGTTTACCGGTTATAAAATGCGCCCCGGCGTGGGGCCCGATGAAGATCTGGAAGCGGTTCGCCTGGTGCGCGAAGCCATCGGGTTTGAGAATTGCCTGATGGTGGACGCCCACACCTGGTGGCGCATGGGCAACAAATCTTACACTCACGAAACGGTGGAGCGCTTAGCCGCCGCGATGGATGAGTACGATCTGACGTGGCTGGAAGAGCCGTTGCCGCCGGACGCTCATGCCGCTTATGTCACGCTGCGCGAAAAGCAATTAGTGCCCATCGCATCCGGCGAACATGAAGCGACAGAACAGGGTCTGCTGGACCTGATCTTGAATGCCGCCGTGGATTTCGCCCAGATGGATGTGGTTTGCCAGGGCGGCTTTGGGCTGGCGCGCCGCATTTTTTCGGAAGTGGCAAAAGAGAATTTGCGATTCGCATTCCATAGCTGGGGCACCATGTTGGAAGTGGTGGCAGCCGCCCACCTGGGCATCACCTGGCCGGAGACCGTCACCGAGTGGCTGGAATTTCCGGTCTATGCCGAAGGCGTGCTGTATCCGTTCCCGCTGGCTACCGAAATCCTGCGTCAGCCCCTGGAAATTGAGCGCGGGGAACTTGTGGTGCCGCGCGAACCGGGCCTGGGCGTCAGCATCGATGAGCGCGTGATTGAGCGCTACCCCTGGCTGCCCGGCCCCTGGTCTTTCTTCCGTATCGATTCGCCCCCCGAAACTCTGGCCGTTACCGCCGATCACAGCGTCACCTGGGAGCGGCCTTGACTTCACCTGGCGTGAGCCCGGCGCCCCGAACCTACCGCTACCTGGAATTTCTGACGCTCGCCTTCGTGGTGATTTTGCTGGTCTCGAATCTGATTGCCGCCAAGATTACTCCGCTGGGGCCGTTCCGCGTCAGCGCCGCGCAATTGCTGTTTCCTATCACCTATATTTTCGGCGACGTGTTTACCGAGGTGTACGGCTATTCCGCGTCGCGCCGCGCGATCTGGCGAGGCTTCTTCGCATCCATTCTGATGGCCGCCATGGGCCTGTTCGCCATCTGGCTGCCGCCGGCACCGGAATGGAAAAATCAGGCAGCTTTCGAGACCATCTTCGGCGTGGTGCCCCGCATCGTGGCGGGCAGCCTGCTGGCATTCTGGCTGGGCGAGTTCGCGAATTCCTACGTGATGGCGAAGCTGAAAGTGCTCACCAAGGGCCGGCACCTTTGGACCCGCACCGTGAGTTCGACAGTTGTTGGCCAGGGCGTCGACACAGTCATTGTAGTGTCGTTCATTTTCTACAATCAGCCCATCGCCACCATCCTGAACCTGATCGTCTCCGGGTACCTTTTCAAAGTGGTCTATGAAATTCTGGCCACGCCGCTCACTTACCTGGTTGTGAATTTCCTGAAGCGAAAAGAAGGCGTGAACGTGTTCGATACCAACACAGATTTCAGCCCGTTCCACACTCGCTAAAATATAGGTGAATGTCATTCACCGTCGCGGACCGAACGTTTCACTCCCGTCTTTTTGTAGGTACCGGCAAATACCGCAGCTTTCCGGAAATGGCGCGCTGTCACACAGCGTCTGGCGCGGAACTGGTGACGGTGGCTGTGCGGCGCGTGAATTTGGGTGACCGCTCAAAGGAATCGCTGCTCGATTATATTGACCGCGACAAGATGTTCATCCTGCCGAATACGGCAGCTTGTTACACGGCCGATGAAGCAATCCGCACGGCGCGGCTGGGGCGTGAGGCGGGGCTTTCGAATTGGGTGAAGCTGGAAGTAATCGGCGATGAGCAGACGCTGTTTCCCGATAACGAAGGCCTTCTGGAAGCGACGCGCGTGTTGGTAAAGGAAGGCTTCGTGGTGCTGCCCTATACCACCGATGATCTGGTGAATGCGCTCAAGCTGGTCGATGCCGGCGCGGCTGCGGTGATGCCACTCGCGGCGCCCATCGGCAGCGGTTTGGGAATTCAGAATTTGACCAATCTGCGCATCCTGCGGGAACGAATCACTTCGGTGCCATTGATCATCGATGCCGGTGTGGGCACCGCCTCCGACGCGGCCATCGCCATGGAGTTGGGCGCGGATGCCGTGCTGATGAATACAGCGATCGCTCTCGCTGACGACGCGGAGAAGATGGCGCGCGCGATGGCTCTGGCTGTCGATTGCGGCCGCCTTGCCTTCGAGTCCGGTCGAATGGAAAAGAAGCAATATGCCAGTGCTTCCAGCCCCATGGTGGGCGTGGTTAGGTAATGCCCGCCGCGCAGGTGTTGATCGTCGGCGCGGGTCCCACCGGCCTCGTGCTTGCGCTTGAACTTGTAGCGCGCGGAGTTCCGTTCCGCATCGTCGATAAGAACAGCGGTCCCGGACAGGCGTCGCGCGCCCTGGTGGTGCAGGCGCGCACTCTGGAATTTTATCGTCAGCTCGGGTTTGCGTATGAAGTGGTGGAGCGGGCCATTGAGGTGGATGGTATTCACATCCGGGAAGGCGGCAAAGAAGCCGGAGTCCTTTATTTAAAGGGTATGGGTGAAGGGTTAAGCCCCTTCCCGTTCGCTCTTTGTTTCCCGCAGGACGACCATGAACACTTCCTCGTAGACAAGCTCAAGGCCGCGGGCATCGCAGTGGAGTGGGGCGTCGAGCTGCGCGAATTCAACCAAACTGCCACCAGCGTATCGGCGGTACTTCAGAGCGGGCACGGGACCGAAACGCTGGAGGTTTCCTATCTGTGCGGGTGCGATGGCGCACGTAGCCGAGTCCGTGAGACGCTGGCGCTGGGCTTCCCCGGCGGCACTTACAGCCAACGCTTTTTCGTCGCCGATGTAAAGATTGCCGGTGTCTCGCAGGCCGATGCCTTCATGAACCTGGGGCCCGACTCTTTCCTTCTGATGATGCCGGTGCGCTCCAGCGGGATGGAGCGCCTGGTGGGCGTGATCCCGAAGCGCGTGGCAGAACGTGAAGACCTCACCTTTGAAGATGTGCGCGCCTCCTCGGAAGGCGTGCTCGGCTTGCACATCGATGAAGTGAACTGGTTTTCTTCTTATCACGTGCATCATCGCGTCGCGGCGCACTTCCGTGTGGGGCGCTGCTTCGTGAGCGGCGACGCGGCTCACATCCACAGCCCCGTCGGCGGCCAAGGCATGAACACGGGCATTGGCGACGCCGTGAACCTGGCTTGGAAACTAGCCGATGTGCTGCAGGGAAATGCCAGTGAGGCTGTGCTCGATACCTACGAAGTGGAACGCATTGCATTCGCTCGCAGGCTGGTCGCCTCAACGGACAGAGCGTTTCAGGCAATCGTGAACCAAGGCACCGCCGGGCGTCTGTTTCGCACCTGGCTGCTGCCGAACCTGCTTGTGTTTCTTACCGGATTTGCGTCGGTTAGAAAAGCCATGTTCAGCACCGTGTCGCAGATCCGCATCCACTATCGCCAGAGCGCTCTGAGCGAAGGCCAAGCCGGGCGTGTCCAAGGCGGCGACCGTCTCCCCTGGGTGCCGGCTGCGGGACAGGACAACTTTGCCCCGCTGGCCTCTTTGCATTGGCAGGTTCATGTTTATGGTGAAGCGAATCCAAATTTTGCGCATGAACTGGCCGCGCTGAATCTGCCGCTGCACACGTTTCCCTCTAGCGTAGCGGCGGATAAAGCCGGCCTGCAGCGCGACGCCGCGTACTTGGTGCGGCCCGATGGATACGTAGCTTTGGCTCTTCCCGGTCAGCGAATCGACGTGCTGAAAAAATTCGCCGCCAAGTGGAATTTGAAGTTCCCTGCCAAACCGGCCGGGGTATGATGGCTGCCGTGAGTCGTCCCACCCGTAGAGCCTTCCTCGGCGCCGCCGCAAGCGCGCCTTGGGTTGCAGCAGCGGTAACCGCGCGTCCACCCGGGCTCATCGTCGATACGCACGTGCATCTGTTTTCCGGCGATCCGCAAAAATTTCCCTACGCGGCCAATGCGCCGTATCAACCGAAGTCCGCGCCGCTGGAACAGTACCTGAAATTCGTGGCGGAGGCCGGCATCGATCATGTAGTGATTGTTCACCCCGAACCGTACCAGGACGATCATCGCTACCTGGAATACTGTTTCGTGAATGAGCAGCCGAAGGGCCTGTTCAAGGGCACCTGTCTGTTCGACCCCATTTCGCCGGAGACCCCCAGTCGCATGGAAGCGCTGGTAAAGCGCAACCCCGGCCGCATTGTCGCGTTCCGCATTCACCAAATGAGTGAGCCTGGTTCCGCCCCGTCGCGCTCCGGCCCTATTACCGGCCGCGATATGCGCAGCGCCGCCATGGATCGCACCTGGACCAAAGCCGCGCAGCTTGGCCTTGCGATCCAGATGCACTTCCTTCCTTACTACGCTCCCCAGATTGAGGAGCAGGCGCGCAAGCACTCCGGCATCGCCATCGTGTTGGATCATCTGGGCCGCGCCGGCATGGGCTCGCCCGCCGAGTTCGATCGCGTGCTTGCGTTAGCGAAGTTGCCGAACGTGTATATGAAAGTTTCGGCCTTAAACTATTCTTCGAAGGAGAAGCCGCCCTTTCGCGATGCGCGGCCCCTGGTGCGCCGTGCATACGATTCGTTCGGTCCGGACCGATTGATCTGGGGCGGCCTTGGCCACACCGTGCCGGAGTTCGAAACGGCTACGGAAATTTTCAATACGATGTTCGACGGCATCGCGGATTCTGAAAAAGCAAAAATCCGTGGGCTGAATGCAAAAAAGCTTTTTGGCTTTGTTTAACGAAATGTCGATCCAGGAATCGCCGGGTCGATTTACTTACGAGGAACACAATGCACCTGAACGCTTACTTAACTTTTAACGGCAATTGCGAAGAGGCCTTCCATTTTTATGAAGAGCGCCTGGGCGGCAAGATCTTGGAGATGTTCACCTATGAAGGCAGCCCCATGCCAAATACCCCGCCCGATCTGTTGAAGAAGGTTATGCATGGACGAATGCAAATCGGCGAGAGCGTGCTCATGGCTTCCGACGCGCCGCCCGGACGCTACGAGGCGCCCGAAGGCACTAAGCTCAGCTTGCATGTAGACGACCCGGCTGAAGCGGAAAAGCTCTTTCAGGCGCTGTCCGAAGGGGGCCAGGTGGTAATGCCGATTGCAGAGACATTTTGGGCGCTGCGGTTCGCCATGTTTAATGACCGCTTCGGCATTCCGTGGATGATCAACTGCCCGAAGGCTGAGTCGTAGCGCGGAGTGGTTGGGTAAATCCCGCAACTCGGACGCAAACTTGTGTCCAAGCATACGGTGCGAACGTCAGCCTTCATACCGTATGTACGTTGTGGGCGCGGTTCTTCGGACCTTTGAGTGCACCACCTGCGACCGATCATGGCTCACGCTTTGAAGGTGATTCACTTTTCGCGCCCACAACACCATGCATAGAATTCTGACGACTGGCCGGGATACCCGCTGTCAGGCCTCGGTTGTCATACCTGTTTGCAATGAGGAGGAGCACCTGCCCTCCTGCCTGCGGGCTTTGGCGAACCAGTCTATCCCCCACGCCTCATATGAGGTGATCTTGCTGTTGAACAACTGCACGGATTCCTCCGCGAGCATTGCGAGTCAATTTCAACAAGCGCATCCTGCGTTCGCGCTTCACCTGATGGAGCGCTGGCTCCCGAAGAGCGAAGCGAACGTGGGCACCGCCAGGCGCATGGTGATGGATGAGGCATCCCGGCGCTTGCCGCCATCGGGCGCCATCCTTTCGACAGATGGCGATACGGTTGTGGAAGGCGATTGGGTGGAACGCAATCTGGATAGCCTGCATGTGGGAGCCGATGCAGTCGGGGGAGACATATCGCTCCATCCCGATAGCTACGCCAAGCTTTCCGCGAACTCGCGCCGCCAGTACAGGGAGGACAACGCCTACCTGGACGCGGTTACGCGACTGGAATCGATCCTCGACCCAGACCCTTACGATCCATGGCCAAGACATCGCCATAATTTCGGTGCGAGCTTAGCATGCACGAACAGCCTGTACATGCGTCTGGGTGGGCTGCCCAAGGCAGATTGCCTGGAAGATGTCGCGTTTGTAAACGCCATGGCACGCGCCGATTCGCGCTTGCGTCATAGCCCGGCCGTGAAGGTGATGACGGCGGCCAGAACATCCGGGCGTGCCCGTATCGGGCTTGCATCGCAGTTGCGCGAATGGCATGCGGCACACGCAGATCCGCTTGTGGATACGGCGGCTTTTCTCGATGGCTACTTCAAGTGCCGCGCGCAGCTTCGTGCGCTGTGGAGCGAAGGGACGTTCATGGAAGATGCCAACCTGCAAGCGCTCGCAACGCTGCTGGGTATGGAGCGCAAAGCATTGCGAAGGCTTGCGGAAGACGCGCGTACATTCGGAAGTTTGCATGAGGCGCTCGATCTACGCGGCCGCATGTGGCGGCGTGCCGATCCGCTGCGCCGGGTGGGCAAACGAAGCCGGGTTACCGAACAGCTCAGCTTCCTCATTGGTTCACTGCTCGCCGCAAAACATCAATCCGGTAGCGCTCTTCCCGGCTTCCGGCCACATGGCTCCACTCAGGGCGCGATAGAAAGTAATCATGCACCTGATCTCCCGTGGCAGGATAGTCGGAAACAATTGGCGTGAAGTGCACCAGCACCAGATCCGCTTCGGCGTGCTGGTGTTGCGCGATTTTGCCGGCCAGCAGTTCCAATTCCGGCGGCGCAAAATAGTAAGCCACTTCAGAGACCAGAATCAGATCGAAGCTGCCTTCAGCGAATTCAGTGGGCACGTGCATACGCTGAAACTGCACATGAGGCAGGCCGGAACAGCGCTCCTGCGCCTGATCGAGCGCGGCTTGCGATACATCGACGGACAACAAATGGCCGCAGCGGGGAGCCAGCCGTTCGGTCAGCACGCCGATGGAACATCCAATTTCGAATGCACTGCCATACCGGTCGCGCGGCAGGCTGTTCAGTGTGTGCGCATATTTGCCGCGTTCGTAGGCGCTGGTTTCGAAATCCCACGGGTCTGGGCGCGCGGCGTAAACGTCGTCGAAGTACTTCTGGGTGAGCGATGCTTTCATAGGCTGAAAGATCGCCGCCCCACTTCGGCCAAAGCCTGGTCCGGCGCGGGCTGCCGAAGATACATGGAAAGATCGCGCAGCCTTTTCTCAAAGGGGGCGGGCTGCAGCAAGCCTCGCGCACCGACGCCTCTGGTGACCAGTTCCATCACATCCAGGCAGATTCGCTCAACGGCTAGGCGCGTCATGTTTGCGACATGCACCATGCGTCCAACACCGGGCTCTTCGCTTGCGCCGAAATGCCGCTCGGCTTCGTCTGCAGCATTTGAAATCCACTGGCGGCCCGATTCGATCGCAATGGCAATCTCACCGGCGCGCGCTTGCTGATAGGGGTCGCCGGTACGCTTCTGGCATTGCAGAAATTGGACGAAATCGCTGGCCAGACGTTCGACGCCGCCGAATTGGACCGCCGCGAACCGAATCGCTCCACCGCTGAAAGCAGGCTGCCGGTAGTAATCGCCTGCTTTGCCCAGGGCTGAGGAAAGCGGCGCGGCGGCACCTGAAAAATCCACTGTAAAGCTGTCGGAGCCTTCCATCCCAAGAGGCTGCCAGGAAGAAAAATCTACGGTGTGGCGAACCGCTTCAAGAGGCAGCAGAAACATCATGCGGCCCTCGCCTTCAACTTCCGCTGTCACCACCGGACGCGTGAGTGAGCCTGCCCCCGAAGCGAACGCTTTGCTGCCGCTGAAATGAAAAACATCGCGCCGGCGCGCCTTCACGCCGTCCGGCGCATCGGTATTCCAGACGCCGAAGATGCGATCGTTGTTGAGGTCCGAAAGCGCGCTATCGGCATTGCCATATTTCGCAATCAGCATCAGAGCGTTTACATGACCCTCATATAGCCTGCCGGTTGAAAGATCGCGCGCGCCCACGTGCCGCAGAACATCGAGTGCCCTCGAATGCGTGTGAGGCTCAATGCCCCAGCCCTCCCTGAGAGGCGCCGATAGCAGACCTTCCGATCTCAATCTCTGAAATTCTTCCGCCGGGAACGCGAGTTGCTTGCCGGGAAGCGCCGCCAGTTGCGCGGCGGTCAATAAGATTTCTCCTGTTGCGCGGGCAAGCTCTTCGCGGGGGGCCGTTGCACCACATCCAGCAGCCGGCGGCCCGATTCGGCAATTTCCACCACGGCGCGCTCAAACGCAATCTGGTTCGCGCGCGAGGGTTTGCGAAAGCCGCTGATCTTTCTCACAAACTGCAGCGCCGCACCGTGCAACTCATCGTCTGTCGCGCTCTGTCCAGGCTGATTCAGGACTTTAATGCTCCTGCACATACGTGAAACCAGTTTACATTTCCGTACGGTATTATTCGGAAGAATGCCATCGAGCGTGGAAGTTGAACCCCAGCTTACAGCGAAACGTCGTGCCGTTTTCTTCACGCTCAAACCTAATCTAACTCTTGCCGAAGCGGGTATGGTTTTAGTGGTGGGCCTTGCAATTTTGATGCTGCCCATCGCACCGCTGCACATGCAGTATTCGGCGGCAGGAGTCATTCTGTTTCTGTTCGCCACGCTTGCCACGCGCAATGTTGGCGTCATTGCGTCAGTGGTTTTGGCGGCCACTCTGGCTTACCGTTTTTTTTATCCTGGAAGCGCATGGCACGATCAGCCTTGGGCACAGTGGTATAGCATTTCGTCCTTGTTGACAGGGCACAACATCTTCATCGCGTCGCCGTTGGCAGGTATGTCCATGGCCAGCTATCTTCCCATGGGCGATTTGTTCGGAGGTTTGTTCATCGCCCTCGGTATCGATTCCTACTGGCGCGTGTGGCATGTAGTGGTGACCTGCCTGCTTCTGATTCCCGTTCTTGCCGGACCCAGCGCCACTACTTTGATGATGTTCATGGGCACGGTGATGTTTTTTCCGTACGCCGATTACACAACGGCGGGCGGAACACTGGAAATTTCCTATGCGGTGGTGCTGGGCGCCATCGCGCTCTTTCGCTGCGGGCAGGTCACCGCGTCGCTTACGCTTTTTGCGTTCGCCGCGCTCTTCCGCCAGCCCAACATCATGCTGGTGCCGTTCGTCTTTCTGGTGCTTTGGAAAGACCGTGACTATTACCGCGCCGCGTTCTTTGCCGCCCTGCTTTTCCTGTTCGGCGGCTTCTATATCCTGTTGGATCTGAAAGGCGCTTACCTTTGGCTGTTCCGCTTCTTCGATAAGTTTCTGGATAGCTTTTATAACGCCAATCAGGGGCTGAAGGCCAACTACAGCATCTCCTCGCTTCCGCATACTTTCGGAATCGATGACAAAGTGGCATGGAACATCTGGCCGCCCGCTTACCTGATGCTGATGCTGTTGAGCATCGGCATATTGTTCCTGGTTGCGTATCGCATGAAGTCGCACGACAACATTCTCTTCCTTGGCGTACTGGCCACCGTTTTCGTCTACATCTTCTCGCGCGGTTACGCCCAATTTCACTATGTTGCAGCGACCGCTATCCCGCTCGCTGCGTTTCAGTTTGCGGTCACCCGCAGGAAGGCCAGGGTTGTCGATTACTGGTCCAAGGGTCTGGCGGTCTTCTTAATTTGGGTGGGCGCGGTTCCGTTTGCCTGGTTCTTCCTGGGTCGCGCGGATGCGGCGGTTCAATCGTTCCGGCACGAACCGAAGGTGCTGGTTGAATCGACGGAATCGGTAAGCGCGCTGGGCGCCAAGGAACAGGTGCCCAACATCGACGGCGTGGATCGGAACACCCGTGTGTACTCGCTTGACCAAGCCGCTGAGTTCAATTTCGATCCTCCGGCATTGCTCTCCCACGTTCGGCTTTCCGGCGACCACCTCAAAATTCTCAACGTAAAGGGCGTGGACCTTCCGTGGGCTTCGGAAACGGAGATGCGCGGCATCATCGAAGAGGCCGAAATTTTATACTCACGCGATGGACTCACGTTCTTCCCGCTGCAGACCATCACCAACCACATTTCCTACAGCGCCTACCCTGTGACCTTCGCTCTCGCGCCCACGCCGGGGCCCGTCCGGGCCATTCGCATTCGCGCCAGGAAACTCTATCTCGATCACAAAGAATGGTTCCTCGGTAATGTGGAGTTTTTCGGGCGGAAACGTTAACGTCAATCCGGTTACACTTATCGGATGAAGCGTAAACTATCGCTGCTGCTTCTCGCCATTTCTCTCGCGCTCACGGTGGCACTGGCTCAGCGCAACCCGGAACACCCCGCCCGTTTTCCTTCCCGAGGAACGCGAGGTGCCATCTCCGCCGGTTCTGACTATGCCACCGATGCCGGCATGCGCGCCTACTACGCCGGTGGCAACGCGGTAGACGCCGGTGTTTCTGCCATGTTTGCGGCCGCTGTCACGGAATACTCGCACTTCGGCTTCGGCGGCGAAGCGCCCATTCTGATCCGCACGGCGGACGGCAAGGTGCATGCCATCGCCGGTGTGGGCACAATGCCGAAAGCTGCGACCGCCAAATTTTTCCGCGAACGAAAATTGCAGCCGGGCGATATTACAGCGCCTTTGGAAAAGGGCGGCCTGAGAGGCATGGTTCCCGTAGCCGGCATTCTTCCAGCGCTGGTGCCTGGCATGGTAGACGCCGGCCTGGTGGCGCTGCGTGAATATGGCACGCGATCTTTCGCCGACGAAATTGCACCCGCGATTGAACTGGCCGACGGGTCTGCTATCGATGAGCTACGCTCCAACACCATTGCCGGTAGCATGCCGTTTTTCGATCTTTGGCCCACTTCGAAAGAGCACTTCCTGCCGAACAACCGCATCCCGCGCATCGGCGACGTGTTCCACCAGCCGGATCTGGCGCGTACGCTGCGTTCCATGGCCGCCATCGAACAACAGGCGCTGGCGAAAGGAAAGAACCGCACAGCCGCTATCGATGCGGTTCGCGATTATTTCTATCGCGGGGAGATCGCGCATAAGATCGATGCGTTCTCACGTGACAACAAGGGCCTGCTTCGCTATTCCGACATGGCCGCGTTTCATCTGGAACCGGAGGACGCCATCTCCACCAATTTTCAGGGCTACCAGGTGTATAAGCCGGGGTTCTGGAGCCAGGGTCCAACCATGATTCAGGTTTTGAATATTCTGAATCCTATCGATCTGGCGGGCATGAAGCTGAATTCCGTAACCTATATTCATACCTTGGTGGAGGCGTTGAAGCTGGGCTATGCGGATCGCGATACCTATTACGGTGACCCGCGCTTCAACCAGATTCCCACCGAGCGGCTGCTCTCGACGGCCTATGCCGATGACCGCCGCAAGCTGATTGCCCCCACGGCTTCTTTAGATTTCCGGCCCGGCAAGATTGGCGAGCATCCTCCGCAGCACCCGTCGGAATCGGAAACGTCACAGCTTCATATTGACGACGCGCTGATGGCGAAGGACACCACCTGCGTGGACGCCATCGATAAGAACGGCATCACATTTTCGGCGACGCCCTCCGGGGCCTGGCTGCCCTCCGTCATCGCGGGCGATACCGGCATTCCACTAACGGAGCGCGCGCAGAGCTTTTTGCTGGTGCCTGGTCACCCGAATGAACTGGCCGGCGGGAAACGGCCGCGAGTCACGCTGAGCCCCACCATTGTGACGAAAGACGGTAAGGCGTTTCTGGCGCTTTCGACGCCGGGCGGGGACAACCAGGAGCAGTCTTTGATCCAGGTGCTGCTCAACGTGATTGAATTCAAAATGAACGCCGAAGCCGCTTTGGAAGCGCCACGTTTCCAAACGCGCCACCTGGTTTCGAGCTTCGACAACCACGCCATGAATCCGGGCGATTTGCTGCTCGATGACCGGACCGCGCCGCAGGTGATGGGAGAACTGGGCGAAAAGAAGCATCGCTTAGGAACACGCTCGCGTTGGAATAGCGGCGCCGCGCCCGTGATGGTTCGCGTCACTCCGGGTGGCGTGCTGGAAGCCGGGGCCGATCCATACGGCTATCGCTCTGCCAGGGCATGGTAAGCGAACGCCAGCCCTCATTATTCGATGAATTCAAGGACGATGAACCGGAATCCGGGGCGTCCCTCGCGCCCCTGCTCCGCCCTCGTCTGAGTGAACTAGCCGCTCACAATATCCTTATCGGCGGAAGTTCGTGGAAGTATGAGGGCTGGTTGAAAAATATTTACACGCCGTCGCGCTATGTCAGCCGCGGCCGCTTTTCGAAGAAGCTGTTTCATGACACCTGCCTCAGCGAATACGCGGAAATCTTCCCGACTGTGTGCGGCGATTTCGCCTTTTACCAGTTCCCTAGCGAGGCTTTCTGGCAGCGTCTGTTCGCGCAGGTTCCGGAGACTTTCAAATTTTCTCTGAAGGTGCCGGAACAAATTACGTGCCGCGCGTTTCCGCGTATCCCTCGCTATGGCGCGCAGGCCGGCCTCACGAATCATACGTTTCTAGATGCGCATTTGCTGCGCGACGCCTTTCTCAAACCTCTGGAACCGTACCGTGAGAAACTGGGCGCGCTCATCTTTGAATTCGGCTATTCCGCGACGCCGGAGAAAGATTTTCTGGAGCTGTTGGGTCCGTTTTTGATGGGGCTGCCAGCCGCGCACCGGTATGCGGTGGAAATTCGAAACGAGGAATACCTGACTCCCGCCTATTTTTCCCTGTTGCGCGACCGCAACGTGGCCCATGTATATAATTCCTGGACCAGGATGCCGCCGCTTCACGAGCAATTGGCGACGGGCGAATCCCACACCGCGGATTTTCTGGTGGCGCGTGCCCTACTTCGACCGGGCCGGCCGTATGAAGAGGCCGTCCAAGCCTTTGCTCCGTATTCGGAGGTCCGCGACCCCAACCCGGAAGTGCGAGCGTCCCTGCGCGAGATGATCGATATCTCGCGCGCCAGACGCCGCGCGGCTCTCATTTACGTAAATAACCGGCTGGAAGGCTACGCGCCCGGCACCATCGCGACCGTGATCGGCCGCGACGTGGACGATGCCGCCTAGGTTATACTGAAAAGTCGTCCTCGGGCTCTTAGCTCAGCTGGTTAGAGCGCCTCCCTGACACGGAGGAGGTCACAGATTCGAATTCTGTAGAGCCCACCATTTTCCCTGTTCAAGCGCTAGGGTTGCAGCACCACTTTCATTAGGTTCGAATCGCCCTTATACAGTTTCTCGAACCACTGCGCGCCTTCTTTAAGAGGCGCCAGCGCGCTAATAATCGGTGCCACCTGAATCAGACCCCGGCTCAGCAGATCGATACACTCCGGATATTCGCCATTCGACGCGCATGAGCCTTGCAGCCGAATCTGGCGGCTCACCACCATTTGCAGCGGAATTTCCACATTCGGGCTCACGTTTCCCACCAGCGTTACCGAGCCGCCTTTGCGCACGCTCTGGATGGCCGTCTTGATGGGGCCGCTCGCTCCTACGGCTTCTAGCGCCACATCGGCTCCATGGCCGCCGGTCATCTCCGCAACACGCGCGGGAACGTCGGCATTTTTAGGGTTCAAAGTGTCCGTCGCGCCGAAATCTTTCGCGACTTGCAGCTTGGCGTCGTCCAGATCCACCGCGATCACGCGCGTGTAACCGGCCAGCTTCACCGCCTGCACAATCAGCAGCCCGATCATACCGGTGCCCACCACGACGGCGGTGCCGCCCAGCTTTTTAGGCGTAATATTGACCGCGTGAACGGCAATGGAAACGGCTTCGATGAGCGCGGCATGTTCATACGGTAGGGCGTCGGGCAGCTTATACATGATGTTTTGCGGCACCAGCACATACTCCGCAAACGCGCCGTTGCGGCTGAATTCCTGGCAGGCCACACCCAGAACCTGGCGATTGTCACACAGATTAATCGACCCCTGTGAGCAGAAGAAGCAAGTCCCGCAGGAGACGGTGGAATCGAAGGTGACCCGTTCGCCTTCGCTGTAACCCTTCACGGCCGAACCGACCGCGTCCACTTCGCCGGCGGCCTCATGGCCCATTACCAGCGGCGGAATGCGCCGGCCTGTACTTCCATCCCAACCGTGCACGTCGCTCCCGCAGATGCCGCACGCCTTCACGCGCACACGCACCTCATTGGGCCCCGGCTCGGGCTTCGGCATGTCCACCAATTCCAGTTCTTTGTAGTTTTTCAGCAGCAGCGCTTTCATCTGAACTACTCTATCGAAATGGCAGTTTCTCTGAAAGACCAAGCAGTCCTGGTAGTGGGCGCATCGAGCGGCATCGGTCGCGCGACCGCTGTTGAATTCGCGAAGAAGGGCGCGCGCGTGATGGCGAGCGCGCGGCGCGAAGACCGGCTCGCGCAGCTTACCCAGGAGCATCCTACGATTGAAGTTTTTGCGGCCGATGCCTCAGACCCGGAACAAATGGAGAGCCTTGCGGCGCATACGCGTGAACGGCTGGGCAAGATCGATATTCTGGTTTTCGCCACTGGCACCAATACGCCCGATCGCTCCATGCAGCGTCTGCGCGTGGATATTTGGGATCACATGATCCTGACGAATCTGAACAGCGCCTATTACATCACGCGCGCCGTTCTGCCGGCCATGCGGGCCGCAGGCGCGGGGCACATGATTTATGTTTCGTCCATCTCAGGCACCACGCCCGATGTTTCGGGCGCCGCCTATCAGGCCGGCAAGCGCGGGCTGCTTGGCTTAGCGCACGCCATTCGGGTGGAGGAAAAGGAAAACGGCATTCGCACCTGCGTGGTGAATCCAGGTCTGGTGGAATCGGAAATTTTAGAAAAGCGTCCGGTGAAACCTTCGGCCGAAACGATCGCGAAGGCTCTGCAGCCGGAAGACGTTGCCGAGATCATTGTGTCGGTTGCCGAGTTGCCTCCACGCGCCACAGTGGCGGAGCTAGAGATTGTGCCGACCAAAATTTAACCGCTACCAAACCAGCTTCGCCGCGATTTGCACGTATCGCGGCGAATTGCTTTGCTGCAAGGGAAGCTGCCCGAAGCGCGGATCTTTGTAGTTGGTGTTGGGGCCGGGAAAGATGGGCGTGTTGGTCAGGTTGTAAGCTTCGCCGCGAAACTGAAGCTGCTTGTGTTCGGTGAGCCAGAACGCTTTTTCGATGCTTGCGTTCACCTGCGGCGCGGTGGGGGTGCGTATGTTGGGGAAGCGGTCCTCTGTATTGCGGAGCGTGAAGAGCGCGCGCGATTGATAGCAGCGCTGATCGTTATTGAACCAATGGTCGGCCGTCTGGCCGCCCGGCGCAAGATAGCCTGCGCAGCTGAACGTGGCGTCGGGCTTGTCAACGGGATAGCCGGAAAGGTAAGTAAAAATCCAATCCACCGTCCAGCCATTCAGTAAGGCTCCCGCGAAGCGCGGCACATTGCTAAACCATCGGCGGCCCCAACCCACAGGCAATTCCCAGGTGCCCGCGAATGCGATGTTCTGCGGCTTATCCACGCTGGACAATTCGTGAATCGGCTCTTCGGCCAGGTTCCAATCGTTCAAGCGATGGCTCTGTTCGAAGCTCTTCGAATAGGTGTATGAGAACAGGAACGAAAAAATGCCAGCGGATTCGGAATCCAAGACTCGCTTCTCTAACTGAACCTGCAACGAATCGTAACGGTAGCGCGCGTAAGCGTTATTGGTGACGACAATTCCGTTGAACGCGGGGTAAGGCCGCAACAGGGAACCGGCGCTTATGGCTGAGGCGCCACCCAGATCTGAGTTAGCCGGCAGGATACCCGCGAATGGGTTCGGTAATTGCCGGTTTAGGAAATACGGGTTGGCGGTTCCCTTCGCAAAATCTGCGGCGCTGACCGCGTCTAACTGTTGCGGCAAACTGGCATGAACCGTAACGCTGCCCGCATAGGAAACATCGGCCAGCAAGCGCCAGGGCAGCTCGCGCTGTATGCCGGCGGAGTATTCATACGTCCTGGGGATGGGCCGCTTGCGCGAATCGTAAGCGATGGGATTGCCAACGTTCGTCAGCAGCCCCAGCGCGGCTCCCGTGGGCGCGATGATGCCGTTCGGGAATGGATTCTCCAGCGAGTAATCGCCAGCCAGGCCGGCCGATGGCGTGAGGCCGCCGTCCAGCGAGCGAATGTATGAGGTGCGCTGACTAAAGCCGTCAGTCGAGTTCAATTGCGTTGCGGTGCGATAAAAAATGCCGGCCCCGGCGCGCAGCACTGTCTTCGGATGAAAGCTCCAGGCAAGCCCCACGCGCGGTTGCCAATCGGTCCAATCCGTATCGTAGGGCCGGCGATGCACCGCGTCGGGGAACGTGCGTCCGCCATAGATCGCGGCCGGAGCATCGGGATAGGGATAGGCCGGATCGGTGGCATCGTATCCGGCCTTAAGCGTCTTCCAGTTCGCAACGATGCGATCGCTCAGCGGATTCTTAGTCGTCAAATCGAAGCCTTGGTTGCTTCGATTGAAGCGCTCCACAAAAGGTAACTGCACATCGTAGCGGAGCCCTAAATTGAGCGTCAGGTTTGGACGCACGCGCCATGTGTCCTGCGCATACAGAGCGAAGTAGGGCCACGTGCGATAGAAGTTATCGTTGTAGTCGATGTAGCCGGAATAAGGCAGGCCCAGCAGCAGATCGGCAACGCCGCTGCCGTCCAACACGCCGCGGCTGCGGCCCGCATATTGTTGTGTCCACTGCCGCGTGAATGCGAACTCGCCATTGGCGCGGCCTGGGCCCGCCTTCCCTAACGCCGCATATACAAACTCGCCGCCTAAGTGAAGCAGGTGCTTGCCGCCCGCGTGGCTCACGCTTGGCGAAATATCGATCTGGTTCTCTGTGCTCCACGTGAACGAATTTCCAATAATGGGCGATGAGAGATCCAGATCCACGCGCGGCGCGGCATTCACGGGCACCGTTGGCGCATTCGGAAAAGTCAAAATGCCAAGCTGTCCGGCAGTCAGACAACCGCCGCAGTTGCTCTCCGGGTAGAACTCGGTGAAGCGCCCCAGCGAAGCCCGCAGATCGAAGACGGTAAAGGGCGATACCACGCGCGTCCATTCAACGATATAGTTCTGCCCCGTGCGCTCCGATGTGCCCGTACCTAAATCGGCGGGCGAAGGGAAGCCATTGCTGCTCTGCGCCTGCGTGGAATGCTGAAACGTGAAGAGCGAATACACGCGGTCGCGCTCACTGAAATTGTGGTCCCAGCGGCCGATGGGTTGTACGTAGCCGAAGCGCCCACTGTTGGCTCCGTTCAGGAAGTTCTGCGTTAAGCCGGGCCCATTCGGTTCCGGATACAACGCAAGGATAGCTGAGCCGGCAGGGCTGATCCGCGAATCGGGAATTTGATTCTTGGCGAACGGCATACGAATGTATGTACTGAAACACTGCGTACCGCGCGGCGTATCGATTCCGTCGCGGCAGGTTCGCGTGGTGAGCGGATCGTAAACGCGAATGCCGTAATCGCTGAAGTGTTTGCCATCGCGCAGGTTGAGCGGCGGCGTGTCGCTCACCACCGGCGCCGGTGCAATTTCGCGATAGCCGTCGAAGCTAAAAAATACAAAGTCTTTATCGCGCCGAATCGCGCCGCCCGCCGTGCCGCCGAACTCATGGGTGATGTGTTTCCCTCGGCCTAAGCCGATCCGGTTGTTCTCAGAAGAGTTCGCATCGAACACCGCGTTGTGAAGAAATTCATACGTCGAACCATGCCGGCTGTTGGCTCCGGAACGCAGCGTGACATTCACGGTGCCACCGCCGGTGCGCCCGAACTGCGCATCGTAGGTGTTCGTCATCACGCGCATTTCCTGCACGGCTTCAATGCTGGGCGAAAGCTGCCAGGTGCCGGTCAGGCTGATGGGCGCTCCATTCAGCAGAAATTGATTCGTGCCGGGACGACCGCCGTTGATTACGTATTGCCCGTTGTTATCGAAATTGCGCAAGCCTGAAAATCCGGTGGACCCAAACTGTTCTTCCGCGAACAGCACTCCGGGCGAGAGGCTTACCAGGTTATAAGCCTGGCGGCCCACCGTGGGCAGCTCGCGCAAACTTTCGGCAGTGAAGCGCTGGGAGCGGCTGGCAGTGGTGGTCTGGAGCAAATCGCCGTCCACGCCGACCACGATCAAATCGCTCACTTCGCCCACTTCCAGCGTCACTGGGACATTCAGCGTGTCGGCGGCGCGAATGCCCAAATCGTGCTGCGTCAGCTTCTTGAACCCGCTTGCCGATACCTGCAGCGTGTATATGCCTGGCGATAGGAACGGTATCGAATACGCGCCACCCTTGCCCGATTTTGTTTCCGCCGTATCCGTGGAACCGGGCAGAAACGCGCGAACGGTCGCGTCCACAATCGCGCTTCCCGTTGCGTCTGTGACCCGGCCTGAAAGCGTGGCCCAGGAATTTTGCGCCCGGCTGGGCGGCGCAAGAAAGAGGCAGAAGAGGCCGGCAACGGTGAGGGCGCCTTTCATTGCGCGGTGTCCCTGTGGAGTCAACCGCATATTAGTATTGTGGTTGTGAAATTTGCAACTGCATGCGGCCTGGTGGCAACCGCCCTCGCCTTGTGCGTTCCCCAGTCCGCTCAAGCTTACTCCGTTCTGACTCATGAGGCGTTAATCGATACGCTCTGGGACACCACCATCAAGCCGGTACTGCTGAAAAAATTCCCGGCATCCACGCCGGAGCAGCTGCTGCAGGCGCATGCCTATTGCTATGGCGGCGGCATCATTCAGGACGTTGGCTATTATCCGTTCGGCAGCCATCTGTTCAGCGATTTAACTCATTATGTGCGCAGCGGCGACTTCGTAATATCGCTTCTGGCGCAGGCGCAGGACCTGAACGAATATGCTTTCGCCATCGGGGCGCTGGCCCACTTCGACGCCGACAACAACGGTCACCCCATCGCGATCAATCGAACCGTGCCGAAGCTCTATCCGAAGCTGAAGGTGAAGTATGGCGACGACATTACTTACGTCGAGAATCCGACCGCGCACATTCGCACGGAATTCGGCTTCGATGTGGTTCAGGTGGCTCGAGGCCACTACCCAGCGGAGGCGTATCACGATTTCATCGGCTTCCAGGTTTCAAAGCCGCTGCTGGAACGCGCTTGCGAAGACACTTATGGGCTGAAGCTGACTGACATGTTCAAGACGCTCGATCTGGCGCTGGGTACGTATCGATGGTCGGTAAGCAGTCTGATTCCGGAGATGACAAAAGCGGCGTGGTCCGCCAAGCAGGACAGCATCCGCAAGAAAGACCCCGGCATAACGCGCAAGAAGTTTCGCTACAACTTGTCGCGCTCGTCTTACGAAAAGGAATGGGGCAAGCAGTATGAGAAGCCCGGCTTTGGAGCGCGTTTACTGGCAGTCTTGTTTCGATTGCTGCCCAAGGTGGGTCCGTTTAAGAGCTTGGGATTCCGCACGCCCACGGCGGAGGCTGAGTTGCTATTCGAGAAGAGCTTTGAAGCAACTATCGATCAGGACAAGATCGATATCGGGTCACTGGCCGCTGACCGGCTCAAGCTGGTGAACAAAGATCTGGACACAGGCAAGCCGTCGCGCCAGGGCGAATATGAGCTGGCCGATAAGACTTACACCAAGCTCATGGAAAAGCTGGCAGAGAGCAAAAGGCCTGTGCCCCCCGCGCTGCAGGCCGATTACGATGCTTTTCATGCAGCGCACTAGCGGTTGTGGTCGTCGCCAATTCGTAACAAACCACATGGTAGGATCATCCTGCGTGAGAAACACGGGAAAGCACGCTTGGTTTTTCCTTCTGTTTTTGTACGTGCTTCGTGCGGGAGCGCAGTTTAAAGAGGTCGGCCCTGCCCCTTTCTCACCGGCGGTCGCGCACCAGAAGATCAAGCAGCTTTTGGTTTCTGTCAATTCGGCCAACCGCAAACCGACAGTAGCAACTCTTTCCGATTGGGTTTCCTGGTACAGAGACATTCTCGATGAAGAATTGATTGCGGCTTGGCGAAGAGACTCGCGAGCGAATCTACCCGAAGTCATCGAAGTGCTCGCCAATGAACGTGTGGCTTCGGGGATAGTTACTTTTTCCTGGCGCGAGAACCGCCCAGCGACGTTCCAATTGCCTTACGTTCCCATGCTCACAAGCCTGATGTCCCGCTACCCAAAGAGCTCTGAACCGGTTCTGCAGGATCTGCTGAGGCAGGCGCCCGCGCTTTCGCCAGGTGAAGCCGAAGCGGTCTGTAGAATTCTGGTCGACATGCCCGATGTGGGCGCGTGGCGGGACACCGCATCGCGCATACTCCCTCATTACGCCGAAGCCGCGAAGAGCCTCCTCACGCAGGATCTTCATTCAGGCGATGAGGACAAAATGTATCGCGCCGAAATGTGGATGACGGAACTCAAGATGAATTCCCCGGCAGCCACACCCAGGCAGGAAAGCCGCCAACGCGTGGCTCCCTATTCGCCTCCCGATTCTATTGCTGAGCAACCGAGGCGTCTCCATGTGGACGGGCCGCCCGTGCCTCTAGAAACGGAACGCAGACCGGCTAGAGTTGCTCTCCCCATCGCTCCTGTTCCCCAGGCCACCCTGGTTTACGATGGACCGCGTTCCGGGATCTACGAATCGACGGGCAGCCCCATCCCGCAGAGTGCTGAGTATGTTTTTCGGAACGTGCCGCTGGTACCGATGCGCCTGGATTATGACTCCAAAATTTGGGAGGCGCACCTGGTGCCTGGAGAGGGGAAGACACAACGTCTCATTGTCAAAAACAAAAGTAGCAGTCCTCAAAAGAGATGTGTCGTTCGCTGGACTGCAATCCAATAACATGAAAACAACCTCACTGCTTTTGCTCTCGATTTGCATCTTGCTCCCTGCCGTTGCCGCAGCGGAGGGCCCCACTGTCACTCTTCCTGCGGGAACAGAAATCGCCATTCGCACGGTCAACCGTATCGATTCGAAGAAGGCCGATCTACGCACGGAATATCCTGCCAGCCTGGATGATCCAATCATCGTCAACGGTGAGACTGTGGTTCCCGCTAACGCGAACGCATTCCTGCGTGTGATCGACTTACGCTCACCGGGCATGACTCACCGGGCGTCTCTCTCCATGACACTTGTTGCCGTGATGGTCAACGGTCAGCGCGTCGTCTTGGAAACGGGGAAAGTCGATTCCGCCGCCGGGTCACGCGCGAAAAGGACCGCATTGGGGGCAGCTGGCGGAGCAGCCGGCGGCGCAGCGATCGGAGCGCTGGCAGGCGGCGGCCTAGGCGCCGCTGTGGGAGCCGGAGTTGGGGCAGCCGGTGGTGCGATCGCTGGGAAGCTAACGGGGAAAGGGGTTGAGATTGCGCCCGAGACTCGCTTCACTTATAGATTGATCGAGCCAGCGGTCATCGCCGCGCCAGACAATCCGCGTTAACACGGACGCGCATACATCGGACACCGGTACACGGCTGGTTGCAGCCAATGCGCCAAACTGAAGTTACCATGGTGAACATTGAGCCGATTGGTCCCGCCCTTGCAAAGATCGGCAAGGAAACCGGCTTAGTGCCGGAAAATCTATCGACGAACAGCCAGAGTAGTGGCCATCGTCGTCGCCTTGGTTTCGCGAAGCGCAACTTCACCGGTCCATGCGAATCGAAGGCTTCGGATCTTTCGGCTCACGCGCATTCTCCGGAACAAAAATCCGCGCATCCGGCTTACGCGCGACATATGGCGTGAAATCGGGCTTATCCATAAACACCGCACTCAAGTCTGTCGCCGTTGCGTCGTAAAGATTCAGTGGTGGCATCCCCAGCAATCGAAAAACAGTTTTCAGCAAGCCCGGGAAGCTGGAATTCTGGTGCAGCACGAAGTTCTTCTTCACGTAAGGCCCCGCCGCAAGCAGCAGCGTGCGGTGCGCGTCGATGTGATCGCGGCCGCCCTGCGCGTCGTCCTCGGTCACGAAGATAGTCATCTCTTTCCACCACGGCGTATGCGACAGGTATTCCACAATTCGGCCCAAAGCGTAATCGTTGTCGGCCACGTAAGACGCCGGGTAGGGATAGCCGTCTGCCGGCCGGTTCGCCGCAATATGATCGTTCGGTAAGTGAACGAACAGGAAGCGTGGCAGTTCCGTGCCCGGCGCTTCGTATCGCTGCTTAATCTCATCGATCAATTGCGTGGCGCGGAACTGATCGGGGATATTCATGTTGAAGCCCGGATAGTCGCGCGACGTGTTGCGATACAGCGGGTCGGGCATCGGTACATTGGTCAGGTAGCGCGCGCCGGTGGGCTTCTCGCCTTCGGCCTCTTCCACGCCGGCCAGCTCAAAGCCTTCGCCGAAGTTTCGGAACGTGATCCCGTTGCGTTCCAGGTGGTGCCACAGCGTGCCCGCCTGCTGCGTTTCTTCTGGATGCACGGACGAATTGCTCTGCGCGAATTGCAGGCGGCCTGGCGCCGTGGTGGGAAAGCGAAAATCTTTCTGCCCCGCGTAGGCGGCCATCAGCGAACTCTCCGTCCACGCATCCGGATAGTTGCCCACCAGCCAATGGTGGCCATCCACGCTCACTTCGGAATCGGAATAGAAGTTGTCGCTCATGGCCCAGCGCTTGGCCAGGTCGTGATGGTTCGGAGTCACCGCCACGCCCTGCAGACTCAGCCTGTCTCGACCACCGGCCACGGTGCCCGCCATGCCGAATCGCGCGAGTTGCGGTGCCCCCGCAACAGGCCCGTTCTGTGCGGTATTCACATCGCCGAACACTTCATCGAAGGTGCGGTTCTCTTTCACAATCACCACCACGTGCTTCATAGCCGTCGATAGGGCCGGCGCCGCTCCCGCTACCGGAACGAAGCCATTCGCATTCAGCACCTTCCCGGTAAGCTGGGGAAGTTCGGCGACTGCCGGGCTGGGGAACATGGAGACAGTGCCGCGCCGCAGCACATCCACCAATCCGCTGCCGTCCTGATACGCTTCCCGGCCGGGCAGGTTCGGCCCCACGCCTGCGCCCTTCGCATTCGCCACATAGACCATGCCGTCCACAATGGCCACCCGGGTAGGAAACCAACCCACCGGCACGTGCCCCAACAATTTCCGGGTCTTCAAATCGATTATGCCCATCGCATTGATACCGGCTTCCGCCACCAACAGACGCCCGCCTTCCGCATCCACTGCCATGCCCAGCGGCAGCACGCCCCGCAGTGCGTCGAAGCCCGGGATGCGCAACTCCACTTGGTGCACAATCTGGCGAGATGCCGCGTCCACCACCGTGACCGTGTCGTCGTGCGCGTTCGATACGTAAACAAAACCTCCTGCGGCAACCACACCGGAGGGGCTCGGGCCGCCTACCGTTTCCAAACTGAACGGCTTGCCGGTGCGCACATAGCCGCTAACGGTCATTGCGGCGGGGTTGGCCACATTCAGGAAAGCCACGGAATTCGATTCCGCCACGTTCGGATCGCCCAGCGCCGGCACTGCCACTTTGCTGCCGTTAGCACGCTCACGCTCAGCGCCTTTCAACGCATCCGCCGATGGAAAACCAAACGCGGGAAACGGCAGCCCTGTCTGGGTTGCGGACGCTTTCGAAGTGCCCGCCAACCCTTCATACCGGAACACCCCAACGTGAGTCACAAAGGCCGTCTTGCCGTCACCGGAAAGAGCGATGGCAAATGGCAACCGGCCCACGGCCACGCTCCCCAGCAAGCGCCCCTTCTTGGCATCGATGGCGCACACGCGGAAGTTCGCCTGGTCGGTGACGTAGAGAATGCTGCGCGCGGCATCGAAGGCCAAATCGCCGGAAAAGCTATCGTTCACTCCCCCGCCATTCAGGTCGATCAGCTTGTGCCGCTCGCCCGTCGCGGGATCCAGAGACCGCACGCGCCCCGAATTTCCTTCGGCTAACCAGAGTTGCTTATCGGCGAAAGCAAGCCCCATGAAGGTGCTGCGCAATTCCTTTTCGTCTTCGTCCTTTGCCCCCGGCGGCGCCGGCTTCGCCGCTAAATAATTGTGGGAACTGAACTGGCCTTTGTTGTCCCGCTCCCACACCGTCAGCGAGAGGCGTTCCGGGCCCAGGTTCGAAGTGACGACCCGGCCTGCCGGACTCACCGCTAAACCGAAAGCCCCAGGGCCGGTAATTAGTTGTTTCCCTAACGGGGCAAGCAATCGCCCCCCGGGTAGAATGCCCGTGCCACTCACATTGCGCAACGCCGCACGATACTGGCCGGGCGTCTCGAACCGGGTTACCTGAAAACCTAGGCAGATCAATGGGAAAACAAGGAAAAATCTCAATGGGTGGGCCCGAAGCATGGTTGAAAATTACACTGATTGGCAGTCCGCTTGCATCTGTTACAACGTACTCGCTAATACCATTAATAATTATGCCAATTTCATTTGCTTCAGCCTTAACAAATCCATCTCAGGGGGGAATATGAGCAGTATGACCGCGATGCCTGTTCCTCCTCAACCGCGGCTTTTAGAAGATCCCCTTGCGCACCTTCCCTGTTCCACTATTTTGGATTACAAAAAGGGGCAAACGATTTACGATCACGATCAGCCTTCCAGCAGCGTCTATCTGGTCATCGGCGGCAAAGTAAAGGTCTGCCGCGTGACCGATGATGGCCGCCAGGTCGTCGTCGATATTTACCAGCCCGACGAATTTTTCGGCGAATCGGCTTTTCTAGGAAACGTGAACCGTTCGGAGTTGGCCATCGCGCTGGAACACACGAAAGTCATGACATGGACCACCACCGATATCGAAGACATCTCCATGAAGCGTCCGAAACTGGCGATTGCGATGATGCAGCTGCTGGTCCAAAGATCGGTAGATTTCGCGCATCGCATCGAGAGCTTCTCAGTCGATAACATAGCCCGCAGGCTGGCCCGCACGCTGATCCGTTTCTCAGACCGCTTAGGCGCAAAGCAGGATGATGGCTCCATTCAGATGATTCCGTTCACGCACGAACTGCTCTCGCAATACGTGGGCACCTCGCGCGAGATCGTCACCCATTACATGAATCAGTTCCGCCGCCAGGGCTATCTTCGCTATTCGCGCAAAGGCATTCTGTTACATCGTGATGCAATGAAAGATTGGTTGCGTCAGAATGTCTAAGTGTCTGAACTCACCGGTAAGACTGTTCTCATAACGGGCGCGTCCCGAGGAATTGGAGCGGCCACCGCTCTGCGTTTCGCCCAGGCTGGAGTGAGGAGATTTATTCTTCACTACAACTCGTATCGGCCCGGCGCGGAAGAGGCGGCGCAATCTGTAAAAGCTTTCGGCGCGGAGACGCACCTCATTCGCGCCGATTTCGGCTCGCTCGAAGGGATCGAAGAGGGGATTGCCGCCTATCGCCAGCTTGGCTGGAACGCGGACATCCTCATCAACAACGCGGGTTCGCTGGTGCAACGCGCGAAGCTTCCGGAATTCACTTTCGATCTGTTCGACCGTGTCTTCAACTTAAATGTGAAGAGCGCGTATTTTCTGGCGCAAGCCGTCGCCCCGGCCATGGTTTCGAAGCGCTCCGGTCACATCGTCAACCTCAGTTCCATCGCTGCCCGAAACGGCGGAGGCAGTGGCGCCACGGTGTACGCCGCGGCCAAAGCTGCAGTTGCGGCGATCACGAAGGGCATCGCCAAAGAGTTGGCCCCTGACGGTGTTCGCGTCAACGCGGTGTCCCCAGGGACGGTAGACAACTACTTCCACGAACAGTTTTCAAATAGGCAGCTTCTGGATTCTGTCATCGCACAGACGCCTGCCGGAAAGCTTGGCGATAACGAAGAAGTCGCCGATACCATTCTGTTCCTGTGCACGGAACCTTCCCGCTATATTTACGGCCAGACCATTGAGATCAATGGCGGCATGTACATGGTGTAAAGGTTAGACGCCCTCTATCATCACAGCCGTAATGTTGTCGGTGCCGCCGCCTTCTTTCGCGGCCCGGATCAGCTCTTCGCAGCGCTCCTCCAGCGCCATGGTTCTCTGGTTCACGATTTCGTTCAGTTTTGTTTCAGACACCAGGCCGTGCAAGCCGTCGCTCGAAAGCAAAATGCCCTCGCCGGCGCCAAGAGACGTACCGTAATACCGCGATTCCAGATCGGCATCGATGCCTACCGCCATGGTCAAACGGTGGCGCATGGGGTGTGTACGAAGCGCCGCCTCGCTCAAGCCTAAAGGAATGCCCACCTCCTGCACCCACGTCTGGTCTTCGGTAATCAGATCGAACACGCCTGAACCGAACCGGTAGGCGCGGCTGTCACCCACACTCACAATCGCTACGTCATTGCCTTCCACCAAGGCCGCGATGAGCGTGGTGCCCATTCCATTCAGCGCGGGGTCGCGCAATGCGGCTTCGCGAACTTCCCGATGGGCCAGTTCCACGGCAGCCATCAACGAGGACGCATCCGGCTTCCCAATTTTCATCATCTCTTCTGCGACCGTATCGACCGCCAGGCGGGATGCAAAGCCGCCGCCGCGCGCGCCTCCCATGCCATCGGCCAAAATAAAAAGTCCAATTCCGGGTAGCAGCCGGAAGTAATCTTCGTTCGCTGTTCGAACCAGGCCCAGGTCTGTGCAGGCGGTGTGAGCGATCTTCATCGTTGGAACAATTCACTATAAAACGGAAAGTGGAAGCCTGAGTGCACCCTACATTCCTTCATGCGAAATGTCTGGGCTTTGTTGAAGAAAACAGGAACACGTTGGGTGGACCACAACACGCCCCGCCTGGGCGCTGCACTGGCTTACTACACAGTGCTCTCCATGGCTCCGCTGCTGGTGGTGGCAATTGGAATTGCAGGCCTTGTGTTTGGCGATCAGGCGGCGCGAGGCGAAATTGTGAATCAGGTTTCGCAACTGGTGGGCAACGATATCGGCCGCATCGTTCAGGATCTGCTGAAATCCGCGCACCAGCAGGACCATGGAATTGCCGCCTCGGTGTTCGGTGGCGTCACTCTGCTGATTGGCGCTTCTGCCGTCTTCGGCGAACTGCGCGACAGCATGAACCTTATCTGGAATCACGAAACCGCCTCCACCGGTTGGAAAAGTTTTCTTCGCTACCGGCTGTTTACGTTCGCGGTGGTGATGGCGGTTGGCTTCCTTCTGCTGGTGAGCTTGGTGGTGAACACCTTGCTGGCGTTCCTGGGCACGTATCTGGGCTCACGCTTTCCCATCCCGCCGACGGTAGCCCTGATCATGGAGCCGGTGCTTTCCATCCTGGTGACCGCCCTGCTCTTCATGCTGATCTATAAGTACATTCCGGATGTCCCGGTGAAGTGGGCCGATGTCCGGATCGGCGCGCTCTTCACCGCCATCCTGTTCGGCGGCGGAAAATCGCTGATCGGGCTCTATTTGGGGAAAGCGAGCGTGGGCTCGGCTTACGGGGCGGCCGGTTCACTGGTCGTTTTACTGGTCTGGGTATATTATTCATCGCAAGTATTTTTCTTCGGCGCGGAATTCACGAAAGTTTATGCCGAAAGGCACGACCCGCCGCCCGCTTCCGGTACTGCAATTGCTAAGTAGAGTCGCCAGAAGGAGCAATTACGATGCTTGGAACCATTCTCTTGATTGTTTTAGTGTTGGCACTGATCGGTGCGCTTCCCACGTGGGGCTATAGCAGCTCTTGGGGTTACATGCCGAGCGGCGGGCTGGGGTTGGTCGTTCTAATCCTGGTGGTGCTGCTGTTGATGGGTAGGCTCTAAACTTCTCCTCCCCGCGGAGGATTCTTACTGGCCGATCGCGAGACGGTCGGCCAGTCGAGATGGCAATCCAGCAGCCCGTATTTTTTGCTGAGTTACTTCCACGTTATAAGTCACGCGCTTGTAAGTGAGATAGCCTTCTTCCGGGCGAAAGATGCTGTACGCGGCGAAGGGATGAAGATCCCGAGGCTGCCCCACCGAACCCGGGTTGATCAGATACTCAGTGTCGGGCTCGAAATCTAAATCAGCCGGAGTTGAGAGTATCGTCAGGGGCGTCACTCTGCGTTTCCTTGCCTGAAAACCACCCTGCACATGCGTGTGCCCGAAGAACGTAACAGTGTTCTGCACAAATGCGAAGGCTTCCGCGGCATCTGCGGGTTGCATGATGTAATCGTCTTCATCGCGAGGTGAGCCGTGAGCGATTCCGAAAGTCTCTAGCGAGACAGGCCCCGCCGGCAAAGTGCGCAGGTACACAGAATTTTCGCGCGACAGCGTGGAATTCGTCCACACGGCAGCGGCGCGTGCTATATCACGAAAATCTTCAATGCCGAAGAGGTCCACGCAGGCTCTATCGTGATTGCCGCGCACGGCTAACGAGACATTGCCGCGTGCCCACTCCACTACGCGATTCGGATCGGGCCCGTAACCTACGAAATCGCCCAGGCAGACAACCTGGTCATACTCACCGGCCGCGTCGTGAAGCACGGCCTCCAGTGCTTCCCAATTCGCATGAATGTCGCTGATCACCAGGTATCGCATCAAGCTTTCCTCAACGTGATCAGCGTGATTTCAGGCGGCGCGCCAACACGCGCGGGAATGCCGATGGTGCCGATACCGCGCGTGACATAGCATGCCGCGCCGCGTTCCACGTAAAGGCCGGAGACATAGGGCGTCAGGAAGCGGGCCGGGTTCACCGTTCGCTTGAAATATTCCACCGTCACCTGGCCGCCGTGCGTGTGACCGGCGAGCATGGCTTGCCAACCTTGCCCGGGCGCTTCCGTAAAGACATCCGGGTTATGAGAGAGCAGCAAATTGGTCGCGTTGGGAATGAGCAGGTGTTGCGCGCCTCTCAGATATTGGCCGCGCAGCGTGAAGGGCTGATAATCGATGCCGGCAACATTCAGCACCGCGCTGCCAAACTTCAACTCACGCTTGGCGCCGCGCAGAAATGTAATGCCGCGCCGCGCCGCCTGCACTTCGGTATACCTCTCCACCTGCGCGTAAATTTCGTGATTGCCCAGGCAGCCCAGCATGGGAGCATCGCACTTGATGCGGCTTAGCTCCGCGATGCAGGCATCCAGCGGATCGCCCCAACTGGAGATGAGATCGCCGGTCATGAAGGCCACCGGCGCGCGCAGTTCGTTGGCAGTATCGACCACGCGTGCGAGTTCGCGTTCGCTCAGGAACCGGCCCAGATGCACGTCGCTGAGCTGTAGAATTTTCAAGCCTTCCAGATCGGGGTGGAGCCCGGCGATCGGCAGGTTCACTTCTTCCACTTTGTAATCGAACCGGGTAACGAATGCGCCCCAGCCTTCCACTGCAAAGGGGGCTGCGACGGCAGCCGCTCCCGCCAGGCGCAGTACTGCGCGCCGGTTGCGATCTTCCGGGCCAGAGCGCATCTTTGCCGCGAAGAAGCGATAGAGGCCGTAGATCACCAATGCCGGCGTGGAGGCCAGCAGCCACAGATACGTAACCGTCCGGATATCGCGGAACCGCGCCGCATACTCGCGAATCACGCCCAGGAAGATTGCCGCCAGCCCGAGCGCTGCAACAGCGGCCACCGCCAGCCAGAAAAGAACCGCAGTAAGACGTGTGAAGCTTGGTCGCAAGCGCTGCCATAACGTGAACACGATTCCCGCCTGCGCGGCCATAAGGGGCAGCAGCATCGCCAGTTCCGATGGCTGCATCACGGTCCGCAGCGTCACTAGGCTGTCCACCTTTGGCCCGCAATGGCCAGTGCGGCGATGGCTGCTGTTTCAGCCCGCAGCACCAAGGGGCCCAGCGAAGACCGAAGCCAGCCGGCGCTATCGAGAAGTGTGCGCTCGCGGTCTGTCCAGCCGCCTTCGGGGCCAATCAGCAGGCTCACCGCGCCGCCTTGCGCATGGCCACTGAGCACGTCTGCCAGCAGCGGAGCACCGGGTTCTTCTTCCATGCGGCAGCACACGCCTTCCTGCTTCAGCGAAGCCACCCGCACCGCATCCGCAATGGTGGGGCAGGCCACGCGACGAGCCTGTTGACTGCTCTCCCGCGCAATTTTTCTCCACCGCTCAGACCGCTTGGCGCTGGCCGCCATCAGCCCCGCTTCCGACCGCGCGCACTCCACGGGAACAATCGCCGTCGCGCCCAATTCCGTCGCCTTCTCCACCACCCATTCGAAGCGGTCGAACTTGATCAGCGCCAAGTAAAGCGTCAGGCCCGGCGAGTTGCCGCCCTGTTCCAACTCTTCAACAACGCGGAATCGCACGGCCGCCTTTCCCGCCTCTTCGATCTCCGCCAGGAAGACTCGCGATCCATCCGAAATTTCATATTGCTGCCCCGCTTCGGCACGCAAAACCCGGCTCAGATGATGAGCTTCCTCGCCCCGCAATTCCGCTTCGCCATCCAGCACTGCGTCCACAAAAAATCTGCGGCGCGCCATTCAGAGGAGCCCGGCCCTTACAATTGTTGCGGAACGCACTACACCTATTTTGTCAAAATGATCGCACTGCTGCGCGGCACCCTACTTGAGAAGCACCCCAACCAGGCCATTGTGGACGCGGGAGGCGTCGGCTATGACCTCACCATCCCAGTCAGCACCTACACGGCCCTGCCCGAGGTGGGGCAGCAAGTTCGCCTGCGCGTCCACACGCATGTCCGCGAAGATGCCCTGGCGTTATTTGGGTTCGTTTCGCAGGAAGAGAAGACGCTGTTTGAGAAGCTGACCAGCGTGAGCGGCATCGGCCCGGCCCTCGCCATCAAAGTTCTTTCCGGCCTGAACGCGCCGGAACTGACGGCTGCCATTCGCAATGGCTCGCTGGAACTGCTGGTGCGTATTCCTGGCGTGGGCAAGAAGACTGCGGAGCGCATGATCCTTGAACTGCGCGACAAGTTGGTGGCCGTGCCGCTAGCCGATGGCGCTCCCGCTCTGCCGGCGTTGGACCCCGTTGAGACCGACGTGCTCTCCGCGCTCCTGAACCTGGGCTGTGCGCGTCCTGCTGCTGAAATCGCCGTGCGCAAAGCCAAGGCAGCCGGCGTGGAAGCCAAGTTCGAGCCGCTCTTCCGCCGTAGCCTGGAATTTGTTCGGTAGGCTGAAAGCATGTCGGAGCAGCGAATGGTTTCCGGTGCGCCGGACGCGGAAGACGCCCAGTTTGAAGCTGGGTTGCGTCCGCGTCGTCTCAAAGATTTCACCGGCCAGACGAAGCTCAAAGAGAATCTTGCAATTGCCATTGAAGCGGCGCGCCATCGCGGCGAGGCCATGGACCATGTGCTGCTCTACGGCCCGCCTGGCTTAGGCAAAACCACACTCGCGTCCATCATCGCGGCTGAACTCGAAGTAGCCTTCGATCAGACCTCCGGCCCCGTGCTGCAGAAGAAGCTGGACCTTTCCGGCGTGCTGACCAATGTTCAGGAGCGCCAGGTATTTTTCATCGATGAAATTCATCGCCTGCTGCCGGACGTGGAAGAGATGCTGTATTCGGCGCTTGAAGATTTTCAGCTCGACTTACTGATCGGCTCCGGGCCCGGCGCGCGTACCATGCGCATCCCCATTCACAAGTTCACCGCCGTCGGCGCGACAACGCGTCAGGGTCTGTTGAGCGGGCCACTTCGAGGGCGCTTCGGCCTTCACCTTCACCTGAATCACTACACGGTGGAAGAGTTGACGCTCATCGTAACGCGGTCCGCCCGCCTGCTGGATGTAAGTGTCGATGCGGAAGGCGCGGCCGAAATTGCACGCCGCAGCCGGGGCACGCCGCGCATTGCGAACCGCTTGTTGAGGCGGGTGAGAGATTACGCCCAAGTGCGCGCCAACGGGAACATCTCGATTGAGAGTGCTTGTACCGCGCTCGATCTGCTGGAGGTGGACCGGCACGGCTTGGACGAAATCGATCAAAAAATCATGCGCGCCGTGCTGGAGAAATATCGCGGCGGCCCCGTTGGCATCAACACCATTGCGGCTTCCGTAAATGAAGAGCCGGAAACTATCGAAGAGGTGTACGAACCCTACCTGATTCAACTCGGCTTCCTGCATCGAACGCCTCGCGGACGCGTCGCCACCGAACGCGCCTTCGATTACTTTCACGTCGAGCGCCGCTGGCAACCCGGTGCGCAGCCCGACCTGTTTTGAAGCAAGTCTTCTTAGGCCTGGGCACGAATCTCGGCGATCGCGAAGAGCAGATTCGCCGGGCTCTTCAACACTTGAACGCACGCGCGATTCACATCTCGCGCCTTTCGCCGATCTATGAAACTGAGCCAGAAGGCTTCCTCGATCAGGGCTTGTTCTTAAACGCAGTGGCCGAAGCGCACACGTTGCTGACGCCCAGGCAGTTGCTCACCGCGATCAAAGAAATTGAAGCGGCCATGAAGCGCAAGGTCACCCAAAAAAACGGCCCGCGCACCATCGATATCGATATTCTGTTCTACGAACACGAAACGATTCATGAGCCGGGTCTGGAAATCCCTCATCCGCGTTTGCGCGATCGCCGGTTCGTACTCGCGCCCTTAGCCGATTTAGCTCCCGCTTGGATCGACCCGGTCAGCCAATTGACTGCCGCACAACTTCTTGAGCGAGCCCGGCCTTCGAATTATCGGCGGCTCTGAGTCTGCCGTTTGTATTCCGCCTCAAACGCTTGCTGGCGATCTTCCACGTAATGCTTGTAACCGTCCGCGTCTCGAAACGCGGCATCGCCCTTCGCGGCCATCTGCGCATACTTCTCAGGCAAGCCGTAATATGCTCCATGAGCCCCCAAAAAGATGTCGCAGCCAATGGCCTTCAAAGTCGAGAAGGTGCGTTTGAAATCTTCCGCGATATTCGGATACAGCGTGTTCCCCACCAGCTTGTAGCCTGTGTTCACATTCGGGCTCCCGACAATCACCGCGTTCCAGGTGCGCCCCTGCGACGTAACGGGAAGTACCCACGTGGTGCAGCCCTTGGTATGCCCTGGCGTCAGGTGCGCGGTGAGCGTCACTTTGCCCAACTTCACCGTGTCGCCATCGTGCAGCGTACGGTCCACCGCGGTGGGTGCCCACCGCATATTGGCGTATTGAAAGTCTCCCTTGCCGCCCGCCGTCACCTCCGCCACATCGCCTTCCATCACCATGTACTTGGCGCCGGTCAAGCGCTTCACCAGAGCCGCGCCGCCCGCGTGATCGTCATGAGCATGGCTGATCAATAGGATCTTAATATCCGAAAAGCGAAAGCCAAGCTTTTCGACACTCGCCTGAATCGACGGCACGGAATCTTCAAAGCTGGGATTAATCAGAATCAGGCCCTGATCGGTGTGAATCAGGTACGACGACAGATCCGCCGTGCCCACATAGTAAAGGTCATCGGCAATGCGATGCGGCGGGAACGGCTTGTTATTGTGTTCCTGCCCGAAAAGAGAAAACGCCAGAAGACATAAGAGAGTGAAGCGCATAAGAGCCTTATTGAAATTGCCGGTCGATTTCCACGCGATACCCATTCGCCAGTCGATTCGTTTCATTCGCCATCCCCACCACCGCCATCAGTTCGCCGAACATCGAATCGGTCATGCCGGCCTTGCGGGCAGCGGCGCCGTGCGACGCAATGCAATACGCGCACCCATTGGTCACACTCACAGCCAGGTACAGCATCTCCTTCGTGAGCACCGGCAGCGAACCTTCACAGGCGGGCGCGCCCATAATCTGCTTTACGCTTTGCCACGTTCGCGCAAGAGTCGCCGGGTGATGCGCCAGCGCTTTCCAAAAGTTGTTGATCCAGTCTATGCCGCGCGTCAGCATAATGTCGTCATAGACGGCGCGCACTTCCGGCGTAGCCTGCCCGTATTCAATCATCGCCGCCGGTCCCAAAGCAGAAAACCAATCAGCGTTTTGCCATCTTCCATTTCGCCCGCATCGATCAGTCTATTCACCTCTTCACGCCCGAACCAGCGCGTCTCAATGCGCTCATCGTCCATGGGCGTCGCCGTGCCCTTCTGCAAGCCCTCCGCCAGGAACAAATGCATATGCTCTTCCAGAAAGCCGGGGCTTGGAAAATAGGAAGCCAAAGGCTCCCAGCGTTCGGCCGTATAGCCGGTCTCCTCAATCAGCTCCCGCTTGGCCGCTTCCAGCGGTGTTTCGCCTTCATCCACTTTACCGGCCGGCAGTTCCCACAACTCCTTCCCGGCGGGCAGCCGAAACTGCCGCACCAGCAGGATGCGGTCCTCCTCCGCCGCAAGCATCACAGACGAACCGGGATGCCGGACAATGGCGCGTTTGATCGCGAATCCGGAGTTGTCCGTCGCCTCGTCCTCCGTGACTCGGAAGATTTTTGACCGGTAAACTTCTTTCGACGAAACAATTTTCATCTCTCCCAATGTAAACCGGTGGACCTCGGCGTGCTCCAATGGCCAAGGAGGAAATTCCAGAATGGGTTGGCTGAATCAGATTGGCGGTATGTTGCAGCAGTATGCGGGCGGTAACGCTCCATCGGGAAATGTCGAGCAGGATTATGAACGCGTAGCGCAGCACGCCCCTCCTTCGGCGCTCGCTCCCGGAATATCGGACGCCTTCCGGTCAGACAAAACGCCGCCCTTCGGCGATATGGTCTCCAGCATGTTCGGTCAATCGAATGGCGATCAGCGCGCCGGCATCCTGAATCAACTCATTCAAGCCATCGGTCCCGGTGCTCTCGCCGGCAGCTTGTTGAGCAGGCTTGGAGGCGGCGGCACTGTCACGCCCGATCAGGCGCAACAGGTCTCCCCGGGCGATGTGGCCGTTCTGGCCGATCATGCCCAGAAGCAGGACCCCTCCATCATCGACAGAGCCGGTGAGTTCTACGCGCAGCACCCGCAGCTTGTGCAGGGCTTAGGCGCTGGCGCTTTAGCGATGATCATGTCGCGCATGTCCCAGCATCGCTAAACTGCGGAACGCATCCGCATCGCCTTCGCAAATTCGGCTAGGGGAAGAGTGTTCAACACATCGCTCTTCTCTAGCCAGGCGCGCCGCGCAGTGGTTACGCCATACCGAATGCCGGCCAGGTGTTTGGGATGGTGCGCGTCCGTCGAAATGGTGAATCGCGCGCCTTTGCTCTTCGCTGTCCGAGCCATTTGAGCGCTTAGATCCAGCCGTTCCGGGCTCGCATTCAGCTCAAGCGCAATCCGGTTCCGGGCCGCTGCGGTAAACACGGCTTCGGTATCGAAACTGTACGAATCCCGGTTCAGCAGCAGCCTTCCCGTAGGATGCCCCAGAATCCGTAGCGAGGGCGATTCCAACGCGCGCAGCAGACGGTCCGTCATCTCCGCCGCCTCCAGATTCATATGGCTATGAACGCTGCCGATCACCAGATCCAACTCCGCCAGCGCATCTTCCGCCACATCCATTTCGCCCGCTTTCAAAATGTCGCACTCCAGCCCCGAAAAAATGTGAATGCCCAGATGGCCCCGCGCGTTGATCTCGCGCACCTGCCGCGCGAACTCCACCACGCGCTGTTCGTCCAGCCCGTTCGACATGGCGAGAGCCTTCGAATGGTCCGTAACGGCGATGTATTCGTAGCCTAGTTCCCGCGCGGCTTCGGCCATTTCTTCCAGGGTGGCGCGCCCGTCGGTTGCCGTAGTGTGCATGTGCAGATCCCCCCGCAAATCGCGGCGCTCCACCAGTTTGGGAAGGCTGCCTTGTTCGGCAAGCTCAATTTCGCCCTGGTTCTCCCTGATTTCTGGCGAAATCCAATCCATGCCCAGCGCCCGATAAATTTCCACTTCGTTTTCGCCCGCCACGCGCGTCTCGTCTTCCGCCCGGAAAAGGCCGTATTCGCTCAGCTTCAGCCCCATTTTGATGGCCCGCATCCGAATCGCGACGTTATGCTCTTTGCTGCCCGTGAAATATTGCATGGCCGCGCCGAAGCTCTGTTTCGGCAGGGCCCGCACATCCACCTGAAAGCCTTCGCGGCCCAGGGTCACACTGATTTTGTTGACGCCGCGGCTCAACACCTCATACACGCGCGGATGCTTCGCCACGGCCTCGAGCGCCGGTTCGGGGTCTTCGCCCGTCACCAGCAGGTCCAGATCGCCCACCGTTTCGCGGCCCCGCCTCAGGCTTCCCGCCGCCTCTGCCGAGGTAACGCCCGGCGTGTTCCGCAGCATTTCCAGCAGTTCGTGCGCGGTCTGTTCGGCGAAACTTAAGAGGAACCGGCCCGTCCGCAACCGGTATTGCGCGATGGATCGCAGCACCTTCTCTTCCAGTTTGGCGCCCATTCTCGGCAAATCGCGAAGCTTCTGCTCCACGCACAGACGCTCCAGATCGTCCATCGATTGCACCTGGAAATGCTGGAACAGAAGCGCAATGCTCTTCGGCCCCAAACCCTGAATCTTCAGGAATTCCAAGGCTACAGCGGGAAATTGTGTCATCAACTCATCACGCCGGTCGCAGGAGCCGCGCTTGACCAACTCCTGAACCACAGCCGCCAGACCTTTGCCGATCCCAGGTATTTCGGTCAGCTTGCGTGACTCGTCACCTAAAATCGCCATAACGCTCTCAGGTTGCCCTTCAATGGCGGTGGCGCCGTTGCGGTAACTGCGGATGCGGAAAGAATCGTCACTGGCGATTTCCATCAAATCCGCTGTTTCCCAAAGCAGGCGGGCAATTTCGCGATTGTGCATGGAACCAGTCTAAATGGGGCGAAAATTGACCCTAGTGGTATTAACCTTAGTACTCCCACCCCACACAGTAACCACTTTGAAGTAAGAAACTAGTTGCAAGCTCCGGGTCTCACAACGTACACTTTCATAACAGCAGGATTAAATCGGAGGATTTTATGAATACAAAAGCCTTCTCGCTGTTAGCGATATCCGCCCTCACAATAAGCGGAATCAGCTCACTGCAGGCGAGCAGCTTCAATAACAACGTGGGCCTTTCCGGAGTTGGAAAGACGCCGGCGTTCACCCTTACTTTTGATGGCGCCGGTTTGGCGCAGAATGCGATCATCGGCAACCAGTTCGCGTTTGCGGGCGTGACGTTCTCCACTCCCTTGTTTTATGACGGCAACAGCGCCGGCGGCGGCTGCAATTTCAACGATTTCGGCGTGGATTGTGTCTCTAACTTTGCCAGCGTGCGCGGCACGGGTATCACGCAAGGTCCCACCACTCCCTTTTCTATCTTCTTCGCCACCCCGCAAGCGTTCGCGGCGTTCGCTTTGGTGACCGATAACAACGGTACGAACAACACCACGTTCTCGGCTTTCCTGGGAAACACTTTAGTGGAAACTGCGGTTTTCACAACCGGTTCCAGCGCTGGCCAAGCTTCCACCGTGGCCAACTATTTCGGTTTCTATAACACCACCACTGCTTTCAACCGCATCACCATCAACACCACCGGCGCAAACCTGGCCATCTTCGACAACCTGCAAGTCTCCAACATTCCTGAGCCCGGCACGGTCGGTATGCTCGCTCTCGGTTTGGGTGGTCTTGTCGCCTTCGCGAAGCGCCGCCGCATTTCCTAAGCCGTTTCCTCCGATCCCTGTTTTTTAGCGGGCCAAGCTGACTTCACAGTCAGCTTGGCCCTTTCTATTTGTGCCTACGTTATATTGAAAGTTCCCCTTCATGGAACTTGAGAAAGTGTATGAGCCACAGCGCTTCGAACCGCATTGGGCGCAATGGTGGATCGATTCCGGCATTTTCCGCGCCAACGCACGCCCCGGGCACCGCGTTTTCTCGCTCGTCATTCCGCCCCCCAACATCACTGGCTCTTTGCACATGGGCCACATGCTGGAGCATACGGAAATCGATGTAACCGTTCGGTGGCACCGCATGCGCGGCGACGACACGCTCTGGCTGCCAGGTATGGATCACGCCGGCATTGCCACGCAGATGGTGGTGGACCGCCAGTTGAAATCGGAAGGCACGGATCGCTTTCAATTGGGCCGCGAAGAATTTGAAAAGCGCGTGTGGGCGTGGAAAGAACAATACGGCGACACCATCAAGCGGCAAATCATCCGCATGGGCGCCAGTTGCGATTGGAGCCGCGAACGCTTCACTTTAGACCCCGGCCTTTCGCGCGCCGTGCGCGAAGTATTCGTCACGCTTTACGAGCGCGGCCTGATTTACCGCGGCGAGTACATGGTCAACTGGTGCCCCAGTTGTATGACCGCCATCTCAGACCTGGAAGTGACCCACGAAGAGACGCAGGGCAGCCTTTGGCACTTGCGCTACCCGATAGTGGGTATGCCCGGCAGATTCCTGACCGTGGCCACCACGCGCCCCGAAACCATGTTGGGCGATACAGCCGTCGCCGTAAACGCGCGCGACGCACGCTATACCGATCTGCATGGCCGCTTCGTGACCGTGCCGCTGACCGGCCGCGACGTACCGATCATCCTCGACGATCTGGCCGACCCGCAGTTCGGCACCGGCGTCGTGAAAGTGACGCCCTCGCACGACCCGAACGATTTCGAAGCGGGCAAGCGCCACAACCTGCCCCGCATCAAAGTCATCGACGAGCGCGCCGTGATGACCGAAGCCGCCGGAGTCTATGCGGGTCTGGACCGCTTTGCCGCCCGCAAACGCGTTCTGCAGGATCTGGAAACGCTGGAAGTTCTGGTCAAGACCGAAGACCATTCGCTCAGTGTGGGCCGCTGCGCCCGCTGCAAGACCGTGGTGGAGCCGCTCACCTCGACACAATGGTTCGTAAAAACGAAGCCATTGGCCGATAAAGCCATCCGCGCGGTGGAAACCGGCCAGATCAAGATCGTCCCCGAAAACTGGACCAAGACTTACAACGAGTGGATGTACAACATTCGCGATTGGTGCGTTTCACGCCAGCTCTGGTGGGGCCATCGCGTGCCCGCCTGGCACTGCGGCGATTGCGCGGAAATCATCGTGAGCCGCGAGGCGCCGGAGCGCTGCCTGCGCTGCAATAGTGAAAATTTGCGGCAGGATCCGGATGTTCTCGATACCTGGTTCAGCTCCGGTTTGTGGCCGTTTTCCACCCTGGGCTGGCCTGACGATACGCCCGATCTGCGCACCTTCTACCCCACCACGCTGCTGATCACGGGCTTCGATATTCTGTTTTTCTGGGTGGCGCGCATGATCATGCTGGGCTTGGAGTTTATGGGCGAAGTGCCCTTTCGCGAAGTCTACATCCACGGGCTGGTGCGCGATCAGGACAAGCAGAAAATGTCGAAGACGAAGGGGAATACGGTCGATCCCCTGGTCGTGACAGAAAAGTACGGCACCGATGCCGTTCGCATGGCTTTGCTGACCGCCGCGGCGCCGGGAACCGACATCGCGTTTACGCCCGACCGCATGGAAAGCTCGCGCGCGTTCGCCAACAAAATCTGGAACGCCGCGCGATTCGTCTTCTTCCATATGGAGCGTTCGCAGGTGGCCCCCTGGGTGCCTTTCGACCCCGCGAAATGGGTCCCCGAAGGCACCAACCTTGAAGACCGCTGGATCTTCAGCCGTCTGAACGCGTGCGCCGAACAGGTGAACCGAGCCATTGAGCAGCATCGCTATCACGAAGTGGCGCAATCGGTGTGGCACTTCTTCTGGGGCGAGTTTTGCGATTGGTATCTGGAGCTGAAAAAGCTGCGTTTCGAAGAAGCTTCCGGCATCAATTCAGATTGGCGCAATCTGCTGGCCGCCCTTGAGGCGTCCCTGCGCCTGTTGCATCCCGTCATGCCATTTATCACGGAAGAGCTTTGGCAGCGCTTGGGCACGGGCGGCAAATCGATCGCGCTCGCGGCTTACCCGCAATACAATCAGGCTCTTTCCGATCTTGCGGCTGAGCACGAAATGCAATTGCTTCAGGACATTATTTCCCTTGCGCGCAACCTGCGTGCGGAAATGAAAGTGGACCCGAAGCTGATTTTGCAGGGCATTCTCTATTCGCCCGGTGAGGCGGCGCGCCTGGCCCGCACCTATGGCGACGCGGTTCGCAAGCTGGCCAACGTGGAACTCGCCATTCGGGAGGAGCATGCGCCGCCCGGTTCTGAAGCCGTGCGTTCCACGCCCGCTTTCGATTTAGTGTTGCAGCTTCCCGAAGCGCAAGCCGGCGTGCAGCGCGCCCGTGCTCTGAAAGAGAGCGCCGAGTTGCGCAAAGCCATCGATAACAGCGAACGCCAGTTGCAGGATGACGTCTTCCGGTCGAAAGCGCCGGAGAAAGTGATTCAAGGGATGGAGACCAAGCTGGCCGGTTACCGTTCGCAATTGCAGAAGCTGGAGAATTCGCTGGCGGCGCAGGATGGCGCGCCCGCCGCCTGATATGACAACGGCTCTCCAGAGCGCCATTGCCGAGGCGGTTCGCTTCGCCCTGGCGGAAGATTTAGGTTCAGGCGATGTCACCACCGAAGCTTGCGTTCCCGCTGACCGGCGGGCCACCGGGATCTTCCTGGCGCGTCAGCCGCTGGTGCTGGCGGGCTCGGCGGTCCTCACGGAGGTTTACTCGCAATCGGGCGGCGTGGATCGCGTCGAATTGCTGAAAAAAGATGGCGAGACTGTGGCCGCCGAAGAAGTGTTCGCGCGCGTCGAGGGCTCTGCCCGCAATCTTCTTTCCACCGAGCGCGTGGCCCTGAATTTTCTACAGCGGCTCTGCGGCGTGGCCACGCTGGCGCGCCAGTTTGCCGAACGCGTGGAGGGCACCGGCTGCCGCGTGCTCGATACACGCAAGACCACGCCGGGCCTCCGCTTGCTGGAGAAGGAAGCAGCAGCGGCCGGCGGCGTCACCAACCACCGCATTGGCTTGTGGGATGCCATCCTCATCAAGAACAATCACATCTCGGCAGCGGGCGGCGTGGCTGCTGCCTTGGCCGCCGCCGCGCAATACTCCGCGCTGCCCATCGAAATCGAAGTGCGTACCGAAGCCGAACGCGATGAGGCGCTAGCCAACGGCGCCCGGCACCTGCTGCTGGACAATTTGACGCCCGCTCAAGCTCGCGATTGGATCGCTTCCATTCAGGGCAGGGCAGTGGTGGAGCTGTCCGGCAACATCACCTTGGACACAGTGCGCGCCTACGCCGAAACCGGCGCCCAGTTCGTTTCGGCCGGCGCCATCACGCACTCCGCGCCCGCTGTCGACATCAGCTTTCGCCTGAGCCTGCAGTGATCGTCCGTCTCGAAACGGTAGATTCCACCATGCACCACGCGGCGCGCTTGGCCGCCGAAGGTTGCCTGCATGGAACGGCCGTTACGGCGGAAACTCAAACGGCGGGCATGGGCCGGCATGGGCACGTTTGGCATTCTGAACCGGGTACGGGTCTTTACGTTTCGGTGGTGCTGCGCCTGCCGTTGCCGCTGGCGAATTTGCCCGTGCTCACTCTTGCGCTCGGGCTAGCTGCTGGCGAGGCAATCGGCCTTGCGACAGGGCTCGCCTGCGATTTGCGCTGGCCGAATGATATCCTGACCGGCGGAAAGAAAGTGGCCGGAATCCTAGTGCAGATCGTGGACGGAGCCGCCATTGCCGGTATCGGAGTGAATGTGAACCACTCCCAATTCCCGGAATGGATTGCCTCGGAAGCCACCTCCATACGCATGGCCACCGGGCGCGAGGCAGATCGCGAAAAGCTGCTCATGCAACTGCTGCGGTCCATCGAAGAGATCTGCAACTTGCTGGTTGCCTCCGGCAGCGCCGCCATACTCAAGTTGTTCGCCAACGCTTCCAGCTTCGCGCTCGGCAAGCACGTTCGCGTGGACCTGGGCGGCGGCCGAACCCTTGACGGCTTCACCGCCGGCCTTACCGACCAGGGTTTTCTGCGCGTCCGCAAGCAGGATGGAACCGTGGAAACGGTGATTGCCGGGGGAGTGAGGCCCGCCTGACATGCTCTTAGCTCTCGATGTGGGCAACACCAACGTCACCGTAGGCATTTTCGATGGCGAACGCCTGGCAGATTGCCGCCGCCTGCGTACGGTCCGCGATCAGACTTCCGATGAGTGGGGCATTCTGCTTTCGAATCTGTTCGCGCTCGGTTCCGTGGATATTCGCTCCGTCACCGGCGTCATTGTCGCCAGCGTGGTGCCGCCGTTGAACGCGTCGCTCGCGGAAATGTCGGAGCGCTACTTTCACCTGAAGCCGGAGTTCGTCTCGCACCAAACCAAAACCGGTGTTCGCATCCTGATCGATCACCCGCAAGAACTGGGCGCGGACCGGCTGGTCAACAGCGTCGCGGCATTCGCTAAATACGGCGGCCCCTGCATCGTGGTCGATCTGGGCACCGCCATCACTTTCGATGCAGTCTCCGCGGCTGGCGAATATCTGGGCGGCGTCATCGCGGCGGGCGTAGGTATCTCCGTGGAAGCTCTCTTCAATAAGACGGCGCGGCTTCCCTACGTCGATTTCGCCGAGCCTTCGCAGGTCATCGGCAAGAACACCGTGGCCAGTATGCAATCCGGGCTTTATTACGGCGCCATCGGCGCTATCGACGGCATCATCACGCGCCTGATTGCCGAACTGGGGCCCGATACCAAAGTGGTTGCCACCGGCGGCCAGGCCCCCATGCTGGCCCGCAACTCGCAACACCTGAAACATCTGGACGAAAACCTGACGCTGAACGGCCTGAGAATCATCTGGGACCGGACTCGTCCGCTGCAAAAGTGCTGAATTACTTCAATTACTTCACGGAAATCGAAGAGCATTTTCAGCGCGCGCGCGGCACCAGTCTGTTTCTGCTTTCACCGCTCGATTGGGCGCTGGCCGAGAGCTGGAAAAACAGTGGCGTGCCCCTTGAAGCTGCCCTGCGCGGCATCGATGCAGCCTTTGAAAAATGGCGTGGGCGTCGTGTGAAAACGCAGCAGGTGAACTCGCTCGCCTTTTGCGCGCAGGCGGTGCTGCTGGAAGCGCAGCGTTCGCCAGAGAGTTTGGGAGAGCCGCGCCCGCCGGCCGCCGCTCCGTTTCCAGAAAGTGCCGTAGCCGAATATCTGAGCGCGAATGCCGCCCTGCTTCGCGAGCGCGGGGCTGCGGAGTTCGACGCCATTGCTGAATCTCTTGACGTGCTCGCGCGTGGCGAACACTCCAACTTAGAAGCGCTGGAACAAATGCTGAGCGTGTTGGAGGCAAAGCTGGTGGCGGTGGCAAGGCTTCAGCAATCGGAACAGGAAGCCTTCGAGACACGCCGCGAGCTGGACACACAGCTTCGCCCGTATCGCGGCAAGATGACGGCCGCGCAACTGGCCATGTTGGAACAGCAGTACCTGGAGCGGCGCGTTCTGGAGACAAACCATCTCCCGCGCCTGAGCCTGTTTTATTTACGGTGATTGCTTGGCTGGAGCCAGATAAAGCCGGAAACGTTCGCCCTGCGTGAACCCGCATTGCAGCCGCGTATGCAAACCTTGTGGGCTCTGAATCCCCAGTAGTGTCCGCCCCGGCGCGCTGGCCACGCAGGCTTGCCGCAATAGCAGCGCGCCGTAACCTTTTCGGCGGAATTCAGGAACGGTCGCGCCCCAAGCCAGGAAGTTGTACCGGCCGGCGGGAAACTCAACCACCGCGCCAACCGGCGTGTCTCCTTCAAACCCTATGTAGCCGTGTGCCTCTTCCTGAAAGCGCGGGCTATCGAACAACGGCTTGACCCACTCCACCGGCACGCTCCACGCGCAGGCGTTCAACTCAGCAAGCAGGGGCCACCATTTGGCTTCGTTTGCGCAAATTATCTGTAAGCCGTGGGGCACGGGCGGCTCCACGGATTCGGCTTCTATCGCGTAAGCATCCATGGCCAGTTGAAAGCCCCACTTCTGCAGACCGGTGTGCAGAAGCGCGCGCTGGTCCGGCGCCACCCACTTGTCTGGCACCGCCAGAATCCACGGTTCGCCCCGCGAGGCGTAGAAGGCGCGGGCGCATTCCAGGCGAAAGCAGAAGCGGTCCACGCTGCGAATTGGGTCGGTCAAAAAGGCCACGTTCAGGCCGGCCCAGGGGGTGCCGCAACTGGTGGCGCAAAGTCCCTCAAACTGCTGCGTGCGGCCCGCGGGGCAACACTCCGCGTAAAATTTCTGCGTTTGCAGGTACACGGAATTGATGTCTGTAATTTTTCCCTGGTAGCAAGGCAGACAGAACTCCTCTTCCCATTGGGCCAGCGCAACCGGAACCATTTAAAACTACGGTACAGGAAACGCCGTATGCCTGTGAATAGGTACTTCGGTAAACTGGATACAACTGTTGTGAAGTCTCTCTGGCTGTTGCTCTTCTGTTTCCCTCTCTTGAGCCAGAATTGTATTCCGCCTGCCCCGCTGAGCCCGAACGATTCGCGCGCGGGAGAGCTAACTGCCGGTAGTTGCCAGCTTTCCGACGGCACGCGCGTGGCGGAATTTCGCCTGATCGCTCCCGTACGCGGCACGCTGCAGGTCAGCGCGAAGAGCTCTGGCTTTACGCCTTCCCTTCTGATTCGCGATGCCGATGGCCGCAAGGTGGAATACGGCGCCAGCATTATTCGGTATGTGGAGGCGGGCGAATATCGCGTGTTCGTCAACGGGTCAGGCACGGGCAAGTTCACGCTGACCAGCACGTTTCAGCCGGAAGCCAACGTGTTGTGCGTGGCGTTCGGTCGCTTGGGAGCGGGGCAGAGTGTCGTGGGTCAGCTTGCGTCCACAAGCTGCAAGCTTCCCGATGGAAGCGTGTTCGATGGTTGGCAGACCACGGTTTACGGGTCGGGCACTCTCGCTGTCACCATGCGCGCGAACGCCTTCGATTCGTTTCTGATGCTGCGGTCTGAAGATGGCACCCTGCTGGCCACGGACGATAACGGCGGCGGGGGGACAGGTGGCAAAGACGCGCAAATCACCATTCCCGTCAGTGGCCGCGAAACCTATATGGTTGTTGCTGGCGCGGCCAATGCCACCGCAAAGCCGGGCGCGTATCAACTCACCACTTCGTTCACGCCGGAACCGGACGAAACTTGCCGCGCGGTAACAACACTGACCGAATCCACCCAGGTAAATGGCAGCGTCTCCACCGCCAGTTGCAATTTTAACCTGCCCCGCCGGCAGGATTCGTCGCTCTTCAATATCTATGCCATCCAGGTTCCGGAATCCGGAACGGTACAGATTTCGGTTCCGGCGTCCACTTTTGCTCCGCTGCTGCTGTTGCTGGACAAAGACGGAAACGCCATCGTGGAGGATTCAGAAAGCGGCGGCTTGTATACGCCTCTGATCAAGCAAGCGCTCGCGCCCGGCGATTACAGCGTCTTGATTTTTAACGAAGATTCCTTTGAGGGCGACTATACTCTGCAATACACTTTCAACGCCGGCGCGGCGCAACCCTGCGCGGTGCAGAACCTGAGCGACGGCCAGGCCGTAGGCGGGTCCCTGTCGGGCGAAACAAGCTGCCGCGTGGTGGAGTTGCTATCCGACACGTACCGCTTCACGCTGCCAACCGCCTCAACAGTGGACATTGGACTGGCCTCCGGCGATTTCACCACGTTCCTGGAATTGCGCGATTCCAAAGACAGCCTTCTTACTTTTGGGGACCAAACCACCGAAGGCCTGAGCGCACATTTCAAAGGCGACCTGGCCGCGGGAACTTACGTTCTCTATGCTGCCAGTGTGGATTTGCCCGGCAATTACAGTTTGAATGCTCAGTTTCCGGCGAAGACTCTGGCGCCCTGTACAGCGGTTCAAGCCATTTCGGTAAATACCGGCTTTGTGGGGAAACTTGGCCAGGCGAACTGCACCGGACCCGCCGGAGAGCCCGTGGATTTTTACCGGTTCACGACAACCGCCGAAGGAACCGTGGCTATTGTTGCCACGGCCGCCGAGATGGACAGTGTTCTTACCCTGACCGATTCTTCGGGCAAGACGCTGCGCACGGACGACGACAGTTACGGCCAGGGTGACGCGCTGATTGTTCACCTTCTAAAAGCCGGTACTTACAGAGTGGAAGTGCGGAACAGAAACGGGGCTGGCGCGGCGCGCTACCGTCTTGACCTGCTTTGGACCGCAGGTGCAAAGCCGCCTTTTTGCGCTGCCACCGGCGTACGCGTCGGAGTTGTTAAAAACGGTACATTGACCTACACCGGTTGCCAGTATTACGACAATACCTTTGCCGATATTTACCAATTCGGAGTTGTGGATGGCTCTAAACCGGTGGAGATTACAGCGACATCTTCGCGGTTCGATTCGTTCCTGATTTTGACCGATGCCAAGGGGAATGTACTTTCGACGGATGATAATTCAGCGGGCGGGACGGATGCAAAGCTCACTCTGCTATTGGACCCGGGGGATTATTATGTAGTGGTGAAACCTGCGTCGGACCCGGGCGAATCGGGAACATACCAGGTGAGCATTCAGCAGCCTCAATAATAGGACGCTGAAAATACTTTGTAACTTATTCATTATTATTTCGTCTATAATATCGAGTGGATTAAGGTTCTTTAAGGTTACGTACAAGTTGGTCCCGTTCCGCCGAGTCAGTTTGCCGGCGTGGAAATGGCGGGCCGACCGGCAGGCGCACTCCTCCGAGCGTCTGCCGGTTTTTTTATTGTTGCGCCAGTGAGATTCGGCTGGGGCGTGTGGCGTAAAACATGGCCCGGCCGGGAACCAATGGCAGCAGCCGTTCCGCTATACCGAAATCCAGCGCGATCCGCAAGATTTGAGCCGACCGCTGTTGGCCACGCAGAATCCCCTGCCATCGCTTGCGGTGGTCGCCGGGTGGCGAACCATGGGCGGCTGCGCGGCCCGCAAGTATCCCGGTTGAGATTGCCCCTAACATGCCGGAACCGGTGAAAGGGTCCACGAATGCCGCGCTGTCTCCCGCGGCATAGCAAGTCTCCGGGTGGTCCGCGAGGCCGAACACAAGCGGCCCGGTGGTCAGCCACTCCATGGAGCGCGTAAGAGGTTGGATCCGTTCGCGAAGGGGGTGACACCGATGGAGGAACTCATCGATCCGGAAGCTGTTTTGGCCCAGATCGGCTTCGCGCGCAATGCCGCAGACGTTGGTAAAACCGCCTTCCACCGCATTCACCCCCACGTAAGCGCCCTGAAAGAAAAACAGGCTCATCACGTCGTCACCCGGCCCGCGAAAGTGAGCCTTAAAACCAAACAGGCGCTGGCCCGCCGCGCCACGGGAATGCCGGCCATAAGCCAATACGGCGCCGGGGCTGGGGCTTACCGATTCGCGATGGAGCAATGCCCCACGGTCCGTCGCGCCTTGCAGCAGGATTTGGTCCATCGCGTACCGGCTTAGGCCATGCGCGGGGTCTTGCAACCGCCAGGCCTTCGTATGCTTCCCGATCGAAAGAAACACGCTTCGGAGCGTGGCCGGTTGGCGTTTTCGGCACTCGCTCCAGACGCCTAAACCGTCGAGCAGGGCTCCCGCTTCAGGCGATAAAAATTCACCGCAGACCTTGTGCCGGGGGAACCTGGATTTTTCGTAGATGGCAACAGCCGCACCTTCCCGGAGGGCTGAAAGCGCGGCGCTGCTTCCCGCCGGCCCAGCCCCGATCACGGTAACATGCATTCCCTATTCGATGCCGGAAGCCGTCCTTTGTATTGCGGAATTTAAGCCTTTCTGCGCACGGGGATCGCCCGGCGTCTGTTCCAGCGCGCCATGCCACGCGGCGATGGCGGCATCCGCTTTTCCGGCGGCAGAGGCGCGATTGCCCAAAGCATCCAGCACCGGGCGCGGGTACGAAGGCGGTTCGGTATAACGCAGAGCGCGTTCATGAGTGCCGGCTTCCGCCAAGAGCTTTAGGCCCTTTTCGGTATGCTTTTGCGCGACGGCGATCTGCCCGGCCAATTCTTCCTGCGCAACTTTCAGGGGCGGCGGAACCGGCTTATCCACTTTGGTTGGGAAGCTCTTCATCGCCAACTCCATCGCCTTGTATTCGCCACGCGCTTTGCGGGCCTTGCCTTTGTTCGCCAAAGCCACCCCCAGCGCCCAATGACGCCAGGCTTGTTCGCGGGGCTTATCGAGCACCGGAAGCGTCTTGCCGTCCAGAATTTCGTCCCACTTTTCGAACGTGACCAGAGTTCGCATCATCCCGAACCAACCCATGCGGTAAGCCGTGTAGGGATCGTCCGGGTCTGCTGCCTGGCGCGGATTTTCGGCGAACGCCATGAGGCCTCGAGCCGCGCTGACGGCTTCGTCGTACTTGCCGTCGAAACCGTAAGTGGTGATCAGAAATTCGATGTTGTGCGCGTGGTGGTAGTTGCCGTAGAGGGCGTCGGCGTTCATGTAGCCGATCTCGTTCACGGCAGCGTCCTGGAAGCTTTTTTCACCTTCGGTCCAGCGGCCGGTTTGCGCCCAGATATGACCGGGCATATGCAGCGCGTGCGGAATATTAGTGACGAGTTTCGGGTACCGCTCGCAACTGGGCCAGGCTTCCGCCGCAAAAGTGGCGCCTTCAAAACCGTGGATGATGTAGTGGTGCACGCCCGCATGATCGGGAAATTTCACAGCCAGTGCGCGCAGCAGGTTCACGGCTTCCATGGTGCCTTCGCGTGGGGCGCGTTCGGGTAGCGTGTAGCCGCGCATCAGATGCAGCGCCAGATAGCTGCCCGCTTCCACTTCATCGGGATGGGCCGCCAGGATGGCCCGCAAGCCCGCGATATAAGCCTCGTTCGAATCCTTCGTCTGGCGGCGAGCGGCAATGGAGGCGATGTAGAGCTTTTCCAGGTCGCTAGCTTTGCCGGGAACTTCACTGAGGCGAACCGCTTTGAGCGCCGCTTCCTGTGCGCGCAACTGCCCGCCCTTCAGCTGAATTGGCTTCGTTTTTGCGTTTGGCTTGGCGGGCTCATCGCGTTCCAGTTGATGCCGGGGCCGGTAATCGCCAGCCGCCACCATGGAAACGCCCCACCACGGCATGGGCGCTTCTGGATCGAGCGCGGCGGCCTGCAGAAAGCTGCGCTCCGCCTCCATGGCCCAGAAGGAATGCATCTGCGCGACGCCTTGATCGAAGAATTTCTGCGCTGCGGGGTTAGTGGTGGTGATGGCGAAATGGATATCGCCCTGGCCGGTCATCAGATGCGCGGGCAGTGCGGGCGCAATGCTGCCGGGGGGAGGCGAACACATGTCTTTTTCTTTGGTTGATTCGCCGGCTGACTTGCTCTCAGCGGCGATTAGCGCTGCGCACACGAAAATCATCAGGGAAGCTTTGCGTATCATTTGCTCTCCAACTCGGCTGAAATTAAATCGCCCAACTGCGAAACAGCATACCCCGGCCCTTCCACAATCCCCGCCAACCTTCCCGTGCGGCCCACGACGGCCGTTGCGGTGGTGTGCGTCAGGGAACCTTCTTCCGGAAAATAGAACATCCCGAACGATCGTGCGACGGTCTCGACGGCCTGGGGAGCTCCCGTCAGGAAATGCCAGCTTGCTGGATCCGCATTCCAGAGTTTAGCGTACCGGGCCAGCACATCGGGCGTATCGTGCAGCGGATCGATGGTGATGGACAGCAGAACGACGCGGTTTCCGAAGCGGCGCTGCAGCCGGCGGAAGTTCGCGGAAAGGCGCGGGCAAACATCGGGCAGAGGGCAGCGCGTGTAGATGAAATCGATAGCCACCACTTGGCCGCGCAGTGCTGAAAGCGTAAGTGGCTGGCCTTGCTGACCGGTGAGCGTGAAATCCGGAATCGCAGAGCCGATGGTGGGGCGAGGCGGCTGCTCTCGCGGAAACTCGGCTGCGGGCGCCACTTTCTGTATGCGCGAAATTTTCGAGGCGTGCTTCGAAACGGTGAGCTGGAAGCGAACGCGCGCGCCTGGCTCCAGCGTGTCAAGCCGCTCGTTTTTGGCAGCCGGAAACTCCATCGACATCGCCGGCATATAGCCCTGAATATCGCGGTGCGAAATTAAGACGGAGCGCTGCTGAGTGTTCACGCGCAACACCATGCCATCCACCGGAAAGTGGCGCGCGCAACCGCCCAGGGGAAGCAAAAGCGCGCTACAGCTTGCGAAGCACCATCGCGCTATTCTTGCTGCCGAAAGCGATGCAATTGGCAAGCGCATACTCGAAATCCAGCTTACGCGCAGTTTGGGCAATGTAGTCGAGGTCGCACTCCGGGTCTGGATTTTCAAGGTTCAGAGTTGGCGGCGCAATACCGTCGCGCATCGCGAGAAGTATCGCGGCGATGCCAGCCGCGCCGCACGCGCCTTGAGGGTGGCCGATCATGCTCTTGAGCGAAGAACCGGGCACCTTGAGGGCATGGCCGTTGAAGGCCAGCTTCATGGCGCGCGTTTCAATCTTGTCGTTTAACCCCGTGGCGGTACCGTGGTAATTGATGTAGCCGATGGCTTCCGGCTGAATGCCGGCTTCCTCCATGGCCATGCCAATGGTGCGGGCCGGCTCTTCGCCGCATTCTTCCAAACGAACCCGATGATAGGCTTCACAGGTGGAGCCGTAGCCCACGATTTCACCGTAGATTTTCGCGCCGCGCGCTTTCGCGTGCTCCATTTCTTCCAGCACGAAGAACCAGGCGCCTTCCCCCAAAACGAACCCATCCCGATCTACCGAAAAAGGGCGCGACCCGCGTTCCGGTTCCGTATTCCAACTGGTGGTGAGGATACGCATCAGCATAAAGCCACGCAGAATCAGTGGCGCAATGGGCGCGTCCACCCCACCGGTAAGCATGGTGTCCAGCATGCCCGCCTGTATGTTGCGGTAGGCGTAGCCGATGGCGTCCGTGGAGGAAGTGCAGCCGGTGGAAACGATGTGGCTCATGCCGCGAAAACCGAAGCGCATGGAAATTTCGCTGGACAGCGTGCCGATGGTGCCGGTGGGGATGGTGTACACGCTGCACTGCTTGGTGAGCCCGGCGTAATAGAGCCGGTACTGCTCTTCTGAAAATTCCTGGCTACCCCCGCCGGAGCCGACGATCACGCCTACGCGGCGAAGATCCTCGCGCGACATGCTCTTCCAATCGAGCCCCGCGTCTTCGAGCGATTCGGCGGCCGCGGTGGCACCGAGCGGCACTACGCGCGAAACATGCGGCCGGTCTTTCGGCTCTACCCAAACATGCTCGTCGAAGTTTTTTACTTCTCCGGCAATTTGGACGGCATGCCCGGAAGGATCGAAGCGCGTGATTCTACCGACGCCGCTCTTGCCTTGTTTGGTTGCTTCCCAAAATTTCTCTCTCCCGATTCCATTCGGGCTGACCGCCCCGATTCCCGTGATCACGACGCGGCGTTTCATTTATGAATTTTGCGTTTTTTACTATCGTCAGTATAGGCTGAACTCATGACCGCCCCGCCCGGAAGCGAGCAATGAGCCGAAACGCGCGTTACGCGTTAGCCGGCCTGCAAGCGGGAATCTCCGGCTCCCTCGGCCTACTGCTTTGGATGTCGCTGGCGTCACGATTCTTCGGAAAAAGTGTGTGGTGGGTCTCCAACCTGGTGAGCAGCGTGTTCTACGGCGAGGCGGCGCTGAATTATAGCTTCAGCCGAAGCACCTTGGCGGGCGCGGCGCTGGTCTTTTTTGTTTATGGGACGCTCGGGATCTGTTTTGGCTTGCTCTGGCGCGAACGGCCCGGTGGCGCGACACTGCTAGCTGCCGCGCTGCTGACCGGCGGCCTAGCCTATTACCTGCTGGTGAAGTGGACCTGGCGCAGTTTCAGCCCGCTGGGCGCGGTGTATGCTCCTGAGCGCCAAATCTTTATGGGTCACTTTTTCTTCAGCCTGCTTCTGGCGCGCTATCCGCGTTTCCGGGATCGCCTGCTTCCACCCGCACACTAGGAAGCCAGTTGGTATAGCGGCTGATCGGGAACCAGCATGCGGTGCGCGACGGCGGTTTGCAGCAGACAGCTTCGGTTGCCTTGACGCCCTTCGACGCTGGTGCGCCCCTGGGCGCGAGTGATGCGGTAGCTGGTGTTGTTCAGGTGAATGGTGATGTCTTCCGGCTCGTCGGACTGCCGCGCGACTTCGAACATCTGCTGGGCATTCTTCAGAAAAGCGGTCATAAAGCCTCATCGACCGCCACGGCCCCAAGTTTTAGAGAAAATTTTACTGGGCTTTCGCCGCGCTGAGCAGGTTTGCGAAGAGCCGGTAGGCGCCGGGGACGCCGGCGGGCAACTGGCGGAACCAGGAATAGGACGAGAAGATGTATGCGCCCTTGCCATAACGCGTGAAAAGCGTGCCGCCGGCGAGCGCCTTTTCATTCGGATCGTGCGTGGAAAGCACCGTCTCATAGTGGGGGTCCCACTCGGAGGCGAAATAGAGGCCGCGCTCCTGCACCCAACCTTCGAAATCCTTTGAGGTGATGGTGTTGGGCGCGCGCAGCAGGGGCCCTTTGACGCTCATGAATTCCATGGGCGCCTCTTCCACAGTGACGCGGTCGCGGCCGATCTTAAATGGATACGGTCCCAGGCGATCCAAGCCCGGCTCCACGCGCGGGTTGAAACGCCGGTCCTCCACAACGTTGTACTGGACCACCAGTGTTCCGCCGTTGCTTACGTAATCGAGCAGGCGGCCCTGATTGGCCAGCAGATCGGAGCGTAAATTGTAGGCGCGAACGCCGGTCACGATAGCATCGAAGCGCGCCAGATTGCCGCTCGAAAGGTCATCGCGGGTGAGGAGCGAGACTTCGCAGCCCATCTGCCGCAGCGCTTCCGGCACTTCGTCGCCCGCGCCCATTACGTAACCGACGCGTTTCGAAAGCACTTCGAGCGGCGCTTTGCGAAACGAACCCACTGAAGGGACAATCAGAGTTTGCGGCTCGATATGCGAATACGCGATCACTTGCACGCCGGCGCGGACTTCGGTTTCGCCCAACTTCGCGACCGCGCGGAAATGGGCGGGCACGGCGCCGGTTTCGGGACCGAATTGCAGGGGCGTGACGGTGAAGGTAAGCTCCTGCTGCTCACCGGTGGATTTTAACTGGAAGGTTCGCGAAGCCGGTTCCGCGCGCCAGCCGGCATCGGTCTCCAGGCGCACTTCGCCCTGCGTCGTGCCCACGTTCGATTTCACCTGTACGACCAGCGGGCGTGAATCGCGGTTTGTGAAGACCAGCACCGGGTTCGGCAAATCCACTGAGACGGGCGGCACGATGGTGAGCGGTCGAACCAGTTCGCCCTGCAAACGGTCGACATAGCGGTAGTGTACAGGGCGCGAGAAATGCAGTTCCTGCGCACCGGCCTGGACCCTGAATTCGGCGACCATGGCGGGCACGGGATCGGGACGCCCGATGAGCAGTCGATCGTCAATCTTGTAACGGCTGCCATCGGGCTTTTGCGCCAGCCAGAAGGGCTCTGAGTAAGCGGCGCCGGGGGGAATAGTGAGCTCGACTTTCTTGTTGACCGGCTGATTGTCCGCGAGGGACGAAGCCACGTCCACTGACTGATGCGCCACCGTCGCGCGCACAGGTCCAATGGGATAGGCCGAGCGCGTAATCGCATTCATGGTGACGGTTACTTTGCCGCCGGGAGTGGCGGCGTACCGGTCTGCTTCGGCATCCAACCAGATGCCGGCGCACAGGGCAACGGCCTCGTCCAGGTCGCGCAATTTACGCGTGGCCCAAATGTTGCCGCCCTGCGCCAAGGGGGCGATGAGGGGCCGCGCTTCCAGCAAGAGCGGGATAGATTTTTCAGGATGCGCGGGAACGAATTCGCGAGCGGTGCGCGCCAGCAACTCGCCAATTTTCGCGCCGCCGGGGACGCGGGCCCAAGTGGTATCGATCCCGTCCAACAGATCTTTGCGCGCGGGGTCGCCGGCGATGGTGACCAAAGTATTTTTCGACGATCCGCGCCGTTCGGGAGAACCCATGGCCTGGCTGCGATGTTCGTCGCGGCTAAGCCCGGCAATTTCGCCGTAGGATTTTCCCAGCACGGGATTGTATTCGCCCGTATCGAACTCAATACGGTTCGGCATGGCGGCGGCCTCCTTCTCCATTTCGGGCGTGAAGTTAAAGGTGTTAAAGAGAAGCCGCTTGGCAGCCCAGGGCTGGACATATTTCAGTTGTTCGGGGAAGCGGGCTTTATCGGCGGCGGCCGTGTAGGCCTCTTTCCCAAGGATGGCGGACGCCTGATGCTGGCCGTGGCCATCGCGCGGCGTGCCGGAAAAACGCAGCACGACAACATCGGGCTGGTAGCGCCGGATGACCCAGACGATATCGGACAGAATTTCATCGTGGCCCCACTTGGCGATGGTTTCCTGCGGCGTTTTAGAGAAGCCGAAATCGATGGCGCGCGTGAAGAATTGTTCCGCGCCATCCACGCGCCTGGCGCCCAGCAGCTCCTGCGTGCGAATCACGCCGAGCATATCGCCCTGCTCAGAGCCGATCAGATTCTGGCCACCCTCGCCGCGCGTGGCGGAAAGGTACGCGGTCTGTAGCTTGCGGCCGCGCGCCCAATAAGCGAGAGCCGCTGTATTCTCATCGTCGGGATGAGCGGCAATCATCAGCACGCTGCCGAGCACGGTCAGACGATCGAGCGCGAGCGAAATCTGCGGCGTGCCGGAGAGGTTGCGCTGAGCCGGCGCCGGCTGGGGCAGGGCGCAGAGAAGCAGCGTGAGAACGGTTGCCGCGCTCGAAATTTTCTTATGCATGAGCTACGAGAGCCGAAGCACTTGCTTCAGGGTTCCGGTTTCCGCCTGGATTTTGTCCTGCAGCATCAGCAGCGCGTGAATTAACTGTTCGGGGCGCGGCGGGCAACCGGGAACGTATACGTCCACCGGCACCACCTGGTTCACGGGAATCAAGGCGTAGTTATTGAAGACACCCGTAGAAGTGGCGCAAGCACCCATCGAGATGACCCACTTCGGTTCCGGCATCTGTTCGTAGAGCGTCCGAATGACCGGCGCCATTTTGTTCGACACGCGGCCGGCGATGATCATGAGGTCGCTCTGGCGGGGAGAGCCGCGAAACACTTCGGCGCCGAAGCGTGCGATATCGAAGCGCGACGAACTCATGGACATCATCTCAATGGCGCAGCAGGCAAGGCCAAACGACATGGGCCAGATAGAATTTTTGCGAGCCCAATTGATGGCTTGATCCAGCCGCGTGGTGACGATGCCTTCAGCCGCGGCGGCGTGCTCTACAGCGGCGTTATCGATACGCGCAAATAACTCCGCCGGACCGCTGGCCAAAGGTGTTTTCATACCCCGATTCTCGCACAAACCCGTTGCTAGACTTGAGTTACGCATCACGCCCGTATACATGACATTTCACTCTTATGAAGACGCCCTGAACCATGCGGCGCAGCAGTGCGGCATCGAACCTGAGTTTTGGGACATTTTTGGAAATCGTCATGTGGCGTCCACGGAAACCAAGCGCACGATTGTGGAAGCACTTGGGATGGATGCCGGTTCGCAAGCGGGCATTGAAGGAGCTCTGCGCACCGGAAATGAGACCAGCGCGAGCGACCTGATTGAGCGGTGCCGCGTGGCTAGCGTGAATCAGCAACCTGTCCGGCTACCAGTGCATGGAGGGGACGGGAAGTTCGAGGCGAAGCTGAAACGGGAAGACGGGGAGACTAGCTGTTGGACCGCGCAGCGCGATGCCCATGGCGAAATTCAATTGCCCGAAGGTCTGCCGCTGGGCTATCACGAATTGACGGTCAGTTCCGGTGGACAAACGTCAACATGCCAGTTGATTGTGACGCCGGACCGCGCTTACTTGCCGCCATTTTTGGAAGAGGGTGGCCGCGCGGCGGGCTTTGCGGTCACGCTTTATGGCGTGCGTTCGGCGCGTAACTGGGGGTGTGGCGATTTTCGCGATCTGCGCGAGCTTTCCGTGTGGGCCGCCAATGAATTGGGCGTGAGCTTCATTGCGCTGAACCCGCTGCATGCCATTCACAACCGGCAGCCGTATAACGCGAGTCCGTATCTTCCGAACAGCATTTTTTATCAGAACTTTATCTATCTGGATCTGGAAGCGCTCGACGATTTCGCGGGCGCGGCGGATTTGTTTCGCACCGCCGAAACGCAGGGTGAAATTCGTGAGTTGCGCGAGACCACGCACGTGGAGTACGAACGCGTGCACGCTCTGAAACTACGCTGCCTGCGGCTTATGTTCGCGCGTTTCGAAAAGCAGGGTCAGCGCGCGGAATTCGACCGGTTCCTGAAAGCAGAGGGCGACCTGCTGCTGCGTTTCGCCACTTACAGCGCGCTCGATGAGAAGCTGCATGCGGACAACGCCGACCTATGGGTCTGGCCGGATTGGCCGCAGGGCTATACCGATCCCGAGAGTTCGGAGACTAAGTTGTTCCAGAAGGAACACGCAAGCGATATTGAGTTTTACAGTTATGTTCAGTGGCTGATCAGCCGCCAGTTGACCGAAGCGCAAAAGTTCGCAACCGAGGAAGCAGGCATGGCGATCGGGCTCTATCATGACCTGGCGCTGGCGACTGACCGTTGCGGTAGTGACTTATGGGCGCATCGCCCTTTCTATGTAAGTGGCTGCCGCGTGGGATCGCCACCTGACGATTTCTCACCCGCCGGTCAGGATTGGGCTTTCCCGCCGCCTAACAAAAATCACCACAGGGCTACCGGCTACCGGCTGTTCGCCGAATCCATCCGTAAGACTTGCAGGCATGGTGGAGCGCTGCGCATCGATCATGTGATGCGCTTCTTCCGGCTGTTCTGGATACCGGGTGAAGCGACGGCGGCGGAAGGCGCCTATGTGCGCGATTTTTCGCGCGACTTGATCCGCATACTGGCGCTGGAGAGCGTGCGGAATCGCGTGCTGGTGGTGGGTGAAGATCTGGGCACCGTGGAGCCGGAGACGCGCGAGACGCTGGCGCGTTTCGGGATTCTGAGTTATCGCCTGTTCTACTTTGAACGTGGGGAAAACGGCGAGTACAAGAGAGCGAGTGAGTATCCGCGACAGGCTCTGGTATCGTCGACCACTCACGATTTGCCCACGCTGGCCGGCTTCTGGATGTTCGAGGATATCGAGAGCCGCCGCCGCGCCGGAGTGCTGGATGAGGCGGGGTACCACTCGCAAAGGGCGGACCGCATTCGGGAGAAGCAGAAGATGCTGAACGTGCTGTGGGAATCGGCGTTGCTGCCCGCGTATGTGCCGCGCGATGCGGAACAGATTCCCGAGTTGACCGGCGAACTGCATAATGCCATTGCGGGGTTCCTGGCATCGACGCCTTCCATGCTGCTGGTGATCAACCAGGAGGATTTGTCGAAGGAGCGCGCGCAGCAGAACCTGCCCGGCACCACGGCGCAGTACCGTAACTGGAGCCTGAAGATGAAGTTTACGCTGGAACAGTTGCAACAGAGCAGCGAAGTGAAGAGTTACACCGCCATGTTCCGCGACCGGTTGAGCGAATCCGGCCGCATTCAAAAACACTAAGCGGATTCGTGCGCGCCGACGGCGCTGCGGATGGCCTGAGCCAACTGGTGCGCCGTGAAGGGCTTCTGTAAAAATCCGGCCAGGCGCTTGCCCGCGAACCGCCGTACCGCTTCCTGCTCATTGAAGCCGCTGGTCAGCACCACGGGCACGTCGGGCCTGACGCTTTGGATGCGGCGCAGCGCTTCTTCGCCGCCCATCACCGGCATGGTGAGATCCAGCAGCACCGCGGAGAAAATTTCCGGCGATTCCTTGAACCGCTCCACGCCGCGGTGGCCGTTTTCCGCCAGTTCCACTTCATAGCCGAAATGGGTAAGGGTGAGCCTGGCTGTGCTGCGAACCATTTCTTCGTCGTCCACCACCAGCACGGTGCCTTTGCCCTCTAAGCCCTGGCCGGCGGCGGTTCCCGCATTGAGGCTGCTTTGATCTTTCGATACGGGAAGGAACACTTTAAACGTGCTACCCATGTTGAGCACGCTGTATACCTTGATGGTGCCACCGTGCCCGCGCACGATGCCCAGCGCGGCCGCAAGACCCAGGCCGCGGCCCGTGAACTTGGTGGTGAAGAAGGGATCGAAGATCTGCCGCTTTGTATCCTCGCTCATTCCGCAGCCGGTATCCTGAACTTCCACGAACACATAGAGACCGGGCTTCAGCTGGTCGGATGCGAACCCGGCCGCGATGTCGCTTTCTTCCAATTGCTGCGTGCCTGTGGTGACTTGCACGGTTCCGGCTTCGTCGCCCATGGCCTCCGCGCCATTGATGACCAGGTTCATCAGCAACTGCTGCAACTGGGCGGAATCGGCTTCCACCAGCGGCAGATCTTTCGTCAGGTTCATCTTCAGCTGAACGGATTTCGGAACGGAAAGATTTACCAGCTGCCGCGTTTCCTCGGCCAGGGCGGAAAGGCTCAGGGGCTCCACAATGAAGCGGCCTTTGCCGGAATAGGCCAGAAGTTGGCGCGTGAGATCGGCGGCGCGCTCGGCTGCTTTCACAGCTTGCTGAAGCAAGGGCCTGACCGGGCTGAAGGGACCCACGGAATCGAGCGCCAGGCTGGCATTGCCCAGAATGCCGGTAAGGAGATTGTTGAAATCGTGCGCGACGCCTCCGGCCAGAACGCCCAGGCTCTCTAACTTTTGCGCTTGCAGCAGTTTGGCTTGGAAGGCCGCTGCTTCGGCCTGCATCAATTTTTGATCGGTAATGTCGGTCTGCAGGAACGAGAAGAATTTGCGGTTACCGGAGTTGTGGCAGTTTACGCGCAGCCAGGAATAGAATGTAGAGCCATCTTTGCGAAGGGAACGAACTTCCTTCTCACCGAAGCCGTCGCGATCGGCGACTTCGAGAACTTCGGTCAGCCCTGCTTCCGATTCCGGCTCCGTGCTGGTCTGCAGGCGCGCCGCCGGCAAGCCGATCAGTTCTTCAATGGAATATCCGTGTAGCGCGGCCATTGTGGCATTGGCCGATTCGATCCTGGCGCCGTCATGCGAGACGGTGGCAAACCCCTGGCGCATGGTGGCGATGATGTGTTGCAGGTCCAGCAGGGCGGCGTTTGCGCGCCGCTCTTCCGTTACATCACGCAAGACGTAAAGTTGCCCGATGCCCACAAGCGGTTTGGTGAAGCGCTCAATTACAGAACCGTCTTTGCGCTCCAGCACCTGATGATCTTCCCGCGTGTGCCCTTCCCACTCCGGGGCGAGCGTGGCGCCAAGAAGGTGAAGAGCCGCGGAGTTATACGCGAGCGGCTTACCATCGTGGCCGGTAAGTAAGATGCCCTCCGAAACGGAATCCAGCACGGATTGCAGCAGCCCGTGCTTTTCTTCAAACAGCTTTTTCTCGCGCTCCAGCCGGGCGGTGGCTTCCGGGATCTGAATGAAATCCGCCACCTTCGGGATCAACACGAATGCCGTCACCACGCTGGTAATGGCTGTTCCTACATTCCAAAACCCCTTCACCCAATAGATAGGCGTCCAGATTGAGACGATGTCCATCAGATGGCCCGCGCCACAAAACGCGATGAATAAGCCGAAGAGCACTATCAACGGCCGGAACGGAATAGCCTGCGGCTTTTTCTTCACTACAAGGAATAAAGCGGCAGGGATGGAGTAGTAAGACATTGCCACCAGGGCGTCTGTGATGACGTGAAGCCAGATCAACGTCTGGTTCCACATCATGCACATGCCGTGTGGGGCAAAAATGGTGTGCGACATGTAAAAATTGTCACACGCACCAGTAGCGCGCCGCTTGCTTTTAGTAAGTTATGCTTTCTTGCCGGCCGATTTTGTCTCGGCCGTCTTACCCAACTTGTCCATCTCGCTGAAATAGATTTTGCGGTCCTGCTCCATGGCCATGTTCGAGAGAATCACGCCGGTGGAATCTGCCAGGCCCACTTCGACATCGGCCGCGGGTCTGGCGCCGGTCTTGACACACTCAAAGAACTTGTCGAACTGAATATCCACGGGGTTGCGGCCTTCCTCGGGAACCAGCACGCCCTTGGCATAAAGGTAGCGGCGGGCATACTTCATTTCGCTGGTGAGGAAGCTGTCATTCGGGTGGTTCGCATCTTTTTCCAGCAGGATGGGCACGCCTTTCTGAGACCCGGCGGCAACCATGGTGGCGCCGGCTACATGAGCCTCTTTCACCGCGCCGGCTTTGGTGACAGTGGGCGGCGGAGTGGGTTCACGAAACCATGTTGCCAGCGCGGGGTTGTTATCGTCGCCGACGGTAATTTCGACGGAGCCGGCGGTGCCCATGATGAGTTCGCCGAATTCGGTTCGAGTGGAATTGAAATAGGGTAAGTGCGAGTTAGTCGAGATGTAACTGCAGGTTAGTTTCTTCGATCCCCGTCCGTCCGCGCGAGCGGGATACTTATAGATCATCTGGATGTTATCCATGATGTCCCGGCCGTCGAACATGAAGCTGTGATCGCCTACGCCGATTACGGATTCCGGCGCGGAGCCGAACATCCAATCCGCCACGTCCAACTGATGCGACGCAAGCTCACCGGCCATGCCGGCGGAATAGTCTTTATACAGGCGCCAGTTCTTTAACTTCTGTTCGGCCGGATCTTTATAGGGGGACATTTTCCAGCCGGGGTTGCGATGCCACTGGGCATGCATGTGGGTGACCTCGCCCAGAACACCCTTATCGACCATGTCTTTAACAGCCTGATAAAAGCGGCTGTAACGGCGCTGGAGCCCAACCTGAAGAATCTGCTTCGAGCGGTCCTTCGCCAAGGCTCGCAGGGCGTGAACTTCTTCGGCTTTGAACACCATGCTCTTTTCGCAAAAGGTGTGCTTGCCGGCCATAAGCGAATCCCGCGTCATGGGAAAATGGAGGAAGAGTGGGGTGGCAATCAGGACTGCGTCGACATCCTTGCGGTCCAGCAATTCACGATAATCCTTGAACTTCGCCGGATTGGTGCCGATGGTTTCGGCGGCACGGTCCAAATGGGCCTGGTCTACGTCGCAAAGCGCGGTGCAGCGTCCGGTATCGATATTTTTCAGATGCTTGGTGTGGTACCAACCGCGGCTGCCCACGCCGATGATGCCGTACTGGACGGTATCGTTCGCGGCTTTCACCTTCTGTATCCAAGGCGCGCCTTCCACCAACTTGCTGGTTCCCGCAACGGCGGCTGCGCCTGCACCCGCAATTTTCAGTGCGTCGCGACGGCTAAGATCTGGTTTTTGTTCGGGCATGACGAATCCTGTCTCCTACGGAATCTAAACGAGTAGTCTATTCCTTTTGATGCAGGCCACGCAAACTGGGATGGATTGACTCAGGCCGCGTTACGGCCCCAGCGGCGCAGGGTTAGAAACGCGACCAGGACCCCTGTGCCCAACAAGCCTTCGAGCCAGGTACCTGGCTCCGGAACCTGGACATGGGAGGCATCGCGACTGTCTGTTTCCACGCGGCCGGTATCCACTTTGGGCGCGCCCGGGATGAGGGTCACGAAATCGCCAATGTCCAGATGCGTTGCGTTTTCAAGAGACGCTAGTGGCGGCGGCGCAAGGTCAGACGGCGATGTCTGGGGCATAGGAAAACTGGGCGCTGGACCCATCGGCAAGGTGTCCATGCGAGTACTGGGAGGTGGCAGCACGGTGGCCGCTGGCACATACACGGCTACTTGAGGCGGTGCAGGCAGAGAAGCGGCGGGCTGCCCGGTGCGCGGCGCGGGAACAGGAGGCGTGAAGAGCCCGGGAACCGGCACTCTGGTTTGATCGGTTGCGACGGGCGGCACTGGGCTTGCGACCGGTCGCGAATTGCCTGGGGGTAACTCCGATGTAGCCGCGGTGCTACTGCTACCGCCGCTTGCGCCGCCGGGAGCCGAACCTGATGAATGCCCGCCGCCACCGAAGCTGCCACCACCGGCACCGCCCACACTCGCGGTACCACCTGCATTTTCGCCGGAGACCGAAGCGGGTCCGAAGGTGGCGAGGTACTTATCGGGAGTGACGGCAGAAACAGCAACGGGTTGGTAAGGCATTTCCGCTGCGTGGCTCAGTCCGGTGTTCCCTTCGGCCCGGCTGATTAGGGAAACGGCAGTATCCAGAGTAGACTGGTCCGGTTCCGGGCTCTGGGTGGGGGCCTGAGGCGTGTCTGCGATCCGGTTTCCGCAACGAGTGCGTGCCTGATGGGCACCGTCACTTAGTATGGTCTCGCCAGCTTTCAATAACACGCGTTTGCGCGTCCAGTACACCCGATCCGCCACGCGATAGGAGACGAATACAAGCCGTGGCCTGGCTACAACTTCCAGTCTTGCGCGCTGCACCGAAAAATCCTGATAGTGATCCGCGGCCACTCGGTCCCGCGCAACTGCCCGGCCCAACTCCGCGTTCGAAAGCACGCCTCCCGGGATGACGGAATAGGGATAGATGGCGCGCTCCGGCCGCAGTCGAGTCACAGGCCGTCTGACACTATTCACACGCGCATGGTTTAGTGGCCGCTTCTTCGCGCCCCACGTAAACGCGAGCGCCGCCATCGCCAGGAGCAAACAAAACCCCGCGAACTTGTACTTACGCGCCAAAGCGCCGAATGGACCCATGCTGCGGGAGTGTTCGGCAGAGTTGGCGAAAAACTTTATGCCGCCAACTCAGGCGGCGCTTACTTCTTCTTCAGAATGAGCCGGCTTTTCACTTCAGGCTTATCGAACTTCATGGGAAAGCTGGTGCCCGAATAGTAAGCGTTCCACTCATCTTTATAGTGCCGCGAGAGCACATGGCCGGATTGCCCAATTGGGATATTGAGGAGCGAATTATCCCAATTTCCCAGGTCGGCATTGAAGCGCTCGGAAGGCCCGAGCCTGGCGGTGGTTTGTTTCACGGTGGTGGAACCGCCGGACATGGCGACCGGTCCGACATCGAAATACTGAGCCACAAACGGCAGTTGATGCCCCACTGGATGATTCACCGCAAGCTGCAGATAGCGCCCGTAGAACCACTTATCGATGGCACTGCCTTGCATGCGGCGGCCTTCTTCCACGCCATCGGTAAGAGCCTTCAGCAAGGCGTCATCGTAATCGGCGAACCAGCCGGCGGGCCGCTCGCGCAACAGACGCGCCACGGTGGCCGACGACATCTGCGTCTCATACATGGCGCCGTTTCCCGGCGATGCCACGTTCGCCATCGCACGCCGGAAATGTTGGAAAGCAAGCGTGGCAATAAACGGCGCCGCACCATCTTTATCCATCTGTCCGTTCCAACCGCGTAGTATGGGGATTACCGCCGCCAAGGTTGGATTAGTGGCCTTCTTCGTATCCGCCGCGGCCACCATATGCTGGGCGAAGCGATGCGTGAAGTCGGAATAGACGTCCTTCTGGATGCGCAGAGAGTCTTCCGGGCCCACCTTGGTCTTGGCCTTCAGCATCGCGCGAATCTGGTTGGACCGAAAAGGCGCGGCGAAGGTGCCGGTCACCGTATAAGCGAAGTCGGCGCGGAAGGGATTCTGGTTCGCGGTGACGATGTATCCTTCGGGGGGATTGTAGGCCGCGGGCAACTGATCGAACGGAATGTAGCCATCCCATTCGAATTCGCCGGAGGCCCCGTTTACAGGCACATCGCCGTGAAAATTCCGCCTGACGGGGAGCTTGCCCGCCGCATGATAACCGATGTTGCCGGCGCGGTCCGCGAAGACGAAGTTCTGCCCGGGCCCTGGGAAGCGCGTCAACGCAGCGGTGAACTCGGTCCAATTTTTAGCGCGGTTGATTTCGACAAAAGGAAACTGGAAATTGCCCTTTTGCGCGGCCGTCCACTTAAGCGACAGGTGTTCGGCGGCATCGTCAACCACAAGCGGGCCGTGCCGGGTGATCCAGTGGCGGTATTCCACAGGCGCTCCGCCTTTCACGCGGATCACTTCACGCTCCAGCACCGCCTGCTCCTGCTTGCCCTGATAAAGGTAGCGGCCGGTTGCGCTGTCCAGAGTTTCCGAATAGAGTTCCTGAACATCGAAGTGCAGGTTCGTCACGCCCCAGGCGATCTGCTCATTGTGCCCAACGATAATTCCAGGCACGCCCGGCAGCGCGACACCTGCCACATGCAGCCCGGGCGCCGTCAGGCCCGCCATGAACCAAATGCCCGGCATGGAAAATTCCAGGTGCATGTCATTCGCCAGCAGCGGCTTGCCGGAGATGGTGTGCGCGCCCGATATAGCCCAGGCGTTCGACCCGGGCTGCACGTCGCCAGCGGGAAGCGTTTCGGTGCCCGCGCGCAAAGGGAAAAGAAAATCGATCTTCGCCGGGTCAGCGCCCTTGGCCAGATTGCGCTTCACCAGCTTTTCCGGATAGCTGGTGGTCAGGTTGCGGTACATGTAGAGACCCACCAGAATGGAATCGACCACGCTCCACGGACGCGGGTCGTAACCCAGCACGGCAAATTCGAAAGAGTAACGCCCGCGGTGAGTTTCCAGATAGTGATTCACGCCGCGCGTGTAGGCGGCGAATTGCGCGCGATCGCTGGAATCGAGTTCCGTATAGACTTGCTCGGCGATGTGCCGCATCCGCAGCTTGCGGCTTTCGCGATCGAGTTCCAGACCCGCGGGTCCGATTATCTCCGCAAGGTCGCCCGCGGCGAAGCGGCGCAGTCCATCCATCTGCCACATGCGTTCGCCCGCGGTGACGTATCCCTGAGTGAAGAGCAGGTCCTGTTCATTGGCGGCGCGAATGGAAGGGACGCCCAAACTATCTCTCTCAACGGTAACTTCGCTGTCCACGGGAGCGTCTATCTCTCCGGAGGTGTCCGGCAGCGGCCGCCAGAATAACCAGTAACCGGCTGCTAAGAGGCCAATGGTCAGCATGCCAAGCAGAATGTTAACTATCCGGAATACACGGTCAAGACGCACCTCCGAATTGTACGATCAAACGATTAGCGCGCTACAATCGCAATCATCATGACCAGGAGGCCATTTGTCGCTGAGTTGGATGAATTGCAGCAGCGTCTTCTGGCCATGGGCGGCATGGTGGAGTTCGCCATCCATCGCAGCATCAGGGCGCTTATCGATCGCGACGCCGCGCTGAGCCAGCAAGTTTGGGAAAATGAGCGGCGCATCAATGAAATGGAAATTGAGATCGATGAGCAGGCGACACGCATTCTTGCTCTTCACCAACCCGTTGCGCGCGATCTGCGTTTCATTACCGCCGCCATTAAGATCAATAGCGATTTAGAACGCATGGGCGACCTTGCGGTGAATATCGTGCAGCGCGCCGTATCGTTAAACCGGCAGCCGCAGGTGAAGCCGCTGATCGATGTTCCGCATATGTCGCGCCTGGTGGAATCGATGGTGCACAAGAGCCTGGATGCGTTCGTGAAGCGCGACCCCGACATGGCGCACGGCGTTCTGGCCGCCGACGATGAGGTGGACGATCTGAAGCATGCCGTCTATGCCGAGCTCATCTCTTTTATGGAGGGCGACCCCAGCGCCGTACATCCGTCGGTGGATCTGATGTTCATCGCGCATAACCTGGAACGCATTGCCGATCACGCCACCAACGTCGCCGAAGATGTTCTCTTCCTGGTGAACGGAATCGATGTGCGCCACAGCCATTCCCGCGTGATTGCCGAAAGCGCCGTTCGAACGTGAACGGGCAGGCTAATTGAATTCGACCCGAATTCTTACCTTCGGTCATACTGCTGTAATTTGTAGAGGCTATCTTCAAGAGATTCGTCATCTTTGAGGAAAGCGTGAAACACAAAAGCCTAATTGTGGTTTGTCTTACAGTAGCCGGTCTGCTTGCGACACCCAGCTTTGCCGGCGCAGATGCCGGTGAAGCCGGTAAAATCGCGCCTTCGGGGCGCAGCGAACTGGAGCAATTAAAAGCCCAGCTAGCAAGCCAGCAGCAACAGTTGGAAGCGCTTCGCGCGGCTTTGAACGATCAGAAGGCGATGATTGAATCTCTGGTTCGCATCGCCGCGGCGAACTCGAATGTTCCCGACGGCACGAACGCGGCGCGAGCCCGCAGCCTGGGAGAGGTGGCCAGCCTTGCCCCCATATCCCCGGCGATTCCCGCACCGGCCTCGCCCGTCCTCAATAGCCTCGCTTTGTTGCAAACCCCCAAGCCGGCCGGCAATGTTGTCTCGGAGCAGCTGGCTAAGCTTTCGTCGCTGCTGGGCGGCATTGCGTTCAGCGGCGATTTCCGCTTGCGCGCCGATTCGATCGCCCGCTCGGCGAACGGTGTGGCAGGTCCGGCGCAGAATGCGCGCGGCCGCTACCGGCTCCGCTTCAATATCGACAAAGATTTGTTCATGAAGGAAGGCAGTGAACGGCCCCTTGCCAAAATTCACGTACAGGTCGCTACTGAACCCTTGAATAACCCGCTGACGCAGGATGCCGATTTCGCCGGCTTCAGCGTGCGCGCGCCCATTTCATTAGGAGAAGCCTGGGTGGATTTCAACCCTACGAAATATCTCTCCTTCCGCGGCGGACGCGGGCCGGAGGTCTTCACCGAAGTCAGCGACCCCGATCTGGATAAGAAGCGCGGCGGCGAAGGTTCGCAGTTCGTCTTCGACGATGACGTAAGGTTCAACGGCTTCCACCAGATTGCGCGCCTGTTTACCAGCCACGGCAATTTCGTGGAATTGAAGGCCGGCCAATATATTCTGTCGAATCCTAATGTGCAAATCGTGCCCGCCGGTTCGCCGTATATCGCGGCCGGATATGCGCAGGGCAAACGCGTTCCGTCCTCGGCCATGTTCGATCAGGGCGTGGTGGTTCGCTCCGTCTTCAATCCGCGCTGGAATCAGGTGGTGACCGGAAACTTCCTGGCGTTCCGCAATCCGAATCAAATCGCGTTTGCCTCAACTGCCGTCGGCGCGCCGCTGGTGGAATTCCCGGCTACGGGGATCACGCTCACCGGTAACCTGCCGCAGCCCGGCAATGGCACCACCACCGCCGGCGGGCCGATCTATACGGCCAAGGGCTTCCAGATTATTCGCGGCTCCTACCAGCTAAATTACGGCGGCTGGAAGTATGGCGCGCGGAACCTGCCGTTCCAGTTCTGGCTGCAAGGCACGCACAACACCAGCGCCGATTTTCTGAGCAATGCCTATTTCGCCGGCCTGAGTTTGGGCGAGGCAAAGAAGCTGGGCGATGTGCAGGTGGGCTACCGCTACCACTACAAGGAGGCTAACGCTCTGATCAGCCAGTTTAGCGATGACGACGTGGGCACCGGCGTCGGCGTGAATATCAAGACCCACGCCATTCGAGTGGATTTCGGCATCAACCGTTTCCTTAGCTGGGAAAACCGATTCTATATTCAGGACGAGATCAGCCGTAACGATCCGGCCCGATTCCTGTACCTTCCCCTGCAGCGCGGCGCCAACACTACGTATCGCTATCAGGGGCAGTTCCTGTTCAAGTTCTAAAGCGGGCCGTCACTGTCCTGTAATGTTGAAATGAGAAACTGTAAGCCAAAAGTGAGATCAAGGAGATCTGTTATGTTCAACGTCAAAATGTGTGTGTTGCCGGTTGCGGCAATTGCTCTGGGAGCAATTTCAAGCGCCGTCGCCGCGCCCACCATCACCGCCGCGGGAGCCACCTTTCCTTTCCCGATTTATTCGAAGTGGTTTCAGCAGTACAAGGAAAAGAGTGGCGTTCAAATCAACTATCAGTCCATCGGTTCTGGCGGTGGCATCAAGCAGTTGACAGAGGGCACGGTAGATTTCGGCGCGTCCGACAAGCCGATGACCGATAAGCAGATCGGTGACATGAAAGTGAAGCCGTTGCACTTCCCCACCGTGATGGGCGCTGTTGTTCCCGTCTATAACGTGGAAGGCGTTACCAAAGATCTGAAATTCACCGGCGACGCGCTTGCCGGAATTTTCATGGGCAATATCAAGAAGTGGAACGACGCGGCCATTGCCGGCGCCAACCCCGGCGTGAAGCTTCCCGATCAGCCGATCGTGGTGATCGTCCGTTCCGACGGCAGCGGCACCAGCTTTGTATTTACCGATTATCTTTCGAAGGTGAGCGCAGATTGGAAGTCGAAGATCGGCGCCGATACCGCCGTCAATTGGCCCACCGGGCTGCGTGGCAAAGGTAACGAGGGCGTGAGCGGTCTTGTGAAGCAGACGCCTTTTTCCATCGGCTACGTGGAATTGATTTACGCCAAGCAGCAGAACATGGGCTATGGATCGGTGAAGAATGCAGCGGGCAAATTTGTCAAAGCCGACCTGGCAAGTGTTACTGCGGCAGCAGCTGGCGCCGCCAAGGATATGCCGGAAGATTTCCGCGTTTCCATCACCAACGCCCCGGGTGCCGCGTCCTATCCGATCTCCACTTTCACCTGGCTCCTGATTCCGAGCAAGTTTGAAGATGCAGCCAAGAAAAAGGCCGTCACCGATTTCCTGACCTGGATGCTGACCACCGGACAGAGCAGCACGTCCGCACTGGATTATGCGCCGCTCCCGAAGGCGGTAGTCGCCAAGGAAACCAAAGCTATCGCAATGATCAAGTAGAGTAGGAACCGAATCCGCAACTACGCTATGGCCAGTTCCGTTATCGCCGCTCCGCCCGTTGGGCAAAGCAAATCCTTTGCCCGCCGCCTGATTGGGGGCGATGAAGTTGCATTTGCGATCACCCTGACGTTCGCCTCCACCATTCTTCTGGTGACCGTCCTGCTGGTCTGGCAGTTGTACATGAAGTCCGCTCCGGCCAGAGCGAAGTTCGGATTCGGCTTCTTTGCCAGTTCGGTTTGGGACCCCACGGGCGAAAAGTTCGGTGCGCTGCCCTTCATTTACGGCACCTTGCTCACTTCGTTTCTAGCTTTATTGATTGCCGTGCCGCTGGGCGTCGGCGCGGCTATTTTTCTTTCCGAAATGGCGCCGCGCCGGCTCTCGAACATCGCCTCGTTTCTGGTGGAATTGCTGGCTGCGGTCCCCAGCGTGATTTATGGTTTGCTCGCCATCTTTACGCTGATACCGCTCCTGCGCAATTACGGTGAGCCGTTCCTGAAATCCACGCTCGGCTTTCTTCCGTTCTTTCAAGGCCCCATGTACGGGGTGGGTTATCTGGCGGCAGGCTGCATTCTTGCCGTAATGACGTTTCCGTTCATTATTTCTCTTTCGCGCGAAGCCTTGATGGACGTGCCGAACGATCAGCGTGAGGCCGCGCTTGCCTTAGGCGCAACGAAGTGGGAGTCCACCTGGCAGGCAGTGGTTCCGTTTGCCCGTCTGGGCATCATCGGCTCTATCTTTCTGGGTCTTGCCCGAGCGCTGGGGGAAACCATGGCCGTCACCATGGTGATCGGCAACACCCCAGCCATCAGCGCGTCGCTCTTTGCGCCCGGCACCACCATAGCTGCCGCCATTGCGAATGAGTTCGCCGAAGCCTCCGGGGAGGTTTATCTCGGTTCGCTCATTTACCTGGGTCTGGTGCTGTTTCTGCTTACCATCGTGATTAACGGAATGGCGCGGGTTTTGATCATTGCCACCACTAAGAAAGGGTCCGCTCTCTCATGAAGATGGACGCGCGTACCAAGCGGCGTTACGCCCTGAACAACGTAATGCTCAGTCTTACAGGATTTTGTACTTTTTTCACCGTCTCCATCCTGTTTCTGATTCTGGGCTACCTGGTCTATAACGGGGGCAAAGCTCTCGATTGGGATTTCTTCACGAAGCTTCCGCTGCCTCCCGGTGAAAACGGCGGCGGCATGGCCAATGCCATCGTCGGCAGCGCTAAGATGATTTTCATCGCGACAGCCATCGGTGTCCCCATCGGCTTCCTCGGCGGCGTGTACCTTTCCGAGTTCGGCGGCAAGACGTTCCCCTATCTCATCCGCTACATGGCGGACCTGCTCAACGGTGTACCCTCCATCGTCATCGGAATCTTCGCATGGACCGTAGTGGTGGTGCCCATGCACCATTTTTCCGCCTGGGCAGGCGGCTTCGCGCTGGCGCTCATGCTGATCCCCATTACGGTGCGCTCCACCGAACAGTTCCTGCGCGCCGTGCCTAACAGCTTGCGCGAAGGCGCATTGGCACTGGGCGCCAGCAAATGGAAAACCGTGGCATCGGTGGTGGTGCCGGCTTCTCTCTCCGGCGTCCTGACGGGTATAATTTTAGGAGTGGCGCGTATTGCGGGCGAAACTGCGCCGCTGTTGTTCACGGCTCTCAGTAACCAGTTTTGGAGCAACGGCTTCAACGAACCCACCGCCTCGCTGCCTGTAATGATTTACAACCATGCAATTGCCCCTTACGACGATTGGCACCGGCAAGCCTGGGCCGCGGGGTTGGTGCTTCTTACCATGGTTCTATTCTCTAACATTGCCGCGCGAATGATCCTCGCCCGCGGCACCGCTTCCCGGTAGTTACTTATGGCCACCATACCTGAATCCACCTTGTCACAAACCCAAAGTCCCGTCCCATCCGTTGCGGCTCCCAGCATGGCTGCTCCTGTAGCCGCCGTCGCTCCTCCGAAACTCAAAGCCGAAGGGATGAACTTCTTTTACGGCACGTTCCAAGCACTGAAAGACATCAACCTGCAGGTGGAGACCAATCGCATCACAGCTCTGATTGGGCCTTCCGGATGCGGTAAATCCACCTTCCTGCGCACTCTCAATCGCATTAACGATACAGTCAAGACCGCCCGCTGGGAAGGCCAGATCCTTCTGGATAACCAGGACATCCGCGAACTCGACGTCACCAATCTGCGCCGCCGGGTGGGCATGGTTTTCCAACGGCCCAACCCGTTCCCGAAATCCATTTTCGACAACATCGCCTACGGCCCGCGCGTGAACGGCATCAAGGGCAACCTGAACGAGATTGTAGAGAAGAGCCTTCGCCGCGCGGCGCTCTGGGAAGAGGTGAAAGATAAGCTTCAGAAGTCCGCTTATGCCCTTTCCGGAGGCCAGCAGCAGCGCCTTTGCATCGCCCGCGCGCTTGCCGTCGACCCCGAGGTTCTTCTGCTCGACGAACCCTGCTCCGCGCTCGATCCCATCGCCACCGCGAAGATTGAAGACCTGCTTATCTCCATCAAAGACCAGACCACCATCGTCATCGTCACGCACAACATGCAACAGGCCGCGCGCGTTGCCGATACCACCGGCTTCTTCCTGCTGGGTAAATTGATCGAGTTCGCCAAGACCGATATCATCTTCAAGAATCCGGATAAGAAAGAGACCGAAGACTACATCACCGGTAGATTCGGTTAAACAGGAAACCTGGAAAACTATGCGCCGTCTCGAATCGGACCTGGAACAGTTAAATCAGCAGCTGCTGGATATGGGCGCGCTGGTGGCTTCTTCCGTCCATCGCAGTGCCTTGTCGTTGATCGACAAGAATCAGATTCTGGCTCATCAGGTGATCCGCGACGAAGCCCGCGTGGATCAAATGGAAATTCAGATTGACGATCTGGTGACCAGCATGATCGCGCTCACGCAGCCTGTCGCGCGCGATGTGAGAATGGCCACCGCCGCGATCAAGATCAATGCCGATCTGGAGCGCATGGGCGATCTTGCGGTGGGCATCGTGGAGCGTTCGCTTTCCCTCATGCACCAAAAGTCACTGCCGGCGTTGGACCGCTTCGCCGTTCTGGCGCAACTGGTGGAATCGATGGTTCTGGAAAGTCTGGATTCGTTCATCAAACGCGATGTCGACATGGCGGAGAAGATCCTGCTTTCAGACGATGCGGTGGACAATCAGCGCAATGAAATTACCGAGCAATTGATCAAAGACATGCAGGCGAATCCGGAGATCATCCCGCGCGCGATCGATCTGATTGTGATTGCCAGGAACCTGGAGCGCATTGCCGATCACGCCACCAATGTCGCCGAAGAAGTGATCTTCCTGGTGAAGGGTGAAGATGTCCGGCACGCGCACGACGCTGTTCCGGCTTAGCTGGAGCGCGCGCCCGAAGGCTGGTCCAGAAAATACTGCTGGGAATCCGGGCAGCCCTTGCTTTCGTCACGCGGCTCCCGCCGGTAGGTCCCATCGCTTTGCATAAGCCGGCAGTTTTTGCCATCGCACAAATAACGCAAGAGCACTTCGTCGCGTACGCGCTTCACCAGCTTGGCTTCCATAATGGGGAAAATGATTTCCACGCGGTGGTCCAGATTTCTGGGCATCAGATCGGCGCTGCCGGCGTATAGCTGAGGTTGGCCCGCGTTGTTGAAATAGTAAATGCGGCTGTGTTCCAGGAAACGGCCAATGATGCTGGTCACCGTAATGTTGTCGCTGATTCCAGCAAGCCCCGGCCGCAGACAGCAGATGCCGCGCACCAACAATTCCACCTTCACGCCGGCTTGCGAAGCTTCGTAGAGCAGGCGGATCATCTCTGTATCTTCGAGGGCGTTCATCTTCAGGATCATGTGCCCTTGGCGGCCATTCTTCGCGTGGTCGATCTCGCGGCGAATCAGGCCGGCCATATCGTTGCGCAGACCCCTTGGCGCAACCAGCAGCTTGCGAAACTCAGCTTGCGAAGAATAGCCGGTCAGGTAATTGAACAGTTCACTTACGTCTGCGCCGATCTCTTCGTTCGATGTGAAAAAGCTGACGTCCGTATAAAGGCGCGCCGTGACCACGTTGTAATTGCCCGTGCCCAAATGCACGTATCTTCGAATGAGATCGCCTTCGCGCCGCACCACCAGCGCCACCTTCGAATGTACTTTCAGCCCCAAAATTCCGTACACCACATGCACGCCTTCACGTTCCAGCGCGCGCGCCCACTCAATGTTGCTCTCTTCATCGAAGCGCGCTTTCAACTCCACCATCACGGCTACTTCTTTGCCGTTTTCCACCGCATCCACCAGCGCTTCCACCACGGGTGAGTTGCGGCCCACGCGATAGAGCGTCATCTTGATAGCCAGCACCTGCGGATCGCGAGCCGCCTTGCGCAGGAACTCGACCACCGGCTGGAACGATTCGAACGGATGGTGCAGTAACAGATCCTGCCGGCGCATCACGGTGAAGATGTCGTCTTCCGCTTTCGGCAGCAACTCCGGCGGCGTATACGGCACGAACGGCTTATCTTTCAAATCGGGCCGGTCCAGTTGCTGCAGTTGCCGCAGGCGGCTCAGATCGATAGGACCGGCGGCGCGGTATACATCCTTCGGATCCATCTCCAGGTTCTCCACCAGGATGTCCAGAATATGAGCGGGAATATATTGATTCACCTGCAGGCGCACCACGGCGCGAAACTGACGCTGCCAAACGGCTTCTTCGATGGTCTCCAGCAGATCGTCGCTTTCGAACTCTTTGATCACCACCTCCGCATCGCGCGTGAGATGGAAGCCATGCGCTTCCACAATCTCCATGCCCGGAAACAGCTTGGGCAGGTTCGCCATGATGATCTGTTCCAGCCATACAAAGGCCTGCCGGGCGCGCGGCGGCTCTGCATTTTCCTGCTCAGAGCCCGGCTCCGTTTCAGCGTCCGGCTCCTGCGCCGCATTCGGGACAGGCAGCAGTTTCGGAAGCGTTTCGGGCACCTTCACGCGCGCGAAATGGTCTACGCCCGCGGAATCGCGCACCACCACGGCGATGTTCAAACTCAGGTTTGAGATATGCGGGAACGGCCGCCCCGGATCGAACGCCAGCGGGGTCAACACAGGAAACACGGTGTGCTGAAAATAGGTTTCGAGGGATGAGCGCTCAGCCCGGCTCAACGACGAATATTGCAGCAGCTCGATCCCGTTCTGCTCCAGTGCAGGCAGCAATTGCTCACGAAAACAGCGATAGGCGCGCTCCATTACGTGCGTCGCGTCCGCGCGAATCTTGTCCAGTTGTTCCGCCAGCGGCACCTTGCCCTCTGCCGCCACCAACGATCCCGACGACAGTTTCTGTTTCAACACCGCCACGCGCACCATGAAGAACTCATCCAGGTTCGAACTTAGAATGGAAAGAAATTTCACGCGTTCCAGCAGCGAGTTCGAGGCATCTTCCGCCTCTTCCAAAACGCGGCGCTGAAAAGCCAACAGACTCAATTCGCGATCCAAGTACAGACGCGGGTCGCGCAAGTTTTTTGGATTCAGTTCCTCGGCCGGCGCGTGCCGGTGCCGCGGCTTGCGCGCCCTGGTGTTCTTCTGACCCGCCTCATGCTTGGGGGGCTTGGGTGCGGGAGGTTCGGCCATGGCTTTCACCAGTCTACGTGCTCGGCCCCCGATTCACCCACTTGTCATGTACTGCAGCTCTCCATCACGGTATAGTCGTGTTTCAAGGTGATTCGAGTCAGTCTGTTCCGCAACCGCGTCTGGATCGCATTTCTCCTGATTGCAACCGCGCTCCTCGGCCTGGATTGGTGGGGCTCCAGTACACTTGCCGTTCGCGAACGGGAAAGCGCCGAGCGGGCGCTGGCAGCGCAGGCCCGCACCCTAACAGGAGAACTGGCGGCGCTGCCACTTCCCGCCCTGCCTTCCTGGGTAACGGCCTCTGCCGCATGGACAGGCGCCCGCGTGCAGGTTACCGATGTTTCGGGGCGTACCATGGCAGATTCCGCGCCCAACCTTTCCTCCCCGGGGACCGCCTGGAGTTCCGCGGTTCCCGTCACCAGCGGCGAACGCTCCGGTTGGACCGTACGCCTGTCCACCAGCCCAACTGAGTGGCACAACGGCACCGATATTATTTTGCGCCGCCTTCTGGAATGCATTCTTGCCGGCGTACTGGCGCAGGGCATCGCGTATATTTTTTCCCTTCTGCTGGCCAAGCGCATCCGCGCGCTGCAGGCACTCACCGAACGCTTGCTGGACGCCAATGTGGCCGATTCCGAAATGCCGCATGCCGAAGATGAACTCGGCATCCTGAATCAATCGCTGCATCGCATGGGCCTGCGCATCCGCGATCTGTTGGAGCGCGTTGGCATGGAATCCGGACGCCGCGAAGCCATTCTGGCCAGCATGAGCGAAGGCGTGCTGGCCGCCGACAACCGGCTTCAGGTCATCTTCTGTAACGAATCGCTTGCGGAAGCGGTGGGCGCGAGTGTGCCTGTGGCTCCGGGCACCCCCATACTCGATCTGGTGCGCGACCCCGAACTGGTGAACCTGCTCACGCAGGTGATTGCATCGGGCGAGCCGGTGAAGCGCCGCGTGCAGTTATCGGCCGGGGAAGGGAAGACGTTCGAAGCGCAGGCAGCGCCGCTGGCCATGCCGAACAGCCGCGGCGTTCTCATCATCCTGCACGACATTACCGATATTGAGCGTCTGGAGCGCGTGCGAAAAGATTTTGTCGCCAATGTGTCGCATGAGTTGCGCACGCCCCTGACGGCCATTCGCGGCTATGCGGAAACGCTGCTGGGCGGGGCGCTGGCCGATACCGATAACAACCGCCGCTTCGTGGAGATCATTCAATCCCACGCCATTCGCCTGAACAACATCGCCGCCGATTTGATGATTCTTTCCGAGCTGGAAAGCGGCCGGCCCGCACCGCTGCCGGAGCGCATTTCCATCAAGGAGGCCGTGGATATGGCCATCAGCACCGTGGAATCCGAAGCGCGCGTGCGCGGCGTATTTCTGCACAGCTCAGTCGCCGAAGGGCTGGAGGTGCTGGGCCATAAGATTCGCCTGGAGCAGGCCCTGGTGAATTTGTTGGACAACGCCGTCAAGTTCAATCGCGAAGATGGGGAAGCCAGCGTCACTGCCGGCGTGGCCGCCGGCGGCAAGGTGAGTATCGTTGTATCCGATACGGGCAGCGGCATTCCTTCAAGCGACCTGCCGCGCATCTTCGAACGCTTTTATCGCGTAGACCGGGCCCGGTCGCGCGCCGTCGGCGGTACCGGACTGGGTCTGTCTATCGTGAAGCACGTGGTGGAACGGATGAACGGCACGTTGCGAGTGGAGAGCACAATCGGGCGTGGCTCGACGTTCACCATTCTGCTGCCGCCCCTGAATGAAGCGGAAACTCAGGCGTAATTTACCAGGGCAGCGGCTGACCCAGGTGAATGAACCCGCCAGTTACGCCATCTTTGCCCAGGGTCGCCAGTTCCACTTCGGTCTTCGCGCCTTCGGGAATTTCCATGGGTGCGGCGCTTGTGCCCAGGTCCGTCTTAACCCAGCCGGGATGAGCGGAGTTGACCTTGATTGGCGTGTCGCGTAGTTCGTGAGCCAGATGCACCGTAAACGCATTCAGCGCGGATTTCGATGCATCGTAAGAGAACGCCTTACTCGCATAAATCGGCGATTCGGGATCGCTATGCAGAGTCAGCGAACCCAGAATGCTGGAGACATTCACGATGCGCCCCGCTTCGCTCTTCCGGAGCAAAGGCAGTAGCGCCTGCGTAAGTCCGACGACGCCGAAAAAGTTGGTGTCGAACGTTTTGCGTAGAGAAGCCAGGCCGGTAGAAGAAGTGGTATTGGCGCCAAACTCCCCTTCGAGCATCACGCCTGCGTTATTCACCAGTATGTCCAACCGGCCGAAGTGCTTATCGAGAAAGTCGACGGCGGCGCCGTAATGGGCGGCATCGCTGACATCGAGCGTGAGTCCATAGGCATCGATGCCTTCGCCCTTCAACTTGGCAACGGCGCCATCTGCCTTCGCCTGGTCACGGGCGGTAACGACAACAGCGATTCCCTGTTGCCCCAACTGCCGGGCGGTTTCGAAGCCGATTCCTCTATAAGCACCAGTAATCAGCGCGACTTTGTTTTGCGTGTCAGCCATAGCCAGACAGATCCATGAGGGCGGGAAAAGGATTCAGGCGGAGTGGGATAGGATGGTAGGGTAGCGTTCGACTACACCGAGTCGGGGCGTAGCGCAGCCTGGTAGCGCATCTGCTTTGGGAGCAGAGGGTCGCGAGTTCGAATCCCGCCGCCCCGACCAATCTCCCAAGAACCCGCTAAAACCTCTAAAGTTTTACCGCGAGTCTGCCGATAACGATGGCGTGATCTCCTTTCATTCGTACGGTTGGCGCTTGTTCTCCCTTATTGCAACCGTCATTTTACTCACCACTGCCGGAAATGCCCAGAACGCGATGCCGATTGACCTGGGTAAAGCCAATTTGGAAGACCTGATGGACATCAAGGTCACCTCAGTTTCGAAAAGAGAGCAGAAGCTTTCCCAAACCGCCGCTGCGATTTTTGTGATCGGGCAAGAGGATATCCGTAGATCCGGCGCCACCAATATCCCTGACCTGTTGCGAATGGTGCCGGGCGTGGATGTGGCGCAAATCAATGCAAACAAATGGGCGGTTGGCGTCCGCGGTTTCAATTCGGGCATATCGAACAAAGTGCTTGTCGTCATAGACGGCCGAACGGTCTATTCTCCGCTCTTTTCGGGTGTCGAGTGGGACGCGATCGATTTACCGCTCGAAGATATTGAGCGGATTGAGGTAATCCGCGGTCCGGGAGCCACCGTCTGGGGCGCCAACGCAGTGAACGGTGTGATCAGCATCATGACCAAACATTCCCGAGATACCAAGGGCGGTCTGGCGACCGTAGGGGGCGGAACGCAGGTCAACACATCGGACACCTTGCAATTTGGAGGGGATGCGGGCCACTCAGGAACTTACCGCGTGTTCGCGAAGGGCTCCCGGATCGGCAACTCCGGCGGCAATTCGGGCGGGCCGGCCTCCGACATGTTCCGTCGGGCGCGCACAGGCTTTCGTGCCGATTGGGCACTTTCCCGCACCGACACTCTCATGGTTCAGGGGGGATTTCTCGCGCTCAATGAGATTCAAACTCGTGAAATCGATCAGGTGACGTACTCGGGGCAGCTCAAAAGTGAAAAGATAAACAACTACTCGACCGATCTGCTTGGCCAGTGGAACCACACGCTGAAGGGTGGCTCGGAAACCTCGCTGATGGCTTATTACAATGGCAGCCGTCGAACCGACTACGGAGCGCCTGGATCGGTCGATACCTTCGATTTGGATTTCCAGCAGCATGCTCTTCCCGGCAGGCGCCATGAAGTGGTGTGGGGACTTGGGTATCGTTCGGATCGTATGCATATCGGCTCGGGCGACGGGCTTACGCTTCTGCCGGTGTCGAAATCCACCAATCTTTTTTCAGCGTTCATCCAGGATGAAATCCAACTCTCAAACAGTCTGTGGCTCACGTTGGGAACCAAGTTGGAGCGCAACAGCTATACCGGAATGGAAGTGGAGCCAAGTGCACGTTTGGCTTGGAGCCCCCCCTCGGCCAAGCACACGGTGTGGGCTGCCGCAGCCAAATCCCTACGCCAACCTTCATTGGTGGACACCGAAATCCAGGTGAACCTGCTGGTTGTGCCCGCGGAGAATCTGACTACTGTAATCCGCCTGGTGGGCAACCCGAAGGTGCAAGACGAGGAACTTCGAGATTACGAGCTTGGTTATCGCGCGGTTCTGGGAAGAAAGCTCTCCGCGGACGTTTCCGGCTTCCTCAGTTTTTACCATCATCTGCAAAGCGGCTCCATTGCAATGCAGCACGCCTATTTTGTTCCTGGCTTACCGGCCCGGTTTATCGTCCCCTATGAATTTTCAAACCAGGCCCATGGGAAAAATTATGGCGGTGAAGCCTCGTTGACATGGACCGCCTCGCCGCGTTGGCGCCTGAATGCCGGCTACTCGCGCCTGAGCGCTCACATCGCCATCGATCCGCGTACCGGGGCCTCTGCCGCAGCCGTCCTTTCCAAAGATTTTCCCAGCAATATGGTTCAAGTTCGCTCATTCTTGAGCTTGGCGCACAACATAGAGTTCGATCAAGCGCTGTACTACACCGCCCGGCTGCCGGGGGGCGAGATTCCCGGGCGCGCCAGATTGGACCTCCGGTTGGCACGGAAACTTGGCCGGTCGACGGAATTAAGCATCACAGGACAGAATCTTCTTCGCAATCGAACAACGGAATACGGCGATTCAAGCGGGATTGAGGGTGCACAAACCTTGCGTAGCGTCTATGCCGCAGTTGCATGGCACTTTGGGCGCAAGGCAGGAGAGTGATTGTGCTGCCGCCATTCACTCTCTTTTTGCTATTGACAACAAGCCTTACCGCGGCCGCCCCGCCCCTCGACGAATATCAGGTAAAGGCAGCATTTTTATACAACTTCGCAAAGTTTGTAGATTGGCCGGCCGAACATCCACATGACCCGTTCCGAATTTGCGTTCTGGGGCACGATCCTTTCGGACGCGCTTTGGATAATGTGGTGGCTGGTAGAAGCATCGGGGAGCGCCCTGTCGCAGTGTTGCGTATTTCCGCGCCAGAGGCCGCCTCAGGTTGTCAGGTTTTGTTTGTCTCTTCGTCGGAGCGAAAGCGAATCCTGCCGTTGCTGGCGGAAGCGGCGGGTACCGGCGTTCTATCCGTGGGCGAAGTGGGAACTCCCACCTCGTCCGGCATGATCGTCAACTTTGCTTTGGAAGGGGGAAGCGTTCGCTTTGAAGTGGATGTCGCCGCGGCCGCTCGGGAAAAGGTGTCGCTCAGCTCCAAGCTTCTCAACCTCGCGATTCGCGTCAAAAAGTGAACTGCAACTTCAGTTAATGTTTCTTCGATATTTGCCGATAGAACTAGTGGACCGAGGAAAAAAGGACCTCTGCCATTTCTCGTGAAGTTATCCAAAGACCGTTGCGGAAGTATCCGCGCCAAGCTGACCCTCGTCCTGGTTCTGAACAGCAGCCTCGCGCTGTTGCTGGCCGGCATTGCCCTGTTTACCTACGAGCGATACCAGCAACGTCAATCCGCCACGGAACAGATGGTGGCTCAAGCCAGCATTATTGCGGAGAGTAGCATAGCGGCGCTCAGCTTCAATGATCGGCACGCCGCCGATGGCGTGCTAGCGTCTCTTCGCGGGGATTCTGAAATCCTGGAAGCTGTCGTTTACGATAGAGCCGGCCAGGCCTTCTCGCGCTATGCCAGCGGCACACATTCGAAAGCGCCGGTAATCGAGACGCGCGGCGATGGCATCTACTTCGAAAACGGCAGCGTCCTGATATTCCAGACCATCCATTTTGGCAGCGAAAAAGTGGGAACAATTCTGCTCCGTTCAGCCGACCAGATGCACGCTCGCCTGCAGCGGTACACGGTGATCGTGTGTTTCGTGGGTCTTGTTTCGCTGGGCTTGGCTTTGCTTCTCAGTTCCAGGATGCAAAGCAGGATCACCACCCCCATCGCAGAGCTCTCGGCAGTTGCATGCCGCGTGTCTTTGGACCGCGACTATGCCATTCGCGCCACCCGCAACGCAACCGGGGAGATCGGAAATCTAATCGACTCTTTCAACGACATGCTCTCCCAAATTCAGACCAGGGATTTAGCACGAAGAGAGGCGGAAGAGTCGCTGCGAGAGAGCGAAGAACGCTATGCGCTAGCGGCTCGCGGCGCAAACGGCGGCCTTTGGGACTGGAACTTCGTGACTGGGCGCATCTATTTTTCGCGCCGCTGGCGGGAGATGCTCGGCTATTCCACGGAGACGGTGTGGTCAGATCCGGATGAATGGTTCAATCGAATTCACCCCGCCGATCGCGACCGTGTTGTGGAAGACGTCGCGTTGCACCGGGCGGGCGGCAAATCTGAATTCGTGAGCGAATACCGCATGCTGAGCAGCGGGGGGAGCTATCTTTGGGTCTCCAACCACGGCATAGCTGTTCGCGACGCGACCGGTAAGGCAGTCAGAATGGCCGGCTTCCAAACCGACATCAACGAAGGCAAAGTGGAAGATCCGCTCACCGGGCTCCCCAATCGCCTCCACTTGCTCGAGAGGCTTGAGGTCTCGATTGAAGCTGCCCGTCAAAATAGCTTCAAGTTTGCCGTGCTCTTCATCGATCTGGACAAATTCAAACAGGTGAATGACAGCCTGGGGCATGCCGCTGGAGACGAACTGCTGATCGGAGTCGCCGGGCGGCTTCAGGTGGCGGTAAACACGACAGCCCGGTCCGATGTGGCAGGGGGCCAGTCTGTGGTCGCGCGGCTGGGCGGCGACGAATTTGCAATTCTCTTCGACGACATTGAAAGTGCTCACGAAGCCAAGGAACTGGCGGCTTGCATCCTGGATAAACTGGCGGCCCCTTTCGTGCTTGAGGGAAGACAGATGTTTGTGAGTGGCAGCATTGGAATCGCGTTGAGCGGTTCGGGCGAGACACCGGAGGAGTTGCTCCGCAACGCCGACACAGCGATGTACCACGCCAAGGCCGGCGGGAGAACTCGCTTTGAGTTATTCGATGAAACTATGCGGGAACGCGCCATAGCGCGGCTGCGAGTGGAGACCGACCTTCGCAAAGCCATCGACGGAAATCAGCTAGTTGTCTATTACCAGCAGAGGACGACGCTGCACAATCGCCAGGTCAGCGGTTATGAAGCACTGGTTCGGTGGAACCACCCGGAGCGAGGGTTCCTGGCGCCGAGTGAGTTTATTCCCGTTGCTGAAGAGAGTGAATTGATTGTTCACCTTGGGCGTTGGGTGCTAAAAGAGGCATGCCAGCAGATGGTGAGTTGGCATAGGGAGTTTGCGTCCGATGCGCCGCCTAGCGTCAGCGTAAACATCTCAGCCCGGCAGCTAAGCGACCCTCAGCTGCTCGACGATGTGCAGCAAGTGCTTGCGGAGACGGGCCTCGATCCGTGGTGCCTGAAATTGGAAGTGACCGAGAGTTCATTGATGGGCGACCCTGAGATTGCTCTCAATACGCTCCGCGCGTTGAAATTGATGCACATCGGGCTCGAAATCGACGATTTTGGAACGGGCTATTCTTCCTTGAGCTATTTGCAACGCTTTCCGTTCGACACTGTAAAGGTGGATCGCTCTTTCATCCAGGAGATGGGTGTTGACGGGGAGAATTCCGAGATCATACGCACCATTCTGGATTTGGCGAGGTCTCTCAATATGAGCGTGGTGGCGGAGGGAGTGGAGACGAAGGATCAGGTAGACAGGCTGGCTGCGGTTGGCTGCGATTGCGTCCAGGGCTTTTACTTCTCGAAACCGATTCCGTCCAAATTGGTCACCGAACAAATGAGGGAGCGCTCTGAACGCCAGCGGCATGCTTTTAGTGAAGAGCTGATGGTCGCGAGTTCAGCCGCATGAGTGTCCCCAAACCCCGTTTGTTACCATCGCAGGTTCAATGAAACAGGTTCTCCGCAAAGGCTTTAAACATATCGTTGTTGACGAAGTACCGGATCCGGTCGTGACGCCCCATCACGTGCTGATCCGTCCGCGTTACTCGTTGATCAGCAGCGGTACCGAGACTGCCAGCATTCATCCAGACGTGCTCAAGGTAGTGAAAGACAACCCTTCGCACCTGCAGACTGTCCTGAACATCGCCAAGGTGGAAGGACCTCTTCACACCTATGACGAGTTAAAGGCGAAGTTCAGCGCTTACGCCGTGCTTGGCTATTCGGGCGCGGGCGTGGTGGCGGAAAAGCATCCCACGGTGAAGGATCTGGAAATCGGAGATCTCGTTGCCTATGGGGGCGAGGGTACGGGCCATGGCGAATCCATCCTGACCGGGCGCAACCTGATAGCCCGTGTGCCCGAAGGATTGCCAATCGATCAGGCAACGTTCGCGACCCTTGGCAGCATTGCGCTGAACGCTGTTCGCACGGCCAATCTCGGGTTAGGCGACGTGGTCGCAGTGATGGGCTTGGGCTTGGTCGGGCAGCTTGTCGCGCAACTGGCGCGCATGCAGGGCGCGGTAGTTATCGGGCTCGATCTTCGGGCGGAGCGTGTGAAACTGGCGCTTGAATTGGGTGCGGATGTGGGGATCGCGGGAGCCGAATCTGTGGAAGAGGCTGTACTTGCGAAGACCAACGGCCGCGGCGCGGATTGCGTGATCGTCGCGGCTGCCGCGAAGAGCCCGATTCCCGCACAGCAAGCGCTCAAAATTTGCCGAGACCGCGGCAAGATGGTAATTGTCGGAGCGGTAGAGATCAATCTGCCGTGGCTGGACATGTACCTGAAAGAGATCCAGCTTCTGATGTCACGCGCCTATGGGCCAGGCAGTTACGACCCCGCCTACGAAGGAAAAGGACAAGATTATCCGATTTCCTACGTGCGCTGGACGGAGAACCGCAACATGGAGGAATTTCTCCGTGCCGTGGCAACCGGCCGGGTCCAGGTAAAGCCGCTGATTACGCACGAATATCCACTGGAGCGCGCTCCCGAAGCCTATAGCACCATCATGTCCGGCGGCAGCAGCCTGGCAGTGGTGCTGAAGTATCCTGAGGCCGATTTGCCTGTCGGTAGCGGCAGCCAAAATGTACAGCGCCGGATCGAAACGCCGGGAATAGCCCCTTCCTCCGAACGGATTCAACTTGCCGTTGCGGGCGCAGGCGGCATTGCCCGATGGGCGCATCTGCCTGCTCTGAAAAAGATCCCCGGCGTGGCCGTGCGCGCCATTTATTCGTCGAATGGGGCACGCGGCAAAACTTACGCACTGCGATACAACGCGAAGTACTGCACCACCGAATACTCTCAGATTCTGAACGATCCGGACCTAAATCTGGTGCTGGTGGTAAGCCGCAATCAGCATCATGCTTCGCAATCCGTTGCCGCGCTGCTGGCCGGCAAGAACGTATTCGTTGAAAAGCCCATGGCCATTACAGTGGCCGAATGCCGTGAGGTGGCGGCCGCGGTCAAACGGAGCGGCAAAGCTCTCACGGTGGGCTTCAACCGGCGGTTCGCGCCGGATTATCTCCGCATGAAAGAGCGCGTGGTAAAGAGAGCCGGCCCCGCGGTGATCAACTGCCGCGTAAACTCGCCCGGCATCTCTGGCCCCTACTGGATGGCCGACCCCGCAATTGGCGGAGCCATCCTGGGCGAGGCTTGCCACTTTGTCGACCTGATGTACTGGCTGTTGGGAAGCGAACCCATTGAGGTTTATGCTTACAGCCTGCCGACAGGCGGCAAAGATCCGGTGGGCGAGAACAACATGGCGGCCAGTTTTCGTTTCGCGGATGGCTCCATCGGCAACTTGACTTACTGCACTGTGGGAAGTAAGGCGTCCGCGGGTGAACGTGTGGAAGTGTTCGGGCAAGGGTTCGGCGTCGACGCGCAAAACTTCAAAGAATCGCGCGTACATGGCGCAGCCACCGTGCGGCGAACCAGCATGTTGCCCCGCAAGGGTTATGACGCCCAAATGGCTTCGTTTCTCGATTCTTTAATGCATGGCAAGCCGCTGGCAGTGGACGTTCGCGATGGAGCGCGAGCCAGCCTGGGCTGCATCAAGATGCTGGAATCCGCCAAAGCCGGTCAGCCCTGCGAGATTGAGCTGAGCGAAGCTCTCTCCGAATAGCAATGCGCATCCTGCAGTTCGGGGTCTTTCCGCCACCGAACGGCGGAGTGCAGACCAACGTCAAAGCAATCCGCGACTATGCCCGGGAGCACGGTCACAAATGCGGCGTGGTGAATTTGACGCGCCACCGGCAAGCCGAAAAAGACGAGGTGTTTTACCCCACCAGCGCCCAGCAAGTGATGAAGCTGGCAGCCACGTACCCGGCGGACATTTTGCACTTCCACCTGGGCGGCCAGATCATGCCACGGCTTCTAGGGCTATACCTGTTCGGTTCGCTGCTGCCGGGGAAGCGCACCGTGTTGAGCTTTCACTCTGGCGGCTACCCCTCGTCTCCCGAAGGCAGGGCAGCGAAGGCGGCGAGCTTCGCCGGTTTCGTGTTCCGCCGCATGGACCGCATCATTGCCGTAAATGCCGAAATTGCCGATCTGTTCCGCCGCTTCGGCGTTTCGGATAATAAAATCCGAAATATAGCGCCGCACTCTTTCCCTGCCGCCCCGCCGCCGGTGGATTGGCCGGAACGCCTGAGACAGTTCATCGCGCGCCACTCCACGCTTTTGGCAACGGTGGGCCTGTTGGAACCTGAATACGACCTGCCTTTACAGATCGAAGCGATGGCGCAGTTTCCTAACGCCGGGCTGGTGATTGCCGGATCGGGCAGTCTCGAAAGCAGCCTGCGCGATTTGATCGCGTCGAAGCCTTATGCGGACCGGGTGCTGCTTTACGGCGATTTGCCACGCGATGTGACTCTCAATCTGATTGTGAAAGCAGACGCATTTTTGCGCACGACGCTCTACGATGGCGATTCCGTTTCAGTGCGGGAAGCGCTCCATTTCGGCACGCCGGTCATCGCGACGGAAAATGGCATGAGGCCCGAAGGCGTCAGGAAATTCTCGATCGGCGACCGCGCTGGGCTGGAGCAGGCAATTGCCGGTCAGCTACGCGCAGGCCGCGCCCCTTTCACACCCAAGGCGAAAGAAGAGAACGACAATTTGCGCCGGATTTTAGACCTGTACCAGGAGCTTAGTAGTTCCTGATACGTATATTGCGGGTCTCCATTTTCATGGGTCCCGTAGTCTTGTGAAGTTGGATGCCCAACTCGCCCTGCATCTTGCGATTAGCCTTATCGTCATCCACGATGACGCACATTAAGCGGCCATTGAATAAGTGAATCAGCGTATTGCCGCGGGCGATGATCGTCACATCGTTCCAATCGTCAAGCTTAATCGCATTCTTCAATTCGGCCGCATCGCCCACCGAACCGATGGAGCCGGTCTTCTGGCCATCCGGAATGTTGACCACCTGGCCTCGCAGCGCCAGGAACGCACGGCCGCGCTCTTCATAAAGCTGCCCCGTATAGCGCTGCTGCGCGTCGATATCGGCCTGGTAGCCTTTCAGCACCCATTTGGCGACATCCGGCAACTCCACGCTGCGGTACTGAACGCCGCTGTTGCCGGTCTGCGCGCCGGTGAGTCTGTATTGCAGGCGCAGTTCGAAATCGGCCGGCTGCCCGCCTTTGTAGATGCAGAAAATATTCTGCTTCGGCTGATGATCGGCCTTTGTTTCGCCAACCAGCGCTCCGTCTTCGACACGCCAAAAATCGGGATCGCAATCCCAGTTCGCAAGCGTCTTGCCGTCGAAGATCTGGGTAAAGCCGGTTTCGGCCAGAGGCGCCACTTGCGCACTCGCGGCAGTCAGCGTCAGGGCCGCAAAAACGATGCTTCGGAATGTCATGAAATTTTCTCCCAGGTTCGGTTGTTCGCGGAACGCAAAACTGCATCGGTGACGTAATCGGTCTTCAGCGCATCGCGGAAAGTGGGGGCTGCGGGCGTACCGGAATCGAGGCCGCCCAGAAAATCGGCCGCCTGATGAATGAAGGTATGCTCGTACCCGATTTGCAGGCCGGGCACCCACCAATGCTTCATATAAGGATGATCGCCATCGGTGATGTGGATGCTGCGCCAACCACGCAGACTGCCCTGGTCGGCATGATCGAAATATTCCAGCCGATGCAGATCGTGAAGATCCCACTTGAGCGACGCGTTCTCGCCATTGATTTCGAGCGTGTATAGCGCCTTGTGCCCGCGCGCATAGCGAGTGGCTTCGAAAGTGGCGAGCGACCCGTTGGCGAAGCGCGCCAGAAATGCGCTCGCGTCATCGATGCGCACGGGTTCGGTCTTGCCGCTGCCCACATGCTTGCGTTCCTTGATGAACGTTTCGGTCATGGCGGTAACCTCCGTGATGGGCCCGTTCAGCCACATTGCCGTATCGATGTTGTGGGCCAACAGATCGCCGGTTACGCCGCTGCCCGCCACCGAGGCATCCAGGCGCCACAAGCCTTCGCCGCCCTGAGGCAATTCACTCGAGATGGTCCAATCCTGAAGGAAGACCGTGCGGTAGTGAAAGATGCGGCCCAGGCGTCCTTCGTCAATCAACTGCTTGGCCAGTGTGACGGCCGGAACGCGCCGGTAGTTGTACCAGACCATGTTCGCCACCCCGGCCTTTTCAACGGCAGCCACCATGGCCTCCGATTCAGCCGGCGTGCGGCCCAGCGGCTTTTCGCAAAGCAGCATTTTCCCAGCCGCCGCGGCCGCAAGTGCGATCCCGGCGTGAGTATCGTTAGGGCTCGCGATATCCACCGCATCGATTTCAGGCGATTCCACCAGCTTGCGCCAATCTGTCTCGAAGCCTTCGTAGCCCCAATTGGAGGCGAAGCTTTCGGCGCGTTCCTTCGAGCGCGCGCAAACCTTTTTCAGCACGGGGCGAACAGGAACTTTGAAAAACTGGGCCACGCGCGAGAACGCATTCGAATGCGTACGGCCCATAAAGCCGCACCCGATCACGCCGATGTTGAGTGTCTTCATGGCCTAATTCCAACCGTGCGCGTCACGAACCTGCACCATCACGCGAAGCACGTCATTCCATGTTTCGGGCTTCATCATCACCTCATTCGGGAACATGCACCCATCCCAGCAGATATGCCGAAACGCACGGGTGGGCTGCCCTGCGTCGTCGCGCATCCAGGCGCCGGCATCCTGCACAATGTCGAGCCGGCCGGCCGGGTCCAGCGGCAGACAGTGGCGACCTGTCTTATCGTGGGAGCCCGTGCCATTCACGGTGCCATCGTTCTGTGCGATGTGAAAATCCACCGTCCAGGGGCGAAGGGCGCGGGCCACTTGCGCATAGGCATCGCGGAGTTGCCCGGGCGTGAAGTTCGCGGGCAGCAGGCTGTCTTCCGGAGCGTTGTGCCCCATGGTGAAGAGCATGGTGTGAGCCATATCGGCCTGGAAGCCGACGACCCCGGGCATGTTCACCGCTTCCAGCAGTTCACGCATGCGCCGCCAGGAGTGCATCCCCGCCCAGCAAATTTCGCCTTCCGCAGCCAGCACTTCGCCATGATCGCGCGCAATGTTACCGGCCTCTTGAAACGTTGCGGCAATTCTGCGGGTATTCTCAGCAGGGTTCTCCGCCCACGCCGAGGGTGGGGCAGCGGAATCGATCCGGATCGCACCGTATCGTCGAATTCCCAAATCACGAAGCTTCGCGCCGATGCGGCAGGCCTTGCGCACCTGCGTAAGAAAGGCATCGCGCTCCGAGGCGCTCCCCATGGCGGACCCGCCGCCGGTCGGCTCCCAAACAGGCGCGACAAGCGACCCGGCCAGCAGGTTGAGAGAGCTCAACTGGTCGGCAAGCCGTGCCAGATCGTCATCGGAGGAATCGATATCGGTATGAGGCAGAGAAAGAAACAGATCGGCGCCTTCGAAGCGATTCCCGTCCACTTCGGCGGCCGCGGTAAGCGCCAGCATGGTTTCAAGGGAAATAGGCGGTTCGGAATCGGGACCCTTCCCGACCAAGCCAGGCCACATGGCATTGTGCAGTGCGGGCAGTTTGTGAGCAGCGTTCGTCATTTTAGGAAACGTTGGAAATCCCAGTACAGTATATAAGGAGAGAGATGAGGAAATTCTGCTTCGCCGTATTGGGTCCTTCACTGGCAACCGGGCTAGCTTTCGGGCAGGCGCTGGCGCTTCCAGCGGGGGCCGGAAAAGCCACGACGGAAAAGGTGTGCGGCGCGTGCCACGGCGCGGAATTGATGATTGGGCGGCAGGAAACGCGCGAGACATGGGCGGCCATTACCGATGACATGGTGCAGCGTGGCGCGCAGGGAACGCCTGAAGAATTCTACGAAGTGGTGGATTACCTGTCCACGAATTTTTCGAAGAGTTCTCCCGCGACGAAGGTGAATGTGAACCAACTGTCGGCCAAGGATCTGGAAAAGCTGCTGCGTCTGCCGGAAGAGCAGGCGGCGGCTATCGTGAAGTACCGGGAAGCGCAGGGGAACTTTAAGACAATTGGCGACCTGGCCAAGGTTCCGGGCGTGGACGCGGTGAAGATCAATGCCGGCAAGAACCGGCTGACGTTTTAGCATAAGCGCATTTCGACTTTCACCTTACCGCCCACGAAGCCTGGGGATAGCTTGCAAAGCACTCCCGCGTTCGTATAAGATCACACGCAGGTTTACTAAAGGGGATATTGAATGCGAACTCGGTTGTTTGCAGGGTTATTGATGCTGGTTGCCTGCGTGGCTCCGGCGATGGCGCAATCTGTCGGTGAGATTGCGGGAGAAGTAAGAGATACTTCGGGTGCCGCGATTGCCGATGTCCGGGTTACCGCGACCAATGTCGACACGAACGTCGCGCGTAATACCACTACGAATTCGTCCGGCGCTTACGATTTTCCTGGGTTGAATCCGGGTAACTATTCGGTCAAGGCGGAGAAGCAGGGCTTTAAGACTGTCACGAACACGAACATTGCGCTTCAGGTGCAGCAGAGCGCACGTATCGATATTGAATTGACCGTCGGCTCAGTCAGCGAATCGGTCGAGATCAATGCCTCGGCGGCGCTGCTGGCGACGGAAGATGCCACCGTGGGTACCGTGATTGAGACGAAGCGGATTGTGGAACTGCCGCTGAACGGGCGTAATTATCTGCAATTGGTAGCGCTGGCGCCGAACGTGAGCTATGGCTTCGGCAACGCCGGGCAGGCTGTAGGACGGCAAGGCGGCGATCGCTCGACGCAGAACATCGCCGTTGGCGGTAACCGCGCTTACTTTACTCAGTTCTCGCTCGATGGCGTGGAGAATACCGATCCGAACTTCAACACGTATGTGATTTTGCCGTCGATCGACGCACTTCAGGAGTTTAAGGTGCAAACCGGCGTGTATCCGGCTGAGTTTGGCCGCGAAGCGACGCAGATTAACGTGTCCACCCGCTCAGGCGCAAACCAGTTTCACGGTGCGGCTTTCGAGTTTCTGCGCAACGATAAATTCGATGCGGCGAACTACGCGTTTACCGCTAAGCGCGTCACAAAGAATCCTTTTAAGCAGAACCAATATGGCGGGACGTTTAGCGGTCCGGTGATCTTCCCGAAGCTGTTTAACGGCCGTAACCGGCTGTTCTTCATGGGCAACTACGAATCGTACCGGCTGCGGCAGAGCAACCAGAGCACGTACACGCTGCCGACAGCTGCGAACCGCGGTGGAGATTTTTCAAACTTGCTGGCGCAGGGAATTACCATCTACGACCCAGCCACGCGCGTTTACAATTCGAGCGGCACCCTGGTTAGCGCCCAGCCTTTTCCCGGCAATATTATTCCCACCAGCAGAATCAATCCGATCTCGACCAAGTTCCTGCAGTTCTATCCGACGCCGAACCTGACGCCGGGCGCTGGTTCGACAATCAACTTCCAGCAATCGCAGGGCGCGCCGCGCAACAAAGACCAATTTATCTTCCGGATGGATTTTACGGAATCCACCAAATCGCAGTGGTTTGGACGGTATAGCTGGAACGATGAAAACCAGTTGAACGAAGGTCTGCTGTTGAACGGCAACAAGATTTTGACGAACGTGGAACAGTATGTCGGTTCCAACATCCGCGTGTTCTCGCCTTCGGTGGTGAATGAAGCGCGGTTCGGCTATAACCGGTTCTTTAACTCCGCCGGGCGCCAGCTCGCGTTCCAGCGCGATGTGGTGACCGAGTTGGGCATCACGGGTCTCGCAGGCGGCACGCCGGTCACTTACGGGATTCCCGGAGTGGCGTTCGTGCGCTATTCGGGCTTCGGTGACGATTCCGACGGGCCGTATGCGAACGACAACAATTCGCTCCAATTCGTGGACGGGCTTTCCATCGTTCGCGGCCTGCACTCCTTCAAGGTAGGCGGCGAATTCCGTCGCGATCATTACAACCAAGTGGGCAACCAGTTTGCGCGCGGAAACTTCACCTTTGACGGCAACGCAACAAAGAATCCTGCAATCGCCGGTAGCGGTGGCGACGAGTTTGCCGATTTTATCTTGGGCCAGGTGAAGCGTTCCGAGGCTGCGGTAGCCATTGCCAGTGCCGCCTTTATACAGAACAGTTTTGCGCTGTACGTGGACGACACCTGGAAGTACAACTCCAAACTGACGTTTACGATGGGTCTGCGCTATGAGCGTACGCCGCCGTTTACCGATACGGATGGCCGTTTGATTACGGTGGGAATTCCGGCGGATTTGGCAGTCCCAAATGTGCAGGATCTGAGCCTGCATCCTTACTTTGAACGTCAGGGCAGCGGTGCTTTTTACGACGCGATCAACTTGCGCTGGCCGGCAATTCAAACCCGGCGGGATGGCAAGCTGGGTAACACGCTGGTAAAAACCGATAACTTCAATTTTGCGCCGCGCTTGGGGGCCACCTGGAACCCTTCGCCCAAGTGGGTCTTCCGCACCGGCTTCGGTATTTTCTATTCGCAGGACACGGGCAATCCGCGTTTCGACGTGGCTCGCAATCTGGCCGGCCGCACGCGTTTCGAAAGCGACAACAATACTTTATACACATTCCAGACCGCGTTCGCCAGCCTGGCGGGTACGGTGGCGAACGTGACTACGCCTTACGCATTTGCGAATCTGTATGACCGCAAGACGCCGCGCACCATGACGTACCTGCTGAACATTCAGCGCGAACTTCCCGGCAATACGGTTGTGGAAGTTGGCTACCTGGGTTCCTTGAGCCATCATTTGGAATCGCTTCGCGCGGTTAATGAGGCGATTCCCGGAACCACTCCCAACGCTGCGCGCACACCCTTCCCGGAGTTTGGCCGTATTCAATTGGTGGATGCAAGCTCAAATGCGAATTACAATGCAGCGTCGGTAAAGGTAACAAAGCGGTATACAAACGGCTTAACCTATCTTGCAGCCTTTACCTGGGCGAAATCGATCGACGATGCCAGTTCCATCCGCACCAACGATGGCGACACGCTGTTCCCGCAAAACAGCCACTGCTTGCGCTGCGAACGCGGAAATTCCATCTTCAACACGAAAAGCCGATTTGTGACGTCGCTTCTGTACGATCTTCCGTTCGGTAAGGGGCGCTCGTTCGACATCGGCAATAAAGTGTTGAATGCGGTCGTGGGCGGGTGGCAAGTAGGCACCATTTTTACTTATCAGACCGGCTTCCCGCTGACGATTCAAGGCAATGCGAGAGACCTTTCGGGCACGGGCGGGGGCTTTGACCGTCCCAATGCAACGGGCATTTCGCCGGTGCTGCCGAACAACCTGCAGACCACGGAGCACTACTTCAATAACTGCACTCTGGCGACCGGCACGACGCCGGCCCGCAATTGCGGCCTGAATGGTACGACTGGTCCTTCATTCGTGCCGCAGGCGGCGGGCACGTTCGGGAACACGGGTCGCAACACGCTAATCGGACCCCGCTTGTTCAACTTTGACGCTTCGGCAATCAAGGACTTTCATGTGACGGAGAGCCAGTACCTGCAATTCCGGTTTGAAAGTTTTAATTCCACCAACCATCCGAATTGGGGCAACCCGAATTCGAGCGTGTTCTCGCCCGACTTCGGAACCATCACAGGTACGCGGACGGCGATGCGCCAGTTGCAATTGGCTTTAAAGTATATTTTCTAAAGCTGGCCGACAAAAAAGCGGAGGAGAGCGGATCCGAAAAGGATCCGCTTTTTCTTTTAGGAATCGAGAGCTTCAGACACCCGCAATGCCCATTCGGGAAGGAGCGAAGAGGAAAGCGTGTCTTCCGCGCCAAGGATGATGAGTGGAAACGTGGACGGGTAAATGAAGATCGTGCGGTCCTGCGGAAACACCTGCCACACTTCTTTAACGCCATGGCGTAAATAGGCTTGAACTTTCCTGACACTCTCTGCGGTGCGTTCCGATGGCGAAATGATCTCAATTGCAATGTCCGGAGCGAAAGGGATTGGACTCCTCTCTTCATCCACTTTCTGCCAGGTGTCCCGGACGAGAATCGCAACGTCGGGACGCAAACGAACACTTTCGCTTAGCGCGAACTCCACGTCGGGATACACATCGCCGTAGCCGTACTTTCGAAAGTGGGCCACCAAGCTGAACGTAAAGTTAGAAACCACCTTTTGGTGCTTCGGCGTCGGGCTGGGCACTTCAATCAGATCTCCAGACAAAAGTTCCCATCGTCTACCTTCGTCATAAGGCAGAGCGTCGAACTCGGCGCCGGTCATCTTTAAAGTTGCAATCATTATGAAGCGGTCTCGCTCCCGATTGTACTTATTTTGAAGTCTTGATGTAGTTGTTGAGCACCCGCCGCACGTAGGTCTGGGTCTCTCGATAGGGCGGAACGCCCTTATACTTATCTACCGCGCCGGGACCTGCGTTGTAAGCCGCCACCGCCCGCGCAACCTGATCGTCCTTATCTTCGTAGCGCGCCAGAAGGCTCTTTAAATAACGAGTTCCGGCATCGACATTCTGCTCCGGAATGGCTGGGTCCGCGCCCAGCTGTTTCGCTGTGGCTGGCATCAGTTGCATCAAACCGATAGCGCCCTTCGGCGATACAGCGCGCGCGTTGCCATTCGATTCCGCTTTCACAATGCTGCGGACCAAAGCTTCGGGCAGTCCGTGCCGCCTGGCGGTCTCGGCGTACATGTCGCCCTTCGCCGGATCGATCTTAGCGACCAGCACCGGCGCGACCACATCTGCGGGCTTGGGCTTCGGCGGCGTCCACTCTTCAGTCTCGAACGCCACCACGTCGGAGGCGGCCATTTCGGAAACACCACCATTTTCATAGAGTCGAATGCGGCCGGCGGAGCTGTCGTGACGGTCGGCGTGCAGGCGAAAACCATTCGTGAGCACCGCGAATTCTCCCCCATAAGCGCTGCCCGTAAGCAGAAACAGCGCCAGTGCGGGCCGCCGCCACTTTTGAGCGATATTATGAGACTTCTTCATGATTCTCTCCGAAACCAGCCAAGGCACCAACAACTATGTGACGTTTCTGGAATGCGCTTTGTGCAACCGGAAGTACGAAGCCGGCAAACCGCACAATCTGTGCGAGTGCGGCGGGCCCATGCTGGTGCGATACGACTTGGCCAAGACCGCCGGGACCTGGAAGCGCGAGACTTTGGCGCAAGCACCCGGGTCCATGTGGCGCTACGCTCCCGTGCTGCCCGTTACCCAACATAGCTCTATTATCTCACTAGGCGAGGGGCTAACTCCCTTGTTGCCGATTCGACGCGCCGGCGCAAGGCTGAAGGCACAGAATGTGCAACTCAAAGATGAGGGACTGAACCCCACCGCCAGCTTCAAAGCCCGGGGCCTTTCCTGTGCGGTTTCCATGTGCGCCGAGTTCGGCATTCGCAAAATTGCGATTCCTTCCGCCGGAAACGCCGCCAGCGCCCTGGCTGCTTACGCGGCCGCTGCCGGAATCGAAGCGCACATCTTCATGCCGCGCGATGTGCCGCAGGCCAACTTTATCGAGTGCAAAGCCTACGGCGCTCATGTGACGCTTGTGGACGGCCTGATCAGCGATTGCGCCAAAATCGTGGCCGACCGCAAGGAGGCCGAGGGCTGGTTCGATGTAAGCACGCTGAAAGAGCCGTACCGCATCGAAGGCAAGAAGACCATGGGGTATGAGCTGGCCGAACAGTTGAACTGGAAGCTGCCGGACGCGATTTTCTATCCCACCGGCGGCGGCGTAGGCCTGATTGGAATGTGGAAAGCCTTCGCCGAAATGGAAGAAATGGGCTGGCTCGGTGCGGAGCGCCCCAAAATGATTGCGGTCCAGGTAGAGGGCTGCCAGCCCGTGGTGCGCGCCTTCCAAGAGGGTGCCGCACGCAGCAAGTTTTGGGAACAGGCGCATACAGTAGCAAGCGGCCTGCGCGTCCCGAAGCCGTTGGGCGATTTTCTAATCCTGGATGCGGTGCGGAAGAGCGGCGGCACGGCGATTGCCGTGTCGGACGAAGCTCTGATCGATGCCGGAATCCAACTGGCCGCGGAAGAGGGCCTGTTCGTCGCGCCTGAGGGAGCGGCGTGCATGGTGGCGCTGGAAAAGCTGCTGGCTTCCGGCTTTCTGAAGCCTGAGGAGCATATCGTCATCTACAATACCGGCGCCGGCTTGAAGTACCTGGAAGCATACGCGACTCGATTTCCACGCCATGCGTCCGGCGAACAAAACAAGTTGGGTGGTTTGATCACGCCGCGCTAGAATAACGCGACTGCTTCTTCCAGCGTCCCACACGTGTTGAGCCATGCCTGAAACGCTGCTCTATTTTACGGAACTGCTCGCGCTTCCGGTCTATGACCTGAAGGGGCGGCTGATTGGCCGTGTGAAAGATGCCGCCATCGTGCCGCTGATCGACGCCGCGCGCATAGACCGTTACCTGGTTGGCGCGGGCGGCAAGACCTGGCTTTCCGTGCGCTTCGGCCAGGTGGCTTCCATCGCTCTCGACGGTATTCGTTTGAACGATGAAGTGATGGTGCCGTATCACTCCGACGAATACATGCTTCGCATCGGACGCGATTTGCTGGATCAGCAGATTATCGATGTGAATGGCCGCAAAGTGGTCCGCGTGAACGATGTGACCTTTGAGTTTCGCGGCGAGGCGGGTCAACAGTTCCTGACGGTCCTCGAAGTGGATGTGGGGATTCGCAGTATCGTGCGCCGCGTGCTGCAGGGCCTGGTGCCGCGAGGGGCGATTCGCCGGATGCAGCGGCCCATCAGCCCAAATTCCATCTCGTGGGATTTCTGCAACATCATTGAGGCCGACCCGCAAAGGCGGCTGCGCCTGAATATTTCGAACGACAAGCTGGAAGGCATGCATCCGGCGGATTTGGCCGAGATCATGGAAGAGCTTGGCCACGATGAGCGCGAGGCCATCTTTGAGACCATCGATAGCGAAGTGGCGGCTGACGCGCTCTCCGAGCTCGACCCAGGCACGCAGGCGAGCATTCTGGAATCGCTGGAACCGGAAGTAGCAGCCGATATCGTGGAAGAGATGTCGCCGGACGAAGCGGCGGACGCGCTGGCGGAACTGGAACAGCAAACCAGCGAAGAAATTCTGGACGAGATGGAAGACGCGCCCGGCGAAGAGGTGCGTGAGCTGCTGGAGTTCGAAGAAGATTCCGCGGGCGGCATGATGAACACGGAATATGTGGCGCTGCCCGAAGCAGCCACCGTGCGCGAAGCGATTGAGTATCTGCGTGGGCAGGAAGAACTACTGGAGAGCGTAAACATTCTGTTCCTGGTGGATTCTGAAGGCGTCTTGAAAGCCGCCGTGCCGCTGGCGCGCATTTTTCTGGCGGCGGGCGAAACGCCATTGCGGAAACTGGCGCCCGAAAAACTTCGCCGCGCTGCTCTGGACGTGAAGCAGGATGAATTGACGGAACTGTTCGACAAATACAACCTGATTACCTTGCCCATTGTGGATGCGGAGGGCAGGTTGGCCGGCGTGGTTACCGCGGACGATATCATCTCTGTACTAAGGCAAAAATAATGATGGACGATCAGCAGTTTCGAAATAGAGCGGACGCCGCGCTGGAAGATTTAAACATGGCGCTGATACCCGCTTCCGACGATCACGGGTTCGACGTAGATTTTCAAAACGGCGCGCTGACCGTGGAGTTCGAAACGCCGCCCGGCAAGTTCGTGGTGAGCCCGAATGCGCCCGTCAAACAGATTTGGGTGTCCGCTCTCTCGCGCAGCTTCAAACTCGGTTGGGACGATGACGTTCACGCCTTCGTTTACGCGGAAACGGGAGAGACGTTGAATACGCTGCTGGCAAAAGTGATCGGCACCCATTTGAACGCCGATGTATTCGTATAAAGCCGTTATGCGCCTTTGCGCTTGATCTCAATTTCCAGCCGCTTGATCTTCTGATTCAACGTAGAGAGCGGCACGCGCAGGCTGGCCGCGGCATCGGTCTGGCTCCAGTGCGATTGCTCCAGCCGATCGAGAATGATGCGCCGTTCGTAATCCGCCACAATCTCAAATAGCGAAGCATCGGCGGGTAGCGATTCGCCTTCCGTCCGGCGAATGCGAATCCCGTTCGCCTGCAACAGGTGTTCGGGAAATACGTCGACAGGCACCAGCGTATCGGCCGCCAAAACCACGGCGCGTTCAATCACATTTTCCAGCTCGCGCACATTGCCGGGCCAGTTGTGTTCCATCAGGATTTGCAGCGCTTCTGGCTGGAAGCGTAAAGTGGACTTGCCGGAAACATCGAGGAACTTTTCGTTTTCGCGGCAGAATTTGGCGAAGAAGAATTCCACCAGCGCGGGGATGTCTTCTTTTCGTTCACGAAGAGGCGGCAAATTGATGTTGATCACGTTCAACCGGTAGTAAAGATCCTCGCGGAAACGGCCTTCATCCACCATCTTGCGGAGGTCGGCGTTGGTGGCGGCGAGAATCCGGACGTCCACCTTAATGGTTTCGGTTGAGCCGAGCGGTGTGAACTCGCGCTCCTGAATCACACGCAGCAGCTTGGACTGCGTTTCGGCACTGACGGTGCCAATTTCATCGAAGAAAATGGTGCCTCGGTTGGCGACTTCGAACGAGCCTTTCTTGGTGTGCGTGGCGCTGGTGAACGCTCCGCGCACGTGCCCGAAAAGCGTGGATTCCAGAAGGTCACTGGGGAGCGAGCCGCTGTTGACGGCGACGAAGGGAAACTCCGCGCGCGGTGAACTGGTGTGGATGGCTTTGGCGATCAGCTCTTTACCGGTGCCGGTTTCGCCGGTGACCAGGATGGTGGAACGCGATGACGCAACCTGTTCCACAAGCTCCAACAGGCGCAGCATCCGGTCGCTCTTGCCAATGATGTTGGGGAAACTGTAGCGCTGCTTGAGAGCCTTTTTGAGCTGCGCGTTTTCCGTGGAGAGCCGCGCGCCGGCAATCATGCGCGCAATCTCAATCAGCAGCTTTTCGTTGTCCCACGGCTTCGGGAAGAAATCGTTCGCGCCCAGCTTGACCGCCTGCACTGCGCCTTCCACGCTGCCATAGGCGGTGATCATGAAGACCGGCGTTTCGCTGTCCACAAGCCGGAAATCGCGCAGTACTTCCATGCCGCTCTTATCGGGCATCATCAGGTCCAGCAGCACCAGATCGTAACGGCGGCTGTTCAGGCGGCGTTCGCCTTCCGTCGCGTTAGGGGCCAGGTCGACATCGTAGCCTTCGCTGGTGAGGAGGAGTTCCAGGCTCTCGCGAATTTCCGATTCGTCGTCGATTACCAGAATTCGCGCTCGGGGTTCAGACATGCGTTGCGTCAGCTTGCCACCTTAATTCGTTCAGGGATCCTTTCCGGTTCAGCCACCGGAAGCGCCTTCGCGCGAACGGGAGCCTTACCGAGCGGCAGCTCGATCCGAAAGCGGGAACCACCCTGCGGCCCGGAAATTACCTCAATAGTGCCACCGTGTTCCTGAATGATTCCGTAGGTGACGGAAAGGCCCAGGCCAGTGCCTTTCTTCGCGCCTTTGGTGGTGAAGAATGGATCGTAAATGCGCGCCAGATGTTCGGGCGCAATGCCGTGGCCGTTATCGCAAACGTCCACCCCCACCAGCGCGCCATCGTTGAACGTGACAATCTCAAGCTTGCCGCCGGGTTCCATTGCGTCGCGCGCGTTGATGATCAGGTTGAGCAGCACCTGCTGCAATTTGCCGGCGTTGCCATCGATACAACCCAGCGGGTTCGCGAGACTAAGCTGAACCTCAATACCGGCTTTCTGCAGCTGATGTTCCAGCAGCGATATCGTCTCCTGCACCACGCGGTTTAAATCCACGCGCACCACTTCCGTTGTGGACGTGCGTGAGAAATTCAGCAGCGAATTCACAATCTCGCTCGCGCGGAACGTCTGCTTTGAAATCTTGTCGAGCATGCGCGATTTCTGCTCATCGTCGCCCACCTGCTTCGCCAGCATCTGCGCGTAGGTGGAGATTACGGCCAGAGGCGTATTCACTTCGTGAGCCACACCGGCGGCCAGCAAACCGATGCTCGAGAGCTTGTCGGCCTGCACCAGGCGGCGTTCCAAATCGGCGCGCTCTGTAATGTCGTCGAAGATCACCAGGCGGCCGATCTGTTCGCCATCGCGCGATACCAGGGGCGCGGTGGCTATATTCACCACTGCTTCGCGGCCTACTGCGCCCGACGAATACGGCAGCGAAATTTTGTCGAAATGATGGACTGCAGCTTGCCCGCGCGTGCGGTCCAACCGATCCAGCAGCGCCGCGGGCAGCAGACTCTCCAGCCTTCGGCCTTGCGCATTTTCGCGCGAGATGCCGGTCAGCTGCTCCATGCGCGTGTTCCAGCTTTCCACGCGGTCTTCCAGGTCCGCCGCCAGAATGCCCACGTTGATGGATTCCACGATGTTTTCGCTGAATTCCTTCAGCCGTTCGTAGTCCTCCACCTTGCGCTGCAGCGATTGATACAGGTTGGCGTTTTCAACGGCGATTCCCAGATATCCGGCCAGCGTGACCAGCAGTTCCAGGTCGTCGCTCGAAAGAAAATCGCCCGATTCGGTACGGCTGACACCGATGAATGCAATAGTGCGGCCGCGAACGGTACACGGCAGATAGTAGGTCAGATCCAGATCGGCAATGGTTTGCCGGACGGCCGGCGACCAGGTGGCCGCCAGAGCGTCCAGGCGAAACCGGGTGCGCTCGAAGAACAGGTACGGCGTTTCGCGTTCCCAATTCAGGAACGAGAGGTCCAGTTGGTGAACATCCGCCAGAGACCGGCCATTCGAACCGAGCAGCTTGCGCAACGTAAAGCCCGCACTTTTGGAATCGGCAAGGAAAAAGCCGATCTGGCGAATGGAAAGCGTTTGCATCAAACGGTCCGCCACGCTGCCCAACATCTTTTCCAAATCCACCTCACTGTTCAGTTCGCGCGCGAATTCCACCAGGGTGAGCCGGTAATCGTAGCGGTCGCGATAGAAATATTTGTCCAGGCGTTCCTGCAGCCAGTTGCGCAGGGGCTGAAAGAGGAACGCGGTGAGCAGCATCACGCTCACCAGCCCGGTATTGCCCAGGTCTTTGAAATTCTTTTGGACCAGACTGCCCAGCGTGAAGACAATGGCGTAAAACGCGGCCAGTATGCAGAGTGTGGCCAGCGTATAGGCGTACCCGCGCCGGAAGATCACGTCCACGTCCATCAAGCGGTAGCGGACGATGGCGTACGCCAAAGTGAGCGGAATAAGAGGCAGCGAAAGCACGGCAAAGTGCGCCCACTGACTGGGAACCGCGCCAAAGACGTACGGCAAAGCATAGAAACAGGCGAACGGAAGCAGGCCGCAGAATGTACCGTTGCGCAGCCACTTCAGCTGCTGGCGAAGGATGGGGTCTTCGGCGCGCCGGTATTCCAGCGCCAGCGTGAACCCGCTCACCAGATAGAGCGCGGTGAGCAGCGCCATCCAGACCCGATCCAGATACCAGGAGACCTGCACCAGCGGCGTCGCGATGGAAATGGCTCCGGAAGTGAGGCCGGTGAAGAAGAGGGTGAAGAGTGCTCCGGGCAGGTAAAGTAGCGGCCCATGAAGCCGGTTACGAAACCACGGGCGCGGTTCCGGAAAGGTGAGACAAAAGTGCAGAAACAGCGTAGGGGCCAGCCACCCGGCGATAAGATTGCCCCAATAAATCACGCGGTCGAAGGCGTTCAGTTTGCCGGTGTAATGGAAGCACGAAAAGATGAACGAAACCAGACAGAAAACGAAAAAGTGGCGGGCCTGCTGGGCGTTGCCGCGCCGGAAAAACACAAACAGGCCGATGGCCAGGTAGGCAGCGCCCGTAAGATATAGAAAATCGACTGAGGTGTCGTGAGGCACTTCCCCGATGATTACCTTGGCGTTCACCGGAACATCGCCGCGCACGATGGCGTAATCGGCGCGATTCCAGGCTCCCACCCCGGCAAGAATCTGCGGCACATCCAGCGCGCGTTTCAGGGCTTCGCCGTTGATGCGGTTCAGTACATCGCCGGCGCGAATGCCAGCGCGGTCCGCACCACTGCCCGGGGCGACACGGTAGGCCATGATATTGGAGGGGCTGCTGTCCACCCATGTGACGCCGTCGTCGGCCAGCCGGAATTTGTGAAGCTGTTCAAAATTCACCACGGCGGCGGCAATCGCGGCGATTGTGATCACCGTGAGCACCGCCGTGGAAACCTGAAACTTCAACTCCTGAAGCATGGGGTTACAAACACCACCGTTTGGAACAACAAAGCAGTTCGGCTGCCAGCCTTTTTCTTTGTAAACGATTGAATTATATAAGCTAAGCCAAAACGGAATATGCGAATTGGTAGAACCTGCTACGTGTAAGCATAGCGTTCAGGCCAGGGCGGATGTTAAATCGTCGCGGCAGGAAACTTTTCTCGCATCCAGGCAACGAACGCATCGGGCGCGGTCATGGTGGAAAGGCGGCTTTGCCGGACCAATGCCCAATCGTCAAAAAGCCCGCTGGTCTTGATCTCCTTCAGCGATAGCGGCGGCTCCAACAAGCTAAGAAACTTCATCCGTACCGACCAGAGGGCCTCGTCTTTCGACGCCTGCGCCGGTTCCGTGGTCACTTCCGCCAGACCCACAACCGCTGCTTCCTTCATGCTGTGGTAGATAAACACACGGTCGCCGGGTTTCATCTGGCGAATGGCCCGCAGCGCCTGCGCGTTACGCACTCCATCCCATTCCGTTTCCTTCTCGGCCGCAAATTGCCGCACTGAGTAGGTTTCAGGGTCTGTCTTGGCAAGGAAATACTGAGATTTCATATCTTTAATCAGGCAGCGCCGTAGCAGCGCGCTTAGCCGGCAAGAATGGCTGATATTATGAACTGAAGAAGGATTGTAGCGTACTCGCTTTCAATTTAAGGCTCAAGTTTTGCCCGCAACCCGCCGATATACTCACTTGAAGGTAGCCTACATGAAATATCCGCTCGGTCTCGGGCTGCTTCTCTCCATTGCCATCGGCCTATTGGGCCAAACCCCGCCGGCTGCCCATGCGGTGCGTTCCGAACGCAAACAGCTAGAAGTGGAACTGCCGTCCACCAAAGCCGTCTCCGAAGGTGCGGGAAGCGCAAGTTCCGCCACGGAGAACGCGGCAAGCGCCAGGGCGCGCGGCGCCGCCTATATTATTGGGCCGGAAGACGTTCTGATGATTAAGGTGTGGCAGGAGCCGAATCTTTCGGGTCAGGTTACTGTCGGTCCCGACGGGATGATTTCTCTTCAGTTGATCGATGAGGTGCGAGCGGATGGTTTGACCCCAGGCCAGTTGAAAGCCGTGCTGACGGAGAAGCTGAAGAGCTTCATCGTCAATCCGGACGTTAACGTGTTGGTTTTACGGGTGAACAGCCGCAAGTTCCTGATTCAGGGGGAAGTATCGCGCCCGGGCAGTTTTCCATTGACCGGACCCACCACAGTGATGGAGGCGCTGGTGCTGGGCGGCGGGTTTCGCGAGTTTGCCAACCCCAAGAAGATTTACATTCTGCGCACCGAAATGGACCCCCAAACAAAAAAGGCGGAGACCAAAAAGTTTAATTTCAACTACAAGGATGTTAGCCATGGCAAACACATGGAGCAGAACATCCTGATTCAGAACGGAGACCAGATCTTCGTCCCCTAGTTCGATCTACCGCAACTGAACAATTTACCTGGCCCCATGACACCCACCACACAGCAATATCTCAGCATTTCACGCCGCGCACTGGACGTGGAAGACTACATCGATATTTTGCGGCGTCATACAAGCTGGATCACCGGTCCCCTTTTCGCCGGCCTGGTGATTTCCTGCGTCATTGCGTTTCTGCTGCCGAATACCTATGTTTCGAAAGCAGTTCTCCGCATCTCCCCGGCCCAGATTTCAGAAACGCTAGTGCCTTCTACCGTCAATCAGCAGATGAATGAGCGAATCGCGTTGATGCAGCAGGAAATTCTAAGCCGCACCAGCCTTTCTGAATTGATTCAGCGGCCCACTTTAAACCTGTATCCGCGAGAGCGCGAATCGCAGCCGCTGCTGGACGTGATTGAACAGATGCGAACGCGCGATATTCGCGTGACTATCGTCAGCCTGGCCGGCCAGGGTGCGCGGCCTGCTTCGGCATTTCAGATCGAGTTCGCCTATCCCGACCGGTTTAAAGCCCAGGCCGTGGTGCAGGCATTGATCACCCGATTTACGGAATCCATGGCCAACGTGCAGAACGTTCAGGGCAAGGTCACCTCTGAGTTCCTCACGGAAGAACTCACGCAGGCCAAAGCGGAACTGAGCAGGTTGGACAACGAGCTCACCAATTTTCGCGTACAGAACGCGGGGCACCTTCCGGAAGAGCTCCAGATCAACATTCAGGCGCTGAACGGCCTGCAGCAGCAAATGGCTGCGGTCAACGACGCGCTGAGCCGCCTGGCGCAAGAAAAACTCACGCTCGAAACCAACCTGCAGACCTTGAAAATGCAACGGGACACCTATGCCAGCATGGTGACCATGAGTCAGGAGCCGGGTTCGGTCGCGAAGATTCAAAACGACCGGCTGAACCAGCTCAACAAAGAAATCGCCGATTATGAGTCTTCCCTGCTTCAATTGCGAGAGATTTATACCGAAGAATATCCTTCGATCCGGGGCGCCAAAGCGCAACTGGCCATCAAGAAGCGGGAGCGCGACGAACTACAGCTGAAAGACGAGCAGGACGCCCTAAAGCCGAAGACCGCCGCTCCCAAGAAGACCATGAATCCCGTGTTAGCTGAGCGGCAGAACGACATCCAGGGCAGCATCGACATGGTGAGCACCCAACTTCGCAATAAGGAAAGCGAACGGCTGCAGCGCCTCAAGCAACTGGACGACATCAACAAGAGTATCGCCAGCTACCAAAACCGAATTTCACAGGTCCCGGCCAATCAGCAGAAGTATGTAGCGCTGAACCGTGAGCATGAAATGTCGAGCCTTCACTACCAGGATTTGCAGCGCAAGCAAACGGCCGCCACGACATTTGAAGACGTGGGAAAGCGGAAAGCTGGTGAGAACCTGGAGGTTTTGGATAACGCTTCGCTGCCCGAAGCGCCCACAGCTCCGAACCGCTGGTTGATTACCGGCGTCGGTGTCGGTATGGGCTTGATGGCCGGCGTGTTCCTTGCCGGCATTAAGGAAATGAAAGACACGTCGCTCAAAAACTTGAAGGACGTGCGCGCCTATACGAATCTGCCAATTCTGAGTAGCATTCCTTTGCTGGAAAACGATCTTCTGGTCCGGCGTCAGCGCCGCCTATCCTATGTGGGATGGGCCGCCAGCATCATTCTGGGCATCATCGCCATGAGCGCCTCCATGTATTACCACTTCTTCCAAACCACCTAACGCCAGGACTTTCAAAATTAATGAGCCGAGTACACGACGCATTACGGAGGGCCGAACAGTCTGGAGATTCAGAGGACCGGCGGATGGTGCCTGAACCCTTGCCCCTCGCGGAGGATAGGAACGGCTCGGCGCGACCCATAACGGAGTCTCTTGGCTATCTCGATCTGAATATCAACCCGCGCGCCGCCATCCCGCAGGAAATCGATTTTGCCGGGTTCCTGGAGAAGGTGCAACAGATCCCGTTTCGCGTCGCTCCGGAGTCGCACCTGATCGATCTCGATCGGCTGCACGAAATGCCCGGTGAAGAGTTCCGCAGCCTGCGCACGCGCTTGAACCACATTCAGGGTCAACAGAACATTCATACAATTTTGGTGACCAGCGCCTCTCCCGCCGAAGGCAAAACTTTCACTGCGGCGAACCTGGCCATGGCGCAGGCCCAACTGGCGGAAAACGCCGTGCTGCTGGCCGATTTCGATCTGCGCCGCCCGGTGGTTCACAATCTTTTTCAGGCCGAACGAAGCCCTGGGCTGTCGGATTACCTTCTGGACGGCGTGCCGCTTGAAAATGCGATCAAGCGCATCGGCAACACGAATCTGTATTTCCTCCCGGCGGGCAGTCCCGTAAAAAATCCGCTCGAATTGCTCAACCTGCGCCAGGTGAAAACGCTGGTGCAAAGCCTGCCGCGCATTTTCAACTGGGTCATCATCGATACTCCGCCGCTGCTCTTCTCCGCCGACGCAAACCTGCTTTCCACCATTACCGATGGCGTGCTCATGGTAGTTCGCATCGGCGCGACCACGTACGATAACGTGATCCGGGCCATGCAGTCGCTTTGCGAAAACAACGTGTTGGGCATCGTCGCAAACGGCGCTCGCGCCTCTGAACTTTACAGCAAGTACACGTATTACTATTCGAAGCAGGATTAGCCTAAGTTGGGAACATTCCCCGATCTATCCGGCGCCCGGGTCTTCGATCTCGCACAACCCTATTTCGTCGGCATGCCGCACCACCCTGCGCATCCGCCATTCCTGTTTTCACTCACCAAGCTGCACGGCGATTTCATGCATCCCTCCGGCATGAGCTCCGCCGCCGACAGCCTCTCCATGAGCGGCCACACCGGCACCCACCTGGACGCGCTGAATCACTTTTCCTGCAACGGCCGGCTGTTCAACGGCCACGGCGTCGTGGACGCCCAAACTTTTTCGGGCGGCGTGACGGCACACTCGATCTCCACGGTTGCCCCCATCCTCCGCCGCGCCGTACTGCTCGATATTGCCGCCCTTCTCAACGTCACCGCGCTGGACGAAAATTTCACCATCACGCCCGAACACCTGGAAGCGGCTTGTGCCGCCGCCTCACTCGCCATCGACCCCGGCGATATCGTCCTGATCCGTACCGGCTGGGCCAAATTCTGGCGCGATTCCCGGCGCTATATCTCGGAAGTGCGCGGCCCCGGCCCAGCCATCGAAGGCGCGCGATGGCTCAGCAGCAAAGGCATCTTCGCCGCCGGCTCTGACACCGTCGCGTTTGAAAAGGTCCCCGACGCCGGAATGCCCGTTCACGTCCACATGCTGGTGGAGAGCGGCATCCACCTGATTGAAAATCTCAATCTGGAAGAGCTCGCCGCCCATCGAATCGTTGAGTTCCTCTTGATTGCCGCTCCCCTCAAAATCGAAGGCGGCACCGGGGCTCCCGTCCGGCCTATCGCGCTCGCCTCATGACATCTCCCTACCAGGCTCTTCTGATTGTTTCTTTCGGCGGCCCGGAACGCGCGGAGGATGTCATCCCGTTCCTCGAAAACGTGCTGCGCGGCCGCAACGTGCCCCACGAAAGGATGCTGGCCGTGGCGGAGCACTACTACCACTTGGGCGGCCGCAGCCCCATCAACGATCAGAACCGGGCCTTGGCCGATGCCCTTCGCCGCGAACTCAGTATCCCCGTCTATTGGGGAAATCGCAATTGGCACCCGTTGCTGCCCGACACGGTTCGTCAGATGCGCGACGACGGCATCCAGAACGCTATCGCCTTCTTCACATCCGGCTACAGTTCGTACTCAGGCTGCCGGCAATATCGCGAAGACATCGCGCGCGCACAAGCCGAAGTGGGAGAGGGCGCGCCGGAAATCACCAAGATTCCGCAGTTTTACAACAACCCCGGCTTCCTCGATCCCATGCGCGAAAGCGTCGCCAGTGCGCTCGCCGAATGGCCGGACGCCCAGGTCATCTACACCGCGCACAGCATCCCGCAAAGCATGGCGGACACCAGTGCCTACGTCGCCCAGCTAAAAGAAGCTTGCCGTCTGGTCGCGCCCGGCACACTGGTCTATCAGAGCCGTAGCGGTGCCCCGGGCCAGCCCTGGCTGGAGCCCGATATTAACGATTGGCTTCGTTTGAACCATCCAGCGCGCGTCATCGTCATGCCCATCGGCTTTATTTCCGATCACATGGAAGTGCTTTACGATCTCGACACCGAAGCGAATGATACATGCCGCGAACTTGGCATCGAAATGCGGCGCCTTCCCACAGTGGGAACGCACCCAAAATTCATAGCCATGATTCGCGACTATGTGGAAAATCCACGTCCGCCGCTCTGCACCACCACGTGTTGCGCGCCACCGGCCCCGCGCCGGCCAAGCGCCGCCTAATCGCTACTTCATCTCTGAAAGACGTTCCGGCATATCGGCCAGCACGAAACTCAACACGGCCAAGGCCGCGGAGCAATTCTTGAAATCCTGCCGGTTGATCTTGTCGAACGTGTCGGCTTCGGTGTGGTGCCAATCGAAATAGTGCGTGCCCACTGTGGCCAAGCCGAAACCGGGCACTCCAGCTTGCATCAACGGCCCGATGTCGGAACCGCCGCCGCCGCGCCGTATGGTGCCGGCTTGTACCGGTTCCAGCAATTTACCAATTTCCACCACGCGCGCGAAAGCCGCCTCACTTGTCGCGGCCATACCGGCGGCAGCTTCAGTAGCCGGCGCACCGGGCGGCAATGCTCTGCGCCGGCCGCCACCGAAGCCGCCCGTGCCGAAGCCGAAGCCCGTCGGCTTCTCCGCTCCGCCATCCATCTCTATAGCTGCCACGTGAGTCTTCGCCGAATCGCCCGCCCACTTGCGCATAGGCGCGTCCACCCGCTCCGCCATTCTCTTCGTTCGTCCAGAACGCAACGCGCACGGTGCGCTTCGGCCGCAGACCCGCCTTCTTGATCAGCGAAACAGCCTGCATGGACGCCATGATTCCAGAGCCATCGTCCTGCGCGCCCTGCCCGATGTCCCACGAATCGATATGCCCACCCAGCACCACAACTTCGTCGGGCTTTTCGCTCCCGCGAATCTCGCCAATCACGTCGAAGGAATCCGCCTCGGGCAGCATCTTCGCCTCCATGTTGAGCTTCACGCGGACCGGCGCACCCCGCTTGTACATGCGCGCCAGGCTCTCGGCATCTTCCACCGATAGCGCGGCAGCCGGAATCTTCGGCACGTTCTCTTCGTACGTCATCACGCCCGTATGCGGGCTGCGCAGGCTGAGCGGCGTGATGGAGCGAACCAGCACTGCCACGGCACCCATCGCCGCGGCTCGCGAAGCGCCGCCGGTCCGGTACATCACGGTCTGCCCATAGCTAACGAACGGAGCGTTGTACAACACAATCTTCCCCGCCACCTTGCTCTTATCGAGCGCCGCCAGCTCGTCAAAAGAAGACACAACGACCACGTCGGCCGTAATGCCCGATGCGCCAGTGCCCACGCTGTCGCCCAGACCCAGCATGTGCAGCGTGCGGTCCGAAGGGCTCACCAGCACGGCAGATTCCTGGCCGCGCACCCAATGCGGCACCTTCACCGGGATCTTCTGCACATTCTCAAAGCCCGCCTTCTTCATCTCCGCGACGGCCCAATCGAGCGCCTTTTCGAGCGATGCCGAACCGCTTACGCGATTGCCGATCCGGTCGCAAAGATATTCCAAGCGATCCAGACCGTCGTCGTCCTGCTGGGCCAGGCCGATCAGTTTTGTCGCGGCGTCACGATATTTCTCGGGCACCTGTTGCGCCGGCAGTCTTGAGGCCAGAACGGCGGAGACCAAAGCGGGGCGAAGCAACCTGAGCAGGTTTGTCATTTCGATAAGACTAGCAGTTCTTTCAGGTACCCGCCCCACACCTCCGGCATGGAGTGTGTCCCGTGGCCGCGTGTCTCTGAACCGATCGGGAGCAGGACGTAGCGGCCACGTTTCACGCGCTTAATTTCACGTTCCAGAATTCCCAGCTCCGGCGGATTCACCTGGTCATCGGCTGAGTTCACGGCGAAGAGCGGCGCCGTAATTTTCTCCAGCTCACGCGAAGGGTCATAGTCGGCTGAAGCTTCGAACTGATACAGCAAATCGTTGGCGTCGTAAAGGGAGCGGCGCGTGCGTATCCAGTCGTCGAAGAACCGGTCGGCCTCGGCCAGCGTGGGCGCCTCGGCGTGGAATTGCAGCGGCACACTCAACATGAACATCAGCCCGTACAAGGCGTTGGTCAAGCCCCTTGGCTGCGTTGCATATTCGCCTTCGCGCCATTCCGGGTCATTGCGGATGGAATCGATGATGGTGCGCCTGATCATGCGATTGCGCCCCGCGATAGCCACCGGCGCGCTGGCCAGGGGGAACAGTGCATCCGCAAAGCTGGGGTAGCGTTCGCCCCACATCCACGTGTGCATGCCGCCCATGGAAGTGCCCATTACCAGGCGCAGATGCGTAAGCCCCAAAGCTTCCCTCACCAACCGGTACTGCGAGGTCACCATATCGGCGTACCCATAGTGTGGAAATCGCGCGTGCAAGCCATCGGAAGGCTTGCTGGAATCGCCATGCCCGATGCCATCGGGAAGGATGATGAAGTACTTCGCCGCATCCAGCGGCTGGCCTTCGCCGAACAGATGGCCCGCGAAGCGGTCCGAAAGAAACGCGCGACCGGAGCCGCCTGTGCCGTGCAAAATCAGTACCGCGTTGTTACCGTTGCGTGTGCCGATGGTTGTGTAATGCAGCTTCAGCTCCGCCATCGTCTCGCCATTCGAAAATTGGAATTGCGGGATGACGAAGGAGGCGCTAACCGGCTCCGGATATTGCGCCGCATGCGCGGCTGTCACGGCAATCGCCAGGAGAAGGTGAAGTTTCCGCATGGCAACGAAACATCATAACGTAGAAGGATGCGGTACTTGTTGCTTGCTCTCACCATGAGCTTCGTTTTGAACTCGCAAACTTTACCTGAACACATCGATCGATACTTCGACGATGTCTATTTTAAGTACCGGCCCAGCGACGGCACGCAGGCGGGCTTCCACCAATATGACCGCCTGCTGGAAGAGTATTCCAAAGCCTCCATCGACGAGCGTGTGGCCGCGCTTCACAAAGCCGAGAAAACCTTCAGCGCGATCACGGTCAAGACACCCTCCGATACGGCCGATCGCGATCTGGTGTTGGGCGACATACATGCCACCCTTCTCGAACTGGAGCAGGTTCGTGGTTGGGAAAAGAATCCGGACCGTTATTCGAGCGGTGTTTCGAGCAGCATCTTTACGCTGATCAGCCGCAATTTCGCGTCGCCTGAAGAGCGGCTTCGCCGCGTAATCGAACGTGAGCGTCAGATGCCGGCTGTGTTCGAAGCGGCCCGCGCGAACTTGTCGAATCCGCCGAAAATTTATACCCAGATCGCGCTGGAACAGATGCCCGGCATTATCGGCTTCTTTCAGACCGATGTGCCCCTGGCATTTAACACGGTGACCGATCAAGCGCTGCTGGCTGAGTTCAAGAAGATGAACGGGCTGGTCATCGATTCTCTGAAGCAGTACGAGCTATTTCTGAAGGACGAACTGCTGCCGAAATCGAAAGGAGATTTTCGTTTGGGCGCGGATCTGTTTCGTAGAAAGCTGAGCTACGAAGAGATGGTGGATATTCCGCTTGACCGCCTGCTCGAAATCGGGATGCGCAACTTGCGTGCGAATCAGAAAGCATTCCAGCAAGTGTCGGCCAAGGTGGATCCGAAGCGGCCGGCGGCTAAAATTCTAGAAGAGATCAACAAAGATCACCCCGCGCCGGACAAGCTGCTGCAGACATTCCGCGATACCCTCGGCGGCCTGGCGGATTTCATCCAAACAAAGCGCATCGTCACCATTCCGTCTCCGGTGCGTCCCATTCTGGAGGAGACGCCTCCTTTCCTGCGCGCCCTGACCTTCGCGTCCATGGACACGCCCGGAGCTTATGAGAAGACGGCCAAAGAAGCGTTCTTCAACGTCACGCTGCCCGAAGCAAGCTGGAGCGCCAAACAAACCGAAGAGCACATGGAAGGGTTCAATCGAGGAACCGTTATCAGCACCGCCGTACACGAAGCGTACCCCGGCCACTACGTTCAGTTTCTATGGATGCAGAATGTGCAATCGAAAGTGCGCAAGCTTTTGGGTGCCAGCAGCAACGCGGAAGGCTGGGCGCATTATTGCGAACAGATGATGCTGGATGAAGGCTACGGCAAGGGCGATCTGAAGCTGCGGCTGGGCCAACTGCAGGACGCCCTGTTGCGCAACGCACGCTTCATCGTGGGAATTCAAATGCACACCGGCAAGATGACCATCGAACAGGGCATCGATTTCTTCGTGAAGGAAGGCTACACGTCGCGCGCGAACGGCGAACGCGAAACCAAGCGCGGCACCTCGGACCCTACGTACTTGTATTACACGTTGGGCAAGCTGGAAATTCTGAAGCTGCGCGAAGACTACAAAGCCATGAAGGGGAAAAACTTTTCGCTCGAGGAATTCCACAATCGCTTCATGAAAGAAGGCTTCCCGCCGATTCTAATTGTGCGGCGTGCGCTGCTGGGGAACGATTCGCCCGTACTCTAATTTTCCAGCAGTTCTTCCAGGCGGCGCACGCGTTCGCGCAGATCGGATACTTCAATTTCCAGCGCGCCGAATCTGTCGGGAAGCATCGTGCGGGTTGGCTCATCGGGCGTGCTTTCCTGAGCGGAAGGTTCGCCGCAAAGCAGGTGAGCGTAGCGGCTTTCTTTCTGCCCCGGCGCGCGCGCCAAACGCACCGCCAAACCGGCTTCGGCCAGATGATCCAGAACGCTTTCCACCTGAGTCAAATCTTCGAAGCGATGGATGCGCTCGGAACGGTCACGCAGCTCACCCAGGGTCTGCGCACCGCGCAGCATCAGCGTGCAAAGCAAAGCCAGTTCGCGGCGGCCCAGGTTCAGCGTTTCGGAAAATCGCTGTGCATACTTCAGAGCGCGCCCACCGGATACGATAGTCGCTGCATAGCGCTTGTTCTTCAACAGCTCCAGGGCTTGCGCAACCGTGGTGTCGTCATACTGCACATACGGGTAGCGGTTGGATTTTTGATTGCAGGCAGTGACCAGAGCGTTTAAGGTAAGCGGATAATATTCCGGTGTGGTGCTCTCTTTTTCCAGCAGGGCGCCAAGCACTCTCACCTCAATCGGGTCCAGCAGGTTCGGAAGCAAACGGGAACTCTCACGCCCAACGTAACATGCTTGGCGGAAGTTATACTTGGGCGTTGATCAAGTTTTCGGAAGCAGACCTTCTGAAGTGCTGCGGATCTCGTGCATGGACGCGCGCCATGGCGGAGCACGCATTTCCGAACGCGAAAGAAGTGATGGCCACCGGCGACAGCATCTGGCGCGGCCTTGCGGCGGAAGATTGGCGCCAGGCCTTCGAAGCGCACGTGCCCATTGGGGAACGCCGCGACCTGGCGGAATCCACACCGGAGATTATGGATCGCATCGCGCAGCTGGCTACCCTTTATGCCCAACGCTTCGACCGGCCTTTCGTCACAACAGCCGTCGGAAAGACCGCCGCGCAAATTTTGAAATCGCTAGAAGAACGTTTAGAGAACGATGCGGAAATGGAACTGCGCACCACCTCTGAGCAGCAGTTGCAAATCACCCACAACCGCTTGAAGCGCCTGCTGAAATAGTGGAACAAAAATAATCGCCATGCGAACTCCATTGCTGTTGCTTGCCGCCGCGCTTATAGGCGCCGCGCAATCGCCCGTCACTCAATTCAAGGAAGCTGCCGTCTCTCCCGATTCGAAGCGCGTGGCTTACGTGGAGGCGTTGCGCGCCAAAGATGGCGGCGAAAGCCCGAATAGCGCGCTATGGCTTCTGGAATTGGGCGCGAAGGCGCGGCGCGTGACCGCCGGCGATGGCGTGAAAGCGTGTGCCGAAAATGGCGTAGCATGGGCGCCCGATAGCAGACTGGCTGCGTTCTTTTCAAATTGCGGCGATGGCAAGCAGGCACAGCTTTACCTTGCTCCTGCTGCCGGCGGCGCGCCTCGCAAATTGACGTCGCTCACCGGCTTCCTGCAAAACGCGCGCTGGTCGCCGGATGCGAAGAGCGTTGCAGTGCTCTACACGGAGAACGCAGTTCGCACCGCGGGCGCGGTTGAGGCAACTACTCCCGACGCCGGCGTCGTGGAAGAAAAATTCTATGAGCAGCGCCTGGCGCTGGTCGATGTGCAGTCCGGCAAAGTGCGGCAACTCTCGCCGTCCGACACCTATGTGTACGAATACGATTGGTCGCCCGACAGCAAACAACTGGTGTACACAGCAGCGAAGGGCTCCGGCGACAACAACTGGTGGATCGCGGAACTCTTCCGCCTTGACGCCGCAACGGGCGCGGTGAGCCATGTTCTTAAGCCCGCCACGCAGATTGCGGTTCCGCGCTGGTCGCCCGATGGGAAGAGCATTGCATTCGTGGGCGGAATCATGAGCGATGAAGGGTCCACCGGCGGCGATGTGTACCTGGTGGCTTCGGAAGGCGGTGCGGCGAAGAACCTCACGCCCGGACGCAAGACCTCGCCATCCTGGCTGCGCTGGACGCGCGACGGAAAATTGCTGATGACGGAGCGCGTGGATGGGGGTGCCGCCGTGGCCACGCTCGACCCCAGAACCGGCGCTACCGAAACGCTTTGGAAGATAGATGAGAGCCTGCGCGCCGACGGTGACGATCTGAGCCTTTCGCTTGCCGCCGACGAAAAAACAGCCGCCGTGATTCGCAATAGCTGGAGCCGCGCGCCTGAGGTGTGGACCGGCCGCATTGGCGATTTTCAGCAGACCACCAGCACCAACTCCGCCGCCAAAGCTACCTGGGGCGCAGCGAAGAAGTTGCACTGGCAGAGCGGTGGCGCAACGGTGCAGGGCTGGCTTCTGTACCCGAAAGATTACGATGCCGCGAAGCGATATCCCATGGTGGTGTCCGTTCATGGCGGTCCCGCGGCGGCCAAGTCTCCGTCTTGGCCTACGCCCGGTTTCGATTTCGCCGCCTTATCCGCGCGCGGCTTTTTCGTGCTATATCCCAATCCACGCGGCAGCTATGGCGCGGGCGAGGCGTTCACCGCCGCTAACGTGAAAGACTTTGGCCATGGCGATCTGCAGGACATTCTGGCTGGCGTGGATGAGGTGGTGAAAACGCTGCCCGTCGATGCGAAACGCATCGGCATCGGTGGCTGGAGTTACGGCGGCTACATGACCATGTGGGCTGTCACCCAGACCAACCGCTTCGCCGCTGCCGTCGCGGGCGCGGGAATTGCGAACTGGCAAAGCTACTACGGCGAAAATTCAATCGATGAGTGGATGATTCCGTATTTCGGTGCGTCGGTTTACGACGATCCCGCGGTTTATGCCAGGAGCTCGCCCATCACGTTCATTAAGAATGCCAAGACGCCCACGCTGATTGTTGTGGGCGACCGCGACGGCGAATGCCCCGCGCCGCAGAGTTATGAATTCTGGCACGCTCTAAAAGCGCAAGGCGTGACCACGAAGTTCATTGTCTATCCCGGCGAAGGGCACCACTTTCGCGACCCGAAACACATTGCCGATCTGGCCGCTCAAACTATGCAGTGGTTTGAGGCAAAGCTACATTAGCGTACGCCTGATCCAGCACTTCCACCACGTGCAGCACGCGCTGACTTTGCCCATGCAAGCGCGCGCCCGCTTCCAGTTGCAACATGCAGCCGGGGTTCGCGGTCACAATCCACTCGGCCTCCGTGCGGTTCACGTTCACCATCTTTTCTTCCAGAACCTGCATGGCCATTTCGTTCTGCACCACGTTGTAAATGCCGGCGCTTCCGCAGCAAATATCCGCGGCATGCATTTCGCGCAGCTCTAAACCCGGAACCTGCGCCAGCAATTTGCGCGGTGCGGTCTTGATCTTCTGTCCATGCAGCAGGTGGCAGGAATCCTGATAGGTAACCGTGCGCGGCACCTTGCCCATTGCGGGGTTCAGCTCAATACCGGCCAAAAATTCGTTCACGTCGCGCATCAGCGAAACGAACTGTTTGGCCTTTTCGGCGTAGGCTTCGTCATGCTCCAACAGTTCGTCATACTCCTTCAGCGTGCTGCCACAACCGGCGGCATTGCTGATGACTGCGTCGAACTTGTCGGCCAGCACCACATCGATATTGATACGGGCCAGTTCGCGCGCTTCATCGCGAACGCCGGAATGAACATGCAGCGCCCCGCAGCAGCCCTGGCCCGCGGGGATCACCACGTCGCACCCGTTCTTTTGCAGCACGCGAACCGTGGCTTCGTTTAAGCGGGCGAATGAAACATTGGCAATACATCCGGCCAGAAACGCCACACGGAACCTGCGCGGCCCTTCCGCTGGATATGTCTTGCCAATCTTGCTGAAGAAGAACGGCGCTTCGGCCGGTGGCGAGAGTTGCTCCAGCTTGCCCAGCGCTCCCATCAGCTTGAAGATGCCGGAAAGCCGCAGCAATTTTTGCAATCCGCTAGCCTGATATAGGTAGAGCCCCGAACCCGCCACCGTCATCAGACCCGGCGAACGAAGCAGCCGATGGAAAATAAACCGGCGCACGCGCTTCGCCAGCCAGGAGCGTTCCGTATGCGCTTCAATTTCCGTGCGCGCCGCCTCAATCAGCCGTCCATATTCCACGCCCGAAGGGCAGGCAGTTTCACAGGCGCGGCAAGCCAGACACAAATCCATATGCTCGCGGTAGGCGTCCGTAATAGGCGCCCCTTGCGACACCTGCACCATCTGGTAAATGCGGCCACGGGGCGAATCCATTTCCACGCCAAGCTGCCGGTAGGTGGGGCATGCGTTCAGACACAGACCGCAATGAACGCACCGGTCCAGATCCGCCTGTTGCGGCTTGTCCGCGGAGTGCGAACTGATTTGCGTGAGCCTGTGCTCAGATGCGTCGGTAGAGACGGCCATTGTTTAAGAGATTGCCCGCGTCGAAGAGCTGCTTGACTTTCTTCATCATCGCAAAATCGCTGCCGGGCGATGGCCAGAGATCGAGCTTTACTTTTTCCGCTTCGGGAGAAAACTCAATCACCGCCGGCCATTGCTTGCCGCGCGCGGAGGCGAGCCACTTGGCTGCCGCCTCACAGCGATTGAAAAACGCATAGCTCACGCCAGTCGCCGCGCGCGAAATCACGGGGACTTCGAGAGCCGCCAGCACCTGCTCCAACTGCTTCAACGGCGCGGAGATGCGAACCACGGCGCCATCCGCAAACTTCTCCATGAAACGCTGCGGCCCGCTCTGGATCTGGCGCCAGAACTTCTGCTCATCGGCGCCCAAGAGCGGGGCCGCGCTTCCAAACGAACCCAACTCCCGCGCATACCGTTCCACCGTCGGCGCGTTGCCGCCGTATTGCACGGCTAGCGTGTAGCCTCGCAAGTTGATGGGCGCACCGGCCAGCGGGTTCAGCAAATCTACCGCCGAGGGTTGCAGAACGCTGTGCAGCAAGCGATCGCGCGCGGCAACGGCAAGCGCGGAACTTTCAAACTGCAGCAGTGTGGTCTGCTCCACTTCCGGCCGTGGCGACAGTTTAAAATTCACCACGGCGATACCGGCGAGCGTACCGAACGAGCCGATCATCAGCTTCCCCATATCCAGGCCCGCCACATTCTTCACCACCATGCCGCCCGATTGCACAAGTTTGCCCTCCAGCGTCGCGAATTTCAGGCCAATCACCATATCGCGCGCCGTGCCATACAGGCGCCTTCGCGGCCCCGAACTGTTGGTTGCAATCACGCCGCCAACGGTGGCGTTTTCCGCCCAGCCAGGGTCCAGCGGAATCATCTGGTTGTTGGCTGCCAACACGCGGCTGACCTCCGCGAAAGCAGCGCCCGCTTCCACGCTCAACGTCAAATCGCGCGGCTCATATTTCAGGATGCGATGCATCGCGGAAGTGGAAATTGTGACGAGGGACGGGGCCGTTGGGCCGCCCATCAGGCGCTTGGTGAACTGCCCGCCCAACGTAATGGTTTGAGTGCGCGCCGCGGCGGAGACCAGTGCTTCGGCCAACTCCGCCGGCGATGTGGGAGTGATCAACGCCTTACGTTACCTCAACCTCAATCGGCAAAGTGTGATGGACCGCATAGTTGCCGTAATCGTAATTGTGTTGCGCCTGCTGCGTGCTGCCTTTGGAATCGGTCGCGCGCGACATCAGCGTGTACCGGCCCGCCATCGGCGCGCGCCATGTGTAATCCCACGCGCGCCAGCAGAAGCGCACGGATTTATCGCGCAACGCGGCGTCGGCCCACGTCTTGCCGCCATCGGCGCTCACTTCCACGCGCGAAATTTCTGCATCGCCGGTCCAAGCCGAACCGAACACTTTGTAATCCGCGCCGGCCTTGACCTGTTCGCGCGGGGCTGGGCGCGCAATCAGGCTCTTCACCTGCATGTTGTAAAGCGGCCGGCGCACGGGCGTGCCACCCACGCGGTCCCAAAAGCCGTAGTCTGAACTCTGCCAGTAAGAAGTAAACGGCTGAGAAACCACCAGAATCCGCGTCAGCCATTTCGTGGATGCCATGCCATAGAAGCCGGGCACTACGGCGCGAACGGGAAAGCCATGGGAGGGCGGCAGGTCTTTACCGTTCATGCGATACGCCAGCAGCACTTCCGGCCTGATCGCTTTTTCAAGCGGAATGCTGCGCGCGAAATGGATCTGTCCAGGGGGATGCGGATCGTTCTTGCCTTCCCCTTGATCCGCGCCTTCCAGTGCAACTTCAATGGCCTTTGCATCCACACCCGCCCGTTCCAAAATGGCGCGAAGCGGCACGCCGGTCCATTCGGCGGTGCTCACAGCGCCCAACTCCCACTGGGCGCCTGGCGTTTGCGGAACCAGAAACACGCGGCTATTCCCCGCGCATTCCAAGGTCGCCGGCACGGTCACCGATGGCATCGCGAGCAGTTCCGCATAGCTCAATTCGAAGGGCTTCGCTACGGCGCCTTCCACCTTCAGCTTCCATGCGCCCGCATCCAACTTGGGCACGGGATGATGATTGCGAACGTAGAACCGGTCGTTCGGGGTCAGGAACGAATTGAGCGTATCGAAGGGAAATTCCAGATTCTCCGGCTCCTTCTGGCGAATGATCATGCCGGGCGTTTCGGCATGCGCGGCAAAGGGCGCCACGGCGGCCGCAGCCAACAAGGCGCGGCGGGAGATGGGGTTCGGCACTCGTCCATTATAGAGAGCTATTAAGTTTCGATGAAAACCGAATTCGCCCCGCGCCTGCTCGCGTCCGACTTTTTGGAGGCAGTACCTAAATGAAAAAAATTTGCGCGGCACTGTGCCTGGTCGCTAGCTTTGCGATGGCACAACCCGGCGGCCGTCCCCCGCGTGGCGAAGTGTTTGAACGAACCCAAATGGATTTGGCCCGCGCCGGCCAGCACTCTTATGACCGCCGCCGGATTGCCAGGGCGCAGCGCGAAGTTAGCGATTTTCAACGCAAACTCAGCTATGGCCGCTTCTCGCGTCGCGATCTGGATCGCGCCATTGGAGCCACCGACGACGTTGTCCGCCGCGGGTCCATCCCTCCTGCCGACCGCGACATTTTGTTTCGCGATCTGGAAGGCATGCGCGCCTTTCGCGCCTATGCGCGTTAGGGCTCCATTCGCACTATAATAGGGGTGAGGGTAATTATGGTTCAACTAACCGACAACGCCGTTTCCAAAGTCAAAGAGATCATATCCAGTCAGGACCCGCAGCCTTCCGGGCTCCGGATCTCTGTCGTTGGTGGCGGCTGCTCTGGCTTCAGCTATTCCATGGCGTTTGAGACTGCGCCCAACATGCTGGACAAGACCTATAACTACGACGGGCTGAAGGTGTTTGTGGATCAGGCCAGCCTGCTCTATCTGGATGGCGCTCGTGTGGATTACGTGGAAACGCTGGAAGGCTCCGGCTTCAAATTCGAGAATCCGCAAGTGAAGAGCACGTGCGGCTGTGGCAGTTCGTTCAGCGTGTAAATTCATCGTCGCGCGGAAAAGGCTGGCCCTTCATCGGGGCCGGCCTTTTTTATTTGTATGCGGCGCGTTGGCCGGTGCAAAAATGGTACTTGCTTCCTTCAAGCGCCAAGCTGGCCGACTCCGTTCTGCGTGTTCCTCATTCCCGCATCCGTGAACTTGCGGAAATCGCCATGGGCATGGAGGGCGTGCTGAAGCTTTATTTCGGCGAATCGAACCTGCCCACGCCCGAATACATCAAGCACGCCGCCGTTCAGGCCATGCACGATGGCTTTACTTTCTACACTGAAAATGCCGGCCTGCCGTCGTTGCGCCGCGCCATTGCCGATCACTACGCGCGCTTCCAGGGCGTTGCGCTTGACCCGGCGAGTGAGATTGTGGTCACCACATCCGGCGTGCAAGCGCTGAATGTCAGTATTCGCGCGCTGCTCGATCCGGGCGATGAGGCACTGGTGCTGACCCCGGCGTGGCCGAATGGATCTTCCATCGTGGCGATGTCGAATGCCTGCGCGAGAGAGATTCCGCATCCTCTACGCGGCGACCGGTATGAGGTGGATTACGATGCGCTGGAGGCGGCGGTTACGCCTCGCACGCGCATGCTGCTCTATACATCGCCTTCGAATCCGCTGGGGTGGGTGGCTACACGGGCAGATCAGCAGCGGCTGCTGGAGTTCACGCGCCGCCACGGCTTGTGGCTGCTGGCTGACGAAGTGTATGACCGGCTGTATTACAGCCAAGCGGCGCTGGGCGAGCCCGTGCCTTCCATCCTGCGCCTGGCCACGCGTGACGATGCGGTGTTGGTGGTTCATTCGTTTTCGAAAACTTACTGCATGACGGGTTGGCGCTTGGGATGGCTGGTGGCCCGCGCTGATTTAAGCCGCAAGGCCACGCAACTCAATGAGTTCATCACGTCGCATGCGCCTAGCTTTACTCAGAGGGCGGCGGAGACGGCCCTGGCGCACGGTGAAGAGGAATTGCTCAGGATGCTGGAACGGCTGAAGGCCAATCGCGATTTCTGCTGGGACGCGCTGAGGCAAATCGAAGGTTTCACCGTGCCCAAGCCGGAAGGCGCGTTCTACCTCTTTCCGCGCGTGAACGGCTTGACGGATTCTTTCGCGTTCTGCAAACGCTTGTTGGAAGAGACGCGCGTGGGGCTCGCTCCGGGCGTAGCTTTTGGCGCGGGCGGGGAAGCCAGCGTTCGCATTTGCTATGCGGCGGAGATGAGTATTCTGGAGCCGGCCATGGAACGCTTGAGCAAGTTCGCGGCGCGCTATGCGTAAGGCGGCGATGTTTCTGCTGCCGTTCCTGCTGGCGGCGCAAACACGCCTGACTCCGCCGCCCAACCCGGGCGTGAAGACCGATGACCGGATTGCCGCGCTGGCCAAGCAGGCTGCCGCGAAACCTTCGCCTCATGCCCAATGCCAGCTGGCCAAAGCTTACATCCAGAAGATGCGCGAGACGGTGGACTTCGGTTACCTGGAACGCGCTTCGAAAATTGTGGAGGATGTTCTGGCGCGCGATGGCGGCAACTACGAAGCGCTTCAGCTACGCAGTGAGATCGGCATGGAGCGGCATGAGTTCGCCGCCGTCGCGCAATATTCCACTGAGATTCTGAAGTTCGCTCCGAACGATCCGTGGAGCTGGGGCATGTTGGGCGATGCTTCGATGGAACTGGGCCGCTATGCGCAAGCCAAGGACGCTTACACGAAGATGGTTTCGCTGCGTCCCGATCTTTCGAGCTACAACCGCCTGGGTTGGTACCAGTTCGTGACGGGGCACGCCGATGCCGCGATTGAACTGATGCGCTCCGCCATCGCCGGCGTTTCGGAAGCGCCGGAGAACACGGCCTGGTGCCTGACCGATTTGGGCGGCATGCAATTCAAAGTTGGCAAGCTTGCCGATGCGCGCGCCTCATACACGGAAGCCACGCGCGTGTTCCCCGCCTACTACCCGGCGCTGGCCGGCCTGGCCCGTGTAAACATGGCGGAGCACAAAGATCTGAGCGCGATTGAGAACTACAAGCGCGCCCAGGCGGCGGTACCGCTGCCCGATTACGCCGACGCGTTAGAGACGCTCTACACACGAGTGGGCAAGCCCGTGGAAGCGCGCAAGCAGCGTGAATTCGTGGATGCCATCGACAAAATGGCCATCGCATCGGGAGAAAAAACGAATCGCAATCTGGCTTTGATTTTCGCGGACCGCAATCGGAATCTGGCCCGGGCGCTTTCCTTGGTGGAAAGCGAAATTCAAGTGCGGCCCGATGTGTATACGTACGATGCATTGAGCTGGGTGCTCTTCAAGCTAAAGCGCCTGGACGATGCGAAGAATGCAAGCATGAAGGCGCTGGAGCTTGGAACGCCGGAGCCGATGTTTTACGATCATGCAGCGCAGATAGCAGCCGCGCGAGGCGATGAGGCGTCAGCGTCGGCTTACCGTGCTAAGAGGAAAGATTTGAATCCGCTATAAAGATTTGAATCCGCTATAAAGATGCGAACAAATCATGATCAGCGTAAAGGCAATCGGCGGATGCGAACAGTACTAATGTCGGCCGACACAGCGGCGCCGCGTCCAAAATTGTCGCCTCGTCCGCATCGCCCATCCCTGTTTCGGATACATGAACTGCATCCACTGTGATGCGGTCGAAGGTCTCGAGTGCGGGCACGCGCGCACCCTTAGCGAAGTCCACTAGTTATCCAAAGAACCGGATCACCGGAATCAATCCCAACGCATTGCCCGTTAGCACCACGCCGATCAGCAGGATCACGGCCGCTGAAACAACAGGCATGATCTTGAAAAATGGATTCGGCTTCTTGTCTTTCTCCTTCGGGAAAAAGCGCTTGGCGTAAAGAACCAGCAGGCCCGTCGCCATCAGCACCAGCGCCAACCCCAAGCTGAAGCTAATCAGGAGCAGCAATCCGAAACCGGTTCGGCCCACGGACACTGCGGCCAGCAGCAGCACCAACGCGGAAGGGCAGGGCACCAGACCGCCACTCGCCCCGAGCGCGATCAGGCTCTTCATGGAGATTTCACCCTCCACTACATGGCTGTGTGTGTGGCCGTCATGCGTGTGAGTCAGACCGCCGTGCGAATGCGTGTGGCCATGATCGTGATCGTGCGTATGGCTGTGTGTGTGGCCTTCGTCATGTGAGTGTGAATGCGCTTTCTGATCGGGCCCATGAACATGACTGTGAGTATGTCCATGATCGTGATGATGATGCTCATGGTGATGATGGTGACCGTGCCGATGAGCGGCATGCGCCAGCGACCTCGCCCTTCGGTAAAGCAGCAACCCGCCGATCCAGATAATAGTCAGCCCGGAGATCACGCCCAGCCACTTCGAAATCACGTCCGGCATGATGTACTGCGAAAGGAACATGGTGAGCAGGCCCAGCACAAACACGCTTACCGTATGCGTGAACGTCACCATGCCGCCCAGCAAAATTGCGTGCTTTGGCGTGCCCCGTTCACCTACCAGATAAGCTGCCACCATGGTCTTGCCGTGCCCTGGTTCTAAGGCGTGCAGCGCGCCGAACCAGAAAGCGACGGCCACACAAATCAGACCCAATCCCCAGCCAATTTCGCGGCCCTGCAAAGCCTTCGAAAGAAAGTCGCCGCGTTGAACTTGCCCCATCGAATTGGCTTCCTTCACGGTGGCAGCCGTGGCTGGCGCAACCGGCGCCGTGGGCTCTTGCACTAGAACAGCAACCGGTTTTGCCCCTTGCGAAACTACCACCGGCGCCGCGCTGGGGTCGCCTTTCCACTCCACTGTGGCAGTCAAATCCTGCGGCGGCGAAACGGCAGGATCCTGCGGATATGCCGTCAACGCTTGGCTTCGTTCCACGCTTCCTGCGGAGCTTTTCAGCAGCGCCGCCTCCCCGCGCGGTGCCACCACCACTTCTTTCCAACCGGCCGTGCGGTCGGGATATGTGCGGTCGGAATAGGTCAAGGTTCCAGGCTGCGCCGCTACCTTCAAGTAAGAAGCAATCCGCATCACCGGCAACCCGCCCGCCCCATCGGCTACCACTAGTTCGCCCTTCTCATAAACAGGCGTCACCGGCTTTCCATTCGCCGTGAACTGCAACTGCCGCACCCAGAGCCGCGCCTCCGCGATGGCCTTTCGTTCCAGTTCCGCGCGCGGGCTCGACGCCTGCAGGCCCCAGCGCTGCATCAGTTCAAAGCTCGGCAGTTCCGCCAGGTCCAAAACGAACAGAACTTCCGTGGCAGGCTGACCCACCGCGATACGCGCATAGTGGTTCACGCTAAAATTGCCCATTGGGTGCGCGCCGGCAATTACCGCGCCCGCCAGGCAAAGAAGCGCTGCTTTCAATAATTTGCTCACTATATTTTGCCCACTAACGATACCTACGAAATTGTACGATGATTGGAGTTTTCCCTTTGCCAAATAACCGAATCGCCAGTCTGATCGATCACACCATCCTGAAGCCCGATTCCGTGCGCACCGATATCGAACGCATTTGCCGCGAAGCGGTGGAGTATGGCTTCGCCAGCGTATGCGCCAACCCCTGTTGGGTGCCCGTGATGGCGCGCGCCTTAGCCGGTTCCACGGTTCCGGTCTGCTCCGTGATTGCGTTTCCGTTTGGGGCAACGTCCACCGCCGCCAAAGTAGCCGAAAGTGAAATCGCCATCGGCGAAGGCGCGCGTGAGCTGGACATGGTGATCAATATTGGCGCGCTTCGCTCAGGCGATCTGGCGCTGGTGCGCGATGATATCGGCGCCGTAGTTTCGGCTGCGCATGCACGTGGCGCTTCCGTGAAAGTGATTCTCGAAACTGCGCTACTCACTGACGATCAAATTGTAGAGTGTTGCCGCTTGGCGCAGCAAGTGAACGCCGATTTCGTCAAGACATCCACGGGCTTTGCATCGGGTGGCGCCACCGTGGCCGTTGTGGAACTGATGCGCCGAACTGTCGGTCCGGACATGGGCGTGAAGGCTTCGGGCGGCATCCGCACGCTCGAAGATTTCAACCGGATGGTGGCCGCCGGAGCGAGCCGGATCGGCGCCAGCGCCGGTGTCCAAATTGTCGATGCCAGCCGCGCCTAAATCCGGCGTGCCGTTTCGCGAACGGTCCGAACTGCTCGACTTTCTGCTGGAAGTTTCGACAGCCACTTCTCAATCGCTCGACCTGGATGAGCTGCTTGAGAATGTGGCCTCCTATGTCCGCAAGGTGCTGCATTATGAGCTTTTCGCGATCCTGCTGTACAGCGAGAAGAAAAAAGACCTGCGCATCCGATTCGCCATCGGGCATCGCGAAGAGGTAGTGAAGAATTTCGTCGCTGGCCTGGGCGAGGGCATCACGGGCACCGCCGCCGCCACGCGCGAACCCGTGCTGGTGGCCGACGTGAGGCAGGACCCGCGCTATCTGAACTCGCTCGATGCCGTCCGCGCCGAACTCGCCGTGCCCATGATCACGCGCCAGAAGCTGGTCGGCATCATTGACGTGCAATCCACGCGCGTGGGCGCTTATAACGAATACGACCGCGCCATGCTCCGGTTGATCGCCGCGCGCGTAGCCACGGCCATCGATAACGCGCGCCTCTATCGCCAGGCAGAGCGGCAAAACCGCACGCTGAAAACGCTGGGCCGCATCTCGCAGGAATTTACATCCATCCTCGAACTCGAAGACCTGCTGAACAAAATCGCGTCCACCATTCGCGGCCTGATCAATTACGATGCGTTCAGCGTTCTTCTGCTGGATGAATCGCAAAACTTCCTGCGTCACAAGATGAGCCTGCGCTATGACGAGCGCGTCAACATCGACAACGTTCCCATGGGCAAGGGCATTACGGGAACCGCCGCGCAATCCCGCGAGGCTCTTCGCGTGAACGATGTGGCAACGGACCCGCGCTACATTGCCTCGCATCCCGACATTCGCTCTGAAGTTGCCATCCCGCTGGTCATCCGCGATCGCATCCTGGGCGTGATGGACCTGGAAAGCAATCGCATCGGCTTTTTCACCGACGACCACATGCGGACGCTAAGCCTGCTTGCTCCGCAGATCGCCATCTCCGTCGAAAACGCTCAGCTCTATGCGGAGTTGGCCGCGCGCGAACGCCGCTTGCAGGAAGATCTTCACGTGGCCGGCGAACTGCAGGCTGTGTTGTTGCCGACCGAAGCTCCGGAAATCTCCGGCTTGGATGTTGCCATTGGTCTTAGGCCGGCCCGCGAGATCTCGGGCGACCTCTTCGATTTTTTCGAACACACAGACTCCAAATACACGCATCCCCACATGGTGATTGCTTTCGGGGACTCAAGCGGGAAAGGCGTCGCCGCGGCGCTTTACGGAGCCGTTCTCGATGGTCTGCTCCGCACGTTGGCGCCGCGCCGACGCAGCCCTTCGGAACTGATGAAGGCGCTGAACGATGCGCTGGTTGCGCGCAAAGTGGAAGCGCGATTTGTTACCCTCCTGATCATGCTCTGGCACCCCCACTCGCGCCAACTACATATCGCGAACGCGGGCGGCACGCCACCCATGATCTGCCGCAAGGACAAAATGATCGAAGCCGCCGTGGCCGGAGTGCCGCTGGGCCTCTTCCCCGATCGAGAGTATGACGAGATCACGTTCCAGACCGAGCCCGGCGACACAATCGTGCTGTACTCCGACGGCATCTCCGATCACATGAGCCCGCAAGGTGAAGAGTATGGGCGCAAGCGCCTGGGCCGCCTCATTGGGCGTGCTTGCCAACTTACCCCGCAAGAAATCGTGGAGGCGGTATTTGCCGATCTGGACCGTTACAACACCGTCCGCTTCGATGACCAGACCGTCATGATTTTGAAAGTGAAAGATCGCTAACGTGTTCGCCTACTCCGAAGACAAACTGCGCTGCGATGGCGTGCCGCTCACCGAAATCGCGGATGGCGCCGGAACGCCTTGCTATGTGTATTCCGCGCGAGACATCCTGAGCGCGTGGCAGAGCTACGATCGTGCTTTCGGCGAACTGCCGCATGAAGTCTGTTATGCGGTGAAAGCAAACTCGAACTTAGCCGTACTTGCGCTGCTGGCCAAAGCCGGTTCAGGGTTCGATATTGTTTCCGCCGGCGAATTGCATCGAGTGCTTGCAGCAGGTGGCGACCCCGCGCGCGTCGTGTTCTCCGGAGTGGGCAAGACGGCGGATGAGATGCAATTCGCCATCGAGCGCGGCATCCATAGCTTCAACTGCGAATCGGAAGCTGAGCTTCAGGTTCTGAATTCCGTGGCGGCGCGCCTTGGCCGCACCATCCACTTCGCGCTGCGTGTGAACCCCGATGTAAACGCGTCCACGCACCCCTACATTTCCACCGGCCTCCGGCAGCATAAGTTCGGGATCGATCTGAGCGAAGCGGCGCACGTCTACCAGCGCTGCGCGCGCTTTCAGAATTTGATCGCCACGGGCGTGAGCTGTCACATCGGTTCGCAAATTCTGGAACTCGATCCGCTTTTGGAAGCTGCCGGAAAAGTGCTCGCCCTGGCAACGACGTTACGCGATTCTGGCCACCCCATTGACCATCTGGATCTAGGTGGCGGCCTCGGCATCGCTTATCAGCCGGGCGATCGTCCGCCTGCCATCACGCAGCTTGTTGAACGGCTCGGCAGTGTGATCGCGCAATCTGGATTTAAGATCATGGTGGAGCCCGGCCGCTCGATTGTTGGCCCCGCCGGTATCCTGCTGACGCGCGTAATTTATCTGAAGCAGAACGCCGGCAAGAACTTTGTTATTGTCGACGCGGCCATGAACGATCTCATTCGCCCCGCGCTGTATCAGGCGCATCATGAGATTTCTCCCGTGGTTCGGCGCAAAGCCGAGCGCATCGTCGCCGATGTTGTGGGCCCGGTTTGCGAAACCGGGGACTTCCTTGCGCGCGGCCGCAATCTGCCTTCCGTCGATCCGGGCGATCTTCTGGCAATCGAAGCAGCCGGCGCGTACGGCTTTTCGCAGGCATCGAACTATAACTCCCGCCCACGTGTCGCAGAAGTATTGGTGGAAGACGGCCAATGGCGCATTGTTCGTTCCCGCGAAAGCTATGCCGACCTGATTCGCGGCGAAAATGTGTGAACTTTACCCCTTATAATTCGTAAAGGAGTTTTATGCTGGTCCGCGTTATTTCCATCCTGTGTTTCGGCGGTGTTTTGTACGCTGCCTCCGCTCCTTCTTCCGTTACATTCAACAAAGATGTCGCGCCAATACTTCAGGAGAATTGCCAAACCTGCCATCGCGCGGGCGAAGCCGCTCCCATGCCGCTCATGACCTATCGCGAAGCGCGTCCCTGGGCCGCTTCCATCAGCGAAGCCGTGAAGCTAAAGAAGATGCCGCCGTGGTTTGCAGACCCGAAGTATGGGCACTTCGCGAATGACCGTTCCTTGAAGCAAAAGGATATCGATACACTTACCGCGTGGGCCAAATCGGGCGCGAAAGAGGGCGACCCGAAAGATATGCCCAAGCCCGCGCAGTTTCTCGAAGGCTGGAACATCAGCAAGCCCGATCTTCAGATTGAAATGTCGCAGGATTTCAAGGTTCCGGCATCCGGCACGCTCGATTACCAGTACATCCTGGTGCCTGGCGATTTCAAAGCAGATACCTGGGTTTCCGAATCTGAAGTCCGTCCCGGCAACCGGTCGCTGGTACACCACGTGATCGCGTTCGTGCGCCCCCCGAATTCGAAATGGATGAAGGATGCGCAACCCGGCGTACCTTACGTTCCGAAAGACGGCGGTGACGGCAACAATAACAGCGAATTTCTGGTGGGTTATGCCCCGGGTATGGTGCCCACACGGCTGCAGCCCGGCCGCGCCAAGCTGATCAAGGCCGGTTCCGACATCATTCTGCAGATGCACTACACGGCCAACGGCAAAGAAGGCGTGGACCGGACCAAAATTGGGTTCGTTTTTGCGAAAAGCCCTGTGACGGAGCGCGTGCTCACCCTGGCCGCCACCACCCGCAAGTTTGAAATTCCGGCCGGCGACGCCAACTACCGCGTGGATTCCAGCTTCGAATTCGGCGACGACGCCAAAGTCATTTCTTACCTGCCACACATGCACCTGCGGGGTAAGGATTTCGAATACCGCGTTGTGTATCCGACAGGTGAGAAGGAAACGCTGCTGAGCGTTCCGAATTACAGTTTCAGCTGGCAGCTCACTTACTCGCCTGAGAAGGAATTGGTAGTTCCGAAAGGAACCAAGCTCCAATGCACCGCTCACTACGACAATTCGGCGAATAACCCCAATAACCCCGATGCCACGAAATCTGTGAAGTATGGCGATCAGAGCTGGGAAGAGATGATGTTCGGCTTCTTCGATGTGGCGATCGACGCAAAGAAGAGCCCGTCCGATTTGTTTCCGAAGCGGCAGAAAGCGCCAGCCCCGGCAGTCTTAGAGTAAGTGCGGTACTTAGTCATACTTCTGGCGTGCCCGCTGTTAGCGCACGATCCGATTACGACTAAGCTGACTTACAATGCAGACATCTCGCGCGTTCTAGCGGCACGCTGTTTGAGTTGTCATGCAACCGGCAGCGTGCCGCTCTCCACTTACCAGGAAGTGCGGCCTTGGGCGAAAGCCATTCGCGATCAGGTACTCAGTCGCAAGATGCCTCCGTGGGGCGCGCAGCGCGGCGTGGGCCAGTTCCGCAACAACGCCAGTCTGGCTCAGCCTGAAATTGACCGGATCGTGCAGTGGGTGGAAGGGGGGGCTCCAGAAGGCGAAGGCAAGCCGGCGGAAGCAGTCTTCCACTTAGCGGGAACTGTCACCTTGAATCACGCGGTTGTAGTTACGGCCATTCTCCCCAACGCCCCGCTTGAGGCAAGGGCCACCCTTCCCGATGGCTCCGTGCAGCACCTAATCTGGTTGCGGGATTACCATGGCCATACTTACGAATTTTCCGCGCCGATTCAGTTGCCAAAAGGCACCGTGTTGACAGTTACTGCAAGTTCTGCCGAACTATACCTGGCCTACTGATGCTTACTCGATTTCCCGCCAGCGCCGCCCATCGCGCTTCATCAGCTCGTCGGCTTCGCGCGGTCCCCACGTCCCCGCTTTGTAATTCGGAAAAGTCCTGGCAGGCAGGGCGCGCCACACATCGATGACCGGCGATACGATACTCCACCCCGCCTCCACCATGTCGGCTCTTTGGAACAGCGTCGCGTCACCGATCATCCCATCGTAAAGCAGGCGTTCATAGCCCGTGCTGGGTTCGCTTCCGAAATAATCCACGTATTTGAAATCCATGTTCACCGGGCCAACACGCACGGTCGGTCCAGGCACCTTTGCCCCAAAGCGCAGTGAAATTCCTTCGTCGGGCTGAATGTGCATCACCAGCGAGTTGTTGCTCAAGCGTTCGACAGGTGTATCGCGAAACAAAACGAAAGGCGCGCGCCGGAACTGAATCGCAATTTCGGTGACGCGCTTTGGCAGCCGTTTGCCCGTTCGGATATAGAACGGCACATCGGCCCAGCGCCAGTTATCGATCATCAGCTTCAGCGCGACAAAAGTCTCGGTGTGTGAATCGGCCGCGACGAACGGCTCATGCCTGTACCCTTGCACTGCCTGGCCATCGATGCTGCCCTCGTCATACTGCCCGCGAACCGCGCGCGTCAGCACATCTTCGGGGCTGGAAGCTTGAATCGCATGCAGCACCTTGGCCTGTTCATCGCGTACGGCATCGGCGCCAAACGAAATGGGCGGCTCCATGGCGGTAAGCGAGACAAGCTGCAGAATGTGGTTGGGCACCATGTCGCGCAGCGCGCCGGCATGATCGTAATAGCCGCCCCTGCGCTCAACGCCCAACTCTTCCGCCACGGTGATCTGCACATGATCGATGTAGCGGCGGTTCCAGACGGGCTCGAAGATGCCGTTCGAAAAGCGGAACACCAAAATGTTCTGAACAGTCTCTTTGCCCAGATAATGATCGATGCGGTAAATCTGCTTTTCCGTCAGCACCTGAGCGATATCGCGATTTAGCGCGCGCGCCGATTCCAAATCATTGCCGAAAGGCTTTTCGATCACCACGCGCCGCCACTTGCCGGGCTCCTCCACGGTAAGTGCCTTCTCACCGAGCCTCTGCACAATTTCAGCAAAGAACTGCGGCGCCGTAGCCAGATAGTAAAAGTAATTGCCGGGCGTGTGATGCCGCTCGTCGAGCTGGGCCAGCAACGCTTTGAGCTCGTCGTACTTCGCGGAATCGCGGAAATCTCCGCGCAGGTAATAGATGCGCTCCACCAGCCAATCGCACAGCGCGTGATCGATCGGCTCAGGCGCGAACTGCTCGATATCTTTTCTCACCTTAGCAACAAACGATTCTTGCGAAAGATCGTCCACAGCGAAGCCCACTACCGCGAAATCTTTCGGCAAATGCCCGCTCTTGCCCAGGTTATAAAGGGCGGGAATCAGTTTGCGGGAAGTGAGGTCGCCGGCCGCGCCGAAGATTACCAGGACGCAGCTATCGGCCGGTTTCGCTACTTCCCGCTCACGCTCTTCCATTACTTATCCGCCGGCTTATCGGCATGAAGTTCAATGTGACCACCGAACTTGTTGCGCATCGCAGAGAGCATTTTTTCGCTGAAGGTGTGCTCCTGGCGCGAACGGAAACGCGCATAGAGAGAGGCCGCCAGCACATCGCTTGGCACCGCTTCTTCCAGCGCCGCCATGATGGTCCAGCGCCCTTCGCCGGAATCCTGCACGAAGCCCGTATAGTTCGAAAGCGTGGGATTTTCACCCAGCGCAATCGCAGCCAGATCCAGCAGCCAACTGGAGACCACGCTGCCGCGCCGCCACACTTCGGCAATTTCGCCCAGGTCGAAATCGTAGCGAAGGTCTTCGGCCAGGTCTTTCGAATTCGCGTTCTTCAGAATATCGAAGCCTTCGCCAAAGCTCTGCATGATGCCGTATTCAATGCCGTTGTGAATCATCTTGACGAAGTGCCCCGCGCCGATGTGGCCGCAATACAGGTAGCCTTCCTCAGCCGTGCCCTTTGCCGCGGGGCGCCCTGCTGTGCGTTCGGTAGTCCCCATGCCAGGCGCCAAAGTTTTGAAGATCGGGTTTAAGCGGTCAATCACTTCGCGCTCACCCCCCACCATCAGGCAGTAGCCGCGCTCCAAGCCCCACACGCCGCCACTGGTGCCGGCATCGCAATAGTGAATGCCTTTCTCAGCCAGCATCTTCGAGCGCCGCACGTCGTCTTTGTAATAAGAGTTGCCGCCATCGATGATGGTGTCGTCCGCTTCTAAAAGGGCAGCCAACTTTTTCACCATGCCTTCTGTTGGATCGCCCGCGGGCACCATCATCCAAACGGTGCGCGGCTTGGCCATCATGTGCACGAACTCCGCCAGATCCGTGGAGCCCTTGGCACCCTCTTTCGCAAGAGCGTCTACTGCCTTCTGGTCCAGATCCAGCCCGAAGATTTCATGGCCTCCGCGCATCAACCGGCGGGCCATATTCGCACCCATCCGTCCCAGTCCCACCATTCCCATCTGCATATCGGTTGTCCCTTTGTAATTGACCCGCGCCTACGCCAATGCTTCCCGAACTGCCGCTTCCAGCACCGTCAAACCCGCGTGCACGTCACTGCCCAGATGCACGCGAAGCGCACGCCGCTGACGTTCCGCAAGCACCGCGAAATCGCCGCGAGCCTGTGCGGCCTTCACGATACCGAACGTATATTTTTGACCGGGCACGGGCAGATCGTCCGCATCGTCACACGTCACCTGAAGGAACACGCCGGTGTTAGGGCCACCCTTGTAAGCTTGCCCCGTGGAGTGCTGGAAGCGCGGGCCGAAGCCAAGACAGGTGGCTACTTTTTTGTTATCGCGCACCGCTGTCCGCACGCTTTGCAACTGCTTGTCATGCAGGCCGTTCATTTCCACATAGGCCAGCACCGCGAGATAGTCGCCAGGCGTCAGCCGATCCAAGTGCGCCTTTATATACTCGGCCAAAGAGTTCTTCTTGCCCAACTGTTCCGCGTTCGCCGGGTCTGTATACAGCTTGATTCCGGCCGCCTCAAAGATGGGCGTCTCTGGCGGAAACTTCCCGCTCTTCTCGTATTCGGTCGTAAGCGTCTTGCTGGCGATCTTGCTGGCTTCCACATCCGGCTGATTGAACGGATTGATGCCGATCAGCGAACCGGCCGTCGCGGTCGCCACTTCCCAACGAAAAAATTCCTGGCCCAGTTCATACTTATCGGCCATCGAAATTTGCACCACCGGCTGCCCGGCAAGCGCAAGTGAATTCACCTGCCGATCCTGCTCGGTATCGGGTTCGGGCGTATAGCGCACATACACGAACACACGGTCCTCACCGTACACCGAAGGATTGCCCAGCGGTTCGCGATCGATGGGAATCAAGCCCTTGCCTTCTTTGCCCGTCGATTCCGCCATGAGCTGTTCCAGCCACGCGCCCAGATCCGCAACAGCGGGCGAAGTGATGACGGTAACCTTATCGCGCCCGGCATTGGCAAGAACGCCCAGGATGGTGCCCAGAATCACGCCGGGGTTATGGTCCGTCGTGACGCAACTGGTGCAGCTCTGCACCATCTCTTCCGTCTTATCCAGCAGCTTTTCGACATCGATGCCGATAGCCGCGGCCGGCACCATGCCGAAGTTCGAAAGCGCCGAATAGCGCCCGCCGATGGAAGGCAGCCCGTGAAAGATGCCACCGAAGCTATCCGATTTCGCGACCTGCTCCATCTTTGAGCCAGGGTCGGTGATGGCGAAAAAGTGCTTGCCTGCCTTGCCCGCGCCCACGGTTTGCGCCACGCGCTCAAAAAAATACTGCTTGAAGATATTCGGTTCCAAAGTGCTGCCGCTCTTGCTGGCAACAATGAAAAGCGTCTTCGCGATATCGATCTCTTTTTCAATCGCGCGGATCTGCGCCGGGTCTGTGGAATCCAGAACATGCATTACCGGCGAGCCCTGCTTACTGCCGAACGTCTTCGCCAGCACTTCCACGCACAGACTGCTGCCGCCCATGCCCAGCAACACGGCGTGCGTAAATCCGCCTTCCCGTACCTGATCCACCACGCCGTTCAGGTGTTCCAGATGGGCCGATTGATCTTCAGTAACGGTCAGCCAGCCCAGCCATTTGCCTTCGTCCTGCCCTGTCCAAACAGCGGCGTCGCCTGCCCACATGCGCCTCACCAAACCGGTGGTTTGCCATGTCTCAAGCGACGCCTTCACTTTTTTTTCGAAGTCACCCGGAAGCTTGTAAGTCAGATTGTCGGTCTTCGGCTTCACGCCCACTTTGCAGCGTGCGTCCAGCGCGTTCAAAAGCTTATCGAAGGCATCGCTGAAAAGCTTCAAGCCATCCACCAGAAGCTTGTCGGTCACCGCCGAAATGCCGATGCCGGCTTTCTCAAGATTCGCCATGGTGGCGCGCGCGGCGTCCACATTTTCTTCAATGCTGTTGCGCAGCTTGCCGTGATCGCGGAAAGCATCGAAGGTGGAGGGCGGCATCGTGTTCACCGTCATCGGCCCAATCAATTCCTCCACGTACATCACATCGCGATACTCCGGATTCTTGGTACCGGTGGACGCCCACAACAGCCGCTGCGGCTGTGCGCCACGAGCCTTCAATTTTTCCCAGCGCGCGCCCGCGAACAGCTCTTTGTATTTCTGATAAGCCAGTTTCGCATTCGCAATCGCCACCTTGCCCATCAGGCTCTTGGCCATCTGCTGTTCGCCGGTGTCGGCCATGTTGTCCAGCTCTTTCTGGAGCATGCCATCCACTGCTGCATCGATCCGGCTGATGAAGAAGCTGGCCACACTCGCAATGCCGCTCAGGTCGCCCTCATGCCGTTCCAGGCCGGCGATATAGGCCAGCGCCACGCGCTCATACGCCTCGTTCGAAAACAGCAGCGTGACATTCACATTCACGCCTTCTGAGATCAGTTGTTCAATGGCCGGCACACCCTCGGGCGTGCCCGGAATCTTGATCATCAGGTTCGGGCGGTTCACATCTTTCCACAAGCGCCGCGCGTCGCTGAGCGAGCCTTCGGTATCGCGCGCACGATAGGGCGACACCTCCAGACTCACATAGCCATCCAGCTTGCGCGTGGCTTCATATACGCCGTTTAGCGCATCCGCGGCCTGCTGAATGTCCGGCACGGCGAGCGTTTCGAACAAGGTCATGGGGTCGGCGGTGCCTTTTTCTTCCGCCTCCTTCAAGGAGTCGGCGTAATCCTGGCTCCCGGTAATCGCCTTTTCAAAGATGGCCGGGTTCGACGTCATGCCGCGCAAGCCGTCATCGTCGATATACTTCTTCAATTCGCCGCTCGAAAACATATTGCGGCGGATATAATCCAGCCACACCGACTGCCCGTAGTTTGCCAATTCTCTCAGTGGATTCATTTCGTTGCCTTTATGCTACCTATCTGATCGCGCTGCAACCTTGTTTGTCGCAAATCTCTTCAACAATCTTCACGCCGGCACTACTTTCATTTCGTAAGTGTACCGCCCGCGTGCGGTAATCTCGAAGTGTATGACCAAGGTCAATTTGGCGGAACAGTTCGCCGGAATACATGCCCACTGGCAGCCGCGGGTGGCGGGCGAACTAAACGGACAACATGTCAAATTGGTTAAGTTTCAAGGCGAGTTCCCCTGGCATCAACATCCGAATGAGGATGAGCTGTTCCTGGTGGTTCGCGGCGAGTTCTACATGGATTTGGAAGAGCGGCAGATTCCGCTTGCCGAGGGCGAATTTCTGATTGTGCCGAAAGGCACGCGCCATCGGCCCGTGGCGGAGCGCGAAGTGGAAGTGCTTCTCTTCGAACCCGCCGGCACGCGCAACACGGGCGACGCGCAAAACGAGTTTACCTACGAACCTGAATTCAGCGTTCCACGATAGAATATTGGGGCAGTCCGGTCACTGCCAAATGAAACCTCTCGCCCTTCTTCTTGCCGCAGGTTCGTTCGCGCTCGCCGCCGAAATTCCGGTGGCCCCGCTGGGTACTTATAAGCCCGTAGAGCGCCGGTTCTGGGCGTTCCAGCCGCGCAAAGATGTGCCTGTACCCGCAAGCGCGAACAAGTGGGTGAAGACACCCATCGACGCCTTTATTCTTCGCAATTTGAACAAAGCGGAATTGCAACCCGCGCCGGAAGCGGACCGCCTCACGCTCATTCGCCGCATCACGTACGATCTGCACGGCGTTCCGCCCACGCCTGAGGAGATCGAAGCGTTCGTGAAAGACAAGTCTCCCAATGCATGGGTCAAGGTGGTCGACCGCCTGCTGGCGTCTGAAAAATATGGCGAACAGTGGGGCCGCCATTGGCTGGACGTGGTGCGCTTTGCGGAAACCGACGGCTACGAATACGACACGCATCGCCCGGATGCCTATCGCTATCGCGATTATGTGGTGCGCAGCTTCAACACCGACAAGCCGTACGATGCGTTCGTGAAAGAGCAACTCGCCGGGGATGAGATGGACCCCGCGAACGAAGAATATCTGATCGCGAGCGGCTTCAACCGCTTGGGTCCGTTGCGCAAAAATGTGGGCAACCAGAAAGTGGCCGGCTCCCGCAATGAGATTTTGACGGAGATGACCAACATTGTGGGCGCGGCTTACCTGGGCGTCACCGTTGGTTGTGCGCGCTGCCACGATCATAAGTTCGATCCGTTCCGCCAATCGGATTACTACCGCATGATGGGCTATTTTGCCCAGACGCAGCCGCACGATCTGGTGCAGGCTTCGGAGCAGGAACAGGCGGCTTGGAAAGAAAAAGCCGCGCCTGTGCAGAAGCAGATTGCCGAACTGCAATTGAAGATGAAGACCGCGCCGGAGACCGAAAAGAACGGCCTGGCGATGCAGTTGGACGATTTGGAAGACAAGCTCCCCGCGCCCTTGCGCGCGGTGTATGCAGTCTCCGACGATGCGAAAAACGCGACGCCGATTGAGGTGCTGTTCCATGGCGATTATCTGCAACCGACAGCCAAAGTGGGCGCGCGGCCGCTGGGCATTCTGCTGCCTGAGGGTGCGCCGGAAAAGCCGGTGGAGCAGCAAAACCCGCGCCTGGAGTTGGCGAACTGGATTGCCGACCCTGCCAACCCGCTGACCGCGCGCGTGATGGTGAACCGCGTGTGGGAATATCATTTCGGACGCGGCATTGTCTCCACGCCGAACGATTTTGGCCGCATGGGCGGCAAGCCTTCCGACCCCGAACTGCTGGATTATCTGGCCAACCAATTCGTTGCGGGCGGTTGGAAGTTGAAGCCGCTGCATCGCATGATTCTTCTCTCCAGCAGCTACCGGCAGGCGAGCGATTCGCCCATGGAGAAAGCCGCCATGGAGAAGGATTCCGAAAACGCTCTGCTCTGGAAATTTACGCGGCGCCGTCTGGAAGCCGAAGAGATTCGCGATTCCATGTTGGCCATATCCGGGCGGCTGAACCCGAAAGCGGGAGGGCCCAGCGTGCTTGTGCCCATCGATCAGGATTTGGTAAAGATGCTGAAGCGCCCGCAATATTGGGTGACCACGCGCGACAAAGCCGAGTATGACCGGCGCAGCATCTACATGATTTACAAGCGCAATCTCCAGCTACCATTCATGGGTGTTTTCGATGCGCCGGATTCGCTGCTTTCCTGCCCGCGGCGTGAGCAGGCGACACACGCTCCGCAAGCGCTTGAGATGACTAATGGCGCAACTTCGAATCAACTGGCGGAAGTGTTCGCGGAGCGGTTGCGTACCGAGGCGAAGACGAACCCGGCGCGAGTGGAACGGGCATGGCGCTTAGCGGTAGGCCGCCCGCCCACGCCGAAAGAGAAAGCGCTGGCACTCGAATTTCTGGCCACCGATTCCGGTAATCCGCTGGCGCTGAAAGAACTGGCGCTCGACATTTTCAACCTGAACGCGTTCCTCTACGTGAACTGACATGCCTGAACACATTCGCTTTGCTAAGAACCGCCGCGACTTTTTAACGGATTGTTTCTGCGGTGTTGGATCGCTGGCGTTCGCGTCGATGATGGCGCAGGATTTTGCGCGCGCCGCGCCTCTGGTGAATCCGCTTGCGCCGAAAGCGCCGCATGACCCCAGCCATTCTCCCGCGAAATCGGTGATTTTTTTGTTCATGGCCGGCGGGCCTTCGCATCTGGAAACGTTCGACCCCAAGCCGCTGATCAACAAGCTTGACGGGCAAAAGCGCCCGGCGGAATTCGGGGACGTGCAGTATCAGAACGTGAATCAGAACTCGCGCATTCTGGGCACGAAACGCACCTTCAAAAAATACGGTAAATCGGGCATCGAAGTGTCCGACTTGTTCCCGCATCAGGCCGAAGTGGTGGATGACCTGTGCGTCATTCGCTCCATGCATGGCGATATGGTGGTGCACTCGGCCGCGCAATACCAGATGATGACGGGCCGCGTGATTCCGGGTTTTCCGGCCATGGGGAGTTGGGTGGTTTACGGCTTGGGGTCGGAAGCGCAATCGCTGCCGGCTTATGTGGTGATGCCCGATTCGCACGGCGCACAGGAAGCGGGCGTGCCCATGTATACGAATGGTTTCCTGCCCAGCATCTATCAGCCCACCATGTTCCGGCCGGGCAACAAGCCCGTTCTGAATCTGGATTTGCCGAAGGGCGTCACGCTGAATCAGCGCAAGAAAACCTTGGATCTGCTGCACAAGCTGAACGAAACCAATCATGGGGAAGATCCGGAATTCGCAGCGCGCATGTCCGCGTACGATACGGCGTTCAAGATGCAGACCGAAGCGCCCGAAGTGTTCGACCTGAGCAAAGAGCCGCAGGAGACGCTCGACCTCTATGGCGTAGGCAATCCTACGACGGACGATTATGGCCGGCGTTGTTTGCTAGCTCGCCGCATGGTGGAAAAAGGCGTTCGCTTCATTACGGTAGTGTCCGGGGGCGGCGGTCCCGAAGCCGAGTGGGACGCCCATAGCGACATTGAAGAGAATCACTTGCGCATGGCGAGTTGGACCGATAAGCCCGTTGCCGCGCTGATCAAAGATCTGAAGCGCCGCGGCCTGCTGGATTCCACCATCGTTCTGTGGGGCGGCGAGTTCGGCCGTTCGCCGGAATCGGAACGCAGCAAGGGGCGCGATCACCACAACACCGGCTTCAGCATGTGGGTGGCGGGTGGCGGGTTTAAGGGCGGTACCGTCCATGGCGCCACCGATGCCATCGGCCTCAAAGCCGTGGAAAACCCAGTCCACTTCCGCGACCTGCACACCACCATGCTTCACCAACTAGGTCTAAATCAGGATGCTCTCAGCTACATGCACCTGGGCAGGAAAGAGCGCCTCACCGAGGTGCGCGGCGACATCGTCAAAGAACTGATCGTCTGAAAAACGCAGCCTACTTGGCCTGCAATTTCGCGAACGTTTCGAGCAAAGCGGAAGCACTCATGCGATCGCCATGGCCTTCGCTGACTTTCTCAAACAGGATCGCGCCATCTTTGCCGATCAGAAAAGTGGACGGGTATGCGGTTTCGCGCGGGGCGTTCCAGCGCAGTCCGTAGGATTCGGTAAAGCGGTAATCGGGGTCGAGCAGCATCTCGTAAGAGTCGGGAAAATTCTTGTTCGCCAGGAACTCCGCGGAGCGCTTGTCCACTTCACCGGCGGGTCCTGGATACACCATCACTACACGCAAGCCCGCGCCGGAAAAATCTTTCGCGTGTTGCACGAAATCCTGGACCTGCCGGTTGCAGAAAGGGCACTGATAGCCCGGATAACCGCGCAGCACAATCAGAGCGACTGGCGATTTCTGTGTGACCTCCGACAGACGCACAGGCTGGCCGCGGCTTGAGGTAAGAGAAAAATCGTTTGCTTTGGCGCCCACAGCGGGCGGTGCAGCATGGAGCGTTGCCACTGAGGCAACCAGCAAGCTCATCACTGATACCGGAATAGTTTGTCTCATGAGCCCAGTTGGTTGCGCGCGAGTGGCAACTTATTTTTGCGCCGGCGCGATCACACGGGAATGTATTGCCTTAAATAGCGATAGCCCATGCGGAAACCCACCTTATACCCTTCGTTGAAAATATCGCCGCGTTGCGGATCGCCATATACGGCGTCTTCGTGCTCAATATTCATCGCGCCCGCATAGCCGGCGTCCTGCAGCACAGTGAAGAACGCGGGCCAATCCATTTGCCCCAAACCGGGAATGCGATAGCGCCACCACCTGGTCTTATCGGGCGGATTGATGCCGCAGCGCCGCAGCACGCGCGTGAACACTTCGGTGTCTTTCAAATGCACGTCATAGATTTTGTCGACGAAATCGCGCGCGGTTTGAATGGGATCCATCATCTGCCACACCAGATGCGATGGATCGTATTGCAAGCCCACATACGGTGAGTTGCCGAACGCTTTGAACAGCGCTTCGAACCCGATGGGGCCAGTCGCCACATTCGGTGAACCGGGGTAAGGCTCCCACAGAATTCGCACTCCGTACTTCTGGCACGTGGGGAAATACTGTTCGGTGTAAACCCTCACCAACTCCGCCACATTTTCGTCCAGCGATTTGCCCAACATGGCGCCAGAGCCTGTTCCGGCGAAAGGCGCGCCCAACTTTCCGGCTGTCTCGATCACTTTGCGAAACGATTCGTTGGTGCGCGCCCGCGCTGTCAGATCGGCATCGATGTGGTTCACGGTAGAGCCTACTACCGATAAATACAGGCCGTTTCTCGCCAGCGAAGCCTTCACTTTTTCAAGCAGCGCATCGTTGACCGTTGCCGGATCGAGCGACGTGCGTGCCCGCGCCCACAGCCCCATGCTGTTGAAGCCTTCCGCTTTGGCGAAGGCCAGATTCTCTTCACTGTAGTTGCCCAGGATGCCGAATTTCGGCTTCCACGTTTTCTTCTGCGCGTCCAGTGCCGTAGCGGCGGCAAGGCCTGTCAGGATGTTGCGTCGCGATAATTCCATCGCGCTCTATGCTATCGAACTTGCCTCAAGCCACGTCGCGAACGCAGCGGAAGCCGATGTTCTCCGCGCTGCTTTCGGGCGTGTTCTTCGTGCGTGCCGCCACGCGGTACCGGTTGCAGTACGAATGGTGACAAAGAAAGCTTCCGCCCCGCATCGCGCGCGATGTGCCGGTGGGCGGCCCGATTGGGTTCGCCCGCGTGGCCAGGACGTGCCATACCGGATCGAACCGGTCAGCGCACCATTCCCATGTGTTGCCGGCCATGTTGTGCAACCCATATCCATTGGCTGGAAAAGCATCCGCGGGCGCGGTGGTCAGGTAGCCATCTTCAGCGGTGTTCTCCGTGGGAAACACACCTTGCCAAATGTTCGCCATATGCCGGCCGCCGGGCGTCAACTCATCGCCCCAGACATAGAGCTTCTGCTCCAGGCCGCCGCGCGCTGCGTACTCCCATTCGGCTTCCGTGGGCAGTCGCTTGCCCGCCCACGCTGCATAGGCGGCAGCATCGTTCCAACTCACATGCACCACTGGATGATTGGGCGCCACCGCATCGCGCCACGTGACACCATCCACCTTGCCCCACCACGGAACGCCCATCACGTGTTGGCTGGCCGCGCTAGAGCGGAAACAGAAGCTCCAGCCAAAATTTTCGGCCTCTGTGCGATAGCCGGTGGATGCTTGGAAGTCAGCGAATTGCGTCACCGTGACCGCAGTGCGGTCAATCCAGAACGGGTCCAAGACCACTTCGCGCACGGGGCCTTCTCCGTCTGCCGAGAAGCCGCCTTCGTAATCGGTGCCCATCAGAAACCTGCCGCCGGGCAGCGATACCATGCCTTCAGCCGGGCCCGAAGTAACACGCGGGCGCTCCGCGGAAATGCGGCGCGAAAGCTCCAATTGCTCCAGACGAACACGGGCCGGCACACAGCACGGGTTAATCGACTGGCTCATAGCTTGATAGTGGCGGCGGCACGCAGTCGATCTACAAAAGCTTCCATCGCCTCCTGCCGCTTCACTTTCATGATTTGGTCTTCCAGGTAGCCGCGCACATCGGCCAGCGCGGGAGTCCCCTCCGGCTTCTTGCCCAGCAGGCGCGCGATGTGAAATCCAAACGGCGTGCGGAAGATAGGGCTGGTCTGCCCCACGCGCAACCCGAAGATCACAACGTCGAACTCGTCCACCATGTGGCCGCGTGGAAACCAACCCAGATCGCCACCTTCGCCCGGGCAATCGGAATGCTTGTCCGCGACCGCGCTAAACGCCACTCCGCGAGCCAACTCTGCCTGCGCCAACTGAACGGCGGCCAGCGCCTCTGCTTCTGGATGCGTCTCATCCACATTGCGCACCACATGCGCCACGTGCACGGTTTCGGGCATCCAGAATGTGCTCTTACCCTTGGCATAGACAGCCTGCACTTCTTTCGCGGTGGGCCTCAAAACCGCCGCCTGCAGGCCCCCCAACATCTCTTCCACACTCACGGCGCGGCGCGCGGCTTCCTGCTTCATCAGCACCCTTTCAATCACGTTCTCGCGTGACCACTCACGCAATTGCATCTCAAGCGCGAGGGGGTCCGAGTCGCCCATGGCCTCGTAATACTTCGGACGCATCGCGGCAGCCTCTTCCCGCACCAGCGCATCCTCCACCTCTTCCCCGTTCACAGTCAGCATAGAAACAGCGGTATCGTCATTCGCTACTTTACCGCTCTCAAATACTGCGGTGGCCAGCGTGTTTCCTTCTTCAGGGCGGCGGCGGCGTGCAGCGGCCAGTAAGGGTCGCGCAGCATCTCTCGCGCCAGCAGCACTACATCGGCCTGCCCGGTGCGGATAATGTGATCGGCCTGCGCAGGATCGGTGATGAAGCCGACGGCGCCGGTCGCGATCTGCGCTTCGTGGCGGATACGGTCTGCAAAGCGCGTCTGGTAACCGGGGCCGGCAGGAATCTTCACGCCGGGAACCGTGCCGCCCGAGGAAACATCCAGCAAATCGACGCCGGCGGCCTTCAGCAGCTTCGCGAGTTGGACGGAATCTTCAATGGTCCAACTGGCGCGATCGTCTACCCAATCGGTAGCTGAAATTCTCACAAAGAGCGGGCCGGTCCACATAGGGCGAATCGCGCTGCAGATCTCCAAGAGCAATCGCGCGCGATTTTCGAAAGAGCCGCCGTACCGGTCCGTGCGTTGGTTTGAAAGGGGCGATAGGAATTGGTGAAGCAGATAGCCGTGCGCGGCATGAATTTCCAGCACATCGAAGCCCGCATCTTTCGCCCGTCGCGCGGCAGCTTGAAAATCGCGCTTCACTTTCTCTATCCCCTCAGCATCCAGCGCCACGGGATTGGGAAAGGCGGCGCTGAAGGGCACTTGGCTCGGAGCCACCACAGCGCCGGCCCAACCACCTTCCTGCGCTGTAGCCACATGCTCTTCCACCCAGGGGCGGGACATGCTTGCCTTGCGACCGGCGTGCGCCAACTGTATGCCGGCCAGGCTTTCCTGCGAGTGCAGAAACTCCACAATCCTGCGCAAGTTAACGATGTGTTCATCGAGATAGATGCCCAAATCGTTCGGAGTGATACGGCCTTCGGCAGAGACAGCCGAAGCTTCCAGGATCACCAGAGCCGCGCCACCCACGGCTCGCGAACCCAAGTGGACCAGGTGCCAATCGTTCGCAAAGCCGTCTTCACTCGAATATTCGCACATGGGCGAAACCACAATACGGTTGCGCAACGTGGCTCCACGCAGGCTAAAAGGAGAAAACAGTTCGGCGGTTTCGTTCACCCTGCTTAGATGCGGCCAGGCTCCACAAAGTACCAATGGCCCGCACCCAATTGCTTTGTGGCAACATCATTGTGTGAAAGCACTTACGCTAGCTCTGCTTCTGTGCGCTCCCGCGAGCGCCGTGGTCATCAATCTCGGTACCAGTGCCCAGGCGGTGACGCTCACCGGCATCGGCACCAATCAGAACGGGGCGGGTACCGCTCGCGTGGGCTGGGGCTCCTGCACATACAACGGCACGAACACCACGTGCAATGTCTCCGGCCCTTACACCGGTTTGGGGAATGGCGGAACTTATAACTTCGTGCTGACTTATCCGGGCAACGGCCTTTCGCCATTGACCTCGGTCGCGTCCCCGATTGGCACCGATAAAATCGTTTTCAACCTTACCGCGGGCTCCTTCACTTTTTCCATCACACCGGCCGGCGGAACGCCTATCCCGTTTTACGATTTGACGTTCAGCTTCGATTACGACCCGCTAACCATTGCCTGCACGGGCGTGAGCACTTGTGCGGTGGGTTTGGTGGGCACCACGGCCGGCTCCACCATCACTGGTCCCATACATGGCCTCTACGATTTGACGCCCGTAATCGCTTCACCTGCGAGCGTCATCACGGCTGCATCGTACGGCGGCTTCAACGCGATCGCGCCCGCTACCTGGATTGAAATCTACGGGACGAACCTGGCCACCACGCCTGCGCGCGTATGGGGTGGGCAGGATTTCAATGGCACGCAGGCGCCCACGGCACTCGGCGGCACCACTGTCACCGTCGCCGGCAAGCCGGCCTATGTAGATTTTGTCAGCCCACACCAGGTGAACGTGCAGGTGCCGTCGGGAATCCCCACCGGCAGTCAGAAGGTGGTCATCACGACTGCCGGGGGACCCAGCATCGGTACCAGCATCAACGTGAACGCGGTGCAGCCCGGCATCCTGGCTCCCGCGGTGTTCAAGCTGTCGCAAGGCCAATATGCCGTTGCGCTGTTTCCCGATAACACCACCTATGCGCTGCCGCCGGGCGTGACGAATGCGGTCAAGACCGCGCGCCCGAAGCCAGGGGATACCATCACGCTCTACGGCGTCGGTTTCGGACCTGTGACTCCGAATATCGATGCGGGAACAGTCGTGACGCAAGCCAACAATCTGCCGGATTTTAAAGCCTCCATCGGAGGAGTTCCCGCAACCACTCAATTCGCGGGGTTAGTGGCCGGCAACTTAGGGCTCTATCAATTCAACGTCGTTGTGCCCAATGTGCCGGCGAACGATGCCACGCCATTCACGTTTTCCATCGGCGGTACAGCAGGCACGCAGACGTTAATACTGCCCATCGGCAACTAACTTCACCAGTGAATCTGAAGTAGACTGACCGATTGGCGCGGGAGCGAAAATTCTAACTCAGGGCCGCGAAGTTTTTGTGTGCCGGTGAGCTTCTCCAGCTTCCCAGAAGCTTCCAGCTTCTGAAACTGATCCGCCGTGGGATGCTGCGGCGAGCCCATCTTCTGCCACGTGGTGTAGGAGTTGCTGTGCGTTCGATCGATGCGGTAGTGGTCGATGGTCAGGTTCTTCGCGTTCGCGGGCAGGTTCGCAAGAGTCAAGCGTACAGGCGCGTCCGGGCCGGGCAGATCGTCATCGTGGTAATTCCAAGCCATTACCGTGATGCTATTGCCGTTGCGTGTAGCCAGCGCATTCACATCCGGCGCGGCGCGCACACCCTCGGCAATGATTCGCGAAGTGGGAACGGCGCCCGAACTTTGCACCGCTACGCGATCGCCGGAAAGCTTACTCGCCATGCGAAACACGTTCAGGACTGGCTTATCCACGCCGTTGGTCGCCAGCGTGCGGAAGCCATCGAACCAGGGTTGGCCTTCAAACTCGAACGCCCACGTCAACATGCCTTCCATGTTGGCCTTCTGCTCATCCGCTAAGTTGATAATGCTGTTCATCAACGTTGCCGTGTAAGTGGGGTACATGGTGCCGTTACGATACCCGTTCTGCTTGTAACCCATGCTTAACGAACAGGCCGCGCAGCCTTCCGGATCGGCCTCGCTTAGAATAATGGGCAGCTTGGCGAACTTCGGAAAGCCGGCAAGAATTTTCATTCCTTCCGAAACGTCCAGCAGATTCTTGCTCAAGCCCATCTGCACATGCCCTTCTGTGTTAGTGGGTCTTCCCTTGGCGTGATAAGTCACGAAATCGAGCGGCGAGCCGGTCTTATCGCAGAACTCCAGAAACTGCCGCAGGTACGCGCCTGCCTTGGCTCCCGATGGGCTGGTGGTTGCCGGCCCACCCACTCGCGCGCCCGGCGCCGCGCGCTTTACCGCCCGCACGGCTGTGTCATAAAGCTTGTTGTATTCTTCCGGCGTGCCGCGCCAGTATTCGATATCGGGTTCGTTCCAAACTTCCCAATACCAGCTATTCACTTCCGCTTCGCCGTAGCGGTCCAGCGAGTGTTTCACCCATGCATAGATCAGGTCGCCCCACTTACCGTAATCGTTCGGCGGGAAAGCCCAACCCGCGCTGATCTTTGTCTTGGGCCAGTTATGCTGATAAGGTTCGGGATTGGTGGAGAGAGCTTTCGGCATGAAGCCAATCTCCACAAACGGCTTGGCGTGCACTTTGGTGTATGTGTCGAAAATGCGGTCTACAATCTTCCAGTCATAGACCGGCTTGCCGTTCGCATCTTCGGTATAGGCATTGGTGGACCCCCACTTCAGCGCAAGCGATCCATCGCCCGTGCTCAACATGGAATGGGCGCGAATATAGACCGGCGCATGCAGTTCCGCCAACTCACCTACAAGCTTGGCTCCATTCGGCATGTAAGTGTAGTTCGGCTCGTCATAGCCGAAGTAACTCCAGATCGGCTTCATGGGGCCAATGCGCTTTTCCACATCTACGCGAATGGTGACCGGCTCTTGCGCGCAGGCGGAAATGACGACGGCAAAAAATAGCAGCTTATACATGATGTTCCTCTCAGAAAATGTACTTCAATGCGAATTGGCCCTGCCGTGGAGAGCTCAGGGCACCTGTAATGCGGCCTCCCGAAGCGAGGTCGATGTTAGTGCCGGGCGCGGCGAAACTGGTGGTGTTGGTCAGGTTGAAGAATTCCGCGCGGAACTGCAAGCGGCTTCCTTCAGTTACTCGGAAGACCTTGAAGATGGAGAAATCCAGGTCTTTAAAATTGTCTTCGCGAAACAGTGACCCGCCAGAGTTCCCATACGTGAAGTTCGCGGGAACGGTAAACGCTGTCACATCGAACCACTGCGCCAGCGTAGGATGCTGCGGGTGTCCATCGGCAATACGGTTAGGGCGCTGCCCCCCTACGCCCGTATTCGCTACGTCGCGCGAAATGGTGGGCGTGAACGGCCGGCCGCTGCGAATGTTGTAGATGGTTTGCAATTGCCAGCCGCCCAGAAAGCCATCGACGAAACTGTTGGAATTGCTCAAGAAGCGTTTGCCCTTACCCACGGGCAACTCGTATCCCGCACTGACCACGAAGTTATGCGGAATATCGAAACTGGAGAGCGCCTTCTCAAAGTATGTGTCGCCACCGGCGGCCGGCGTGTTCTGGAACGTAAGCGACTTTGAGAAGGTATAGGACGCCAGAAAGAACAGACCGGCCCCGTATCGCTTTTCAAACTTCGTTTGCAGCGCATGATAAGTGGTCGCCACGTCCTGCGAAAAGTATGTAATGTTCCCAAACTGCGGAAAGCGGCGGCGCGCCTGAATAGCGCCGGGGCCGGCGGGCGGATTGTTAAACGCATTCGTGCCGGAAATGTGGGTCCCGCGATTACCTACGTAATTCACTTCGAACACAAGATCCTTCAGAAATTGGCGCTGGACGCCCAGGCTCCAATGCTGGTCTGAACCCATGCGCGAGTTGACATAGGCCGGCCCCAGACTAGGCGTGGTCCCCACGCTGCCCAAAGATCTGCCAAGAAAGTAATCGGCCAGCGTCCGGTTTGGCGGCACCGCGTCGTTCGTTACCGTTTCACCTAACAGATAGGGCAGCATATTGTGGTTCACGCGATTGCCGCTAGTTTCCACTTCATAAAAGATGCCGTATCCGCCGCGCACCACTGTCTTGTCCCCGAACGGCCGCCAGGCAAGACCGATGCGCGGCGCCCACTGGTTGGCATCGGTCTTGGTGATGGAGTAAGGCAAGCCGGCGGTCTTCGACGTTTGGATGTATTGGCTGAAGAGCGAATAAGCTAACGGGGCCACCGGCTGCGCCGTCAGATCGGGAACGTCGGAATTGCCGGCGATGATGATCGGCCTAGCCAGCGTGCCATCGAAGGTGCCGACCTGTCCCTTATAGCCGTTCAGAAATGGCGAGTATTCATAACGTAAGCCCAGATTGAGAGTCAGGCGATCGCTCACTTTGAAATCGTCCTGCAAGTAGAAGTGGCTGTAAGTGGCATAGCCTCCGAAAGGCGCGGCCGGGTAGGCGCGCGACACGGTGCGTGGCAGGCCAATTAGAAAATCCGCGAAGCTATCGCCCGTGCGCGCCGTGCTGGCGGGGTTCTGCGTGTTCACGCCGGTAAAGCTGAAGTTGCCTTCGTAATTGCCGCTATCGGTAAAGAGCGGGACCCAATGCCGGAATTTCGCGCCCACCTTCACAATGTGGCGGCCCTTGATCCAGGTGACTGAATCGAGCCATTCGTAGACTTTCAAATCCTGCGTTTTAGGGCGCTGATCGAAGGTGGAACCGGCGGCGGTGGTGTAGCCGCTCCAGGAAAAATCGGGAAACGAACCCACGCTGCCCGGCACATGGCCGGTGTCTTCAAAGCCCGTCACGCCGGCCTGTTTATAGAAATCGTTGTTCTGCAGAAACGGAGCCAGCGTGATGACGATGGGCAGGTAGCTGAAGCGGAATTCGTGAATCAGCGTGGGCCGCAAGGTGCTGGTCAAGCTGACAACAACATTCTGGCCGCGCGTGTGAAGCGGCGCGGAACCCAGGGCAGGGAACGCGTTCGGCTCAATCTGGTTGTAATCGTTCCAGCTCCAGCGCCCGAAGAGCAGGTGCTTGTCAGAGAGATGCTGATCGATCCGGATGGTGAACTGATCGGTATCGAGCGCGCGCGCGGGAGAGAAAGCCGCCGTGCCCGCCGCCGTGTTTGGGTCCGGCACGAACTTGGCGAAGAACAGCGCTTGCGGCGAAAGGCGATTCGCCGGAATCACGTTACCCGGGAACGGCAGGCGCGTGTTGCCCACCTGCGTCAGGGGATCGTAAAGCGTGTTCAAGCCGGGCGCGCTGTAATCGCCGCGCTTCTGCGCAGGCGTGGGCACCAGGTTGTTGAAGATCAAACCCTGCCGCTCGCGCATGCCTTCATAGTTCACGAAAAAGAAAGTCTTGTTATGCCCGTTGTAGAGCTTGGGAATGGTGACGGGCCCACCTACGTCGGCGCCGAATTGGTTGCGCTTCAGAATGCCGCGCGTGGGCGCGAAGAAATCGCGCGCGTCCAACTTATCGTTGCGAAGAAACTCAAACAGGGCGCCGTGATAGGCGTTAGAACCGGATTTGGTGGAGACGTTCAAGACTCCGCCCGCGGACGAATATTCAGAGTTGTATTCACTCTGCTGCACTTTAAATTCCTGCAAGCCATCGATGGACGTCTGGATCAAAGTGCCGCCCTGATGATGGTCAGTGATATCCACTCCATCCATGAGGAAGGTGGTCTGCGAACCGCGCACGCCGCTGATGGACGTGCCCGATTCATAGTTCGGACGAATGCGCAGCAAATTGCCGCCGCCTGGAAGAAAATTCGCGCCCGGAGTCAAGCGCGCCAATTCATAAAAACTGCGGCCATTCAGAGGCAGATTCACGATCTCAGTATTCGTGACTACCTGTCCCAGCGTGCCGGATTCCGTATCGAGCACCGGCGCCACGCCGGAGACTTCCACACTGGTGGCCGTCTCGCCGATTCGCAGGTCCACATCCGCGCGGGAAGATTGGCCCACCAGCACTTCCAGATTGGTGATCACGGTAGTCTCAAACCCCTGCAGCGCCACGCGGACGGTATACATCCCCGGGTTCAGTGGAGTGACAGTGAACTCGCCCTCCGCACTGGTGGTCACCACCGTCCGTTCATTGGTTGCATTCTGCGTGACGGTAACCTGAGCGTTGGGCACCGTGGAATGGTTAGGATCGAACACCGTTCCTACAATGCGTCCGGTTTGGACCTGTGCGAACAAAGCCGATGCGATCGAAAGCAGCAAGACGAATCTGAACATGGATTTCCTCACTTGTCAGACAAGCTGACATGTTTCCCTAGTGGCGTCGAGTATATTGAGGCAGGGGCACCAATGTCAAACACGCACCCGGCAGCCGCACACGATGAAGAAGATTGTTCCGGTCCAGAAAATTACACTCGGTGAGCAGGTGGCAACGCAACTTGCGGCGCGCATCTCCGCAGGCGATTGGAAGCCAGGCGAAAAGCTGCCCTCCGAAGCTCAGCTATGCGCGGCGCTTAAAGTAAGCCGCTCCACGCTGCGCGAATCGCTGAAGAGTCTGGCCTTCGTGGGCATGGTGCGCATCCAGGCGGGCGGCGGCACGTTTGTGGCGGAAAGCTCGGCGCTGCTGATCGACCGCTTGCTGGCCAGGGGCATGCTGAAAACCGAACAGGATCTGGCGGACGTTTGGGAAACGCGCATGGTGCTGGAAACGGAACTGGCTGCGCTGGCAGCGGTGCGGGCCACTGCGCGCGATCTGAAAGCAATCGAGAAGCTGCTGGGCAGGATGACGCTGGCCGTACAGGCCAGCGACCCCTGCTATCACGAACTGGATGTGGAGTTCCACTTAGCGCTTGCCGCGGCAGCCAAGAACCGCGTGCTCTACCAACTGCTCACGCCCATTCGCGGCTTGCTGCAGGAATGGATTGCCAAGAGCCAGCAGTTGCCCGGGCTGGTGGAAAATGCGCATCGCCAGCACATGAAAATCTGGCAGGGCGTGCGTGAGCGCGATGGCGAAAAGGCACGGCTGGCGATGCGCGCCCACCTCAAAACATTCCAACAGGCCTGGACACTGATGGGCAAGGTCGCCGGTAAGCAATAGCTATCGGGTCTTCAGCTCCACTTCTCCTGTCTTTACCAAGCCTTCAAAAAACGCCATCACTTTTTCCGTGGGTTGCGCGCCGTACTCCGCGCTGAGCGCATTGCGAATTTCAAGCACGCTGCGCTGGCCATCGGCAAAGCCGCGCATCTCCATGGCGTTGTATTGTTGGCGGGACGCTTCGGCCGGATCGATGCGTGCACCAGCCGCGCCGCCTGCCCCGCCGAAGCCGCTGGGCGCTGGCTTCTTGCGCACAGGAATTATATGCGACGCTTTCTCATCCACCGTAGTCAGCTTCGTTTCAAGAGCCGGCGCGCCCACCGCATCCGCATACAATTTCAAACGCGCCAGATCTGCCTTTTCGCCGGTGGACGTGAACAGCGCCGCCATGCCTTCAATCTTTGCGGACGCCGCCGCATCTTCGGCCAGCACTGCCGCGGAGCGAATCGCCGCGCCTTCCCGCACGTACGATTGGCGTATCAGATTTTCCGCATCGCCATAAGCGCCGCCATCGCCCACAATCTGCAAAGCCAGCCCCAACTGTTCACCAGCGCGCCGCGCCGCATTGCCCAACGTCATCTCCGCAATCCGCACCGCTCCCACATTCTTTGCGCCCCCGGCATTGGCCATGGCGCTCAAGCTCGCCAAGCCAATGAAAGCAGCCCGCTTCAACTGCGTCGGATCAGCGTTATAAAGGCGGTCTTCGCTGGTGTGGTAGCCAACATCGGGCCAGTTGTTGAACAACACGGCAGGCACGCCGAACTGCAGAAACACGGCATGATCGCTGGAGCCATAGTGCTTGTCGATGTTGAAATAGAACTGATCGCGCGTCCCTTGCGGGTCCAGAATCGGATAGCGGTAAGAGTAAGCCACGCGCCGGTTCTGCACTTTTTCGCGATTGGTGTCGCCCACGTATTCGAAGAACTGTTGCGTCACTTCGTTGATAAAGCTGTTTACGGAATATGGCGTGCGCATCAGGTGCAGGCTGTTGTGATTCTTGGTCACGTCCTCACCCACCATGTCCATGGAGATGGCGGCAATGGTTCGCTTGGTTTCTTCCGGAAAGCGCTCCAGGTACGCGCGCGTGCCTTGAATCTCGGGAATCCATAGGAAGCGCACGGTACGGCGCGGACGCGGCAGCACACCGTCATCGATCAGCTTCTTCCAAGCTCGCGCTACTTCCAAAGCGGTGGCGCTGCCCGAGGCATCATCGAGCGCGCCCTGCTTAGCGATCCCCTCAAACAGATGCCCCGTCATAAAGAGTTCCTGCGTGCTCTCGCCATTGCCGCGAATCACGCACGTGGGCACCTGCATTTCGGCGTCGTACTCGGTGGCCTTCACAATTGCGTGAGCGTTCAACGGCATGCGCTTCTCCGCCATGGCCACCAACTCGGTTCCCAGACGATGGCTCAGGATGATGCCGAACGTGGTTTTCTGCCCATCGCTACCAGCGCCCGGACGCCCGCCAATGCCCTGCCACGCAATCTCATCGGGATGTTCTATAGGCTTGCCCGTCGTGTTGGCGAAGCTCACCACGCCCGCTGCGCCGAACTCACGGACGGCCAGATTGTGCACCGGCCCCACGCTGCCGCTCGCCAGCACCAGCTTGCCGGCAACGTTCTTGTCGACGAAGTCCTTCTTGTCTTCGCCCGAGCCCACCCACACCAACTCGGCCGTCACGTCGGCTGATTTGCTCCCCGTGGCAAGCGAAGCGGCTACATCGCGATAGCTCATCACCAGACGCTTCGAACCGTCTTTCCCAAGCAGCCACAGCTCGGCCTTCTCGCCGTCCCATGTCTTGTTCGGAAGTTTGAAGCGCTCAATGTGAACGTCTTCCAGGTTGTACTGCTTAGCCATCTTTTCGATGTAGGCCGCCTCGCGATAGGTGGTGCGATACTCCTCAGGCAGCCGGTCATGCTCATAGGCGGCCAGCTCGGCGATGTGCTGAAACGCAAGCGTGCCGCTGACTTCGTTGACTATGGCTTCCATCAGCTTGTCGGGGACCAGCGTCTTCGGATTGGGTTCATCCTGCGCGAACAAAGCAGCGGCGAGACCAGCGGCAAAAGCAAGTTTCCTCATTGTGCAGAAAAGTATAACTTGTAAGGGAAAGATGTTGGGTTGCCGGCAACCCGAATTTCAACTATGGAGCACACCAACGTGAAGCCAAAAAACATGATCTGCCTCTGGTTCGACAAAGATGCGCATGAGGCGGCGCGCTTTTATACTCTTACCTTTCCGGATAGCGAAATTATCGCTGTTCACCAGGCCCCCGGCGATTATCCAGCCGGCAAGAAGGGCGAGGTAATAACCGTGGAGTTCACCGTCGTAGGCATCCCTTGTCTCGGTCTCAACGGCGGCCCGATGTTCAAACACACCGAGGCTTTTTCCTTCCAGATCGCGACGGAGAATCAGGAAGAAACGGACCGTTACTGGAACGCGATTGTCGGCAATGGCGGCGCGGAAAGCCAGTGCGGTTGGTGCAAGGACCGTTGGGGCCTCTCCTGGCAGATCACTCCGCGAACGCTCACCGACGCTCTCGCTGCCGGTGGCGACGAAGCGAAGCGCGCCTTCGAGGCCATGATGACGATGAGGAAGATCGACGTCGCCGCGATAGATGCAGCGCGGCGTGGCTGAGAGCGCTAGTGAAGCTATCTGTTTTCTGCGGTGTAAGCGTCGACGGCTTTCTGGCCCGGCCGGACCACGCGCTCGATTTCCTCGACAACGGTGAACAAGAGCCGCATGGGTTCGATGAGTTCTATGCCAGCGTGGATGTGATCGTGATCGGGCGCAAGACGTTCGAAGTGGTGCTGACATTCGGTAAATGGGCCTACGGCAAAAAGCCTGTAGTTGTACTTAGTGAAAACGTGCTGGATTTCTCATCGATTGAGGACGGAGTGGTTGAGCGGATGTCGGGCACACCGGCCGAAATCGTAGAGCTGCTCAAAGCTCGCGGTTTCCAACATGCCTACATAGACGGCGGCGTCACCATTCAGCGATTCCTGGCCGCCGGTCTTATTGCTCGCATGGTGATCACGCGCTTACCCGTGTTGATCGGGACGGGCATTCCGCTATTTGGCCCAGTGCCGCGCGACATAAACCTTCATCACGTCGCGACACGCTCCTACAAGGGAGGGTTGGTGCAGAGCGAATACGAAGTCGCTCCGTAAGGCTCCCACCCATCGCTCAAGCTGTCGATCGAGGTACGCCGAATAAAAAGCGGTCGGCCGCTACGCTACCCGGAGCGCGAGTTCGTATCGCTAGCCGCGGCCCGTGAATACGCCGCATCTTGCCCGGAGCCAGCGTCGGAAACAGGATGTTGTACTCGCGGTTCGGCGTGGTGATCACGATATGAATGCGCGAACTCGAAGATCACCCGCTCCAATGCCGCAAGCCGGGGCGTGTCCAAGTGTTCGATGACCTCCACCAAAGCCGCCGCGTCAAAACCCGTCAAGCGCGAATCTCGATAGATCAGAGAGCCTTGTACGATCTGAATCCGCTTCCGTTGCCGTGCGCGCAGCGACAATCGGAAGTAGTGTCCAGTGCCCCATTCGGGGAAATTCGCGTCAAGCGGAATTTGCGTTGTCTCAACCGTGTATCCGAGTGGCTCAAACAAATGGTGTAGCAGTTCCGCGCCACCAGTTGACCGGACAACCTCCACTACGGCTTCGACAGGAAAGCTTGGTTGTAACCAGTTCAGGGCGCCTCTGGCAATTTCCCGCCAACGCCGTGCCGAATACGCGGCTGATTGCAACAGCACCGTAGGAGGACGCGACGTACGGCCGATCGTTCACATAGCCTTCTAACTGCTGCGCGCCGCGCACCAGACTTACTGGATCGATCTCCAGCAAGAGACAAGCCGTGCACCGTTCCAGGCTTGCATCGGCGTAGAACACGAAAGCCTTGCCGAAGGGCATTGCGATCTCGTGGAGGTTAGCCGGATTTTTGTGCAAAAGGTAGCCGAGATCGGTAGCTTGCGGCGCCGTGCTGGAAATCTTCAGCAACATGGAACTTCATTATGGCGGGGTGCGGCCCAGGCGTGCAGGCATTAGCAGTTCATCCACCAAAGGCGCTCTCGCCCCAAGGCATATAATCAGGCTGACTGAAGGAGCAATTCATGGCAACGACGCAGATGCCCGCCGGGCCGCTTACCGCCCATTTCCTGAAAGCGCCCAAGCGCATGCTGATCGACAACACTTGGGTTGAGTCAATTTCCGGCAAGACTTTCGATGTCTACAACCCGGCCACCGGCGACGTCCTGGCCACCGTTGCCGAAGGCGATGCCCGCGATATCGATCTTGCCGTGAAGGCTGCGAACAAGGCGTTCCGCACCGGCGCTTGGCCCTCGCTGAGCCCTTCGGAGCGCGGCCGTTTGCTCTGGAAACTGGGCGATCTCATTGAGAAAAATCTCGACGAATTTGCCGAACTGGAATCGCTCGATAACGGCAAGCCCTTGACCGTTGCGCGCGCGGCCGATGTGCCCCTTGCCGCCGACCTGTTCCGCTACATGGCCGGCTGGGCCACCAAGATCGAAGGCAACACCATTCCCTTGTCGGTGCCTTATACGCCCGGCGCTCAGTACATGGCTTACACGCGCCGTGAGCCCGTCGGCGTGGTTGGCCAGATCATTCCGTGGAACTTTCCGCTGCTGATGGCCGCCTGGAAAATGGGTCCGGCGCTGGCCACCGGCTGCACCATTGTGCTGAAGCCCGCGGAGCAAACGCCGCTGAGCGCGCTCAGGCTGGGTGAGCTGATTTTGGAAGCCGGCTTCCCGGCCGGCGTAGTGAATATTGTGCCTGGGTTTGGCGAAGCCGGAGCCGCGCTGGCGGCGCACCCGGGTGTCGATAAGGTCGCTTTCACCGGGTCCACTGAAGTGGGCAAGCTGGTGCTGCAGGCTGCGGCTGGCAACTTGAAAAAGGTGTCGCTGGAACTAGGCGGCAAGAGCCCCAATGTGGTGTTCGGCGATGCCGATATGGAGCAGGCCATTGCCGGCGCGGCCAGCGCCATCTTCTTCAACCAGGGGCAGGTCTGCTGCGCGGGCTCGCGCCTCTACATTGAAAAGCAGGTGTTCGACCAGGTAGTGGAAGGCATTGCCGATCGTGCGCGAAAGATCCGCGTGCTGCCCGGTCTCGATCCGAACAGCGATATGGGCCCCCTGGTCTCAAGCGAACAGTTAGACCGCGTGTGCAGTTATTTCGAAGCGGGCCGCTCGGAAGGCGCAAAGGCCCTTGCAGGCGGCGCGAAGCATGGCGACAAGGGCTACTTCGTGCAGCCCACCGTGCTGGTGGGCATGCCGCATGAATCGCGCGTGGTGCAGGAAGAAATCTTCGGCCCCGTGGTGACCGCCATCCCGTTTACGGAAATGGAAGAGTTGGTGCCGCGCGCCAACCAGACCATGTATGGCCTGGCCGCCGGCATCTGGACCAACGACCTTGGCAAAGCCCATCGCCTGGCCAATAGCATTCAGGCGGGAACGGTCTGGATCAATTGCTTCAACATCTTCGATGCCGCGCTACCTTTCGGCGGTTATAAGCAGTCCGGCTGGGGCAGGGAAATGGGACACGATGTGCTGGAGCTTTACACGCAAAAGAAAGCGGTCTGCATCAAAATTTAGATTTTGATTTCTCGCACATATAGATCAAGTCCAGATCGTGCGCGGTAAATCCGAGTCTGAAGTTTCGCATCCGGTAATTGTCGTCATAGGTCCAGTTCGCTTTCATAATTCCGGATTCCGCGTGCGTATTTACGCCCTGCAGAATGTGCGTGATCTCATGTGCCAGAACGTACGCCAACAAGCGGTTCACAACAACGCTGTTCGATTGCGCCATTGCAGTCACCCGGTCATAAAAGATCACGATGCGGGTTTGCTGGAAGGGAAACGCATAAGCCAAGGCTCCGGGCCTTCCCTCCGAAGCCGATTGCAGCTTAAGAGCAACTTCCACCACGCCAAGCCCGCGTTCGCATGGCCCTTCTAACCGCCAATCGATGAAAACACCGGCCGGCGCAAAGAGTTCGGATGCCCCTCCCGCTGCGAATCGAATCTGGGTCCTGTCGCGCATGCTGGCGCCACTTAGGTCTATGCAGATTGCGACGCGAACTGGCGTGGCCACTCTGTCACCGCCTGCGAACATGGTGCCCGCGGCCATTGCCACAAGGAATCCCGCCCCTAGGAACTTCATCTCTCCACCTCCGGCAAAGAAGGCGAGGCACGTGCCGAAAAGCCGCCAAAAGAGTTGCAGCTTTATCCCGATTTACTGGATACAGCCTTATACATCTGACAAACTAGTACCTAGTGCATCGTGTAATTTTCTGCTTCCTGCTTCTGGTTTTGCCTGCGCATTCGCAATGGCAGACCATCGGGCCTTTTGGTGGAGCCACCAACTCCATTCAGGCCGATCCCCAACATCCGGGCGCACTCATCGCCGGTACCAGCAATGCGCTATTATTTCGTTCCAATGACAACGGCGATCACTGGTCGCCGCTCGCCTTCGCCCCTTCGCTTCGGTCCGTCTTGCACGCGCTGGCCATCGATCCTTCCGGCATTTATTTCGCCGGTATCGCCAGCGATACTCCAGAGCTGAACGGCCTCTATCGCAGTCCGGATCAAGGCAAAACGTGGGACCACATGGCGGGGCTGCGGGGTCAGGAAATTTGGTCGCTGGCTATCTGGGCGAGAGATTCCAGTGTGATGGCGGCCGGTGCCCGTGACGGCATCCATCTCACGGAAGACGGCGGCAAGACATGGCGCCGCATCTCGCCGGTGGATAACCGGGAACTGCAGCCTGTGGTCTCGCTCGCCTTTCATCCAACCGAGAAGGCCACCATTTACGCCGGAACGCCTCACCTCCCCTGGAAATCGGAGGACGGCGGCGCGACGTGGCATTCCGTGCACGCCGGCATGATTGACGATTCCGACGTGTTTTCCATGCAGGTGGATTGGAAAAATCCAGAGCACGTCTTCGCCACGGCATGCAGTGGAATTTATAAGAGCACCAACGCCGCAGCTGCCTGGTCCAAGATGGCCGGCGCAAAGGGGGCGTCGTACCGCACCTACGTGGTGGCGCAGGATCCGAACGAGCCCAGCATCGTCTTCGCCGGCACCACCGGTGGCCTGATCCGCTCGAACGATGGCGGAATCACGTGGCGCAAGCTATCTGACGATGCCAGCCGGTTCGTAGCCTTCGACCCGCGGCAGCCCGGGCGTATTTGGGTGGCGACCGACCAGCACGGCATCCTGCGTAGCGACGACCGTGGCGATTCGCTGCAGGAAGTAAACAGCGGTCTCTGCAACCGGCCCTTCTCCGCGCTCGGCTCCGATAGCACAAATCTTTACACCACTTCGATTTTCGAATCGCAGACGGGCGGCGTGTTCCGGCTCGATCCGGAGACCAAGTCAACCTGGGAACGCATCGGCACTCCGGCCGCGCTGCAAGGCGAGCAGGTGCTTAAAATCGCGTCAGTCCCGGAAAGCCCCGGTGTCTTTTATGCGGCCGCTTACAATGCATTTCTCCGGTCCGCGGATTACGGCAAAACCTGGGCCAGGTTTGCCGCTCCCGCCGGGTCGAAGCGACTCACATCGCTATTGCCGTTGCCCGGTCGACCGGACGGAATTCTTCTGGGAACAGAGACCGGTGTATTCCGAAGTGACGACCGAGGCAAGGCTTGGCAAAGAGTGGAATGGTTCGCCTCCGCAACTCGAGTTTTGTCGCTTATTTCCTTATTCGAGAACACGATAGCCGTGGTTACCACAAATGGAATTGCGGTTTCCAAAGATGGTAGTAATTCATGGGAAGCGATGACGGCACTGCCTGGAAAGCCGCAAGTGTACGGTATGGTCCAATTCGCCAGCGGGCGCATTTTGGCTGCGACTTCTACCGGTTTGAAGCAGTCAGATGATTTGGGAAATTCATGGGAACCGGCATACGGCGGCCTGGAAAAAATCACTGTCAGTGCACTCATCAGGGTGCCCGGCCAGCCCGGAGGCGTTTTGGCGGCCTACTACGGTGACATCTTCGAAAGCGCCGATGAAGGGCACAATTGGGCGCGAATTTCGGGGGCGAAGAGTGCCATCCATTCCATTGTGGAACTGAACGTGCTCCCAACCGAGCCCAGCCGGGTCTATGCATTGACCAAGCACCAGGGGATTTTCACCCTTCCGCTGAACATATTTTCAGCGGGCGCGCAGCACAAGACGCCACCGAAAAGGGAAAATGGAGAAATTCAAGACTAGCCCGACAGGAAAACAAATGACGAAAATAAAACGATTAGGCCTTACTACTCCGCTGCTGGCCTCGGCGATTCTATTTGGCCTATCCAGCGGCGCGATGGCGCAGAAGGCTTCCACTACCTCCGGCGGCATGATGGGTTACTCGGAAGACTTCATCAATGCCCCGCGCTTTGAAGTAGGTGTCTTCGGAGGAGGACAATGGTGGAAGCTGAATCACGATAACGATATCGCTCCCAACAAACTGGTGAACGGCGCAGCCTATGGTGCGCGGTTTGACGTGGACATGACCAAGTATTTCGGTATGGAGCTCGCGTGGACCTTCTGGGGCGAAAACAATCTGAATTTCACTCTCGCGCCGGGCAGTCCGGTAGGCATTCAAACGGTCTCCTTCGGTGGCCGCAATGGCCAGGTGTACCTGGGACCGATGTTGTATTTCACGAAGCCGCAGGCGAAGATTCGGCCGTTCTTGACGGTCGGCGCGGCTTATCAATATTTCTGGCCCACCTCGAATGCGAAGTCCCAGGCGCTGTCCACCGCGCTGCCGTACAGCTATATCCATGCCAACCAACTCGATAACTCGGACGGTCCGGCGCTGGTCTATGGCGGCGGCATCAAGTATTTCCTGAATCGCCGTGTCGATCTTCGTGTGGATGCGCGCGGCATTTTCACCCGCAATCCGCACTTTAATCTGCCCGGCCTTTCCACCGGCCCCGGTTCCGTGTTCGTTCCTCCAGGCGGTACGCAGAATGGCCTGCAGGCAACCTTCGGCATCGGCTATCGCTTCGGCTATCAGACCGAGCGCGTGGTTGAGAAGGTGAAGGAAGTGGAAAAGGTGGTCATTCGCGATTTCAACTTCTCCTTGAGCGCGAGCCCCACGGAAATTTGCGCGGGTGAAAGCGTCACCATCAACTCCACCTCCAGCATCACTGGCCCCACGCTGGCCTGGACCGTCAATGGCCAGCCGGTAAGCGGCAACACCTCTTATACGTTTACGCCAACGGCCACCACCACCATCTCCGTGACCGCGCGTAACCCGGGCTACAACGATGTGACGGCCACCACCACCGTGACCGTGAAGCCGTACGTGGCTCCCAGCGGCAGCGTCACCGCCAACCCGTCTTCACTCACCGTGGGCCAGACCAGCCAGTTGTCGTCTAACTTCAACGGCTCTTGCGGAGGCCCCATCAAGGCGGCCGTGTACACCGCCTCTGAAGGTTCCGTCAACGGCAGCACCTTCGATTCCAGCACCGTTCAGTTCGACGCGTCGAACACCGATGAGCAGACCAAGTCTGTCACCATCACCGCCACCGCCTCTGACGATAAGGGCAGCGGTACGGCCACCACCACCATCACGGTTCGCAAGCCGGCCAGCGCGAAAGCAAGCCGCCTGCCCGACCTGATCTTCGCTCCGAACTCTTCCCGCGTGAACAATTGCGGTAAGCGCTTATTGCTCGAACAGCTCAAGACCTACCTCGACAAAGATCCGACCGGTAAGGTTGTCTTCGTCGGCCATAACACCGATCGCGAACGCACCAAGGGTCTCGATCAGGCACGTGCTCTGAATGCAGCGGCTGTCATCAGCGGCGGCAAGGGCATCTGTCTGAACTTCGCTCCCACGCAAATCCTGATCGACGCGGAAGGCACCAAGCAGAACGGCGTCGACTTCCAGCCCTTCTTCTGCGGTACTTCCACCTCACCCAAGACCGCGGAACGCGGCGGTTCCATGGTGAACGCTAACGATAAGACCGCGCAGTATCGCCGTGTCGAAGTTTACTTCGTCCCGACGAACGCGCAGCTCCCGGCTTCCGTCACCAACTACAAGGACGCCACCACCTACAACGTAAACAAGATGGGCTGCCCGAAGTAAGGCGAGCTCTTCGATAGCAACCCAAAAAGGCCGGCTCTTCCCGAAAGGGAGGCCGGCCTTTTTGTTTACCAGAGATACTGCTTGGCAATCTCGCGCTTGTTGTAGCCGTCCAGCACATGAACCACGCGGATCTTCTTCAGCGTCACCGGTGAGAGCTGGCCAATGGGGATGTAAATAATGGTTCGGTCAAAACGCGCGGCAATGGTCCGGAAGGCCGAACGCGGCGGCTTCGCTGCCACATACACCACGTGCTTCTCCACCGAATAATCCAGCGCGGCTAGCAGCAGCCGTTCCGCTTTGCTTTCGGCCATGTCGTAATCGGGATCGTGCCACACATCGTACATGCGGCGCGCGGGCAGGCTCATCAGGAAGCCACCGTATTCTCCGCGTCCAATCCCCGGGCCCACCAGATTTTCAAACGGGAAGGTGGAATAAAATGCCATGTCGCTTTCATTCTGGTGTTCGCCCAGCCAGGTGGTCATGTAGGTGTAGCGTCCGGTGGCATCCTCATCGAAGATCACCACCACGGAACCCACATCGCCCGTGATCTTCCCGTTCTGCTTCACATAGATCTTGCCGTTATGCCAGTTGCGAATGGTTTCGCGCAGATCGATTCCATCCAGCAGCGAAGTGGAAAACTCTTCCGTATGCGAGCGTTCCTCAGACAGAATGCTCTTGCCCTTCTTCTTCAGATAGCGGCCGTAATCTTCAATCACAAGATCTTCCGGCGGATAAGAGCAGATGCTGTCGCCATTCAATTCGCTGGCCCATTCCCCAGGTATCTTTTCCTTCTTGCGAGGCTTCAGGCCAAGGGGGCGCAACCGCCGTTTGGCGCTGGGAAGCCGGCGCCGCAAATGGATGCGCTTGGTATCCAGCCAGACCTCTTCCGCCGAAAGTTGAGCCGTCGGCAAGTCTGACGATTCCTTCTGCGCGGGGTAACGGCCCGCAGCTTCCCAAAGGTCCCACGCATAGTTGTCGTCCACCACGGAACGCGCGGCCACGGTCATATCGAAAAGCGAAGGGCAAAGGTCGTGCCCGATGTGCGCCAGGTTGCGGGAATACCGGTTCAACATGCGGCGCTGCCAGTGGGCCACGCGTTCGCCCGTGTTCCCTTCGTATGGCTTCTCCGCGAGCCGGAACAGCGCGATTTGTTCCAGCCTGCGATCCATCGTGGGAAGCGCCTGCGTCCCCGCGCGCCGGAACTGCTCATAGCGAAAGCTGAGCGCGGGATACTCTTGCAGAATTTCCACCAGACAACCAGGATGCGGATTCAACAGCTCAATGCCATCGCGGCGTCCACGCGTCATGGGCTGCGCCTGCGGACGCTCCATCGCGTCCAGCACCGGGTCCAGCAGGTTCAGCGAGAGCACCACCATCACCTGTGCGAACGGGTCGGTCCCCTGCAGCTTCCAGGCGATTCCATCGGCATGCCGCTCCGTCTCCGCGGTGCGCTCCTGCGGGTAGACGCGATAGCTCTCCACGTATCGCGTAACGGGAATGCTGCGCAAAGAATACGTATCGGGATAAGCATCGGGCAGGTGCGGCCGGCTGCCGGTATCGGGGTCGGTGAAGACAACTTCAGCGCCGATCTCAATCGCGCTGCGAATGGCTTCGGTAAAGGGGTCGGCCGGTTCGACGGGAACGTAGACGGCCTCATCGGGATCGTCACCGTCGGGATAGAGAATCACCGAAATTTCCGGCAGGCGGCGCACTGCCCTGATCCAAACCGCGCGCAAAGTAACCGGCAGTTCCAGCGCGACCACTTGAGGCTTCTCCGTCAGGATGGCGCGCCGGGCTTCTACGGCAAACTCCAAACGGCCCGGGACGACTGGAAAGTACAGAAAACGGCCCCGGCGTAAGCTGGTGAAATCAGGAAACGCTAACGGTTCCGGCTCGGGCATAACGTAGCGCTTCCTCACCCAATATCTCAAGCACGGCTGTTTCTAGCGCATCGCGCTCATGCGCCGGTTCCGTAGCCAGGCTGCGCAGCTTGATGGCGAACCGGCCAATGTTGATGCCGTCGCGAACGCTATAGCGCTCATCGGCGGCATGCGCGTGTTGCAGGAAGTCCGTCACATATTTTAGAACCCGGTCTTCGGCGAACGGCAGGTTCTCTTTCAGGATCATCAGCTCTTCGTCGCGCTCTGGAAAATCGATCAGGATCTGCGGCTGCAGGCGCGAATGAATGTACTCAGGCAGTTCGAATGTAGACGCGTCATCGTTCATCGTCGTCACCAGCCGGAAGTTCGCGTGCGCCTTGATCTTGATGCCGGCCACGACAGACTCCACATAGCGCCGGTTATCCAGCAGCGGCGCAAGCGAAGCCCAGCTCTTCTCGCTCATGCGATTGCCTTCATCCAGAATGACAATGCCGCCCGTCAGCATGGCGGTCACCAAAGGGCTCGCGACATACCGAAGCCTGCCTGCGCCCTCAATGACAGGCGTCACCAGCAGATCTTCCGGCCGCGTATCCAACGTGGCCTGCATGATGAACACATCGCGCCCCATGCGCTTCGCGGCCGCGTATGCAAGCGTTGTCTTCCCCACACCCGGCTTGCCCAGCAAGCGCGGACTCATAGGAAAATCCTGGTCGTTCACCACTAGCCACGCCGCCAGCAGTTGGCGCATCAACTCTTCCTGCCCCACCCAGCGCACGGCCAGCGTGTCAGGGTGCGCCAGGTGCAGCGTAACGCCTTCGATATCTACAGTCATGAAGATTTTATTGTCGCAAACTGCTTTTGCGCCATTCCGGCAAATGCGGAAGATAGAGCGCCTCGAACGTGGGAGTGATTCCCGGGGGCGGAATGGGATACAGCTTCAGCAGAGGCGCCGCTTCGGCGGCGTGCCCGGTTTCGAGAAGCGTCCATGCATACAGGTAAGCCGGGCCGGAATCGTTCACGTTGGTGCTCTCATAAATCTGCTTCCAGATCGCCGATGCCTCGGGCATTTGTTTCGCTAGCAGCAGCGCATAGCCCACCGCCAGCCGCCGAATCTCGGGTCCGTTTGGGCCCGAAAAAGTTGCTTCGGCGCGCTTGGTCCATCCCTCTGGAGTTGCCGGCGGTTGCGCCAGAAAACGAGCCACCGCGGCAAAGGCGAAAACCTGCGTCTGCCCGGATCGTAGCGCCAGTTCAGACCATTGGGCGGCTTGTCGATTGTCATGCGCCACCGCTGCCCAGATAGCTGCCTGTGAATAAGCCACCGCGCGCCAGGCTGGCTCGGCCGACGCGGCAAAGGCTGCCATGGCACGCGTGGCCTGATCTGGATTGCCCGTTTCATACTGCCACTGCGCCGCGCGAAAAGATGACGCCTGCGCACCCAGCGCGGAACCGGCCAGAAGAGCTCTATGCTTTTCGAAAAGGCCTGTCGCGCCGGCTATGTCACCCGCGAGCAAGCGCGCATGCGCGGCTTTCCACGTTGGGGAAAAATCCTGAAACGCAGCTTCCGGCGAAGCCAGGTAAATCTTCTCGGCTTCGGCGAAGTGCCCGGTGGCGAGCTCAATATCTCCCTGCGTATCGAACGAGTTTGGGTCTTGCGGCCTAAGCCGTTTGTACTCCACTGCCGCAGCGCGCGCACCGGCTTCATCCCCGGCGAACAAGCTTGCGTACGCCAGCAGATTTTGCAGGTTCGCGTCCTGCGGCGCACTCGCAATCAACTGGCGATAGTGGCGTGCTGCTTCCGCCGCCAAATGCGTCGACATTTCACCATCGGCAAGCGTTCGCAAGGTTTCCGCATCCTGCGCATCTATCCCGGCAAGTTCACTCAATGCCTTCACGCGCGCACTGGCATCCCGCGCCACGGTCGCGGATTGCAATTGAAGGTAAGCTTTGTCTTCGCTGGAAAAACTGGAACTGTGCGCCGAAGCCGAAGCCAGCAAAGTTTGCGCTCGCGGCACGTCGCCGGAGCCAAGCGCGGTTTGTAAGGCGCCCAGGTAAGCGGGTCCGAAATCCGCATCGGCCTGCAGTGCGCGGTCATAGTGTTCCAGCGCTGCCGGGCCGGCCGTATCGCGCCCCTGCGCATATTCCTTCAGCGCCGCCGAATCGGGGTTCAGCGCGGGCGGCTTCAGCCCACCCAACTGCTTCGCAAGAGATTCCGCAACCGCGGAAACAGAGCCCGAGGCGCGAATCGGACCGGTAAGTTTTCGGGTCGCGATATCCTCCGCGAATGCTGTCGCCGTCATCGTGTTGCCGGAATAAGTAAAGTAGCCGGCGATCAGCCTGTCCGCACCGGCAGCGATGGCGGCAAGCCGCTCCGTTGAAATGCCGGGGCTCGGCGAAATGGCACGCGGCAGGCGATTGCTCCCAAACCGGCGTATCAAAAGCTCGCTCAGGGCGCGCCCCTGCCAATCTTCAGCAGGGCTGCCCGACAAATTTTCGAAGCGAAGTACAGCGGTGCGCTGGTTGTTTTCCGCGGGCTTGGTCCGCTGCTGACAACCGGCCGTTACCAGAAGCGCGCATGAGACAAACGCAAAAAGATAGCGGCTACAGTACACGCGGTTCCGAGGCGATCAACTGCTGAAACTCCGGCAGTTCGCGCAGGAAGGCGAACTCCGAATCTTCTAAAAACTTCTTGCGCTCTGTAAAACCTTCTTCCAGAGCCTTGCGGATGTATAGCATGGCGCGGTCGCCTTGACCGGCCTGAGCATAGGTTTTTGCCATGTAGTAATGAAATTTTGCGCGCTCCGTTACCGAGCGTTCCTGAAGCAGCGACCCGTATTGGCTGTGGTGCTCGAATACTTCTGGGTCCAGTTGCAGCGCCAGCTGATAGTTCACCGTGGCATTCTTGTAATCTTTGCGCGCGAAGTAAGCCGTACCCAAATTGCTATAGATGGACGCGGATTTTGGCGCAATCTTCAAAGCTTGTTTATACAGGCGAATGCAATGGCGATAGCTTTTCTGCGAGTAATAGATGGTGCCAAGATTGTTGACCGCTTCCGAGTAATTTCGGTCCAGCTTCATTGCCGATTCGTATTCTTTCCGCGCGGCCGGCATGTTCAGCATCTGGTGGTACGCAATGCCCACCTTGTTATGCAGCACGGCCGAGGACTGCGGCCCTTCGCGGTAAACATCCACCGCTTCGCGGTAATGCTTGGTTGCCATAAGAATATCGCCGCGCTGTTCGGGCGTGAGTTGCCTGACCGGCGCGGGCGCGGGACGGACGGCGGTGGAGGTATCGAAAAGATTTTGGTTATCTGTCGCGGGAGAAAATGCAGCGGAAGAAAATGCGGTGAGGCCTAAAGCAAAAGCTAGTGAAACCATATTCGGCTCCTCTTTGGACCCTATTACACCACAAACTAAGCTTTTGAAATTGAGGCTGGCCTGCGCTTGCTCATTGCAATCGTTCATCTTGAGGCGGCGGAGGTGGAGGTGAAAATTTGGTCACCGGAACATCCCAGCCGGAAACGTTGGTGTTGTCCAGGGTTCCCGCGCCGCCATGCAATGGGCAGCTTCCCACCGGCTCACTTCCGGAAATAAACACTTCAGAACGTGTTTGCGGGCAAAACGCCGTGGCCGGCATGCCGGATTCGGGATCGATCTTCACCGTGACCACTCCTTCGGCAGAGGGGAACGGTTTGGCGTTCTTGTAATTGCGCGACAGCAGCGCGCGCTTCATAAAATCAGCCCAGATGGGGAGCGCCGAATGCGCGCCTTCCAGGTTCAGTTCGCGGTTATCGTCGAAGCCCACCCAAACCACGCAGAGCAGTTCCGAAGTGAAGCCGGCGAACCAGCCGTCGCGTGAAGTGCCCGTTTTACCGGCGGCCGGCACCGTAAAACCACGCCCACGCACGCCCGCCGCGGTACCGCTTCGCATCACTTCTTCCAGCATGCTCACCATCAGATAAGTGACGCGCGGGTCCAACACCTGCTTGGTGTCCGGCCGCTCTTCATAGAGGCTTTGGCCGTTGCTGCCCTTGATCTCCGCCACGAATGTGGGGCGAACATAAACTCCCTTGTTCGCGAAGACCGTATACGAACCAGCCATTTCAATCGGCGTCGATTCGTAAGAGCCCAGCGCCATGGAAGGCGTGGCTTTTAGATCGTCGTTGATGCCGGCTTTTTTCGCAAGATTCACGACGGAGCCATAGCCCACCATCTCCGCAACCTTAATTGTTGCGATGTTCATGGATTTAGCCAGCGCGCGCCGCAGCGTGGTCACGCCGTGAAACTCATGTTTGAAGTTGCCCGGCTCATATGGCTTGCCGTCGAACCAGAAAGTGGTAGGCTCATCCACAACCGTCGTCGCGGGCGTGAGCGTCCTCTGGCCGCCGTTGATCGCGGTGTTCATGGCCGCCGCATACACCCACGGTTTAAAAATCGACCCGGGTTGACGCTTCGATGCGATGTGGTTCAACTGGCTGGCGGCATAGCTGCGGCCGCCCACAATCGCCTTCACCTGGCCGGTGTGCGGATCGAGCGCAATCAGCGCAACCTGCGGCTCCGGCACGGCCATTCCCTTGAAGCGAGTCTGCTTGCGAAGCTGCTCATCCACACTCGCCATGCCCGCCCGAACCGCATCGTTGGCGGCGCGCTGAAGGTCCATATCGAGCGAGGAATACACGCGGTATGCCTGTGTCTGGAAATCGTAATCGCCGAACTTATTCTGCAATTCGTCGTGCAAAAGATCCACAAAGTAGGGTGCATCTGAAGATTCCCCACCTGCACCTGTCGCCAACTTCAAAGGCGTATCCACGGCCACCGCATACTGCCGGTCATCCACATAGCCGTTCTGCCGCATCAGCCCGAGCACAATATTGCGCCGCTCGATAATGCGCTCCGGATGGCGGTACGGATTAAAGTAACTTGGCCGCTGCACCATTCCCGCAAGGATGGCTGCTTCGGACGTAGAGACGTTCCGCAGAGTCTTGCCGAAGTAAGCTTCCGATGCTTCGCCGAACCCGCGAATGGTGAAGCTACCCTTGTGCCCCAGGTCGATTTGATTGCAGTAAAATTCAAAAATTTCTTTCTTGCTGAGCTTCTGTTCCAGCTCAAGAGTAATCATCAGCTCTTCCAGCTTGCGGTGGAAACTCTTTTCCGGGCGCAGAAACATGCCGCGCGCCAACTGCTGGCTCAACGTGGAAGCGCCTTGCGCATTGCGCCGGTCTTTGACATCTACATAAGCCGCCCGAATAATGCCTAACGGATCGAAGCCAACATGCTGGAAGAAGCGCTTGTCTTCCACGGAGATGACGGCGTGCACCAGCACTTCCGGTATCTCGTCATACTTCACCAGACGGCGCTTCTCGCGGTTCCGGTCATACAGATTCGTAATGAGTTGGGGCTCTAACTGGTACTGGGTTCGCGTGGTGTTGTCGCGCAAGGAGACAATGCGCGAGAGCTTGCCGTTCGCGAAATTCACAACGCCGGCTTCCTGTTCGAAATACGATTCCGGCCCTGGGAAAATTTCCACCGAATCGGACTTCACATTGAACCAGCCCACGCGATTCGACCGCGATTCGCTGTAACCGCTGCGGCGCAATTTCGCAACTACCTCGCTGGCCGTAATCCCATCGCCGATACCGATCGTCTGGGGCGTTGCGAAAATTCGCGAAGTGCTGGTGAATGGGCCACCGTTCAACTTTTTATCGATGAGCTTGGAATACTGCAGGTAGAAGAAAGTGAAAATGGAAATGCCCGCAACCGCGAACACCGCCAGCGTGGACAGAAGAATGATTCCCGGCTTGCGCGTGAAGAAACGCGCGATGCGATCGCGGGCCGATACGCGAATTACCCGGACACCATTATTGGTCGTCGCCACTACCGTGATTGTCTCAGATTACTCAAGTTGAGATCACCGGTTTAACCAATTGGCGGCGGAACGGTCGGCTTGGTCGGATCTTCAGGCCGCGTGGGATCGGTTGGCTTCACGGGAGTGCGCGGCGCTACCGGTGTCGATGGATCGGCAGGGGTGGTACGCACACGGTTCGCAGCCGGTACAGTGGTTGCGTCTCGTTTCTTCCCCGATCGCCGACTCTTCGGTTTGGCTGTCTGGCTGGCCTGATCGTCACTTTTATCGCCCGGCGCTTTCTGTCCGGCGGTTGGCGAAACGTCTTGAGAATAGGCCGAAGCGGTCAAAAGCAGGAGCAGGGCGATTCGTTGCATAAATATCTCTGCCAATACGGATGCAATTCGGTGGCCGGATTGTGATGATCTTAATAAATATGGGTGGCAAAAATCGGGTGATCGTTGTGGGAGCGGGAGCGGCTGGTTTGGCGGCGGCGCGGGAATTGTGTGCGGCCGGCCGGCAGGTAACGATTCTGGAAGCGCGAGACCGCATTGGCGGACGCGTCTCTACATCGCGCGATTCGCGTTTGCCGGTGCCCGCCGAATTGGGGGCGGAGTTCGTGCATGGACGACCGCCGGAACTGTGGAAAATTCTGTCATCCGGGGCGCTCAACGCCTGCGAGGTGCTGGGCGAACATTGGTTCCGCGAAGACGGCCGCCTGCTGCGCGCTGAGGGTTCCGGCCTGGGGGAAGTCTTCACCAAAATGCGCGGCTATGCGGAGCCAGACCGCAGCTTTGCCGAGTTTTTACGCGACGCGAATGTGGAAGCGCCATGGGCCGCCGCATATGTGGAAGGGTTCAATGCCGCGTTCAGCAGCCGCATTGGTGTGCAATCCATTCTGCGCGATGAGGCGGCTGCCCAGGCTATCGAAGGGGACCGCTCATTCCGCGTCATGGATGGCTATGACCGCATCGCGCAGGCTCTGTTGCCGGCGCAGGCGGCGTTGCATCTGAACACTCCCGTTGACCAGATTCGGTGGCGCGCCGGGGGGGCCGAAGTGTTCGCGGGCGGCCATGTTTACGAAGCGGACAAGGTGGTGATTACGGCACCGCTGCCTTTGCTGCAGCAGCGCGTCATTCGCATGATGCCCGAACCGCCGCGCATTGTGGAGGCGGCCAACCGCCTGGAAATGGGACAGGCTCTGCGCGTTACGTTTTGTTTCCGCGAACGTTTCTGGGAAGAGCAGGCCGATTTCAGTTTTCTGCACTCGCGCGAAGGCGCGGTGCCCACCTGGTGGTCCACTCGGCCGGTGTATGCGCCGGTGCTGGTGGCGTGGGCGGCTGGCCCAAAGTTTCGCCCCAATCTGAACATCCACGATGCCGTGGTCTCGCTGGCGGGCGCGCTCGGTGTGCCGGAAGCGCTCATTGAGAGCCAGATCGTGACCACCTGCCATCACGATTGGCATCGCGATCCCTATGCACAGGGCGCCTACAGCTACACGCCAGCCGGCGCGATGGACGCCCATGCCATTCTGTCAGAGCCCGTAGAGAGCACGCTGTATTTTGCGGGAGAGCATACCGATACAGGCGGACATGCCGGCACGGTTCATGGCGCCATGGCAAGCGGCTATCGCGCGGCAAGCCAGATTTTAGGGCGCGCCTAAGTGCGGGCCGTCTACCTTGAAAATGGCTTCGTTTCGGTGCGCGATCTAGCTCCTGAACCGCTGCCTCCGGGCTTTGCGCGAATTCGCATGCTGGCTGCCGGAATCTGCAATACCGATCTGGAACTGCTCCGTGGCTATTACAATTTCGAAGGCGTGCCCGGTCATGAATTCTGCGGCGAAGTGATGAAAGGATCTGCCGAGTGGATGGGCCGTCGCGTAGTGGGCGAGATTAACCTCGCGTGCGGCCGGTGCGAATTTTGCGCGCAGGGCATGGGCCGGCACTGTGCGGCGCGCACTGTGCTTGGTATTGTCAGGCATCCGGGCGCGTTCGCGGAGACGCTGACACTGCCGCTTGAAAACCTGCGCGCCGTCCCCGATGAGGTGACCACAGAGCAGGCCGTATTCACCGAGCCGATAGCCGCTGCCTGCGAAATTCTGGACCAGGTGGCTATCGATTCCGGCGAGCCTGTGGCAGTGTTGGGCGATGGCAAGCTGGGCTTGTCGATTGCTCAGGTGCTGCACGCCCACGGCGCTCAGGTATCGCTCTTCGGACGCCATGCCACGAAGCTTGCTCTTGCCGCACACTCTGGAATTGCAACGGTGCTCACGAACGGCGATCTGCCCCGCGCGCGTTACCGAATTGTGGTGGATGCGACTGGCTCAGCTTCCGGTCTGCGCCAGGCTGTTGCCATGGCCAAGCCACGCGGCGTTGTGGTGATGAAGTCCACGGTGCACGGTGACACGCCACTCGATTTCGCGCCCATCATCGTGAATGAGATCACGCTGGTGGGTTCCCGTTGCGGCCGCTTTGAGCCTGCGCTGGATCTGCTGCGCACCGGCAAAGTGTCTGTGGCGCCGATGATCGATAGCCGCTTCAAACTGGAAGATGCCGCACAAGCGTTTGCGCGCGCAGCAGCCCCTGGCGTGTTGAAAGTGCTTCTAACCTGTTAAGGGCGCAGAGTCGCGAGCAGCGCGGCACGATCTGCCGCCGAGATCGCATTGGTATGCGCGATATCGCCGCGCACTTTCAGTTGCCGGCGAAACCGCCCGAAGTATTCCGGAATATCGCCGCCGAACTGAAACGTATACATGATGTCGGCAAAGCCATCGGTATGCGCCAAACCCAGCGCGTGCCCGGTTTCATGCAGGCATGTAAGGTACACAACCGTCTCACGAAGCAGCGCGTCTTCACCTGGTCGCACGATGGAGGGCAGCACATGAACCTGCGCGCCTCGCTTGCCTTCAAAAGCAAACGGCCGGGCCTCCCCGTAAAGCTGTGATCGCCCGGAGACCCAATAAATCCGCAGCCGCGCCGCACTCTCCTGCGCCACCGGTTTCAGCGTCAGCGCGCCCTCGGCAGATTTCCGCCACGCATCCAGCGCCCATCGCGCCAGTTCCGCATCGCCCGGCTTACAGCTCGCCTCCGAAGCGGTTGCATTCGCGCACGGCTCAATCCAATACGTCCAAAGCTCGGCGGCTTCAGCCGTTGAGCTAGCGAGTAGAAGCCAAAACGTGCACCGCTTCATGTGGTTCGTGATGGCCGGCAATTTCGTGAACCAATTGCTCAAGCTCCATAATGCGCTGCCGCAGTTCATCGATCTCCTGAGCACCGGGGTCCGGCAGCTTGCCATGTTCCAGGGCCTTTTCCTGCGAACGCGAGTGCACAATGCGGCCCGGAATTCCCACCACGGTGGAATCGTCCGGCACCGGGCGCACCACCACCGAACCCGCGCCAACTTTCACATTGTTGCCCAGCGTGATGTTGCCCAGTACCTTCGCGCCGCCCCCCACCACAACGTGGTTGCCCAATGTGGGGTGCCGCTTGCCCTTCTGAATGCCAGTGCCGCCCAGCGTCACGCCCTGGTAGAGCAGCACGTCGTCGCCAATCTCAGCGGTTTCGCCAATGACCACACCCATGCCATGGTCGATGAAAAAGCGCCGCCCGATGCGCGCGCCGGGGTGAATCTCAATACCCGTAAACTGGCGCGAAAACGCAGAAATAATACGCGCCACCAGATACCAGCCACGCAAATAAAGCGCATGCGCCAGACGATGCATCAGGATCGCGTGGAATCCCGGATAACAAAGGACAATCTCCAGCGTGCTCTTGGCCGCCGGGTCCTCCCGGAAGATGGTTTCGATCTGCTCTTTGATCGCGGCGAACACGGTAGCTTCTTAGATGCAGGCGGCAGTGTTTGGTGGCAAAATGCCGAACGTTAATGTCCCGTACCGGCAGCCGCCGGCAGTGCGGGGGCTTTCAATCCGCCCGCGGGAAGAGCCACCAGCATGTCTTCCTTGCGTTTCACCAGCGTTGAAGTGTTGTAGCTTGCCACCTCAAAACCATGCCCGTGCGTGATCGCATCCGTGGGGCAAGCCTCCACGCAATAGCCGCAAAAGATGCAGCGGTTGTAATCGATGTTATAAACAGCCGCATAGCGCTCACCGCCGGAAATGCGCTTCTGGCCGGTGTTCTCCGCCGCTTCGATATAGATGCAATTCGAAGGGCACGCCGCCGCGCACAGAAAACACGCCACGCACTTTTCCAGGCCATTCTCATCGCGCTGCAATTCATGCACGCCGCGATAGCGCTCTTCGAGCTTGGGCGGTTCGTCCGGATAATTTTCGGTAACCGTGGGCGACATCATCTCGCGAAGAGTAACGCCCATGCCCTTGGCAATGGCCGCCGCCGTCCCGAACGCCTCTTCGATCTTGTTAGCCATCAGATTTCAGTTTACCCGCACGGGGAAACTAATTCCTGGAACTTCAACCGGGGCGCATCGCAGGAATCACTTCTCCCGTCTCAAATGGAGAACGCCCGAACTGCTTCCCCAATTCATTCAGTTCAGCCTTATGAAAGCCATTCAGCGTCCATTCGATTTGGCCGCTCTGCCCCACCAAGAACAGGGAAGGCACGGTGGTGATGCCATAGGCATTGCTCACCGGATAATCCCGGCCCGCCATATCCAGCAGCACCGGAAAATGAATGCCGAAATGTTTGTTGAACTGGTTTGTGGCATCCGCGCGATCCTGCGAGATCCCAAAAACACAAGGGGACCCCGGATATTGCGCATCGAACAGGCGCCCCAGAAACGGCAGCGTGAACTGGCAGGTGGGGCAACTAATTTTGAAGAAAACCAGCACCACTGGACCTTCGCGCAGCGTCTCCGCCAGCGAGAACTTTTCGCCGGTCAAAGTCAAAAGTTCCACGGCCGGAGCCGCGCCGCGTTCCAGCACTATTTCTGTTCCTCGCCAATCTCACGCACGAACGAAAGCAGATCGAACGTGCGCACCTGCCGGTCTGGGAAGAAGCTGTTCACAGCTTGCTGTTCATCGTCGTAAAGCTCAAACACCGTGGTCAGCTTCGTCATCACCAGAAGCTGCACTTGCTTGTTGTTCAAATCCACCAGCTTCACCTGTCCGCTTTCGCGCTGCAAAGCTTTCGAAAGCGCAACCAGTTCGCCCAACCCGCTCGAATCGATATGGTCCACATGCAGCAGATTCAGAATCAGGTTCCGCTTGCCGGCTTCGAGCAGCCCGCGCGTCACGCCGCGAAAATGTTCCACCTCATTGCCCAGCACCATTCGCCCCTTGCAATCGAGCACGGCGATGCCCTCCCGGTCGCGCTCCTTGATCTCCAAACTCATTGTGCCGGTCCCAAACCCGTAAGCTTAGTGTAGGGCTCACTTAAATTTTCTACAATCGGTAGGTGCCCGGCAACATCAGTTGAACTATGCGTCCACCATGGGACGAACCTTATTGGGCGAGTTTCGAAGCTGCAACGCGCGAAATGGCGCTGCGGCAGACGCACGACCGCGCCGCATGGGAAACGGTAACGCGCCGCTCCCGCATTGTCCTGAAGACGTATAGCACCAGCTTTTTTCTGGTCACACGGTTCCTGCCACTGGAAAAGCGCGCGCGCGTGGAAGCCATCTATGCCGCCGTCCGCTTCCCCGATGAAATTGTGGATTCGTTCCCGCTTACCGCCGCGGACCAGCTTGCTTTGCTGAACGCCTGGTCTGCCGATTATGACCGCGCTCTTGCTCTTCCCACGGTGAAAGCGCGTCTCGAAGTTGCGGTTCCGCCCATTCTGGCCGCGTTCGCGCAAGTGGTTCACGATTGCGAAATTCCGCCCGCTCACTATCATGCGTTTTTGGATGCCATGCGCCGCGACGCCGCGCCCCAGCCGTTCGCGACGCTCGATGCGCTCATTGCCGATTACATTTACGGCAGCGCTATCGTGGTGGGATATTTTCTGGCGTATGTATACGGTGCTTCCGCGCCCGGCGAGTTCGACCGGGCATTGCGCGCCTCACGCGCACTTGGCATCGCGCTACAGCTCACCAACTTCCTGCGCGATGTCGGTGAAGATGAACGCCGTGGCCGCGTGTATCTGCCGGTAGATCTGTTGCATCGCGAAAGCATCGCGCACCTCGATTTAAATGACTCGGCACAGCTGCCCCATCTGAAACGTGTGCTGGTCACGCTTTCCGCGGCGGCCGAAGAGCACTATCGCGAAGCGGAGCGCGATCTCGACGCCTTCGCGCCCGATTGCCGCACCGCCATCCAAGCCTGCATCGATGTGTACCGCCTGCTCAACCGGCGCATCGGCAGCAGCGCCGAAGGTGTACGCCATCGCGAGAGCGTGCCCCTGCGCGAAAAGTTTTCGGCGCTCCCGCCTAGCAAATACTGGCGCCTCCCGCTGGCTTACGTAGGCGCGTTGTGAACAAATCGGCTTGCATCGTCGGGGCCGGCCTGGGCGGCTTGAGCACGGCCATTCATCTGCGCAAAGCGGGCTATCAAGTCACCATGTTCGAATCGAACGCGACCGTGGGTGGCCGCGCCAACCAAATCGTGCGCGGCGGCTTCCTCTTCGATACCGGCCCTTCGCTGGTCAACTATCCGTGGGTGTTCGAAGAGCTTTTCGCCAGCGCGGGTCGCAAGCTTGAAGACTACGTTACGCTGCTGCCGGTTGACCCCACAGTACAATTCCGCTGGCCCGATAAGACCGTCTTCACGCTCTCAAGCGACATGAAACGCCTGCTTGCCGAGTGCGAACGTATCGAGCCCGGTTCCAGCCCGGCCACCCTCCGCTACCTGCGCGATGCAGGTTCGAAATACGATGTCTCGTTCGAAAAATTGGTCACCCGCAACGAAGACAATCCGCTGCGCTGGATCGGTAAGCTGAGCCCCAACGAAATGTGGAACTCCGGCGTGTGGCATTCGCTCGATAGCGAACTGGGGCGCTTCTTTCGCAGCCGCTACATCCGTGAAGCGCTCGGCTCTTACGGCATGTATCTGGGCGGCTCGCCCTACCGGTTGCCGGGGCTGTTTTCCATTCTCGCTTATGGAGAACTCGCCTATGGTCTGTGGCTGCCGAAGGGCGGCGTCTACGGCCTGGTGCAGGGTATGGAGCGCCTGGCTCTGGAGCTTGGCTGCGCCATTTATACTGCTAGCCCGGTGAAGCGAATCGTCATTGAAAATGGACGCGCCATAGGCATTGAACTGCAATCCGGTGCGCAGGTGAAGTTCGATGTAGTGGTCTCGAACGTAGACGTCCCGTCTACCGAGCGCTGGCTCTTAGACCTTGAACAATCCGCCACTAAGCAGCCCGCCATGACGCCCGGCGTGCTCACGTTTTACTGGGGCGTGCGCGGCGTGCCCCAAGGCATGGGCCACCACACCATCTTCCTGCCTCAAGACAACCGCCGCACCTTCGCCCAGCTCTTTGAAGACCGCCGCATTCCGGACGATCTGCCGTTCTACCTCAGCATTCCTTCCGCCACCGATCCAGCTCTCGCCCCCGCCAACGCCAGCTGCATCTTCGCGCTGGTGCCCATGCCTCTGTTGAGCCAGATGCCGGATGCGGATTGGCCAACCATCACGCACGACATCCGGCAGCGCATCTTTGCGCGCCTTCAGCAAGAAGGCATCAGCTTCAGCGCCGAAGACATTCTCTTCGAAGAAGCCTGGACTCCCGAAGAGTGGGGCCGCCGCTTCGGCCTTCACGATGGCTCCGCCTTCGGAGCCGCTCATACCTTATTCCAGATGGGTCCGTTTCGCGCGCGCAATTATTCGCGCGAGTTTGAAAACCTATACTACGTGGGTGCCAGCACCACGCCCGGCACCGGCATGCCCATGGTTGTGCTGGGTGGCAAAATGACCGCCGAAAGGATTGTGTCTCATGCACATTGAGCGCTTCGGCACAGGCCCGCGAACATTTTTCGGCCTCCACGGTTGGAGCGGCACTCTCCACACCTTTCAACCGCTGGTCACGCCCGTGCCCGAAGGCGTCAGCTTCTATGGTGCCGATCTGCCCGGCTGCGGCCAATCCCCACCGCCGCGCGAGTGGACCATCCAGAGCATCGCCGGTGAAATCGTAAGCGCCATTCGTGAACTGCCAGCGCCCGTTACGCTGGTCGGCAATTGCAGTGGCGCCCTGCTCGGAATCGTGGCAGCGCAAACTCTTGGCACGCGTGTCGAACGCCTGGTACTGATCGATATGTTTGCGGTCTTCCCCTGGTATTTCCGCATCTTTCTTTCGCGGCCCATCGGCCCCTATGCCTACGCCACAACGTTTCGCAATCCGCTGGGCCGCTGGTTCACCAATCTTTCCCTGCGAGCGAAACGCACCAAAGACACCACGCTGACTGGCGGCTTTGCCAAAGTGGATCACAGCATCACTTACAAGTACCTGCAACTCTTCGAAAATTTCCCGCTCCCCGAAACCTTCACCGGCCTGACCCAACCCATCGACCTGCTCTACGGAGAAAACACCTTTCAGGCCGTTCGCGATTCCATCGTTCGCTGGCAATCGGTCTGGCCGCAAGCCACCGCCACTTGCCTGAATGGCGCCGGCCACCTTCCCATCCAGGAGGCCACCGAACAGTTACGGTGTATTCTGTATCACGGCGACCGGAACCGGCATCTGAAAGCAACACATCGGACGGAGGCACATGTCGGGTAGTTACAACAGCCATCGCGAACTTATTGAAACTGGTCTGGAACGCTTTCTCCCCACCGGGCGTTTGCTGGGGGCCCGGCGTCTGAACGAAGCCGTTCGCTACGCCATTTTTCCCGGTGGCAAGCGCATGCGTCCCTTGCTGGCATTGATGGGCGCGGAGGTTGCCGGTTGTTCCGCCGAAGACGCGTTGCCCGCCGCCTGCGCCACCGAATTCCTGCACGCCAGCTCTCTGATTTTCGATGACCTGCCCGCCATGGACGATGCCGACGTGCGCCGCGGCCGCTCAGCGCTGCACCTGCGCTTCGGCGAAGACACCGCGCTGCTCACTGCGCTCGCGCTGCTGAATCAGACTTATGCTTTGTTCGGCACAGACCCTGACTTGCTGCGTGAGGCCGTGGAGTGCATCGGTGTCAACGGCATGATCGGTGGCCAGGCGGCGGACTTGGCCATTCGCGCGGCGGGCAAGGCCAGCGAATGCGGGCGCGAGAGCCGCAACCGCAAGACCACCGGCCTGATGCGCCTGACCATGACCGCCGGAGCCATGGCCGCCGGCGCAAGCAAAAGCGATGTCCGCGCGCTGGCCCACTGCGGCGAATGTTTCGGTGAAGCCTACCAGACTTATGACGATCTGCTGGACGAGTTCGGCGGTTGCGAACAAACCGGCAAGACCGCCCGGCAGGATGCGCGCCATCACCGCGCCAGCCATGTGGCGGAGTTCGGCATTGAGGCCAGCCGTCAACACGTCCACGCGCTCACCGGTCAGGCGAAGGATTGCCTGCGTTCTCACTTCGGCTCAACCAGAGCCGTCTGTGCGCTGCTGTCCGCCATCGACAGTGTCATGAGCCACTCGGCGAACGCGGCCGGCCTGGTTAGTGCGTGATCCTGGCGCTGGCTCTTTTCTTCCTCCTGCTTGCTTTGGCAAACGCACTCTTCTGGCCGCGCGTGCGGAAGGCGGGTGACCTCGCAAGCGGCGGCCTCTCCGTCCTCATCCCCGCTCGCAATGAAGAATTGAATCTGCCGGAATGCCTGCGCTCCGTGCTTGCGCAGGGAAGCGTTGTGAATGAGGTGCTGGTCTATGACGATCATTCCGTCGATGCCACCGCGCGCATCGCCGCTTCCACCGGCGACACTCGCGTCAGGGTGCTCACGCCGAACGAACTGCCGTCCGGCTGGTACGGCAAGACGTTCGCGTGTTCGCAGCTTTCCAGCGCAGCCGGCAACCAGTGGCTGCTTTTCTTAGATGCCGATGCGCGCCTGGAACCCGAAGCCTGCGCGCGTATGCTCTCCGAAGCCGCGCGTCGCAACCTGACATTTCTTTCGTGCTGGCCCCGCTTCATTACCCTGAGTTGGCCGGAGCGTCTGCTCATGCCCATGCTCAACTTCGTCGTCTTCTCCGTCTTCCCGGGGCCGCTCTCGCCCTGGCGCGGCGATGTGTCTCTGGGCCTCGCTCACGGAGCCTGCATGTTAATGGAGCGCGATGCTTATGCGCGCGTGGGCGGCCACGCGGCGGTGCGCGATGAAATCTTCGAAGACACGCGTATGGCTCAATTGTGGCGCCGGCGCGGCGAACGCGGGCTGTGCCTCGATGGCTCGTCCGTTGTGCGCGTGCGCATGTATGCCGGCCTTGAAGAGATCTGGCACGGCTTCACGAAAAACTTCTATCTCGCCTTCCGCCATCCGGTAAATTTCTGGATTTTCCTGCTGCTGCACTTCAGCGTGTTCCTGCTTCCCTTCCTCGGTTGGAATTGGCGCGCGGCGGCGGTGGTGCTGGCTACGCGCGCAGTACTTGCTTTGCGATTCGGTCAGGGCTGGTGGAGCGTGATCGCGCACCCGTTCGCGGAAGCCTTTGTGCTTGCGCTTGCGCTCGGCTCCTGGCGCGCTGCCCGCACTCCCGGCGGCATCGCCTGGAAAGGCCGGCAGTACCCCGTTTCGCGCGCATGAAGCACGTCGTTGTCATCGGTGGCGGCCTGGGTGGATTGGCCGCCGCGCTCCGGCTGCGTGCGCGAGGCTTCGCCGTCACCCTCTTCGAAGCCGGGCCCACCTTCGGCGGCAAGATGAACCGCTGGGTCAAGAGCGGCTTCACCTTCGATACCGGCCCTTCGCTCATCACCATGCCGTGGGTGTTCGAAGATCTCTTTCGCGCGGCCGGCAGCCGCCTGGAAGACCATGTGGAATTGCTGCCGCTGCACCCGCTTTCGGAATACGTGTACAACGATGGCACGCGCTTCACTTATTCGTCATCGCTCCCGGAATGGCTGCGAACGGTCAAGCAACTGGAGCCGCGCGATGTCTCCGGCTTCCTGAAATTTCAAGAGTTGGGCGCGCGCCTGTATGAGGTTTCTCGGCGCACATTTCTGAAGCACTCACCCGCTGAACCGCCAGGCAGGGAAGCTCTGGGTGCGCTGCGTCACATGCCGCTGCGCCACGGTTGGGGTAATTATCACAACACGGTAGCCGCGCATTTCCGCAGCCCTTATTTGCGACAACTTTACGACCGCTATCCCACCTATGTGGGCTCATCGCCGTACAGCGCGCCGGCCACACTGGCGCTCATCCCTTATCTGGAATATGCGTTCGGCGGCTATGCCGTACGCGGCGGACTTTACACCATTGCCGAATCGCTGGTCGCGCTGTGCCGCCTGAATGGCGTTACGCTGTGCGAAAATTCGCGCGTGTCCAAAATTGAAACCAGCGCCGGCGCCGCGACAGGAGTGGTGCTGGACGATGGCCGCCGCGCGTCCGCCGACATCGTCGTGATGAACGGAGATTCGCTCAACCTGCCTGCCATGCTCGGCACCGAACCCAAGCTTGATGCACGCTCCATGTCCGGCTTCGTCATGCTGCTCGGCATCGCGCAATCGCTACCTCAAATCGCGCAACACACCATCTTCTTCTCCGGCGATTACAAGCGCGAATTTTCAGACATCTTCAACAGCCGGCAATTTCCCACCGACCCCACCGTCTACGTGAACGCCGCCAGCAGAGCCGATAGAAAGCTGGTGCCCGGCGAAGGCGAAGCACTCTTCGTAATGGCCAACGCGCCCGCCATCGGCAACAAGTGGACGGCGGAACACACGGCCATGGCGCGCGCCCGCGTACTGGCGCGTCTACAACGCGGTGGCTTTCCCGACGTAACAAGCACCACCATCGTCGAAGATACCTGGACACCGCGGCGTATCGAAGAACGCTACCTGATGCCCGGCGGCGCGATCTACGGCGCCGATTCGCACGGTTGGCGCAACGCCTTCTTTCGCCCGCGCAACCAGGACGCGTCGGTCCGAAACTTATACCGCGTAGGCGGCAGCACGCATCCCGGCGGCGGCACTCCCACTGTGCTGCTCTCCGCTGAAATCACATGCCGGCTCATCCCATAGACCGGCTGTTGTGGGCTGCATACGCCTTTCTCTGGCTGGGCGGCGTGGGTAGCCACATCGCAACGGGCGGCACTCCGGCGAACATGGCGTGGGCCGCGCCGGTCTTCCTTGCGTTTGCCGCCCTGATCGCCATTCGCGGTGAATGGCCACACTGGAAACCGGTCGCCACCGCGGCTTGCGTCGGCTTCCTTGCGGAAGCCATCGGCGTCGCATCCGGCTATCCCTTCGGCCCTTACCGCTACACGCCTGCGCTGGCGCCCATGCTGTTGGGTGTGCCTGTGGTGGTGGTGGGCGCGTGGGTAATTCTGTTTGTCTATGTCCGGCAAATGCATCTGGGTGTCGTCTTAGGCGCAGCACTCATGGCCGCGCTCGACCTCGTCATCGATCCTCTGGCCGCCAACTTCCTTGGCTATTGGGAATGGCAGGGCAGCGGGCCGTACTATGGTGTGCCGCTGCTGAACTTCATCGGCTGGTTCGCAGTGGCGCTCATCATCTTCTCGCTTACACCTCGAAAAATAATCCCCAATCGCGCGGCGCTTTGGCTGGGCACCTCCATCCTGCTCTTCTTCGCGGCCATCGCCGCCGCCCACGCCTATTTCTTCCCAGCAACCTTGGGCGTCGCGCTCTCCGCCTTCGGATACTTCAGATCCATGCGCTCCAATGTATCTACAACGATCTGAGAAATCGCCAGATTGCGGAACCATTTGCGATTCGCGGGGATCACAAACCAGGGCGCATGCGGCTGGCTGCAGTTCGTGAGCGCGTCCTGATAAGCGGCCTGATAATCGTCCCAATACTTGCGCTCCGCCTCATCGGACGGCGACGACTTCCAGTTTTTTTCGGGATCTTCATGCCGCGCATCGAAGCGCTTCTTCTGTTCGTCCTTACCGATGTGCAGAAAAAATTTCAGAATGGTGGTGCCATTCTCCGACAGCATGCTTTCGAACCGATTGATCTGTTCGTAACGGCTCTGCCAAACGCTCTTCTCCACCAGGTTGTGTACGCGCGCAATCAGCACATCTTCATAGTGCGAACGGTTGAAGATGCCGATCATGCCGCGCGCGGGCGTAGCCTGATGCACCCGCCACAAAAAATCATGGTCGAGTTCGTGTGAAGTGGGCTGCTTGAACGATGTTACGTTGCAGCCCTGCGGGTTCACTCCGCTCATCACATGTTGAATAGTTCCGTCCTTGCCGGCAGCGTCCATGCCCTGCAGAATAATCAGCAGCGCGCGCTTGTGCTCCGCATAGAGCACCTGCTGCAGATGATCCAGCCGGTCCACCAGCTTGAGCGATTCTTCGGCGGCATCGCTCTTGTGTTTAATGTGGGCTGTATCGTCGGGGTCGCGCCTGGAAAGCTTGAACGTCTTTCCGCCCTTCACGATAAACCTGTCCGCTAAATTCACTCGGAAACCTCGTAGGCTTTGGTGGGCTTGTTCTGCAGATAAATGTCGAACCAGCTTACGATATGATCCAGGCGCTCCACGCGATGCTTCGGCTTACCGGAACGCGAAAGCTCATGGCTTTCGCCGGGGAACTGCACCATCACCACCGGCTTCTTTAGATACTTCAGGGCGCGGAACAGTTGCTCGCCGCCCGCGCTGGGGGGTGTCCTGTAATCGTCGCCGCCTTCAATCAGCATCAGCGGAGTATTCATTTGCTTGATAAACGTGATGGGCGAACGCGCTTTGAAATCTTCTTCCTGTTCGAAGGGCGCGCCGCGGAACCATGTGGGCCGGAACTGCGTGAAGTCTGCCGTGTACCACCAGTCGGCCCAGTTGGCGATAGAGCGCATGCTCACCGCGGCCTTGAAACGATTCGTATGGCCGATGATCCAGTTGGTCAACACGCCGCCACCGGAACCGCCGGTTACGCCCAGGCGTTCCGGGTCCGCCCAGCCCTTCGCCACCACGGCGTCCACGCTTGCCATCAGATCTTGATAATCGTCGCCAGGATATTTGTATTGAATGATATTGCCGAACTCCTGCCCGAAGCTGGTACTGCCACGCGGGTTCGGATAAATCACTACATAGCCCTTCGCGGCCAGCCATTGCATCTCATGGAAGAAGTTGAAGCCATACGCGGCGTGAGGCCCACCATGGATATTCAGAATGGCCGGATACTTCCTGCTGGAATCGAACTGCGGCGGCTTCTGCACCAGCGTCTGTATCATACGGCCGTCGAAACTCTTGACCCAGAGTTCTTCCGGCGCGGGAAGGTCCAACTGCGCGAACAGCTCGGCATTCACATCGGTCAGGCGAACCGGCTTCTTTGCCTTTCCATCCAATAGATAAAGGTCGCCCACGGACGTTGTGGTGGAAATTGCCAGAACTGTTCGGGATTGGTCGGCGGTTGCGTTATGGCTGAAGATGTCCCAATCCCCGTCCGCGACCGGCTCCACTTTGCCGGAGCGCACTTCGATCTTCTTCAGATTGCCCCGGCCTTTTTCCGCCGCCGTCACAAAAATGTAGCGGCCGTCTTTACTCCAATACGGCAGCGAAGGAGCGCTCGCGCGTGGAGGCGCCTGATCGCCCCCGATGCCGCCGCCGATATCGAAGTCATACTCAGAGGTCAGGTTCCGCGCCGAGGACCCAGGCTCAAGAGCGGTCACCCAAAGATCGGGCTGACTGTAAGACTTAATCGGATCGCCATTCAGCGCGCCGATGAACGCCATGTGCTTGCCATCCGGGCTTAAAGACATGCCGCGCGTGCCGCCATCCACGCTTACCAGCTTGCGCATCTCACCACCCGCGGCAGGCACGGAATAGATGTCGCTATGCGGCGCGTCGTAATACGATTCCGCTACACGGTCGGAGCTGAAATACAGTTCCCTTCCATCGCGCGACCACAGCAGAGATGTCTCTTCGAACTTATCGTCAGTGATTTGCTTAGCCTGGGGCGGCATACCCAAAACAGAAGGCACAGCAACGGTCCAGATGTGACCCACGCGCTCGTAATCCACATAGCCGGTGCCGTTCGAACGATACACCGCGCGATTGATCACACGCACGTCGCTCTTGTCTTCATCCTTCTTCTTATCCACCGGCTTCGAATCGGAGGTGGAAATAAACGCGATAGTGTGGCCGTCGGGTGACCAGACCGGGTTCGACACGCCTTTGGCCAAAGTGGTCAAAGCCCGCGGTTCACCCCCGCGCATATCCAGCAGGTAAAGCTGCGCCGGGTCTTTCTCGCCCGCGCGTACAAAGGCCAGCATCGCTCCATCGGGAGACCAACGCGGCGATGTGTCTCGCGGCCCGGAAGTAAGCTGGCGGGGCGCGCCGCCCGGCATGGCCGCAAGCCAGAGCGCGGTTGAGTATCCGTCATGCTTCTCATTCACGGTCACCAGTGTGTAAGCTGCCTGCGAACCGTCAGGCGAAATCTTGGGGTCGGCCACCCACTTGAAAGAATAAAGATCGGTCTCCGTGATGGGCCGTTTGGCGGCATTGACCGATGAAGCCCCAAGCGAGAGCGATAGCGCAAACAACAGCGCGATTTGGCGCATATTGTTTATCAGTATAGGGTTACTTCTTCTCTACGTGTTGCTGAATACTGCGTAAAGTGCGGTCGATTCCTTCAAGAATCTGCTCATCGCGATGCGTGGGCTTGTCTGAAGGCGTGGTGTTCGCGTAGGAAATGGTGAGCGTCACTTCAGAGAAGCTGGTTTCCACATCGCCAGGCTGTACGGTGAGCGAGCCGGAGTAGCCCTGCGGCCCATCCGCATCCCACTCCATGGTGCGCAGCGCGGCGTCGGTTTTGTAATTGCCTTCAGCCGTATATTTGTGACCCTGGGCTTCGCCGTGAAGGCGCGCCCGCCCATGGCCGATGGATTCGGCTTTGTGCACGGTAGGAAGATAATGCGGGAAGTTGGCGAGATCTGAAATGTAAGCAAAAACGGCGTCGGCGGGAGCGGACATATCGAGAACTCGCTGGTAATCGGACATGAGACGATTATGCCTTGAACTTGGAATACCGTAAAATGCGTCTTAGGTATTGAGGAGCTTATGAGCATTCTGGATAAACTGTTCGGCCACGAAGAACAACCCCAACGGCAACAAGCGCCGCAGCAGCCTTACTACCCTCCACAACAGCAGCAGGTGCCGCCGCCGCAATCGGCCGATCAGCAGGCCATTGCGCGCTATCAATATATGCTGCGTACGGCTCCGCCTGAAACCATAGAGCAGGCGCATCAGGAAGCGTTTGCGCAGCTTACGCCGGAGCAGCGGCGGCAGGTGTTGCAGCAATTGACCAGCGCGGCCCCGGCTTCGGAACGCCCGTCGATGTCTGCGGCTGACGACCCACAGGCGCTGGCACGTGCTGCGACGCGCGCCGAAGTGCGGCAACCGGGAACTCTGGAACGGCTGTTCGGTTCTTCGGGTGCCCCCGGCGGCGGTGGTGGAGGCATGGGCTTTGGCGGCACTCTGTTGACAGGTCTTGCGGGAGCGTTTGTGGGTACCGCGATTGCCGATCATTTCTTTAGAGGTTCGATGGGCTCCGGCTTCATGGGTGGCGGCGGAATGGGTGGCTACGGCGGCGGCACGGTGGTGAATGAGACCGTCAATAACTATGGCTCCGATAGTGACGGTGACAACGATTCGGACGATAACTCAGACGACGATAGCGATTCCGGCAACGACACCGTGAGTGACAACGACAGCGCCGATTACGGTGACGCCGGTGGTGACGATTCGGGTGGCAGCGTCGACGTATAAGACGGGTATATCATCGTTGGCATGACCATCGACCGTAGAGGTTTCCTGCTGGGCGCGGCGGGCGCTACCGCCTTGGCGCAAAATTCCTTTGCCGCCACTATGCTGCCTGCCAAAGACACCGCCAACGTGAAGCTGAGCGTTGCCACTTACTCATTCAGGAAGCTATCGCGCGAGGTGGCGATTCAAAATATCAAAGACCTGAACGTGAAGTACTGCGACGTGAAGGAATTCCACCTGCCTTACAAAGATTCGAAAGAGCAGCTGCAGGCGGGGCGGAAACAGTTCGACGAGGCCGGTCTGACAGTCGTGGGCGGCGGGAACATCACGATGAACTCCGAAGAGGAGCCTAAGCTGCGCGCGATGTTCGATTACGCGAAGGCCTGCGGTTTCCCGATGATGATCATCGCGCCCACGCGCACTAATATGGGGACGATTGAGAAGCTGGTGAAGGAGTACAACATCAAGGTAGCGATTCACAATCATGGCCCCGAAGATAAGCTCTATCCTTCCCCGCAAAGCGTGCTGGAAGTGATCAAGGGCATGGACCCGCGCGTGGGGCTGTGCATCGATATCGGCCACACGGTGCGCGCCGGTAAGGACGTGGTGGAATCCATCGCCGAGGCCGGTCCGCGCGTGCATGAACTGCATATGAAAGACTTGACGGATTTCACCAGCAGGGAGAGCCAGGTGCCCGTGGGCGATGGCAAAATTCCAATTCCGGCCATCTTCCGGCAACTGCAAAAGATCAACTATCAGGGCGTGTGCTCGCTGGAATATGAGATCGATGCGGATAACCCCATGCCGGGTATGCAGAAATCGTTCGCGTACATGCGCGGTGTGGTTGCGGGTATGCAGGCTTGATTGAGGTGGGCGCGTTTCGCGAAGAGACGCTGACCGTGGATGAGCGTGTGGCGATCAGCTTTCTGGGAGTGGCCAGCGGGCGTGTGCTGGCTACTCCGCAGATGATCCAGCACATGGAAATCACCAGCCGCAATCTGTTGAAGCCTATGCTGGAGGAAGGCTTCGATTCAGTGGGCACCGTGGTGAACGTGAAGCACCTTGGTGCGACGCCCATTGGGATGGACGTGGTGTTTCGCAGCGAGATTCTATCGGTCGATGAAAGGCGCGTGACTTTTAAAGTGACGGCGCGCGATGCTCATGAGACGATCGGCGAAGGGACTCACGAACGGTTCATCGTGAATGTGAGCCGCTTCGCGGCCAAGATGGAGTCAAAGCTTGCGGGCAAAGATCGCGTAGTCTAAGCCGCCGAAGAATTTGTCGCGCACCGCGGCGGGCAGTTCGTTTAACTCTGGCCATGAATCGGAAGCGGGGAAGCGTTTGACCACTTCGATACCGCCCATGCCGGCCTCTTCCAGATAGAACGCCAGCAGCGGATGCGGCACCGGGCGGGTATGCGTGGGGTCCAAATAGAAGTGCGTGGCGAAGATGGCTAAGCATTCCGGATTCGGAGTTTCGAAGACCAGGAGCGCGCCGCGTTCCAGCTTGTCGGCGCAGAGCCGGACCAGCACGGGAATGCGCTCTGGCGGCAGATGTTCGACGACCTGTGAGCAGAAGATGCCGCCGAGCGATTTGTCTGCTTGATTGGCGAGCCATTCGAAGATGTCGCCCTGTTCGGCTCGCAGCGAACGCGCCTGGCAGGCGGCGACGGAATCGGCACTGGCGTCGATGCCTCTTGCAGGCACGCCTGCTTCGCGCATCACTTCTAGAAACTCGCCATTGCCGCAGCCCAGATCGATCGCTTCGCGCGCGCCCTGGAAGCGCGCGGCATAGAACTGCTGCCCGGTTTTGACGTGCTCAGAGGAGCCGCGGAAGCGGGCGGCGAAGGCGGGGTAATCGAGAGCCGGCGCCGGGGACGCCGGCGTTGCGGTGGGGGATATGCCGCGCTGGCGCACCAGCCGCAATTCGGCGTGAATAGTTCGTTCCAGCTCCAGGCGGATGCGCTCCATGTCATGCCAGAGCTGTTGTTGAATCTTGTTGCCGCTCAATTCCAAGGCCTGTGAAAACTCGCGGTGCTGCGCAGCCAGCACTTCCCGCTCATGCTGCTCCGCGGCACGCTGCTGCGCGGCCCCCGCCAAGTGCTGAGCGGCTGTCGCGTGCGCGACGGAATCGATACGCGTCTGCGTATCGCGAACATGCTGGTCCCACTTCGCGGGCAGCGGCGCCACCTGTTGACGCAATGCGTGAGCATCGGCGGCGATCTGGGCGGCGCGTGTGCGCAGTTCGGTAAGCTCAGGCTCGGCAGCCTGGCGCTCCTGCTCCAGGCGCTGGCCGATCTGCGCGCCTAGCGATACCAGCGAGCGGTTCACATCGTTGAGGGCTTCCATCAAATTTTCGACGCAGCCGATGACGCCCTGGTTGAAGACCACCTGGTCCCGCACGAACCAGTTCAGGCTTCGTGAGACGGCGCGCTTGGTGAACTGAATGGCGTTGTTGGCCAAGCCGCCGCGGCGGGGGTTGACCGCTCCGATGGCGGCGGCCTTGGCCTGCGCGGCGTCGCGCGCATGAACCACCGGCATCAGGTCAGCGAGCGGAATGGTAATCGCTTCGCCGGCCGGAGTGGACGATTCCGGGTAGTGCGTGCGGACGCGTTCCCGAATGCCCCGGACCAGCTCACGCAGCTCTTCCAGCTTCTGTTCGTCACTTGCCACGTTTGTTCTTGGACCAGGTGGCGGTGATGTTCGAATGAAGCCCGCCGCGTGAACTGAACTCGCCCACCAACTGCGCGTGCTTCGGCTTGCAGGCGCTGACCACATCGTCTAAGAAACGGTTGACCACGTTTTCATAGAAGATGCCTAAATTGCGATAAGCGAGCGCGTACATCTTGAGCGACTTCAATTCCAGGCAGAGCTTGTCGGGAATGTAGGTCAAAGTCAGTACGCCGAAATCGGGCAGGCCCGTCTTGGGGCAGATGGAGGTGAACTCATCCACCACGATTTCAATTTCGTAACCGGCATATTGGTTGGGCCAGGTTTCGATTTCGGGAAGCGCCGCATCGATGCCCGCCGCGGCGTGTTCGTCGGTATAAGCCTTTTCGTTTTTCATGACAATTCGTTCGAGAGCGCTTCAAGGAACAGACCGACATCGGTGACGACCCCGACGGCCTGGCCCGTGCCACGGTCGCTGACTTTGGTGGCGACGGCTGGATTGATATCGACGCAGACGATTTTTACCCAGCTGGGCAGCATGTTACCGGTGGCGATGGAGTGGAGCATCGAACCGAGACAGAGCACGATGCCGGCGCCTTTCAGATGCGTGGCGTAGGCGTCCTGCGCGGCATTCATATCGGTGATGGTGTCGGGCAGGGGGCCATCGTCGCGCAAACTGCCGGCTAGAACGAACGGAACATCGTGCGTGACGCATTCGAAGAGAATGCCCGATTTCAGGCGGCCCTGTTCTACCGCGCCCTTGATGCCGCCGCAATGGTTGATGGCGTTGATGGCGCGCATGTGGTTGCGGTGGCCATGTTCTTCCTGGCGGCCATCGGCCATGCGGATGCCGAGCGAGGTGCCGAGCAAAGCCGACTCGATGTCGTGAACGCCGAGCGCATTGCCGCTCAACAACGCATCGATATAGCCGCCGCGAATTAGCTTCGAAAGGCCGCGTGCGCCGCCGGTGTGTACGCAGACGGGGCCCGCGACGGCGATGATCTTCAGGCCTTGATCGCGCATCTTGCGCATGAGGGCGGCGGTCTGGCGAACGGCGGTTTCCACCTGGCGCTCCGACGAAATCTCATTCGACATGAAGGAGAACGAATGCCGGTCGCGTTCCTTCGCTTCCGGGATGACGCGGATGCCGCGCATGCCTACGACTACTTCGTCACCGGCTTTCACATCGCGCAGGCGGCGGCAAACTGCTTCGCCATTCCTGACTACAACTAGCGCGTCCATGCGCTGGCTTGCCACGTCGATCCACTTGCTCGCGAGGCGAACCTGCGTGCGGTGGTTGGTGGTGGAGTAGAAGTCTTCGGGGGCGCAGGTATCGCGTTCGACGGTGCGCAATTGGGCATCGCCCGAATCGACCGGCGAGCAGCCGAGGGCGAGTAGCTGCCCCAGCAAATGGTCCATGTCTTCGGTGGTGGTCGATTCAATTTTCAGCCGCAGGTAAGAGCGGTCGCCATTGGTGCGGCCGATGGTGAACTCTTCCACTTCGAAGCGGCTGTTGTATTCCACCACCTTGTCGAAGATCTCTTCCATGATGTGGGAATCGATCAGGTGGCCTTGCGCTTCTACTAATTCCTGAAATTGCATCAAGAATTAGTGTAGCGATTAAACGCGGGGCGGCTAGCTGAGCAGATCCTGCTTGAGGTGCATGGAGCGGAGCCGGAGCGTGCCGGCGTGTGCGCGCGGAATCAGATCGTAGCCTGCCAGGAGAAGGATGGTTGCGATGAGAATACAGCCGGCGGTCAGGAGATAACTTTGCTTTCGCGCGTGCCCGGCTGAGCCAAACTCACGCGGTTCGAAATCGTGACCGATGGGCGGCAGGGCAGGGAGCATGCTTTTCACTTCGTCGAAGGAAAGGGAAAACTGCGGAATGGCTGGCTGCGGCACTAGGACGATACCCCAATCCTGCCCGTGGGGAATGGTGGGGACACTGCGCACGATGACGGTGGAAACCATTGGCGTAGAGAGGCACGCCGGAGCGCAAAACAATAGGGCCGAACAGACCAGACGCAATGGGTAATTCACTAACACAGCAGTGGGAGCGAAATTTGGAAACTCTCTACAATAGACGAATATGGGCCTTTTGGAAAACCAGTTTGAGCAGAATATCGTGACCACATCGGTGGATCACGTTTTCAACTGGGCTCGAAAAAGCGCGTTGTGGCCGCTGAGTTTCGGCCTGGCTTGTTGCGCGATTGAGATGATCGCGTCGACGACGGCGCGGTTCGATATCGCGCGCTTCGGAAGCGAAGTGTTCCGGCCCAGCCCACGGCAGGCGGACCTGATGATTGTGGCGGGGACGGTGACGCTGAAGATGGCGCCAGTGCTGAAGCGCATCTACGATCAGATGCCGGACCCGAAGTGGGTGATCTCGATGGGCGCGTGTTCGAGCGTGGGCGGGCCGTTCAACACGTATGCCGTTTTGCAGGGCGTGGACAAAATAGTGCCGGTGGATGTGTATGTGACCGGGTGCCCGCCGCGGCCGGAAAATCTGTTTTATGCGCTGATGAAGCTGCAGGACAAGATCGACCGCATGACCACGCTGGTGAAGAAGCCGACCCAAGTACGCCTGGATGAGACGATGCTGGACGAGTTCAAGCGCCAGGTTCGGATAGCCCAGACACAAAACCCGGTTTAACAAAATGGAAGCCATTGCAGCGAAGGACGGATGGCTGGTGCCCGAAGGGGGACCGGCGTGGCTCACCTGGGGGTTCGGCACGCGAAACACGATTTGCAAAAACGAACCCAATTTCGCGAAACAGGTCCACGGCGCGCATGTGATTTCGGTTATGGCCCCGGGATTTGCCGGGGAAGGCGATGCGCTGGTAACCGGCACTCCGGGCCTGCTGCTGGGTATCAAGACGGCAGACTGTCTACCAATTTTAATGGTGGACCTGAAGCATCGCACGGTGGCGGCGGTTCATGCCGGCTGGCGCGGGACGGCGCAAGGCATTGCCGGGGAGGCGATTGCGCGCCTAAGTGAATTTTCCGGAACGAAGCCAATTGACCTTTTGGTGGCCATGGGGCCGGCGATTCAGAAGTGCTGTTTTGAAGTGGGGCCGGAAGTGGTGCGCGAGTTTGCCGCCTTCAATGCTTCATTCGCGAGCGCGACCGACAAGCAGCATCTGGACCTGCAGGCAATCAATGCCTGGCAACTGGAACAAGCCGGTGTGAGCAAAGATAGAATTCTGCGAAACGAACTCTGCACCATGTGCCAGCCTGAACTGTTTTGGAGTTTCCGGAGAGAAAAGGACCGGGCGGGAAGGATGTGGTCCGTAGTGGGGATCAACGGCTAGAGCGAAGGATCGAACAACCCTTCGCTCTAGCGTTGCGTTTATGCGGCGTGGGCGAACTCGATGGTTTCGTTGGCATCGAATTCGTTGCGGTCAGCGGCTTCCTGGCAGGTGATGCAATACGAGGTTTGCGGAACGGCATTCAGGCGCTTGATGCTGATGTCTTCTTCGCAATGCAGGCAGGTACCGTACGAACCGTCGGCGATGCGGGCAAGGGCGCTGCGAACCTGGCGGAGCAGAGCGGATTCACGGTCAAGCGTGCGGATAGCAAGCTCGCGTTCCCCGGCCAACTGCACTTCATCCAGCGCATCGGGCGTTTTCTCAATCGCGATATCTTCGCGGTTACGCAGTGCGTCGGAAAGCTCTTTCAGCTTTGTCTCCAGCACCGTCTTATATTTCTCCAATTCGATCTTGGTCATGGTCGTGTCTTCCTTCGATTCAACTAATAACTGCGTAAAGCTTTATAAAAACGTAACGAACATTCTGACGAAGTTTGCGCTGAAAAGTTTCACGCGTTTCGTCATGGCACTCACCGGAAGCAATCCCGGTGCCAAACCCGCCGGCTTTCCATGCCTAGCGTTCTTCAGAGGCTCTCAGCAAAACACAACAGTGTGTTGCAAGTTTCGAAACTCTTCTTTTTTTCTTCAGAAGAAGAGATTCCGAATTTCCTCATTCGATTCATCGAATCTCAAACACGCCAAAGGCGAGACCCCAAGGCGAGCCTTGGATTTTTTCGAGCGTCCGATCGACCGCGATAGTGACTTCGACCGATTCGCGGCCGATCAGTTCACGCGGCAAAACAAACGTACGAGAAAATGACGTCTCCGGTTTACGAATTGTCGATTCGGAAATCGTTTTTCCGTCCACCGTTACGGAAAACGTCAGTGGGCCGGATTCAGTTTGCTCAGGTGGGCAGTAGCCGGCGATTATGAGCGAACTTCCAACTGTTCGCGGGCCGCCCATTCGGAAGGACGCCCGTGACGGCATCCACCGGAATGTTCCCTCCGGAGAATACCATGTCGAACCGAGCAAGTATCCCATCAACGGATTACCCACGTCAAGTCTTGTGGGCAGATTTTTTGTCTCGTCCCAGCCGAAGCGCTGTTGCACCAATCTTTCGTAGGCGGAAGTGACATTGCGAATGCGTTCGCCCTGAGCGGAATAGACGATTAAATTTTCTTTTTGCAGTGCGTGAACGACCGGTCCGGCAGCCAGCAAATAGCTCTGGCGATCTGGATTGGCGGGATCGAGACGTTCGACGAGAGGCGCGAGTTCCGGGGCGAGATACACATTCGGGATATCCAGAGTGCGAAACACAGAGTGCGCGAACGCGTCCTGGTAGAGATCGTCAGAGACGCCGGTGATGAGGATGGTTTTGCCGGGATGCAATTGCCGCGCCTGACGAACGCCGAGCACCAGATTGCGGACCGGCCGGGTATGGCCAAGGTACCAGTGAGTGCCCAAGCGCGCCAGTGGAATATGGATGAACAAATAGAATGCCGCCGCCGCAACCGCAGTAAGGCGAATGGGCATGGAAGGGGCGCTGAGCGCGAGCGCTAAGACGCAGCCGAGGCCGAGAACGGGAATGGACAGATAGTAATCGCTGATGTGATTGCGCAGCGGCAGAGTGGGCGCAAGGGTGATGAAGAACCAAAGGAGGAAGAAGAGCGGCAAGCGGTCGCCGAGATAGGCGCGATACGAAACGAAGCCAATTCCCAGAGCGGTGAACACGACGACCACAATTACAGGCAGGTGCGAGTTGAAGGGCGCGAAGACCCACGCCCAATAGGTCCAGAGCGTGAAGGGCAGGGCGGAATCGAAGTGCAGGGCGTAGATGCCGGCGGTCTGGCGGGGCGCGGCCCAGGTATGGAGCGCATAGTAAACGAGCGAAACCGCGAACAGCGGCAGCGTGCCCAGGATACGCTTTAGGGAAAGGCGGCACGTGACGACGAAGGCCAGCATCAAAGCGGGGTATACGATGTTCAGTTCAAGCGCGCCGAAGCCCAAGACGAAGACCGCGAATTGCAGCCAGTAGCGATCATGCAAATACAGCAGAAAGGCCAACAGCAGGAAGAACGCGCACTGAATCTGGTTGTAATCCGACGCCCAGCAGAGAGGCGTGAGCAGGGCGGAGTTGCCGGTCCAAAGTATGGGCGCGGCGAGCGCCGCCAAGCGTGAGCCGGTAAGCTTGCGGACGATGAATGCCAGCAGAATCAGGTTCGCCGTTTGGGTGGCGAAGACGGCGATGTGATAGGGCAGGGCATTGTCTTGAAACAGGCTGTAGAAGAGAAGGAAAAAGCCGCGCTCGCTCCAGGGCCGGATGCTGCCCTGGGCCATGGGCTCAAACATGGCGGTGAGCAGCGTGCCGAAGCTGTTGACCTGAGAATGCAGGCTGAGCCAGGCGAAATCGTCCTGCTCAAACCAGTTTTTCAAGCCGTACCAATAGACGGCGAACAGGAACGCAACTGGTAAAAACAGAGCAGCGGCGGACAGCGCCCGGCCGCCGAAGCGGTCTTTCCAGCTACTTGTGTTCAAAGCCGACCGCAGTTGCGATCACACCGAGTTCGCGGCCCTCAACGGCGCCGGCTGCCAGGAACTTGCTGAGGGCGAAATCCACTTTCACCGATTCGGAGGTGAGTGCGGAGGCTGGAACTTCGCGAACATATTCGTAATCGCCCGCTTTGTCATACGTTTCAGGCGCGAGGGCGCTAGCGCCGACTGCGCCTGTCAGAGTGGTGGATTTGACGCGATCGAGCACGGCCTGAGGCAGACTGAATTTTAGTTTTACGACGGCGCCCATCTGGGCGGCATCGCGAGGTGGGCGCAGGATGACGGTAAACTTTCCCGCCGTCCAACGCCAACCGCCGGTTTCGAGTGAATAGAAGCCCAGCAGGAGCTGGGTTGGCGCGCGCGGATCGGACATGGTGAGCATGGTGGCCATGCGGGGCGCCTCCTCTTCGGTCATAACACGAACCCTGTCTTTGTTCTTGCACCCGCAGACCACGGCGAGGAGGGCGAGCAGCGCGATCTTATGCATGATTCGTTTCACTCATTTTTTCAATTTCCACCAGACAACTATAGAACGTGGGGCCGCCGCCAATATCGGTCAGCCGTTCGGAAACTAACGCGTTGACGTTGCGCTTGTTCACCGAAGCGCCAGACCAGCGGACGGAGGGCGTGGCCACGACGCCAGGCTCAACATCGTGAGCTACATGGGCGCGCAGGAAAGCTTCACCGCGTGAATTGAAGACGCGCAGGGGATCGCCGGGTGCGATGCCGCGGGCGGCGGCGTCGGCTGGATGGACGGTGAGCGATGCGGTTTCCGCATTCAATTCAGGTGTGCCGCCGAAGGTGGAGTTCATGGCGTTGTGGCTCTTGGGCGAGATGAGCTCCAAGGGAAAGCGGCTGCGGAGTGCTTCATCGCCATGCCGCGATTCGACGGGTGGGACGTAATCGAGGCCCGGTGCGCCCAGATCGCATTTTCCATCCGGCGTGGCGAAGCCGTTCGCGAAGGGCAGAAAGGGCTGACCTTCAGGAGAGACGTTGAGACGGATGGAGCGTTCCCGTTCCAGGCGTTCGAGCGTGATGCCTTGAAGGAAGGGGTGGCCGGAGGCCAGGGCGGCCCGGACGATATCGTCATCGGTATCGTTGAAACAGGGTTCGGTGAAGCCGCAGTACCGCGCCAGGCGGCGGAACACTTCTGAGTTTGGCAGGCATTCGCCGGGCGCTGGCAGAGCGGGACGGGCGAACTGCAGATAGTAATGTCCGTAAGCCATATATAGGTCCGTCTGTTCCAGGAAGGTGGTGGACGGCAGCAGAATATCGGCGAAACGGGCGGTATCGGTCATGAACTGCTCCAAAACGACGGTGAAGAGGTCTGGGCGGCTGAAGCCGGCGATGACGGCGTTTTGATTCGGGGCGACGGAGGCGGGATTGGAGTTGTAAACCACGGTGGCCTTCACGGGCGGCCCGGAAAGTTCGTTGAGGGCGTGGCCCAGGTTGGACATATTGATCAGGCGAGCTTCGCGTTTGAGCGGCGACGCTTCCTGCAGGTGCGGCATGTTGAGGGCGGCGATGTTCAGATGGAACGCGCCGGAGGTGGAGAGCTGCAGGCCGCCGCCGGGCTGGGCCCAGGAACCGGTGAGGGCAGGCAGCCGCGAGATGAGACGGACAGCCAAGCCGCCACGCTCACTGCGCTGAACGCCGTAATTCACACGGATGACCGCGGGTTGCGTGGTGGCGTATTCGCGGGCAAGCTGCACGACATCGGCGGCGGCAATTCCGGTGAGGGATTCGACACGGGACGGTGCATAAGTGGCGGCCAGGGCCCGCAATTCATCTAAGCCGCGGGTGTGGGCGGCCAGATAGGCGGTGTTTTCCAGCTTCTCGGCGAGGATGACGTGCATGAGGCCAAGCGCGAGCGCTGCATCGGAACCGGGGTGCGGGGCGAAGTGACGATCAGCCAGCTTGGCGGTGCGGCTGAGGTGGGGATCGATGACGTAGAACTTCGCGCCCTGGCGGCGGGCCTCAACAATGAAGGGCCACAAGTGCACGTTGGTGGACAGGATATTGGCGCCCCAGGCGAGGATCAGCTTGGAATGGCGAAATTGTTCAGGCTCTGTGCCATAGCGGACGCCGGCGGTTTCGGTAAGGGCGGCGCCGCCGGCGGAAGAACAAATGGTACGGTCCAGGCGGGAGGCGCCGAAGCGATGAAAAAAGCGGCGGTCCATGCCCTGGAAGTTGAGGTAGCCCATGTTGCCGGCGTAGGAATAGGGCAGCAGGGCTTCAGAGCCCCATTCGCGCCCGATGGCGGTCAGGCGTTCGGCAACTTCGGCCAGGGCGGCGTCCCAGGAGATGCGGCGGAACTGGCCATCTCCTTTCGCGCCGCTGCGTTGCTGGGGAAAGAGGAGGCGGCGGGGGGAATATTCCAGATCCAGATACTTGGCGACTTTGCCGCAGAGGAAGCCACGGGTGACAGGATGGTGGGGGTCGCCACGGAGGCGTGAGCCGATGCCGGAAAGGTTCACATCCAGTTGTAGGGCACAGGCGTCCGGGCAATCCAAAGCGCAAACGGAATGACGGGGCAAGAACGTATTATGGCAGGGCTAAAAAGCAAAATGCCCCGCCGCGTGTGCGGCGAGGCTTTTTTGGGTGAAGGGTGGGAGGAAACTAGCTGCGGTTCGCGAACTTCTTGCGAGCCGTGATGCCGATGCCGATCAAACCAGCACCCAGAAGGAACATGGTGCCCGGTTCCGGCGCAGTGGCGAGATTGACGCCGCCCTGGAAGGAAGTCTGGCCAGCCAAGGTGTTGCTGGCGGTGAAGTTCAGGGGCGAATTCGCCGTGAAGGAAGCGGTGCCAAGGATCAACGGAATGGGCGAGAAGCTCACAACGATGGTGTCCTGACCCTGTCCGACGGTGCCGCCGGCCGAGGTTACGAGGAACATACCGCTGACGCCGTCAGTGATGTTGTTGACAACAAGGTTCAGCTGGAAAGCCGGTACGGCCTGGTTCGGGCCGCTGACGTAATTGACGTCAACAAAACCGTAGCTGATACCGGTGGGTGCATTGACGGTGGTGGCGGCGATCGAGTTAAAGGTGATTGTCACGGTTCCAGCGGTCAGAACGTTGGTTCCCGTGGATTGGAAAACTGAACCAGTGGTGCTGTACTGGATCGGGGTGGCACTTGCGGAGCCGATAGTGGCTGCTACAAGTACGGTGAGAGCTGCGAGTAATTTCATAGGTGTTCCTCCGAAAGTTTGTAAAGCTTAGCTAAGGTGCTGTTATGGATAGTAGCGGCACACCTGTACAGAGTCAACGATTTACTGTATTAATTTACCCCGAAAGCCCTAAAGTTTTTTAGAAAGGTGCCGATCTGTACTAGCTGGCCTAGAATCAGAAAGTAATGATGACACGGGCGCAGGCTCTGGAACGGTTCGACTCCCCGGACTTGATCGGGATTGGGATGGAGGCGGACGCGGTTCGGCGCCGGTTGCATCCGGAGGGCGTGGCCAGCTACATCATCGACCGGAATATCAACTATACGAACTTCTGCACGGAGTATTGTTCCTTCTGCGCGTTTTACCGGGCGCCGGGTAGTAAAGAAGGCTATGTGCTTGATTTTGAAGTGATTGCGGGGAAAATCGCAGAGACGATTGCGCTGGGTGGGACCGGGATTTTGATGCAGGGCGGCCTGCATCCGGATTTGAAGATCGAATGGTACGAGGATCTGCTGCGGAAGATCAAGAGCCGGTTTACGATCCATACGCACTGTTTTTCCGCGCCCGAGATTACGAATATTGCCGAGGTGAGCGGGATTTCGGTGCGGGATACGATCGCGCGGCTACGGGATGCCGGGCTCGATTCCATTCCGGGAGGCGGGGCGGAGATTCTGGACGACGCGGTGCGCTACCGGATCAGCCGGCTGAAATGCGGCACGGCGGAATGGATCGATGTGCACCGGACGGCGCACGCTTTGGGGATGCGGACTACGGCGACGATGATGTTCGGCTGTGGGGAGACGCATGAGCAGCGGGTGAATCATTTCGAGATTGTGCGGCAAATCCAGGAGGATACGGGCGGGTTTACGGCCTTTATTCCGTGGAGTTTTCAGCGCGAGAATACGTCGCTGGGACGGTTCGTGAAGGAAGAGGCGACGGCGGTGGAGTACCTGCGTACGCTGGCGATTTCGCGTGTGTACCTGGACAACATTCTGAATATTCAGAGTTCGTGGGTGACGCCTGGGCTGAAGACTTGCCAGGTGGGCCTGCGGTTTGGGGGGAACGACGTGGGCAGCATCATGATCGAGGAGAATGTGGTGTCGGCCGCGGGCGCGCATCATCAGGCGACGGAGGAAGAGCTGCGGCGGTTGATTCGCGAGGCTGGGTTCATTCCGAAGCAGCGGGATACGCTGTATACGAAGTATTTTCTGAATTAGGGCGCTGGTTAGGGGATGAAGCGGACCTTGCCCCACATTTCCGGGATGTGCATGTTAATGGCGCCTTGGGGGCTCCAAACCCAGTTGTCCTCTTTGGTGTGGGGGATGACGCGGTAGGCGCCGTTCACGATTTCGTGCTGCCATTCGACGCGCGAGAAGTTGATGCGCCAGGTATCGCCGGGGCGGGGAGGCGTAGGCGTTCCGGCGTGTTCGGCGAAAGCGGACCAGGGGAAGGCGATTTCGATGGTCCAGCCTTTGTCGGTGTCGTTGGGCTGGTTGAGGGTACCTTCGATTGCGATGGCGGTTCGTAAGCCGGGGATGTTCCAGGAATTATCGGCTTTGCCGCCGAAGCGGTAGGGCTTGTCGAGGAACAGGTCCCAACCGGTGTTGAGCGCGTTGATTTCGAACTCGTAATAGTTGAGGGTGTCGCCGTTGGGATCGAGGAAAACTTCGAAATCGTTGTCGTGGAAGATGACGGAATCGTGCTCAGTTAGGGTGGCCCAGACGTGGGGTTCCTGTAGTTCGGCGGCGATGTACAGGTTGGCGTCGTCCCAGAGCATTTTGACGCGCGTGCGGAAGCGCGGTTTGGGTTTGGTGGCGCCTTCAATGTCGAGGAAATTGCCGGTCCAGCGGGCGGCGCGCCAGACATCGTCGGTGAGCTTGCCGTCGATGTTGGGCGGGTGCGGGGCCCGGTGACAGAGGTAGGTCGTTGGAAGCTGGGCTTGCAGCAGGAGCGTGAGGATGGCCAGGCTGGGCATCATCCGGTTAAAAGCTGACGGGCTTATCGTAGCTGGTCATTTCCAGATAGCCGCGGCCCTGGTGGGTGCCGATGTAAGTGACCGCGCCTTCCCAGTAGGTGGTGGCCCCGGCCTTGGCCTGCAACTCCTGGTTCTGAAGCGTTGCTTTGCAGACGATGTTTACGTGCAGAGACGGGATGGCGAGTTGCCACTCGATGGGGTAGCGCTTCCAATATTGGGTGGGGCGGAGCGTGAAATCGGCGGCTGACAAATGGTGTGGGTGACCGGCGCGATCAATGAAGGTGCCGGCGGAATAGGCGTCGCGCTGGCCATCTTTGCGGCGGAGGCGGAAGAGCATCAATTCGGTGCCGTCGTTGAACTGGGCGCTGAACCAATCCCAGCCGGATTGCGCTTTGTCGAGCTGTTCGGTAAACCATTCATGATCCATCCAGGCTTCGCCGTGGACGGCTTCGGAATCGAGCACGCCCGAGACCTTCAGGCGCGGGAAGCTGACGTAGTGGGAAGCGCGGCCCACCCCTTCGGCCTTCTGGCTGATGCCGTTCAGGCCGTGGATGACGAAGGGTTTGGCGGGCGCAAGCTGCAGGTCGAAGCGGAAGTCTTCGGCGATGGCGGTGAGGTGCTGAGTGTCGCCGGTCCATTGCGTTTGCCAGTTGCCGTTCCAGATGCGCTTGGAGGCGAAACTGGCTCCGGCGATTCCGGGCCCGGCGCGGTTGAGACGCTCGGTGTAGTGGAACTGGTTCTGGTCGATACGGGTGACGGCGGCGTGGGCTAAATAGAGATCGTCAATGCGCCAGGCAGATTGATTGGCGGTCACCGTCGTCGCTGCGTGCGCCCTGGCGGAAGAAGACCAGTTCGAAGCCGTATCGGCGCGACTGCGCGTCTTGCAGATTGCCCGTGTAGTACCACCATTCGGTGCGGAAATCGGGATGTTCAAAATGATCGCGCGGGAAGCTGTAGGCGTAATTCGGCAGGGCTTCGCGATAGGGGAAAAGGCCGGACAGCAGGAGGAGGATCGCCAGCAAGCCGTACGTTACCATGTGAATGGAAATGATTGTCCAGACTCAGACCGCGCGCTTTGAGACTGTTGCGCTGGAGAGCGGCGCGGTATTGTCTCCGGTGGAAGTGGCCTACGAAACTTATGGTGAGTTAAATGGCGCGCGCAGCAACGCGATTCTGATTTTGCACGCGTTTTCAGGCGATGCGCATGCGGCGGGAGTGGGCGCGGAAAACGGCAAGCCGGGGTGGTGGGACAGCATGGTGGGGCCGGGGAAGGCCTTCGATACGGACCGCTATTTCGTGATCTGTTCGAACGTGCTGGGCGGGTGCCAGGGGACGACGGGGCCGCAATCCGTCAACCCACTGACGGGCGCGCCGTATGCCATGACCTTTCCCGTGATCACCATCGCGGATATGGTGCGCGTGCAGAAGATGCTGATCGATGCGCTGGGGATTGGGAAGCTGCTGGCGGTGGCGGGCGGCTCCATGGGTGGCATGCAGGCGCTGCAGTGGGCGGCTTCGTACCCGGAAATGACGCGCGCCGTGATTCCGATTGCAACCACGGCGCGGCACAGTGCGCAGCAGATTGCGTTTAACGAAGTGGCGCGCCAATCCATCATGGCGGACCCGGATTGGAACGGTGGCGATTATTATGCAGGCAAGCCGCCGGCGCGAGGTTTGGCCATTGCGCGCATGGTGGGGCACATCACTTATATGAGCGATGAATCCATGCGCGAGAAGTTTGGGCGGCGCCTGCGCGAGAAGGAAAAATTTGGGTTCGATTTTTCGGTTGATTTCGAAGTGGAGAGTTATTTAAGGTACAGGGGATCGCAGTTCGTGGGGCGATTCGATGCCAATTCGTATTTGTACATCACGAAGGCGGAGGATTACTTCGATCTGCTAAGCACGCCGAGTTTCGCGCCGGAGACGGCTTCGGTGCGGTTCCTGGTGATTAGCTTTACTTCGGACTGGCTCTACCCCAGTTACCAATCGCAGGAGATTGTGCGCGTGCTGCGGAGGCGCAATCTGGATGTGGCGTATTGCGACCTGCAATCGAACTATGGGCACGATGCGTTTCTGGTGGATGTGGCCGAACAGACGGATGTGATGCGCGGTTTCCTGACCAGCACTTTTAAGGAGAAGCCTGCCGTTGCCGCCCGTGTCTGAAGTGGAGAGTACGCAAGTGGGCGCGCTGCCGGACCGCAGCGATTTCGCCATCATCAGCGAGATTGTGGAGCCGGGGTCGCGCGTGCTGGATCTGGGTTGTGGCGAGGCGGAGCTGCTGGCGTGGCTGATGGAGCACAAAGGCGTGCAGGCTCGCGGCGTGGAGATTGAGCCGGCGAAGTTGCGGAAAGCGATCGGGCGCGGCGTTTCGGCTTACCAGGGCGATATCGATGAAGGGCTGGCGGATTATCCCGACCACGCGTTCGACTATGTGATTTTGAGCCAGACGCTGCAGGAGACGCGCGCGCCGCTGAAGGTTCTGCGCGAGATGCTGCGCGTGGGGCGGCAGGCGATTGTGGCGTTTCCGAATTTCGGGCATTGGAGCGTGCGGTTCAGCATGCTGTTTTCAGGGCAGGCTCCGCGGACGAAGCTGTTCCCGTATGAGTGGTACGAATCGCCGAACATTCATTTTCTGACGGTGCACGATTTCGAGACCCTGGTGGAGCGGCAGGGGTTCCGTGTGGAGCGGCGAGACTTTCTGGCCGGGTCGCGAAGGGTGACCGTGCTGCCGAACTTGATGGCGGAAACGGCGGTGTTTCTGGTGGGCAAATAAGCCGTCGGCTGAGACTTTTCAGAACGGTCCGCACTAACAGCGCAGATGAAACTCATTCTCTGCCTGTTTACCGCCCTATTATCGTTAAGCGCCGCGACGCCCACGAAGAGTGTTAGCCCGAAAGCGAAAGTTGCCGCCGCTCCCCGTATCAGCGATGCCGAATTGGAGCGCAAGATTCGCGGGCGCTTCGCGGAATCGAAGATCGACGAAGACAAATTTACCGTGAAAGTTCAGAGTTCGATTGCGACCCTCAGCGGCCACACCAATGTGATTCAGCATAAAGGCGTGGCGACGCGTTTGGCCAAGAGTTCGGGCGCGCTGGCGGTGGTGAACAATATTGAAATCAGTCAGGCGGCTCGCGATAAAGCTGCGAAGAATTTGGCTAGCGGCCGCCGGCGCGCGCAGATCAAGCGTTCCGAGACGGTGGCGCGTTCGGAAGCCCGGTAAGCGCGCGTGGTAAATTGAGGGCTTGAAGCGTTTCGCGCCGCCCCTCATTCTAGCTGCTATTTTCTGCGGTTCTCTATTGGCTGATTCGGATGTGATGCCACCGGAGACGGTGATTGCCACAATCGACGGCAAGAAGCTGACGTACGGCGAACTGGAAAGTTATTTGACTGCGCTGGGGCCTGAGAAAAAGGCCGCTGCGCTAGCGTCGCGGCACGATTTGATTCGCCAGTATGCTTTGCAGAGACGGCTTGTGGAACTGGCTGAAAAGGACAAGCTGGATCAGATTAGCCCTTACAAAGAAGCTCTGGAGTTGAGTAGGCGCATTGTTCTCATTGAGGCCGAGATCAACTATAAGACATTGCATCTGGAGGTTACTCCGGATGACCAGAAGAAGTATTACGACACTCACAAAGACCGCTACACCGAAGTGAAGCTGCAGACCATTTATCTGGGCTTTACCAGCGACGAAGTGGCGAAAGAGAATCCGAAGAAGTACCGCAATGAGGCACAGGCCAAGGCGCTGGCCCTGAAGGTTCGCGCAGGCATTAAGAGCCAAGAGGATTTCATCAAGGCCGTGCTGGAGTATTCGGAAGACGAAAGTTCGAAGGCTCGGAATGGCGAGTTCGGCGTGGTGCACGCCAGCGACACCGTGCCGACAGAGGATGTAAAGAAGATTATCTTTGCTCTGAAGAACGGTGAAATCAGCGAACCTGTTTTGCAACAGAACGGCTTTTACCTGTTTCGGGCAGATTCGGTAGGTCTGCGTCCTTACGCAGACGTGAAGGACGACATTTATACCGAGCTAAAAGACAAAGCTGGCCGGGAATGGATGGATGCTTTGCAAAGAAGTTTGAGTGTGAAAGAAGAAAATCAGCAGTTCTTCAATCCGGCAGCCTCGCCGAAGCAGTAGCTTTTACCCCCACTTTCGCTTTTTATTCTCCTGTAGATACAACCGGTAGTGGCTCGTCTTTCTCCCCTAGCCTTGGCTGTGCCCTGTAAGTTAATAAAAACACATAACTTGCCCTAAATTCCGCTTGCAACGGAGTTTGGCATCTGACACAATCCCTTGTGTGGACCATTGGGGATACGTAGAGGATAAATAGTGGAGGAATTAGCTCAGTCCGTTGCTCCCAAGCTGGAAGCGCCCCGTGGCATGCACAACGGGAAGCTGGACGAAAAGGGACGGATTAAGCTGCCGGCGCAGTTCCAGGCGTTTTTGGAGCAGTTTACAGAGGGCAAGTTTTTCGTGACATCGACGGATCGCATGACGGCTCAAATTTATCCTATTCCAGTTTGGCGGGAGCAGGAAGGAAAACTGACGTCGGGCGAGATTCCGCCGAAGATTGCGAAGGAAGTTTTGTTCAACGCAAATGACCTGGGGAACGAACAGACGATGGATTCCCAGGGACGCATCACCTTCAACTCCGAGCTCCGGGCGGAGCTGGAAATGGACGACCAGCCGCTTCGCTTGTATAGCGAACTGGGACACATCCAGATTTTGACGAAGAGGGTATACGAAGCACAGAAACAGGCTTCGAAGGAAAACGCAGTTTTGAATCGCGAACTGGCGGAAGGATACGGGCTGAAGTAATGGATGTCCGAAACTCCTTCCCACTATCCGGTGATGCTGGCGGAAACGCTGGAGTATTTGGCGGTACGGCCGGATGGAATTTATCTGGATTGCACGGCCGGGCTGGGCGGTCATACGGGCGCCATCGCGCGGAAGTTGGTTGCGGGAAAGGTGATCAGCTGCGACCGGGATATTGCGTCCCTGGCCATGGCGCGCGAGAACACACAGGACGCGCGGGAGCGGATTCAGTTTTTTCACGCGGAGTTTTCGCGTATTGCGGAGACGGTGGAGCAGGCCGGCTTCGGACCCGTGGATGGGTTGCTGGCCGATTTGGGAGTGAGCCGGTATCAACTCACGACGGCAGCGCGGGGATTTTCATTTATGGCCGACGGGCCGCTGGACATGCGCATGGATCAGAGCGCGGCGCAAGCGCCAACAGCGGACACGTTGGTAAACGAGAGTACCGAACAGGTGCTCGCCGACTGGATCCACCAGTTCGGCGGAGAAAGGAGGGCGCGGAAGATAGCCAGAGCAATCGTTCGATCACGGCCCATTCGGAGCACATCACACCTGGCTGGTGTGGTGGAGCGGGCCGTGCATCGGACGGGACCAGCCCATCCGGCAACGCGTACCTTTATGGCACTAAGGATTATTGTGAACCGCGAGGAGGAAGAGCTCGACTCCCTTCTGGACGCGGCCCCCGATGTGGTGAAGCCTGGCGGAAGGCTGGTGTTGATCTCCTTCATGTCGACGGAAGACCGCAAGGTGAAGGAGCAGTTTCGGACATTGCAGCAGGAAGGGCGAGTGCGGATTTTGACGAAGAAGCCGCTTGAGCCTAGCGAGGAAGAAGTGAGGCGGAACGCTCCATCGCGGAGCGCGAAGCTGCGGGCGGCGGAAAAGTTGGGAGTGGCTGTGAACGAAAGTGGTGTGGGCTTAGGGGCTGAAAGACATGGGAACGCTGGCGACGTTTTTTCGCAAATCTGATTTTTTCCCCGCCGTGGATGTATTCACGCAGCGGGCTTCTGAAACAAAGCAGCAAGAGCGGGCGCAGGCCCGTACGGCGGCGGACCAGTACAAGCTACGGTCGCTTCCGAATGACGATGTGTACTTCTATGTGAAGCGGATCGACAATTCGCGCTTGGTGCGCCAAGCGGATCCGCAGGTGAAGGGGCAGTGCTGGTCGGCGATTGGGGCAACGTGTGTGCTGGCGGTGCTGGCCAGCAGCGTGATGGCTCCGAAGCTGGGCAGCGTGCTGGCCGGTTACAAGATTCAGCAGCTTCGGCAGGAGCAGGCCACGTTGCAGGAAGAGAAGCGCTCGCTGGAAGTGGATGAGGCGATGCTGATGAATCCGGCGCGTCTGCATGAACTTGCCGGGGCGCAGAAGCTGAACCGGCCGGGTGCGGGACAGGTGGTGCACCTGCAGCCGAAGAGCGACAACGCGTTCGCCGCCGTGGTTCGCCCGGATGGCTTGAAAGCTCGTTAAGGTTTACAGGCCATGGAGGAGGGGGCAGCCAAATCGCGGGCGGAGCGGCGGGTGACTCTGCTGGTGGTGCTGCTGATGGTGTGGGCTGTCGCCATCCTCGCGAAGCTGGTCTCGCTGCAGGTGTTTCATCACAAGAAGTATCTGGCCAGCGCGCGCCGGCAGCAGGAACTGAAGGTCGCGCTGCCGGCCGTGCGCGGAAATATTTACGACCGCAATGGCCATGCGCTCGCCATGAGCGTATCCATGGATTCGGTCTCCATCAACCCGCTGAATATTCCCGATGCTTCAGTAGCGGCTGAGGTTCTGGCGCAGAACTTGAATCTGAACGAAGACGAACTGCTTCGCAAGATTGAATGGTGCCGTGCGAATCGGCATGGGTATTTGGTGGTGAAGCATAAGCTGACCCATACCGAGAGTGAGCGCCTTCGCAGCCTGCCGGTGAATTGGATCGATTTCACGACGGAGGCGCGGCGGCTGTATCCGAACGGACAGATTGCGGCGCATGTGCTGGGCGGCGTGTTCCGGCAGCAGGAAGGGTCGGCTGGGGTGGAGCGTGGGATGGAGCCTGTTCTGCGCGGGCGCGCGGGCAGTGAACGCTTGCTGACCGATGTGAAGCGTCGCGGGATCGATTCGCATACCGAGAATGCGGCAGTGGCGGGCAAGCCGCTGACGCTCACCATCGATGAGCGCATTCAGTTTGTGGCGGAGCGCGAGATTGCCGCGGCGGTCGCGAAGCACCATTGCGTGAGCGGTACGGTGGTGGTGATGAATCCGTACAACGGCGAGATTCTGGCGCTGGCGAATTTTCCCACGTATGACCCGAACCTGCAGCCGAAGAAAGGCGACGATGCGAGGGCGCGCTACGATCTGGGCGTTTCGGTGCCGTTTGAGCCGGGCTCCGTTTTTAAGGTGATCACGCTTGCGGCGGCGCTGGAAACAACGAATCTGACGCCTGATTCCTTGATCAACACGGGCAATGGAGCGCTGGCTTTGCCGGGACGCGTGGTGCACGATACGCATGCGCATGGCACGCTGACGGTGGCGGGAGTGCTGGAGCAATCGAGCAACATCGGCGCGATCTTGATTGGCACGCGCGTGGGCCGCGAGGGCATGAATGAGTATGTGCGGCGATTCGGTTTTGGATCGCGCGCGGGCGTGCCGCTGCCGGCGGAGTCGGGCGGGTTGTTGAGGAAGCTGGACCATTGGGGGACGACATCGCTGGCTTCGATTGCGATGGGGCAGGAAGTGAGCGCGACCTCGCTGCAACTGGCGCGCGCGGCGGCCGTGATTGCGAATGGCGGCTTGTTGGTGAAGCCGAAGCTGGTGCTGAAAGAGGGCGATAAGCTGGTGCCCATCGAAGCGCCGGTTCGCATCCTGAAGCCGCAAACGGCGATCACGATGCGGCAATTGATGGAGGGCGTGGTGCTGCGCGGTACGGGGCGGCAGTGCTGCCGTTTGGATGGCTATACGTCGGGTGGCAAGACCGGGTCGGCGCAGATTTTCGATCGCGCGACGAAGCATTACACGCATACTTACAACGCATCGTTCATGGGCTTTGCGCCGGTGACGAACCCCGCGCTGGTGGTAATGGTGACGCTGAACGGCACCACGGGGACGGCCGGTTTCGGGGGACCTTCGGCGGGACCGGTGTTCAACACGGTGATGACTGAGGCGTTGCGCATTCTGGATGTGCCGAAAGATTTGCCTGAGGTTGCACCGCAGCCGAAAGACGTGCAGGTGGCGGAGGTGGATCAGAACGATTTATCCATTGCCGGTTTGAGCGAAGGCGCGAACATTTTGGAAGACGACCCGACGGCGGCGCCCACGGCGGAGATGGTGGCCGCGGGGACGCCGGAGGCATCGACGGATGCAGCTGTGCCACCCGCGCTGCTGGCCATGAATACTGGGCCTGCTACGCCGGATTTTCGCGGCAAGACGTTACGTGAAGTGATTCAGGAGAGCTCTGAAACCGGTGTGCCCATTTCGGTGCAGGGGCGCGGGGTGGCTCGCGCGCAGTGGCCGCGCCCTGGCGCTCCGCTTGCCGAAGGGACCAAAGTAAAGGTGCAATTCCGGCGATGACCATGCTTGAGGTGTTGCAGGGTGTATCGCTTGAAAGCCAATTTCCGCCTGGCGCCGGCGCGCAACAGGTAAGCGGTCTGGATTATGACTCCCGGCGTATTGAGCCGGGATTTTTGTTTTTTGCGTTCGCGGGTGCGCGAGCGGATGGACGGGCTTTCGCTGAGGCAGCACGTGCGCGCGGAGCCATCGCGATTGTAAGTGAGCTGCATTCGCCCGAAGGTTTTGCGGGCACATGGATACAGGTGGCGCATGGCAGGCAAGCGTTGGCGCAGGCGGCGCGGAATTTCTATGGCCAGCATGTGGAGCTGACAGGCATCACGGGCACGAACGGCAAGACGACTACGGGATTCTTACTGGATTCCGTGTTGCGCGCGGCGGGCAAGACCACGGCGCTCATCGGAACGATTGAATATCATTTGGGAGCGGACGTGCTGCCCGCTGTGAACACGACGCCCGAATCGGTTGACCTATACAGGCTCTTCGACCGCTTGCGGGAGATCGGCGGCACGCACGCCACCATGGAAGTGTCGTCGCACGCGCTGGCGCTGGGCCGCGTGTATGGCTTGCAGTTTCACACGGCGGTGTTCACGAATCTTACGCGCGACCATCTGGATTTTCACCACACCATGGAAGAATATTTCCAGGCGAAGCAGTTGCTGTTTTCCGGTTCGGGCTCGCCGCCGCCACCATTCGCGGTGATCAATCAGGATGACGAGTACGGTGCGCGGCTCACGGTTGGGAAATCGACGGAAGTTCTGAGCTATGGGCTGGAGCGGGAAGCGGCGGTTCGCGCGCGCAACATTACGTCCAGCTTCACGGGCTTGCGATTCGAAGTGCAGTTCGGCAAGCTCAGGTTCCCGGTGGAGAGCGCGCTGATCGGCCGCATCAACGTCTATAACATTTTGGCCGCTTGCTGCGCGGGTTTCAGTTACCAGCTTCCAGTCGAGGCTATTGTTCGCGGCATCGCGGAATGCCACGGTGTTCCCGGTCGCTTTGAGCGCGTGGATGAAGGGCAGCCGTTCGCGGTGGTGGTGGATTATTCGCATACCGACGATGCTCTGCGCAACGCCATTCTGGTGGCGCGCGGCCTTTCGCCGAAGCGCGTGATTACCGTGTTCGGCTGCGGTGGAGATCGCGACCGCACCAAGCGGCCCATCATGGGACAAGTGGCCGCCGAACTGAGTGATGTGGTGGTGTTGACCAGCGACAATCCGCGCTCCGAAGACCCATTGCAGATCATGAACGATGTGCTGGTGGGCTTGCGGCGCAAAGATACGCCGCTGGTGATTGAGCCTGACCGCGCGGAGGCAATTCGCCGCGCTATCGACGAGGCGCGCACGGGAGACCTGGTGCTGCTTGCCGGCAAGGGTCATGAGACGTATCAGATTTTGAAAGACAAAACGATCGAGTTCGACGATCGCGCGGTGGCACGGGATGTGCTTCGTGGTTTTGGGTTTCAGAAAACCTAAATGGAACTCACTCTTCAGCAGGTTGGTATCGGTGCCGGTGCTGTATCTCAGGAGCCCGGCACGATGGTGCGGGGATGGAGTATCGATTCGCGCACGCTTTCGCCCGGGGACCTGTATTTCGCTTTGCGCGGTGACGTACACGATGGACATGCGTTCATCGATGCAGCGCTGAATGCAGGCGCCGTTGGTGTTGTTGCGGAGACGGCGGGGCCGACGATACTGACGGTGCCCGATTCGCTTGCCGCACTGCAGCAGTTAGCGGCCTGGGCGCGCGGGCACTGGGGCGGAACGGTAGTGGGCGTGACGGGCAGCGCCGGCAAGACGTCCACCAAAGATGCCATTGCGCATCTGCTTTCGGTGACGATGAAGGTGGGCCGCACCGTGGGAAATTTCAACAATCACATTGGCCTGCCGCTTTCTATTTTGCGCATTCCCGATGATTCCAAAGTTGCCGTGCTGGAGATGGGCATGAATCATGCGGGTGAGATTCGCGCGCTGGCTGCTATCGCCAAACCCGATATCGGCGTCGTAACCAATGTGGGCTATGCGCACGTGGAGTTTTTCGATTCCATTGAAGGCGTGGCGCTGGCGAAGCGCGAGCTTATTGAGGCGCTGCCGCCGCAAGGCACGGCTGTGTTGAACGCCGACGATGAGCGCGTGATTCGTTTCCGTGAAGTGCATAGCGGCCCTACCGTGACCTATGGCTTCAGCGCTGAAGCCGACGTTCGCGGAGAAATGCTGGACGCAAATCGCTTCCGCTGTTCGGGTTCGTTTTACGAAACTCAGCTCACGGGCCGCCATGCCGTTTCGAATATTCTGGCCGGCATCGCGGTGGCTCAAGTCTTCGGAATTGCGCCCGCGCTTCTGGTGGATGCGGTTCACACGCTCACGCCGGGCAAGATGCGCGGCGAGCGAATGACGCACAATGGCATTACCATTTTGAACGATTGCTACAACTCCAACCCTGCCGCCGCGCGAGCGATGCTGGATGCGCTTGCCGCCGAAAAGGCGACGCGCCGTATTGCGGTGCTGGGGGAGATGCTGGAACTCGGCGGTAGAACCGAGCCCTTACACCGCGACCTTGGACGTTACGTCGCGGAAAGCGGGATGGATGTGCTCATTGCCTTACGCGGCGCCGCGAGCTTTGTGGCCGATGAAGCCAAGAAAGCTGGAATGTCGGGCGACGCCGCGTATTTTTTTGAGGATCCCGCGGAGGCTGGGCATTTTCTGAAACAGATTGCGCGGCCGGGCGATGCCGTGCTGTTCAAAGGTTCGCGCGGCGTTCATGTGGAGCGCGCGCTGGAAGCTTTCACCAGCGATATGGGAAGCGACGCGGGAGGCGCGGCGGCTTAATGTTTTACTACCTGCTTTACGATCGTCTCTATCCGATGGTGAGCGGATTTCGCTTGTTCCGCTACGTCACCATTCGCACAACGTTTGCCAGCATCACAGCGTTCCTGCTGTGCGTGATTCTGGGCCCGCTGCTGATTCGCAAACTGCGTGAATTTCAGATTGGCCAATACATTCGCGAAGAGGGGCCGAAGAGCCACCAGAAGAAAGCGGGCACGCCGACCATGGGTGGCGTGCTGATTGTGATCTCGATTGTGATTCCGACGCTGCTGTGGGCGGACCTGCGCTATCTCTATGTTTGGATCGCGCTGCTGGCGTTGCTGGTGTTCGCGGCCATTGGTTTCATTGACGATTACGCCAAGGTGAAGAAGCAGCAGAACCTGGGGTTGAGCAGTCGCGGCAAGTTTCTGCTGCAGCTTTTGGTTTCGGCGCTGCTGACGGCGGGCCTGGCGGTGATGTCCGCTTACAATAACTACTCCACCAGCATCAACGTGCCGTTTTTCAAAACATGGCAGCCTGACCTGGTGATTCGTTCGCTGCTGGATAACCCGTTCACGTATCCGTTTGCGTTCGTGATTTTCTTTTTGTTTATCACGCTGGTGGTGGTGGGTTCGTCGAATGGCGTGAATCTGACGGACGGTTTGGATGGCCTGGCGATCGGTCTGATGGTGATCGCGGCGGCGGCTCTTACCGTGCTTGCTTATGCGGGCGGGCATCGTGAATTTGCCAACTATCTTGGGCTGGCGCGCAACCCGCGCACGGCGGAACTGACAATTTTTTGCGGGTCCATGACGGGCGCTTGTCTAGGCTTTCTCTGGTACAACGCGCATCCCGCCGATGTGTTCATGGGCGACGTGGGATCGCTTTCGCTGGGCGGCGCGATGGGCGTGGTGGCGATTCTGATCAAGCAGGAAGTGCTGCTGCTATTCATCGGCGGCGTGTTCGCGCTGGAAACGCTCTCTGTGATTTTGCAGGTGGGCAGCTACAAGTTGCGCAAGAAGCGCATCTTTAAGATGGCGCCGCTGCATCATCATTTCGAAGCGTTAGGCTGGCAGGAATCGAAGATCATTGCGCGCTTTTGGATTGTGGGCCTGGTGCTGGCGCTGTTCGCGCTGACCACTTTGAAACTTCGATGAGCGAATTGAAAAACAAAAAGGTGCTGGTGGTGGGCATGGAGAAATCCGGCCTGGCTTCGGTTGCGTTTTTGCTGGAGCGCGGCGCCAGTGTGACTGCGACGGACATGAACCCGCATCAGGTGGAGCATGCGCCTTTTGTGTTGCAGCGGGATGCACCGTTTCAAACAAGCGATCTGATTGTGACCTCGCCCGGTGTGCCGAACGATTTGCCGGAACTGGGGGCCGCTCGCGCGGGCGGCATTCCCGTGATAGGCGAAGTGGAATTGGCCGCGCCCTATTTGCTCGGCAAGACCATCGGCATCACGGGCTCGAACGGCAAGACGACAACGACCGCAATGGTGGGGCACATCCTGCAAAGCGCGGGCATTCCCTCGCGCACGGGCGGCAATATTGGGACGCCAGTGACGGCCATGGTGGCCACGTCGCGGCAGGACCAGTGGAATGTTCTGGAGCTTTCGAGCTTTCAGCTCGAGACCATTCGGGAGTTTCGCGCGGAGATTGCGGTGTGCCTGAACGTGACGCAGAATCATCTGGACCGGCACCACACGTTCGAAGCCTATGCGGCGGCGAAGAGCAATCTGTTTCGAAGCCAGCGGCCGGAAGATTACGCCGTTCTGAATCAGGACGATGCCCAGTGCCGCGCCTTTGCGACGGTGGGGCGCGGGCACAAAGTTTGGTTCGGGGAAAGCTATTTGAAAGCGGGTGAAATAATCGTCGGCGAAGAGCGGCTGATGCGCGCCGCGGAATTGCCGGTGCGCGGGCATCACAATGTTGAAAACGCCATGGCCGCGGCGAACGCCGCGCATTTGGCTGGCGTGCCGCTCAATGTGATTGCGAGTGCGTTGATGACTTTTGAAGCCGTGGAGCATCGGCTGGAATTCGTCCGCCAGGTGAAGGGCGTGGATTACTACAACGATTCGAAAGCCACCAGCGTGGACGCGACGAAGAAGGCGCTGGAATCTTTCGACGGGCGGCTTTGGGTGATTCTGGGCGGAAAAGATAAAGGGAGCGATTACTCCGTTTTAGAGCCGCTACTGCGCGCGAAGGCGCGGGGCGTTTTGCTGATCGGTAGCGCGATGCCGCTGATTGAAGCGCAGCTTACGCTTTCCACCGAACGGCTGGATACGCTGGGAGCGGCTGTGAAGCGCGCGTATGCGGCTTCCGAACCAGGTGACACGGTGCTGCTGGCCCCGGCGTGCGCCAGTTTCGACCAGTTCCAAAGTTATGAGCATCGCGGGCGCGCCTTCAAAGAATTAGTGCAGGCCCTGGATAACTAAAATGGCACTTCGCTTAAAGACCGATTGGATACTGTTCACCACCATCATTTGCATCGTGTTCTTCGGCGCTGTGATGATCTATAGCGCCTCATCCGTGATGGCGGAATTGAAGTTCAATTCCAGCACATACTTCGTGCTGCGCCAGGCGTTTTGGGTGCTGGCGGGCTTAGGCGTGTTCATGCTGATGAAGCGGATGCACTATCGCAAGCTGCAACAATCGGGCGTTGCGTTTTCGGCGCTGGCCATCACGCTGGTGCTGCTGCTTGCGGTCTATTTCATCGATGGCCACCAGCACCGTTGGATCCGGATGGGCTTTATCGGCCTGCAACCTTCTGAGCTCGCGAAACCGGCGCTGGTGATATTTCTAGCCTTCTTTCTGGCACTGCGAAGCCGCGCCATCAACAACCGCTTTACCGTTATGCCGGCCGCGCTGGCCGTGGGTTTCGTTGCGGTGGGCGTGGTGATTGCAGACCTTGGCACCGCCGTGGTGTTGGGCTGCACGGCCGCCATGATTTTCTATGTGGCGGGGCTGAAGTTCCGATACTTCGTGGTAGCCGGCTTGATTGCCAGCTGCGGCGTGGCTTACACCGTGTATCAGAAGCCTTACCGGCTGCGGCGCGTGGTGGAATATGCGGACCCCGGTTACAAGATGCTTTCGAAGTGGGACAAGCAAGGCATTGTGAAAGCGCGCCTGGAAAAATCTTTCACCACCAAGGACACCAACTATCAATCCGAACAGGCCAAGATTGCGGTGGGCGTGGGCGGGGTTGCCGGGCAGGGTTTGATGCAAGGCCGCCAGAAGCTTCTGTATCTTCCGGAGGCGCACACCGATGAAATCTATGCGGTGGTGGGTGAGGAGTTGGGCATGGTGGGCTGTGTGGGTGTGCTGATCGCCTTCTTGATTATTCTGTGGCGCGGCATTCGTGCCACCGTGCTGATACCCGATGAGTTCGGGCGCTATCTGGCGCTGGGCATCACCACCATGATTGTGGTGCAGGCGTTCATGAACATGACCGTGGTGCTGGGCCTGGCCCCCACCAAAGGCATTCCGCTGCCCATGATCAGTTTCGGTGGCAGCTCATTGATCACCACCATGGCATCGCTGGGGCTGCTGCTGAACATTTCGGAGCATGCCGGATAGCCGGCTTTATGTTATGGCGGGCGGCGGAACAGGGGGGCATGTGATGCCCGCGCTGGCCGTGGCGCGCGAACTGCGAAGCCGCGGGCACCGTGTGGTGTTTGTGGGAACGGAGCGCGGCGTGGAATCGCGCCTGGTGCCGCTGGCGGGCTTTCCGCTGGAGTTAATTCAGATTGGCGGGTTGAAGGGCATCGGCATTTTGGGGCAGGTGAGCAGCATGGCGAAACTTCTGGTGAGCACGGCGAAGCAACTGACCGCCACCCGGCCTGCCGCGGTCTTCAGCATGGGCGGCTATGTGGCTGGTCCGCCGGTGATTGCAGCTTTGCTGCGGAAAATTCCGGTGGTGGCGATGGAGCCGAATGCGGTGCCGGGCATTATGAATCGCTACACTGCGCGATGGATGACAAAGGCGCTGATCACGTTTCCCGAAACGGCGAAGTTCTTTCCGGCGAGCCGCACGGAGATGACGGGCTTGCCGGTGCGCGAGGAATTTTTTCATCTGCCTGAACCGGCTGCCGACGCGCCGTTTACGATTTTGATCACGGGTGGCAGCCAGGGTTCGCGCACACTGAACCAGGCCGCGCGCGCCAGTTGGCCGCTGTTTCGCGAATCCGGCTTGCGGGTGCGATTGCTGCACCAGACCGGAGCGGGGCAGGCGGGGAACCTGGTGGAAGAGTTCGCCGCGAGTGGTCTTGCAGGCGAAGTGAAGCCGTTCTTCGAAGATATGCCAGGCGCGTTTGCGCAGGCGCATCTGGTGGTGTGCCGGTCAGGCGCGGGAGCGGTTTCAGAGTTGGCTGCGGCCGGGAAAGCCTCCGTGCTGATTCCGTTTCCGTTTGCCGCGGACAATCACCAGATGAAGAACGCGGAATCGTTCGTCAGGGCCGGCGCCGCTCTGTTGGTGCCGGATGCGGAATGGACCGGCGCAAAGTTTTTCGAAACGGTGTCCAGCCTGATTTCAGAGCGCGGTGTCTTAAAAGCAATGTCGGCGGCCGCTAAAAGCCTCGCAAAGCCTGGCGCGGCAACTCGCGCGGCGGACATTCTGGAAAATATCCATTGACAGGTACAAAAGCAGCCGGAACAATAGCACAAGGAAATGTTTTTTAACAAGCAGCACTTGCACTTCACGGGAATAGGTGGAATCGGCATGAGCGGCATCGCCGAGGTGTTGCTGAACCTTGGATATACCATTTCCGGTTCGGACCAAAAACTTTCCGCCACGACGGAACGCTTGAGCTCGCTCGGCGCGAAAATCTTCGCGGGGCATGCGGCCCAGAACATAGCCGGAGCGCGCGCGCTTGTGGTCACGTCCGCGGTGGATGAGACGAACGCCGAAGTGATGGAAGCAAGGCGCCTGCAGATTCCGGTGATTCCGCGCGGGGAGTTGCTGGCGGAACTGATGCGGCTGAAGTATGGCATTGCGGTGGGCGGGAGCCATGGCAAGACGACGACGACATCGCTGGTGGCAACGGTGATGAACCACGCCGGGCTGGACCCCACGGTGGTGGTGGGCGGCAAGGTGGGCACCATGGGCGGCTCCAATGCGCGCGTGGGCCACAGCGATTTTCTGCTGGTGGAATCCGACGAGAGCGACCGTTCATTTCTGAAGCTGGCGCCGATTCTGGCCGTGGTCACCAACATTGATCGCGAACACTTGGATACGTATAGTTCGCTCGATGACATTCGCGATTCGTTTACGGAGTTTGTCAACAAGGTTCCGTTTTACGGCGCGGCTATTCTCTGTATTGAAGATGAAAATGTCCAGTCTATCCTGCCACGCGTTCGGCGCAGGACCGTTACTTACGGCCGCAGCGCGCAAGCGGATTACGAAGCGTTCGATTTCACGTGCGGGCAGTTTCATTCGGAATTTCAGGTGCGCGCGCATGGCGAATCGCTCGGCAAGTTTCAACTGTCCGTACCGGGTGAGCACAACGTTTTGAATGCAACGGCAGCCATTGCCGTGGCGCGGGAATTGGGCGTTCCCGCCGATACCATTCGCGAGGGTTTGGCGCTATTCACCGGCGTGCAGAGGCGTTTTGAAAAGCGCGGCGAACAAGGCGGAGTGACCGTGATTGACGATTACGGGCACCACCCCACCGAAATTCGCGCGACGCTATCGGCCGCCCGGGTCTGCGGCTCAAAGCGGGTACATGTATTGTTCCAGCCGCATCGCTATTCGCGCAGCGAGGCGCTGATGGACGATTTCGCGCGTGCCTTCAATCAAGCCGATCGCGTGTTCTTCCTCGATATCTATGCGGCGTCGGAGCAGCCGATTCCAGGTGTCACAGCCGAAATAATGGCGGAGCGAACGCGGCAGTTCGGCCACCGCTCCGCCGAGTATGTGGGCACGCTGGAGGCTGGCGTTAATGCCATTACCAAGGGCTTGGAGCCGGACGATCTGGTCATTACGCTGGGCGCGGGAACGGTGACGCAAGCTGCCGATCTGATTCTGGAGAAACTGCGCCATGCCTAAAGTGGTGAAGCCGAAACGGTTTCCGTGGAGAACCGTGTTGACGCTTGCGGCATGGGGCGTGGTGGCGGGCTCCACCGCGTATGCCGCCAAGCGCGTGCAGAATTTCGTGCTGACGGATAGCCACTTTGCCCTGAATGCCGGCACGGGCAGCGTCAGGCTGGAAGGCGTCCACTATGCGTCGCGCGCCAGGTTGATGCAGATGTTCGCGACGGACCTGGGACGCAGTTCGTTTCGCATGCCGATGGAAGAACGCCGCCGCCGATTGCTGGCAGTGGATTGGGTGGAGGAAGCCTCCATCTCACGCCTGTGGCCCAACCGGCTGTTGGTGCGCATCAAAGAACGCAAGCCTGTCGCCTTCGTGAATATGCCGAACGGTCAATACCTGCTCATCGATTCCGCCGGCGTGTTTCTCTCCGCCCCCGCCAGGGTCCGTTTCAACCTGCCCGTGCTGAGCGGCATTACCGAAGAGCAGACCGAAGAGGAACGCAGCGCGCGCGTGGGCGCCATGAGCAGCATGGTGGCGGAGCTGGGGCCGCAAGCCGCAGGCATCTCCGAGATCAATGCCGCCAGCCTGCAGGATCTTCGCGTGATCACGCAGATGGATCATCACGCGGTGGAGCTATGGATGGGCGACCGCAACTTCGCTTCACGCCTGGCAAATTTTTCGCAGCACTACCCGGAGATTGCGCGCACCTCACCTGCGGCTTCGGTGTTCGACCTTCGTCTGGATGACCGCATCACTACTAAATAGGGCCCAATTCGTATGAGCAATACACCATCTCTCGCCGTTGGATTGGATGCCGGAAGCCGGTACACCCGCGCGGTCATCTGCAGGCTGGAAGACAACCGCATGCGGTTTCTGGGTTGCGGGATGGTGGATTCGAAAGGCTGGCAGAAGAGCCGCATCGTTGACCAGCAGGCTGTTTCACACTGCATTCTGGAGGCGGTGCAGCAGGCTGAATCCATGGCGCAGACGCTGGTGGAATCGGTGACGGCAAGCTTCGGTGGCTTGACGGTTCGCGGCGCCGGCACTCGCGCCAAGTATGAATTGGGGCGGCCGCGTGAGATCGGTCAGCCCGATATCAACGCTGCGTTGAAGCGCGCCGCGCGCGTGCAGATGGCGGAAGACCGCATGATTGTGCACATGGTGCCGCAGGATTTTATCGTGGACGACATGCCCGGTTATCGCGATCCGCGCACCATGCTGGCTTATGCGCTGGAAGCCAACGTTTATATGGTGATGGGCTCACAGGCGGAGCATAGCGCGCTGGTGGGCGCGGTGAATCAGGCTCATCTGACAGTGGATGAAACGGTCTTCGATGCGATTGCTTCGTTCTATGCGTCGGTGCTTCCCGAAGACCGGCATGAAGGGATCGCTTGCCTGGACGTTGGGGCGCACTCGTCGGAACTGGTGGTCTATTACGGTGACGCTTTGCAGCTTGCCGCGACCATTCCCATTTGCGGCGACCACTTCACGCGCGACATCGCGCATGTGCTTCGCGTGAGCGCGGAACATGCCGAACTGGTGAAAGAAGAATACGGCAGCGCCGTCGCGGGCTGGACTTCGGACAACAGCTACATTGAAATACCAGTGGCCGATGGGCGTGAGCCGCGGGAGGCTTCACGCAAGCGTCTGAACGAAATTATCGAAGCGCGCGCGCAGGAGCTTTTCACCATGGTGAAAAAGGAGTTGACGCGTGTCGGCATGCAGCGCGGGCTCACCAGCGGCCTTGTTCTCACCGGCGGCGGCGCGCATCTGCATGGCATGTGCGACATCGGTGAACATGTGCTGGGCTGCCAGGTGCGTCTGGGCCTCGGAATCGGTCTGCAGGATTGGCCGGCGGATCTGGATGAGCCTTCCTGGAGCACCGCCATTGGCCTGGCGATGTATTCGGCGCGCTTGCACACACAAGTGAATATGGACCGGCAGAGCATGGGCATGCTGGGGCGAATCTTACGTTAAAGCACGGGGCAAAATATTATGGCGGCGATTGAAATTACCGGAGTGGATGGAATGCGATTCCAGTTGCAGGACGAAGCGCGCAAGGGCGCTCGCATCAAAGTGATCGGCGTGGGCGGCGCAGGTTCGAACGCCGTGGCCCGCATGCTGGAAGAAGGGCTGGACGGGGTGGAGTTTCACGTCCTCAACACGGACCTGCAATCGCTGGCGAATTCGAATGTGCCGAGCAAGATTCAGATCGGCGCGAAGATTACGAAAGGCCTGGGTGTGGGTTCCGATCCGCTGATCGGCAGGCAAGCCGCACTGGAAGATACGGAGCGCATTCTGGAGTTGTTGCATGGCGCGGACATGGTGTTTGTGACCGCAGGCTTGGGCGGCGGCACAGGCGCGGGCGCGGCTCCGGTGATTGCTTCGCTGGCGAAAGAACTGGATGCTTTGACGGTTGCGGTGGTCACCAAGCCCTTCAGCTTTGAGGGCCCCAAGCGCATGAAAGCGGCTGACAAAAGCGTGGTGGAACTAGCCTCCAGCTGCGACACGCTGATCACGATTCCGAACGACCGGCTGCTTTCCATTTTGCCGCGCGGCACCAGCATGACCGCCGCGTTCAAGATGGCCGACGATATACTGCGCCAAGCCGTGCAGGGCATCAGCGACATCATCCTCACGCCCGGAATGATCAACCTGGATTTCTCAGACATTCGCGCCACCATGTTGGGCATGGGCCATGCCATGATGGGTACCGCCACCGCGCGCGGCGAAAATGCCGTGGTGGAAGCGGCGCGCCTGGCCATCAATTACCCGCTTCTGGAGGACACCAAGATTGCCGGTGCCCGCCGTATTTTGATCAACATCACCGGCGCCAGCGGCCTGGGCCTTCATGAAGTAAACGAAGCGTGCAACATCGTGCGAGAAGCCGCCAACTGCGACGACTTGCAGATCAATTTCGGCGTGATCTCAAATGACTCGATGGGCGATGCCGTGAAGGTAACCGTGATTGCGACCGGGTTCCAAATGCCGGAAGCCGTTCGCGAAGAGCCTTTCTTCATCAAGGTAGCGGCGCCGGAACCGCCTCCGCCCGCGCAAGTTGCTCAACCGGAACTCACTGCGGAACCGGCCGAAGAAGAGGAAGAGGACGCTATGCCGGTGTTTCTCGATCCTGACGATTTAGACGTGCCCGCTTACCTGCGCAACAATAACAAGCTGCTCAATTAGCGGCTCAGGCCACTTCGAGCGAGTACACGATGATGCCTCGCTCACGGCCGTCTGTTTCATCGGGAGGCACCGCGTGATCGAGCGAGAAACTTATCTCGTGCGTGGTCCCATCCTGCGGGCCTAGATCGATATGTGTTTCGTGATTTCCGGCTTCGCGCCAGGTAAGGGCGGGCGCGCGGCCCGTTTCCATCGTCACTGCTCCCCACCGGTCAAGCAATGGCTGAGGAAGAAATATTTTCATGGTGAGCCGAGTGCGCGTGTCACCCACTGGCACGCGAACGCGGATCGAAAAATGCTTTGCCGTCCAGCGCCAGCCATCGCCTTCATCGTCGTGCCAGCCCTTCAGCAGGTCCACGTTGGCCATGGCATAGCGGCTGCGCGCGAAGCAGAACAGGCGTTCGTCATGCTCGGCGCGTACGGGGTCTGAGGCCTGCCGGTCGCCAAAAGTGGTCAGGTCCAGCACGTCCCAATTCGTGCGTTTCAGCAGTTGACGAAAGCTGGCTTCCGTGAAGATCCAGAAGTTGCTTTTATCGCCATTCAGTTCGGTAGCGCCCAACAGATAGGCGAGCGAGAGCCGGCTCACATCGTGCGCCAGGCCGGGCACGTGCCGCGCGATTCTTGTGCTCAACAGGGTGTGCCGCGCCCGCTTGGAGACAGCCTCCAGCAGATAGAACGGATTCTTCAAATGATAGAGGGCGCCCAGAACGAGCGCGAGGCCGAACTCTTTTTCGGGCAGTGTAAATTGTGAGTCCACATCCATCGAGAGAATCTGAATTCGTGAGCCGAGCGCCTCTCGCAGCTTGTGCACGCCGGCCATGTGGTTATGATTCGTGAACGGATAATCCACCACGGTCACTTCGCAGCCCAGCGATTCGAGAAAAAATGCCATATCGCCATCCGCGCACCCGATATCGAGCACCGGCTTGTGCTTCAACACACCGGCTAGATCGCGGTTCGCGCCTGTCAGCAGGTTGGCGATGTGGTTGATATTAGCGAGCGAATCGTAGCGGTACCACTCGAAGGGCTGCGGCCCCAGCCTGCGCTTCACCTGTTCCAGTTCGCCGCGGAAGCGTTCGGCCTCCCGCACCAGATCTTCAATGGTCAACTTATTCCACCGTCACGCTCTTGGCTAAATTGCGCGGTTGATCTACATCGCAACCGCGCCGAACCGCCACGTGATAGGCCAGCAACTGCAGCGGCACCACTTCCAGAATGGGCAGCAGCAGTTCTTTGGTGGACGGAATCCGGATCACGTAATCGGCCACCGTGGAAGCTTCGTGATCCCCTTCGGAGACGATGGCCACCACGATGCCTTCGCGCGCTTTCACTTCCTGAATATTGGAAACCGTCTTTTCGTAAAGTGTGCGGCTTGCGCTATCGTCAACATCGCGCGCGGCCAGCACCACCACGGGAAGCTTCTCATCGATCAGCGCATTGGGCCCATGCTTCATCTCTCCCGCCGGATACCCTTCGGCGTGAATATAGGAAATTTCCTTCAGCTTCAGCGCGCCTTCCAAAGCGATCGGGAAATGTACGCCGCGCCCGAGAAACAAAAAGTCTGTCGAGCGGAAGAGCTTGCGCGATAGCTCTTCGAACGCCGCGTTCTGCGCCAGCACCGCTTCCAGCTTGCCGGGCAGCTTGGTCAACTCCTTCACGTAGCCTATGGAGTCAGCCTCAGACAGCACGCCGCGCACCTGACCCAGATACATCGCCAACAGAAACAGCGCCGTGAGCTGGCACGTAAACGCCTTAGTGGACGCCACGCCAATCTCCGGACCGGCATGTGTATAAATAGAGCCGGCGGCTTCGCGCGTGATCATGGAGCCAACCACATTGCAGATGGCCAGCGTTTTTGAGCCCTTCAGTTTGGCTTCGCGCTGAGCGGCAAGCGTATCGGCCGTTTCGCCGGATTGCGAAATCACGATGGTCAGCGTCTTGGGAAGCAGAATGGGATCGCGGTAGCGGAACTCGCTTCCGTAATCCACTTCCACGGGAAGACGCGCCAGCTTCTCCACCATGAACTTGCCCGCCAGCGCGGAATGCCAACTGGTGCCGCAGGCGATGATTTTCACCTGCTCAAAACCGCGAAACTCTTCGGGCGTGATATCCATTTCGCCCAGATGAATCTGTCCCGTTTCCTGACTCACACGCCCCAGGGTTGTATCCTTCACGGCGCGCGGCTGCTCAAACACTTCCTTCAACATGAAGTGTTTGTAGCCACCCTTTTCCGCCATGATGGGGTCCCAGGCGATGTGCTGCAAATCGCGCTTCACCGCGTTGCCCTGCAGGTCGGTAAGCACCACGCCCTCGCGCGTGAGCACCGCCATATCGCCATCGGCCAGGAAGTACATATCGCGCGTGTGGCTCAAGATAGCGGGCACGTCGGAGGCGACAAAGTATTCACCTTCACCGATGCCGATCACGACAGGCGGCCCGGAACGCGCGGCGACAATCTTGTTTGGATCTTTGCGCGACAGGACGGCCAGCGCGAAGACGCCGGTAATTTCGCGGATGCCCTCGCGAACAGCGTCTTCCAAATTTCCATGGAAGTGCTTTTCCACCAGATGCGCGATGATTTCGGTGTCGGTCTCCGTCTTGAAAACGTGCCCTTCGCGCCGCAGCTGTTCCTTTAGCGGGATGAAGTTTTCGACGATGCCATTGTGCACCACAACTACGTCGCCGGTGCAGTCGCGATGCGGGTGCGCGTTCTCTTCCGTAGGGCGGCCGTGTGTCGCCCAGCGCGTGTGGCCAATGCCGTAAAGACCGTCAACGGGGTCCAGGCGAACAGCTTCTTCCAGATTGCGCAGCTTGCCCGATGCGCGCCTGATGCCGAGCGACCGGTCATCGCAATAAACGGCAATGCCGGCGGAATCGTACCCGCGGTATTCCAGCTTCTTCAAGCCTTCCAGAATGATGGGAACAGCGCGCCTCTGCCCAACGTACCCAACTATGCCGCACATAGTTCTAAAGGTACTCGATCCTGTATTCTTCAATCACCGGATTCGTCAAGACTTCGCGGGCAATGGTCTCCAGATCGCTGCCCGGCTCCACTTCCATCTCGAACACTTTACCCTGGCGCACGTCCCGAATGCCGGCGTGCCCTAAACTGACCAGTGCGTGGTTGATGGCTTGTCCTTGGGGGTCCAGAACCGTCCGCTTCAGCGAAACGGTAACGCGAGCTTTCATGTATCCAGTGTACGAAACGCGGAACTCCGCGGCGCTTCCGCTTAGTGCTTCAAGGCGTGCGCAGCCATCTTCCGTTCCAGCGCGGCTATCAGGCGCTCATGGACCGATTCCGGAATCGTGCACGCTTCCATGCCCTTATACACCTGAATCGTTTTTTTCGTGGTGTCGCAGATCACCCAGCAGTTCGGGCACTCCGTCACGTGCCGCTCAAGCTTGTTCTTGATCTCGGCATCGGTCTGCTCATCCAGGAACTCGCTCAATTCGGAAAGGAACTCCTTACATGTAAGCAAATGCTCCCTCCCCCTTCCGCTTAAAATATTTTGTCAACTTGTCTCTCAATTGCAGCCGTGCTCTTAGCAAGCGGCTCTTTACCGCCGGGATGGAAAGGTCCAAAGCGTCGGCCGTCTCTTCGGTGGACAATTCTTCCACATCGCGAAGAACAAACACGGTCCGGTAGGCCGGCGCCAAGCTATCCACGGCGGTGTTTAGAATGTCGTTCATCTCATCGCGCGAGTAACGCTGCTCAGGGTTTTCGTCCCAGGCCGCAATCTCCCGCACCATGATGTCTTCCCCGGTATCGATCCCCTCATCGATGGAAACGGTCTTGTCCGTCTTCCGTTTTCGCAGCTTCATCAAAGCCTGATTCACCGCGATGCGCACTACCCAGGTGTAAAACTTCGAATTGCCCTGGAACTGATCCAGGTGTTCAAAAGCTTTCAGGAAAGTTTCCTGCAAAACATCTTCCGCGTCTTCGCGGTTCTGAGTAATATGCTGGGCTAAACGGAAAATCTTGCGCTCGTACCTTTCCAGCAGGCTGCTAAACGAGCGAGCATTTCCCAATCTGGCCTGCGCAATCAGTTCCGCTTCGTCGGAAACTTCCGCGAGACTGCTGTCGGTGGCTGCCATTCCTTTAGACCCATGGTAAGTCCGCGCGTTGGACCCTGTCCAGCCGGCTCCGGCCGCCTGAACGAACACGCCCTGGTTAGCACCCATGCTCATACCTAGTTAAGATGCAGCGCGCACGCAATCCGTTGCGAAAGAGCCACACTGACATACTCAGAAACGATGAAAGTGGTTCTGACGAACGATGATGGCATCGCTGCCCCTGGTCTATTGGCCTTGGAGCGAGCTTGCGAAACATGGTGTTCCGTCACCGTAGTGGCCCCGGACCGCTGCCATTCCTCCATGAGCCACCGCATCTCAACGGATTGTGAAATTCCGGTGAAGGAGCTTTCGGCCCAGCGTTTCCAGATATCGGGGACGCCTGCCGATTGCGCCCGCCTGGCCATTTCCGTTCTTGCTCCGCAGGCTGAGTGGCTGATCGCCGGCATCAACCGTGGAGGCAACCTGGGCGTTGACACCTACTATTCGGGAACGGTAGCGGCGGCGCGTGAAGCGGCTTTGCTTGGGCTGCCCGCCATTGCCATTTCACACTATGTGGCGAAGGGCCGCGAGGTGGATTGGCCGGCCGCGTCCCGTGTCGCTGGGCGCGTTCTGAAACAGCTTGTTTCGCAACACCTGAACGCCGGCGAATTCTGGAATGTCAACCTGCCCCATCCCATGGAAGGGAGTGCGGAGCCGGCGCTGATTCTGTGCCCTCTCGACCCTTCGCCGTTACCCGTCAGTTTCCGGAAAGCAGGCGACGCCTATCGCTACACAGGCAGCTATCAGGATCGTGCGCGAGTGGCAGGGGACGATGTGGCGGAGTGCTTCGGCGGCGCAATCACCGCGACACGCCTCACTGCCACTGGCCGCTTTTGATTCCAGCATTGCGTTAGGCTGTTCGTGATGTCTGAACGGCAGCTTTCCTCACACGATTCGTTCGATCCGGGCCTGACGCAGCAATATGGCGGACGCCTGCGGCGGTCCGTCAACAAGGACGGAAGTTTCAACGTCCGCCGCATGGGAACGCGCTGGCAAGACCTGAATTTCTATTCGCTGCTGGTTCAGGCGCCGTGGCACAAGTTCCTGGGTATTGTGCTGGCCGCATACCTTCTGGTGAACCTTGTTTTTGCTGTTCTGTTTTATCTGATCGGTGTTTCTCACCTGCAGGGCGCCGACGTTTCCACTCCTGGCCGTGCATTCCTGACTGCGTTTTTCTTCAGTACGCAAACGTTAACTACCGTAGGTTTCGGCGCAATCGCCCCGGCTACTTCCGCCGCCAATGCCCTGGCTTCGTTCGAAGCGCTGGTTGGGTTGATGGGTTTCGCCGTCGCCACAGGTTTGCTGGTGGGGCGTGTTTCGCGCCCTTCTGCCCGCATTGCCTTCAGCGAAAATTTGTTGGTGAGCCCTTATGAAGGCGGCACCAGTTTGCAATTCCGTATTGCCAACCAGCGCTCGAACAGCCTTATGGAAATGGAAGCAAAGGTGTTGCTGATGACAGTGGATGCCGCCGCGCAGGGCTTCAAGCGCGATTACGCAGTGCTCCGGTTGGAACGGTCCAACGTCTATTTCTTCCCGCTTACGTGGACCATCGTCCACCCCATCGATTCGCGCAGCCCGCTGTGGCAGAAGACTGCGCAAGACCTGGAACAATCGCAGGCGGAGATCCTGATTCTGATCAAGGGGTACGACGAAACGTTCAGCCAGACGGTCCACGCGCGCTATTCCTACCGCTTCGACGAATTGCGATGGGGAGCATCTTTCGCGCCTGCCTTCAATGTGAATGAAGAGGGCGAGATGGTCCTTCACGTAGACAAAGTGAGCGCTGTTAAAGAGGATGATAACCGCTAAACTAAGAGTATGAAAGCTACGTTCGGCGCAGGCTGTTTTTGGGGCGTGGAAGCTGCATTCCGCAAAATTGACGGTGTTCTTTCGACAGCCGTGGGGTATGAAGGCGGGAAGATGGAGAACCCGACGTACAAGGACGTGTGTACCGACCGCACCGGTCACGCCGAAGTGGTGGAAGTGGATTACGATCCGGCCAAAGTGACGTTCGATGCCCTTCTGGATGTGTTCTGGGAAAATCACAATCCCACCACGCTGAACTACCAGGGCCCTGACTACGGCAGCCAGTACCGTTCAGCGATTTTTTACCACGATGACGCACAGCGCGAAGTTGCCGGGGCCAGCCGCCAGCGCCGGCAGCCTAAGTTCAAGAAGCCCATCGTGACGGAGATTGTGCCCGCGCAAACATTCTTTCGCGCGGAAGAATATCACCAGCAATATTTAGAAAAACGCGGTCTGGCGCAATGCCACATATAAACAAAAGCCCGGCTCTTTCGAACCGGGCCGAGTAACACCGCAACACGAACTTACTTGGGCGCTATCTCAATCTGATTCGTGATGCGGTCCGCTGCAACAACGGTCTGCGCCTTCCCGGCTATCGACATCTTTTCGTCTTCGCTGCGCACGGGCCCTTTCAGCGTCACAACGCCGTTGGTAGCAACAATTTTCACGTTGTGCGCATAGGTGGAAAGTGCCTTGTCTGCCACGACGCTACGCCGGATGCGCCGCTCGATTTCAAGGTCGCTCAGGTTGTTCTTTCCCTGGTCGGCGGTTTTTTGCGAAGGGGCCCGGTCGCGAACGTTACGGCGCGAGTTGTCCGCCGCCGGAGTGGATGACGTATCGCCGGTTAGGGGAGCGCTCGAAACAGGCACAGTCGCGTGGTTCGCAGCAACCGTGTTGGCTGCGGGCACCGTGGTCTCAATGGAGTTCATTTCGTTCATGGCTGTCTTCCGCCCCTTGCGGCCCTTCTTCATAGAAGGCGAACCCTTGCCGGAAAATAGCTGAATTTGCCGCATCAGGCCCGCTGTTTCGGCTGGCTGAGCCACGCTGCCGCTTAGGATTTCAGCTTGCGTCACCTCTCGTCCGTAAAGCTTTGCATTCTCATCTTTATCCGGACGCAGTGTAGCGCCTTCCAGCGAAAGCCCCGCGAACACGCCGCGCGACCGCGAATAAGTCAGAATCTCCGCCTTCATCAGCACATCGGTGTTCGCGCTCACATTGCGCCCCACCGGTCCCGCCGCAGCATTCGCTTCGCCGCCCAGCGTGAACTTGTCCGCTGTCAGTTTCTGCATGCCGCCGTCATTCATCACCAGCAGAATCACGTCGGTTTCGCTGCCGCCTAACTGCAGGCCAAAGCTTCCCCCTTCAATCCGCACGGCCGCCGGCGCGCTCCAGGTGCCCTTCGGCGTGATGCAAGAGGCATAGCCGCGCCCATATTTGCCGCCGCCGATGAACGCAATCTTCTTCAAGCCCGGCACCACCACAATGCAATGCGCTTTACGGCTCAGGTCCTGCGGAACGCCTTTATCGTCGGCGTGCGACATCTCACGCAATACCGTTGTGGTCTGGTTCAGGCGCTTGGTGTCTTTGTAACCCACAGCCCCGAGTAGCGCCGGGGTCAGTAATCCGGCAATGATGACATTTCGCATTTCTAGTTCGTTCTCCCTGTAATTGCTAAGTTCGGTTTACAGCTGCACGTAGCTCTCCATACGGAAAACGCAGCATTACCGCTAAACTGAATAGTTAAGGAATGAAACAAAAAATACGCTCCACCACCGTGTTGTGCGTTAGGCGCGACGGCAAAGTGGTAATGGCCGGCGATGGTCAAGTTACCCTCGGCAATGAAGTTTTGAAATCCTCGGCCAAAAAACTACGGAGGCTTTACAACGACAAGATAATTGCCGGTTTTGCTGGCTCCACGGCCGACGCTTTCTCGCTGTTTGCACGCTTTGAGGCGAAGCTGGAACAGTTTAACGGGAACCTGCCGCGCAGCGTTGTGGAAATGGCGAAGGAGTGGCGCACGGATAAGATTCTTCGCCACCTGGAAGCGCTGCTGCTGGTGGCGGACGCGAAGAACATTTTCATCCTGAGCGGCAACGGTGACGTGATTGAGCCGGATGAATCGCTGGCGGCCATCGGCTCCGGTGGACCGTTTGCCGTCTCCGCCGCGACCGCTCTGCTGCGCAACACCAAAATGACCGCGCGGCAGATTGTGGAGCAATCCATGGGCATTGCCGCGAAGATCTGCATTTATACCAATGACCAGATCTCCATTGAGGAGCTCGCATAGGCTATGGTCATTTACCTTCCTAACAATTCCGTGAATGGTGAGCCGGCTCTCGATGAACTAACGCCGCGCGAAATTGTGGCCGAACTCGACAAGCACGTCATCGGGCAGCCCGATGCGAAACGGGCTGTCGCTATTGCTCTTCGTAACCGCATACGGCGTCAGAAGCTTTCGCCTGAAATGGCCGAAGAGGTGATGCCGAAAAATATTCTGATGATCGGGCCCACGGGCGTCGGGAAGACGGAGCTTGCCCGCCGGCTGGCGAAGCTGGCGAATTCGCCCTTCATCAAAGTGGAAGCCAGCAAGTTCACGGAAGTGGGTTATGTGGGCCGCGACGTGGAATCCATGGTGCGCGATTTGGTGGACATCGCCATCGACATGGTGCGCGAAGAGCGCCTGGAAGAAGTTTCCGATACAGCCGAAGCCGTGGCGGAAGAGCGCCTGCTGGATCTGCTGATGCCGCCGCCGCCCGAAGCTGGCGACCTGAACGACAAGAGCCGCGAGAAGCTGCGCGAGCGTTTGCGCGACGGCAAGCTGGATGAGCGCATGGTGGAGATCGAAATTAAGGATCGCCAGCCAAGCTTCGAAATCGCGGCGTCCTCGAACATGGACGAAATGGGCATGAACATCAAAGAAATGCTCGCGCCGCTGTTCGCCAACCGCACACGCAAGCGCAATATGCGGGTTGCCGACGCGCTCGATAGCCTGATTCAGGAAGAGGAAGACAAGCTGATCGATATGGATCATGTCACGCGCCTGGCTCTGGACCGCGTGGAATCGAGCGGCATCATTTTTCTGGACGAGATCGATAAAATTGCGGGCCGTGAAGGCGGGCATGGGCCAGACGTGAGCCGCGAAGGCGTGCAGCGCGATATTCTGCCCATCGTGGAAGGCACCACCGTGAACACGCGCCATGGCTTCGTTCGCACGGATCACATTCTGTTCATCGCGGCCGGTGCGTTTCATGTTTCGAAACCTTCTGACATGATCCCTGAGCTGCAGGGCCGCTTCCCCATCCGCGTGGAGCTGAAATCGCTCACGGTGGAGGACTTCGTGCGCATCCTGAAAGAGCCCAAGAACGCGCTCTCCAAGCAGTACATTGCGCTGCTCGATACCGAAGGCATCAAGCTGACCTTGACGGACGATGCGCTGGAAGAGGTGGCCCGTTTCGCCGCCCGCGTGAATGAAAGCGCGGAGAACATCGGCGCGCGCAGGCTGCACACCATCATGGAAAAGCTGCTGGAAGAAATCTCATTCGCGGGGCCCGATCTGAAGAAGAAGATCGTGAAGGTGGATGCCGCCTACGTGAGAAAGCAGCTTGCCGACATCGTGAAGGATCAGGACCTCAGCAGGTACATTCTGTAGATGCGCCGCGGTTGGGCTGTTGTTGTCCTCATGTTGGGCGGGTGCGGCTATCAGGGCGATCCTCAGCCGCCCAGCTTGCAGATTCCGGTTGCGATTACGGACCTTACCGCCGTAGAACGCGGCTCGAAACTGATTGTGGACTTCACCATCCCCACGAAATCGACCGACAATCTGGACCTGAAGGGCGAACCGTATCTGGAGCTTCATGTGGGCGACCGCAAGCAGCGCGTGCGAACCTCAGAACCTGCGGCGCACCTGGAAATTGACGCGGCGCCCTTCTATGCGCAAACCATCAAGGTGGCGGTGAAGGTGCAGAACGATAGAGGGCGCGACGCAGGGTGGTCGAATGTGGTGGATCTGAATGTGGTTCCCGCGCTTCCGCAGCCCACGGAACTGCATGCCGAAGCCGTGCCACGCGGTGTCCAGCTTACCTGGCGCAGCGCCGAACGCAGGTTCGTGGTGTTTCGCCAAGGGCCGGACGATAAAGCTTCGATACGTCTGGGCACGGCCGATGCGCGTACCTTTACTGACGAATCCGCCCAGTTCGGCAGCACTTATAAATACGCCGTGCAGGCAGTCGCGCCGCCAGCGGAGAGCGATATGACGGAGCCAGTTACCATTAAGCCGCTCGACACGTTCGCGCCGTCCGTACCGGCGAATTTGAGTGTGGTGCTAGGGCCCGCGAGCGCCGAATTATCGTGGGATCGCGTCACGGACCGGAACTTGGCGGGTTACCGCATTTATCGCGATGGAAAGCCTATCGCCGATGTCGGCGCCGGACCCAGCTATAGCGATCGTAAAATCGACGCGGGACGCCGGTACCGGTATGCGGTGAGTTCTCTCGGCAAATCCGGAGCGGAAAGCGCGCAGAGCCAAGCCGTGGAAAAATAGGCGGCATTACGAAAGATTCCGCAATGGGCGCCACTGACGTTTTCTGGGGCTTTACGTGTCTATTGTTGCCAATCTTCCCAACAGCGCCCTGACTTGGTCCCGGTGCAGATGAGATTTTCCAAGGCGGCAAATGGTCTTCAAAAGTGCGGAGGGCACTTGCCAACTCCTGGCGAAGGTCGGATTCATCCCATCCCATGTGAGAGCTTTCGGCCAATAGGCCTTCAATATTACTCCCCAAGGCAACAGAGGCGGAGTCAAACCCGGCTAACGAAGCTGAAACAAACATACCTGCCGCATCAACGGCTTGGCAAACCGTAAAAACGAATTGCCGTCTCACCCAGCACTCGATCCCTTACGCTCTGCGGCAGCGGTCCGCAAGCTTGCGTGAAGGCGGCCAGCACCTGCTTCCAGCTTCCCGCTAGGCGGCACACCGGCCAATCGCTGCCGAACATGCAACGTTCCGCGCCGAAGATTGACAGCGCATGCGCGATATATGGCTGAAGGTCGGCAGCCTTCCAGTCTTGCGGACTTGCTTCGGTGATCATCCCGCTCAGCTTGCAAAAAACCTGAGGCAGTTTCGCGGCTTCGGCCAGATCTTCCGCCCAACCTTCCACCAGATGATCTGCAATGTAGGGTTTGGCCAAGTGGTCGATTGCCATGCGCAGACCGGGGACGCGTTCCGCTACCAATGGCACCAGCGGCAGGTGAATGGGCCGCAGCAGCAAATCGTAGGGAATGTTTCGGCGCGACAATTCCTGCAGGCCCGTCAGAACATCGTCGCGCAGCAGCCAGCGCGCGTCCTCTTCATCGTGAACCGGGTGCCGCACACCGCGGAATTTGGCATCGCGCTGCAGCCGGTCCAGGTCGTGCGGCAGCCGGGCGCTGGTCAGGTCCGCCCAGACCACAGCGCCTTTGATGAAATCATACTCCTTGCCCAGATCTAGCAGCCATTGGGCCTCCCCGGCGTCCATGGTGGCCTGCACCGCCACGCAGCCGTCGAAACGGTGCTCTTGCAAAATCGAACCCAATTCCTGCGGCAGGTAATCGCGCCGCAGCACATTTTCGCCCGGCGGCATCCAGGCATAATCGAATTTGGTCAGCTGCCAAAAATGCTGGTGGGCGTCAATGCGCATCAAGCTCATAATACGAGGGTTGATAATACGAATGAACCCTAAGCTCCGTACGTTCGTTTCTCACAGTAGCCGCCCATGAATGCCGATTACGCCATCGAGACGCTCAGTCTCACCAAGAGTTTCTCGCGCGGCTGGCGCGGCAAGCCGTTTCTTGCCGTGGATGGAATTTCTCTGCGGGTCGCGCGGGGCACCACGTTCGGTCTTCTCGGGCCCAATGGAGCAGGGAAGACCACGTTCGTCAAGATGCTGCTGTCCTGTGCGCATCCCACGTCCGGCATGGCCAAGGTCTTCGGTGAGGATACGCAGCTTCGGCGGGCACGGCAGAGGATTGGCTACCTGCCGGAGAACCATCGTTTTCCTACTTACATGACCGGTGTGGGGATGCTGGATTTTTACGGCGCTTTGAGCGGCATGGATGGCCCCAGCCGCAAGCGCCGAATCCCGGAACTGCTCGAAAAGGTGGGCTTGGCGCAGTGGGGCCGCACGCGGCTCGGCAAGTATTCGAAAGGCATGTTGCAGCGCGTCGGGCTCGCTCAGGCGCTGATGCATGAGCCGGAGCTTCTGGTCCTCGATGAGCCGTCCGATGGTGTCGACCCGGTAGGCCGCCGCCAGATTCGCGACATTTTGCAAGAATTGGAACAGAAAGGCGTAACCATCTTCTTGAATTCGCACCTGCTGGTGGAAGTGGAGACCTTCTGCCGCGACGTGGCCATAATTCACGGGGGCAAGGTGGCCCTCGAAGGTACCGTGGCCGAACTAACCGAGGGCAGCGGCTATCGCGTGGAGGCGGAGGCCGTTCCGGAGCGCCTAGAAAGTGAACTGCGCGCGGCCGCCAAGAGCTTCTCGCACGTGAACGGAACTGCCGGTGTGCTCTTCGACGACCGAGATCAGGCAAACCATGCAGTGGACCTGCTGCGCCGCGAAGGTTGCACAATAGAAAAGTTTGGACGCGTGAATAGTTCGCTCGAAGAAATCTTCATAAGGACCGTCAGTGGCAAATAGAGCAGCTCTTCAAACCCGCGCCCTGGTGGTGGACACCTTCCGCGAAGCGTCGGCACGCAAGATTATTTGGGGCTTCTTCGGATGCTCCACCGTCCTGATTCTGTTCTTTCTGCTAATCGTTAGAATCGATGTGGTGCAGGGCGCGCTCGCCACTATGACCATCTTCGGCAGGACGCAGCAGACGCGCGATGTGGGCGCGGCGGTAAAAGGCGCCCATGCAGGTATCGCGGCTTTGCTATACGGCTTCGGCATGTTGCTTGCCATCCTGGCTTCGGCGGGCCTGATCCCCACCATCTTCGAGCCCGGCCGCATTGAATTGCTGCTTTCAAAGCCGGTGGAACGCTGGCACATTCTGCTGGGCCGGTACCTGGGTAACCTGCTGGTGATTGCATTGAACATCTTCTATCCGGTGCTGATTCTATGGGTGATTTTCGGCGTTAAAACCGGCGTATGGACCGTCGGCTTTCTATGGGGCAGTATTCTCACGCTCTTCATGTTCGCGGTTTACCTTTCGGTCATTCTGCTGGTAGGCGTGGTGTGGGAGAGCGCTGTGGTGGCGACCATGATCACCTTCGGGATGATCATTCTGAGCATTATCCTTTTCAACAAGTCGTCAATCGAAAAGCTGCTCAGTTCGGAATGGAGCCGCAACATTGTTCGCGGTCTGTACTACCTGCTTCCCAAGGTGGTCGATATCGGCCAGATTCTGGGTAACATCGTCATGGCAAGACCAGTGGAAAGTTGGATGCCGGTTTGGAGCACAGCGCTCTTCGGCGTGGTTTGTCTCGGCAGCGGCTTGTTGCTGTTCCAAAGGCGGAACTTCTAATGCTACGGATCTTAGCAGCCGGTATCCTCAGCGTTGCTGTAGTTCAAAGCGCGGAGCGTATCGACAACGTGTTGAAGCAGTTGGTGCCGCGCGATGCCGTCAGCCTTTTCGGCGCTCAGATGGATCAGGTGAAGACAACGCTGCTGTATCAGAAGTTGGTGGCGGGCCAGAAACTGGCGCAGTTGGACGAGTTCGCGGCACAGACCAATTTCGATCCGCGCCGCGACGTGCGCGAGTTGCTGATTGCTTCGAATCTGGCCAAAAGGTCAGGCGTGCTTCTGGCTCGCGGCAACTTCCGCGTGTCCATGGACGCGATTGCCAAGAACAAAGATGCGCGGCGCTCGAACTACAAGGGCTATGTCCTGTGGACGAACTCTGCGCACGAAGCGGGCTTCTGTATTTTAGATTCCACGCTGGCCATCGCCGGCCCGGTTGCCAGCATGCGCGCTGCTCTCGATCGCTATACTGAGCGCGGAACTCAGGAGCGTTCGCCGCTTCTGGATAAAGCCATGGCCATCCCCATGCGCAACCAGATTTGGATGGTGTCCGAAGGCGGCACCGATTTTCTGGGCGACAATATGCCGGAGAGTGGCCCGGCTTCGAACTTCGGCCGCATCTTTCACAATCTGGAGAGCACCCGCTTCCAGGCCGATTTGAGCCACGGGCTGACGGCTTTCATCCAGGGTTCCTGCAAGACCGAAGCCGACGCAAAGTCTCTGGCCGATGCCGCGCGCGGTCTGGTGGGCTTCGGACGCCTGAGCGTGCCCGACGGCCAGCCTCAGTTGCTACGCGTGTGGGACGGCATCCAGGTAGCTCAGCAGGGGCGCACTCTGAATGTAAACGCGGATATTCCGGCCGATCTTGTAGCGCAACTGCTCCAGCTTCTGGAAAGCGCGCCCGGGCGGCCTAATGGCCGAAGTTCATTTTATTCTTCGGAGGAGGAATCGCGTCGCCCAAGATCGAAGCCCCGCCCTCACTGATGTAATTCCGGTTCCAAGCGGGAATCATTACCGTCACATCGCCTTTCACAATTGCCTGGCAGCCCAGGCGCGACCCCACCTGGTAATCGGCGGCCGTTTCACAACGGTCGGCTTCGTCGTCCTCTTCTTCGGAAAGGTTTGCCGCACCCGCTTTCACAACTACATGACAGGTCGTGCAGGCGCAGTTTCCACCGCAAGCATGCTCCAGGTTGAAACCATTGTTGATAGCAATATCGAGCAGCGATTCAGGAAGCCCATGCTCCTGATACGGCAGCTTGCCCGTCTCAAATTCAAACGTCTGATTCGCGGGCAGAAAAGTTACTTTAGGCACTCCACTCGATGATAGCTTAGGCCTCATCACGGTAAAGCCGATTGGGTAACGGTGGTAACCTGAAGCCATCCATGGAAAGCCACGCGCGGAGCATCGCGAAAGCAATCACCTACCGCGTTTTCGGTTCCGCATCCACCGCGCTGATTGTTTTCTTTTTTACCAAGAACACCAGTGCGTCGCTGGGGGCGGGAGTGGCCGATTCGGTGATTAAGATCGGTTTGTATTTTTTACACGAACGCGTATGGGACTTCATTTCTTTCGGCAGGCCTAAAGCTCACCCGCCGGAGTATGAAATCTAAGGTTCCGGCGGCGCATACGGGACCACGTGCTGCGGGTACTTGTCGGCTTCTAACAGCCACTTCGCGCGGTTTGCGAAATACGTGAGCAGCGCTGTATTGTCGTCGCGTTCGCGTGCCCAAACCACCTTCGCGGAATCGATGTCCGCGCCGTTGTAGACCCATTCCTGCGACGGGCTATGTTTGGCGGCGTAGCGAACCAGCACAAGCTGCTGGCCTGGGCGTCGGCTTAGCCAATCTTCGGCGTCGGCCCGCGCCTCACGATGCGGTTCGCGGCACGCTTCCCAATATGTGAGCGGCAGCCGCAGTTCCGGCGAAAATTCTTTCATGGCGGAAACGGAGAGCACAGCCAGCAGCAGCGCCGGCGCAAAAGCGTAGGCTTGCGCCGGATTCCTGCGTTGCAGAACGCCATACAAAGCGCGAGCGCCCAGCGTGACCAGCAGGAACAACAGGGGCACGGCGGGGCCAAGGTGATAAGGGTACAGCACCATTTGGAAAAGGTTAATCCCCAGCAGCACAGCCAGAAAGACCAAGGGCACGCGCGCACCCTGACGCCACGCAAACAGGAGCGGAATGGTGAGCACGGGCCCCAAGAAAAAAACCCAGCTTTCGAAAAGCTTCGTGTTCAGGTTTTCAAAAAACAGCTTGGGGTCGCGATAGATGTTCCGGTTCGCCAACTCGCGCTGGCGCATTGCTTCTAGCGTTGGGTCGCTAAGGGGTGCCAGCTTCTTCGGCGGCAGGAAACCTAAATTTTCGGGCCAGCCATAAGTGTCCCGGTTCAACACGTAAGGGAACAGCGCCGGCTTGCCCGTAACCCGAAAATTGTAATACCCGGTAAAGGCGAATCCAATGGCCATTACGGCTGCCGCCGGCAGAATGAAAAGGCGCGTGAGCGATTTCTGGAACCACAGGTAAACCAGCGCCGCGACAGCCAGGAATGCTCCCTCGAAGGGGCGGCTGTTCATTAGGATCACCAAGCCCGTCGCGAACAGCAAAGGATGCGCGCGCCGCCCCACGGCCCCCAGCACTAACGCGGCGCCTATGGTGGACGCGGCCCCGCCCAGGTAGCTGTCGATCCAAAGGCCGGTCAGACAGATCTTCAGTATGACCAGCACGACTCCGAACAATGCCCATGGGGCAGGGAGCCAACCCTGCAGCATCCAGCAAAGCGCGGCGCACATGAGGCCGGCACTCAACACAACGCCCGCCCAGGGCATTCCGAACACCACCTGCCCCAACGCTAGAAACGCTCCCTGCGCCGGCGGATACATGGAAGCATAATGTGGCTGCTGCAGAATGTGAATACTTTCGAAATGCCTCCACAGGGGATGCGGCGCATTGGCCAGCCTTCCATGTGCCAGCGTGTCAGCCAAAAGAAGATGGCTGAATTCATCATGAATGCTGGGGTCCGGCACGGGCGCGATAGTCAGCAGTGCGAGTCTCGCAACTATGGGAAGCGCAAAACTCAGAGCGATGGCCAGGCGCCGCCGATTTGCCATCGTGCGAAACTTCGCGGCGATGGTCGCAAACGGAACACGCCACAGAAAGCCCGCAAGCGCTATTGCGAAGATGGCGGCCACTACCCACTCCGCGGCTACGGCGTCCGGCGAGACGTACCTGGTGCTCAGGTAAAGCAGCCACTGCACCAGATCGGGAAAGGTCATAAGCGCTGGTAGAGGTCGTAGGATTCGGGCTCGAACACCTCACCGCGCCAAATCAGGCCGCCCGAAAAATGTTTCACCTTGCGATAGCCCTGCCGCCGCGCCTGGCTGTTCCACAGATAGTTTTCCTGGTCGGTCTTATAACCCACCAGCACCCAGGGCGTGTTCGATTCGCGCAGCTGTGGGTAATCCGGAATCATGCGGTTGCGGCTGGACCAATCCCAATAGGAGCGGTCGAAATTGCGGAAAATGTTGTGGCGGAAATACGGCTGCAGAGCCACGCATGCATAGCCCATCCCATAAACTCCGGCAGCGGGAATTTCCCGCTCAGCGAGATAAGCGGCGGCGGCCCGGCTTCCGGAATACGCGGTCTGCCACTCCAGAACGGAACTGCTGGCCAGGTCGTAGCCCTGCGGCATAATTGCCAACGCCATGCCGGCGGCGGCCAGCCAGCCGGTACGTCCGCCCCAAGGCGCCGTGTGGCCGGCCAGCCAAAGAGAAAAAATCCAGGCGAGGAACACAATGCCGAAATGCCAGACCTGCCCATACACCACCGCGGCTAAAGCTATCAGCGATGCCGCGGCGCTCACGAACAGCCACAGAGATTTCCCGCGCGCCAGAAAAGGAAGGGAACTCGCGATGGCCGCCGCGCCTGTGAGCCACTCGCCTGTGAACCCTTGCGCCAAGACGCGTGCCGCCACTTCCCGCGCATGGCTTACCGAGTAATTTAAGTTCCGGACGAACGTCACGTCAGCCGCTGGCCATGCCGACCAGATCGCCAGACCCGCTGCGATTCCGAGCAGACCTGCTGCAGGGTGACGGAACGTGGCAATCGCGATCAGCACCGCAAGAGCGAGTCCATGCATGCTGCAAAGTGCCAGCGCGCACAACAGCCCGGCATACAGCAGAGGCTTTCGATAGCGGTTCGGATACAGCGCGGCGATTCCGAAAAGCAGTGGGGGAAGCAGAGCATAGCTGCGCGCTACAACCGCGTATTGATAGCCCAGAAAATATGTGAAGGGTAATAAGAGCCGAAGCGGAAGAGCGAACGGAGCGTACCGGAATACCAGATAAGCGGCCGCGGCGCCGAGTGCTGCGCTGCAATAACTCAAAGCCGCATAGGGCACATGCAATCTTGTAAGCGCAAACAGAAGTGTGTGCCACAAGCCGGGTGTGCCTTCGTAATGAAGCAGCGTACTCCACAGCGAAGCGAAAGAGGAATCGCGCGCCACCAGCCAAGCCTGCGCTTCATCCGCCCACGGTTCATGGCGCCAGGCGTTGCCAAAGGCCAGCGCCAAATACGCCGCGGTGAAGATAAAAATCTGTAGCGAAGTGAGTCCGCGCCCTGCTAAGACACCCATTTCAGCAGGCGGATGACACCCATTTTTGCCGCTCGTCTATGGTCGGAGACATCGGTGCGAGCTTCAATTTCGCGCCGGTTGCGGGAATAGTATTGATAGGCGCGCAGCAGCATCTGCTCATTGGTCAAAGTGGGCCGCCAGCCCAGAAGCCTTTTGATTTTTGCGGTATCGAACAGAAAATCTTCCGCAATCATTCTATAGTGATATGGCCCCAGGGGCGAAATTCTCAGCTTATGAGTCAGCTTCATGGCGGCAATGGTGGGCCGCAACGGAAGCGACGCAATGGCAGACCGGCTGGATGCTTTCTCAACCACATAACGGTACACATCCGCCAGCGATTTCACATCGTCCGAGCCGATATTGAAAACGTCCGATGCCGGATACTCTAAAGCCAACAGGCAAGCCGCGGCCAAATCGCCCGCATATATAAACTGGTAACGGTTGCGGCCACCGCCCACTGTCCACACGCGCCGATGCTCATCGATAAATTCGAACAGGATGGCCAGCAGCCCCAGCCGGCCGAAATCGATGATGGTGGGGCAGCGGATGATGACCACATTCAGCCCGTGGTAACCCTGCAGTACCTGTTCGGCGCGATGCTTCGATTCGCCGTAAATCTCAATCGGCGCCGGTACATCGTCTTCACGAACGGGCCGCTCAAATGCTTTGCCCCACAGGCAATTCGTCGACGTGAAGACCATCTGACGCACACCATGCCGCACCATCGCATCCGCCACGTTGCGCGTGCCCTCAACATTGCTGGCCCACAGCGCCTTCGTATCGCTGACGCCATGCGCCAACATGGCCGCGCAATGCACCACGCCTGAGATGGGCTGCTTGCGCTGCTCCTCTTCAAGGACCTTGTCGAGTGCGGCGGCATCGCGAATGTCCGCCTGATAGCTGGTCAGGTTGGGATGCGAATCTTCATCGGGAACAATGTCGACGCTAATGCAGCGGTCTCCCCGCTTCAGCATCTCGCGCTTTAAAACTCCACCGAAAAATCCGGCGCCTCCGGTAATCAGAAATGTCTTCATTCGCTCTCGCTAAATTGCTTCCAGCTTTGCGCCTGTCACCACCACGCCCAACTCTCTGGTCTCGCCCGCAGCTTGCGGCGCGGCCTTATCGAGGAAGAACACAACGGGCACGATATTCGTTTCGAGAGCCGGTTCCGGCACCACGCGGCGATAGGTGTGCATGCCGCCTTCGTGAAAGGTCTCGGGCTCCAGAATGCTCCCATTCACGTCCGCCGCTAATGTAACGTGGCCCATCTTCTGTATCTGCGTATCGGGAATGAAAAGCTGCAGGGTCAAAGTATGAATTTTCTTTTCCGTGGCGCCAGGGAATGTAATGCAAAATTCACGCGCGGTCCAACGCCACTTGTTTTCTTCCAGGCTGTAGAAGCCGCTGATGAGCTGGTTCGTTACCTCGGGATCTGCCATGCCCACAGCAGCCCGCAACGGATGCTTCACGGCCCGATGACACGCAACATTAGTTAAGAGCAGCGGGACGAGAAGAAAGACCCGAGGCATTCTTAATGTTAAAAAGAATAGTGGCTTTTGCCGAGAGTGAAATCGTACAAAGCTGGCCGGTTAGAACCCTAGCTTCCGTAAGAAGTAAATAGAAGTAAGTAGGTGTTAACGGGCGGGTTCTGCCTCGGCTACCTCTTTCATCGCTTTGCCGGTGTTCCGGAAGACTACATTTCCCGCAAACGCAGCCACAACCAAAGCCAGCGCGCCCATCAGGAAGGCGGACGAATAGCCATACTGCTTAGCCAGTAGGCCGGCCGCGAAGGAGCTCACGCCCACGAACAAATCGTAAAACGCGCTGATGACGCTCACCGCGGAGCCGCGCTCATGTTCCGGCACGCGCCGCAGCGTTGTGGAAGCGATGGCGCTCCAGGGAAATGCAAATCCCAGCCCCAGCAGACCTGCCGCCGCAATCGCAAAGGGCGGCGAGGGGGCGAACGCCAACGCCGTCAGGCCGATGCCCATCAAACCCAGTCCGCAATAGAAAGAGATGGCCGGGTTGATCCTATCCGGCAAGCCGCCGAAGAAAAAGCGCGCCATCAACACCATAAATGCGTATGCCGTGAATGCCGCCGGCCCGGAATTACCGTGCGAGGCAAGGTGCAGAATCAGAAAGCCTGCGATGACGGGGTACTGCACATTCACGAAGCCGATTGCGATGCCGGGAGCCAGAAGCACGCGCGGCACCCAGGGCCCCCGCTTCGCTCTGGGGCGCGGTTGGTAATCTTCCGGCACGCGGCTCAGAATCAGGAAAGCGATACACGCCAGCGCGGCCTGCATCATGGCGGCGCGCTGAAACGAACCCAACCAGTGCCCGACCACCGGCCCTGCGGAAATGCCGCCCCAAATGCCGCTCGATACGTAACCCAAAGCCTGTCCGCTGCGATGGATGCCGGCTGCTTCCACAGCCCAGGCTGCCGCGCCTGTATACAGGCACGCTTCGCCGAAACCCTGGAACGCGCGGCCCAGATATGCGCCCGGCAAGCCCAGGGGCAACAGGTAAGCAAGGCCAGCCAGCGCGCAACTGAAGAGCCCGGTGAGGAACGCCGCTTTCCGTCCGCGACGATCAGCCAGCGGCCCCGAAAAGAAGCGCGACCCCAGCGCCACGAAAGAGAAAATTCCAATAACGAACCCGACCGTGCGGTCAGACCCGCCCAGATCATGACGAATGTGCGGCGCCAGCGACGGCAGCACCGTCCCGATGCCTAGAAAACCCAGAAACGTTGCCGTGATCAACAACCAGAACTTCGAACCGAAACCCACTCTTTACTGTAAGGTAAACTTGGAATTAACGTTCGAAACCAGCGCACCGAAACGGGTGCGGAAGGCGTCTAGAAGCTTATGAACAGCCGTTCCAAGTTCGCCGTTGTCATGTCCTCCAGTTGTTTGGTGTTCATTCTTTTGCTTGGCACGGTGCTTAGTAAAGCAGCGCCCGCCGATACGCCCGGCACCGGCGTTTACAGGCATCTGGCTGTCTATACGGAAGTGCTCTCGCGCATCAAGAGCGAATACGTGGAAGAGCCGGACATGAAGAGCGTCACGCAAGGTGCGCTCACCGGCATGCTGGAATCCATTGACCCGTTCGCCAGCTATTTGAACGCGCAGCAGTATAAGGAATACCTGAAGGATTTCGACACGCACAAGGGCGATATCGGCGTCGTGCTGGCTAAGAAATACGGCTACATGACCGTGGTGGGCGTAGTTCCCAATTCACCAGCCGCGAAATCCGGATTTTCTACAGGCGACATGATCGAGAGCATCAAGGGTGTGGCCACGCGCGATATGCCGCTTGCCTATGCCAGCCTGCTGCTGCGCGGCGCGCCCGGTTCCACGGTGGATTTGACCGTTCTTCGCCGCAAGCCCGAGCCGCAGAAACTTACGGTGACGCGCAGCGTGATTGCGTATCCCGCCGTCGCGTCGAAAATGCTGGATGGGCAGATTGGCTACATCCGGCCGGAAACGCTGGCGAATGGAAAGGTGAAGGAGATCGCCGCGGCCGTTGAAGAGTTGCAGAAGAAGAACGCCACCAAGATGGTGCTGGATCTTCGCAACTGCGCAGTCGGATCGCCCGAAGATGGCGTCGACCTGGCCAATCTGTTTTTGGATAAGGGCTTGATCGGCTATGTGCAAGGCCAGCGATATCCGCGCAAAGATTTCACGGCCGATTCGAAGAAGCAGATTGCCAAGCTGCCCCTGGTGGTGTTGACCAACCGCGGTACCGCGCAGGCCGCCGAAGTGGCCGCCGCCGCGTTGCAACAGGACAAGCGGGCCAAGGTGGTGGGTGAGCATTCCTACGGCGACGCGTCTATTCGCCAGGCCGTCACCATGGACGATGGCGGCGCGATCATCCTCTCTGTCGCGAAATATTATGGGCCCGATGGCAAGTCCATTCAGGACAGCGGCATCACTCCTGACGTGCCGATGGCCGAAGCGGATCAGCAGGTGGAATTGGACGAAGACGGCGAGCCAGTGGGCAAGGACGAAGCGCCCGTGAAATCCACGGAAGACTTGCTGCTTAAGAAAGCCATTGAATTGTTGAACGGCGCCGCCACCGCCTAACCTACTCCGCTTCCCAACGGAAGCGCGTTGCCGCAATCAGCGAAAACACGCAGGCAAAGCCGATCAGCACCAGCATCGGCAGCAGGGCTTCGGTCCAGGGCAGCCCGCGCCAACTCATCGCGTCCATGCCGTCCATGGCCCATCGCGCCGGCACGACTTTCGTGACGTCCTGCAGCCACTTCGGGAAGAGGAAGCTGGGGATCCATGCACCGCTTAGCATCACCATCAGCAGCGTGGCCAGGATGGAGAGACCGCGTGCTGCCTGTGGCGTTTTGCCGAGCGATGCGATCAGCAATCCATAGCTTGCCGTCATCATTCCGAAGGCGGCGCAGATGCCTGCGAAACCAATCAGGCTGCCTTCCATCCGCACCCCGAACACGACCCTTGCGAAGGCGAACACAACAGTCAGGATCAGCATCACAAGCAGCGTCGCGCTCACCACGCGGCTGCCCAGCAGGGTCCACTTCGAAAGTGGGGAGGCGGCGAAGCGTTTCCACAATCCGCGCTGCCGGTCCAGCAGCATGCCGATCCCTACATCAATGCCTAAAAAGAGAATGAACTGGATCGCCATGCCTGCGAACGAGTGAGCGTACGCGTTGTAAATGACCGCGTTCTTGGCTGTTAGTGGAATCTCTTCGGTTTCAAACGGCAGTTGTCCACCGCGCGCCGTCGCCCGTAGATATTGGCCTGTCAACATGCCTTGCACCATCTTGGCTTCAAGCGTGCGTGAGGGGTCGACGTAAAAGGTCAACTTCGGCCGTTCGCCGCCCGTTGCCTGCTTTCCGAAGTTCGGCGGAATGCTCACAGCTACAGAAGCTTTGCCTTTCCTGACAAGATCCTGTGCCTCGTCCAAAAGCACGCGGCGCACGTCCAGTGCTCTCTCCGCCTCCATGCCGCGCACGATAGCCGCGCCCGCCGCACCACCGTCCTGGTCCACTACCAGCACCTTGGTCTTTCCCGCGTCGCTATACTTCGAGCCGTCTCCACCGAACACATAGCCGAAAAAACTGCCGATCAGAATCGGCGCCACAAAGGACATGATCACTGAGCGGCGATCCTGAAAAAAGATGCGCAGGTCTTTTTTTACCAATGCCAAAAACGTAATCATAGGTCGCGTAAGCTCCTTCCCGTCATTGTCAAAAATATGCTTTCCAAGCTTGGCGCTTCGGTGGAAAGACTTTCGAACCGATGCCGGGCCAAAGCCAAATACGCCAGAACTATGGCGGCTCCGGTCGAGAGGTCTACCAGCGCGACGGCCAGCCTGTTGCCCTGCAACTCCGCGCCGGCAACACCGGGTAGCGCCTGAACGGCAGCTACATCCACCTGAGCGCTCTCCAATTCGATCAGCAGCTTGTTGCTGGCCGGCAACTTCCGGTATAGGCCCGCCAGCGTGTCGTTCGCAATGACATGCCCGTGATCCACAATCACAATACGATCGCAGAGCCGCTCGGCCTCTTCCATGTAATGCGTGGTGTAGACCAGCGTCTTGCCGCGCGCTTTCAGTGTTTCCAGATTGTCGAAAATTGCGTTGCGGCTTTGCGGGTCCACGCCGACTGTCGGCTCATCCAGCAGCAGCACATCGGGGTCGTGCAACAGCGCCGCCGCCAGATTCAAGCGCCGCTTCATGCCGCCGCTGAAGGTGCTCACGCGATCTTTCACCCGGTCCTGCAAGCCCACCAGCACCATCGCTTCATGGATTACTTGGGCCGCTTGCGCGCCGCCGATTCCGTAGAGCGCGGCGAACAATTCCAGGTTCGCCTGCGCGGGAAGTTCGTCATAGAGCGCAAGATCTTGCGGCACCAGACCGATGCGCCGCTTCACTGGGTTCGTATCGCCAGAAACGGGTGCGCCATCGATCAGCACCTGGCCTGAATCGGGCGCAATCAACCCGGCGATCATGGAGACGGTGGTGGTCTTGCCGGCTCCGTTCGGTCCCAGAAGTCCGATGGTCTCGCCCTTCGCGACATCGAAGGAAACGCCATCCACGGCGGTCAGGTCGCCATACGCCTTCTTCAATCCAATTACCTGTAGCATGTGCGGTATCCCTTTGTACTATGGGCTGCGGCCGCTGCCCACACTTCCCCTACAGGAGGTTTAAACGGAAGGATGAACGGTTGGAATTCGGCATAAATCATAATGGCAGGAATGCGTATTACCGCTATCGAGACTTACATCGCCGGTAACCCCTGGAAGAATTGGCTGTTCACCATCGTGAGGACCGATGAAGGGCTGCATGGCGTGGGCGAAGGCACCATGAATTTCTTCGCCCGCACGATTGAAACGGCGATTCACGAATTGAAGCCGCTGATTCTGGGCCTCGATCCGTTCCAGGTGGAGACCATCTCGCAGCGCTTGATTCGCGATGTGTATGGCGATGGCGGACAGATCCACATGTGCGCAGTGGCGGCGATTGAGATTGCGCTTTGGGACATCATCGGCAAGGCCTGCAATCAACCCATCTATAACCTGTGGGGCGGCCGCTGTCACGATAAGCTGCGCGCTTATGCGAATGGCTGGTATCGTGGGCCGCGCACGCCGGAGAGCTTCGCGGAGAAGGCTGCCGGTGTTGTGGCGCGCGGCTATACGGCTTTGAAGTTCGATCCGTTCGGCAATTCATGGCGCACATTGACCAGCGCCGATTTTGAATTGTCGCTGGACATTGTGACAGCGGTTCGCGAAGCTGTCGGGCCGCGCGTGGATATTTTGGTGGAAGGCCACTGCCGCTTCAATCCGGCGACAGCCATACAGTTCGCCGAAGCGATGGCTCATCTGAAGCCAACGTGGTTCGAAGAGCCGGTACCGCATACGAATATCAACGCCATGGTGGAAGTGGCGCGCCGCAGCCCGGTGCCGATCGCGACCGGCGAGAGCTTGTTCTCGAAACAGCAATTCGCCGAGCTGCTGAAGCACGATGCGGTGAGTATTCTGCAGCCGGAGCCGCTCAATCTGGGTGGGCTGTTTGCGACTCGCAAGATCGCCGACATGGTGGACGCGCACTATGGCATGATTGCGCCGCATAGCGCGCAGGGCCCGGTTTGTTCAGCGGCATGCGTGCAACTCAACGCATCGCTGCCGAACTTTCTGCTCCACGAAATTTTCTATGACTTCAACGAGTCTTGGGAAAACGAAATCGTCACCGGCGGCGTGGAGGTGAAAGATGGCTACATCGAAATCGGCAGCAAGCCCGGCTTGGGAATCGATCTGAATCCGGATGAAATTCTGAAGCATCCCTACCGGCCGGAGCACTACCTGCCGCTGTTTAAGCCTGGTTGGGAACAGCGGGCGGTGCAGGCTCCGGCGTGACTGCGACCGATGGTTCGCGCGCAGGCTGCGTGACGGGCAAACCGCAGCGGCGCAGCGTGGCTTCAATGTCGGCCAAGCGCAGGCGTGAGGCGTCAAACTCCACGGCCACCGCATCCAGCGAGGCGGCCAGCGTGATGCGCTCGATGCCGTAGATTGCCTGGGCCCGGTTGATGCTCTCGAGCATGGCCGGTGAATCGCCGGCGTTGTATTCCAGCCGGAAGTGTTTTTGAATCTTGGTCAATCTTGAATTATAGAGGCTCACGCCCAGTGATTGACGGGCCCGTGCCCGGCGCCAAGGCCGGGGTTGGTGCGAATTGCGTTCGTGATGTAAGCTTTGGCGCGCTCCACGGCATCGGGCAGTTCCATGCCGCACGCCAGCAGCGCCGTGATGGCCGCTGAATATGTGCAGCCGGTGCCATGGGTGTGCTCGGTCTCAACGCGCGGAGCTGAAAATTGCAGGAACGAACCCAAATGCCAGAGCACGTCGACCGATGTGCCGCCCTCCAGGTGGCCGCCCTTCACCAGCACGCTGGCCGCCCCCTGCTGCCCTAACTCCAAGGCGGCGTGTTCCATTTCGGCAACCGTGGTCACCTGCATTCCGGTCAGCGCGGCGGCTTCGGCCAGGTTGGGCGTCACCAGAACCGCGGAGGGAAATAGCGGGCGCGGGTCGGCGCTCGAAAGCCGCGTGCCATTCTTGCTGAACAGGACTGGATCGATCACCAGCGGAATTTTCCAAGCGGGCGCGTGGGCGGCGAGGGTATCGACAAGATGCTGGCTCCCCAGTGCGCCGGTCTTCATCGCGAACGGCCGAATATCGGCCAGCGCGGCTTCCAGTTGGGCGATGACCAGCGCCGGTTCCAACAACTGCACCTGCGTCACACCAAGCGTGTTCTGAACCGTGATCAGGCTCACGACCGCTTCCCCGTAAACGCCGAATTGGTGAAAGGTTTTGAGATCGGCCTGGAGGCCTGCGCCGCCCGAAGGATCGGAGCCGGCGATGGTCAGCGCAATGGGAATCAACTCGCTTTCAGTTTACTGAATGGCGACGCTAACAGCGGTCTGCGACGCCACATTGGCTGACAGCACCAGCACCGGCTGTATGCCTGAGGCCCCTTCCGGAAGCCGTACATTCAGCTGCGTGATGCCGATCAAGCCCGGCGCATTGCCCACGAACAGCAACTCTGCCGGCGTCTGTCCAATCACCACGCCTGCCGGGTTATCGGGGACGCCCATTCCCGTGGCATAAAAGCTCACCACGGAGCCGCGCTGTGCCGGATTCGTTTCGGTGTTGAGCGTGTTGTCCGAGTTCAGCGCCAAAGCAAGGCCCGAACCGGCATTGGTGGCAAAGAGCGCCGGGGCCGCGATGGCGATGGGAAGCTGGTAGATCCAGTTCGCGCCCAGTTCCATGCGCACGGAAGGCACCTGCGCGTTGCACGGCACCTGCACCGTAGCCTGGTTCAAAACGGACCCAATTGTGCTGGCGAGTTTGCCGTCCAGATACATGGGCAGCAGGCTGGCATTCGGGCCGAAGACCGTAATCAAGGAACACGGCGCGGCGTTGCCGGTCTGGAGCGATGCCGCACCCACAACGGTGAAGCTGTTAGCGGGCGCTTCAGTCAAAGGGGGTGGCGGTGCAATCAGCATGCGCACGCGGTTGTTGCCGCTGTCGGCAATATAAATGTTGCCTTCCGCATCGGCCGCCAGGCCTTCCGGGGCTTGCAATTGCGCCTGCCGGGCGTCCGCGCCATCGCCGGAAAAGCCCGGGCTTCCATTGCCAACTGCTACTGCCAAGTATCCGTCCTTCGATAGAGTCAGGACGCGATGATTTCCGCTATCGGCAATCCAAAGGGCGCCGCTTGGATCGATTGTCAGGCCGCGCGGCTTGTTGAGCGTGACCGGTGCGGTGGTGCCGCCCACCACCGTAGTCAGCAGCCCATCCGCCGTGAGTTTTCGGACCCGGTCATTGCCAGTATCGGCGATATAGAGCGCTCCGGCGGCATCGAGAGCCAGCGCCGTCGGGCCATTTAAAGATACGCCCACTGCAATGCCATCGGTATCGAAGCCGCTTCGGTTCAGGCCGGCAACGGTGGTCATGACGCCGCCCGCATTCACGCGCCGCACACGATTGTTGGCCGTATCGGCAATGTAGAAGCCTCCGCCTGGAATGGCCGCAATGCCCGAAGGGAGCGCGAGCGAAGAATTCAAGGCCGCGTACCCATCGCCGGAATAGCCTTGAAACCCGTTGCCGGCCATGGGGACGAGCGTCGATACATCCAGCTTCCAGACTCGCGCGAAGGGCGGGTCGGCAATCAACAAATTGTTTTGTGAATCGTAAGCGAGTGCCGCGGGGGCCTGCAATAGCTTTGGTCCGGCGGTGGTGGAGACCGTGCCGGAAGCAGAGATGGTGCGCACGCGGCTGTTGCCCGTATCGGCGATGGTCAGGAGCCCGGTGGGGCCGATCGCAAGGGCTCCCGGCCTGTTGAAACGCGCCTCGGTGGCTGGGCCGCCATCGCCGCGAAAGAGATAACTGCCATCGCCGGCCAACGTTGCGGTTGCCCCGCTGACAAGCAGCTTCATCACGTGTTCGCCGTAGGCCGCCAGCAGGCCTCCCGCCGGATCGATAGCCACATCGCGCGCCGCCAGGCCGATGGTGGAAACGGTGCCGGACGCGGAGAGTTTGCGAATCCGGCCATTCGCGGAATCGGCTACATATAGGTTGCCTTGCGAATCGAGCGCGACGCCGGTGGGCAAATAGAGTTGCGCGGGAACCTGGCTGCCGGGCGTGCCGGTACCTAAGACCGTGGCGATCAGGCCGCCCGCCACCCGCCGGATGACCGAATTGCCGCTATCGGCAATGTAAAGCGCACCTGAGCCGTCTAGCGCGAGGCCGGCCGGACTATTCAAGGTGGCCGCGGTGGCAGCGCCGAAATCGCCGCTCAGGCCGCGCGTGCCTGTTCCCGCAACGGGAGTTACGGTGCCATCGGCATTCAAGCGCACAACGCGGTTGGCGTCGAACTCCGATACATACACGTTGCCCTGCGCATCGGCCAGCACGTTGCGCGGTGCTTTGAACACGCCCTTGAGCGAGGTAATCACGCCGGACGCAGCCACGCGGCGCACGCGGTTGTTGCCCAAATCGGCGATGTAGATGTTGCCGGACGCGTCCACGCTCACGCCGTAAGGCAGGTTGAGCTGAGCCTTGTCCGCCGGTCCGTTATCGCCGGTGAAACCCGCGCTGCCGTTGCCCGCAACCGTGGTGATGGTTCCCGATGGATTGATCTTGCGCACGCGGTGATCGCCCGGGTCGGCGATATAGATGTTGCCTGCGCGATCTACCGCCAAGCCCTGGCAATCGCGCAATGGAGCGCGTAGAGCCGGGCCGCCGTCGCCGGCATGATTTCCTCCCGCGATGGTATCGATCCGGTAGATACCCGAGGCCGCATCCAGTGAAAGCCCGAAAAAAATGGAGAGGAAATGGCAAACGGCTATTTTCATCACACACTTTGTGCGCAAGCCATAAAGAACTTCTCAGCCACACCCGATAGACGCTCATGCAGTGGCAAATTATTGGCGCTTTCCTTCTTACCGCCCAGATGTTGGCGGCCCAGACGATTCATCTGAAGAACAGGATTATAGAAGGATCGGACGCCCACACTGCGCTCCGCCCCAGCCTTCGCCGTCATTGGCTTGAGGGCCAGAATCACCTGATTCTTCAGTTCAAAACTCCCATGAACGATGAGATTCGAGCGGAATTGGACCGGCGCGGCGCGGTAATTACGGGTTCTGTCCCCGACGATGCAGTGGTGGTCGCGGTTCCCAATGGGTTCTCTTCAGAAGGGCTCGATCTCGCCTTTATCGATGAAATGAGCCCGGAAGATAAGGTAAGCCCGCTGATGGGTACGCATGGCAACGATTCGCTCTTCGTGGTGGAATTTCACGCCGACGTGGATGTGCAGGCGGCGCGCGAACTGCTGGAATCGGAAGGCGCGATCATTGTGGAACACCCCGATCTTGCGCCCGGCCACTTCCTGATTTCAGGCAATCTGTTCGACGCCACCAAACTGAAGCAGTGGGATGAAGTTGCGTACGTGTTTCCCGCGCCGCTCGAAATGGCGGGCGGCGAACGCTTTCATAACTGTGTGGGCGCACTCTCTTCCGGCATGACCGTGGCTCAATATGCCCGCGTGGGCAATGGCTGGAGCGTGGATTCGACGGGCAAGGTTGTGCTGAATTATGTGTTTGGCACGTTGACCGGCAAGGTACCGAATGCAACGGTGGAAAGCGAAGTGACGCGGGCCATGGCGGAATGGAGCAAGGTATCGCGTGTGCAGTTCGCGCTTGGGACAAATCTAACGGCGGCGCGAACCATATCTATTAAATTCGCCACGCGCGAACATGGCGATGGATACGCCTTCGATGGACCGAATGGCACTCTCGCCCACACCTTTTACCCGAGCAATCCAGAGCCGATCGCGGGCGACATGCATTTCGATTCAGAAGAAGGCTGGCACGCGGGAACCAATATCGATGTCTATACCGTGGCTCTTCACGAAATGGGACATGCGCTCGGTTTAGGCCACTCCGACCAGCCCGGCGCCATCATGTACCCGTATTACCGCTTTCCCGCGCAGATTGGGGTGGACGATATTGCCGGCATTCAATCCATCTACGGTGCGCCCGCTGGTGCGCCCACCCCGGCGGCGCCTGCGCTTACGCTTAGCATTCAATCCCCCACCGCCGGCAACATTCCGGTGAATACGATCTCCGTGACAGCGTCGGGTTCCATGAGAAACGCGAGCGGTGTGGTCACCGTCTCCTGGCAAACCGATCATGGCGCCTCCGGCAGGGCAAGCGTTACCGGCGCCAACTGGACCGTCGCGGGTGTGCCTACTCCTGCCGGGTCCACCACCATCACGGTGACGGTCATCGACGCGAAACGGAACACCGATACCCAATCTGTAACGGTTGTCCGGCCGCAGCCGGCAGTGCAGGATACAGTGGCTCCGGTGCTGAATATCTCCGCTCCGCTAGGAACCACCGTACAGACCAATCTGGCAAGCATGGCTGCTTCGGGGACTGCCTCCGACAATGTGGACGTGACACGGGTCACCTGGCAGAACGGAGCCTTGGGAGCAGGAACCGCTACGGGTACGAAGGTCTGGAGCATCCCACAGATTCCACTGCTGGTCGGGAGCAACACAATTACGTTTCGGGCGTATGACGCAGCCGGGAATTCCAGCTGGCGGTCTGTGATTGTGACCCGGCGCTAAAGCGTGATCTGTTCGTGCTCGCCCGGCGAAGCCCGATACGCTTTGCCGGTCGCCAGAGCCTTCACAAAGCCCGCAAGCTGCACCATGGTGCTGGAAGGCGAATCCCAAAATTCGGCTTTTTCCACCTGGACGTGCAACAGCGCCAGATCCGGATCTTCCAAACCCTTGGGAAACCAGGCTTTCAAAATCGGGTTCCACAACTCTTTCGCTTTGGCCGGGTCGCGAACCAGACCTGCTGTGCCCGTGACGGAGACATAGGTATTGCTGTCGGGGGCAGCGTAACTGAGGTTGACATTGTGAGCTTGCTCCACCTCCTCCACTTTCGGTGACGAAGCGCGCGTGAAGAACCAGAGCGTGCCATCGAACTCGGTCTTCTGTGTCGCCATCGGCCGGCTGCGCAACGTTCCGTCCTGATCGACGGTGGTAAGCATGGCAATCTTCACATCCTCGATCAATTTGCCCAGTTTTTGGATATTGTTTTCCATGACTCGCAACAGTGCTTGTCACGTGCCGATGTAAGGAACCGGACGTTAGGGATGGATCCGGTATTGTGTCTGAAACGCCCCCATTTCGTGGAAGTACCGAATGGCGCGGACCAGTTCCGCAATTTGGCGAATGTGGCCCAGATCGTGAAATGCCCACTCGTTCAGAACGTTACTCAGGGTGATGGCGCCCAGTTCGGGATGCCTGCCCGCGCGGTCCGCGGCTTGTAAGGACAGGCCGTTCAGGAAAGCGATATTGTCTTCCCGCTGTTCTTCGAAATGATCGAATGAATCTTCAGGCTCACGCCCGGCATAAGTGCCTTGCGCGGCGTAGACGTTCTGATCGTAGGGCACGATTTCGGCGTCGTGGTGCGTCACCAGCGCATCCACGGCAGCGCGGAAGTAATGCCCTTCCACATGCGAAAGATGTTCCAGAATTTCAGCCAGGGACCAACGGTCCGGCTCAGGCTTCCACCGGGTTTGTTCCGTCGTGATGCCTTGCATCAGAAGCCGCAGGATCTCAGGCGTCGATTCCAACTGATGTATTCCGGGGAGTGTCATATAGGACCGTTAACCGGCAATCCCTTCGCCGCCGTCTACGCGTAGCGTGTTGCCCGTGAGCCAGGCCGTATTCGGAGTGGCGAGCGAAACAACGGCGCGCGCGATGTCTTCGGGAACCGTCAGCCGCCGGTGCGGATTGCGCGCCAATGCATATTCCAGCAGCCGCTCATGGCCGGGAATTTTGCGCAACGCGGGCGTGTCGGTGGTGCCGGCCAGCAGCGCGTTCGCGGTGATGCCCAAAGGCGCCAGTTCTACGGCAAGCTGCCGGATGTGCGCTTCCAGCACTGCCTTGGCGGCGCTCACGGGTCCATAGCTGGGAATGGCGCGGGTGCCGCCTTCGCTGGTCATCGCGAAAATTCGGCCGCCGGTGCGCATCAGCCCGGCGTCCACCAGATCGCGCGCCCAGTAAATCAGGCTATGGCCCATCACATCGGCCGTCATCTCAATTTGGCGCTGCGTCGCCGCATCCGCGCCCACCATCGGCTTCAGCGAACCGAATGCCAGCGAATGAAACAGCACCTGCACGCTTTTCCCGGCGAGGCTTGCGACAACGCCCTTTCGCTGCGCTTCATCGGCGGCATTGCAATTGTGGAAAGCGGCCTCGCGCCCGGCGGCGCGGATATCGGCAACGGTTTGCTCCGCCAGCGGCAGCGTTTCGCGCCGGTCCATATGGACGCCTGCGATGTGGAATCCAGCTCGGGCCAACTCACGCGCGGTGGCCGCTCCAAAGCCGCTGCTCGCGCCTAATATCAGCGCCCAATCGTTCATTTTGCGTCCGCTACCAGGCGCACGTGGGCCCCTTCGGCCAAATCGTCAGTGGGGTTTAAAACGGCCCGGTCGCCAGGCTGCACGCCGGAAATCACTTCCATGGTCGCTCCGTAATCGCGCCCCGGCACAACGCTGGCGAAGTGTACCTTGCCGGACGCGTTCACGATGGCGATGCGCGGCCCGTCGGCGCGAAAGACGAACACCGAAGCTGGTGCAACTACAGCCGAAGACGTTCGGGTGAGCGAAAATTTCACGGACGCAAACATTCCGGGCCGCAACTCATGCTTGCCGTTCGGAATGTGAATCTCTGTCAGCAGTGTGCGGGAACTGGGGTCGAGCGAATCGGCTGTGCGGACGATGGTGCCCGGAAATTCGCGGCCGCGAAATTCGCCCACGCGGATCGCGGCCTTTTCGCCAGGGTGAATGGCGACGGAGTTGACCTGGGGCACGTTCACGAAGATGCGCAGCTGGTCGGTCTTCGCCATGCGGAAGAGTTCGCGATTGCTGGAATTGCTGCCGGCGGTGATGAGCGCGCCGGGGTCGACATTGCGCGCCGTGATGGTTCCATCGAAGGGCGCCAGCACGCGTTGATAAGATTGCAATTCTTCCAGGCGCCGGACGTTAGCCTGCTGCGCCATAATGTCGCTTTCCGCCGCCGTCACGTTAGAGCGCAAGGCTTCCACTTCGGAAGTGGAGGCGTCATAGGAGCTTTGCTTTTCGTCGGAATCCTGCTTTGAAACCACACCTTCCTGCACCAGCTTCTTCCAGCGCTCCAGCGTTACCTGCGCCAGCAACATGCGCGATTGAGCCTGCTTCAGGGAAGCGCGCGTTTGAGCGGCCGCAGCCACTGCATGCGCCTGCGCCGCACGGGCTTGAGCCAACTGCTGCTGCACTTCCGGCGCTTCAATTTCCGCCAGCAGAGTGCCGGTGCGCACATGGTCGCCAATATCCACCTTGCGCGATTTTAGATAGCCATCGGTGCGCGCATAGATCGGCGCTTCCTGGATGGCCTGCATGCTGCCGGGGAAGGTGATCTCATTGATCGGCCCAGCGGTTTTCAGCACGACGGTGTTCACGGAAGGATCACCCGTATCCAGCTCGCGCGTATCGCTAGCAAGCGCGGCCCGCTGCTGCAGGCGCGGCAGCACCCCAGCCAGAATCAGCGCGATGAGCCCTCCTAAAAGAAACAGCGCGATCAGGGCTGTGTGCATGCGGCGTGGTTTGCGGACGGTGACGGGCGTTGGGTTCACGGGATGGCTTCCTCCTGGTACGGAGCGCTGCGCCGCAACGTGGCGTAAATCACAGGCACTAAGAATAGGGTTGCAAATGTAGCGAAAATCAAACCGCCGATTACAGCGCGGCCCAGGGGAGAATTTTGTTCGCCGCCTTCGCCTACCCCGATGGCCATGGGCAGCATACCGATGACCATGGCGAGCGCGGTCATCAGCACCGGCCGCAGCCGCGTGTAGCCGGCTTCCAGCGCCGCGGCGGTAGCGTTGTGCATGGCGCGCTGTTCATTCGCGAAAGTCACAATCAGAATGCTGTTCGCGGTGGCCACGCCGACGCTCATGATGGCGCCCATCAAGGATGGGACGCTTAGCGTTGTCTGAGTCGCAAACAGCATGAACACGATGCCGGAGAGCGCCCCAGGCAGCGCCATCATGATGATCAGCGGATCGAGCCAGGATTGAAAGTTGACCACCATCAGCAAGTACACCAGCAGGATCGCAAAGAGCAGACCCCACGCGAGGCCGATGAAGGACGATTTCATGCTCTCCACCTGGCCCCGCAGCACCAGGGAGGTGCCGCGAGGGAGCTTCAGCTTCGCCAAGAGCGCGCTCGATATCGTCAGAGACGCCGCCCAGGTCGCGCCCTTCCACGCCGGCGAAGACATCGAAGACCGGCTGCACGTCGCGGTGGTTGATCACGCCGGGCGAACGCATGCGTTGGACGGTGGAGAGATTCGTGAGCATCTGCGGATCGGTCTGCGAAGCGGAATTCAGCGTGGTGGCCTGCAGGTCTTCAATGGTGTTGAACTTGTATTCGGGCGTCTGTACCGCGACCGCATAGTTCACGCCGTTCTTCGGGTTCAGCCAGAAATTGGGCGCGGTCTGGCTGCTGCTGCTAAGCGAGATCAGCATGTTCTGCGCCACATCGCGCTCGCTCATGCCCAGCAGCACGCCGCGCGTGCGATCCATGTTCACGCGAATCTCAGGCAGGTTAGTAATTTGATGGACATGCACGTCCACCGCACCGGGGATGCGCGCCACTTCGCGACGGATTGTCTCGGTCAGCTTAAAATTTTGGTCCAGGCTGCGGCCCACAATCTGAATATCGATAGGCGCGGGCAAGCCGAAATTCAGAATCTGACTCACGATGTCGGCGGGTTGGAAGAAGCAGATCAGTTGTGGGAACTGATCGCGCAGCGCTTTACGCAATTCGGTGACGTAGCGGCCCGTGGGCGCGTGTTCCGGGTTCAACGCCACCAGAATTTCGCCATCGCCGGGCCCGATCATGGCCGCATCGATCAGCGCCAGATTAGTGCCGCTTGAGGGCAGACCGATATTGTCCAGCACCATGTTCAATTCGTTTTTGGGGATGGTGCGGCGGATGAGCGCGTCCACCTGGCCGAAGATGCGCTCAGTCTCTTCGAGGCGCGTGCCGGCAGGGGCGCGAACGTGCAGCCGAAATTCACCGGCGTCCACGGAAGGAAAGAAATCCTGGCCCAGAAAGGGCATCAGTCCCACGGAGACGAGCGAGAAGCACGCGAAGATGCAGATGGTAATGGCGCGATGTTTCAGCGCGGATTCGAGCAAGCCTCGATAGCCTTCGCGCATGTACGAGAAGCCGCGTTCGAACGCGGCATGAATCTTCCCGAAGAAGCCGCGCGCGGGAGCTGTTTCCGGGTGCCCGGTATGCAGATGCACTTCTGCGCCGAGCAGATATTTGGCCATGGTGGGCACCAGCGTTCGCGACAGCAGGTAGCTGGCGAGCATCGCGAACACCACCGCCATGGCCAGTGGCGTGAACAGAGATTTCGCCGCGCCGCTCAGGAAAACCACGGGCACAAAAACAATGCAGATGGCGAGCGTGGAGACGAAGGCCGGTACCGCGATTTGTTGCGCGCCGTCCAGAATGGCTTCGAGGATCGGTTTGCGCTGCGCCATGTTGCGGTGGATGTTTTCAATCTCGACCGTTGCATCGTCCACCAGGATGCCGACGGCGAGAGCGAGGCCGCCGAGGGTCATCACGTTCAGCGTCTGGCCCATCAGGCGCATCACCATGATGGAAACAAGAATGGAGAGCGGAATGGAGATGGCGACAATCACCGTCGAACGCCAGCTGCCCAAAAATAAGAGGATCATCAGCGCCGTAAGGAACGCTGCGATTGTGGCCTCACGCACCACGCCATCGATGGCGGCGCGCACGAAGATGGATTGATCGAACAGCAGCTGCACTTTCAACTCTTGCGGCAGCGTGGCCAAAATGCGTGGCAGTTGTTTCTTCACGCGCGCCACCACATCGAGCGTGGAGGCGTTGCCGTTGCGCAGCACAGTCATCAATGCGGAGCGCGCGCCGTTGTTGCGAACGATGTTGCTCTGGATGGCGAAGCCGTCGCGCACCTGCGCTACATCGCGAATATAAATCGGCGTGCCTTTGATGAGCCGGATGGGCAGGTTGTTCAGGTCTTCCACAACCTCCGGGCTGGAGTTCATGCGGACGTGGTATTCGCGCTCTCCGAACTTCACGCTGCCACCGGGCAGAATCACGTTGCCCGCATTGATGGCGTTGCTGACATCGGAGGCGGAGATGCCTTTTGAAAACATCTGCTCCGGTTCCAGATCGACCATGATCTGGCGCGGCTTGCCGCCGAAGGGAGTGGTGACGGAGGCGCCCTGCACGGTCGCCAGCTGCGTGCGCAGAAAGTTCAGACCGAGATCGTAAAGGTCCGATTCGGAAAAGCCTTTACCGCTCAAGCTGGCCTGCAAAATGGGAACGTTCGAGACGTTGTATTGCAGGATGTTGGGCGGAATGATGCCGGGCGGCAGAATGCGCGTGATGCTTTGCGAAATGGCGGTTACCTGCGCCACCGCGCCTTCCACTTTCGCGCCCGGATGAAAGAACACTTTGATAATGGCGACGCCGTTCAGGGTTTGCGATTCGATATGCTCGATATCGTTCACGGTGGTGGTCATGGCGCGCTCATGCACGGTGACAATGCGGCGCTCCATTTCTTCGGGCGCGAGACCGTTGTACTGCCAGATCACGCTGACCACGGGGATGTCGATATAAGGGAAGATATCGACCGGCATGCGCAGAATGGTGACGATGCCGAGCACCAATACCAGCAGCGCCGCCACGACAAATGTGTAAGGCCGCCGGAGCGCGAGTTTTACAATCCACATAGGAAGCGGAACAGCCGAAAATACGAAAATCTCAGTTTAGCGTGACTTCAGAATTCGGGCCGGGTTCCAAACATTTCATGGATTGTATGTTTTGTGAGTTATCCTGATTGTTTCAGGGAGTACAGGATTGAAAAACAAGGCCCGGCGATGTTGAAATTTTGCGTCCTGGCAAGCGGCAGTTCGGGGAACAGCGCGCTGGTGGCCACGGAGCGCACGCGCATTCTGGTGGATGCCGGCTTGAGCGTTCGGGAACTGACGCGGCGCCTGGCGGAAATCGGCGAAACGCTGGATGGGCTGGACGCAGTGGTCGTCACTCATGAACACTCCGATCATGTCTCGGGCCTGTGCCGTTTGCTGCGTGCCCGCAAGCGCGCGAAGAAACCGCTGCCGGCGTACCTGACGCGTTTGACCGCGCCTGCCATCGATTGGGAAGAGTGCGAGCCGGTGCTCGAAACATTTCAGGCGGGGTCCAGTTTTCGCGTGGGTGATATTGAGGTGGATAGTTTTACCATTCCGCACGATGCGCGCGATCCAGTCGGGTTTTGTTTTCGCGCGGAGGGCATCAAGATTGCAGTCGCGACAGACCTCGGATACATCCCGGATTCCATCCGTTTTCATTTGCGCGGGGTGCATGTACTGCTGCTCGAATCGAATCACGATCTGGAAATGTTGAAGGTGGGGCCGTATCCCTGGAGCGTGAAGCAGCGCGTGATGGGCCGCAATGGGCATCTTTCGAATTCGGTGGTGTGCGAGTATCTGACGGAAGATTTTGCCTCGTGCGCGCAGGCGCTGATTCTGGGGCACTTGAGCGATCAGAACAATCATCCGGAACTGGTGCGGATGGGCGCGGCGGAAGCGTTAGAGCGGCGTGGCATGGCATCGACGCGCCTGGTGATTGCCGAACAGATGCGCCAGACTGAGGTCTTTCAGTTTTGACCGGATTGGGCCGCGCGTGATTGAACGGTATACGCGCCCTGAGATGGGGCGTGTTTGGCAGGAGCGGGCGAAATACGAAAAGTGGCTGGAAGTGGAGCTGGCCGCGACTGAATCGCTGGCTGAGTTGGGGCTGGTGCCGGCGGAAGCGGCTCGCGAATTGCGCGCGCGTGCCGGCTTTTCGGTGGAACGAATTACGGAAATCGAAGCGCGTGTGAAGCACGATGTGATTGCCTTTACCACGTCGGTGGCGGAGACGATGGCGGCTGCGGGTGTTGCGGAATCTTCGCGCTGGCTGCACTATGGCCTGACTTCGACCGACGTCGTCGATACCGCGCAGGCTCTGCAGATTCGCGAAGCTTCGCGCATCTTAGAGCAGGATTTGACCGAACTGCGTGAGGTGCTGAAGCGTCGTGCGTTTGAGTTTCAACACACTGTACAGATCGGTCGCACGCATGGCGTTCATGCGGAGCCGGTCACGTTCGGCTTGAAGCTGGCCATTTGGTATGAGGAAGCCGGGCGGAATCTGAGTCGGCTGCGGGCGGCCGCCGAAGATCTGCGTGTGGGCAAGGTTTCGGGCGCGGTGGGCACGTTCGCGCATATCGGCCCCGAAGTGGAAGAGGCGATCTGCCGCAAGTTGGATCTGCGGCCGGCGCCCGTAGCTTCGCAGGTGATTCAGCGCGATCGCCATGCGCATTACCTGGCGGTGCTGGCGGTGATTACGGCGAGCCTTGAAAAGATCGCGCTCGAGATTCGGCATCTGCAGCGCACCGAAGTGCGTGAGGCGGAGGAGTTCTTTTCGAAAGGGCAGAAGGGCAGCTCCGCCATGCCGCACAAGCGCAACCCTATCACCTGTGAACAAATCTGCGGCCTGGCGCGTGTGGTGCGCGCTAACGCCACAGCAGGTTTTGAAGACGTCGCGCTATGGCATGAGCGCGACATTTCACACTCTTCCACCGAGCGAATTGTGTTTCCCGATTCCACCATCCTCACCGATTACCTGCTGGCGAAAACCACGCGCTTGATCGACACGCTGATGGTGTATCCGGAGCGCATGATGCGCAACCTGCAGCTGACCAAGGGGCTGGTGTTTTCAGGACAGTTATTGCTCGATCTAGCAGCGGCGGGCATGTTGCGCGAAGACGCCTATGCCGCCGTGCAGCGCCACGCCATGGAAGCCTTCGAAACAGAATCTGAATTCCGGCCGCGTATTGAAGCCGATCCGGAAATTGCGCGGTATTTGACGCTGGATCAGATTGCCCAGGCGTTCTCTTTGGAGCGGCAATTACGGCATGTGGGCGCCATCTTCAAGCGCGTCTTTGGGTAATGTTTAGAGACCCGCGATTAAGTCTTCCAGTTCCTGCAGCGCGCCTTTGAAGAAGTGATCTTCAGCGGGGACGTAGATCAAACGCTTCGGTTCGGCGAAATTTTCATACAACAAGTTGAGCGCTTCGCTGGGGCCGAACTCATCCTGAGTGCTTTGTACGAATGTCTTCGGCACCCGGCAAGCCGATAGATACGTGTTGTCTTCGCGCCACGTCGGAAAGCCCACAGCAATCAGGCGGGAAGCGTCCCGATGAGCGCAGCCCAGGCGCAGAACGATGCGTGAGCCGAACGAAAATCCGGCTAGCGAATAGGGTAGGGCAGGGTAACGCTCACGAAGCCAGTGCAGCGCGGCGCGCGCGTCTTCCAGTTCGCCCACGGCCTGGTCATAGGCGCCTTCGCTGCGGCCCACGCCGCGAAAGTTGAAGCGCAGCACCACGGCGCCGGAGCGTCGCAGGCCGCGGGCCAGACGGTATACCACCTTGTTATGCATGGTGCCGCCATGCGCGGGATGAGGGTGGCAGACCAGAATCGCTTCGCGCGGTTCGGCCGCTTCCGGCTCTTCCAGCAGTGCCTCCAAAGCGCCCGCCGGCCCTTCAAGCGTGTGAGCTTCAATACGCCTTGCCACGACGCTCTAATTGGTGCGGAAGTTGATGAACTGCAGATCGATCCCGAAATCTTTCGAGCGCAGAAAGGCGATGGCCTGCTGCAGCGTATCGCGATCTTTGCCGCTTACGCGAATTAGATCCCCATTGATGGCGGCCTGTATTTTCAGCTTGCTCTCTTTCAAAGCCTTTACGATGTCGCGCGCCTTTTCGGAAGGTACGCCGGATTGCAGCGTGACCTCCTGCTTGACCGACGAGCCGGCCGAAGGAATGAGCGGACCGTAGGTCAGGCCTTTCAGCGACACCTTGCGTTTCACCAGCTTGCCTTCCAGAATTTCTATGACCGCTTTCAGCTTGTAATCGTCGGCACTGGCAAGCACCAGCTTCTTATCTTTCTCGTTCAACTCAATCGAAGACTTCGAATCTTTCAGATCGTAGCGGGTGATCAGTTCTTTCTGCGCCTGTTGGACGGCGTTGAGCACTTCCGGCATTTCAAGCTCGGAAACGACGTCGAAACTGTTATCGGGCATATGGCTTCAGGTTAAGCGAAAGCAGAACCTTTTCGGTAATCGTGTCCGTCAGCGCGGGCAGCACCTGATCGAGCGCCAGCACCACGGCGGCGCGAACCTGCTCGGGGTCAAGCACCACAACGCCGCGGCCGGGGCGCGTGGCTGGCGGGGCTGTTGCACTGCTGGGCGGCGCGTTTAGCTTCGCCTGCGCGGCGTGTTGCAGCAGCAGGCTTGCCTCGAAGGGCTTCTTCAAAGTGCCATCGGCGCCGCATGCGGTCACTTGCGAATCGTCGAATTGTTCCACCGCGCCGGCGGTTAAAATCACACGCGTTTTGCTGTGTTCGGGCGCGGCTTTCAGATAGCGGCAGATCTCGTACCCGGTCGCGCCGGGCATGGAGATATCGGCGATCACCAGCGCGGGCGCGGTGTCTTTCAAGCGAAGCAGAGCGGTATCGCCATCGGACACCGTAACCACATCCCACCCTTCTTCGCGCAAAATGCGCTCGCCCATTCTTTGCGAGTGCGGGCTATCGTCAGCAAGCAGCGCGACGGGCCGGCTCATTGCGCGGCGGGAGGCTTCTGCGTCGCACCGGCCGCGGCGGCAGCCTGTTCCTGCTTGAGCTGCTTCTTGCTCTTCTTCTTCGGCTTGCCGGTCACGTTGGGCCGGTTCGTGGGCAGCGGCGCCTGAGTCGCGCCCTCGGCTGCGGGGGCTGTGGCGCCAGGCTGCGCCGTGCCATCGGTCGTGGCCGCAGCAGTACCAGGGTTCTGGCGCGCATCGGGCTTTGAATCGATATCGGAAGTGTTGGTCTGAACGCCAGCCGTCACGTCGGACGACGTCGCTCCGCCCGTCGCTCCGCCTGAACCGACCGGCGCCACGTTCGGAACGCTCACCGGCGTCGGCGGCCGCATAGCCTGCATGGCGGGCGCGCCACTCTTCGCGGCAGTGTTCGTTTCCGGACCGCGGCGGAAGATGGTCATGCTGTTGTGCAGCATCGTGTTCTTGCGGAAATTCTCCTGTTCATACTTCATGCGCGCGACGGCGGCGGGGTCAGCAGGGGGCACTGGGCGCTTCATGGCGGTCAGCTTCTCTTTCGCTTCATCCGCATGATCGCTCAGCGGGTAATCTTTTACGATGCGCGTGTAATTGTCTGCCGCCTGATTTTCGAAACGGTCACCCATGCGCGAGAAAGCGTCCGCGGCCTGCCAGAGCGATTCCGAAGCGCCGCTGTAAAGCGGGTACTGATCGGCCACAAAGTTCAAGCGATTCGCCGCTGCCGGGAATGCGCCCTTGGCATGATAAAAAGCGCCCGTCAGATATTCCTTATGCGCCAGCACTTCCTGCGTGTTGCGCAACATCTGCTGGGCCTGCGGAACATACTTGCTGTTCGGAAACTGAACCACCAGCGCTTTGCACTCGTCTTCCGCGCGAATGGCCTGGGCGGAATCGCGATCCACCTTCTCCATCTGTTTGTAATGGATCTGGCAAACCTTCCATTGCGATTCGGCGGCCTCTTCCATGTTCGGATAGAACAGGATGAAATCTTTGTATTCGGCTTCGGCCTGCGCCAGGCCATGCGCGCCGCCTTCGCGATACCAGCTATCGGCAATGGCAAGCTTGGCCTTGGCCAGATACTCACTCGTATCGTAAGTATTGATAAGCGTGTTCAGCGTCAGGCGCGCCACTTCATAGCGCCCTCGCTCCACATCGCCGATCGCGCGGTCGAAGAGTACCTTGTCCGGCTGCAGCGTATCTTTCGTGATCGGATTTTCGTACTTCTTCTTGTGAAAGCTGCAGGAGGTAACCGTGAGCGCCAGAAGCGTCATGGCCAGGCAACGGGAAAAATTTGTGAAAGAGGGCATGAGTGTGAAGCGATCTTTGGGCAGATCGAAAGCCGTTCGTTGAGGCGTCAAAGTTTACGCATGAATCGCACTGGCGGTATCGGCCAGCTGTTGCATTTCCGTCACTGTGCGGGCCGGATCGGCACTATGAAATACGGCGGACCCGGCGACCAGCCAATCGCAGCCGGCCGAGACAATCTCCCGTACATTATCCTTCGAAACGCCGCCATCTATTTCAATGGCGAAACGAAGCCGCCGCTCCTGGCGAATACGCGACAGCGCGCGAATCTTGTTCAGCGAATTCGGGATAAATTCCTGGCCGCCGAAACCGGGGTTCACGCTCATCACCAGCACGTAATCGACGAAGTCCAGAACGTCTTCGAGCGTGCCTACCGGGGTTGCCGGATTGATTACGACGCCGGCCTTGGCCCCATGCTGCTGAATCAGACGCAGGGTCCGGTCCAGATGTGTACAAGCTTCCTGATGGACGGAAATCTGATCCGCTCCCGCTTCGATGAACAGCGGCGCGTAGACATCTGGATTCTCAATCATGCAATGAAGATCGAGCGTTGCCTTGGTAACTTTGCGGATACTCTTCACTACGGGTGGACCAAGCGTGAGGTTGGGAACGAAGTGGCCGTCCATGATATCGACGTGCAGGATGGAGATGCCGGCTTGTTCCACCCGCGCGATTTCTTCCGCAAGCCGGGCGTCTGTCCTTAAAATCCGCCGACAGCGATGGAGGGAACGATTTGTGCCATTTACAACTTCTTCAGAACTCAATGGACGGGTTTGTAAGTTGAATCTCAAAGCCTAGCTCTTTAATAACTGCAGGTTACGACATCAATTAGAGTTAACACGCCGTATCCGGCCAGAGTAGAGCGCGGAAGAATTGATTGCGGGCACCATCCTTTTCTACATGAAGAAGCCATCGCCCGAATCGCGGCCCGGCATGCGCCGCACGGTTCGCAGCACGCGTTCAGGCGCGACTGCTTCCACCACATGCTCGTTCTCTTCAGGCTCCATTGAGCACGTAGAGTAAACCAGTAGGCCGCCCGGCTTGAGCGCGTCCAGTGCGTGGCGCAGGATGGCGCGCTGGCGTTCGGCATGGCGCGCGATGTCGGCCTCCGTGAGCCGCCACTTAATTTCCGGGTTGTGGGCCAAGGTGCCGGTGCCGCTGCAGGGCGCATCCACTAAGATGCGGTCGAAGATAGCGGGGAAGGGCAGGGGCACGCGCGCATCCAGCACCAGGTTCGGCGCGGCCACGCGTTCCAAGCGGCGCGAACTCAGGTCGCACGCCAGCACCCAGGCACCGGATTCGCGCGCTTGCGCAGTCTTGTTGCCGGGCGCGGCACAGACATCGAGCACGCGGTGCGACGCTTCCACGCCAAGCAGCGGCACGATGGATTGCGAACCGATATCCTGCCAGATGGCGCCGGCCGGCAGCACCGCGCCCTGCGCTATTTCAAAGCAGCCTGGCACTTCGGTTTCGATGGCTCCCTCCGGCACGGAAACGCCGTCGGGGATGCGTGCATAACGCTTCGGCGTTTCGAGCGCAGCGGCCGCAATTGCCCCGGCAGCCGCTTCGCCGAACGCCTTACTCCATCGCGCCAGCAGCCATTCGGGGCAGGAGAGCACGGTCTGCCGGTCAGGCCAGCAAGCCTCCAGCGCGGATGCCTTCCGCAGCACGGCGTTCACCAGCCCAGCGGCGGAGCGCTTGCCGCTCTTCTTCACCAGCTCCACACTTTCGCTCACGGCGGCGTGGGCCGGTACCCTGTCCAGATAGCGCACCTGATACAGACCCATGCGCAGCGCCTCGCGGACCTCGGGGTCGAGCTTCTTTACAGGCTTGCCGGTCAACTGCCGAATCAACACATCGAGCTGTGAACGATAGCGAAGCGAACCGAGCGCGATAGTCGCCGCAAGGCCCGCGTCGCGTGAATCGAGCGGCGCCGAGCGAACGGCCAACAGGTCCGCCGCAAACGCGCCTGTTTCTACTTCAAGTAGGATGCGGAAGGCAAGCTCCCGCGAGGGACTGATCATGAACTGGGATGGGGCGCTTACTGGCCTTCGCTCTCAGCCGTGTCTGCGCTCAGCTTCTTGTGCTTCGGCTTGCGGCCCGTCTTAGGCTTGATCACGCGTTCGGCAGGCACCGGGCCCACGCGTTCGCGCGCCAGCTTGCGCACTTCTTTTGTCGCGCTGAATTTCCGCTTCTTGACCGCCATCGCTTAGGAGACCAGCGCGTGGGTTACACGGCTTGCCAACTGGTCGAACGAGAGAATTTCATACAGCGACGGATCGGACATAATCTTCGTTACTAAAGCGGCATGCATGGCGTGCCCGGCGCGTTCGGCAATCACGTGGCCTAGCAGCGGCTTGCCTAGAAGCGCCAGGTCGCCGATCAGGTCCAACGCCTTGTGCCGGCAGCATTCATCGCGAAACCTGAGGCCGCCTGCGTTCAGAACCGTTGTCCGGTCGAAGCATACCGCGTTGTCAAGCGTGGCGCCGCGAATCAGGCCCATGTTGCGCATGGCGTCCAGCTCATATTCGAAGCCGAAGGTGCGTGCCGGCGCGATCTGTTCGGCGTAGCGCTCCGGCGTCACTTCCATTTCGAGCGCCTGTTTTCCCACCAGAGGGTGATTGAACTGAACGTCGCAGGTGAGGCGGAAGGAATCGTCGGGAATGATGGAAATGCGCTTGCCGCGATCTTCAATCGAAACCGGACGCGTCACGCGCAGGTAGCGTCGCTTACGGCGGTACTGCCGCATGCCCGCTTCGCGAATCAGCTCCACGAAAGGCTGGCCGCTGCCATCCAGAATGGGCACTTCCAGGTTGTCGATCTCAATGTAGGCATTGTCGATTCCCAGGCTATAAAATGTGCTCAGCAAATGTTCCGTGGTGGAGATGAGCACGCCCTGGCGCATCAGGCTGGTGGCGTAGCTTACGCGCGCGACGTGTTTCCAAAGAGCGGGGATGGGGAAGTTATCGAGATCGGTACGGAGGAAGACCAGGCCGGTGGAAACGGGGGCTGGCGTGACCCGGATTTTTACCGGAACGCCACTGTGTAAACCTACGCCGGAGGTTTCCACCGGGCGTTGGATCGTTGTTTCAAACTTCAAATGGGCTCCGCATGTCTTACCTTAGTTGCAATTCGTAAACCGATTTGTAAATCTTTGATTCTAAAGCAACTAGTACGAAAGAGCGTGGTATTTTAGCCACACTTTCGAGCCGCCGTATGTGGCTTTCGCGAACGCAGGTCTGGATTCAGATGTTTTATCATCGAAGGAAGTGCTCGCTCCCCGTCTCTTCCTCATCGATAGTTACGGCTTTATTTTCCGGGCTTACCACGCACGCGCGCGCATGAATTTGCCGCCCATGAGAACAGCCACCGGCCTTTCCACGGAGGCAGTATTTATCTTCAATAATATGCTCCGAAAGCTGGCGAAGAGTTTTCAGCCGGTGTATATGGCGGCGGTGTTCGAGAGCATCGGCCCGACGCTGCGCGAGCAGGATTACGCAGAGTACAAAGCCAACCGGACGGAAATGCCCGGTGATCTGAGCGAGCAAATTCCGTGGGTGCGCAAGCTGCTGGAAGCCATGCACATTCCCATTCTGCAGTTTGCGGGCTTTGAAGCGGACGATGTGATCGGCACCATGTCCTGCCGCGCCGCCGAAGCAGGTTACGACGTGGTCATCGTTTCGAGCGACAAGGACATGCTGCAACTGGTGAACGATCAGGTGGTGATGCTGAACCCGGCGAAGGACGACACCTGGTACGACCGCGCGAAAGTGAAAGAGTTCATGGGTGTAGAGGCGCATCAGGTGGCGGATTTGCTGGCGCTGAAGGGCGACGCCATCGATAACATTCCCGGTGCGCCGGGCATTGGCGAAAAGGGCGCGCGCGATCTGATCGAGCAGTTCGGGTCTGTCGAAGCTGCTTTGGACAGAGCCTCCGAAGTAACGCGCAAGATGTACCGCGAGAGCCTCGAAAACAATCGCGACCGCGTGCTGATGAGCAAGCGCCTGGCGAAGATTGAAACCAATGTGCCGATTGAGTTCAGCTTTGCGGATCTGGAAGTGCGCGAGCCGGATGTAACGGCGCTTAAAACGATTTACAAAGAGCTGGAATTCCACAGCCTGCTGAAAGAATTGGGCCCCGCCGAAGACAGCCGCGAACGCACTGTGGGCCCGTTCGATCAGGAGTGGCTGCGCGACATTCCCGATGGCGCACCCGTGGCGCTTGCGTTGGGCGTGATGGCTTCGGGCGATACGGAAGCCGGAATTGCCTGGCAGCCCGGCGACGCGCGTTCCGGCAAAGCGGCTCTTCTGTGCCGCCTGATTGAAGATAGCGGCCGCCCGAAAATTGTGGCTGATGCGAAAGGCCATCTGCTCACGCTGGCGAAGATGGACATGGCGCCCGCCGGGTTTGTGCATGACGTGTCGCTGTATGAATTTCTGCTGAGTTCCGATCCATCGGCCTGCGCGCTCGATCAGATGGTGCAGCGGAGGCTTGATCTGAAGCTGGATCCCACGCCCGCGGGGCAAGCGCTGCAACTGCTGGACCTGAATGAAATGTTGGGCAACCAGGTGACGGCGCGCGATCTGCGCAAAGTGTACGACGAGATCGATCTGCCGCTGGCGGGCGTGCTGGCGCGCATGGAGCTGGAAGGCATTCGCGTGGATGCCACAGAACTATTGCGGCTTTCCGGCCTGATGGAAACGGGCATCGCGCGCCTCACGAAAGAAATTTGTGAGCTTGCGGATTGCGAATTCAACATCGCCTCTCCGCAACAATTGGGCAAGGTTTTGTTCGAAAAGATGGGGCTGCCCTCGCCGGTGAAATACGGCAAGGGGAAGACGGTCTCCACAGCCGCCGACATTCTTGAAGGACTGGCCGCGGATTACCCCATTGCGCGCAAGGTTCTGGAATACCGTCAGCTCACCAAGCTGAAAGGTACTTACGTAGACGCGCTTCCGGCGCTGATCGACCCGGCCACGGGTCGCATCCACACCAGCTTCAATCAGAGCGGCGCGGCGACCGGGCGGCTCTCCTCTTCGAATCCGAATCTTCAAAACATCCCCATCAAGACCGAACTCAGCCGTGAGATTCGCGCCGCCTTCATTCCGCGCGATGGCTGGGTGATGCTGGTGGCGGATTATTCGCAGATTGAGCTGCGGTTGATGGCGCATTTCTCCGATGACCCGGTCTTAGTGGAAGCCTTCCGCGCGGGCGAGGACATTCACACGCGCACGGCGGCGGAAGTGATGGGCGTGCCTCCCATGATGATCACCAAGGAAGAGCGCAACAATGCCAAAGCAGTGAACTTCGGCATCGTTTACGGCATCAGTCCTTTCGGTCTCGCGGCGCAGTTGGGCATCTCGCGCAAGGAAGCGGAAACTTACATCTTCAATTATTTCGATCGCTACAAGGGCGTGCGCGCGTTCATCGACGACACCATCGCAGCAGTGCGGAAGACTGGCGTCACCAAGACGCTGTTCGGGCGCGAACGGCCCATCCCGGATATGAATAGCCGCAACCCGAATGCGCGCGGCTTCGCGGAACGCACCGCCGTCAATTCGCCGCTGCAAGGCACGGCCGCGGATTTGATCAAGCTCGCCATGATCCGCATCGACCATCGCCTTCGCGATAAGAAGACCCGCATGATGCTGCAGGTTCATGATGAATTGGTTCTGGAAGGTCCGCCGGAAGAGGCGGAGGAAATAGGCGCGATGGTGAAGCATGAGATGGAACATGTTCACCTGCTGCGCGTGCCGCTTGTGGCCGATGTCGGAATCGGCGCCAACTGGCGCGATGCCAAGTGACGTGATCGTGAGCGGCGAGCACCACACCCTAACCGGCGATTTTGAATTTATCGAGAAGTTTGAAAGCCGCTATCTACCCGGTGCGCGTGACATCGCCGTGTACCTTCCGCCTGGCTACCGCCGCAAGCGGATACGCCGCTACCCCGTGCTCTATCTGCATGACGGTCAGAACGTGTTCGATAGCGCCACTTCTTTTCAGGGCGATGAGTGGCAAGTAGATGAAACCGCGGAAGCGCTGATCGCGGCGGGCGCGATTGAGCCGTTGATCGTGGTGGGCATTTATAACACGGGCCCGCGCCGCATCGATGAATATACGCCAACCGTGGATGCCGGCCATGCGCGAGGCGGCCAGAGCCATCTTTATAGCGCGCTGATCCGGCATGAGATCAAGCCCATGATCGACCGCCGGTTTCGCACGCGCAACGGTCCTGAAAACACTGGCCTTGGCGGTTCTTCGCTGGGCGGCCTGGTTACTCTGGAAATGGGTTTAAGCCATCCCGAAGTATTCGGCAAGCTGGCCGTGATGAGCCCCGCGCTGTGGTGGGATAAGCAACTGATGCTTGCGCGCGTGGCAGCGCTGCCTCAGAAAATGACGTTACGCATCTGGCTGGATATGGGCCTTGACGAAGGGGACCTCTGTGTTCAGGATGCGCGCCAGATGCGCGATTTGCTGGAACGAAAAGGCTGGGTGGAAGGCCGCGATTTGCAGCATTGGGAATACCCGGGCGCGGGCCATACCGAAACGGCATGGGCGGCGCGCATGGGGCAGGTGCTGCAGTTCTTGTTCCCCGCGCGTAAGCCGCTAAATATCGGCGGGAATCGGCACTAAGTTCGCGGCAATCTCAATCAGCTTGTCTTCGAAATCGGTGTTCAGTTTCGCCGGCTTTCGCTGGCGCTGGTACCACAGATAAGTTTCGCGAAGGCCTGTATCGAAAGGCGTCGGCACCAGCTTCAGCACACGCTTCAGCTTGCCCATGGCTTCGGTAATGGGCGGCACGTCGAAGTACACGCCGAAGTATGCGGGGTCGCCCATGGGGTTGCCGCCGGCTTCGATGATGCGGTCGCGCGGCACCTTGACGAAAGAAAGTTTCTTCTTGGCCGCTTTCGCGAAGGCTTGCAGTAACTCCATTTGCGTGATGGGGCGCTCCATGCCGATGTTGAAACTTTCGCCCAGCGCCCCCGGGTCCGTCATCGCTTTCATCATGGCAGTGACCAGATCCTTGATGTACACAAACTGCATCAGGCGCCCGCCATCGCCGGGCAGAATCAGCGAGCGGCCCACGCGCATGCGGTCCCAGAAAAACGCTTCGCGATAAAACGGATTCTCCGGACCGTAGATGAATGGGGGCCGGAAGGTGACTACGGGAAAATTGGTGCGCTGGTGCAGGCGGAACAGCATACGCTCAGTCATGGCTTTATTGCGAACGTAGTTATCCTGCGCATCGTCAGGAGCCAGCGGATCGTCTTCGTAATGGTTCAAGCCGTCGCCGTAAGCGGCGATCGAAGACATATAGATATAGCGGGTCAGCCGGTCACCCAGCGAATGCACGGTGCCTTCAATAGCCTGCACGTTAGTGCCGCGCTCCCAATCGTAAGCGTTGTCGAACACCACCTCGAACCTGCGGCCTTCAACGGCCTGCTTCATGGCGGAGACGTCGTTTCGATCGGCCTGGATGTTATCCACTTTCTTGCCGAAGGCGTGTTTCGGCTTACGATGCAAAATTGTCACATCGTGACCGGCTTTTACCAATTCCGCGACCAGCAGCCGGCCAATAAACGCGGTTCCGCCAATTACCAGGACTCTCATCTTATCGTTCGCCGCCCGGCACTAATCGTAGTATTCCATTCCCAGATGGGTAATCAACTGTTCGCCTTTCATCCAACGCAGCGTATTCTTCAGCTTCATCAACTGAATAAAAAGGTCATGTTCGGGATAGAGCCCCGGCGCGGTCATGGGCGCTTTGAAATAGAAAGATAACCATTCCTGCACTCCATGCATGCCGGCGCGTTTCGCCAGATCCATAAACAGCACCAGGTCCAGCACCAGCGGCGCTGCCAGAATAGAATCCCGGCAGAGAAAATCGACCTTGATCTGCATGGGGTAACCCATCCAACCGAAGATATCGATGTTATCCCAACCTTCCTTGGCGTCGCCACGCGGCGGGTAATAGTTGATGCGGACCTTATGATACAGATCCTTATAAAGTTCTGGATAGAGTTCCGGCTGCAGAATAAATTCAAGCGCCGAAAGTTTGCTCTCTTCCTTACTCTTGAAAGAACCGGGGTCGTCTAATACTTCGCCATCGCGATTGCCCAGAATGTTCGTCGAAAACCAGCCGGACATGCCCAGCATGCGGCTCTTCAGACCCGGCGCGAGGATGGTCTTGATCAAGGTTTGGCCGGTCTTGAAATCTTTCCCGCAGATGGGCACTTGCCGTTCCCGCGCCAGTTGCATCAGCGCCGGCGTATCCACCGTTAGATGCGGCGCGCCATTGGCGTAAGGCACACCCATTTTTAAAGCTGCGTAAGCGTAAATCTGGCTGGGCGAAATTTCGGGATCGTTATTCAGCAGGCCCGCTTCGAAATCTTTCACCGTCGCGTGGACGGCGGCCGGGGTATGGAACACCTCTGTCGATCCGCACCAGATCATGGCCAGCCGTGTGGCGCCTGTGCGCTCCTGAAACTGGCGCATGTCGTCCATCAACATCTCGGCATGATCGCGCTTTGAACCTGCGGCCTTCTTATTCGGGCCGTCGATCCGCTTGACGTACTCCTTGTCGAAGACGGCCGGCATAGGCTCGATGGCTTCCAGCGGTTCGCGTAAAGTGGCCAGGGTCGTCTTATCTAGGACGCCCGCGTTCATCGCGGCCTCGTAACAGTTGTCCGGGAAAATATCCCAGCAACCAAAAGCAAGGTCGTCCAGAGTCGCTAGCGGCACAAAATCTTTGATCTTGGGCGAGTTATTGTCTGTACGCTTGCCCAGCCGGATGGCCGACATCTGAGTAACGCTGCCTATGGGTGCGGAGAGCCCACGCTTGATGGCTTCCACGCCGGCAATCAGCGTTGTAGAGACCGCGCCCATCCCGGGAATCAGGATTCCCAGTTTGCCTTCCGCGGGCGCGATCGTTCTGTTCTCGTTTTCTGCCAACCGTGTAGGTGCTCCTTCGTATTGCGAAGCCGCTTTCCAGCCGGGCTCTCCATTACCTATGGCGCCCTTAGCCGTGTCGCGGCAATTTGCTATCATAACAACTCGATGCGTGAACGCGCGACGCCTACTTTGAGCGCGATTATCGTCGACGATGAGCCGCTTGCCTCTGGCGAACTGACGTTTCTCCTCAAAGACTTCCCTGACGTCGAATTGCTCGCCGTAGGGCGGAACGGTCTGGAAGCGCTGAGCTTGATTGAGCGCTTCAATCCCGATATCGCGTTTTTGGACGTGCAGATGCCTGGCCTGGACGGTCTTGGCGTGGTGCGCAAGCTGCGTGACCGCGAAACGGAAGAGCTTCCCTATTTCATCTTTTCAACCGCTTTCGAACAATATGCCGTGGAAGCGTTCCAATTGGAAGCTCTCGATTACGTCCTGAAACCGGTGGATAAGCTGCGCCTTGCGGCGACTATTGAGCGCGCTCAGCGCTATGTGCAGGAAAAGCAATCGCAGCAGGTTCAGGAACGCGCGAACGGCAACGCCATATCGCCAGAGGCACCCGCTCCCCACCCGAAACTGGTGATCCGCAGTGGGCCGCGCAACATTATTGTGGATGCGGCAGATTTAATTTACGCCACTATCGATGGCGGCATCATCAGCCTGGTGGCGCAACAGGTGGAGGGGCAATCGAATTACAAAACTCTGGATGAGTTGCAGGCGAACTTAGACCCGGCGGTCTTTTGGCGAACTCACCGCTCTTACCTGGTAAACATCAATCAGATTCGCGAAGTGGTGCCCTGGTTCAACGCCGGCTATCAGATCAAAATGAGCGATAAGAAGGCTGCGGAAATACCGGTAAGCAGAGTGCAAACCAAACGCTTGCGTGAGCTTCTGAAACTATAAAGCGGCGGCCAGGCACTGAAAAGCCCGCCGCCGCTTGACTGCAAAACAACAGCTTATACGCCCGTGTAATTCACTTTGACGAACGCGTTGGAATTGTTCCCGTATCGGTCCGTAACCATCAGTGAGAACGCATAGATGCCAGGGCCGCCATTAAACGTTACCGTGGGCCGCGGATTCAGCGGATTCTGTACAGTCGCGTTCGAGCCCAGCACCGTTTCCCAAAGGTAAGACACAATCGGAGAGCCATCGGCGGTGGTGGAAAGCGTGGCGTCCAGGGGGAAGCCCGTCTTCTGCGAAGTGGTGACAAAGGAACCGGGGGTGGGGCCAAGCGGGCCGGCAATCGCATTCGGCGGGAACACCGCGCACGATGCCAGGAACTTCGAAGCCGCCGTCAGAATATCGTTTGCCGTCGCGATGGGATCGAACGCGTTCGGGAAGGGGCTCTGACCGTTGAGCAGATTCAGATAAGCGGCGTGACGCGCTTCCACGGTTGCCACAGTCGCGGCCACCGTTCGCAGGTTCGGCGCCGTGATGGAAGCAATGGCACCGTCATACGCCATCACGCCGGTGTTTTCCAGAACGGCCGCCGTGGCGATGAAGCTGTCTACGGTGCGAAAGGTCTGCAGGTCGCCGCCGAAGGGTTGAAAGCCATAGCAATCGGCCGGCGCAAGCGTTCCGCCCAACTGCTGAATGGTGGCCGAAATCTGCATCACGTGAGTCATTTCATGCGAAGCGATGGTTTGAAAATAGGTGTACGCGCTCGTGACTTGAGCCGCGCTGAAAGTTCGCGCGAATGTGGCATTCGCAAAATCCGCTGCTGAAAAACGCTGCAATCCCTGCTGATAAAACGATGCTTCCAGACGCTCCAGGCGAAGGGCAAAATTCAAAATATCCACATCCGGATTGCCTGTGGTTTGAGCTTCCAGTTTCCCGACAATGCCCGCCGTCGCCAGCACAGCTCCCGCGCCGGCAAAGAAATTTCTGCGGGACCTGGCCCGCGCGTCTAATGTAGCTACCTGATTCATTTCCTGTCTCCTGTACCTCAAAGTCACTGGCGATACATGTTTCTCAAAGCGTATCTCACGCCCCGCAATCCAGTAACCAAGGTATAAGGCTAGTACTAATTGAATATTTTCTCTGTAATAAAACGTACCCTAGATGGTCACACCCGCTTTCCAGAGAGCGAACGCCACAGCTTGCCGGAAATAGGTCAGCCAGGGCCGCTTGGCCTTTGTCACGCCGGGTTCCCGGGGCGACCCGTACACCTTAATTCCGCGATACTGCAACATCCGTTTCGCCCGGAAGATGTGATAGCCATCGCTCACCAGAATGCAGGTGGTCAGCTGCAGCCGATTCATAATTTCCGCTGCCGCCGTGATGGATTGCATAGTGGTGGAGCCGCCTTTCTCCGTCAGAATGGCAGTTGCGGGAATGCCGCGGTCCATCAGATAACTGCGGCCCACCTCGGCCTCTGTAAACGTCGGGTCACCGCCGGCGCCGCCCGTGGTCAAAATGTAAGGAGCTTTGTGCTGCTTCCAGAGCATCACGGCATGGTCCAGCCGCGCGCGCAAAACCGGCGACGGGCGGCCGCGATATTCCGCCGCGCCCATCACAATGATCAAGTCTGAATTGCGCGCCTCATCTACAGTGGATTCCTTACTGATGCGAAGCGAAAGCGAGACAAGGTACACGCCCAACAACAGCAAGGGCACCGAGGCTAGAAACCAGGGAATGAAGGTGCGCTGCGGTATTCTGATGTCAACATTGTAGGGGAATCCGCTGCCCGTCTTCCATTCCATTTCGAGCCCGTCCAACCCGTTACTTAAAGACGTGCGCAAGGCCATCGCCAAAGGCACGCTCACCGGCTCCGGCGAATGGGTGGCAGAATCGCTTCATTTATTGCGCGAAGCGGTTCGCGGCCGCCTGCGTATTTCTACAGTGATTGCCGCAGAAAGCATGCGCGAAACGTTGGAAGAAGCGCTCGAACGCAGGCCTTCCACCAAGGTTGCCCTGTTGCCCGACCAAGTGTTCGAATCGGTGGCGGGCACCAAGACTTCGCAAGGCGCCATCGCGCTGATTGAGCCGCGAATCTGGCCTATTGAGAAGCTGTTCAATGAGCGCTCTTTAGTATTGGTATTGGACGCCGTGCAGGACCCCGGAAACAGCGGCACCCTGGTACGCGCCGCCGAAGCGTTCGGGGCCACCGGAGTTCTTTTCGTGAAAGGTTCGGCCAGCCCGCATCACCCGAAAACGCTGCGCGCATCGGCGGGTTCGTTGTTCCGCATTCCTTATGTGGCTTCGGTGGAGCCGGCCCTGGCTCGCGCCGCGCTGCAGCAAAATCGGCTCACCATCTATGCGGGCCTGGCTGGCGCCGATTCGCAGCCCATGCATCTGGCGGATTTCCGCATCCCGTGCGCGTTCGTCATCGGCAATGAAGGGCGCGGCGTGGGGCCGGAATTTCAATCCGGCGCCATATGTTTGAGCATCGCAACGGCTCATGTAGAATCGTTGAACGCCAGCATCGCGGGCGCCATCTTCCTTTATGAGGCTGACCGGCAGCGGCGCGCATGAGCCTCTTCGATTCATCCCCGCTCCCCGCGGCTGAGGACAGAACGCGTCCCTTAGCCGAGCGCATGCGTCCGCGGACACTTGACGATTACGTCGGCCAGGAGCATGTCCTGGGCGCGGGCAAGCCCCTGCGCCGCCAGATTGAGCAGGACCGCATGACCTCAGTGATCCTCTGGGGGCCGCCGGGCGTCGGCAAAACAACGCTTGCGCACATCATCGCCAAGCTGTCGAAATCGGAGTTTTTGCCCTTCAGCGCCGTGCTGAGCGGTATCAAGGAAATCAAGGCCGTCATGGCGGATGCCGAACGATTCCGCCGCCTGGGCCGTCGCACCATCCTGTTCATCGATGAGATTCACCGCTTCAATAAAGCACAGCAGGACGCCTTCCTCCCATACGTCGAGCGCGGCGACATCATCCTCATCGGAGCCACCACCGAAAACCCATCCTTCGAGGTGAATGCGGCGCTGCTCTCACGTTCGAAAGTCTTCGCCCTGCGCGCGTTGACTGTGCCGGAGGTGGTGCGCCTGCTGAGCGTTGCACTGGAAGATCGCACGCGCGGTCTGGGCCACCTGGAATTGAGCGCCTCGCCCGGCCTGCTGGAGCAGATTGCCATTCTGGCCAACGGCGACGCACGCGCGGCATACAACACGCTGGAAGCGGCAGCGGCGGCCACCGCGCCCGGCCACGCCATCGGGCAGGCCACCGTGGAAGCGGCCCTGCAGCGCAAAACTCTCCTATACGATAAAGGCGGAGAGGAGCATTTCAACCTCATCTCTGCGCTGCACAAATCCGTGCGCTCCAGCGACGCTCAGGCCGCGCTCTATTGGCTGGCGCGTATGCTGGAAGCCGGCGAAGATCGCATGTATCTGGCGCGGCGCATTGTCCGTATGGCGATTGAAGACATTGGCATGGCAGACCCAAGAGCTTTGGAACAAACAATAGCAATGCAACAGGCCGTTCACTTTCTGGGAATTCCCGAGGGCGATTTGGCCTTGGCGCAGGCCGTTCTGTATCTGGCGATAGCGCCCAAGTCCGACGCGGCCTACCGGGCCTTGAGCGCTGCCGTTGCCGATGTACAAAACACCACCGCCGAACCGGTGCCCTTACACCTTCGCAACGCGCCCACAAAAGCGATGAAGGAGTGGGGCTACGGCGCCGGCTATGAACATGCGCATCTGCGGGAAGGCGCGCTGACCGGCATGGAGTGCCTGCCGCCAAGCCTTGCGGGCCGCGTGTATTACGAGCCCACCGGTCGCGGCATGGAACGGCGGATCGCGGAACGTTTGGCTGAAATTCGCGCAGCTAAAGAGCCGGTGGTTCCCGAAAATTGAGAACGGTTTTGTTGTTGGCCGCGACCTTCTTCGCGGCTCGCCTGCACGCGGAAACATGGACGCCGCTAGCCACCACCGCTGAGCTGAAAGGCGCCTTCCATGCCGAAGGCGAAGAGCGAAAGGCATCTTGGGAAGACAAGCGCAACGAAACGCGAGCCACCTTTATCAGCGGCCCGCTCGGTAAGGAATTGGGTTCGTTTCGGACAACGGTATTCATGGCTCCCCCACGGATGCGCTGCTTCGTAGCCGGCTTTCCCCGCTCCTACGGCGTCCGCATGTATCTGCGGGATGAGCGAACGGGCCGCGAACTGAACCTGGGCAGCACGCTCGATGCTTCAATCGATTGGCGTGAGCGCGTCTGGGATATGCCAAAAGATTGGCAGGGCCAGAAAGTCCGCCTGGTTGTTGACGACGCGTCCAAAGAGCCCGGCGCATGGATCGCACTTACCATGCCCGAAGCGGGGTCTCACGACGCCTGGCTCACCTTCGCGCGGGCGCTCTACCGCAATACTTTTTTGATTTTGGAACTGGTGTGGTTCCTGATTCCCGGCATCGCGGTGGCCCTTTGGTTCGCGCCGGAAAGCACCGTGCGGGTTGCGGGCGTCACCATCGTCGCTGCTGCCATATCCGCCTATGCCATCTTTTGGGTCTATGTGGCGAACGCAAAAGTGGGCGCCGTCGCCTGCGGGTTGCTGCTGGCCGCCTCCATCGCGGCAATTTGGAAATTACGAAGGCCCATGCCGAGGGAACTCGCGTTAATTTTCACCGCCGTGGTGTTGGCCGCCGTGTTTTACAACTCCATCGGCTTCCTTTTCTATACAGAAGATGGGCCGGGCGAATTTGCTCAGGCCCGCTTCAACCCCAGTCACATGCCGCCGGATAACCTGCTGCAGTACCTCTTTGCCTGGCATCTTTACAATGGTGTTACCGTGCGGCCGTTCTTACTGGAGGAAGTTCATTCCAGTGACCGGCCTCCGCTCGAAAGCGCTCTCTCGCTGGCCCAGTGGCCTTTCTGGCGCCTGCTCAGCATCCTGCATTCCTACCAGGTTCTGGGTATCGGCCTGCAGTGCCTCTGGGTGGCTGCCGTCTGGCTTTTGCTGCGCGCAAGCGGCATCTCGCCTCCCGCCATCGTCATCACGCTAGTTCTCATCCTATTTAGCTTGTTCGCCTGGGAGCACAGCTTTTACGTTTGGCCAAAATTGCTCTCCGCTTCGTTTTGCCTGATTGCCATTGCAGCCATACCCACATTTCGCAACCGCGATGAGCCCTGGACGCTTCAAGACGCACTGTTAGCGGCGGCGGCATTTTCTCTATGCCTGCTCAGCCACGCAGGAAGCGGCTTCACCTTCCTGGCCGTGGCTACCTATTTGGTCATCGCCCGCCAGCTGCCTCCTTTGCGGTTGTGGGCGCCGTCAATTGCGCTCAGCTTGCTTTTGCTGCTCCCGTGGCGTGCGTACCAGATGTTTGGCGACCCGCCCGGCGATGCCTTACTTAAGCTGCATCTGGCAGGCTCGTCCGACCCGAATATCGGCCTCGGCGCTGCCTTGGTGCACGCCTACGGCAACCTCACCGCAGAGCAATTCCTTCAAAACAAAATCGCCAACCTGGCAGCCCTGTTCGCCTGGCCCGGCTGGCGCCCTAATGCGGACTGGCGTAACACCATCCTCAACCTGAGCGACCTTTCCTTCTTCGCGTTCTTCCCCTGCGCCGGGCTCCTGAATTTGGGTTTGCTGGCGCGCCTGGGATTGCGCAGATCGTCCCCGCAAGTCCAGTTCGCGGATCGCTTGCTGCTGGTCTCCCTGACTTCTCTGCTCATCTGGTGTTTTCTAATGTTCGAACCCGGGTCCGCTGTGGTGCATCAGGGCTCATTCGCCACCGTCCTGCTGTACTTCATCGCGATGGGGCTGTACCTGCACGCCCGCTCCCGCGCTCTGGCCTGGAGCGTAGCCGCCATCCAGGCCTGCGTCGTATTTCCGGCGCTGGTCTTTCTCGAGCCGGTGATTATGCGCGCTCCTGGCTATGTTTGGAACGATCCTCTCGACGCCGGGATGGCCACTGCGGCCCTCGTCAGCCTAGCCTGCCTGATTGCGCTTGCCATTACGATGAGCAAGCGGCGTGATCAGGCGCTGTAGACTGAATCACTGTTTCCAAGGCCGCTTGATCGTACAGCCGAACGGTTTAATTTCAGCCACCGTCACCGGCAAACCCGCAAGAAGCTGATCCAGAGCCTCTCTGACGGCGTGACGATGAATGCGAGCAGGGTTCTGCGCATCGTCCAGCGCGCCATGATAACGGATTTGCGCCTCTTTATCCAGCAGGAAAATCGCCGGGGTCGCTTGCGCTCCGAAGTTCCCGGCGGCCCTGCTATCGGTATCGCGAAAAATGGGAAACGTAAAACCGTGTTCCGCGGCGTTCCGGCCAATCTCCGCCTCCGTCTCATTCACGTTGCTGTTCACGAACAAGAACCGCACGCCACGCGGCTTGTAATCGTCGTAGAGACGCTGAAACCGTTCACCGTAGGTATTCGAAATCGGGCAGCGAGCGGATAGAAATACCACCAAAGTCGGCTTGCCCTTCAGCAGCGCCCGATTTTCCGTCAAACCGCGCGTCTCTTCGGCCGAAATAGAAACCACCGCAGCCTGTGCTGCCCAGGCAATCGACATCAGGCAAAAAAAGGCGCGCCGGGTCACTTGTCTAGTTTGAGGTGCAACACGGCCTGCTTCCGCCCATCGAAGCTGCTCAGGGTTTTCGTGCCGCTCGCCGCTCCACTCGATTCCGCCCGCAACTCGAAATCCACATCGGGACTCAAACCGTTGAAAAAATATTCACCCTGCTCTTTCGTGATGAATGAGCGAATCTGCAGGGTCTTCGTATTCTTCAACTGCACCACGGCGCCTACCACCGCCTCTCCCGCGGCATTCGTCACAGCGCCTTGCACGCTGCGCACGCGCGTATCCTCACCCTTCTTGGCGCTCTGGGCAACAGTCGCGGGGGCAACCGCCGCCAGCAGCGCGATTCCGAAAATGCATCCAGCCAGATAACGCTTCACAAAGTTACTGACGGGCCACAGCCGCAAGCCGTTCCCTACTTCCACTCGTCGGCTTCCTCTTCTTCGTCTTCTTCTTCCTCTTCGTCGTCAGAATCGTCGTCGTCTTCTTCTTCTTCCTTGTCGGCCTCGTCCACCGGCTCAAGTTCCAATGGATCTTTGCCCAACACCGTCAGTGACGCGCCGCATTCATCGCAGCTTAACGTTTCCCCCTCATCTACTTCTTCTTCTTCGACGTCGATCGATTCGTTACAAACCGGGCATGTAACCATTTCCGTTCTCCTCACTCAAAATACTTTCTTTTATACGACACTCAAAGCGATTGGCGCTTAAGCTTTTTCTATTCGACGCTCCGGGGCGTCCGGTTCCGGCTGGGTCCATCGTCTCCAGCCGCCTAACTTCGAAAATGCAAGCAATCCCCAGGCCGTGATGGAGACGTACTGAATCGCCTGCGCCAGCAGAATATAGGCGACCGCATCGCTGCGCTCGATCCCAAAAGGCGACAGCACGCTAACGGCCACGAACTGATAAATTCCCACGTAGCCGGGCGTGGAAGGCAGCGCGCTTCCGAGACCGAGACCCGCCACCAGCAGAAACGCCACGGGCAAGGGAATATCCAGGTGCAGCGCCCAACCGCCCAGCACGGTGGCGCAGCCGTCGATAGCCCAAATGAGAGCCGTCAACCCCAGAAACCGAACCAACCGTGAAGGATTGTGAAGCGCCGAGGCACCCAACAGCACCTGTTCCAGCACGCCCTCCACCCGGTGCTTCAGGCCAGCCGGCAAAGGCAAGCGGTGAAGCAGGCCGCGCCAGAGCGTTTCCAGCAGCGGCAGCAGCACAATGGCCAGCGCACCGCCCACGCCCAAGGGCACGAACACGCGCGTGGCTCCCGCAAACCAGCCGGGGCGAGTGGGAAGAATCAGCAAAACCAGTGAGCTAATCAGTACCAGCGTGACCGCGTCCACAATGCGTTCGGAAAGCGCGGTGGTCAGAACGTAAGAGGAGCTGAGGCCGGTTTTGATACGGATGACCATGGTGCGCACCAGTTCGCCGGCGCGCGCCGGCAGAAAGGCATTCCCGAAGTATCCGGCGCAAGTGGCCCAGAACACCGTCGGGAACGGGATCGGCGCTTGCGCGGCCAAAAGCACACGCCAGCGCGCCGCCCGCAGCAAAAGAGAAAGGCTCCCCACAGCCAGCCAGGCCAGCACCCGCGCCGGGTCCGCACCGCGCAAAGTGGCCCCCACGGCCGCCCAATCCAAGCCGCGGAACGAATAATAGAGCAGCAGCCCGGAAAGGATCAGGGCCAGCGCCAGATAGCCCAGTCGCGCAGGCGTTCGCGACGCTGGTTTGCTGGCGGGCATCGCGGGAGGGGAAGCGGGTTCAGCCACTCCTGCCTATTCTCACCTGTTGCAGCGAAGGATTGTTGAATAGTGTTCCAGGCGTTGTAAAAATACCGCTTGACAGAGGCGAACAAAAGGCGAATACTGAACCCATGCTGTTCGGCGATTCTCCCCTGCCGGGCCTGGTCGGTATTGCGCGGCTTGCCTCCCTAAGCCCGTCGCTCGAAGCAAAGCGCACGGTCGAGTATTTTGAACTTCCGGCGCGAAGTTTGCTGAACCGCACCAGGCCTGGAATGCCGTTCACCTGGACTGTCAATCCATACCGGGGCTGCGAGTTCGCCTGCAAATATTGCTACGCGCGCTACACGCATGAGTTCATGCAGCAGGAGCCCGAAGCTTTCGAAAATCGCATCTATGCAAAGGCGAATCTGCCGCACATCCTGCGCACCGAACTGCGCCGCACGCCGGAGCATGAAGGCATCGCCATCGGTACCGCCACCGACCCCTACCAGCCTGCCGAGCGCCGCTTCCAGCTCACCAGATCCATCCTGGGAGTGCTGGCGAACGAGCGTGGACGGGCGATTTCCATCACCACGAAAAGCGATCTGGTGGCTCGCGATTTGGACCTGCTGCTCAAATTGCAGCAGCACAACAAAATCCACGTGAACATCACCATCACCACGTTGAATGAACAGCTGGCGCGCTTGCTGGAGCCTCGCGCGCCGCGTCCGAAACTTCGACTAGGCGCGGTGCGGAAACTGTCGTCCGCTGGAATTCAGGTGGGCGTATTTCCCAACCCGATCCTTCCCCTGATTACGGATAAAGAAGAGAGCTTAGACCGTCTGGCAAAGGCCGCGAAAGACCACGGCGCCAGCTTCTTCGGCGGAGGCATCCTGTTCCTGATGCCGTCCGCGCAGAAAGTGTTCTTCCCGTTTTTAAAAGAGAACTTCCCTCACCTGATGAGGCGCTATGAAGAGCGCTACCGGGCTGCGGCTTATCTGAAAGGCGCCTACGCCGACACCATCCGCGAGCGCGTTCGAACCATCCGCGACCGCTACGGGCTGGCCAACGGTCCTGCGTTCGATGATTCGCTCGCGCCCGAGCTCCTGCAGCCAGGCTTGTTCGATTAAGCCGCTGTTTCCGCCGGGCTCAAGCGCACGCTCACCAGTTTCGAAATGCCCGCTTCCTGCATGGTGACGCCATACATGGATTGCGCCGATTCCATGGTCTTCTTCGAATGCGTGATGATGATGAACTGCGTATCGACAGACATTTCTTTCAGCAGCTTCGTCAAGCGGCCGATGTTGGCTTCATCGAGCGGCGCATCCACTTCGTCCAGCACGCAGAAGGGGCTTGGCTGAAACTTGAAGATGGCCATCAAAAGCGCCATCGCCGCCATGGATTTTTCACCGCCTGAAAGCAGCAGAATGTTCTGCAGCTTCTTGCCGGGAGGCGAAGCGATGATGTCGATCCCGCTCTCCGACGCATTCGATTCGTCAGTCAGGCGCATCTCGCCCGAACCGCCGCCGAATAAGGTCTGAAACGCCTGCCGGAAGTTTTCGTTGATCGCGTCGAAGGCTTCCTGGAAGCGCGCCCGTGAGATGCCATCGATCTCGTGAATCGCCTTTTCCGTGTCGCGAATGGAATCCAACAGATCCTGCCGTTGGGCGGTGAGAAAATCCTGCCTCGTCTGCGCTTCTTCGAACTCTTCAAGAGCCTGCGAATTGATCGGCCCCAACGATTCAATCTTGCCGCGCACTTCGTTGTACCCGCGCTCCACTTCGGCCAGATCCGGCTCTGTCTCGCCATCAACGGGCGCAATCTCCGTTAGCCCAATCCCCAGTTCTTTGCGGCTGGTCTCCTCAAGAAACTTCAACTCAGATTGGCGGCGCACCAGCTCCACTTCGATTTCGCCGCGCTTCTGGTGACCGGCTTCAATGGCCGCCCGCGTCACTTTCAGCGCTTCATCCGCAGCGTGCAATTCGCCGCGCCGAGCCGCTTCCCGTTCCGCCAGCACCAACGCCGCCGCATCTGTCTGCTGCACCAGTTCCGCTAACGCAGTGGCCTTCGCATCGAGCTCAATATTCTCCGCCAGCAAATGCGCGCGGTGCTCTCCCATGCGTTCGATATCGCGGCCCAAATGCGTACGCCGTTCGCGAGTCTCCCGAATCTGTCCTTCCAGACGCGACAGAGCACTGCTGGCCGCGCGATGCCGTTCTTCCAAAGCCGCCAGTTCAGCGCGCAAGGTGGAATGCTCTTCGCGAACGCGCGCCGCTTCCCCCTGCGCCGCATCCAGTTCCTGACGTGCCACCTCCAAAGCCTGCTCCCGCCCGGCGCGCTCTTCATCTTTCTGCGCCACGGCGGCACGATTGCGCTCCCGCTGCTCGACAGAGCGTTGGCGTTCACGGTTCAGGCGTTCCAGATCCATACGCGCCACCGAGATCCGCGAGTTGGCGCGATTGTTCTCATCCGAAAGCTTGCGCATCTCATGACCGAGCGCCAGCGCATCCTTCTCACGAGTCTGCTGCAGCGAACGAAGCCGGTCCAGATTGTGTTCCAGCCCCGAAATTTCTGCCGTCAGATTTTCAAAACCCTGCGTGCGTTCGGTAAGCGAACGCTCCTGCTCCGTCAGCGCCTTTCCCACTTCGCGCAATTCACGCTTCAGGGCCAAGGGTCCACTAGCCTTCTTGTGCCCGCCGGAGAGCATACGCCCGTGATAGCACTGGCCCGTGGGCAGCAGAAAATATAAGGCCGGGTGCCTAGCGGCTAACTCACGCGCGGCTTCACCGTCGGGCGCCAGGTAACAATTCGAAAGACGCGGCAGCAGAGTGGCGGCCTGATGGCTCAAGCCGTTGGTCAGCCGCAGATGCTCCACCAGGCGCGGCAGCGCGGGCGCGGGCACTGCTTCAGGCTGCGCCCCGGCCGCACCTTCTTCCACCAGGAACGTGGCGCGCCCTTCCAAAGCTTCACCGGTGGCCGGATGGAAAATTTGCATGCCGCGTTCGGCCTGCTCCCAATCGCGCACCACGACGTATTCCAGTTCGTCGCGCAGAAACTCTTCCGCCGCGCGTTCGTAAGTGGCATCCACTTCCACAAAATCCGCCAGCACACCCAGCGGTTTGAAGCCGCTGGCCTGCCCCTTTTCGGCGGCGCTGAACAGGCGCTTCACCGAATCGGTTGTGTAGGCGTGATGCGAGATCACGTTCTCGAGAGATTCCTTCTTCGCGCGCAATCGCGAACATTCACCGCGCAATTGATCGAGCTGTGAACGTGTCTGGCTAGCCAGCGTACGCCGCGAACCCAGCGTCTCTTCCGTCTGCCGCTTTTCGCCGGTGACCGCTTCCAGATCCAGCTGCCGCTGCGCGATGGATTCGGAAAGCTCACGCCGCGCGATGACTAAACGCTCCACCTCCGCCTGCGCGTTCTTTTCCTCCGTCTGCACGCGCGCAAACTCGCGGTCGATGCCGGCCAGAAACTCATCCACCTGCGCCAACTGATTCTTAAGCGTCGCCGATTCACCCAGCAGCCGCAGCACCGTCACCCGGTTGGCTTCGATGGTCTTTTCGTGATCGCGCAGTTGATTCTGCAAGCGGTCGCGCACCTGGTTCTTCTCGATCATCAAGGCGCGCGATTGGCCAATCTCAGCTTCAAGCGTCTTCACCGTCGCGGCAAGCGAATCGCGTTCCAGCTCCGCCACATGCAGGCGGCTCTCCAGCTCTTTGCCTTCCGTTTCGCCGCGCGCCATCCGCTGTTCCAACGCGCCACTCTCACGAACCTGCGCTTCCAGCCGGCCGCGCGTGCGCTCGCTTTCCACGTTGGCTTCGGCCAGCTTCTTGCGCTCCGCGGTAAGATCGCGCTCCAGTTGATAGCACACTTCCTGAAGCTTGCCGCGCTCCGTTTCGCCCGATGAAACCTGCTCGGAAATTTGCTTGAGTTGCGCAGACGCCTCTTCTAAAGAGAGTGCCGCATCCCGCGCCTCTTCATCAAGCACGCGGAACCTGGCGCTCAAAAGCGTGCGCAGCCGGCCATCCAGATCGGCCTTCAGTTCGGAATAGCGCTTGGCTTTGGCGGCTTGGCGCTTCAGCGAATTGGCCTGCCGCGTCACCTCTTCCAGAATGTCGAACACGCGCGCCAGATTCTGCTTGGAGCTTTCGAGCTTCGCTTCCGCCAAGCGCTTGCGGCTCTTATAGCGCGTGATGCCGGCGGCTTCCTCAATCACGCCGCGCCGGTCGGAAGGCTTCGAACTCAGGATCTGCCCAATGCGGCCCTGCTCGATAATGGCGTAGCTTTCCGGTCCCAGACCAGAGCCCATGAAGATGTCCTGAATGTCGCGCAGCCGCGCCTGGCGGCCATCGATCAGATACTCGCTCTCGCCCGAACGGAACAGGCGCCGCGTGATGGTGACCTCGCTCGGCTTCGCGGGCAGCACCGTCACGTTCCCCGGCGCCGCCTGTTCCGTTGGTTCCGCGCCCTCCTCCAAAGGCGCGGCATCGTTCACGGGAACACTTTCCGGCACGGGCGGACGGTCCGCTACCGGATCCACCAGCACCATGGTCACGGAGGCCATGCCCACGGGCTTCCGGCTGCGCGTTCCCGCGAAGATCACATCCTCCATGCGGGCGCCACGCAGGCTGCGCGCGCTTTGCTCACCCAGCACCCAGGTGATGGCGTCGCTCAGGTTGCTCTTACCGCAGCCATTCGGCCCCACCACGGCGGCAATGCCGGACCCCTGAAACTTCAGCTCCGTGCGATCGCAAAAGGACTTGAATCCTTGTAGTTCAACTCGTTTTAATTTCAGCAAAGCAGTTCCTCTCGCTTGCTCGGGGGAGTGCAACTATATTATCCACGGAAACGGAGTGTTGTAAAGCAACCGGCATACACTTTGTTGGGTGCAGGCTATGCGCGGGCACCACATGATGCGGCTCGCTTGTCGATTCTGAACGGGAGTATTCTGAAGGGAGAGGTCATATCGATGCGTGGCTTACTTTCTGTTGTCATTCTTTGCGCGGTCACATTGGCTGCTGCTCCGGGTCACGGAGGCGGTTCGCGCGGAGGCGGTGGATTTTCCGGAGGCGGTTCGCGCGGCGGCGGTTTCAGCGGCGGAAGCTTTCGCGGAGGTTATGGCGGTGGCTCGCGCGGCTTCGGCGGCGGTGGTTATGGATATCGCGGCGGCTACGGAGGTTATGGCTACGGAGGCTATCGCGGTTACGGTTACGGCGGCTACGGCCTGGGTCTTGGGCTTGGCTACGCACTGGGTTACGGGCTTGGCTATCAGTACGGTGGCTATGGATATGGCGGGTATTATCCTTCCTATGGATATTCTTCCGCCTACAGCTACTATCCCGGCACTTACGAATATGCGGCTCCCACATATTCGTATGAGCCGGAACAGCCGGCCGTGGTGAACCAGTACTATTCGGCTCCCGCCAGCCAACCGGCGACGTCATATCGCCAGCCCGTTCGCGAACGCCAGGATCCGCCTCCCGGCCGCGATGCGCAAGGTCAGTTAGGTACGCTCATCGCGTTCCCCGATGGCTCGGTGCAAATCGCCGTCGCCTATTGGAGCGAAGGCGCGACCCTGCACTATGTCACGCGCGACAAAGTGCAAAAGCAGGTGCAGCTATCCTCAATTGATCGCGCGATGACCGATCAGTTGAATCGCGAACGGCACCTGGAATTCCGGCCGTAAATTTAGTTCTTTGTTTCCGAATTCAACTGCTCTACAAAGTTGCGGACATTGCCTTTGTCGATGAGCGTCGCGCCTGTATCGACAAACGCGGGGATCGGCGAGAACGGCGACCGGCTGTTCAGGGTGCCAAGTTTCGCGTCATGATGCATGTCGTCCAGCATCCTTACGCCGTAGTACGCCATGGTGTATGGCTTCTGGCCGATGGTGGCGAAGATGCCGCCTTTCTGAATCCAATCCACTGTGCGGGGCTCCGTATCCATGGCCACCACCAACTTATGAAGCACGTGCTCACGTTCCAGCACATCGGCTACTTCAGGGCAAGCGATGGCCTCTAGGCAAACAAACGCGTCCACCTTGCCGCTGCCGTTTGCCAGGATGGCTTTTGTGGCGTCGAAAGCAGCGCCCGCGTCCCCTTTGATGTCGACAATTTGCAGCACCTTGATCTTTGGATGGCCCGCAAATACATCCTGGTATCCATGGAGCCTCTGGTAAAGATTGGCTTGTGAAGGCATCGTATAAATTACAACGTTGCCGCTTCCATGCAGTTCGCGCGCAACCAGTTCGCCACCTTGCGTGCCCGCCTTGTAATTATCGGTGCCGATGAAGAGCAGCCGCTTGCTCCCTTCCGCATCGGAATCCATTGTGATCACCGGTATACCTGCGGAAATTGCCTCGTCGATATCCGGTTGAATCAGCTTGGTATCGCCTACAGAAACCAGAATGCCCGAGGGCTTCGACTTCAAAACACGCTGAAACTCTTCGTGTTGCGCCTGCGGATTATATGTATCGGGACCCACCATTTCTGTTTTGACACTTAACGCCGAAGCAGCACGGGCGAGCCCCGCGCGGGCCGTCTGCCAGTACGGCAGTTTGATGTTGGTTGCAATCAGAAAATACTTTTCATCTTGGGAGTGCCGCGATGAAGCACAACCGCCCAGAAGTGCGACCGAGATGAGAACCGAAAGCCGGAAACCGAATTGGTGCATATCAGTACCTCGTTCGCGCAAAGTATATCGCGAAAGAGCCGCCGCCGCGAACGATCCCGAAGCGTAGTTAGCCCGGCAGCAAACTCTCGCCGCCGCTTAAAAAGGCATCCACGCCGCGCGCCGCTTTGCGCCCTTCCGCAATCGCCCACACCACCAGGGATTGGCCCCGCCGCATATCTCCCGCCGCAAACACGCCCTCCACGCTCGACATGTAATTCTCATCCGCCTGCACATTGCCGCGCGCGTCCAGCCTCACGCCTAGCTTCTCAATCATTCCCGGTTTCGTCGGACCCATGAAGCCCATGGCCAGCAGCACCAAATCCGCCTCCATGCTGAACTCCGTTCCGGGCTGCGGCTCAAACTTCGGCGGTGGTCCCACGCGCACGCCGTGCAAGTGCGTCACGTTGCCCTCCGCATCGGCCGTTAAATGCGTGGTAGCGATGCCCCAATCCCGAATGCCGCCTTCCTCATGCGCCCCTTCCGTCCGAAGCTGCATCGGCCAAAGGGGCCAAGGCGTGGAAGCCGCGCGCGTATCCGGAGGCTTCGGCATCAACTCAAACTGATGCACCGATTTCGCGCCATGCCGGTGGCACGTGCCCAGGCAATCCGCGCCCGTATCGCCGCCGCCAATAATCACTACGCGCTTGCCCGACGCGGAGATCTGGTTTTTCACCGTATCGCCTTCGTTCGTGCGGTTCTGTTGCGGCAGAAAATCCATCGCGTAATGCACGCCGTGAAACTCGCGCCCCGGAACTTCCAAATTTCTCGGATGTTGTGCGCCACCGGCCAGCAGCACCGCATGGAACTGTTCGCGCAGCTTGGCGATATCCACCTCCGCGCCCACGTGCTGGTTCGTCAAAAACTCCACGCCCTCCGCTTCCATCTGCTTCAAGCGGCGATCCAGAATGTGCTTCTCCATCTTGAAATTCGGAATACCGTAGCGCAGCAGGCCGCCGATGCGGTCGTCTTTCTCATAGACCGTAACCCAATGCCCCGCGCGGCACAGTTGCTGCGCCGCCGCAAGCCCCGCCGGGCCCGACCCGATCACAGCTACCCGCTTGCTGGTACGCTTGGCCGGTGGTTCCGGCACAATCCAGCCCGATTCCCACGCATGCTCCACAATCGATTTTTCAATCTGCTTGATGGTGACCGGCGGCTCATTGATGCCCAACACACAGGCGGCCTCGCACGGGGCAGGGCAGATGCGCCCCGTAAACTCCGGGAAGTTGTTGGTCGCGTGCAGACGCCGAATCGCTTCCTGCCAACGGTTCCGGTACACAAGATCGTTCCAATCCGGAATGATGTTGTTGACCGGGCAGCCCTTGTGGCAAAACGGAATGCCGCAATCCATGCAGCGCGCGCCTTGCGTACGCAAATGGTCGTCGGGAAAAGCGGTGTAAATTTCAAACCAGTCTTTCACGCGTTCGGCGGGTGGCCGGCGCGCCGGCAGCTCACGAGCGTATTCTTTGAACCCCGTCGGCTTACCCATGCGTCGCCACCTCCGCTCGCTGCGTTACGCCGGCCGGAATCATCGGGGCTTTGGCCAACACGCGTTTGTATTCATGCGGGAATACTTTCACGAATTTCGAAAGCATGCTGAGCCATCCATCCAACACGCGCTTTGCCGCCGGGCTGCCGGTTAGTTCATGGTGCTTCGCGATCCAGAACCGCAGCGTGTTCTGATCTTCAGGATCGAAGATTTGCTCCAGGGCCACGCTGGCCTGGTTGCACCCGCTGGCGGAAAATTCGCCCGATTCATCCAGCACATACGCAATGCCGCCAGACATGCCCGCCGCAAAATTGCGCCCCGTCTTACCGAGCACAATCACCAGGCCGCCGGTCATGTATTCGCAGCCATGATCGCCCAGGCCTTCCACCACTCCGACAGCGCCTGAGTTGCGCACCGCGAACCGCTCCCCCGCCATGCCGTTAAAGAAGGCTTCACCCGAAGTGGCGCCATAGAGCACCACATTGCCCACCAGAATATTTTCTTCCGGCCGGAACGTGGAGGCGCGCGGCGGATACACCATAATGCGGCCGCCGGAAAGGCCCTTGCCGACGTAATCGTTCGCATCGCCCTCCAGTTCCAGCGTCACGCCCGGAGCCAGAAACGCGCCGAAGCTCTGCCCCGCGCTGCCCGTGAACTGGAAGTGGATGGTATCGTGCTTCAAACCTGCCGCCCCGTGCTTGCGCGCGATCTCGCCGGAGAGCATTGCACCTACCGTTCGATGCGTATTGCGAATGGGCAGCTTAATTTCAATTGGCGTGCCTAAATCGATTGCCTCCCGGGCGTGATCGATCAGCTTGTAATCCAGAGCCTCATCGATGCCGTGATCCTGCACGCCCGTGCAGCGCCGCGAAATGCGCTGCGGCATTGGCGGGTTGTAAAGGATGGAGCTGAAGTCCAGCCCGCGCGCTTTCCAATGATCCACCGCGCCCTTCATCTCCAGCATGTCCACGCGCCCCACCATGTCGTCCAGCTTGCGGAAGCCCAGCTTAGCCATGATCTGGCGCAGTTGTTCGGCGATAAAAAAGAAGAAATTCACCACGTTCTCAGGCTGCCCGGTGAACTTCTTGCGCAACTCGGCGTCCTGCGTGGCGATGCCCACCGGACACGTATTCAAATGGCACACGCGCATCATGATGCAGCCCAGGGCCACAAGGGGCGCGGTGGAAAAGCCGAATTCTTCGGCGCCAAGCAGCGCGGCAATCGCCACATCGCGGCCCGTTTGCAGCTTGCCATCGGCCTGCACGCGAATGCGTCCGCGCAGATCGTTCATCACCAGCACCTGCTGCGTTTCCGCCAGACCCAACTCCCACGGCGCGCCGGCATGCTTCAGGCTGGTTAGCGGCGAAGCTCCGGTGCCGCCATCGTAGCCGCTGATCAGCACCACATCGGCATGGGCTTTCGCGACGCCCGCCGCCACCGTGCCCACTCCCGCCTCGCTCACCAGCTTGACGGAAACGCGCGCCTGCGGATTCACATTTTTCAGGTCGTAAATCAATTGCGCTAAATCTTCAATGGAATAGATATCGTGATGCGGGGGGGGAGAGATCAGGCCCACGCCGGGGATAGAATGCCGCACGCGCGCAATTTCCAGATCCACCTTATGCCCGGGCAACTGGCCGCCTTCGCCGGGCTTTGCGCCCTGGGCCATCTTGATCTGCAACTCATCGGCATTCACCAGATACTCCGTGGTGACGCCGAACCGCCCACTCGCCACCTGCTTGATGGCGCTGCGCCGGTTCACGCCGTTTGCGTCGGGATGAAAACGCTTCTCGTCTTCGCCGCCTTCCCCGGTGTTCGAACGCGCCTGGATGCTGTTCATCGCAATGGCCAGCGTTTCGTGCGCTTCCTTGCTGATGGAGCCGAACGACATCGCGCCAGTCGCGAAGCGCTTCACAATCTCTTTCGCGCTTTCCACTTCATCGATATGCAGAGGCGTTTCCGCTTCCTTAAACTCCATCAACCCGCGTAGCGTGGCCTTCTGCTTGTTCTGGTTATCGATCAGCGCGGCATACTCTTCGAAGGTGCCGAATTTGCCGCTCCTTACCGCATGTTGCAACTTCTCCACTGTCTCCGGATTGAACAGGTGGTATTCCCCCCGTACGCGGTACTGGTAGGTGCCGCCCACGGCCAGGTCCGTATCGTTTTCCGTCACCGGCTGGTAGGCATACTTATGCCGCATGGCCGCTTCCTGGGCCAGCACCTGCAAGCCCACGCCTTCGATGCGCGACGATGTTCCCGTAAAGTACTCGTCGATGAGCCCCTTATTCAGACCGATCGCCTCAAACACCTGCGCTCCGCGATAGCTTTGCAGCGTGGAAATTCCCATTTTCGAAAACACCTTGAGCAAGCCTTTATTGATGCCTTTGCGGAAGCCATATCGCGCCTTCTCGGCATCCACGCCTTCACGCAGCAGCCCGCGCAGTGCCAGATCCTCCAGCGTCTCGAAAGCAAGATAAGGATTCACCGCGCTTGCGCCATAACCAATCAGCAGCGCAAAATGCATCACCTCGCGCGGCTCTCCGGATTCGATGATCAACGCCACCTGCGTGCGTTTCCCCTCGCGCACCAAGTGGTTGTGAACCGCCGCCAGCGCTAGCAACGCCGGAATCGGCGCATAGTCTTCATTCACGCCGCGGTCCGACAGAATCAGCACGTTGTAGCCGGATTCAATCGCCACCGTCGCGCGCCTTCGCAGCGCATCCAGCGACCTCTTCAAGCCATCCTCGCCATCGGCCGCGCGAAACAAGGTCGGCAGTGTCGAGGCTAGAAAGTCACCCTGCGATACACGCTTCAGCTTCTCGAAATCGCTGTTCGTCAGAATCGGATCGGGCAGCTTCACCGTGTGGCAATGCTCCGGCGTCTCGTCCAGAATATTGCGCTCGCTGCCGATATAACTCACCAGCGACATCACCAGCTCTTCGCGAATCGGATCGATCGGCGGGTTCGTCACCTGCGCGAACAGCTGCTTGAAATAGTTGAACAGTAACTGCGGCTTATCGGAAAGACAAGCCAGCGGCGTATCCGTGCCCATGCTGCCGATGGGCTCTTCGCCGCTATCGCCCATGGGCCCCAAGATCATCTTCAGGTCTTCATCGGTGTACCCGAAAGCGCGCTGGCGCATCAGCAGCGTGTCATGATCGCTGGGGTGCACGCGCCTTGGCTCCGGCAGGCTGCCTACCTTGATCTGGTGCTGCGCAAGCCACTCCGCGTAAGGCTGCCGCGAATACAGTTTCTCTTTGATTTCGGTGTCCGAAACAATGCGGCCTTCCACCGTATCCACCAGGAACATCTTGCCCGGCTGCAGGCGGCCCTTCTCGATAATGTCTTCCGGCTTCACCGGCAGCACTCCGGTTTCAGAGGCCACCACCACCATGCCATCCTTCGTCACCAGATACCGCGCGGGCCTGAGCCCGTTGCGATCCAGCGTGGCCCCAATCACGCGGCCATCCGTGAACGCCACCGCCGCCGGACCGTCCCACGGTTCCATCAGCGAACAGTGGTATTCGTAAAACGCGCGCTTCGCCGGATGCATCTGCTCATTCGACGCCCATGCTTCGGGAATCAGCATCGCCATGGCATGCGGCAGGCTGCGGCCGGATTGCACCAGCAACTCCAGCACGTTATCGAACGTCGCGGAATCGCTGCCCGAAGCCTGAATAATCGGGAACAGCTTGTTCATATCTTCGAAGTTGGGCGATCGCAGAATCGATTGCCGCGCATGCATCCACGCCGCATTCCCACGCACCGTGTTGATCTCGCCGTTATGCGCAATGTAGCGGTACGGGTGCGCCAAGCGCCAAGCCGGAAATGTATTCGTCGAAAAACGCTGGTGCACCAGACACAGAGCGCTGGTGACATCCGGGTCCGCCAGGTCGCTATAAAAATTCGCGATCTGCGGAGCCAGCAGCAGCCCCTTATAGATGATGGTTCGCGAAGACAGTGACGGAATGTAAAAGTAATCCGGATCGTCCAGATCCAGCTTCAGCACCGCGGCTTCCACGCGCTTGCGCACCACATAGAGCCTGCGTTCCAGCGCGTCCTGATCCATGCCCGGCGCGCGCCCCACAAACAATTGCTGAATATACGGCTGGCTCTTGCGTGCTTCGCGTCCAATGGCTGTCGGGTCGGTGCGAATGTCGCGCCAGCCCAAAAATTTAAGCCCTTCCTCCTGAATCACGTCGCTCCATCACGCCTTCGCACTGAAGCCGCTGCTGCCGCTCCACCGGAAAGAACACCATGCCCGCGCCATATTCGCCCGGAGCCGGAAGCGTGTACCCCAGCCGCTGCGTTTCGCGCGCAAAAAACTCATGCGGTATCTGGATCAGCAGGCCCGCGCCATCGCCCGTATCGGGGTCGCACCCGCATGCGCCGCGATGCGTCAGATTCACCAGTATCTGAATGCCCTTCAGAATGATGTCGTGCGATTTCTGGCCCTTCAGGTTTGCGACGAAGCCAATGCCGCAAGCATCGTGTTCATGCCGCGGATCGTAGAGGCCCTGCGCGCGCGGCAGTCCGGATTCGTTTCGTGTTTTGCTCATGGTCGCACTCGTGTGGTGAGTGCAAGATTAGCACACGAAATTAGAAATGTGGATGGTATTTCACGTCGAATATTAGCTGTACTTATGTTAGGCTGATCCTTGCCCATGTTTCCGGACGCCAAGCTTTTTCGCGACATCGTTCAGCAACGCAGTGTCAGCCGGGCGGCCCAGGCCAACGGCATTAGCCAATCCGCCGCCAGCCAACAGATTCAGGAGATGGAGCGGCGTCTGAAAGTCCAGCTGTTGGATCGCAGCACGCGCCCCCTGCAGCCCACGCCCGCCGGTAAGCTCTATTCCGAATTGTGCCGCCACATTCTGCGCCGCGAAGAAGAGTTCGCCGCAGCCCTCGACAGCCTGCACTCCGATACCGAAGGCAAAGTCCGCATCGCGTCCATATATTCGGTGGGCCTTTCAGAAATGCCGTGGCACCGCGAAGAGCTCCGCAAGCGCTTCCCCAGAATCGAATTGCAACTCGAATTAGGCCGCCCCGATGCCGTCTATAGCGCCGTGCTCGAAGATCGCGTCGATCTCGGCCTGGTCAGTTATCCCGAAGCGGGCCGCGAACTCACCGTCTTACCGTGGCGCGAAGAGCCTATGGCCGTCGTGCTCCCGCCCGGCCACTCGCTCAGCGCAAACCGCACGCTCTCTGCCGCGCACTTAGACGGGCAATCTTTCATTGCCTTCGATGACGATCTCTCCATCCGCCGCCACATTGATCGCTACCTGCGCGAACACGGCGCAACCGTCAATATTTCGCTCCAGGTGGACAATATTCAAAGCCTGAAAGCGTTCCTGATGGTGAGCCGCGAATTGTCCATCTTGCCGCAATGCACGGTCAGCGCGGAAGTGGCGCAGAATCGCCTGGTTGCGATCCCGCTCGCAGACCCGCTGCTTCGCCCCATCGGCATTATTTACCGCCGCCGCAAAATTCTGAACCGCGCCACGCAGGTCTTTATCGACCGCCTGCTTTCCACCCCTGAGCCGCCGAAATAAGGCGCGAATCCACCCACACCGGCTTCGGTTCGCTCGCTGCGATGAGGCCAAATTGCGGATGCCTTGGGTTCAGTAAGAAATTTCCGTCTACGCGCGTGACGGCGGACGGCACGCGCAGCACCGCCGTTCGCGATTCTTTCCACCACGAATTACCGCACTTGCGCGTGGCCGATTCGCGATCCATCTCTTCCAGCGGAAATTGAGAATCTTCCACAGCCACTTCATCCGGAACCGCGATCTCGCAATAGTGGTACACCGGGTTCACCGCCACCCGCCCCAGCTTCACCATCAGTTCCAAAAACGCGCCCGAGTAATTCTCCGCCGCGTAGATAGGCGCCACCCCCGGCGAGTTCCAACGGCCGCCGTTCATCGACGCCCCAAAGCCATCCATCACCGGATACCGGGCGCTCGTGATCCGGTAAAGCCGAAGCACTTAGACCGGCAGCCCGAAGGCGATGCCGAACAACAACTCTTCCACGTGGCGCGCGCCCAGTTCACTCAGTGCCGCTTCAAAAGGAGTCTTGCCACCGAACTTCCAATGCGGTGTAGTCAAGAATTCCCGCGCCACCGCGTTGTCTTCCAGCATATATTCCGCCGTCGCCACCACCCGCGCCAGACGCTCCGTCCGCTCACTTTCCGCCGGACTCAGCCGCCCCTGCCGTCGCTTATACGTCGCCTCCGGCACCACTCGATACAGGAATTTCACCTGCTCGGAAGCTTCCGGAAACACATGCTTCAACGTAGAGCGTAGCGCCGTCTTCGGCAGCCCGTGCGTCACCGCTTCCTCCAGCTCTACAAGGGACCGGGCCTCAATCCCCATCACATCCTCAACCATTTCCATCTCAACCATAACAGTATCACTCTACCACACCCCTACCCTCACATGATACTTTATTCCGTCACCTTCTCCACAGCCTTCTTCACCGGCTGCGCTTTCGGCAACGTTTTCCTCGGCAGCATCTCATCCCGCACCGCAGTTTCGTACACCATGGTCGCCATAATCGCCGCCGCCTGCATCAGGTCTCCTGCCTGCAGACGGTCGAACACGTCCATGTTCGAATGGTGCGTGCGCGTCGTATACTCCACCGGATCCTGAATGAACTGAAAGCCCGGCAGGCCCACGGCATCGTAAGAAAGATGATCCGTACCGCCAGTATTGCGAATGCTGATGGTGCCGGCGCCTAAATCCTTAAACGGCGCCAGCCAGCTCTCAAAAACCGGCCGCATCATATCGTTGCCCTGCAGATACACGCCCCGAATTTTGCCCGTGCCGTTATCCAGATTGAAGTAGCCCGAAAGCTTGGCATGCTCCGGCTTCAACTTCATATCTTCCACGTCGGCAAAATGCGCCTTCACGTAAGCCTTCGAGCCCAGCAGGCCTTCCTCTTCCCCGGTCCATAGCCCTAGGCGCACGGTGCGCGTCATGGGCACATTCAGCGCCTTCAAAATCCGCATCGCTTCCAGCGCCACCGCGCAACCGGCGGCATTGTCGGTCGCGCCGGTGCCGCCGGTCCACGAATCCAGATGCGCGCCAAGCATCACAATCCCTGCATTTTTCTTCGTGCCGGGAATTTCGCCCACCACGTTGAACGCATCTTTCGCCTCTGTAATCTTGCTCTGGATATCGAACTCCATCGTCACCGGCACTTTCTTTTCAATCAGCCGCGCAATGCGGTTGTAATGCTCCGGCGTCAAAGCCACGGATGGCGGCGGCACCGGCTCTTTCGGGTCCTGGCTTCCCGCCGCCGTCGCGAACACTGTCCCGCCATCCGCGATCGTCCCCGACGTCACCACTACCAGCGCCCCTTCATCCAGCAAAAACCGATTCAAATTGCGCCGGAACTTCAGCATCGCCTCGCGATTGAAAGGTCCCCGCGCCGCCGCGCCCGGAGGCAGCACCGGCTTCGGCATCAGCAACGTCTGCGGAGCCGGCCCACCGCCGCCGCCAAAGGCCGAACGTTGCGCCGGGTCCGGAGCCATCCCCTCGGCTTCCAATTCCGCCTCCGTGTAGCGCGACATCAGCGTCTTCGCCAGTGGCATCAGCTGCCGGGGCTCCTGCATCATCACAATTTTGCCCTTCAGCTTGCCCTTATATTTCGCGAAGTCTTCTTCCTTCTCCAGCGAAGCCATCACCGGGTCGCCCGACACCGGCCCATTCGTTCCCGCCGACCACGGCCGCGCGAACCCAATCAGCGGCGAAAATTGCGGCTCTTTCATCTGCGCCGTAAACCGCGTATTATTCCAGCCGCGCCCGAACGGACCCCACGCCTCCATGGCCGGGTTCGCGATGCCCCACTCTTTCATGGTCCGCACCGTCCATTCACCCGCCGCCTGCAGCCCGGCCGACCCGGTCAAACGCGGGCCATAAACATCCGTCAGATAAAACGCGGTCTCCATCACATGCGAGTTTTGGAACGCTTCCGCCTTAATCCGGTTCACCATAGAAAGATCGACTTTTTCCTGACCCCACGCCACGGAAACAGCCAAAAAAACTGCTAGGACTCTGAGCATATTATGTGAGAAATTGTAGCATTCCGTTCCATATCTGGTATAGGTTGTGAAACGCACGCACGAGTACGAAATCTACCGGTTATTCATAGTTCTGTAACTCTCCAGCTACTACCCTTAGTGGGAAGTTAGTTACCCAACCTATGAATCGATCTCCCGTATTATTGCTCCTCAGCGCCGCGTTTGCGGCTACACTTTTCGCCCAGACAGATTCGGGCCGTATTGCCGGCACAGTTGCCGATCCGGGCGGAGCCATCGTCCCCGGCGCCACCGTAAAAGTAGTCAACCAACGCACCGGTGTGGAGCGCGTCGTCACCACATCCGATAGCGGAATTTACATAGTCCCGCAACTGCAGCCCGCGCCCTATACCGTCACCGGCTCCGCACCCGGTCTTGGACCCACCTCTGTAAAAGATGTGCTCGTAAGCGTCGGTCAGGAACGCACCCTCAATCTGGTGATTCAGCCCACGGCAACTAATCAGGAAGTTACTGTTTCCGGTGGGTCTCTTGCCGTTCTGGAAACCAGTTCCGCTTCCATCGGCACCAACGTCAGCGCGCGCGAAGTAGCTGAGCTCCCGCTCAACGGCCGTCAGATTTCTCAGTTGTATCTGCAAGCTCCCGGCGCCGTCAACAACGGCAGCGGCTCGTTCGATGACATCCGCTTTAGCGGCCGCGCCAACGAACAGAACGCGGTGCGCTTCGACGGTATCGAAGGCGGCTCCATCATCGATTCCTCGCCCGGCAACCTCAATGGCGAACAGTCTTCGTTTTTCCGTCTGCAATCCAGCCTCGAAAATGTCCAGGAATTCCGCATCGACAGCAATAACTATCCGGCGGAATACGGCACCGGCACCGGCGGCCAAATCAGCATCATCACCAAGTCCGGTTCGAACGCCGTACACGGTTCGCTCTTCGAATACCTGCGTAACAGTGCCATGGACGCGCGCGATTACTTCGATACTCGTTCCGGCGGCACTCAGGCTCCGTTGCGCCTCAATCAGTTCGGCGGCTCCCTCGGCGGCGCACTCGTCAAGGACAAATTTTTCTACTTCTTCTCTGTCGAAACCTTAAAGCAGCGCATCGCAGCCGCCAGGACGGCCGGCACTTTGAGCCGTTCCGCCCGCGCCCGCGCCGTGCCCGCCATCGTCCCGCTCCTGGCGGCTTTCCCGCTCGGCGATCGGTCCACTTCGAACGCAGATATCGATCTCGTTACCCGCACCCTCCCCACGCAAGTGGATGAATATTCGGGTGGCGTTCGCCTGGATTACCGCTTCAGCGAAAAGTACTCCACCTATGTTCGTTACTTCCGCGATCAGGGCTATGCCACGCAGATCTATGACGTCAGCGGCAGCGGACTCAACACCACCGCCGCCCCGCAGAATCTGGTCGCCACGTTCAACCAGATTTTGACGCCCACCGTCCTGAACGAAACCAAGGTCGGCCTGAATCTCGCGAAGACGCGCTACAACGGTCTTGCGCCAACAGTCGCCGGCGTTGACTTTTCGAATATTGCCATCAACATCGGTGGCAGCGTTGCTCTCCCCGGTATCGCGGGGCAGGGAAACAGCGCGGGTTACGTAACTCCCGCCGGCCTCAATCGCGCCAATAGCGCTTCGAACGGCCGCGGCCAGCCTTACACCAATTACTCGCTCGCTTTTATCGACAACCTGTCTGTGTTGCGCGGCAACCACAACACTAAGTTCGGTTTTGAATATCGTAAGATCCAGATCCGCACGGATCGTTTGGGCGGCGCCACTTACACCTTCAACACGCCTACGGATTTTCTCGCGAATAACCTGGCCTCCGTCCAGGTTCTGGCCGATCTCAGCCAGCCCTCGCCCTTCAACGGCATCGGCGGCATTCACCAGGGCGATCAGTTCTACGCTGTCGGTTACGCGCAGGATGAATGGAAGCTCCGCCCCAGCCTGACTCTTAGCTACGGGCTGCGTTACGAATATTACTCCGTCATGAACGAATCCAAGAACCGCGACGTGATCTTCAACATTGTTACCGGCACTCTGATGGATCCGAAGACGCCTTTTTATAAAAGCTCCAAACTGAACTTCGGCCCGCGCTTGGCGCTTTCCTTCGCGCCCACCTCGCTGAACGGTCTGACCGTATTCCGCGTCGGCGCCGGCTATTATTACGGTCCCGGCCAGGAAGAAGATCAAATCCAACCCATCGAGAGCGACCGTGTCATCCGTACCATCTCTGGCGGCACTTACCCCGTCAGCATCCCAGCTACCATCGCGGCGTTCGACATCAACAGCACCAGCGCCGGCTTCCAACCCCGCGCTTACGCTCCGGGCTATCAGATTCCGGAAAAGATCCTGCAATATACTTTCTCCGTGCAACAGCAGTTACCCGGTGGTGCGGTCTTTACCGCCGCTTACGTAGGCAGCAAGGGCAGCAACTTATTCCTTCGCAGCATCACCAACAAGATCACCGGCGTCGCCACCAACCCCACCACCGGCGCTGCCATCATCACTCGCGAATTCGGCAACCGGTTCGCCGAAATCGATTACAAAACCAGCGGCGGCAACGATCATTACAACGCGCTTCAAATGACCATGAACCGCCGGTTTTCGAGCGGCTTCACTTTCGGTTCGCAATACACCTGGGGTCACACCTACGGCAACACCAGCGGTTCCAACGAAGCCCGCACCGCCGCCAATAACTATGATTTTGCCGGCGACCATGGTGATAACAACTTCGACATCCGCCACAGCATGAATGCCAGCGCCCTTTATGAGCTCCCCTTCGGTAAAGGCCGCAAGTTCATGACCGATTCGAACCCCATCTCGAACCTCCTCTTCGGCGGTTGGCAGTTGGGCGGTATCGTCAACGCGCGCTCTGGCGTACCCATCGAAGTAAACATCACCCGCGCCGACGTCGTGTATCGCGACAACAATACGGGCGCCATTTACACCGGCCCGGTCGTGCAAAACGGCGTTGTGCAAACCACGGCCGTCATCAACGTGCCCGGCGGCGGCAACAGCCGTAACATTCGCCGTCCGAATTACATTTGTTGCGTCAGCCCCTATGTCCAGACCTCGTCTGGCTTCTTCATCAACCCGGCCGCCTTCTCGCTCCCCGCGCCTGGCACCTACGGCAACCTGGCCCGCAACGCTCTCAAGGGCCCGCACTTGACTCAGTTGGATATCACGCTCGATAAAAAGTTCCGCGTTACCGAGCGTGCCAACCTGGAATTCCGCGCTGAAATTTACAACATCCTGAACCACCCGAACTTTGCCGTACCGGCATCCCGTTTGGGTGCGGGGCTTCCCGCGGGAACCGCCACTCTGGGTGCTTCGAATACGCTGCAGCCCGGTCAGGCGTTTAACTCTGCCGCCGCTGGTGGAACTTTCGGGCTCCTCACCTCAACGGTCAGCCAGTTCATCGGTCAGGGCACCAACCGCCAAATCCAACTTGCTCTTCGGCTGAACTTTTAGCTGCCAGCTTAGCTTTTCCCTTCAGGAGTGCCTGACCTTTCCATCGGGGGTCGGCACTCCTTTTTTTTTGAAGGACAGTTTACTTTAGCGTTAGTCACTGAATATTCACAGAATTGTAACGGCTTCGTTCTTTCCTTCCGCAAGTTGTCTGTTTAACTAGGGTGCTAGGTGTGCGAAAGACCACGCGATCTGTACGGTTTCTTCCGGCAGGTGCAGTTCTTTTGCGATAAAAAGCGAACCATTCCGGAGACAGCTTACCCTCGTCATGCTAAAAACAGTCCTACTCACGTTTCTGCTAAGCGCCAGCTTACAAGCGCAGATTGCGGTCATCAATGCCGCCAGCTTTTCCACCAATAAGGGAGTGAGCCCCGGCTCGTACGCTGCCGCTTTCGGCACGTTTACCGGCGTGACCACCACCACCGCCGCCCTACCCTTTCCCAAGGTGCTTGCCGGCGTGAAAGTCACAGTGGATGGAGTCGATGCGCCGCTTTATGACGTCCGCTCCACACAGATCACTTTCCTGATTCCCACCTCCGTTACGCCCGGCGTAAAAACCATCGTCGTCATGAACGGCGCGGTCACCACCACCGGCACCGTAAAGATCATCGGCAGTGCGCCAGGCTTGTTCGTGAAGGATGCCGCCAATCCTCCCAAAGGAGCCATCCTCAACCAGAACGGCCTGGAAAACTCCTCTGCCTTGCCTGCCCGTAAGGGCGAAGTCATCTCAATCTATGGAACCGGTCCGGGCGCATTCGCGCAACCCGTCACCGACGGCGTGGCGCCGGGCTCAACGCCGCTTATCACCACCAAATCCACTCCTCAGGTCTATATCGGCGGCGTGCCCGCGGAAGTGCAATTCAGCGGATTGAATCCATCGTCCCCCGGCTTGTGGCAAGTCAACGTATTCGTTCCCAACCAACCCTTTCTCACCGGTCGCGTTCCGCTACAGATCTTTGTAGACGGTGTCGATTCCAACGAGGTCGGCGTTTTTGTTCAGTAAGCGCCGGCCCGCTTTCAAGCTGCTGTTTGTGTTACTTGCTGCTTCCGCGCCTGGCCTGTTAGCGCAGAACGGCACGGTGAGCGGCTCCGTCTTCGATGGTCAAACCGGGCGGCCCATCGCCACCGTGGCCATCGCCGTCAACGGTCAGACCGATACCCGTAACACGACCGATTCCGACGGTAAGTTCTCCATCGCCCTTTCGCCAGGCACATATACCTTTCACTTCACCGCGTCCAACTATTCGCCAGTCGACTTGACAGGCATCGTAGTCAAATCCGGCCAGCCTACTGAAGCCAGCACCCTCATGACCAATTCCGCGCAAGTAACCAGCGTGTATGTGGTGGAGACAGTCGGCGCGATTGAAGCAACCGCGGAGGCTATGCTTAATGAGCGCAAACTTTCCGCCCTGGTTAGTGACAGCATCAGCCGCTCTGAGCTGTCTGCCAGCACCTCGTCGGACGCTGCCGGCGCTCTACAGAAAGTTACCGGCGTCAGCGTTGTTGGCGATGGTTTTGTGTATGTGCGCGGTCTCGGCGAACGCTATAGCGCTACTCAGTTGAATGGAGCGCTCATCCCCACCACGGAACCGGAAAAGCGCGTAGTGCCGCTGGATCTGTTCCCCGTCGGGATGATTGAAAACATCCGGATCAACAAGACTTACTCGCCCGACTTACCCGCCGAATTCGCGGGCGGATTAGTGGAACTGAAAACGGTAGAGTTTCCCACCCAGAAAGTTTTCAACTTAGAAGTAAAAACCGGCTTCAACACCGTAACTACTTTTAACGACTTCCTCACTTACCCCGGCGGAACCGATTTCTTCGGCTTCGGCTCCGGTTCGCGCAATTTGCCCCAGGCAATTCCGCGCGATCAACGTCTCTTTCAGGGCCAGTTCACTCCCGCGCAACTCCAGGATTTCGGCCGCGCGTTTCCGGATAACTGGGAGCCTGTTTCCGCGACAGCCCGCCCCGCCCTCGATTGGTCAGCCGTCGCAGGCGGTAGCTTTGGGCGTTTCGGCTTGATCGGAGCCTACAGCTTCACCAATCGTCCCGCGTTGCAAAGTGAACAGGAGCGCTTTATCCGCCAGGGCGCCGGCGCGCCCATCGTTTTTACTGAGTACCCTGACTTTCGCGAGTATGGCGAATCTGCCAGAATGGGTGCTGTCTTCAATGTGGCGGTGCGCCTCACGCCGAATCAGAAGCTGAGCTTCCGCAACACCTTCACGCACGATTCCGACAAGACGGCCCGCGAATTCTCCGGCTACGATGGCGGCGTCGATTCCTTCCTTTCGGCCCAGCGCCTTCGCTTCATCGAACGCTCCCTGTTCTCCACCGGCGTCGAAGGCAGCCACTCTGTCCCCAGTTGGCGCAACAGCCTTTTTCATTGGCAGTTCACTTACTCCCGCTCCACGCGCGATGAACCCGATCTGCGCGAAGTGATCCGCAACAAGCTGCCCAACGGGCGCTATATCTTCTCCGCATCCGGCTCCTCCGGGATCCGCTTTTTCTCCGATCTGGCTGACCGCATCTATGAGCCGCAGGGGGATTACAGCATTCCGTTCTTCAAAGGCAAAATTTCCGGGCTCTTCAAGATGGGCATGCGAGTTACCGCGCGCCGGCGCGATTTCACCGCCCGCCGTTTTCTTTACTCTCCCCAACAAAGCTCCACCCTGGATCTTTACGCGCCAAGCAACCAGTTGTTCGCGGCCTCCAACATCCGCCCGAGCGGCTTTCAGATCACCGAGTTCACGCGCGCGACCGACACCTACAATGCCGATCTCACCATCTGGGCCGGATACGCCATGGTGGATATGAGCCTCGGTGCCCGATGGCGCCTCGAAGGCGGCATTCGCGTTGAGGATGCCGATCAAAACGTGAACACTTTCGATAACCGGATCCCGAACGCTAAGCCCGTCCGTGCCGGTCTCAAAAATACCGATCCAGCGCCCGCTGTAAATGCTATCTATTCGCTCGGCGCCAAGCAGAACTTCCGCCTCTCCTGGAGCCGCACGCTCTCACGGCCCGATTTCCGCGAACTCTCTCCCTTCGATTTCAACAACACGCTGGGCGGCTTCGTCACCGCCGGCAATCCAGATCTGAAGCGCGCCACAATCAACAACTTCGACGCGCGCTGGGAATGGTTCCCCGGCGGCAATCAGCTCATCGCGGCCAGCGTGTTCTCCAAGGTTTTCAACCAGCCCATCGAACAGACCATCGTTCCTTCGAACGACCTGCGGCAGACGTTTGTAAACGCAAAGGGCGCCCGCAACCTCGGTCTCGAACTGGAGTTCCGGCGCTCATTGAAATCCGTGCACCATCGCCTCCAGGATTTTGCGCTCTCGTCCAATTTCACCTTCGTCGATTCCAGCATTGACATTAAGCCGGAAGACGCCACCATTGTCACTTCGCAATCCCGGCCGCTCATCGGCCAGTCCCGGTATATCGGCAACGCCATCCTCGAGTGGCGCCGTCCGAAGTGGCGCAGCGATGGCCGCTTCTACGCCAACTATGTCTCGCGCAGAATCTCCGATGTCGGCACGTTCCGCGTTCCCGATATCTATCAGGAGTCGAATGTATTGCTCGATTTCGTCTACCAGCGCAGCTTCGGCGGCTCTGACGAAAAGAGCCGCTGGGGGCTTCGCTTCGAAGCGGAAAACCTGGGCGACGCGGATTATCGCTGGACTCAGGGGCCGTTCGTTCAGCGCGATTACCGGCTGGGCCGCACCTTCCAGATTGGTCTTACCTATTCGGTCTTTTAACTTTCCAAAATAGAAACCCACAGGAGAACCACATGAACATAAAATCGCTCTTACTGTTCGGTGTCGTTAGTGCCGCAACGCTCGCTACGGCACAGGACCCGGACTCGGCTTCGAAACTGGCCCCCAAAGCCCGCACCACCCCCAACGCAGCCGTTTACAACGGGCCGCGCTCCAAGGTGTCGATGTACATCTGGAGCGACAAGTATGTTTATCAGCCCGGCCAGAACCTCACCCTGAAATGGACGGTGAAAACCAACGGCGATCTTTACCCTTACACCGTGTTTGTCTACCGGCAGAACAACCAGACCGGTAAGAAAACTTTCCTTCCCGGCGGCGCCGAAGACGCCACCGATATCAACGGCAACACACAAACCCAGGGCTTCGCGCCAGCCGCCATGGCGGACGCGAACAAGGGCGTGCTCATCGGTAACGGCGGTAAGTTCCCCGCCATCGCGCTCCCCACCGAATACGGAATGCACACCATCGTTGTGCAGCTTCGCGATTACACCGGCACGCGCGCGCTGAAGACTGCCTATATGAAGGTTGGCGTGGTCAAAGGCGCCACCACCATCACCGGCGATATTACGGCTGACCGCACGCTCACCAACGATACCGAATGGGATCTCAAAGGCGTCGTATACGTGAAGAACAACGCCACCCTCACTGTTGAGCCCGGCACCTTTGTCATCGGCCAGCCCGGCACCACGCCGCCCTCCGCCCTCATCGTTTCGCCCGCCGGCAAAATCATCGCCAACGGCACCAAATCGCGCCCCATCGTTATGACCAGTTCCCTCCCGTTCGGCCAGCGCACCCGCGGCGATTGGGGCGGCCTGGTGCTGCTCGGCAAAGCGCCCATCAATGTCGGCGGCAACATTTCAACCGGCGCCACTTGCCCTCCTGAAGGCTGCAAGAATCCTCCCGGAACGTTCTACATCGAAGGCTTGGTCGGAAACGCCGACAGTCTTTACGGCGGCACGGACCCCAATCACAATTGCGGCTCCCTGAAGTATGTTCGCGTCGAATACGCCGGCACCATTCTTTCCCCCAACAACGAACTGAATTCGTTCACATGGGGCGGCTGCGGCAAGCAAACCGTTTCCGAACATCTGCAGGCCATTTACGGCAAAGACGATTGCTTCGAATGGTTCGGTGGCAACAACGATGCCAAGTGGCTTGTCGGCGGTCACTGCGCTGACGATTACACCGATTACCAGCTTGGCTATACCGGCCGCGTGCAATTCGGTCTCATGTACCAGGGGCCCGATGCCACCGGTAACCGCGGTGTGGAAGGCGACAACAGCGAGTACGATAACGCTGCCACGCCATACTCGAATCCCACCTTCTTCAACATCACTTACTTCGGCAGCGGCGTTCCCGGATTCGATGAAGCCAATGCTCCCGGACTCTTCGTCCGCCGCGGCAGCCGTGGCTCCTTCAACAACCTCGCGTTCCTGAATTACTACAGCCCCTGCATCAACATCAGCGACGCCAGCACGCAGGCGCAGGCAGACCTCGGTAACCTCACCATGAACGGCATCCTCTGCTATGGAAACAATATTGGTTCCAAGGGCGAAAACACGCTCGCGGGCCAAATCTCGGCAGGGTACGATCTGCTCTACGCGCAGGGCCAGAAAGGCAACGGCGCCGGCAAGAACATCTTCGTGGCCGATCCGCTCATCGCGCGCGCTTTCGAATATAGCGATCCGGATTTCATGGGTCTCTTCGGCAGCCCACTCTTTCGCGCCGGCGCGGTTGCTCCTCCCGACGATGGCTTCTTCGATCAAAGCGCCAAGTTCATCGGCGGCATCGGCGATGAAGACTGGACCGAAGAATGGACCAGCTACCTGAACGAGCCGGACGTCAAGCCCTAAGCCGTTCAAGCACCGAAACACAAAGAGCGTCCACCCGGTCAAATCCGTGTGGACGCTCTTTTTCATTTTTAGCCTGCCGGATTATAAGCCGGTTTTTGTACTCCCTCTTGCAAGGAAGCGGTAGCCATTCGTCTTGGCCGTCCATTACTGAACGGCTCTAGCAACCTACCCGGAAGTAAAACGGAGCGGGCCGCTCCTCCTCCCCTATTTGGTCTTGCTCCGCGCGGGGTTTTCCCTGACCGGAGGCGATTGCTCGCTCCGCGGTGCGCTCTTACCGCACCATTTCACCCTTACCCCCAAACCGAAGCCTGGTGGCGGTATCTTTTCTGTTGCACTTTCCGTAGAAACCCGCTTGAACGAATTCCCCCCGGCCGTTAGCCGGCGCGCCGCCCTATGGAGACCGGACTTTCCTCTCGCTCCTAAAGACGCAAGCGGCTACCCATCCGGCAAGCCGCCTTTAGTGTCTCACGCCGCGTGGCGGGCAGTGCCGCTAGCGTGGGGCGGACGGCGATACCGGTTCCGGCACCACCACCGCGCGGATCGCCTGCGAGGTGAACCCCAGAAGCACCAGCTTGTCGATGCCCAACATGCTTCCCTTGTCCAAGTGTGTCAGCGCCACAGTCACCACCGGGACGACCGCTGTGATCGACGCATCGAGCGCTCCACGCAACGCGCGGGCTTGAAGCGTTCTGGCTGCCGGTGGCCCAATTTCCATATCGAGCACTCCCTTTTCCTTTGCGGGCGAACTTATTGGCTGTATCTCCAGTTCGCTCCCGTCCGCTTCATAGACCCGTGGCTTCACTTTGAAATTCCCCAACTCCGGACTAATCTGGGCTTCCCAGCCTGGCTCGTAATAGTCCAGATCGGCCGCGCCGTCTGGTCTTCCGGTCACCGTGATATGCCAGAAGCACTGAAACCGGTTTCTCGCCGTGCAGCGATTTAAGCGCTCCTCACGAAGTTTCAACGATACCCGGATTACATCTTGGTCGGTCACAAAAACCGGCTCAGAATTCGTATCCCACATGCCGCTAACCAGCGCCAGCTTTACTTCATTGCCCGTTGCGCCTTGCGCCATTTCCATCAGGTCTGCTTCCGCGTCCGCCAGCATGAACGCATCGGTGGACCGCAGCTTCACCAGAATTTGGCTCTTCACTGCGGGATTGGCGTCTAACACCGGCTTTAGCGCGATCATCTGGTAAATCGTATCCAGTCGCACCGCTACGGCATCCCAGGCCACAAGCTCGTCGACACTCCACGCCGTGTCACCTGCCGGGGTTGCGGCTCCTGCAAGTAGTTCGGTGCATCCAGGAAGGGACATCACTAAGGGAGGATACTGGCTCTTCCAGGGCTCAACTCCGAACTGCCTCTGGAGATCGGCTATGTGTTGCTTCAATCGCGCGGGAAACTCCTTCAGCCAACCTGCGGGATCCAGCAAGGTCACCAGCCGGGCGGAGGCTGCCTTTTCCTCCGTGTCGCTAATGATCTGTTGCCACACGGTTTCCCGGATGTTGAAAATCTGCCTGTCGCGATCCCACTTCACGCTGGGTGGCAGCCCGGATTCGTAATCGGTAGCTGCCGATTGGCATTCGTCCAAACTCTCGGTCAATCGCATACGCGATTCGATCCGGGGAATCAAACCCGTTAGCCGGTCCACCTCGCTCGTGTTGCTCGAAAGCGCCAAGCGGTGCAACGTCGCCCGCGGGCGCGAACTCGCCTGCGTCATCATGAGGCCGACCTTTGCTCTCTCAATCTCCTGATGGCAGCGCGAATAAAGCCTGGGACCGATACGGCTGCTGACGGCCTGCAAACGGTCACCGAGGCTATCGATCTGTCCTTCCAACTGCAGACATTTTCGAAAGTTCGGAATCATCACCTGCGCCAGCATCAGCAGCACAGCGCCTAACATGATCCAAAACGTCACCCAAAGTAGATCGGAAAATGTGCTCCACGCGCTGAAAATCCACGCAGGTAACCAGCGCGCCGCGATTCCCCATCCCCCTGCATCCAAAGTCAGGGTCACAGGAATTCGGCGCAGGGGAGCGTTCCGGGTGCTGCCGAATAGCATTTCCAATTCGCACTGGCGCTTCCCGCCGCTCCAGACCTCGAACCAGTCTTGGGGCGCGGTCACCAACACCGCATCGCTTCGTACGGCGCCAACCGTCGCCTCTTCCCAAGTCTCCGGCCCCGCGCAGTTCCGCCGCGGCTTTCCAGCGTCAGTTCCGCATATTGAGTCGTTGCCGGAAAACAAACGCCAACGGAAGGTGACAGGCTGAGTCGCGAAATTATAAAACCAAATTTGCGCCGGTTGTCCCAGCCGCATCGCAACAGGCCGGTCCCAAATCTCCGGCCCGCGCTGCATGCTCCACGAAGGTACAGCGCCCGATTGCATTTGCATCTGCAACTTCGCTCCACCCCAAAAGAAGATGCCGGTCATCTTCAGGTGAGTTCCTTCCGGCCCCACCTGCGGTTCGGAGATTGCCGGCTGCGGGGTGAACGGTTTGCCGTCGCTGGTCACTAGCGGAAGCACCTGAATCTTTGCCTTCTTGGGAATTTGGACAGGGACCGTGAACTCAGCTTCGGTGCTTTCCGGCCGCAGCACGATAAGCGATTGCGCTAGCGAACCCGAAACTGTGAAGAGGAGTATAAATAAGTGCGGAATAATACAGAACGAACGCCTGGAAAACATGCGGCAGATAATACCATGAATCCGGCAAGAGTTGAAGATGCCTCGCGAAACCTACAACTCCGCCCCTTCCACAATCCCGATCAGTTCCAGCGCCGCCTTACGAACAGGCCGCATCAGCGGCAGGCCTGATATACGAATCAGCGCGACTACGCTCTTCGCCGCCAACTCCAGCAGCCGTTCACTCCGCGCCTGCCCCGGCGATTCATCAATGACCCAAAAAAATATCACGCCCATCTGAAAAAACCACAACACGCCCGGTAAGTGCGGCGCCAGATCCTTCGGAATCCGCACCCCGCAGTCCTTTAAAATCGTCCGGAACCACGCAATGTCGATGTCCCGAATCCCTTTCGTCGCCACGCTGAACGGCGAAAGCGGATGCTTCGGATCGGCGCCGTTCTTTAGCAGCGCGCGAAGCACTCCACGGTTCGGCGCGAAGTGCGTCAGCTTCACCCGTATCAGCCGGTTCAGCCGCTCTTCCAAACCCTTCGCGCCTCGCAGCGCCTCCTCAAGCTGCGGCTGCATGTCTTCGCAGGAGCGCTGGTAAAAATCCAGCACAATCGCGTCCTTCGAAGGGAAGTAATAGTAAGCCGCTCCCGTCGCCACGCCGGCCTCCTGCGCAATGTCGCGCATCGTGACCGCCTCGAATCCCCGCTCTCGAAAGGCGCTCAGCGCCGCTTGAAGAACCCGCATCCGCGTCTCTTCACTCTTCGGCGCCTTTGCCTCCGGTTGACCCGTAACCCGCTCCGGCATGGCTAAACGGACTCATAAAATCTGAACATGTTCAAATTAGATCCTAGGCTTGCCGCGCCGGAATGTCAACAATAAAATGAACATGTTCAAATCTTGAGTCGCGATATAGACTTGAGTCAGTCCGCCCATCGCGCTATGACCGTCGCCGCATCCGTCCTCCGCACCCACTTCGATTACACCAACTGGGCTACCAACCGCCTTCTCCGCCAGGCAGCACTGCTCCCTCCGGAGTTCCTCGCGCGCGATTTCGAAACTTCGGAAAAGAACATCGTACAAACGCTCGCGCACATCTATCTCGCCGACCGGCTCTGGCTCGGCCGTGTGGAATCCGCGGCCCGGCCTTTCGGCAACGCGGACGAGTTTTCCCTGGCCCACCTGCAAGCGGAATGGCCCAGGCTGCAGGATCGTTGGCAAGTCTATTTACAGGCGCAGACCGATCAATCCGTCACCGCGCCCATCACTTATCGTTCCCTCGACGGCGACCGCGAATTCACTCAGCCGCTCTGGCAAATCCTGCTCCACATCGTGAACCACGCAACACACCATCGCGGGCAAGCCACAGGCTTCCTCCGCGCACTTGGCTACACGCCCGAACCTCTTGACCTGTCGGCCTACTACCGCCAGCTACCTCCAGCGGACGTGTAAAGACACTTCTAAACTAAAGCGATGGCGAACGCACTTACTCCGGCTTCGCGAAAACTGCCACATGCCTGCCCCCAAGTCCGGCCTAAGTACCGTCAGTTCCGGCGCAAGTGTCTTGATCAACACACTTTCGCCCAAGCTGCTGGCACGCATTGTCCGTTTCCGCCACGCCAGTAGGAACGCTCCCCCCGGCTACGGACGCTTCCGCTTAGTCTTGCTCTTGACATTCAGCGCCACCGCCGCGCGAATCAATTCCTTCAACGCAGCTTCATTCACCGCTTCGCCCTCACGAATATCGATGGCGCGCCTGACATTCCCCTCCAAACTGGAATTAAACAAACTGGCCGGATCTTCCAACGCCGCTCCCTTGGCGAACGTCATCTTGACCACTTTCTTGTAAGTCTCTCCCGTGCACACAATCCCCTCGCGTGACCACACCGGAGTACCCATCCACTTCCACTCTTCTGTGATCTCCGGGTCCGCCTCATGCAAAATCTCGCGGACTCTCGCCAGCATCTTCCCGCGCCAGTCCCCAAGTTCCTTTATCTTCTGATTGATCGACGCAGAAGCAGACTCCACCGGCTCGGCCTTTTTCATCAGCCCCTCCTTCGCCAGAAAAAGTACGAGAGCCCCCACAGCACGGCAGTCGCCGCGGCCCAGCCCCAAGCCTCTGGACCATCGCCCATCGCGAAGTGCGCCACCAACGCCGAAGCGATGTTAATCGCGAACCCGGCGTACGCCCATTCCTTGAGCCGCGCCGGCACAGGCGCAGCCAACAGCACCACGCCCAGCAGCTTAGCCCATGAGAGCTCCAGGCGAAAATAATCGGGGAAGCCCAGGTGGGCAAACGCTTGCGCCACCTCCGGCAGCCGCAGTTGCGCGTAAGCGGTGAAGCTCATCTGCAGGCAGAAGAGCGCGGTCACAATCCAATAGGCAATCGGTCTCCGCCTTCGGATAAACATTCGCCGCGAAAAGCGATGGTTTTTGTAGTGTCGATTCCATAATGTTTTATCCCTCTGCTTCGAACTGCTTTGCATACTCGGTGTGCAATCGCTGCCAGCCGAACTTCATTGCCTCGCCGGCGACAACCCGGCCAATACCGTTTCCTTCCAGAAGCCGGTCCAAAACATCGAAACAGATATGCCATCCCGCGGCGCCCATGGAGATGTAGCGGCGGTCGATGTTATGCCATAGCGTCAGCCGCGTCCCGCCTTGAACTGCCTCTAACTCCCACCGGATACGATTGCCGCCCCAGTCGTACTCCAGCAGTTCCGGAGCTTCCGCCCGCGTCACCGTCGTTTCTGAAACCTGCGGCGCCGGCGTCCCTACAGTGGTCAGCTTCACCGTCGAACCCGCCCGATTCAGACTCTGGTCCGCATCGAATGGCGCCCACTCGCGCAGCTGTGCGGGGTCGGTAAGTGCCTGCCAAACTTTTTCCGGCGAATGGCGCAGCTCTCTCACCAGAATGAGTGTCCACTTCTCTCCATCCTTGCGAACCTGCGCCCCGCGGGCCGCCCCAGGCGCATACCGGTCACGATCGCTCATTTCTTTCTCCCCTTCTTCTTCTTTGGTGTTTCTGAATCCATGCGATCCAGGTGGCGTTCGAGTGCGTCCACATGAGCCGACCAGAATCGCCGGAATGGCGCCAACCAGGCATCCAGCTCCTGAAGGGGCTCAGGTCTCAGCCGGTAAAGGCGCCGCTGCGCATCCACCGTGGATTCCACGAAGCCGGCATCCCGCAGTACCCGCAGGTGCTTGGACACAGTCGGCTGCGCCATGTGAAGCTCACGCTCGATCTCTCCCACCGATTGTTCCGATGAGACCAACAGCCCCAGGATCGCGCGGCGATTCGGCTCCGCGATAATTTCGAACACAGATTCCACGCAGGCCAATATACTTGAAAGCGCATGTACGTGTCAACGTATATACGCAAGCAGGCACATAATCAGTCAAGGCTAGCTGCAACGCAATCGAAGCGCGGCTTCACGCCCAGATTTTCGCCAGCTCCAGCCGGAAGCCTTCCACCGGACTCTCACCCACCACAAACTCCGGCCTTACCAGCTCTTCAGGCTCGCGCCCCGGCCGGAAGACTGTCACCATCTTCTGCTGCGGATCGATCAACCATCCCAACTGCGCCCCGTTCTCGATCCACTCGTGCATTTTGTTCTTCATGCGGCCCAGCGCATCGGACTTCGACCGAAGCTCAATCACAAAATCCGGACAAATCTGGCCCGAAGAACCCAAATCCAAGGGAAGCCGCTCCTCCCAAATCCACGCGGCATCGGGCGAAAGGCGCGAACCATTCGGTAGATGGAAGTAAGTACTCGAATCGAAACAAGCGCCCCGCCCATCCCGCTCGGCCCATTCGTCCAGCAGGCGCGTGATGCGCGAATTTCGCCTTCCGGAATCCATGCCAGTTGGAGGCATCAGAAAAGCCGTTCCATCCGCCCATAACTCAACGCGATAGTCCGCATATCTCTCACAAAGCGCCCCAAAGTCCTCATCGGCTAACAAGCCGGTATGCAACCTGACTTCCTCCAACTGCTCGGCATTCTCAATCACCAGCTGCATACCGGCCTCCCGCTTCTCTCTTACTTTAAATCCATCCCCGCAAAGAAAAACGCCAGCTCTTCCTTCGCCGTCTCCGGCGCATCGCTCCCATGAATCGCATTGCGCTCAATCGAATCCGCATACAACTTACGAATCGTCCCCTCCGCCGCGTTCGCCGGATTCGTCGCGCCCATCACCTCGCGCAGCTTCTTCACCGCATCTTCCCGCTCCAGCGCCATCACCACCGCCGGACCCTCGCTCATAAACGTCACCAAGCTCCCAAAGAAAGGCCGCTCCTTATGCACCGCGTAAAAGCGTTCCGCCGTCTCCTTGCTCATATGCACCATGCGCAAGCCCAGCACCGCGAAGCCATGTTCTTCCAGCTTCGCCAGCACCAGCCCCGCCTTGCCGTTCTTCACCGCGTCCGGTTTGATAATCGAAAAAGTTCGTTCCATAGTCTTATTGAAGTAGTCCCGCTTCCCGCATCCGTTCCTGCATCTTCACGCCAATCTCCGCCGGGCTCCCGCACATCGTGATGCCCGCCTGCTCCATCGCCCGAATCTTGTCCGGCGCGCCGCCGCTGCCGCCCGAAATAATCGCGCCGGCATGGCCCATCCTGCGTCCCGGAGGCGCCGTCTGCCCCGCAATGAAACCCACAATCGGCTTCCGCACGCGCGCCTTCGTCACATAGGCGGCCGCCTTCTCTTCCGCGTCGCCGCCAATCTCACCAATCATCACAATCGCGTGTGTGTCGTCGTCCTCATTGAACATCCGGATCGCATCCTCGTGCGACGTCCCAATAATTGGATCGCCCCCAATCCCGATACAAGTCGATTGCCCAATGCCCAACTTAGTAAGTTGACCTACCGCTTCGTAAGTCAAAGTACCCGAGCGCGACACCACGCCTACATGTCCCTGCTTATGAATATGACCCGGCATGATACCGATCTTGCACTTACCCGGCGAAATCACGCCCGGACAATTCGGCCCCACCAAACGCGTGCCCTTACCTTTCAAAAATTGCCACGCCTTGATCATGTCCATCGCCGGAATGCCTTCCGTGATACAGATCACCAGCGGAATTCCCGCGTCCGTCGCCTCCATAATTGCGTCCGCCGCAAACGGAGGCGGCACGAAAATCACTGAAGCCGTCGCGCCCGTCTCATGCACCGCGCGCGCCACCGTGTCGAACACCGGCAGATCCAGGTGCGTCGCCCCGCCCTTGCCCGGCGTCACACCGCCCACCACCTTCGTGCCGTAAGCGATCGCCTGTTGCGCGTGAAACGTGCCTTCTTTTCCCGTGAAGCCCTGCACCAGCAGCTTCGTCCCCTCATCCACCAATACGCTCATCTAGCTCTTCCCCGCTGCTTTCACGGCCTTCTCGGCCCCGTCCTGCATGTCGTCGGCAACCGTAAAGTTGAAGCCGCTCTCCGCCAGAATCTTCCGCCCTAACTCCACATTCGTTCCTTCCATGCGAATCACAATCGGAACTTGCACATTCAAATCGCGCGCCGCCGCAAGTACCCCATTCGCCAGCGTGTCGCAGCGCAAAATCCCGCCGAATATGTTAATAAAGATCGCCTTCACCCCGTGATCGCTCAGCAGAATTCGAAACGCATTCTTGATCTGGTCCGCGTTCGCCCCGCCCCCCACATCCAGGAAATTCGCCGGGCTCCCACCCACATATTGAATAATGTCCATGGTCGCCATCGCCAGGCCCGCGCCATTCACCATGCAGGCCACCGTGCCGTTCAGCTTCACGTAATTCAGCCCGAATTTCGACGCCTCCACTTCCAGCGCATCTTCCTCATTCAGGTCGCGCCATTCCAGCATCGGCTTGTGCCGGAACATGGCGTTGTCGTCCAGATTTACCTTCGCGTCCAGCGCGTACACCTTGCCGTCCTTCGTCAAAATAAACGGATTGATCTCCGCCAGCGTCGCGTCATTTTCTTCGCAGGCTTTCACCAGCGCCTGCATCGCCGCCGCTGCCGCATTCACGCTCGCCGCCGGAATCCCAATCCCGAACGCCAGCTTGCGCGCCTGCCATCCCGATAGCCCATACCCCGGTTCAATCGTCTCTTTCAAGATCGCTTCCGGGTTCTTCGCCGCCACCTCTTCAATCTCCATGCCGCCTTCTTTCGACGCCATGAAAACCAGCTTGCCCGACACCCTGTCCAGCACCACGCCCAGATACAGCTCCCGCTCAATCGGCAGCGCCTCTTCCACCAGCAGCCGCTGCACCAGCGTGCCTTCCGGACCCGTCTGGTGCGTCACCAGCGTCATGCCCAGAATCTGCTTCGCCGCCTCCACAGCCGCCGCGGCGTCTTTCACCACTTTCACGCCGCCGCCCTTGCCCCGGCCGCCTGCGTGAATCTGCGCCTTTACCACCACCATGCCGCCCAGTTTCTTGGCCGCATCCTCCGCCTCCGAAACCGTAAATGCCACCTCGCCGCGGGGCACCGGCACGTTGTATTGCGCCAGGATCGTTTTCGCCTGGTACTCGTGAATTTTCATGGATTTAAATTGGTTTTTCGCCTTATGCTACGCTTGCGAAGTCCCCAGTCTAACATGGCAATTCCGCACGCCTTACGTGCCCTGATTCACCACCGCCGCGCCCTCTCCGAAGAGGAATCGCAGGCCGCCATGCAGGCCATTCTCGAAGGCCAGGCCACCGAAGCCCAGATCGCCGCCTTCCTTGTCGCGCTCCACCTCAAAGGCGAAACCGCCGCCGAACTCACCGGCGCCGCCCGCGCCCTCCGCGCCGCCGCCCACACTCCGCCCATCTCCACCGAACCCCTCCTCGACACCTGCGGCACCGGTGGCGACCTGTCCGGCACTTTCAATATCTCCACCATCGCCGCCCTCGTCGCCGCCGGTGCCGGCCTCGCGTCGCCAAACACGGCAACCGTTCCCTCTCCAGCCTCTGCGGCAGTGCCGACCTTCTCGAAGCCCTCGGCGTCAACCTCGCGCACGCCGCCACCACGCTCCCCCAGCACGGCATCGCCTTCTTCTTCGCGCCGCTCTTTCACGGCGCCACGCGCCACGTCCAGCCCATCCGCGCGCAGCTTAAAACTCGTACCCTCTTTAATTACCTCGGCCCGCTCACTAACCCCGCCGGTGCCAACATCCAAATCGCCGGAGCTTTCTCCCTCCAAGCCGCCTCGCTCATTGCCGAATCCCTCAACAATTTAGGCCTCAAGCGCGGCTTCGTAGTCCACGGTGAAGACGGCCTCGACGAAGTAACCACCACCGGCGCAACCCAAGCCTTCGAAATCCGCAACGGGCAGGTCATCGCCCTTACCCTCACGCCCGAATCCTTCGAACTCCCCCGCGCCGCGCCGCAGTCTCTCCTCGGCGGCGACATCGCCCAAAACGCCCGCATCGCCGAATCCATCCTCAACGGCGATCGCGGCCCCCAACGCGATATCGTCCTCGCCAACGCCGCCCTGGCGCTGTACGCCGCTGCCTTCGCCCCCACTCTCCCTGAAGCCGTCACCCTGGCGCGAACCAGCATCGATTCCGGCGCCGCCCACGAAAAGTTAAGCTATCTTAAGCAATCAGGACTATAAAGTACTTACGAAACACATCGATCGTCCACTTTGGCACGGAATCTGATCAGATGCCGGGCATGCCCCAGAACGAAATCATCAACGAAGTCCTCGATAAGACTACGAACCGCCGCCGCCTGCTCCAGCGGCTTGCGACGGCTGGTGCCGCGCTCGGTGTCACCGCAGCCGTCGGCAAAATGGAAGCGCAAACCACGGGCGGACCCTCAGCCGTAGACGTGCTCCAGTTCGCACTGAACCTCGAATACCTGGAGGCAGAATTTTATTCCATCGCCACCACCGGCCAGACGCTTGCCATGCGCGGAATCCCCATCACCGGCTCCGGAACTGCCGGTGCCACCACGTCCAGCTACGTCTCCTCGGGTGTCGCCTTCGGCTCCGGCCTGCAAGGCGTCGCGCAAGCCATCGCGCTCGATGAAATCAACCACGTCCTCCTGCTTCGCAACGCGTTAACCGCCGCCGGAGTCACGCCTATCGCCAAGCCTGCTATCAACCTCGATGCGCTGGCACCGCTCGGCGCCTCCCTCGGCAACCAAACCGGCTTCCTACTCCTCGCTCGCATTTTTGAGGATATCGGCGTAACTGCCTATGGTGGCGCCGCTCAGTTTCTGGCCGGAACCCCCTACCTCACCACTGCTGCCCGCATCCTGGCCGTTGAAGGCGAGCATGTCGGCAACATTCGTTACCAGGTTGCCCGCCTCGGCATTCCGTCCTTCGCGCTCGACGCGGCTGATGTCCCGCCGCCTTCGTCTGCGAACGTGAATGGCACGCTTGCTGGCGCTCCGTTTGCAACCGGGTCTGTGGCCACTCCGTACTTCACCAGCGTGCCGCCGGCGTTCTTCTCCACCAACCCGGCGAACGGCTTGACCGCCATCCGCACCCCCGGTCAGGTTCTGTACTTGGCCTACGGCGTTGCCTTCGGCGGAGCCGTTACGGGCGGAGGCTTCTTCCCGAACGGCGTCAACGGCGCGCTCAATACCGCCAGCGGCGCCGCAACGGCAGCTGCTCTCGGCTAAAAAGTAGCCAACGCTTTGAGGGACGCGCTATCCAGCTCGTCCCTCAAATACTCACCAACCCTTCCAACTCCTGCACAAATTTCGATCTCGGCATCACCCGTTCCGCCCCCGCTTCCTTAGCCGCCCGCAACGCCTCCGCGTCCACATGCGCCCCAAACGCAACCACCGGTATTCTCAAACTCTTTAACACCCGAATCGCCGCAATCGGCTCCCCCGCCGTGCAAGCCAAATCCACAATCGCCAGCACCGGCCCTTCGGCCGCCTGCACGCGCATCCGCTCCAAACTCCCCACGAACATCGGCTTCCGGCCCGCCCGCCGCACCGCATCCCCCACGCGCACCACAAACATCAGGTCCGTCATCACACCCAGCACCATGTCCATCCCGCCATTATCGCGGTTTACGCTACCCTGATACCTGACATGAGCGCCCGCTGGCACACCTACGCCGACCCCCTCTCCGCCGCACAAGCCTGCGCCCAGCACATCGCCGCCATCTTAGAAGAGACCCTCGCCGGGCAGGACCAAGCCACCCTAGCCGTCTCCGGCGGCACCACCCCCAAGCTGCTCTTCGACGAGCTAGTCAAACACCCGCTACCCTGGCACCAAGTCCACATCTTCTTCGTCGATGAGCGTTTCGTCCCCCCCACCGACCCCGAAAGCAACTACAAACTAGCCCACGAACGCCTCATCGTGCCAGCCAAAATCCCAGCCAGAAACGTCCACCGCATCCCCACCGAACACACGCCCGATCAATCGGCATCCGCCTACACCCACGACATCCGCCAGCACTTCCACCTCACGGAAGGCGCCCTCCCCCACTTTGACCTGATCCACCAAGGCCTGGGCCCCGACGCCCACACCGCCAGCCTCTTCCCCGGCGAGCCCCTCATCACCGACCGGGAAGGCATAGCCGCCGCAGTCTTCAAAAGCGAAACCAGCTCGATGGCGCATCACGCTCCTCCCGGGAGTCCTCCTGGCAGCAAAACACACCGTAGTGCTAGCCACCGGCGCCGACAAACAGGAAGCCGTGCACCAAGTCTTCGAAGGCGAATACGACCCCCTCCGCTACCCCGCCCAAATCGTGACCCACCACGGCCGAAGAGTCACCTGGTTCCTAGACCGCGCCGCCGCCCCCCAGCAGTAATTTATCGGGACGTGTAAAGGGGAAGTACTCTCGCGCGCGGTGGTCCCGACCAATCCAGGCTCACAATCGCACCGTGCGCCAGTTCCGCCGCACAATCCTCAAGCGCCTTCAGGAGCGCCGAAGATCGCGTGTCCGGCGTCAGCGGTTCGCCGCGAAGGAGCACAACGCTAGGCCCGGATTGTCTGGTATGAGCGAGAATCTGCGGGAAATCAAGATCGTTCGTCAGAACGATGTAGGAGTGCTCTCGAGCAAAGGCGCAAATCGCAACGTCCGTCTCGGCAGGGTGTCCGATGGTAGACCAATGAACAGCCTCATGCCCGGCATCGATCAGCGCTGGCACCCATCTCGGAGTTAGGTTCATGTCGATTAGCAGGCGCATCGAATGACGCAAAAAACACTAACTCGCGAGTGGAAATTCCCGCCCTTGCGCTAGATTCGCAGCGTAGGCAAGAGCCTCGCGAATATCTTCGTCTTCGAGGTAAGGAAAATCGCTGAGTAGGTCGCTGTGTGACCTCCCAGCAGCTAACGCCTCAACAATCATGCCAACCGTAACGCGCATCCCCCGGATACATGGCTTCCCGCCCATGACATCAGGATTGGTGGAAATCCGGCTGAACCGTTGCACGTCGACAGAATAGCACCGTTACATGGCTGGGGCCCTCCGCGACAGTGACGATCCGCCTTCCTTCTCGATGTCAGGAACCCGCGCGCGAGGGAGTCAGTCAAGCACACGCCGAATCAGGAGGGGGAATCATATAATCCGCTACTGATAACCTGACCGGCGCTTGATGGACGCGGATGCTTGTGTACATAGATTCCCGCGAAGTTTGAAATTTTACCGGCAGGGTGGTGGGTTAATCGCTACCAGGTCCGCACCATGGCGGCAACCTGTTTCCCTGTTATTAAGGTGGATAGAGTAAACAGGTCCCCATCCATATTTGCCGTGGTAAACGCGAGACCATCACCTGCGTAAAGAGTCATGTCTATAATCTGTTGACCCTGGTCCACCGAACAGATCTGATCGAGCGTTCTTTTCTGGGCCATTTTAGTCGAAGGGAGAGCCTCGGCCTGCCTCTCTAGGGGCACTTGCGCTAAGTCTACCGCCGGTCTCGACGAGAACAACCAACCTAATACCCCGACACCGACGATGATTATTATTACGAATCCGACAAGAGTTGAAAAAATGATTTTCAAACGTGATTCCTTGGGTCCGAGCATACTCTAAGCAGAAAACCTCGGCTTTGCTTTGCGCGTCCACCCTCGGACGACGCAGAAACGCGGGCTGGCTACGACCGAAGCCTCTCCGCAATCGGACCTTGCGGATTTTGCTGATCCTCTCCCAGGCTTCGAGAAACTTAACCACAATATTGGCAAGAACTTCGATGACTTTTAGCCCGGTCTCAAGTCCAATAGTCGGGATAGACGATGATAGCGTTGAAAGCGTAATCGGTGTTGCGGAACCCGTTACCCCTTTGCTGATATTCTGGAGCAGCCGGTTAATGAAGGAGAGTTCCTTCGCGAAGGCGTCGAGGTGGTTTTTAAAAATCTCGCGTGGAACGAGAAACGCCAGATCAGCGGTTCCTAAAACTAATTCGGCATGTTTGATATTTAGCTTCTGAAGACCACTGAGGGTATCGCGAACAACTTCCATGAACTCGCTACGTCGTGTGGCAATGTCCTGCGCGAAATCGCGTGCCACCGCCGGGGTCATCGCGCTCCTTTCAATCGACAACTGGCCTTTCTTCTGCGCCTTTGCGTGCCCCCCCTCCCGTGCGCATCCCCAAATCCCAGTCCCACCCCCCAAAAAAACATCGCCCCCACCAAATCAACAACTTACACCCCCTTCCCCCCGAAACTTACACTTCCCCCATGCTTGACTAAAGCCGGGAGCACCACCATGACTCACACATCCACCGGACCCCGCACCGAAGCCGGCAAAGCCGCCTCCTCGCAAAACGCACTCCGCCACGGGCTCGCCTCCGGCACCCTCCTCATCCCCGGCGAAGATCCGGAACAATTCGCCGCCCTCCGCGACGGCCTCTTCACCCACTACCAACCTGCCGGCGTCATCGAAACGCTCCTAGTCGAAGACATGGCCCGCCACCATTGGCTCAAAGATCGCGCCCTCCGCCTCCAGGGCGAAGCCCTCGCCATTGCGCCCCCTGGCGAAATCCCCGCCAGCTTTGCCGTCCTCCTCCGCTACCAAACCACCAACGAACGCGCCTTCCACAAGGCCCTCGCCACGCTCGAAGCCCTTCGCCATCAACAACTTGCCATCAGCAAGACACAGCAGCAGTTCGTTTCGCAGCAGCGCCGCCGTGAAGACGACGAACTCACCCGCTCCATCAACGCCTACATCTATTCGCCCATGCCGACCGCGCCTTCCACCCCCCACGCCGATCCCAATCCCTAACCACCCCACCCAAAAATGAGCAAGCGCTCATTTTTTCCACTGAAAATTGCACACTTGGGGAAGACCACAGCATCTCTTTCCTTGAACTATGAAAGAACCGCGCCACAAAATGAGAAGTGAGGATATGCCTTGTCCATCCGCACTCTAGCCTTCGCCGCCGGTCTCCCCTGCCTCCTCCTCGCGCAAGCTCCCGCGCCGCAATCCGCCTCCTCCGCCATCCAGCTCCCCCTCTCCGGGCGCGCCGGCCAATCGGGAAGCGTTAACACCAACCAGTCCACCGTCAATGTCGGCGGCGCCAATAGCGTCAACCTCATCAACAGCACTGTCGATATCCAAGGCCCCTACCGAGGCAGCGTCGCCACCGGCGTAAACACCGGCACCGTCGTCCCCATCACCCTCGAATACGCCCTCAAAACCGGTCTGCAATACAACCTCGGCACCGTCGCCCAGGCGCAAAGCATCCGTTCCGCACAGGGCCAGCGCTATCAGGTCCTCAACGCCCTCCTGCCCAACGTCAGCGGCGTCCTGCGCGAAGATGTCCAGCAAACCAACCTCGCCGCCCTCGGTCTCCGCTTCAACTTCCCCGGCGTCCGCACCATCGTGGGCCCCTATAACTATTTCGACCTCCGCGCCACCCTCACCCAAACCGTTGCCGACCTCACGCGCCTCCGCAACCTCCGCGCCGCCACCGAAAACGTCAAAGCCGTCCAGCTCACCGCTAAGGACGCGCGCGATCTCGTAGTCCTCGCCATCGGCGGCTCTTACCTCCAGGTCGGCACCGCCCTCGCCCGCCTCAATGCCGCCCGCGCCCAGGTCGAAACCGCCCAGGCCGTCTTTCAGCAGGCGGAAGATCGCCACAAGGCCGGCCTCAACGCCCTCATCGACGCCAACCGCGCCCGCGTCGAACTCCAAACCGAACAGCAGCGCCTCCGCTCCCTCCAGACCGATTACGATAAGGACCGCCTCACCTTCGCCCGCATCGTCGGCCTCCCCCTCGGCCAGCCCTTCATCCTCGCCGATGAGCTCCCCTACACGCCCCTCACCGGCCTCGCCCTGCCCGATGCCCTCGACCGCGCGAACCGCCAGCGCGCCGACCTTCAAGCCGCCAACTCCCAAGTCCGCGCCGCCGAAATTGCCGTCAAAGCCGCCCACGCCGAACGCTATCCCACGCTCGGCTTCACCACCGATTACGGCGTCATCGGCGTCAACCCCGCACAGTCCCACGGCACCTTCACCTTCGCCGGCAGCCTCAACTTCCCCATCTATCAGGGCACGCGCGTCAAGGGCGATATCCTGCAGGCCGATGCCGCGCTCCAGCAGCGCAAGGCCGAGCTCGAAGACATCCGCGGCCGTGTCGATTACGATGTGCGCAACGCATTTCTCGATCTCGAAAGTGCCGCCGATCAAGTCACCGTCGCGAAGAGTAATGTCACCCTAGCCGCCGAAACTCTCGTCCAGGCTCGTGACCGCTTCGCCGCCGGAGTCGCCGACACAGTCGAAGTCACTCAAGCCCAGGAGTCCGTTGCCACCGCCAATAACGATTTCATTTCAGCCGTCTATTCCCACAACCTCGCCAAAGTCACCCTCGCCCGCTCCTTAGGCGAAGCCGAACAAAATATCCGCCAATTCCTCAAGGGAGTGAAGTAAATGGCCGACACGGTCGAACTCAACGAACAAAGCCTGCGCGACGAACTCCAGCGCCTCCGCGATGAGCAGCAGCGCCTGCGCGACGAACAACAAAAACTGCGCGACGAAGCCGGCAAGAAGGACGAAGGCAAGCCCGAAGAAGGCGCCAAGAAGGAAGATCCCAAAGCAGACGACGCCAAAAAAGACGATCCCGCCAAGCCCAAAAAGAAAGGCATCGGCCCCGTAGCCATCCTCGTCATCCTCATCGTCTTAGGCGTCCTCGGCATCGGCGGCTTTTTCCTCTATGGCTATCTCGATTCCTACGAATCTACAGACGACGCCCAGGTCGATGGCCACATCAACTCCGTCTCCAGTCGCATCGCCGGCACCGTCACCAACGTCTACACCGAAGACAACGCCTTCGTGAAAGCCGGCCAGGTCCTCGTCGCACTAGATCCCCGCGATTATGCCGTCGCCCGCGAACAGGCCGAAGCCTCCCTCGCGCAGTCGCAAGCCCAAATCACCGCCCAAAATCCCAACCTGCCCATCACGCTCACCACCAACGCCACCACGGTTTCAACAGCCGGCTTTGACGTAGCCAGTTCCCTCGCCGGTATCGCGTCCGCCGAAGCCAATTACGCCACCGCGCTCGCCAACGTGCGTCAGGCCCAAGCCACCCACGCGAACGATGTCGCAGAAGTTGCGCGCTTCAAAGTGCTTGTCGATAAAGACGAAGTCTCACGCGAACAATACGAAGCCAAAGTAACCGCAGCCAAGGCCTCGCAAGCCACCGTCGAGGCCTACCAGGCCGCCTCCGACGCCTCCCTCAAGGTCATCGATCAGCGCAAAGCCGAAACCTCCCAAGCCCGCGCCCGCCAGGAGCAAGCCCGCCAGACCGCGCCTCTCAACGCCGCCATCCAGCGCGCCACCACAGCCAGCAAACAGGCCGACGCCAACCGCAACAAAGCCGCTGTCGATCAGGCTCTCCTCAACCTGCAATACACCAAGATCACCTCGCCCGCCACCGGCGTCGTCGGCAAGAAAAGCGTCGAAGTCGGCACCCGCGTCAGCCCCGGTCAGGAGTTGCTCGCCATCGTCCCGCTCGATGACATCTGGATCACCGCCAACTTCAAAGAAACGCAACTCCGCCGCATGCGCGAAGGCCAGCGTGTCACCATCAAGGTCGACGCTTTCGCCCGCAAGTACGAAGGTTATATCCAAAGCCTCGCCGCCGCCAGCGGAGCCAAATACAGCCTGCTCCCGCCTGAAAACGCCACTGGCAATTACGTCAAAGTCGTCCAGCGCATCCCCGTTCGCATCCGTCTCAAGAACGGCGAAAATGACGATCGCCGCCTGCGCCCCGGCATGTCCGTCGAACCCAAAGTCTGGCTCAACTAAAGGTCCTTCGTGCCGGCCGATACCTGGAAGCCTCGCTATAACCCCTGGGCCATCGCGCTCACGGTCACCCTCGCCACCTTCATGGAGGTGCTCGATACCTCAATCGCCAACGTCTCGCTCCCGCACATCGCCGGCAACCTGTCCGCCGGGCAGGACGAAAGCACCTGGGTGCTCACCTCCTATCTCGTCTCCAACGCCATCGTGCTCCCCATCAGCGGTTGGCTCTCCACCGTCTTCGGCCGCAAACGTTTTTATATGACGTGCGTGGCCCTCTTCACCGTCAGTTCTTTCCTCTGCGGTCTCGCCCCTAACCTCGGCATGCTCATCTTCTTCCGCGTGCTCCAGGGCATCGGCGGCGGCGGTCTCGCCCCCAGCGAACAAGCCATCCTTGCCGACACTTTCCCGCCCGCCAAACGCGGCATGGCCTTCGCCGTCTACGGCATCGCCGTCGTCACCGCTCCCGCCATCGGCCCCACGCTCGGCGGCTGGATTACCGACAATTACGATTGGCGCTGGATCTTCTTCATCAACATCCCCGTCGGCATCATCTCGCTCTTTCTCACCTCAAAACTCGTCGAAGATCCACCTTACTTGCGCGGCGAAAAGAAGTCCGGCATCCGCATCGATTACATCGGCCTCGCCATGATCGCCATCGGCCTCGGCGCCCTGCAGGTCGTCCTCGATAAGGGTGAGCGCGAAGATTGGTTCTCCTCCCCCTTCATCCAAATCTGGGGAGCCATCGCCGCCTTCGGCCTCATCTTCGCCTTCTTCTGGGAGTGGAATCACGAACACCCCATCGTCGAAATCAGCCTTCTCAAGCAGCGCAGCTTTCTCATCTCGAACATCGCCATGTTCATGCTCGGCATCGTCCTGTTCGGCACCACGCTGCTGCTACCCCAAATGCTTCAAAGCCTCTTCGGTTACACCGCCAAAGAAGCCGGCATGGTGCTCTCGCCCGGCGGCATCGCAGTCATCCTCCTGCTCCCCTCCGTCGGCTTCCTTATCTCCAAAGTCGACGCCCGCTATCTCATCGCGCTCGGCTTCCTCATCTCTTCCATCGGCCTCTTCCACTTAAGCCGCCTGAACCTCAACATCGCTTTCAACCAAGCCGTCTGGGCGCGCGTCCTCCAAGCCGCCGGCCTCGCCTTCCTCTTCATTCCCATCCAGACAGTCGCCTATATCGGCATGCCTCGCGAAAAGAGTAACGCCATCTCCGGCATCACCAACCTCTCGCGCAACATCGGCGGCAGCGTGGGGATCTCACTCGTCACCACGCTGCTCGCGCGCCGCGCCCAATATCACCAGGCCGTCCTTTCCGCTCACGCCAGCACCGCCAGCGCCGCCTTCAACAACATCGTCACCGGCACTTCGAATCACCTCGCCGCCGCCGGCTCCACGCCCGAACAAGCCACACAGCAGGCTTATGGAATCGTCGCCAACACCATCGGCCGCCAAGCCGCCATGCAAAGCTATCTCGACGTCTATTACATTCTCGCCATCGGCGCCGCCGTCCTCGTCCCTTGCGTCTTCATCATGCGTAAGGCGCGCGCCAGCCAAGCCGCCGTACACTAAAGGCTCTCATGCATGATCTTCCCGGAGCGTTCCTCGGCTTCCGGCTCCTCCTCCTCGCGGCCATCATCCTCATCAACGCCTTCTTCGCCGCCGCCGAGGTCAGTCTCCTCTCTGTCCGCGAATCGCGCCTCCGCCAACTCGCCGAAACCGGCAACGCCGGCGCCAAGCTCGCCCTCAACCTCATCGCCAATCCCGAACAACTGCTCAGCGTCACCCAGGTCGGCGTCACCCTCGCCAGCCTTGGCCTCGGTTGGGCCGGTGAAGATACGCTTTACGAACTCATCGTCCAGGTCTTCGGCCCCATCCTGAATTACGCGCCATCACCCCTTCTCATCCGCCTGCTCCACGGCCTCTCTTTCCTCCTCGCCTTCCTCGTCATGACCTTCACTCATGTCGTCATCGGTGAAGTGGTCCCCAAGAATCTCGCCATCGCCAAAGCCGACCGCCTCGCCGTCACCGTCGCCCCCATCCTCATCGTCGTCACGCGCATCGCCGCCCCCTTCGTCGCCGTCATCGAACGTTCCGCCGCCGCCATCAGCGCCATGCTCGGCGTGCGCCGCCGTCTCCATGCGGGCGGCCATTCCGCCGAAGAGCTCCGCCTCATCGTCAGCTCCAGCCGCGGCTCCGGCCACCTCCGCGAAGGGCTCGATCACATGATCCACCGCGTCCTCGATATCGACGAACTCACCGTGCGCGAGATCATGATCCCCCGTAACCAGATGGTCGCCATCCCAGTCAACTCCACGCTCGATCAGGTCCTCGCCACCATGGCCGATCAGCAGCACTCCCGCCTTCCCGTTTACGAGCACAAGCCTGAACAAGTCCTCGGCATCCTTTACTTCAAGGACATGCTGCACCTCTGGCAGGAGCGCCGCGTCGCCCTCCGCGCCGGCCGCACTCCGCGCCCCTTCGACATTCGCCAAATCATGCGCAAGCACATGGTGGTGCCGGAAACCAAGCCCCTCGTCCAAATGCTCAACGACTTCCGCACCGGCCAAACCCACATGGCCATGGTCGTCGATGAGTTCGGTACCATCTCCGGCCTGCTAACGGTCGAAGACGTGCTGGAACAGATCGTGGGTGAGATCGAAGATGAGTTCGACGATCCGCCTCTTTTAGCGCAACCCGCAAGCGCGGAGACCATCCTCGAAGGCACCACCAAAATCCGCGACTTCGAAACTCTTTTCGGCGCCGAGCTCGAAACCGGCACCGGCTATGAAACAATTGCCGGTTACATGCTTTACCGCTTCGGCCACATCCCGAAGCCCGGGGAATCCGTCGAACACGATGGCCGCCGCTTCACAGTCGAAGCCGTCGAACGCAACCGCATCACCAGCGTTAAGGTAGAAAAAATCGCTTAAGCCCCAAAAGGCCAAACGCGCTCAATCGTCTTACTCAACATCCAATGCTTGTCCTCGACATTCAAAAACGGCATGTCGTCCCGTACCACCCGCAGCGTCTGCTCGTAAGTCGCATGGGGCAAACTTACCGGCCAATCCGTCGCCCACATCAGGCGCTCCGGCCCGAACGCCGCATGCAGCCGCTTCACATGTTCCTGCGCATCCCGCCACGGATAAGCCTGCTTCGAAAGCTGCCACGTATGCGAAATCTTGACGAACAGTTTCGCGTGGCGCTGCAACGCGATCAGCTTCTCAAGCTCCGCCGCCTTGTCCACCGGGCAATCCGCCATGTGATCGATCACAATGGTCAACCCGGGAAACTTGTCTGCCAGCCTGCCAACCGCCGGCATGCGCCCAATCGGCGCCAGAACCGTCATCGGCACCTTCAGTTCCTCGCACCGTTTCCACAGCGGCCCCATCAGCGGACCTTCAATCCAATCTCCCGAAGCATCGCCCGCCGGGCTCAACCGCACGCCCCGGAAGCCTTCTGCCGTCAATCGCGACAAGTCGTCCGGTGCTCCCGCCTTCTCCGGATCCACCCGCGCCACGCCCTGAAACGTACCCGGATAGCGCTTCAGCACACTGGCCAGAAAGCGGTTATCGAACATGTAATGCCGCACCTGAATGATCACGGTCTTCGCGACTCCGTTCGCCTTCATCAACGCGAGCAGCATCTCCGGCGTCCGGTCCTCTGGCGGCACGTTCGCGCCGGCGGCAAAAGGAAACTCCGGGTCATGCTGGAACACATGAACGTGCGGGTCCAAAATCCGGTACGGCAACGGCGCGGCAATCGTGCTCATGGATGCTCCTGCGGCCATCAGAAATTCACGGCGGCGAATCATGCGTAGACCGTCTCCAGCTTACTCACCACATACTCGCCGCATCGCTCATAGCTCGCGCGCGGTCCCTTCCTTGCCGAATCTAAATCCACGCAGATCCAACCCTTATACTCAATACTCTTCAACACCCGATGGCACGCCGGGAAGTCGATCTCGCCATCTCCCAAATCATAAATGCTCGAAAGGAATCGCGCCGAACGCGAACCTTTTGCCACCACCTTCCCCGTCGCTTGCACAAAGTCCTCCTTCGGCTCCGTCCATCGCGCGTCCTTATAATCGGCGAACATCAGCCGCCTCTTATGCCGATCCATCACGCGCGGCACATCGGAGCCGCCCAAATGCAGATGCGCCGAATCGGGTGAGAACCAGAACAGCTCCGGGTCTGTCATCTTCATGCACCGGTCCACTTCCTCTGTCGTCTCCACCATCTGGTCCATGTGGTTGTGCAGCCCCGCGCGAAACCCCATGCCGCGCGCGAGTTCACCCACCTTGTTGAACCCCTCGCACATCGTCCGGAACTGCGCCTCCGGCACCGCCGCCGCCTTCTCGCCGGGCACGGTCAATACTGGCCGCGCCGGTGAGAAGATCACCAGGTGCCTGGCACCAAAGGTTTGAAGGAACTCCATAGCCTCCTTTGCTGAAGCCAGATACTTCGCATGTTGCGCGGCATCGTGCGCCGGCCCGTTAAATGAAATAGTCGCAACTTGAAGATTGCGCCGGCTCATCTCTCGCTCCAGCACCGCGGCGCTTACATCGTAAGTTTTTAAAATTCCCGGAAATTGCGTCAGCCGGATTCCAATAAAGCCGGTATCGCGCATCACATCCAGGACGTCCGTAATGGGCCCGCGCGGAAAAGAGTTCCACAAATTCGCGCTCACTGCCCACCGAATATTTTTATTCGCAGGCAGCCGCGCAGCCGCCCGCGCCAGACACGCACTCGCATAAAGCAGGAATTGCCGTCGCCGCATGCCCAAGATTCTATATCTACATTGCATTCATAATTTTTCGGTGATACAGTTCACCAAGATTCGTCAAGGGGACTTTCCGACCATGTTCGTCCGTAAATTGCCTGCGCTTGCCGCGCTCATTTTTGCTTTCAACACTTCACTGCCGGCCCAAGAGTTCCGCAGCACCATCGGCGGCGCCGTCACCGACCAACAGGGCGCCGTCCTTCCCAGCATTGCCGTGCTCGCCGTCCAAGTCGAAACCGGCGCCAACTTCCGCACCGTCACCGCCGAAGACGGCCAGTACACGCTGCCCTTCGTTCCACCCGGCGTCTATCGCGTCGAAGTCTCCGCGCCCGGCTTCAAGAAGTTCCTCCGCACCGGCATCCAGGTCTCCGCCAATGAGCGCGTGCCGCTCGATATCCAGCTCGAACTCGGCTCCGCCAGCGAAACCGTCGAAATCGCGGCCGATGCTTCCATCATTGAAACCTCCACCGCCTCCACCGGCCAGGTCATCACCTCGCGCCAGATTGAAAACATCCCGCTCAACGGCCGCACGCCGCTCACGCTCGCGCAACTCTCCTTCGGCGTCATTCCCAATTCCGACCCCCGCTTCAACCGCCCCTTCGATAACGGCGGCCCCTCCGGCTTCTCCATCGGCGGTGCTCCTGCGCAGACCAACGAAATTCTGCTCGATGGCGCGCCCGACGTCACCGCTAATGACCGCGTCTCCTACAACCCGCCCGTCGATGTCGTCCAACAAGTGAAGGTTGAGATCTTCCAGGCAGATTCCGCCGCCGGCCACACCGGAGGTGGCACCGTCAACCAGATCACCAAGAGCGGCACCAACACCGCGCACGGCACGCTCTACGAATTCAACCAGACCTCAGCTCTTGAATCGCGCAACTTCTTCTTGAGCCGCTCCGGCCAGAAGCTGCCCGTCGGCCGCTTCAATCAATACGGCGGCACCCTCGGCGGCCCCGTCTATATCCCCAAGCTGTTCGATGGCCGCAACAAGCTGTTCTTCTTCTTCGCTTACGAAGGCATCAAAGATTCGTACCCCGAAACCGTCACCCTCACAGTCCCCACCGCACTCGAACGCAAGGGCGATTTTTCCCAGCTCCTCAACGCCGGCGCGCGCTATCAAATCTATAACCCCTTCACAGGCGTCACCCAGGGCTCACGCATCGCGCGCCAGCCCTTTGCCGGGAACGTCATCCCCACCAGCCTGCTGAACCCTATCGCGCTGGCTTACCTGAATTACTATCCGCTCCCGAACGCCCCCGGTCAGATCGATGGCGCCAGTAACTATGTCGCCAACTCCATCCGCAGCGACACTTTCAACAGCGAATTCGGCCGCCTCGATTACAACATCAGCGATCGCCACAAGATCTTCGGCGCCGTCCACACCAATGCGCGCGTCGAAAATCGCGGCAATCGCTTCTTCAATATCGGCAGCGGCAACTTCCTCTCCCGCGACAATTACGGCGCGACCATTGACGACGTCTACACCATCAACCCCACCACGCTGCTGAATACACGCGTCGCCTGGAACCGCTTCGTCGAAGGCAACGCCAAGCCCTCCCTCGGCTTCGATTTTTCGAAGCTCGGCTTCCCCACGGCGCTGGTCCAGCAAGCCACTCGCCTCGTGCTTCCCATTGCCGATATCGGCGGCTTCCAACAGTTGGGCGATAACGGCGGCAACACCACGCCCTTCGATATCTTCTCCATCTTTGCCAGCTTGAACAAAGTCGTCGGCGCCCATAGCCTGAAGGCCGGTGTCGATCTACGCATGTATCGCGAAAGCAACATCGGCTTCGGTAACTCGTCCGGCCTCTATCAATTCCGTACGGACTTCACTCGCGGCCCCCTCGATAACTCCTCCGCCGCTCCGCTCGGTCAGGATCTCGCCGCGTTTCTCCTCGGCCTGCCTTCCACCGGTGGCTTCGACGTCAACGCCGCGCGCACCAATCAGGCCGGCTACAACGCCGTCTATTTTCAGGACGATTACCGCGTCCGCTCGAACCTCACTCTCAACCTCGGCATCCGTTGGGATAAGGACCTCGGCACCACCGAACGCTACAACCGTTCCGTCGATGGCTTCGACACCGCGGCCGCTAATCCCATCGGCGCACGCGCGCAGGCCGCATACGCCGGCAACGCCCTGCTCCCCGCTTCCCAGTTCCGCGTAGCCGGTGGCGCCACCTTCGCCTCCACCGCGAACCGCAAGCTGTACACCACGCCTTCGCATTACTTCAGCCCGCGCTTTGGCTTCGCCTGGACCCCCGCCGGCCCGGGTGGAAAGACTGTATTGCGCGGCGGCTTCAGCCAGTTCTATTTCCCCATCATCACCATCGGCGTCAACCAAGCCGGCTTCAGCCAGACCACCGACTTCGTCTCCACTCTCGATAGCTATCTCACGCCGAACGCGACGCTCAGCAATCCCTTCCCGAACGGAATCCAGCAGCCTTCCGGCACTGCGCTCGGCACGGCCACCAACCTCGGCAAGAGCATCACGTACTTCAACCCCACGCCTCTCAACCCCTACTCACTCCGTTGGACCCTCGGCATCCAGCGCCAGCTTTCGAAAGACACAGTTCTCGAAGTAGGCTACATCGGCAATCACGCCGTACACCTTCCCGTCGATACGCCCATCGATCCCTTCCCGCGCCAGTACCTCAGCACCTCTCCGCGCCGCGATCAGGCCATCATTGATCGCAACACCGCCGTTGTCCCGAACCCCTTCGCGGGCCTCATCCCCGGCACCACTCTGAACGGGTCCACGGTTCAGCTCAGCCAGTTGCTTCGCCCGTTCCCCCAATTCACAGGCGTCACCAAGCAAGGCGACAGCATCGGCAGTTCTTACTTCCACATGGTGCAGGTACGCCTCGAAAAGCGCTTCGGCTACGGCCTGCAATTCTCAGCGAACTATCTCCATTCCCGCCTGATGGAACGCCGGACACGCCTCAACGAAACAGACCTCATCCTCGAAAAACGCGTCAGCCCCGATGACCGGCCAAACCGCTTCGTCACCAACTTCAGTTATGAACTTCCCTTTGGTAAGGGCAAGCCCTTCGGAGGCAACGCCCCGTGGCTCGTCGATCGCCTCATCGCAGGCTGGGTGCTCTCCGGCGTGTACACTTTCCAGAGCGGCGCGCCCGTCTCTTTCGGTAGCTCCCAGAACGGCACGCCACCCACTTCCGGCACTAACTTCAATTCCATCTATTCGGGCGGCCCCCTGCAATACAATTCTCACAACGCCGACCGCGCCTTCGACAAATCCCAATTCAACACCGTCAGCTCAGAGCAGTTGAGCAACTACATCCGCACCTTCCCGTCGCTCTTCAACAACATCCGCCAGGACGGCTCGAACACCATGGACGCTTCGCTGATGAAGAACACCAAGCTGCTCGAAAGCGTGCGCCTCCAATTCCGCGTCGAGTTCTTCAACGTCTGGAACCACCCCGAGTTCAACGCGCCCGATACCAACCCCACCAGCAGCACGTTCGGCAAAATCACCAGCCAGGCGAACGATATCGGCCGCGTCGGCCAACTCTCGCTCAGGCTGATCTTCTAGTTAACGGCTGGGCAATGGCGAAGCACGTATGGCGCGCTCAAAAGCCCAGCTCCGAATCTTGCTGATCTGCTCTTTCATGGTCCGCGATAGAGGCACGAACTTGGCTGCCACATCGATCAGATCATTCTGTTCCACCTCACGGTCCGCCAGGCGCGCCCGCGTAATCGCCGAGACCACGCATTGCTCAATCTCCGCCCCGGTCCAGCCGTTCGTCAGCTTGGTCAATTGCGGAATGTTCAAGCCGTTCAACTCCACGCCCCGGCGCACCAGATGGATCCGGAAGATCTCCGCCTGCTCCGCATCGAGCGGCAAGTCCACAAAGAAAACTTCATCGAAGCGGCCCTTGCGGATCATCTCCGCAGGCAGCAGATCGATCCGGTTCGCCGTCGCTGCCACGAACAAGCCGCTGGTCTTCTCCTGCATCCATGTCAAAAAGAACGCGAAGATACGCCCCTGCTCACCACTAGATTCCGTGGACGTAATGCCCATCTCGATCTCATCGAACCACAGCACCGCCGGCGCGATGTCCTCCATCATCCGGCACGCCTGCACGAACGCGCCTTCCGGCTTGCCATGCCGCCCGGAGAAGATCTCGATCATGTCCATGCGGTACAGCGGCAACTGGAAGCTGGATGCAATCGCCTTCACGCACAGGCTCTTGCCGCAGCCGGGGATTCCCATCAACAGCACGCCCTTGGGCACAATCTCCGCCTTCAACCCTTCGCGCAGAATGAACAGCTTGCGCCTTTCGGTCAGCCACTGCTTCAGGCCTTCCAAGCCGCCAATCTCATTCATCTCTTTGCCATCGGCCACATACTCCAAAACGCCGGTGCGGTTGATCAGCAGTTGCTTTTCCTGCAAAAGCGCGGGCACCGAATCCTCGCTAAGCTTCCGCCCTCCCGCGCGAGCGCGCTCCACCGCATAATGGCTTTCTTCAAGTGTCAACCCCAACAGCGCGGGCGCAAGTTGGTCCAGCACCGCATCCGCCAACACGCCGCCTGTCTCCTTGCGCAGGTATTCCGTAATCTCCAGCAGATCGGGCGTCCTCAATTGCAGGAATACGATACTCCGCTCCAGTTCCTCCGGAATGAACCGCACCGGCGAACTGATGGCCGTGAACTTGCGCGTGCCGATGCTTTGGTAGTACACATCGCGAATCCGCCGGCGCACCTCAGCGGAATGCTTCAGCGGTTCGTGAAAATCCTTCAAGTGGAAGATGGCTGCGCCTTTATAAGCCGCGATAAAATCGAGCGCCTCCCGAGCCGTATCCGCGCCCGCTTGCGCAACGCCAGCCTCATCGCGCAGGCCTTCCGTCGCACTCCAACTCCACACCGGCCCCATGCTTATTTCACGAAGCACAGCAGCCACGCGCTGCTCTTCCGCGGTCTGGATATAGACCAGCGGCCGCCCCGATTCCACCACCTCTCGAACCATCTTCGCCGCGCGGCTTTCCATCAGCATTCATTATCGCCATGTACCCAAATTAAGAACGCCGCGATAGAATGGACAGCGACAGCGGACACTCTAGAGCAAGCCATGATCGCGACAGCAACCATGACCGGCGAGCAATTCGATGCCTTGCCTTATGAAGAGGGCCGCCGCTGGGAGCTTCTGTCCGGAGGCCTGATTGAAGTGTCAAGCGCCACACCGAAGCACCGGATGATTGTCACCCGTCTGCCGATGAGCCTGGTTGCCTACTTCGATTTGCACAAAAACGGCGGCGTGTTTCCCGATGTCGAGTTCGCTCTCGGCCCCGGCATCCGCTTGCGCCCCGATATCGCCGTCATGCTCCAAGACACGTGGCGGAATACGGATCTCGAGAAGACACCCGTCCCCACGGCGCCCGACATTGCCGTCGAAATCATTCACCCACTGAGCGCACCTATATCGCTCAGGGTGTCCAGGAGGTATGGCAGGTGTTCCCGGCCGATTCTATAATGCTGGTTTACACGCGAACATCCTTCGTCAACTTCACCGCCAGCGTCTCCACTCTTGCCTTTTACCGGGGTGGAGCATGCCCGTGCCGGAAGCCTTCCGGGTCCACTAAGCATCCAACCCACATGGAATACAGACAATTAGGCCGTTCCGGTTTAAAAGTTCCGGAGCTCTGTTTCGGCACCGGCACCTTCGGCGCGGGTAACGAATTCTTCAAAGCCTGGGGCGAGACCTCCGACGATCAGGCAAGGCGCATGATCGATACCTGCATGGACGCCGGCCTGAACTTCTTCGACACCGCCGATATCTATTCCGACGGCGCCAGCGAAGAGATGCTGGGCCGCGCGATTGCGCACCTTCATCGCGAAGACGTGCTCCTCTCCACCAAGGCTACTTTCCGCCTCGGTGAGGGTCCGAACGATGTCGGCTCCAGCCGTTACCATCTGCTGCAATCGGTGGAGCGCAGCCTGACGCGTCTGAAGACCGATTACATCGACGTCTATCACTTGCACGCCTTCGATGCCACCACGCCGGTTGAAGAAACGCTGAGCGCGCTCGAACATATGGTGCGTCAGGGCAAGGTTCGGTACGTCGCGGCTTCGAATTTTTCGGGCTGGCACCTGATGAAGTCGCTGAGCGTGAGCGAACGCTTTGGGTGGGCGCGTTACGCGGGGCACCAGGTTTACTATTCGCTCATCGGCCGCGATTACGAATGGGAACTGATGCCGCTTGCGGCGGATCAGGGCGTGGGCGCGCTGGTCTGGTCGCCGCTCGGCTGGGGCAGGCTCACCGGCAAGATCCGCCGCGGCCAGCCGCTGCCGGAAAAAAGCCGCTTGCATATGACGGCGCAGGAAGGTCCGCAGATGGCCGATGAGTATCTCTACACCGTCGTCGATGCGCTGGACGAAGTCGCCAAAGAGACCGGTAAGAGCGTTCCCCAGATCGCGCTGGCGTGGGTATTGAGCCGCCCCACTATCGCAACGGTCATCATCGGCGCGCGCGATGAGGGGCAGCTCAAAGCCAATCTGGGTTCCGTCGGTTGGAAGCTCACGCCTCAGCAGATTGCCAGGCTGGATGCCGCCAGCAAGGTCAACCTCGCGTACCCCTACTGGCACCAGAAGCAGTTCGTGGAGCGCAATCCGTTCCCGGTCCCACAACAATAAATGAACAGACGCCAGTTTCTGATTGCCGCGTCGTCCGCCGCCGGGGCGGTCGCCGCCACCGCCCGCAAGCCCAACGTGCTCATGATCGGTGTGGATGACATGAACGATTGGGTGGGCTGTCTGGGCGGCTACCCCGGCGTGCACACTCCGAATATCGACCGCCTGGCGCGTATGGGCGCGCTGTTTCAGAATGCGCATTGCGCCGCGCCGGTTTGCAATCCTTCGCGAACCGCGCTGTTCACCGGGCGTGCGCCTTCAACCACCGGCATCTACGATAACGAACAGTACTGGCGGCCCGCGCTACCCGGCCTGAAGACGATGCCGGAATACTTTCGCCAACAGGGCTATCGCGTAGCCGGTGCGGGCAAGGTATTCCATCACGTAGCCGGTTTCAATCCTCCCGATCAATGGGATGAATTTCAACTGCAGGAGTTCGATGACCCCTGGTATCGCCGCGCGGCTTGGTATCCGTGGGTGAAGAAGGAGCCCACACCGGCCGCGTACCCTTACAACGGCATCAAGGATTTCGCGGGTGAGTTCGATTGGGGCGTGCTGCCGAAGAGCGAATCGGAATACGGCGATATGCGCGCGGTGGAATGGGCCGGCCAGTTCCTGAAACGCAAACACGATCGGCCGTTCTTCGCCGCCGTCGGGCTGTGGCATCCGCACATTCCCATGTTTGCGCCGCGGGAGTATTTCGATATGTATCCGAAAGACCGCGTGAACCTTCCCATCACGCCGGAAGACGATCTGGACGATGTTCCCGAGCAAGGCAGGAAGTTCGCCGAAGCGCGCCGCGATGAGTTCGAGCGTGTCGTGAAAGATGGCAAGTGGCGCGATATGGTGCAGGCGTATCTGGCGTGCATCACCTTCGCCGATTCCATGGTGGGCAAGATACTGGATTCTCTCAGCGCCAGCGCTCACGTCCATAACACCATCGTGGTCTTCTGGTCTGACAACGGCTGGCATCTGGGAGAGAAACGGCATGTTCATAAGTCGACGCTCTGGCAGCGGTCGACACATGTGCCGCTCGTTGTGGCGGGTCCTCAGGTCCGTTCGCCGGGCGTGGCCCGCACGCAGCCGGTGAGCTTGCTGGACCTTTACCCCACGCTCCTGGATCTGTGCGGCCTGCCCGCGAATGCCTTGAACGAAGGCATCAGCCTGAAGCCGCAACTGCGCAATGCCGCCGCGGCTCACGATCCCGTTGTGACCACGTACTGGCCGGGCAATCATTCCGTGCGCGATGAGCGCTGGCGCTACACGCGCTATAACGATGGCTCTGAAGAGCTGTTCGATGAGCAGGCCGACAAGAACGAACTTCATAACCTTGCGGGCAATGCGGCGCACCAGGCCACAAAGCAGCGCCTGGCGAAGTATATGCCGCCTGTGAGCGCGAAGCCGGCTCTGGAGCGAAGCGAGTACGATTTCAACTTCGCCAGCCATAGCTATCGCCTGAAAAGTTCACGGTGAACCGCAAGCTTCAGGAGGAGGTGCGCGCCGCATCGGAATTGCTCGAAGCCATCGCGGCAGACCGCCAGTTGCTGGAGCATCTCGGCGACGAAGACCGCACGCGCCTGCACCAGGCGATTGCGCAGATGTACAACCCGGACCCTGTCACCCGGCGCAGGCTTCGCAAAGATTTGATGGCCGAAAAGGAGCGCCGGACGTTTGCGGCGCTGAACGAGACCGGCATCCGCGCTCTGCGGCGGCGGCCTGTCTTCACGACGCCGAACGTGTTCCCACCCAATGAGCGTGAGCACGCCGAGACGTCGGAGCCGCAGCATTGCTATGTCTGCAAAGCCAAGTACACGCTGGTGCACCGCTTCTATGACCAGATGTGCCCGGCTTGCGCGGAGTTCAATTTCGCCAAGCGCACGCAATCGGCGAACCTGCGAGGCCGTGTGGCTTTGCTGACCGGCGGCCGCGTGAAGATCGGCTATCAGGCTGGGTTGAAGCTGCTGCGCGCAGGCGCGGAATTGATCGTGACCACGCGCTTTCCTCGCGATTCGGCGCGCCGCTACGCGCAGGAGCCGGACTTCGGCGAATGGGCGGACCGCCTGGAAATCTTCGGGCTCGATCTGCGTCATACGCCCAGCGTGGAGCAGTTCTGCCGCGTGATGCTGCAGACGCGTACACGGCTCGATTTCATCGTGAACAATGCGTGCCAGACCGTGCGGCGGCCACCGGAATTTTACCGGCACATGATGGAAGGCGAGCGCGCGGCACTGCCCCCTGCGAACGAGCGAGCTTTGGTTCACGAAGCGACGGAACTGGCGGATTCCGCGAATCTTTCGCAGCTTGCGTTGCTGCCCGAAGACCTGCTGGCACAGCGCCATCTCTTTCCCAAAGACGAGTTGGACAAAGATCTTCAGCAAGTGGATTTGCGCGGGCGTAATTCCTGGCGCCTGCTGCTGGACGAAGTTTCGTCAGTGGAGCTGATTGAGGTGCAGCTCATCAATGCCATCGCGCCTTTCATTCTGAATGCGCGCTTGAAGCCCCTGATGATGCGCAGCCCGGAACGCGACAAGCACATCGTGAACGTCTCCGCCGTGGAGGGCCAGTTTTATAGAAAGTGGAAGACCACGCGCCACCCGCATACCAACATGGCGAAGGCCGCGCTCAACATGATGACGCGAACTTCGGCCACCGATTATCACGCGGCGGGCATTCACATGAATGCCGTGGATACCGGTTGGGTGACGGATGAAGACCCGGCGGAGATTGCCGCTCGCAAAATTGTGGAGCAGCGCTTCCATCCGCCGCTGGACATTGTGGATGGCGCGGCCCGCATTGTGGACCCCTTCTTCCACGGCTTCAACACCGGCGAACATGTGTGGGGACAGTTTCTGAAAGATTACCGGCCGGCGCACTGGTAATACGTCATTGGTAATAGAATGGCTGTCGATGAAACTTGCGATACTCAGCAGCACCCTTCTGATGAGCGGCTATGCCTTTGCGGCCATCCCCGTGGAACCCGGCGCCACGCTGTTCGAAAACGACCAGGTGAAAGTGATGCGCGCGTTGGAAAAAGCGCACGTGAAAGGTAAGGCGCATGAACACAAATCCAACCGAGTGATGATCTACCTTCAGGCCGGCGTGCAGCGCTTCGAATATCAGGATGGCCGCAAGCCCGAAGTGTTCCACTGGAAAGTGAATCAGGTGAAGTGGAGCCCTTCAAACGGCACGCACGCCCCGGAAGTGACCGGTAACGACAACTTCAACATTGTGGAAGTGGAACTGAAGGCGCCCGCCAGCGGCAAGACGATTCCCGCTGAGATGGACCCGCTGAAGGTGGACCCCAAGCATTACAAGCTGGAGTTTGAGAACGATCAGGTGCGTGTTTCGCGCGTGAAGATTGGCGCTCATGAAGCAACGCCGCTGCACCGGCATACAACGAATCGCGTGTCTGTGTATTTGACCGATCAATCGTTCCGCACCACCGGTGAAGACGGCAAAGTGGACGCAGTGAAACATAAGGCGGGCGAAGCTGTATGGGGCACGCCGCTCACGCACAAGGAAGAGAACGTGAGCGATCAGCCGTTCGAAGTAATTCTGGTGGAGCTGAAGTAAAGCTTAGTGCTTTACATCGATTTTGAAATCTTTCACCGCGCTTTCTGAACCCTTGCGGGCGGTCACTTTCAAGTTCCACGTGCCCACCATATAAAACTTGGTGGCCGGCGCCTCATACGTGCCCGGAGAGATTTCTCTGGCGGCATGTTTGAATGCGCCATGATCCATATCCACCATGGTGACGACCATCTCGACTTCGGCGCCCTTTACCGGCGCGCCCGCTTCGTCCTTCACGGTGACGCGCGAAGGGGCGTCGAAATTGGCCTTGATGTCGGAGGGCGGCGTGAGCGAGATGGTCCAGGCGAAGGCAGCCAGAACGGCGATTCGGGAGAAGGTATAGCGCATAGACTTGATCTTAGATGACTCTTAGTTTTGCCGATGCGCGCGCCGCCGTGCTGCGTGAGGTAACGGCGCGTCCGGAGCGGGAAACGGTGCCGATCGCGGCAAGCTTGGGTCGCGTTCTGGCGCAGGATATTTTGGCGGATCGCGATTTTCCCGCGCTCGATCGTTCCGTTCGCGATGGCTATGCGCTGCGCGTGCAAGACCTGCCCGGCCCCGTGCCGGTGAGTGGAACCATGCGCGCGGGAGATGCGCCGGCGACACTGCTGCAGGGCACCGCAATGGAGATTATGACCGGTGCGCCCGTGCCCGCGGGCGCCGATGCCGTACTGATGGTTGAGCATGTTCAGCGAAGCGGGCAGGGCATTACGCATGCTGCTGTTGCGCCCGGCACGCACATTGCGCGGCGCGCGGAAGAGGCCGCGCAAGGTCAGGTTCTGCTTAGCGTGGGCACGCGGTTGGACGCCAGCCACATTGCCGTGCTGGCTGCCTGCGGGCATGCGGAGGTTTCCGCATTTCAGAAGCCTAACGTTGCGATTCTGGCCACGGGCGATGAGCTGGTGCCTATCGAGAGCACTCCGCTGCCGCACCAGATTCGCAATTCGAACGCGCACGCACTGGCCGCCCAGGTACTGCGCGCTGGAGGTGTGCCGCGCTTGCTGCCGGTCGCGCCGGATGACCGCGACCGCACACGCGCGCTGATTGAAAATGGCCTGCTAGACGACATGCTGTTGCTTTCAGGCGGGGTCTCCGCGGGCAAGTTCGATTTCGTGGAAAGCGCGCTTGCGGATTTGGGCGCAACCTTTCACTTCGACCGCGCCGCCATTCAACCGGGTGCTCCTGTGGTGTTCGGTCACTGCCGCCGGCGCCCTTTCTTCGGGCTGCCCGGCAACCCCGTTTCCACGCTGGTGACGTTTGAAATCTTCGCGCGCGCGGCGTTGAACGTGTTGGCTGGCGCCGGCCACACGGCGCTGCCCATCGCGTATGGCCGCTTGACCGAACCCTTCCGCCACAAGCCCGGCCTCACGCGGTTCCTGCCAGCGTTCATCGATCCGCAAGGCGGCTTGACGCCTGTGCGATGGCGCGGCTCAAGCGATATGGCCGCCGTGGGCCGCGCCAACGCCTTCCTGATTGCCGATGCCGCACGCGAAGCCTGGGACACAGGCGACTTTCTGCCGTTACTCTGGAAGTAAGTGGAACCTACTCTTTCGCATTTCGATTCGGCGGGCACGCCGCGCATGGTGGACGTTTCCGGCAAGGCCGAAACCAGGCGCACCGCACGCGCCCACGCCTTCGTGAAGATGAGCGCGACGGTACTTGCGGCGCTGCCCGAAAATCCTAAAGGCAACCCACTGGAGATTGCGCGCATCGCAGGAATTATGGCGGCGAAGAAAACGTCGGAACTGATTCCGTTGTGTCATCCGCTGCCGCTTTCGCATGTGGATGTGGAAATGACCGCAGAAGCAACGGGCATTCGCATTTTGGCAAGCGCCGCCACTGCCGCGCAGACCGGCGTCGAGATGGAAGCGCTGACGGCTGCCGCTGTCGCCGCGCTTACGGTGTACGACATGACCAAAGCGCTCGATAAGGGCATTGAGATTCAAGATCTGTATCTGCTCGAAAAGACGGGCGGCAAAGGCGGAGACTACCTTCGATGAACTTATGCGCCGCCGTGATCACGGTTAGCGATTCCGCGGCGGCGGGCACGCGCGAAGACAAATCCGGCCCCGCTGTATCGCGGCGCCTTGAAGCGTTGGGCTATGGCGTGGTGAGTGTGGAAGTGGTGCCGGATGAACGCCCGCTCATCGCTGCCGCAATTTGCCGCCTTGCCGATTCGGGCAGCGTGCAAGCAATCTTCACCACAGGCGGCACGGGGATTGCGGCGCGCGATGTGACGCCGGAAGCTACGCGCGACGCCATTGAGCGCGAAATTCCCGGCATCGGCGAACTGATGCGGGCGACAGGCCGCGAGCGCGTCAAGACGGCTCCGCTTTCACGCGCGCTGGCCGGATCGCGCGGCTCTGTTTTGGTAGTCAATCTGCCAGGATCACCACGCGGAGCAGTGGAATCGCTGGATGCTATGGTTGAGCTAGTGCCGCATATTGCCGATTTATTGGCCGGAAAAACGGAGCATTCATGATACTGAGACGCACAATTACGGCCTGTTTCGTCACAGCCGGGCTGATTGCACAACAGCCGCCTGCATCGCCGCCGCCAGATCTGGCGGACACCGTCCCCGAAGCGCCCATCGTACGCACCTCAGTAAGTTTTGTGCAGGCGCCGGTGACGGTGTTCGATAAATCCGGGGCCATCGTGAATGGCTTGCAGCCGAACCAGTTTCGCGTGTTCGACAACGGCAAAGAGCAGGACATCCATGTGGACGTTTCCTTTCAGCCCATCTCACTGGTGATTTTGATTCAGAAAAGCGACCGCACCGAATCCGTGCTGCCGCAGATTAACAAGAGCGGCAACCTGATCGGTCCGAACGTGATTGGCGAACAGGGCGAAGCGGCGGTGCTGGCGTTCGATCATCGCATTCAGGAGATGCAGGGCTTCACGAACGATCCGGACAAGATCGCTGAAGCGTTCAAAAAAATTCACGCCGGCTCCAGCAGCGCACGCATGTTCGATGCGATCGACAAAGCTGTTTACATGCTGCGCGCGCGGCCGGCTTCGCGGCGCAGGATCATCATGCTGGTGAGCGAGACGCGCGATCAGGCCAGCGAAGGCAAGTTTCGCGAAACGTTGATCGACGCGCAGTTGAGCAACGTTACTATTTACGCCGTGAATATTTCGCGGCTGGTTACCTCGCTGACCGCAAAGCCGCAGCCGCCGCGTCCCGACGCGCTGCCGCCCGCCGCGCACAACCTTCCCGGCGGCCAGCCGAACACGCCCACCACGGTGCAGAATTATACGCGCCTTGGCAACCGGATTGAGTTCGTACCCCTGGCTAAGGAGATTTATAAAGATGCGAAAGGCCTGTTCGTGGACAACCCTTCCACCATCTTTACCGACCAGACCGGCGGCGAACAGTACACGTTTTACCGTGAACGCGGATTGCAGGATGTGATTCAGCGAATCAGCGAAGAGATTCGCAGCCAGTACATTATCAGCTACAGCCCAAACAATAAGAACGAAGGCGGCTTCCACGAGATAGAGGTGCGTTTGGACCGGCCGGAATACCGCGCCCGCACGCGCCCTGGTTATTTTCTTGCCAGTATTATGAAATAAGTTTTTGTGATTGGTCTAATATAGAATCTGAATCAGGCGCTCTCAGTCGAGCGTGAGATGCCGCACTCCAAGGCGAGACGAGGCTCAGATGTGGATTAGACTTGCAGTAACGATCGCGTTCACGTGCATTGCGCAGGCGGCTTCCGCGCCTTCCATTGCCATATTTGTGGATTTCGAAAATCAACCCTCAGTCGCTTCGGTGACGGAGATGAAGATGGAAGTAGCGGCGATTCTGGAGCCTGCTGGACTATCGCTAAATTGGCGGTCGTTGAATGACCGGGGGGCGGGGGAATCGTTTCCCGATCTGGTGGTGCTGAAATTTCGGGGTTCCTGCCAGGTGCGCAACCCCTCAATGGACAGTGAATTAGGGCCGGCAGTGGAAGGGCAATCGCTGGCAAGCACGATGGTTTCAGACGGGCACGTGCTGCCGTTTACAGATGTGAAATGCAATGAGGTGCGCCGGTTCCTTGCGCCGGAATTGTTGCGGATTGCCTCCCCGAAACGCGACGCAATTTACGGCAAGGCGCTAGGCCGGGTTGTGGCGCACGAGCTTTATCACATTCTGGCGGAAACGGAGGTGCATGGCACGGATGGCGTGGCGCGATCCTCCCATACCCGGCGGGATCTGACAGCGGAGCAGTTTCGTTTCACGCCGAAAGAGACCGCCACCTTACACGATGTGAAATGGCGCGCGCTACTGGCCGGTGAAGGCGAAGCGGTAAGCTGGCAACTTACTCACCCGTAAGTTTGCGTCACACGTTGCGTGGAAACATTTTGCGTGTGGATGTAACGACTTAGCGCCCCTCCCCTGCGTCGCGCGTAAAGCGGGCGACTAATATGCGGGTGAGGAGAACCAATGACTTTAACTTCTTTGGGCCGCATCGCAGTTCCCACGCCGGGCACACCGGTTTTGCTTTCAACAAACGTCAGGACCCAGGTGGCGCGCCTGGTAATTCAAACCGCGCCGTCCAATGCCGGGAAGACTTACTTCGGCATGAAAAGCTTGAATAAGACCAGTTTGGCGGGCGTGTCACGCATTCTTGCCCCCAGTGACTTTTACGAAGTGACTACAGAGGACGGGATGGACGGTATTGCGCTGGCGCAGTTAGCCGTTGACGCCGATAACGTGGGCGAAGGCCTGTTGGTCAGTTACTGGACCGAATAAAGATTTGTGAACCGGTGCGGAACTTGCCGGGCGGGTGAGCCGCACCCTCACGCAAAACACTACCGCCCGAAGTAATCCGCGTTCATCTTAGTGAAATCGTTCCACTTTTCGGGTAAGTCGTCCTGGGCAAAAATCGCTGACACCGGGCACACCGGGACACAGGCGCCGCAGTCGATGCATTCCACGGGATCGATGTAAATCAATTCCACTTCAGCAAACTTGGGATCGTCTTTCTTCGGGTGAATGCAGTCAACGGGGCAAGCATCGACGCAGGCCGCGTCCTTGGTCCCTATGCAGGGTTCTGCGATTACGTAAGCCATAGTTCTTTCGGAATTCCCATGTATAGCACAACTGCTAGACTGAGGGGCTTATGCCGCTGCGATTCGGCTTCAGTCTGCTATTATTCCTCACTCTTGGCCTTGCGCAAACGCCAAATACGGCGAGCGTGCAAGGGCGGGTGACGGACCGCACCGGCGGCGTGGTTGCCAGCGCACGGGTGGCGCTTGAAAATGCCGATACCGGCGCCAGGCGCGAGGCGATTACCGACACCGCCGGCCGCTATACTTTGGCCGGGTTGCCGCTCACCGGCGTGTACCGGCTTTCCATTGCAAAAACTGGTTTCAGTACCGCGATGCCCGATGCGTTGCAGCTGCGCGCCAATGAATCCGCCATGGTGAATGTGGTTTTGGAGCCGGAAGGCGTCCGCGCCCACGTTGACATTTTCGGTACGGCGGAAGGCGTGCGGCAGGATTCGCCGCAGATGGAAACCCGGCTGGACCTTGCCAGCATGGAACACGCGCCGATTTTGGGCCGCAAGATCACCACTCTGCCGCTGCTCGATTCCGCGGTTCGCCCCGCGCGCGGCACTGGCGATTTGTTTTTGAACAACACGCTGTTCGTGGTCAATGGCGCGGGCCGCCGCCAGACGCCGTACGTGATCGATGGTTCCACCGGCGATGACGATTGGGGCCGGCAATCGGTCTTTACGAATCTGCCCTTTGCCGCGATTGAGGAGTTCACAGTGGCGACGAACAGTTTCAGCGCGGAATTCGGGCGTTCGGCCGGCGGCGTGGTGAATGTGGTGACGAAAAGCGGTACCAACCTGTTGCATGGCGACCTGGTGTATCTTTTCCGCCCCGGCGCGTGGCAGGCCAGCAGCCCCAATTCGCCCCTGCGTACGGAGGACCGGCTGCAGCAAGTCAGCGGCGCGGTTTCCGGACCCATCGTGCAAGATAAGACGCACTTCCTGCTATCGAGCGAATACAGCAACGGCCACAGAGATTCGGCCATCAGCAGCGCGCTGGCCCCTGGCATTTACACCGGCAATTTCCAGCAAGCCCTGCTGCTGGCGCGCGTGGATCGTCAATGGGACCGCCGCAACACGCTGAACGCCAAAGTGAACTTCGACCGGTTCTTCGATACGAATCCGGCGGACGCGGTGGGCGGCAATGCGCTGCCCAGTGCGGCGCGCGTGTTTCACAAGCGCACTTATGCAGCACAGCTTTCCGATTTGACTGTGGTGAGCCCGGCGGCGATCAATGAGCTGCGCCTGCAGTTCCAGCTTGGTTCGCCCATCACGCAATTTCAGCCCGTCACGCCCGGCACGCAGTTCGTACGCCCCGGCGTTTCCACGGAAGGCGAAAGCCGCGCGGCGAAGCTGATCAACCATCAATACCAGGTGCTGGACACTTTTTCCGTAACGCGTGGGCTGCATAGTTTACGCCTGGGTGGCGATGCAATTCATTCCTCTTCAGGCGGCCAGGGTACTGAGTTCGGCTCCGGCTATGTGCTAGGCCAATTCACGTTCAGGACCGGTCTGCCGCTTTCGCGCCCCACCTCGGCGCTTACCATTGCCGATGCCGCGCGCTACACGCAGAGCTTTGGCAACGCAAATTACAATGTCTCGGAATGGCTGTGGGCGCTCTTCATTCAGGACACTTATCGCGTAGCGCCCGGCCTGACGTTGAATCTGGGCCTGCGCTACGAACGGCAGACGTTTACAGACGATCGTGATAATTTTTCTCCGCGCGCCGGCTTCGCCTATAATCTGTTCGGCAATGCGAAAACCGTGGTGCGCGGCGGGTATGGCATTTACTATTCTGAGCTGCGCGCCAACCTGGGCGCCCAATTCAGCCAGAGCAGCCCCACGGGCATTTTTACGTTCACCGCCGCACCGGGCCAGCTTGGGTTTCCCGCTACGCTTGCCGCGCTGCCTGGCTTGCCCGCGGGCGCCGCCGTGCCGCCTCGCGATCTGGTGATCCGCCCGGGTCGCCGCTCTTTTTACAACCAGTTTTTCGATGTTTCAAAGCTGCGCTTTTACCCCGGTAAGCTGCTGAACCCGTACACGCAGCAAGCCAACATCGGCATGGAGCGCGAGATTGCCTCGCAATGGTTCCTCAGCGCGGATTACGTGTATCAGCACACCATCCGCATCGATCGCACGCTGGATCTGAACGCGCCTGCGCCTTTCATCCGAACCGCTCCAGGGCAGACGCGCACGGGCGCGGCAGCAGATTTAACGCGCCCCATCGTACCTGTGAATGGCGGCTTCCGGCGCATTCAGGCCGTAATCAACGATGGCTCCAGCCTGTATAACGCGCTGCAGGTCCGCCTGCACAAACGCTTCGGGAACAGGCTGTCCGTGCTGGCGAATTACACCTGGTCGCACACCATCAACACTGCGGAGACGGATTCGAACACAGACCCGAACGACGCCAATTCCATCGGCCGGCCGGAGCGCGCGAGTTCGCTGCTGGATCAGCGGCACAGGGCGGCCATTTCGGGCTGGTACCGTTTGCCGCTCGGCTTCACCACCGGCACGTTCACCACCCTCGCCTCAGCCCGGCCCTTCAACATCACCACCGGCGCCGACAACAACGGCGATGGCACCACGTCCGACAGGCCGGTGATCGACGGCGCAGTGATGGGGCGCAACACAGGGCGGGGCACACCCACTTACGATACAGGCGTGTTTTTCGAAAAAGAATTTGCGATTGGCGAACGAGTGCGGGTGAGCGCGCGCGCGGAAGGCTCGAACATTTTCAATCATGCGAACGTAGTGCTCAGGCAAGGTGTCTACGGCAACCTGGCCAGCGGCTTGCCCGATCCAACCGTCTCTCCCGCGCTGGGGCAGGGCCTGAGCGGGATTGCCAATGTCGATCCGGGCCGCCAATTCCAGTTGCATCTACGGGTGCAATTTTGAGAAGCGCCTTCTTCTTATTGGCTGTCTCGCTCGCGCCGGCGCAGGAACGCATCGTCACCGTAGGCACGTCGCTGACAGAGGCCGTCTACGCTTTAGGCGCCGGCGCTTCGCTGGTGGCTACCGATAATTCCAGCCGCGATTACATCCCGCAAACCAAAGTGCTGCCTTCTGTAGGCCCTTTCAGAACCATCAATGCGGAGGGAATCGTCGCGCTGAAGCCCACGCTTTTTCTGGCGACTGTGGACGCCGGGCCGCCCGAAGCCATACTGCAGATTCGCGCCGCGGGAATTGAAACGGTCGTGGTGGCGCGCAACTATAAGCTGGAAGAAGTGCGCGCGGGAATCCGGCAGGTTTCGAAGTTGCTGCATCGCGAAACCCGTGGCGAAGAGTTGATAATCGCCTTGAATCGCGAGATTGAAAATACGGCATCTCAATTAAGAAACATCAAAACTAGGCCCAAAGTAATCTTTTGCGGGCTGGGTCCAAATATGCCCGGAGGAAATCTATCCGGGAAGAATACTCGTATTGCAGAGATGATTGAGCTTGCCGGCGGTGTTAATCCCATTACGCAATTCGAGGGGTTTCGGCCTCTTACGGAAGAGGGCGTGGTCGCCGCGGCGCCGGATATTATCGTGATGACGGAGCGGTCCTTCGAACGCGCGGGCGGGTTGGAGGGCGTGAAGAAATTGCCCGGCGTGGCATTGACTCCGGCGGGCCGCGCCGGGCGCGTGATCCCCGTCAGCGATATGTATTTTCAGGGGTTTGGGCCGGGAATGGGCAAGGCGGTTAGCGATCTGCATGCGCGCTTTTTCGCCGGGCCGGAAAAAAGAAATAATTAGAAATCGCAATCCTTGCTAAGCTTTGATGAAGTAATTCATCTTCTGCGTTAGACTATGTTTCTCGATATTCCCACCTTGATTGTGATGACGCTGGTCAACATGGTCATCGCCTCGGTTGCGGCCATTTTCGTGTGGCGGGTGAATCGGCCCATGGCTGGTCTCAGCACCATGGCAAACGGGCTGGCCGTAATCTGCATGAGTTTCGGCATTGCTTTTTTCGCGAAGCCTTTGCTGGGCAAATCGGCGCCGTGGCTGGGCAACGTTGGCATGATTGTGGGCACGCTGGTTATCCTTTATGGCACGCGTCAGTTCCGCGGCTTCGGCAGGCTTCCCACATGGATGATGGTGGCGATCGGGCTGCCGTTTGTGGCGGCGGAAACCTATTTCAGGTTGGTGCAGGATTTCAAGCCGCTGCGCCATGCGTTGTTCGCGCTTACAATCGCGGTGATTTGTTTCGCGGGCGCGTGGACCATGTCCTGCCGGGTGGCGCGCGAGGATCGCTTCATTTACGGCATCACCACGATTGGCCTGCTGCTTTATGGCGGCATGCAGACGGTGCGCGCGGTTTGGGTTCTGCTGCCCGGCCAGGAATCCGCGACCGATAAGGGCTGGCTGCCCACGCTCACGTTGCTTATCCTGAATATCTGCTTGATCGGTTGCCTGTTTGGGCTTTCCACCGCCACCAATCTGAAGCTGCGGAAGCGCATTGAGAAGCTTGCTTTTTGCGACCCGCTGACCGGCTTGCCGAACCGGCGCACCTTTGACGAACGCCTGGATCTGGCGCATGCGCGCGCGCTGGCCACCGGCTCCTGCGTCGCTCTTATCTATGTGGATCTGGATCGCTTCAAGGCGGTGAACGATCGTTTCGGCCACGATGCGGGAGATTTGGCGTTGAAGCAAGTAGCCGACCGGCTTCGCTCCGTTGTGCATCCGGACGATTGCCTGGCGCGCGTGGGCGGCGACGAATTCGTGGTGCTCACGGAGCGCTTCACCTCGCGCGTGGATGTGCTGGCTTTGATGGCGCGGCTGCAGGGTTGCATGCGCGAACCGCTGGATGTGAAGGGGACGCCCATCTTCCTGACCTTGAGCTGTGGAATGGCGTTTTACCCCGAAGACGTGAGCAGCACTTCCGATTTGATTCGCGAAGCCGACGCCGGCATGTATGTTGTGAAGCGCATGGCCGCCCTGGGCTAACGCAAGCAGGCGGCAGGTACGATGGGGTGTGGACTTTGAGCGGGAACTCGATCTTGCGCTTCCCCCGGGCCTGCCGAATCGAGATCGCGTGTTGACCCTGACGGCACGGCATTTACGGCTGATCGATGGCGTGAATGAGCATATGAACCTGACCCGCATCACGGGTGCGCGCGAAGCCGTGGTGAAGCATGTGGTGGATTCGGTGGCGCCCTGGAAACTTTTCGAAGGAGCGGTCATGGTGATGGACGCGGGCACCGGCGCGGGTTTTCCCGGCATCCCGCTCGCCGCCGTGCTGCCGGACACGCAATTCGTGCTGGTGGATTCCACGCAGAAGAAAGCGCGGTTCGTGGAAGCTGCGGTGGCTGAGTTGGGTCTTCAAAATGCGGAAGTGGCCGCGGAGCGCGCTGAAGACGTGTTGCGAAGGTGCCGCGTGGATGTGGTGACGGCCCGCGCCGTTGCGCCTCTGGAGCGCGCGCTCGGTTACTTCGCGGCGGCGCTGCAACAGAGTGCGCGAGCCCTTCTCTACAAGGGTCCGGACGTGGATGTCGAAATGAGAGATGCGCTTAGCGAGGCTACACGCCGGCGTGTACGAATGGATGTTGTGATGCGATACGATCTGCCCGATGGCTTCGGCTCCAGGACCATTGTGCAAGTGGCGCGCATGACCCACGCCGCGCGATGAACGCTTATCTCATTCTGGTGGGCGCTTCGTTTCTGGCGGGGGTGATGAATGCGGCGGCAGGCGGCGGTTCCTTCTTTTCGTTTCCGGCGCTGCTGGCTGTGGGCGTGCCTCCGGTGAACGCCAATGCCACGAATACCGTTGCGCTATGGCCGGGTCAACTGGCTTCCATTTTTGCGTTCCGCGCGGACCTGAACACGGTTCGTCCCATGGTGCTTCCGGCCGTACTGGCATCGCTGTTTGGCGGCGCGGCGGGCGCGGTTGCGCTGCTGAAAACAGACCAGAATACCTTCCTGAAACTGGTGCCGTGGCTGCTTCTGTTCGCCACTGTTTTGTTTGCGCTAAGTGAGCCCGTGATGAAGCGCTTGCGGCGTACGCGCACGGCTACTGAAAACACTCCAGCCGCTCCGCGTTTTTCGGCGGCGCTGTTTATCGGGCTCACACTGGTCTGTTTTTACATAGGCTATTTCGGGGCGGGATCTGGCTTTCTGATCATCACGCTGTTCTCATTCACCGCGCTTCAGGGTCTGACGCAGATCAATACGCTGAAGGTGATCTGCACCTCGGTGGCGAATGGAATTGCCGTGATCACGTTTATCTTGGCCGGGGCTGTGTATTGGCTCATGGTGCCGATGATGCTGCTGGCCGCGCTCGCCGGCGGCTATCTGGGCGCATCGTATTCGCGGCGCATGAACCCCGTGCTGCTGAAGACGCTGATTATCGTTACCGGATTCGCGCTATCCGCCTATTACTTCCGCGGACGGTTGTGAATGCCGCATTCCGCGCCGAAGCGTGTTCCTCTTCCACTGCTGCTGGCTGGTCTGCTGGGCTTGCTTGCGCTGCTGATGGCTGCGTCCACGGCGCGTGGCGCAGTATCCATTCCTGTTGCCGAATGTGTGCGTATTTTGTGGCATCGCATGGGGTTCCCCGTCGCGGTAGCCATCGATCCGCAACATGAAGCCGTGCTGCTGCTCATCCGGCTGCCCCGCGTTTTGCTGGCGATGCTGGTGGGCGCGGGCCTGGGAATTTCCGGCGCCGCCATGCAAGGGTTGATGCGCAATCCGTTGGCGGACCCAAGCCTGATCGGCATCTCTTCCGGCGGTGCGCTGGCGGCGACGCTGATCTTTCTGGCGGGCGATGTGGCCACCATGAAGCTGGCGCAATATCCCGGCATCTTCGTGCTTCCGGCTGCCGCGTTTCTTGGTGCGCTGGCCACCACGTTCGCGGTGTACCGCTTGTCGCATGCAGCGGGACGAGTGATGGTGGCGGTTGTGCTGCTGGCCGGGATCGCCATCAACGCCATCGCCAATGCGTTCTCCGCGTTGCTCACGTTCTTCGCCACCGATACGCAAATCCGCAACGTGTCGTTTTGGAAGTTGGGCAGCCTGGGCGGCGCCACATGGCCGGCCTGCGCCATCATGCTGCCTTGCGTGCTGTTGCCGGTCATCGTGCTCACCGGGCAGGGCCGCGTGTTGAATGCATTCCTGCTGGGCGAAAGCGAAGCGTTTCATCTGGGGCTGCGCGTCGAGCGTGCGAAGCGGCTGATCATTCTATCCGTTGCGCTGGCGGCGGGCGCATCCGTGGCCTTCACCGGCATCATCGGCTTCGTGGGGTTGGTGGTGCCGCATATACTTCGCTTTTTGGTGGGGCCGGATTATCGCCGCCTGCTGCCTGCTTCCGCGCTCTTCGGGGCAGCATTGCTGCTGGCCTGCGATCTTGTTTCGCGAACGCTGGTGGTGCCGGCGGAATTGCCCATTGGCATCATCACGGCGTTGGGCGGCGCGCCATTTTTCCTCTATCTGTTGCTGCGGAATCGTAAGCTGCGGTTGATGCCGTGATTCGCTGCATATCGCTTTCGAAGAACTGCTTGCTGCGGGAGGTGTCGCTCGAAGTGCGCGCGGGCGAGGTGCTGTGCGTGGCCGGTCCGAACGGCGCGGGCAAATCCACGCTGCTGCGGTTGCTTTCGGGCGAATGGCTACCCTCTGCGGGCACCGTGGAATTGAATGGCCGCGCGTTGTTGCACTTCGGCGAACGCGCGCGGGCGCAGGTGTTGGCCGTGCTGCCGCAGGCTTCTGCGCTGGCAGCGGAATTCACGGCGCTCGAAGTGGTGCTGATGGGCCGCACGCCTCACTTGGCGCGCGGCGAATCCGCTGACGATATGCGCATCGCGCGCGAAGCTCTGGCCGCAGTGGAAGCGTCTGGGCTGGAAGACCGGCTTTATACTTCGCTCTCCGGCGGCGAACGGCAGGCCGTGCACCTGGCGCGCGTGTTGGCGCAAATCTGGAACGTGCCCGACGCGCACTTGTTGCTGGATGAACCGACGGCCAATCTCGATCTGGCCCAGCAACATCGTATGTTGGGTGTGACGCGAACATTCGCGCGCCTCGGCGTTGCGGTATTGGTGATTCTGCACGATTTGAATCTGGCCGCCGAATACGCCGATTTTGTTCTGGTCTTAAAGCAGGGCCGCGCCACCGCGTATGGACGCCCCAATGAGATCTTCACTCCTGACAACATCTATTCGAACTTCGGGTTTCGCGCGTTAGTATCCCCGCATCCTTCGCGGCCCGTGCCGTTGATAATTCCGGAATAGCGCGGCGGGTACCTGTAGGAAACTAGAATCTGATGCCAGCAAAAGTTCGTAAAGCCGTTTTCCCCGCCGCCGGGCTGGGTACGCGATTCCTGCCCGCCACCAAAGCTCAGCCCAAAGAGATGCTGCCCGTTGTGGATAAGCCCATCATCCAATACGGGGTGGAAGAGGCGATGCGCTCCGGCATCCAAAACATCATCATCGTGACCGGTCGCGGCAAGAGCTCGATCGAAGATCATTTCGACGTGAGTTTCGAGCTGGAAAACATGCTCGAGACACGCGGCAAGACCGACCTGCTGAAAATTGTGCGCGACGTTTCCGACATGATCGATGTTTCCTACATCCGGCAGAAAGAGGCGCTGGGGTTGGGGCATGCCGTTTTGCGCGCCAGCGAACTGGTGGGCAATGAGCCGTTCGCCGTGGTGCTGGCAGACGACGTGATCGAATCGGAAACGCCGTGCATCAAGCAGTTGCTTGAGGTGTACGAATTTTTCAACGCACCGGTGCTGGCCGTGATGGAAGTGCCGAACGATAAGATTTCCGCGTATGGCGTTGTGGATGCGGAGCCGATTGAGTTCAACGGAACGCGCGACCGTGTGTACCGGATTCGCGACATGGTGGAAAAGCCAAAGGCCAGCGAAGCGCCTTCGAACCTGGCCATCATTGGCCGCTACGTGTTGACACCCGAAATTTTTCACTCGATTGGAAATGTGGGCGCGGGCTCAGGCGGCGAGATTCAATTGACCGACGCGCTGAAGCACTTGCTGCGCAGCCGTCCTATATATGCGCTGCGATTCGAAGGCACGCGGTACGACGCCGGCGATAAGCTTGGCTTTCTGAAAGCCACTGTGGAACTGGCGCTGAAGCGCAAAGATTTGGGCGGTCCATTCCGCGAATATTTGAAGACGCTGAACATCGCATGACACCGAGTCTGTTCGATTTGCCGGTGCGCACCAATGAAGCCGCCGAACTGGCGAATCTGGTGATGGAGAACGCCGGCGAACGGGTGCTTACGGAAGAGATTCGGCAGCGTGCGGCGGCCCGATCGAAGATGCTGACGTTGACCGGCCTTGTGCCGCATTTCGGTTCACTGGAACGCGACCCGGTTCACCCATCGGCGTTGTATCTGGCCGTGGACGGCATCGAAGGGCAGCCCTTGCTGCTGCGGATGGCGCCGGCCAGCACTCCTTCGAGCGGCTTGTTCCCGAAAGCAATTCTGATTGGGCGCGTGCGTGGTCCGAAGGGCTCGGAGTTGGTCATCGGGGCCATTCCGTTCGGGCCGGGGGATCACGAAGCCATCCGGCAGTTCGCGGCGGAAGTGAACCCTGCGTTCCAGCCCAGGCCGGCGGGCAATCGTACGGCGTTGATCGTGAAGACCAACAAGCCGGAGGCGGCGTTCGAGGCGTTTCGCGCCGTGCTGAAGCAGCGCAATTTGAATCTGGCGGGAATCGAAGATGCCGTTAGTGGTACCTGGGCGGCCATTCGCACCGGATGGCGTGAAGGCTGGGTGAATCAGGATGCCGACAGAACGCTGCATCTAATCAGCGATAATGCGGAAGACATTTTGAGTGCAACGCAACAAATGACTGCATGATGTTCCTATTCGCATTGCTGCTGGCTGTTGCGCCAACGCCCGATGACGTGGAATCGCAGAGCAGGGAAGCGCGTGCCTTGCTCAAGGAACATAATTACGCCGCGGCCACCGAACGCGCGCGAAAAGTATATCAGCAGGTGATGGTGGCCCTGAAAAGCAGGCCGCTCGATCAGGAGTCGAAGATGCCGCTTGCCCTTGGCGCGTCGATTGAAGTGCAGGCGCAGGCAATGAATGCGCAAGGCGCGCGCTCTGACGCCGTCACTTACCTGCAGGGCGAGTTAAAGACATATTACGGCACGTCTATTCGTGCGCGTATCCAGAAAAATATTCATCTGCTGAGTTTGGAGGGCAAGCGCGCGCCGAAGTTGAATATGACTTCGCGTTTGGGCCCGCCGCCGCCCGCCGCGGGTAAGCCGGTGCTGCTCTTCTTTTGGGCGCACTGGTGTTCCGATTGCCGCAACGATGCCCCCGTGGTGGCACGCCTGCAAAAGCAGTTTCCCGGCTTAGCCATTGTGGGACCCACGCAGCATTATGGCTATGTGGAAGGCGGCGCAGATGCGCCCGCCGCGCAGGAGACGGCGTATATCGAAAAGGTGCGCAAGCAACTGTTCAGCACATTTGCGGTGCCGGTGAATGAAGAGAACTTCAAGAACTATGGCGCCAGCACCACGCCCACTTTTGTGCTGTCAGATAAACGCGGCATTGTGCGCTTGTATCACCCGGGCGCGATGACTTACGAAGAGCTATCGAAAGCAATAGCGGCGCTGTAGGTTAATCGCCGATCAGTCTGGCAATGGCGCCGGCATCATTGGCCACCACTTCAGGCTTGTTGCCGAAGCGCGGCTCAATATGCGAACCGCCGGGAGCTTCGAGCGCGCCCGTGTGATAGCGATAGATGTAATCGGGGTCTTTCAAAACGTGGCCTGTCAGCACGGCAACGACGTCGGCATCGCGCCGCATGATGCCTTGCCGGGTGAGCTTGCGAATGCCCGCGAGCGTGGCGGCGGAAGCCGGTTCACAACCGATGCCGCACTGGCCGATCACGGCCTTGGCGTCGGCAATTTCCTGTTCCGTTACCCGTTCCACCACGCCGTTTGTGGCTTCGAGTTCGAAGCGCGCCTTCGGCCAACTCACGGGGTCGCCAATCTTGATGGCGGTCGCTAGCGTGAGCGGATGCTCATTGGCTTTGAACTCGCCTTTGTGTAGCATGTAGTCGTAGAAAGGCGACGACCCTTCGGCTTGCACGACGGCGAGGCGCGGCATGCGCGAGATGAAACCGGCTGCCTGCATTTCGCGCAGCGCTTTTCCGAACGCGGAGGTGTTGCCCAGGTTGCCGCCGGGCAGCACGATCCAATCCGGCGCAACCCAATCGCGCTGGTCCATCATCTCGATGGCGATGGTCTTCTGGCCTTCAATGCGAAAAGGGTTGATGGAGTTCAGAAGATAGATGCCCAGCTGTTCCGCCAGCACGCGCACCAGCGCCAGAATCTGATCGAAGTTCGCATCCACCTGAAACGTGCGCGCGCCATACTCCAGGGCTTGGGCCAGCTTGCCGTAAGAGATGTTGCCGTTAGGGATGAAGATGAGCGGATCTAAACCAGCCGCCGCGGCATAGGCAGCCATCGACGCGGACGTGTTGCCCGTGGAGACGCAGGCCACGCGTTTGCGCCCCAGCTTCACCGCCTGAGCCACTCCGCACGTCATGCCGTTGTCTTTGAATGAGGCTGTGGGGTTGAAGCCCTGATGTTTGAAGACCAGCGAATCGAGGCCGCCATAGCGAGCGGCGCGCGGGCCGGGCAGCAACGGTGTAGACCCTTCACGCAGGGTGACCGCATGGCTGAAATCTTCAAGAAACGCAATTGCTTCGCGGTAACGCCAGACGCCGCTTTGATCGAGAGGAGCATTGCTCATGCGCCGTTCACGCCACGTCCGCTTCAGCTCTTCCGGGGCAGCCTGGATGCCGGAATATTGCACCTCCAGCAGGCCGCCGCAGTTCGGGCAATTGTAAATCACCAGGTCCGTCGAAAAACGGCTGCGGCACTTCTCTTCAAAGCAAACCAGGTACGCGCTCATTTGCCGTCCTGCCGCTCTGCCTTGATTTTGCTTTCCGTCTGTTCCAGGTCCGTGCTGGAACGCCGGGCGGTGAGAGGGCCGGCAAAGCTGGTGGTCTCTTCGCGCGAGCCCACCTTCAACTGCACCGTGTCGTTCACCGCCTGGCGGGCGAACACATAGAACCCGCGGCTCAACTGTATGCTATCCAGCGTTACGTCTACTGCTTTGCTTCCATCCATAATGTGCAGTTGTCCCGTTTGGGCGTCGAGTACCGGCATCCAACGAATGAGAAGTTTGCCATCCAGATCCGAAGCCTGCAGCTTCAGCGGATCGAGCGACTTCGGCATCCAAGTTTCGCGAGTGAAAAAAGCGGCCGCGGCAATGGCGGCAATAGCGAGCGCGATGAGTATGGGCCAGAGGCTGCTGTTGCGCGGCGGCGGTTCGCGCATGACCGGAAACAGATCCGGTAGAGGCGCGGCGGCAGCAACTGGCGCGGGCAATTCGACCGCTTTCACCGGTGGAGGCGGTTCAGCCTGTGGAGGCGCCGGGGCCGCAAACACAGGAGCGGGTGTGGTTCTCGCGCGAGCAGTAGTTTCGGCGCGCACTGCTTCCACGGTGAACTCCTTCGCGCCGGGCACCACCACGCCGGAGGAATCGCGGAAGAAATAATTGGCGCGCACCGGCTGCATGTTCGCCGGCCGCAGCACCATGGCCACCTGGAACGGCTGCGGGAAATATTTTTCGTGGATGGCGAGGTCTTGCGGCGAGAACAGGATCGGGCTTCGCGTATGGGAATGGAACCAGCCCACCACCTGCGAGTTGAGGATGGAAAGCTGACCGCGCAGGGTTGCTTCGTCGTTCGCGGAAAGCACAAAAGAGGGCCCGGTGAGGTGTTCACACTCAATGGGCGCCCAGTCCTGCACGGTAACCACCCGGCCCACAACACTGCCCAACAGCAGGCCGCCAATTTCAATGCCACCGCGCGGCACGGCATAAAACGCATCCACCACGGCGATGCGAATGTTCTCCAGCTTCAAGGGCGCCCACTCCAGCCGGAACGCGCACTGAGGATCGTCCCAATATTGGGGCCAAGATGCGGAAGGGGGCGATGCCAGGCTTTCCATGACCTTATGATTTTAGGGCAATAATGAAGCGTGGCGAAAACCCGGGACCTGGAACTGCGCCTCCAGCGGACGGAAGAGCAACTTCGGCTCTTCCAAAAAGTGAGCCGCTTCATGGTGCGCGATATGAGCCTGCAGGAAGTGCTGCAAGGCGTGGTGGCACTGGTGGTGGAATTCATGGAATGCGATTCGTGCCTGATGTATTTGATCGACCAGGGCGAACTGGTTCTGTGCGCGACCGATACGCCGCACCCGGGCACCATTGGCAAGGTCCGCTTGAAGATGAACGAAGGTTTGACGGGTTGGGTGGCGCGGGAACGTCGCATGGTCTCCATCCCTCGCGAGGCTTACAAGGATGCACGGTTCAAATATTTCGGCGAACTGCGCGAAGACACTTACGAAGCTTTTCTTTCGGCTCCCGTGATTGCGCGCAATAAAGTGGTGGGTGTGATCAATGTGCAGCATCGCGCTCCGCACCAGCATACGGGCGATGAGATGGAAGTGCTCACCACGCTGGGCGAGCAGGTGGGCTGCGCGTTAGAGCTTGCTCGCATCGCGGCGCAACCCGGAGGGCAGGGCAGCGGCACACATGTGGACCTGGTGATTTCGTCGGCACCGGCGCGCCCCGTAATCTGATGCGGTTTTTGGCATTGCTGTTCGCGGTTGCCGTTCTGCTTGCGGCGGCTCCACCTTACAAAGAGCGCTGGGTGCCGAAGTACTTTTACGATGAAGACGGCAGCTCGCTCACGATTACGGATCTGCAATTCCCGACAGCGAAACGCGGCATCGCCAGCGGCGTTATTACCAGGCTGAAGGATAAAGATAAGCCTGTGGTTTTAGTGACCAGCGACGGCGGAGAGCACTGGACCGTGACGCCGGTGAAGGAAGTTCCGCAATCGCTATTCTTCCTGGAGGACGGGACGGGATGGATGGTGGGCGAGCGGAATATTTGGCGCACCGAGGAATCGGGCCGCAGTTGGGAGAAGGTTAAAGATTCGCCGAAGGAGATCAGCCGGGTTTGGTTTCAGACGCGGGATCACGGTTGGGCGGTGGGCGCGCGCAAACAGGTGCTGGAAACGAAAGACGGGGGTAATTCGTGGACTCCGGTGGCCGCCGCGGCGCTTCCGGCCGTGAACCCTGACACCACAACGTACGGGGTGGTGACGTTTGCGAATAGTAACGATGGCATTATCGCCGGATGGAGTGAGCCTGCACGGCGAGGCGCGGAACTGCCGAATTGGGCCGACCCCGAAAAGGCGAAGCATCGGCCGCAGTGGCCGGGCACGATGGTGTTGCTGCAGACGAGGGATGGCGGCGCGACGTGGCTGCCTACTATGGCGTCCATCTTCGGTCGCGCGACGCGGATTGCAATGGGCGGTGAAGGTCTTTCGCTCGGGCTCATTGAGTTCACCGATAGCTTCGCTTATCCCTCAGAGGTGTTTCTGTTTCATGGCCGCGAAGGTGGCAAGAACGAACGCATTTTCCGGCAGGCGAACCGCGCCATTACAGACGTGCGGTTGACCAAGAGCGGCGCCGCGTACCTGGTGGGAACGGAAGCCGTGGGCAGCGTACGGAACGGTCCGGTGCCGGGCAAACTGAAAATACTAAGAAGCACCGATTTTCAAAATTGGACGGAGATGCCGGTGGATTATCGCGCGGACGCGCATCGCGCGATGATGGCCGCACCCGATGAAGACAACCTCTGGGTGGCGACCGATACGGGGATGATTCTTAAGCTTGTGCGGGAGCAGTGATTAGGGCTTCCATTGATCCGCGGTGCGCAAGTTCGGGTTAGATTCGCGCTGAGCTTGTTGGCGAGTCCAGCGGCTGAAGGTGAAGTGTTCTTTGCGGTTGCGAAGGCTCACAAAGTTGAGGCGGCAATATTCGCAGCGCATGCGTTTGCCGCCCAGGTTGAGGAGAAACGCCATCCAACCGCGCGCTGTGTAGTGGTGAGCTTGCCACAGGTTCAGATCCATGCGGAAGCACTGCGGGCACTTGGCGAAGAGGAAATCGCGCCAGACAAAGGTGCGGGCAACGAACCGTGTTCGGCAATCGCCACAGCGCAGGGGACGGATCCCGAACAGGGCGTCGACGCGTTCGGAGGGCGAACGGAGACGAGCCAGGTTCAGGTAACGGCTGCCGCAATGGGGACAGCTCACGGACATGGTCTTCATCGTACAACGCTTCGGGCGTGTAATGAAAACCCGGTATTTTCTGGGTAGGCCTTTTAGTCGTAAGCGTCGCGCCGGTGAGCGCTGCGAATGGCAACTCAACGGTTCTGGCAGCATCATCGATCACGTATGCGACCCGATAGTCACCCATGCGGATTCGCCGTTCCTTATCACCGCCCTTCAGCTTTTTACAACCTGGGGGCCGGGGTGAGGCAGCCAGATTTTCCAACCGTGGAATCATACGCCGGATGATATTGGTGGGCAGTCGATGCAGCTCTCTTGCCGCGCTTGAGGTGAGAGTCACCTCATAACCGACACCCACGCGCGAACTTGCCGGCTTTGATTAGCCCCGCTTTTACTTTGGCCAGAGGGATGCGCTTTTCATTTGCGGCGCGACCGGGATACGAGCACATCCTCGGCTACTTTTTGGCCTTTCTCATCGGTTGAGTACTGAATTCCCGTCATGGAATCATTTTCCTCTGAATCCGGTAGTGTGGAGTTGTGGATGCGGTAATTATTGGCGGCGGCCTGATCGGTCTTTCGATTGGGTGGCGGCTGGCGCAACAGGGCCGGCGCGTGGCGGTGTGGGATGCCCGCCGCGCCGGGGCGGAAGCGAGTTGGGCTGGGGCCGGCATGTTGGCTCCGGGTGGCGAAATGGAGCAGCGTACCTGGTGGGGCGATTTAGCGCTGCAAAGTCTGCTCGCTTATCCGGAATTCGTGCGTGAGCTGGAAGCGGAGAGCGGCGTTGGAATCGATTACCGCGCTTGCGGCGCCGTGCAGCTTGCTTGGACGGATCGGGAATGGGAGGACATGCGGGCCCGGGCTAAAAGGCAGCGCGTATGGGGAATCCGTTCGGAAGAGGCCGGTGAGCGCAAGCTGTTCTATCCCGGCGATGCGGCTGTCGATCCGCGCGATCTTCTTCGTGCCTTGCGAACTGCGTGTGAGCGGCGGGGCGTTGTGTTTCGCGAAGAACGGCAGGTGCGGGAGATCGTTGTGACTGCGGGGCAAGTGTGGGAACCGGAGCGCGCGGACGCTGCTGTGTTGGCCGCCGGCGCATGGAGCAGCGCGATCCCGATTCGCGTCGACGGGCAGCAGGCCGTGGTGGAGACATCGTTTCCCGTTCGCGGACATCTGATTGCTTTTGCGGCGGGCATCGAAGCACCGGGCCCCATTGTCCGGCAGGGCCACACGTATATTCTGGAGCGCTTGAACGGCGTGGCTGTCGCGGGCAGCACAACAGAACAAGTCGGCTATTTGCGTGAGCCCGACCCTGCTCAGTTCAACGATATTGAAGAGCGCGCGCGGGCCTTGATGCCCGGCTTGACCGGCAGGCCGCGCGTGGATTCGTGGATCGGTTTCCGGCCTGGCACTGTTTCAGGCGAACCGCAATTGGGACAGCTTGCGGGTTCGCCCGTCTATCTGGCGTACGGCCACTATCGCAATGGAATTCTGATGGCGCCGGCGACGGCGGAACTGATCGCACGTGCCATTAGCGCCAGTTCACAAACGGATTCGTCTTTGCATTCCGCGCATCCTGAATCAGGTCTGGAACGCGCCGGCAGCGCCGCAGAAGCCGCTCCAGCACGTGCTCCAGTTCCGTCTCTTCACCCGCGGTCCACTGCGGCGGAATTTCACGAAAGGCCTGATCGAGCACTTGAGTAGGAAAGTGCGTAACGCGATCCAGCCAGGGCTGAAAACTATCTAGCGAAGTGATCCGATCGTAAACCGCCTTGCGCGGATAAACGCCCTGCACGGCGGATTCCGGAAAATCCCAATGCGGTCCGTTGAAGACGAAGCCGTGATCGATCATCAACGCGCGAAAGCCCATGCGGCGGGGTGAAGAGCCGCCTGCCATGAGCGTCTTCGACTCGGCCCTATGGAAGACCGATTGGCGGCCATCGGCATTCGCCATCCACTTGTCGAAAACGAAGCAGCCGGCGAAATCGGGCAGGTTTGCAATTTGGGCAAGCAGCGCGTCGGGGACGAAATCGTAGACGGCGGTGACGGCGGGGTCGCCTGGATAGCGCGAGCCGAAATGCCAGCCGGGTTCGACGGGCAGTTTGCGCTGGCCAAGCTGCAAGCTTACATCGGGATTGGCTTCGAGGAAGCTGGCGGTGATCTCAATGAGGGCGACCTGCGGAGAAGCGATCTGCAGATAGCGGAGCACAACCGCCGCAATCCATTCGTTGACCAGGATACGGCGATGCTGCGGGTTGCCGAGAAACTTCACCACGTAGAAATCGCCATCTTCAGTCTCCAGCAGGTGGGCCTGAGCCCCGCCGCGCATTTTGCGAATCATGCGTTGGGCCCGAAGTGGCATCAGAAGAAAGTATGGCAGGCGTGCCTAACCAATCTGAAGCCGGGGAGTCTAGGGAAGTGGCGACCATGGATATTCAGCGGAAGGGGGCGGACCGCAGACGAACTGTTCGCAGAGTGGTGCTGGGCGCGCTGGCGGTGGCGGTGGCGGCAGGTACCACGTTCGCCGTTGGCAGGCTGAAGCCCGCGGTTCCGGCGGTGGAAAGGTCAACGATTTTGCCCAATACGGCGCGGCGCGGACCCATGGTGCGGCAGGTGCGCGGCCTGGGAACGCTGGTGCCCGAAGCCGTGCTGTGGATTCCGGCGGAGACCGATGGGCGCGTGGCCAAGATCAACATCCGCGCGGGCGCCAGTGTGTCGCGCGACACCGTGGTGCTGGAATTGGACAGCCCGGATTTGAAGCTGGCCACGCTGAATGCCGAATACGATTTGAAGGCCGCGGAGGCCGGCTTGATCGATCTGCGAGTGAGGCTGGAGAGCGAAAGTTACGATCAAAAGTCCGCGGCGGCTTCCGTGCGGTCTGAGTTTATGCAGGCCAACATGCAGGCGGAGCGCGACCGGTCATTAGCGAAAGAAGGGCTGCTGCCGGATCTGCAGATGAAGCTTTCAACCACGAAAGCCGATGAACTGAAAACACGCAACCAGATTGAAGTGGACCGGCTGAAGATTGTGAGCGAATCCGTGCAGGCGCAGATGGCCGCGCAGCGTGTGAAGGTGGAACAGTTGCGTGCGGTGTATGCGCTGAAGAAGCAGCAGGTGGACCACTTGAAGGTGCGCGCGGGCACCAGCGGCATACTGCAGCAGTTGGGTGCGGGCGCGCCGGCGCCGCCGCTTGAAGTGGGGCAGAAGGTGGTGGCCGGAACTATTCTGGCGAAGATCGCGCAGCCGGAGCATTTGAAGGCAGATCTGAAAATTTCCGAGACCGAGGCGAAAGATATCGCGCTCGGTCAACATGCAGAGATCGATACGCGCAATGGCGTGGTGCCGGGCAGGGTGGTGCGCATCGATCCGGCTTCGGTGAATGGAACGGTGACGGTGGATGTGGCGTTAACTGCCGCGCTGCCGCAGGGTGCCCGGCCGGACTTGAGCGTGGATGGAACCATTGAACTGGAAAGGCTGGCGGACGTGCTGTTCATCGGGCGTCCGGTGAGTGGGCAGCCGCATAGCGAGGTGACGTTGTTCCGCCTGGAGCCAGATGGCAAGACGGCGGTGCGCGTGAAGGTGAAACTGGGGCGCGCTTCCGTGAACTCCGTGGAAGTGCTGGAAGGGCTGCGACCGGGTGAGCAGGTGATTCTGTCGGACATGACGGCGATGGAATCGCACGATCGAATTCGTCTGAATTGAGGAGGCAACAGAATGGGTCTGGAAACGATGGTGGAGATGCGCGGAGTGGCCAAGGTGTTCGTCACCGACGATCTGGAGACGCACGCGCTTTCGGCAATCGAGTTGACGATCAGGCGCGGCGAGTATCTATCGATTTCGGGGCCTTCGGGCTGCGGCAAATCGACGCTGCTGGCCATTCTGGGGCTGCTCGATACGCCTACCGATGGCAGCTATACGCTGAACACCAAGCCGGTGAGCGGGCTGAAGCTGCAGGAGCGGGCGCGCATTCGCAATCGTGAGATTGGGTTCATCTTTCAGGCGTTCAATTTGATTGGCGATCTGACGGTTTACGAGAACGTAGAACTGCCGCTGACCTATCGGGGCATGGGAGCGGGTGAGCGGAAGCAGAACGTAATGGATGCGCTGGAACAGGTGGGGATGACGCATCGCGTGAAGCATTACCCTTCGCAACTATCGGGCGGACAGCAGCAGCGTGTGGCGGTGGCGCGCGCGCTGGCCGGGCGGCCGTCAGTGCTCCTGGCGGATGAGCCCACGGGCAACCTGGATTCCGCGAATGGCGAATCCGTGATGGACCTGATGCGTGGACTTCATAAAAACGGGTCCACCATCTGCATGGTGACTCATGACCCGCGGTATGCCAGTTTCGCTGACCGCACCATTCATATGCTGGATGGGAAGATTGTTCACGAGAGCAGCCAGGCGGCGTAGCTTTCGTGCGCCGAAGGTGAAGAGCGCGGCGCCCGCTATCCATAGGGCGACGGCGATGCTGAGGGCCCACCAGGCCACCGCTGTAGAGACCGCGATGCCGCTTGCCGGCGCGAGCCATAGAGCCAGACACAATGGGCATTTCGGAAGCAGGAACAGCAACGCGCCGGGAAGGAGTGACGCGGTGGCCCGTGAGAGCCGACCGTGTCCGCAGCACTGCTGCGTGTTCACGCACCTTCCCCTTGACTGCAGCACTCGCCCTGTTCGCGGGGCTTCGAATAACCGGCTTGGGGATCGAGCTTGTAACTACCGGTATACTTATCGTGGTGCCTTACCCACGACATCGAGAATGCGAGTCCTTCTTCGTCGCGGCCCTTGGGGACTAAGTCAAGAAACTGGTAAGTGCCGATAAGTGGATCGAGGCCGCGACCGTAAGTGGAGTAAGTGTGGAACACTTGGCCGGAAGCGTCTTTCGAGAACACACTCAGGCCGGGCGCTTCCTCCGCGCCGAAGCGCGTCTTGCCATAGTTGTAATCGATCTCTCCGGCCAGTTCTTCCTTGGTGAAATGTACGCCGTAATCACGCTGGAAGCTGGTTCCGAAGGCGGAGAACCACGGAAAGCGCCAACCCATTCGCTGCTGAAATTCGGCGATGCGCGGCAGGGGCGCGCGCGAGACCGCGACGAAAGTGACATCACGGTGCGCTAAGTGGATTTGAGTGGCGTCGAAATGGTCAGCCAGAAAGGAACAGGACTTACAGCCTTCTTCCCAGGTAGGCCCGAGCATGAAGTGGTAGATCACTAGCTGGCTGCGGGCGGCGAACAGATCGGCAAGAGTCCGCGGGCCATTCGGGCCTTCGAAGATATAGCTTTTGGCCACGCGTTCCCAAGGCAGTTCACGCCGGCGTCGAGCCACTTCGTCGCGCTTGCGGGTAAGTTCCTTTTCAGCGTCCAGCAATGCCAGGCGCGCCTTCAGCCATTCGTTCTTCGTTACTACGTTTACTTCGGTCTGCGTTGCGGTCATGGGTGCTCCTTTTGAGCGGCTATGCGCGGACACACGTGTGGCTGCGGGTCCATGCAGGGTTGAGAGTTAGCCCTTTTTGGGGCGCTTGGTTGTGGCTTCGGCGTCTTCTTTGATGCGCAGCAGATGGCTGGACCACAGCTCTTCGAAGCGGCCCACCCAGCGTTCATAAATTTGCCGGATGGGCACCACGTTCAAGGAGTTGATGCGCTGCCTGCTTTCTTCGCGCGTCGTGATCAGGCTGGCTTCGCGAAGCACTTCGATGTGTTTCATCACGCCGAAGCGGCTCAGGTGCGGGAAGGCTTCAACGATCTGCGTTGTGGTTCTGGGGCCTTGGCGCAATAGATCGAGGATGGATCGCCTGGTGCTGTCGGACAGCGCCTTCCAAACCTTGTCTAGATCGCCCGTGGGCGGGCTAGGCTTTTTTGGCATCCGCGCGCCCGGCGCAATCCTGAACGACTCCGTCCAGAATATGCCTCCAGCCCGCGGTGATGTTTTGCCGGTGGACCGGGTCGATGAGACCGAGGGCTCGATGGCGAAGGTCGAGATGCGTGCCGCCCGGGCGCTGTTCCAGCTTCACTTCGATGTGATTCAGCGCGGGGTAAGACATGAACATGGGGCCGCTCAATTCCAGGACCGTGGGTGGCTTGATCACCTGCACATGTCCCCAGAGGTGACCGATGCCGTTGCCGCGATCACGGAACCAGCGGCCGCCGGGCCATTGTTCGAGTGTGATCTGCATCGATTCGCCTTGCCCGTTAGTGCTGCCTTCACCAAGGCGGTGGACAACGCTTCGGAAGACATCGCCGATGTCGGCCTCGATGTCGATGCTTTGGGTGGTGTCTAGCGTGAGGTCTTCGAGTGTCATAATGCGGTAGTCTCCTTTGACGTGACTTTATGGTAACGTTACTAAAATATCACGTCAAGCTTTTTTAGAGCCAAAGCGCACTTTTTTGTGATCAGCTATTGCTCATGCGGATGCGAACCGGTGTGGCGGCTTGGCTTGCGGGTTGCGTGGCGTTGACAGGTGCGTTCGCGCAGACCGCGGCGGATACGCAGGGTTGGACAGCGGAACAGGATCACCGGCACATGATGGAGCAGCTTCATATCAAGTCACTGCGGCCTGGGCCAAGCGGCAACGAAGGCAACCCGAACCACGCCAACTATGACGAAGCGCAGGCGAATCCGTACCCCGACCTGCCGGACGCGCTTACGCTAAAGAACGGCAAGAAGGTGACGACGGCCGCAGTTTGGTGGAAGCAGCGACGGCCGGAAATTGTGGAAGATTTCGAGCGTGAAGTGGTGGGGCGCGTGCCTGGTATCGTGCCGCAAGTAACGTGGGAGGTGACGAAGACGGTGGAAGCGCAAGTGGGTACGCACGCCGTGGTGGGGAAGCAGTTGTTGGGGCATGTGGAGCGCGTGCCCGGCTCCGATTTACAGGTGGATATTCAAATGACGCTCACAGTGCCGGCCAACCGCGACCAACCGGTTCCCGTGATGATGATGTTCGGTGGCAGGGCCATACCCGAAATTGCGTTTGCCGCGCCGGCGCGTGCCATGCCGCCGCCCACAAATCTCGCCGCGAATGCCGATCCTTCGCCGCTGGAACAACTGATCGCGGATGGCTGGGGCGTAGCCACGATTAGTCCCGGCAGTATTCAGGCAGACAATGGCGCGGGGCTTACCAAGGGGGTTATCGGGCTGGTGAACAAGGGTCAGCCGCGCAAGCCGGACGATTGGGGTGCTCTGCGCGCGTGGGGCTGGGGAGCTTCGCGCGGTCTGGATTATCTGGAGACCGATCAGGCGGTGAATGCAAAGCAGGTTGGCATTGAAGGCGTGTCGCGCTATGGCAAGGCTGCTTTGGTGACGATGGCATTCGATACGCGCTTTGCCGTGGTGCTGATTGGGTCGTCGGGAGAAGGCGGCACGAAACTGCACCGGCGCAATTGGGGCGAAGCTGTTGAAAATTTGACGGGCACTGGCGAGTATCACTGGATGGCGGGCAACTTTCTGAAGTACGGCGCTTCGGATGTGGGCGGCGCAAGCAGGAACGCGGGGGACCTGCCGGTGGATGCGCATGAGCTGCTGGCGCTCTGCGCTCCGCGCCCGACATTTGTAAGTTACGGTGTGCCGGAAAAGGGCGACGCCAAGTGGCTTGATCAGCAGGGCAGCTTCATGGCGGCGGTAGCTGCGCAGCCTGTGTTCCGCCTGCTTGGCGCAAAAGACCTTGGCGTTGCGGCGAACTACCGGTCAGCCAAAATGCCCGCCGTGAATGTGGGCTTGCTGGACGGCGAACTGGCTTGGCGGCAGCACGACGGCGGTCATACCGATGGACCCAACTGGAGACATTTCATCCCTTGGGCGGACAAGTTCCTGCACCGCCAATGAGTGAAGGTATCGGCGTAGAATTATTTGAATATGCCGCCCGACAATGAGCCTGCAGTCACCATACGCCCAGCCACTATGGAGGACGCGCCTGCTTGTGGGCGTATCTGCTTTGACGCGTTCGCTTGTATCAACAACGCGCATGGTTTTCCGCCCGACGTGCCTGGGCCCGAAGCCGCTATCGGGTTGCTGACCATGATGTTTTCCACCCCCGGCTATTATTGTGTGGTGGCGGAAATGGAGGGGCGCGTGGTGGGCGGTAATTGTCTCGATGAGCGTTCCGTTGTTTCAGGCGTCGGACCGATTACGGTCGATCCCAAGGTGCAGAATGCGGGCGTGGGCCGCAAACTGATGCAGGCCGTGATGCAGCGCGCAAGTGGTCATGCCGGGGTCCGTTTGGTGCAGGCCGCGTTTCATAACCGGTCGCTTTCGCTCTATGCGGGGCTGGGGTTCGATGTGCGTGAACCGCTCTCGTGCATGCAGGGCCGCACTTCGCAGCGAAGCGTTCCTGGCTGCACGGTGCGTGTGGCACAGCCCGCCGATCTGGACGGCTGCAATCGTCTTTCGCGGCGTGTGCATGGATTCGATCGTGGCCTGGATTTGCAGTCCGCGATCACGCGCGGGACAGCGCGTGTGGTGGAGCGCGAGGGGCGGGTAACGGCGTACTCGACAGAGCTTGCTTTTTTCGGACACGCAACGGCGGAAACTAACCAGGACTTGCGGGCACTGATCGCGTCGGCGGAATCGTTCGGCGGCCCTGGGATTCTGGTGCCGTCGCGGAACAGCGCGTTATTTCAGTGGTGCCTTGCGAACGGACTGCGAGTGGTGCAGCCGATGACTTTGATGAGCGTGGGTCTTTACAGTGAACCGGCGGGTGCTTGGCTGCCTTCTATTGTGTTTTGAAGTTAAGAGTCACGGTTTCCGCCGATGTTAGTCAAGCCGCGGGACGAGGCCCCCACCGTTTCGCTGCGCTTCAGAATTCGTTGAATTGCTTTGCCGTTTTGCTGTCGCGCAAGATCAAGCTCGTAGGCGCTTGCAGGGTCATCCAGAAGTCAGCCGACATGCCCAAATATTGGCTGAGGCGCAGAGGCGTGTCAGCGGTTACGTTCCGCTTACCCGCCAAGAGTTGGTAGAGGCGGTTTGGGGGCACCTCGATCACGTCGACAAGCTTTTTGGCCGATAGCCCGATCTCCTCAAGCTCATCGGCAAGAATTTCTCCGGGGTGGATGGGTGTGCGTGGCATGTGGAAGTTGGAACGCTGGACGGGAACGCGTTTCAAAAAGCGATGAAAGAAAATCATCCACTGGCGATGAAATATATTGCCCGCGGCAGCGCCGGGATGCAGTTGATGACTTTCAGCAGTTACTTTGGTTTAGGTAAAGCCAATCGCCGCCACCGAATGGACTCAGTTCAGTAAAACCCGGGCCAGCAGGTGCGTTCTTCGTTCCTGCAATCTGAGGCTCTGTATCCCATGGAGGACTGTAGGCGGGGGTTTCCCGCAGCAGCTCAGACCAACGGCATAAGATGCTGCTACCCTCTGCATGCCAGGAGGAAAGGATCATCGATTGAAACCTGAGTGCGATTCTATCAAAAAAAGGGGCGGACGATACTCTGTCCGCCCCGATGCACTTGTGTGCGAGCCCACTTACTGAATGGCGATGGTTGCGTTAGTCTGGCTGCTTACGCCGCCGACCGTAATCACCACGGGAACCGACGCGCCGCTAGGCGCTCCCGCCGGGATCACCGCATTCACTTGAATGACGCCGCTCACCAGACCGTTGACCGAACCGGCGTAGACGACTGTTGCCGGTAGACCGCCCACCGTGACGCTTACGGCGCCAACGGGGAACTTGGGGACAACTCCGCCAACGGTGCCGGTGACGCCAGCGGGGTTGGTCTGGCCTTCACCGGTTGCGTAGAGCACAATGATGGAGCCCTTCGCCGCGGCGTTTGAGCTTCCGTTCAGTGAGCTGTTCTGGTTCAGCGCGGCTGCTTGACCCGCGCCGGTACCGGTCACGGTGAAGATCCCGGGCGTGGATGCCGCGACATTCAGCTGTAGAGCCGTCGCGGTAACACCGTTGAAGTTGACCACAACATTGGTTGTTGCGCGTCCGAAGACTTCATACGGAACGATGGCGTTGATCTGCGTTGCGGAAACATAGGTAAGCGGAGCCGGGATGCCGTCGAACAGAACCTGCACATTGCCCAGGTTGGTGGCGACGTTGCCTTGCGGAGTAAGTGCCAAACCGACCGGCGTGACCGGGCCCAGGTTGAGGCCGAACAGCGAGACGATTTCACCGGGTGCGACTGGGCCGTTGACTGCGCTGGCCGCGTTTTGAACCTTCGAAAGCGAAGGTAAGGTTTGGGCGGACACAACCAGCGTGACGGGCACAACCAGCGGCGCGCCACCCGTGGTGGTAAGAGTTACGCTACCGGTGTAAGTGCCGGCAGCCAAGCCCGCTTGGTTCACAGAGACAGTGACCGCGGCGGGAGTGGTTGCGGATGTGGGCGAAACCGTCAGCCAGTTACCGCCAGTGGCGGTTTGAGCAGAAGCGCTAAACGGCAGATTCGCGATGCCGCCCGAGGTGACATTGATTGTCTGGCTGGCGGGCACAGCACCCTGTACCGCGGCGTTGAAGGTAAGCGGTGTGCCGGGCGATAAGAGCAGTGCCTGCGCGGCAACAGTGAGAGTGACCGGGATAGTGACGGAAGGATTCGTCGCACCCACGGCCGTAATCAGTACCGTGCCGCTATAGGTTCCAGGCGAGAGTTGGGCACCATTGGCACTAACTGTGAACGTGCCCGGACCCGTGCCGGATAAGATGCCGTTAGTGGATCCATTTACCGTAAGCCAGCTTCCTCCCGTGTTGGTTGTGGAAGTAACCGAGTAACCCAAATTGGCATTACCGGTGGTGGCGACAGTAACTGTTTGCGAAGCGGGAGCAGGTCCGCCGGCGGTCTGGACGAACGCGAGTGTTGCCGGCGTTGCGCTCAAAGTGATGCCGGAAGTAACGGTGAGAGTCACTGGGACAATCTGCGTCTGCGTGCCGCTGGTAACCGTGATCTGTCCGGTGAACGTGCCTGCTGACAGGCCGGATGTAACAACGGAAACGTTCGCCAGGCCCGGCGTGGTGAGGCTGGAAGGACCCACTAACAGGAACGGCTGGTTACTGGTAAGCGTTACCGGCAGAGCGCTTCCGTTCGTGCTGGTAAGCGTGAGCGTCTGGTTCGCGGGTTGCGCGCCATTCAGAGCGTAGGTGAAGACCAATTGCTGCGGATTTACATTGACCAGCGGCGAGGCGCTGACCGTGAGATTTACCGTGAGCAACTGGTTCACGCCGCCACCGGAAATCTGGACCTGATTCTGATAAGTTCCAGGGGCCAGGTTCGCGACGACGCTTGGCACCAGACTGATGGTGAGCGGCGTGGCCGTGGTGGTGGCGTTACCAGAAGCCGGCGAGAACGCAACGAACTGCGTGACGGTGGTGCTGGGCACCGCGATGGTGTACGGCAGTGAGCCCATGGTGCTGGCCAGGTTCACCGCGACAGCCGGGGGAACAGCCGTACCGGTCTGATAATTGAAGTTTACGAACGACGGCGAGACCGTGACCAATGGGTTGTTGCTGATGGTCAGGTTGACCGGAATAGTGACGGGCGAGTTGCCCGAACCGAATGCGGAAATTGTCACCGCACCCGAATAGTTGCCCGGGTTCATCACGGCCAGTACAGAAGGATTCAAGGCGATGGTGAAGCTGCCCGGAGTGGCAAACCCGTTCGGCGGAACCGCGGGCACGGTGAGGAACGGAGTGTTCGTCGAAACGCTGAAGTTCAGCGGCGTGCTGCCGTTCGAACTGGTGACCTGGAAGGTTTGCGGACCGGGGAAGATGCCACCGATGGAATAAGTAAAGTTGGCGACAGTGGGAGACACGCCCAGCAGCGGAAGTGTGCTGACCTGTAGGTTTACCGGGATGGTGACGCTGGGGTTCGACGCTCCCGGCGCAGTAAACGTGATGCTGCCGGAGCAAAGCGTGTTCGCGCCTACCTGGGCCAGGTTCACCGCTAAGGTGAGTTGAGAATTCGTGGTGCCCGAAAGGCCGCTGTTCACGCTAAAGAACGGACCGCAGTTGCCGTACGCTACCGTACCGGTATAAGCGATCGCCGATACGGTGCTCTGCACGTCAATGGTAGCGGTGGGGGCCGGTGCGCCGATGCCGCTCTGGTACAAGAGGTTCACCGGGTTCGGCGTAACCACTAAAATCGGCTGGCTGGACACATAGAGCGTGACCGCGATGGTTTGCGGCTGCACTTGATCGGCGGCCACCGTGATGGTGCCGTTATAAGTTCCAGCAGCGAGCCCGGTGGGGTCCGCCGTGATCACGAGGGACGTGGGAACGGCTGTTCCGGTCTGCGCGACACGCAGCCAGTTGCCACCGTTAGTGGTGTTCGTGGCTACCGTGATGGGAATGCCGGGAACGGACCCATTTACCGTAACTGTTTGGCTGGCGGGAATAGCGCCGTTGGCCGCTGCGTCGAACCGTAATGCATTCGAACTCAGCGTCAACGTGTTTGAGCCGTAAACGGTCAGGGTTACCGGGAGCGGAGCGTTCTGCCCGTTGGCGGTCACCGTGACGGTGCCATTATAGGTTCCCGGCTGTAAGCCCTGCGGGTTGGCGATTACGGTGAGAACGCCAGGCGTCGCGGAAGGCGCGGCAGAAAAATAGGGCGTGCTGCCTGCGCCGCTGAGCGACGTGGCGGGTTGGCCGTTCACTGTGACTACAACATCTTTAGTCTGAAGGGCTTGATTGTTAATCGATGCCGTAAATAAAACCGGCGTGGGCGAGAATGCGATGGTATTTTGGGCCAGGGCTGTGTCGGGATGACCCACAAAGGCCATCAGCACAGCACTGAAAAGTACCAGTAACTTGCTGTAATTAGTTTTCATAGAGTGCATTAGTAGGAAAAGCCTCGGGGCAAAGCGAGCAATTCGCCATCCATACAAATGACTTAGTGGCCAAATTATAGATCTTTAACCAGCCGCGGCTCTCACCGTAAGAACGCACCGTTACAATAAGAAACAAAGATGCAAGCTATCGATGTGCGGCAGCACCATGGCGACAAATTGGAACTGGTACGGCGGTTGGAACAGGGGGACATACTGTTCTACCCGGAAACGCCTTTCGAAATCGCAGAAGAAGACCGGAATACCCTTTTGAATGCAGGGCAGGCCGATGGCAACTTTCACAAAAACATTTCTTATAAGCCGGTCAGCGACCGCCTTGCAGGCCTGGGTACGGCGGTGCCCGGCGAAGAAGAAAAGGTGAAGCGGGCATTGCGAAACTATTCCGCGGCTGCCGTCCAATGGATGCGGGAAATTCTGGCCCCGTATTCTGAGAAATGGAAACTGGATTACGCGAGCTTCCGCTCCATTGAAGAAGAAGGGCGCAACCTGAATTGGAAGAAGCGCAACGATTTGTTGCACACCGATGCCTTTCCCACACGGCCCACCAACGGCGGTTTAATTTTGCGGTGCTTCACCAATATCAATCCTACGCAAGACCGCATCTGGATGACGGGAGAGCCGTTCGCGAAGCTTGCGCGCGAGTGGGCCATGCCAGCCGGTCTGGAACAAGTCGGCGCACGAACTCTCCGCCTGGGCAAGCCATTCCAGAGAGCCGCTACACGCGCGCTACAAAGGCTGCATCTGCCCGTGGTGGACCGTTCGCCTTATGACGAATTCATGCTGGGCTTCCATAATTTTTTAAAGAGCAACGACTCTTATCAAAAAGAGACGACCAAGTACCGGTTAGCGTTTCCGCCGAATTCCACATGGTTGGTCTTCACGGATGTGGTGCCGCATTCGGTGCTCTCCGGCCGCTATGCGTTGGAACAGACAATGATCGTTGCGCGCGATTCTCTGTTGCAGCCGGAGTGCGCGCCTGCATCGATTCTGGAAAAGCTTTGCGGACGGAAACTGACGGATTAGCGGTGCAGGATGCCGTGGAAATCGATAGAGACTTTTGAGGGCGGCGCGGGGAGAGCGAAATCGAATGGCGTGGGCTCGGCGCCGGCTGTCACCATTTTGGTGATGGTGCGCCCTTTGCCCATCTGAATTTCAATGGGCACTTCAGCGGAGAATTCTTCGCCCGTTTCGCTTTGCGTCACGGTGCCGGTTACGCGCCAATGGCCCGCGCCGCCTTTCGACGCCGATGTGATTTTTAGAGCGGGCATGCCGGTTCCATAAACCCACTGATCGAAGAACGATTCCAGCTTCGGGTCCGCCGAGCGTGCTGGCAGGAAGCGTGCGCAGAGCAGGCGGAAGTCTTCCGTGCCAATGGCTTTGTCTTCCCACTCTTTGCGTAATGTGCTGAGCATTAGGAAGAAAGCCGTGTCGCCCATTTGGCGGCGCAGCATGTGCACGATCCATGTTCCTTTGCCGTACACCACCGGAATCCACGCCTCCAGCAGACGGGTGCCTTGAATGACCGGACCTGCCGATTCCAGCGTGTCTCCGTTCTCATTTTTCTCCAGCAGCTTGAGGCGGTAATCTTCGAGCACGGCGTCGACGGCGCGCGGGCCTCTGCGCTTTTCCAGATAGAGCAGCGCGGAATAATTCGCCAGCGCCTCCATCAGCCAATCGTCATGGTATGCGGACGCGGTGACAATGTTGCCCCACCATTGATGCGCAGATTCATGAGCGTGCAGCAGGTCTGAAAAGAAGAGTTTCTGTGTGCTGCCCAAGCCGCTGACGGCGCGTTCGCCCGGCTCCAGATAGGTGAGCGTGGATAGATAAATCATGCCGGGAAAGCCTTGGCCGAAGCGGCCGGGCACCGGCGTTACCTCAAGCCTGTTGAGTTGGAGTGGACCGAAATGCGCGGTGTAGAAATCAAGAGAATCGCCAATTTCTTTGGCCAGGGCCTGCAGGCGCATCTTGGGCGCGGCGGGCGTTGCGACCGGGTCGGGCAGGGTAGGAATTTCAGAGGATGAGCGGCGGCCCAAGCGCGGAATAGCCGGCGGCAGGTTTACTACCTCTGGCGCGCGCGGCGCCAGTCCGGCTTCCAGCAGGCGGTTGGCACACACTTCAATGGTAAGACCGCTCTGCGTAATGCGGGCTCTATCGTAGACGCCCAGGTTGAAGCCCGCCAAGCGGATGGGCACGCCGGCAACCCAATGCGAGATGCGATTCGCGCCGTCTATCCGGTCTTCCTTCTGATCGCCGGCAGCTACCAGGTCAAGATCTTTCGGCAGCCGGAACGTCATATCGAAGCGCGCGAATTGGCGGCCGCGATTCGGATACCAGCTCCCCCGCGAGCCGACGGAGAAGACTCGGTTGCCGGCATCCTGAATCACTTTGCCTTCGTGCTGAACCACGACCTCCACAGGCTCTCCCGCGCGAAGGGGCGTGGCCGGGACGATCACGAACACTTCATTGACGCCGGCCGTACCTTGGACCGCGGCGCGATGAGGCAGCAACACTTCGGCGGCTTCGCCGTTCACGGTGGCGCTGGTGACGCGCATGTTTTCTGAAATCTCAAACGGAAGCACCGCCTCCGGCAGGAACGGCGTGACGGTCACGCGCGTGTTGCAACGCATGGAAAGATCGGTGTCCATGACGGTGTCGATCCGGTAATCGCGAACCGTGAACTCCGGCCGGAATGGCTTGGCGCGAAACGACTTCGAAGTGAAGCTGCTCCACACTTCAAACAAGCCGTCAGACGTGTTGCCCACAAGCATTTGTTCAGGGATGCGCGGATCGAAAACCAGGTTGAACGGGCCTAGCTTATTGCCCGCGATGGTGGCCGATAAAAAGCCCTTGCGGTTCGAGGCAGGGGACAGCAAATCAATGGCCAGGCGCAGCCCGAAACTGTTTTCCAGGCTGGCGATGAGGGCAGACCACCGGTCCGTCAACAGCGCGCCCATCTCCAAACTTTTCTTGTTGAACGGGTTACGCGCGATTTCAGCTTTCAACTCGCGATACGTGTCGGCGGTGAACACCAGGCCGGCCTGGGTGAAGTGTTCTTCCAGGTTCGGCGCGCCGGTGTGAGCGCTCAACAGGCGGCGTTCATTGCGCAGCGGAGGCAGCAGTAACAGTTCGGCCTCGCCGCCTTCCACATCCGCGCTGAAGAAGGCTCCCACGGGGGCGTCCCCCACGGCCTTGGTAAAAATCAGATAGCCATCGGTAAAGAAAAATTGGGCTTCGTCGCGAACCAGGGTCACTTCGCGAATGCGGTAGCACTCAGTGGGGTCAAGCTTCGCGGCGGCCACTTGCGCCACCACGTTTTTGCCGGAGCCGGCGCGCAGAAGAGCGGAAACGAACAACAGCAAAAGCGCGGTACGCACTCTGACAGTGTATGCCTGTGAAAATGAGGAGTGCCGGAAACTGACAGACAAACCGCTGACGAAGCTTTTATGCGCCTGGCGATTGAGCAGGCGCGCGTGGGCGACCGCACGCCGGGCGCAGGCGAAGTGGGCTGCGTGATTGTGCGCGACGGGCGTGTTGCTGCTTCGGGACACAATGAGGCGGAGGGTTCTTTCGACCCGACCGCCCATGCGGAGATCGTGACGCTGCGCAGGCTGGGCGCGCAACAGCGCTCGCTCGATTTCAGCGGCTGCACTGTTTATTGCACGCTGCAGTGTTGCGGCATGTGCACCATGGCATGCTTGTGGGCGAAGGTAAGCCGCATTGTTTACGGCGCCTCTCGCGACGACGTGCACAGCATGTACTTCGAAGAGCGGCATTTCAACGCGGCGGACTTCATCCGCGATGCATTTAAGCAGGATATTGAAGTGGTGGGTGGGGTGCTTGCGGGCGAGTGCGCGAAACTATACTACCGGCCCGGCGAACAGCCCCCTGAGCAGGACCTGAAAAGGTAGCCGCGATGTTAGACTGTGAATTCTTTCCCTCATGAAATTCGTCACGTTTCACCACAACAATCACTCGCACGCCGGCGTAGTTGAAAACGACCGGGTGATGAGCCTTGCCGGGGCCGGCTTCCATTCGGTCTTGGAAGCGATCACGGCCGGGCCGGATGCTCTTCTCAAAATTAAGAGCTTCATTGAGACCGGTGTGCCGGATGCTTCTTTTCCGCTTGCTTCGGTGCGCTTACTGGCGCCGATTCCGAAGCCGCCGAAGATTATCTGCATCGGTTTGAACTATCGCGATCATGCGATTGAATCGAAGCTGGAAATTCCCACCATTCCCGTGGTGTTTTCGAAATATGCGTCCAGCGTGATCGGGCCGGGCGATGCGATTGTGCTGCCGAAGCATTCCACCAAGCCCGATTACGAAGCAGAGTTCGCGGTGGTGATCGGCAAGAACGGCCGCTATATCAAAGCGGAAGATTGGGAGCAGTATGTGTTCGGGTATATGAACCTGAACGACGTGAGCGCGCGAGATTTTCAGCTTGCTACAAGCCAATGGATGATCGGCAAGACGTTCGACACCTTTGCGCCGATGGGGCCATATCTGGTGACTGCCGATGAGATCGCCGACCCGCACAACCTGAACATCAGCCTTTCCATTAACGGCGAGACGCTGCAGAATTCGAACACGCGGGAACTCATCTTCAGGATTCCGCAGTTGATTGAGCACCTCTCAAGCGTCTTCACGCTGGAGCCCGGCGATGTGATTTCCACGGGCACGCCTTCCGGGGTGGGCTTCTCGTATAATCCGCCGCGCTGGTTGAAGGCGGGCGATAGCGTGACGGTGAAAGTGGAAGGGTTGGGCGAACTGACCAACCCCGTGATTTCTGAATAGTTAGAACTGGAAGCGCATACCCAACTGGCACTGGCGCGGGCCGCCGAAGCGGTCCGTGCCCGGCGAGTTGGTGGGGATACCTGCATTGTTACCCGTGTATGCGTAACCGGTCAGCGGATTCACCGCGGCTTGCGGTTTGCCGAATGAAGTTTCTCCATCCCCATTGAAACTCTTGTTGCTGGAGCGCGTCAGGTTGAAGCCTTCGGCGGAGAAATCGAGGCGCATCTTTTCGCCGATGTGGAAGGTCTTCAGCAGACGCAGATCCCAATCGAAGAACCCAGGCTGTCGTAGCGCGTCGCGATTCAGTATGTTGCCATTCACAATCGGTCTGTCGTTTACGGTGTTGCCATCGTTCTGAAGATCGCTACCGGTCACCGGCTTGACGGGCACGCCGGTTCGCGCGAACACAATGGTGCTGAGCGTGAAGCCAAAGCCCACGTCATAAACGACATTCATGTTGCCGCTATGGCGGATGTCGTTCTTCGCATAAGCCGCGTCGCGCGTCAGATCGAAAGTGTTCAACGCGGGCTGCCGGTTGAAATCGCGCTCATTGCTATCGTCATCATGATTGAAAGCGTAAGTGTAGTTCAAACCGAATTGCATCCGGCGGCTCAACTGGTGTTGAAGGCTGACGGAGGTGCCGTCGTAAGAAGAGTGCGCGACGGACTTATTCACATTGATCTGGCCCACGGTGGGGTCGGGCCGCGCTACTTTCGCGGTGAACGCTTTACCGGTTACCGTATCGATAAAGATGGGCGCGAAGGTGACCGGGTTGAAGCCCGAAGCCGCTACCAGCTTGCCCACGGAATCGTAGGCGGGGTAAACGGGGTTGCCGTTCGAAAGCGTGGTGGGCGCGAAGAGATTCGTGTCGATGCGGCGCTGCAGGTTCCAGGTGGCATTGTGCGTATAGCCGATCACCACCTTCGTATGGCTGGTGATCTGCTGCTCGAGAGCAATGGCCGATTGGCCGGAACGCGGATTGCGAAAGTTCGGATCGAAGGCATAGATGGCGTTCGAGATAGGCGTCTTCAAGCCGCCCGGAGGAAGCGTGAGCACGTCGGGCACTTTCAACAAGGTAAGCAGCGTGGGGTCCACGCTTGAATCCAGCACCAGAGTGTTCACGCCGTTGTCGGTAAATACTCGCTGCAACAAGTAACCCGGAGTGCGTGCATCGAAGAGACCCGCGGAGGCACGAATCACCGTCTTGCCCTTGGCGCCCACGTTCCAGGCCAAGCCCAGGCGCGGCTGCCACATTTTCAGATCGCTCGGAATTTTTCCGTTGATGGGGTGCGCGGGGTTCGCGGGCGGCTGCGGCTCCACTTGCCCATCCCAGCGCAAGCCGGCGCTGATGGTCAGGTCAGGACGCAGCCGGATGCTGTCATTGAAATAGACCGAAAAATCTTTCTGCTGCTGTACGTAGAGGCCCTGCTTCCCATTCGCCGCGATTGTCTGCTGATACTGCTGGATGCGCGAATTGTTGCCGCCTAGCGCAGCCAGATAATCGGCCAATGTGGCAAAAGTATAGACGCCGCCATAGTTCGTTTCGCGCTGCTGGCGCTGCGGGTTGAAGTTCAGATCCACGCCCACCTTGATGCTGTGGATGCCGCGGCTCCACGAAAGGTTGTCCAGCACTTCATAGCGCGTCGCTTCGTAAATGTAAGTGCCGCTCTTGCTGCCGCCCAACGTTCCAAAATCGTTGATGTCCACTTCTGCCAGCAAGCTGTTCGGTACCTGGCGGCGATTGTCGTATGCATACTGACCGCGCACTTCGTTCAGCAGGGTAGGGGAGAGCACCGTGGTCCAGGCGGCCTTCACGCCCTGGCTGGCACGATCCAAAATGGTGTTGTTGGTGGCTGCGGCGCTGGTCTGGCCGCTCGCTCCGCCGAAGTTCAATCCGTTCTGCGCGGCATAGGTATATTGCACGTTCAGGCTGTTTGCCTGGTTCAACTGATAATCCAGTTTGCCGAAAGCCACCAGCGGATTGTTCTTCTGATCGAAGGAGCCTTGCAGGTTCAGGATGTCAGTAGGGATAACAACATTGCCGGTGGGCTTGTTGAACTTCACCGTGTACGGAATGGTGACCAGATTTTTTTCTACTGCCCCGAAGAAAAACAGCTTTTCTTTGCGAATGGGGCCGCCGAGTGCACCGCCGAACTGATGCTGGCTGTTGCTGCTGCTATCGTTCCCATAAGCGTCGGGCGAGGTCAGGCTGCCATTGCGATTCGCATAGAAGCCCTGGCCATGAAACGTGTTGGTGCCTGATTTTGTCACCACGTTTACGTAGCCCGAATTGGTGCGGCCCACTTCAGCAGACGCGCCATCGCGCACCACTTGAAATTCGCGCACGGCTAATTGCGGGAAGAAGTAAACCGATTCATTGGCGCCGCCGCCGCGTTGGCCGCCTTGCAGAGAATCGTTAAAATCCACGCCGTCCACGGAGATGTTGGAATTGATGGAACGCTGGCCATTCACCACCAGGCCGTTGCGGTTCGCCTCCTGCATCACGTTGGGCGTGAGCTGAATGAAGTCCGCGAAGTTGCGGCCGCGAATGGGCAAGTCTTCAATCGCGCGTTGGCTGATGACGGTGCTGTTGTTGGTATCGGCCTGGTTCACAATTTCCGCGCCGGTTTCGACATTGAGTTGTGTGCTTACTGAAGCCACCGAAAGGGAGATGGTTACGCTACGCGTCTGGCCCACCAGCAGTTCCACGGCGGTGACGCGCGAAAGCGCAAAGCCCGTGGCCACAGCCTCTAAATCGTAAACGCCTACGGGCATCGACGCCAGACGAAACTTGCCTTCACCGTCCGTTGTAATCTTTCTGCGAATACCGGTCTGCGTAGCGATTGCGCTTAGGTCGACCGCGCTCACCGCGTTGCCCGACGGGTCCAGCACCCTCCCTTCCAGAGTGGCCTTGCCAGTTTCGGATTGCCCGAAAGCAGTAGCGGCGATCACCGCCAAAAGAAGAGACGATTTGAGAGATGAATACAACAGACACACTCCTTGAAGACCCGTGGAAATGACGCGTGGAAACGCGATCTTCAACTTAGCAATCCGGTGTTAATATTGCGTGTCTATTGTGTTAACACTGTAAGACGGCAGTACTTCCCGCGCCCCTATTCCACGCGGTAGTTGGGCGCTTCCTTGGTGATGATCACGTCGTGCACATGCCCTTCCCGCAGGCCTGCCGGGCTCACGCGCAGAAATTGCGCGGTCTCCTGGAGCGTCTCGATATCCTTAGCGCCGCAGTACCCCATCCCCGCTTTCAAGCCGCCCACCAACTGATAGACAAGGTCCGCCAACGGACCCTTCGAAGCCACGCGGCCTTCAATGCCTTCGGGTACCAGTTTCGCGTTCGGATCGAGCGAATAACGGTCGGTATTACCCTTCGCCATCGCGCCCAGAGAACCCATGCCGCGATAGGTTTTGAACGTGCGGCCCTGATACAAAATCGTCTCGCCGGGACTCTCGTCGGTGCCCGCCAGCAGGCTGCCGATCATCACGGTGTCCGCGCCGCTCGCGACCGCTTTGGTAATATCGCCCGAGAACTTAATGCCGCCATCGGCGATCAAAGGCACGCCGGCAGCTCTTGCCGCGCGTGCGCATTCTGAAATCGCCGTGATCTGCGGAACGCCAGTCCCGGAGACAACCCGCGTGGTGCAAATGGAGCCCGGACCGATGCCAACCTTGATACCATCCACGCCCAGATCGATCAAATCGCAGGCGGCCTGATAGGTGGCGATGTTGCCGGTGATGAGCTGCACATCCGGCAGGTGCTTCTTGATCACTTTGACGGCGTCCATCACGCGCTGGCTGTGCCCGTGCGCGGTGTCGATCGCGATCACATCCACTTTGCGGCTGACCAATTCCTGCGCGCGTTCCAAAAAATCGCCGGTGGCCCCGATGGCCGCGCCCACGCGCAATCTGCCCTGTTCATCCTTCGCCGCGTTCGGATATTTGAGCTTCTTCTGAATATCTTTCACGGTGATCAGACCTTTCAAATAATACTGATCGTCCACCACCAGAAGCTTCTCCACGCGATGGCGATGCAATATCGCCTCAGCCTGTTCAAGCGTTGTGCCAACGGGCACCGTGATCAGATTCTCCTTCGTCATCACGTCGGAGATAGGGATATCGGCGCGCGATTCGAAACGCAGATCGCGATTGGTGAGAATGCCCACCAGCTTGCCTTCCAGCGTGACCGGCACGCCGGAGATGCGGAAGCGCTCCATCAAGGCCAGCGCATCTGAAATTTTCTTGTGCGGCTCAATGGTGACAGGGTCTACAATCATGCCGCTCTCACTGCGCTTGACGCGATCGATTTCTTCGCGCTGGCGCGCGATGGGCATGTTGCGATGAATGAAACCGATGCCGCCCTGCTGCGCGAGGGCAATGGCAAGCTGCGATTCGGTGACCGTATCCATGGCCGCGCTCACGATAGGAATATTCAGCGGAATTTTGCGTGTGAGCCGCGTGCGCGTATCGGCATCGGCCGGCAGCACCTCACTGTGCGCCGGCACCAGCAGTACGTCGTCGAAGGTGAGCCCTTCGGGAATGGTGCTTTGGATCATTAGTTTGTCAGGTCGTGCGTGGTGCTGGTCTCGTGCGCCGGGTCGTAAAGCTTCTTCCATTCCACGTGCGCGGGCGCTTGCACGTAATCTTCAAAGCTCTTGCGATCCGCGAACTCCATGGCAATGGCGGCGCTATAATCCTGCGGCTGAACTTTAATGGTCTTGAGCCAGACGCGTTTGATTCCAGGGTACGCCTGGGCCATGGTTTTCACGCCATCGATCGCCGCCTGGCGCTGAGCGGGCGTGGCATCTTTTGACCATTTGACCGTGATGACATGCAGCACGGTGGAAGGGGTGGAAACTGTCGATTGACCGATGAGGTACCCGGCGCAAAGCAGTGCCGCGGCAAGGAGGACTTTTTTCATGACTCAGTTTAGCGCGTCCGGATTCCGGACCACCTTTCCGAGACGATGATGGAGTTCGCGGGATTGCGCGGATCGTACTTCAACGTGGCTGCGCCCACTGCTTTCCAGGGGTCGGCGGGCAGGCTTGCTTGCAAGGCGGAGAGGTCTTGCGAAGCCGTGTATTCCACGCCGCGAACCGCATAGGAGTAGATGGCGACCGCGCCTTGAATTTCCACAATCTGCGCATCGCCCATCTTGCCGTGCGCATTGATCATGGCGCGGCGGCGGCGTTCGAGTTCGGCGGGCGTGGGGCGATTTTTATAATGAGAGCGCAGGCCCCAACCGAGCGCGCCCGCCACCACCAGACAACCCATAACAATCGCTGCTTCGTCAGTTGCCAGGAATCTGAGTTGCACGGCGGCCCGGGTCTACGCGATGGCTTCGTCGAACACGCGCGCGTAATCCGCGAGGAATTTTTCCAGGCCGCGATCCGTCAGCGGATGGCTGAAGAGAAGCTCCAAGGTCTTCAGCGGCAGGGTCACGATATGTGCTCCGGCCAGCGCGCATTCGATGACCTGATTCGGGCCGCGCACGGAAGCGGCAAGTACCTGAGTGGGGAAGCCGTAGTTTTTATAGATGGCCACAATCTGGCGAATCAACTCCATGCCGGGTTGCCCGATATCGTCCAAGCGGCCCACGAACGGGCTGACGATATACGCTCCGGCTTTCGCGGCGATCAGCGCCTGCGCGGCCGAAAAGCAAAGCGTGACATTCACCCTGTGTCCCGCGGCAGAGAGCGCGGCGGTGGCCCGAATGCCATCGCGCGTCATGGGGCACTTCACCACAACATTTTCGTGAATGGCGGCCAGCTCCAGGCCTTCGCGCACCATACCCGCGAAATCCGTAGCGATTACGGGCGCACTGATATCGCCATTCACCAGTTCGCAAATGCGCCGGATTTGTTCCGCGAACGGCAGGCCTTCCTTGGCGATCAGAGAAGGATTGGTGGTGATGCCATCGACAATTCCCCACGCGGTAGCTTGTTGAATTTCGTCCAGGTTGGCGGTGTCTAAAAAGAACTTCATGCGCAGTTCGCTGTTGCTAGTTTACCTTTGCATGAATTTCCTGCAGGCTCCATACGCGAATGGGGTCGCGGCGGCGCGAAGCGACGGCCTCGGCAGCAGCGCGAGCGCCACTTAGCGTGGTGATGCAGGGAATGCGGTACAGCACGGCGCTGCGGCGAATCGCCTTTTCGTCAGAAAATGAAACGGCGCCAGTCGCGGTATAGATGACAAGCTGCACCGTGCCTGTCTTCAGCAGATCCACCGCGTTGGGCCGTCCTTCATTCACTTTGAAGACTGTCTTGCAGGTCATGCCCGCGTTGCGAATCGCCGTTGCCGTACCGCGCGTGGCCACCAGATGGAAGCCCAGGTCGGCAAAGCGGCGCGCCACTTCCACGCCCTCCGCCTTGAAGCGATCGTTCACGCTGATGAACACGGTACCGCTATCGGGCAGCGGCGTGCCCGCGCTGAGTTGCGCCTTGGCAAACGCTTCGCCAAAGCTCCGGCCCACACCCATCACTTCGCCTGTGGAGCGCATCTCCGGCCCCAGCGCCGGGTCCACGCCGGGAAATTTGTTGAAGGGGAACACCGGGCTTTTCACGAAACTCTGCGGCACTGGCAGCACGCCCGTATGCGTTGTCACATCGCGCAGCTTATGGCCCAGCATTAGCGCCACGGCCAGCTTCGGAAGCGGCACGCCGGTGGCTTTGCTGACATAAGGCACGGTGCGGCTGGCGCGCGGATTCACTTCAATCACATACACCGTGCCATCCTTCACCGCATACTGCACGTTCATCAGGCCGATCACTTTCAGGGCGCGCGCCATGCGCACGGTGTAATCCTGAATGGTGGCCAACACCTCCGCCGAGAGCGAATGCGGAGGCAGCACGCAGCTGCTGTCGCCGGAGTGCACGCCGGCTTCTTCCACGTGCTCCATGATGCCTGCGATCAGCACGTCTTCGCCATCCGAAAGCGCGTCCACATCCACCTCAGTGGCCTCTTCGAGGAAGCGATCCACCAGCACGGGGCGATCCTGCGAGAACGTAACAGCTTCCCGCATATATTTTTCAACCGTGGCTTCTTCGTAAGCAATCACCATGGCGCGGCCGCCCAACACATAACTGGGCCGCACCAGCACGGGGTAGCCGATCTCTTTGGCCACTGCCACCGCCTGCTCTACGCTGGTTGCCGAGCCATTGCGCGGCGAAGGAATCCGCAAGTCTTCCAGCAGCTTGCCGAATCGTTTGCGGTCTTCGGCGAGATCGATATTCTCGGGGTCGGTGCCGATGATGGGGACGCCCAGTCGCTTCAGCGGCAGCGCCAGGTTCAGCGGCGTCTGCCCGCCAAACTGCACAATCACGCCATCGGGCTTTTCGGTATCGCAAATATTGAGTACGTTCTCAAGCGTGAGCGGTTCGAAATACAGCCGGCTGGACGTATCGTAATCCGTCGATACCGTCTCCGGATTGCAGTTCACCATGATGGATTGCATGGCCTGATCGCGCAGTGCGAAAGCGGCGTGGCAACAACAATAATCGAACTCGATACCCTGGCCGATGCGGTTCGGCCCACTGCCCAGAATCATAATCTTCGGAACATTTTGCGGGTCGGCTTCGCAGTGCTTTTCATAGCTGGAATACATGTACGGCGTGAAGCTTTCAAACTCCGCCGAACAAGTATCGACGCGATTGAAGACAGCCGTTACCCCCAGAGCCTTGCGCCGTTCACGCACCTGCTGCTCGTCGACGCTCCACACGCGCGCCAGTTTGGAATCGGAAATTCCGGCGCGTTTCAGGCGGCGAAATAAGTCTTCACTGGCATCGCCGGCGCTGGTGCCCGCCGCTTCGTTTTCCAGTTCCACACCTTGCCGCAATTGTTCCAAAAACCATGGGTCGATCTGCGTCATGCCGTGAATATCGTCCACGGTATAGCCCTGCTCCAGCGCAAACAAGATATAGGAGAGCCGGTCGGGAGTGGGCGTAATCAGCTTGCTTGGAATCAGGGTGGGGTCCAGCTTCTCGCTGCCGAAGGCCTTGCCCGTTTCGAGCGAACGAATGCCTTTCCACATGGCCTGCTTGAACGTGCGCCCAATCGCCATCACCTCGCCCACGGACTTCATCTGCGTGCCCAGCGTGGGGTCCGCACCGGGGAATTTTTCGAACTGCCACTTAGGAATCTTTACCACCACATAATCGATGGTCGGCTCGAACGATGCGGGCGTCGTCTTCGTGATGTCGTTGCGAATTTCATCCAGGCGGTAACCCACGGCAAGCTTCGCCGCCACCTTGGCAATCGGGTAGCCGGTGGCTTTGCTGGCGAGCGCGGAAGAACGCGACACGCGCGGATTCATCTCAATTACCACCATGCGGCCGTTCGCGGGGTTGATGGCGAACTGCACGTTGGAGCCGCCGGTATCGACGCCAATTTCACGCAGGCAGCGGATCGCGCCATCGCGCATCATCTGATACTCGCGGTCGGTCAGCGTTTGCGCGGGAGCGACCGTAATCGAGTCGCCCGTATGCACCCCCATCGGGTCAAAATTTTCAATCGAGCAGACGATGATCACGTTGTCCGCCAGATCGCGAATCACTTCCAGCTCAAATTCTTTCCAACCGAGCGCGCTCTCTTCAATCAGCACTTCGTGAACGGGCGAAAGAGCCAGGCCGCGCTCCAGAATGGCGGTGCAATCTTCAATGTTGTAAGCAATGCCGCCGCCCGAACCGCCCATGGTGAAACTGGCGCGCAGGATGCACGGGTAGCCATTCTTGGCCGCGAACGCCAGCCCGTCGTCTACGTTATTGACTAGCTGCGAAACCGGCGTTTCGAGACCGATCTTGCGCATCGCGTCTTTGAAAAGCAGACGGTCTTCGGCTTTCTTGATGGCATCGATCTTCGCGCCAATCAGCTCTACGCCGTACTTATCCAGGATGCCCGCTTCGGCCAGTTCCACCGAAAGATTCAGACCGGTCTGCCCGCCCACGGTGGAGAGCAGCGCGTCGGGCCGTTCCTTCTTGATGATCTCTTCCAGATACGCCACGCTTAACGGCTCCACGTAAGTGGCATCCGCCAAATCGGGGTCGGTCATGATGGTGGCCGGGTTCGAATTCACCAGAATCACTTCGAAGCCATCGGCGCGCAACGCCTTCGCGGCTTGCGTGCCTGAATAATCGAATTCGCATGCCTGGCCAATGATGATCGGGCCTGAACCGATGATAAGGATGCGATGCAGGTCTTGGCGTCGCGGCATTAGTGGCGCGCCGCCATCATTTCCGTGAAGTCGGTAAAGAGATAGTGCGAATCGTGCGGCCCGGGCGCTGCTTCCGGATGATATTGAACGCAGAAAACCGGCTCGCGGCGATGCCGAAAACCTTCCAGCGTTCGATCGTTCAGATTCATGTGCGTGATCTCGACGTCGCTTGCGTTCAGCGAATCGGGGTCCACAACAAAGCCATGGTTCTGCGATGTGATTTCCACTCTGTTCGTCGCGCTATGCAGCACGGGATGGTTCGCGCCCCGATGCCCGAATTTCAGTTTGTAAGTCTTCGCACCGAGCGCGAGCGCCAGCAGTTGATGCCCCAGGCAGATGCCAAAAATCGGCGTCTTGCCGATCAGCTTACGAATATTTTCAATTTGTCCGACAAGCGGCTCCGGGTCGCCGGGCCCGTTCGAAAGAAACACGCCGCCGGGCTTCATCGCCAGCACATCTTCGGCGGAGGTCAGCGAAGGCACAACAGTCACGCGGCAGCCGGCGTGCACCAGGCGGCGCAGAATATTGTGCTTAATGCCGTAATCGAAGGCGACTACATGATGCAGCGGTTCGGCGGCCCGCCCCATCACCTCGGAAGGAGAGCACGGCTCAACCGATTTGGACCATTCATAAGGCTTTGCCGTCGAGACGCGCGACGCCAGATCAAGGCCAGCCATGGAAGGGATCGCGCGCGCGCGTTCCACCAGAACGGAGGCTGACGATTCCGTGCAGGAAAGAACACCGCGCATGGCGCCGCGGCTGCGCAGATGCCGCACCAGAGCGCGCGTATCGATCTCCGACGCGATGGGAATGCCTTGTTTTTCGAGGAAAGTCCACGCGTTTTCATCGGACCGCCAGTTACTGGTGACGGCCGAAAATTCACGCACCACCAGCCCTTCTATATAGGGCCGCAGCGATTCGCTGTCGCCAAAAGAAGTGCCGTAATTGCCGATTTGCGGCGTGGTGAGCACCACAATCTGCCCGGCATAAGAAGGATCGGTAAAAATTTCCTGGTAACCGGTGAGCGCGGTGTTGAACACCACCTCACCGGACCTTTCTGCTGGGGCGCCAAAGCTTCTGCCCTCAAAGACGGTGCCGTCTTCTAAGGCCAGAATCGCGGATTCCAATTCGGTAATTCTCCTGGAGAAGGGTCTTGCTCCAGTGTAGCGAACCGAAGTGGATTACAGGCCGTTCGTGCTTGTTTTCGCCGCGTCGAACACGAGCCGGGTTTTGGTGCCGCCAAAACGAATCTCGGCGACATTGTAGTGGGTTCCATTCGCCTGTACGTAGCGAACGGTGGTGGTGTCGAACTTCTTGTCCGCCGTTTCCGTGCGGGCCTTGGTCGAGACCTTCTGCTTTCCTCTCTGCAGCGTTACAGTTTCCTGATCGAGATCGACGCGATAGTCGCCAGCTTTCAACTGTTGACCGTCCACGGTGACATCGACCGGCAGCGATACCCGATAGGTAGCCGCCGCGGCGATCGCACTAGCCGCGACAGAGAGGATTGCGATTCTGAGTGTGTAATTCATGCACGTTAAGACGATGCCGGAACGAAAAGGTTCGCAAAACTTTTTGTAATGAAGTTGTACGCGCGCGCCTTACGCCGCCTTGTTATAGAAGAACCGCTCGTGGACAATCTTGCCGTCTTTCCATTGCCGCACCGCGACTTGCGTATTGGTATAGCGGAAACCGTTCTTGAAGGTGACATCCATCCACCACTGCCCGAAAGTTACGTCGCCATTAACGGCCGAATATTCCAGCTTCGCCCCGTGCCATTCGGCGATGGATTGAAAGAATTCAATTTCGCGCTTGCGGTTCAGATCTTTGCCCGCGAACGGCGCCTCGCTGTTCTCCTGCATCACAACGTCGTCCGCGTAATATGTCTCGAACGCGTCGAGAGCCTTTCCGGTGAGGATCTTGTCATTCAGATCCTGGTCAAACTTTGCCATATCGCTCATGATGTGTCTCCTTTTGGTGTTGCCTGTCAGAACGATAGATGTGATAACGATCATTAGGTCGCAGAAAAAACTCGCTCATTCATAAACTTCGCGAATCTTCTCCAGCGTATCGATGAGGGACGACAACTCGCCCCGGCCGATCTTCCCCAGCGTTTTCTTCACCATCGCGCGTAATGGCTGGTCGATGTCATTCGTCAATTGAAGCCCTGCTTTCGATATGTACGCGAGGACAACGCGGCGATCCCCCTTGCTACGGCCGCGTACCACCCACCCCCTCGCCTCCATGCGATCGAGCAGGCGAGTGATGTCCGGATCGCGCGCGATCATCCGCTCGCTCAATTGCGAACAGGGCAGCCCGTCCCGCTCCGCTCCGCGTAAGATGCGCAAGACGTTGTACTGAGTAGGCGATGGACCGAAGCCCTTCAAAAATTCAGCGCTAGCCTGTGTAAAAATCTCAGCGGTTCGGGCAACATTCAGAATCGCTTCCTCCTCGATACTCTCGAAAGGTTTACTTTGCCGAATCTCCCGAGCCAGCTTGCCCGCCATGTTTCACGATACCACGTGATAAGGAATATCGTGAAAACGGAAAAACGCAGGCTTGCTTACTTCTGCAAGCTTCCCTGGTAATCAGCGGCCCAGGTAAGAAACTCTTGCGAGGCCATGGGCTTGGCGAACAGGAACCCCTGCACTTCATCGCACCCCATGCTGCGAAGAACGCTCAACTGTTCGTGGGTCTCTACCCCCTCACAAAGAACCGAATGGCCCATTTCACGGCCAATCTGAACCATGTTGGCCAGTAATGGCGGTCGTTCCATTTCGGAAACGATTTCCTTGACAAACATCCGGTCGATCTTTAAACGTTGCACGGGGATCTGCATCAGATATGCCAATGAGGAATGTCCCGTTCCGAAGTCGTCGAGAGCGAGCAGGATGCCGAGAGACCGGAGCAGCTTCATCTGCTTGACTCCGCGATCGAAATTGGCCATTACAGCCGTCTCGGTGATTTCGAGTTCCAAGTCTTCGGGCCGCACTCCGGCCACTCGCAGGGCTTTCGCAACTAGACTCGCGATATCCACTCGCGAGAACTGCACAGCCGATACATTGACGGCCATGCGGAGGGCGGGAAAGCCTGAGCGCTGGAATATCTCGAGTTGGCGGATCGCTTCGCCGAGAACCCACTCCCCTATCTCTTCAATGAGGCCGATCTCCTCCGCAATGGGTATGAAACTGGCGGGAGAAATGAAATGAATGGATGCATGGCGCCATCGAAGGAGAGCTTCAACACCGACTATGTTTCCCGAAACGAGTTCCACTTGTGGCTGGAACGCGAGCACAAATTCGCGTTTTTGAAGTGCAAACCTGAGGTGACTTTCCATCAGGAGGCGCTCCGGCGAATAGCGAGTCCGAATTTGATCGAAAGATGTTGCGCGTCCACGGCCGTTTTTCTTTCCGTAGCGAAGCGCGGAGCCGGCCTGAGTCAAAAGGGCGCCGGCATCGCACGCTCCGGCTTTCACCACGCTGAAGCCAAGGCTTGCCCGGACTCCGAGTTCATGCTCCGCGACCAGAAACGGCTTGTCGAACCAAATCATGAGTTCAGAGGAAAAGGTTTGGACGCGGTCCCTTGAGACCAAGTCGGGCATGAGAACGATAAATTCGTCGCCACTGCCGCGCGCCACACTGAACCCAGGTTCAGCAGCCTGGGTGATTCGGGCCGCAGTTTGTATCAACAGCTCATCGCCTGCTTCAGCGCCAAGTAGTTCGTTCAGCGACTGAAAGGAATCGAGCCCAACCAGAATAACGCCGGTGTACTTTTCTCCCCCGGACCCTAGGCTCGCCGCGATCTCTTCTTCAATGCGCGTGCGGTTCCAAAGATGAGTAAGGGGATCGTGCAATGCACGATAAGAAAGCTCATCCACAATTTGCTTTTGCTCAATCGCAAGAGTAGCGATAACGCAAGCTAGCTCAATCTGACGCTCGCAGGTGCCTAAGTTTGTGACGGCATTCTGGTTGAGGATGACAAGCATCCCCACGATCTCGGCGGCGTGAGTAATGAGCGGCCTGACGTAGACCCCTTGTTCCCCGCTGGGCGGTTCCAAAAAGGAAGTCAATTCGGAATAATTCAGCTTAGCCAGGAATTCGCAGTCGCCGGGGGTGAGTCCCCAGCGGGCGGCGGTCACAAAAGCATCCTCTTGAATCACGAGAATTGCCGCGCGGACCTCTGGGCAGACATTGCAAATAACTTGTAACGCGGACTGCAGGACCGAGTCGGCGGACAGGCCTTCGCCCAACATTCCAAAAGGAACCCAACTGGACGGCGTGGAATTCACGGGCTATTTACCGCCCGAGAAGCGATCCAATAGCTCAATGATGTCTTCCGGCGACCCAGCGGCTTTGACCACCACCGATTTAACGGTGAGCTTGAAAGAGGCGATTCTGCCGTTTACAAAGGCTTTGTGTTCCGAGAACTTAGCCGTACTGAACAGCCCCGCTGCCGAAGATTCGTCGCTTAAGTGATTCCACAAAACAAGCACCGACGAACGGGACCACTGATAGAGTTTGCCATTTGGAACAAGCGGGGCCAGGTGCTTCCGCCCCAGTTCGTCCAGCAATATCGCTGAAACCTCTTTGCCATAGCGGGAAGTCACCGAATCCAGCGACTCCGCCCGGAACAATCCCACGTGCGGTTTGGTTTCAGGAGTGAGTAGCATGGACCGCAGCTCTTCGATTGCTTCTATGCGCTGCGGAAAGCGAGCCCCCAAGCGTGAGCATGCCGCGTAGGTTTCCTGAATTTGGGTGCCCAGCTTACTCAGGCCGAGATCGCTTTCCAGTCTCTCGCGTTTGCCCTCTATGCGTACCAACTCCAGCATCTTGGCAAGATGACTTCGTAGCGTTGGCAGGTCCTCGATTCTCGCTGCCTTTCCTAACCCACCTTCGAGATGACTCATCAACGCCGTCGCGCTTTCGCGGCCGTTGTGAAGATGCGTAAAGGTTTCATTCAGAATGGCGATCACGCGTCCAAACTCGGCAGCCTGTTGTTGCGCCATCGCGTCAGAGCGGGTTTGAAATTCCTCCAGAAGGGCTTCCAGCTGGGTTGCGCTGTCCTCAACACCGACTGTGCTGCTTTCCACAACGAGAACTCTACGGATCACATCGACCCGCTCCGATAGGTCGGAGAATGCGCTGCCGCGCAAAAAGGAGCGGCGGACCGCTGAAAGTACCCGGACAATCAGGTCAAGGTGAGAAACCTTCGGCGGGGCTGCGGACACAGGATCGCCCTGGCTCTTGCTGGGCCGGTAAAGATAGCGTTCAAGAGTCGTCAGGCCCACAGTTTGTCCATGTACGTGTTATCGGCTGGTTACGAAAAAACTTTAGGACATCCGCAGCCCAGCAATGCTCCGTTTCCAGTCAGAATAGGGAGTATGAGAGAAGCAGATGTAATTGAGGCGGAGTTACTGGAGATTAGCGCCATTCCAGACGATTCGAACAAACTGGAGCGAATCATCACGTGGTGCGCCACCCATCCGGACGAAGTGCCGTTTGCGCTGCATCATTTCATGGGTCTACGCGCAAAATCCTGAACTGCTCGCGCGCCAGATAGCAGCATCCATGGAGCTTCCGCCACTTACGAGCACGGCATGGGTCTGAAGCGGGTGGTAACTCGATCCGATTCGTCTGCATTCGTAGTTATGAAAACCTGGAAGCTATCGCCCGGCGCGGGAATTCGGAAGATGTCCATTTTCAATCCACGCGCCCACGTGGGGCGACAGATCGCCCTTGTTTGTGAGTGGCGATGAGAGCGCGGAGCGGCTTAAAGTCAAACCCTTCCAATGGATAATCCCACCACCCAAGCACCCGCAAAGCCCGCAACGTATTCCAACGGCTAGCCTTCCCATCTCCATCCTCCATGTCAAACCAAACCCGCCCCGCGTGCGTATTATGGAGCAGCCACCTCCCATCGCCCTGCCGCTTCGCTCGGACCAGCTCAATCGTCTCTTCCATCCGCGTATCCCTTGCCCTAGCCAGCCGAAAATATTCCAGCGCCCGCAGCACATCGTAATGCCACCAAACGGGAAACGAAAATTGCAGCCACGAAGCATCCACCACGCCCCCAGTGCTCTTCCGCCGGAATAGCCCGCGTCCCAGCAAATACTCCTCGCCCCGCCTACGCGCAGCAACCGAGTCCGCCGTTCCCCCAGTAGCCCGCTCATGCGCCAGCAAACCTTCCAGCACATTAATCGTAGTCGCGAACGACGACCGTACCGACCCGTTCTCCGCCTCGCAATTCCACCCGCCATCTGCAAGCTGCTCACCCAGCAACCGCTCCACCAGCCGGCCCATATCCAGACCGAAATACACACCCAGCGTCACCGTCCGCCCATTAATACAAGGCTCCACTTCGCCACTGAAAAACAGCTGCCCCGCATGCTCCCATCGGCAATGCTCCCTCACGCCCGCAACCGCCCGAACCACGCGGTCTGCTCCCGGATCGATCCCGAAGTCATGCAACAGTTGAAGCGTCGGCAGTGTCGAAATCCAGGGCTGCCCCTCGCTTCTGTCCCACTCCGCTGAAACCGCCTCATCCGGTGAATCCGCAAGGTCGCGCAACACCTGCCGCTCTGGAGGGTGCCTTCGTCCCTGGAAATTCTCTTGAGCAAAATTGATCCACCTCGCACGTCCGGCCAGGTTCACTCGCTGGTAAGCCGCCGACAACTTGCGAAACAACATAGATGTAGCCCGGCAAGATCGGCGCGGGTGCCTGTGGCGGCATACACGCCGGAATCGGACCGGCGGGTTAGCGCCGGAACTGGCGCAGAAAGCATCGCCTTCCTGGTCATTGTTCCAACTCCCAACCCCGCCTCTATCAATAGAACATTTCTACTTTCCTCAATTTAGGACATTTTCGCGTTGCGCCGAAATAAAACGACATTAAAACAATACTAAATTGACAAGTTTCAAGAATGCAGATATCATTAGCCCGGTTCCATTTCTGAGGCCATACACCCATGACGCGCCTGTCTACTCTTTTTCTTGTTTTTCGCGATACCGGCCGCAGCTCAGCCGCAGCCCCATCTTGTCGCCGGATCCATAAACGGGTTGCCGAATTCCGGTATTCCAAATATTCCAGCAGGACAGGACAACACAATCGTCGTACAGGTCCAAAACACTGGGGGCGGGATATACGCAGTTGGATTAACAATTAGTCAATCCTGGTATACAAACTACAGTTGTATTGTAGATGTAATTTTGCCCAATTTCCCAAATTTGTCAACGTCTTACATGACTCTGATCACCGATCACGGTGACCAGGAACCAGCCATGAGCTTTGGCGGGACAGCTCCAGGTGGCGGTGCTTTAAATACCCGAAACTCTGCATGTACGCTAAGCGCCACACCTTCGAGTATTTCAGCCATTGGAAACAACATCTACCAAATAACCGTTCACGTCACATTCAATGAACCCTATGAGGGCGGGCGTTATATTTACGTCACTTCATATTCCGACTACACATTTACGCATTACGAAGCATTCGCCTACTCGGGGGTCCATTTTTATGTAACCGGGAACCAGCCAGCCACGCCGTCCGCTATACGCGTCACGCCAGATTCAGGCCTATCGCTAATTACAACTGTGGATCCAAATACCGGATCGCTGCAGGACGCAAACAGCAAACAGACCTTCAACGTTACCCTGAAAAATGGGAATGGCGTCTTCAATAATGGATATGCCGAACTTATCTTTGTTTCTGGTGCAAATTGGAGCCCTGGACATTCTTACAACCCGTCTCAACGTTGCAAGGTCGTCGCAGAAATATCAGCACAGCAGATCTGGTTGGAGGATGATGGCGTTAGTGTGCCTGTGAACTCGAAGATCTTTCCAGGAAAGGTGTCTTTTGGCTCGCCAAATTCGCCTGCGCTGCTGTCGAACAGCCATTGCACCCTTTATCCTCAAGTGTCGAGCATTCGCTATCAGTCCCTTGACACACTTATTATGACATTCAGCGTTTCGTTCACGGGCGCTTTGGCCGGGTACATTCAGGAGCACGTGTACGTACAATCTAACACGGGCACGAGTTATTGGGACACTCAAAGCGCAGGCAACTGGCATTGGTTTGGCGGCTCCAGTTCGGGCTATCCTCTACCCTCGGCCTTCGTTTCTTGCGTAACTGCTGCAACGGGTCCCGCTACTTGTGCATTGGTGGCAAATAGTCAGAGCGGCTATACAATACCCTACCTACTATCCAATGCGCTAGTCGTGGGCCGGTCTGGCATCACGATTTGTGGGGCGGGTAGTAACTCAGCTACATGCGGTGTCGGTACTTATCCCACTGTGCTGCAGCGGTCACCTACATGCGATAGCGGTCGGCTGATTTCGGTAGTTAACAACGTCAACAATGTTGCCATATCTAACGTGACCTTAGATGGAAACAGGAACGGTGTCGAGGGCTCTCCCGGAGCATACCGCGTCTTGAACGATGTTTGCGAGGCAAGGGGGTGCGCCGACTTATGGATTGGTGATACGAATACCGGTGCAACGTTCATTTCGATTACAGCGTCGCGCTTCACCAATACCGGCCGATTCTTGATCGTCATCCAGAACGCGCCTACCAACCAAAACGTTACAAACAACATATCTATTACAAATAGCCTTTTCGAGGAGGGTCATGAGGCTTTCATTGACACGGCATCCTTCAACTCCGGCTCGGGCCAGGTGACAACGGCTGCGGAGCCTTCGACACCCCTGCCAAACTGGCTCTCGCCGTTCCAAGAGTAATTGTCATTCAGGGGAATACATTTATTCGAAGTTACACGGGGGCCGTAGGGTTTCAGCACGCTCAAACTGCTACCGTTTCCAATAATACCTTCATTGACAACCAGTATTTTCCGAACGATGACGAGACCTCTGGTGGCATGCTTGTCACGTTCTTTTGTACGGACGATATTACAATTTCCAATAACTTCTTCGATGGAACAAACGTCGGCGGTATCGGTGCCCAAGGCATGGAGTTGCACGGCTTACGTCATACTTTGAACAACAATCGGGTTTTCAATATCCCCGGCGCAGGCATATACATGAACGGAGTGCAGCATTTGAGTTTGGAAGATCTGGTATTATCGCCTCCTAACAGGACGATTGTGCAGAATGCAGGAGTTGGTCAGAAATTTTACTCTGTCAAGTCAATTGGTGGGTTTCAACTACAAAACGAGAGGTCACTCCAAACTGTCCACGACGTCGATATCCACGGTATTACTTCCCAGTTGAACCCGATCGGACTCTTCTTTTACGTTGATGCGGATACAGTGATGGAGCAAACAATGGATAACATTCATATCGCGAACGGTTGCTTCACTCAAAACGTAGTGTCCCCTCGCTATCGTTGTCGATTCAAGTGTGATTCTGACAAACGCCTCATTTAGTTATGCGTGCCCTGCTCCGATTCACTAAAGCAAATCTTTTCTGGAATGATCCTATGACGTCGTCCCTGAGTAAAGCGTTGAGTAGCATTATGCGTGGAGCGTTATACTTCTGCTCGGTTTCCCTTTTCTTAGTTTTGCAGAGTACTGGAGCGGCGGCACAGACCCTTACAAGCCAATATTCTTATCCAGTCACAACGAGCCTCGGTTTGGCGCAGGCTTCTGACATAGTTTCTGGAAATTTTAGTTCACGCACTGGAACAGACATTGTTGTAGTTGGCTACCCACAAAGGCCAATGACCGGGATCGCTGTTCTTCAGGTCATCCCGCTTAACTCCGATGGAACTTTTCAGCCTCCTATATCACAACCGGTGAAAGGAACTCCCAGGAAGATAGCCAAAGGGGATTTCGACGGGGACGGTCACGCTGATATTGCGATACTCACTGACGAGGACGACGATCTTCAAATCTTCTTAGGAAGAGGTGACGGAACGTTCCTTCCAGTCATCCTCAACAGGACTTTATCACCGGGCTTCGACCCGATCTTGCTGGCGGGAGACTTCAATCTTGACGGGAAGACAGACTTGATCGCTAGGGGATCTGTTCTCCTCAGCAACGGCAATGGCTCATTTCGCGTTGCGCAATCACTCGGTGTCAGGACGCTTGCCTCGGGTGATTTCCGGGGTTCGGGCTCCCAAGACTTAGTCACGACTGTTGACGATCCCACCGCGATCATCATTTATGCTGGCCTTCGCGATGGAACGTTCGTGAAAGGACAAAGCATTCGCGTGTTGTCGGGTCTGAAGAGCGTAACAGCGGGGGACTTAGATGGAAACGGTTCTGTCGACCTAGCAGTTGACTTGGAGGGGGTGAGGCGGCTGGATCAACCGCAGTTGCCGACACCGGCCAACATAGCGGTTTTTCTAAACGACGGGACGGGAGTTCTGAGTCCAGCGCCAGCCGCCACGGGATATGGTTCGCCGCTCATCGCCATAGATTTTGATAGGGACAAGACGCCTGATCTAGTGAGTGGAAATTCCCTTCTTCGAGGATTGGGGAAGGGAAGGTTTAGTCAGCCGTCCTTTCTTCGCCTCGGCGATGTTATCTGCCAACTCATAATTTCGGCCCGTACTTGTGCAGTCAACACCCAGTCGGTGGCTGCGGTTGATCTAACTCAGACCGGTATGTCTGATCTTGTATTCGAATCGGCGCAAACCCAATTACAAGACACCATCCTGTCTGTGCTGAAGCAACTTCCCGGAACAAATAAGACGATTCAAGCTGTTTCCTCCGCAACGGGTTCTTTGCCGGTTGGCCCGCGCTCCTTAGTTTCTCTTTTTGGAACCGATCTTGCCCCCGCCTCCGAAAGCGCGAGTACTAGCCCGTTGCCTACCACTCTTGGCGGTGTCCGAGTCCATCTGAGATACACAAACGGTTCGACCGTACTAGCGCCCCTTCTCTATGTGTCTCCCACTCAGATCAATTTAAGTCTTGCAACGCCACAGAATCCTGCGGGTGACTATATTCCGTTTTTGCCCGAGTACGGTGCTTTTACCGGGATAAGTATCGAGCGCGTCGGCGTACCTTTTCGGGAGACTGCGGCAGCAATGCTAACTCAGCCATTAGTTCCTGCCTTGTTTTCGCTGAACTCATCTGGGCTTGCTGCAGCTACCGCCGTGCGCGTTTCTCCTAGTGGTCAACAGTCGTCTGTGCCACTATTCCAGTGTGATTCCGTCGGCTGCATTGCTTTGCCTGTTGATGTTTCGGGAGATCCGGTCTACGTCAGCCTGTATGGAACAGGTTTTGAGGTGGTCGATACCGGAACGGGAGGGGTTAGAAAACCCATACAGGTTTCATGTGGCGGCACGACACCTGTCTATGTTGGTGCCCAAAGCCAGATTCCGGGTCTTGACCAGATCAATTTCGTCCTAAAGCCGACGGAGACGGGGTCGCGAAATATTACTTGCCTGTTCTTCCCGGTTGCTACTCCTACAGTCGCGCCAATTTCGTCCAATACCGTGTTCATCGTCGTCAAATAGAAAGCATATGAAACTTAAAAAGATTTTGTCATTCTTCTGTTTCTGCGTCGCGGCGTTGGCTCAATCTGGCCAAGTTGTTGTTTCTGTCCGTGATAGCGACGGCGCGCCTTTGAATGGCGCAGTAGTGTCGCTTTCTCCCTTACCTCAAGTCGGTTCCGACCCTGCGGCGTACCGCAGTTCCCAAACGACGGGTAGCGATGGCGTAGCCCAATTTGGTGGCATACCGCAGGGATCGTTTGGGCTTTGTGTCCAGCCCCCTTTCTCGAAGATCGTGACGCTGGTGGATTCCTGTTCCTGGGTGGAGCATCCACAAGTTGTTTCGGTAAATCTACTCCCCAAGCAGAGTCTTGTTGTGCAATTGCAACTTGCTGCTACAGTTAACATCACGCTCAATGACCGGAAGTCCTTACTTGCTTCGGAGAGTTATCCTGGACAGCATTCACAAATCTACATAGGCGTAAGCCGCGGACATCGACATCCTGTTCCGCTAACCTCCTTGGTGGGCGGCACTCGAACATACTCTATTGCCGTTCCGGTGGATACTAACCTCTCATTACAGGCCATAAGCGATAAGTTCGCCTTCGCAGCCCAAGGATTCTCGAGGGGTATTCACTATGCACAAAGTCGGCTACCCTTCCGAATTGCCAAGAGGGCTGGTGGTTCACCAACAAACTTCCAATTGAGCGTAGCGGGTTCAGCCCCGGCCCAGCCTGTGGGGGTCAATTAGGCTGGGTCATGGTGAGGCGTGTGATGAGGCGCACACGTTGATCTACTCGCTTATGTGTTTTGCGGCACCTTCGCAGCCTTTCATATTCTCAAGAAGAATCCCGAAGGACCGAAGTTCGGCCCAAGTCTGAGTGTTGGCGCGGAACACCAGCAGTTGAACGGCTTTCCGGCGATGGCCCTGCAGCCGGCTTGATAATTCCCGCGCGACATTACCAGAATGCCCTGTCGCGGCGCCGTTTTCATCCCTCGTTGTGGCCGGAGCAGGGTCGGAATCGAGCAGCCAGTCCAATACGGAATTTTCGGTCACAGCCGCCTCAAAGCTCAATCTCCCTAATATTGAATAACATAGCGTCCTCTCCGTGTCCCAGCCTCCTTTCCCCATGCTCCAATCAAGTGTTGAAGACCACGAGCTTCCCCTCCGAAAATAGCGAAATCCGCGAAACGAACCCAGGAAGTAATTGATTCCATTCACTTTTCACCCAAGCGCGAACCCAAGGGATATCCTGAGAAGACCTGCGGAAGACCTGACGGATCCCGCCGCTATCCCAAGCCTAACCCGGCGAACCCAAGCCTTGCCCTGCTACGCTAACCCCATGCTAGGACTCAGCCCACGCGCCGCTTCATATACCTGGACGGCGTCGTTCGTCCTGCTGCTCCTTTATGTCGCCTATCTCATCCGCGGCACGCTCTTTATCCTCACCGTATCCATCCTTTTCGCCTACCTCCTCTACCCCCTGGTCGATTATCTCAACGGGCACCTCCCCAGCCGCTCCCGCACACCCGCCCTTGCCATCGTCTATCTCACCTTGGTCGGGCTGCTCGTTTTGCTCGGTATCGAAGTCGGTTCCCAAGCCGCCGAACAAGCCGCCTCGCTCTCCCAACGCGCCCCCGAATTGCTTGAAAAGTTGAAACAACAGCCTCCCAGTGGAGACCTCCCCACCTCCGTCCGCGCCCTCCAACTCACCGTCTTCGGCACACTCCAAAGCTATGTCTACAAGCACTACAATGAGTTCGTCGCCGCCCTCCCCAAAGTCACGCTCGAAGTCCTCCGCGCCTCCACCAGCCTCATCTATATCGTCATCATCCCCGTCTTAAGTTTCTTCATCCTGAAAGACGGCCGCACCATGCGCGATGAAATCCTCTCCCTCATCGACCCCGGCCACGCCCGCGAACTTGTCGACGAGCTTTTCGCCGACGTCCACCTGCTCCTCCTCCAATACATGCGCGCGCTCTTCTCCTTGTGCGCCATCACCTTCGTCACGTTCGCCATCGTGCTCAGCGTCATGGGCGTCCCCTACGCCATCCTGCTTGCCTCCATCGCCTTTCCCCTAGAATTCATTCCGCTCATCGGCCCGCTTATCGCCGCTATCGTCATCATCACCGTCACCGCGCTGGCGGGCGGTGTGCACGTGCTCTGGGTAGTGCTCTTTCTCGCCATCTACCGCTTGCTGCAGGATTACGTCATCTCTCCGCGCCTCATGAGCGCCGGCGTCGAATTGCATCCCTTGCTCGTCATCCTCGGCGTTTTCGCTGGTGAACAGCTTGCCGGAATCCCCGGAACATTTCTCTCCGTTCCTGTTCTTGCGCTCCTGCGCGTTGTGTATCACCGCCTCCGTATCTGGCAGTTCTCACGTCGCGATACCGCGCTTGTCAGTTGATGCGCCTCCTCTCGCTCAGTCTGCTCGCGCTCCCCGCCTGCGCGCACATGATGAGCCTCAGCTCCGGTGATGCCGCGCTCAATGGCACTCACCTTTCTTACACGCTCACCATGCCGCTGTTCGAAGTCGTGCATGTGGCACATCCCGAGCAAACTTTGCTCACGCACATGCAGTTCGCCGGAGCCCGCCTGCTCACCCAGGAGTGCCACGCCGACCCCGCTCACGATTCCTATATCTGCCACGCCTCTTACGAATTCGCCGCGCCCCCCGAAGCGCTCGAAGTCCACTGCACCTTCCCGCAAATCACCGTCCCCAATCACGTGCACCTGCTCCGCGCCACCAACGGCCCCAAGCACGATCAAGCCGTCTTCGATTCGGCCTTCACCTCCGCCACTTTGCGTTTCCGGCCTCCCACGCAAGCCGAGCTTGCAATCCGCGAAGCTTCAGGCGCGGCTGCTCACGTTGTCACGGGTCTGCTGCCCGTGCTGTTCCTCATCGCCGTCGCCCTCGCAGCCACAACCTGGCGTCGACTAGCGGCATTCACCGCCCTCTTCCTGTTCGCGCAACTCGCCGGCGCAATCATCCCCTATCAACCCGCGCCCCGATTTCTCGAAGCCGCGGCCGCCCTCGCCGTCTCTTACCTCGCCGTCGAAGTCCTCTTCCTGCCGGATTCCAGCGCCCGATGGCTCATCGTCGCCGCACTCGGTATCGTGCCCGGACTCGCCCTCGCCGAATACGTCCGCCAGTCCGAATCGTCCCTCACCTATTCCCTCCTCGGCACCGCGATTACTGACCTCGCCATCCTCCCTCTCACCGGCGCTCTCGTCTTCCGCTTCCCCCGAACCCGGCGCATTCTGGCCGCTCTGGCCCTTGCCATTGGCCTCGGCTGGTTCCTGTTCTTGGTGGCCCGCTAAACTGAATGGTTACCGTGCAAGTGGAATCTCAGAGTGCCAAGCGGTTCTTCGGCCGCCAAGGCACTCTCTCGCAGTGGCACCCGAATTTCGAATACCGCGCTGGCCAAGTGGAGATGGCGGAAGCCGTCGAAGCGGCCATCGCGGAGCGCAAACACCTCATCGTCGAAGCCGGCACCGGCACCGGCAAAACGCTTGCCTATCTGGTCCCCGCGCTCCTCTCCGGCAAGCGCGTCGTGGTCTCCACCGGCACCAAAAATCTTCAGGAGCAGCTCTTCTATAAAGACATCCCTTTCCTGCAGCAGCACTTTGAGCGCCCCCTCAAAGTCAGTTACATGAAAGGTCGCGGCAACTATGCCTGCCGCCAGAAAATTTACGAAGCCGAACGCGAAGCCGTCCTCACCGGCCTTGAAGAAGTAGCCGATTTTCAAATCATCCAAGCCTGGGAAAAGACCACCGCCTTTGGCGATCGCGCCGAAATCAAGTCCCTCCCCGAACACTCCACCGCCTGGGCCCGCATCGATGCGCGCCGCGAACTTTGCTCCGGCCAAAAGTGTCCGCAGTTCGACAGGTGCTTCATTACGGAGATGCACCGCCGCGCGCTCGATAGCGACATCCTCATCGTCAACCACCATCTCTTCTTTGCCGATCTCGCCCTCAAAGATGAAGAGTTCGCCGGCATCCTTCCCGAATATTGGGCCGTCATCTTCGATGAAGCGCACGAAATTGAAGACATCGCCGGCCAGTATTTCGGCGTCACCGTATCCAGTTATCAAATCGCCGAATTGCGCCGCGACGTCGCCGTGGTCAGCCGCCTGAAAGGCTTCGGTAGTCCCGAACTCGACCGCATCCTCGAGCGCCTGGAAGAGCTTGCCCAGATCTTCTTCGGCACGCTCCCCGGACTTGAAGGCCGCGCCGCCTTCGCTTCTCGCGCCTCTCTCCGCGATGCCGAATACCTTGATTTTTTGGGCGCCATCGAACTCGTCTCGCTCTCACTCCAGCTCGTCAAGGATTCGCCCGAAGAAGTGGTCCCGCTCTCCCGCCGCGCGCAAGCCATCCACGAAAGCCTCAAATTCATGGTCGAATCGGACGACCCCACTTACGTCTATTGGATGGAGAAGCGCGGCCGCGGCACCTTCCTGCAAGCTACGCCCATCGACGTTTCCGGCATCCTCGCGCAACGCCTCTTCGAAAAGCTCGATTGCGTTATCCTTACTAGCGCCACCCTCGCCGTCGCGGGCGATTTCAGCTTCATCCAAAAACGCCTTGGCCTGGAATCCTCGCGCACGCTCATCGTGCCCGGCCACTTCGATTATCAGAAGCAGGCCCTCCTTTATATCCCGCAGCATCTTCCAGATCCGCGTGACGCCGGCTTCACCAAACTCGCCAGTGAAGAAATCATCCGCATTCTCGAACTCTCGCGTGGCCGCGCCTTCGTGCTCTTCACCAGCTACGCGCAAATGCGTCTGGTCTATGACCGCGTGTCGCTCAATATCGAATACCCCACGCTCATGCAGGGCACCGGCCCCCGCACGGCGCTCCTCGAAGAATTCAAGAGCACCCCGAATTGTGTCCTCTTCGCCACATCATCCTTCTGGCAAGGTGTCGATGTCCAGGGCGATCAGCTCAGTTGCGTCATCATTGACCGCCTTCCCTTCGCCGTCCCCAACGACCCCGTCGTCGAAGCGCGCATCCGCAGTGTCCGCGAAGCCGGCGGCAATCCGTTTTACGATTACCAAATTCCACAAGCTGCCATCTCCCTGAAACAAGGCTTCGGACGCCTCATCCGCGCGCGGTCCGATCGTGGCGTGCTCTCCTTGCTCGATCGACGCATCACCCACACCCGCTACGGCCAGATTTTCTTCGACAGCCTGCCCGATTACGCCTTCGCGACTAAACTGGAAGCAGTGGAAAGGTTTTTCTCCGATCATGTTTGAAGTCTCAATTGAAGAGGTGTTCCCCGCCGGCCACGCCCTTCGCAACTATCACGGCAAGTGCGAAAACGTGCATGGCCACAACTACCGCGTGCGCGTCACCGTCGAAGGTCCCGAACTCGATGCCACCGGCCTGCTGCTCGATTTCGCGGAGCTCAAGCGTCTGGTCCGCGCCGTCAAAGACCGGCTCGATCATCAGTTCCTGAATGACCTGCCGCCATTCACCGAGCTCAATCCTTCGGCGGAAAATATCGCCAAATATTTCCACGATGAAATCCAGCCGCACACCGCCGCCAAACTCACGGAAATCAAGCTGTGGGAGACCGACGTGGCCTGCGCCACTTACCGGCCATAATCGCCAACAGTGCGCATCCTGATCGCCACCTTCGGTTCTCTCGGAGATATTCATCCGTACCTGGCGATCGCCGAAAAACTCACGCGGCAGGGCGTCGAAATTACGTTCGTCACCAGCACCGTGCATCAGGCTCTTATCGAAGCCTCAGGCTTCGCATTCCGTCCCATGCGTCCAGAGCTCAAGCCCGATCCCGACCTGTTCCGCCGCCTCATGGATGAGTTTCGCGGCGGGCGCTACCTGCTCGGCGAAATCCTTTTTCCCGCCATCCGCGATAGCTATGCCGATGTCATGGCAGCCATTCCAGGCCATGATTTGCTTCTCACGCAAGTGGCGGCTTTCGGCGGCCATTTGGCAGCCCGCGTCACCGGCATTCCCTGGGTCTCTAGCGTACTCGCGCCCTTGAGCTTCTTCTCCCGCACCGACCCTTGCGTCCTCGCGTCCCCCCTCATGGGCTTGCGCCGCCGCTCGCTCGCCCTCACTCGCTTCTTCAACGGTCTTGCCAAGCGCTCAACCGAACGTTCCACCGTTCCCCTCAGACAATTCGCCGCTGAGCTGCGTTTAAGCGATTCGGGCAACCCCATCTTCGAAGGGCAGCACTCTCCCAGGGGCGTTCTGGCATTGTTCTCGCGCCACTTCGCGGCCCCGCAGCCCGATTGGCCCGCCAACACCATCGCCACCGGCTTTCCCCTCCGCTCTCCCGCACCCGTGCCGCCCGCCATCGAAGATTTTCTCGCCGCCGGTCCCGCCCCATTGGTCTTCACATTGGGTTCGTCCGCTGTTTTTGCGCCAGGCAAGTTCTTCCTAATCGCGCAGCAGCTTGGCCAGCGCGTCCTGCTCCTCGCCGGACCGGAAGCGGCCCAAATCCCTCGCACTAAAGATGTTCTGGCTGTCGAGTACGCACCCCATTCCGCTGTCTTCCCGCGCGCCTCGGCCATCGTCCATCAGAGCGGCATCGGCACCATGTCGGAAGCTCTCCGCTCCGGCCGCCCTTCTCTCATCATTCCCTTCGCATACGATCAGCCCGATAACGCCGCGCGTTGCGAACGTCTCGGTGTCGCGCGCGTTCTCAGCCGCCGCTCGCTCTCGCTCCGCAACCTTCGCCGGGCCCTCGAATCTCTGCTCGCCAACCCGTCGTATTCCACTGCCGCCGCCAGCTTGGCCGCAGACATTCGCCAGGAAGACGGAGCTTCCGAAGCGGCGCGCCTCATCCTCACGGCGGCATGACGCTCCTCTGCCCCGTGCGCGATTGCCACCTGCCCCTCACGCGCGAACCGGCCCGCGTTTTCTGCCCCAAAGGCCACTCCTTCGACCGCGCCAAAAGCGGCTATTTCAACCTGCTGCAGCCCCAGGAGCGCCGCTCCAAACTCCCCGGCGACACCACCCAGGCCGTCGCCGCGCGCCGCAGGCTTCACGACCGCGGAGTCACCGCACCGCTCCTCAAATCCATCCTCGAATTCGCACAGCCCGCTGGAAATGTCCTCGACGTAGGCTGCGGCGAAGGCTTCTATTTGGCTTCGTTCCCGCAAATTTCCGGGTGCGGCATCGACATCTCCACCGCCGCCATCGAAGCCGCCGCCCGACGCTATCCCGCCTGCGAATGGATCGTCGCCAACGCCGATCGCTTCATCCCCTATGCCGATTGCAGCTTCGACACGCTGCTCTCCATCACCGCAAGAATGAACCCGTCCGAATTCCACCGCGTACTCAAACCGCGCAGCACCCTGCTCATCGCCATCCCCGCCCCTGACGACCTCATCGAATTGCGAGGCCGCGGCAAAGATCGCGCCGCCCGGACTGCCGCCGAATTCGCCCCGCTTTTCGGCGAGCCCACCCACCAGCGCGCCACCACCACAGCCGATTTGGATGCCGAAGCCGTCAACGACGTGCTCCACTCCATCTATCGCCCCTTGCGCGCCGAACCGCCTCGCGCCATGAGCCTTACCTTCAGCTTGGATTTGCTACTCTTTCGCAACACCTACATGCAATAATGTACAAATCGAATCCTAGCGGGAGTCACACTGGCGCACGTCGCGTCACTAGCTTTTCAGAGGCTCCATATAGCTGTGGAAAAGGTAGGCTGCTCAACCGTGCTTTGCCCGACTTGCCAAACTGAAAATCCCGATGACGTGCGGGATTGCAGGGCTTGCAGCAATTCGCTCGGCGACCCCCCCGATTACGACCAGACCCAGGTCCTCCATCGCGACCTGACCATCGATTTTCGCGATCAGCCCACTGCGGAGATGATGCCGCTTGTGTTCGATCGTGACCGCTCATCGCTCGATCTGAAGCCGCTTTCCGATTTCGGGCCCCGCTACCGCATCGAATCGCTGCTCGGCCAAGGCGGCATGGGCAAGGTGTATCGCGCGCTCGATCGGGAACTGAATCGTTCCGTGGCGCTCAAACTGGTGCGCCCGGAACTGGCCATCGATCCCAAATCCATGGCGCGCTTCCGCCAGGAACTGCTCCTCGCCAGCAAGGTTTCGCATCGCAACATCCTTCGTATCCATGACCTCGGCGACGTCAATGGCGTCAAGTTCATCTCCATGGCGCTTGTTGACGGCCTGGATCTTCATGACCTGATCGCCAAGACCGGCGCGCTGCCCTATCCCCGCGCGTTGAACATCGCGCTTCAGCTTTGCAGCGCGCTCGATGCCGCACATTCCGAAAACGTCATCCATCGCGATCTGAAACCGCGCAACATTTTGCTCGACAACTCCGACCACGTCTACGTCACCGATTTCGGCCTCGCGAAATCCATGGAGCTCGAAGCCGCCTCCATGACGCGCACCGGAGACTTCATCGGCACGCCGCTCTACATGTCGCCCGAACAGATCGAATCGAAGCCGGTCGATCATCGCAGCGATATCTATTCGCTCGGTCTCATCCTCCATGAAATGGTGACCGGCGACCTCCCCTTCGCCGGCCGCTCTTCCGTCCAGGTGATGCATTCGCGCATGACCACCGCGCCCAAAGATCCCAAAGCGCTGGCCCCCGATCTGCCGCATTACTTCGCCGCTGTCATCGCCAAATGCCTGGTGCTCGATCCGCAGGAGCGCTACCAGCACGCCTCGGAAATCCGGCGCGATCTGGAAGCCGGCATCGCCCCCAAGCGCAAGCTTCTGGCGCGTGTTCCCAAACCGAACCGCACCTGGGCCATTGTGGCCGCGGCCATGGCAGTCGCGGTTGGCGCAACCCTGGCCGTGCCCGCGTTTCGCGATAAGCTGCTGCCCGCCAAAGCCACCGATGAAGCGGCGGCCCGCCCTGCGTTCTACATGGCCATTCTGCCGTTCAAGCCTTTGGGCGATGGCGCCGAATTGAAGTATCAGGCTGAGGGTGTGGTGGAAGCCCTGAATTCGAAATTGTTTCCGCTGAAGCAGGTCAACCTTGCTTCGTCGAATACCATTGATCGCGCCTTGGCGAAGGGCTCGTCCGATCAGACCGCTATCGCGAAAGAGCTTGGCGCCAACCTCTTGGTAGACGGCAAACTCCAAAGCGTCGGAGGCCGGTTAGCCATCAGCGTTTCCGCGTGGGACGCCAACAAGAAAGCGGTCATCTGGAGCCAGCAGTTCCAGTGCGCGCCGGAAAGCCTGCTCACCACGGAAGACGACATCTACAACACGCTGGTGGATAAGCTCCGCCTGAAATTGTCAGACCGCGAAATGGCGCTCGGAGCCACGCGCGCCACCGAAAACAGCGAAGCCTATGACCTTTACATGCGCGGCCGCAGCCTAATCCGGGGCCGCCCCACCGCAGACAACTATCGTGCCGCCCTTGATATCTTCGATCAGGCCGTGGCAAAAGATTCCCACTTCGCGCGCGCCTACGCGGGCATCGCCGAATCCTGCTTTGGGCTCTATCGCATCACCAAAGACCCGCAATGGAGCGTCAAAGGTCTGGGCGCGGCCGACCAATCCATTTCCCTCGACCGCAACCTGCCGGATGTTCGTCTGGTCGTCGGCAGCGGCTACCTCCTCACCGGCAAAAATGCGGAAGCTGTTTCGGAATTCACGCAGGCCGTTCAGCTGGCGCCCAGCTCCGATGAAGCCTATCGCCGTCTTGGTAACGCGTACGTCAGGTTGAAGAACAAAGACCTGGCTTTGCGCAACCTGCAAAAAGCCATCGCCATCAATCCATATTCTTACGCGAACTTCAACGGGCTCGGCGTCGCGGAATCCACCTTCGGCGATACGGACGGCGCCATCGCAGCCTTCCAAAAAGTGATTCAGCTTCAACCCGATTTCGCCGGCGGCTACAGCAACGTTGCGGGCATCCTTTATAGCCAGGGTAAGTGGGCCGAGTGCATCCCGCTATACAAAAAGGCGCTTGCGCTCGAAACCTCGGCGCTGAATTATCAGAATCTGGGCGTCGTCTCGCTCTATTCGGGCGATTCCGCGGAGGCGGTCCGGCTCTTTCAGGAAGCCGCTACGCTGGGCCCCAAAAACCATCTGAACTTTGGAAATTTAGGCGACGCCTACCGCGCGGCCGGAGATTCAGCCAAAGCCGATGCCGCTTATCAGAAGGCCATCGAACTCGCGTACCTGGCCTGGAAGCTGAATTCGAAAGATGCCACCACCCTTAGAAGCCTGGCGCTCTATTACGCCGAAAAGGGCGATGCCCCACAGGCGTTAAACTTCATTCGCCGGGCCCGCGCCATCGATGGCAGCGATAACAACGTGATGTACACAGAGGCCGTGATTCACCACCTGGCCGGTCGCGACGATCTCGCGATTCCGGCCTTGAAGAAGAGCTTTGAAAGTGGTTATCCCGCCCGTGTGGCGGCTAACGATTATGCCCTGCGAACGCTACGCTCGAACCCGGCTTTTCAGCAGCTTCTTTCCACTCATAACAAGCCCGCATAGCGCGAAGCCGATGGTGGCAAGCTGAAACGCTCCGGGCTCCGGAGTAGTGGCCGGCGCCGTGGCCGCAACGGCGCCAATGGTTTGGTTCGGCTCAAACAGGGTCGCCACCAGCCCTGCATCGTGAAGGTAAGGAATACCCAAGTGGGTAGCATCCAGCCCGAAGAACCGGAAGATTACCGTGGTAGTGTTGTCGTAGAACGTGAAGTCGCAGCTGGTGAAGGTGTTGCCGGGGTTGCATTGCGCGCCTAAGGTTTTCGGACCGGAGGGTCCAAAATAGAACGCGGGGCTGAACGGCGCGATCAGTTCAAGGGTAATAAAATCGAAGGCAGGGTTGCTGACGTTTGTATAGATAGCCGAGTAATCTCCCACCTGATCTGTCATAAAGGTGAAGTTCGGGCTGGTAAGATTCGGGTCGGCTCCCACGGTGTCTAAGCTGATGCTGGCCGCGGAGAGTAACCCGGTTCCAAAGATGGCGATTGCGCAAGAAGAAAGAAACTTGAATCTACTCATTTGTGTTAGGTTACAGCGAAAATATCTATCGGGCAATACTAGAGATAGTCACAACGGGTGCACCGATGCGGTGAAGGCAACCGTATTCACCACGCCCAGACGCTGAAACTGAACCCAGATTTTGTAGCGGGTGGCGCGCGCGAAAAATACGTCGAACTGTACCGTCCGGCCTCCGTCGGCAATAGATGGATGTTCATGCACAGTATCGATCAGGTCTTCGCTGACCATTAGCATGTGCGCCCATGCGCCCAGGTAAAGCTGTAGTCCATCTTGAGGAGACAGATCGAAAAACAGCAGAGTTTTACGGCCCGGCACGGGCTTTTCCATCCGCAGCGAAACGGTCAGATTGGCCGAGTGCTGCGGCGCCACATCCGGAGTCAAAGTTGCCAGGGAATCGGCCAGGCCGCCTTTCCAGCCGGCGGTGCTAATCAGCGTTTCTCCCAACTGCGGCACACCGCCGCGAGGGTAGAAATCAGCCACCAGCTTGTAAACTCCGTCGCCTGGCAAAACGGTCTTGTGCGAGAAGCCTTTGCCGTCCACCACGGGATGCTCATGAGCGAAATAGCGCAAGTCAGCCGAGATCACAAACAAGTGCAGCAATTTCTCATGCATCACTTCAAAGCCGTTCACACCCGGCACTTCAATGTGCACAGTCAGGCGGACACGTGAAGGAATATTCGATGGTTCAATGGAGAAGCGCACTGGATACTCTTGAAAATCCGGCGTGTGTTCCACCAGTTTCATGCCGCACTTCGGGCATCGCCCAGCCACGGCGCGTCGAATCTCGGGGTCCATGGGGCAGGTATACTCTGCGGCCGTTTGCGCCCGCAAAAATCCCGCAGCCAGCAGCAGCGACGCCGCCCTTCGGGTCACGCTTTCGCCGGCGGGTGAAATGGCCAAACCGCGGTGGTGGTGTATCCGCCATCCACCGCGATGATCTGGCCGGTGATGTAATCGGAACCTTTCCCGGCCAGAAAAACCGCCAAAGGCGCGATATCGTCCGGCGACCCCATGCGCGGATTCGCCTGCACGCCCGCCAGCCACTGCGCCATCTCCGGCGCCTGCCACATGTCGCGATTCAGATCGGTAAGGATGAACCCCGGCGCGATGCAATTCACCTGGATGTTGTAGCGTCCCCATTCCGCGGCCGTCGCTTTCGTCAGGCCGCCCAGCGCCGCCTTCGTAATTGCGTAAACGCTCAAATACGGAATGCCCAGCAGGCTCATCAGGCTGCCGATATGGACGACTTTGCCGCCCTTTCCCGCCGTGATCATCTTCGCGCCCACAAGCTGAGTCAACTCCACTATGCCGTGCAGATTCGTCTGCAGGATATGGTCATACTCCTCCTTCGTGTACTGCTCGAAACGCCTGCGAATGTTGGTGCCGGCCACGTTGATCAGTATGTCCACAGGTCCCACCGAATCGGCGCATTTGCGGATGGATTCGCTGCTTGTGAAATCCAGCTTCACGCAACTGGCAGACATGCCGGATTCGTTCAGCGCCTGCGCCTCCTTCTCCAGAGCCGATTCGCTCCGGGCGGCCAGAATCGTGCGGGCTCCCGCTTCCGCCACAGCCTTAGCGATTGCCAAACCAATTCCGCGGCTGGCTCCGGCAACCAGCGCGCGCTTGCCTGTTAGAGAAAATGGATTCAAACCCTATAGTAGAAAGAACCGTGAAGAAATTCAAAATTGCAGTAATTGCCGGCGATGGAGTCGGACAGGAAGTGATACCCGCCGGTAAACGGGTACTGGACCGCCTCGCCGGGTTCGAGTGGACTGACCTGCCCTGGGGCTCAGAGCTTTACTTCAGCAAGGGCTACATGGCGCCGCCGGATTTTCTCGATACGCTCGCAGGCTTCGATGCCATTTTCCTGGGCGCTGTGGGGCACCCCGAAATTCCCGATCACGTGACCCTGAACGGGCTGCTGCTCCCCATCCGGCGGCGCTTCGATCAGTACGCGAACATCAGGCCGGCCATTCTGTACAACGGCGTGCATTCGCCGCTCGCGTTACGCAAAAACGAAGCCATTGACCTGGTGGTGGTTCGCGAAAATACCGAAGGCGAGTACGCCCAGATTGGCGGGTTCGTTTACCAGCATCAGCCGGACGAAGTAGCGGTGCAAACCAGCGTCTTCACGCGCCGGGGTTGCGACCGCATCATTCGCTATGCCTTCGAACTGGCGAGCAGGCGCAGCCGCAAGCGCGTTGCCTCCATCACCAAGAGCAACGCTCAGGGCTTTTCCATGGTTCTGTGGGACCGGGCGTTCGCGGCGATCGCGGAAGAGTATCCAGGCATCGAAACGGAATCGTTGCTCATCGATGCGGCCGCCATGAATTTCATCCGCAGGCCGGAATCTTTCGATGTGGTGGTGGCTTCGAATCTGTTCGGGGACATTCTGAGCGATATCTCGGCGATTCTGGTCGGCAGCATGGGACTTGCGCCTAGTGCCAACCTGGACCCGAGCCGTCGCGGACCTTCCATGTTCGAGCCTGTTCACGGAAGCGCGCCGGATATCGCGGGGAAGGGAATTGTGAACCCCATGGCAACATTCTTATGTGCCGCTCAAATGTTGGACCACTTGGGAATGGGGCAGGAAGCACAGCGCTTGCACACAGCGATTCGAAATACTTTGACGGATAATGCGAACCATACCGCCGATCTGGGCGGCACGGCATCGACGGAAAAAGTCACCGGAGCCGTGCTCGCCCAACTGTAAACAATGGATCTACTAAGCGGTGCGCCCGCGCGCGATCAACCGGTAAAGAAACAACAGCAGAATTGCGCCGACAACAGACATCAGGAACCCAGCCGAATCGCCTTCCGCATAGAGGCCCAGAGCCCTGCCGATGAAAGTCGCCAGAATGGAACCGGCGATACCGATGATAATCGTAATGAAAAAACCACCCGGGTCACGACCCGGCATCAACAGCTTTGCCACCGCTCCAATTACCAATCCGATCAGAATCGTCCACAGAAAATGCATACATCCTCCTGGCGGCTTACCATTGCAAGTTCTACGCCATTGGCAATAGAATGGCTGTCGTTGACCCCTAAAATCTTCGCAGCAGGGCTTTTTACCCTAGTGATATCCGCACAAACACCACCGGCGGCCCGACCGGCCGGCGGCTTTGTGAGACCCCCGGCGTATCCGTCCCACCCACAAGCACCAGCCGACGTGCTGGAACGCGGCAAAGCCCTTTATGGCGTAAATTGCAACTTCTGCCATGGTTCGGACGCGCGCGGCGGTGAGGGTGGCCCGAACCTGCTGCGATCCGAACTCGTGTTAAACGATAAGGCCGGCGAAAACATCACGGCGATTATTCGCAATGGCAGGCCTGACCAGGGCATGCCGAAATTCCCATTTACAGATCGCCAGGTATCCGATGTTGCCGCTTACCTGCATAACTTCAAAGTGGGCGGATATGACATATCGCGCATGACTCCGCTTACCATTCTGGTGGGCGACGCCAAGGCAGGAGCGGCTGCGTTCGGTGCGAAGTGCGCATCCTGCCACTCCGTTGCGGGCGATTTGAAAGGTCTGGGAAAGCGCATTTCCGATCCCAAGCAATTGCAGAACACCTGGATCATGCCCGGAGGCGGCGGCCGTGGTCCCCGTCCGGGCGCAGCGGCGCAGCTCACCAACGTGCCTCCCACAACGGTGACGGTGACTTCCCGCTCCGGGGTCAAGACCGAAGGCGTCCTGAACCGGATCGATGACTTTATCGTGACATTGACTGCGCCCGACGGCACGCAACAAACCTTCCGGCGGGACGGCGCTGTCCCGAAGGTGGAGATACACGATCCGCTGCAGCCTCACAAAGACCTGCTCCCCAGTTACACAGATACTGAAATACACGATCTTACTTCTTACCTGGTGACCGTTAAATGAAACGGATTTATGTTCTCATAGCCGCGGCCGCGCTGCTGACCGTTAGTGCCGGCGCGCAGGCGCTCGATCCATCCCTTCTCACCAAGCCGCTGGGTGATTCCTGGCCCACTTACTCCGGCGACTATTCCGGCAAGCGCTACAGCTCACTTACTCAAATCAACCAGAGTAATGTCAAAAATCTAACTCTGGCCTGGACCTCACGAGTGACGCCCGGAGCGGGAGGGCCTGGCCGAGGCTTCGGCTTCGGTGGCGGCGCCCCCATCATCGTAGGGGGCGAAGGTACCGGTGAGGCAGGTGGGGGTGGGTTCGGCGGCGGCAGCAGCATCCGTGCGTCCATTCTGGCCGTTGACGGCATTCTATATTTCTCCATGCCCGACAATGCATGGGCCGTGGATGCCCGCGACGGGCACGAAATTTGGCATTACTTCTGGAAGACCAAGGGCGGCACCCACATCGGCAACCGCGGGTTGGGCATGTGGAACAACCTGTTGTATATGGAGACGCCAGACGATTATCTGGTCTGCCTGGAAGCTAAAACCGGCAAGGAGCGCTGGCACAAAGTTATCGCCGATTTCAACCTGCAGTATTTTTCCACCATGGCACCCATTGTGATCGGCAATCACATTCTCGTGGGCACCGGCAACGATTTGGACGAGCCGGGCTATGTACAATCGCGCGACCCCGAGACAGGTGAGGTGCAATGGACCGTTTACACGGTTCCGATGAAGAAGGGCGACCCGGGCCTTGAAACCTGGGGCTCCCTGGACGGGGCAAAGCACGGAGCTGGCAACGTCTGGATTCCGGGCTCGTACGATCCGGAGACGCACCTATATATCTTCGGTACGGGTAATCCATCGCCTTCTTACACCAACCCACCCAGCCGCGCCGGTGACAACTTATTCACCTGCTCATTAGTTGCCGTGAATGTCGATACGGGGAAGATGGCATGGTATTACCAATTGAATCCGCACGATACTCACGATTGGGACTCGACCGAGACGCCGATTCTGGCCGATGGGGAGTTCAACGGCAAGCAGCGCAAGATGGTGCTTCACGCGGATCGCAATGGGTATTTCTACACCCTGGATCGCGTGACGGGCGAGCACTTGGTGACAGGCAAATTTTCGCAGGCCGCCAATTGGGCCAAGAGTGTCAACGCGAAAGGCCAGCCCGTTCGCGAAGTGATGAAAGATTCCACGGTGCCCGGCGCTTTGGTCTCCCCCAACAACGGCGGCGCCACCAATTGGCCGCCGCCGGCGTACAGCCCCGACACGGGTTTGTTCTACGTGCCCACCGCTGAGACGTATGCGATGTATTACCTGACTGAAACCGATCCCCGTGGAGCCATGGGGCTGGGCGGCAAGGATGAAGTGGGAGTAGGTTCGCTGGGAGGCTTTCTTACCGCCATAGATTACAAGACAGGCAAGGTCAAGTGGCAGCATCGTTATCCGGGTACCGGCGGCGGTCTGGGCAACGGAATGTTAACTACGGCGGGTAAACTTTTGTTCACCGGCGATGCAGGTGGCAACATAGTTGCATTCGATCCGGCGAACGGGAAGATTCTCTGGCACAGTCATATCGGCAACGTTTCGAACGCCCCGGAAACTTATATGCTGGACGGTCACCAATATGTTCTAATAGCTGCGGGCGACCAGCTGTTTGCTTTCAATCTGTATTAGTCTCGTTTTTACAAAAACGTTACCGAAATAGGGATTGTTTCCCGTGCGGGCTCTGTTAGAGTGAACTGGCAAACACTTATGACTCAGCCTGAAGTAATTACTCAATTTGAAGCCGGCTTACACGGCAACCTGATCGATTCGGACCACGCCACTTACACCGAGGTCCGCAAAGTTTACAACGCAATGATCGACCGCAAGCCGAGGTTGATTGTTCAATGTGCGGATGTGGCCGATGTGATTGCCGCCGTGAATTTTGGGCGGGAGCAGGGGATTCGTACAGCCGTGCGCGGCGGCGGCCACAATGCCGGCGGGCTTGGCGTTTGCGATGACGGCTTGGTCATCGATCTGGCGCTGCTCAACTCCGTTGAGGTGAACAAAGAAGCGAAAACCGTGCGTGTGGGCGGCGGCGCGAAATGGGCCGATGTTGACCGCGCCACGAACCAGGCCGGGCTGGCCGTCCCCTCCGGCGTCATTTCGTCAACTGGCGTCGGCGGTCTCGCACTTGGCGGCGGCCTGGGTTACTTGACCAGAGGCTTCGGCTTAACCATCGATAACCTTCTGGAAGCGGATTTGGTGCTGGCCGATGGAAGCGTGGTCAAAGCCAGTAAGGACAGCAACCCCGATCTATTCTGGGCTATTCGAGGCGGCGGCGGAAACTTCGGAATCGTAACATCGTTCCTGTTCCGCGCACATGCGGTGGCCAATGTCTGCGCGGGGCCGATGCTGTGGGAACTGGATCGAGGCGCCGCCGTGCTGAAGTGGTTCCAGGAATTTATCCAGGCGGCGCCCGAGCAACTGAACGGGTTTTTCGCGTTCATGACCGTGCCGCCAGGGCCACCGTTTCCGGAAGCGCTGCACCTGAAGAAGATGTGCGCCATCGTATGGTGCTACAACGGACCGATCGAAAAGGCAAATGAGCTGTTGAATCCGCTGCGGGCTGCCTTTCCCCCCGCGCTGGAGTTGTTTGGACCTATGCCGTTCCCAGCGCTTCAGGGTATGTTCGATGCGCTCTATCCTCCGGGCCTGCAATGGTATTGGAAAGCCGATTTCATGAACGCATTGAGCGATGAAGCCATCGCCTTGCATGTGGAGCACGCCCATAAGCTGCCCACAATGCTTTCCGCCATGCACTTCTATCCCGTAAACGGAGCCGCGCATCGCGTGAATAACTCGGAAACGGCTTGGAGTTACCGCGATGCGCAATTCAGTCAGGTGATTGTTGGCGTGGACCCTGATCCAGCTAACTGCGGCAAGATTACGGATTGGGCGCGCAACTATCACGATGCCTTACACCCTTTCGGCGCCGGTGGAGCTTACGTCAACTTCATGATGGAAGAGGGGCAGGACCGTATCCAGGCCACTTACAAGGGCAATTACGAACGGCTTGCGAAAGTAAAAAAGCAATACGATCCGGATAACTTCTTCCGCGTGAATCAGAACATCCTGCCGGCTGAGTAATATCAGGTCCGCTTCGCACTAAGCGGCAAGCGAGGCGGACCGCCATAGTAACCGTTGCTGTCCATGGCCGCTTTTAGCTCCGGCACTCCGGCCCAATCCCGCACACGCGCCTGGCAATCCAAGCCGGCTTCGGTTTCCCGGGTGCGAAACGCCTCCCAAACCAGAATCGCTGCATACGGGTCTGCATTCACGGAGCCAAGAATCGCGCCGGCCGCACCCGCGCCTAGCGATTCCCAGACCGCCTCGGCGCGCGATGTCAATTCGCCATCGCGCGCGATACGGTCTACCAGAACGGCGGCGACATTCGGATGATCGACAGCTTCGTTCCGTAGAATGACGGGCAAAGGCGACCTGTCAGCCACGGCGCGCGCATAGAGGGGCGCGGAATCCGGATAGCGTAGGGGCATGGAACACAGGACCGCTTCATAGCCCAGCGCTGCGGCCTCACGCGTTAGCGCAATCGTCTCGGCAACGCCTTCCGCCGTGACGTCCGCGATCATTGTACGCTTCTCTGCGCGCCACTGCCCCACCAGTTGCCAAAGTTGCACACGCTCTTCAAAGCGCAGAAGCTGGCCTTCACCCCACGCAGTCCCTACGGCATAGCCGGTCAGCGACGTTTTGTTCCATTTCTCCATATTGTGCTGTACCTTGGCTTTGTACAGTCCACCCTCAAAATCGAACGGCGTCGCGATCGCGGCGTAAATTCCTGACAGTTTCATCCGCCCCTATGGTCTCTCTCGATCTTGAAAGCGCGCAACCCGAACGTGATTTGCTGATCGCCGAAGCCTTCGAAGCTGGGTGCGCGGGAATCACCGAATTGAGCGACTTGCGCGTGCGCGTTTTCTTCGAGAGCGAGCCGGATGCGCAGCGTTTCCAGGCAAAGTTTGGCGGCGCGGTTGAGCTGGCCGAGGAGCGCGATTGGGTCTCCGACGCGCAACAGGGGTGGGAGCCGCAACTGGTGGGCGAGCGGTTTTTTCTGGCTCCGCAGTGGCGTGACGACCCAACGCCGACGGGACGTTTCCGCATCGTAGTGAACAACGGGCTCGCCTTCGGGACCGGGAAGCACGAGACCACGCGGCTCTGCCTGACGCTGCTGGAAACGTGGGTGAAGCCTGGGATGACGGTGGTGGATATCGGGACCGGCTCGGGCATACTCGCCGAAGCGGCGCTTCACTTAGGAGCGGCGATGGTGTACGGCTGCGACATCGATTACACCGCCGTTGAGATTGCGAAAGCAAACGGCATAGTTGCCTTCACGGGCTCCGCTGAAGCGATTCGCTCAGGCGTGGCGGATTTGGTCGTTGCGAATATCAGCCCGGAGACAATCACCGCACTAGCCGGCGAAATTCCGCGCCTGTTGAGGGCTGGAGGAACCGCGATTCTGAGTGGCTTGGAGAACCACGACGAGGTGCCCTTCCGCCCGGCCGAAGTACATTCAGAAGGAAACTGGAGAGCGCTAGTGGTGAGCTATTGAAACACCTGTTCCACCGGCACAATGGTTGCTTCCTTGATGCGCAGATTCCAGGTCTCCACTGTTTTGTCTTCAGCCATCACCGATGCATCCTTGGGCGAGTTATAGGTCATCGGTGTCGCTGCGGCGCCGAGTAAATTCTCTTTCAGGCCTTCGGCATCTTTCGCCACCGCTACGATTCGCAGGTTGTCCGAACGCATGTGCTTGCGAATGGCCGCATTTACCTGATCGCGCGTGAGACTCATCAGGGCCTTCTTGATGGCTGAGTTGTAATTGCCGATGCCATAAAACTCGCTATCGATGGCATAACCCAACTCAGCACTCTTTGTCTTCGTAAGTAAGTTGACTTGTTTACTCACAAAGCTGCGGGTGCGTTGAAACTCCTCTTCCGGCATGCCTTCCTTCACAAGCTTATCGAGCTCGAACATGGCAAGCTTCAGAGCAAACGGAGCAGTGGGGGCCTCGACCGGCCGTATCCAGATCTGAAAAATCTGCTGGCGCCGGGCCAGGTTTGGCGAAGGTTCAAAGCTGAACATGCCGTTCGGGAAATATTCAATGTACGCGTAATCACCGTAATTCAAGCCGCGCAGCTCACGCATGCGTTGATAGAGGCGGCCGCCGGATTCACGGTGCTGGCCGAAGTAGGACTGCACCAGGAGCAACGCCGGAAAATCGGAATCGCCGCGCGTGACGTCTAACGGAAACCCAATTGAATAGGCAACGCTGCGCGTGTCCTTACGAAGAACGGTCAGGCTGTTGCCGTCAATGGCTGGGGGCGCCGGCAGCGCGGGAGGCGATGGTGACGCACTGGGTAGAGCGCTGAAATCTTTTTGAACACGCGCGGGAAAATCCGCGGGATATCCGCCAGCCAAACCGATGATGAGATTGCCCCTGGTAAGTTGCGCCTTGTAGAAAGCTTTCACGTCATCAAGAGTCAGTTTTTCCAACGAGGAAACTGTGCCTAAGTTGGCATGGCCGAAAGGGTGACCGGGGTAGAGCAGGTTATAAAGTTCTTCCTTGCCAAGTTCCTCATCGTTGTTGCCGCGCAGGGTGATCTTCAGGGAATTGATTTGATCGTCTTTCACTCGGCGGAAGTCTTCCTCGCGCCAACCCGGCTCCAGCAGCATTGCCTTGAAAAGACCATAGAACTTTTCCAGGTTGTCCACGTGCGTCTCCGCCGTGAACGTCATCATCTGCTTATCGGTATAGCTTTCGATACTTACCGCCATGGGGAACAGCGCGTCGACAACCTGTTTATAGGTCATCTGTTTCGTGCCGCTGAGGGAAAGCGTTTCGCACGTCAGATTCGCCAAGCCAGGCTTATTGGCAGGGTCAGAGGCAGACCCAGTGAGGAAGACAAACCGGAAGGTGACCAGGGGGCTCTTTCCCGGCAGTAAGACGGTGGACGACGCAGCCGAAGCGGCGCCGCACAAGCAGAAAAGCGCGACAAGAGTTCTCATTTGCTGCCCCCCGCAGCGCCGGTCAAAGTAACAGTTGTGCGGTTTCGTTCCGTAAGATATTGCTTCGCTACACGCTGTATGTCCGCAGGTGTAAGAGAGGCGTATAAATCATAGACGCGGTTAATGGTTTCGGGCGTCCGCTTCAACGCAACGTAGCGCGCCACCGTTCCCGCGATGGCTTCACTGTTATTCAGGCCGAGCGCGAAGCGGTAGCGAAGATTTTCCTTCACGCGCTCCAGTTTGGCGGCATCCACCGTTGTTTCTGAGAACTGTTTGACCGTGGCCAGGATGGCCTGATTTACCGCCTCCATATCGGCAATATTTCTTAAACGAGCGAAGATGCTGAACAAGTAAGGGTCCACATGATCTCCGTTTTGCACACCGAAGGCATCGGCTTTTTGTTCCTGGATGACAAGTTTTTGGTACAGATCGCTACTTTGCGAAAACGCAAGAAATGCCAGAGCATCCAGCGCGGCAGTGTCGTTCTGCGTATCGCTGAAGGCGGGCGTGCGGTAGCCCACCATCACCCAGGGCAGGGTCTGTGTGGGCCAATTAACCTTTCCTGTGCGGGGGCCTTCCTGCGGCGGTTCCACGGATATTGTTGCTTTGTAAGCGCCGCGCTTCCACGCGCCCCAATCTTTGTCAACCAGGGCACGCACTTGCTTCGGATCTACATCGCCGGCTACGACGATGGTAGTGTACTCGGGCTTGTAATACCGGTCGAAAAATTGTCGGCTATAGTCGTACTCACTGGGAAAATCTTGAATATCCTTCAGGAAACCCATGGTGGTGTGGCGATAAGAGTGCTCCTGAAAGGCTCGGCCGCGCATAACCTCGAACATCTTTGAGGTTGGATTGGCGCTGTTTTTGTTGTATTCGCCCAGTACCGCGAGAGTCTCTGTCTTAAACACATCCTCTGAGTAATCCAGATGCTGAAAGCGGTCTGCTTCCAGGGAGAGAATCTGCGGCAGGTCTTCCTTTGAAAAGGTGGTGTGGTATGCGGTGTAATCATCGGTGGTGTAGGCGTTCTGCGCCGCACCGGCAATACGGATCACGCTCTGATACTTTTCCGGCGGCGTTTGTTTCGTGCCGCGAAACATCAGGTGCTCAAAAAGGTGCGCAAACCCGCTCTTGCCGGGTTCCACTTCGTTGCGAGAGCCTGTCTGCACCACGATGAATACTGAAACTAGATTTGAATAATCCGTAGGGATGGTAACCAGCCGGAGACCGTTCGCCAGATCCTCCTGCTTGTAAGCATAGGGAAACACTTTTTTGGGCGCTCCCGCCGCAGGGAGAGATGCCATTGCCGCTAACATCAAAAGCAGTGTCTTTCTCATGATTCGTCTGCATCCTTCACTTACTGCCAAGCAATACTTTCGGCCAACCAGTCTGCATTATTACGAACAGCTTCCTTCAGGGTAGCTGTTAATTGCTCCCGCTTTTCAAAGATGCGGTAAGCCGGCCGCGGCGGGTGCTTATCCAGCAGCGCTTTTACCAGGAAAGGCATCACCATGGAGTAATCTGCCTGCATACTCTCGGTGGATTGTTGATAAGTATCCTTATCCACCTTTCCCCAAGTTACCGCTTCCGCCGGGGGGCAGGAAGAAAGGGAGCCATCGGTTACCGGCGCGGTAACAATTTGGACATCGAATTCATACCCTTTCACATCGGGAATGCCCAGGATCTGGCCCAGGGCCGGCTCCGGTTGCAGGTTGAAATTCTTGGGTACGCCGCCGCCCAGGATCAGCGTCGCCAGCGATTTTGCTTCGCTTTCAAACAAGCCCCATCGATGGTAAGCGCAAGCCTCGAACACCTCGGCATGCAGATCGAGATCGAAGCCATAACCCGGAATCAGACCGGCTTCACGCATGGCCCAGAGCTTCATGGAGTTTAAAAATACGCTGCCATCGGAAGGCGCGCCAACAAAGATCGGGATAGCCAGGCGATGACAGGTGGAAAGCAGGCCGGGCTTCACCTGGCTGCGCTGCTCCTGCTCACCGAAATATTTGCCGAGCAGGTATCGCATCTCGGTGCCGGTCATTTTGCGCTGAAATTCGGGCCGGCGCAGCATGGCGCTGAGGAACCTGTCCTGATCGAGAAGCACCTGCTCATCGAAGGCCATGTCGGTAACACGGATGGTCTTTTCATCGCGCAGGGCCGCGTCGTCGCCGAAGATGGGCACCTCGAAAATTGGGTTCCTGGGGCCGAGCGAACGATGACCATCGTGATAACAGACGGCGTCGGTGGTGGAAAGATAGGCTACCCATCCCGTTTCGAGCAAAGGCAGGAGCCAAGCCTGATGCTGACCGCTTACGGTGATGGGCCCGGAAATGGAGATGGTGAGCGGACAACCTTTGGCAATGGCGCGATCGAGGATTGTATAAATGCGACGCAGATATGCGCCCCCGAAGGCGGGAAAGCAGGAAGCGAATATTTCGTCAAGCGTGGAGCATTCGTCCACACGGCGCACTTCAACGGAACGACGCGGTTTGGCCATGAATTTTCACCCTAGCATGGCAGGGATTCGGCAAACTTGCCGAGCTTTTTCAGCAGAGCGGCCAACTCCGCGCACTCGCGAACAGTAAGCCCTTGCGAGGCGGCATCCATGGTGGCCGTGTGCCGCGCGAAAACGGGCACGATGAGGGCCCGGCCTTTAGCGGTGAGGCTCACAGTGCGCACCCGCCTGTCGGCTGCATCTTCGGTTCGGGAGACAAGCTTTTTGGCATGAAGGCGGTCCACCGCGGTGCTGATGGAACCCGGCGTGAGGCGCACTTTGGGCCCGATGGCGCTGACGGGCATGGGTCCTTTGTGCAGAAGAAGTTCGAGAACCGCGAAATCGGAAAGTCCAAGGCGACTTCTGGCAAGATCGGCACGGGCATGGGAGGCCATTGCCTGAAACGCCTTCATCATGACCAGCCACATGTGCGTGCGTTGTTGGCGTGGCCGGGACTGTTCATCCGCCATCTTTTCTGAATCCTCTACTTTGCTATTGTATCAATTATATCGACGTCAATAGAATCGATACCGAAAGGAGACGCAGCAATGAAGATCATGATATGGATTTTATCCGGGCTGGCATCGCTGGCTTTCTTAGCGGCCGGCGGGTCTAAGCTTGCGGGCGCCGCGCCCATGGTGGATGCCTTCGCGAAATTGGACATGGGCCAGTGGTTCCGATATGTGACCGGGCTCTTGGAATTGGCTGGGGCAATTGGGCTGTGGATACCGAAGTATCGCTTCTATGCGGCGCTTTTACTGGCGGCAGTGATGGTGGGGGCGGTGGCGACACATCTTTTCGCAATCGGTGGAAATCCGGCGGGAGCAGCGCTGCTGCTGGTATTGGTGGGCGCGATTGCGTGGCTTTCACGTCCCGCGCGGGCCTAAGGTAAAGCAAGATGGAAATTGGAATCGATAGTTTCGCCGCAGTGGTTTCGGACCCCGGCACAGGCGTAACACTGAGCGCAAGCGACCGGTTGCGCAACCTTGTTGAGGAAGTGGAAACGGCGGACCGCGCGGGGCTCGATTCGTTCGGTGTGGGCGAGCATCACCGCCCGGAGTTTCTGGATTCGGCGCCCACTCTGATACTGGCGGCCGCGGCGGCACGGACATCGCGCATCCGTTTGACCAGCGCCGTGACGGTGCTGAGCGCGGACGACCCGGTGCGTGTGTTTCAGAGCTTTGCGACGCTGGATCTGCTTTCGAAGGGCCGCGCGGAGATCGTGGTGGGTCGCGGTTCGTTCACGGAGGCGTATCCGCTATTCGGTCTGGATCTGAACGATTACGATTCGCTGTTTAGCGAGAAGCTGGACTTGCTGCTGCAGATTAGAAAGAACACTCACGTGCAGTGGCGGGGCGAGCATCGCGCGGCGCTTACGGGGCAGGGAATTTATCCGCGGCCCGTGCAGAACCCTTTGCCGCTTTGGCTTGGCGTGGGTGGGACGCCGGCGTCGTTCGTTCGTGCGGGCACGCTGGGCCTGCCGCTGATGGTTGCCATCATCGGTGGCGAGTTCCGGCGCTTTCGCCCACTCATCGATCTGTATCGCGAAGCAGGACGCCGCGCCGGACATTCAGCCGACCAACTTCGGGTGGGAATTCATGCCATTGGTTTTGTGGCCGATACCACGCGGCAAGCGGCCGACGAGTTTTACCCTGGCTTTGCGCGACTATTTGGCGCCATCGGCAAAGAGCGCGGATGGCCGCCGCCGAGCCGCGCGCAATTCGAGGCGACTTCCGGGCCGACGGGGGCCTATCTGATTGGCGAGCCGAAAACGGTGATTGAGAAGCTGCTGCATGTGAATGAAGTGTTGGGTGGAGTTGCCCGCGTGAATTTTCAAATGACCAATGTGCTGCTGCCGCACGCCAAGATGCTGCAAGCGATTGAACTGTTGGGCAGAGATGTGGCGCCGGCGATTCGCAAGGAACTGGGAGTGCGCGTTTTATAATTAGTCGGGCTAGAAGTTGACTGGATATTTAGATGTTGTTTCCTTCCGGACGGTATCGGGATGGGCCTACGATTCAGCGAATCCTGAGCGCAAGCTAGCTGTTACTATATTCGTGAATGGCCGGGACGCGGGTTCCGCCATCGCCAATATTTTCCGGCACGATCTTCTGGGCTTTTGCGACGGCCGCTGCGGTTTCAATTTCGCCATTCCGGAAGATATAGATTCTGTTTCCGATGTTGCAGTGCGGATTGCGGGCAGCGAACAGGAACTGGTTCGGCCCTCACGCTGGTTGGATGAAACGACAAACCGGCCGCTGCCGGCAGATTGGAAAGCAGGCGACGGAACGCACCTCTATCCGTCTCTGTTCGTGCTGGGGGCTGCTAAATCCGGCACTACTTCCCTGCATCACTATTTGGGCCAGTGCTCTGACGTTTGTGTCTCAAACCCGAAGGAGCCTTTCTACTTCGAATACGAGTTTGAGCGTGGGCCCGCTTATTACTACAATCGCTATTTTTCGCATTGGAAAGGAGAGCAGGTAATCGCGGAGGCGCGTCACCGCAATCTATATTTGCCGTGGGTGCCGAAACGCATTTGGGAGTACAACCCACGAGCTCGCCTGGTGGTTATTTTGCGGGAGCCCGTGAGCAGGGCGATTTCTCATTGGTGGCACTGGCGAGTCTCTTCGCTTGAGCCTCTTACATTCCGGGAAGCGGCGTTAGCAGACTTGTGCCGCATTGAACGGGAAAGCGAGCTGCCGGAGGATGTGCGGCTTCGCAACTATGAAGCAGCATTGGACGCAGACCGCGACGGGGCATATCGCACGTTTCGCGAAGGAGCGAAACTGCGTACTTACATTGACAGCGGCTATTACAAGGAACAGATTGACCGCTTCCTGCAATATTTTCCGCGACAGCAACTCCACGTGATAATTATGGGCGATTTGATCGCTTCGCCGGAGAAAACAATAGCTGGGTTGCTTAGCTTTCTCGAACTGGACCCGGCTCTGGCAACACAGATTGAATATCCTGTTTGCAATCGCTCCGCTGAGGGTCAAGCAGACCAGGTAGACGCTGAAACTGTCGCATTGCTTCGCGCTCACTATGCACCGCACAATCGCAGGCTGGCGGAATTTCTGGGCACCAGCCCGGTTGGGTGGGAGTACTCATAGGCAGCGAGTCAATGCCGGGCGAGATGCACTTTCCCACGGTCTGCTACCTTCGGGGCATGATCTGCCGCATCGAGCGTTTGGGCGTGGGTTACTCGGGCGCGACGATCTTCAGCGGAATCGCATTTCAAGTCGACAAGGGTGACCGCTGCGGCCTCTCAGGAGATTCGGGTAGTGGTAAGACAACGTTGCTGCGCATCGTGGCCGGCATGGCGATGCCCGGAGCCACCGTGACTGGCGTGCATCGAGTTTCCGGGCGTGTTGGGTACATTCCGCAAGAGGGGTTGAACAGCCTGTCGCCTTTCTTGACTGTTGGCCAACAAGTGACGGACTTGGCGCACTCGCGGATTCTTGCGGAAGGCTTGCTAGCGCGAGTTGGTTTGAGTGCCGCCCGCTTTTATAATGCCTATCCCCATCGATTGAGCGGCGGCGAGCGGCAGCGAGTGCTGATTGCGCAGGCGCTGGCACTTGCGCCGGACCTGATTGTCGCCGATGAGCCGACGGCGAATCTGGATCCCGATACGGAAGCGAGAGTTTTGCAGTTGCTGGATGAGTACGCGCGCGAAACAGGAGCCGCAATTCTTGTGGCGTCGCACCGGGAGCAGGTATTTGGACAACTGGGCTGCCGGGTGGTGTCTCTGACATCGCCCGCTGAGAGAGCGACGCCCGCGACTGTGTTTTCGCACGAGGCAATTACGGCGAGCGTGCAACACGTGGTCAAGGCCTACCGGAGTCCGGCTGTGCGGGTGCTTGAAGATGTTTCGTTTCGGATTCACTCGGGCGAGTGCTTAGCGATTCTGGGCCCATCGGGCGCGGGGAAGTCGACATTGGCTCGATGCATTGCAGGCCGCGAGAAGGTGGATGGCGGCTCGGTTGAGTGCGCGGGCGCGGTGCAGTTGGTGCAGCAGGAACCGTCTGAATCCTTGAATCCCCGGCATACGATTCGCGCGGCGGTTACGGAAGCCTGCGGCAACCAGGCGCTCTCCCTTGAAAGCGTCGGCTTGCCAAGCGCGTGGATGGAGCGGAAGGTGAACGAGCTGAGCGAAGGGCAGCGGGCGCGGGTGGCGATGCTGCGCAGCGCGGAAAGTTTGCAGGAGCGCGGCCTGCTGATCCTTGACGAATCGTTCGCCAGTCTCGATGGCCGGACTCGCGGCGTGATTGTGCGGTACCTGCATGAGTTGCGGCGGAAGCGCGGCTTGGCAATTCTTTTCATCACGCATGACCAGGAGGCCGCGAGTGAAATGGGAGCTCGCATTCTGCGGTTGGAACAGGGCCGCATCGCATGAAATTTATTCTTCGGCGCATGGCGGTCGCGGCCCTGCAGTTGGCGGCTCTTTCTATCGGCGGCTTCGCCTGCTTTAGCCTCGTGCCGGGTGATGTCTATTCGGAGGAGCTCGCGAATCCAAGCACCTCGCCCGCGACGATTGCGGCTCTGCGGCACTCGGCGGGATTGGATCGATCGTGGAGCCGCCGTTATGGGCGCTGGGTGTCGTCCATCGCGCATGGCGACTTCGGTATCTCGCTCTCGTTTGGAATTCCGGTGAGCAAACTCATTGCCCCTCGATTGCTGCGGACGGCTTCGCTTGTGCTTCCCGCCTTGTTGCTGAGTTGGACCCTGGGGCTAGGCGTGGCGCTGCTGGCCGCACGCTGGCGCATCGATTGGGCGATGGAACCAAGCGTGGCCGCAGCCGCGATGGTGCCGGACGTAATCGCCGTGAGCTTGCTGTTATGGCTCGGGGTATGGGCGGGCGTTTCCATCTCGGGCATGTTGCTGCCGCTGGTGACGCTCACGCTTACGCTATCGCCGGTGATTTTTCTGCACGCCGCCGGAACGCTGGCGGAGGCAAGGCAACTTGAATTCGTGAGGCTGGCCTCCTTGCGGGGCTTAACCGGCGCGCAGTTCTGGTTCCACTACACTTTTAAGGCGGCGGCGAACCCGCTGGTATCACTAGCGGGCCTATCCGTTGCGGCAGCGATTGGGTCTTCGTTTGTGATTGAGGCATTGTCAGGTTGGCCTGGACTGGGGCCTCTATTTTTAGAAGCGGTGCTAGCTCGCGATTATCCGGTAGTCCAGACGGTGCTGTTGATGCTGGCGGCAATCCTGACCCTGTCGAACGCGTTGGCGGATGTGGCTCTCTATCGATTGGACCCGCGCATTCGGACGACAACTCGATGAAGGCAGTGTGGCTTGCCGCGTTGATTTTTACCCTGTATGCGATGGGCTGGTGGCTTGCGCCGGCCGATCCGCTGGAGCAGCATCGCGAGTTAGCGCGGGCAGCGCCGTCAACTGCGCATTGGCTGGGAACTGACGATTATGGACGCGATGTACTTTCGCGCTTTCTAGCCGGAGGAACCTGGTCGCTGCTTGCGGGCGTGGCTGGTACGGTGTTGGTTTTGGCGCTAGGCTGGATTTTCGGAAGTGCGGCCGGGATGGGCGCCGGCTGGATGGACACCTTTGTTTCCGCCACGATCGAACTGCTTTTGACTCTGCCGTGGCTCTATGTGTTGATCGGCCTGCGGTCTTTGTTGCCCCTGGGAATAACACCCAGGAAGGCCGTCGCTCTCATGATGCTTTCCATCGCGGCGGTGAGCTGGGCACGCCCCGCGAGGCTGGTGCGCGGCCTTGTTCTCAGCTTGAAGGAACGTGGATACGTGATCGCGGCGCGCGGGTTTCACGTGCCTGAGTGGAAAATATTCATACGCCACATTCTCCCTGGCACATACGGGTTGCTGGCAACGCAGGCTTTGGTGTTGTTCCCGCGATTCGTGCTGGCGGAAGTGACGCTATCGTTTTTGGGGCTCGGCGGCGGCGAGCCGGAACCCAGTTGGGGCGGGCTGATTTTCAGCAGCTTGAGGAAGGCTTATGTTCTAGGCGAGCAATGGTGGCGCGTGTTGCCGCTGGTCTTCATGTTGCCTTTGTTTATTAGTTGCGCGGTGGCGGCAAGAGCTGTGGCGCGCCGGCTCTTACCTTCCAGGTAAACTGATCACACCGTCATGCGTCCGACTTCGCTAGCGACATACACGGTAGCGGTATTCGTGACGATGAGCATGCCGGCTGTAAGAGCGGCGGATGCCGGTCCCGTACGCGGCGGCGTCCTTCATGTTGCGCAGCGGGCCGAACTGAAGACCTTCAATCCGGTAATCGCTATAGACGCTCCTTCGAGGGAAGTGTTGGGGAGGATGAATGGCGACCTTCTCACCATTGACCGGATCACGCAGAAAGTGATGCCGGGCCTGGCTGAATCGTGGCTTCAGTCGAACGCCGGCACAGTTTATACGCTCAAGCTGCGCGAAGGCTTGCGCTTTTCAGATGGTGCGCCGTGTACAGCGGAGGATGTCCTGTTTTCATGGGATGTGTATCTCGACGAAGCAGTGCACGCGCCCCAGCGCGACTTGTTGATGATTGAGGGCAAACCGATTCGCGCGTCGAAGGTGGACCCGCGGACCATCGTGTTTACGCTGCCATCGCCGTATGCGGCTGCGGAGCGGCTGTTCGATTCTGTGGCGATTCTGCCGCGCCATAAGCTGGAGACGGCATGGAAAAATGGCAAGCTGCGCGAGGCATGGAGCGTGGGCGCCTCAGCGAGCGACGTGGTGGGCATGGGGCCATTTCGATTGAAAGAATACCGGCCGGGCGAAGCGGTTCTGCTGGAGCGCAATCCTTATTACTGGCAGCCGGGGCTTCCGTATCTGGATGGAATTGATTTTCGTCTGCTGGCCGATGAAGAAGTTCAGTTGGCCCGCTTCGTAACGGGCGATCTTGACATTCTGAACCGCGTCAACATGAAAGCGATCCCCTATCTTCACAGCAAACACGCCACGGTGACGGACCTGGGGCCGGGTCTTGAATACAACGTTCTGTGTTTCAACCTTTCGCTCACAAGCGAGAAGGTTCGCTTGTTTGAAAAGTTGCCGTTTCGCGCCGCTTTATCCCAAGCAACGGACCGGGAATCCATCGTGAAGCTGGTGTACCTGGAGCGGGCAGCGCCGTTGTGGGGACATGTCAGCCCGGGAAACCGCCTCTGGTATTCCAGCAAGATCGCTCATCGGCCTTTCTCCGTGGCTGCGGCCCGCAAGCAATTAGCGGACGCGGGCTTCCGGCTGAATGCCAAAGGGCAGCTGATGGACCCGGCCACCGGCACGCCCGCGGAATTTTCTATCCTTGTGTCTTCCAGCAGTCCAGAGCGCGTTCAAATGGCGGCCATATTAGCGGACGATTGGGGGAAGCTGGGGATCAAGGCAACCGTGGCTCCACTGGAATTCCGCTCGCTACTGGACCGTGTGATGAAGACGAGACAGTTCGATACCGTGCTGCTGGGCTTGGGCGGCGGCGATGCAGATCCCAATCCCGAGATGAATGTGTGGCTGTCTTCCGGCGGTATGCATGTGTGGAATCCGAATCAGCAAAAGCCCGCGACAGAATGGGAAGCGGAGATGGATGGCTTGATGAGGCGCCAGATGGTGACGATGCAGCCCGATGAGAGACGAAAGCTGTACGATCGCGTGCAAGAGATTGCAGCGGCACAAACGCCGGTCATCTTTTTAGCCAGCCCGAATGTGGTGGTTGCGCAAAGGGGCAACGTGGGAAATTTCCATCCGGCCGTGCTGCATCATTTCACCTTGTGGAACGCCGCCGAATTGTACTTGCGTGCCGATGGCTTGCCGCGTAAATGAAATCGCGCGAGCCCGACGCCACCTGGCAGGATGAAGACTTGGTCAGCCAATGCCTTTCCGGGAATGAACTCGCCTGGAACGCGCTGATTGAAAAATACAAGAGGCTGGTGTATTCCATGCCAGCCAAATACCGATTGCCCGCCGATGAAGCCGCGGACATTTTCCAGCATGTATGGACTGACCTGTACCGGGACTTGCGGCGATTGGAGCGGCCGCAATCTTTACGGTCATGGCTGATTACCGCGTCAGCGCGGCGTTGCCTGTTGCACAAGAGGCGGCGGCAGAAGCGGATGCTGGACGCTGGCTTAGACCCGAACCTTGCCGACGGACAACCGAACGCGGCGCAGCTTCACCTGGAGGCTGAACGCGAACAAGCAATCCGCGACGCTCTGATGGCACTTCCGCCGCGATGCCGCGAACTGGTGCGGCTGCTTTTCTATGAGCAGCCCGCAAAACCTTATAGCGAAGTGGCGCACATGCTGGGCCTGGCTGAAGGTTCCATCGGATTCATACGCGGGCGCTGCTTAAGTAAGCTGCGGCGCATCTTAGAAGAGAAAAAGATCTGATGCCCTCCGACTTACCCGCCGAACTGCACGCTGAAGTGCTTGCGGCATTATATAGCGATCGTGCCCGGGCGCTGCAGTTCAACGGCGAGTTGCAAGCTCTCGCAAAAGTGCGGCGCGATGGAGTATCGAAGGCGTGGGCCGCGCGCTCGCAAGGCCATATCGATCACGTTCAGGGCGATTACAAGAGTGCCGGCGAGCGGTATCGGGAAGCCTCCGTTTTGTTCGATGCCGAAGGGATGGAACTTGAGGTGGGGCGCACTCTGTTGAGTGGCTTGCAGGCACTGATTTACCAGAGCGCATACGACGAAGCGATGGCATGGGCGGCTCGCGCGGAGGCGATCTTTTGCCGGTTGGGAGATGTCCTGCGCCTGGCGAGACTGGATTCGAATGTGGGGAATATTTTATTCCGGCAGGATCGCCCGGTGGAAGCGATGGAGCGCTATACGCGCGCTCTGGAGGGGTTCGAACTGGCGGGCGAACCGCGCGATATTGCGGCCGCGCTAAGCAACATGGCGGTTGCCAGTATCAACGGGGGGCAGTTCAGCCAGGCTCTGGGCTATTACGAGAAGGCGCGAGCGCATTGCGAGTTGCATGACCTGGAAAACCTGGTGGCGCGGGCCGATTACAACATCGCTTACCTCTACTATTTACGGGGCGGGTACGGTGAGGCGCGGAAACTGTATCGGATGGCGCGTGAGCGGTCGCGGGCAACGGGCGACCGTTACCATTCGGCGCTCTGCGACCTGGATGAAGCGGAGATGTATCTGGAGTTGAATCAGACGCAGGAAGGCGAGCCGATGGCACGGCGGGCGGCCGACGCGTTTGCCGACATGGGCATGCTCTATGAGCAGGCGAAGGCGCTGGTGAACCTGGGCGTGGCAGCCAGCCAGCGGAACGATTACCGGTTCTCAGATAAAGCCCTGTTGCAGGCGCGCCGGCTTTTTGTGCGCGAGAAGAACCCGGTCTGGCCGGCGCTGGTGGATCAACTACGCGCGGTGGTGGCATTTCACGAAAGGCGCTTTCATCGGGCGCGGCGATTGAGTTCGCGAGCGTGGCTGGTGTTGACGAACACGGTGACGAACTCAGTGCCTGGCCGCGCCGCCCATTGCCAAATTCTGCTGGCGCGCCTGTGGATGCTGGCGGGGCAGGCGGACCGTGCGCGCACCATCATTCGCGAGGCGCTGGAGTTCGCCGGCAGCGACCCATCGCCTTCGCTGCTGTTCCATGCCCACCTGGTGCAGGGCGAAATTCACGAACTGCAAGGGCGTTGGGAGGAAGCGCTGAAGGCTTACGAAGCGGCGCGTAGCCAAGTGGAGGATTTGCGCGGACGGGTGGACACAGAGGACCTGCGTATTTCTATCCTCAAAGACAAGTTGGCCGTTTACGAAGGGCTTATTGCTTTGTGTTTGGATTCGCCGATCGCCGGGACGGCCGGCAGTGTGACCCGCGCGTTGTTGTTGGTGCAACAAGCGAAATCGCGCAGTCTGGCGGACCGTTTGGGCGTGCCCGCGAATCCGGAAGGTTGGCCCGTGAATGATCACACAAACGTGGAAGAGTTGCGGCGGGATTTGAATTGGGTGTACCGGCAGATTGAACTGACAGCGCTGCTGGGTTGGGCGCAGAACACCGATGCGGCGCGCGGGCTGCGTGAGCGTGCGCGCGGCTTGGAAGCCCAATTACTTGCTGTAAAGATGCCTTCGCGTGAAAAGACGCCGGCCGATGGAGATACGGAATCGGCGGCCGCGCCCGATGGTATTTCAACCATGCAGGAAAGCTTGCGCGATGGTGAAATGCTGCTCGAATATTATGAGGCGCGGGGCACTTTGTACTTGTTGCTAGTCAGCCGGAGCGGCGTGGAGGCCGTGCGGTTGGGTTCGTTTATTCCAATAAGGCAGCTGTTGAAGCTGGTGCAATTCCACCTGGGCAAGTTTCGCTGGGGAGCCGAACGCTTAGGGAGTCCGGATGCGATGTCAGATCATTTGGGAGAGCTATACCGCCGCCTGATTGCGCCGGTAGAAGATCGGTTGACGGGCTACCGGCATCTGATAATTGCGCCGCACAGAACTCTTCACTCGCTGCCGTTCGCCGCGCTTCACGATGGGCAACGGGCACTTGTGGACCGGTTCACGCTCTCCTCCGCGCCCAGCGCTCAAGTGCTGAGCCGCTGCCGGAATAGGAAGCGCAAGCCATGCCAGGGAGCCGTGATCATGGCCGTCCCCGATGCGCTTGCCCCGCGCATTGAAGAGGAAGCTTGCGCGGTGGCGAAGACGCTGCCCGGATCCACCTTGCTGCTTGGCGCTGACGCTTCGTTCCAGGCCTTCAACAAGATGGCGCCGCATACTCGCATCCTGCATTTGGCCGCGCACGGAATCTTCCGCAAGGACAACCCCATGTTCTCCGCCGTTCAGTTGGCCGATTCGCAATTGAGCAGGTTAGACCTGAATCGAATGGAATTGAGCATGGACCTGCTCACGCTGAGCGCGTGCAATACCGGCTCTGCGATTGCTGTGGGCGGCGACGAACTGCTGGGGCTGGTGCGTGGCTTTTTGTTGGCCGGCGCGCGCAGCCTTTTGGTGACGCTGTGGGAAGTGAACGATACCAGCACCCACGATTTTATGCGCAGCTTCTACCGCGAAGTAAGCCGGGGAGCGGCGCTGGCGGATGCGTTGAGGAAGGCGATGCTTGAGAACCGGCAGCTCTATCCGCACCCGTATTACTGGGCGCCGTTTTTGCTGATCGGCGATCCGGATGCTGTCAGTTTGAAATAAACTTTAGTGCGGGTATATTTTTCCGTTCGGAACTCTCCCTACATAGCTATTGGGGATCTTAGATCGATCTATGCATTTCAGTGATGAGCGCTGGAGCGACTTCGTTCGCAGCACGGTTGGTGAAGACGCGCGGGTGCCCATGCAGGCTCATTTGCAATCCGGCTGCGCGGAGTGCGCCGCAACGGTGGCAACGTTGGAAACGGTGATGCGTTTGGCCACGGCGGATCTGGCACATCCCGTTCCGCTTACAAGTGTTGAACAGGCAAGAGCAATTTTTGAGGCGCGTGCTGCGCGCAGTTGGCTGGATAGCCTGGAAGTAATTCGCGCGACATTGGCGCCGGGTTTCGAGTGGCGGTTGGCTGGCGTGCGCTCAGGCGGGTCCGTCGCGACGGCCGAGGGCTCCCGGATGTTGTACCGCGCGGGAGACTATTCGATCGACTTAAAACTTGACGCGCCGGCAGGGGGTGAAAGCGCGGAAATTGTAGGTCAAATTTCCTGCGAAGCTTCACCACTGGAAAGCGTGCACGGCGTGTTAGTGCAAATGGTCTCAGCACGGGGCCGCACGCTGGGCGAAACTACCACCAACGAATTCGGTGAGTTCTTTGTGGATTATGCCGGGGGGAAGAACGTAACATTGCGTTTCGCTCTCAGGCCGCGGAACCAGCGAATCGACGTGCCGCTGAAAATGAACCGGCGCATAACTTCCAGGGAAGAGGATCGATCATGACACACACTCGCTTCATCCGATGGTTTCTTCTGACCGCCACTCTGACGTTTGTGCAGTTAGGCTCGGCCACGGATTATGTGCTGGAACTACAAACGGGCACGAACATTGCCAGCCTTGCTTCGAAATATAACTTCGCTGCGGTCAAGTCGTACGGGAGCCTCACGGAGGTCAGTTATCGCATCACTGCCGCGAACCCTTTGCCTCCGAAGACACTACGTTCCTTGGCCGGTGAAAAGGGCGTCAAGCAGGTGGATTTAGACTCTACGATCCAATCGCCGGAATCGGCCAACCCTCAAGCGGCGGGCAAGCTTGAGCCGCTGGGAAACCTGTTCGCCACTCGTGACTCCACCAACTTTTACGGTGCCCGCGTGCTGGCCGCGTATGTGATTCAACCGGCTACGGCGATGATCCAATTAGCGCAAGCGCAGCAATCGTTCGGAGGCGGTTCGGGAACTGTAGCCATCATCGATACCGGTGCCGACACAGCCCACCCGGCGCTTGCGAGCGCGTTGATTCCCGGCTATGACTTCACGCGCGACCGGCCCGATACGGTATCGGAGCTGAACGATCTGACACCGGCGGTGGCAAACGCCTTCAAGCAATCCACGCTCGGCATTCTCGATTCGAAAAATGTTCTGGCGGCGCTGTCGCAATCCACAGTCGAAATTCTGGATCAGTCCACCGTGGAAATTCTCGACGGCAAGGGCCTGCCTTCCGCGTTCGGTCACGGCACCATGACCGCTGGGCTGGTGCATCTGGTGGCGCCGAATGCGCGGATCATGCCGTTGAAGGCCTTTCGTGCGGATGGCTCCGCTTCGTTGTATGACATCGCCCGCGCGATTCGGTACGCCGTGGACCATGGCGCGAATGTGATCAACATGAGTTTCAGTTACCCAATCGATTCGCCAGTTCTAAAGGCCGCGATTCTGTACGCCACCAATAAAGGTGTGCTGGCCGTTGCGTCATCGGGCAACAACGGCCAGGACACGGTTGCGTATCCCGCTTCGTATGCGAACGTGATCGGAGTAGGCTCGACGAACTACTCAGACAAGCGCAGCCCGTTTAGCAATCACGGCGGCTCGGCCAAGACGTCCGCGGTGGGTGAGGCTATGGTGACGTTATATCCCGGTGGTAATTACGCAGCCGTATGGGGCACCAGCTTCAGCACCGCGCTGGTTTCCGGGGCCGCGGGCTTGATGCAGGCACTGAATCCTAAGCTTCGCTATAGTTCGTTCCACGATGCGCTCGATGGCGGCCTCAGAGTGAATCTGGATATGGGTGATGCGCGGCTGGACCTGCGGCGGTCACTCGCCTCGCTATTGCAATCTCAACAGTAACTTTCCTCCGAAATTTAGACTCATCTATATTTTCAGTTCCCGGCGCGCCCCTTTAACAGATAGGGAGAAGCCTGTGAGTACTAATCTGCAACTGAATGTGAACGGCGCTAACTACACGGTGCCGGTGAACGACCCCAGCATGCCCCTGCTCTGGGTCTTGCGCGACCTGATTGGGTTGACTGGGACGAAATACGGATGTGGAATTGAAGTTTGCGGGGCCTGCACCGTTTTGGTGAACGGCCAGGCGGAACACTCCTGCGTCTTCGATGCGTCCTCGGCCGTGGGCAAGAAGGTAGTGACTATCGAGGGGCTCTCGCCTGCTCGTTCGCACCCGGCGCAGCAGGCGTGGATCCAGCACCAGGTTCCGCAGTGCGGCTTCTGCCAATCCGGAATGTTGATGTCGGTGGCGGGTGCGATGAATGGCGGGCATCATGGGTCGGAGATTTTGCCGGAAGTGCAGAATCTATGCGTCTGCGGAACCTATCAGCGCATCAAGGCAGCGGTCAACACGCTTTAAAGGCCCGGAAAGCAAATGACAACAATCACTCAAGAAAATGAAACGGCTCTCTTAGAGCGGCGCGGCTTCCTGGTCAAAGCGGCAGGTGGATTATCGCTGGCTTTTTTCCTTCCCGAGATATCGAAGATCGCTGAAGCGCAGGCTTCCACCGCTCAACCAGGTCAAGTGAACGTGTGGCTTAAAATCGCGACCGATGAAACGGTCACCCTCACTATCGGCTCTTCCGAAATGGGGCAGGGCTCGTTCTCAGGCTTAGCGCAGATTTTGGCGGAAGAGTTGATGGTGAGTTACAGCAAAGTGGTGACGGTTCAAGGTTCGCCTAGCTTAGCCGCCGTGCAACCAGTGGGTGCTTCGCTAAACACCGTGGGCAGCGGGATCACGCGCAATAATTTTTGGAAACTGCGCGACGCGGGCGCCGCCGCGAGAGAGATGCTGGTCTCCGCCGCGATGAGTATTAATGGCGATACGGCGCGAGCGAATTATTCTGTGTCCCAGGGCGTTGTAAAGCACACGCCTTCAGGAAAGAGTTGGACGTATGGCTCGCTGGCGGATGCGGCTTCCGCGCTAACGCCGCCCGTGAACGCGCCGCTAGTGCCCGACAGTCAATTCCAACTGATTGGCAAGACACAGGTGCGCTTCGACATTCCATCGAAGACGGATGGCAGCGCGAAATTCGGATTGGACGTGCGGTTACCCGGAATGCTGTACGCGGTGGTCAAGCACGGGCCTTCGTTCGGGGCGACGCTGGTGGGCACGCCGCTTGCGCCGCGCGGCTATCAGGCGGTGGCGCTGAAGGTGTTTGCCGGGACGGGCCGTGGCACGGAAGTGACCGACGCTGTGAATGCCGTAGCTATTGTTGGGCCCAACACATGGGACACCTGGCAGGCTGCAAACCAATTGCGGCTTACCTGGAAGACCGCCGCCGGCGCTTCCGGTTGGAACAATGCAAAGTTCATCGCCGATGGGCAAGCACTGTCAACGAACGCGGTTCCGTATGTGGCTGGCGCGCCGAACGGTCCGGGCACGTTGTACACGGTGGAAGGCTCGGCGGCAGGCGCAAATGCTGCGATTGCGGCTGCGGCGAAGACTGTGGACGTGCAATATACGCTGCCCTACGTCTCACACGCCACCATGGAAGTTCTGAACTGCACTGTAAGTTACGTGCCGTTCGTAAGCTGCCAAATCTGGGCTCCCACGCAATCGGCAAAGTCAGTGCTCAATCTGGCTGTCAACATGACCGGCTTGTTACCCAGCCAGATCACGGTAAATACCACTTACTTGGGCGGCGGCTTGGGCCGCAAAGCAGAAGTCGATTTCGTGAGCCAGGCTATCCAGGTGGCAATGGCCCTCGGCAAGCCCGTGAAGCTGATGTGGCCGCGGGACGAAGACTTCACGCGCGATCAATACAGACCCATGGCGGTGGTGCATGGCAAGGCCGGCTTGGACGGCGGCGGCAATATTTTAGGTTGGGCGTACCGCAATGTTTCGCCTTCCATTCTGGGTCAGCGCGGAGTGACGCTGGGGCCGGCCGGCGATAGTCAAGGCTATGAGGCATCGCAAGCTCTTCCCTACAACATTGGCGCGCGCGTGACGGAATGGGTGAGCCATACCTCGCCGATTCCGGTAGGCTTCTGGCGCTCCGTGGGCGCTTCCATCAATACGTTCTGCGTGGAGAGTTTGGTGGATGAACTTGCGGCCGCGGCTAAGCAGGATCCGTATATGTTCCGCCGCTCCAAGCTGACTGACCCGCGATGGATTGCGGTGCTCGATGCGGCTGCCTCGCTGGGCAATTGGACACACCCGCCCCCTTCCGGCAGCTATCGAGGTATCGCCATCGGTGCGGCATTCAATTCCATCGTCGCGGAAGTGGTGGAGATATCTTCTGTGTCGGCAACCGGGCTGAGAGTGAATCGCGTTGCGGTAGCGATTGACCTTTATCTTCCCGTGAACCCCGGGCAGATTGACGCGCAACTGGTGGGGGGGATCGTGCATGGGTTGAACGCAACTCTCTATGGTCAGCAGACGTTCGTCAACGGTGCGGCTCAGGCGAAAAACTTTAACCGGAACCGCATGATTCGCATGGGCGAGATGCCGCAGGTGAGCGTCACCATTGTGCCGGGACCGGCAGCTGCCGATCGAACGGTCGCCATTGGCGGAGCTGGTGAGTTGGGCGTTCCCACCTTCGCGCCGGCGCTGGCCAATGCGTATTTCAAAGCCACTGGCAAACGCCAACGTTCCCTGCCTTTCTTCCCCGGCGCCGTTATGAGCGGCCTATAGCGCCATGCGTGAGTTGGACGAAATTCTCAGTGAATGCAACGGTGGGACGGGCGCGCGTGGAGGCGTGCTCGCCACCGTGGTTCATGTAAGAGGCTCGGCTTATCGAAGGCCCGGCGCGCGCATGCTCCTGCTGGAAGGTGGGCGGCGCGTGGGATCGATTAGCGGTGGATGCCTGGAGGGCGAGATTGCGCAGAAGGCATGGTGGTACACCGAATCGGGACAGCCCACGGTGCGGGTTTACGATACCGCGTCCGACGGCGATGCGGTGTGGGAATTCGGGTTGGGTTGCAATGGCGTGGTACAGGTGCTGCTGGAGCGCGTGGATGCAGCCGAACCGCGCGCACTTTTCGAGTTTCTCGAATTGCATCGGGCCAACGGGACACCTGCCGTTGTTGCGACGGTGATTCGCGGCGGCGCAGCGCCGGCCGGTAGCAAGTTGTTCTTCGACGAAGAGTGGATAAAGGGTGGCGCTCTTGCGGGCTGTTGTCTAGAGACGGCGATCCTGCCTCACTTGTGCGCGGCGTTGCGTGAATCGAAGAGCCGCTTCGTTCATTTGGACGATGCGGAAGTCTTTGTCGAATGGTTCGGCCCGCCGCTCCATCTGGCGATCTTCGGCGCCGGCCATGACGCGATTCCTTTGGTCGCGATGGCGAAGCTGTTTGGCTGGCGAGTGGCGGTAGCCGATGGACGTCCGGCCTATGCAACGCGCGAAAGGTTTCCTCAGGCAGATGATGTGAAGGTGATGTCTGGGAATGACCTACTGCAGGGGCTAGCGATCTCTTCGCACAGCGCGGTTGTGATGATGACGCATAATTACCCGCTCGATGAGCGGTTGCTGCCCGGGATTCTGGCGGCGCGACCTTGGTATTTGGGAATGCTGGGCCCCAAATCGCGTACGGAAAATTTGTTCGGTGGGCAGCGGATTCCGCCGAGCGTGCACGGGCCGGTGGGGCTCGATCTGGGTGGCGAAACACCGGAATCGATTGCAGTGTCGATCGTGAGTGAAATACAGGCTGCGCTGCATCAGCGGTGCGGCGGTATGTTGCGGCTTCGCAAGGCGCCCATTCACGCGGCGGCGCGAGAGATTGGTACGCCGTCCACGGCTTGGGAGGTGGCGTGTACGCGTCCAACGTCTTGTGAAACCCACGTCTGATTCGTGCGCCGTTATTGTGTTGGCCGCGGGCAGTTCCACGCGAATGGGCGCCGCAAAGCAGTTCCTGGATTATCGGGGCGAACCGTTGCTGCGGCATGCCGTTCAAGTTGCGTTAGCTGCCTGCTGCGGGCCCGTTTGCGTGGTGCTCGGTTCGCGAGCCAGTGAAGTTCAGAAGGCTGTGGAAGGGCTTGCGGTAACAACTGTGGTCAACGAACGTTGGGAGCATGGGATGGGAACGTCTATCCAGGCTGGCCTTGCGGCTATGGAACCGGATATCGAAGAGGTCATCCTTACGTTGGGCGATCAACCGCTAGTCACTCCTGAATTCCTGCAAAGCTTGAGACAAGTCCATAAGGCCGGGAAGCAGCCGATAGTTGCGGCACGTTACAGCGGGACGGTAGGTGTTCCCGTACTCTTTCACCGCTGCATGTTTGCGGCGCTGAGGGCGCTTGCTCCAGACCAGGGGTGCAAGAGCGTGATACTGAAGAACCAGCGTCAGGCCATGTTGGTGGATTGCCCGGAGGCGGCGATCGATGTCGACACTCGTGATGACTACGAGCGGTTGCGCGCAGTAGATGACGGCCACGTTGCATAGGGTTCGACGCTCCCCATGATCGGTTGAGCGTACGTCTTGAACGCGTCCAGTATGTTGTTTCGAGTTGGCGAAATCCATTCTGCTGGAAATAAGCGTTCGCCGGTTGCCACTCGCGATAAGCGAACTAACCCTGTAGTAATCGTGTAGCTGGGACTATCCTGCCGTTCTAACGTCACCATCGTTCCGGATTCACCATGAGTTGCGGCTTCCGCCGCGGCTTCACCGCATAGGCGCGCCTCCGCGCGGTCCGCGGTCGATGGATATGCGCTAGAGCAGCGGCCCAGAAGACCGGGCTTTTCACTCCGCGCGCGCAGGCCCAACTGCTCCGTCACCAACAGAGCCAGACGATGCGCCAAATTCATTGCCAGGCTAGCGCGGGAGCCTCGCCGCACGTCGGCGCCGAACGGTCGGCCGGCGTGATCCAGTTGCCCCTCGCAGACGGCCACTACGCAACGTTTGTGTTGCCGGTAGCACTGCTCCACATCGGTTAGAAAGACTTCCGGTGAGAGCGGATTTTCAGGCAGGTAGATCAGGTGCGGTGCGTCGTCTTCAGCGTGCCGCGCGAGCGATGTTGCGGCGGCGAGCCAGCCACTATTGCGGCCGAGAATTTCTACGATCTCTACCTGGCCGCGCAATGCCCGGTTATCTTCGCCGATATCGCGAACTGCATGAGCAAAGAAGCGAGCGGCCGTCCCGTAGCCGGGCGTGTGGTCAGTGCAGAGAAGATCGTTATCGATTGTTTTCGGAATCCCGATGATTTGAAGTTCGTAGTGGACATCTGCCGCCGCGCGCAAAATTTGCTGCGCGGTGATCATCGATCCGTTGCCGCCGGTGTAGAAGAGGCATCGAATTTCGTGGCGTTCGAAAATCTGGACCAGCTTGCTGAGATGCTCTGGACCGGCTTCGAACCGCGACGTTCCCAGCGCGGACGAGGGCGTATTGCCAACTGCTTCCAACGTTGCATCGCTCTCACCCAACAGATCCAGAAAGTCTTCTTTGAGCATGCCTTCCATGCCGTAGCGGGCGCCCCAGAACCTGTCGAAGCAACCCAACTTCCGTGCCCGTTGGACAACGCCTTGCATACTGGCATTGATGACGGCCGTGGGCCCGCCACTATGTGCAAGTAGCGCCGTGCCGCGGTTCATGGTTTCGTGAATGCAGCGGTGCCGCCCTTCTTCTGCACGGAGCGCGCGGCCGCCTGAATGCCTGCCTGCGCGGAATCCACCACGCCTTTGCCTTTCAGGTGAGCCGACAGAAAGCCCGCATTGAAGCTATCGCCAGCGCCCGTTGTATCCACCACCCGAACCTTAATAGCTGGGATGCGGACCGTCTTTTCCCGATGACAGACGATGGCGCCGCGCGCACCCTGCTTCACAATGACCGTGCAGCCGACTCGAGCTAACGCGCGCGAGGCTGTGACGACATTCGATTTGCCAGTCAATTGCTTTGCCTCCACCTCATTGGGCAGAAAGAAATCGACGTACGGTAAGACATCCCTGATGCCACCATCCCACTGTTCGGAAGGATCGAAGTTGCAATCGAGCGAAGTGGTCAGCCCGAGCTTCTTCGCTTTCCGGAATAAGTCAGCCGCGCCGGTTTGGAACGATGTAAGAAGGAAGTAACTGCCTACATGTAAGTGGCGGGCCCGATCCAGATGTTTCACCTGCTCCGCACGCAGCAGCGGAATGGTGCCGGGATAAGTCATGGCGGCGCGCCGGCCATTAAAAGAGTGCCAGATGGTAACCCCAGTTTTGACTTTGCGATGCGGAATCAGCCGGCTAATTCCAACTTTGCCCTTATGTAGAAAGTCGCGAACGAACCTGCCGAACAAATCGGTCCCGATCATGGCGCATAAATCCACAGTTGTCCCCAGGGAAGCGAGGTTGTAGGCAGTGATGGAACTGGAACCGCCAAGCACCAGGTCAATGCTGGTGGCGAGCTTCTCCTTATCGAACGCCAGCTCTGTTGGGCTATCCACCATCAGGTCCACGTTGGCGTCCCCCACAACCAGGCAGTCAAATTCCGGCATCGGGATAGATAATAACGCCTTGTACTACTCGTGAAATTACGCCTGCCGGGCTCGGCCGATCTGGATCGACGCCGCACGCGCGGCTTAGGTGAAGGGCCAGCAACTGGGGGAAGAGAATCTCGAACGGAGTGCGGTTCGCGTCATCGAAGTGGGGCGCGGCGGCTGGGATGTGCTCGTCGAAAAGCTGCGGCGAATCGGCTGCTGCGATTGCAACGACACGGCCTAGGCCTTTCGCCCTCAGTTCGTGTAGAAGATCCTCCTCATAGCGACGGCGCGCGCTGCTGGAAGAGAGGAAGCAGAGCACCAACGAATCGCTTCGCAGCGCGGCCATGGGGCCGTGGCGCAGGCCGAGATACGTTTCCGCTATCGCGATAATTTTTCCGCCACTCAGTTCAGTGATCTTCAGAGATGCTTCCCGTGCGGCGGCGAACAACGGTGGCGATGCAAGTACAAACACCCGTTCCGTAGGATTCTCGGCGATCTGACGCGCTTGATCGTCCCACACCGAAAGGAGCGACGCGCAATTTTGAGGCACGGCTGCGGGCTGCCGAAGACACAGACCCGCTAACACCAGGTTCGAGAACGAAGCGGTCATTGCCAGACTCTTGTCATTGGTGCGCGGATCGAGAACCAGAACTTCCACGCCGCGCGCGTGAGCCAGCCGCCCGTTCGCATTGCAGGTGATGGCAAGCTGACGAACTTGCGGAAACTCACTCTGCACCCGTTCCACCACTGCTACGCTTTCCGGACTATCGCCAGAGCGGGCAAGCGAAATAAGCGTGCCTCCCGAACTGAACGGTGCGGCTTCGGTGAGTAAATCCGTAGTGGGGATCGCGACGGCGCCGGGCCATGCCGCAGCTACTGCCGCGGCAGCATAGGCGGAGGTTCCGGCGCCAGTGAGCACAACCCTTTGCGCCGCTGAGATAGACCGGTTCTCCGCGGCGAACTGCTGCGCCGTAGCCGCGGTGACGGGCCAAAGCTCAGGCTGCCCGAAGATTTCGGCATGCAGCAGGGAGGCCGTTTCAGCGTTGAGTGGCATTTACTTTACTTTGGCAAGCTAGCCTACCGCTGCCCAACTGTCAACATGCTATTGTGGCGCAATGCTCGTTCCTTCGCGGCGGTTATTCCTCGGGAGCCTGTTCGCAGCCCGGAGTTGGGCGAAGGCGTCTCTGCTCAGCCGTATGGGTCTGGAGATTTACTCCCTTCGCGCGGAAGCTGAAAAGGATCTTGACGGCACGCTTGGCTTCATTCGCAAGCTGGGCATTCGTGAACTTGAGGTATCTCAGGATCTGGGAAGCAGTCCTGCCGCGTTTCGCGCAATGCTGGATGGTCATGGTTTGAAAGTCACCTCAATGATGGCGGACTATCGCCGGCTTTCAGATGATTGCAATGCAGTCGCGGCTCATGCCGGTGCTCTCGGGGCGAAGTATGTGGTGTGTTCCACCATTCCGCACCGGGGCAAGTATCTCGCTCCAGAAGATTGCAAAACTGCAGCGGAACGGCTCAACACATGGGGCGAACAGCTGTTCAAATCCGGTATCTATTGCTGCTATCACACGCACGGAATTGAATTCAAGCCCTGGCAAAACCGAACTGTGTTCGACTTTCTGGCAGAGCTGATGGACACGCGCTTCGCCAACTTCGAGATGGACGTTTTCTGGATTGTCTACGGGGGGCAGAACCCGGTTACGATGCTGCGCCGGTATCCAGGCCGCTTCCCACTCATGCACGTCAAGGACATTCGCAAAGGCGCCATTCTGGGAAGGACGCCGGCCGACGTGCGGGAAGAAGAGAGCGTCCCTCTGGGCCAGGGCATCGTCGACTTGCCTGCTGCTTTGCGCGCGGCAGTCAGCGCGGGGACACAGCATTTTTATATCGAAGATGAAGCCGTCAATGCGGCGGAACAGTTGCCGCAAAGCCTGAGATATTTGAAGACTCTCGGCTAACCCTGCGGCGCTCCGCACCAATCGGCCACCAGCAGCAGCAATGCCTGGGCCGCTTTCACGAGCGAATCGATCTCTACATATTCATCGGCGGCATGAGTATTGCCACCTTTCGCGCCCCAGATAATGGCAGGAATGCGGCACACATCCTGAATGATGAAGAGGTCGCACGGGCCTTCGATGCCGGCAATTACAGGCTCGGCGCCAAGAGCCGTTCGGGCGGCCTCGGTCATCGATTGCACAATCGGCGATTCGCGAGGGATGAACGATCCGGGCATCCAACGGATCGGCATTTCCACCGAGGGCATCGCGGGATAAATCTCAGGCGCGCTCTCGACCAAACTCCGCAGCCACGTGAAGAATTCCGCTTCCACATCTTTCTGCGATTCGCCCGGCATCAACTGCCAGTACAACTCCACCTGTGCCGTCTCCGGGATGGTGATGGGTTCGGAGTAGCCCCAGGGCGCGGTCACCACCTTCGTGACAGAAACGGGAACATGGTCCGAAGCGGCGGCGTAGAATTCGTGCGCCGGAGTGCGCGCGCGCTGCTTCGCGAAACGCTGAACGCTATGCAGGAAATGAGTCAACTGCGGGATGGTGCCGCTGGGAAATCTACCGTCGTTCAGCACTCCACCTTTCGCCCGAAAAGTGATATGAACTGTTCTGCCGCCTCTTTGCGCGGGGCACACTCTCAAGGATGAGGGCTCAGAAAGCACGGCGGCATCTGCGTTGTCACCGCGCAGCCGGCCGGCCAAGGTTCCGTTTGATCCGCCGAACTCTTCGTCTACAACAGATTCGAAAATCAGGTCGCCAGCCAATGGCAGGCAGAGTTCGGCGACGCACTCCATCGCAAACAAATTGGTCGCGATTCCGGCTTTCATGTCGTTCGCTCCGCGGCCGTAAATCAAGTTGCCTTCAATAGAAGCGCCGAACGGATCGCGTGTCCAATCCTGAGTGCCTTTGGGCACCGTGTCGATGTGGCCGGAGAGCAACAAGGAGCGGCCACCGCCGGTCCCCTTTCGTCGGGCGGTCAGATTCGGCCTGAGCCGGTAATCTCTTCCAGCATGGAAGAGCGCATGTTCCCGAAGACCGGAAACACTGTCCAATTCGTATAACTCAGGCCCGTAACCGCAATCTTTCAGTGCTTGCGCCAGCCAGTGTTGACAAGCTTGTTCGGCTCCGGTGGGAGGCGTGTTCTGGGAATCCCTGCGAACCAGCTCCTGCGTGATCTCAATCAGCCGGTGTTGCCGCTGAACCACGTGGTCCAAAAGCGCTTGGGGTGCGGGTAAGGAGCGGGACACTCTTAGTTGTACTCTGCAAGTAAGCTTAGGTGAGACTTGCCGAATTCGTCAAACCGGGTGCGCCGGCAGCGTATTATGGTTGTCACCGAATGCCAGCTGGCCGCAACAATTTCGTGCTTCTTGTTTTGGACAGCTGCCGCTACGATGCGTTTGTGAAAGCCCGGCCGAAAACGATGCGAAAGCTGGGAGATGTGGAAAAGCGTTGGTCGTATGCCACGTGGACCGCGCCTTCGCACTTCAATCTGCTGATGGGGCTGATGCCGCACACCAGCCCGCGCGGCGTGTTCGCCTCCGATTACTATCAGCGCGATTTTCTGAAGTTCAATGCGCGTTTAGGAACGGACAATCTGGAATTTAAACGATTTGTGCCGCGGCTGAGCCTGCCCGTAATGTTGCAGAGCCTGGGTTACCGTACTCACGCGATGGTTTCTCTTCCGGTTTTAAACCCGCTCACGATCCTGAACACGGGCTTCGATAGTTACAAACTGATGGAGCGCCACAATGACATGGCCGCGATGATTCCTCACATGAAGTTTTCAGAGGACCATCCTTCTTTCTACCTGCTGAACGTGGGTGAAACGCATTACCCTTACGCACTGCCGGACGAAACGCCTTCCGAATGGCCGCGCATCAGCGGCGTGCATGGCGTGTTCCATCATCTGGACGATCACCTTGTAGGTGGAAGGCTCAAGAAGGCGAAAGGCGGCGTGTTTGCGCCCGCGAAGTTGGCCGAATTGAGACAAAGACAGATTGCCGCGGTGCGGTACATCGATGGCGTGGCGGAGCAAATGTTCGACATGCTACCTTCCGATACTTACGTCACCATCACGTCCGATCATGGCGAGTTGTTCGGTGAAGATGGCTACTTCGGGCACGGTCCCATCCAGCACAAGAAAGTAATGGAAGTCCCGTTCCTGGAAGGCAAGCTTCGATGAAACGGATTCTCAAAGAAGCATTGCTCATTGCTGCGCTCTGGATCGCGCTATATGTTGCCGGCCGCGCGCTGCGGAACTCTGCGTACTCGCTAAGCTATATCGGGCCAGGCGCCGGGTTTGCCTTTTTGGGTTCGTTCTTAACACTCGCGCTCTCCGTGTTGGCCAGTCTGGCTTCGCTTCTGATTTGGCCGTTTCGCTGGGCCTGGGTTACTGTCCGGAAGCGCGGCGTCACCCGGAAGCCACAAGTGAAACGAGCGATCTTCCTGGGTCTGGACGGTCTGGACCCTCGCTTAACGGAACGTTGGATGGCCGAAGGCAAGCTCCCGAATTTCGTGCGGCTGCGGGAGCAAGGGTGCTATTCGCGCCTGCGCACCACAACGCCGCCGCTGTCTCCCGTTGCCTGGTCTACATTCGCAACCGGGGTGAACCCGGCGAAGCACAACATCTTCGATTTTCTGAATCGCGATCTTCGCACATACGCTCCCACGCTTTCTTCGGCAAAGGTACGCGCGGCATCGGTGGCCGGCAAAGCTTCAGTCGAATTTCGGCAAAAGAGCGAGCCGTTCTGGAAAATCCTGGGGCGCAATTTTATCGGCAGCACCATTCTGCGAGTGCCCATCACGTTCCCTCCCGAGGCATTTTCCGGCCGCCTGCTTTCCGCAATGGCCACTCCGGATTTATTGGGCACGCAAGGCAGCTTCACCTTGTTTACTACTGAACCCGCAAAGCCTGTTTCTCAAGGCGGCACACGCCTGCCATTCACGATGCTCGATGGCGAACTGCGCGCACAGTTGCCCGGCCCGGAGGGCAGCCACATCGCGTTCTGTTTGAAGCCGGGGCCGGCGCCGGCAGAACGCAGGCTGGAAATTCAGGGCAAAACTTTCCTGTTGCGTACCGGCGAATATACGCCGTGGGTGAGACTCAAATTTGCGAGTGGGCGCTTTCGCAACATTCGTGGGGTCGCGCGTTTTCTTCTCACCGGTACCGATCCCGAAGCCAATCTGTATGTCACGCCGGTAGAGATCGATCCCGAGCACCCCGCGCTTCCCATCGGTCATCCGGGCTATTACAGCGCCTATCTTGCGAAGCTGTTCGGCACCTTCGCCACCTTGGGGATGGCGGAAGATACCTGGGCGCTCAACGAAGGAGCCATTGACGAAGAAGCCTTTTTGAAACAAGCAAAGCTGATTCAAGCCGAGCGTGAGCTGATGTTTTTCAATGCGCTGCAGACCACCAGAAGTGGAGTTGTGGCCTGCGTGTTCGATACGACAGACCGCGTCCAGCACATGTTCTACCGCTGCATGAGCGCGAAAGACTCGCCTCACGCGATGACCATTGAAGACCTATACCGCGACATGGATCGCCTGGTTGGTCAGACCATGAAGCACACGGATGAGAACACGGCGCTCTTCGTTCTTTCCGACCATGGATTCTGCGGCTTCCGGCGCGGTGTGAATCTGAACTCGTGGCTGGAAGCGAACGGTTATCTGACGCGCAGGTTAGGGGCGAATGAGGATAGCGCCTATCTGGACAGCGTCGATTGGTCGCAGACCCGTGCTTACACATTCGGATTGAGCGGCGTCTATTTGAATCTGCAGGGTAGGGAGGCGAAAGGAATCGTCGCACTGGACGACGCGGCTTCGTTGAAAGCGGAACTGATCGCGAAGCTGACGAACCTGATGGATGAGGAACTGCGGCAGGTGGCAATCCAGACCGTTTACGATTCCGAAGTTGTGTATCGGGGGCCTTACCGCGATTCCGGTCCGGACCTGATTCCGGGGTACGCCGAAGGCTATCGCGCTTCGTGGAGTGCTGCCATAGGGGCTGTGACTGCACAAGTGTTCGAAGACAATACCAAGTGCTGGAGCGGCGATCATTGCGTCGACCCTGTTCTTGTTCCCGGTGTCCTTTTTGCGAACCGCGCCCTGCTCGCGGACAACCCCGGCATAGAAGATCTTGCGCCAACCGTGCTGCGCTTGTTCGGCATCGTTCCCCCCGCCTGGATGGATGGCAAGCCGCTGATTCCGGCAGTCTGAGCAAATTTCATGAGCGATAAAAAGACGGTCAAGCTAAACAAGGCTCTCTGCGAAAGAGCCGGCAGTGTGGTGGCGGCAGTTGGTTACAGTTCGCTGGAAGAGTTCATTGAACACGCCATGGAACGCGACTTGTTGCGTTTGGAAACGGCGGAATCGAAAGAAGACTTGATTCGCAAAATGAAGGGCCTGGGCTATCTCGCATGATGGACGTGGAACTTGGGGCAAAAGCACTCGTGTGGGTGCTGCTTTCCGGTTTCGCGGCGGGCGCGCTTTCCCTTGCCGTGGCTGCGCGCTTGACCGATACGCGCCAACTTCGTGTGGAGACAAACAGGATTATTGCCTACCTGCTGGAATTCCGTTTGTACGTGGACGACCCGGTTTTGGTGTGGCAGGCGCAGCGGAAACTCTTTGTTGCGAACTATCGTTTCCTGCGACTTCTGCTGCTCCCTACCCTTCTGTTGGCGATTCCGTTTGCGGCCGCGGTGGCAGTGCTTGACGGCTTCTTCGCTAAGGCTCCGCTGAGCGTAGGCGAACCTGCGGTGGTTACGGCGGAGTTCGCCATTCTTCCGCCAAGCGCTCACTTGGAAGCTTGGCCTTCAGTTTCCGTGCGCGTCCTGGAAGACCGGCAGATCAGTTGGCGCATCGTTCCGGACAGCAGCCAAACAAAGTCGCTGAAGCTGAATTGGAGTGGGCATACTTTCGAAAAGAGCCTTACGGTGGGAACCGGGCTTCGTTGGATCTCGGCAGAACGCAGCAACTCCTGGTTTACCTTTCTGCGCCACCCCCACGAACTCCCCTTCAGCGATCCAACGGGCGAACGTATTCGTGTGCAGTATCCGGAAGCCGCGATCTATGGCGCTCACTGGCTAGTGTGGTTTACCGCGGCTGTCTTTGCGGGATCGCTTCTTTCCATTCTCAAATTCGAAGGAATCAAACCGTATGTGTAAACGCTTCTTTCCCGCAATCTTGCTATTCACCACTCTGCCCGCCGCGGCCGGCACTTCAACGCTCTTCGCGCGCGGCTACAGCGTGCTTCCCGAACCCCGGCAGGTCACGTTGCGGGCAGGAGACTTCAGTTTCGGGAGCCAATGGCGCATCGAAGCCGGCAGCGGTGTGGCCCCAAATTCCAAGGCCCTTCGCAGCCTGACCGAACAACTGCGGGATCGTTACCGGTTGAAGCTGGAAGGCAGTGGAAGCTCCGGTGTAGTGCAGCTTGAGGTAGGCGCAAGCTTGGTGGCCCCTGGCGCAAGTCAGGATAAGGACCGGGCTGCCATCGCGGCGCAGGCATACCGGCTGGACTTGTCACCGAACAAGATCCGTTTGCGCGCGAACGCAGAGGCTGGTTTGTTCTACGGCGTGCAAACTTTGATTCAGATGCTGAACACAGCGCGCCGCGATTTTCGCTTACCCGAAGGCGAGATAGCAGACTGGCCCGACTTGCAGCTTCGTCAAATCTACTGGGACGATGCGCACCACCTGGAACATCTCTCCGTGTTAAAAGCAGCCGTCCGGCAAGCTTCGTTCTACAAGATGAATGGCTTCGTCATCAAGCTGGAAGGCCATTTTCAATATCGAAGCGCGCCAGCCCTGGTGGAGCCGCAAGCGCTCTCTCCCGAGGAGTTGCAGGAGCTTACCGATTTCGGCCTTCGCCACTTCGTGCAAGTAATCCCATACCTGGACGCGCCCGCGCACATTGCCTTTATCCTGAAGCATCCTGAGTATGCCCCTCTGCGCGCGTTTCCGGAAAGTAACTATGAGTTATGCGCTACGAATCCGGAATCCATGAAGCTGCTGCGAGGCATGTATGACGATTTGCTCGCGGCGAATCGCGGCGTGAATTATTTTTACTTGTCCACGGACGAAGCTTATTACGCAGGCATGGCCGGCAATGCAGGCTGCCATGAGGCCGAGAAAGCCAAGCAGCTTGGCTCCAACGGAAAACTGCTGGCGGAGTTCATTACGCAGGCCGCGAACTACCTGCATGAACGCGGCCGGACGGTCATTGTCTGGGGCGAGTACCCTCTGACAATTTCCGATATCGAAGCGCTGCCTCGTCACCTGGTGAACGGCGAAACGAATGGAGAGCCGCTGAACAGCGCCTACCGCAAACAAGGAATTCGCCAGACGATTTACGGGTCCATTGAAGGCGAGGAACATCTGTTTCCCCAATACGATCTGCTGCCAATGCACGAATTGATCCACCCGCTTCACGAGACCGAGCAGCGCGTGCGGGATTCTCTGGCTAAAGTGATGGCAGAGCCTGCCCGGAAAACGTCTGACCTCTTCGGCATCGTCATCGCGGGGTGGGGAGACATGGGTCTTCATCCTGAAACATTTTGGCTTGGTTACGTCACGGTAATTTCGGCCGGCTGGAACCCTTCGCCGGAGCACACAGATGAGTGGCCCACGGCCTTTCACAACCAGTTTTACGGACCAATGGTAAGCGGCATGGAACGCGCGTACCAGTTGCTCAGCCATCAGGCGCAGGTGTGGACCGATACGTGGGAACGAAAAGACTCTACTTCGCGAAAGCCGATTTGGGGCAATTCCAACAAGATCTTTACGCCACCCCAACCCGCCCATGACGCGACACTTCCACTACCGCCAGCGCCCGGCGCCGATTTGGCGCGCCAGAGCAATTGGCATGAAGAAAACCTGCGCCGCATTCAAATAGCCGGCAAATACAAAACGCAGAACGACGAACTGGTGGCTCTATTGAACGGCAACATGCTGCGCGCGGATACAAATCTATACAACCTGGAAGTGCTCCTGTCGGTTGCCGGGCTCTGCCGTGAAAACCTGAACATGCTGTTGTCTCTGGACGCGATTGACCAGGCTCTCTCACAAGCGCGCGACGCAGCCGCGGGTTCGCCTGAGCAAGCGGTCGCGGAGCTGGACAAAGCTCTCAGCGCGGCGCAGCAGATGCGAGAGAAGCGCAACACCGCGTATCGCGACGCAGTGCAGACCTGGTCTAAGAGTTGGCTCCCGCGCGTGGCGGAAGCGAACGGCAGACGCTACCTTCATCAGGTGGACGATGTGAAAGATCACCTGCCCGACAGAACCACCGACATGTCCTATCTTGTTTATCGCGAGCTGCAATTGCCGATGGAAGACTGGTTCGCGCGCACGCAAGAGGCGCGGAATCGGTATGCCCGCGCTCATCGTCTACCGGAGCAGCATCTGGCGCTGAATTGGGCCGACCTGCGATAGCGAATGGCAGACCTTCGCGGTTCCTCCAAGAGAATACTTCGCCCGCCTGAGATTCGCGGCGCGAACCGTGCCGCTGTGCTCTCGCTGCTGCAGCACAACGATTACATGTCGCGCGCGGATGTAGCGCGCCAGAGTGGGCTATCGGAAGGCGCCATCTCAAGAATCGTGAATGACCTGTTGCACGAAGGCCTGGTGCGTGAAGACGGCGCTGAAAATTCCACCGGTGGCAGGCCGGGCCGGCGCCTGGCGTTGGACCAGCGCCGCATGGTGTTCGGAGCGGAGATTCAGAACTGGGAGACGCGATGCGCCATTAGCACCATGCGCGGCCGCATCGTGCATACGCACCGGTTCCGCACGCCGGCCAGTGTGACGGAAACAATGGATGCCATCGCGGAATCGTTTCGCGGCTTCAGCAAAGATCTGGGTCGGGACCGGCTTCCCGGAATCGGTATCTGCGCTCGCGGCATTGTGAATAGCGAAGCAGGCACGTTGGTGCATGGCAGCCGCGCAGGCTGGCACAACGTTGCCGTTCGCTCTTACCTGGAAGCGCGCCTCAAAGAACCCGTAAAGCTGGAGAACAATGTGCGCGCCGCAGCGCTGGCCGAATACACGTATGGCCTGACCGACGTGGTGAGCCGCCGTTGCTTTCTGTTCGTGAAAGTGGACGAGGGTGTGGGCATGGGAATGCTGTTGGACGGCCATTTATACGCGGGTCCGCACATGGCCGCTGGCGAGTTTGGACAGATGGTGATTGAAGCCGTTCCAGGCAAGGAACGCCATGACCGGCCCGGCTGTTTGGAAAAGCTAATTTCAAACCCGGTGGTATGTCAGCGCTACGCCGAAGCCAGCGGTAACAAGCGCCAGGCAGGTTCAGGCGACACCTCCGCCCGTGTGCGCCGGATCGCGGAGCTTGCGGCCGCGCACGATCCAGTAGCCTCGCAAATTATCGCCGGTGTTTCGCGCTCGCTCGGCATCGGCATCTCAAACATGGTGTGGGCTCTGGATGCAGATGCCATCGTGGTGGACGCTGCTATCACGGAAGCATGGCGCGAAGTGGAACCGGTGTTGCGACAGCAATTGCCTAATGAACGTGAACTTCCTGAAAAGCATCATCGGCTGATCCGCCCCTCTGTTTTCGGGGGCGACGCTGCACTCATCGGCGCGGCTACGCTGCCGTTGGCAACTGTCTTTGCCGGGCTCGGCGGCTCTGTGAAAAGTGCGCGGAGCGGCGTGTGAGCCATGCCGCGCCCGGGCTGAAGCGCGTTCTTTCGCGATGGGATCTGGTGATCTATGGCCTGGTAATTTTGGGGCCCACCGCGCCGTACCCCGTCTATGGAATTGTTCAGAAGCTTTCGAATGGACATGCGCCCCTGGCTTACCTGGTGGCTATGGTGGCTGTGCTGTTCACCGCCGCGAGCTATGGAAAAATGGCAGGTGCGTTTCCCTCCGCGGGGTCAACGTATACATACGTCAAGCGATCTCTGAATGAAAACGCCGGCTTCCTGGCGGGCTGGGCCATGATCCTCGATTACCTGCTGATTCCACTTGTGAGCATCATCTATGCCGCGCTCACGGCCCATCGCCTGCTGCCGGTAATTCCTTATGAGGCATGGGCCGTGCTGTTCTCCGTCGCGCTGACGCTGGTGAATATTCCGGGGATTCGGGTCACTGCCCGGGCAGGCGAGATCATGATGGCCGTCATGGTGATCTGCGCTACCGCCTTCGTTGCGCTGGCCGTCAAATTCGTGATCGATGCACAGGGTACCGCGGGCTTGCTGAACGGCCAAGTGATTTACTCCCCACAAACATTTGCGCTTCGCCCCTTGATGCTGGGCGCTGGTGTGGCTGCGCTTTCTTATATCGGGTTCGATGCCATTTCAACGCTTGCCGAAGACACTGTGAATCCCCGAAAAGACATTCCCATCGCTACCATCGCGGTTTGCATTCTGCAAACAGCGGTCTGCTTTGTGACGGTCTATCTGGCGGCATTGGTATGGGCGCATTCCCAGGCCTTTCCCGATCCGGATACAGCCATTCTGGATATCGGCCGCAAGCTGGGCGGCACATGGATGTTTTTGTCGCTCACCGTCGTACTGCTAGTGGCGGGTCTGGCGAGCGCGCTGACAGGACAGGCCGGTGCGTCGCGCCTCCTTTACGGTATGGGACGCGACCGCATGCTGCCCCCCGGGATATTCGCCTATCTCCATCCGAAATACTCCACTCCTACGCGCGGCATTTACGTGATGGGCGCTTTCTCTTTGCTCGGGTCCATATTTTTAAGGTTTGAGATTGCGGTTGAGCTGCTGAATTTCGGCGCCTTTGCCGGATTCATTTTGGTGAATCTGAGTGTGATCCGGCACTTTTTTGTTCGGCTGCATAGACGGCACGGAACGGCCATCTTCTCCTACCTGATATTCCCCGCGTGCGGCGCTCTTTCCTGCGCCTATCTCTGGATGAGCCTGAGTGGCAAGGCGAAAGTTGCGGGTTTCCTCTGGCTCTTCATCGGTGCCGCATACCTGGCGGTGCTCACGCGCGGCTTCCGCCAGATGCCGGCCGCCACGCTCTCACTGGAGCAGCCCGATGAATGCTGATTGCGCACTTCCTTGTTGATGTAAAGTTTATGAATGACCGAAGCCGGTAATGGCCGTCGTGATTTCCTCAAGCGCGCGGCCGCAGGGACGCTTGCCGCTGTTTCCCAAACGAACAAAGCTGTAGCCGCGAATGAACGCGTGTCCGTCGCGTTCGTGGGTGTTGGCACCATGGGCACCGACAATCTTCGCGCGGCGATGCAACAGCGGGGCGTCGCCGTCAGCGCCATCTGCGACGTATATCAACCGAACCTGGAGAGGGCCACAGCCGTCGCGCGCAAGGGCGGCCATCAGCCCAAGGAAACTGCGGATTTTCGCGAGATTCTGGCGAATCCTTCAGTGGACGCAGTCTGTATTTCAACGCCCGATCACTGGCATCCTTACATCACGGTGGAGGCGTGCAAAGCCGGTAAGGACGTGTATGTGGAGAAGCCTGCCTGCGTGTCGATCGACGACGGCTGGCCCATGGTTGCCGCGGCGCGTAAGCATAAGCGGATTGTGCAGGCGGGCACTTGGCAGCGTTCCGGGCATCACTTTCAGAAAGCTTGTGAAATGGTCCGGGATGGCACGCTCGGGAAGGTCACCATGGTCAAGACGTGGATTTATAGCAATCAGCCGCGTGCCGGAATCGGGCGGCCCGCCGATGGCACGCCTCCTGCCGGACTCGATTGGAAGATGTGGCAGGGGCCCGCGCCCGCACGTCCATTTAACCCGAACCGCTTCGGCGTCTATCCGAACGCCTATTCCTATTTCCGGTTTTTCTGGGATTACGCCGGCGGCCAGTTGACCGATTCCGGCGTCCACATGATCGACATTGTGCAGATGGCATTCGCGGAGCAGATGCCAACATCGATTGCGGCGATGGGAGGCAAATACTGGTTCGAGGACGATACCGAGACGCCGGATACGCTGCAGGTGGTTTACGAATATCCGGGGTTTCTTGCCACGTGGGAGCATCGCTCGAACAACACCGAAGCCACCAAGAGCCGATTGATGGGGGTGACGTTTCACGGAACGCGCGGCACGCTCTATGTGGACCGAACCGTATGCCGGCTTACTCCGGAAGCAGGCTCCGACCTTCAGCCTTTTGAAATGCCGCGCGTTTCCGATCCCCACCCACTGCACTGGGCAAATTTTGTAGATTGCGTTCGCAGCCGCAAGAAACCGAACAGTGAAATCGAAACGTGCGTCCGTTCAAGCGCCACCAGCATCCTGGGCAATGTGTCGCTCAGAAGCAAATTGCGACTCGATTGGGACCAGGAACACCGCACTACTAAACAAGGGGAAGCCCGAGGGTTGCTGGCTCCGAACCCAAGCGCCGAATGGGCGGTGAAAGCTTAAACGTCCTTCACTACCTTGAACAGAGTTTGACAACGATTTTAAAATTTTGCTACTCTCAGCCAATTCCAAGTCTGCTGTACAGAAGGGGTACTAAGCTTATGCAGGGTTTCTTGTCAGCCTTCAGAAAGTCCATTTTCATCGTTGCGGCTGCGGCATTCCCGCTCGCCGCGCAGACCGGTCTTGGCGTGGTCACAGGAACCGTTCAGGACCCTTCGAAAGCAGCTATATCGAAAGCCAGCGTGGTGCTGACCAATACGGCGACCAACGCAGCGAAGAAGATTGAATCCAACAGTTCGGGTTTGTTTTACGTGGGCAGCCTTCAGATTGGGCCGTATCACCTCACCGTGGACGCTCCCGGCTTCGCCCAGTGGCAGCGGGATTTCACTCTGGAAGCCGGCCAGACAATCAACTTCGACGTAACCGTGGAAGTGGGAAGCTTGGGGTCGAAGGTTGAGGTAAGCGCCGCGGCCGCTGAGATTGCCACGGAGGGCTCACAGTTGAGCGACGTGAAAACCGCAAAGGTGATTCATGACCTCCCCCTGAATGGCCGGCAGATCAGCAACCTGTTTACTCTGACGCCGGGGGTGGAAGGCGGCCAAAACACCAACGGCGGCGCTAACCCGCGGACCAACGGCATGATGGTGGGTTCCACCGAAATTCTGCTGGATGGCATGTCCTATATGGATCGCTTCGGCGGCGGCATCTCACGCGTGCAGCCTGGCCTGGACACCATCCAGGAATACCGTATTGAGACGGCGGGAAGCGGTGCTGCTTACGATCGGCCCGCCACCATTGAGCTGGTCACGCGCAGCGGCACCAATCAATTTCACGGCGGCCTTTTCGAAACGTTCCGGAACAACTACAGCGGCCTTGTTGCCAGAGCGACGCAGGACGGCGACACCCCGGCCAAGCTGATCCGCAATGAGTTTGGCGGCTTTGTCGGAGGCCCGCTTAAGCGAAACAAGGTTTTCTTCTTTTACGATCAGGAGCATTTGCGGCAACGGCAGCAGACGTTCGCGCAAACCGCCGTGCCTACGGATGCGATGTGGGCGGGTGACTTCAGTAATGCCATCGATACCAGCGGCAACAAGCTGGTTATCTACAACCCTTACACCACCACCGCCGATGGCAGCCGCCAGCCCTTTCCTGGCAACGTGATTCCCGCAAGCTTACTGAATCAGCAGGTGCTGAAAGGGTTCCGCAGCGTTTCGCCGAAGCCGCAGGGACCGAACGCGGGCGCAAACCCATGGATCGCGAACAACTTCGAAACCTATTATCCGCAGATTACCGATTCCAACAGCTACACCGCCAAAGGCGACGTAGTGTTCACCACGAAAGACAACTTCTCGCTGCGTTACACGCTGTCGAAATTCAACTTCCTGCAAACGGGAGGGCAGTACGGCTTCCCGCCGCAGGGGCTGACGAACGCCACCGGTACCGGCGCGAAGCTGTCCAATGTGCATAATGTGATCGCGCACTACACACACGTCTTCACGCCTTCCCTGTTAAACGATCTGCAGCTGGGCGGCATGCGCTCTGAAAATCGCCAAGGGACGAACGCCGATAACACAAACTGGAATTCGATTCTTGGCCTGCCCAATCCTTTCGGTGTAAACGGATGGCCGACGGTCTATACAGACGCCTACAACATGTTCTATGGCGGCGGCTGGGATTCAGACAATCGCAAGGCGCAGAACATGGCCCATTACCAGATTGACGACAACGTTACCTGGAACAAGGGCAAGCACAATATGAAGTTCGGCTTCAAGGGCCGGCTGGAGCGGAACAACGTGGTCGAACTACAGCAAGCCCAGGGTTCCGATGCGTTCGATAGCAACTGGACCGGCCTTTACGATGCTACCGGGCAGCAGTTGACGCCTTTCACAGGTTCCGGTCTTGCCAGCTTAGAGCTTGGGTTGCCCTCTTACCTGTCGAATCAATTCAACCGCGGCTTCTTTTACTTTCAGCAGAAAGAAATCGGTCTGTTCGCTGAAGACACCTGGCGGCTATCGCCGAAGCTAACGCTGAGCCTGGGGCTTCGTTGGGAATACTGGAGCCCGTATAAAGAAAAGTACGATCGGCTGGTTAACATCGATCTGAAATCGCTCAGCCCCACTTCCATGCAGGTGGTGCTGCCCAACGATACGACTTTGAGCAGTCTTCCCGGTCTGCCTCAGGATGTGATCAAATCCTGGGCTGCGCGCGGTCTAACCGCTGTATCCGCCAACTCCATCAATTTCCCCAGTGCGCTCTATCCCAACGTCTGGAACGATTTCGCTCCCCACGCTGCATTGGCCTATCGGCTCAATGAGAAGACAGTGATTCGGGGTGGCTTTGGCACCTACTACTGGCCGATGCCCCTGTCACAAATACTGCAAACCTCTCGCGTGAACGCGCCACTCAACCTGCGTTATCAAAACAGTGTGAACGATCTGAATGGAGCGAATGACGTCTATGCGCTTACGGTCGTACCCTCGAAGAGCGACATGTTGGGGTCCAACGGTTCTGCAACCGTCAGCGCGGGCGGCGTATCCAGTTCCGCGCAGGGCTTCCTGGCGGCGGACGTCAACAAATGGAACGACAACAAGTCGCAGCAGTGGACTGTTTCCGTGGAACGCGCACTGGTCAGCAACATGGTTGTGAAGCTTGCCTATACGGGCAACCACGGCAGCAATCTGCAGCAGAACTGGGATGAGAATGCCCCCATTTCGCGATTCAACTATCAGGCCCAGACGGGAGTGCTGGCGCCGGTGCAAAGCTACCGGCGGCAACTGGATCCCAATTGGCGGCTTACCGGCGCGAACGGAGTGCTGCGCCACAACGGCTATTCGAACAGCAACTCTCTGCAAGCCACTATTGAGAGGCGGTTTTCCGGCGGGCTCTCCTTCCAGTTGTTTTACGCATTTACCCGAACTCTCACCACGAATGATAGCGGCGGGTTCAGCTTTGGCGGGTCGGGCGGAATCAATGCCTCGTCTACCGGTGGAGACAACCAGGGTGGTGGCACTTCCGGATCGGTCCCTGCCAACAGCGAAATTCTGGGCAGCCCAAATTTAAGCGATAGTCAGCGCCTGCGGCTTCTCTATACCAACTCCAGTCAGGTGCCGCCGCAGCGCGTGACATGGAACGGAATTTATGAGCTGCCCTTCGGCAAGGGCAAGAAGTACCTGGGCTCTTCGGGCCGCCTGTTGGACGCTCTGGTGGGCGGTTGGCAGCTAGGCTTCCTGGGCACTTGGGAAGGCGGCTTCTGGATGGGGGTGAATTCCGGCGGTTATCTTTTCGGCGACCCCACTTTGAGTTCAGACCAGCGCCTGAACCTTACCGTGTTCGGACAAAACCAGAAGCTTTGGTTCGCCGGTGATTTCGATCCTACGCAGGCCACCAATGTGAATGCCGCCGCGCTTCAGAAGATTGTTCCCATCGCTCGCGGATCGCGCATTCTTCATCCGCAGGGGCCAAATTTCGACAATCTGGTTCCTCAGCGCCTTGCGAACGGAACCATAGTGCAGACAAACATCACCGATAACGTGAGCTGGAACGCGCGCAACTTCATGCTTGGACCTCCAGGCTGGAATCAGGATCTGTCCGCGTTCAAGTATTTTGCTTTCACGGAACGCATCAGGCTGCGCATGAGCGGCGACTTCTTCAATGCCTTCAATCACCCGAATCTGGGAAACCCCAACCCGACCACAGGGCTCATCAACCTGAGTTCGCAGCCGAACAATCCGCGCATCATTCAACTCGGCGCGCGTCTCGAATTTTAGCGCAAACGTTACCATCGGCTTTTGCGAGCACTTCTTTATTGCGCGATCGTTTCACTCGCTGCCAGCGCGGCTGAACCCATGGCGCCGGTGATTCGGTTGGATGACCACTTGGCCACAGCCACCATTCAGGCCTCGGCTGCGCAAGGCACGGCCACAGCGGCTGAGCCGGTGATCTGGCAGGATTTTTCACCCGGCCACGATTCAGGCTGGAAGGCAATTCGCGGCGCCGCATCGTTCCGCAATGGCGACCTGCTGATTCAAGGCAGCGGCGCCACTCCGGTTCTGTTTTCTCCGAAAGGGGCAGCCATCGATTGGGCGCTCTACCAAGCAGTTGAAATTCGTATGTCCGCGGAAGCAGGCCGCGAATTAAAAATCAAAATCGGCGATTTCGAAGGGAAGCAAAAGTTAGGCCCCGCTGGCCAGTACAACGTGTACCGTTTCCCCGTCGAGGTGGACGCGCCGAAGGGCAGCCGCCTGCTGGGCGTGATGCCGACCGATAGCCTGACTGCCCCCGTCGCCATCCGTTCGATCCGCTTGGTTCCGAAGCCTGCGAATTTCGCGAGACCCGCAGGTAGAATCGCGTTTGGCAAACGGGACGAGTACCGCCAAGCAGTTTACGTGCACTCGCCGGCAACACTCAGTTTCCGCCTCAACCTTCCGCCAGGCGCTCACCTGCACTTCGGTTTAGGAACTACCGCCAAAGGCAGCTCTGTGGCTTTCAGCGTCTCCGTACAAGGTGCGGCCACACCGCTCTATTCTCAAACGCTGAACGATCCAGACCGCTGGCAAGATGCCGATGTAGACCTGTCGCGCTTCGGCGGCCGCCAAGTTGTTTTGGAACTGAAGACGCTGGCGTCGGCAGGGACAGTAGCTTTGTGGAGCAGCCCCGTGGTGACCGGTTCCACGCCCCCCAATCGCCCCAATATTCTGGTTTATACAATCGACACGCTTCGTGCCGATCACGCCAGCTTGTATGGTTACCGGCGCGATACCACACCGTTCCTGAGTAAGCTCGGTAAGAGCGGAATTGTCTTTGAAGATTGCCAAGCCCCTGCCACTTGGACCAAGCCATCCATCGCCTCCCTGCTCACCTCGCTGAACTCTTTCACGCACGGAATTGTGCGCGACGCGGATACCATTCCCGCTGGAGCCGCCACCATGGCTGAGCGGCTTCGCGACGCGGGCTACGTCACCGCAAGCATTGTCGCTTCGCCTTATGCCGGCAGAGCAACCGGCCTGGAACGCGGCTTCGACCACCTCTTAGAATTTCCCGTTGTCACGCGAGAGCACCAGCCCGCTGAACGCCAGACCGATTCTGAAGCGCTGAATCGAGTGGTTTTCCCCTGGTTGGAACGGCACCGCGCGGAACCCTTTTTCCTCTACGCGCATTCGACCGATCCGCACGCACCTTACGATCCGCCAGCCGCCTTCGACCATACGTTTTCGAAGCCGTCCGAAGCCGCTTCCTTTCGCCGAGGCTATGAGAGCCTTCGTGGCGATCACCAATATGGCGGCGCTGCCGTCGTGAGCCGCGCCATGGTTTCGAAAGCCGGTATCGATCCGGAGCGATTCATTGGCCAAGCGGTCGACAGGTATGACGAAGAGATCCTGCACAATGACAGATCGCTGGAACTGCTTGTAGGCAAGCTGAAGCAATTGGGCGTTCTCGAAAACACGCTGATCGTTGTGGTTTCCGATCATGGCGAAGAGTTCTGGGAACACGGGTGGACCGGTCATGGGCAATCGGTTTATCAGGAGCTGACACACAGCCTGTTTCTGCTCTGGAACCCTGGCCTGTTCAAGACAGCGCGCCGTGTTGCCGAACCGGTGCAACTGATCGATGTGATGCCTACCATTCTTGACGCCCTGAAATTGCAATTGCCAACTGTCACACAGGGCCAAAGCCTGCTCCCGCTTGCGCAGGGGCGGAAGTTTCAGCGGCGCGGGTTGGTGGTGGCCTCGCGCTTTGCCGCGCCGAAAGCGGAAGGGCTGGTTCCGGAAAATGGCACGGATAGTTTCGCTATTGTCGATTCGAAATGGAAGTTCATCTTCCGCAATCATGCGGCGGGGAAGGATGTGAAGCGAGTGGAACTCTACGACCGTTCCTCCGATCGCTTGGAAGAGCACGATGTGGCCGATCGTTTCCCGCGCGAAGTGGAACTGAAGATGTCGGCGCTCCGGCAATGGATTGAAGCTCAGGATAAGATTCGGGGCGTCATCGGACACTCCGGTACCTCGAATCTGGACAACCAGACGTTACGTCAATTGCGCAGTCTCGGCTATTTGGGCGGGCCGTCGCAATAACCTTGCAATTGGGTTCGTTTCTTGTGATCGCGGCTGTGACAATCGGTTGCCGGGCAGGTAATACGGCCAAGCACGTCCCCAAGTTGATCGTGCTTGGTGTGGACGGTATGGACCCCGGCTTCATTGAACGGCATTGGGATGAGTTGCCGAATTTGCGGAGGCTGCGCGCCGAAGGCCAGTTCCTGCGCCTTGCCACCACCATGCCGCCGCAGAGTCCGGTTGCCTGGTCTACTTTCATCACCGGTCACGCGCCCGCGCAGCACGGCATTTTCGATTTCGTTCATCGGAATGCGACCACGCTCGAACCGTTCTCATCGTTTGCGCGAACCGAGCCGTCTAGCGTTTCTCTTCCGCTTGGGCCTTACATCGTGCCGCTGTCGCCTCCGCGCATCGTCGCCCTCAGGCAGGGACAACCGTTCTGGAAACGGCTTTCCGATAGCGGCGTTCCCGTCACCGTAATCCGCATGCCCACTAATTACCCGCCCATCGCCGCGGGCCAGGCTATCGCGGGAATGGGTGTTCCGGATCTGAGCGGCACGTTGGGAACTTTCAATTACTTCACTGACGACCCCGCGGAATACTCGCGCGAAGTGACCGGCGGGCGCATTCGAAAAATTCAGGTGGCGAACGGGCGCGCGATATTGCCGGTGCCCGGCCCTGTCAACAGTTTGAGGAAAGATGGTCTGGCAACCTCTGCCGATCTCATCATCGATGTGGACCCCAATGTGGCAACGGCGCGCATCGCCATCGGGGACGCGCTTACCGTTCTGCGCGAAGGCGAGTGGTCAGGCTGGTTGCCGCTGCAGTTCACTTTGATCCCGCATCTTTCCACGGTGCAAGGCATGGTTCGCGTTTATGTCAAGCAACTTCACCCGCGCTTGGCAATCTATACCACGCCGGCCAATGTGGACCCGGTCTCGCCGGCCCTGCCGCTCAGTTTCCCCGCTGGTTTCAGTCGCACGCTAGCGCATGAGATTGGCCGCTTCTCTACCTTGGGAATTCCGGAAGACACGGCGGCGCTCCGAAATGGCATTCTGAATCGAAGCGAGTTTCAAGCGCAGGCGAATGGCATCTTCGAAGAAGAGCATCGTGAGCTTCAGTTCGCCCTGCACCACTTCAGCGCTGGCTTCCTGTTCTTTTATTTTTCGTCAGTAGACCAGAACTCGCACATGCTTTGGGGCCGGTACGATGCTGAGCTGTTGAAGGTTTACCGGAGTATAGATCGGGCTATAGGCGAAACGCGTGCGATGGTTCCCGATGCAGAACTGATCGTCATGTCGGACCATGGCTTTGCGGCTTTCGATCGCGCGGTTCATTTGAATACGTGGCTTCGCAATCGCGGGTTCCTTTCCACGCGAACTGCAGGAAGCGGCACGCTGGCCGATGCGGATTGGTCCGCTACCGAAGCATATGGAATGGGTCTGAACGGGCTCTACCTGAACCTTCGCGGACGAGAAGCCCATGGTTCGATCGAGCCTGGTGAACCAGCCCGTGCTCTGCTGGCAAACCTGCAGGCACAGTTGCTTGCCTGGCGCGATCCGCTGAATGGCGCGCCAGTTGTAACTGTGGTGGCAGCGGCCCATGCCGCTCCGCAAAATGCGAATGTCGCGCCCGATCTTTCGGTAGGCTACGCGCCTGGTTATCGCGCTTCCTGGCAGACAGCGTTAGGCGGCCTGGGCGAGCAGGAGATCGAGCCGAATACCGACTCCTGGCTTGCCGACCACTGCATCGACCCGGCAGATGTGCCCGGCGTTCTCTTCACCAGCCGCAAGCAAAGTCTCAACAAACCAGCTCTGCAGGATGTAACCGCAATGATCCTGAAAAGGTACGGTCTCGAATGAATCTTCTCACCCGGCGCGCGTTTCAAATGTTGTGCATTCCCTGCTGTCTGGTGAGTGCGATGGCGGCAGTGATCGAACTTCCCTCAACCGCTCTGGAACGCGACGCCGTGGTCACCGCGAAGTATCGCATGACTTCGGCTGTCACGGGGGCTGGTCAGTTAACGATTCGCTGGACCGATGTACTCAACCGTGTGGTGGAAGAACGCGTCACGCCGATTGAGCTGCGCGACGAACTTGAACTTTCTTTCCCTCTTGACCTTCGCCGCGCCGTCGCGATGAAGAATCATCTTCAGGTTCATGTCTCGCTGAAAGGCAAAAATCAGAAAGGCGAGGTGGACAATCGCGAGGAAGACGCGGCGCTCGATTTCGTCGCCATGCCCCCAGACCGCGGCTGGCACGATTATCAGATCGTCATGTGGCAGCCGTACCCGAAGGAGCGCTACCCGTTACTGAAGAGTTTGGGGATCACGGGCGGCCAATCCGCCGGACGCGCGCCCGGAATGCCGGATGCGATGATCGATAACGATCTGCGCTGGTACTCGGAAAACATCGCGACAGATTATTACTCCGAATATCATCGCTACCGGCCGGACCGCATCCAGCATTGGTCATTCTTGCAGGCCAAGGCGTTGTACAGGCAGGATACGAACAGCAAGGAGGCGTTCAAACGCCATCCTAGTTTTTGGGATCCTGTTTGGCGTGAGCGCATTCGTGAGCGATTGGTGGACACAGCAAAACGCAACGCGCCCTACCGGCCATTTTTCTATAGCCTGGCGGACGAAAGCGGCATCGCGGACTTGGCGGCATTTTGGGATTTCGATTTCTCCGATGAATCGCTCGTCCCCATGCGCCGATGGCTTGCGGGGCGCTATTCCACACTCTCGGAACTGAACCGCGAGTGGGATTCCTCTTTCGCTACGTGGGACGCCGTGACGCCGCTGACTACCCACGAAGCCATGGCGCGCAAAGACGACAACTTCGCGGCATGGGCCGACTTTAAAGAGTGGATGGACATCACGTTTGCAGACGCGCTGGCCATGGGCAGGCGCGCCATTGAATCGGTGGACCCGCATGCATACGTCAACATCGGCGGAGGGCAGCGGCCGGGATGGGGCGGATACGACTATGAGCGGATCGCTCAGGCCTTGACCGCGATTGAGCCCTACGATATCGGCAACAACGTGGAGATCATCCGGTCTCTGAAGCCAGGTATGGCGATGCTCTCGACGGGCTTCGCGAATGGCCCCTGGGAACAACAGCGCGTATGGCGCGAGCTGTTTCACGGACATCGCGGTCTGATTATCTGGGATGAAAATCATGAGTATGCCGGCGCGGATGGCAAGCCTGGGGCGCGCGGCGCGGAAGCGGCAAAATATTACAACGAAATTCGCGGCGGCTTGGGCGCGCTCATCATAAATAGCGAGCCAGTCACGGACCCGATCGCGATTCATTATTCGCAAGCCAGCATGCGGACGGAGTGGATGCTGGCGCGGCGGCCGGAAGGTGACGCTTGGATCGAGCGGGGCGCGAAAACCGAACGGACCGACGATGAGTTCTTACGCCTTCGCGAATCCTGGTGCGAACTGATTGAGGATCAGGGTTTGCAATACAAGTTCGTTTCGTACGGCCAGATGGAGCAGAGCGAGTTGCTGAAGAGCGGCTATCGCGTGCTGGTGCTGCCCCGGTCTTCTTCGCTATCCATGGCGGAAGCGGCGGCAATTCGGGAGTTCGTTTCGCAGGGCGGCGTCGCCATAGCCGATGGAGAACCTGGAACTTTCAATGAGCATAGCCGGCGTTTGACGCAATCGCCCTTGCAGGATTTATTCGGGGGAGACCATGACCGGCCAGTCACGGTGAAGGCGTTCGGTAATGGTAAGGCTGTGTTTCTGAAAGCGGGAACCTTGAACTATCTACAGGACCGGCTAACGAGTAAAGAGGGCGCAACGCATCGGCTGGTGGGCGATTTACTTCGAGGCAGCGGCATCGAGCCCGAGTATGCCGTGACCGATATGGCCGGTAAGCCGGTGGTGGGCGTTGAGACCCACGTCTTCCGCAATGGCGGTGTCCAGGTTGTGACGCTGCTTTCGAATCCGTTGCTGCGAGTGGATGAGCTGGGCCCTCCGGACTTCCGGTCGAACAAGCGTTTTGAAGTGAAGGTACCGGTGAAGCTGCACCTGCCTGGCATGGCTTTCGTATATGACGCTCGAACCGGCAAGTCTTTGGGTCAGCTGCAAAATTTGAAGTTGGTGGTTCATCCGTACGAGCCCGTGATTTTGTCGGTCTCGCCTCGCCCGCTGCCTGCGTTGCATGTCATGGCGCCATCGGCTGCAAAGCGCGGAACACTTGTCGATATCGGCATCGATGCGGGCGCGACTGCTGCCGCAACACACGTCTACCATGTGGAAGTGTTCGACCCCCAAGGGACCCGCATGGCTCATTACGCGCAGAACCTGATCGCCAAGGAGGGGCACGCCAGCAAACGCTTGCCCTTAGCGGTGAACGATCCCGCCGGGACCTGGAAGGTTCGCATTCGCGACAGCTTCGCGGGCGATACGAAGGAAGTTTTGCTGGAGGTGAATTGAGATGCGTCCTTTTTACATAGCGTGCCTATACGTTGCGAGTTCTCTTGAGGCGCAGGTCTATTCGCCGAAGGTGTTGTTGAAAGCGCAGCCGGATTCGACCAACCTGGTTTCGCTGACACGCCAAGTCTACGAAGACGCAGGCGCACGGACGCCGCGCGAGAAAGCGGAAGCGATCTGGCGCTTCTTCCTGACCGATGGCCGCTTTGTGAAACCGGGAATGATTTACCACATCGCGGGTTGGGCCTATGAAGAGCCGCAGGGAGAAGTTCTGGACCCTGTAAAGCTTCTGAACAGCTATGGCTTCGGACTTTGCTACCACATCGCGCCCTTGCTGGAGAGCGTCTTCAAGGCGGGTGAATTTGCCGATGCCCGCGTATGGTTTCTGACGGGCCATACAGTGGCCGAAGTATTCTACGACGGCAGCTATCATTATTTCGATTCGGACATGATGGGCTACTCCGCGGTGGGGACGGAGGGGCCGTTAAAGGCACGTCCAGTAGCGTCTGTGCATCAAATCGAGCGCGATGGTTCCATCGTCACTGGCAAGCTTGCGGGGCCCAAGCAGGCCGATCTGGCGAACGTAGATTCGCCCTGGTATCCGGCCGATGTGCACGCACACGCCATCGGCGATCTTGCCGGGTTGTTCACCAGCGCAAAAGATAATTGGGTGTATCCGCAGCAGCGTTTTTCATCGGGGCACACCATGGATTTTGTGCTGCGGCCCGGCGAAAGAATGGTGCGCTATTTCCATCCGGAGCCCGAAGGCTTGTTCTATCTGCCGTATCGTTTTGACGGGGTCGACTGGCGCGAATTTCCGCAGGAAATTGCAGAGTACAAAATCCGCACTGTCGATGGACCCCGCAGCCAGAAAGATGCCCGGGCATGGGCCACGGGGCTTCAGGAATATCGGCCGGCCGTTTCGAACGCCCCGAGCATGGTGTACCGAATGCCGTGCCCTTACGTGATCGTCGATGCGAAGTTCGAGTTGAAACTCGCGCTGCGGAATGCCAGTGAGAGTGTGGCGCTGGAGACTTCCGTGGATGAGGGCCGCACGTGGCTTCCGGCCGGCTCCGTGCATGGACCGCGTCAGGCAAGTTGGACCGCTCAGCCCGGGGTTCTTACAACATCGGAGCATGGCAGCCGCAACGCTGTTTCAGGAACGTACGGCTACCTGGTGCGCGTGAACCAAACCGGCGGCGCCGTACGCGATTTGATGCTGACGACTCGCTTCCAGCTAAACCCGCGAACGCTTCCCGAACTGAGCGCCGGTCACAATGAATTGACCTTTGCGTCATCGGATTCGGAGCGTTGGGAGTTGACGCAGAATGCGCCTCAGATCCGGGGCGCGGCCATGGTTGTGGCAGGGGGGCAATCCTATTTAGCGAACACAAGTGACGAAGTTGGCGAGGCGCTTTACAAAGTGAATAGCCCCGAGGGCGGGTCAATCACCGGCTTCGATGTTGGCGCCCGGTTCCTGGATCTGCGCGAAGGAATGGCCCCGGATAAGTTCACGGCGGAAGTTCGCAAAGTAGCTCCATGGCCGGCAGATGGCAAGCCGCAGACTGCTTCGGTTGCCTGGTCGGAACAGCCCGAGGGACCCTACAAAACTCTGTGGGAGTACGATCCGCAGCTCAAATGGAAGGATGGCGACGCGATTGATCGGACACTACGGTGGCCGGAAGTGGATTGCCCGGTGCGCAGCTTACCGGCGGGGACGAAGCGCGTTTACGTCCGGTTCCGGATGCAAGGGCTCGCCATGGATTCAGTACGGTTGGCGGCGGTCCGTGAGGGGATGCGTTCCAGCAGCGCGCTTCACATCACGCATGTGTGGAAGGAGAACGGAAAGCTTCGCGAGCGCACCCAGCAAGCACGCGCCGGAGCAAAGACCAGCGTGTACCGGATCGATATTCCTCCCAATGCAACGGTCGTGAATGAATCGCTAATCTTCGAAGCGCTACCGGTACACGAACGGTGAAGCTTGTCCTGATTGCATTGTGTGCCGCAACTTGCTGGGCCTCGGGTCGCGACGAGTTCAATGCCCGGTGCGCAGGCTGCCATGGTGAGAATGGCCTCGGAGGCGAGCGGGCCCCGGCCATCCGAAAAACGTCGGGCAAGCGTCTGAATACTGAAGAAGCAGTCCGCGGAATTATCACGCACGGCATTGCCGGTACCGGTATGCCGGCGTTCACGCTAGCCGAACCCGAGCTCTCCTCACTAACCGCATTCGTGCGGTCATTGGTATCCCCACTGAGCGATTCGCCATGGGAGGGCGACCTACAAGCGGGCGAGCGCTATTTCTTCGGCCGGGGCGGTTGTTCGGCGTGCCACATGATTCAGGGCCGGGGCGCGATCCGTGGCCCGGATTTGACCGAAGCCGGGCACCAACTCACCGGTGCGGACGTGGAAATGGCACTGCGTCATCCCGAGAAACATCGCACGCCCGGCTTTCAAGTGGCAACCGTCGAGCTGAGCTCTGGGGAGAAGGTGCGCGGCTTGATCAAGAACGAAAGCGGTTTCGACTTGCAGCTCTTGGGGTTCGATCGGAAGCTTTACCTGCTTGCCAGTGGGCAGTTCAGGGCCGTTACGCGGGACCGTAACTCTCTGATGCCCGCCTTCGCCGGATCGGAGCAGGAGTACCGTGATCTGATTGCGTTCCTACGTTCGGGCCCCGGCCGAAAGCTTTCGCAGCCCATGCCCAAGGCATTGCCGGACACTGTGGCATGGGGCCGCATCGCTCATCCCGAACCCGGTGAGTGGCCCACCTATCACGGGAACCTGAATGGGAACCGGTATAGCGAGTTGGCGCAGATCAACCGTGGCAACATAGCCAAGCTCTCGGTTGCGTGGACCTTCGCTGCGGGCACGGGCCAGGCCCTTGAGACTACGCCGGTGGTGGTGGGCGGAGTGATGTATGTCACCAGCGTCAATTCAGTCACGGCTTTGGATGCACGTAGCGGGCGCACGATCTGGGCTTACTCACGGCCGCGCTCACAAGGCTTGGTGGGCGATGCATCCGGCGGGATCAATCGCGGAGTCGCGGTCTTGGGCGACCGCGTCTTTCTAGCCACGGACAATGCGCATCTGATCGCGCTGCACCGCTTTACCGGCGGTCTTATTTGGGATCGCGAAATGGCCGATTCACGCGAACATTATGGGGCAACTTCGGCGCCCCTGATCGCCGGCGATCTTGTCATATCCGGTGTTTCGGGCGGCGATGAAGGCATCCGCGGAAAGCTGTTTGCTTTTTACTCAGAGACTGGCGAGCGTGCGTGGACCTTCAAGACCATCCCCGATCGCGCCGACCCGGAAGCGGCTACGTGGCTCGGCAAAGCGCTGGAGCACGGCTGCGGGGCGGCTTGGCTGACGGGCACCTACGATGTTGCTGCCGATACGTTGCTTTGGCCCGTGGGCAACCCGTGCCCGGACTTCAACGGCGATGAGCGGCAGGGCGACAATCTGTATACCGATTCGGTGGTTGCGCTGGACCCGAAGACGGGCAAACGAAAGTGGCACTATCAATTCACGCCCCATGACCTGCACGATTGGGATGCCACCGAAACGCCGATGTTAGTGGACGCTGCGTTTCACGGATCGGAACGCCGGCTGCTGCTGCAAGGCAACCGGAATGGATTCTTCTATGTGCTGGATCGCATGACGGGCAAGTTTCTGCAAGCCACGCCTTTCGTTCGCAAGCTGACGTGGGCCACTAGGATCGCGGCGGACGGCAGGCCGGTTCTGGCCGGTACTTATGCGCCTTCCGCGGAAGGTGCATTGATTTGCCCTTCCATGGATGGCGCGACAAATTGGATGTCATCTGCTTACCACCCTGGGACGAAGCTGTTCTATTTGGTGGCGCTGGAGAAGTGCAACGTGTTTCGCAAAAATGCCGAATGGTGGAAGCAGGGGCAATCGTTTTACGGTGGCAGCACGCGACCCGTTACCGATGAAGAGCCCCGGAAATTTGTACGCGCGCTTGAGTTGGAAACGGGCAAAATTGTTTGGGAACGCGAGCAGTTTGGTCCGGGTGAAAATTGGGGTGGCCTGCTTGCCACGGCAGGTGGGCTCTTGTTCTCGGCGGATGAAAGCGGCGCGTTCGTCGCGCTGGACGCTGCCAGGGGCTCCCCGTTATGGCACTTGCAAATGAATGCAAAGTGGCACGCGTCACCGATGACTTACTCGGTGGATGGTAGGCAATTCATCGGCATCGCTGCCGGAGCGAATATCGTGGCGTTTGCTTTGCCGCTGGAAGAGCACTGATGCGTGGCCGAAAGCTTCTTTCCGGCCTGTCGATAGCAGCATGTTTGAGTGCGCAAGGTCAAGGTTCCCCGTCGCTGCCCGCGCTGCTCGATCTGCTTCACGCCGAATGGCAGGCAAAGCCAGCCATGGAATATATGCGGCGGGTGTATCGGACAGATCGCTACTTTAAATTTCCCAAATTCGCCGAAACGGCGAGATATCTGGAATCCACCATGCGCCAGATCGGGCTGCAGAATGTGGAAATTGTGGAGGCGCCGGCCGACGGCAAAACTCAGGTCGGCTATTGGACCGAGCCCCTGGCGTGGGAGGTGAAGAGTGGCACGCTGGAACTGCTCGATCGCTCCTTGCCTATGAGACAGCGCATGTTGGCTGACTATGCCGCTGTTCCCGCATCGCTTGGTATGTGGAGCGGTCCAACGCCCGCTGGTGGCATCGTTGCGGAGATTGTCGAGGTCAAGGCCGCCGACATACCAGGGTCCGATTTGCGCGGCAAGCTGGTGCTGACGGCTGTGAATCCGGCTGGCATCAAATACGCGCTTGTGAAGTCGGGCGCGCTTGGCGCGGTCAACACTTTCACGGAGAATCCGAACCTTCCGAATGGAAGGCAGTGGATCAATGCGTGGGGAGACAATGGCTGGGCCTATACCGCTGCAAGCACCCCGCTACTGAGCTTCTCCATCAACCCCGATCAGGCGCGGCTGGTGCGGCAAAAGCTGAAGCAAGGCTCTGTTCGCGCACGAGCCATTGTCGATGCGCATTACTACGAAGGCGCCTACCCTTATGTCACCGGCGTGATTGCCGGTACATCCCAAGAAGAAGTTCTAACGCTGGGCCACACCTCGGAACAAGGCGCACAAGACAATGCGACGGGCGTTGCCGCGACCCTGGAAGCCCTGGCGACCCTGCAACGCCTGATTGACGCGGGCAAGTTGCCACGGCCGAAGCGCAGTATCCGCATCCTTTCCATGGGCGAGATGTATGGGTCCATGCACTATGTGGAACATAACCCCGAGCGGATTCGCCGCACGGTTGCGGCCATGTGCGTCGATACTCCGGCGGCTTCCTATGACCTTGCAGGCACGGAATACACCTTCTACATGAACCCGCACGTGGCGAAGGATTTCACCGATGCATTTGTGTTGGAAGTGGCCAAGAGCCACCTGTCGAGCGTGCGCCGGCCCTGGCATGAGCGAGCGTTCACGACCGGTACGGATACGTACTTGGCTGAGCCAATGGTGGGCATCCCGACTGTCTGGGGCTATAGCGGAAGCGGAATCGAGACCCACCATAACAGCGAAGATACGCCGGACCGCGTCGACGAACGCTCACTCCGCGACATCTCTGTCATCAATGCAGCGTTTCTCTACTACATCGCGAACGCAGGAGAAACCGAAGCCCGTTGGTTGGCCGGGTTAAGCGAAACGCGCGGGTATGGGGAAATTGCGAAGCGTGCGGCGAAGCTGCTGGACCGCATCGCCGCGGCTACCGATGTGGCACAAGTGAGCGCTGAACACACAGGTGCGCCGATGGAAATGAAGTATGCGGTAGAACGTGAGCAACAGGCGGTGATGAGCGTGAGGCGCCTAATAGAAAGAGATGCCTTCGACGCCACCGATGCCCTAGCACGCTTGGGCGCCTTCAAAATTCAGCAGCTGACCCGAATCGAAGAAGCAGCCAAGCTTCGCGCGCGCGAACTGGGCGGGAAGCTTGTGGAGGTAGAAACGAAGCCAAATGAAAGCCTGGAAAAAATCATCGTTCGCCGAAAGCGATTCGGCACGATCCCCCTCGACGATTTGCCCCATGATGAATGGGAAGGCTTTCCATCGGGGGCATGGGCTTCCGCCCCAACAATTGCGCTGTACTGGTGCGATGGCCGGCGCAATCTGGCGGAAGTAATCCGGCTGACACAACAGGAGCTTGGCCCTTCGAGGTTCGATTTCGCCGGCTATTTCCGCTTTCTGCAGAAACACGGCTACGTCGAGTTCGTGAATTAAGGATTTTGGTGGAGGCGGCGGGAGTTGGGCGGGCAGTTTCAAACGGTAGGCTTTGTTTTCAATTACTTGGAATTACGATGCAACCGACAAAAAAGCTGAAAACGATGGGTCCCGACACGTATACGACACGTGAAGTGGGCGGGCGGAAAGTCCACTGCCTCCACCATGCTGTAACCAATTTTTCATCAGCGATTCTGGCCTCCTGTGAGTCTAATTGCCCCAAATTGCGATATTATCTTCCGATATGATTGCGCAGGAAGGAGATTGGGAGGAACTCATTCGTTCCGTATATCCGGAGTTGCGTGACATTGCGGCGCGCCTCCTGCGGCATGAGCGCGACCATCACACATTGCAGCGAACCGCGCTGGTGAATGAGGCTTTTGTCCGGCTATTCCGTGGGCAACTGAATTTACTCGAACTTGCGCCTCAAAAGTTTCTAGCGCTAGCGGCCCATCAAATGCGGCATGTGCTCATCGATTACGGGAGAAAGCACAGAGCGAAAAAACGCGGAAAGGATTTCTCGCGGGTGCCGTTGTTCGATTCAGTAAGCTCTCTTGGCCGTGACGAGGATTCTCTGCTTGCTTTGGATCAGGCTCTTAGCAAATTGAGCGACGTAGATGAACGGGCTGTCTCCGTAACGGAGTTGAAGTATTTTGCCGGATTTACCAATGAGGAAACGGCGGAAATTCTCGGAGTAAGCGATGCAACGGTAGAATCGACATGGCAATTCGCAAGATTATGGTTGTTTCGTGAGCTCAGCAGACCTTCTTCCGCCGTTTACCGCAAGTCGCCGGAGACTTGCCTCAGTGAAAGTTTTCAACGAGCATGATGTCCGCATTGTTGACTTCAAACTGACTGAATAAGATGGAACGCTCGTCTCTCGAGAGATCAAGACCCCAGAAGATATCGTGCTCGAAAGTGTGAATGCGTGTCACCGTGCCGTCCCGTTCACTCCGAAAAAATAGCGCAATGTGATTCGGCCCGTCTTTAGTTCCCGCGATATAAAACAATCCGTTCCGGGCAGGCGCGAACAGGTTCCTGCGATAGATGTTGCTGACAACCTGTTGAGCTTCGCCACGCGGGAGCGGTTGCTTCCAAACCCCTTCTTCTTCCGTGCGTTTGGTGAAATACAAGGAGTGGCCATCTCGAGATTCCTCGGCCACGCGGGCTTCAGCGCCAACCACTTGCTCTGTACTCTTCAGTTGAGGATAATCAGTGCGCCAGATTTCCCGGCGGTTCGTCAACCGTCGGCACAAATAGAGGAATCGTCCATCTCGCGATAGGGCCGTTGCAACAGCCTGCCTCATAAGTTCCGTTACTTTGATGGCGTCCTCCACGGAAGCTTTGAAAATGCGTTCTCCTAGCTCTTTCGACCGCACCGAAACAATGAGGTCATGGGAGTCCAAAGTCCAGAGCGCGCTCACTGAATCAGGCGACGCAAACGACGTGACTTGGCGTGTATTGCCGCCATCGGCATCGGCCACCCAGATTTGCTCGTCTCCGGAACGTCCGGAGGAAAACGCGATGTGCCGCCCATCTGGGGACAACCGGGGCTCTTCGTCATCGTAGGTTCCGGTGATTACCCTTGTAAGCTTCTGACTCCCGTGTTCGACTAAAGAAAGGCGCCAAATGTCGCTGTCAGATCGATGAACACTGAAGGCGAGTCGTGCTGCCTTTGGTGAAATCGCGATGCTTTCGAAGCTGTTTAAATCAGGGAGTACAGCAACACGCGCGCCTCCCGAGGCGGGAATGCGCCAAAGGGAACCACTGCCGAGTGGCCCAGCCAAGTAAATAATTCCCTGTCCATCGGGAGTCCACTGGACGGCGTCAATGCGTTCGCCGGTATTCGTAAGTTGCCGCGGCTCAGTTCGGGGTTGCAATGAGGAATCAACATCCACAACGAACAAGTCTGCCGAACCTTGGTACCATTTCCTGACAAAGGCCAATTGGCCGCCAGAGGGCGAGACCGTGGGATTATCATCGGCGAGCACTCCAGGCTTGAGGCCGACCAACTGCCTCCATTCGCCGGTTCGGATGTTTAACGAAAGGATCTCGGTACCTCCTTCGATTCCCTGGAAGCGGGCAACTGCTATCGTTTGCCCGTCCGCAGCCCAGGAGAGACTGGAGAATTCAACCGACCTTCCAAGCTCACGCTCAGTCCCCGTTCCCGCCAGTTCTTTGAGGATCAACGCTCTTTGCAAGGAAAAGCCTCTAATAAAGGCGAGGGTCCTGCCGTCCGGCGAGACCTTGGGTTCATCATCGATGGCGGGATTGTTGACGACACGAACTGGCTCGCCGCCGCCAATGGGCTTTTTGTAAATATCAAGTTGATTTGGCGGTCCTGCCACGTAATAGACCCACTCGCCATCCGGTGAAAAAGTAGGTCGATAGTTCGTTCCGGGCGTGGTGACGAGCGGAATCGGTTTGGAGTGGATTTGGCCCGAAGGCCGTTGAGAGTCTGCAAACCAGATCCCTAGGCAGGCGAGGAAGCCGGCGGACGCACCGATCGTATAGCGAACCCACGGTTGAAACGCAGGCAGTGTACAGACCGCTTTCGTGAATTCCTCGACGCTGCTGAACCGCTTCAGCGGATCAGCGTCCAGTGCTTTTCTGAAGCCCCGTAGCCGCAAGGGTTTACGAAAATCCGGCAGTCGCCCATAAAAGAGCTCAAAGGCGACGAGCGCGAGCGAATAGATGTCGCTGCGTTCCGAGGGCGATTCGTTTTGTTCCGGGGCCATATAGCGCGGCGATCCGGCTGAGAGCGGCGCGCCGGGCAAGTTCTTCAATTGCGCGATGCCGAAGTCGATGACGGTCACGTGCTCGCTATCAGTGCCAGCATCTGAAACGATCACGTTCTCAGGCTTTATGTCGAGATGGAGAACGCCGGCATTGTGCGCAGCAATCAAGGCCCTGCCAATTCCTTTGATAATGGCGCGGGAACGGGCGCGAGGTAGTGGGCCTGTCTGAATGAGCTCCCGCAAAGTGACTCCCGGGACATAGGTGAGCACCAGAAAGGGAGTACCATCTTGTAACTCACCCGTGTCCGATATGCCGACGAGGTTTTGATGGCGCAGACGGCTAAGAGAAAGCAGTTCTGACCGAACGGCGGTCTGAATTGCAGGGCCGCCGAAAACCCGGTCCAAAACCTTGACTGTTACCGTCTTGTCCGCCACGTCTCGGTCTTTAGCAAGATATACGGTGGCAAAGCCGCCCTTAGAAACAAGTTTTTCGATCCAGTAACGAAGTTTGAGAATGCTGCCCGGCGCCAGCAATTGTCTAACGTGCGCGGCTGCGCCGAACGATTCGGGGATAGGCGTGTTTAGAAATTCGCCTGCGGATTCCGAAAGGCGTAGCAGGTCTTCTACCTCGTTGAAGATCTGTTGATTCGATCCGCATTCTGATTGCACGAATGAAAGCCGCTCATTTAGAGGTCGCTGAAGGGCTACCGCCAGGATTGACCTGATCCGTACAACGTTATCTGCGGTCATGTCCTCTTTCTGTTCAGCCAATTTTCTCTCTCAAACTTACGAAAGCGCAAAAATCATGGACGGACCCTAGAGCTCTCTCGGAAAACCGGCCACAAACCTTTTCCAAAAGATTTCTGGGGTATTTGCGGGCAGATTGCGCTTTCTCTACTTCAGGGCGAAATCCAATGCAAATTGCAAAATTCATTCTTCTCTGCGTTTTCGGATCACTCGGTTTATCGGCATCCACATTTAGTTTTGGCCTTTTGAGCTATGACGTGCTGATACCGGGCGACACCCAACAACTGGGTGTCAATGTTCTCACCCTTCAAAATTTTACGGGACCCAGCGCCTTGGCGCCGGACTTCCCCATCACCGACGCTCTTGATTTTGCCAATCTAATGCTGACCATCGTTACGGCGAATGGCTCACTCACTCACTCTTTTCAAGGTTTCGGACCCGGCGCTTTCCCTTACAGCCCGCTCTTACAGTTTCCCTCAAATACCGAGATCGATTCCGTGATCTTGTCCGCGTTGCTTACCCAAAACCAGTTCAACGTTTCCGGTCTGGGTCTACAAACAGTTCAAAACAACCTGCTGCTTTATCAGCTGTTGCCCTCTGCGGGCGAGACGCTCCAGCCTGGAATCGATTTTGGCGTATTAACGATTGCCGGCACAACCAGCAGCATTCCAGAGCCAGCGACCTGGATGTTGGTCGCATCGGCGGCAGTTTTGGTCCGGGTGAAGCGATGGCTCTAAGGCTCTGCCTGTTCTTCTACGCTGCAATTGCACACGCGGCGACAGTCAGCATCCTGGAATTCACCACGGAGCGCTGCACCGATTGTTCCGTTCTGACCGAAACGTTGAAGCGCGTGCAGTCCCACTACGGCCAAGAGGTTTCGATGGTGGTGAAGCAGATTCCGGCTAACGACCCGAATCACGTCCTTCTTCAGGAAGCAAAGGCATTGGGCGTTGAGGTGATGCCGACCCTCTTCATCAACGGAAGGCGCCTGCAAGGGAAGCTGGACGAATCCGCGCTCGCAAAGATCATCGACCTCAGCTTAGGGAAAACGTTGGCGGAGCAGCCGGTTACTCTCGATCTTTCACATGCACCTCTACTTGGCGAAGCGGGAAAGCCAGAGATCACGGTATTCTCCGACTTTCAGTGCCCTTATTGCGCCACCATTGCACCTGTACTTTCAGAGCTGGCAAAGCACGGCGAAGCGTCTGTCCGTTTTAAGAACTTCCCGCTGCCCTTTCACGCAAAAGCTCCCGCAGCTCACAGGGCGGCCCTCGCTGCCGCCCAACAAGGCAAGTTCTGGGAGATGCACGACCGTATGTTTGCTTCACCCGGCAAACTCGACTCTGAAACGCTGGAGCAGTACGCCCGTGATTTGCACTTAGACCTCACCAAGTTTCAGGCAGTTGTGAAAGACGGCGTTCCTGCTGTTATTGCGGCCGATGTTGCGGAAGGCGAGCGAGTGGGCGTGGAAGGAACGCCCTCTTTGTTCATCAATGGCCGACAGTTTTTTGGGCGCCCTTCTCTGGACGGCATTCGAGCTGCGTTGGCCAGCTTGCAAACGTCCGCCCCTGCCGCAACCCAGAAAGAACCGCCACTCCTTCGCTTGTCTCAGCCCGAAAACGCATCGGCCCGCCTGGAGTGGTTCTTCGACGCGAATAGCGAGTTAAGCCGTTCTTCGTTTGCAACCATTCGGCAGGTCATGAGCCAATTTCCGAATGTGGAAGTGATAGCGCGGCACTTTCCGCTGCCATTTCATGCCAACGCACCCCTCACCCACCAAGCCCTAGCCCTAGCCGCCGGCGAAGGAAAATTCTGGAGCTTTCTCGATAACATTTTCAATCAACCCATCGCTCCGGACGCCGAACGGCTTAAATCGATATCGATGCGCGTCGGCCTCAATTCCGCAGAATTTGCTGAAAAGCTGGATAGCCGATCACGATCCGTCGATGTCGAGCGAGACTTGCTTCGCGGACGGGAACTGGAAATTCGGGGCGTGCCAACTTTTGTGCTCAATGGCAAGCGACTTGAGGCCAGCGACAGCGCCGGATTGATGGCCGCAATTGCCAGTTCTCAATCGACGGAGCTGGCGCGCGTGGACGGAGCAAAGAAATGAGTTTCCCACGACGCCTGCTCTTACTTTTTGCAGCGGTCATGCTGTTGGCTTCGTGTTTGGCTGCACAAATCACGCTCGCTAGCCCCGCGACGCCAGCGACCGCTCAGCCAGGCAGCACACTCGTGGCACTAACCGGTTCCGGTTTTCCGGCAGGATCTATCCTTGCGGCGCAAGTGATGGTGCAACTCGCTCCGGAGACAGCGGGTAGCGGTCCCACGGTTGCACTCGCGGCAACCGGATTACAAACCGTAGTGGGTTCGACGAGGAAAGTCACCTTTACAGTTCCACCCGATGTGCTGGTTCCGCAAGCCACGCTCTATCGCGTGACTTTGTCCGGCACCGCGACAGACGGCACGGTGTTTACCTCGACAAATTTCGCCCAGCTGACTATTCAACCGGTAGCCGGGATCCTGAGCTCGTTGCCTGCTGCAGTCAATCCGGGGCAAGCCGCAGCGCTCCTGATTCGCACGCAGTTTGGAAATTATACTCAAGGCGCAGCGGACGCCACTCTCAGCTCTGGCTTATCCGTGGGCGTACAGCCCATCGGTTCACAAGTAGCGGCCACCGACGCCTTCGGTCTGCCCGGCCGCGTCATCGTTGTGGACCCTAGCACCTTGCTGGCGCTTGTGCGCGTCGATATCGCGGCGACGCCGGGCCCGCGAAGTCTTACGGTGAGGCAAGGACCTCAATCGATCAGCCGCACGGGTGCTCTCACGGTCCAGACCTCCGCCGTCGCCAATACCGGCACCGCCGTTGCGACCCTTGTTTCGCCTGTCTCGCCCGCCTCCGGAACGCCCGGAACAACAACCTTCGCTCTCAACGCGACCGGTCTTCCGTCTGGAATTTTGGCATCGCAACTTCGCTTGTTGCTGGAACCCGCGGGAAACTCCGGGCTGCCATTGACAGTCACTCCGCAATCCATCACTGCCTCAAGCAACGGCGCCCAAACCGTCTCATTCCAGCTGCCTTCCTCGCTGGTGTTGAATGCCGCGACGGACTACCTGATCACGTTGTACGGGAGCACTTCGAACTACGGGCAGTTGCAGAGCGGGGCCACTGTGCTGAGCGCCAACCGTGCCGCGATCACACTGGGACCGCCGCCGCCGGCAGCGCCCCTACTCACCAATGTTGCACCCGCGGCAGCGCAGCAAGGCCAGAGCATAGCGCTTTCCATTACGGGCCAAAACACAAATTTCGTAACCGGTCAAACCCTGGCCACTTTAGGCGCGGGAATTTCAGTGGGTGGGGCCGCCGCGGGGCAGTTCGGCCCTGTCACGGTCTCCTCGGCAACTCAAGCAACCGGACAGATCGTGCTTCAGCCCGGTGCAGCCATCGGGCCACGTGACCTTTCGATCCGAACCGGTTCGGAAGCGGCAGTCCTGAAGCATGCCTTTCAAGTGAACCCTGGCTTCACGACGATCACAATCACAGGGATTCAGCCTGTTACCGTGCGCCCCGGCTCAAGTGTCACGCTATCCGGCTCTGGCTTCCCCGCCGATACGATTGCTGTTTCGAACTTAGTTGTTACCCTTGCCCCTTCACAGCCGGGCGCTGGACCCGCACGTACCGTGGCGCCGGCTTCCGTCAGCGCGGATTCCGCGGGCACGCGCCAGATCGCGTTCACAATTCCTGCTGACTTCGCCTTTACCCAGCCAGTGAATTATTTGGCGAGCGTTGCGGGAACCTCCAGCCTGGGAATCACCTTCGCTACCGGTATTCCGGCGCCGCTTACAATTCAACCGCCCCCGTCGCTGGTTTCCGCCATCCCCAATACAGGCCAGCGCGGCCAGACCTTGAACGTCATCATCACGGGCAAATACACGACTTTCACTCCCGCAACCACCGTCAATTTCGGCGCGGGAATCGCGCTCACTTCGTTGTCGGTTCCCAGCACAACTACGCTCACGGCAGCAATCGCGATCTCCGCTACGGCAATCGCCGGAACGAGAAACATCACTGTGGTTTCCGGCCCGGACATGCTTGTGATTTCGAATGGCTTCAATGTTTCGAACGCGCCGATCTCACTCACGCTAAGTTCTGCCGTGACGCCGCTTGCCGCCGCGCCGGGCGAGTCTGTCCTGCTTACGGCATCGAACTTCCCGCCCGGCGCTGTTCTGGCGTCGCAGGTAGCAGTTCTTGTCGAACCGGTCGCCGGGGGCAATCCCCTTGTGCTGACGGCATCGTCGGTTCAGGACAACGGTAACGGCACACGCCTGGTGCGCTTTCTAATCCCCACGTACCTGAGCGTGACGACTCCCGTGGGTTATTTCGTTTCCCTCTCAGGCTCGAATTCCGGTGGTGTTGCGTTCATTAGCTCGAACAAATCGGCATTGACGATCAAACCGGCCGCATCGCCCGCTACAATTTCTTCCGTCCAGCCCGCTCAGGGAACACAGGGCCAGACTCTGATCATAACCATCACGGGGCAGAACACCACCTTCACTCAAGCGGCCACGCAAGTCTCCTTCGGAGCGGGCATTACGGTAGCTTCCCTCGCTGTCACCGGCAACACATCGCTGGTGGCGCAAATTACAATCGCGACCGCGGCGAGCCCGGGGCTGCGCGATATCACAGTCACCACCGCTACTCAATCTTTTTCCGCCAAGGGTGCATTCACGGTCACTGCCTCAAACCCGGTGCTTACTTCCTTGAACCCGGTCCAAGGCCCCCCTGGCGTTCTGCTTTCGGTAACGGTACTGGGCCAAGGTACCAGCTTCGCGCAAGGTGTTACGCAGGTTTCATTTGGCGTAGGCATAACGGTGGTGTCAATCGCGGTGCAGAGCCCGGTGAGTCTCAACGCGCAGATTGCTATTGCATTGGACGCCGTTCCCGGGCCGCGCAACGTTACCGCAACCACCGGTACGCAGGTCGCCACGCTGACCCAAGGCTTCACCGTTTCCACGGGGCCCGTTCCGCTCACGCTAAGCAACGCTACTTCGCCCGCGACCGCGCAACCCGGAGATTCGGTTACTGTCACTGCCTCAAACTTCCCGGCGGGCACGGTCACGCCGGCGCAAGTTGCCGTTACTATTCAGCCGCCTTCACCCGGCGCGGCCCTTCAGTTGACCGCGGCCGCCGTTGTCGACAACGGCAACAACTCGCGGAGCGTAACTTTCGTGGTTCCGACAACACTCAGCATTACTGCCGCGACAAATTACCAGGTGTCGCTCTCAGGCGCTACAGCAGGTGGAATTAGCTTCATTAGTTCGAACCGGTTGACGCTTACTATCCAGCCCATTTCCTCCGCCGTCATTTCTTCAGTTTTGCCTGCGCAGGGAACACAGGGGCAGACTTTAACGGTTACCGTGACAGGGCAGAATACAGCGTTCTCTCAAAGTGGGATTCAGGTTTCATTCGGCGCGGGGATCACCACGGGTTTGGTTACCGTGAATAGCGTCACTTCGCTTACGGCTCAGATCACCGTCGCTGCTAGCTCAGTTGCTGGGCTTCGAGACGTGACGGTCACGTCTTTCGGTCAAACGGTGACAGCGAAGAGCGCGTTCACGATCGCTGCCGTGAATCCGCTGCTGCTCTCCGCCACGCCGGGACAGGGGAATCCTGGCCAGTCGCTTTCTATCGCCCTCGTCGGACAGAGCACAAATTTCGTTCAGGCTACCAGTCAAGTTTCGTTCGGTGCGGGTATAGCAACCGATTTAGTTACCGTTAACGGCGCAACCGGTTTGACCGCTCAGATCACAATCGCTCCGGACGCAATCTCCGGACCTCGAACCATCACGGTTATCACTGGTTCGGAGATTGCCGTATTGAGTTCGGGGTTTCAGGTGGCAGCGGGACCGAGCGGCACGTTGACGATTGTCACTCCAGGAGTTGGCGCTACCGGCTCTTCCGTTCCCGTCACCATCGATGGAGTGGGAACCGCGTTTCAACCGGGCGTGACCGTTGTCTCTTTCGGCGCGGGTATCTCTCCGGGACCGCTCACCGTAATCAGCGCTACCCGCTTATTGACAACGCTGACCATCGATTCGGGCGCGGGCCCCGGCTCCCGCGATGTTGCTGTTACAACGGGTTCTCAACAACAAACTCTCATCGCTGGATTTGCGGTGATCGGCCCGGATATCACGATCTCTTCGCCTGTGGACAAGTCGTTTGTGAATACCACCTCGATCACTGTGAATGGCCGGGTGAATGACAACTCCGCCTCAATCTCGGTCAACGGCGTTCCGGCGACAAACACAGGCGGACAGTTCACTGTTGCCATTCCTCTGTCCGAAGGCAACAACACAGTCAATGCCGTTGCGACGACCTTCGGCGGATCGACAAGCTCCACAAGCGTGCTAGTCAACTTGGACACCACGCCTCCCCGAGTGGCTGTTTTAACGCCACTAGACGGCGACGAAACCACGGAAGCGACCATCAATGTCGCGGGCAATGTGAACGATATCGTCGTCGGAACGGTAAACAATCAGCAAGCTCAAGTGGATGTCAACGGCATCACGGCCCAAGTTAGCAATCGAAGCTTCGTTGCTACCGGGGTTCCCCTCCAAGTTGGAATGAATGTCGTGCAAGTGGTCGCTCGCGACCGCGTAGGTAACGCCTTCACGACGTCGGTGAAGGTAAACCGGATTGCTGCTCCGCTTCTTAAATTGAGTGTTGTCTCCGGCAACAACCAAGCTGCAATCATCGCAACAACGTTGCCCCAGCCGCTGGTTGTGAAACTCACCGACGGCCTTGGGAGCGTGAAGCCGAACATCGATGTTTTCTTTCGAGTCGCGGGCAACAATGGGCTGCTTAGCGCATCGCCGGGAGGGCTGGGCGCAGCGACTGTGGCAGTCAAAGCGGATGCGCAGGGCCAAGCTCGGGCTTATTGGACCATTGGGAGTCATTCCGGGGCTGGTATTAACCGGGTCGAAGCTGGCGGGAATGGCTTAACAGCTCCTGCGGTATTTACGGCGACGGGACAGAACTCCGGCCCTGCTCGGATCGTTGTCGATTCTGGGCTCAATCAGACCGGTGCCGTGGGGCAGAAGCTCCCTCTTCCCTTTGTGGCAGTGGTCATCGATTCGGGCAACAACCGGCTTGGGGGCGTACCGGTGACCATAACTGTTCGAAGCGGTGGAGGAAAGATTGAAGGTCAGGATGCCGTGACCGTCAACTCTGACCCCGATGGACGTGTCGCGCTAAGAATGACCTTAGGTTCGCAAGAAGGCCAGGATAACAATGAGGTCGTCGCAACATTTGCCACTAATTCTGCTAGCGCTGCAGTTTTTACCGCCTCCGGTCGTGTTCCAAAAGCGCCTATGAACACTAAAGTGAGCGGAGTTATCTTGGACAATTCCAGCCAGCCGATCGCCGGGGTTTCCATTAAATTACTTAGACTGTATCAAGGAACAAGCGCCAGTTTGCCTCAGCAGGTGGGGGCGAGCGCGACTTCAGACCTTAAAGGATACTTCGAAATTCCGACCGCTCCTGTGGGCGTGTTCAAACTGTTCGCCGATGGTTCTACGGTCCCCGGTTCAACACGGTATCCTACTCTAGAGTTCGATATAACTACTATCGCAGGTGAGAATAACACTCTCGGAACTCCGGTGTATCTTGTGGCGCTCGCCACCCTCAATCAGTTGTGCGTCGACGACACGACCGGTGGGGTTCTCACAATTCCTGAGGCTCCGGGATTAGCTTTGGCCGTGGCACCGGGTTCGGCAACTTTCCCAGGGGGTGCTAAGCGGGGCTGTATTTCTGTTACTCCTGTGAATATCGATAAGATTCCGATGACCCCTGGGTTTGGACAGCAGCCACGATTTGTGGTCACTATCCAGCCGGTTGGAACGCGATTCAATCCACCTGCTAGGCTATCGATCCCAAATGTCGATGCATTGCTACCGGGCACCATTACTGAAATGTACTCGTACGATCACGATCTGGCGAGTTTCGTTTCGATCGGTTCAGGTCGCGTGTCTCTGGATGGATCGATCATTGGCTCCGAACCCGGTACAGGAGTGACCAAGGCGGGTTGGCATTGCGGTGGTAACCCACAAACCAGTGCCACTGTAGCAAACTGTCCGGTATGTCAAAGTTGCGGTCCCGACGGGTGCGTTGCTGATAACAGCCACGCGCCGGCGGACCAGAGCCCAGGCGATTGTCGCGTCCCTGTGTGTTTGAACGGAGCAGTTTCAAGTGTTCCAGAGGATTCCGATGCCCCTACTGGCATGGCTTGTTGCAATGGTCGACCCTATGACCCAAGTATCGAGTGTTGTGGTGGTTCAGCAGGTGCCAGTTCCAATCGTCGACAGCCTCAAGGACAGCTGACAGGGTGTAGTTGCCCCCTGCCGCCAGGCCAGGGTTGTTGTAATGGCGCCAGCTTTGGACCTAAAAACGCAAGGGTGTTGTGGAAATGGGGGAGCCGCTGTCGTTTTTGATAAGGCGACCTCTTGCTGTGTGAAAACTCCGCTGCAAATTCCGATTTTCGGGGGTAATTTTCTTCCGTACCAGAAAACTGCGGCGATAGGAAAACCCGAGTATCTGGATTCTTGGTATAAATCGGGTGGCAATCATTCCGCCGGAGAGTTCCAACGGCTGCTCTAATCCCGCGATCGGGCGTGCGTTGAGCGGGCTTCAAGGTCTGATTTTGCCTGGGATCTCTTACGGAAGCCGCGATAATCCCGCTGGTTATAAGGGCACCGCCTTTTCGATACCGAGTCCCCTTCCTCCTGGTTTTGGGCCATGTGATACCCACGACATCTGTTACACAACGTGTATGGCTGGAAACGTCGAAACGAACCGGCAGATCTGTGATGACGCATTTCTGACAGATGCGAAGAACGTTTGCAACAGTGCAGGTCTAAACGCGAACGAGTTAGTGAACTGTTTGTACTGGGCAGACACTTACTACTCGGCCATCCGCAAATTCGGAGGGTTTTTTTATCCAGACGCTCAAGCTCGGGTCTGTAAATGTTGCGGTTAATTGGATTACTTTTAGGCTTTCATTGTGCGGAAATCGTTGCAGCCTGCCAATCGGTTCCAAGTAATGAATGTACAGTGTCGATCCTCAATCGCTCCACTCGGATAAAACCTGATGGAAGCTGGTCACTTCCCAACGTGCCGACTGGCATAGGGCAGGTCCGGGCTCGGTTGGGATGTCAAGAAACATCATTTGCCGCGCTGCTGAGCGATATTCTCGACCTTCGTGCAAACCAAGGCTTAAACGTAACATCAAGCTCGTTTGTCCTAAGAACGGATCAACCCAGGTCTTTGAGTGTCTCGCCTCAAGCGCTAGTCTTTTCTGGTTCAACTGCATATATTCAGATTTCCGTGACCGCGACCTTTGGTTCTGGTTCGACGAGGAATGTGACGCCCGCTCTTTCTGGAGTAGACTACCGAACATCGAATTTTAACATTGCAGTCGTGGATAGCAATGGCCTCGTCCAGGCTATAGGGAGCGGTCGGGCAATGCTTGGAGTAACTTTTCAAGGCATAACAAATATCCTGGACGTAATGGTTCGACGTGGCGGTGATTCCGACTCGGATGGGCTTCCCGACGACTACGAATTGTCGAATGGACTAAATCCTAACGATCCTTCCGACGCTTCCGCCGATCTGGATCGCGATGGGCTCACCAACCTTGAAGAGTTCCAACGCGGCACCGATCCTCGCAACCCCGACACCGACGGCGACGGTCTAAAGGACGGCGAAGAAGTACTTCGTGGCACTAATCCTTTACTTGCCGACACCGACGGCGACGGCATCCCCGACGGCCTTGAAATCCAACTTGGCAGCAATCCGCTCGACCCAAACAGCGGATCTCTCGCCACCGCTCTCGACCACATCGAAGTCACCCCGCCGACCGCATCTCTGATCGTCAACACGCTCTCGCCTCAAGCCAGCATTCAGCTTCGCGTCACCGGCGTGCTGAAGGACAACAGCAAGCTCGACCTCTCCTCATTTTCACGGGGTACCCGTTATTCCTCGAGCGACCTGACTATCTGCAATTTCGGCGCGCGCGACGGTGAAATCTTCGCAGGCCAGCCCGGTATGTGTATGGTGACGGTTGCCAATGGCTCTTTCCGGACGACGGTACCTATCCGCGTGGACAACTTCAATCCAACCGTCAAATCGCAGTTGAGTATTCCGGGGTCCAATGCGCTCGATGTTGTCGGCCGTTACGCCTATGTAGTGGGCGGGTCGCAGTTCCGGACCGTCGACATCCTGGACCGCGCGAACCCGGTGGTGCTCAAAACCTTAGATGTCCAGGGGGCAGACTTCCTCGATGTGAAGGTAAGCGGCAACTACGCGTACGCTCCAGCGGGGGCGGTCGGATTTGCAGTCATCGACATCGCCAGTCCAGCGAATCCTCAGCTTGTGCGCGTCGTCAGCACACCAGGTATCGCTCAGGATGTATCCATCACAAATGGGACGAGGCTTTATCTGGCTGACGGCATTAGCGGCTTGTTGATCTACGACCTGGACGATCCCGCAAACCCGGTGCTCCGGTCCACGACGGATGTCGGTACTGCCGTGGTAGGCGTGGACGCGGATGCCACGCGGCAAGTCGCGGCCTTGGCTCTCGATTCAGCGGGTCTCCGGCTGATCGATATCAGCAATGCCGCATCACCCAAACAGTTGGGTCTGCTTCCCGGCGGAGTAGTGAAGGATGTCTTGCTCCGCGGTTCTGTGGCTTTCCTGGCGGATTACACCCGCAGCTTTACCGCGGTTGATATCGCAGACCCCAACAACCCGAGAGTCACCACGTCGATAGCACCCCAGTTTGGCGGGTTTCTCTTCGATATTGCGCTCGCCGGCGACTATGCATTCGGCGCCGACATTTTTTTTGTGAACGATACGCCGGTGATCGATGTCAGCACACCTCAGACTCCCGTCGCGCGTTTTCGGTTCGCTTTTCCGGGCGACGCCACGGGCACGGGCGTGAAGGCGGACGCGTCCTTCGTATATCTCCTTTCCGGCGGCTATCTTAGTATTGGCCAATACCGCTCGGTTGTGGATAACAACGGAATTGCTCCGCAAGTCAGCATTTTCACGCCAACTCCGGGCAGCTCGCTTGTCGGTCGAACTGCCGTTCCAGTTACTATTCAGGCCACTGACGATATCGCCGTGGCCACGGTTCAATTGCTGGTAAACGGGCAGGTGGTGGGCACGGCGGTTAGTGCTCCTTACATCATCAACCTGCCTGTACCCAAGGGCATTACTTCTCTGACAATTCAAGCTCGGGCGATCGACTTCGGCGGCAACGTTGGTATTTCTTCCGACGTGGGCTACAACCTTGTTGTCGGAGCGCTGACCACGGTTACGGGTACAGGGGTGGACCGTCAGGGCGCGGCTGTGCCGAATGCACGAATGAGCGTGGTGAGCGAGTTCTACGGGCAATCGGCCGCGGACGGCAGCTACTCCATCACCGGCGTTCCCGCCGCGCTAGGCCGATTTCGCGCGTATGGTGAAGTTGCGGGGCCGGGCGGAGTGGTGCTGCGAGGACGTTCGGGCTGGGCCACAGCCGTCCCGAATGGGATCACGAATGTGGGGTCGATGATTTACTTTCCCGACGCGGATTGGGACGGGCTTCCGGACGATTACGAGGCGTTGAACGGTTGCCTGAACGTAAACTCCGCGGATGACGATCTGGACCCGGATGGCGATGGAATTTCGAACTTTGATGAGTATCTTGCCAAGACCGACCCTTGTGTGGGTAACTTGCTCCCCGGTCAGCGGACAGCCATGAGCGCGCTGATCTCTTTGCGAAACGGCCCGCCCCCCAGCGCAGTGCTCCCGGCGGGCTTTAATGAGGCGAGCAGTGCTTTGATTTCCGTGCGGAACGGGCCGCCGACTGGCGCGGTGCTCCCCAGCGGCTTCAACGAAATCAGCAGCGCACTGATTTCAGTTTTGAATGGCCCTCCGCCCGGCTCCGTGCTTCCGGATGGTTTCAATGAGGTGAGTAGCGCACTCGTTTCTCTGCGCAACGGACCGGCGCCGTCCGCTTTTCTGCCGGACGGATTGAATGAGGTGAGCAGTGCATTGGTATCGCTTCGCAACGGGTCGGCGCCGGGTGCGGTGCTACCCGATGGCTTCAATGAAGTCAGCAGTGCCCTGGTCTCCCTGCGGAATGGACCAGCGCCAGCATTGGGCATCGGTCAATCTGAAGTATTTACGCTTGTCACCGTGCTGAACGACCCCTCCGCTTCCTTCTCGTCCGTTTCGAAAGCGGTTCCCTTGGTTGACCCGGCTGCGGCGCTTTCTGTCGGCCGGCATACCCGAAGCATCGCGCTAGAGAGATATGTCACCGGACAAGCGGTGTGGGCGCGATATGGCGGCGCGAAGGCATTGTCGGACATGGCCTCGGTGGAGTTCCTGCTCGATGGCGCATCGCTGGGCGAGGTACGCGAGCCGCCTTACGAGACCATGTTCGTGATCCCGGAAGGAGTGCTTTCTTTGCAGGTGCGCGCGGTTCCAAGGAGTAAAGAGGGAAAGGCGCTTGCCGCATTCGATCGGGTACTCGCAATCGATTCACCGGGCGTGCAGGACTATTCGATTCGGGTCATCGACGGTGAGAGACCTGTTCCCCAGAATGCGACTGTGACAGTTACGAAGCCGGGCCTGTTGGCGGAAGTATTCGATTCCAACCGGGCGCTCACGGAAATGCCGCAGTTGGAAGGACGACGGCCAGATACCGTGACCGATGTAAGCGCGGTAGCGTTCCGGAATCCGGACGGCATTTTCGGACCGGACCCGTTCGGTACTCGGTTCTCCCCCGATTTTTCTATCCGGTTTAGCGGGCAGGTCACGATTGCACAGGACGGGATTTACCGGTTTGCGATACGCAGTCATGAAGGCGCGAGGCTCACGATCGATAAGGAGGAGGTCTTGATTGTTCCCGGTGGTTCCATTGCCTCAACCTTGCGTGAAAACAAGGTGAGATTGGCAGCGGGTCCGCACACGGTACAGATAGAATACTACGCGACTGTGCGCGCGCCGGAGATCGAATGGACATATGCAGCGGAGGGGCAGAGTTTGCGCCCCGTGCCCTCGGAGGTGCTGTCGCACTCGGAATCGATGGTCACCGGTGTGGACGGAGTGGTCAGTCTGAAAGGGATTGCCGGATGGATGGAAGGTACGACCATTTGGCGCGGCCCCGAAAGCGCAAAAGTGATTCTCACCGGCAGTCGAGCAGTGGAAGCAGTTCTCAAAACTCAGGAGGTAAGGCAATGAAAAGTTTAGTTCTTACAATGGTTCTGGCGGTAACGGCGACAGCACAAGTTTGGAGCGGCAGCGGATCAAACGGCTCGGACGGGGCGCTCAATTTAGGCGCAAACACGCCCGGGGTAAGCGCGGGCGTGCTGATATTCGATCCGATCGCACTGAATCTGGATGCGGACGCGGACAATATCTACCACTTCACTACTATAACCATTAGCGGCGGAATCACTGTGCAGTTTCGCGCAAATCGAATGAAGCGACCGGGCCCCGTCATTTTTCTTGCAAGCGGCGCAGTGGCAATTAGCGGAAGCCTCAATTTCAACGGAGATGCGGGGCATCCCCCGACAAATAACGATTCAGTGCGCCGGATCAGCATTCCCGGGCCGGGTGGCTATCCGGGTGGAATCGGTGCTAGAAATGGCGGCACGCCGCCAACAAAGGGCTTGGGACCTGGTGGGGCGGATCTAGGGAATGCACAAAATTACGGAGGGTGTCCCGGCGCTTATACGGTTCCTGGTGTGCCAAGCTGGTGTTCCGCGCAAACAGCGGCGCTGCCCTACGGCACGGATTTGGTGCAGCCACTTGTCGGCGGAAGCGGCGGAAGCGGCAGCCGCGTGGCTAATAACACGGGTGGCGGCGGAGGAGGAGCCGGCGGAGGTGCTTTCCGGCTGTCGAGCTCCGTTTCAATTGTTTTTGGCACGGGCCTGTCGGCCCAGAATGCAGCCCAAGGATGCAGCGGAAATTACAATATAGCGGCGGAAGGTGGCGATGCAGGGTTAATCATTCAGTATGGCCAGGACTCGGGTAGTGGCGCGGGAGGTGCGATTCACATTCAAGCACCTGTGATCGCGGGGTGTGCAACTCACTTGATCGCGCGAGGGGGGAGCATGCCCGAGTTTGGCAGAGCAGCCGAGGGGCGAATCAGAATCGATAGCCGAACAATCAATGGGATTGCGTCTGTTCCCGTCGCTACGAGCAATGCTCTAGTCGACGCTCCCGCGCCACCGAACCAGCCTTTCCTTCGTCTGGTGACGATCAATGGTGTCGCGGTACCTGCTACTCCGCAATTCGACTATGCCACCCCCGATGTCCTGATCAATTCCACAAGCCCGGTCCCGATCGTACTGCAAGCGAACAATATTCCGGTCAATACTCCTGTGACCCTGTTCCTCACTACCGACACAGGCACGGATATCACGACAACAGTGAATCTGACCGGGACACTTGCCGTCTCAAATGCGACTACGAACGTGACACTCCCGCTCGGAACAGCGCGTGTCATCGCACGCGCCATCTGGTAACGGATGGACCGCGCCGTACTGATCCTCGTCTGGGGTACGCTGGCATTCGCTCAATTGGGTTCGGAGCGGGCGCTCGATCATCAACTTGCGGATGACGAAGAATTTCGCATCTCCTTAGAGAGCCTGCTTCACCACGGCCAAAAGGTATTCTGCGCCAATTGGACGTCGGAAGATGGTGCCGGGCGGCCTTTGACAAAAGGAAATGGCAGGGGCTTGAGCGATCCCTCGAAGCCCCTTACCGGGAACCGCAGCTTCAACCGGCTTTCCGGGCCGGATGCCAACTCATGCGCCGGTTGCCACAACGCGCCTTACGGAATACCGGGTGGGGGCGGCGATCTCGCCACGAACGTATTTGTTCTTGGACAGCGCCTCGACTTCGCCACACTCGACCACGCAGACAACGTATCCACCCGCGGCTCACGAGACGAAGCCTCGTCCGACCTGAACCTGCAAACATTCGCTAATTCCCGCTCCACCACGGGAATGTTTGGCGCAGGGTACCTGGAGATGCTGGCACGCCAGATCACTTCCGATCTGCAGCTCATCCGGGACAGCCTTGCACTGGGCGAAACGAAGCCGCTACGCTCGAAAGGGATTTCGTTCGGCGAACTCACCCGCAAGAAAGACGGCATGTGGGATGTCTCAAAAGTCTCCGGCATTTCGCGCCTGAGCCTGCTCACCGCCACTACACAGGACCCGCCTAGCCTAATCCTTCGCCCCTGGCATCAGGCAGGCAACGTTATCTCCTTACGGGAGTTTACGAATAATTCTTTCAACCAGCATCACGGCATGCAAAGCACCGAGCGTTTCGGGCTTGGGGTCGATCAGGATGGCGACGGTGTGGTGAATGAACTAACGCGCGCGGATATCACTGCTGTGACTCTCTGGCAAGCATCGCTTCAGGTTCCGGGACGTGTGATCTCCACCAAACCAGAGATCGAATCGGCGGTTTGGAATGGGGAACGCCTGTTTGAGAGCATTGGGTGTGCGCAGTGCCACACGCCGAAGCTGCCGCTCGATAAGCGCGGCTGGATCTTTGCGGAACCCGGCCCTTACAACCCCTCGAGCAACTTGCGAATGGGCGATGCGCCGGAAATGCGCATCGATCTTACGAGTGACCGCTTGCCTCAGCCCCGTCTTAAACCAGAAATAGCGTCGCCGGGCGTAGTGTGGGTGCCCGCGTATACAGATATGAAACTGCACGACGTCACGTCAGGCCCGGACGACATGAACGTCGAGCCGCTTGACATGAACTTCGGGACATGGTCGGTCAATTTCGGTAAAGGCAACCGAAAATTCCTGACGAAGCGCCTGTGGGGTTGCGCGAACGAGCCGCCGTACTTTCACCATGGACTTTATACAACGCTTAGACAATCGGTGCTAGCGCACGCGGGCGAGGCAATCGAAAGCCGAAAGCGATTCACCAGCCTTAAAGACTACGACCGCAACTCCGTCATTGAGTTCCTCAAGACTTTACAGGTTCTCCCCCCAGGGACAAAGGCGCTCATCGTCGACGAGAACTTCCAGCCCCGAAAGTGGCCACCCGAAGCAGCAAAGCTTTAAACTGTTCTGGTGCTTTGCCGCTGGCGCGCGGCCCAGAGGAAGAATCTTATATGCCGAAGGACAACGAGAGCCGTTTGGAAGAAGCGTTCGCATGCGCGTTGGCTTTATCGACTGAGAAACGGCCAGCGTACCTCGATGATTTTTGTGGGACCGACCTCGTCTTACGAGAGGAACTGAACGGCTTACTACATAATCACCGCGATGACTTTCTGCCGACGCCTGCGCTGGAGTTGCCGGCGGTGCGGGAAGCCCTCCTTGCTACACCGCTCGATCCCGACAGACACATCGGTCCTTACAAACTTCTTGGCGAGTTGGGCCGAGGCGGTATGGCAATTGTGTACCGTGGCGAACGTGCGGACGGATCTTTCGAGAAGCAAGTTGCGATTAAGGTGCTCAGCGGATTTCATTCAGCCGCAAGCGATGAGGCACGTTTTCGGCAGGAGTGGAGGATACTCGGTCAACTCGATACACCGAACATCGCAAAGATTATCGACGCCGGGTCGGAAAACGGCGTTGCCTATTTCGTCATGGAATACGTCGATGGCTCTCACATCGACATTTACTGCCGAGAACACAATCTCTCTATACCGGAGAAGCTGCGTTTGTTCCTTCAAGTCTGTCAAGCCGTCTCTCTTGCTCATAACAGCAAGATTGTTCATCGAGACCTCAAACCTGCAAACATTCTAGTAGACAAAACAGGTACACCGAGGCTGATTGACTTCGGTATTGCAAAGGTCCTCGATGCCGGAACGGAAGAAGCCCTGACGGTGCAAGGGTTGGAGCTCATGACGTTGCTCTATGCAAGTCCCGAGCAACTTTCGGGAAGCCCCGATGCCGATCTTCCTTCGTCTGACATTTATTCGTTGGGAGTGGTTCTTTATCAACTGCTAACCGGGCGGCGGCCGATTGAAATACCACAGGGTACTTCCGCCGCAGCCGCTCCTCGCGCGATTCTTGAAACGCAACCGATGCGGCCCAGTTTTCACGATACAAGGCTTGCTGGCGACCTTGACACAGTGATTCTTAAATCTTTGCGAAAAGAGCGTCTCGAGCGCTATAGCTCGGTTGAACAACTCGCATCGTACATTAGGCTCTATCTTGAGAACCGCCCGTTGCCGGAAGGGCCGCCAGGCATCCGGTATAAGGCGACCAAGTTCTTGAAGCGCAACCGCAACTCGGTTGTCTTTGCCGCCTTGCTTCTCATTACTCTTGTCGGTGGAATTGCCGCCACAATGCTGCAAGCGCGTGTTGCTCAACGCCGCTTCGGTGAAGTTCGGCAACTCGCTACGTCTTTCCTGTTTGAATTCGACGCCGCAATCGCAAATGTCAAAGGGGCGACCGAAGCGCGGCGATTGGTCGTGGCCAAAGGACTCGAATATCTTGACAAGCTTTCCCGGGACAGCGGTCGCGACAAAGCTCTACGCGTGGAACTTGCTAGTGCGTACGAGCGGCTCGCTGGAATTCAAGGGAACGTCTACGGGTCGAATTTAGGTGAATATGAGAAGGCCGCAGCGAGCTATGAAAAGGCTCTTGGGATTTGGCAAGCGTTGGTTCGGGAGCATCCGGAGGATCGCCAACTGCTCAGGGGTTTGGGACTTTCCCGCCTCCAGCTTGCCGACGGATGGTTCACAAGGGGCAATGGCAAAAATGCCATCGCCCAGTACAGAGAAGGGATCGAAATTTTGTCGAAACTCTCCCAGGCTGGCGACCGATCCGTCGAGGTTCAGGGCGGTTTGCAACGAGGTCACGCAAGGTTATGTAACTTTCTCTTATCGATTGGCGATCATAAAAATGCGCTTTCCAACTGTGAAACAGCTATTCGTTTTTCGCAGGAATTGGTTTCGCTGCAGCCCGCGAACCGGGCACAACGAGCCGCTCTGGCCGCTGCTTATGGACAGACGGCCAATGCGCTCCGTATCGACAAGCGCGTTACGGAAGCCATCCCAATGCTGGAACGATCGGCTTCAGAATTCCAAAAGCTTCTGTCGGATGATCCTACCAACAATGGCTTCTCAAGGAATCTGGCCGGCGCCTATACGATCCTCGGCCTCAGTTGGGACGCAATCGATCAACATTCCAAAGCCATCCTGAACTACGAAAAAAGCATCGCTTTGGTGCGAGGAATGATCGCGGTCGACGCTGCCGACATACGGCCGAAGGCAACGCTTGCGGTTTCCTTGATTCGGCTAGGGGCCGTTCTCATTAAATCAGGACGCCCTCAAGAAGCCAAGGCTGCGGCTTCGGAAGGCCTTGCTCTTTTTCGTGATTTTGCTGACCGTCCGAACGCCAGTGCCGATGATTTGAACAATTACTCCTCGTTTCTTAATGAAGTCAGCGTGCCGGAGTTGAGGGAACCGCGAATTGCTCTGGCTTACTCGAAGCGGGCTGTTGCAAGAGTGAGAGAGCCGAGTTTGGTTTTCCTCAGTACCTTGGCAGATGCTTATCACGGAGTTGGTGATCTCGAAAACGCAATTCGGACTGGTCAAAAAGCCCTGGACTCGAATCCGCTTCCCAAAGGAAACGCGGAAGTAGGAGTTCGCGCGGATTTTGAGCGCAAAATACAGAGTTTTCGAGGGGAGTTAGACAAAAAGCAGAACGGCATGTTGCGAAAAGAGACGCCGGTAGACAGCGCTAAGAGCGTGAAATAAGTCTTACGGGATTTAAGGAAAAAATGCGCTTCTATTTATAACAGTCCGTAAGTTCTTGAATAACTTTCTCGGGCCAGTTCAGTGCACGGGAAATCCAATTCTCGTCCAATAAGGAGCATTTCCATGCGGTGGTTAAAAAGAGCAACGCTGTTGATCATAGGGCTAGGACCAGTAACGTCCAGTTTAAACGGGCAGCAGATCTCAGGAAGTGGCACGCCTGGATCTTTGGCGAAATTTCAAAGCGGAACGTCCGTCGGCAACTCATCGGTCTTTGAAGCGAACGGCAGTGTCGGGATCGGTACATCCTCGCCTTCGATGTCCCTGGATGTAAATGGTAAGGCATCTATTGGTCCTAGAGGCGGGTTGGATGCTAACTTCCTTGGGGGCACAATTTCACTTGTGCAGCCAGCGGGCGTTTCCACCAGTCTCGCCCTTTGGCAAGGTGGAGTTGGGTCCGCTCACTTCGGTTTTCGTCCCTGGGACAGCAAACTTCACATCGTCAACAGCTACAGGACGGGATTGATTTCGGAAGCAACGGAGGTGGTGCTGGACACCGGAGGGAATTTCGGTATCGGAACAGCCAACCCGGCAGATCGACTCGATGTCAACGGCAATATCAGATTGTCAGGATCGGGTACGGGGGTCATCTTTCCCGACGGCACTCGGCAAGCAACTGCTCAGTTGATCGGTCCGAAGGGTAATCCCGGAACCAATGGAACTAATGGAACCAACGGAATAAACGGAACGAATGGGGCAAAAGGAGACAAAGGAGACAAAGGCGATATCGGGCCTGCGGTGCGAACGTTTGGGGTATGCGTTTACGCCGGAGGTATTCAACCTCAACCCTTGCCGTGTGCAAACGTGGTCGGCAAGTCAGCAAACAACATCGCCACCTCTGACACTGGCTCCATTAACTGCCTTCCCAACTACTTGGCTTACGTCTGTAAACCTTAAATCGTTGGAGACCATTGTTGTTTGCTGCGGTATTGGTCTCCAAGGATACAAGCCGCTACTACACCTCGGTTTGGTATGTTAACCTTTGCGGGTGCTGGAATCGCCCGATCTCACACAACTTCTAGCGCGGGTGATTGGCGACAATTAAAACTCCCGCGTAACGACAATTAAAATTCCCGCCCAACGGCATTGCTGTGACGATCAGGATGGATGGTCACAGACAGCCAGGTGAGGAGGTTAAAGAGATTGTCGAAAACGGAAGAAACGAAGGACATCGCGGCGGCGAAAGCGGGCATGGACCCGAAAACTGCCCGCAAGTATCTGCAATCGGGAAAAATGCCGGGTGAGGATCGGCGGAATCGGGCATGGCGGACGAGGCCCGACCCGTTTGCCGAGGTATGGGATGAGGTGAAGGCGGAAAAGGAGTTCAACCCAGGATTGGAAGCGAAGACGTTGTTTGAGGAGATGCAGCGCCGGTACCCGGGCAAGTTTAGCGATGGGCAGCTACGAACGCTGCAACGCAAGTTCAAAGAATGGCGTGCGACAGAAGGACCCGCGCGCGAGGTGTTCTTCGCGCAGGTCCACGAGCCTGGCCGGTTGTGCCAATCCGATTTCACGCATATGACGAGTCTGGGCGTGACGATTAACCGGCAGAGTTTTCCGCATCTGACCTATCACTTCGTTCTGACGTACTCAAACTGGGAAGCATTCACGATCTGCCATTCCGAAAGCTTTGAAGCGCTGAGCGAAGGAGTGCAGAACGCGTTGTGGGAACTGGGCGGAGTACCGCGCGACCATCGGACGGACCGGCTCACGGCAGCGGTGAATAATCTCAGCGATCAGGATGAGTTTACAAGGAGGTACGACGCGCTGTTGAAGCACTACGGAATGAATGGGCAGAAGATTCAGGCCGGGAGAGCGAATGAGAATGGCGACATCGAGCAGCGCCATTATCGATTCAAGCGCGCCATCGAACAATCGCTGCTGCTTCGCGGCAGCCGCGACTTCGCCAGCGTGGAACAGTACCGGCTCTTCCTGAAGAGGATCCAGGATCAGTTGAACGCGGGAAGGAGGCCGCGTTTGATTGAGGAGATGAAAGCGCTTCGGGCTTTGCCGGAAGGGCGGCTCGATAGCGTAAAACGATCCATGGTGCGGGTGGATTCCGGCAGTCTGATCTCGGTAGGAAACAACAACTACTCGGTAAGCAGCCGGCTGATCGGCGAGCGTGTCGAGGTTCGGGTCACCGCCGAAACCGTGGCGATCTGGTACGCCAGCCGGAAAGTGGACGAGTTACCGCGGCTGCGCGGCCGTGGCAAACACCGGGTGGATTACCGGCACATTATCGATTGGCTGGTGCGGAAGCCGGGAGCGTTCGAAAACTATCGGTACAAGGAGGATCTGTTCCCAACAAGCCGGTTCCGGATGGCTTATTACGCCCTCCGGCAATCGGCCCCGAGCAGTGGAAACCGGCAGTACTTAGCGATTCTGTACTTGGCGGCCACCGAAGGCGAGTCGCGAGTGGATGCGGCTCTGCGCATTCTGCTGGAGCGCACCGAAGAGGTAACTGCCGACGGAGTCGCAGGCATGCTCCAAGAAGCGGAGGTTCTGCCTTCAGCCACGGACGTGAACGTTGCGGAGGTTTCGCTGGCCAGCTTCGATGAGTTATTCCGTGCGGCGACGGAGGTAGTGCAGTGACCGAGACTCGAAACATAAAGGTGGATCTAACCGACGGTTTGCGCGAGCTGCGGTTGCCGGCGGTGCGAGAGTGCTTTGAGGAAGTAGCGCGGCGGGCGGAGCGCGAAACACTCAGCTATGAGCGCTACCTGCTCGAACTGGTGGACCGTGAATGCCAGGAGCGCCGGGAAAATCGAACCATGCGGTTTCTGCGTGAATCCAAACTTCCCCTTGAGAAGACGACAGAAAACTTCGACTTCAAACGACTGCCCGCGAAAGTCAGCCGGCACATGCGTACGTTGATGGAAGGCGATTTTCTGGACCGCAAGGAGAATATCCTGACGTTCGGAAATCCCGATCCTGCGACATTCTGCACCTCCTTGCTACGTCGTTGAAAACAAGAGTACTCGACTTTCTGATTGAAAGCCGACGGGCACTAGATCTCCTGAAATATCGGCAGTTCCGCCTGCGGCAAAGGCGTTTTCATGCGCGTTCCTCGTTTTACCCGCCTTACTTCCTGTAATACTTCCTCACATTCCATCGCCTCTGCGGAGATTTCCCACGGAGCCCACGGTACGATCTGGTTGGCTGAGATCTTTCCCGATTCGATCAGACGCCGGACTACCTTGTGACTTACTTGTAACCGCTCGGACGCTTGTTCCAGGGTGAGTGTCTTACGGTTGCATCCTGTCGCGTCATAGGCCGGCAACTGATGATAGCTGCGGAGAGATCGGATCCGGCCTTCGTTCCAGGTATTTCCTGGACCGGTCCGAAATCCGAGCCGGTTTAGGGTAGCGGCGATCCGCTCATCCGGAAACCGGCCCGCCATGCGGCGAAGGATCTCTACCGCTTCGAGGCTGGTGCAACGGCTGTGCTGCCCGGTCTGGTTCTTTTTCATGCGAAGCTCCGAATGCCGGCCGCCGCTCCAGTGAATGAGCAAAACGATCTCGGTGCTGGCGTCATCCACATCCGCGATAATCTCCTCGATCAGAATGCGAACGACTCGTTGTTTCAATCGCATGTCCGTTGACGGCGAGTTCCAAACGGCAGGAAGGTCTTGGGCCAAACTAAGCAAAGTTTCTTTGGCCGGTATCCGTACGACCTTGTCGGGAAGCTCATTCTGGCGCAACCGTTGTTCCGCTTCTCCTGCGGATCTAAGGGCGGCATTCCAGCGCGCCTCCAGCTCAGCAGCCACCAGACGATTGTCCGGATCGACCGCTTCGTAACGACGAGCTGCCAGACGTACCTCATATTGCGCTTGCTCCAGTTCCAGCGAAAGCGCGCTGTGCCGCTGGCGCTGCTGTTCGACAACACGCCCGGCGGCTTCTAAAGCGGCCTGAATAGCGTTGCCTTCCACGGCTTTCAAGATCTCTGCGGCGATCGCCCGGTCGGGACGTAAGCCGCCGAATGAAATGCACCATGCCTCGCCGTGATTGATGTGTGCTCCGCGGCAATGATACCGTGGCACTTCGCCATGAGAGCCGCTATAGGCAACGTGGAGCATTCTTCCGCAACGGCGGCAACGTAGTAGTCCGGCCAACAAGCTCCGGCCTCCGCGGCCGGCTTTTGGTTCCATACGCGATTTCATGTGCGCGTTATCGGCCAGCATCGATTGATTCCGTTCAAACTGCTCCCATGAAATGTACCCGGGATGATGGTCGCGAATCAAGACCATCCAGGTTTCGAACGGTTTGAAGTGTCCTTCGGTCTTTCTCGCGCGACCGTCGATCACCTTGGTTCTAGACTCAGTCTTACCGAACGCATAAGCACCGGCGTACATCGGGTTCCTCAACATGTGCCAGATCGAGTTGTAGACCGGCGGCTTCCAGAGGACATCGTGTCCCGGCGCCTCCACGACCAACGAGGGCAGGTTGATCTTTTCTCCGCGAAACCACAACAGTACCTGCCGGGCGCTCCCGAGTTCAGTCAGCTTTGCGAATACAAGGTGGATGGATTCTTGCACGCGGCGGTCGGGATCGATTTCAACCTTCCCATTTACGGTCCATCGAAATCCGATCGGCAACCGGAACTGCAACTCGCCGCGGCGGGCTTTCTGACGAATAGCCTCCAGCGACCGCTGCCGAAGCAGGTTTAACTCGAACTCGCTCATCGTTCCCTTTAGACCAAGCAGGAGCCGATCGTTAAGTACGCCTGGATCGTAGACGCCATCCGGATCGATCACGATGGCGCGAACCAGGCCGCATAACTCGATGAGATGATGCCAATCGCGCCCATTTCGCGCCAGGCGCGATGCTTCGATGCAAAGGACTGCGCCGACCTGTCCGGTGCAGACCTCTGCGACTAAATGTTGGAATCCGGGTCGATCTACCTGACCGGATCCGGAGCGGCCGAGATCCTCATCGATCACCTCCACCTGCTGAAAGCCAAGCTGGCGTGCATAGTCGGCAAGACCGTATTGCCGGCGCTGGCTCTCCTGGTTGTGGATTACCTGCCCAGGTGACGACTGTCGAATGTAAACAACTGCGCGCCGCTTGAGGTGGTCTGACGTAATCTTCGGATTCATGCTTGGTCTCCCGCCGCTGCTTCTGTTCGCTCGACCGTCGCCGCATTTAGCAACAAATCGGCGAGAGCAGTGGCGAGTTCCTGTTGTCGGTCCTGGGGCAATATCATCGGTTCGCTGCTACAAAACAGCAGGTTCATCTGCGTCGTTACTGGCGTCTTTTTGGGTATCGTTCGCGGCATTCCGTCGCACCTCTATCAGTGATGCGTTACCGCGTCGGGAATCCGAATGCAAGGTGTCGAGCAGTGCCCGAAGCTCAGCCAGTGCTGCTGTTGAACAGAGTGGTGCGCCTATAACCAGATCCGCACACTTGCCCGCATCCGCGATCCAGGAGGGAAACCCGCCGATGGTCCCGTCCGGCAACTCGCAGAAGAGGTACTCTCCTCGTGGAAACTTCACTCTTCGCTGAACGCGAAGAGTCTGTCCGTACAGAGAATGGAATCGGTAGTGGATCTTTATAATCTCGGGTTCATGGGCATTATGTTTCTGTCTCGCCAGGCAGCGGCAAGACGCATCTTCTGGTCGCGCTCGGTCAGGAACTGATCCGCAAAGGCCGCCGAATCCACTTCACCACGTGCAATCTGTTGGTGCAGGATCTGCTGATCGCCAAGCGCGACCTCAAGCTCAGCCGTGCGATCAAGAAACTGGCGGGCTTCGAAGGGCTGGTCATCGACGATCTCGGCTACGTGCAACAGAGCCGCGAAGAAATGGAGGTGCTGTTCACCCTTCTGGCCGAACGTTACGAGCGGGGCAGCGTGCTGATCAGCAGCAACCTGCCGTTCTCCAAGTGGGAGGCGATCTTCAAAGATCCGATGACAACCGCCGCCGCTATCGACAGACTGGTCCACCATAGCGTCATCCTCGAACTCAACGTCACCAGTTACCGGATCGAGCAGGCCAAGAATAAACAGCAGCCCGAAGACGGAAAGGAAAAGGAGGAAACCGCTTCTTAAATGGGGGCTCCGCCCCCAACCCCCCGGGATTTAACGCCTCATGCCGATCCCGGTTCACAACGTCAAAACCTGCCGAGGGCCCAGCGCCCTCGGTCCGGTCTCGGCCCCGAAGTCAGCGCTCAGGTTCCATCCCTGGAGAGCCCTATCCTCTGCTCCGGTCGAGATCAGTTTAGCGGAACCGCATTGGCCCTTGCGTGCCTCGCGGTTCCATCGAATCTAGTTGTCGTCGGTCGGGAAATATAGTTGTCGTTGAGTGGGAAAAGTAGTTGACGTCAGACACGCGGGTCAGAACTGGCGACGCCCGCGCCGAAGCTGACCTCTTTCAATTTGTTTACTCTCACCTTCGTGAGAGAGCACGCAGAATGCTTAGCCGCGAGGCGCCTTGCTCTACTCTCGGTTCTGGCACTCTGGTTCACGATGTCTACCTGAAACTATTTCGCGGCGGCTCTGCCTTAAATTGTCAGGATCGGGCACATTTCTACCTCTTGGCTTCGAGAGCCATGCGCAGAGTCATTATCGATCAAGCTCGCAAGAGAAACGCGCACCGTGCGGATTCTCTCCGAAGGCGATCACCGTTCTCCTCTGATTCCGATCACTCATTCTCTCCGGAAGCCGATCAGCGTTCTCCCGTGAAGCCAATCACGATTCTCCTCTGATCCCGATCACTTTTCGGCGTTCCACGCCAGAGGTGATCGGGATGGGACAACAGTGATCGGAATGAAAGGAGAACGAAGAAAACGGCGGCGCTGGACTTAACCCTACAGGCGGCGAAGATCGGCTCAGAGGAGAGCGGATCGAAGTTGCCCGGAAAGCGAAAGTCCATGAGGAAGATTACAGAGATACTGCGGCTGCACTTCGAGCAAAGGCTCGGCCAGCGCCAGATCGCCCGCAGCATCAACACCAGCCAGAGCACCGTTCACGAGTACTTGGCGCGTATGAAAGCCGCCGGCCTGAACTGGCCGCTCGGCATCGAATGGGATGAGGACCGTCTCGAACAAGCCCTGTTCCCACCCGGCCAGACACCGGCCAAACCGCCGCAGCGTGCCGAACCCGATTACGCACACATGCGCGAGCAACTCGGACGGCATCGCGATCTCACCATCGAACTGCTCTGGGAGGAGTACCGCGAACAGCATCCGGACGGATATTCCTACAGCCGGTTCTGCAAGCTTTATCGAACCTGGAAGAAGCGCCATGACGTTGTCATGCGGCAGGAACACCGCCCTGGCGAGAAACTGTTTCTGGACTGGGCCGGAGCTACCATCCCCCTTCATCAATCCGATGGTGGCACCCGCGCAGCGGCGCTATTCGTCTCAGCCCTGGGCGTTTCCAGTTACACCTATGCCGAAGCGGTGGAGGACCAGCAGATGAACAACTGGCTCAAAGTGCAGAGGAATGCACTTGAGTTCTATGGCGGATGCCCACAGTTGCTGATCCCGGATAACACCAAGACTGGCGTCACGCGCGCCTGCATTTATGAGCCGGACGTGAACCCCACCTATCAGGAGTTCGCCACTTATTACAAGGTGGCCGTCATGCCCACGCGTCCCCGCAAGCCGCGGGATAAGGCGAAAGTGGAATCGGCGGTTCAGGTGGTGCAGAGATGGATCGTGATGCGGCTCAGACGGCGACGCTTCTTCTCTGTCGCTCAGCTCAACGAAGCGATTCAGGGACTACTGATTTATCTCAACAACCGGCCGTTCCGCAAACGAAAGGATGAAAGCCGCGCCAGCCTGTTCGCGAAGATCGACAAGCCGGCATTACATCCCCTGCCTGCGTGCCGTTACGATCTGAGCCAAATGGGCACAGGCGCGCGTGAACATCGATTACCACGTGGCGTTTGACGGTAACTGGTACAGCGTGCCTTACACGTTGACAGGCCAGGCAGTGGAAGTGCGCTCGACTCCGGCCACGGTCGAGATCTTTCATCGCGGCAAGCGGGTGGCTTCGCATCTGCGCTCACGGGATCGCAACAAGAGCATCTGCCAGAATGAGCATCGTCCGAAGAGCCATCAGGCGCATCTGGAATGGCCGCCATCGCGGATGATTCAGTGGGCAGGCAAAGTGGGGCCGCACACGGCGCAGGTAGTCGAGCGCATTCTGCACGGCAAGCCGCATCCCGAGATGGGGTATCGTGCGTGCCTAGGCATCATCCGGCTGGCGGCGAAGTACTCCGCCGGAGCGTATGGAACATGCCGCCGAGCGCGCCGTGGCTCACCGGCGCGGTGAGTTACAAGAGCGTGCGGAGCATGCTGCAGAACGGGCTCGATAAAAGGCCTTCGGAACTGCCGCCGCCGTTGCGTCTATCGCCGGAACATGAAAACCTGCGCGGGCCGGAGTACTTCCAGTAAAGGAGACTAACTATGCTTCATCAACCGACACTGGAAAAACTGGAAGCGATGCGTCTGCACGGAATGGCACAGGCCTGGCGCGAGATGGCCAAGAGCGAACAGGCCGCCGAGCTGAGCTTCGAAGAACGGATGGCGTTACTGGTGGACCGTCAGTTTACATGGCGCCAGAACGAAGCGTTCGAAGCGCGTCTGAGGCGGGCGAAGCTGCGCGCCAATGCGTGTGTGGAAGACGTTGATTACCGGGCGGCGCGAGGGTTGGATAAGACGTTGTTGCGTTCGCTGGCGGCGGAATCGGCGTGGGTGGAACGGCATGAGAATGTTTTCGTGTGCGGACCGACGGGCGTGGGGAAGAGTTATCTGGCGTGCGCTCTGGCGCAGAAAGCCTGCCGCGATGGATACTCGGCTCTCTACATGCGGGCTGCGGCGTTGTTCCGCGATCTGGCGCTGGCGCGTGCCGATGGGAGCTTGCGGAACATGCTGCTGCGGCTGAGCAAAATCGACGTGCTGGTGGTGGACGACTGGGCGATGACGCCGCTGAACGAGGCCGAGGCGCGGGACTTCTGGGAGATCTGCGAAGACCGTTGTCAGGCGCGATCGCTGGTGCTGACGTCGCAGATGCCGGTGGCGAAGTGGCATAGCCAGATCGGCGATTCGACGGTGGCGGAAGGGATACTGGACCGCATCGTGCACCGGGCGCACCGGATCGAGTTGAAAGGAGATTCGATGCGGAAGAATCCACCACACAGCAACCGGAGCGATGAAGCCGCTCCGGGGCCTCTGCCGGGCTGAAGGGAAGGGGCCTCAACTGCCGGCCCCTTCCCCCGACCCCCTTCCCCGGCGAGCGGCGAGTCAGCCTCCGCTTCGCGCCGGATCGGGTTGCGATTCCGATCACTTTCCGCAACAATCAGGAAGCCAGCGTCGCTTCGCTCCGACCTCGCTGATCGGTCATAGAAGAATGGTGATCGGGATCAGAGGAGAACGGTGATCGTTTTCGCGAGAATCCGCACACCGTCGAGGTGGGGGCATAATAAACGCTTCTTTGGACGATCTTGACCCGCCACAGCCTCAGGGCAACCTGGGCATAGAAGAGGTAATTGCTGTCAGCGAAGTCTGTGACCGGCTCGCGGCTTCAAAGCCGCTATTGGAGCAGGCGATCCAGCTCCACTTCTTCGGCGGGATGAGCGTGGCCGAGATAGCGGATCTCCTGGAGATGTCTGAGAGTACTATCGAAAACCGGTTGAAGTTGGCTAAGGCTTTTCTGCATCGCGAGTTGACTAGAAAAACTCTTTAATTAAGTGCCCTAGCCCTGATCGTCGACGAGAACTCCGAAACTCGCAAGTGGCCGCCGAACCTGCCGCTTCGAGCGAGACTCACCTCAGCGGCCCTTCCGTCCGATTACTTTCAACACGCAAACCGTAGCATCGTCGGTCAAAGCTTTCTGCGGAGTCGCGTGAATGGCCTCCGAAAGCAGGTAATTGGCTATTTCCTCGCACGTCGGCTCTTTTGGAGCCCGCTCGACATATTTCTGAACCAGCAGGGCCATTTGGCTGGCATAAAAAGTCCCGAAAGCCTCGCTGATTCCATCGGTACACAAAATTAGGACGTCGCCAGTATGAAGCGCTTCCTGGTGCTCCGCGACTGGTAATTTCAGGCGCTTTCCAAGTGGGCGGCCTTCCGCCCAGGAACTGGCATCCGGGGGCAATGTCTGGGCGCTTGCTTGCAATTGCGTAGGGATTCGGATCATGCGCGGGTGGGCTGCCGATGTGACGGATAAATAAACGGTGCCGTCGATCAGAGTAAAGGCTGTATAAATCGCAGTGCCACCTAAACCCAGTTTGTCCGCGATCCGAACCAGCTTCTCCATCCCGTGACGGGCAGAGCCTGATTCACCTCCTAAAAGTTCGCACGTACTAATAAGCGGAAGTGCATTGACCAATCCCGGAACGGCATGTCCTTCTCCATCGCCGATCACCAGGGTGACAGTTGCGTCATCCACTTGCTTTAGAACATGGAAATCGCCGCCGACATCGGCATGAATGGAGCTGTGGACAACGTAACCTTCAAGAAAGTTCAGTGGGCTGAAGTCCAATTTCCCGCTTCCCAACCAGGGTTTCAGCTTCTCTCCGATAGGTTTGAGCGTGTAGTGCGGCATTCGCTCCTGTTGCCTCTCGACCAGCTGGAGTACCAGACCGGCATGGCTTGTCATCATAATAAGTTCGACCATCAGATCTTCGCTCGGCGGAGGAACCGGTCGAAGAAACTTGACCCACGCAACACCGACGCAGGCTTGACCTACCAAGATTGGCAAGCCGAGCTCCGCCACCTGCTTAAGCTCTGTAAGTTTGGGGTTTACAGAACCAGGGGACTGTTGTAGGGTCGGGTCAGATTGCCACGAAGAACCGTCCCACATTTCAGCGCGAAACTCGTTGGGCGAATTCACCGAGCTAATCCATACAGGCCTTTTGTGTTTTTGAAGAAAGTAGCTCCAGCCATCCTGGCGGATTGCTGGATTGCCGGCTGGGTAGCTTGCCCCAGTCGAATCGAAGCGGCTGAGGTGAGAATTGTAGTGCCAGACATCGCAAAAGTCTGCCCCTGCGTTGCTCCGCAGCACTTCCGCAACTTTGGAGAGCGCTTTGGCCGGCGCGTCTTCCTTTGCATGGGTTGCTTCCACAGCAGTTTCTAAGAGGGAGCGTGTAAGATCGAAGCTTCTCGCTGAATGAAAAGCCATGGCAGCGTTGCTCGCTGCGCAGGATAGAGATCGAACGCTCGCTGGAGAAAACTTGCCGGGCTCCCGAGCCCTCTAGATTTAAGACGCCCAGCAGTTCGCCGTGGGCGATAAGAGGAACAGCCACCTCGGTTTGGACCGCATCGTTGACGGCCACGTGAATCGCTTTAAAGGGAGAAGAAGCGAGATCGTGGATCAGGATCGCGCGCTCCTGGATGGTCACCCAGGATACGATGCCATCGCCGGACGCAACGTCGTGCGACTGAGCGCGCTCCTTATGTTCGATCGCGCCAAAGCAGGCAAACAGTTCCAAGCGGCAATTGGCCCTGTTGAAGATGTGAATCGTCGCCGTGTCGCAATCTGGGTCCAAACGAAGCGCATTCATGCACACTTCAAGCAGGTCTTGAAACTGTTCTTTTAAAAAAGCTATTCCTGAGGCTCTTACTAAAGAGTGACTCGGACGCAGGATCTTGACGACCTCTGCCAAGGAACCGGCGTCCCGCCTTTCCCAACTCCGCAATCAGATCCGGAACGGCGGACGAAAGTGTGGACGCCAACTCGCGCAACTGGGATTGCAGAGACTCGCCGAAGGTGGTAACTTGCGGGAAATTTGCAAAGAGTATTCCTAACGGTCGGTCCTGAGCCGGAAGGAAAAAGCGGGCATACGCGCCCACCTTCTCGCGCATACCGAAATCGTTGAAGAGTTCACGATGCTTTCGCACGGTTTTCTGCAGAGGAACTTGGGACTGCGAACTGTGTGCGGTACGGGCGTCCTCGCAGAAAAGTTCAGGGTCGCCTTCGCACACCACTTTTCTGCTTCGCGGGGGTGAAACAAAGCCATACATGGGCTCTTTCACCGTCACACCGGGCATGCTGACCAGGCGGTATTCATCCGGCCAGTAGGGGTCACGAACATACAAGGTAAAGGACGCTGCCTGGAATTCTTCGAGACTGCCCGTCAGTAACTGATCGGCTTCGGAGATGGTCATTGCGTAACCCGCTCGTGGTTAGAATGTGGCTTTGACGAAGCCTTTGGAAAAACCGGGTGGTAACGAAGGAATCGTTGCGGTCGCGGTCGAGGACGCCAGCGTTCCAGCCAAACCAGTCGATTGAATTGTTTGGTCCGGGCCGTTTTCCGAGAACACTTGCAGAGTAACAACCGTCCCGAGTGGAACGTTTGCAGCCTGGATATCGACAACAAGTGGGCCGCTTGAATTGACTGTCACATCAGGCATCGTGAAACTGCCGGTGGGCGATGGGGGGACCGCATTACCGCCCACCTTGACCACACTCACGGTCGAAGCGCCAGCCTGAGACAGGAATAGATTGAAAGGCGTTGCTGTGTAAAGAGGACCTTGTACAGTAAGGGGACCGATCTGAAAGCCTTCCACCCGCACAATTCCATCGCTTGCGTAACCACCACTGCATGGAGTATAGCCACCGCCTTTTACGTTCAAAACTCCGGTAAGGGCGACCACTGGGGCAACCAAGCGAATCCCACCACCCGCACCAGAACCGCTTGCTGAATTCGGATACGATCCACCACTTGCGTTAATTCCACCGGCCCCAGAGATGGAAACGTCGCTTGCAATCAGGATGGCTCCTCCGCCTGCGCCTCCAGCCTGTGTCGAGTTGCCACCACCACCAGAACCTCCCGTCAGCGGCACCAAAAACTGATTCCCCGTAAATCCACCTGCACGAGAATATGCATTGCAACCATTACCTGTTCCCACAATGCCTCCTGCCGGTCCCAATCCAGCACCGGCCGGATTTGGCCCTATGCCCGGGTAACCGCCGCCATAACCTCCTGCACCCGGAATCGTATTTACCCTTTGGGTGGTATTAGCCGAATTAAATCCGTCTTGTCCGCTAAGGTCCAATGTTCCATCGATCTTTACAGGAGTCGAGGAAAGCCAGACTACCGGCGTGTTAATCACGTCGCCCTTCAGCTTCACCGTGACGCCAGCTCCGATGGTGATACTGGTGAAGTTGTAAATCCCATCGCCTGACGGATTCAGAGGTTTCGGAAATGACTTCGGATCGAAGTTGACGACGCCTGGCGTCGTCAACGTCAAAGCTCCGTCAGCGCCAGTCGACCCGCTCGGAAATGTTTGCGCCCAAATGGCCGCGCTAGACAGTACTGCGTACAGGAACAGGTATTTGGTTGCTCTTATCAGCTTCATTTCATTCTCCTAAGGTTTGCCACTGGGGTCCAGATTTGTTTCATTGCTTGCAATCCACGGTTGTCAATGGAAATGATTGGACTAGTTATTTCTGTAGGACGACTCAGATTCGGAATGCTCTTTGGATCTAGAGGATCGGAGCCGAGGGCGATTTCAAGACCGTCCGGGTAGCCGTCGTGATCGGAATCGCTGTCGAACGGATTGGTGCCGAAGTGGAGCTCATCAACGTCGGAAACCCCGTCCATGTCACTATCAAGCAAACCTAGAGAACTTTCCGGGAAAAGAGGCGGTCGAGCGACGCGCAACGCAATCGCTTCCTTCGCGAAGGTGCTCGAGAAGAAACCGGGCGTAGCTCCCCCGAAACTATTAAATATCGAGAACGGCAAGCCGCTGACGAAGCTTAGCGACGGCTTCGTGGGTGCGGGGGAAATCGCGCTAAGCATCGAAAAAGTGACACCGGAGATATACTGCTTGGAGCCTGGAATGCCAGCGGATGGATTCAGAGCATTGAGAAGCGAAATGCTTTTACTCGAAACATAATTCTTTCCCGCTGAGATACCCGAGGAGGGATTAAGCGCGTTCAGCATCGAGAATGTCAGACCGGAAACATATTGCTTCGATCCTGGAATTCCCGCGGACGGGTTCACAGCATTAAGCATCGAAATACTCTTACTGGAGACGTAGTTCTTGCCTGCTGGTACTCCCGCGGACGGGTCCAGCGCATTCAGCATAGAGAATATCAGGCTCGAAATGTATTGCTTCGAGCCAGGAATCCGCGCTGAGGGATTCAGATTGTCCAGCATGGAAAAGAAGAAGCTCGACACCCAGTGAACCTTAGGGCTCGGAATGCTGCCGAACATAAGCGGATCGGAGCCGAGTGCTACTTCCAGGCCGTCTGGCCAGCCGTCTGCGTCAGTGTCCGCCCCGAGAGGATCGGTGCCAAGCGTAATTTCCTGAGCGTTGCTCAACCCGTCCCCATCGGCATCGGCTGTCGGGCTCGATCCCGGGACGCTTATCGTGTTAGTTGGAGCCCCGGAAAGGAACCCGATAACCTGCGTAGGGTCAGAAGATCCCGCTGGATTTGTGCCTATTAACGTGAAGCGACCTGACGCATTGGCATTTACAGTTAGAGTGAATGTCGCAGTGGTACCCAATTGATTGGTTGCGAGTGCGGCAATGGCCAGCGTTGAACCGCCGAACGAGAAGGTCGAGTTGGCCAGGTTGACGCCTGTAATCGTTACCGTCGTGGATGTCCCGGCTAACATCGATCTAGGTGAGATAGAAGTTATCGATGGGATCGGCCGTACGGAAATGTCGCCGGTTGTAATGGTTCCGCCTGGGACGGCCGCGAAAAGCGCGGAAAGTCCACCGAGGACATTACCGTTGACCGTGACATGCACTCGAACCGCAATTTGTCCCTTAATCGTGGGCAGCCCGAGTAAGCCAAACGTGCCATTTGAAAGCGTTGTTCCAGTTTGTCCCAGCGCACTGACCGTTGCGCCGCTTACCGGACTCCCTGAGCCGTCGACAACGCGGCCCCGTACGCTGGTGAGAGGGTCAGGAATCACCTGCACTGGGACATTCGGTGCAGCACCGAAATTGTTTCCGTAGTCGACGGCTGTGGCGCTGAACGTCAGCATCGTCTGCGAGGATGGGACGGTGTAGCTGAATTGATACGGCGCTGAGGTTGAGGAAAAAACAGGGAGGCCGTTTACCAAGAAGTTCACTGATGCAACCGCGATGTCGTCTGTTGCATTCGCGGAGAACGTTACCGTTTGTCCCTGAATGAGAGCAGGGTTAGGGCTTGGCGAGGTTATCGAAATAGCGGGCGGCAGTCCCAGGGTATCCGTGATATTTTGATACTTCAGAATTTGGAGCAAGCCGTTCGCCGGGATAATGAGGTAAGCAAAGCTAATGTCCACCGCGATGCTGGAGCTAAATCCGGGACTCTGAAGACCCCAGAATCCTACAGAAGTGGGTGTGAGCGGACTGGAAATGCTGATAATCGGGATCGCGCGACCGAAGGTGAGATCGGCAGTTAGCGCGGTGTTTCCGAAAGCCGCTATGTCAGACGGAACTCCGCCGAGGCTTCCCGGCAGAGATGACGACAGAATCGGCTGATTGGGATTTGATACGTTTACAGAAGTCACGCTGCGCTGCGTATCTGCAAGGAGGGCGGCGGGCAGTTTGAGCACAACGCGGCGCACATCCCCGCCCGGTAGAGATCCAAGTAGCTTAGGCGTTGATGGGCTTGAAAGATCAGCCAGCTGTAGCCCGGACGTTCCCATAGCAATAGCGGCCAGGCCGGAAAACTGGTCGAAATCAACGCCGATGGCGGAGCTTGGCGTTGCAAGTCTGCCCAAAACGGAAGCGCCGGTAGCACTGGCAACATTCACGATCGAAATACCCGCTGCTTGCGCCGCAATGACTGCTGAAGCGCCATGTACGGCGAGCGCAGATGGTGTTCCAGAAATCGCGATGGACGAGATGAGGGAAGGGGCATCCGGATTGATCGCTGAAACAATTCTTAGAAAGCCGCTGGCGTCCGCTATGTAGACGGTCTGGCCTGAAGCGCGAACCGCCTGCGCATTACCAATGCCCGACAGCGTACCGCGGACTCTTGGTGCTGTCCGATCCGTAACGTCGACGACAATAAGACCGTTTGTTCCGGCGGCTATGTATGCAAAGCTACCCGCGACGTCAATGGCCACCGAGCCAGGGACCGAGAGCGTCGAGACTTGGGCTGGACTAAAGCCGTTTACCGTGCCAGCAATAGCCACGCTCAGTGTGCTTTGACTCAGCGTGATAGTGCAGCTTCCATTGTTTCCGGCTAACACCACGCCTCGTTGGGAGTTGAAGTTGCATGTCAAGAGGCTGCTCGAACTGATACTTGTCCGCGGGTCGGCAATTAGGTCTAGCACCGTTTTGCCGTCCAGGAGTGTTACCTTCCAACTCAGTTGAATGGACGGGTTTTGATTAGTGATGGTAGTAGTGAGTGTAAAGGCTGACGAGACACTTGAACTTCCTACAGCCTTTTTAAGGTCGTAGCTGTTCTTGTCGAGCGGGTCAGTGCCGGTCGTAATTTCTACGCCATCTGGAATGCCGTCACCATCGGTGTCGGAGATCAATGGATTCGTGCGGTACTTGCTGACTTCATCGCCGTCAAGAAGTCCGTCGCCGTCGGTATCCGCCTTATTCGGGTCGGTACCCTTTTGGTATTCCTGCAGATTGGTGAGGCCATCGCGGTCGGGATCCTGAAACGGAAGAGTAGGGTCATTTGGATTCAAACCGTTCGCGATTGCCCAGGAGTTCGAGATGCCGCCGTTTGACGCTCCTGCTAGCATCACCATGGCTGTGGTGATTCCTGAGGCACCGTCGTTGCTGGCCTGAATGACGATCGTGCCGCTAGAGATTGCGGTGACCAGTCCGCTCGGACTGATCGTCGCAATCGCCGGATTGCTGGTTGTGTAATTCGTTCCGGTGCTGGACGCGGTGAGATTCTGAGTTGAGCCGTCTGGATAAGTGCCCGTCACAGTAAGCTGTACCGTCTGCCCTACTGAGGTGAGGGAGGGAGTTGTAGGTGCTACCGATAGGAAGACCGGAATCTGACTGCTGCTGCCAAGAATTATGGGTGGAAGATTTGCCGCTGTATTCGCGGTCAACGTAAAGAAGGCGGATTCACCGGAGGTGGTAACGCCGTTCTGCACGCACGTCGCGCGCGCTTTTACCTGGCCAAGATTCGCTGGAACGTTAGGCAGCACCCATGTTCCGTCCGCATTCGCCTGGACATTTCGATTCAGAACCGACACGGTGCAGTTCTGGTTAAGTTGCGCCCACGCACCGATGCATAACGTCAAAGCTAACGCCGTTGCTCTCGGGAGTGGGTTGACGAAAGACACGTTATTGCTTCGCTTTGAACTTGTATTCGTCGGGTACGGTAAAAAGAGATGCTGCTGGCTCGCCGAGTTGAATTTCCGTGAGCCTGTAGTCGGTCTGGCCCAGCCGCGGATCGACAACCCGGCGCATCAGCATTGTTTGAAGTTGGGGAGAGTACCAGTTTTCGGAAACTATCTCGATCGGCTGACTATTTCCTTCCTTCTCTGCAGGGATAATCTGCTTCAGGCGCGATCCCTCCGCAAAGAAAGACTCCATCTGTTTGCTTCCGAGCGATTCCGCACTGGGATAGAAACGGTTTGGAGGTGCGTCAGTGGTCGGAATCAACAGTTGCTGGACCGATTTGGTCCGCGTATCGAGGACGAACATCTTGCCCGCCACCGGGTCTTGGATGAAGACAATAACGAAATCCGTTCCGCCGATCGGTTGCTCTCGACGAGTTCTGCCTTCGCTATCTCGCGATAGCAGGGCAGAACTCGTCTGAACGATGCGATTACCATCCGCCAAAGCTCGGCTCGATTCGATCACCGCTTTCGCACTGAAGGGCATGGCTTTTACGACCCGAGTTCGGAAAAAAGCAGGGTCTTGGGCGAGTAGAAGCAAACTGCCGCCGGTAAAGGCGATTACACTCTTGATTGCGGATTTCATGACTATTGAAAAATAGCTTTGACGAATCCGCGTGAACCGCCAGGAGGAAAAGTCACCTGAACTGTTGCGGTCGAGACGGCATTTGTGCCGGTAAGTATGACAGGTATATTCTGGTTTGGCTGTACATCGGAAAGCAGGTAGAGGCTCACAGCAGAGGTAATTGGAACGTTAGTGGCATTGATCACTACTGGAACTGCTGAACTTAAGTTTATTGTGGCATCCGGGAAACTGAAGGGATTAGCGTTGATCGCGATTCCATTTACGCTAGAGACTGTTATCACCGGCGCAGGGACGGTTGGAAGATTTAGAGCAAATGGAACAGAGGTGACCACAGGCCCATAAACAGCGGAAAGGGAGTAATTAATTGTGTTTGCCTCAAGGCGTACTAACCCGTTGCCTGCTGCAGTTTTGCAGTATTGGGATCCAAGCGGGTCAACGTAAATTCCATAAGCGCCTGCGCCAACGATTGTATTTGACATCAACCGAACGGCACCACCCGATCCGCCGCATCCACGAGTTCCAAAACCGCCACGCGCGAAAATATAAGCGGGAGTACTTTTTGATTGATTGTCAAGAGTTATTTTTGTCGAGCTGGCAATCAATAAAGCACCTCCGCCCGCACCGCCCTGCGAACCGTACTGACCGTTATCATTGGTCCCGCCACCGCCGGAACCCCCGACTAAAGGCACAAGAAAGCGATTCGTCGAGAACTGGCCGCCTGCGGCATATGGCTGATTGATGTCGCCAGGAGCCCCGCCACCGGGTCCGTTACCAATGAGCGCCTGATGACTCGTGTCGCTATGTATTCCGCCGATCCCGCCCGAGTATCCTCCTGATCCAGCGAAGGAAAGTGTCTGTTCCGCTGCTGTCGGAGTTGGACCAGGTGACGTATCTCCGGTGAGATCAATGATTCCGTTTATCGTCACATCGCCAGACGCAAGAAGATATGCAGGACCATGAAACACAGCTTCTGAGAACTTCAACGTGCTGCCATAGGCAATCGTGATCGTCGTGAAATTGTAAACATTTGTTGGGGAAGGCTTTATCTTAAGTGCTTGTGGATCGAAGTAGGTTACACCGGGCCCGTTGATCGTCAAGGGCCCATCCGCGCCTGTCGACCCGCTATCGAATTGCCGAATTTGGCCGCTGAGATTCAGACCCGCGACGATCACCGCGATCAACAAGACCGGCAATAGTGACGCCACCGGGAGTAAGTTTTCGGCTCTTCGTTCTCTTTGAAAATGTTTTAACATTCGATGCTCCTTGCAGAATTTGCTTTTTTTCGAGTTCTTGGCTTTTTGCTACTACTGATTTTGGGAACGTCAGGGGCGTAATCGCGGAATTGAGGGGGTCCGACTTGAAAAGAACTTCTTCGCCGTCGCTGAATCCGTCGCCATCGCTATCCGAATTAAGCGGATCTGTACGATGCACGAAGACCTCGTCAAAGTCGCTTAGGCCGTCTCCGTCGGTATCTGGTTTGTTCGGGTCGGTCCCGATCAGCAGCTCATACCAGTCGGGAAGGCCGTCTCCATCGGAGTCCAATAGCGGGTCAACGCTTTCGATCGACGGTGTCGAAATAACATCGGGGCCAGCGTCTTTCTTGCCCATCGTAGACGCGCCGCCTCCCGGAACCAACCCTGCTGAGTTGTTTAACAGCGTAAACGAGGTGCTGACTTCGGCGGCGCCAGCCGGCCCTACCAATGAATTGAGCGTTGAGAAAGAAACGCTCTCGATCTCTACGACACCCGAACTGACGGGCGCATTCAAGACAGAGAAGGTGCCTTCCGCCTGCACCACTCCGGCACCGGTCACCGGCGCATTCAGAGTCGAAAATGCGACGCTTTCGGTTTCTACAACTGCGCCGCTCACAGGCGCGTTCAAGACAGAAATCGGAGATCCCTCCGCTTCCACATAGCCGGCACCATTGACAGGCGCATTCAGAACCGAGACAGCTATGCTCTCTGCCTCTGTAGGAGCGATTACGGGAATGCTTGTTGGGTCAAGTGGGTCGCTGCCGAGCGCAGCCTCAATCGCGTCTTGGAATCCATCGCCGTCGGTATCGGCAGTTGAGTTGGGGTCAATGATCGTGAAGCGGTTGGTTGGCGTGATTGCGTTGACGGTAGTTCCTGCTGAAGTGGTCGCGACTAAAGCAAACGTTCCGAGCGCCGCAGTGGAGACGTTGACCGAAAGTGTCGCCGAAGCGCCATCCGTGGCGATCGTGGCTGCGGTGATATTCATGCCCGTTGTAGGGGCGAACGTAAATGTTGAACCTGCCAGATTTGCACCAGTCACCTTCATTACCGCAACCGTGGTGCCAGCTAGCGCGGATTTCGGGCTGACGGAGGTAATCAACGGCCGAGGCGTCACCTGAATGTCACCCATGTTCGTCACCCCGCCTACAGCCGGTGTGGTCGCTGCCGAAGAACCAGCCAGAACAATTCCCGCCACGGTGCCAATTGCGTCTACTACGATAGGTCCACGGATTGTGGGCAGGCCGACAAGGCGGAACGTGCCGTCAGCAGCGGTTAAGCCGGAGATTCCCAAAGAGGTCACCGTAGCTCCTCCAACCGGAATGAGGCTGCTAGTAACGACTCGCCCTATAACGTTCGTGAGCGGGTCGGGGATGACCTGGACCTGCACATTCGGCGCGGCGCCTACATTATTGCCATAGTCAACAGCCGTAGCGCTGAAAGTCAGCATGGTGGCGTTCATTGGCACACTGTAGGTGAATTGAAACGGTGGTGCAGACTGTGTGGCCTGCACCAAACCATTCACCAGAAAAGTAACCGAGAAGACTGCGACATCATCGGTGGCGTTGGCGGAGAACGTTATTGTCTGGCCTTGAATCAGTGGAGTTGCAGTAGCCGGTGAAGTGATCGATACAACTGGCCGCACGCCTCCGGCATCCGTGATCTGCTGATATTGTCCAATGTAGAGTCGCGTGGTTCCAGTTGTGCCAAGATCGGTCACACCTCTTTCGCCAGTCATGTACACGTAAGAGGAATCGACGGCAATGCCGTGACCGTTGTCGTCGCTAAAATTAGCGAAATTCAGAACGGCGCGTGGCGAAGGATTTGCAGGCTGCGTTACATCGACGATGGGAACACCGTTCACGAAAAAGACATCAGCCCCAAAGGTAAGCGTCGCGCCCGCCTGAGTCGCGAGCGTTATGTCCTGTAAGAGTCCTCCCAATGCGTTGCTGAGCGTGGTGGCGACAATCACGGGTATCGACGGATTGCTGAAGTCAATCACCTGCATGCCTGCGGGGTAATCGGCGAGAAATGCAGCTGTGCCTTTTGCAGCCACTTTGCGTGCGTCCCCGGCTGTAGCGACTGTTCCAAGTATCTGCGGTGCGGCTGGATTCGCGACGTTCGCAATGGCGACTCCGGCTGTGCCAGCCGCGATGACTGCATAAGAACCGCTCAAATCCACACCCTTCGCGGTGCCCGGAATAGCCAAACTGCCAACCAGAATCGGCACCGTCGGGTTTGCCACGTTCGCAATCCGGAGGCCCGCCGTTCCAGCTGCAATGTAGGCAAGTGAACCAGATAAAATGGCATCCCAAGCGTTATCTGGGGTTGTAAGTGATCCAAGGAACTTCGGTGCGAGCGGATTACTGATATCAATCGTGGTCAGACCCAAGGAGGTCAAGAGATACGCCGTATTTCCCGCAACCCTCAAATTATTCGCGTTTCCCTGAATGGGAAGCGAGGCGACAATCCTGGGCTGCGTCCTGTCCGTTACGTCGATTACTTGGAAGCCTGCGGAGCCTGCCGCGATGTATGCATAGTTTCCGCTGACGCGTACGTTGTTGGCGAAACCCGGAATCGCCAGGGACGAAAGCGGTGTTGGCGTGAACGCCGATACAGTTCCCGTAGAGACTGCCGATAAGGTGTTCTGGGTAGCGGTTATGGTGCAAGTGCCGCCGCCATACGCGACCACTACATTCTTCTGCGTTCCGAACCCGCAAACTGCCACGTCGCTTGATCCAAAGTTTGTGCGAGGATCGTTCGTAAGATCTAGGACCGTCTTACCGTCAATCAGAGTAACTCTCCAGGTAAGCTGAACTGACGCGTTTGTATTGATGGTTCCTGTTGAGAGCACGAAAGTAGCTGGAGATAGAGTGGACACGGCCACAGCTTTTTTTAAATCGTAGCTGCTCTTGTTGAGCGGGTCGGTGCCGGTGGTAATTTCAACGCCATCCGGGATTCCGTCACCGTCGGTATCTGAGATCAACGGATTCGTGTGATATTTGTTTACTTCGTCGCCGTCGAGCAGACCGTCGCCATCCGTATCCGGATTGTTTGGATCGGTACCCTTTTGGTATTCCTGGAGGTTAGTAAGACCGTCTCGATCGGGGTCCTGGAACGGAAGCGTCGGATCGTTTGGATTCAGCCCATTCGCGATGGCCCAGGAGTTCGGGATTCCGCCGTTCGATGCCCCTGCCAGCATCACCATCGCGGTTGTGATCCCCGAGGCCCCGTCGTTGCTGGCTTGAATGACAACCGTTCCGCTCGAAACGGCGGTGACTAAACCGCCTGTGCCAATCGTTGCAATCGCCGGATTGCTGGTAGTGTAATTTGTTCCCGTGCTGCCCGCAGTCAGGTTCTGAGTCGAGCCGTTAGGATATATTCCTGTCACAGTGAGCTGTACGGTTTGCCCAACAACGGTAAGCGTGGGAGAAGCTGGCGTGATGGTCAGTGACACCGGAATTTGGCTGCCGCTGCCGAGAATGATTGGCGGCAGATTGGCGGCCGTGTTTGCGGAGAGAGTGAAGAACGCAGACTCGCCCGACGTGGTCACGCCATTCTGCACACACGTGGCTCGGGCTTTTACCTGGCCGAGATTGGCCGGAACGTTTGGCAGCACCCAGGTGCCGTCCGCATTCGCCTGAACGTTACGATTCAACACAGACACCGTACAGTTCTGGTTTAGTTGCGCCAAAGCGCCAGCGGACAGAGCCAACATGAGGGCGGCCAGCTTCATGGGTCTTAGGCTGGAAATGTCCCATGACGATGAGATACTAAGGAGGAAATATGATCGCGGAACTCGCCGAAATTGCTCCCGCTCTCTCGACCGAAGCTATCGAGGCGTTCTGCGTGCAAAACCATATCCGTAAGCTGTCGCTGTTCGGGTCCATCTTGACAGAGCGCTTTCGTCCCGAGAGCGACGTCGATATATTGGTCGAGTTCGAGCCCGGCCTCAACCCTGGATTGTTCGGTTTGATGGGAATGAAGGCTGAACTTTCCGAAATGGTTGGCCGAGAAGTGGACTTGCGCACACCCGGCGACATCAGCCGCAATTTTCGCGACCGGGTAGTAGCCGAGGCAGCGGTTCAGTATGAAAGAGACTGACCGGGATCGCCTGATCCACATGCTCGAGGCCTCTCGCGAGGCCGTCTCGTTCTTGAACGGACGCATTCGTGACGGATATGGCAAAGACCGGATGCTTTTGCTTGCGGTAGTGAAAGCAATTGAAATCGTAGGAGAAGCGGCCCGGAATGTGTCCTCGGAACAGCGTGCCAAGATGCCTGAAATCTCTTGGTCGGACGTAGTTTCCATGCGGAACCAGCTAAGCCATGGATACTTCGATTGGGACCTGGACATCATCTGGGATACCGTGCATAGGGACTTGCCACGATTGATCCCGCAAGTGGAACGCGCGCTGGAACCCGAATAGCCGTTCATTTCTTCCCAGCCCCCTTCGCCGCCAGCTCCGCTTCCACATACTCGGTCAGCATCGCCAAGCTCGGCACGCCATCGATCCGCCTCCCACCGACGAACACCACCGGACTCCCGCGTAGCCCGCGCTTCGCCCCCTCCTCCAGATCCGCCTCCACCCGGCCGCTATAGCGCCGCTGCCGAATCGTCTCCGCGAACTTCTTCTGATCCAGCCCAAGCTTCCCCGCGTACGCTACCAAATCCTGCTCGCGCAGCGCATCTTGGTGCTCGAGGATGTACGACTCGAACTCCCAGAACTTGCCTTGCCGGGCCGCATCCATCGCTGCCTCATGCGCCAGCCCCGCCTGCGGATGAAACGCCAGCGGAAAGTTGCGGAACTGCAACCGCACCGCCGCCGGATACCGCGCCATCACCTCCGCCAACACCGCCCCCGCCGGACGCGTCACCGGGCTCTCCAAATCCGCCCAAAACTCCAGCGTCACCGGAGCATCCGCCGGACCCTTCGCCATCTGCGCATCAGTAATCTCCGTCAACGACCACATGCGCTTCTGCTCGCCCTGCACCAGTTGCTTTAACTGCTCATAGCTCTTCGTGCCGGAATACGTCTTGCCGTTGACGAAGAAGGTCGGCGTCCCGTTCACGCCCAACTTCGCACCCTCCGCCTTATCGCGCTCAATTGCCTGCTTCACGGGCTCGCTATCCAGGTCCTTGCGGAAGCGGTCCATATCCAGACCGAGCTTCTGCGCATACTCCAGCAGCTTCTCCCGCTGCAACGCGGCCTGATTCGCAAATAGTAGATCGTGCATCTCCCAGAACTTGCCCTGCTCCCCGGCTGCCAGCGCGGCCTGATGCGCCAACTGCGCGAACGGATGGAAGCTGAGCGGAAAGTTGTGGAACGTCACCTGGGTTTTCAGGCCTTCGACACCTTTGCTCTCCAGCTCGCGCACAGGTTTTGCAAACTGGCTGCAATAGGGGCACTGAAAATCGGAATAAACGTCCACCTTGACCGCCGTAGGTTCCGACCCGGTGCCATCCGCCGCAACCAATGCAAAAAACAGCAAAGAGAAAAGTTTCATTGAGTTGGCCACTGGCGCGGTTTGAAGTTTTCGTCCACGATCCGGTCCTTCGTGCCCGGAGGCAGCACCTGCAAGGACTTCAGAAATTCGATCACCGAGTCCTGCTCGCCCGCCGGAAGCGCCTGGAACCCCTTTCGAGATGCCAGCGCCTCGCCCGAATGCTCCAGCACGGCGCGGCGCATGGTGGTGAACCGGCCATGGTGAAAGTGGTTCGGCATATTGGCCGCGCCCCAGAGACGCCGCGTCAAAAACTTGCGATTCCCCTGCTTGAACTTGTCCGACCATGTAGGCTGGTTCATATCGAGCGGCTCCCAATTCGCCGGTTGCTCGCTCGCGGGGTCGGTGATATCGTGCAGCTTGAAATCGGTATACGCGTCCACCCAGACGATTCCGGTCGCATCCGGCTTCAAGCGCGGGGCGGGGAACACGTCACTCGATAGATCCACCTTCAGGGTCTGCGTTTCGCCCGTGCGCAAATTCCCTTGCGGGTTGTAGGGGTTCGGTTCGGAATAGATCCAGCCCTGTTTATCGAGCGGCAGGCGGGGCACGTGGCAACTGGCGCAGCCCACCCTATCGAAGAGCCGCTCACCCAGCAAAACGGCGCGCTCGATGACGGGGTCGCGCGGGATCACGCGACCGGGCACCTGCAAGCCCGCTTGATAGATGCTAACGGCCGTGACGTCGGCGCGGGTGAGTTCGTTCTTGAAGCCGTCGCCGTCGGGATCGGTATCGATGCCGAAACGTTCCGTGGACTGTATGCCGTGGTGCTGGTTGAAGGCGTTGTTCGAGAACTCGCGAATGGACACGACGTTGGCGGCCTGGTGCCAGGGACGGATCACGAGGCTGGGGGGATTGCTGGAAATGGTGGTGATCAGACTGAAGCGCGGCAGGCCTTCCACGCGGGACGTATCCCACAGGCCAGCTTTGTTGAGCGTGAGCCTGCCGAAGTGGATGCCTTTGGAGACCAGTTCCTTGGTTTGGCCCGGCTGAATGGTTGCGCGGATGCACTGGAGGTCATCCGTGATTTGGCGCGCGAGCATTTCGAGATAGCCAGCGCCGAACATGCCCGTGGTCGCGCGAAGGTTGCCGATCGTCTCCAGCGAGGCCGATTTGCCGTCTTCATCGACGGAACCGCCGGTGGGAGTCTTGTCGGCAGGATCGAAATTGGCGAAATCGAAACGCTGACCCAGGACGAAGACGTTGGTCACGAAATCACCGGCACCGCCCGAGATTCCGTACGGTGCGTTATGGCAGCCGGCGCAAGAATTGGCGTCAGGGCCGGAAATGCGATTGAAGGAGCGTGCACCAACCAGCGGATCAGCACCTCCGGAAATAAAGCGGCCTGTGCCTTTAGATCTTGGACGTCCTCCGCCTTCATCCTGTGTCCAATTGGCGTTGAATAGCAGGTGACCATGGGCAACAAGCGCTGGGAGTGCCACAGTGAGTTCCTCGTGCTCCTTTAGGTGAGAGGGGACGGAGAACTCGAGGCCAATTGGCGATTGAGCAAGGCCGGACGTAACGGTATAAACAAAGACGGTTGCGGAATACCGAATGCGGGGTAACTGATAGATAGAAGAATGTCGGCCGAGTCGCTGCCGAGCAGTGCGGGGACGCCAAACTAGAAGCTGCCGATTAAAAATGATTGATAAAAAAGCCTTCAGGTAAGGTGTTGGGAGATAATGCATAAAAATAAGGTTATGTACGATCCGATGAGGATTTGGCATCCCTGGGTCCGTAACTGGTTGCGGGCACCTGCGTACAGTCTATTTTGAAGGATCTTTCGAGATCGAGCATTTTAATTCTATTTGCAAGCAGCAGCATTACCGTAGGGAAAGTTATAGCAGGCGTTTTCGCATCCAAATGGTCTATCTGTTGGGTCTGGAAGGATTGACGTATAGTTGACGGTGCCATGGTTCGGCGCGCCCGGGTCATTTCCGAACGCGTGAACCATCTCATGCAATAACGTTGATGAAAGCGGAGTGCAAGATTGACCCACAGAACTTGTTGCAAGATTAAGCGTGTTCCCACCCGTAAAAGCAAAGGCGCAATCTGTATTCCTTATGTTTTGAGGCGCGCACGTAACATAAACGCCTTGCCTGTTGAGATTGTCTTGCAGAGTATTTCTAAGCGGTGTCCCAACACAGGTGTTCAAGAAAACTGTATCCAATGCACTATTGATCTTGGATATAACATCGAGCACGTTATACGGACTAACACGGCAACTGTCATCAACCTTGACGTTCACGCCATCGTGCCTGTAAGAATCGCCGAAATAGCACTCACCGTCTGCACAAAGGCCGCCGTTGCCGCAGGGCTTCGCCTGGGAATTTGGAATTGGAGTATTTTGGCAAGATCCGGTTGGCAAAGTGACCCCTCCGGATGGAACGCTTCCGCACGCATAGGTGTTGCACGCATTGATTGCTGGGCCGGGGCATAGATTACCGACTTGATTGGCATCCGGGACGCATGTTCCCGGGAGAGTTCCAACAGGGCTTCCAACGGGAACCACTCCAACGCATATGTTGCATTGATTGCAGTCGGCAACAGTCCCGACAGCGCCTGGATTGCCGCCACAATGCCACCCCGCTTTTATTACGCCTACGCCGTCGCTGGATCGGAGTACTTGGCCGTCGTCGCTGACCCTTCCTGTACCAATCGCAACAAAGGAGCCGATGTCATGATCAAACGAATACATCTCTGTTATAGCGCGTGGAAGCAGGCCATCCACGTTTGGCAAAGTGATGGGTGCTGGCGGATTAAACAACGCGCCTGAGGGTTGAATCGTGACAATAAATCTGGGTTGTTGGCCGAAGCCTGGTGTCATTGGGACCTTATCGGGATGCACAACCGTGACGCTCACGCATCCGGTCTTCGACCCGCCTGGAAAAGTGACTTGGCCGGGTCCAAAGGTTAGGGAGAAGCCGGGTGCCTCGGAAACAATAAGTGTGCCACCACCGGTTGTTGGGGATACACAAAGCTGGTTGGTTGGGCTTAGCGGCACAAGGAACACAGGCAAGCCAAGAGTATTGGTTTGGCCAGCGATTGTAACCATGTCGTAGTCGAGAGTTGGGTATTTATTGCCAGTTCTAACAGTGCTCCCATCGATGAGTAATTTCACAAAGCCTATTGGGGCAGGACTGATCGAGAAAAATCCTTGTGCATCAGTTTGAACCGTTGCCGCGGCAGGCACCGATCCGCTATTCGAGTTCAGCAAATTTGTGAGAACAGCTCTGATTGTGACTCCAGAGAGCGGTTGATTGCTGTTGTCGAGGACAACGCCTTTTATCGTCGTTCGTGAGGCGGGTCCAGCAGCACGACTGGATGCAGTGAAGATTGCGGGGACTCCTTGGCTGAACGCATAGGTCGCGTCCACCCGATTGTTGAGGTCTCCTTCTTGGAAACCCAAAGTCGGTGTCGCGGAAACACGACCGTCGGAATCGCTCGTTACGGTTGTGCTCTGCTGGCCCCCGATGCTCCCGCCGCCTTGTCTCACCGTGAACGTCACTGGAACATTGGCTAGGCGATTATTGCCGGAATCGACAACCACCGCGATTATTGGCTTTGGTAGCGGCTTGCCAATCTCACCAGTCTGGTTATTGCCCGTGTCAATCACGATCATTCCCGCAGGTCCCTGGGTGCCGGAGGCTGTAAAGAGCGCGGTCCCGTTGAAGCCGACTGAATAGGCTTCGACTGTATTGCCGCCAAAACCGGCGCGACCGCCGAGAGTCCATTGCGCCTGGGCCTGTCCTGATGAATCGGTCGTCGCCACAACAGTCGCGGCAGACTGGCCGCCAGACGCCAACATTCCATTGTTCTGATCGACTTTAAAGATTACCGGCTGGTTCGCGACCGGATTGCCGCTTGCATCTTTCAGCGCAACAACAAGCGGTGTGGGAAGAACGGAGTTGATCGTGCCCGCCTGGCCATCGCCTGAGATCAGAGTAATCTGCGGTTGCGCCGCCGGAGCTTGGCGGGTCACCGTGATCTGTGTTGTAGCGGCATTGCCGGCCTGGTCGCGCCCCACGGCCTGGATGGTGTTCACACCTATCTGGAGTGGGATGTTGCTCGAGAGGAACATCCGGTTGTACACCTGTGCGGCGGTTCCGTTTACAGTCACCTGCGCCTGCGCCGCGTTTACGGTGCCGACCACGATGTCGTTGATGCTGCCGCTCACAGTGACCGAAGCATTCGTAGTAACGAACTGATCGGGTGGGTTCGTGATAGTGACGCGGGGCGGCGTAGTGTCGAGCGTCACCTGAATGCTGGAGGTTCCCGCGGTGCCCGCCGGGGTGGTCGCGGTAGCGGTGAGAATGTTCGGGCCTTCTGCCAGCGGGAACGGCAAGGCTGAATGCGCCGTTGGCAATAGTGGCGGTGAGTCCGTTGATGACCACGGCGGCAGTGGGGTCGCTGACGGTGCCGTTCACGGTGGTGGGCGTGATGTTGGTGTAGGTCAGGTTGGCGGGCGCTGTGATCGTGATGGAGGGAGGCGCGACCGTGACTGTGAGCGCGTTGGCCAGAGTCAACGATTTCGGTTCCGGTGGTGAGGGTTAGGGTGCGTGGGCCGATAGCGGCAGTGAGGGGAATGTTCAGCAGCGCGGTGGCGGATGTTGCGGAGTTGACGGTGAGGGAAGCGACGGTGATACCGGGGCCGAAATCGGCAGTAGTGTTGGCTTGCGCGAAGTGGGTGAACTGTCCGGCGATCGCGAACGGAATTCCTTGCTGGCCCTGCTGGATGGTGGTGGGCGTAAGACTGGTGATGACCGGCGGATTCGCGGTAACTGTGAAGAGGCCCGCGCCGATGGCTATTTCGGTTCCCGTAGTTACGGTGACGCTGAAGACGCCGCTGCTGGCTGCGGCGGTGATGGTCAAGGTGGCGGTCAGGTGTGTGTCGTCCAGAACCGAAATTGCGGTCGCAATGGTGCCGGTGTTGCTGAAATTGAGGACCGGCGTGCTTTGGGTGAAGTGCGTGTAAGCTCCGGTAATCGCAACGGCCGTCAGGGTCTGGCCCTGCAGCCCGGAAGCCGGGTTGATGGTCGTGAGGATGGGCGTTCCGGCAGTCACGGTGAAAACACCGGTGCCGCTGGCCGTTTCCGCGCCCGTGGTGACGGTAATGTTGGACGAGCCCAAGGCCGCCGTGGGCGCTACGGAGATTGTGGCCGTTAGGTGCGTGTTGTCCACCACGGAGATGGCACTCGCTGCGACGCCGATGCTGCTGAAGACTATGGCGGGCGTGGCTTGAGTGAAGTGGGTGAGAGAGCCGGTGATCGTGACTCCGGTCAGCGTTTGGCCTTGCAGTCCGGTGGCAGGGCTAAGAGTAGTGATCATCGGGCTGCCGGTGGTCACCGTGAATACGCCGGTGCTTATAGCGATCTCCGGCCCGGTTGTTACCGTAATGTTCGTGGCTCCGGGTGTGGCGGAAGGCGCAATGGTCAGGGTCGCGGTCAGGTGCGTGTTGTCAACAACCGAAATGGCGCTGGGTGTGATCCCGGTGGTGTTGAAACTAAGCGTGGGGGTGGCCTGGGTGAAGTGCGTGAATGAGCCGGTAATCGCAACGGCTGTGAGCACTTGGCCCTGTTGACCGGTTGCGGGAACCAGGGTGGTGATGATCGGCGCGCCTGTGCCGATGTTGAAGAGCGCAGTGCCTGCTGCGGTTTCCGGTCCGGTGACTACGGTGACGTTCGAAGGCCCCAAGGAGGCGCTAGCCGCGATGGTGACGGTGGCGGTGAGATGTGTGTCGTCGACTACCGAGATCGCGCTGGCCGCGATGCCGGTCTTGCTGAACGTAATCGCCGGAGTTGCTTGCGTGAAGTGCGTGAATGCACCTGAGATGGCGACCGCAGTTAGGGTTTGGCCCTGAAGACCCGAGGAGGGGGCGAACGTTAAAATGGCCGGGAGTCCGGCGGTTACGGTGAACAGCCCGGCGCCGCTCGCGGTTTCCGCGCCGGTTACGACTGTGATGTTCGAAGCTCCGAGCGCGGCGGTGGCGATTTTGATGGTTGCGGTTAGATGAGTGTTGTCAACAACCGAGATAGCGCTGGCGGTGACGCCGGTGTTGCTGAACGTGATGACAGGCGTTGCTTGCGTAAAGTGTGTGCCGGTTCCGGTAATCGCAAACGCTGTGAGTGTCTGGCCTTGCGTGCCTGAAGCGGGAGCAAGCGTGGTGATGATCGGCGAGGCGGTCGTCACGGTGAACAGTGCAGCGCCGGTCGCCGTTTCCGCGCCGGTGACCACCATTACGTTCGAGGCACCGGCTGTCGCAGAAAGCGCGATTGTGATGGTGGCGGTAAGGTGCGTGTTATCGATGACCGTTATCGCGCTGGCAGTGAGACCCGTCTTGCTGAAGGTGACTGCGGGGGTTGCCTGCGTAAAGTGCGTCCCTGAACCTGTGATCGCGACGGCTGTTAACGTCTGACCTGGCGTACCAGAGGCAGGGTTCAGCGTGGTAATAGTTGCCGCGGCGCTGGTGACGGTGAACAGTCCAGTTCCGTTAGCGGTTTCTGCCCCGGTCACCACCGTGACGTTTGAAGTTCCTGTTGTCGTTGCCGTAGGCGCAATTGTCAGCGTGGCGGTAAGGTGCGTGTCGTCAATTACGGTGATCGCACTTGCGGCGATGCCCGTTTTGCTCAAGGTGATTGCGGGAGTGGCTTGCGTGAAGTGGGTTCCGCTTCCGGTGAATGCGACTGCAAGCGTCTGACCTTGCTGCCCTGATGCAGGATTCAGTGAAGTAATGGTCGGGGTAGACGCGCCTACGGTAAAAAGCCCTGTTCCGGTAGCCGTTTCCGCGCCCGTTACGACCGTTATACTGGATGCGCCCGCAGCGGCGGAAGCGGCAATCGTCAGAGTGACCGTAAGATGCGTGTCGTCGATGACCTTGATTTCACGCGCGGTCAGCCCGGTATTGCTGAACGTAACGACTGGAGTTGCCTGTGAAAAATGCGTTCCCGTTCCCATGATCGCGAAGCCAGCCAATCTCTGTCCTTGTTGACCCGACGAGGGGGTCAACAGGGTGATTGAGGGCGTGTTCCCAGCGACCGTGAACAGACCGCTTACTATTTCTGCCCCGGTCGCCACGGTAACACCCGACGCACCGACGAGTCGCACTCGCTGCAATCGTCAGAGTGGCGCTGAGGTGCGTGCTGTCGATCACTGCAATCGCGCTTGCCGTGACGCCAGTGTTGCCGAAGAGCAGGGTCGTTGTGCCCGGTGCGAAATGTGTAAACGAGCCGACAATACTAACTCCGGTGAGGGTTTGACTTGGCTGCCCGGTCGGCGGATTGATCGAAAGAAGAACGGGATTGCCTGGGGCAACGGTGAAGGCACCGATGCCAATCGCAGTCTCCCCGCCCGTTACCACGGTAATGCTGGCTGGGCTAGTTAGGGCAGTTGGCCCAATTCCCAAAGTTGCGGTTAGATGTGTTCCATCCCCCACGGAAATACTGCTCACGGCGATTGCGGGATCGCTGAATGACACTTTTGTGGTGCCGGAAACGAAGTGCGTCCCGCTACCGATGACTGCGACGCCGGTAAGCGTCTGTCCCTGACGCCCGCTGCTCGGAGCCACTGAACTAATGCTCACGGAGGCGGGTTGAACCGTAAAGCCCGCGGCAAGCATCACGATCTCGGTACCCGTGGTGATGGTCAGCGTCCGTGTGCCCGGCGTCGCTTGCGGATCGATTATGATCCGGGCTGTGGCGTGCGTTGCGTCGGCTACAACGAGCGAAGAAACTCTGATCCCAGTGCCGAACGACGCGACCGACGTCCCGTTGACGAAATGAGTGAATCTGCTGGTGAGGGCGATGGGAATGTCGATCTGCCCTTGCACGCCGGTGGGAGGGACAGCAGTCAGAAGTACGGGCGCTGACTGAGTTACGGTAAAACCGCCCGCGATTCTCGCTGTTTCACCGGCCGTTACGAGACTGACTTCGCGTCTGCCCGGCGTGGCGGTGTCCTGGACGATCAGGTCGACGGCCGCGCTTGTAGCACTTATCGCGGTTACGGATTTGACGGTAATTCCCGCGCCGAAACCGGCGGTGGTGTTTGCGGCGAAGTGCGTGGATAGGCCAGTCACCGTCACTGTGACATTCTGACCCTGTGTCACAGAATTGGGACTGAGCGACGAGACTGCTGCCGGTCCTGCTATGACAAAAAGAGCGGCAGATGCGACGGTAGTCCCTGTTGTGAGGGTCAGGGTCCGCGGTCCAATCATGGTTACCGGGTCGATAGTGACGTTCGCGGCAAGATGGTTCGCGTCGGCCACGGTTACGCTATTCACGGTGATTCCAGCACCGCCGGTCGCGTTTGTGACACCAGGCGCAAAATTTGCATTGGTCGCCGTAACGGAGACGTTGAGAGTTTGCCCCTGCCCGATAGAAGATGGCGTAAGGCTGGTGATCACCGCCTGGCCCGGATTTATCGTGAATGCTCCCGTGGCAATTTCGGCGCCCGTATTAACCGTGACTGTGCGAAGGCCGGGGACCGCAAGCTTATCGATCAAAAACGTGGCGGTCAGGGTGGCGGGACTGGAAACCGCTACTTTCGACACAGTAATTCCCGCGCCAGCAGATACTGTGGAAGTGCCTTGAAGAAAGTTGGAGTATTGTCCTGAAAGTGTGACTGCCACGGATTGGCCCAACGACCCGCTGTTCGGAGCGACGCCGCTGATTTGCGCGTTGGGATTGATCGTGAGGGTGGCGGTGTTTGTGCTGGACAGGTTGTCCACTGCATCCGTTAACGATGCCAAATAGGCCGTGGGCACCAGAACGGTCAGGGTGGACGGCGTTAAGAATGTAATCTGACGAATTGTGCCGGACCCGCTGGCGATCCCGGAGGCTGGCACAGTAATGGCAGCCCCAGAGCCGGCGATAGCAGGCGCAAGCACTACCGAGACATTCGAAAGGAGGATCGATCCGCTGGGAAAACCAGATGCTGTAATCGTGACGGTCGTTAGTCCCGGCACTGCCGTGGAGGGTGAAACCGTCGAAATCGACAGCTGCGCTTGTAAGGTCGGCGCAAACAAAACGGCACAACAAAGAGCGAGTAAGCGAGTCAGCATCTTTTTAGTGAAGGTGATATTCTCGGCACCGGGAACATTGAGACAAAACGTCCGAATGAATCTGGAGTAGCGCCGATGATATCAGAAGTAAGCTGTGAGTCAATGACAAAAGTTGTAAATTCATCGGGCACATACCCTTGCTCGAAGCAGCTTGTCGTTTTTGCTGCTTCTTGGCAAGTGAAAAGTTCTGAATAAGGTCTGAAATCTTCTAAATCATTGATGGATAAGCCAATTTATGTTTTTGGACCTTACCGCTTGGACACCCTGAAGCGGGTGCTTTGGCTTGGTGAAGAGCCGGTGCCCATCACCCCTCGCGAGTTTCACATCCTTTTCACCTTGGCTAAGCGGGAAGGAGAAGCCGTTGGTCGACCGGAGTTGATTAAGGAAGTTTGGAGCGATGCCAATATTTCCGATGGCGACAACAACCTTTCCAAGCAAATCGGATCTCTTCGGAAGAAATTGGAGAAGGATGAAGCGGGTCAGGATTATATTCGCACCGTACCTAATCAAGGCTACTTTCTCGCTGCGAGACCTGAGTCTCTCGAGCAAACAAAGGCACTCCTTTCAAATCTTTGGGTCCAAATCTTAGCGGGAGGCGTTCTAGTCGCTGTTGTTGCTCTTATCTTTCTTTGGCCCAGGACACATACCGTCAAGGCCGCCGTCGCGGTGTTGCAATTTCGAGATCATCAGATCGATTCCAAAACTGGGCCCCTCGCGCCGATTGTTACCGAATGGGTTCGGACCGAACTCAGCGCGGGCCAGGGCGTGCGGGTGGCCTCCGGCGAAGAAACTGGGAGGATGATCAAGGACATCGGGTTACCGGCAACCGATAGCTTAGGAACCGCGACGCTCGAGCGCGTCCGTCGATACCTCCTGGCGGACTACGTTGTAAGTGGGTCGGTCACGCAGGCTGGCGCGGCCGATGAGGTTAGAGTCGATTTGGTCGTTCAGGACGCGCGAACGGGAGAAACCGTAGGGTCCGAATCAGCCGTCGGTCAAAAATCCTCGCTGTTTAACGTTGTAAGCCGTTGCGGCGCATTGCTCCGGAATCGTCTGGGAGTAGGCAAAATTTCTTCTTCGGATGCGCAGATTCTCAAGGAGGAAGCCCCGGCCAACTTGGAAGCAGCTCGACTGTATGCGGAAGGACTGGCGCAAATGCGCGCCTTCGAGCCAATTAAGGCGCGGGAATCGCTGGAGTCGGCATCTCGCGAGGATCCCCGGTCTGCCATGATTCATTCGGCACTGGCGGAAGTGTGGGCGACGCTTGGATACGAGCAGAAGGCGAAGGACGAGGCGCGCCAAGCATTTGATCTTTCGAGTCACCTTTCTCGTGAAAATCAGCTAATCGTGGAGGGCCGTTACCGAGAATTCGCACGGGAAGGTGCCCGCGCCATGGACGTTTACCAAGCGCTGGCGACGTACTATCCCGGAGAACTCGAGTATGGGCTCCGTTTAGTCAGATCCCGAATCAAGTTTGGCAAGGAAGCCGAGACTGCGGCAACAATTGCCAGCCTGCGCGCCATCCCAGCACCTTATAAGGAGGATCCCAGAATCGACCTTGTGGAAGCGGAGGCAGCGGAGAATCGGGGTGACTTTAAGGCAGAACTGAAAGCCGCAAATCAAGCCATGCAAAAAGCGGAGTTTCGCAAAAACCGCTTTCTGGTGGCAAAGGGACAACTGAAAGCTTGCTGGGCTCTTGACTATCTGGGAGACCGGGAGAAAGCGCTGCAACTGGCAAAAGAGGCTCAGAAGACCTTTCAATCTCTCGGCGATAAGGGCGATGAAGCGATTGCGACGAAGAATATCGCCGACGTTCTGGACGATGGCGGTCACCATGCCGAAGCCATCCCGGTATACGAGCAGGCAGCCAAGCAGTTTCAAGAAGCGGGATCTATGACCGGCTTCGCGATTACCTTGAACAATTCCGGCTATGCGATGAAAGATTTGGGTGACTTAGGTGGAGCGCAAGATCACTTCCAACATTCGGTGCAAGTTTGCCGCGAGATAGGCGACAAGAACCGGGAAGCGCAAGCACTGAATGGATTGGCGGGTGTACTGAAGCGGAGAGGCCAACTTGCGGAGGCGCAGAAAATTTACGAAGAAGAATTGGCGCGAATGGAACAGACGAATCAACTGAATCGCGCTGGAACAGTACTGAATAATCTCGCTGAGATCTTTCAAATGCGAGGCAGGCTTTCTGAAGCGCAGCAGCACTTCGAAAAATCCAAAGAGGTCGCAAAGAGTAGTGGTGATCGCACGTCCGAGGCGAGAACGCTGGGTAATCTGGGAGACCTTGCCCTACTACGAGGCGATTTGGCAACCGCGCAGAAGGATTTCGAAGACCAACTCGCGATAGGTAAAGACATCAAGGAAGAGAAGCAACGGGGATACGCTTTGGATGGCCTGGGCCGCGTCTGCTACGAGCGAGGTGACCCCAAACGCTCCAAAGAATTCCTTGATCAGGCGCTAGCTATCCGCAACGCCGCGGGAGAAAAGGATCTTGCAGCTGAAACCCGCCTCTCCCTTTCGGAATTGAATCCCATTCGAAGCGAGTTGGAAGAAATCAAGCGCGTCTTCAAACAGGAAAACCGGCCCGATGAACAGGCGGAAGCCGAAATCGGGTTGCTCCGGTGCGCCCTCCGCGCCCAACTGCCTGATCTCCCGACTGCCAGCATAAGCGCTTCACAACTTCAAGCCGCGCTTCCTAAGTTGCAAGATGCTTCAATTCAGATGGAAGTCCGCACGGCGCTGGCGGAGTACGGCGCGGCCAAGGGCCAACCGGCGGCTGCTTTGAAAGAACTCCAGGAGGTGCAGCGCATGGCGTCGGAAAGTGGGTTTGTCCTCCAGGAACTCGAAACTGAACTCACTCTTGTGAGACTTCTGCGCAAGCAGTCTGAGCGCGTCACACTTCTCAATAGCGTTCAGCGCAAAGCGGAAAGCCGAGCAATGTCGCGAATTGCGAAGCAGGCACTAGCGCTCTACTGATCGACGTCGATCCTTGAACTCGGCTTCAACAGAGACCGCCTTCTGGTATCGGCCCAGCCAACCACCCCAGCCATCCTCAGTCGCGGCAGCCCCGGCCGCGTGCAGATGCGCAACCTTTTCGCGAAGTAGTCTGTGGTTCTTTAGCGCCGCCTCGGCGTCCCCGTAGTCACTGACTTCCGTCGAGGGTTGCCCGTCAGCGAAGATTCTGCGTAACCGAACGAGAGCGTTGGTCTTCAGACCGCCCCGGCTGCGGACTTCCTCGATTTCGCGCGTGTACGGGATGTAGTACACCCTTGCCGTTGTGGCTTCGAGCATCAGGTAACTCTTGCCGGACTGCTCGTCCTGACCGTGAACGAGAACCCGCCCCTCTACGGACTGCGTGTTCTTCCAATTAATCATTTCGATACCCAGTCTCGAATCCGACAACAAGTCTCCGTGCGCCGCTAGAACGCGTTGGTGATCAGTTGTCCTCTGCATTGCTCCTAGAATCTGGCTAGTGTCTTGTTTGACCAGCCAAGATCCGTCAGGATGTCGTTGCGCGAGTTCCATTTGTTGCAGGCGGAACAGCCTCGCCATAACATTCGGCTGCAATTCTGAGCCGACGGTCGGATGGAAAAGCAGACCATCCTCCGTTTGCCGTGCGCGTCGCAGTATCATTCGATCTAAGGAAGTGACCCTTACCTCGTTCACCTCACGGCGTTCCGCTTCAGCGGCATCCAAGCTGGTCCGAAATCCTAGCTGACGTGTGCAAATTTCCTCCGCGACCTCCCGCACGCCATGTTTGATGTACTCTCGGCTTAGCCGAAGCGAATGGCCCTCGGCAGCTACCCCCCGCAACACGACATGCACGTGCGGGTGTTCTGTGTTGGTATGCGCGACGGCCGCCCAATCGAGCTCGCAGTTAAGGTCCTGTCCCATGCGTTGCATAAGTTCTCTCGCAACCCGCGGGAGATCAACGCGATCTCCGAACTCTGGAGAGATGATGACCTTCCAGAGCAACTCATCCTCCTTGGCCTGCCATTCTTTTAGTCGCGCTGATATCCCGATGCCAGTTTCGCAGGCGTCGAAGCAAGAGCCTGCGCCGCCCGCTCCTTCGCGCTCCAGGTAGCGTCCGTGAGCCCCCCACTGCCCCCGCGTAGCATTCTTGCAATAGGTGATTCGTACCGCGCACCGCTGTCGATAGGGTCGAGTTGGTCGATTCGACGTTCCCCGGCTAAGCCGCCGGCTGCTCTGCCGCGCATAGTGCATGAGCATCTTGAAGCCAGATGTCCATTTAACTATTTCGCCGCCGCCATTCGAAACGTGCGGCTTACGCGGCCTGAGCCGGAACTCTCGTTCATCGTTACTCTTGGACATCTCTGGTCAGGTCCTGCATTGAGGAAATCGCGCCGGATGCCATTGTCTGTCCCGCCGCTTTCATTAGCCGCGCGTAGCGATCCTTTCCTCCCGCGATGGCTTGTGCTCTGGTGTCGAGGGTAGGCTCTGGAACACAAGTAAGCACCACCCTCGTCAACGCATCGAGCAGAGAGAAAATCGCCTGTTGGCTCCGAAGGACGCGGCCAAGCTCCTTCGTCAAGCGATCAAAGCTTGCCGCCGTTTGTTCCTCGATTCCGGAAATCTCGTTTCGGGATTTGACTTCGGCCTCGATAGCGGCACGAATAAAAGCACTCGGCGTTCTATAGCCGCGGTCTTTTGCCGCTCTTTGCATTCGTTGGTCGAGATCCGGGTGAATCCGAACCGCTCGCTTTGCCATTTTGAAAAAGTCCTCTACATATAAGGGCTCAGAACGGCATTTCCGGACAGAAAATCGCAAATTATTTCTGTGTCGGACGCTTGGGCCACGGCCTCTGTGATTTGTCTCCCGTGGAATTCGTAACCGCGGCAACGACTTCGGGCTTGAACAACACCAACCTGTCCGACAACCCTTTATGTTCCACTACCGGTGTTTTCTGCCTTAACAACCATTCGGGTCCGATTTTCGCGCACTTACCCGTGTCGACGTCCATTTTGAGAGCGAATATTATCGAATGTAACCGAAACTAGCCGAATTCTATTCGGGTTCATTCGGCATCTAGGAATCAGAAACAAAACGCACTACATGAACTGACATGGACGAAAATCTCAGGGCGCTGTTAAATGAACTGCCAGACAAGCCGCCTCGTTCCAAACTCGAGCCTCATGTTGAAACGATCCGATTGCTCCGAAGTAAGCGGTACACGTACCAAGAGATTGCGCGGTTCCTCAAAGAACACGTTGCCCTCACCGTTGCGCCGAGTACTATTCATGACTTCGTCCGAGTCCGCCGAGGGCGAGGAAAAACAGCGAGCGATTCTCATCACGTGCATATTGACTCAAGGCCTGCACCCGCACCCGCGGTCGCTGCCGGAACCGTCCAACAAAAGATCGCCGCGCTCAAGAGCCGTGCTTCGAACAGCAATCAAAACAAGCCGCTTTTCGTTTACAACGGCGAAGAACCACTGAAACTCCTGAAAAGAAAAACTGGCGACGAAGAAAAAATTTAGCAAGACTGCGCAGTTCCTGTCCAAAAATTCCTTTTTCAGCCGTTATCTGTAGGTGCCGAAATTTCTGGCTTGTTCAGTTCGGAAGTTCGCGCCTGATTCCCTTATTAGAGAGGGCGACATGTCACGACAGATTGAGCAAACAGTTACGGCAAGTATCGAAACAAAAAAGCGAGTGGTCTTCACAAAAGGCGGCAAGGGCGGTGTCGGCAAGACAGGCTTCATGGTCAACTTGGCGGAATGGTTTCTTGAGAATGAGATCCCTTTCACGCTGCTTGATCTTGACACCGAAAACAAAGCCCGAGGCAGCCTGAAGCACTACTTCAGCACGGCGGCCCACAAAGTAAACATCCACACGGAAGCCGGCCTCGATGCCTTCGTCGATTATCTTTCCGACGACCAGGCGCCGGTCGTACTTGCCGACATGGGGGCGGGTTCAGGGCAAGTAGCGCTCAAGTGGTTTGAAACAATGTATCCGAGCTTGGCAGAACAGGGAATTGCTCTGACTGCCATCGGCGTAATCACGTCCGACCCGGCAAGCGTGGAAAGCGTTCTGAATTGGGCCGCACGCCTTCAGGAGCGGGCAAAGTACGTCATCGTCGAAAACGCAACTGCGCCGCAGTCGGACTTCTCTTACTGGCGCGACAGCCAACAGAGTGTTCACTTTCGCGAAGTCTTTCAACCATTCGTCCTTTCAGCGGACTACCGAATTTCCGATTTAGAAAACGCTTCCCGGCAGCATGGCGTCACGCTATCCCAGATCGCGCATCGAAAAGCGGACACCCCGGAATTGAGAAGAGCGTCTCTGGTGATGCGCGCTCAGAGCTATCGTCGCCAGTTATTCGAAGAGTTTGAAAAGGCGAAGGAGTTCTTCTTGCCATGAAGCAACTTCGCATTGCATCACCAACTGATTCACCACCCGATCTCCTCTGGGTAGACGAGATTGCGGCGCTTCTCCCTGAGAACTTGCGGGTCGGCTGGTACCGGAACGTGAAGCCATGGATTAGCACCCTATCGCCGGAAGATGAGGTTGCTCACCTGGCTTACGCGATGGGCTATCTAGGACTGCTCATCAGGGAATGCCCTTCGCTTGTCGCAGCGGAACGCACGAAGTTGGCGACCGCCTTCCAACAGATTTCAATGGACACGAGCGCCGCGGTAAGCGCCACGTCGGCTTACCACCAGAAGCTCACCGAACGTCTCGACAGACTTCCTGCAGAAATCGCGAGCGGGATGAATAGCGCCGCTTTCGCCGCAAAGCTGTCAGACGTAGTGAAAGAGCACTTCCTGAAGTCCGGAATTCCAGAGGCCGGAGAGATGATTAAGGAGCACGGGAATCGCCTCCGCGGACTCGCGTCCGAGCACTACCAACTGACATTGGCTATGGAGTTGAAGTTCCGCGACGTCGCCGCAGAAGCAGCTGGCACTCTCAAACACGTGGAAGACGCCAGCGCGGGAGCCAAGAATTCGTTGGCGAAATGGAACCGCGAAATGGTGACCGTGCAGTTATTTCAACTGGGGATCACTTTGGCAATCGGGTTTTTGTTCGGTGTGCTCCTGTTTTGGTGGGCAACTCTTCCATCGAATCCTGCCGCCCCAGCCCCTACAGCCGAAGCGGAACGTAATGCAACTGCTCCCACCGCACACCCCGTGGCAATACCCCCGAGGACAAAGCGATATGCAACCAAGTAGAGCGATTGCGATTAAGGAGGAGTCGATATTCAAAATTGCGGAGATTGCGGCGGACTGGAAGATGTCCACCGACAAGGTGCAGCAACTATTCCTCGACGCCTACTTCGCTGGCGAGCCAGGCATTCTAGTTACCATGGGCAAGCCAGGGCGCTGGAAGATAAATCGGCGGATGCTTCGGATCACGGAAAGCGCGCGGTTCCGAATGTATACGCGGCTTCAGAACCGCAGCACTGCCGCCTAGCTTCGGTGCCGTTGACAAAGATAGGCCTTACTTCCGACGCGCTTCTTTCCGGAGACCCTCGTGAACGAGCATCTTAAGCAGCGTTTGATATCCAATGCCCTTACGCTCAGCTATTTGGCGCGCTTGTGCGACATCCGGTTCTGGTAGACGCAAGGCGATTTGAATGCTGCTCGCCCGATTGAGTTTCGATATCAGGGGTGAGCCGCGCTTCTTGGCTACTGAGGCGGCAGGTTGTTGTTTGAGAAAACTCCGTCCCTTGGCGCTTGCCCACCACTGCGCTTCTTCGTCCTCGTTCTTAAAATCGGGCTTTCTGGGCAATGGCTTCGTTTTGGTCAATTTCATTCTCCTCGCGAGCGACGGCTGAGATAGTCCCGTTTTTGGCCAGCATCCAAGTCATATGCAGTGATAACTCGAACCATTTCATCGCGCTCTGTCAACACGATTGCCAGCAACCGGCCGCGATTTGTCTCGCCATAATATACGTAACGATCCTCGTGGCCCGCGTCTTGTTGATAGACCAGGATTGGTTCCGCCGTCAAGGCTTGTTCTACTTCGATCGCTTTGATCCGGTGATTCTTTAGCTTGCGAAGATTGCTCTCGTCCCAATCGAACACCGCCACCTCAATTGTATATGCATTGCATGACAACCAATTGGAAAACATTGGCGGCAGCAAAGAATTCGCAGGTAGCTATTCGCTAGCCACGCCGCTGAGACTGCTAAATAGCGGGTCCACATTCCAGAACTTACCAAGCTTCTCGTCGATCCTCGCCTGCCGCCGGTTATCCCACTTTGAATAGTGATTGCGGCAGACTTCCTCAGTGTTGCCGAGAATCTCAGCCAGCTCCGTCATCGTGCAGATTTCGTTTTCCAGCAAATCGCGGGCGAGCGTATGCCGGAACCAGCGAGGGTCTGCTTGCGACACGATCCGCTTGCCCCGCAATGAGCGCTCTTTTGCAATCTTGCTTCGGGTCGATTTCTTGGTCCATTCCGCCTCGGTCAGCCGGACGCCAGCCAGGACAAACAAACGCTGCAGGCGCTCGCCCCATTTGCTTGTTCGCGTATGAAGTTTTCCGCTGCCTGTCCAGAAGAAATGATTCGCACTATCATGCGGTGCTGCCTTGAGTGCGTTGACGACAAACTCCGGAACGCGCACGTAGACCTCTTTCCCGGTCTTGTCGCGGTTCGTCAAGACCTGAGTGCCCTTGACGTGAGATGTCGGAAGACCCGCGACGTCACCGATGGAAAGCCCCGTGTAACGCATTACCAGAACGAACGCTTTCATCTGAAGCGTGATCGGACCATCGCACCGTCCGTACTCGTCAGAAAAGCAAGGTAACGATTCCATGACTGCCTTCAGTTCCTCGTGCGTGAAAACGTCCGTCTGTGGGCGATGATCGTGAATGGGTTCCAGATCCGCCGCTGGATTGCCGCTGATCCATTTCGCCTTTACGCAGAAGCCTAGGAACCCCCGCAAGTTCTCCTGGTCCCGTTTCTGTGTTCCCGCTTTGCCCGTCCAGGAAGCAACGTACTCGGTCAAGAACGGTAGATCGATCTCTTCGATGGCAGCTTTGCCTCTGCGGTCTGCGAACTGTGCCAGCCGTTCGATCATCAACTTCAGTTTCCGTTGCCGGTCCTCTGACTTCTTGCTCTTCGAGAGAAGATACAGGCGAGCGGCTTCGCGAATCGGCGTCCTTATCGAAGTCTGAGGCACCGCGTTGGAAGACACCGACTGTGCAATCGGCAGACCCAGTTCCCAAGCCGCGATCTCCTCTGGCAATGGCCAGGACCGAGTGTTTAAACTTTGACGTGTCGCAGGCGTGCCGTCACGCAAGGAACCGCGAACCCACACCGGACAATTCAGTTGTTTTCCGTCCCGACGTTTGGGACAGCTTTTGTGCGGGGTAGTCTGCCCGGCCAGTTTACACCCGCTCTCATGCCGCCGATACACGTGCAACATAAGCCCATACTACCACCAGGCTCGACACGTATTCGGCACGTGAACTCAGTTATTTCTGTAAGCTATTGTAAATAAACGATTTATATTGGTGGAGGCGGCGGGAGTTGAACCCGCGTCCGAAATCGCCCGCTATGAAAAGACTACGTGCGTAGCTAGCTCAGAAGATTCATCCGCCGCCTTAGAACCAGCGAGGCGACGGCGGACTAGTCCGATTGATTTTGGGCTTAGGCTACGGACCGAAGCGGCTACCCTATCCTTCAAGATGACGCTTACTGGCCAACGCGAAGGCTCGTCGGCTGAAGCGGCTACTTAATTAATTAAGCAGCGTAAGCAAATTGCTGGTTGGCAATTATGTTTTTCCGATCGTTTTACGGGAGCTCGGAACCCGGCACGCCTTCCCATCTCGATTCAATCCCGTCGAAACCGTTGCGCCCCCTCCTATTAAGTAGCGTAACATGTGGCAAAATGTAGGTGCTTAGCGCCCCCATGAAAACCCTGTCGATCTTGCTCGCCTTGTGTACCCTGGCCGCGGCTCAGTCCCGCGTGCCAAGAAAGCCGGTAGATCCGCTGTTTTCCGGCAGCCGAACCGCGGACGTTCAGACCCGGCAAAGCACTCCCTCGTTGAAACCTAATGTGGTTCGGACGGCTGCGGAAGCCCCCGCGCCTCTCACGTCCGCAAAGTACGAATACTATGCAAACGTGACGATCCCTGCGGGTCAAAGCGTGAACCTCGACTCCACCATCGATTACTCATCGAGCGACACCATCAGCGTGACGCTCCGCAGCACGAAATCCGACATTGCCGCACTGTTGGGTACCGCGTTTTTTATTGTTCCTACCGCGACCGAGTATGTCACGCAGGAGGCCTTTCTGGGCAGCAACTTTTTCTATAACAACAGCGGCGGCGCTACATTTCAGGTGTGCGGGCCTCAGTTCCGCCTCACCCTGCAGAACTTGAGCAACGCCAGCATGACGCTCAGCTCCGTTCTGGTCTATACGCACGTGCAGTAGGCGACTCACGACCGTGGCCACCACCCCGGATTCGAATTCGCAGGCCGTCGCTCGCATGGCTCAGATGCGGCATCTGGTGACTCAACTCCACACGCTTGAAACCAAGCTTCGCGAAGGCGGCGGTAAGGAGCGGATCGACAAACAGCACAGGGCGCAAAAGCTTACCGCGCGTGAGCGGATCGCCACTCTGATTGACCCCGGTACCCCCTTTCTCGAAATCGGTCTGCTGGTAGCTTACGACCAATACGAGGGTCAGGCACCCGCGGCCGGGGTGGTTACCGGTCTTGCGCACATTGAAGGGCGGCCTGCTGTCATCGTCGCTAACGATGCAACCGTTAAGGCCGGGGCATGGTGGCCGGAGACCATCACGAAAATTCTTCGCGCACAGGAAGTGGCAATCCGCAACCGCACGCCTATCGTGTATCTGGTTGATTCGGCGGGCGTCAACCTTCCTTATCAGGACGGAATTTTTCCCGGACAATACGGCGCCGGCCGCATTTTCCTCTACAACTCGCTCATGCGGAACAAGCTGCGTATCCCACAGATCGCCGCCGTGATGGGGCCTTGCATTGCGGGCGGCGCCTATCTTCCAGCGCTTTCCGATTTCGCCATCATGGTGGAAGGAACCAGCTTCATGGGGCTGGGCGGCGCGAACCTGGTGAAGGGCGCCACAGGGCAATCCATCGATCAGGAAACCTTGGGCGGCGCGCATACCCACACGGAAGTTTCCGGCGTCGCGCATTACCTGGCGAAAGACGATGCCGACTGTCTGTCCAAGATCCGCAGTCGGTTTCGTGATCTTCCCGCGGCGGCAACGTTGTCCGAGGCACCCGCTCCCGATGCGACCGGGCTTTACGAAGTGTTGCCTACGGATCACCGTCTGCCATACGAAGTGGAGGAGATTCTACACAGGTTTTTGGACCGCGACGAGTATCTGGAATTCCAGCCGTTGCATGCGCCGGAGATGCTCTGCGCCAATGCACGATTGAACGGCAGGCCTATTGCGGTGATCGCCAACCGCCGTGGCTTTCTTGGCGGAGCGAACACGAAGCGCATCGGCGGCATTGTATATACGGAATCCGCTCGCAAGGTGGCGTACTTTGTCGACATGGCGGAACGCGCCGGCACGCCGATTCTTTATGTGCAGGATGTTTCCGGCTTCATGGTGGGCGCTGAATCGGAACACTCCGGAATCATTCGGGCGGGCGCCGATATGGTGGAATCTATGGCGACGGCAACCGTTCCGAAAATTGTGCTGACTACGAATCACGCCAGTGGCGCGGGTTACTATGCGATGGCCGGTCAAGGGTTCGACCCGCACTTTACGTTCGCGTGGCCAACGGCGCGCATCGGCGTCATGGAAGGCGAGAGTGCGGTGGTAGCGCTTTATTCGGCGGAGCTCGATCGCGTCAAGAAGAGTGGACAGGCAATGCCGGAAGATCTGGAAGAAGCCATTCGCCGCACCAAGGCAGATTACGATCGATGGCTCGACGCGCGTTATGCCGCCGCGCGGGGCCATGTAGATGCGCTGATCGATCCCATGGAGACCAGAGCCGTGCTCACGCAGGCTTTCGAAATGGCAAAACAGCGCAGCACATCGCCCGCCTTGGAAGTGCTTCTATGATTCGCATCGGCAATGGCCAAGGCTTCTGGGGCGATTGGCTGGAAGCGCCCGTGCGGCTGGTTGAGCAGGGGCCGCTCGATTATCTGATTCTGGATTATCTGGCTGAAGTAACCATGAGCGTGCTTCAGAAGCAGAAGCAGGCTGACCCCAAGCGAGGCTATGCCAGCGACTTTCCACCGCTCATGGCTAAGCTCGCACCCAAGCTGAAAGCGAACAACATTAAGGTGGTTGCGAATGCGGGCGGCGTGAATCCGCATGCTTGCGCGGAGGCCGTTCGCAAGCTCGCGCCGCAGCTGAAGATTGCCGTGGTGACCGGCGACGATTTGTACGACCGCATCGATGACTTGATGGCGCGCGGGCATGAGATGCGTGACATGGATACGGGTGCGCCACTGGCCACGGTAAGGGACCGGATTCAAAGCGCGAACGCCTATATCGGCGCATTTCCGCTGGCCGAGGCACTCGCGACGGGGGCCAACGTTGTGATTGCCGGCAGGTCTACAGATACCGCGCTCGCGCTTGCTCCCATGGTTCACGAATTCGGCTGGGGACCGGAGGATTACAACCTGCTTGCGGCCGGCACGATCGCCGGACACATTGTGGAATGCGGTGCGCAATGCACGGGCGGCAATTCGCAGTGCGATTGGCAAAGCATTCCCGATATGGTCAACATCGGCTACCCCATCATCGAAGCTGAAGCTGACGGCACCTTCGTCATCACGAAGCACGCGGGCACGGGCGGCCGCGTCACGGTGGATACCGTCAAGGAGCAGTTGCTGTACGAGCTGGGCGATCCGAAGCGTTATCTGACGCCGGATTGCACTGCCGATTTCACCAGCATCGAACTTGCCGCCGATGGCGTAAACCGCGTGCGCCTGCATGGTATCCGGGGCAGTGAACGGCCGCCCACGCTGAAGCTCTCTATCAGCTTTTCCGATGGCTGGAAAAGCATCGGAACGCTTGTCTATAGCGCGCCCGATGCGCTGGTAAAGGCACAAGCGGCTGACCGGATTGTTCGCGGTCGTCTGCAAGATTTGGGGTTGCACTTTGAAGAAATTCGCACCGAGTACTTCGGCGTGAATGCCTGCAATGGACCGGTTGCGCCGCCTGCTATCGATCCGCCTGAAGTGCAGTTGCGCATCGGCGTTCGCGATGCAGACCGCAATGCCGTCGACCGCTTCACCAGAGAGCTGATTCCGTTAGTGCTGAACGGGCCGCCGGGTGCAACAGGCTTTGGCGACGGCCGCCCGGCGGTGCGTGAGATTGTGGCGTACTGGTCCGCGCTTTTGCCTCGTGAAGAAATAGTTACGTCGGTGGAGGTGTTCGAATGAAGCTGAGTCAGATCGCGCATACGCGGTCCGGCGATAAGGGCGATACAGCGAACATCGGCGTGATTGCCTGGCGTGAAGAAGACTATGTCATCCTGCAACGCGAACTCACCGCGGAGCGCGTGAAAGCTTACTTCGGCGATTTAGTGCAGGGCGAAGTGGAGCGCTTTGAGCTTCCGAATTTGGGCGCGCTCAACTTTCTGCTGCACGGAAGCCTGGGCGGTGGCGGCACTGTCACACTGCGCGTGGATGCACAGGGCAAGACCTATGGTGCGGCGCTGCTGAACATGGAAATCGATGCTTGAAGTTTCCACCGAAGACCGCGTACGCCGGCTTCACCTGAACCGGCCCGAAAAGCGGAACGCTCTCAGTTTTGAACTGTGCCGCCAGTTGACGGCCGCGTTCGATGATGCCGATGAAGATCCGGCGATCCATGCCATTCTTCTGACAGCCGCGCCCCCCGCCTTCTGTGCCGGCATGGATCTGAAAGAGATCGATGTGGTTCCCGAATCGGACCTGAGCGCGATTCACGATACTCTCTTCACAGTGAACAAGCGTTTGGTCACGCCGTTGATCGCTGCCGTGAATGGCGCCGCAGTGGCCGGTGGCACCGGTCTGCTGGCCAATGCGCACATTGTTATCGCGCACCCAGATTCGCGCTTCGGCCTTCCTGAAGTAAAAATCGGGCTATGGCCGCTGCTTGTGTTTCGTGCAATCACGGACGCGGTGGGCCAGCGGCGGGCTACCGAATGGAGCCTGACAGGCCGCGTAGTGGGAGCCGTAGAAGCACACGCCGCCGGCTTAGTAACAGAGATCCACGCAAGCCCGGAAGAACACGCGGCCGAACTGGCCCGCACCATCGCCGCGTATCGACGCGAGGCTATTTCCATCGGCCTCGATTATGTAAACGGAGACCGTTCAGGAACACGCGCGCGCCAACTCAGGGCGCAACTAGTTGGCGAGGGCCGCGTGAACCCAACTGCCGCGCCGCGCGTCCAATAGTTTAGCTACCCTAAGAACAGATCATTCGTATGAAAACCTCAAATCCAGTCTTCACCGGCACCACTTACGACGTCACCGGCACGCGAATCGGCTACGGCCAGGGGATGACCGTTTCCGGTACGGTAAATAAGGCCGGAATTCTTCTTATCCTCGTCCTCTGCTCCGCCATTTACACGTGGAACCAAGCCATTTCTTCGGGCGACCTCTCTTCCGTTAGCGGCTATACAATGATCGGCGCGTTCGGCGGATTCATCGCTGCCATGGTCACTATCTTCAAGAAGGAATGGGCGGGCGTGACGGCCCCCATCTACGCACTGCTTGAAGGCTTGTTCCTGGGCAGCATCTCCGCGATGTTTGAAATGCGCTTCCCGGGCATTGCGATGGAATCGGTCGCGCTGACGTTCGGTACATGTTTCGCCATGCTGCTGGCGTATCGAAGCGGCTTGATCAAACCCACCGCCAAGTTTCAAACCGGAATCATTGCGGCTACCGGCGGAATCGCAATCACTTATTTTGCTTCCATGCTGCTGGGCTTTTTCCATATCCAAATCCCCGGCATCTTTGGCTCCGGACCGATTGGGATTCTCTTCAGCCTGGCCGTGGTAGCCATCGCCGCGCTGAACCTGATTCTCGATTTCGATTTCATCGAACAAGGCGTCAGAGGCAATGCGCCCAAGTATATGGAATGGTACGGCGCCTTCGGGTTGATGGTCACCCTGGTGTGGCTGTACCTGGAAATTCTGCGGCTATTTTCGAAGCTGCGCGACCGCCGCTAACGGGCGAGTGCAAACCCAAACAGGGTATCGCCCGCACCGGCAATCACGTATTGCGTCCCATCCAGCTCATAGGTCATGGGCCCGTTTCCCAAAGATTGGCCCATCTGGAAATGCCACAGCATTTTGCCATTTGCAGAATCGAACCCAATCAGGTTGCCGGCGTAGTCGCCCGTAAACACAACCTTGCCTGCGGTGGAAAGGATGCCGGGTCCACCCAGGCCGCCGCCTCCGGACGATGGATAGGTATGTGTCCAGCGTGCCTTGCCGGTCTTGGTATCGATGGCCTCCAGCAAATGTTCTGACCATAGACCACGGCCTGACCCACCATAACCTTCGGGGCGCTCATCGGTATCGGTCAGATAGCCCAGGCTGTATCCACGCGTGGCATTCACATAGAACAAGCCTGTGGCCGGGTCCAAGCTTGGGGGCATCCAGTTCGTGCCGCCACCGCCGGGGATATCGATCAATGAGCCATCCACTTTGGGTTCCTTTTCAGGATCGGGAATGGGCTGCCCTTTGGCATCGATCCCCTTGGCCCAGTTCGTTCCCACAAAGGGCGCAGTAAGAATGCTCTTGCCGTTTGTCCGGTCCAGCACGAAGAAGAAGCCATTGCGCGCGGCTTGCGCCAGCAGCTTGCGCGGCTTGCCTGCCACGTCCGCATCGAAGAGAACCGGCGTCTCCACGTTGTCCCAATCATGCGTATCGTGCGGCGACGCTTGAAAATACCAGACCAGCTTTCCGGTGTCGGGGTTTAGCGCCACAATCGAACAAGTCCACAGGTTGGTACCCTTGCGCCCCTGTCCTGCGAACACTGGGTTGGGGTTGCCGGTGCCCCAATACAGCAGGTTCAGTTCGGGGTCGTAAGTGCCGGGCAGCCAAGTCATGCCGCCGCCGTGCTCCATGGCTCCTTTGTTGGGCCATGTCTCCGCGCCCGGTTCGCCCACGCGCGGTTCACTGTTCCAGCGCCACTGCAGATCGCCCGTTTCCGGATTGCGCGCTTCCAGATAACCGGGGACGTCCATGGCATCGCCACCCACGCCCACGATGATGTGATTGCCTACTACCATGGGCGCCATGGTGGTGAAGTATTGCATCTTCTCATCGGCCACTTTTTTGCGCCAGCGCTCTTTGCCATCCTTCGCGTTAAGCGAAATAAACCAGCCATCCGGACCAAGAAAGTAAAGCCAGTTACCGTACATGCCCACGCCGCGGTTGCCCACAAGGTGGCCGCCTTGATCCACCCAGTCATACCGCCAGAGCTCTTCGCCGGTGCGCGCGTCCACGGCCCAAACGTGGTTGGGAATGGTGAAGTACAGAATGCCATTCACCATCAGCGGCGTCGATTTAATCGATGGAGTTCCCACGCCTCGCTGTGGACCGACGTTGTTAATTCGGTACATCCAGCGCAACGAAAGGGAACGGATGTTCTCCGCACTAATCTGCTTCAACGTGCTGAAGCGCCGGCCGGAGTAATCGCCGTTGTAAGTGGGCCAGGTGTCGGTTGGCTGCTCCAGCAACTTCTTCGGGTTCAGCATCTGCGCGGGGCACAGCGCGGGAACAAGGGCCGCAATGAAAACTGTCAGATGGAGAAAGTTCATTTGAGGGTCGCCAGGTAAGCCGTTACGTTATGCATGTCGGCATCGGTATATTGCTTCAGCAACTCGCGATGCCCGGCGAGCTTGTCTTCCACTTCCACTTTTACGTCTGGCGTCAAACCGAATGAACGATAGTTGCCCCCCGAATCGTATAGCGAGACGTTGAAATCGTCAAGGCGCTTCAAGGCTCCGGAAACCACTTCGCCTGAAGGCAGCGTGACGGTAACTTTGCTCACCTTAGGCCCACTCGATTGGAAGCCGCGCGCCGTGGGGTAGAGAAAGGCCTGCTGCAAATCAGGAGGCTGAAATTTTGTACCGGCATGGGCCAGGTCGCCCGTAGCGGAATGGCACTCGGTGCACCGCCCCGGGCCGGCGAAATATTTCGCGCCCGCTTTGGCGTCGCCGGTGATGATGTTCTGAAGTTTATAGAGCCCGCGATTCACGGCCAGTTCCACGCGCATGTGCAGGAACTGAGCGATATCGTAAAGCTGCGGATCGGTAAAGCCGGCAAAGGCCGGCATGCCTTTATCCGCGCGGCCATGGCGGATGACGGGCCCAATCAATTCCGCTTTTTCATCGTGCAGCACCAAGGGGGAACGAACCAGATCCGGACCTTCGGCTCCGTTGGCTTTGGCGCCATGGCAGAAGCCGCAATTCGGCCCGTAGAGCTTTTCGCCGCGTTCTGCCGCGACCGCATCGGGCGCCGGACCCAGGCCGAGAAACTCTCTTGTACCGCCCCTGCCGGGAGCCCTTGCGGCGGGTGTTTGACCCGCTAGTGAGAACCCGCCAACCACTGCAAGCAACGTGAAGATCGCCCAGCGCCACTTCATAATGGTCACCAGTGTAATGCAATCAGTCAGGCAGCGCGAAGCTGTAAAGCACGTTGGCAGAGGAGACGGCAACATACTGCTTACCGTCTATCGAATAACTGATTGGCGAAGAAGGAATGCTTGCGCCCGCGCCGAATCGCCATAGCGCTTTGCCCGTCTTTGCATCGAGCGCGATAAAGTTGCCTTCGTTCGAAGCCGCGAACACCAATCCGCCGCCTGTAGCGAGAACGCCCGGCTGCAGTGCGTTTTCGGCAAGCTCGAACTTCCATTGCATCTTGCCGGTTTCCGGATCGAGCGCCATCAGGCCTTGCGAAGGAGGCGCCTCACCATTCGCCGTTGCTGGTCGAAATCCACCGCCGGAACCGCGGCCTTGGAACTGCTTGCCCGGTTCGAACGGAGCGGGCCCGATGGAATAGCGGCCCGGCCCATCGTAATACATGAAGTACATCCAACCGGTCTGCGGGCTGTAGGACGGAGCTTGAAAATTCGAGCCGCCGCCAAGCGATGGATACACGGTTGTGCCTTCCGGGTTCGCGCGCCAATTGGGTGTTGTAATGGGCCTGCCCTGCGCGTCCCACCCGCTTACCCACGTGGCGCGAACGTATGGCGTGGCCGCGAGCAGCTTGCCATCGTTGCGATCCAGCACATAGAACACGCCGTTGCGATCCGCATGCAACAACAGCTTGCGCGGCGCCCCGTGCCACATGCGGTCCACCAGCACCAGGTCTTCGGTGGAATCCCAATCGTGCGTGTCGTTCGGAGTGAATTGGTAATGCCATTTGCGCTTGCCCGTATCGGGGTCCAGAGCCACAACGGAACAACTGAACAGGTTGTCGCCTTTGCGCACATCGCCATTGATGTCTGGCCCTGGGTTGCCGATGGCCCAGAACACGGTGTTCGATTCGCCATCGTAACTGCCGGTGAGCCACGTGGGCGAACCGCCATGTTGCCAGCTATCACCCTCCCATGTATCGTTGCCGAACTCGCCCTTCGCGGGGATGGTGTACCAGCGCCAGAGCTTCTTGCCGGTAGCGGGATCGTAAGCGTCGAGGAATGCGCGAACGCCGAACTCGCCGCCTGTAATACCGGTGATGATCTTATCTTTCACCACCAGCGGCGGCGACGTGATGGTATAGCCCAACATGCTATCGGCCACCTGCACTTCCCATAAGAACGCGCCGGTGCGAAGATCGAGCGCGATCAATGCGGCATCCAGCGTTCCGAAGAATAGCCGATTGCCCAGGACGGCCACGCCACGATTTACGCGGTTGATCTCATACGGATTGACCACCTTCTGCTTGCGTTGATAGCGCCAGATCTGCCGCCCCGTTTTAGCATCGAGAGCCATCACCTGCGCCGTGCCGCCCACTGGACCAGTGGTGTACATGATGCCGTCAATCACCAGCGGAATGGATTCCACAATGCCATCGCCAGGTAACTGAACCGCCCACTTGGCCTGCAGATTTTTCACGTTCGTTGTATCGATCTGGTTTAGCGAAGAGAAATGCTTGCCGCCCAGGTCTCCCCAATAGGTCAGATAGTTCTGCGGTTCTTTTTCTGCGTTCAGTATGCGATTCCATGCGAGCCCTTCGCCTGTGCCGCGGCGGCTCACATCGCGCCCGTCGAGCGTTTTCAAATACGCGGTGACGTTGTCGATCTCCGCACTTGTCAGGCGCTTTGCGAAATCATCGGGCATCAGCGATTTTGCTTCCACGTTCAGAGCGCGCAGCTGCGATTTTTCAAACGAACGGTAAGTGCCGGTTGTATCCACCATCTGCACCGTGAATGAATCCTGGCCCTTCTGCACGCCGCGATATTGCTGCCCGCTCGGCAATGTGGCGGTGACGATGGATGGGCGCGAAGGGAAGCCCCTCCCGCGGCCGCGCGCTGGGTTTGGCGCCGTCTGGTTCGGGTCCACAATCTTTGCGTGAAGCTGCTGCGCGGTGTTCTGGCCGGCTCCGGAAAGGTCGGGGCCAACTGCTGTGCCTACGCCGTTCACTTGATGGCAGGCGATGCAATTCGCTTTGCCCTGGAAGAGCAGTTGGCCTTCGTGAGCCGAACCCGAAACATTTTCGCGAGTCGTTGTTGGACGGCCCGAATCCGCCGAAAGGCTGCGCAGATACGTCACTACCTGCCAGATCTGATCGGTCGAGAACTGATTGAAGCCGGGCATCTGCGTGCCGCGAACGCCGCTGCGAATGTTAATGAAGATCTCGCCATCGGCGGCGCCACGTGCGAAGACTCCGGTCGCAAGCGAAGGTCCACGGTCTCCGCGCGCGCCCGCCCCATGGCACGCAATACAAGCTTGATCGTAAAGCTTCTGGCCCGCAGCTACTGCCTGTGCGCTCCCTGAGAATGGATTCTTCTGCGCCTCCGCCCGGTCTTCCTGTGCGGCCAGGAAAGGAGTCAGACAAATCAATCCGGAAGTCAACAACGCGGTTTGCAGCTTCATTTTGAATTCATTCTCCCATCTGGCAGCGGCGTGCGATTGCAAGTCGAACTGTGTTAGATTGCACTGCACGGGGGCACTATGAAACGACTTGCTTTACTACTACTCTGCATCATTTCCGCTTGCGTGGCCCAAACCATCACGGGGACCATCACCGGGTCTGTAACCGACCCCTCCGGTTCCGCGGTAAGCAACGCCAAAGTTACCGCGCGGAACACCGCGACGAATGTCACCAATACGGTGGATGTGAATTCCTCCGGGTCATACAACGCGCTGTTCCTGCCAGTGGGTCCTTACACCGTGACCGTGGAAGCAACAGGCTTTAAGAAGGCGGTGATTGGGCCCATTACTCTCGAAGTGAACCAGAGCGCGCGCGTGGACGTTCAATTGGAAGTGGGGCAGACCAGCGATTCGGTTCAGGTCTCCGCCACCGCCGTTATCCTGCAGACGGAATCCGCCACCACCGGCGAGACCATCACGGGCAACACCGTCACCAACATTCCGCTGAAGGGTAGGAATTTTGCTTCGGTCACGCTGCTGGTTCCCGGCGCTATCAATCCGAACACCGCGAATTTCACCGGCATCGGTCGCAACACGTCCGGTGGCCGCCCCTATGTGAATGGCAATCGCGAGCAGAGCAATAATTTCCTGTTGGACGGCGAAGAGTTCAACGATTCCATCGACAACCTGATCGGCTACAACCCAAGCCCCGATGCGCTGGAAGAAGTGAAAGTGCAGACTGGCAACACCGGTGCGGAGTTCGGCAACGCCAACGGCGCCGTGGTGAACATGACCGTCAAGAGCGGCACGAATCAGTATCACGGCAACGTTTTCGAGTTCATACAGAACGACCAGTTGAACGCGAACGGCTTCTTCAACAACCGCAATAAGATTCCTCGCAACGCTTTCAAGCGCAATATCTATGGCGGCACTTTCGGCGGCCCCATCAAGAAGGACAAGCTGTTCTTCTTCATCGATTACCAGGGTGCGAAAGATAGAAGCGAAGGGCCCACAAGCGCCACGGTGGCGCCGGCCGCGTACCGGACCGGCAATCTTTCCGCGCTTCTCACCCCCGCTACAGGCGCGCCGCGAACCATTACCGACCCCACTACCGGCGCGGTGTTTCCCGGCAACATTATTCCGCCAAGCAGAATTGTGAATCCTGTGGCGAAGGCAATCTTCGCCGATCCTCGCCTTTACCCGGTCCCGAACAACAGTGGGACGGGCGCGTTGGGCGTCGTGTCGAATTACCTCGCAACATCGGCCAGCGCCGTGAACAACGATCAGGGCGATGCCAAGATCGATTACCGCATGAGCAGCAAGGATACCCTGAGCGGCCGGTTTTCCATTGGACGCGCTTTTAACATTCCTATCCGCGTAGCGCTGCCCACTTCCATCTCAAGCGCCAGCGCTTACCCCACCACAGGCGGCGTGATCAGCTATACCCGCGTGATCTCTCCCACCATCGTGAATGAAGCTCGCGCGGCCTTCACACGCATCCGTTTGACAGATACGGTTCAGGACGTCTATGGCTTGTTCGGAACCACCGGCAACCAGAAGCTTGGCATCCCCGGCGGTCAACCCGTGCCCGGTATCAGCAGCATTGCGCTTGGCGGCACGGAAGGCTTTTCCGGCATAGGCTCCATTGGCCTCGGTAACGACAGCATCACGAACGAATTTCAGTACTCCGACAATTTCACCAAGCAATTGGGACGGCATGTCTTGAAGTTCGGTGGACAGGCCGCGCGATATCAGCAGAACCGCTATTATTCCGGCAACAATGGCCAGCTTGGCTTTTTCACTTATGACGGCCGCTTCACCGGTTCCTCCTTCGCCGATTTTCTTCTGGATGACCTGGCAGCCAGCGGGCGCGGCAGCGTCACAGGCAAGTGGGGACACCGGCATTGGCGCGATGGCCTGTTTGCGCAGGATGATTTTCGCGTATCGTCCACCCTCACTCTGAACCTGGGCCTGCGTTGGGAATACACGCAGCCCGTTTATGAAGTGGCCAACCGTCAGATCAACGTGAACATCAATACGGGCGCGGTTTCACAGGCCGGTCAAAATGGCGCAAGCCGCGCGCTGTTCAACCCTTATTACAAACAGTTCGAACCGAAGCTCGGGTTCGCCTGGTCTCCGGAATTTTTCGGGCGAAAGAAGTTTGTCGTGCGCGGCGGCTATGGCATCACAAGCTTCATGGAGGGCACTGGCGCCAACTTGCGGCTGCCGCTGAATCCGCCGTTCTTCTTCGAATCGGACGTTTTATATCCCACAGGCGCGCCCGGTACAATTAGCACCGGCTTCAATGGCCTGATTGCGCGGAATGTATTACAGGGTCAGATTCGCGCATGGAATCCAGATCTGCGGCCCGCGTTCATTCAGCAATACAACTTCACCACGGAGTATGAGATTGCCCCGTCCATGTCATTGAACGTTGCCTATGTGGGGCAGAAGGGCACGCACCTTGTGGATCCGCGCGAAGGCAACCAGGCGCGCGTTCCCTCTGCCACCAACCTGCAGGCGAACCGTCCTCTTTTCGGAGTGCTTCCGCTAGTGACGCAGATCAGCTATACGGATTCCAGCGCCACCATGAACTACAACGCGCTGCAGGCCAGCATGCGTAAGCGCTATAGCGGCGGCCTGGAATTTCTCGCGTCGTACACGCTGAGCAAAACGCTGAGCGACAACCTGGGCTATTACGGTTCGGGCGGCGTCGATGGGCAGAGCGCGTATTGGCAGAATGCCTACGATCGCCACGGCGATTACGGCCCTGCCTTCTTCGATGCGCTTCATAACTTCGCCTTCTCCGGCTCCTACGATCTACCGTTCGGGCGCGGCCGCAAGTATGGAACCAACGTGAACCGTTTTGTCGATTCCGCGTTCGGTGGCTGGATACTCGGCACTGTTTATAGCGCCCACTCCGGCTTCCCCATCACATTCACTTCGCCGAACAATTCGAACGTGGGCGCTCGCACGGCGCGCGCGAATCACTACCGGCCTTTGAAAATTGTGGGGCAGACGTTTGAGAATTGGTACGGTACAGATCCTTCCGCCAAGCCCTGCCCCGTCAATACGGATAACGGCGTGTGCGCCTATGGCGTGCAAGGAACGAACCAGTTCGGCAACACGGGCGTGGGCACGGAACGTGCTCCTTCCTTTTCGAATGTGGATCTCACCATAAGCAAGCGCTTCAATTTGACGGAACAGAAATATTTCGCGGTGCGGGCAGATTTCTTCAACGCCTTCAATGGCGTAAGTTTCAGTCCGCCGGATCGCACCACGAACAACAGCACTTTCGGCTTGATCACGGGCCAGATCAATCAGCCGCGCAACGTGCAACTCGCCTTTAAATTTTTCTTCTAAGCTGGTAAGCGGGGAGAAAAACAATGCGAAGACGGGCTCTTCTAAAACTTCCGGCCCTGCTTCCGGCCATTCTGCATGGCCGTGAGCAGGATATGCCGCGCTATAAAGTGGTCAGTCCCGCCGCGCCCAGGCAGCACGGGTTCGGCATGCCGGGTAAGTTTCCTGGCCGTGTGGTGACTGTCCACTCGCCTACCTGTATCGATGAGAATTCCGCCACCGTCAACCAGAGCGCCGTCAGCGCGATGATCTCCTCCGGTATGACCACGCTGACCGGTGCGAAAGATTCGCGCGACGCCTGGGCCACCTTCTTTTCCCCGAACGATACCGTGGGTATTAAGGTGAACTGCTCCGGCGCGCCGCAAGTATGCTCGCGTCCGGAGGTGGTGGGCGATGTAGTTCGCAACCTGATCGCGATCGGTCTGCAGGCGAAGAATATCTGGATCTATGAGCGCTTCGCCGATCAGCTTGCTTCCGTTCACTACGAACGGTACGTGCCCGCCGGCGTGAATATCACGGCTGTCGAAACGCAGCGCCGGTCGATTCTCGGCTACGACCCTTTCACGTATGTGGAAACCGATTTCTTCGGCGAAGAAGATACGCGCTCGAACCTGGTGAGGCTTGTGAGCGAACGTTTCGACAAGATCGTCAACGTGCCCAACATGAAAGATCACGGGGCGGCGGGCGTCACCGGATGCCTGAAAAATATCGCGTATGGAAACTTCTCAAACGTAGCGCGCTCGCACTACCAGGAAAAGACCAACACGCGTACCTTCATTGGAACGCTTGCCGCCGTGGAACCCTTGCGTTCGAAGACCGTGCTGAGCGTGATGGATGGCCTGCGTGGCGTTTGGCATGGCGGTCCTTTCGTGCGCGATACCAAGTTCGCGTTTTATCCGAAGCAGATGAAATTCGGCACGGACCCGGTCGCGATGGATCGCCTGCTCATCGATGTCATCGAAGAGAAGCGCAAGCGCGAAGGCGCCGTCTCCGTCTGGAACCGTGAGCCGCGCTACATCGGCGATACGCGCGAGCTTGACCCGAATAAGAATCCGTTCATCCGCGAACCTGGTCATATCGAATTCGCCGGCACGCTGGGCTTGGGCACTTATGACCTGGCCGCGATAAAAGAAGACGTGCTGCACCTGGCATGAACCTGGCCCGATGTTAGCCGCGCTGGTCACCCTTCACCTGCTTGCTGGAAGCGCACCGGCGGATGCGGTGCCACTTGAACCGCCCGGCGTCGATTACCGCGTGGCCACGGCAGGCGCCACCGCGGCGCCCTGGGTGAATGCAAATGGCTGGCGATTTCTGCTGAATCCAGATGGTGCCTTCGTCGCGGACGCGAAAGGCCCCACGCTCCCGCTTGCCATGGCGGAAGCTTTCGCTTGGCGTGGCAAGGTGTGGTTTCGCGTTCCCGAAGCAGAGCGGCCCGTGTTCGACCGAACGCTTGCCTTCCTGCAAGCTTTGCCGAAGCGCGATCTTATGCCGCGTGCGCAGATTGGCGTATGGAACGATGGCACTGCCGAAGCCGGCGAAGTTTTGAAGCTGCTGATCCGCAGAAACCTGATGGCCGCGCCCGCGACATCGTCCACCAGTGCTGCCGCGCTGCTGGTCAAGCTGGATACGCCGGAATTTCCGCGCGAAGCGGCAAAGAATCCCGCGGCTTTTGCATCACGGGTGCGCTCCCGCTTAGGCGATGAAAATCGTCTCTTGCGCGTTTATGGAACCGATGTAGTGCTGGGCCGTTTGGAATCGGGCAATGGTTTTGCGCGAGTCCACCTGGTCAATTATTCGAACCGCGATGTGCAAGGCGCGCGCATCCGCGTGCTGGGCCACTTCCGCCTGCAGAGCTACCGCGCGCTCGGTCAGCGCGATGTTCAACCGCAAGATTTCTCTGCTTCCGCCGGCGCCACTGAGTTCACCATCCCCTCTTTGACCCGCTATGCCGTGATCGATCTGGTGGCGGATACGCCCGCTATCCTCAGTAAGAAATCGAATCGTGATTTTCAATTGACTGCCGATCCGCAGGCGCGCCACTGGCGGCAAGCCACGCCCGTGCTCGCGACCGAAGATTATAACGGCCGGCCAGTGCCTTTGCACCCCACTGAAATTCGCTCCCGATGGACCGCGAACAATCTATACCTGCTGTTTTCCTGCCCATACGAATCGCTCAATCTGAAGCCAGACCCGGTCACACGCGAAGAGACTCCCAAGCTCTGGAATTGGGATGTAGCGGAAGCGTTTCTCGGTTCCGACCCAGATCACCCGGAGCGTTATCGCGAGTTTCAAGTGTCGCCGCAAGGCGAGTGGGTAGATCTGGAGATTGACCGTGCGCAACCGAAGACTGAAGGCGGCGCGGCATGGAACTCGGGCTTTGAAGTGAAGGCGCGTATCGATGCGCAACAAAAAATTTGGTACGGCGAAATGCGCATACCACTCATCGCGTTCACGCCCGCCGTGGGCAAAGAGCTGCGCGCTGGCCTTTACCGCTTGCAAGGTTCAGGAACGGACAAGCAATTCATCGCCTGGCAGCCAACCGGTGAGCGCAACTTCCACGTGCCGCGCGCCTTCGGAATCCTGCGTCTTCAGCCTTAGCGCTTCACCGGCCGCGATTGTCCCGATGTGGCTGCTGCTCGCGAGGCGCTGCTGATGGTGCCGTCCCACTTGGTGTCTCCCTGCGGCCCGTAGTTCTTCGGGAGCGTGTCCCAATCTTCGCGTGAGAGGGCGTTCAAATCGTAGACCACTTTTCCATCGCGCAGAGTCAATTCGCACACCAGCTTCTGTTTCGCTTTCAGACGCGCGCCGAAATGATCTGAGAAGCCGAAAGCACCTTGCTCCACGCGCAGCACCGCAACATCCGCGGGCGCTCCCACGGCTAAGTTGCCGAGTTCCTCATGCTTGATCTCGCGCGCTGGGTTCCAAGTGGATGCGGCAATCACTTCCGGCAGCGGCATTCCCAGCGCCAGGAACTTGCTCATCACGGTGAGCATGTCTTTCATGGCTCCGTTCATGCTGGCGATGTGAAGGTCGGTTGAAATAGAATCCGGCCAGAAGCCAACCTTGGTTAGTGGCACGGCCACGCGCAGCAGGAAGCTGCCGCCGCCGTGGCCGACATCGAAAATCACTCCGCGCTTACGGCCCTCCGCCATGCCGCTGCCGGGCTGGCCGGTGTCCGATACTTCGCCTCGCAGCCCGGAATAGGCATGCGTATAAATATCGCCAGGCCGCAGCTTTTCCATCAGCAACTGGCTCAAGGGGCGTGTCTCAGGATGGTTGGTTCCGAAATCGATCATCACGGGAATATCTGCCTTCGTGCCTGCTTGTACGGCGCGTTCCACGGGCGTCCATTCCGGCCCGGTATAGTGCGCGCACTTGATGCCCACCACGCGATCTTTATGTTGCAAAGCGGCATTGGCGGTAAGCTCCGCATCCATATCGGTCAAATCGTTTTCGAACTTCGGGCCGCGCATGCCGTGGCCAACAATGTTCAGGAAAACCAGAACACGCGTTCGGGAGCGCCTGATCACTTTGTCTTCAAAATCGGCATAGTTACGCCAGCCTGCGCAGCCGGCATCGGCCACCGTGGTAACGCCTGAGCGGAAGGTGAAGCCATCGGGATACACACTGTTATCGCCGGCGTAAGAGTTCGCTTCTCCCGTGCCGGTATAGACGTGGGCGTGAATATCCACCAACCCCGGCGTCACGTACAGGCCTTTCAAATCGATTGTCTTGCGCGCGCTTGCGGCATTGATGGCAGGCTCCACGGCCGCAATTCTGCCGTCTTTAATCGCTACGTCGCGCAGGGCGTTGGTCTTGCTTTTGGCATCCACCACGCGGCCCCCGCGCAGCAGCAGATCGTACTCCTGCGCGAAGCAAGAGGCGGCCAACAGAAGGCACAATGGAAAAATTCTATTCATGGCAAGGCTCCTTTTGGGCCGGTAAATCATGTTACGATCCTCAATCGCAGCAAGCAAATTTCAAGGAGAGAGAATATGTCAAAAGTGAATCGCAGAAACTTCATGGTGGCGGGCGCAGTGGGTGCGGCTGCCGCGGCGCCGGTTGTTGCCGCCACGGAAAAGCCGATGAAGAAAGTGGTCTGGGCCAACGGCAAAAGGCCGGAAGGGCAACAACTCTTCAGCCCCGCCGTCACGTTTGGGGACATGGTGTTTCTTTCAGGCATTGGCGCGCATTTCAAGGGCGACATCAAGTCTCACACCACGCACGTGCTGGAGCAGTTGGAGGCGCGCCTGAAAGATGCGGGCTCATCGATGGACAAAGTTCTCAAGGTGAACGTTTACCTGAACGACCTGAAAGATTATGCCGGCATGAACGAAGTGTTCAAAGGCAAGTTCGGGCCGGAACCGCCGGTGCGCACCACCATCGCAGCCGCGGGCGGCATCCCTGGCGATTCTCTGGTTGAGATAGATTGCATCGCCCATAAATAGTTAGAACAATATCTTCGCGCCGAATTGAATCTGCCGATTGTTGTTCGCTGTACCCGTCACGGAGCCGAACGCCGCTGTGTTGAACGTGGCGTTCGGATTCGCGAAGCCCGGCGTGTTGGACAAATTGAAAGCTTCCCCGCGAATTTGCAAACGCGCCCGCTCCGTGATGCCGAAATCTTTGAACAGCGAAAAATCGATATTGGTCAAGCCGGGTCCACGCAGAATATTGCGGCCGGCGTTGCCGTATGTGTAAGCCGAAGGTAGTGCGAAGGCTGACGAATCGATACAGTTTGTCAGGTGCCCGCTGCCGCAATTCGTTGTCGCGGTCTTCAGCAGATTCGGGCGCTGATTGCCCAGGCTGGTATTCGCTGGATCGCCTGGAACGGTCACATTGAACGGATAGCCCGATTGCAGAGTGACAATGGCATTCGTCTGCCAGCCACCCAGTACATACTTCACGGTGCGGGAATTCGATTGCCGAAAGAACGGGAGCTCATAAGTGAAGCTGCCCACAAAACGATGCGGCACATCCCAATTGGAGTGGCCGTAATCGAGCTTCCAATTGTAAGCGTCCATGGGCGAACCGCCGCCGTTGGAATCGGTGGTGACATCCAGCGTCTTCGACCATGTGTAAGAAACCAGCGCCGTCGCGCCTTTGAAGAACTGCTGGCGGTAAATCACGCTCAGCGCTTCATAGGTGGCAATCATATCGTTCTGGATGGTGCGGATGGATTGGAACAATTGATTGGGCCTGCGGTCATTGATCACGCCAGGCCCGGGCGCAGGCGTGTTGTTGAAAAAGCTGCGATCCAGGTGCGTGGTTTTGGAGCCCAGATATTGCAGTTCCACGCCTGCATTGCGCCACAGTGCATGCTCCGCGCTGAAGCTCCACTGGTTCATGCGGGCTACCGGCAGGTTGGGGTTCAACGTGAATGCCGAAGGCTTCGGCAACACGCCCGGCGTGCTGGGAATGGGGTTGGCCAGCGTCAGCGTGGGGTTGGTCGGACTTGAATTGTAGGTGTAAATAATCGCGAAGGGCGGGTTGGTGGTGGCCAGCGTATAGCTGTTCAATTGGTTCGGATTGTAATAGATGCCATAGCCGCCGCGAACCACCCAGCGCGGCGTGAACCGGTAAGCGAACCCAATTCGCGGAGCGAAGTTCTTATGGTTCGGATTGATGAGCGGGATGGATTTCGGCACCGTTGCCGGAATGAACGCAGTCTGCTGTGGGTTCAAGATTGTCGCGTTGCCATTCAAGGATTGCGGCACCGTGGGCAACTCATAGCGCAGACCCAGCGTGAGCGTGAGCTTCGTGAATTGCCACTTATCGGAGACGAAGAAGCCGTGCCGGTATTGGCCCACTTCCGCCTGCACCAAAGGTCCTGGCGTGGTGACGCTCAAAGGCAGACCCAAAATAAAATCCGCCGGCGCGTAACCGGTGATGGTGCCGCTGAAATTAAATCCACCGCGCGGGTTGTTGTTCGCAATGCGTGCCGTGATCAACCGGCGCGTATCGTAGCCGGCGGAGATGCTGTGCGGACCCACGTTCCAACTCAGCACATCCGAAAACTGATAGGTCTTGTCCTTCTGATACCAATTGCTGCTGGCCTGGTTGTCGCCGCCGATGGATATGAATCCGGTGATGCCGAAGTTGGGCAGTCCGGCATTGTTGATGTCCGTGGTGAAGCCAGGAATACCCAGTGCAGTGCCCGCTCCCGCTTTGTCTGCCGTGTTAAAAAAATTCAGCGAATCGATGGAGACAGATTCGCGCCCGAATCGGGCATCGTTCACGATACTGGGCGAAAGCGTGTGCGTGTATCCGATCACGAAGTTGCGATCACGAACGGGCTGCGTATAGCCGTTGTTCGGGTTCGGGTTGCCGTTCAGCAAATCTGTGTTGCCCAGCGCATAGCGAAAAAATAGCCTCACCTTTTCACCGATACTCTGGTCCACGCGATCGATGGTCTGGTTGCCGTCGTTGGTGTTGGGTACGTTCACGTTATAGTTGTTGACCGCCGCCCCCGCCTGTGTAGGAAGAGGCATGTACTGCAGCGCCTTCTGCGCCTGTGGTGAAAGTCGCGAGGTGGGAATGATGTTGCCGGCGAATGGTGCGCGGCCAACGGAGAACGGATCGATGATGGGCGCCGTCACGGCTGAAAAATCGCCGCGGCGCATGGCGTCCGTCAGCACCGTGCTGATTCCCGGCAGCGATTGCTTGTTCCGCAGCGCCTCATAGTTCAACAGGAAGAACGTGCGGTTGTGCCCGTTATACAGCTTCGGAATTACCACCGGCCCCGTCAGCGCGAACCCAAACTGATTCTGCCGCAGCGGCGCTTTCGGAATGCCGGGCCGCTGGAAAAAGTTGCGCGCATCCAGCGCATCGTTACGCAGAAACTCGAACGCCGTGCCGTGAAGCTGGTTCGTGCCGCTCTTGGTAATCACATTGATCTGCACACCCATATAGCCGCCGTATTGCGCGGGGTACGTGCCCGTCTGCACCTGGAATTCCTGAATCGCATCCACTGAAGGCCGCAGCGTCGCCGTAGTGATCAGGTTGTTCATGATGCTCACGCCATCCATCGAAATGCTGTTCTGAATTTCGCGCGTGCCCGCACCGATGTAGCCTTCGCCCCCACCGGGGTTACCCGCGGGAGACTTGCGTCCAGGCAGCACCATGGGCACCGTCAGCGCCAATTTCAAAGCGTTCCTGGTGTTCAGCGGCAGCTCAGCCGTCGTCTTCGTGGAGAGCGTCTCCGTGATGGAGGCGTCTTCCGTGTTGATAGGCGGCACGTCCGCCGTCACCATAATCTTTTCCGACACCTGCCCAATCTTCAGCGTGATGTCGTTGCGCACCACTTGATTGGTCGAGACCGGGATGCCTGTCAGCGTCACCGCATCGAAGCCGGCCTGCTTAACCGTCAGGTCATACGTCCCCGCCTTCACAAACAGGAATTCATACTGGCCTTCGGCGTTGGTCACGGTGGAGAGCGTCTCCGCGGTGCCGGTGTTCAGCGAAGTAACAGCCGCTCCCGCAACCGAAGTTCCAGATGCATCGGCAACCCGGCCCACCAGTGAAGTGGTGGATGTAAGCTGCCCGAATGCGCAGGCGCTCAGCGCCAGTAAAGCAGTGACAAGCTTTTTCATAGGGTCTCCTTCAAACCGTTTTTACGGGACGCACAATGCCGCCCGGCGCCACGTACTGATGCCGCTTTGCGCTCCAGCGCGCCTCGCCATATTCGCCCATGTTTACCGTGCCTTCCATGCTGTTGGCGGCGGCCTTGCCTGTGAAATCCCAACTCAGGCGCGTGCCTTCCATTTTTTGCGAGCTCTTGAAGATCACTTCATCCGCTGCAATGTTGCCTGCCAGGTCGCCCTCCACGAATTCGCCGCGATGCGTACCCACAAGCGAATTGCCGCTCTGTTCCAGCGCCAGATAGTGGGTTGCCGTGCCCCGTGCAAAGCTGATGGTCACTTCCCATTGGCCCTGAACAGGCACCGGCGCACCTTGCGGAACTACCGCGTCTTGAAACTTCGGAGGCTTGCTCAACACGGCAAGAATGCGCTCCGCCACCACCTTTTCATCGCCGGGCATCATCATCCAAGGCGTCACCGTAAGCGTGCTGGCCATGTTATGCGGACGTGCGCCGGTGCCGCCTGCCACCACAATGCGCGGCTCCGTATCCAGCAGCAGCTTTGCCGCCTCAGTACCGGTGATGCCCAGCTGCGCGCCGTCCCAGATGAAGCGCAGGCTGGGTGTCCTGTTCGACAGTCCAATGGGCTGGATGATACTGGTCGTGACGCCGCTCACGGTGGCCGCGCGAGTACCGATCTGGTCCAACCACCCAAGCCACTGCTGCCATTCCGCATCGTGATCGCGCGTCTTCCACGCTTCCGCCGCGGCCAGCATGCCCATGATTTCTTCCTTGCCCACTTTCAGCGCGCGCCCGAAGGCATGGTGCGGCGCGCTGTTCAACCATGCCGCCTGCAACAGATTTTTCTCGCCTAACAGCAGCGCCGCCGCCTGAGGCCCGCGAATGCATTTGCCCCCGCTATAGGCAACCGCCGTCGCGCCCCGTGCCAAATGCACATTCGGAAACGTGAGCCCTTCCGCCGCCGCATCCACCAGCACCGGAACATTGTGCCGCTTGGCCGCCACGCACATCACGGCCGTTCCCAGCGGACCTTCATCGCCAGGGCCGGCCAGTATGTACACCATCGCGGTCTTCTGATTGAACGCTTCGTCCAGACGAGCCGGATCGTCCACTTCCACAATCTTCGCGCCCACCATGCGCACCGCATGATCGTAAACATTGCGCGAATACGCGGGAATAATCACTTCGTTCTTCAGGCCCGTCAAATCTGGCAAGCGCTGCATGCGCTCCGGATTCGAACCCACAATGCACGCCGCCGTTGTATGCGCAATGGCCGCGCAACAGCCATTGGTGACAATGCCCCACTCCGCGCCTGTCACCTGCGCAAGCTTCTGGCCCACGCCCGCCATCAACTCATCCATCTGAACGTAGTCGCGCGACGCGGCGTCCATGGCCGCCTTCACCTGCGGCAAGCTTTGTGACCCCGTAATGATGGTGAATGTGCCGCGCGCATTGATCACGGGGCTCACGCCGATGGCGCGATATATATTTTTGGCGGCCGCGGCGGCGGCGTTCCGCGCAGGCACAGCAGCGGCTCCGGCCAGCGCGGCGATGCGCTGAAATAGCTGACGGCGGCCCATGTTGTTCCAGAAAGAAGCGCTCATGATTGCATGTATCTTACGCGCAATATTACAATTTGTACACCAAGCAGGAGTCAACATGCCCGATCGAAATCGCCGTGAGTTTTTGTGCAGCGCGGGGGCGGCGGCTATGCTCGGCGCCACCTATTCGGCTTCAGCCCAATCGCTGAGCCGTGCCGGACTGCCTGGACCGTATCCGGGGCGTGTCGTCGCCATCCAAAACAAAGCCGCCGTCACGGGCCGCGCGTACAATCGCGAAGCCGTGCGGCTCATGCTGAACCGGGGCATCACGGAGCTCTCCGGCGCTCCCGCGCCACAGGACGCATGGCGAACACTATTCCAGCCCAGCGATGTTGTCGGCTTAAAGCTGAATCCGGTGGGGCGGCCCTTCGTCATGTCCTCGCCCGAAGTGGTGACCGAAATCATCGCCGGCCTGCAATCCGCCGGTGTGCCGCTCAAAAACATCGTGGCTTATGACCGCTACAAGCGCGAGTTTCTGGAAGCCGGTTTCGATAAATGGCTGCCCGAAGGCGTCCGCTGGACCTACGCGAGCGACAACTACGCCGCGCATCCTTTGCAGTTGGATATGGACGGTTACGATGCCACCCAGTACGTGGAAATGGCCCTGGTGCTTCCGGGCGGCGACCCCGCCAACGCGCATCACCGGCGCTCTTACCTTTCGAACTTCATCAGCAAAGATGTGAACAAGCTGGTGAACTTGTGCGTGCTCAAGCATCATCAATCGGCCGGCGTCACCGTGTCGCTCAAGAACCTTTCGCATGGCCTGGTGAACAACGTTAGCCGGAGCCATTCCAGCAGCACTCTCAACACCTGCGGCACGTTCATCCCCAACATCGTGGATCATCCCATCATTCGTTCGAAAGCGGTGCTCAACATTTGCGACGGCATCCTTGCTGCATACCATGGCGGCCCCGGCCCCAAGGTGGAGCATTACGTATGGGCGCACAACACCATGTACTTTGCCACTGACCCCGTGGCGCTCGACAAGACGGCTATGGCCGCCATCGATGCAAAACGAACCCAAATGGGAATGCTGCCTGTTTCGATGGCGAAACCAGATCGCGACAGCACCTTCCTGAACATGCAGGCGGAGCACATTGAAATCGCCGCCGCTTTGGGGCTGGGCGTGTTCGACGATAAAAAGATCGATGTGCGCCGTTTTACACTGGCCTGAAAGATTGTTTCGGCGCTTGATAGCGCACATTTAAGTGTGGCGTTTCCAGCAGCTTGCCGCCCTGCAAACGCGATGTGAGGCAGCTTTCCAGCATCCCGCTCACCACCAAGGTGCGCTCCGCCGGATACGGTGCTTTGCCGGTTTCGAACATGCGCTCAATATTGTTCACCAGGCATGCCGAATACGTGACGTTGGGCACCGGGCTCAAGAAAAATTGGCAGCTTTTCACGCCCAAGCCTTTCACGCGAGCCGCAAAGTTAAAATCTTGAATCGCGCCGGTCAGCATCAGCAGCGTAGTTTTCAAACCATCGTTGTGGGTCACCAGATACGCAGCGGGTTTTTTCACCAGCTTTGGAAGCTGCCCATTCGTCGCCAGATCCTGAGTGCGGCTGTCTTCAAAGGAATAGCCTTGCGGCGTGTCACTGCGCGAAAGAGCCGATTGCAGCAACTGGTTCGACCATCGGCCTGCTGCCGCAGCCTTCCACACCGCGTCGCCTTCCAACATCTCCACATGCTTCACGCCCGTTTCACCGCCCTTGCGGCGTTCAATCATGCACTGCATCGCCTCCAGCGCGTGATAATCCATCGGGTCGGAACCGCCGTTGCCCACCATCAGCGCTTCCTCAATTTCGCAGCCCAGCGGCAATTCCAATTCGGGCAAGCGCCAGGTCACGGGCAGGGAAGAGCCGGCCAATAACGGGAACTCTTGACGCTTAGCTTCCGCCACCATCCACTTCGCTTTTTCGAAACTCCACGAAAGGTGCTTATCGTTATACACGGGAACAGACCGGCCATCTTTTTCGAACACATCCGCGCAGGCCTTAAAAAATTCGTAGCGCGGGTAAAGAATCTGGCCCTTCTCATTGCTCGGATAATCGCCATGTTCGGCGATGATCAGCACTGCGTCCACCGCCAGCTTTTCGCCTCCGCATCGCAGCGCCTCCGCAATGGTCGGATAAACGTCAAAGCCAAACTCAGCCGCACGCTGGCCGCTCAGATCGCCCTCCGGCTTCTGATCGATATACAGCGACACCACTTTCATATCGGGCCGGTGCCAAACGCCCCCAATTGGGTAGCCCACCAGGAAGCGATCCGCGATGTGCTGCACGTGAGACAGGTACTTGTATATGGTGCCTACAACAGCGATGCGTTTCATTAGCTTCTCTGGAAGGTGCTTTCCGGCTTGGCGCGATATGCAATAGCCAGGTGTGGCGTTTCCATGCGCGCTCCGTTTGCGTGCAGGCTCTTCACTCCTGCCTCTGTCAGACCGGTGGTGAGCAGCGTTCGCTCCACAGGATAGGCCGGCTTACCCGTTAAAAACATACGCTCCATGCCGTTCACCAACGGGCTGAAAAAGGTCGCGAGCGTGGTGCGCCCATCGGGCATGGGCAGGTACATCTGCGTGCTGAAGATGCCGCTATCCAGGCGAGCGGCGAAGTTAAAATCTTTCACCAGGCCAGACATCAAAAGCATCGTGCTCTGCAGGCCGTCATGGTGCTCATAGCGGTACGCCACGGGGTCTTTCACCAAGCGCTTCATGTCTTCCAGCGTAGGAAGAATATCGTTGAAGCCTGCGCGCGCGGGCGTCAGCGTGTGGCTGCGGCATAGTGCCGCTTCCATCAAATCGCGCGGCCATACGCCTTCTCTGCACGCCTTCCAAAACGCATCGCCACGATAGGCAGCCACATGCTTGACGCCCGTTTCGCCACCCCGCCGCCGCTCCACCATGCACTGAATGGTTTCCAGGCCATGAAAGTCATAGCTATCCACGCCGCCGTAACACACGCAGAGCGCCTCACTGCAGCGCGCATCACGCGGCATCTCAAGTGAGGGCGTGCGCCATGTCACCGGCAAGCTGGAGCCCGCCATGAACGGAAACTTCAATTCGCGCGAAGTGTCGTACATCTCTTTCGCCCACTCCCACTTCCAGGAAAGGTGCTTATCGTTGAACACCGGCACAGCCTGCCCGCTGCCGCGAAACACTTTGAAAATTTCCTGGAAGAACTGGTAGCGCGGGTATTGCGTTTGGCCCATTTCATTGCGCGGATAATCGCCGTGCTCACCCACCACCACAATGCCATCCACCGCCAACTTGCCCGTCCCCAACGTTAGCGCCTCCGCAATCGTCGGATAGATTTTCATGCTCGGGAAGCGGCGCGCCCGGTCGCGGCTCAAATCCCGCGCGCCTACCTGATCCACATACAAAGCCACTAAATCCATCGGCGGCCGGTGATATTCACCATTCCAGCCATACCCTTCAAGGAACCTGTCTACAATATGTTGCGTGTGGGAATATTTGAAAAACGTGGTGGTCACCGCCGCGATCTTCGGGCGCGACAATGGCGCCTGCGCGTTTGCCCGCGAAACCGAAGCCACGCCAACTGCACTTGCACCGGCCAGCAACTCACGGCGCGAAATCTTGCCAAAACCCTGCATGGACGATCATTATAGATCTTCCGGAGACCTCGCTTGATACGCATTTGCTTTTCCGTGTTGGCCGCAGTATCGCTCGCCCTTGCGCTCACCCCTGCCGCCACCAAGCTGCATTCCAGCGCACTGGTTTTCGATGCGCATGTTCACGTTATCGACCGGCAGTTTTATCACGGCGGCGACATCGGCCAGCGCATGCCCGACGGTCAGTTCGATTTGCCTCGCGCTAAAGACGGCGGAGTGGGCGCCATGTTCTTTTCCATCTTCGTGACCGAAGATTATTACCCGCAGCGGCTCGAAACGAAACAGACGCTCCGCCTCATTGACCTCGCGCTTACCCAACTCGAAACCAATCGCGCCACCATCGAACTCGCACGCACGGCTGACGATATCGAGCGCATCCATCGCGCAGGAAAGATTGCGGCTGTGCTCGACCTGGAAGGCGGCTTCGATCTGGATGGCGATCTGGGCGTGCTACGGAACCTCTACCGCCTGGGGCTGCGTTCGGCCCAACTGCCCGCTCACAACTGGGCCAACCATTTCGCCGATTCCTGCTGTTCCACCGCGCCCGAAAATCATGGCCTGAACGAACGCGGCCGCGCCGTGGTGCGCGAAATGAACCGTTTGGGCATGGTGATCAACGTGTCCCACGCGTCGGATGAGACCATCGCGCAAACTCTCGATGTCAGCACCGCGCCCATCGTCGCTACGCACCATGGCATGCGCGCGCTGAACGATATTCCGCGCAACATGCCCGATGAGCCGATGAGAAAAATCGCGGCGAAAGGCGGCGTCATCGGCTTCCAAATCGGCAACGAATTTCACAATCGCAAGGCTTACGATTATCGAACCAGCCACGCAGGCAAGCCCTTCTGGGACACAGCCGACATAGCCCGCCGCAAAGGCCAGCTTGGCATCGAAGAGATCGATCGCCTTGTGGCTCCCCAATTCCCCATGGTTGGGTTCGATATCCCGCAAGATCTTCTCCTCACGCCAGCCGAATGGATCGGCGTGTTGGAACGCGCCATCGGCATCGCGGGCGAAGACCACATCGCTATCGGCACCGATTTCGACGGCGGCCCCACACCTCCTCGCGGCATGCACAGCATTGCCGATCTACCCCTTCTTACCGAAGCCATGCTCAGCCGCGGTTGGACGGAAGCACGCATCCGCAAGGTGCTGGGCCTGAACATGCTCCGCGTCTTTCGCGCCATCACGGAACCAAAAAAATGAAATCACTCGCCGCACTTTTCTTCGCACTTCCCCTCGTCGCGCAAGATCCCCTGATTGAAGGTTTCAAGCTGGTGGAAGTGGCGTCCGTCTCCGACGCCATGGAACAACTCTACGGGCAGCGCACTTACATGTCGCACCGGATGCGTCCGCTCTTCACCACTAAGTTTGCCGGCCCCGCCGTAACCGTTCTCCTGAAGAAGGAAGAGCATCAGGAAGGCGCCTCCGCGTCCTCCGGCATGCTCGAAGCCATTGACCGCGCGCCGGTTGGCTCCGTCTACGTGATGAAGCTGGAAGACGGCGCCGATATCGCCGGCATTGGCGGCTTGATGGCCACTGCCATGAAGGTGCGCGGCCTGGCCGGCGCGGTGATTGACGCCGCCGTTCGCGACCTGCCGCAGATTACAAAAATTCAGTTCCCCGTCTTCTCGACAGGCGTCGCGCCGTCCACATCGGTGAACCACTATCGCTTCGCCGGTTCCAACATCCCCATCGAATGTGCCGGCGCGAAGGTGAGCCCGAATGACATCATCGTGGCCGATCAAGACGGCGTAGTTGTCGTCCCCCGGGCCCATGCCGCCGACATTCTGAAACGCGCGCAAGAGCTGGACGATACGGAGCGCCGCACGCTGCCTTTGATTGAAAAACTGCGCTCCATTACAGAGGCGGTCAAGAAGCTGGGACGAATTTGAGCCGCGACGCTTACTGCGGCGTTTGCTCGTGGCAGTACATGCAATCGATGCTGGCCTTTTTCGCGCGATGACAATCCATGCAGCCGCTCATGGATAAATTGATCTCCCGATACAGCTGATCGCGCTGCGCCACTGGCCCATGACACTCCGCGCAGGTGGTCCCTGCCGTTACATGAGCGCGATGGCTGAAGCGCACGTAATCGGGAATCCGGTAAACGCGCGCCCACTCGATCTCCCGCTCATTCTTGGCGAAGGTGGCCAGCTTTTGTATCGCGGGGCTCTCCGTCTTGATCGCCGAATGGCATTGCATACAGCTTGAAGCCGGCACCACGGTCATGGTCTCACCGGGGTCAGGGTTCACGTGGCACATCTTGCACTGCACCTTCAGGCTGCCGGCGTGGACCTTATGGCTGAAGGGCAACGGCTGTTCCGGCGCGGCAGGCTGGCCGAACAATCCGCCTATTCCGAATAGTGCAAACACAAATAGAAAGGTTCCCCGCCGCGTCACAACACGCCCGTACGCATCTGCTCTGCCATATATTCAGAAGCCCGCATGGAAAGCGAAAGAATCGTCATGGTGGGGTTCTGGTAACCGCCCGTCACGAAGCTGCTGCCATCCACAACGAATAGATTCTTCACATCGTGGCTCTGGTTCCATTTGTTCAACACGCTCTTTTTTGCATCGTCACCCATGCGGCACGTACCCAGTTCGTGGATGCTGTATCCAGGCGGTAGGGGCTGATCGTGCTTGGCCAGCGTTTCCATCCCCGCGGAACGGCAAATTTCCTCGAACGTATTCATGGCGTGCGTACACATCTTCAATTCGTTGTCACCGTATTCGCACTGAATCCGCAACACGGGAATGCCGAACGCATCCACCACATTTTTATCGATGCTGACGTGGTTCTCATATCGCGGCAGCACTTCACCCATGATGGTTACGGCCGCCGCCCTTCCCGCATAAGCCGCCATCTTTTTATCCAGCTCGGCGCCATACCCCGGAACATATTTCGGGTCGGGCGTGCCTCCCAGGCTGAAATCGAAAGCGTAGCCGCGGATAAAATCTTCTTCCTTGCCCTTCTTCAAGTTGACGAAGCGCGGAACATACCCACCGCCGCCACCGCGCCCCGCGCCGGATGGCTTTGCATTGTTATCGATGGCCACCACTCCTTGCGTGATGTAAGTCTGATCGTGAAGATAGTGACCCAGCGCGCCGCTGGAATTTGCAATTTTCGAATTCAGCAGAATGCGCGTACTCTCCAGGCACGAAGCGCCCACCACCACCACGCGCGCCTTGGCGTGCATCTCGCGCTTGGAATGCCGGTCCACGAAATTGGCTCCGTTTGCCAGACCGGTGTTCTTGTCGATGGTCACATCGCGCACCACGGCATTCGGCACGATGGTCAGGTTGCCGGTTTCCATCGCGGCCGGAAGCAGCAAGTTGAAGGAGCTTGCGAACTGCCCCTCACCCAGCGCGCGCCGCATTTTTGTCACGGGGATATCGCGCTTCTTCGCCGCGGCGATAAAGCCGTTCATCGGTTCGCTCCAGGGCGAGTTATCCTCCTGAAACACGCCGTCCGGCAATTGTTTCCAGCCTTCCTTGCGGCCGGCCACATGGAAGATGGGCTCCACGCGGGAATAAAATGGCGCGAGCTCCGCATGGTCGATGGGCCAGTTCTCCCCATAACCATCGTGATCCTTGCCTTTGAATTCATAGTCGCTGAGCCGGAATGACATACGCGCCCAGAACAACGATTTGCCTCCGATCATCCGCACGCGCACCCAATTGAATGGCGACTTCGGATCGTGAGTGTACGGCACTTCCTTCTCATCCACCCACTGGTTCGCGTTATATTCGTTCGCCTGTTGGACATGCGGCAGGCGGCCCGGTTCGCCGAAGCCACGGTAAGGCAGCTCGTAAGGAGCTTTCGGGCCGCGCACACGGTTAAAATCCACCAGCGGCCCCGCGTCCAGCATCAGGCAGTTCAGCCCCTTCTTGGTCAGCGTGTATGCCGCCATGCCGCCGGACGCGCCCGAACCGATAATCAGAACGTCGTAATTTTTGCTTGCCATTATTTCACCCGATGTCCTGCGCCTGCGCCCTAATCCAGCGGATACCAGTAGAGGCCGCCACCGCCCCGCCGCGCTCCTGCGCCTGCACCCGCAGCGGACGCATACTCGCGTGAATTCATAGTTGCCGTTCGCACGTCCTGCTTCGCCTGACGAAGGAAACGCGCTGCCGGTTCGCCCGGCGCATGGTAAGTCCATGGCTGACGCAAAGGCGCCAGCAGTGTGTCGGCCTGCTGCGCGTCCAGTTCGGCAAACCCTTTGTTGAATTCCTTCTTGGCTTGCGATTGCAGAGCGTCCAAGCCTGCGCGATAGAGGTCCTTTCGCTCAGCTGGAGATTCCCCGATCAGAAAATCAAGAAACTCCGCGGCCTTCGCATCCAAAGCGCCCGGTCTGCCGTTTAGAGGCGGCTGAATCGCTTCGCTCACCCGCCGAAGAGTGGCAAGCTGTACCGGCGTAAAAAAGTGCGGCACCATTTCCGCTGCCGCGTCGGGTATGCTCGGGTCCAGCTTGACCATCTCCATCGCCGCTGTTCGCGCGGGCGGCTGAATGGGCTGCGTGGGGTTCAGCGGTATTCCGGGCGCGGGTTGAGCTGGGCCGGGCTGCTGCGTTACCGGCTGTTGCTGTGCAAGCAGCACCGATGCGGCAGGCGTGCCCAACACCGCTTGTACGAATCTTCGGCGTCTCATATTCGGCATCCTATAACAAGCGCATCATAGCGCGATTGGGCACCGGCCAATTCACTTCAGGTCCCTTACCCGTATGTTTCGAAACCAAGCTTCATCGCCATGGTTCTGCAGCGAAATCGGGCAGTCCTTTATCGGCTGATCGTTCAGCAGCCGCACCATGGCCGGCGCCGGAGCCCACCGCGTTTGAATGCCACCCTTGGCAGCCGGGGCGTCCAGCGCGGAATCCACCACCTTCACCCCATTCAGCCAATGCTCCACGTGGTTGCCGCGCACCACCAGCCTGCTCTGGTTCCACTCGCCCACCGGCCTGGTTGCATCGCGCTCCGGCGCCACCATGTCATACAACGCGCCGGCAGTATGTTTCAAGTTGCTGACGGCATCCGAATTAGTCCGGTTGTCGGTCATCTGATACTCAAAGCCCACCACGTAATCCTGTCCCTTCGCCTGGCGATCTTCCAAGGGTTGGTCCAGGCTCCGCGCCACGCTCTTTTCGAACCGCTCCCCAGGCATCCGGTCCAAGACAAAAAAATGCTTCTGGATGCGATACTTTACTCCGCTGTTCCCTTTCGGCGAAATGCGCCAGTCCCAGGCCAACTCGAAATCCCGAAACGTTCGTTTCGTAAAAAGGTCTTCCGTAATTCTCGGGTTCGCGGTCGCCTTCAGGCAGCCGTCTTCCAGGGTCCACCCGGTGCCTGCGGGTCGTTTCTCTCTCGGGTCGTCCCAACCTGCCATCGTCTTGCCATCGAACAGCAGGGTCCACCCTTCGCGTTTCTCCGCCGCGGTCAGTTCATTTTCCGCCGCGCGCACGCCGCTCACGCAAAGCAGCACTGCCAATACCATCCGTCTCAACATGCGCAAAGAATATCACTTGCGCTCTTGACCAGTGTGGTACACTTCGGACAGTTAAGAATTCTGGCAAGTCGAATTGAAAAAGTTTAAGGTCCTCCGAAGAAGTAGCGACACTCCCTCCGCTGTGCCCCCACAACTCCATTCATCAGATTAGTCGGAAAAGCAAATCATTAGAAAAAGGTAGATCCATGAAAGAAACAGGTACAGTAAAGTGGTTCAACGCAGCCAAAGGTTTTGGCTTCATTCAGCGCGAAAACGGAGAGGACGTATTCGTTCATTTCTCCGCCATTGCTGCTAGCGGATATCGCTCCCTCGACGAAGGCGCGCGCGTCTCGTTCATCGTCAAGAAAGGTCCTAAGGGCCTGCAAGCGGAAGAAGTCAGCATCGCCTAAGCTTCACAAGACTTTCAGCTTTTCTAAAGGGTTCGTTTCGCACGCGCATGTCGTGCAACGAACCCTTTTTCAGTTCCCGCTGGCGTCGCGCCCGGCTATGAGTGGCCCAGGATGGCGTGCGGCTGGTATGGCTCGGCGAGAGCGGTTAGATCCTCGGGCGTCAGCTTGACGTTCAACGCGGCGATGGCTTCCTCAAGCTGTGGCATTTTGCTGGTACCGATAATGGGCGCCGTGATGCCAGGCTGAGCCAGTACCCAAGCCAGCGCGATTTGCGCATTGCTGACTCCGTGTCGCGCGGCCACTTCGGTGACGCGGTCGACCACGGCGAAATCGGAAGGCTGGTAATAAAGCTTCTGGGCGTAATCGTCGGTCTTGGCGCGCAGGGTTTCGCCATGATCGGTCTTCGTCCGATTGCCGGCAAGGAAGCCGCGCGCCAGCGGGCTCCAGGGAATGACGCCGATGCCCATTTCACGGCAGAGCGGGAGCATTTCGCGCTCTTCTTCGCGGTAGATAAGGTTGTAGTGATTCTGCATCGTGGTGAATTTCGCCAGGCCAAGTTCGCGCGATTTCGCAAGCATCTGGGCAAACTGCCACGCATACATGGACGACGCGCCGATATAAAGCGCCTTGCCTTGGCGCACCACCTGGTCAAGAGCTTCCAGCGTTTCTTCGATGGGCGTTTCGTAATCGAAGCGATGGATCTGGTAGAGATCGACGTAATCGGTACCCAGGCGCTTGAGGCTATCGTCGATGGCGTGATGGATGTGCTTGCGGGAGAGGCCGCGGGCGTTCGGATCGTCACCCATGGCGTTAAAGACTTTGGTTGCAATGACCGCCTTGTCGCGGGAAAAGCCGAACTCACGCAGCGCGCGGCCGGTGATCTCTTCGCTGGCGCCGAGCGAATACATGTCGGCGGTATCGAAAAAGTTGATACCGGCTTCGATGGCGCGGCGGAAGAAGGGGAGGGAATCGGCTTCTTCGAGCACCCATTCGCGCCAGGATTTCACGCCATAGGTCATGGTGCCCAGGCAGAGTTGAGAGACCTTGAGGCCGGTGGAACCCAGCCGCCTATATTGCATGATTTCAGTTTAGCTTTGGAACCTGCCAGGACGCGGTGAAGATCTTTTCAAGCGCAGGTTCCGCGCGCGTGTCGAGGATGGCGCGAACTTGGGCACGGCGGGCCTCATCGGTCTTTGAGAGAGCCAGCGCTTCAAGAATTTGCGCCGCCTGGCGAAGGTTCGCCGATTCAAGCCGCGCGAGGAGTTCGGCAAAGGCGGCTTCATGACGGCTGAGCGCGAGCGCCCAGAGCGCGGCATGGGCTGTGTCTTCGTCGGCAGCGTTGAGGAAGCGCGCGACGTAAGGCACGGAGGAGCGCGGCGAGAGGTGGAGCAGGTTGAGGAAGCACTCTGAAGTGACATCGGACTTTTCATCGCCAAGCGCTGCTTTAAAGCGAAGGAGCAGTTCGGCTTCGGGCTTACCGGAGGCGCCGAGCGCGCGGGCGGCTCCAATGCGAGCGTCGGCTTCGTGATCGTTGAGCAGGTCGCAGCAGGCGAGGAGCGCGGCGGGGTCGCCGATGACGGCAAGCCCCATGGCACTGACCGCGCGGAGGCCCGCGGCGGTATCGATGGGTGGGCCGAAGCTGCCTTCCCACTGCTGGTGGCGAATGCCTATGGAAAAGATTTCAGCGGCGGGCGCTTCCATGGTGGTGAGCGCGGTGGCGATAGCGGTGAGGGCGCGGCAACCGGGATCGCGCTTTACGGGGTCGGGCAGAATTTTGCGGAACGCTTCGATGAGGTTGGGCGTGAGCGAAAGATCGACAACCAGGCTAGCGGCGCGCGCGACGACGGCAGCGCTACGGTTGCGAAGATAGGCGGGCAGGGCTTCCGAAAGCGCGGCATGGTTGTTGGCTCGTTCCAGCGCGCGGAGGGCGCTGAGAGCCTCTTCGGTGGGGTCGGGCTTCTTCACGGTTTGCTTGTTATAGCTTAAGTTGAGGTGGGCAAGAGCGGGACAGGAGCATACCAGCGTGGATGGCCACGAAGTCCACACGGCTGAGTGGGAAGGGTTTATGTCTAAAGAACGGACATCTTCTTCAAGAGTACTACCGGCTTCTTCATGCCTGCATGCAGTGACGCGCAGGCAAGTCTTACATCACTCGCTGTTCCACATAGCCAGCGGCGCGGATGCCGGCGATGAGTTCGGTGACGTGCCCGGGGCCGCGCGTTTCTAACGTGATATCCACCATGGTGTCGCCCAGATGTACGCCGAAGTAGGCGCGGTCGTGAGTCATTTGCACGATGTTGGCGCGGTGGGTGGCGATGATCTTGGTGAGGCCTTGCAAAGCGCCGGGATGATCGGGGATAGAAATGCGCAGACGTACCAGGCGCCCATCCTTAACCAGGCCGCGTTCGATGATGCGGGAGAGCAGCGTGACGTCGATATTGCCCCCGCAAATAAGGACGGCGGTGGTCTTGTCGATGAGCGAGGTCTTGCGCTGGAGCAACGCCGCCATCGCACTGGCGCCCGCTCCTTCGGCGAGAGTCTTTTCACGCTCAAGCAATACCAGAATGGCGTTGGCGATTTCTTCTTCTTCGACGGTAACGATCTCGTCGACATACTGTTGCACCAGCGGAAGCGTGCGGATGCCGGCGCGGCGCACCGCGATGCCATCGGCAATGGTGGTGCCCGGAGGCACGGTGAAAGGCGCGCCCTTGGCGAGAGCTGCCTTCATGCTGGGCACGGCTTCGGTCTCAACGCCCACAACGCGAACCTGCGGCCGCAGACTTTTGATGGCGCAACCGACGCCGCCGATCAATCCGCCGCCGCCTATGGGGACGACCACCGCTTGCAAGTCAGGGCATTGCTCGAGCAACTCAAGGCCGAGTGAGCCTTGACCGGCGATGATGGCGTCGTCATCGAAGGCGTGGAGCAGGGTGAGGTGTTCGGAATCGCAGAGGCGGGCGGCTTCGGCGTAGGCCTCGTCGTAATTGTCGCCGTGCAGGATGACTTCGCCGCCGTAGCCCCGCGTTGCCGTGACTTTCACTAGCGGCGTGGAAACGGGCATCACGATGACGGCGCGGATGTTGCGGCGCGTGGCGTGATAGCTGACTGCCTGCGCATGGTTGCCGGCGCTCGCCGCGATGACTCCACGCTGCTGCTCTTCGGCGGTGAGAGCGAGGATGCGATTGAGTGCGCCGCGCTCCTTGAAGGAGCCAGTCATCTGCAGGTTATCGAGCTTCAAGTACAGGTTGTTGCCGGTGAGTTGAGAGAAGGTTTCGGAGTGCGCGCAGGGGGAGAGATAAATGGAATCCCGGATGCGCTCGCGGGCAAGGAGGATGTCCTGAAGGCCAATCATCAATACCGAGACTACAACGCTTGAGAAGGCAGGGGGAACTACACTGGCTATCAGGATGAGATTGTTTGTTTCGGTGCTGGCCCCGCTGCTCCTGTTGGGTTCAATGGGATGCCAGACAGCTTCGGCGCCCCGGGGGCCGGTGTTGGGCGAAGCCTTCGCAGGTCCCGCGAATTTGGAGTTGCGGAAAGAGATCGCACCGAAGTCCGGGGCCGTGGCGACCGTGCACTACGGGGACAAGTTGCAGATTCTGGCGCAGCGGCGGCACTTTATGAAAGTGCGCACGGAGAAGGGCGCGGAAGGCTGGGTGGACGAGCGCATGCTACTGGACGCGGGCGCGATTGCGGCGCTGCAGCAGATGTCGCGCGAGACGGGCAAATATCCATCGCAAGGGAAGGCGACCACTTACGATTTACTGAATGTTCACACGGAGCCGAACCGGCAGGCGCCTAGCTATTTGCAAATTCAGCCGGGTGAGCGCGTGGACGTGATTGGGCACCAGCTACGGCCGCGTGTAGCGCCGCCTCGGAAGCCGCTCGTGATTGCGGCTCCGAAGCCCCCGCGAAGAACCAAGGAGAAGAAAAAGGCGAAGTCTTCGCGAGTGCCGCCGCCGCCCACCCCGAGCGCGCCGAAGCCGCCGGCCGACTGGCTCGCGCTTTCGAAGGAACGAGCGCCGGCTCCAGAGCCCGTGCCGGTGAAGCGCGAAGAGGACGAAGCGGAACCGGTGGCCCCCGACGATTGGACCCTGATACGGAATGCGAAAGGCCAGAGTGGATGGGTGATGACGCGCCGCATTTACATGGCGATTCCGGACGAGGTTGCGCAGTACGCGGAAGGCAAGCGAATCAGTTCATACTTTTCCATCGGCAAAATTGCAGACGAGGGACAGCAGAAGGATGTGTGGTTGTGGACTACGATCGATTCCGGCGTGCATCCCTATGACTTCGACAGCTTCCGCGTGTTTGTGTGGAGCATCAATCACCACCGCTATGAGACGGGATACATTCAGCGCCGGCTGGAAGGCTACTTTCCCGTGCGCACGGAGGATGGAAAGTTTTCAGTGTTGATTGCGAAAGAGGATGGACGGCGTTACCGGCAGAGTTACTCGCTGGTGGGGAATAGGGTAAAGCTCGATGGAGAGCAGGTTGAGTGAGCAGGTTGAGTGAGCAGGTTGAGTGAGCAGGTTGAGTGAGCAGGTTGAGTAAACACGCTGAGTAAGTGAGAACTGGGGAGGACTCGACGCCTCCCCAGTTCGTAAGTCGATCCTAGAAATCGTAGCGAAGCGAAATCTGCATGATCCGCGGATTGCCCAAAGTGGAACTGATTTTGCCGAAGTTGCTCAGGGCATTCAGATTAAGGTTCGCCGCCACCAGACCGAAGTTGGTGTTGTTGAACAGATTGTAGGCTTCGATGCGGACGTTGAAGCCCTGGCGTTCTGTAACCTTGAAAGATTTAACCAGGGAAAAATCGACATTGAAGAAGCGCGGCCCGGTGAAAATGTTACGACCGGCGTTGCCGACGTTGCCCGCCACGGGGAAGCCGAACTGGCCGATTTGAGCCGCGGAGAAATAGTAGACTCCATTGCCGCGGCGATCGATATCGCCGATGTGGTAATCGGTTCCCGTATATTGGGCGTAGGAGTTGTTGATGGACGTTGGAGCGGTGGTGCGCTGCGAAGAGACAGAGAATGGCGTGCCGCTCTGCCACACGGTGAGCGCGCCCAGATCCCACCCACCGATGAGCGTATCGCCCCAGCGCGGCAGGTTCGAACCGAAACGCTTCCCGTGTCCAATGGGCAGTGTATAAATAGCGGTGGAGTTCAGTACATGCGTGTGGTTGAAATCGCTCACACCTTTATTGAGCGCCAGATTGTAACTGTCCAATAGCGTGTTGGTGCCATTGCCTTCAACGGATGCATTGTCAAGCGACTTACTGAAGGTGTAATTGGCGGTCACTTTCAGAGAGCCCGTATTGCGCCGGATGCTGATCTGGAGTGAATCGAAGTAATTCCGGCCATCGTTGGTGCCCAGGGTCAACTGATTGTATTGTGGAAACTTACGTAGGTAAAAATCGGATAGGCCTGCCTGGGCGTACTTTGTGTAGTTATTCCGGTCTACCGTATTTGCCGCGGTGCCCACCAAGCCATTCGTGAACGTACTTGCGCCGATGCTGGTGATGGCGCTCTGCGCTGAGCCGAAGATGCGCACCAGCGTGTTGGTGGGCGAAACGTTGGTGGGAGTGGTCAGGTTCGCTCGCACTTCGTTGAACGCCGCGAGGAAGCCGCTGTTGTAAATATCGGGCTGGTTCAGGTCGCGATTGAGGAAGAGTTTGACGCCGCGGGAGCCCACGAAGCCAATGTCGAGCACTGTGCTGCGAAGTATTTCGCGCTGAATGTTCAGACTGTACTGTTGTACGTAGCCATTGCGTAGATTGGGGTTATAAAGGACGATGCTAGTGCCGCGACTGTTGGCAAGTGTCAAAACAGGAGCGCTGGGCTGTGCGGGGTAAATCAGGCCAAGATCGCTCACGCGGATATCGGAACCGGAACTGGAGTTCGGGAACGCGGGGACGCTCTGCGCGAAGCCAGGCGTTGCGCCATCGGCGGTGCTGATGGAGGCGCCTAGCGTCCGGTCGAAGAAGATGCCATAGGTGCCGCGAATGGCCGTCTTGCCATCGCCGAATACGTCGTAGGCGAAGCCGAAGCGCGGGGCGAAGTTGTTCAAATCGGTATCGTAAAACTTCTTGACCGGCGTGATGGTGGTGGTGGCGCTCGGAACCAGATTGGCGATCGATTCGGCGTTGGTGAGGCCGCCTTGCAGGCCATCCCGCTCGTTAGGCGTCTTAAAGATATCCCAGCGAAGGCCATAATTTAGAGTCAGGCGGCGCGTAGCTTTCCAATCGTCCTGTAGGTAGAATCCGTATTCTTTCAGAAGAAAGTTTCTGACGCGCGGGGTTCCCGCCGGCTGAAACGTTTTCAGATTGCTGTAGTAAGTCTGAGTAATCACATCGACGCGGCCCAATAACTCGTTATAGAGATTTTCGAAGTTCGTACGGTTAGTGGAACTCAGTCCCTGAGGACCGATGGCCGCGGGCGGGATGTTACCGTTAGCGCGCGCAAAGGTCACGTTAGGATAAATGCCCGCTTCGTTGGTGCCGAACTGATCTGTATAACGAAGGTTCAAGCCAGCTTTCACGGTATGCTTTCCGGCGACGTGGGTCAGGGCGTCCGAAAAGTCGTTCACGGGAGAGTTGCGGGCCTGAAAAAATGCGGCGGAAATGGGATCGAAGTAATCGTTTGAAATCAGTGTCGGGCCCTTCAGGCGCGCGTCGCGGAAGAAGTTGCTTGAGGCGCTTTGATGGCCGGCGCGAAACTCATTCACGGTGACAGGCGTGATGTTCCAATCGTAGCCGGCTGAGAAACCCCACCGGTGGCCCCCTTGGGAACCTTGAACGCGTCCGGGGAAAGTAGCGTCCTGATTGTTCAAATTATCGATCGAGTTATTGCGCTGCCAACTCCAGCGAAGGAATAGGTGGTGATTGGAAGCAATGTTCTGATCGCCCTTAATGGTGAACTGGTCTTCCAGGCTGGGAACGGAATTGTTGAAGCGATAGCCGGCAAGTTCAAGGCCGTCGCCTACGTCGTTATTGTTGGGGTCCGGAAGCAGGGCAAGGGTCTTGGCGACAGCGGGATCGATACCGATCTTGCGCGGATCGTTAGCGACGATGTTGTATTGCTGGAGGACGCCGTTCGCGTCTTTGTAATCGAAGAGGCCTTTCTTGGCGTCGGCCGTGAGCACCACGCGGTTGCGAACCACCTCCTGCTTGGTGCGGCGGCCTTGAAAATTACCGAAGATAAACGTCTTGTTTTTGCCGTTATAAATCTTTGGTAGGACAACCGGGCCGCCGAGTGAGAAGCCGTAAATGTTCTGAATGAACTTGGGGCGCGCGATGCCGGACGAGTTATTGAAAAAATCGTTCGCGTTGAGGTCGGTATTGCGAAGGTAATCGAAGAGACCGCCGTGAACTTCATTGGTGCCGGAGCGGGTGATGAGTTGAACCTGCCCGCCGGCGCTACGGCCGTACTCGGCTTTGCCGCCTTCAGTGATCATGCGGAATTCGCCGATGGAATCGGTGTTGTTCGCGGTGAGCGAAAGGCCCAGGCGGGGGGCGGTGGAATCATTTGCGTCGATGCCGTCGAGCGTGGTGTTATTGCTGCCCTGGCGCTGGCCGTTCACGTGCGCGAAGCTGCTGCCCTCCACCGGATTGTACGCCACACCCGGCTGGAATGCGGTAAGCGTAATCGGCGTGCGGCCCAGTTGGGGCAGCGTATCGATATCGCGCATCGTGATGCTGGTGCCGCGCTGAGAATCGGTGGTCTGGACAACCTCATCGCGTGCGGTGACGCTGATGGTTTCGGTGGACATTCCCACCTGCAACTTGACGATCTGGTTCACCACAGCGGCCGCGTTCAGTTCAAGGCTGCCGATGATTTCGGTGCGGAAGCCGGCCGCTTCAACGGTAAGGGTGTAGGTGCCGGGCCTTAGAGAGGGGAAAGTGAAGAGCCCCTGGGCGGTGGACGTTTGATCGCTGCGCTGCTGAGTTTTGACATCGACAACGAAGACTTTAGCGGTCGGCACGACGGCGCCGCTGGAATCTTGAATAGAGCCTTCAAGACGCGCTGTGACGGTTTGAGCGTAGCTGGGAATCAGCCCGCCCGCGATAAAAAGCAGGGATACAACAGAACGTGTTCGAAACATCTTCCCCCCTGGGTAAGTGCCGGACGTACGGTTCAGAAGTTTGTGCGAAACGAGACTAGCTAGAGAACAGTTAACGAACGATGACACAAAGCGGCACAAAAATGCAACCGTCAGGGGAAGAGCGCCCATTTTAGGGGCGCATGGTATCATAACTTCATACCGTTTCCCGATCCGCGATTTTACCCGGGCCTTTTGAAGCAAGCATTTTGGGGTAGAGCAGTAGACAGCGCGAAGCGGTTTTAACAGATTTTGTTGCGGTGGTCACGGTTCAATAAACGGTTCACTAAGGAGTCACTCTTTTAAATGGCATCGAACAACTACAACCAGGGCGCGCAAGTGGAACACCAGAAGTTCGGCTTCGGCACCGTGGTTTCGCATACGGACGAGCGGATTGTGATCAAGTTTGACGATCATGGTGAGAAGAAGTTCATTTCGCAGATGGTAATGGCATCGCTAAAAAAGAGCGACAGGACGCCGCCGGTTGAGAAACGTTCGCCGCGGGCGCGCAAGCCCAAGGTTGCTGTCGCGGCAAGCGCCGAACCGGTAGCCGCAGCCTAAGGAATATTTCACGGTGACGAATTGGTACTGTAGCTGTACCGGGCTTTCACGCGCGGCCCACCAGGACAATTAAGACTTGAACGCAAGACAAAAGCGGTTATTCGAAGATTCGCTGAAAAAGAATCCGGGCCTGAAAATGCCGTCGCCCACGGCCCGGCCAGGCGAATTGACAGAAGAGGACATGGCTCTTCTGAAGCAGGGTGTTGGCGATAAGACTTCGCGTGTATCCTCACCCGGCGCCGGTGCTCCGGCGGGCGAAGGCGGCGAAATATCCGCCGAACAGATGGGCTCGATCGTTACTTATTTCGAAGAGAAAGGCTTTGGGTTTTTACGGCCGGAATCTGGCGGCCGGGACGTGTTTTTCCACATTTCGCGATTGAGTGAAGGGCAGGCGAGCGATTTAACGCCGGGCGCGAAAGTGATCTACGAACTGGGTATGGATAGGACGGGAAAGATGGCTGCGAGCGCGGTGCGAATCGCTCCTCCTGCCGCTGCCGCACCAGCCATGCCAGTATCTCCACCTGGCGACGAAAAGGTTTCCGAAACGCCCAGCTAAATAAAAGAGTGAGAAGCGTACCGCGGGGCCGTACGAAACCCCCGTTTTGACCCTTCGTTTAGAAAGGGCGGGAGACCGCCGAACGCCTTTAGGGGCCATCCCCGGTTGCCCGGCAGAGACCAGCACACCAGCGCCACTTTAGCTGTCCCCCTCATTTTTGAGTGTTGGATCAAAAATAGAGGGTCCACACCTGCTTTGCAGAGACGCTTCTCACTGAACAGTCTACAACTTGTTCCCGGTTTGGCAAATACCGCGAAACCGCCGGGAGAAAGGTCACGCCGGGCGACGGATTCTTGTATACTCTTGAGGTTTCGAAGGAGAATTTGCCGATGTCGCAACAAAGTATCGTCCAGGTAGTGGCCGGCCTGCTAGCCGTGTTGCTGCTGGTGGTAGTGGTGATGCGCCGCAAGAGCAGGAAGAAAGAAGAAGACGAGTTCTGAAACGGGAGCAAACCCGGTCGCTGTCTGAAGTCCATGCGACTGTAACAACTTCACATCCTTCGCTCTGGCGGCGCATTTTTGCGTTCGCGGGGCCCGCTTACCTGGTCAGCGTGGGGTATATGGACCCCGGCAATTGGGCCACCGATCTGGCCGGCGGAGCCACCTTCGGGTACCAACTGCTGTGGGTATTAGCGGCTTCGAACCTGATGGCCGTGCTGCTGCAAACGCTTTCCGCTCGGCTGGGTATTGTTTCCGGGCGGGATCTGGCACAGGCCTGCCGCGAAACATATGGTGGCCCCGTTAATGTGTGTTTGTGGCTGCTGTGTGAGCTGGCGATTATTGCCTGCGATCTTGCGGAAGTGCTGGGAGCGGCCATCGGCCTGAAGCTTCTGTTCCACTTGCCGCTGCTTGCCGGCGTGCTGCTCACCACGCTCGATACCGTGCTGGTGCTGTGGTTCCAGCGCTTCGGCATTCGCGTGATTGAGGCGTTTGTGCTGGTGCTGATCGCGGTGATTGGCGCATGTTTCGGCATTGAGATTTTCTTTGCGAAACCGCATTTTCCCGATGTAATTGCCGGTCTGATTCCGCATCTGGACGGGCAGAATCTGTACCTGGCGATTGCGATTCTGGGCGCGACGGTGATGCCGCACAATTTGTATCTGCATTCCGCGCTGGTGCAGACCCGCCGGATCGGTACGACCGACGCGGAGCGGCGCACGGCATGCCGCTATAACCTGCTGGATTCCACAGTGGCGCTCTGCGGAGCCATGTTCGTAAACATGGCGATTCTGATCATGGCGGCGGCCGTGTTCCACACGCGCGGCAAAGAGGTGCATGAAATTGAAGATGCCTATTTGCTGCTTGCGCCCCTGCTGGGTACGGCCACTGCGGGCATTGTGTTTGCCTTCGCGCTGATCTGTTCAGGCCAATCGTCCACGCTGACCGGGACCATGGCCGGGCAGATCGTGATGGAGGGCTTCCTCGATCTGCGCGTGCGGCCCTGGGCGCGCCGGATTCTAACGCGCCTGCTGGCGGTCACTCCGGCGGCGTTAACCATTTTGCTGGTTGGCGAAAAAGCGACGGGCCAGTTGCTAATTTTGAGCCAGGTGGTGTTGAGCATGCAGTTGCCGTTCGCGGTGATTCCGCTGATCCACTTCACCAGCGATTCGCGGCGCATGGGCGCGTTCGCGAGCAAGCTTTGGGTGAAGATTTTGGCCTGGGGCTCGGCGGCTTCTATCGTGGGGCTGAACGCTTCGCTGGCGGCGCAGTTGATTGGCGACGCGGCGCGCGGTTCTGCGTGGGGCGCTTCCATTCGCGCCGGCGGCATAGCAGCGGGTGCACTGCTGGGCGCGTTGCTGGCATGGCTGCTGTTCCAACCTCTGCTGCGGCACTGGCGGCGCAGGATTGCCGGGCACCTGCTGGGGAGCGAAGCGGCTGGTGCGAGCCTGGTGCCCCGCACGATTCCGGAGCTTGGGTACCGGAAAATTCTGGTGCCGCTCGACCATTCCGCCCTGGATCGGCTGGCCATGTCGCATGCGGTGGCCCTTGCCAGCGCCCACGGCGCCGCGCTGTATCTGCTGCACGTGGAAGAGGACGTTACCAGCCAAGTGTATGGCGCGCTGGCTTCGACGGCGGAAGTGGAAGCCGGGCGCGAATATCTGGACGAGATTGCCGCTTCACTTACGGGTTCGAAGATCGCCGTCGAAAAGGCGGTTCGCTATTCTTCCAACCCCAAACAGGAAATTGTGAACTATGCGAAGGAGATTCGGCCGGATCTCTTGATCATGGGCGCGCATGGCCACGGCCGGATGAAAGATCTGATCTTCGGCAATACCATTGACCCGGTGCGGCACGCGTTGCGCATCCCGATTTTGGTGGTAAGGGATAAGGATTCGCTGTAGCGAGTTGTGACCAAACTGTGTCGTGCTTCGCAAAAACTGTGTCCTGGCAACCCAACAGGGAAATCGTTTAAACTGTAAGTTCCATGTTTTCATCATTGCGTTGCGGAGCCCTGCGTGCAGCTTCAAGACGCGTGAGCCGCTTCCGCGCCGTTGTAACTCTCCTTGTGCTCGCGTGCGGCCTGCCTATTCTGCCGGGCCGCGCAGCGACGCTGGAGCGGCTTACCTTCGATGAAATGACGAACAGTGCAACGGACATTATTTACGGCCAGGTGCTGGGTTCGCGCGTCACGGTGAAGAACGATTCCATTTATACGCATTACAGCGTGCAGGTGCAGGAGCGCTGGAAAGGCGCACGGCAAATGGTTATGGATGTGGTGATGCCGGGCGGTGAAGCAGGCGGTATGCGGCAGAAATTCGCAGGCGTTCCGCGTTTGGACACTGGCGTACAGTACGTAATGTTTCTGTGGACCGGCGCGTCGGGCACCACGCAGTTGCTGGGCCTGACCCAGGGCCTTTTCGCCGTGCATGAGAACGAGACCGGTGAACTGACTGTGTCACGCGGCGCATCGGGCGAACTGATGCTGGACCGCCTGGGCAAAGCAGTGCAGGACCAGGCCGTGAAGATGCCGCTGCGGGAGATGAGCTCTCGCGTGAAGACCATTTCGGCGTCGAAAGCGAAGGCGTTTCAGTAGGGCCTGGAAGACGATGCGGCGATTGAGCAGAGCGGGGCTGGCGGTGGTGGTGTGGGGTTCCACGCTTGCGCCTCTCCCTGCCTATTATCATTACGTCCATTACGTGTCGCGCTCGGCGCCCTATGCGGTTTCGCAAGAAAAATTCGATTTGAATTCCTTGCCCGCGAAAACGGTCACATTTTTTGTGACCGACACAGGGCCCAGTAGTTTTCCACAGAACGATAGTTTCTCTTCCGTATTGAGCCAGGTTCGGCAGGCGATCGCGACGTGGAATTCGGTGGAATCCTCAGACTTGCGCGTGGCGTTCGGTGGCTTGATTGCGCCCAACACTCCGGCGGCTAGTGTGGCCGGCGGTCAGGTCGTCTTCGAAGAACTGCCGCCGGGCCTGTTGGGATACGGCGGGCCCACTACCCAGACAGGGCCTGTGTCTTCTGCAGGCGCCACGCTGGTTCCGATCGTGCGCGCGGTGGTTCATCTGACGAATGACCTGACAAAGCGGCCGGGTCCGAGTTACAGCGAAGGCTTTTTCCTGACTGCGGTGCATGAGATGGGTCATGCGCTGGGGTTGCAGCATACGTTTACTTCCAGCGCGATGTCCACTGCGGCAACGCGCGCTACTTCGCTGACTCATCCGCTCGATGCGGACGATATCGCGGGCTTGTCCGTGTTGTATCCGGCGCCAAGTTTCGGGACGCAGACGGGCGTCATCACCGGGCGCGTGCTGGCGAATGGCGCTGGTCTGCATATGGCGTCGGTGGTGGCCATACGGACGGGCGCGGGCGCGGTAAGTGCTTTGACGAATCCGGATGGAACATACCGCATCGAGGGCGTGCCGCCGGGACAATATTACGTGTACGCGCATCCGCTGCCGCCGCAGTGTGGGTCGGCATGCCAGGACATTACCTCGCCTTACGATGCGAATGGAAACGCAGTCGCACCGGGGCGGCCTTTCAACGCGATTTTCTATGGCGGAACAACTGACTATACGAAAGCGAACGTCGTTTCGGTGGGCGCGGGCTTAATGCTGGATGGCGTGAATTTCAATGTCACGCAGCGGGGCGATGTTCCGGTATATGGCGTTTCGATTTTTTCATTTTTCAACAACAATGTAGTAAGCCCGGGCTATTTGAATATGGCCCCCACGGGCTATGGCGGCGTGCTTGCCGGGGGCACGGGCTTGGCTGTGAATGGCAGTACCGCGCCAGGGCTGAAGCTGCAGGTAATGGGCGGCGCGGCTAGCGTGTCTGCGGTGCAGCCTTATACCGACCCCAACGGAACCACCTATCTGAACCTGGGAATCAGCTACAACCTGGGTGCGCCCACTGGGCCTCAGCATTTGTTGTTCACGCAGAATGGATTTTTGTATGTGCTGCCTTCCGGCTTAAACCTGGTGCAGCGGACGCCTCCATTTGTCTCTTCTGCAAGCGCGAATGGCGATGGCAGCGTCTCGATTGCGGGCACCGGCTTCGGGCCTGACAGCTCCATTTACTTCGATGGCTTGCCGGCGGCGATCCGGTCGCTGGACGACGCAGGCGGCAGGGCGGTAGTGGTTCCGCCACCGGGTGCCAGCGGTCAGAAGGCCACCGTATCGGTGTTCAATCGCGATGGCCAGAATTCTTTGTTTCTGCAGGCCGGTGCGCCGCAAGTGTTTTCGTACGGCGTGAGCGATCCGCCGACGGTGACCGTGACGCCGAATGCGATACCCACCGGCAGCGAAGCGGCGATCACCATTACGGGCGTGAACACGCGCTTCGCCGCAGGCCAGACCATTGCGGGTTTTGGCACCAGCGATGTTTTTGTGCGCAACGTGTTTGTGCTGTCACCCACGCAACTGCTGGTGAACATCTCGGTTCCCGCGCGCGCCATGCAAGGTACCACCGAAGTATCCACCATTGCCGGTTTTCAAACTGCCCTGCTTCCAAATGGATTTACCGTTCTGTCGCCTACGCGACCCATACCGGCGCCCATCCCGCAACTCAGCAATGCGGTTCCAGGGCAGACGGGCGCGTATCCTGGCGCGCTGGTCACGTTGCGCGGGTCCGGCCTAATGACCGCGAATCGAGTGCCGACGGTGACGATTGGGGATCAGGGCATCTCTGTGGTGCAATCCGCGCCGGATCAGTTGACGCTGCAATTGCCGGGCGCGCTGGTAGCTGGGCCGGCGCTGTTGCAGGTGAACAACGGCGCGGATAGCAGTTTGCCTGTGGCAGTTTCCATCGATACCCCGCCCGCGACAATTGTAGGCGCAGTAGGCGCTGGAAATGTGCCTTTCGATGCGGCCCGCCCGGCGCATGGTGGCGATCTGGTAAGGCTGCTGATGAGCGGATTCGCCGATAGTGGCACGGTAATTTTTCCAGATCAGGTATCGATCGTTACGGGCGGAGTCCGGCAGCCGGCAATTGAAGCCGTACCTGTGGATGGCGGTCTGTTTGAAGTGCGCTTCGTGCTCTCGAAACTGGTGCCTTCGAACGGACAGACTCTGACAGTGGTATACCTGGACGGCAGGAGCAGTTTGCCCGCTGGGATCTCTGTTTCAAACTAGACTGTAGTGAATTGAAAATGAAAATTTTGGTTGGGTTGATCGCGGTAGCCGCCTATGCGGCTGACGGTGCTTCGGTGTGGAGCAGCGCGGATATCATGAAGCGCCTGGGTTCCGCGAAACCGGACGCGCACAAGATTACGGGCACGTCTCTTGAGGCGCTTGGCGGATACCGTTTGAGCATCACCAAGCGTGAGGCGAACGGCATTCCGGAGCTGCACCAGAAGGTGGACGATGTATTCGTGGTGGAGAGCGGTGAGGCCACGCTGATTACAGGCGGCACGATTGTGGGCGCCAAAACCTCCGCGCCAAATGAGGTGCGGGGCCAATCCATTCTGGATGGCACAAAACGCAAAATCGGTACCGGCGATTTCGTTCGCATTCCCGCCAACGTTCCGCATCAATTTCTGGTGGATGAGGGGAAGCAGATCACTTACGCGGTAGTGAAGGTGGACGCACGATAAGATTTAGTTCGGCATCGGTCCGGCGGATGTAGTTCGCGTCCAGCGAGGCGGGGTCTTGCGGCGGTGCGTGTTGGGCCATTGCCGCGATGGCCGCGGCAAGCGGCGAAGTCTGATACAGCAGGCTGACGCCGGGGTGAAAAGTGTCCAGCGATTGCAGGCGTTCGGGTACCAGTAACGCGCCATCCTCGCTGTACACGGCCGTGTAATACTCGCCCCGCCTGGCATCGAGCGCCGGTGCGCGCCGGGGCCCATGGCCGGTGTGTGCGAGCGCGGCCAGGTTTGAGATTCCACACACCGGTCGAGCCAGCGCTTCGGCTAAACCTTGCGCCAGCGTCAAGCCCATGCGCACCCCGGTGAAGGTGCCGGGACCCTTCGCCACAGCGAACAGAGCGATATCGCGCGGCGTCGCCGAGTGGCGTTTCAGCAGGCCGTCGATGGCGGCGAAAACAATTTCACCGTAGCCGGTCTGCGTCTCTAAACGGAACTCTTCCAGCAGGCGGCCGCGTTGCGTGAGCGCTAGGCTGCCGTGAGCTGTCGTAATATCGATAGCCAGAATCATGGTACGAGTTGGTAATTCCGCTCGATGGAGTAAAGTTTGCCTACACCGTTTAGGCCTTCCACACGCAGGTGGAGCGAGGCTGGGAATCGCTTGGCGATGCCGGGGGGAATTTGCAGTTGCCCTTCGCGGCCGGTGCCGGCGACGCTGTAACGCTGCCCCTCCGCGGTAACTTCCGTTGTCCAGACGAAGCGCATGGCCTTGGCGGCTTTGGTTTCCCTAAGAAGCTTCGCGGCAAAAGGTCCGGGCTTTTTGAGCGAGATAGTGTCCCCTGACGGCTCGACTATCTCGAACGGCGCCTTCGTCGTCTCCACTTCCTGCATCGATACTTCGCGCGATTCAAACTTGTAGCTTTTCAGCATGCCGGCCTTGTGGCCTTCACGGCTGATGTGCAGGACCCAATCGTGGGAGCCGTCGGGCGGGTCGCCTGAGAATGTTTCAGATTTTAAGTTCTTTTTCTCTTCAATGCGTTCGCCGGTCAGGGGATTGAACCAGGCCACATCGTAATTATGCTTTTCGACGGTGACGTTTACCGTGCCGGGCTGCTCGACGTAGACGATGTATTCGACACCTTCGAGCGCCAGAGCGCGGCGGCCATCGGCATCGAAGAAGGGCTCTAACTCCCAATGGCGCGTGCCGGACATAAACGTAAACCAGTGGCGCATCTGTTCGGCGGCGGCGGCATTGGGCGCAACCGAATCGGGATATGCCCCGTCGAGCGAGGTACGCCAGAGAGCATGCCGGAAGCGGTCCGTATCCGTCAGGCCCGCTCCGAAATCGTTGACCAGCGGTTGGGGATAGAGCTGGTGCTCAATGGCGGGAACGTCGCCGTCTTCGGAACGATAAGTCAGGTAATTCACCCCGTCGATGGGGTGGTTGTAACGATCCAGTTGTTTCAGCTTCTCCGCCGCAGCGGGGGCTTTCCACGTGATGTTGAGCGCTCCATAGCGCGCCACCATGAGTGGAAGATCGGCATCGGGAGGAAGCGTCAAATCGATCGTCTTACCGGCTTTGTGCAGCGCCAGAATCTGAGCATCGTTCGCGACGTCGGCAACGGCGCTCGCGTGAGTGATGCCGTTGCCGATCCATAAGTGCGGCTGCTTTGAGCCGGTATAACGGAAATGGTGAACGTTAGCGGCTTCGATATAGCCGGGTGCATCGGAGGCGGTGGCGGTAAACGAAATTTCTTTCCCGTTCCAGGCCGGTTCGGCCGAGACAAATCGGACATCCCACGCGCCGGATTCGGTGGGCACCATGCGCAGGTGGCGTGCGCCGCTTTCCGGGAAAGAAGCGATGAGAAAGGTGCGGTGGCTGGGCCCTCGAAATTCAGCAAGCAATGTGGCGTCAGAGGATGGTACCGAGATTTCGCACAGCGACCAGGCTGGCGTGGGCGGGCAGATCTGCTGCGAATAGGCGCGGGTACACAGAAGCAGGACGAGCGAGGCAAGACGTTTCACGCTACTTGTATCTTTTCATAGGAAGCCGGACGATATTCTAAAGCGCTTGCCAAGCGGCTGCCATCAACATGCACATGTCAGACTACACGGAAAATACGAAAGTAGATCCACTTGAAAGTAAGTTGCATGGGATTGACTCGGCCGTTGCGGATTCAACCGGCACCAGCTTATTGAACTGGCTTACCGCGGGTTCTATTGTTGCATCCATTTATTTGTTCGCCACCGGCCGCAAGCAACTCGGAATTTTCATCGGGCTCTGGCCCCCTACGTTTCAGGCTTTGAAAAAGAAACCGAACTGAGCGGCTACTGTTATTGCTGCTGTTGCTGCTGCGGCGGTTCGGCATCCGGTAGCGCGGCAACAGGCCCGGCTGCGGTCTCCTGCAAGTGTTCGCAACCTTCGTCGTCCAGCGCGGGGCGCACACGTACATCGACGGACAGGCGCTGTCCAGCGTGGCCTTTATAAACGCCTCGGACGGGTGCCACGTCGCCATAATCGCGCCCGTATGCAATGCGAACGTGCTGCAGCCCCACTGGCTTACCCAGTGTCGGGTCTTCGGCAATCCAACCGAGTTCGGGGATGTAAATTTCCGTCCAGGCGTGGCTTGCCTGGCCGCCGATTACTTCTTCAATGCTTGCGCCGGGTTCGGCGGTACGCCGCGGCACCAGATAGCCGGATACATAACGAGCAGGCAGGCCGCGCTTTCTGGCCACGGCAATCATCAGGTGCGCGAAATCCTGGCATACGCCCGCCCCTGTTGTCAGCGCGTCGATGATGGTTGATTTCACCTGAGTCGCGCCCTTCTCGTAACGGAAATTCGTGTGGATGTTCTTCGAAGCCACACGCACAAAATCCAGCAAGGTGCCGTCGCACTCGCGTTCCGCGGACTCAATCAGAGGATTCAAAGTTTCGGGCTGAGGGACGTATTCCGTGGGCGTGAGCAGGTCGTAAAAGTCGTCGCAAAGCTGTTCCCGGTCATGATCCAGATTGGTCAGCAGCGTGCCCGAAGCAGGCGGCGGCAGCGGAGTGTGAACCAAGACCACCGATTCTGTTTCAATGCGCAGCATCCGGTGATCCGGCAGCACGTTGAACTGATGCACCCAATTGCCGAAGAAATCCAGATGCGCGGAAGGGTGCGTGGGGGGAATGGTGGAGATGCGGAAAGACAGGCAGCTTTGCTGCTCATCCTGCATGGGGCGCAGGCGCACTTCGTTGTAGCTCTCTGAAACGGGGCCGTCGTACTGAAACTCGGTAATGTGGAGCAGGCGGTAACGATTCATATCAGTAGTAGAAGTACGTTCTAGCGATCTGGTAGCCAATCTGGCGGCACGTGGTCTGGACGCCTGTGAGAAATTCATGCAGACCGCGTTCGAAGATTTCTTCAATGCGATCGTACATCAGGCTTTCGTGCAATTTGCCGGTGAGGCGCTCGGCTTCGTTGGAATATCCGCCGGGGCTGGAACCGCTGATGGCGCGCAGCGAGTTTTGAATCGTGGCGACGTTGAAGCGGATGGAGCGCGGGTGCTGCGGGTGCAGGATGAGGAGTTCGGCGACGCGTTCGGGATCGATGCGTGAGTGGTATTGGCGGCGGTAAATTTCGTATGCCGCAACGGACTTTAGCACGGCCATCCACTGGTGATGATCTGGCTCGGCTTTTTCGGCGGTATCCAGGTCGCGCCCTTCCACCAAATTGTGATATTCCACGTCCACAATGCGCGCGGTCATTTCCGCGCGTTCAAGAGCGCGGCCAAGTTGCAGAAACTGCCAGCCTTCATCGTGAGGAAGCGTGTCGTCGCTGACGCCGTGGAAGCGATGCGAACCGTATTTAATGGTGCTGCAGAAACGATGCGGACCCACGGCAATTTCCTCGGCCGCATTGAATTTGCTCACCATGTGATACAGGCTGTTGATGTCCTGCCACATTTCGCGCGAGATGCGGTCGCGGATGGTGCGCGCATTTTCGCGGGCGTGATAGATGCACTGGGCGATGGAGTTGGGGTTCTCTTCGTGGAAGCCGAGAAACTCAAACACCGTCTGCGTGGTGGCCATGGAATAGAGCTTGAAGAAGCGCTCCTGTTCGCCGGAGATGTTTACCAGCGGCTCCCAGCGCAGGCGATACGTCTGCTGCGATTGTTCCAGCAGCATGTGATAGTTCACGTCCAGAATGCGCGCGGTATCTTCGGCGCGCTCCATGTAACGCGCCATCCAGAAAAGGCTTTCGGCAATGCGCGAGAGCATGCGTTCGGCTACGGGCATAGAATCCTTTTCACGCGCAGGCGCATTTAAGTTTCGCCTCGCAAGACCCACGTATCTTTGCTGCCGCCGCCCTGGCTGCTGTTGACCACTAGCGAACCGGGCTCGAGGGCGACCCGGGTGAGGCCGCCGGGCACAACGATGACGCGCTCGCCGTTAAAGAGGCAGTAAGGCCGAAGGTCTACATGGCGGCCGGCCATTCTGCCGGTGCGAGGGTCCAGCGAAGGGCAGCGGCTGAGGCCGATGACGGGCTGGGCGATATAGTTGCGCGGGTCTTGGATGAGCTTGGCGCGGAAATCCTGAATTTTTTCTTTGCTGGCGCTGGGGCCCATCAACATACCGTAGCCGCCGCTTTCGCCAACCGCTTTCACCACCAGTTCATCCAGATGTTCCAGCACGTATTTCAGGTCACTCGATTTGGAGCAGAGGTAGGTATCTACGTTGCGGAGAATGGGGTCCTGATCGAGATAGTATTTGATGAATTCGGGGACGTAGGCATAGATGGCCTTATCGTCAGCGACGCCGTTACCGATGGCGTTCGCAAGCGCGATGTTGCCGGCGCGGTAGGCGCCCATCAAGCCGGAGACGCCCAGCAGCGAATCGCGCCGGAAGGCAAGAGGATCGATAAATTCATCGTCGATGCGGCGATAGATTACGTCCACTCGCGTCAGGCCGCGAATCGTTTTCATATAGACGATATCGTTATCGACCACCAGGTCGCGGCCTTCGACCAGTTCGATGCCCATCTGTTGCGCAAGGAAGCTATGTTCGAAATAAGCGCTGTTATAAATACCGGGCGTGAGCAGCACGACCACGGGATTGCCGGTGCCGCGCGGCGCCAGTGAGCGCAGTATGTTGATGAGTTCCAGCGGGTAATGATCGATGGGCAGAACTTCGCACACTTCGAAAATTTTCGAAAAGGTGCGGGTCATCACGAGGCGATTTTCAAGCACGTAAGAAATGCCGCTGGGCGTGCGGACGTTGTCTTCGAGCACGAGATAATCGCCAGTCTTCGAATCGCGGACCAGGTCGATTCCGGAGATGTGCGTGTGGATGTTCCGGGGCACTTTGACGCCGATCATTTCGCGCAGGTAGTGCTTGCAGGAAAGGACCAAGGAGCGGGGAATTTTACGATCGGCGAGGATGCGTTGGGGGCCGTAGACATCCTGCAGGAAGTGGTTCAGGGCCAGGACGCGCTGCGCGAGACCGGCTTCCAGGCGATCCCATTCGGCTCGAGGCAACACGCGCGGCATCAGGTCGAACGGGAAGAGCCGCTCGGTGCCGCGGCCATCGCTATAGACGGTGAAGGTGATGCCCTGAAGGAGGAAGGAGAGGTCGGCTAGCTGACGCCTGTCTTCGTATTCGGCGGGAGCGAGGCGGCCCAGTCCGTCCATGACCTTGCGATAGTGCGGCCGGGGGACGCCTGGGGCTGAGAACATTTCATCGTAGAAGGGCCCGACGTCATAATTCTGCAGCAGGTAATCGGAGCCGGTGGTTGCCTGTCTTTGATTTTGCAGATTCGTAGTATAGCAATTGCATGACAGCGGGGTTACTTCGAAGGGCCAGGGCGCAACGTCGTCGTGATCCTGATTACATGTGTGTTATTCCAGACCCAGGCGCCGCATGGCCTCAGTGTGGGGGATGCCCCGACCGCCGTTCTTCCTAATCCACTCGTGGGCTTCTGCGATGGCTTGCTTTTCCCCGTCTGTCTCAGGTTCGTCGTCAAGTGGCGCGTTTTCGAGGGCCATCGCCACGGGTGCGACGATGGCTTCGAGATGGGCGAGTTTGCGAGGATCGCTCATAGTCATGGAGCCTATCACTGCTTGGTTTTCATAGGATCTTTAGAACCATGGAAGAATTCCTCTTGCAGCCTCAAGCTATTCTTATCCGCTTTAATCGCCCTTATAGCGTTTGCAATATTGTTGGCTGCGGCTTTCATGTCGAACTCGCCTAACTCGCGTGTAGCAGCTGACCCATCGCCCGCATAATGATCGGGAAATTTCGCATACCACCAGATGCCGGTATACACGCCCGGCGGCAGATCGAGCCGGTTGCGGTCGGCTCCGGATTCTGACGGCGCACGGTCCAGATGGACCAGATCGGGGCGCGAGATCAGCGTGTGGGCGGTTTCCGATTCGCCCGCGTGCGAATCCACTTTCGTCTTGAGGGCGGGGCGGCCGGGCGGAGTTTCGCCGCGCTGATAAATGTAAACCACGTAGTTATGCGGCGTCGCGAGTTGAGACTGCGCGAAGAAAGGCAGCATGCTGTTGTTGCCTCCGTGGCCGTTGGCAATCATGATCTTCATGCAGCCGTTGCGGCCCATTTCATCGGTGGTCTCCTGCAGCAGTTCCAGCTGCAGACGCGCGCTATAGGCCAAGGTGCCGGGCTCGTGTTTCGCCTCGAAGATCTGGCCGAAATAGTATTCGGGAAAGACGATGGCGTACTCCTGCGCGACGCCGTGAAGCACGGAGTAGCGAATGTTGATCAGGTCCGTGCCGAGCGGCAGGTGCGGGCCGTGCTTTTCGATGATGCCGAAGGGGAGCACGCAGACGCCTTGCGCTTGCTGGAGCGCCACGGGAAAATCTCCGGCTGTCAGTTCTTCCCACTTCACGGGCAGGGGGCCGGCGGCGGTTACCAGCAGCGGGAATGCGAGCAGCGCCAGAAGAGGTTTTGGCATGGTGGCAAGTGTATAACAGCCGGCCGCGGTTGCTTTCGGGCACGCAGGTGACATATAAACAAGCTGAATGTTCCGTCTTTTCAGCAAGGCACTTCCGTTCGATTTTTCTGGCCGGTGTTCCGTTGCTGGCGCAGGCTCCGGCTGTTCCCGCCGCAACCGCTGCACCGGCTGCGCGGCCGCCGCGGCCTACGCCTCCCACTCGCGATCCGCATACGCCTGGTTATGTGACGGCCAAGGAGCTGCCGGATGGGGCGAACCCTTCGCCGAAAGAGGATGGCAATTTTATTTTGGGGCCCACGCATAACCCAGCGCCGGAGATGGCCGTCCGTGAAGGCATCCCGCAAGGCACAGTGTTCACGTTCAACATGGAATCGAAGGACAGCAAGCTTTATCCGGGCATTGCGCGTGAGCCGGGCACTTACGGCCATGCTGACCCGAACGACCCGGCGAAGATGCTGGTGCCCACCAGCCACCCCGCGCCCTACACGCGTAAGGTGACCGTGTATGTTCCGAAGCAATATGTGCCGGGAACCGAAGCGCCGTTCATCGTGGGCGCGGATGGGCCCGACAATGCGTTGTTTATGGCGCTGAACACTCTAATTGCGGAGAAGCGCGTTCCGGTGATGATTGCAATTTCCATCGGCAACGGCTCTGGCGATGCGCAGGGCAGCCAGCGCGGGCTGGAGTACGACACCATGTCCGGGCTCTATGCGGAGTTCGTGGAGAACGAAGTGTTGCCACTTGTAGAGAAGCAGTACAACGTCAAATTGACCAAGAACCCAGAAGGAAGGGCGACCATGGGTGGCAGTTCAGGCGGCTCGGCTGCGCTGATCATGGCGTGGTATCACCCGGAGCTTTACCATCGTGTGCTCACTTACTCGGGCACCTATGTGAACCAGCAGTGGCCGCAAGATCCGAAAGTGCCGCACGGTGCGTGGGCGTTTCATGAGCACCTCATTCCGAACAGCCCCGTGAAGCCCATCCGGCTATGGATGGAAGTGGGCGACCGCGATAATTACAACGCGAACGTGATGCGCGACAACATGCACGATTGGGTTGTGGCGAATGAGAACATGGCGAAGGTGCTGGCGGCCAAGGGCTACCATTACCAATTTGTCTTTGCGGTGAACGCGGGCCATACGGATCGCACGGTCAAGCAGCAAACGCTGCCGGAAGCGCTTGAATATATCTGGCAGGGCTATCCCATCGCGAAGAATTAGAAGCTAGTGGGCGCTGGCGCGCTTCATGAGCCACGCGCCAGTCAAGCAGACGAAGCAGCCCGCGATGGCCAGCGGAGCGACGCTCTCATGCAGGATGACGACGCCCAGGATCATGGCCACCACCGGGATGAAGAACGTGGAGCCCGAAGCGCGAGCGGCGCCGAATCGCAGAGCGGCTTTTGCAAGCAGGACATTCGCGATAGCGGTGCCGAACATGCCCAGCGCGACCAGCGAGAGCACTGGCCCGAACGACCAGTGCGCGGAGAGCAGATCGGGAATGCCCAGCGGCGCGGTAAGCACGAGTGCCACGCCCTGCGCTCGCCAGATCACCGGGATGGCGCCGTACTCCTGCTGCAGCGAACGGGCGATGTTGATGGCGAAACCGTATGAGACTAGCGCGGCCAGAATCATGCCGATGCCGAGCGCGCTGCCTTTAGCTTCGTTCATGCCTGGCAGCGCCATGAGAACGATTCCGGCTAAGCCGACGGCGAGCCCCGTGGCGACGCCCTTCGATGGTGCGCGGCGGGCAATATAGGAAGCCACCAGCGTGGCGAACAAGGGGTTCGCGCCATTCAGCATGCCGGTCAGTGCCGAAGAAACACGCTGCTCCGCGAAGGGAAACATGCTCAGCGGAAAGGCAAACCACAGCAGGCCCAGCCATGCGACGGATGGCCAGTGCGCGCGCGCCACCGGCTTTCTCGCTGCCGGGAAACAGGCAAGCGTCGCGAATCCGATGCAGATTCGCACGAAGCAAACGCCGCTCGGCCCAATGGCTTTCAAGCCTTCAGCGATGAACAGGAACGAAGCGCCCCAGATGAGACCGGGGAGGATGAGCAGCAGCCAGCCGTTATTCAAGACTGCTTAGGATGGCGCGGTTGGTGCGAAGGATTCAGGCCGGATAGCCGGGGGCGCTCTTCACGCGCGCGATTTGGCCTATGTGCCGCTCGATATGAAATCGCAAAAATTCCAAACGTTGCCGCGCGTTCAGAGGGCCGCAAAGGAAGTGCGGGAAGATTACGGTGTCCAGATCAAGCCCGGAGAGTACAGGATGCAAGGCTTCCAGAATGGGCTGGCAGGTTTCGAAATAAACAATCCAGTAAGCGAGAGGGCCGCCGATATGAGGCGTGGCGATGGGGGGCGCGATCTCGTCTGGCTTCCAGGTGCGAGTCACGATTTCTTCAATGCTGAGATTTTCGTTCACGTTCCCTTCAGCAGCTGAAGGCGGATGCGAACGTGCAGCTTCCGCAGCCTGCCAAATTTTACTGACGCCTGAAACTTCCGCCAAGACCAGATGCTCGATGATCTGCACGATGGACCATTCATCGGCAGACGGTTGGAAGGCGGCCTGTTGTGGCGCCAGGTCCCTAACCTGATGAATAGCTGCCGCGCGGGCGAGGGCGACGGCGCCGATGAGAGTTCTGACCTTGTCCTCTGTGGGCATGATTCCCATAAACTATATCCAAGTGAACCCTACGCTCCCAGAAATTTTAGACTCGAACGATTCCAGCTTATATGCCGTGCACTCTCATGCGCATGGCCCCCAGGGTTCGGCCCCCATCACGCCGGAGATGCTGTTGCAGCTTCCCTCCGGCGATCTGTTCGGATGGTCCCAGAACGCCGGCATGGGTTGGAACCCGGCCAAGCTGGGTGGCAAGGAAGTCTTGATTCTGAGCACGCATGGAGGCATTCGGCGGGAAGACGGAACGCCTGTGGCGCTGGGCTATCATACCGGCCATTGGGAAGTGGGTTTGTTGATGCAGGCTGCGGCGGAGGAATTATCGGGCCGCGGCGCCATCCCCTTTGCCGCCTATTGCACCGACCCTTGCGATGGCCGCACGCAGGGTACGGTGGGCATGTTCGACAGCCTGCCTTTTCGCAACGATGCGGCTGTTGTGTTCCGGAGGCAGATTCGATCTTTGCCAACGCGGAGCGCAGTGCTGGGCGTTGCGACGTGCGACAAAGGCTTGCCCGCGATGATGCTGGCGCTGGCGGGGACGCCCGATCTGCCGAGCGTGCTGATTCCCGGTGGCGTGACGCTGCTCTCCGATCAGGGCGAAGATGCCGGGCGTGTTCAATCCGTGGGGGCGCGGTTCGCGCATGGCGAAATCACGCTGGAGGATGCGGCGGAAAATATGTGCCGGGCGTGCGCGAGCCCCGGCGGCGGCTGCCAATTTCTGGGGACGGCAGCGACTTCGCAAGTGGTGGCGGAAGCGCTGGGCATGTCGCTGACACACGCTGCGCTAGCGCCGTCGGGCCAGCCGATCTGGCTGGATATGGCGCGACGGTCGGCGCGGGCGGCGATGGCCATGGTGGCCAACGGAACTAAGATGCGCGACATCCTAACTGACGCTTCCGTGCGCAACGCCATGATGGTGCATGCGGCGTTTGGCGGCTCGACAAATTTGATTTTGCATTTGCCCGCAGTGGCTCATGCGGCGAAATTGCGCAGACCCACTTCGCAGGATTGGGCACACACGAATCGCCGTGTGCCGCGCATTGTAGACGCTCTGCCGAATGGCCCGCGCTCCTTCCCCACGGTGCAGGTGTTTCTGGCCGGCGCTGTTCCCGAGGTGATGCTGCACCTGCGGCGCGCCGGTTTGCTGGAGACGGACGCGCGCACCATAACGGGTGAGACGCTGGGTACCATGCTCGATTGGTGGGAACAATCCGAGCGTCGCCATGAATTGCGGAAGCGACTTCAAGAGGTGGACGGCATCGATCCAACGGATGTGATCATGGACCCGGACACGGCGAAATCGCGCGGGCTCACTTCTACGGTCACGTTCCCGCATGGCAACCTGGCGCCGGGCGGCTCGGTCATCAAGAGCACCTCCATCGATCCAAGCGTTGTGGATGCCGATGGCGTTTACCGCAAGCGCGGACCGGCGCGCGTGTTTCATTCAGAGACCGCGGTGGTGGCGGCGATCAAGGGGCACGGGCCCGATCAGCCGAAGCCCGGCGAGATCATCGTGCTGATCTGCAGGGGGCCCATGGGGTCGGGTATGGAAGAGCTGTATCAGGTGACTTCGGCGCTGAAGCATCTTTCGTTCGGCAAGCATATTGCGCTGCTGACGGATGCTCGTTTTAGCGGTGTTTCGACGGGCGCGTGTATCGGCCATGTGACGCCCGAAGCGCTGGCTGGCGGCCCGTGCGGCAAAATTCAGGAAGGCGATTTGATTGAAATCATCATCGACCGCAACAACCTGGAAGGCACGGTAAATCTGGTTGGCGAAAAGGGCCGCGAGTTTACCGCCGAAGAGGGCACGCGCATTTTGGCCGAACGGCCCATGCGCGAAGGGATGGCTCCGGACCCGCGCCTGCCCGAAGACACCAAGCTGTGGGCGGCGCTGCAAAACGTGAGTGGCGGAACGTGGGGCGGCTGCGTGTACGATGTCGATTCCATCCTTGCGGCATTGGCGAAATGACAGGGCGTCACGTGAGCATTCAGCCCGTGGAGAAGCATCACGCAGCGGAGATCTGGCCGCTGCTGGAAGATCACTTGTGGGACTATCTGGCGGAAGGTCCATACACCACCGAAGAGGCATTCGCCAATGCCGTAGAGGTGAAGAGCCAATCGCGCGAGCCAAAATTTTTCGCGCTGCTGGTAAACGGGGAAGCGAAGGGCATGGCATCCTATCTGCGCGATGAGCCTAAGCATCGCGTGATTGAAGTGGGCCACTTACTTTTCACTCAGGCCTTGCAGCGCAGCACGGCCGCCACGGAGGCGATGTATCTAATGGCGCGGCACGTCTTCGAAGAGATGGGCTATCGTCGCTATGAATGGAAATGCAACGCGTTGAACCAGCCGTCAAGGCGCGCGGCAATGCGGCTGGGGTTCACGTTCGAAGGCATTTTCCGCCAGCACATGATTGTGAAGGAGCGAAATCGCGATACCGCGTGGTTCAGCATGCTGGATGGCGAATGGCCGGAACGCAAAATTGAATTCGAGCGCTGGCTGCACCCTTCGAACTTTACCGATGACGGAATACAGTTAACCAGTTTGAGCCACTAAGTTATGGACACACGAACCGCTCTTCTACCGCGCCGGGGCTTTCTTGCGGCCGCGGCGGCAATTACCGCCGAAAGCTCCAAGGCGCAGCCTGCCGTGGTTCGCACAACGCCGCGTTTTGCCGTTTCCACATATTCGTATTGGCACTTTCGGGGCGAACGCTATTCCATCGATAAGGTGCTTGACCATGCGGCCAGGCTGGGCTTCGATGGCGTGGAAGTTTTGCACCGTCAGATGACGGACGAATCGCCAGAGACACTGAACCGTTTGAAGCGTGCGGCGCTGCTACGTGGATTAGCGCTGGTGATGTTTTCGATTCACCAGGATTTTGTTTCACCCTGGGCCGATGAGCGCGGGCAGGCCATTCGGCACACGCAATATGGAATTGAGCTCGCCGCCAAGTTGGGGTGCCCGGCGGTGCGCATCAACTCAGGCCGCTGGCGAACCATCCGCTTGTTCGATGACCTGATGAAAGTGAAGGGCGATGAGCCGCCCATTCCCGGCTACACCGAACAGGACGCCATTCAATGGTGCATCGATTCGATTCGCGCCTGCATCCCCGCCGCGGAGAAAACCGGCGTGATGCTAATGCTGGAAAACCACTGGGGCATGACCATGAAGACGGAGAACCTGCTGCGCATCGTCGACGGCGTAAATTCGCCATGGCTGGGCATCAATCTGGACATCGGCAATTTTCCGGGCGACCCTTATCCCGAAATTGAGAAGCTTGCGCCCCGCGCGGCGATTGTACATTTCAAGACTTATTTCGGCGGTGGGGAGTATTACACGCTGAAGCTGGATTACAAAAAGGTGGCGGGGATACTGCGGGCAGCTGGTTTCAAAGGGTACGTGTCGCTGGAAATGGAGGGCAGGGAAGCCGCCGAGTCGGCAGTTGAGAAGAGTCTCAACGTAATGCGCGATGCCTTCGCGTAAGCTTACCTGCCCGAAGTTTCTTGAGGCCAGTTAGATGGTTTTCAGGTAGGCGATCAAGTCGTTCTTTTCTGCATCGGTGAGCATGTCGTTGTAAGCTGGCATGCCGTTCCCGCCGGCGTTGATCAGTGCGCGCACATTCGCTTCGGTAGGCGCTTTGCCGTTCACCATTTTTTCTTTCTTGAATTCGCCCTTCAAGCCCGGGCCCATCTTCTTTTCGGCGCTGTCGGCGTTGTGACACACGCTGCATTGCTCGAATACTTCCTTGCCCTTGGTGGCATCGCCATCAGCCCCGAAGGCCGACATCGAAATCGCCATCGCGCCGGTCACAGCCAATACTGTCAGTCTTCGCATCTCCAAAATCTCCTCGCGATTCCAGTCTACAATTTTTGTCCCCACGGCGCGTAAAACCTGTGCATCCTTAATGTAAAGATCTCTTCATGCGAATCCTTCTTTTTAGCGGCAAAGGCGGCGTAGGAAAAACCAGCCTCGCGGCGGCCACGGGTCTTCATCTTTCGCGGCTTGGCTACCGCACGCTCATCATGAGTGTGGACCCGGCCCATAGCCTTGCCGATTCCTTCAATCTGGAAGGCAGTCTATTCCACGGCTCTACGGGCGACCCGGTCAGCGTGAGCCCAAATCTCTCCATTCACGAAGTAAATATCCAGGTGGAAATCAAGCGGCACTGGAAAGAGATTTCGCTCTACCTGACCAGCGTACTCCGCACCTCGGGCCTTTCCGGTGTGGAGGCTGAAGAGTTGGCTATCCTGCCGGGAATGGAAGAGTTGAGCGCGATGATGTACATCAACCAGCACCGCCGCTCGAATGAGTACGACGTGATTGTGCTGGATTGTGCGCCCACGGCTGAATCGCTGCGCTTCATCAGCATGCCCACCACCCTCGATTGGTATATGAAGCATGTGTTTCCGTGGCAGCGCAAAGTGGTAAAAGCCATCCGGCCGCTGGCGAACCGCATGGGGCCGATTGAGATGCCGGGCGAAAATTATTTCGATAACTTGCAATCGCTTGCCGGACGCGTGGATGGGATTGCGGAATTGCTGGAAGATCCGCAAGTCACCAGCGTGCGGTTGGTAACGAACGCCGAAAAAATGGTGTTGAAAGAAACGCAGCGCGCCTTCGTTTATTTCTCGCTGCATGGTTTGACTGTGGATGCCATCCTGGTGAACCGCGTACTGCCGGAATCCGTTCAGGACGTGTGGTTCGCGGAATGGCGCGCGTCGCAGGGCAAGGTGCTGCAAGAGATCGACGAATTTTTCGCGCCTGTCGAAGTGCGGCGTGTGCCGCTGTTTATGCATGAGGTGATAGGGATGGCCGGGCTCACCGAACTGGCGAGCCACTTGTATCGCGAAGGCGAGGATCCTTCGCTGGTGACGCGCACGGAAGCGCCGTATTCCTTTCATAAAGAAAATGGGCGGAACGAAGTACGTGTGAAGTTGCCGTTCGCCACGAAAGGTGACGTGGGATTATTTAAGAAGGACGATGAGCTGGTGGTGCAGATCGGTACGCTGCGGCGGCACATCGGATTACCGGTATCGATGGCGGCGTTGTCGCCGGGTAAGGCGCGGCTTGAAAATCAGATGTTGACCGTGGAAATGAAGGAGACCTGACATGAACGAGAAAGTAGAAGGGCAGTGTTTCTGTTGCGGAGCGGGTCCGCAGCTAACGGCAGTCGCGAAAACGCTACTTCCCACCGACGCGATGGAGCACTTCAAAGCCTCCCATGTGGAGTTTTTGAAAGGCATCCGCCATCTGCTGGACGCAAGAATTCAGAAGATGAGCACCGGGAAGACGCATGGTACCAGCATCCCGGTAGATTAGGCATACAACTGTGTCACGATAGGGATAGTCTACAATGCCGAACCGCGACCAGTTTGAAGCCGATTACGACAAGATTGTCCGGGAGGAGATCGAACGTTTCCGCGTACGCGCCGACGAGTATTTGTCGGGCGCGGTAACGGAAGATGAGTTCCGGGGCTTTCGTCTTCGGCATGGCATCTACGGCCAGCGCCAACCGGGTGTGCAGATGGTGCGCACAAAGTTCCCGGCGGGCGTCGTAACGGCCGGCCAGATGGAGCAACTCGCGAACATTTCCGACCGTTTCGCGGGTGGCAAGGGCCATATCACAACCCGCCAGAACATGCAGTACCACTTTGTGCCGCTGGCGCAGGTTGCGGACATGATGCACATGCTGGCGGATTCCGGCATGACCACGCGCGAAGCCTGTTTCAACACGGTCCGGAATATCACCGCGTCACCGAAAGCGGGTTTGAGCCGGAACGAAGTGTTCGACGTGCGCCCGTACGCGCAGAAGCTTGCCTTCGCCTTTCTGCGGCAGAACTTGACCGACAGCATGCCGCGGAAGTTCAAAATCGCCTTCAACGGTTGCCCGGATGACGATATGCTGCTGGGCATTCACGATCTGGGCTTTCAGGCCGTGATTCGCGACGGCAAACGCGGCTTTCATGTGGTGGTGGCCGGGGGCTTGGGCCCCATGCCGGTGGAAGCGGCGGTGTTGGACGAGTTCCTGCCTGAAGACATGTTGGTGCATCGCACGGAAGCGGTGCTGCGTGTGTTTAACGAATATGGAAACCGCAAGAACCGCAACAAAGCGCGCCTGAAGTTCGTCATGCGTGAGCGCGGCTTTGAGTGGCTGAGAGAGACCATCGAAAACGAATATCAGGACATTCTGGCCAACGGCGGCATCCCCATGCCGGAGACGGTGCCGGAAGGTTTTGGCGGCTTCCGTTCCACACCGCCCGTTCTGGGGCAGGGCGCTCTCTTGCCTGTGGTGGACCAGCGTTCGGGCAACACCGAACTGGACCGCTGGCTGGATACGAACGTGGAAGAGCAGCGCGAAACAGGCTACGCCATGGTGACCGTAACGGTGGATCAGGGCAACCTCACCAGCGCCCAGATGCGCGCGCTTGCTTCACTTGCCGCCGATACCGGTGACGGGCTGATTCGCATTACCGTGGACCAGAATTTGCTGCTGGGCTATATTCCGCTCGCCAAACTGCCCCGGGTACATGCGGCTCTGGCAGTTGCGGGATTGGGTGAGCCCGGCGCGCATCAAATCGCCGACGTCGTCACCTGCCCCGGCGCCTATTCTTGCAACTTAGCGCTTACTAAATCCATGAACCTGGGCGCGGCCATTCAGCAAACCGTGCGGCGGTATACTTCCCCCGAAGCACGCAAGCTGAATGTAAAAATCAGTGGCTGCCCCAATTCCTGCGGCCAACATTGGACCGCCGATTTTGGCTTCTACGGCAACGCACGCAAGATTGAAGGCCGCGAAATTCCGTATTATCTGATGGTGCTAGGCGGAAGCGCCAAAGAGTTCGGTTACGCCATCCAAAGCGTGCCCGCGCGTTTGGCTCCCACGGCGGTTGAGCGCGTGCTGGATCATTACCAGACCAACCGCTTGCCGGAAGAATCTTTCCGTGCCTATGTAACTCGCCAAAAAGTCGCTTTCTTTAAGGAAATGACAGCGGATTTAGCCAAGCCGCCTGAGTTATTCCCCGAAATTTACAACGATTGGGGCGATGATTCCGCATTCTCACTTCAGTTAGGTCGCGGAGAGTGCGCGGCATAGTACTAATGCGCAATTGTTTTGCCAACGTGCGTTTTCGAATCTTTTTTACGTTTCGCTAACGACACGGCCGCCGATGTTTCGTCACAATGCATGGAGAGGGGTTTTTCATGCGTTTGTATTGCTCTGCTTTGTTATCTCTATTCATCGCTTCAAGTTTGTCTTGGGGCCAAACCAGTAAGGGCACGTTAACAGGTACTATTTTGGATAATAGCGGTTCCGTAGTTGCCAACGCCCAGGTTACTGCCACCGACACACAAGGCTCCGAAGCCCGCACCGCCCGCACCGGCCCGAATGGCGAGTACCGCTTCGACGCCATCGCACCCAGCATTTACCGTTTGGTGGTCACAGCCGCCGGGTTCAGCCGCAAAGAAGTTGCCCGCGTTAACGTTGTATCGTCCATTGTCACTTCGCAAAACGTGACGCTTGAAATCGGCGCCACGGAGCAGACCATTTCAGTAGAAGCTTCCGGCGCGCCGATTCAAACGGAAACAGGTGAGCTAAACAGCATCATCGATGCGGCTGAGATCGCGAAGTTGCCGGTGAATTCGCTCAATCCGATCGATCTTGTCTTGACGCAACCGGGCGTTTCGGCAGTGGAGGACCGCGATTCCTTCACCAACGGGTCGGCTTTTTCCGTCAATGGTTTGCGCCCGCGCGCTAACAACTTTCTGATTGACGGCTTCGACAACAACGATCAATCCATTGGCGGCCAGGCCTTTCAGCCCGGCAATTTGGAGGCGGTGAAAGAGGTAAGCGTATTGCGAAACTCGTACGCCCCGGAGTTCGGGCGCGGTGGCGCCTCGGTGACCAATGTCATCTTCAAAAACGGCACCAACCAGTTCCATGGCAGCCTGTGGGAACGGTACACCGGCAACGCTCTAAACGCGCTCACCTCAGAGGAAAAACGGTCGGGGTTGACCACGAAGCCGCGTAATGTCGATAACACCTTCGGGTTCGCCGTAGGTGGCCCGGTCATCAAGAACAAGCTGTTTCTTTTCGGCAGCAGCCAATGGCATCGTGTGTATGGGGCTGAAACCGGTGACCAGCTCAACGTGCCCACCGCACAGGGCGTGGCCAACCTGAACGCCATCGCCGGCGCCTTTCCGAATGCCGCTATCCTTGTAAATTCGCTTGGAGGCCTGACGGCAGCCACGCAGACCGGCAGCATCAACGTGGGCAATCGCGCGGGATGCGGGAACCCTTGCCTGATTCCGATTGGCAGCACCATCCGTTCGCCCACACAGCAAAATCCGCAATACGAATATGTAATTCGTGGCGATTACACAATGCGCGCGGCGGATACGTTCTCGGTCCGATACCTGGGCGCCCAGCAAACTTTAACGCCAGACTTGTTCGCGAACTCGAGCGCTCTTCCAACGCAGGATACCTTTCAAGGCGGTCCATCCCGCAACCTGGGTTTCTTTTGGACGCACGTTTTGAGCCCCAGCAAAGTAAACGAAGCACGCTTTACTTTTCAGCAAATCAACTTCACCTTTGGGCCACTCAGTTCCACCACTTCCAATGCGCTTTATGCTCTGCCGAACCTTACCATCGCGGGAATTACCGGCGTATCGTTCGGCGGCTTGGGCGCCGCGTTCCCACAGGGTCGCGGGCACGATACATACGGCTACCAGGATGCGTTTAGCTGGAATTTTGCACGGCACAGCATTAAGGTGGGCGCGGATCTGAACAAGCTGCAAATCCTGGACAAGATTCCTTTTAATTCACGCGGCAGCGTTGCGTTTGTGCAGGGCGGAAGTTGCGCCGCAATCGGGCTCGCGACATGCTCGGGTCTGGCGAATTTCCTCGATAACTTCACAGGGCCATCCGGTTCCGCGGGACGCCAATTCGGCAGTCCCACCCTGAGCTTCTCGCAAACTACGCAGGCGTATTATTTCCAGGACGCCTGGAAGATTCTGCCCACCTTCACGCTGAATTACGGCGTGCGCTACGAGTATTTTTCGACGCCGTTTAACGCACTTGCCTTTCCTGCGGTGAATCGCGGCAGTGTCCTTACAGACCCGGTCAACACAGCGGTAAAGCAGAAGCAGGATCTGAACAATTGGGGACCGCGTGTAAGCTTTGCCTGGAACCCCGGGAACGGCAAGACGGTAATCCGCGCGGGCGGCGGAGTCTTCTACGATGGCTTCTTCACAAACATTCTGGACAACGTAGCCGGCAGCGCTCCCAACACGTTGGGCGGTACGCTCACATCGCCGAACATCGGACGCGGAACTGGCGGCGCTCTGGGCCTTGTGCCCTTAGTAACCCCAACTCTGAATCCCCGCGCCACCATTTCAACAGTCGATAAGGACCTGATCAGCCCGCTGTCGTATCAATGGAACTTTAACTTGCAGCGGCAACTGCCGGGAGATTTTCTGGCAACCCTGGCCTATGTCGGCACGCGCGGTGAGCATCTGTTCATCAACCAGGAACTGAACCCTGGCGTGAACGGGGCGCGTTTGAACACCGCCCGTGGATCGATCGGCGCACGCACCAACGGCGGAGATTCGGTTTACCACGGCTTCCAATCTGACCTTGTCAGGCGCTTCCGCAATGGCCTGTTCCTGCAGGTTGCTTATACCTGGTCGAAAGCCATCGATACCGGGTCCGAAGTGTTCGTGAGTACCGGTGGTAGTTCCTATCCGCAAGACCCGTTCAACGTCCGGGGCGAACGAGGGCCTTCCGCTTTCGACCGGCGCCATCGCGGCGCGGTTACCTGGGTGTACTCGCTGCCTTACCGCGGAACGGATCGAGGCCTCATGGGCGTTGCCAATTATCTGGTCCGCAACTGGACGTTTTCCGGCACGGCCCAACTCCAGACGGGCGCGCCAGATACCATTCATTTCGCCGGTCTGGATGAGAATGGCGATCTGCGCAGCACCAATGACCGGCCCGATTTCGGTGACCCGCGCGCCCCCATTAACTATAGTGACGCGTGCCTGAACTCCACCACTTGCATCACTGGCTTAGGCATGATCGGTGCGAACGGACTCTTCAGCGATGCCAACACCGGTGCTCCCGGCACCCGCAGTCAGTTTCGCTACATTTTAGTAGATGGCCGCGTGGGTAACTTGGGCCGTAACACCTTTGTAAACGATTGGACCCAGCGATACTCTTTCGCTGTCGAACGCCTGTTCCCCATTCCTCATCTGGAACATCATCAGTTGGAATTCCGCGCCGAGGGCATCAATCCGTTCAATCATCCCATTCCGGGTGTTGTTTCCACAGACTTACTGGATCCCACGTTTCTAAATAAGGATATTCAGTATAAGGGCGGCCGTATTCTGAACCTCTGGCTCAAGTACCGGTTTTAGACCAGCGTCTGAATCGTTCGGTTGACTTACTCATCTGTAGAGCATGAGTAAGTTAACCGGCAAAGTGGCTGTAGTAACTGGAGCATCGAAGGGAATTGGAGCGTCCATCGCGGAGCATCTGGCCGCCGAGGGCGCAAGCGTAGTTGTCAATTACGCAACCAGCAAGCAAGGCGCCGATGAAGTGGTGCGCCGCATTGCAGAAAAGGGCGGCAAGGCCACCGCGATCCAGGGCGATGTGTCGAAACAGGAAGACATTCATCGCCTTTTCGCCGAAACCGGCAAGCAGTTCGGCAAAGTGGACATTCTGGTCAACAACGCGGGCATTTACGAATTCAGTCCTTTGGAAGCCATTACTCCCGAGCACTTCCATAAGCAGTTCAATCTGAATGTGCTGGGCTTGTTGCTCACCACGCAGGAAGCCGTCAAGCACATGGGGCCTGAAGGTGGGTCCGTCATCAATATCAGCTCGGTTGTGGGGCCCATGCCTGCTGCCATGGCTTCGGTCTATAGCGGCACCAAGGCCGCTGTCGATGCCATCGGCGTTTCACTTTCTCAAGAGCTCGGCCCGAAGAAAATTCGAGTGAACTCTCTGAACCCGGGCATGGTGGAGACCGAAGGCTTGCATTCCGCCGGATTCGCCGAAAGCGATTTCCGAAAGAACATTGAACGCACCACGCCACTTGGCCGTATTGGGCAGCCAAACGACATCGCAACAGCGGCCGTTTTCTTCGCCAGCGACGATGCCGGATGGGTGACCGGTCAGACGCTGGTGCTCTCTGGCGGCGCACGCCAGTAAGCTAATTCTTTTCGGCGGAGCCGCGCTGCAGGATTTTTACACGCACCTGCTTCTTACCGAATTGCTTCGCCTCGGCGCGGTCGGCTATAAAAAAATCGATATGCCGGCCGGCCACTTTCCGGCCTGTATCCTGCACGGTGTAGGTGCCGGAGTAAGGCCCAGCCTCACTCACCTGAATGCGCGAGCCAAGCGGAATCACAGCCGTATCCGCCGCCACTGTTCTGCCTTCGCGCGTCACCTTCCCCGAAGCCGTTTCTCCTTCCGTGGAGTAAGCCGTTGCCTGGAAGCGCATCCAGCCGGAGGGCCGGTGCGCGGCGGGTAGCAAAGGGGCGAAAGCGATCAATAGCGCGGCGAGTTTCACACTGCAAGTTTACCAGCGCAAATGAAAAACGCCGGATCGATTGATGACCCGGCGCTTCTGAACCCCCAACTAATCGCTGACTAAGCCGTACGGTTGGTCTCGCTCTTTGCGTCACCTTCGATGGCCGCTTGCGCCGCCGCCAAACGCGCGATCGGCACACGATACGGAGAGCACGAAACGTAATCCATGCCGATGCGGTAGCAGAACTTCACTGAGCTAGGTTCGCCACCGTGCTCGCCGCAAATTCCCACTTCCAGGTCTTTGTTCGTTGAGCGGCCCAGCTTGACGGCCATCTCAACCAGCTTGCCCACGCCTTCCTGATCGAGCACCGCGAACGGGTCGGCCTTGAAGATTTTAGCTTTCTGGTAATCGTCCTGGAACTTTGTATAGTCGTCGCGGGAGAGTCCCATCGTGGTCTGCGTTAGATCGTTAGTGCCGAAGCTGAAGAACTCGGCCGACTTAGCCACCTTATCGGCAGTCAAAGCGGCTCTCGGAATTTCAATCATGGTACCGACCATATACTTCATATCGGCCATGCCCGCTTTGTCCAGAACCTCTTTGGCAACCTTGGTGACGATGGCTTTCTGGTTGTCCAGCTCCTCCACGGAACCGATCAGCGGAATCATCACTTCCGGAATCACCTTGATGCCCTTCTTCGAAACGGCGACAGCTGCTTCGAAAATAGCGCGGGCCTGCATCTCCGTAATTTCCGGATAGGTCACGCCCAGGCGGCAGCCTCTGTGGCCCAGCATGGGGTTGAACTCATGCAGTTCTTCCACGCGCTTCAGCAATTCAGGCAGCGCCTTCTTCAGTTCGCCGACGGTATAGCCGTAGCGCTTTGAAAGCTCCTTCTTTTCCGCGATGGCGGCGTACGGCAGCTTGGCAAGATCCACCATCAGGTTCTCGCGCTTCGGCAAAAATTCATGCAGCGGCGGATCCAGCGTGCGGATCACAACCGGGAAGCCGTCCATGGCTTTGAAGAGGCCGGCGAAATCGGCGCGCTGCATGGGCAGCAGCTTCAGCAGCGCTTTGCGGCGGCTCTTCTCATCGCGAGCCAGAATCATGGCCTGCATCAGCGGGATGCGGTCTTCGGCGAAGAACATGTGCTCCGTGCGGCATAGCCCAATGCCTTCCGCACCGAACGCGCGCGCCACCTTCGCATCGCGCGGGATATCGGCATTCGCGCGAACGCCGAACTTGCCGCGAAACTCATCGGCCCACGTCATAAACTCGGCCAGCGACCCGGAGTTCGGGTCCGGATCGGTGGTGCTCGCCTGCCCAACGAACACTTCGCCGGTTGAGCCGTTCAAGCTGATCCACTCGCCTTCCTTCACGATGATTTTGCGGCCGTGTGAAGCCACAACCATTTCACGCTTCGATTCGTTGATTTCAAGCGCGCCCGCGCCGGCGACGCAAGGCCGCCCCATGCCGCGAGCGACCACCGCGGCGTGGCTGGTCATGCCGCCGCGAGCCGTCAGGATGCCCTTCGCCACTTCCATGCCGTGAATATCGTCAGGCGTCGTTTCACTGCGAACCAGAATCACCGGGCTCTTGGCGGATTCCATTACGGCGTGATCGCTGTCGAACACCACACGCCCCACTGCCGCACCAGGCGAAGCGGGAAGGCCCGTAGCAAGCTCCTGCAGCACGCTGGTGGACTTCGGATCGAGGATGGGATGCAGCAACTGATCCAGCTGTTCCGGCGCCACGCGCAGCACGGCTTCCCTCTTATCGATCAGGCCTTCGTGCACCATCTGCACGGCGATGTTGACGGCCGCCGGACCCGTGCGCTTGCCGTTGCGCGTCTGCAGCATGTACAGCTTTTTGTCTTCGATGGTGAATTCAAAATCCTGAATATCTTTGTAGTGCTGCTCCAGGTTCGAGGTGATTTCGCGCAACTGATGAAACGCTTCGGGCAGCACTTTCTCAAGCTCGGAAATAGGCTGCGGCGTGCGGATGCCGGCCACCACATCCTCACCTTGCGCGTTTACCAGGAACTCGCCATAAAACACTTTCTCGCCGGTGGAAGGGTTGCGCGTGAAGCCCACGCCGGTGGCGGAGGTGTCGCCCATGTTGCCGAACACCATGGCCTGAATGTTGACCGCGGTGCCAATGTCATCGGGAATCTTTTCCATGCGCCGGTAGACGATAGCGCGGTCTCCATTCCAGGAACGGAAGACGGCATCGCGCGCCATGGAGAGCTGTTCGCGCGGCTCCTGCGGGAAGGGCTTGCCGGTTTTCTTCTGCACCAGCTTCTTGTAATCCGCAATCACGGCCTTAAGGTCTTCGGCGTTCAGGTCTGTATCCAGTTTGACCTTGCGCTTGGTCTTACGCGCATCGAAAACTTCGTCGAACGGATGCTTGCCCATGTCCAGCACCACGTTGCCGAACATCTGAATAAAGCGGCGATAGCAATCGTAGGCGAAGCGCTCATTGCCGCTCTTGGCAATCAGGCCGCTGACGGTGTCATCGTTCAGGCCCAGGTTCAGGATGGTGTCCATCATGCCCGGCATGGAGAACTTCGCGCCAGAGCGAACGCTCACCAGCAAAGGGTTCGCGGCATCGCCCAGCTTCTGGCCCATGCGCTTTTCGAGGATCGCGAGACAGGTGTCGACGTCTTTTTCTATTTCGTCAGGCGTCTTGTTGCCGTTTTCGAAATACATGTTGCAAACCTGAGTGGCAACGGTAAATCCTGGAGGCACGGGCAGCCCCGCGCGCGACATCTCCGCGAGGCCCGCGCCCTTGCCGCCCAGCACGTCTTTCATCTTGCCGTCGCCATCGGCGGTACCCGCGCCGAACGAGAATACATTCTTGCTCTTCATCTAAACTTTTGTCTCCTGAGTTTGTATAACGATCTCTGAAAAGTCGGCTAACTTTGAAAATTCGGTGGATAGTGCGTTGAGTAAGGCCAGGCGATTGTTCCGAATCTGTGCGTCCGGAACGTTGACCATAACCTTGTCGAAGAAGCGGTCGACAGCGGGCCGCAGTGTGGCGATACGCTCCAGCGCCGGTTGGTACGGGAGCGTCGCGATTTCGTGTTGAATTTGGTGGAAGACAGTGTATAGTTCGCGCTCCGGCCCGTCTTCCAGAAGGTCCGGTGATGGGGGCGCGGTGTTGGAATAACCCGCCTGCTTCAGAATATTGCGTATGCGTTTGAAGCTGGCCGCGAGCGGTTCGAAATCGGCTGTGGGCCGCACCGCTTTGAGAGCGATGAGGCGCGCGCGCACGTCGGGCAGGCTCTCCCAACCGGAGGCGAGCACAGCATTGATTTCGTCGTAAGCAAAATCGCGAAAGTAATTGCGAACGCGGTCCAGAACGAACTCTTCCAGCTTCGGGTCCTGCCGCACATAAGAGCGAAGCGGCAAATTCATATCCGCTTCCACGATAATTTTCACGATGCCCTGAGCAGCACGCCGGAGCGCAAACGGATCTTTCGAGCCCGAAGGAATCAGCCCCACCTGGAAGCAGCCGATCAAAGTATCGAGCTTATCGGCAATGGCGACGAAGCGACCGGCTTCCGTGCGCGGTAGCGAGTCTTCCATGCTCACCGGCTTGTAATGATCGTATATGGCCGTCGCTACTTCTTCGTGCTCGCCTTGCGTTTTGGCATACAGGCCGCCCACCACGCCCTGAAGCTCAGTAAATTCTTTAACCAATTCGGTAGTCAGGTCAGCTTTGCAGAGGCGTGCGGCTCGAAGCGCTTGAGCATCGCCGCCTAGCACCGCAACTAACCCTTCCACCCGCTGCGTCTTCTCGTAATAGTTGCCCAGCTTGGCCTGAAACGTGATGTGCTTCAGATCTTCAACGCGCGCATCCAGCGTACGCTGCTGATCGGTATCCCAGAAGAAACGCGCATCGTTAAAGCGCGCGCGAAGCACTCGTTCATTGCCATGCCGCACCAGGCCGGCGGGGTCGCCCGAAGTATTCATCACGGCGGCAAAGCGCGGCGCGAGCCCACCTTTGCCATCGTCGACGGAAAAATATTTCTGGTGGAAGCGCATCACAGTCGAGAGCACTTCCGCGGGCAACGTGAGAAACGAAGGATCGAATTCGCCGGTGACGACCGTGGGGAATTCCGTCAGATAAACAAGCGTTTCCAGCAGCGAAGCATCGGCCCGCGCGTCGTGCGGCAGTTCACTCAAGATCTTCGCGCGCCGCTCATCGGCGGAGAGAATCACTCCGTTCTCACGAAGCGCCTGCTCATAGCCGGCGAACGTAACGGAAAAGCGTGCCTTGCCCAATCGCCGATGCCCGGAACTTTCGGAGCCGGTGGAAACGCGGGCAAACTCGAAGGGGATAACCTGGTCATCGAGCAGCGCCACAATCCAGCGCACCGGGCGTATGAAGCGTGCACTGCCTTTCGCGCCCCAGAACATCGTCTTCGGCCAACTAATTTTGCCGATCAGGTCGGGCAGGGAAGCAGCCAGCAAATCGCGCGTTTCGCGCCCGGCAATTTTGCGCGTGTAACCATACTTGCCATCACGCTGTTCGAGCGCTTCCTTCGCCACACCCTGCTTGCGCGCGAACCCTTCGACAGCAGCGGCGGGTGCACTCAACGCAGGTCCCGCGACATACTCTTCACGATCCGGCTGCCGCTCAGCAAGCCCCGTCGCTCGCAACACAAGCCGCCGCGACGTTGCATTCACCTGCACGCTTTCCGCAGGACCGAAGAGCGTGCGCATCTGCGCCAACGCATCCGGAATCATCCAATCCGGAATCTCTTCCGTACCGATTTCAAGCAGCAGATTCAAGCCGCCGCCTCGATCGCCGATTGATCCACCCAAGCCTCGGCCACACCCACGGCCAGCTTCCGCACGCGTGCAATCACGGCCACACGTTCGGTCACGCTAATCGCGCCGCGCGCATCCAGCGTGTTGAACAAATTGCTGCACTTCAGCACGTGGTCATAAGTGGCCAGCAATGGGAAGCGCTCCTTCTGCACCGCCTTCGGATAGAGGGCTAGCAGGCGCTGCGCCTCTCCTTCATACAGATCGAACAGCTTCCACAGCGTGTCGCGATCTGCAAGCTCGAAATTATAAACCGAATACTGCAATTCGTCGCGCTTCCGCACGTCGCCATAGGTAACGCCGGGCGTCCACTCAATGTCATACACGCTTTCCTTGCCTTGCAGAAAAGCCGAGAGCCGCTCCAGGCCATACGTAATTTCAGCCGGTACCAGATCCAATTCGATCCCACCGCATTGCTGGAAATAGGTAAACTGCGTGATTTCCAAACCATCCAGCATCACCTGCCAACCAACGCCCCAAGCGCCCAGCGTCGGAGCCTCCCAGTTGTCCTCTTCCAGCTTGATATCGTGCTCGGCCAGATTAATGCCAAGCGCCTCCAAACTGCCCAGGTACTGATCGATTACATCGTCGGGCGATGGCTTCAAGATCAACTGAAACTGCTGGTGCTTATACAGCCGGTTCGGATTTTCACCATAGCGGCCGTCAGCCGGGCGACGGCTGGGCTGCACGTAACCGGTGCGATACGGCTTTGTTCCCAGCACGCGCAGAAATGTCTCGGGACACATCGTGCCCGCGCCTACTTCGTTATCGAACGGCTCCTGAATGACGCAACCGCGCTCCGCCCAGTAGTTCTTCAGTTTGAAAATGATCTGCTGGTAGGAGTCCATGAAAATCAGAAAGGGCGGGCGGAAAGCAGTGCGGCGGTTTTCAGTTTGCGGTCGATCAGCTCTTCAATCTGGCGGATCAGAAACTTACGAAGATCGGCCGCGGTATGCTGATCGAATTCGCCGGGCGCACATTCATCGATCGGGCGCCGCAGCATGGTTTCAGCAAGCTCGATGGAAGAGGCGCTCACTCCGCGAAACTCCGGCATGATGCCCGCCAGGCGCACTGCCCAGAAAGTGAAATAGACAGAAGCACGCCACACCGCGCCCGCGTCCCCTGCGCGCATGTGTTTCAAAACCGTTTCCACCAGGCGGAAGTAACGCTCGTTCGGCTCATTCGGCGGCAGAATCTGTTCTGAAATTTCGGCGATGTAATCCAGCACCACGCCGCCCCAATAATCGCTCATCAGCGCGAATTGCGATTGGCGCAAATCGCAGCCATCAATGGACACTAGTTCGCGATTTTCGCGCTGAAAATAAGAAAGGCTTACCTGCGAAAGGCGCTCCAGCCCAGCTCCAAAGCCGCTCTTCGGACGGCGCGCGCGACGGGCTACCCCGCGCAGCTTCCCCGCGTCCCGTGCGAGGAAACTTACGATCAGGTCCGATTCTTTGAGCGGATAAGTAAGCAAAACAAAGGCTTCGCTCACGCGGGCAGGCATGTCGAATTCACAAATGCTCAGGCGGTAAGCGGAAAGCCCAGATTAACATAAGTGGAGCGCCCCCTATGAACTTTCCAAAGCCGAACCAGCCCGCGCCGGTGAGCGAGGTGGTCACCGTGCTCTCTAGCGGCGCCAAAGTGAAGCGCCGCGTGCCGCGGATGCGCGCCTGCAATGAGCCGGCCGCCAAAGGCAAATTGTGCCAGGGCCACTTGAAGCGTTGGCATGGCTACACCGCCGAAGTCGCCCCGAACGGCAGCGAGGTCTATCGCTGCGAACGCTGCCACACGGTGTATCTGCCGCACCCGGATGAAGCACCGCGCACCGGAATTTTAAGCTGGTAGTTCGCTTTAGCGCGGCAGCACAACAGTCTTCCCGCTACGTGCCGATTCGCGCGCCGCTTCCAGAATTTCCACCACCACCACGTTGTTCTCTAGCGACGACAAGCCGGAAGGCGCCACCTTACTGCGCACAATCGCCATCAGGTAAGAAATAGGGTCGCGCGTATTTACGGCCAGTTCGGCCGGCGTACGCACCTCTTCCGCTTTCTGGTCTTTCAAACGCACACGCAGACCCGCCCCACCCGTGGCAATGGCGTAGCCCGTCTCGCCGTAAACCTCCAGATCCTTACGCGAAAACGGCCAATTCCAGCTTCCCTGAATCACGCCCTGGGCCTTGGCGTACTGCAGCAGTATAGTGGCTTCGTCGTCCACATCTTCGTAAATCTTGGGCTTATTGCTATGGGTAAGCGCAGTCACCCGCAACGGCCGCTCGCCATCCATCAGCCATGTCATCAGGTTCGCGCCATAACAGCCGAAATCGAACAGGGCGCCGGCGCCGTTCTGCTCCGGGTCCGTGAGCCAGTCCAAGAATTCAGGCTGGACGTTTATTTCCTTAGGCCCCTGGTGCCCGTCCATGGCCACCATGCGGCGTATATCCCCCACGGAATTGTTCTGGCGCACCAGCCTCCAAATTTCCGCATGGCTCTTGTACCAGGTGGTCTCATAGTTCACGATCACCGGTATGCCGCGGAGCTTCGCCGCCTGAGCCATGGCGCGCGCGTCCACCAGCGTGGTCGCCAGCGGCTTTTCCATCATCACCGGAATTTTCTGCTTGGCGCCAGCCTCCACCACGGCGCGATGGCCGGCAGTGCTGGTAAACGTCGCGACCGCATCGGGACGCGCGGCAAGCATCGCCTCCAGCGACGTAAAGCGCGCAGCCGCCGGCACACCGAACTGCTCACCATATTTCGCCACCAGCGCCGCGTCCGGATCGAACAGGCCCCAGATGACAACATCCTGACGCGCCTTGGCCGATTTCAGAAATCCGCTGACGTGCCCATGTACCAAACCGGCAATGGCAATTCGAAACGGTTCGGCAGCACTTAAGAGAGGTGTAAGGAAGAGGGCGAGAAATAAAAACCCCCCTGCATGCAACCCGCAAGCGATCCGGATTTGAAGCTTCTTACTACTGAACACAGCGGCTCCCGCAAGCACGTTGTCCCATAAGCCTAAAACCGAACTGCCAGCCTGTTGCAGCAGAGGGCAGGTTGAAAAGTACTTCTTTGATTCCATCAATAAATAGCAACCCTCGGGCCAACTGTCAAACCGCGCAAGTTCCTGAAAGCACGGTCTTCCCGCCGTCATTGGCACTTGATTTTGGACGTTTCCTGAGACGCGGGTTGTGTCACTTTGACACAGTGTCCAACGCCGCGCAAGTCTGCCACAATCTTAGATGGTGAAAGGTTCCCTGTTCCGCGGCGCCCGGCGCGCGCACTGGTCGCTCCTCGCGCTTTTGGCCGTCTCACCCACATTGGTTTCCGCTCAGCAGAGCGAATCGGAACCGCCCGCCTCCCCCGTCGATAGCCTCACCATCTATACCGAACATCCGCGCCTGTTCCTGCCCCCTGGCCGGCTCCGTCTCCTGCGGCGGGAGCGCGAACGCAAGTCGCTGCGCTTTGAACAGTTCGATCTGTTGACCAAGGGCGGAGCCACCATGCTGGAGCCAGGCTTTGCCAGCGCGCTCTATTACCGCGTCACGGACGATGCGGTGCAGGGCCGCCGCGCCATTGAATGGGCGCTCAAAACCGCCACCGGTTCCGATAACGATCTTCGGCAAATCGCTCTGGTTTTCGATTGGTGCCAGCCCCTCATGTCGCGCGCCGAAATTGCCGCCCTGGTTGCCCGTCTCGAACGCGCGCTTGCGGCGAAGCCCGGCACAACCATCGATAATGAGCGCTCACGCCTGCTGGCCGGAATCGCGCTTGCCGATCATTCCCCCAAAGTGTCAACCGCTGCTTTGGAAGACTTTTTCGGCCGCGCCTGGAAGCAGCGCCTGGCGAATTTAAGGTCGGGCAAGGCTGCTATACCGCTCGATCAGACGTTTGCTTTTTACGAAATTCTGCATGCCGTCCGCGACAACCTGAATGGCGATTTGCGGGAGCAGTACCCGCGCTATTTCAAAGACCAGGCCGTTGGCCATCTGCTGGCGAACTATCCGGCAGCGTTTCCGGCCGCGGAAAGCGAATACCGCATTCCCGCCAAGATGGGCACCGGCGAACCGGATTTGCGCACCGCCGCCTTGTCGCGCGCCGCCGAACTGGCCATGGTGGCCTTCGACGCCAATGCGCCCGAAAGCCAGGTGCTGCAAGGTTGGCTGATGAACGATCGCTTCCTGATGCGCGGCACTTTCGGCATCCCCTACGAATTTCTATGGGCCAACCCGTATCAGCCCGGCTTGAGTTATTACCACGTGCCGCTGGTGTTTCACGATGAGACTTTCGGACGCCTCTACGTGCGTTCGAACTGGGAAGATTCGGCGCAGTGGCTGGGCTATGTAGATGGGCAGCTTCAGCTTTTCGAAGACGGCAAAATCACCATGCTGAACCCGGAAATCTCGCGCGATCCGCTGGACCTGGATGAAGCCGTAGTCTTCTTTGGAAAGGATACGCACCGCTTCCGCACGCCGGCCAAAGAGGTGGTGGATGTGTTCATTGTGGGCCTGATCCCGAAGCGCGTCTATCAGGTGGAAATCGATAGCGAAGAGCTGCGCGAGGAACGCACTGACCCGGGTGGCATCCTCTATCTGAAAGGCTTGCGCGGAGACAACGGCATCCGCTTTCGATGAACCGCGCGGCCGGCCCCCTGATTGTCACCTTACGTTGCGACGGCCCCGCGTGGAGCTTTTGCATCCAACAGCGAGACCACTATTTCCCACCCGAACGGAATCTGGTTCCGGCCCATATCTCACTTTTCCATCACCTTCCGGGAGATCGGTTAGCACAGATTTTGGCCGATGCTGAAGCGGCGCGCGTTCCCGCTTTTGAGTTTCAAGTCAGCGGCGTCCGCTCGCTGGGGCGTGGTGTTGCCTATGTGGTCGATTCTTCGCCGCTCACCATGCTGCGCGCCGAACTAGCCGGCAAATGGAACTCATGGCTCACGCCGCAGGACCGCGCAAAATATTCACCGCACATCACCATTCAGAACAAAGTGGAGCCGCAAGAAGCCAGCAAGCTGCTGCAATCGATCCAGGCTGAATTCTTGCCGTTTCCACTGGCCGCAACTGGCCTCGAACTCTGGCACTATCGCGGCGGCCCGTGGGAGCCCGCCGGCTATGTCCCGTTTCTCATCGGCTAATAAGCCCAGCGCCACAAGCAAGCACCTGCCGTATAGCCAGCGCCCACCGCGGCGAACAGAACCAGATCGCCCTTTTTCAACCGGCCTTGCGTAATCGCATCGCGCGTAGCCAGCGGAATCGTGCCCGCCGTGGTGTTGCCATAGCGATCGATATTCACCAGCACGCGTTCCATGGGCAGCCCCAGCCGTTCCGCCGTCGCCGTGATGATGCGGCGGTTCGCCTGGTGCGGAATCATAATCGAAACATCGCCGGCCGTAAACCCATTTCGCGCCAGCAACTCCTCGCACATTTCACTAATTTTCTTTACCGCGAATTTGAAGACCTGCTGCCCGTCCTGTTTCACATAATGCAACCGCTGCGCAACGGTCTCAGCGCTGGCCGGCAAGCGGCTGCCCCCGGCGGGCATTTTCAAATAATCGCCGCCAGAGCCATCGATTTCGCCGATAAAATCTAAAAAGCCGGCGTCTTCGCCCTCCTCTGCGGCCTCAATCAACATGGCGCCCGCGCCATCCCCAAATAATATGCAGGTCGAGCGGTCCGTATAATCGATAATTCTGCTCATGGTATCGGCCCCAATTGCCAATACTTTTTTATGCGTGCCGCAGGCCACCAGGTGCGCTCCGGTAGTCAGCCCATATAGGAACCCGGCGCAGGCGGCAACCAGATCGAACCCCCAGGCTTTGCTCGCGCCGATTCGGTTCTGCACCAGGCACGCCGTTGCGGGGAACATCATATCCGGAGTTACAGTGGAAACAAGGATCGCGTCCAGTTCGGAAGCCGCGATGCCGCGCGCGGCCAGCGCGATCAGGGCCGCTTCCACGGCCAGGTCCGACGTCGCCATCTCTGGCGGAGCAATGTGCCGCTCGGAAATTCCGGTGCGTTCCCGGATCCATTGGTCATTGGTGGCCACTAATTTTTCCAGGTCGGCGTTGGTGAGTATGCCAGGCGGCGTGTAGCATCCCAGCGCGGTAATCTTAGGTCTTTGCAAGCGCATGAATAATAGAGAGTCGCGGGATTCCGCCCGGAAAGCCGGGCCGGCCCGAAATCGTCGTAGTTCCTTTGATACGTCACCTGGGACAGCAGTGCAAGGTGAAGACTTATCTGATATTACGCCCCTGGCACAAGGCGCGCTGTTCGCCGAAACCGTTGAGGAGATTTACGCGCGCGTGTTTCAGGAACTGAAACCGCGCACGCCCCTGCCGAAGTTCGCCGTGGAATACCGCCCTTTCGCGAATGTGAACAGTTCCATCCGCATGAAAGGTCAACTCGTGGAAGTGAAGCTGTCGGATTTGCTCGAAGACGCGCCCGCGCATGTGTCCGAATCGCTAGCGCACATACTCTTGGGTAAGATGCTGCGCGTCCCCACCGAACGGGCCTATGTAAACCGGTATCGGTTGTATCTCAATAACAAAGAGGTCAGGGGCAAGATGCACCTCATGCGGCAAGCCCGTGGACGTAAACATATTTCCGGGCCCGTAGGCCGGCATTTCAACTTGGCGGAGATTTTCAAGCGCCTCAATCGCGACTTTTTCGATAGCGGGCTCGCTCAGCCTGAATTGGGGTGGAGTCTGCGGCGAAGCCGTTTCTTGCTTGGCCACTTCGATCCTTCGCACAACGCAATCGTCATCAGCCGCATTTTCGACGAAAAGACCGTGCCCGCGCTGGCGTTGGAATACGTGATGTTTCACGAAATGCTGCACTTGAAATTTCCGGTGGATCATTCCGGCGCCCGGCGCTGCGTGCACACGCGCGAATTCCGCCAGGCGGAAAAATTATTCCCGCGTCTGGCGGAAGCGAAAGAGGCGTTAAAGAAGTTGAGCTGACTGGCGAACTTTAGCTGGCCGATAGCGCGGGCGTTCGCGTAAGCTGGTCCATCTCACGCTGCATCTGCGCAAAGCCTTCGGTCAATACAAGAGCCGAAACGCGGACTCGATAGAACCCGCAAGCATGAAGAACTAACCGCCCTTCCACCATCAGCACCGCAAATGCAAACAGCATGCGCGCTCGCAGAATGGATGCGGCCAGGTCTTCCCGTGAGCAGGGCGACTCCACCATAATTTCGCGCAGCCGGGAAGTGAGGCGTGAAAAATCCGCCGATAGCGCCCCCAGGTACTGACGGAAAATACGGCGCCGCTCCGCGCGCATTCGCTTCAGTATTGCAGGTGAAATGTTAGGTTGCGAGGAAACATATGCGAAATCGTCTTCGGACAGCAGCCGTTCCATGGGCCGGTAGAACTGCAGCCTGTTCAATTCGGTATCGGCCTCGTTAAGCGTGTCGTACGACGGATCGCTGGACGTAAGCGTTGCCTTGAGCTTCCATCCCGCGGCAAGCAGAAGACAGAGAGTGAAAATACAGAGCAAAAATAAAACTGGCATCGTCAGGTTCCCTCCACAGAACGTATTGTTGGAGAGAATAACGGATTTACGGCAAGAACGCAAACGATTAAATCTTAAATCCAACCGTTCTATTTTCGGGCGGCGCCCATAATTATGGAACTAATCGTACTTAATTGCCCCAGGAGCCGGTTTTCGTCCTTCGGGTCTGTGTTGTGCCGCAGCTTGAGCACGCGCATCTGCCCTTCCCGGGAAAGCAGCAGCGGCCAAAGCACCAGACAGAGGGCCGTGTTCAGGCTCACCGCCAGATTGATCCAGGCGGTGTGTCGGCGCCAAACCACCTGATCCGCAATCAACCCGCTGGCCTCGCCCAGCAACACGGCGCTGAAAAGCGTCGCGTTGATAAAAACGTTCTTATGCAGGCTCAACGGGTAGTGTGAGATCGCCGCCAGAATAATCAAAATCAGAAGCGCGAAGCCGAACGTAAAGCAGTGTGCAACCGTTTCCACCAGTGGGAGGATCGATTCCTGCCCGCTGAACAGGTGGCGCCAGACTCCAACACTTAATATAAGTATTACACCCGTGCCTGCGAGCGCCCCGTAGACGCTCCAACGCCCTAGGACGGCGATGCCTGGGTAATCTGAAAAGATCGAGGCATATATCTCGCGCATCATTAAGCCGTAAACGATCCACTCCGGAATCAAAAAGGCGACGTAGACCAACTCATATTCGTCGCTCTTCAAGCCAGCCGCCATCGATGCTGCAATCTGCGCGATCTGAAACGCGAGAAAGTAACAGAGGGAGGGATACACCGACGCTAAACGGAGCCTGATCAGCCGAAGCAGGCAGCAAAGTGCCGCGAAAGCCAATACCGCCGGAATCGATGCCGACCACCCGGAAGCGACCATACAGTAAATTTAGTATAGCCGCGCACCATCGCATAACAGCGGCGAATCCACGAACACTTCTAGTTTACGAACGGGCAGGGGTTGCATTCCGGAATCGGCATAACGAACGGGCACGGGTTGCATTCCGGGATAGGCATGACGGAGACCGGCTTGGGGAAAGCCAGCAAGGAGAGAGCGAAAGCCGAGAGAAGCATGATTGAACGTGTCATTGTTTTTGGGTTCCTTTTATGTGAAGTGCTTAGCAACGAGGACAAGTGTAAAAACGAAGCTCGAGGTTGTGCGTGTTTAAAAAATACTTTTTCATTTGTGGAACCAAATCGATGCCTCTATATCTAAACGCCGATTACTCAATCGTTTACTTTAGGTGTATTGGAAGTGGTTCTGACCGCAACATAGCCACTCAGCAGCGGTGTATCTTGAACACTTGATATGAGGCTGGACGTCAGCCCGGCAGGCGAGTTGTGGCGCAGAACTCTGTCCCGAATTCCTACTTTGTTTGGACGGTTGGTGTATCTTTCCTCTCTCCGCAATGGCAATTCAGGTACTTACGAGCATCTCGGTTTCGCGCAGCGATTTACCAAAGCAGATGCGGCCCGCACCTTGAAATTGAGCCATGAAGCTAGCTTCGCCGACTGGCTTTCTTTCAGCATTGAAGAGCAAAAGGCCGACCTGGACAGGTATTTAGTGGAATTGGACGAAGATCGCGCGACGGTTTTGGCCAATTGGCGGTTAGTACCGCCCTTCGCAAACCTGATCCCCGCTTCCGCGCGGCAGGCCGAACGCGATCTTTTTCTCGGCGATATGCTGCTGGTAATGGCATTAATGGAGTAACTTAGGACAGCGAGGACCGATTATGAAGGAGGCGTTGCCTGTTTTCCAGTTTCGAAATGCATGGCAATTCCAGTAACTTGTCCCAATATGTCCGTCTCGTCGACGTTCAGAACGATAGGTCCGCACCCCGAAGCAGGGTGCGCCAAAACCACGATTTGCTGGTCGGCGATATGGCACCAGCCCGCGTAACACCCCGTCCGGTGTTCTAGAAAGTAAATTGGCTGCTGATATTGGTTCACCCAGCCGGAATTGACGATCTTCTTCTTAGTTTCATCGATCAAGAGGAGGCTTTCCGGGTAGATGATTGGGTACATGCGCCAGTCGTCGGAACCGACAAAAGCATACCGGAGATGTTTCAATTCCAAATGCCCCAGTAGCGATATCGACATTTTTCCCCAGCGCTGCACCAACCGGCTCAGCAATTCCGTCTTGCGAAGGTCGATGCCGGATTCAAGCGATAAAGGCATCTGAAAGTCTCCCCAGGGAGGGGCGGAGAACCCGATTACATGAGTCTTACCCACCGATATCATCGCCGCATCCGCCGGTTGATCCGACAGTGTTACTCCATACCAATCGAGTACCTCGGTTATATCCATCCTGTAGATAGTGCATAGTGAATATAAACGGTAAATAGACGGCACTGTGCCTTTGTTTTCAATATCGGAAAGGCGGCTCAGGTTGATAACAAACTCATCGCTCTTCTTGCTGGAAGCAATTAGATTGCTGGCTTCTTCAACGTCCCGGTATTTCAATCCGAGACTCTCTCGTTTTCGCTTCAGCCTCTGGCCTGGCTCGTTCATGTTATGATCCTTTATTCCGAGATCGGCCCCCGTTCGATCGGGCAGTAAGGTTACTCTGTTCCCTGGTTTTTCAACCCGTAGAGAGTATAGCCAGATGCTGTCGCGGCGGCAACTGAAATTCAGTCTTTTTGTTCCATATACGGAACATAACTTTTGACAATATGGAAAAAGTGAAAATCGTGGTCGGAGTTTCGGGCGCCAGCGGTTCCATATACGCCATTCGTCTGCTGGAGAGACTGCGCGGCAAAGCGGACACTTACTTGATTCTGTCGCGCTCCGCCGAGAAGACTCTTTTTCTCGAAACCGGCAAATTGGCTGCCGACCTGAAAACCCTCGCAACACATACTTATCCCATTGAAGACATTGCCTCTCCTCTAGCTTCCGGATCTTTCCCGGTGGGTGGCATGGTCGTTGCGCCCTGTTCCATTCACACCATGTCGGCCATTGCTCACGGCATCAGCTCCAACCTCCTGATTCGCGCAGCCGACGTGTGTTTGAAAGAACGCCGCAAGCTGGTGCTGATGGTCCGTGAGAGCCCGTTTCATCTCGGCCACCTGCGCACCATGACTTCACTTGCGGAAATGGGAGCGATTATCGCACCGCCGATTCCGGGTTTTTACAACAATCCCGCGACAATTCTGGATTTGGTGGACCATTCTGTCAGCCGTGTCATGGATTTGTTAGGAGTACCCGACGATACGATTGAGCGTTGGAATGGTCCCCATGCAAGGTAAAAAGTCCCTTCGCATCGGCTTTCAAGGTGAGCGCGGCGCCTTCAGTGAAGTGGCCGCCCGCCATTTCTGCGGCGAATCGGCCAAGCCCATCCCCTTCACGCGCTTTGAGGAAGTCTTCGCCGCCCTTACCGCCCGCTCCATCGATCGCGCCGCCATCCCCATCGAAAATACGCTGCATGGCTCCGTCCACGAAAATTACGATCACCTGCTCAAGTTCGATTTGCCCATTTTGGCGGAGACCAGCGTTCGCATCGTTCATAACCTGATCGCGAACCCCGGCGTGAAGTTCCGCGATATCCGCCGCGTGTACTCCCACCCGGTGGCTTTGGCGCAATGTCTTGATTTCTTCACAGCCAACCCGCAGGTGGAACGCGTGCCGTTCTACGATACGGCGGGGAGCGTAAAGATGATCGCGGAGCAGGGCTTAGCCGACGCCGGCGCCATCGCTTCCGCCGTCGCGGCTGAAAATTACGGGGCGCGCATCCTCAAGCGCTCCATAGAAGATGACCGCCGCAACTTCACCAGATTCTTCCTGCTCTGCCACCGCGACGAGTGGAGCAAACTGCATAAGAAACTAGCGGCGGGTGAACCGGCCAAGACCTCCATCGTGTTCGCCATCCGCAATTCGCCAGGCGCACTCTTCCGCTCCCTCAGCGCCTTCGCGCTCCGCGATTTGAACCTGACCAAAATCGAATCGCGCCCCCTCCGCGGCAAGCCTTGGGAGTATCTCTTCTACCTGGACCTCATCGGCCACGAAAGCGATACGAACGTGCAGAAGGCTTTGGGGCACCTGCACGAACTGGCCGACCTGGTGCGCGTGCTTGGCTCTTACCCGAAGACCTGCTAACCCCCCACCAGCAAACAGGCACTCGGAACAAATCGCCGCAAGCATGGGTCCAATGGTGCGAGGGTTCTTCCGATGTTCCTACGCAAGTTAGACCGCCAGATCCGCACCGGCACCAGCGGCCGCATCTTCCTCCTCGAAGCATATACAGCGGCATATTCCTTCACAGCCTCCGCGTTCCATAGCGATAGACCCGCGCTGGCTGAAGAGCCCATGGCACTTGTAAGGCTAGCCATCCCCGCGCTCACCGTGCTCACTGTCTTCCTGTTGCGAAATGGCTGGTCGTGGCGCAGCGAGCGGGGCCAACTGGCGCCCATTCTCGACGTGGGGCTGGCATTCGGGTTGGTGCTCGTGTCGCAAGTGGCATTAACCGCCTGCCTTCCCGCCTTGGCATTACCTCGCTGGCACCCCACGCAGGGCTCATGGGCCGGGTGGCTCTTCCTGACGGAACTGCGCACCTTGTTCCCGCCGCGCACTGCTCGCTTGCCAGACCCAGGGTTCGCAATTGCCCGCCACATTTACCTGGATGAAGTGCGCTGGCAGGCGGAAGAATTGCAACGCGCACAGCGGCGAACAAGGCTACGGATCTATTGCATCGCCGCAGTGGTCTTTACTGCGTGCGGGTCCGGCCTGGCATGGACAGGCCCGACGACCGTTAGAATCGGCGCTGCACTCATCTCGGCCGGAGCCCTCTACGCGGTTTGGCTGGTTTGGAGAGGCGATTCTCCCCGCCCGCCAACAAACCGCGATTGCTTCGAAGCGCATCGCGAGTTTTGTCAAGGCGAACTCAGCCGTCAAAGCACGCTGCTCCGCCGAATCCGCGCTTCATATATAGGTTTGTCCATCCCCGGGCTCCTGCTGGTGCTGTCCGGACAGGTAGTTTACGTATACGTAATCTTGATGTACGCATTTCTTGCTGCCGAGTTGCTTCACCGCGAAATACTTCGTCTGCAACAGGAGCGCTCTTTCATGGCCGAGGCAGCGTTCTAACGATTTAATGTGGGGCTGCTAACTGCCACGCGTGGACTGTCGGCCTGAAGAATCTGGGTCAATCTTTGCTACTTCCGGCGAATGTTGCAAGGTAATAGTTGCGAACCATTCCCAGGATCTGCTGCTGAGCCGCTGGATCGGGAAGAACGCGCAACATTGTGATTGCCCCGGCCATTGCGGAAAACAATATCAGGAAATTGCGCCCCTGTTCCTCCCTATTGCAACCTGGCATGAACGGGGACAGCCGCTCCGAGTAATATCGCATCGCTTCGCCTAATCGCCTTCTGACGGCGACCGGGAGCCGCGAAATATCCGGACCCAGAGCGGCCATCGCGCACCATGACTCCGGGTGCAGAAGATGTTCAGAACTGAGGTATGCCGTGACGATTGCTTCCAGCTCTTTCCCTTTCTCCGCGCGCCGCGCCACCTCGTCCAAACGATCCGCAATTTCCCGTAAAGCCAACGCTATGGCGTCTACAAGCAAATCCTCCTTGCTATCGAAATGACGATAAAAGCCCCCGGGAGTCATTCCAATTTGCTTCATCACGTCGTTGATCGCAACTCCTGATCCCTGTTTCCGGAAAGCTCTCGACGCCTGTTGCAGGACCTTCAGGTGTGTGTCGGTTCTTTCGGCAGCGCTCTTTTTTGCCAACTCGCCTCCTCGCAATTTTCATTTGCTGTTAGATGTTTTTGTGAATCTTTTAGATTCTTATCGTAATCCTCTCTCGTGAGGGTACATGACAACCGACAGCAAAGAACTTAGCAATGTTCTGCTCCCCGAACTCGAAGCCGAACTGAAGAAGACTCGCCGCTTTCTGCAAGCGGTTCCCGAGGGGCAAGACAACTTCAAGCCCCACGAGCGCTCCACATCGCTGATCGATTTGGCGAATCACCTCGCCACGGTCTCCGGACTGGCCGGCTCGATTCTCGTGGTTCCCGGCGTGGATCTCGGCGGTCCGACCGATCCAAGAAGAATTGTTAAGGAGCAAAACACCGCAGCCATCCTGAAAGTCTTCGACGAACTTGCCGCCGCAAGTCTTGCTCACTTAAAAGAAACCTCCGACAGAGCGTTTCAGGAGCCTTGGCAGGCTACCCGTCAAGGTAAAACTCTCTTTTCCGGAACGCGATACCTGGCCTACCGGAATATTGCGATGAACCATATGATCCATCATCGCGCTCAACTCGGCGTCTATCTGCGCTCGCTTAATATTCCGGTGCCAAGCGCCTTTGGCCCGTCAGCGGACGAAGCCTAACACGACGGAGAATCTATGGCGAGCACAGACATCCTTGTCACAGGCGCAACCGGGCTGACCGGACGCGCGGCGGTCACGCATTTGAGAGAGAAGGGCCTTCAGGTACGAGCCTTCGCCCATCGCAGAGACAAGCGTTCCGACGCTCTGGCCCAAATGGGAGCCGAGGTGGTCTTCGGCGCGTTCGACGACTTCGTCTCGGTCAAAGCCGCCCTCAAGGGCATCGAGCGCGCGTACTTTTGCTACCCGATCAGCAAAGGACTGGTTCAGGCGACTGCCCAGTTTGGTCAGGCAGCGAAGCAAAACGGCGTTGAAGTCATTGTGAATATGTCGCAGAAGATCGCCCGCGAGGATGCCGCCAGCCATGCTTCCTTCGAGCACTGGCTCTCAGAAAGGGTTCTGGACTGGACGGGGCTCGACATCACTCATCTGCGGCCACCTTTCTTCAGCGAATGGATGCTTTACATGGCGCCGATGATAAGTCGGGGCGAGGTATATTTCCCCTTCGAAGCGGGCCGGACAGCATTCATCACCGCCGAAGACCAGGGCCGTGTGATTGCGGCCATCCTTGAAGACCCCGCGCCTCACAAAGGGATGACGTACGCGATCTGCGGACCTGAAGAGTTGAGTTTCCAGGAAGCAACCGCTGCGGCGGGCCGTGCCCTTGGAAAGCCGATCGCCTATCATGTCGTGCCGTTTCAGGTGATGCGTGACAACATCGCATCGGGCGCTATCCAATCCGGCCAGAATAATTCGATGAGCGGCTACGCCGAGTCCAACCAGCCGGACGGGTCTGGAGAACCGCACATCTTCCAACATTTGCAGGCCGCTCATCGGGATTTCGAAAACGGACTGTTTCGGGGCTTGAGTAACGACGTGGAAAGGATCACTGGAATCCCACCGATGAGCGTGGAACACTTCATAGCGGCGAACCGGGAGATCTTCGGGTGATCCCCAATCTGTTCAGCGGCCTTCGCACGCCTTTTCCGTCCAATGAGGCTAATGGCCGCCGCGTGCCCGCAGGAATGCGATCTATACGTTTTCGACATTCACGGCCCGACAACGAACGTTTTGGAACTCCGGGCCGGGAGCCAGAGAGTTTTGAACCATCGTTCGCCGTTATGCCGCAATGCCTTTTGCGCAACCATGTCTGGCCAACAAAGTCAAACCAAATCGCGGATGCCGCCAGAATTCTGATTACGCCTCCGCTCAATGCCACGATACGGCCATGGAATATCAGATGCCGCCTAACCCGGCCCTCGCCGGGGTGCTCGGCTTTTTGGCGCCAACAACATGAAACCAACAGCGGCAAATTCACAATGACGCCGAATGCCGGCGGCCGGGGGCTACCGGCGAACTACTTGACAGGAGCACGATCATGATGAAGCCTAAAATTTTGGTGACCGGCGCGACCGGCAAGACCGGCGCAGCCTTAGTTGCCGAGTTGCGCCGGCGGGAATGGCCGGTGCGCGCGATGGCGAGCCGGGAGGACGATCGGAGCGCCGCCTTAAGAAAACTCGGAGCGGAAATCGTGATCGCTGACATGTACGACCCGGAGCAACTTTACGTTGCCGCGAAAGGTACGCGGCGCGCCTACTATCTGCCGCTGATGAGACCTTACATGATTCAGGCCGCCAATGCTTTCATGGTTGCCGCGCGTGAGGCAAAGATCGAGTCCATCGTGCAGATGAGCCAGTGGACCTCGAGTGCGTCCCACCCCACCGCCATGACGCGGCAGACATGGCTGATCGACCGCACGTTTTCGATGATTCCCGGCATAGCCCATATCATTTTCAATCCCGGTATGTTCGCCGACAACTTCCTTCGCACTATCGATTTTGCCGCATTATTGGGGATCTATCCCGTTCTGATGGGCGACAGCAAGTCTGCCCCTATCTCTAATGAGGACATGGCGAAATCCGCGGCCGCTCTTCTAACCGACGATCCAGCGAAGCATGCGGGGAAGAGCTATCGCCCTACTGGGACGGAACTTCTCTCCGGTAAGGACATGGCGAAGATCCTCGAGAAATTGGTCGGGCATGCAGTTTTTCCAGTCAACCTGCCGATCTGGATGTTTCTCAAGGTCGCACGCATGCAGAGGATTGATCCTTACCAAATAGCACTCCTGGTCCGGTACGCGGAGGACAACAAGCAAGGGGCCTTTTCCTATGGGGGTGGCGTTACCGGGGTGATGGAGGAGTTGACCGGGAACGCGGCCGAAAGTTTTGAGACAACAGCGCGACGCTATGCCGCTATGCCATTCGCGCGCCAAACGTTCTTCAACCGGCTCAAAGCTTTCATCAACTTTAATATCGCTCCGTTCTACCCCGGCTATAACATCAAGGCGTACGAGCGCAAGCTTCAGATACCCGTGCCGCCGAAACCGCTCCACTGCATGGAGGATCAGCGCTGGAGAAGCGCCCATGCTGTCCAGATGGCAGCTCAGCAAACCAACTCCGAATCGGCTTCGTCCTCCAAAGTGGGACGGCTGATAAACGCATAACCCAATCTGGACGATACATAGTAACTTTCCAGCAACACCGGCTTTCTTGCCGCGGCAAGCTGAAGCCAAGACTTCTGGACAACCGCCGAATCCATTTCTGTGCTTGAGCGATTCCTGGGCAGGAACTCGGGCCGGCAGTCGCCCATTCTGCCAGAATTTTCAGGCCGCGGGGCGGCAAGCCGAAAGAACAGCGCGCTTCGTCTGTGGTTCGCACGCCCGCGCTATGACCACCGCGCCAACCAACGAAGCAAGTTCCCGCGTGGCGCGTTTTCGTCTTTCGGAGGCAGAGCCAGGCAGACCTTTGGCCAGCGCAGCGATCATTGCATTGACGCCGGCGCTGAAAGAAGCCTTCACATCGCTCGTCGCCCGAGCCACATCGCCGCTCAGAGCGGCAACCGGGCATCCGGATCCGGCATGTTCCACATGGCCAGAAGACAAATAGTAGGAGCGAAACCCAGCCAGAGCCTCAGTGGGTTCCACTGTGTCGAACTGTGTATTGACAAACGCGAGGAGCTCCTGAAAGGCGCTTTCCAGCGCTTCGTTTACAAGTCCTTCCTTGCTCGCAAAATGCCGGTAGAAGCCGCCCGTCTTCATCCCAGCTTCAGCCATCGAATCATTGACACTGGTGTTCTCAATGCCACGCTCGCGAAACAGACGGGACGCGCCCTTAAGAATATTCTCGTGACTCTTTGCCATTTCTTTTTTGGAAACACGCATAAAAAAACATTCACCCGGACTATGTGTCTTGACAATTAGAGTATAGGCGTACTCTAATTAGAGGTCAACCATCCTCTATTGCAAAGAACCGCAAGAAACAATGACCAAGCCAACGTTGCTCGTGACATGCCGGTTGTGCCGGAGCCAGGCCGTAGAGCGGTTGCCGGGGAGCCAATCGTGAATCTGAAGAAATTCTTGGTGGTGGGGGCGACCGGACACGTCGGGTCGAAGGTTGCAATCCTTCTCGCGGGTAAAGGTCATGACGTCACCGCTGTTATACGGCAGGCGGGGTCGTCGATAAAGGACCCCCGTGCCGGAAGCATCAAGTACGTCACCGCGGATTTGTTCGATGAGCAATCCATGCGTAAGGCCGTGGTGGGTATGGATGTCGTCATTTCCACTGCAAACGGAATCGTTCCGCAGCGAAGCAAGGCCAATGCGGCCACAGTGAACGGGCAAGCACTTCGGCTCATCGAATGGTGTGAGCAGGCCGGTGTGGGCCGCTTCGTGCAGTCATCGGTTCCCACGTATCCCGGCGAGGGTTCGGTGCCGGAACTCCATGGCAAGCGCTTGATCGAGAAGCGCCTCTTTACGTCGCCAATGCAATCAATCGTGATTCGAAATGCCGCCTTCATGGATGTCTTTTTGGTCATGGGCGGCTTCAAACAAGCTCGTGACAGGTCGGAGCACGCGACGACGCACCGCGGTTACGGCTTCATTCGTATATGGATGGCAGTGGTTGGTGACTTCGTCCAAAAGAGAGGTTGGATGATCGTACCCGGTGGCGCCAGTCACGGTACTCCGATTATTGCCACCGACGACGTAGCGCAAATGATTGCCGGCGGGGCGCTCTACAGCGGAAACGAAAACCTGCTTGTGGAAGCGGGCGGGCCGGAGTGGCTCACCTGGCGGGAGATTGCCGGCGTCGTGGCAAAAAAGGTAGGGAAAGAGCGAATCAGGATTATCCCCATCCCCGGATGGCTGGCACGTATGAATCAGACGCTCGCGAGCCCCTTTTCCGCCTCGGCCGCGAACATCTTTGCGCTGATCGCGTTCGTAGCGGAATACCAACCTCGCTGGGATTCTAAAGCTGTTGTTGAAAAGTTCGGATTACCGGCGCAGTTAACCGTATCGGATTACCTCGACCTGAACTACAAGCCAATATGACAGCTACAACCATGTCCGGCAACGCTGTGGAAAAGAAAACCTCCACCTCGGAGCGGCTTTCGTCTATCGACATACTCAGGGGGTTGGTCATGGTCATCATGGCTCTCGATCACACGCGCGATTTCTTTTCCTCGGCGTTGTTCGATCCCACCGACCTCGCCCGCACCAATCCGATCCTATTCTTTACTCGGTGGATTACGCACTTTTGCGCGCCAGTATTTGTGCTTCTTGCGGGGACGGGAGCCTACCTCTCCCTGGCGAGCGGAAAGACAGACCACTGTGAACTTCCGGGCTTCCTGCTGAAGCGCGGGCTCTGGCTGATCTTTCTGGAAATCGCGGTGATCTCTCCCTTCGGCTGGTCGTTCAGCCTCGGATTCGGCTTCACCAGGCTGCAGGTCATCTGGGTGATCGGCGCTTCTATGATTGTGCTGGCGGGGCTGGTCTTTTCTTTTCCGCCTCGAATCATCGCGGGCATCGGGCTGGTTCTGATCGCCGGACACAATCTGTTCGACGGGCCGCACGCGGCGTGGCTGGGGGAGGCTGCGGACTTATGGAAGCCGCTGCATAGCATCAGCATTTTTCAGCCTTTCCCGCACAAGATCGTCGGCTCTCTTTATCCCTTGATTCCATGGGTGGGAGTAATGGCGCTGGGGTACGGAGCCGGTAATTTGGCGCGTATCGAACCGCGGCGGCGCAGTCGGCTGTTCCTGGGAATTGGTCTTTCGATGCTGGCCCTGTTTGCCGCTTTGCGGGCAAGCAACTTGTATGGCGATCCGAAACCGTGGGCCATTCAGACGGATTGGGCGCGCACCGTGATGTCCTTCGTGAATCTGTCGAAGTATCCACCCTCGCTTCTCTATCTTCTTATGACATTGGGAGCTGCACTCTGCTTTCTGGCCGTTGCGGACCGTCTTCCTCCAATGATTGCGCGGCCGCTCACTACTTTTGGCCGTGTACCTCTGTTCTACTATCTGCTGCATCTGCCGCTGCTGCATGGCCTGGCTGTGGTTTTCTCCCTCGTGCGTTATGGGCGGGCCGACTGGCTTTACCAGGACTCGTTCGCCCTTCGCGGCTCCGCACATCCTTTTCCCGCTGGTTACGGGTATGACCTATGGGTGGTCTATTTAGTCTGGATCTCTGCAGTCCTTATGCTGTACCCGCTTTGCCGGTGGTTCGCTCAAGTAAAGCGGCGCAACCGCCATCCAGCACTAAGTTACCTATAGATGAACTTCGATGCGTTGCGCATGTTGTCATCGGCCGCCGGTATCCGTCACGTTCGCCCCAAAACTCAATTTCCCCCATTTTCCACAACATAGCCCTCCACACTCCCCGCCAGCCCGAATCTCATGTGCTCCAATCGAGGCGTGAAGCACATGCTTTACGTCCCGTATCCGCTACCTCGCCGTCCGCGGCCACTGAACTTGGCTCCCGGCCGCCGCGCCAAACATAAATTCTGCAGAACGAACCTGAGAAACCCTTGATTTTGCTCACTATTCGCGAAAGAGTAACCCGGCAAATATCATGGGAAATCCTGGCGATATCCCGGAAAATCCTGCCAAAATCCCGGAAATAACCTGCCGAAACTCGAACCCAAGGGCAAATGCGCGGCCCCACCAGCCCGATTGACATATCTGTAACCCGTCCCATATATTGAGGACCGATCGGATTTACCGAAGGAGTACAGATGCAACATCACGGTTCCCGGCTGTCGCGCCTCGTCGTCGTTTCGGCGCTTGCCCTAGTTGGCTTCACTTTTCCTGCTGCCGCCCAGGTTGGCACGGCCACCATCACAGGCACCGTCACAGACCAAAGCGGCGCCGCCATCGCCGGTGTGAAAGTCATTGTCCTTGAAACCGCCACCAACTTTTCCGCGCCTTCGGAAACCAATTCGGCGGGCATCTTCCGCGTCCAATCTCTCCAGCCCGGCACTTACGACGTCTCGTTCGAAGCCGCCGGTTTTAAGCGCCTCAGCCAACGCGGCCTGCTGCTCAAAGTGGGCGACGTCCTGCCCGTCAGCGGCGTTCTCGAAATCGGCAGCCTCGCCGAACAGGTGCAGGTCTCCAGCCAAGGTACGCTCCTCGAAACCGAAACTTCTTCCACCAACACCGTCACCGAAGGCGACTTTCTTTATAAAATGCCCCTCTATCAGCGCTACGTCCTGAACACGCTGAACCTTAGCCCCGGCGTCACCATGAACGGTTACGCATATGGCGGCTCGCTCGGCGGCTTCAATATCGCGGGCCAACGTTCCACCGGAACCACCGTGTTCGAAGATGGCGTCTTCGGCAACGATCCGCAGTCCAGCACCGGTACCGATATCAAGCCTGTCGAAGATGCCGTGCAGGAAGTGCAAGTAGTTACTGGCACCCTGCCCGCCGAATACGGCCACACCACCGGCGGCGTTGTCACCGTCGCCAAGAAAAGCGGCACCAATGAATTCCACGGCACCGGATCGGATTTGGGCCGCACGCGCCGCATGACGCACCGCCAGTTCTTCAACCTCTATAAGACTTCCGACCCGCAGCCCGGTGCCCCCAACGGAGTTCCCGCCTGGTTCATGCAGCTCGATGCCAGCCTTTCCGGCCCCATCGTGCTTCCCAAAATCTACAACGGTAAGAACAGGAGTTTCTTCTTCTTCGGCTATCAAAAGCTCATTGAAAAGAAGTCCGCCGCGTTCACCAGCCAAACTCCCACGCCTGCGCTGCTCAATGGCGATTTCACCTTCGGCGGCCTTGGCCAGCAGCTTTACGACCCTTCCACCACGCGACAATTAGCCAACGGCGATTGGGTCCGCGACCCCATCCCCGGCAACATCATCTCGCCCAGCATGATGGACCCCGTGTACCGCAAACTGCTGTCCCTCAACCCGTGGGTCGCGCCTAACACAAATGGCTCACTTACATCGACCGGACCTGTTAGTAACTACACCTGGGCGTCTAAGTCGCGAACCTTCTTCAGCGATTACTCCGGCCGCGTCGATCATCAGTTCAGTCAGGATCTTCGCGCCTATGCCAGTTACACTTACAACTTCCAGAGCGGCTTCCAGCGCCCCACCAGCATTGCCATTGCCGATTTCGACGGCGCGAACGGTTTCTACGCCCCCTTCACCCAGCAGAACGTTTCCACCGGACTTACCAAGGTGTTCGGCCCCAGCACGCTCAACGACGCCCGAATCGGCTTCTACCGGATTCGTAATGACACGATAGTGCCGTCTTACAATAAGAACTGGGCAGGACAGCTCGGCATTCCGAATGACAGCCCGCTGCTATTTCCCTCTTTCAGCGGCACGGCTGCTTCCGGCAATGGCACCGCGCCGGCCCTCAATACGGCTTACGGTCTTACGGTCGGCGGCCCTTCCCGCCAGATCCGCCAGACCTGGACGTTCCGCGACGATTTCAGCAAAGTGTTCTCCACCCACGCCCTCAAAATGGGGTACGACTATCTCCAGTTCCAGGGCAATTACTTCCAGCTCGGTCAGCCCAGCGGCGTCTTTCAATTCGACAACATGACGGCCGGCCTGCAGCCCAACGGCCAGCCCATTCCCAACACCGGCAACACCTTCGCGGGTGTCGAGCTGGGTTATGTCCGCCAGGCCAACTTCACCGCTTACACCACCACCTGGCTCCCCCGGGATTCCGTCCATAGCCTCTATTTCCAGGATGATTGGAAGGTCACCAAGACCCTCACTTTCAATATCGGTCTGCGCTGGTCCACGGAAAGCCCCTTCCACACGGCCCATGGATTGGTCAGTAACTTCAGCCCCACCGCGGTGGACCCGGTTACCGGCAAGACAGGTGGCATCATCCATCCAAAAGACGGCCTCAATGGCCGCGATCTCAAAAACTTTCAGCCCCGTTTCGGCCTGGCTTGGCACCCCATCGACCGCCTCGTCGTGCGCGGCGGCTTCGGCATCAACACCGTCGATATTCGATTTCCCAACGCCCTGCAACAGTTCGATGAGTATCAGTCGCAGGTGGCACAGCAGCAAGCCCCCGGCAACCCCACTCCGCTCTACCGCATCAGCCAGTTCCCCGGCCAGGTTGCTTTCCCCATCCGGTCGGATCTCAGTTCGCCCTTCGTCGGAACGAATTACAGTTCACGCAACATCTTTTGGATGGACCCGAACCTCCACCCTGGCTACGTAATGAATTGGAATTTCAGCGCCCAATATCAAATCGCCACTAACAACTTGCTGAAGCTCACTTATCAGGGTTCAGCCGGTGTTGATTTAGTGGAGAGCTGGAACGTGAACCTGTTCCCCACCAGCTTCGGAGCAGGTAACCCGGCCTTGCGCGCCGCTGCTTTCGCCGCTCCTCAGAACTATCTGCCTTACACTCAGTTCGGCCAGATCAATAAAATGTCGAACACCGGCCACTCCACTTACCATTCCGGTACCGTACAGTTCCAGAAGCGCTATTCGCAGGGCTTGGTCCTGAACTCGTTCTATACCTTCTCTAAAGCGATCGACGATTGCGACAGCGATTTCGGCGTCTGTACCGGTGTCGCCCCCGTGGAAAACCGCAACCTGAACAAAGCTCGCGCCGGTTACGACCGCAGCCATGTCTTTGTCACCAGCCTTACTTACGAATTACCCTTCGGAAAAGGCCGTAAATTCCTGAACCAAAACAAATTTGTTGACTTGCTGATCGGCGGATATGAACTCTCATGGATTCAGACATTCATGTCAGGTAATCCGTTCGGTTTCTCGTTCAGTAACAGCCCGAATAATTATTACCCCAGCGCCATCGGAAATCAGGTCCCGAATCTTACCTGCAATCACATCTCGATGCCTGCTTATGGATTGGGCAGCCTCATCGGTGGGAACCGATTCAACCAGGCTCTTGAAAATCCCGTCCTTCCGGTAAGCTGCTTTGCCGTGCCTGACGCCTTTACCCCCGGCAACGCCGGCCGCAACATCGTCACCGGCCCGGGTATTCGCTACACCCAAGCCTCTGTGCGCAAAAATTTTAAGCTCACCGAACGAGTGATCCTCCAGGCACGCTTCGATTTTCAGAACCCCTTTCATAACTACGGATTCAACAATCCCAGCAGCACCTTCGATTACAAGAATCCCCAATTGTTCGGCAAAATCACGGGCGATCAGACCACCGCTTCATTCTCCGGTCAGCCTCTCATGAACCTCATGCTTCGACTTAGTTTCTAACCTCATACACGAACCGGGAAAATACTAACTCATGATAAATAGAACCCTCACCGGCTTTCTCTTAACGGCATCCCTGGCCGTCTCCGCCTCTGCCCAGGTTGCTACACTAACGCGCGATCAGCTTCTAAAGTTCACCAGCAGTTACAAAGGTGAACGCTTTCCCGATGGACGCCCCAAAGTGGCTGACAAGCTTTTAGAGAAGATGAACGGCTTGTCCGCTGAAGAAGTTTGGACTGTTCTGCCCGGCGAAGGCTATAACAACCAGTACGAAGGTAACTTCCAAATCCTGCATCCGGAAAAGAAGCTCATCGGCCGCGCGGTTACCGTACAGTTCATGCCAGCGCGCCCCGATATCAAAAATCCCAGCGATGAAGACGCCAAAGCCAAGGGAGTCATCAACCCCGGTAACCAGCGCGTGCTCGATATGCTCCAGGATGGTGACGTATTAGTCGCTGACTTGTTCGGCAAAATTGAAGGCGGGACCCTCGTCGGTGACAACCTTGCCATCTACATCTACGCCCTCACACACAAAGGCCTGGTCGTCGATGGAGCCATTCGCGACCTGGAAGGCATCTTCCCCATTCCCATGGGGGCTTACTATCGCGGTGTGCATCCCACGCCTATTTCGAAAGACATCATGATCACCGGCATCAATGTGCCCATCCGCATCGGGAATGCTACTGTGCTCCCCGGCGATGTCGTCTTCGGCGATCGCGAAGGCGTCTATTTCGTGCCGCCGCACTTAGTTGGAAAGATTCTGAACAAGGCCGATGAGCTGCACATTCACGATGAGTGGACACGCGAGAAGTTCACCAAGGAGACAGGCAAGTATAAATCGAGCGAAATTTACTCCACACCGCGCGACCCGAAGTTACAGGCCGAATACAAGGAGTACCTCAAGCGAAGGCTGGATGAGATTCACGCGAAAGAGGGCATCGTCCAGTGAAAATCTCACGTAGAGCGGCCATCCTTTCAGCCGGCGCCGGCACTCTCGCCGCCATGGCCCCGGAACAACTCGCGGCAGCTCAAGTACCGCCCGCTCCCAAAGAAGGCAACGGCACCCCCAAGCTTGCAGTGGGAATGATGGATGGCGGCGCAGTCGGCGGGGATCGTGCTGGCGCCGCGCGCCGCGTGAAACAGATCGGTGTCGATCACGTACTCAGCGGCGGTCCCCCCCTGCTCCCTTGGACCACCGAATCGCTTGCAAAAGTGATGGAGCCATGGAAGGCCGCCGGCGTATCGGTCAGCAACCTGATGATTAATTTGTCGCCCGACATCATCTATGGCAAGCCCGGCAACAAGCGCGACGAAGACATCGAGAAGATCAAGCAGTCTATCGTTGCCTCCGGCGCCTCGGGCCTGCCCGTCGTCGAATACAACTTCTACGCCCATCGCGCCATGGAAGGGTACTTCCTCGAAATCGATGAGGCGCGCGGCGGTTCCGGCTGGACCGGCTTCGATTATGATCTGGTCCAAACCGGAGCCCAATACCAAACGCGCCCCGACGAGAAAGGCATGAAGTTCCGCGACCTGCCGCCTCTCCCCAACGAAGGCGCGCATAAACTGGACGAAATTTGGGCGAACATTACCTATTTCCTCAAAGCCGTCGTGCCCACCGCCGAAAAAGCCAGCGTGCGCCTGGCTCTCCATCCCAACGATCCGCCCGCGCCCGTCAGCCGTGGTTCGGAACAAATCATGGGCTCGCTCACCGGTTGGAAAAAGCTCATTTCCCTTGTCGATAGCCCCTCGAACGGCATCACCTTCGATTGCGGCGTCACGCGTGAAATGGGTGAGAACCCCGTTGAAGTGTGCCGCTATTTCGCCTCGCGCGATCGCATCAACCACGTTCACTTCCGCAACGTGCAAGTCATCAGGCCTTATGAGCGTTACCGCGAAGTGTGGATCGATGAAGGCGAAAACAACATGTTCGCCATCATGAAAGAGCTGGTCAAAAACAAGTACAGCCACCTCATCTATCCTGAACATCCCCGCCGCATTGATTACGATTCCGAACGCGGCCCTATCCCCGGCTATCCCGGTGCGGGTGGCTATGCATCCATCGCTTATAACGTGGGTTACGCCCGCGCCATGTTGCAAGCCGCCATGTCGTAAACCGCGAACATGCCCAGCACGCGCTCTTGCCTCGCTCTGCTGGCGTACGCTACTGTAGCGTTCGCGGCAGATCTCACGCATGCCGTCGTCGTGCTCCCGCCAGGCGCTCACCCCGTGGAGCGCAAGGCCGCGCTCATGCTGGTGGAAGAAGTAGAGAAGCGGACTTATATCCAATGGGCTGTCGCCGAAAAAGCGCCTGCTTCCGGCCCCGCTGTCCTTCTCACCAGAACGTCCGGTCCCGCCGAAGGCTTCTCGCTTCGCTCCGCCGGCGAACACGTCACTATCGCCGGCAACGACGACCGCGGCATTCTCTTCGGCGCCGGCCACCTGCTGCGTAAGCTGACGTTCGCCCGCGGCCGCACCGAGTTCACCTCTGACCTGAACATCGCCACCGCGCCCAAGCTCGCGATACGCGGTCATCAGCTTGGCTATCGTCCCAAGACCAATGCCTACGATGCCTGGACCGCGCCCATGTTCGAACAATACATTCGTGAACTGGCCATCTTCGGCGCAAACACGATTGAGCTGATTCCGCCGCGCTCCGACGATAACGCCGATAGCCCGCACTTCACGCTCCCTCCGCTCCAGATGATGATCGCCATGTCGCGCGCCGCCGCCGGCTACGGTCTCGATGTATCCATCTGGTATCCCGCCCTCGACAAAGATTATTCAGATCCGAAAACCGTCGCCTTCGCGCTGCACGAATGGGAAGAAATCTTCCAAGCTCTCCCGCGCATCGACAACATCTTCGTCCCCGGTGGCGACCCCGGCCACACGCAGCCGCGCTACTTATTCAACCTGCTCGAACAGCAGACCGACGTGCTGCATCGCCACCATCCCAAGGCCACCATGTGGGTCTCCCCGCAGAGCTTCGATGAGCCCTGGATGGAAGAATTCTATGGCTTGCTCCAGAAGGAACCCAAGTGGCTAACCGGCATCGTGTGCGGTCCTCAGGTGCGCGAAAGTTTGCAGCGGGTGCGCGCGCGCACCCCGAAACATTTCCCCATCCGCTTCTATCCCGACATCACGCACAGCCTCCACTCGCAGTTCCCCGTCCCTGAGTGGGACGCCGCCTTCGCGCTCACCGCCAATCGCGAAGGCATCAACCCCCGGCCCACCGGTCAGGCGGCAATCTTCCGCGCGAACCAGCCGTTTCACAATGGCTTCGTTTCGTATTCCGAAGGCGCGAACGATGACGTCAACAAGTTCATCTGGAGCGGCCTCGGCTGGGACCCCGACGCAAAGGTCATCGATATCCTGCGCGATTTCAGCCGCTTCTTCATCGGCGCTCCACAAGCCGAAGGCTTCGCGCAAGGCTTGCTCGCGCTGGAACAAAATTGGAACGGCCCCCTGCTCACCAACACCGGCGTCGCCACCACGCTCGCGCAATTCCAGGATCTGGAGCGCACCGCAACACCCCACGAGAAACTGAGTTGGCGATGGCAGCAGGCACTCTATCGCGCGTACTACGATGCCTACGTCCGGGCCCGCTTGATCGCCGAAACCGCCGCCGAAGAACATGCCATGGTCGCGCTTCGCCAAGCGCGTTCGGTCAACGCTCTCACGCCTCAAACGCTGCCCGCGCTCGATGCCGCCGAAGCCGAACTGGACCGTGCCTACCTCCATCGCGCCGATGCCGCGCCCGATCTGCGTGCCCGTGTCTTCGAACTCGCCGAAGCCCTCTTCCAAAGCATCCACATGCAGCTCAGTGTCGATCGTTACTCCGCCATCGGTTACGATCGCGGGGCCAACTTAGATACGGTTGACCTCTCGCTCAACAATCGCGTCTGGTTGAAAAACAGCTTCGCAAAAATCCGCGCGCTTCCCACCGAACCGGAGCGCATCGTTGCCTTAGACGACATCCTGAACTGGACCAACCCAGGCGCCGGCGGCTTCTATGACGACCTCGGCAATCCCGCGCAGCAGCCCCACCTGGTCTCAGGCCCCGCCTTTTTTGGTTTCGGCAACCGCACGCCCGATCAAGGTTGGCGCATGTCATGGTTCACACACGCCGAAACGTTAGACGATACACCGCTCGAAATGGCGTATCGCGATCTCGACAGCACCGCTCACTACAAGCTCCGCGTTGTCTACGCGGGCGAAACGCCGCGCGTCCCGATACGCCTGATCGCGAACGAAGCTTACGAGATTCATCCATTCCTGTTCAAAGATCCAGAACCGAAGCGCCTCGAATTTCCCATTCCCCAAGCCGCCACGCAGGGCGGGGAACTGCGTCTGCGTTGGAGCCGACCCACTGGCCTGGGCGGCAATGGCCGTGGCACTCAGGTCGCCGAGGTCTGGCTCATGCTCGCGAAGCATTGAGCCTGAGACTTTCCCCCTTCGCGCCGCATCAGAACAGGCATATGTCACAGAAACTCGCGGAAAAAGTAGCAGTTATCACCGGCGGCACCAGCGGCATTGGGTTAGCTACAGCAGAACGATTTGTTGCCGAGGGAGCCTACGTGTTTATCACCGGAAGGCGGCAGGCCGAACTGGACGCCGCCGTCAAACAAATCGGCAAAAACGTAACCGGCATTCAGGGCGACGTCGCCAAGCTGGAAGACATTGACAAGCTCTACACCGTAGTCAAAGAGACAAAAGGCCACTTCGACATCCTGTTCGCCAACGCCGGGGCCGGCGAGTTCGCTCCCCTGGGCAACATCACCGAAGAGCACTACGACAAAATTTTTAGCGTCAACGTCAAAGGTCTTTTGTTCACTGTACAGAAGGCTCTGCCGCTGCTCCGCGATGGCGGCGCCATTGTCCTGAATGCCTCCATCGTTTCCATGAAGGGCAACCCGGCGTTCAGCGTGTACAGCGCAACCAAGGCCGCCGTTCGATCGTTCGCGCGCGGTTGGACCACCGATTTGAAGTCGCGAAAGATTCGGGTCAATGCCGTTAGCCCCGGCTTCATTCCCACACCGGGCTACAGCAACGCGCTTGGCATGACCGAAAAGCAGATCGATGAATTCGTTGCCGGCGCTCTGCCATTCATTCCCATGGGCCGCCCCGGCGCCCCGGACGAGATTGCCAAAGCCGTCGTATTTTTGGCCTCCGATGACAGCAGTTATGTCACGGGTATTGAGTTATTCGTGGACGGTGGCATGACGCAGATCTAATAGCCGTTGCTCTATAATTGCGAGCTATGACGCTTCCGTTCCTGCTGTTAGCTCTCGCCCTTCCCATCGAGTGGAGCCGGCAGAAAACTGAGATCTTGAAGATCTATCGCGACCTGATCCAGATCGATACGCGAGCGGGAAATGAGACCAAGGCCGTGGATTACATCAGGCGCGTTTTGGAAGCCGAAGGTATCCCTACTAAGACTTTCGCGCTCGATCCGGCTCGCGCCAATCTGGTCGCGCGCCTGAAGGGCAACGGCACGAAGCGCCCGCTGCTGATTCTGGCGCATACCGATGTCGTCGGCGTGCAGGCCGAAAAGTGGCCGGTCGATCCCTTCGGCGCGGTCATTAAAGATGGCTACGTGTGGGGCCGCGGCTCCGTAGACGATAAGCCGGTGCTTGCCGCCAACCTGATGGTGATGCTGCTGCTGAAACGCAGTGGCACGGTGCTGGACCGCGATGTAATCTTCCTCGCCGAAAGCGGCGAAGAGGCCGATACCAAAAACGTCGGCATCAACTTTATGGTGAAGGAGCACTACGATGAAATCGACGCCGAGTATTCCCTTACCGAAGGCGGCGGAGCCTCGCTCGACGGCGGCAAAGTAACTCGCATGGATATCGGCACAGCGGAAAAAGTGCCCGCCCGCGTGCGTTTGGTCGCCAACGGAACCTCCGGCCATGGCAGTGTTCCCCGGCTCGACAACGCGCTCATCCATTTGGGTGCCGCGGTGCAAAAAGTGGGCGAGTGGCAAACGCCCATGCGGCTCAACGATACCACCCGCACATACTTTGAAAAGCTGGCCACCATGAGTTCGCCTGAAAAAGCCGCGCGCTACAACGGGCTGCTCAGCGCCAGCGGCGCGCAAGCTTCGCAGGATTATTTGCGCCAGAATGAGCCCCAGGCTTACAGCATGTTGCGAACTTCCGTCGTCCCCACGCGGATGCAGGCCGGCGTGGGCGATAACGTGATCCCATCGGAAGCGGAAGCCACGCTCGATATACGCGCGCTCCCCGATGAAGACATCGCGAAGTTCTATGCCGAGATGCAAAAGGTGATCGACGATCCGGCGGTGAAGATCGTGCCGCTTCCCGCAACGCGCCCTGCTTCGCCCGCCACCAAGCTCGATACCGAAATGTACCGGGTGCTGGAGCGCGTTAGCAAGCGGATGTACCCCGGCGTCACCGTAATCCCCAGCATGTCAACGGGCGCTAGCGATAAGGCTCAGCTTCGTGCCAAAGGGCAGCAGTCTTACGGCATCGGCCCCGCCGGCAAGTTGGAAGATCGCTTGAACTATGGAGCGCATAGCGATGTCGAGCGCTTGGCCGAATCATCGATCTATCCGTTCGTCGAGTTTGTCTGGAACGTGGTCACCGGTGTGGCGGCGAGGTAGCTTTGCTCTCGCTGCCCGTAACTCCCGATGAGTTCGATCGGGAGTTGCGCAACTTCCAACAGCGCGTCATCCATTCTAAACGCGAAGCGCAAGCGCCAACGCCAGGCTGGTACCCCTTCGATTCCTTCACCGGCCTGCACGTTGGCCTCAAATTGATTCGCCCCATTTATGCCGAATTCGCGGCCGCCGTCGCAGGCAAATCCGTCGCCGATATCGGCTGCGGCGATGGCGATCTGGCCATGCTCTTCGGCCATTGGGGAGCGGACGTGAACGCCATCGATTACCCGCCCACCAATTACAACAACATGCACGGTGTGGATCGCCTGTCGCGGCTCATGGAACTCCCGGTCTCGCGGCATCCGCTGAATCTAGATAGCCGCTTCGAGTTCCCCGCGCGCTACGGCTTCACACTTCTGCTTGGCTTGCTCTATCACCTGCAGAACCCGTACTATGTCCTCGAAAAATTGGCATATCACACCGATTGGTGCCTGCTGAGCACGCGCGTCGCTCAGGTCACTACGCCGGCCGGCGTGCGGATCGCCGAAGAGCCCGTGGCCTATTTAGCCAGCGGTATGGAGATCGATAACGATGCCACCAACTATTGGATCTTCTCGCTCACCGGGCTGCTCCGCATCGTGCAGAGAACGCGCTGGGCCGTGCGCGGCGTGCTTCGCGTGGGATGTCTGACCGGCTCCAATCCATCGGCCGGCAATGCCGATGAGCGCGCCTTCCTGCTGCTGCAAAGCCGCGTGAGCTACCCGGGTTTGCTGGTGCGCCGCTGCGAAGGCTGGTACGATGCTGAAGGTCTAAGCTTCGCCTGGACCGCCAAACTTTTCACCCTCTTCCTGGTGCTTCCGTTACAGCGCGACTTATCTGGATTTTCGCTGGAAGTATATATTCCCGATGCCGTGCTGCCTTTGCTTTCGCTCGAGGCGCACATCGGTTCTGAACTGGTCGGTCAGGCAACGTACACCGATGAAGGCGTGCAGCCGTTCCGCGCCAAGCTGCCGCAGTTCGCTCTGCATGAGCCGCGGCTCACCATCCGGTTTCGCGTCACCAGTTCGCTCGAACACGCAGACCGCGAACTTGGGCTTTGCGTGCCTCTGGAAAACGGCGAAGTCCCCCTGCGCGTTTATTGAGCTACAGAATCCTGATAGATGCGGTACTGCGCATTCTCAAACACCAGCTTGCTGCGCGCCAGCTTATCTGTCAGATGTCTGTAGATCTCCGGATGCGTCTCACGATAGCCTTCCAGGAAAATGTCGTACGCGCGATCCATGGCGAACAACTGCGTTTTCGCACCCGTGTAGAAGCCCAGGCGATGGTCGTCGATGACGGCAGCGTGATCGAACCCCAGCCCGAAACCGAGTTGCGCCTCACCGGTCACCTGGCCGCCATGCTGCGCGACAAAGTTCACAGCCGGTTGAAAGACACGCTGATATTCCATCCGCGAAGCCAGATACACGCTGCCGAAAATCTGCACCGCCAGCACGGCCACGAACGCCGCTGCGCCGCCCCGGCGCCAGTACTTCACAATCGGTATAGCCAGGCACGCACCCAGCCACGGAAGCACATGCACCAGATACGCGGCATTCTTCGTGCTGTCCGCGAAACAGAGCACCGCAATCTCCAGCAGAGGAACCGCGCACAGCAGACCGAGTCCACTCTTCGTCAAGCCCCGGAACCGCAGCAAGGCCCAGCCTAACCCGGCGACATAAGCCAGCAGCACCAGCACGCGAATCTGCCGTAAACCGAACGGCCCCGTCAGCCCGAAAGGCCCGGCCCACCGCTGCGTCAGTTCACTCGCAATCGCGGCCAGCGGCGTCCGCCACGCGCTCAACCGCCCACCGCTGATGGTCAACAACTGACGCCTGAAAATATCCGGAGCCTGCGCAATATACAATCCCCACGCGCCGAAGAAGAACAGATAAGGCACAGCCGCCACCAGCGGATGCCACCAGCGAAAGCGCCCCTTCGCATACCAAAGAATTGTCAGGCCCAAAGCTGCCGTTGCCAGCATGCCGCCGATGGGATGGGTGAGCGCGCTCGCTCCCGCGCAACAGGCGCTCCAAAAAATAGCGCGCGTATAATTGCGCTCTTCTTCACGCACGAAAATAGCGATGCCCAAAAAACCCAGAGCCGCGCTCATCACATCCATGCGCCCTTCCGAACTGCCGCGCAGGAACGCATAATCCAGCGCGATCAGCGCCAGGGCCACACCCCGCAGCCTCGCATCCGCGCCCAGCTTTTTCAGAATCATCCACCAGGCCCAGATCCCAACCAAGCCCCACAGCAGCGAAAGCACGCGCATGCGGACCATCCCAAAACCAACCACCTTGTACCAGGCTGCTTGCAGAACAATGTCCAGCGGCAGCGTCCAGAAAATGTACTGGTCCGTGCCGAAGGTTCGCGGATCGTCTACCGGGGAAGGGGGCGAAACCAGCGTCGCCATCTTGCCAATTTTCAGAATCTGATAAGCCGGTTCGGCGAAGTATGCTTCATCGCACCAGGGCGCGCGGGTCAAGGCCCCGGCCAGCGCCAGCACCACAAACATCGCCGCAATCAGCAGCGGAATTCGCCGCTCCCATAACGGCGCCGCCGGGGGAGCAATCGGCTTGGGCTGCACGCAGTCAGGATAACAAACCAGTGAAAAGAGATACGTTGCCTCAGGCAATGTCAGTGCTACCTTTAGGACTTACTATGGCCTTACCGGGCGATGCGGAGGCTTCTCCGCGTGTTGTGGTGCTGATGCCTGTTCGTGATGACTGGGCATCGGCGGCGGAGTTGACCCGCCGGTTAGACCGGGCCATTGCCGCTCATTCCTACTCGCTCCATGTAGTGATGGTGGATGACGGCTCCGTTCAGAAATGGGCGCCCACTGATTTCAATACGGCCTTCGCCGCCGTGCGCACGGTTCGTGTGGTTCGCCTGCGCCGCAACGTGGGCCATCAACGCGCCATCGCTATCGGCCTGGTGTACGTGGAACAGAGTATTGCCTGCGACGGAGTGATGGTGATGGACGCCGATGGCGAAGACACGCCGGAAGGAGCGCTACAGCTGCTGCAAAAATTTGCCTCTCGCGAAGGCGCCATCGCCGTGTTTGCGGAACGAACACGGCGTTCGGAATCGCTCCTCTTTCGCGCGGGCTATTTTCTGTATCGCAACATCCACTTCATCCTCACCGGCCTGAAGGTTCGCGTTGGGAATTTCAGCATTCTGCCCGCGGCGAACCTGGGCACGCTGGTCGTACTCTCCGAACTTTGGAACCATTACGCAGCCGCCGTATTCCACTCACGGCTGCCTTACACGCTGGTACCAATTCCACGTGGCCATCGCATCGCAGGCGTTTCAAAAATGAATTTTGTCGCGCTGGTCACACACGGTCTCAGCGCCATCTCCGTGTATGGCGACGTGGTGGGTGTGCGCATCTTGATCGCTTCTTTACTGTGCGCCGTCTTGGTGCTGGCCGGCATCGGAGCCACGGTCTACGTGCGGCTATTCACTGACCTTTCCATACCGGGCTGGGCCACGTACGCCATCGGCACACTGCTGGTGATCCTGATTCAACTCATCGCCATCGCATCGAGCTTTACCTTCTTCATGCTTTCCAATCGAACCAATCTCGGCTTTATGCCGCTTCGCGATTCGCCGCTGTTCATTGCCGAAGTGGTGGAGGTTTATCCGCATGGCTGAAATAGAATACGTCGGCTCTGAACTGGACCTGTTTGCCGGCGTGCACAACTGGAAGGACTATTGGTCGGCTTGGGTGCGGCCGTATATTTCAGGCGACGTGCTGGAAGTGGGCGCGGGCATCGGCACCAACACCGCCCTCATGGACCGCGTCCCCCGTGGCCGTTGGGTGTGTCTCGAACCCGACCCGCAACTGGCCGCGCGCATGAGCCAACAGGTGGGGGCCAGCTATGAAAACATTTGCGGGATTCTCTCCGACCTGCCACCCGCCGACCGCTTCGACACCATCATCTATATCGACGTGCTGGAGCATATCGAACACGATGCCGCCGAACTGAAAGCCGCCGCGGCGCGCCTGCGCCAGGGTGGCCGCGTGATTGTGCTCTCCCCTGCGCACCAGCGCTTGTACACGCCTTTCGATAAAGCCATCGGTCACTTCCGCCGCTATAGCCGCGCGATGCTGCGCGACATTACGCCGCCGGGCACGTCTGTCGAACAACTTGTCTATTTGGATTCCGCCGGCCTGCTGGCGTCTAGCGCGAACGCGCTCTTTCTCAAACAATCCATGCCCACGAAAGAGCAGTTGGGCGTATGGGACAAATGGCTCGTCCCAGTGTCTCGGAACATTGATAAGTACCTGGGCCACTCGGTGGGAAAATCGGTCGTAGGAATTTGGCGCAAGGAGTAACGCCTCCGGTGAATTGGGTTCGTTTTCACGATTCGCGCTGCCCGTTGGTGCTGGTCTCAAACGCCGGCGCACTCTGCCAGGTCCGCTTCGATAACCATGTTCCCGAACACGCGGCGGAGGCGCCGGAAGACCCTGTGCTGCGCGAGACGGCCCGGCAGTTGCGCTTGTACTTCGATGGCGCACTGCGCAGCTTTGAGCTTCCCCTGCAACCACAAGGCACAAGCTTTCAGCAGCGCGTTTGGCAAGCACTGCTGCAGGTTCCGTATGGCGAAACGCGCAGCTATGGCCAGATCGCCGAACAGATCGGCGCTATGAAAGCGGTGCGCGCCGTGGGTGCCGCTAACGGCAGCAATCCGATCCCGATTGTGATTCCCTGCCACCGCATTATCGGAGCGAACGGCAAGCTCACCGGCTTTGGCGGCGGACTGCCACTCAAGCGATTTCTGCTGGACCTGGAGCGCAGCCAGGCTTCACTGCCAGAGTTCTGTTAACTTGTCAGCCATGCGCCCTCAACCTCTTATTTGTGTCACGGACGTGGAAGCCAGCAGCCGGTGGTATGTCCGTCTGCTGAACTGCCGCGGGTCTCACGGCGGCAGGCAATATGAGCAACTGGTGAAGGATGGCTCGCTCATCCTGCAATTGCACAGCTTTGAAGTGGAGCATCATCACGGCCCACTCGGCAATGCCGCGGACAGACCCTATGGCAACGGTGTGCTGCTCTGGTTTGAGGTGGATGACTTCGACGCAGCGATGCAGCGCGTGGCGGAGATGGGCGTCGAGATCGTCCTGCCCCGCCATCGCAACCCTCCCGGCGGCGATGGCGGCCCGAACCATTGGGAGTGTTGGATGCGCGATCCGGACGGCTACACCGTTGTAATCGCCAGCCCTTATGGGACTGCCGATGGCAATTGGCGCGCCGGCCCCGGCCTCTTCACTTAAGTTACGAGCCTACTCGCTCTCATAAGCCTGGTATGCCGCAACGATGCTCTCCAGGTCTTTCTTATCCTGCGGACGTGTGTTCTCAAGCGGTGGCCGCACCGGGCCCGCGGGCTTGCCCATCATCTCCATCGCGGTCTTCATCACAGCTACCTCGTAGCCTTTCACTCGCTCGCGCAAAGCGTAAAGCGGGTTGACGAAGCGATTCATCAGGCTGGTCACTTCCGCAAAATCGCGCGCCATGCCGGCCTTCGCCAGCGCGAGAGAAACCTTGGGCGAAATGTTTGAGATGCTCGACGTATAAGCCTGCACGCCCACCGCGAAATAAACCGGCACGCAATCGTCACCCAAGCCGCCCAGCCACGCCAACCGGTCGCCCACCTTCTGCATGATGCGCCCGTATCGCATGCCGTTGCCCTGCCCGTCTTTCCAGGCCGCCAGCGTCGGTACGCGGTCGGCCAGTCTGCTTACTTGGTCGGGTGAAAAGTTGGCCCAATCGCGGCTGTAAATCATCAGCGGCAGACCGGTGGCTTTGCCGATGGCTTCGTAATACGCGAACAGGCCTTCTTCCGGAGCATTGCTGTAATAAGGTGGCAGCACCAGCAGACATTGCGCGCCGGCCTTTTCCGCGCGGCGTGCCATGTCCACACCCATTGCCGCGTTAAACCCGGTGCCCGCCACAATGGGCATGCGCCCGTTCGCCGCTTGCACGGCGGTTCGCACCACATCTTCCGTTTCCTGCGCGGTTAAAGAATAGAGCTCGCCGGTGCCGCCGGTGGCCACCATGGCGCAAAAGGGATGAGCTGCCATCTCATCCACATTGCGCTCCAGAGCCGCCAGATCCAGAGAAAGGTCCTGACGAAAAGGGGTTACAGGGAAGCCGAAGACACCGGTCAGTCGCCGGGCAAAATCGCGTGGAGTCACGTGTCCTGTTTTAACACGGCGGTTTTCACACGATTGAAAACTCGCGAGAACTTTCAAAGGTCTTGTCACTATTTGGGTGAACATGATTTTTGTTACATGGAGATTGCGGGGGTCTTTACGCCAAAAGGCCCGTTGCGCAAGTGCCACCGCCATTGAAAAAGCGCTGGATCGAGCCCAAGGCGAAAAGCTCTTGCTCGCCCAGCCGGTTTACGCGCGGCGCGTGCGCGATGCTCTCTTCCATGGCGACCGCGAAAAGGGCTATTACGACCTGCACGCCTGGGTTGTGCTGCACAACCATGTACACGCTTTGATCGACCCGCACACCGGCACCGTTCGCATTGCAGAGACCGTGATGGACATCAGCGAAAAATCCAGCGGCCGCCAGTTTTGGGAACGTGAAAGTTGGGAGCGCCCCGTACGGACGCATGCCGAATATGTAAAGAGCGTGGAATACATCCACAAACATCCGGTTCAGGACAATCTGGTGCAGCGTGCCGAGCAGTGGCAATGGTCCAGCGCCAGCGATGAAGGGCCGGCGCGCATTTTTGAACCGGCGCTATACAACTATCCGTTCGTTTCCAACTGCCAGCAATCCGCGCTTAGGCTTTGACTTACCAGCGCGGCAGTACGCGTTCCCAATTCGGGTCCACATGCGCGCGCATTTCGGCTGTATCGTCCCGCTTGCGATACGGAATCGCATCGTAGCGTTCGCGGCCTCGTGCCACCTGGTCGTAATCCAGTTCCACACCCAGCCCCGGCTTATCCGGAATGCGCACCGCGCCGTTGTGAAACTTGATCCGGCCGCCCACAACAACTTCGTCTTTTTCCGTCTGCCAGGGGTAATGCGTATCGCAAGCATAGGTCAGGTTCGGGCAGGCGGCGGCAACGTGCGTCATGGCCATCATGCTTACGCCCAGATGACTGTTCGAGTGCATGGAAAGGCCCATGCCCATCACGCCGCAAAAGTGCGAAAGCAATTGCACCTGGCGCATACCACCCCAATAGTGCGGGTCTGAGAGAACTATCTGCACGGCATCCAGCTGCTTCGCCTTCGGCACATCGGGGAAGCTGGTTACCGCCACGTTGCTACCGAATGCAGTGGTGATGCCTTGCGCAAGCAGGCGCCGGCGCACTTCGCCCATGCCTTCCAGTTCCGCGCAGGGGTCTTCCAGGTAACCGCCATTTGAGAGCTCTTCGCGAAGCGCTTCGCCCACGCGCACCGAAGTATCCACGCTCCACGCGCAATTGGGATCGATACGCAGCGGCACGTTCGGGCCGAACTCCTGGCGCAACTGGCGGATGCTTTCAATCTCTTCGTCCGGCTCCAGCACGCCGCCCTTCAGCTTGATTTCGCGGAAGCCATACTGCGCAATCATCTGCTTCGCCTCGCGCACCGTAGCAGGCGCGCTCAGCACTTCGCCATATTCGTCTTCGCGCTTATCGGCGCCTACGCCGCCACCGCCGCCGTGCTTATAAAACAGATACGCGCTGAAGCTCACCTCATCGCGCACACGCCCGCCGATCACATCGCACACCGGCCGCTTCACAGCCTTGCCGATGATATCGAGACACGCAATCTCAATCGCCGCGAACGTACGCGTATTCAGATCCAGCGGATTTTCACCAGGCACCAGAAAGGTTTGGCTGCGGCCGCCGGGAACGGTTTCGCCATCCGCAGCCGCACGCGCCGTCAGATCTTCAAACAAGCCCGCCAGCTGAAACGGATCCATCCCCACCACCCGCTGCGATACCGCGTGCAGCGCCGCCAAAGGAACGTCGCCTCCATAGGTTTCACTCACGCCGGTAATGCCATCGTCTGTCTTCAATTCGACAATGGTGCGTAGCGCGAAGGGAGCATGCAGGCCATACGAACTCCGCAGTGGCGGGTCGGCAATGGCGATGGGATGGAGTGTTACTGAGGCAATCTTCATGGGCCGAGCGGGGTGCTCTTAGCCCTTGCGCGAACCGCGGCGCACGTTCTTCAACTGCGTTTGCCGCATCTTTGCTTTCTTGCGCTTCGGCTTGCTGATGGCAAAGGTGCCGCTGCCATGGTTTTCCGCTTTGTATAGCTTGCTTTCGTCTGCCAATTCCGTATTCCTTAGGGGGTGAAGTAGGTCCTATTGTAGCGCGCTATCTTGAAAGCACACGTTTTCATGGGTCCTTTTCTTGCTTTTTGGCCGTGGCTGGCTTTGTTGGCTGCATCGCCAACTCCCAACCTGGTAGAGGTCAACCGAATCTTCGCGGAGCTCTCGGCCACCACCGGCTTTCGCATCCGCCACCCGGTCAAGTTCGAAGTGCTTTCGCGCCAGCAGGTGAATCGCTTTTTAGAAGAGCGGATTCGCGAAGCAGTACGCCCTGCCGAGTTGCGCGCCGAAGAACTCACGCTGAAAAAACTTGGCTTCGTTCCCGCGGATTTCGATTTGAAGAAGACCACCCTTGCTCTGCTGACCGAACAGACAGCCGCGTTCTACGATTACCATCGCAAGCAGCTCTTTCTCACCGATTGGGCCTCTGCCACTCTGCGGGACGCGGCCACCGTGCATGAGATGGCCCACGCGCTTGCGGATCAGAATTTCAACCTGGAGCGCTTTGCGAAGAAGGCCCAGAACGATACCGAAAAAGCCGCCGCGCGCCAAGCCGTGGTGGAAGGCCAAGCCAGTTGGCTGATGCGCGAATTGGCTAAGCACAATACCCTCCGCAATGACGCCGAAACGGGCGAAACGCCGTTCCCAGAATTCGATCGCGCGCCGCTCTACCTGCGCGAGACGCTTACCTTCCCCTATAACTACGGCACGGACTTTCAACAGGCCGTCTACGCGCAGTTCGGTAAGGACAGTTTCCGCCGTGTGTTTCTGCAGCCGCCTGTTTCCACGCAACAGATTCTGCATCCCGAAATGTACTTTGCGGGAACGCTGCCCCAGCCCGTGCCGCTGCCCGCCGTTCACGGCATGAAGAGCATCGTAGATGGTCCGCTGGGCGAGCTCGAACACAGCATCTTGCTACGCCAATGGACCACCGGCGAAGATGCGCGTGAAGTGAGCCCGCACTGGCGCGGAGGGCGCTTTCAACTTTGGGAAAACCGCAAGACCGGGCGCGTTTCCCTGGTCTATGGATCGGTCTGGGATAGCGAACACAGCGCCTCTCAGTTCTTCTCACTTTACCGGCGCGTGCTCGAACAGAAGCTGCGAAAAATAGCCGTCAGCGAACACACGGAAATCAGCTATGCAGGCAAGGCGAAAGACGGCTATTTCGCTCTGCAGCGCGAAGGCGCGGCCATCACTTCACGCGAAGGCCTTGCGGAACGCCCTTAAGTCTTGGTTGTAGAAATGGGCAGGTAACCGCGCAGCACCGGGTACATGGTCTGCACGAACTTCACGCCGGTGGCAACCGCCCGATCGTCCTGATTCTGATGCACCGGCACCACAACGCGCACCATCGCCGTATCGCTGCGGTGATACCGGATGGAATCCGCCACCAGCCAGAACTTGGCATCGTACTCATCGGCAATCACGCGATGCGGCGTCTGGTACCAATACAGCACCGCGCTTTTCTCCTCGCCCTTCGACACAATGTAGCGGTTGATGCGAATAGTTTCGTGCGTCTGTTCGATAGGCACATCGATGAAGCCGGAGATGGTTTGCGACCAGCCCGCGCCCGGCAAACAGTTCTTCGGCGAGTGCGGCGATTGACCCGTCCGCTGGCTGCGGAAATATGCCACGAACAAATTCGCCGCGCCGCCTTCCATAAGAGAGCTATAGTTGCGGCTTAGCGTATCGTCAGCCCGCAGCACGTCCAGCGTTTCTTTCTCCACCACGCCCTGCTGCGTCATAAACCAGCTTCCTATCCGCGTGGGGAGCCGGTCCAGCGCCTGCACCGGCGCCATATTTTCGCCGTGCGAGGCGGTATAGAACAAAGCGGCCTGAACGATCAGCACGATGGTCAAAACCCGTGCGTACTTCGATTTCAAGAGTGACGAAAAATCAACGGCGGCCATAAAAGTATCGATGAGAGCGGATGACAATCTGATGCAGGCCCACCATAATCGCCAGCGCGATCATAAAAATAACCCAACCCGAGAACTCATGGAAAAAGCCTTCCGCCAGCTCCGGCTTGATCTCACTCAGGATTCCGGTAAGGGTGACGCGCGTGGCGTTCGCCGCCATCGCAATAGGAATGGTGCTCAGGAATAAGGCCACGCGAATCCAGGTCTTCTTTTCGAAAAAATAGCCGTATACCAGTGATAAAAAGGAAAGCGAAAGCAGTGACCGAATTCCGCTACAGGCCTCCACCACGCTGAGCCGTTGGCTGGGCAATTCCAAAATATTGCCTTCGCGCAGCACCGCGTAACCCAGCAGCCCCAGCACGCTATCGGCGGCCTGGCTGGCGTAAATCTGGAGCGGAAAAGTGATCCGGTTATAAATAATGGCCGGAATTGGCACCATAAAAAACAGCAGGAAAAGAGGGAAGGCAAAAACGCGCAGATACTGGCGGCCGCCCAGCAAAAGCACCATGCCAATGATGGAAATTACAAAAGAAGTGCGGGCCAGAAACAGCTCCGCGCCCAGCGTGGCGATATACATCTGGAACGCACCATAGATGACAATCGCCAGACCCCACCAGTTCGGCCGGGGCGCGAGGCCCACAATTTCCGGCTTTTTCTGCCAGGCAATATAGGCGGCGATAATCGGCACGAAAAAGCCATGCCCCATATCGGCGTCGTCATTCCAATTTTTTACCAGCGCCGCCAAAATGGGCGCATAGCAGATGGCCAGAAGGAGCCCGAACCACGCCACCGGCGACCAGTTAAAATCGCTCCGTTTACTTGGCGGAGCAGTAGCGCTAACGACGGATGCCATGGGTAGGACGATGCCTATCATATCATCAAGGAAGTGTTAAACCCCGCATTCCCCCTCTTGCTCGCGGGGATACTCGCCGCCATTCCCCTCCCGGCGGCCGACTCCCCGTTCCTGCCGCTCCGTGAGATTAAAGCCGGGATGCACGGCACCGGCAAAACCGTTTTCACGGGCGACACCATTTCAGATTTCGACGTCGAAATCCTGGGCGTGCTCGAAAATATCGGCCCCCGCCAAAGCCTGATTCTGGGCAAATTCAGCGGCGGACCCCTTCAGCACACCGGCGTCATGCAGGGCATGAGCGGCAGCCCCGTTTATATCGGCGGCAAGCTGATCGGCGCGGTGGCGCTCGGCTTCCCCTATTCGAAGGACCCCATCGCCGGCATCCGGCCCATTGAAGAAATGCTGGCTGCCGGAAGCCTGCCATCGACGCCAACCGCCAGGCCCAACATCCCGTCCGGCATGGCTGAAATTGCAACGCCCGTCGCCTTCGGAGGCTTCACTGCCAAGACGCTCGAAGTCTACGCCGAGCAGCTACGGCCATACGGCTTTGAACCTCGCCAGGGCTTAGGCGTCGGCGGCTCGGTGGTCTCGGAAAAGTTAGGTTCGCCCGCCGCGCTCCACCCCGGTTCCATGATCAGCGTCCAACTCATGTCCGGCGATCTGAACGTGGGCGCGGACGGCACGCTGACGTATATCGATGGCAACCGCGTCTACGGCTTCGGCCATCGCTTCCTCGGCACCGGCCCCACCGACCTGCCCTTTGCGCGTTCCGAAGTGCTGGCGCTAGTGCCGAACCTGAACTCTTCGTTCAAAATTTCCGCCGCGAAAGAATTGATGGGCGTCATCCAGCAGGACCGCAACACGGCCATTACGGGCGAACTGGGCAAGCACGCCAACTTGATGCCCGTCGAAATCGCCGTCAACCAAAACACCTACCGCATGAAGATGGTGAACGATCGCTACCTGTCCCCCATCCTGCTGCAAATGGCTGTCTTTAACGCTATCGACGGCACCGAACGCGCCGCCGGGCCGGCCACTCTCACCGTGTCGGGCGAAATCGATCTAGCCGGACGCGCACCGGCCCCCATCCGCAGTACGTATTCCTCGGAAGGCGCGGTCAGCCTGCAAGCTTCACTCGCGGCGGCGATTCCGCTCTCCTATATTCTGCAGGGCGGCTTTCCGGAACTACGCGTGACCGGCGTCAAGCTGCGTATCGACACCGTAGACCGCCACCAGCAGTTGCAGATTGAAGACGTCACCGTGTCTAAGCGCGAGGCTCACCCCGGCGACACAGTCAAGCTCACCGCACATCTCACCGGCGAAAACGGCCAGGAAGTCAGCCGCAATGCAGACTACCGTATTCCCACCGGTACCAGCGCAGGCACGCTCTATTTCAGTGTCGTGGATGGCCCGCAAACCAGCTTGACCGAACTCCGCACTTTGTATGCTTCGAATCCCCGGTCTGCCGAGGAATTGGTGCGCGCGGTCAACCTGGTACGCCCCACGGATCGCGCTTATGTCCGCGTGTGGCGCGCCGACGCCGATTTTCAAATTGCAGGAACCGACCTGCCCGATCCGCCGCCTTCCGTTGCGATGCTGTTGGCTCTGAACACCGCGAACGCGCAAGTCAAAAATTCCAAGGTGGCCGAATTTGAACTCAGCGCGCCGGGGTGGGTGGTGAGCGGCGCGAAGACGGTTCAGATCGAGGTTAAAAATTGACGCCTGCGCGTCGCCTTGCACTTACACTCTTGCTGTCGGCATCGGCCCACGCTGCCAGCCCCGCGTTTTGGGAGATGTCCAGCTATCCGGAATTTCTAAAAGGCAAGTTTGTGAACGTGGCCGTTTCGCGCGATGGCGTGCTTTCCGTGGCGCCGCCGCTCGATACGGTTTTTGCCTCTGGACAAGCCTATCTGTGGAGCTTGGCGCGCGCCTCGGACGGCACCATCTACGCGGGCACCGGCAACCATGGCCGGCTTTACAAGATCGAGCAAACCGGCAAGGGCCAGGTGCTCTGGACGGCGCCTCAGCCGGAAATTTTCGCCGTCGCCGTGGATGCGAAAGGCGTTGTCTACGCCGGAACCTCGCCGTACGGCCGCATTTTTCGGATCGAAAATGGAACCGCCACCGAATACTTCGATCCACACGCTGCTTATATCTGGTCGCTGGCGGTCGGCAAAGATGGTGCGCTGTACGCCGGCACCGGCACAGAAGGAAAAATCTTCCGCATCACGGCCGCTGGAAAAGGCGAAGAATATTTCGCAACCGGCCAGATCAATGTAACGGGCCTGGCCCTGGGGCAGGACGGTTCACTCCTCGCCGGCACGGAGCCGAACGGAGTACTCTATCGCGTCTTCGCCAAAGACAAAGCCTTCGCGCTCTTCGATTCCAACCTGCCGGAAATTCGCGCCATGGCCCAGGCTGCGGACGGCAGTATTTACGCAGCCGGCTTGGGCGGCGCCGTCGCCAAGAAGGCGCAAAGCGCCACACAGGCAGGTGCTGGCACGGCAACCGATATCCCCACCATCAGCACCTCCATCACCGTGACCGCCAACGCCGCCGCGACCGGCGAAATCAAGCCCCCGGAGCCGCCCAAGCCCGCTCCCCAAACGCCCCCGGCCGCGACCGCCACAGCCACCACTGCCGCGACCGCTGCCGTGGACATCAGCGGTGTGGAGCGAAGCGCCATCTATCGCATTCATCCCGACAATACCGTCGAAACCATTTGGAGTTCGAAGGAAGAGAACGTCTACGACATCTTGCCCGCAGCCGAAGCTCTTCTCTTCGCCACCGATCTGGGCCGTATCTATCGCCTGGATGCGAACCGCCGCATCACGCTTCTGGTGCAAACCGGAGAGGGCGATCTGAACCGGCTCTTCCGCGATACCTCCGGCATCCTGGCCGCCGCCGGCGCCGGTGGCAAAATCTACCGCCTGGGCGACGCGGCGAACACTGCGGGCGGCGTTTACGAATCGCCCATTTTCGACGCCGGGGCCGCTTCGCGCTGGGGGCACATTCGCCACACCGGATCGGGCAAGTTGAAAGTTTGGACACGTTCCGGCAACTCGCTGCGGCCGGACCGTACCTGGAGTGAATGGCAGCCCGTCGCCACAGATTTCAGCGTCGCCAGCCCGAACGCGCGCTATCTCTCCTGGAAGGCGGAGCTTCCGCCCGGCGCGACGCTGGAAACCATGAGCGTGGGCTACCTGCCGCGCAACAACGCGCCGCTGGTCCGGTCCATTACCGCGCTCACTACAACGCAGCCTGCAGCCGTCCCCACCAAAGCGGCCAACGGTACGTCCGCCGCTACAACAAGCTATTCCATCACCGTCACCGATACGGGCGACGCCGCCCCCGCCACGTCCACGGGTAACCCGACACAGACCCTCTCGCGCGCGGCCAGCCAGCAGTTGATTCTGAGTTGGCAGGCCGAAGATCCCGATGGCGACAAGCTGGTCTACAGCGTGGCGTTCCGTGGGGAAGGGGAGCGGGAGTGGAAGATGCTGCGCCAAAATCTTCACGAAAACACGCTCACCCTGGATGCCGAAGCGCTCGCCGATGGCCGCTATCTGTTCCGCGTGACGGTGTCGGACCGTGAGGCGAATGCCGGCAATACGGCGCGCGAAGGCGAACTGGTCAGTTCGCCCGTATTGATCGACAACACGCCGCCGCGCATCAGCGTTGGAGCCGTGAATGGCCGCGCGTTCGATTGGCAGGCCGTCGATGCCACCTCTCCACTCCGGCGCGCCGAATACGCAGTCGATGGCGGGACGTGGGTACCGCTCGACCCCACCAGCGGCATTCTCGATAGCAAAGAAGCACGCTTTCACGTCGAGCTCCGCAGCCTCGCTCCCGGCGAACACGCTGTCGTGCTGCGCGCCGTGGACCAGGCCAACAATTCCGGCCAGGCGAAACTCATTCTGCCTTGAAGCGGCTGAAGACATTGGAGCGCGTGCTCTCGAAGGCGGGCTTGGGCTCCCGCACGGAAGCGCGCAGCTGGATCGGCGGTGGCCGCGTTTCGGTAAATGGTCGCCCCACCCTAAATCCCGATCAATGGGTGGACCTGGACCGTGACCACGTTCAGTTCGATGGCAAGCCGCTGCAGAGCGCCGAAAAGCTTTATCTGTTGTTGTACAAGCCTAAAGGCTACATCACGACTTACAAAGATCCCGATGGCCGTCCCACCGTCTACGATCTCCTCGAAGGGCTCGACACGTGGGTATTTCCTGTTGGCCGTCTCGATCTCGATACCAGCGGCCTGCTGGTGCTCACCAACGATTCCGGCTTCGCCGAGCTCCTCACCAACCCGCACTACAAGGTGCCTAAGACATACCAGGTGAAGTGCTCAACGCGCGTCAGCAATGAGCAGATCGAGCGCTTACGCGCAGGCGTCGCACTGGACGATGGCCCCACGCGACCCGCCGTGGTGACTCACTTGCGAGATTCCGAAAAGTATTCGTTCCTCGAAATTCAAATCACAGAAGGCCGCAACCGCCAAGTGCGCCGCATGGTGGAAGCCATCGATAGCAAGGTGCTGAAGCTGGTGCGCGTCGCCATCGGCCCCGTGCGCATTGGCGACCAGCAAGTGGGCACATGGCGCGAACTCACGCCGGCGGAGCGGCGCGCTCTGACCCACTCACCGGCGTCGGCTTAGCGCCTACTGAACCGCGATCGTCACGCCCTTCGGACTGCTCTTACTCCCAATCTTCAGCACCACCGGAACCGCCGGGCCCGACGCCGCCTCCGAAGGCACCCGTAAATTCACCTGGAACAATCCAGCTACCTGCGTCGGAGCGGCAGCCGCATACAGCACTGTCGCCGGGAAGCCGCCGATCGTCGCGCTCACCGGCAACACAGGCCGAGGCGCGCCAGCCACAGCAATCTGCCCATCCGTGCCGCCCGGATTCGTGTGACCCTCGCCCGTTCCGTAAACCGAAATCACCGCGCCCTTACTAGCCGGGTTCTGCGATCCATTTAAAGACCCATCCTGATTGATCGCCGCCGCTTGCCCGGTGCCCGAAGAATCCAGACTGAAAATTGCCGGCTGCGCATCCGCAAACGTCATCGAAGCGGCAGGCGAAGGGCTCCCTCGATAGGTCACAATCACGCGCGGAGTAGCCGAACCGATCCCGTAAGGCACAATCGCGCCCACCTGCCCCGCCGATACATACAGCAGCGGCGCCAGACGCCCGTCGATGGTCACCGTCACTCCGGCAAGCGTAGTCGCCACGCGCCCCGCCTTATCCAGCTGCAACGGAACCAGTTCCACGGGCCCTAGGCCGTGCCCGAAAATCGCGATGATTTCGCCCGGCGCGATGAATCCGGAAGCGTAACTGGCCGCGTTGGTGACGCCACCCGGCGCAATCACCTGCGCAAGCAAAACAAGGGCAAAAAGGGAACTTAGCACTAGCCCAAGTATGCGAAGCGCGCGCCCGGTTGACAATTCCCCGTACCCGCTTCGGGAATAGCCCCGTCTGGATTTTAGGTAACAGCGGACAGCATATAATGGTCCACGAAGGTTCCCCCATGAACAAGTATGTGAAGTTTGCCGGCTTAATGGCCGTTATTATCGGCGTTCTGATCTGGCTGGCGACGGCGAACGTTTCGGAATCGCAGACCTATTACAAGACCATCTCCGAACTGAACCAGATGCCTGACAAAGCCAAGGAAAAGCGGCTGCGCGTGGGCGGCGATGTGGAAAAGGGTTCCATCACCCGCAAGGCCGATCTGGTGGAGTTCACCCTGGCGCAGGACAGCCTGCATCTGCGCGTGGCCTACACCGGCCGGGATCCGTTGCCCGACACTTTCAAAGACGGAGCGCAGGCGCTGGCCGATGGCCGCATGGGTTCCGACGGCGTTTTCCGCGCAAACAAAATTCAGGCCAAATGTTCTTCGAAATACGCCATAAAACCGGGCGAGGCGCCTCCGGGGTTGAAAGTGGCTCCCGCGCCCGCCAAGAGCATCTAGCAAGGTAGCGCTTATGGAAAATTTAGGGGCACTAGCGGTACTGCTCGCCTTCTGCATCGCAATCTATGCGGTGGTGGCGAGCGTTGTGGGAAAGCTCAGGCATCGTCCGTATCTGGTGCTGAGCGGCGCGCGCGCGGTCTATGCCGTCTGGTTCCTGGTAACCGCCGCGTCCGGCATTCTGGTCTACGCGCTGATGGTCAGCGATTTCCGCTTTGCCTACGTCGCCGGTCATTCGAATCGCGACATGCCCACGCTGTACAAATACACCGCGTGGTGGGGCGGTCAGGAAGGGTCGCTGCTGTTCTGGAGCTGGATTCTTTCCACATATAGCGCGGTGGTTGTCTTCACCAACCGCCACAAGCTGCGCGAAATTATGCCGTATGTGGTGGCCATCATGGCCACCGTGCAGTGCTTCTTTCTGCTGCTGAATACGTTCCTCGCCAGCCCCTTCCAGATGCTGGCCGTCGATAAAGTCGTCACGTCCGTCGCCGATGGGCTGGGCCTGAATCCGCAGTTGCAGTATTACGCCATGGCTATCCATCCGCCCATGTTGTACCTGGGCTATGTAGGTTTTGCCGTGCCTTTCGCCTTCGCCATCGCATCGCTGATTGCGCGCCAGCCCGGCGATACCTGGATTCACACGACGCGCCGCTGGTCCATCGTCGCGTGGCTCTTTCAAAGCTGCGGCATCATGCTGGGTTCGGCCTGGGCGTTCGACGCGCTGGGCTGGGGCGGCTATTGGATGTGGGATCCCGTCGAAAATGCCTCGCTGCTCCCCTGGCTGGCCGGCACCGCCTTCCTGCACTCCGTGATGATGCAGGAAAAGAAAGGCATGATGAAAGTGTGGAACATGGCGCTCATCGCCACCACGTTCTTCCTCTGCATCTTCGGCACGTTTCTCACGCGCTCTGGCGTGGTGAGCTCCGTTCACGCCTTCGCCGAATCGCCCATCGGGAAATATTTCGTCGGTTTCCTCGCGCTCGGCATCGCGGGCACCATCTATCTCATCCTCGACCGCCTGGATTACCTGAAAAGCGAAAGCGAACTGGAGAGCGTGGTCTCGCGCGAATCCAGCTTTCTCTTTAACAATCTGTTGCTGCTGGCAAGCTGCTTCGCCGTGCTTTGGGGCACGCTTTTCCCGGTGATTTCAGAAGCGGTCACCAACGAAAAAATTTCGCTCGATGCGCCCTGGTTCAACCGCCTCATGATCCCCATCGGGCTCGGGCTGCTCTTCCTTACCGGCGTCGGTCCCCTCTTTGCATGGCGGCGCACGTCCGTTGAAAGTTTGCGGCGTAACTTTCTCGTCCCCGGCGTGCTGGCCTGCGCGCTAGCCATCGGCCTTTTCGCCGCCGGCGTCCACAACTATTGGGCGCTCATTTCGTTCGGCTTCTGTCTGTTCGTTGCCTCCACCATCGTCTCGGAATTTTTCCGAGGCTCGATCGCCATCGGGCAAAAGAACCACATCAACTTCGCGCATGCTGTTGTCGAACTTACGCATCGCAACACGCGCCGTTATGGCGGCTATCTGGTACACATGGGTATTGTTCTGATGTTCGTAGGCTGGACCGGTTCGGCATTCAACCGCAATGTCACAGCCGAAATCCCCGTGGGCGGCAGCTTCGAACTGGGCAAATATAAGATGACTGTCGCGAAGTTGAATCAGGGCGAAAATCCGAATTACAAATGGGATTCCGCCGTGCTCGCGGTCACCAAGAACGGCAGCTCCATCGGTGAAATGGAGCCCGAACGGCGCTATTACAAAGCCGCGCAACAGGGCTTGGGCCACGTGGCGTTGCGCAACCGGCTCGATGAGGATCTCTATATTAATTTCGCCTCCGCCGAACCCGGAAAAAGCGTTACCTTACAGGCTTACATCTTCCCCCTGGTGAGTTGGATCTGGATTGGTACCCTGGTGCTGATCTTCGGCACGCTCATTGCGCTGGTGCCCAGCAAAGTGGCCCGGCAATACGCGCGCACACAAGTTGTGGGAATGGCGGAGACACCCGTTGCGATTGAAAACTAGTCTGCTGAGTGTTTGTCTCGCGGCGGTTGCCATCGGGCAGACTCCGCAAATTGAAAGCAGCGATGTGGAGCGCGTGGGCGCCCACATTGCCTGCCAGTGCGGCGGCTGCAAGGAGAGCGTTTCCTGCCCCATGGCCAAAAAAGGCTGCGGCTTCTGCGTGCCGGCCAAGGCCCGAATTTACAAAATGCAAGCCGCGGGCATGTCCGATTCGTCCATCATCGATGTCTATAAAAAAGAGTTCGGCGAAAAAGTCTATCTGGCCGACCCGAGCTCTTTCTTCTGGCTCACGCCCACGCTCGTTATCGTGCTCGGCATCCTGGGAATCTTCTATTTCGTCCGCCGCAGCCAACGTTCCAAGCAACTTGTACCCGCCGTCGCGCAGGACCCTTCGCTCGACAAATATCGCGATGAAATCGACCGCGAGATGAACAAATGGTGATTGCGCTCGCGGTGGCCATGTCCGCCGTCGTGATGGCATTCCTGCTCTTCATCCGTCCTAAGGACCTGCCCGTCACGCCCCCCGTTTCCCCCTTCGCTCATCTGGACGAACGCAAAGCTTCCATCTATGAAAACCTGCGCGATCTGCAATTCGAATATCGCCTGGGTAAAATGTCCGATGACGATTACCAGCGTTCGAAGACCGATCTGCAGAAAGAACTAGCTCGCGTGTTGGCCGAAGTCGAAAAGGTAGCGCAAGGCCAGGCGCAGCCTGTAAAAGTGAAAAGCGTCCCCCAAGCCGCCAAGCCCGCCGTGCGCAATTCCGCCTGCCCGCATTGCGGAGCGGCCTTTGCGCAAGACCTGAAGTTTTGCGGCGAATGCGGGAAACCCATGAAAGCATGACACATAACAAAATTGGGTTCGTTTTTGCGTTTTCACTATTTGCGATCAACCTCGCTGCCGCCCCCATTGATGGCTTGGTCACAAATGGCACCACGGGTAAGCCGCAGGCCGGCGCCACCGTCACCATGTTTCGCGTAGGCGCGAACGGCCCGGAATCGCTCGAATCCGTGAAAACGGATGCCGCCGGCAAATTCACTCTCACCAAAGACGTCCCCGGTCCGCGCCTGTTGCAAGCAGCCTTCGATGGCGTCACTTATAACCGCATGGTGCCGCCGGGCACACCTTCTTCCGGCATCGAAATCAAGGTCTACCGCGCCCTGCCCAAGCCTGGCTCCGCCCGCGTGGATCAGCACATGATGCTGCTGGAGCCACAGCCCGATGGCCGCATGACCGTGAGTGAAAGCTACGTCTGGAACAATGACGGCAACACTACATTTAACGATCCCGAGAACGGCACACTGAAGTTCTACCTCCCGCCCGCCGCGCAAGGTCAGGTCACGGTCAATGTGCTTGCCCCACAGGGTATGCCCATTCGTCGCGCGCCCGAAAAGACCGCGACGCCCGATGTCTTCAAAGTAGATTTCCCCATCAAGCCGGGCGAATCGCGCGTCGACCTCAGCTACGCCATGCCGTTCAAGAGTCCGGGCGAGTTCGCTTCGAAAATTTACTATAAAGGCGGCCCCACGCGCGTCATCGTGCCCCCTGGCGTGAGCCTTGCCGGCGCCGGTCTACAGAACATGGGCGAAGGTCCCATGAAGGCCACCATCTACAGCACTGAGGCCGCCGAGTTCAAGATGGACGTCGCCGGCACCGGCGTTCTGCGCGGCCAGAATAGTGACACCGCCGATCCTTCCGAATCCGGCGGCGGCAGCCAGATCGCGCAAATCATGCCGAAGCTCTATGGTTCCAGCGACCCCAAGCTGGGCTTTTCCGGCGCGCTCGATAGCGTGAAATGGGTGCTCGTCATCGTGGTCGGCATGCTGGCCGTGGGCTTCGCCATGCTCTACCGCGCAGGCGTCGAAGAGTCCCCTGCGGCAAAGGCAAAAAGTGGTCGCCGTTGACCGCGTCTGGAAGTACTTTGGCGATTTTCCCGCGCTGCGCGATGTCTCACTCACTGTCCCTCGCGGCGCCTGCTTAGCTCTTCTGGGCCGCAATGGCGCGGGTAAGACCACGCTCCTCCGCATCCTGGCCGGCTTTTCAAAACCTGCCAAAGGCACGGTCACCATCGCCGGTTCTGCGCCTCGCGATTTAACCGCTCGCGCCAAAGTAGGTTATCTCGGCCACGGCATCGCCGTCTGGGATGAGCTTTCCGCCGAAGAGAATCTCCGCGTTTTCGCGACGCTCTATGGTGTCGATCGCGCAGCCATCCCCGTATGGCTCGAACGCGTTGGCCTGCTACGTGTCCGCGAAGGTCTCGCGCGTGAATTCAGCCGCGGCATGCGCCAGCGCCTCGCCATAGCCCGAGCTTTCCTGCATGAGCCTGAATTGCTGGTGCTCGATGAGCCGTTCACCTCGCTTGACGATCGCGCCATCGCCCTGCTGCAAAGCCTGTTGCGCGATGCGCGCGCGCGTGGGGCCTCGGTCATCATGTCCACCCATCAACTACGCGAGGCTCTCGAACTCGCCAGCGATGTGGTGCTGCTGAAGAACGGCCGCGTGGCGCACGCCGGCACCCGCACGCAGGAAATGCTGGACGATCCCTCCTGGCTCTACGCGCGTTATGGCGAAGGGTAAACCGCGGTGAGCGGCGTGGCAGCGGCTCTCGCCATCGCGCGCAAAGACCTGCGTAGCGAGTTGCGTTCGAAAGAAGCCACCAACGCAGCGGTATCGTTCGCGCTGGTCATTCTGCTCATCTTGAGCTTTGCCTTTGAGCCCACCGGTGAAGAGACCCACGCCATCGCCGGCGGCCTGCTCTGGATTGTCTTCGCCTTCTCGGGCACCCTGATTCTGAACCGCACCTTCGCGCGCGAATTGCAGAACGATGCGCTGGAAGCTTTGATCGCCGCGCCCGTCCCCGGCTGGGCGCTCTTCCTCGGCAAGGCGGTCTCCAGCATGGCGATGATGCTGGTCGTAGAGCTCATATCGCTACCGGTGTTCGCCATCTTTTACGGTGTCACGCTGGTGTGGACGCTCATCCCGGTCATCCTGCTCGGTACATGGGCGTTGGTTGTCGTCGGCGTTTCCTTCAGTGCCCTTACCGTCAACGTGCAATTGCGCGAAGTGATGCTGCCGCTGCTCATCTATCCCACGCTGGTTCCGGCGCTGATTGCCTCCATGGTGCTTACCGGCAATCTGCTGGACGGCCAAACATTTTCAGGCGACAACATCACTTGGCTACGCCTGCTGGTAGGCTTCAACATCATTTACACGGCGCTGGCCGTCAGTTTGATTGATATCGTGTTAGTGGGATAAAAACGGAGGGAAATATGCGCGAAAAATTCATTTACGTTCTCGGCCTGCTGGGTGCGCTGGCGCTGGTCGCCAACATGTACAACATCTTTCTGGTGCTGCCGGATGAGGCCAATCAGGGCGCCATCTACCGCATCATCTTCTTCCACGTGCCCGCCGCCATCATCGCGTTCACATTCTTCTTCGTCGCGCTAATCTGCAGCGTGGCGTTCCTTGCCTTTAAGAGCTTCAAAGCGGATGCCGTCGCCGTCGCGTCCACGGAAGTAGGCGTCGTTTTTGCCATCGTGAATCTTGTCACCGGCAGCATCTGGGGCCGCAACATTTGGGGCATCTGGTGGACGTGGGATTATCGCATCACCTCCATGTTCGTCTGCGTGCTGTTGTATCTGGGCTACATGATTATGCGGCCCGCCATCACCGACCCCACGCAGCGCGGCACGCTCTCCGCCGTGCTCTCCATCTTTGCGTTTTGCGACGTGCCCATCGTCTGGTTCTCCATCCGCTGGTGGCGCACGCAGCATCCGGGCCCGGTGCTCGAAACCGGCGGACTGCCCCACGCCATGGCCATGGCGCTTCTTTATAATTTCATTGCTCTCTTAATGATCGGCACGGCGCTGGTGCTGGTACGGTTGCGTAGCGAACACGTGCAGCGCGAGATAGAATCGCTGCGGCGCCTGGCGCTGGTGGAGGCATAAATGGTTGAAGCACGTAATTTCATGTTTCTGTTTTACGGCCTGACCGCCGCATGGTTGATCGTAATCGGATATATTTTCTATCTGGTACAGCGCGACCGCAAACTTTCAAAAGAACTGGGTCGCTTGCGCAACCTGATCGGCGAAGGAGAAAGGACCGAACGATGAACCGCAGAAATCTTCTGAAGATGGCTTTGTCCGGAGGCGCTGCCGCGGCAGTCACCGTCAGCCCCAAGGCCGCGCAAGCCGCCAAGGGCATGCCCGCGCCCAAGATCGAAGATGTGCAATGCATCGAAACGGCGCCTTCGGGATTGCGCCTTTCGGTCGTCAAGATCACCACGGATCAGGACGGCCTGCATGGCTACGGCTGCGCGACTTTCACGCAGCGCGCGGATCTGGTCAAGCCCGCCGTGGAGCGCTACCTGAAACCGTTCCTGCTGGGCAAAACCACTGACCGCATCGAAGACATCTGGCAGAGTTGTTACGACAGTTCGTATTGGAAAAACGGGCCCGTTCTGAACAATGCCATCAGCGGCGTGGACCAGGCCTTGTGGGACATCAAAGGCCGGCAGGCCGGAATGCCCGTGTATGACCTGGTGGGCGGCAAAACGCGCGAAGCGGCCGATTGTTACGGCCACGCCGATGGCGCCGAGCCTGCCGAAGTAGTGGACAACATCCGCAAGTGGCAGGAGCGCGGCTTCCGCCATGTGCGCGCGCAAGTGGGAGTGCCAGGCTTCGCGGCCTATGGCACCGGCGCCAAAGTGGCCATGATGAGGGGTCTGCGCGCAGGGCCTGTGTTCGAACCGGCGTTCTATACACGCCGCGTAGTATCCATGTTCGAAGAAGTCCGGAAACAATTGGGCTTTGAAGTAGAGCTTCTGCATGACGCGCACGAACGCGTCACGCCGCGCCAGGCAGTCCAATTCGCGAAGGACCTGGAAAAGTTTAAACTTTTCTTCCTGGAAGACGTGCTGTCGCCCGAAGACATCGAATACTTCCGCCAGATCCGGCAACAGTGCGCCACGCCCATCGCCATGGGCGAACTCTTCAACAGCCCGCACGAATGGACGCCGCTCATCGCTGAGCGCCTGATCGATTACATTCGCATTCACGTCAGCCAGGCCGGTGGCTTCACGCCGTGCCGCAAAGTGGCCATCATGTGCGAGTTGATGGGCGTGAAAACAGCATGGCACGGGCCGGGCGATGTGTCTCCGGTGGGCCATGCCGCGAACGTCACGCTGGACCTGGTAAGCACCAGTTTCGGAGTGCAGGAATACTCGCCCTTCAGCCCCGCGGCGCAATCTGTGTTCAGCGGCTGCCCGGTAATGAAGGACGGCTATCTCTACGCGAACGAAGCTCCCGGCTGGGGCATTGAAGTGAACGAAAAGGAAGCTGCTAAATTCCCCTTCGGCGCTGGTGAACGCGGCGAACGCCAGCAACTGAACGGCGGTTGGGGCGAAGTGCGCAAGCGCGACGGCAGCGTCATCAAGCAGTGACCACTTCAAAAAGTCTGAGCTATTCCGGTTGTTGTTCCCGCTATTGAAGCGAGAGCCGGTGATGAGCGCGTCTCCTTGTGAGCTTCGCTTCGCCGCCTCCATAACTAAGGAGAAACACCATGTCGATCAAAAATCATTCTGCTGATGGCTTGCGCTTCCGCCGCGCTTGACAAACAGCTCTCCCTCATCAACGCGTATGCCGGCACCGGCAATTCCGGTTTTAGCGGTGACAACGGGCCAGCCACTCTCGCGCAATTTTACGTCCTGCCATCCTGTGCTGCAGGTCTATGACATTGCCGTCAACGCCGCGGGTACTCTGTATGTGGGTAGTTCCGACGGCGTCCAAACCATCGATGCTGCCGGCCATCTTCACTTCGTTTTTCCGGCGGTTTTCTTAGCCGGTCATCTCCGGCGTCCACCAAAATTGAACACGTTCAGAAACTAGTTGACATTCGGACCGCGCAGGGAGCACACTGAATTGAACATGTTCAAAAACCCAGCTCTAAAGCTCTTGCTGAGCATCGCCTTCCTCGGCGGGACGTTAGCAGCGGCACTCTACCTAGCAGGTCATGGCGTGTACGGTTGGACACTTTTCTTCATTCTGCCCGTCATGGCCGGAGCACTCGCCAACTGGATATTCAATCCCGCTGGCGCCGGTAGTGCTTCAGGGGTAGGTGCCATTACAGGCGCCGTCGGGTGTGCGCTGTTTCTGTTGTTGGGCGCGGAAGGGTGGATTTGCGTGTTGATGGCATTGCCAATCGTGGTCGCCCTCTCCATCGGCGGAAGCATGATGGCCTATAGCTTCAAAACGTTCCTGAAGGGCCGGAATACAACCGCCATGATGCTGCTGATGCCGGTAAGCATGTTCTTCGATACCCACGCAACACCGCCGCTCTATTCAGTTACCACCAGCATGGTGGTTAATGCGCCACCGGAGCGCGTGTGGAAAAACGTCGTAGCATTCCCCGATATCGCGGATGAGCCCAATTGGTACTTTCGCACCGGAGTAGCCTATCCCCTTCGAACGCGCATCGAAGGCAGCGGCCAGGGTTCGGCTAGAGACTGCGACCTGTCTACCGGTACGGTGCGCGAGCGCGTATCCGTTTGGGATGAGCCCCATCTGCTTCGCTTCGTGGTGACTGATACACCTCCCGCTATGATCGAGCACGGATTGTACGGCCCCATCTACCCGAAGCATCTGGATGGTTATTACATTTCGAGGCAAGGCCAGTTCGAATTGACCGCGCTTCCCGGGGGCCGTACCCTTGTCGCCGGAACCTCCTGGTATCAGCACGGGCTCTTTCCCGCAGCCTACTGGCGGCTATGGTCGGACGCGGTGGTGCATCGAATCCACACACGCGTGCTGGAGCATATTCGCAAGCTCTCTGAGGCCGCAGGCTAGCCTATGCGGACCAGCGCACCACGCCCTTCCTATCGATGTACGCCATCTTCTTCTCACGCCGCACGGCCGCGAGTCCATTGTCAAAGTGGGCAGCTTCGGTGAACTGCTGCTCAATGGCAAACTTACCGTTCTTATCGATGAAGCCCCACAGGCCACCTTCGCGCGCCGGCGCCAGCCCGTCATTCATTTCCCCCGTGCCCGCGAAGCGGGGTTGAATCGCGAATCGCCCGCTCTTATCGATATAGCCCCACTTATCTCTCAGCCGCACGTCCGCCAGTCCCTCGCCGAAGCTGTGCGCGAAATCGAATTGCGGCTCAATCGCCATCTTGCCTGCACGGTCGACATAGCCCCACAGCTTGCCCACTTGCACCGGCCCCAGGCCCTCGCCAAAACCTTCCACGAATTCATACTTCGGCTCGAAAAGGTAATTGCCTTTGCGGTCGATAAAGCCGGATTTCCCGTTCTCCGTCACCCGCGCGGTGTCTTCTTTGAAACTGCGCGCGAACTCAAAACGCGGCTCAATCGCATACGCGCCCTTGTGATCGATAAAGCCCCACAACTTGCCTTCGCGTGCGGGTGACATGCCGCCATTGAAGTTGCGTGCCTCATCGAAACGCGCCGTGATCGCCATCCCGGCCTTCGCATCGATATAGCCGAATTTGCCGCCCTGCTTCACCGGCGCTAATCCTTCAGAAAAGATTCCTGCCCCTTCGTACCGGGGCGAGTGAACCACTTTTCCGCGCGCGTCCATATAGCCCCAGCGGCCTTCCACATCGATGGGGAACAGTTCAGCCTTCGTCTCCATCGCTCCCCGCGCGGTACCGCCAAGCGCCGCGCCCAAGCCTGCTAACAGCGTTCGTCGCGTCATGATTAAAATTCCAGCCTCAGCATCAACTGAATCTGCCGCGGAGTTCCGCTGCCTGTCGCAGTCGTGTTCACTGGCGCGATAATCTGTCCGAACTGCACGGTATTCGAAATGTTGTTCACGGGGTCGCCATACTGGGCGCGGTTGAAAACGTTGAACACTTCGGCGCGGAAATCGAGCGTGAACCGCTCGCTGAGTCTGGTCCGTTTCGTGAGCGCCGGATCCATCTGCCATAGCCCGGGGCCGCGCGCCGTGTTCTTGCCCAGGTTGCCCCAGGTGCCTTTTGCCGGCACTGCGTAGGCACCCGCGTTCAGCCAGTTGCTCACCACCGGGTGCCCCGGATTCTGCGGCACATTCGCCACGCGATCGGGCCTTTGGTTCGCGTTGTTCTGGTCAGGCAGATCGGTCGCCTTTCGCGTGACCAGAATGTTCACCGGCCGCCCCGTCCTGGCTGTACCCAGTCCGCTCAGTTCCCACCCGCTCAGCAGCGTGCCCAAAAATCCTCCGGTAGATCTGAAGAACGTGTGGCCCCGCCCCACGGGCAAGTCCCACACCGCGCTCGCTGTAAACACCTGGCGTATGTCCTGATCGCTCGACCCGCGTTCGCAAGCCCTGCAGTTGATGTTCTCAGCAGCCAGCGCCTCGCCGCCGCCCACTGCGCCATCATTGATCGAGTGCGCCCACTGATAGTTGGCGGAGACCAGAAAGCCTCGCGAGAAGTTGCGCCTGAGCGATAACTGCAGCGCATGGAAGGTGCTGTTCGAATCGCTGGTCTTGTAATCCACCAAACCCAAAGCCGGGAACTGCCGCGTGCCGGTCGCCGGGTTCACGGCGTTCACATCGGACCGCGTAAACAGATGGGTGCCCTTCGTGCCCAGGTAGCCCACTTCAATTACGTTGTCACGCCACACTTCCTGCTGAACCGAGAGCCCCCACGATTGCACGTTCTGATTCTTCCGGTGCCGGTCTAATCCACGAGGCGTCAGGCTGTTCGTCGCCGCCGCCAAGAATCCATCCACAGGGAAACTCAAACCCGGCGTGGTGGCGTTGGTCAGTGCCTGCCGCGTCGCGATATTGTTCACCGGCGCATTCAAATCGCCCAGTTGCGCCTCGCCATAATAAATGCCGTAGCCGGAGCGAATTACGGTCTTGCCCTTCATTGCCTCAGGCGACCATGCAACGGATACGCGCGGAGCAAAATCGCCCAGATCGGGAAAGTAAAAATCCGAACCCACAGGACAGAATCCCGCCGCGCACGATTTCGGATCGAACACCACGGCGTGCGCATTCACTTCGTGGAACACATTGAAAAATTCATACCGTAAGCCAAGATTCAGTATCAGGTTGGGACGCAATTTGAACTCGTCCTGCACATAGCCGAAGGCCGACGTCTTGCGCAATCCGGTAATCGGCACGGCCGCGTTTAGTACAGCCGACGAGACCACATTGTTCGCGAAATCGGCAGCGCCGGCATAAGCTACGGTAAGGTCTGGAGTCGCCGTCGCGGATTGATTGATTTGCACCCGCCGAATTTCCACGCCGGCTTTCAAAGTATGCCGTCCCCGCACGAATGCCGCGTTGTCCAGAAACGAATAGGAGTTCGATACCGCAATCTTCTGAATAGAATTGTTCAGCGTGCTGAACGATGGCACGGTCACCGCGAACGGCAACACGCTCTCATTCCGCGTCAGAAAGTCAGAGCGGTTGAAGCCCACCTTTACGTCATTGATGGCGTTCGAAGAGAAGACACGCTGCACGCTGGCGATGGCGTTGTAGGGCTTAATCGTGGTGCCCAAACGGTCGCTCAGAAATCCATTGCCGCCCAAAGGCGAATCGGCAACGCCGCTATCCATATTGAAACGCACGAACGCGGTGGTCTTCTCGCTGAACCGATGATCGACGCGGAACAGGCCGGCGTCCTCGCTCGCGGTTTGCCGCCCGTTGCCGAAGCGCGTGTAAACGTTCGGATCGGCCGTACTCGCGGTGCCCACTGGATAGGCGTCCAGAATCGGCTTCAGCGCGGGAGATTTCTGCAACGCCGCCGCGCGATACGCAGGGCTCGGCACCACCCCCGTCAGCGTCTGCCCCAGCACCTGCCGGAAGCCTTCATAGTTCAGAAAGAAAAATGACTTGTTGCGCAGAATGGCCCCGCCAACGCTTCCGCCAAATTGATTCAGCCGGAACGGCGGCAGCGTCGTGCTGCGCGAATCGAAGGATCGCGCGTCGAAGATATCGTTACGCAGAAACTCGAACACGCTGCCATGCACCGCATTGCTGCCTGTCTTTGAGACCACTTCCACCTGCCCACCCGCTGAGCCGCCCGTCTCCGCAGTATAAAGTGCGCTGGTGGCGCGAAACTCTGCAATCGCTTCGGTGGAAATCTGCAGCCGCGTACTGGTCCTCTGCCCCTGGTTCTGAATGCCCGTCGCGTCCACGCCATCGATGCGATAGTTGTTGTCATCGGTCGCCCGGCCCGCGAAGCGCACGCTCTTCTGATCGCCCACGCCGGAATCGATCGCGCCAGGCACCAGCGCCATCAGCCCCGCCCAGTTGCGACCGTTTACCGGAAGGTTCTGAATCTGTTCGCCGGCAATCACGCCGCCCACCGCCGCCGAGCTCTGCACCAGCGGCGCATCGGCCCGCACCTCCACCTTGCTCTGCACACCGGTGACGGCCAACTTCGCGTCAAGCGTGCGCGTCTGCCCCACCTGCAGTTCGAACGGCTCCACTTCCGTATTGGCGAATCCGGGCGCGGCGATCGAAGCGGTGTACGTTCCAATGGGAAGCGCCGAAATTGTGTAAGAACCTGCGGCCGTGGTCACGGCTTTTCTGGTGAGCCCCGTCGATGCCGATGAAACGGTTACTTCCGCATTGGCTACCGCCGCTCCACTGGCATCGGAAACGGTGCCTGTCAAAACGGCATGATCGGTCTGGCTCATCAGGAGCGCAGGCGTCAGAAAGATGAGGAAAACCCAAGAGCTATGTCGCACCTGCCGATTGCAGCATCCCAGTGTTACAGTGGCGTCTCAATTTCGTTATGGTTCGCAGCGCGACCCAAACATGGCGGCTTTCAATACTAAGATGGCCAGATGTTCAAAGTCTCCATGCTCGCCATCGTGATGTTCTGCGGCGCCTCCGAAGCTCAGACCGTACGGGCTCCGCGCGCGCAGGCGCTGATCGATGCCCTGATGGCGAGGCACCCCGAGATGCAGACCATCGGCCTGCATGTGACTCCTCCAGGGCTCACCGAAAGCCTGAACATTGCCTGCAGCAAGCCCGGCAAAGTGGGCAAAGTTTCCGCTGACCTCGATACCGGCGTGATCGCCACCGGCAAGCCTTCCCGCCGCCGCACCCCCAAGGGCGCTTTCGATATGGGCGTCCCCATCTCTGACGCGCTTGGCAATCCGCTGGGCATGGTGGTGATTGTAATTCGCGAAACGTTCACCAGCGATCCCGATATAGCGCTCAAGCAGGCTTTCCTCATTCGCGATGAATTGCAAAGGCAGCTTCCCGCCCTGCCGGACATTTTCACAGGCGGGTCCATCGTTCGCTCGCCCGTTTCCATGGTTGTGCAAACGCCGCTTCCCGGCATCGCGGGCAGCTTCGGCCACTTCGCAGTCGACCCGCAACAGGGCCGTCTCTTCCTGGCCGCCGAGGGCAATCGTTCCATTGAAGTGTTGACCTTCGCCGGCGAGCACACGAGCACCGCGAAGCTAGCGCATGCCCCCGGCGCACTCGCCTTCGATGCGCAGAGCAACATGCTTCTGGTAGCCGATCCGGCGGGCGCCGCCTGCCTTGTGCTGGATGCGCGAACGTTGAATGTGGTGAAGCGCATCGCTCTTCCCGAAGGCGCCGGTGCTGGCGTGTACGATGCACCTTCACGCCGCTTTTACATTGCGTCGGGAACTTCGCTCAGCGTGATTTCGAGTGAGAGCTTGAAGCAGGTGGGCGCCATGCCTGTCGGATTCGGCGGCATGGCTTCCATGGCCATCGATCACGATGCGAATCGGCTCTACGTCAACCAGATGGGTGCAGGCCGCGTCGCCGTAGTCTCGCTTGCCCGCGGAGCAGTGCAGAAGGAGTGGAACTTCCCAGGCATTGCCTTCAGCGCCGCCATGGCGTTCGATGCCGCGCGTCAGCGGCTCTTTGTCGCAAGCAGCCGGCCCGGAAAGTTGCTGATCGTCGACACGCAAACCGGGAAGCTTGTCCAGTCTCTCGATTGCCTTCAGAATGCGGCCAGCATATCTTTCGACCCCGCGCACGCGCGCCTCTTTGTCACTGGCGAAGAAGGCCTTTGCATTTACGCGGAACAGGAAGGGGGCGGCTACGTTTCCGAATCGCGCTTCGGAACCATGAAAGGCAAGACGTCCGTCTACGTCCCTTCGCTGCAACAGCTTTTCACCGTCCACGGGCAGAGCGGGGAGGATGGCCCTGGCCTGCAGGTGTACCGAGTGAACCGTTGAGTGGCCCTTTTTCATTGAATCTCGCGCTTATCTTCATGCGGGCACAAAACCGAATGAGGTACTTGAATGAGCGCAACGATGTTTACAAGGAAGCTTGCCGGAGTGGCCGAGGATCAGCACGCCACGTTTCATTTGCTGGATGAGGCCGATCCAATACTCTGCAAGCAGATCAAGCGTTACTGGAACGATTTGGGGCTGCCGTTTACCAGTTGCGTCAGCGTTCCCTGGTCAGCGGTTTTTGTTTCCTGGTGTGTGAAGAAGGCCGGCGCGCTACCTGTGGAATTCAAGTTTTCCGCGCAGCATTCTGTCTTTGTAAACCAAGCCATTCAGAATGCGAGCGCCGGCATCGGCGTCTTCCACGGCGTCCAGATATCGGCTGAGCAGCCAGACATAGGCGACATCATCCAGAACAATCGCAACGGTACCCGCCACGATTTTCAATTTGCGGCCGGCAACACCGACTATGCCTCGCATTCGGCCATCGTCATCGAAATCGGCGAAGATGCCAGCGGTGGTTACGCGTTAACCGTTGGCGGCAACGAAGGCAATTCCATTCGGCAAACCATCGTGCGTTTAACGCCATCCGGTTTTATCAAACAGCGAACTTCAAATCCGTATATTTGCCTGGTGAAGACGCGCAAGTAAGTTCACAGCACTCGCTTGCCGCTCGCGCTCATGTCGTAACCGCCAAGGCCTTCCAACTCGCGACGCAGGCCTGACCGGCTAAGGATGTCGAACAAGTGCTGTATTTTGGGCAGTTCCAAATGCTGCTTCCGGATCGCCAGGTCATAGCGCTCCGTTGCGAGTGGCAGGAAACTCAACCCAAACATACGGGCCGCGGCTTGCGTTGCGATACAACAATCCGCTAAGCCGGCGCTCACTTCCCACGCCGCCGAGAGATGCCCGGAAGCCAGCCGATTGTAGCCTTGTACCCGCCGCCTGTCGACGCCGGCCTGCTTCAATCGGGCATCGAGCAACGCCCGGCTGCCGGACCCCGCCTCCCTGTTCACGATAGCCACATCTTTTCTGGCGAAATCGGCGACGCCTTTTATGTTCTTCGGATTGCCCTTCGCGCTCACAATTCCTTCTTCCCAAACCGCGAACGTAATGGCCGCCACCGAACGTTTCGGGAACAGGTTTCCGATCTCCTGGAGATTCGATTCACCGCTGGCTTCATCTTTCAGATGAGTACCCGCAATGTGCACGCATCCCTGCTTGAGCAGCGCCAGGGATTGAGAACTATTGCGGTGTGCAAGGACAAGCTCAACGCCGGCAGCCTGTACATGGCGGGAGAGTACGGATATGCCTGGGTCGCATCCAGCCACCAAGATGCGGTTCGAAAAGTCCCCTGTCTGGAACACCTGAACCTGGGCACTGTCGAATCGTTCCGGGTTTGAGGACACCACCGCGTCAGCCGCGGGAAAGTGCCACGGAATCATGGAAGGCGTGGAGGCAATCAGCTTCCTGTTCACGCGGCAAAGCTGGACAGCCTGCCCAGCCTGAGGCAGTGCCGAATCCGGCAACAGCATCACCTGTTCGGAATGCAGCGCCGGCGCTGGCGCCACGCCGGAGAGAGCAAACAATTCCTCCACGGTCGCATCGAGCGCCTTCGCCAACCGCAGTGCCACTGCCGTATTGGGAACGAACGTGCCCGCTTCCATCGCATAGATGGTCTGGCGGCTCACGCCGATGGCCGCCGCCAGGCCGATGGCGGAGAGGCCGCGTTTCAAGCGCAGCTCACCGAGTTTGGTTTCGATGCCGTTTTCCAGATCGGGCATATACGATAGTCTCCATTCTATTTGGGTGGCGAAAGCGCCGCACAGCTTTGTCTCGTAAGATTGTCATTGGTATCCTTACAAGACATGCGCCCGTTCCAGGTTCTGTTGGCGATCTCGCTGGTCTTCCTGTGTTCCTGGCCCTGCTTTTCGCAAGCAGGGAAGGCGGAGCTGTTCGGCGCCATCCAAGATCCGGCGCGTCTGGGCATCGCCGGGGCCAAAGTCACCGGCGAAGACGAAGCCACCGCAGCGCGGTTCACTGTCTACTCTGACGCGAAAGGCGAGTATCATTTGCTTGGTCTGGCTGCCGGTCGATACATCCTCACAATCGAAAGAACGGGCTTTCGTTCGTACCGGCAAACCGGTATCGGGCTGCGCATTTCAGATCAGACACGGCTCGATGTGCAAATGGAACTGGGTCAGCCGGCGCAATCGGTAGAGGTGAATGCGGAAGCTTCCCTACTCGAAACCGCAAGCGGTGCGGTGAGCTTTCACGTCAGCCGAACGCAGGTGGAAACGCTGCCGCTCGACGGGCGAAACTTTGTTCCGCTTATCGCGCTCTCACCCGGCGTCGCGCTGCCCGGAGGCGGCTCGCTGCTGCCGCGCATCAACGGCAGCAGGCCGCGCACCAACGAATATTTGTACGACGGCATTAGCGTGTTGCAGCCGGAACCGGGGCAAGTGGCATTTTATCCCATCATCGATGCGGTTGAAGAATTCAAGCTCAACATCAATGCATACTCTCCGGAATACGGCCGGTCTAACGGGGGCACGGTGATGGTCATCGGCAAATCCGGAACGAACCGGTTGCATGGAACGGCGTTCGAGTTTTTCCGCAACGAAGATTTAAATGCGCGTAACTATTTCGCACCCGCAGGTGCAAAGCCGGAGTTCCGTAGAAACCAATACGGCGTGACTCTTGGTGGACCCATCCTGACCAACAAGACGTTCTTCTTCGCGGATTGGCAAGGCACGCGTTTGCGCACCGGCCTTACGCGGCAGAGCGTTGTGCCCACGCTGCCGCAACGCAACGGCGTGTTCAGCACCCTGGTTTACGATCCAGCGACTTCGCCGCGCACGGCCTTTCCCGGCAATACCATTCCAGCAAGCCGCATCGACCCGCTGGCCTTGCAAGTTCTGCAGCATTATCCGTTGCCGAACGCCGCCGGAGCCAACAACTTCATACGAACAGCGGTGGAGCCGGATAGTCAGGATCAGTTCGATGGCCGCATCGATCAGGTCTTCAATTCCAGGCACCTCGCCTTTGTGCGTTACGCGCATCTTCGCGATGACGATAATCCGGTCACCTTTCTGCCCGAAGGCAGCGGCAACCTTACGTCCGGCGTTACCGGCCACGCTATCACTCGCGGAGACAGCGTTGCCTCAGAATACGATTGGGCGCTTGCGCCGGGCACGCTGAACCAGGCCCGCTTCGGGTACACGCGCCGCTCCGTGAATCAGAGTTCGCTGCAGAACGGCGGCATTTCCATCCCCGGTGCACCGGTGAGCGCCTTCCCTTTAACGCTGCCCATTTTCACGGTCACTGGCTATCAGCAAATCGGCCCCACCACCGCCGCCAATACCAACTTCAACACCAGTGTTACGGAGTATCTGGACACGCTTTCACTGGTTCGCGGACGGCACACGATCAAGCTGGGTACAGACGTCAGGCGGGAAGCTCTCGACATCGTGAACCCCGCGAACCCCACCGGCTCCTATGCCTTTACAACTACCGGCTCGAATAGTTCGACAGGTTCGGGTGGCAACGCATTCGCTTCTCTCCTGCTGGGGCAGGTGAACGCGTTCAGTATCGACATCCAGAACAAGGTGCTGCAGCCGCGAGCCCACGTTGCAGAGTTTTTTGTGGGCGATGACTGGAAGGTTTCGGGTCGGCTCACGCTCAACTTGGGCACACGCTACACGCTGAACTTTCCCTCAACAGAGAAGAACAATCGGACCGCGATTTTCAACCTAAAGACTCAGCTTCTGGATTTTCCCCATACCGCGCGTGAGTTGGAGGGCTGCAATTTCGGCCCGCGCGCGGGGCTGGCGTACCGGGCCGCGGATTCGCTTGTAATTCGTTCCGGCTATGGCCTGGTGTGGTTCGAACAGACGGGGATCACCACTCCTTTCACTCTCCCTCAATTTCCTTTTGTGCAGACCGTGGGGCAGCAATCGCTAGACAATATCAACCCCGCCTTTCAGCTTTCGAATGGACCAGCCGTGCAGGTCTCCGCGCCCAACCCAAATTCAGGCCTGGGACAGGGCGTGTTCGGCGTGGATAGGAAAGTTGGCTCCGGATATTCGCAGCAGTGGAACCTGACCGTGCAGAAAACGTTTGGGCGCGATTTAAATTTTGAGGTGGGCTATCTCGGTTCGAAGAACACGCACCTGGGTCTGCCGGAATCGAACCTGAATCAACTGCCCGCAGCCTCCCTGGCGCTAGGCTCTGCTCTCACGGCGCGGGTTCCCAACCCTTACTTCGGCCAGATTTCGAGTTCTTCATCGCTGGGCCAACCCACCATCGCTCAGCAGCAGCTTCTGCGTGCGTTTCCGCGCTTCACCAATGTGGCGCTCTTCCGCGACAACGTGGGCGATTCGGAGTACGAAGCGGTGCAGGCAAAGCTGGAGAAGCGTTTCGCCAAAGGCCTTACGTTCAGCTTCGCCTATACTTTTTCAAAGCTGATCGATACCGCCTCCACTTACTTTTCGCAGACCATCTTCACCGGCCCAACTCTTACCACCATCGGCGCGGCGGACGCGTTCAATCGAGAGCTGGAACGCGATGTTTCAAGCGGCGATATCCCGCGCGTTTTCTCCGCCGGATGGGTGTATCAGGTTCCACGTTGGTGGAAGATTAGCGGCTGGCAGATCGCCGGCCTGGTGCGCGTTCAGTCTGGCGACGCCGTACCGGTAACGCAGGCCACGAACACTCTGTCAGCATTTGGCTACGCGGTGCAAAGACCGAACCGTTTGACCAACCCGAACGCCTTTAACGGTCGAAGCGCTTCCACGTGGTTCAACAAAGCGGCATTCACCGCCGCCGGCCAATACGCCATCGGCAACAGCTCACGCAACCCCGTGCGAGGCCCCGGATTGCAGAATGCGGACCTGATGATCGGCAAGACTTTCGCCATCACAGAGCGCCTGAATCTGGAATTCCGCGCCGAAGCTTTTAACGTTAGCAACACGCCTCCGCTGAACGACCCCAACGGCTCTTTCGGCAGCGCCGCGTTTGGAACCATCACAAGTGCGGGGCACCCTAGAGATTTTGAGTTTGTTGCTAAGTTGCGATTTTAATTCGTGGCCTACGATTCTGGCAACATCAAAAATTGACACTGCTGGTGCAAAGCCGCGTTCAAAGTGGCCGCTATGGATCTGCCAGTGGAGTTGTGCACGACGCCCTCCGTCTCCTCGCTGACCGGGATGACTTGGCAGAAATTCGCAAGCTGGAACTTCACGGGAAGATTGCCCAGGGTTTGGAGTCTCTTAATCGCGATGAGGGGATTGACGGCGCCGAGTTTTTTGCTCAATTGGAGCGTGACGAAGCCGTGCATGAGAGCAAACCGCACTTAGGATGAGGCGGCGCGCAAGGTACGGGTCAGCCTGCCAGCATCTTGCTGAAAATCCTGACATTGGCCACACGCGAGAGGATCTGACAGACCAAGCCGTAGCCGTCGCTCCGTTCCTCGGCCTCTCTCCGTGCTGCAAAAGTAAGTGAGCGTGGGATGAAGAACTTGTCAACTTGAAGACAACGTCATCGGTTTGCCTTGCGCCAGGCTTCGAGTCTGCTCGGCGCTTCCGGCAAGCGCGAAGTGATGGCTGCGCTTTTCCAGATACATCAGCTCGTCCGCCTGGGCCACAAGGTCTTCAATGCAGAGTGCTTCCATCGTGTTGTTGCACTGGAGTACTCCAATACTTAACGCAAGTTGTAAGGGGCCGCCGCGTTTCTCATTGTTTTGCCTTAGCGCTTTCGAAAGCCTGCCTTCCAGCAGCGCACGGGAATTCGCGTAATCTTCGGTGGCCATCACCGCGAATTCATCGCCACCCACACGCGCAATGATGTCCGTTTTCCGGAAACATTCCCGGAGCACGCCAGCCACCGCCAAAAGCGCCAGATCGCCTTGTTGGTGGCCGTGCGCATCGTTGATTTCCTTGAAGCAATCCACGTCGATATAGAACAGCAGGACCGATTCCTTGCTCCGGAGCGCGGATTGCCATTGGCGTTCGGCCAACATGAAAAAGCCTCTGCGGTTGTAAAGTCCGGTCAGCGGGTCGGTTACCGTCAGAAGGCGCAGGCTGTGCTCCCGCCGGACCGCCACCAGCCACCCGGTCAGGAACAGAAGTAAAAGAACCAGCACAAACACAGCCCAGCGGGCGTGAGTGGGCGTAAACCACGAAGCGTGCTCTAGAATTTGAATGTCTTTCGATGACCGCAACAATATTTCGAAAGAGAGCGGATTGCGGTCGGAATCTGCGGCCGTGTGCACCACGCAGATTCCTGTAAGCAGCACAAGGCTATCGGCTTCAAGGCTGGAAGCTTCCGCCTGCGGCAACGGGAGAGTGGCCTCGAAAACATCTGTGTTCTGGCGAACGATGAGAACACGCTGACCCCTTTGCACATAGGTTTCAGCGATCACGCCCTGCACCTGAACCAGTTGTCCATCGTAAGGAACCTGGAAGAAACCTCCCTTATTGACAATCACGTCACGAGTATTGATTCGTAGGGGTATGATGGGGCTCGCAGGGCCGGCATTTCGGAAGATGCCGTCCTTTAGAACGGGCGCATAGTCCCCCGCCGCGGGAAAGCCTACCGCTTCCACTCTGGCGCCGGCTGTAATCGTTTCCGTCGACGAACTCTGAATGCGAATGCCATCGCGACCATCCTGTAGATAGAGCGCTTGCCCCGGAATCTGATAAGTCACATAGCCGGCGACTTTCACACGGTGGGGCGCCTGACCGAACTGGAGTATGTTCCCAAGGGGCGTCGCCGCGATAGCGAAGGGGTCAACATTCGCGGCCTGGACTACATCGATGTGTCCAGGGTCCGGCACAAACATGGCCAGGCCCACGAATTGCCGTTTCTGATTGAACGATGTGGAGCACACGCCGCGAACCCGCAGCGTGGAATCGATCAGGCGGTTGGCGTCGATCCCCACGAAATTCTGGAGCATAGCGGTAATCTCGCCCCCGCCAAGTTCCACATTCAGAAGCAAGATGTCGTGCCCAAACAGGTTCGAGAAACGGGCCGAATGCACCACGCCTTCCACTTCGATTCGTTGACTGTCTTCCCGGCCGCCGAACGTATCGCTGTACTTCACCTTCCGCGCCGGCGGCAGTGGACCATGACCCACAACGCGGACATGAGAGGCCAGGATCACAGGCGCGAATGCACCAGCGTTACTAACGCCTGTTACTTCCACCTCGTCGCCCACTTTCACATCGGCGCTGTCTGTGCGATCCACCGAAATACCTGCCGTGGAATCTTGCAAAAAGAAAGAATTTTTAAAGCCAGAAAGATCGGTAACGGTGCCGTTCACTCGGACGGGCCGCGCCTGACGTGCTTCTTCGGCTGTCAGTTTCCTGACAGCGCTCACGCTAGCCAGAGCGGAAGAAGTCTGACCCGGCAGCTGGCCCGGCATCGCGGCAATAACGAACGTGATCGCCACCAGGGCACACCAAGGCGCGGCCCGCGACACAGCTCCGGCAAGGGTCACGATGCGCTCAACATCTCAACGAAAATGGAAGTCTACCCATTACAGGTACTATCGGCCGCTTTCGGAAATGCTTTAGCCCAAAACGCGCATGCTTTTCAGTTTCGCTCGAAGACGCGCGCTACTTCGTCATCCCGATAGAAACGTCGAATCGTACTTTTCCCCGCGTGTGCCGCAAGGGAATCAGGCACAAAAACATTTTGCAGCCCGGCCGCTTTGGCGCACCCTCCCCATTCCACATCTTCCCAATAGAACGGGTCGTAGCAGGCTGCCAGATTGGCAAACAGGCGCAGCCACTTTGTCTGAAACAAAGAGGAGCCGCCAACCGAGTAAGCATGCTCCACCGGAGTTGTTGTGTTCCCGTCCAGTTCAATAAGATGCGCCACTCCACTTACAAGCTGAATTCCTGTTCGGTTCGTTTCGCTTTCGCTTTCGCTTGTCGCACTCAGCATCCTGATATGAGACGCAAGTGAAAACACGCCCGGTGCACGCAGCCGGAGTACGGCCTGAATCGCGCTCCGATCCAGGAACGCATCGCTATTTAGCAGGTATGGCCAGCCCGAACGAACATGCCGTAACCCAAACCTGATAGCCGCGCCGAAGCCAAGGGGCTTGCTTACAAACAAGAAACGGTAAGCCGGGTATTTCGCCGCTAGCGACGCATAGTCGGCACGGTTCGAGCCGCTTACGACGATGTAAGTCGCCGTCGGAATATCTACTTCAGCCAGGGCATGCTGTGCTCATCGGCAAAAAACGCGGTGAACAGCGCGAAGCCGAGCTCGCGAACGCCGGCGCTCAGACCACGCCTCCAGGGTGAGCAGCGAACCTGCTTAGTCGCTACGAATCGGCCTATCGTGTCGCGAGGCCCCAGCGGCGAGTCGACACAAAACTCCATAGCGTCGCCTGTATCGTTACGACACGAGTCCACCTGAATGCCACGACTTACCAGGCTCCACCGGCCGCGCGACCGTAATCTGGACGGCAGGGGTTTGTTTCCGGGCGGCTTCAATACCGCGATTCAGATCGATCCAGAATGTCCCCCTGGTGAGCCCAGCACAATCCACTTCCTGTTCGAACGCGCCCGGCACACTTTCTCGAACGATAACTGGATGTACGGAAACGGAACGTGCTCCCGCCTGGGACACAATGGCCGTAAGCTCGGCCAGGTTCGATTGCATCGTCACCATGGCGAAGTCAACGGTCGCGGAAGGTGCTTCCCGGTTGCAAGCTTCCGTCAGAATAGCCAGGCGGCGATGGAACGAGCTAAGCGAACCTCCTCCGTACAGCTGGAAATACCTGTCCGTGTCGAGACTATGCAGGGAAATGCTAATGCGGTCAAGGCCGGACCGCGGCAGTTCGCAAACCACATCCAGAGGTATGGTCACCAGCGATGTGACCACTTCGAGCTGTGCCCGTGTCAAGCCTTTGCTCTGCCAACGGCGTCAATCAACCGCGGATAATTGCCCGATTCCCCGGAATAGTTACCGCGCAGGCACCAACTGTGGACGTAAGTGGGGAAGCGGCGGCTTCCGATGGTGAGTTCGCTAACGAACTAATTTACCGAGATAATCAGAGTACCATTCGTGGGCGGGCGGACGAAACCCAGGGGTGGTGTAATCGTCAGATTCGTAGTTCCTGGGGTTAAAGGTGAAAAGTTCAGAGTGCTGGACGAATCGCCGGCGTTGAAAACGGCTGGGCTTTTCACGGTACCTACCGATGGCTGACTGCTGGTAACCGCAACACTCAAAGGTGGAAGCCCACCGCGCAACCCCTGTGACCCTAAGCCACCCGCCACCCCCTGCGGCGTCGCGGGAGCAGCCGATAAATGAACGGTCGTTACTGTTCCCTTAGTTGTGTTGAGTAAGGTGGAAGTGAATGCAATCGCTGCGGGAGCGAGAGTAACTAGTTGCTGTTGCGCATTGAATCCCGGGATGGAATAGGTGAGCGCGACTGTTCCCGTATCGCTCAGTGCCTGAATGTATATTGGCGTCTGGCTGAACGGTGGCATCGTAAAGGTTACCGTGCCTTGACCTGCCGCCATGGCATCTCTTGAGATTGAGACTCGAGACGCATCGGCGGAAGCGATAGTGATGGTGATGGGTGTCTCAGACGTCTGAAAGAGTGTGGAAGTGGATTGAAGATCTTTTCCGATTGTGATCTGATCGCTGAAGTTATCGATGGGAATAGCGGGCAGACGAACAGCCAACACGAATGACGTCGCTCCTGTATTTGCCAGCCAGCCATCGGGTAGATCGGCGGAGATTGTAGTAACCCCTGGACTGATTGAGGTGATTGCCGCCGACGCCACATGGGCACTGCCCGCAACTGAAACAGGGGAAACCACGGTAGCCACAGCCGGGTTGCTGGAACGCAGGTTGATGGACAGAGCAACGCCAGGACGCAGAGCCTGTCCGTAAAAATCGAGGAGCGCACGATTGTCCGATCCGACAATCGCTGTTTGCGGACCGCCGAGGAACAACTTAGGCTGTACGACGTCTACGCCAAACAGCGTATCGGCGAACCCCGTGGCCGAGGCGGTGATTGCCGCCTGCCCCAATGCCACCCCGTGCACAAAATACACGTTGTTGGAATTTGGGGCGAGTGCGACAGAAATACGCGGCTGACCTAACTGATCCGCGCGAGTGGAAAGCAGAACACGCGAAGGATCGTTCGAAGAAAGAGTAACGATGATGGTGGAAGGGAGAGTAATGCCTGGCACTTCGAGGCTAGCTTGCACCTCGAAATCCTTTCCCACAGTTACCGGCTTCGGCGTGAAGGAGGGCAAAGTGATTTTGACAGCCAACTGTTCGCGCCGGGAATCCGCATGAAACGGAGGTGGAGGGGAAAGGCCGATAACGGCTGAACCCTCCGATTGCGGGCTTACAGTGAACTCTAGCGGGTCGGCGCTGCCTGGGTTGAAGGTCACGGCCGGCACGGAAGGGCGAAGAACTTTCGGTTGCGAACTGCTGACCGGTACCGCTAGCGGAGCAACTCCGGGGCGCAGGCTGAACGCAGCGCCGCTCGCATTGTTCAATGGTCCATTCGCAAAGAGCGATGCTTGTAGCGTTAGGTCGGGTGAAAACGTGTTTAGCGTGATAGGCGGTGGCTGCGGAAAGTTACCGGCCTTAAGCTCGACACCGGAGGACGTGAGAGTAACAGGAAAAACAGTGTCTTCCAGTCCGGCGCCAGAGACGCGAAGCTCCGCCGTACCATCGGCCGCCAACCCCTGTAGATAGACAAGGGCGGTAGTCGTGGTGTCCACTCGTTCCGTTCCCATAGCAGTCGCGCTGTTCGACACCAGTAGGCGGGAGGTGTCGCCGGAGCTGACCGTGATGGGAAGTTTCTGCTGGCTTTGCAAAGTCGGGGTGAACACGGTTTGAAGATCCCGACCCAAGAAGGACGGCGCGTTTCCGCTTATCAGCGCTGGGTTTACAATGATTCGCGTTGAACTTCTGAGGGATGGCGCGCTCATGCCATTCGGTTGCGTCAACGTAAGAACCGTGGAGCCGGACGCGCCCGCCGTAAACGGCAGGCTGCCCGAACCGGGTCTGACTTTGAATGTGCCGACGGACGGATCGGAGGTGGCTATGCTGGGCGCGGCAGTAAAGCCCGGCCTCAGCGGCTGAGCGGCTAAGGGAAATCCTTTCCCAGGATCGAGGGCATAAGTCGTTAGTGAAAGATCGGTGGTGGTGAAAGATGTCACCGCGAAGGCACCATCGCTCCAAGCGAATCCAGAAGGCACAAACACGACGGGAATCAGCAGGTCTGGGAAGCCGGCAGCAGTCACCGTAACGGTCGCGGCCCCGCTATCGGTAAGAGCCTGCAGATAGAAGCTGCCATCTGTCGTAAGTTGCCCGGTTCCGGACCGGTTGGAATCAAGGGAAACCAATAATCGCGAAGGATCTGAGCTGGTAACCCGAGCCGTTCCGGCAACCGGTAGGTGGAGGGCGCCATACGTTTGAAGATCTTTGCCGATGGCTACGGTCCCGTTGTTGAAGGGTGTGTAGGCCGCGAAGCTTAGCGAACGAGGCGTCACTGTTAGCGCAACCGAAGCTGAGCCGTCAAAATCTGGCGCACTAACTGTCGCCACAGTCTGGCCCGGCGAGACCGCCGTTAATAGTGGCCCTTGGGGAGTGATAAAGGCCGTGGCAATGTTTGGGTCGGCGGAAGTGGCAACTAATTGTTGCAGATAAGCCGGCTCTAGGGCAGATTGGGAAAAAGTGGTGTTTCCCACCGCATAGTACAGCGACCCAATATAGCTATCTCCGGGTGATAAAGTAGCCGCCGTGGAGTAACTGTGAATACTGGCCCGGGCTAACTGTACCGTTGCGATTCCGTCTCCCAATCGAGCATTTGAGTAGTGAAGATGTGCGACGCCCGACTCAGCCAAGGCGCGCACGGTGAATGACGGATTTGCCGCCTGTACGATCACCGAGCCCGCACAATCGTTGCCCGACACAAGACATAAACGTGCCGGATCGTCGCTGGTGATTGTGAAGCGTTCGGAGGTATCCGTGACCCGGTAATCGAAGCGCAACGATAGAAAACGGTTCAAATGTCTGCCCATCGTAAAATCCGCCAGAGTGTATCGGGGTTCCGCGATTGTAAAGGTGAACCCGGAGGCATTCAGGACGGGCGGCCCGGAGGAAGTAGCTGTGATCGTCTCCTCGCCAGCAATCAGGGCCGTGAAACTTAAACTGCTGCTGAATCGCGGATCGCCGAGGACGTAATGGGATTCGTAGAACTGCCCGAGAGCGGGATTGGATGCCGAAAGATGGATTTCGATCTCCGGCGCGCCCATGCGTGGAATGCCAGAATGAAACACACCTTGATCGTCCACTACGCCCTCTGCCGCCTGGATTGAGACAGTCTCTCCCGGATACACAATCTTTCGGGCGTTGGTTGAGATCTGAACGACAGGTGGCGCCAGGCGGACGCGGACCTGCCGGGATCCAAACCCTTGTAGCGACACGGTTAACGTTACTTCGCCGCTATTGGCCAACCCGATTATGTAAAAGTACGCGGTGGGACGAGTCAGCGCCACCACGGGTACTGAGACACTGGCCGCTCCAGATCGCGTGTTGTCAAAGGCAACCTGAACTAACGAAGGGTCGGAACTGGTTACAGTAACTTGCGCATTGGCGGGAACGTCGCCTGATAGATAAACATAACCTGCCACAAGAAGGTCCTTACCTGTCCAGTAACCGGAAAGGTCTCCAAGAATTTCAAAAGCCGTCAAGGGAATGCCCGCAACGAACCCATCCGTAACGCCCGAAGGAGCGCTGGGCACAGGATTTCGAACGGGCAGCGGCAAATCCGTCGAACTTGTTTCCCCGCCGATTGTAGCGATGTTATCCGCTGAAATGGCGACCGCCAGACCGCGTTCTGAACCGGATCCGCCAAAATATGTGAGTAACTGCAGAGCGCCGTTTCGATCGAAGGCGGCAAGGAACGCATCCTGAGGACCTGCGAGTTGCTTCTGTGAGGCATTTAGAACGGGTAAGTCGGCAGACGTGGTGGAACCTGTTACGGCAGGAGAAAGAAGCGGGTTGTACGCAGGAAAAAGTCCGCCATTGGCAATCGCGTTTCCTTCTTCGTTTCCTGAGCCGCCAATGTATGTGCTGAAAACCAGTTGCCGCGCGTCTAAGTCTAACCGCCCGGCAAAAGCATCGCTGTCTCCTCCGCCGTAAACAAACTGAGCCGGGTTCGCCAGCTTCAGGTCTCTTGAGCTGGTGGTGCCTGCGAAAAAGACCGCGTTCGCCGTTATCGAGGAAGACAGCGCGATGCCACGAATTTCGTCCTCGCCCGAGCCGCCGAAATAAGTGGAAAATTCCACGGTGGGAGCCGCTCCCTGTTTCCACGGAGCGAACCGCGACAGGAAAGCATCCGAAGGACCGCTGAGTTGGCTGGAGAGAGCGTCTTGTAGTGGCAGGTCAGGCGAACTCGTTTTTCCGGCAATCACAATCTGGCCGGAATAATCCGCGGCGACCGCGTTGGCGCGGTCGTTCCCAGAACCGCCGAAATATGCCAGATCGTAGATATTCAAAGAGCCTGTTCCCGTCGACGCGCGGCCAACGAATGCGTCCGTGCCTCCAGCCAAATGCGTCACCATCGCTTCGCCGGATGGAAGGGTGAGGTTGGGTGAGCCCGTTTCACCAGCGAAAATTGTGTTGCCTACACCCCAGAGAGCGTTTACGCTGTCATCCCCGCTACCCCCCACAATCGAGACGGCGAAGTTGGATTGGCGACGGCGATCCACCGCCATTAAAAATCCGTCTTTCCCTCCGCGCGCCAATGCGCCCACGAAATCTTTGGAATCGGTCCAGCCGCCCACCACCAGTGTGTTGTAATCGGCAGCGGCGCAGGTGGGAACGTCGTCGCCGGAACCGCCGAAAATCAACAGTTGGCTACCGGGACCATATTGATTCGGCACCATGGCAAAGATATCTTTCCCACGCCGAACGGTGTTCGCGCCAAACGAAAGAGAGTTAGTGACACCAACAATGTCACCGACAGCCGTTAGCGCCACTACAGAGTCTTCGTTCTCCCCTCCGATATAAGACGCGAAGCTCAGTATCGGATCGATGATCAACGGACGCTTGCGGTTGTAACTTCCCACGGTGAATTGAATTTGGCGTTTCTCATCCAGTTTGTAGGCGGCTCTGACGGTGGTGGCGGGACTCTGATAGACGTCGGGCCGTTTCAGTTCGAAAGACGATGAATCAGTTACAATCTTCAAATCGCCGGCCGGGTTGAAAGACAAACTCGCGGGCGCATCCACAGCCATTCGGATCAACGCCGGGTCCGCGCCTGGAGCCACCACGAAATCGTATTCCAGATTGCCGCCACGGCCGTAAAAAATCAGATCGATACCCCGATATAGACCGCGCACGGCCAGGCGCCGGAAGTGGGGCACATTGCGGGCGTAGTGAGTGGCTTCACCCCCGATGAAGTAAGAAGTTCGGTCCGGCGTTTCATCCAGCGGCTCTAACTTGGCTGAAGCCTTGCTGCCAGGAAATCGTAAGGTCGCGCCAGTGGAACTTGCGCCGCCGAAGCGCATGAGGACGCCGTCATCCGTCCATGCCAAATCTGCCCCGTGGGCGCGCGCCAAGTACCGGACATGAGAGTCAGCCTGACCGTAATTGGGCTCAAAAAACAAATCGTGAAAAGGCGACTTGGCGGCGCCGGCAAGCACCGGCGCCCAAAGGAGAAGAGCGAATCGCTGCAGCATAGGTTAGGGTGTGACGGTGATAAGCATTCTGGCTAGTAGGGTATTCCCGCCGTTATCGACGATAGTCAGAAGCGTGACGCCGGGTGTGTCCGCAGTTAGTGTGAGAGCGAGGGATGACATTCCCGGATTAAAGATCGCGGGCGCCGCGTGCGCCACCGCCGGGTTGGAATTGACAATGGCAACAGTAACCGGCCCAGCGCCACCGCGAACCGGTTGATTGTTCGATGTTGCAATTTGAACAGTCGCCGATTTACCTTTTGCGATGGTTGTTTCATTTACCGAAGGAAAGATGAATCCACTTGGGGTCAGTTCTACCGTCACGGTAGCAGGTTCAAACCCAATGCCGGTAAGAGAGACGCTGGTTGTTCCGCTGTCAGCCATGCCGAACACATATACCGGCTTAGAATTTGACCCTGGAATCAGATTGAGTAGAAGTTCCGCCGAACCCGCAACCAGCGGGTCAGTGGAAAGAGTCGCCAGGCGGGGATCGCCAGAAATGAGATGAACTTGAACGGGCTGTTCCAGCGGAGGAGAAAAGTAAAGCGTTATTGAAGCCGACCTGTCTTTGCCAACGCTGAGGAACCGGAGGTCGAAGTTGCGCAAACTCACCTTGACGTTATAAGTCCGGTTCGCTTCCGGAGCGGACCCAAAACCGGCTGGCGTGTCGATGCTAAGTGTCGCCGTTCCAACATTCGCGCCGAAAAATGTTACGAACATCTGGCTGGTCCCTTCGGGAAAAATAATGGGCGGCACCGCCGGAACAATAGATGGGTTCGAGGAGTTAATCGGAATCGTCACGCGGCCAACGCCCGGCCGCAGAAACTTGTCGGATGGGTTAACGGAGGAGGCGTGCGTCAAGAAAACGACCGTCCTAAAAGTGGTTCCGTAAGTAACCGTTGTCCCTGGGGATTGGCCGGAGTTGCCGTAGTTAAGAGAGAAATATGACGGCTCCAGGTGAACGTTCGCACTCGCCGCATCGAAGCCGGCCGCGCTAACGGTTACCGTCACATCGCCCGCCGCAGAGAGCGCCTGCGCATAAAATACAGACCCTCTCACCACGGTGGCCGACGCCGCGCCAATTGCCGTTGGAGAGTTAGACACCAGAAGCCGCGAAGGGTCTGAACTGGAAACGGTAAAAGCCGGGAGCGATGTGCCTGTTACATCGCCCAATACATTTACCTGATAGCCATATTGCATATCTTTACCGAGCGTAATGCCGCCGATGGAAAGCCGCGGCTGCGAGATCGAAACAGTCTTGCGAAGAGCCACGCCGCCATCGGCAAAACCCTTCGGTACCACCACCGAGAGTTCAGTGCTGCCGTTCGCATCGGCACGAAATTGGGTAGTGTTCTCCACCAGGCCGCCGATGAATGCGATGGGGGACAGCAATCGTCCCACTGCCCCATTGCTTGAGGTAAGGCTTACTTCGAACGGATCCAGGTCAGGCCGGAACGAAGTGCGAGCCAGCGGAATTGGATTGCCGGAAACCGGATCGATAGCAACCGGCGCAACTCGCAACGACAGCACGCTGCCCACGCTTCCCAGCCTAACCGCGGAATTGGATAAACCGTCGACGAAACCGATGGCCGTCGGAACCAGACGCACTGTCAGTGAGGTGTCATTGTAGCCGGGCACGCTTGCCAGAATGGCGACGTCGCCGGAACCGGCCAGCGCCTGAACATAGATTAGGTCGTTTGGGATGCCGCTGACGGTAGCTGTTCCGGGCAGACCTGGATCCTTTGAAAGCAACACGCGAGTGGGGTCGAGGCTCCGCAGGTTGAAGCCGCCCTGGTTAGCCGGGTAGGCGAAGCCGGGAAGAAGCCGCTGCAGGTCTTTGCCCAACACCAGCGTAGCTGTTTGAAAAGCAAAAGTGCGTGGCACGACGGTAACAATCGCGGTTGCGAACTGGGGATCTACCACTGCCCCCGCCGAAGTCGATTGCAAACTCACCGTGGTTGTTCCCGCTCTGAGCCCGGTGAAGGTAGGGTTGCCGAACTGTCCCGATAATGTAACGTTGCGGGATTCGACTTGAAGGATAGACGTATCCGCAACCGTCACGGTAAAGGTGTAAGTGGTATTCGCGCGTAAGAGAGTTTGGGCGAAACTCGGAACATAGCCCGGATAGTACCAAAAAATCCCAACAAGAGGGTGCTCCCCTATCTCGTTTCTGGTGGATGCCGGGCTCAACCGGAAGGTAAGTGGAGCAAGATGAACCAGCAGAGTTCCAGGTACGAAACCGGGTGCCTGAATCGTAAGTGGTACATCCCCGGTGCCCGCTAGTGCTGAAACATAAAATCCGTCGCGAAAACTAACACTTACGCTTTCGTCCGATTGACTGGAACTCACCAGCACACGCGCCGGATCTGAACTGGTGACAGTAAATTTCACATCGTTCGGAAAATCGAAAACCAGGTCCAGTCGAACGAGGGTCTGCAGGCCTTTGCCGAGCGTCAAATCCGTAACCGAGAGTGGAAGATTGCGCGGGAGAACTGTCACTTGCAAGGGAGGCGCGCTGGCATAGCCATCAGCGGCAACGCTGAGTGTGGCAAGGCCAACGCCGGTCAGCACAGGCGTAAATAGCGCGAAGGAATTGCCTTGCGACAGGTCGAAGGAGATGGCGCCATTCAGCGCTACGACAGAAGCGTCCGACGAAAGCAGACGGAATGGGGCTTTGCTTTCCGGACCGGGCAGTTGAGCCCTGACAATGAATCCGGGCGGGGCGTTTCCCGCGATTTGTGCCACCACGGCGAACACGGTACGCGTAGACCAAAGATTCAGCGAGACGTTCTTATTTTCTGGGTTGTGATAAACCACCGATGTATAGGCATTCAATGCTTCCGTTGGCGTGGCAATGCCGATGATGGAAGGAGTTAGGGCAACGTTCACATAGACCGGATCGTTACCCGCAACATCGACCCGGATGCGCACCGTGCCGGATGCTGCGCGGCCTTGCACCCAGATCGACGGCGCATTGGAGTTGGTTGGCGAATACTGAAAATTCAAAACGGCTGAGCCCATCAGCGCCGGGGAAGCGCTCAAGAGAAGCCGGGAAGGGTCCTCGCTGGTGAACGTCACCTGAAAGGGGCTGGAAGGAAATGGCGAACCGGGAGCGAGCGGCAACGGCAGCGAAGTTTCCAGTGCCTGACCGACGGCGATATCGAGCGGTTTCAGGATCGCGCCGCCTGGGGGAACGACCGCGACGCGCAACTCTCGTGGGCCCCGCACCGCAAACGAAGGAGATACGATCGAAACCGAAGCCGTTCCCGAGCTCAACCCGCGCAAATTTGCGGTCACGGCCTGCGAGGACGCATTGTAACTAGCTTGGACAGATAAGACATCTGTGTCCTTCGAAAGGAAGGTCACCCCAGGATCGAACCCCGCACGAACCATCTGAAATATAAGTTCGCCCGTGGCCGGATTTGTCGTGGCAAAGGGAAAATCGATATAGACCGATTGGCTGATTTGCACCGGAACTGACGCTGCATTCGCATTCACAAAATAGGAAGGCCGAAGAGTGACCGGTACATGGCGCGGCGGCAAACCCGGCGCGGAAACCAGCAGATCCACCATGCCATCCGCCGCCAGGGCCGCTAATTGAAACTTTTCCGCGGTACTGAAAGCTCCGCCATTGACGGTAAGTCGTGTGGGGTCGGCTGAGCGCACCGTGATCGGAAGCCCCACGTTGCCCTGTCCGGCAAGAATCACTGGAAAATCCGCCGTCAGATTTTCACCCAGGGTAAGCGGCGCCGAGTAAATCCCGTCCTGGTGAAAGCGGACGAGCATGCCGTCGGTCTTGCCGGCGTTCACCGGCTTCGTCAAATCGGAGGGAGTCACCACTATAGCCAGTGAGGTGGAATCGGTTTCACCGAAAACGCTGACGGTGCCTTGCCGGTCGATGCTCAGCGCGCGCAGGCGGTCGTTCCCCGCACCGCCGGCAAATGTCGACATCTGGAACTGCCCAGCGCTATCGAAACGTGCGACGAACCCATCGTCACCGCCGCCCGGCTGACCCTGAAACGGATCGAGCAAGGGAAAATCGGAGGAGTTGGTGTAGCCGGCCGCGTACAGCTCTCCATTTCCGTCATGCGCCAACGCAGTCAGTTGGTCATGGCCGGAGCCGCCGAAGTAAGTAACGAACGAGGGAGTAAGCCGCGACGGATCGAATCGCGCAAGCCAAACATCGGTATCGCCCGCAAGCGATTTCTGCGTGGGCAGCACAAGTGGCAGGTCCGGAGATGTTGTATTGCCCCCGGTCCAGATCCAGGAATCGAGGCCTATCTTGAGCGCGGTAATTTCATCGTCGCCGGAACCGCCGTAGTAAGTGGAGAACGAAACTGTGGCCGGAACAGAAGTTAGATCCAGCCTGGCTAAAAACGCGTCGGACAAGCCGCCGGATTGTGCCTGCAACGGATTGAATGTGCGGAGGTCAGTCGAATTTGTCCGTCCGGCCAGCCAACAAGCGGAGGCCGTTGTGTCCAGAGCCAGAATCGAATCGTCGCCGGAGCCGCCCCAATAAGTACTCTCCACGATGACCCCGCTTGACGACACGCGTGTCAGGAAACCATCTTTCCCGCCGGCCAAGGCCGCCTGAAGGGGAAGAAGAACTGGAAAGTCCGTGGACGTAGTCTCGCCGGCTACTATGTAAGGGCCCAAGTCATGATTGGTGAAGGACTCGCGGGAAAAATCGGCAGAGACAGCCAGAATGCGGTCGTCGCCGCTTCCTCCCAGATAAGTGCTGGTACCGAAATTACTATTCGGGTTCACCAGAATGAAGCCATCTGTCCGTCCTCCACCGAAATTCGGCTGCAAGCTTTGACGGCCGGTCAAGGGAAAGTCGTGAGACGAAGTCCACCCCGCCAGAACGAAGTTGTTTTTGGAAAAAGCAACCGACGTAGGCTCGTCGTCGCCGCTGCCGCCCAACAGCGTGTAAGAATTTCCATCCCAAAAGAAAATATCGGTGCCGCTCGCTCTGCCGCCGAAACCGTGCAGGCCTTCTGAATCTGTGACACCGGCTATTAAGCCGCCAAGCGAAGCCGTGACCCGATCGGTACCCGTGCCGCCCAAAAAAGCGACTGCGTCGATAGTTGGATCGATCGTCAAAGAGAGGCCGGCATTGTGTGGGCCAATCGAAAACCGCGCCTCGCCGCGAGCGCTCTGCAACACAAAGCCGCCTGAAACCGGTCTGCGTTCGTTTGGGTGTTCTTCGAAGATCTTTGGCTTTCCGCAAAGAAGCGTTCGGGCACCCTGGCGCAGTTCCAGATCGCCGCTTGCCGTAAGTAAGGCGGCGTCCGCACCCCGCCATCCAATGCGGATTTTCGCGGGATCGGCGCCGGGCGAGAGAATGAAATCGTATTCAATTCGTTCGCCGCTGCCATAAAATACTAAATCGATTCCAGGGTAGATATTCCTGCGAATCAAGCGCCGGGAATGGCCGATATTTCGAAGCCAATATTTGGAATTGTTCCCAATAAAATAAGAGCTTGTGGAAAGTAAAGGGTCAAGCGCTTCCCAGCTGGAGGAAGCCGCCGCGCCGGGAAATTGCAAAACCAATGGCTCTCCGGAGCGGGCGTCAAAGGTGACCCCAATTTCCGAAAAGGCGACGGAATAGTTTTCGCCGCGTCCCAAAAAACGAATATCAGGGCCAACTTGGCCCCGGTTCGGTTCAAACATGAAATCTGGATGAAAGCCGAACGCAGCGGGAGCGAATAGGGCCAGAATAAAGAAAACTGCGGATCGCACGGTTGAGATTAGCCTATGCCGTAGGCTTTGTAAACTTTAGTTACCCGGTGTGATCGAGGCGTAAATTCGCAAGCTGGATACCCGGCCGGAACGCGAGGTTCGATGCTGTGGCCCACACGGCGGTCGAATATCGGATAAAATTGCGATTCAGAAACCGGTGACTACGCAGCTTGCTCGCAGAAGTTTCCTGATGGCGACGGGCGCCGGCCTGGCCAGTGCATACGCGATGAGACGAAAGGGATGCATAGGGGCACCTCCGCAGCCAGTATACCGGAGGGCTAAGCGGGACTGAGAGCCCTGATCCGGTCGAGGGAGGCTAGGCCTGCTTCGTTGTGCTCATAAGCTTGCCGGAACCACTGGTTCCAGGCGACGGTCCGAGCGATAACACAGCATCTTTCGCGGCCCAAATTGGATGCAACCGGACATGGCCTCCGTCTCTTCTAGAGATCGGCCGCGCTCCGTTTAAGGCTCCGTTGTGGCCGGAAGGTCAAATACAAACAACCTGCTGTTGCCATCTTCCGGCAACAGCCAGATCTGCTTTCCGAAAATGGTCATGCCTTCGCGAGTTAGCGGCTGATTGCGGTCGGTCTGGCCCATCGGTAAGCGATGTAGCAAGGTGAATGTTACTGGGTCAAGCCAATCGATGGCGGCTTTGTGCTCGGGCAGCAGGCCGGAGGATACCAGTTTGCCGTCGCGGAGCTTCAAGTCCTGATAGGAGTTGCCCGATGTGCTGGAGACTTTACGTTTCAGGTTGCCTTGGTGGTCCCAGATGTAGAAATCGCGGCTGTCCCAGTTGCCGCCGATGAGCAGGCCGGGCGTTACCGCCAGGCAGCCGATGTGATCGGGGACGGCGAATTGGAATTCCAGCGCTAGCGTGCGCTTGTTGCGGCGCTCAATCAGGGCGCTGCTTTTGGCCCGGTATTCGGCTACCGGAATCCAGAGGGAATCGGCGTCGGCTGCCATGCCGCCGGGGTGGTAGCGGTCGCCATCCTGCACCTCGATGGTGCGCTCCAGTTTTCCCTCGGCGACGGCGAATTCCTGGAGGAAGCCTTTGCGCGCGGCACGGTCGACTGAGGTCACCCACATGTGGATGCCGTCGGTATCGATGCCTTGCACATGCGCTGTGTTGGCTTGGAGAGATAAAACGCGCTTGGGCGCCATCGCCTGGTGCGCGCAGGCGCACACGGTGAATGTGGCCAGCGCGCAGAGCAGGTGGATTCGCTTCACTTTAGAAACGGTACCGCACGGCTACCTGCACCTGGCGGGCGTCACCGGCGCTGGTGATCTGGCCGAAGGCGGCGGTGCCGAAGTTTGTGTTGGGGTTCGCGAAATTGACGGTGTTGAACGCGTTGAAAGCTTCGAAGCGCAGGTCGATAGCGGACGCTTCGGTGACGGTGAAGCGCTTGACCAGGCTCAAGTTGACGTTGAAGAGCTTGGGCCCTAGAGCCACGTTGCGCTGGGAGTTGCCGGGTGTGTTGAGCGCCTGTAATTGGAAAGCGCTGGTGCTGAGGAAGTGCAGACGATCGGTCTTCGGATCGATGCCGCTGTTGGCCGTGCCCACGCGATTGGGGCGCAGACCGCCGCCATTGCGATTCAGGAATGTATAGGCCTTGTTGGTGGCCGGATCGATACCGGTCGCGGCGAGCGTCACGTTGATGGGCAGGCCGGTGCGCGTGGTGAGGATGTTCGAGAGTTGCCAGCCGCCGAAGAAGCCGTCCACCATGCGATTCCAATGATCGCCAAAGCGGTTGCCACGGCCGATGGGAAGCACATACACGTTGGTCCACGTGAAACGATGGCGCGCGGTCTGGCTTTGCGGCCCGCGTTCGGCGGCGAGGTTATCGAGGTACTGGGGCTGCGTGCCGGCGTCGTAAGAACCGGCCTCATCGATGGCGCTGGCGTAGGTGTAGGAAGCGAGCGTGTAAAGGCCGCGCGACATCTGCTTTTCCAGCTTGAGCTGCAGTGAGTTGTACCAGGAATGGCCGCGTGTGGCGCCTGTGGTGATCTGGGTCCATTGCGGGTAAGGGCGGTTCGCGGGCACGCTGCCATCCACGCCGAACGGGGTCTGGTTCAACGCGTATGTGAACTGCAGGTTGTTGCCGCGGTTGCCCACATAGGCGACTTCGAAAGTTGAATTCAAGGGCAGGAGATATTGCAGCGCCACATTGAACTGCTGGACGCGCGCGGCGTGGAAATCTTTTTCGCGGGCGCGCAGAGAAATGATGCTGGTGTTGTAGTTGCTAAAGATGCCGTTCGGCACTGGGTCGGAAAGCTTGAATGGCGCAGGGCCGGTGCCAATCTGCGCAAGCGTGATTGGAATCAGCTGTGGCGGATTCAGTGGCAGGTTGATATCGGAACCGAAGATATCTTCGCCCGAAAAGAACATGCCGTAACCTGCGCGCAGTACCAGCTTCTGAGGCTTAATCTGCCAGGCCGCGCCCAGGCGTGGACCGATGTTGCCGTGATCGGGATTGACCAGATAATCGGTGGAATCTTTCGGGTATACAAGCTGACCCGTTTTGGGATCGAAGTTAATGTTCTGAACCGGCTTCTTGCCATAGTAAGGCGTGGTGTATTCGTAGCGCAGACCCAGGTTGAGGGTGAGCGACGGGCTTACTTTCCAATCGTCCTGAAAGTATCCGGCGTAGGCTTTCTGAAGCTGTTCCACGTTTACTTGCGTGTTGGCGTCGAACTGCTGCAGGTTGCCGGTCAGCAGGTCGGCCAGCGATTCGCCGGTGAAGCGGCCGCCGAAGGTGTAATTGGGTACGGTGCGCGTCAGATCCTGAAACAAGTTGTTCTTCTGGCGCGTTTCAAAGCCGGTGCGCATGGTGTGCGGGCCGCGCACGATGGAGATGGAATCCAGCACCTGGAACAGTTCGGGCGATTGAAACTGCGGGCGGAAATTGCGCGTGCCGAGTGAATTGTAGTTACTCACGCTGATTTGCGGGATGCCGCCATTGCCTTTCGCGATAGCTTCGGCGGGGATGTTCTTGAAGCCGAACGCTGCCGCGCCGGGGCCATCGATAGAAGGGTTGGTGAAAGCCGCATACGTCCGGTTGTAGCCGAAGCGGAACACGTTGATCAGATTCGGCGTCAGCGTGCGCGTCCAGGTGGCGCCAAAGCTGTGATTGCTGTTGAACTGGCCGCCCTGGTTGTTCGCGCCATCGGCGGGCCCGGGAAAAAGGGCATCGCGGAAAATGTTCTGGCGGAAGAGGCTCCAGCGGAAGGAGAAGATGTCCTTCTGGGAGAGGTTGTAATCGCTCTTCAGATCGCTCTTGTGGGTGTCTTCGGTGCCGGGGCGCGTGACGCCATAGTTGTTGATGGTCTGGCCGCTGGCGGCTATGGTGCCGGGCTGATTCGGGGCGGGGTACAGATCGATGAGCTTCTTGCCCAGCGGGTCAAAGCTGGAGGCGGGAATGGTGTTGTTGGGGTACGGAATTTTGGTATCGGGGTCGACAATGGCGCGGTAGAAGACCCCGGCGCGTTCGGCGGCAGTGGGAACGGTAACCAGAAAGGCATTGGCGAAGCTTTGCTTGAAGCCTTCATAATCGGCAAAGTAAAACAGTTTGTTCTTCAGGATGGGCCCGCCGATGGTGCCGCCGAACTGGTGCCATTTCACTTCAGGCTTTCCCGCGCCAATCAGGTTGTTAGCCCACGGCGTGGCGGCCAGGCTGGTGTCGCGGTTGTAATACCAGGCCGAACCGTGGGGTTGGTTGGTGCCGCTTTTGATCACCAGGTTGATGGCGGCGCCGGCGGAGCGTCCGAACTCGGCGGAATAGCTGTTGGTCTGCACCTTAAATTCGCTGATGGCATCGGGGGAGGGCTGGACCACTTGCGCGGAGAGCGCCTGGGCGTTGGTGGTGCCCTGGTTGTTATCCACGCCATCGATGATGAAGTTGTTCTGGGCCTGGTAGTTTCCGTTCACAACGAACCAGCCGGGTCCGCGCGTGGTGGTGAGCACAGTGCTCTCGGTGGCGCCGGGAACCAGCAGCGCAAGGTCCGTATAGCGGCGGGCGGCAAGCGGGAGCTCCACCGCGACGCTGCCGCGGATGACCTGGCCGAGCGAGCCTTGTTCGGACTGCACGATATCGGCGGCGGCGGAGACATCGATGGTTTCGGTGACGCCGGACAACTGCAGAACCACGCGCACAAGTTTGCGCTCATCGATATCGAGCAGAAGATCGGTCACGCGCGTTTGCTGGAAGCCGGGCTTGGCGATCTGCGCCGTATAAGCGCCGCGCACGATGGGCGAGAAAATCGCGTAGCCTTCTTCGCCCGTATCGCGCGTGGTGATAACGCCTGTGGCGACGTTGGTGAGCGTTACTTTGGCTTCTGGGACGGGCGAGGCGCTGGCATCTGACACCAGAATGCGGATGGTGCCGGAATCGGTTTGGGCCAGACAGAGCGCGGGCAAAAGATAGAGGAAGAGCAGTGCTTTTTTCATTTGTGTGGTTTCGGGAATGCGGGACTTTCAGGCGCGTCTAGACGCGGTTCGGAAAGGTTCAGTTCGCACAGAAACCACCAGAATAGCCAGGCAATGTTAACGCTGGATGAGAATAACGCTACAAAACGCGCGCGAGGACTAGCGTGATGTCGTCCGCGGGGGGCGCGCCTTCGGTCCATTTGGCGAGGGCGGACATAACGCCTTCGATCATTTCGCGCGCGGGCTGATTCTGGTGAGCCTGCAAGGTGGCGATCAGGTTCTCTGTTTCGAACTCTTCATCGGCGGGTGTGGCGGCTTCGGTGATGCCGTCGCTATAGATGGCCAGAAGGTCGCCGGGGTTGAGCTGCGTTTCGAACTGATCGAAGGTGATGTTAGGTAGTATGCCGAGGACGGGTCCGCCATCGGTCAGCTTTTCGGCGGAGCCATCGGCTCGCAGGATGACCGGCGGGTTGTGGCCGGCGTTGGCATAGGTGAGCTTGCCCGTTTTGCTATCCAGGCAGCACAGGAAGAGAGTGATGAAGCGGCCCACGGGACAGTGCTGGGTGGTGAGGTGATTCAGGCGCGTGAGTGTTTCGGAAAGCGTGCCGGGTTCGCGCAGCAGCACTTCGGCGCGAGCCTGCAGGCCCATCATCAGGAGCGATGCGGGCATGCCTTTGCCAGAGACATCGCCCAGGATGAGAGCGATGCTGCTATCGGGATAAGGGAAGAAGCCGAAATAATCGCCGCCTACGGTGCGGCAGGGCGCGTTGAAACCGGCAAGATCGAGCCCCGGAATTTGCGGGGCGGCGGTGGGCAGGTATTGGCACTGGATGGCGGCGGCCTGATCGAGTTCGCGCTGCATCAGCTCCCGCGATTTCTCCATTTCGGCGAAGCGCGATTGTTCGATGCGGATGGCGGCGACGTTCGCCATCACGGTGAGCAGGTTCAGATCGTCTTTTGAGAATTCTCGCAGCCGCGAGGGCGAATCGACATAGAGGAGGCCGACCATGGAATCGCGCGTCTGGAGCGGGACGGCCATGAGGGTGCGGGTGTTCGAATCGATCAGAGAGCGGCTTTCGCGCAGCGCGTCGTCGGCGGAGGTGTCGCGAACCAGCAGCGATTCTTTATGATGCAGCACGCGATCGCGAACGGAGGTACTGATGCGGAAGCCTTCACCACGCGTGGCTTTCAGCAGCAGGGTATCGCCTTCGAGCGTGAAAAGCACGCCGCGTTCGGCGCCCACGGTTTCCATGGCGAGCTGCAGGATGAAGGGGAACAGCTCTTCCAGCGGACGCTGGCCGGAGAGCTCATTTCCGGCGCGGATGAGAGCACCGACAGCATCGAGAGAAGGGGTCTTGTTGGCGGGTTCCTTGCCTTGGATGAGGCGCGAAAAATCGGCGGTGACGGTGGAACTGGGCGGCGTCTCTTCGGTCTCCGTGAAGATGACCGTGGCGGAGGAAAGGCTACCGGTGGGGACGGGCGGCAGCGAGTGGGAGCCGGAGCGCGGCGTGTTGCCGGGCAGGGAGAGGATGAGATGGCCGGCCATCATGCGGTCGCCGGGCGAAAGCGTGGTGGCGCTGGAGATGCGCTTGCCGTTGTGGACGGTGCCGTTTTTGCTGCCGAGATCGGTCAGGATGAAGACGCCATCTTTGTTTTCGATGGTGAGGTGGCGGCGCGAGAGGCCGGCGTCGTCGGGGTAGCTGAGTTCGCAGTTGGGCGCGCGACCGAGGCTTAGCGGAGGGTCGGCCGGCGAGGCGGGCAGGGTCACGGTGCGGCGTTTGCCGTCCGGAGTTAGGATCTGAAGTTCAGCCACTTTTAAGCAGGATACAATCCGAACACACTATGAACGAAAAAGAACTGGATGGCAAGCTGGCGCTGATAACGGGTGCGAGTAAAGGACTGGGCAGGCAGATGGCGATTTCGCTTGCCGGGGCGGGGGCCAGGCTGGCGCTTGTTTCTCGGGACAAAGAGAAGCTGGAGAACGTGGCGGCGGAAGTGAAGGCCGCGGGGAGTGAGGCGTTCGTCTTCGTGGGCGATGTGGGGAATGAGGCGGACGTGGCGCGGGTGGAGAAAGAAGTTATGGCTGCGGCGGGCCGGGTGGATATTTTGATCAACAATGCCGGAATCAATATCCGCAAAAATATTACGGAATTTACGCTCGAGGAATGGGAGAGCGTGCAGCGCACGAATCTGACGAGCGTTTTCCTGATGTGCCGGTCATTCGTGCCGCACATGCAGGGCAAAGGCTATGGGCGCATTTTGAATATGACCTCCATCATGAGCCATGTATCGCTCGGTGGCCGCAGTGCGTATTCGTCTAGTAAGACCGCTCTGTTGGGCTTGACGCGCGCCTTGGCCCTGGAACTGGCAGCGGAGGCGATCACGGTGAATGGGATCAGTCCGGGGCCGTTTGGGACGGAAATGAACACGGCGATCATGAACGATGCTGCGGCGAACCAGATGTTCCTTTCAAAGATTCCGCTGGGGCGTTGGGGCAAGGTGGAAGAGATTGGCGCGCTGGCGGTGTTTCTGTGTTCGGATGGCGCTGGATTTATTACGGGAACGGACGTGCTGATCGATGGCGGGTGGTGTGCGCAGTAGGCGCTGGTTCGTTGTTGCGGTTGTCTTAATTTGCGGTTGCGGGCGCGCAAAGGAACGCACCATTGCGGTGGTGCCGAAGGGGACGTCGCATGTGTTCTGGCTGGAGGTGGAGGCTGGCGCACGTGCGGCAGGGAAGGAGTTTCACGCCAACATATTGTGGAGCGGGCCTCAGCAGGAGACCGAGTACACGCGCCAGATTGAGATTGTGGATTCCATGATTGCGCGGCATGTGGATGGCTTGGCGGTGGCGGCGGCGGACAGGCAGATTTTGACGGCGTCGCTGGAGCGAGCGGCGCGGGAAAAGATTCCAGTGACGGTGTTCGATTCGGGCGTCGATTCCGATAAGTACATGACGTTCGTCGCGACCGACAATTTCGCTGCGGGAGCGATGGCCGCGCGCAAGTTGGCGGACCTGATGGGAGGAGCGGGGCAGGTGGCGATGATGGCGCACGCTCCGGGAAGCTTTTCGACAATGGATCGCGAGCGGGGGTTTACGGAGACATTGGCGAAAGACTATCCCGGGTTGAAAATTGTAGCCACGCAATTCAGCATGGCCGACCCGGCGAAGGGCATGGCAGGCGCCGAAAATATTCTGACGGCGCACCCTGGCTTAGGCGGCATGTTCGCCTCGAGCGAGCCAAGTTCGGTGGGGGTGGCAAGGGCCATTCGCGCGCGCGGCTTGGCGGGCAAGTTGAAGTATGTAGCGTTCGATACGACGGAGGGGCTGCAGGCGGATGAGCGGGCCGGTGTAATTCAGGCGCTGGTGGTGCAGGACCCTTTTAAGATTGGATATGAGGCGGTAAGGACGCTGTGTGTGAAGTTGGATGGGGGGAATCCGCCGAAGCGTTTAGACTTGCCGGCCAGGGTGGAGTGAGTAGTCTTGCAACACGTGGCAGAGCTGATAGGTAGCGGTCTCGCAATCGCCGTGGCTGACGTCGTAATGGGTGACGGCGCGCATGTGCGTGGGGCTGATGCCGTTCATGAGTACCCCGCGGGCTTTCAGGTCGGCGCTGATCTGCTGGGTTGTGCGGCCCGTGGCGCCGATGTCGAAAATCACGATGTTGCTTTGTACGGTGGTGGGGTCGAGCACGACGCCGGGCATCTTGGCAATTTCGTGCGCCAGGTATTGGGCGTTGCGGTGATCTTCGCTTAGGCGTTGCGGAGTATCGTTCATAGCGATGAGACCGGCCGCCGCCAGCACGCCCGCTTGCCGCATGCCGCCGCCCAAACGCTTGCGCAACAGGCGCGCTTCATCCATGGCCGCTTGGGTGCCGCAGAGCATCGAGCCCACCGGTGCGCCGAGCGCCTTCGAAAGGCAGAACGTTACAGTATCCACGTGGCGCACGACATCGCGAACCATCACGCCCGAAGCTTCAGCGGCATTGAACACGCGCGCGCCGTCAAGGTGGACCTTTATGCCTATCGCGTGCGCTTCGTGACATATCTCCTCAATGATATGGAGGGGGTAAACGCGGCCGCCCGCCATGTTATGGGTGTTTTCGAGCTCAATGCAGCCAGTGGGCGCCCAGTGCGGGCCAACAGGCTTGGCTACTTTCTTAATTTCCGTCCAGTTCAGGATGCCGTGTTCGGTGGGGACGGCACGGATAAGGCAGCCGGAAAACCACGCGAGCATGGAGAGTTCCCAATCGAGAAGGTGCGCGCGGGAATCGCAGATCACTTCCTGGCCATGGCTGGTATGGAGCTTGATGGCGATGGTGTTGCCCATGGTGCCGGTGGGCAGGAAAAGCGCGGCTTCCTTGCCGGTGATTTCGGCGGCGCGCTGTTCGAGCGCGTTCACGGTGGGGTCTTCGCGATAAACATCGTCGCCCACTTCAGCGGTGGCCATGGCGTGGCGCATTGCCTCGGTAGGCTTGGTGACGGTATCGCTGCGTAGATCGATCATGCGGGGAGAAACTCCTGAAAGACTTCGTTCGATAGCATCACGCCGCGTGGGGTGAGCTTGAGCGTAGAGGCCGTGCGTTCGAGCAGGCCTTGCTGTACCAGACGACCGATAGGGCGCTGGTGAGTACACCATTCTTCCGGCGAAGGTTCGATTCCTTGCATCAGGCGCAGGCCGACCCAAAAGTGCTCCGTGGGGCCGGCGGGCTCGGGGCGGGGCGGGGCGGATTGAGCGATATAGGCTTCGATGGATTCGGGATTTTGCCAGCGGCGGGTACCGTCGAAGGAGTGCGCGTCGGCGCCAAAACCGATGTAAGGATGTAGTTTCCAGTACTTCAGATTGTGCAGCGATTCGGCGCCGGGGCGGGCGAAGTTTGAAATTTCATAGCGCGCAATGCTGAGCGCGGCGAGCCTGGTAACGGCCGTTTCGTAGAGGGTCGCGGTAAGTTCTTCGGAGGGCAAATCGGGCGCGCCATAGCGCTTACCGTTGAGCAGAACTTCGTGGCCCAGGTGGCTGTCTTCGTCGATCTCGAACATGTAGACGGAGACGTGTGGGGGCCAGAGGCGCTCGACCCAATCGAGAGACTCGTGCCAGGAGGCGGCGGTTTGGCCGGGCAGGCCGGCGATGAGGTCGATGTTGAAATTTTCGATGCCGTGAGAGCGGAGGAGCGTGATGTCGCCGGCGACGGTTTCGGCCGTGTGGCGGCGGCCCGTGCGGCGCAGTTCTTCGGTGACGAACGATTGCACGCCCAGTGAGACGCGGTTGATTTTCAACGCTCGCCAAAGAGCCACGCGTTCCGGAGTGAGTGTGCCGGGTGCGGCTTCTATGGTGACCTCTTCGAATGACTGGCCCAGGCTCGCGAAAATGGCCGCCAGGCTTTCCGGGCTCATGCTGCTGGGCGTGCCTCCGCCCAGGTATAGCGTGCCGGGCTTGAAGGGCAGGGGAGTGGAACGAAGCTCGCGCAGGAGCGCAGCCATGTAGCGCTGTTCCGTGCCGGCGCCATGCACTCCTGAGGCAAAGTTGCAGAACGTGCACTTCTGGGCGCAGAACGGGTATGAGAGGTAGATACCGGGCACCGGAAACTTCTATGATAACGGTTCTGTCCCGCTCTCATCTCATCAAGGCCGCCGTGTTTGCCGTCGCGCTGGTGGCCATCGGTTGGAACATTTGGAATGCCGGCATGGTGACGGGATACATCGATCCGGTGCGCAAGCTGGGTGCGCAGGACGAAGCGGTTTACACGCGCGAGGCGATCCACATGGCGCTGCGAGGCGATTGGATGACCCAAACATTTTTGGACAGATTTGTTTTATTCAAGCCGCCGCTGCTGATGTGGCTTTCGGGGCTTTCCGTGAAACTGCTGGGCGTGAACTCGGTGGGAGTGCGATTGCCGGCGATGCTTGCCGGCGCGCTGATTTGTCTGTTGGCATTCGGGATGGCGCGCGGCTCCGCACAATGGGCAGGCTGGGCGGCGGTGGCGCTGCTGGTATCGGACCGGCTGTTCCACACGCTGGCGCGCGCGAACCTGACGGACATCCTGTTGTGCGCTTGCGTGACCGCCTGCTTTGCCGTGTTCGCTCAGGATACGGCGATGCGGCAGCGGCGGACCGTGTGGCTGTTCGGCGCGGCGGCGGGCGCCGCGATTCTGACGAAGAGTATCGCGGGGCTGCTGCCGTTTGCCGTGGTGGGTTTGTTCTGGCTTGTGGCCGGACGCGAGAACAAGCCTGGGCTGAAACGACTTGCGCTGAGCGCGGCGATTGCGGCGGCGATTGCGCTGCCCTGGCATGTGTACCAAGCCGTTGTGCACCAACAATGGTTCCTGGCCGAGTACCTGGGCGTGCAATTGCTGGCCTTCGGTGGCAAGCCGCCGCAGACATCGCAGGAGAACCAAATTGTGTTCTATCTTTTGCGGCTCTGGTTTGGCGATCCGGAACTGACGCTGCTGAGCGCGATGGCTTTGCCGGCGTTGGGAATCGCCGCGTGGAAGCGCAAAGACTCGGCAGCGCTGCTGCTAACTTGCTGGCTTGTGGTTTTCGGCGCCGCGCTGCTGATTTTTCAATACCGTAGCGTGCAATATATGCTGCCACTGATTCCGGCGCTGGCGATTGCGGCGGCATGCTTCCTTCCCGCCTTGAGCAGGCCGCTGACGGTCATGATTCTCAGTGCGGCGTTCGCCGTGAAAGTGTCCAGCCCTGGCGCGACGTGGGGGCTGCCGTTCGCCAGCGGCAACACACTGCCTGTTGCGGGAGCGCTCTCCGCATACTGTGAAGAGCGCCGCGATGCGGACCTGTTTGTGTTGGACCCTGACGACGAATTTTATTCGGCAGTGCTGCCCTTGAAACAGGTGCGTTATGGGATTGTGGACGCGCAAGACAGGAACTTCCGCCTGGAGCCTCACCTGCATTGGCTGGGCGTCATCTTGAGTGTGGCGGAGTTTGAAACAGCAGACCGGAAGGTGTACGCGGAGCGCCTGAAGAGTTGGGGGCTAGCCAATGCCAAGCCGGTCGGAACATCGTTGTTCGGTCACAGCGTACCTGAGTTTCAGACGCTTGTAATTGAGCGCCCGGAGAGCGACTTTCTGGTGCCGCGCAACTGGCTCAACGCGGAAATGGTGACCGGGCGGGAGTTGCGGATCGCTAGTGAAGGGCGGGTGTTTTTACTGGCGCGGAAAGCCGGTAAGTTAGCACAACCGGCATGGGGATGCAGGATATAGAAAAGCCGAAACTTACTCTTGAATGAGTTTATATCTGGATGTATACTGTCGCCGGCCCCTCTTGGCCACAGAGAAATTAACATGCTTTGCCTATACGTCGCTACTGAAGGTGCCAGCGGTTCCGGCGCTGTCGACCTGCTGATTAAGCTTTCTGAGTTAGTTGCCAAACAAGGTGTCTATGCTCTGGTGGTCATCTTCCTGTTTTACTTATGGCGCCGGACTTTGGCTGACTTTACCGCCGCTTCCCCTCAGAACCATGACTACCTTCGCCGGGTCCATCATGGCGTGGTGATCGCAACCTATGTGCTGATTGCGGTCGCAATTCCAACATGGATCATCACTACTTTCTTCTCCCGTCCCAAAACGGCGCTGTGGGGGAGCGTTACGAATCTTAAGAGAATGGCGGGGGAGCCTAGCCGGCCGGGAACGGTATATGTGGATGAACAGATTGCTCCTCAACAGCACGATGTCCGGTTCTACACCAGCCTGGACGTGGACAAAAATGATGCGGGCAAAATGGCTCTGAATTGGGCATTGGTGCAAGACGAACAAAGCGCCGACATCCCTATGGTCTTCGTTCATTCCACGAAGGAGATGATCAATCCCGAACTGCCTGCGAACCCCAACGATGCGTTTGTCCAACCGCAGCTACGAGCATTGGTGGTGAAAAGAACTTTCAGGATTCCCTTCGGGATGTGGGCCGCGTCGCGTGGCACTTCGTTTGAATACCAGCATTGGTCCGACCCCAAGGATCCAGATCGGAATCCGGGCACCATTCACCTGCTGCGTAACGGAAAGGACGAAGAGGTCAGCCTAAAAGAGTTTGCCCTCCGGGACCCGGCAACAGAGCCGTCGCATCCTTGGCCATCCGTTGAGCAGTGGCTGCACCCGGTCAGAGCCTTGGCTCAATCCAAGGCAGATCCAGGCGATTGGCTGGTGCCGTTACTCGGCAATAGTGACGTAAAGGTTCAACTGTCTGCTCAACAAACCTTGACGCGGCGGAATACTCTTCCATGGAATGCAGTTCGCAAGACCCTAGCGAACCCTCAGCCGGCGACGGACCGTTCCGCCTTGGTTCATAATCTATCGGAGATTGTTTTATACAAGGGTAGAACCGACGTTCCGTCGGACGTGCGGCTCACCTTAGCTCAACAAGCGTATGAAATTAGCGATTACAAAGTAGCAACCGCGCTGTTTAAGGGACTAAGTGACAAGGAAATTTCAAAAGACTCCACCAATCTTTATTTTCGAGGTGTCTCGAATCTACAGGTGAAGAATTACGATGCTGCTTCGGCCGATCTATCCACTTACCTGAAAACCGCGCAGACGCCCACGGCAAAAGCCGCCGCCAACAAGGCTCTGGTGTTGTCAAACCAGAAAAAATGACTAGACTTTTTCGGGCACGATGTAAGGCGCGCGGTACTTACGGGTCAGCAGCGCGTTCGCCTCGCTATCGCCCACGAACTTCTGCGTCTTGTCGTCGAACTTAAGGGAGCGCTTCACGCGGTAGCTGATGTTCGCCAAGTGGCAAAGGTCCGCGGACGTGACGCCGATTTGTACGTCGGCATGCAGATCCTGCATGTTACGGCTCTTTACCGCGCTCAGGAAATTGGCCATGTGGGGGCCGGTGTCTCCCTTGCCGGTGTTCTTTTCGTCCATCGCTTTTTCGTTCTTCTCGCCCTTATAGACCTGGAAGCCGGCGCCATCGACGGCCATCCAGCCATCGCTGCCATAGAAGATGTTGCCCACCGTGTTGTTGCCGCGAATTTGCAGATTGCCTTCGGGGCCTGTGAGGATGCCGCGCACCTCAAACATGATTTCCTTATCGCCGTAATCGAAGGTGGCCATCTGGGTGTTCGGAGTTTCCTGGTCGTCCGTGTAGACATATTTGCCGCCGGTGGAACTCACGCTTTGCGGCAAGCCTTCCACGCCCAAGCCCCAGCGCGCAATGTCCATTTCGTGTACGCCCTGGTTCCCGATATCGCCATTGCCAGTGTCCCAGAACCAATGCCAGTTGTATTTGAAGCGCAGTTCGTTATAAGCTCTCAGCGGCGCGGGGCCCAGGAATTTGTCCCAATCCACTCCCGGCGGCGTGGCCGTATCGGGCTTGCTGCCGATGGACGGGCGGCGCTTGAAACACAGGCCCTTGGCAAGATACACCTTGCCGATGACGCCCTCATGCAGTAACTGCATGGCCCTCATTTTGTGCTCGATGGTGCGGCTCTGCGAACCGATCTGAACCATGCGACCGTACTTGCGCGCGGCAGCCACCATCTGCATGCCTTCGAACGGGTTGTAGCAGGCCGGCTTTTCGACGTAAACATCTTTCCCCGCCTGCACCGCCCAAATGGTGGCCAGCGCGTGCCAGTGGTTCGGCAATGGCATCGACACGGCCTGAATCGATTTATCGTCGAACACCTGACGCATGTCGGAATAGCCTTTCGGCTTCACGCCAGTCGCCTTCTCCACCAGCGCTTGGCCACGCTCAAGCGAAGCCTGGTCCACGTCGCAAACGGCGGCGATGTGGGCATCCGGCAGTTTGGCATATTCCCTCATGTGCGCCGTGCCGCGGCCACCGAGACCGATTACCGCGATGCTGACCTTATCGTCAGCCGCGCGCAAGCGAGTGGAGGTGGCGGCCAAGGCTGCCCCACCGATGGAAAAGAAGGTTCTTCTGTTGTGTTCACTGCACGAAAAGTATTCTACATGAATTGGTTCATACGCATTATTTCATCAGGGTATCGATGGTGGCTTGCGCCATGGGATGGTAGCCGGCGCGCGCCCTGGCATAGATTGCCTGCGCGCGAGCCTTGCCTTCGGGCGTCTTGTTCAGTTCCGCATACAGCGGCTTGATGTATTTGCGGCGGCCCACCGTGAGCAGGAACCGTTCCAGCGCGCTTTCGGCTGGGCGGTAGCTATCGGCAATCGACATCAGAAGCCACTGCTGCAGAATCTCGTTGTTTCCGCTTTGCGTCAGGTGCAGGCGGCTATCGAGCGCGCCCATCTGCGTCACCGTCATGCGCGCGGGCAGGGCGCGAAGGAAGTGAAGCAACTCCTGCGTGCTCCAACCTTGCGTGTCCGCGATGGAGCCTTCCGCAGCATATTTGTGGGCCGCTTCGGTGGCCCTCGCGAGCTCTTCGGATTTCGGGTCTGGAGCGCCGGGCGGGATGCCGGGCTGGAAGACGTAGGCATCGAGCGGTATCTTCGCGGCAATCTCCGGCGCCTTCTGAAATAGGTTCGCTTTCAGATAATCCAGGGATTGCGCGGTGGTGATGCTTTGGAACGCGAACCGATCGAAGTAGGCGCGCAGGTAGGTGTCGAAGCGTTCGCGCCCGAACTGCTCTTCAATCTGCCGCAACAGCAGGTAGCCCTTTTCGTAAGGCACCAGGGTCATGCCGTCATCGGGATCGCGGCCGGTGAGATCGACATGCAGCACGGTATCTTTCGCGGGCAGACTGGCCATCTCATGCATCAATTCCGCGCGGCCAAGCTGGGCTTCCATTTCTTCGCGGCGGCGGCCATAGACGGCCTCCTGAATGCGCCGCTCGATGTAAACTGTGAAGCCTTCGTTCAGCCAGAAATCGCTCCACGTGGCGTTGGTGACCAGGTTGCCCGACCACGAATGCGCCATTTCATGCGCCACCAGCGAGACCAGGCTTTTATCGCCGGCAAGCACGGTGGGCGTGGCGAAGGTGAGCCGCGGATTTTCCATGCCGCCGAACGGGAAGCTGGGCGGGAGTACCAACACATCGTAGCGGCCCCAGCGGTAAGGTCCGAAGAGATGCTCGGCGGCCTCCAGCATTTTCGTCATGTCTTCGAATTCTTTCGCCGCTTTGTGAACAACGGAAGGTTCGGCATAGACGCCGGTGCGCGCTCCCGTCGGTTCGAACGAAATGTCACCCACGGCGAGCGCGATCAGGTAGGCGGGGATGCGCTCATTCATGTGGAAGCGATATGCGCCGTCGGCGCCCGCATCGTGTTCCGCGCTCATGACGGCGGTGAGGCCGGAGGGCGGTTTGATGCGCGCGGAGTAGGTAAGGCGTAAGGCGGGCGAATCCTGCAACGGAATCCAACTGCGCGCTGAAATGGGTTCGTTTTGCGAAAAGAGGAACGGCTGCCGCTTACCGGCGGTCTGTTCCGGAGTGAGCCATTGCAGGCCTGAGGCGGTGGGCGCGGTGGAATAGCGGATACGGACGAAGCGCGCGCCGCTCGGAATTTCGATGGTAAGAGCGCTGCCCAGAATCTTGTCACCGGCGCCCATTTGAAAGGGCGCGGTGGTGAAATTCGAGTTATCGCTGGACGTTTCGACAGAGGCGATGGTGAGGTCGCGCGTATCCAGCACAAGCTTGTTCGCAGAACGATCCACCTGTTCCAGCCAGAGCACGGCGGCCCCTTCGAGCCGCTTGTTTTCGAACGAGACGTTCAGGTCAAGATCGACATGGCGAACCGCAATCTGCTCCGGGTTGGCGTTCGAGTGAATGTCTTTGACAGTCGGTTGGGGCATGGGTTTGGGGGTGCAACAGACCAGCGCGGCGGCGAGAAGGAACAGTAGAGGGCGCATGCTTTACCCTTGATTATGCTCAGAAGAACGCTGCTGTTTTCGCCCGCTGTTTTGGCGTTGAGCCAGACTGCGCCGCAGGACAAGCTGCGCGCCCAACTGGAGCGGATCACGCGTTCCGTGAATGCTAAGTGGGGCATCTTCATCAAGTGCCTGGAAACGGGCGAGCAGGTGGAACTCAACGCCGCGGAGCAGATGGACACTATGAGCGTGATCAAAATTCCGCTCATGGTGGAAGTGTTCCGGCAGATGGAGGCCGGTAAATTTGCGCTGACGGACCGCGTGAAATTGCGCGATGAAGACAAGCGGCCGGGAACGGGCGTGATGCGGTCTTTCGATGCCGGCGCGGAGTTCTCCATGAAAGACGTCATCACTCTGATGATCATTGTGAGCGACAACACCGCGACGGATATGCTGTTCGCGAAAGTGGGCGGCGTCGAGCCCGTGAACAAGCTGATGGCGGAATATGGGTTGACTACCACCCGCGCCACATCGCCGTCATCGGAGTGGTTCCGGGCGCTGCGGGAAGCCAAGAGCGCGGCCGATTTTCATCGCGAGGCGAAGCACCCCTATGGGCTTTCGAGCGCACGCGATATCGGGCTGCTGCTGGAGCGGATCAAGACGGGCCGAGCCGTGAGTAAGGCTGCCAGCGACCGGATGTTGAGCATTTTGCGCGGCCAACTGTACCGCACGCGATTGCCGAAATATGTTTCGGAGTTCAACATCCCTCACAAGACCGGCGACTTCCTGCCGTACATCGGGAACGATTGTGGAATCTTCGAAAGCAAGCAGCGCAACGTGATTGTAAGTGTGTTCACCGCGAATCATTTTGGCTCTGGCGCGATGTTGGAAGATGCGATTGGGCGTGTGGGCGAACAAGTGGCGGCTTACTTCGCGTATCGGGACAACGGCCTGTGAAGCTATCTTGAAAAGGTGAAGCTTCCCCGTTCGAGTGGCATTCTGCTCCACCCCACGTGCCTGCCCGGCAAGTTCGGCATTGGCGACCTTGGGCCTGAAGCTTTTCGGTTTGCCGATTGGTTAAGCGACGCGGGCCAGACGCTTTGGCAGATGCTGCCGCTCGGTCCAACGGGTTATGGCGATTCGCCGTACCAGTTGTTTTCGGCGTTTGCCGGCAACCCCATGCTGATCGGTCCGGAGAAGTTAGCGGAGGATGGTTTGCTGACGGCGGCCGACCTGGCGCAAGCTCCGGCCTTCCCGCAATCGCATGTGGATTTCGCAACCGTGATTGCGTGGAAGGGCAAGCTGCTGGAAAAGGCGTATGCGAATTTTGCGGCAAGGGCGGCTGCCGCGGAGCGCGATGGCTTTGAAGAGTTTATTGCGCGTGAAGCCAGTTGGCTGGAGCCGTTCGCGCTCTTCATGGCGCGCAAGGAAGAAGCCGGTGACGCGCAATCGTGGACGGATTGGCCAGAGGACGCGAAGGCCCCGCAGCGTTTGAATTCGCGGATGAATGCGCATCGCTGGATGCAGTTTGCGTTCTTTCGGCAGTATGAAGACTTGAAGCGCTACTGCCATGAACGGCAAATTCGTTTGATGGGGGATGTGCCGATTTATGTGGCTCACGATAGCTCCGATGTGTGGCAGCATCCGGAGCAATTCGAGTTGGACGATAAGGGCCTGTCGAAGGCCGTGGCCGGCGTGCCGCCCGATTACTTCAGCGCCACCGGGCAGCTATGGGGCAACCCGATTTACCGCTGGGACAAGATGCAGAGCGATGGGTTTCGCTGGTGGATTGAGCGGTTACGCGCGTCCTTCCGAACGTTCGATTTAATTCGCCTGGACCACTTTCGCGGCTTCGAAGCCTATTGGGAAGTGCCGGCCGGCGAGAGCACGGCCATCAATGGACGATGGGCGAAGGCGCCCGGAGCGGCATTGTTTGAGGCTGCACAAAAGGCTTTGGGAGCACTGCCGATTGTGGCGGAAAATCTGGGTGTGATCACGCCCGAAGTGGAAGCGCTTCGCGAGCGATTCGGCTTCCCGGGAATGGCAGTGCTGCAGTTCGGGTTCGGCAGCGATCCGCAAGCGCCCGATTTCCGGCCGCACAATTATCCTCGTGGACGAGTGGCGTATTCGGGCACTCACGATAACGATACGACCGTGGGCTGGTGGGCCAGCAGCGGCGTTGCCGACAGCACGCGAACCGCCGATGAAGTGGCGCGCGAAAAGCAGGTGGCGCTGGAATATTTGAATACCGATGGCACGGAGATGAACTGGACTTTCATTCGCGCGCTGATGGCTTCAGTGGCCGATACGGTGGTGTTCCCGCTGCAAGATGTGTTAGGGCAGGGGAGCGAGGCGCGCATGAATACTCCGGGGAAGGCCGGAGGCAACTGGGCATGGCGCTATGAAGCGGGAACGCTGACGCGCGAGCACGCGGAGCGCTTGCGAAAGCTGGTGGACCTTTTCGAGCGCACGGGCAAGCAAAGGTAAACTGGACCTATGCGCGCTGCGATTTTTTGCCTGCTGATGGGGGCGGCGCACGTCTGCGCGCAAAGCTCAGACCAGTTTGAGATGCGCGTGCGGCCGGTGCTGGCGAAGGCTTGTTATGCGTGCCACACCGAAAGCGCCATGGGCGGCTTGCAATTGGATTCGCGGGAGCACCTACTGCAGGGCGGAAAATCGGGCGCTGCGATTGTGCCGGGCGACGCCGATTCGAGTAAGCTGATCCAGGCCATTCGTTATAGCGGCGCCCGCAAAATGCCGCCTGCGGGCAAGCTGAAAGACGATGAGATTGCGTCGCTGGAAGAATGGGTGAAGGCTGGTGCGGTTTGGCCCGCTGCTGTGAAGGGCGCGAGCAAAGATGCGCCGTACCCCATCAGCGAGGCGCAGAGAAATTTCTGGGCGTTTCGGCCTGTGGTGCGTCCTGCCGTGCCGCCGGGGAAAGCCAAAAATGAGATCGATCGTTTTCTTCTGGCGCGTCTGGAAAAGGAAGGGCTGAAGCCGGTTGGGCCCGCGGATAAGCGCACGCTGATTCGCAGAGCTACGCTGGATTTGACGGGCCTGCCGCCCACGCCCGAAGAAGTGGCCGCGTTTGAAGCCGACCGTTCGCCCCTCGCTTACGAAAAGGTTGTGGACCGGCTGCTGGCGTCGCCCCACTATGGCGAACGTTGGGGCCGGTATTGGCTCGATGTGGCGCGCTATTCCGACGACAAGCTGAATTCCACTCAGGAGGAGCCGCATCCGAATGCGTTCCGCTATCGCGATTGGGTGATTGCAGCGTTCAATCGCGACATGCCGTACGATACGTTCGCGAAGGCGCAGATTGCGGGGGACCTGATGCCGGATGCGGACAAATATCGCGCCGGGCTGGGCTTCTATGCGTTGAGTCCTGAGTTTCAGGACGATCGCGTGGATGCGACCACTCGCGGTTTTCTCGCGCTGACCGTCGCATGCGCGCAGTGTCACGATCACAAGTTCGACCCCATTCCGACGCGCGATTATTATTCGCTGCTGGGGATTTTTGCGAATACAAAATTGCACCAGACTCCGCTGGCGCCGCCGGACGTGGTGTCGGAATACGACGGCAAGCTGAAGGCGGTGAATGCGAAAGAACAGGCGCTGAACGCATTCGCGGCAGACCAGGCCCGCCAGTTGAGCGATATTCTTGCGTCGCGCACGGAGCGGTATCTATTGGCCGCATCGGGTTCCATGAAAGACGATGCGCTCGATGAGGAAACGGTCGCGCGTTGGGAAGCTTATTTGGGCAAGCCCGTGAAGGAGCATCCTTTCCTCAAAGACTGGGCTGCCGCGAAGACGCCGGACGAGCGCAAGGCGGCGGCAACTGCCTTCGAGGCGCTGGTGGAGGCGGTTAGCGCGGAGAAGAAAGTGGTGGATGACAAAAACCACATCACGCTGGGCGCGAACCCGAACCGGCAGGATCTTTCGAGCGCGAATCTGGTCTCGATGGAGCGCGACCGCTTCGTGCTTTGGGAGGACATTTTCGGCGATGCGCATGGCGTGCTGCATTACGGCCTGGGCAAGCTGGACCGCTTCCTTTCAGGCGCCTGGAAGACGCACCTGGACGACATGCGAACTGAACTTGCCGCCATGAAGAAGGCGCTCCCCACGCCGTATCCGTTTCTGCAGACTATCGCGGACGAAGACAAATGGAACGAGCAGCGCATTTGGATTCGCGGGAGCCGCGACAATTTGGGCGATGTTGCGCCGCCGCACTTTCTGCAAATTCTAAGCCGCGGCGAACCGAAGAAGTTCGAAGGCAAAGCGCGGCTGGCACTGGCGAACGCGATTGCGAGCAAAGAGAATCCGCTAACCGCGCGCGTGATGGTCAACCGCGTATGGCAGCATCACTTCGGACAGGGCCTGGTGCGCACTCCAAGCAATTTCGGCCTGCAAGGCGATACGCCCAGCAATCCCGAACTGTTGGATTTTCTGGCGTCACGATTCATGGAACAAGGCTGGCGGGTGAAGACGCTGCATCGCGAAATGATGCTGAGCGCGGCCTACCGTCAAGGCACTGAGCAGTTGCCCGCGAACATGGAAAAAGACCCCGAGAACCGGCTGGTGTGGCGCTTTAGCCGGCACCGCTTGGATATTGAAGGGCTGCGCGATTCGCTGCTTTTTGTTTCCGGCAACCTTGATACGCGCGATGGTGGCGCGCCAGTGAAGTTCGGCCCGGATAATCGTGCGCGCACGGCGTACGGCTTCGTGAGCCGCCGCAAGCTAGACACTGTTTTGGGCCTGTTCGATTTTCCGAATCCAAATAACACCAGCGATTCGCGAACGGAAACCAACGTCCCGCTGCAGCGATTGTTTTTCATGAATAGCGATTTCGTGCGAACGGAAGCCAAGGCGCTGGCGGCGCGCGTGGCCGATGCTCCAACGGATGCAGAACGTGTCGAAAAGGCGTACCGGATTGTGTTGCAGCGCGCACCCACGGCGGATGAGCGCGCGCTTGGCGAGGCTTATGTGGCTGCTCCCGACGGCGGCTGGGCACGATATGCGCAGGTGCTGCTGAGTTCGAACGAATTTGGATTTATCGAGTGAACCTTATGACGCGACGCAGGCTATTACACACCATGGGCACCGGCTTCGGTTCCGCCGCGTTCGCGCAATTAATGGCCAGCGCGAGTGAAACGCCCAACAGCGATCCGCTAGCGCCGAAAGCTCCACACTTCGCGCCGAAAGCGAAGCACGTGATCTTTCTTTTTCTAAATGGCGGCCCGTCTCAAGTGGACACCTTCGACCCCAAGCCCATGCTGACCAAGTTCAATGGGCAGCCCATGCCGACAGGCAATCTGAAGACGGAACGCAAGACCGGCAACTTGCTGAAATCTCCCTTCGAGTTCCGCAAGTATGGGGAGAGCGGCACGGAGTTCAGCGAGATCTTTCCCAAGCTGGGTGCGTGCGCGGACGACCTTTGCGTGATTCGGTCCATGTATACGGACAGGCCGAACCATGAGCCATCGCTGATGATGTTGAACTGCGGCGATAAGATGCCGGGGCGGCCCTCCATGGGCTCTTGGGTAACATATGGGCTGGGTACGGAGAACAGAAATCTGCCCGGCTTCGTGGTGCTTTGCCCTGGCGTGCCGGTGATCGGGCATCAGCTTTGGAGCTCAAGTTTTCTGCCCGCCGTATACCAAGGCACTTACATTCCGAGCAACGAACGCAAGACGGAGCAGTTGGTTCCCTTCATTCACAACAGCGACATGAGCCTGGCCGACCAGCGCAAGCAGTTGGACCTGCTGGGCCGGCTGAACAAGCTGCATAGCGAACGCCAGGCGGGCGATGCGCAGCTGGAAGCGACTATTCAATCCGCTGAAATTGCGTATCGCATGCAGACCGAAGCGCCCGAAGTTTTCGACATTTCGAAAGAGCCCGAAGCAGTGCGCGCCCGGTATGGCGATGGCGATTTCGGACGCGGGTGTCTGATGGCCCGCAGGCTGGTGGAGCGCGGCGTGCGCATGGTGCAGGTGTATTACGGCGACGGCCAGCCGTGGGACAACCATGACGATATTCAGCTTCATCGCAAGCACGCCGCGGCATCGGATGGACCCATCGCCGCGCTGCTGCAGGATCTGAAAGCGACAGGCCTCTTAAAAGACACGCTGGTCATGATCGGTGGCGAATTTGGGCGGACGCCGGTGGTGGAAGTCAGCGGTCTGGTGAAGGTGCAGAACGGCCGCGATCATAACAGCCATGGCTTCAGCATGGTGCTTGCCGGCGGCGGTGTGAAGGGCGGCATGGTGCATGGCTCAACCGATGACTTCGGCTTCAAGGCTGTCGAAAAGCCGGTGCATCCCCACGACTTGCACGCCACCGCGCTGCACTTGCTGGGCTTCGATCATACGAAGCTGACCTATCGTTATAGCGGTCGCGATTTCCGGTTGACCGATGTGGCCGGTGAAGTCGTTCGCGATATCCTGGCTTAGCTATAAAAATAGCGGCGCGGCCACAAGAGTGATCGTAGCCAGCAGCTTGATCAGCACGTGTAACGATGGCCCCGCAGTGTCCTTGAACGGGTCGCCTACGGTGTCGCCCACCACGGAAGCCTTATGCGCATCCGAGCCTTTGCCTTCATGCGCGCCGGTCTCGATGTACTTCTTCGCGTTGTCCCAGGCGCCGCCGCTATTGTTCATTAGCATCGCCAGCAGAATGCCCGTTATCGTCCCCACCATCAGAAACGCTGCAACCGCCACCGCGCCCAAGGGGAAGGCGTCGGAGGGGTCGCTGAACTGGCGGAACAGCACGCCCACCGCGATGGGGCTCACCACCGCCAACAGGCCCGGCACGATCATGGCCTTCAACGCCGATTGCGTCACGATGTCGACGCAGGCGCCGTAATCGGGATCGGCTGTGCGGAGCATGATGCCTGGATTGGTGCGGAACTGGCGGCGCACTTCCTCAATGACGGTTTGCGCCGCGCGGCCCACCGCCTTGATGGCGAAGGAGCTGAAGAGGAAGACCAGCATCGCGCCCAGCAGCGCGCCGGTGAAAACGGGGACGTGGCCGATATCGATGACGAAGACGGAATCGAGCGGACGATGCAGCAGCGTTTTTACCTCATCGATATAGGCGGAGAAAAGCAGGAACGCGGCCAGTGCGGCGCTGCCGATGGCGTAACCTTTCGTGAGCGCTTTGGTGGTGTTGCCGACGGAATCCAGACGGTCCGTGCGTTGGCGGACGGAATCGGGCTGGTGCGACATTTCCACAATGCCGCCGGCGTTATCGGTGATGGGGCCGAAGGTGTCCATAGCCAGAATGTAAGCCGCGGTGGAGAGCATGCCCATGGTGGCGACGGCGGTTCCATACAGCCCGGCGGAAGCGGTGGAAACACCTGCTAACCCGGCGTGCGTTCCCAAATAATACGAACCCAAAATGGCCGCGCAGATCACCAGCACGGGCAGTGCGACACATTCAAGACCGATGGCGAACCCAGAGATGATGGCGGTAGCGGGGCCGGTTGTGCAGCTGGCCGCGATGGTGCGCACGGGCCTGTACTTATATTCCGTGTAGTACTGCGTGATGAACACGAACAGGAAGCTGGTGGCGATGCCGATCAGGCCCGCGGCGAAGAAATATAGGTTGCCCTGCAGGAGAAGTTGCACCGCCAGATAAAAGCCGATGATCGCAACGCCCGTGCTCACGAAGAAGCCGCGATTCAGACCCTTCATGGGGTCATCTTCTTCGCGGGTGGAAACAACGCTGATGCCGATCATGGAAGCGATGAGTCCGAACGCATGAGCGATGAGAGGGAACAGCACGCCGCGCAAGCCGAAGACCGGGTACATGGTGACGCCCAGCAGCATGGCGCCCACATTTTCAGCGGCGGTGGATTCGAACAGATCGGCTCCACGGCCGGCGCAATCGCCCACATTGTCGCCGACCAGATCGGCAATCACGGCGGGGTTGCGCGGATCGTCTTCAGGAATGCCGGCTTCCACTTTGCCCACCAGGTCGGCGCCCACGTCGGCCGCTTTCGTGTAGATGCCGCCGCCCAATTGCGCGAAGAGCGCGACGAAGCTGGCGCCGAAACCGAACGCGACAATCTGGCCTGGAACCTGGGTGGGGTTTTCCAAGCCGCCAAAAATGAAGAAGAGCGAGCCCACTCCCAGAAGCGAGAGCGCCACCACGCTTAGGCCGGTCACCGCGCCGCCGCGCAGCGCGATTTGCAGCGCCTGGTTCATGCTGGTGCGCGCGGCTGCAGCCGTTCGAATATTGCTGCGGATGGAGACCCACATGCCGCTGAAGCCGGCCAATGTGGAACAGAGCGCGCCGGCGATGAACGATATGGTCATGCGCCTTGCCAGCACCGAATCTTCTTTCAGGAAAAAATAGCCCAGGTAGATAACCACCGCCACAGCGAGCGATAGCATCAGGATGGTGCGATTCTGGCGGGCCATAAATGCTTCGGCGCCTTGCTTAATGGCGTCAGAAATTTTCCGCATCTGAGGCGACCCGGTATCGCGCGAAATAACATGTTTCGCGAGGGCAGCGGCCGCGGCCAAGCTCAGAAGCGCAATAGCCAAGGCGGCAAGAAGGTAATTCTGGCCGGTTTGGGCTCCGTTATCCGTGGCTTGTAACCACAGAGCGACGTTCAGGGTCATAGGGTCCAATTCCCCACGCAGGGTAAACGTAGAGACAATTGGTTAGGGTATATGAGCGGGAGAGGGGAACGCAAACCCGATTCGCAGGCGGACTGGCAAAAAAAAAATGGCAGCCCTTTCAGGCTGCCGTGTGTTGCTAACTCTTGAGAACAGTCCTATTCGGGCTGCTGCTCTTCCACTAAGTGCTCGGCATCGAACTCTTTCAGCACTTCCGCATCCGGCTGATATTGCAAGCTGTAATCTATATCGTCGTCCAGGTTGCGCGGGCCTGCGTTAGCGCTTTCCACTTTCCGTTCCACCCGCTTCGCAGCTTTTTCCTTCTGTTTATCCTGACGAGCGAGTTCCTTCTGACGTTTTTGAAAAGTAGTGCTAGATCTCCCAGCCATAAAGTTCTCCCATGTCTATCGGCGCGTTGAGCGCCGGAAATTTTACCATCGGGGCTCGCGACGTGTCTTCCCGCCGCCACGGTCACTGCCGCGATCGTTACCGCCGCCACCGCCGCGATCGCCGTAACCACCACCACCGCCGCCGCCGTAACCACCACCGCCCCCACCACCGTAACCGCCGCCCCCACCGCCACTAGGGCGTCCTCCGCCACCGAAAGGCCGGCCACCGCCGCCTTCCGTCTTCGGGCGAGCCTCATTTACATTGAGCGCGCGACCCCCAAGATTGGTTCCATTCAACGCGGCAATGGCTCGCTCCGCTTCCGCCTCGTTCGACATTTCCACAAAAGCAAATCCACGCGAACGCCCAGTTTCCCGATCGGTCTTGATGCTGACGCGATCTACAGTGCCATATGCCTCGAAGATGGTGCGAACTTGGTCTTCGGTCGCGCCGAAATCCAAGTTGCCCACGAATATGTTTTTCACTGTTCTCCTTTGATTTGAAAGCGGGCTACTCAAGGCAGTGGAAGCCGGGTTGGCGGGCCAGTCAAATACTCCTATAACATATCAGAGTTAACTTTCAGGCCGCAATGAACCTCCGGTACCCCAATGGCGCCCAATTCGCGGGTTACGGCATACTCCCGCAAATTGATCGCGCCTGTTCGAAAACAGTTTTGAACATGGGTTCCGTCAGCCTGCCCGTCGAAGTGTTTTGTCGGCTGGGGTGATAGGAGCTCAACAGCAACGGCTGGCCTTGCCCCGTGATATTTAACCGGTTGTGCTGGAACAAGATACCGGCATTCACCTGATGTGTTTCCTTCAGTGTCGCCAGGTAGCCATCGAAGGCAATTTTGCCCAGTGCCACCACAACTTTCAAATTCGGCAACAACAGCCGAAATTCGTTGCGTAAAAAGTGCCGGCAGTTCAGAATTTCAACCGGCGAAGGCCTGTTATCGGGCGGCGCACAGTGGGCCACCTGGCCAATCCAGCAATCCCGCAGTTCCAGACCGTCGCCCGCGGAGCGGCCATTCGGCTGGTTGGCAAAGCCGGTTTCGAACAAGACCCTATATAGAAGGTCGCCGGAGCTATCGCCAGTAAATGCGCGCCCCGTCCGGTTCCCGCCATGCGCGGCGGGCGCCAGACCGACAATCAGCAGCCGGGCCTGGGGATCTCCAAACGAAGGCACGGGCCTGCCCCAATATTCATCCTGCTCGAATTGGCGGCGCTTCTGGCGGGCTACTTCGCGAATATAAGTGGCCAGGCGCGGGCACCGGGTGCAGGCCATGACCTCGGTCTGTAACTGTTCCAGTGGATTCATTGTGAGCGGCGGTACCAAGAAGCGATACAATTCCGGGGTGAATTCTTCATTTTCGCTTATCGGCAAAACGGCATTGGTAACAGGTGGGGCCAGCGGCATTGGCGAGGCGTCGTGTAGAGCGTTGCGGGCGGCGGGCGCGGGGCTGGTGATTGCCGACGTGGATGCTCCCCGCTCTGAGGCTTTGGCGGCGGAGCTAGGCCAATCACAGGTTCTTACCGTCGATATCACGGACGAAATTGCCGTGAAGAATGCTCTGGCCACGGTGCCTTCGCTAGATATTCTGGTGAACAATGCCGGCATTGGAATGGTGGGCGGCATCGAGGAAACGCAGCTTGAAGATCTGCAGCGCCTGTTCCGCGTGAACGTGGAGGGCCTGTTTTTAGTGACCAAACACTGCATTCCGCTGCTGAAAAAAAGCCGGCCGGGGCCGGGCAAGATTGTGAACATCGGCTCGGTGGCCGGTTTGATCGGCGTGAAACGGCGATTTGCCTATTGCGCCACAAAAGGGGCAGTTATTGCCATGACACGGCAACTTTCTGTCGATTATCCTTCTGAGCTGCGCGCGAATTGTATTTGCCCAGGTACTGTGGAAACGCCGTTTGTGGAAGCGTATTTGCGCAAATATCACCCCGGCGAAGAGGAGCAGACGCGCACCGAATTGCATAAACGGCAGCCGGTGGGCCGCATGGGCAGGCCCGACGAAATTGCCGATCTGGTGCTCTATTTGTCAAGCGCCGCAAGCGATTTCATGCACGGAAGCGTCATTCCGGTCGACGGCGGTTGGACCGCGGCTTAGGCCTTGCCGGCTGGTGGCGGGACTGGTGCCGCGCCGGAACGCGCGATACGCCTTCCCCGTCAAAGAAATATAGCAAGGGAGATATAGTGCATTCTGTATAAATCACGGTAAGCTAATTGCACTAAAAGGCTTGACGGCAACTCGGTATTCCGCGACACTACTGATTCCGGTTGCTCCCCGGAGATGTCCCGCAAGGGGCACTGGCATCTTCGCGTCTTCTGCTTCAAGTTCAAAAACGGACTTTAGCGCGCGATGAAAAACTTTAAAATATTTTCGATTCTACTTCTGATTCTGCTCTGCCCCTCCTTGTTCGGGGCGCGAGGCGCCGCGAAGAAAAAAGCTGCTTCCAAATCGCGGGCCGCCGTGGCACGAAAGGGCCGGGTTCGAACCCGTGGCGTGGCTGTGGCCGCGTCGCGCAGGTCGCGCCATGGGCGAATCTTGGCCGCGTCCTCCCACGGCAGGCGCAGGAAGCATCCCATTTGGGTTCAGACATGGGATGAGCCTACGTTCCGCGAGTCGACCACGGGCGATAACCTGGATGGAGAAGATTTGGAAGTGCGGCGCGCCGCAGTAGCGGCCCTGGGAGCATATAACGGTTCCGTTGTGGTGGTGGATTCCACCAACGGCCGCGTGCTGACCATGGTCAACCAGAAAACCGCGCTCGGTCCCGGATTTCAGCCCTGTTCAACCATTAAAGTGTCCGTCGCGCTCGCGGCGTTGAATGAGAAGATCATCGGCCCCACCAGCCCGGTCCATCTGTTCGGTAGAACGCACATGGATCTGACCAATGCCTTGGCCCACTCGAACAACTTTTACTTTGCCAATCTGGGCGTCAAGCTAGGTTATGAGCGCGTCAAGCGTTACGCGCGTCTGTTCGGGTACGGTGAAAAGGCCGGCCTCAACATCGCCGGAGAGCAGGCGGGCGGCTTCCCCGATGCTCCTCCGAAGAATGGCGGCATGGGGATGCTCACCAGTTTCGGTGAAGAGATCCATCAGACGCCGCTCGAACTTGCGGGGTTGATGACCGCCATCGCGAACGGCGGCACGTTATATTATTTGCAATATCCCAAGACGGCCGAAGAAGTGAAGGCCTTCCAACCGAAGGTGAAGCGCCGGTTGGATCTGATCACGCCGCTGATTGACGATATCAAGCCTGGAATGCAGGGCGCGGTTGAGTTCGGCACCGCCCGTCGCGCGAAACAGGAAGCTACGCTTTACGGCAAAACCGGCACGTGCAGCGAAGGTAAAACGCGTCTCGGCTGGTTCGGTTCGTTTAGCGAAGTGGGGAAACGCAAACTTGTCGTAGTGGTAATGCTGACCGGCGGTAAGCCCACTATCGGACCCGTTGCCGCCGGTGTTGCTGGCGATGTTTACCGCAACCTGGCGCAGGTAAAAGGGCTGCAATCCGAGATTGCCCCCCACCGTCGCAACGTCTCATGCCCGGAACAGCTCTTAGGCCCCAAGGAATAAGCCGCTTCTACAGAAGCCGGAAGTTTACTTCAATATTGGCCACGACCGGCACCGGCACGCCGTTCTTAATACCAGGCTTGAACTTCCAGCGCGCCACCGCTTCCATTGCTTTTTCGTCAAGCCCCATACCCAGGCTGCGAGTCACCTTAATATTCCGGGCTTTCCCGTCCGGGTCCACAATAATCTGCAGCGAAACGGTACCGGAAAACTTCGCTTTGCGCGCTTCTTCGGAATACTCCGGATCCACCTTGAACAGTACGGAAGGGTTAGAAACACCGCCGCCGGCACGGTATGCACCGCCGCCCACACCGCCGCCTTCACCGGGCCCATAACCGCCGCCGCGTCCGGAACCGACTCCACCGCCAGACCCGCTACCCATGCCGCCGCCATCGCCCATCCCGTTCGAAGGCGGTCCTAACTTAGCCAGCGGATCGCCGTAATTGTTCATCTTGATATTGGGCAGGGGAGTATCGGCAATAATAGTCGGCACCACCACCAATTTAGGCGTGGGGTTCACCACCACCGAAGGCGGAATAAACTGCTTGTGCGCAATTTTAGGCAGCGCGCCCTTGGCAATCGGGGTAGGTGCTTTCATGCCACCGCCGCCACCGCCTTGCGCGGTTTGAGCCTTCGGCGGAACCTTCGGCTTGTATGGCGTCAGGTTAGGATTCACCAAATGCACGGCTTCTTTCAGCTTTTCCTGAATGGCAGCGTGCTGTGAGAGCACCGTAAGCAGCAGGGCAATGACGGCAGTGTGGATGGCCAGCGAAATCCAGTTGGATTTTTTGTCCTTCTGGTACATCCCCCAGATGTCTTTCACCGCAACCGGGCGCGCCGTGATACCCTCCGGCAGAACCACCGGCGTCCGCCAATCCAGGAAGTTTTGGTAAACCGTTTTGTACCAGGGCTCTTCGGTGTTCGGTGCTAAGAGCCGGTCGAGATTGTCGTTCGGGACATGGCCCGCTGGCAGAGGATTCGTTTCAGGCATGGTGGACTAAGCGTATGTGACGTATGCAAATAGAAGACCGTTACGGCCCCTCTCGCCCCCCCAGGCGTCTCCGATTGTTTGGATGGTAGCACAACCGTTAAGAAGGCTTAAGCATAGCCACTTTGTACGGTTTGCGTGCTACATAGGATGCATGCGTTGCTTGGCGGCTCTTGCCGCTCTGGTATGTTTGTCGGCGGCGGCCACAATTCCCGATGCCCGCCGGCGCTTGATTGTCATTTCGATTGACGGCCTGGATGCCAGGTACATCCATGACGCAGACCGTCTGCACCTGAAAATTCCCACCCTGCGGCGCTTGGCGAGAACCGGAGCCACCAGCGCCGGCGTGGTGGGCGTGCTGCCTGACGATGCCTGGGCCGCCAGCACCACCATTGTCACCGGCGTTGCGCCCGCCGCTCATGGCGTGCTGGATACGCACACGCCGAACCAAAGTTCCGGCGTGGGTACGCTTTGGCAGGCCGCTAACGCCGAGCACCGCAAGACGGCGTTGCTCTTTTGGCCCGCCACCGTGGCCGCCCAGGCCGATTACAATTGCCCACAATATTGGGAAGGCTCCGTATCGGCGGACTTGCCCTTCGAAGCGATTTCGGCCAAGTGCACCCCCGGCCTGGTGCAGCGAATTTCCAGCGTTTACCCCGTCTTCAGCAAAAGCCAGTGGAACGATTCGACAGCCCTCATCGGCTTGCGCTATCTGCTGCAATACGAAGAGCCCGATCTGGCATTGGTCCACATTACAGACCTGGGGCAGGAGCAGCACGAAACCGGAGCCCTGAGTTTATATTCGCGCGAGGTTCTGGAGAATCAGGACGAAATGATCGGGCAAGCCATCGCGCACCTGCCGCCTCACACCCAGATCGCGGTCGTCTCCGATCATGGTTTTGAAACCGAAGATTTTATCGTGCGCCCGCGCGTGCTTATCGATTCGAAAAGCGTGCAGGTTCGCGAGGGGCTCATCGGCGCGCGCAATGCGGCGGATGCAGCGGCTTTACGAAAGCTTGTGGGCTCACGCAAATCCGGTATTGCCCGCGAGGTTCCACTGGACGAAGTGCGGCGCTCCGTGCCCGACGCCGCGAATTGGACCGCCTCCTTCAGCACGCTGCCGAACTATGTCGCTTCGGAGAGCACGTCTGGCCGTGCGCTTACGCAGGGTAGCCATAAGGGCGTCCACTCCTTCTGGCCCACGCGCGCCAACTTTCGCTCCACATTTATTTTGGCTGGGGATCAGGTGAAGTCCGTTCAGCTTCCGGAGATTTCCATGTTACGAATCGCGCCTACGCTGGCCGACGTTCTGGGCGTCAAATTGCCAATGGCAAAGGCGGCGTCGTTGTGGCCGGAAATCAGTAAACAGGCGTCGCTCGCACACTAACTATGAACAGTTACTCGCTGCTGGACTGGATCGATATTTCCGTCGCGTTACATCCGGGGATTCCACATTGGCCTGGCAACACGCCGTTTGAGATCGCAAAGGATCATGACATGGCGAAGGGCGATCACGACAATGTGTCGCGCATCGCGATGGGCGTACACACGGGAACGCACATGGACGCGCCACTGCACTTTCTGGCGAATGGCGCCGCCATCGATACGCTGCCGTTTCGAGCCACCGTGGGGCGCGCCCGTGTAATAGAAATTGAAGACAAAGAAACTATCACGGTGCAGGAGTTGCAGACGCACGATCTGGAACCGCATGAGCGCCTGCTTTTCAAGACGCACAATTCGGCGCGAAACTGGCCCCAGCAAGCGTTTCTGACCGACTTCGTCTACATCCCGCATGAAGCCGCGGAGTTTCTGGCGGAGAAGCAGGTGCAGACCGTGGGAGTGGATTATCTTTCGGTGGGCGGCTACAAGAAAGATGGCGCCCAGACTCATGCGGCACTGCTTTCTGCCGGTGTCTGGGTAATTGAGGGTTTGAATTTGGCGGGCGTCGCACCGGGTCATTACGATCTGGTCTGCCTGCCGCTACATTTGGCAGGAGCCGAAGCTGCTCCCGCGCGCGCCATCATCCGGAGAGAACGATGAAAGCAGCTACGGTTTCCATTTCGAAGAAGAGCAAGGGCGTTCTTGACATAGAGCCGCCAAAGATCACCGCGCCCGATCAGGTGCTCTTGCGAGTGCTGCACGTGGGCGTGTGCGGCACCGATCGCGAGATTTGCTCGTTCGATTATGGCGATCCGCCGGCGGGCTCGGATTATCTTGTCCTGGGCCATGAGTGTCTGGGCGAAGTGGTGGAAGTGGGCTCTGCCGTTTCCGCTTTCAAGCCTGGCGATTTAGCCGTGCCCATGGTGCGCCGGCCCTGCGAACACGCCGAATGCGTCGCCTGCCGCGCGGGACGTTCCGACTTTTGCTATACAGGCGGCTTCACGGAGCGCGGCATCAAGCAGCGCCACGGCTTCATGACCGAAATGATCGTCGATTCGGAACAGTACATGAATCTGCTTCCCGCCGCCCTGCGTGAAGTGGGCGTGCTCACCGAACCGTTGACCATCGCCGAAAAAGCGCTGGAGCAGATTAAGGCCGTGCAGACCCGGCTGCCCTGGACGGCGCGGCATCATGCGCTGGTGCTGGGCGCGGGCCCCGTGGGTCTGCTGGGCGCTATGACGCTGGTCAACGCCGGGTTCGAAGTGACGGTCTATTCGAAATCGCCGGAGCCGAACCCGGCGGCGGATCTGGCCAAGTCAATCGGCGCCAAATACATTTCAAGCGAACAGACGCCGGTGGATAAAATGGCCGGACAGGTGGGCAACATCGACGTAGTGTATGAAGCCGTAGGCGCCTCGCAATTCGCCTTCGACGTGCTGCGCGTGCTGGGCACCAACGGCCTGTTCCTCTTCACCGGCGTGCCCGGCCATCACGCGCCAGTCTCCATCGATACCGACACCATCATGCGCAACATCGTGCTCAAGAATCAGGCGGTGGTGGGCTCTGTGAATGCGGGAAAGATCGCGTTCGAGGAAGCGATTCGAGACCTGACTACGTTTTACGAACAATGGCCCGATGCCGTAAAGGGCCTCATTACCGGGCGCTTCCCTCTCGAACGCTTCAGCGAACCTATCGATGGGCACGCGGGCATCAAGAACATCATCGAAATCGGTTCGTAAGACCGGTCAATCGCGATGGTTGTCTAAGAAGAACCGGTCAATCGGCCGGCGTCCATCCACGCCCTCATGCACGTTGTGCCAGTGCGTGATCTCCGGTTCGTCCAATCGCCAGCAGATGTAAACCTCTTCGCCTTGCAAGAGCGTGGGAAAATCCACCAGGCCCGTGTCCAGGTCTTTCATCAGCGCGCCCGTTTCGGACATTTCATCCAGCGCCGCCTTCAGGCGTTCCATGCTCGACGTGCGCATCTGTTTCATGCTTTCGACGGCTAGCTGATCCACCGTGATGCCGCCCATCAGCATGATGCGTTGAATCAGGCCATGCAAGCCTTGCTCTGCTTGATCTTGGTTGCTCTTGGCTTGGACGGCGGCGCGCACAATGCGCTCCAGCTGCGGCAGCATGGCCCGCGCGCTTTCCAGCGTGAAATAGCGGGGCAGCGGCTATCCTGCAACCAGTTCAGAGGCGTAATGCGTTTCGACGTAGTTGTCGAGCATTCGCGTGAACTCAGCCACAATGCCATCGCCGCGAAGGGTGCGCACCAAGCGTCCATCCACATACACCGGAGCGACAGGCTCTTCAAAAGTGCCGGGAAGCGAGATGCCCAAATTGGCGTGCTTGCTTTCGCCCGGCCCGTTCACAATGCAGCCCATCACAGCCACTTTCATGGTTTCGACACCGGGGTGCCGCTCTTTCCAAACGGGCATCTGTTCGCGCAGATAGGTCTGAATCTGGTCGGCCATCTCCTGGAAGAACGTGCTGGTGGTACGCCCGCATCCGGGGCAGGCCGTCACTTGCGGCGTGAACGCGCGAATGTCCAGCGACTGCAGAATTTGCTGGCTCACCAGCACTTCTTCGGTTCGGTCGCCGTCCGGCATGGGCGTCAGCGACGTGCGAATGGTGTCGCCGATGCCCTCTTGCAACAGAACGGCAAGCGCGGCGGCCGAAGCCACAATTCCTTTCGCGCCCATTCCCGCTTCGGTCAGCCCCAAGTGCAGCGCGTAATCGCACTTCCCGGCCAGCAGGCGGTATACATCGATCAAATCCTGCACGCCTGAAACCTTCGCGCTCAGGATGATGCGTTCGCGCGGCAGCCCATAGCGTTCCGCTGCTTCGGCGCTCAGCAGGGCACTGGCGACAATGGCATCGATCATTACATCGCGCGCGCTCTTCGGCTCCGGCAGCAGATTGTTCTCATCCATCATGCGCGTCAGCAATTGGCTATCGAGCGAGCCCCAATTCACACCGATGCGCACGGGCTTACGATACTCGATCGCGGCTTCAATCATGGTGCGGAAATTATCGTCATGCTTCTTGCCGATATTCACGTTGCCCGGATTGATACGGTACTTAGCTAGCGCGCGCGCGCACGCCGGGTATTGCTTCAGCAGCAGATGCCCGTTGTAGTGGAAATCGCCCACCAGAGGCACCGGCGTGCCCAGCATGTTCAGCGTGTCGAAAATTTTCGGCACGGCGGCAGCTGCCTCTTCCGTATTTACCGTGACGCGCACCAGTTCCGAACCGGCTTTCGCGAGTGCAATACACTGATTGACGGTCCCGGTAACATCGGCTGTATCGGTGTTGGTCATGGACTGAACCACGACCGGATTGCCGCCCCCGATTTTGACGGAACCCACTTCAACGGCGCGGGAGTGGCGCCGCGCGATAATTGCCATATTTTCGATTTTAGCTTGGCCGGAGGGCGCTACACTCGCTCAATGAAGATTTTCGTGCCTGCCCTGCTGATTTTAGGCGTCACCATGGCTGTCGTCAGCGCCTCCGACGCACCCCAATACACCGCGGACGGTGAACTCACGGTGCCTGCCGATTATCGCGAATGGATTTTTCTGAGCTCCGGCCTGGGGATGACGTACGGCCCGGCCGCTAGCGCCGCGCGTGAAGGTGCGCCGTTCTTCGACAACGTGTTCGTCAGGCCCGAAAGCTATCGCGAGTTTTTGAAAACGGGCAAGTGGCCGAACGGGAGCGAGTTCGTGCTCGAAATCAGAAGCAGTGAAAGCCGCGGCTCCATCAATAAAGACGGACACTACCAGACCGCGTTTTCGCGCCTGGAAGCCGAAGTGAAAGACGAGCGCGGCGAATGGAAGTTCTATGGCTTTCCCACCGTGAATGGCAAGCCGAAAGCAAGCGGCAAGCTTCTGCCCGCGACCGCGAGTTGTTATTCCTGCCATGGCAAAAACACGGCTGTCGAGAACACGTTCGTGCAGTTCTATCCCGTGCTGATGGAAGTTGCGGAGCGCATGGGAACTGTCAGGAAAGATTTCGTTCGCTAGAGCTTTTTATCGCAATCGTCGATAGCCACCTGCGCGGCGTGCAGCCGGGCGGCTGTATCGGCCGTCTGCGGCTGCCAGTGCTTCCAACGCGCCAGGTTCTTTTGAAACTGCAACCGCGCCCAGCCATAGTGCCGGTTTTTGAAAAGCATTTTGCCGTAGAGTTCATCCAGGTCGGATGCAGCCTGCACGGCTTGCAACGTAGGCTTGGGCACGGCCAGCAAGCGGCTTGCTACGGGTTCGCCCTGCTCAATCAGTGCTGAAGCCTTATCGGCATTGCCGCGCGCGTAAGCATCGCTGGCGCCACGGCTCAGGTTGGTAAGCTCTTCAGTCGCGGTGTTGTACCAGGGGTCGGTGGTTGGGTCATGCGCGCTTGCCGCAGCCGTCGCAGGCGGCTTGGCGCAGCCTGTCAGAAGTAGCGCAAGAAGCGCCACAACGCCGCTGTTATATACTGCCTTTCGCATGCCCAATTCTTCCCGTCGAAACTTTCTGCAGGGGGCGGCCCCACTGGCCGCATCCACCTTTATGATTATCAAGCCTCAGCTTGTGCGCGGCGCCGGCAAAGAGCGGTTGAAGGCCGGCTTGGTGGGCTGCGGACAACGCGGGAGCCAAGCCGTTGTGGACATGATGACCGGCACGGAAAATGTCGACCTGGTGGCGGTGGCGGATCTGTTCGAAGACAAGCTGGAAGGGTCGCTGCGTGGCTATGCGGCCAAGCCCGGTTACGACAAGTGGAAGGACCGCATCAAAGTGTCGCCCGAAATGCGGCACACCGGGTTCGATGCGTTCAAAAAGCTAGTCGCCTCCGATGTAGATATCGTCATGCTCGCGACGCCGCCCGGCTATCGCCCGGAACATTTCGAAGCCGCCGTAAACGCGGGCAAGCACGTTTTTTGCGAGAAGCCGTTCGGTACCGATGCCATGGGCGTGAAGCGGTTTATGGCCGCCGCCAAGCTCTCCGAACAGAAGGGCCTGACTGTAGTTTCCGGCGCACAGCGGCGCTTCGCGCGCGATTACATGGCCACCGTGGACAAGATCCACAATGGCGCCATCGGCGATATCACGGCCATGACCGCGCACTGGATCGGTTCGCCCGTATTCCCCATCAAGACGCCGCAAGACCGCAAGCCGCAATGGGGAGAGATGACCTGGCAACACCGCCAGTGGTATTCCTACGTGTGGCTTTGCGGAGACCAGATTGTAGAGCAGCACCTTCACAATCTGGACGTGATGAATTGGGTGATGGACGCGCATCCGGTGAAGGCGATCGGCAGCGGCGGCGCATCGTGGCGGCCGATGGAACCGGAGTTCTACGGCAATATTTTCGATCACTTCAATTGCGAATTCACTTACGCGAACGGCGTGACGCTCACCAGCAACTGCCGCCAGTTTCCGAAGGGATCTTACCAAGATGTCGGCGAAGCCGTAGTGGGTACCAAGGGCCGGTCCAATTGCCATGACATGGGCTCAGGCACCGGGCAGGATGTGCGCACCGCTTTTAAAGATCCGCTGGAGAATCCCTACGTTCGCGAACACATGGCCTTCATCGCCAGCATCCGTGGCGATGGGCCGCATATCAATCACGCCATGAAGGTTGCCGAAAGCACCATGACCTGTGTGATGGGCCGCGAAGCCGCATACTCGGGCCTTGAAATCACGTGGGACATGATGATGAATTCGAAGCAGGATTTACAGCCTAAAGAATTCGGCTATGACTTGCCGCTGAACATTCCGCCGCGCCCCGTACCGGGCGAATATAAGTTCACTTAGGGCTGAATGGGCGGCATAGGGTGCCGCATTTCGCCGCGGAATATTTCTGAAAACTGCTGCAGAGTTTCCTCATGCAGATGCCCGTTGGTGCAGACCAGATGCGGGTCGCCGATCTTGTGCGGCTCACCCTTCATGGTGCTGGCCGTGCCGCCCGCTTCGGTGACAATCAACGCGCCCGCCGCCAAATCCCACGGCTTCAGGCCGAATTCCCAAAACGCATCCAGGCGCCCGCAGGCCACATACGCCAGATCGATAGCGGCGCTTCCCCCACGGCGTACACCGTGCGTGGACATGGCCATCTGGTGATAAAAGTGGATGTTGAAATTGCTCTCGCGGTTATGGCTCGGGAAGCCGGTGGAGACCAGCGAATCTTTCAGACGGCGCGCGCTGGAAACGGAAATTGGCGCATCGTTCAGATAAGCGCCGCTACCTAAACCAGCGCGGAACATTTCATCGTGCAGCGGGTCGTAAACCACGCCCGCAATCATCTGCCCGGCCTTTTCCAAAGCCAGCGTCACGTTGAACATGGGGTAGCCGTGCGCGAAGTTGGTGGTGCCGTCCAGGGGGTCAACATACCACTTGTATTCGGAAGGGGAAGAGTGTCCCCCGCCTTCTTCGGCTACAATCCCGTGTTCCGGATAGTGCGAAGTAAGCCGTTCGATGACCAGTTTTTCACTCGCCTTATCGGCTGCGGTGACCAGATCGAAATCGCCTTTCATGTCGAAGGCGATGCCCTGCTTCAGGTGCTGCAGCAGCACGGAGCCGGCCTCGCGCGCAATGCTCTCCGCTGTTTCAAGAAACCGCATGTGTGTCTTCAAGAAGATATTTGATGTCGTGTTTGAAGACAAACAAATTCGCCTCGCCTTTTCGCGTAATCCGCAGGAAACGCGCATCGAAGTATTCCACAAAGCCGTGAATTACTTCGTTATCGCTCAACTTCAGAATCACCGGCGTTTGCGTTTCAATCAGATGCTTCAGATACTTCACTTCTTCAAACGTTTGTTCGGGAGCCTTCTTTTCGCTAGTGCCTTTCGAACTCATTTTGTGGACTCACCATAGTATCCATTGCGCGAGAGCACCTGCAAACCCGGCCGGTTCACGCGCACTTCCAAGTGCGATGAAAACGGTCTTTCGTCAATGGAGTATCGTGAGGATAATAGCCCAGCAGATATTGCGTCCGAAGCTCCTTCAGGATGTCGGAGAAGGCTTGATCGAGCGCACTGCCCAGAGTGGGTTCGAACACCCGCCCCCCGGTACCGCGCGCCAGTGTCGTCAAGGCATGTTCGCCACCGGTGTTGCGGCCCACAGCGGCGGAAATAGGCACCACCAGCACGGGATAGATCACGGCGTCCGAAAGCTGCGCTGCCTCCAGCGCATCTTTATATTGCTTGCTGCTGAACGTATCGCCGCCATCGGTAACAATCAGCATCACGCGCCGGCCCTTGCGCCGATCAAGCTCGCCGGCCGCTAAATAAATCGCATCGTATAACGCCGTGCCCGCTTCCCCATGAAGCGCGCGCAAACGCTGTTCCAGCCTGCCCTGGTTGCGCGCGAAGGACGTCTCTTTGGTGACTTGATAATTGAAACTGTAAAGCCCGACCGAATCTTCCGCGTTCCCTTCCGCGAACAGCGCCTTCAGAAAACGAACCATGGAATCGGTTTCGTATTTCAAATTCGAAGCTGTAGAGCCGCTGGTATCTACTAACAACGCGACGGAAAGCGGCTGCTCCGTGCGGCGTTCGAAAACGGAAAGTGTCTGCGGCGCGCCATTGTCCAGCACACTGAAATCTTCTTTGCCCAACGTGCCTAACAGCGCGCCGGCCGAATCACGCACGGTAGTCAGCACACGCACCAGCCGCACATCCACGCGGATGACTTGGTCGGCATCCTGCGCCAGAGCCAGTGTCGCGATCAGCGCCGCGCCGCACCAACATCCAAACCTAAATCGTCTTCGCACGCAACTGGGTATCCCATTCACCTTCCACCCAGACCTCGCCGTCTTCGAAATATTCCTTCTTCCAAATGGGCACCGTCCGCTTCAGGCTATCGATGGCCTCAAGCGCCGCCGTAAACGCAGGACGCCTGTGCGGCGCGCACGCCACAATCGCCACGCTCGCTTCACCTATCTCTAAACGCCCCAGGCGATGCACCATCGCCACACGCCCAATGCTATGTTCCGAAGCGATCCGCAGCCCCAGCTCTTCCATGATCTTGAGGGCCATCGCTTCATAGCCCTCATACTCCAAATACAAAGTGCGCCGGCCCTTCGTGTTGTCGCGGACAATGCCCTCGAACGTCACCACGGCGCCGTCCGAAGCGGCTTGCACACTCTTCGCCAGCGCCTCCGTATCGATCCGCTCGCGCGTGAGCCCGAAGAAATGTCCACCCTCCGGTTCAGAGGTCAAATGATACTTACCCGAACCACCACTGACCGGCGGCAGCATCGCGATCTCATCCTGATCCGACACTAGCGTGGCTGAAGGCGAAAATTGCTGATTCAAAGCCATCACGATACTCTGCCGCATCTCAAGCAGGCGGGGAAAACGTTGTGCATAATGTTCGAAGACCGTCGCCAGCGATACCGGCACAGGCAGGCTGGCAAGCTCCAGCGTCTCTTGCGCCGACCCCGCGATATCACGCAAGCTGCCGAAAAACAGAACTTTCACAGAAGGGCTTCTACCCGGCACAGAGGGCAAGTTTACCAGACGCGTTGCCTCGCCTTCCGGTTCCGGTTCGCTATACTTCCGCATTGACCATCCAACACGAAACGCGCATCCGCGTCCGCTATGCCGAAACCGATCAGATGGGCGTGGTCTACCATGCCAACTATCTGATCTGGATGGAAGTGGCGCGCGTGGAATTTTGCACCGCGCTCGGCTTCCGCTACCGCGATATGGAACGCGACGACAAAATCTTTCTGGTGGTGGTAGAAGCCAACTGCCGCTACCTGCGCCCTGCCCGCTTCGATGACGAAGTGGTGGTGCACGCAAGCGTGAAGAGCGCGAACACACGCGTGGTGCAGTTCGAATACGAAATGCGCCGCGCTGAAACTGACGAACTCTTACTTACCGGCTGGACCAAGCACCTCTGTGTGGGCGCCGGTATGAAGGCGGCTCGCCTGCCGGATCGCTACCGCGCCATGTTCGGCCTTGAGCCTAACGCTTGAAGTGTTTACTCAACTGCAATTCCTGCCGCTGATAGTTCGAACCGATGCCCTGGCCATAAAGCCGGTCGGGCACGGCAAGCAAACGCTCGAACGTCAGGCTCCCCACTTCCTGGCCATCCTCCAGCAGGAACGGCACCTCATGGGAACGCACTTCCAGCACCGCGCGCGTGCCCTTAGCATCATCGATGCCGTAGCCGAAACCAGGGTCGAAGAACCCTGCATAGTGAATGCGAAACTCGCCGACTGAAGGGTCGTACGGCACCATCTCCGCCGCATAGCCGGGCGGAATGCTCACCTTTTCTTTCGACGCCAGAATATAAAAATCTTCCGGGTCCAGCACCAGGTCGCGGTTCCTGGTCCGATGGATCGCATCCCAATATTCGCCCGGCTCATAGTGCCCGATCTTCTCAAGATCGATCAGCGCTGTATGCTTCTTCGCGCGGTAGCCAATCAGGTCGCCGCCGCCGGTGCCCACCAAATCCACGGAGAGCCTCAGGCCGGAATCGATCACCGCTTTCGCCGGCCGGTCACTGTCGTCATAGACCAGCTCTTCGCGCTCATTCAAAATTGCGAGCTGATTATCCGATGAAGGCGGAGCGCCGCGCGTCAGGCGCAATTGGCTCAAGCGCACGCCGGCGCGCGCCAGTACACTGAAAGTCTGCGGCACCACCTCCGCGTAAAGCTTGCCCTTGTATCCCGGCGGAATCACTTCGAACTGCCGCCCGTAATCGGTAATCACTCGCGTGAAAATGTCCAGCCGCCCGGTAGAGCTTTTCGGATTCACCTTGCCCGAAATCTGCAGCGGCAGCCGCAATTCTTCCTGCAGCGGAACCACGTACACGCAGCCCTTTTCCAGCACCGCCGGCCGCGTCAGATCGATCTCATGCAGCGTATACCCTTCCAGCTTTTTCGCCACCGTATACTTATCGGTCGTCAGAAAACTGGCGCGCACGCGATACGCCACTGAACCCAAACGCAAATCGATACTAGAAGGCTGAATCTGCTCCGGCTCAATCGCGTTCGCGGCAAAAATCTGCCCCGCTTCAATGAGTTCGCGAATGGATTGGGACGGAAGAACCCCAGTGGGGAAGGTCTCAATAGCGGGCGTCAGTTCGGGAAAGAGGCTCTCTGTAATCCAGCCGCTCATCCAGCTTTATGCGAGCCCACGTTATAAACGTAAATGGTATGCGCGCGTCCGCCCACGGATATCGTTTCTTTCACGGCCGGCTTCCACCCGCGAATTTCGTAATCGTGCGAAACCACGCGCGCCGTCGGCTTCAAAGAGCGTTCGAACACAGGCCGCAAACGGTCGTTCGAGCTGGTCAGAAAATAGATGGTCACCACATCGGCCGCGCTCAGATCGTAATGCAGCGCGTTGCCTTCCACAATGGAAATCTGGCTATCCAAACCCATCCGCCGTATGCGCGCAAACGTCTGCTCGAACAGGTCGTGCGACAGCTCAATCCCCACGGCATGAGCTTTAAATTTCTGCGCCGCCATGATCACCACACGGCCCTCCCCGCAACCCAGATCGAACAGCGTTTCGCCGGCCTTCAAATTGGCCGCCGTCAGCATCCTTTCAATCACCTGCGTCGGAGTGGGAACGTCAGGACCAAGCGTATCCGGATTTTTAAAGTGCTGTCCGAAAGCGGGCGAAAGCGCGCACAGCGAAAGCAGAAATACGAACCGCATAGTGTTGACTAGCCCCTAGTGAGAAGAAAGGCTAGCGAGGCCCTTCGTACTCTTCGATCTTACTATACGGGTCACAATGTCAGTCCAGGCCACCCACAAATCGCGCGGCCTGCTGATGGTATATTCCACGCCGCGCAAGTGTTTCACCGCATTCCCGATCGCGTCGCGCCACGGGTTCGCCTGCGGGTACAAATTGTAATTCATATAGAAGATGGGGAACTCAATGTTCTCCACCTGCTTCAGCGAATCCGCCGGAACACCTTCTTCCAGCATCACCTTTGGCCCGGCAAAGATCATGGCATCGGGATGCGAGTTCGTCATCTCCTCTGCAATCAACTTGCTCAGGAACCCGGTGTCGCCATGCTTCTGTTCCAGCTTTTTCAGGTTTACCGTACCCAGGTTCAGAGAGTTCAACGAATCGCCCAGGGCAGGGAAGTTGATCTGCTCGCTGTCATCCTGGCGATACAGCACGCGCTGTTCCTGCATGTTGAACGCGACAATGCTGAACTTGCAAATGCGCGGCTCACGCGAAATATTGCGCAGGATGGAAACCAGAGCATTCGTATCGATGGGCTGCAACGTGGGCGAAAGCGACCTTTGCGGCGCGAAGTTCACCATCACCTTGATATTCAGGGGCGCCGCCTTATCGTCGCGAATCACGGGCGGCTCTTCTTTGAACGGTTCCCGCTCGCTTGCTTCCACCAGGTTCGCGGCCAGCGACAACGCCACCTCATGATCCTTCGGACCCAGTGCGGCCGTGGTGTTCCAATATGACGTGCACAAGCGCTCTGAGCGGTCGCGCATCAGCCAATCCACATGGTAGCCGCCCTCGCCCAAATCGAAATTGCCTTGCAGATAAGCCTCGCCCTTAACCTCGTCTTCAATCTTCGGAACCGAAATGTGCTGCGAAAAATAGCGCGGGTGGTCTTTATCCGAATCGGGCGTCACGCGGAAAATCATCGTGAGCGTGTTCTCCGCGCCCGATAGTTCGCGCAACGGAACCGTCACCTCATAGCCCGCGTGAAATCGCAGATCGAACCCAAGTGACGGTTTCACCGGCTCTACGCGGCAATCCAGATCCTTGCGCGGTTCCTGGCTCTCCAGCACCGCTTCATCGGTGGAAAAGATACGTACCGCGCCGCCCACGCTCGAAGCCTGCATGGCAGTTTGGCCCGTCAGGGGGCAAGTGGAACAAAGCAGCGAAAGCGCAAGAAGACCGGGGTAAAACTGGAAGCCCCGAGTTGGTGCCACAGGCAGGAAGCCCATAAACGAACCGTCGCAACAAGAAGTGCGTAGAGTCATGTTGTCACACAAATGCCACCGCTTTGCAAGCCCTGTAAAACCATGAGAGAGATATATTCCCCTGGGTACGTCATGGTACGTTCTGTTTCCCGCCGCTATCGACGCAGCGTTTTAGGCCCGGAAATTGCTTGCGCCAAAGGTAGAGTTCATGGCCAAAAAACCTCTTCTGTTGGCCCAACTGAATCAGGCCCGCACCGAAACAGATCGTCTGTTCACCCATCTGGACCCTTCCGCACTTTACGATCGGCCCATTGCCGAACGGCATCGAATGGCATTCTATTTGGGGCATCTGGAGGCGTTCGATTGGAATCAGATGAAGCAGACAGGAATGCCCGCAGCTTCACCCAACCCGGACTTCGATAATTTATTCGCCTTCGGCATCGACCCCGAACCCGGCCAGTTGCCGCATGACCAGCCTTCCGATTGGCCGAAGCCTGAGCAGATTCACAGTTACAATCGTGGCGTCCGTTCCACAATAGACCGCCACCTGCTCGATGCACCCGAAGAAAATGTGCACATGATGATCGAACATCGGCACATGCACGCCGAAACATTCGCGTATATTTTGCATAATTTGGAGCCGGAGAAGAAAAAGGGTCCCATGGAGCATCTATCCGTTGCGGCGCCTGTTACACAGACTTTTGTAACCCTCCCCGCCGGAGTTTCTACGCTCGGCAAAGATGCCGGAGAAGGCTTCGGCTGGGACAACGAATTCAAGAAGCTGTCAGTACCTGTAGCTGAATTTGAAATGTCAAAATACAAGGTCAGCAACGGTGAATACCTGGAATATATGAAGCTTACCGGCGCTGCTCCGCCTCACTACTGGTTCCAACAACAGGGCCAATGGTTTTATCGGGGAATGTTCCAGGATGTAGCGCTTCCCTTGAATTGGCCGGTGTACTGCACATGGAACCAGGCGTCCCAATATGCGAAATTCCACAAGCTGGAATTACCCACCGAAGCGCAGTTCCATCGCGCGGCATTCGGTTCGCGCATGGAACGCCAAGAGCGGCAGCTTCCCTGGTCATCCGAAGCCGCCGACCTAACGAAACAAGGTAACTTCGGTTATGCCGCCTGGAACCCTATCGCCGTAAATGCCTCGCCCGAAACAGACAGTGCATTCGGTATTGCCCAACTCATCGGTAACGGTTGGGAGTGGACCTCAACCATCTTCGCGCCTTTTGAAGGTTTCGCTACCAGTCCCACTTACCCCGGTTACTCCGCGAATTTTTTTGACAACGCGCATTATGTCCTGAAGGGTGCCAGTCCCCGTACCTCTTCAACGTTAGTCCGCCGGTCCCTGCGTAACTGGTTCCGGCCTGAGTATCCCTATGTCTACGCAACGTTTCACCTGGTACGCAACTAACTAACCTAAATGTCCGCCCACGCAATCGATCTATCCCACTTACTGAACACCCCGCTCGCGCAGGACGTAGAGCGCGGCTTGAGTTGCAAGGGCCAAAAGTTTTTGCCCTCACAGTATCTGTATGACGAGCTAGGCAGCATTCTTTTCGATGCCATCACCGCGCTTCCTGAATATGGGCTCACGCGCGCCGATAGCCGCCTGCTGCGTACCCACGCCGCTGAAATCGTCGCCAAAATTCCAGGCCCGCAACTAAACATAGCCGAACTCGGCAGCGGCACCGGCGCGAAGACCAGTTACATCCTGCGCGCCGCCGCGCAAGTTACTAGCGAAGTCATCTATCAGCCCATCGATATTTCGGAAACCGCTGTGCAGCAATGCGCCAAAGCCATGGACGCCATCGAAGGCGTCACCGTTCAGCCCCAAACCGCCACCTATCTGGACGGCCTGCAAAAAGTAACTTCCCACCGCGACCCACGCCGTCCCCTGCTGGTTCTGTTCCTCGGCTCCACTATCGGCAATTTCGATTTCGCCGCCGCGCGCGCATTCCTCTTGAGCGTCCGCGCCCTGCTTCAACCCGGCGACGGCCTTCTCTTAGGCACCGATCTCATCAAGCCGCTGCCACAAATGCTGGCCGCCTATGACGACCCCACCGGCGTCACCGCAGCCTTCAATCTGAATCTGCTGGGCAGGATCAATCGCGAACTCGACGCTAACTTCAACCTGCGTCACTTCAGCCACGAAGCCCGGTTCAACGAAGAGGAATCGCGCATCGAAATGCATCTGCGGTCTAAGAGCGCGCAAACAGTAGCTGTCGCCGCGCTGGACCGCCACTTTCTTTTCCGTGCCGGCGAGACCATTTGGACCGAAGGCTCCTACAAGTTCCGCCGCACCGAAATAGACGCAATGGCCAAGGCAAGCGGCTTCGCCGTCAGCGGCCAATGGGTAGATCAGGAATGGCCTTTCGCGGAAACGCTCATGATGGCCAAGTAGCACGTGGCCGCCGTCGTTGAGTTTCAGCAAGTCTCCTACACGCCGCCGGGGCAATCGCGCGAAGTTCTGTGCAACCTCTCGCTTACTTTAGAAACCGGCGAAACAGTAGTCTTGCTGGGCCGCAGCGGCAGCGGCAAGACCACCGCGCTCAAGCTTGTCAACGGTCTCCTCTTTCCTACTGCCGGTCAAGTCCTGGTGGAAGGAAAATCCACGCGCGAATGGGACCCGGTCGCGCTCAAACGCCGCATCGGCTACGTCATCCAGGAAGCCGGCTTGTTCCCGCATTTCACCGTCAGCCGCAACATCGCTTTACCCCCGCGCCTGAACGGTTGGGCGCCTGAAAAAATCGAAGCGCGCACCGCTGAGATGCTCCGCACCGTGGGCCTTGAGGACTACGCCAACCGCTATCCACGCCAGCTCTCGGGTGGCCAGCGGCAGCGCGCCGGTGTCGCTCGCGCCCTGTCTGCCGAACCTGCGCTGCTCCTTCTCGATGAGCCTTTCGGTGCCCTCGACCCCGTCACGCGCCTGGCCCTCCAGCGCGAATTCCTCAAGCTCAAAACCACAGCTCTCTTCGTCACGCACGATATCCGCGAAGCACTCCAACTGGGTACCCGCGTGGCTCTGCTGCATCAGGGCGATCTCGCCGTAATCGCCACGCCCGCCACCTTCCAGCAATCCCAACATCCCGAAGCCCAAGCCTTCCTTGAGGTCCTTCAAAGTGTGGGCTGACCTCGCGCGCGAAGCTCTCTCCCTCACGCTGGAGCATCTCTTCCTGGTCGTCATTTCCGTCGGGCTCGCGGCCATCATCGCCATCCCCGCCGCCATCGCCCTCACCCGTCACGAACCCTGGCGCCGCCCCATCGTGGCCATCGTCAACATCCTCCAAACCATCCCCAGCCTCGCCCTGTTCGGCTTCCTCATCCCTCTTCCCTTCCTCGGCGGCATCGGCAAGCGCACCGCCATCATCGCGCTCGTGCTCTATGCGTTGCTCCCCATCTTGCGCAACACACTGGTCGGCATCACGGGCATCGACGCCGCCATCCGCGAATCCGCCGTCGCCATGGGTATGACGCCCACGCAAATTCTGCGCGAAGTAGAATTGCCGCTCGCCGCGCCTTCCATCTTCGCCGGCCTGCGCGTCGCCACAGTGACTACTATAGGTACAGCCGCCATCGCAGCCGCTATCGGTGCGGGCGGCCTGGGTGTCTTCATCTTTCGCGGCATCGCGTCGGTCGACAACGCTCAGATCTTAGCCGGCGCTGTTCCGGCCGCACTTATGGCCATCGCGGCCGACGAAGGATTCTCGTGGATCGAACGAAAGCTCTCACCGCCTTAGCGGTTCTATTTTTGACAAGCTGTTCCAACCAGCCCCGCCTCGTCGTCGGCTCCAAGAATTTCGCCGAACAGCTCATCCTGGGCGAACTGGTCGCGCAGCATTTGGAAAACACCATCCATCTGCATGTCGTCCGCAAGCTCGATCTGGGCGGCACCCTCCTCGCGCACAAATCCCTCCAAGCCGGCGAGATCGATCTTTACCCCGAATACACCGGCACCGCGCTCACCGCCATCCTCAAGCAGCCCCCCGATGCCGACCCAGCCCAGGTGCTCCGCAAAGTTCGCGAAGGCTATCTGCCCATGAAGCTCGAATGGACTGAGCCCATCGGCTTCAACAACACCTTCGCCATGGTAGTCCGCAAGGAAGATAGTGAATCGCGCAACACGCATACCCTCTCAGAGGCGGCCGCCTTCGAAAAAGGTTGGAAGCTGGGCGTCGGCTATGAGTTCGTCACGCGCCCCGATGGCCTCCCCGGCCTCATCGGCACCTATCGCCTGAACGTGAAAGGCAGCGTCAAGACCATGGATCTGGGCCTGCTCTACCAGGCGCTCGAACAAGGGCAGGTGGATATGGTGGCGGGCAACAGCACCGATGGCCAGCTCTCCAGCAAGCCCTTCACCGTGCTCGAAGACGACCGCCATTATTTCCCGCCCTATGAAGCCGCCTGGGTGGTGCGCCAGGATGCTTACCAAAAGTTCCCCGGCCTGCGTGAAACTCTCGCTAAGCTGCACCTGAATACAGAGCAGATGCGAGAGCTAAACCACGAATTGGAAGCCAAGCACACGTCCGTGCGCGAGATCGCCAAACGCTTTCTTGCAGCGCACCGGTAAGCCGGCTTAACGAAGCACAGTTCCGCCAGAGCGGCCCATACGCTCAAAACGATCCGGCGCAATCGCGGCGCCTCCGCCATGAACGCGCCGGTCGAACCGGCCCTCCGTCGTGGGAGCAATCATCCCGCGTCCAAACACGCTCGCCGCGCTCGATGCCGTCGGCGTATTCTCAGCAGGCGCAACGGTAACAATTCCCGGAACGGAGGAACCGGCAACACTCACCTTTGCCAGAAACGCATCCGAAGCCCCGCCACCCGGCAGCGATTGCACTGCCCCCTGCGAAATTGCCAAATCGGGCGACGTAGTGGAGCCCGTCACAAACAAATCGCCGCGCGAGTTCACCGCCAGCCCCACCGCGCTATCGTCCCCGCTGCCGCCATAAAAGCTCGAATAAAGCAGGTTTTGGCCGTTGGTATCCAGCACGGAAAGCACGGCATCCACGCCCCCGCCGCGATTGCCTTGCACCGCATCGCGCGTCACCGGATATTGATTCGAATCCGTATCGCCCGCCACGTAAACTGTCCCATTCGCATCCACCGAAATGGCATTTCCATAATCGCCGCCATGCGAGCCCAAAAACGTCGTCCACGCCAAACTCTGCCCACCCGGCGTATATTTCGAAACGAAAATGTCCGATGCGCCGCCGTTGTAGCTCGTGCCGTAACTGCGGCCCGGAACATCGAACCCGTTGTCCGCCGTCGTGCTGCCCACCACGTACACATTCCCCGCCAGATCCACTGCCACTCCGCCCGCCGAATCGTCTCCCGAACCCCCGCTAAACGTCGAAAACACCAGCTGCGATCCATCCGGATTCAGCTCCGCGACGAACGCGTCCAACGACCCGTGGCGCGAATGTTGAAACGGCGGATTCGCCTGCGGAAAGCTATCCGAAAAAGTCTCGCCCACAACATAAGCATTGCCCTTCAAATCCACCGCAATGCCATTCGCGCGGTCGTCCGACCCGCCACCCAGCAGCGTCGAATAAATCGCCGTCCCATCGAAGCCGAATTTCGCCACAAACGCATCGATCCCGCCGCGATTATTGCGCTGAAACGCCCCATCGTTAGTCGGAAAATCGTTCGACGTCGAAATGCCCGTCAGGTATACGCTGCCTTGCGTGTCCACCGCCACCGCATAGCCGCGATCGTCGTTCCCTCCGCCGATGTAGGTCGAAAAAAGCAGCGTGGTTCCCAGCGGGTCCAGCTTCAGCACATACGCATTGTTCACGCCGTAATTCTGCTGCTGAAACGCGTTCGCCACGGGAAAATCCAAAGAGCCCGTGCGCCCGCCCACGAAGGCGGAACCGTTCGCATCGACGGCGATACCATTCCCGTAATCGTTGTCTGCACCACCCACGTCGGCCGTGTAAACGAAGCTGGAGCCATCGGGCGAAATCTTGCGCACCAACGCATCCGAATCGCCCTGGAGCGTGGAAAATGTAGTGCCCGTAACGTACATGTTGCCCGCGTTATCGGCGGCGACGGCATTGCCCGCATCCAGATCGCGCCCGCCCAGGAAACTCGAATAGACCAGCACCGGGTCGATCACCAGCGGCAGTGAGCGGTCGTAAGCGCCCACGCGGAAAGTCACATCCCGTGCGCCGGCCAGCTGAAATTCGCTATCCACCGCGCGCCGGACGCCATTCACGGTCTGGTAAACGTCAGGCTTGTGCTGCACCAGGTTGCCTGCGGCGGTCCTCAAAGTCAGGTCGCCCGATGCTTTTTTCGCCACCGAATCCACGCCGCTGAAGCGCATCCGAATCCGGCCCGCATCCGCCCCCGGCGCAACCACGAAATCGTACTCCAGTTGCGATTGGTTCCCGTAGTAAACCAGATCGATCCCGGGATACACGCCGGTCGCACGCACGCGCCCATAATTCGCCAACCCGGTAATCCATTTCGCCGAATCTTTCCCGCGAAAATACGAAGAATGCCCAGGCAAATTAGCCTCACCGCTAAACTTCGCTCCGCGTTCCGCCCCCACCAAACTTGTCCGCACATCGGCGCTGCCGGCCTCATCCCGCAGCACCATTCGCGACCCCTGGCGGCCCACTTCCATGTAATACCCCGTGCCGCGCGCCACAAACTCAGCTTCCTTCGCGCCTTGGCCCCGGTTCGGCTCGAACGAAAGCGGCATCCTGGCCAACTGTTCTGCCGAAGGCGCCGCGAACAAACTGCTGGCCGCCATCGCTACTGCCACGCCACGAGTAATTCTGAAGAAGTTTTTCATCTCTAAGGGGCTCTATTGAACTGAACCGTTTCGCCGCCGGTTGGTTTCGAACATGAAGAAGCCTTAATCTCTCTCCACTGTACCTTGTGCCTTCACTTCTTGAAGCCTGTTGCCAAGCTGGAGCATTGCTATACTTGTACATTCGATCTCTATGCCGTTGAAACCCATTGCCGCTAACAATACCGCGGAAAAAAAGATCTATCTTCTCAAGCCGCGCGGCTTTTGTGCGGGTGTGGTCCGCGCCATCGACGTGGTCAAAATTGCGCTCGATCTTTACGGTCCGCCGGTGTACGTCCGCAAGGAAATCGTGCACAACAAGCATGTGGTGGAAGAGCTTCGCCAGGCCGGCGCCATCTTTGTAGAAGAGGTGGACGAAATTCCCGCCGGTGCGCGCGCCATTTTCAGCGCCCACGGCGTTTCGCCCGAAGTTCGCAAGGAAGCCAAATTCCGCAGCCTGCAAGTGATTGATGCCACCTGCCCGCTGGTCACCAAAGTCCATCTGGAAGCGGTCAAATTCGCCCGCGAAAATTACACCATCGTGCTGATCGGCCATAAGGATCACGATGAGGTCCAGGGCACTCTCGGTGAGGCGCCGTCCCGCTCCGTCCTCGTCGAAAACGTGGCGGACGTAGATGCATTGAACCTGGCCGACCCTTCGCGCGTAGCTTATCTTACGCAGACCACACTCAGTCTCGACGAAACCACCCACATTGTGGAGCGTTTGAAGCAGCGCTTTCCCCTCATCCAGGGCCCGAAATCGCAGGACATTTGCTACGCCACCGAAAATCGCCAGATGGCCGTCAAAGGCGTCTCAGAATTCTGCGATCTGCTGCTGGTTGTCGGCTCCGCCAACAGCTCGAACTCCAAGCGTCTTGTAGAAGTGGGCGGCAACTTCGGCGTGCGCGGCTATCTGGTTAACGATTGGAACGATGTAGAGCCTGCCTGGCTGCACGGCGCGAAAAACGTTGCCGTCACCGCCGGCGCTTCCGCCCCCGAACACCTGGTGGAAGAACTCGTCGAAGCGCTCCGCGGCGAAGGCTTCACACAACTCGAAGAAGTAGAACTGGTCGAAGAAGACGTGCGCTTTTCGCTCCCCGGCGAGCTTCACGGACATAGCGGTTTGGCGCAAATCTCCGGGTTGTCACAAATCGCGAGCCGATGAGCGCGGGTGCCACACTGAGCGTTCCTCTGCAAACCGCCGTCGCGGAAGGCATTCAGCGGGCCGCTAAAGCACTCTTAGAAAAGCAGAATCCCGCCGGGTACTGGTGCGCAGAACTCACTGCCGATACCACGCTCGAAAGTGATTTCATCCTGCTGCAGCTCTGGATGAACCCGCCCGTCGACGGCGTCTGGGAGCACGCGCAAACGCCGCAAATTCGTAAAGCGGTAGCTGCCATCCTGGCCCGTCAGCTTCCCGATGGCGGCTTCAACAATTATCAGCAGGGCCCGTCTGAAATTTCGGCCTGCTGCAAGGCATACTTCGCGCTCAAAGTGGCAGGTGTTCCGCCCACGGATTCGCGCCTGGCCCGCCTCGCCGAACGCATCCTCGCTCTGGGTGGCCTGCAAAGCGCCAGCAGTTACGTCAAGGTCAACCTCAGCCTTTTCGATCTTTACCCGCGCGACCACTCGCCCAGCATTCCGCCCGAACTGATGCTGCTTCCGGGCGGCGTCATCTATCAGATGTCATCCTGGACGCGCGCCATTGTCATCGCGCTCGCCATCGTTCATTCTTCGAACCCCAAGCGCCCCGTGCCCGCCGGCTTCACGCTCGACGAAATTCACGTCCCCGGCAAAAGTTTCGCACTCCCCAGTGACGATTCCTGGCTCACGCTACGCAACACCTTCATCCAGTCCGACCGCATCCTGAAGCTCTGGGAAAAGTACGGCGTCGATCGCATCCGCAAGATCGCCGTCCGCAAATGCGAACACTGGATGGTGGAGCACCTCAAGCATTCTGACGGCTTGGGCGCCATCTATCCCTCCATGATGTACGCCATCATGGCGTTCGACGTTCTGGGCTATGCTCCCGGTCATCCCATGCGCAAAGAGGCCGTCCGCGTGTTCGAACACCTCATGGTGGACGATGGCGAGCGCTTCTTTTTCCAGCCCTGCTTCTCTCCCGTTTGGGACACCGCCATCGCCAGCTATTCCCTTGGCGAATCCATGCCCGCTGCCCAAATTGAAGCCGAACAGCAGCATTCCGCCGAATGGCTGCTCAGCAAGGAAATCCGCCGCCCTGGCGATTGGAGCGTCAAGCGCCCCTCCACCGAACCTTCCGGTTGGGCGTTCGAATTCCGCAACGACCATTACCCCGATATTGACGATACGGCCATGGTGCTGCTCAGTTTCTGCCATGCCCGAGGCGCCAATCAGCCGGCCCAGCGAGCTTGCGAAAAACGCGCCATCAATTGGCTGCTGGCCATGCAATCCCGCGATGGCGGATGGGCCGCGTTCGATGTCGATAACAATTGGGAAATCCTGAGCTACGTGCCGTTTGCCGATCACAACGCCATGCTGGATCCCACCTGCGCCGATATCACCGGCCGCGTGCTGGAAGCGCTCAGCGCAAACGGCATGACGCTGAAAGACGCGCCGGTGCAGCGCGGCGTCGATTATCTGGTCCGCACCCAAACCGCCGACGGCAGCTGGTACGGGCGTTGGGGCGTCGCCTACATTTACGGCACCTGTTTCGCCCTGCGCGGTTTGCAGGCGGCGGGCGAAGACGATCACGAACCGCACATCCAGCGCGCCAACGAATGGCTTCGTTCCATTCAACATGCCGATGGCGGCTGGGGCGAAAGCTGCGCCAGTTACGATAACGGCATCTTTACCGATGCCAGATCCACTCCGTCGCAAACCGCCTGGGCCATTCTGGGGCTCATCGCCGGCGGCGATACCAACAGTTCCAGCCTGCAGCACGGCATCGAATACCTGGTTCGCACCCAAAGCGCCGATGGTCAATGGCCCGAAGAACTCGCAACAGGCACCGGTTTCCCCAAAGTCTTTTACCTGAACTACCACATGTACCGCCTGTATTTCCCCTTGCTCGCCCTTGCCGCCTACCGGAAGACTCGCCTGGAGCGATAGCCGGTGAAGCCTGTTCTGGTTACCGGCGCGTCCGGATTTCTAGGTCATCACGTCGCGCGCCAGCTTCTCGATTCAGGCCGCTCCGTGCGTGCCCTGGTGCGCGCAACCAGCCGCCTGCGGGATTTGGACGATGCCGAAGCCGTCACCGGCGATCTGCAGGATGCCGCTTCCCTCGCCCGTGCCGCCGCCGGCTGCGACGTGGTCTATCACGTGGCCGCCGATTACCGCCTCTGGGCGAAAGATCCGGACGAACTCTACCGCAGCAATGTGGAGGGCACCCGCAACTTGATCGCGGCCGCCAGGCTGGCGGGCGCAAGCCGCATGGTTTACACCAGCACCGTCGGCTGCATCGAACCGCCCGATGAAACCCGGCCCATCGCCCTGGAGCAAATGGCCGGCGCCTACAAACGCTCGAAGTTTCAGGCCGAACAAATCGCCCTTGCCGAGCGCGAATTGCCAATCGTCATCGTGAACCCCACCGCCCCCGTGGGCGATTACGACGCCAAGCCCACCGCCACCGGCGCCATCATTCTCGATTTTCTGAAAGGCAACATGCCGGCCTTCATCGATACTGGCCTGAACCTGGTCGACGTGCGCGACGTTGCCGCCGGCCACCTTTTGGCCGAACAGCTTGCCCGTCCCGGTGAGCGCTACATTCTAGGCTGTGAAAATTTGACGCTGCAACAGATCCTGCGGCGTCTATCGGCCATCACCGGCAAGCCCGCGCCCACCGTGAAGCTGCCCTATTTTGTCGCCTACGCTGCCGGAGTAGTCACCACAGCCTGGGCGCAAGTCTCCGGCCGGCCGCCGCGCGCCCCTCTCGATGCCGTCCGCATGGCCAAGAAAAAAATGTGGGTCTCGCACGCGAAAGCGGAGCGCGAGCTTGGCTACAAGCCCGGCCCGGTTGATGCCGCCCTCGCTCGCGCGGTCCAATGGTTTCAGGCGAATGGCTACTGCTGACATTCTCTTCATCGGCGCTGAGCCGCGCGAATTCACCGGAACCCTCAAGTTCTGGCAAAATGTGCAGCCCATCCACCTGCCCGTACACTGGGCCCGCACCGGTCTTCGTCAAGGTCGCCCCGTGATTGCCATCGCCAACGGAGCCGGCTGGGAGCGCGCCCGTCTAGCCGCGGAAGCCGCTCAATACGAGCGCTTATGCAACATCGGTTTCTGCGGTGCGCTCGATCCCGCTTTGAAGATCGCCGACATCGTAGTAGCAAACCACCATTTGCCGGTGCATTGCAAGCGCACCCATATTACTGGTCCCATCGCCTCCGTCGAGCGGATAGCTGGTACCGCGCAAGAAAAGATTTGGCTTCGTTCCCGCAATTTTCTTGCTGTCGAAATGGAGTCCGCCGGCCTCGCCGACCGCAAATTTCATTGCATCAAAGCCGTCAGCGACCTGGCCGATGAGACCTTTGCCAACAACTTCAACGCCGCGCTTTTGCCCGATGGCAGAATCAGTACCGCCCGTGTCCTTTCAGGTGCCCTACGCGATCCCCTCCGCCGCTTTCCCGAACTCATTCGTCTCGCCAAGCGCACTGCGGCGGCATCCCAATCTTTAGGAGAATTTCTAGATGCCTGCGTTTTCTGAAGTGCCCGAACTCATGAGCGCCGCCGTCTATCGCGGGGACAGTCTGGTAGCCGTGGAAGAAGTCGAGACCCCGCGCATCGGCCCCGGCGAACTTCTCATCCGCGTCGAAGCCTGCGGCGTCTGCCATACCGATTTGAAAAAGGTGGAGTATAACCTGCTCCCCCCTCCCCGCATCTATGGCCATGAGACCGCAGGGGTAGTTGCGCTTGCCGGTCCCGCCGTCACTGAATACAAGCCCGGCGACCGCGTCATCGTCTTCCATCACATCCCCTGCCGCGCCTGTTTCTACTGCCGCCGAAAACTCTACGCGCAATGTCCGGTTTATAAGAAGGTGGGCGTAACAGCGGGCTTCGAACCGGCAGGCGGCGGATTTTCGCAATACGTGCGCGTCATGGATTGGATCGTGAAAGATGGCATCGAACGCATCCCCGATGGCGTCTCCTTCGAGCAGGCCTCCTTCGTCGAGCCGCTCAACACCTGCCTCAAAGCAGTGCACACCGCAAATCCCGCGCCCGGCGATGTCGCGCTTGTCATCGGCCAGGGCCCCATTGGCCTGCTCTTCACCATGCTGCTGGCCGATCGCGGCGTGCGCGTCATCGCCTCCGATACCATCGCTTCCCGTCTCGCTCTCTCCACCGAATGCGGAGCCGAACGGAGTTTCCACCCGCTCACCTCGAACCTCGAAGCCGAACTCAAAGCTCGAACAGAAGGGCGCGGCGCGGACCTGGTCTTCGTCGCCACCGCCGCCAAAGGCCTGGTCGAACAAGCCGTCGCCGTCTCCCGGCCTGGCGCGAAAATCTGCCTCTTCGCGCAAACTTCCGATAAGGAACGCATCGAGCTTTCCGGCGCCTCAGTCTGCGTTGGCGAACGCACCCTCTTCGGCTCCTACAGCGCCTCCATCGATCTGCAAAGAGAATCCGCCGCCCTGGTCTTCGGCAACCGCCTGCCCATCGCGCGCCTCATTTCCCACCGCATGCCGCTCGCGCGCATCGCTGAAGCTTTTCACCTCGCCACACATCCTACTGAGGAGTCACTCAAAGTGATCGTAGAATGCAATCGATGATGACGGCGGCGGTGCTTCGCGGCAAAGAGCATGTCGAAATCGAGCAGGTGCCGGTCCCCGAACTTGGAGTCGGCGACCTGTTGGTGCGCGTGCGCGCCGCCCTCACCTGCGGCACCGATGTGAAGGTCTTCCGCCGCGGTTACCACGCCAAAATGCTGGTCCCGCCCGCGCTCTTCGGCCACGAAGTCGCGGGCGACGTCGCCGCCGGTCCAGCCGCCATGATCGGCAAGCGCGTTGTGGCCGCCAACTCCGCCCCCTGCGGCCTCTGCCGGTACTGCCGCAAAAACAAACCCAATCTCTGCGATGACCTGCTCTTCAACAACGGAGCCTACGCCGAATATATCCGCGTACCCGCCCGCATCGCCCAGAAGAACACGCACGAAATTCCGGCCGGCATCGATTACCGCGACGCCGCCCTCACCGAACCCCTGGCCTGCGTCCTGAAAGGCCTCGACGACACCGCCCCACAACCCGGCGACACCGTCACCGTAATCGGCTTGGGACCCATCGGCATGATGTTCGTCATCCTCGCGAAGCTGCGCCGCGCACGCGTAATCGCGGTGGGCCGCCGCGAAGAGCAAATCGCGCAAGCCAAACAGCTAGGCGCCGATGAAGGCGTCACCGGCGACATGGTCGCGGGCGTCCTCGCGCTTACCGAAGGGCAGGGCAGCGACATCGTGATCGAAGCCGTGGGCAAGCCCGAAACCTGGAACGCCGCCGTGCACATGCTGCGGCGCGGCGGCACCGTCAACTTCTTCGGTGGCCCGCCCGCCGGCACTCAGGTTTCGCTCGATACCAACCTGCTGCACTATTCCGAGCTCACCTGCAAAGCCAGCTTCCATCACACGCCCCTTCACATCCGCCGCGCTTTCGAAATCATCTGCGCCGGCCACGTCACCGCTAGCCGGTTCGTCACGCGTGAAGCACCGCTCAGCGCGCTCCCGGCCGTGCTGGCTGAACTCGCCGCGCAAAACGGCGCTCTGAAAACGGCCATCCTCCCATGACCGGAACTTTCCTGGCACCGAAAGATTTCGTCGCCGCACCCCCGCGCTCCTGGACGCTCGCGCAGTCGCTCCAATACACGCGCTGGCTCGCCACCGCGCACTACGAAAACTTCCAGGTAGTCAGCTTCCTGCTCCCCAAACACCTGCATCAGGATTTCTACAACGTCTACGCCTACTGCCGCTGGGCCGATGATCTCGGCGACGAAATTGGCGACCTGGCCGAAAGCACGCGCCTGCTCCATTGGTGGCGAACTTCACTCGACCGCATGTATGCAGGCGATGCCGATCACCCGGTCTTTCTCGCGCTCCAGCAAACCGTCACGCGCCACTCAATCCCGCACGAGCCGTTCGCCAATCTGATCGCCGCGTTTCTTCAAGACCAGGTCGTCACCCGCTACCAGAACTGGGACGAGCTCTTCGCCTACTGCGTCAACTCCGCCAACCCCGTAGGCCACCTCGTCCTCTATCTCTGCGGCTATTCCGACCGGCAGCGCCAACTGCTCTCCGACGCCACCTGCACCGGCTTGCAGCTCGCCAACTTCTGGCAGGACGTCGCCGTCGACCTCATGAAGGACCGCATCTATCTGCCGCTCGATCTGCTCGCGCGCCACGGCGTCACCGAAGAAGACCTGCTCGCGCATCGCGCCACGCCCGGCTTCCGCGACGCGCTGAAAGAAGCCGTAGGCAAGGCCCGCGCGCTTTTCGATCAGGGCCGCCCCCTGCCAGGCCTGGTTGATCGCCGCCTCGCGCTCGATCTCGAACTCTTCACCCAGGGCGGCCTCGCCATTCTCAAAAAAATCGAGCGGCAGGATTTCGACGTGCTCACCAGCCGCCCGAAGATCTCGAAATCCGAACGCGTCGCTATCCTGCTGGGCACCATAGCCCGCATGGCGTTCCAAAGGAACCGGGCCGCGTGACGGTCGATGAATCCTATAAGTATTGCCGCGCCGTGGCGAGAGCCCGCGCCAAAAATTTCTACTACTCCTTCGTGCTGCTCTCGCGGGATCAGAAGAACGCCATGTGCGCCGTGTATGCCTTCATGCGCTATTGCGATGACCTCAGCGACGAGCCCGGAGCCACCGTCGCCGCTATCGAGCAATGGCGAAAAGCCCTCTCCGCCGCACTCCGTGGCGAGTACGACGCACACCCCGTCTGGCCTGCGTTTCACGATGCCGTGGAGCGCTTCCACATCCCCCACCAGTACTTCCAGGACATGATCGACGGCGTCGCCAGCGACCTGACGCCGCAGCCCGTCCGCACCTTTCAGGACCTCTACAGCTATTGCTACAAAGTCGCGTCCGTCGTCGGCATGACCACGGTCCATATCTTCGGCTTCGATTCCCCCCGCGCACTGGAGCTGGCCGAAACCTGCGGCATCGCCTTCCAACTCACCAACATCCTGCGCGATGTGCGCGAAGACGCGGACCTAGGCCGCCAGTATCTGCCCACCGAAGATCTGGCCCGCTTCCAAGTCTCGCCGGAAGACTTGGCGCAAGGCCGATACACCCCAAACTTTCACAGCCTGATGGAATTCGAAGAGCGCCGCGCGCGTAAATTCTATGAAGATTCCGCGCCGCTGATCGGCCTGGTGCACCAGCGCAGCCGTGCCTCACTATGGGCGTTGATCAGCATCTACTCGCGTCTTCTGGACCGCATTCGCAAGTCGGGCTACGACGTGCTCACGCGCAGAATCTCACTGCCAAAGTGGGAGAAAGGTTGGATCGTAGTACAGGCTTTAGTCCGATGAGACTAACCGTGCCCCAGCTTCATGGCCCAGCCGATTCCGAACAGTGCCAGCAGGAAGTAACCGAAGCAGGTGGCGCCGTAACGAAGCCGGTCCTGATCGGTCTTCTTCGTGACCACACCCAACACCACGGAACTGAACAGCGCAAACAGAAACGCCGCCTCAAAGTGCGACAAGCTCATCTTGGGCATCGACTAATCCTTTTTCCCCGCAGCGATTTCGTAAACGTCCACCATCGCCAGGATGTTCAACAACCCGGCAGTGACCAGAAACTTGGTTCCGTAATCGTGCACGTGCCCGGCAACGTCGAGCTGCGCATAACCCAGCATGGTGGTCAGCAGATACAGCGCACCCGTAGCCAGATTGGCCACGAAGCCGCCATAGTTAATCACCGTGGTCAGAAGATCGCCGCGCTCCAACTGAAACATCGCGCCGCGCATCATCAGGCCCGTCAGGAACATCAGCGTGATCGATAGCGCCAGCAGAATTGCGCGTCCGCGCTTCTTCAACATCAGGTGCCCGCCGCCCGGAATCATCCACGCCACAAACACAGGCAGCGCCCACACGCCGATGGGTATTGAAGGCTCTTTCGTGACTGCTTTTGTCGCCATGAAATCTTATACGAGGGTAACATGCGCCCCGGTTCGGTCTTCCTTAGTGACCGAGCTTGAAATCCTCGCCCAGATACACGCGCCGCACCTCCGGATCTTGCGCCAAAGCCCGCGGGCTTCCATTGGCCAGAATGCGGCCATTGCCGATGATGTACGCCCTGTCCACCACGGTCAGCGCCGCGCTCACGTTGTGATCCGTCACCAGAATGCCCAGCCCGGATTGCCGCAATTCGCCGATGATCCGCTGCAGTTCCAAAACCTGAATCGGATCGATGCCGGAGAACGGTTCATCGAGGAGCAGAAAGTGCGGATCGATGGCCAGCGACCGCGCAATCTCCACTCGCCGGCGCTCACCGCCCGAAAGCATGTAGCCCTTGCTGCGCCGCACCGTCTCCAGGCCCAACTGATCGATCAGGTGATCCATCTTGTTACGGCGTTCGGCAGCCCGCATGTCGCGCGTCTCCAGAATCGCCATCAGGTTTTCTTCCACGCTCAACTTGCGAAAGATGCTGGCTTCCTGCGGCAGGTAACTGATGCCCAGCCGCGCCCGCTTGAACATCGCCATGCCCGTAAGATCGGTGCCATCCAGCAGCACCTTGCCCGAATCCGGCGTGATCAGGCCCACGATGGTGTAGAACGACGTGGTCTTACCCGCGCCGTTCGGCCCCAGCAGACCCACCACCTCGCCCTGATTCAGATTCACCGAAACGTTATCCACCACCTTGCGGCCGCGATAGCTTTTCGAAATGTCGAATGTCTCGAGGATCATTTCTTTTTCTGGCTCTTCCGCAGTTTGGTCTTCACCTGCTTTTGGGGCGCGGCGGAAACCACCAGCTTGTCTTCGTCTTTGTAGTACGTCAATTCAGCGCCTTGTGACGTGCCCTTCACCGAATCCACCAGCACGGCATCGTTGCCGCGCAGGATGATCTTGTCGTCCGCCGTGTAGTATTCCGAATGAACGCCGGTGCCAACGCGTTTGCGCAGCGGAGTAACCTCGTTAATTTCCACTTCGCCATCGGTAAAGGCTTTGTCCAGGCGCGAGCCGCCATCGTCTTCTTCCGCTCCCTTTTTCTCTTTTAAGAACGCGCGAATCTCACGGCCCTTCACATCCAGGCCCGGCCGCGTGAGCGTCGCGCCACCGGTGTAGTGCGCCAGGCGATCGGCGTCGGTATAGACCAGGTCTGCGGATTTCACGATGGTGAACACCGGCGCAGGCGGTTCTTTCGGCTTAGGCTCCGCGGGCGGCTTGTCCAGGAACTGCGTCACCACTTTTCCAGAAGCGCGCAAGACCTGCTTCTCCCGATCGATATCCACGCGGTCTGCCGTGATGCGATTCGCTTCCTGCCATACCACCGCATTGCCTTCATAATGCAGCAGCTTGTTCTTGTTGGCGGAGGTCATGTGGTCGGCGGTAGCTTGCGTGGGCTGATCGTCATCCAGCAATCCAGGCGTCGCCTTCTTCTTCGGATTTTTCGAGTTATCCGGAATCTGGCTGGTGTTCACATGACCGTCAGCCGCGAAGTTGCCGGTCTTTTGATCGATCTTAATTTGGTCGGAATCGGTCGACGCAGTCGGTTCCCAAATGCGCGCGCCGGTATCGAGCGTCATCAGGTTCTTGTCGTTTTCGAGAATCGCTGTCACCGCGCGGGCATGCCGGTCGCCCTCATCGAACGTGAATTGGTCCCACTGCTTGATCAGCTTCAACTCGCCCTTGGGGTCGAAATCGGCCGTCATGTTGACGCTCGCGGTTTTGCTCACCACAGGCGCCGGCTTCTTCTCTTTCGCGGCCTTCTGAATCTCATTCGCGCTCGGAAACGTCTCCGTCGTCGCCTTGTTAGTCACGAAGTTCTGAATCACGTTTTTCGGGCCGTACGCGATTGTCATGCGTTCGCCATTCACCAGACGCCGATGCTCATCGGGCATGTTCGGCAGAAACTCCAACAAGCCCGGCGCTTGCGTTTGCACTTTTTCTATCTCCTGTCCGCCCTCCCGCATATAGACGTCCACAAAGTTACTGCGCAGTATCCGCGTCTCCGCGACCTTGCCTTTCTTCGCCGGGTCGGGCAGCGGCTTCGATTCCACCACCGCGTGCCCATTCCCGGCTGTATGTGTCAAGACCGATTCGCCATCCCGATCGGCGAAATCCATGAACAAGCCATCGGCGGTCAGCGCCGTATCGGCCACGTCCGAAACCGAATTCAGCCGCGCATTGCCCAAGCCCGTCATCTTCGAAACCGTGCCCTGCTCGTTGTAATCCACGTGGACGGAATCGGCGTAATAATCCAGCTTGCGCTTCGGATATGTGTTTACGCCATGCGCCTTCTGCGCGTCGATAGACGTTACTTCGCCGTCCTTCAGGTTAATGATAGCCGCGCCCGCGGACTCCACCACGCTTTCGCCGCGTACCATCTTGGCCGAAGGCAGCAGCCACACCACTTGCGCGGCCTCCTTATAGACAAGGTTCATGGTCTCCACATGCATCGGCTTGCGCGTGCCATCGCCGGTCATGTTCAGCCGCACGTCCTTCCAAAGGTGCAGTTCTTTCGCGGTGGGGTCATAATCGGCCCCTGTGCAGGTGCCGTCGCCGTTCGCGAATCGAAACGATGCGGGCCGGTCCGTCGAAGCCTTCCCGCTCTTCGATTCGAACGTGACGCCGGAAGATTTGATCGATGTCAGCTTCGGAGTCGGCTCCTGACCCACGGGCACGTTGAGCGTGATCTCCACTTCGCCGTTCGAAAACAGCTTGCCTTCACTCTGGTTGAAATCGGCTTTCGGGCTCTTCACCAGGTCATACAGATCTTTACCGCGCTGGTAAAGTTCCAGGCGCACGCCTTCGAGCTCGATGCGGCCCGTATCGGCCACCTGCCGCAGAGCGTGTGCGCGAATCTTGACCACCGTTCGACCCTGATCGGAACGCGACCATTCCCAATCCTGAGCCGTGGATGTGGTGTTCGGAGCAATCGCCGCAGGCAGCGGAACGCTGTTTCGTTTCGCGATTCGCAGCTGGTAATAGTACGTACCGGCCGTCCCGCCGAGGATCAACAAAATGGCTGCCAGCAGCAGCCAGCGCGTTCCTCGCATTCCTTCTTAATATAGCTGTTCCGCCTACCAGGCACCCACCACGGGCTGCTCTCCGGTCGCGCCGCCGAGTGCGATAAAGCGGTCCTGACCGGAGCCGGTGCCGTCATAGAGGCCGTTGCCGTTGTAATCCAGCACCCAGAATCCGCGAACGTAGATACCGATCTTGGTTTTCCCGTCGCCGTTCCAATCCCCAACAATTGGAAGCTCACCCGGATTGCCGCCGAAGCCGGAGAAGCGGTCGCCGCCGGAGACGCCATCCCAAACGCCGTTGCCGTTGTAATCCAGCACCCAGAAGCCGCCCCGGAACACGCCGATCTTCGTGGTGTGCGACCCGTTCCAATCGCCCACTACCGCGCGGTCACCCGCCGCATAGGGGAAGGAATAAATCTTGTCCGCGAAATCGTAGACGCCGTTGCCGTTGTAATCCAGCACCCAGGTGCCGTTATACAGGTAGCCGACTTTGGTTTTCCCGTCACCGTTCCAATCGCCCACCACGGGCTGCTCACCGGTGTTGCCACCGAAGCCGATGACCTGATCGCCTGCATCGTAAACGCCATTGCCGTTGGTATCCAGAATCCAGAAACCATGGCGATAGATTCCGACCTTGGTGCGCCCATCGCCGTTCCAATCGCCCACCACTGGCACATCGCCCGCCACGCCGCCGAGGCCGATAAAGCGGTCCACATTCGGGCCGTCCCACACGCCGTTGTTGTTCATGTCCAGAATCCAGAAGCCATTGCGATAGACACCGACCTTGCTCTTTCCATCCCCGGTCCAATCTCCGACAACGGCAATGTCGCCGGGGTCGGCCAGAAAGGAGAAGCTGCGGTCGCCCGCGTCATAGACACCGGAGCCGTTTGAATCGAGAGCCCAAGTTCCATTCGCGGTTTGCAGCACGCCCACTTTCGAGGGATTGGGTGTGACCACGCCAGTGCCCGCAGCCTGACTGACGGTGATGAGCTGTCCGCCGATATACACGTTGCCGGTACGCGCGGTCAGGCCGTTGGCCGTGTAGGACAAGGTAGCTGTTCCTGTGCCGGTGCCGGAACTGGAGACCGTGATCCATGGCGCATAAGACATACCGTTCCACGCGCAAGTGGAGGTGGTGGTGACCGTGATGTTCGTATTGCCGCTGGTGCCCGAGACTTGCAGGTTATTGCCGCTCAAGCTGTAGCCGCAGGGTGTGTAGACGGGCGTGAGGAGACGGACGCGGGCATTGTTGTAGTCTGCCACGGCAATGTTACCGTTCTTGTCAACCGCGAGACCGAGCGGTGTGTAAAAGGTAGCCGCCAGCGCGGGGCCACCGTCCCCGCTGAAAGAGCCATATGGCGTAGAGCCGCCGGCAATGGTGGCCACCTTTCCGTCCGAGGTGACGCGCCGAATCCGGTTTCCATCAATGTAAAGCACGTTTCCCTGCGGGTCGATGGCGATCCCAACAGGAGCAACGCTGGTGGATGTCGCGACAATGTTCTCGCCGTCGGGCCCCGTTCCGCCGCCCGCCACCGTTAACGCGACACCGCTTTGAATTTTACGAATGCGGCCGCTTTCGCCGATGTATAGACTACCCGTGCTGTCTGTCGCCAAAGCAGCGGGACTGGATAATTGCGTCGAAGTAGCAGCCAATCCATCGCCGTTGTATCCACTCACGCCGGTGCCGGCGTAATAATAAATTGAACCTGAGGCAAACCTCCTAACCCGGGCAGATGCTTCAGAGAAGAATATGTTCCCGTTCCCATCTGCGGCTAGCACCCCGGGTATTGGAATCGCGACGGTTGCCAAACTGGCGTCAGGTGGGTATCCCACCGTGCCGGTGCCCGCGACGGTGGATATATTCCCAGCGGCCGAGATACTTCTAATCCGGGCCACAAACCCGGACTCAATTAGATTTCCAGCAGTGTCCATTGCAAGCGAATTTGGCAAAGTGAGAGTCGCATTCACCGCTGGTCCGCCATCGCCCGAATCGGTATTGCCGATTCCGTTGCCTGCAATCGTCGTGATGATCCCCGCAGAATCCACTTTCCGGATTCTGTAGTTGCCTGAATCGGCGATCAACAAATTGCCATTCCGATCAAAAAGTACAGCGCGCGGGTTAGAAAGACCCGCTGATTTGGCGAGGCCACCGTCTCCAAGAGCGGCGTAGTAGTAACCCACTCCCGCCACAGTATCCACGGTGTACGACGTGGGAGCTAGAGGGCTTCCGCCGGCTTGGGAAACGGTAAACGATTGTCCCGCGATCAACACCTGCCCGGAGCGCGCAGCGCTTCCCGGATTCGGAGCTACAACAAACCCGTCCAACCCGGACCCAGCTCCAGAAGTAACTCCCAGTGTGACCCAGGGGACCAGTGACGAGGCAATCCATTGACACGAGTTTGGCGCAACCGTTAGCGAAATCGCGCCAGTGCCGCCTTGCGCGCCGAACGATGCCGACGCGGGCGTCAAGCTACCTACGCAAGTTCCACCGGTCTGCGAAATGTTGAATAACGTTCCCCCTATGTTGATGTAACCGAACCTGGTGCCGTAATCATTACGGGTAATGAAGTAATACACGGTTGCGGAGCCGTTCAGGGCTGAAGTGGATGACAATTGAATCCACGGTGCGCTCGCCACCGGAGTGTAAATGCATCCGGAAGGCAATTGGACGGAGATGCTGCTTAAACCGCCCGTGAGATCGAAACCGTAACTGTTAGGACCCAACAAAGGCTGATTGCAGGAACCCGCGGGTTGGGTTACGGCGACGGTCGCAGGCCCCACATGAATTGTTGTCGCGCGTGTCGAGGTCGTCGCGTTGTTCGACGGCACTGTGTAAGTAAAGCTTCCATTACCCACCCCCGCCGGATTCCCGAGAGTCACGAAGTTAGTATTGTAATAGGGATTCGAAACGGTTGCCTCCCAGGGGCACCCATTCGGCGTGGTTACAGTCACCATACCCGTCGCTCCACTCAATGGCACTGCCAGAGTCACTGTTGAGAGCGAAAGTGAGCACATGGTGCCGCTCGACAGATCTATCTTATTGACAAACGCCGAACCGAATTGTGTTCCGGGGTCGGTATTAGTCCTTTGCAGAGAACCGACCGGAGTGGGCATAGTCTTCGACGTCGTGTTTCCGGCCATCACCGGATTGCCGCTGTTGTCGAGAGCCAAGCCGCGCACATTGGATTGGCCGGACGGCCCAAAAAATGTCGAATACAAAACAGAGCTGCCGCCTGGATTGAACTTCGTCAAAAATAGGCCGTTGTTGGGGTAGTCGGCCGTGGGTGAGAGAGGGAACGATCCCGGCGTAACAGGGAAATTGGTCGAGTTGGTAATCCCGGTCACAATGGCCGATCCTGCACTGTCAACAGCAACCTTGTTGATTGTTTCCGTGCCCGACCCACCAAGAAGCGTCGAGTACACCAGGGCCGTGCCGACGTAATTCAACTTCGAAAGGAACCCATGTCCCGTGTTTGCAAGACTGGTCGAAAAACTTCCGGGTGTTGTCGGAAAGTCGGCTGAACCCGTTTGCCCTACTACATACGCGTTCTGACCAGCATCGAGCGTGATAGCTCTGGGATCGGTACCGCTCGATCCCCCCAAGTAGGTTGAATAGGTCAAAGCGGTGCCAGCGGAGTTTAAACACGCCACATATCCGGAACCATTAGCGTAATAACCATAGCCAGTGAACGGAGATGTCTTTTGAAACGCTGTGGGGGAGGTAGGAAAGTCCGCCGAACCGGTGTTGCCCGTGACGTAGGCTTGGCCGCTGGAATCGAGCGTAACTCCGGTGGCCGTTTCGTAGCCGGTACCACCAAGATAGGTGGCATAAACTAAGGCGCTACCGGCTGGATTCAGCTTGGCCACGAACGCATCCGTACCGTAGCTGTTTGGAACACCGTGCGTAATGTCGGTAGAGAAGGCCCCCGTGGTTACCGGGAAACTGCCGTAAGTAGACCCTACGACGTAGGCGTTGCCGGCGGCATCGATCGCAATGCCGCCCGCGAAATCGTTGTAACCGGTGCCTAAGTAAGTCGAGTAAACAAGCCCCGTGCCGGCAGCATTCAACTTAGTTACGAAGATAGAGGCGTTGTTGCGCAGGGGTGAGAGGCTGCCCGGCGTTGTCGGAAAATCATAGGAACTGGTGGTACCAGTCATATAGGCGCTTCCACCGGAATCTACGGCAAGACCGAGTGCGCTTTCGTTACCGCTACCGCCGATCAGCGTCGAATACAGAATGGCGGTGCCGGCTGGGTTGAGCTTTGTCACAAATACGTCGGTGCTCTGGCCGTTCAAAGCCACTCGATACGCGCCGATGCTGGTAGGAAAATCGGTCGATTGCGTATAGCCCCCGATATAGACGTTGCCGGAACTATCCAGTGCGACGGCGTACGCGGCGTCGTCGGACTTGCCTCCCAAGTAAGTTGCAAACGAAAGCACCGGATCGATCACCAATTCACGGCTGTCATCGTAGCGGCCCACGTCGATGGCTACTAAGTCTTTCCCAACCAGCCGGTATGCCGCCGAAATTTCCGTTCGCCTGCCCGCCACTTCCTGCCACACAACTGGGCGGTGCTGTACCAGCTCACCCGCCGCCGTCTTCACCAGCAAATCGCCAGCGCCGTTCACACTTAGTTTGTCCGCACCCTCAAATCGAAAGCGCAGTTCACCCGCTTTCGCGCCTGGACGCAGCACCACATCGTATTCCAGCTCTTGGCCGTGACCGTAATACACCAAATCGATTCCCGGCTTCACTTCGCTGGCTCGAACGGCGCCGAAGCGCCTGGCACCCGTCACCCACTTCGCGGGGTCGTTCCCTTTCAAGTAGTTCGTTGCGCCGCCGAATTCGTGCTCGCCCGATACAGCGCTATCCGCGCTTGCTCCCACCACGGAAAAGCGCAACGCAGCGCGCCCGGCGCCGGTGCCGATGGCGAAAGTCACTCCCTCTTCGGTGACGAACAGCTTCGCGCCCTGCCCTTGCGAAGTGAATAGGACCTTTTTGTCCCATTGGCCGCAATTCTCCTCAAATGTCAGAGGTAACTTTTGCAAAAGGTCGGACTGCTTCGGCTCTGCAAGGGCACTAATTGCAGTCAAAAACAACATAGATAAAACAAATTTGCTACAGAATGATGACAAGCGCGGGTCCTCTGACAAGTGATGAATAACCCGTACAGAGTACCACGCGCGAGTTAACTATGCTCCGTGCACTTCTTCCAAATAGGTATATCCATGCAGCCCGTCTTCGTAGAACCGCAGCAGCCGTCCGGACTCCTCATAGCCCATGCGCCCCTCGCGCACCGCAGCCTCCACATCTTTGCGAAGCTGCGTCACCAGGGCGTCGGCTTTGAACTGTACATAGTTCAATACTTCGCGCACCGTGTCGCCCTTGATCACCGCGTCCAACACCGGTTCGCCATCTTCACCGATGCGCACATGCACGGCATTCGTATCGCCGAACAAGTTATGCATGTCGCCCAAAATCTCCTGGTAGGCGCCCACCAGGAACGCGCCCAGGTAATAATTCTGGCCCGTGTACGTATGCAGCGGCAGCGTACGCTTTACGTCGCGGCGGTCGATGAATTGATCCACCTTGCCGTCGGAATCGCACGTGATATCGCCCAGCACCGCGGGATGTGTGGGCCGCTCTTCCAGGCGATGAATGGGCATGATGGGGAAGAGCTGCTTGATGGCCCAACTATCCGGCATACTTTGGAACAGCGAAAAATTGCAGAAGTAAGTGTCGGAAAGCGAAGCTTCAAGCGGTTCCAATTCTTCCGGCAAATAGTCCAGGTCTTTCGCCATTTTCAGAACCTTGCGGCAAATGGTCCAGTGTAAATTTTCCGCCAGGCACCGTTGCTCCAGCGGCAGATAGCCCAGGCTGAATAGATTCAGCGCCTGGTCCAGAGCCTGCTGCGCATCGTGATAAGTCTCCAGCAGATTGCGCGGGGATACCGAACGATAGGTCTCCTGCAAATCGATCAGGGGCTGCTCCGGCTCCGGCGGCAGTTCGAGCGTGGCATCTTCATCGCCCAAGCCCGAAACGCCCAGAACATTGAACACCAGCACGCTGTGATATGCGGCGATCGCGCGGCCGCTTTCCGTGACGATCGTCGGATGCGGCACGCCCACTTCGTCGCAAACGTTCTGGATGTGATAGACCACATCGTTCGCGTACTCCTGCAGCGTATAGTTCACGCTCGATTCGAAATCGGTCTGCGAACCGTCGTAATCGATGCCCAGGCCACCGCCCACATCCATGAACTCCAGGCCGGCGCCGGCCTTGCTCAGCTCCGCATACAGGCGCGCCGCTTCATTCACCGCGCCCTTCACCTGGCGGATGTTGGTGATTTGGCTGCCCAGATGAAAATGCAGCAGCTTGAAACAATCGGCCATGCCGTGCAGCTTCAGCTCTTCCAGCGCGCGCATCAATTCGGTAGTGGTGAGCCCGAACTTGGAGCGGAAGCCGCCCGACGATTTCCAACGGCCTGAGCCGCGGCTGGCAAGCTTTACGCGCATGCCAATCTGCGGCCTTACACCGATGCGCTCGGCATATTGCAGAATCAGCGCCAACTCAGTGTACTTCTCCACCACCGGGATGATTTTGCGGCCCATCTTCTGGGCCAGCATCGCCATCTCGATATATTCATCGTCTTTGAAACCATTGCAGATGATGGGCGTCTCGTTGGACGCAACCGCCATCACCGCCAGCAGCTCCGGCTTCGACCCCGCCTCCAACCCGAAGTTATAAGGCCTGCCGAATTCCAGCACCTCTTCCACAACCTGGCGCTGCTGATTCACCTTGATGGGATACACGCAGCAATAACGCCCGCCGTATTTGTGCTCGGTGATCGCGGTCTGAAAGGCGTCGTGAATCTCACCCAGGCGGTGCTTCAGAATCTCGGTAAAGCGAATCAGAATCGGCAGCGAAATGCCGCGCAGCACCAGCGTGTCTACCAGCTTTTTTAAATCCAGCGAACGTGCCGGCTCTTTATCGGGATGCACAAGCACGTGCCCATCCCGGTGAATGGAGAAATAACCTTTACCCCAGCGCTCAATGTCGTAGAGGTCGTTTGCGTCCTGCAGGCTCCAGCGCTCGGTCGGGTCCAGAGTCGCACTACCTTTACGGCCGTTCTTTTCCAATGCTTGGCTCCTAGAAGTTTTAGTGTCTATCGAATGGCGCAGTACCGCAAGCGGAATTGCACTTCCTCAGATGGATACCGGAACCGGGCCGCGGGTTTCAGAAAGCCGGCGGCCTTAAAGCACAATGTTATCGAGACTTTCAATGGCGATCGCTTCGGTGGAAAGACCTTCCTCGAAGGCTTCCAGGCCCAGGCCGGTAAGCGCGTCAGCGGCCCGAAGCGCGCCAAAATCCAGATGCGTTCGCGTTTCCAGCAGCGATAGTTTCACCTGAAACGGCTTGTACGGCGTCCATACCAGGTCTTCGAGGGCCACCGTCTTCAGCAACGCTTCCTGGCTCAAAATGAAAGCGGCGGCGCGCAATTTGCCGGTATCGCTCACGTAGCAAATCACTTTGTAGAATTCTTTCGGCAGCAGAATGCCGCGGTACGGGCGGTCACTGGCGCGGAACACGGGTCCATTCAGAACGCTTACTTTGCCCTGATTGGCCTTGGCCTGATCCTGAACGTAAGTTTCCAAATTGCCCCACAGCTTCAGACCCTGGGCCGCCGCTTTCTGGCCCTGGTTGAAGACTTCATGCTGCGGGGTGCAGTTGCTGAAGTGGAACGTATCGTCGTTCGCCAACTTGGCCTCTGCCTGCGTCGCGCCCCAGGCGGCATCGGCGCGGCGGGTCAGGTGGCCGCGGTCGAGAGGATTGCCCGCATAGAGAGATTCATCCGTCTGAAATCCTTTCGCGCGCGGATCTTCGAACCACTTGTCCGGCCCCGTGCGGCTATACGACACCGGCGCCTTGGCGAAGTAATTCACGGCGGAAACATAAGCCATCTTGCGATCTTCATTCAGCAACACCGAATAGTGAAAGTACTTCAGCACCTGCGGCAGCGGCTTGCCAAGCTTGGTGTCTTTCAACGTCGGCAACGGCACGGGCAGGCTCAAAAAGCCGGTCTGAAAGCCCGGGCGGTTCGTGTAATCGGGGTCTGGGTGAATGGATGCTTCCAGATTGTCCGGTTCGGCGCCCGGCGTCACGCGATGCGAAATCTGCGCTCCCGAAGCGGCAGGCAGGCCTCCCAGAGACACCGTGATTTGGAGAGGAATGGTGATCGTCACCGCGCCGTTTGCATAACCCTGGGCCGCGGAAGATGTGTAGGAGTGCTGGGGCGCCGGCGTGTCGCCCGCGCTTTCAAACTGCTTATCGTCTTCATTCGTTGTCGTCGTCATTGGTTTCACCACCGCAGCTTCAGGGCGCTGCGCTCCCAGCAATTCGTTGCGTAAAGCTTTCTGTTCGTCAGGCATCACCGCGCCCTGAATGAAACTGAAGAGAGCGGAAACGCGGATCCCCTCGTTCGCCTCCCACGCCAGATCTTTCGGATCGTCGCCTTCCTGCCAGATGCCGCCACTTTTGTTCAGCAGATTCTTGTTCTCGTCACGCTTGGGGATGCCCGAATGGTGGAGGGCCACCACTTCCCACTGGTCATTGAAAACGGGCGAGCCCGACGACCCCGGCTCCGTATCCGCCTCATATTGAAAGAACTTCGGCAGCAGGTGCAGCAGGCGATTTTGGCGTACCACCACCTGCTTGGCCCGGCCCGAGGGGTGCTGGATAATATTCGCCGCTTCGGTCAGCATCACCTTGCCTTCTTCGGCGATGAGCGGACAAAAGCCGAACCCAGCGAGTGCCTGCCCGTCGCGCGAAGTGGGGCGCACGGCGACGATGGTGAAATCGAGCTCGTCATTGGTCAGGAAAAATGCCGCGGGGTCAAGCTGGAAAGAATGCACGGGCATTTCCAAGCCGTTGCGCAGTTCGAAGCCGAACTCTGCCACCGTTGTGGCGGCTTCCTGTTCGCTCCGAATCACGTGATGGTTCGTCATCAACAAATGGGGCGAGACCAGAAATCCGGTCCCGAACTTTACCGTGCCGGGCGTTTGACGGGAAGCGGTGCGGCACACGCTGGAGCACACCTCGGCCCCGTGTTCCAAAAACTCCACCGAAAGAAAGTCGGACGTTTCCCCGATGACCGCTTCCAGTTGCTGCTTGTCCAGTTCGTCCACGGCGGCCGGGTTCTGCACCAGGCTTGCCACGGTTGAGGATAGGTCCGGATTCACGGAGGCCGTTCTGGCCACCATGCGCACCAATCGCGTGGCGCGTTTCATCAGACGAGGTTTGGTTTCGGCGGCGGCAAGCCCTCCGGCGGCGGCCTCGGCAATGTTGGTCTCCCGCTCTGGGGCAGTGCGCTCCCAGCGCTCAGCGGCCTCCTGGGCCACTTTCAGATCGAATGAAAATTCGGCTTGTTCAGGCATATGGCGTAGTGAAGAAAACATGCAAAGCATGTCACAACAATTCCGCCTTTGCCAGGGGAATTATCAAGTATTTGGTTACAAATGCCTTACTTCAATTTGCTCAGGATGCGGTCATGAATCCAGTGCGCATCCCACCATTCCACCGGGTTCACCTGCACGCCGTCCACCTGCATGCTGAAGTGCAGATGGTCTCCGCCCGCCATGCCGGTGGCTCCGCTCTTGCCGATCTCCTGGCCGCGCGTCACGCTGTCGCCCACCTTCACTTCTATCTCACTCAGGTGGCCGTAAATGGATTGCAGGCCGAAGCCATGATCGATCACCACGCAGTTGCCGTAAATGCCCAAATCGCCGGCCCAGAGTATCGCGCCATCGTTCGAGGCGGGAATGGGCGTGTGCGCAACTTTCGCCAAATCGAAACCGAGGTGGACTTGCTCGTCCACCTTCTTGCCGTTGTAAATGTAGCTGCGGCGGTCGGCGAAGACGCTCTCCACTTGCGAATTGATGAGCGGTAGAAACGCGCCACTCCAGAGCATGCGGGTCGCGCTCTTCAGTCGCAGATCCGAGAGCGTCCGGTTGTTCTGTTTCCGCGTTTCGCGATTAATCTTCAGGAAGCGCTCCAGCAAATCGCCGCCGCTCAGGTGATCGATGCTGGGCACTACCTTTTCAAGGAACTTGTCGTCAATCTGGATATCGCGCGCGCGAAAGCTTTTGGGCGTGATCTTGGTCCAGAATGTTGCGGTGGCTTTGGCGCCGGCTCCGTTCAGGGCATAGACCAGGGGCACCGTGCTGGGCGCCGTATCCCACGGGTACGCGAATAAACTGAAGCGCTGTTTATCGGGCTGCGAAGGCAGCGGGAAGCTTCTATACACGCCATTGCCAACGGCCACGCCTGCTTCGGTCCAATAACCGGAAGGCGTGAACACCACCAGCTCACTGCCGCCCTGATTGATGTAATGCTGCTCGGAATCGGTAGTCACGCGGGGGGGCGCGGTCACCACGTCCACGTCGTAAACTTTCGAATCCACCTGGCCGCGCAGATCGTTCGAAGTCGCATCTACAATCAGCTTGGCTTTTCCGTCTACAAGAGCCGCGGCGTCTTTTTTACCGGCGTGCGCAATTACGTCGCGAGCCCCGTTGCGCTCGCTAAAAAACAGCCAGCGATGCGCGGGCTTGGTTTCCGTGAATACCGGATAGCGTTTGCCGTTCTGCTCCACCGACACTTGTACAGCACGCACGCCGTGGGCGTTTCGCAATTCAATGCGCACCGGCGTCTCCATGCCAATTGTGTTCACCGGCGGGTTCACCGCGATCTGCGTGCCTGTTGAGAGGAACATCAACACGGCCGGCACACCGATCAGAAGCGCCAACAGCGCGGCCCCTACCGCTACGGTGGGGACCTTCACTTTTTCGTCCATAAATCGAGCCAGTCGATCACAGTCTTGTACCAGAGCAGCGAATTTTGCGGCTTCTGAATCCAGTGGCCTTCATCGGGAAATACCAGCATCTGTGACGGCACCTTCCGCAATTGCAGGGCCGTATACAATTGCATGCCCTGGCCAAACGGCACGCGGAAATCGAGCTCGCCATGCGTCACCAATGTGGGCGTCTGAAACTCTGAAGCGAACAGGCTGGGCGACCATTTGTTGTAAACCTCCGGCGTCTCCCACGGCATGCCTCCGAACTCCCACTTGGGGAACCACAGCTCTTCCGTCTCACCGGCCATGCTGCGCAAATCGTACACGCCCGCGTGGCTCACCAGCGCTTTGAAGCGCGTGCTGTGGCCCAGAATCCAATCGATCATGTAGCCGCCGTAACTTGCGCCCGCGGCGGCCATGCGCTCTTTATCCACATAGGGCAGCGCAGCCACCTGGTCGGCCGCCGCCATCACATCGTCGAAAGCTTTGCCGCCCCAATCGCCATTGATGTCGTCGATGAACTTTTGCCCGAAGCCTACGCTGCCGCGCGGGTTCGGCATGGCCACCACGTAGCCGGCGGCCGCGAACACCTGCGGGTTCCAGCGATAGCTCCAACTCTGCGCCCATGCGCCCTGCGGACCACCGTGAATGAGCATCAGCACGGGATATTTCTTCTTCGCGTCGAACCCCGGTGGCTTCACCAGAAAGGTCTGCACGCTTGCACCTTCCGCGCCCTTGGTGTTTACTTCCTCATACGCTTGTAGCTCATGGCTCGCAAGCAGGTCATCGTTGAAATGCGTCAGCACAACAGGCGGGCCGCCTTTTGAAAGTGCGGCGCAAATCTCTACCGGACCCGCGCCGCTCTGCCGCGTAAACACAATCGTCTTGCCATCCGGCGTAAACTGAATGTCGTCCAGCGTGTTGTCGCCATTGATGGCCACCCGTGAGCCGCCACCCGCAATGGCGATGTACTGAATCGATTGGCGGCCGCGATCTTCCGCCGTGAAAAACAAGCGCTCCGAATCGGGCGACCATTGGAAGCTGTTCACCCAACGGTCCAGCCAATCGGTCATTGCCGAAATCCGGCCAGTCTTGCGCTCCAGCAGCATCAGGCGCCAACGGTCGCTCTCATAGCCGGCGCGTGGCTGCGCGCGAAAGGCAATGTACTTGCCGTCGGGCGAATACAAAGGCGAATTGTCCGCGCCCGGGTTCAAGGTGAGCTTCACCGGCTTCGGGTCTGGCACCTTCGTATCGGGCTGCAGAGCGATGGTGAACAGATCTGAGTTGGTGCTGGTGGCCGGCACTTCGTCTGTGTTCAGCGCGTAAACCACTTCACGGCTGTCGGGCGAGATGGCGTAATCTTCTGGGCCGCCGAGTGAAAAGGGGGGCACGTCGCGGTCACCGGGCGTCAGGTCGCGCACCGCGCCGCCATCGAGCGCCATGGCCATCAGATGCGTGCGCCGCGCGCCCGCCCACGTGGTCCAGTGACGGTAGAGCAGCCCTTTGATCAGCCGCGCTTTGGTGGGCGCGCTCTTGGCTTCCTCCAACTTCTTGCGATTGCATTCGTCATCAGCGCCGCATTCGGGAAATACGTCGCTTGAAAACACCACAAACTTGCCGTCGTTCGAAAACAGGTGGCCCGCAGCTTCCGTGGAAAGATGCGTCAACTGCGTGGGGTTGCTGCCGTCGGCATCCACCGTCCAGATTTGCGATTCGCCATTGCGCACCGCTACATACCCAATCTGCTTTCCGCCGCGCATCCAACGCGGCCTGTCGTTCGAATCGCCAGGACTACCAACTTCGTGCGGCGCGCCGCCGCCGATGGGCACCGTGTAGACATGCGATTGTTTGCGGTTCGCCGCTAAATCCACCGTCACGGCTGAGAATGCCACGGTCCTGCCGTCGGGCGAAATGTGCGGATCGCCGGCCCTTACCAGAGTCAGCAGGGCGTACACGTCCAGTGGAGACTTCTGCGCTGTGCCGGCCGCAGCCATCAGCGCCGCCAATACAATAAACTTCATTGTCTTGATCTTAGCTGCCTTACCCGAGAGGCTTGCCGACCGCCCTTGCCCGCCAGTGGCACGCCGATTGCTCCTTGGTGCCAGGCGAGGCTTTATGTTCAAGCAGATTATTACCGGTACCGCGCTGCTTTTCCCGCTACTTCTGCAGGCGGACACGCTTACATTGAAAAACGGAACGCGGTTCCGCGGCACCTTCAACACGGGCAATTCGGTGCAGATCAGCTTCACGGAATACAACGGCAGCCGCCAGAATATCGATCTGCAGGATGTTTTGGAACTGCGCTTTGGGAACGATCGTGCGGGCGATTTGGCCGGTCCCGCGCCGGTGCCTCCCGGTTATGGAAGGATCGATCAGACCAGCCCCGATGTCTATCGCGACAGCGTTGGGCGCAATGTTCCTCCGCAGCAACTTGCAAGTTCGGTGATGGTGGAAGATCTGGAACGTTTGCAGGGCGACCTGCAAGGCGCGATGGACAACAACAATCTTTCCGACGATCAGCGCCAGAGCCTGGAAGACAGCCGGGCCACTCTGCGCGCCGCCGCGCAGCAAAGCCGCAACGGGCGGCCGGTGGACCAGCGCAATGTCAGGCTGGCGCTCGATAGCATTCGCAATGCATCGAGCCGCATGCAGCGTCAGGACCGGGACGTTCTGAATGAAGACATTCGCCGCATAAGCACCGCCGTGAATGGCGGCCGCGATTACTAGTTAGCGGCTCTTCCGGCTCCAAACCGTCAACAGCGTTGCGCCGATCAGAATCAGCGCGAAACACAACCCGGTCCACAATCCCGGCGCTCCTTGGCCTTGCCCGAAGCAGAGCCAATAGCCCACGGGCAGCCCCACAAACCAGTAGCCCACCAGATTGCAAAGCATAGGCGTATGCGTATCGCCCAAGCCGCGTAACGCGCCGGTGGAGACGGTCTGGATGCCATCGAAGAGCTGGAATACGGCTGCTACGAAGAGGAGCGTCACTCCTGCTTCGATCACGTGCGAATCGTCCGTAAACGCGTGCAGTATGGCGCGCGGAACCAGCACGAAAGCCGCACCCATCAGCGTCATGAAAGCTGCGCCCAGCAGGATGGCGGTCCCGCCGGCAAAGCGCGCGCCTTCTTTGTCGCCTCGACCTATGGCTTGGCCCACGCGCACCGCCGCCGCGGAACCGATGCCGAGCGGCACCATATACGTGATGGTTGCGCAGTTCAGCGCTACCTGATGCGCGGCTAGAATCACCGGGCTCAACCTGCCCACCAGCGCTGTCGCCGCAGCGAAGACGCCCACTTCCAGACTGATTTGAAAGCCGGCCGGCAGCCCCAATTTCAGCAGCCGCCGCATACGTTCCCAATCCGGCCTGAGCGAAGTTTCATTCCAGCCGGTACGGTTCCGGCGTGCGTGCCAAACGGTGTAGCCAATCAGGCAGCCCGCCATATACACGCGCGAAAAGCAGGTGGCCCAACCCGCGCCCATCGCGCCCAGCGCCGGCGCACCCCAATTGCCGTAGATGAAAATCCAGTTGGCGATCAGATGGACGACGTTGGCTGAGATGAGCGCGAACATCACCGGCTTCGCCAAATTCATAGCTTGCAGGTAACGGCGGAAGGCAAAGTAGAGCAGCAGAGGAAGGCTTCCCCACGCCACTGCGCGCAGATACTGATTGGCTTGCCGCGAGACTTCGGGGTCAACGCCGAACGCTGTCAAGCCAGGGCCCACCCACCAAGCGGCCAACATGATGACCGGCGCCAGCGGCAGATACAAATAGATGGCGTTCAATAGCGACCGGTGGCAATCGCGGATGTTACCCGCTCCATAGGCTTGCGAGACCAGGGTATCCAGCCCTAACATCAGGCCGGCGGCGAACGTTGCCAGGGTATAGAACAACGTGCCGCCGATACTCACCGCGCCGATGGCCACGGCGCTGACGCGGCCCACCATGACGGTGTCCACCAGGCTCATGGCCACCCAGCCCAACTCTGCCGCCACTACGGGCAGAGCTAACCTCAACATCGCGGGCAACTCCCGCCGAACGCCCGCTATCATCCCTTACCGATGGTACCCGGGAAAGCTTACTGGCCGGTGATTTTCACAATGGCGCCGTCGTTGTGGACCAGCACGTAAAGGATCTGCGAGGCCTTGTCATACGCCATGTTGGTGGGGCCGTTCAAACCATCGGCAATGATATTTCCCTGTGCCGTGTCATAGCGGGTGACGCGGCCGGGCGCGGGCGGCGCGGCGGCCTGGTTCGCGCTGTATTCGAGAGTGAAGAAGAGCGTTCGCGCGGGCCGGGCATCGGCCAGTACATCGATGGCCGAAGACAGATTGGCGATGAAGGGAGTGACGGCTCCGGTGGCGGGGTCGACAACGGCCACTCGCGAACCTGCGGAGGGGAAAGGGAAGCCGTGCAGAAACGTCACCAGCAATTGATCGCCGTAAGGGCGCACGCTATCGGGCACAGCTTCGCTAACGGGCGGGCCGGCGATACCGGTCGGGTTCGGCAGCGGCGCAAAGCGGGTGAGCACGCGCGAACGGCCGGTGGTGAGCGTCACTTCATACAGCAGATTCATGCCGGCGTCGGCAACGTAAGCCGTATCGGGACGGCCATCGAGAGCGGTCAGGCCGTAGGGGTGGCTGTTGCGCCAAACCGTGATGGGGTCGGCGATTCCATCGCGGAAATCGGTTACCATTTCCAGCGTGGCGCCGGCGCCGGTGGAATCTTTCAGCGTTGTTGTATTGCCATCGGCCAAGGTGGATTGGTCGGTTGCGCTCAGGGTCATGCCACCAGCGGCGGAATCCACGCTGCCCGCTAACGTCAGCTTCATCAATGAGCTGAAGATAGGTGAGGAGGGCGCCGTGGGATTCGGGACAAGCGTGTTCGGCCTGACGCCGGCCCGGAAGCCATCGCCTTCGCCATTCAGAATATAGAGCGCGTTGCCGCGCAGCAGAAGACCGTTGGGCCCATCGGGGTCGAGGCCCGGCGCCGCCAATCCTGAGGGCAAACCATCGATCAGGGTCTTGCGGACGCCCGACTTATCCACTAGCGAAATGCGGCCCGAGTTGGGAGTGGTTCCGGCTTCCGTCACTAAAAGGTTGCCTGCAGGCGTCAGGATCAGCTTCGAGGGGTTCAACAATCCTGTGGCAAACACGCTGGGCGTTTGCGCATGCAGGGCGCAGCCGGCGGTCAGTACAAGTAAAGCGCAAAGTTTCATAGTGAGATTGTGCGCTGGGTACTACGTCCGTTTCAAGAGGCTAGCGACGGGCCGCGGCGAAGAGGCGGATTCCGGTAAGATTGCTGGTTTGCAAGCGTAAGAAATAGCCCAGAGTGGCTGCCCGGCGTGCCCATGGCCGTCCCGTAAACTCGCCCAGTCCGGCAAGGTGCGCCGCGGCATGATATGGCTGCAGCGGCTCAAACGCGGTGCGTTCCATGGTCCAGCCATGACGGGCCGTGAAGCGTGCAAGAGCCTGGGGAGTCCAGCGGAAAACGTGCTGTGGCGGCGAATCCCAAAAGTCGCTGGCGCCTACCAGTTCCGGGTGCCGGAAGCCACGCGTATACCGCCGCGATGAGGGGCACCCGATGAACAGCAGCGCACCGGGAGCGGCCACGCGGGAGATGCCTTCGAACACCAGGTCCGGCTGTTCCAGATGTTCAATCACCTGGAAGAGCGTGATTACGCTGAAGGTGCGGTTCTGGGAGACCAGCGCGTTGTCGCGGCTAAGGTCCGCCACGTAGGCTTCGTAGCCCTGTGCGCGGGCGGCGACGATGTCTTCTTCGGAGAAATCGATGCCCGTGGCCTGGTGACCCTGCGCCGTGAGCTTGCCCAGGAATTGGCCGGTTGCGCAGCCGATATCGAGCACCGTTTGCGGGGGAAGGGTGGCCAGTGCACGCAGGGTTTCGGCATGATCCCAACCGAGTGAATGCTCTTCGTGGGGATAATGCGCGGCGCTCCAGGTGTGCCCGGGGTGCATGAACTCAAGATGGCAATTGGGGCACTCGAAAACTTCGATGGCGTCGCTGCCGATGTCCTGCTGGACGAACTGGCGAACCTGTTCCGGGGTTGCGGGTCCATGCGCGCGCGTGCGCTCCCAATGCGAGGCCAGCGCCGCGGTGCTGATTTGTTCCGAAAGCCGCGCCGCCTGATGGCAGGCCGGGCAAGGCTGGGCACTCAACGCTTCTTCATGACGGATTCGTACACGGCCAGCGTCCGTTGCGCCATCACTTCCACGTTGAATTCTGTCGCCACGCGATGCCGTGCGGCGGCGGCCATACGGGTGCGCATTTCCGGGTTCTTCAGCAGCGTGGAAAGAGCGTGCGAGAGCGCATTCGCATCGGAAGGCGGCACGGTAATGCCGGTTTCTTCATGCCGCGAAACGAAGGTGACGCCGCTTTCGAGCTGCGTATTGACCACCGGTTTGCCGCAAGCCATGGCCTCCACCTGCACCAGGCCGAACGCCTCGCTGCGGTTGATGGAAGGCAGCACGAAAACATCGGCCGCGTGATAGTAAGGCACTACATCGGCCACGCCGCTCAGTATGGTGACGCGTTCATGGATGCCGAAGGAGCGTGCCAGTGCTTCCAGTTCCGCGCGCAGCGGACCGTTGCCGATCAGCAGCAGATGCCCATCCACTTTCTTCATGGCGCGAACCAGATGTTCGAAGCCTTTATAGTGAACCAGGCGCCCCACGGCCACTACGATGGACGGGCCGTACTGATTGCGGATCCAATCCACGATATGGGGGTCAGGGCTGTGAAAGCGCTCAAGCGGAATGCCCAGGGGAATGACGTGGCATTTCTCGCGATGCGCCTGCAGCACGGAGGAGGTCTCGATGTACTTCTCCGACGTGGCGATGATCGCGGAGGCGCGGTTCAGCGCGCGATGCAGGATAGTGGTGAAGGCCGAACCCAGCAGCTTTTGCCGGACAATATCGCTGTGATAAGTGAACACTAGCGGGCCTTCGAAACCACTGGCCAAATACGACAGGATGGCGAGCGGATTGGGCAGGTGGATGTGCAACAGGTCGGCATCGGTCGAGCGCAAGGCCTGCACCATGCTGGGGCATACCGGCGCGCCGAAAAAATCCATGAGCGCGCCCAGGCGTGTGACGGAGATGCCGTCGACGGTCTCGGTTAAACTTTGGCGGCTTTTGTTGGCCACCAGGACGCTTTGTTCCACGGAATCCCGCAGCTCATTGCAGAGCACGTGGAGGTGGTTTTCCATTCCGCCATATTCGGGCGGGTAGAATTTGCCTACTTGAAGAATGCGAATCCGCCCGGCGGTGGCGGGGAAGGTTCGGCTCGCGAGGCGGGCAGCGCTGGCCGTGAGCGTGCGTGGGGTCGTCAGCATCTGCGCTGGGTCATTTATAGGAACACCTTAAGTACGCATCTCACTGTGAAATAAGGCTTAAAGAAGTCCATTGTACACGTTAGCCATGCAATTGGAATAATTCGCCCAACTGAAGGCGCGGGCGTGTTCGAATCCCTGCGCACGCCGCGCTTGCCAGGCCGCGGGGTTGGCGTTTTGTTCGGCCAAGAGATGCAGGACCGCGGCGGTCCATTCGGAAATACTGCAGGCCGATGCGTATGAGGCAGCCTCACCGCCCACTTCGCGCAGCACTCCCAAATTGCTGGCCAGAACCGGAGTGCCGCAGGCCATAGCTTCGGCCACGGGAAGGCCGAAACCTTCGGCACTGGAGGGCAGCAGCAGCAGAGACGCACGGCGGTAGACGGCGGCGAGCGTTGGCCGGTCAATAAATGGCAGCACAACGATGTGGGGCACGATGCCTAACTCCTGCGCCAGCTTTTGTTGCTCGCCAGTGAAGGGGCCACCGACGCGCAAGAGCCGCAGGGCGGGGAAGTGCTGGCGCGCTTCGGCAAAGATGTGCAGCAGGTCTTCGATGCGTTTCCGCGCGATGGTGCTGCCGACATGCAGCAGGTCTATGTTGTAACCTGCCACGCCGAGATATTCGCTTGCTTTCGCATCGGCTTCGGCGTTCGGTTCGGGCGAACATAAAGGGTGAAAGCCGAGCGGGACCACAGACATACGGTCCATCGTCACGACTGAGTGCTTGGCCAAATCGTCGCGGGTGGCGGCGCTGTCGCAGGCCACGTGGGCGGCGCGTTGCAGGCCTTTTAGGATGCGTTCGGTCATGAGCCGAAACGGCAGGCGACGCGGGTCGCGCTCAGGCTCCAGTACGGAGCGGAATGTGTCGATATCGTGACAGGTAATCACGGTTCGGTCGCCGGGCAGCTCATGAGCAAGCTGCGAATAGGAATGGTCAGTAATGTGGAACACGTCGAAACGCGCGCGGTTGCGGCGGACCCAGTGGGGATACTCGACAAAACGAAGCCAAATTCGATTTACGGATAAGTTCGGCGTGACCGGGCGGATGGGGCGCAGCACCTGTTCGCGCTGGATGTGCGGCGGCAGGTATTGCTGCAGCATGTCGCCGACGATATCCATGCTGGGCCAGTGCTCATCGGGCGAATCGCAGAGCAGGGCTACTCTCATGAGTTCAGCAGGTCATTCAGAAACGCGGTGACGCGCGCGATTTGGGTGTCGCGGTCGAATTCCGGCGGCGCGTTTGGCACGCAGGCGCGGCGCTGGGCAAGCTGTTCGGGAGTGAGGCTGTCCAGCAGGTTTGCTAAGGCACGGATGTACTGCTCGTCCCACGGAGCGTCGCCGGGGAGGCGCCAGGCCCAGCCGGAATCGAGATCGTAGGCGGCGGGAATCTGGCCGGTGACGACAGGAAGGCCGGCAGCCAGATACTCGCTGAGCTTGGTGGTGTAGCGAAACGAACCCACGCCGTCGCAGCTTTGAGGGAGGCTGGCCAGGTTCATGGCGGCGAGATAATCGGGCAGAGTTTCGCGCGAAACGAACCCATTTAAGATGATACGCGGATCGGGGAAGCGTTCCAGTTCGGCGCGGCCGGAACCCTCGCCGACGATGAGGAAGCGAATGTCCTGGCGCTTGGTGAAGGCAGCGGCGCGCACCAGTTCGTAGCCGTAACAATAGCTGGCGCGCGGGGTCCAGGTGAGCGAGCCGGCGATGCCCACCACCAGACAATCGGTAGGAATGTTCAGCTCACGACGAATCTCGGGCCCGCGAACGCTAGGGGCCGATTGCGGTGCCCAACCGGCGGCAGTCATCGCGCGCGGTGCGCCGAACGTGAGCGCGCGGCCTGTCAGATAAGGCGACCAGCCGATGAAGCCTGCGGCGCTCCGGTACAGCAATCTTTCGTAAAGGCCGAAGAGCGGCCCGAGCAACGGCTGTTTTTGCGAAACGAACGGTTCGATGGCGTCGCCGCTGCTCACTACATAGCGCTGGCCGAAGAGCAGGCGCGCGGCCAGTAAGGGCAGGCCGCCCGCGATGCCGGTACCCTCCATGAGGGCCAGCTTCGGCCGGTCGGCAAGCAGCGTGCGGAAGAGAGCGCTGGCAGAGGCGCGCTTGTTTTTGGCGTCGAAGGGGAAGGTTGCAGTTTTTAAATGTTGCACAAGCGTGCACAATCGGGCTTCGTCGTTGCCGCCAAAGCCTTGGGTGGCAAAGGTCAGCACGCGCGCGGTTCGCGAAGCCTTGGCGTAGACGGCCATGGTCTCAGAAGCGACGCGGTCCCAAGAGTGTTCGAGCGCCGTTTCGCGGGCGGCGGCGCCAACGCCCGATTGTGCAGCTTTGTGCATCAGCGCAGATAAATTGGCTTCGTTTCGCAGAATGAAGCCGTTGCGTCCGTCGTCGATCAGTTCGCTTGCGCCGGCGTTTGCGCTGACAATCACAGGCAAGCCAGACGCCATGGCTTCCAGCACCACCATGCCGAAGGCGTCGTAGGGAGTGGGCAGCAGCAGTACGTCGGAAGCGGCGTAGTATTGCTCCACGGTATCGGTCGCGGGGCGAAAGTGGACACGGTCCGCGCGGCCTAGGCTTTGCGCCAGAGCGCGGTAAGGCTCGGGCGGCGTGCCACTCACGCACAGCAGGTGACCCGTTTCGAGCGCGCGAATGCAAGCTTCGGCACCCTTGCGAAAATCTCCCACGAAGAGAAATAACGGCGCGCCCAGTTCGTCCCGCAATTGCTGCGAGCGCTTCGCGGGAGAGAACTTTTCGGCATCCACGCCGTGGTGAATGACGGTTGCGGGTCCGTGAAAGCCATAACCTAGAGCCAGATCGCGGCGGACCCGCTCTGCCACCGCTATCACTTGCGCGCTGCCCGCGCGCTTGTATTGCCGATGCTCCAGCCGGCCGATAGCAAAGCCGAACAGCTTCTCTTTCCAGGGAGCGTTGGGGCGCGCGCCGGACCAGGCGCGATTTGAAATGTGCGCGGTCAAGACATCGGGTGCAACCGTGCACAGCCCTTGATCGTGTACTACGTCGAATTGCATGTCGCGCAGCATGCGCGAGCAGTTGCGGCGGAAGGTAAGAATTAGCGCGAGCGCGTTCGAGCGGTTCGCGGGCACGTGATGAAATTCAATGCCGGGCTCCCGCACAAAGGTGTTTGCAAACACATGCACCCGATGCTCACGCGCGAAGCGGGTGGCAAGCTCTGCCACATAGCGGCTATGGCCGCCGGAGCGGTGATAGTCATGAACCAGCAGAGCAATCTTCACGCGAGGAAGGCGCGGAGTTGTCCCAGGTCGCGCTTCATGGCGGCGAAGACTTCAGAGGGCTGACAAGTCAGCTTGGTGTGGCCATCTTCCGCGCCGCCTAGCGGGTATTCGAAATGCAATTGCAGGGGACCGTGAAACTGGCTCTTCGCCACCATGGCGAAGAACTGCTGGAAGCGAACCATGCCGGTGCCGAACGGCACCCATTCGCTCTTCCAGTTGCCGGGCGCGACCCGCTGCCAGACGCAATCCTTCACAGCGATGCCGCGCAGCATGGGCTCCACAATGCGGTAGCTGTTCATCCAGCCGCCGAAGCCGCCTTCCACGGTGGCATGGCCGATGTCGTAATTAACGGCAACGGCGCTTGGGTCAAAATCGCGCAGCAGAAGATATATGTCCCAGATGGACGCGCCTACTTGCCCGATTCCAGAGTGGGTATGGTAAATGGCGCAGAGCTTGTATCTGGCGTTCAACGCGGCCAGGGCCGCTACGCGGGGCTTCAGCGCGGCAAGCTGTTGGGCCAGGGGAGTTTCATCGTATTTGAAGCCGCCCCAGCGGTAATAGGGAATTTCCAGCGCCGCCAGCGCGCGCATTACATCTTCGGCGTAAGGCGTGCGCGCGTCCACGATATCGGCCGTCACCATGGGCACTTCCAGGCCATGCGCACGGATGCGTTTGACCAAATCCGGCAGGTCTTGCGCGACGCGGGCAGGCTCTATATGGCCGCCTTTACGGACGGTGATGTCGACGCCGTCGAAGCCGATGTCCGCGGCGGTGCGCGCCAGGTCTTCACCCACCAGGAACTGCAAGTGCTTCGAGAAGATGGCGACCTTTTGTTTCGGCGCGGCGGCTGCTGCCAAAGGAGCAACGGCCGCGGCCAGCGTGAATTGGCGGCGATTCATCGGCGGTATTCAATACGAGTCTATGTCATATAAACTAGCGGTTTCTTATGCGACTGAAAACTCTTCTGCTATTGACCGCATCTACCCTGGCGCTGCACGCCGCTGAACCCGAAGGCTTGGTTTATTGGCCGAAGGGGGTGGCCAGCCCCACTCCCAAGTTCGCCAACCATGGGCTCTCCGTTTCGCACCGCGACAAAGACGGCGTGGCGGAGATGCATGAGAAGCAGACCGACATCATGGTGGTGCAGAGCGGCGAGGCGAAGCTGACGGTGGGCGGCACTATTGTGAACCAAACGATGGCCTCGCCGGGTGAGTATCGCGGGAGCGCTATCAAAGACGGCGTCACGAAGACGCTCGCGCCGGGCGACGTAATCCACATCCCGTCGAATATGCCGCACCAGTTTTTTGTAGAGAGGGGCAAGCAGATTACTTACTTCGTGGTGAAGGTGGACAACCCGTAGAGCAAAGCCCGCAGAGCCTGGTTTTTCTGATATCGTTTTTACAACTTGAGGAAACCAGTCATGCTTCGGAATTTCGCTGCGGCTTTGTTCGCCGCCACTGTTCTTTACGCCCAGGTCCCTACGGCTGACCTTTCGGGCATTGTCACGGATAGCACGGGCGCCGCTATTGCCGGCGCCTCGGTCACCATTACCAATAAGGGAACCGCCGCCGCGCGCACGGCCACCACAACCGGTGAAGGAGCATACAGCCTCTCTTCGCTAAATCCCGGCAGCTACAACATGTCCGTGGAAGCAAGGGGGTTCAAGCGCTCCGAACGCAAAGACATCGATTTGCAAGTGGGGCAGGCGGCGCGTCTGGATTACACGCTCGAAATCGGCAACGTGAGTGAGACGGTTGAGGTGAGCGGCGGCGCGCCGGTGCTGGAAACGGAGAACGCGACCGTGGGCACGGTGATTGAGAACCGGCGCATTGTGGAGCTTCCGCTGAACGGGCGCAATTATCTGCAACTGGCTTCGCTGACGCCTGGCGTGACCACTAACGGCCCCGCTTCTTCGCAAGGCCAGCAGCGCATGGGCGGCGCGCGCAATGCTTTTGCGCTGAACGTGGCCGGGCAGCGCACCAGCTTCAACCATTATTCGCTGGACGGTATCGAAAACACAGATCCGAATTTCAATACGTATGCGTTTCTGCCTTCGGTGGATGCGCTTCAGGAATTCAAGGTGGAGAGCGGCACCTATGGCGTCGAATATGGCCGCGGGTTAAGCCAGGTGAACGCCACCACACGCAGCGGCACGAATGAATATCACGGCGTGCTGTTCGAATTTTTGCGTAACTCCAATTTGGATGCGAAGAACTTTTTCGATTCGAAGACCAAGCCGATTCCGCCGTTCAAGCGCAACCAATTCGGCGCAACTCTGGGCGGCCCGATCTCCATTCCCAAACTGTTCAGCGGGAAGAACAGGCTGTTTTTCTTCTTCGATTACGAAGGCCTGCGCGAACGCAAAGCGCTGACCACCAATTTCAGTTTGCCGCCCGCGATTGACCGCACCGGCAACTTCTCTTCTTACAGCACCATCATTTACGATCCGTTGACGCGCGTTGTCGATCCCGCGACCGGCGCGATTTCGGCGCCTCTGCCTTTCCCGGGCAACATCATTCCGGCGAACCGTATTCAAAAGGCTTCGCTGACTTTGCTGGACCGCTATTTCCCGCTGCCCACCGGCGCCGGATACAGCAATAACTTTGTTTCGAACGAGGGCCGGCGTAACGATGCCGATCAATACACGGGCCGCGTGGATTACATCCAAAACTCTGCCTCCAGCTTCCAGTTCCGCTTCAGCCATGGCGATGACAACGGCTATCTGCCGCTCACCACGCCGAACCTTGGTTATAACAACAAGGTGGTTGTGAATCAGGAAGTGCTGACGCACATTCTGGTGTTGGGCGCGAACAAGGTGAACGAATTTAAGTTTGGCGTGAACCGCTTGACGGCGGCGAATCAGCAGGGGTCGGCGAACACGCGCAACGTGGTGGGTGAGTTAGGAATTGGCGGCATACAGACGGATATCGCGGCCTATTGGGGCGTTCCGATTGTGCAGTTCGGCGCGGGGCTTTCCGCTGTTGGCGAATGCTCCGATTGCCCGTTCATCAATTACGACACCACGTTCCAATGGACCGACAGTTTCGCCTGGACCAAGGGCAAGCATTCGTTCCGGTTCGGGACCGACGACCGACGCACGCGCTATAACCAGATTGGCGCGGTGGTTCCGCGCGGCCGCTTTACGTTCGGTGGAACGTACACCACGTTGACCGGCACCGGCGTCCAGCCGCAAAATGCCATCGCGGATTTTCTGCTGGGTTACATCCAGACGGCAGAGGGTCAGACCGGCGCGCCGATTGCGAACTTCAGAAGCTACTCGCTGAACTTCTACGCGCAGGATACCTGGAAGCTGACGCCGAAATTGACGCTCACGTACGGGCTTCGCTATGAACTGGAGCCCCCCTTCACCGACAAGCACAGCAACATCGTGAATATCGATTTCCACTGGGCGAACGACATTGTGCCGACGTATGTACGCGCCGGTACGGGCGACGCGTTCGAAGGCAACCCGCCGTTCAAGCTTCCCTCAACTGTTCCTTACGTTCGCGATGGGCGCTTTGGAGACCGCGCCTACCGCACCGATTATTTAAACTTCGCGCCGCGTTTGGGAGTGGCGTACAGCGTGGATCCGAAGACCGTGATCCGCACTGGCGCGGGTATTTATTATGTCCGCGATATTGGCAACGCGCAGTTCGACCTGGTTCGCAACGCGCCGTTCACCATCCGGCGTAATGAGAACGCCTCTTCGAATTTGATTCCTTCGCTGAACTATCAGGTGCCGTTCGTGCAGACGGGCGCGCCTAGTTTTATTCTGGCGAATCAATATGACCAGAAGACTCCGCGGATTTATCAATGGTCCTTCAGCATTCAGCGCGAGCTGTTCGATAGCAGCTCATTCGAAGTGTCGTATCTGGGCTCTTCCGGCAACTATCTGCAGCGGCTGCAGACTTACAACACGGCGGCTCTGGGGCCGCCCACGAACATCAACGCGCGGCGTCCGAACTTCCCTGTTTATTCGGGCGGCTTCCAGGTGATGAACGATGCGGCCCACTCCAGCTATCACGGCTTATACCTGCGCTATCAGAAGCGTTTTTCGCGCGGACTGACGGTGTTGAGTTCTTATAGCTGGAGCAAATCCATCGACAACGGTTCGGGTATCCGCACTGTGGATGGCGATTCGCTCACGCCTTCGAACGATTACAACCTGGCTGGCGAGCGCGGGCTCTCGGCGTACGATTTCCGGCATCGCTGGACCACCTCGTTCGTGTATGAATTGCCCTTCGGCAAAAATGCAAATCCGTTCGCGCGCGCCCTGATTGGCGGCTGGCAGATGGGCGGCATCACCACGCTGCAGAGCGGCTTCCCGTTCACTCTGTATTGCGGCAGCGGCACGCAGAACGGCGGCGACAACTGCTATCCCGATGGCCTGGGGGGGCGCAGCGATTTGCCCAGCGACCAGCGCGGCCCCAGCAAGTGGTTCAACACCGGCAACTTCGTGAATCGCATTACGAACGATCCTTCGCTGCCGCTCTATCGCTATGGCAACAACGGCCGTAACAACATCATTGGACCGCCGCTGGTGAACGTGGATTTCAGCGCCATCAAGAACTGGAAGTTTTCAGAAACGCGCGGCCTGCAGTTCCGCGCGGAGTTCTTCAATCTGCTGAACCACCCCATCTTCGGGCAGCCGAATACAACGGTGGGGAACGGCTTCGGCACCATTGGCGGAACACGCATCGATGCGCGTGAAATTCAATTGGCTCTGAAGCTGAATTACTAGCGCTTTACTGACCGCGAGTGAGAACTGCGGTGCCGCTGGTTAACGACGGTGAGGTGGAATGGGAAGAGGTCCAGGCCAGTTCCATTTCACGGTCGGAGATGAGGCGCAGGCGCACTTCACCACGCCCGCCATCGTCGCGAATGAACGGAAGCTGCGCGGATGTGCCGGCGGCCTGGCCGGAAAATTCAAAGTTCACCGAAGGTGAGATAGCGCGATCTGTGACGCGATAGCGCGAACGGTAACGGCCGCGAACCTGTCCATCGCGTTCGCTGATTTGTGTTTCGATAAATTCGGGAGCATACAGCTTGGTATCGGAGCCGGGGCGGTGTGCGTAAAACCAGATGCCGGCGAAACGATTGTCGGCTTTGCGCGTTTCCGCGGTGGGGGCGGGGGCGAGCGCGGGCATGGTGAAAGGAGCTTCGCCGGTGGCCGATGGCACGGGCGGCTCAGAGGCAAACGGGGCGGCTCTTGCCTCCACTCTGGCCTCCGGAGAACCACTCCGCAAACGGGCGAGTTCGCGCAATGCCTGATCGCGCTCCGCGATTGCCGTGCGAGCGCGAGCGCGCCACTCTTCACCGTGAAGCGCGGGAGATTCGGCGGGCGTCGCGGAACCCACCTGACGGATTTCATAGGCAGGCGCGGCCGGTGCTTCATGATCGCTGACCCACACAATGGCGCCGGCGCAGGCCATGGCCGCGGCGCCCCAAGCTAGCGACCCCCAAGGGATGCGCCGTTCCAAGCGCGCGGGCGGGGGAGCATGAATGACGATGGGCTGCTCTAAACGTTCGTTGAGTAGAGTGAAATCGTAGACGCGGCGCTTTGCGGGGTCGGTGAGCACCGCTTCTATTTCGTTGAAGCGCCGCAACTGCCCTTCGGCGGCGGCTTTCAATGCGGGATCTGAAAATTGGTCGGGATGGAAGAGCCGCACCAGCACGCGATACTGTTCGCGCACTTCTTCAGCGCTGGCCCCGGGCCGAACTCCCATGTCTTCGTAAAAACTCATCAGGTTTGTGAGACCGTGGCTCTCCGTTCCAGTTTGCCCCATCCCACAAGTCTGCCGCGCATGGCGAAGATCAGGCTCTTCAGAAGGACATAATGCATGAGCTGGCGGAAATAGATTCTCTGGAAAAACAGCAGTGCCAGATCCCAGGGTTTCTCTCCTTCGAGAGCGTAGGCGAGGAAGCCCGTGAGCAGCTCAATCACAAAAAACGCCATGTAATACAGCAGGACGATCTTCCAGTTACCGGCAAAGAGCGCGATGATCATGCAAACTTCGGCGAACGGAGACAGCGCCGAGAGCAGCACCTGAAAGAGCCAGATGCTGGGCAGCGCGACGAAACCCAGCGTGCCGTATTTGGGAACGAACATGGCGTCGCGGTGTTTCCATGCGGCTTGCAGCGTGCCGAAGGCCCAGCGGAAGCGCTGCTTCGCCAGGCCGCGCAAATCTTCCGGAGCTTCGGTATAGGCGATGGCATCTTGCTCATAGCGAATCTTATAACCCAGGCGGCGGATGGCCATGGTGAGGTCGGCATCTTCGGCCAACGTATCGTGGCCAAAGCCGCCCAGCCACTGGATCAGATCTTTGCGCCATGCGCCCACGGCGCCGGGAACCACGGTGATGGCATTCAGCAGATCGAGCGCGCGCCGGTCCAGATTGAAGCCGTAAATATATTCGATGGATTGAAAGCGCGTGAGCAGCTTGCCGCGATTGCCCACCTTGGCGTTGCCGGAGACGGCGCCCACGGTGGGGTCGCAGAAATGGCGCGCCAAATTGGCGATGGTCCCTTCGCGGAAGAGCGTATCGGCATCGACGGCGATCAGAAGATCGTACTTCGAATGGCCGATGCCATTGTTGAGCGCTGCCGATTTGCCGCCATTGGGCTGGGTCAGGATTTGCACTCGGGGATCGTTCGCGAAGCTCTCACGCAGCACTGCGAGAGTGCGGTCCTTTGAGCCATCGTCCACCACGATCACTTCCATGGGCGCATAGCCGTTGGCAAGCACGCTTTCCACGGTGCGCACGATCACTTTTTCTTCGTTATAGGCGGCGACGATGACGGAGACCGGCGGGTGAAACTGGGGGTCGAAGACAAGCTTGGCGGCGCTGCGCTTTTGCAAAATCGCGAGGATGCTGAAGACAAGGCTGCGTGCCATGGTGAGCACGATGGCGCTCAGGAACAGCACGCCCAGCAGTTCTTTGAGATTACTTTTCAAATCGAACGCGCCGCCTTCAATCTGCGCCCAGCGAAGTTCTTCGGCGGAAGGCAGCGGCATGACTTCGGCGCGCGTCTTGCCCACCAGATCGCCCACCTTCACGAAGGTGTAGCCGTGCGACCGGTAATAATCGATGATGCGCGGCAGGGCCTTGACTGTCGCGGAGCGATCGCCGCCCGCGTCGTGCAGCAGAATGACGTGGCCCAGGTCCTGTTCATCTTCAATTTCGTTCAGGATCTTTTCGGCGGTGACGCCGGGTTCCCAATCGCGCGGATCGATACTTTCGCCTATGGTGACAAAGCCATATTGCTGCGCGCGAAAGATGGGAATGATCTCGCCGGCGGTGGTGGGTTCGCTATCGGAATTGTAGGGCGGGCGAAACAGGATGGTGGAATGCCCGATGGCATTTTCGATGATGCGCTGGGTAAAGGTGAGCTCGTATTTTGTGCGCAGTTCGCTAGCCAGCGCCAGGTTGGGATGGCTGTAAGTATGGTTCCCCAGCTCATGCCCTTCGGCGTATTCGCGCTTCACCAGTGAAGGGTTCGCCTCCGCGTTTACACCCACCAGGAAGAAGCTGGCGGGCACTTTGCGCTCTTTCAAAATGTCAAGAATTTTGGGTGTGTAGACGGGGTCGGGCCCGTCATCGAAGCTGAGGCATACTTCTTTCTTACCGGTGTCGCCGCTGCGGTCCAGCACCCAGTAAGTGGGATAGGTCTCGAACTTTTCAGAGAAATCGCCATCGGGTGGGGAGGGGGGCGCTTTCACGGTGCGCTTGCCATCGCGAGGCTCCTGCGAAACGGCGATCAAATCGCCCGCGCCGTAGTGGTTTACGGAATGGCTGGCGGTCAGCACTGTAAGCGCGGAAACATCGAATTTCTCAGCGGGCCATTTTTCCGGCGTCACAACCTTCCACATATCGGGGTCTTCCGCGCCCAGGCGCCAAATGGCCATACCGCGGAAGCCTTCATCGTGAATGGCCTGCACCTGGTTAAGCGCGGTTACGGCGTCCAGGAACCAGACTTCATGCTCTTCGGCTCCGTTGTGCACGCGGTCTTTGTAACGCAGCACGGGGTTGGCTGTATCTTCATCCCAGTGAATCTCGGCGCGGTTGGCGATGGCGGCGGCCATCACATCGCTGAACTTCGCTTCGGTGCCACCGGTCTCGCCAATGATCCAGTCATACCCGTAATCGCCCACGCCGATGATGGTCTTCTCCGGCGGAAGGAGGCGGCTCAAACGGTCCAGCTGATTTTCAAACCACTCTTCGCTGGCTACGGGGCCGGGCGCGCTGGATTGCTCATGCTCATCGTAGACCATGATGAGCATGTAGTCTTCATATTCAATCAGGCGCTTGAGATCGAACGCGGGGTCATCGGGAGGAACGCTTTCTGTAATTAGGAAACCGGCCGGCTTCAGTTTCGCGTGCAGCTCTTTCATGAAGACGATCAGCGGTTCACGATCCTTTGGCAGTAGCGATTCGAAATCTATGTTGACGCCGGCGAATTTGTGTTCCGTCAGATTCGTGAAGATGTTATCGATCAGGTTTTCGCGCCGATCTTTGTGAATCAAAACCTGGTGCAGTTCTTCCGGCTGCCAGCCTTGGCGGTTATTATTCACCTCCGCGACGATGGGCAAATTGGCTTGCCGGGCAATGTCGATGACCGTCTTGTCGCTCTGATCGTCCAGGTCTCCCTTATCGTTTTTCAGGAAGAACCACTCGGGGATCAAGTGAGTCATGCGGGATAGATTGGCACGGAGCGAAGCCTGGCTGGCGGGGTCCCAATTCACGTAGAAACCGAACACCGCGGGCTTGCCTTCTATGGTTCGTGCGGCAACACGGGGATGCAAAACGGGCGAATTGCTCTTGATGTATTTGATGTCTTTGGCATCTTTCCGCATGTCCCTTTGGAACTTGAACGGAATGTTGCGCGCGGCGGTGCGGCCGGTGATGATGCCCGCTACCTCGCGCTTATCGGGCACGGGCGAGACGGCGGGAAGGCCTAGCGAAGGGAGCCGGGGCAGCACAATCATGCTCAGCACAAACAGCGCCAGACCGATGCCGCCCACCACGACAGCGCTCTGCATGCCCCGCTGGAAGCGCGCCCAGCGCTTGCCCGAAGGATCGTGAAAGACGAAAGAGATGTTTTGCTCGGTGGCCAACTGCGATGTCCTTACCCTTCTAGATTAGACCTTTCGCGAGCAGGGCACGCATGCAGCCAATCGGCCTTGCGGTTAAGTAAGCAAGCTTTGCAGAATATCTGGAATCTCAAATACAGCACGATTGCGATGCTTCGCCGCCGCGGCGCAATAGCGCTTGTAAGGCTCGGGCTGCAGTAAGTCATGCACGGAAGTGGCAATGGTGTCGAAGCTCTTCACCACCAACCCTACGCCTTGTTCGGTGATCCATTCGGCGTTGTAGCGCTCCTGCGGCATGGTCCAGCGGTTGCGCTCGACAATCACGGGGAGCTTCATGGAGAGAGCTTCGCTGAGCGAGCCGGGGCCGGGTTTGCCGATGAAAAAATCGGCCAGGCCCATCAGGCGCGGTATCTCTCGCGTGAAGCCTTCCACGCGCAACGGCATGTCGCTTTTGAGCGCTCTCAATCGCGCCGCCAGTTTATGATTGTGGCCGCAGAGCATGATGAGCTGCACGGGCGAACGCGCCCCAGACAGGCTGCGCGCAATATCATACATGGCGCGCGAACCATGTCCGCCGAACAGCACCAGGCCCGTTGGAAGATCGGCACGCAAGCCAAGCTGTTCGCGTCCCGCTGCTTTATCCGGCGAGACCGGCTCATAGAAGCGCGGATTCAGAATCATGCCCGACGTTTGAAACACGTGGGAACGCGCGTGGCCCATTTTCAGTGCTTGGGCGGCTGCTTTATCGGTGCCGCAGATGAAAAATTGCGGCTGCTGTTCCATCCAGAAGTGCGGTGGGTAATCGGCCATGTCGGTCATGATGGTGACCATTGGCGTGCCGGGATGGCCCAGTGCGAGGCTCTCAAAGAGGGCGCGGTTGAAATTCGGAATCACGGAGACCAGCAGGTCTGGGCGGGCAGCGCGCCAATATTCGCGCAAGAGCGCCACCTGGCGCGGATGATAAAAGCGAATCAGCGCCTGCATCACGCGCGCAAGCTGCGGCGAACCTAGCGTCCAGCCGCGTTTCAGTAACAGATTGTAAACATCTTCAGAGGCAACGCCGGTGAGTTTACGAAAGATATCGAGCGGCGCCAGTACTTGTTGCAGGTTCACCAGACGGATGTCCCAATCGCGACCCTGCTGCTCTGCAACCTGCTTAAGCGCGGTGGCGGCGCTGCGATGACCGCCGCCCGCATCGAAGAAAACCAGGTCTATCGCCTTCCGCATCCTCTGAACGAAACTACACCAGTACATTACGATTCACAAATGTTTCTTGAAGCTGTCACAGCTTCGTAGCACTCCGCGTTTTATAACTGTTTCATGAAGTCCGCACCGCATCTTCGCGCGGTACATTTGAGTGAGGTGCCGGCATGACGGTTTCTAACCCGATGTTCACCTACATTGCGGCTCGCGATCACCGCGTAATGCGGCGCGTGAACAACTGGCGCGCTCCGCGCTGGATTCGCATCTGGATGATTGGCGCGACACGCGGTGGCGATGGATGGCTCTGGTACGCCATGGGCATGATTGTACTGCTGTTTGGCGGGTCGTCGCGATTCGAAGCGCTGGGTGCAGCGGCGGCGGCTTCCTTTACCGGTATTGTGTTGTTCCTGCGCCTGAAGCGCATGTTCAACCGCCGGCGGCCTTCCACCATGCAGCCGCATTGCTGGGCCACATTGCTGCCTCCCGATCAATTTTCGTTCCCTTCGGGCCACACCATTACGGCTTTTTCCATCGCCATCCCGCTGGGCTTATTTTACCCTTCGCTGATGGTGGGGTTGTTGTTCTGCGCCATCAGCATCGCCCTTTCGCGCGTGCTGCTGGGGCTGCACTTCCTGAGCGACGTGGTGGCTGGTTGCGCCATTGGCGTTACTCTGGGCCTGATTGCCGTAAGCCTGATTTAACCCAAGCGGATTACACTAGCCTCATGAGGCTCGCGTTCTTCTGGCTTGCGGTGAGTGGCGGTCTGTTCGCAGCGTCGCATCCCGCGATTCGAACCGGTTCCGGGCAAGGCGCCAATGGCGCCGTCTCCATCGATGCCACCTTGTATGCCGACCCCGAATCCGTCAAGAAAGCCGTCACCGACGATTTAGGCAGCCACTACATTGTGGTTCGCGTGAAGCTCACGCCCAAAGCCGGAACCATTCCCGTTCAGCTGGACGATTTTCTGCTGAAGACCGATAAAGATGGCGAACGTTCGCGCCCCTATGCGCCCACGCAAATTGCCGGGCAGGGTGTGCTGGTGGTAACTCAAGTGACCAGCGGCGGTGGTGGCGGGCATTCCCAAGCCGCCGACCCCACTTACGGCGGTTTGCCCCCTTCGGGCGGTGGCTTCGGCAATGCCGCCAGCACCACCGCGGCGCAGGGCAAGATGAAGCAGGAGGAGAAGGAAAATCCGCTGGTGAAGACGCTGGCCGACCGTATGCTGCCGGAGAAAGAAATTTCCGAATCTGTGACGGGGCTGCTGTATTTCCCCATGGAAAAGCAAAAGGTGAAGGATCTGGAACTGAGTTACACCACCCCCATGGGCAAGCTTGTGGTGCGATTTAAATAGTGCGCATTGCCGACCTGGATACACCCGCCGTCGTGGTGGATCTGGACATTTTCGAGCGAAACCTGAAGCGTGTGGCCGATTATGCGGCGAGCCATAAGCTGCGCTTGCGGCCGCATGCGAAGACGCACAAATCGCCCGACGTGGCGCGTATGCAATTGGCCCTAGGCGCGGCGGGGCTGACGGTGGCAAAGGTGGGCGAAGCCGAAGTGATGAGCGCGGCGCTGGTGCAACCGGAACTGGATCTGCTGGTGGCGTTTCCCCTCTTCGGCGCGCTGAAAATCAATCGGCTGCGCGCAGTGGCGGAGCGCTGCCAGGTAACGGTGGCGCTCGATAGTCTGGAAGCGGCGCGGCAACTGGAGGGCACCGGCGTGGCGGTGCTGGTAGAGGTGGATGCAGGGTTGGGGCGCGTGGGTGTCACTCCGGAAGACGCGCTGGAACTGGCGCGGCAGGTGGAGCGCATTCCCGGCGTTCGATTTCGCGGCGTCACGTTTTATCCGGGGCATATCAAGCATCCCGATGCTGCGAACATCGCGAAGCTGAGTGACGATGTGGGCGGCATGGTGACGCGATTCCGTGCGGCGGGCATGCCTTGCGAAATTGTGAGCGGCGGCTCGACGCCTACGCTCTTTCATTCGCATGAAGTGGAAGGCCTGAATGAGATTCGGCCCGGCACGTATGTCTTCAACGACCTGAACACCGTGGCCAGCGGCGCATGCGCGCTTGAGGAGTGCGCGGCTTCCGTGCTGCTGACGGTGGTGAGCCTGCCGCGCGCGGGGACGGCAATTGTGGATGGCGGTTCTAAGACCTTTTCCTCAGACCGGCTGAGCGGTTCCGATGGCGTGACGTTCGGGCGTATTGTGGAAGCGCCCGGCACACGGTTTCACAAAATGAACGAAGAACACGGCTTTCTGGGTACGGCAGAATCAGAGCGGCGGTTGGAGCTTGGTGAAAAGGTCCGCGTGATTCCCAACCACGTGTGCGTGGTTATGAATCTGCACGAATTTGTGTATGGGGTGAGGGGCGAAACGGTGGAGAAAATTTGGAAGGTGGAAGCCAGGGGACGCCTTCAATAGCGGGCGGCCCCAGGCAAAAACCGATTACATCTTTACAGATTTGACGGTGAGCGTGTCGCCTTCCAGGGTTCCTTCGATGGTGACCTTGTGGCCAACATGATCGGCAACCATGGAGGTGTCGGCAAGCTTGTAGACTTTGCCATCGGCAACGAATACGGGGGTGGCGCCGCCCTTGACGCACTTTGCGGAGCAATCCGCGTGAGCTTCACTGGCACCCTTCAGGCCGCACTTGGAATCGGAAATATAGCCGGTCATGGATTCGCCGAAAGCGCTGATAGCGGCGAACGACATTACGAAAGTGGCGGAGATAAAAAACTTTTTCATCGTAGAACTCCTCACCGCATACTCTATCATGCCCCGGCGCGCGCGCCCACACCCAGCACGCGCTTGGCGTAGTGGAAGCTCCGCTCCAGATCCACGCGCTGCTGTTCTTTGAGCGCGGCGGTGAAGATGGCGTTCTTCGGGCCGGGCGCGTCTTCAATCACCATGGTGCCCATGAACGGATGTCCGCTCTTGGCCAGCGCAACGAAGCGGGCAAAATCCGGCGCGGGCATGCGCGCGAAATTGCGCCAATATTCCGGTCGAAAGTAGGGCAACTGGCGTGGCGGGCGGCCGGTGATAATTTCAAGCTGCAGGGAAGCTTGCGGGCAAAGCTGGCGGTGGAGCGCCACCACTTTCGGCAGGTCCACCACGCCATCGCCGAGGGCCACCCACTGCGCCGCCGCGCCGGTAGGCGTTTCGAACACGGCCGAATCGCGCACGTGAGTGGTGACCACATAGGGGCCCAGCACCTCCATGGTGGTGAGCGGATTTTCCATCACCCACATGGGGTTGCCGGTATCCAAACAACTGGCCACAAAATCTTTGCCCGATTGTTCGATGATGGTGAGCGTTTCACGCGCCGTCATATCGCCGGCGTGATTTTCGATGGCGATCTTGACGTTCAGATCCTGCGCGCGGGAACGCATCTTGCGGAAGACCTGGATGGTGGCATCCATGCAGCGCTCAAGTTGTTCGGGCGACTGGCGGTCGTCACTGCTGCCCATGTAACAGCGCATAGAAGTGGCGCCCACGTGGTGAACGGCTTCAAGGCCCTTTGCGATCTGCAACTCCGGCGTACCCAGCTTTTCGGTCCAACTTTTCGAGGCGGAGCAGATGCAGCCGGTGCCGCCATCGATAGCGATGCCCGCACGCGCGGCATGATCTTTCACCTGCTTGAGATAGGCCGGCTCCAGCGAGGCGAAGTCATCGAGACTTGAAAACTGGATCGTATCCAAGCCCTGCGCGACGGCATAATCGATCAGCTCCACGCCTTTCCAATTGAACGCGCGCAGCGAATATGTATCGAAGCCCAGGCGAATGGGCAGGGGCGCCGCCACTGTTGAAGATGCCGCGGCACCGGCTGCGGCAAGTGTCTGGAGGAACGTTCGGCGTTGCATACTAGTGGTTAATGATATGACGAAATGGCTCTTAGCTTTTTGCTGCGCGGGTACGCTTTTCGGGCAGGGACATAACGTCAACGGGAACTGGACCGGCCCCATCTCTCTGGCTGGACATACCTTGAACTTCAGGGTTCATCTGGAAGGCAACGGCGGCACCTGGGAGAGCGTAGAGCAGGCGGCCACGCTGCCCGTGAAGAGCGTGCAGGTGGCGGGAAATACGGTGACGATCAGTCTCGGTATCGCCGGCTTCGAAGGCAAGCTGGACGATGCCGGCCAGACCATCGACGGCATGTTCAAACAAGGGCCGAACTCTGTCGCGCTCACGCTGAAGCGCTTCGCGGGAGAGTTTGCCGCGCCCAAGCGTCCGCAAGATCCGGTGAGGCCCTTCCCTTACACAGAAGAAGAGGTGACGCTTGAGACTGCGGGCAAGCTGGCTCTGGGTGGCACGCTGACCTTGCCGAAGACGGGCGGGCCGTTTGCCGCCGTGTTGCTGATTTCAGGCTCCGGAGCGCAGGATCGCGATGAAGGGCTGCTGGGCCACCGTCCGTTCCTGGTGCTCTCGGATTCGCTCACGCGCGCGGGCTTCGCAGTGCTGCGCCTGGACGACCGCGGCGTGGGAAAATCGGGCGGCAATTTCGCTACCACCGGCTATGCCGATAAGGTGGCAGACGTACACGCGGCAATTCGCTTTTTGAAAACGCGAAAGGATTTGGACGCCGCGCGCATCGGCGTGCTGGGGCACAGTGAAGGTGCCACTATCGGGCCGATGGCCGCTGTGGAATCGAAGGACATTGCCTTCGTGGTGATGATGGCGGGCATGGGTGTTTCAGGCCGTGAACTTCTGAAGCAGCAGGGTATCGACATCACGCGCGCGGCCGGGGGAACCGACGCGCAGGTGCAAGCGCAAGTGGAGGCGCAAGGCAAGCTCTTCGACGTCTATCGCGAGGCGAAGACGCCTGAAGAGGCGCGGGAGCGCACACGCCAATTGTTGGGTACGGGAGCGCGCGCCGAAGGCCAGATTCAGATGATGGAGTCGGCGTCTATGCGCGATCTGCTGGCCGCGCAGGCCGGGCCCACGCTGGTCAGACTTTCCGTACCGGTGCTGGCGATGAATGGCTCAGTCGATAGGCAGGTTTCCGCCAAGCAGAATCTGCCGGCCATTGCAGCGGCGCTGGCGGTGAGCGATTCGAAAGATTGGCAAGTGGCGGAATTGCCCGGCCTGAATCATCTTTTCCAGACGGCCAAAACCGGCAGCGTGGGCGAATACGGCGCCATTGAGGAGACGCTCGCGCCCGTTGCGCTGCGGACGGTCAACGCGTGGCTGGCGGAACGGTTTCTTCTTCGAAAGTGATGCCCGCGAAGCTGACGATGCTTTCGGGATCGATGTTCCACTGTTCGTATTTGCGCAACGAACCGCGCGCGTTGGGCACTGCTTTTAGAAACGTATAGAGCGGGGCGGAGCCGCACCACTTCAGCTCGTCGTCACCGTTTCGTTCGACATCGCTCCAGAAGCCGCGGGCGTCACCGGCGATGAAACTTTCAATGCGCGCGCGGTCGCGGGTTTCCACTTCGCGCATATAATCTGCGCCGGCAATGGCTTGGAAGTTGTCGCCATAGCGCCGGCCCATGTGCGCCATGTCTACGCCAAGTACCCAGAGCAGTTTGTCCGCTTCGCGCGCGTGCAGTTCGCCCAACGCACCGAAGAAGCGCTCAACACCGGCGTTCGATTCCGGCGCGCGGCCTTGCTGAATGCTCAGGCCGAATGAGCCCACAAGAACGGGCAGCACGCGAATATCGGGCCCGAAGAGCGCCTGCAGAAACACCACTTGGAACTCGATGGAATGTTCCACGGCGTGGCAGTAATCTTCCATCTTGGCGGCGGGTTGGGGCTGCAGGTGTTTCAGCAAATCGGGCGCGGTGCGCGTGACGCCGAAGGGAGTGGCGAAGGGCTTGGCGGTTAAGCCGAAGCGATCGGGCTCGCCATAATGGCTGGTGCCGAGTACGACGAAGGTACGGTCGCCCGCAGCCGCCGGCAACGCCGCATAAGCAGCGCGATAGCATTCCCAGCCGCCTTGCGGGCTCACATGCGGCGCGGCAATGCCAACGGGCACATGAGTGAGTTGCGGCGCTTCAGCGTTGGCCAAATATCCGGCCATCACGCTGGTGAGTTCCTGCTGGTCATCCGGGTAGGCGGAGGGTGAATGCGCAGGCTGACGGACCGGGCTTTCGGCGAACTCGCGCTGCCGCTGATCGCGCATCCGGTCGAATGTTTCATCCACCAAGAAACCGCTCTTTGCCAGAATGCCGAGGATGTTTTCGAGCAGGCTGCCCACTTCAAAAGTGCCGGTCAGTTTCACCAGAGCCGCGCGCAGATCGGCTTCGGTCTGCTGCCCATCGAAGCAGGCAAGCGCCGGCACCAGCGCCGGTGGAATGACAAGCACGGCGCCCGAATATTGAAACGAATCGCGTATCAAAAGACCGGGCTGCTCTTCAATGGGCGACGGCATGAAATCAAGATCGCGCCGAAGGCGTGGCAGCAGGGGCATACGGTTACTTCGCGTGCGCGGGCTGCTGTTGCGTCATGCAGTGCAGCGTGCCCAGGCCCCACACCAGCGCGGTGCAATCGATGCCGGTCACTTCGCGATCGGGAAAGAGGCCGGCGATGATATTGAGTGCCAGGCGGTCATTCGGATCGTTGAATGTGGGCACCAGAACTAAGCGGTTCGCGATGTAAAAATTAGCATAGCTGGCCGGCAGGCGCTGGCCGCTGAAATAGAGCGGCTCAGGCATGGGCAGGCGCACCACGCGCACGGGATAGCCGGCTAAGATGGCTTCGTTTTCTCTTAAGATTTCATGGTTCGGGTCGGCTGGATCGTCTTCAGTGGCGGCCACCACGGTGGAAGCATCGGTGAAGCGCGCGATATCGTCAATGTGCCCGTGCGTATCGTCGCCCACAATGCCGCGGTTCAGCCAGAGTATGCGCGTCGCTCCTAAATTTTGCGCGACGGCAGCTTCCAGTTCTTCGCGCGTGAGGTGCGGATTGCGTGCCTGAATCGGGCTGAGCAGACACTCTTCGGTGGCTAGTGCCAAGCCTTCGCCGTTGACATCGATCGCACCGCCTTCCAGCACCACGTCCGGCGTCACGGCAGCGAAACGTGCGGCGATACTCAGGCCGGCTTGCTGATCCAAATGGTGGTTCGCATATTTTGCCCAACCGTTGAAGCGCCACTTCACCGCTGTTAGCTCGCCATCGGAACCGAAGGCAAACAGGGGCGCATAATCGCGCGTCCACACGCGGTCCGTGGGGAAGTGAAAAAATTCGCACGCGGGCAGATGAGCGCCTGCCTTGCTCAACGTGCGGCGCGCGCGCTGCTCATGTTCGGCATCCAGCACCAGGATGCGCACGCGCTCCACCAGGGCCAGCTTTCGAACGATCTCGGCATACGTCCAGGGGATGGGCGTAAAGCGGCCGGGCCAATCTTCGCGATTGTGCGGCCATGCGATCCACGTGGCCTCATGCGGTTCCCACTCGGCGGGCATGCGGTAGGGCATCAGATCAGCATCCGGTTCACCAGCGGCCCATACGCGTCGATGCGGCGATCGCGCAGGAACGGCCAGTTGCGGCGTGTCTCATCGATGTCGCGCGGATCGCACTCCACCACCAGAATTTCTTCGCGATCATGCGACGCTTCGGCCAGCACGCGCCCGAACGGATCGGAAAGGAACGAACCGCCCCAGAATTCCAAGCCGCGCTCCGGCGGACCTTCAAAGCCCACGCGATTCACCGCCGCCACGAAGATTCCGTTGGCGATGGAATGGGAGCGCTGAATGGTGCGCCAGGCATCGTGCTGGGCTGCGCCGAACTCGGCTTTCTCCGATGGATGCCAACCGATGGCGGTGGGATAGAACAGTATGTTGGGGCCGCCCAAAGTAGCCAGACGCGCCGCTTCGGGATACCACTGATCCCAACAGACTAAGGTTGCAATGCGGCCCGATTTCGTGTCCCAGGTACGGAAGCCGGTATCGCCCGGCGTGAAGTAAAACTTTTCATAGAAGAGCGGGTCGTCCGGAATGTGCATCTTGCGATAGATGCCCAGAAGCGCGCCATCGGCGTCAATCATGGCGGCCGTGTTGTGATACAGGCCCGCCGCGCGGCGCTCAAACAAGGAAGCGATCACCACCACGTTGGCCAAACGAGCTGCTTCCGAAAGCGCTTCGGTGGAAGGCCCCGGGATTGTCTCGGCCAGATCGAACAGACGCGCATCCTCTTCGCGGCAAAAATATTGCGAACGAAAGAGCTCAGGAAGACAGACAATTTGCGCGCCTTGCGCGGCTGCTTCAGCAACTTTGCGAACCGCCTTACGCAGGTTCTCATCAGGGTCTAGGGAGCACGACATCTGCACCAGACCGACGCGAAATTTTTCGGGATTCACCACTCCCCATTGTACGATCTGGATAGCCCGTGACAGACCAGTTCTACTCGCTTGCATGGCAAGAACAGCAGGACCGATCCGTGGCCGCGGACTTTCTGGAACGCTGCGCCGAAGAAGGCGCGACGGTCTCGCAAGACGCGCGAGGGCTCTGGTGGATTGCACGCGTTCCGGCTGGTGTGCGAGAGCTTTACGGCGTCACGCTCAGGCCGGGCGCCGCCGCTGGGCCGCTACACCGCACACTCGATTTTCGGCCGCCGGGCACGGTCCAGGGCACGGGAGAGCGGCTTACGTTGAGCGCCCGCGAAAGCGATATCTGGCTTGCGGCGGCGTTCGTGCTGGATCGCGTGGAAGGCGTGAGCCTGGCGGCGGATGGCACCATGCTGCTCGATTCGCCGTATGCCGGCGGATCCACGGCGCGCGCGCGAAATTTCGCGGAGCAGTTCGGCTTGACTGTCACTTTGAACGATGACCCGCGCGTACGTGCCAAGTGGGAGCTACGGCGTCCGCGCCTGGGTGTGATGGACGCGCCGCCCGGCGTGGCCGAGGTGTTGGACCGCTATCGAGCGCCCTGGATGAAAGTGGCGGAAGCGCGCAAGCAGGAGGTGGACACGGTGATTGTGCCGGATGCCGCGCGGGCGCACGCGTTCCGCAAGCAAGGCGGCAACGCGATTGTGGTGGACATCTCTTATAAGCTGACGCCGGCCACCGCGAAGGTGCTGTTGCGCGATGTGTATCTGGGGTCGGCGCGTGCGGTCTGATGCTGTGGTGCTGTTCGATATCGATGGAACACTGGTGCGCCGCAGCGGTCCGCAGCATCGTGAAGCGCTAAGCGTGGCGGCGCGGGAAATCTTCGGTACGCATGCGACGACAGAGGGCATTCCCGTGCATGGCATGTTGGACCAGGACATACTCACGGCCATGCTTGTGCGCGTGGGAGTGAGGGACGCGGAAGCGCGGGCGCGCATGAAAGATCTGCAAGCGGTGGCGGAAGAATATTATCTGCGCGAGTGCCCCGATATTCGCCATGCCGTGTGTCCGGGGGTTGGGCCGTTGCTGGAAAGTCTGCGCGGCAAGCGTGTGCCCATGGCGCTGGTCACCGGCAACTTCACGCGCATCGGTTGGCGCAAGCTGGAACGCGCCGGGCTCAAAGATTATTTTCACTTCGGCGCCTTTGCGGAGATGGCGGCCACGCGTGGAGAGTTGGCGGCCATTGCCGCGCGTGAGTTGGGTGCTAGCGGCCCGGTCTATCTGGTGGGCGATGCGCCCAGCGATGTCGCCGCTGCCCGCGCCAATGGCTTCACTGCAGTTTCGGTACACACAGGTGTTTCAAGCCGCGAAGAGTTGGCTGCGCTTGCGCCGGATTATCTGTTGGAAAGCCTGCTCTGGTTTGACTTAGCGGTCCATTCCCATACGGTCAACGATGCGAGCAGGATCAACAGCCAATCGATCATATAGCGATGCCGCAAGCCCACGTGCACCAGATAATTCGGTAGCGGCACCATCACCAGCACGGCCAGCACCATGGCGAACGCGGGACGGTCCCGGCGATACAGAGACACCATGCCCACCAGACCCAGCGCCGTATAGAGCCCCAACAGCAATGCTTTGAAAAGAAAACGGCCGTCGCTGAAAAACCAGTACCACTGCGCGCGCTGCAGGGTGAGTTGCAGGAAGCGCGCCGGATGCGCTTGCATCCAGGCGCGCGCCTCCGCCATGGCGAGCCGGTTATAAGCAATCTCACCAAGCAGCGCCACCTTGCGCGCTTCCGCTTCGCTCTGCAAGGGATGGAACCGGTGATAGACGCCGTTTTCGTAATTGCGCTCTTCGCTGGGGCCCGCCAGGTCATTGTTGGAAACGCGCAGTTCCAAGCCCGTGTTGTCGCGCATCACCACGGGCGAACCCAGTGCGCGCCAGTTTCGCGACGCCCACGGCGCCAGGCTCAGCGCTACTACGATGCACACTATCGCTGCATATTTCGGATAGGCCCTGCTGCCCGCCATTGCGAAGCCCGCAAGCATCACCACGAAAAACAGCGGCAGAAACGCAGACACGAATAGCAGTGCCAAGCCCCAGGCCAAGCCATTCCAGATTGCCGCGCGCAGGTCTAGCCGCGCTTCGCGCCATGCCTTCACGGTCAAGGCCATCACCAGCATTAAGCCCAACGCGCCGAAAGGAGTCTCCCAATCGCCCTGCGTTTCCGTTCGAAATTTAAGCGGCAAGAGCGCCGCGAACAGCGCGGCGCCCAAACCGGCGGCTGCGGGGATATTCATCACGCGGCCCATTGCTGGAATGAAAGCGCACACTGCGGCAGAGCAGGCGCAAGCGAATATCTGCTTCACAATTTCCGCAACTGTTCCCGTGCCGAACATGCGAAATAACGCAGCCAACAGCAACGGATAGCCTGGCGAAAGATGCGCCGTTGGGCCGGTAGGGATTGCGTAAGGGTTGCCGAACAGCCCGGTTTGAGCCAGTGAAATAGCAGTGCGCTCCAGCTCGAAGCGCTCCAGGTCACGATACTGATGCGTGGCCAACACGCCTGCTACGCGCAGCGCGAACGCCAACAGAAAAACGGCAATGGCCACTTGGCGCGGCGACAAAGCGCGCACAGCCGCGGCCCAGTTCTTCATGCGGGCGATTGCGAGGGGCTGCCCAACACTTCCTGAACTTTGTCGCGCAATTGTTCCATGGTGAACGGCTTGATTAATAGCGCGAACCCACGTTCCAGCACGTATCGCTGCACCACCTGCGTGCTATCGAAACCCGACATGAAGAGCACACGCAGCCCAGGCTTCATTTCAATCAACTGATCGGCCAGCACAGGCCCGCTCATCCCCGGCGACACCACGTCGGTCAGCAGCAAATCCACGGTGGCGGCCTGTTTCGAAAACGTCTTCAACGCCGGTTCGCCGGAATCGGACACAATCACTTTGTACCCATCCCGGCTCAGCATGGCACCCACCAGTTTCCGGACCTCCGGCTCATCGTCCACCACCAGTATTGTGCCCTTCACCGTCTCGGAATCCATAAAAGAACTATAGTTGACCCGCTTGCCAAAGCGGCCATTTGTACGGGCGATTCATTACAAACGTGTTTTATTTTGCCGCTTCCACAACAACGATTTTGAATGTGTTCGCTTTGGTGGACATTTTACCCGCTGCACTTCGTTCGTAATCGGCCGTGGGAAGGAAGATGCGGTGCGTTTCCGGGTCCACACCCATCGTGCGCGCACCCTGCGGCGTGATGACGGTTTGCAGAATTTCAAATTTCCCTTCGCTTTCGCCGACCACGGCTAACGTCCCATCGGCTGCGCTGGCGAAGATGCGCCCCTCATCGATCTTCACTGCATCCACATGGTCGCCAATCGGCAGGGCGGCAAGCACCTGCCCGTCTTCCGTGCTCATGACAACCAGTTTGGCCGGCTTGCGGCAGCCCAGAAAGAGCCTGTGATTCGCGGCATCGAGCGCCATGCCGACGGGCGCACCGCCGGGCGCGACGGGCCAACGCGCCACCACCTGGCGTGTGCCGATGTCGACCACGGCCACTTCATCTTTGTTCATCAAATTTACATACACCATGCCATTGCCGTCCGCGGCCAGAAACTCAGGTTCGCCGCCCAGTTCGATCACCGCGGACATCTTGCCACTCTTCGGATTCACATCGGGCTTTAGCAGCATCAGCGTGCCCTTATCGCCGGAGACCACGATGACAAACCCACTGCCCGGGTCAAAGACGATGCCATCGGCATCGGGCGTCGCGACGACCGAGCCCAGCACGGCGCTGGTTTTCAGATCGAAGATAATCACCGCGCCCGCGCCGCCGCCATCGCTGATGAAGCCGCGCCCGGCTGAAGGAACCAGCGCGACTCCATGCGCCACTTTCTGCCCGGGGATATCGGCAACCGGCTTACCCGATTCGGAATCCACCACCATGGTGTGCGTGCCGCGCGGGACGTAAAGCCTGTGAGCCGCCGCATCCACCGTCAGATAATCCCACCCGCCCACGCTGCCGATAGCGAATGTTTTGGTGACTTCCCATTTGGTTTGCGCCAGGGCAGGGAATCCGCTCAGCGCCAAAAGCAGGATCGCGATTATGGTCTTCATGATGGCTACGATTTTCACATAGCCGCATCGCATACGATGTCTAGCATGCTTGAGAACGGCAGCGGCGGCTTATCGCGGTGGTGGCGAGTGGTGGGCGGCCTGGCGATGAACGTGGCGCTGGGTACTCTCTATGGCTGGAGCGTGTTCGTTGCGCCGCTTGAGGCACGCTTCGGCTGGTCGCGCGCGCAGACCTCCATGGTCTTCACCATCGCCGTGACCGTGTTCGCTTTGAGCTTCGTGCTGGCCGGCCGCCTGCAGGACCGCTACGGTCCGCTGCCCTGCGCGCTGGCCGGCTCCATCCTGGTTAGCGTGGGCTGGTTCCTATGCGCTTACACCAGCAGCCTAATGCATCTGTACATTTGTTTCGGCGCCATTGGCGGCTTGGGGAATGGCTTCGGTTATGCCACCACCATTCCCGTCATGGCGAAGTGGTTTCCCGATAAGCGCGGGCTGGCCGTGGGGCTGGCCGTGGGCGGGTACGGCGCCGGCTCGGCCATTTTCGGCCCGCTGGCGCAGTTATGGCTTATCCCCACTTATGGGCTCCCCACCACGTTCCAGATTTTGGGCTGCATCTTTCTGCTGCTGACGCTTGCGGGCGCGGCTCTGTTGCGCAACCCTCCCGCGGGGTACCGGCCCATCGGTTGGGCGCCTTCGCTTGCCACGCAATCGGCAGCCATCGATTTCACGCCCCAGCAGATGCTGCGCACGCGCACCTTCTGGCTGATGTGGGCGGCTTACGCGCTGGGCTGTTCCGCCGGCCTGATGGTGATCAGCCAACTGGTGCCGTTCGCGAAGAGCGTGGGCATAGCCGCGGCTGCGCTTTCCACTATGACGCTGGTTGTGGGCGCGTGCGGCAACGCAGCCGGACGCGTGCTCTCCGGTTGGATGTCAGACAAGCTGGGCCGCATCAACGTGCTGCGCGTGATGATCGGCATTTGCGTGTTCGCCATGCCCGCGCTGTACGCGGCCGGCAGCAATGTTGCGCTGCTCTATGCGGCCGTTTTTATCGTTTACTGGTGCTATGGCACACAGCTTTCGGTGAACGGCGTTGCAGCTTCCGATTTCTGGGGCACGAAAAATGCCGGCATCAATTATGGAATTCTGTTCACCGCGTGGGGCGTGGCCGGCATCATTGGGCCGCGCATCGGTGGCGTGCTCTTCGATCGCTATCGAAATTATCAGGCAGCGTTCTATACGGCGGCGGCACTGGCGGCCGTGGCCCTGCTCTGCGAACTCGGCGCGCGCCGGCCCCGTGCCATTTCGTGATATTGAAAAGAGATGCAATTGGCGCTGGCAGTTGGTTTGATGCTGATGGCGGCAGAGACGCCGAACTCCACGGAGCAGTGGCGCGCCAATTATGAAGCCGGTCTGAAAGCGCCCGAAGGCTGGCTCTCGCTGGCTGGTCTGGCGTGGCTTCGACCTGGCGCGAACACCGTCGCACTCCCCGCGCATTGCGGCGGCAAGAATCTGCAGATAGAGTTTCGCGATGGGCACGCAACGCTGCGCGAACCATCCGGGCCCAATGAATTGACGCTCGATAAGACTATGGTTCTGCCCTGCGGCACGTCGGCCACTTTCATCAAACGCGGCGAACGCTACGGCATCCGTCTGCGCGATCCGGAAGCCACTACGCGCCGCGACTTTCACGGCTTAGAGTGGTTTCCCATCGACGAAAAATATCGCGTGCGCGCAGCCTGGCATCCTTATAAACCGCACAAGCTCATTCCCATCACCAACATTCTGGGCGATACCGCCGATGAGCCTAGCCCCGGTTACGCCGAGTTCGCGCTCAATGGCAAGACTTACAAACTGGAGCCCACCATTGAGGACGGTCTGCTCTTTTTTATGTTCCGCGACCGGACCGCGTCCGACCTGACTTATGGTTCGGGCCGCTTTCTGAAAGCGCCGATGCCCACCGGCGATTCCGTGATTCTGGATTTCAACCGCGCCTACAACCCACCCTGCGCTTATACAGAATTCGCCACCTGCCCGCTGCCGCCGCGCCAGAACCGGATGGCCGTTCGCGTGGAGGCCGGCCAGCAGCGGTACAAGGCGCATTGAAACAGCTTGTACTGGCTTCCCAATCGCCCCGGCGCGCCGAGCTGCTGAAGAATTCCGGCTTCGAATTCATCGTGCGGCCCGCAGCCATCAATGAGAACGTACGCTCCGGTGAAGATCCCGAACAACACGTGGAGCGCCTGGCTTGGGAAAAGGCGAACGCCGTCCAAAGCACGCCCGACGAGATCATATTGGCCGCCGACACCATCGTCGTTTTGGATAATGAAATTCTCGGCAAGCCGCGCGACCCTGACGATGCCGAACGAATGCTCACGCTGCTTTCCGGCCGCAAACATGAAGTGCTTACCGCCATCTGTTTGCGTTGCGGGGCGGAAGCGGCGCAGGAACTGGTGGCTACCAACGTCTGGTTCATGACTCTTACCGCGGCGCAGATTCGCGACTATGTTTTGACCGGCGAACCCATGGATAAAGCCGGCGGCTATGCCATACAGGGCATCGCCGCACGCTATATCGAACGCATCGATGGCTCATACAGCAACGTTGTGGGGCTGCCCATCGCGGCGGTACATCGCCTGCTCAATCGCGCCAACCGGCCATGCTAAGTTGAGCTGGTGAACCCCTATCGATTGTTCCTCGGCGATCAGCGCGCCATCGACGTCATTCAGGATACGCCGGCCCGTTTACGTGAACTTGCCATGGCCATCGGGCCCGATGCCTGGGACCAAAGCTTCGCCCCCGGTAAGTGGACCGCGCGGCAAATCGTCTGCCACCTTGCCGATGTGGAAATCGCATTCGCGTTCCGTCTGCGACAGGCTGCCGCGGAAGAGCATCACGTGATTCAACCTTTCGATCAGGATCTGTGGGCCGCTCCTTATGTGAAGCTGGATGTGCCCGCGGCTGTCGAAACATTCGCGACGGTCAGGCAGTGGAATTTGCTTTTTGTTGGTGCACTTCCGCCGGACAAGTTGCAGAAGCCCGTCACGCATCCGGAGCGCGGCACCATGACGATGGAGACCATTCTTGAAACCATGGGCGGCCATGACCGCAACCATCTCCAGCAGTTGGAGCTAATCCGCTCGAACCAATCTCAGCGTTCGTGACCAGCGCGTGCGCGTGAAAAAGTGCTGCGCCAAATCCGTGAAGCGATGTAGCGAATAGCCCATCAAATCTTCCGTCGGCGCGTCATAGCTCCAAAGCACCACCAGCGGCTTGCCGATGATATTTTCGCGCGGCACAAAGCCCCACACGCGGCTGTCGGAAGAATTGTCGCGGTTGTCTCCCAAAGCGAAATAGTTGTCGTGCGGCACGGTCAATTCGGGCATGTCGTCGCGGCCCGGGTCATAGCCTGGGAAAATGTGTTGCGTGTAGGGCTCCGTGAGCGCGGCGCCGTTGCGATAGACCTGTTTGTGCTCCATGCGAATCCTGTCGCCGGGCAAGCCGATCACGCGTTTGATATAGGTTTCGCGTATGTTCGGCGGATAGCGGAACACCACGATATCGCCTCGCTGCACCTGCTCATAGGGCAGCGGCGCCACCTGTCCGGCTGGCGCGTACGCCAGCTTATCCACCAGCAGATGATCACCCACCAGCAGCGTCGATTCCATGGAGCCCGTGGGAATCACAAAGGGCTGCGCAACCATGCTGGTGGCGAAAATCAGCACGACGAAATTGAAAACCCATTCAAAAATGCTTCGGCTCATAAACGTTGCTTCGTCCTGATAATCTGGTACGCGAGCCGCCGCTGCAATGTTCCCGTTCCAGGAAAAATCGGTATTGATCACAGGCGGCACCACGGGCATCGGCCTGGCGGTCGCTCGCGCTTTCATCGCCGCCGGAGCGCGCGTGTTCACGCCCAGCCCCGCCGAACTGGATGTCACCTCCGATGAGCAAGTGTCGCGGTACTTCGAAGACATTTCCGATCTGGATGTGCTGGTGAACTGCGCCGGCATTATCCGCCGCGACGAAGAGTTTGAGATTGCGGCGTTTTTACAGGTGCTGGATGTGAATCTGGCCGGCACCATGCGCATGTGCTCCGCGGCGCGTTCCCTGCTGAGCGCTTCGGGTGGATCTATCGTTAACATGGCGTCGATGCTTAGCTTCTTCGGCGGCGCGCGCGTGCCCGGTTATAGCGCAAGCAAAGGCGGCGTCGCGCTGCTCACGAAGTCTCTTGCGGCGGCCTGGGCAATGGACGGTGTGCGCGTCAACGCGGTGGCGCCGGGATGGATCGCAACCGGCCTCACCGAAGCTCTGCAGAACGATTCGCACCGCAGCTCGCAAATTCTGGCGCGCACGCCGCAAGGCCGCTGGGGCAAGCCCGAAGAGGTGGCCAGCGCGGTGCTATTCTTGTGTTCGCCCGCCGCCTCTTTCATCACCGGAGCCGTGCTGCCCGTGGATGGCGGCTATTCCGCCGTATGATCACCACTCACCCGCTTTCTCCGCATCAAATTGTCGAAACCGCGCTTCCCGAAGACGAACGTATCTGGGTTCCGCAGGCCAAAGACGTCTGGTTCCGGCCGCTGATGTTGAACACGCTTGCCGGTCAATGGTGCAACCTGCTGCGCGTGCGCAAGGCAGGCATACTGAGTCGCCACCGTCATCCCGCGCCCGTGCATGGTTACGTCATCAAAGGCTCCTGGCGCTATCTGGAGCACGATTGGGTGGCGCGCGCGGGCGACTATGTTTTCGAGCCGCCCGGCGAAACACACACACTTAGCGTGCCCGAAGATGTGGAAGAGATGATCACCTTTTTCAACATCTCCGGCTGCATGTACTATGTCGATGAGCAGGGCAACCACACTGGCTTTGAAGACGTGTTCACCAAAATCGATATGTGCCGCAAGCACTATGAAGCGTGCGGTCTGGGCGCGGATTATGTCGATCGCTTCGTGCGCTGAAGTTCGTTAACCTAGCGTTTGCACGCGCGGAGACCGGGACAAAATCAGGTCCAGGTAGCGTAGCGGGAAAAGAGTCCAACCGAGCACTCCGTGAACCGCGGCCTGCACGGAACGGTTCGCCGTCCAGACCTTGGCGTACTCCAGAGTAAAGAGCAACGGTGTGGCCGTGGGTCCGGTTCGCCAACCCTCTGCAACTACCTCCAGCCTGGGGGTCAGAGCCTTCAATCCGTCTAGCGAAAACCTTCTGAAATCTTTTGGATACTCATGAAAGGGTGGCAGAACGGAGTGACCGGATGCATGCAGCCGCCCGGCTCCAACACGCGCTCCAGTTCAGACATTACCTGTTGAGGATCTCGTACTTGTTCCAACACTGCATCGCATTCTATCTATTGGAACCGGTCGTTCTGGAACGGCAACAGGTGCGCATCCGCCACAAGGTCGACGCCCGGCGTCAGAACAACATTGAGGTTGCAATACCCGTTAACCTGTCGGCCGGCGCCACCAATTACGATTTTCATGATGCTCGCCAAGCTGCGAACGGCTCATGTTCCTTAAAGTCCACTGATCCAACGCATTGCGCTCAGGCTCGGCAGGAACGCATATTCACCGCCCAGCGTGCGCGTGAAGCTTTCCATCAGGGGAATGCGCCGCCTGACCGGCCGCATGGGCACAGTGAACGTTTCGCTGCCATCGTGCGAGCCCGCAATGGGGTCGCGCTGCGTTCCTAATCCGAGAAAGTTGCCGTCCTGGATCCATTCGCGCTTTAGAAATTCGTATGTGTCCGGCGCGGTGGCGCTCAGAAAAATGAAGAAGATGCCTCTGCTTTGCCCATCGTCTTCCAGCGCGCCGGGCGCAAGCGGCCGCCCATACGTGGTGCCATGCCGAATGATGCGACGCAGATTCACGTTGCTCATCACGGCGAGCTTCGTATCGCGCGGATTCATGCGCCGTATGTGGGCGCCCACAGGACACTTGCTGCCTGCGCCATCGCCGCCATACAGGAAACGATTCACACGCTGCCAATCGCTGCCCATCTCGGGGTCGTCCCGGTCTGGCGATAAGGCCAGCGGAGCACCGCTTTGCCAACGGCCCACCATTTTCGCGGCCAGCAGTTCTTCGCTCAAACCGGCGGTCGCATTGGCGCGTAGAAATTGCCGGAACAAAGCCACGTGCGAGTGCAGCTTGCGAAAGCCCGCGAACGTCCCATTGCGGCCGAGCACATCCGGCTGCGGCATTGGGATCGCACGGCCGCGGTCGCCCGGATACCCCAGCACAAATTCACCGGCCGCTACCGGTGGCTCCAGGCACGCGATGGGGCTGACGGTATTCCCCAGAATGTTCGGGAAGCTGATGCCGTCCTTATAGCCGAAGGGCGTCCGGCCACCTGCTACCTGCGCGAATTTTTCCAGGCACAACACACGCACTGCGGGCAGATCCTGTAATTGTTCGTGCGCCAGCGCCAGCTTCTCTTCATACCGCTCTTCGCTCATGGAAAGTAGCGTGAGCGCCAGATGAATGTCGCCGGTGCCATAAGGCCGCTCCCATTTGTCAGGCGCGCTATCGGCTGTTTCCAACTGCCCCACGCGCGCCGCCATGCCTTCGCGAAACGCCTGCGGGAACGATGCCAGCGAATCCTGCGGCACTCCCAACATCTGCAGGCCGCTATACGTGAACGCAGCCGCGGCCCAAGTCTGAGAAGACGCATAGTGCGCCGCTGAAACCACATGCGGCAACAGGCGCCGGACAAATTCGCGCCCTTGCGCCGCATCGTCGAAATGGAACAAAACATGGCAGCCCAAGTACGGCGCGGGACGACGCCTTAGTATCGGGCTTTGTATGTCCTCAAGCTCAAGCTTCGGACCTTCATCCGCCGGTGCCAAGCGCGCCTTAGCTAGCTGAGTCCAGCAGTGCGTCCAGTGCTCTGCGAACCTTCAGGCCGCGGCGAATGTCAGCCACCGTCGCATCCGGATAAGCGGTATACCAACCGGCTGCCGTAATCTGATGCTGCGCAATAAAATCTTTCACGGAAGGCGAATGGATGCCGGGCCACCCTTCAATCACGGAGAACAGCATGTCCATGGCTTCCGGAATCAGCGTCGCGAAGTCACTAATGTAGCTGTCCCAATTGCCGTCATACGCGGTCGCGAACAGCAGTTTCGTATCGTTCTCCAGAATCACGAAGCGCATATCGTGAACGGTTCCCACGTTGTCGGCGCCTGAAAAACGTCCGCCTTGCGTCGCCAGGATGGCGCGTAATTTGGCCGCGCCGCCCTCCTTGAACGGCACAATCACCGTGAGTTCAGAAATTTGCCCATCGCGCAACCCGGCGCGATTTTCGGGTACCGGCTTCTCCGTGGAACTTATCATTTGTGAGGCAGTATATCAGCCCCCACGCACGCTTTTTGTTACCATCCTGTTTCATGAAATGCCTCTTTGCCATCGCTCTGCTGGCCGCCTTCTTAAACGCTCAAACACCCGCGGAGGAACTCCGCAAACAGGCCGAATACACACGCTCGCACTACACCAAGTTCGATTACCGCATCCCCATGCGCGATGGCGTCAAGCTCTTCACCAGCGTCTATGTGCCGAAAGATCGAACTCAGCAGTGGCCCATCCTGATGCAGCGCACGCCATATTCGGTTGGGCCCTATGGCGTCGATAATTACCGCGCCACGCTGGGCCCCAGCGACCTTTTCACCAAGGACACATTCATTTTTGTCTATCAGGATGTGCGCGGCCGCTATCTTTCGGAAGGCGAGTTCACCGATGTGCCCATTCACAAAGCCAAGTTCTCCGGCCCGAAGGATTTCGACGAGAGCACCGACACCTACGACACAATCGATTGGCTGATCGAACACGTGCCCAACAACAATGGCAAGGTGGGCCAGTACGGCATTTCCTACCCCGGCTTCTATGCCGCTTTCGGCATGATTGGCGCGCACCCGGCGCTGAAAGCTTCTTCGCCGCAAGCGCCTATGGGCGACGTGGGCAACGGTGACGATTCTTATCACAACGGCGCCTTCTATCTTGCCGCCAATTTCGGCTTCTATTCCAGCTTTAAGCCACGCGGCCCGGAGCCGGCGCGCCCCGAACGCAACGCCACCCGCTTCGATTTCGGCACGCCCGATGAGTATGAGTTCTACCTCGGCATGGGCCCGCTCGCCAACGCCAATGAAAAATACCTGAAGAACGCGAGCCCCTATTGGAACGACAATCTGAAGCACGATACCTACGATTCCTTCTGGTCGAACCGCGCGCTCGCTCCCCACATGCGCAACATCACGCCGGCGGCTCTCTTCGTAGGTGGCTGGTTCGATGCGGAAGATTTATCGGGACCCCTGAAGCTCTTCCGCGCGCTGGAAGCCGGTGGCCCTACTTCGCCCGTCACACTGGTGATGGGTCCTTGGCCGCACGGCGGGTGGTCGCGCGGCGATGGCGACAAGCTGGGCAATTTGAACTTCGGCTCGAAGACCGGCGAATACTTCCGCAAGGAGATTGAGCTGCCTTTTTTCGTCCACCATCTGAAAGGCAAGGGCGATATGAAATTTCCCAAGGCCTGGGTTTTTGAAACCGGCACGGGCGAATGGCGCCGCTTCGAACAATGGCCGCCCAAAAATGCCACCACGCGCGAACTTTATTTGGAAGCGGGCGGCAAGCTTTCCCTCACGCAATCGGCGAAAGAGAAAGGCTACGACGAGTACATCAGCGATCCCGCGCATCCCGTCCCCGTTTTGGGCGAAATCGGTACCGGCATGCCGTCGAATTATATGACCTACGACCAGCGCTTCGCCGGCCAGCGCACCGACGTGCTCACCTACCAGACCGGGCCGCTCGATCATGACGTTACCATCGCGGGACCCGTCACCCCCAGCCTGACCGTCTCCACCAGCGGCACCGATTCCGATTTCGTCGTCAAGTTGATCGACGTCTATCCCAACGATTACCCCGATCCCGACCCGAACCCCACTCGCATCCACATGCCCGGCTACCAGCAGTTAGTGCGCGGCGAGCCTTTCCGTGGCAAGTACCGCAATAGTTTCAGTAAGCCGGAAGCCTTCCAGCCGAATCAGCCCACCAAGCTGGAATATGTCATGCCGGACGTCTGCCACACCTTCCGCCCAGGTCATAGAATCATGGTGCAGATCCAAAGCTCCTGGTTCCCGTTGACGGACAGGAACCCGCAAAAGTTCATGACCATTCCGAACGCGAAAGTAACTGACTTTGTGAAAGCCGCAGAGCGCATCCATCGTGGCTCCGCCGTGAAAGTGATGGTGGTGGAAGCCGAGCAGTAATCATACCTTCATCGCCGCCAGTAACTGCCGCGCCGACAAGCCCACAATCAGCAGGAAGCCCACACAGCTAGTCACAATCACCACCTGCCTTCGCTCCGGCGACAAGTACCGCGCCTTCACCAGTGACTTGCCCGAGGTATCGAGCGTCACTCGCATCGCCACGCGCACTGCGCGCTTCCGGTCCAGATTCACAATGACCAGCGCGAAAGTTCCAGGCAGGCCAATCTCCTGGTGCAGCATGCCGGAAGTAGACGTAGCGATGCTGTCATGCTCCCGCCCCTTCAGCAACTGCTGCAAAGCGTCATGCGTCACCAACTCCACGCGTGCCCGGCCCGGCTCTTCTGCCTTAAAATTGCAATCCACTTCGGCAGGTAACTGAGAACCCACAGTAAACTGCTGATACCGCCATTCGCCTGCCGGAACAGAATTCACATCGTCCCGCAACACCGTCACGCTACCCACAAGCAGCAGCACCGCCCACAGATTCATTCGCCGTACACAACCCGGCCGCCCACCACCGTCATGGTGACGCGAGCCTTTAAAATGTCGGCTTCCGGCACTTTCATAATGTCGTTTGAGAGCATCACGAAATCCGCTACTTTACCCACTGCCAGCGACCCCTTCGATTGATCCTCGAACGCCGCAAACGCGCCTGTCTGCGTCCAGCTCTGCAACGCCTCCGCGCGGGTCATCTTCTGCGCCGGATACCAGCCGCCGTCCGGCGCGCCCCGGTGATCCTCTCGCGTCGCCGCCGCATAAAAGCCCCATAGCGGATTCGGCTGCTCCACCGGAAAATCGGACCCGTTCGCCACCACAATGCCGCGCTTCAGAAAGGTTTGCCAAGCATAGGCGCCCTTTACCCGCTCCGGCCCCAAACGCGCCTCTGCCCAACCCATATCGCTGGTCGCATGGGTCGCCTGGACGCTCGCGATGATGTTGAATTTGCGGAACACGTCGAAATCTTCCGGCGCCACCACCTGCGCATGCTCCACGCGAAATCGCTTGTCGTTTCCCTCGGTCAAGGCAGCCGCATAAGCATTCAACACCGCGCGATTTCCCCGGTCTCCGATGGCGTGAGTGCACACCTGGAAACCCGTTTTCACCGCCTCCAGCGCCACCTGCCTGATCAGTTCTTCCTTATTGATCAGCAGCCCGCTATTGCCGGGGTCGTCCGCATACGGCGCCAGCAGCGCAGCCCCGCGCGAACCTAACGCGCCATCGGCGTAGAGCTTAATGCTCCGCACCGTCAGAAAATCGCCAATCTCCGGGCCGCGCTTCTTATAAACCTCCCACAACGGACCCACGCCGCCGATCATGGCATTCACCCGCACCGGCAATTCCCCTGCCGCAATCAGCGCCCGATAGCCGTCCAGCGTCTCCTGCGAAACGCCCGCATCGTGCACCGACGTAATCCCCAAACGCGCCAGTTCCGCCGTCGCTCGCCGCAGATAACGGCGGATCTGTTCCGCTGTGGCCGCAGGCACTTTGCGCGAAACCAACCGCTGCGCCACGTCGATTAAAACGCCTGTTGCGTCGCCTGTCGCGCCGCGCAAGATCTTCCCGCCATCCGGATCGGGAGTCTTGCCATTTACGTCCGACAGATCCAGCGCGCGCTGATTCACCCACGCGGCGTGCCCATCCACTCGCGATAGCGTCACGGGGTTCGCCGGCGCCGCCCGATCCAAACTAGCCTTCGTGGGAAACTGCTTCCCCGGCCACAGATTCTGGTCCCAGCTGCGCCCGCGAATCCACTCGCCGGGCTTCGACGCCTGTGCCGCCTTGCGCACCAGCGCCGCCGCTTCCGCTTCCGATTTCACGCCGCGCAGATCCAGAGTCTCCAGACCTTCGCCCAAACCCTGCACATGGCCGTGGCTATCGATAAAGCCGGGCATTACCATCGCCCCATGCGCGTCCACGGTGCGCGCGGCTTTGCCGGCCCATGCGTCGCCCACCGCCAGAATCTTCCCGTCTTTCACTACCAGGACGGCGGCGTTCGGCTTCGCGGGGTCCGCCGTATAAATCTTCGCGTTGCGCACCACCAGGTCCGCGGTTTGCGCGTGCAAAGAAAGTGCCGCCAACAAGGTAAGCCAGCGCATTTAGCTCAGTATGGCATGTACCATAGAGGGTATGAGTCCGAGCGGAATGGCGCTTCCGATAGACCGCGTGGCAGCGCAACCGTGGAAGCAATGGATCGGTTGGAGCGCCGCGATTTTGACCGCGCTGCTGTTCCTGGTGGCCGGAATCTGGAAGCTGACCGACCCTCTGGGCGCGGCCGTGCGTATCGCCCAGGCCAAAGTGCCGGAATCGCTGAGCCTGGTTGGCGCGATTGGCCTCGGAATTACTGAAACTGTTGCCGCAATATTGGTTTTGATTCCCAAGTACCGCCGTTGGGGAGCCATTCTGGCTTCCGCGCTGCTGCTGTTTTTCATGGCCTATATCGCCTTCTTCTACCGCGAACTGCAGGGTCAGGAATGCAGTTGTTTCCCGTGGGTGAAACGCGCGGTGGGGCCCGGTTTTTTCATCGGTGACGCCATCATGCTGGCCCTTGCCGGGTTGGCGGGCGTCTGGGCCGTGCGCCCTCACGGCCTGCGCACGCCGCTTACGGTTTTGGGCGCGGTCATGGTTTTCGCCGCTGCTTCCTACGGCGTAACCGCGAACCGCGCCACCGGCACCCCCGCGCCCGCGACGCTCACTGTCGACGGCAAAGCAACGTCCATGCAAACCGGTAAGGTGTTCCTGTATTTCTTCGATCCCGCATGCATGCATTGTCTCGATGCCGCGCGCAAGATGGCCACCATGAATTGGGGGGATACCGCAGTCATTGGTGTTCCCGTGGTAGAACCGCAATTCGCCGCCGCTTTTATGAAAAAGAGCGGTTTGAACAAGCCCATTTCCACCGATTGGGAACTGCTGAAAAAGACCTTTGCCGTTAAAGGCACCCCCGGCGGAGTCGCGGTGGAAAACGGCCATGAGAAGGCGGAGTTGACACGCTTCGAAGGCGATGAGCCGGCCGCTACCCTGCACCGCCTGGGATTCACTTACTAGGCCCAAAACGACACACACATGCCCCCGGAATACCTACCGTTGTTCGTTTTCCTGCCGATGGCTGTCCTGCTGCCCGTCGCCAGCCTTTCTATCTTCAAGCTTTTACGGCCCTCTCGCCCCAATGCCGTCAAATCTGAAATTTACGAGTGTGGAATCCAAGCTGCCTCAGATTCCCGTGGACGGTTCAATGTCCGCTTTTACCTGGTGGCGATTGTGTTCGTCATCTTCGATGTCGAAACCGTCTTTCTGTTTCCATGGGCGGTTCGTTACCGCGCGCTCGGCTGGTTCGGAGTCGCGGAAGTGGCCGTCTTCTTAGCTATTTTATTCGCCGGTTATTTATGGGCTTATCGAAAAGGAGCATTTGAATGGAATTAAAGCGTTGGCTTTTCTTAAGTGTCTTGGCAACATCCGCCCTGTATGCGGCTCCGCAGTTGCAATTGAGCACCACCGCCATTGGCGTGATCAATATTGCCGCCGGAACCAATGGACCCCAGCAAACTGTTCAAGTCACCAACATCGGTGACGGCAACCTGAACCTAAGCACCGCTTCTTCGGCCAGTTGGCTTGCCCCTTCGCTTGTTTCAGGAGCCGTGAGGATTGCCTTGAACACCTCCGCGCTCACGCCCGGAACCTACACCGAATTTGTCACCGTCAACGCACCCGGTGCAGTGGATGCCCCGCAGAATATCTCCGTCACCATACAAGTGGGTGGCGTTCCCACCGCGCTGGAATTTTACGTCGCGCCCAATGGCGGAAAAGCTTCCCAAACATTTCAATCGCAGAACCAGGTGAACGGCGCCACCAGCACCAGTGACGGGCGGCCCTGGCTGTCCCTAAACCTTAACGGCAGTTTCAACTTCTTCTATCCGTATCTGGTCACCGCCACTTCGCAAGCCGGCCAGCCGGAAGGCGATTACACCGGCGCCATCGCGCTTAGCGGTAGCCCAAACCCGGCTGAGAATCGCACCATCGCCGTAAAGTTGCACGTTACCTCACAGCCCATTCTTCAGTTCAATGGCGCCACTCCGCTGCGCCTCACCGGCGTCACCAACGGCGACAAAGTCACGCAGAGTTTCTCTGTCTCCAATGCCGGCACCTCGAACCTCACCGTCAGCGGCGGCACCGCCACCACGGCCAGCGGCGGAAATTTCCTGAGTGTTAGCGCGGCCAGTAATTCGCTCGTCACCGTTACGGCAGATCCCGCGGGCCTGCAGCCGGGCATCTATTCCGGCACCGTCAACATTGCCTCGAACGCGGTCAACACCACCACGCTGCCCGTGCAGTTCGTGGTCACCAACGCCTCGGTCCCGAACATCAGCTTCGGAGGCGTGGTGGACAACACCACGTTCCGGCCCATTCTTGCGCCCGGTGAAATCGCCGCGCTGTTCGGTTCGCAACTCGGCGGAGCCACTCCCACGGGCGCGTCGTCGCTCCCGCTTGGCACCACGCTCGCCGGCGTCCGCGTGCTGGTGAACAATGTGCCCGCGCCCGTGTATTATTCATCGTCCGGACAGATCAACTTCCTGGTGCCGCTCAACACGCAAGCGGGCACCGCGCAGGTTGCGGTTCAATATAACGGCCAGCAAGGGAACACGGTTACCACCATGGTGCAGCCCAGAGCTCCCCGCATCCTGCGCCTTGGGGTCGCCAATTACGGCATCATCACCAATCAGGATGGCTCCTTCCCCATGCCCGCCACGCCCGGCCTGTTCAGCCATCCCGCGAAAGCCGGCGACGTGCTGACCATCTATGCCATCGGGCTTGGCGCCACCAGCCCCGGCGTTTCGGATGGCGCGGCAGCCCCCGCCGCTGAGCCACTGGCCCGCACACCATTGCCCGTGGTTACCTTCGGCGGCGGTTTCGCCGGCACGCCTACGCTGGGCACGGTATATTATTCGGGCCTTACGCCCGGCTTTGTTGGCCTGTACCAAATCAATGTCGCTGTGCCTTCGGATACCCCCTACGGCGACGCGATCGGCCTGCAGTTTTCGCTGGACGGCGCTACCAGTAACAACGTCTTTCTGGCGATTAGTAAATAGCGCCTAAACGCCTGAATCGGCGGGCTCCACCAATGCCGTCATCGAACCTTTCGATTGCGGCAGGCGCCAATCGGGCCCATACATCTGAACCTGGTCGCGTGCGAATTCGGCTTCCTTCAGTTCGCACGTGATCAGCACCGTTCTGCCGCGCATGTCCACTTCCTGCGCATGGCGAAACGCTTCGGCCAGCGTGAACACGAATATCTTCTGCACCATCTCGATCACGTAATCGTAAGTGTGATCGTCATCGTCCAGCAGAACGACACGGTAAAGCGGCGTTCGGTCGCGCTTGGTCTCGTCCTCAATGCCCGTCTCCCAAGTTGGGGAGATGGTGGTCTGGGCCATTGCGAACCAGTATGTCACGGTCGCAGGACGCGATTCTTCAGGGAGTGCACAAGGATATAAAAGTTGAAAGCCTGCGAAAGGTGCTTGATGTAATACAGGTCGTATTCGAGAGCCAAGGCCCGGTCGTCCGCATTCTCCGCCGTCTGGTTCACCATCGCCCAGCCAGTGATGCCCGGAGGAATGGCGTCGCGATAATGGTAAAACGGCAGCGTCTCATTCAGCATGGCCGCGGCCTCCGGCTCTTCCGGGCAGGGCCCCACCAGCGACATTTCTCCTCGCACCACATTCAACAATTCCGGAAACGCATCCACGCGAAACCTGCCATACAGCCACTTAAGCGAAGCATCGCGACGGAAGCGCCACATGTAAAACAGCTTCCCGTTTTTGCCTTCGCGCGCGTACCGCGCTAGAGCCGGTTCGTTCCCACGCAGGCGCAGCCACAGCCACACGCCAATCAGCAGCGGAGAAAGCACCAACAGCCCCAGCACCGCCACCACGAAGCTCACCAGGCGAGCCATGTTCAAAGCCCCATTGCTGGGCACGAAGGTGCGGGAAAACATTACCTGCTGTTCTGAAAGGTCCTCCAGCCGCACGCGCTGGTATACGCTCTCGAACGTCTTGCTCGCCTCTTCAATCTGCAGCCCTTCAAAGCGCAGCGCCACCAAATCCGCCACCGGCATGGCTGCGCGCCGCTCGGGCATTCCCACCACCAAAAGGCTGGGCTTATGTTCCGCCACCATTTGTCTCAGGGTGGAAAAGCCGCCCAGCACGGGAGCGCCGGAATCGTCTTGCCGCGCGAAATCGTCATCCAGAAAACCAATCACGCGATAGTTCGCGCGCGAATCCCGCTCAATCGCCGCCGCCACCGCGCTCGACGTGGCGTTTCTTCCCAGGAACAGCAAATTGTCCGTCGGGCCAATTCGCTTGATCACTGCGCTGAACAGCAGCCGCCAGCAGAACAGGCTTACCAGCGCCATCCCGCACCCGAAGAGCATCAGCAACTGCGGCACCGTCCAATCGCGAAAGACGTATGTCGCGACAGTCTGCGCCAAAATCGCCACGCCCAGCGATTGGCAGATTTGCTGCAGCAGCACCACGCGGCTGCTCACCTGCACCTCCGCATACATATCGAAAAAGTACATAGCCAGGATGATGGTGGCGATGGCAATTCCCACCAGCGTGATGCCGCCCTCGACAAACAAGTACAACCACGCCGAGGGCGGATACAGTATCTCCGCCGACACGTAAAAGCAGGCGAACAACAGCACAATTTCCGAAGCCAACAGCGGCAGCACGCCCACCGGGGCATGATGCCGAATCGCTCTAATCACTGGTTACAGCCGCCCGTCATGCTTCCATGCGCACCATCTGCAGCAGCGCCTGAATATAGCCGAACGCAAATGCGAAAGCTTGTGCGCCGGCCGTATCGCCTTCAATGTGCGGCACGTGATCGGGCATTAGCATGCCGTCGTAGCCCACCTCGCGATACACGCGAATGGCCTTGATCAGGTTCACGTCGCCGTCGTCGGGGAAGGTCTCCTGAAAATTCAGGAAGCCTCCGCGAATGTTTCGGAAGTGTACGTTGAAAATTTTCTTGCGCGTCCCGAAGTAACGAATCACATCGAAGATTTCGGCGCCCGGGTCCTTCAGCATTTCGGACACCGTGCCCTGGCAAAAATTGAGGCCGTGGTAAGGGCTCGGCTGAATTTCGATAAAGCGTTTCAGCCCCGCAACAGTACCCAACACGCGATGCACGCCGCGGAAACCTTCCGGCTCCTTCATGCCTGGGTCATGCGGATGGCACATGATCCTGACCTTGTTTTCCGTGGCCACCGGAACCACGCGTTCCAGAAAATAAGTAATGCGCTCCCACATTTGGTCCGCGCTCACGGGCCCTGCTTCGGTTAACTTCGTCCTGTCCAGCTCATCGTATTTGAACGTGCTGTAGGTGCTCTCGCCGCGCCCCTTGGTATACGGGTTCCGCACCACGCCCAATATGGTGAGGTTGTATTTCATGGACGGAATGCCGGCCTCCGCGCAATTGCGGATCATCTGGCAGATATTCTCAATCTCGCGGTCCCGCTCCGGGCTCTTGGCGAGCATGATGTTCGGGCTTTCCGATTTCGTAATGTAGTTCGAACTTAGCGGCATCGGCAGCGCATCGAGCGCAATGCCATGGCCTTCCACGCGCTCGCGCAGCTTCTTCAAGCTCTCAACCGACCACTTCTCATCCAGTGTCTTCGAAGGCAGGGTGCCGCAAATATTCTTCACCCCGAAAGACGACATCACCCGCAGCACGGAATCTTCCATGGAGTGCTGCGTGCCGATCTTCATCAGCACGGGCTTGCCGCTGGTTTTTGCGGTCGCTGCCCCCGCCGCCAACGCCGCCGGTACCTTCAGAAAATGTCTACGTTGCATGTTCATTTCACCTGCGAAAAAGAAGCCGGCCGAACAATCATATTACTGATATTCGAGACAATTTCCGCGTCACTGTTCCCAGGCGCCGCACGCAGCTTCTGCCACTCCGCATCGCCTCCGAACGCCCTCCACACGCGGTCGCGCATCGCCAAATCGTCATACGCCAGCATGTAAGTCAGGCTCGGCATGTTCCGCCCAATCATGGTCTGTCCGAAGAACACAGGCGACATCCCCAGCCTCTGAAAAATCTGTATCTCGCCGCCTTCGAACATCTTCACCTTGCGCTTCAGCGTGGCCGATGTGTTCGATTCGTACGTGCGAATTTCGAAGATGCGGCCGCCACTCTGTTTCGGCGTAGGGAGCACCAGCTTCGGCATCCCGTCGAACGCCTTTAGCAGCGTGATCTCTCGCCGCACATAAGGCGCATCGCCCGCCAGAAACAACTCCGCGCCCTTCTGGTACTCCGCGTCCGCGGCCAGGCGCGCGGGCAGCGTCTCCAGCCAATCGAGCGAAGGCAAGGTCAGCAGCACCAGCCAATATGGACTGCCTTCTCCAATCACAGGTTGAAAAAATCCAAACGGCGGCAGCCCCAGCTTCGCCAATGCGGGCGCATACACATGCTCAAAGAAATCGCTCACGCGCTGCGGCTGCGGACCGTTGCGAAGAAAAAATGTCTGAAGCTCAAAATACTGCGGCTTCGCTGTCTCTGCCGCCGATGCTCCGCCCGCGGCGGCCATCGCTAGCCCTGCTTGCATGAAATTTCTCCGGTCCATTCGCCACAAAGTATACAAGAACGAAGGTTACCGGCTGCCCGCGCCCGGATAAAAATGCAGATCCACCGTGTACACCAGCAAATCGACATGCACCACGTAGCGAACCGTGATGCGCACCGCCTCCGCTGTCCTTGCAATTTGGATGTTTTCAAAACGCACCGGCAGCTTCAACTGCTCGGCTTTATCCACCAGGCTGGAACGAATCAGCGCATCGTCGCGGTCGCGCGTTTTAGAATCTTCCGCCATGGCGGAAACATACTGCTGAAATTCCAGGTTGTGCAGGTACACCGGCGTCAGGAACGCTCCCAGCGCAATCAGCGCCAGCAACACCGCCGCGCCCAGTGCCAAACGCCATGCGGCTACCGTTCGCCGTCCGTCGTTCCGGTCTCCTGCAGTTCGCTCCACATGTCCTGGTGCTGCTTCCATTTCGGATACTCCATCCCGGTAAACTGAATCTCTTCGACATTCAGCTTCCCATGTCCATAGATGCAGATGTACTCCATGCGCGGCCGCCCAAACCGCAGCATGCCGCTCCACGAGCCGGTCTCGACAGGCATCCGCAGCCTCCTCAAACATACGCGGCAGCGGTACCGCTGATCCAAGAAGGCAAGATGCACCAGCCCATAAGCGGCTAAGAAGATCAGGCCCGTCACCGTGGTATAGACCAGATCGAACCCGAACAGATACGGCACCATCTGGAAGAACCGCGCGCGCGGATCCCAGAACAGGTTCGCCACATAAAGCAACGCGCCACTCAGCAGCGCAGCCAGACAAATCTTCGCGAACAGGAACGCCCAATACCGCACGCTCTGTTCGATTCCGGCGGGCACCAGCCGGTTCCTAACCTTTCAGCAGCGTCTTGGCAATGAACAGCAGGTTCGCCGGCCGCTCCGCCAAGCGCCTCATGAAGTACGGGTACCACGCTTCGCCGAACGGCACATACACCCGCACGCGCCAGCCCTCCGCCACCAGACGCTTCTGCAGATCGCGCCGGATGCCGTACAGCATCTGAAATTCGAACCGCTCCGGCGCAATTTTCCGATCGCGCACGAATTCCAGCGTGCCTTCCACCATCCGTTCATCGTGCGTCGCGATCCCCGGATAATTGCCCCCGGAAAGCAACCGCCGCGCCAGCACCAGAAAGTTCAAATCCACATCCGCTTTCGATTGGTACGCCACCGCGGCTGGTTCCAGATACGCGCCCTTGCACAACCGCACACGAATGCCGCGGACATTCATCTCTTCCACATCCGCCACGCTGCGTTTCAAATACGATTGAATCACCGCGCCGCACGAACGCGTCTCCGCGTGCACATCCTTCACCATCTGAATCGTGCGTTCGGTATACTCGCTGCCTTCCATATCGATCCGCACGAAGCTGCCCAATTCCTGCGCCGACTTCGCCACCCGCAGCACATTCGCGCGGCATGCCTCTTCGGAAAGATCGATGCCGAACTGAGTCAGCTTCAGCGACACATTCGCATTCAGGCCCAGCCGATGAATCTCAGTCAGCGCCCGCAAGTAAACCGCCTGGCAAGCCGCCGCCTCACTCAAGGACGTTACGTTCTCGCCCAAATGGTCCAGCGACACCGACATGCTCTGCCGGTTCACTTCGCTCGCCACTCGCAGCGCGTCCTCCAGGGACATGCCCGCGATGAACCGCGCCGAAAGTGGACGCGCCGCCCGCGCCGTTTCCATCCAGCGGCGAAGAGCCGCCTGTCGGGAGAGGTACAGCAAAACGTTGCGCATCGGCTCTGCTCTTAGGATGCCACTCCACAAGGCCAATCTAGAGGGAAGGGAACACCAGAATGCGCCCCACCTTTTGAAAGCCCAGCCGCTCATACAGTCCCAAGCCCTGACGCGTTGCCTGCAGCACCACCGGCTTCGCCCCCGTCTCGCCCCAAGTCTCCGCGACCGCATGGCGCGACATTGCTTCGCCGAACCCGCGACGCCGGAACGCTTCCGCGGTCGCGAGATTATAGAGGCCGATAGCATCGCGGGAATCCACCGTCGCCGCCGTCGCGACTGCCTGGCCGCCGGCATAGCCCACCCAGCCACGCACCGGCGTGCTCAAGCGCTCCGGCGTATCGTAGATCTCTCCGAACCATTTTGGCGGCACCCGAAAACAGCCCGCGCCAATCCGGCAGAACTCCGCCAGGGCCGCCTGTCCGGACACGCGCTCTATGCGCCATCCGGGCAACTCAAGCGCTTGGCCCGCAAGCTTGCCCGCCGCCATCGCCGGCATCTCCGGCCCAGGATATAGTCTCGCCCGTTCGCAGATGCGCGCTAGCCTTCGCCGCAACTCCAGCGCGACCAACTCCTCGCAGACCCATAGCGACCATGAAAGTTTGCGCCGGCGAAACGTGGCCGCAGCCCGCGCCAGCCGCTCTTCCAGGTCCGCGCGATCCAATACGGGTGAACTGAAAAACGCCGTGTTGAACATCTGAAATGCGGTCCCCACGGCGGCGATGGTCAAGCCGGGCAATTCGGTTACTTCGCCCCTCGCCCGCCCACTTGCTAAACAACGAAACATGTCGCGCAGGTTTCGCTCCGCCAGCCCGTAGTCCATTCGCTTCTGAGTCAACTAAACAGCAACAGCAACACGGGAATCGCTACGCCGGCCGCAAGCGTGCCGAAGATGGCCCCCTTGTTGCGCGTAAATTTGTAAGCCATGTAAATGCCGGTTGCCGTGGATGCGCAAAGACCCAAGGAGACGACTAAAAAATAGAGCTTCATGGGCCGCGTTTCCGGCGCTTTCTGTTCCACAGGCGCCGGGGTGCGCGGCAATTCTCTCTCTGGCTTTGCCGCGGCAGGCGGGGGCCGCCGAATCGGTAGCAAAGTGGTCTGCTTCTTGTGCAACTGCCCCAGCACCACAAACAAATGCGGTGGTTGATAGCTGCTGCCGCGAGTCGTCTCATGCAGTGAAAATGTTTGCAGCGCTCCTGTGATCGCGAAGAAAAGAACCGCGGGCGCGCTGAACACCCCAATATACAAATGAATCAGGCGAATGGTTCTGATCAGTGAAGCGGCCGGGGTCATGGGGGCTATGGTCGCACAAGTCGACGGACAGCATCTTGCATTCCTGCCACCTCGCATGATCTGATGACAGGCTATGGCCAGCCATGCACCGGAACTGACCGCGATAGAGAACGAACGGCCCTCGAAAGTCCGCTACTGGGTAGTGGTTTTTGCTGTCACGCTCGCCATCATCACGTATATCGATCGAGTCGCGCTTTCGCAAGCCGCCCCGCGTATCTCTAAGGAGCTCAGTCTCAGCAAAGAGCAAATGGGCTGGGTCTTCTTCGGATTCATTTCCGCATACGCGCTCTTTGAAATTCCCAGCGGCGTGATGGGAGATAAGCTGGGGCCCCGCAGCGTGCTCATGCGCATTGTGGTGTGGTGGTCGTTCTTCATCGCGCTTACCGGCCGCGCCTGGAACTTCGCTTCGCTGCTGGTCATTCAAACTCTCTTCGGCATGGGTGAGGCCGGATGCTTCCCCAACATCGCGAAAGCCTTCTCTGTATGGCTGCCGCGCGATGAACGCGTGCGGGCCCAAGGCATCGTCTGGCTCAGCGCGCGCTGGGGCGGCGCCATCACGCCCACCCTGGTGTTCCTGATTTTTCAGGTGGTCTCCTGGCGCACCGCCTTCGGAGTCTTCGGCATCCTGGGCGTGGTGTGGGCGATTTTCTTCTATCGCTGGTTCCGCGATAACCCGAGCGACAACCCGAAGGTGAACGCGGGCGAGTTGCGCCTGCTGAAATCGGCCGTACATGGCGGAGCTCATGGCAGCATTCCGTGGGGGAAATTTCTGCGCTCCCAACAGGTGTGGCTGTTGTGCGCCCAATATTTCTGCCTGTCTTACAGCTGGTATTTCTACATCACCTGGCTGCCTACTTATCTGCGCGAAGCCCGTCACTTCGATCCGGCCACCAGCGGCTTCGCCGTACTCGCAGGTCTGCCGCTCTTCCTGGGCGGCATCGGTTCCATCTTCTCCGGCTTTATCGCTAAGCCGCTCACGCGCATCACCGGCAGCGTCACGCGAACCCGCCGCATTCTGGCCTGCACCGGCTTCCTCTGCGCCAGTATGCTGCTTATCTTTTCCACCACTTTGCAGAACCCGGTGGCGGCCATTATCGCGATGGCGTTCGCAAGCTTCTGCAATGACCTTTCCATGCCCGGTTCCTGGGGCGCTTGTATGGATGTGGGCGGTCATTATGCCGGCACGCTCTCCGGCACCATGAACATGTTGGGCAATGCCGGCGGCGCTCTGGCGCCCGTAGTGGCCGGCTATATTCTCAAGAACACGCATGAGAACTGGAACCTGGTGATCTATGTCGCTGCCGCTGTCTATTTCCTCGGCGCATTTTTCTGGCTCGCGCTGGACCCGGTCACACCGCTTGAAAAACAAGCTGTCTGACGCGTGTTACCAAGGCCGTGAGGACCGGTACCGCGCCCACTCTTCATGCGCGGCTTCGGCGAATTGCTCCAGACCACTATAGTCATTGGTCCATGTCGTGTACATGGCGCCTGCGATGCCGCGCACGCCGCGTGCCTGAGCCCACTCGCGATGGACCGATGCCGTTGCGTCATGATCCGGCGGGTCATAATAGCCCGCGATAATTTGCCTGTGCGGCACGCGCTGCCGGGGGTCGTCGCCGCTGAACCATACCAGCGAGTTGCGCAGATGCTCCAGGTTCCAATTCATAACCGTCACCTCAATGGGCAGCCCTTTCCACGATTGCGCCAGCGTTCCTTCCACCTGATAAAAATGAGCGCGAGCGTTATGGCCGGGGTCGAACATATCGCTCCAGATATAGAGCGGGCCCAGCGGCTTTAGCTTGTCCACGATTCGGCCGGTGTGTTGGGCCAGCAGTGCTCCCGCTGTAAGTTGGCGCGCCCTGCATTCGGCGCACGAGTTCATCTGCCGAATCTCATCATGGCTGAGCAAGAAGGGGCTGCCCTTCGGAACCAGTGCCGCGACGGCCCAAGCGTTGTCCACCGTCCAGCGCTCCATCCCCGCATCGGTCAGGCACGCACTCACTGCTTCGTCATAGACGGGCATCACGGCGTAGTAATCCATCGCAACAAGCTGACCGGGCACCAGCCGGCTGCCTGCCGGGATGGTCACGGGCCCGGGGTCATGAAAGTTATCGTTCGTAAATTCGCCATGCGCCGCGAGGCGCACGTCATGCACCGGATCGAAATCGCGCCCCTCCACATACCCAGTCTCCGGACGGTCGGGATCATACACACGAAGCGGTGCGCCCGCGCGCCGAATCGCATAGACAAGGGCGGTCTCTTCCACCGCGAATTCGGTCACTTCAAGCTTTCCTTCAGCGCGCCCGAACACGCCAGCGCGAATCTTCACAATCCGGCTCTCCGCGCTGTTAAAGGTGTATTCGAGCGGCGTCGAAACCTGATCCGGCGCGGGATGCAGATTCGCATCCAACCGGCTAGCCCGGCCATCGCCTACTTCCAGTTGAGCCAACCCGTGGAACCCTTCTGTCTTCACCGCAAGATGCACATGATATTGCCGCCACGGTTCTAGGATCACGGTTGCGGTCACGGAAGGCGCCGGCGGCAGACCGGCAAATTCGCGCAAGCTCTTCACTTGAACCAGCGCGCGCCCGGCCGGTTCCACACGAAAGCGCGTACCCACCACCCGTTGCCCTTCAGCCCACTCCGGATGCTGCTTCAGAACATCGTTCGAATGACCGTAAGGCGCCACCAGCGGCATCACGCGCAGCCTGCGGGCCAGCGCATAGGTCACTACCTCCTTCAGCCTGTTGACATTGGCTTGCGGCCACCCTGGCATGCTCAGAAACGTCCACGACGAATCCCACAACGCAAGCCCGGTATAGCCCGCGCGCGCCGCACGATCGATCAGCAACTTGCTCTCTTCCACAGCCTGGTCAGTGGCCAGGTAGGAGTGGTGCCAATACCAGAGCTCCATCGGCGGCTCATCTCGGCAGGCGCAACAGCACAGCAAAAGTAGCAGAACGGCAGCGCGCGGCACCTTCCTATAATGGGTTTTGACATCACGTACCGGCAAGGTCGTTCTGCTGACTGTTGCCGGCGCCGCCGCCCTCTTCTTCCTTTACTTCTTCCGGCTGGATGCCATGGGCTTGGTGGGGCCGGATGAGCCGCGCTATTCCGCCATCGGCCGTGAGATGGCTCGCTCCGGCGATTGGATCACGCCGCGTTTGTGGGGCACGCCATGGTTTGAGAAACCCGCGCTGATCTATTGGCTGGCGGCGCTGGGCAACCTGGCCGGCCTGAACCCTGACCTTGCGCCGCGCGTACCCGTTGCTCTGTTCAGTTGCTGTTTTCTGGTGCTCTTCTTTTTCCGGCTGAAGCGCGAATGGTGCGCGCTGCCCGCTTTTTACTCGTCGGCCATTCTTGCCTCTTCAGCGGCTTGGGTCGCGTTCAGTCAAAGCGGCGTTACCGATTTGCCATTGGCCGCCACCTTCGCCGGCGCGCTGCTGCTCACGCTCCCCTGGATTGAGCGCGGAGAAAGGCGCATGCTGCCCTACGCAGCCGCGCTGCTTGGCCTAGCAGTTCTGGCGAAGGGCTTAGTGCCGTTGGTGTTAATGCTGCCTGTGTTCTGGTTCGGCAGGCACCGCTGGCAAGACGTGTTGCGCGCCCCCGTGCTGCTGGCCTTCGGCGCAACCGCGCTGCCCTGGTATGTGCTTTGCACATGGCGAAACGGCACGCCCTTTCTAACCACATTCTTTTTGCAACACCAGCTTGGCCGCTTCAGTTCCGATGCTCTCCAACACGGCCAGCCGTTCTGGTTTTACGCGCCGGTGCTGCTTGGCTCATTTTTCCCCTGGACGGTCTTGCTCGCATTGCTTTCGCAACGTTCTCTGTACCGCGAGCGGCATGCTTCGGTGCTGGGCGCAGTCGCCGTCTGGGGCTTCGTTTTCTTCAGCCTCTCCACTAACAAACTGGGCGGATATTTACTGCCGCTGTTGCCGCCGCTGGCCGCGCTGATGGGCATGGGCCTGTATCGCGTTCGCTTCGCCGCACCCTGGTTATTGCTCCCCACGTTGTCGCTCGCCTGGGTGCCAGTGGTAGGCGCGCTGCTCCCCGTCGCCATCGCGTCCGGCATGCGGCGCGCATGGCCCGTGCCCTTGATTGTGCGCTTCCGGGCCGCGCTGTTAATGCTTCCGTTGATGATGGCCGCGGCCACGGCGCTGCTTGCGGAGCGCGTGAACAAAAGGCACTGGGCTGTTGCCGGTATCTTTGTGCTGACAGTGGGCTCCGTTGCATGGCTGAAGCTCACGGCAGTTCCGGAGATTGACCGTGAAGCCTCGGCGCGCAGCTTATACAGGAAAGCCCGGGCCACGGGCGCGAACGTGTGCGCCGGGCCCATGCCGCGCGCCTGGCCTTATGCGTTGAACTACTACTTCGACCGCGCCATTCCGCCATGCAAGCCGCTTGACCCCATTCCTTCGCGCGTTGTACTCTCGCACTGACTGAATGATCCTACCCACTACGTACATCGCAACCCTGACGCTGCTGGTGCTCGGCATGTTGTTCTGGGGTTCCTGGGCCAATACGTTCAAGCTCGCGGGTAACTGGCGCTTCGAACTGTACTATTTCGATTTTGCGCTGGGAGTGATGATCACAGCCACCATTGCGGCCTTCACGTTAGGCTCACTGGGTTTTGACGGATTTTCATTTCGTGACGATCTGCTGCACGCCGGCAAGAAGCAGGACGTTTACGCCTTCGTTGCGGGAGGCGTTTTCAACCTGGCCAACATGCTGCTGGTCGCGGCCATTTCTCTGGCCGGCATCGCCTTCTCATTTCCTATCGTGATGGGCCTGGGCCTGATCGTCGGCGTGTTCTTTACCTTCGCTCAAAATCCGCAAGCCAGCCCGGTTCCCTTGTTCGCCGGCGCCGCCACAATCCTGTTGGCGCTGATCGCGCTCAGCCAGGCTTACAAGCAATATATGCTGCACAATCTGGACGAACTGGTCAGGACGGGCCAGGTAAAATCGACACGCAAGAAGGTTAGCCCGAAGGCGCTGATTGTGGCCATCATCGGCGGCCTGCTGATGGGTTGTTACATTCCGCTGGTGCAGAAATCCATGGAAGCGGATATTGGGCTGGGGCCATATTCAGTAGTCGTTCTTTTCTCGCTGGGTATCTTCTCTTCCACGTTCCTGTTCAATCTGTTTTTGATGAACCTGCCCATTGCCGGTGCGCCGCTTGAGATTTTCGAATATTTCAAAGGCAAGCTTCGGCAGCACGTGATGGGGCTGCTGGGCGGCGTGTTCTGGTGTGCGGGAATGCTGTGCTTTTTGGTGGCGCGCGCGGCGGAAGGTCCGGCCGTGGTAAGCCTTTCGCTGGCCCAAGGCCTAAGCGCAGCCGCCGTAATTATAACCGCGCTCTCCGGTCTGATCTTATGGAAAGAGTTTCATGGCGCGCAGCCCAAAGTGACGGCAACGCTGGGCGTCATGCTGGCTCTTTATTCGGTGGGGCTCATCACCATTTCGCTGGCTCCCATGGTGGGGCGCTAGGCGCTAGTGAACCGCTGAATTGTCCAGAGTCTGCCGCACTTTCTTGAGCAGCGCCTCCGGGGTGAACGGCTTGCGTAGATAATCGCAGCCCAAATCTTTCACGCCGTGTTTCTGGATCTGTTCGTGATCGTAGCCGGACATGAACACGCAACGCAGCTCCTTGCTCTCCTGCTTCAATTCGTGCATCAGTTCGGGGCCGCTCATCTGCGGCATGATCACGTCGGTTAAAACCAGGTCCACCGGACCGGCGGCGCGGTGCACTTCAAGGGCTTCTTCGCCGTTCTTGGCAAGCAGCACGTTATAGCCGTAGTTCCTCAGGATAACTTTAGTAAGAGTTAAGACCACCGGCTCGTCGTCCGCAACCAGGATGGACTCGGCGCCTCGATATTGTTCGAGCATGAAGGAGCTTTGATTGTACACGGATTTCACGGCGGGCGCGGAGGGGCTGTGGGTTACGATAAGTAGGTGAAGTCATTCAATTTATTGATTCTTTCCGGGGTGGCGGCGGTGTCGCTGGCGCAGACCCCGCCACCGGCTCCGGCCGGAGTCACGCCGGCGGTGGTGGCGCTTCCTACCGATCCGAATCTGGTGGTGCTCACCATCGGAACTGAAAAAATTACCCTGGCCCAATATAACGAGCTCATCAACTCGCTGCCGCCGCAGTTTCAGGCGGCTGCCAGGGGTCCGCAAAAGCGGCAGATTGCCGAGCGAATCGTGCAATTGCGCGTAATGGCGCGCGAGGCCGAAAAGCGCAACGTAGACAAGAAGCCCGAGGTCCAGCAACAGCTTGCGTTCCAGCGCGAGAATATTCTGGCCAACGCGCTGTTTCAAGACCTGTCAAAGAACGCGAAAGTGGACGATGCAACTGCCCGCAAATATTACGATGAGCACAAGGCGGAGTACGAATCGGCCAAGGGCAGCCACATTCTGATTCGATACAAAGGTTCGCCGGTGCCTGTGCGCCCGAACATGAAGGATATGACCGAAGAAGAGGCGCTGGCGAAGGCGACAGAGCTGAAGAAGAAGCTGGATGGCGGCGCGGATTTCGCGACGCTGGCTAAGGCCGAATCGGACGACACCGGTTCCGGTACCAACGGCGGCGATCTGGGCACTTTCAAGCACGGCCAGATGGTGCCGGCGTTTGAGGCGGCGGCTTTCGCGCTGCCCGTGGGCAAGGTTAGCGATCCCGTAAAGACGCAGTTCGGCTACCACCTGATTCGGATGGATTCGAAGGAAGGCAAGACGTTCGATCAGGCCAAAGCGGAGATCGTGGAAAAACTGGGTCCTGAAGCCGCGAAGAAGCAGGCCGATGACCTTCGCGCTGGAGCCAAAGTGACGTTCGATGACGCATTCTTCGGTCCGGCGGAACCGAAGTAAAGCTTCAGTCCCGGATCACGTGCGATCCGGTATCGCGCAGGGTGGGGAAGGTCTTCGACATGTGGTCATGCCAGGTAAGTCCTTCTTCATCCAGTAGCGCCCAGAAAATTCCAATCATTGCGGAACACAAACTCAGGAAGCAGCCCATCATGCGGAGAGCGCGGGTTTTTCGGTCAGGCGGAAAACCGCTGAAGTTGATGATGCGCAAATCTGCCCATTGCAGGCCGAGCGTTTCGCAGTCGGCCAGTATCCAGACAAATCCATAAAGCAGGCCGATCATGACGGAAAGCCCGGCGAAGATGAGCAGCGTTTGTTTGGTGAACGTGATACTGCCGCCGAAGACGCGGCAAATGGCAAAGAAGAGAAGGCAGGAAGCGCCAATGAAACCGGCATCGATGGCGGCGGCGCCGGCGCGCAGCATGGGCGGGGCCGGTTGCGCGTCGCAACGGATAGCGGCTTCCACCGTGGTCTTCAGCAAGCGCGCGGTGTGCGGTTTGGGCGGTAAAAAGTCGAGAGTGGATTGGCCGCTTTCCGGCGCGGGCTTGCGTTGCGCGGGGCGCGGCTTTGAAGCCGGCCGGGGCGGAAACATTTCCGCCGTATCGGGCAGGGCGGCCGCCGGTGGCTTGGGAGCGGTTCTGATGGGGATGATGTTGTCTTCGATGAATAGAGAAGATTGCGTGGTGTTCGCGCGCGGAGTTTTCAGTTCCGGGCGAAGCATTTCGGCGGTGGCGGCAGCGGCGGCTAATGCGTTCGCGCCAACATTCTTTAAGGCGCGTTCGGCAAACTCCGGCGGAGCTTCCACGGCCTGGCCCGTGAGCCGTCTTCCGCATCGACGGCAGCGGTGATCTTCATCAGCGTTGACGGAGCGGCAGTAGTGGCAAGTCATCTAGTCAAACCTTACAAAGCTTGCGGCCTGAAGGGGGCCGTGCTACGTTGGCCGTTGCAGTCCCTCGCGCAAGAAGAAGCTACCTCTCTGAGTACCATAATCGTAGGTCGCTGTCACGGACTTTTTTCTCTGAAATACCTGTATTTGTTGAGTTTCATCCTGCTTTGCCCATCGCATTTGCTGCCGCAATCCGGCAAGCCTTCGGCCGCCGATGCCGAGAGCGGCAAGAGCTATGAAGTGGGCGTGCTTCCGCAGCCCGATTTCCGTACGCGCCCCGCGCGGCCTGAAAAGCCGAACATGGGCGATTACAACATCACCGCCGATGTGGAAACCAAGGAAGGCGACCAGTATCACTTTCGCGGACGCGCTGTGATTGAGGGCGCGCTGATGATTCTGAAAGCGGACGAGATCGATTACAACCAGGAGACCGGCGACGCGGAGGCGCGCGGCCATGTCTTCTTCCAGCACTTTGAGCGCAACGAATTGATTGTGGCGAGCCGCGCCAAATACAACACCCAGACCGAAGTGGGCCGTTTCGATCAACCGCGCGGCTATGCCAAGACTAAGATTCAGGCGCGCCCGGGCATGTTGACCAGCGACAACCCGTTTTATTTCGAAGGCGAGTGGGCGGAGCGCCGGGGCGAAAAGTACATTCTGTATAACGGCATGATTACGGGTTGCGTGATGCCGAACCCGTGGTGGACGCTGAACGCACCCAAGTTCGACATCATTCCAGATCAGCGCGCGCTTGGTTACAAGGCTGTGTTCCGGCTGCGCAAGGTGCCGCTGTTTTATGCGCCCATCTTTCGCAAATCGCTGGAGAAAGAGCCGCGCCAAAGCGGGTTCCTCACTCCGAACGCGGGCAACAGTTCGCGGCGCGGAGCCTTCTTCGGCCTCGGTTATTTTTGGGCCATCAACCGTAGCTACGACGTGACGTATCGCTTACAGGATTATACGGAACGCGGCTTGGCGCACCATGTCGATTTCCGCGGCAAGCCAACGCAGACTTCCGATTTCGACGCCATCTTTTATGGCGTGCAGGACAGCGGCCTGAAGATGAACGATGGCAGCGTTCAGAAGCAGGGCGGCTTCAATCTTTATGCCACTGGCCGGGCTGAACTGGGGCGCGGCTTTTCGGCGCGTGGCAACATCAATTACCTGAGTTCGCTTATCTTCCGGCAGAACTTTACGGAAAGCTTCAATGAGGCCGTAGCTTCGGAATCGCACTCGGTGGGCTACGTGACCAAGCATCAGGATTCGTTCACTTTCAACGCTGTGTTCTCCCGCATTGAAAATTTTCAGGACAACCTGCCGAACGATGTGATTTTGATCCGCAAGCTGCCGGAGTTTCAGTTCAGCAGTCGCGACCGGTTGCTGGTGGATGGTCCGCTGCCATTGTGGGGTTCGTTCGATTCGGCTGCGGGGCTGCTGTATCGTTCCCAAGCCGCAGCGGTGACCACCTATGAAGACGGCAGCCGCGCGGTGGAGGGCAAACTCCAGACCGAGCAGTTCAGCCGGCGCGCCAGTGTGGACCCGCGCATCATGACCGCGCTGCGCTTCAAGGGCATTCAACTGCTGCCAAGTTTCGCGCTGCATGAGAGCTATTACAACCAGCAGTTCGAGCAGGGCACCGTGGTGAACCGCTACCTGTTGCGGGGCGCGCGCGATGTGGGTGTGGACGTGGTGCTGCCCACGGTGGAGCGCATCTTCAAACGCAAGACCTGGCTGGGCGACGCACTGAAACACGTGATTGAGCCCAGGGCCACCTATCGCTATGTTTCAGGGCTGACCGATTCCCGGTTGGCGACGGATACCGACAAGCAAACGCGCGTGGTGAGCGTTGCCGATTACAGCCGCGTGATCCGCTTCGACCAGACTGACCTGATGACCAACACAAACGAGATTGAACTGGGCATCACGCAGCGCTTGTATGCCAAGCGCGGCAACAACGTGGATGAGATTGCGACGCTCGAAGTATTCCAAAAGCGCTACTTCGACCCCACGTTCGGAGGCGCGGTGCAGCCGAACCAGCGCAACGTGGTTCTGAGCACCATTGACCTGACAGGCTATACGTTTCTAGACCAGCCAAGGAACTATTCGCCCGTGGTTTCCATTCTGCGCATCAGCCCGCGCCCCGGCTTTGGCCTGGAATGGCAAACGGATTACGACCCTCTTCGCGGCAACGTAGTAAATAGCGGATTGAACGCTAATTACCGGCGCGCGAAATATTTCTTCTCGGGCGGCCACAACCAGGTTCGCAGCAATCCGAAGCTGAGCCCGAGCGCGAATCAGTTGCGCGGTTCCATCGGTTACGGCGATCCGAACCGGCGCGGCTGGAATACAGCCTTCACGGCCATCTACGATTACAAGCAGAAGGTGCTGCAATTCGCCACCATCAACCTGAACTACAACACCGATTGCTGCGGTTTCAACGTGCAGTACCGAAGCTTCGCGGTGTTCAACCGGCATGAAAGTATTTTCCGGTTTTCGTTCTCGATCGCCAACGTGGGTTCCTTCGGCACCCTGAAAAAACAGGAACGCCTTTTCTAAAAGGCCGCTTGCGGCTGTGACATAATACGGGCACCGAAATCTCTTGGTGTAGGTGAGCAATATGAAGCCCCTCATTTTCCTCGTTGTGTTTTCCTCCGCTTTGATTGGTCAGAAGACGGTGGCTCCTGGAACGCCGGCCAACCCATCGCTTCCCACCACCCCTACGGCGCCGAACCCGAACACGCGCGGCACGTCGCCGTTCCCCAGCGACCAGACCCAGCAACAGGGAATCGATAACAATCGCCCTGTGTATCTTTCGGGCAAGGTGACGCTGGACGATGGAACGCCGCCGCCGGATCTGGTGAGGATTGAGAAGATCTGCGGCAGCAATCCAAAGCCGCAGGGATATACGGATTCGAAGGGCCGCTTCAATTTCCAGCTCGATAGCAACATTGGCATTCTTTCCGATGCCAGCGATTCTTCGTTCGGCGGCTTTCCGGGCCAGCCGCGCCGCAACAGTTCTTCCGGCACGTTCGGGCGCAATGGCGAACAGAGCCTTTCCGGTTGCGAATTGCGCGCCGTGTTGCCGGGCTTTCGGTCTGACGTGGTGAATCTGAGCATGCACCGGGCATTCGACAATCCCAATGTAGGCACCATTGTTTTGCATCGCATCGGCGGCGTGGAAGGAACCACCATCAGCTATGCCAGCCTGCATGCGCCGAAGGAGGCGACCCACGCTTTCGAGAAAGGCCGCGAGGCGATGAAGAAGAACAAAGAACCCGAAGCGGAAAAGCAATTCCGCAAGGCAGTGGAACTGTATCCCGGTTATGCAACGGCCTGGTATGAATTGGGCCGCATTGAAGAAGGCCGGCAACAAATCAAAGAAGCAACCGAAGATTACCGCAAAGCAATGGAAGCGGACGCCAAATATATTTCACCGTTTCTTTCGTTGAGCAACATTGCGGCGCGCAATGCCGATTGGGCCCAGACGCTGGACCTGACCGACCGCGCGATCCGGTTAAACGCCGTGGAATTTCCGCAGATGTACTATTTCAACGCGCTTGCGAATCTAAATCTTCGCCACCTGGACACGGCCGAGAAGAGCGCCCGGGAGGCCCAGAAGCTGGATACCCGCAAGACATTCGTCAAGCTGGACCAGCTTCTGGGTGTAATCCTGATGGAGAAGCAGGATTACCCCGGTGCGGCGAGGCAGATGCGGGCTTATCTGGACGCGAACCCGCAGGCAAAAGATGCCGGTCAGGTGCGTGCCCAGTTGGCGGAGTTGGAGAAGCTCTCGCCCCCGCCTGCCTCACAGCGATAACGCTATCACCCAGTGTGGCGTTTGACGTGCATTAGCACCCGTAGAGGGCTATAATAATGCTTCGTTATTCGTTGATTTTTCTGGTAATTGCATTACTTGCAGCTATTTTTGGCTTTGGTGTGACCGCCTTCGCGTTCGCCGCAATTGCGAAGGTTACCTTCTTCCTGTTCTTGGTTGGATTCCTCATCACCATGGTGATGCAGATGGCGCGGCGGGTTTAAATCGATTCTGGTTCTCGCAAAACTGGTGTGCATTTGCTTCTTGACAGACGACACACTTCAGCGCGCGTTTGTGCGAAGCCTGAAAGTGATTGGAGAGGCAAGTAAGAAGGTTCCCGACGCATTTCGTGACCAACATCCGTTAGTTTGTAAACTTCACGATAGACTTTATCGGGGAGCCTGCATGAACCAAAACCAGAAGAACGAGCCCGCTGATTTAGGACGACGCGATTTTGTGGCCTTGCCGATGGCTGCCGGCTTGGCCGTTGCATCCGGCATCGTCGAGGGCGCGGCCGTGTCCATCGCCGAAAGCGACGTCGAGATCAAGACGCCGGACGGCGTCTGCGATGCGGCGTTCGTTCATCCCATGAACGGCGCGCACCCCGGTGTGTTGCTCTGGCCCGATGCGTTCGGGCTGCGCCAAGCCACTCGAGAGATGGCCAAGCGGCTTGCGGAGCAGGGCTATGCGGTAGTGGTGCCGAACCCGTTTTATCGTATTTCGAAAGCCCCGTTTAGAAGCGCCGCCGAAGTGAACTTTCAGAATCCGGCCGACATGGCGAAGCTGCGTCCAATGATGGCTTCCGTGACTGCGCCGGGCAATGGCGAGAAAGACGCGACTGCATACATTGGGTTTTTGGATGCGCAGAGGCAGGTAGACAAGACGAAAAAGATTGGTGTGCAAGGCTATTGCATGGGCGGCCCGCTAATGATGCGAACGGCGGCTGCCCTTCCAGCGCGTGTGGGCGCGGGCGCGTCGTTTCACGGAGGAGGGCTGGTGACGGACAAGCCCGAGAGCCCGCATCTGCTGGCTCCCAAAATAAAGGCGGCGTTGTATTTCGGAGTCGCGGCGAGTGATGACGCCAGGCAGCCTGACGCCAAAGTGAAGCTGCAGGAAGCGCTGGATGCAGCGGGCGTGCATAGCGCGGTGGAGGTGTATCCGGAAACACTGCATGGCTGGTGCATGCCGGATTCAACTCCGCAGAACGGCAAGCCGGTTTACGACAAAGCGGAAGCCGAACGCGCGTGGGGCAAACTGCTGGCGCTGTATCGCGCGAACCTGTGATCGCAACCGGGGCAGTGGGCGAACCCACAAAACGAATCCGTGCGATACAGCGTTGGGCGTTGACGCTGCTGGTTGCCGGTGGTGCGCTGAATTACATCGATCGCGCAACGCTATCGGTGGCGAACAAGCTCATTCAGGAAGAGCTGCACATCAGCGTGCCGAACATGGGGCTGCTGCTTTCAGCATTCCTGTGGGCCTATGCGTTTGCGCAATTGCCGGTGGGCCCACTGATCGATCGGTTTGGGCCGCGCAAAATGCTCGGGCTCGGCCTATTCAGTTGGTCGCTGGCGCAAGCGGCGGGCGGTTTCGTCACCGGTTTCCAAACATTCATCGCGGCGCGATTCGCCTTAGGAATTGGCGAAGCCCCTTTGTTCCCAGGCGGTGCGCGTGTGGTGCGGGATTGGTTCGATGTACGGCGGCGCGGTTTTGCCACGGGGCTTTGTCAGGCGGCATCGTCGCTGGGAAATTTTATCGCCGTTCCGCTGTTGACCTTCCTGATGCTGACGCTAAGCTGGCGCTCCATGTTCGTGATCGTGGGCCTGGCCGGCATTGTGCTGGCGCTGGTGTGGTGGCTGGTGCATCGCGATCCCGCCGAGGTGAATTTATCGCCAGAGGAGATTCACTACCTGACCGACGGCGACGAGAACAGCTCCACGCGCCGTCCCTCATTCGCCGATTGGAAGCAGTTGTTTCGGCATCGCACCACGTGGGGCATGATTGCGGGCTTCTTCGGCACCATCTATACACTGTGGCTGTATACCAGTTGGCTGCCTTATTATCTGGAACATGAGCGCCACATGAGCATCGCGCGGGCCGGCATTCTGGCGTCGATTCCGTTCTTCTTCGGCTGTGTGGGCGGTGTCACTGGAGGCTGGTTGTGCGATTTTCTCACCAGGCGCGGATGGACGCCCATGGCGGGTCGCAAGGTGCTGATTTCTTCGGCGCTGTTCGGTGTGACGGCCTGTTCGCTGGGCACTGAGTTTGCGCAATCGAACGCGGCCGCGCTCACGTTTATTTCGCTCTCGATGTTTCTCATATACATCGCAAGCAGCGCGGCTTGGGCGACGGTGCCTATTGCCGCGCCAAGCCAGTTCACCGCGTCGCTGGGGTCGATACAGAACTTCGGTGGCTATTTGGGCGGTGCGCTGGCGCCATTGTTGACAGGCTACATAGTCGGCAGGACGGGCAGCTTCGCGCAGGCGTTAACGTTGAGCGCAGTAATCTCTCTTGTCTCCGGATGCGCGTATTTGCTTTTGGTGAGGCAGCCGATCCCGGCGGAGAATTTTCGCAGGTGACGCCCATTGAGAGAGTGCGGCGCGTGTGCCTGGCTCTTGACGGCGCGGAAGAGAAGCTCTCGCACGGTGAGCCCACCTTCTTCGTGAAGAAGCGCGTGTTCGCTATGTTCTCAAACAACCATCATGGCGATGGCCACGTGGCAGCCATCGTTCCGGCGCGCGCTGGCGTGCAGGAAGAGCTGGTGAGCGAGGAGCCAACGGTTTACTTTCGGCCGCCGTACGTGGGCGTGAAAGGCTGGGTAGGCATTGAATTGGCGGGCGTGAACGATGAAGTGCTTGCGGTCCACTTACGCGAGGCTTACGAGTTGATTGCCAACAAAAGTAAGAGCAAGCGCGCCTAGGCCGCCTTGCGCAACCGCTTGGTGCCCGTGATGGACCGGATAAATTCCACTTCATCCTGCTTGTAAGGCTTTCCGTTCTTGTCGAAGATCTCGTGAAACCAGATCGCTGGCTCGCGGTCCGTATACGGCCGCTTCCACGAATCCCACGGCAAATTCGTCTGCGTCTTGCCCGCCGCAAAGCCCCAATTCATGGCCGCCACCTGATACTTGCGCGCCACGGGCAACGTCCCCGCGAACGTGCTCCCATTGCCCCGCGCCATATATTCGGTGCAAAGCATCGGCCGTCCCAGCCGCTCTAACCATCGGATGCGCTTCTCGAAATCTTCCGGCTTCCCATAATTGTGGAAGCTGATAATGTCGCTCAGTTCGAGCTGAATGCGCTCCGTTGCGGTCAACTTGGCATCCGTCGACCAGTCGCCTTTCCACACGCCACTGGTCAGCGGCTGCGTTGCCCCAGCGGACCGCGCCCATTTGAAAATCTGCGGCAGAAGCGTGTTCACGCGCTCCACTTTATCGGCGGGCTCCTCTTTTCCATAGCTACTGGTGTTTGGGTTATCGGGCTCATTCCAAATGTCCCAACCCAAAATTCTCGCGTCGTCTTTGAAGCGCCCCACAACGCCTCGCACATACTTTTCCAGGCGCTTATACTCTGCCGGATCTTCCAGCGCCTTCCGCCCTGGGCTCTGCACCCAGCCGGAATTGTGAACGCCCGGCTTCGGCGCGTGCTGCTCACCCAATTTCGGGTCTGGGTCCCAACAGGAATCGAACAGCACGAACAGCGGCTTGATGCGATGCTTCTCCGCGATCGCTAAAAACTGATCCATGCGCTTGGTAAAGCCAACTGCGTCCTGCCACATCAGATCGTGCAGGAACACGCGCATGGTGTTCATGCCCAACCCTTCCGCCCACGCCAGTTCGCGATCGATCCGTACCGGGTCCCACGTCTCCTTCTGCCACATTTCCAACTCGTTGATCGCCGAAGCCGGAATATAATTGCTGCCCACTAACCAGGGTTGCCGGTCATACCAAGTGTTCGCTTGTTTGGCGCTCCACCGGTCCGTTTGTCCGAAGAGGCTCGCCGCCAAAAGAAATGAGACGCTACAATTCACAATTCGCATGACAACTCATGATTCTATCGCCACGCCCACCTTTCCCTGGCGGTCCGTTCTGGCGGTTGCAATCGCCGCAGCGCTGGTTCATTTCCTCACCGCGCCGCGCTACGGATACTTTCGCGATGAGTTCTATATCCTGGCTTGCGGACGCCACCTGGATTGGGGCTATGTCGATCATGCACCGCTGGTAGCCGTCATCGCCCGGCTCACGTCAGTCATCCTCGGCACCTCGCTCTATGCCTTACGCTTTGTCATCGGTCTGTCCGCCGCGTGCAAAGCGCTGCTCACCGCGCTATTGGCCCGCGAACTCGGCGGCAACAATTTCGCCATCGCACTCGCGGCCTTTTCCACGCTACTGGTTCCCGCCTTCCTCGCGGTGGACAATCAGTTTTCACTCAACACCTGGGAACCGCTTTTCTGGATGTCCACGCTGCTGGTGATCTTGACCGCCACCCGCCTACGCCGCCCGAAGCTGCTCCTCTGGGCCGGCTTATCCGCTGGCCTTGGTCTTGAAAACAAACACAGTGCCATCTTTTTTCTGATTGCGCTTTCCGCCGGGCTCCTGCTTAGCCCGTCGCGCAAGCTTCTTCGCGAACCGTACTTCTATTTGGCCGGCGGTATCGCCGCGCTCATTTTCCTTCCCAACCTGCTCTGGCAAGTCTCCCACAACTTCCCCACGCTGGAGTTCCTGCGCAACGTAAACAGCACTCACAAGAACGTTGAACTCCCGCCCGCGAAATTCATCCTGGGTCAGCTGCTAACGCTGAACCCCGTCAACGCGCTGCTATGGCTCCCCGGCCTCTATTTTCTGCTCCGCGGCACTGCGTTCCGGTTCCTCGGCGTAAGCTACCTGGCGCTGCTCACCATCTTCATCGTGCTCCACGGCAAAGAGTATTACCTGGTACCTATCTATCCAATTTTGTTCGCCGCGGGCGCGGTTTTCTGGTGCGCCAAACGCCGGCCCTATTGGCTTGTCGCGGTGCTCATCGTAGGCGCCCTCCCAACGCTTCCCATCGTTCTCCCAATCTTGCCCGCTCAGCAGGTTGCGCCATACATGGCTAAGCTTGGCGTCGCGCCCAGCTAAGACCGAAGCCAGAACACGAAGGCCCTCTGCCGCAGTATTTCGGCGATGAATTCGGTTGGCCGGAAATGGCCGCTGCCACCGCCCAGGTCTATGCCGCTCTTCCTCCCGAAGAGCAACAACACACCGCTATCTACACTTCGAATTACGGCGAAGCGGGCGCGCTGGAATTTTACTCGTCATCTTTTGGTTTGCCGCGCATCCTCTCCGCGCACAACACCTACTGGTATTGGGGAGCCGGCGCATCGGCGCAAACCCTGATCCTCATCAATTCCGAGCGTCTCATCAGGGAAGGGCAGTGCTCCTCTGTCACCGAAGGTCCAGATGTCGGCCACCCTCTTGCCATGACCTATGAACACTTCCGCATCCGTGTCTGCCACGGCCTAAAGCAACCTCTCCCCAGCCTCTGGCCTAAACTAAAACACTGGAGTTGAACATGCCTCTCGATCGTCTGGTTCTCGAAAAAACCGCCATCCTCTACGACATTCCCCCCGAAACGGCGGACGAGCAGCGCCCCGGCCGCACCTGGACCATCAAGCAGGAACTTGGCCACCTGGTGGATTCCGCCATGAACAACCACAACCGCATCGTGCGGGCCACGCTCGATGGCCACTACACTGGCCCCGGCTACGACGCCGATGGTTGGGTGGCCCTGGCCGGCTATTCGGAAATGCACTGGGGCTCGCTCATCGGCTTCTGGCGCGATTTGAACTTGCAGCTCGCGCGCATCATCGCCCGTGTGCCGCCAGAGCGCCTCAACGCGCCCTGCACCATCGGCGATGACGCGCCCGTCACTCTGCAATTCCTGATTGACGATTACAGCGCGCACATGCTGCACCACATCGATCAGATCCTGTCTCAGTGATAATAAGAATGGCTCCCCGGCGAGCCGCCAATTCCCCCTTTAAGGACCTTACTTGTCGACCATCGTTCGTGTAACAGGCACCGAAATTCTCGATTCCCGTGGCAACCCCACCGTTGAGGCTGAAGTCTTCCTCAACGATGGCAACATGGGCCGCGCCGCCGTTCCTTCCGGCGCTTCCACCGGCGAACATGAAGCCGTGGAGTTGCGCGACGGCGATGCAAGCCGCTACCTCGGAAAAGGCTGCCGCAAGGCTGTTGCCAACATCAATGGCGAAATCGCGAAGACGCTTCTGGGGCATGACGCCACTCTGCAATCGAAGATCGACCGCCTGATGATCCAGTTGGACGGCACCGCGAATAAAGCGCGATTGGGTGCTAACGCCATCCTTGCTGTTTCCATGGCCACCGCGCGCGCTGCATCGGCCTCGCAGCGCACCGCCCTCTATCGCTATCTGGGCGGCGCATCCGCTTGCCTGCTGCCCGTGCCCATGATGAACATCATCAACGGTGGAGCGCACGCGGATAACTCAGTGGATTTACAAGAGTTCATGATCGTGCCCTTCGGTGCGGACCGTTTTTCCGAATCGCTCCGCATGGGCGTCGAAGTATTTCACACGCTGAAAAAAGTTCTTCACAAGAAAGGCTATTCCACCGCGGTCGGCGATGAAGGCGGCTTCGCGCCCAACTTGAAGAGCAATGAAGAGGCACTTGAATCTGTGATGGAAGCCATCACGCAAGCCGGCTATTCCGTGGGCACCCAGATCGGCATCGCGCTCGACCCCGCGTCCTCCGAGTTTTTCAAAGACGGCAAATACACTTTCAAGAAGTCCGACAAGAGTGAGCGTTCGTCCGAACAGATGGTCGATTTCTGGGTGAACTGGAAGCGCCAGTACCCCGCCATCATGTCTATTGAAGACGGTATGGCCGAAGACGATTGGAACGGTTGGAAGATGCTGACCGATGCACTGGGCGCCACCACGCAGCTAGTAGGCGACGATCTCTTCGTCACCAATTCCGAGCGGCTCTCGCGCGGCATTGAAGCGGGCGTGGGCAATTCCATCCTGGTGAAGGTGAACCAGATCGGCACGCTCACCGAGACACTCGAAGCCATGACCATGGCCGCTAAAGCCGGTTACACTTCCGTGGTCTCGCATCGCTCCGGCGAGACGGAAGATCCCTTCATCGCCGATCTTGCCGTAGCCACCGGCGCGGGCCAGATCAAAACCGGTTCGGCCAGCCGCACGGACCGCATCGCGAAATACAATCAGCTCCTGCGCATTGAAGAGAAGCTGGGCGACGCCGCCAAGTTTCCCGGCCGCAAGGCCTTCCGGCAGGTAGTGAAATAGTGGCTCGCGAACGCCCGAAACCATTGGTCCTGACCATCCTCGATGGCTGGGGTTTCCGCGCCGCCACCGAAGGCAACGCTATCGCGCAAGCTCGCAAGCCCACCTACGATGCGCTGCTACGAGATTTTCCGAACACGCTCATCCACACATCCGGCAAAGCCGTGGGCTTGCCGGATGGACAGATGGGTAACAGCGAAGTAGGCCACCTGAACATCGGCGCCGGCCGCGTTGTCCACATGGACGTCACGCGCCTGGATCTGATGATTGAAGAAGGCACGTTTTTCCACAACCCGGAACTGGTCACGGCCATGCAGCACCCGCGCGTCCACATCCTGGGCCTGGTCAGTTCGGGCGGCGTCCATTCCTCCACCAACCACCTGTATGCTCTGCTCCGCATGGCCAAGCAGCAGAAAGTGGGTCAGGTGTTCATCCACGCGTTCATCGATGGCCGCGATACCGGCCCCAACACAGGCGCCGGCTTCATTGAAGAGCTGCAGCGCAAGATCGATGAATACGGAATCGGCAAGATCGCCTCGCTGTCGGGCCGCTACTACGCCATGGATCGGGACAAGCGCTGGGACCGCATCGACCGCGCCTACAAAGCCATGGTCGCCGGCGAAGGCGTCAAGGCCACCGACCCCGTTCAGGCGCTCAAGCAATCCTATGAACACGGCGTCACCGATGAGTTCATCGAGCCCATCACCATCGTGGATCAGGCGAGCGAACCCGTGGGCCTCATCCATGAAGACGATTCCATCGTCTTCTTCAACTATCGTGCCGACCGCGCGCGCGAGATGACCGAAGTGCTCTCGAAGCGCAACCGGAATTATGTCACGCTCACCCAATACGATAAGAGCTTCGCCGTACCCTTCGTGCTGCCGAAAGAGCATCCCGATAACATTCTGGCGAATGTGTTCGCACAAATGAACTGGGCCAACCTGCGGGTCGCCGAGACTGAAAAGTATGCGCACGTCACTTACTTCTTCAATGGCGGTGTAGAGAAGCCTTACGCCGGCGAAGAGCGTCAGATGGTGGCGTCCCCGAAAGTGGCCACTTACGATTTAAAGCCGGAGATGAGCGCCGAAGGCATTCTCGATCTCACCAGAAAGCAGATTGAATCGGACAGCTTCGACGTGATCGTGATGAACTTCGCCAACGCCGATATGGTGGGCCACTCAGGCCAGATGGCGCCAACGGTGAAAGCCGTCGAGGCTGTCGACGCATGCCTGGCCGGCCTTTATGCCGCGCTTCGCCAGAAGAACTTCAGCTGGATCATTACAGCCGATCATGGCAATGCGGAAATGATGATCGACCCCGCAACCGGCGGCCCACATACGTACCACACCACCAACCCGGTTCCGTTCCTGTTGGTGGACGACAGCCAATACAAGCTGAACCAAACCGGCGCGCTACAAGACATCGCCCCTACCATCCTGGGCGTGTTGGGCGTGGAACAACCGAAACAAATGACCGGCCGCGATCTGCGCGTTCTTTAATAAAACAGATACTTCCGCCACTGCTCATCGCTCTTGCCCAGCAGGCGCATCAAGTGCCTGCTGGTATGCAGACTGAACGGCCTGGGCGGCCTGCTCAGCTTCATTCCCGCCTCTTCGGGCGTGCGGCAGCCTTTCCTGTTGTTGCACTGGTGGCAGCACGCCACCAGATTTTCCCAAGCCGTTTCTCCCGCGCGCGAACGCGGAATCACATGGTCCAGCGTCATCTCAGACGACGGCAGCGTCTTGTGGCAATACTGGCACGTATACCGGTCGCGCATCAGGATATTCTTCCGGCTCAGCGCGCGCGTCTGGTGCGGAATGCGCCGGTATTCCAGCAGCCTGATCACGGAAGGCACCTTCATTGCCCGCCGAGAAGAATGAACCAGAAACGGGCTGATCTCCTCTGTGGAAGCAAGGCCTTTCAGCACCAGCACCAGCGCCCGTCGCGCCGCGCACACGTTGATCGGCTCATAGCTCGCATTCAGAACCAGTACAGGCTTCTGCAATCTTGTCGTCGAAACCATTTATTCGCTGCTCCTATGTAAGTTATTGCCGGAAGGTGCTGCCAGCCGGCGATCCACACGTGCCAAGGTCAGAAGCGTTACACTCTTCGCGCCTGCCCGCTTCAAAGCCAGTGCACAAGCGCGAGCGGTCGCGCCTGTCGTCATCACATCGTCCACCAACAAAATTCGCAGTCCATCCATGCGGCCCGCCGCGCGAAATGCACGCTCCACATTCAGGCGGCGTTGCGTATTCGAAAGAGAAGCCTGATGCTCTATACTGCGGCTTCGGCGAAGCGCCCGTTTTAAACTCCAACCGCGCCGCTTAGCCACATGCGCCGCCAGCACCTCTGCCTGATTGAACCCGCGCTTCCACTGCTTGCGCCAATCGAGCGGCACCGGCACCACCACATCGATCTGCAAATCGGTCGGCAAGGCGCTCGGCAAATACCGCGCCAGCCTCACACCGACCGGCTTCATGCCACGATACTTGAACAGGTGAATCAGCTCACGCAGCGGCCCATCGTATTCGCCATAGCAGTAAGCCTTATCGAAGCCGCGCAGCCCCTGCCTGCATAGACCGCAGCGGCCCTGGTCATCCAATGGAAATTCGTTCCGGAACGGCGTCCCGCAACTTACGCAAAAGTGGTCCGCTGAAAAAGGCTTCGGCGCATCCAAACACTCCGCGCAAACCGGAACCCGTGTCCATCCGGTTAAGGAACGATGACAAATCCGGCAATCGTCAGGGAAAACTATGGAAAAAAGGCCGTGAGGGAGCCTAGTGCAAAAAGCACGCAAAAACGAGAGAACCGCGTTGGGCCTGGTGGCCGTTACGCTACTCGAGAAAGCGCACCTCCTCTTCGTAACCTATGGTGCGAATGAAGCCCGGCGATTCCTTTCGTCATCACGGTGCGCCTTTACCCTGCTAAACCATGAGTGTAAAGAGCGAGCCGCGTGCTTGTCAAACCATAACCGGTAACTAACGTCCACTGACCGCTGCCAGCCCCGTCTTCCCCAGCACGTAAATCAACCACAGGCCGCCCACAATTCCCAGGCAGGAGCCGAACGTCCGGCCGCTCACCCGCGCCAACCCGTATGCCAGAAATCCAATCAAGCCGAAGCTCAGCAGATCTATCGACGACGCGAATGCATACACCGCTTTGTTGGTCGTCGCGGGGTCCAGAAACGCGCCTGCATTCGTCGCGATTAAATTTCGGACATTCAGGTCTTCTTTGTTCGAGGCCACGCTCACAATCAACGCCGACATCAACGTGGTTAGCACAGAAAACGGCCACCAGGCATAACTGGTTGCACCCAGTACCTGCGCGAATCGCAGCTTCGAACCGGTTAGCGAAAGGCCCGCAGCGAACAGCCCGGCAACCGCCAGCAGCACAATTGGCGTGAACACCAGCGGCGCACCGTACGCCATCGCCATCGCCACCGGACTGTTCGCGGCTTTGGCAATTCCGTCGGGCCCCATCTGCTCCATCGCGCGCGGGTTACTCGCCATCTGCTGGCGAATGATGTTTTCTAACCCCATTCCGCGGACCACAACATAGCTTGCCAGCACCGCCAGCACGATGACTGCTAAAAATGCGGGAAACCACATACCGCGTTCGCGAACGCGATCGAAGACTTTTGCGGGTGCGTAGAATATTTCCAATAATCCAAGCATGGCTCGAATTACTTTATCGCAGATTACTTAGTTTCTGCAGACGAAGTAAGGGCCCAGCACCGCAATACTTCCGCCACGCTCCATGCCTGCGCAATACAGGCGCGCGGCGTATGCGGTTCCTCGGCGTCGAATACTTCACTAATGGAACCTACGCAGGCCTCGTCCAGATGCTTAAAAAAGCCAGTCAAAAATCCTCGCGCTTCCACAAGCTTCGCAGGGTTCAACTTCAGCCAGGCGTCCACATAAGGCCCAATCAACCAGCCCCAGACAGTGCCCTGATGATAGGCCGCATCGCGAGAGCGCAAATCGCCATCGTAACGGGCCTTGTAATCTTTATCGTCCGGAGATAGCGAGCGCAGCCCCACCGGAGTTAGTAACTTACGCGTAACATGATCCATCACCGGTTCCCATCGCTCACGGTCCAACACGGCGTGGGGCAGGGCAATGGCAAACACCTGGTTTGGCCGGCATGCCGGATCGTTCCCGCCGCCCTCCTGGTCCACCAGGTCGAACAAGTGGCCTGTCTCTTCGTTCCAGAACCGCCGGTTGAAACTCTCCCGCGCCTTTGCAGCATGTTCCGCGAACGGCCTGGCCGATGCTTCGCCGTAAAAATCGCCCATCCATTCCGATAACAGCATCAGGGCGTTGTACCAAAGCGCGTTGATCTCAACCGCTTTACCGCGCCGCGGCGTGACCACCCAATCGTCCACCTTGGCATCCATCCAGGTCAGTTGATAGCCTTCCGCGCCCTGCACCAACAAGCCGTCCGCATGGTCTACGTGAATGCCGAAGCGCGTGCCTTCCAGATGTTTATTCGCAATTTCCAGAAGCTTCGGCAGCACCAGCCGCAGCGTGCTCTCATCCCGCGACGCCTGCACATAGCGTGACAGCGCGTGGAAGAACCACAAGCTCGCATCCGCCGTATGGTACAGGCCGTTCTTCTCTCCTTCCGGAAACATGTTGGGAATCAGCCCGTCGCGCACGTAATGCGCAAACGTCCGCAGAATCCAACCCGCCTGGTTATAGCGCCCCGTCGTAAGCGTCAGCCCTTCCAGGCTGATCATCGTGTCGCGGCCCCAATCGGTAAACCAGTGGTAGCCTGCAATCACGCTGCGCAATTCGTCCCCCTGTGCATGCGCGCGGGCCAGGTCTTCCACGCGCCCCACCGGCGTCATGATGAACTGGTCCGCCGCGAACACCAATTCACCCGGAGCACCCGTCCTCACTTCAGGATGCGCCTCGCTCATCATGGCGCGCCTGCGCACCAGTTCCCGCTCCTGCGCCTCCGCAATCGAAAGCGCCCGCACTGTCTCCCACGTCTCTGTCGAAGCCACGAAAGTAACAGTCGCGCCATGCTCCAGATCCGCGCGAAAATATCCCGGGCTCCACATCGCGCCCTGGCTTGCATAACCGCGCCGCTCTTCGGTCCGGAACAGAATATTCGGAATCGTCTTGCGGTCGAATGTGAACGCCGTCGAAGGTTCGCAATGCATGCGCAGCAGCGGCACGCCCGCGCCGGACCCGCACACTTCGTAACCTTCATCCACCACCGTCAGCGTGAACTTTTCCGAAAGCGGCGTGCTCACGAAGGCATCGTGCGAACGAAAATGTACCGCCGGCCGCAGCCCCAGCCGCACCGTCCCGTTCCCTTCCAGCAGCTTGTAAGTGACGTGTACCGTATTCTGCCGGTGCGGCAGCAGAATGCGCTTCTCAATCACCACATCTTCCACGCGGTACGTCCACACCGGCAGCCCCGCTTCCAGGCGAAATTCCTGCGCCTGCATCGTGCTCTCCACCTGTGATCCGGTCAACTCCCGCGGCCCGTTGAAGTACACTTTCTTGCTCGGCAGCCTGATGCGCTCAGAGAGCGCGTTCAGCATCATCATGCGCCCCAGCGGGTTCGGCAGCGCGGAAATCAGCAGCCCATGATAGCGCCTTGTCAATGGACCCACTACCGTGCCGCTGGCGTAACCGCCCAGGCCATTCGTCACCAGCCACTCCTGCGAAAGGTGAGGGTCGGTTTCGAAATCCCGCAGTTCGCGGCCCGGTAAAACTCGAATCAAATCGTTCACTGTTTATTCTCCATGGGCGCGGGTTCGCTCGTCAGCGCCACCGCGGCATAACCCGGAAAGCGCCAGTTGTCTTTCGAATCCGGCGGAAATGTTCCGTAGCCGTGATAGCGGGGGTCTTCGCTGCTCCACATGATGCGCCATTCGCGATTTGCCGGCGGCGCAAGCAACGGTTCGGGAGCCGGATCTAAATGCAGATCCCGCCCGAAATTAATCAGCAACAACCGGTCGCCATGCTCCCCACCGAAATACCGCAGCACGAATGCCTCATCGCTCAACACCGCTCCATCCACGCCACGTTTTTGTTGCATGCGGAATACCGCATCTTCCCGCCGTAGCCGCATCAGATCTTTGTGCATGTTGTAATAAGCCGCGTTCTTCTGCCGCTCTGAAAAATCCAGCTTGCACATCTCGAATGTCGATGGATTCCCAGGGTCGGGAATTACGGATTGCACTTCCGGTATCGCCAGGCTGCGAAACTGGCTCAGGAACTTGCCGCGCCCTTCACGCACTTTTTTCGATAGCTCGGCCTTGTGATCGCAGAAAAATAAAAACGGTGTCGATGCCGCGAACTCCTGCCCTTGAAACAGCATCGGCGTGCCCGGCCCCAGCAGCAGCAGCGCCGTCATGGCCTTATACTTTCCCACCGCGCCCAAACGGTCTGCGCGTTCACCACGCAGCGTATTGGCCACCTGATCGTGATTCTGAAAAAACGTCACGAACGCCGCCGGCTTCTCATTCAATGACGATGTGCCGCGTCGCGCGCTCTGCCACTTGTACCATTGCCCCTGATACAAATAGCCGTACTTCGCCGCCGAAATAAACTCCTGCGGCTTGCCCAGATAGTCCGTGTAATAGGCCTCGTTCCGCCCGGTCAGCACCACCACGGACGAATGATGGAAGTCATCGTTCCACAGGCCATCCATGCCATACCCGCCCTCCGCAATGGGCCGGATCAGCTTGGCATCCTGCGGCTCATTCTCCGCAATCACAATCGTGTCGCGTCCATTTGCATGCTTGCGAACGCAATCGGTAATCTCTCGCAAGATATGCACCGGCGAATCGTCGAAGATCTGCTGCGTCGCATCCAGGCGCATGCCATCGAAGTGAAACTCTTCCATCCAATACTTCACATTCGCTAGAAAGAACTCGCGCACGGGGCCATTGTTCTTCCCATCGAAGTTAATCGGCTCGCCCCAATCGTTGATGTACTTATCGGTAAAGTAATCGTCCGCATAGCTGCGAAGGTAATTGCCATCGGGCCCGAAGTGGTTATAGACCACGTCCAGAATCACGCCCAACCCAAAAGAGTGCGCCTTGTCGATGAACCTTCGCAAGTCATCCGGCTCACCGTAAAGCCACGTCGGCGCGAACAGATCCACGCCATCGTAACCCCATCCAAAGCGGCCCGGAAAATCCGCCAGCGGCATAATCTCAAGCACTGTAATGCCCGTCGCCGCCAACTCTTCCAACTGGTCTTCCGCCGCCCTCCAGTTGCCTTCGCGTGTGAACGTGCCCACGTGCATTTCATACAGCACCTGGCCCTCAATCTTCACGCCTTTCCACTTTGCATCGCTCCATGCAAAGGCGTCGGGGTCCACCACGCGCGAAGGTCCACTCGGACCATCCGGTTGAAAGCGCGACGCCGGGTCCGGATAGCGCCCGCCATCGTCATCCACCTCGAAACGGTAAGCGGTGCCGGCCGCCGCCAGCCTCAACGTGCCCGCAAAATATCCACCGGGCTCAGCTTTCAATTCCTGTGTCGCCGGCGCGCCTGGTCCATCCTCCAGAACGATTCGCACCGAAGTGCGCTTGGGTGCCCAAATGCGGAAGTGCACTCCGCCGGCAGGGTCGAGTTCGGCTCCGATCGGGAGCTTGCGTTTCATCATGCAAGCTTTTAGAGTACGCTTCACCGGCCACTCGATCCACAACGTTTTCCCTAGGCTTGGCCTTGTTACACTCGGTTTCAAGGAGGGCTAGTGGCCGAACCCGAAACACTGGAAGACAAGGCGCCGGAAACCGAAGCAGAAATTCGCACCGTAACCGTCAGCCCTTATGCGCCCGCGCGCGTCACGGCCCTTATCGCCGTGGCCTTCTTCATCGCGCTCACGCTCGTCTTCCTGCTCACCGGCAGCGGTCAGGAGCTCATCCACCGCATGGTGGTAATCCGTACATATTTTGACGATGGCAGCGGCTTGGTCCGCACCGCCGACGTGCAACTGGATGGCATCAAAGTGGGCGAAGTGAAGGCCGTTCGCCTCACCGATTCCAAAGACCCCGACCGTACCGTGGAAGTGGACATGAAAGTTCAAAAGAATTTCCTCCGCTCCATTCCAGACGATTCCAGAACCGAAATTACCGCCGACAATCTGGTGGGTGATAAGTACATCAACATCAAGCGCGGCCGCAGCACCCGCAGCATCATGGCCGGTGAAGAGCTGCGCCGCATGCCGCCCGCGCCCAACTTCGATCCTGCCGATTTGATCGCCTCCGTCTCCGCCACTCTCAAGCGCGCTAGCGATCTGCTGGACCAGATCGAAAATCCCGCCACGCCACTCGGCTCGCTGGTGCAGGGTGAGGATTTCTACAACAAAGTGCGCGACGACATTAAGGGAGTTCAAGACGCGGTGATGCGCTACGGCGGGCCGAAAAGCGATATCGGCAAGGCCATCTACGGCCAGGAACTCTACAACCAGCTACGCAAGCCGCTGCTGGATGCGGATAAAATGTTGGCCGAAATTGAAAGCGGCAAAGGCCAGTACGGCCAGATGCTGAAGGATTCTTCGCAATACGATACCGCGCTCGCCAGCATTAAGAAGTTCCGCAAGTCCGTTCAGGATTTTAGAGCCTCACCCGTGATGTCGAGCGATGAGCAGTATGCGAACGCGCTCGCCACCTTGCAAAATTTGAACGCCACCTATGACGAGCTAACGCGCGGCAACGGCCAGTTGGCGCAACTCCTGAACACTTCGCAGTTTTATGAGCAGTACGCCGGCTCAAGCCGCGAAACGCGCGCGTTCGTGCACGATTTTCGCCTGAACCCGCAAAAGTACCTGCGCATCAAGGTGTTCTAACGCGCTGCACGGCCGCAAGCGCTTCCTCCAGCGCCCGTTCCGGCGTAAGCCCTTCCGCATTCACAGTCGCAATGCGCCCGCGTCCGGTAGGCTTCCAACGTTGAAACATGCGATCGGAAACATGGCCCGCGAAGACTGTCACCAGAGGCACTCCCAAAGCCGCAGCCGCATGCTGACCCGCGGAATCGTAGCCCACATACAAACTGCTGCCCGCTATGCATGACGCGAATTCGGCGAAGCTGCCGGTTAAAATTTCCGCTTCCACGCCTGACGCGTCCACCGCCCTGCGCACACGCTCCGCTTCTTCGCCGCCCGCGCCCGCATCGATTGTAACCTTGCCTTTTAGACCGCTCAAAAGTCCCGCCTCAAAATTAGCCCCCAACTTTTTCGCCGGGTTCTCTCCCACTCCGAAGCTCACGGTAATCCCGTCGTCGACAGCAGCAGGTTTGCCCGTAAGCGCCAGATAGGGCGATGCGGCATCCACCCCCAGCACCGCCGCGCACCAACGCTGCGCAAGCTCCGGCAAACTCGCCTCGGTGTCTCCACCGGCGGCGCGGCTCTCGAAGAAAAAGTAGTTCTCCTCCCCGCACACCGGCACCAGCCCCAGTTGTGTCAAACGCGAATCCGGGTCCAGCACAATGCTGCCTTGCCGCGCCAGCAGTTCCCGCAGCGTGAAGCTCACGCGCAGCCTGTCCGCCAGTTGCCCGCTCCTCGGGTAAGGCGCCGCAAGATGATCCACACGCGCATCGCCCGCCCAAAGCTCGGCAATCTTCGCGCTGCCCACCAGCGTGATGCGCGCCTTGGGAAAGCGCTGCTTGGCCGCATCCAGCAGCACGCTAGTCACTGCGATATCCGCGCCCAAAGTCACGCGCGAAAGCACAAACACGCGCTCCGGTTCCAGCCTGCAAACTCGCGGAACACGAACTCTTTGGTAGCGAGCCAACAACTCCGCCGCATCGAAGCCCGGCACACTCGCGGCAATCACTTCGCTGAAAAGTTCCGCGTAAGCTTCGCACAATCCCGGCTCGAAACGGTCCGCCAGACCTTCCACAACAATCCGGAAAAGCGCCTCCGAACAATCGTCCTTCGCCAAGCCCTTCGCCAGTTCCAAATCCGGCGCGGAGCCGGCCAATATGCCGTCCAGCAGAGCGTCCGCGCGTTCTCTACACGAAATACTTGCCAACAATCGGCTCCAGCTTGGCGAGCGTCTCGGGCGGCACTATCTTCCTATCCGTAATCAACGCATGGGCCAGCGCGCTGCCACACTTGCAGCCGCGCGTGGCCGGAATGCGCGCCACCGCCTCAGCCACAACCCTGCACGCATTCGACGCATTCTGCTGCAGATTCGCCAAAATATCCGTCACCGTCACCGACGCGTGCTCCTCGTGCCAGCAATCGTAATCCGTCACCATCGCCACCGTCACGTAGCAGATCTCCGCCTCGCGCGCCAACTTCGCCTCCTGCAGGTTCGTCATGCCAATCACGTCGAAGCCCCATGACCGGTAGACGTTGCTTTCAGCCTTCGTCGAAAACGCCGGGCCTTCCATGCACAAGTATGTGCCACCCTGCTTTGCCGTCACGCCCGCTTGGCCGCAAGCCACGTCCACCACGCTTGCAAGCTCTCCGCAGACAGGGTCCGCAAAGCTTACATGCGCCACCAGCCCCTCGCCGAAGAACGTAGAAATGCGCCCGCGCGTACGATCGAAAAATTGATCGGGAATTACAAAATCGAGCGGCTTATGCTCTTCCTTTAACGACCCCACCGCGCTCAACGACACAATGCGCTCCACGCCCAACAGCTTCATGCCGAAAATGTTCGCGCGAAAATTCAGCTCCGAAGGTGAGAGCCGGTGCCCACGTCCATGCCGCGCTAAAAACGCCACCTGCTTGCCCGCCAGCGTGCCCAAAATGTAAGGGTCCGAAGGCGCGCCGAACGGTGTCTCCAGCTTCACTTCCTTTTCCGCCGTGAAGCCCGGCATGGAATACAAACCGCTTCCACCGATGATTCCAATCGTTGCTTGCTGCTGCAAAAGTGCTCCTATTCCTGAATAAGTTCCCATAGTACGCCACCGGTGCTGCCAGGATGCACGAACACATAAACATGCCCGCCCGCGCCCTGCCGGGGCTCATTCAACAAACGCGCGCCCGCCAAGCGCAAACGTTCCGCCGCTGCGTCCAGGTCCGCCACGCGCAACGCCACATGATGCAGACCTTCACCCCGCTTGGCGATAAACTTCGCGATGGCAGATTCGCCATCCGTCGCCTCCAGCAACTCAACGCGCGATTCGCCCACCGGCAACATCGCCACGTTCACGCGCTCCGTCGCCACCGTCTCACGCGATTCAACACGCAGCCCAAGCTGCTCATAAAACTTCTCCGCTTTCGCCAGCGAGTTCACGGCGATCCCCAAATGATCGATGCGGAACTTCTCCTTCGCCACCGCAACCCGCCGGGGCACGCTTTCCACCGCTTCCAGCAGCTCGGCAATGCCCACACCATCGGTCGCCACAGTCTTCACAATGGCAGGCTGCACCCCGCTTGGCGTCAACGACAGCATCGCCCGTACCTCGCGCTCCGTCTGCTCCGCGCCCGCATGGTCCGCTTTGTTGATCACGAACAGATCGGCCACTTCCATGATGCCGGCCTTGATGGCTTGCACATCGTCGCCCATGCCCGGCACCAGCACCACCGCCGTCACATCCGCCACGCCCGCCACCGCAATCTCATCCTGCCCCACGCCCACTGTTTCAATCACGATGTAATCGAAACCAGCCGCGCGAAACAGCTTTGCCATCGCCTCCGTCGTCTGCGCCAAGCCGCCCATTTCACCGCGCGTCGCCATCGACCGTATAAAAATTCCGGCATCCGCATAGTGCCGCGCCATGCGAATTCTGTCGCCCAAAATAGCGCCGCCGGTTTGCCTGCTGCTCGGGTCCACAGCCAGTATCGCCACGGTCTTCGCGGCGCGGCGTAGATGCTCCGCAATTGCATCCACCAGCGTGCTCTTGCCCGCACCGGGCGGCCCCGTCACGCCCAAGATCAAACCCGCGCCAGCATGTTCGCGAATGAAAGCAAATGCCTGCGCGTCATGCCGCTCCACCGCCGTAGCTGCTTTCGCTAAAGCCCGTGCGTCGCGCGCCAGCAGCTTGTCCGTCGGCGGAAACACGGCTAGTCTTTCAACAACTGCCGCGCAATCACCAGCCGCTGTATCTCGCTGGTGCCTTCGCCAATAGTGCACAGCTTCACATCGCGATAGAACTTCTCCACCGGATAATCTTTGATGAAGCCATAGCCGCCGTGGATCTGCACCGCCTCATCCGCAATCCGCACCGCGGCCTCCGAAGAGAACAGCTTTGCCATCGCCGATTCCTTCGTCACGCGCTTCCCCGCATCCAGCATCGTCGCCGCGCGATACGTCAGCAGCCGCGATGCATCGATCGCCGTCGCCATATCCACCAGCTTGTTCTGTATCGCTTGAAATTCACTGATCGGGCGTCCAAACTGTTTGCGAATCTTGGCATACTTCAATGCCGCGTCGAACGCCCCCTGCGCCATCCCAATCGAAAGCGCCGAAATCGAAATGCGCCCGCCATCCAGAATCTTTAAGCTATCGATAAAGCCATCGCCTTCTTTCCCCAGCAGCTTGTTCTCCGGCAGCCGGCAATTCGTAAAGATCACCTCACCGGTCGCGCTCGCGCGCAAGCCCAGCTTGTTCTCTTTCTTGCCCGTGCGATACCCCGGCGTATCTTTATCGAAGATGAATGCGGAAATGCCATGCTGCTGCGCGCCCCGCGCCGTCACCGCCATGCCCACGCAAACATCGGCATAGTGCGCGTTGGTGGTAAACGTTTTCGACCCGTTCACAATCCAGTCCGAACCCTCGCGAACCGCCGTGCTACGCGTGCCCGCCGCATCCGAACCAGCCTCCGGCTCCGTCAGCGACCAACAGCCCAGCCATTCGCCCGACGCCAGCTTCGGAACATAATGCTGCTTCTGTTCTTCCGTTCCCGCCTTGAAAATATGGTTCGTGCACAGCGAAGTATGCGCGGCCAAAATAATCGCCACGCTCCCATCCACGCGCGCCAATTCCTCAATGATGATGGAGTACTCCACATACCCCAGCCCCGCTCCGCCAAGCTCTTCGGGAAAGATGCTCCCCATGTAGCCAAGCTCACCCAGCTTCTTCACCACCGCGGCGGGAAACTGCTGCGCTTCGTCCCACTCCATCACATGGGGCAGAATTTCACGCGTCGCGAAATCGCGCACCGCACGCCGTAACTGCACCTGCTCTGGAGTGTATTCGAACTCCACTTAAACAATCTCTTCTTTCGTGGCGTCCCACTTCATCGTGCGCCCCTGCCGGTAACTCTCGACAGCCATCCGGCACGCGATCGACACGCGATACCCCGTCTCGAACGAGCAGTTCGGCTGCCGCCCGTTGCGCACGCAATCGACAAAATTCTGCATGTGCGCGCGCGGCGCCGTCGGCGTGGCGCCCATGGTTTCGCGCCCATCCGGCCGGTTCACTTTCTGCGGCGTGAAGCGTATCTGCTGCGATTTCGAAATGGTGCCATCCGTCCCCAGTACATCTTCCGTCACACCCAGTTCGTTGTTCCCAAATCCCGAATCCCACGTGAACAGCAATTCTTCGGAATGCTCCATCGCAACGTTCATCGTGTCCGGCACCTCCCGCCCGTCCTTCCACAAGTAAATGCCGCCGGTCATGTTCACGGCTTTCGGAATTTGCAGGTCCATCGTCTTGTACCAGAAGGCAAGCTGGTGGCACATATTCTCATACACGTTGCCGCCCGAATAATCCCAGAAGAAGCGCCAGTTCTGATACCGGTTCGCATCGAACTCATGCGCCGGCGCCTCACCCAGAAATGACTTCCACAAAATATTCTCGGCATTCATATCCGGATACACCGGCCGCGACCACTGCGGCTTCCCATGCGGCGTGTTCCGGTACATATGCGCGTGAATCGCCGTCACCTTGCCCAAATTTCCGCTGGCAAGATAGTTCCCCGCATCCAGCACCTGCCCCGAAGAACACGCCTGATGCCCAATCTGTACCGCGCGGTGCTTCCCGCCTTCCTGTGCTTTCACATAAGCGGCACGCATTCGCTTGGCATGCTCCACCGTGAATGCCATCGTCTTCTCTTGATATACATGCTTGCCTGCCTCAAGCGATGCAACAAAATGTTCGGCATGCAAATGCTGCGGCGTGGCGATAATCACCGCGTCCAGCGATGCATCGTCCAGCATGTCGCGATAATTCAAAAACGTCTTCGCGCCAGGCGCAACAGCCTTCGCATCGTCCAAACGCTTCGTATAGATATCGCTGAACGCCACTAACTCCACATTCGGGCAAGCCATCGCATCGCGAACATCCTGCATCCCGCGATCGCCCGCGCCGATGATGCCCATGCGCACGCGCTCGTTCGCCCCCAAAACAGTTCCGGCGGCTAACGTCCCGGCGAGTCCGGTCGCGACATTGCTGATGAAGTTACGGCGGGATTGCATGTACCCGAATTTTATCACCGCCTGTTACCCTCGAAAGAGTGTTCACGCGCGTCATCTGGATTGTTCTCGATAGTGTCGGCATAGGCGCCATGCCCGATGCCGCGACTGTCTTTCATGACGACCCGGCAAGCGACACGCTCGGTAACATTGATCGCCGGCGTCCCTTGCGCTTGCCCGTTCTCGCCTCGCTCGGCTTAGGCAATCTCAAGCCTCTCGCGCATGTGCCGCCCGCCGAAAATCCGCGCGCCTCCTTCGGCCGTTGCGCGCTCGCCTCGCCCGGCAAAGACACCACCACGGGCCATTGGGAAATGGCCGGCATCCATCTCGCGAAACCCTTCCCCCTGTTCCCGAACGGCTTCCCGCGCGAAGTAATGGACCCTTTCGAAGAGCGCATCGCCCGCACCGCCATCGGCAACAAATCGGCGTCGGGAACGGAGATCCTCACGGAGCTTGGTGAAGAGCACGTGCGGACCGGCAGCCCCATTGTCTACACCTCCGCCGACAGCGTTTTCCAAATCGCCGCGCACGAAGATGTCATCCCCGTTTGGGAGTTGTACAAAATTTGCGAAACGGCTCGCAACATTCTGCGCGGCCCCTTCGAAGTGGGCCGTGTCATCGCGCGGCCGTTCATCGGTTCACCCGGTGCCTGGGTGCGCACCGCCAACCGTCACGATTACGCCGTCCCTCCACCAAAGGGCATGCTGCTCGATCGCCTGGACGATACAAAAATCCCCGTCTTCAGCGTCGGCAAAATCTTCGATGTCTTCCTTGGCCGCGGCATCCGCGATCATGCCAAAACCAAAAGCAATGCCGACGGCATGACCCAAACCGCTCAGCTGCTCAGCGATTTCGAACGCGGCCTGATCTTCGTCAACCTGGTCGATTTCGATCAGCAGTACGGCCATCGCAACGATGTCGAAGGCTATGCCGGTGCGCTCGAAGCCTTCGACACCTGGCTCGGCTCATTCCTCCCACAACTGCTCCCGGCCGACTTACTCATCCTCTGCGCCGATCACGGCTGCGACCCCACCACCGCCTCGACCGATCACAGCCGCGAATACGTCCCGCTGCTTGCTTACAACAGCGCCGCGAAGTCGAGCAACCTCGGCACACGCGCCACACTCTCCGACATCGGCCAGACCGTGGCCGAAAATTTCGGAGTGAAAATCGAAAACGGAACCAGCTTCTTACAACAACTTCTATGAGAACCAAAGTAATGGCGGGGAATTGGAAAATGTACAAGACCCCCGACGAAACACGCGCGTTTTTTGAGGCATTCAAGCCATTGGTCGCTAGCGCCACGGCATGCGAGATTGTGATCTGTCCGCCCTTCCCGAACCTGCCTCACGGCCGTCGCCGAAGCGCAGGGCACACAGATCGCCGTCGGTGCTCAGAACCTGTATTGGGGCAAGGAGGGCGCGGTCACCGGAGAGGTCTCAGGCCATATGATCGACGCCATCGGCTGTACGCACGTCATCGTGGCGCACAGCGAACGCCGCCAATATTTCAACGAGACCGAAGAAGACGTTCTGCGCAAGACCATCGCCGCTATCGACGCCGGCCTCACGCCCATCGTTTGCGTGGGTGAGAAGCTCGAAGAGCGCGAATCGGGCTCCACCGAAGCCATCCTCGTAGATCAATTCCTGGGCGGCATCGGCGGCTTGGCGCCGGATCAGTTCGAAAAAATTCTACTCGCCTACGAACCCGTTTGGGCCATCGGCACGGGTAAGGTAGCCACGCCCGAAATCGCCTCCGAAGCCCATGCCATATTGCGCCGCGAAGCCACCCAGCAGTTCGGCCAACTGGCCGCGCAAAACTTGCGCATTTTATACGGCGGCAGTGTGAAGCCCGATAACTGCAAGCAACTCATGAGCGCGCCCGATATCGATGGCGCTCTCGTCGGTGGCGCCAGTCTCGATCCGCAAAGCTTCGCGAAAATCGTCAACTTCGGCAGCTAACGCGTTCTCGGCTTCAGGCTGAGAATTGTCTCCCGATCGCGATTCACCAGCACTTCCTGCTCAAACCCTTCCGCTAAACCATAGCCATTTAAAGCCGGGCTCAGCGAATAAACGCCGCTCGCGAGTCCCTTGAATTCGAACCACCCATCGGGCCCCGGCATCACAGTTTGCGAATCCCAAGCAAGGGCTGAACTCAGGCTAAGCCGCATGCCTTCAGGAATCGGCTTGCCGTCGCTCAGCAGCACCTTCCCGCTCAACCGGTAGGCCGGTGCAAGCGCAATGTCGCCCAAGTTCACGTCCTCACCGTTGTCTTTCGTCTCCAGCGTGACAGCGCGCCCCGCCACCCCGCTCGTGGCAAGCGATTCCATCTTCGGATAGGCAACCCAGATTCTCCCGGCGGGAACATTAGTGATCGCAAACGTCCCGTCTTCCTGTGTCCCGATCCTCACCTCCGGATACGTGGTGCCAGATCGCCTGCTGTACGACATCAACCCCACTTCCGCGTTCGCGACAGGCTTTCCGTCGGTCAATAAACGGCCACGCACCGTAGCCCCTTCGGCCACACTCATCGTCTTACGATCCGCTCCGGTGCCGTCCGTAAAAATCTTCGGAGCCATCCCGCGCGCCGCAATCGAAATAATCATCTTCGTCGCCGGCTTATCGTTCGCGACCTCAAATTCGCCCTTGTCATTGCTGACAGCGATGGAATCGGCATAGGCAGGGCTGCCATATTGCTGACCGCCCGATGGCAGAAACACGCCCAACTGCTCAACCACGGCATTCGCCAAAGGCTTGCCTTGCAGGTCCGTCACCCGCCCCCGCAGCACACGCGAAACATCGTCCACCGGCGCGGAAGGTTTCAACGCCACGGCCGCAAGAGCCCCCTTGGCAGGGTCCGCCTTATCCACCGTCGCCGTCTTATTCCCGTCGTGCAGCACTAATAGCGTGAATAGTAAGTCGGGGCTCAAACCACTTAGAACAAACTCACCATCCACCCCACTGCTCACGCGTTTCCCGCAATCCACATAACACGTAGGGCAGTAAGTGCTGTAACCGGTCTTCACGCCGGCCTTATAAATCAGTACCGTCGCATTCTCAACCGGCGCGCCGGTTGCATCCAGAACCTTACCGCGAAGCGTAGCCCGCTCCGCCGCCACAACCGGCAACGCAACACACAGCAGAAATATCAGAATCCGCATGAAGCGGATCTTATCACTTACATTTCCGCCAAAGCCGAAACCAACGCGCCCTTGGCCGTCGCATTCAACGGGTCGCGCGACATTCTGATCTCTGAAATTGCAATCGGCAGCGGAGTCTTCCCCAGCAGCGTCTCAAAACGTTCGCGAAATCCCTTCGGGCAAGCACTCCCGCCGGCAATCACAATCGGAATCGCACGGTCCAGGCGCGGCACATTGCGAGCTTCCGCCAACACGCTTCGCAATCCCGAAATCACAGCCTGTATCATGTCGTCGTAATACACGGTCAACGCCTGGTTCACCTTGTCGGCGAAGTACCCGTTAAAGTGAAACTTCTCTTCTTTCATGGCGCGAATTCTTGTGGCGCCCTCGCCCGAAACGCTGGCCGCGCTGCGGTCGATAAAGTCGCCGCCCTTGGGCACACTGAAGCTGAACACCGGCATCGAAAGATACGAAAGCGAAACATTACACATCCCGCCTCCACAGCTAATCCCGATCCCCGTAAAATTCGTATCTTCCAAGTCCGCCAGCACCACCGCCAGCCCCTCATTCACGCACGCAACGTCAAAGCCCATGTTGCCCAGCACCTGCCGCAGTGTCTTTTCGTGATACGTCAAATCGTTCGGCGAACCGATCGGCGCGCCCGGCAAGCTGAAACAAAGCCGCGTCCCCGCGCGCTCATCCGCCGGAATCAGTCGCTCCACAATCTGCTGCATCACCGCAATCGCTTCCGGCTCGTCGGGATTCAAAACGCCGTTCGTCATCGGCCGCCGCGTCTCCATATGAAACATGTTGGCGAAGCGTTCGCTCTCATTGCCGTAAACCACCATCTGCGCGCCATCCACGCGGTGCGGCACATTCTCTTTCTCCAGCGCCGCGCGCGTGAGCTTCGAATAGGGCAGGGGAAGAAAGGCGTTCAGTTCCGTCGAGTAAGTGAATCCCTCGCCGCTTTGGCGAGCGGTAACAATGCGGCTGGTGCCGATATCGAGTCCAATTGCTTTAGTCATGTCTGTGTGTCCTCAGGGTTGTATAGCGTTGTTGTAATCGTGCTGAAAATTCGTGCGGAACCAGTCCCAGGCGCGTAGCCTGGCTGGCAATCTCCTGGTCTGCCGCAACCAGCCCCGGCCAGGGCCGGTTACCGATCGCCTGCAGAAAAATGTCGTCGTGCGTGAAGCCGAAAATCGTCACCGCCGCCACCGGCAGTTCGTAGCCGCCTCTTAGCCCCAGTTCGCGAAAGGGGAAGGCGCTGCCCCAATCGGTGTGGTAGCCAATTCGCATGTTGTCCGGGTTCACCGAAACTTGCGCGTGGGTTACGCAGTTCGCCTCCGGAATCCCATACCGGCTCCGCAGCACTTCCGTCAGCAGCTTGCCCGCATGAACCTGCGCCGTAGTCGGGCGAAACGGCTCAGCGCTCTCCGCTTCAAACGAAACGCCCAGAAAGCTTTCATTCAAATCCACCCACACCTGCCCGCCCGAAGCCCATATGGAATGTCCCGCGTGCAGCGCAGTCTGGCCTTCCGGTACAATCGCCGAAACCTGCCCGAAGCGGTCGATCGCATAGTTATAAAGCCGTCCATTCCGCGCATGGTCCAGCACATCCTCGCGGCTGCGCAGCAACGCCCCATTGCGCGCCGGCTCCATGGGCAAAATCTGGCTCTCGGTGGTATGGAAAACAATGCCGATGGGCGCTGTAAACACTTCATCCAGGCGCTGCAGCGTGTCCCGCCGGTAAGCATGAAAACGCCGCGGCACGCTTTGCGTCTCATGATCGCGCCTGACTGTCAAGCCATTGCTATAGAGCGTGTGGCGTTCGTTCTGTTCCACCACCCAAGCGCCATCGCCGCCACTTGGCCGTACGTCCGCGCCATGGCTCACACGCGCCACCGAAACCTGCGGCGCCGGCCGTGAACGTCCCAGCTGATTGGCCCCCACAAGCGCCAACACCGTAAGCGCTACACGCATCTGCCGCGCCCGCAAGCGCCGCCTGCTTCCGGCCGTACGCAAATAGCGCAGCCGGGCAACGCAATCCGGTTGTGCAAACGCTCGCTGCTCCAATGTCGCGAATATGGGCAATTCGACAACTGAGGTGCCCCTTTGGAGCTATTCCTCTCAAAGGTCCAGGTATATTTCCGCCAATAATTGGTCTATGCGGCTTCCGAAATATGCCGCCGGCTCCCCCGTCTCCTCCGGCCACACCACCTTTTCCCACCGCCCCGCCATTTCCGGCTTGGCTTCACGCAGCGCATCGAACCGCGCCAGCGTCGTCTCCCGCAAAAAATCCAGATCCTGAAACGTTGCATGCCCCAGGCGCGCCACCCGGTTGAAACCCAGCGCCTGATGGCTCAACATCACCGTATTCCGCAGAATCCGCCGGTTCCGCTGAATGGAACGAAACCGCAGAAACGTCTCGTAATCCGTCTCCCTCGCCGACGTCTGCAGCCGCTCCGCCTGCCGCAACAACTCACGCCGGCTCTCCTTCCAATCGCCTTCCACCTTCCCCGGCTGGGCTAGAATTTCAAAGCCCTGCTCCACCTGCTCGCGGCAGCTCCGCCAAAATCCCGCCAGCTCTTCTTCCATGCGCCGTGCCACACGCGGCGCCGGCACAATTAGCGACGCCGCAATCGCAATCGCCCCACCCAGCACCGTATCTTCCAGCCTCACCAGCATCAGGCTTGCCGACCATTGCCCTAGCACCGTAAACAAAAACGCCACGTACACCGTAATGAAAAAAGTCATCCACGGGTAGGAGCTCTTCCGGAAATATGCCGCCAGAAAAATCGCCAGCATCAGCAGCGCCCGCTCCAGCGCCAGCTTCCCGTCCGATACGAAATGCAGCGCCCACCCCGCCACGCATCCCGCGCCCGTCATCCCCACGCGGTGCCACGTCTTGCGCAGGCTTGACCCCCAAGTGTCGTTGATCACCACCACCGCAATCAGAATGGTCCAGTAAGGCTTCTCCGCCGTCACCAGAGGCGAAATCACAATCGCAAGCAACGCCGCAACAGCCGCCCGCATGGCCGTCCGCGTCGTCTCGCTAAAGCGATTCAGGTAGCCGTCCGTCACGCGTCCATCAACTCCCGAACCCGCCGCAGCTCTCGCGATACCGCGGCCAGATACTCGCGAGACAACTTCGCCGCAGCTTCCTGCGCTGCGCTTTTCCCGCCGCCCTCCGCCGAATGCCGCTCTACATCGAACAGCACAATCAGCACCTGCAGCGCTTCGTATTGGTTCGTCATCAACGCCTCGCAGTGCACCGGCGCCAGCGCCCCCAGCGTCTCCATTTCCTCTTCTTCGAACGCCACCGCCTTGTGCATCGCGCGCAGATCGTTCTGCTCATTCCCCGGGTTGCGCCGCGCATGGCGCAGCCGGAACAGAAACAAATCCGCGGCATGACGGAACGCCCGCAACGATTCATCCGGCAGTAAATAAAAATAAATCGAATACGCCGACGCGAATCCCCCAAACACCGCCAGCATCATCGGCAGCGCGCTGCCCGCCCCACCCGGCTGCACCGTGGCCAGCAGCGCCAGCACAAACGCGAACATCGGGAACATGGCCTTCCCCGGAATAAACCGGCGCACGTAAAACGCCCCGAACGCCGCCGCCACCAGCAGTGCTTCTTTGGCCACTTGCCGCCCTGAAAGTTCGCTCCCCAACCCCACCGCAATCGTCGACGCCACGCCCATCGCGGCCATGCTGATCTGCCGCGTCCGCCGCGTGGCGCCCGCTGTCGATTGCATCAGAAAGCCCGCGCTCATCCCCGCATACAGCGCAGCCTGCGAATGCAAAAATCGAAACGCTTCCAGCGCAATCACCACGGCCACCACGGTCTTCGCGGCATGTTTCAATTGCTGCAAGCCCGGGTCGGGAGCTAACAGAAAATAGCGAAAACGGTCAAGCCACCCAACCGTAAAGCTTTTATCGGTGCTCAAAAGTTTCGCTTGAGTTTAACAAAAGCTTGCTTCGGGAATGTGGTTCGATGGAAGGCGTATATGCTTCTGAAAGGTAAGACCGCACTCATCACCGGTTCCGCCACCGGCATTGGCGAAGGCGTAGCCCGCCTGTTTGCCGAACAGGGCGCGAACCTGGTCCTGGTGGATCGCGATGGCCCCGCGCAACACCGCTGTCGCGCAATCTCTCAACGCGCGCGCCTTGCACCTGCGATGTCAGCAGCGCCGCCGCCGTCCAGGCCCTCACTCATGACCTGGGCCCGTCGATATCCTTATCAACAACGCCGGCATCTATCCCCGCAAGCCGCTTCTTGAAACCACGGAAGAGGAATGGGACCACATGCAGGCCGTGAATCTCAAGAGCGTCTTCCTTCTCACCAAGGCCATACTCCCCGGCATGCTTGAGCGCGGCGCGGGCAAAATCGTGAACATGTCGTCCGTCACCTTCCATCTCGGCATGGCGAACCTTTCGCATTACGTTGCCTCGAAGGGCGGTGTCATCGGCCTCACGCGTTCCGCCGCTCGCGAAGCCGGTCCCCACAACGTCCACGTGAATTGCATCACCCCCGGCGCCATTCTCGTCGAAGCCGAAAAGGCCGTGCAGACCGAAGACGCTCTCCGCGAAATCATGAGCCAGCAAAGCCTCAAGCGCCGCCTGCTCCCGCTCGATATCGCGCGCACGTGCCTCTTCCTCGCCTCCGAGTTGAGCGACGGCCTCACCGGCCAGACCATCAATGTGGATGGCGGCTGGGTCATGCATTAAGTGAATCGCATCCGCGCCATCGCCACAGATTACGACGACACCATCGCCGAATTCGGCTTCGTTTCCGATACCAACCTGCGTGCCATGGAACGCTTCCGCGCCTCCGGCCGCCTGCTCATCCTCAACACCGGCCGCGGCCTCGAAGACCTCGCGCCCGTCTTCCCCGAACTCCATCGCTTCGATATGCTCGTGCTCGAAAATGGCGCCGTGCTCTACAATCCCGCAACGCGCACCGAGCGCCTCCTCGCCGATCCACCTCCGCGATCCTTCATCGACGACCTCCGCCGCCGGGGCGTCTCCCCCCTCCCCGCGCGCCGCGTCATCCTCGATACCTGGGCCATTCACAGCCAAAAAATCGAAGCCGCCATTCAGTCCTCAGGTCTCAAACTCCACCTCATCTTCAATCAGGATTCCGTCATGGTCCTGCCCGCCGGTATGGATAAAGGCTCCGGCCTGCGCGCCGCTCTTGAGCCCACCGGCATTGCTCTTGAACACGTAGCCGGCATCGGCGACGGCGAAAACGATCACGGCTTGCTCGATGCCTGCGGCCATAAAATCGCCGTGCCCAACGCCGTCCCCGCCATCCTCGCCAAAGCCCACCGCGTCATGACTTTCGAAGCACTGGTCGACGCCATTCTTATACAATGAGGCCGAATGAAAACCTTCGCCCTCCTTCTTCTCGCCACCGCCGCCGCCCTGCCCGCCGCCTCACCCCTCACCGGCCGGTGGGATCTTACCATCACCGCTGCCGGCCTTACCTATCCCTCATGGATGGAGGTGTCACCCACCGGCGAAGTTCGTGTGGTAAGCCGCGTCGCCAGCGTCCACCCGGTCCGGGACACCAAACTGCAAGGTAACCACCTCACTTTCACCAGCACGGAACACTTCGGCAAATCCATCGAAATGACCTGGGACATCACCGCGAAAGGAGCCAAACTCGCCGGCACGCAAACACGCGAAGACGGCACCGTCGGCAAGCTCACTGGAGATCGCGCGCCCAAGCTGGACCGTAAAGCCCCCACCGCCTGGACCACGCCCACAGCTCTCTTCAACGGCCACGATCTCACCGGCTGGGAGCCGCTGGTAACCGAACAAGGCAAGCCACCCGAAAATCACTACAAAGCCATTAACGGCGAGTTAGTCAATGAAGCGCCCGGCGCCAACATCCGCACCACGCGCAAGTTTCAAGATTTCAAACTGCACCTGGAATACAACTGCCCCAAGGACGGCAACAGCGGCGTTTACCTGCGCGGCCGTTATGAATTTCAAGTGGAATATGAGCCCGCCGGCCATAACCCCATCACCAACGGCATGGGCAGCATCTATGGCTTTCTCGCGCCCACCAAAGAAGTGAAAGCGCGTCCGGGCGAATGGGAAACTCTCGACGTCACGCTCATCGGCCGCCATGTCACCGTAGTCCGCGATGGCATCACTACCATGGACAATCTCGAAATCCCCGGCATCACCGGCGGCGCGCTCGATTCGCACGAAGGCGAACCCAACTCACTCTATATCCAAGGCGATCACACCGGCGGCATGAAGTATCGCAACATCACCATCTCAGTCCCGAAATAAGCGCGGCTCTCACTCGTAACGCAACGCGTTCATCGGATCGATCCGCGTCGCGCGCCGCGCCGGCAAGTACCCCGCCATCGCCGCCACGCCCGCAATCCCCACTGTCGCCGCCGCAATCGAAAGCGGATCGTTTGGCGTGATGCCGTAAAGCTGCGCGCTCACCAGTTGCGTCAGCCAGTAAGCCGCCGGAATCGCAATCGCCACACCCACCGCAACCAGCACCAGCACCTCGCGCATAATCAGCCAGAGCACATGCCCGGGCACCGCGCCCAACGCCATCCGGATGCCAATTTCGCGCGTGCGCCGCGCCACCAGATACGCCATCACCCCATACAGCCCAATGCCCGCCAGCACCGTCGCCAGCAGCCCGAATGCGGCGGACAAACTCGCCACCAGCCGGTCCGTCACCAGCGAATATTCAAGCTGCTTCTCCATCGTCTTCATGTCGCTTACCGGCAGGTTCGGATCGACGTCGCGCACCGCCTTCCGCAGCGCCGCAAACATCCGGTTGGGGTCTCCCACCGTCCTCACATAGCAGGTCAGCCCCAGCACAAAGTCCATCTGTTCATACGGCTCATACACAATATCGGGCAAGCGGTCCCGCATGCCCTCATACTTCGTATCCCGCGCCACGCCGATAATCGAAACATCCGTCTTCGTCCCCGGATCGCCGCCCGGCCCAATCTTATGCCCCATCGCATTTGCAGCCGACCCCAGATACTTCTTCGCGAACGTCTCATTCACAATCGCCACCTTCGGCGCTCCCTTCACATCCCGCGCATCGAAGTCCCGCCCCAGCAGCAGCGGCGTGTCCAGCGTCTTGAAGTAACGCGGTGATAGAAAGTTCATATGCGGGCCGGGGTTCTGTCCGGGCTTGGCATTGAAGGTGTCCACGGTGAACGATTGGTCCCACTCATTGCCCTCCAGAATCGACATCACCGCCATCGAAGAAGACTGCACCCCCGCCAGCCTGTCCACCGCCTGCTGAATCTGCCGGTACTCCTGCAGGCTCCGCTCCTTTGTATAGCCGTTCAGCGGCGCGTTGATAAAAAAGCTGATCAAGTTCTGCACTCGAAACCCGGGGTCCAGATCGCGCAGGTTGCGCAAACTCCTGATGAACAGCCCTGCGCCAATCAGCAGCAGCAACGACAACGACACCTGCGCTACCACCAGCGCCTTGCGAAACGTTACGGCCGTCCCACCCACCACCGCGCCTGCCTGATCTTTCAACGTGCTCGCCAGATCGGGCCGCGTCGATTGCAGCGCCGGCGCCAGCCCAAACAGAACCCCCGTCACCACCGAAACTCCAATCGTAAACAACAGAACATGCCAATCCGGCACCGCCGAAATCGCCAGCGGCGTGCCATCGTCCGGCAGAAAATTCAATAGCGCGCCGTCGATCCATACCGCCAGCAGCAACCCCACCACACCGCCCGCTACGCTCAGCAACAGGCTCTCTGTCAGCAATTGCGAAATCAACCTTCCCCGGCTCGCGCCCAACGCCAACCGGATGGCAATTTCCTTCTGACGCGCCGTGGCCCGCGCTACAAGCAGGTTCGCCACGTTCGCGCACGCAATCAGCAGCACCAAGCCAACTACCGCAGTCAGCACAAGCAGTGGCTTCTCAAATTGGTCCCTCATACTGCTCGTTCCCTGCGCGCCAGGAAGAACATCCATCCACATCCTCACGAAATTCTCTTTCGTTTCCGGAGCCGCCTTCGCAAACTCCTTCTGCATCACCTCCATCCGCAAAATTTGTTGAAATTGTGGCGCCAGCGCTGCCTTAGCCTGGGAGAGTGTCACTCCGGGCTTCAATCGCCCATACACGTTCACCCACCTGCCGCGCCGCTCGTTCAGTGTATAAAACCCTCCCCTATCCGCTTGCGCCTTCATCGTTACCGGTATGCGAACTTGCGGCGCGCGTAGCGGGTCCGTGCTGTTGAACCCCTTTTGGCTCACCCCAACCACCGTGAACGGATAGCCGTTCAAAATCAGCTTCTTCCCAATTACGTTGCGATTGCCTGCAAACCGGCTCTGCCAAAATCCATAGCTCAACACCGCATACGGATTTGCGCCCTGCATTAAATCGTCCTGCGCCGTAAACACGCGACCCAGTGCAGCCGTCACGCCCAACACGGGAAAGTAATTCCCGCTTACCAGTTCCCCGGTAACGCGCTCCGTCTTCCCTTCGAAGCTCATGTTGAACTCGCTGCCATCCAGGCAAAACATGCCCTGAAACACTTCGTTGTGGTCGCGAAAATCCGTATACATCGGGTACGACAATTTGTCCCGCCCGTTGTTGCTCCCATAGTGCCGCCCCCGGCTCTTCAGCAACACCAGTTGCTCGGGATCGCGCACCGGCAAATACTGCAGCAACACCTGGTTCACCAACGTGAAAATGGCCGTGTTCGCCCCAATGCCCAACGCCAGTGAAAACACGGCCACCAGTACAAAGACCGGCGATCTTAAAAATGTCCGAAGTGCGTACCGAAGGTCCTGCGCCAGGGTTGACATGGGTGTCAGTACCTTCGACGCCGGAAAAGGTTACACGTTAGTAGCTAATATCCGGCTTGCTTATCCACCACGCCCACCAGCGGCAGCCCCATCGAATAGCGGCGTATGTTTTCCGCGAAATGCGCCACCAGCCGCTTCTGCCGGTCCGGGCTCCATCCCGATGTGTGCGGCGTCATCACCACATTCGGCAAATCGAAAATCGGATGATTCGGCGGCGGCGGCTCCACCGGAAACACATCCAGCCCCGCACCCGCAATCCAGCCCTCCTTCAGCGCTTTCACCAGCGCCATATCGTCATACAGCGGCCCGCGCGACATCGCCAGAAAATACGAATGCTTCTTCATGCTGCGGAAGATCGCCTCATTCATCATGCCGCGCGTCTCCTTCACCAGCGGAGCCGCCAGCACCAGCACGTCCACGCGCTTCGCCATCTCCGGAAAGTATGAAGGGTCATGCAGTTCGTCCACATACTCGGGCTTCGGAATCGGCTTCGCATCCGTCGCAATCACGTGCATATCGAACCCGTTGTGCGCGCGCCTCGCGATGGCGCTCCCAATGCCGCCCATGCCCACAATGCCCATCGTCTTGCCCACCAGTTCAATCTGGTCGTCCGATTTTGGCGTGCCCACCGGCTTCCACTGGTGCTTATAAAACTGCGGCATGTAATTGATGCTGATGCCGCGCGTCAAACACAGCAGCAGCCCCATCGCCGTCTCTGAAATTCCGGGCGCGAAGATGCGCTGCATATTGGTGGTCACAATCGGGCTTTTGCGAAACGCATCGTCCATCCATTCCATGCCCGCTCCGCCCACTTGCACCCATTTCAGCTTTGGCATCGCATCCAGCATCGCGCCATTCGGTTCGCCGAACAGCACATCCGCGTCGCGCCTCTGCGCTTCGGTCACAAATTCCACCCGCGCGCCCGGAGCCGCAGCCGTCAAAATCTTCATCTCTTCGGCGTCGAACTCATGCTGCGTAAACACGCGAATCGTCTTGGTCTGGCCCGTCAAACAGCAGGCCGTAAACAGCGTCAACAGCAGGAAGCGAACGAAAAAAATCGGCATGGGCTTAAATTCTAACAAGCCCATGCCGATCTGATTCAACTGCGAAACTTCGCTTACCGGTGACGCCAATACCCGCGATACGAGCGGCCACCGTAATAGCGCGGAGCCACCCAGATCGCACCGGCATACGGCGGACGTCCGTAGTAACCTTCGTACCCATACGAGTCGCCGTAGTAGCCATTGCCGTAGTACCCACTATCCCCGTAATAACTCGGTCCATAGCTGTAAACCGGAGGAGCCACATACGTCACAATCGGAGGCCGCGCATAGTACCGCGGACCGCCATAGTAATAGGGCCGGCCGCCGCCGATCCCGAAAAAGAAGTGTCCACCGGCCAACACCGGACTCGCTACCAGAAGAAAAAGGCCTAATAATTTCGATTTCATTGTCGTTGCCCTCGCCGGTAAATAAAGCAACTCATTTGCCAAACCTAAGCCCTTTGTTTCTAGTGCTTTATGAAACTCCTTTAATGGCCGTTGTCCACCGGTACAGGTGCTTTTCCACCACCCCCGCGCTACCCTGAACAGAGGTGCCCCGCAAACCGGAAGTCATGAGCCCCGCCGGGTATTGGCCACAACTTCGCGCCGCCATTGAAGCCGGCGCCGATTCCGTATACTTCGGCCTCAAACGCTTCTCCGCCCGCGCCAAAGTCGGCTTCGAACTCCCCGAATTGCCCGAAGTCATGGCCACGCTCCACCGTCGTGGCGTGCGCGGCTATCTCACCTTCAACACCCTCATCTTCGAACACGAACTGCACGACGCCGCCCAGACCATCGCCGCCGTCGCCGAAGCCGGTGTCGACGCTCTCATCATCCAAGACCTCGGCGCACTCGCCATGGCCCGCGCCATTGCCCCCACGCTCGAACTGCACGCCAGCACGCAGATGAGCATTACCAGTTCCGCCGGCGTGCGCTTCGCCCAAAGCTTCGGGGCCAACCGCGTCACCCTCGCCCGCGAGCTCTCACTCAAAGACCTCCGCCGCATCAAGTCCGAAACCGATTGCGAACTCGAAGTGTTCGTCCACGGCGCGCTCTGCGTCGCCTATTCCGGCCAGTGCTTTTCGTCGGAAGCCTGGGGCGGCCGCAGCGCCAACCGTGGCCAGTGCGCCCAAGCCTGCCGCCTGCCTTACGACCTGCTCGTCGATGGTGCCCTCGCCCCCCTCGGCGACGCCCGTTACCTGCTTTCCCCCGAAGATCTCTTCGCCCTCGAACAAGTTCCCGAACTAGCCGAAATCGGCATCTCCGCCCTCAAGATCGAAGGCCGCTACAAAGATGCCGATTACGTCGCGCTCACCACCCGCGCCTATCGCCTTGCAGTCGATTCCGCCCATCCTCCCGCGCCCACCGAAAAGCTCTTGCTTGAGCAAGTCTATTCACGCGGCCTCGGCCCTCACTTCCTCACCGGCGTCAATCACCAGAAAGTGGTCAACGCAAGAGCCCCGCGCCATCGCGGCGTGCTCATCGGTAAAGTGGTTGCCCTCGAACCGGCCGCCATCGTCATCGAGCCCGAACCCGCACACGCCCTCTCCCCCCTAAAACCCGGCGACGGCCTGGTCTTCGATTCAGCCGATTGGCGCAGTCCGCAAGAGCCCGAAGAAGGTGGCCGCATCTTTGAAATCTTCCCGCGCCAAGCCGGCCGCCTCGAACTCCGCTTCGCCAACAATGCCCTCGATCCGCAACGCATCCGCCCCGGCGATTGGGTCTGGCGCAGCAGTGACATCGCCACCGAAAAAGCCGCCCGCCCTTACACGGATGCCACCACCCCAATTCACCAACAGCCTGTTGAAATCCACGTCCAGGCGCAGGAAGGCCAGCCGCTCGAAACCCAATGGCGCGTCGGCCCGCACGTCATCCACGCGCGTTCCGGCCAGCCTCTCGGAACCGCGCAAACAAAGGCCCTCACCGCCGAATCTCTTCATCAGCAATTCGCGCGCTTGGGCGGCACGCCGTACCGCCTGGCATTACTCACCGCCAATATCTCGGGCAGCCCCTTCGCGCCCATGTCCGTGCTCAACCAAATAAGGCGCGACGCAGTGGCCCAACTCGAAGCCGCGCAAAGCATCCCCACCAAACACGCCGCCACCCTCCCCGCCTTCCACTCCCAACCCGCGCCCCAAACGCGCGTCCCCCCACAACTCCATCTCCTGGTACGCACCGAAGCCCAACTCGAAGCCGCGCTCCCGCTCAGCCCCGCCAGCATCACGCTCGATTTCCTCGATCTCTACGGCCTCCGCAAATCGCTCCAGCGAACGCGCTCCAGCGGCGTCCCCATGAGAGTCGCCACCCCGCGCCTCCTCAAGCCCGACGAAACTAAAATTCTCGATTTTCTCCTCAGCCTCGATTGTCCCGTCCTGGTCCGTTCCGCCGGCATGATCGCCAAGCTTCGCACCAGCCCCCACCAGCTTACGGGCGATTTCAGCCTCAACACAGCCAACTCAAAAACCGCCGCCGCTTACCTTGCCGAAGGCTGCTCCCGCCTGACGCCCACGCACGATCTGAACGCCCAGCAAATCGCCTCGTTAGCCCAAGACATCGGCGCCCAGTACCTGGAGCTAGCGCTCTTCCACCACCTGCCGGTCTTTCACACCGAGCACTGCGTCTTCTGCCGCTTTCTCTCGAAAGGCACCAGCTACCTCGATTGCGGCCGCCCCTGCGAGACGCACCAAATCGCCCTTCGCGACGAACGAGGCCGGGCCCACCCTGTCCTCGCCGACGTCGGCTGCCGCAACACCGTCTTCGGAGCCGAAGCGCAACAACCAGGCCCCCACCTCACCCAATGGCTAACGGCCGGCATCGGCCACTACCGCGTAGAATTCGCTCACGAAACCCCAGACCAGGTAAGCCGCATCGCCACCATCTGCCGCCAAGCCATAGAAGGCCTGCTTCCCCCCGGCCGCCTGGCCCAGGAACTCCGCACAGCCGTCCCCGACGGCGTCACCGAAGGCAGCCTGATCGTCCCCGCCTCCGCCAGCGAACTGCGCATCCTTCAGTAAGTGAACCGCCGGCAAACGGATGGTTCTGCGAAAAGGACTCCCACTGTGCGGCGGCTTCAACAATCGCATCTGGATAGTAGCCACTCCGCCGCCGAATCACCGCCCCTGCCCACCACCAGCCTATTGGGCCGGCAAGCGCATCGCATTCGGATTCTCACGCATGAAGCGGCGGGCCGCCTTCCGGGCAGGCGATAGATTCTCGTCTACAGTGGTGAATCCAGGTTCACCCGCTGGTAAAGTCGAAAGCAACGCTTCCCTGAGTGCCCGCGCGCTTTCTTTGTCGTCACGACGCGTCCATACGCTCAAGCATTGAGCGCACCACCGAATTGCTTTCCAATCTAGATTGGAAGCCGCTCGCGTCGAACTCGCGCGATGCAGAGAGCAGGGCGCGACACTGGCGTTATCCCTCGGCGAATCGCAATGGTTATCGAAACCCTCCAGTGGAGCCTGGGCGCTCCAGTCTGGCATCCAGGAAGCCCGCGCTCATGAATGGCTAGCCACCAAGCCACTTCGCATGAGCCTCATCGCCGCAATCCTGCGCTGGATGTTGGAGCCTCCTTTACCTCATTAAGACCGCCGCGCAACCCAGCTCTGTGCCCGCCGCGCTGCTCCCGAAGGTGCAGGTGTCGATCGCGTGGCATCGGCAGCACTCGATGTTTTTTCGGCCTTTCTGATTCTTGCCGCACATCGACTGCGGCACCTCTGGCAGCGCCTAGCGTTTCAACGCTGCCTCGCAAAACTTAATGTACGTAGATGCGGGAACCCGCCGAACCGCCTCGCCATTAACATCCAGCGCCAAATCCTCGCCCTCGTAAACCGTATGCACGCGTTGCCGGTACACCCCGCAATATGCCGAAATAGTTGTTCCATCCGCCTCCTTCCACTGTCTTACCCAACAAGCCGTTTCTTCAACCGGCTAAAGGAGACGGAATGTCCCATAGATTCAACCCAGCGCCCGTCGTTTCAAGCCGAACGTTTCAGGCGGCGCTGTTCATTTCCGGAGCCGCTCTATTTGCGCTCCCCGCGTTGGCCCAAACCGGACCGACACTAAAATCCCTAGTCGCCACCCACGGCTCCATCACCGCCGGCGACCTGGTCTTCAGTAACTTCCAAACGCCGCAGGCGATGCCTTTTGTCATGTACGGCGCCGCAGCCACTAATGACGGCAGTGACGTAATGGTTACGCCAATTACCACGGCCGCCGGACGAATGGGTCTGCAATTCACGGCCATCAACCCCTCAACAGGCGCTCTGCAACCCTTTGGCGTCGACGTCGCGCCCGGCAGCGCTAGCGGCGGCGGTAAGAATGGAGGCGGGGGCGGTGTTGCTCTGCCCGGTGGCCTAACCCGCGTGGCCTTGTTTGACGTCTCCGTTGCCAACCCGCAAAAGCTATTGGCGAATGTGGATGGATCGTTCGGCCCGGGAACCGCAACGTTCGCGGGCGGCGGCGTCTTTACTTTCGATGCCGGGGCAGCCAACATCACTTACTATCTCGACCCGGTTACGGCCACCCCGGGCATTCTCATCGATGACCAATACTTCTCCAGCCAGGAAGCCAAATTTGCCTCCGGCGGCTTCAACACGTTGACCGGTCCAGCCAACTTACCCGGCGGTTACTTACGCTCTTTCCACTTCGGCAATGAACTGTTTATGGGCGGCAACAAAAGGTGGGGTGGCATCAGCAGCGGCATTTGCATGGTGGATTACTACACCTTCACTTTTGCAACCGTCCCCGTGGACACCGCGCCTCCCGTTGTCGACGTGAAGCCTCAGTTCATTTGGGTTCAGCCCGTCACCGGCGGTGCGCCCACACCGGGTAGCGTCCTTCTCACCCAACCCGCCCAGGCCGGCGGCGCCACCATCTCGCTAACCAGCGGCAATCCCGGCTTGCTCTCCCTCCCCACCACCATCTTCGTGCCGCAAGGCTCCACCACGGGAGTCTTTTCCGCCTCCACCGTTTCAGTGGGCGCGCAAACCACGGTCGATGTCAGCGCAACGCTGAATGGCGCCTCCGTCGCGTCCGTCGCCTATGTTTACGCCGCGCCTGCACTGGCTTTGTCTTATGCGCAGATCCCCCCAATCTCCACCGCCGCACCGGTGCAAGGGACGGTGGTGCTGAATACCGTCACACTCTCCTCGCTTGTCACGGTGACGCTTGCCAGCAACAATCCCTCGGTCATCGTTCCCCCCTCGGTAGTGATTCCGTTAGGATCTTCGTCAGCAACTTTCCCGGTGACCGTCGGCCCCATCGCCGATCTAAGTCAACTGGCAAACACCGTCATCACCGCCACCTTTGGAGGAACGTCCGTCACCGCAGCCGCCACCCCGGTACCGCCAGCCGCGAATTTCGCCACGGCGGAGTATTGGACAAAGTCTAAGAAGCTCAACCTGCAGGCAACCATTGTGCAGCTCAACCAATCCATGACCTATGGGACAAACCCGAACGGCCCCGCCCTGGGCTCCCTGGGCCTCTCCGGTGGCCCTTATAGCTTTAAGATAACGACAGGCTTGGCAACGGCTCCCTCCCTGGCCGTAATCTGGATCGGCTCGGGCGGAATGATGAGTAAGCCCATCACGCTCGTGAATAAGTAGAAGCCATTCGACTTACTAAGAAACAGGCCCGGGTCACATGCTCATCGCATAGTGCCTCGGGCCTGTTGCTTAAAGCTGCCCACGCCCCGAAACAGCGCACCATTTTAGGCGGCATCTTGGGGCAAAAAGCAGCGGCGTTGCTAAAATATCCGGCGAGTGGCGTTTCATAAAAGTCTTGCCATCATTCTCTTCCTGCCGGCGCTCGCGCTCGCCAACAGCCCGGTCCTGCATGCCACCACGCTGCCCCCGTTCGACCCCTATAACGAATCTAAGCTTGCGCCCAACGCTTTCGGCCCTTATTCCGCCACCAGCCTAAGCAGTCTCCGCCAAAGATGGAATTTCAATGCCATTCGCATTCCTCTCATTGAGGTGCCCCCCCAACTTGCAACCGGCTACCGCCAACAGCTCGAATCCTTTCAGCAGACCGCCCGCATGCTTGGCCTCACCCCCGTGCTCGCGGGTTCCGCCGAAGACCGCTTTGAAAATATCGAAGACGCACTACCCTGTCCGCAGCCCGATCCCTCTGAGCTGACCGGCGCGCTCCAGGCGCGGCTTGCGGAGTATGACCGGCGCGGTCTTTCCTGGACGGCATCCACCTTCGCGCCCGGCCGCCTGATTACAGACTACGCAACGCAGAACGCAACCACGCTGGAGAACGGTTGGTCGTGCGGCTCCGGAAAGCAAACGCAGATGCCGTATCCAGGCATCGGCTTGGTTATCCAGACGCACCTGTGGAATGCATCTATTCGTGGCCTGTATGCAGTCAGCGCAGCCGGAGGGCAACGCTTGCCGCGCGCCGGAGTCGCCATCCTTTACGGGCCGATTTTCGCTCAGCGCGATCTGAGCACACCCAACGGTGCGAAGCGCTCCGCTGGCGTGCGGCTGGAGATCGTCGACCGTTGCCTTCGTCGCTTTAGCGCAACCCTGCTTTACGTTTCAGCAGGTTGGGGACAGGCTAATTTCATCGTGCCGCCCGAAGCCTGTGCCGGCCCGGCGCGTCTCATACTCCATCGATTCGACGGATCGATCGCATCCGCGAATGTGGAAATTGTAAATACCGCTCCCGGCATGTGGACCGCACTCACAAACGGCCGCGGCCCCGCCATAGCCTGGGCCGGTTCGCATCCCTTGTGGTCCTGCATCGATGGTGTATGCCGCACGGTCCCCGTCCCCGTAACTCAACGGACCAATGTGCGTGTGAGCGCCAGTGGATTGCGATACGCATCCAAAGTTCGCGCGAACTTTGCCGGGCAGGAGGTCCAGGTCGTCTCCGTCGCCCCATCCACATTACCCGGAGCCGAGGATGTAGTCATCGCGCTCACCACGCAGCATGCGCAAGCCGGTGAGGCAGATTTGGTCTTGTTTGCCGATGCGCAACCATCGAACGTCGTCCGCCTAAACGTCATACCGGCAAGCCTCGCGCGCGTCACTATGGGCCGCTATCTCTTCTATGACATACGCCTCTCGGTTAACGGCAGCGTTTCATGCGCCACCTGTCACCGCCAGGAACTCGCCTTCACCGATGGTCGGCGCACCGCACAGGGAGCTACCGGTCAGCTTCATCCACGCTCATCGATGTCGCTGGTCAATGTCGGCCGCCGGAATACTCTCGGTTGGACCAACCCCGCCGGGCATTCGCTCGAAGCCCAGGCCCTCGTCCCCTTGACAGCAACCGCGCCGGTCGAAATGGGCGCGAATCCCGAGTCCATTTTGGCTCTCATCCGGCACGACCCGCACTATCGAATCTTGTTCGCAGCCGCATTCCCCGCGCAAGCCGCGCCGCCATCCATCGCGAATCTAACAGCCGCCATCGCAGCTTTCGAACGCACCATCCTCTCGAATTCGTCCGAATATGAAACATACAGATTCGGCGCCGGCCCACATACAATTTCAGAAAGCGCCAAACGCGGAGAGCTGCTCTTCTATTCCAGTCCTCTCGCGGGCTGTTACCGCTGCCACAGCGGTCCCGATTTTACCGATGGGCAATTTCACAACACCGGCATCTCCAGCGGTACCAGCAAGTTCCTCACGCCCACACTCCGCAACATAGCCATCACCGGTCCCTACATGCATGACGGCAGCATCGATTCATTGGCAGCCGTGGTCGATCGTTACGCCGGCGGCGGCCGTCACCGTTCGCCAGAGCTCGATCCACGCATGCAACCCATACCGCTCTCAGAGCAAAACCGCCGCGACTTAGTAGCCTTCCTTTCCACGCTGACCGATTCCAACTTACTAAAGACCACAGCTCTCGCCAATCCGTGGTGACCAGCCTCGCCATCAAGCTTTACCGAATCATCGCTGGGCGCCAAGCCGGACCTGTTCGTAAATATCGTGCTTGATCGCGAACAAAAAGTGCGCGACGCTTTAGCAGCCGGTCATGGCTCATTTCAAAACGCAATGGCCTAGGCTGGTCTCTCTTGCATGCGGCAACCTCACAGCAGATGCGAACTAGTGTCGCACCTCAATAACCGAACAGCTCGAGGGCCGGCCGCCAGTTTATAAAAGATACAGCGATTCGTTCAAGGCCCCTGCCAAGTCAGGTTCTGCTAACCCGTCCATACCCCCCGCCTAAAATCCCAGCTTCTCCTTCAGCCCCCGCACCCGGTCCCGCGCCACCGCCAACTCACTCCCCTTCTCATCCTTCAACCGCACCAGCGCCCCGCCTCCAAACCACGAATCCGTCTCCAAGATCCAAGCCAGGTTCACAATCGTCGCCCGATGCACCCGGAAAAATTTCCTCGGGTCCAGGTTCGTCTCCAGTTCCGCAATCGTGTGGTCCACCAAATAATTCTTCGCCTTCGTCGCGGCATACGTCACCTTGTCCTCCGCGAAAAAATGCGTCACCCGCGCCAGCTCCACATACTGCACCTTCTCCCCCACGCGCGCCGTCGCAATCCGGTCCGGAAACGCCCCCGCATCCTTCTGCGACAGCGCCGCCGCCAGCTTGCGCATCAGTTCCGCCGCATCCGGCCGCACCTCGCCCACGCGCAGCCGCTCCAGCTTCTTCAGCGTCCGGCTCAACTGTTCCTGGTCCACCGGCTTCACCAGGTAGTCCACCGAATTCACCTCGAACGCCTTCAACGCGTACTGGTTATAAGCGGTCGTAAAGATCACCGTTGGCTGCGGGTCCAGCATCCCCAACATCTCAAAGCCGTTCATCCCCGGCATCTCAATATCCAGAAACACCACGTCCACTTCGTTCGACGACAGCCAAGCAATCGCATCCACCGGATCCTTGCTGGTGCCCACCACACTGATGCGCCCGCTCTCCGTCAGCAGCCGCGAAAGCCGCCGCAGCGCCAGCTCTTCATCGTCCACAAGAAAGGCGCGAATCATAACGCCGCACCCACCAATCTCCCGGCTTCCGCTGTCCCCATCCTCGCCGCCAGCGGCAGATGCAGCGCCACGCGCGTGCCCCCCGTCTCCCGCGTCTCAATCTTCAGCGAAGCCTCTGCCCCAAACAGCACCTCCAGCCGATTCTGCAGCAGTTCCAACCCATGCCCCACTTTCAGATGTGCATCCGTCAACCCCGGCCCATCGTCCACCACTTCCACCACCGCGCGCCCGTCCCGCTCCACCGCCCGCACCTCAATCCTCGCGCCTTCCCGCCTCGGCGAAACCGCATACTTCACACTGTTCTCCACCAGCGTCTGCAGCGACATCGGCGGCACTCCCAACTCCCTCAGCGACCCCGGAATCTCAATCGCGAATCGCAGCCGCTCGCCGAAACGTGCCTGCTCAATCTCCAGATAATCCCGCACAATCTTCGCCTCTAATTCCAGCGGCACCAGGCGCGATTGGTTCGCGTCCAACGAAAACCGCAGCAGCGCCGCCAGCCTTTCCACCATGCCTTCCGCCGCCATCGGATCTTCCCGGATCAACGCCAGTATCGAGTTCAACGTGTTGAACAAAAAGTGCGGCTGCACTCTCGATTCCAGTGACGATAGCCGCGCCTCCATCGCCACCTGCCTCAGCTTCTCCGCCGCCTCCTCCCGCACCTTCAAATCGGCTGTCGCTTTGTTCAACCGGCCCGCCGCCACTTCATATGAGAATGCCGATAGCCCGAACCCCAGCGTGATCAACACGCACGTCTTCAGCGCCTGCGCATAATTGGCCCAAAACAACACCGGAGCCACTCGCCCCACTGCCATCAGAATCAACATCGCCGCCAGGCACCCCAACGCGGCCAGACCCGTAATCACAGCAATCAGCGTCAGCCACTTCAGCGCGTTCGGCAGGCTCAAAACGGGTTCCGCAATCCGGGGCAGCACCAGCGTGCAGAGCGCCCCAATGCATCCCGCGAAACACATCCCCTCCAAAGCCTGCTGCACGAATTGCAGAACGCTCGTGTTCCCGAACAGCGCGTTCAGCACCGCCGGAATGCTGCCCGAAACCGCGCTCACCCATAGGAAGCGCAACCATGTCCGCGTGATCTTCGCGCGCCGCCGCGGCGCTCCCTGTCCCTCGCAACCAATCTCCGGCATACGCTATTTCGAAGTATGGCAGCCCGTGCAACTCAGAGCGCTCTTCGTGTAAGTGCCGCCCGCCAGCCACTGCCGCGCTTGCTCCTCATGCCCCGATGCCTTCCCCACACTAGCCAGCTCTTCAAACGTAGCCTTCGCTTCCGCCTTCTTGTCCATGCGGTGATATCCATCCGCCAGCCCGAACAGCAGTTCGCCCTTCGCGTGGCTCGATAGCTTCTCGAAGTAAGGCTTCTGCAACTCCTTCACCCGCGCATAATCGTTCACGCCCTTCTCCAGCAGCGCCTTTCCCTGGTCGGGCGGCGCACCTGCCGACGCAATCAGCAGCGTCGCCCCGCGCGGAATCATCACAGCCACATTCTCCGGCTCCAGCCGCACAGCCTCGTCCATCTCTTCCAGGCCCTTCGCCCAAAGCTGCCCGCCGCCGGCATAGTCCCCTTTCTGGAACGCCAGGCCACTCAAAAACAACTCGCCGCTCCCATGCCACACCATCGCCTCGGCATGTTTCGGATTCTCGCGAAGCGCTGCCTCGCACTGTTTCATCGCCCGTTCCAGCGCCTCATGGTTCCCCGCGAACCCCGCGAAAAAATCCGCGCGAACTGTCATGTCAAAGCGTTCAGCTGCATGAATAATAGCGGCCACTCCAATCAGTGCCGCCGCGAATCGGATAAACGTTTTCATGGTGAGTGTTGCTCCTCTGCACACCACCCTAACGGCCTCCCGCGGCCGCACAACCCCTTTCCTGACGAACGGCGCCGAACGCGGGATGAAAGGCTACAGCGTCACACCTACTTGGCTAAATCATCGATTCGGACAATCACTCCCCACCCACCGGTCGCATGGTCCAAGCTGTTCTCGTTCACGCAAATCTCCAGCGGCCCCGCTAAAAGTGTCGTGAAGCTCATCTCGTCGGTAAGTGTCGTTGGACCCTGGACCACTTGGTTGCGAACGCGGAACACCATCGAGTCTTTCCGCAAACCCTCAAACGGATAGTTCGCGGGCGCGGCCGCGCTATCCCCCCGCAGATCGTAGTGGCAACCATGAAACGGGCACCCAAAGTCGATCTCGTTGACTGCCGTGCCCGTAATTGCCCTTGCATGCACAAGGGTGTTCTTGCGCAGCGGCGTCGCATTCGGTATCGCGGAACATACAACGCCCGGTCTCGGTACAAGGCCTATCTGCCGCGCTTCCGGAGTAAGTTTTACGTGCGTCTCCACCTTGCCGGCGCAGTCTGTTACTCCCGTCGCCCTCACTATCCGGCCGCCGCCCCACCAGCCTTTGTATATGTGCGTGTAAGTGGTCGTGGTATCTAGGCCGACGTTGGTAACATCCACCGCCGCACTGCCGTCACCGAAATCAACGCTCATCTGCGCACATTTGCCCACTCCCGTCACGTCGAACGAAGCCGTTGCATTTAGTGCCAACGGTGCGCCCGGCGTCGGCGCAATAGTCTTCACAACGCCCGTCCCGCAACCTTCCAGCGCAACTAACGTCAAAAGCAAGCCTGCCAAAGTCACAAGTTTCGAATTCTGAAACATTGAGGTTCCCTTTCCTGATGTAAGTGCTTGGTTCTGGCACGCGACGAATCAGGTAGGTAGACCATATCACGGTCTGCCCCTCTGTCAAGCCTTATCGGTTAGGTTCTTAGTAACCTAACAATTTCCTGCTGCTGAGCCTTCGCCGCAATCGAACCCGACCCGCTCCGCCCCGTATTATGCAACGCCAGCTGCATTGCCGTCGATCCGCTCTTGTTCCGTATCGCCGCATCCGCCCCGTGTTCCAGCAGCGCCTGCACCGCGCCCGCGCACCGCGTCCGCACCGCGCGATGCAAAGCTGTAGCCCCGTCCATATTCTGAGCGTTTACATCAGCACCGGCTTGAATCGAACACACAATCGTCGCCGCTTGCGCCTCCGGGTCCCACCGCGCCGAACCCGGACTCCCGAAAGCCGCCGCATGAAGTGGCTCGGAGCCACGCCGGTTCCTCGCTCGAACATTCGCCCCCGCCTGAATCAACCTGTTCGCCATCGCCTCACGATACGAAGCTGCCGCAAAATGCAGCGCCGTATCGCCCGCATAGATGTAGTGCCCAATTTCCGCAATGAAAAACGAACTTGGCCCCTGCCGAGTCGCTCCCTCGCAAAAACTCGCCAGCGCAAGCTCCGGCGTGGTCTCCATCAGTCGCGAAAAAAGCGCGCCATCGCCGGCTGCAATCGCGTCAACCAACGTTCGCAAAAGTGGATCGCCCACGAACCCAGCATCCCACGGTCACCCGTCCCGAATAAATATTTCCGCCCGCCGCCACACACCTTTCTCCCACATACTCACACCGCTCCAAAATTCCTCTGCTATAGCTGAAACCGGAAGGTACTTCAACCATGGCCTCAGCCGCGCAACTCTCCGCCAATATCGATAATGCTCAGCACTCCACCGGACCCAAAACCGAATCCGGCAAACTCGCCTCCAAGCTCAACGCCTTTAAACACGGCCTTACCAGCCAAGTCGTCGTCCTCCCCAGTGAAGACATGGTTGTCTACGAAAACTTCCGCGCCGCCTTCATCGAAGCCCTCGCGCCCGTCGGGCCCGAAGAGTGCCAGCTCGCCCAACGCATTGCCGATACCAACTGGCGCATCAACCGCGTCCCCGCACAGGAATCGAACCTCTTCGCTCTCGCCCTGCAGGAGCCGCTCCCCGAACACCTCGCCGCCATCGAAGATTCGCCCGCCCGCACCGCCCTCATCGAAACCAACGCCCTCATTACGCATGAACGCCAGTTCCGCAATCTCCACCTGCAGGAACAGCGCCTGCACCGCGAGCTCCGCCGCCTCACCGACGAGCTCCTTGACATGCAGACCGAACGCCTCACCACTGAATTGCAGCAGCTCCGTACCGATCGCGTCCTCACCGCCCCCGTGCCAGAACCGCCGCAATCCCAACCCTCCGAATCCGAACCGATTGGGTTCGATTTTTCAACTAACCCCACCGAAGAGCCCTACTCCCTTGATCGCCGCATCTCCAATCCCTCTACAAGCCAGACAAACCGATAGCGCACAATAGAACCTGTGTTTCATCGCATCGAAAAACAGGTTCAAGAGCAGTTCCAATCGCACATCGCCGCCCGCTACGGCCTCAGTGTGCCCGTCGTCATCGAACAGCCCAAGCAGAGCGATTTCGGCGAACTCGCGCTCCCCGTCGCCTTCGCGCTGGCCCGCCAGCTCAAGCAGTCGCCCAAGAAGATCGCGCAGGAACTCATCGAGAGCATCGGCCCCATCGAAGGCACGCTCCCGCCCGAACTCGCCGGCGGCGGCTATATCAACATCCGCTTCAACCGCGCCTCGTATGCGGAGGCTCTCCTGCACGGCGCGTCCACAACCGCCGATGCAAATCCCGCCGGCAAGACCATCGTCGAACACACCAACATCAATCCCAACAAGGCCGCCCACATCGGCCACCTCCGCAACGCCGTCCTCGGCGACACCTTCGTGCGCATGTTGCGCGCCACCGGCCGCCAGGTCGAAGTCCAAAATTACATCGATAACACCGGCGTTCAGGTCGCCGACGTCGTCGTCGGCTTCCACTTCCTCGAACACACGAGCCTGGCCGAAGTCCGCGAGCTCGCAACCAACCCCGCTATCCGTTTCGATTACCTCTGTTGGGATCTCTACGCCCGCACCAGCCAGCACTACGCCGCCCAGCCCGATAGCCTCAAGTGGCGCGCCGCCACGCTCCACGAAATCGAAGCCGGCGCCGGCGAGCTCTCTGAAATGTCGTTCCTCGTCGCCGATGCCATCGTCGAACTGCACCTCAAGACCATGCTCCGCCTCGGCGTCGAATACGATGTGCTCCCGCGCGAAAGCGAAATCCTCCACCTCCACTTCTGGTCCGCCGCCTTCGAAAAACTCAAAGCCTCGAACGCCATCTATCTCGAAGCCGAAGGCAAGAACAAAGGCTGCTGGGTCATGCCCGCCTCAGCTTTTTCCACGGAAGAAGGTTCCGAAGACAACAAGGTCATCGTCCGCTCAAACGGCATCGTGACCTACGTCGGCAAGGACATCGCCTACCAGCTCTGGAAGTTCGGCATCCTCGGCAAGGACTTCCATTACCGCCCGCTCCTCACCTATCCCGATGGCCACGAACTCTGGGTCTCCTCCGCGCACCCAAACGCGTCCCCAAGCCCCACCTTCGGCCACGCCACCAAGGTCTATAACGTTATCGACGTCCGTCAGAGCTATCTCCAGGACGTAGTAGTCGCCGGCCTCAAAGCCCTGGGCGCCACCGAACAAGCCGAAGCCTCCATCCACTTCTCCTACGAAATGGTCGCCCTCTCCCCCCGCTGCTGCATCGATCTCGGCCTCGATCTTTCCGAAGAAGATCGCAAGCGCCCCTATATCGAGGTGTCCGGCCGCAAGGGCCTGGGCGTCAAAGCAGACGACCTGATCGACCGCCTCATCGAAACCATGCAGCACGAAGTCGATTCGCGCCACGCCGACAGCCCCGCCCCCGAACGCCATCAGGTAGCCAAGCAAATCGCCATAGGCGCGCTCCGCTACTTCCTCCTCAAATTCACAAGACCCACCGTCATCGCCTTCGATTTCCAAGAGGCTCTCAGCTTCGAAGGCGAAACCGGCCCCTACGTCCAATACGCCGCCGTCCGCGCCAGAAACATCTCCCGCAAGCTCGAAGAACGCGGCGAGCATCTCCCCCACTTCGCCACGATGCTCACGCCCGACATTCTCGCTCGCGAACTATCGAACGACGGCTTCTGGCAAGTGCTCCTGCAAACCTCAAAAAGCGGTCAGGTCCTCGACCGGGCCGTCCAATCCGGCGAGCCCGCCCAGCTAGCCCGCTACGCCTTCCAACTCGCCCAATCCTTCAACGTCTTCTATCACGAACACCCCATCCTCGCCGAAGAAAATCAGGAAAAGAAAACCTTCCTCCTCTGGATGACCCAGTTCTTCCGCCTTGAACTCGAACGCACCCTCAACCTGCTGGGCATCGAAGTGCCGGAGTATATGTAGGCCATGTTCCTAAACCGCGTACGCATAAAAAACTACAAAAGCATCGGCGCGTGCGATGTCCAACTCGGCCCTCTCACCTTTCTCGTCGGCCCGAACGGCGCGGGCAAAAGCAATTTCCTCGAAGCACTACGCCTGGTCAGCGATGCATTGGGAACTTCACTCAACCGCGCCATCCGTGACCGCGGCGGCATAAACGAGTTGCTGAAGCGCTCAAGCAAGCGTCCGGATTTCTTTGAAATTGCACTTCAGTTCACCCTGCCGAATGGATCTCAAGGCAAGTATTCTTTCAAAGTCGGCGCGCTCCCCTCGTCGGGTTATTTTGTCCTTGAGGAGCATTGCTCACTCGAAGGCAGCAGCTTCAATGTCCGTAACGGAAAGGTAGAACAGTTCGAGTCCGAATGGAAAAACTATCAAGCACCTATTGCGCATAATGATAGCCTTTTTCTCGTCAACGCCTCTGGTTTCCCGTCCTTCTACGGATTATATCTAGCGCTGTCGAATATGGCTTTTTACAGACTGGAACCGGATCGCATCGCGGAACTCCAAGCTCCCGAAGCTGGCTCCACTTTGAGGCGAGACGGGAGTAATCTGGCCAGCCTAATCAGGTCCATGAAGGAAAGTTCGCCCGAGGTGTTCTCACACATCACCTCCTACCTATCCAAAATCGTTCCTAGCATCAGTAACTTGGACCTAAAGGTTCTCGGACCCAGGGTCACTATTGAATTCCAGCAGCGTACTCACGACGATTTGAAGCCCGAACTTTTCTTTGCCGCCAGCATGTCCGATGGAACGTTGCGCGCGCTCGGCGTGCTAGTCGCCATCTTCCAAACAGGCGCGGAACTGGTCGGTATCGAAGAGCCGGAATCCGCCCTTCATCCCGCAGCCGCCGGCATCTTACGCGACAGCCTGATCGACGCCAGCCAGGATAAACAAATCATAGTTACCAGCCACAGCCCCGACTTACTCGACGACCTCGATTTTCCCATTGACAGCATCCTAGCCGTCGTTGCCGAACATGGGGAGACACTCATAGGACCGCTCAATCAAGCTTCCAAGTCTGTCCTTCGCGACAAGCTATTCACCGCGGGTGAACTCTTGCGTCAAGACCAGCTAAACCCAGAGATCTTCAGGACCCCCGCGTGATCGAGATTCGTTCCATCGTGGAAGGCCACGCCGAAGTCGATTCCGTTGGCATCCTCATCAGACGTATCGCCAACACTCTCCATCCAGACATCGCCGTCACCACGCCCAGACCGTATCTGGCAAAACGCAATCGCCTTTTGAAATTGGGAAGCGGGGAACTAGACCGCGCCTTCCGCCTCACTCAAGCGCAACTCGGAAGTGCCGGCGGCGTCCTCATCCTCGTCGATAGCGATGGAGATTGCCCGGTCGAAATCCGCAACCTGCTCAACTCTGCCATCAGCTCATTGCCCGGCTCCAAAAACACCGAAGTCGTCTGTGCGCACCGCGAATTTGAGACCTGGTTTCTTTGGGCCGCCTCCTCACTCGCCGGAACCGAAGGCCTTCCGCAAGCTCTCACACCGCCCTCCGAACCGGAATCCATTCAAGGCGCTAAAGAATGGCTGCGCGACCGCATGCAGCGCAAGTACATTGAGACTCTGCACCAACCTCGCTTTACCGCCAAATTCGACATGCAACAAGCTCGAGCCCGCTCCCGATCCTTCCGAAAGCTATGGGACAGCGTAGAAAGCCTGATCGACAGAGCAACCCAGGACTCCAACTTAGCTAAACTAAAGGAAACATGATACATCCAAACTCTTTTGGAGCACTGGCCAACCTGCGCGTGGGTTCCAAAGATTACCGCATCTTCCGCATCAACGTCCTCGAAGAACTCGGCCTCTCGAACGTCTCCCGCCTCCCTTTCTCCACCAAAATCCTTCTCGAAAATCTCCTCCGCATGGAAGACGGCCTCAAGGTCCAATCCAAAGACGTCGAATACGTCGCCCGCGGTGTCGATTCCGCCGCCAAAGAAATCAGCTTCATGCCCGCCCGCGTCCTCCTCCAGGATTTCACCGGCGTCCCCTGCGTCGTCGACCTCGCCGCCATGCGCGATGCCCTCTCCGCCCTCGGCGCCGACCCCACCAAAGCCAACCCCCTCCTCCCCGCCGACCTCGTCATCGATCACTCTGTCCAGGTCGATAGCTTCGGCTCCAAAGACTCCTTCTCCATCAACGCGCTCCTCGAAAATCAGCGCAACAACGAACGCTACATGCTCCTGCGCTGGGGACAGACCGCTTTCCAAAACTTCCGCGTCGTCCCTCCCGATACAGGCATCGTCCATCAGGTCAACCTCGAATACCTCGCGCCTGTCGTGTTCCAGCGCGAAACTCCCACCGGTCTCGAAGCCTATCCCGATACCCTCGTCGGCACCGATTCGCACACCACCATGATCAACGGCCTCGGCGTCGTCGGCTGGGGCGTCGGCGGCATCGAAGCCGAAGCCTGCATGCTCGGCCAGCCCATCTCCATGCTGCTCCCGCCCGTCGTCGGCTTCAAGCTCCACGGCGCACTCCGCGAAGGCTGCACCGCAACCGACCTCGTCCTTTACGTCGTCCAAATGCTGCGCAAGAAGGGCGTCGTCGGCCAGTTCGTCGAATTCTATGGCGCGGGCCTCAGCGCCCTCAGCCTGGCCGACCGCGCCACCGTCGCCAACATGGCTCCCGAATACGGCGCCACCATCGGCTTCTTCCCCGTCGACGACGAAACCCTCAACTACCTCCGCGTCAGCAATCGCTCCGAAGAGCAAATCGCCCTCGTCGAGGCCTACTGCAAAGAGCAGGGCCTCTTCCGCACCGACGCGCAAAAAGATCCGCTCTTCGCCAGCACGCTCGAACTCGATCTCTCGACAGTCACCCCCAGCATGGCCGGCCCCAAGCGCCCGCAAGACCGCGTCGACCTCCCCGGCGTCAAAGCCAATTTCCGCGAAGCCTTCAAAGAATCCAAAACCTCAAATTTCGAAATGCACGGCGAAGCGGTTCAAATGAAATCCGGCGCCGTCACCATCGCCGCCATCACCAGTTGCACCAACACCTCGAACCCCTCTGTCATGCTCGCCGCCGGCTTAGTCGCGAAGAAGGCTGTCGAACGCGGCCTCAAGTCCAAGCCCTGGGTCAAAACCAGCCTCGCGCCCGGCTCCAAGGTCGTCACCGAATACCTGAACCACGCCGGCCTCTCGCCCTATCTCGACGCGCTCAACTTCAACCTCGTCGGCTATGGCTGCACCACCTGCATCGGCAACAGCGGCCCGCTCATCGATGAAGTCACCGCCGCCATCCAGAAAGATAACCTCGTCGTCGCCGCCGTCCTCAGCGGCAATCGCAATTTCGAAGGCCGCGTCAACCCGCTCGTCAAAGCCAATTACCTCGCCTCGCCGCCCTTAGTCGTCGCCTACGCCATCGCCGGCACCGTCGATATCGACCTCCAGAACGACCCCATCGGCAAAGATTCCGATGGCAAAAATGTCTACCTCCGCGAGATCTGGCCCACCACCGAAGAAGTGCAGCAAGCCGTCCGCGCCAACATCACCCCCGCCATGTTCGAAAGCGAATACGCCAAAGCTTTCGAAGGCGATGAAACCTGGCAGGCCATGAAAATTCCCACCGGCAAAATCTACGAATGGGACTCCGCTTCCACTTACATCAAGAAGCCGCCCTACTTCGACAACATGCCCCCGCAAGCCCCCGAGATGATTAAGGACCAGATCCTCGGCATGCGCGCCCTCGCCGTCCTCGGCGACAGCGTCACCACCGATCACATCTCTCCCGCCGGCAGCATCGCCGTCAAAAGTCCCGCCGGTCAGTACCTCATCTCGCTCGGCGTCTCCCCCAGTGACTTCAACAGCTACGGCGCCCGCCGTGGCAATCACGAAGTCATGGTACGCGGCACGCTCGCCAACATCCGTCTCCGCAACCAACTCGTCCCCGGCGTCGAAGGCACTTACACCGTCCACCTGCCCGACGGCGAACAGACATTCATCTACGATGCCGCCATGCGCTATGAAGCCGAAGGCGTCCCCCTGCTCATCCTGGCTGGCAAAGAATACGGCTCCGGCTCCTCCCGCGATTGGGCCGCAAAAGGCGTTAAGCTCTTAGGCGTCCGCGCCGTCATCGCCGAAAGTTTCGAACGCATTCACCGCACCAACCTGGTAGGCATGGGCGTCCTCCCCCTCCAATACCTCCCCGAAGAAAACGCAGCCTCCCTCAAAATCAGCGGCAAAGAAATCTTCCACATCGAAGACGTCCGCGCCGCCATCCTGAACAGCGGCCGAGTCACCGTAACCGCCGTCTGCCCCGATGGCACCCAGCGCAAATTCCAAGTCCTCTCCCGCGTCGACACCCCCCAAGAGGCCGAATACTTCCGCCACGGCGGCATCCTCCCCTATGTCCTGCGCCAACTGGCGGCTGCTTAGTCTCGTGATGCTGTCAGGCTGTTCGCAGCAACAGCCTCAGCAACAAGCTTGGCAGGCTCCCGATCCCCCGATTAGCGAATGGAAGCAGCAGCCCCGCCCTGAACGCGGGCGAACTTACAACTTGGGCAATAACCGTCAGCATATGACTTGGAATAATGCGAGAGTCTTCGTGGATACCGTGACCGGGCCGAAGAGGGAGTTTGCGTTCTCTCCGTTCGTCGTGATTGGAACCGTGCTCAACCAACAGACCTACCTGTCGGAAGACGAACTCGGCCTCTACACCGAGTGGGCCGTGCGACTCGACAACGTATGGTCCCAACTAGATCCGCCTCGCTTGCAGCCGGGCACCACCATAACGGTTAACCGCGTGGGTGGTTCCCTCCGGATACCCTCAGGCCAGGTCCAGACTTCCACGGTGCACGGCATCGAAGAGCCAATCGGTGCCCAAGGCCGCTATCTCCTCTTCCTTCGCTATGACGGCGAAGTAGATTGGTATGATCTGGACAAAGCCTGGGAAATTCGCTCCGGGCGCATGTTGCCGGTCGATCCGGCGGACCGGCAATCCTCCTTCGCAGGAAGGCCCCTCGAAGTCTTCCATCGTGCGCTGCAAGCCAGAGACAAGGAGTTTATCGGCTACCCAGCAAAACGCGGCTGACAGAGAGCTACAGATGGCACTTACGTTGCACGTACCGGATTCAGTAACAGCCGCTCTTCGCCTTCCCGAAGCCGAAATGGCCAGCCGCCTCAAGGTAGAGTTGGCCGTGGCGTTGTTCGGCCAAACCATATTGTCTTTTGGCAAAGCGAACGAACTCGCGGGCATCGGCCGGCATCGCTTGGCGGAACTGCTCGAGCAGCGCGGCATGCCTCGCCATTACGGCGTAGACGAACTGGAGGAAGACAGCGCCTATGCGCGTTCTCCACAACACGGCTGATAAACTGAAACTTCCCCACACATGTTAACCGCAGGCATCGTAGGCCTACCCAACGTAGGCAAAAGCACGCTCTTCAACGCCGTCACGCAGACGCGCAAAGCCATGGCGGCCAATTACCGCTTCTGCACCATCGAACCCAACCAGGGCATCGTCACCGTCCCCGATGAGCGGCTCGACGCGCTCTCAAAACTCAGCAAGTCCCAAAAAATCATCCCCTCCGTCTTCGAGTTTGTCGATATCGCAGGCCTTGTCGCCGGCGCCAGCAAAGGCGAAGGCCTCGGCAATCAATTCCTCGGCCACATCCGCGAAGTCGACGCCATCGTCCACGTGCTCCGCTGCTTTGAAAACTCCGACATCGAACATGTCATGGATACGGTCGATCCCATCCGCGACATCGATGTCATCAACACCGAGCTCATCCTCGCCGATCTCGACAGCATCTCGAAACGCCGCACCCGTCAACAGAAGGTCGCGAAAGCGGGTGACAAGGCCGCCATCGCCGAACTCGAATTGCTCGACCGTCTCGATGCCACGCTCAACTCCGGCAAGCTCGCCGAAAGCCTCGACGCAACTCCCGAAGAGCGCGCCATCATCAAGCCCCTCTTCCTCCTCACCGCCAAGCCCATGCTCTTCGCCTGCAACGTCGCCGAAGACGAACTCGCCAAGCCCGACGACAACCCTTGGGTCGTCAAGGTCAGGGACTACGTCAAGCACCATCACGGCACGCGCGTCGTAGTCGTCTCCGCCGAAATCGAAAGCGAACTCTGCACGCTCCCGCCTCACGAACAAGCCGAATATCTCGAAAGCCTCGGCGTTACGCAGTCCGGCTCCGGCCTGCTCATTCAAGAGGCTTACAACCTGCTCGGCCTCCGCACCTACCTCACCACCGGCGAAAAGGAAACTCGCGCCTGGACCATCCACGCCGGCGACAAGGCCCCCGTTGCCGCCGGCGTCATTCATTCCGATTTCGAAAAGAGTTTCATCTCCGCCGAGACCATCGCCTTCGAAGACCTGATCGCCGCCGGTAGCTTCGCCGCCGCCCGCCTCCAAGGCAAGCTGCGCACCGAAGGCAAAGAATACATCGTCCAGGACGGCGACGTCATGGAATTCAAAACCTTCCTCTAAAAAAATCTCCTCTTCCATGGAACTCGCGAAATCTGCCGTCTTGACAGACATCGCAATTTGCGATATTGTGATTACGGATTGCAATATGACGCTAGGCGAAAAGATCCGCTACCTCCGCGAAGTCGAAGGCGCCCTCCGCAACATGGGCCGCGCCATGACGCAAGCCGAGCTCGTCGCCGCCATCCAGAAGGAAGGCAAGAAGAACATCTCGCAAAGCTACCTCTCGCAGATCGAAAGCGGCGCCCGCCCCCATCTCACCAACACGACGCGCATGCTCCTCGCCCGCTTCTTCAAAGTCCATCCCGGTTATCTGGTCAACGATCCCGAAGGCTTCCAGACCGAGCTCATCAGCGCCGTAGGCGCGCTCGAAGACAAGCTCGATCTCTGGCTCATCGGTGGGGCCGAACGCTTTCGGCGCGATCGTGAGTTAAGCGCCGCTCTGCTCGCCGTCGCCCGCCATCAGGATTCGCGCTGCTGCCTCATTCTGCTCGAAGCAATTCTTGAAAATTCTGGCCTCGCCGAAAGGCTGCTGCAGGTACTCAAGCCATGAACTGGACCGATCTATTTCTACTCTGCTTCGTCGTAGGCTTCGCGCTCAGCCTGTTCTCCTTCTTCGGAGGCAGCCTCCACTTGCCTCACATGCACCTCCACTTGCATGGCCGCGCCGGTGCCACAGTCTTCCCCACCGCCATGAGTTTCCTCACCTGGTTCGGCGGCGCAGGCTGGCTCCTCGCACGCTACGGCGGTGTCTCCGCGCTGCTCGCACTCATCGCCGCCGTCGCCATCGGTGCGTTCGGAAGTTGGCTGCTCTTCCGTCTGCTCCAACGGGTGCTTGACGATGAGCAGCCACTCGCCGCCGAAGATTATGACCTCGTCGGTGTCCTCGGCCGCGTCGCAAGCCCCATGCGCGAAGGCGGCACCGGCGAGATGATCTATTCCCAACAAGGCACGCGCCGCGGAGTCGCTGTACGCAGCGAAGACCGCGCCCCACTCGCGCGCGGGACCGAAGTTATAGTCACCAGATTCGAAAAAGGCATCGCCTACGTCAAGCCGTGGGACGACCAAGAAAGTCAATAGGAGAAGTGTATGGAACACGTCGTAGTAGTAGGAGTCTTAATCGCGCTGAGCGTGATGTTCGTCCTCGGCACCATGGCCAGGCTCTATCGCAAAGCCGGCCCACATGAAGCGCTCGTAGTCTATGGCCACGGAGGCACCAAGGTCATCAAAGGCCGCGGCGTCGTCATCCTCCCCGTCATCCAAACCGTTCGCAGCCTGTCGCTCGAACTGATGAGCTTCGATGTCGCGCCTCAGCAGGATCTCTATACGCGCCAAGGTGTCGCCGTCTCGGTCGAAGCAGTAGCTCAGATCAAGGTCAAGAGTGATCCCGAAAGCATCATCACCTCCGCTGAGCAGTTCCTCACCAAGACCGATAACGATCGTCAGGCCCTCATCCGCCTCGTCATGGAAGGCCACCTGCGCGGCATCATCGGTCAGTTGACCGTCGAACAAATCGTCAAGGAGCCGGAGATGGTGGGCGACCGCATGCGCTCCACCTGCGCCGATGATATGAACAAGATGGGCCTCGAAGTCATCAGCTTCACCATCAAGGAAGTGCGCGACAAGAATGAATACATCACCAACATGGGCCGCCCCGATATCGCCCGCATCAAGCGCGATGCCGATGTCGCTGCCGCCGAAGCGGATCGCGATACAGCCATCAAACGCGCCGAGTCCATGCGAGCGTCCGCCGTCGCCCGCGCGCAAGCCGATCAGGAGCGCGTGCTCGCCGAAACCCTGTCGCAAGCCAATCAGGCCGAGAGTCAGCGCGACCTCGAAATCAAGAAGGCCACCTATCTCGAAACAGTGAATCGTCAAAAGGCGCAGGCCGATAAGGCGTATGAAATACAAGCCAACATCATGCAGCAGCAGGTAGCCGCGGAAGCCGTCAAAATCCGCCAGGTCGAAAAAGAGGCTGAGGTCAAAGTTGCCGACGCCGAAATCCTCAGGCGCGAACGCGAGCTCACCGCCACCGTCTTGAAGACCGCTGAAATCGAACGCCGCCGCATCGAGACACTTGCCGCCGCCGAACGCCAACGTTCCATCTCCGTCGCCGAAGGTATGGCTCAGTCCATCCGCATGCAAGGTGAAGCCGAAGCGGAGATCACCTTCAAGAAGGGCGATGCCGAAGCGCGCGCCATGAACGTGAAAGCAGAAGCCTATCAGGAGTACAACCAGGCTGCGGTTGTCGACAAGCTCATTTCCAGCTTGCCCGAAATTGTGCGCGCTCTTGCCGGGCCGCTCAGCAACGTAGACAAGATCACCATCGTCTCAACCGGCGATTCGGCCACTTCCGGCATGCACAAAATTACCGGCGATATGACCCAGATTGCCGCGCAGGTCCCGGCGCTCTTCGAGTCGCTTTCGGGCATGCGGATGGCCGACCTGTTTGCGAAAGTTCAGGCTATTGGCAGCGAAAAGAAGATTGGTTAAAAAGGAGAATCGACATGGCACTTCTCGAACGGATTGGAACCCTGGTGCGGGCCAACTTAAATGAGTTGGCCGATCGCGCCGAAGAACCGGTGGTCATGATGAAGCAACTCATTCTCGATATGGAGAATCAGTTGTTGCAAGTCAAAACACAAGTCGCGATTGCGATTGCGGATCAGCACTTGCTCGAACGCAAACGCACCGAAAACTTGGCGAAGGCGGAAGAGTTTCAGCGCAAAGCCGAACTGGCTTTAGAAAAAGGTCAGGAGCCATTAGCCCGCGCCGCTCTCGAACGGCGCTTAAGCCACGATCAGTTGTCGCAAGGCTTCGATCAACAAGTCGGCGATCAGCAAGCGCAAGTAGAGACCCTCAAAGATGCACTCCGAAAGCTGGAAGCCAAGCTGGCCGAAGCTCGCGGCAAGTGCGATCTGCTCATCGCGCAGCACCGTCGCGCCCGGGCTCTCAACAAAGCCGTCGATGCCGCCGCCGCGCTCGATGGCACGCAGGCAGGCTCACGTCTCCGCCGTCTCGAAGACAAGGTCCATCACGCGGGCGCCGTCAGTCAGGCGCGCGCGGACCTGTTACAACCAGGCTCGGAAGAGCAACTGGAGCGCCTGGAAAAAGACGACAAGATCGACCGCATGCTCGCTGAATTGAAAGAGCGGAAACGGCTTACTTCGTAGTGCCTATCATCTTGGGCTCCGATTGGAACAGCGAGTTCGGATCCGCGTCATGGTCAATGACCAGCTCCAGAAACGCGATATGCATCTCGTCTGTAGTCTGATCGCCCCAATGCACCGTCGCGTTGGGGTCGGGGTTGAACGAGTTGTTCGCCGTGTTGTCGTACCCCGCGCGCGACACCAGTCGCGTACCCTTCGGCAGCAACGCCGGCTTCATCAATACGTAAGTGGTCTGCCAATTGAAGTCATAGCGCGGAACGTCGATCAGCGTCTCTTCGCGAGCATCAGGATAGAGCGCGCGCACCATCATGCTGTGGCCGCGCACGTGCATATGAGGTTGTATCGAAAGCAGGCGCGCCGGTTGTGCCAAAGTCATAGCGGCATCCGAAACATAAGACGCAGTCTGTGGCGGAATGGCCAGATCCAAATCGCGCAGCGTATCGATGGCAAGAATTCGGTAGCGCGGCGCGGCGGGCGCGAAGTACAACGCCAGTTCGGAATGGTCAACGGCTTCTTTGCCATTCGGGTTATAGTGCATCTCAAAAATCAAATCGCTTCCCGCGCGAATCAGCTTCGCGCCATCTGTCAGCCATGGCATGGGCTCATACCCCGGCTCATAGCCCAGCAGCATCTCGCGGCGCGCAAACAGCGGCTCACCGGCTTTGCGCTTACCTCGCTCGGCCGTCGTGGGTACAAAGATTTTCTCGCGCGGGAAGCCCTCCAGATAACTCGAACCAGGCGCCCGCACAAACGCATTCATGTGATGAATAGCCTGCCGCTGATCGATCCGAAACTCGGCCGCGCGAATCCACGTATCGTGCTCCAGGTGCAGCGGCACAATCAGAAACGAATACGGCAGCGGTCCCTTTTTCGGTATCGCAAACCCCGGTACCTGAACCGTAATGTTAGGCTTACCCAGCTTCCATTCCGCATCGGAAGCCATGGGCGCAAGCGCATGCGTCGGCTCACCCTCGGGCGCGCCATGATCCACCCACGAACGAATCAGATTCTTCTCACTCGCACTCAGCGAACGGTCGTTGCGAAAGGCATGAGCGGTGCCGGGAGTCGCATGCCACGGAGGCATCGCCCCGCTCACCACAGCTTCACGAATCGCAGCCGCCCAGGGCCGAACCTGCTGATAATCGACAAAGGGCATCGGCGCCACGCCGCCCACATTATGGCAGCCCACGCAGTTGCGCACCAGGACATGCCGCACCTCGCCCGAGTACGTTTGCCCGAGCGATGTGGCCGTTACAACCAGAAACAGAATGAGACTTCGCACGTGAATAGTTTATCGATAATGGGATGACATGGCCTTAGTCTGTCTGCTGCTCGCCTGCTTGAGTCTCGCCTCAGCGCAACAATTTTCACCGGAGCTTTTGACTGAGCTCAAGTGGCGCAGCATCGGCCCTTATCGTGGCGGCCGCACCGTTGCCGCCACCGGCGTGCCAGGCCAGCCGAACCTCTACTACATCGCCGCGAACAATGGCGGCGTTTGGAAGAGTACCGATTACGGCCACGTGTGGCGACCCATCTTCGACGGGCAACCCACGCAATCCATCGGCGCCATCGCCGTCGCTCCCTCGAACCCCGATGTGATCTATGTGGGCTCCGGCGAAGGCCTGCAGCGCCCTGACTTGTCAGTCGGCGACGGAATCTATAAGTCCACCGACGCCGGCCGCACCTGGACCCACATGGGGTTGTCCGATGCCCAGCAGATCGCCGGCATCTTAGTGGACCCGCGCGATCCCAATCGCGTCTATGTAGCCGTCGTGGGGCATCCCTATGGGCCGAACGCTGAGCGCGGTGTCTTCCGCTCCACCGACGGAGGCGCCCATTGGGAAAAAGTACTTTATAAAGATCAGGACACCGGCGCGATGGAGCTTGCGTTCGATCCGAAAAATCCGCGCATCCTCTATGCCGATTTATGGAGCGCGCGCTTAGGCCCTTGGGAGAACGGCACCTTCAGCGGCCCTGGCAGCGGCCTGTTTAAGAGCACTGACGGCGGCGCGGCATGGCGGCCCTTAACGCAAGGTCTGCCCACGTTTGCGCAAGGTCTCGGGCGAATCGGCTTGGGCGTCGCGCCTTCCGATGGCAAGCGCATCTACGCCATGGTCGACGCCTCCGCCGAACTGGGCGGCCTATATCGTAGCGACGATGCCGGCGCAAGCTGGACCAAGGTCAATGGCGACATCCGCCTATGGGGACGCGGCGCCGATTTCGCCGCCGTCAAAGCCGACCCCACCAATCGCGACATCGTCTATGTCTCTAACACCTCCACCTACCGCTCCCTCGACGGCGGCGTCACCTTCACCGCCATCAAGGGCGCGCCCGGCGGCGACGATTACCACACCATCTGGATCAATCCCGATAACCCGAAAAACATCCTGCTCGGCGCCGATCAGGGAGCCACCCTCACGGTAAACGGCGGCGAAACCTGGAGCACCTGGTACAACCAATCCACCGCGCAGTTCTATCACGTCGCAACCGATAACCGCTTCCCCTACTGGGTCTATGGCGGTCAGCAGGAGAGCGGTTCGGCGGGAGTCGCCAGCCGCGGCAACGATGGCCAGATTACCTTTCGCGATTGGCATCCGGTGGGCGTCGAAGAGTACGGGTATGTCGCGCCGGACCCGCTGCACCCGGGCGTGATCTTCGGCGGCAAGGTCACGCGCTTCGATGAAGCCACCGGCAATGTGCAGCAAGTGGGCCCCTCCGTGTTGCGCGGCAAGTATCGCTTCCTGCGAACCGCGCCGCTGCTCTTTTCACCTGTCAATCCCCATGCCTTGTATCTGGGCGCGCAGATGGTTCTGAAGACGCTGAACGGCGGCTATACCTGGCGCGAGATCTCACCCGACCTTTCGCGGCCCACATGGGACGTGCCCGCGAACGTGGGCGTGTTTGCCGAACAGAACAAAGAGCGCGGCAATCGCCGTGGCGTTGTCTACACCGTCGCGCCTTCGTACCGCGATGAAAATGTGATCTGGGCCGGCACAGACGATGGGCTCATTCACATAACGCGCGACGGCGGTCTCCACTGGCGCGATGTCACGCCCCCTGCCCTCACTCCCTGGAGCAAGGTATCGCTCATCGACGCCGGGCGGTTCGATTCCCTCACCGCCTATGCCGCCGTGAATCGCATCCGCCTTGACGACCTGACGCCGCACATCTACCGCACTCACGATGGCGGCAAGACCTGGATCAAGATAGTAAACGGGCTGCCCGCGAACGCGCCCGTCAACGCAGTCCGCGAAGATCCCGCGCGAAAGGGCTTGCTCTACGCCGGAACGGAACTGGGCGTGTTCGTTTCCTTCGACGATGGCGACCGTTGGCAGGCGCTCATGTCCGGCTTGCCGCCTTCTTCGGTGCGCGACATTGTCGTGCACGAAAACGATCTGGTGGCCGCCACTCACGGCCGCGGCTTTTACATCCTCGATGACATCACTCCCCTGCGCCAGACCATCGCCGGCGACGCATTCCTGTTTCAGCCGGAAGCAGCTTACCGCGTGCGCCGGAATCAGAACACCGATACGCCCTTGCCGCCTGAAGAACCGGCTGGCAAGAACCCGCCCGATGGCGCGATCCTGCATTACTTCCTGAAAACCGAAACACCGGTGACGATCGAGATCTTCGATGCGGCGAACAAGCTGGTACGGCGCTACTCCAGTTCCGATAAGCCTGAACCGGCCGAAGAGGGCCTGAATATCCCCACGTACTGGCTCCGCCCTTTCATTGGCCTTTCTTCCCAACCCGGGCTGCATCGCTTCGTGTGGGATCTGCACGGAACCCGCCCTTTGATAATCGGATCTGAATATCCTATATCGGCCATATACCAGGACACCCCCCGCTTCCCGCTCGGTCCCGCCGTCCTGCCCGGCCGCTACACCGTGAAGCTGACCGCCGGCGGCCGGACCATGTCGCAGCGCTTGACCGTCAAGATGGATCCGCGCGTGAAGACGCCGCCCGCCGGGCTCGCGGAACAGTTCCGGCTTTCCACCAAGGTCTGCGCGATGCTCGAAGAGACGCGCGCGCTGCCGAATGGCGCCAAGTTGAATAGAGACCTGGGCCAGATTCTGGCTGTACTCGAAGACTCCGACGATACGCCCACCACGCAAGCTGCCGCCGCCGTGCTCGATTTGGAAAAGGCGCTGCGCACTGAGCAGTCGAAATGGAAAGCGAAGTAGGCGCTCCCTATCGGGGCCGTTTCGCACCCACGCCTTCAGGCCCCCTGCACTTCGGCTCACTGATCGCGGCGGTGGCCAGCTACCTGGAAGCGCGAAGCCGAAGCGGTGAATGGCTGCTCCGCATGGAGGACCTGGACCCGCCCCGCGTCATGCCCGGAGCCGCCGGCGAAATCCTGCGGACACTCGAGAGTTTTGGCTTCGAATGGGACGGCGATATTCTGTGGCAGAGCGCGCGCACACCCGCTTACCGCGACGCATTCGAGCGCCTGCGGCGCGAAGGGAAAGCCTATGCCTGTTCCTGCTCACGCACCGTTCAGGAAGGTTCCAACTGCGCTAAAAACTGCGCGGCCATGAACATCGACGAAGTCGAAATTCGCAGTTGGCGCGCGCGCGGCGGCCAAGCCGGCATTAAATGGAACGACCGGCTTCGCGGCCCGCAGCACGATCCACCTCCGGGCGATTTCGTGGTGCTTCGCGGCGATGGCGTGTTCGCGTATCAGCTAGCAGTAGCCGTCGACGATGCCGAACAAGGCGTCACCGATGTGGTGCGAGGCGCGGATCTACTCGATTCCACGTCCCGCCAGATTCGCTTGCAGCGGCTGCTCGGCCTTCCCGAGCCTGGTTACCTGCATTTACCGATTGCGCGGGACAGCCACGGACAAAAGCTGAGTAAGCAAACGCGAGCCCCAGCCCTGCGGCACGGAGACGCGGAACAATTGGCCGAAGCTCTCCGGTTTCTAGGTCAGCCGGCGCCATCGGAATCGCTCTCCCTTCAGGACCTGTGGCAATGGTCTCTTCAGGAGTGGCGCCCTGGGCGAATTCCTTCTTAGGCGGCTACGCTCTGCCGCATCGGCAGCGGAACCGCCGTCGGCCGTCCAAGGAAAAAGCCTTGTCCCACATCGCAACCTAAGTGCCGCAGCGCTTCCAGTTGGCTTGAGGTTTCAATCCCCTCCACCACCACCTTCATATTCAGGCTGTGCGCCATCGAAATGAGTGCTCCGGTAAGGGCCGCGGCGTTGCTATCGGTCGTCAGTTCACGAATGAACGAACGGTCAATCTTCAATGTGTTAATGGGCAGTTGCTGAAGGTAACTCAATGACGAGTAGCCGGTGCCGAAATCGTCAATCGACACGCTCACGCCAAGCGCGCGAAGCTGTTTGATCTTATCCGCCGTATCGTCCACGTCGCTCATCACCACGCTTTCCGTGAGTTCGAGATCGAGCAGGTGTGCCGGCAAGCCCGTTAATTGGAGAATCTCAGTGACCGTGAAGATGAAATCGGGCCGACCGAACTGAAGCAGCGAGACATTTACCCCTACACCGACGCCTTCGCTCTCCTGCTGCCACTCCACTGCGCGCCTGCAAGCTTCTTCCAGAACCCAGGTGCCGATCGGCACGATGAGCGTCGTTTCCTCAGCAATGGGGATGAACTTGGCGGGCGAGATGCTGCCCAAAGTGGCGTGATTCCAGCGCAGCAAGGCTTCGTGGCGGATAATTTGGCCGCTCACCATGCAGAACTCGGGCTGGTAGTGCAGCGAGAGTTCGTTCCGGCCCAGCGCGCGACGCAGATGATTTTCCAAATCCAAACGCTCGCGCGTTTCTTCTCCCATTTGAGCGGTGAAGAACTGAACGCGGTTCTTGCCTTGGCGCTTCGATTCGTACATGGCCGCATCCGCGTTGCGAAGCAACTCGCCGTCGCTCTCGCCATCGTCCGGGAAAAGACTCACGCCGACGCTCGCCGTGACGGTCAGGTCATTCGTTTCCACGCTAAAGCTCTCGTGCAGATTCGCCAGCAGCTTGTGAGCGATGAGCGCCACGCTGGACCGCTCGGAGAGATCGGTCAGGACCAGCGCAAACTCATCGCCGCCCATACGGAACAGCATGTCGGAATCCCGCAGCGATTCTTTCAGGCGCGCCGCCACTTTCTTCAGTAACTGGTCTCCAATGGCATGCCCCAGCGTATCGTTCACCAACTTGAAGCCGTCCAGATCCAGGTAGACCACGCCTACCACGCCTCCATCGAGCCGCGCCCGGTCGATGGCGGAGTTCAGACATTGTTCCAGATAGCGGCGGTTCGGCAACCCTGTTAAGGCATCGTGCAGCGCTTGGCGGGAGAGTTCCATTTCCGCCTGTTTGCGTTCCGTAATGTCGCGGCACATGCAGCAGCTGTATTCATGGCCTTCGAAATCCAGAAAATTCTGGCGCAGTTCCACCGGATATGTTGTGCCGTCTTTCCTTCGGTGTATGGATTCGAAAATCAAAGAGCCGGCGGTTTTCAACCGCGTCAGCGAATCCTCAAAGGAAGCGCGCGTCACCAGCGGGTCAACCTGTGAAATATGCAGCCCGATCAACTCCTCATGCGGGTATCCCAATGCGCGGCAAGCGGCACGATTGGCATTAAAAATATGGCCGTCGTCGCCGATCCAGAGCATTGTGTCGTCCGAACAATCTATAGAAAACTGGCTCAGTTTCAGCGCTTGTTCCGCCCGCAGCCGCTCCGTGATATCGAGCGCGACGCCGCCTAGAAAGCGCTCACCCGCCCGGTTGGCGAAAGTGAACTTGTGGCTCAGGAAGGAGCGGAGTTCGCCACTTTCATTAGTGGTGGTCTCCAGAATCTCCTCCCCTTTTTGGCTTGACATGATCCGCAGGTCATTCTGGCGCAGCGAATTGGCGATGGGCGCCGGCCAGAGTTCGTCATCGAACTTGCCGATGGCTTCTTCCGGGGTGAGTTGCACCAGCTTGCAAAATGCTTCGTTTCCAAACTCCATCCGCCCCTCACGGTTCTTGATGAAGGCAACCGCGGGCAGGTAGCGCATAAACGCATCGAAGCGCTGTTGACTTTCTTCCGCCAATTGTTTGGCCGCGACAGCCAGTGTGCGGGCACGCCGGATGCGCTGCGTCTGATAGCTAATCAGAATCAAAATGGCGATCATGCCGCCCAGGCCGTAGCGCATCATGGCGGCCCGATGTTCTGAATCGAGACTATCCCGCAGATGACGGCTCTGGAATGAGTTGTATAGATGCCAGCGCGAGGCGATTTCAGATAGCGTGCCATCGGAAGACAACTGCGCGATCTGCTCATAGATTCTGTCCGCCGATTCCGAAATTTCTGGGTTGGCCAACGTAGCAAGGGAAAGACTGCCATTTGGCAGGGATACAACGTGCAGCGCCTGCCCCGGACAGTGAACGCCCGCCAGCAGTTGAGCCTCCAACAGGCGAAGATCCAGAAACAAGGCATTCACCTTGCCTTCGCAGAGCGCGGCCAGCATGTCTTCCAGGCGAACCGGGACCAATTTGGCCTGTGGAAACAGGCTTGTGGCAAGCGAACGAAGGAAAGCCGCCCCGCGCAAGCCCACGCGCTTCCCCGCCGTTTCTTTGGCCGCGCGAACGGCCCGCTTTTCGAGCGAAATCAGCGTGATTTCGTTCTCCCACCACGGCTGGCTCAGATGGAAAGTCTGGCGGCGAGCCTGCGTGGCGGTCAACAACGGGTACATATCGATCTGCTTCTTGCGCAGCGCTTCATCCACGTCACCCGGGACGAACACCCAACGGATGGGAACTCCGGCGCGCTGGGCCGAACGCTGGATCATTTCCGTCGCGAACCCATCCGGTTTGCCGCCCGCATCGATCACATAAGGCGCAAACTGGCTGAATCCCACTCGCAGTACGCGTGTTCGGGAGGTATGACGAGAGAACAAAATCCCGCCAAGCGCCGCGGCGATCAGAATAAAAATCGCGCCGAGCTTAAGAAGTTTTGCCCGCGAGGGCATCGATAAGGGCGAACCAGAGATCATATTGGACCGGACTTATCCGTTCTTCAATACTGTTATCGGCGGTTCGCCGTAAAGCTTTATAGAAGAAATTGCCTAGCGCGGGGTCCACTTCCACTTCTTAATCTCGGGCAGATCGTCGCCGTGTTCGGTCACGTAGGCGCGGTGATCGATCAATTTGCCCCGAAGGTCCTGCTTGGCGTGCGCGCCGATGGTGGAAAGCCCGGGCACGCGGTCGATTACGTCGCCGGCCAGGTGGAAGCGATCCAGATCGTTCAAAACCGTCATATCGAAGGGCGTGGTGGTGGTGCCCTCCTCTTTATAGCCGCGCACATGGATATTGTCGTGGTTTTTGCGGCGGTAGGTGAGGCGATGGATCAGCCACGGGTAGCCGTGATAAGCGAAAATCACCGGCCGGTCCTGGGTAAAGATGGAATCGAACTCGTACTCTTTCAGACCGTGCGGGTGTTCGCTGGCGGATTGCAGGGTCATCAGGTCCACCACATTCACCACGCGAATCTTCAAATCTGGAAAATAGCCGCGCAGGATGGAAACGGCGGCCAGCGTTTCCAGCGTCGGAACATCGCCCGCGCAGGCCATCACCACATCGGGAACGGCCCCCTTGTCATTCGACGCCCACTCCCAGATTCCGGCCCCGGCGGTGCAGTGTTTCACCGCGGCGTCCATGGAAAGCCATTGCAGCGCGGGCTGTTTGCCGGCCACCACGACGTTTACATACTGGCTGCTGCGCAGGCAGTGGTCCGTCACGGAGAGCAGGCAGTTGGCGTCGGGCGGTAGATAGACGCGAATTACATCGGCCTTTTTGTTCATCACATGATCGATAAAACCGGGGTCCTGGTGGCTGAAGCCGTTGTGGTCCTGCCGCCAAACGTGGCTGCTCAGCAGATAATTCAGGCTGGCGATGGGCCGCCGCCACGGAATGTGCCGCGTAGTCTTCAGCCACTTGGCGTGCTGGTTGAACATGGAATCCACAATGTGGATGAAGGCTTCGTAACTGGTGAAGAAGCCGTGGCGGCCGGTGAGAAGATAGCCCTCCAGCCAGCCCTGGCAAAGGTGTTCGCTCAGCACTTCCATCACGCGGCCTTCAAGCGCGATGTGATCGTCAGTGGGCTCAATTTCGCCGGTGAACTGCCTTTCAGTGGCTTCCAAAACGGCATTCCAGCGGTTCGAGAGGAACTCATCGGGCGCCATCAGGCGGAAGTTGCGGGCGGCCTGGTTGGCCTTAACGATGTCCCGCAGAAAAGTTCCCATCACGCGCGTGGCTTCCGCTTCTGAAGCGCCGGGCTCCTTCACTTCCACGGCGTAGGCGCGAAAATCCGGCATGGCCAGCTCACGCTTGAGCAGGCCTCCATTGGCGTGCGGATTGTCGCCCATGCGCCGTTTGCCTTTCGGCGCCAGCGCGGCCAGCTCTGGCTTCAGCGCGCCCTCGTCATCGAAGAGCTCTTCGGGCCGGTAACTCTTCATCCAGCCTTCCAGGATGCCGATGTGATCGGGCTCCTGCTTCAGATTTTCCAGCGGCACCTGATGCGCGCGGAAGGTGCCTTGGATCTGCTTGCCGTCCACCTTGTCGGGCCCCGTCCAGCCTTTCGGCGATTTCAGCACGATCATGGGCCAGCGCGGGCGCTCAGTGGAGCCTCCGCCGCGCGCTTCGCTCTGGATACTCTGAATGCGCGCCAGCACCCGGTCAAGCGTTTCGGCCATGGCCCGATGCATGGGTTCGGGCTCATGTCCGCTAACGAAATGGGGCTCCCAGCCATAGCCGCGCAGCAATTCGCTTAGCTCTTCTTCGGGAATGCGCGCCAGCACGGTGGGGTTCGCGATCTTGTAGCCGTTCAGGTGGAGTATGGGGAGCACCGCGCCATCGTGAACCGGGTTCAGGAACTTGTTCGAATGCCAGCTGGCGGCCAGCGGTCCGGTTTCGGCTTCGCCATCGCCCACCACGCAGCAGACCAGCAGGTCGGGGTTATCGAATGCGGCCCCGAAGGCGTGCGTGAGCGAATAACCGAGTTCGCCGCCTTCGTGAATCGAGCCGGGCGTTTCGGGGGCCACATGGCTGGGAATGCCGCCCGGAAAACTGAACTGCTTGAACAGCCGCTGGATGCCTACGGCGTTGCGCGCGATGTGCGGATAATATTCGCTGTACGTGCCTTCCAGGTAAACGTTGGCAACAATGCCAGGGCCGCCATGGCCCGGCCCCGCGATATAGATCGCATTCAGGTCTTCACGCACAATCAGTCGGTTCATGTGCGCATAAATGAAGTTCAATCCGGGCGTGGTGCCCCAGTGGCCCAGCAAGCGGGGCTTGATGTGTTCCAGCTTAAGCGGCTCACGCAGCAGGGGGTTCGCCAGCAGATAAATCTGGCCGACGGACAGGTAATTGGCGGCGCGCCAGTAGGCGTCAATGGCACTGAGCTGTTCCGGGGAGAGAGGGCCTGTCATAGAGTCAGGATAGGCTGAATGGTTGACGATTGGATGACGAACTTTTTGACCCACGGTGAATTGTCGGTTGGCCTGTTCCGGCAGCGCCGGATTCCGGAAGCGGCGCGGGAATTCCGGCTGTCGGCTCTGGCTGGGGAAGATCAGGATTCCGGCGCGCTGGAACGCTGGCTCACCTTCATGATGGCGGGCGAATTTGAAGATGCCTGGCGGGAGAGCGACCGCGTTCTGGCACGCCGCCGGGAATCGCGCGAGACTTGCGGGCATCTGCCAGAGCACCAGCGCTGGCTGTGGGATGGAACCTCGCCAGCCGGCAAGCATGTGCTGGTGCGGTGCTTTCACGGCCTGGGCGATACCCTGCAATTTGCCCGCTTCCTGCCGCAACTGAAAGCCGTATGCGCAAAGGTATCCTTCCTGCCGCAAGCCGAATTGAACGAGCTGATTCCGCCGGTGCTGGAGTCCGGCGCGCCCGATCTGGAAATGGAGTTGATGGAACTGCCGCACGCGCTGCGGACCACGCTTCAAAGTCTGCCGCGCGATGTGCCGTATCTGCGCGTGGAAGCGGAGCGCGCAAGGGTAGGCCCCGGGTTCCGCGTTGGCCTGGCCTGGGCTTCGGGAGCCTGGCGGCCGGAGCGCTCTGTACCGCTTGAAATGTTCCGCTTTCTGAACGATGTGCCTGGGCTGGAACTGACTGGACTGCAGCGCGGACCGGCCACGCTGCAGCTTCCTCCCCAAGGCCCGGTCTTCCGCCATGCAGACTGGCGAAATGTCTCCGTTGCCCAAACCGCGCGTACTATCCGCGGCCTGGATCTGGTGATTACTACCGATACGATGGTGGCCCATCTGGCGGGTGCGCTGGGTGCCCAGGTTTGGACCCTGTTGCACTGGGATGCGGACTGGCGCTGGATGGTAGACCGCGACGATTCGCCCTGGTACCCCACGATGCGATTGTTTCGGCAACGCGAGGCGGGCAATTGGGACCAGGTCCTGACGAACGTTCAGCGAGACTTACATAATCAGGCGGAACAGATCGTTCAGAAACAGGCCCGCGCCCACGGCGACGCAGACCGCGCTCAAGCACCATAGCACTCTTGTATTGGTCATGCGATGTAGTGCTTTGAAAGAGAAGAGCGTTACCACTTTTCAAAAATATTTTCGGGCACGCCGTTCACCTTCATGGCGCTGACCAGGATGCGGTGGCGTGTGCCCGTGACGGCGTACAAAGGGCAATCGAGCAGCTCCATTCCGGCTTGCGTCAACAGGCGGCGCAGTTCCTGTTGGGAATAAAGACGCAGCCAGGAATCGCCATCCCAAGCCGCGCGTGAAATGCTGGCGCGATCGTCCTGAACAATCAGATCGAATACCAGCAAGCCGCCCGGAAAGAGCGCGCGGCACACGTTTTTCAGCATGGGCAGCATGGAGGGAAATAGCCCGTCGAAAACGCCTGAAGCCAGGGCGAGATTGAATTGGCCGGGGAAAGGATAGGTGGAGGCGTCGCCCGCCAGGAAACGGATGTGCTGCGAGCCGAAGCGCGCGTGTAGGTTTTCGATGCGCGCGCGCGAAAGGTCAAGCCCCCAATACGAATGGAATTGCCTTTGGCGGGAGCGCAGCTGTTCGAAGATGTAGCCTGAGCCGCAGCCTATTTCGAGAATGCTCATGTGCGGATGAAAATTGACGGAAGGCTCCAGGCGATTGATAAACTCCAGAGCATCGGGCGGCCCGGGAGCGTTGGCGGCGGCATTCAGCCAGCGCAATTGAGAGCGAACGCGCGCACGCCGGTATGCATCGCGATTGGTGGCCAACCCGGATTCGATAGTACGCGCACCCGCCGCCAGAACCTGCCCGGAGCAGGCGTCCACCACTAATATGGAGTTGGAGCGGGAGGTAAGGTAATCCAGCGGATTGAAAAAGAAGGCGTGATGGCCGGAGCCGAAGCCGTGCTCCTTCAAATCGTTGCGAAAGGTGCCCGCCGGCACACGGGCCACAATGCGTTCGTTGATATGAATGTCTACGGAGACGGTTCGGTGCGGGTGGTCTTCGTGACAGGCCCAACCTTGCAACAGAAATTCGTCCGCGTGTTCCAGGTTGGAAAGCAACTTTTCAGTATAAGGCTGTTGGATGGGGGCGCTTAGGTTTGCGCTTCTTGCGGAGAATTGGATACCCTTAGAGATTCCGCCTGTGCCGATCTTTTCTATCCTATGACTAACCGTGCCTGGGGGGGCGATTACCTCTTTTTGCTCACCAGCCTGATGCAGAAGGATTTCAAGATCCGCTATCGCAATATGTCGTTAGGCGTGTTCTGGTCTTTGCTGAATCCGCTGGTGACCATGGGCGTGCTCACCTTTGTTTTTACCAAGGTGTTTCGCAACCCGATGCCGAATTATCCGGTGTTTTTTCTGTGCGGATATGTGCCGTTTAATTTCTTCAGCTTCGCCTGGGGCGTGGGCACCAACTCCATTGTGGAGGGCACGGCGTTTGTGAAGCGGGTGGCGGTGCCGCGCGAAATTATTCCCATCGCCAGCGTGCTGAGTAACTTCCTGCATCTGATTATTCAGGTTGCTCTTTTGTTGTTCATGGTGCTGCTGTTCGGCTTGAACGTGAATCGCTATTGGCTGCTGCTGCCCTTGGTCTGGGGGCTGGAAATTGTCTTTGTAATTGGGTTGACATTGATCACGTCCGCATTGAATGTGTTTGTGCGCGATGTGCGCTATTTAGTGGAATCGTTCAACGCTGTGCTGTTCTGGCTGATCCCCATTTTTTACAGCTTCGACAATATTCCGCCGCAGTATCGCGACATGGTTCTTTATAATCCGGTGGCTTCGATTGTGTTCGCGCTAAGAAGAATTTTGCTGGAGCAGGGCGCGCCGCCACTTTCGCTGTGGATCAAGCTGTCCGCTGTTTCCTTCGGCACTTTGATTTTGGGCTTTTACGTTTTCCGTTCACTGCGGAAACGCTTTTACGACTATCTCTAAACTATGGCGCTGATCGAATTCGAGAACGTATCGAAAACATTCAAGCAAGGCACGGGCGCCAAGATTTTGTTCCGTCACGTTCACGATAAAGTGACCAGGCGGGAGCGCAACTTGTTTTACGCGCTACGTGGCGTATCCTTCTCGCTCGATCATGGGGAGAGCCTGGCCATCATCGGTCGCAACGGGGCGGGGAAGAGCACGCTCCTGAGCTTGGTGGCGGGCTTATCGCGGCCCAATGAAGGTCGCGTGGATATCGATGGGAAAGTGGCTGCGCTGCTGGAACTGGGCTCGGGCTTTCATGGCGATTTAACCGGCGTCGAAAACCTCTGGCTGAACGCCGCGCTGCTCGGTTTGACGCGCAAGAAGACCGCGCAGGTGTTCGATTCGATTATCGATTTTTCCGGCATCGGCGATTTCATTTTTCAGCCGCTGCGGACGTATTCGACGGGCATGGTGATGCGCCTGGCGTTCGCCGTCGCCGTGCATGTGGACCCCGATATTTTGATTGTGGATGAAGTGCTGGCGGTGGGCGACGCGGCTTTCTATTCGAAGTGCCTGGACAAGATCATGGAGTTCCGGCATTCCGGCAAAACGCTGCTGTTTGTTTCTCATTCCGGAGCGATGTTGAAGATGCTTTGCGATCGCGCGCTGTGGTTAAGCCATGGCAAGGTGATGGCCGATGGGGACATTAGCGAAGTGACGGCGCTGTACGACGCCTCAGTGCTTCCGGCGGACGTGTAGCATTCCTGGTCGCGTGCCCGTGGTGACGGTTGCGATCCCGACATTGGGGGCGGACGATGCGCTGGTGGAATGTTTGGAATCGCTCAGGCGGCAGAACTTTTTGGATTTTGAAGTGGTGGTGGTGGATAACAGCGGGCGCGGGTTAGTGAAGCGGATGGGCGCGGCGGCGCTGGGTGCGGCGCGCGTGTTGGAGATGCCGCACAACGTAGGTTTCGGGGCCGCCATCAATGCTGTGTGGGAAGGTTCGTGCGCGCGCTATTTGGCTGCGCTGAATGACGATGCGGTGGCGGCGGCCGGGTGGCTTAGCGCGCTGGTGAGCACGGCGGAAAGGCGGCCCGAAGCGGGCATGTTCGCTTCGCGCGTGATGCTGAGAGACAATGCTCTGGACAGCGCGGGCATGCTGCTGTGCGCCGATGGCAGCAGCAAGCAGCGCGGTCACGCGGAAGCGCCGGAGCGGTTCGCGCAAGAGCAGGAAGTGCTGCTGCCCAGCGCTTCGGCGGCGCTGTACCGGGGCGAGATGCTGAGACAAGTGGGCGCCTTCGATGCGGACTTTTTTCTGTATTGCGAAGATACCGATTTAGGCCTGCGCGCGCGGCGAGGCGGCTGGATAAGCGTGTATGTTCCAAGCGCCGTGGTGAGCCACAGGTATTCGCATTCGGCGGGGCGCGTTTCGGCGTTGAAGGCGTATTATGTGGAACGCAACAGGCTGTATGTTGCTGTAAAGAATTTTCCAGGGGCGCTGTTGCTTTGGGTGCCGTTCGCGGCCGCGCTGCGATATGCATGGCATGTGATCTTTTTGTTGCAAGGCAAGGGCGCGGCTGCCGGCTTTGCCGCCGAAAGCAATGCGGGTTGGCGTTTGCCGTTGATGGTGCTGCGGGCGCACGTTAGTCTGCTGGCAAACTTGCCGCGCCTGTTGAAGCAGCGCCATCGCATTCAGGCAAGCGCGCGCCTTACAAATCCGGCATTCTGTAAAGTGTTGCGGCGTCATTCCATATCGCCGCGCAAGATCGCAAGTTACTGATGATGGAAATTCTCACATCCGCCGCGGCGGGAACCAACACCATGGTGATTGTTCCCGCATTCAATGAAGAGGGCGCAATTGCCGGTGTGGTGGCATCGATCCATCGCGAACTTCCCGGCGCGCCGGTGGTGGTGATTGACGATTGTTCGCTCGATTCCACAGTGGCGCAAGCGCGGCTGGCGGGCGGTTTGGTGCTGAGCCTGCCGCATCATCTGGGCCTGGGCGGCTGCGTGCAAACCGGCTACAAGCTGGCCTATGAGCTGGGGTATGAATTCGTGATTCGGGTGGATGGCGATGGGCAGCACGACGCGCGCTACATCCCGATGATTCTTGAGACGCTTCGCACTTCGGGCTGCGAGATGGTGATCGGCTCGCGCTTTGTGGAGAACTCGAGCGAGCACACCAGCCCGGCGCGGTCGCTGGGGATTATCTTTTTCCGCGCCGTGCTGCGGCCCATTTTGGGCAAGCCCGTGCGTGACCCCACCTCTGGATTTGTGGGCGTGAACCGGCGCGCGCTGGCCGTTTTCAGCAAGAGCTTCCCGCTGGAGTATCCCGAAATTGAGACGCTGGTGGTGCTGCAGCGCCGCGCTTTCCGTTTCATGGAAGTGCCGTGCCGCATGCTGCCACGCCTGACCGGGCGCAGTTCCATCACGGCGCTGAAGAGCGTCTATTACATTGTTCATGTGCTGCTGGGCGTGCTGATCAATGTGTTGAAATACGAAGGTGGCGGCAGACGAATGACAAGGCCGCAAACGAAGGATTAACGCAGCTTTGGAGCGCCTCTTACATTGGACGACGGGCTTGAGCGTCCTGCTGATTCTGCTGGTGCTGGGGAGCGTGCGGCGCGCTCACATTCGCGTGGAATATTCGGTGGCGTGGCTCTTGGCTTCGGTAGCGCTGCTGTTAATTTCGCTGAGCCCGGTAGGCCTGGAATATGCGGCCGGCGTGCTGGGCTTGAGTTATGCGCCAGTGGCTTTGGTGCTGATTGCGGGCGCCGTTTTCCTGCTGGTGTTTTTTAGAATCTCGGTAATTATTTCTAAGTTGAAAGACGATAACATTGCGCTGGCGCAGCGCCTGGCGATACTGGAATTTTATTTGCAGAACGGCAAGGGCCCTAGCCAATGAAGCGGGCGGCCGTGAAAGATCGCAAGGCGGCCAAAGTTGTTGTTGCCGAAGCGAAGCCAGGTCTGAATCCAGCATGGTGGGGCGTGGGCTTGGCGGCGCTGGCGATTGTGGCGGCCATCTGGGCATACACGCCGGCGCTGCACGGTGAGTTTGTGTTCGACGATTTGCACTTGCCGTTCTTGCAGCCGGGTGCGATTGCCATTCCGTTTCGTGAGTGGCTAAAGGTGCGTCCGCTGCTAATGTCCACCTATTGGTTGAACTTGCAAACCGCCGGCCTGGAATCGCTTTCATATCACGTGGTGAACCTGCTGTTTCACCTTGTGGCGTCGTCGCTATTGTTCCTGGTGGTGCGCAAGATTTTGCAATTGGCTTCGTTTCCCAAGGCCGGTCAACTGGGCGCGGCAGCGCTGTGCGGCGTGGTGTTCCTGTTGCATCCCATGCAGACCGAAGCGGTCTCTTACGTGGCGCAGCGTGGCGAAAGCATGGGCGCGATCTTTTTCTTCGCGGCTTGGGCGCTCTTCTTGTATCGCAAGCGCGCCGATGTTTCATGGCCTGTTGCCGCGGGTGTCCTGGCGCTTTATGGCGCGGCGGTGGCTACCAAGGAGCACACCATCACGCTGCCGGCCGTGCTGCTGCTCACCGACTTTTTCTTTCATCCCGAAGCGCCGGGCGTCCGGGGCATAAGGCGGAACTGGCGGTTGTATGCGCCCATCGTTGTGTTCGGCGCGCTGGGCAGCATCTTCGTGATCCGTTACATTAGCCGCGACCCCGTGAGTATCGGCTTCAACATGAAGGAGTTCACGTGGTACCAATACTTCTTCACGCAATGCCGCGTGTTCTTCTTTTACCTGGCGCAATTCCTTTTGCCCATTTGGCAGACGGTGGATCACGATTTCGCGGTCAGCCGTTCGTTGCTGGATCATGGCGCGGCGTTCGCACTGGTTGCCATCGTGGGCTTGGCCGCCGTCGCGTGGGTGTTTCGTAAACGCTATCCGCTCGCCTCCTTCGGCATGCTGCTTTTCGTCTTGATACTGCTGCCCACCAGTTCCGTGATTCCCATCAAAGACGTGGTGGCGGATCGTCGCTTATACCTGCCCATGGTGGGGCTGTTGTTTATCGTGGCCGAAGTGTTGCGGCGCTTCCGGTACAGCGCGGTGCTGGCTTTGGCGCTGGCGCCGTTGCTGGCCGGCGCTACATGGTCGCGCAATCATGTGTGGGCGTCGTCAATGAATCTGTGGCAGGATGCGGCCGCGAAATCGCCGGGTAAGCAGCGCGTCCAATTCGGTCTGGCCGTGGCGCAGTTTCGCACGGGGCACTGCCGCGAAGCGGTGGAGAGCTATCGCAAGGCGGCGGAAATTGAGAAGCCCGATTACACTTTGCTGATGGATTGGTCGCTGGCTTTAGAGTGCGACCATCGCCCGCAAGAAGCGGTCGCGAAGATGGAAGCATCGCTTCGCGATAAGCCCACGGCGCAGGCCTGGGCCTCCATGGGCCTGCTTTACGCGCGCCAGGGCAAGGTGCCGGAAGCTTTGGATGCGCTGATGAAAGGTCAGGTGATGGACCCCACTTACATGGTGACGTACCTGTATCGCGCGCGCATTCTGCAGGCCATGAATCGCATTCCGGAGGCGATTCAGAACGTGAAGGTGATTGTGGAAACGCAGCCCACGGACGAATCCGCGCAGGCGCTGATGCGGCAGTTGCAAGGGCAACTTCACTGATTTGCGGATTGGGGTCAATGCGCTGTACTTGATTCCCGGCGGTGTGGGGGGCACGGAGATTTATCTGCGCAGCCTGCTGCGGGCGTTGGCCGAAATTGACCGTGATCACGAATATTTGGTGTGGACAAATCGGGAAACAGGCGCGAGTCTGCTGCCTGCGGCGGCGCCGAATTTCAAAGTGCTGGTAAGCCCGGTGAGCGCGCGCAACAGGCCGGCGCGCATCTTGTGGGAACAGACCGGCCTGCCGCTTGCCGCCGCCGCGCACAAGTTGGACGTGCTGTTCAACCCTGGGTTCACAGCGCCAGTATTTTGCGCTTGCCCGCAGGTTACGGTGTTTCACGATCTGCAGCACAAGCGGCATCCCGAATATTTCCGCTGGTTCGATCTGCCGTTTTGGCGTGCGCTACTGTTCAGTTCGGCGCACCGTTCGAAGCTGCTGGTGGCTGTCTCGGAAGCAACGCGCGAAGACTTGCATCGCTTCTATTCGATACTGGCAGCGAAGGTGCGCGTGGTGCCTCATGGTGTGGATGCGGCGTTCTTCAATCTGCATGCGGAGCCTGCCGCGCCGCCTTATCTGCTGGCTGTTTCCACGTTGCATCCGCATAAGAATTTGGATGGCTTGCTGACCGCGTTCGCCGAATTTTCGCGCCTGCATCCGGATTACCGGCTGGTAGTTGCCGGTCTGAAAGGCTTCCATACAGCGCCGCTCGAAGAGCTTCGCCATACGCTGGGCCTTGCTGACCGCGTCACCTTCACCGGATGGATTCCGCGCGAAGAGCTGTACGCGCTCTTCGCGGGTGCGCGCGCTTTCGCTTACCCATCGCGCTTCGAAGGCTTCGGCATGCCCATTCTGGAAGCCCTGGCCGCGGGCCTGCCCACCGCCTGTGCGAATGTAGAGCCCATGGCCGGCATAGCGGGCGGCGCCGCGCTGCTCTTCAATCCAGACGATGCTTCGGCGTTGGCCGCATGCCTCGAAACGCTCTGCTGCAATGACGTTGAGCGGGAGCGCTTGCGAGTTGCCGGTCCCCGGCGCGCGGCGGAATTCAGTTGGCATGCCGCCGCCAAAGCAACGCTGGCTGTGCTGCAAGAGGCGGCCCGAACATGACGCGCGTCTGCCTGGATTGCTTCCCATTTCTGGTGCGCAGCGCGGGCGTGAAAGCCTACCTCTATGAACTGCACCGGCACCTGAAACGTACGGCTGGCGGCAACCTGCTGGGCGCCTTTCCGTTTCTCGATGAAGAGTTGGCGCTGCATCATGAGGGCTCTCTGCTGGGGCGCTTCGGCACGGCTTGGCGCTTCGCGCTGGTGCTCTTCGCGAACACGGGCCGCAACCCGGTCCTCGATGTATTGGGCAGCAGCTTCGATGTGTTCCATGCCTCGAACCAGGTGCGCAATCCACCGCGCCTTTGCAAGCTCACCACCACCGTTCACGATATGACGGCATGGTCGCATCCGGAGTTGCACACGCCCGCCACGGTGGCCAATGACAAGCGCTGGGCAGAGCGCACCGTCCTTCGCGCCGATGGCGTGATCACACCGAGCGAGGCCACGCGCGCCGACTTAATCCGTTGGCTGAACCTGCCGCCGGAGCGTGTGCGCGCCGTGCATCACGGAGTTGCCGAAACTTACTTCAGCGTGCCGCAGAGCGCGATAACATCGGCGCGCGCTGCTTACTCGCTTACGAAGCCTTACATCTTATTTGTAAGCACCATCGAGCCGCGTAAGAACCTGGACCGCCTCCTGGACGCCTATGAACACTTGCCCGCATCTGTGCGCGAAGAATTCGACCTGGTAGTTTCCGGACCGCGCGGTTGGCGCAGTGAACAGACCATGGCGCGCCTCAAAGCCAATCCCGCGGGCACGCGCACGCTGGGTTATGTTCCCGAAGCGCTGCTACCGGGCTTAACCGCTGGCGCAACCGTGTTCGCGTACCCATCTCTCTATGAAGGCTTCGGCTTTCCGGTCGCTCAAGCCATGGCCGCGGGCACGGCGGTGCTTACTTCGAACGTATCGTCGCTACCCGAAATCACGGCCGGTTCGGCGCGCCTGGTGGACCCGCTCAGCACCGGCGAAATCGGCACTGCGCTGAATGAATTGCTGACCGCACCCAGCCTGCGTGAGCGGCTGCGAAACTTGGGGCTGGCACGCGCGCAACATTTCCATTGGGAGCGTTGCGCACGCGAGACATGGGAGTTTTTCGAACACGTATAATGGCTGAGAACATGAAGAAATCAGTCTCTGCCCGGTCTCTATGCGTTCTTGCCGCGGGTACCCTTGTTGCGTTCTCGTTCGGATGCGGTTGGAGCACACGGCAATCGCGAAGCAACACGCAAACAGGGGTTTCGGAATCGGGATATCCGGGCGGCGGCGCGGCGGACCCGGGCTCTCCCGCGCTCGAATCGATGCGGCGCGAAGAGAAGAAGGGCATGACCGAACGCGACCAGAAGAAAGAAGCTGGCGGCCCGGGCGCGAAGACTACGGAGACGCATGCTCCGGGTCAGCCCGCTCCTGAAAAGAAGTAAGTGCGCCTTCTGCTAAGCTAACCCTCCAGCATGGAGCACGAAACGGTATCCGCCGCCTGCCCCAAGTGCCAATCCAGGCTCTTGCGGCGGTCGCGTCACGATAACTTTGTGTCGTGGATGAAGTGGCGCTTGAAGAGTCAACTGCCGTACCGCTGCATGAACTGCGATACGCGTTTTTTTATCTTCGTCAGGCGCGAAGAAGAAAGTTTACTTCCGCACCAGCGACAGTAGTTCGTCGCGCGTTTCCTTCTGACTGCGGAACGCGCCCAGCATGGCGCTGGTGACGGTGCTGGAGCCCTGCTTTTCCACGCCGCGCATCATCATGCAGAAGTGCTGCGCCTCGCAGATGACGCCTACGCCTTGTGGGTCAAGCATGTCCTGCAGACACTCGGCCACTTGCTGCGTGAGGCGTTCCTGAATCTGCAGGCGGCGCGCGAAAGCATCCACCAGGCGCGGAATTTTGCTGAGGCCGATGACCTTGTTTTTTGCCAGATACGCCACATGCATTTTGCCGAAGAAGGGCAGCATGTGGTGTTCGCACATGCTGAAAAATTCAATGTCGCGCACAATCACCATCTCGTCATACTTCACTTCGTAGATGGCATCGTTGACCAGCGAGGCAACATCGATCCGGTAGCCTTCGGTAAGAAAGCGCATGGCTTTTTCGACGCGCGCCGGCGTGCGTTCCAGGCCGTTGCGCGAAGGGTCTTCGCCCAGCATGGAGAGCATCTCACGAACATGCGGCGCAATCTGTCCTTCGGTTTCACGCGGCTTCATCACTTTTACCTGGGCTTTGCTCTTGCTCATAAGATTAGTTCGAAGATGTTGCGATCCGTTTCCCGGATGCGAATCTTACACAGGCGCGGCACTCCGGCAGGAAACGCTTCCATCCAATGCTGTTGCAGCCGCTCCGCAATGGCTGAGGCGACATTCTCCGTCGTCGGCACCAGCGTGGCAAACTCCGGCAGCTCCAGATTCATGTTCTTCAGCCGGTAGGCGTTCAGAACATGCTCAGTCACCAGGCCATCGAGTGTTGCGGGGTTGAACGCGCGGCCGGAACGCGGGTCCACCGGGCCTTCGGCGGTCACAAAGAGTTCGTAGTTATGGCCATGGCCGAACGGGTTATTGCACTTACCGAATACCCTGTCATTTTCGGCTTCCGAAAACGCATCGGAGTGCAGCCGGTGCGAAGCGGAAAAGTCATATTTGCGCGTCACGTGAATCACGCGGTTGTCTCCCCGAAGTAATCCACGTAGAGATCCGGCGTCTCCCACAGGCGTATGGAATGCAGCTGTTTCAACTCTGGGGCAAGCCGCCGCCAAATCTCAATCGCGATGTTCTCCGCAGTGGGAATCACGCGGTCGAACGGAGGCACTTCATGGTTCAGGAACCGGTGATCGAAAGGTTCCAGCACGTGCAGATTCAGGATGTCTTTCAGCTCTTTCAGATCGAGCACCATGCCGGTGACCGGGTCCGGCGTACCGGAAAGAGTCACTTCGACAATGTAGTTATGTCCGTGGCCGTGAGGGTTCGAAGCCGGCCCGAAGAGGTCAACATTTTCCTCTTCGCTCAAGCCCGCGCCGCGCAGGCAATGGGATGCTGAAAACTCAACTTTTCGCGTAATCAGCATGTTTGTTTAGATGCCGCTGCCGCTCCGCAAGATACACTCAAAGTACCCGCTCCGCATGAGCCACTTGAAACCCGACCGCATCCTGCAAGCCCTGTTCGCCCTTCTTTTTCTTGGATTCAGCGCACTCCTCTACAATACAATTCACGAGCGAGTGGTGAACGTGGGCGATTCCGCCCCGGCATTTTCCATCACTTCCGATTCCGGGCAAACCATCACGCCCACCAAGTTCGGCGGCAAGGTGCTGGTGGTGAATTTCTGGGCCACCTGGTGCGCGCCCTGCGTGCAGGAAATTCCGTCGCTGAACCTGCTGCAAACGCGCTTTCGCGATCGCGGCCTGGTGGTGCTGGGCATCAGCGTGGATAAAGATGAGGCGGCTTACAAGCAGTTTGTGAATCGCTTCCGCCTTTCGTTCCAGACGGCGCGCGACCCCGAACAGAAGATCAACAGCGATTATGGCAGCGTGCAATTTCCGGAAACGTACATCATCAACGCGGAAGGCAAAGTGGTGAACAAGATCATTGGAGAGGCAAACTGGACGGAGGATAAAATGGTGAACTATGTCCAGTCTCTCCTGTGAAACCGAACCCCGCATCGCGCTTCCGCCGGCCGCGCGCAAGCAACTGGTGGCACTGCTGGGCGCACGCGGCTATCTGGACAATCCGCAGGATCTGAAGCTTTACGAATACGATGGCGGCGTGGACAAAGTGCTGCCCGATCTTGTGGTGTTCCCGCGCACGACGGCGGAGGTGTCTGAGATTGCGCGCATCTCGCACGAGTTTGGAATCCCTATGGTGGGGCGCGGCGCGGGCACCGGTTTAAGCGGCGGCGCAATACCGCGCAATGGCGGCATCATGGTGGCGTTCGCCCGCATGAACCGTATTCTCGAAATCGATTTGGAGAATGAACGCGCGGTGGTGCAGCCCGGTGTCGTGAATTTGGATATCACGCTGGCCGTGCAGGGCAAGAAATACTTCTTCGCGCCCGACCCTTCCAGCCAGCGCGCCTGCACCATCGGCGGCAATGTGGCGGAGAACGCCGGCGGTCCGCACACCCTGGCTTATGGCGTAACCACCAACCATGTGCTGGGCCTCGAATGCGTGCTGCCCGATGGCACGGTGATGGAAACGGGCGGCAATTCGCCGGACATGCCGGGCTACGATCTGACCGGTTTGCTGACCGGCTCGGAAGGCACCATGGCTTTGGTGACGCGCATTACAGTGCGGCTGATGCGCCAGATGGAAATGGTCAAAACCGCGCTAGCGATTTATAACTCCGTGGACGATGCGGCAAACACCGTGGCTGAAATTACAGCGCGCGCCATTACGCCCGCGGCCATAGAGATGCTGGATGGCCGCATGATGAACATGGTGGAGGATGCCACGCACGCCGGTTACCCGCGCGATGCCGCGGCGGTGCTGCTGGTGGAAGTGGAAGGGCTGCGCGAGGCCGTGGAGCAGCAGGCCGAAGAGATTCGGCAGGTGTGCCTGGCTTGCGGCGCCCGCGAATTTCGGGAAGCCAAAACTCCGGAAGAGCGTGACCTGCTTTGGAAGGGGCGCAAGAACGCTTTCGGCGCGGTGGGCCGCGTGAGCCCCACTTACTATGTGCAGGATGGCGTGGTGCCTCGTTCGGAAATTGCGGGCACACTGCGCCGCATCGGTGAAATTGCGGAACACACGGGCCTGATCATCGGCAATATTTTTCACGCCGGCGATGGCAACATGCACCCCATCATTCTGTTCGACGCGCGCAAGCCGGGCGAACTGGACCGCGCGCGCGAAGCCGGCGAACTGATTCTGAAACACTGCATCGATGTGGGCGGTTCCATCACTGGCGAACATGGCGTGGGCATGGAGAAGAACGAGATGATGGATTCCCTGTTCAGCGCCGATACCCTGGGCGCGATACAGGATTTCAAAGATCTGTTCGACCCCAAACATCTGCTGAATCCCGGCAAGGTGCTGCCCACGGGCAAGGGCTGCATGGAGATTCGCCAGCGTCCTCTGGGCGCGGGCGCCCCGCTGTATTAGATGCCCTTCACCGATTGGCTTCTGGCCGATTTACGGCTGCCCAAGGGCGTCCACTCGAAGGCCGAACCGGTGCATCCCTGGTGGCGCGTGATGTGCCTGACGGGCGTGGATTATTTCTCTACGCTGGGCTATCAGCCGGGCATCGCATTTCTTGCCGCGGGAATCCTCTCGCCCATCGCCACCCTGATTCTGGTGTCGGTCACGCTCTTTGCCGCGCTGCCTGTTTATAAGCGCGTGGCGGCCGCCAGCCCCAACGGCCAGGGCAGCATCGCCATGCTGGAAAAGCTTTTCCCACAATGGGGCGGCAAGCTTTTTGTGCTGTGCCTTTTGGGTTTCGCCACCACGGATTTCATCATCACCATGACGCTTTCCGCGGCCGATGCGGCGGCGCACTTCACGCAGAATCCGTTCACGCCGGATTGGATGAAAAGCCAGATGGGCGTCACGCTGGTGCTGCTCGCCATCCTGGGCGCAATATTCCTGAAAGGCTTTAAGGAAGCCATCGGCGTGGCCGTGGTGCTGGTTGCCGGTTACCTGGCGCTGAATGTAGTGGTGACCGCCGTCGCGCTGTACCAAGTGGCCTTGCACCCCGATTCCATCCCGCACTGGGAACACGCGCTGTTCGCTCAACATGGCAACCCGCTCACCATGCTCGGCATCTCGCTGGTGCTCTTCCCGAAGCTGGCGCTGGGGCTTTCCGGCTTCGAAACTGGCGTCGCCGTAATGCCGCTGATTGCCGGCGCGGATAAGGAACAGCGCATTCGCAATACGCGCACACTGCTCACCACCGCCGCCGTCATCATGAGCGTGTTCCTGATGGCCACCAGCCTGGCCACCACGCTCTTGATTGCGCCTGAAAAATTCAAAGATGGCGGCGAAGCGAACGGCCGCGCGCTGGCCTTTCTGGCTCACCAATACCTGGGCAACGCCTTCGGCACGGTTTATGACGTCAGCACGATTTTGATTCTGGCCTTCGCGGGCGCCTCCGCCATGGCGGGCTTGCTCAACCTGATTCCGCGTTATTTGCCGCGCTTCGGCATGGCGCCGGAATGGGCCAAGGGCGCGCGGCCCCTGGTGCTGGTGTTCATGGCCATGTCGCTGATTGTCACGTTGCTGTTCAAGGCCAATGTGGATGCTCAGGGCGGAGCTTACGCCACCGGCGTGCTGGTGCTGATCACCTCCGCCGCCGTCGCCGTCACCATCTCCGTGTGGGCGCAAAAGGGGCTCCGGTGGCTCTTCGTCGTCATCACCGCGGTGTTTGTCTACACCACGCTGCTGAATATCTATGAGCGCCCCGAAGGCCTGAAGATTTCCTCTGTTTTTATCGTCAGCATCGTCGCGGTTTCCATCGTTTCGCGAGCCAGCCGCTCCACGGAGCTGCGCATCACGGAAGTGCAATTGGACGATAACGCAAAAGAGCTGCTGGCTTTGGATGAAGACCAGGTCATCCACCTGGTGGCGCGGCGTCCGCGAGCGGAGACGGCCGAAGCGCTTGACCGGGTGGACGCCGAAGTGCGGCTATTCCATAACCTGAAGCCCGATGAAAGAATTTATGTGTTTCAGATATTTCGGAGCGACGCATCCGATTTTACCGAGTGCATGAAAGTAACGGCGGAATGCATGGGCAAGCATGTAGTGCTGAAGGCTCAGAGTCCCGTTGTGGCCAATGCCGTGGCCGCCATGCTGATCCATCTGGAAAAGACCACGGGCAATGTTCCCCATGCTTACTTCAAGTGGACAGAAGGCAACCCGATGGGCAACCTGTTTCAGTTCCTTTTCCTGGGCGAAGGCGATGTCGCGCCCATTGCGCATGAAGTGCTGCGGCGCGCCGTGAAAGATGCCGCGCGCCGGCCCGTAATTCATGTTGCCTAGTGCGCAGCAGCGGATCGTGCTGTTGATCGGCTTGCCTGGTTCGGGCAAATCCACGTGGGCGGCGGCGCAGGGTTGGAATGCTATTTCTTCCGACGCGCTGCGCCTGCTGCTCTCCGATAACATGGCGAATCAGAACATCCATGCGCGCGTGTTTGCCTGCCTGCGATACCTGTTGCGCCAGCGACTGCGCATCGGTTGCGAAGTGAATTGCGTGGACGCCACAAACCTGACCGCGGCCGGCAGGCGGCCCTATTTTTCCGTGGCGCATTCGCATGGCGCGCGCGTGGATGCGGTCTATTTCGATATCCCCTTCGCCGTGGCGCTGCGCCGCAATCTGGCCCGTCAGCGTCAGGTGCCGGAGGCTGCCATGGCACGGATGGCGGCGCGCCTGCAACCGCCGCGAAAGGAAGAAGGGTTCCACTCCATTGAACGCATATGAAACTTGCCGCCATGCTCCTCGCGCTGCTGGCCCCCTCGGCCCCAACGCGCAATTTGATCGTCGATACCGATGCCGGTTCTGACGATCTGATGGCCATTGCGTTTCTGCTGGCAAGGCCGGATGTGAACATTGAAGCCATCACCATCGTGAACGGTTTGGCGCACGTGCCCGCGGGCGGCGCGAACGTGCTGCGCCTGCTGGATCTGGCCGGGCGCTCTGGCATTCCGGTTTATCTGGGTCGCGACGCGCCTCTTACTGGCACCAGCGAATTTCCCGAAGTGTGGCGCACCATGGCCGATGAACTTCCACACGTGGACATGCCGCCCACTCAAAGAGCGCCCGGCACACTTACGGCGGTGGCTTATCTGCGCGAACGCCTGAGCCAAGCGCGCAAGCCCGTCTCCCTTCTGGCGTTGGGGCCGTTGACCAACATCGCGGAAGCACTCGCTTCCTCGCCCAACGCCGCGCTCGCCATAGAAGATCTGCTCATCATGGGTGGCGCCGTGCGCGTGCCCGGCAACCTGGCAGCGGGCGGCACTCTGTATTCGGACAATCGTACTGCGGAGTGGAACATCTATATCGATCCCGAAGCCGCCCGCAAGGTGTTTGAGAGCGTTGCGCGCTGCCGTCTGGTTCCGCTGGATGCTTCGAACTCCGTGCCTATCGACGCGGCATTCCTCAGCTCTCTCAAGAAGACTGCGAAGTCCGCTATGGGCCGCCTGGTTTTGCAAATTGTCGAATCGAACCGGATGCAGATTGAGCAGCACGAGTTCTATGCGTGGGACCCGCTGGCCGCCGTCGCGCTGGTCGCTCCGGCAGTGCTCAAGATCAGCTCCGTACCCCTGACCGTGACGCTCGATCCTCCGCAACAGGGGCGCACGCTCGAAGCCGTTTCGGGCCGCCCTTTGCGCGTGGCGCTCTCGGCTGACGCCGCGCTCTTCCGCCAAATTTATTTGGAAGCGCTACGCTGAATACTGGCTCCAGGTGGATATGCTCGATCAGAAAGACATTGTACAGAACGAGACTCCCGACTCGGAAACTCTGCCCTACCCATTAGTGGGGATCGGAGCGTCCGCCGGCGGCATTGAAGCTTATATCGACCTGCTGCGAAGCTTGCCGCTCGATACCGGAATGGCTTTTATTCTTGTTCCGCATCTGGCGCCGGATCACAAGAGCCACCTGGTAAAAATTTTGCAGGGGCACACGCGCCTGCCGGTCGGCACCATCGAAAGCGGCGTCGTTCCGCTGCCGAACCACATCCACGTCCTCCCGCCGAATCACTTCGTCAGCATCTCCCAGGGCAAGCTCTACCTGGAAAGCCGCGCGGACAAAGTGAAGGGCACGCTCGCTATCGACTACTTTTTCCGGTCGCTGGCGTTGGACCAAAAGAACATGGCCGTGGGCGTGATTCTTTCCGGCATGGATAGCGATGGCGCATTCGGTTTAAAAGCCATCAAATCCGAAGGCGGCATCGCTCTGGTGCAGGAGCCCAGCACCGCGCGGCACCCCGACATGCCGCTCAGCAGCATTGCCGCCGACCATGTGGACCTGGTGGTGCCCCCCGCCGAAATCGCCAAGGAACTGGGCCGGCTGGGCCGGCTCTATGCGCATCCGGAACTGCGGCAGTTGGAGGAGGGCAGGGCCGCCGCGACGGACCATGAAATTCTCCACAAGATCTATCAGATGCTGCGGGGCTTTGCGGGCCTGGAATTCGGCCTTTATAAGCCAGGTACGGTTCATCGCAGAATTGCGCGCCGCTTGCTGGTGACACAAACCGATTCGCTTCGCGCTTACCTGAAGCTGCTCCAAGGCTCACCCGATGAGGTGCGCCTGCTGCATGAAGATTTACTGGTTGGCCTGACATGGTTTTTCCGCGACCCCGGAATGTTCGAAGCACTGAAGACTACGGTGTTCCCAAAGATTTTTGAAAATCGCGCGCCCAACCAGCAGGTGCGCATTTGGGTAGCCGGCTGTTCCACCGGAGAAGAGACGTATTCCCTGGTGATGGCTCTGCTGGAATACACATCTGCCAACAACTTGGAACTGGGAATTCAGGTCTTTGGCACGGATGTTAGCGATCGTTCCATTGAGCGCGCGCGCGCCGGCTGCTACCCCGACAGCATCGTTACCGAAATATCGCCGGAGCGCATGCGCCGCTTTTTCGTGAAGGTGGATAAAGGCTATCAAGTCGCAAAGCGCGTGCGCGATCTGTGCGTCTTCGCGCGCCAGAACCTTTGCAAGGACCCGCCTTTTTCCCGGCTGGATCTCATCACCTGCAGAAACGTTTTGATCTACCTGGGGCAGGAACTGCAGCGGCGCGTGATTCCGGCTTTCCATTACGCGCTGAAACCCGAAGGGTTTCTGATTCTAGGAAAATCCGAGGCGCTGCGCGACTTCACGGAAATTTTCGAATCCGTGGACCGGAAGAACAAAGTGTTCGCCAAGCTGGACGTAAGCCACTTAAATTTTGAGGTGCCCAGCTTCATCACCGCCCCTTCTAACGCTCAACCATGGACGCGCGAAACGGAACCGGCCACACCATGGAATGGCATGGAGCTGCAGCACGCCGCGGACCGCGCGGTGCTTGCCGGTTACGCTCCCCCGGGGGTGGTGGTGAATAGCCGGTTGGAGATTCTACAGTTGCGCGGCCAGACAAATCCTTACCTGGATCTGCCGCATGGAGCGACCGGATTCCAGCTCACCCGGCGCTTGAAGCCAACCATCGCACAACAGGTGAAGGAGGCGGTGGAACGCGCCGTGGCTCAGGAAATTCCCCTTCGCGTGGACAACCTGAGGCTGAAGGACAACTCGCACGATCTCGAATTTGCAATTGAGGTGTTTCCCATTCATGTTCTGAAGCCGGCTGAAAAGTGCTACCTGGTGCTCTTCGTCGCCAAGGATGAGTTTCAATCCCGATTGGCTTCCGGCGAAGCCGCGGCCGAGACTACTAATGAGAACCAGCTGCGGCAGGACCTGCATGCCAGCAAGTTCTATCTGCAATCCCTGATAGAAGAACGCGACCTGAAGAATCAGGAACTGACTTCGTCGAATGAGGAAGTGCAGTCCGCGAACGAAGAGCTGCAATCCACCAACGAAGAACTGGAGACCACGAAAGAAGAGCTGCAGAGCGCGAATGAAGAATTGCAGACCGTCAACGACGAATTGCAGCAGCGCAACCAGGTGCTGACCGAAACCGCCAACGACATCACCAACCTGCTTACCAGCGTGAACATTCCGGTGTTGATGCTGAATAATTCGCTGCAGATACGGCAGTTCACGCCGCTGGCGCAGAAGCTGCTCAGCGTGCGCCCCACCGATATCGGCCGGCCCATCTCAGAGATCCGGATGAATCTGGCGCTGCAGGATCTGGAGCCGATTCTGCAAGACGTGCTGGACACTCTGGCGACGCGCGAAGTGGAGGTGCAGGATCGTGAAGGGCGCTGGCACATTCTGCGGATACGGCCGTACCGCACGAATGAGAACCGGATTGAGGGCGTGGTGATGGTGCTGCTGGAGATCGATCAGCTGCGGCGCAGCCAGATGGAATTGCGCGCCGCGCGCGATCTGGGGCACGATGTGATTGAGGCCATTCAGTTTCCGCTGCTGATTCTGGAAAGCGACCTGACCATTCGTTCGGCCAACAGCGCCTTTCGCGTGCTGACCGGGCTTTCGCGCGAAGAAGTGCAGGGGCGCCATTTCCCCGACATCACGCTGCGGGAGTGGGGGCTCAGCTCCATCCGCGATGTGCTGGAAGGCATCGGCAAGCCGGGAACTTCATCGGGATTCTTCGAAGGCGAACTGGCCGGCACGGACGGACGCACCATTCACATGCGGGCCCGGGCCGTGGAATCGAACAAAAGCTACGTGCTGCTGGTGACACTCGAAGACATTACGGAGCGCAAGCAGGCGGAGCGCATTCTGGCGCGTGAAAACCTGCTGCTGGCCGGGCAGGTGCGCTCCACGTCGCATGCTCTGGGCCAAACGCAGCAGGAGTTGCGCGCGCTTGCCGCCCGCCTGTTTACCTCGCAGGAGGAGGAGCGCCGTCGCGTGGCGCGTGAGCTGCATGACGATGTCGGGCAGCGCCTGGCTTTGGTGCAGATGGATATCGAGCAGGTGCTGCAGCGCCTTTCCGACGACCCCGCCAGCCTGAGCCATCAGATGACTTCGCTGGCCGCGGATGTCGCGTCGCTTTCGGACGATGTGCGCAAGCTATCCCATCGGCTGCACCCGGCCATGCTGGACGATCTAGGTCTTGGCCACGCATTGCAATCTTTAGTGGAAGAGTTCGGCGAACGCGAACGGATGCCGGCGACTCTCACCCGCCGTAACGTTCCCGAACACATAGAGCGCGATGTGGCGGCGGCGCTCTATAGGATTGCGCAGGAATCTCTGCGCAACGTCGCCAAGCACGCCGGGAAGACCCATGTGCGCGTGGTGCTGGAAGGCGGCGAAGACCACGTGTCCCTGGAGATCATCGACATGGGCGACGGGTTCGACCGCGAGGAACATGTGGACGGCCTTGGTCTTTTGAGCATGGCGGAGCGCGCTCACCTGGTGAACGGAACTTTCGAGATACAGTCTGAACTGGGCAGGGGAACGTCCGTTCGTGTTACAGTGCCATTGCCGGAAACGAGGAGGCCCGACGATGAGAAGACCCACCCTGCTGCTGGCTGACGACCACACCCTGGTGTTAGAAGGCATTTCGCGCCTATTGGAATGCGAATACGAAATTGTGGGTATGTCGGCCGATGGCAAAGTGCTGGTGGCAGATGCTCTTCGATTGAAGCCTGACATCATTTTGCTGGATATTTCGATGCCGGAAATGACTGGGATTGAAGCCACGCGCATCCTGCGTACATCTCTGCCCAACAGCAAGGTTGTGATTGTAACGCAGCAGAACGGCCTGGGTTACGTCCAGGAAGCTTTCCGCGCGGGCGCCATGGCTTATCTGCTCAAGCAATCGGCGGCGGCGGAACTGCAGAATGCTTTAAAGGAAGTGCTGATTGGGCATTACTATGTGACGCCCCTGGTGACGCAGGGAATCCCACGCTCACTGTTTCGTCCCCTGGTGAACCCCAGTGAGCTATTCGGCAAGGGCCTGACGCAGCGGCAGCGCGAAGTGCTGATGTTCGTGGCGCAAGGCAAGCAGGTGAAAGAGATTGCCGTGCAGTTGAAGATCTCCCCGAAGACGGTGGAGTATCACAAAGCTGTCTTGATGGAAGAGTTGGGGCGGCACACCACGGCCGAATTGACTCGCTACGCGATTGAGAACGGCATCGTCACGTGAAACAAAGGGGCTGCCCCTTTGCGGAAAACAGCCCCTGTTTTTTAGTTCCTTTGAGCGAGTTAGCTGGTGGCGCCGGCCGGCTCATGCACCGGAACGTCAATTGAAATCGGCTCCGCCGCCCTGCGTCCGAAGCTGAGTTTGCCCGGCTCTTCGGAAGCATCCACCAGCACGGTGTCACCCGTGTGATACACGCCTTCGAGAAGCTTCAGCGAAAGCGGATCCTGAATCAACCGCTGGATGGCGCGGCGCATCGGCCTTGCGCCATACGCCGGATCGTAGCCTTCGGCGAGCAGAATATCTTTCGCTGCGGGCGCGATCTCGATATGCAGGCCGCGTTCGTTGATGGTGGCCACCAAACGGCGCAGCTGGATATCGATGATGGTGGTCAGGTGTTCTTTCTGAAGCGGATTGAACACGATGATGTCGTCGATGCGGTTCAGGAACTCCGGCCGGAAGGTCTGCCGCAAACTGGTCAGCAGGCGATTCTTCACGCCATCGTTCTTGCCATCGCGCGCGGTGACGGAGAAGCCAATCGCCCCACTATCTTTAATTGCGCTTGAGCCCACGTTCGAGGTCATGATGATGACCGTGTTCTTGAAGTTCACGGTGCGGCCCTGGCCATCGGTCAACCGCCCATCGTCCAAAATCTGGAGCATGGTATTGAAGATGTCCGGGTGCGCTTTTTCAATCTCATCGAAGAGCACCACGCTGAACGGCTTGCGGCGCACGTGTTCGGTGAGCTGGCCGCCTTCGTCGTAACCGACGTATCCCGGAGGCGCGCCCATCATGCGGCTGACGGCATGGCGCTCACCGTACTCGGACATGTCGATGCGCACCATGGCCTTTTCGTCGTCGAAGAGGAACTCGGCCAGAGCGCGCGCCACTTCCGTCTTGCCGACGCCGGTCGGCCCCAGAAAAATGAAGCTGCCGATGGGCCGGTTCGGATCGCCCAAGCCCGCGCGGTTCCGCCGGATCGCATTCGCCACTAGCGTGACCGCTTCGTTCTGACCCACAACGCGCTCATGCAGCCGCGCTTCCATGTCGATCAGCTTGCGAATTTCGCCTTCCATCATGCGCGAAACAGGAATGCCGGTGGCCTTGGCGACAACACGCGCGATATCCTCCTCATCGATCTCTTCCTTCAACAAGGCAGAGCCGCTCTTGATGGTTTCCAGTTCCTTCGTCGCCATCTCCAGCTCACGCTCAATTTCGGCCAGCTTGCCGTATTTAAGCTGCGAAGCGGTCTCCCATTCGCCCTGGCGCGTAGCTTTTTCTTCGTCCATGCGCGCCTGCTCCTGATCTTTCTTAAGCTGGCTCACACGGTTGATGGCGCTCTTCTCTCGCTTCCAACGTTCCTGCAGCACGGCCGCTTCGCCGCGAATGCGCTCCAGTTCGCTTTCCACATGGCGCAGCCGTTCGCGCGAGTGATTATCCGGCTCACGATGCAACGCCTGGCGCTCAATTTCCAGGTGAGAAATGCGGCGCTCCATCCGGTCCACTTCAATGGGCATACTGCCGATTTGCATGCGCAGCGCGCTGCCGGCTTCATCGATCAGATCGATGGCTTTATCGGGCAGAAAGCGGTCGCTCACATAGCGGTCCGAAAGGATCGCGGCGGCCACGATGGCGGCGTCTTTGATGCGCACGCCGTGGTGAATTTCATACTTCTCCTTCAAGCCGCGAAGGATGGCGATGGTGTCGTCCACGGTGGGTTCGCCCACCAGGACGGCCTGAAAACGGCGGGCCAGCGCGGCGTCCTTTTCCACGTATTTGCGGTATTCGGAAAGCGTGGTGGCGCCGATGCAACGCAACTCGCCACGCGCCAGAGCAGGCTTCAACATGTTAGCCGCGTCGATGGCCCCCTCGGCGGAACCGGCGCCTACCAGGGTGTGCAGCTCATCGATGAAGCAGATCAGCTCGCCATGAGAATCGGTGATTTCCTTCAACACGGCTTTCAGGCGGTCTTCGAATTCGCCGCGAAACTTGGTGCCTGCCACCATGCTGCCCAGGTCCAGAGCCACCAGGCGCTTGCCCAAAAGCTGTTCGGGCACATCGCCCTTCACCATGCGCGCGGCCAAACCTTCCACGATGGCCGTCTTGCCCACGCCGGGTTCGCCGATCAGCACCGGATTGTTTTTGGTGCGGCGGCTCAGCACCTGCATCACGCGCCGGATTTCTTCGTCGCGCCCAATTACGGGATCGAGCTTGCCCTTGCGCGCCTGTTCGGTCAAATCCACCGCATACCGCTCCAGCGCCTGATACTTGGATTCCGGATTCTGATCTGTAATGCGCTGTGTGCCACGCACGCTCACCAGCGCTTTCAGCAAGGAATCGTGATCGGCGCCGGCGCGCTGCAAAAGCTGCCCGGAGGGGTCGAACTTCTGGTCTGCAATGGCCAGCAGCAGGTGCTCTGTCGAAACGAACTCGTCTTTGAAACGCTCCGCTTCTTTGAAGGCGGTTTCAAAAACCTGGTTGGTGCCCGGCGAAATCATCATGCCGACCTGCATACCGCCATTGCCGGTCACCTTCGGCAAGCCATCGCTCAGGCGCTGGGCTTCGCTCAGAACGGCGTCGGGCTGCACGCCGCACTTTTCCAGCACCGGCCGCACAATTCCCTCGCGGTCATCCAGCAGCGCGATCAGCAGATGCAGCGGGTGGACGGCCTGATTCCCGTGCTTTTCGGCGACCCCTTGAGATTGTTGAACCGCTTCCTGTGCTTTTTGCGTTAATTTGTCGAATCGAAACATGGGGTCCTCTTTTTCCAGTGCAAAAAGGCCGTCCGGACTCTCGCGAATCCGGACGGCCCGACTCGTGTACTTCTATAGATGCGGAATTAGCTGCCCAGTTGCTGCGGATTTTCCGGGCCCGCGTGATCGATCTTGATCTGGCGCGGCTTGGCGGCTTCCTTCTTCGGAAGTTTCACGGTAAGAACGCCGTTCTTGTATTCCGCCGCTACTTTTTCCGTATCCACGGTAGAGGGAACGGTGAAGCTGCGGACGAAATCGCCATAGCTGCGCTCAATCCGGTGATAGCCGCCCCTGGTTTGGGAATCGCGCTCGAAATGGCGGTGCCCCTTGATGGTCAGCGTCTGGTTTTCCACCTGAATGCTGACGTCTTTGGGTTCGACATCGGGGACGTCGGCTTTGAGCACCAGTTCGTGCTCGTTTTCCATAACATCCACTGCGGGAGACCAGGGGCGCGCGGCCCGAGGCTCGCTCATCATGCGGGTAACAGCGTCTTCAAAGAGGCGAAGACCGCTGAAAGGATCGACTGAGAGGCTCATAGTTTTGAATAGCTCCGTACTGTCAGTTTTCGATGAGCTTGCCATCAGGCAATCTCACCTGAAACGATCATAAAATATGAGTCGTTAAGTGTCAAGCAACCTGATGGGAAAATTTCACTCCTCTACCGCCTCTTATCCCTTGTAACCTAAAGTTTCGGCAAAGCGCCTCTACTTTGCCATGCCAAGATGCTGGTTGAGTTCGAGCTGATCCAAAGAGCCCAAAAGGGGGACGAAGCCGCCTTTACACAGGTGGTGGCTGCTTACCGGCGTCGAATTCTGGGCACTGTGGCCCGCTTGATCAACCATCCCGCGGATGTGGAAGATGTGGGCCAGGAGGTGTTTCTCAGGTTGTATTTTTCGCTCGATCAGCTCCGCACGCCGGAGGTCTTCGAGCCCTGGTTGTATCGCTTGACGGTGAATGCTGCCTATGATTATTTGCGGAAGAGCCGGCGCAGGATGGAATCGGCAATGTGCGACCTCTCGGAAACGCAGGTGATTCTGGCCGATGCTGCGGCTAGCCATCAGGCTAGCTTGACGGACACGCAGAAGCAGGAGACCAGGTCTTATGTGGACGAATTGCTTTCGCCTCTTTCCCAAGAGGACCGCGTTTTATTATTGATGAAGGAAGTGGAAGGCCTCTCCTTAAGAGAGATGGAGCAGGTGTACCAGGTGAACGAAACCGCTTTGAAAGTGCGTTTGTTTCGTGCCCGGCAGCGCGTGTTGAAGGCTTTGCAACCGGGTGGCGCGAGGCGGAAAAGCGGCAAGATGAAAGGAGACTTACAAGAAACATGACACCAGAAGAGAATGGCTGGCGGGATCACAAGTTCGACGCGCTGTTTCAACAATACCGGGAAGCGTGCGGTTCGCCCGAAGGCGGTGCGAACTTTATGCCTGAGCTTTGGGCGCGCATTGAAAGCAAACGCTCCCGCACCCGTGTCTTCGAACGCGTGGCCCGCTCGCTGGTGGCGGCTGCGGTGGCTATGTCCATTGTTTTAGGCGCTTTTCTGGCCCTCCCCCGCCCGCAGCCTTCGGCGTTTTATTCGGAAAGCTTCGTTGAGCAGATTGCCAGCGATAACACGACGGCCAATGGTACCTTTTTCGAGCCCGTACGCCTGGAACTGACGGCGACGGAGCATCAGCGGCGCTAATGACCGGTTCACGTGTCCCTGTTTGGCTTTATCTGGTGCTGGTGTTTGCCGGCGGCGCGGGGGTGGGCGTGTTCGGCGACCGGCTTTACACCACGGAAACCGTTAGTGCCGATACGCGCTCCGGCCCGCGTTCGCCCGATGAATACCGTAAGCGCTATATCGAAGAACTGAAGCGGCGCCTGAACCTGACGCCGGACCAGTTGACGAAACTGAACGCGGTTTTACAGGCCACGCAGGATCGCATGCACGCTTTGCATGAACGCGACCGGCCAGAAATGTCGGCCATTCACCAGGAGCAGGTGGACAAAGTGCATGCCATTCTGGACGACAAGCAGGATGCCGAGTACGACAAAATGCGCCAGGAACGTGAAAGGAAGCGCGCCGCCGAACGCAAATAGAAAATGTATGTAAAAAGAAAAAGCCGCCGAACGCTCACTCCTTAATGAGAGTGCGTTCAGCGGCTGGAAACGGCGCGTTGCCGGCGGGTTACGAAGCGACGGGAACGCCTTTGCCTTCGCGCTGTTTGGCGTACTTCTTCTCAAACTTATCGATGCGGCCCGCGGTATCGATCAGCTTCTGCTTGCCGGTAAAAAACGGATGGCAGCTGGAGCAAATTTCAACGCGGATATCGCCTTTATGCGTGGACCGGGTTTCGAACTTATGCCCGCAGGCACACACAACGTTCACCTGTTCATAGGCTGGATGGATAGCGGCTTTCATTGTTTGGGACCTTCCTGAAAGGATTATTTTAACACAAACCCCCGCAAACTCTCACGAGCCGCGGGGGGATGTCAGCCTAATTGATGATACCTGAGGCAGTTTTGCTTCAGACGACGAAGCGACCAATCCACAGGGAAACAAATCCGCCACTGATGAAGCGGAAGCCCAGCATGATAAAAGCCATGCCGGAAGTATTGCCTAGCGGTCAGCCACCTCGTCGGGTCTACAACCATTTATCATTTACTTGGACCACCTCCTTTTTCAGTGATAACTAGAAATTACAACCGGCTTCCGCGTTTGTCAACAACTTTCCTTCGGAGTGCCACAGGCGGGGGCGGATTTAGGGATACGCCTATATTTAGCGGTCCTGTTCCATGAGGCGTAATCCCTTTCCTGTATGGGGTGGCTTTTTCCTGTCTGGCTTGTTGCTGGCCCTGCTGGGCGCGGCGCTCCCGGGGCGGGGATTCTATCTGACCGAAGAACACGCCGCGGGCGGCTGGCTGTTTGGCGCGGCGGGCGCCGGCCTGCTGCTCTCCAATTGGGTTCGTTTCGGCAAAAATGCCCTCGCGACCGGCGGGTGCCTGTTGGCTGCGGCCGCTCTGCTTTCGTTCGAAGCGGTCCCCGCGCTGGTGAACTTTGCATGGCAGGCCGTGGCCTGGTTTCTGGTGGGTTTCAGCGCGGGCTTAGTAAATCGCGCGCTCATAGGGGGCTTGGGCGATGCCTACCGCGCAAGCCCCGCGTCGGCCATCGCGAAATCCGGCTTGAGTTTTCTGCTGGGGTGTTTCGCTTCCGCTTTTCTGATGGCTTTGGGTTTCCAGTTTGGCTTCGTTTCGCAGACTCCGGCGGCCCTGGCCGTGCTGCCCGCCGGTTTTGCCGTGTATTACTGGCGGCAGCCGCTCCCCGTTAGTCCCCCGCTTCCGGCACCCCTGTTTCAGGAATTTTCGCGCTTCAGCCTGCTCACCATAACGGCGGCGCTGCTGCTGCAATGCGGCAGTGAGTGGCTGGTGGGCGGCTGGGTCCCTGTGTTTCTGAGCCACCGGATTGGCCTCGGTCCCGAAGACGCATTGTGGCTGCTTACGGCATATTGGTTCGCCTTGATTGGCGGCTTGTTCGGAGGGTGGTACGTGACGGCGCGCGTGCGCCGGGGCCGCGTTCTGCTGCTCAGCGCGGCTCTGGTACTGGCGGCGTGCTTTCTGCTGGGGTCGACGAACAACATGCCGGGCGCGACGGTTAGCGTCCTTGTCCTCACGCTGGGGTTCTCCGGTTTGTCCTGCCTGTTGACCCAGAGCTTGAGCGCGCGCCTGCCGGGATATCACGCGGTGGCATTGAATCGATTGCTGTCCGTGACCCTGGCAGGCGGCTTGTTTTCGGCATGGCTGGCAGGGCTGCTGGCCGCCTGGGGAGGCTTAACAGCCATCCTGATTCTGCCGGCGGTGAACAGCTTGCTGGTGGCCGCGCTCTTGCTTGTGCTCTGGCTCGAAAGTAAAGTAACAGGACGATGAAGTTGCTGGCCGTACTTCTGATCGCGGTGGTTTGCCAGGGCGTGCGGGGGCCGCTCACCGGCAGGATCAACGCTGCCATTCGCGCTTCTTCGGTGGCGCGCGGCGCCTTTTGGGGCATTGAAGTTTACGATCTTACTTCGGGCCGCCGAACCGTCAGCTTGAACGAACAGCAATTCTTCGTGCCCGCCTCAAACACGAAGCTTTTTACGACGGCGCTGGCGCTATCCCGCCTGGGCGCAGGCTTTCAGGTTGAGACGGTGGTGGCAGCCGCGGCCGCTCCCGATGCCGAAGGGCGCATTGCAGGCTCGCTCACTCTGATTGGCGCGGGCGATGCGAACCTGTCGGGCCGCCCCATCCCTTATGACGTTGAAGCGCCCAAGCAAGATCCCCTGTCGGCCATGCGCGACTTGGCACGCCAGCTCTTCGAGCGCGGCGTTCGGTCAGTGGGCGGCGGCGTGATCGGTGACGACACGGTTTTTCCGTATGAACCTTACGGGCCGGGTTGGGGCGTGGACGACCCCGCCACCAGCGATGGCGCGCCCGTTAGCGCGCTCGCCGTAAACGACAATGCCATTACGCTGCTGGTGGAACCCGCGAAGCTGACGTTCGTGCCGGCGCTTTCTGTGTTCACCGTGGAGAACCGCATTGTTGCCGGAACTGAGCGCGATCTGCACGTGACGCGCGAAGCCGGTTCGGCAACACTGCGGCTATGGGGCACGCTGCCGGTCAACGATGCGGGCGAAACTTTTGCGCTGGGCGTGGACGATGCCGCGCGGTTCGCCGCCATTGCACTGACGGCCGCGCTTAAGGAGCAAGGCATTTCGGTGGCCGGGAACGCCATCGCGCTGCACCGCTATCCGGGTGCGGAAATTGGGTTCGTTTCGCCGAACCGGGTCACGCTGGCGACGCACCGCTCGCCGCCGCTGATTGAAGATTTGCGCGTCACCGATAAGGTGAGCCAGAACCTGCATGCGGAAATGCTGCTGCGTCTGGTGGGGAAAGGAAGCCGCCGCGACGGCTTGAAGGAGTTAGACGATTTCGTGGCGCAAGCGGGCATTGAGAAAACCGGCTACGCCTTTCACGATGGCTCCGGTATGTCGCGCCTGAATGTGGTGACGCCGCACACGGTTGTGCAACTGCTTACGTTTATGGCCCGGTCGCCCTTGGCGGCAGATTTCGCAAGCCTGCTGCCGGTGGCCGGCGTGGATGGTTCGCTGCGGCTGCGCTTCGCCGGTAACCGCGCAAAAGGCAAGGTGTTTGCGAAGACAGGCAGCCTTTCGCACACCAGCGCGCTCTCCGGTTACGCCGTGCGCGCCAACGGTCACAAGCTTGCGTTTTCGATTTTAGTGAACAACTACAACGGCCCGACCTCCGCGATTCGCGAGACTATCGACCGCATCTGTGCTTTATTGGTGGAATAAGACCATGCCGATCTACGAATACAAGTGCGAGACCTGCAAGACCGAATTTGAGAAGCTTGTGCGCGCCCAGCCGGAAGCGCTTGAGCCGGAGTGCCCCTCCTGCGGTGAGCATCATGTAAGCCGCCAGCAATCGACATTTGCCGCCCGCGCGAATGGGATGTCGCGGGAAGCCGCGCCCAGCGGCGGTTGTGGCGGTGGTATGTGCCGGACGCCCGGCGCATGTGGAATGAACTAATGGAAGTCCTTTCCGCTGAAGCCGTCCAGTTTCTGACAGACCTTTCGCAGCGTTTCGAGCCCACGCGGCGCGAACTGCTGGAACGGCGCGTGGAACGGCAGCGCAATATCGATTCCGGCGATCTGCCGCACTTCCTGACCGAGACAGAAGGCATCCGCGCGCGCGATTGGAAAGTGGCGCCCATTCCGGCGGACCTTTTGGATAGGCGCGTTGAAATTACCGGTCCCGTGGATCGCAAGATGATCATCAACGCCCTGAACTGCGGCGCGAACGTGTTCATGGCCGATCTGGAAGACGCGAACTCGCCCACGTGGGAGAACGTGATCAACGGCCAGCAGAATCTTTACGAGGCCGTGCGCCGGACGATTGAGCTGACCAGCCCCGAAGGCAAGCATTACAAGGTGAACGGCAAGCCCGCCGTGCTGATGGTGCGGCCGCGTGGCTGGCATCTTTCGGAAAAGCATTTCCTGGTGGACGGCACGGCCATTTCGGGTTCGTTTTTCGATTTCGGTCTGTACTTTTTCCATAACGCGAAGGCGCTTCTCGAAATGGGCTCCGGGCCTTATTTCTATTTGCCGAAACTGGAGAGCCATCATGAAGCCAGGCTCTGGAACGATATCTTCGTGTGGGCGCAAGACCGGTTGGGCGTGCCCCAAGGCTCCATCCGCGCCACTGTGTTGATCGAGACCATCTTGGGCTCGTTTGAGATGGATGAGATTCTTTACGAGCTGCGCGATCATTCGGCCGGGCTGAATTGCGGGCGTTGGGATTACATCTTCAGCTTCATCAAGAAGCTGCGCAACCGCCCTGGATTCACGCTGCCGAATCGCGCGGAAGTGACCATGGACCGGCACTTTCTGAAGAGCTATGTGGATCTGCTGATCCAGACCTGTCACCGGCGCGGCATTCACGCCATGGGCGGCATGGCGGCGCAGATTCCCATCAAGAACGACCCGCAAGCGAATGAGCGCGCGCTTGAAAAAGTGAGGCTCGATAAGCTGCGCGAAGTGCGCGCCGGGCACGATGGCACGTGGGTGGCTCACCCCGCGCTTGTTCCCGTTGCCAAGCAGGTCTTCGATGAATTTATGCCGGGGCTTAACCAAATCGATAAGCCTCTGGGCGAGTTGAAGATCACTGCGGAAGACTTGCTTGCGGTGCCGGACGGCTCGATTACGGAAGAAGGGCTGCGGCTGAATATTGACGTGGGCATTCAGTATCTGGACGCGTGGCTGCGCGGCTCCGGCGCGGTGCCGATTTACAACCTGATGGAAGATGCGGCGACGGCGGAAATTTCACGCGCGCAGATTTGGCAGTGGGCCAAAGACGGCGCCAAGCTGCAGGATGGGCGCACCGTGAGCAGCGATATGGTGCAGCAGATGATTCGCGAAATCGGCGGTGAGAAACGCGCGGCTAAGCTGTTTTCGGAGTTTGCGACCGCGCCGGATTTTATTGAGTTTCTAACGCTGCGGGCTTACAACGAACTCGAGTGAATCGAGGCCGGCTGTCGCGCCTAGCGTGGCGACGGCGATAGCGGCTGTCCGGTTCGCAAAAATCGCGGCGTCACGATGCGCATGGCCCCGGTGGCGCGCGGCGAGGTATGCGCCCACGAACACATCGCCCGCTCCGGTAGTGTCGACGGCTTCGGCGGGGAAAGCCGGTGAGCAAAAATCGCCTTCGTTTGTTGAAGCGAAAGAGCCGCGCTCACCGAGCTTGATCACTACTTCGCCCGCGCCGGCAGCGCGCAGGGCAAGGGCTGCTGCAGCGGGGTCCGGCAGGCCGGTGAGTTCGCGCGCTTCGTCTTCGTTGACGAATAGCAGGTCTGTGAAGGGAAGGGCGGGGCGCAGCACGGTCATCCAGTCGCCTTCGTGGTCCCACTGCGTATCGAGCGAAGTGGAGCAGCCCTGGCGTTTAGCTTGTTCCATCAAGAGCGGGGACAGGCCGCGCAGATCGCGCATGCGATACAGCGCATTCAGATGGAAGTGCGCGGCATCTTCAGGCAGCGTAACGGGCCGCGTGAATGTGCCCGCGCTGGCGCCCAGCTGATAGAACAGAGCGCGGCGTGCTTTGGCGTCCACCAGCGCGACAGAGACAGAGGTGGGCAAGTCGCACAGTTCCACTTGGGTTGCGACGCCCGCTTGCTTCAGGGTGTTCAGCAGTTGAGCGCCGGCGGCATCGCGGCCAGCAAGACTCAGCAGCGTAACCGGGATGCCTAGTTTCGCGAGCGTGAAACTGGTGGTGCCGCCGTTGCCGCCCAGGTTCTGCACAATCTGCTGAACCGTAACCGTGGTGCCCCAGGCCAACGGTTCGGCGACGGGTCGCATGGAAATGTCCTGAACCAAATTGCCGCAAACAACGATTCGGCCTTGCACCTAATTCGCGTTCGCCAGGCCTTCGAGCAGGCCCTTGCGGATGGGCCACACGCCATCGACGCGCGTGCCGGTTTGCGAGAACGAACCGGCGGCAATGGCACTGCCGAAGTCTTCAGACCTGCTCTTGCCCATGAAGCTTTTCAACATGCCGGTGAGCTTGGTGAGCTGCACGTTCATCACGCGCGCGTCTTCCGCCGTTTTGCATTGCGCGGCGAGCTTGGCTTCGTAGCCGCCATCGGCTTGCCCCAAGGTGAGCGTGACCGAATCGGCTGCTGTCAGCGCGGAGGTGAAAATTCGGCTCGCGGGGGGGAGCGCCGTGCTCTTCTGCAGAGCCGCGCCGCTGACTGTCAGCCATACGGGCTGCGAAGGCAGTTCAACGTTTCGCGCGGGGCCTTCCTTGGTCAGGCGCGAAGCAGCCAGATCATCGTTGGTGACGGCCATAGCCATCACGTTCGGCGCCAGCGGCAGGTAAGAAATGCGGCGTTCGGGGACGCTTCCGGGCATGCGGCAGAGGTGGTCGTAACAGGAACCGCTGTTGTGCCCCGCGTAGGCTTCCAGTTTCGGCCAATCGAAGCGGCCTTTCAGAATCAGAAAGGTTCCGGCCGGCGAAAACGAACCGAGGACCTCGTCCAGGTCGCGCTGGTAATCGAAACCGGTGCCGTTGAGGAACGTCTGGTATTCGCTATCGACACTGGCCTTACCGGCGGCCAGCAGATTCAGGATGCCGGCCTTGCGCAGCGCGTCGATATCCAAACGCAACAGTGCGGCGTTCTCTGAAGGCAACCTGCGCAGCAGATCGGCCTGGTTGAGCGGCTGCTTTTTGCCGCAGCCGGCGAACAGCACGACCAGTAGCGCGCCGCTATACAGCCACGGCTTCAGCCAGCGCACGCGACTCCTTCCAGAGCGAGATATACGGAGCAAGCTCACGCATCATGGCTTTGAACTGCGGCAGCGTGAGCGATTGGGCGCCGTCGCTGACGGCCTTTTCGGGGTTGGGATGCACTTCGACAATCAGGCCATCGGCGCCGATGGCGACGCAGGCGCGCGAAAGAGCCGGCACCAGGCTGCGCTTGCCGGTAGCGTGACTGGGGTCCATGATCACGGGCAGATGAGTCAGCTCATTCAGCACCGGCACGGCCGAGATATCGCAAGTGTTGCGCGTCGCCGTTTCGAAGGTGCGGATGCCGCGTTCGCAGAGCAGCACATCGGGGTTGCCATGCGCTGTCACATATTCGGCCGACATCAGCAGCTCCTTGATGGTGGAGCTCATGCCGCGCTTCAGCATAACCGGACGGCCGCAGTGGCCCAGCGTTTTCAGCAGCGAAAAGTTCTGCATGTTGCGCGCGCCCACCTGCATGATGTCCGCATATTCGGCCACCAGCGGCACGTCCTTATCGCTCATCACTTCGGTGATGACGGCAAGGCCGGTGGCTTCGCGCGCTTTCGCCAAAAGCTTCAGGCCTTCCTCTTCCATGCCCTGAAAATCGTAAGGCGAAGTGCGAGGCTTGAACGCGCCGCCGCGCAGAACAGTCGCGCCAGCGGCCCTCACGGCTTCAGCAGTTTCCATGATCTGCCGTTCGGATTCCACCGAGCAGGGCCCGGCCATGACGACAAACTCATCGCCACCGATTTCAATTCCGTGAACGCGCATGCGCGTATGCTCCTTCTTAAACTCTTTGCTCACGAACTTGTAGGGCGCTGAGATGCGGACGGCGCGCTCGACGCCGGGTGTTGCTTCGAGCGATTCAAGACAGGCTTGCACGTCGCCGGTGCCTACGACGCCGATGACGCAGCGCTCCTCGCCCGCGATGGAATGCACGCGGTAGCCATACTCCCGGATTCGTTCGCAGACATGGTCGATTTCGGCTTGTGTCGCATGCGGCCTCATGGAAATGATCATTGGTTTTATTCGTCTCCCAAAATGAAAAAGCCCACTCTTGCGAGTGGGCTGGTCTTGCATAAACCGTTCGGCCTTTAGGCCAGCGCCACTCGCGCGTTGGGGGTCCAAACCCAAAAGCGATACCAGAACGAGTAGCTAAAAAAGTGAGCCATGGAAACGAGTAGTGTATGCCACAAAGCAGGGAAAGTGCAAATGTCCGGTTCTCTACAATAGCCAATGCGCATGGCTGACGGCGTGCTCCATAGGCGGCGGTACCGATCCCCCCATGGAAAAAGAATTCATCGAAACGCAAGCCATCCCTGTGCTCGCAGAAGAGCTGGACATTAGCAAACGACAGGTAGAAACGGGGCGGGGCGTACGCGTTCACAAGACCGTCACAGAGCGCGAGCAAACCGTAGATCGGCCGTTGCTGCTGGAGCATGTGGAAGTGACGCGCGTGCCGCTGGGCAAAGTGGTGGATACGGCGCCGCCCATTCGCTATGTGGGTGACACCACCATCATCCCCGTGCTGGAAGAGCAGCTGGTAATGGAGAAGCGGCTGGTATTGAAAGAAGAGATTCATATCCGAAAATCTCAAACAACGGTTCGCGACCCGCAGCGCGTGATACTGCGCGAAGAGCATGCGCGTGTTGAGAAGTTCGGAGATGCCATGGAGACGCAGCGCGCTGACTTGCCGCCAGCGCCCGCTGGCGGTTCGGTGCTGGATAAGGTGTTCCCGCCGGCGCAGAGACGAAATCAGAAGTAGCAGCTCATTCACTAGGAGAGAACAGTCATGTCGAAAACGGTTGTCGGGGTATTCCCGGATTATGTGAAAGCAGAACAGGCGGCTCGCGATCTGGAATCGCAGGGCTTCTCGCGTTCGGATATCAGCGTGGTCGCAAACGATCACAAAGGAGATTACACAAACGCCGCTGTCGGTGAAGGCGCGGCAACGGCATCTGGGGCGGGCACTGGCGCTGCGATTGGCGGCGCGGCTGGACTGGCACTCGGTTTGGTAGCTCTGGCGATTCCGGGCATTGGGCCCATCATCGCGCTGGGACCGCTGGCGGCGGCATTAACCGGCGCGGGCATTGGAGCGGCGGCGGGCGGCTTGATTGGGGCCATGACCTCAATGGGCGTTCCCGAAGAAGACGCGCATCATTATTCCGGACTGGTGAAAGAAGGCCAGGCGCTGGTGATGGTACACACGCCGGACAATCGCGTGGAAACAGCGACAACTTTGCTGGAGCGCTATGGAGCGGAAGACGTGGATGAGCGGAACGACGACGTTACCGATCGTGCGGTCAACATGGACACCGCGACGCCGGCGCGCACCGGCACTGCCACCAAATTCGCGGAAGCCGGTTCAGCCATTCCCGTTGTAGAAGAAGAGCTCACCGTGGGCAAGCGCGAAGTGAATCGCGGCGGTGTGCGTGTGTATTCGCATGTGGAAGAGAAGCCGGTGAGCGAGCAAGTGGAACTGCGCGAAGAGCATGTGAACGTGCAGCGTACGCCGGTGAATCGCGCCGCGACGGAGAGCGATTTCAATGCGTTCCGCGAGGGCACTGTGGAAGTTCGCGAGATGGCCGAAGAGGCCGTGATCGGCAAGCGGGCGCGCGTGGTGGAAGAGGTGACGGTTGGCAAAGACACCAGCACCCGCACGGAAACCGTTCGCGATACCGTACGCAACACGAAGGTGGACGTGGAGCAGCTTGGCAAGGATGCCTATACGGAACACTATCGCCAGAACTACGCAACCAGCGGTGAACCGTACGAGACGTACGCGCCTGGATATTCCTATGGTTCCGGGTTGGCGAACGATTCGCGTTATGTAGGCCGCGACTGGAACGATGTGGAGCATCATGCGCGCGCCGATTGGGAACAGCGCGGCGAAGGCGCATGGGACAGCATTAAGGATTCCGTGAAGCACGGCTGGGACAAGGTTCGCGGCAAGGCCTAAGCCGGCTTGTTAGTGGAACTCTCGGGATCGCGCCCGGCGTGTAGTTCAACCGTTTGCGCGATCCCGGGGATTTCTTTCGGACGCTCTGTACACTTGGTGCTGAGATGTTGCTTGAGCATATCGAAAGCGCTGTCTGGCGTGTCCGCGAAACAAAATAGATTCATGTCTTCGACGGAGATGGTTCCGTATTTCACCAGTGCTTCGAAGTTGACTACTTCCTTCCAAAAGTCAGAGCCGTAGAGAATGATTTGCAGTTTGCCTTTCAGCTTCTGCGTTTGAGCCAGCGTCAGGATCTCGAATAGCTCATCCATGGTGCCGAAGCCGCCGGGGAACACCACGAGTGCCTTTGCGAGATAGGCGAACCAGAACTTCCGCATGAAAAAATAATGGAATTCGAAGCTGAGATCCGGTGAGATGTATGGGTTGGGAAATTGTTCGAACGGCAAACCGATATTGAGGCCCACGGTTAAGCCGCTGCCTTCCATGGCGCCTCTGTTGGCGGCCTCCATGATGCCAGGGCCGCCGCCGGTGCAAACCACGAAGCGATGCGTGCCCGCGTACTCCGCTTGGGACCATTCGGTGACCAGCTTTGCGAGTGCGCGCGCTTCCTTATAGTAGCGGCCCAACAAGCTGTTCTCCTGGATTCGCGCTGAGCCAAAGAACACGACCGTATCCTGCACCTTCAGCCGTTCGAAGTGGGAAAGCGGCTCCAAATATTCCGAGAGCAGCCGCAAGGGCCGCCCATCGGGTCCGTCGAGAAATTCGGGATTCTCATACGCCAGCGGTGCCCTTTTCATTTCGATTCCAATTTCTCCACTCGTTTCGTTAGATCCCGCAACCCTCTTAAAATTTCCGGCAGGCGCTGGAATGCAGTAATTGCGCGCAGCCATTCGCCCGCTGAAAACGCAGGTGAGCCGGACATTTTCGCGCCAGCGGGGACGTCGCCACCGATGCCGCTTTGGGCGTAGATGGTGGCGCCTTGTGAATAGTGAGGTGGCCGGAGATGCCGACTTGCCCAGCCAGCAGCACGTCTTTTTCCAGGATGGAACTGCCGGCAAGACCGGTCTGGGCGCAGATGATATTGTCTTCGCCGACCACGCAGGCATGGCCCACTTGCACCAGGCTATCGATTTTGGCTCCACGCTTCACGCGTGTTTCGCCGACTGTGGCGCGGTCGATGGACGTAAGGCTTTGGATCTCGACGTCGGATTCGATTACGGTGACGCCCGATTGCACGATTTTGTGATGAGAGCCGTCGGCGCGGCGCGCGAAGCCGAAGCCATCGCCGCCCACTACGACGCTGTTTTGCAAGATGACACGGTCGCCGATCTGGCAGAACTCGCGAACGGCGCTGTGCGAGTGAGCGAGGAAGTTGTCGCCGATGCGCGCGCCCAAGTAAATCACCACATGCGGGTGGAGTACGGCATCGCGCCCGATGGTGACAAATTCGCCGATCGAGCAAAAGGCGCCGATGGAAGCGCCCGGGCCGACGATGGCGGTCTTGGCGATGGCGGCGCTGGGATGGATTCCGGGCGCGGTGGGCGGCGGCTGGTAGAACAACTCCAGCGCGCGGGCGAAATCGAGATAGGGATTCGTGGAAACAAGCGTGGGGAGCGCGGGAGAGGGGCGGGAGGCGACGATGGCGCTGGCGTTGGTGGTATTTACCAGCGGCGCATATTTCGGGTTCGCGAGGAAGGTGAGTTCGCCTGGCTCTGCGGCTTCTAAGCCCGCAACGCCGGTGATGGGAAGTTCAGGGTTGCCATGTACGGTGCAGCCAAGTTGCGATGCGATTTCGCCGAGCGTGAAGGGCAACAGCCAATTATCGCCTACAGCAGGCGGGGTTCAGAGCGGCCGCACTCGCATTCCACGCTGGTGAGCGTGCCGGAGACGGCTTCGGGCGTGAGCACGTGCAGGCCGGAATGGACGTGGCATTCTTCGGCGGCTACCTGGCCGCGCGCATCTAAGAGTTGTTCGAAGCAGGGGACGGCGAAGCGCTGCCACAGCCAATCGCGATGATTCTGGGTGATGGGCGAGGAGCAGCTATCGGTGAAGATCACAACGGCTCGCGACACGGCTACTTCAGGCGCCAATTGGCGAAGCGAAGCAAGCGGCCCGGCGAGAATTTCGGGATGAAATGCAGAAACGAAGCCAAATTGCGCAGCGGAAAAGAGGCGCAGGTTGCCGCCGGTAAAACGCTGCTGAAGAACCGCAACGCGAGCCGGATGGGGCAGGGGATTTCTGAATTTGGGCGTCGGTTGGAACCGAAACAGGCGATTGGCGCGGGGTAGGGAGTCCGCAGGGGAGGCACGCAAAGCGCGCCCCCTGGTCATCAGAAGAGGGATTCTCATGTTATAACTGCGGCTTTGAAGCAATTGTGCGTCTGAGCACGAAAGCTCTCAATTAAAGTTGAGAATTCGGTTATATTTCCGAAAGTAAACGTTCGGCGTCGGCTATTTGAGAATTTAAGGTCTTTAATACCCGGATGATCTCTTCGGACTGTTTCGCGGCCTCGTCCAGACGGTCGCCCTCCACGGCCTCGCGCAAACCGGGAAGCGTTTTTACGCCGTAGCCGGTATAGGTGCCGGGCGCATAAATGCGGTGCTTGAACCAATCGCGCCCGGGCAGGCCGGCGGGCAGGGTCATGGCCCGCTCGGAGCGGAAGAGGAGGCGGTTAAGCGCGTCGAGCTTCGCCGGAGTTGTCGTGGCGGTTTTCGGCAGTGCGCGGGCGTAGGCCATCTCGAAGGATGCCGCGGTTTTGCGGAGCTTATCGATCTCCGCGCGAAGGTCGGTCAGGCTCAGTTGGCCGTTCTTTTCCAGCTTGTCAATTTCATCCACGTAGCCATTCACGGTTGTGGCGAACCTTCCAAACTCGAAAGGCAGAAGCGGCGCGTCCGCCATGCGCATGACCAGGGTTCCCGTCACTTGCGAAAGCGCTTTGCCGTAGATGAAGTTGGAATCTGAAAAGTGGCTGTACCAATAGAAGGAATCGTAATCGGAGTGGTAAACGCCGCCGCCACCTTCGCCTCCGAAGCCCAGGTTCAGGCTGGCGATGCCCAGATGCTGCAGGAATGAAGTGTAATCGGAACCCGAGCCGAGCGCGCCGATGTGATACTTGCCGTCGTCCGGAGGAGCGGGCGTATTGCGAGCGCGAGCGGCGTTGGGGCGAACACGCGGAGCATCGATGAGGGGCTTGCCGGAAACAGGATCGTTGATATCGCGCACCACTTCGCTGACAAACTCTTCGAGAGTGTGCGAGCCGCCCACGCCGAGCCGGCCCTTGCCGTTGCTATCGGAGTTGATGTACACCACCAACTTCTGCTTCAGCTCTTCAGCATGTTTTTCCACCCATTCGGTGGAACCCACCAAGCCGAATTCTTCTCCATCCCAAAGCGCGAGGATGATGGTGCGCTTCGGCCTCCAACCCTGCTTCAGCAGTTCTGAAAGCGAACGCGCAGTTTCCAGCAGCGGGGCCGCGCCGCTGGCTGGATCGCTGGCGCCATGCACCCACGCGTCATGGTGATTGCCGTAGAGCACCCACTCATCGGGAAGCTCACTGCCGGGAATTTTGACGATCACGTCATAAAGCGGATGCGTGGAATTGTCCATCTCCACTTTGAGGTGCGCCTTCGCGGGGCCGGGGCCGATGTGATAGGTAAAGCCAAGCGCGCCGCGCCATTCTTCGGGCGCAACCGGGCCTTCCAGATTCTCCAGAAACGGCGCGGCATCGGCGTAGGAGATGGGCAGCACGGGAATCTTCATCAGCGTCTTGGCTTCTTTCAAGGCCAAACGCTTGGCGCCTTTTTCGGAAGCGAAGCCGGGGGAAAGCGGGTCGCCCGGATAGAGGGCCATATCCATCACGCTGCCGCGCTGCACGCCTTCGGCGGGGCGGTAAGGGCCGCGTGGGAAGACGTCGCCCTGGTAATAGCCGTCGTCGCGCGGGTCGGAATAAATCAGGCAACCGACCGCGCCATGTTCCTGCGCGACTTTCGGTTTGGTGCCGCGCCAACTGCCGCCATAACGCGCGATCACGATCTTGCCCTTTACATCGATCCCCAGCTTTTTCAGCACTTCATAATCGGCAGGGACACCGTAATTGACGTAGACCACGGGCGCGGTAATATCGCCCGAACCGGAGTAGGCATTGTAGCCGGGCACCTGGTTCTGGTTCGACGAAGATTTGTCCTCTTTCACGACCGGCTCTTGCAGCTTGGCGCGAAACACTTTGGGCGCCACCATTTCCAGCCGATGAGGGCCGGGCGTGGGCAAGAGCGCTTCGAACTCTTCCAGGCGCGCCTCCAGACCCCATTCGCGCAGCAGGCCCACCAGATAATCGGCAACGGCTTTCGATTGCGGCGTGCCCGCTAAATGGGGTTCGCGCGACATGCGCTCAATGTAGCGGCCCACGCGTGCCGCCTCCGGAATTGCGCGCATCTTCTCTTCCCACCGGCGCTCCACAGCGGCCCCTTCGGAGGGAAAGCCGCGAAGCGACGCATCGGCGGAATACAGCAGCGCTGGAACCAGCGCGAGGGCGAGTATGGGTTTCATCCTGTTAGTGATCGCGGTCGGTGACCAGATCTGTAACAGCGTACAACGCATTTTGCGCGGGCGAATCTGGGAAAGCGGAGATGAGTTGCCGGGCCTTGGCGGTGAACTGGTGCGCACGTTCCTGCACGCGCTCAACGGCGGAATACTTTTCAATCAGTTGATGGACGTACTCGAACGGCACGGAGTTGTAAGTGCGCTCCCGCAGCACCGTTTCGATCTTGGCGCGCTCATCGGCCGTGGCGCGCTCCAGAACATAAACCATGGGCAGGGTGATTTTGCCTTCGCGCAGATCGCCGCCTACGGGTTTGCCTAACGTCTTTTCGCGCGCGGTGAAATCCAGCAGATCGTCAATGAGCTGGAAAGCCATGCCGACGTTCCAGGCATACTCGCCCAAGCGCTCTTCGGCGGCAACGTCGGCACCGGCCACCACCGCGCCCAGCTTGGCGCAAACGCTGAAGAGTCCGGCGGTTTTGCGGTCCACCAGTTCCATGCAATCGGCTTCGGTGACGGAAATTTTACCGATGCGCTCCAGTTGGATCAGCTCACCTTCCACCATCAGTTGCGTGAGCCCGATCAGCAAATCCAGCAGATGGAAATTGCGCTCACGCAGGGCAATCTGGAAGGCTTGCATGTACAGCCAATCGCCGGCGAGCACGCAAGTGTGGTTGCCCCACTGGACGTTGGTGGACGGCCGGCCGCGGCGCGATTGCGCTACGTCGATGACGTCATCGTGCATCAGCGTGGCGGAGTGCAGAATTTCCACCACGGCGGCCATGCGAATAGCGCTTTGACCGGACGTGCCCACCAGCTTGGCGCAGAGCAGCAAGAGCGATGGGCGAAGGCGCTTGCCACCGCTGCCCTGCAGGTATTGCGCAATGGTGGTTACGGCCTCCACGGAGGCGACCGATTCCAGGCCGATTTCTTTTTCCACCAGGCGAAGATCGTCCCGCACCAGCTCTGAGAGCTCGCGCAGGGTGAACAGTTGGCCCAGCTTACCGGTCCCCATGGGAATCCTCAGTGTAACCATTCGGTTTTGGATGCGGCAAATGGAAGAGATCGTGAAAATTCCGGGTGGTTTGGCGGGCGATGTCTTCGATGGAGCAGCCGCGCACTTCCGCCAATTTGGCTGCGATCAGGGCCGTGAAGGCAGGCTCATTGCGCTTGCCGCGATGGGGGATGGGGGCGAGATAGGGCGCATCTGTTTCGAGAACCAGGCGTTCAGCGGGCACGGCGCGGGCAGCTTCGCGAACATCGGCCGATTTGGGGAATGTGAGCACGCCGCCGAAGCCCAGATAGAAGCCCAGGTCTACGGCTTCGAGGGCCTGTTGGGGAGTGCCGGTGAAGCAGTGCAGAATGCCGGCGCCGCCGTGCCAGCGTTCGCGCAGAATGGCCATGGTGTCGTTCCATGCTTCGCGTGTATGAACGATGACGGGCTTCGAGGCTTCACGAGCGATGTTTAGTTGTTCGCGAAACACTTGGGTCTGCGTTTCGCGCGGGGAAAAATCGTAATGATAATCGAGCCCGATTTCGCCGATGGCCAGAATCTTTTCTTCGCGCGAAAGGGTTCTCAGCCACTCGAAGGAGGCGGCATCGGCCTTTGAGGCATCGTGAGGATGGATGCCGGTGGTGGCGTAAACGTTGGGGTACTGCGCGGCAATTTTGAGCGCGCAATCCAAATCGTTCGGCCCTTCGCCCGTTCCTATGGTCAGCACGCAATTCACTCCCGCATACGCTGCGCGGCGCAACACTCCGGCGATGTCACCGGCGAACTGTTTATGATCCAAATGGCAGTGAGAATCTATCAGGCTCACTTCAAGCGCGCCCCAACCGGGACAACTTCCGCGAACCCGGCCAGCACCGGCGATTCGCCTTCCAACGACGCCGCAACAATCATTCCATTCGATTGGATGCCGCGCAATTTGCGTGGCTCCAAATTCGCGACGATGACCACGCGGCGGCCGATGAGCTGCTCTGGGGTGTAGGCGAGCGCGATGCCGGCGACGATGGTGCGCGGCTCAGGCTCGGCGATATCTACTTTCAGGTGGAGCAATTTGTCGGAGCCTTTCACGCGCTCCGCGGAGAGCACCAGGCCGACGCGCAGATCTACTTTAGCGAAATCGTCAAAGGCGATTTTGGGGGATGGGGGCTGCACGGCGGGTGCTTCGGTGGTTGCTTCCTGCTCCGGCTTGCCCAGCAGCATGCGCTGTTCGGCGGAAACTTTTTCTTCCAGCGTACGCATCTTCGCGACGGCTTCTTTCAGATCGATGCGCGGGAAGACGCCGGAGATTTCGCCGATTTTCTGACCGCTCAGCGAATTGCCCCACGCGAGATCGGCAATGCGTGTGGCTTCGAGGGGAGTGGCCATTCCCAACTGCGCCCAGATCTTCGCCGTGGATTCGGGAAGCACGGGCAGCAGGATAATGCAAGCGACACGAAGGGTCTCCGCCGCAGTCGCCAGCGCATTGTTGAGCTGTTCGGCGGCTGCTTTGTCTTCAGACCGCGCCAGCTTCCAGGGCGCTTGTTCCACGATGAATCCGTCTACCGCGGAGAGCAGTTGCCATACGGCTTCGAGAGCTTTTGAAAATTCGAAATTTCCGTAGAAACGCAATGCGGCTTCGGTGGATTCAGCGGCTTTGGCGGCGATGGCGGCATCCGTGCCGGTGGGAATTATGCCGCCGCGATATTGGTTCACCATGGTGAGCGTGCGGCTTACCAGATTGCCGAGCCCGTTCGCGAGTTCGGAATTGTAGCGGCCAATCAGCGCATCGTAACTGAAGCTGCCGTCCTGCCCGAAGACGATTTCACGCAACAGAAAATAGCGCAGCGCATCGAAGCCCATCACATCGCGGATCGGTTCGGCACGCACGATGTTGCCGCGCGATTTGCTCATCTTGTCGTTCTCGAACAACAGCCAGCCATGCGCGTAAATGCGTTTTGGCAGCGGAAGTTCGGCGGCCATCAGGAAAGCAGGCCAGAAGATGGCATGGAAGCGGACAATCTCTTTGCCGACGAGGTGCAGGTCGGCGGGCCAGAGGTCTGTCCCGGAGACGGCGCTCATATAGCCGATCAGCGCATCGAACCAGACGTAGAAAACATGGTGCCCTTCGACGGGCAGCGGGATGCCCCACTTCAGGTTTGAGCGGCTGATGGAGAGATCGTTCAAGCCGCCGCGCACAAAGCTCAGCACTTCGTTGCGCTTCGATTCGGGCTGAATGAAAGTGGGGTTCTGTTCGTAATGCGTGAGCAAACGTTCAGTGAAGGCAGACAGCTTGAAGAAGTAATTCTCTTCGGTGACGGTCTCCGTCAGGCGGCCGCAATCCGGGCACTTATCGCCCGGCTTGGCATCGTTCACATAGAGCTCATCGAAGACGCAGTACTGGCCGGTATAGCTGCCTTTATAGATATAGCCATTGTCCATGCAGCGCTGGAACAGCCACTGTACGGTCATGCGATGCTTTGGGTCAGTGGTGCGGATGAAGGCGTCGTAGGGGATGCCGAGCGTATCCCACTGGCGGCGAAATTCATTGGCGACGGCATCGGTAAAATCTTCCGGCGTCTTACCGGCCGCGGTGGCGGAGCGCTCCACCTTTTGGCCATGCTCATCGGTGCCGGTGGTGAGGAATACCTGGTCGCCCTTCAGGATGTGGAACCGCTTGATGGCGTCGGCGGCGAGCGTAGTATACGTATGCCCGATGTGGGGAGCCGCGTTGACGTAATACAGCGGCGTGGTTAAGTAAAATTTCATCTCTTGAGTTGTAAGTAGGCTTGGTTCGCGGCGGTTAAGATCTGGCGAAGCGGCACCTGTTTCGCCATGGCCAAGGTGCGGCAATCTTCATATTCGGGTGCGAAGGAAAGGTCGCCCGAGACTTTCATGCGCACGGGTCCGTATTCGGTCTGGACGTCCACAAAGTGGCGGGGTTGCACGCGCCTTTCGGCCGTGTACATGCGCAGGCCGAGGCTGGATGTTTCAGCGAAGATGATGTCGGCGAGAGCATCGCGCATGGCGGGTTCGGCGATGACGCGCAGCAGCGAGCCGGGCCGGCCCTTTTTCATTTCGAGCGCCTGTAGCGACGCGTCCAGCGCGCCGGCTGACATCAGCCGTTCCACGGCGTAGGCAAGCACTTGCGGCGTGGAATCGTCTATGTTCGCTTCAATCACGCTGACGGCTGTAGCTTCGGATGCGCCATTCGATTCGCCCATCACGATGCGCAGCACATTAGCGTGTTCGCGAAAATCGTGATCGCCCGCGCCATAGCCGACAGCGGTGATTTTCATGGCGGGCATGACGCCGAAATTTGTAGCCAGCGCGGAGACGACGGCGGCTCCGGTGGGCGTGGTGAGTTCGAGCGCGGGGCCGCGCGAATAGACAGGCTTGCCGGTAAGCAGCGCTGCGGTGGCGGGCGCGGGTACAGGCAGCACACCATGTTCGGTGTTCACGGTGCCGCTGCCGACGTTGATGGGCGAACAGAAAATTTGCTGCGCGCCTAAGAGATGGAAACCCAGGCACGCGCCCACGATATCGGCAATGGAATCCACCGCGCCTACTTCGTGGAAATGGACTTTCTCCAGAGTCTGCCGATGGATGGCGGATTCCGCTTGTGCCAGCTTTTGAAAGACTGCGGATGAAGAGCTCTTTACTTCATCCGGCAGGTCGGCGGCATCGATCATTTTCAAGATGCCGCTCAGGTGCCGGTGCTTCGGAGTCTCTTTCACGGCGACGCGAAACTTAGTGGCACCGATCTCACGGCGGAGCGTCTTTTCAAACGAAATTTCGGCGTGCGGATCGAGCGATTTCAGTGCCTGGGTTAGAGTGGCGGTATCGGCGCCGGCGTCGGCCAGTGCGCCTACCAGCATGTCGCCGCTCAGGCCGGAAAAAGCGTCTACATAACAGATGCGGGGCAACTTTCCAGTATAAAGGCTGCTGCAGTTGGCGTTGCGGCGCCAAGCCCTTTGATACACTCAAGCGCCATGGATCAGAACCGGCGCAACCTACTGGCATTCCTTGCCGGCAGCCCTTTACTTGGCGCGGACACCGCCCCCAGCGCGATCACCAAGCCGGAACAGGCCATCAATGTGATGGAGTTCGAGGCGGCCGCGAAGGCCATTCTGCCGCCGGCGCACTTCGGGTATCTGGCAACGGGCGTGGATGGCGATGTGACGCTGCAAGCTAACCAGAACGGCTACCGCCAGATTCTTTTGCGGCCGCGCAGGCTGCGCGATATCACGCAGATCGATACGAAAGTTTCGTTGTTCGGTACCGAGTGGGATTCGCCCATCGGGCTGTGCCCCATCGGGAATCAGAAGGCGTTCAACCAGGAAGGCGAGCTGCCCGTTGCGCGCGCGGCACGGGCAAAGAATTCGCTGCAAATCTTATCCACCGCGGCCAATATTTCCGTAGAAGAAATTGCGAAGACGCTGGGCCGCGCGCCGTGGTACCAGCTTTACCCCACGTCGCTCTGGGCGAACACGGAAGCTCTGGTGCGGCGCGCGGAAGCGGCCGGCTGCCCGGTGATCGCGCTGACCATCGATACGCAAGCCGGGCGTCATACGGAGACGCTGGATCGTTATAAGCGCCTGGATTCACGGCCTTGCGCGACGTGCCATGGCTCGCAACGCGAAGACTTCTATCGCCGTAAGCCGATGTTCGATGGCTTGAATGTAAAAGGCCTCACCACGAACGGGCCGGCGCTGACTTGGGAGCATGTCCGGCGCATTAAGAAGATGACCACGATGAAGCTTTTGATTAAGGGAATTGAAGTGGGCGAGGATGCGCAACTGTGCGTTGAGAATGGCGTGGACGGCATCATCGTGTCGAACCATGGCGGGCGCGCGGAAGAGAGCGGCCGCGGCACCATCGAATGCCTGCCGGAAGTGGTGAGCGCGGTGAAAGGCAAGATTCCCGTGATGCTGGATGGCGGCATCCGGCGCGGTACGGACGCCTTTAAGGCTCTGGCGCTGGGGGCGAAAGCGGTGTTTATCGGGCGGCCTTATGTATGGGCGTCGGCGGCGTTCGGGCAACCGGGCGTGGAGCGTGTGATCGACATGCTGCGCGGTGAGCTCGACCTGACGATGCGGCAGTGCGGCACGCGGTCGATTGCCGAAATTGGGCGCGAGTTTGTGACCTACCGGAACGCGCCGTCACCGCCAGCTTAAGAGCTGGAACCTGATAAGCTCGAAAGTTCGAATCATGGCAAACAAAACTCCTATTACAGTGGCTCACGGCGACGGAATCGGTCCCGAAATTATGGACGCCACGCTGCATATTATTCAGTCGGCCGGGGCGGCGCTCGATATCGAGACCATCGAGATCGGCGAGAAGGTTTATCTAAGCGGCAACTCCGCCGGCATTGCGGATAGCGCGTGGGAATCGCTGCGGCGCACGAAGGTGTTTCTGAAAGCGCCCATCACCACTCCGCAGGGCGGCGGCTTCAAGAGCCTGAATGTCACCACGCGCAAGCGGCTGGGCCTGTACGCCAACATCCGTCCCTGCGTTTCGTATCACCCGTTTGTGAACACGAAGCACCCCGGCATGGATGTGGTGATTGTTCGTGAGAACGAAGAAGATTTGTACGCGGGCATTGAGTATCAGCTTTCGCCCGACGTGATGCAGTGCCTGAAGCTGATCTCGCGCCCAGGGTGCGAAAAGATTGTGCGCTTCGCCTTCGAATACGCGAAGCTGAACAATCGCAAGAAGGTGACCTGCTTCACGAAAGACAACATCATGAAGATGACCGACGGGCTCTTCCATAAGGTGTTCGATGAGATTGCGCCGGAATATCCGGGCATCGAAAACGAGCACTGGATTGTCGATATCGGCGCGGCCAAGATGGCGGATACGCCGAATGCGTTCGACGTCATCGTGATGCCGAATTTGTATGGCGATATTTTGTCCGATGTGGCGGCGCAGATCGCGGGCTCGGTGGGTCTGGCGGGTTCGGCGAATGTTGGCCTGCAGTGTTCTATGTTCGAAGCCATTCACGGTTCGGCGCCGCGCAGGGCAGGGCAGAATCTGGCGAACCCTTCCGGGCTGCTGCTGGGCGGCGTGATGATGCTGGTGCACATTGAGCAGACTGAGATTGCCGAGCGCGTCCACAATGCCTGGTTGAAGACCATGGAAGATGGCGTCCATACGTACGACATTTTCAAAGAAGGCGTGAGCAAGCAGAAGGTGGGCACGAAGGAATTCGCCGAAGCCGTGGTGGCGCGCCTGGGCCAAACGCCGGAAACGCTGAAGGCCGCCAAGTATGCCACCGGCGGCGCGAAACGGCAGGAGTGGACCGCCAAGCCCAACAATTTGAAGACGACGCTGGTGGGCGTGGATATCTACCTGAACAGCCGCGGTTCCATGCCTCAGGAATTCGGCGATAAACTGCTGAGCACCACCCATGAAGGTTTGAAATTGCGCATGATTTCGAACCGGGGCACTGTGATCTGGCCGAAATCTTTCCCCGAAACTTTCTGTACCGATAACTTTCGTTGCCGGTTCCAACAGGACGACAGCAACGCGGCGATTACACAGGACCAGGTGCTGGCGCTGATGGGCAAAGTGTCCGCGGGCGGCTATGACATTGTGAAGATTGAGACGCTGCGCAACTACGATGGCAAGCCCGGATACACGCTGGCGCAAGGCCAGTAGGCTGTGACGGCGCCGCTGGTCTCCGTCATCATGGGCAGCAAGTCCGATTGGGAAACCATGCGGGCGGCGGCCGCGGTGCTGGAGGAGTTTGCGGTGCCGTATGAAAAGCTGATTGTGTCCGCGCATCGTACGCCCGATAGGATGCGCGAATTTGCGGTGCAGGCGGAAGCGCGCGGCATTGAAGCCATCATCGCGGGTGCGGGTGGCGCGGCTCATTTGCCAGGTATGACGGCTTCTTATACGGTGCTGCCGGTGCTGGGCGTGCCCGTTCGCAGCAAGGCCCTGAGCGGCATGGATTCGCTGCTGTCGATTGTTCAGATGCCGGCCGGAATTCCCGTGGCGACGTTTGCGATTGGCGAAGCCGGTGCGAAAAATGCCGGGCTGTTCGCGGTGGCGATGCTCTCCGCGATGCGGCCGGAGCTGCGCGCGAAGCTGAAGCAATTTCGTGACGCGCAGCGCGAAGCGGTGGAGGCCGGCACACTCGATTGAGCTTTCCCGTTCTGCCAGGCGCGACGGTGGGAGTGCTCGGCAGCGGGCAGTTGGGGCGCATGTTCGCTATCGCCGCGCGCCGGATGGGGTACCGCGTCCACACGTTTTCTCCCGACGAAGATACGCCCACGGGCCAGGTTGCCGATGTGGAAGTGACGGCTTCGTATGACGATCTGGACGCCGTGCGTGCCTTCGCCAGTAACGTGGATGTGGTGACGTTCGAGTTTGAAAACGTGCCTGCCGCGACGGCTGAGGCGGTAGAGCAGCGCGCGCCGGTTCGGCCATCGGGCGAAGTGCTGCACATTACGCAGCATCGTTTGCGGGAGAAGACGTGGCTGGCGAAGCATGGCTTCCCGGTCACTCCGTTTCGCGCCATTCGCACGCGCGCGGATCTGGACGGCTTCCCGCTTCCCGCAATCTTAAAGACGGCCGGCTTCGGTTACGACGGCAAAGGCCAGTACCGGATTCATGCAGCGGCCGGCCTGGATGCCGCGTGGGCTTCCATGAACGGCCGCGAAGCCGTCGCCGAAGAGCTGGTGGATTTTGAGTGTGAGCTTTCCGTGGTGGCGGCGCGCGGGAAAGATGGCGACGTGGTGCAGTATCGGCCTTCCCGCAATTCGCATCGCGATGGCATTTTGGATGTGAGCATGTCTCCGTTTCCGAACCGCGAGGCCGGGGAAATCGCGCGCGCGGTGATGGAACAATTGAACGTGGTTGGCGTGTTGTGCGTTGAGTTTTTTCTTGCGCGCAGCGGCAAGCTGATCGTGAACGAACTGGCTCCGCGGCCACACAATTCCGGCCATCTCACGATCGATTCGTGCGTCACCAGCCAGTTCGAACAACAACTGCGCGCGGTGTGCGGTTTGCCGCTCGGTTCGACGGAGATGCTGCGTCCGGCGGCAATGGCAAATCTGCTGGGCGATTTGTGGGAGCACGCTGAACCGAATTGGGCAAGCGCCTTGCGGCAGCCCGAACTGAAGCTGCATTTGTATGGCAAGCTGGAGCCGCGCGCCGGTCGCAAGATGGGGCATCTGACGGCGGTGGCCGATACGCCGGAAGCGGCCGACAGGCTGGTGCGTGAAGCCAGGCAAGCGCTCGGCATATACTGAATTCACATCATGAATCGCATCATCACGGGCCTACTATTTTTCTGTTTACCGCTGGCGGCGCAGGTCAAAATCGAGAAGGGTACGGAGACGGTCAACATCGAAATCGATGGCAAGCCGTTCACTACTTTTTACTATGGGCCGCAGAGCGGACACCCTTACCTGCACCCGCTGCGGGCGGCGACCGGCACCATCGTCACGCGGCACTTTCCCATGGAAAACGTGGAGGGCGAATCGAAAGACCATCAGCACCATCGCGGCCTGTGGTTCGGCCACTTTGACGTGAACGGCTACGATTTCTGGAGCAACGAGAAAGACTACAAGACAACGAACCGCGGCAATATCGTGCTGAAGTCTATCGATGAAGCCAAGAGCGGAAAGAAGTCGGGGAAGCTTGCCATCACGATGGATTGGCTCGACCCCGAAGGCACGGCGCTGGTGCGGGAGCATCGCGTCATGACGTTTTATTCCGGCAAGGCCGACCGGCGCATGGATTTCGATTTCACGCTAACGCCTTTAGCGAAGGTAACCTTCAAGGACAACAAAGATGGCTTGTTCGCGATTCGTGTGGCGGCAGGTTTGGAAGAGAAGGAAAAGAAGTCTCTGCCTACGCCGCCTCGCACGGGAGAGATGGTGAATGCGGACGGCTGCAAAACCGAGGCCGAGTGTTGGGGCAAGCGTTCGAACTGGATGGATTATCACGGTGAACTGGAAGGCGAGAAGGTAGGCATCGCGATTCTGGATCATCCGCAAAATCCGCGCCACCCCACGTACTGGCACTCGCGCGGCTATGGCCTTTTCGCAGCGAATATTTTCGGCGTGAAAGAGTTTACGAAGGATGAGACGAAGGATGGCTCGATGGAGCTAAATAAGGGCGAAACGCTGCGTCTGCGCTACCGTGTGATTATCCACGCCGGCGATGAAAAGACGGCGGGCATTGCTTTGGAATACGAAAAGTATTCTAAGTAAACGCAGCCAGCGTCACGCGATGACGGTAATCGAACGTGGTGTTCAGCTTGTGCAATACGATGGGCAAAGCCATATCGGATAGAGGACTAAACGGCAATTCAAATTCGATGTGATCGTGAAGCACGCACGCGCCAGGGCCGATTGCCTGGAAGTTGTGCGTGTGCAGCCAATAGTGAAACGGCCCGTTCTGCTGTTTATCTTGAAAGCATACGCCGCGCCGATAGCCCTGATGAATCGCAACCCAGCGAATGGCTAGCGGCCCGAGGCCCATCTTCAACACCACGCGCGCCCCATTGGCGATGCCGCCGGTGTGTTCCACCACGTACACCGGATCGCCCAGAGGGATCAGCTTTTCGAGCGCGCCGGGAGCTTCATGCCAGGCAAAGACGCGCTCAGCCGATGCCGGGAGGGAGATGCTTCGTTCGAAGAGATGTCTCATGCGTTCCTGTACCGTTCGCGCACGGCTTCGGCCTGCGCTTGAATCGCCTGCTTCTTTGCTGCCGTCAGCCGCGTTAGATTTTTCACCTGCATGATCGTACGCGGGTTTCCCGCCAACATGGTTTCATGCCGCATCAGAAAATCCCAATAGAGCGTTGTGAAGGGACACGCTGTTTCGCCCACGCTCTCCGCGGGATTGTATTGGCAGCCTGCGCAATAGTTGCTCATGCGTTGGATGTACTTGCCGGAGGCCACGTAGGGCTTTGAAGCCATCACTCCGCCATCGCCATACTGCGACATGCCAAGCGTGTTCGGAAGCTCCACCCATTCCACGGCGTCGATGTAGATGGCCAGATACCAGAGATGTACCTGTTGCGGTTCCACGCCCAGCAGCAGCGCGAACAGCCCGGTCACCATCAGGCGCTGTATGTGGTGAGCATAGCCGTAGCGCAGCGTCTGCCCTAACGCGTCGCGCAGGCAGGCCATCTCCGTGTTGCCGGTCCAGTAGAAAGCGGGCAGCTTCTCTTTGGCGTTCAGATAATTGCGTTCCAGATACTCCGGCATCAAGAGCCAATAAACGCCGCGCACGTATTCGCGCCAACCCAGAATCTGGCGGATGAAGCCTTCCACGCAATGCAGCGGCGCGTGCCCATCGTGATAGGCCTGTTCGGCGGCGCGGATCACGTCGCGGGGGTCCAACAGCTTCAGATTCAAGGCGGCGGAAAGGCGCGAGTGATACAGATATGGCTGCTCCGTCCACATGGCGTCCTGATAATCGCCAAAGTGTGGAAGGGCATCGGCGATAAAGACGTTCAAAGCTTGCCGCGCCTCGCTCGGCGTTACGGGAAAATCGAATGATTCGAGTTCGCCGGGATGATCGGGGAACTGTCGCTCCACCATTTCGAGCACGCCTCGCGTGACCTCGTCGGGCGGGAACGTGCGCATCCATGCGGTTATGGCCGGACCGCTCTTGCCGAAACTTTTGCGGTTCTCCGGATCGAAATTCCATTTGCCGCCGATGGGCTTTTTCTTCTCCATCAAATAGGCGTATCGTTCGCGCATCTGGCGGTAGAAGAACTCCATGCGAAGCTGCTTTTTATCGCGCGCGTATGCAGCGAAATCTTGCGTGGTGGCAAGGAAGTGGCGATCCTGCCGAATCTCAAGCGGCACCCCCAGAGCCTCGGCCGCGCGCTTGAAGTCTTCGCGAACACGCCACTCGCCCGGTTCGGTGACGACCAGTTTTTCCGGCTTGAGTTGCTGAACCGTGAAGGTCAGTTCGGCGGCGAAGGAGTGCCGGTTAGCGGCCTCCTCCAGATTGCGATAGTGGATTGCGACGCCTTCGGCAACAAGCGCATTGCGAAAGTGCCGCATCGCCGCGAGGAACATGGCGATGCGGCACTTGTGGCTCCATGCGTGCGTCGCCTCGTCGCGAACTTCGGCCATCCAGACGGCATCCTGCCGCACATCGAAGCCATCGAACGCGGAGGCATCGCGGTTCAACTGATCGCCCAGCACCAGAACTAAATTGCGCACCATGCGCTGTTAGATGCTGTTGAAGTAAAGGAAGCCGTAAACAACAGGAAGACTGAAGAGGGAGCTATCCACGCGGTCCAACAGGCCGCCATGGCCGGGCAGCAACGTGCCGCTATCTTTCACGCCGGCGCCACGCTTGAGCGCGGATTCGGCCAGATCGCCAAACTGCCCGGCGATGTTCGCGGCGATGGAGATGGCGATAGCTAGCCACACTGGCACCGTGGGAATGAAGTAGGGCAGGAAGAACGCGCCGAACAACACCGAAATTGCAAGCGAACCGCCTGAGCCCTCCCAGGTCTTGCCCGGGCTCACCTGCGCGGCCAGCTTGTTTTTTCCGAATTGCCGGCCAACGTAATAAGCGCCCGTGTCGCCGATCCAATTCACGCCCAACGCGAAAGCCAGCCAATACGGGCTCACCGCGCGCAGCAGAAAGGCCGTATTCCACGCGCCATAGATATAGAGCAAGCCCATGGATTGCGCGGCGGTAACGGGCAGAACATGCGCCAGGTCTTCATAGCGCAGGGCGAGCGCCAGGGCTAGCAGCGGGAAGGCGGCCAGCGGAAGATACCACTGATCCGGCCTAAGGAAAAGCATCGCGGTGCCCACAGCCACGCCAAGCCAGCGCTCCTTCAGCCCCACGCCGGCAATGCCGCCGAATTCGTAATAGCAAACCGCGGCCACCAAGGCCAGCGCGGCGAAGAATACCTCAAACGGGCCTGCCAGCACCACCCAGAGAAAGAAGGGCGCAAGAATTAAACCAGTGACAAGCCGCTTCATTACGTGGGTACGGCTATCTCTTCCGGCACCGGTTCCGCATATGCCCGTTCGTCCTGGTGCTTCGCGCTCAGTCCGCCGAAGCGGCGCTCCCGCTTGCCGTATTCGCTTACGGCGCGAAGCAGTTCAGAGCGAGTGAAATCGGGCCATAGCGTATCGGTGACGTAGAGTTCGGCATAGGCAATCTGCCAAAGCAGAAAGTTACTGATGCGCATTTCACCAGACGTGCGGATCAGCAGATCGGGATCGGGCAGCGCGCCTGTATAAAGATTGCGCGAGATGGCGTCTTCATCCACGCGAACGGAATCCAGCCGGCCCTCACGGCGTGCGCGATCCAGAATGGAGTTGACCGCATCCACCAGTTCGGCGCGGCCGCTATAGTTGATCGCCAGCGCCAGGCGCATACCGGTATTCAAAGCGGTCAGCGCAATCACACTTTGCAGTTCGTCCTGCACTTTAGCGGGCAGAAACTCAAGCCGCCCGATGGCCTGTAGCTGAATGTTGTTGTCTTGTAGCGTCTGCAATTCCTTCTTCAGAAAAACGCGCAGCAAGCGCCACAACATGTCCACTTCCACGCGCGGACGCTTCCAATTTTCTGTCGAAAAGGCATAGAGCGTGAGCGCTTCCACACCCAGGCGGGCGCACGTTTCCACGGTGTCGCGAACGGCGTGAACACCGGCTCTGTGGCCGGCGATTCGCGGCAAACTGCGGCGGTTCGCCCAGCGGCCATTCCCGTCCATGATGATGGCGATGTGGGCAGGTATCCGGGAAGGGTCCAGCGAGAGAGCGACGCTTCGGTCGCGGTCCCCGGCCGCCATCGAATCCAGAAGATCTTTCATGAACGCAACCCATATGGTACACAACTCGCGCTCTTGAAGCCCGCTCTGCCATACTGTCGGGTTGCCGGTACAGCACAACTCAGAGCGGCTTACGTTCGCCGCCTTTTGCCTTTCCTTCGCCAGCGCGGCAACCATACTTGTTTCCATAGCGGCCTCGCAAATCCTGCTGGGGCTGGCGTTAGCGCTGCTGTTGGTTTCGGGCGCCAAGCTGCGGCTGCCGCGCATCTGGCTGCCGCTGGCGCTGTTCCTGGTGGGCACCGTCCTATCGCTGATCTTTTCGGCCGAGCCCGCGCGCGGCATCCCGCAGCTTCGCAAAATGTTCGTGTTCTGTATCCTGCTTGTCGTCTTCTCCACGTTCCGCAACTTGCAAGTTGCCAGGCGCCTGGTGCTGACGTGGGGGGCTATCGGTGCGCTGGTTGCCAGCAGGGGGTTGGTGCAGTTCGCGGCCAAGGTGCGCGAGGCAGCGGAGAAAGGCGTCGACTTCTATACCTTCTATACGCCGGACCGCATCACCGGCTTCATGAGCCATTGGATGACCTTCGCCGGGCAGGAGATGGTGGTGCTTCTGCTGATGCTGGCGTTTCTGTTCTTTGCGCCGAAGACGAAGCGCGTGGGCATGTGGGTATGGATGCTGCTGACAGCGGTCATCGCTTTCGCCGAACTGTTGAATGAGACGCGCACGGTTTGGCTGGCGCTGGCGGCGGCGGGGTTGTGGCTGCTGTGGGCATGGAAGCGATGGGCCGCGGTGCTGGTGCCAGCGGTTGCGTTGCTGGCCATCTCGCTTGCGCCCGGCTCCGTGCATGACCGCTTCATGTCTCTGTTCCAGCCGAAGAAAAATGTGGATTCGAACGAGTTTCGCGCGGTCACATTTCGCACCGGCCTTGAGATGATCAAAGCGCATCCGCTGCTGGGGCTGGGGCCGGAAGGCACCAAGTATCATTTCCAGGATTACGTGCCGAAAGACATTCCACGGCCATTGCCTTCCGGCTGGTATGGGCATCTGCACAACATCTATCTGCAATACGCGGCGGAACGCGGCATCCCCACCATGCTCATGATGCTGTGGCTGCTGCTGATGGTGCTGTACGATTTTTGGCGCGGCCTGCGCTTGCTGCCGCCGGGACGAAGCGACCGGCGCTTTCTGTTGCAAGGTGGAATCGCGTCGGTCATCGGGATCATGGTGAGCGGCCTGTTCGAATTCAACCTGGGCGATAGCGAAGTGCTGACGGTGTTCCTGGTGACTGTGGCGCTTGGTTATTTAGCTGTCGAGGAACCCGCGCTCCATTAACCAGGGCATTCCTTCTTCAGTCATCAGGGAACGCGTGGGGCCGGCGTAGTGGCGCACTACCAGCGAGTCCGGATCTACATGGCGGTCAAACGAGATCAGATAGCTGGGCGGCAGAATATTCGCGGTGTGAGTCTCCGCGGCATGAAGCGCGAGCAGCGATTGATCCAGCCAGCCGCTGTAGGTGGGGAAGTCCGCGAGATAGTCATTGCAGCGCGCCAGCGAGATGCTGGCCGGAACAAATTTCATGAGCCCCACGTTCAGGCGCGGCGCGATCTTCACGCCTGCCGCTTGCTCAACAAGATAAGTGCTGGCGATATCCCGCTGAAAAATGTGTTTGCCGGAAAACTCCAGCAGCTCAGTTGGCTTGTGAAAGAACAGCAGGTCGGCATCGAGCACGATTACGCGTTCAAAGCCGCTCAGGATGACGTTATCCGTGAGCTTCTGCATGTATTGATTGGCGCGGCGGCCTTCCAGCAGGCGTGTCCAGCCGTGCCTTATCAGGTGCGGCTCAACGATGGCATCGGCTTGCGGTTGCGTCACGATACGTGCTTTGGGGAAGTGCTGCAACAGTGTTCGCGCCACATGCGGAGGAGCGTTGCCCTGAATCTGAATCGTCAGCGGAAGCTGCACGCCTGCCGCGCGGTAGAACGATTTCAAACACCAGATGGCGCAGAGATAATCGAAAAGATAACAGATCAGCCGGACTTCGGTCTCGCCTTCGGTTTCGGTGATGACAGGCGCCGTTTTCAAAATCTTGCGCCAGGTGAGCCAGCGGCGGTAGGCATTGCCGAAGCCTTCGCGATGCGCCTTGCGGAGCATAATCCAGGTGTTGTTGCGGCGCAGCCACTCTCTGATGCGCGCGCTCATCTTGCCGCCGCCGGTAGCATCCGGAATCGCGCCAACAGAGGGCGCGTGTATTGATCCAGCGGTTCACGAAAGAAGAGCGGCAGTACGAACAAGCCGTACGCGATGGCCACCGCGGCGGAGAGCAGGAAGAAGCCGGGCACCGTTTGCAGCAGGGGAAGTTTACGCACGAATTGCGCCACCACTGCGGCCACGGCGAAACGCCAGAACCAGGGCAGCAGGGAATTCAGCAGTACGGAAGGCCGCACGCCCATCTCATGCGCAAGGCCCGTTAAATTTCGCGGTACGCTCACCAGTGAAGCACCGATCAAGCTGCCAAGCGGCGCGCCGATGAGGCCGAACATTCGGATCGCGATGACGGAAGATGCCAGCGTGACGAGGCCGTCCGAAAACGTAGTGAGCGAGATGCGCTTTTCCTTGCCATAGCAGATCAGCGAAGCCACCAGCGTGTGGTTCAAATGGCGCGCCAGCATGGCGGCCAAGAGCAGGCAGGTAAGCGGAAAGCCGCCATATTCGGCCTTGCCCACCCAATACGTAACGAAGCGTTCATTCACAGCCAGCACCACGCAGGCTACCATGCCGCTGGCAATCATCATCACGCGCGTCAGGCAGATGGAGACCACCAACAAGCGTGGCCTGTTGCCTGTAGCCTTTAGTTCGCTGATGGCTGGCGAGGCTGCGTTCATCAGCAACTGCGGCTGGTTCGAGAGTACGTTGACCAGCTTGCCTGTTAACGAATAGACGACAGCTACGGATGGCCCCATCACATAGGTAAGGATCAGCAGGTCAGTACCGCTGAGCAGCGATTGAGCGATCTGCGCCACGCTTAACCAGAAGCCCCGCTTGAAGAAAGTGAAGATTTGCGAACGGTCCAGCTTCGGCAGGCTTGCGGGTAGCGCGTAAGAGAATCGCCGGCGTAGGCGAACCAGTGCGCTTGCGGTGGTGACGGCCTGGAACGCGACCCAACCGACGGCCAGAGCTTCTAAACCCCAGCCGTTCCAGATCAGCAGCACGGAGGTGAGCACATTTGCGGCCCAGGCGAAGAACTGCACGGACCCGAGGAAGGCCAGGTCTTGCAGGCCTTCGAGAGTCGCTGCAAAAATGCGCAGCGGGAAGGTGGCGGTGAAGGCGAGCATCACCCAGAACAGCGGCGCTTTGAGCGGCGCCCAAGCGGCGGGAACGGTGAACCAAAGCAGCAGAGCGGCCAGCGCGACCACCGGCGTCTGCAGCAGCACCACGCGCGCCGATTGGCCCAGGATGGGAGCGATCTCCGGTTGGGCGGCGCCCGCGCGGCCTGTCGCATACGCCACTTCGCGCGGCAGCAGGGCCACGATGCCGAAATCCATCAGCATTAGATAAGTGAGCAGTTGCGAGCCGGCCAGCCACAACCCGTAATCGTGCTGGCCAAGATGCTTGAGGTAGAATCGCGCGAGCCACAAGCCGGTCAGCATCACGGCTGCCTGATTCAAATAGGCCAGGCTGATTCCGCCCAGGAAGCGGCGGCTGCGGCTCATGCGGTTGCTTGCGCGGCGTAGGCGCGAGCGTGCGGGGCGGCTTGCGGCGCAACCGGCCACTTCGCGCCCACCCAGCCGATGCAAAGGAACAGTAGCGCGCTCTGTGGGATGGAGGTGAGCAGGCCGATGCCGATCAGAGAAGTGCCGAAATATAAAACAACGGCGAGCCAAGCCGTATGCTCACCGAGACCCCATCCATTGCGCGCGGCAAGGAAGCGGCGGCTGATAAACCAAGCGAGGAACGCGATCCAAAGGCATAGGCCGATAACCGTCTGTTCCAGCAGGATGCGCGCGTATTCGTTTTCGATGACGATCTGTCCGCGCAGACGTTCCTGCAAAAAATACGGCATGCTGCTGCCGCCTCCTCCCAAGCCGTTGCCGAGAGGATATTCCAGCAGCAGGTCCCAGAACGAAGCGTTCACGCTGCCTGTGACGCGGTCCGATACGGCGGCCGTGTCGCCCAGCTTCATGAAACGCTGGAGCCGCTGCTGACTGAGCACGATGGCGCTCAAAGCACCCAGCACGGCCACCAGCAACAGGCGAGCGCCGGCGGAGATGCTGCCGGAAAAAAACGCGGCGAACAGCACCACGCCCAGGATGGCAGTGTGGACACGGGTGGCTGCCGCGAACACTCCGAGCGTGGTCGCCAGCATGGCAATTACCAGAAAAGTTCGGCGCGCGCGCGAGGTGCCCACGGCGGCCCAAGTGCCCAGCAGAAAGGGAAGGCTCATCACCATGGTGCCGGCGTAGACATGGGAGCCGCTGAAAGGACCGGGGATGCGGTACTCATTGTTGGCGCCGCCGGCGTCCGCGCTGCGATAGATGATTTCCGTGTTCGCGTTGCGGGGGAAGAAACGCTCCACGCCGGCCACGTACTCCGCGCCCGCGACGGCAAACGCCAGCAGGTTTAGAACGGCCAGCGTCATCGCCAAGCGCGCGATGTCCTGCCGCGTGAGGCGCGCGCCCAGCATAAGAAAGGGCAGCAGAAAGATGCTGCCGCGCAAGCCGACCAATTGCACCAGCAGATCTTGAATAGGGATGAAGACCAGCAACACGGGCCAGGCGATCAGCACCGCAGTCCAGATTTGTACCGCGCGCATTCGCTGGATATCTATGGGGTCGCGTTTACGAAAGAGCTGCGTCAGATACAGGCCCAGCACTGCGGCGTCGAAGATGAAGTGCGACGCGGGGTCTGGGAAGTTCGCGCGCACGATGCCGTGGAAATAGCCGACGGCGAGCGTGGCGGAGAGGCCCGCGGTGAGGCTGCGCCGGCCCGCCAGTGTGGCTAGCAGAAATGCGGCGGCGCAGAAGAGAATCCCGATCATGGGGCTGGTGCCTCAAGTTTAACTGTCGCCAGTAAGTTGGCAAGAGCGGGAAGTTGCCGCTCCGGGGCGCACAGTTCCGCCGCGCGCGCGGGGCCGGCCGCGCCCAGGCTGGCGCGCAGTTCTGAGTTGCTGAGCAAGTTGCGTAGAGCATCGGCGAGCGAACGGGCGTCGCCCGGCTCCGTGAGGAAGCCGCACTTTGGCGTGATGATTTCGGTGGCCCCGCCCATGCGCGTGGTGACGACCGGGAGCCCTGCCGCCAGCGCTTCGATGAATACAATGCCGAAAGGTTCGGGTCCCATGTTGGGCTGACAGAAGATGGATGCTGAGGCAAGCTGCTGTTCGATATCGTCGCGCTGGCCGGTGAAGGTGACGCGGTTCGCAACGCCCAGCTTCTCGGCGCGCTTTTGCAATTTCAAAACGTAATTCACTTCAGATTTTGTCTGAGCGCCGCCCACGATGCGGCACTGCCAGCCGGGCAGTTCGTTCAATTTTGCCAGAGCTTCCAGAAGCAGCAGATGCCCTTTCCAGGGCTCCATGCGGCTTACTTGAAGGATGGTGCCGGGCTCTTCAGCGCGCGGCTCCGGCAGGGGCGCGACCGGGTAATAGAGCACTTCGGTGGGCGTGTCCGGGAACAGCAGCGGCGCCGTCTTCGCGACTGCATGGCTGTTCGCAATCACCAGCGCCGGCGCTACCAGCTTCGCCAAGCGCTCCGTCCAGTGCCGGCCGGTGGCGAAGCCGTGCATCCAGAACACGATAGGTACGCGCGCGGCGCGCAACACGGGCGCGAATATGGCGTGAGCCCAAGGCAGATGGCAGATAGCGACATCGATTTTCTCCTGCCGCAGCAACGTGGCTAGAGCCTTGCGCGCCCGCAGAACAGTAAGGGGCCGACTGGCGCGAACCTCGCCCAGGTAATCCACGGGTGCGCCCGCCATGCGCAGCTCATGATTCAGCTTTTCGCGAAAACAGACGGCGTAATGGGGGTGCATTTCGGGCGCGTGTTTCCGCTCACGGGCCAGCGTGACCAGCGCGCGCTCCACGCCGCCCCACACGGCTCCGGCGCTGATATGAAGCACTCTCACGCACGTGCCTCATAGAGTTCGATAAATTGCTTGGCCATGCGCTGCGGCTCAAACTGGTGCTCCGCCGTCTGCCGCGCGGCTTGCCCGAGGCGTTGCCGTAAAGCGGGGTCGCGCGCCAGTGTTTCCAAAGCTTGGGCAAGCGCGGCGGCGTTGCGAATCGCAAAAACGAACCCATTTTCGCCGTGGGTGATAAGGTTATCGGAACTGGTGACCACAGCGCGGCCGGCGGCCATGCCTTCCGCGATGACCAGGCCGAACGGTTCGGGTTCGGTGGAGGCGTGGACTACGATATCGAGAGTCTCAAGGAAGGCTGCGGGTTCGCGGAGGAAGCCGGTGAACTCCAGCTTTTCCGTCAGCCCAAGCTCTGCCGCCATGGCGCGCAATTCGCTCTCGCTGTATTGGCTTGCGGCGCGTGCATAAACCTCGCCGCCCACGATGAAACCCTGCCACTCCAGATCCTTTGGCAGCAGTGCCAGCGCTTTCAGAAAATCGCGATGGCCTTTCCACTTGGCGAAGGTTGCGACAAGGCCTATGCGAACGGGGCCAGCAGAGGCAGCGTATGACGGAGTTTGTGAGAGATCGACTGAATTTAAAATTGTTCGCACGCTTGCGGGAACGCGAACAATTTTGCGCAGATCGGAAGCAACGGTTTCGGAAATGGCGACGATCGCGCGAGGCCGATGGGAGAGGCGGCGCAGCAGTGTCTTCATTGCGAGGCGGCTCGAGACAAAATCATGCACGTGCCAAATGGGTTCGGTTGCTGCCAGCGCGCCCAGCACATGCATCTTGAAGCCGTTCGTCTGCACCACATCGGGCCGAAGCGCGCATAGTTTTTGACTAAGCCGAGCGCGATACTGAAGCACTTTTGGCACACTAAGCGCAAGCTGCCACGCCATGCTGAGCTTGCCGCCCGCGCCCCAATCGCCCAACGCTTTCAACTGTTCCGGAAGCGGCAGCAAATCGGCCTGGCATCCCAGCGCGCGCACGGCATCGAGCAGCGGGCCAGTATCGCCCGCTATCACGGTGAGCGTCCAACTGGGGCGCAAGCGGCGCAATTGGCGAAGCAGCGTCAACAATACTCGCTCCGCGCCTCCCAAGCTTCCCGTCACGTTGAGAAAAACGATATGCAAAGGCGGCGGGCCTGCCGCTTAGGCGATGCGCCGCGTACCGTAGTGTTTCTGATACGCGCCATAGGTGCCGTGATAAGTGTAGCGGTCGCTAATTTCGCGCGTGACGCCGTTCAGCACGATGCCGGAAACGCGCGCTTTAAGGCGCTTGAGCGTGTTCAGCATCACCGCGATGGAATTGCGATTGGTCTGCCCCACGCGCGCCACAATCACGACGCGGTCGGCCACTGCGGCAATCTGCAAAGGCTCAGAGAAGCCCAGCATGGGCGGCGCATCCACCACCACCAGATCGTATTCATCGCGCGCTTCGTGAATGATGCCGGGCACCACGCGCTCCACCAGCGCGGCCGCCGCGGCCGAGGCGTTGCCCGCAGGCAGAATGTCCAGGCCGGGGAATTGGGGTAGCTGCACCAGCGCACTTTTCCACGCGCCGCCATCGGCAATGATGCCCGAAAGACCGGCGTTTTCCGGATAGCCCAGCATCTGGCGCGTGCCCGGGCGGCGCAGATCGGCATCGATCAAAAGCGTGCGCTTACCTTGCATGGCATGAGCGAGTGCCATGTGAACAGCCGTGGTGGTCTTGCCTTCATCGGGCGCGGCGCTGGTGAACAGCAGCGAATGGGGCCGTTCGCCGGAACCGGAAAGCAGAATGGAATTGCGCAGGCTTCGCAACGCTTCTTCGAACTCCCCCACGCTGTCCGATGTGGAGGAACTGGAGAACGGCAACGCCATGTGCTGCCGCTTCCCCTGCCAATCGCGCACCAGAGGAAGCATACCAATCACCTCCGCATGCAGCAGGCGCGTGATGGCGTTCGGATCGTGCACGGTGGTGTCCATCACGTCAGTCAGGATCGCAGCGCCGATGCTGAAGAACAAGCTCAGCAGCAGCGCCACCAAAACGTTGTTGCGCAGGTTGGGAGACACAGCGGCATAGGCGGGCTGCGCAGGGTCGGCAATGCGAATGGAGTTATTGTCGAAGCCCGAATTGATGCCAGCCTCTTTGATGCGCTGCATCAATTCTTCATACAGGCGGCGGTCGCTCTCGGCTTCGCGCTGCTTGCTCTGGTACTGCGATTCGCGCGTGGATTGCGCGTTCACTTCGCCCTTCAAATCGTCAACGCTGCGCTTTAGCATACGTTCACGGCCCAGCGCTTCGTTGTATTCGCTCTGCACGCGCTTCAGCGTGTTGGTGTTGCTGTTCCCCAGCGCTTGCTTCAGCAGGCTCACTTCGGTTTGCGCGCGAATGTATTCCGGGTGCCGCTTGCCATAGACTGCCTGCACCTGCGTGAATTTCTGCTGCGCCTCTTCCAGCTTTTCGGCAAGCTTGCGCGTGTTTTCGCCTTGCGTCGATGTTTGCGCCGCTTCAATGGAGCCGGCCCGCACCGCATTGAACGTAGCCTCGCGCCGCACGCGCTCATTCTGCGCGTTCATGTATTCCGTGTTGGTTTGCAGAAGGCGGCTGGTCAGCACGTTGGTCTTCTCTTCCGGGTTCACAAAATTCAGCTGCTGGCTATAGTTCACAACCGCTGCGTTCGAGCGATCCATCTTGGCGCGCAGCTCTTCAATCTGCTTGCCCATGAACTTTGAAAGTCCATTGGTGGAGTTCGCCCGCATTTCATAGTTGTGCCGGATGTAGCTTTCGGCGACGGCATTCGCCACAGCCGCCGCGGTATCGGGGCTGGACGAGCGGTAGGTTACAAGAATGATGTAGGTGCCGGGCACATGTGCCACTTTCAGGCCCGGAATAGTCACCGCGCCTTTGGTTTGTGGAGAGCTGGAAGTATCGGTCGGCAGGCGGTCGCCGGAGAGATGATATTGCTCGGCGACGGGCCTCAGGACGGAGGCCGATTCAATGAGCCGCACCTGCGTGGCGATGAACTGTTCGGAATCGCCGGCCACGCCCTGCTGTGAAGCCTGGCCGACAACGCCGGTGGGCGAGTGACGATCTATATCGATGGAAGCGGTCGATTCGTACACCGGCGTGATGCGCTTCGAAACAAAGTAGGCGAGCGCCGTCGCCGCCAGCACGAAGAGCGCGATCTTCCAGGCCTGATGCCAGATCACCCACAAGTAGTGGGAAAACAACTCGGAGACGGGCTCGGCTTCAGGCGGCGGCACGCTGTACTGTTCGCGCTCGATGAGGGCCGGCGATTCGGATGCTTGTTTGGGGTCTGAAGACATCTTGTGATTTAAGTCAATCTATCGAAGTGCAACGGACCTTGCCGCGGAAGTACCCCGCGAGTTGGAGACGGTGACGGAGACACTTTGCAAAGCGTTCGGATCGCCATTGATGGTGAGCGTGAGCGTGAGTGTGAACTGGCTGCCGAAGACGCGCGAACCGGGGTCCAAATAAAAGTTGGTGAAGGCGCTGGCGACATCGACGGTCTGCTGTGAGGTCTGCAGATTGGTGCCTGCCGCGCCGGTGAACTGCAGCGCTAATTGAGTGACGGAGCGCGAGGTGGAATAGCCGCTGACCAACAGTTGAAACGTGTTGCCATTTTGGTTGCCAAGGCGCACGGAAGTAAGCTGTGGCGGCCCGGCGGGAATCATCGTGGAAAGCGAAGGCGCGGTGGCGGGCGTAAGATCCACCTGCCCCACGGTGAAGCTGGTGGAGAGCACGATGCGTCCGGAGACGGTGCCGGTTTGAAAGGGCGCAGTGCGGCCTAATTGATCGAACACGGCTTGCGTTGTCCCGGCGGGAATGGTGAAGTTCACGGTGCGCGTGCCGTTCGCGAATTGAATGGCGGGATCGTCAGAGAAGGAATCGGAAAGGAAAGCCAGCGTGAGCACGCCGCGCAGGTCAGCGGGGTAGGGTGTGGCGATTTGCACGGTGGCGGCGGGTTGCTGCAGTGGATCTGTCTGCGCGCCCACGCCGGAAATGGTGACAGTGGGTAAAGCTGCCGGCGGGTCACCCGCTCCGATCAGCGTAAACACCTGTTCATTGATGGCAAGCGTGGCGGTCACTGCGCCGACGGCGACGGGAGCGAAGCGAAGCTCAAAACGCTGCGAGGCTCCGGGAGCGAGCGCGATGGGCAGCGCCGGCGTGGAAGGCGTGGTGAAGACCGGCCCGGTGGCGCTGAACGAACTGATGGTGGCCGGAAGATTGCCGGTGTTGGTGACGGTGACGAACACGGAGCGGCGCGTGCCCACCGCGGTGTTCGGAATCGAAATGGTGCCCTTGTTGGGAACGGCGATGGCGCCCGTGCCCACGTCGGCGGTGACGGTCAGCACAGCACCCTGACCGTTGCCGGTCAGCGTGAAGATATCGTTGCCTACCTGCAGGCGGCCCGTGGATGGCCCGGGCTTCGCGGGCATGTAGACTACATCGAAGAACGTGGCACTGATTTGGCCGAACGCGCTCGGGTTCCCACCAAGCACCTTCGGCAGCGCGGGTAAGTTCGCTAACTGGAAATCGGAGCCGGTCAAATTGATGTTGGCAAGTGTGCCATCGGCGTTACCGGAGTTGGTCACTTGTATGGTGACTGTGCTTTTCGCAACGCCGTCGGCTGCCGTATCCGGAAAGGCGATGGAAGCCCCGGGCGTGAGCGGCGCGGCAGTGCTGCCGTTAATGGTTTGGTAAGTGAACGCAGCCGCCGTACCTTGGCCATCCAGCGTGTAAGTGGAAGGCTTGCCGCCAACGCTCACCGATAAGGTTCCTGTATAGCGCTTCGCCGCCAGCGGGTTGAACGTGATGGTGAAACGAAATTCGTTGCCGCCGTTCAAGGTGGCGGGGACCAGGCTCAAATTGCCCAGTTTGAAGGCGTCACCACTGAGAGCCACGCTATCCACGGTGGCAGGTCCGGTGCCCGTGTTCGCGATTACGAACGTCGCCTGCGACGAGCCGTTCACGGGCGTGCTGGGGAAGAGCAGCGTATCGCCGGGCTGAATGACCGTTTGATTGTTGGTAGACGACAGCGTGTAGCTGGTGACCACGCGCGGCGAGATCACGCGGCCGAAGAGCGTGAATGAATAATCGAAATTCAGCCCGCTGGGGCTGTTCAGCGTGAACTGCAGAGTGCCGTTCGCGAAATCGCCCGCAGTGGGAGAAAAGTTGATGACGACGCTGCCTTGCCCGCCCGCTGCGGGAACCGTGCCGCTCTGGGGGCCAAGCGAAAACCCGGGCCCGCTTACAGCCAGATTTTTGATGGTGTAAACGTTGTTCGAATTCTGGCTGGTCTGGATCAGGAACGTGATGCTGCTGGTTTTGCCGATGGCCGTATCGGGGAACACCACGGTGCCGAACGGTGAGACCGGGTTCACCGTGGGGCTGTTGGCCGCGCGATAGAAAAATTGCAGACTGCTGGGCAGGTCGTCCGCCGCGGCAGTTCCGGCAAAACAAAACGCGGCGCAGAGAGTGAGGAGAAGTTTCGTCACGGGTCTAATTCGCCGGGACAAAGTATGTCCGCATGGCCTCCGTCGCGAAAAGTGTGAACGGCAGCGCGCGCAGATCGTTGATGAGCAGGAGCGAGCGATCGGTCAGAGGGCGCAATTGCGATGGCGCAACATCGAGCGCAACGGTGCGTACCGAACCCGCCGCAGCGTCAATTATAAAAATAGCCTGCGCTTCGGAATCCGCCACCAGCACTTGTCCAGCAGCAGTGATCGCCAGCGCAATCGGCTTTTGCAAGCCGTCGGCAGTGGTGGCAAAGACGGCCGCGGTCGATGAGTGTGCGTAATCGGCGACGCGCAGCACTTGCTTCGCGCTATCATCGGCCAGCCAAAGATCGCCGCCGATGAGCGCCAGCGCGGTGATGCGCAGGCTGCTGGCCGTGACCACGCGCCGAGAGGAACCATCCGCGCATAACACTTCCACTGAGCCGGTGCCCAGAATCGCGCACGAACCAGATTCCTCCAGCACGGCAGCGGTTACGGGCCCAGCCAGCGCGGCTGTGGAAACGGGCGAGGAGAGCACAGCATCTTTGCCGATGCCAGTCACAAATTTTAGCTGCCCGTCAGCCGCGGAATATACCGTGGCCGCGTTGCCCTTTGCGTTCAAGCCAAGCAGGCGTGTGCCCTCAGCCACTTCGCCCAAATCGGCAATCGAAATGGCGCCGGAATTGAGCGCGCCCAGCACTACCAAATGTCCTGGCAGGTCCGCCGTGATCGCGACGGCGGCATCGCCCGTGGCGGAAAACTCGGCTGCCAGAATCGGGAAAGGCAGCGCCAACGCATCGGCCAGGCGGGTGGCGCCGGGAACGCCGGTGATGGGGCGAATCGTGCTCGTCCTGCTATCCAGCACAAAACCGGAAACAGGCCCCGCAGGCCCAGCCGCAAACAAGTTCAACGCAAAGGCTAGCGCAAACAGAATCTTCATTTCGGACCACCCACGGAAACGCCGCCCACGCTGACCGTAGTGGGCACCGGCGCAACCACCGTCGAACCGCCGCCCGTCAGCGCCAGCGAAAGGCCAATCGCCAAAGCCGCCGCGCCCACAATCCCGGCAACAATCAAAATGTTGCGCATCTTATGGTTCGGCTTGTTGACTGTATAGGTGCGCGCCACTTGCTGAAGCGATGCGCTGTTCTCTTCGTTAAAAGCCGCGCTGCCAACGCGGCCCGCAAAGCGCGCTTCCACCGTTACCGGGAAGGAGCCGGGCAGGGCATTCGGAACAAGGTCGTCCACATGCGCGCGCCCTTCCGTATCGGTCCAGGCCAGGAACGTGTGAGCCCCGTTGACCTGGCCGCTGGGGCCGGTGGCGGGCGTCGAAAATTGCACGCGCGCGGTGGGCACGATGCGGTCCGTCTCATCTCTCACTTCCACCACAATCCGGCTGCCCTGGCTCTTCTTGATGCTGTTGACAGACCCCTGGCCTTCCAGCACGGTAATCTTCAGCGTCTCAATCTGCTGCGCATGAAGCGCCAGCGTGAGCGCTGCCACCACTGCCACTTTCCAACTCAGTTGCTTTCTCATCGTCCGGCGGAGTAAATGATCAACCCTGTCCCGATGGCCGCGCCGAAAGTCACAATCCGGTCCAGTATCGCCAGTGTGTCTTTACGTTTCCGGTCATCCGGCACAAAAAGAATATCGTCTGGAATCAGCGGAAAATCTGCCGTGCGCCGCTCCAGAATTGCGCGCAGATTGATGGGGATGCGCTGCTTGGTTCCCGTCACGTCATCGCGCCGGATCACCCAAGCCTCTTTCGAAGGCGAAGGGCCCAGGCCGCCCGAGAGCGACAGCGCCTTCAACACCGTGGTATCGGTCTGGTCCTGCACGGGATACTGGCCCGGCGTTCGCACATCGCCCAGCACGTAGAGCTTGCCCGCGGGCGGCACGCGAATCTCTTCATGACCGGTGAGCACCACGTTCGCCTCGTCCCGATCGGACTGCAGCAGGTTGCGAATCAGAATGTGGCGTGTGGGCGAAGCCTGATCGGACGGCGTGTCCGGCACGCGGCGCGTGAGCAGAATCTCAGGCCCTGCTTCAGCGGTAAAGCCACCGGCGCGAATGATGGCATCGGCCAGCGTCACGCGGCCAATAGCCTGAAAAATCAGCGGCGTCTTCACTGCGCCAATCACGCTCACGGGATGGCTGGCGTACTCGACAACAGTTACCGTCACCGTCGGATTCACCACCAGGTCTTCACTCCGCAGGGTGTCGCGAAGCTGGGTTTCCACTTCCACCGGCAGCTTGCCGCGAACGCTGAGCGGTTGGCGAAGCAAGGGCAAGCCGATGTTGCCATCGGGCCCGACACGCACCGACCGCGAAAATTCCGGGAAATTCAGCACCTGCACCTGAACCAGATCGTCAGTGCCCAGCCGTTGGGAAGGAAGCGTAACGGTCTGCGCCACGGCGCTGGCTTGCGCGATTAGAACCAGGGCGCTGGCTTGCGCGATTAGAAAAAGAGCAGCGGGGCCGATTCTAAGCTTTCTCACAATGAAATCAGGTCGCTCAAGGACTTTCCAGTGTAGCATTTACGCTTGTTGCAACCATGCTTTTCCGAAAGCACCGCTCATACTGCGCCGCAACGGAGGCGCTGCCGAACCGCTCACGCACCTGAGCCGATGAACCCTGCGCATTGTGCCGGTAGCGGGCCAGGCGACGCGCCCACTCCTCAAAGCCGGCCAGATAACGCGCAAGGCGCCACTCGGCTTCGGTCACGCATCCGGCGTCGTAATCGGCCAGCACCAGCGCCACGTCGCCCACGTCGGTGGAATAGACCGGCACACCCATGGCCAGCGCCTCCAGCATGCTGATGGGCAGCCCTTCGTATTCCGACGAACCGAGCATGCCATCCATCACGGCGAAGAGCTCACCCATGCGATCTGAAAAGCGAATCCGTGTGACATTCGCGATCTTCTCGCGTTCCATCATGCCATCGCACTCCGCGCCCAATTCGCCGTCTCCAATCATCACGAAGTGACGGTTTGCGTCTGCCATTCCGGCCGCTTTTGCAAACTCAAGAAACTGCAGCGGACGCTTCTGCCGCGTGAACCTGCCCACCCAACCGAAGATCTGCCTGTCTTCGGGCAAGCCCCATTTTGTCCGAGACTGGCGGCGGTGGTCTGCCGTGCGCTCGGCCGGACCCAGCGTGCCCAAGTTGACCGAATGATAGATCATGTCGATGCGCTCAGCCGGTATCCCATACTTCCGGATGAAGGTCTGTTCGATCTTGCGGTTGATGGCGATGAACCGGTCGTAAGAGCGGATTCCCGGTTCGTGATAGCGCGCGATCCAACCGGCTTCGGTGTCGTAAACCTGCTGGTCCACAATCGGAATTTTCGCGAACACCTGGCGGATTCCGGCTGCATGATCGCATTGCCAGGGGCTGCCATTGGGAACCCAAACCAGCGCGGGTTTGTAAACATCGCGCAAGCGTTCCATCATGCGCAGGAAGAGCTCTGGCGGCGCGAGTTCCGCCAAATCGTAGAAGCCGGCGATGAACCCTTCCGCCGCGCCATGCAGGCTGCCCTGACGCTCATTCAATTGCTCTACCGTGATGACCACGAAGGTGAACCGGTCGCCCAACTGGCGCATCATGTCGATGACCAGCCGCTCCACGCCGCCCACGGCGAAGAAGGCCGGGAGCACGAAGATGACCGGCTTCGGTGTGTGCGCAAATGTCAGGGAAGTGGTGAGTGGTTCGGCGCGCGCGGACGGCGGGGTTACCGTAACGCCCGGAAGCAGATCGCTCACGGATGCCACATCGCCACCGCCGGGGAACAGCCTCGCGATGGTACCCGTAAGTAGGCGAGGACCCTGCCCACCTTCGATAAACAGCTCGCGATGAGCGTGTTGAAACACCGCCGCGTTGCGCAAGCCATGCGTTGAAATATCCGGCGCATGAGTCAGCGTGTGCGAGACCAATACGAAATCGAGCTCCTGCATCTCCAGCGCCACAAGAGCGTTCTGCAGGTGCAGGGGATGCATCGCCTTTAGCGCGGAAGTGGGCGCGTAAACATACCGGCCCGATGCCTCCCCGCGAGTGATTTCAATTCCGGAGAACGCTTCTCGCAGAGCAATCCGGTAAGTCTCGCCGCCCTCACCCGCGGGCAGAACCACGGACAGCGTGGGCCGCTCACGCTGTAGCAGATAAGGGTTCGCGTCCAGGCTTCCCGTGAAGGCGGCATTCTGACGCAGCGCGGGGTAATCCCGCTGCAGCTTTTCAAACATGATGCCGGCTTCGGCATCCACTTTCAGCGCATCCTCTTTAATGGTGTTAGAGGCGTGAACGCGATAGCCGGTCAGTGCATGGGGTATGTAGGCAACGGTGCCTTCCAGCGCGGCGCGCAGAGCGAAATCCCAATCGTGCACGTAGCGAAAATCGGCAAAGCCCCCAATCTTCCGAAACAGAGCCTTGCGAAAGACCATGTTGCTGGTGGTGGCGAGAAAGTTCTGGTGCGCCAGCAGCGGCAGCCAATCGGCGGACGAGACCATGGCGCCTACGTCGACGGCCGCGGGGAAGGGCAGCTGCGGATCGTACATGGCGCGCTTGCCACCCAGTTGGCGGCCCTCTGCATCCCTCACCACCACGTTGCCGAAACACAGATCGAAGTTGCTGAATCGCATGCGGCGGCGAACCAGATCGAACCGGGCGGGAAGAAACACATCGTCGGAGTTGAGCACAGCCACCCAATCGCAGGCAGCCTGCTCCACCAACTCATTCAGCGTGGCGTGAGCACCGCGATTACCGCGCGCGGCGGGCGTCACATCGCGCACCTTGTCGAGCGCACCAACCGCAAGCTGGGCACACAAATGCGCACTCCCATCGCGCGAGCCATCGTCCAGCAGCAGCACTTCACTCACAAGCGGATTTCGCGCGGCGGAAAGAACGCATTCCACCAGATAACGTTCATGGTTATAAACGGGAATAACGACGGAGAACATCGCGAGTTAGGTCAAGGTAAAGCTGGGAAACCGCCCAAAAACTTCGAACGCCGCCGCAGTGGAAAGCTTCTCCTGAAAGCGTTCCAGACAGTAGCGGTACGCAGCGGCGTAGTTCGCTTCCGGGTCGGGACAGCCGGTCACGTAACCATGCAGGTAGCTCAATTCGAAGATCGCGTTCAGCAAATCCGCATGCCAGTTTTGCGAACCGAGCCGGTACGTGGATTCCACCACCACGCCCCAGCTCTTGGCGCCTTCCATCATGCTCAACAAATCCTGAGCGGATGCCTTCGCGCGCATGTTCTTCGCCGCCAACCGCGCCTCCAACTTGTGAATGCCCAGCTGTTCCTTTGCCAAGGGATGCTTTTCGAACAGGCTGCGCGACGAAAGCCCGGCGGCCATTTGGCGTTCGATAAACTGGCGCACCGTGGTGGAAGCCTCATGCGACGCCGAAGCCGCGGGGCAATACAAAATTTGAAAGCCGCCGTCCAGCTTTTCGTGCACGCGATAGGCCAGCTCCATGTCTTCAAGCAGCGCTTGCGGCAGATCTGTCCGGTAACCATCGGTGGCCCAATTGGCGATCACCGCGCGCTTAAAGGAAATATTTTCGGCCGCAAAGAAGCGCCAATCGAGCCACGAGTAAGGAAGCAGGCTATGGAAGCCGAACTGTTGCTCACCGGCCCCCTGCACATGCGCCATCAGGAAGCTGACTCGCTCATCGGGCAGGTTCGTCCACACCACTTTCCCCAGCGCGGCGACATTCTTGCCCGGCAGCATGCGGTGCGCATTGATGTGCTGTTCGAAGAAGGTGGCAACGGCCGGCGCAACGCCATCCGAAAGAAAAAGGATTAATTCACGCGCGGCCAGCGTAACGCCGTGATTGCGCGCCGCGCCCGCCGTGGCAACCGTCACGCCGATCCAGCGCAAATTCGGCACATGGCTCTTCAAAGCCTCCAGACGGGCTTTGGTATTGTCCGTCGATCCGTAATCCACCACGATGAATTCAACCGGAAGATTGCGCGCGGCCGCCACACAGGCGCGCAGCGTTCGCTCCATTTGGGCTGCGTTGTTCCGGGTAGCGATCACGACTGAGAGTCCGGCAAGCAGGGAATCCGGCAGTGTCCGCGGGTGATGCGGCTCATCGGCTGCCACGCGCTTCAACGTGGAAACGGAGGGCGGGCGGGCGAACACAATCGTTCGCGGGCTATGCTGCAGAGCCCGGTTCACGCCCGCGATTTTTACCTCCACCTTATGAGGCGCTCCGTCAAAAAACGCTTCGGGTACCCAAATGGAAAACGCCTGATAGCCATCGCCCACACCGGCCTGCAAAAGGTCGGAGCGGAACTGATCCGCGATGGTACTTTCTACCGGTTGGCCATCGATCGAAATTTCTACCGGCAGCCGGGCGCCGGGGCGGTCAGGGTCCAATGCCCAACCTTTGATCTGCCCATCGGCCGGCGTATCCAGTGAGCCGTGCGCGTTTCTGCTGGGCCCATCGGTAGTGGCGGCTCGTCTGCCCAACATCAGTTTTTGCTCACCAGTTCCAAATCGTGCAGCACCATTTCCTTCACCAGATCCTGAAAGGTGTGCGTCGGCGCCCAACCCAGCACGGCGCGCGCCTTTGAAGCATCGCCAACCAGAAGCTCCACTTCGGCCGGCCGGAAGAAGCGCTCATCCTCTTTCACAAAGTCGCGGTAATCCAGGTTGGCCTCCGCAAAGGCCAACTCACAGAAATCGCGAACCGTGTGGGTGTGACCTGTCGCGATCACGAAATCGTCCGGCTCGGGCTGCTGCAGCATGCTGTGCATAGCGCGCACGTAATCCGCCGCATGGCCCCAATCGCGACGCGCTTCCAGGTTGCCCAGCCGAAGCTCCTGCGCCAACCCCAGCTTGATGCGCGCCACGTTGTGCGTGATCTTGCGCGTCACAAATTCAAAGCCGCGGCGCGGGCTCTCATGGTTGAAGAGCATGCCATTGCTGCAAAACATCTGGTGCGCTTCACGGTAGTTGATGGTCAAGTAATAGCCGGCCACTTTGCTGATGCCATACGGGCTGCGCGGATGGAACGGAGTGGTCTCCCGCTGCGGCACCTCACGTACCTTGCCGAACATTTCACTGGAGCCGGCGAAATAAAAACGGCACGAAGGCTGAAGCTCGCGCAGCGCGGCCAACAGATAATGCGTGCCATTGCTGTTGGTGTTCATGGTGGAAAAGCCGTCGGCAAAACTTTCCGCGACGAAGCTCTGCGCGGCCAGGTGGTAACACTCATCGATGGGGCAGCGGCTCAGCACCTGGAACAGGCTGGGATAGCTTTCCAGGCTGCCCGCGTGCAGCACCAGACGGTCCGCCAGGTGCGCCACGCGGCCCAATCGCTGCTCCGGCTGCTCCAGCGCCACGCGGCGCACCAGCCCATGGACTTCGTAACCCAGCCCGAGAAGGTGTTCGGCCAAATAGCTGCCGTCCTGGCCGGTTATGCCCGTAATCAGTGCTTTCTTCAAAGACTCAGCGTACCATCGGGCACGTTCCTAACGTAGCGAAAGGTCCTCATTGTTTTGGGCCAGGTGCGGTGTGTAAAACGGGTCGGGCTGTTGCAGTTCGCGCCGCCATTTGCGAAAGAACGCGTGGCGCTCCTGATACGATGTGCCGCCCGCGCGTGTGCGGCTTTCATCGTGGCGCAGTTCCGCTTCGGCATCGAGAATGATCGACAGGCCTTCGCGGCGCAGGCGAAAGCAAAGATCCACATCGTTGAAGTTCACGGGGAAGGTGGCATCGAAGCCGCCTAGCCGTCGAAAATCGGCCGCGCGAATCGCCAGGCACGCGCCCGTCACGGCGGCAACTTCGCGAGTGTATTGCGTCCATGGCCAGTTGGCGTGCGGCGGCATGTTGCGGCCAGGGTGCCACGCGCCATCGGTCATCCAGGCCGCGATGCCGGAGTGCTGCAAACGGCCATCGGGGAAGGTGAGCTTCGCGCCCACGGCGCCCACGGTGGGATCGCGCAGCCAAGCCTCCATGCGCTGCAGCCAATCCGGCCGAAGGGGCGTTACGTCATCGTTCAGGAAGAGCAGAATCTGTCCCGACGCGCTTTCCGCGCCCTGATTATTCATGGCGGAAAAATTGAAAGGCGCCGCATAGGGCACGCGCGTGGCTGCATGTTTGGCGATGACCTGAGCCACGGCCTGTTCGCCGGCGGCATTCGACGAGCCTAGATGCTGAACGACGACAATCTCGAGCGGTGCAAAGTCAGTCGCGGAACGAATCCCATTCAGGCATGTCTCCAGCAGACTCGCCGTGCGGGTGCAGACAATCAGCGACACCCTAGCGCCGGAACTGGCTGGAACCGCGGTCGGCGGCGGTTCCGCAAGCGCCTTGTTTCGCGAACCATACAGAATCGCGGGAACGTGCGCCGCGCTGAGAGTGGGCTGGGCACGAATCGCGGTAAGCACATCCGCGTGGTCCGCCGCCAGTTCGCGCCGCAGCGCCGTCAAGCCGCCCAGATAATTCACAGAGCGCAGCAGCAGCGGCGACCAGCCGGGCTTGAATCGCGGCGCGATCGCATGGCCCGAATCGTCCAGCACCTCTTCATCGGAATAGATCAGGCCGGCCGAACCCGCGGCGGCGCCGAAATGCTCAAGCGCGCCCGGATACACTTCGTCTCCTTCGCCCACTTCGGCCACGTAATCGCCGGTCGAGTGTCCAAGCCCGCCCACCAGCACCTCGCAGTTCTCATAAGATTGAACCGCGCGCGCAATGCGGTCCTTATCGGCCGGCTGCACCAGCAGCGTGAAGCGGGGCTTCGCCGCCGGCGCCGGTTGAGGCACATTGCCGCCACCGCTCTTGCGCCATTGCGCATACGTATTCGCCTGGCGCGCAAACACCTGAGCATACGTTCGCCCCACCCAGCGCAGGCTGCGGAAAATCACGCTGTCTTCCACGCGCCCCAGCCGCCGGTCGAGCCCGGCCTGATACCGCACCAGCCATTCCAGGTCTGCCGAAACGCGCTCTTGCGTATCTTTTATGTCCTGCAACAGGCGCGCGATATCCTGTTCTTCAGCCGGCATTCGGTTCAAGTATACGCATGACACATAAAGACTATTTAGCGGACAAAGCGATCACACAATACATTCGGGAAACACTGGTGAGTGAGACGGACGCGCAAGTGCGTTTGCGCCACGAAACCGCAAGTCACCCCCAGGCCGTGATGCAGATCTCGCCCGAACAAGGCGCGCTGCTGCGCGTCCTAGTGAAAGCGATGAATATGCGCCACACGTTGGAAGTGGGCGTTTTCACAGGCTATAGTTCACTCGCCGTGGCACTGGCGCTGCCGCCTGAAGGTACCATCACGGCCTGCGACGTGAGCGAAGAGTACACGGCCACCGCGCGCCGTTATTGGGCAGACGCGGACGTCGCGCACAAGATCGATCTCCGCATCGCGCCGGCCGCCGATTCGCTGCGCGCCCTGATTCAAGAAGGCCGCGCCGCCACTTATGACTTCGCCTTCATCGATGCCGATAAGCCGTCTTACGACACCTATTACGAACTGGCGCTGACGCTGCTGCGGCCCGGCGGCTTGATGATGCTGGACAACATGCTGTATCACGGGCAGGTGCATGACGAACAGTTTCAAGACGCCAGCAGCACTGCCCTGCGCGCGTTGAACCTGAAAATTTCGCGCGATGCGCGCGTGGCCGCCAGCCTGCTGCCCATGACCGATGGCGTTCAGCTAGTGGTCAAGCTCTAATCGTAACGCTCTAAAGCTTTCCTCGCCCGCAGCCGATTCATGGCTGTGAACCTGAAACAGATCCTAACCGACCTGCGCGCCGAGCATGCGCGTCTGCAAAGAGCAATAGAAGAACTGGAGCGCCTTCACGGAATCCAGTCCGGCGCTTTTCCCTCGCGCGTGTCTGTCAAGCGATTGGGCCGTCCGAAGAAAAATAAGCTACCCACACGGTAAACTCGCTGGAGATGGCAGTCACGCTCAAGCAGGTGTCGCAACGCGCCAAGGTGGCCGCCGGGACAGTTTCGCGCGTGATTAACCAGCACCCGAACGTTGACCCGGCCCTGCGCGAACGCGTGGAGCGCGCCATTCGCGACCTGAATTACAGGCCGAACGCGCGCGCGCAAATTTTCGTCCGCAACGCGTCCCCCATCCTTTCCTTTATCCTTAGTAACCGCAGCTTCCTCCATCCTTTGCATTCGCGCATCCTGCAAGGCGTGGAGGCGCACTGCGAAGAAGCCGGGCATTTCGTGCTCTTCACGCGCTTCAGCTATCAGCCGGGCACGGCTCCGGGCGATCTTCGGCTCCCCGGCGTGCTGCGCAGCCACGGCATTGCCGATAGCGTGATTCTGGCCGGCACCAACTATGAAAATTTTGTCGAGGCGCTGAACGATCTTTCGGCGAAGTATGTTCTCCTGGCGAATAATTTTGTGGGACCGAAGCCACGCGAGCCGTTCGATCAGGTGCGCTTCGACGACGATGCCGGCGCGTTCGAAGCCACCCGCCACCTGATTGAATTAGGTCATAAGGACATCTGGTACATCGGCGATGTCGCGCTGCCCTGGTACCGCGCGCGGCATGCCGCGTATACGCGGGCCATGGAACAGGCAGGCCTTGCCCCCCGTGCGCAAACGGTTGCCTTATCGGACGATTATTTCCAGAACGGCCTGGCCAGCGCGCGCATGATTCTGGATGGAAAGAAGCCGGTGACCGCCATCTTCGCCGGGACGGACGAGCTGGCTTTCGGTGTGTGGGAAGGCCTGCGCCAGCGCAACCTGGAAGTGCCGCGCGATATCAGCCTGATTGGTTTCGATAACCATAGCGGCGCGCTCAAGCTTCCTCAATTGACCAGTGTCAGCGTGGATGCGGAGGAAGTGGGGCGGCAGCTGGCGATTCTTGCGATTGCAAAATTGAAAGGCGATGCAAAGCCGATTCCGGAAGTGGTGATTCCCACGACCTTGGTGAAGCGGGAGACCTGCCTGCCGCTGCTTACTTAAGTTCAAGGCGCCGGCAGAATAGGACCCCTCCTATCCCACCGGCGCGACAACGCTCCGCCGCCCAAGCGGAGCGCTGCCTAAAGCCGGAGGGAATGCGGCAGGAGCTGAATCGGACGCCAATCCAAAACGCTGCAACCGCCGAACTCACTTCCCCGGCGATCTCAACTTAGCGGAAGGCAAAGCGCCGTTTGTTTCAGAAAAAGTGTAAGTGGAACAAAACGTGGGAAATAGAAAATAAAAATATTGGTTACCGCCTTCTCGCACGGGTACAGCTCGCTTTAGTAGTAATCGGACCTAATTTCCGACTAAGTGCGAGTTTTTCAAAAATAGTTAGAAATATTTCTTGACTGCCCCCCCCCCCGTCTCGGATGGATTGAAGCGTCCTGGAGGTTTGGTAAATGCTACGGATTCTTTCACTATTATTTTTCAGCGGCTTCTCTGCAGTCGCTCAGACAGGCCAAATCACTGTCCAGGTGCGCGACAGTTCCGGTGCTGCTTTACCTGGCGCCATCGTTCGCGTTGGCGCCCGCCCGTTTCGCAATACGCTCGCAAACTTCCATGCCGTCCAGAAAGCCGCAGCGGATGGGTCGGCAGTTTTCACGGCTGTTCCGCAAGGAGCTTACGAAGTCTGCGCTCAGGTATCGGGAGGCCTGTTGCTCGATTCGTGCAGCTGGGCAAACCACGGCGCCGAGATTTTCCTGGCAACGGGAGCCGTCAAAACGTTATCGGTCGTTTTGCAAACAGGCACGCTGGTTGTGGTCCAAGTCGACGACGCAACCCATCAATTTTCAAAGGAAGTTTACCCCGGCCATAAGCTGCGCCTGGAAGTCTCCATGCCGAATGTGCATCCCGTCCCAATGATGGTGAAACCAGCCGGTAATTCACGCCAATTTTCTGCGCTGGTGCCGGCAGATACCGATCTGCGGCTCCACGTACGCAGTTCCGAATTCCAAGTGGCCGATCCGAAAGGAGCCAGCGTGAATATGAAAGATCCCAATCAGTTTGTGCCCCTACACTCGGCTCCCGCGGCTCAGGGCGCTTCGGCGGCGCGAAGCGTGTTGGCCTCGCCGGTATTAACGCTTCAGGTTGTGGGCATCCAATAGGAGAAATGGGGAAATCATATGCGTATAGGCATACTTTCAGCGATCCTCTGCGGTGCCGCTTCATTACTTCTTGGTCAGCCGAATATTGACACGAGTGCCACCACGGTAAATGGCGTCTTGACGCCCGCGGGCATGCCAATCAACCCGAATCAAAACACCTCCGTCACAGCTGTTTTCCAGGATCGGGGTGCGGGGCTCTCCTATGCATTCTTCACATTCGAAACGTACCCGTCGGCAAGCTACAGTTGCAAGATAGGAGTTCAGATTGGTTCGCCCGTGAGCACAAGCAACATTTATCTTCACGATGATAACGGTACGTCCTTGGGGCCGATGTGGTTCGGGTCGGGCTTTCAGGAGAGCAATTCGAAGTGCTCACTCAACGTAACGGGATCGAACGTCACACTCAGCGGCGGACAATACACAGTTACGGTAAATGTCGTCTTTAAAGATCCTTACAACGGCGTTAAGTACACATGGTTGGACGCTTACGACACAAACGGGATGGCCACTGACTGGATTTACGGCAATGCCAACTTTACGATTCCCACTCAGGATTTTGCGCCGCAGACGGTGAGTGTTTCACCGTCCGTCGGGTTCTAACCAGGTCGGACAGGTTCAGCAGTTCTCCTACACGGTCAACGACACCAATGGTGCGTTTACGGTCTACATTCGGAATTGGTATTCAATAAAGGAGGTCTAACTGGATACCGGGTTACCAGCCGACAACACGCTGCAAGATCATCCAGGACGCAAATTTCATCTCGCTTGAGAATGATACTCAGAACTGGGTATGTGAACGGTGGTTACGCCCCGTTCGGAAGCGCACAGCCGATTTCAAATAGCCAATGCACGGTGTATCCGTCTTCCTCCGCCGGAAGGGCGAATAGCCTTGCATCGGAAACAATTACATTTGCAGTCTCGTTCACACCGTCATTTAGCGGGCAGCTCCAGGACCATATTTTCGCGGCAGACAATTTGGGATTATCCACCTGGGATACACAGGCCGATGGGATTTGGACGTGGACAGTAGGGACTGCAGTCGGTAGTGCTAACTCAGGGGGGCCGAATCCACCAGCCCAACCCATTGCAACGCCACCGCCAGATGTTAGCGCGCCGCAAGTCACGAATTCCGTGCAACAGTGCGATGACATAACGGGGACGTGGACCGACTCGGTAAACACTTACACGTTAAGTCAAACCGGAACCGCCGTGACGGGTACACTTTCCCTTCCCGACCCAGCGTGCTCGGCCAACATTGTAATTTCAGTAAACGGGTCTGGATCAAACGGAATTTTCACGTTGACCGGTTCGAGCCCGCCACCTGCGGATGCATGCGGAAATACGATTCAAGCTAACCCTCCATTCACATTTTCTGTCAACCTTTCAAGTTGCTCCTCAGGGGTTCAGACCTTTGGTTCTAGTTCAGGCTTGAGTGGGTCAAGATATAGAAAGCCACTTGTCGCTCCTGGTACATTGGTATGGGCCCGAAATACTACGCCTCCTGGTCTTAAGATTACGCTCGACATTGCCGCCAATCAATTGACCGCCGTGCTCTCCGGTCCATCATCACAGCAAGGCAATTTGTCGGTCACGTACAACAATGGGGCTAGCATTACTACTGTTGGTGGTCTTCATCCTGGGTCTTATACTTACCCAGCGAAGGTGCATAACTTGGCCGCTGGGCAATATTCCAGCGTCAACGCAAGCTGGGCTAACTCATCACTGTCTGTTCCGGTCTCTTTTAAGATTAGTCCATTGACGAGATTCTCTAGTTACAACGTGTCCAGCGAGGCCTCGTGCATAGCGCCTGCAACCCCGGTTTATGTGTTTGAAAATGATGCGACTTGCACTTACCATTATGGGTCGACCTTCAAACAGGACTTTGTCTCGTTCGTCAACTTGAATGGTACAGGAGATTCAAGTGAATTCGGTTACGTCAAACCGTATGGTGTTACCTATCTTGGCAAGAACGTATGTAATTTACCGCCAAACGCCACGTCAGCGAACACGTTTGTAAAAATCAAAAACATAACCGGATCTTGCAATTCTACGGTCTACTCGGGACAGAGTCTCGCAGTGAATCCTAATCCGAATCCGGACGGAAACAACTCGAATTATCTGTGCGGCGACAAAATATTAATCATGAGTGCCGGTGGTCAGGCAAATTCAGTAAGGGCTGTGCAAGATTATTGTCCTGTTTGCAATACCGGATTCGGTTCGACCCAAGGGCATATAGATAGCTTCGACACGACAAACAAGTCATGCGCTGCTAACAGTTTTACTGATCTGGGAAATTACATTCCGATCAAGGTTAAGATAGAACACAAAGGTCAAGGCCAACGGAATGAAACTTTCGCTTCTAGCTTTCATCGCCACAACGGCGCTGGCACAGATCAACCAGAGCCATCCAGAACGTTGCGGCAATCCGCTGAATGTTCAGGCAATCCCCGCGGGTTTGTCCATATCGATTGTAGAGTCGAAAGGGTTGCTCCGATATGATGGGGCTCTAATTGAACTGGGCGGCTTGCAGCGCGAAATCGATCAGGTGTGCACGCTGCCGGAAAACCGCATCGTGATTTTCGGCTCGGGCTATGGCGACAACATCAACATTGTCGATTTCAAGCTGAAGAAGGTTGTTGTATCCTTTGCCGCGTACAGCGCGGCAACGTCTCCCGATGGGCGCTGGTTAGCGATGCGGGCTCACTACCCGCCGCAATCGGAAATACAGATAACCGAGATGTACATGGTGGTCGACTTGATGTCGCGAGACGCGACATTGGCCCTCGTTTATCCGCGGCTTGCTAAGAATGGCTCTTCTGACCGCCTGGATTTTCCCGAAACGTTGAACCATAGCTGGAGGTCCGAAAAGTTTTACTGGTCGCCGGACAGCAAGTTCGTCGCGTTTGGTGATATGTCGGCTGGCGAACTGGATCTGGTCACGGTCAGTGTGGCAGAGGGCAAGATCGAGGCGCGGAAGTACCCGATCAAAAAGGGCGATCGAATTTGGAGAGTTGAGACGTCTTCGAGCTGTGAGGACACGGCTGTTCCCCATGAGAACTATGAAGTTTATCGTCTGCTCGAGTCTAAATGATAAGGATAACTAGCTGGTTGGATGAATGCAAACATTACACTAATCCGGCAACTCTTCTTCAGGTCTGAGTTCGGATCTCGATACAAGGCAGGTCATCGAGTATGCGCGATCGCGCAGATTACCCTAGACAAGATGCCGTACTTAGGCAAATGGGTCGAGCGCTCCAGTAAGAAGTGCAGATGTCGCGTGGAATTCCCATTCGATGGACCCGGCTTTGAACATACAAAGGGAGCGAAGAGCGTAGGGATCGATGCTGTATCTGACGCTTACCCAGAAAAGACCGAGTGATGATAATCGGATTTAATGGCGATGCTGAATAAGTGCCGATCCGAAGGAAGCAGACGATGTGCGGGATGCTGCGAGAGAAGCCAACAGGGCGACTTGAGTATCTGCATTTTTAGAAGTGCCACGTGTTGTCGGCTATCAGAAAATGCGCAAACAAAAGAGGCGTCGCGGTGGTTATTCAGAGCGCTAGCGCTAATTAACAAGCGCGAGGTGATTTGTCAAAATTCGCGCAAACAGGCGCTGATCAAAATCCAGCTAATGAATCGTCCGAGTCTTGCGATTCATATAATCCATCAACAGATATTGCCCCAAATTATATGGCGTGGTGAAGTAAGCTTTGCCCCGGCACATCTCCGTCACCTTCTGCACGAAGGCAATCAATTGATAGTCCTGCGCCAGCATGAAAGTGTTAATCAAAATGCCCTGCTTCTTGCAGCGGTTCACTTCCTCAAACGTCTTGCTGATCACCAGCGGGTCCAGACCGAACGCATTCCGGTAAATGCGGCCATCGTCCAGCGTGAGCGCGCTGGGCTTACCGTCGGTGATCATCACAATCTGGCGCATGTCCTTGCGTTCCCGCGCCAAAAGCTTCTGCGCCAAAATCAGTCCGTCCCTGGTGTTGGTGTAGTATGGACCCACCTGCGCCCGCGCCAGTTGACTGATGTCCAACTCTTCGGCGGAATCGTGAAACAGCACGCAGCGAAGGCTATCGCCGGGATACTGCGTCTTGATCAAATGCTTCAATGCCATCGCCACTTTCTTGGCCGGTGTGAAGCGGTCTTCGCCGTACAGAATCATGCTGTGGCTGCAATCCAGCATCAGCACGGTGGCGCAGGAACTTTGGTATTCGCACTGGTGCACATGCAGATCTGAATATTCCAGGTTGAGCGGAACCTGCGCGCCTTCACGCCTCACCGCGTTGAACAGCGTCTCGGTGATATCCAGATTCATGGTGTCGCCGAATTCATACAGGCGCGAGGAACCCGACGATTCGACGCCGGTCGCGAAATCGCGCGTGTCATGCCGCCCGAAACTCGATTTACCCAGCGAGCCCAGCAAATCCTTCAGAGTCTTAAAGCCGAGAAAATCAAGCGACTTATCGGTCACCTGAAACCTGGTGGGCGCTTCTGTCCCCTGGCCCTGTCCGCTCGCATCGTTCGGGTCGGAAGGAGAAATGCCGCCGTCATCCACCAGCTTCTTCACCATCTGGTCAACAAGCTGGCTCATCTGTTCAGGCAACAAAGCTTCCAGGCGCTCCATCATCTCCTGCAGCTTGGCAATCAAATTCGCGCGAAGTTCATCTTTCACGCTTCGGCCGGCCAGGCCTTTTTCGGCAAAGCGGCTGGCGCGCAGGGTGTCGCAATCACGGAATCGCTTGAACGAAGTTTCGTATAGTATGATGGTTTCAGGTGAGACGTTTTGGAGGTACTTCTTCTCTTGGAGAAAGGCTCTAATCTCATCGGTAAAGCTGTAAGTCATTAATTCTATTGCCGTTGTAGCTCAGATGGTAGAGCGCGTCCTTGGTAAGGACGAGGTCACCGGTTCAATCCCGGTCAACGGCTCCACTTCTCACTTCTATCTCGGGCGCCGCAATACTGGCCCCTTCTTCCCATATACCGCTTTATCCCAACCTTGCGGCGTCAGCAGGTTCCCTTTCACCTTCCATTGCATCGGCGCTGCTGCCGTTAAACTCACTTCCAGTTGCTGCTTCTCCACAGACCATTGCCCTGTCTTCCGCACCGCCGCATCGCGAAACTCCGCGGTGCCATCCTGCTTCAGGTCCAGCGTCAGCTTCCTCGCATCCGAACCCTTCACCGGAATCGACCCCTCATAGACCCCGGCTACCTGCGCCGGATGTTGCGTTTCCGCCTGAGCCGCGAACAGAGCGCATAACATAATGAGTAGAGCAATTCGCATTCGCCTCACATTCTAGCGTGTATGTTTGGGCACTTCCTCAGTGAATGGCTTTGGTTTGCGAAACACACCTCGGCGATACTGAAGAGACCTCTCGGAAATGGCGTTGAAGAAAAAAAATAGCCGGGCGGACGCCGCACCTTCTTTCTCTCCGCAAACGGCTTTCCCGCTTTGGGCATATTTGCTCAGTTTTGCCGCCATACTATTTGCCCTTTTCGAAGTCTATGGCCCCGCCATTCGCGGCCCATTTGTTTTCGATGACCTCTATCTGCCTTACTCGAATCCGCATGCCGAATCGCTGCCTTTGAAAATATGGCTGGGCGTGCGGCCCGTGCTGGGGCTCTCGTTCTGGAGCGATTTCCATTTATGGGGCACCGATACTCTTCCCTATCACGCCACCAATTTGCTGTTCCATTTTGCGGCCGGCGTTGTCCTCTTTTTTATCTTCAGAAAGCTCCTAACCATGGGCCAAACCGCCGACCCCACGCGCACCATCCTCGCTGCGTTCGGAGCGGCTCTCTTTCTTTTCCATCCCATACAAACTGAGGTCGCCGCCTACGTCGCCAGCCGCTCGGAGGCGCTCAGCGTGCTCTTTTTCTTCGCTGCGTTTTGCGCGTTTCTGTATCGGCCCACCCCCGCGATTCGCTGGCCTGCCGCTGCCGCCGTCTTGGCTTTGTTTCTGCTCGCCATCGGCTCAAAAGAACACACGGTGACGCTGCCCGCTTTGCTTCTATTGACCGATTATTTCTGGAACCCGGGCTTCCGTCTTTCTGGAATACGCGGCAACGCGCGCCTATATATTCCTATGGCATGTTTCGCCTTGATCGGTGCGCTGCTGGTGCTGCGCTATATCGCCTCAGATCCCATGATCGGATTTCATATCGAAGGCCTGAATGCCGGCACTTATTTCCTCACCCAATGCCGCGCGCTATTCAAGTACATCCAGCTTTTCTTTCTGCCGGCCGGTCAAAACATCGATTACGATTTTCCCCTCTCGCACAACCTGGCCGAACACGGCGCCCTCATCGCGCTGGCTGGACTTGTCCTGTTAAGCGTCGCCGCTTTCCTGTTTCGCAGGCTGTATCCGTTTGCCGCCTACGGCTTTTTCGCTTTTCTTCTGCTGCTCAGCCCCACTTCCTCGTTTGTTCCCATCAATGACGTTTTGGTGGAACGGCGGCTATATTTGCCCATTTTCGGCCTGATCGTGCTTCTCTTTGAGCCGCTGCGTCGCCTTCGGGTTAAGCCTATGGCTCTCGCCGGCGGTCTGGCGCTGGTCTGCTGCGTGGCGGCGTACGCAAGTTGGGAGAGAGCGCAAATCTGGAGCAGCCCGATGGCGTTGTTTCAGGACGCGGCGCAAAAATCGCCGGGAAAAGCGCGGGTTCATATCGGCTATGCCAATGCTCTTTACCACCAGGGGCGCTGCAGTGAAGCGGTCGCGGAATATGGCGCGGCCACGTCCCTGAAAGCCTCTGACTACATTCTGCTTTTCAATCTTGCTGCCGCCTACGAATGCATAAATGCATCGGACGACGCTGTCACTATGCTGAACCGCTCCATCGCGTTAAACCCGCAGGCGAACGCCTACGCTCTGCTGGGCAAGATTCAAGGCAAGCAAGGCAAGTACCCGGAGAGTCTGGATTCGTTCAACGCGGCCATCGAACTGAATTACAAATTCCCTCCGGCGTATGTCTATCGGGCCGCTGTTTATATCGCCATGGGTAAGCCGCAACAGGCCTATGAAGATTACTCCGAATGTCTGCGCCTCGATCCCGGTAACCAGTTGGCGCAACAGGGCATCGCGTTTCTCACGCAGCGCCGTTAGCACGCCTGGGATTTGATAAAATCGCGGCAGCCATTTCGAAGGAGAAACCATGATCCGCCTGGATGCCGATAAACCCGCCGAGTTTTGCGACGGCCTGAGGCGCCGCGATTTCCTGCACGCCGGAGCATTGACCGGCCTCGGCTTTGGGCTCACGGATCTATTCGGGCTCCGCGCTCTGGGCGCCGCGCCTGCCGAACAGAAAGAGAAGAACTGCATCTTTCTTTTTCTCGTTGGAGGCCCTTCGCAACTCGATACCTGGGACATGAAGCCCAACGCTCCGCTCGAAATCCGTGGGCCGTACAACCCCATCAAGACCAACGTTCCGGGCATTGAAATCTCTGAAAATTTTCCGCGCATGGCCCGGCATGCGGATAAGTACACGCTCATTCGCGGCATGAATCATACAGCGGCGGCCGTGCACGATACCGGTCATCAGATGATGCAAACCGGCCGTCTTTTCACAGGCGGCGTGGAGTTCCCACACATTGGCTGCGTTCTTTCGAAATTGAAAGGACCCAAGGGAGATGTACCAGCGCATGTGCTGATGCCGCACCCCATCGGCAATACCGGCGGCAACATGCCGCACGGCCAGAATGCCGGCTTCCTGGGCAAAACGTTCGATCCGTTCGTGCTCAATGCCGATCCCTCAGACCCGAACTTTCGCGTGCCCGACATGCTGCCGCCCGATTATCTGACCGCGCTTCGCGTGGACCGGCGTAAAAACTGGCGCGAAATGGTAGACCGGACGGTCAGTAAGTTTGAAACATCTCAGGACGCGCGCCTGATGGATTCCACCTTCCATCAGGCCTATACGCTGATGTCTTCGCAGAAGGCCCGCGACGCCTTCGACCTTTCGAAAGAGCCGCAAAAAGTACGCGAAAAATACGGCCTGAACCGCTTCGGGCAAAGCTGCCTGCTCTCCCGCCGCATGATTGAAGCGGGCGTTCGCTTCGTCACAGTGAACATGTTCGAAACCGTCTTCGATGAGATCACCTGGGACATTCATGGCTCTAAGCCGTTCAGCCCCATCAGTTGCTATCGCGATCTTGTGGGCCCCATGTATGACATGGCTTACAGCGCGCTTCTCGAAGACTTGTCCGATCGCGGCTTACTGGCGGATACGCTGGTCGTCTCCACCGGCGAATTCGGACGCACTCCGAAAGTGAATCCTGCCGGCGGCCGCGATCATTGGCCCCAATGCTGGACCATGATGATGGCCGGCGGTGGCGTGAAGGGCGGGGAAGTGCATGGTTCCTCCGATGAGATTGGCGGTGCTCCGCGCGATAACCCGAGCAACCCCGCTCAGGTGGCGGCAACCATTTATCAGGCGCTTGGAATTCCGCTTGAACTCGAATTACCAGGTTCACAAGGCCGCCCCATTCCGCTGGTGGAACGCGGCACCGAACCGCTGAAGATCTTCTCGTAACCCCACATGCGAAATCTCTTTCTTGCACTTGCTTTGGCCCTGCCGCTGTGCGCGGCGGATTCGCTGAAAATCCTTCCCTCCGCCGCGACGCTCACTGGCCGCGAAGCACGCCATCAGTTCCTCGCCGAAGCTTCCGTAGCAGGTCATGAAGAGGATTTGACACGTCATGCGAAGTGGTCGTCATCGAACCCTGCCGTCGCCATGATCGATCAAACGGGCGCAGTACGGCCCCTGGCAGACGGGGTCACCCGCATCACCGCCGAAGCCAATGGCCAGACCAGTTCGGCGGAGATCACGGTCAAAGGCGCGGTCGATCCTTTTCAGTGGAATTTTCGCAACCACGTGATTCCGGTGCTGACCAAAGCGGGTTGCAACCAAGGGGCGTGCCACGGCGCGCTGGCCGGGAAAAACGGTTTTAAGCTTACCCTTCGCGGTTATGACCCCGAAGTGGATTACGATACGCTGACCAGACAATCCGCCGGCCGCCGCGTGTCCCTTCTGCAGCCTGCGCATTCCCTGATGCTGCTGAAGCCGACCATGGCGGTGGCCCATGGGGGCGGCAAGCGCTTCGATTCGAATTCGCTGGAATACCGTGTGATTGCCGAATGGATCGCCGCCGGTGCTCCCCCGCCGGCGGATTCCGACGCCGCAGTCACCGGCCTTGAAGTATATCCGGCATCGGCCACGTTGAAGCCTTCGGCGGAGCAGCAGCTTGTCGTACGCGCCAAGTACTCCACCGGCGAAGTGAAAGATGTTACTCGCTGGGTAAAGTTCTCTTCAAGTGACGAGGGAGTGGCTTCGGTAGATGACCTGGGCCACGTAAAAATGAATGGCTTCGGTGAGACAGCTATTACGCTTTACTATTCCAGCCGTGTCTTGTATTCACGCCTCAGCGTTCCCAATGCCACGCCAGTCGACCCCGCGGTCTATACCAGCTTCAAGCGCAGCAACTATGTCGACGACCTTGTGATTGCGAAGTGGAAAAAGCTCGGCTTCGCGCCCTCTGCGCCCGCGTCCGATTCCACCTTTCTGCGGCGCGTCCATCTGGATTCGATGGGCGTGCTGCCCAGCGCGGAAGAGGTGGAAACATTTTTAAGTTCGAAGGACCCCGCTAAGCGAACCAAGGTAATCGATTCGCTTTTCTCGCGCGAAGAGTTCATCGATTATTGGGCGTACAAATATTCAGATCTGCTGTTGGTCTCAAGCAAGAAGCTGCGCGCGAATGCCATGTGGGCGTTCTATAACTGGATTCGCGACAGCGTCAAACAGAACAAGCCCTGGGACCAATTCACTCGCGAAATCTTCACCGGCAGCGGCGATACTCTGCAAAATGGCGCGTTGAACTATTTCGTCCTTCACAAGGACCCCATCGATCTGACGGAGAACGTCACGTTGGCCTTCATGGGCCAGCGCTTGACCTGCGCGCGCTGCCATAATCATCCGCTTGAAAAGTGGACCCAGAAGCAGTATTACCAGATGGCCAACATGTTCTCGCGCGTGGGCCTGAAGAATGGCTCGGAAGCGGGCGATACCGTAGTCTTTGCCAAAGCCTCTGGCGATATCAATCATCCGCGTCTTCTGAAGCCGCTTGCGCCCACCCCGCTCGATGGCACGTCCATGCCGCTCGATTCCACTGAAGACCGGCGCCTTCCCTTTGCCGCGTGGCTCACCAGCCCGAAGAACGATATGTTCGCCCGCGCGATTGTGAATCGCATTTGGGGCAACTTCTTCGGCAAAGGAATTGTGGATGCCGTGGATGATTTGCGCGCCACCAACCCCGCGTCGAACGAAGAACTGCTGGCCGCACTCACGAAAGATTTTGTGGCTCACGGCTTCGATACGCAATACCTGATGCGCGTGATCATGAACTCTTCCACCTATCAACTTTCATCCGAAGCCAACGCCACCAACCAGAACGACAACCGCTATTTCTCGAAGTACATCGTCAAGCGCTTGCCGGCGGAAGTGCTGCTGGATGCCATGTCGCAAGTGACGGGCGTTCCCACTGAGTTTGCGAATTATCCGAAAGGTTTTCGCGCGATGCAGTTGCCCGATGTCCAGGTGAAGTCGGATTTTCTGGCAGCATTCGGCAGGCCGCCGCGCGTGTTGTGCGACGCGGCGGAGCGCTCCGTCGAGCCCAGCATCGCGCAAGCTCTGCATGTGATCAACGGCGACACGCTGAACAAGAAGTTGAGTGCGCCGGATGGCTTCGCCGCGCTGGCTCTGAAGTTGGGGCTTTCGAACGCGCGTCTGCTGGAGACACTTTACTTGTCAGCCTACAGCCGCTATCCATCGGAGGCTGAGAAGACCGCCGTGCTTGGCGCGCTCAGTGCCGCCAACGTGTCAGCCACCACACGCCAGAAGCAGGTTGAGGACATGATGTGGGCCTTGCTGACCAGCAAAGAGTTCATGTTCAATTACTAGCCGCTTTTCTCTTCGCAACTTCCTCTCCGGCGGAGGTGACTCTACAGATTGCTAACGTCCCTTCTAATTCTTTCGATCCGAAAGTAGCCATCGGAGCCGGCATCGATGGCCATGAAGAAGGCGAAATCGCAGCCAAACTTTCGCCCGAAAATGTTGCGCGCATGCGGGGCGCTGGTCTCAAGCCGCTGATCTACCGGCTTCGTACAGAGCTTGCCGGTGAAGCGTGGCACTGGAATAGTCAGGGCGCCTGGAGCGATGCCGCGCACGCCCAAGGCTACTGGATCGGAACGGCTGTGCCTTCGAGTGAGCCCATCGCGGTGAGCTACGGGTATCGTCTACCCCGCCGCGGCAACACCATCGATCAGGCGAACAACGATGGTTATTCGCGCATCGACGATGGCGACTCGAGCACGTTTTGGAAGAGCAACCCCTACCTTCGCGATCGGCCGCAGTGGGTGGTTGTGGACCTGGGGCGCAGGCGGCGTCTCAACACAGTTCGCGTCGAATGGGGCGAACCGCGCGCGGCTCAATTCCACTTCGAGTATTCCGCCGAATCGTTCCCCGACATCACCGCCCACTCGAACTGGCTGCCGTTGCAGGCCGGCTCAGCCCAAGATGTCCGCTGGCTCCGCCTCGTACTTGAGCGCAGCGAAAGTGCTTCCAAAGCCGACTGGCGCGACGGCGCCGGCTTTGCCATCCGCGAACTTGCCGCCGGGTTTACCGATGCCTCCGGACGCTTTACCGATTATCTGAAGCACGTGCCTTCGCGCGCTCAGACCACCGTTTGGGTTTCGTCCACAGACCCCTGGCACCGTGCCCTAGACCGCGATCCCAACGTCGAACAGCCGGGCATCGACCTCACCTTTCAAAGCGGCTTGTCGAACGCTCTGCCTGTAATTCTTGCGGTCCCCGTCTTGTACGACATTCCCGAAAACGCTGCTGCGCTGATGGCTTACGTGCGCGCCAAAGCTTACCCCGTCACCGATGTGGAGTTGGGCGAAGAGCCCGAAGAGCAGTTCACAACGCCCGAAGATTATGGCGCGCTCAGCCACGCCGCTATGGATGCCATTCGCGCCGTAGGCGTCAGCCCGCGCTTTGGAGGGCCAAGCCTGATACTGCTGCAGCCGAACCTGACCACGGATGCCGACTGGATGTCGCGGCTCTACCGCTACTACCAGGCCACTGGCAGCCTGGACGCGCTCGGCTTCTTCAGCTTCGAGTGGTACCCGTTCGACGATGTCTGCGGCAACAGCGCAAGCCAACTAGCCGAATCGGCCGCACTGCTGAGCGGCGCGCTGCGAAAGCTGGCGGATGCCGGCCTGCCGCGCACGCTGCCCTGGTACATGACGGAGTATGGCTTCTCAGCCTATGGCGCGCAGGCCGAAGTAGAGTTGCCTGGCGCGCTTCTCAACGCCGAAGCCGTAGCGCTATTTCTCACCAGCGGCGGCGCCAGAGCTTTCCTCTATGGCTATGAACCGGGTGAGCTGCTGCATGACCGCCGCTGTTCCTGGGGCAACAACATGTTTTTCCTGGACGATGTGCCCACTTCAACCTATTGGGCCGCGCGGATGATCTCGCAGGTCTGGGCGGCTCCCGAAGGCGGTATGCACCGGACGCTTCCCGTCACCACGAACAACGCGCTGGTGAGCGCCTATGCGTTGCGCAGACCGGACGGACAGCTCTCCCTGCTGGTGATCAATAAGAGTTCCGATAGCGTGACCGAGATCGCTCACCTCACCGCTGGCCGCTCCGTTCACGGTGACGCGTTTCTCCGGCCGAGCAATACCGGTGGCTCGCGGCGGGTAAGCGCAGCCGCGCAATCCGTTCCCAAGCACCCGCCCGCACGCGCCAGGAGTCCGCGCTGGTGGAACTGCCTCCGTTTTCAATGACCGTCATCACTGGCAACGCGCGCCCGTGAAAGATTTTCCTGAGAGGAATTCAAGTAGCGTTTTACTTGTGATGCATGGATGAACGCGAGCGTCGTAAAGCGATCGATATTGCCCTGGCACAAATGGACAAGCAGTTTGGCAAGGGCGCTGTTCTTCGCCTCGGTTCCAGCGCCGTCGTACCGGTGCAGGTGATTTCCTCCGGCTCCATCTCCATCGATACAGCTCTTGGCGTGGGCGGCTTTCCGCGCGGGCGCGTGATTGAAGTGTTCGGGCCTGAATCGTCCGGCAAGACCACCATCTGCCTCCAAGTCATCGCGCAAGCTCAGAAATTGGGCGGCACGGCGGCATTCATCGATGCCGAACATGCTCTCGATCCAGGCTATGCGCGCAAGCTAGGCGTGGATGTGGAAGGCCTGCTGGTTTCGCAACCCGATTCCGGCGAGCAGGCTCTGGAAATTACGGCGGCGCTGGTCGCCTCCGGCGCAGTGGATGTCGTCGTTGTCGATTCTGTCGCGGCGCTGGTTCCCAAGGCCGAACTCGATGGCGAAATGGGCGATAGCCACATGGGTCTGCACGCCCGGCTCATGTCCCAGGCGTTGCGCAAGCTTACTGGCGTTGTGTCCCGCACCAACACCTGCCTGATCTTCATCAACCAGATCCGCGAAAAGATCGGTGTCATGTTCGGGAGCCCGGAAACCACCACTGGTGGCCGTGCGCTAAAATTTTATTCCTCCGTACGAATCGATATCCGCCGCATTGGGCCGCTGAAAGACGGTGACGTCATCATCGGCAACCGCACGAAAGTGAAAGTGGTCAAGAATAAGGTGGCGCCGCCATTCCGTGAAGCGGAATTCGACATTCTCTATGGCGAAGGCACTTCGCGTGAAGGCGATCTGCTGGATAGCGCCGTGACGCGCAACGTAATTGAGAAAGCTGGTTCGTGGTTCAGCTACAAAGGGGAACGCATCGGCCAGGGCCGCGAAAACGCGCGCCAGTTTCTCAAGACACACCCCGAGGTTCTGGTGCGCCTCGATACCGAAATGCGCGACCTGTTGAAACTTTCGATGGCTGTCGAAAGCACGGGCTCTAAGCCCTCGCCCGCGATGGCTGAATCGGAGTTACTGATCGGCGTTTAAGCTTCAAAATCGCCCAAAACGGCTTATTTTTCGCCATTTTTCCCTTTACTTCCTCTTCACCGTTCTTTATGATTAAGACGTTTTGATTACATCGCTTGACCGGAATAGCGGTTTGCGTTTATTCATACTGACGGAATTTCAGGAGGAAGAATTTGGCCAATCAACGCATGACGCAGACGCAACTCGTAAGAACTCTCGCTGAGGCTTGCGAGGTACCGAACAAGACCGCCAGGACAATGCTGGATCACTTGGGCAGCATGGCGGTAACGGAAGTAAAGAAGAACGGAGTATTTGTACTGCCGGGTTTGGGCCGGCTGGTTCGCGTAGACCGAAAAGCTCGCATGGGCCGCAACCCCGCGACCGGTGAATCCATCAAAATCCCGGCGAAGAAGGTTGTGAAGTTCCGTGTTGCCAAGGCAGCCAAAGACGCGATCGTTCCACCCAAAGTGAAAAAAGAAGCAAAGTAACCAGACCCCGGTTCACCCAAATAACAAACCCCGCAGCTTTCAATTAGCTGCGGGGTTTGCAGTATTACGGGCCAAATTTTTGAGACCGAGGGGGACTCTCCCACCTTGCGGGAGTTCCGGGAAGCTTTACACCTGCTTCTTTTCGTCGACCTTTTCTTCTTCCTTCATGGACGTCTTGAAGTTGCGAATCCCTTCTCCCAAACCCTTCGCCAGTTCCGGAATCTTCTTACCGCCGAACAACAGCACAGCGACAACGAGAATCAGCAGGATTTCTTGGGTGCCAAGGCCACCAATCAAAAACGATATAGGGGTAACCATAGAGCCTCCTCTATTTATGATTGTAGGGGCTCACGTGCAAAGCCGCAAGTTGGCATATCCTAACGGCTGAACCCTTTCGGAGAGACATGACAGCAATTCCAATCGAAAAGCAGCAATCGTTAGTCGAGCGCCTGGCCGCCGCCTGCGGTGGATCGTATAGCCCGGAAGCTCGCCGCAAGCACTTCATCACCGGTCCGCAGTGGGCCGGCGCCTATGAAGGACATGCCCTCTTCCATGCGCCTACGCGTGAGCCGGTGAGCTTCGAGCGCGTGATCGAGGAGTACGCAAAGATCGGCATCGGCTGGTGGTGTACGCACGATACCGACGTGATCGCCACCTCCGATCTCGGGAAGGACGGGCAAGCCGAAACAGTCGCGCGTATTAAGAAGGCGCTGGCTCTGAACGGCCTGCAGTGTTCCATGGTGACGACGGAGACGTTTCACCACGCTGTATGGGCGGCCAGCCCGGCTGCGGAATCCCCGGCGGTTCGCGAGTACGCAGCTTTCCGCGTGAAGAACACGGTGGAGATCGGCCACGAACTGGGTGCGCAGTTCGCGGTATATTGGCCGGGATCGCTAGGCTATTACGTGCAGGGCGCGGTGGAGGAAACGGAGACGCTGCGCTGGTATGCCGAAGCGCTGAACGCCGCCTGCGAGCACGATATCGCAGTCGCGAAGAAGTACAATCGCCCCACGCTGAAGCACTGCATGGAGGCCAAGCCCTTTGAGCCGCAAGCGGAAATTCTGCTGCCCACCAGCGACGCCATGTTGGGCTTCATCGGCTCCGGCCTGCTGACGCATCCGGAGATGGTGGGCTTGAACCCGGAATACCTGCATGAGCTGATGTGGGGCGGGGCGCCACGGGCCGCTCTGGCACGCGCCCTGGTGGCCGGCAAGCTCTGGCACTTCGACATCAACGATGGCTACCGCCTGAAGCACGATGTCGATATCGCCGTGGGCCTGGTGAATCCGCTCGATTGGCTGAACGTGCTGGTGCTGTTGCGCAGCCATGGCTATAACGGCCCCTTCAATCTGGATTACAAACCGCCGCGCACCACCAGCCTGCATGGCGTGTTCCACGTGAGCTTCCCGACGGCTGTCGACCGCTTCATCACGCTCTGGGAAATGGCCGGCGAAGTTCTGACCGACCCCATCCTGAAGGAAGCAACCGACGCGCTGAAGGCTGGCGGCGAAGTGAAGCCGGGCGCGGACGCCGAAGAGATCACGCGCGCGAACCGCGAACTGCTCACGCTTCACGAACTGATCGCTCACAGGCTGGTGCAGATCCTGCTCGGCATTCATAAAGGCCGCGTCTTCGCGTAAAAGCTACTTCACCGTGCCGAGCTTATCGAGCGGCCAGTATACGAAGACCGCTTTGCCGTAAATCAGCTTGCGATCCACGAACCCCCAGGCGCGGCTATCGTTCGACGAAGTGCGATGATCGCCCAGCACGAAGTAGTGGCCCACCGGCACTACTTCGGGCTGCATGGATAAGTGGTCGCGATACTCATCGGGCACGTACGGCTCACTGATGGGCTGCCTGTTCACGTAGACTTTGCCCTCGTCAATTTCCACGCGGTCGCCGGGCACGCCGATGATGCGCTTGATGTAGCTCTTGCTGGTGTCCCAGGGGAAGAGGAACACCACCATGTCGCCGCGATCGATGCGGTTCGGACCCAAACGGTAAGTGAACTTGTTGATGAAGATGCGTTCCTGGTCAGCGAGCGTGGGCATCATGCTGGTGCCTTCCACCTTCACGGGTTGATACAGGAATACGATCAGAATGACCGCGAAGACGATGGACAGCGCCAGATCGCGCAGCCAGGATATGCCGCTGAGGAACCCCGAAGGCTGATTCTCGCGTTCGCTCATCGCGCCAGCTCCTTACCGGTCAGCAGGCGGTAAAGCACGGGTAAGGGGAACGGCGCCTTCCTTCAGCGCGGCATCGTGAAAGGCAGCTTCCTTGAATTCCGCGCCCTTGGCCGTTTCATACTGCGCGCGCACTCTGCGCCAATCGCGCCAGCCCACGAAATAGGCCGGCAGCTGCGCCGATGACAGTTGCGCTCGCTGCAGCTTGGCCGTGGCTTCTTCGTGCTCCTGAAACGTATCCTTCTCCATCAGGTCCATGGCCTGCTGGTCCGTCATGCGATTCGTTTGCAGCCGGATATCGAGGATGGCGTTGGCGATCACGCGCAGCTCCTGCTTCAGAAACGTGAGCCGCAATTCCGGCGCGCTATCGAGATAGCCGCGGTCCAGCATCGCCTGCGTGATGTACTGCGCCCAGCCTTCCACGTACGGCGTGTTGCCCCACACGCCTCGCAGCACGCGCCGCGTTTTGGGCTGCACGTCATTCGCGAACTCGAACTGAACATAGTGTCCGGGCATGGCCTCGTGAATGGTCAGCAACTTCAGGTTGTAGAAATTGTACTCGCGCAGTTTCGATTCGATCCGGCCCTTTTCCCAGGTGGCCGGGATTGGCGTAATCCAGTAAAAAGCGCCTAACTCGGGCTGCAGCGCGGGCGCCGGATTGAACCCTCCCACCGCATAGATGCCGCGCAGGAAGGCTGGCGTTTCAATTACCTGAAGGTTGCCGCGCGCGGGCAAAGTCAGCAGGTGCTTCTGTTCGGCAAAGCTCTTGGCTTCCGCCAGATCGGCGCGCGCGTCTGAAAAATACGTACTCACCGTGGACTTCTTTTCAGCCACAGAAGCGAGTGCCGCCGCTATGTCGGCTGCCTGATCGCCGGCGGGAGTCTTGCCGCGTGTTTGCAGTATGCGTTTGGAAAGCTCATGCATTTCCGCGCGCACACGCTTCAAATCCGATTCCGCGGCGGTGAGCACTTCATCGGGCGATTGATCGGTCCCCAGCGCGAATCGAAATTTGGTCCGGTAGTTCTCCTGGCCTAGCCGCCAATCGGGAACCTTGCCGACCCTCACTTTGTTGGGCAACGTATCGGCCAGGAACGAATCGAAGGCCCGCAGCGCCACCAGCGCACTTAGGGCGGCGCGATCATAATCGGCACGCTGGTCTGCGGGAATGAACGGACGCAGCGTTTTATCCACCAGTTCGATGTTGCCCTGGTTCTCCTGACGGGCCACCTGAATCCAGATTTGCGGCGCGGCAAATAGATTCCGGGCGGCCTGATCGAAGAACGCCGGCACCTTCTGCAAACGCGCGATGATGTGCTTCGCCCGCTCCGCCGGCGCCGCATAGTTCAGAACGTAGGGGTTAAACAAAGCGGAACCCACGGATTCCACGTAAAGCGTAGGATTGTGCCGCCAGTTCTGTGCGATATCGAGATCGAACAGTTCGGTCGCGATCAGATCCTGAATGGTGTCGTAATCGGCGCGGTCTTCGGGCGAGAGAGTCTGCTTATCCACTTCGGCAAGCCGCAAATGGAACGCGGTCAGGTAAGAACGCCGCCCGTCCAGAGCGGGCATGCTCATGTCGTCTAAGGCTGTGTCGAAATCGCGCTGCGGATCGGAATGGTAGCCCTGCGCGGAAGCTGAGACCGGCGAAAATGCCAGCATCGAGAAGACAAAATCATCTTCCAGAAGCGAGAACGAGGCGGTGGATTTCTTATGGCAGGCAACTGACAGGACGGCTAGCGCTGTGGCTACCAAAGCCCGCACTAGAATGTGAAGTTCAAGCCGCCGCGAACGCTGCGCGGTGTCCTCATCAACAGCAACCGGCGGCCGTCGGGCAGATTGAACGGCAGATAGCCTTGCGCCAGCATGTTGCGCATATCGGCGGTCACTTCCATGCGCCCCGGCAGACCCGGCAGCGCGGGAATCGGCTGGCGCAGATAGACGTTCAATCCCGGTTCCGGGTGGGTAGGCTGAGTGGAATACAAGTGGCCCGAAGTGGCAGATCGATAATCGCTGAACTGATAACTCATCAGAAAACGCGTGCCGCTTTGCTTCACAGTACCGGCTAGTTGCGTCGTGAGTGCCTGGCGATGCTGGGCATGGATGCGTGCCCGCAGATCGTCCGCGTTGGCAGAGCTAAGCGTGCCGGTTTCGGGTACCAACACTCCCACCGAACCGTAATTCACAACCAGCTTGTATTGGTCGCCTAAATCCTGAGTGACGGCGGTGGTGTAGCCGATGGTGTGATAATCGCCCGCGTTGAACAGGGAGGTGTTGGAGAGCAGGTCGGGCAGCAAATCGCCGGAGAAGATATCGCCGCCAGGCGAGGCCATGGTCAGGGCCGCATTGGTGACTGATTCCCGGTAAGCGGCCACGCGATATTCCCGTGAACCGATACGGCGGGAGACACCGAATTCGTAATCTTCACCGCGTTGCACTTTGGCGCGGCCATCGTGCAAGCTCACGCGCGGCACCCGGCCAAGCGCAGAAACGTCATGCTCCAAATCGTTATGCGAAGCGGAGGGCGCAGCGCCCAGATCGGGCCGGGCATTGCCGGAGGTGTATGTGAAATCGACCTTGGTCTGGTCCACATGGTAGGTCGCCTTCGCGTAAGGGCTGAAGTAATGAACGCGGTCAATGTACGAGATGGAATCCAGTTCGAAGCCATATTCCAGATCGAGCGCATCGGAGATGCTGGCCTTGTCGCCCAGGCTGATGGAAGATGTCCGGAAGTGCGGCACGTTGCCATCGACACCGTTCACACGCTCTGGGACAGAAACCTGGCGGACCGTAAATGCAAGCACGGGGTTGCCGCCCAGGAACGGTCTGCTGAAGGCGGCGCGAAAGGCGGCCGAGGGCAGCCCGCCTGCCGATACGTAACCGAAGTTTCCGCTGACTTGCAGCTGATTGGCGCCATACAGCGAAGTAGAAAACGCAAACGCGGTGCCCACATCGGCATCTTCGCTTCTTCCCGAATCGCCGCCTGAAACACGCACCAGGCCACGGCTTTCGCTAAACGCGGAGGCCCGGGTATTGGGCAACGTGTACGCACCGGCAGCGGGCAGGATGCGCAGGACCGCTCTGGTATTCCCGGCGGCGCGAACGGTCCACTTCCAGTCATCGCTCATCAGGCCGGTTGCGCCGCTATCGGGAGTGCCGAACTGGATGGAGCTAAACAGGTTCGAGAGATTTACATCCAACAGGCGGCGCGTACCGGCTTGGATTTTAATCCCATCGCGCATGGCCGGCAGGAAGCTTGAAAGCGTGACCCGCACCGAATAAAAATTAGGGCTCAATCCACCGAAGGAAAAAGTGCCCCGCTCATTAGTAAGGGCTCTATCCAGCAGTTGATCGCGGAAATCGTAGAGGGCAACGGCCGCGCCCATTTGGGGCTTGCCTGTCACATCGCGAACTGTCCCGCCCAGGCCGCCGGAAAGTGAGAGCGGAGAAACCGCAAGCGCCGGGTTCCACGCACCGAAAGCCAGCAGGCAGGGCAGCAGCCGTAACTTGCGCGCGAACGCCATTCCGGGTGCCGGCCTCCTCATGTTCTACGTTACCGTAAACGAAGTGGATGGAGTCAGCGTTTGGTTATTATTTTTGTCCGTCACCTTCAGCCGCAACGTGTACTGGCCGGGCGGCATCTGCTTCAGCGATAGTACTTTTTCAATGGTCACCTGATTGGCGGACGCGCCAGGCATGGAAACCACTTCCTCCGTGAACTCCAATACCTTCTCATTGGTGCCCTTTTTGGTAATTTCGTACTCTACCGAAGCATTCGGCTTTTTGGTCTTTTCATCGGGCGCGAAGTTATAAACCTGCAGGTAAAGGCCAAGCTTTTCATCCTGCTTGAAGCTGTCGTTCAGCCGCGGCCGCACCTTCGAAGTGCCAATAACGAATTGACCGGCGCCGATGCTCTTCGTGGGCACCTTTTCCAACTGATCGGCCAGAATCAGCGTGCTGCTGGCTAGCTTTTCATCGTCGAAGTGCGGCACGGTGATAGCGATTTCATAGTTATTCATGTTGCCCGCCACAATGTCCTTCGCAACGACATTCAAACGGTAAGTTCCGGGCGTGAGCGGTACCGATTCCTGAAAGATGGATTGACGGCCCGCAAACTCTTTCAGCATCTGCGTGGGGGCGTCCACCGTCACCGTGCGTTCGAAAGTGTTGACCGGCCGGCGCGACATGGTGGTGATGCGCCCGAAGACGTTCACAACCGCTTTCTGCACGCCCTCTTTGGCTTGAAATTGCAGATCCTTGTTGTCGAACTGCAAGGTCACATTGGTGAGGACGGAGGAATTGGTGACGCGGATGAAATCCATGCGCACCTGCATCGGCAGCACGTTGTAAGTAATACGCGTGCGGATGGCCGCTTCCAAATCTTTAAACTTCACCACCGGCGGCTTCTGCAGTTTCGCAAACTGCTCCAGGCGGTTGAATTCGTTCATCTTCGACGATTCGCCACCGAATGCCGTACCCAAATGGGTGCCGTCTGTGCGGTTGAACCGGTCGGTCTTCGAGGAAAGCCCCAACTGCTCGGTCAGCGTCAAACCCGCGCCCGGCACGTACAGCAGTGCATCCTTTTCCGACGGATCCATGGTCATCCGGTACTCGCCGGTCATCGTGGTATCCACAAACTCAATGTTGATATCGCTGCCGATCCCCTCGATATAACGATATCGCCACTTCTCGAACGGGAAGGTGGATGTGGTGCCGCCGCCTTCTTCCGAAGGCCGTTCGTAACTGCCGCCGGAAGGATGCGATTCTACTTCATCGGCCGGACCGTAAGTGATGTAAATGCGGCCACGATCGGCCTTCCAGCCGGGAATCCCTGAAGCGAAACGCTCATTGGCATACGCAATGCGGCGATAGTGCTCTTCCTTAAATTCGTTCTCCTGCGTATCGGGAGTGGGGTCGCGGCGAAGCCAGAATTGCTCGATGAACTGCTCACGCTCTTCATCGGTATTGAAGTGCTTAAAAGCCTGCCGTTCTTCGTCCGTGATGATGTAAGCCACGTCTTCGGAAAGCCACTTTTTATACGGAGTTTCGAGTTCCTTGCGAAGCTTGGCCTCACGCCTCTTCTTCTCTTTATCCGTGAGCGGCTTGGCGACCGTTTCCTGATCGGGAGCGAGTGTCTGCTTCTTCGCCGCGAACGAAGCGGGGGGAACTGCCAGAACGGAGCAAAGGAGAGCGGATACCGCAGTCCGCGAAATTCCAGAACGAACGAACTTCATGAGCGTACACCTCTTATTTGGGACACCATTATTGTAACTGAAGCGCTTGGGGTGATGACGCACACCAATCGTTCCCGGTTGCACATTCTGTTAATGCATGGCGGTTTCACTGCTCTTAGCGGCGCGTGGGGCCTTCCGCATCAGGGCCACGAGCGGGATCAGGCACGCCACCAGCACGGTGAGGTAAGAAATAATGTCGACATACGCCAGCGTAGCCGCCTGCGCCTGAATCATCAGGTAGACCCGCCGGTATGCCTGCGCCGTGGCGTTCAGGGAATTCACACCGGAAGCCCTCAGGCCGGCGGCGATCCCGCCCGTTAGCGCATCGAAGTTGGCATTTCCCGCGTGGGCGTTCGCCACCAGGAACGTCTGGTGCTTCTGCGAAAGCCGCGTGAGGAAAGTACTAATCAAAGAGATGCCGATGCTGCCGCCAATATTGCGGATGAAGGCATTCATGCCGGACACCTGGTTGTTTTTCTCGCGCGGAATGCCCACATACGCCAGCGTGTTCGACGGAATAAAAATAAAGGCAAGCCCTAGCGTTTGGTACACGCGCAGCATGGCCGCGGTTCCGAAATCGATCTGCAGGGTGAGGTGCGTCGCCATGTGGTGCAAGGCCAGCGCCGTCATGGCAAAGCCGGTGGCGATCATGAAACGCGCATCCACGCGAGAGACCAGAATTCCCGCAATGGGCATCATGATCATCATTGCCAGGCCGCCGCCGGACATGGCTTCCCCCGCCTTCACGGCCGAATAGCCGAGCAGCGATTGCAGAAACTGTGGAATCACAACGGTGGTTCCATAGAGCACCATGCCCAGGACGAACGTGAAGAACATGGCGGTTGCGAAGTTGCGGCTTTTGAAGAGCTTGATATCGACGATGGGCTGCGGATGATGCCATTCCCAAAATATCCAGACGGTCATCGCGACGGCGGCCACTAAAAGCGAAACGGTGATGTACGGCGAGGCAAACCAATCCGCCTCCTGCCCTTTATCGAGCACCAATTGCAGGCAGCCCACCGCCAGCGCGATCAAGCCAAGGCCGATATAATCCACACGAAACACGCCGCGCTTCTTCTTTTCTTCGGCAAGATACGGCGGGTCTTCCACCAGGCGCGAAGTGAGAAACAATGAAAGCAGACCCACCGGAATGTTGATGTAAAAGATCCATCGCCAACTGTAGTTATCTGTGATCCAGCCGCCCAGCGTGGGGCCGATGGCGGGCGCAACCACGACTGCCATGCCATACACCGCGAACGCGATGCCGCGCATGGAGGGAGGGAAAGTATCGGCCAGAATTGCCTGTTCGCTGGGAGCGAGTCCGCCGCCGCCGATCCCTTGCAGGATGCGGAAGAAGACAAGCACTCCCAGGCTGGGCGCGAAGCCGCAGAGGAAGCTGCTGGCGGTGAAGAGCGCCACGCACGTCATGTAAAAGCGCTTGCGCCCGAACGTGGACGCCAGCCACGCGCTGATGGGCAGCACGATGGCGTTCGAAACCAGATAACTGGTCAGGACCCACGTGGATTCGTCCTGGCTGGCCGCCAGATTTCCCGCGATGTGCGGAAGCGCAACATTCGCGATCGAGGTATCCAGCACCTCCATGAACGTCGCCAGCGTGACGGTCAGGGCGATGGCCCAGGGGTTATGTTTCGGCTTCCAATCCATGGCGCGTGGGCAACCGCAATTTTGGCACATCGCGCCTGTGGGCTTCGGCGAGCCTGGCGGGCGGGTTGGCTAAACTTTTGTGAGTGACATCGAGACCGAATTATATGGCCGAGCAACGGGCGCGTGACGTTGCCGGATACACCGAACTAATCAAGTTCTGGAGCCTTCTGTTAGGCTGCGTTTCTATCGTGGCCGCGCTCTACGTCACGTTTCATTCGTTGATCAGGTTCCCCTTTGAGGACCAGTGGTCCATCCTGGCTGAACTGGACAGCGTGCAGGGCTGGTACACGATTCCACTTTTGTGGGCCTTGCACAATGAGCACCGAACGCCATTCGCGAAATTGCTGGAGACGGCCGATCTGTATTGGTTTCACGGCCGCAACACGTCTCTCTACCTGGAAATTTACGCGCTGCAGGCCATCAACCTGGCTGTCTGGATGTGGACCCTGCGCAGAGTTGCCCAGTGGCCGGGGTGGCTGGTGGGCACAGGCACGGGCCTGGCTGCCTTTGCCTTGTTTTGGGTGTCGCAGCACCAGTCTTTCAACCCGCTGGGAGTGGGTATTCTTCCGGCTACTGGGTTCGCTTTTTTCTCATTCCTCTTCCTGGTGCTGGCGGGGCTCCACAGGAAGCGTTCGCTGTACTGGCTGATTGCCGCTATTGCCGCAGCGTTCATATCGGAGGGAACCCTGGCGAGCGGCATTTTACTGTGGCCTCTGCTGGTGATTTTGGCGCTGCGTCTTCGCATCCGGCTGTGGATGGTGGCGCTGCTAGTGGTTATCGGCGCGCTTGCCACTTACGCGTATCTGGCTGGCTTTCATAGTCCCCCGCACACCGCTAAACCGCTTGAATCCATTCGACACCCGGGCTTGGTGACAGAGTATCTTCTGGTTTACTTCGGAAACCCTTGGGCCGCCGTAAATGAGACGGTCCGCAACGCTCTTGCCGCGGTGGCAATCGTGCTCGCCATCGGGTGCTATGCCATTGAAGTTGTGCGTCCCACGGCCAAGACCTTCGGCATATTCATGCTGACGGTTTGCATGTTCTGCCTGGGCGCGGGTCTGTTGACCGCGCTCGGCCGCATCAACTTTGGCGTGCTGCAGGCCACATCCAGCCGCTATCACTCGTCGGTGCTGCTGTTTTGGTTGTGTCTGGCGCTTTACGGGTTAGATGGCGCCGTGCGGCATGCGCGCACGGTCATTTTCGCCTCGGCGGCAATTCTGCTGCTGGTCACCAGTACGCTCACTTCGTTCAGCCAATCGCTAGAGGCGGCGCGGCAGGACGCGGGACGCGTGAATGCCGGCGGCTTGCCGATTTACGCAGACGTGAAAGACGATGCCGAGATTGCCAACAATTTAATTACGGATGCAAACCTGGTGTTCCTGGAGCGGCCGAAGTTGCTGGCCATTCCAGCCGCGTTTTATGCAGACGCGCGCTACCAGCGGCTGGGCAGGCAGCTTTCGTCCACGTTTGCGATCGCCGCCGAAAACCGCTGCATGGGGGACGTGAACGTGAGCCGCCGCGTGCCCGATCCGCACTTCCCAGGGTGGCAGTTATCCGGGTGGGCTTGGGACCGCCAGAGTATGCGGCCGGTGCACGACATCACCGCCGTAACGGATGGCTCCACGATCGGTGGCGCGGGGTTGACGGACATGGCGCGCCCCGACATTCACACCGTGCATAACGAGGTCTCCGACCCCAATGTGGGCTGGCGCATGTACGTTCGCGGGGGCGCCGATCTTCCGGCGATTCGCGTTTACGGAATCGTAGATGACGGCAAGACGGCTTGCCTGGTGAAGCAGGTAGCTGCCGCCGCGCCCAAATGAGAATGGCCGCTAAATTTCGCGCCGGCCTTCGAGGGCCTTCCACATGGTGACTTCGTCTGCATATTCAAGGTCGCTGCCCACAGGAATGCCCATGCCGATGCGCGTCACGCGGATGCCGAGAGGCTTGAGCAGCTTCGAAATATAGACGGCGGTCGCCTCGCCTTCGACGTTGGGGTTGGTGGCCACGATTACTTCTTCCACGGCTCCGCTTCCGATGCGCTGCACCAAGCTCTTGATGCGCAGTTGTTCGGGGCCGATACCCCGCAGCGGCGAGAGCGCGCCGTGCAGCACGTGATACAGGCCGTTGAACTGGCGCGTGCTTTCGACGCCGACGATATTCGGCGGCTCTTCCACGACGCAAATGGTGCGCTGATCGCGGTCCGGGTCCACGCAGAACTGGCAGTGTGAGCCGTCGCTGATGTTGTTGCAGATCTCGCAGAGACCCAGTTTGTCTTTGACATCGAGGATGGCTTGCGAAAGAAACGCGGCGTCGTCACGGCTGATGCGCAGCAGATGAAACGCGATGCGCTGCGCCGATTTCTGTCCGATTCCGGGTAAGCGCTTGAACTCCGTAATCAGCCGCGCCAGTGGTTCCGCAAAATCGGCCACCGGTTAGAACATACCCGGAGGCAGGCCCATGCCGCCCAGCATGCCGCCCATTTTCTGCTTGCTTTCGTCGTCAACCTTCTTCGCGGCTTCATTGCATGCGGCGGTCACCATGTCCTGCAGCATCTCCACATCGGACACCGCTTCAGGGTCGATCTTTACGCCCAGGACATTTTTGTGACCGTCCATTTTGACCGTCACCATGCCCCCGCCGGAGGACGCTTCGACGCGGATCAGCGCCACCTCCGCCTGCAGGCGCTCTTGCATCTGCTGCGCCTGTTTCATCATGTTCTGCATATTTCCGGGCAGTTTCAATTCGTCACTCCTTTAAATTTCGAACCGTGCGCACTTCACCGCCAAACAATTCGCGGAAACGTTGGACCTCAGGGTTTGCCAGCGCTTCGCGCGTCACTTCATCTTCCGATGGTTTCACCTTTTGAATTTCCGGCGCGGCGCTCACTTCGCCGAACGCGATCTTGATTTTGGGCACCGCGAAGCCGGCGTGTTGAATGGCCTTCTGCAGGTCTTCCTGCTTCATGGAAAGCTTGAACTCTTTGGGCGTGAGGATGCGCAGTTCGCCATCCTGGAAGGAAAATTCGGAATGCTCCACGCTATCGGCGGTGAAGGCCATGCCGGTTTCGGTGAGCGCGGTGTGGAGAATTTGGCGCCAATCGATATCTGGCGAACCGGGGCGGGGTGGGGCAGAGGGCGGCGCAGCGTTCGCAGGCGGAGCGATGGCCGCTTTCTTTTGACGATCTAATTCGAAGGGCGATGGCCGCGAAGGGGCGGGCTCTACAGGGCGCACCGGCTCTTTCAAGCGCGGCGCGGAAACGGGTTGCGGGGCAGGCGAATCCAGACCGGCAAGGGCATCTTCGATGGCAGTCAAACGCCCAGCCTGCACCATTTTCAAGAGCCCAATTTCCAGGTGAAAGCGGGGTTGCAGGGAAGCTTGCAAGTCGGTGAAGAGGTTGAGCGAAAGCTGCAGGTAGCGTGTGAGATCTTCTTCTGAAAATTCGCCCGCGATCTTGCGCATCTGAACGCGCTCGGAAGGCGATGCCGCAATCAGGCGCGCGTCGCTGCCCGTATTTCCCGCAATTTTCGCGACCAGTAAGTTACGCAGGAAGCGCGAAAGTTCGCGGCTGAAATGTTGCAGATTTTGCCCATTGCGCTCCAGCTCATCCACCAGGCCAAGCATGTTGGCGCCGTGATTCTGGCTCAGCGCTTCGGTCACCTGCTGCATGGCGGTGAGTGAAAACGCGCCCAGCAGCGCACGCACTTCCGCCGTGTTCAACGTGTTGCCGCAGCAGGCAATGGCCTGATCGAGCGCGCTGAGCGAATCGCGCACACTGCCTTCGCCGGCTTGCGCGATTACGGACAGCACTTCGTCATCGGCGGCAATGCCTTCTTCGCCACAGATCCAGCGCATGCGCTCAATCAGGTTTTCGAAATCGACAGACCTGAAATTGAAATGCTGACAGCGCGAGGCGATGGTGGCGGGAATTTTGTGAGCTTCCGTGGTGCAGAGGATGAAGACCACCCAGGCGGGCGGTTCTTCAATAGTCTTCAGCAGCGCGTTGAAAGCTTCGTTCGTGATTTGGTGCGCTTCATCGACGATGAAAATTTTGTAGCGGTCGCGCGCCGGGCGGTAGCGGACGTTCTCCCGCAGCTCGCGCATTTCGTTGATGCCGCGATTGGAGGCGGCGTCGATTTCAATCACGTCTACCGCGCCGCCCGCTTGAATTTCCAGGCAACTAGCGCATACGCCGCAGGGCGTTTCGGTGGGCCCATCGATGCAGTTCAGGCAACGCGCCATGATGCGCGCCAGAGTGGTTTTGCCGGTGCCGCGCTGGCCGGAAAATATGTAGCCGTGCGCAATGCGGTTCTGCAAAATCGCGTTGCGCAGCGTGGTCTTGACGTGGTCTTGATCCACCACGTCGGCGAACGTTTGCGGCCGGTATTTTCTGGCGATTACCTGGTACATGTGAGGGCCCGATACATGTTTAAAAAGAGGAGGGAATATGCCAAGCCCCGGGTAATCCGCGGCACACAGGCTGAATCACTACCGTTGCTTCCTTCCGGACCTGGCGGGGTTCGCGACCGCCTATTGCACGGAGCCCGGAACCTGACAAACTTCATCGTAGCAGATGCGACAATTACCCAACATGACGCGATTTGTACTAGCCCTTTTCTTCGCCGGCGCGCTGGTGGCGGGCGACGCTTCGAGCGCGATTCGCCAGGTGCTGGCCGATCAGCAGGCTGCCTGGAATCGTCGCGATATCGAGGCTTTCATGCAGGGCTATCGCAATTCGCCGGAGACCACTTTTATCGGAACCGGCGTTACCAAGGGCCATGCAGCCGTGCTTGAAAGATACCGGAAGCGCTATGCCACCGGTGAAGCGATGGGCACGCTTGAATTTTCAGAGATTGAGGTGAAGCTGCTCAGCAAAAAACATGCCGTGGTGACCGGGCGATTCCATCTGGAACGCACGGCCGCGGGCGGCGGCGAGGCCACAGGAATTTTTTCGCTGATTTTCGAAAACGAACCCAATGGCTGGAAGATCATTCTGGACCACACCAGTTAGTTGGTCTTGAGCGCTTCGTCGATGGCTTTCTGCGCCAAAGGGGCCATAACAGCATAGCCGGCGTCGTTCGGATGGAGGCCGTCGCCGGTCAATTCCTGCTTCAGCATGTCCTTCTCGTCGAGCATGGCGGAGTAGTAATCCAGAAAAACGAACCCATTTTTCTCCGCGTAGGCTTTCATCCAGCGGTTGATCTCGATGATCTTTTCGGGCGGGCGGCGCGCGGTTTGGGGGCGGATGTAATCGCAAACGGGCATCACGCTCGAAAGCACTACCTGGATGCCGTTGGCCTTCGCTAGTTCGGCCATGGATTGCAGATTATCTTCGGTAGCCTGGACGGTGATGGGGCCCGTGTTGCCGGCCAAGTCATTGGTGCCGGCAAGAATCACCACCACCCTGGGCTTGAGCGCGATCACATCGGGCCGGAAGCGAATCAGCATTTGCGGGGTGGTTTGGCCGCTGATGCCGCGGTCGTAGTAAGGCTTGCCGGGGAAGAACCGGCCCTCCTTTTTATTCCAGCCGTCGGTGATGGAATCGCCCATAAAGACAACGCGATTTTCGCCGTCGGCAGGTGGGGGAACGGAGGCGTTCTCCTTCTCATAACGGGCCATGTTGGGCCAGTCGCGCAGGGTGAGCCGGGCCTGGTCCAGATCTTTCTGCAGTTTGATGGCGGGGTCCGGTGCGGGTGTGGGCGCCTGGGCGTACACTGCGCTTGCTGCCAGGAGCCCGCCGAGAATCGATTTGGCATTCATTTTGTGTGTTCCTTTTTCGATGCGGCTGTACCTGCCGCGCCTCTCATGATCATGCGAATGGCCAAGACGGCGGCCACGCCCAACAGAGCCATAAACAAGAAAATCGCGGCGCGCGAGAATGGGCCTTCCGAACCGGGCGTGTGCGGCTGCTGCTTGGTTCCCAAATCGTCAGCTTGCAACAGTAGCGCCGTCAAGTTCGCCATCGAATCATATCCCTTGGGCTTGAGTATATTAGACTGAAAAATCCGATGTCACCCACTTACCGCCACGCCATGTGCAATGAAGCGTTCGGCGAAACACCTTTCGCAGAACAATGCGCGACATTGCGGCAGGCCGGCTATGAAGGGATGGAACTGGCGCCCTTCACGCTGGCTCAGGAGCCGCTGCATATCGGCCCGGAGCAGCGTGCGGAGTACCGGCGCATCATGGCTGGCGAGGGGCTTTCCTTCGTGGGCCTGCACTGGCTGATGGTGAGCGGCGCGGGCTATCACTTGACCACGCCGGACAATGCGCTGCGCGCCCGAAGCTGGCAATACATCGGCGAACTCATCGATCTTTCGGCCGATCTGGGCCAGGGCACGGTGCTGGTGTTCGGTTCGCCTAAGCAGCGCTCGTCTACCGGTGGATTGACGCCTGGGCAGGCTCTGCGGCATTTTGTGGAAGGCTTCCGCGCAGCCGCTCCGCACGCGGCCGGTCGCGGCGTGACGTTGCTGGTGGAGGCGCTCGGCAAATCGCAATCTGACATTGTGAACACGCTCGAAGAGGCCGCTGCAGTGGTGGCCGAAGTGGCGCATCCGGCGGTGCAGACCATGTTCGACGTTCACAACACGGAGAGCGAAACGGAGCCGCACCTGGACCTGATCGATCGCTACCTGCCCATCATCCGGCATGTTCATGTGCAGGAGATGGACGGCCGCTACCCTGGCATGGGCACGTACGATTTTCGCGCGCTGCTGCATAAGTTGAGCGAAGTGAAGTATCAGGGCTGGGTATCGCTTGAGGCGTTCGATTTTTCGCCCGGAGCGGGAGAGATTGCGCGCAACTCGCTCCACTACCTTCACCAGAATGAGTAAATTCGTGGTCACCGGCGGCGCCGGCTTTATCGGGTCGGCGCTGGTGCGCGGCCTGTTGCGTGAAGGCGCGTCACAGGTTGTGGCCATCGACAATCTGTTGAGCGGCCATGAAACCAATTTGGCGGAAGTGCTGGGCGAGCGGGTTCAACTGCATCGCGTGGATATCCGGAACTATGACGAGATCGCGCCGCTCATGCAGGGCGCCGATGTTGTGTTTCATGAGGCCGCCATTCCCAGTGTTCCGCGCTCCATCAAAGACCCGGTGCCCTCGCACGATGTGAACATCAACGGCACCTTCAACGTGCTGCGAGCGGCGGCGGAAGCCAAGGTGCGGCGGCTGGTTTATGCGGCATCGTCTTCAGCTTATGGGGACACGCTGGTGCTGCCTAAGACGGAAAGCATGACGCCGAAGCCGAAGTCGCCCTATGCGCTGCAGAAGCTGACTGGCGAATATTATGCGCAAGTGTTTTCGGGCTGCTTCGGTTTGGAGACTGTAAGCCTGCGCTACTTCAATGTGTATGGGCCTCGCCAAGACCCGGCCAGCATGTATTCCGGCGTGCTGTCGCTCTTCATCAAACACATCCTGAATGGCACCCCTCCCATGATTTACGGCGATGGGGAGCAATCGCGCGACTTCACATACGTGGACGATGTGGTGGCTTTGAATTTGAAAGCCGCGAAGGCGCCGGGCGTTTCGGGCAAGGTTTACAACGGTGGTAATGGCGGCCGCATCACGCTCAACCAGGCGTGGGCATTGCTGCAGCAGTTCGAAGGCCTGAACATTGCGCCGCAATATGGCCCGTCGCGCGAAGGCGATGTTCGCGATTCACAGGCCGACACGGCTTCGGCGCAGGCCGAACTGGGGCACAGTCCCCATTACAGCTTTGAGCGGGGACTGCGCCTGACGCTTGAGTGGTATAAAGCGAACCGCTAGAAGTAAAGCTTCAGCGCGATCTGAACGATTCGTGGATCGCGAGTTGCGGTGACGCGGCCGAAAAGGGCGCTTCCGAGTTGCGTATTCACGCTGTTGTAGTTGGTGTGGTTGAAGACGTTGAACGCCTCACCGCGCAACTGCAATCTGGCTTGCTCCGAAAGGGGCAGCTTGAAATTCTTGAACACCGAAGTATCCCAGCGCTGCAAGCCCGGCCCGCGAATGGTGCCACGGCCGGCGTTGCCCGGACGAATCTGGCCCAGCGGCACTTCATTGAAGCAGGACGTATCGAACCACTTGGTCAACTGGTGCGGCGCCCCGGCGCTGCTGTTCGGGTTGCAACCCTGATCGGGACGCGGGCCGGCCGCACTTGCGCCCAGGAAGCCCAAGCCGCCGGGGTCATTGCCTAAGCCGGAGGTCGCGGTCAGAGGCAAGCCAGTCTGGAAGGTGGCGATGCCGGAGACTTCCCACCCGCCGAGGGCGTGACCGAGGAAGCCCTTCTGCTCTTTGAACACGGGGATATCGATAACGAAGTTCGCTGTTGCCACATGCGTGCGGTCAATGGCCAAACGTCCACGCTCGGCCGCTACGTTATAGCTGTTCTGCGCGGCGTTGCTGCGATCGCTTTGCGTATCGCCCATTCCCTTCGACCACGTATAAGCCAGGCCGAACGACGTGTTGCCGGTGAAGCGCTTTTCCACATTCACCTGCAGCGAACTGTAAGTGGAGTTGTAATTCGTCTCGAGCACGTTGATGGCGTTGTAGCCCAGGTAAGGGCGCAGCGCATTCAGGCGCGGCGTGGTGGCGGCAGTTACGTAGGTGTTGGCGGGAATGACGCCAGAGCTATAGGCAAGGCCCAGCGGCACCTGATTGATATCGCGGATGCCCAGCAGGTGAGTGCCTTTCTGGCCGTAATAGCCGACATCGAGCACCAGCCCGCGGCCGAACTGCCGCTGCACGTCGAAGCTGAACTGCTGCGAATACGGCGTGTTCAGTTGGTAAGGCGTTCCACGAAGGGCACGCGGCGCCGCACTAATGCTGGGTGTTCCAGCGGCGGGGTTCGCGAACTGCGTGTTGGGAATGGTGACCGTGTTGTTGAACGGCGGATTGGTGAAAATGTTCTGCTCGTAAATCCCATAGAGCGGCGTGTCATAGAAAATGCCGTAGCCCAGGCGGATCGACATTTTTCCATCGCCATAGGGGTCCCACGCGACGCCCACTCGCGGCGCCAGATTGTTCTTGCCGTAATTCGAAGCCTTGCTCCCGAACGGGGAGACGTGGCCGAAGGCAGAATTCTGGCTGTTCACGATCAGGCCGTTGTACGGGTCGCCCGTGTTGGGGACGATGTTGCCCGCGGCGTTCACTTGCGGCGCCTTCGCGGGATCGTACAGCTTCGGATCGAAGTTGGTCAGGTACTTGTTGTCGTCGAACGGGGCGTAGAACAGTGAGTAGCGCAGTCCATAGCTGACCGTCAGGTTCGGACGCAGGCGGTACTGATCCTGCCCGTAAAACTCGAACGAATTCGATTTGATGGAAGGCGTCAGATCGAGCTGGCTTTGCGAAAAGCTGGAGACGCGGCCCAGCAAAAAGTTGGCGACTGCCTGATCGAACGCACTGGTACCGGCGGGGCGCACGGCGTTGCCTTCACCCGAAAAGGCGAACGTGCCCTGGTTGCCATTGCCTGCATTTTCCATCTTGTTGTAGTGGTAATAGATGCCGCCGAACTTCAACGTATGGCGGCCTTTTACCCAGGTCACACTATCGAAAACCTGGTGATTGCGATTGAAATCGTCATACGGCCCGAAGCCGGCGATGCTGGAGCCACCGGTAAAGGTGAGCCCGGGAATTCGCGCGATGGTGGAAGGGTAGGGCAGCGTCACCTTCACATCGGGCGAAGCTTCGGTGCTGATGGTACCCGCCACGCGGCTGATGATGGCGCCATAGCTCCAGGCATAACCGCCTTCATTGACCAGGGTCGGCGTGAAGGAAGACGTGGCTCGCACCACCACGCTCTTGCCCGGAGAATTCGTTGTGGTTGCCGCGACGCCCGGCAGCACGACACCGGTTGTAAACAGCCCGGTGGGCTCGATGGTGGGGATGGAATCCTGCGTGTAACGCCCCGAAATCAGCAGCTTCTGGCCGAAGTTGTGATCCACCTTGATCAGTTCCTGGCGCGCATAGGCCTGGTTGCGAAGCGCATTCACCAGCGTGCCCTCACCGGCGGCAGAGCCGAACGGCGCGCCATCGGGAGCTTTCGCGAACAGATCTTTGATATAGGCCTGAGCCACGGGATTGATGTTCGCGATCTGCGTGCCCGTGCCCAAACACTGCGTGCCGTCGGCAGAAAAAGAAACGCAGACGGGCGTGGCGAATTGCCCCAACTTCTGCGCGGCGGTCGGCGTGGTGCCCGTGATGGTGCCATAGGTGATCACGCGCCGGAACTCCTGCGAGAAGAAGAAAAACGTCTTGTTGCGGTCACGGTTATAGACTTTCGGAATCCACACCGGACCACCCACCGTGTACCCGAAATTGTTGTAGCGCAGCGGCGGAACGCGCGCCTTGCCCGTCACCGGATCTTTATTCACGCCGTTCAGGTTATTGAAATAGTTGTTCGCGGCCAGCTTGTCATTGCGGAAAAATTCATAAGCATCGCCGTGAAAGCCGCTGCTGCCGCTCTTGGTCACTACATTGATCTGCCCGCCGAGCGACCGGCCGTATTCGGGATCGTACTGGCCGCGCAGCACCTTGAACTCGGCAATTGCGTCGACGCTCGGATAAGTCAACAGCGTCTGGTTCGAGCCGCGATCCACGTTGTCGGCGCCATCGACGGTCCAATTGTTCGCGCTCGCGCGAGAACCGTTAATGGAAAAGCCAACCGTATTCGCACCGCCCAGCGGGTTGCTGGTGCCGATATAAACCTGATCGCCCACGTTCGACACAACGCCGGGCGAAAGCTGCAGTAGCTGCTCATAGTTGCGGGTGTTGAGCGCCAATTCTCGCACCTGCGTTCCGGTAATCAGGCTCTGCGCCGCAACCGTCTGCATCTCCACCTGCACGGGCGATTCTTCCACCTTCACTTCTTCACTCACCGCGCCCACTTCCATGGTGAAGTTCACGGTCAGCTTGTCATTCACATTGACGGGGATGGAGGTGCGGGAGGCGCGTTTGAAACCGGGCGATTCCACCGTCACCGTATAAGTGGCAACAGGCAACTGCGTGGCTGCGTATTCGCCACTGCCGCCCGAGCTGAGCGTCTTCAGCGTGACGTTCTGATCGGTATTGACCACCGTGATTTTGGCATTCACAATGCCGCCACCGGAACTATCGCGCACCGTGCCGGAGATGGAACCGGTCACGTCCTGAGAAAATGCAGGAACGAAGCCAAATATTGCGCAAGCGAGCACAGCCGGAAAAATACGATTCATAGAAAAGACTCCCTGGACGAGCGTGTACTTCAGGGTAGCGAAGATGACAGAACTATTTCAACCTTTGGAAGATTCGCGAGTGATACACTGCGAGTCTCCGCATGGAACGCGCCAGCCGCCTGATGGGCAAATTGGATGCCGCCGAAGCTCCTCTCACGCACGAACAGATCGTGGTGGGCGCATGGCCGCGCGCTGTTGGCAAGCGCCTTGCGCAAAATACCCGCGCCATTAGAATGGTGCGCACGCGCCTGGTGGTGGAAGTGGAAGATCGGGTTTGGCAACGCAACCTTTTCACCGTTTCGCGCTTCATTCTTTCGAACCTGGCGAAACATGTGGGGCCGGGCTTGGTGGACGATCTGGAATTTCGCGTGATGCCGCGGCGTCGTGAGCCCCAGCGGGCGCTTTATTCGACGCCTTTGCTTCATGACGAAGCCGATGGAATCGCCGACCCCGGCCTTCGCCGCCTTTACGTGGCCGCACGCAGGCGCGAGACGGCATAATCTGAAAGAGACCCATGAGTTTGACTGAACAGGATGTACGCAAAGTAGCCGTTCTTGCCGATCTGAACCTTTCGCCCGAAGAAATCCCACAGATGGTTCGCGATCTGGGCAAGATATTGGCGCATATGGACCGGTTGGCCGAAATCCAGACGAAGCATGTGGAACCGATGGCGCAGGTGCTCTACGATGCGCCGGAGACGGCAACGCTCCGCGAAGATGTGGTCCGCCCACCGCTGGGCAGCGAGGCAGCTTTGCAGAACGCGCCGCTGGGCGCGCCCGGATATTTTAAAGTGCCGCTGGTGATTGAGCGCTAGCCGATGCGAATCGACAATCTGACCATCCCGGAAATTCAGGCGGGTCTGCGTTCGCGCGAATTCACCGCCGTTGAGTTGACGCGCGCCACGCTCGAGTTCGCCGAAGCTCACAACCCCGCCACCAATGCCTATCTTCTCTTCAGTCCGGAGCGGGCTATGGCACAGGCCGAAGCCGTCGATCGGAAGCTGGCCGAAGGTACCGACCCCGGTCCGCTGGCCGGCGTCTCCGTGGCCGTGAAGGACGTGATCCTCACCAAAGGGCTGCGCACCACGTGTGGCTCAAAGATTCTGGAGCGCTTCGTTCCGCCTTACGATGCAACGGCTGTCAAGCGCCTGGAAGAAGCGGGCGGCGTGATCGTCGGCAAGACGAATTGCGACGAGTTCGCCATGGGCTCGTCCAACGAAAATAGCGCCTACGGGCCGGTGCGGAATCCGGTGGCGCTGGACCGTGTGCCGGGTGGTTCGAGCGGCGGCTCGGCAGCGGTGGTGGCGCAGGGTACGGCCGTGGTCTCGCTGGGGTCCGATACGGGCGGTTCCATCCGTCAGCCGGGCTCGTTCTGCGGCGTGGTGGGCGTCACGCCGACGTATGGCCGCGTCTCGCGCTATGGCCTTTCCGCCTTCGCCAGTTCGCTCGATCACATTGGGCCCTTCGCGCGCACGGTTCGCGACGCCGCGACGCTCCTCGAAGTAATTTCCGGCCGCGATCCGCTGGATTCCACCTCCGCTGCCGCCCCTGTCCCGCACTATGCCGATTCGCTCGATAAGAACCTGAAAGGCGTGCGGCTCGGCATCCCCAAGGAATATTTCAAAGATGCCACTGGCGAAACCGCTGCGCTGGTGCTGCGCGCCATCGAAACGCTGCGCGAAGAAGGCTGCGACGTGCGCGAAATCAGTCTTCCCGCGACGGATTACGCCATCGATTGCTATTACGTTCTGAGCACCGCCGAAGCCAGTTCCAACCTGGCCCGCTATGACGGCGTGCGCTATACGGTGCGCTCCCCGCACTCCGAAACGCTTTCCGATATGTTCAACTACACGCGCGGCGAAAGCTTCGGCGCCGAAGTGAAGCGCCGCATCATGCTGGGCACTTATGTGTTGAGCCATGGCTATTACGAGGCTTATTACAAAAAAGCGCAACAGGTTCGTTCGTTGATCACGCAGGATTTTCAGCGCGCTTTTCAAGAGGTGGATGCCATCGTCGCGCCTGTTTCGCCATTCCCGGCATTCCGCCTGGGTGAGAAACTGGACGATCCCCTACAAATGTATCTGTCCGATATTTATACGGTTACAGGTAGCCTGGCCGGAATACCGTGCATGAGCGTGCCCTGCGGCCTCACCTCGGATAACCTGCCCGTGGGATTGCAGATACTTTGCAATCACTTTGAAGAATCGCGGATGTTCCGGATAGCCGATGCGTTTGAATCGGTAGTAAGGTAAAGAGCGTCATGCCATTTACTCTTCCTTCACTGCCTTATGCAACCGACGCTCTTGAGCCGCATATCGACCGCGCCACCATGGAGCTGCACCATGGAAAACATCACGCCACCTACGTTACGAATCTGAATAAGGCGTTGGAATCCGCGCCCAACCTGGCGGACATGCCGATTGAACAATTGCTGGCCAACAATTGCGCGGCCGTTCCTGAAAATATCCGCACCGCCGTCCGCAACAATGGCGGCGGTCACATGAACCATTCCATGTTCTGGGAAATCATGACTCCGGGCGCGACCGGGAAGCCTGAAGGCGCCGTTGGCGAAGCTATTTTGGCGGCCTTCGGAAGCCTGGATCAGTTCAAAGAAAAGTTCAATGCCGCCGGCGCCGCGCGTTTCGGTTCAGGCTGGGCCTGGTTGATCAAAGACGGCTCCAAGGTGGAGATTATCTCCACGGCAAACCAGGACAACCCCATCATGGACGGCAAGAAAGCCATTATGGGCCTGGATGTCTGGGAGCATGCCTACTATCTGAAATATCAGAACCGCCGCCCGGAATACATGGCCGCGTGGTGGAATGTTGTGAACTGGAAAGAAGTGGAAGCGCGCTTCCAAGCCGCTTAACGGAAAACGGGCTAACGCGAAGGTGGACCTCTATCGGTTTGACGACGATTACCTCAACCGTCTGAGGTCCGCCGACCCGGAGACCGAGCATCATTTCAGCACTTATTTCGGCCGCATGCTGACGCTGAAGCTGCGCAATCGCCTGCGTCAGCCGGAGGCGATGGAAGATTTAAAGCAGGAAACGCTGCTGCGCGTGCTGAGGACGATTCGTTCCTCCGACACACTTCGCGAGCCGGAAAAACTGGGCGCTTACGTAAACACCACCTGTAATTACGTGCTGCTGGAGCATTTCCGCGCCGGCAAGCGCGAAAGCCCGTTGGAAGAAGATAAGCACGATCCAGCCGATTCCAACGTCAATCTGGAAAAGGCGGTGGTCACTTCACAGGTGCGCGAACGGGTTCACGCCGCCCTGAGCAAGTTAGATTCGAAAGACCGCAATCTTCTGAACGCTCTTTTTATTGAAGAGCGCGATAAAGACGAGATCTGCCGTAAGTTCGGCGTGGACCGTGACTACTTGCGAGTACTGCTATACCGCGCCAAAGCGCAATTTCGTGCGCATTGGCATACTGCTAGGCGCTAGCCACCATGCGTTCCAGCAAACGCGGCCGTGCGATGCGCCGCGTGAGCATAGCCCGCAGTTTTGAGCCGGGATGGTCGAGCTCATACGCGCGCACCGCCACTGCCAATACACTGGCAGGAATTCCAACCGTGCCGATGGAAAGCTCCGCCATATCCACCGGCAATTCGTAAAGCTTACCGATTTCCTTCCACTCGTTCTTCTGCTTCCGGATTACCTGGCAGGTCTTCCGCCCGCTTACTCGTACGCCCAGCCCGTTCTTGATTGTGTAGTCTTCCGTCAGTCCCATAAGGTTCGACCTATTACCACTAGACGATACTTAGGACCGATTCGGTCGGACTTTAACCTGATTTAACAAACTCTTCACCGGGGAGCGAATTCGGCCACTGTGTTCAGTGCCCTGGCAAGTACATAGGGACCCTCTGGAATCACCGCTATACGGGCATTTCCGGGTAAGTCCGATGTAAGTGCTGTTACAGCTTCATGAACGGTGTCGAATGATGGTCCCCATAAAGAGGTTCTATCCGGTTTTGCCACTCCGGGGACATAAAACAATAATTCATGGTTTTGTTGCACAAGGGCGAGCTTCTCCAGTTGCCATTGATCCACCTCGACCGGCTCGGAATCCAGCTTTTTGAGAAAGGCCGCGCTGGAGGAATTGCCCGTGAGCATGGCGTGAAACTCATGGGCGCCAGTGCCTTCCGAGCATTCGGCAATCAGCAGAATGCGGCCACCGGGCTTCACGATGTGGGAAGCCGCCGTTACGCCTTTCACGGCCTGATAAAACGTCATGTCCAGCGGATAACCGGCGGCGGTGGTGATCACGGCGTCGGCCGGTTCCGGCAGGGTTTCCAGCATGATGCGCGAAACATATTTAACGCCTTCGGCGTGCGCGGATTCAGGCAAGCCGGCGAAAATCTGCGCCACAGGACGCGGCCCATAATCTGCCGTACCGCGGCTCAGCGCTGCGTCCACAAGAAAATGGTGGCCGGCCATGCGCGCAATCTCCAGCAGTTCGGCATGCAGCGGGTTGTCTTCGATGCTGCCTTCGTGCGTCCGCGCATCGCGCATGAAGCGCGGGCTGTGCAGAACCTTGATGGTCTCCTGGGCGGCCAGGCCGGGCGCGATCAGCTTACGGCCGCCTGAATAGCCCAGCATCAGGTGCGGCTCAATGAAGCCCAGCGTGATGTGGAGCTCGGCATCCAGAAAGCGCCGGTCGATATAGACGGGCGTTCCGGATCGCGTGGTACCCAGGTGCCGGTGCTCGCTCAGATTTCGGGCATCGTGGTTCAGAACGCGATAACGCGCCGCGATTTCGGCCCCGACAATTGCTTCGATTTCAGCCTGCGGCGCCGCGCGATGTAAACCGGTGGCAATCAGGATGGTGATGGCTTCGCGCGCGATACCGGCCCGCTCCAGGCGTTCCAAAAGCGGAGGCAATACCAGCCGGTTCGGCGCGGGCCGGGTAATATCGCAGACCGAAATCGCGGCGGATTGCTTGCCGCGCGCCAGTTCGTGAAGAGGCGCGCAGCCTGAGGGATGGTCCAGCGCGTCCGTTACCGCCGCCTGCGCGTCCTGCAACGGGTGCGCCGAATGCGCCTCAAGTATCTGGTACCGATAGCCTTCCGGCAACTCCAGCGGGAGCCCGGTCTTGCCGAATGCCACGTCGACATGCATAAATGAAACTTATCAAATCCGGGTTCACCTCAGGTTCATCCTAGTCAGAGTTGGTGTAAGCTGATATCCGCCGGTAAGAACTTGACGCTCAATTCCCCCATAATTATGACGGTCGACGACGAATCCAGCGTTCGCCGGGTGATCCGCACCGTATTGGAACGGGAGGGCTATTCGGTCAGGGAAGCCGCTTCGGGAAATGAGGCGCTGGACATGGTAGAGCGCGAGCCGGAAATTGCCATGGTGCTTTCCGATCTGCGCATGCCCGGCATGGATGGCAACGCGTTCGCGCACAGACTTTTGGCGGTTCGGCCGCATGTAAGAATTATGTTTGTTTCGGCCTTCGACAGCGAACTTGAAGATTGTTTCCGCCATTGCCCTACGCTTCCCAAGCCGTTCAATGGCAAAGAGCTGATTTCGCGCGTCAGATCGCAATTGGCAACTGCGGCGGAGGCCTGAAAGCTGCTATAATCGCTTCTTAACAGGAAATAGATGCCGAAACGTACCTTTCAACCGAACAACCGTCGCCGCGCCAAGACGCACGGTTTTCGTACCCGCATGAAGACTGCCGATGGCCGCGCGGTGCTTGCCCGCCGAAGAGCCCGTGGGCGTCACAAGCTTACCGTCAGCGACGAGTAAACTTTATCGCTGCGTACCAGAATTCTCCCGATTCATCTCACGAAGGTGCCTACCGTTTCCCCAAACACAACAGGCTTCTTCGCTCAAAAGAGTTTCGATTTGTTTATGACAACGGAAAGCGCATGGCAACGCCACTGTTCGCCGGGTTCTGCCTTTGCCGCAAAGATCCAGACGCCCCGCGCATCGGGTTCACGGTGCCCCGCGCTATCGGCAACGCTGTCGTGCGCAACCGAATCCGCCGGCGGTTCCGCGAAGCCGTGCGGTTGCGGCTGGCTCACTTAATCGGCCCGTGGTCTGTTGTTATCAATCCCCGCCGCGCTTCCATCGAATGCCCGTTTGCCGAACTGGAGAAGGAAATTTCGCGTCTCTTTCAATGGTGCTCCAAACAGGATTGCGCGCAGCCCTGATCGCGATCTTGCGTTTTTATAAAGCCGCGGTTTCTCCTTTTCTGCCGTCAGCCTGCCGTTTCCACCCTTCGTGTTCCGAATATATGCGGGAATCGGTGGAGCGCTTCGGAGTTTCACGTGGGCTGTGGCTGGGCATCAGACGCCTGGGCCGCTGCCATCCTTTTTCCGCCGGGGGCGTGGACCCCGTTCCCCATGACTAACGATAAACAGGAATTTCCCATGCAGGCCAGAATGTTGATCGCTTTCGTTCTGGTCTTCGGCGTGATTTTCGCAACGCCGTATCTTACGAAGATGTTCGCGCCGCCGGCGCCGCCGAAGCCGGCTGTTTCGGAGGCTCCGAAGAAGCCGGTAGTGGCCACAGAGGCCGGCGCGCCGGTTGTACAAGCTGCGGTTGCGCCAGTTCCCGCCGGTACAGTCGCCGGCACGCGCGAAGAGACTACGGTCATCGATACCGATGTCTACCACGTGATTTTTTCAAATCGCGGCGCGGTGGTGCGTAGCTGGAGCCTGAAGAAATATAAAGATGCAAACGGCAAGCCTCTGGAACTGGTGAACCCGAACGCCATTGCGAAAACCGGCTATCCGTTCGCCTTCACGTTCCGCGACAAGAAGCCCACTGCAGATTTGAGCCAGGCGCTCTTCCTGGCCAAGGAAAACCCGGACGGGCATTCCGTGTCGTTCGAGTATTCAGACGGGCACACCCTTGCGCGCAAATCTTTTGAATTTCAGAAAGACAGTTACGTGTCCAACGTTGCGGCGGAAGTGACGCAGGACGGCGCACCGATTTTGAACCTGATGCAGTGGCGCGGCGGTTTCGGCGATTTCGCGGCGCTGAACGCCAGTAGCCAGCAATCGGAAATTCGCTACGATACCAGCGAAGCCAAGGTGCTTCGCGATGGAGCGAAAGCCGCCAAAGAAGGCCCCAAGAACACCGACGGCGCCTTCTCCTTCGCGGGTCTGGAAGATCAATACTTCACAGCGGTGTTTCTCCCCACGGGCAATGGCGTCACCGAAACCACCATCTTCAGCGACACGGTTTCCAGCCTGTTTGAAAAAGAAGAAACGGCCTATGTGGGCACTGCTGTGGGCGGCGCCGGGCGATCTTCATTCGCCCTTTTCGTGGGGCCGAAAGACGTCGATACCCTTCGCAAAGTAAATCCGAAACTAGAGCAAATTGTCGATTTCGGTTGGTTCGCCATTATTGCCAAACCGCTGTTCCTGATCCTTCATTTCCTGAACGATCAGTACGTGCACAACTATGGCTGGTCAATCGTGCTGATTACGCTGATCATCAACGTTCTGCTGTTTCCGCTGAAGCTGACGAACATGAAGTCGATGAAGAAGATGCAGCGCCTGCAACCGCAGATCGCCCAGATCAATGCAAAGTATAAAGACATTCCCATGCGCGATCCGCGTCAGCAGCAGAAGAACCAGGAAACCATGGACCTGTACAAAGCCAATGGCGCGAACCCAGTGGGCGGCTGCCTGCCGCTGCTGATCCAAATGCCGTTTCTGTTCGCGTTCTATAAAGTCCTTTCCGTTTCCATTGAGATGCGCAGCGCAAGCTGGTTCTGGGTTCACGATCTTTCGCAGCCCGAACAATTGGCCATCCGTGTTCTTCCGCTGCTGCTCATCATCACCGGCTTCATCATGCAGAAGATGACACCGGCCGCGGGTGGCGATCCGGCTCAGCAGAAAATGATGCAGTTCATGCCGCTGATGATGGGCTTCTTCTTCTGGAAGGCCTCCAGCGGGCTGGTGTTATACTGGCTCACTGGCAATCTGGTGGGCATCCTGCAACAGTGGTTCTTCAACAAGACCATGACTCCGGCGGAAGCGGTCCCGGCGCCAAGACTAACCGGAACACGTAAAAAGTGACTGACTCGCTACAACCGCAAACCAGAAAATATACAGTCGAGGATCTCGGTCCGAAAATCACGCAGTTTCTTGAGACCGTGATTGCTCAGGGCGGCTTCGTGCTCACCTTCGAGCTCGCGCCGGGGGATTCCTCAAACCCGGAAATTGAGAATCCGGAAGTGGTGGTGAAGTTCTCAGGCGGCGATGTGGATCTGCTGCTGATGAACCGCGCCGAGCTTCTTCTGGCGCTGGAACACGTCACCATGGAAGCGCTGCGCATGCCTTCCGAAGACCATTCGCGCCTCTCTTTCGACGCGAACGATTACCGCATGCTGCGCATTGCCGAGCTTCGCCTGAGTGCCACCGCGGCCGCCGAAAAGGTGAAGCATACCAGTGAGCCGTTCCGCTTCAACCCCATGAACAGCCGTGAACGCCGCGTGATTCACATCGCCTTGCGCAATGAACTGGAACTGCGCAGCGAAAGCGCCGGCATGGGCGGCTACCGGCACGTGATTGTCTATCCCGCCGGCATGGCCAGTCTTCCCGAACCGCCGCCGCCGCCTCGCCCGGACCGCCGCGACCGTCCCCATGAATCTCCACGAAACGATCGTCGCCCTTTCGACTCCTCCCGGCAGGGCCGGCCTGGGCGTCGTCCGAATCACCGGTAAGCAAGCCCAAAGCATCGCCGCTGCCTTAGTCCCCGGCATCGTACTTCGCTCCTGGCGCGTCACGCGCGGCACTCTGCTCTCGGGCGTCGATCATGTACTGGTCACCCTCTTCGCCGCGCCCCATTCCTATACCGCTGAAGACGTGGTGGAAATTTCCTGCCACGGTTCGCCCGTCGTTCTCCGCTTCTGTTTGGATCAAGCCGTGAAAGCAGGCGCGCGCCTGGCCGAACCCGGCGAATTCACTCTGCGCGCGTATATCAACGGCCGCATCGATCTTCCGCAAGCCGAAGCCGTGCGCGACCTGATCGACGCCACCACGCTTTACCAGGCCAAGATCGCCGCTCAGCAGGTGGATGGCTCCGTCTCACGCCGCGTCAATCCGCTGAAGCACCAGTTGGTTGAGTTGATCGCGTTGCTTGAAGCCGGTATCGATTTCGCCGAAGACGATATTTCCATTCCTCAGAATGACGAGCTTTTCCGCCGCCTGCTGCCACTCATCGACGGCCTGCGCAAGCTGGCTGCGAGTTTCCAATACGGCAATCTGGTGCGCGAAGGTTTACAGTTGGCAATCGTGGGCCGCCCGAATGTAGGCAAGAGCAGCCTGTTCAACCGCCTGCTGGAACAGGACCGCGCAATCGTCACCGATATCCCCGGCACCACGCGCGACGCCATCAGCGAAACTGCAGCTATTGAGGGCATTCCGGTCAAGCTTGTCGATACCGCCGGTATCCGCGACAGCACCGACCGCATCGAATCGCTCGGCATCGACCGCAGTTACCAGGCCATGGCCGATGCCGACCTGACGCTGGTAGTGGTCGATGGTTCCGCGCCGCTCACCGAGGACGATCGGCGCATTATCAGCCGCGTTTCCGGGCGCATGGTACTGGCCGCGAACAAGTGCGATTTGGGTTCGTTTTCGCAAGGGCTGCCGGTAAGCGCGCTCACCGGGCAGGGCATTGCCGAACTGCGCCGCGCCATACTCCCTGAAGCGACGCAGGCCGCCGAAGAAGGCTTCATCACCAGCGTGCGCCATGAGCGGCTGTTGCAGGAAGCGCTGGAATCGCTGGACCGCGCCGCTGCCGCCATCGCAAGCAACATTCCGCATGAAATGCTGCTGCTGGATCTCTACAGCGCGCTTTCGCCCGTGGACGCCATCACCGGCGCCACTACCGCCGACGACATACTGAACCGTATTTTCAGCACGTTCTGCATCGGAAAATAATCAGCGTTCGGCTTATACCTATCTCGAATAGAATAAATTTGCGTAATGAGCCAGTTGGGCATAGGCTTGGGAAAGGTGTGAAGCGAGAAGCCATGAAAGATCGAGTTTGGATTTTCGATACAACGCTCCGGGATGGCGAGCAATCCCCGGGCTGCAGCATGACGGTTCCCGAAAAGCTGCAGATCGCAAGGAAGCTTGTGGAACTGGGCGTCGACATCATGGAAGCCGGCTTCCCCATCGCCTCCGAGGGCGATTTCGAAGCCGTGGACGCCATCAGCCGGGAATTTCCGTGGGTGCAGGTGGCCGCGCTTGCCCGGTCTACAACCGGTGATGTGGAACGCGCCGCGCAATCGCTTCGCAATGCCAAGCGCCCCCGCATCCATACCTTCATCGCGACCAGTGACATTCACCTGAAGTACAAGCTCAAGCGCTCCCGCCAGCAGGTGCTGGATAGTGCGGTTGCCGCCGTCGAACTTGCCTGCCGCCATGTGGACGACGTGGAATTTTCCGCCGAAGACGGCGCGCGTACCGACCCCGATTATCTGATTGAAGTGTCTCGCGCGGTGGTGGCGGCCGGCGCTCGTACGGTGAACATTCCCGATACCGTCGGCTATTCGACGCCCGATGAATACGGTGCGCTAATCGGCCGTGTGGTGGAAGCGCTGGGCGATTCCGCCGTGGTCAGCGTACACTGCCATGACGATCTTGGCCTGGCTGTCGCCAATTCACTGGCTGCCGTTCAGGCTGGCGCCCGTCAGGTGGAATGCACCGTCAACGGCATTGGCGAACGCGCGGGTAACTGTTCGCTCGAAGAGATTGTCATGGTGATGAAGACCCGCAAAGATCGTTATCCCTATACCACCGGCATCCACACCGAACACCTTTACGCCACAAGTCAATTGATCAGTTCCATCATCAGCTTCGGGCCGCAGCCGAACAAAGCCATTGTGGGCCGTAACGCTTTCGCGCACGAAGCAGGCATTCACCAGGATGGCTACCTCAAGGAAAAGAGCACTTACGAAATTATCGACCCGCGTACTGTGGGCGTGCCTGAAGGCAAACTGGTGCTGGGAAAGCACAGCGGTCGCCATGCCCTTTCGCAGCGCTGCGTGGAGCTGAACCTGGCGCTCACTCGCGAAGAACTCGATATCATCTATGCGGAGTTCACCTCTTTGGCGGACCGCAAAAAAGGAATTATGGACGAAGAAATTGTGGCGCTGATCGCCACCATGCGTGACCCGGCGAAGGCCGGTCTGGGAGTCGCGGCCAGTTGACATTCAAAGTCTTGGTGTTGCCCGGTGACGGCATCGGGCCGGAAGTAACGCAGCAAGCAGTGCGGGTTTTGCAGACGGTGCTGAAACAGGGTGGGCACACTCTGCACCTGGAGGAAGGGCTGCTAGGCGGTATTGCGATTCACAAGACAGGCACCCCACTGCCGCCTGCGACCGCAGAGGCCGCATCGCACGCCGACGCCACTCTTCTGGGTGCGGTTGGCCTGCCAGAGTTTGACGACGCGCCGCCCGAAAAGCGCCCGGAACGTGGCTTGTTGGGCATTCGAAAGGCGATGGGCGTTTATGCCAATTTGCGGCCGGTGCGCACTTACGCGCCGCTGCTGGATTCCTCGCCGCTGAAGAATCATCTGGTGGATGGTACGGATATGATCATCGTCCGCGAACTAACTGGCGGCATCTATTACGGCACCCCACGCGGCATCAGCGGTACCGGCGCGGAGGAACGCGCGGTGAATACGATGGTGTATACGCGCCCTGAAATTGAACGCGTGGCCCACATGGCGTTTCATCTGGCGCGCCAACGCCGCAGAAAAGTAACTTCCGTCGATAAGTCGAATGTGCTGGAAAATTCCCAGTTATGGCGCAAGGTGGTGATTGAGGTAGGCCAGAATCATCCGGATGTAACGTTGGACCACTTACTCGTCGATAACTGCGCCATGCAGTTAGTGCTGAATCCGAAGCGCTTTGACATTATCCTCACGGAAAACTTGTTCGGCGACATTTTGAGCGATGAGGGCGCGGTGCTTGCCGGTTCCATCGGTATGCTGCCCAGCGCCTCGCTAGGTGAGCGCAAGCCTTCCGGTGTTTGGACCGGCCTTTACGAGCCCGTTCACGGCTCTGCCCCGGATATTGCGGGCCAGAACAAAGCGAATCCGCTTGGCGCCATCGGCTCCGTGGCCGCCATGCTGGAATACAGTTTCGGCCTGAAAGAAGACGCCGCGCGTGTGAATAGCGCCATGGAAGCGGTGCTCGAAAGCGGAAATGTGACTCCCGATTTGAAAGGCACGGCAACCACCGGACAGGTTGGCGATGCTATCTGCTCATTGCTCGACCGTTAACTTATACTTATGAAACCCAGAACAATCATAGAGAAGGTGTGGGATAACCACGTAGTGCTTCAGCAGCCCGGAGCGCCCACGCTTCTCTACATCGATCTTCACTTAGTCCATGAAGTAACATCGCCGCAGGCATTTTCCGGCCTGCGCGAACGCAACCTCAAAGTGCGGCGCCCTGACCGCACGCTGGCCACGGCGGACCACAGCATCCCCACCAGCGACCGCTCACTTCCCATCCTGGACAAGATCGCGGCGAATCAGCTGCGGCAGTTGGAACAGAACTGCCTCGATTTCGGCATCCAATGTTTCGGAGTGCATAGTTCGCAGCAGGGCATCGTGCACGTGATCGGGCCCGAATACGGAGCCACTCAGCCCGGCATGACCGTGGTCTGCGGCGATTCCCACACGGCTACGCACGGCGCTTTCGGGGCTCTTGCTTTCGGCATCGGCACCAGCGAAGTGGAACAGGTGTTGGCCACGCAGTGCCTGCTCCAGCGCCCTTCGAAAACGTTCCAGGTGCAGGTGGATGGGCCGCTCAACGCGGGCGTCACCGCCAAAGATATCATCCTCAATTTGATTGCCCGCATCGGCATCGGCGGCGGCACCGGCTGCGTATTCGAATACTCCGGTTCCGCCATTCGCGCCCTTACCATGGAGCAGCGCATGACTGTCTGCAATATGTCGATTGAAGGCGGAGCGCGCGCCGGCATGATCGCGCCTGACGACAATACGTTCGAATATCTGGCTGGCCGCGAATTCACGCCCAAAGGCGCCGCGTGGGAACGCGCCCTGGCACGATGGAAGCAACTGCCTACCGATGAAGGAGCCGTCTTCGATCATTCGCTCTCCATGGACGCCGCCGCGATCGAGCCCATGATCACGTACGGCACCAACCCCGGTATGGGCGTGCCCATCACCGGCGCGCTCCCCGACCCTGCCGCCATCAGCGACCCGCGGGAGCGCGAGAGCGTCGAAAAGGCTCTGCGCTACATGGGCCTGGAAGGTGGCAAGCCCATCCTCGGCCACGCGGTGAATGTTGTGTTCATCGGCAGCTGCACCAACTCCCGCATTTCCGATTTGCGCAGCGCCGCAGGCATTCTGAAAGGCCGCAAAGTGAACCCCACCACGCGGGTGCTGGTAGTCCCCGGCTCGCAGGAAGTGAAGCGCCAGGCCGAAGCCGAAGGGCTGCCCGAAATTTTCCGCGCCGCCGGTTGTGAGTGGCGCGAACCTGGCTGTTCCATGTGTATCGCCATGAATGGCGACATGCTGCAGCCCGGTGAATATTCGGTCTCCACCAGCAATCGCAATTTTGAAGGGCGGCAAGGCAAAGGCGGCAGAACGTTCCTCGCCAGCCCGCTCACCGCCGCCGCCAGCGCCGTTACAGGCGTCGTTACCGACGTCAGGAGGATGATGTGAAGCCATTTGTTCCTTTCGAAAGCAAAGTGGTTCGTATGTCGATCAACAACATCGACACGGACCAGATCATTCCCGCGCGCTTCCTGAAGACCACATCCAAGGAGGGCCTGGATAAGCAGCTCTTCAACGACTGGCGCTATCTTCCCGATGGTTCGCCCAACCCCGAGTTCATCCTGAACCGTTCTGAAGGGCAGGGCAGGCACATCTTACTGGCGGGCGATAATTTCGGCTGCGGCAGCTCCCGCGAACATGCCCCGTGGGCGCTCACGCAGTTCGGTTTCCGTGCCGTGATCAGCACCAGCTTCGCCGATATCTTCACCGGCAACTCGCTCAAAAATTCTCTGCTGCCTATTGTGGTTTCGCCGGAGATTCATGCACGGCTGTTTGCTATGCCGGACGATGCGGTGCTGAAAGTGGATCTGCAATCGCAAATGCTGACGCTGCCCGATGGGTTCCAGGTGGAATTTCCGGTGGACGCATTCAGCAAGGCATGTATGCTGGACGGCGTGGATGAGCTCGGTTGGATTTTAAAACAAGAGCCGGCAATCGCGAAATACGAAGAACAGCTAGCGAGTCTCTAGCTTCGCCAGACGCCGATCCATATCAGCCAGCAAACGCGTCATCGTATCTTCAATGCGGTCCAGCCGATTGCGCAAATCCTGATTATCTGCCCGTAAGTCCGCTCGCATAGCCTGAAGCTCAGCGCGCAGAGTTTCTTTCGCCTCATTAATCCGGCTATTGCTGTAAATCAGGAAAGATAGCGGAATGATCACCGACATGGAGAGCGTCAGCAATTGGAAATCGGTCATACCAGTCTCATCATACTAGCGTTCACCCCACTTCAGCTTCTGCCTGAGCACATCGAAAAATTTCTGCTGCGGAGGCCGTACCAAGTGCAGCTCATGCTGCGAACTGCTGCATTCAATGCGATCGTTCTCATGCAGCGGCTCGCCCACCTGCCCATCGATCGTCAAAAAACCCGAAGCATCCTCGGCGCGGCACAGCACGGAAATCACGCTTGAAGAATTCACAATCACCGGCCGGTTTGTCAACGTATGCGGGCAGATCGGAGTAATACAAACCGCCGCCACCGTGGGATAGATAATGGGTCCCCCCGCCGATAGCGAGTAAGCGGTCGATCCCGTCGGCGTCGAAACAATCAGCCCATCGGCCTTGTAAGCGCAAACGAACATCCCGTCCACGAACGTTTCCAGATCGATCATGCGCGCAATCGACGCTTTGGTGATCACCACATCGTTCAGTGCTTCGTATGTCGCAACGGCACGCCCGCCGCGAATCAAATCCACATGCAGCAGCTTGCGCTTGCCGATTCGATGCTCCCCTCGCAGCGCGCGCTCTAACTCAGGAAACAGTTCTTCCTTCGTAATCGCGGTCAGAAAGCCCAAGCCACCCAAGTTCACCGCGAACAGCGGAATCTCTCGCCCCGCAATGGCCCGGGCCGCGGAGAGCAGCGTTCCATCGCCGCCCATCACCATCACCAAATCGCAGCCCTCGGGGACATCGTCGCGCCTCAAGCCGCCGGTGCTGCCCAGATAAACGCACGTGTCGTGATCGCAGCGCGTCTCGATGCCGTGGCTTGTCAACCACTCCACCACGCGAGGCACCAGCTCCACCGCCGCCGGCACTTTCGGCTTCGAAAAAATTCCAACCGTCTTAATGGTGGCCATAGAGCAGAAACTCCTTGTTGCCTTCAGTGCCCTCAATCGGGCTCGGCATCAGGGCCGTTTCGTAGCCTGCGGATCGCACCGCCTGTTCCACCTTCGCGCACGCCGACACATGCAGCGCCGCGTCGCGCACAATGCCGCCCTTGCCCACTTGCCCCTTGCCTACTTCGAACTGCGGCTTCACCAGAATAATCATGCGCCCCGCCGGAGTCAGCAGCGGAACCAGCGCGCGCAAAAGAAGGGTCACCGAAATAAAGCTTACGTCGCACACCAGCAGTTCGACAAGCTCACCGATATCCGCCGCCACTAACTCGCGCGCGTTCCGGTGCTCTTGCGACGTACGCGCGGGTCGGTGCGCAGCCGGTAATCCAGTTGGTTCGTGCCTACGTCGATGGCATGAACACGCAGCGCGCCATGTTGCAACAGGCAATCGGTAAAGCCGCCGGTTGAGGCCCCAACATCCAGGCACACCTGCCCAGCGGGGTCCACCGCGAACTCGCGCAAGGCCGCTTCCAGCTTTAGCCCGCCGCGCGAAACGTAGCGCGGCGCCGCAGCCACCGTAATCCCGGCATCGGCCTCAACGGTCTGGCCGGGCTTCGCTGCCTTCTGGCCTTTCACCATCACGCTTCCTGCCATGATCAGGGCCTGTGCTTTTTCGCGGCTCTCTGCCAAGCCGCGCGCCACCATCGCTAAATCCAGCCGCTGTTTGCCCGCAACGTTCAAGACTTACGGTACACAATCATGTCGGCAATCTCACGCAGGCGTTGCGCCCTGGCCCCGAACCCCGAAATGGCCGCATGTGCCGCCGCGCATTCCGTCTGCGCCATGGTGCGCGATGTTTCCAGGCCATACACTGCGGGAAACGTGATTTTGCCCTGATCGGCATCCTTGCCCGCCGTCTTGCCCAGCGCCTCAGAGCTTTCTTCCACATCCAGAATGTCGTCCACAATCTGAAACGCGAGGCCGACGTGCTCACCGTATGCGGTTAGCGAGCGAATCTCCGCCTCTGACGCCCCCGCATAAATCGCGCCAATGCGAACGCTCGCACATAACAGCGCGCCCGTCTTTGCACGGTGAATACGGTCCAGCAACTCAGCATCGGGCGGCTGTCCTTCGCCCTCGATATCAGCCACCTGCCCACCGATCATGCCACCCACCGTGCCCGAGGCTCGCGCCAATTCCCGCAACATGGCCACTCGCGATTCCGCCGGCACGCCGCTCAGCTCCGCCAACACTTGAAACGCCAGCGTCAACAGCGAATCGCCCGCCAGGATCGCCATCGCTTCCCCGAACACCTTGTGGCAGGTGGGCTTGCCGCGCCGGAAATCGTCATTATCCAGGCTTGGCAAATCATCGTGAATCAGCGAATAAGTATGGATGAATTCCAGCGCACACGCAGCCGCCAGCACGCCTTCGCCCGTGTTTCCGATGGTCTGCGCGGCTTCCAGGCAGAGCACCGGCCGAATGCGCTTGCCCCCCGCCATCAGGCTGTAGCGCATCGCGCGATGAATCGTTTTCGGCTCCACCGTCTCCGGCGGCGCCAGCCGGTCAATCTCGGCATCCACACGCGCCTGCTGCGTCTTCAGGTAATCGGCTAACGTCACTGCTGCGCGCGTCCTTCCGGACGAAACGGCTCAGCCTGCATCTTGCCCTCGCGCCGCACCAGCATCTCCACCTTCGTTTCCGCATCCAACAACTGCCGCCGGCAGCGCTCGCTCAACACCATGCCCGCTTCGAACAGCTCAATCGATTTCTCGAGCGGCAGATCCCCCGCCTCAAGCTGCCGCACCACACTCTCCAGTTCATCCAGGCCGGCTTCGAAGGATTGAAGGCCGGGTGTCGGGTCGGGCATTCCGCTAGTTTACCCATTTTTGTGGGGCGAACATATGGCGAAAATAAAAGAAAGCGGCTACAATCGAAACACCATGGATGAAAAAGAGCGATCGCGGGCCCTGGAAGCTACTCTTGGCCAGATTGAGAAGCAGTTCGGCAAGGGCTCAATCCTCCGTTTAGGTTCGAAAGAGGCGATCGTGCCAGTCTCTGTAATTTCCAGCGGTTCCATTGCCGTTGACGCGGCGCTCGGCACCGGCGGCTTTCCTCGCGGGCGCATTTGCGAGATTTACGGGCCGGAGTCTTCCGGCAAAACCACCATCGCTTTGCAGGCCATCGCGGAAGCCCAAAAGATGGGTGGCATGGCTGCGTTTATTGACGTCGAGCACGCGCTGGACCCTATTTATGCCCGCAAGTTAGGCGTCGATGTCGACAACCTGCTGGTGTCGCAACCCGATTACGGCGAGCAGGCTCTTGAAATCACAAGCGCGCTGATCGCCTCCGGCTCCATCGATGTACTGGTCGTGGATTCGGTTGCGGCATTGGTGCCCAAAGCCGAACTCGATGGCGAAATGGGCGATAGCCACATGGGCCTGCAAGCACGCCTGATGTCGCAGGCACTGCGAAAGCTTACCGGCATGGTTTCGAAATCGAAAACCTGCCTCATTTTTATCAATCAGATCCGCGAAAAAATCGGCGTCATGTTCGGCAGTCCCGAAACCACCACCGGCGGCCGCGCGCTGAAATTCTACGCCTCGGTCCGTATCGATATCCGTCGCATCGCGGCGATTAAAGATGGCGATACGGTGGTTGGCAATCGCACCAAGGTAAAGGTTGTGAAAAACAAGTTGGCCGCGCCTTTCCGCGAAGCTGAATTCGACATCGTTTACGGTGAAGGCATTTCGCGCGAAGGTGACATTCTCGATCTTGGCGTGGCGCAAAATCTGGTTGAGAAAAGCGGCTCCTGGTTCAGTTATAAAGGCGATAGAATCGGCCAGGGCCGCGAAAATTCCAAGCAATTTCTGAAAGAAAACCCAGATATTCGAGACAATATCGAGCTCGAATTGCGTCGCGTGCTCGGCCTGATCCGCATCGATCCCACGAACGGGCTTCCGGGCGACACGCCTCCACCTTCGCGAAATTCCGCGCCGCCGCCTCCTGCACGTACGCGTGCATGAACCGCTTCACGCAAATACGGTAGACTCTTGGGTTGATGCGTGAACTCATTGAAAAAGTAGTTCAATCGACCCAAGCGGCTGACCTTCATACACACCTCTTTACGCCGGATTTCGGTTCATCGATTCAGCTCTGGGGAATCGATGAGCTGGTCACCTATCACTACCTGGTTGCCGAACAGTTTCGCTACTGTTCGCTGAAGCCCGCTGAGTTCTTCTCGTTAACCAAAACTCAGCAGGCCGATCACATCTGGCGCCTGCTCTTTGTCGAGCGGTCGCCCATTTCTGAAGCATGCCGCGGCGTCGTCGGCGTTCTGAACGCTTTTGGGCTAGATACCTCCGCGCCGAACCTCAACCAGGCTCGCGAATTCTTCCGCTCACAAGACGCGCGCCAGCACGTAAAGAACGTGTTTCGGCTTGCCGGAATCACTGAATGCGTAATGACGAACGATCCATTCGATCCTACCGAGCGCGCTGTGTGGGAACGCGGCTTCCCGCATGACCCCATGTTCCACGCCGCCCTCCGCATCGATCCGCTTTTGAACGATGCTTCGGCCAGCGTCAACCTGGGAGGCATCACCGGCTCTCGCGATTTTCTCGATCGCTGGATCGCACGCATGAACCCGCTGTACCTGGCGGTTTCTCTTCCGCCCTCGTTTACGTACCCGGAGGATTCGCTTCGCGGACAGATGCTGCGCGATGTGATTCTGCCCACATGCCGCGCCCACAAGCTTCCCTTCGCCATGATGATCGGCGTCCGCAAGCGCGTCCACCCGGCGCTGGGCGACGCAGGCGATTCGCTCGGTCAGGCCGATCCTGCGGTGGTCGAACGCATCTGCTTGGAAAATCCAGACAACCGGTTCCTGGTCAGCATGCTGGCGCGCGAAAATCAGCATGGCCTCTGCGTGGCCGCGCGCAAGTTCAGCAACCTGCTGCCGTTCGGCTGCTGGTGGTTCCTGAACAACCCGTCCATCGTCTCAGAAATCACGCGTGAGCGCATCGAACTGTTGGGCACCAGCTTCATTCCGCAACACTCCGACGCGCGCATCCTGGAGCAGGTAATTTACAAATGGGCGCACACGCGGCGCGTGATGGTGGATGCGCTGGAAGAGGCTTACACCGCGCTCGCGCTCGATGGCCGCACCGTCACCGCCGCCGAAATCCATCGCGATGTGGATACACTGTTCCACGGTAACTTCAATCAATGGCTCACATCAAAAACCACACAGACCTCACCGGGCGCATAGCAGTCGTGATGGGCGGCACCTCCGGGCTGGGCCGCGCCATCGCGCTCGGCATGGCGGAAGCTGGCGCGCACGTCATCGTCTCCGGCCGAAGAGAGGCACAGATCGATCAGGTGGCCTCTGAAATCGAAGCGCTCGGGCGCAAGACCATCCGGCATGCCTTCGATGTCGGCAAGCGCGAATCCATCGATCTCTTCCGCGATGCCGTCGTCAAGGAATTTGGCCGCGTGGACGTTCTGGTCAACGCCGCCGGTAAGACCAAACGCACTCCCACCAAGGACGTCTCTGAAGCCGAATGGGCCGACATCATGGATACGAACCTGACCGGCATGTTGCGCTGTTGCCAATCGTTCTATGAGCCGCTGGTTGCAAGCGGGCGCGCGCGCGTCATCAACATCGCCTCGCTTAGTTCGTTCCTCGCGCTCTATGAAGTTGCCGCTTACGCCGCCTCGAAAGCCGCCGTGCTCTCGCTCACCAAGAGCCTGGCCATCGAGTGGGCGCGCGTCGGCATCAACGTGAACGCTATCGCTCCCGGCGTCTTCCGTACAGATCTCAACGCCGCGCTGCTGGACGGAACGGACCGCGGGCGCGAATTCCTGCTGCGCACTCCCATGAAGCGTTGGGGCAAAGCGGAAGAGTTGGTCGGCGCCGCTGTCCTGCTGGCTTCCGATGCCGCCAGCTTCATCACCGGAAACTGCATTGCCGTCGATGGCGGCTATCTCGCCAGCGGAATGAACTCCTGAGTTCGCCCCTCATCGAGTTTCAGAACGTCACCCTCATGCGCGGGGAGCGAACCGTCCTGCGCGATTTTTCGCTCCGCATCGCGCAGGGCGAACACGTGGCCATTCTGGGCCCCAACGGCTCCGGCAAATCCACGTTCATCAAAGCCATCACGCGCGAATGCTATCCGCTGCAAGGCTCACGCCTGCAGATTCTGGGCCGTGAGCGCTGGAACATTTTCGAGCTGCGCAATCACCTGGGCATCGTCACCAATGACTGGATGCTGGCGTGTTCGCGCGATTATACAGGCCGCGAAACCGTGCTCTCCGGGTTCTTCGCAAGCGTCGGACTCTGGCCTTATCATCTGGTCACTCCGCAGATGGATGCAGAAGCGGACAAGATTATCCGATTTCTGGAAGTGGAACATCTGGCCGCGCGCAATGTATCGGAAATGTCGTCCGGTGAAGCGCGCCGCTTCCTCATCGGCCGCGCCCTGGTACACAATCCGCACACGCTCATCTTCGATGAACCCACCAACAGTCTTGACCTTCACGCCATGCGCATGTTGCACGCCGCCATGCGCCAAATCGCTCAGGGCGGCAAGAGTATCGTGCTGGTCACCCACACGCTGCAGGACATCATTCCCGAAATTGAACGGGTCGTGATGATTCAGGATGGCCAGGTCTTTTTTGACGGGCCCAAGGCGGAAGCGCTCACCGATGAAAAGCTCACCGCCCTTTTCGGTTCGCCTGTCCAGGTCCATACCCGAAGCGGCGTTTTCCACGCGTTATACTAAACCGGTGACTAAGACTCAACTCATTGAAGCCGTTGCGAACACCTCCGGACACACGAAAAAGGATCTGGAAGTGGTGATCGATGCCGTTCTGGAACACATGGGCGAAGCCCTTTCAAAGGGCGAGAAAGTGGACCTACGCGGCTTCGGCAGCTTCTCCTCGAAGGACAAGAAAGCCCGCACCGGCCGCAATCCCAAGACTGGAGAAGCCATTGAGATCGCCGCGCGCAAAGCAGTAGGCTTCAAACCGAGCAAAGAACTCGCCGCGAAAGTAAACGGCTAGAGCTCAACTTAGAGACAAGCTTTCGGGCGGTGTCGCTGGCCCACTTGAATCCGGTAAGTCTTTTCCGTGCCCATCAGGGTCAATGGACTCACCGGGGCCGGCGCGCCGCACCCGTCCGCTAAAGACCACTGGTAGTACACATCGCCCAGTGACCTGTCTACGGCCACCGTACAGCCGTTCGTACACTCCACCGGTTCGCCGAAAGCTTCCACGTCGCCCTTCTCCACATAGCCATAGCGGAGGGCTACGGGCACGCCTTGGGCATCCGGAAAGGAGAAGGCAACCGCGTCCAGTGGAGGCGCGGAGCTGAACACGTAAGCCACCGTTTCGCCAGCTTCCAGCGTCAGTGTGTCGGCGCTGGCGTTCAGCATCGCGACAGTGCGAATGCCCGTATCGTTCACGCGGTAACGCACCGCTCCGAACGCAGCCTTGTAGGGCGTGAAATCAATCGTTACCTGGCGCGCGCCATCCCAGGCGTTCACCACCATCAGCATGCGGCCCTGTCCACTATCGCGCGCGGCCGTTATCAGGTTGCGGCCGTATGCCGGACTGCTGAGCGCGGTCCCCAGCAGATAAGGCTGCAGCACTTTGGTGAGAACGTTCGCGCCATAGGCCATGGCTTGCCAGTTCTTCACCTCGCCAACGAATGGCGCCGCGCCGGTCTGAATTCCGCCTCCGCCCGGACCCTGCTTCGTATTCGCCACATGATCGTAGGCCGTCTCGAACTGATAAAGGCGCACACCAACGTTCCCCGCGGCAGCCGCCGACATCATGCCGCTCACCACGGCTTTCGGAACGATGCCCGTGTGCTGCAACTCGTCCAGCGGCGGGTTGTAGCCGTCCGTCCCCGAAGGCGAATTCTTGGTGTAATTCGTACCCGACATGCTTTGCAGCATCAGCTGCGGGCGGTTCTGCTGCATCCAGGGTTGCCGGTCATAGAAGGCGGTCAGCATGGAATTCGATGTTTCGCGCACGCCTTTGCCGAAAATGTAAGTGTTCCTCTGCTGGTTCGAATCCCAATAGTGCGAGGCGTAATCGCTCACGCTGCCCCGGCCCATCCAGTTGGCCTGCGCTGAGGGCAGTGCGACTCCTGCTGGGGGCCAACTCATCGGCAAAGTGAAGTTGCCCAACCGAACCCAACTGGCGATGATCGCCAGCGCATCGTTTAGAACGGGCGGCGTGCAGGGTGCGCCCGAACACGTGTTTTTGCGGGCGAACCACTGGAATTCCAGGCTGGAATTGAAGCTGCCCGTCACGGGCGTCGCGCTCGTAAAATCGAACCCAATGCCGGTGACGTTGCCGACAGTATAAAACTGGCCCGGCGGCGTCGCAAGCTGCGGATCGCCGGTGAGGATAAAGGTGAGCCCGTTGTTTACGGAATCGTGGAACTGGTTCGACCCAATCTCCGGCCAACTTACGCGGCACTTGCCGGTATCGCAATTGATGAACTGAATGGCGTGCGCCGCGCCAATCTTGCCGGGCGGCAGCGGGTTCGCGCCCCAGAAACCACTGCTCTCATCCAGCATGTCCACTGAGATTGCAACGCCGCTTTCCACCAGCTTCTGAATCGCGTACTGAACGGCCTGCTTTCCGTAAGGCCAGTTCAGCGTACGCCAACCTTCGGTCCCAATATTTCGCGCCACATCGTCGCCCGCCGGCAGCACGTGAAAACCGTTGGCGCGCGCGAACTCCCAATCCGGCGCCACGTTCGCGTCATAGCCCTGCTTCCACTCCGAGTACAGAGTCTTCACGTCCTGCACGTTCTGGTAGAAGCCGCGGCTCAACGTGTTCACGCCCGCGCGCTTCACCTCCGCCAGCAGAGTGGGGTCCTGCCGGAGCAGTTGCGGCTCCAGCAAAAAGGGCGCAATCACAAATAAGGATTGCCCCGCCACATACCTGGTGGACATTCCGCCCGCGCCGGTGAAGTGCGGCACACCGGCATCGCTCTTCACCCACACGCGTACCTTGGTGATGCGGTCGTCTTCGGTCAGCGTCACGGTGGTGAAGCCTTCGGCGAGAGCGGAGAACGTGCCGGCCGCGTCCACCGTCCCAATTGACGTATCGGCCGAAGTATATTGCGGCGAATGGCAAGCATCGGTTTCCAGATTCGTATACATCCGCCTGCAACCGAGCGCCACCGTCTGCCCTGGCGCAGCGTAAACATGCAACGAGTTCGCGAGCGGCTCCATATAACTGCGCGCGTTATCGAACTGCACCATCTGCGTTACACCGCCGCGGAAATCCAAATTGCCGCCGGCCGGGTTCGCCACGCCGTAATCGTTACTGTGGAACGCGAAGTGAAATTCGTGAGGGCCATTCGCATACTTGGTCGTATCCAGCACCTGCGAGATGGTGGCTTCATTGCTCGCGTTCTGATCGGTAAAGCGCAGCGCAGCCAAATCGCCGTCGACGAAAACCTGCCAGTACGCCGGAAAATGTTTCGTATCGATGGCGTGCAGAGTCAGGGGCACGCCGCCGCTCACGACGCGGCTGAACGGATTATTGAGCAGCTCCGCGGTGTTGCCATAGTTCTGGATTTTCACCGGCTGACTAGCTTCGTAGACCACGTTGTCCAGCAGGTCCCGCGCAACGGCGGTGATTTGGCTGGAACCATCGGACGCCAGCGCGGAGTTCCAATCGAAAGAAAACGGCGCGCGAGTCTGCTTCGAGAGCCGGTAATTTCCAAGGCGATATTCGACAGCGGCGACGCTGGAAAAATCACCACTCAGCGCCAGATGAACGGTTCCGCCGACCGTCTGATTCGCCGCAGGGGACTGGAACGTAAGCGCCGCCTGCGCCGCGTCCTTCAGATGCGGACGCCGCCCGGCTGAAAGAGAGACGCTCCCAATGCAGCCCAATTCCAGCGCAGCCAGCACCGCGAATAACGTTCGATTCACCAACAGAAAAATGCCTCATCTTATGGTGACACGCCGCGCCGGAGGAATGGACGGATTCGGCGTGCCGCCAATTTAATTCCCAAAAATTTCACTTTCTGTTGACATTCCAATCTTAAAGGGATAAAAGTGAACGCGTGCCAAAATTCACGTGGATTTTCGCAGCCTTGTTGCTGCTGGTCTGTTCAGATCGTGTAAGCGCGCAAGCCGTTTATGGCAGTATTGTCGGGACGGTGCTGGATCCTTCGGGTGCGCCGATTGCCGGGGCCAAAGTCATTATTACCGACATCGGCCGCGACGTTGCCAGCAATACCACGACCAACGATTCCGGTAATTTCACGCAGCGTTATCTCATCGCCGGTACTTATCGTGTCCATGTGGAGGCGCCCGGCTTCCAGGGCTTTCTGCTCGACAAGGTCGGCGTGTCGGTCGATTCCGAGACCAGGCTGGAGGCGCGGCTGCAAGTCGGCGACGTGACTCAGACGGTGGAAGTGAGCGCCGAAGCTTCGCTGCTCAAAACGGAACGTAGTGACGTTGCCTCCACCTGGAGTTCGAAGACGGTGGCCAGCCTACCTATCCTGGGGCGGCGATTCACAACGTTCCAGCTACTCACACCGGGAATTGTCCCGCAGCCGACTAGCTTGACGGCTGCTTCGGCGGAGAATCCGCAGGGCTCGTATCGCATGCTGGTGAATGGCCAGAGCTTTGCCGGTACCTCGCACTTACTCGACGGGACGGACAATCACGATGCCGTTCTGGGGTGGATTGTCATCAATCCTACTTTGGAATCGGTGACGGAAGCTAAAGTAACTACGGCTAACTATGACGCTGAGTTTGGAACGGCGTCGGCAGGCGTGGTGAGCGCTCAGACTAAGTCGGGCACGAACCAGTACCATGGCAGCGCGTTCGAGTATATGCGCAACGATCATATCCAGGCGCGAAATCCGTTTACGCAAGCGCGGCCCATTTTCGGCTCGAACGGAAGGTTGATTCCGATTACCCAATGGAACCAGTTCGGCGGCTCCCTCGGCGGGCCCATCAGGCATAACAAGCTTTTCGCGTTCGGAGATTATCAGGGTACCCGCAGAAATATTGGCGGCAGCGTGCTGTTACGCGTTCCTTCCGCGGCGGAGCGCAGCGGTGACTTGAGCGCCTTGAACGTGAATATCTTCGACCCCAAGAGCAGCACCACATTGGCGGGGCGCACCCAGTTTCCCGGGAACATCATCCCTTCGAACCGGCTTTCTCCGCAGGCGCAGAAACTGCTCGCGCTGGTGCCATTACCCAATGTGACGGCCGCGCTCGATCAACCGAACTATGCCGGTTCGGGCAGCGTGAAATCGAACGAGGATCAATTCAACACCCGCGTGGATCATTATCTGAATGAGAAGATCCACCTCTTCGGCCGTTATAGTCTGGCCCAGTTCAAGACCACGGCGCCGGGCGCGTTTGGCTTAGCTGTCGGGCCGGGGTTCGAACCCGGCGGGGGCACCAGCGCCTTCGCCGGCGTATCCGATTCCCGGAATCATAGTATCGCCGCCGGGTTCGATTACACCGTGCGCCCCGACTTACTAACGGATTTTCGCTTCGGCTACTTTCGCTACAAGGTGTTTGTAACTCCCGACACGTTGGGGACGAATCCCGCGAAAGGCCTTGGCATTCCCGGCCTGAACAATAACGATTTCACGTCGGACATGCCGGCGTTCTTCGTAAATGGATATGGCAATAACTTATTCCGCGCCGGTTCCGCGCTGGGCGTCAACGGCTGCAACTGCCCGCTCGATCAGAATGAAAACCAGTTTCAGTTCGTGAATAACTGGACCAAGATCAAGGGAAATCACACCTTCAAATTCGGGGCGGATATCCGTCAGGCGCACAACCTGCGCGTGCCCAGCGATCAACACCGCTCCGGGCAATTGACCTTTGCCGCCGAACGGACCCAAGGTCCTAGTGGCGGCGGCTCCGGCCTGGCTGGCTTGCTTCTGGGCGACGTCAGTTCTTTCCAGCGGTACGTGAGCGATGTGAATGACGCCAAGGAAACCCAGAATCGCTGGTTCTTTTTCGGCCAGGATACCTGGCGCGTGAATCAGAAACTCACGGTCAATTACGGCGTTCGGTGGGAAATTTATCGTCCGCAAACCGTGAACGGCGCGGGTAAAGGCGGCTTCGTGGATCTGAACACCGGTGAAGTTCTGGTTGCCGGCTCGCAGGGCGTCGGGCTCGATTTAAACGTGCAAGGCAGCTTGACGAATATCGCGCCACGGCTTGGAATCGCCTATCAGGTTACTCCGAAGACTGTCGTGCGCGCCGGTTACGGACGCGGGTACGATCTTGGCGTATTCGGTTCCGTCTTCGGACACAACGTGACGCAGAATCTGCCCGTTCTGGGGATTCAAACATTGAACCCCTCTAACAATTTCGATTCGGTATTTACGCTGGACAACGGACCCACGTCTTTGAGCCCGGCGGCCATTCTCAACTCGCAGCCGAAAGGCCCGAACGGGCGGCCTCTGCTGCCGAACGGTGTGACGCCTTTTGCGCTTCCGAACCGGCTGCGCCTGCCCACGGTGGATGCCTGGAACTTCACCATCCAGCGGCAGCTTGCCAGCAGCATGTCGTTTGAGATTGCCTATGTGGGGAACAAGGGAACGCACGTTTTCGCCGGTGACGGTGGCGATTACGATTCGAATCAGCCCACCATCCAGGGCTTCGGCACTCTTACAACGAACCAGCGCAGACCGTTCTTCCAGAAGTTCGGATGGTCGCAGAATTTGCGGTATTACGGGAGCGATGCGAGCAATAACTACAACGGGCTTCAAACAAAGATAGAGAAGCGTTTTGCGAGCGGCATTTCTTTGCTGTCGCATTACACGTGGTCGAAGACGCTGAACTATACCAACACTTACTTCAATCAGGATGCGAAGCTGTCTTACGGCATATCGAACAATTCGCGCGCTCACGTATTCTTGTTCACTTCGTTGTATGAACTGCCGTTCGGCAAGGGTAAGCGCTATTTATCGAATGCATCCCGTCTGGTGGATGCTGCCTTAGGTGGCTGGCAAATCAACGGATTATTCTCCTGGATGAGTGGCCTGACGTTTACTCCGAGTTATCGCGACTGTAACTCAGACCGCGATACCGGATGGTGCCGGCCAGACCTTGTAGGTGACTATTCAGTAGACTCGCCAGGTCAATATGGGTGGTTCGCCACAACGGGCACGAATAACCCACTTACTGCCAACGGGCAGACTATCGGCCCGTGGCGGCGGCCGCAGAAGGGGCAGTTCGGTTCCGTGGGCCGCAACCGGCTTGTAGGACCGAATTTCTCCCAATTGGACACTTCTTTCTTCAAGACTTTTCAGATTACGGAAAGGGTAAACGCGCAGTTCCGGGCGGAGATCTTCAACATGCCGAACCACACGAACCTGGGTCAGCCGAATCCGTGCGTCGATTGCCCGGGCGTGGCTGGACGGATTTTTGCGACATTCCCACAATATTTGCCGCGCCAGGCGCAGTTGGCCTTGAAGTTCGAATTTTAGGGCGGAGGGAAATGTCCCAGAGCCTACCGCGGCTCTGGGATGAGTTGCTGCCTTTAGGCCTTGCGGAACAGGCCGAGCGCGTTGAATGTGGCCACGACACGCGCCACGGTTTGGGTGACGAGCGCCGTGAGCCGGTCGAGCGGCATCTCCGGCGTGACCTGCTGCGTGGACGAGTAAACGTCATTTACCGTGCCCAGCACCAGATCGAGCTTCGCTTTTCCCGCGGACGGAAGAGGAATCGCCGCTTCCACCGCTTGAACCGCCCCGAGTATTACCGGAAACAGTTTCAAAATCAAAATCAAATTAGCCAGTTGTTTTATACCTCCTTCTGGCTGGATTGTAGTGGCCCGAAATCCAGCAGAAGGAGGGGAAACGCTGTAAAGCAGTGCAAAGAAACAGAAGAATAAAGTTGGGAAACGCGTGAATGAAAAATGCGAACTAGACCTTCGGTTTGGGCGGGGGCAGTTCGCGCGCGACTACTTTGTCCTGAAAACCGGTGCGCGCGTGGGAGCCATCGCAAAACGGCTTGTTCATGGATTGGCCGCAGCGGCAGAGCCCGATGGCCTTTCGTCCGGCTAGGCCGAACGGCTTGCCTTCGGAATCGAAAATCTCAAAATCGCCTTCTAAACGAATCAGCCCGTTATCGAGCACGGTTACTTTGGTGTCTGCCATGTATTCAGCTTAGCGTTTGAGCGCTCACTTCGGCGGTGGCGGCGTCGCCGGCTTGGTCTCATCCTTCACTTCGTCACCGAAGGTGATGGTGGTTTCAGCGCCGAACTTCTTATAGTTCTGGTATTTCACGGTCATGCGGATGCGCTGCGGCGCTTGCTCGAATTGCAGCACGTCGTCGGCATGAGTATAGACGGGAAACCAGTATTTTCCATCGATTTGCTGGCGGTAGGTTTCGAACTTAGGGAAGCGATTGTTCGAATTTTTCTTTTCGTAACCGACGCCTTGGCCGAAAGTTTTCACGATTTGAAAATCGCGATCGTCTACCCAGATCTGGCCTTCGAAGTAACGCTCGCCTTTGACCAACTGCTTGGGTTTTACGCTGAAGAGATAGCAGGGAATTTCGTCGGCGTTCTCTTTGCGTAAGTACTTCACGTCGTACTTGGCGATGTCGGAGGAATTGAGCACGAAGGGCTGAACGTTGCGCAGATCCTGCTCGTCCTGCGGGGTGAGCAAGATATTCTGTAGCGTGGAAACCGGGGCGCGCACGACGCGTTCAGAGCGCTTCTTATCGGTGCTGAAAATGATGTCGGAGATGAGTTCGTATTTGCCGTGGGGGTTGCCATCGGCGTCGAGCTCTTCAATTTTCACGCTTTGCCGGTAGGTGTACTGTTCGCGGGCGGTGAGGAATTCGCTCTCTTTGGCCGCGAACTTTCGGATGACTTCATCGGGATTGACATCGGCGGCATACAGAGAGACCGCGGAAACACCGGCAAGTAGGAAAAGGTAGGGTTTCATTTCAAGCTCCCAAGCAATTGTTTGGCGATGGTCATTAACTGGACGTTGCTGGTGCCTTCGTAGATTCGTCCAATTTTGGCGTCACGATAGAACTTTTCGGCTGGACAATCTTTGGTGATGCCGATGCCGCCGAAAATTTCGATGGCTTCGGAGGCGATTTTTTCCGCTACCTGGGAGCTGAAAAGCTTCGCCATGGCAGCTTCCGAAACGAAGCCAATTCCGGCGTCGCGCATGCGGGCGGCGTTATAAACCAATAACTTAGCGGCTTCGAGCTCCGTAGCCATGGTGGCCAGTTGGAACTGGACGCCCTGGAAGTGGCCGATGGGGTGGCCGAACTGTTTGCGCTGCTTCGCGTAGGCGACAGCGCTTTGCAGGGCGCCGCGGGCGAGGCCGATCATTTGAGCGCCGATGGCGATGCGGCCTTCGTTCAACGTTTCAATGGCGATTTTGTAGCCCTTGCCCACTTCGCCCAGCACGTTTTCGCTGGGGACGCGGCAGTTATCGAGGACGAGCTCACAGGTGGAAGACGCGCGCAGGCCGATTTTATCTTCCTTGCGGCCGACCTGGAAGCCGGGAAAACCGCGCTCCACGATGAAGGCCGTGATACCGCGATAGCCGGCTTCGGGGTTGGCGTTCGCGAAGACCAGGAACAGGCCGCCTTCAAGCGCGTTGCTGATCCAGAGTTTGCGGCCGTTGAGCAGCCAATGGTCTCCATGGTGGGCGGCGGTGGTGGCGAGGGCGAACGCGTCGGAGCCGGAACCGGCTTCCGAAAGCGCGTAGCAGCCCACCAATTTCGAGGCCAGTTGGGGCAGATATTGATGCTTTTGCGAATCGTTGGCCCAGCGGAGCAGGGCATTGACGACGATGGTGTTCTGGACATCGACCATGATGCCGACGGAGGGGTCGACGGCGGAGAGTTCTTCGACGGCGAGCACGCACTGGAAGAAATTGCCGCCCTGGCCGCCGAATTCTTCCGGAATTTCGATGCCCATGAGGCCGAGTTCGAAGAGTCCCTGAAGTATTTTTTGCGGGAACGAAGCCAAATCATCCATTTCGCGGACATGCGGGAGCACCTGTTCCCGGGCGAAGCGGCGGACGGAATCCTGAAACAGGCGCTCCTCTTCGTCGAGGCTGGTGAGGACGCGATTTAGCTGAGGTTCGACCATTTGCGGCCCTGCGATTCGGCAACGCCCTGATGGGTGAGCAGGCCTTTGTGTGTGTTAACGCCGCTGCGGATGCTTTCGCGGTCGGCAATGGCTTTGTCGAGGCCCTTGTTCGCGAGTTCCAGCAGATAGGGGAACGTGGCGTTTGTGAGCGCGAAGGTTGAGGTATGCGGCACGGCGGCGGGCATGTTGCTGACGCAATAATGCAGGACGCCATCGACGAAATAAATGGGCTCGGTATGGGTGGTGGCGTGGGAGGTTTCAAAGCAGCCGCCCTGATCGATGGCGACATCGACGACCACGGCGCCGCGCTTCATGCTGGCGATCATGTGGCTGCGGACCAGTTTGGGGGCGGACGCGCCGGGGATGAGCACCGCGCCGATGACGAGATCGGCATGTTTCATGGTTTCGCTAATGGTCCAGACGTTGGAGGCGAGCGTGGTGAGGCGGCCGTTAAAGATATCGTCGAGTTCGCGGAGGCGGTGCAGGCTGCGATCGATAATGGAGACGTTGGCGCCCATGCCGAGCGCGATTTTCGCGGCATTGGTGCCGACGACGCCACCGCCCAGCACGACGACGTTGGCGGGTGCGACACCGGGGACGCCGCCCAGCAACAAGCCGCGGCCGCCGTTGGGAGCCTCAAGATATTGCGCGCCTACCTGAACGGACATGCGGCCGGCCACTTCGCTCATGGGCGTGAGCAGGGGCAGGGAACCGTCGGCTTCGCGCAACGTTTCATAGGCGATGCCGGTGGTGCCAGATTCCAGCAGCCGGTTCGTGAGATCGGGCAGGGGGGCCAAGTGAAGATAAGTGAAGAGAATCAAGCCCTTGCGCAGGTGCGGGAATTCCGAGGCTTGCGGCTCTTTTACTTTGACGATGAGGTCGGCTTTTTTCCAGACGTCGGCAGCCTTTTCGACGATGGTGGCTCCGGCTTGCAGGTAATCGCGGTCGGTAAGGGCGCTGAGGTTGCCGGCGTTGGTTTCCACCAGGACTTCATGGCCGTTTTCGCGAAGGGTGACCACGCCGCTGGGGACGAGGGCGACGCGGCTTTCGTGATCCTTAACTTCTTTGGGGACACCGATAATCATGGTTTTGGAGGTGTTGGCGCGGATGAAGGTGCGGGAGGTACGGAGGCGGCGGGCGAACCGAGACCGAGAGCGATGATGGAGCGCGAACTGAGCTTGCCGCTGACGGTGAGGTTCCGATCGGCCTGGAATTTGCGCATGGCGTCCTGGGCGTTCTGGTCCCAGACGCCGTTAGGGGGAGTGTTCAGGTAGCCTTTTTGCGCGAGGGCTTCCTGAATTTCTTTGTAGCGGTCGGATGAAGGCGCAGCTTGCCGGGCCGGCTGGCGGGCGGCCACAACGCGGCGGCGCGACGCCTTTCCGCGGGAGGCGTACCGTTTGCCTACGGCTTTGCGGCCGGCGGAACGTTTGGCAACTTTTTTGCCGGCAGCGTGGTGCTTGGGGGCCACCTTCCCGAAAAGCGGAGCGCTGCACAAGAGCGCCAGCAAAAGCGAAAAACGAACCCAATGTCTCATAAACATGAAAAAGGTGGGTGCCTGCTCAAGAATTGAGCAAACACCCACCGAATTGTATCAGGCGGCGCGGGGCCGTTATTGGGCGGGGAGGGTACCTGCAGGATAGAGAGCCTGCCACCCGCCGCCGCGCACACCGGTGGCGCGCTCAATCTTGAAGGCGACGGTATCGCCGGCCTTCAATTTGCCCTGAATGCGCTTGACGTCATCGACGGAGTTCACAGCTTCGTGAACATTGTGCGACGTCATGGATTCGATGATGTCGCCCTTGGCGAGGCCGATATCTTCGGCAAAGGAGCCGGGTTCGACGGACTGGACAACGACGCCGCCCTTACCCTTGTAGCCGGAGTTCTGCTTCATGCCATCGTTCAGGTTCTGGATGGAGATGCCGAACTTGGCTTGGGTGGGCTCGGCTGCATTCGGTTCGGAAGCATCGGAATCTAGACCGAGACCGGGCGTGAGCTTGGCGCGATCGGCGACGGCGACCTTCAGAGTTTCGTTCTTGGTGCCGCGCAGAATACCGATGCTGACAGTGCTGCCGACCGGCTTGATGGAGACGGTATCGATCAGGTCCTGACCGTTCTTGACGATGGCGCCGTCGACGGAGGTGATGATGTCTTCGGGTTTGATGCCGGCCTTTTCAGCCGGGCTATCCGGAGTGACTTCGCGAACGAAGACGCCGTGGGTGCCGCCGTAAGCCTTGATCAGGTCTTTGGCTTCGGAATTGTCCTGGAAGCTGATGCCGATGGAGCCGCGCGTGACATGGCCGCTCTTGATGATGGAGTTGTAAACCGCCACTGCCGAGTTGATGGGCATGGCGAAACCAATGCCCTGATAGCCGCCGCTGCGGCTGGCGATCATGGTGTTGATGCCGATGACTTCACCGTTGATGTTCAACAGCGGCCCGCCGGAATTGCCGGGGTTGATGGCTGCATCGGTCTGGATGAACTTCTGGAACGGCGCGTTGGCTTCGCCGTCTAGGGAGCGCTGTTTAGCGCTGACGATTCCGGCGGTAACGGTGGCCTGGAAGCCGAAGGGAGAGCCAATGGCGACAGCCCAATCGCCCACCTGCACGGCGTCGGAGTTGCCGATCTTGGCGGGGGTGAGGCCGGTCTTATCGATTTTGATGACTGCCAGATCGGTAAGGGCGTCGGTGCCGATGACCTTGGCCGGATACTCAGTGGAATCGTTGGTGAACTTGACCTTCAGGCGCGTGGAGTGCTCCACCACGTGGTTGTTGGTGAGGATATAGCCGTTGCGATCGACGACGACGCCGGAACCGAGGCCGGCGGTGCGCCGGTCCTGCTGCTCCATGCCGCCGCCGAAGCCGTTGCTGCCGCCCTGGCCGAAGAAGCGCTGCATGAATTCCTGCATGCTATCGTTCTGGTCTTCATCCTGGCTGGGAGCCTGACGGCGCGAGCGGGGCTGCACCTTGGTGACGGCCTTGCCGCTGGGAATGTATTCGCTGGAAATATTCACCACGGAAGGTTCCAGCAGCTTGGCGAGCGTGGAGAACGAATTCTGCAACTGGACGGGGGAGGGGATGGTGAGAGGCGTTGCGCCCTGCGCAGCGAACGTCTGGTCTTTGGCCGCCTTGGCGCCCGTATTAACAAGGGTGCCGATCAGGACGCCAAAGGAAAGCGTGAACAGCAAAACCGCGAAAGGCAGGAACTTCTGCCTGCGAAACTTCGTGGAAACGTCATTGAAATCCATATTTTGGTCTACTCCTTATGAGGACTGCGGCGGCGCAAAAATCTGAGTGCCACACACTAACTTATCTGATGTACTCCACTGGCGCTGCGTTTCACTTCAACAATTAGAATTCCAAACAGGATGAGAGCGGCTCCCCAGGTGGCGCGCGGCGAAAGCAATTCACCTAATAGGATATAGCTGGTGAGCCATGCGAAGACAGGCTCCAGGGCGTAAATTACGGCGGCGCGGTTTACCGTGGTGTATTGCTGCGCCCAGGCCTGCACGGAAAAAGCGAGGGCCGTGGCGAGGAGGCCGGTGATGCCGATGGCCGCCCAGGCGCGCGAATCGGGCCGGAAGGTGAACGGCTCCGCCCAGCGGCAAGTGGCTAAAGAGAGCGTGGTGACGGTGATCATCTGCATGGTTACAAAACTTCCAAAATTGCTGCGCCCCGCGTAATAGCTGACGGCCACCACTTGAACTGCGAAGGCGATGGCACAGGCGAAACTGAGAACATCGCCCTGGCTCAAGCGCTCCATACCCGCGGGAACGGTGAGGAGCAACATGCCCGCGGAGGCGAAAACGATGCCTGACATTTCGCGGAGCAGAGGCGCCTTTCTAAAGACGAGCGCGGCAACAAAAGGTACCATCGGGACCGAAAGGCTGGTGAGGAAAGCGGATTTGGACGCGGTGGTGAATTGGAGACCTATAGTTTGGAAGGCGTAACCGGCGAAGAGGAAAATGCCGGTGACAATTCCGGGGATTATGGTGGCGCGCGAGAACTGTTTGCGGTTCAGGACGCCCAGCACCAGTGCGGCGAGGAAGAAGCGGCAGGCCAGAAACGCGAGTGGCGAGACGCGGCCGAGCGAGCCCTGGACGAGCAGAAAAGTGGAGCCCCAAATGGCGGTGACCAGGATGAGGAGAGCGTCGGCGAAGCGGCGCGGAGCTTGCATGTTCAGGCTTACTTTTTCGCGCCGATGCCGCTGAGCAGCGTCTTGACGGCGGCGTCCAACTGCGCGTCGCGGTCGGTGTAGCTTTCGCCGACGGGCCGGTCTACTTCCACATCGACGGGGCGCGGGTGCAGTTCCATATCGGTACCATCGTTGGCCGTGACCTTTATAAAGGGCCGGCGCAGGAGAGAGCCATCGATCAACTGTTCCGAGCCGGTGTAAATGATCCAGCCGGCGGTGGGCTCACCGACAACTTTGCCGAGCTTGAGCGAACGGTAGCCTTCGGTGAAATCTTCGGCATCGGAGAGCGAATTCTGGTTGGTGACCAGGACGGTGGGCAACTCGAGCGAGCGCTGGCCCAGCATGGAGCGCGCCGGTGATGAGGGGTGATCGCGCGGAGTCATGGTGAGGTAGGGCTGGCGCGCGAAAATGTCCAGCGCATAGGCGTTCACGAAGCCTCCGTTGTTGTTGCGGATATCGATGACGACGCCTTCGCGGCTCTGATTTTCGGTGTCGAGATCGATGTGGAGCTGGTCGAGGGCTTGTTGCGACATATCGGCAATGTGGACGTAACCTAAGCGCCCGTTGCTGGCCTTGCTGACATAGGCGCGGCGCTCATCCACCCACTTGCGATAGAGCAATTGCTTTTCGGCGGCGCCGCTGATGGGGAGCAACGCGATGCTCTTTTCGCGGGACGTGGCGAGCACGGTGCGCTTGCCGATTTTGTATTGCAGCATTTCATCCAGATTGCCGGTGGGCGTGAGCGGCTTGCCATCGATGGACAGAAGCTTGTCGCCAGGCTTGATGCCGGCGACATCGGCGGGCCCGAGGGGTGTCACTTGCGTGACGGTGTTGCCGGCAGGATTCAGAGAGAGACCGAGCCGGCCGGACGCGGGCTGAGGCGCGGAGGCGGGGCCGGCGGAGATGCCGGAATGCGAGGAGTTCAGTTCGCCGATCATCAGAGAGATGACGCGGCGGGTCTCATCGGGCGTGCGCGCGGCCTCCACTTTGCGGGAATAAACGCCGCGCAGATCTGACCAGTTGGCGCCGTGGAACTTGGGGTCGTAGTACGTTTCGTTCACGGTTTTCCAGGCTTGCTGGAACACCTCGCGCTTTTCCTGGTTGAAATCGATATCGAGCTCGGCGGTGACGGCGAGCGGGCGCACCGCGCGCGTGTCTACGGTGACGATCTGGATGCGGCCGGCTTCGAGGAAATAAACCTCTTTGCCATCGGGCGAAAATTGGGCGTTCGATTTGCGGCCGGCGGTGGAGGTGAGCTGACGGGGGACGGCGGGATCTTTCGCAAGGTCGTCGAGCGGGTAAGTGTAGAGGTTTTGCTGGCCTCCGCCGGACGAGGCGGCGAAGAGCAGCACCTTGCCATCGGGGCTGATGACGGGCGATGCGGCGTCCAGATCGAGAGGCAGCAGAGTGAGCCGGCGGCGGATGCCTTCGAATTCGATGCGGACGGCTTTGGAGGCTTTGGTTGGGGGCTCGACGAGTGCGGCGGGCGAGGTGGCGGGCGCGGCGCTGGGGGGAGTGGACTGCGGTTCGGGCGCGGGCGGCGTGGTGCGCGGCGGCTCTTCGCGGAAAAGATCGCGAAACTGGTCTTCGCGGAAGCGCGGCGTGCGCGGGATCAGATCGATACGCGCGACGGCGCTGTTTTCGGTGCGCTGCGATGTGGCGAAGAGCAGGTATGAGCGATCGGGGCTCCAGACGATGTGATCGCTAAAAGAGTTGGCGAGGAAGCTGGCCGCGCGTTCGGGGCCGCCTGCCGCCGGCACTAACGTGACATTGCGAAAGCCGCGCGTATCGCCGCCGAAATAGGCCAGCCACTGGCCGTCGGGAGACCAGGAGACGGGCTTTGCGGCGAAGGTGGTGAGGTTGCGGAACTTCTGCGTGGTGAGCGTGCGATCGGCCTTGGTGTCAAGCGTGAGCACGTGCAGTTCGCGGCCATCGCGCACATAGGCCAGCTGCTTGCCATCGGGCGACCAGACCGGGTTTTGATCTTTGAACGGGCTGTTGGTGAGGCGCGTTTCGGTTTCTTTGCCCAGGTCGTAAAGATAGATCTGTTCGACGCCGTCGCGATCGGAAACGAAGACAAGTTGGCGATTGTTGGGGGCCCAGGCCAGTTGATTTTCCTGCGTGCCGGTTTGGGTGATGCGGATGGCCGCACCGCCATCTTTCGCGGAGGCGGCGAAGACCTGCCCGCGCGCGACGAAGGCGATTTTCTTGCCATCGGGCGAAAGTTCCAGGTCTGAAAAGTTGGCGGGAAGCGACAGGTGCGTGGTGGCGGGGCCGGCCGGTGCGCCGCGCAAGGTGATGGGAATTTGCGCAGTCTTGCCGGTTGCGGGGTCAAGGTTCCAGATGGCGAAATCGCGCTCGAAGACCAGGGACTTGCCGTCATGCGCGATGCCGGGCCAGAGCACGCGGCCATCGGTGAAGTGCGTGAGTTGACGCGGCAGACTGCCGGGGGTCAGGGACCAGAAATTTTCGGTGCCGGAACGATCCGACACGAAGAAGAGCTGCTTGCCATCGGCGGACCAGAGCGGCCACAAGTTCTTGGCATGGTTATCGAGCAGCGGCTGATAGTGGGGAGCGCCGCCTTGCGGGTTCGGCGTGACGAGGGTGAGGCGCGTTTCATCGATGTGGGCGTGGCCCTTGCGCCACCACTGCGAAACGGCCATGGCTCCGCTGGTGAACGCGATGGCGCCGCTGGTGGGGTGGGGGGCGGCCTGACTCTCGTCGCCATAGCGATCGGCGCTGACGGCGACGGGCGTGCCGCCTTCGGCTGGAATTTTATAGAGGTCGTTCATGTTGCTGATGTCGGCGCGGTTCGAGGAATAGTAGAGGCTCTTGCCATCGGGCGCCCAGGCGTCGAGGGAGTTGCGCGCGTCATCGAAGGTGAGGCGTTTGAGGGCGCCATCGCGAAGATCGAGAATGTATATGTCGGCTGTGCCGGTTCGTGTGGAGACGAAGGCCAGGCGCGTGCCATCTGGCGAATAGAGGGGGCGCGATTCGGTGGCGGGATGCGAGACAAGTAAGCGCGCTTCGCCGCCCGTGGCAGGGACGGTCCAGATATCGCCGCCGGAGACGAAGGCGATTTCGGCGTGGTTCGGCGAGAGCGCCGGTTCGGCCATTAGGGGTGGTGCAGGGGGGCGCGAATCGGCGGCTGCGGCCAGAAGCAGCAAGGGCAGAAACATGGTATGAAGTCTAACATTTGGCTTCAGTCTGAGACTGAATCGCGCAGCAGGCTGGCCATGGTGAGCGCGATTCGTTTCAGGCCCAGGTCGCGGCCTTCCGGGCTGAACCATTCGGCCGGCGTGTGCGCGCCGCCGCCTTGGCCGCCCGCGCCGATGGAGATAGCGTCGAGACCCAAAGAGAGCGGGATGTTGGCATCGGTGGAGGCGCATTCCTGGCGGGTTCGCAAGCCGAGATGCGCGTCCACTTGGCGCAGCGCGGCCAGCACGGGCGAATCGAGCGCAAGCCTGCCGGCTGGGCGGGAGCCGATCTCTTTGATCTTGGCCGCGACTTTGCCGGTGGAGGCGCGTGCATTTTCCTGTTCCTGTGAGCGTTCGACCGCTTCGGTTAAAGCTTGGACAAGATTGTCCATGGGGGCGTTCTGTTCGGAGCGAATGTCTACCTTGGCGCGGGCGTGAGTGGCGATGGCGTTGACTCCGCTGCCGCCTTCCACCATGCCGACATTCAGGGTGGTGCGCGCGGGCAGGCGTGTTTCCGTGAACCAGGCCAAGGCGCGCGCCAGAGCATGAATGGGGTTCGCGGTGCCGAAATCGCTCCAGCTATGGCCGCCGGGGCCGGTGTAACTAATTTCATAGCGGCGGCTGCCCAGCGCTTCGGTGGTGACGTGGTCCGTGGAGGCGCCATCGAGGATGAGCATGGATTCCATCGCGAGGGACTTGCAGAGGTGCCGCATGCCGCTCAGGTTGCCTTCGCCTTCTTCGCCAACGTTGGCGACGAACAGCACGCGGTCCCAGGGTGAGGAGCCGCGTACGTGCAGCTTGAGCGCCTTGGCGATAGCAAGCAGGGCGGCCAGACCGCAGCCGTTATCGGAGACGCCGGGGCCGCGCAGTTTGCCTTCGGAATCGACTGCGATATCGTCTTTGGTTTTGGGGGCGAGTACGGTATCGAGGTGCGCCGTGACCGCTAAAAACGGGCCCTCCGCGCCGGGCGAGAGCGTGGCGAGCACGTTGCCCACGCGATCCAGACTAGCGGTGCAGCCGAAGCTGCGAAACTGAGCCAGGAACCAGGCCGCGCGCTGCTGCTCGAGGAAGGTGGGCGCGGGCACGCGGCAAAGCTGCTGGTGAATGTCGTTGATCCAAAGCTTTTCGCGCGTGAACCATTTTAGGACTTCGCGCAGTTCACGCCCTTCCGCCAGATCGTGCAAGGTTGGCAGTGTCGCGGACGGCATCAGATTTTAGTGTAAGCCGGGCTTTAGAGGACTGCTGTTTCGTGCAGCAGCTTTCCTGTTCTAAAGCGGTCGAGCGAGAGCGCTTGGGCATCGATCACGGTGGTGGTGTTGGCGGTGATCAGGTCGGCCAGAATTTGGCCGGTGGCTGGCGAATGCATCACGCCGTGGCCGCTGAAGCCGTTCGCGCAATAGAAGCCTTGCACCTTGGGGACGGGGCCGAGGATGGCGTGGTGGTCGGGCGAAACTTCGTATAAGCCGGCCCAGGCGCGGCGTGGGTTGATTTCCGCTTCGGCGAAGACAGGGACGCGATCCGCGGCGTGTTCGAGCAGCTTTTCAATGAAGCCGGGAGCGACGCCGGTTCGGTATCCAGGTGTTTCGGTGGGGTCGTTCCAGGCGAGCAGGAAGCCGAGCGATTCGGGACGGAAGTGGAAGCCGGTGGACATGTCTACCACCATGGGTAAGGCGTGGCCGAGGAGAGAGAAAGGTTCGGTGGGCACCAGGGCGCGGCGTAGTGGGACGACCGGTAAGTGGACTCCTGCCAGAGCGGCAACTTCGGCCGCCCAGGGGCCCGCTGCATTTACGACTACGCTGGTTTCGAGTAAGCCGGCTGCTGTTTCAACGCCAGTAACTTTGCCGGACTGAACATGGATCGCGGTAACCGGCGCACTCTTTCGCACGGTAGCGCCGTTGAGGAAAAATTGCAGGGCGCTGTGTGGATCGACGAAGCCATCGGTGGGGCAGAAGCTGCCACCCAGCACATCGTCGGCGCGCATTTGGGGGACTGCGGCTTTTATCTCAGAGGCGGACAGTTCTCTTGCTTCGCGCAGCCCGAGCGTGTGCTGCAGTTTGCGATTGGCGTTCAGGTAGTTGCGGTGCGCTTGCGTGGTGGCGGCGAAAAGATAGCCTTGCGGACGATAGCCAGTTTCATCCGCGTGCCGCTGAAAAAAGCGGATGGAGTGCATGGACATGCGGATGTTCGGCTCAGTGGCGAATTGCGCGCGCACACCGCCCATGCTCTTGCCGGTGGAACCCTTGCCGGTGTGAGCTTCACGCTCCAGCAAAACCACATCGCGCACTCCGGCTCGCTTCAGGTGATACGCGACAGAGGCACCGGCGATTCCGGCGCCGATGATAACGACATCAGGCAACGATCTGCTTGACCACGTTACCCGCGACATCCGTGAGGCGAAAGTTGCGGCCGCTATAGGGGAACGTCAGGCGCGTGTGATCGAGCCCCATCAGATGCAGCACCGTGGCATGAAGATCGTGCACATGACACTTGTTTTCGACGGCCTGATAGCCGAACTCATCCGTCGCCCCATAGGCGGTGCCGCCCTTTACACCGCCGCCCGCAAGCAGGTAAGTGAAGCCTTCGTTATTGTGATTGCGGCCGTTCTGCACGTTGATGCGGCCGGCTACTTCGGTCCAGGGCCGGCGACCGAATTCGCCGCCGATGATGACCAGCGTCTCTTTCAACATGCCGGAATTTTTCAGATCTTCGAGCAGCGCGGCGATGGGCTGATCTGCCTGTTGCGCCAGCTTGCGATGCACCAGAATGTCATGGTGCGAATCCCATGGCTTATCGTTACCGAAATACACTTGCACCACGCGAACGCCGCGTTCGATTAGGCGTCGGGCCACAAGACAGCCTCTTGCGAAATCTCCATCGCGCGTGGCTGACTTGATCTTCATCTCGCTCAAGTCTTTTCCATTTTTCACGCCATAGCGCTCGCGGACGGCCTCGGTTTCTTTCGCGACGTCGAACGCATCCATGGCTTCGGCTTGCATGCGGTAAGCCACTTCCATGGATTGGATGCGGCCTTCCAGTTGCGCGTCGGGACCTCTACGATCCAGATCCATGCGATTCAACTTTTCCCAGAGGTCGACGCGCGCTTTCTGTTCGGCCAGAGAACCGCCGCTGGCGGAGCGCAAATGCTGAATCATCTTTTCCGGATCGGCTTCGTCATTGGGAACATAGGTGCCCTGATAGAGCGAGGGCAGGAAAGCCGAACTCCAGAGCTGCGGACCCACATCGGGCACGCCCGCGCACAGCGAAATGAAGCCGGGCAGATTGCGATTTTCCGAACCCAGGCCATAGGTCATCCAGGCACCCATGGAAGGGAAGCCGGGAATGATGCGGCCGGAATTCATCTGCAGAATGGCTTGCGGATGCGCCGGCAGATCTGTGTGCATGGAGCGGATGACGCACACGTCGTCAATGTGCTTGGCGGTCTTGGCGAAGAGTTCGCTGACCTCAAGCCCGCTCTGCCCGTAACGCTGGAACGAGAAGGGCGATTGCATCAGCGTGCCGCGTTCGGCCTTTGCTTTGGGAAAATCGCCGGGCATTTCCTGGCCGTGATATTTGGCGAGCGCGGGCTTCGGATCGAACGTATCTACTTGCGAGGGGCCGCCATTCAGGAAGAGGAAAATTACCTGCTTGGCCTTGGCGGGGAAGTGCGGCGCTTTCGGTTCCAGCGTTGGCGTAGACGAGGGCGCGCCGATGGTGGCCGCTTCCGATTGAAAGTGTTCGCCCAGCATGTTCGCGAGCCCCACCATGCCGAATCCGGTGCCGAGTTTTTCTAGCGCGTCGCGTCTGGTCATGTGCAATATCCTGGTCTCTTTAATTCACGAACAGCAATTCATTGGAGCTGAGCAACACTTGCGCGTAGGGGCGGAAGGCATCCGGTTGGGAGGCTAGAAAAGCCGCGCCGATACGGATCTCATCCGGCGTGGCATCGCGCCCAAATACGATACGATACGCGCGCTTGACGCGCTCTTCCGGAGTGCCATTAGTGCCCACCTGCCTGGCCAACGCGCCGGCGCGCGCTTCCACGAACGAACTGTTCAGGAAGAATAATTGCTGCAGAGGCGTGGCCGTTGCGATGCGCTTTTCCGCCGTTAAATTCGGATTGGGAAAATCGAACAGAGCAAGAGTCCCATCCAGTTTGCGGCGGCTCACAAAGCCGTAGACGGAGCGCTTATGGTTCGCGTCATCGCCAAGGGGAGCGGGGCTGTCGCCGGGCGCAGCATCGAGTTCGCCTGAAACGGAGAGCAGTTCATCGCGCATGGCTTCGGCATCCAGGCGCTGCCGGTTCGCCCTCCAGAGCAGGCGATTGTCGGGGTCCACTGCGAAGTTCGCCGCGCTGTTGTCGCTGGCTAACCGGTACGTGGACGAAAGCATGATTTCGCGATGCAGCTTCTTCAGCGACCAACCGTTTTCTACGAACGAAGTTGCCAGATAATCCAGCAGAGCGGGATGGCTGGGCGTCTCGCCCATGCGTCCGAAATTGGAAACCGTGCGCACCAGCCCTTCACCGAAATGATGCTGCCACACGCGGTTCACAATCACGCGTGCGGTAAGCGGATTGGTGGGGCTGGCGATGGCTTCGGCCAGTTCCAGACGGCCGCTTCCGTTCTGGAAGGGCGCCGGATCGCCCTTGCTCAGGATGGAAAGAAACGCGCGCGGCGCTTCTTCGCCTAAATTTTCAGGGACCCCGTTGATCTGCACACGCTCATTGCGCGGCGCGGGCAAATCTTTAATCACGTGCGCGAACGCATATGCGGGCGGCATGGCTGCCGAGAGCTCTTTCAGCTCCGCGCGCATATCGCCGAGGTAAGTTTTCCAGTGGCCTTCGAGGAACCGATCGACCGTACCGTCCGACGTCAGATATCCACGGTTTGGGCCATACCAAAGAATGCCGTCTTCTTCCTGCTTGAACTCACGGCCGTAGAAATCGTTGAAGAACAAATCGCGCCAGAGATAGAAGCGGCCGGGCGGCAGGGCAAAGGTTTCGCTCTTGGTGGACGCATCGTTCTTCACTGCGTTGCGGGCGTTCTTTTCGTCTACAACTTTGCGCTCCTGCAACACAGCCAGCGCTTCATGGCGGAACTTTGAAAGATCGAACGATTCGTCGCGCCAGCCATGCAGGTACTTGTTGTCTTCCGGACCGGTCTTCAAATACTTCGCCCAGCGCTCCAAGGTTTCGGTATCCAGATTGTCGGCGGCGGCCACCTGCTTGGCGTTGAGCTTGGAATCTGCTGTTAGCTTGCGAACGGCGCGAATGTAGCGCGGCGATTCGGACGCCAACATTTCCGCCAACTCATCGGCCTGCTGGTGCAGGAACTGTTCGATGCGCGCCTTCACTTCATTGACGCGCTTTTCCTGATCTTTGTAGCGCTTCACTTCGTCTTCGGGCGCCAGCTCCACTTCGGCGCGTTTGGTGCTGCTGAAGACACCCTGCAACGCATAGTAATCTTTCGTGGGAATGGGATCGAACTTGTGGTTGTGGCATTGCGCGCAGGCGCCGGTCAGCGCAAGAAAACCGCGCGTGGTCACGTCCACTTTGTCATCGGTCAGTTCCGGGCTCAAGCCATAGAAACCCAGGCCGACGGCCAGCTTTTTATCCTTGCCGCCTTCCATCTGATCGCCCGCGATCTGCGCTTTCACGAACCGGTCATAGGGCATGTCGCGGTTCAGGGCATCGATCACCCAATTGCGATAGCGGAACGAATTGGGGTAGGGAAGTTCCACATCGCTATCGAGGCGGTCATCGGCATAGCGGGCCACGTCCAGCCAATAGCGCGCCCAGCGTTCGCCATAGTGGGGCGATTCGAGCAGCCTGTCCACCAGCTTCGCGTAGGCGTCGGGCGCAGCGTTCTTCGCGAACGTTTCGGTCTCCGCGTAAGTGGGTGGCAGACCGGTCAAATCCAGATACGCGCGGCGAATCAGGTCACGCTTGGCGGCGGCTGCGTTGGGCTTCAGATTCTTGGCTTCCAACTGCTCCAGCACGAAGCGGTCGATGGCATTGCCGGCCCAGGCGGCATCGCGAACCTGCGGCAGGGCGGGCTTCACGGGCGCCTGAAACGCCCAGAAGGCTCGCTGCTCCGGCGTGATTACATATTTCGAGCCTTTCGGCACTGCGGCTGCGCCGGGCGTCTCCGGCCACGCCGCACCAGATTTCACCCAGCCGGCAAGCAGGGCAATTTCGCCATCCGAAAGTTTGGCCGCGCCCATGGGCATCTTCATGCGCTCATCCAGATGTTCAACAGCGCGAATCATGAGGCTTTCCTCGGGCTTGCCGGGCACCAGCGCGGGACCGGATTTACCCCCTCGCAAGAGAGCTTCACGCGAGGTCATGGTCAAGCCGCCCAACGCCGAACTGGAATGGCAGGCGAAGCAGCGGTTCGCCAGAAGCGGCCGGATTTTCAGCTCGAAATGTTCATTCGCTTCGGCCGCAGAAGTGGCCGCCGGCAGAGCAGCGCACGATGAAAACAGAATTGAAACCACAGGAAAAATACGAAGACGAAGGAGGTGACCCATATGCCAAAAAAGCCCGGTGAGTACGGTCAGAATTATATCAGTTTAGGCGGTGCACCGGATAATAACCAGGTGTGGTCTGAACGCGACATTCTAGCCTCTGTACGCCGGCGCGCCACCGCAAGCGCCGGCATGGCGCTGGGCATCGGCGACGATTGCGCCATTTACAGCCCCAAGCCCGGCGAGGAGCTCGTCTTTACAACCGATTTTTACATTGAGGATGTGCATTTCCGCTTCGCCACGCACACGGCCGCGCAAGTGGGCCACAATGCCCTGGCGCGCGGGCTAAGCGATATTGCGGCCATGGGCGCCGAACCGCGCTTCTGCCTGCTTTCGCTGGCCCTTCCGCCGCATGCCGGCGCAAGCTGGGTGAAAAGTTTCTATCGCGGGTTGTTGCAGCTGGCCGATGCCACCGGCACCACGCTTGCGGGCGGCGATTTGGCGCGCGCGGACAAACTTCACTGCGACATTGTGGTCTGCGGCGCTGTTCCCACGGGCTCCGCACTATTACGAAGCGGCGCGCGTCCTGGCGATGCAATCTATGTTTCCGGCGCGCTCGGCGGCTCTGCTCTGGGCCTTGCCACCCAGCGCGGCGCGGCATGGAAGCGGCATCTGCGAATCGAACCCAGGCTGCGGCTGGGCCGGTTCCTGCGCACGCGTCTGAACGCCACTGCCTGCATGGATTTGAGCGACGGCCTATCGCTCGACCTGAACCGGCTGTGCCTGGAAAGCAAAGTCTCCGCGCAACTTTGCATGCCACCGCTCTTCGCAAAAGCCGGCCCCGAACAGGCTTTGCATGGCGGCGAGGATTACGAACTTCTCTTCACAACGCCGGCCAAGCAGAAGGTGCCGGCCGCGTTCGAAGGCCTGCCGCTCACGGGCATCGGTTCAATAGAAGCCGGCAAGCCGGGCGCTGTATTTCTGAACGGCAAGAAGCTTCCGCCCGCCGGGTACGATCATTTTAGAAGCTAATCAGCGCCCCATCCGCGTGATCACCAGGCGGCTCACTTCCTCCAGCAACTCACCCCTATCGTAAGCGCCTTTCTGCAAAATGCGGCTCACGTGCCCGTTCAGCACGCCGCGCTCTTCCGAAGAAAGATCTTTCGCGGTGACCACAATCACCGGAATCAATTTCCAATCGTCGCGCGTTCGCAAGTGGCGAATGAATTCGAAGCCATCCATCCCGGGCATCATCAGGTCCAGCAGAATCACGCCGGGCGCGTTCGCTTCCAGCCGTTCCAAAGCTTCGAAACCGTTAGAGGCCTGGTCCACCTTCCAGCCATCGCTCTCCATCAGGCGGGTCAATACCTCGCGGCTGGCCGCGTCGTCTTCCACCACCAGCGCCTCATTCTTAGTGGTCTTGCGATAGCGCATCAGCACGGCAGTCAGACGGTCCCGCTCAATGGGCTTGGTCAGATAATCGGCCGCGCCCAGCGAGTAGCCGCGGTTTTTCTCATCCACAATCGTCAGCATGATCACCGGAATCTTCGATAAATCGGGATCGCTCTTCAGGCTGGAAAGAACGGTCCAGCCATCCATACCGGGCATCATCACGTCCAGCGTAATGGCGTCGGGGTGCAGGCGGCGGGCCATGCGCAAGCCTTCTTCGCCCGAAAGCGCGCCTTCCACGCGAAACCCTTGTTTGCCGATGGCGTGCCGCAGCAACTCATGCACCGCGCGGTCATCGTCAATCACCAGAACCAGGCCCGTCTCCTTCCGGGGCTTGGCTGCTTCCTGCCCGGCCGCCTCCGCTGTGACCAGTGCCTGTTGACGCTGAACGGGCGTCGCGGGAAGCGTGAGCGTAAAGATGGATCCCTTGTCCGGTTTGCTTTCGACCGTAATTTTTCCGCCCATCATGTCCGCGAACCGGTGCGTGATGGCAAGCCCCAAACCGGTGCCGCCGAATTTGCGCGTGGTGGAGGAATCGGCCTGCGTGAAAGGTTCGAAGAGCCCGCGCGCCTGCTCGTCGCTCAAGCCCACACCGGTATCTTTCACTTCGAAACGAACCCAATTTACGCCGCCAATGACTTCTTTTTGTATGGACAGCGACACGGTCCCGTTCGTCGTAAATTTGCAGGCATTCGAAAGCAGATTCAGCAGGCTTTGGCGAATCTTGGTCAGGTCGGCGTGCATGCTTCCGATATCGAGCGGGCAAGTCTTTAACAGCAGATCGGAATTCTTCTCCGCCATGGGCTGCACGGTGGAAATCACTTCCTCGGCCAGCGCGCAAATCGAGAATGTTTCCAGGTACAGATCCATCTTCCCGGCTTCGATCTTGGATAGATCCAGCACGGAATTGATGAGTTCCAGCAGATGCTTGCCCGCGGATTTAATCTTCTGCAGATCGGGCACGCTCGCCTGCGTGCCCATCTCTATCGATTCTTCCTCCAGCATCTCGCTGTAGCCGATGATGGCGTTCAATGGCGTCCGCAGTTCATGGCTCATATTCGCCAGGAAGGTGCTCTTAGCCTGGCTCGCCTCCAGCGCGCGGTCCTTCTCGCGCTTCATGCGCAAGTTGGTGAACAGCACGATGCCGAACAGGCCCAGGCTGGCCAGCATGGTAATTAGACTGGCCCATTGGCTTTTGCGTTCCGCCGCGCCCGAACGTTCGGCCAGCAGGCTGAGTTGCTGCTGTTCCATGTGACCGCATAGAGTGCGGATGGAATCCATCAGTTGCTTCCCGCGCCCCACCTTAACCGCAACCACGGCGTCTGAAATTCCCGTATCCATCCGCAGCTGGATGACTCGTTTCAATTCCGTCAGCTTGTTGTTTACCAGCGCGTAAAGATCGCGTACATCCCGCTCTGCCTGGGGGTCGCCCGTGGCGTTCGCGCGCAATTTCGCCATTTGTTCGGGAAGCAATTCTAAAGCCCTGGTGTAGGGTTCCAGATAAGTCAGGTCATCGGTGATGAGAAAGCCGCGCTGACCGGTTTCTGCATCCACCGTCAAAGTGCGAACCTGGTTGATGTCTACCAGCGATTGCTGCGTGGCGCTGATCTCGCGATTGGCTGTGATCACCTGGCGCCAAGTGGAAAAGCAAAGCGCCAGTATGGAGAGGAGCGCGAAAAGCGCGAAGCCCAGCCAAACGAAATCGCTCTTGCTGGGCGTCAGGTTTCGTTTGCTTAAAAGGGATGGTTTGCGTGCAAGCACCGCCCTCCAGTATCGCGCGGCGTGTCGTAGAGTGGTGAGGTGAATACGGTCGATCCGTCCCCGATACTCGATTTAATTGAAGCATTCCGCCGTTCGAAGACTATGTTCGCGACGCTTAAGCTGGGCATTTTCGACCTTTTGCGGGAGTCTTCGCTCACCGCGCCCGCCATCGCCGCCGGCATATCCGCCGATGCTTCCGCCACGGAGCGCTTGTGCCTGGCGTGTGTCTCTTTGGGCCTGTTGCGGGAACAGAACGGCGCCTTCAGCCTCACGCCTGCCAGCGCTCAATACCTTTGCCGCGCCAGCGATACCAGCATGGCCGGCTACATTTTGTATTCGAACGATGTGCTGATGGATCTATGGAGCCATCTGGAGGATGCGGTACGGGAGGGCACGCATCGATGGAACCAGCGTTTCGGATTTTCAGGTCCTTTATTCGATAGCTTCTTTCCCACCGACGAAGCCATGCGCACGTTCATCATGGGGATGCACGGTTTCGGTACGCTGAGTTCTCCGGCCGTCGCGCAGGCGTTCGACCTGAGCGGCTTCCGCACGGCGCTCGATCTTGGCGGCGCCACGGGTCACCTGACCGCCGCGCTCTGCGAGCGCTATCCGCAACTGCAGGGCGTGGTCTTCGATTTTCCACGCGTTCTTCGTGTGGCCGAAGAGCAGATTGCCTATTCGAGCGCCCGCGACCGTATCCGCTGCGTGGACGGCGATTTCTTTCGCGATGATTTCCCCGCGGCCGACCTTCACGTGATGGGCCGCATTCTTCACGATTGGGATGAGCCCAAGGTGCGGCGCCTGATAGGCAAAAGCTTTCAGGCGCTTCCCTCGGGCGGCGCGCTGCTGCTGGCGGAAAAACTGCTGGATGACGATAAGCACGGGCCCGTGGCGGCGCAAATGCAATCGCTCAACATGCTCATCTGCACGGAAGGGCGCGAGCGAAGCTTGCCGGAATATTCGGAGCTGCTTCGCCATGCCGGGTTCGCCGAAGTGGCGGCGGTGAGAACCGGCAAACCGGTGGACGCGATTCTGGCGCGCAAAGCATAGTATATTCATCGGGATGCTGCGGTGCCCGCTCCGTTTCGCACTCCTGGCCGTCTTTGTCCAACTCAGTGTCCAACTCATGAACGCTCAAGTGAAAATCGAGAAAGTGGAATACGGCGGCTGGCCAAACTGCTACCGGATTTCGAATGGCGAGGCGGAACTGATTGTCACTTCCGATGTAGGGCCGCGCGTGATTCGCTATGGTTTTGTGGGCGGGAACAACCTGTTCAAGGAGTATCCAGAGACGCTCGGCAAGAGCGGGGAAGCTACCTGGCAATTGCGCGGTGGACACAGGTTGTGGGCGGCTCCTGAAGATTCCGTGCGCACCTATGCGCCCGATAACGGCCCGGTGCAAATTGTGGTGGACGGCGCGGTGTTGACTGCCACGCAGCCTGTCGAACCGCTGACCGGTTTTGAAAAACAGCTTCAGATCACGATGGCGGATCATGGCACGGAAGTGACCGTGCGGCATCGGATCCGCAACGCCACGCAGAAGCCGCAGCAGATGGCCGCGTGGGCGCTCAGCATGATGGCGCAGAACGGCTTGGGCATTACCGGGTTCCCGCCCCGCGGCAAACATCCCGACGTTTTGCAGCCGACCAATCCGTTGATCATGTGGGCATTTACAGATCTGACGGACTCCCGCCTGGTCTTCACAAAAAAGTACCTCACGCTGCGGCAGGACCCGGCGAATACCGTTCCCCAGAAGATCGGCCACTTCAATACCGATACTTGGGCTGCGTACTTACTCGGTACCGATTTATTCTTGAAGCGTAGCGCCGCCGAAGCTGGGCGGGCTTATCCCGACTTGGGCTGCTCCTTTGAAATATTTACCCGGAATGACATGTTGGAGATGGAAACGCTGGGCCCCATTGAGCACTTAGCGCCAGGACAATCGGTGATTCATCTGGAGCATTGGAGCCTGACCAAAAACGTGAAATTGGGCGCCGTCAGCGACGCGGAACTGGATCGAATTTTGCTCCCTCTATTAGGCGCCGGTAAACGGTAAACTGGGAGTCACAATGCGAGTAACTGTAATTGGAACTGGATATGTCGGAACGGTCACGGGGGTATGCCTTGGATATCTTGGCCACCACGTTACCTGCGTGGATACCGACGCCAATAAGATTCAAAAGCTGAGCGCGGGCGAGATACCCATTTACGAACCGCACCTGGCGGAATTGCTTCCCGTGGCGCAAGCACGGGGAGGCGTGGAATTTTCAACCGCACTGGCCCCCGCCGTGGAGCAGAGCGATGTTATTTTTATCGCGGTCGGTACCCCCTCGCAAGCCACCGGCGAAGCCAATCTGTCGTATCTGGAAGCGGCGGCGCGCAGCATCGGCGCGGCCATGGATAGTTCTCGCTTTCGCGTGGTGGTGAATAAATCCACCGTCCCCGTGGGCTGCGGCAATCTGGTGGAAACGCTGATTCGCGAAGGGATCGAATCGAATCCGAAGCACGAAAATGGCATCCGTTTCGGCGTGGCCAGCAACCCGGAATTTCTTCGCGAAGGTTCCGCTATTGCGGATTCCCTGTTCCCGGACCGCATTGTTTTGGGCAGTGAAGACCGCAATACCATCGATGTGCTGCGCGAACTGTATTCCGGCCTGATCGAGCAGAATTTTGAACCGCCGGCGGCTTTCACGCGGCCGAAATGGATCGGCAAGGTGCCGCTTGTAACCACCACGCTCACTAGCGCGGAGATGATCAAGTACGCGGCCAATGCGTTCCTTGCGATGAAGATCGGCTTCGCCAACGAGATGGCCAACATCTGTGAAAAGGTGGGCGCGGATGCGCTGGAAGTGATGGCCGGAATTGGCTTCGATTCGCGCATCGGCTTAAGCTTCCTGAACGCCGGCATTGGCTGGGGCGGCAGCTGTTTCGGCAAGGACGTGCAAAGCCTGCTGCACATTGCTGGTGAATACGGGTATCAGGCGCGCCTGCTGGAATCGTCGCTGGCCGTCAACCGTCAGCAGCGCCACCTGGTGATTCAGAAGCTGCAGGAGAAGCTCTATATTCTGAAGGGCCGCACCATCGGGCTTCTGGGCCTGGCGTTCAAGCCCAATACCGACGATTTGCGCGATGCCCCCAGTTTGCAGATTGCCGAAAAGCTTCTGCAGATGGGCGCGCGCGTGCGCGTTTACGATCCCGTCGCAATGGATGTGTGCCGCGAACAGCACCCCAATCTGCGCGTGGTGTACTGCCCCGACGTCGCCTCAGTTGCCGTGAAGGCCGACGCGTTGGTGCTAGTGACGGAATGGCCGGAGTTCAAGTCCCTGGACCTTGCCGAACTGGCTGGGCGTATGTCGCACGCCGTTCTCATCGATGGCCGGAATTTGTTCGACCCTGAAACAGCGCGTCGCGCTGGCTTCGATTACGGCGGCATTGGCAGAGGCGCCAAGCCGAACGGAGCCGTGGATTACGTGGCACGCTCCACGGGCGACGCCAGCCGGATGGAAACGCTGCTTCCGGCCAGCTGATCTAAGCCGCAAACGCGCGCGGACGGGCCATTGCAGTTTCAATGGCTGCGGAGACTTGCGGTAAGGTGTACGGGGCCGCTAGAAAATCCGCAGCCCCGGCTTCCAAGGCGTCAATCCAGCCGGAAGTTTCGCCCAGGCGCGAAATCACAATCACCGGCGGCGGGGCATGTAACTGCCGGATATTCGTGAGCACCTCGCGATAGCTTTGTTGGTCGCCCGAAATAATGAGCACGTCTTCCAATGGCCGTGTTTCCCACGTTATCCGGAGAGATTCACGCCGCGGAATATAGCCGGCCTGAATCGTAAGTTTTGCAAGGATTTCAGCACTGGAATCGTCAAGACCCAGTAGCAGAATGTTTGCCATAACGCTTAAAAAAGCAGCAATTTTAGGGCCCACGCAGAAACCTTCGGCGGGCACGCTAAGATGAAAACTTCATTCTTCTATGGCGTTACGCCTGTACAACACACTCACGCTAGACGTGAAACCTTTCGCGCCGGCATCGGATAACACAGTCCGCATGTATACCTGCGGGCCTACTGTCTACGATTTCGCGCATATCGGAAATTTCCGGACATTCGTCTTCTTCGACCTGCTTCGAAAATGGCTTCGTGCCAGCGGCTTTCGCCTGGATCACGTCATGAACATTACCGACGTGGACGACAAGATCATTCGTAACGCCACCGCGCTTGCCCAATCGCTGGACGAATATACCGCCGTCTACACCAAGGCGTTTCTGGACGATTCCGCCTTGCTGCGTCTGGAGCAAGCCGAACACGTGGTGCGCGCCACGGAGCACATTCCGCAAATGGCGCGTGCCATTCATGAACTGGCCGAAAAGGGCTGCACGTATGAGAGCGAAGGTTCGGTTTACTTTCGCATCGCCAGCTTTCCCGAATACGGCAAGCTCTCGCATAACGATTTCAGCGGTCAACGCGCCGGGGCGCGCGTGGATCAGGACACTTATGAAAAGGACGACGCGCGCGACTTCGTGCTCTGGAAAGCGGCCAAGGAGAGCGAGCCTTTCTGGGATACGGAAGTGGGCAGGGGCCGGCCCGGTTGGCACATTGAATGTTCCGCGATGGCGATTCAGTATCTGGGCGCCACGCTGGATATTCATGCCGGTGGGATCGACCTTACCTTCCCGCATCACGAAAATGAAATTGCGCAATCGGAATCGCTGACCGGCAAGCCATTCGCGCGGTTCTGGATGCACTCTGAATTTCTGCTGGTGGAAGGGCAGAAGATGTCGAAATCGCTTGGCAATTTTTACACGCTGCGCGATTTGGTGTCGAAGGAATATTCGCCGGAATCCGTCCGTTATCTGCTGGCTTCGGTGCCGTACCGCAAGGGTTTGAATTTTACTTTCGAAGGCTTGAAAAGCGCGCAAACCGCAATTGAGCGGCTGCGGAATTATCAGCTTCGCCTGGAATCGGGCAAGTTTCCGGCGGGCGGGAATCCTGAAATCGTAAAACGAACCCAATTGGCGCAACAGCAATTCCGGGAAGCGCTGGATGACGATCTGAACACCGCCGAAGCACTGGCGGCAGTGTTTGAATATGTGCGCGAAACCAATAGCGCCATGGATGCGAATCTTTTTTGCGAAGGGAACACGGCGGGCGCGCGGGAGTTCGTTTCGCAATTCGATTCCATCTTCGACGTTCTGAAAGCCACCTTGAAAGAGGGAAGCCTTTCGAACGAAGCCATCGACGCACTGGTGAAAGAGCGTGCCGAGGCGAAAAAGGCGCGGAATTTCAAACGTTCGGATGAGATTCGAGACCAGCTGCTGGAAGGCGGCATCATCCTTGAAGACACCAAAGACGGCGCGCGCTGGAAACGAAAGTGAAAATAGAAACCCAAGCCGTTCACACTGGCGAACGCAAGCCGCTGGGGAATTACATCCCCGTCACCACGCCGATTTATACGGCCGCCTCTTACATTTATAAAGACATCGACGATCTGGACCGCGTCTTCGGTCATGACCTGAAAGGCGAATCCTACGCGCGTTACAGCAACCCCAATTCAACTGCTCTTGAAGAGATTCTAACGCAGCTTGAAGCGGGAGCCGGAACGCTGGTGACCAGTTCGGGCATGATGGCGATTCATCTGGCCCTCAACGCCGCGCTGGCTGACCGGCGCAAGTCTGTGGTGGCCGCGAACGCGCTCTACGGAGCCACTGTGGGCCTGCTCACGCGTATCGTGGAACCCCAGGGCGTTTCGATTCGCTTTGCAGATTTTAACTGCCTGGACACGCTCCAAAAAGTAATCGAAGAAGAGAAGCCCGGCTGCCTGTTGATGGAGACCATTTCGAATCCGCTGCTGCGCGTGGCCGAGATCGATAAGATTGCGCAAATGGCGCGCTCGGCGGGCGCGGCGCTGATTGTCGATAGCACTTTCGCCACCCCGATGCTTTGCCGTCCGCTTGATTTAGGCGCACACATGGTCACCCACAGCCTGACGAAATATCTCTCCGGCCACGGCGACGTGATGGGCGGCGCGGTGATTGCCGATGCGGAGCATGACGAAATTCTTCACGCGGTCAGCCGTACGCTGGGGCCCGTATTGGGTCCGTTCGAATGCTACCTGGCCTCGCGCGGCGCTAAGACTTACCCGCTTCGCTTTGAGCGCCAGTGCCGCAACGCCATTGAGCTTGCGAATTTTTTGCAGAGTCACGCCGAAGTGGACCGCGTTTACTTCCCCGCCGATCCGCAACACCCGGATGCCGATATTGTGCGCCGTCAATTCGCGCCCGGAATGTTCGGCGCCATCGTGAGCTTTGAATTGAAGCGCGCCTCAACCAAACAGGACGTCTTTCGCTTCATGAACGCGCTCCAGATGATTGTGCCCGCCACCTCCCTGGGCGACGTTCACACCATGATGCTGTACCCGCTGATTTCGTCTCACCGTGAACTTTCCCCCAAGCATCGGGAACGCATGGGTATCAAGGACAATCTGGTGCGCCTGTCGCTTGGCATCGAGGCCGTCGAAGACATTGTTGCCGATCTTGACCGGGCGCTACGCGGCTTTTGAATCGGTCTTGCAATACAGCGCCACGTAGGCGCCGGAAGGGTCTTGAATGACGGCATAGCGCGACGTATCGCCAAAACTAACGGGGCCGCTGAAAATCTTGCCGCCGCTTTCCGCGCACCGGGTCAGGCTCAGGTCCAGATCCTCCACCGGAAGATAGACCAGCCAAACCGGCGGCAGATTGCTGTTGGTTCCCCGCGGATGGCAAATGCCGGCAATCGGCTGATTGGGTTCGTTTTTGCGAATCATGGAATAGTCGTCATACCCGCCCATGGGCGTGGCCACCGCCTCCCACCCCACAACATGCTTGTAGAAGTCGCGAATCTTGTCGGTGTCGGGCACGGTCAGGTCCGCCCAGGAAATCTTGCTCGAATGCATGAATGCTTGCTCCTTAGGTTTACGTTACACTGAGCGAATTCTCATGCGCATACTGTTTTTTCTGGCTCTCTGTTCCCTCTCCGCCCAAGCGGCAGGCCGCGTTATCGACCCGGAAATTAAGGCTTTGGTGGACCAGGTTTCAGAAAAACGGATTGAAGCCACGTTGCGAAAGCTGGAAACATTCGGCAACCGCAACGTGCACACGAACGATGCTTCCGAGACCACGGGCATTGGCGCGGCACGCCGCTGGATCTTTGCCGAACTGAAGAGCTATAGCCCGCGTTTGCAGGTTCGCTTCGACACGCACAAAGTGAAGAAGCAGGGCCGCATTCAGAACGATATCGAGTTGGTGAACGTGGTGGCCGTGCTGCCCGGAACGGAGCAGAAGGAGCGGCAGATCCTGGTCAGCGGTCATTACGATACGCTCGCCATCGGTGCGCGCAATGAAGATGCGCCGCTTTCGGACGAAGCTTCGCGGCTGGAGTATGCCAATTTCAAGCAGCCTTCGCCCGGCGTGACCGATGACGGCAGCGGCACCGCGGCGGTGATGGAACTGGCGCGCGTGATGAGCGCCCATGAGTTTCGCAAGACGCTGGTGTTCGTGGCCTTCGCGGGCGAAGAGATGGGGCTGATCGGCAGCGCTTTGTATGCCGAGCAGGCTCGCGGCCGGAACGATCTGATCGATGCCGTGCTGAACAACGACATCATCGGTAGCGAAGTTTCCGGCAACGGCTTCCGCGACAACGGCTCAGTGCGCGTCTTTTCGGAAGACCCAAACGATTCGCCATCGCGTCAACTGGCGCGCTACATTCATGCGGCCGGCGCGCTCTATTTTCCGGCCCTGCGAGCGGATATGATTTTCCGCGCGGACCGTTTCGGGCGCGGCGGTGACCATACGCCTTTCAATCAGCAGCAGTTCGCGGCGGTGCGCTTCACCACTCCGGCGGAAAATTTCTCGAACCAGCACACCGCCACCGATACGTTCGCGAACACGTCCGTGCCTTACACCACGCGCGTGGCCAAGCTAAATATGGCTGCCGCTGCGAGCCTTGCTTTTGCGCCCAAAGCTCCCGTTACGGAGAACGTGGTGGCGCAGGGCGAACGCAAGGGTCAGATTTCGCCCATGATCGGGCGCGGCAAGAGCCGTTACGATGCGGTGCTGCGTTGGAAGAATGAGACGCCCGAACCCGACCTGGCCGGTTATGTGGTGGTGGAGCGCTCCACGCAGGCGCCAGATTGGGAACACGAGACCTTTGTGGGCAATGTGCTGACCTATACTTTCGAGAATGTGTCGATCGACGACCGCGTGTTCGGCGTGAAGGCCATCGATAAGCGCGGTCATGAAAGCCTGGTGTCGCCTTATGTTTTCAAGGCCAGGCCGCTGCGTAAAATCGAGACCTGGTAACGGCTGCGGCGGCGCGCAAGGGTTCACTATAATAGTGAATATCCATGCACCAGAACATCACGGAACGTCCCGCGGACAGTGACTCGGTTGAGACCAGCGAGTGGCTGGAAGCCTTCGACCAAATATTAGACGAAATTGGACCGGAGCGCGGCCGTTTTCTTCTGGAGAAGTTGACAGCGCACGCCGGTTCGAACGGCATCAAGCTTCCCACTGAATTCAACACGCCTTACGTAAATACCATTCGCGTGGAAGAGGAAGTTCCGTTTCCGGGCGATCGCGCAATCGAGCGCCGCATCAAGAGCCTGACGCGATGGAACGCGATGGCGATGGTGAGCTTACAGAATCATAATGACCATGGCATTGGCGGCCATATCTCCACTTATGCATCTCTTGCGACGCTGCTGGAAGTAGGTTTCAATCATTTCTTTCATGCCAGCTATGGCGATCAGCCAGGCGATTTCATTTACTTTCAGGGCCATGCGTCACCCGGTGTTTATTCACGGGCGTTTTTAGAAGGGCGCCTTTCCGAGCGCGACCTTTCGAACTTCCGTCATGAGTTGCGTGACACGCCCGGTCTAAGTTCTTACCCGCACCCGTGGTTGATGAAAGATTTTTGGAGCTTTCCCACTGTATCGATGGGCCTGGGACCCCTTAGCGCTTTGTATCAGGCGCGTTTCATGCGGTATCTGGAAAATCGCGGGTTGATTCAGAAGACACCGCGCAAGGTCTGGGCATTTCTTGGCGATGGCGAAACCGATGAGCCGGAATCGCTTGGTTCTCTGACGCTTGGTTCGCGCGAAAAGCTGGACAATCTTGTGTTTGTAGTGAACTGTAACCTGCAGCGCCTGGATGGCCCCGTACGCGGCAATGGGAAGATCATTCAGGAGTTGGAAGCGGCGTTCCGTGGCGCCGGTTGGAATGTAATCAAGTGTATCTGGGGAAGTAACTGGGATAAGCTGCTCGAAAAGGATACGTCGGGTAAGTTGGTGCAGTTGATGAATGAGTGCGTGGATGGCGAGTATCAGTCATTCAAGGCCAAGGGTGGAGCTTACATCCGTAAAGAGTTCTTCGGGCGCTATCCGGAGACGGCTGCCTTGGTGGCCGATATGTCGGATGAGGAAATCGGCAAATTCCGGCGCGGCGGTCATGATCCGCAGAAGGTTTACAACGCCTATAAGCAAGCGGTGGAATTCAAGGGTGGGCCCAGCGTTGTACTCGCCAAGACCGTGAAGGGTTATGGCCTGGGCGATCTGGAAGCGCGCAACGCCACGCACCAGCAGAAGATGATGGAGCCGAAGAACCTGGAGTACTTCCGCACCATGTTCGATATTCACATTCCGGAAGCGTCGCAAGCGGCCGGTTTCTACCGCCCGGCAGACGATTCGCCGGAGATGATCTATATGCATGCGCGCCGCAAGGAGATGGGCGGTTATATGCCCGCGCGCTTTGTGCCTCCAACACAGGTTGTGGCGCCGCCTTTGGAGACGTTTAGCGAATCGCTAGAAGCTTCGAAAGGGCCGGAGCCTTCCACCACCATGGCTTTCGTCAAGATCCTGACCAAGCTGATGAAGACCAAGGATCTGGGGCCGCGCGTGGTGCCTATCATTCCCGATGAGGCGCGCACGTTCGGCATGGAGAGCTTGTTCCGGCAGTTCGGTATCTATGCCAGCCAAGGTCAGCTTTATAAGCCGCACGATGCGGACATGCTGCTGTATTACAAGGAAGCCAAAGACGGGCAGATTCTGGAAGAGGGCATTACGGAGGCCGGTTCCATGGCTTCCTTCACGGCCGCCGGAACCGCCTATGCCAATTACAAGACGGAGATGATTCCGTTCTTCATCTATTACTCCATGTTCGGTTTCCAGCGCGTGGGCGATGCCATTTGGGCGTTCGCCGATTCGCGGGGTAAGGGCTTCCTCATGGGCGGCACCGCCGGGCGCACCACGCTTTCGGGCGAAGGGCTGCAACATCAGGACGGGCACAGTATTCTACTGGCCAGCACGGTACCTTCGCTTGCCACTTACGATCCAGCTTACTCGTATGAGATCGCAGTCATCATTCAGGACGGCATCCGCCGCATGTATCAGGAAGGCGAAGATCTGTTCTATTACATCACGCTTTATAACGATACTTACCCCATGGCCGCCATGCCGGAGGGTTCGCGCGACGGCATCCTGAAAGGTATCTACCGCTTCAAGGCTTCGGAAAACAAAAAGCCGAAAGTCAAAGTGCAGTTATTCGGCAGCGGACCCATCTTACTCGAAGCGATTAAAGCTCAGGCGATTCTGGAAGAGAAGTATGGCGTCTCTTCCGATGTGTGGAGCGTAACCAGTTATAACGAGCTACGCCGCGATGCGCTAGCCGTGGAACGTTGGAACCGCCTGCATCCCGCGGAGGCTGCAAAGAAGCCTTATATCCAGACTGTGCTTGAAGGAGCAGAAGGCCCCATCATTGCTGCGTCTGACTTTATGAAAGCCGTGCAGGATCAGATTGCACCCTGGCTGCCGGGCCGAATGGTGACGCTCGGTACCGATGGCTTCGGCCGTAGCGATAACCGCGAACATCTGCGCCGGCACTTTGAAGTGAATGCGGCGTCCATAGCCGCCGCCGCGCTGAGCCGACTTTCGAGAGACGGGAAGTTCGACGCGAAGAAAGCAGTGAAAGCATTCGGCGAGTTGGGTGTCGATCCCGAAAAGATTGACGCAGCCCGCGCCTAGAGCGCCAATTGCGCGTAAACGGGCGCGTCCAGGCCAGCGAAAATCTGCCGCTCGAACTTGGGGAATGCCGCCGCCGCAATCATTACCGCGTTGTCAGTGGAGAGGCCTGCGGAGGGGAAATGCACGGGGATGCCGAAGCCGCGCTCTTGTGCCGCCACGCGCAAACCCTGATTGCAGGCCACGCCTCCTGAAACAATCAGCGATCGCGCGCCAATGGCTTCCACGCTGGGGCGAACGCGGGCCAAAAGTTCGGTCACTACGGTGTGCTGAAAGCTGGCGAGCGCGTCCAGCGTGCGCTTGGGTGTCACCGCAAGCCACTGGGCAACGCTGGGTTTCGGTTCGCCGGCCAGTAACTCGCGGCGGTCAGTTACTTCTTCGGCCATGCCATCCTGCGCCTCAAACCAGCGCAGCACGCCAGTCTTCAAGCCGCTGAAGCTGAAATCCAGAGCATTCCCATCGCGCAGTTTGGCCAGCGTGAACGGCACCGCTCTGCAGTTCCCGTGCTTCGCCAGGCTATCGATCACCGGCCCCCCCGGATAGCCGAAGCCCAGCAGTTTGCCCACCTTGTCGAACGCCTCGCCGGCCGCGTCGTCGCGCGTCTTGCCCAGCACTCGATAGTCGAACTCTTCGGAAACGGAGAACAGGTGGGTATGGCCGCCGCTCACCACCAGCGCGAGGGCAGGAAACTGGACCGGCGTGCCTTGCTGACGGGCCTCCCAAATTACCGCGTGAATGTGGCCTTCGACATGGTTGACGGCGATCAGCGGCAGATCCAGCGCATAGCTGAGCGACTTCGCGTAGGTGGCGCCCACCAGCAGAGAGCCGATCAAACCTGGCCCAACAGTGACTGCCACTGCATCCAAATCGGCGAACCCCAGCCCTGCTTCCTCCATGGCCGTGCGGACCACCGGAACAATGGCCTTGCCGTGCTCCCGCGAGGCAATTTCCGGAACTACGCCGCCGTAGCGCGCGTGTGCGGCCAACTGCGAAGCCACCACAGAAGACAAAATGGCGCCTGACTCTTCCAGTACGGCCGCAGCCGTTTCGTCGCAGGAAGATTCTACCCCCAGAATTGTGACGGCCATAACACAATTGTGCCACTTGGCTTGGAAATTGCATCTAATTGAGAATGCACCGAGCGTTACGTCTGGTTCTTGCACTTCTGGCAGTCCAGCTTTACGGAGCCGATTTTGAGCTCGGAAAGCAGGCGTTTGCCAAAAACGATTTCGCCGCCGCGCTTGCCGAATGGAAGCCGCTGGCCGAACAAGGGCTGCCCTTTGCCGCCTACAACGTGGCGCTGCTCTATTCGAAAGGCCAGGGCGTGAAGCAGGATTCCGCCGAAGCCGCCAAGTGGTATTTAGTGGCAGCGGAAAAAGGCATCCCCGAAGCGCAATACAATTTAGGCGTCCTTTACAGCACCGGGGCGGGTGTGCCGAAAGATTACATGCAAGCTACTAAGTGGTTTCAAAAGGCTGCCGAGAAGGGCGATTCCAACGCGGCCAATAATCTGGGCACCTTGTATGACGGCGGCGAACCCGGCCTGCATAACTTCGCTGAAGCGGAGAAGTGGTATCGCAAGGCTGCCGAAGAAGGCAATGACGACGCTCAGTTCAACCTGGGCGTTATGTATGACATCGGCCATGGAGTGAAGGTAGATTTTGTCGAGGCTGAGAAGTGGTATCGCAAGGCCGCCGACCAATGGAACGATGGCGCGCTTTGTAACCTGGCAATTCTGTATTACAACGGCGACGGCGTCAAGCGCGATCTGGTCCAATCGCATACTTACTATCTTCTTGCCAAGGAAGCGGGTGACCCCCGCGCATCGGACCTGATTCAACTTACAACCGAGAAGTTGACCAAGAAGCAAATGGCACAAGCGGAACAGTCGGCGGAGCAATTCAAGAAAGAACACGCCAAGCAGATTGAGCTGGCGAAAAATCCACCCATGAAGCCGCCTTCACCGGATTCGGTCACCGAAGAGGTGAAGTTAGTAGAACCCACCACGAAGCCGGTGGCTTCCCCGGCGACAAGCGTCGTTGCGAACAAGCCGGGCGTGTGGACAGGTATCGATCGCGTGGTGGCCATTGGAGACATTCACGGCAATTACCACCAGTTCGTCGCCGTGCTTCGCGCCGCCGGCCTTGTGGACCATGCGGAGAACTGGGCAGGCGGCCGAACGCATCTGGTGCAGACCGGCGACGTGGTAGATGAAGGGCCGGAATCGCGCCGCTTGATGGACCTGTTGATGAAGTTGGAAGACCAGGCTAAGGCAGCCGGTGGCATGGTGCATTGCCTGCTTGGCAATCACGAAGCCATGGATGCTTATGGCGATCTTCGCTTTGTTTCTCCGGCCGGCTATCAGGAGTTTGTTACGCCTCAATCTTTGGTGACGCGCGACGCTTCCTATGAGTTATATCGCAAGGGACAGGCGAACTATGCGGCCGCGAACAAGCGTTCCGTAATTGAGGAGATGCCGAAGGATGACTGGATGCGCCAGCACCCCCCAGGATTCTTCGAACAGCGCGACGCCTTCGCGCCTACGGGCAAGTATGGTAAGTGGCTGCTAAGTCACGACACGGTCATTCGTATTAATGACACCCTATATTCCCACGCCGGGATTAGCGCGAAGTACGCCGGCTATTCCATTGAGCAGATCAACCAAAGTGTGCGCCAGGAACTGGCTCAGCCGGAAAGGATGGCCGGTGGCATTGCAACGGATCTACAGGGTCCGCTCTGGTACCGCGGTTTCGCGGGCAACGCCGATGCCGCTGCTCTGTCGCTTGATGAAACGTTAAAGAACTTTGAGGCGAAGCGCGAAGTGGTGGGGCATGTGGATGCGGGCTTTGCCGTGATGCCGCGCTTCCAGAACCGCGTGGTGCTGATCGATGTGGGCCTGGCGCCCGTGCAGAACAACGGTGCGCGGCAAGCTTGCCTGATTGAAGAGAACAACAAGCTGTATGCGCTCCATCGGGGCGCGCGCATTGAGCTTCCAAAAGATGAACAGGACGACATGCTACGCTACCTGAAACAGGCTGCGGCTTTGGATCCGGAACCTTCTCCGCTCGCCAGTCGTATACGACTCTTGGAACCGAAGTGAAACTAACAAAACCCCTCCTCATCGCCCTTCCCCTCTTAGCTTCCTGTCTGCATGCCCAGGAGTTGCCTTCGGGCACCATCGCGGGCTTCGATGCCACCGCGCTCGATAAATCGGTCAACCCATGCACCGATTTTTACCAGTATGCTTGCGGAACGTGGCTGAAGAACAACCCTATTCCACCCGATCAGGCATCGTGGGGCCGCTTCGGTGAATTAGCCGAACGCAACCGCGCAGTGCTCCACTCCATTCTGGATAAGGCCGCTTCGCCCGAAGGCGCGCGTTCGCCGCTGACGAAGCAGATTGGCGATTACTACGCGTCGTGCATGGATGAGGCCGCTATCGAGCGAAAAGGCATCATCGCGCTGAAGCCCGAACTTGACCGCATAGCGGGGTTGAGCTCGAAGGGGGACATCACGGCGGCAATTGCTCGCCTGCACAGAAGTGGAGTAGACGCTTTTTTCGGCTTCGGTTCCGGTCAGGATTTCAAAGATTCCACAGCCGTAATCGCGCAGTTCGATCAAAGCGGCTTAGGTCTGCCGGAGCGCGACTATTACCTGCGCGACGATGCCAAGTCAAAGGAAATTCGCGAGAAATACGTGGTTCACCTGCGCAAGATGTTTGTGCTGCTGGGGAAGACGAACGATGCGGCGATCGCGGCGGCAGCCTCCGTGATGGCTTTTGAAACGGCGCTGGCTAAGGCTTCGCAAGACGTGGTGACGCGCCGCGACCCGACGAAGATTTATCATAAAATGACCGTCGCTGAGATGGCGAAGCTTGCGCCATCGTTCGATCTGGCGAGCTATCTGAAAGATGTGGATGCGCCGAAGTTCGAAGCGGTGAATGTGGCGTCTCCCGATTTCATCGCTGCGATGGAGCAATCGCTGCAGCCCGCTCAACTGCCGGGACTGAAGAACTACCTGACATGGCATTACATCCATAGCGAGGCCGCTTTGCTGCCCAAAGATTTCGTGGATGAGACGTTCGATTTTTACAGCAAGACTTTGAACGGCGCGAAGGAGCAGAAGGCTCGTTGGAAGCGCTGTGTTGCTTATACCGATAACGAGTTGGGTGAGGCGCTGGGCCGCCTGTATGTGGAACAGACCTTTGGCGCGGATGGCAAAGACCGGACGCTGAAGATGGTTCATGCTCTTGAAGAATCGTTGGGCGATGACATCAAGAGGCTGGAATGGATGACGCCCGAAACCAAGAAGCGCGCGCTGGAGAAGCTGGCAGCCATCACGAACAAGATCGGGTATCCGGAAAAGTATCGCGATTATTCGAGCGTGAAGATTGTGCGCGGCGATGCGCTAGGCAATTCGCAACGCGCGTCGGAGTTTGAGTTGCGTCGCCAACTGGAGAAGATCGGTAAGCCGGTGGATCGTCTGGAGTGGGGCATGACGCCGCCGACGGTGAACGCATACTACGATCCGCAGATGAACAACGTGAACTTTCCGGCCGGCATCCTGCAGCCTCCGTTCTTCGATAAGAGCTTGGACGATGCGGTAAACTTCGGCGCCATCGGAGCGGTAGTGGGCCATGAGTTGACCCACGGTTTCGACGATGAAGGCCGCCAATTCGATGCTAAGGGGAACCTGACCGATTGGTGGACACCGAAGGATGCCGACGCTTTTGAAACGCGCACGCAGTGCATTGTGGATCAGTACGGCGCGTTCGTGGTGGATGGCGACCTGAAACTGAACGGCAAACTTACCCTGGGCGAGAACACCGCGGATAATGGCGGCTTGCGAATCGCCTATGCAGCGCTGATTCATTCGCTGGCCGGCAAGATACCGGCGCGGCGCGACGGCCTGACTGCGCAGCAACGGTTCTTTCTGGGTTGGGGACAAGTGTGGTGCGAAAACGGCACCGAGCAGTTGGACCGGTTGCGCGTGCAGACCGACCCGCATTCGCTGGACCGCTTCCGCGTGAATGGAGTGGTTTCGAATATGCCGGAGTTCCAACAGGCTTTCGGTTGCAAGGTGGGCGATGCCATGGTGCGTCCGAAAGCCTGCCGGGTTTGGTAGTTACTTACGCGGCAATCATGCCGTGCGGATCGAGGACGAATTTCTTGGCCGCCCCTTTGTCGAAATCCTTGTAGCCGTTCGGTGCGTCTTCAAGCGAGATGACCTGAACGTTGACGGCGTTCGCGATCTTGACCTTGTCATGCAGAATGGCCTGCATGAGTTGGCGATGATAGCGCATGACAGGGCACTGGCCCGTGGCGAAGGTATGGCTCTTGGCCCAGCCCAGGCCGATGCGGATGCCGAGCGTGCCAGTCTTGGCGTGTTGATCGACGCCGCCGGGATCGTCCGTAACGTAGAGGCCGGGGATACCGAGCGCGCCGCCCGCGCGGGTTACAGTCATCAACGAATTCAGAACCGTGGCGGGTGCTTCGGTGCCGCTATCTTTGCCGTGGCCGCGAGCTTCGAAGCCGACGCAATCGACGGATGAATCCACTTCGGGCACGCCGACAATCTGCGCGATCTTATCGGCAAGGCTGCCTTCTTCAGAAAGGTTAACGGTCTGGCAGCCGAAGGTTCGTGCTTGGGCGAGCCGCTCTTCGATCATGTCGCCCACAATCACCACGGCCGCGCCCAGCAGATGGCAGCCCGCCGCGCAGGCAAGACCAACCGGTCCGGCGCCGGCGACATAGACGATGGAGCCCGGGCCGACGCCGGCAGTTACAGCGCCGTGGAAGCCGGTGGGGAAGATGTCGGAGAGCAAGGTGAGGTCGCGAATCTTGGACATGGCTTGCGCGCGGTCTGGGAATTTCAGCAGATTGAAATCCGCATAAGGGACCATGACGTAATCGGCCTGACCGCCGACCCAACCACCCATATCGACATAGCCATAAGCCGCGCCGGGACGCGCGGGGTTCACGTTCAGGCAGATGCCGGTCTGGCCCACTTTGCAGTTGCGGCAGCGTCCGCAAGCAATGTTGAAGGGGACGGAAACGATGTCGCCGGTTTTCAGAAATTCTACATCGCGCCCGGCTTCAACGATTTCGCCGGTGATTTCATGACCTAGCACCAAGCCGGTGGGCGCCGTGGTGCGGCCGCGGACCATGTGCTGATCGCTGCCGCAAATGTTGGTGGAGATGATCTTCAGAATGACGCCGTGTTCGCACTTACGGTCGCCCAATGCAAGCTTCGGATAATCGATGGAATGAACTTCAACTTTGCCCGGCCCCATGTAGGCCACGCCGCGATTCGATGCCATTTCAATACTCTCCTGGGAGTAAATTTGCTTCTTTAGGCTACTCGATCCGGGTGCCTTTCAGGGCGCCCCGGACAGCCGTATTCATCATATTCTCGGCCAGGGGGGTTGTGACATGGTTTAGTTGGTCAATCTTGGCGCGAATCATACGATGGTCTTCGGAGTGATAGACCAGCAGGAGTTGGTTGAGCGCAGTGGCGATTGCCTGACGCTCGGGTTCGGGCAAATCGGTGTAGGCGTCGTTTCGTTTCGCTTTATCGAGCGCGGCGAGGATGGTGTCGGCTTCGACGCGAGCTTCGGCCACCTGACGGGCATCCAGATCGGCGCGCGCATTTTCGAATGACGATTGGATCATCGCTTCCACTTCGGCATCGGTCAGGCCATATGTGGGCTTCACTTCGACGGAGGTTTCTTTGCCGGTGCGGGCATCGCGGGCGGTGACGCTGAGGATGCCATTCGCGTCGATGAGAAAGCGGACTTCGATGCGGGCCATACCGGCGGGAACGGGGTCGATGCCTTTTAGTTCGAAGCGAGCGAGGGGACGGCAATCTTTCACAAGCTCCCGTTCGCCTTGCAAGACGTGGATCAGAACATTGGTTTGGCCGTCAACGGATGTGGTGAAGGTTTCGGTAGCGCTGGCGGGGATGGTGGAGTTGCGCGCGATGAGCTTCGAGACTACGCCGCCGACGGTTTCGATGCCGAGCGAGAGTGGTGTGACGTCGAGCAGTAGCTGATTTTCAACGGTTCCGGCGAGGATGCCGGCTTGCACGGCGGCGCCGAGGGCAACTACTTCGTCGGGGTTGAGATCGGTGTGGGCTTTCGAGCGGAAGAGAACTTCGACGGCGCTGCGAACCAGGGGGATGCGCGTGGAGCCGCCGACTAGTACCACTTCGTCGATTTGCTCAGGCTGCAAGTTGGCGTCGCGCAGGCACGCGCGGCAGGGGGCCAGCGTGCGATCCACGATCGGCGTGATCAGGCGATCGAAAAGTTCGCGGGTAATCTCGCGCGAATAGTTGCGGCTGTCCCACGCGAAGTGGAGCGTGGCAGCGGGAGCGAAGGAGAGTTCCTCTTTGGCGCGAATCACTTCCCGCCGCAGGGTCTGGACGGCGGAACCGTTATGGGAGAGGTCGTGAGACCATTCCGAGGCGATGTCTTCTAGCGCAATGCGAAGCAGCAGGTTATCGATATCGTCGCCGCCAAGATGCGTATCGCCGTTCGTGGCAAGCACTTCGAAGATGCCGTCGTGCAGTTTCAGAATGGAGATGTCGAAGGTGCCGCCGCCCATGTCGTAGACGGCTACGGTGCCCTCTTTGCGCTTGTCGAGGCCGTAGGCCAGCGCGGCCGCAGTGGGCTCATTCACCAGGCGAAGTACTTCGAGACCGGCGATGCGGCCTGCGTCTTTTGTGGCTTGACGCTGAGCATCGTTGAAGTAGGCAGGCACCGTGATGACGGCTTTCGACACCGTGGCGTCCAGGTCTGCTTCGGCGCGTTCTTTCAATTCGCGAAGCACTAGCGCGCCAATTTCCGGCGGCGTAAAAGTCTTGCCGCCGAGCGCAATGCGGATCACGCTTTCGCTTGAAGCGTCGATGCGGAATGGGAAGAGAGCGAGCTCATCCGCGACATCGGCGGCGCCCTTGCCCATCAATCGCTTGGCGGAATATACGCTGCGCTCGGGATGTTCGATGAGCAACGGGCGTGCGGCTTCCCCCACTACTGCGGAGCCATCGGGCAAGAGCGACACGATGCTTGGCACCAACACGGAGCCGTCCGCGCCGGCAATCACGCGCGGCGAGCCGGAATCCATCACGGCGATCAAACTGTTGGTGGTACCCAGGTCAATTCCGACAACCGGATCTGTTTGTCCGAAATCAATTTCGAGCATTTAGCGCCTTCTCAACTTCGTCAACTAGATTTTGGATGTACTTGCGGCGGTTCAGCAGAGCCTGGACGTCGGCAGCACTGGCCGAGCCTGCGTCATAAGCAGGGAAGAGCGCTTGCAGGTCACGATTCTGCCGTTCGAGTGCCGCGAGAAAACTTTGCTGCTGTTGTTCGAGTTGTGGCCGTACGTCTTCATCACCGGAGCGCAGTTCTTCCAAAGCCATGTTCAATTCGAAAACTTCTTCCAGTAATTCAGGAGGAGCTTGCGGCTTCATCTCATCCGCGGCAGCGGCAACATAGGCTGCCCGTTTCAATGGATTCCGCAGCACGCGATACGCATCGTTCAAAAGCGCGGTTCGATCGAGCGCCTGTTCACGCTCGGCATCGCTCTTGCGCGCAAACAGATCGGGATGCCACTGGCGGCTCAGGCGGAAGTAGCGCTGTTCTAGATCTTTCGCGTCGAGCGTGAGTTTCGCGGGAAGATCGAAGAGAGCGAAGTAGCGCTTCGGATCGGACTTATCCGGCAAAAGACGAACCGCAACCACAGCCCTTGGTGGCGTTCGGATTATTGAACTCGAAGCCGGACTGCATGAGAGTCTCTTTGTAATCGAGCGTGAGGCCGGAAAGATAGAGGAAGCTTTTCGGATCGACCACAACCTTCACGCCATCGGTATATTCAAAAACCTTATCGCTCGGCCGAGCCTTGGTTTCGAACTTAAACTGATAGCTCAGCCCGGAACAGCCGCCACCCAAAATGCCGAGGCGCAGAAAACCAACCACCCCCTGCTTTTCAAAGGTCTGCTTGATCTTTGAAATCGCTTTGGGGGTAAGGTTGATCTCGGCGACGGCTTCTTGCAGCTCCGGCGTTGCAGTCTCAGTCATGGAAATTACGCAATGGCTTCGGCGGTCTGCAGTTGCGGCGCGGCCGTGCGGCTGCCCTGCTTCTTCTTGTAATCGGAAATGGCGGCTTTGATTGCATCTTCGGCAAGCACGGAGCAGTGAATCTTCACCGGCGGCAGGCTAAGCTCGTTCACGATTTCAGTGTTTTTGATCTTGAGCGCCTCATCCACGGTCTTGCCCTTCAGCCATTCGGTGGCAAGCGAAGAACTGGCAATGGCGCTGCCGCAGCCGAAGGTCTTGAACTTGGCATCGGCGATGATGCCGGTGGCGTCGTCCACCTTGAGCTGAAGCTTCATTACATCGCCGCATTCCGGCGCGCCTACCATGCCGGTCCCCACATTGGGATCGTTCTTATCCATCGAACCCACGTTGCGCGGGTTGTTGTAGTGGTCCAGAACCTTCTCGGAATATGCCATGTCGTTTCTCCTTGTTTTCGTTTGAAGCGTTAGTGGGCCGCCCACTCCACCTTGGTCATGTCGATGCCTTCTTTCGCCATTTCATAGAGGGGCGAAAGCTCGCGCAGCTTGCGAACCGTTTCAATCATGCGCTCCGCCGCGTAATCCACTTCTTCTTCCGTGGTGAAACGGCCGAGTCCGAAGCGGATGGAAGTATGGGCCAGATCGTCGCCCACGCCCAGGGCTTTCAGCACGTAGCTGGGCTCGAGCGTGGCGGAGGTACAGGCCGAACCGCTCGATACCGCGATATCGTTGATACCCATCAGGAGCGATTCGCCTTCCACGTACGCGAAGCTCATGTTCAGATTGTGAGGCAAGCGATGTTCCATATCGCCGTTGATGAAGACTTCATCCAGTTCACGCTCCAGCTTCGCGCGCAACTTATCGCGCAGGAACTGCAGACGCTTCGCTTCCTCTGCCATTTCGAGGCGGCACAATTCCGCTGCCTTTCCAAAACCGGCGATGGCGGGAACATTCATGGTGCCGGAACGCATACCGCGTTCATGCCCGCCGCCATCCATCTGCGAGGTGATTTGCACGCGGGGATTTTTGCGGCGCACGTAAAGCGCGCCCACGCCCTTGGGGCCGTACATCTTGTGAGCGGTGATGGAAAGCAAATCGATGTTATCTTTGACGACGTCCACCGGAATTTTGCCGACAGCCTGCACGCCGTCGGTGTGATAAAGCACGCCCTTTTCTTTGCAGATTTTTCCGATTTCGGCAACCGGCTGAATTACGCCAATCTCATTGTTGGCATACATGATGGAGACCAGAATCGTCTTATCGGTAATGGCCGCGCGGAGCTTGTCGAGATCGATCAGGCCGTCTTCGCGCAACGCCAGATAGGTGATCTGGAAGCCCTGTTTTTCCAGCTTCTTGCAGGTGTCGAGAACGGCCTTGTGCTCCGTGGCGGCGGTGATGATGTGGTTGCCCTTTTCGGCATACATCTCCGCTACACCTTTGATGGCCAGGTTGTTCGATTCAGTGGCGCCGCTTGTGAAGATGATTTCTTTCGGGTTCGCGCCGATCAGATCCGCAATTTGCTTGCGGGCTTTTTCAACGGCCTGTTCCGCTTCCCAACCGAAGGAGTGGTTCCGGCTGGCGGCATTGCCGAAATGCTCTGTGAAATAAGGCAGCATCGCTTCCAGGACGCGCGGGTCCATGGGGGTGGTGGCGTGATTATCGAGGTAGATAGGTGTTTTCATTTCAGGCAATTCCTAACGGCAACGGAAGCGAGTATCCGGCCGGGTCTTTCGTTAGATGATGCAGAACCGTTTCGGGTTCGGAGTCGCAGGAACTTTTCGAGTCGCTGGCGAGTTCCTTGATCGTCATTTTTCCCAAAAGGTCTAGAATGGCTTCGTGCACGCGGCGCAGCGGTTCACGAACCGTGCATTTGTTCGATTGGCCGCACGGTTCGACGGAGGTAAAACAACTGGTCAGCACCACGGGGCCATCAATGGCGCGGATGACTTCGAGGGCGCTGATGGTAGCTGGGCTGCGCGACAGCTTATAGCCTCCGTTAGTTCCTGCAACGGACTGCAAGAGCGCAGCCTTCGTCAGCGTCTGCAAAACCTTGGCGAGCAGGGCCGGGGGAATGTCATAGCATTCCGCGATTTCCTTCGCGCTGGACGCGCCACGCGAACTCACTGCGATATGCCGCAGAGCGATCAAAGCATAATCGGCTTTTTTCGTGAGTTTCAGCATGATCTTGGACTATATTAGTCCTTATTCAGGATAGCGGGTTCGGGGCATGGCGTCAATCGAAGCATGTACCGAGCTCGATATCCTGGTAGCGCCCGCTATGTTCAGCCGAAGGTGGATTCTCGCGATGATTGCGCTGCATGGCATGTTGCAGACACGAAGCGCCATTGCCCAGCGACCGGGCGCCGATGCGCGAAAGCTTTGGGCGGCGCTGAAACAGGCGCTGCTAGCCGATGACGGCGACGAATACTTCAGAACACATTTAAAAGACGCAGTGCTGAGCCCACTGCTGAGAGGTTTCGTTGTGAGCATCATAGCGGGCGCTCAGAGACCCAAAATTCTGGTGGCCTTGAGCGACAGGACGACTGCGGAAGTGACTCTGCTGATTGAGCGGGAGGCTACAGACTCGAAAGTGAAGGCCGGCGATGAGGTTGAGTTCCTATCGGTAGGAGTTGGGTTTGTGAAATCACCGTTTATGCTGACGGCGGAAGTGCTGGAACTGCACGGTCCAATCGGCTAATCGCATCCGCAGCCGAATTGAGTGGGGCTGGGTGGCAGACCGGCTAGCAGACGCCAAGCTTGCTGCCAAGCGAATACGGACTCCGCCGAGGCGGGCTGGCCGGCTATGAATTGGGCAAATTCAGAAATCGCGGCGCGGCGTTCCTGCCGAGCTTGGGCGGCGCTGAGAGGATGCACGATGCCGGCATCGACCTCTCCAGGCGGCTCGCTGAACGACAGCTTCACGCCGTGAGCCCGAGCGAGAGCGAAGTGTATCCAGGGGGACCATGGTCCAGGTTTGAATGGGCCCGGCAGTTTTTTGCAACGATCCAATACGAGGTCCGGCCAGGTTCCCGCTCCCTGAAGAGAGCAGGGGGATTGTAGCCCGGCAAGAGCCGCGAGGGCGCCTGCGGGGCCGGTGGGATCGAGCGCACTTGCCTGCTCGCGAAAAGTATTTGCGTAAACCCGATCGTCACGGGTACAGCCGGGCCGGAATTTCAAACCCCAGCGAGTGAGCGAGGCCGGCTTGGCTCCGCTGGCCAGAACGCAAGGGACGAACGCGTCAGCCGCGAGGAGTGCCGCTGCATGGCGAACCGGAGGGAGGTTGCGCGCCGCGAGTAGCCAGCGCGACAAACGTTCGACAGCGTCTCCGGCTTGCAACTTGGCGCAGCTAGTTTCCGAAGCGATGTCACGGGTCGGCATGGGATCGAGACCAGCCATTTTGAGCGCAGCGGACGTGACATTGAAACCAGCTTTTAGAAGATCGAGGTCGCGCGGGCGGTCGCGTTGCAGGTACACGACAGTTCGTGAGCCTACTCCATCGCCTCTGTCCCAATTTGTCCAACCAAGCCAGACGGTGACGTTGCCGCGCCGCCACAGCGAAACATCTTTCCAAAATCCCGAACCGCGGATCGTTAAATTACGGGAGAGTTGCTGGGGCGAACTTCGGGTGGGTGGTCCCCAAGCCGTCGCGAGACCGGCGACGAGGGCCGCTACTTGACTAGGGCCGCGCGCTTCGATCCAGATGGCACTGAGCCGGCAAGAAGCAATGAGCCCTGAATCCTGTTTTGGTGGGAGCGGCGGCAATGCGCCCTGAGTAACCGCCGGAACGAAGAACGTAGCTGCGCGGGTGAAGCCGGGCGACGCGTTGGGGACGGCTGTGGCGCACCATTGATTCCGGCGGGCAAAATCGAGTTCGTAGGGGTCCTGGGCAGTTTGGTAATGGGCGAGGTCAATTCGATCATGGCCATGAGTTGCCTGCCACGAGGAGAGCTGCGGTTCTGAGGCAAGTGAGGCTGCGGCCGATTCTATCTCAGCGGCTAGCTGCGAACCGGGTGCGGCCTGTGCAAGGAGGATCGGCGATGCGATAAGCAAAGCCGCCCGCAGAGAGCTGTGAATCGCGCGCCGCATGGGTTGTCATGCAGTTTTTCAGAACAACAGCTTTAAAGCAAACTGCAGCTGCCGCGCGGGGAAGGTGGAAGTGATGGTCCCGAAGGTTGAGCTGCTAATGTTGCCGTTCGCGGGTTGAAAGTTGGTCTGGTTTAAAACGTTGAAGGCTTCGGCGCGAAATTCGAGCGCGCTCGATTCCGACCACAGCCGGAATTGCTTGTGCATGGCCGCGTCCAGCTGATAGAAGGGATGGCTGCGCGCTACGTTGCGGCCCGCGTTGCCAAATGGGTGGCTGGGGTCGGTAGGCACGGAGACGGTGGCGCGGTTTAGATAATTGCGCTGATCGCGTTGACCTTCGGGCGTAACCGGATTACCGCTGACGTTCGGGCGATAGGTGGGCAGTCCGCTTACCTGAAAGCTGGATGTCGGGCTATAGCTCAGGTTGATGGGTAGGCCTGAAGTGGCGGTGTCGATCGCGGAAAACTGCCAGCCGCCCAGAATGGATTGCACCACACCGGGCGCGTCGTTGCCGAAGTGCCGCCCTTTGCCGTAGGGCAAATCGTAGACGATGGAAGTCGTGTTGTTGAAAGGCTGGTCGTAACCGGACGGGCCTTTTTCATTGCGCAAATCGCGGATATTGACGCGCGAATTGTCGCCGTTCGCAGTTTCCAAATGCCCGGATGCGTTGTCGATCGCCTTGGACCACGTGAAGGAGTTCAGCAGATACAGGCCGCCTGAATAGCGCTTCTCCACCTTCAGCTGAAGGGCGTTATAGCTGGAGGCGCCGGCGCCATAGGCCACTTCAACAGTGCTGAATTTCGAGAAGGGCCGACGCGCTTGCAGCGGCACGATGGCGGTGGCGGACGCGTTGGGAACGGCCTGGTTGTAATCGGCCAGAATCATCAGGTGAGTGCCGCGATTGCCTACGTAGGCGGCATCGATCACCAGCGAAGGCGTAATCTGGTGCTGCACGGTGAAGTGCCAGCTTTGCACATAGCCGGTGGGGTTATCCTTCGGAATGTAGCGCGCCTGAGCTGCCAGCGGATTGAAATTCGCGGGCACGGCGAAGTTTGCGGGATAGCCCTGCTGGGTGGTGCGGAAGCATGTTGTGGGTGCGCTATCGGCGGCGCATAAAGGCTGGTCGGGCGTCTGATCGATAGTGGCGTCCAGGATGTTCGGCCCGTTGTAGGACAGAAGATTTTCGCCTCCTAAACGGTTGAATTGTACGTAGCTGATTCCGTAAGCACTTCGCAGCACGGTGTTCGGCGTGGCTTTGAAGGCAAGCCCGATGCGCGGCGCCCAGTTGTCGTACCGCGGATTCACCAGAGCGCGATCGTAAATGGAGCCATCCTTGGCTTGGATCAGCGTCTGCGTGGCGGGATCGAAATTGGCCAGCCGGTTGTTCTTTTCCCACTGCGGCGTGGCGAATTCGTAGCGCACACCCAGGTTCAGATTCAGCTTGGTGGAAACCTTCACATCGTCCTGCAGATACGCGAAGTGCATGCGCTGGCGCAATTCCACGATGGCGTAATTGTTCAGCTCGTAATGGCTGCGCGCGCCGGTCAGGAAGTCTGTCAGGGCGTAAGCCTGCTGAATAGCCGGGACGCTGGAAGTGGCGGTTCCCGCCAGGCGGCTGAACTGGCCGTTGTAGACGTCGGACCCGTAGACCGGGTTGAAGTCGTCGACGGCGGTATCGATGCGCTGGTATTCATAACCGGCCTTTAAAGTGTGCCGGCCAAGGTATTTGGAATAGTTGACCTTGGGGTTCAGCACGAACGGATTTTGGAATTGCGGGTTGCTGCCTTGGCGCCCGAACTGGCTGTAGCCGGCGACGGACTGCGAGTTGAGAGCTCCGGCGATGCGCGGGTCAGTGGGGAGACCGGTGATGCCGTTGGCGGTGAGCAGGCTGGGCTGCCCCAGGCCGATGGGAGATTTACCGCCATCGGTCCAGGTGAAGCCAAGGCGCGCTTCGAAGACGGAAGTGGGGCTCACGCTGTAAGTGATTCCAGGCGCGAGCTGCTGGTTGAACTGGTGGAAAAAGCCGTTGGCGTTGCCGCCGGCCGGGCCGGGGATATTCGGCGGGTCGAAGGGATTGGCTTCGCGTTGGCTGTAGCGCACGAAGGTGGTGAGCTTTTGGCTGGCGTAATAGTCGACGCGCCAATCGCCCTTATCGTCTACGATGGAGCCGCGCGGCACGGAGATGAAGTTGTTCGCGCCGCCTTGCAGTGTGGTGAGGCCGGGGAAATTGGGGAGCGGGAGAGCATCCAGAACGGCGCGCGCGAAGGGCGTGATGGCGGATGCGGGCACAATGCCATCGGCGTAAACAGCGCCGGTCAGGGCATTGCGAAGGGGGATGGGGAGGCCGGTAAGCGGGTTGATGAAGCGGCCGGCCTTTTGCTCGGCCGTGGGCAGCGTCGCGAATTGCGTGCTGCGGGTGACGCGGCGCAGGCCTTCATAATCGGCAAAGATAAACAGCTTGTCTTTGATGATGCGGCCGCCGAAGGCACCGCCAAACTGGTTCTGGATGAAGACAGGCTTGGTGACGCCGGGCGCGAATGTGTTGAAGAAGCCGATGGCGTTCAGTTCGGTATTACGCAGAAATTCCCAGGCTGCTCCGTGATAAGAATTCGTGCCGCTGCGGATGGATGCGTTGATGACCGCTCCGGCGGCGCGGCCGAACTCGGCGCTGTAGTTATCGGTCTGCACTTTGAATTCAGCCAGCGAATCGGGCGAGGCCTGAATGACTTGATTGGAGAAGCCCTGGTTGCTGGTGCCGTAGGCGTTGTTATCGACGCCATCCAGAATGAAGTTATTCAGCGCGCTGCGTTGGCCGTTCACGTTGAACGAAGCATCGCGGCTGGTGATGGTTTGGTTTTCAAGAGCGGAGCGGCGCACACCGGGCGTGAGCAGCGCCAGATCCGCATAGGCGCGTCCGTTCAGCGGAAGGTTGACGATCTGCTCGCGATCGATAACCTGGCCGCGTTCGCTGGAATCCGTTTCCAGGACAGCAGCCGCGCCGGAGACCATCACGTTTTCGGTGACCTGGCCTACTTCGAGTTGCAGGTCGACGCGCTGGCGGGCGTTTACATCCACTTTAAAGCTGCTGGAAGTGGCGGTCTTGAAACCGGCCAACTCCGCCTTCACCGTATAGACTCCGATGCGAACGTTCAGGAAATTATAATTGCCGTTACCATCGGTGTTCGTGGTTTGGCTGGTGCCGGTGCCGAGGCTCGAAAGAGTGACTCGGCCATTCTCGATGACGGCTCCGGCGGGATCTTTGACAGTGCCCAAAACGGTGGCCGTGTCGAACTGGGCCCAGGCCGTGGCGGCGCAAAAAAACAGTGAGATAAAACGAAGCGGACGAAGCATTTCGCCCAACATAACAAACCAGCGTTTCAGCGAAATGAATGCGGGTCTATTTCCAAACGTAGCCGCCATCCACCATCAGGTGCGCAGCGGTGATGAAGCTGGCTTCCTCGCTGGCAAGAAACAGAATAGCGTTGGCCACTTCGCGCGCCTCGCCTACACGGTTCAGCATATGCGCGGGGGCCATCTGGGCCGTCCATTCTTCCTTGCTGATGCCCATGCGCTTCCATTCGCGCTCGGTGGCGCTGGTGTAGACGCAGCCTGGGCAGACGCTGTTGACGCGAATTTTATCCTTTGCCAAATCGAGCGCCATGCAACGCGTCATGGTGAGGATGGCGCCCTTGCTGGAGTTGTAGGTGACGAAGTTCGGTTGCGCGATGATGCCGCTCATGGAAGCCAAATGCACGATGGCGCCGCGGCCCTGCTTGCGGATGTGCGGGATTGCATATTTCGACACCAGCGCGGTGCCGATCACATTTACGTTCAGCACGCGATGCCAATCGGCAACGGTCGCGTCTTCGACGTTGAGCGTGGTGAAATCGGCCGCGTTATTGACCAGAATATCGATCGCGCCGAAGGCTTCCACGGCACGTTCGGAAATGGCGCGCGCGTCCTCTTCTTTCGAGATGTCGGAGGCGACCGCAATGGCCTCCGCTCCCGATGCTCTTAAACGCGCAGCCACTGCTTCGGCTGCCGCCGCGTTGTAATCTGCCAGAACCAGGCGAGCACCTTCTTCGGCGAAGCGCATTGCTGTTGCTTCGCCGATTCCAGCGCCCGCGCCGGTAATGATCGCTACCTTATTTTCGAGCCGCAAGGGATTTAGGAGACTTGCTTCTGAATGGGAAGCGGCGCAAGGTCGCGGCTGGTGATCACTTTATCGATCATGCCGTAATCCACGCCCTGCTCCGGGCTCATGATGTAATCGCGATCCACATCGCGCGCCACGCGTTCCAGCGATTGGCCAGTGAACGTGGCCAGCATCTGATTCAGCGTCTCGCGCATGCGCAGAATTTCGCGCGCATAGATGTCAATATCGGCTGCCTGCCCGGCTAAACCCTGCATGGACGGCTGATGGATCATGATGCGGGAATTCGGCAGGCTGAAGCGCTTGCCCTTGGTGCCGGCCGCCAAAAGCACCGCCGCCATGGAGGCCGCCTGGCCCACGCAAATGGTGATGATATCCGGCCGCACGAACGACATGGTGTCCAGAATGGCCAGGCCCGCGGTGATAGAGCCGCCGGGCGAATTCAAGTAAATGGAAATGTCCCGTTCCGGGTCTTCCGCTTCCAAAAAGAGAAGCTGTGCGATGACCAGGTTTGCCACTGTGTCATCGATCGGTGTGCCAAGAAAGATGATGTTCTCTTTCAACAGCCGCGAATAAATATCGTAAGCCCGTTCGCCACGTGAGGTCTGTTCGACCACCATAGGAACCAGCATGGAGCTGCCCATTCTTCGTTTCCTCTCCTATACCGATGGCCGCGAAGTCTTCTTCGATTCACGGGCCGGCTTCAACCCCTTAACTCGTGACTTGCGACCCGCAGCCTGGTTCCGCGTTTCCATCTGCCGGACCAGACTACCTACAGTATTGCGCCTCAAGTAATCCATGATACGCGAGTGCAGGGCAATCCAGCTATCGTGCATGGGGCAGCCCATGCGGTCATTGCACTCCGGAAACCCGACAATGCATTTCGCGTAATGCTCGAGGCCGTCGACGGCGTCGACGATGTCGATGAGGCGCACATCTTTTGCTTTCAGCCGCAGGCAAAATCCACCGCTGGGGCCTTTCTGACTCTTCAGCAGACCCTTGCGGGCAAGCTGTTGGAGGAGTTTGGCAAGAAAGTGAGCGGGAATCTCCTCGTCAGCGGCGATATCCTTCGCCATGGCGCATTTCCCGTCTTCGAGGATGCCCAAATGAAGAGAGGCACGGATTGCATATTCGGCGGAGCGGGAGTAAATCATGAGTTCCACCCAACGGGCCGGATGTAAAGAAACATACGGTTACCATCGTAGGTTGACACGTGCGGATTTACAAGCGGTATTTGGAGGTGGCGATCGGCTCGCTTCTTTCGCGCATGATCTCGAAGTGAGCACTCAGCGCATCTTGAAAATTTCGCTGCGTGTCTGGCTCGTTGCCGCCAAACGCCACGCATTCCTGGACACCTGGCGAATAGGCAGAGTAACGCGTGGCTGTAGCGATCGTGGTACCAAACAGAGAAGCGGCAAATGCACACTTCTGCGATTTCCTCGTCTGAAATTCTTACTCAGCTCGCGCTGATCTTGCGCAATGAACTGTTTGCGGGGTCGCCCCGCATGGCCCGGTTTTTGCGATTTGTGGTGGAAGAAGCGCTCGCGGGCCGCGCGTCGCAGTTGAAGGAAGTTGTGGTCGGCACGCGCGTATTCGACAGGCAGCCATCCTACGATCCGCGCATAGACCCAATTGTGCGGGTGGAGGCGCGGCGCTTGCGGTTGAAACTGGGCGCTTACTATGACGGTCCGGGCGCGGCGGATCCGGTGGTGCTTGAGCTTCCGAAAGGTCAGTATGCACCGGTTGCGCGATCGCGTGAGCCGGCGCCTATGGTTGCTTCCGAAATTACGATTGCCGTTTTGCCGTTTTCGAATTTCACTGCTGGCGGTGAGGCGCAGTACTTCAGCGACGGGCTGACCGAGGATTTGATCCATGCTTTAACTCGTATCCGCGGGGTGCGGATTGTGGGGTGGGAATCCGCCGTGCAGTTGCGGGTACAGCAGGAAAATATCGCCACGGTGCGTCAGCGGTTGGGTGCGGGCTTTGCCCTGCGCGGCAGCGTTCGGATGCTGGGCACGCTGCTGCGCGTGACGGCGCACCTGATTCAGACCGGGGACGGGCAATACCTATGGTCGGAAACGTTCGATAGGCAGATGGCGGACATTTTCGCCATCCAGCAGGAGATTGCGGAAGCGATTGCGGACGCCTTAAATTTGCGGTTCACCGGCGAGAGCCGCACCGCTGCGGTACGGGACGTGGAGAGTTATCAGCTTTGTCTGAAGGGCCGTTTTCAGGCACGGGATCGGACGAGTGAGGGCGTGAGGCGCAGTCTGGTGTTGTTCGAGCAGGCGATTGCGCGCGATCCGCAGTCGGCCTTGGCGCATTCCGGGATGGCGGATGTTTTGACACTGATGGCGGCTTACGGATTCGCTGAAACGTCGGACATGATGGAGAGAGCCAAGCGGTCGGCGGAGATGGCGCTGCGCCTCGATGCAAAGTCCGGCGAGGCGTGGGCCTCTTTCGCGATGATCGTGGTTTTGTACGACTGGGATTGGGAGGGCGGGCGACGGGCGTTTCGGAAATCGATTGAACTCAACCCAGGGAATGTGACCGCACACTTTTGGTACGCATCGGATTACCTTTCGAACCTGGGCCGCATAGAGGAAGCGCGGGCCAGCCTGGAAAGGGCAATTCAGTTGGATCCGTTGTCTTCGACGATTTTGAGTTGCCGCGCGTTTTTCACGTTTCTGCAGCGCGATTATGAACGGGCGCTGGTGGAGTACGAGGGGATTGCGCAGCAGGATCCATCGTTTTACCGGGCGCACTCCTCTATGGGGCGAACATCGATTTCGATGGGGCGTTACAGGGATGCGGCGCGGTACTTGCGGCATGCCAGGTCGCTGGCCGGTGAGGTGCCTAATATTCTTGGTGCACTAGGGGAGGCTTACGCGTTGGATGGAGACGAGGCAGCGGCGCGGGAGGCGCTGGCGGATCTAAATGCCATCGCGAAGCAAAGGCCGGTTCCCGCGTCGTGCTTTGCGTTCATTCATATGGGCCTGGGTGAGATGGATGAGGCAATGACGTGGCTGGAGCGTGGGGTGAACCGGCATCAGCCATTCGTGGTGAACCTGGGAGTGAATCCGGCGTATGACCCGGTGCGCGGCGAGTCACGTTTTCAGGCGCTTCTCGAAAGAATCGGCCTTGATCTTACCGTAAGATGATACCGTTCCCAAACCTGCTGTTACTGCGTTTGAGGGGGCAGGAGAACGCAGACTTGGCTTATGTCAATTCGAGCCGGTTTTGTTCTTTGGATTGCGGTGCTGGCAACTCCCGTATGCGTGGCGGGGAGCCGGCAAACAATAGCCGAGTGGAATAACCGCGGGGCAGCGGCCTATTCGCGCGGGGAGTGGGCGAAGGCTGAGCAACTGCTGAATGCGGCGCGGGAAGGAGCGAAGGACTCCACTGACGCGCTGGCGCGCGCTTCCATTGAGTTCAATTTGGGTGCGCTCACGCGGACTCTTGCCCGGTATGGGGAAGCGGAGCAGCATTACCGGGCGGCTTTGCAGTTTCGCGAAGGCGTTCTAGGAAGTATTGACGGGTCGCTGGCGCCTCTGTTGCGCGGGTTGAGTCTTACGCTACTGGCCAAAGGGGATTTGGCTGGGGCTGAAGATCTGGGCGCACGAGCGGTAAGGTTGGTGGAACACGCCGGCGGGCGCGAATGGGGGTGGGCCTTGAGTGATTTCGCGCGGGTGCAGCTGGGGCGGTGTGAATGGGACGGCGCAGCAGCTTCAGCAGAGTTAGCTTTGGCGGCCCTGCGTGAGCAGGATTCGGGGTATGCGGAATTGTTAACCACGCTCGGCGTAATTGCGAGGCATCGCCACCGCCTGGAGGAGGCGGAGCGGTATGCAGAGTGGGCAGGGAAACTGCTGGCCAACTCATTGGGGGAGCGGCACCCTTCCACGGCGGCGGCTTGGAATAACCTGGCTCAGGTGAAACTTGCGCAGCGGAAGCCGGATGAGGCAATGGAACTGCTGAAGCGGGCCACGGCCGCCTGGATAGACGCGTTAGGGCCGCAACACCCGAACGTGGCGATCGGGCTTGCCAATCAGGGTCAGCTTGCGCTTTCGCGAACGCGGGGTGCGGAGGCTGAAGGGTTATTTGCGCGCGCGCTCGCGATTGACTTGCGAGTGTATGGGGAGCGGGGTACGCGGGTGGCGATGGACTGGAACAATTTGGGCTCGCTCGCGATGAAGCGGAGGCGGTTTCGTGAGGCAGCCGGATTTTATGAGCGGGCGCTGACGAGCGCCATTGAAGAGGAAGACCGGGGATTGGTGGCGGGAAATCTGGCCGTGGCTTACTGTCGGCAAAAGCGGTGGAATGAAGCGGCTGGCATGCTGACCGAAGCTGTGCGCGTTCGCGAGCGGCAATACGGAGCGGATGATGTGCAGCTCGGTTCTCTGCTGGATTGGCAGGCCCTGGCGCTCAGGAACATTCAGGATTTCAGCGGCGCGGCCCAGGTGGAATTACGGGCCACGCGAATCCGGGTGAAGCAGGCGTTACTGAATTGACTAGCACCAGCGCGTCACGCCGATGTTTATGCCCACCAGACCCACATCGGCGCTTATTCGCCTTTTGTAATCTCGAAATGGCTCAAGCTCTGAGCGTATCGGAACAGCCCACGATACAGCGCTTCCGCTAATTTCTGCCGATGGTCCGGCTTATTCAACAGCGATTCTTCGCGCGTGTTGCTCAGGAATCCGATCTCTGCCAGAACCGACGGCATCTGTGCGCCGATCAACACGACAAAAGGTGCCTTGCGGATGCCGCGGTCCTTGGCCGACGGGCTGAATTTGGTTTCGAAGCTTTGCAAAGAGCTTTGGATATTTTGGGCAAACTCGCGCGATTCTTCAATTTTGTCGTGCTGGGCGATGCTCTGGACCAGGTCTTTCAAGTCGTAAACACTGTTTTGCACGCTGGCGTTTTCCCGCGCGGCGACATCGAGCGATTCGGTAGACGAAGTGAAATTGAGGTAGTAGGTCTCGATGCCGGCCACGCGCGTGGCGGCGGAACTGTTGGCGTGAATGGAGAGAAAAAGGTCCGCTTTGCGCTGGTTGGCGAGAGCGGTTCGTTCCCGCAGCCCAATGAACGTATCGTCCTGGCGCGTGAAGACCACCTCGCTGCCCATGCGCTGCTCGATCAGCTTGCCTAGCCTCAAAGCGACATCGAGCACCAGGTCTTTTTCGAGCAGGCCGCCGGTGCCGCTGGTGCCCTGATCGTGCCCGCCGTGGCCGGGGTCGATCACGATGCGATTGATTTTCAGGCCGAGCGCGCGTACCAAGGAACGGCCGCCATCCTGTGAGAAGCGGCGCGAAGGGCTGGCGGGCGGCGGCCCGAGCGACGAGAGGGCAGTGGGCACGCTGGCTGCCGGCTTGGCGAAAATCTGCGGCGGCTTGTAATCCGCGGTGGCGGGGTTTTCAATGACTGTCGCGGGCGAAGCAAGTGCGGACGGAAGTTTCGCCGGCAGATTGACTCCGGCCGGAAGCTTCGATGGCGGGTTGGGCGCGATGGTGGTGACGGTTGTGGGGGCCGGTTCGGGAGCGGTCTTCGGCTGCATACCGGCGGCGCGTAGTTCCACAATCAGCCGGTCAGGATTCGAAAGCTGAGAGGCGGTGAACTCGACATTAGTTTCCAAATCAAGCACCACGCGCGTGACGCCGGGAACATTTTCGGCAATGCGGATCCGCTTTAGAAGCTTGTCGTTCACCTGCTTGACCTGAATCTTGCGCCCCGCGCCCTTCGGTTTCGCGCCTTCTACATCGAAGAACAGCCGCTCCGGATTTGGGATGCGGTCCGATTTGTAGTGAAATTCGCCAGTGGTTTCGATGGCGACGCGCGTTGTGCCGGGAAGGCTCCAGAAGCGAACGTCAGAGACCTGTAGAACTTGGGTGGCAGACTGTCCGTAAAGGGGGGCGGCTAAGAAGAGGGCTCCGAAAATCAGCCGCAGTCGCATGGCCTACTGTGTCTTGTAGTATATCCTGCCGTCATCGCCGGTAACCGCCTGAATGTGCGGTTCGGCTTCGGACTTCGCGGCAGCGGTTTGTACGGGCTGGGGTTTGGCTTTGCGTTCCGCCGCTCTCAGTTCCGCGAATTGGCGGGCGGCTCTCAGGTTTCGGCCCACGCGATACACATAATTGATGGTCTCCGAATACGGAGGGATGCCGCCGTACTTGGCCACGGCACCTTCGCCGGCGTTGTAAGCGGCGATCACCTTCGGATAATCGTTGTTATAAAGCTCCATCAAAAATTTCAGGTATTTCACGCCGCCTTCGATGTTTTGCTGCACATCGAAACTGTTCGAAACGCCGAAGCGATGCGCGGTGGAGGGAATCAACTGCATCAGGCCTTGCGCGCCTTTCGGGGAAATGGCGGATGGATTGTAGTTGCTTTCGGCCTTGATCACCGAATGAACCAGCGGCGCTTCCACCTGGTTGCGTTCGGCAATGGCGTCGATCATGTCGCTAAGTGAACCGGCCGCAATAGATTGCGGCACATCCGTCGTCTGGGCTATTGAAGCCTTGAGCAGAACCGGCCGGGGGCTAACAATAACGCTGCGCACCAGCCTTCCCGTACGCGCGTCGGTTTTCACCACCAGCGTGGTGCGGGTGGCCAGCGGTTCAGCGCACAAAGGCAGGGCTGCAACTAAACACAAAAGGGAGCATGGCGCGAAGCGCGGGCGTCGAGTCACGTATTGCAATGATATCATCTCCTGATGGATGGGGGTACGGGCCTTTCCGGCTTCGTTCTGGTGGGTGGCCAAAGCCTCAGAATGGGCACCGACAAGGCGCTGCTGCCCTTTCACGGAAGCGCGCTGGCCTGCCACATCGCGCAGGAATTGGCACAGGTGGCGAAAACGGTTTGCCTGGTGGGTAACCGGGCGCAGTATGAACATTTTGGCTTCGCCGTTGTGGCGGATTCGGCGGAAGGGCGCGGGCCTCTTTCCGGAATCGAGGCGGCTCTCCAATCGAATTTCGCGGCGGAGTGGAACCTGATCGCCGCCTGCGATATGCCGCTCCTGAATTCCGAAATTTTTCGAAGACTGGAAATGCGCGCTGCGCAGGCGGAGCCGGAAATCGATTGCATCGTTCCTGTCACCGGTGGAAGGCTGCAGCCCCTGTGCGCTATTTATCGCAGGCGCTGTGCCTTCCTTATCAGCGGCGCGCTTCGGGACGGTACGCGCCGGGTTGTGGATGCCGTCGCAATGCTGCAAGCTGAACTTTGGCCCGCCGAAGACGCTCAGGTTTTTCAAAACGTCAATACCTTTCCCGAATGGGAACAGTTTCTGCGCGACCGGCCAGCCACTCAACCTCATGACCGACGAATTTCCGCACTACCTTGAGTTTCGGCACGTAAACAAGACGTTCGCTAACCCGGTTTTAGTCGACGCCAATTTTCATGTGGACGGCGGTGAGACGGTGGCGGTAATTGGACGCAGCGGCGTGGGCAAATCCGTCAGCCTGAACATGATCATGGGCTTTTTGAAGCCGGACGCCGGGCAGGTAATTGTGGCCCATGAGGATGTCACCGCGTTCACGGAAGAGCAAATGCGACCGGTTCGCAAGAAGGTGACAATGGTGTTCCAATCGGGCGCGCTGTTCGATTCGCTGACCGCCGCGGAGAACATCATGTCGTCGCTTGAGCTGCGCGAGGATTACGACGAAAAGAGCAAAGACGATATCGTGGACGGGCTGCTGAAGATGGTGGGGATTGCCGATGCGCGCGATTCGTACCCGGCCGATCTTCCCACTGGCTACCGCCGCGCCGTGGCAATTGCGCGCGCAGTGGCGGCGCAACCGCAATGCATTCTCTATGACGAGCCCACCACCATGGTGGACCCCATCATGAGCGACCACATGGCGGAGTTGATGCTGCGTTTGAAAAATCAGCTGAAGCTGACCAGCGTTGTGGTGACGCACGATCTGGACCTAATGCACCGCCTGGCCGACCGCGTGGTGTTCCTGTTCAAAGGCAATGTGATTTTCTTCGGGCCGCCCGGCGATCTGGCGCATTCCGGCAATGCCGATATCGACGAATTTCTAGAGATGGACCGGGTACTGCGGCCTTAATTTTTCTGCGCCGCGCTGCCCGGTTCCGAAGGGTAGCCGTGGCTGTACCAATCCGCGCTCATATTCGTCGGAATGTTTAGCACGCGCACATGTTCGAAGCCCATGCCTTTGAGCAGGCTGTAAGCCGGGCGCACATTCGGACACTTGTCCATGGGGCAGCAGCCGCAGTAAATCACGATGTTGGAATTCTTCGGAGTTGCCGCCACCACTTCCTTCAGCGCCGCGATGCCTTCGGGCTTCGAGGCTGCTCCAGCGTCCATGGCGTGGACGATATGCTTGTTGCGGTACAGCACCGGGAAAGCTACGGAAATGACAATGGGCGGCTGAGCCTTCGCAAGTTCCGGAACCAGGGCGGACGGTTCCAGAATGTCGGCGGCCGGCCAGGGCTCGGCTGCGAAACAAAGGGACGTTGCAAGAACGACAAAAGCCAGTCTCATCGTAAAACTTTAGCCCGCTCCCGCGATTAAAACAATGCCGCACAAAATCAGACCCAGTGCCGCGAACTTCGATTTTGTCACCGGTTCTTTAAAAAAGATGCGGCTCCACAACAGCGTCCATACGTAGCCCAGCGACACCATTGGATACAGTACGCTCAGTTCGCCGTTCTTTATTCCCCAGCCGAAGAAAACGCTTGAGACCAGAAATAACGCCACACCCGCGGCAGCCTGAAGGCTGAAAATGTGGCGAAACCCGTAACGGAGTTTCTCCGCGCCCAATTTCAGAAAAACAGCTCCGAAACTCCCGATTAATGACGCTACCAGCACTAGCGCCATGGAGGAAACAGGTGTCTTCATCGTTTTCCTGTCGCCCGGCCCAGCACGGTTACCCCGCCCACAATCACCATGATGCCCGCGATCTTCGGCAGGCTGATCTGCTCATTGAAAAAGTAAGTGGAGAGCATGGTGACCCACACATAAGTAAGCGCAATGATGGGGTACAGCATGGAGAGTTCGCCATCGCGAAGCGCCAGCATCAGCAGCATGGTGTTGATGCCGTACAGGCAATAGCCGGCCAACAGCGGCATATTGCGCACGGCCTGCAGCAAACTGAAATGAGTCATCTGATTGACTCCGTTTTTCATCAGGATCTGCGCGGCGGCGCCCAGAATGGTGCACACAAAAACCAGCCCCACGGATTGCATCCGGGTAAACGGCTTGTGCTGCGGTTGCGGCAGAGATGTAGCGGAGCTGATCATTACTTTGGCTTGAGGGAAGCATTCACAGGATAACAATCTTAATGAGTAAAACGCGCGCGATGAACCGGATGCGGCGGGCTCTTCGCTACAATGGTGGGCTGTGGAACGAGAAAAACTAACTGTGGTGGAGAAGCCGGCAACCGCGGACAGCGTTTTACAAGACGGCGCGAAAAGCGGGAAGAAATCGCGCGAGGAGCAGCAACCTCGCGGCGTGATTGCGGAATGGACCGTCACCATCATCCTGTTGCTGTTCGGCACCACCACGCTGGTGCAGGCCTTCGTCATTCCCACCGGCTCCATGGAAGACACGCTGCTGGTGGGCGACCATCTGCTGGTGGATAAGTTGGCGTTCGCTCCGCCCGGTAAAGTGACCGGCGCCCTGCTGCCCTATAGCGACGTGAAGCGCGGCGACATCATTGTGTTCCGCTATCCGGTGGATATTCGCCAGACCTATGTGAAGCGCGCCATGGGCATTCCCGGTGACCGTCTGCATCTGGAGAACAAGAAGCTATTCCTGAACGGCCATCAACTGAACGAGCCTTACGTGGTACACAAGACCGAGTACATCGATTCCTACCGCGATAACTTTCCGGTGGACCCAAATGTGCCGCTCACGCCCTCCGCTCAGGCCATGCTTGAAAAGAATATCGTGAACAAGGAAGTGGTGGTGCCGCAGGGCTATGTCTTTGCCATGGGCGATAACCGCGATTCGTCCTGGGACAGCCGCTATTGGGGCTTCGTGCCGCGCGAAAACATTATCGGTAAGCCCCTGGTGATTTATTGGTCATACGCTGCTTCGACGGAAGATTTGTCGAATCCGGCCATCGGCATCGATCACATCCTCGACTTGGCACAACACTTTTTTACGAAGACTCGCTGGAAGCGCACCTTGAATTTTGTCCACAGCTATCCGGTTCAGTAGATGAACAATTACGGATTGATTCTTGCCGGAGGGCGTGGCACGCGCTTCTGGCCGCAGAGCCGCAAGAGCCGCGCAAAGCAGGTTCTGAAGATCGCGGGTGAGCGGACCATGATTCAGACTACGGTGGATCGGCTGAAGCCGATCTTGCCGCCGGAGCGAATCTGGATCCTGACTAACCCGCTGCTTCGCGATGAGATTGTCCGGCAGCTTCCGGAAGTGCCGAAGCGGCAGATTCTGGCTGAGCCCGAACAGCGCAACACCGCGCCTGCCATTGCGCTGGCCGCTCATATTCTGCAATCGATCGATGCCGAAGCAGTCATGGGCGTGTTCCCCGCCGACCACGTGATTGACCGGCCCAAGCGCTATCTGAAAACCGTGAGCGCCGCCTTTGCAGCGGCCGCGGAAGGCAAGATTGCCGTGCTGGGTATTGCGCCGCGCTGGCCCGAAACCGGGTATGGCTATATCGAACTTGCGAAGGGAACCGAGGTGGGTTCGAACCAGGCCGCGCCCGTGAAAAGTTTTCGCGAAAAGCCCGATGCCAAAGCCGCGAAGAAGTATGTTGCGAAGGGTAATTTTTATTGGAATGCCGGCATGTTTTTCTGGAGCGCGAAGACCGTGCTCGATTCCATGCGCACCCATCTGCCGAAGACGGCGACGCTGATTTCAAGCTTGCCCGCGTTTCGCGATAAGACGTTCCCCGTGAAGCTGAAGCAGGTATTTCCGCTTTGCGAGAACGTGTCCATCGATTACGGCGTGCTGGAAAAAGCGCAGAACGTGGTCGGGTTCGCGTGCAGCGAAATCGGCTGGAACGATGTGGGTAGCTGGAACGCCGTGTATGAGTTGTTGCCTCCCGATAAAGACCGCAACGTGACCCGTTCAGTACTGGTGGCGCTCGGTAGCCATGGCAACTTTGTGGATGCGGGCAAGAAGTTGGTCGCGCTGGTGGACGTGGACGATCTAATTGTGGTGGATACTCCTGATGCTCTGCTGATTGGCAACCGGCACCAGGCGCAGAAAGTTGCGGAACTGGTTAAAATTCTGGAGAAGCGCGGCTCGAACGAATTGCTATAGCGGATCGTAAACGCGGTGCAGCACGGCCTTCAAATCCTCCCAAGCCTCGCGCTTGGCATTCTGGTTATAGGGCCGCAAAAGGTACGAGGGGTGAAAGGTAACCATGAGTGGAATGCCGTTCCACTGGTGCCACTTACCGCGTAATTTCGTGACGCCATCTTTGCCGCCAATCAGCGCCTTCGCGGCCGTGGAGCCCAGCGCGCAGATCGCGCGAGGCTGAATGGTGGAAAGCTGCCGGAACAGGAACTGCCCGCAGGTGGCCATTTCGTCGGGCTCGGGCGTGCGGTTTTCGGGCGGCCGGCATTTCACCACGTTGCAGATGTAAACATCGGACCGCGTGATGGCGATGCCTTCTTTCTTCGCCGTGCCATCGATCATCTGGGTGAGCAGTTGGCCGGCGCGCCCCACGAAGGGAATGCCCTGTTCATCTTCATCCGCCCCGGGGCCTTCACCAACAAAGACCAGACGCGCCGTTTCGTTGCCGGAGCCGAACACAATTTTCTTTCGCGCGACATGCAGGCGGCACCGGCGGCAATCGCCGATATCGGCGGAGATCATGGCCAGCGAATCGTTCACCGGGGCCATGGAGGGGAGGACGATTTCACCCCTGGGCGCTTCGGCTTCACGCCGGTAGATCTGTTCGAAGCCCAGGTCGCGGAAATATTCCAGCTGGCGGCGAATGTCGTCAGCCGCCATTTACAGTGACCTGCCGGCTGCGTAATAGGGCTGCAATCTCATTCCAAATATTGTGGGCCACTTCGCGTTTCGAAGCGCGGGGCAGTTCGCGAATTGCGCCTCCGGGAAACGCTAAGAGCACTTCGTTCGAATCGGAATCGAAGCCGCTGTCCGGCGTGCCGACCAGGTTTCCCACTACCATGTCGCAGCTCTTGGCCTCGAGTTTGCGATTGGCTTCGTTTTGCAGATTTTCTGTTTCCGCCGCAAAGCCGATCAGCAGCCGATTGCCCTTGCGCGCGCCCAATTCAGCCAGAATGTCGGTAGTGGGCTCGAGCTGAATAGTGCGCAAAGCTGTGGACTTCTTGATCTTGCCGGTTTCGACGACTGCGGCGCGAAAATCGGCCACGGCGGCGCATTTGACGATCACCGTTGCGCCTTCAAAATGCGCAAAAACCTGCTCGCGCATCGCTGCCGCCGTGCGTACAGAAACGCGCTCCACACCGCCTGGCGTATCGAGAGCCACGGGCCCAGAAATCAGTGTGACGCGCGCTCCTCGCGCCGCCGCCTCGGCTGCCAGCGCATAACCCATCTTGCCGCTCGACCGGTTCGAAATATAGCGCACAGCATCGAGCGGCTCCTGCGTAGGCCCTGCGGTAATCAGCACGTGCTGGCCTTCCAGGTCACGCTTCCAATCGGCAATCGCGGCCACGATTTCAGCCGGCTCGGCCAGCCGACCCGGACCCACAGACCCGCACGCCAAATATCCATCGCCGGGCGAGACCACGCGCGCGCCGCGTTCTTCAAGCAGCCGCAAATTTCGCTGAGTGGCCGCGTGCCTCCACATGTTGTCATTCATCGAAGGCGCCAGCAGCACTTCGCCTGTAAAGGCCAGGTAGAGGGTTGAAAGAAAATCGTCCGCCAGGCCGTTCGCGAGTTTCCCCAAGATGCCTGCTGTCGCGGGCGCAATCAGCAGAAGGTCATGCTTGCGAGCTGCCTCAATATGCTCCACGTAGCTCGAAGCCTCGAACATGTCTGTGATCACGCGATGGCCTGTCAGGGTCGCGAAGGTGAGCGGTTGGATAAATTCGCGGGCCGCCGCAGTCATCACCACCTGCACCTCGTCGCCGCGTTTGATTAGCAACCGGGCCAGTTCCGCGGATTTGTAGGCTGCAATGCCGCCGCCCACCGCCAGTATGATCTTCATCGAGAGCCCTGGAAATGAAGGCTGCCGCTCGAGCGCTTACAGGCTGAGAGTCGCGTCCGCCGCCGGGTCTTCCAACACGATGGGAGGCAGTATTTCATATTGCACCAAGCCGCGGCGTACCTCTTCCGCTGCAATCACGGTCGCTTTCTTCGACGACGTGGGCAGCGCTGGCCGCGCCCCTCCCTGCAGTTGCCGTGCGCGCTTGGCGGCGACAATGATGAAGCGGTAGGTGCTCTGTTCCGCGTCATCCGGAATGGTGCAGTGTGCGTTATTGCGTGGCGTGTCCATCTTATTTTCCTTCCGTGCTTCCAACAACAACTTCAACCAACCTCGTAATCTTCTTCGAACGTTTCCAGAATCGGAAGTATCTGATCCAGAATCCGAATCCTTCGCGCACGTTCCGCCAGCACGATTCCGGCTAGCGTCTGGGCAGAGCGATCCAGGTCATCGTTGATCACCACATAATCGTAGCGATCGTAATTCCTGATCTCCACCGCGGCCTCATGCAGACGGCGCGCAATCACCTCATCCGGATCTTCGCTCCTTAGCCTGAGGCGCTTTTCCAGAATGCTGCGGCTGGGTGCAAGCACAAAAATAGTGACCGCGTCCGGAAGGCCTTTCCTCAATTGTGCCGCACCTTGCACGTCTATGTCGAGCACCAGGTCTTCCCCGGCCAGCCGGGCGGTCTCAAGAATGTTCCGGTGCGTGCCGTAATAATTGCCAAAAACATTGGCATGTTCCAGGAATTCGCCGTTTTCGAGGCGCTGTTCGAACTCTGCGCGGCTTATGAAAAAATAGTCTTTGCCGTTCTGTTCCACGCCTCGCCGCTCCCGCGTGGTGTACGAAACCGAGAACCGCAAGGCGGGAACTTGGCGGAACAGCCGGCTCACCAGAGTCGATTTTCCCGACCCCGACGGCGCGGAAATGATGAACACCGTCGTCTCCCGGCGCGGGCTGTGCAAGTCTTTATTCAAGATTGAGCGCCTGTTCGCGAATCTTATCGATTTCGGACTTCGCGCCCAGCGCCGCGTCCGTAATCCGCAAGCCAATTTCACCCAGGCCTCCGGTTTTGGAAAGAATAGTATTGGTTTCGCGATTCATTTCTTGCAATAGAAAATCGATCTTTTTGGCCGCTTCGGCATTCGAATTCAACAGCACACGCAACTGGGCGGCATGGGCTCGCAGGCGAGTCACTTCCTCTGACACATCGCTCTTTTCGGTGAGCAGCGCCGCTTCTACGGCCAGCCGTTGCGGATCGATGGCGCCGCCTAGCAATTCAGCTAAACGTGCAGTCAGCCGTTGATGAAAAGCCGCCGACGCGCCTTCGCGCAACTGTTCTATCTCGCCAACGATGCGGTCCACTTCACCGGTGCGGCGCAACAGCTCTTCGGTGAGCACGGCGCCTTCGCGATCCCGAAAGGCATTCCATTCCTGCAGCGCTTCCCGCATCAACTCCTGCAGATCAGGAAGCTCCCCCACCGGAGCGCGATCCGCCTCCAGCATCCCCGGCAGCCGCAGCGCCGCATTCAGATCCGGCTCCGCAGTCAGGTTCAACTCTTGCGCCGCCTCACGAAACGTCTGCAGCCACGCGTGCAGCAACTCGCGATTCAGTCCGGCCTTGCGTTCCGCCGTCCAACTGAGCCTCACTTGCACGGTGCCACGCGAAACATTTTCGCGAAGCGTGCGCCGCATCTCCGCCTCCAGCGCTTCGCACGCCGGCGGCAAATGGAAGTGCAGGTCCAGGCCTTTGTGATTCACGGATTTGATGGTTAGAGTAGTCTCTCCCCGCGTCACCGACGCAAAGCCGGTCATGCTTCTCACCGGCCCGCCTCCATGAATTGCAATTCGTGCAGACGCTGATAGATACCGCCGCGGACCACTAGCTGATCGTGCGTGCCCACTTCCGCAATCTGGCCCGAATCCACCACCACAATGCGATCCGCGCGGCGAATGGTAGAGATGCGATGCGCAATCACAATCACGGTGCGATCCACCATCAGGTTCGCCAACGCGCGCTGCACCAGCATTTCACTTTCGGTGTCCAGGTGGCTGGTGGCTTCATCCAGAATCAGAATCGGCGCATTCTTTAGCATGGCCCGCGCGATCGCCAGGCGCTGCCGCTGACCGCCGCTCAGGCGCACGCCGCGTTCCCCAATCAGCGTGGCATAGCCCTCCGGCAACCGCTCAATGAATTCATCGGCCAGCGCGTGGCGTGCCGCATCGCGAATGCGCTTCGGCTCAATATCGCTGCGGCCATACGCGATGTTGCGCTCAATGGAATCGTTGAATAAAAACGTGTCTTGCGCCACCAGGCCGATCTTGTCCCGCAGCGACGCCAGGCGCAGGTCACGCACATCGTGCCCATCCACGGTGACGCGGCCGGAAGACACATCATGGAAGCGCGGCAGCAAGTTCGCCAGCGTAGTTTTGCCCGCGCCGCTGGGGCCTACCAGGGCCACCACTTCGCCCGCCCGTACTTCTAAATCGATGCCGCGAAGCTGGTGCGTTCCGGGCGTGTTGGGATAGCGAAAGCTCACGTCTTCAAAGCGAATGGCGCTGGTGAAGCCGGTCAGCGTAGTGGCGCCGGGCGTGTCTTGAATCTCATCTTCGTAATCCAGATACTCAAAAACTTTTTGCGAAGCGCCCATGGCTTGCTGAAAAATATTGTGCAACCCGGTGAGGCGCTTCACAGGCTCGTAGAGCATCAAAAGCGCCACTACGAAGCTCATGAACTGCCCGGCCGTCAAGTCGCCCGTTTTGATTTCATTGCGTGCCAGCGTGATCAGGCCGACAATGGTGAGCGCCCCGCAAATCTCAATCAGCGGCGATGCCATGGCCTGCTGCAGCACATACCGTAGATTGGTGTTCCGAAGCCGGCGCGCCGCGGCCCGGAAGCGGTTCATCTCATAAGCTTCGGCGCCGAAGGCGTGAACCACGGTATGGCCGGAGATGGTCTCCTGCAAAATCTGCGACATCTCCGCTGTATGCTCCTGCGTGTTGCGGCTGGTTCGCCTTATGCGCCGCCCAATCCGCGCGGTGGGAATCAGCACCACGGGCAGCACCGTCAGCGCCACCAGAGCGAGCCGCCAATTCGTCTGCATCACGACGAACAGCAGCCCTAGCCCCACGAAAATCTGCCGCAGCAGATCCACCAGCATGCTTGATGTGGCTACCTGAATCTTCTCGATGTCATTCATCACGCCGGACATCACGCGCCCCGTCGAATTGCTCTCGAAAAACGCCGCGCCATGCCCCAGCACTTTGCCGAACACGGCATTGCGCAGATCGGTGACGGCGGAAAGGCCGGCGCGGCTGATCAAGTAGTTCGCAACATAATCCGCAACGCCTTTTGTGAGGAACACCATCACGATGGCGAAGGCCACCATGGTGAGGATGTTATGTATGCCCGAAGGCACAATCTGCTGTAGATAAATTTTCTGGCCTATGAACGGAACAGTGGCCAGCAGCACGGGCTGATTCGGCACCGTGGGCTGCAGCACCAGATCGATCACGGGCCGGATCAGCAACGCAATCGCGCCTTGCGAGAGCCCGACAATAATCATCAGCACCACGGACGCCGCCAGCAGCGCTGTATAGCGCTTTGCGTAACCGAGCAGCCGCAGCCAATCTCTCATGCGCGCGCCCGAACCGGCGCCAACGCCGCTACCGATTGCATGGCCTGCGGCACGGTGATGTCTCCGATTGGCTGCGCGCGTAACACCTGCGACGGCGTGCGCCACGGTCCCCAAATTTCAGGGTCCGACGGCCCGAACAGAACAGTGCAGGGCACCCCGAACGCAGCGGCCAAATGCGCGGGGCCGGAATCGTTGCCCATAAAAAACGATGCTCCCGCAATCAGCGATTTCGTCTCACGCAGGCTCTGCCCTTGTTCAATGCGAAATGCCCGAAACGCAGCAAGATCGTCGCTAGGCGCGCCTACGAACACCGGCTCCAACGCGGCTTCATCGCGAAGGAAATGGGCCACTTTGACAAAGTTGGCCGGAGCCCAAGTCTTCGCCGGTCCAGAGGCAACTGGATGGATTACGGCATAAGTCTCGCGCGCTGAAGGCAAGGCTGCAAACACGCGAGCCCGTGGGATTTCCCGCTGCGGTACACCCAGCGCGAACATAGCGGAAGCAGCATGTTCGGCGGTATGCACCACGCGCTGCACACCCAAAATCTCCTGCGCGCGCGGAATTCCGAAATTGTAGAGAAACCGGTGCCGGAAGTGAGCAAAACCTGCGCGCCAACGCGCACCGGAAAGAGCCGTCAACTGCGCACTCGTAGTGCCGCCATGCAGATTCAAAACCAGCTGCGGGCTCCAAGCCCGAAGCGTGCGAACGGAAGCTGTCAGAATCTCGTCAACGTCCGGATTGCCTTCATACACAGCACTCCAAGCCGCATCTACCACCACGCCCAGGCGAAGATCCCGACGCGCAAGTTTCAGCAAATGAATGGCGGGCGTGGACAGGACGCAATCGCCCAAAGAGCGCAGCCGGATGATTGCGACGCGCGCCCCCACGGGCAACTCGTCCAGCACCGGCATCATTCTACCTGTGCTTCGTCGATCAGCATCACCGGTATCTCATCCCGAATGGGATACACGCGGCGGCACTCCAAGCACTTCAGGCCGCTCGCGTCCGGCTTCATCTCCAAATTTCCTCGGCACGCGGGGCACACCAAAATCTCAAGCAGTTCCGCGCTGATCGCCATATGTATGTAATTTTACTATGCGCGCCTGCTATGCCGACAGTGCCGAACGGCAGTATTCGTAACACTTCTTCACTTCGGCCAAGGTGTCCGCGCCCTTGTATTCATATTCAATATTGGCGGGAATCTTCCACTTGTTCTTCTTGAGCAACTGCAACACCGGCTTGATGGCCGTATCGCCTTCCCCAAATACCACGTTCTCACCCTGATCTTTCTTGCGGTCTTTAATATGCAGCGTCACGATCCGTTCGTGATGTTTCGCCAGGTAATCGACGGGATCGAACCCGGCGGCGGTGAAGTGGCCGATATCCAGATTGATCATGATGTACTTCGAGTGGCCGGCCATGGCTTTGGCAAAGCTTTCCGGCGTGTTGTATTCGTTCTCCTTCATGTTCGAGTGGTTATGCATGCCGCAATACACTTTGTATTTCGGCGCGAACTTGTCATAGCGCGCGGCCGCCGTCACCGTCGAACTGGCCGTGATGTGGCTCACGCCCATGGCCTTCACCATTTGAAAGCCGCGCTCGAACTCCTCATCGGAGGCGCTGTCCCGCACGCTGTAGTTGTAAGCGTAAAGGTTGATACCGGCGTCGTCGAACTTCTTCCTCACCGCCTTAAATGTGTCGAGCGAAACGGTCTTGCGCCATTCGCTCAGCTCTGGCCCTTTCAGCTTGGGCTCCACATGCCCCTGCCAAAGTTCGCACTCGCTCAGGCCAACTTCGACCATGGCCTTGATCGCTTCGTCCAGCGGACGATCGCGAAAGCTGTAAGACTGTGCCCCAATCTGCACGCCATCCACAACGGAGTTCGGCTTAGCCAATAGAGCGGAAGACGCCAGCGCGCCGCCCAATGCTGCCTGATGAAAAGTTCTGCGCGTGATCATACGCGGAACAGTGTATCTCATTGCCCACCATTTCTTCCCATCCCGCAAGTGCAAGCTGTAATCTGAACAGGTATGAAACGGCTTCTGCTCAGCGCTCTCCTCCTGCTGCTCCCCGCGTGCGGCCAGGACGCGCATCCCGTCACCAAGCGCCCCATCGCAGGCGTGATGGGCATGGGCGGCGCGGAGTGGCTTTCACGCGCCGAACGCGCCGCCGAAGAGCATCCCGAACAGGCGCTCGACGCGATCGGCATTGCGCCTGGCTCTTTTGTTGCCGATGTAGGCGCGGGCGTGGGTTACTTCACGGAGAAGCTGGCGCGCCGCGTGGGCCCGAACGGCAAAGTCTACGCGAATGACATTCAGCCTGAGATGCTGGCCCAACTGCGCCGCAACATGGCCAAGCTTGGCATCGGCCAAGTGCAAACCGTCGTGGGCGCCGAAGACGATCCGCACCTGCCCGCCGGCGCGCTGGATCTGGTGCTGCTGGTGGACGTCTATCACGAATTCTCGAAGCCGCAAGCGATGCTCCGCCACATTCGCGAATCGCTCAAAGCCCGAAGGCCGCCTATCGTGCTGCTGGAGTATCGCAAAGAAGACCCCAACGTGCCCATTCGCGAGGAGCACAAAATGAGCGTCAAGCAGGTGCGCGCGGAACTGGAACCCGAAGGTTATCGCTTCGAAAAATCCATTGAAACGCTGCCCCGCCAGCACATCCTCATCTTCAGAAAGTAGTCTGGAAGCGGTAGCCGATGCCACGCACCGTAGACAGATAGCGCGGCTCGGCCGGATCTTCTTCGATATACCGGCGCAGGCGCACAATGAAATTATCGATGGCTCGCGTATCGGTATCTTCATGCACGCCCCACACTTCTTCCAGAATCGATTTGCGCGAAACCGATTCGCCCTGATGTTCAATCAGATACCGCATCAGGTTCGCCTCCATCAACGTAAGCGGCCATCGATTCTCGCCGCGCCTCACTTCCATGCCATTGAAATCGATCACGCGGCCATCGAAGGCGAAGCGGTCCGGAGCCGGCTGTTGCAGCCACTGCTTCCGTCTGAGCAGGCTCTTCACGCGCGCCATCAGAATGGAAAGCTCGAACGGCTTGGTCAGATAATCGTCCGCACCCGCCGCGAAGCCCTGTAGCACGTCTTCCGGCCTGCCCCGCGCGGTCAGCATCAGCACCGGCACATATTGCTGCCGGGCGCGCAGTTCGGTCACCACCGCGAAGCCGTCGATTCCGGGCAGCATCACATCCAGCAGCACCAGGTCCACGCGCCCCCGCGCTAACGATTCGAGCGCGGCCTCACCGCTATCGCGCACCTCCACGTCATACCCTTCAGCCTCCAGGTTGAAGCGCAAGCCTTCCGCAAGATGCTGCTCATCTTCCACAACAAGTAAAGAGCTCATGCGCTGGGCAACTGAATCGTAAACGTGCTGCCGCGCCCCGGACCTTCGCTTTCGGCGAACGCGCGCCCGCCATGTTTCTGCGCGGCGGATTTCACAATAAACAAACCCAGTCCGGTGCCCTTTACACGCATCGTCACTGTACCCGGAATGCGATAGAAGCGCTTGAAGATGCGGCTCAACTCCGCGGCGGAAATGCCCACACCTTTATCGCGCACGCGCACCGCTACGTGCTTCGCATCCGGCTTGGTCACATCTACCTTGACGCGCACCTCTGCCTGCGAATACTTAATCGCATTATCCAGCAGGTTCGTCACGGCGGCTTTCAATTCGTCCGGGTCGCCCAGCACCCGCGCCTGCATGGATTCGCACTGAATCGCGCCTTCCGGTAGATGATGCCGCACACGCGCCAGCTCCACGCAGCTGGAAACCAATTCGCCGAAATCCAGCACCACACGATTGAGTTTCGAATGCGGCGCTTTCGCCTGGCCTGCACGCAGCACCTGCTCAATGGTCTTGGTCAGGCGATGGCTATCGGCCAGCATCACATCGTAAAACTGCGCCCGCTTCGCCTCATCCATCTCGCGCGTCTTCAGCGTTTCCAGATAAAGCTGAATCGAAGCCACCGGCGTCTTCAACTCATGCGTAACGGAGTTGATGAACTGATCGTGCAATTCATTGCGGCGAATCTCACGCACCAGAAAAATGGTGTTCAGCACCACGCCCGCAATGATCAGCCCGAAGAAAAGAATCCCCAGCACCAGCATCACGCCGGTGCGCCAGTTCATCACAATGAAACTGACATTCAGCGCGACGGCCAGTGCCACCGAACAGGCGCCGAGCGTGATGAAAACGGCAATAGACTTTCGCCGCGCCCCAAGTGCCATGGTTCACAGTTTAACGCGCGCTGTGACGCGCAATGCTCTAAGCCGCTTCGCGCTCGGCCAGCTTTTCATCCAAAGCCGCCACCTTCACATTCTGCGCGATGCCCAGCGTTTTCAGCAGCCAGATATGCATCCAGGTGATGTCCACTTCATACCAGGCCAAACCGTGCCGTGCCGACGTGGGATGCGCATGGTGGTTGTTGTGCCAGCCTTCGCCGAAGGTCAAAATTGCCACCCAGAAGCTATTGCGCGAATCGTCTTTCGTTGCGAAGCGCCGCGAACCCCACATGTGCGTCGCCGAATTCACCAGCCACGTGGCATGCAGACCCAGCACCACTCGCAAGCAGGTAGCCCAACCCACCAGAGACCAGCCGCCCACGAAATAAAGAATCACGCTCAGCGCCACAAGCGGCATCACGTGCCACGTATTCAGCCACACGTAGAAAGGGTCTTTCGCCAGATCGGGAGCATACTTCGACATGCGCTTGGTATCGCTATGCTTCGCTTCGCCGAAGATGATCCAGCCCACATGCGCCCAGAACCCGCCATGGCGCGGCGTGTGCGGATCGCCATCTTTATCGGAATGCTGATGGTGGACGCGATGCGTGGCCACCCAGAAAATCGGACCGCCTTCCAGAGTCAACGTGCCGCAAACAGCAAAGAAATACTCCACAATCTTCGGAACCTTATACGACCGATGCGTCAGCAGGCGATGGTAGCCCATGCCGATGCCGAAGCCGATGGTCATCCAATACAGCACCGCGGCAATGATCAGGTTCTTCCAGCTAAAAAAGAATAGTGCGGCAATGGCGCCAACGTGCAACAGGAGCATGATGGAGGTCGTGATCCAATTGATTGCATCTTTGCGCGGCAGAACGGTAACGTTTGAGCTCACAACTCGAAGCTAGCAAGCCGCGCGCAAGCCCCGTGTAAGAGTTGTGTAATTGTTCTAAAGCTTCACCGAAGCCGTGCCGCTTTTCACCGTAATCTGTCCGCTTTCGAACGCTACGTCGTCCACTTTCAGCCAGTCTTCCGGCACTTTGGTGATGAACACATAGAATCGCGCCGTGATGGAGCTTTTCGCCGGCAGCCAGCGATACGCCGGCGCACCGAAAAGCGAATTCTCCGTCACCACCTGCCGCCGCGGAACATCGAAAGGCTGCGTTGAAAACTCCAACCCGCGCGCCAACTGCCCCGACATGGGATAGTTCTCCCAACTCTGAATCCAGGGAAATTCTTCGCGCCGGAACAGGTATCCAATCATCAGATGTTCCTTCGTGTTCAGCGCCGTCACCCAGGCCCACTCGCGCGTGGGGTCCATCAGTGACGTGGTGTGGTCGCCTGAATTCGGCTCCTCAGGCGTCAGCCGCATGTTGAGTTGGCCGCCCCTCACGGAAGGCGCCATCGGCCACACGAACTCCTGCCCGGAAGGCAGCCTGTGGGGCAACCCCGCTGCCGGAGCCGCATAGGTGCGTGTCTTCGCCTTCACGGCGCGCATATCGATCACGGTGCCGCCCGGCTGCAGAAAGGGCGACCCCACCGTGGCATGTTCGGCCCACTGCACTGGCCTATCGAAACTCAACAGGCTGGTCAGTGTGGTATCCACCTGCAACACGGGCCGCCCGGAAAGCAGCGTCAGGTTGCGCGCCACGGTCTCCTGCGCCAGCGGCAGGTTTGTCTTCAAGCGCATGGCCGATTCCGCAGCTTCACCCGAAAATACCTGCAAATACGCTTCGCCATGAAATGGATATCCCGCCGCCTGCTCTTCTTTTGAAACGCCGCCAAAGCCATCCACGCACAGAAAGTGCCCCAGGCTCGCGCCGAAGGTATTGCCCTTCGGCTCCCAAAGCGGATTGCGGTGCAGCGGGTCGGTATCGAGCGTGATACTCGAAATCGCGCCGCCCTGCTTCAGCACCGTCACCGTCATCTTGCCATTTGAGATCCGGTAGACATCCTGCGCGTTCGCAACCATCGCCATGCCGCAGAACAAGAGTAGAAGTCGCACCTAAAAAGTATAGTGCGCCGCGCCTGTTCTATTACACTCAATAAATCCATGCGGGATTCCTCCCCAGCCATCGCCATTCGCGATCTGCGCAAAGTTTACGATGGCCGCCCCGCCGTCGATGGCCTCACGCTCACCGTGCCGCGCGGCAGCTTCTTTGGCTTCCTCGGGCCGAACGGGGCGGGGAAGAGCACCACCATCCGCATGCTCACCGGCCTGATTCCGCCCACCTCCGGCGAGATCGAACTTCTCGGGCTTCCCATGCCCGCGCAAGAGATGGAGATCAAGAAACGCATTGGCTTGGTGCCCGATGAATCGCTGCTCTTCGACCGGCTCACCGGCGCGGAGTTCCTTGAATTCGTCGGCCGTATGTATGGCCTCGCCCGCCCACTGGCCATTGAGCGCTCCCGCGAACTGCTGGCCCTTTTCGAACTCGCCGAGCCGCGCAAGCTCATCGCGGATTATTCGAAAGGCATGCGCAAACGCGTCGCCATGGCCGCTTCGCTCATCCATAGCCCTGAGCTCTTCCTGATGGATGAGCCATTCGAAGGAGTCGATGCCGTCGGCGCGCGACTCATGAAAGATATTCTGCTCGATCAGGTCTCGCGCGGAGCGACAATCTTTCTAACCTCGCATGTGCTCGAAGTGGTGGAGCGCCTCTGCGACCATGTGGCCATCATCCAAAATGGACGCATTGTCCGCATGGGTTCCATGGAAGAACTGCGCTCCGGCCACGAAACCCTGGAAGAAGTTTTCGTCAGGGAAGTGGGCGCGGAAAAAAGCTTCGAACGCTTGGATTGGCTCTAACAAATTACATGAAAACTTTACTGCTCATCCTGCTGAGCGCCACATCTCTCACGGCGCAGAACACGCCCATCGAACTCAGCGTCGATGCCACCGATGCGCCGCGCCGGCTCATTCACGCGGCCATGGTCTTCCCCGTGAAGCCCGGCGAACTCACGCTGCTCTACCCGCAATGGATTCCCGGCGAACACGGTCCCACCGGACCCATTGCAGATCTTGTCGGCATTCGCGTTACATCGGGCGGCAGTGCCATCCCCTGGCGCCGTGACCCCGTGAACATGTACGGCTTCCACGTCGACGTACCCGCCGGCGCCAGCACCATCACGGTCGCCATCGATTTCATCATGCCTGCCGACGCCGGCGGCTTCTCTTCCGGCAGTTCCGCCACCTCCGAAATGGCCGTGCTGAATTGGAATCAATTCTTGCTTTACCCCGCCGGCACTCCCACGGACCGCCTGAACTTTCGCGCAAATCTCAAGGTGCCGCGCGGCTGGCGCTACGGTTCCGCGCTCCCCATCGCCACCGAATCCGGCGATTCCATCCAGTTCCAGCCCAGCTCGCTCACTACGCTCATCGATTCGCCCGTGCTCACCGCGGCCCACTTCCGCACCATCGATTTAGCGCCCGGCGGCGGCACTCCCAAACATTATCTGCACCTTGCTTCCGACAGCGATGCGGCTCTGGAAATTCCGCCTGCCGAAGTAGAGCATTACAAAAAGCTGGTGAACGAAACAGGCGCTCTCTTCGGCGCGCGCCACTATCGCGATTACCACTTCCTGCTCTCACTCAGCGATCATGTGGCCCACTTCGGTCTGGAGCATCACGAATCGAGCGACGACCGCGTGCCCGAACGCTTCCTCATAGACGACGGCCTGCGCCGCGCCTTCCCCGGCCTGCTGCCGCATGAGATGACGCACTCCTGGAATGGCAAATTTCGCCGCCCCGCGGGGCTCGCAACAGCCGATTACGAACAGCCCATGAAGGGCGATCTGCTCTGGGTCTATGAAGGGCTCACCGAATATCTGGGCGAGATCCTGACGCCGCGCTCCGGTCTCTCGACGCCCGAACTGTATCGCGAAGAGCTGGCCGCAACTGCCGCCGATCTCGATAACAAAGTAGGCCGTCAGTGGCGGCCCCTGCAGGACACCGCCACCGCCGCGCAGATCCTATACGGCGCGCGCGGCGATTACGAAGATTACCGCCGCAGCACCGACTATTACCCCGAAGGCACGCTCATCTGGCTCGAGACCGACGTAACGATTCGGCAGCTTAGCCAAGGCGCGAAATCGCTGAACGATTTCTGCCGCGCCTTCCACGGGGGCGGTACGGGCAAGCCCGAAGTGAAGACGTACACCTTCAACGACATCGTCGCCGGCCTATACGCAGTGCAGCCTTACGATTGGGCCACCTTTCTGCGCAAGCGGCTCGATTCCACAGATGCTCATGCACCGCTCGGCGGCATCACCGGCGCGGGCTGGAACCTGGTCTACACCGATACCGCCGGCCAGCTCTGGAAAGATGTGGAGACCGCGCGCAAACTCACCAACGTTACGTATTCCGTCGGCATGAAAATCAAAGAAGATGCCACCATCGCCGACGTCCGCATCGGCAGTGCCGCGCAGCGTGCCGGCATCGCGCCCGCCGTCAAACTGATTGCCGTGAACAGCCGCGCCTTCACCCCGGCCATCCTCCACGACGCCATCGCCAAAGCCGCCAAAGATGCCGCGCCGATGGAGATGCTGGTGCGCGACGGCGAAGTGTTCAAAACCTTTCGCGTCGATTACCACGCCGGCGAACGCTATCCGCATCTGCTGCGCGATGAGAGCAAGCCCGATCTGCTCACCCAGATCATCGCGCCACTCACCAAATGATCGCCGCCATCCTGCTCGCCCAATGGCGCAGCATGCGCTCCTTCCGCACCGGAACCGGCGGTGCATCGGCTGTGGTGAGTTGGATCTCCGGGCTGCTGTTCTACGGCTTCTGGGCCGCCGGTGCATTCGGCGCACAAGCATTTTTCAGCAACCCGGGAAATAGCCGCCTGTTCGCGCCCGTGCTTTCGGCGGCCCTGCTGCTCATCGTTCTCTATTGGCAAGTCACGCCGGTCATCACGGCCAGCATGGGCGCCTCAATCGATTTAAAAAAGCTGCTCGCATACCCCATCCCGCATGCCAAGCTCTTCGCGATAGAGTTGCTGCTGCGCCTCACCACCTGTGCCGAAATGATTCTGGTGCTCTTGGGCATCGTGATCGGCCTTGCGCGCAATCCTGAAACAGGCGGCCTGTTGCACCTGCCCCGCCTGCTCGGAACCGCTCTGCTCTTCATCGCCTTCAACGTGCTGCTCTCCACCGCCGTCCGCAGCATGCTCGAACGGTTGCTGCTGCGCAAGCGCATGAAAGAGGTGATGATGTTCCTCCTCATCGCCGTCACGGTTGCTCCGCAGTTCCTGCTCATCAAAGGCTTCCGCCCGCGCGATCTGGACACCGAACAATTTCCCGACGCGCCGTTCCTCCCCTGGAGCGCCGCCAGCCACCTGCTCTTGGGCTCGTCCTTTGCCATCCCGCTTCTCACCTTGACCGTGGTGCTGATTGCCGCTTACCTGCTGGCGCGTTGGCAATTCGAAGTCAACCTGCATGTCGACGTCGCCGTTTCCGCGTCGTCCTCAGTCGCACTCTCAGCCCGCTCCACGCGTTGGGAAAGCTTCTTCCGCTGGCCCGCGCTGCTGTTCCCAGACCCCATCGCCGCCATCATCGAAAAGGAACTGCGCTCCCTGCTGCGCACGCCGCAGTTTCGCTTCATCTTCATCACCGGCGCTGCGTTCGGCTTGGTGATGTACCTGCCGCATATGCTGGGCGGAGATAAACACCCAAATTCTTTCTTCAACCAGAACCTTCTCAGCTTCTGTAGTGTCTATGGCGTGCTGCTGCTGGGTCAGGTGTCGTATTTCAACTGCTTCGGCTATGATCGTTCCGCCGCGCAGGCCTGGTTCTCCTATCCCGTGCCGTTCCTCACCACGCTGGTGGCGAAGAATCTGGCCGCTCTTAGTTTCATTCTGGTGGAAGTCTGCCTCGTGTACTTCACGTTCTTCGTGCTCCGCTTCCAGCCCTCACCGGCGAAGCTTGCCGAAAGCTTTTTGGTCACCCTGATCGCGGCGCTATATATGATGTCGCTGGGCAACATCGCGTCCGTGCGCATGCCACGCCCGTTGAACCCCACCCATATGTCCCAAGGCGGTTCCACCAAAGCGCTCAACGTGGTTCTTCTTTTGTTAGTGCCAGTCGTGCTGCTGCCTATCGTGCTTGCTTACTGGGCCCGCTCAGTCTTCCAAAGCGATATCGTTTTCTTTACGCTGCTGGCCGGAGCGGCAGCCTTTGGCGCATTGCTCTACGCCATCGGCCTGCACTCCGCGGTAGAGGCGGCAACGTCGCGACGCGAAATTATTCTGACCCAACTTTCACGTGGCGAAGCGCCGCTCTCCGCGTAGAGCTTTACTTTTCTTTCGACGCGCGGTTGCCGCCCCGCAGCGCATCCGCTTCGGACATATACGCGCCTTGCTTGGTGCGGCCATACCAGCGGTCGCCTTCCTTGTGATACACCTTCGTTTCCTTGTTCACCCACACCAAGCCGGAAGAAGGCGGCGCCTGGTACGCAACAGTCGGCTGATTCGCTTGCGGCAGGCTGGTCACCGGCGTACGCGGAGCGGCTTGCGCGGGTGCCATTGGCGCGGAAGGAGCCATCCTCGGCCCGTTCGGAGTCGGCATCGTGGCGGGCGCGGAACCCATCATGCCACCGCGTACTGTAACGCGCGGCACAATCTCATCCATCTGTTTCGCGCTTAACCCAAGCTTCTTCAAATCGCCCACCGAACTATACGGCCGTCCGGCAATGATCTTCTTCGACGTAGCCGCGCCAATGCCCGGAAGCGCATCCAGTTGCGCCGCCGTCGCGGTGTTCAAATCTACGGCAGCGCCACCCATGGCAGGCGGTGGCATGCTGCTCTTCTTCTGCATGCCCGAAGTAGGCGTCGGCGTCTGCATGGGCGCCGGCATACGCGAAGCCATACCGCCGCCCCGCACCGTCACCATAGGCGCAATCGTCTCCATCTGCTTGGCGCTAATGCCAGTCTTCTTCAAATCTGCTACCGAGGAATAAGGCCGGCCCGCGATAATCTTCTTCGCAGTCGCCGCCCCAATGCCGGGCACGCTGTCCAGTTCCTGCGCGGTCGCGGTGTTCAAATCCACAGGTCCGGCCGGAGCGGTCTTCTTAGTTCCCTCGCCGCCCTTCTTATCTTTCGCCGCCAGTTCGCTCACCGGCGCGAACGCCAAGATCACCCCAAACAACACACCCAATACACGCATCGCCAAATTCCTCCAGCCGCTACTCTATCTCGATTGGAGTCGCATCGCGTCTGCTCTTTAACGGAACTTAATTTCCGCAATCACCAGATCGGGCATCGTCTGGTTCCAATTTTCCGGCACCGCGTCGAAGTTCAACCGGAACGCTTTCGTCGCGCCGGGCTCCAGCACGCCCGTCCGCGAACCCACCACCGTTACCCTCTCGCGCTGGATGATTTGCAGGTTCGGCTCATGAAACAAACAGGTCACCTGCACTTGTTCCACCGCGCGCGTCCCCTTGTTCGTAATCTTGCCTGTGATCTCCAGCAGCGATACCTTGGCCATGCTGTCCGCCGCCTGCATGTTCACGTCGCTCAACGCCAAATTCGATAGATAAGCTTTCCCTTCCGCCGTCAGCACCGGAGCCGCCGGCGGCGCGGGCTTCGGTCCCCACACCAGAAACGCCACCACGGCCAGCACCACCACCAAGCCGATCGTAACCGGAATCCTGCTACCGCCCACCGACCGTCATCTCCCCAACCAATATCGTCGGGCTCGCCACAGATCCCCTGAACTCCAGATCGCTCCCCGCCTCCACCGACATCAGAATCTGTTGCAGCGTGCTCGCCACCGTCACCTCGGAAACCGCGTAAGCCAATTCCCCATCGCGAATCCAGAGCCCCGCCGCACCCTGCGAATAATCGCCGGTCGCGATATTCACGCCCGAACCAATCAGCTCGGTCACATAAAAGCCATTCTTCACTGAAGCAATCAGCTCTTCAGCAGATCTGGTCCCCGCTTCCAAATAAAAGTTCCCATGCCCCACGCCCGCATTCCCCGTAATGCCCCGCGACGCGCTACCCGTCGATTTCATGCCCAGCTTGCGCGCCGAATAACTATTCAGCAAAAAGCTCTTCAGCACGCCGCGCTCAATCACCGGCGTCCGCCGCGTCGGGAATCCCCTCGTCATCGAACGGCGACGTCCCAAACAGTCCGGGAATCGTGCCATCGTCGATCACCGTGACATTCTCCGAAGCCACGCGCTCCCCCAACTTGGTCGCCAGGAACGAAGATTGACGGTACACCGAACGTCCCTCTACCGCCTCAAAAATACTGCCCAGAATCGCGCGGGCAGTACGCGGCTCAAAAATCACCGGCACCCGCTGCGTCTCCACTTTCACCGAACCCAAACGCCGCAGCGTCCGTTCTGCCGCCTTGCGACCGATGCTTTCCGGCTCTTCCAAACCGGCGAAAGCGCGCGAACTATGGAACCAGTAATCGCGCTCCATTTTGTCGTTTACCTTCGCCACCGGAACCACGCTCATGGAACAGCTGCTGGACCGGTATTCGCCCGCAAACCCGCGCGAATTCGCAAACACTCTGTGCCCCAGCCGCGAATCGAAACCCGCGCCCTCGGAATTGGTAATGCGCGCGTCGAAATCGAAGGCCGCCTTCTCCGCGCGCTTCGCCATCTCAATCCGCCGCGCCGTTTCCAGCGTCTCCACATCGGAACAATAGAGCTTCAAATCGCCCGTAATGGAACCGAATTCGCTCTCGTCTGCCAACCCCGCGAACGGATCTTCCGTTGTAATCTCCGCCAGTTGAATCGCGGCCGCAACCATGCTCTTGATGCCGTCCGCCGTCAAGTCCGACGTATAGGAAGCGCCCGTATGCTTCCCCTTCAACACTCTTACGCCCGCCCCGCGCGACCCCGCCTCTTTTAACGTCTCCAGCTCACCCAACCGCACCTGCGCCGAAAATTCTTCGCCTTCTGAAATAGTGCATTCGGCATCCGTCGCACCCGACGCCAACGCCTGCCGGATCACATCGCGCGCCAGATCGATCAAGCAGCCGCTCCGGTGCCGCCCACCGTCATGCGGTCTATCCTTACCGTGGGAATGCCCACCCCCACAGGCACGCTCTGCCCCTCTTTGCCGCACACGCCCACGCCCTCATCCAGCTTCAAATCGTTCCCCACCATGCTGACGTACTTCATCGCTTCGGGCCCATTTCCAATCAACGTCGCGTTCTTCACCGGCCGCGTCAGCTTGCCGTTTTCAATCAGATAACTTTCCGATGCGGAGAACACAAAATTTCCGCTCGTGATGTCCACCTGCCCGCCCCCGAAATTCGCGCAGTAAAGCCCTTTCGGCACACTCCGAATGATCTCTTCCGGATCGCTCTCGCCCGCCATCATGAAGGTATTCGTCATGCGCGGCATCGGGATATGCTCATAGCTCTCTCGCCGCCCATTGCCCGTCGCGGCGTTGCCGGTCACGCGGCTCGAAAGCTGATCCTGCAGATACCCCCGCAGAATGCCGTTTTCGATCAGCACATTCCGCTGCGTCTGGTTGCCTTCGTCATCCACATTCAGCGACCCGCGCCGGTTCGCAATCGTCCCGTCATCCACCACCGTGCACAGCGGGCTCGCCACCTGCTGCCCAATCCGGCCGCTAAATGCCGAAGTGCCCTTGCGGTTAAAATCCGCCTCCAACCCATGGCCGACCGCTTCATGAAGCAGCACGCCCGGCCAGCCCGGTCCCAGCACCACAACCGATTCCCCCGCCGGCGCTTCCACCGCGCCCAACTGCACAATCGCCATCCGCGCCGCCTCGCCGGCAAAGTGTTCCGGCGTCTTCTCATTCAGAAAGAAACTCAGCTCCACACGCCCGCCGCCGCCCGCATGCCCGTTCTGCGGAGCCCCGCCATTTTCCCGCGCAAGCGCACTCACGCTCAGGCGCGCCATCGGCTGCCGGTCGAAATTCAGAATGCCGTCGCTGTTCGCCACCAGCACATGCCGCAGGCTGTCCGCATAGGTCGCCTGCACCTGAAAAATGCGCGTGTCATAAGCCCGCGCCGCTTTTTCGGCGCGCTTCACCAAATCCACGCGCTCCACAAATCCCATCTCATTCGGCGCCGTCAGCACCGGATACAGATTGCGCTTCACCCCTTCGTGCAGCGGCTGCTTGTCCACCTTCGCCGGGCCGGACGCGATGAACGCCGCCACCTTGGCCGCCTTACGAATTTTTTCCGGGCTCAGGTCATCGCTATACGCGTACCCCGTCCGCTCACCCGAAATCACACGAACTCCCACCCCCAGCGACACCCCCTGTGTCGCCGTTTTCACAATCGATTCATCGATCGCGATCATGCTTGTCGCCAGATATTCAAAGTAAATATCCGCGTAATCCCCGCCCTGCGATAAAGCCAGCGACAGATACGCCTCCAGGTCCCCCTGCGAGAGCCCGAATTTAGACGCGAAAAACGAGTCCGAAAATGTCATCTACCTAAAGGTTAACAAACGCTTATCTCCGGCCGGCCCATTTCGGATAATCGGGTTGACTGATTTTAATAACCGCTTCACCCCACCTTAAGAATGAAAAACGTATTCTTAGGTGAAGGCGAAACGAAAGCGCCTTAACAAGGAGAATCACAAAATGAAAAACGTAATGTCTGCCGCTCTCGGCCTTTCACTCGTTCTCGGTTCCGCATTCGCCGCCCAGGATCCGGCCCCGGTCAAGACGGAAACCCATTCGTCCACCATGGAATCCACCAAAACCGTCGAAACCGGCAAGGTGAAAAAGAATCACCCGAAGAAGGTGAAGTCGGAGTCCAAGACCTCGACCAGCAGCAGCAGCTCCACCACCACCACTCCTCCGCCCACGAAGTAATTCGTCGCGGAAACTCGGCTCGTCCGGGAGCACGCTGCCCTTATTGGGTAGCGTGCTTTTTTTGTTTGTTGATATCCTGATCGGGTGAAATATGGGCTCGGCTCATGTTGACTTCAGACGAACTGCTTGCCATCAAAAGTTATCTGTATGACAACAAGGACAAGCTTTCGCAGGCATCGGAACTGATTCGACAGACCATTCTTCGTTTCAAAGCGCAGCGCCCGCAAAGTATTCGCGCCGCGTTTTCGCGCGAACCTCCCATCAAGACACTGGAGAGCATTGTTGCCAAGATTGAGGCGCGGCGCCGCGACGATCCCCAGTTCGGCATTACAAATATGAACGACCTGGTGGCGCTTACGGTATTGTGCCCCTACGAGACCGATGTCGCCGATTTTGTCCGGTGGATGAAGGGAGCGTTTCAGATCAGAAATTCCGATACCGATGCGGCCAGGAACACCGATGAGGGGCACCGGGCCTTCCACTATGTGGTGAGCGTTCAGAGCACCCAAACCACGTTTGACTTGGCTGCCGTCCGGTGTGAGCTACAGGTGAAAACAATCTTGCAGGAGGCTTTTGACGCTAAAGCTCACGATCTGGCTTACAAAAAGGGGAAGCTGAAAGTGAGCGACGAAATGCACCGGCAATTCGTTTTGCTCAGCACGCTGCTCCATGCCATAGACGGCCAGAGCGAGTTCCTAAAGGACCTGCTTCTCAGCGATAGGAAAGCGGTTCACTTGAGACGCGACGCATGCATCCGGCTCTATCTCGATCAACCCGTGATCAGGAATATGGCCGAAAAATTGGGGCTGGATGTGCACAAGTTGCCGGAAATCACCAGGCTGGCGGCAGTTCTGAGAGAAGGCAGCGTGCTATTCGATATTTCGGCTAACTTCTGCAAATTTACCGCGCTGTGCGCCGCACAATGCGACGCCGATTTCATCCGCTCGGAAGCTCGTCGCTATGCAGATCTTCTAGTGGATCGAAATCCAAAGGAAGCCCATAGCTATCTAATCAGGAGTACCGTAACCTGGCTGATCAGGCACTTTGAGGAAGCCATAGCGGACGCGATAAGAGCTATAGAAATAGCCAACGGCGCCGGCGATGTCAAAATTGTGGAACAAGGAAAGAATAACCTGGTCTATTTCGTGGCCGATTGGAAGGCCTGTGAGAATAAGGAGCGCGAAAGTTTTACCAACTTAGCTCACACCTACGCGGAAGAAATAAGGGCCAATCCAAACGAAAAATCAGCTGATACACTAGGCTTATACTTAATAGTCTTCGGCCAAACCGCTTCCGACGTTGATCAGGGACGGGATTATCTGCGAAGCGCTCTTAAAAGACGCGAGAACGATCCAAGCTACATAAGCTTCTATCGTCTGCACAACTTTATCGCTCTCCGGACTTTGCTGGATATGGCTTCCCTGGACCCTCAGGTTTAGCCGTACGCTAGCCGGTATAGGGATCGCGCACAAAATTCTTCATACCTAACTATACCTCATATCCTCCACCTTTCTCATGCCGCGCGGTGGACTCCTTCATCTTACGCAACCCGAGCGCGAAAATCCGGTCCGAAACGTTGGGCGAAGTGCGCGCCAACTCATTCAACTTATTTTCCGTCTGACTCAAAAATTCGCTCAGCGGCGGCCGGAGGCGCAGCGGCAGTGTTGTACCCAATTCCAAATTGCGGCGGATCTCCCCATATGCCGCGCCGATGGATCGATGTTTTTCAGCCCTTTCTCCATAGCGCAAATAAGTTTGCAACCCTGCCAGAATCGCGGCAAGCAAGCTGAACGACCCGACCAGCATCCGGATCCGCCAATCCATTTCTTTCTGCAAAGCAGCGTAGATTGACGTTCCCACAACAGTCGTTAATACCGCCACCGGGATCCCTAGAAAATAGTGCGATGAATCAAGCGATTTTGCCGCCTCGTAATGAGCATATTGGCTCTCACGAGCCCGTCGTGACCATTTCTCAAAGAGGGGTGCCGCACCCGCCCACTCGCCCTCTGTCGCCGCGATGCCAGCATGCGCATTTTCCGCCGGAGTAACTGCAATCGCGTTGATGGGATCCATTCGGCTTTATAGTGTCTCTCACCTTTCCCCAGTTATCAACATGTTTTCATCGCAAATACGCATCCTCACCCCTGATCCAATCCTCCCGCCGGGGCGAAAATACATCTGTAACATCCGTATCCTCTTCAGCCACCACGCTGTGCGGCAAGTGCGGCGGTATCACCAGGCTCTCCCCCGCGCGCAAAATCACCTGCTCCCCATCCCCCAACTCGAACCGCAACACGCCTCGCGCCACCGTCGAAATCTGCTCATTTATATGGCTGTGCCGGCCCACCACCGCGCCCTTCTGCAGGTCCAACCGCGCCACCGTCATCGTCTCCGTATGCAACACCTGGCGGCTCGCCAAACCCGTCAATGTCTCGGTACTCACTTCTTTCCAAAGGACATGTTTCATTTTGCTGGTATCCTAACATGAGAAAAATGAAGGGTATAGTCCTCGCGGGGGGCACCGGCAGCCGCCTCTTCCCGCTCACCAAAATCACCAACAAGCACCTCCTGCCCATCTACGACCGGCCCATGATTTATTACCCCATCCAGACCCTGGTCGATGCGGGTATCGAAGACATCATGATCGTCACCGGCGGCAAAAATTCCGGTGATTTCCTGCGCCTTCTGGTAAATGGAAAACATTTCGGCCTGAAACACATAAATTACACCTACCAGGAAGGCGAAGGCGGCATCGCCGACGCTCTCGGCCTCTGCGAACATTTCGCCGACGGCCAAAAAATCTGCGTAGTCCTCGGCGACAACATCATTGAGGGCGATATCCGCCGCGCCGCTGACGAGTTCCGCGCCCAAAAAACCGGTGCTCGCATTCTGCTCAAACAGGTCGAAGATGCGGAACGTTTCGGTGTCGCCGAACTCTCCGGCTCGAAAATCATCGGTATCGAAGAGAAGCCGCGCCAGCCGAAATCGAACCTGGCCGTCACCGGCATCTATATGTACGATGAGACCGTGTTCGATAAAATCCGCACGCTCGTCCCTTCGCGCCGTGGCGAACTCGAAATCACTGACGTCAACAACGCTTACATTAAAGAAGGCACGCTAACCCATTCAAATCTCGAGGGTTGGTGGACCGACGCCGGCACCTTTGAGAGCCTCCTCCGTGCCGCCAATCTGGTCGCCCACTCCCGCGCTGCCAAATCCGGTCTTCTGGAGCAAGCCGTTTGATGTTGGCCGTCGAAGGCATTCCCACTCTGAACCTCCCCACTAACGAAAAAGGCCTGGGCGACATCATCCTCGCCCCCGATAGCCCCAAGCTCATCTCCGGAATCCAAATCGCGCCCCAAAAGCTCTGGCCCGACGATCGCGGCTACTTCATGGAAATTCATCGCCTGCGCCAGGGCCTCGCCGCCGATTTCCCGCTCGAAACTTCGCAAATCAGTTGCGCCCTCAATTACCCCGGCACCATCAAAGCCTTCCACCTCCACTTCGAACAAACCGATTGCTGGACGCCCGTTATGGGCACCATGCAGGTCGCCCTGGTCGATCTTCGCGAAGATTCCCCCACCTTCGGCCGCCGCAACACCATCTATGTCGGTGCTCTCCGTCCCTGGCAAATCCTCATTCCTCCCCGCGTCGCTCACGGCTACAAAGTCATCGGCATGGAGCCCTCCATGCTCGTCTACATGACCGACCGCTATTACAATCCGGCCGACGAAGGCCGCATCGCCTACAACCATCCCGGTCTCAATTACGATTGGGAAACCCAGCACAAATAGCTCCCCGCCTATGAAACTCCTCGTCACCGGCGGCGCCGGCTTTATCGGCAGTGCGTTTGTCCGGCTCGCCGTCTCGGAACGCATCTCCGTCGTCAACCTGGACAAGCTCACTTACGCCGGCAACCCGGAAAACCTAGCTCCCATCGCCGATTCCCCGCTTCACGAATTCGTCAAAGGCGATATCTGCGATGGCCCGCTCGTCACGCGCCTGCTCGAACGCTACCTCCCCGATGGCATCGTCCACTTCGCAGCCGAATCTCACGTCGATCGCTCCATCCTCTCCCCCACCGACTTTTTCGAAACCAACCTGCGCGGCACCTTCACGCTCCTTGAAGCCGCCCGTGCCCACAAAATCGCGCGCTTCGTCCATGTCTCAACCGACGAAGTTTACGGTTCGCTCGAAGCTCCCCTCGAAGCCGACGAAAACTTCCCGCTCGTCACCAACAGCCCTTACAGCGCCTCCAAAGCCGGCAGCGATCTGCTCGCGCGCTCTTACTTCAAAACCTACAAACTGCCCGTCCTCATCACCCGGGCCTCGAACAACTACGGCCCTTATCACTTCCCCGAAAAGCTGATCCCGCTCATGATCATGAACGCCCTTGAAGACCGCGCGCTCCCGGTCTATGGCGATGGCCAACAGATTCGCGATTGGCTCTACGTCGAAGATCACGTGCGCGGCATCCTCTCTGTCTTCCAGCACGGAACCGAAGGCGAGATTTACAACATCGGCGGCAATCGCTCACTCCCCAACCTCGAAGTGGTCCGCAAAATTCTCGACCTCACCGGCAGGCCCGAATCGCTCATCCAGTACGTCGCCGACCGGCCCGGGCATGACCGCCGCTACGCCCTGAACAGTCAAAAGCTTACCCGCGCCACCGGCTGGGAGCCGCACATGAATTTTGAAGAAGGGCTGGCCAAAACCGTTGCCTGGTACCGCGCCAACAGCGCCTGGGTGGATAACGTCCGCTCCGGCGCCTATCGCGATTTCTACGCGCGCAATTACGTGAACCGGTAAGCCATGCGCGTCGCGCTGGATGCCGAGCCCCTCAACCTGACATCCGGCGGCTTGAAGCGATATGTCGAAGAGCTGACTGCGGCTTTGCGCGCCACGCACCCCGAAGACGATTACATCTTCCTGCCGCAACCGCGCACGTTTCTGCGCCGCAGATGGTGGCTCTACGGAGCCGAACGCGCCGCCGCTGTCGCGCGTGCCGACGTCTTCCACGGCACCAACTTTGCCATCCCTTTCTTTTCGCTCCGCCCCTGCGTCCTCACACTCCACGACCTTTCGCCCTGGCGCAACCCGAAATGGCATCGCGGTCAAGCATCCGCCCGCATCCGCCGCCGCACGCCTTACCTTCTGCCCCGCGCCTCGCACATAATCACGCCCAGCGAAGCCGTCCGCCGCGAAGCCATCGCGCGTTTCCACATCGCGCCCGAACGCGTGACAGCCATCCCGCTCGCGGCCTCCCCCCTCTTCCGCCCAACGCCTCACGAATCTGGGCCCTACCTGCTCTTCGTCGGCACGCTCGAACCGCGCAAAGGCATCGCCACCCTGCTAGAAGCCTGGCGCGCCGGCGGCCGCAAAATTCCGCTCCGTATCGCCGGCCGGACGCGCGAAGACTTTCCCCCGCTCACGCCCGAACCCAACCTCCACCTCCTCGGCGAAGTCCCCGATGCCGCTCTGCCTGCCCTCTACACCAACGCCACCGCCGTCATCTACCCTTCTGAATACGAAGGCTTCGGCCTCCCCGTCCTCGAAGCCATGCAGTGCGCCGCCAACGTCATCACCTCCTGCGACCCCGCGCTGCTCGAACTTGCCGGCGGCGCCGCCCAGCACTTTGCCACCCCCGCCGAACTGGCCCAGCTCTGCCTCACCCCAGCCAATCGCCCCGAACTGCGCGAAGCGGCACGAACCAGATCCGCCAATTACTCCTGGCAAAAAACTGCCCACCTCACTCGCGAAATCTACGTGAAGCTCCTGCGCAGCCGGTCCAAACGGCAATGAGCAAACCGCGTGCGCTCATGCTCTCCCCAGAGCTACCCTATCCACTGCAAGGCGGCGGCGCACTAAGAACCGCGTCCTTGCTCAACCACCTCGCGCGCCACCACACCGTAGACCTCATCCTCTTCCGCCATCTTGATTCCCAACAGCCCGCCGAAAGCCTTCCCCCAAACCTCGTCGACCGCATCCTCATCCTCGAACTCCCCCGCCACAGCCGCAGCCGTCTGCACCGGGCTTTGCGCAACACCCGCCGGCTGGTCCGCGGAGTGCCCCCGCTCCTTGATCGGTTCCAAGGCTTCGCCGCCGCCATCGCCCGCTTCGCCGCCGGCCACCACTACCGCGTCGCCGTAATCGAGCACTTTTGGTGCGCGCCCTACCAGCCAACGCTCCGCCCCCATGCCGAGTCTCTCGTCCTGGACCTTCACAACATCGAAAGCATGCTCCACTGCACCGAAGCAAACTCCGCCGCAACGCTCCCCGAGCGCATAGCCCACCACCATTTCGCGCAGCTATACCGCGGCCTCGAAGCTAGTTGGCTTCCCACTTTCGACGAAGTCCTCACCGCTTCCGCGCTCGACGCCTCCCGCATACAGCCACTCGCAAAGGCCGTCACCGTTTTCCCCAACTCAGCTCCCTGGCGCAAGCTCCCCCAGATACCCGAAGAAGAAGTAATCGCCTTCTCCGGCAATTTCGATTACCACCCCAACCAAACCGCCGTCGCCTGGTTCGCCCAACACGCCTGGCCGAAGCTAACGGCCGCCCATCCCAACTTGAAATGGCGCTTAATCGGCATGAACCCCGAAAGCATTCACCGCACAGTAGCCCACCTCCCCCGCGTAGAACTCACTGGCCCGGTCCAGGACGCAGTCCAAGAACTAGCGCGAGCAAAAGCCGTAGTAGTCCCCTTACTCTCCGGCAGCGGCACGCGCCTGAAAATCGTAGAAGCCTGGGCAGCCGGCCGGCCAGTCATCTCCACCCCACTAGGAGCCGAAGGCTTCCCGTCAGACAGCCTGCTGGTAGCCCCGCTAGACCGCTTCACGCAAGCCGTCGAGCAAGTCCTAACCGACCCCACCATAAGAGCCCACCTATCCACCAAAGGCCGCGCCCGCTACGAACAATCGCTCACCTGGGACGCCGCCTGGAACACGCTGTCAGCCTCCCGAGTCACACCGCCGTTGAGCTAGATTCCAAGTCAACGCGCCGCCAAGATTCTTCATCCACCGCAGCCCAATCGAGCAAAATTTCCGCCTTCTTCCTGCTCCGGAGTGAACTCCCCTTCAATATCGCAAAGCTCGGATCTGTGCCGTCACATGTCAAGTGCTGCCCCAACCTCCCCTTTCAGTCCCGAATCGCACCATCCCCAGCCCCTTCACATCACACTCCCCACTGATTCCGAACGGTTTACCAGCCTTTCCCACAATCCCCGGTTGTATAGTGGGTGAATAGATGCGATTCGCCGTCGACGCACACGCAATCGGAAGGAACCTCACCGGCAATGAGGTTTACGTCCGTAGCCTGCTCAACGCTTTCGCCACAGCCGATCCCGAAGCCGATATCCTCGCCTACGTCACCGGCGCCAAAGCCGCCCAGTCCGTACCACCGCGCTTCGCCACCCGCCAAATCGCCCGCAACCCCTTTGTTCGCCTCGGTTTCGACCTCCCGCGCAAGCTCCGCGAAGACCGCCCCGCGCTGCTCCACGTCCAGTACACCGCCCCCCTCCGCTGCCCCGTCCCCACCGTCGTCACCGTCCATGACGTCAGCTTTCTCGAACATCCCGAATACTTCACCTGGTGGCGCGCCACCCAGCTCCGCATCACCGTCGCCCGCTCCGTTCGCCAGGCCGCCCGCGTCATCACCATTTCCGATTTCGCCCGCCGCACTGTCGTCGAAGCTTACGGCGTTTCCCCCGATCGCATTCAGGTAATCCCCGCAGCCGCCAATCCATTTTTCCGGGTTTCGAACCGTGCCCGCGCCGTCCGCCGCGTCGAAGCGCTCACCGGCCTCCGCGAACCCTTTGTCCTCACCGTGGGCGACCTCCAGCCCCGCAAAAATCACATCCGCCTCATCGCCGCTTTCGCCCGCTTCATCGCCCAGAATCCCCACTCGCGCCATCATTTAGTTATTGCCGGCAAAAACACCTGGTTCAGCGACCGCATTGCCGAAGCCATCCGCAACTCCGGCATTTCACACCGCATTCACCGGATTGGCTTCGTTTCGGACGAAAATCTCCTCGAACTCTACAACGCCTGCGATTGCTTCGCCTTTCCCTCTCTTTATGAAGGTTTCGGCCTCCCCATCCTGGAAGCCATGGCCTGCGGACGCGCCGTCGTCTGCTCCAATCGCGCCTCCATCCCCGAAGTGGCGGGCGAAGCCGGCATCCCCTTCAATCCCGCCGATGAGCTCGCCATCGCTCACGCGCTGGAATCCGTGCTCCTGAATCCCGATCGCCGCGCCAGAATGGAGCGTCTCGGCCTTCACCGTGCCGCACAATTCACCTGGCGCAAGGCCGCCGAAGAGACTCTGGAGCTTTACCGCCAGGTTTCCGGCCAGCCCGTGCGAGACCATGTCACGGTCTAGCACCCTTTTTCCCTGCCGCCACTCGCTTTTCCGGAAAATTGGCTTCGTTTCGGTAAATTTACTTTTGGCTTCGCTCCTCCCCGCCGAAACCCTCCGTTACAACCTGAAGTGGCCCAGCGGCCTCACCCTCGGCGAAGCCAATTTCACCAGCGAACTCACCGCCCGGGGCAGCCGTTACACCCTCGATCTCGATGCCTCACTCCCCGCCTACGCCTTGACGGATCGCTATACTTCCGCCACCAGTGCACAATCCTGCACAATCCAATTCACACGCGAAACCCATCACGGCTCGAAATCCTCCCACGAACAGACCACCGTCGCCCCCGATGGCGCCATCACGCGCGAAACCATCGGCGGCGGCAAGACCGAAATTCCCACCTACCCCTGTCCGCGCGATCCCCTGGCACTCCTCACCGCGCTCCGTAAAAATTTCGCTCAGCCCGCTCAATCCGTGCTCTTCGGCGCCGGTTATCCGGTTCGTTTCGAAGCCGCCATGCCCGCCACCATCAGCCTGAACGACAAGCCCACGCCGGCCGACAAAGTCATCTGCATCCTCACCCTCCCCAAAACGGGCGATTACCGCCTGGAGCTCTATTTCCTGAAAGACCAGGCCCACACGCCCGCCCTGATTCGTGCCCCATTTGCCCTCGGGATCTTTTCCATGGAGCTCGTTCGCTGAAGCTCGCGTTTTTCTCGCCCATGCCGCCCAACCCAAGCGGCATTGCCGATTATTCCCAAGCCTTGGTGCAGGAGCTCAAAAAGCTTCATGAAGTAGTTGTCTTCTCCGCCCCTAGCCACTTCGAAGCAAACGACTTCGACTCCATCCTCTACCATCTCGGCAACAACCCGCATCACGATTTCGTTTACCGCACCGCCCTCCAGCACCCCGGCTTCGTGGTGCTTCATGAATCGAACCTGCATCACCTGCTCACCCACCTCACCATCAGCGCCGGCGATTGGGACTCCTACGTCGCCGAGGCCGAATACAACGGCGGCGAACCTGCCCGCCTGCGTGCCGAAGAAGCCCGTACCCTCACCATCGGGCCTGATTATGAAGGTGTCGCCATGACGCGCCGTCTGCTCGAAACCGCCAAAGGCGTCATCGTCCACAGCCGCTTCATGGAGCGGGAAATTCGTGCCGCGAACTATACCGGCCCCCTTGCCGTCATCCCCCACGGCGCCTGGGTTGAGCCCGTCGATGGCGACCCCTACCGCGCCAAACTCGGCCTTCCTCCCGAAACGCCGCTCTTCGGTGCCTTCGGCTATCTCAAACCCTATAAGCGCATCGCCGAAGCCCTGCGCGCCTTTCGCAAGCTGGTCAAAGAGGTTCCCGATGCCAAATTCATCCTGGTCGGCGAACCTCACCCCGAATTTCCCGTCGAACGGCTCATCGCCAACCTCCGCCTCGAACGCAGCGTCCGCGTCATCGGTTTCGCTCCTCTTGCAGACTTCGCCGGCTACATGGCCGCCTGCGATGTCGTGCTCAACCTTCGATACCCCACCGTCGGCGAAAGTTCCGGCAGCCTGCTGCGCGCCCTCGGTTCCGGCCGCGCCGTGCTGGTTTCCGATATCGGCAGTTTCTCCGAATTCCCAGATGACGTTTGCCTGAAAGTCCCCGTCGGCGCCGGCGAAGAAGACGTGCTTTTCGGTTACATGAAGCTCCTCGCCACGCGCCCCGATCTAGCTCACGCCATGGGCGAACGCGCCCGTGATTGGGTAGCGCGCGAATGCAACTGGCCCCATGTCGCCAGGCTTTATTCGAAGTTCATCAAGCCGCCCATCGTCCGCATCCAGTACATCCTAAGCTGGGTGCAGGATGCCGGCGCCCGCGGCTATATCGAAACCCACAAGACGCGCCTTGAAAAAACGTTGGACGTGATCCCGCCCGGCGCGCCCGAACAAGCCATCCTGGAAATGGGTTCGTATATGCAAATTACCCCCGCGCTCCAAACCAAACTCGGCTACGGCCAGGTGCGTGGCTGCTATTACGGCAAGCTCGGCCGCGTCGATCATAAGGACGTCACCTCCGAAACCGGCGAGCGCTTCACCTGCGAAATCGATCATTTCGACGCCGAACGCGACACCTTCCCCTACGCCGATGAATCCTTCGACACCGTCGTCTGCGGCGAGCTCATCGAGCATTTGTTCCAAGACCCCATGCATCTCATGTCGGAGATCAACCGCATCGTGAAACCGGGCGGTCACATCGTCCTCACCACGCCCAACATCGTGTCCTTGCGCGGCATCTCCGCCATCCTGCAGGGCTACCACCCCGGCTTCTTTCACGCCTACATCAAGCCCAACCCGAAGGGCGATGTCGACGCGCGCCACAATCGCGAATACACGCCCGGCGAAATCTTTCGCCTCCTGCTCGATTCCGGCTTCGAAGTCCAACTCCTCGAAACCGGCCCTTTCGGCGACCCCTACCAACCCGAACACGCCTGGGCCATGGACGTCCTCAAGGAAAACAAGCAGCGTGAGGACCTGCGCGACGATGGCATCTATGCAGTAGGCCGCAAAATTTCGAGCGTGAACCAGCGCTGGCCCGATTGGTTATATTCGTGAGCCCAGACTTTAGCAAGCTAAGCTTCAATCCCGCCGGCCGCACAATCTCCTTCCCCGTCCCCGCCGCCTCCGAATGGGGCTCGCAAATCTTCGATCCCGATACCGGAACGTACCTCTTCGAAGGCCCCCGCACCCACGTCCCCGCCGCCGGCCAAGCCACCATCCCGGTTCACATTCCGCCCGAAGAGGGCCGCTACCGGCTTTACATCTCGCGTATCGATCCCCAAGAAAATTGGGCCTACGCCCGCAATCAGCCTTTCTATCTGTTGGACGTCACAGTCGCCGGCGGCATCCACCAGGAAAGGCTCCTGCGCACAACACTCCGCAAACTTGCACAATTGCGCACGCTGCGCAGCGCGCGTCTCGCCCTCACGCTCCCCGCGAAGATGCTCACCCAGCATCACCGCCTCATGCGCAGCCTGGTGCGCCGCGACATTCTCGGCCGCTATCGAGGCTCCTTCGGCGGCTGGTTCTGGACGGTCCTCAACCCACTGCTGCTCATGCTGACGTACTTCTTCGTCTTCGGAGTCGTCCTCAAAGCCCGCTTCGGGAGCGACCCTAGCCGCGCCGGTTTCGCCCTCTTCTTTCTGGCCGGAATGCTCCCCTGGCTAGCCATCAGCGAAGCGCTCGGCCGCGCGCCCGTCAACATGTGGGAGCACCGCACCTTCATCAAAAAGCTGCGCTTCCCGGTAGAAATCCTGCCGCTCAACCTGACCCTCGCCGGCCTGGTCAGCGAGGTCTTCGGCCTCGGCATCTTCCTGCTCGGCCTCCTGCTCGCCCGCCATGCCATCCCCCTTACCGTGCTCTGGCTGCCGGTGTTGATCGTGCCGCAAATGCTCTTCACCGGCGGCCTGTGTTGGCTGCTCGCCGCGCTGGGCGTCTTCCTGCGCGACCTCTCACAAATCAACGGCTTCCTGCTCACCATCTGGTTTTTCCTGACGCCGATCTGTTATCCGGAAACGGCCATGCCGCCAGAAGCCCGATGGCTGCTCACCAAGAATCCGGTCTACGTTCTAGTCGAAGGCTACCGCCGCATCTTTCTGCAAAGCGCCGCTCCGGAATGGCACTCGCTCTGGAAGCTCTGGCTCGTTTCACTCCTTATCTTCTTCGCCGGTCACGCCGTCTTTCACAAGCTGCGCAAAACCTTCCCAGATGTGGTCTGACCGGCTACAAAACGGGCACATACATCGCGCCCGGCGGCCTCGCCGTGATCAGCGGATGCGCTTTGATCTGCTTTGCCCGCGCCTCCAGCTTCGCCGCCTCAGCCGGCCGCTTCAGTTGCCGCAGCAACTGCGCATAGCTCTCCAAAATTGCCGCCACCTCCGGATGCTCACCGCCCAGGCCCGCCTCCCCCAGCACCAATGCCCGCTTGTAGAACAGCTCCGCGCGCTCCGGCTTGTCTATCGAGAGATTCAGATTTGCCAGCGTATCCAAACTGACCAGCGATTCGCCCTCACGAATCCCCAGCGCCCGCAAGAACAGCGGCTCGGCTTTCTCGAACATCTGCTGCGAAGCGTAAAGCGCACCCAGGTTATCGAGCGCCAGCGCCGCAAACGCACTGTCCTTGCCTTGCGTCGCTTCCCAAATCGCGAGCGACCTCTTATACAGCGCCTCCGCCTCCACAAACTTCTTCTCGCGGAAGTAGCACAGCGCCAGGTTATCCAGCGCAGGCGCCACGTCGGAATGGAACGGTCCCAGGTTCTTCTCCCGAATCGCCAGGCCGCGCTGGAAGTAAGGTTCCGACCCGCCATAGTTGTTCATCCGCCGGTACAGAATCCCCAACCGGTCCAGCAGCCCAATCAGCCCAAAATTGTCCGCGCCAAGCTTCTTCTCAGAGATGTCGAGCGCATTGCGATAGCTGCTCTCGGCTTCCGTGTTCCGCTCCAGATCGCTATAGAGTTGCCCCATCATCACCATCGTGGTCGCCACCTCCAGCGAATCCGGGCCATCGTGCATCATCCGAATCGCAAGCGCGCGATGGTAAGCCTCCACCGCATCCTTGCCGCGCTTCATCTGTTGATACAGAGCCGCGAACTGCTCCATGTCCACCGCAATCGGCGCGGCCGTTTGGCCACCTGCAGCTTCGTGAATCGCAACCGACCGCGCCAGCAGCGGCTCGGCTTGCTCCGGATGCCCACCCGCGCGCAGAATCCCAGCCAACTTCAGCAGGTAAGGGCTCAGCTCCGCGCTCGACACACCCAACGTCTGCTCGCGCAGCTTCAAGGCCTGGCGGTACTGGTCTCCCGCCGCGCGATAGTCTCCCTGCACGAAGTTCAAGTCGCTCAGCGCTTCCAAGACCTCAGCCGATTCCGGCTTGCCGGCCGTCAACTTCAACGCCTCGACAAACTCCTTCTGCGCTACCGCGTAACGGCTCTGCGCCACCGCCGCCCGCCCCGCTGCCAAATGGCCTTGCAGACCGTCTTGGGCTTCCGCGCAACACGCAGCCACTGCCAGAGTCACCATTATTCGTCCAAGCATGGAAGGTTGACGCGATACAATCGGGGTTTGTTCCACACCATCATCCAGGCGCTGGTGGCGTTCGGGCCGCTCGGGCTTCTCTTGCTCTCATTTGCGGATTCGCTTGGCATCCCCATCGCGACGGGTCTGGACGCTCTGCTCATCCTCATCGCCGTCAAAACACCCCATGCAGCCTATACCGGCGCCGCCGCCGCTCTGGCAGGTTCGCTTGCCGGTAACTACATCCTGTTCCACCTCGCCCAGCGCGGCGGCCGCAAGTATCTCGAAAAATCCGGCAACCCGGAACGCGTGCAGCGCTTCCGCAAGTGGTTCGAACGCTACGGTCTGGTCACCGTCTTCATCCCGGCATTGCTCCCCATCCCGTTGCCCCTCAAGCTATTCGTCATTTCCGCCGGCGCGCTCCAAACCGGCATCCGGCCATTCCTGCTGACCGTGCTGCTGGCCCGCTTCCTTCGCTTCTTCAGCGACGCCTGGCTCGGCATCAACCTCGGCGCCGGTTCCGGAGCTTTCCTCAAGGCTCATACCTGGCACTTCGCCGGTGCCGCGCTGCTCCTCTTCTTCGGGCTGTTCTCCCTCATCCGCCTGAACGATCATTGGCGCCAGCGCTTGGCCCGCCCGCAAGTCCTCTAATCCCCCATGGCCAAACGAATCGCCATCGTCGAAGATGAGGCAGAGCTGGCTTCACTGGTCGAATACAACCTGGAGCGCAATGGCTTCCAAGCTCGCGTGCTGCCCGGCGGCAAGGGCACCCTCGCCGAGCTCGAAACCTGGAAGCCGGATCTCATCGTGCTCGATGTCATGCTGCCCGATATCGATGGCTTCGACCTGTGCCGCCAGATTCGCAAGACACCCGCCCTGGCCCGCACGCCCGTCTTGTTCCTGACGGCGCGTTCCGATGAAGTCGATCGCGTCCTCGGTCTCGAACTCGGCGGCGACGATTACATCACCAAGCCGTTCAGCCCGCGCGAATTGGTCGCCCGCGTGAAAGCGCACCTGCGCCGTGAGCAGACCGAACCGGTGGCCGTCGAAACCGTCCTCGGGCCCTTCCGCGTCGATCATGCGGCGCATCGCCTCTTGATGAACGACCGCGAACTGGAGCTCACGCTTACCGAATTCCGCCTGCTGGAGTTCTTTATCGTGCATCCCGGACGCGCCTACGGCCGCGATCAACTCCTTAACGAGGTATGGGGCGAACAGCGTTTCGTCACGCCCCGCACAGTCGACGTCCACGTCCGCCGTCTGCGTGAACACATTGAGGTGACCGCCGAAGAGCCTAAGTACCTGGTCACCGTTCGCGGCTTTGGCTACCGCTTCGAAAGCGGCGAGTAACCAGCCGAACTTCACCCGCAATTTACCCGTTCTTAACCGTTTTGTAACATGCGCCACGCTAACCTTGCTTCAGCCATGAAGAAAATTGTCCTGATCGAAGATGACGCGGACCTGTTTGCACTCTTAAAATACAACCTCGAAAAAGAAGGTTTCCAACTCACCGGTTCGCAAACCGGGAAGGGAGCGCTTGAGCTTTGCCGCCGGGTGCGTCCCGACCTGATTTTGCTGGATATCATGCTCCCGGATTCGGATGGTCTCGAAATCTGCAAAGGCATTCGAAAAGACACCGAATTGGCGCAGGTTCCCGTAATTTTTCTGACCGCCCGAGCCTCGGAAACGGACCGCATTGTCGGCCTCGAACTCGGCGCGAACGATTACATTGTCAAGCCGTTTTTCATTCGCGAACTGATTGCGCGTATCAAGCTGCAGTTCCGTTCGCACGGCGTTCCGGCGCGTGTCTTAAAAGCTGCCGGCGTCGAGCTGGACCGCAGCAGTTGCCAGACGCGCCTTCACGGGCAGCCCATCGCCTTGACGGCCACAGAGTTCCGCCTGCTGGAATTTCTGATGAGCCGCACCGGCGTGGTCTTCAGCCGCGAACAACTCCTGAATGCTGTCTGGGGTCAGGACCGCGCGATTACAGATCGTACCGTCGATGTCTATATCCTCCGCCTCCGGCAGAAGATAGAGAAAGATCCGGCCAACCCCACTATCATTCATTCGGTTCGTGGCTTTGGTTACTCTTTCGATACCCAAATGCAGGAAGCTACGGCCGCTATGGCATAAGTTCGCGTAACAACACCGCAACCTTTGGAGCGGGCTGGGTTTCCCATTGTTACCTGTCGAAACTCCTCCTAGAACAGAAAACTTAGCCTGTCTGTTTTGGTAGTTATGGCGCGGAGTCTTTACTCCGCGCCTTTTTTGTTACCCTGACCTTTACGTGGCGACCGACCTGATTGAGATTGACCCCGACCGACCCTCGGAGGAAGCGATTGCCAGAGCGGCCTCTGCGGTTGCGAACGGCAAGGTGGTCGCCATTCCCACGGATGCGTTGTACATGCTGATTGCCGACCCTTACAACCTGCGGTCGGTCTCGCGTGTTTTCATCGCCAAGGGCAGGGAATCGGGCCGCAGCCTTCCCCTGCTGGTCAGCGACATGATGATGGTGGAAGACCTTTCGCGCGACATCTCGAACCGCTTCTATCTGCTGGCCCGAAGGTTCTGGCCGGGGCCGCTCACCATCATTCTGCCCGCCGCCAAAGTGCCCCTGAAAGTGACCGGCAACACAGGCCGTCTGGCCGTGCGCCAGTCGCCTTCCCCCGTCGCGAACGGCATCATCGAGCGTTTGGGCCGCCCCGTCATCTCCACCAGCGCGAACATCTCCGGCGCTCCGACATGCCATAGCGGCATCGAAGTCTTCGGCACCATGGATGGCCGCGTGGATCTGGTGCTCGATGGCGGCATCTGCACCGGTCAGGGCGCCAGCACGGTGGATATCACGGAGCCTTACTGGAAGATGATTCGAGAGGGCGCGGTGAAGGAAGGCGACATCGCCGAGTGCCTGAAGGATTCTTAATGCAGCAGGCCGAGAACGGCGTTGATCAACACGCAGACCATGCCCGCGGGAATCAGGTATTTCCAGCCGAGCAGCATCAGCTGATCGTAGCGAAGCCGGGGGAAGGTGCCCCGGAACCAGATCATCGCGTAGACCAGTACCGCTAGCTTCATCAGGAACCAGAAGGGCCCGCCGGCGCGTTCGCTCACAAACGGCAGCAGGAACAGCAGCCCGGCAAGCAAGAGCGCGAGGCCGAACGCGACCAGCATCAAGCGCTGCAAAGGCTGCCGCAAACGCCGGGCCATGCGTATGCAAGCGACCGCCAGGTATGCGCCCAGCACCACCGGCACGCCGGAGTTCATGGCCCAAGCAAGCCAAGCCGTGTTCGGAAACGGCCGCAGCCATCCACCCCAGAACAAGGTCACGCCGACGGCGCATGCCAGCAGCATGTTCGCGTATTCGGCCAGCATGAAGAACGACCAGCGCAAGCCGCTGTATTCGGTGTGATAACCGCCGATGAGTTCAGATTCGGCCTCGGGCAAATCGAAGGGCGCGCGATTCGCCTCCGCAGTGATCGAAAGCAGGAAGATCGCGAAGGGCAGCAGCATGAAACCGTAGTTCGAGAACGCAAACCAGATGTGCTGTTGCTGTTGCGCCTTCACGATGCCTTGCATGCTCAGCGTGCCGGCCGCCGTCAGGCCGGAGAGCAACGAGAAGCCAAGCGCCACTTCAAAGCTCACCAATTGCGCCGCGCCACGGAGCGCGCCAAGCAGCGAGTAATGGCTGTTCGAAGACCAGCCGCCGGCGATCACGGTCAGCACTCCCAGCGAGGCCGAAGCCGTGACCACCAGGATGCCCACGTTCACATCCATCACGCGAATCGCGCCGCTAAGCGGGAGCACAGTGAACGCTACCAGAGCGGCGGCGGTGGCGAAGATGGGCGCGGCCCAGAACAGCAGCCGGTCGGCATCGGCTGGGGCGAGGTCCTCTTTCAGGGCAAGCTTCAGGACATCGGCGATGGGTTGCAGCAGGCCATGCGGTCCTACGCGCATGGGGCCCAGGCGCACTTGGAAATCGGCGAGAACTTTGCGTTCCACCAGTTGCAGGTAAAGCGCAATCAGCGGCACGCCGGCGACGAGTACAACAGCAGTGATCAGCGATACCAAGGTCATCGCGCCACGCTCGATTCAGCGAACCGGAGGAAGGGCTCGGGGTAGAGTCCGATCGCCAGAGTCAGCACGCCGCTTACCGCCAAGGCAACTCGCACCGGCCACGTAGTCTCCACGAGGACGGTGCCAGAAGGCTGCATCATGAACATCGCGCGCACCATCCGGAAGTAGTAGTAAAGCGCCACGATGACATATAGCGTGCCCGCGGCGGCCAGCGCATAGTGACCGGTTTCGATCAGCGCTTGCAGCACGAAGTATTTGCCCAGGAAGCCGGCAGTGGGCGGAAGGCCGGCGAGGGAGAGCAGGAACACCAGCATCAGGAACGCGTTCCATGGGTGGCTTTTCGCGAGGCCATCCAGGTCCGATACGTTCTCGCCCTTCAGCGTGAGAACGATAGTGAATGCGCCCACGGTCATGAAGATGTAGGTCAGCAGGTAGACAGAGATGCCTTTGATGCCCGTCCTGCTGCCCGCCACCAAACCCAGCAGCAGGTATCCCGCGTGCGAGATGGAACTGTACCCCAGCAGGCGTTTGACGTTGCTCTGCGCAATCGCGGCCAGGTTGCCAAGCGTGAGCGTGGCCAGCGCGACGATGCCCAGCAGCGGTTCCCATACCGCTCTCCCCGGTGCAAGCGGACCTGTAAAGAGACGTACCAAGAGCGCCATGGCTGCGGCTGTCGAGGCAACTGCCAAGTACGCGGCTACGGGGATGGGCGCTCCTTCATAAGCATCGGGGGCCCACATATGAAACGGCACGGCTGCGATCTTGAAGAGGATGCCTGCGCCGGTTGTTGCGAGCGCAAGGATCACCAGCGAATCGTGGTTGTCGCGCGTTGCCAGTGCCGACGCAATCGTACTTAGGCGTGTCGAGCCGGAGACAGCATAGAGCAGCGAAAATCCATAAGCCACTAGCCCGCTTGAAAACGCGCCTAGGATCAGGAACTTCAGCGCGCCTTCATTCGAGCGGCGATCTTCACGCGTGAAGCCCACTAGTATGTAAAACGCCAGCGACATTAACTCCAGGCCCAGGAAGATGGTGAGCAAGTCCGCGCCCCCGCAGATCAGGAACATGCCGCATTGCGCGAAGAGCAGCAGGGCTGTGTACTCCGGAAAGTCTCGCCGCAACACCGGCTTGCTGACCGTAGCCACCAGCGCCGTAGTGGCGAGAAAGAGCGCGTCGAAGAAGAGTGCGAATCGGTCCACTGTAAGCGCGCCCGCAAAGGCAGCCAGCTCCGCGATCCCGTTTCGATCCAGCCAAACATACTGCCGCCACAGCGCCGCGGCTGTAAACAGAAGCCCGGTAAACAGCATTGGCAGTGCCCAACGGCGGCCCGCAAACAGCAGCGCGCACCCGAACAGAACCAGCAGGATCTCAGGCGTGAGCGCGAAGTTGTCCTGCGCCGTATAGCTCACTTCGAGTGAACTCTTTCCACCAGTTCGGCAACGGGCTTTTGGACAATGTCGAACAGTGGCTTGGGGTAAAGGCCGATGGCGAACGCGAGCGCGACCAGCGGCAGCAGCACCAGTGTTTCGCGGGCGTTCAGATCCGGCAGATTGCGATTCTCGTCGTGCGTGATGGGCCCCAGCATGGTGCGTTGATACAGCCAGAGCAGGTAAGCGGCGGCAAGCACCAAGCCCACCACGCCGAACGCAGCCCACGTCCGGCCCACTTGAAACGCGCCTTGCAGGATGGCGAACTCACCGACAAACCCATTCAATAGCGGCAGGCCCGCGGAGCTGAATACAGCCACGCCGAAGATGAACGCGAAGCGCGGCATGGACGAAGCCACTCCGCCATAGGCTGAAATTTCGCGCGCGCCTCGCCGCTCGTACATCATGCCGGCCAGCAGAAACAGCAGGGCTGTCGAGATGCCATGGTTCACCTGCTGTAACACGCTGCCCGCAATGCCGATAGGGTTCAGAGCGAAAATACCCAGCGTGCAGAAGCCCATGTGGCTGACCGATGAATAGGCAATCAGCCGCTTCCATTCGCGCTGCATCAGGCTGACCAGCGCTCCGTAAAGAATGCCGATGAGCGAGAGCGTGAGCAGGATGCGCACGATGGTGAGATCGGACGAAGCGTGTGGAACCAGGGGAAGCGAAAAGCGAAGGAAGCCGTACGTACCGAGCTTCAACAACAAACCGGCCAGCACGACAGAGCCGGCCGTAGGAGCTTCCACATGCGCATCCGGAAGCCACGTGTGAAACGGGAACATGGGAATCTTGATCGCGAAGCCGGCGAAGAGGGCCCAGAAAATCCACTGCTGTGTCGCGAGTGGAAGCGTGAGCTTCATCAGCTCTGTGATTTCAAAGCTTGGGTAGCCGAACTGGCGGATGTGCGCGAAGTATAAGCCGATGAGCCCGAGCAGCATCAACACCGAGCCGCACAGCGTATATAGGAAGAACTTCAGCGCCGCATACAAGCGCTTGGGGCCGCCCCATAGCGCGATCACGAAATACATCGGGATCAGGACGAGATCGAAGAAGAGATAAAAGAGGAACCCATCGAGCGAAAGGAATACGCCCAGCGTGGCGGTTTCAATCAACAGGAACAGAGCATGGAAGGCCTTTACTTTTTGCGTGACATTCCACGAAGCAAGAAACGCGATGGGGCAGATCACCGTGGTCAGCAGCATGAGCAGCAGGCTGATGCCATCGATACCGAGCGCGTATTGCACGCCGAGCGTGGGTATCCACGGCGCGCGCTCCACCAGTTGGAAGCCGCCGGCTGAATTGCTGAAGCGGGCCAAAGCTACAAGCGACACCGCGAACGCAACCAGCGATACAGCGAGCGACCAAAGGCGAATGGCGCGCGCCTGCGATGACGGAATCAGCAGCAGCAACAGCATGCCGGCCAAGGGCAGAAACAGCGTAATGCTCAGCAAATGCCCGGTCATCGCGCGAATTCAAGGAAGCCGATGAAAGCGACCAACCCCAGCACCAGCGCGAGAGCGTAAGTTTGCAGACGGCCCGTTTGCAGCAGGCGAACGGGATAAGAGAGCAGCTTGAGCGAATATGCGAAGGCGCGCACGAAGCCGTCGATCACCCACTCATCCCACCAGGAAGAAATGTCGCCCGCAAGGCGCGTTCCCGCACCCACGTGGTTCACGCCGCGATCGATGACGCGTGCATCCAGCTCATTGAGGATGCTCCCTCCACCGCGGCCGAACGCATGCACAAACAGCGAATTGTAAATGCGGTCCACATACCATTCTTCTTCCAGCACGCCCTGCAGCGGGCGAACCAGTTGCATGAAAGTATGCGGCACGCCCCCTTTGTGCCCGTAAAAATAGCGTGCGATGCTGATGCCGATGAGCGCGACCGCGACCGAGAGGCCGGTCAGAATCCATTCGGTACGCGCGGCCGGAGCCACGCCCCCTGCATCGGGGTGAAGCCACATTTCAAACGTCCGGAATATGGCCGGCGTGTTCCAACCTTTGGGGACACCGATCCATCCCGCAAGAGAACTGCCCAGCGCGAGCACGATGAGCGGCACAGCCATGGAGGCGGGCGATTCGTGAACTCGATCCAGTTCCGCGTTCGGTTCACCGTAAAAAGTCAGATGCATCAAGCGCCACATGTAGAACGCGGTGAGGCCGGCTGTAACCAGTCCAGTGGCGTACAGAAGTGTCGCGCCGGAACGAAAGGCCTGCGCGAGGATGGCGTCTTTCGAGAAGAAGCCGGCCAGGCCGGGGATGCCGGAAAGCGCCACGGCGCCCACAAACATGGTCCAGTGCGTGATGGGCATTTTGCGTTTCAGCGCGCCCATTTTGCGCACGTCCTGTTCGCCGTGAAGCGCATGAATCACAGAGCCCGCGCCCAGGAAGAGCAGCGCTTTAAAGAAGGCGTGAGTGAACAGATGGAACACGGCCACCCACCAGGCGCCCGTGCCGAGCGCGAGGAACATATAGCCGAGTTGGCTCACGGTGGAGTACGCGAGGATGCGCTTGATATCGGTCTGCACCAGCGCGATGGTGGCGGCGAAGATGGCGGTGAATGCGCCCACGGCGGCGATGGTGTTGGCTGCGTTGGGGCTCAGATCGAACAGCAGATGCGCGCGTGCCAGCAGATACACACCGGCTGTCACCATGGTGGCGGCGTGGATGAGAGCGGAGACCGGCGCGGGGCCTTCCATGGCGTCCGGCAGCCATACGTGCAATGGAAACTGCGCCGATTTACCAGCCGCGCCCACGAAGAAAAGAATCGCGATGGCCGTGACTACGCCCGCGCCTTGACCCTGCCGGGCAAGCGCGGCGTGCGATTCGGCAAAGCGCATGGTTCCGGCTAAGGACCACAGCAGAAGCAGCCCCAGCAGCAGACCGGCGTCGCCCGCGCGATTCACCACGAATGCCTTCATGCCGGCGCCGGCCGCGCCCTTACGCGCAAAATCGAACCCAATTAGCAGATAGCTGGCGAGGCCCACGCCTTCCCAGCCGGCGAAGAGCAGCCCGTAATTATTCGCCAGCACCAACAGCAGCATGAAAAATACGAACAGGTTCAGGTAACCGAAATAACGTACGAAGCCTTCATCGCCCTTCATATAGCCCACCGAATACACATGCACCAGAAAGGCGATGCCGGTGACCGTGAGGATCATGATGGCGCTGAGCGGATCGAGAAAGAGTCCCCATTCCGCGCCGACGTTGGGGAGCCACATGGCGATGGGCAATTCGAAGGTTCGGGAGGGCAGAGCGGCAAGCTGAAGCACCGCAGCCGCGGACCACAGAAACGCCGCGAGAATGGCGCCAGGCGCAACGAAGGCCACCACATGTTTACCCGGACGCGCCACCAGACAGAACGCCGCGCCCGCCAGTGGGAAGACAGGGATGAGCCAGAGGAGATGGAGAGCGCTTACCACCGCAGCGAATCCACTTCGTCGGCCAGAACGGTTTCTTTGTTTCGGAAGAGCGCAATCAGCAGAGCCAGGCCCACGGCGGCTTCGGCGACGGCATCGGCCATCACAAAGAGCGCGAAGACCTGGCCTGAGTCATCGTGAAGATGCCGCCCGAACGCGACCAGATTGATGTTGACGGCGTTGAGCACCAGTTCGACGGACATCAGCAGCACCACAAGGTTGCGGCGCGTGAGGATTCCGGCAGTGCCGATTACCAGCAACACGGCGCTGAGGGCGACATAGTGAACATTGGCGATCATGCTTCGGGGCGCTTTCTAGCCAGAACCACAGAGCCTATCAAAGCCGCCAACAGAAGTACCGACGCGATTTCGAACGGCAACAAATAAGAGGTGAACAGCGCATTTCCTATGCGTTCGGTATTGCCTTGCGCGGCGGAGGAATCCGCCATTGCGGGCGCGAGCACGAAGGGACGCGAGAAGAGAAAGTAGAGCACCAAACCGCCGAGGCTGAAGCAGAGCGCGGCGGCCAGTTTCGCGTTGGGGCTGAAGCGCCGCCCGCCCGCCGAACGGCCCACATTGACCAGCATGATCACGAAGAGAAACAGCACCATGATGCCGCCGACATAAACAATGATTTGCGCAACGGAAAGAAACTCCGCGCCTTGCAAAAGAAAGATTCCGGCGACGCCAACCAGCGAAGCAGTCAGGCCGACCGCGCAGTGCACCGCGTTGCGAAAGGCGATGGTGCCCAGCGCGCCAGCCACCACAAGCAGCGCGAATGCCCAGAAGAAAAACGCGTCCAGCATTAGTTCCGGTAATCCACCGGACGCGGCCCTTCTTCCAGCATCTGCCGATCCCAGATCATGCCTTCGCGCGTGTAGCTGGCGAGCTCGAAATCCTGGGTGAGTTCGAGCGCATCCACCGGGCAGGCATCTTCGCAAAGGCCGCAGAACAGGCATCGCGAAAGGTCGTAAGTGAATTCGGTCAGATCCTTGCGGCGCGTCTTTTCATTGCGGATGCTGGAGACCACGATCAAATTTTCCGGGCACGCAAGCGCGCACAGATTGCAGGAGATGCAGAGTGTTTCGCCGGAGGATGGATCGATGTTGAGGCGCGGCGCGCCACGGTACCGTTCCGATACATGGGGGCGGACAAGAGGGTACTGTTCCGTTTCAACCAGCGATGGTTTTTGGTGGCGGAAAGTAAGCCAGAGTCCTCGCAGAAGGCCAGCGGGGCGCAGCTTTCGGAAGAAGTCCATTCCTTAGTACCAGAGTACCGCATCGGCAGGAACGGCAAATCGATACAATGGAGGTGTCGATGAGCAGTGTGGAAGCGCCTCCGGCGCAATTAAAGCCGTTCGCCCTGGTGAGTTATATTCCCGATCCGCTCGGGGCGTTCCTAGACGATTTGCGTTTAGCTCTTGTGCCCGGTTGCAGCCCGCATGCGCACGTGACGGTGTTGCCGCCGCGCCCGATTCATACTTGCCCCGATGAAGCCGCGGAAGAGTTGCGAGAGGTATCGCGCCCGTTTGCGGATTTCGAAGTGGAACTGGGCGACGTGGAGATTTTCCCGCAATCGAAAGTGGTCTATATCGGGATCAAGCGAGGCGAGTTGGAACTGCATCGCATGTATCGCGCGCTCAATCAGGGCGCGGTCAGTTTTTGCGAACCTTTCCCTTATCATCCGCACATTACTTTGGTGCAAAACGTGGATCCGGATCTGGTGATGCCCATGTTCCAAAAAGCCAAAGAGATGTGGGCTTCCTATGAAGGCCCGCGTGCGTTTTCCGTGCATACGCTGGATTTCGTGAAGAACCTGCAAGGCACTTGCTGGAAAGATCTGGCCAGCATCAACCTTCGGCCTTAGCCCGCTAATCGAACAAGCTGGGCTGCCCTTCAGAAGGCGTCTTGCGGCGCGCGCCCTTGGTGAGCGGACTTCCCACAACGCCCAGAATTTGAATATCCGTCAGAGCTTCCCGGGGCACAAAGACGCGCTGGTTGTTCGAATACGGCTCGGGCGGGATGACCGAGTATCCATAGCGATCCCATTGCAGAAGATTGTTGGGAAGGATGCCGTCCATCACATCGCCATCGCGGTATTTCATTCTGACCCACAGGCCATCCATCTTGGGACGCGTCTGGAATTGGCGGGCGGGCTCGCCGGGAGCATCGAAATCTTTCACGAAGCAGACGTTTTTCAGGTCGTAGTAACCGATGAAGATCACGCTTCCGGCGGGCGAAAGCACTTCAATGCCGTTCTGCTGCAAATAATCGCCCGGGCTGACGAACGCCTGCAGGGGTTCCCGATCGAAGCGCCGCACAAGCGCTTTCTTGGTGGTGGAGGCCGCCAAATCACGCCTTTATCCGAAACATTTTCGTCAATATTGTATCATTGACAGAATGCCCGATAGCCGCATAGGCGAATTTCTCGAGTTTTGCGCTCTGGAAAAGGGGCTGGCGAAGAATTCGCTGGATGCCTACCGGCTGGATTTAGAGCGCTATGGGGCATTTGCGGAGTCCGCCGAAGCAAGCGCTCTGCCGCTGAAGGAATTGCTCCGGCTGTATCTGAATTCGCTGTATCGCACCGGTCTGGGAAGCCGTTCCATCGCGCGGCATTTAACCACCCTGCGGAATTACTACGGCTTCTTACTGCGCGAAGGGCATCTTGAAGAAGACCCCACTGAATATTTGGAAAGCCCGCGGCAGTGGCAAACCATTCCCCATTTTTTGAATTTGCAGCAGGTGGAAAGCTTGCTGATGGCTCCCGATATGGCGAAGCCCAATGGCGTACGCGACAAGGCCATGATGGAGCTACTTTACGCCAGCGGGCTGCGTGTGAGTGAACTGTGCAGCGTGCGCGTGAGCGAACTGGAGAGCGGCCTGGGCGTGCTGCGCGTGACCGGGAAAGGCAATAAGCAGCGCATTGTGCCGGTGGGAAAATCGGCGCTGAAGGCGATTGCGGATTATGCGCAAACGGGCCGGCCGGCGCTGCTGAAAGGGCGGCCCAGCGAATGGCTCTTTGTGACCGCGCAGGGAGGCGCCATGACGCGCCAGGGCTTCTGGAAATTGCTGCGCGCGTATGGCAAGCGCGTGGGCATCTTCCATCACTTGACGCCGCATGTGATTCGGCACAGCTTCGCGACGCATCTGCTGGAAGGCGGGGCGGATCTGCGCAGCGTGCAGACCATGTTGGGGCATGCCGATATCGCCACCACGCAAATCTATACCCATGTGCTGAGAAGCCGCTTGCGAAGCACCGTGGACAGGCATCACCCGCGTGCTGAGCCTACATGAGCGATTATCTGTACCTGCTGGAAAATCATCTGAGTGCCGCGCAGCATCGGGTGACGGCGTTGTTGGTGGCGGCAGCGGCAACAGCCGGGCAGACGCTGTATCTGACTGGCGGCGCGATGCGCGATTTGCTGGGCGGCTTTCCGACGCGCGATTTGGATTTCACCTTGTGCGGCAACCCGATGAAGCTGGATCTGGCTGCGGTGAGAGAGACGGGTGGCACGATGGTTCGAAAGGACGACGCGCGCAAGCTGCTGGCGTTCCATTTCGCGGATGGCGTGACGGCGAAGATCGGCATGGCGCGTTCCGAGGTGTATGCCAAGCCGGGCGGCAAGCCGAAGATCGAGGCGTGCGATATTCGCGACGACCTGAAACGGCGCGATTTTACCGTAAACGCGATCGCTGTGGGGTTAAACCGTTCCGCCAGGGGGATGCTTGTGGACCCGGCAAATGGGCTGGCCGATTTGGAAAGCCGGGAATTGCGCACCGCGAACTCCGGTGCGTTCGCCGATGAGCCGGTGCGCATGGCCCGGCTGATTCGCTTTAAGCACCGGCTGAACTTCACGATTGCCGAACGGACTGAGCAGCAGTTTCAGAGTGCTTATGAAGCGGGCATGCAAAATCGGATTACACCGTCATGCTGGTTTGAGGAGCTTTGCGCATGGGGCAACGATGCGGCGCCTTCCGCGGGCATGCGCGAACTGGAGGAGCGCCATCTGCTGCCGGTGGCCGGAATCAATCATGCCGCGGTCCACAAATGGGAAAAGTTGAAGCGAAGCATCGCGTTCCCGGGCACTGGGTGGGTGGATTGCTGGCGGTGTCTTTACCTGGCCATGACGGACGGCGCGGGGGTGCGCGCCAGAGCGGCGCTGGCTGCGGAGTTCGGCCTCGATGCAGCATCGCAAGCCGCGCTTAAGGCGCTGGTGACGCGGGCGCGCAAGCTGGAAGCGGCTCTTTCCGCATCGTCAGTAAGGCGGCCGTGGGATATGTACAAAGCGCTGCGACCTTACGCGCCGGATGAAATTCTTTATGCGCTGAACACCGCGACGCAGCGTGTGGCGCAGGACCGGCTTCGTGTGACGCTGCAAAAGCACTTGCATGTTGCGATTGAAATGCGAGGCGCCTCCGACGCAGAAATAGCGCTGCGCTTGAATGAGAAGCCCAAGAAAGTGGAAGCGAACCCTCCAGCCGCGGAGTAGCTATTCGCTGCTGGCGGACGTGATGGCCGGGGTCTGGTGGGGCCGAGATTCCGGACCGCCGTGATGCGCCTTCCTGGCGTGCGTGTGCACTTCGCCCAGCTTCAAGCCGGTGAACAGCAGCACGATGGCGCCGACAATAATGGGCGGCAGCGTGTGCGCGAAATACAGGATGACAGAAAAGATTTTCGCTTCCATGGGCCCGGCAGCCAGCATTTGCAGACTGATGGTGGCGAACCACTGGAACGCACCCACATTGGCCGGCGCGCCCGGAAGCGTGGTGCCCAGGTGGATGACAACCAACACGATGGCGGCCTGTTGAAACGAGAAATCGAAGTTGTAGGCGCGGAAGAGAGCCCACACGGAAAGGATGGGCATGAGCAGGTAAAGCACGCTGATGCCGAAGGCGTTGCGGAGCGCCTTCACGTCGCCCAGACTATGAATTTCATGCAGCAGGGAAGCGAAACGCGCGCCCCACTTATTGTTTGAAAGGAAGTGCCTGGCGTGTTCGCGCCGGAACAGAACGAACAGCAGCAGACAGGAAAGAATCGCGACGGCTACGGCGAAGATGAAGGCGCCATCGCGCAAGCCGCGGCGCATGTCCACGATGCCCCAGGTGAAGAGATAGAAGGCCAGCGCCATGCAAATGCCGTCCATCACTCGGCCAATGGCATCGGCGGTAAGGGCCAGGGTGAAGGGAGTTTCCGTCCAGAAAGACAGCAGGTAGCAGCGCACCACTTCGCCGGCTTTCGCGGGGAGCACGGCGTTGGCAACCTGGCCGACGAACACGGCCTTGACGCACTCCGTGACCGGCGCCTCGTGCGCGGGGCGCAGCAGAACCGCCCAGCGCAGGCCATCCAGAAGGTATACGCTCAGGTTCAGCAACACGCCAACCAGTACCCAGCCCCAACTGAGCGCGCGCACATCCTGTTCCAACAGCTTGTAATCGAAATCGTGAAACACGCCCCAGAGACTGGCGATGGCGATGGTGTAGCCCACCGTCGGCACCAGATACTTCCGGATGTTTCGCTTGCGCGCGGACTGGCTTTCAGGCGATTCCATGGCGCACCGTCCTCATCATATCCTGGGCACTCATGCCATTTTCGGGGCGATGGTAATGCTAGGCGCTAAGCAGGAAGAAATCAGCGTGCGCACCTCACTCAGCAACTCATCGAGCGCCAGCGCATCTTTGGTGAGGATGCGTTCCACGTGGCCGTTCAAGCGGGCGCGCTCCTCTTCGGAAAGGTTTTTTGCGGTCACCACGAGCACCGGCACGCGGCGCCATTCATCGCGCTTCGAGAGATGCGCGGCGAACTCGAAACCATCCATGTTGGGCATCATCAGATCCAGCAGAATCACGGTGGGGATGCGCTCCTGCATCTTGGTCAAGGCTTCCACGCCATCGGCGGCGGAGCGCACGTCCCAACCTTCGCGCGCGAGCATGGTGCGCATCAGATCGCGCGAATCCACATCGTCTTCCACTACCAGAACGGAGCAGGGCGGGGGATCGCACTTGTATTTCGCGAGCGCCGTTTGCAGCTTCTCACGCGTCACGGGCTTCATCAGATAATCGGACGCGCCCAAGGAATAGCCCAGGCTGCGATCCGTCACCATGGTCGCCATAACCACCGGGATGTTTGCAAGTTCGGGATCGCTCTTCAGTTCCTGCAGCACGGCCCAGCCATCCATGCCGGGCATCAGCACGTCCAGCGTGATCACTTTCGGTTTCAACTCACGCGCTAACCGGAGCCCCTCTTCGCCCGAAGAAGCCAGCGCGGCGCTCAGCCCGGCGCGAGTCAGGTTTCGATTCATCAGGTCGCGCGCGGTAGCATCGTCATCGATCACCAGCACCAGGTTGCCACCCGGTTCGCAGGCCACACTTTGGGTTGCGGCATCACCGGCTTCCGGCTCTTCGCGCGGCTGGTAGCGGCGCGGCAGCCGGATGGTGAACGCGCTGCCTTTGCCGAGTTCGCTGGTAACAGAAACATCGCCGCCCATCATCTGCGAGAACTTTCGCGTAATGGTAAGACCCAAGCCCGTGCCACCGAAATCGCGCGAAATGGATTTATCCAATTGCGAAAAAGGTAAGAAAAGCTGATCCATGCGTTCGGGCGGAATACCGCGGCCGGTGTCGCGCACGGTAAAGACCAGATCGTCCTTGCCTTCTTCACGATCGCTCTGAACATCGAGTTGGATTTTGCCCTCGCTGGTAAATTTGGCGGCGTTCGAGAGCAGGTTGAACAGGTTCTGGCGCATCTTGGTCATGTCCGCGAACATGGTTCCCAGTTCGGGCTCCAGCGTAACCTCAAGCGTGTTGCCGTTGCGCGAGATCAGGCTCTCAACAGTGGACGATACATCGCGGACCAACATTTCCACTGAGAACGTTTCGGGATACAGATCCATGCGGCCGGCATCGATTTTCGAAAGGTCGAGAATGTCGCCGATCAATGCCAGCAGGTGTTTGCCGGCCGAATTGATGCGCGTCAAATCTTTCGAAAGCGTTTCGTCTTCGCTCTCCCGCGCTTCTTCCAGCAGCATTTCGCTGTAGCCAAGAATAGCGTTCAGGGGCGTGCGCAGTTCGTGGCTCATGTTCGCCAGGAAGCTGCTCTTGGCCGTGTTGGCGGATTCAGCGGCGTCCTTGGCCTGTTGTAAATCGTCTTGCGCCTGCTTGCGTTCGGTGATGTCTCGCAGCGTGGCGGTAAAGAGCGGAGCGCCCTGAATGCTAATGCGATTCACTGCCAGCTCCACTGGGAATTCCGAACCATCGGAGCGCATGCCGGCGATCTCGATGCGCGTGCCGATGACCGGGCCGATGCCTGTCTTCAAATAATTCTCCATGCCGCGGCGGTGCGCGTCGCGCAAGCTGGGAGGAATGATGAGATCGGGCAGTTGCTTGTCGAGTACCTCATCGCGGCGCAAGCCAAAAGTTTTCTCGGCGGCGCGGTTCCATTCCAGAATGCGGCTTTCGGCGTCGATCATAATCACGCAATCGAGCGAAGTTTCGAGAATGGAATTCTTGCGGGCCTCACTGCTGCGCACCGCCCACTCCTTGCGCTTGCGTTCAATGCCGAGCGCGATGCTGTTGGCGACAGTGCCAAGCGAGCGCAGCGTTTCGACACCCAACTCATGGCGGGCGAAGAGTGCGGCCACGCCGATCAATTGGCCGTCTACAATCAGCGGATAGCCGGCGAACGATTTCATACCTTCGCGAACGGCCCACTCACGATCGGCCACGCGCGGGTCGGTCACTACGTCGTTGGTGAGATGCGGCTTCTGCTCCTGAGCGATCCAGCCAATCTTAAACTTGCCCACGGGAACCCGGGCGTGAGCGCCGTTGATATGCGTGTACAAGCCGGCGCTGGCCTGCAACTCAAGAATTGTGCCGGTCGAATCGAGAGTCCAAACGCGTGCGAAGGCCGCATCCAGATGGCTTACGATGGCTTCGGCGCACATAGTGAGCATCTCCGGAAGATCGTTGCTGCGCGTGAGGGCGAGGCCGATATCAGCGGTCAGCAGCGCCACACGCGCGCGTTCTTCAAGGGCCGATTCCGAACGCTTGGCTGATGTGAGATCGCGCAGGGTAATGGTTGCGCCGCCCTGGGGCGTTCCCGTGAGGAACGGCTTCACGATGTAGGCGACGGGCAGCGCGGAGCCATCGCCGCGCCACATGATGTCGTCTTCCAACTCCGCCGCCGTGCCGCTTTGGACGGACGCGTTAATGGGGCACTCACTTGCGGGGAACGGCATGCCGTCCGCCCGCGTGTGGTGGATGAGCTGGTGCATGTTCTGCCCCAGGCACTCTTCCACTTTCACGCCCAGCAAAGTGGCGGCAGTCTGATTGATGAACGTGCAGAGACCATCCTGATCCATACAATAGACGCCCTCGCCCACCGATTCCAGCATTGCCCGGAATACGGGTTCGCTCTCAGAAACCATGGATAGAGTCTGACAGCTTTTTGGCCTCCAGGTCCACCGGTATGGTTCATTGAGAATGTGCCTCAAAAGAGACGAAATGCGCGCGGTGGCAAGAGCGCGGCCGGCATACTGCTGATTGGGCTGTTCAAACTGCTGAAGGGCGTTGCGCTGCTGTTTGCCGGGTTCGGGGCGCACCACCTTTTGCATCGTGATGCCGGGCAGACCGTGAATCACTGGGTGGAGATGCTGCGGGTGGATCCGGATAACCATTACGTCCACCTGGCCATCAATCGCATAACGAATATCAGCCCGCGCCAGTTGCGCGAATTGAGCGTTGGCACCTTTATTTACGCGGCGCTGCTGTTGACCGAAGGCGTCGGTTTATTGCGGCGCAAGCGCTGGGCCGAATACTTCACCGTGATTACCACGGGCCTGTTGATACCGCTCGAAATTTACGAGCTTGCAAGGCACGGAACGCCCGCCAAGGTAGCCATTCTGCTCATCAATATTTTGGTGGTGGTGTATCTGGCGATGCGGGTGAAGCGAAAAGGTTAAGCAACTTGCAGTTGTGAAATGATAAGCGAATGTACTGGCTGACACTTCTTTTAGCCGCCGCTCTGCTTCCGGGCGATTCGCCCGCTTTCCGGCAGCCGCAGCTTGCCTCATACGGCGGCTTGACCGCGCTTACCTTCGGGTCTGAAAACGCAATTTATTTTGAAAGCTCACGCGATTCCGGTAAGACCTGGACCAACCCCGCCAAGGTGGATGAGCCGGGCGTGCTTTCGTTGGGCAATCATCGCGGGCCGCGCGTAGGCGTGACGAAAGGCGCGATCGTGATTTCGGCCGTCGCGGGAAAGACAGGGAAAGGCGCCGATGGCGATCTGCTCACCTGGCGATCTACCGATAACGGCAAGACGTGGCAGGCCGGCGCGACGATTACCGATGTGCCCGGCGCCGCGCGGGAAGGGCTCCACACCATGACAGCCGCGCCCGACGGACGGCTCTTTGCCGCTTGGCTCGACCTTCGCAATTTAAAGCCGGGCATGCCAGGGACGGAGCTATGGGGTGCTTATTCTTCAGATGCGGGGCGTACCTGGTCGAAGAATTTCGCGGTTTACAAATCGCCATCCGGAAGCATTTGCACGTGCTGCCACCCCACGGCAATGTTTACCAAAAGCGGCAAGCTGGAAGTGATGTGGCGCAATGAACTGGATGGCGATCGCGATATGTACCTGATGGAATCGGCTGACGGCGGGCAAACGTTTGGCGCTGCCAAAAAGTTGGGCACCGGCAATTGGAAGTTGAATGCATGCCCGATGGATGGAGGCGGTGTGGCCGAAGCGCGCGACGGCAGTTTGGTGACTGTGTGGCGGCGCGAAAAGAGTGTGTATGTGGCGCCTGGCGGCGGCGCGGAAACGCTGGTGAAGGAGGGCAAGAATCCAGCGATCGCCAGCGGTAAGGCCGGTGTGTATACTGCCTGGAACACGGCCGAAGGCTTGTTTGCGAGCGTGCCCGGTTCAAAGGAACCGGTGCTGCTGGATCCAGCTGGCGCTTTTGTTACGCTAACGGCTGTTCCGAACGGCGCGGTGCTGGCGGCGTGGGAACGAAAAGGAACCATACAATTCCACACACTACCGTAACCGGCCCGTTATTGCTGCTGCTCACTTTCGGATCTATCGCGCTGCTGCTGGCGTTGATTCTTGCTGTTCGGCTGCACGCATTTTTAGCTTTACTGTTGACCAGCATGGCGCTGGGCCTGGCGTGCGGGTTGACGCCGGCTGTGCTGCTGAAATCCATACAGACAGGCGTCGGGGAAGCGCTCGGCTTCATCGCGGTGGTGTTGGGGCTGGGCGCGATGATTGGCGCGTACCTGGAACAATCGGGCGGCGGGCACGTGCTGGCCAACTGGCTGCTGAAAGTGTTCGGACGCGAGCACTCCGTGTGGGCCGTGCTGGTGGCTTCGTTTCTGGTGGGCATCCCCATCTTCTTCGAAGTGGGATTCATCATCCTGGTGCCGCTGGTGTGGAGCCTGGCGAAGGAATCGAAGAAATCGATCCTGCTTTACGGGATGGCCATGGCGGCGCCGCTCACGGTGTTGCATTCGCTGGTTCCGCCGCATCCCGCACCTGCCGCCGCGGCTCAATTGCTGGGTGCGGATTTGGGCGCCACCATCGTATGGGGCAGCCTGCTCTCCATCCCCATGAGTCTGGCCGGTGGCTTGTTTTACGGCCGCTGGATCTCGAAGCGCATCTTCGTGCCGGTGCCGGAGATCGCTCGCAAATTAGAGAGCGAGCAGGTGGCTTCCACGCACCGCCCGCCCGCTGTAGGCCTGGTAATTCTGCTGCTGGTGCTGCCGGTGTTGTTGATTGTGGCGTCCACCATTGTGGGCCCGAAGAATCAGGCGCTGCTGTTCCTGGGCCACCCGTTCACGGCGCTCACAGTGACGGCGCTGGCGTGCATGTATTTCTTCGGAGTGCGGCGCGGGTTGAACCGCGATGAGTTGGGCAAACTGGCGCTCGCCTCGTTCGGGCCGGTGGGTTCCCTGCTGCTGATCATGGGCGCCGGCGGCGCGTTCAAGCAGGTGATTGTCGATACCGGCGCTGGCGCGTACGCGGGCAAGCTGCTGGCGTCCGCAAACTTCTCGCCCATATTGTTGGCATACATCATTGCCGCCGCCATGCGTGCCGCGCAAGGAAGCGCGACTGTGGCCATTATCACTGCCGCGGGAATCGTCGCGCCGCTGGTGAAGGGCATTCCCGGCTACCGGCCTGAGATGATTTATCTGGCCGTATGCTGCGGCGGCACCATGCTCTCTCACGTGAATGACGCAGGCTTCTGGCTGGTGAATCAATATCTGGGCATGACCGTGCCGCAGACGCTGCGTAGCTGGACCGTGATGAAGATCATCACTTCCGTGGTGGGGATAGCGATCTTGTTAGTGGCGCAGATGTTCCTTTCGCGATCGTGACGCCTTCGCCGCAGTTCGAGATTCAGGCGCGCGGCCTGGTGAAACGGTTTGGCGATTTTACAGCCGTGCGCGATGTGACGCTGGAAATTCCCAAGGGCACCATCTTCGGGTTCCTGGGCCCGAACGGTTCGGGCAAATCGACCACGGTCAAGATGCTGACCGGTTTGCTGCAGCCGAGTGCGGGTGAAATTTCCGTGGCGGGTATGCCGCCCGATCCGGCTGACCCGAATTCCCGCCGCGCCATCGGTGTGCTGCCGGAAGGCAATGCACTGTTTCATTCGCTCACTTTGATGGAGCATCTGCGCCTAAGTGGGCCGCTCTTTGGCTTGACGCAGGAACAGACCGAAGGCCGCGCCGAACAGTTGCTGACGGCGCTCGATCTTTGGGATGTACGCGATACCTATTCCGACCAGGCGTCCTACGGCATGGCGAAGAAATGTTCGCTCGCGATGGCGCTGCTGCATAACCCGCGCGTTCTGTTTTTGGATGAGCCGTTCGAAGGCATCGACCCCGCGTCCGGGCGCGGCATCAAAGACCTGCTGGCGTTGCTCGCGGCGCGCGGCGTCACCATTTTTCTGACGTCGCACATCTTAGAGATCGCCCAGCAGCTTGTGCAGAGTTTCGCCATCATTCGTGAAGGGCAAATTGTTTGCCGCAAGGAGATGGCGGACGTGGCGCGCGAAGGCCGCACGCTTGAGGATTACTACTTCGAACACGTAGGACGCCCGGACATTGGCGAGTGGGATTGGCTTGGCTGAATTGTTGAGATGGCAGTGGCTGGCGTACTGGCGGCGCGTGCTGCGCGGGGGCACTGCGGCGAAGACCAACCTTCTTGTGATGGGCGTGTTGGCTGCCGCCGGTTTCGCGCGATACCTCACGTTCCTGAACGATGCGGTGAAGCAGACCGCTTCCGGCGCCACGTGGCTATTGGAGTTGACGCTGGCCGCAATTTTGCTGGGTCTGCTGCAGCCCTGGTGGAGTGAGGAACGGCTTGCGCTGGGCACGCGCGATATGGCGCGCTATCCACTCACGGCAGCGTCGCGCTTCTGGTTTCGCGTGTTCTCGCGATTGATTTCACCGCTCTCCTGGGTGCTTGTTTTGGTCGCCTGCGTGAGTGTTTGGCCGTTGTTCGCCTTGCCCGCGCCACTGTTGGCAACGGCCGCATTCGGTGCGCTTGCAAGTGCCGCTTTTGCCGGTGGGCTAGCACTGTCCGATCTTTCGAAGACCGCCAAAGCAGCTTGGCCTGCGCGTGTGGTGTGGCTATTGTTTGCGGCAGCGGCCGGCGTGTGGTGGGTGGTGGGGCACCAACTTCCTTCGCATTTGATTGTGGCCTCGGGAAGAGGGCAGTGGGTTGCTGTCACGATTTCCATCGCAGCGGCTGCGGCCGCCTTCTACAGCGCGTGGCGAACTCTACCTTGGATGCTGCGCCAAGCGCCTCCCGCGGAGCGCTCCCGCCAGGCCCGCAGTGCGCGCACGCTCACGCTATTCCGCCGCGAGTTGCTTTTGCTGACGCAGTTGATTGAGGTGCGCACCGCTTGGTTTCTCTTTGCTGCTTTGACGATCTATCTGGCGACGGCCGGTCATCCCGAACCGGACGCGTTGCGAGTGATGCTGGGCGTCCTGGCTTACTTGAGCATTGCCGTCGCGATGAATTGTTTCGGCTTCGATGGAGCCGGCGGATTGGATCGCTTCCTGCTGTTTCCGCTGCGTCGTGGGCAGGTGATGTGGGCGAAGAACACGGCGTTCGCGGCGGCGCTATCGGCGCCTGCGGCGCCACTTGCCTTAATCGCGATATGGCGCTTCGGCTGGCGCGAAGGCACGGCGGATTTGCTGGAGGCGTGCGCTCTGTGTCTGGCCATGCTGGCCTGGGGCAACATCACGTCCGTACTGCGGCCGGAGAGAAGCGAGAGCAGCGCAGGCGGAAATGCGATGGATCAACTGATTGCCACGATCGTCATCGGGATGGTGACCGCCGGCGCAATTGGAATCTTAAGATCCACGGGGAACGCCGCACCGGCTTACGTGTTCGCTTTGGTGGCTGTATTCGCAGCGCTCTATGCGGTGTCCCTCTGGTGGAGCGCCGGTTACTTCGCGCGGCAGTACGAACAGATTCGCCGGGCGCTCAATTAGCGCGCGCCAGAGAAAGCTCCGTGCTGCCCGCCCCGCGATACAGCAGGAACGGCCCCCAGTAATAAGGCGCCGCATACTTGCTGCCCGGTTTCAGCAGCGCCAGCTTAGCCGCCCGCAGTGCTCCCGGCGCATCCTGCCCATGCGCCAAGCCGCTATAGAACGCACCCATCACCAGCGGCGAGGAATAATCGCTCACATCCCACAGCCCGGCCACGACGGATTGCGCGCCAGCCCGCAGGAAAGCCCACGCCAGGCCCACCAGCCCCTCGCCCGCATAAGTCTTAGCGCCGGCGCTACGGCATGCCGAAATGCTGACCACCTCCGCGTGGACCGGCAGGCGCAGCACATCGCGAGCCGTGAGCTTCCCGCGTCCATCGGCGCGCGAAAGAATGATGGCGGATTCAAGCGGCGCGATCCGGTTTCCATCCGCATGCGTGGCGAAATGAATGAAGCGAAAGCTGGCAGGCGAAAGGCGCTCATAGGCGATTGGATTGGCTTGCTCGCCAGTCAACCTGGTCTGTTCCGCCTGTGGGAATTGCGCCGAAATTTTATCGAGTTCACCCGGCGAATTGAGCAGCCGGGGAAAATCGGCGCTCCATTCTTTGGCATCGCCCATCAGGAGCACGCGGCGGGTGGCGCCGGAGATTTGCCTGCGTTCGCCCAGCAGCAGCGTCAGCGAAGGAGCGGTGCTGAGCGTGACATTCTCTATCCAATAAGGGGCCGTCACATGGCCCTGGCGCAGCGTTTCAAAGTTCAGCCCATAGAGCGGCCCATCGGGAACAATCACCACTTGCGAAGTTCCGCGAAGCTGCCTTATGGCGGGTTCCACCAGTGTTTGAAACAGTGCGGCGCCTTCGGCGGAAGCTTCCTGACGGTCTTGCACCAGCTTTTGAAAACGGTCCACACGATCGCGCAATTCTGTTTCACCGGCCAGCGTGTACGACGCGTAACCGCCTGGCGCAATCACCCACAGGTAAGAGTGTTCCGGCGCTACCCAATAAGCAAGATAGGCAGCGCCCGTGCGAGCGGCCAAGGCGCGAAATGTATTCAGCGTGTGGTTTTCGGTAAGGCTTTCGTGAAGGTTCAGATTGTCGCGAAGCATGCGCGCACGCCCCGTTTCGGCCACCGCGAAGGCTTTTTCATGATTGCCGCGCGACATCAGACCGGCAACGTATTGCCGATTCAGGTGGATGGCGCTGGCGGCGAACGATAGCTTGTTGTCCAGATCGTGAAGCTGCGTTCGCTGGCGATCGATCAGGGCGACTCCGGCATTGTAAGCAGCCTCAGCGGCTATCGCGTTGCCGGAACGTTGGTGGATCTTTGTCAGCTCCGAATAGGCGTCGAGCGTAGGCCCGGGCTCGTTCGCATTTGCGATCAGAGTCCGCAGTTGCGTTACAGCCGAAGCGGTATCGTTTTCACCCGCGGCGATGCGAGCCTTGTTCACCATTGCCAATTGCCGCTCTGACATTTTGGGAAGCTTGTCACCCAAGGCAAGCGCTTCACGATTGCGTTCAGCGGCTGCGCGCCACTGCCGCAGTTCGATCCAGGCGGTAGCTTCATTGGTGAGCCAGCGTGCTCGGTAATCGGGATTGTTGTTCCTGGCGGCTTCGGCGGCCAGCCGGTAATACTCCGCGGCCTTTTTAAAATCGAGGCGTTCGAACGCGAGGTTGCCCAGATGGCCCAGGCACAAGTGCTGGTCTTGCGGAAGGGCTTCGCGTTGCGCCGCCAGATACTGGTCGTTCGCTTTTTCGAAGTGCCCTAGATGGTAATACGCCCAGCCCAGGCTAATGCGCACGTTGGCGGCGGGCCCTTTTTCCCCGGCGTTTTGAAACAGCAGAAGCGAAGAGCTTAACGGCGCGATGGATTCTTCGAAGCGCCCCGCTTTTTCAAGCAAGAATGCAGTGTCATGAAGGATGAAGCGGTCCAGCGAAGTATCGTGCGAAGTGCGGGCATACTCGCGGGCTGCTTCCAAAGCCTGCTCCGCATCACGCAAGCGGTTCAACTTCAGCAGAATGCTGAAGCGCATCACTTGCACGCCGGCGGCGCGTTTGGCATTGCGGTCCGCTTGGGCCAGCTTCAGGCATTCCTGAAAGTGCAGGTCCGCATCATGCCAATTTCCAAGATTGTCTTCCAGCCTGGCGATGGCATGCAGGCGCCGGTATTCAGCGGTAGTGGTGGGGCGCTGATTCTTAGGTAGCCGGGAGGGCAGCTCCGTCAGAAAACGCAGGGCGGCTTCCGGACCTTGCTCATTACGAATCGTTTCCGAACGGGCGATCTCGCTTCGCCAAAGTAGATCGGGCTTAGGAGCGGACGAACATGCGCTGAACAGCAACGCCGTTCCGAGTACGCCAAGAGCCCTCCGCATTCATAACATTATGTGGGCTAATTGCCGCCATCGGGTGGCGGATCTGTCTGGCCGCCATTCGCACCCACAGAACACATGGTGAAGTGGCCGCCCGTGGGCGAACCCAGATCCACATGAAAAGCCGTTACGCGGCGTTCAGCGGGCGTTACGATGAGTTCGCCTAAATGCAAGCGCCCGAAGTTTTCAATATGAATCACATTCTGCACCACCTTGAAACCTTGCCCGGAAGGTGTCAGAACGCGGAACAACGGCAGGATGGCTGCATGGCCAACCTTATGCAATTCTTTCTGCGGGGCGCGCCGGCAAAACGGAAAGTAGCGGTGCAGGCGGTTCTCCGCAAGCTCCTCGGAACGGCCCACCATGGTGTATTCATGAATGCGCTCGCGGAAATCGTCTTTTTGCGCGTGCCGGTCCTCCAACTTTTGCATCGTGTTCAGCTCAGTGAACAGGTCCGACAAATTTTCAAATTCGATCAGGGTACCCTGCACCCGCAGATTCACGATGGCCGAACCTTCGGGAACAATGGACGGCTGAATTTGCTCATGCTGCGAGTGGGAAGAATGCACCTGCGCGCGCACCAGGTCAGCCGTAACTATGCCGCCGCCCAGACTAACCTGCTCCGCCGAGGCCGAAACGCGTGTTTCGAACGTACCGGTAGAGGCTTGAAACTCGCCAGTCGCGCGGCTCAATACCGATTCGCACTTCAGAAAATCGCGGACTCTCACTCCTTTGCTGCTGCCGCTACTCACTCCGCCCGCAGGGGGCAGGGCACTGGGCGCCTGTACTTCCAGCACCTCCTCAAACGGCCGGTGAATCTTGCCGGAGATACCGGCGGCATAAGCATGAAAGAGAAACCGCGTTTTGCTCATCGTTGGTTTTTTCCCTGGATAGTGAATGGATATCTTGCCACAAGTTGAGGTAAGTTTCCCTCGCGAATGCCAAAAATTTTCAACTCAAAATCGCCCGCGCCTAACTTAGAGGCGGGAACGGACACCAGTAACGAGGCATCGCCAGTCTCCGCGCGCGCGTGCATCGTCCGGTCGTCTTTCCCGAACTGTCCGATGCGCGCTTCATAGGTGGGGAACTTTTCCGGCCACTCATTCGCGATCAGCAACGGAGCGGAACGCTGGCTGGCGGAGAAAACGCTTTTTCCCGTGCCCCGCTGAGCCGTAAGCGTGGCCGGCGCGGCCGAAACCTGCAGCGTTTCCCCGGCGGCCGCGCGCAAGCCCGGAATCTGCACCGCGTTCTGATAACCGGTGAACGCCGCCAAAAGCGCAAACGCGCCTAAAGCAAACTGGGGCACCCACGGCCGCGCGAACCAAGGCAGGGCGAACCGCCCACGGGTCGCGTCACCTTGCTTCCTCTCATCGGCGCGCCGGAGACCGGGCAGCACAGCAGGCGCGGCCAGCCGAATCGCCGTCAGGTCTTCCACATCCTGAGCGCAGCCCTCACACGAAAAAAAATGCTCTTCAAAGGCGAGCGCTTCCGGCTCGGAAAGCTCTCCCAGTACATATCGCTCGGCCGCGAATTGAAACTGGCTATGATCTGCGTGATCCATATGCTGTCAGTTAGTGTTACGGGAATCGTCTTCGTTACAAACGCGCATTTATTCCGTTAAAACAACGGCGCGATAAAGATACTTATCGTTTTCAAGCTGGTCTACGGTCCATTCCGCTACATCCGCGCGCGAAATTTTCCCCGCCTGCAAACCGCGCATCTGTTGGACAACGCTGAACTTAGTTAGGGCCCGGCCGTTAGTCAAAATGGCCGGCCGAATAATCAGCCAATCGAGCCCGCTATCCTGCACGATTTTTTCCTGACGGTCTTTGTCCCGGTAAATAGTTTTCAGAAAAATGGGTTGAATTAGACGGTTATAAAAAAATCCGCCATGCCCTCTGCTGTTGCCGGCGCCAATGCCGGTGATGCAAAGCAGCCGCCGCACGTTGTGCCGCTGCATCGCCCGCACCAGGTTTTCCGTGCCTTCGGACAGCACCGTTACCTGCCGTCGCGTTACCTTCACGCCCAGGCTGCAGATGACGGCCTGCTGCGCTGCCATGGGAACATCGAGCGCGCCCGGCGTGAGCACATCGCCTTGGGCTACTGTCAGGTTCGGATCTTGCATGCCGGCAAAGTGGTTCGCATGGCGCAACAGAGCGGTCACCTGGTGATTCTGGCGCAGCGCTTCGCGAACCAGTTCCCGGCCTAACGCTCCGGAGGCGCCGGCAATCAAAACCCTCATATTCTGTTTCTGCACCAAGTCCGCCTATGGTACAAGGCGGCGGAACATTCCCGCAAATTGCGCCATGCTGAGCGTTTCGGCTCGCTCGCCCGATTCCGGCTGCGCATCGGTCCACTCGCGCCCATAAAAAGGCGCCAGATTGTTGCGCAGCGTCTTGCGTTTTTGGCGAAAGGCCTGGCTGACGAAGCTGAGAAACGCATCGGTGTCGGCGGCGTTCACAGGCGTGGGAGCGCTCTTCGGAGCCAGCCGGATGACCGCCGAGTCCACTTGCGGCGGCGGGCGGAAGGAGCCGGGCTTGACCGTGAAGAGCAGCGTGGCATCCGCGAAGAATTGCGTGTCGAGCGAATAATAGCCGTAGGCCTTCGTACCCGGGACGGCGACGATTCGTTCAGCCACTTCTTTCTGGATTAGAAACACGGCCGGGCGTCGCAAACGCACCACGCGAGAGATGATGGGCGTCGCAACGTAATAAGGCAGGTTGCCCACTACCGGCGCGCCCGACCAGCGGTTCAAATCTACGCTAAGCGCATCCTCATGAACCACTTCCACGGCGGGAAAGCGCACCGCCAGTTCAGCCGCCAGTTCGCGGTCCAGTTCCACGGCGGCCACGTGCATGGCGCGATCCAGAAGATACTCCGTGAGCGCGCCCTTGCCGGGTCCGATTTCCACAAGCACCGGCTCACCCTTTTCGCAGGCCGCGGCCGCAATACGGCGAAGCATGGATTGGTCTGCAAGAAAGTGCTGCCCCAGCTTCTGTCGCGGCATTAACCGCGAACGTTGATGCGATGGGACCGGAGCAAAATCTTACCGCTGGTGGGCTGCCCGAAGGAGGTTGCAGGCGCAAAGCTGGTGAACAGAATCAGGTTGCCCAACTGCCTCATATCGTCGCGCGTGACGGAGCCGTGCGCGGCATAATCCGCCACCTGCCCGTTCTTATCGATGGTTAGTTCAATCACTACATCGTGGCCAGTATAGCCGAACGGCGAGAGCTGATCCACCTGCACCTGCGTGGTGAAGCCAAGCGGAATATCGTTGATGGCAAATTGCTGCGGGAAGCTCAAACTGCTGGCCAGCATGCTGAAACAGGCAACGGAGGAAAGCAGGCCGCCCGCCGCCGGCAGCGCCAAGGGCCGCATCAGGTCACGCATGGAAATGCGCGCGCGCATCCACCACCGTCGCGACGCTGAAGAGAAATCGCCATGGCCGTGCGCCCGCGCAAGCTCATGGGATGCAGTTACGCGAAGGCGGCTGATCAGTTCACGCGGAGCCTGCCGTTTCGGCATACCACGCAACGACGCCACCAACTGCGTTCGAGCCTGCCGCGCGGACGCAGTCTTCAAGTTGCACGCCGGGCATTTCGAAAGGTGCAGGAGCAACGCCCCCGATTGCGCTTCCGGAAGATCGCCTTCCAGAAAACGCGAGAGATGACTTTCCAAGGCGCGGCAGCTCATAAGCATTCCCGTAACTGCAGTTCCGGACTGATGCGGGCGGTCAGTTGAAGGCGCAATGCCTCCCGTCCACGCAAGATTCGGCTCTTCACCGTGCCCATTGAGATTTGCAGAATCTCCGCAATCTCTTCATAACTTAAATCTTCCACATCGCGCAGCACCACGGCTTCACGGAAGCTGGGGTTGATGCGCGTCAGCGCCGCCTCCAGCAGCACCTGCTTTTCACGGTCGAAGGCGCGATCGTACGGCGACCGGCCACCATCCGCAAGCGACCGTTCGCGCGGCTCCGCTTCGTCCACAAAATCTTCCTGCAGCCCCACCTCTTTATGACGATGCCGGAACAGCCACCTGCGGCGATTGTGGCTTTCGTTCACCGCGATGCGATACACCCACGTGCGCAAACTGCTCTTGCCCTGAAACTGATTCACGTTGCGAAAGACTTTCAGAAACACTTCCTGAGTCACGTCGCAGGCGTCGCCGGAATCGTTCAGAAGCCGGTAGGCCAGGTTGTAGACGGGCTGCTGGAAACGGGAAATCAGCATCTCATAGCTGCTCTCCACACCTTCCCGAAGGCCTGCGATGAGCTGCGCGTCTTCATACGAAAGTGAGGTGTCTGGAACCTTGGCAGCTAAATCGAATGTGATGGGTGTGGTCACAGAGTGCAAGCTGCTCCTATTCGATTTGACTACCGGACGTGCCCATAAAGTTCCCAATGGAAATTCCGCGGCAAGCCATGGAATGAGTTTGCCACAAACAGCTAAGGTTGGCGCACACGCGCGCGCTGCAGACGGTGCACCATCCACGCCACCAAAATGCACAGCAGGGGATCGCTGATTTCCGCCACGTGGTTGGGCAGGTAGCGCTGCGCAAATTCAAGCCCCGCCAGCAGCAAGGCGACGCCCGCCGCGGCATACCGCAGCCGTATGCCCGATTCGCGAAAGAGCCACACGGTGGAGCCTTGCAGAAACGCTTTGCCCAGAAAGAGCGCGAAGCCGGTTTCGCGCGCCGTGGAGAATACGGCCCGAAACGGAATCCAGACAAACGGCTGAGGATGCTTCGCGAAGTGAAATGGCGCAAGGCCGGTGGCCGCCAGCGAAAGCACCGCCATGCATGCCAGCGCCAAATCGTGCTGTCGGATGCGCGAAAGAAAGGCGTGCCACACCAACCAGGCAAGAAAAAAGCTGGCCCAAAATTCCCAACCGGCGGAAAGGCCAAGCACCAGGAAGCGCGCCGGCAGCACCAGGCTCAGCACGGGGAACAGCGAATTTCGTAGCCGCTCCCCTGTCACGGCCAGCAGCATGCGCGCGGCCAGCAACCACCCGGTCACCATCGCGTAAAAAGGAACGGGAGCAAAGCCCGCGCCGAAGAAGGCAGCCAGCTTTTGTGAAACGTCCGTCCGGCTCAGGTCTGGAATCAACGGGAAGAGAATTGCTCCCGCCCAGCAGCAGAGCAGTAGCGCCGCCGCCGGCTGTTGTATGCGGATCGCCGTTGCCCGCCCCCGTTTCACCATGGTTGTAGCAAGCACCACGCCCAGAGCCGCGCCCAGAACGTTGGTTGCGATATCCACCGAACTGGTGAAGCGGCGCGCGTCGTAAAGCTGCGCAATTTCAATGCACGTGGAAAGCACGGCCGCCATCAGCACGGGAACCAGGAAACGCACGGCCGCGCGCCGCGGACTGAGCCACACGTAAGCCGCCGCGCCGAACGGCATGTAAATGGCGATGTTGACGGCGATATCGCGAAGCTCAAAGCGGTTCAGCGAAAACCGCCAGGAGTGCAGCAGTGCTTCAAGAGGACCATCGGGCCCGCGCGGCGCGTGAAACTTCCACGGGTACAGAGAGCCGTAAATCAGAAGCGCTGCGATGGCAATAACAATGCGAAGCAAGCAACCAGCACAACACACTGCGGGGCCGGAAGCACAGGGAACGAATCTTTCTCGCGCCTCGTATTTACCTCTTACCCCATGCGCTTCGCTCGCCTGACATTGACCGCCGTCTTGCTGGGAGGTTCCGTCTCCTCCTTCTTTCTCGATTGGAGTTCGAACCATCTGTTGAGCGCTGCGTGGCACCCGCACGCGCGCTTTCACGGAGGCCTGCTGCTGTTCCTGCTGGCCGGCGTTTCCATCACTGGCACATGGCTGCTCTGGCGAGAATCGAAAGAACCGCAAGTGGCCATCACCACCGCGGCGCTGATTTCGCTCTCGTTTTGGACACCGCTGTTTTACGTGGCGTTTCTGGTTCCCGGCTCCACGCCCTGGGCCGGCCCCCTAGGCCAGGAACCTCACTTCAATGGCGGCGTGTTCTACCCCAACATGCTGGTGGCCGCTATTGTAGTGGCGGTCACGCTGTGTGCGTGGGTGGCAGGCGTGCGCGCGGCTTCACCAGCCCAGTCAATCCCGCGCTAACCATCCGAAGGCTTCCGGACCCGTGCCGAAGAGCCGCCCCGCCGCGCGCGCCACATTCGCCATGCGTTCGACGATTGTGCTTTGAAACGCGGCATCGTGCCATGCCAGCGAATCGTGTTTTGCGCTTATGTGAAGGGCCGCCTCGCGCGTTGTCGCGCCTTTCGATTTCGTTGCGCGTGTATGCAGCGGGTCTGCAATCACAGCGTTGCCTGTCGCCGCAAGCGCCTTCGTCATGAGCGTCTCCGGATTGCATGGCAAGATCGGCGCCAGTGTAGCGAACACATCGATCCCTTCGTGTCGCAGAGTAGCAATCGTGCGCCAGCGTTCCTCAATGGAGGCGCAGTGCGGCTCGTACAGCTTGCGAATATCGTCGCGGTCGGTAGTGACGGAAAAGCTCACCCGCAATCGCGGAATGCGCCGCAGCAGATCCAGATCGCGCAGAATCAACGGGCCGCGCGTTTGGATCACGAAGACCGCCGGCGGCTGCCGCGCCACAGCTTGCAGGGCGCCGGGCATGGCTCGCTCCGCTTCTTCAGCAGGCTGATACGGATCCACCAGTGGCGAGCAATAAATCCTCTGCCATGGTTTCAGTTCGCGCGCCACCTGCCGCGCCACGTCGGGCTTGAACGTGGTGAACTGCCCCCAGTGCTGCCAATCGGCCGGCTTGAGCCCGGCGAACACGCGCAGTGTGGGCACATAGCAATAGGTGCAGCCGAAAGTGCAGTTGCGCGCCGGAGTCAGCGAGTGCGTGAACCCCGCTTGCGCCAGAAAGCCTGTAACCGGGCTCAACACGCGTCAGTGCGTCATCGCGTAAACCACATAGTTCACGCCCAGGCGAATGGCCATGCCCGCGAACTTCTCCGGGTAGCGTTCGGAATCGGCCCACTCCCACGCATCGCCCACATCGGAGTTATAGCTGATGGCAATCATGACGCGGCCTTTATCGTCATAGATCCCACGCCAGTAAGGCACAGTGCCGCCGTTCTTCGAGCCGGTTCGCAGATGCGCCGCGCCAGGCATTTGTATGCGCTTGTCCAGATCGTAAACGGTGTGAAAGATGGCGTCATTGTCTGGAATATCGACAATGGGCCGGTCGGGAAACACATGCCGGATGCGCTCGACGAACACGGCCCATTCTTCTACGCCGTGCAGATCGTCGGCCATGAAGAAGCCGCCGCGCAGCAGGTATTCGCGCATTTCTAAGGCCTGTTTATCGCTCAAGCCCCACTCGCCTACCTGCACCGCGTAAAGCCATGGCCAATCGTAAGCATCGCCTTCATCCAGATTCACGGGCTGCTCCGCGCTGCGCACATGCACGCGTGTCAGGCGCGCTAACGCTTTCGAAAAATGCCTGTCGGCACGCGGGTAGTCTTGCGTCCACAAAGAAAGACCCAGCCGCCAATCGCCATCGAAGCGGCCGCGGTAGCCATCGTTCGCGCCCGGAGGGAACATCAGGCGCGCGAACTGAAATTCTGTTTTCTCCTGGAAATTTTCAGGCAGCTCGAACTCTTCATACTCCACGCCCTGAAATTGCCGGAACGGCCGCTGAAACGCGAACACAACACCGGTCAGCAGCACTGCACTGCAAACCGTGAGTGCCGCGCGCGTTAGCACAAGGCGAAACACTCGCGGGCGGTCGCGATGGTTCGTTCGATATCGGCTTCGGTATGCGCGGCCGAAATGAACATGGCCTCGAACTGCGAAGGGGGCAGATAGATGCCGCGTTCCAGCATCAGGTTGAAGAAGGTGCGGAACCGGTTCGTCGCGGTCTGCTTCGCGGATTCATAATCGGTGACGGGTTGGTCCGTGAAGAACCAGGTCATCATGGAGCCCACGCGATTCGTTGTAATGCCGGCCGGCGCCGCGGTAGCAAGCCGCGCGGCGCGTTGTTCCAGCACCGCATATACTTCCGGATGCGCGCGCAGATGCCGCAGCATGGCAAGCCCCGCGGCTACCGCCATGGGGTTGCCGGAAAGCGTGCCCGCTTGATAGATGGGCCCACTGGGCGCAACGAAGCTCATCACATCTTTGCGCCCGCCATACGCCGCGATGGGCAGCCCGCCGCCGATCACTTTACCCAGCGCCGTCATGTCGGGCCGAATACCGTAGACCTCCTGCGCACCCCCGGCAGCCACGCGGAAGCCGGTCATCACTTCATCGAAAATCAACAGCGCGCCATGCTTCGTGCAGAGTTCGCGCAGCTCTTCGAGAAAGCCCGGCGCGGGCGCGACGCAGCCCATGTTGCCGGCCACCGGTTCCACAATCACAGCGGCAATCTTATCCGCGTGGCCGCGAAACGCGTCCTCCACAGCCGCCGCATCGTTGAACGGCAGCGACACCGTGGTATCGCTGAAGCCTTTCGGTACGCCGGGTGAATCCGGCAGGCCCAGCGTGGCAACGCCCGACCCGGCTTTCACCAGAAGCGAATCCACATGCCCGTGATAACAGCCTTCGAACTTAATCGTCAGGTCGCGCCCCGTGAAGCCGCGAGCCACACGCAGCGCGCTCATGGTGGCTTCGGTGCCGGAACTCACCAGGCGCACCATTTCCACGGAAGGCACCATCTGGCAGATCAACTCCGCCAGTTCCACTTCGCGTTCCGTCGGCGCGCCGAAGCTGGTACCCAATTCCAGAACCTGCCGCAGTGCCTCAATCACCGGCGGGAAGCGATGCCCCAAAAGCATGGGCCCCCAGCTTCCGATGTAATCCAAAAACTCATTTCCATCTACGTCATAAATGCGCGCGCCTTCACCGCGCACCATGAATGCCGGCGCGCCGCCCACGCTTCGAAACGCACGCACCGGCGAATTCACGCCACCCGGAATATGCTTCTTCGCCCGCTCGAACAAGGCTTCCGATACCGTTCTCTTGATCATTGTCTAAAAGGACTAAGCGCTACTTCCATCAAGCTACCACTCAGGTTCCCCAGCAAGCGCCGCCGCAGGCCCGTATAGTTTTGCGTACCCGCGAAAAGATCCTGTATGGTGGCCTTGAACAGATTGCTGCGGCGCGTGAACTGCACCATGCGCGCCGGGATGCTGCCCGCCAGAAAGCTCCCGCGAAAGATTCGCTTCGCCAGGCGTGAGCCCACTTCCAGATCGTGCATGAAATCGCTCTGCAACAAGCGCCGGTAGGCATTTCCCGAAGACGCGCCACGGTCTTCTATAAGAGTCTGCGCCGCTAGATCCGCCGAACGCAGCGCATAGTAAAGCCCTTCGCCAGTAATGGGGTCAACAAGGCCGGCCGCATCGCCCACCGCGCTCCAGCCCTCGCCCGCCACGCGATTGTCGTTCCACGCCGGCGTTTCCAAACACGGCAGCAGATGGCTATAAAATCGCGCTCCCGCGAATTTCATGCCGCGCGAATCCATATAGGTTTCCAGGCGCTTGCGCAGTGCACCGGCAGGCTCGCCCTTGCCGCAGATGCCCACCGACATGTGCCCGCAACGCGGAAACACCCAAATGTAACCGGCCAGATTCTTCAGGAACTGAATATCGATTCCAGCCTGCTCACCGGGCACGTAGTAACCCATCGCGGACATGGTATCGCTCGCGTTGAGCTGTGTCCCATATTCACGAAGAGGGTTGCGCGCGCCGGTCGCGACAATGCAATGGTCCGCTTCCATGGCGCCGCCGGTAGTCTGAATGCGCCAGCCCGCGCCGCTTCGTTCCATGGCAGTAACGCGCGTCTTTTCCACTTGCGCTCCGGCACGCGCAGCCCGCTCCAGCATCATGCCGTTCAGATCTTTGCGCGAGTAAATTACCAGCGGACGGTCCAGCGCCAATTTCACTTGCTCTGCTTTCGGCGCCGCCAAAGTTGTGGCCGAAACGAATCGCTTCGCGGTCGAGCTCTCCACCAGAAATGGATACCGCTGATAAGCCTTGTACGTCAGGCCGCCGCCGCACGGCTTCTCCCACGCCAGCTTCTCATCAATCACAACCGTCGTAATTCCAGCCGCCGCCAGGCGCTCTGCCGCGAATGCTCCCGCGGGCCCGCCCCCCAGCACGGCCACGCGCATTACTGCTTCGGCCCGCTGGCCTTGTCGCCAACCGCAGGATGCCCCGGAGGCAGCGCGCCGCCCTGCCCACCGCCGCCCGTACCCGGCAATTCCGCGCCTTGGGTATGGCCCATGGTGCTCATGGGCGCGCGGCTCTTCACCACCCATTCATCTTTCACGCGTTCCAGTTCGTAGTTCACCGTCAGGCCGCCGCCACTGGGCTGCCCTTTCGCCGCGAAAGCTACCGTCGCGTCCGCCGTGTTGCCGTGAAACTGAACCGATGTGACCGTGATATCCATCTGGTTCGGATCGATGCCGCGCTTCGACACACCTTTGCGGACGCCTTCCTGCACGGCTTCTTTGTTATCGATGTTCTTCGCGCAACCCGCCAAAATCAGCGCGCCGCACAGCGTTCCCAACAGCAAACCCTTATGTTTCACTTGGCCGATTATCCCACCTTGAGGATCGCGTCCACCACGCCGTCCGACGTATAACTGGATGCTTCCGCGGTGGGTTCGATCCCAAATTCACGCAGCGTCGCCGAGGTGACCGGGCCGATAGTCGCGGCGCGTACAGTTCGCAATCGCTCCACACCGATCGCCGCCACCGTGTTCCGCACCGTCGAAGAACTGGTGAACGTGATCCAATCCTCCGCCCGCAGACTTTCGAAAGCCTTGCCCAGCAGGGCGGGGAGGTCATCGGGCGCGCCCGTTCGATACGCTTCCACCACGTCCACATGGGCGCCCCGCGCGCGTAAGCCGATAGGCAGAACATCGCGCGCCACGGCGGCACGCGGCATCAGAACAAGCTGTCCGTCCATATCTTGCGGAAGCGCATCCAGCAGGCTCTCCGCGACATACTCCTCACCCACCACGGCCACCTTGACATGCAGAGCCCGAAGCATGTCGGCGGTGGCCGGCCCGATGGCGCAGATGCGTCCCCGTATCGCGCTCAAGTCCTTCTCCGATTCATCCAACGCGCGCAGAAAAAACCGAACGCCATTCACGCTGGTAAAGATCAGCCATTGGTATGTCTCCAACTTCCCGATCGCCGAGCGCAGTGGCCCCCCATCTCCTGCCGCGCGAGTCTCAATCACAGGCTGTTCCATCACCCGCGCCCCCAACTCGCCCAGCCGTTGCGACATGCTCGTATTCTGATCCGCCGCGCGCGTCACCAAAATTCTCTTGCCGAAAAGCGGTAGCCGCTCGAACCAGTTCAGCTTCGCTCCCAGCGCCACCACCTCGCCCACCACAATCGTGGCCGGCGGCTTCATGCCATGCTGCGCGATCAACCCCGGCAGCGTCGCCAGCGTCCCCGTAAGCTTTTCCTGATCCGGCCGCGTAGCCCATCGCACAGCGGCGGCAGGCGTATCGGGCGGGCGTCCCGCGGCTTGCAGCAAGCGCGAAATTTCCGCGAAGGTGGTAAGCCCCATCAGAATCACCAGCGTGTCCGTCAAGCCGGTGCGCCGCCAATCGATCCGCTCCGGCTCATGACCCGTAACCACCGTCACCGAAGAAGAATGCTCACGATGCGTGAGCGGCATGCCCGCGTAAGCCGCCAGGCCAGAAATTGTAGAGACGCCGGGCACCACTTCAAACTCAACGCCAGCTTGATGCAGCGCTTCCGCTTCTTCGCCGCCGCGCCCGAACAAATATGGGTCGCCGCCCTTCAACCGAACAACCGTCTTGCCCTGAAGCGCGCGCTCCATCAACATCCGCGCAATTTCGTCCTGCGGAAACTCGTGCGCGGATTTTTTCTTCCCCACATAAACGCGCTCCGCCGCGCGCGGAGCCAACTCCAGCAGCGCCGCGTTGGCTAAGTTGTCATACAGCACGCAGTCCGCTTTAGCCAACACGCGAAGCCCTTTCCGCGTCAGCAGTTCCGGATCTCCCGGCCCCGCTCCCACCAGATAGACCTTACCGGGAATGAGTGTAAACCTCGGCCAGAATGCGCCGCGCACCGGAATCGAGCAGCCTTTCGCCGACGGCTCGTCCCAACTCGCGCGCGTCCAGGCCTTCGCCAGCTTCGCGCACGCACTCACGGCCGTCGGGCGAGGCCACCAGCGCAGTTAAACGGATATGCCCGCCATCCACCTGCGCGATCGCGCCCGCCGGCAATTGGCACCCGCCGCCCAGTGCGGAAAGTACGGCGCGCTCCGCGGTAATGGCTATCCAAGTGGCAAATGGTTCAGCGTTCCCGCCGCTTCAAAGCCCGCGCCCTCCAACCTGGTTTCAATTCCCAAAGCACCCTGCCCCGGCGCCGGACACATCACGTCATAAGGCAGCAACTCCGTAATTCGCGCGGCTAGGCCCAACCGCTTCAAGCCCGCGGCGGCCAGCACAATCGCATCGAACTCGCCCGTTTCCAGCTTCCGCAGCCGCGTATCCACATTGCCGCGAATGGGCAAAATTTTCAGGTCTGGCCGCAGCGCTAGCAACTGCGCGGCGCGCCTCACGGAACTCGTCCCCACCGTCGCGCCATGTTGCAACCCATTCAGCGTCGAGCCCACAACAGCATCGCGCGCATCTTCGCGTTCGGGCGAAGCGGCCAGACACAAGCCGTCCGGCAGTTCCGTAGTCAAATCTTTCAAGCTATGCACCGCCAGATCGACACGCCCCTCCAGCATGGCGTCCTCAATCTCCTGCGTGAACAACCCCTTCGTGCCGATGGCAGAAATGGACTGCGTCTGCATCTTATCGCCCGTGGTGCGGATCACTTCGATGCGGCTCTCATATCCACGCTCAGCCAACAAAGCCTTCACATGGTTCGCCTGCCACAAAGCCAGGGGCGACCCCCGCGACCCAATCGTCAACATAGTAAATCAAGCAATGGCGAAATTACGCCACCAGCTTCTTCGTAAACTCGTTCTCGCCCTTAACATCCGTCAGCCGCATATTCCGGCCCTGATAAAGGTACGTGAGCTTCTCATGGTCCAAGCCCATCAGGCGCAGAATGGTCGCATTCACATCGTGCGTGTCCACGCGCATCTCCGTCGCCTGAACGCCGAATTCGTCGGTCGCGCCCAGCACGCGACCGCCCTGCACACCGCCGCCCGCCATCCACATGGTGAAGCCGTAGGGATGATGATCGCGCCCTGTCGCTCCCTGCGAAAGCGGAGTGCGGCCGAACTCGCCACCCCAAATCACCAGCGTCGAATCCAGCAGCCCGCGCGCTTTCAAATCCTTCAGCAACCCCGCAATCGGCTTATCGCTCTTCCCCGCCATGCGCGTGTGCGACCCCACCAGATCCGTATGCGCCTCGTCCCAATCCGCGCCCACGTTGGTGCCGGAATACAACTGCACAAAACGCACGCCGCGCTCCACCAGTCTACGCGCCAGCAAACACTTGTGCCCGAAATCGTCCGTCGCGCTCTCACCGATGCCGTAAAGCTTCTTCGTCTCTTCAGTCTCTTTGCTGAAATCCACCGTCTCCGGCGCCGCGCTCTGCATCCGGTACGCCAGCTCGTAACTCGCAATGCGCGCATCGAGCGTCGAATCGGCCGCACGCGCCGCATCGTGCATCCGGTCCACCTGCCCGATGAACCCGAGCGTATCCCGCTGCGCCTCATCTGTCACGCCCGCCGGATTCCGTAAATACAAAATCGGCGTCTGCCCCCCACGAAACACGGTGCCCTGATACAGCGCCGGCAGGAAGCCCGCCCCATAAGCCGGAGGCCCCGATTTCGTCGATCCATCGGACATCACAACAAACGCCGGCAGATTCTGGTTCTCCGAACCCAACCCATAAGTCACCCAGCTCCCCAGGCACGGCCGCCCCGGAAATTGCGACCCCGAATTGCGCAAATAAATCGCCGGAGCATGATCGAACACGTCACCATAGCAGCTGCGAATCACCGTCACATCGTCCATGCGCTCGCGCAAATGCGGGTACAAATCCGATACCGGCGTGCCACACTTGCCGCCCGGTTGAAACGCCCACGGGCTGCCCCGCAGAATGGCCTTCGTCGGATCGTGAATGAAGCTGGTCTTGATGGTCTTCGCCAGTTCCACTGAGAGCGGCTGCCCACTGCGGCGCGTCAATTCCGGCTTCGGATCGAACGTATCCACATGGCTCACGCCGCCATGCATGAACAGGTAAATTACGCTCTTCACCTTCGAAGGCAGCGGCGGCAGCTTCGGCGCCATCGGGTTCGCCTCCGCGCCTTGCAGCAGCCCCGCCAGCGCCACCGCGCCAAAGCCCTTCCCCGTGCGCAACAGCAGATCTCGTCTCGTCATGCCGGTCACCTATTCCACGTAAAGAAATTCGTTCAGATTCATCAGGCCGCGCACCAGCTCCGTCATCGCCAGTTGCCGCTGCCCCAAACGCTTGGTCTGTTTGGCCAGAAACTGCTCCGCCGCGTCGCGCTCTTTCGCATCCGGCTTGCGCCCCAACACGCGCTCCCAAGCCGAATCCACCGTCTCCACCTTGGCCGATAACGTCGCCGCTTCTTCCACCATGAACTTGCTGTTTAATAGCGCCAGCGATTGCGGCGCCGTCGTCGATTCGTTCCGCCGCGGGCAGCTCTGCACGCCATCCGGCGAATCGAACGCCTCGAACAGCGGCTGCTGGAACGTGCGCCGGCTGATCATATACACCGTGCGCCGCTTATGCTCAGTTGTATCCGGAGTCACCAGCCAGCTCGCATCCGGCTTCCCGATAATCCCAAACAGCTCTTCCGTCTCCAGCGGCGGCACCACCGGCGGCCCACCCTGCTTCAAGTTCAATTCTCCAGCCACCTGCAGCACTGAATCGCGAATCTCTTCCGTCTGCAGCCGCCGCCGGTTCATATGGCTCAGCAACAGATTCGCAGGATCGTCCGCCGCCGCCGATTGCGAAGCATCCGCACCGCGCCGGTACGCCTCGCTGGTCATGATCAGCTTGTGCATCTCCTTCATGGACCATTTCTTTTCAGCGAACTGTTGCGCCAGCCAATCCAGCAATTCCGGATGCGAGGGCTGACCCGCGCGCGTGCCCCAATCGCTAGCCGTACGCACCAGCCCGCTCCCGAAATGCCCCTGCCAGATGCGGTTCACCATCACGCGCGCAAACAAAGCGGATTCTCCGGTGAAGCCACCCACTCCGCCAAAGCCTTGCGCCGGTACGTGGTCTTCGCATGAAGCGGCGGCTCCGCCACTTCGCCCCCACCCAGCGCCGTCAGAAATCCAGGCCTAACCTCTTCGCCAAAGTTCTCCGGATTCCCCCGCTCCGCGATGAACGTGCGCGGAGCCTCGCGGCCCACATCCACAATCCCCGGAGCCATCGGCGGCGCCGTATGCCCATTGAACGTGCCCACCAGCTTGCGTTGAATCACCTGCATCCGTTCTGCATCCGCCTGCGACAGCACCGCGAACACTTCGTCTTCGGTCACCTTCAACGCATCGTTCGATTGCGCCACTAAACTCTGCTGCTCGCCCGTCCGCTTGGCTTCATCCGTCTTCACCGCCACACGCGCAGCTTCCGGCAGGGCAGCAATCTTCTTCTCGCGCAGAGTCTGGCGGTAGGGCTTCTCAATCCGCGCAATTTGCTCCCCGAACTGCCGCAGCTTAAACTCGCGCGCATTCGCCGCCAGATCGCTAAAGCGCGCCGTGTTGTATTCGAGAAACACCTGCGCATTCACAGCCGGCGCAAACACCGCCTGCATGCGGTAATAATCCTTCTGCGGAATCGGATCGAACTTATGATCGTGGCACCGCGCGCACCCCACGGTCAGCCCCAGGAACACAGCCGACGTGGTATCCACTGCATCGGTCAGGCGCTCCACTACGTTCAGGTCTTCCACCTTAAAGAGCATGTCGCGGTTCGCACCCACGCGATAAAATCCCGTCCCCGTGCGCGCTTCCGAATCGTCCGGATACAGCTCATCGGCCGCGATCTGTTCCTTCGCAAATTTGTCGTAAGGCTTATCGTCGTTGAAACTCTTGATCACGTAATCGCGATAGCGCCAGCCCTCCAATATGTAGGGGTCCTGCTCAAAGCCGGACGTATCGCCATAGCGAGCCAGGTCCAGCCAATAGCGCCCCCACTTTTCGCCATACTGTTTCGAAGCCAGCAACCGCTCCACCGCGCGCTCCCAAGCTCCCGGCGCTTGATCTTCCAGGAACGTGGCAATCTGCTGAGCATCCGGCGCAAGGCCGGTCAAATCGTAAGACCCGCGACGCAACAAAGTAAGCCGGTCCGCCGCCTTGGCCTTCTCCAGCTTCGCCGCCGCAATCTTCTGGTCGATGAAATAATCGATACCAGCCTTTGGATCGCTCACCGGCTTCGGCTTCTGAAACGCCCACCACTCCGGCCGCTTCACCTGCGCCACCGTCCCCGCGGGCCACCCCGCGCCCTGTTCGATCCAGGTACGAATGGTGTCAATCTCCGCGCCCGAAAGCTTCCCGCCCGGAGGCATCTTCAGCTTGCCGGTCTGCGCAACAGCCTGGAACAACACACTCTCATCCGCCGCGCCCGGCTTCACACCCACGCCACGCGTGCCGCCCTTCAACACATTTTCGCGGCTGGTAACCTTGAATCCCGACATCCCCGTGGACTCACCATGGCAAGACCCGCACTTCAAATCCAGAATCGCCCGCGCCTCCTCAGGCACGGAAGCGCCAAACAGGGAACAACCGGCAAACAGCACAAACAAAAGGCGCATCGGGGCGTAGATCCTTGCGTTGAATTATATCAGTGCGTTGCGTTCACAAGCAGGTACGCAAGAGTGTTTGCTCTCGCGATACCTGCGTCCAATCGAACTCCCAGCCGCCATGCAACCCAAGCCGCGGAATGCATGAACGGCGTTGATCTCGCCCACATAGTAAGCCCCGCGCCCAGCAAAGCTAGCAATATCGATTCCGCGTAAATGGCTTTCCCGCCCTAATTCCGAAAAGGTTCTATTGAGGCTGGAAACAAGATTGTCGCTGAAGGCAAACGGGTCGCCTGCCTTCGAGATATTCACCGTCCGGAACTCTCCGGCCCAGTCGAACACATCCTGAAAAATATAGTGGTGAATAGCCTGAATGTGCCGCCTATCGAAAGCCCAAGATAGCGCCTTGCCTGCAAGCTGCCGCAGACGGCGCGCGGTCGCATCCGCTTCGAATTCACTCAGTAACGAGGGGGGTCGCGGATATCGCGAAGGTTTTTGTCGCCCTTGTCCAGACCGCACAGCCAAGTATGTATCAAAAAAAAGATAGATGGTCACACGCCGCCCATCCCGTCACCAAATCGTCACAACACTGCAATCCCCCCGAAATGCTCCAGCCGCTAACATTCACGAAAGGGTCTCATGAATCGCCAAAATTTCTTCCGCCAAAGCCTGTGGTGCGTCCTCGCGCTAGCCTCCTTCGCTCTCCCCGCCTCCGCCCAATTTGACGCCGCCGAAGTCCTCGGCACCATCCGAGATAATTCCGGCTCCGTCGTCGCGAACCCCTCGGTCAAACTCACCAACCAGGATACCGGCCTCGAAGCCCGCACCACCGCCGATAGCAACGGCAATTACACCTTCTCAAACGTAAAAATCGGCCGCTATTCCGTCACCGCCGAGGCCAGTCGGCTTCTCCCGCGCCGTCGCCACCGACATCATTGTCAACGTCAACGCCCGGCAGCGCGTCGATCTCACGCTCCAAGTCGGAGCCGTCAGCGAAACCGTGGAAGTAACCGGCGCCGCCGCCGTCCTCGAAACCGATTCCAGCGAACGCGGCCAGGTCATCAACACCGCCCAGGTCGTCGAGCTTCCCCTGAACGGCCGCGCCTATTCCGATCTTGCTCTGCTCGCGCCCGGCGTCGTCCGCTCGCCCTCGGCTTTCTCCGGCACGCCGCGCGAAGGCTCCTTCATCGTCAACGGCCTGCGCAGCACTTACAACAACTATCTGCTCGATGGCATCGATAACAATGCCTACGGCACCAGCAACCAGGGTTTCGCCAACCAGGTCGCGCAGCCTTCGCCCGACGCCGTCCAGGAATTCAAGGTCATCACCAACAATTACAGCGCCGAATTCGGACGCAGCGGCGGCGCCACCATCAATGTCGCAACCCGCAGCGGTACTAACAAGCTCCACGGCACCGCGTACGAATTTTTCCGCAACACTGATCTGAACGCCGTCGGCTACATCTTCGGCGTCCGCCCCGCCACTTACAAGAAGCCAACGCTCCAGCAGAACCAGTTCGGCGCCACCATCGGCGGTCCCCTCATCCGCAACCGCGTCTTCTTCTTTGGCGATTACGAAGGCTTCCGCCTTATCCAGCACAGCGCCCCTTCCTTTGCCAGCATCCCGTCGCTAGCCTATCGGCAGGGCATTTTCCCCACGCAGGTCACCAACCCGCAAACCGGCAAAGTCTATCCCGCCAACACGCCCATTCCCGTCAGCGATATCAGCCCCTTCGCGCTCAAAGTGTTGAACGATCTGCCCATCCCCACCGGCCCCGGCCAGAGCAACAATTTCCAGTCCTCCCTCCTCACGCGCAATTACAACGATAAGTACGATGCCAAGATTGACGCGCAAGCCACCGCCACGCAATCCGTCTTCCTCCGCGTCAGCCAGCGCAAGGTCAACATCTTCAATCAGCCCGATATTTCCGGCCCTTCCGGCGGCAATAGCAATGGCTTCACACGCGTCCTGAACCAGCAAGTCGATCTTGGATACACATGGACCGTCTCCTCTAATTCCATCCTCGAAGCCCGCTTCGGAATTTCCCGCACCCGCGCCGGCAAGCAGCCGCCGCTCATCGGTGGCCCCAGCCTGCTCACCCAATACGGCATCACCGGCCTGCCCACAGATCCGGCCTTGACCGGTGGTCTCGTTGCCACCACGCTCTCCGGTTTTAGTCAGCTTGGCCGTCAGTCCACCAATCCTCAGTTCCAGAACCCGCTCTCCTTCGACCCCAAGGTCAACTTCGTCAAGAACATGGGCCGCCACTCGCTCAAAATCGGCTACGAGTTTCTGGTCATCCGGACACAAGTGCTGGACGTGAATCCGCTTTACGGCCGCGATGCCTATGCCGGTGGTTTCAGCCGTCCTATGGGTGGGCCCGTCGATGCCCAGACTTACTCCGTTGCCGATTTTCTCTTCGGCCTTCGTTCCCAATACGCGCTCGCCAACACCGTCATCGGCAATTACCGCCAGCACGAACACTTCGCCTACGTCCAGGACGATTTCAAGTTTTCGTCGAAACTCACGCTAAACCTGGGCCTGCGCTACGAATACGCCACTCCGCGCTGGGAGCGCGATAACGTGCTCAGCAATTACGATCCCGCGACCAATTCCATCCTGCGCGCCAAAGACGGCAGCATCTATGACCGTGCCCTCGTCAATCCCGATTACAAAGGTTTCGCACCGCGTATCGGCCTTGCCTATAGCGCCACGCCCACCACAGTGATTCGCTCCGGTTACGGCATCAGCTATATCCACCAGAACCGCGTCGGCTCCGGCGACCTTCTCGGCATCAACGGCCCGCAAGTCGTCATTGCCACCATCAACCAAAACAATCCGCTCGACCCGAACTTCCGCACCACGCAGCAGGGCTATCCCGCCGGTCTGACCGACCCCAAAAACTTCAACCCGCTTCTCTCCAACATCACCTACGTACCGAAGGACCTGAAGACTCCTTACGTTCAAAGCTACTTCTTCTCCATCCAGCAGCAGGTCGCGAAAGATACCGTTCTCGATCTGGCCTACATCGGCAATAAATCCGTCGCGCTGCCGGTCTTCGGCGATTACAATCAGGCCAACCCCCAACCCTCGCCCGTTCCAAACCCGCCGCTCTCGCTGCAAGCCCGCCGTCCCAACCAAAGCTTCGGCGCCATCACCTGGTACGACCCCGCCGGCTTCTCGAACTACAACGCCGCCCAGGTCAAATTCGAACACCGCGCGTCAGGCGGTCTATACCTCCTGAACTCTTTCACCTGGTCCAAAGCCATCGACAATTCCGGCCAGTCGCTCGATACCTCGAACGGCAATGCCGCCAGCCCTCAGGACATTCGCAACCTTCGCGCGGAAAAGGGCCCGTCGAACTACGACATCACACTCGCTAATATCACAAGCGTTGTCTATCAAGTCCCGTTCGGTAAAGGACGCCACTTCGGTTCCTCCCTGCCCATCGTGCTGGAACAGGCGCTCGGCGGCTGGGAACTCACCGGCATCAATACAGCTCTCTCCGCTCCACCTATCAACCTTCGCGCCTGGAACGGTTCCATCCCCGGCCCATTCCAAGTGGTCGGCAATCTTTCCGATTTCCGCGGCGGTGAAGCCTACCGCCCCAACGTCTCCGGTCCCGCCCTCGCCCAAGGCAGCGCACGCACAGTCGAGAATTACTTCAACAAAGACAATGTCAGTCTCCCCGGCGATCCGAGTCATCCCTTCGGCAACGCCGGCCGCAACAGCGTGCGCGCCACCGGCCTCAACCAGCTCGATCTCGGCCTCGACAAGAACTTCGCCCTGCCCCGCGAAGGCATGCGCCTCCAATTCCGCGGCGAATTTTTCAACATCCTGAACCACACCAACTTCACCGCCGCCAACAGCGACCGGTCCAGCGGAGCCTTCGGTACCATTCGCGGCACCTTCCCCGCACGCCAGATCCAGTTCGCCCTCAAACTCATTTTCTGAGTTCTTCCTCACTCTGGAATAAAAACTGCTCCCTGCTGTTGCGAGGTACTACAACATGACGGACAGCACTGAAGACAAGATCAAGGGCAAAGCCACCGAATGGAAAGGCGATGTCAAGGAAGCGCTGGGTAAGGTGGCCGACGACAAGGAACTGGAAGCCGAAGGCAAGGCCGACCAGGTCGCTGGTAAGGTTCAGAACAAAGTCGGCGACGTCAAGAAAGTCTTCAACCAATAGCCGCTTCTCCTGGCTTCGTTACACGGGCGAAGCCTCCGCTGGCCATACAGCAGGCTTCGCCCTTAACATGAATCATGCCCGGCTGCGCGACCGGAAAGGTCCACAGTGTCCTCCTGCTCGCAACAGCTCTGTGCCTGCAATCCTGCACTGGCACGTTTCCGAAACTTGCACCCTCTATCGAACTAACAACAATCCCTCCGTACGGCCCCGGCAGCGGCGTCAAGCTCTTTCCCATCGCGGGCAAAGTTCATGGCCAAAAGCCGGGCCAGAGAATTGTGCTCTTCGCCCGCAGCGGCATCTGGTACGTCCAACCCACCACACTCGAACCCTTCACGTCCATCCAGCGCGAATCCACTTGGAGCAACACCACTCACCCTGGCTCCGGATATGCGGCGCTTTTGGTGAACTCCGGCTATCGTCCGCGTCCCACCATGGATTCGCTCCCGCCCATAGGCGGCGATGTCCTTGCCCTCCAAAGCGTCGCGGATGAAAATCTGCCCATCGATCCCGATGAGAAACAGTTGCCCTTCAGCGGCTACCAATGGCGCACCCGTTACATCCCGAATCTTTCGGGCGGCAGCAACAATTACTATAGTTCGCAGAACGTCAGCGTAGATCGCGCGGGCAAGCTTCACCTGCAGTTAACCGGCGCCCCCGGTCACTGGATTAGTGCAGAGGTCATGCTCCAGCACAGCCTCGGCTACGGGTCCTACCGGTTTGTCGTTCGCGATATTTCGCACCTGGAACCGGCGGCGGTGCTGTCTCTCTCCTTGGTGGACGATAAATCGCCCCTCCGCCAGATGGACATCGAGCTCAGTCAGTGGGGCGAATCGGATTCGGAAAACGCACAGTTCGTCATCCAGCCCTATTACGTGGCCGCCAACACAGCGCGCTTCAACGCGCCATCGGGCCCTGTCACCTTCATGATCGAATGGTCCCCCGGGCGCGCCGTTTTCAAAGCTCTTAGAGGCGCCGGCGCGGGCAGGAATGCTCCGGCGCTCTTCCAGCATGAGTTCACTTCGGGCGTGCCTCTGGCGGGTAACGATGTCGTCCACATGAACCTCTACGCTTTCGATAATCCGACCAGCCCCCTGCGCCGACCCTCTGAAATTGTGGTGGAGAACTTTGAGTATCTTCCGTAACCGGCACCGCTACGTCCGCTCGGCAGTCCTGCTGGCACTGGCTTTTCACACGGCCTCGCCGCTCCGCGCCATCGACCCCGAACGCGCCATATCGCAATACATCCGCGACCGTTGGGGTCCCGAACAGGGCCTGCCGCGCTCGTCCATCTTCGCCATAGAGCAGACCGAAGACGGCTACCTCTGGGTGGGCACCGGCGCCGGCCTCTTCCGCTTCGATGGCGTTCGCTTCATCGACATTCACGATCCGTCCGATAACACAGCACTCAGTGTTCTTGGGCTGAAGGCCGATGGCGACGGCAGCCTCTGGATTCGCCTTCGCGACATGTCCCTGCTCCACTATCGCAACGGCGCTTTCGAACGCCAGGCCGATCACGATGCGTGGCCATTCTTCACCGCCTTCGCCACCGGTAACCGTGCCGGCATCCTGGCCGCCACCATGGGCGTGCGGGCTTACTCCAGCATCGGTGGCGTGCTTCAACTTATCGCTTCCGCCAACACGCTGCCGCGCGTGCCCATACTCTCCGTCGCCAGGACGCCCGACGGCGCCATTTGGATGGGCTCCCGGGGCGGCGGTCTGTTTCGCCTGCGCCCAGGCAAGGCAGATGTCGTCACCGCCGGTCTGCCCAACAAGAAAGTCAATTGCCTTCTCACCGATCGTGCGGGCGATCTATGGATCGGTACCGATCATGGCATCGCCCGCTGGAACGGCCGGCAGGTGGAGCCTGTCGCCGCGCCCGCGAATCTGAAAACGCAACAGATCTTGGGCATCGTTCAGGACCGCGACTCCAACCTCTGGATCGGCTCGGATTCCGGCACGCTCACGCGCATGGATTCCGCCGGCCGCTTCGCGCAACTCGATAACGCCGCCGGGCCCCACGCCGCCGTCACCGCCCTTCTCGAAGATCGCGAAGGCAGCATCTGGATCGGTGGCAACAATGGTCTGCAACGCCTGCGCGACAGTGCCTTCGTCACCTATTCCAGCCCCGAAGGTCTGCCCACCGATGGCAGCAATCCGGTCTATGTCGATCCCACCGGCCGCACCTGGTTCTCGCCATCCGAAGGCGGCCTCCGCTGGTTCGATGGGTCTCGCAGTGGCAACATCGCCATCGCCGGCCTCGATCGCGATGTCGTCTATTCCATCGCCGGCGCAGGAACGGAACTTTGGCTCGGACGGCAGCGCGGCGGCGTTACTCACCTCGCCTCTCTCCCCAATGGCTCCTTCCGCGTGCAAACCTTCACAACATCGAATGGCCTTGCGCAGAACAGCGTCTATTCCCTCTATCGCGCTCACGATGGAGCCGTCTGGGCGGGTACGCTCAGCGGCGGTGTCACGCGCATCGCCGAAGGTCGCTTCACAACTTTCACGACTTCCGCGGGCCTGGCATCGAATACCGTCGCCTCCATTCTCCAAACCCCGGATGCCACTCTGTGGTTCGCCACGCCGAATGGCTTGAGCGCGCTGGAACAAGAGCGCTGGCACACTTACGATGCGCGCGCCGGCCTGCCCTCAAGCAATATCAATTGCCTGTTTTACGATTCCGCCGGCCTGCTTTGGGCCGGCACCGCCGGTGGCCTCGCCGTCCGCCGGAATGGCCGCTTCCAAGTGCCCCCCAACCTTCCTTCTGCTTTGCGCGAACAGGTCCTCGGCATCGTCGATGACAACTTCCAATCCTTATGGCTCGCAACCTCCAATCACGTCGTGCGCGTAAACCGGCAGGCGCTGCTTGCGGGTACTCTTGCCGATGGCGGTCTGCGCGAATTCGGTCTTGCCGATGGCCTGCGCGGCATGGAAGGAGTCAAGCGCCACCAGTCCGTCACTAAAGATGCCAAGGGACGCATTTGGATCTCGCTCAATAACGGCATCTCCGTCGCCGACCCCGCGCGCCTCCGCGATACCGCCACCCAAGCCATCGCCCACGTACAGGCGCTCTCCGCCGATGGCGTTCCCATTCCCCTGAACGGGTCCATTCGCATTCCAGAGCGCAGCCGCCGCGTTGTGTTTTCATACGTCGGGCTCAGCTTCTCCACGCCCGAACGGTTCCGCTATAAGCTCGAATCGTTTGACCGCGCCTGGAGCCAGCCTGTTGCCGATCGCGAAGCCGTCTATACCAACCTCGGCCCTGGCCCTTACCGCTTCCTGCTCCAGGCCGCCAATGCCGATGGCTCCTGGAGCACGAATCAGGCTCAGCTTCCGCTCCAGGTCAATCCGGCATATTGGCAGAGCTGGTATTTTCGCGCCGCTGCGCTGTTCATCGGCTTAGTCGCCATCGTGGTGCTTTATCGCTTGCGTCTGCAGCACCTCACCAATCGCCTCAGCCTTCGCTTTGAAGAGCGCCTTGCGGAGCGCACGCGCATCGCCCAGGAATTGCACGATACGCTTTTGCAAGGCTTCCTCAGCGCTTCCATGCAGGTGCACGTCGCCTCCGACATGCTGCCCGGCGATGCCAAAGCTCGCCCGCTCCTGGAGCGGTCGCTTCAGCTTATGCATCAGGTGATCGATGAAGGGCGCAACACCGTGCGCGGGTTGCGTTCCGCCAACACTGCCTCCATCAGCCTCGAAGCCGCGCTGGCACGTGTGCCGGAAGAGTTGTGGACCGGCGGCGCCTCCACCGATGAGCCCGCCTTCGAAGCCAGCGTCACCGGCCAGACGCGCGCCCTGCACCCCGTGCTTCGCGATGAGGTGTTTCGCATTTGCCGGGAAGCGCTGGTGAATGCGTTCCGCCACTCCGGCGCCTCCCGCATCGAACTGAAAGTGGATTATTCCACCACCGCCCTGCGCGTCAAAATCACTGACAACGGCTGCGGCATCGCTCCCGAATTCCTGCGCACCGGCCGTGAACGCCACTGGGGCCTCTCCGGCATGCGGGAACGTGCGCAGCGAATCGGCGCGCGCCTGAAGCTTGGCAATCGCGATCCGCACGGCACGGAAGTAGACCTCTCCGTGCCCGGCCACATCGCTTATATAGCTCGCCGGAATTGGCTTCGTTTCTGGTCTTCATACCCCAAGTGAGTTAGTCGAATTCCACTCCATGCGGTGATGTGCATTCAAACGCGCCGCGCCACAGTGGATACACATGGCGGTTTACCCGCCCAAAAGAAAGGAGACCTTATGACCGCTGTTCAAGAAGACAAAAACACGCTAATCGGCCGCAAGATTTTGCAAGCCTTTGACGACCTCACCGGTTACCGCCCCGGCTTCCGCGCCACTCACGCCAAGGGCATCCTGCTCACCGGCACGTTCCGGCCCTCTGCTGCCGCCGGCTTGCTCTCGAATGCGCCGCACCTGCGCCGCTCCTCCACCCCAGTCACCGTTCGCTTCTCCAATTTCACCGGCATCCCCGCCATTCCCGACAACAGCCCTGAGGCCAGCCCCCGCGGCATGGCCGTTCGGTTCCACTTGGCCGAACACACCCATACCGATATCGTGGCCCACTCTGTAAACGGCTTCCCCGCTCGCACTGCCGAAGAGTTCATCGCGTTCCTGAACGCGGCGCGCGATGCCGATTCCATGCGTCAACACTTGGCCACACACCCGGCTGCCATGGCGTTCATCCAGACTCCCAAACCCCAGCCAGCCAGCTTTGCGAACGAATCGTTCTACGCCGTCAGTTCTTATGGCTTCAGCACCAAGAGCGACCAGGGCCGCACTGTCGTCGAGTTCGGCCGCTATCGCATCTGCCCAGTCAATGCATACGATGAATCCGGCTATCTTGAGCCGTCCGCCGCCGCTCAGCAAGGCCCCGATTATCTGTTCGAAGAAATTCGTGAACGCCTGGCCAACGGCCCTGTAAAGTTCCGTATCATCGTCCAGGTTGCGGGCCCCGGCGACGTCGTTGACGATGCCACGGTCCAGTGGTCCGGCGATCGCTCACAAGTTGAGTTCGGCATCGTCCAGCTCGATTCCGTCGCTCCGGACAACGAAGCCGAACAACGGCATATCATCTTCGATCCGCTCCCGCGCGTAGAAGGCATCGCCCCTTCCACCGATCCCCTGTTGCAGCCCCGCGCCGATTGTTACCTCATGAGCGGCAGACGCCGGCGCGCCGCCTTCTAGAGCATGAGAGCCATGCGTGTAGTAGCCGGGCCGCAAGGCTTGGCGCTTCAGATGTTCGAAGCTCCCATCCCACAACCCGGCGCAGGCGAAGTCCTGATCCGTATAGCCGCCGCTGGTGTGATCCAGACCGAACTGAATTGGTACAGCACCGCTAAGACGAGAGCCGGTGGCCCGCGCGCCGGCGCCATCCCCGGTCACGAGTTCTCCGGCATCGTCGAACAGTGCGGAGAAGGCGTGACCGAACTGAAAATCGGTCAACCCGTCTACGGCATGAACGATTGGTTTGGGCAAGGCGCCACCGCGGAATTCTGTCTCGCCACGCCCGCGTCCATCGCGCCTAAGCCGGATTGCCTCAACCATGCCGAAGCCGCCTCCGTCCCTATCTCCGCGCTTACCGCGTGGCAGGGGCTGTTCGTGCACGCTCACCTGCAGCCAGGTGAGCGCGTGCTCATCCATGGTGGCGCGGGTGGTGTCGGCACTTTCGCCATTCAGCTCGCGCGCCACTTGGGCGCGTTTGTTATCGCCACCGCCTCCGCGCGCAATCTCCAATTCGTCACCCAACTCGGCGCCGATCGAGCCATCGATTACAACACCGCCCCTTTCGAAGAAGCCGCCGACCCCGTCGATGTCGTCTTCGATACGGTCGGCGGCGAAACTCTGGAGCGCTCCCGGGCCCTCACCTCGCAAGGCGCCCGTCTCGTCACCATCGCCAGCGGCGCGGAGAATTCGACGGACGCCCGAGTTAAGGAAGCCTTCTTCATCGTGACCCCTTCCGCCGAACAGCTCGGCAAAGTCAGCAATCTGCTGCAAGCCCGAACCCTCATCCCCATCGTGAACGCCGTCGTCCCATTCGAAAATGCGGATGCCGCCTATCGAGGTGAGATAACAGCCAGTCTGGGCCGGGGAAAGACCGTGATCGCCTTGACTGAGTAATTATTCATGTGGTTGAATAAAAATACAATGGCAAGCACAGCCACGGCTACGCCCAAAATCGCCGCGCCGGATTTCACTCGCGATCTCCAGATTTCTGACGACGAACTCGATTCGCTTTTGTCCCTCGCCGCCGAACTGAAGCGCCATCCCCGCGATTACGCAACCGCCGCCGCCGGCCGTTCGGTTGCGCTGCTGTTTGAAAAGCCCTCACTGCGCACCCGCTTCACCTTCGAGCTTGCCGTCCAACAAATGGGCGGCACTTCGGTCTTCATGGATGGCCCCATCGGCGTTCGCGAACCGCTCGAAGACATAGCGCGCAATCTCGAACGCTGGGTTCACGCCATCGTCGCCCGCACGTTTTCGCAGCGCACCGTGGACGCCCTCGCCACCTGGGCCCGCGTCCCCGTCATCAACGCGCTCACCGATGTCTATCATCCTTGCCAGGCCCTGGCCGATATGCTCACGCTACAGGAACACCTCGGTTCGCTCAAAGGCCGCAAGCTCGCCTTCCTGGGCGATGGCAATAACGTCGCGCATTCGCTCATGCTCACCACCGCGCGCCTGGGTATGGATTTCGCGCTAGCCTGCCCAGCCGGCTTCACGCCCAACGCTGAAATTCAGGCGCAGGCCGAAGGTCTGGCAACGCTCTCAGGCTCGACGCTCACCGTCACCCATGTGCCGGAAGAAGCGGTCCTCGGCGCCGACGCCGTCTATACCGACGTCTGGGCCAGCATGGGTCAGGAAGCAGAAGCCGAAACCCGCAGCCACATCTTTGCCCCGTTCCAGCTCAACGCCGCAATCCTGTCGCACGCGAAGGCGGGCGCGCTGGCCATGCATTGCCTGCCCGCGCATCGCGGCGAAGAGATCGGCGCCGAAGTCATCGAATCGAATCGCTCAGTAGTTTTCGATCAAGCCGAAAATCGGCTGCACGCGCAGAAAGCGCTGCTGCTGATGCTCCTTTAAAACGCGCGGCCTCTTCACAAAAATCTATGTCCTATAAGAAAATTGCACTCGCCTATTCGGGCGGCCTCGACACGTCCATCATCATCCCCTGGCTCAAAGAGCATTACCCCGGCGCAAAGATCGTGGCCGTCTGCGGCGATATCGGTCAAGGCGGCGATGAGCTCACCGGCCTAGAAGCCAAGGCCCGTGCCACCGGTGCCGACGAAGTCTTCATCGCCGATCTGCGCGAAGAATTCGTCACCGAATACCTTTGGCGCATGGTCCGCGCCGGCGGCATCTATGAGCACAAATATCTGCTCGGCACCAGCATCGCGCGCCCCCTGCTTGCGAAGAAGCAGGTCGAGGTCGCGCTCGCAACAGGCTGCGACGCCCTCGCCCACGGCTGCACCGGTAAAGGTAACGACCAGGTCCGCTTCGAACTCACCTATAAGGCTCTCGCGCCTCACCTCCCCGTCATCGCTCCCTGGCGCGTGTGGGACATCGTCAGCCGTGAAGACGCGCTCGAATACGCGGCCGCGCACAACGTGCCCATCCAGCAATCCGCCGAAAAGATCTATAGCCGCGACCGCAACATCTGGCACATCTCTCACGAAGGCGCCGAGCTCGAAGACCCCGCGAATGCTCCTTCAGACCGAGTCTGGATGCTCACCAAGAGCCCCGAACAAGCGCCGGATAAGCACACCGATGTCACCATCGCCTTCGAAAAGGGCAACCCTGTTTCGGTCAACGGCGAAACCCTGCCGCCCGTCGCGCTGCTCGAAAAGCTGAACGGCATCGCCGGCGAAAACGGCATCGGCCGCATCGATCTGGTAGAGAACCGCTTCGTCGGCATGAAGTCCAGGGGCTGCTATGAAACTCCCGGCGGCACGCTCATCATGGCCGCCCATCGGGAGCTCGAAGCGCTCACGCTCGACAAGAACACATCGCATTACAAGCAGCGCCTTGCGCTGGATTACGCGGAGATGGTCTACAACGGACTCTGGTTCACGCCCCTGCGCGAAGCGCTCGATGCCTTCTTCACCACGGTCAGCGAAACCACCACGGGCGAAGTCACGCTGCGTCTCTATAAAGGCAACCTGCAGCCCGTCAGCCGCAAATCGCCGTACTCGCTGTACTCCATGTCCATCGCCAGCTTCACCATGGGCGCCGATTATGACCAGAAGGATGCTCGCGGCTTCATCAACCTGATCGGGCTTCCCATTCAGGTGCGCGCGCTGCAATTGCAAGCCGCCCACAAGGACGCAAAGTGAAGCTCTGGGGAGGCCGTTTCGAAACCGGTCCATCTGAAGTTTTCGAACGCTTCTCCGGCTCACTCCATTTCGATCGCCGCCTGATTGACGCCGATATCCGCGGCTCCCAAGCCTTCGCCCGCGCTCTTGAAGACATCGGCATCCTCACCGCCGAAGAGCGCGGCAAGATCTTCGACGCCCTGGTCAAAATTCGCGACGAGGCTAAGACTCCCGCGTTCTACGAAGGCGCCACCGATGAAGATGTCCACACCCTGGTCATCCGCAAGCTGAAGGAAAAGTCCGGCGCCGTAGCCGACAAAATCCACACCGGCCGCTCGCGCAATGAACAGGTCTCGCTCGATACGCGCCTGTGGCTTCGTGACGAATGCGACCGTGTCGACGCCCTTCTGAAAGCCTGGCTCAGCGCTCTTCTCGCGCTAGCCGAAAAGTACCCCGCCGCCATCATCCCCGGCTTCACACATATGCGCCGCGCACAGCCCGTGCTGTGGCCGCATTACCTGCTCGCGTATTTCGACATGTTCAACCGCGATCGCGAACGCTTTCAGCAGGCTCGCGCGCGCATCGATGTTCTGCCCCTTGGCAGCGGCGCCCTCGCCGGTAGCGGCTTCCCTTTCAATCGCGAAGCCATCGCCCGCGATCTCGAATTCGCGCGCGTCTCCACCAACTCGCTTGACGTTTCCGCCGACCGCGATTTCGTGCTCGACTTCCTCTACGCCGCCAGCACCACCATGCTCCACCTCAGCCGCCTCGCCGAAGATTGGATTCTCTACAGCTCCGAAGAGTTCGGCTGGATCGAACTCGGCGACGGTGTCACCAGCGGCTCCAGCCTGATGCCGCAGAAGAAGAATCCCGATTCGCTCGAGCTCATTCGCGGCAAATGCGGCAGCGTCATCGGCGCGCTCAACGCGCTCATGATCACCATCAAGGGCCTGCCCATGACGTATAACCGCGACATGCAGGAAGACAAGCAGCCTCTCTTCATGGCTGCCGATCAACTCGCAGGGTCGCTTGAAATGGCCGTCGCCACCGCCGAATCCGTCACCCTGAAACCGGCCGTCCCCGAAGCCGCCGCCGAAGCTAGTTGGACTGTCGCGACAGATTTAGCCGAAGCCCTCGCGCGCTCCGGCGTCCCCTTCCACCAGGCGCATCAGCTTGTCGGCAAGCTGGTCCTGCAAGGCAAGAAGCCCAGCGATTGGACCGCCGAATCGCTCCACGCCTTCGCGCCTGAATTCACTCCGCAGATCGCCGCGTTCCTCGATCCGAAGAACGGCATGGCCACTCGCGAAGTGAAAGGTGGCACCGGCCCGAAAGCTGTCGCGGAAGCGCTCCAAGCCGCACGCGCGGCGTTATGACAGAAGTATGAGCAAGAGCTATCGCCAGGGCCAGATCCTCAAGCTCATCCGCGCCAAAGAGATTTGCACGCAGGATGAACTCGCAACGGAACTGAAAGCTGTTGGCATCAGCGCCACCCAGGTCACCCTCTCGCGCGATCTGCGCGAGCTGCAGCTCTTCAAGACCGGCGGCGGCTACCAGGAAATGCGCCGCTCCGAAGCCGACGAAACCACGCCTCCCTTGGGCGGTCTGCTTGCCGATTTTCTGCGCGATGCGAGGCTTGCGCAAAACCAGGTGGTGCTAAAGACAGACCCTGGCCATGCCAGCATCATCGCCGTGGCGCTCGATAACGAAGACTGGCCTGAAGTGGCCGGTACCATTGCCGGCGACGACACCGTGCTCGTCGTCGCCACCGATAATGAGAACGCCGCCAAGGTCCGCCAACGGCTGCTCGATTACCTGGAATAGCTGCCGGTCGTAATCCGCATCGTCCCCACTACGCGCGCCTTGCTCACGGCGACGCCCATGAGCTGCCGCCGCTCTTCCGCCGAGTCCGTATAAGGGCTAGCCGCAATCACCACCGCCCCCGTATGCACCGGCTCACAGACTCGCGCCGCGAGCTCCGGCACGTAGAAAGAGTAGTAAGCAAGCTGCTCCGCAGGCACAACCACCAGGCAACCGCCGCCGGAGAGCTCAGCCCGAATCGCCTTTGCAGCCGCGCCCCAATTCTCCGTAGCGAAGAACGTCTGCCGGATGTCCTTACCCAATGCTCCCGCGAAGAACACGCACAACAGCACGCGATGCGGCTTACTGCCCGACGCCAAAATCATCGCCGGCAAAGCAAACAACCACTGCCGCGCGGCGAAGAAATAGCCCGCGATAGCATCGGCCAAAACAGGTCCCACCACAGAGGCTGCCACCATACCCCCAGCCAAGCCCCGCCACCCCAACGCCACCATCGCCAGAAAAGGCACTCCACACCAATAACCACCGCCAGTGAACTCGCGCAATGCGATCAGCGGCGAAACCTGCCTCCAAGCAAACTGGTAAACCGACATCGAACCCTGCGCCGCCTGAACACCACGCTGCATCAGCCACCAAGGCACGAAAGCCGCACCCGCCACTAGCGCGCCCGCGAGCTCAATCGCCAACAGCGGGAAAATCGCAAACGGGCTTGAATAAACTGCCGCTACACACGCAGCAACTCGCACCCACCGTGAACGCGCGTCCCAAGCCAGCAGCACAAAGAACAGCGCCTGCGAATACATGCGGCCTTCCATCGCATAGCGCAACAAAATCGGCATCGCCATGAACATCAGCAGCGCAATTCGGTTCCCCCGCGCAAGCCGGGCGAACACCACCGCAGCACCAATCCCAAACAGCGCGGCCGGCAACCTTACCGCCCAGTTACTCCACCCGAAAGCCATCACCGCAAGCTTCTGCAGCAAAAGCGGCAGCGGCGCGCCTCCGGGAAGCACCTGTGCCCAGTGAATCACGGCGCCCCACGTCCTACCGCGAGCGCCGGTCAACTGCAGCAGTTCATCCGCCCACAGCGGACGCACGCCCAACAGCGCCAGTACCACCACCGCATACACACCGAGCGCTACCTGAGTGAAAACGCGATGCCCAGGCCTGTCGTGTAAATCAGGTCGTTCGTCTTCCGCCCCGGCGCCGGGTTGCTCAGGTACCGGTCGCTCAGCGCGATGTTCCAGGTCAGCCATTTCATGATCCGTGTGTTCACGCCGATATCGCCATTCACCCGGTAGTTACCAGTCTGCGTCAGGTTGTTAAACATCCGGAAGGTCTGCGTGAACGCGGTCGAAGGCCGCAGCTTATAAGCGAAATCGTCGCCCCAGAAAAACTCAGCCGAGCTCTGCGTGTAAGCCTTGGCGCTTGTGCTCGCGCCATAGCGGCTGCGGTTGTAATCGCCACCGCCCAGCACATCCAGAAATCCCCGCTCACGCTTCCACACATGCAGACCCAGGCCGCCGCCGAAGGTCGCCCGCAAATCAAGGTTCTGAAACTTATCGTATTCGTAATCGTTGAACGCGTTCAAAAACAGCCGTGGCCCCACGTTCCGCTCATACGCCAGTCCTCCACGAATCGCTTGCGCCGTGTCGGATTTCAAGCCGTCCACCACGCTTGTCGATTTGATCGCATCCAAATGCACGCTGGTCTTATCGTGCCGCGTGACGCGCGCGGCCGCCAGCGCCGCGTTGATCACGCGCGTCTGCGAATTTCCCGTCGTCCCCGCAATGCCAAATGTCCCCGTCCCCAGCCACAACTCATACAAACGCGGATGCAGCAGCCGTTCATACATCCGCTGCTCCGCCGCATTGCGAATGGTCACGATCTGCGCCGGCTCCACTTTCTCGAGGGTCGATTGCTCCTGCTTGCCATCCTTCAGCACCACCGTCAAGGGCGCCGAAGCCGTCACCGTGGCAACCTGTTCCCACGGCACTGTCAGCGTGCCCATGAACTCGCTCTTCACCGTCAGAGTCTTCTCATCCTTCTTCACAATCTCACCGGTCACCCGATCGCCATTCTTTAAGGTCACCTGATCGGCGCACAAAGAGGCGGGAACAATGAGCAGAAGCCATAGATAGCGCATCCCTCCATTTTCACCGAAAGTACAATGGAGCAATTCATGTCTCGCTTCCTGTTCACGTTTTCGCTTACCGCTTGCCTTGTCTTCGCGGCGAAAAAGCCAGTCACCATTAACGACGTCATCAATGCGCGGCCCACCCGCCGGGCCGGCGCCGTCACCTGGGCTCCCGATGGCAAGCGGTTCGCCTACACCGAAGCCGGTAAGCTCTGGCTCTACGAAACGGCCACAGGTAAGCGCCGCGACGTGATTGCCTGGAAGGCTTTGGACGATGCCGCCCTGAAACCGGTCACTCCGGAGCTTGCCGATTGGACCAATCGCCGCGTTAGTTCCCAATCGCAGCAATGGTTCCCCACCGGGGACCGCATGCTGGTGAGCGCCACTGGCGACCTGTTCACTCTCGATACCGCGACAGGCAAGTTCGACGCCCTCACGCACACAGCGGAAGTGGAGCAGGATCCGAAACTCTCTCCCGATGGCTTGAAAGTCTCCTTCCGCCGCGCGCACGATCTCTACGTGCTCGACATCGCATCGAAAGCTGTCACCCGCCTGACCAGCGATGGCTCCGACACTCTGCTGAATGCCGAGCTCGATTGGGTCTACCCCGAAGAGCTCTCGCTGGGCACCGCGCACTGGTGGTCGCCCGACAGCCGCTCCATCGCGTTCCTGCAGATGGACATCAGCCATGAGCCGGTCTTCCCGCAAGTGAGCCTGCTGAACACGCGCGGCGTGCTGGAACCGGAACGCTACCCCAAGCCGGGCGACCCGAACGCCGATGTGCGTGTTGGCATCATCCCCGCAGCCGGCGGCGGCACCAAGTGGATGGACCTGGGCGAAACGCGCGACCATCTGATTGCACGAGTCGATTGGTTGCCTTCGAGCGACCGCATCGCGGTCGAGAAACTGAACCGCACCCAAAGCCGCGTGGACCTGCTCTTCGCCGAAACCGCCACCGGCCAATCCCGCACCGTCATCCATGAAGAGGACCGCGCCTGGGTCAACGTGAACGATGGCCCGCAGTTTCTCCACGATGGCTCCGGATTCCTCTGGAGCAGCGAACGCGAGGGAGGCTTCCGTCATCTGTTCCTCTATAAGCCCGATGGCACGCTGGACCGTCAACTCACGCGCGGTGAATGGGAAGTGACGCGCGTGGCCGCCATCGATGAAGCAGCGAAACGCATTCTCTACCTTTCTTCGGAAGCGAGCCCGCTTGAGCGCCAACTCTATTCCGTCAACTTCGACGGCACCGGCAAGCGCCGCCTGACTTCCGCCGAAGGCACACATGCCATCTCCGCATCGCCCACCGGCGATACCTACCTGGATACCTATTCCAGCCTGAAGACCGCGCCCGAAACCACGCTGCACGATAGCTCCGGCAAACAGCTTGCGGTGTTTCGCGAAGCCGACCGCGCACCCGAGCGCGATTTCGAAGTGCTGCCCACGGAGCTGCACAACTTCCGCACGTCGGACGGTACGCAACTCTTCGCGCGTATGATCAAGCCGCAGCATTTCAATCCGAAGAAGCAGTATCCGGTGATCTGTATGGTCTATGGGGGACCGCATGCGCAGACCGTTACCAACGCCTGGGCCGGTATCGATTGGGACCAGGCCCTGGCGCACAAAGGCTTCATCGTCTGGCAGGTCGACAACCGTGGTTCGGCAGGGCGCGGTCACCTTTGGGAGGCGCAGGTCTATCACAACCTGGGCGCACTCGAATTGGAAGACCAGAAAGCCGGCATCGATTATCTGAAGACGCTGCACTTCGCCGACACCGCGCGCATTGGCCTTTACGGCTGGAGCTATGGCGGCTATATGACGCTGTACGCGCTCACTCATGCGCCCGATTTGTTCCGCGCCGGAGTGGCCGGAGCGCCCGTCACAAGCTGGCGCAACTACGACACCATCTACACGGAACGCTATATGGGGCTGCCTTCCGAAAATGCCGAAGGCTATGCGAAAAGCTCCCCGGTCAACAGCGCTGGTGCCCTAAAAGCAAAACTACTGATCATTCACAACATGGAAGATGACAATGTCCACTTCCAGAACACGCTGCAGATGGCCGACGCATTGGAAAAAGCCAACCGCAAATTTCAAATGCTGATCTATCCACAGAAAGCACACGGCGTGACAGGCCCCGTGCGGCGTCACCTGCTGGAATCGATTACCGAATTCTTCGAACAGAATCTGCGCTGATTACTTCACGCCACGGCTACCGCCGCCCACGTTAGCGCCGCCGGAGAACGTTCCGGCCGAAGGGCTAGCCGCGGGTGCGCTGCCGCCCGAGCCCAGGGAACTATTGCCCCGGCCGAAGCCACCGGTGTTGCTGGCGGCCGCGCTCTGGTTCAGGCCCACGCTCGCGCTGCGTCCGAACGAACCGCTCTGATCGCCCGCGCGGCCGGCGTTCAATCCGCCACCTGCGTTGTAGTTACCATTCCCGTAATAGCTGTTGCCATATCCGTTGTTGTAAGGCAGGTAGCCATACACCGAATACGGGCTGAAATAACCGAACCCATAGGGGCTCCAGCTCACACCGCGCCCTGGAATATAGGTGTACATGGAGTAATACGGGTTGTAGTACCAGTTGCCCGCGGACCACGAAGATCCGTTATCCTTCAGCGACTTTGCGGACGACATATTCGCAGCCGCGACATATTCGCTACGGCGCCGGCTCCAACGGGTCAGCGCATCGCCTTCCTTCGCATCGAACTTTTCCATGGCCAATGCAGCCGTGAACGGCAGCAAGCGGCCCGATTTCACATTCACTACGTTGCCCTGATATGCCACCGAAGCTTCACCGTGATAGACCTTTAACTGCGCCGGCGAACTCTCTATCGCGAACACAGAACTCTTGCGAACGCGTACTTCGTAATCGCCGAACACCAGTGTGACGGCGTTCTCTTTCATCGGGTCGTCCGATTCCACCACGGCTTGTCCGGAGACTAGCTCCACGCGAGTGGCGCTGAGGCGGTTGTCCAGCATCCGCACTGCGCTGTTCTCACCGACGCGCAGAAACACACCCGGAGTGAGCAGAATTTCTACACGGCCCTGTTCGGTGCGCAGCTCAGATTTTTCTTTCCATTCAGGGAAGGTGCCAAACTTCTGCACAACCGGCTTGCCATCGATAGAGACGGCGCCCTCGGCAAGATGCACCGTGCCCGAATGAGCGGAAATAATGGTTTGCGCTGTGGCAGTGAAACCGGAACAGAGAAGCAGAACGGCAACGTTCGCGAAACGCATTGGAATACCTCTTATGCTTGAATCTTCCTCCCGAACTCAACCGGAAGTCAAATCGGCAGCCGGATCACAACCGCACAATTTTGTCGGAGTGTACGTTCTTGAACGCGTTTCTGGTGTCCACAATCAGCTTGGCCTGCTCCAGGACAGCGCCATAATCGAAAGCGGAATGGTCCGTCACCACCACCACGCAATCGGCGCCGCTGAAATCGTCCTGGCTCTTAAATTCCACTTCCTCCAGCCTCATGGAGGGCACATGCGGGTCTGTATACGTGATCTTCGCGCCGCGCCTCAAAAGCAGCAGCATGATATCGATCGCCGGCGATTCGCGCACATCGTCGATATCGCGCTTATACGACACGCCGTAGATGTGAATCGACGAGCCTTTGACCGGCTTCGAATGATCGTTCAGCGCGTTCTGAATCTTAGCCACAACGAAGTGCGGCATCTGTCCATTGATGTTGCCAGCCAGCTCAATAAAGCGCGCTTCAATGCCGGCCTGCTTCGATTTCCATGAAAGATAGAAAGGGTCAATAGGGATGCAATGTCCGCCCAAACCAGGCCCCGGATAGAACGGCATGAAGCCGAAAGGCTTGGTGGCCGCGGCCTCAATCACTTCCCATACATTGATATCCATGCCATCGCACATGATGGCGATTTCATTCACCAGGCCGATGTTGATCATGCGGAACGTGTTCTCCAGCAGCTTCACCATTTCGGCTACCTGCGTGGAACTCACCGGCACAACATGTTCCAGCGCCTGCGCGTAAAATGTCCGCCCGATTTCGGTGCAGGCCGCTGTCGTGCCGCCCACTACTTTCGGGATATTGCGCGTCTGGAACTTGGCATTGCCCGGGTCCACGCGCTCCGGCGAGAAGCACAGGAAGAAGTCTTCGCCCACCTTCAGGCCGCTCTTTTCGAGCATGGGCAGCACCAGCTCATCCGTGGTGCCGGGATAGGTGGTGCTTTCGAGAATGATCAACATGCCCTTGTGGAAGTAACGGGCAATTTCCTGCGTGGCGGCCACGATGTAACTCATGTCCGGGTCCTTCGTTTTACGCAGCGGAGTAGGCACGCAGATGTTTACGGTGTCCAGATCCGCGATGACCGAAAAATCGGTAGTGGCGCGCAGTTTTCCGGCATCCACCAGCGGCTTTAATTCACCTTCGTGAATGTCGGCGATGTAAGATTCGCCCGCATTCACGCGGTCAACTTTCGACGTGCTCAGATCGATGCCCGTCACGGGAAACCCGGCTTTGGCGTATTCCACGGCGAGCGGTAGTCCGACATAGCCAAGCCCGACAATCCCTACACGCGCGGTCCGCGATTGGATTTTCCGGGCCAGCAATTCGCTAATCATCTATCGCATCTTCTCATAGTGAAATTTCCCTTCGGCTACGATCTCGGTGGGGCCTGTAAGCAGAATCGTCGCGTTCCATTCCAGATCGAGCGGGCCCGCGGGAGTCAGCACGCGAGCCGGGCTGCGGATGAAGCCCCGCTTGACCGCCGCCGCGAACGCCCCCGTGGAACCGGTACCGGAACTGTTCGTCTCACCCGCACCTCGCTCCCAGAAACGAACGTCGATGGTGTTCGGCCCGGCTACCCGGACGAACGATACGTTGGTGCGTTTCGGAAAGCGCGAGTTGCTTTCGATCTTGGCGCCGGCGGCCCGCCAATCGAAATCGAAGTGCTCCACCATGACCGCGCATTGCGGGTTGCCCACGTTGACAAGGGTCGCGTCCAAGCCTTCCACTTGCGTCCGTTCTTCTTCGAACATAGGAGTGCCCATATCCATCTGGAACCAATACTCAGGCCCTTCGCGGCGTAGCAGCTTCAGGTGCTTCGGGCCCGCGCCGGTGGCGATGGAAAACGTCTCGCCTGCCACTCCGTGTGCGATCAGAAATGCAGCTGCGCAACGTGTGCCGTTACCCGATAGCTCCGGCTTGCTGCCATCGGAATTGTAAAGCTCAATCGAAGGCTTGTCGTCCACCAGCATCCACCCATCGGCGCCCACGCCGGTGTAGCGGTCGCAGATGGCGCGCGCCAAATGGGGCATGTCTTCTTGTGGCGCGTCCTGGCGCCAGGTCAGCAGAAAATCGTTCTTTGCGCCGTGAGCTTTCGTAAAAGGGACAAGAGTCATGGGAGTATGTTCGGAGCTTGCGGAGAGCGCCTGTAGATCTGCAGCACTGGCGCGTTGGGCACGACAATGTCGTGCTTCAATTCGTAATCGAGGCCGCTGAGCCGGGCTTTGTCGACTGTAGTCTGCGTGTCGTCACCGGCGAAACAAACGGCCCAACGCGTCCATAGAAACAGATCGGGACGCACGGTCACGGCTTGATAGAGCGGCCCGTTGTCGATGGTGAGCACGTCGCGAAAAGGAATGCCCATGCGGCGATAGATGCCCATCACGTCGCCAGCGGTTGAATAGACGGTCTGGCCCGGTTTGTATGCGGGTGCAAGTTTGGCGATGGCCTGCGAAGTCCACGCGCGCCGCGATTCGGAGTTCACCTGCGATTCCTTCCACGTCACCCAACTTTCCGGCCTGGGGAAGAGCAGCCATTGCCCTGCGCAAACCAGAATCAACACCGCCGCGCCGATGCTGCGCCACGATGCGGGTAGCACGGCAACTAACGCGGCGCACGCGAATGCCGCGAACGGCAGCAACACCAGACCATAGCGGGTGTTGTACCAGGAGCGCATCAGCGACGGTACAAAGATGGGCGTGCCGCCGGAAGAATGCATGCTCCATAGATAGAAGATTGCAGGCAAGAGCAGCAGCAGCACCGGCCACGCCATTCGCCGGAGGCGCAACAGAGCGGCGGGCAGGCAAATCCAAGCGGCCCAGTAGAGCGGCGTGCCGAGATTGAGGCGAGCGGCTGTGAAATAGTACTGCGCGGCCACACGCCAATCGTGCAGCCCGGGGTAGGGCTTGCCGCCTTGGATGGCGCGCGGAGAGCCGGCCCCGTTATAGAATTCGAGCGCGTTGCCGAAAACCCAATAGTTGTACGCCAGCCAGAGCAAAGGGCCAATTCCGGCAATGGCGCTGAAGACGAGCGCGGCACGAAGCTTGCGCTCCTGCGCGGTGACGCAAAAGAACAGCGCAGCGAACGGAAGCAGGAACCAGCCCTCGTAGCGAATCAGCGTTCCGGCAGCCCCGCACAGACCCGCCAGCACGACAAAGCGCGGCCGGCGCGTTTCGGCGAAGGCTGCGGTGGCATAGAATAGCCCGCAAAATGCCGCGAAGAAGATGGGCTCCGTCATGGCGGTGGATTGCAGGTAGAGCGCGTTCGGGTTCAGCACGAAGATGGCGGTCGCCGTGATGGCTGCCGCGGTGTTGCCGGTGGCGCGCCGTGCGCCGCTGAAGAAGAAACACGCGGCCAAAACGAAGCACGCCGCGGAAGGAATGGACCCCGCGAGACCCGTGCGCCACAACTCAAGATCGCGCGCGAACGGGATCATCAGGATGTGCGGCAACGGCAGCCATACCGTGCCCAGTTGGTCATAGCCGGGAGTGCGCGAATCCAGCACGCGGCGCGCAATGTTCAGGTGCGCTTCGGCGTCGCCGTAGTAGAGCAGCGAACCGTTCGCGAAGAAGAACCAGACCGCCGCAGCGCCGCACAGCGCGGTGAAGAGTGCGACAGCGAGGACGGCCGCCTTAGAAATCGGTGCAGGTTTTGAATTCGTGGAACCGCTCGTCGATCTCCGCACGCGAGAGCGTCCTGAAGCGGTCCGGCCCGAATTTTTCACAACAGAAGCTCCCCATTACCGATCCGTAAATTACGGCGCGGCGCAAATCCGACTCTTCAATTTCGCCGCGCGTGGGCGAGACGCCACGGCTGGCCAAGTAACCGATGAAGCCACCCGCAAAGCAATCGCCCGCGCCAGTGGGATCGAAAACTTCCTCCAGCAGATAACCCGGCACCATAAAGTGGCGGCCGCGCGCGAAGAGCAGGGCACCGTATTCGCCGCGCTTGATGACCAGGGTATGCGGGCCCATGGCATGAATCGCGGCGGCGGCTTTCAGAAGATTGTGCTCACCCGAAAGCATGCGCGCTTCGCTATCGTTGATCAGCAGAAAATCCCATTCGCGAATGGTGGGCAGAAGTTTTTCGCGATGGTCGGCAATCCAGTAATTCATGGTGTCGCCGCCCACCAGCTTGGGTTTGCGCATCTGCTTGAGCACATCGAGCTGCAATTCCGGTTGAATGTTGCCGAGCAACAGGTAGGGCTCTTCGCGATAACTCGCCGGAAGCTTCGGTTGAAAATCGGCAAACACGTTCAGGTCAGTGGCGAGTGTTTCGCGATCGTTCATGTCGGGCGAATATTTGCCCTTCCAGAAAAAGGTCTTACCGGGAACGTGTTCCAGGCCTTCCAGATCGATGCCCCGGCTGCGCAGGAACTCGGTATCTTCGGGCGCAAAATCGTCGCCCACCACGCCGACGATGCGGGTATGAGTAAAATAGCTCGCGGACAGCGCGATGTAAGTGCAGGCGCCGCCGAGTATGCGGTCCACCTTGCCATGAGGAGTTTCAACGCCGTCATACGCGACGGAGCCGACGACAACAAGAGACATACTTGCAGTCTAGCGGTTAGTGCGACAATCACGAAACCCTCATCACAGGCGTGGACCAGCGCTCGTCATTTCTTCAACACCGGCGCCAGATACTTGTACACGGTAGCCGCCACTTTTTCATTGCCCGCCGCCGTGGGATGGATGCTGTCCTTCTGCATCAGCCCCGGCGCTGCGGCCGCGACACCCTGCAGCAGAAAAGGAACCAGAACCACTTTGTACCGCTTTGCCAAATCGGTATAGATATTGTCGAAGGAGCGAATGTATTCCGGGCCGTAATTGCGCGGCAGGGTAATGCCGGCCAGCACCACCTTCGCGCCGGTTTTTTGTAGCGTCACGATCATCTGCTCCAGGTTCGCTTTCGTGCCTGCAACAGGTTGACCGCGCAGGCCATCGTTGCCGCCGAATTCCACAATCACCACGGCTGGATGCGCGGCGACGATGTCCCGCATCCGCTCCACGCCGTCGCTTGAGGTGTCACCACTCACGCCGGCATTGATGACGCGGTACTTGTAGCCGTTCGAATCGAGCAGCTTCTGCAGGTAATCCGGATAGCTCTTTCCGGCTTCCGCGCCGAAACCGGCCGAAAGACTATCGCCAAAGGCCACTACGGAGGGCCGGATATCGGGCGTTGCCGCGAACGCGGTACTTACAGCGAACAAACAAAGCATTCGAGCCCATTCAATAGAAACCATCTGTTTACGCCCCAATGTCATAGTAAAAGAAAGGAGAAGTTTATCTCGCAGCCCATCATCTCCGTCACCGGCCTTACCCGCACCATTACGAACGGCGCGCACAGCGTCGAAATTTTGAAAGGCATAAACTTCGATGTGCCGGCGGGCCAATTCGTTGCGATTATGGGGGCTTCGGGCAGCGGAAAAAGTACCCTGCTGGGTCTGCTGGCGGGGCTCGATTCGCCCACCTCGGGGCGCGTGGTGCTGGATGGCGAAGACATCACGGGCCTGGCCGAAGACAAGCTGGCCGTGGTTCGCGGGCGTAAGATCGGCTTCGTGTTTCAGTCTTACCAGTTGATTCCCACACTCACCGCCCTTGAAAATGTGCTGCTGCCGGCGGAGCTTACCGGGCGGCTGCAAGGCGCGAACGCACGCGCGCTCGAACTGCTGGAGCGCGTGGGCCTCACCCCGCGCAAGGGCCATTATCCGGTGCAGCTTTCGGGCGGCGAACAGCAGCGTGTCGCGCTGGCTCGCGCATTCATGGTGCAGCCGCCCATTCTGCTGGCCGACGAACCGACGGGCAACCTGGATAGCGCGAACGGCTCGCACATTTTGCAACTGCTGATCGATCTGAACCGTCATGAGCGCACCACGCTGGTGCTGGTGACGCACGATGCGGAACTGGCGCGCCACGCCGACCGGCGCATTGTACTGCGCGATGGAATCATCATCAGCGACGATGGGCCTCCGGTAGCGACTGAGGCGTTGGAGAGCGATGCGCAGCCAATTTCGCACGTTCGCTAATATCGCGTGGCGCGAATCGCGCGCATCGGCGGCGAAGTTCACCTTCGTGATTCTGGCGGTTGCTCTTGGCGTGGCATCGCTGACGGGCGTGCGCGGGTTCAGCCGGGCGTTCCAATCTGTGCTGCTGCGCGAGGCGCGCACGCTGATGGCGGCGGATCTGTCGGTGCGCGTATTCGCACTTCCCTCGGCGGCGCAAGCGGCGGCGATGACGAAGCTGGAAGCGCAAGGCATCCGCCGCACGTGGATCACGGAGACCATCACCATGGCGTCGGGCTCGCCCGATCTGCCGCCGGTTCTGGTTTCGGTCAAGGCAGTGGACCCGAAGGTGTACCCCTTCTATGGCAGTGTCAAGCTCAACCCGCCGGCCGCGCTTGCGACGGCGTTGACTCGCGAGGCATGCGCGGTTTCTGAAGACCTGCTGCTGCGGCTGAATCTGAAACCAGGCGATTCGCTGCGCCTGGGTGGACAGGAGTTTCGTATCGCCGGGCGTACGGAGAGCGAGCCCGATCGTATGTCCGGGTCGCTGAATGTCGGGCCGCGTATTTTGCTCTCGCGCGATGGCTTGGAGCGGGCGGGCTTGATGATTGCGGGCAGCCGGGCTTCCGAGCGATTCCTGTTTCGCATCCCGACGCCGGGGCCCGATGTGGAGCGCGTGCGAGAAGAACTGAAGCGGCAGTTTCCGGAAGCGCTGATTACCGATTTTCGACAGACGAATCCGGCGATTGAAACCGGCCTCGAACGCGCGACCACGTTCTTGAGTTTGGTGAGCCTGATCGCCCTGATTGTCGGCGCGCTCGGCGTGGCGACCGCGATTCGCGCGCACCTGGCGCAGAAGATGGACAGCATCGCGGTGATGAAGTGCCTGGGTGCGCGGTCGTGGCAGATCGTTTGGATCTATGTGATCCAGACGGCGGGGCTTGGCTTGGCAGGCGGCATTATCGGCGTGCTGTTCGGCCTGGCGGTGCAGCGCGCGTTCCCCTTTTTCATCAGCCGGTATTTCAGCGTGAGCGCGGATGTGCCTTGGGATTTCGTGACGGCGGGGCAGGGGATTGCAGTGGCGCTGCTGTGTACGCTGCTGTTCACGCTGCCGCCGCTGCTCTCGATCAAGCACATCCGTCCGGGGTTGATTTTCCGGCGCGACATGGTGGAGACCGCGCCGGCAAAGCCTTGGCGCGAGAAGCTGGCGGACTGGCGCGATTCGGCGCTGGCGACACTTGCCATCCTGATCGGGATCGGGACTGTTGCGGGTTGGCTGAGTAACTCGTGGCAGATGGGAGCGTGGTTCGTTGCGGGGCTTGCGGGCAGCGTCGCGGCACTTTCGCTGGTGGCTTGGGGGCTGCTGAAACTGCTGCGCTGGATCAGCCGGGCGGGAGCGCAACGGCTGCGGCCGGCGCTGCGGCATGGCATCGCGAATCTGTACCGGCCCGGCAACCACGCGCAATCGGCGCTGGTCGCGCTGGGCATTGGCGTGATGTTCACGCTGACCGTGTATCTGGTGCAACGCGGGCTGCTTTCGGAGATGGTGAAGAGCGCGCCGCCGGGAATGCCGAACGTGTTCCTGCTGGACATGACGCCGCGCAATCGAGACGCGGTGATGGACCTGATCGGGCGGCAGAAGGGCGTTGAAGGTAAGCCCGAGACTGTAGGAACCGTCGCCGCGCGGATCACCGCCGTGAATGGGAAGGCGGTGGTTCGCAGCGAGTTGAAGGGCGTATCCCGGCGCTACGCGTCCACCGTTGCGGTGTCCATCGCGGACGCGCTGCCGCCTCATACGCGCGTGATCGCGGGAACCTTCTGGCGCGGCGCAACTGCTTCGCCGCAAGTCTCGGTTTCGGAGGAAGCCTCGAAGGTGATGGGCCTGAAGCCGGGCACGCAGGTAGTGTGGTCGACGGCGAGCCGTGACATTCCGGTGACGGTGGCGGCGATTCACAGGACGGAATCCATCCGCTTGAACTCGCGGATCGAATTCTTCTTCAGCCCCGGTTCGCTGGACGGGCTGCCGATGATCTATTACGGCAGCTTGCGCGTTCGGCCACCGGCTGTGCCGGAATTGCAGCGAGCGATCTATCACCAGTTCCCCACGGTGACGGTGGTGAATGTTGCGGATGTGTTGCAGATTGTGCAGGACGTGGTGGACCAGATCTCGCTGGTGATCCGGTTCATCTCGGCGTTTGCGATTCTGGCCGGCGCAGTGATTCTTGCCTCTAGCATCGCGGGCACACGCTTCCGGCGCGTGCGCGAGGTGGTGATTCTGAAAACCATTGGCGCGACTCGACGGAAGGTGGCGGAGATTTTCTCGGTGGAGTTCGTGGTGCTGGGCGTGGTGGCCGGCCTGATGGGAAGCCTGCTGGCGACCGGCTTTGCGAATATCCTGCTTCATCGTCTCCTGGATGCTCCGGTGCGTTTCGACGTGGTGCCGAACGTGGTGTGCATCGTGCTCACGGCGGCGGTTGCGAACGTGGCGGGATGGTTGGCCAGTTTTCGGATTCTTGGACAGAAGCCACTCGAAATCCTGCGCGAGGAGTAGGGTGGCCCTGTTGTTGCTAGGTTAAGATCCGGAGTTCTCAACTTATGGCAGATCAACTGGAAACACTCAAGTCGAAGTATCAATCGGTGCTGAACACCATCTCCCAGAAAGGCGTGCAATTACACCACGTCAACATGGAGGGAAGCAAGCTATACATACAGGGCGTCGCGCCTTCCGAGGAGATCAAGAACGAAGTCTGGAACCAGATCAAGCTTGTGGATTCGACATTCTCCGATCTGACGGCGGACATTTCGGTGTCGCCCGAAGCGGCACACACTTCGAGCGCGGCCGCCGCAAGCAGCCAGCGCACCTATACCATTCAGCCCGGCGATACGCTTTCCGGCATTTCGCAGCGTTTTTACGGTAAGGCCTCCGAATACACGAAGATTATCGACGCGAACAAAGAAGCGATTCCCGACGCCGACAAGATTCGCGCCGGCCAGACCATCGTTATCCCGTAACATAATTTAACTCTGCACCGCTTCCAGCAACGCCTTGGCTTCGGCCGGCGTTGTGTGGAAGTGGGGTGAGACCCTCACCCACCCCTGGCGCGGCGCAGCCATGATTCGCGCCTGCTTTAAACGTCGCATCGTTACCAGATAGTTCTCATCCGTTTTGCGGAAGCTGACAATCCCCGCGCTGTTTTCCGGATTGCGAGTGCCGAGCACTTCGCATCCTGCCTGCTGTAAGCCCCATGCAATTCCGTTCGCGCGGCGAAGCACTGCTTGCGCGATATCGGGAATCCCGATTTCCAGAAGAAAATCGATGGACGCGCGTAAGCCGTAGCATCCCACTGTGTTCAGCGTGCCGCATTCATAGCGTGCGGCGTTAGGCCTAAGACGCATATCGCGCGAAGCATAGTCATTAAACTCGGCAGTGTTGGTCCAGCCAATTTCCACGGGACCGATTTCGTCCTGAAGCTCTTGTCGCACGTACATGATGCCGCAGCCTTCGGGACCTAAGAGCCACTTGTGGCCATCGGCAGCCAGCGCGGAGATATGGCATCGCTCGACATCGATGGGGAACGCGCCCAAGCCCTGTATGGCGTCGACGAAGAAGAGGCAGCCGCGCCGCGCGCAAATTTCGCCGAGCGCAACAAGGTCCATACGGTGGCCGCTGAGGTATTGCACGAAGCTGACGGAGAGCAGCCGGGCGCCCTCGCAAGCGGCATCGATGACGTCGAGCGGATCGAGATACGAAAGCCAGGTGACTTCGATGAGGCCCTCCTGTTCAAGCTTCATCCACGGGAAGACATTCGCTGGGAACTCTTCGCGGAAGGCGACGACGCGATCGCCGGAGTTCCAGCGCATGCCCCGGGCGAAGAGCGAGATGCCTTCGGAGGTGTTCTTGACGATAGCGATTTCTTCGGCCTGGGCGCCGATGAGACGCGCGGTGGAAGTGCGCAGCGCATCGTAGGTGGCAAGCCACCGGTCGTAGTGCCAGCTTCCGTATTCGAGAACATCGGCCGTCAGTTCGCGCATCGCGTCGGCAGCCCTGCGGCAGAGGGGTGCGACGCCTGCGTGGTTCAGGTGGATGAGGTGTTCGCGAATTGGAAACTGATCGGCATAGCGATCCCAAAGCTCCATAGAACTCAGGGTCTCACGGGGCCCAGGCGGGGACAACGTAGGCGTAGAGCACTACGATGACGCCGATCACGGAGGCCAGGAAGATGCTGTGTTTCAAGGTAAAGCGGAACAGGCGGCCTTCGTCACCGGGACGCATGCCGGTTGCGGCGGCCGCGACGGCGACGCTGGTCAGGCTGATCATCTTGCCCATGACGCCGCCGGCGGAGTTGGAGCTGGCCATGAGCACAGGGTTAAGCTTCAGGCTGTTCGCGGTGATGACCTGCAGGTTGCCGAAAAGCGCATTGGCGGACGTGTCGCTGCCTGTGAGGAACACGCCGAGCCAGCCGAGCAGCGCGCTGAAGAACGGGAACATGGCGCCGGTGGCGGCGAAGGCCAGGCCAAGCGTGGCGGTGGCGCCCGAGTAGTTCATCAGATACGCCAGCGCCAGCACCATGGCGATGGTGCCTTCGGCCATGACGAGTTGCCGGGCGGTCTTGCCGAGCGTGCGCAGCAGCGCGCCGGGCGGCATGCGCAACACCATGGCTGAGACCAGGGCTGCGAAGAAGCAGGCGGTGCCGGAAGCGGTGAGCCAATTGAAGCGGTACATGGCCTCATAGGGCATCACCTTCGAGACGGCCGGCGGCATGCGCGCGATCTGGTTGTGCAGCCCGGGCCAAGGGAACGTGACGGTAGCGTGATTCAGGATGGCGACCAGCGGCTTATAGCTCCACAGCAACACGAAGATGACGAGCAGGCCATAGGGCGCCCAGGCCAGCCAGACGCTGCGCGCGTCCTGGTGGCCGGGATGTACACGGCGCGAGGTGCCTGCCGGACGCCAGACGCGAAGGAGTAAAACCAGGGCACCCATCGCGCCGACGGAAGAGAGGATGTCGGTGAGTTCGGGGCCGATGAAGTTCGAGACCAGGAATTGCAGGCCGGCGAAGACGATGCCGCAGAGCGCGGCGGCGGGCAGGACTCCGCGCAAGGAAGTCCAACCGCCCATGACCAGGATGAGATAGGCCGGGATGAAGAGGGAGACGGGAGCGCAGATGCGGCCGACGCCCGCGCTGAGGCGGTCAAGCGGGAGCGAGGTGATGGCCGCGAGCGTGGTGAGCGGGATGCCGATGGATCCGAATGCCACGGGCGCTGTGTTCGCCAGGAGACAGATGGCCGCGGCGTAGAACGGCTCAAAGCCGAGACCGGTGAGCATGGCGGCGGCTACGGCGACGGGGGTGCCGAAGCCGGCCGCGCCTTCAAGGAACGCGCCGAAGGCGAAGGCGATGAGGAGGGCCTGCATGCGACGGTCGTCGGTCAAGCGGCCGACGGAATCTTTGAGTACTTCGAACTGGCCGGTTTCGACGGTGATGTTGTAGAGCAGGATGGCCGAGAAAACGATCCAGCCGATGGGGAAGATGCCGAAGGCAGCGCCGTAAGACACAGCGGCGGCCCACTGCTGGACGGGCATGCCGAAGATGCCTAGCGCGACGGCCGAAGCGGTTGCGAGACCGGCGAGGGCGGCAAGCCACGCCGGGCGGCGCAACATGCCAAGCAGTATCAAGAGCACCAGAACAGGTAGCGCGGCTACGAGAGCGGAGAGAGGCACACTCTGCAGAACGGGAGAGTAGTTATGCTGCCACATCGATGGAAGAGAGCCGATCATATCAGGTGATTTGCGTCAGAAGAAATTGCGACGGCCCAAAACCTGCTAATCACAATCGAACCAGAATGGCGGAAGAGAGTGCCCTTGAAGTCCCCGGCTTTTTCCGGCGGCTGTTTAAAGACCCGGATTTTACCGAGCGGGCGACGTTTTTGCGCGCGGTGCCGCTGTTCCAGGATTTGGGACTGCGCGATATTGGCTACCTGATCCAGAGCCTGTTCACGAAGAGCTATGCCGAAGGGGAAGCGCTGTTTGAGGAAGGCGACATTGGGCGCGCGCTGTTCATTGTGGAGCGCGGCGCCGTAGACCTGGTTAAACATGGCAGTGACGGCCGCCCCCAACTGCTGGCGACGGCGCGTTCCGGAGACTTCTTCGGCGAGATGGCGCTGATAGAAGAACAGCCACGCTCCGCCGGGGCCATTGCCGCCGCCGACACCGTGGTGTATCTGCTCTACCGGACCCGATTGTTCGGGCTGATGAAGGCACGGCCGCGGGTGGGCGTGACGATTCTGAACCAACTGGTGAAGCTGCTTTCGGCGCGGCTGCGCTCAACGTCGGAACGGCTGGTTTCGACTGTTGAGGTGGTGGTGGAGGAACGATGATCTCGCGAAACGAAAACCGGATCTTCGTCCTGATGATGGCGGTTGCGCTGGTCATCCTGATTTACTTTCTGCTGAGCTCGCTCGGTGAAATTGTCTTCCTGTTTTTCCTTGGCATTGTCCTCGCTTACCTGGTGAATCCGGCGATTGTGCGCTTCGAAGCCAGAGGCTATCGCCGCAGCCGGATCGTGATCGGCTTTTATGTGGCGGTAACGGTGGTGCTGGTGCTGGCGGCACGGCTGCTGGTGCCGATGATCATCGCGATGGCCGCCGATCAACACGCGCGCCTGAGCGAGTTTACGGGCCTGATCGACACGCTCCCGATCGACATCGAGAAGAACTGGCTGACACGTTTGCCGGTCGGTTCCGAACAGGCCATCGCCGGCATTGAGGCCGGACGGCACTGGCTGCAGAAATCGCTCTCAGGCCTGCCGGCGGCGCTGATTAGTTTTTCGCCCAAACTGCTAAACCTTCTGATACTGCCGCTGCTGACTTATTTTCCGCTGGTGGAAGGCCCCCGGTGGATGGATGGCCTGATTAAGCTTTGCCCACACCGCCACGTGGAGAAAGTTGTTTCTCTGGTTTACCAGATTGACGGAGTGCTGGGCAGTTATTTACGCGGCTTGATGCTGGACTGCCTTTGTTTTGCCGTGGTGACCTGGATTGCGCTGTCGATGCTCGGTCTGGATTATGCTCTTGAGCTCGCCATTCTGGCGGGCATGGTGAACGTGATCCCTTATTTAGGCCCGTTCAGTGTAGCGATCCTTTCATCAGGCATCGGCTACATGCAGTTCCATGATATCAGCATCGTCTACCGCGTGCTGTTGACCATCATGGCGATCAAGTTCATTGACGATTGGGTGCTGCAGCCGCTGATCATGCGGCATGCGGTGGAATTGCATCCGCTGATCGGCTTGTTCCTGATTGCGGCGGGAAGCCAGTTGTTCGGCTTCTTCGGGCTGGTGTTCGCGGTGCCGTTCGCGGTTGCGGTGCAGGCCGGAATTCGGGTGTTCTACGACTGGTATGTTGCGGAGACAGGTGCGCGTCCTACGCCGTTTTCGCGGTATGTCACAAGGATCCCGAGCGTTTAGATCTCGTGACCGAAGCGGTCTCGATAGCGCTGGTCGAAACCTTCATGCGCTTTGCCGGTGACGAAGTACATGTCCTGCATTTGCAGGTCTTTGGTTTGGATCTGGCCGCGATATTCGCAATCGAAGAAGCCTTCGACTAATCCCTTCATGTGGGCGGAGATGTTGATGCGGTTCGGTTCGCTGCAGGTTTCGAGGCGCGCGCTGTAATTGACGGGATCGCCCCAGACATCGAAGGCGAATTTGTGCACGCCGACTACGCCGGCGACAACGGGGCCTGCATGGATGCCGACGCGCACGGCGAGTTCGATGCCCTGGGGGAGAGGGAAGTTCTTGACGATATCCACCATGTCAATGGCGGCGAGGACGGCATCGACGGGATGCGATTCCATGCCGGCTTCAAGACCGCCGACGAGCATGTAGCTATCGCCGATGGTCTTCAGCTTTTCGAGGCGATGGCGGGCGACGATGTGATCGAACTCGGTGAAGCAGACGTTGAGGAGCTTGACGAGATCGCCCGCGCCGAGCTGGCGCGTGATTTGGGAGAACTTGACGAAATCGGTGAAGAGGATGGTGGCTTCGTCGAGATGGCGCGGTTCGACGAAGCCGTTTTCGCGCAACTCTTCGGCAATACGCGGCGGCAGGATGTTGAGGAGCAACTGCTTTTCGCGATCGCGCAAGCGCTTCTTCTGGACGGAGGCGCCGACGCGGGCACGAAGCAGGGTGAGATCGATGGGCTTGGGGAGGTAATCGTCCGCGCCCATTTTGATGCAGCGGATGATGGCATCCATTTCGTGGATGGCGGAGAGCACGATGACGGGAATTTCGCGCATGGCGCCATCTGCCTTCATGGTTTGCAGGACTTCGAAGCCGTCCATGATGGGCATCATGATGTCGAGCAGGACGAGATCGTAACTGTTGTCGCGGATCATGCCGAGAGCTTCGCGGCCATCGCGCGCGGTGGAGGTTTCGATGCCCTGGCGATTGAGCAGGCGCACGAGCATGTCGCGGTTGTTTTCGTTATCGTCGACGACTAGAAGATGTCCGGGAATCGCGGGAGCGGCCAAGCAGCCTTATTATAACTGTGAGCCCAAGTGAGCAAGCTACTACTGGTGGAAGACAACGAAATGAACCGCGACATGCTGGTGCGGCGATTGAAGCGCGCGGGATATGAGGTGGCGGTGGCGGTGGATGGCGCGCAGGGGGTGGCCATGGCGCTGGCGGATTTGCCGGACCTGGTGCTGATGGATATGAGCCTGCCGGTGATGAACGGCTGGGATGCGACGCGGGCATTGCGGGCAGATGCGCGGACGCGGTTGGTGCCGGTGATTGCGCTGACTGCTCATGCTATGCCGGGGGATAAAGAAAATGCCCTGGAGGCTGGGTGTAATGACTACGATACGAAGCCGGTGGATTTCGCTCGGTTGCAGGGGAAGATTATGGCGCTTCTGGGCTGATTTTGTCACGCAGAGGCGCGGAGAAAGGCGCTAAAGCGTGGCGGATTTTGGCGGCGGTTTCGGAGAGGTGGAGGTCGCTTTCGTACTTGCGGCGGGGCCAGAAGAAGCCTTTCAGGCCGTCTTTTTTGCGCCTTGGGACGATGTGGATGTGCAGGTGGGGGACGCTTTGGCTGATGCGGTTGTTGATGCCTAGGAAGGAGCCTTCGGCTTCCAGGGCGCTTTCGATGGCTTGGGTTAGCTTGTGGGCGTTTTCGAAGAGGGGGGCTACCTGGGGGAGTGGGAGGTCGGTTAGGGTCTGGGCGTGGCTTTTGGGGACCAGGAGCGTGTGGCCGGGGAAGAGGGGGTCGATATCGAGGAAGGCCAGGGAGTGCTGGTCTTCGTAGACGATTTCGGCGGGGATTTCTTTGGCTGCTATGCGGCAGAAGATGCACGTCATGGGATGACTCTATCGGCTAGCTGTTCCAGGTTGTCGACCAGGAAATCCGGTGGCGAAGTTTTAAAGGTTTCGGGGGCGAAGCCGTAGGTGACGCCGCAGGCTTGGACATTGGCGGCGCGGGCGGTATCTATGTCTACGCCGCTATCGCCGACCATGATGGTTAGGGCGCGGCCGGCGTTCAATTGACTCACCAGTGTGTCGATCCCGATGGGGTGGGGCTTCTTTTGGCTGAAGCTGTTGCCGCCGTAGATGTACTTGAAGTGATTGCTTACATTGAGGGCTTCGAGGATGGATTGGCTGATGGCAACGGGCTTGTTGGTGAGCACCGCCAGGTGGATGCCGGCGGTTTGCATGCGGTCTAGCGCGCTGTGGACTCCGGGGTAGAGTTCGGTCGAGTCGAGCATGTGGTCGTGGTAATACGCGAGGAAGAATTCGAGAGCCGATTCCGGTGCGTTCGGGCCCATGGCGCGTTGGATGAGGACTGGGGCGCCGTTGCCTACGTAGGAAGATACGGTCTCAATCGAGAGGGGCGGCATGGCGAAGTGCTCGCGCGTGGCGTTGACTGAATTGACGATGTCGAGTTTGGAATCGATCAGGGTTCCGTCCAGATCGAAGATGGCGAGTTCCATGGGCTAGCCGGCGAGATCGCGCCTGGGGCGTTTGGGCGCGGCCTTGGCCATGGGCTTGCGGCGGACGCGCTTGCCTTCGATTTTGTATTCGGTCATTTTGCGCTTCAAGGTGTTGCGGTGAATGCCGAGCACCTTGCTGGCGGCGAATTGATTGCCTTTGTTGCGTTCGAGCGTGAGCTCAATCAGGTTCTTCTCCATGAGCTCGACGGCTTGCTCGAGGAAGAAGGTGTTGTCTAGAAGGAATTCCGATAGTTCTTTAAAACGTTCTTTCATCTACGATTCTGCTTTCTTTTCCCAGGTGGATTTCACCTGTTTGTATCGCTGCTCAAAACTATCCTTCAGATCTTTCGGCGCCAGTGGGGCGACTACATGAGAGAGCTCTATCAGGTAGGGGGCCATTCGCGACTGTAGCACGGCTTGCGGGAGCTGCCCGGGGTTGCTTGAGGGCAGGAACGCGATCAGCAGCGTTACAGTACCAAAACAAAACAGTAGCCCGCGGGCGAGGCCGAAGACGCCGCCGAGGAGCCGGTCGACGGGGGAGAGGCCGACGGTCTTGAGAAGGCCGCCTATGGCTGCCGAGAGCACCGCGCCGGCGATGAGGACGCCGAAGAAGATGAGCAGGAAGCCGCCGAGCGAGGCGAGCCACTGGGAGCTGACGTACTGCTGCAGATGCGCCCCGGCGGTGCGATAGAACCAGATGGCGAGGATGAGGCCGAGGATGGATGCGGCGAGGCCGATGATTTCGCGCGAGAGCCCTTTGCGGAGGCCGGCGAAGACCGAGAGGAGGATGATGAGGCCGAGCGTGATATCGAGCCAGTTCACAGCGAGCGGCCGGTGAGGACAGTGTAGGCTTCGCGGTATTTCGCGGCTGTGGCTTCGATGACGTCCGCGGGGAGATGGGGCGCGGGCGGCGTCTTGTTCCAGTTGGTGGTCTCGAGGTAATCGCGCACGAACTGCTTGTCGAAGGATTGCTGGGGGCGGCCGGGGAGGTAATCGTCGGCGGGCCAGAAGCGGGAGGAATCGGGCGTGAGGACTTCATCGGCGAGGATGAGTTGATCGCCGTAGAGGCCGAACTCGAACTTAGTATCGGCGATGATGATGCCGCGCGTGCGGGCGTAGATGGAGGCTTTCAGATAGAGCGCGAGAGTGAGCTCGCGGAGGCGGGAGGCGAGGTCGGGACCGGCGAGTTCTTCGACGGCGGAGAAGGGGATGTTCTCATCGTGGCCGGTGGCGGCCTTGGTGGCGGGCGTGAAGATGGGCTTCGGAAGCTGATCGCTTTCGCGCAGACCGGCGGGCAAGGGGATGCCGCAGATGGCGCCGGTGCGCTGATAATCTTTCCAGCCGGAGCCTGCGACATAGCCGCGGGCCACGCATTCCACCTGGATCATTTCAGCGCGCTTGACGAGCATGGAGCGGCCTTCCAGTTGTTCGCGGAAGGGATGGATGTGGAGCGGGAAGCGATTGACGTCGGCAGTGACGAGGTGGTTCGGCGCGAGGTCTTTGAGGTACTCGAACCAGAAGAGGGACATCTGGGTGAGGACGCGCCCTTTATCGGGAATGCCGTCGGGCAGGATGCAATCGAAGGCGGAGATACGGTCGGTGGCGACGAAGAGGAGGCGATCGGGCGAGGCGCGATAGATATCCCGCACTTTGCCGCGATTGACGAGTTCGACGCCGGGGAGGGCTGTTGTGGTGAGAGTGCTCAAAGTGCCCGCTGTACTTTACTATTTTTGCGACCGTAAACGAAGTACACGACCAGGCCGATGGCCAGCCAGATGATTAATCGCGCCCAATTCACCCAGCCCAATTTATACATCATATAGCCATTGAACAAGACGCCCAAGATGGGAACGACGGGCATCCAGGGAGTGCGGAAGGGGCGCGGCTGATCGGGGTTGGTCTTGCGCAGGACGACGATGGCGATGCACACGATGACGAAGGCGAGCAGCGTGCCGATGTTGACCATTTTCCCGATGTCGTCAATTGGGGTGACGCTGCCGACGATGGCGGCGAGGAGACCGACGAGGATGGTGTTCTTGTACGGCGTGTGGTACTTGGGGTGGATGGCCGCAAAGAATTTGCCGGGGAGCAGACCATCCTTCGCCATGGCGTAAAGCACGCGCGTTTGGCCGAGGAGCATGACGAGCATGACGCTGGTGAGGCCGGCCAGCGCGCCGATGGTGATGATGTTCGAAGCCCAGCCGAGGTTGCGATCAAGGAAGGCGCGAGCGATGGGCGCTTCGATGTTGACCTCCTTCCAGGGCACCATGCCGGTGAGGACGGCGGCGACGCCGATATAGAGAAGAGTGCAGACGGCGAGTGAGGCGATGATGGCGATGGGCAGGTCGCGCTGCGGATTTTTGGCTTCCTGAGCGGTGGTGGAGACGGCGTCGAAACCGATGTAGGCGAAGAAGATGTAAGCCGCGCCTGCGCCTATGCCGGAGAAGCCGAAGGGCGCGAAGGTGGACCAGCTATCGCCCCAATTGGCGGGATGCACGTATTGGACGCCGAGGGCGAGGACGAAGAGCACGACGCTGACCTTGAGCACGACGATGGCGGAATTGAAGCGGGCGCTTTCCTTGATGCCGATGACGAGGATGGCGGTGATGACGAGGGCGATGATGAAGGCCGGAAGGTTGACGCCGATTTCAAAGCCGAAGAGATGGGGCGCGTTGAGGAGAGTGTGGGCGCGGGCCATGATGTCGGCGGAGGGTGCGCTCTTGATGGCGTCGAGGTGGGTGAGGAAATCCTGCGAGCCGGGGAGGATGGCGGGGAAGTTCTGGAGGGTTTGCTGGCGGGCCACCTGATCGACGGCGGCGCGGAGGCCGGTCCAATGATCGTAGGCGAGCCAGAGGGGAATTTCGAGATTGAAGATGCGGAGCATTTCAATGAAGTGGTTGGACCAGCCGGAGGAGACGGTGCTGGCGCCCATGGCGTATTCGAGCGTGAGATCCCAACCGATGATCCAGGCGATGAGCTCGCCGAGCGTGGCGTAGGCGTAAGTGTAGGCGCTGCCGGCAAGGGGAATCATGGCGGCGAATTCGGCATAGCAGAGACCGGCGAACGCGCAGCCGAGGCCGGATAGCACAAAGGAGAGCATGAGGCCGGGGCCGGCGTAATGAGCGCCGAGACCGGAGAGGACGAAGATGCCTGCTCCGATGACGGCGCCGATGCCGAGGGCTGTCAGGGAGAAGACGCCGAGGGTGCGGCGCAGGCCTTCACCATCTTTCACATTCGATTCGGCGAGGAGGGCGGGTAGAGACTTTTTCGCGAACAAGCTCATGAAGAAAGATCCTTGTTAAGAGAGATGGCCGCCTGTTGGCCGGCGCGACGCCAGAGGTAGAACACCGGGATGCCAAGGAGCACGATGCCAAGCCCCGGGAAAGTGTAATTCGGTTTATAGAGCAGCAGCAGGATTTCGATGACCAGGGCGGCCCCGATGTAAAGAGCGGGGAGCACGGGGTAGCCTACGGCGCGGTAGGGACGTTCCATATCGGGGCGCGTGCGGCGGAGGACGAAGAGGCCCGCGATGGTCAGGATATAGAACAATAGAACCGCAAAGATAACATAGTCGAGCAAGTCATTGTACTGGCCGCTGAGGGTGAGGGCGATGGCCCAGAGGGACTGAATGGTGAGTGCGAAAGCGGGGACGCGCGTGTTGGGGTCGAGCGATCCGGCGCGGCGGAAGAAGAGGCCGTCCAGCGCCATTGTGTAATAGACGCGGGCACCGGAGAGGATCAAGCCGTTGACGCAGCCGAAGGTGGAGACCATGATGGCGGCGGCCATGAGCTGGACGGCGATGGGGCCGAACATGACGGAGGTGACGGCGGTGGCGACGCGATCTTCCGGGGCGACCTGGATTTGTTCGAGGGGGAGGACGTTGAGGTAAACGAAGTTGCAGGCGAGGTAAAGGAGAGAGACGACGCCGACGCCAATCGCGAGCGAGAGAGGAAGATTGCGGCGTGGGTTGCGGACTTCGCCGGCGGTGAAGGTGACGTTGTTCCAGGCATCGGAGGAGAAGAGCGTGCCCACCATGGCGACACCGATGAGGCGGATGGTTGCGAGGCTCCAATCGGCGTGGCGCCAGAAGCCGGTGAAGTTGGCGGTGACGGCTTGTGGGTTGCGGCCGAGCGCAAAGCCGAGGATGATGAGCGCGAGCAGGGCAGCGGTTTTCGCGAAGGTGAAGACGTTCTGGACGATGGCGCCGGTGCGGATGCCGCGCGAGTTGATGGCGGTGAGCCACACGATGATGAAGATGGCGACTGCCTGCTGCGTGGTGAGGCCGAGCTTGCCGGAGCCGACGAGGTAATTAGTGGCTGAAACGGCGGGGAAGAAGACGCCGGTGTATTTGGCGAAGGCGACGGCGACGGCGGCGATGGTGCCGGTTTGGATGACGAGGAAGAGAGTCCAACCATAGAGGAAGCCGTAGAGGGGGCCGAAGGCTTCGCGGAGGTAGACGTATTGCCCGCCGGCTTGCGGCATGGCGGCGGCGAGTTCGCCATAAGAGAGCGCCGCGACGATGGTGAGGATTGCGGTAACGACCCAGGTAAGGATGAGGAGGCCGGGGGATTGGACCTGGCGGGCGACGTCGGCGGAGACGATGAAGATGCCGGAGCCGATCATGGAGCCCATGACGAGCGTGGTGGCACTGACCAGGCCGAGGCCTTTGACTAACTGTTGAGGAGAAGTTGCCATTCGGCGGCCCTTTCGTAGAGAGTTTGTTCGGTTGCGGAATCGGGGTAGAGGTCGCCGATGATGGCGACGGAATCGGCACCAGCTTCGAGGACTAAGCGGGCGTTCTGGCGGTCAATGCCGCCGATGGCGACGAGGGGGCGAGCGACGAGAGTGCGCCACTGGCGGAGGTGGTTGGGCGTGAGGGTGGGATCGGGATTCTGTTTGCTTTTGGTGGGGAAGATGGGGCCGATGGCGACGTAATCGACGGGTTCGGAAGAGGCGGCGGCGAGTTGGGCTTCGTTGTGGGTGCTGAAGCCGAGGAGGCGTTCGGGACCGATGAGACGGCGGGCGACTTGGGGAGGCAAATCGTCCTGACCGATGTGGAGGCCGGCGTTGAGAAGGATGGCAATATCGGCGCGGTCATTGACGATGAGAGTTGCGTTGCGCTCGCGGCAGAGCTGGGCGGCGGCTTCGGCTTCGTGGAAGATGCCGCGGGACCAGTGGCCTTTGTGACGGAGCTGAAGGAGGGTGGCGCCGGCTTGGAGGAAGGCGCGAGTGGCGGAGAGAAGCGAGGCATCGCGCTGGGCTAGCGTGGCGGTGTCGAGGATGGGGTAGAGCTTTGGGATGGAAGGGCTGGGGAGCGTCATTTGGTTGCCAGGTGGAGGTCGAAGAATTCGGCGGTGCGGCGGAAGCTATCGATGAGGCTCTCTTCGCGGGCGAAACCGTGATTTTCTTCGGGGTAGAAGATTTCGCTGAAGTGCGGATTGTTCAAGTGGACCAGCTTTTCGGTGAGCTGGACATCGTCTTGGAAGAGCACGTTGCTATCGGCCATGCCGTGGACGATGAGCAGCGGGTCGCGGAGTTCGCCAGCGAAGGTGATGGGAGAGGAACGGCGGTAGGCTTCGGGATTGTCCTGCGGCTTGTTGAGACGCTGCTGCGTGTAGAAGGCGTTGTAGTTTTCCCAATCGGTGACGGAGGCGAAGGCGGCTCCGGCGGCGAAGGTTCCGGGGTAACGAAAGAGGGCCATATCGGTCATAAAGCCGCCGTAGCTGACGCCCCAGATGCCGCAGCGTTTCATATCGATGTTGCCGAGGGATTTTGCGTAATCGACTACGCCGAGAACGTCTTGCAGATCGGGGCCACCCATATCGAGATAGACGCCGGTGCGCCAATCGCGGCCATAGCCGGAGCTGCCGCGGTAATCGATATCGAAGACGACGTAGCCGTGGTTGGCGAGCCAGGAATTGAAGACGTAACGATACTCCTGATAGCTGCCCCATTGCTTGAGGACGCTGGTGGCATAGCCGGAACCATGGACGAAAAAGACGGCAGGCCACTTGCGTTTGGAGGTTGCGGTGTAAGCGGGCGGGAGCAGCATTTTGCCTGCGACGGTTAAGCGATCTTCGCGCGAAGGGAAGGTATAGAAGCGCGTGGCGGGCCAGGGGTATTGCGCGAAGGCCTGGCTGGTGCGGTGGGTGACGGGCGTGTTATCGACGAGGAGTTCGAGGGGGTGCGTGAGGTCGGCGGAGAGCAAGGCGCGGTGCCGGCCATCGTTCGAGGCGATGCCGATGTGGATGCCTTCGCCTTCGGAGAGACGCTCTTTGGCGGTGCCATCTGGATGGATGCGATAGAACTGGCGTTCAGAGGCGCCGGCTTCGGTGGAGGTGAAATAGAGCCAATCGCCGATCCATTGCGGGTCGGCGCCGTAGAGCGTTTGTTCGCGATGAATTTCCCAGTTGCCGCGGGTGACTTGTGTGGGCTTGCCGCCGGTGACGGGGAGGGTGTAGAGGTGCTGGAAGCCGCCCAAATCGCTGGTGAACCAGAGGGATTTGGAATCGGGAGACCAGCCGAGCGCCATGCCGTTGGACCAGGCTTGGTCGGTTGATTCGTGCAGGACTTTGGCTTTGCCGGTCTTCGAGTTGAGCAGGAGAAGCTGTTCGCGCTTGAGGTCTGAGGAGGTGACGGTTTGGGCTAGCGATTGGCCATCGGGAGACCATTGCGGCGCGGCTTGCGACCAGACCTTGGGGCCCCAGGGGCCTACTTCTAAAGGCTGCGGCGAGCCTGAGCCATCGGCGAGCGCGATGAAGTGTTTGGACTGACCGGGCTCATCGCCGGCGAGATTGCGGGGGAAGGGGCGGGCGGTGACGAGACGGCCGGAATAGATGGGGAGGAGGAGCTGGCGGCCTTGCTGCGCGGCGCGCGTGGTGTAGAGGACGCGCTTGCCATCTGGCGACCATTTGTAGGTGGCAATGTTATCGGCGTCGGCGAGTTGGGTGAGCTGGCCGGTGGTGAGATCTTGCGCGAAGAGCTGGCCGGCGCGGAGGTAGGCGAGCTTGGTGGAATCGGGGGAGAACTGCGGGGCGGATTCGGGGAGCTTGGTGCGGGTGAGGCGGAAGGGGGCGGCGGCGTTGGTGTCGATGAGGTAGAGATCGCCCTGGTGGGTGAAGGCGGCGCGCTTGCCATCGCGCGAGAGATCGAAGGCGGCGAGGCCGGTATCGGGGAGCTTGTTGCGGCGGAGGCGGTCGTCTTTGTCGGCGTCGGTGGCGTTGAGGGGATCGTGAGCTTGGGCTAGATCGGTGAGGCGGGTGAGGTGGCGCAAATCGGGCGAATAGGCGTAGAGATCGAGAAAGGGCTGGCCTTCAGAGTTCCAGAGGAAGGCGAGGGTGTGGCCATCGCGGGACCAGGTGACATCGGAGGGCGGGGTGCCCCAGGAGAAGGGGCGCGTGAAGAGCTGTTCGAGCGAGGCGGGGTCAGTTGCGGCGGCGCAGGGGAGGGTGAGGAAGAGGGCCGCAGCGAGACATCGCATGAATTCAAACATCATACGAGATTGAAGCGGGCGGAGTTGGGGTGTAGGTGGTGATTGCTTGGTGATGGGGAGGGCGGATTTGGGCAAATTGGCCTGGCTTTTTAGGAGGTGCGGGGTGGGGAGGAAGGCGGTTCGGCGGGGGTGGTTGGAATTTGCGGGAACGAAGCCAAATTGGGGAGCGGGTTCCATTTTTGGAGCGTGGCGGGGTCTTCGAAGAGGGGACGGGTGTGGGGCTCGGGTTTGGTGGCGGCGCGGTCGCGGGCGATGAGGCGGAGCTGTTCGATGGCGCGGAGGATGGTGCGGTCGGAGGCGTTTTTTATGCGCATGAGGGCGGGATATTTGGCGGCCATGTTGTTGCCGGAGACTTCGCGGCCGGCGGAGAGGTCGGCCATGGCGGTGAGGGCGCGGCGGGAGAGGAAGTAGGCCTGGACGAGCTGCTCAATGAGGATAGTTTCGGCGGCGGTTTGGGGCGCGTAATCGGCGAGGAGCTGGGCGTGGTGGAGTTCGTAGCTTTCGCGATTTTCGACGTCGAGGAGGAAGTGTTCGGAATAGAGGCCATGTTTGAGGGCGTTGGCGGCGCTGGCCTGTTTGCCTTCAGGAGTGGTGGGGCCGGTGCTCTTTTGGGAGTTGGCGCGATTGGCGGTGCGTTTCTTTTTGGTGGTCATACGCCTGGGGTATAGCAGATGAATTGGGGGCTGGAGGGTGGAGGAGCGGGGAAGGTGTTGAGGAAAATGGCGAAAAGAAACTTTGGATTTCTGTGACTAACCATGCCATGAACGCGCTTACGGGGACGTTGGCGTGTTTGGTCCATTAGTGTGCGCGCTGAGAGGCGTATCATCTATTGAAGGACACAGCATGAGAAAGCTTTCGCAGCTTGGGAAATGTTGACAGAGATTACTTGTGGTCCTATTAGTGAATCGGAGATGGTGGACGAGTTTGTTTTCGTTTGCTCGCTTTTTCTCGACAGTGGGTCTGTCGAAGTAAGCGTCATGTATGGTTGGGCATGCAACTTAGACTTCGACGCTTTGTGGAAGCGGAAGGACATCGCCGTAGCCAACCTTTATGACTGGATTCAGAGCAGCATCCAACTCGGCATATATGAGCCGGGGCAGGCGGACATCTTTCTTGAAGATGGCGAGATTCTCCAGATCAAGCTTTGTCATGAAGCGGATATTCACATTACTGCGGAGTCAGCGGCGATTATCGAAAAATGTGCATCGCGGTGGCTTCGCAAGGGTTACAGAATTCTGCGGAAGTGACAAAGTGAGCTAGGCCGGGAGTTCGACTTCGATCTCACGCCAAATGGATGCTGGGGAGAGTTCTGTCCGCATCGATTCCCAATGCAGAAGGATCGCGTCAGCAGCCCGGCTGGTGAGTTCCTCAACAGACGGCGAGGTTACTTAGGATTGCGGGGCGTTCCGGAACGTAGGCGCTATAGCTGCCGGTTTCGCCTTCCAGTGCTGCGATAGATTCTATGATCACCCTTGGTTCGCAAGTGACGCCAACCTGTTTTCTCGAGGAGTTTGGTGGCGTCACGAATCTTGAGGGGCACTTGCGTTTTGGTTAGCTGGTGGACATTTTAGTTTGGATTACGTCTACCAGTTCTTTGACCGAATCGGCGCTCTTTTTCAGCATGGCGGTTTCTTCGTGGCTGAGTCTTAGTTCGTAGATCTTTTCGATACCGTCTTTGCCGAGTTTTACGGGGACGCCTACGAAGAGGCCGCGGATGTCGTATTCACCATCGAGGTAGGCGGCGCAGGGGAGGACTTTCTTTTTGTCTTTCAGGATGGATTCGGCCATCTCTACCGCGGCGGCGGCGGGGGCGTAGAAGGCGCTGCCGGTTTTGAGGTGCTTGACGATTTCGGCTCCGCCGTTTTGGGTGCGTTCTACGATTTCTTTGAGCTTTTCGGTGCTGAGGAGTTCGGTTAAGGGGATGCCGGCTACGCTGCTTAGGCGGACCAGGGGAACCATGGTGTCGCCGTGGCCGCCCATGACTACTGCGATTACGTTTTCTACGGACACTTGTAGTTCCTGGGCGATGAAGGTGCGGAATCTTGCGGTGTCAAGTACCCCCGCCATGCCGACGACACGGTTGCGCGGGAACTTCGAAATCATGTAGGCGACTTGCGCCATGGCGTCCAGCGGGTTCGTGACTACGATGATGATGGCTTCGGGGGAGACGGCCGCCGCTTGTTCGGTGGCCGATTTTACTACTTCGTAGTTGGCGAGCAATAAATCGTCGCGGCTCATGCCGGGCTTTCTGGGGAAGCCGGCGGTGATGATGATGATGTCGCTGCCGGCGGTGGGCGCGTAATCGTTCGCGCCGGTTACGTTGATGTCGTAACCCTGGACGGGGCCGGATTGAGCGATATCGAGGCCCTTGCCTTGCGGGACGCCTTCGACAACGTCGACCAGGACGACGTCTGCTAGTTCTTTATCCGCGATGCGCAGGGCGCAGGTGGCTCCGACGTTGCCGCCACCGATGACTGTGATTTTTTTGCGTGCCATTTATTGTTTGTGTCCTTTCAAAGTTAAACCCAGGTCGCGAAGCAAGCGGTCGGGGACCGGGGCTGGGGCTTCGCACATCAGGTCAGTGCCCTTCGCGGTTTTGGGGAAGGGTATGACGTCGCGGATGGAAGTTTCCGCGCAGAGGATCATGACCATGCGGTCAAGGCCGAGGGCGATGCCGCCGTGTGGGGGCGCGCCGTATTCGAGAGCGTCGAGCAGGAAGCCGAAGCGCTTGCGGGCTTCGTCTTCACTGAAGCCGAGCGCGGAGAAAACCTTCTGCTGCATTTCGCGCTGGTGGATGCGGATGGAGCCGCTGCCGAGTTCGACGCCGTTGAGAACAAGATCGTAGCTTTTGGCGCGGCAGCGGGCGGGATCGGTTTCGAGCTTATCGAGGTCTTCGTCAAGAACGCTGGTGAAGGGGTGATGGGCGGCGACCCAGCGGGATTCTTCGTCGTTCCATTCGAACATGGGGAACTCGGTGACCCAGAGGAATTCGAAGCGTGTGGGGTCGAGCAGCTTGTGACGGTCGTTATACTTCTGCGCGAGCATGAGGCGGAGCTGGCCGCATGCCTGATAGACGGTTTCTTCGGGGCGCTGACCTTTGGGTTCGCCGTTCCAGGAGGCGAGGATGAGCAGGTCGTCCTCTTGAAAGCCGACGCGTTCGCGGATGCGCGGCATGATTTCGGGGAAGTCGCGTTCGAGGCGCTTGGGGTCGTCAAAGACGCGCAGGCCGCGCTCCTGACCGTATGCTTTCAGGTCGTCGCGCTCTTTGCGGCTGATTTGGCCGACGGCGGGAATGTGGATGGCGAGCGTGGGAAGACCGGCTGCGCTGAGATCGGGAATGAGATCTTCGACGGCGTGCATGGGAGGCACGCGGAGGTCGGGCTTATCGGAGCCGTACTGGCGCATGGCTTCGGCGTAGGTGAGGCGCTGGAAGGGCGTCTGGACGGGGAAGCCGGCGACTTCGGAGACGCGGCGCATGAGGGGTTCGACCATAGCGAAGATGGTTTCCTCTTGCGGGAAAGACATCTCGATATCGATCTGGGTGAACTCGGGCTGGCGATCGGCACGGAGGTCTTCATCGCGGAAGCAGCGCACGATTTGGAAATACTTATCGAAGCCGCTGACCATGAGGAGCTGCTTGAAAATTTGGGGGGATTGCGGGAGCGCGTAGAAGCTGCCGGGCTGGACGCGGGAGGGAACGAGATAATCGCGGGCGCCTTCGGGAGTGGAGCGCGTCATGAAGGGCGTTTCGATTTCGAGGAAGCCCTGGCGCGTCATGACTTCACGGACGGCGAAGGTGATTTGGGAACGCAGGATGATGTTGCGCTGCATGCGGGGGCGGCGCAGATCGACATAGCGAAATTTGAGGCGCGCTTCTTCGCTGACGTTGACTTCGTCTTCCATGGGGAAGGGGGGAACTTTGGAATCGTTGAGGATCCAGATGCGGTCGGCGACGACTTCGACTTCGCCGGTGGGGAGGGCGGGATTGATGGTGTCGGGGGAGCGAAGTTCGACGCGGCCTTCGATGGCGACGACGTATTCGGGACGCAGGTCTTCGGCCTTGGCGTGAGTTTCGGAGCCGAGGCGGAAGACGGCTTGGGTAACTCCTTCGCGGTCGCGCAGATGGATAAAGATGACGCCGCCGAGATCGCGACGGCGATGGACCCAGCCCATGACGATGACGGTGTGGCCGGCGTCGGTAGAGCGGAGGGCCCCGCAGGTGTGGGTGCGGGTGAGGTTGCCGAGGAGATCGAGCTTCAACTGCGGGTTCCTACCGAGGCGATGAGTTGTTCTTTGGACACTTCCGTTTGTTCACCAGTTGCCATGTTTTTGAGCGCGTATTTGGCGTCGCGCATTTCATTTTCGCCCAGGATGAGGACGAAGCGCGCGTTGAACTTGTTGGCGAGCTCCATGCCGCGTTTGACTTTGCCGGAATCCATGACCTCGACAGAGATGTTGGCACGGCGGAGGTCGCGCGCGATGAGGCCGAGGTGCGCGAGGGCGGCGTCTCCCATGGGAATGGCGAAGAGATCGAGCGAGAGGTGGGCGAGATCAGGGTGGGATTCTTCGAGGGTCATGACGAGGCGGTCTTCGCCGATGGAGAAGCCGATGCCGGGGGCGGGGACTTTACTGCCGAGCTCTTCAGCGAGACCATCGTAGCGGCCGCCGCCGAGGACGGAATTTTGCGCTCCGAGATTGCCGTGCACAACTTCGAAAGTGGTGCGCATGTAGTAATCGAGGCCGCGGACCATGCGGGGGTTAACGCGATAAGGGATGCCGCGCTCATCGAGCATGTTCCTGAGCGTGTTGAAGTGGGTGCGGCAGGGGTCGCAGAGGGCGCTCTGGATGGAGGGCAGCTTATCGATGAGGGGCTGGTCTTGCGGGACTTTGCAATCGAGGACGCGCAAGGGGTTGGTGACGGCGCGGCGCTGGCAATCTTCGCAGAGGCTGGGCGCGACGCTCTGTAGGGCGTGCCTGAGCTGTTCGATGAATTGCGGGCGGCAGTGGGCGTCGCCGACGGAGTTGATGAGCAGTTCGTAGCCGGTGACTTCGAGGCGGTCAAAAAGTTCGATGACCATTTCGATGACTTCGGCGTCGAGGAAGGGGGAGGTGCTGCCGATGGCTTCGGCGCCGATTTGGAAGAATTGGCGATAGCGGCCTTTTTGGGGGCGTTCGCGGCGGAACATGGGGCCGAGGTAATAGAGCTTTTGGATGCCGGGGCGCTGATCGAGGCGGTGTTCGATGTAGGCGCGGATTACGGAGGCGGTGTTTTCGGGGCGGAGGGTGAGGCTGGAATCGTCGCGGTCTTCGAAGGTGTACATCTCTTTGGTGACGATGTCGGTTTCGGCGCCGACGCCGCGGGCGAAGAGCTGGGTTTCTTCGAGGATGGGCGTGCGGATTTCGTGATAATTGTAGGCGGCGAAAACCTGGCGGGCGACCGTTTCGACGTGGTTCCAGACGGCTGTCTGCGGAGGGAGAAGGTCCCTCATTCCTTTTACGGCGCGAATCATTACTGTGGGGAAACGTTTAGCGTAACATGCGGGAGGTTGGTGAACCGGCGATGCGCGTACCCTGTGAGGGTTTCGCCGTATATTGCGGGTAGACCGAAACGGTTAACGGTTTGCAGCCACGTGAATGTGTGGGCTGCTAAACTTCGGCATCATGAGCCGCTTTCTGTATACTCTTGCATTGTTTTTTTCCGTGCCGCCGGCTTGGGCTGGGGGTGCGCCTACGATTGATCAATCGTTAAATTTGCGCACGGCGGCGAACCCGGCGATATCGCCCGATGGGCGGATGGTGGCTTATGAGGTGAACAAGGCCAATTGGGAAGAGAATGCGTTCGAGACGGAGATTTGGATCGTGACTACGGAGACGCCCCGGCGGAGTTATCAACTTACTGGCGGCAAGAAATCTAGCGGTGCGCCGCAGTGGTCGCCCGATGGGAGGACTATTGCGTTTGCGTCTGACCGCGACGGTAAGCGGCAGATTTATGTGATTTCGCCGATGGGTGGCGAGGCGCGGCAGATTACGAAGGGCGAGACGGCGGTGGCGGGATTCAAGTGGTCGCCGGATGGGAAGGCGATTGCGTATGCGGCGCCGGATTCGGATGAGAAGCCGATTAAAGACCGCAAGGAAAAGTATGGGGAGTTTGAGATTGTTCGCCAGGATTACACGCGGAACCATCTGTGGCTGCAGCCGCTTGAGGGGACGGCGACGCGGTTGACGGAAGGCGCGAAGTTTTCGGTGAGCTCATTTTCGTGGTCGCCCGATGAGACGCGGATTGCGTTTACGGCGATGCCGGATGCAACGCCTAACGCGTCTCGATTCGCCGACATTTATATGCTGACCGTGGCGACGAAAGAGGTGAAGCCACTGGTGACGACGAAGGGCGGCGATACGAATCCGCAATGGTCGCCCGACGGCAGGATGGTTGCGTTTCAGACGGCGGCGGGCGGGGAGCTTTCGTATAAGAATACGCGCTTAGCAGTGGTGCCGGCAGGGGGTGGTGAGCCGCGGGTGCTGACTGGCGCGTTCGATGAAGATCCGCAGTTGGTGAGTTGGACGGCGCGTGGGATTTACTTTGAGGGCCGGCAGAAGACGGCCGCGTATTTGTATTCGCTCAATCCGGAAACGGGGCGGGCTTCGCGGCTGGGGGAGAACGACGGGCTGGTGTATTCGCAGGCTTCGGTGACGCCGGATGGGAAGTGGGCCGCGTTTCATCGGGCGGGTGCGACGGCGATGGCGGAGGTTTGTGTTTCTAGCCTGGAACGGTTCAAGCCGGAGGTGCTGACGGGGATGAGCGAGCAGGTGAAAGACATGACGCTGGCGCGGCGCGAAGTGGTGAGCTGGAAATCGAAAGACGGGGCGACGATTGAGGGCGTGTTGATCAAGCCGGTGGATTTCGATGCGTCTCGCAAGTATCCGCTGCTGGTTGTCATTCACGGCGGGCCGACGGGAGTGGATCAGCCGGTGTACCGGCCGGACCGGTATTATCCGGTGGAACAGTTTGTGGCGAAGGGTGCGGTGGTGTTGCGGCCGAACTATCGGGGGTCGGCTGGATATGGGGAGGAATTCCGGTCGTTGAACGTGCGGAATTTGGGTACGGGGGATGCGTGGGATGTGCTGAGCGGCGTGGATGCGCTGATTGCGAAGGGGTTCGTGGATGCGACTCGCATGGGGTGCATGGGATGGAGCCAGGGCGGGTATATTTCGGCGTTTCTGACGACTACTTCAGATAGGTTCCAGGCGATATCGGTAGGGGCTGGGATATCGGATTGGTCGACTTACTACGTGAATACGGACATTACGAATTTCACGCCGCAGTATTTGGGTGCGACGCCTTGGAGTGACCCGGAGATTTATAAGAAGACATCGCCGATTACGTATGTGAAGCAGGCGAAGACGCCGACGCTGATTCAGCATGGTGAGTTGGATAAGAGGGTGCCGATTCCGAATGGGTATGAGTTAAGGCAGGCGCTGGAAGATGGCGGAGTGCCGGTGAAGATGATTGTGTACAAGGGATTCGGGCATGGCATCGATAAGCCGAAGCAACAGCGGGCGGTGATGGAACATAACATGGAATGGTTTGCGAAGTATGTGTGGAAGGAGTAAGGCGCGAATGAAAGTCTTATTGGTGCTGGTGTGTGCGGCTTCGGTGTTCGGGGCGGAGATAAAGCGGCTGGATGGGAGCCGGGTATCGATTCGTGAGGCAGAGGCTTTCGCGACTAAGGCGCTGGCGGACGCACATGTTACCGGTGCGCAAATTGCGGTGCTGAACAAGGGCAAACCGGTGTGGAGTTTCGCGTATGGACTACGCGGGAAGAATCCGGATTTGCCTATGACGCATGAGACGGTAACTTGGGCCGCTTCGATTACTAAGAGTGTCTTCGCGACTTATGTGATGCAGTTAGTGGAGCGCGGCGAGTTCGACTTGGACTTACCGTTGGCTAAGCAGGTGCCGCTGCCCTTGAATGAGTATCCGGCTTACCGGGAGAGCGGCACGGAGATTGTCAAAGATCCGCGCTGGGCTATGGTGACGCCGCGTATGTTGCTGGCGCATAGTTCGGGCTTGGCGAATTTTGCTTTTATCGAGCCGGATAAGAAGCTACATCTGCACTTCGAACCGGGCAAGCAGTTTCGCTATTCGGGGGAGGGAATGAATCTGGTGCAGTTTGCGATTGAGCAGCGCAAGGGGAAGCCGATCGACGAGCTGATGAACGCTGCGATTTTCGAGCCGTTGGGTATGAAGCGAACGGGGATGACGCATCGCAAAGAGTTTGAAGCCGATGTGGCTGACCGGTTCGATGCGGACGAAAAGTTTCATGCACAGACCAGGCGTTTTCCGGCGCGTGCTTCGGGAAATATGTCGATGAGCGCGGAGGATCTGGCGCGGTTTGAGACGGCGCTGCTGGCGAATCGGATTGTAAGTGCTAAGACGCGGAAGGAGATGCTGAAGCCGTATATACAGATTCGGTCGATGCACCAGTTTGGGAGGGATGAGGGCGAGAGTGCGGAGGCTGCAGGTGTGGGTCTGGCGTACGGGATGGGATGGGGGCTGTTGACCCGCACGCGGTTCGGGCCTGCGTTTTTTAAGGAGGGTCATGGGGATGGCGCGCAGAATTATACGATTTGTTTTGAGAAGAGCGGGAGCTGCATGATTGTGTTGACTAATAGCGACAACGGCGAGTTTGCGTTCCGGGCCTTGCTGGAGCACATTTTGGGAGATACGGTGACGCCTTGGGAGTGGGAAGGATATACGGAAAGCTATATTCGCGAGAGCCGTAAGAATCAGTAGCGCGGGCTTTTGTGTAGTCTATAATCCCAGGGTCAAAGAGTTTAGCGGTTCGGGAGGGTGTATGACGCGACTTATATTCACGGTTTTGGCCGCAGCCTTGTCTTGTTCGGTTATCCAGGCATCGCCGATTACTTACACGCTATCGACAACCGCCAGCGGCACCTTTGCCGGATCTGTCTTTACTAATGCATTAGTGACAGTGACGCTAATGGGGGATACGTCGAACGTGGTGGCCGGGCCTGGTCCTTTTATTAATACAGTGCTCAACCCGGTAACGGCCGTGCTGAGTGTCTTCGGCGTCGGCACGGGTACATTTACCGATCCTATTACGCTTATTTCGACGCTGAATGCGGTGACCCTTCTTGGTGCTCCGGCTGTACTGATCGTGGATGGCCCGCTGACGACGGGGACGGGGCTGTTGTTGCAGACTGGATCGATATTCCAGACCTACGATCTTCGAACCGCACTGGGGCCAATTACTGGACCAGGGGGCGTGGCGAGCGGGTCGCAAATGGCAACGAACTTTCCCACGACTGGGGGGAACCTGAGTTGGGCTATCGGCCAATCTATGGGGACTTCGACCTTCACGGCTGTGATTGCGCCGACAAACACACCGGAACCTGGCACGTGGATTCTGCTCGGCTCTGGTTTGGCGGCGGCGTTTGCGCGACGCCGTTTTAAGTCGCCAAGGTAGAGCGACTGTTCGCGGCAAAGCCCGCTAGACTAAAAGTTCATGGGTCCACAACAGCAGCCGCAGCCGAAATTGCCGATCGCGGGCGTTCGGAATTTGATCGCGATCGGGAGTGGGAAGGGCGGAGTGGGGAAGACCACCGTGTCGGTGAATCTGGCGATTGCGCTGGCGAAGGCCGGGCTCAAGATTGGGCTGATGGATGCCGATGTTTATGGGCCGAATGTGCCGCTGATGATGGGCGTGAACACGACGCCGATGGCGAATGGGGAGCGCATCCGGCCGCTGGAAAATCATGGCGTGAAGCTGATGTCGATGGGGTTTCTGAATCCCGGCGACAAGCCGCTGGTGTGGCGTGGGCCGATGCTGCATAGCGTGATTCAACAGTTCCTGCGGGGCGTGGATTGGCTGGATCTGGATTATCTGCTCATCGATCTGCCGCCGGGTACTGGCGATGTGCAGTTGACCCTGCTGCAGACGGCACCGGTGACGGGTGCAGTGGTGGTGACTACGCCTTCGGCGGTATCGCTTGAAGATGCGCGCAAGGCTGTGCATATGTTCGAGCAGGTGAAGGTGCCGATTCTGGGCATCGTCGAGAACATGAGCTATCTGGAGCATGCCGGGCAGCGCATCGATGTGTTTGGCGAAGGCGGCGGGCGGCGTACGGCGGAACAGATGGGCGTTCCGTTTCTGGGAGAGTTGGCGCTTGACCCGGCGGTGCGCATCGGTGGCGATACGGGGCGGCCTATCGCGTTGAGCACCGGCGTCTTTACGGCTCTGGCGGCACGTCTATTGGAACGCGTGGCGGAAGTGGGGGCGCCGCATGGGCCTACGGTGACGATTACCGATTAATATGCACGGCGGCTGCCGGGGTAATACTTATCCATGATTTTGTGGGCGACGTCGCGGTCGCAGGCTTGGTCTAGGTTTCCGCGAAAGTCGTCGTTCAATTCCAGTTTCAGCGCTTCGGCAATGCGGGCTTTCGACAGGCCGGGTTGCGTCTTCAGCAGCTTGGCTAGCGCGTCATCGAACTCTTCCATAGGTATCAATATACGTCTCGCGGTAAAATTGCGGACATGCCTTATCCCGAGCAGTTGATTGCGCCGATGCGCGAAGACCTGACGCGCCATGGAGTAGAAGAAGCCCGCACGCCCGCCGATGTGGATCGGCTGTTGGCGCCGGGGAGCGGAACCGTCATGATGGTGGTGAACTCGGTGTGCGGATGCGCGGCGGGGAAGGCGCGGCCCGGGATCGGGATGGCGTTAAACAATGCGAAGAAGCCTTCGAAAGCGGCGACGGTGTTCGCCGGTGGCGACGATCAGGCGGTGGCGCGGCTGCGGAGCATTCTGAAAGATTTTCCGCCGTCGAGCCCATCGGTGGCGCTGTTTCAGGATGGCAAGCCGGTTTACATGATGCATCGCCAGGATATTGAGCGGCGCGATGCGTTTCAGATTGCCAAGGTGTTGACGGACGCTTTCGACCAATATTGCTAGCTTTCAATCTGATATCCTTCTCAGTAATCCACAGGAGACACGTGAGCGAAAAACCCACAAAGCCCAGCGTCAGCCGCAGAGGCTTCATCGGCGGCGTTTCCGTCGGCACTACTGCCCTCGGTTTACTTGAGACACCCAAAATTCAGGCCGCGCCCGGCTCAACGCAGGGTCCGGACGAAGTGCCCATCACTTTGCGCATCAATGGGAAAGCTGTGCAGTTGAGCGTAGAGCCGCGTGTGACTCTGTTGGATGCTTTGCGCAACCGGTTGGATATGACCGGCGCGAAGCGTGTGTGCGACAGAGGCACTTGTGGGGCTTGCACGGTGAGCATCAATGGGCGGACTGTTTATGGCTGCACAACGCTGGCTATCGATGCGCAGGGCAAGGACATTCAGACCATTGAAGGCATTGCTCCCGAAGGCAAGCTGCACCCGGTTTCAGTGGCGTTCGTGAACCAGGATGGGCAGCAGTGCGGTTACTGCACGCCGGGGTTCGTGATGGCGGCGAAGGGATTTTTGGAGAAGCATCCGAACCCCACCTATGAGCAGGTGGAGCATGGGCTGGGCGGCAACCTGTGCCGCTGCGGAACCTATGTGGGCGTGCGCAAAGCAGTGCTTGAAGCATCGAAGAATATGAAAGGAGGCTTCCAGAATGCCTGATCCCGTAAAGCCCGATTTTGCCTGGCCGGCGATGGAAACAAGGCGGCAGATCGGAAAGCCGATCAGCCGGTTGGATGGACATTTGAAATCGTCAGGGCGCGCGAAGTATGCGTCGGATTGGAATCGCAAGGACATGTTGTTTGCGGCGCTGCTGACTTCGCCGCACGCCAATGCGCGCATCACCAAGCTGGATATCGATGAAGCGAAGGGCATGCCTGGCGTGGTGGCGGTGAATGTGATCACGCCGGTGGGCCAGCAGGTGCAGTGGGAAGGGACCGAGATCGCGGTGGTTTCGGCGAAGACGGAAGAGCTGGCGCGGGATGCCATGCGGCGCATCAAAGTGGAATATCAAGTGATGCCCCATCTGGTGAAAGAAGAAGATCTGGCGAAGGCCGGAGCGCGCGCGAAAGCGGCCGGTGAGCAGGTTACGGGCGACCCCGATCAAACTTTTAAAGATGGCGACCTGGTGGTTTCCGACGGCTACTATGCGATTCCGGTTTTGACGCACTGCTGTTTGGAACCGCACGGGCAAGTGACCGAATGGACCGCGGACCAGTTGAATGTGTGGCCTTCGACGCAGAACGTATCTGGCCATGCGGGCGATTTGGGGACGACGGTGAAGTTTCCCGCGGACAAGATCAAGGTCCACATGGACCACATTGGCGGCGGGTTCGGCAGCAAGTTTTCTCCCGACCGTTGGGGCGTGGAGAATGCCAAGCTTTCGCAGATGTCGGGCGGCAAGCCGGTGAAGTGGATGCTGGAGCGGAACACGGAATTGCAGATTGCAGGCAACCGGCCGTCTGCTTTCGCGAAGATTAAGGTGGCGGCGAAGAAGGATGGCACGCTGGTGGCGTGGCAATCGGAAAGCTGGGCCACGGGCGGCATTGGCGGCGGCGGTTCGCCTCCCCTTCCGTATGTGTTTACAGAGATTCCGAACAAGCGCATGAACCATAGCGCGGTGGCGACGAACACGGGCGGCGTGCGTGCGTGGCGGGCGCCGAACCATCCGCAGGCGTCGTTTTTGACTTGCAGCGCGCTGGAAGATTTGGCCGCGAAGTTGAACATGGACCCGATTGAGTTCTTCAAGAAGAACCTGGCACTGACGGCGCGCAAGGATTTGTATAGCCGGCAGCTGGATGTGGCGGCGGAACTGATTGAGTGGAAGAAGTATTGGAAACCGCGCGGGCAGAACGGGGCGGGTCCGGTGAAGGAAGGCTTGGGGATCGCGATCGGGACGTGGGGCGGCGGCGGTCATGCCAGCCGTTGTCAAACGACGATCAATCCCGATGGCACTGTGGTGGTGGAGACGGGCTCGCAGGATTTGGGGACCGGCACGCGCACGGTGATCACGCAGGTGGCGGCGGAAACATTCGGCCTGCCCATGAGCGCAATCACGCTGCATATTGGCGATAACTCGCTGCCGCCTTCGGGCGCTTCGGGCGGTTCGACGACGGTAGGCGGCGTATCGTCATCCACGCGCAAAAGCACGGTGAATGCGCTGGCGAAGCTGTTCGATGTGGCTGCGCCGGTGCTGAATGTGCAAGCGGGCGAACTGGAAGCGGTGGATAGCCGGATTCAGGTGAAGGGCAATCCGGCGAAGAGCCTGACTTGGAAAGCGGCCTGTTCGAAGCTGGGCGTGAATAAGATTTCCGAAATGGGGATCAACGATCAGCGCAAGCCGGAGGGCTTGAATTCATCGGGCGTGGGCGGCATTCAGATGGCGCACGTTTCGGTGGATACGGAAACCGGCATCGTGAAGATGAAGCGGTTCGTTACGGTGCAGGATATCGGGCTGGTGGTGAACCCGAAGCTGGCCGATTCGCAAGTGCATGGCGCGGCGATTATGGGCATCTGCGGCGCGCTGTTCGAAGAGCGTGTAATGGATGCGCAGACCGGCACGATGTTGAATGCCGATATGGAGTTCTATAAGCTGGCCGGCATTGGGGATATCGGGGAGATTATTTCGCACCTGGATATCACGCCGGAGAACGACAAGCGCGGCATCATCGGCCTGGGCGAACCATGCGCGGTGGGCGTGGTGGCGGCGATTGCGAACGCTGTAGCCAACGCGATTGGAGTGCGTGTGCCGAGCGTTCCGTTGACTCCGGACCGCGTGTTGGCGGCCTTGAACGGGACGTCGAACGGGAGACAAGCATAATGGAAAAGTTTGCATACGCCAGCCCGACGGCAGAGAAAGAAGCCCTGGCGCTTCTGGGCAACACGTGGGGTGACACGGCGGTTCTGGCCGGCGGCACGGATTTGATCAGCGCGATGAAAGAGCTGGTGATGACGCCGAAGACGGTGGTCAACATTAAGGGCATCAAGGCCTATGGCGGGATTGCTTCGGGCAAAAATGGCATGCGCATCGGGGCGACGGTCACGATGGATGAGCTTGCCGAGAATGCCGCCGTTCGCAAAGCGTTTCCTTCGCTGTTCGAAGCGGCGATGGGCGTGACCAGTCCGCAGATTCGCAATATGGGGACTGTGGGTGGCGACCTGCTGCAGCGGCCGCGCTGCTGGTATTACCGCAATGGATTCGGTCTGCTGGCGACGCAGAACGGGAAGGCGCTGGTGCCGGATGGCGAGAACAAGTATCACGCCATCATCAATAACAACGGGCCTGCTTACTTCGTGAGCCCCAGCAGCCTGGGGCCGGCGTTGATTGCTTTGGGCGCGACGATTCGTCTGCAATCGGCAAGCGGGATGCGCGATGTGCCGGCGGAGAAATTTTTCGTGACGCCGTTGAACGAGCAGCAGCGCGAGACCGCGATTCAGCCGAATGAGATCCTGTCGGAGATTCTGATTCCTACGGCGCCGACGGCGAACGCAACGTATGAAGTGCGGCATAAGGAGGCGCTCGATTGGCCGCTGGCAACGGCTTCGGTAGCTCTGAAGATGACGGGTGGGCAGATTAGCCAAGCGCGTGTGGTGCTGGGGCATGTAGCGCCGACGCCATTCTCCGCGACCGCAGCCGATAAGTATCTGGCGGGCAAGCGGTTGAATGAGCAGACCGCGGAAGAGGCAGCCAAGCAGGCGGTGATGAGCGCGACTCCGCTAAGCCAGAACGCCTACAAGGTGCAGCTTGCCAAGGTGGCCGTGAAGCGGGCGCTGCTGGCGGCGAAGCGGGCCTAAACGATGGCGCAGGAGCGTTCCGGGCTGGGCCGGATCGGTACGGATCGCTGCCGGAATTTGCGATGGAAAGGGCTGTTCATTGAAGCCGAATGGGACCCTTCCGTGCAGCACGGTAACGATCGCGCGTTCTGGTGCCAGCACACGTTCAACTGTCTGGGCCCCGATAGCAAGGTGGCCGATGAATACGAATGTAATCCGGCCCGGCCTTGTTACGAACAGTTATAATCGAGTTTTAAGGAGCATTCCATTGAAGAAATTACTGTCTTCCGCTCTTCTTCTTTCGGCTGGCGCTTTTGCGGCCGGCTTTCCCGTTACCGATAAAGTACAGGGCACTTATGTGGAGGCCCGGACGGCCGATGTTTACACGGGCCCTTGCTTTGCGAATTCCGAAGTGGGCCTGACCGGCGAACTGGCCGTGATGGGCTGGAAGATTTCGCATGGCAGCTGGTCTGGCGTGAAGCTGGACGGGCTTTCGGTGGTAGGTGTGGTGAAAGCGAAATCCACGCTGGGCGATATTCATACGGAATCGAATCCGGCGAAATCGATTTTGATTGTGGATCAGAACGCGACGGCCGAACAGCGTGCGGCGCTGCAGGCATATGCCAAGCACATGGGCGGCGCGCTATTCAGCGATGTGGTGCGCGTGGAGTACACACCGATTTCGCTCGAGTTCGATGGCAACACGCCGCACAGCATGGGCGCTACGCTGACGGCCGGCAACCTGGCGAAGATTCAGACGCGCGCCTTGAATGAAGGCGACCAGATTTGCCACAACGAAATTACGTGGTACACGCCGTTGACGGAACTGAACCATGCGATGCCTGCGTTCGCGCTGGCGCATAAGTTCACGGGCAAGGGCCTGGGCACCACATGGAGCAGCCCCGATAAGCGCAGCGCTTTCGTGGGCACTTTCTAGGTCGAAAACTTAGCGGTAACTTTCGGCTTCGGCGTGCCCGCTTTGTGCGGGATTAAGAGTACGCTGAGGTCGAGATCGGTCACGCGCTCTCCCACGCGGACCACGAGTTTCCGATGTGTACTGTTGGCCGGAAACGCATCGAAGACGGCGTGGCGGGGCTTTTGAATTTCCACCTCCAGCAACCAACCGTTTTTCGAGAGAGTGGCGCTGCTGCCATCGAGCGTGATTTCGGCATCGGTCACCATGCCCCATAGCACGTCGATGGGCTGATCTGACTGCACCAGATCTTCCACCAGAATGGCTTGGCGGTTGAGCATGCCGATGCGGCGCTGCAAGCCCTTCACGCGCCCTTGGTAGGCGTGGGTCAAATCGATCTGGACCCATGAGGCATCGGGCGCGAAATCGTGCCGCACGATGCGGGCATCGGCTTTGGTGTCCTGATTTTCATTGCTGAGGACGGGCGTGTTGTGGCTCTCCGTGCGCATCTTGTAATAGCTCCAGCGCTTGTTGCCGAAGTAGCCGGGCAGGTTGTAATCGTCAGAGCCAAGATCTGCAGCCCAGCGTACGCCGCCGGCATCGAAGACGAAACTGCCCAGGTCCAGGTGCGCGTGCGGGGCTTTGTTGTCGCCGCCTTTTACAGCCAGGTACAGGGCGTTCACGTCTTCCCACGAACTTCGCATGAAGGCGCATTGCACGCCGGAAAAGATGGCATCGAGCGGCCACTGGGGGCCCTGCGGCGGCTTGCTCTCGCGCTGAAGCCAAACCAGGTTCAGCGGATCAGCCTGTTTGGCGCGTTCGGCGAGCCGGGCCTGTTGCCACGAAAAGGCTGGCTGTCCGAAACGTTTTGCCAGCCAGAACATAGCCGGCTCGTCGGACAGATCTTCGCCGGAATCGGCAAAGTTGAAAACCTTATGAGTGGGGCCGGTGCAGTAGATTCGAAAGCGGCCGGCTTTGCTGAAGCCGGGCTGGGCGGAAAGGCCGAAATCTTTCCCGAGCGCGGATTCAAGGGCGGCCATCGTTATCACAGCATAGTGCGTGGCGTACTCCCAATAGCCGGGGCCTTCGATCCACCCGCCATCGGGGCCGTAATTCGAGAGAGCCTTCGGGGCGGAATCGAGCGCGGCTTTCAAAATGGCGGCCGATTTCTCAGGCTCGCTTTCCGCCACGGCCAAAGCGCCCATCACCATGCCGCCGTTACCGACCAGGTTCCAATTGAAACGGTTAGTCACCCAGAACGATTGGGTTGCATAAGCCTGCAGGCCGGGGTCGAGGCCCTTCTGCACGATGGCGGTGCGCAGGAGCGCGCGCTCTTCTTCGGTGAGATCGGCATAAAGCCAGTCGTAACCGATGGCCAGGGCGTGGGTCATTTCCGCGACATCGAGAAAGTGCGAAGGGTTCCAATCTTTGAACGCGGCGGCAGCGCGCAACTCTTTCATTGCGCGTTCAAGGCGCGTTCGCTTGCCATCCAGGCGGTAAAGCAGGCACAGGGTATAGACGCGGTCCAGCACGCGCCGGCTGGTTTGTAACAGGCTGGCGCCGGCGAGGCGGTATTCGGCTGCAGGCGCGTTTTGAAGGCGGTCCGCTTCCCGCTCCAGGTCGGCGACGCACTTGCGCGCCAGCGTGCTTTCATGCACAAGGTCGCGCGTACGCTGCAGATCGGTGGGCAGCCAGAGCAGGCGCGGATGTTCCGGGCGCAGCGAGGCCAACGGACTATCCGTCTGCGCCCACGCGGCGGAAACACCCGCCAAATACGCCATCAAAGATCGTCTGGTCAGCCCCGCCATCCCCACTCGCTTGATTCTACTCCGTGCGACGATACATCCATGTATGGCGAAACTGCGTACCTCTAGTGTCGATGGAGTGTAACGAGCTACAAGCGGAGAGCTATGGCTTCTACGTTCTCGGGGCCCTGGCCGGCGCGGAGTTGGCTGAGTTGCAGGCGCATCTGGAAGCGAAGTGTGCGCGCTGCCAATCGGAATTGGCAGTGGCGCGAAGCGTTTGGTACGGGGTGGCCCTGGCGGCGCCGCAAGTGCAACCGCGCGCAGCTTTGCGCAAGCGAATAGTGGGGCTGGTGCGGCAGACGGAGCTTTTTCGCTTGGCGTGGTGGCAGCCTGTTGCGGCGCTGGCGGCGTTGGTGCTGGCTGTGTTTGCGGGCTACCGGTTTCATGGCGAGCCTGCGCCCGTGGTGAGTGTGGCGCCTGTGCCGCCGCCGGTTGCGGTAGAGAGCACACAGCAGCTTTCGGAGTTGCAGCGCGAAAATCGGGCTTTGAAAAAGCGCCTGGCTGTGCCGGTTACGCCGAAAACCGTGCCCTCCGCGCCTCCCGCTGTGGTTCGCGATACGGAAGAGTTGGCCCGGCAGGCTGCGTTGCTGGCCGATGCACGGCAGGAGCTTGCGCGTGAGCGTGAGTTGCTGGCCGTGGCGGAGCGGAATGCCGCGGAGGCGAATCGCAAATATCTGGCTGCCGTTGCGCCGCAACCGAAGCCCGATGTTTCCGAAGAGCAGCGCCAGTTGGTAGCGGCGCGGGCGCGAACTCAGCAGCTGGAGCGCGATCTAGCGGAGTATAAGGCATTGCTGGCTACGGCAAGGCAGCGGCTGGAGGCGCCGTTGTATACGGCTTCGCTGCTGGCCGACCCCAACTTACGGCTGGTGCGTTTGCGAGGCACCGCGAAAGGGTCTGAGACGCAGGGCCATGTGTTGCTTTCGAGCGGATCGCAGGTGGTGTTCCATGCATCGAATCTTCCCGCGCTGCCGCCCGGACGCGTGTATCAGCTGTGGCTGATTCGCGGCTCCGCGCCTGCGGTGGTGAGCGCAGGGATTTTTCAACCGGATGCGCGGCAGCAGGCGAGCTTGCGGTTCCAGAACAGCGCGCTGACGACCGGCGTGACGGCGGTGGCGGTAACCGATGAGCCGGAGCAGGGCAGTGTGCTGCCCACGGGTCACAAGCTGTTGATCGGTTCGTAACTCTAGAAATGCACGCCGATGCGCGTGCCGAATGTGGAGAGCGTTTGGCCGCCGGAGAGGCGGTTGTAGCGGCCATCGAAGCCAAGCGAAAAGCTGCGGCTCAAACGTAATTCGACGCCGCCGCCGGTGTGGAGTCCGAAATCGATATTACCCGCGCCAAAGGGCAGGCCGCGCGATTGCAACTCTGGCGATTGCGAAATTTGCCCGCCCACCAAGGTGCTGCCGAAGGGCGCGGTTCCGCCGAAGATCCGGTTGATGAGCGCTACCTGATCGGCGGGAAGCGACGCGTCGGGCCGCACGCCGAAGTTGGTGGGCACCTGCTTGTGAATGGTGACGAACGCGCCGAAGCCTAACACCGCATAAGGCCGCAAGCGATAGCGATCCAAGCTGGTGGACGTGTAACGCAGGCTGAACGGAATCACCTGCAACAGCTTCATGCGCGTTTCCGTGAGCCCGGTGACGGGGAAGGGAGCGGCGCCGGCGCCGGTGACGGAATCGATCAGGTTCTGCGCTGGGTTCGAGGGATTCAACGCGGTGAGGGCGGTTAGATTCGCTACCTGAGCGACATTCGATGTAGTGCGAAACTTGGTGGCTGCCTGCGACAGGCCCACGCGGATTTCATAGCTGATCTTGCCGTGAAGGGCTTTGGGTTCGAAGAGGGGAAGATCGATAAAGCCGGCCGCGTCTTGACCATTGTTCAGGTGAAACGGATTGGCTGAACCGCTTAAGATCAGGCCTATCTGGGCGCCGATCTTGCCGATTTCGGGGATGAGCTCAGGCGGGTTCACATCACGATGTTCGGGCTTGGGGAGCATCGCGACATTCTGCACCAGCGGCTCGGAAGCAGGCTGAGACGCAAGCAGGATGGCCATTTTCGCTTCGAGCAGATCGACGCGCTCTTGCAGGCGCTTCACCTCCTGTTTATAATCCGGCTCATCGGCGGCGTGCGCGAAAGGGGCAAGCAGCAACAGCCCGGTCAGAATCGGGAACATGCGCATGGGTTGGTGAACCTCCTGCTGGAATTTATGCGGCGCCGCGGATACGGCGCACTTCGCCCGCTTCCCAATCGCGCACGGCTGCGCTATAAGCGGACATGTCTTTCGCAGAAACGGTGATCAGATCTTTCTCCATGTCTTCACCGGACGCGATCAGGTGCTTCACATGCAGCATGGCCAGGCGGGAGCACCACGCATCGGACATGGCAATACCGCCTTCGCGCGTGACGGCGAGCAGTTCGGGAAGCGGAAGGCTGATGGTCTTCTGCAGAGTCCCGGTTCCGCTTTCGAGCAGGAATTTGATGTCCACTGAATCGCTATGGCGAATCGAGATGGCTGTTTGCAACCACTTGAAGCGGACGTGCCACATTTGTCCAAAAGGGTCGGGGCCGGCGTCGAAATCGCGGAAATTTTGCATCCGAAAGTATTCTAACCTGAACGTGATGAGTAACCAGCATGAGTAACTACGAGAGGGAACTGGCTTTCGGGCGCGACTTGGCGCGGCGGGCGGGCGCCCTGGCGCTGAAGTACCGCGAAGGCGGCATCGGGCATGAGGTGAAAGACGATGAATCGCCAGTGACGATTGCGGACAAGGAATGCGAGAAGCTGATTGTGGCCGCAATTGCGGAAGCGTTTCCGGACGATGGCATGTTGGGCGAAGAAGGCGCGATGAAGGAGAGCCCGAACGGCCGCAAGTGGATCATCGACCCGATCGATGGCACGCGCGATTTCATACGCGGGACGCGGGCGTGGAGCGTGTTGATCGGGCTTGAAGAGGCGGGCGAGGTGGTGGCCGGCTTCGCTTATTTTCCTTCGACCGATGAGTTGTTCTCGGCATCGAAAGGCGGCGGGGCATATTGGAATGCAGAGAAGATGAGCATTTCGAATATCGCCGCGCGCGGGCAGGCGTTGATCTGCGTGAACGGCTTTTCGTACATGCGGCGGTTCGCCTTCGCCGACAATCTGCTGGAGTTTCTGGAAACGTTCTGGACGGTGCGGAGCATGGGCGGATGCGTGGACGCGATGCTGGTTTCGTCGGGCCGCGCCGATGTTTGGCTGGAGGCGCAGGCGAAGCCGTGGGACCTGGCGCCGCTGAAAATTATCGCCAATGAAGCCGGTGCGGTGACGTTCGATTTCGAAGGCAAAGACACGATCTATGGCGGCACGTTTGTGATTACCGTGCCCGCGCTGGCCGATGAGGTGAAGCGGTTCGTGACGCTGAAAAGCAAGCTGTGAAGGTGGCCGAATTAACGGCCAGGAGCGAGTTCACCATTGTGGACCGAGAACCGCCGAAGGCAGGCCCGGGTGAGCTTTTGGTGCGCGTGGCGGCGACGGGCATTTGCGGGTCCGACATGCATGCGTTTGTGGAAGGCGGCGTGGGCGGTTCGCCGTGCCAATACCCGATGGTGCTGGGGCATGAACCTTCGGGCGTGGTGGAGGCTGTGGGCGAAGGCGTGACGGGTTGGGCACGCGGCGACCGTGGGTCGATGGAGCCCGCGATCTTCTGCTATCACTGCCGGTTCTGCGTTTCCGGCCACCACAACTTGTGCGAGAACCTGCGTTTTATGAGCACGCCGGAGGAGCCGGGTTTCTTTCGCGAATTGGTCACGCTGCCGGCCGTGAACATGTTCCCGATTCGCGCGACCACAAGCCTGGAAGCAGCCACACTGGTGGAGCCGCTTGCGGTGATTCTGCACACGCTCGACCTGGGCGGCTTTCAGGCTGGGGAGAGCGCTGTGGTGGCGGGCGCGGGGCCGATCGGGCTGCTGACTGTCGCGCTGTTGAAGCTGATGGGCGCAAGCCGCGTATGGGCTGTCGAGCCGCTAAAGCATCGGCGTGAGATGGCCCGGGCGATGGGCGCGGATGAAGTGCTGGAGCCTTCGGAGTTCCAGCATCTGCACCGCGTGGCCGATGTGGCGTTCGATTGCGCGGCGCAGGCCGAAACCACGAACCAGTGCCTGTATGCGCTGAAGGGTTTTGGGCGTTTGGTGCTGACGGGCATTCACGCGGAGGAGCGGCTGAGTCTGGATATCCACCTGATGCGCCGCACGGAACTGCGCCTGTATTGCGTGCGTCGGTCGAACACGGAAGCGCATGAAGCCTGCCGGCTGCTGGAAGCACATTTGGGGCTGTTCGCGCCGATGATTACGCATCGCCGCAAGCTGGAAGACATCAACGCGGCTTTCCGGATGAACCACAACTATGAAGACGGCGTGGTGAAGATGCTGATTGGTTAAGCTTCCATGAACGAATACGCAATCATGTGGCAGACGATCATGTGTGCGTCTTCGATGCGGCCCATGTGAGGGCTGGCCACATGGATATTGAGTTTCGCCATGGGGGCAAGCTGCCCGCCATCGCGGCCGGTGAGCGCGATGGTGTTGCAGCCCAGTGAGTTCGCGTACTCGATGGCGCGCAACACGTTGGGCGAGTTGCCGGAACCGCTGATGCCCATGAAGAGATCGCCGGGCTGGGCGAAGTTGCGAAGCTGTTCGACGAAGACCGAATCGTAGCTGACATCGTTCGCGTACGCGGTGATGGCGGGTAGCTGATCGGTCAAGGCCATGATCTTGAAGCGCTCGGGCTTGTTGTAGCTGGCGCCTTTCACCATGTCGCACACGAAGTGAGATGAGGAGGAAGCGCTGCCTCCGTTGCCGCAGACGAAGATGTGCTTGCCGGTGGCGCGCGCTTCGGCGAAGAGGTGGATGGCCTGTTGCACCTTGGCCATGTCGAGCGCGTCGATAGCCTGATGGAGGCTGGATTTGTATTGTTCGAGAAAGGTCATAAATGTTGTTGTCCTAAAACCCACGCGCCCCAGAGCACGCTGTCATCGCCCAGGGCGGCGGGCACTACATCGAGGCGCGCTCGGGACCAGCTTGTTACCTGACGCCGAAGCTCGGCGCGAAGCGGGAGGAAGAGTGCGTCGCCAGCCTTCGCGATGCCGCCGCCGATGACGATGCGGGCGGGATTCAAGATCATAATACAAGCCTTGAGGCCGCGCGCGAGGTGGACTACGTAACGGGCGACGAAGGCGGGGTCCTGCATGAGTGCATGCGCGGGCTTGCCGTAATCGCGCTGAAGCCAGAGACCGCAGCAGAGGCGCTCGAAGCAGCCGTTCGAGCCGCACAGGCAGGGTGGGCCATCGGGTTCCAGATTGATGTGGCCTAGTTCGCCGGCGTAAGAATCCGCGCCGCGCAGCACCTTGCCGTCGATGAGGATGCCGCCGCCGATGCCGGTAGAGAGCGTCATGTAGAAGAGGGGTGACGCGCCTATGCCTGCTCCGTGAAAGCTTTCGCCGAGCGCTCCCACGTTGGCGTCGTTGTCCATGACGGTGGGGAGCTTGAACTTGTCTTCGAAGTAGCGGCTGAGGCGGAAATCTTGCCAGCCGCCGACGTGCGTGGAGAGAGCGACGGTTTGGGAGGCGAAACAAACGGGGCCGCCGAAGCCGATGGCGCAGCGGTCGAAGGAAATTTGCGCGCGCCATTCCGCGGTGGCGTCTTCGATGTGTTGGAGCATCCAATCGCGGCCGCCATCCGCGTCGGTGGGGCGGCTGGCGCGATGGATCATGCGGCCGTCATCGAAGGCGGCGACGGAGAATTTGGTGCCGCCGATATCGATGGCCAGTAGCTTCATGCGAAGAGCGTGTCGATCAGTTCCTGGTGGGCCGTGAAGTTGGGCACGATGAAATCCGCGCCGACACCGATGAGGCGCCGGCGCTTCCATTCGTCCACTTTCAGGCAGTCGGGCTCATCGGAAGCTACGCCTACGGTGACGCCGCCTACTTCGCGGACGTTTTCAATTTCCACATAGCCATCGCCGAAGCCGAGGAATTGATCGCCGCTGAATTCGGAAGAAGCGATCAGGCGCTGAATGAGAATTTTCTTGGAGAAGCTTTTATAGTCGTCGAGAGCGCCGAAGACGCCGCCTTCGAAATAAGGAATGACGCCCAGCAGGCGGGCTTCTTCACGCATGTACTTGTGGTCCGTGCCGCTGGCGAAGATACATCTTGAGGCCGCGCGATTTCAGTTCGTCCAGGAGGGCGAGTGTGCCGGGGACCATGTAGTTTTCAGGGTTGGCATGGCCGCTGCGCAGATCGGCGAGGCGCGATTCTATTTTGGAATGGAGCAGGTCCAGGTACATGTTCTTGTAGACCAGCGGGTCTTCCGGCTTGCCGCCGCGGCGCTCGATATTTTCCGCGAGTTCAATCATCTGATACATGGTCTGCTTGCCGGTCAAGCGGCCGACGAACTCTTCGACGACGGCGCGCAACTCGGCTTCGGGTTCGCCGGATTTCGTGGCGGCCAGAAGCTCCACCATCATCGGGATCATCACTTCCATCCAGCCGGCGCGGATCACGGAAATGGTACCGTCGAAATCGAAGAGAGCCACCCGCGCATTGCGGGCATGGGCGCCCGCGTGTAACGTTTCAATCACCTAAGTATTGTACGGTGCGGGTAGAATGTTCCTCATATGCGCATTCTCTTCGCTGTGTTGATCGGCACCGGTCTGCTTGCTGCACAAGAGCCGCCCAAGAAGAAAGCTATGACCTTGAAGGAAGTGCTGCTGGAGCAGCTGCACACGACGCACGACAAAGAGGAATGGTATGTGCCGATCGATATCGCGGTGGCGGGCTTGACGGCGGAGCAGGCGAAGTGGACCGATGGAAAAGGCGGCCACTCCGTAGGGCAGCTTGTGAATCATCTGGCGTTTTGGAATGAGCGAGTGCTGGCGGAAGTGAAAGGTGAGAAGCCCGCAGCGTTCAGCGGCAACAACGACGAGACGTTCAACAGCTTCGACAGCAAAAGCTGGGCGGCGACGGTGACGCGGCTGGACAATGTGATGAAGACGCTCGAAAAGCTGGTGGAGGACGCGGACGAGGCGAAGCTGCGCGCGTCGGCTTCGACAATGGCGCATGTGGGCGCGCACAACGCTTATCATGTTGGCCAGATTATTTACGTGCGTAAGCTGCAGGGTGTTTGGGACCCGAAGAACGGCGTGAAGTAAAAGAAAAGCTACACTTTCCATTGGCATACAGAATCGCTCGTGTTGTGCTCGCGCTGGTAATTTTCACAGCGGCCATAGGAACGATATCTATCGATTTGCACACCGCGCGGGGACTGGCGCTGTTCCAAACGAATGTGCTCTGGCGAGACCAATGGTGGTTCCTTGGGGAACTGCAGTCCGTGGAGCAGGGTAAGAACTGGGCGGAGATTCTGTGGTCTGTTTACTGGGGCCACAGGCCGGTAATTCCCCGGCTGCTGTTCTATTTGGATGCGCGGTATTTTTCGTTCCGCAACGCGCCTTTGCTGTATTTAAGTTGGACGTTGGTGGCGGCGCAGGCAGCACTGATAGCCGGAGTGAGCCGCGCGATTTTTGGATCTGTGCAATCGTGGCGTTTTATCGCTGCGTTGGTTGTCCTGTTGAATCTTTACTTTTCGTCATTCCAGCTTGAGAATCTGATCTGGGCATTGCAGGTTCAATACGTGGTGGTGTCTTTCTGTGCTGTTCTGGCTTTTATTGCGTTCGCGAAGCATGTCGACGGCGGGCGGCACAGGCAGATGTTCCTGGCAGCCAGTTGTGCCGCAGCCTTCGTGGGTTCGCTCACCATGGCGAATGGACTCGCGATCTGGGCGGTGCTGGCTTTGCAGGCCTATCTTTGCAAGGCAAGGCGCAGGGTCTGGGTCGCTTACATCGGAGTCTTCTTAATGTTCGGTGCTGTTTACTCGATCGGCTATAGCACGCGGGGCGAGGGGATGGGAATGCTGGAGCAATTCAGGAGACCGCTTAGTGCCCTGGAGATAACTGCTATGGTGCTCGGCGGTCCGCTGGTTACCCAATCGTTTTCATGGAGCGTGGCGGCAGGCGCAATCGCGCTTGGAGCGACGATTGTGCTGATAGTGGTTGTTCATCGGGAAGCGAAGCCCGCGTGGCCTAGCGTGCATCTGGCAATGGTCGTTTTGATGTGCGTGACCGCAGCTCTTACGGTGGGCGGCCGAATTTCACCGGAGTTTGTATGGCAGCGTATGGCAACCCACGGTGATATTCTGCCGAGCCGCTATTTCACGTTTTCGTTTCTGGCATGGGCCAGCTTGTTTGCACTGTGCTTGTGGCTGATCGGGAAGGCTGGTCCAATTGCAATAAAGGCCGTCGCCGTGACGGCGGCGCTGGTGCCCTGCTACTTTGTGTTCGCGTACGCGCGTCTGCAGCCTCTTGTGGCGGACTCCTGGGTTGACGCGATGCGGGCCTTCGACGCGACGGGGACGTCATTCTTGGTGAACGCCCCGGATTGGGAGCGTCAGCAACTGCTCTGGGGCGGCCGTTCAGAAATGGAGGGGTGGGTGGCTTTTCAAAGGGCACATCGATTGGCCAATTTCTCAGAGTCTCGGTTCGAGTGGCTGAACCGTCCGTGGGCTGTTGAGTTTTCGAAGATGGATGCGAACGCCTGTGAAGGTCAAGTAGAGAGTTGGGATCGGGTGGGAGACACAAGCTGGCGCGTGAACGGATGGGCTTGGGAGAGGAAAGCCGACCAACCGCCTCTGGACGTTGTTGTGGTCGACTCCGAAGGCCTAATACGCGGGTTGGGAAGGAGCGGCGTACGGCATCACGATACGGGTGGGCATACCGCGAAGGTGGTGATGTACCGGGCTGGCTGGATAGGCTATGTGGCCGGTGTACCCGCTGTGGAGCTGAGTGCTTTGAAGGCCTTTGCGGTTCTCAACGATGGCCGGACGATCTGCCCAATTCCTGCGCGCAAGCCTTAGCGCAGCAGGACCATTTCTGTACGCGGGAAAGCGAAGCGCTTGGCTTGCTCGTCGATGAGGCTGACTTGGCAGATGTACTTGCCGGGCAGCAGTTTGGCAAGTGGCACTTGGAACTGAACGGGCAGTGCGTTGTTGCGCTTGAGAGCCAGTTGCGAGACGCGCACCGGAGACGTTTCAAAGGCTTTGACGCCGGCGCGGTAGAAAGTCAGCACGGCGGAGACGCTAGGGGTGGGGGCTAGGGCAGCATCGTAGACTTCCATGTAGACGTAAAGGTTCTGGTCTTTGCGGAAGACGCGCGTGATGCTGGGGACCAGCTTCTGGCCGTCCTGGATGAGGGGGTCGGCGGCGAGGTCCTTCTTGTTCGCGCCGGCGTTGCCGACTTGTTGCGAAACGGGCTGGCGTTGTGAGCTGTATACGACCGAACTGACGCGCAGGGCGCCGGTTTGCGAGGTGAGATCGGGGACGGTGAACGGCGCTTCGTACGTGCCCATCTTGCCACTTTGGTTTTCGCGCACCAGCATCTTCAGGCGATACGCGCCGGGCGAGAGCGTGAAGCCGGTGTCATAAGCGATGGCGCGTTTTGCTACTTCTTCCGCGCTCGCTTCACCGAGCTTGACCTTGATGCCATCGCGCACGCTGGCAGTGAGCTTGCCTTTTGAATCGCGGACCTGGCCGATGAAATCGAAATCGGTTTCCTTCTTGCCGAGCGAGACGGAAGAGCCGGGGATTTTGAGAGCGACGGGGACGAAATAATTGGTCTTGCCGAGGCGGAAATAATCGGTCTCGACGGCAAGCGGGAGGTCGGTCACGGGGTCGCCCAGCATGAGCGCTTCTTCGAGTTGGCTCTCGCGATCGTCAGCCGTGAACTTGGCGAATGTCTTGGGGCCGAAGTAGCCGGAGCGGTAATCGATCTTCGCGCTGAGGTTGTTCTTGAGCTTGATCTGGACGCGGCGGAATTTGCCATCCTGCTTATCGTTGCCGGAGTAGAAGCCTAGGATGTAGTAACTCTTCACGTCATCTTGCGCTTGGGTGATGCCGAGCGCTAGATCGTTGTTATCGAGGAAGGCTTTGCCGCCGGTATCGGCTGCTAGCGAGACGAGAGTTTCCTGCTGATCGTTGAATTTCGCGCGCTGGCCGGATTGGGCGCTGCCGGTGAACATGCTGTTGCCGCGTGTCATGGCGGAAGAGGCATCGCCGCCGGGAGGGAGGGCGGTGAGGCCGCGCGAATCGATTGGATAGAAAGAGACGTTGGCGCGGACGGCTGCGTTGATGGCGCTGCGGAGTTGGGACTGATTTTCGACTCCGGACTTGCCGATACCGCTTGAGAAATAGAGCAGGGCTTTTTTTTCGGGAAGAGCACCCAGCATCTTGGCGGCGGATTCGAGAGCGCTTAGCTTGCGGTCTGTATTGAAGATGTTGAACTCGGTCTCATCGGCGTTGAGGGCGTCGCCGTTGTCTTCACCGCTGTTGTCATCGCCGGCGCCGCCGTCCGTCGCGAGGTCGCTGGCGCGGCCGATGGGGAGGGCTTTCAGGACTTCGGTGAGGCGGTCGCGGTCATCGGTGAAATCCTGCGCGACTTGCAGGTTGGAACTGAAAGTCATGACGGACACCAGGTCTGAGGCGCCCATCTTTTTGGTGACGAATTGGAGGGCGGAATCCTGGGCGCGGAGTTGTTCGGCTGGCTTCATGGAGCTGAGGTCGAAGAGCATGACCATGAGGCGGCGGTCCTGATATTGGACACGGCCGGGCGTGGCGGTGATTACCTGTTGACGGCCTGGCGTGACGGCAACTTTCGGGGGCGTGACGGTGGGCGTGTTGCTGGAGGTCGCGCCCGTGCCGAGCCGCTGGAGTTCGAAGACGGAGATGGCTTGCGGCTTGCCGTCTTCCAGCAAGAGAAAATCGTTCTTTTCGAGGTTGGTGATTTCCTTGCCGGATTTGTCGCGAACGGTGACGTCGAAGATGACCAGGTTGCTGGTGGATTTGAAGGTGGTCTCTTGTTGAAAAGCGAGGAAGAAGAGCGGGAGCAGTTTCAACATAGGTTAGAAGCGCAGCCGCGCCGTGGCTGTAACCGTACGCATACCGTTGACGGCAAGCGGTAGACCATAGTTCGTGGCATTCACCACCGTGTTGAAGCTGGTGATGTTGGGAGTGTTGGTGAGGTTGGTGCTTTCGACGCGCACTTCGAGGCGTTTGCGATCGTCATGCACGCGGAAGGAGCGGCCAAAGCCCAGGTTCAGGGTGAGGCGGTTGGGGCCGATGATGGTGTTGCGTCCGGCGTTGCCATAGGTGCCAGCAGCGGGAGTGGTGAAGGCCGCGAGATTGAAGAGGCCGGTGCCGGAGGCGATGGGAAGGCCGGTGGAATCGGCTCGGCCGCTACCGACGGCGCCGGTACCGCCGATATTGGCCAAGTTGCCGAGGACGCGCGCGGTGAAGGGGAGGCCGCTGGCCGCATTCACGCCGCCGGTGAACTGCCAGTCTTTGAGGAGCTTTTCGCGCCAGCCTGAGGCTTTGATCACACCGTTTTCGCCGAAGGGGGAACTGTAGATGAAGAAGAGGTTGAGGACGTGCCGCTGATCGAAGCTGGAGAGGCCTCGTTCGGCGCTGATGTTTCGATCGTTCTGCGCGACGACGGCGCCGCCGTTGCCGATTGTGGAAGCGTCGTCAATCGATTTCGAGAAGGTGTAGAGCGCGTTGGCGGAGATGCCTTTCGAGAAGCGGCGCGTGAAGCGCACCTGTAAGGCGTGATAGACGGAGTTGCCGTCTGAGGTGTCATACGTGAAGCCGACGGCATTGCCGATCTGGCGGCGCTGTTCGCTGGTAAGAGGCGCGCCGGGAGCGGAACGATTGGGGAGGCGCTGGATATCGAGCCGCGTGCCTTTGGTGCCCTGATAGCCGAGTTCGAGAACGAGCGAATAGGGCAGCGTCTGCTGCACGGATACGTTCCAGGTTTGGATGTAGCCAAGCTTGTAATGGCGATCGATGGCGTAGGAGTTGGTGATGGCTTCAGCGGGCCGAAGGGCGAAGCCGTTCTCAATGGTGAGCGGCTGCTGCAAGCTGGTGGTGAGCGAAGCGGATTTTGCGAAGGGCGGCTGTGAAGCCAGGCGATTGGTGAACTGGGTATAGATCGCGCCGTTATAGAAGATGCTGTAACCGGCGCGAACGAGTGTTTGCTTCTTGGCCCAGGGTCGCCAGGCGACGGCGGTACGCGGTGAGAAATTGTTCTTCTGGGGATCGATCAGGCCGTCGGGAAATTTGCCGCTGTAGGGGCCGATGGCACCGGGCGTGACGACGGCGACGGCGGTAAAGCCGGGCGCGATATCGAGGTTCGCAATGTGCCCGTATTTTTCGTGGAAGGGGGTGAAGTATTCGTAGCGCAGGCCCAGGTTGAAGGTTAGGTTGGGGCGAACTTTCCAATCGTCAGTGATGTAGGCGTTGTAAACCGAACCGCGAAAGTAATTGGAGTTCGTGCCAAAGCGAACGCTGCTGGATTGCGGGAGGCCGAGCAGGTAATCGGCAAAGTCATAGCCGGTGTTGGCAAGGGGCTGGCCTGAGGCATCGAAGCCGCTGGTGAGCAGGCCGGAGAAGGAGTAAGTGCCGCGGCCGTTCGAATCGGTGAGGATGTTGAACTGCTGGCGCCGGTATTCGCCTCCGGCGACGAAGGTATGGCGGCCACGGACAAGCGTGAGGCCATCGGTGAAGCCAACGGTTTGGTTGCGGGTGAGGTTGGGGCTGGCATCGTTGAGCGCGCCGAAGTTGGTGAAGGAGATGTTGGGCGGACCGAAGTTGATGGGGTCGCGCGAAGTGCCGTTTATGCCGAGTTGCGCGGCCACGTCGGCGCCGTAAGAGAAGAAGGGCACGGTTTCGCTGCGGTTCCGGCTGAAGTTCAAGGAAGCGCTATTCAGCATGCGGGCGCTGAAGGTGTGGGTCCAGCCTAAGGTGGCGGAGGTGCCGGAGCCGGTCGCTTCATCGATGTAGCCGAAGAGCTGGGCATTGCGGGCGTCGCGATTTTGGTAGTTCACGTTGAGGCTGAGCTGATCGCGCTTGGTGACGGGGCGGTTGAAACGGACGTTCAGATTGTCGGTATTTTGGGGAACGGAGCGAACGATTTGGTAATTCTGGACGGTGCCGGGCTGGTTCGCGCGCGGGATGAAGGCGAGGAGCTTGAGCGCGGTGGGATCGAGGCGGGAAGCGGGGATGACGTTGCCGGGGAAGGGCGCGTTGTTGCGGGGATCGTAGATGTTGATGGAGGAACTGGTGAGGGAGCGGGAGAAATCGCCGGAGCGTTCGAGGTCCGTGGGGACGGTAGCGAAAGCATCGTAAGGGGTGCGGCTGCGGTTGCCGTTGTAGTTAATGAAGAAGAAGGTCCGATCGCTGTGGATGAGATGCGGGATGTTGAGCGCGCCGCCGGCGGAGAGGCCGAAGCGGATAGAGCCGTAGGAGCGCTTGGGAACGTCCTGTCCCGTGAGGGAATACTGGCGCGCGTTGAAGGCGGAATTGCCGACTGTGGCAGTGGCTTGACCGCGGATGGCGTTGCGGTTGCGGGCGGAGCGATTGCCGAAGTTGGGGTTGCCCTGGCCGGGTCTTCCGCCGCGTTGACCGGGAGGGCGTCCGCCGCCGAAGCCGCCACGTCCGCCGCCGGGCCCGCCGAAGCCGCCTTCGCCACCGGGGCCACCGAAGCCTCCGCCCGGCCCACGACCGCCGAAGCCGCCTCCGCCGGGGCCTTGGCCGGGGCGTCCGCCGCCTTCGCCGAAAGGATTGTTCTGGCCATTACCGGCTTCGGGGCCGCGGGCGAAAGTGTCTTCGGGGCGGGCTTGGGAAAGGCCCTGCGTGAGGCTGCCGCTGACCACGAAAGCCTCGCTGGCGGTGGCGTTTTCGGGGACGGCGGAGGCCTCAGGGGCGCTGGCGAGTTGCGCTTCGGCCGCGCTCTGGTTCAGGGTAACGTTCTGGAAAGCCGCCACTGGGGCGTCGTCCGGCAAACGCGGGCGTCGGGGCGGCAGGCTTGGGGCGCAGCTCGAGAGTCCACGTTTCGAGGGCGGGGGCGGCAGAAATGGTCAACTGTTTTTTTGCAGGAACGAAGCCAAAACTGTCTACCTGGATGGTCCAGGCTCCTGGGGGAAGTACTTTGAAATGGTAGCGGCCGTCTTCGTCGGTGAGCGCGGAAAACTTCTGGGTGCCCGCCGTGGCGGTGACGGTTGCGCCGGGGATGGGCAGGCCCCCGGAGCGCACAACGCCATCCTGAGCCAGGGCAAGCGCCGCCCCGGCAAGCAGTAAGAAGCCTGCCTTTACCATTTCAATAATTTGCTGTGTTGCGGTTTAAGTGGCGGAGCGCTTGGCGACGAATTCCTGGGGCGGACGGTCGGTGCCTTCCATCGTGCGGGTGAACTTGATGGTGTCGCCGGAGAGAACGCCTTTGAAATTCAGTTTGCGTTCGTTGTCGCCCATTTTCATGACGACGGTGAAGCTGATATTGTCGCCCTCGACTTTACCGTCGACGATGGGGTTGTCGCCGCGCTGATTGGACATGGTGCCGGTGAGCTTGGCTCCGCTGGCTTTGAGATCGAACGTGCTGGTCATGGTCGCGCCATCGCGTCCGGGAGTTTCGGCGGTCCATTTACCGCTGGCATCCGCAGCGGCGAGGGTGAACACGGAAACGGACAGAAGTGCGAGGACGGACAGAATTCTGTTTGTCATGGTGGAGAAGACTATGCGGCCATTGGAAACGTTACCCAGGTCCAGCTGGTTTAACGAGGAGTTAACAAATTACTGCTTTGGATGAATGGTGGTGAGATAGGCCTGGAAGAGGCGCTCGGTTTCCGCGTGGAGCCGCTTGTTTTCTTCAGTCGAAACACGCATCTCTTGAATACTAAGTGTGTTTCGCTCAGTCAGGTCGAGAAGTGCCGCAAGCCGCTTTTCGTTCAATTCCATGAACGCCGTTAGCCGGGTCTCGTTGCGCTCTGTGAACGCCGTTAGCCGGGTCTCGCTGCGCTCGGCGATTCCTATCAATTGCCCAATATGCTCATCGTGTTCGTCAACCTTATTGAAAAGTCTACCGACATTACGGCTCAGGATATCTACGCTATTGGCAATTTCCCCCACAACGTTGGTCAGCTTATCCAGCTTTTCTTCCGTGGTCATTTTTTCTCGCTCAGAAATTTGCAGAGATCCACCACGCGGTTCGAATAGCCCCATTCGTTGTCGTACCAGGAGACTACGTGCGCCAGGTTGCCGTCCATCACTTTGGTGAGATCGCTATCGACGATGGAGCTGTGCGGATTGCCCAGCATATCGCTGGAGACAACGGGGTCGGCCGTATAGCTGAGGATGCCCTTCAGTTCATTTTCGGACGCGGCTTTCAGTGCTTCGTTAATTTCCTGCGCGGTGGTGTTGCGGCCAGTGACGACGACCAGATCGACCACGGATACATCGGGGGTCGGAACACGGAGCGAATAGCCATCGAGCTTGCCTTTCAATTCCGGCATTACCAGGCCGATGGCGATGGCGGCGCCTGTGGTGGTGGGGATCATGTTGATGGCGGCGGCACGGGCGCGGCGCAGGTCTTTGTGCGGAAAATCGAGAGTCGGCTGATCGTTCGTATAGGAGTGAACGGTGGTCATGTTGCCTTTCAGGATGCCGAACTTCTCATGCAGTACCTTGACGACGGGCGCGAGGCAATTGGTGGTGCAGCTGGCGTTTGAAATGATGTGGTGCTTGGCGGGATCGTACTTATCGCTATTCACGCCCAGCACGATGGTGATGTCTTCGTTCTTGGCCGGGGCGGAGATGATGACCTTTTTCACGGAGCCGCGCATGTGCTTCTTCGCGTCGTTCGCATCGGTGAAACGGCCGGTGGATTCGATCACGATTTCGGCGCCGACAGAAGGCCAATCGATGAGCGAGGGATCTTTTTCCGCGAATACTTTGATCTTGCGGGGCCCGACGGTGATGGAATCGCCTTCGGCATGGACGTCTTCCTTAAGCTGGCCCATGATGGAATCGTATTTCGTCAGGTGGGCAAGCGTCTTGGTGTCTGTCAAGTCATTGACGGCGACAAATTCGATGTCCTGGTTGTGAAGGCCCGCGCGGACCACGTTGCGGCCGATGCGACCGAAACCATTGATTGCTACTTTGATTGCCATATTTGCTCCCTCAGGATAGCAAGGGGTGGCAGAATATTGGGATGAAGCGCGTAGCACTGCTAGGGCTGTTGGGAGCGTTGTGCCTGGAGCCAAGTTTCAGCCAGCGGGTCAGGTCGGTTTCGGGGACAGTGACCGACCAGGCGGGCAACGCGCTGCCGGGGACGGTGGTGCAGTGCGAGAACACGGCGACACTGAACGTGCAAAGTTATATCGCGCGCGGCGATGGCGGTTACAACTTCAACCAGCTCTCGCCGGATGTGGAGTTCGTGCTGAAGGCGCACTATAAGCGCTGGTGGTCAAAGCCGGTGACGCTTTCGAAATTCAATGAGAAGCACGAGGCGCGGATCGATCTTGTGATTCCGGTGGAATAGCTTCGGGCTGGCAGACCGGGCACCAGTAAAGCTTGCGGCCGATGAATTCTTTCATGGCCACTTCGCTTCGGCAGATGAAGCAGGGCAGGCCTTTGCGGCGGTATACATAGTGCGTTTCGAAGCGGCGTGCGCGCCCTGTGGGATGCGGACGATCTGACGGCTTGGTGGTGACGATGCGCCGGTCTTCCATGCCGGCTTGCATGAGCGTTTGTGCATCGCTCCACAGTTTGGAAAGCTTGGGCGCGGTTATTGTGTTTCCGGGCGTGAGCGGATGCAGTTTGGCGCGGAAGAGGAGTTCCGCGCGGTAGATATTGCCGATGCCGGAGATGACGGCTTGATCCATGAGCAGCGCACCGATGGGCGCGCGGGACTTGCGAATGCGGGAGATGGCAATTTTCGCATCGGCGCCTGCGTCAAGCGGATCGGGGCCGATGCGCGCGAGAAGAGTGGCGCGTTGTTCGGCTGAGAGCACGTCGCAAGCGGTTGGCCCGCGCAGTTCCAGCCAATGAGCGTTGTCTGAAATGCGCAGGCGCAGCATTCCTTTCGGTTCGGGAAACGGCATGTCGCCGGAGCGGTACTTGCCATAGAGGCCCAGGTGGACGTGCAGTTGGCGGTTCGGGCCGAAATCGTAAAACAGGTGCTTGCCAAATGCTTCGATGGAGCGCAACTTGCGCCGGTTGAGCAGAGCGGCGCCTTCGGCGAATCTGCCGTTCGGGGCGTCTACAGTGACAATGCGACCAGCGAACCAATCGGATTGCAGGTTTGCGTGGCGGTGGAGTTCGTTACCTTCAGGCACTCTAAATGTTTTGACGCCGGCGGGGCAAAGCTGATTTAGAGTTTAGGAATGACAGGTAATCCGTCAGCTCGTTTATCTATCGTTGTGTATCGCGCGAAGCCGGGGAAGGACGCCGAGCTTTGGGCGCTGGCGAAGGAGCATGTTCCGTTTCTTCGCGAACTGGGGCTGGCTTCCGACCGGCCGCCCATTTTGGCGACTTCAGCGAGTGGAGCGCTGATTGAAATCTTTGAGTGGGCGGAGGGCGGGCTTGAAAAAGCTCACGCGCATCCCGCGCTTGGAGAACTGTGGGGACGGTATGCGCAGGTATGCGATTTTGTGCCGCTGAATACGTTAGCGGAGACGAGTGAGATGTTTACGAATTTCACTCCCGCGGATTAGCAGGCTAAAAGAAAAACTCGGCGGACTTTTGGCGGCAATCCTCACGTTCGGCAGCGCTGAGGGTTTTGAGGCGCGACCGGCCGGCGTTGAAGACGGCGCGCGAAGACAATCCATGCCGGACCAGATTGTCGCGATCCTGCCGGGGCAGAATTGCATAGTGCTTGCGGCAATCGAAGCTCCTGCACAAGAGGGGGCGCCGTTCATAGATGGTGCAGCCTGACGCACCGAGATATACGCACGCGCCGGCGGGAGTTCTGGCGAGCGAGAAGGCAGGCTGCCCGGATTCATCCGCGGTAACTTGCACGCGATAAGAAGCCACGTCGTCGCCTTGCTCTGGGTAAAGGGGCAGGTTCTGACCGCTATTGCAGCATGCGGTACATGTGCCGCACGCAACTTCGGTCTGCGTTGCCGATGTCAACCTATATTGTAGGTGGCCTGATATGATTGCAAGCGCAAAAACGACATCCCTATGAAGATCTCCCGCTCGCTTATTGTTTCGCTGGGGCTGTGCCTCCAGCTTACGGCACTGTTCGCCGCCGACCATGTGAAGACTATGAACGGCATGCTGGAAGGCACCGGACCACAGGCGTCGGGAGTTCGCGAATTCAAGGGTATCCCTTTCGCGGAGCCGCCGCTGGGTGACTTGCGCTGGGCTCCGCCGCAGCCGGTGAAGAACTGGAGTGGCGTGCGCAAGGTGGAGCGATTCGGAGCACGCTGTATGCAGCAGGCGCTGTTTGGAGACATGGGGTTCCGCTCCAATGGCATGAGTGAAGATTGCCTGTTCCTGAATGTGTGGACACCGGCGAAATCCGGTAAAGAGAAACTTCCCGTGCTGGTTTACTTTTTCGGCGGCGGCTTCCAGGCAGGAGACGGATCGGAGCCGCGCTATGACGGTGAGAGCATGGCGGCCAAGGGGATTGTGTCGGTGACGGTGAATTACCGGCTTGGCATTTTTGGCTTCATGGCGCACCCGGAACTGACGAAAAATTCGCCCCATCATGTTTCGGGGAACTATGCGCTGATGGATCAAAATGCGGCGCTGGTTTGGGTGAAGAATAACATTGCCGCGTTCGGGGGAGACCCTGCTCGTGTAACCATCGCAGGAGAATCGGCCGGCAGCACGGCGGTGAGCGCGCAGATGGCGTCGCCACTGTCGAAGGGCCTTTTCAACGGTGCCATTGGCGAGAGCGGATCCATACTGGGGACGCTGGTTCCCGTTCCTCTGGCCAAAGCTGAGGAAGATGGCGTGAAGTTCGCAACCGCAGTGGGAGCTTCGAGTATCGCCGCGCTACGAGCTATGACCACGGCTCAGATTTTTGAAGCGGCCGCGAAGCCGGGAACGCCGCGGTTTGGAATTGCGCTCGATGGGTACTTTTTTCCGGAACCGCCGCGCAAGATTTTTGAGACGGGCAAACAGGCGCATGTGCCGCTGCTGGCCGGATGGAATTCAGAAGAGCAGGGCAGCCGTTCTGTTTTGGGACGTGACGCCGCGGCAACTCCGGAAAACTTGGCGGCAGCGGTGACTCGCTTGTATGGGGAGCATGGGGCGGAGGTGCTGAAAGAGTACTCTGCGACTACTGACGAAGAAGCCATTCAGGCCGCGACCGACCTGGCGAGCGATCGCTTCATTGCGTACGGTACTTGGAAGTGGATCGATCTGGCTGCGAAGACGGGCGGCAAGCCTGTGTACCGCTATTACTACGCGCGCCCCAGGCCGGCGATGAGCGCGCAAATGGGCAATGCGACGGCTGGGCTTGCCGGTGGCGTGGTGAGAACGGAAGGTGCACCGGCAACTGCGCGCCCTGTTCCGAAAGGCGCGGTCCACTCAGCCGAAATTGAGTATGCCCTGGGCAACCTGGCAACCAACAAAGTCTATGAATGGACGCCTGACGATTACAAGGTATCGAAGCTGATGGAACAGTACTTCGCTAACTTCATCAAGACGGGCGACCCGAACGGCGCGGGCTTGCCCGTGTGGCCGAAAGTGAATGGGGGCGATACCAGCCAGTTCCTGCGCATCGATGTCGATACGCACGCGGAAACTGAGGGGCATCGCAACCGCTATATGGTTTTGGATTCGCTGGTGCGTTAATTCAGAGTGCGCTTCAGGACGCGAACGGCTTCTCTATATAGAGCTACTCTTTGCAGTAAGATATTCAGTTCGATCATCTGCATTTTTCGAGGAGCTATATGTTCGCAAAAAAACTTATCGTATTCGCTTTCCTAAGCCTTTCTCCCGCCGCGTTTGCGGACCTCACGACGGAACAGAAGGTGGCGGATTTTACTCAGTTGGCTGCCCTTTATGCCCGTAATTATGGGCCTTACGAGGCAAAGAAAGATTATTTCGGATTCGATCTTTTCAATGTGAAGCCCTGGCTGGATCAGGTGCGGGCTTCGAAGAACGATCTTGAGTTCTATGACGTCTGCGTCAAGTACGTTGCGGGGTTGCGCGATAGCCACGACGAATTCACCATTCGCTCCAGCTACGAGCCTTACCTGCCGATAGGGGTGGATGTTTACGACGGCAAGGTGCTGATCGATGGCATCGATCGTAAGTTGCTGCCGGCCGCGACATACCCGTTTCGCGTAGGCGATGAACTGGTGTCTCTGGACGGGAAGAGCATGCAGGATTGGATCAAGGAACTGGATCCGTATACCGTGAATGGCGCTTCGAACGCCGTTAGCCGGGCGCGCTTGGCAGCGAACCTGGCGGTGGATCGTTACCAGGGCTGGTGGCCCACGTCGCCGCTTTCGCTGGGGGACAGGACGAGCGCCACGCTGTTGGTGAAGCGGCAATCGGGCGACACCGAGACCTACACGGTGGCCTGGCAGCTTTATGGGACGCCTGTTTTGGGAGAAGGCCCGATCCCTGGTTTTTCCGCCAGCCCCATGCAAAGCAACCGCCCGCGACAGACTAGCGCGATTGCGCGCTCGAAGGGCGATGTGGAAGACAATGTGGCTGCGAACCCGTGGGGATTGGGCGCGCTGCCGGCGGAGGAAGTGCCGGCGGAGGCGATTCCGGAGTACCTGGCGGCGCAACGCATGCTCACGGTGGCTCTGCCGCTGGAGACTGAGAATGGCAGCATCGGTCCGTTCGGCTCTCCCGCACCGGTGTTCACGCCGCCCGCCGGGTTCGTGCTGAGGCTGGGCGCGCGCTCGTCGGATTTTTTCTTATCGGGCACCTTTCCGCTGGGCGCACGGAAGATTGGGTACATACGCATTCCCACAATGTCGCCCTCGAGTACGGCCGCGGCCTACGCGCAGTTTGTCACTGAGATTGTCTACCTTCAGGCGAATACCGACGGGCTGGTTGTCGATGTGATGGCCAACGGAGGAGGCAACGTATGTTATTCGCAGAACCTGGCGGGCGCTTTGATTCCGCATATGTTCCGGGGCATTGCTTACCAGGTGCGAGCGACTCAGTTTTGGATTTCGATATTCGGAAGTTCGCTGGCGAACGCGAAGTTGAACGGTGCGCCTGAATATGTGCAGCTCTATTACGCGGCCTATTTACAACAGGTGCAGCAGGCTTTCTCAGAGAACCGCGGCATGACGGGTTCGCTGCCCATTTGCGGCCCAAGCTTCGATATCTTTCCCCCACAGGACAATGGCGGGAATAGCCTGGCATACACGAAGCCGATTCTGGTTTTGACGGATAACTTTACTTTGTCGGCCGCCGAATCGTTCGCCATGCTGCTGCAGGACGAGCAACGCGCCACTATCTTCGGAACGGTTACGGACGGTGGCGGCGGAAACGTGAATAGTTATAACGCCGGCGCTTACTCAGAAGGCTTGACGCGAGTTACTCAAAGCTTGATCACGCGTAAGTCGCCGGTGGCGGTGCCTGGTTTTCCGGCATTGAATTACTACGATGGTGTGGGAATCTACCCGGACATTCAGGCCGATTACATGACTCGGGCCAATCTGCTAAATGGTGGCGCCTCATTTGTAAGCGCGTTTACTTCCGCGATGACCGGCTTACTCGATAAACCAAAGTAAGCCGGGTGTGACGCCTGTTTATAGATTCGCGATTACGGCGTCGGTAAAATCGCCGGTTGAGGCGGTTCCGCCGACGTCGCGAGTGCAGTGCTTGCTTCCGCGATACACGGTCTCGAGTGAACGTTGCAGGCGATTGGCTGCATCGCGTTCGCCGATGTGACGCAGCATCAGCGCCGCCGATTGCATGAGAGCCGTGGGATTCGCCCAGCCCTTGCCGGCGATATCGGGAGCAGTGCCGTGGACCGCTTCGAAGACCGCGTCACGAGTGCCCAGGTTCGCTCCGGGAACGATGCCTAAACCGCCAACCAGGCCCGCGGTCAGATCGCTGACGATATCGCCGTAGAGATTCGGCAGCACCAACAGATCGAAAATTTCAGGGCGCATCACCAGTTGCATGCAGGCGTTATCGACAATCATCTCGCCGTATTCGATAGCCGTGTATTCGGCTGCCACTTCACGGCAGCAACGCAGGAACAAGCCATCGGACATCTTCATGATGTTGGCCTTGTGAATCGCAGTAACTTTGCGGCGTCCCTCGCGCGCGGCGTATTCGAACGTGGCGCGGGCAATTTTCATGGACGCGACTTTGGTGATGACTTTCAGGCTTTCCACCACATCGGTGACTACTTCGTGTTCGATACCGGCGTAGAGATCCTCTGTGTTTTCGCGGAAGATGATCATGTCGATGGGAAGGTCGCTGAAGCGCGTCTTCAGGCCGGGCAGCATCTTGATGGGGCGGAAGTTTACGTAGAGATCCAACTTCTTGCGAAGCGCCACGTTCACGCTGGGGTGGCCGGCGGCGATGGGGGTTGCGACGGGGCCCTTGAGACCCACGTGCGTCCGCGCCAGAGAAGTGAAGACGGCGTCGGGAAGGAACTGGCCGGTTTCCCGCTCGGCTTTTACGCCGGCGTCGACGCGTTCCCAGGAGATGGAAACGCCGGTTGCGTCGACTGCGCGAACGGTGGCGTCGGCCACTTCGGGACCGATACCGTCGCCGGGGATGAGAGTGATGGAGTGATTCACCTTTCCATTATTGACGGGAAGGCGCCATCCCGTATGATGACGGATATGCCCTTCCGCCTCCGCACAGCGCAAGGGAAGCTGAAGATTGAGCACAGCATAATCGACAACCTGAAGAAGGTGCTGGAGCGTTTGCTAGCGGAGACGCCGGCAATACGATCGATTATTCCGGGAGTGATCCGGCCGGTGCGCGATGCCAAGGGAGTGGTGAAAATTCATATCACTGTGGCGACGCAGAATGGCTGGAAGGCGATTGCGCTGAGCGGCGGAGCCAGGCAGGAATTATTTGTGAGTACGGAGTTGACGAAGCAAGAACTGCAGGCGGCGTTCGAGCGCGCGCTTTCGACTTAAGGGAGCGGCTCATGACAGAATCTGTCATGGCCTTTTGTTCCAATTGCGGCAGTCAGGTGGCTGACGATGCCAAGTTTTGCGCGTCCTGTGGTAACCCGGCGCGGGGTGCGGCGGCTGGTGGACCGGCTAGCGGAGCGGCGGGCCCTGGACCCACGTTAGGAGGGGCGCCGGAGCCGGTTTCTCATCTGGATTACACCATCCAAGGCGACAATCTGCAGATCGCGCGGGTGCGGCTGGCTCCGGGGCAGGAGGTGTATGCCGAAGCCGGCAAGATGATTTATAAGACCGCGAACGTAAGTTGGGATACGCGCATGAGCGGCAACTCACTGGGTGAAAAATTGTTGGGCGCGCTGCGGCGTACGGTCACTGGTGAATCGTTGTTTGTGACCTACTTTCGGGCGAACTCGGCGAATGCGGAGGTTGGTTTCGCGGGCAGCTATCCGGGCCGGATTCAGGCCATCGATTTGGCGCCGGGCCAGGCCATTCTGGCGCAGCGCGATGCATTCCTGTTTGCGCAGCCCACGGTGAGTCTTTCAGTAGCGCTGGTGAAGCGCTTGGGTGCGGGCTTCTTCGGGGTGAAGGCTTTGTGCTGGAAAAGCTGACCGGTCCGGGCACGGTGTTCATTCACGCCGGTGGGGATTTCATTGAGTTCACGCTGAACCCGGGTGAGCGGCTGCAGATCAGCGTGGGCTGCATTGTGGCCTTCGACGAAACGGTGGAATACAACATCGAATTCGTGGGTGGAATCAAGACTGCGCTGTTCGGAGGCGAAGGCCTGTTTCTCGCGACGCTGAGTGGGCCGGGGCGTGTGCTGGTGCAATCGATGACGCTTGAAAAGATGCGGCGGGAACTTGCACCTACGCGGCATGGGGGCGATTCTCATAACCCGCTGCAATCGGTAACGAGCATGTTCACGGGGAGTGAGGATTGATGCGCGTATGGGGCTTGTGCGGGTTGGTTTTCGCGGCTGGGCTGATGGGCGCGGAGACGCCGGACGAGTTGGCGCGATCGATTTTCAAAGAGCTGATTGAGATCGACACCACCGATTCGGTTGGCGATTGCACCGTGGCCGCGCGTGCGGTGGCGGCCCGGTTGAAGGCAGCCGGCTTCCCGGAGGCGGATGTTCAAGTGCTGGGTCCGGACCCGCGCAAGGGCAATCTGGTGGCGCGTTTTCGCAGTGCCGCGCCGAAGCGCAAGCCGTTGCTGCTGCTGGCTCATCTGGATGTGGTGGAGGCGAAGCGTACGGATTGGTCGATGGATCCCTTCGTGTTTCTCGAGAAAGACGGTTGGTTTTACGGGCGGGGAACTACGGACGATAAAGCCCAGGCTTCCATCTGGGTGGCGACGCTGATCCGGATGAAGCAGGAAGGCTTCGCGCCGGATCGGGATATCGTTTTGGCGCTGACGGCCGATGAGGAAGGCGGCAAGTTTAACGGAGCGAAGTTCCTGGTGAATGAGCATCGCGAACTGGTGGATGCGGCGTATTGTCTGAACGAAGGCGGCAGCGGTCAATACAAGAAAGGGAAGCGAATTCTAAACGGCGTGCAGGCCAGTGAAAAAGTCTTCTACAGCTTCTTTGTGGAAGCGAAGAATGCGGGCGGCCATTCTTCGTTGCCGCGAAAAGACAATGCTATTTATGCGCTGGCGAACGCATTGGGGAGGCTGGAGCGCTTCCAGTTTCCGGTTCGCCTGAATGAAGTGACGCAGGCGTGGTTCGAGCGCATGGCCAACATCGCGGGCGGAGAGACCGGGAAGGATTTCACCGCAGTGAGCCATACACCACCCGATGCAGCGGCGGCTGCCCGATTGAGTGAAAACCCGTATTACAACGCGCTGCTGCGAACTACATGCGTGACCACGATGCTGCAGGCCGGGCACGCGGAGAACGCGCTGCCGCAATCGGCCAAGGCGACAGTGAACTGCCGCGTGCTGCCTTCGGAAGATTTGAAAGAAGTGGGGCACACGCTGGAGCGAGTGTTTGCGGACCCGGGGATTACGGTGACGCCGGTGGAAGCACCGAAGCCTTCGCCCCCTTCACCGCTAAGCGCGGAGGTGATGGGGCCGATTACGAAGATCACGGGTGACTTGTTTCCCGGCGTCCCCGTGGTTCCGGCCATGGGCACGGGCGCGACGGACGGCTTGTATTTTCGCATCGCCGGAATTCCCACTTATGGCGTGCAGGGCCTGTTTCACGACGTAGACGATAACCGCGAACATGGGCGCGACGAACGTCTGGGCGTGAAAGATTTTTACGCGGGCCGGGAGTTTTTATACCGGTTGGTGAAAGCGCTGTCACAATAGCAAAGCCCTTGATATAATTGGAGTTCACCCTCATTCATGGCCGACTCCGAACTTCCTCCACAGATCCCTCCTGCCGATGCGGGGGACAACAAGAACATGATTCCCGTCAACATCGAAGACGAGATGAAGCGTTCTTACCTGGATTACGCGATGAGCGTGATTGTGGGGCGCGCGCTTCCCGACGTTCGCGATGGTTTGAAGCCGGTGCATCGCCGCATTTTGTGGGGCATGAATGAGCTTGGCCTGCAACCCAACCGCCCCACGCGCAAGTGCGCCAAGATCACCGGCGAGGTGATGGGCAAGTATCATCCGCATGGCGATGCGCCCATTTACGATTCGCTGGTTCGCATGGCGCAGCCCTTCAACATGCGCTACCCGCTGGTGGATGGACAGGGGAATTTCGGCAGTGTGGATGGCGATCCACCGGCGGCGCAGCGGTACACCGAGGCTCGTCTTTCACGCATCGCGACGGCGCTTCTCGAAGACATCGACAAAGAAACGGTAGATTTCCGCCCGAACTATGACGATAGCGAGCATGAGCCGGAAGTGCTGCCCACGCGCGTTCCGAATCTATTGATCAATGGCAGTTCAGGCATTGCGGTGGGTATGGCCACGAATTGTCCGCCACACAATTTGACGGAGATCGTGAACGCGACCATCGCGCTGGTGCGTGATCCTTCGACGCCGCTGATTGAAATTATGAAGCTGGTGCCGGGCCCAGATTTTCCCACCGGCGGCATTATCTTGGGGCGCCAGGGAATTTTGGATGCGTTCTTGCGGGGCCGTGGCAGCTTACGGATTCGCGCCAAGGCATTTGTCGAGCCGATGGACAAGCACAAAGACCGCGAGCGGATTGTGGTCACGGAAATTCCTTATCAGGTGAACAAGAGCCGGCTGATTGAAAATACGGCGGCCCTGATCAATGACAAAAAGATCGAAGGCATTTCCGATGTGCGCGATGAGAGCGATCGCGATGGCATGCGCATCGTCTTCGAACTGAAGCGCGGCGAACAATCGGACATTATTTTAAACAACCTGTTCAAGCAGACGCAGCTTCAGATCAGTTTCGGCATTATCAACCTCTCGATCGTGAATGGGCAGCCGCGGGAATTAGGGCTGATCGAAACGATCAAGTACTTCATTGAGCACCGCACCGATGTAGTTCGCCGCCGCACCGATTACGAATTGCGTAAGGCGCGCGAACGCGAGCATTTGTTGCTCGGTTTCCAGAAAGCGCTGAACAATCTGGATGAAGTGATCCGGCTGATTCGCGCGTCTACCAGCCCGAAAGACGCGCGCGACAGTTTGATTGCTGCGTTCGAATTTAGCGAGCGCCAGGCGCAGGCAATTATTGAAATGCAGCTCCAGCGCCTAACCGGCATGGAGCAACAGAAGATTCTGAATGAGCTGATCGATATTCAGGTGCGCATCGCGCAGTATCTGTCCATTCTGGGGTCGGAAGAAGTGCTGAAGGCACTCATCATCAAGGAACTGGAAGAGGTCAAGACCCACTACGGAGACGAGCGCCGCACGGAAATCATCGATGATTTAGGCGATATCGATTCTGAAGATCTGGTGGCCGATGAAGAGGTAGCGGTGACGGTGACGCATGGCGGTTACCTGAAGCGCACCGTGGTGGAAACTTACAGGCGCCAGAGCCGGGGTGGCAAGGGACGCATTGGAATGGGCACGCGAACGGAAGACTTTGTCGAGTACTTCCTGGTCGCATCCACCAAAGATTACCTGCTGATTTTCACCAACAAGGGCCGCGTGTATTGGTTGAAAATCTATCGCATTCCGGACGCCACCACCGTTGGTAAGGGCAAGAACATTTCGAACCTGATCAACCTGCAGCCGGATGAAACGGTAAAGGCGTTTCTGCCGGTGCGGAACTTCTCGCCCGATACGTTTGTGGTGATGGTGACCAAGAACGGCATCATCAAGAAGTGCCAGTTGACGGAGTTCAATCACCCGTTGCAACGCGGCATTATCGCTCTGGGCGTAGAAGAGAATGACGAATTGATTTCGGCGCGCCTGACCAACGGCAGCAATTTCATGCTGCTGGGTTCGTATCAGGGACAGGCCATTCGCTTCAGTGAGAAAGAAGTTCGCGCTATGGGCCGCCCGGCTTACGGGGTGAACGCGATGGATCTGGAGGAGAAAGATTACATTGTGGGTGCGGAGGTGGTGGAGACCGAGGGGCTGATTCTTTCCGTTTCTGAGAACGGCTATGGCAAGCGCACGCCGCTTAAAGATTACCGGCTGATCCGGCGCGGCGGCAAGGGCGTCATCAACATGAAGACCACGCCGAGGGTGGGGAAAGTGGTTGCGATCCTTTCGGTGAAGGACGATTCGGACCTGATGATTGTCACCAAAGACGGCAAGATGATCCGGATCGACGCGAGTACAATTCGTCAGACGGGGCGCAGTGCTCAGGGCGTTTGTCTGGTGAAGATGGAAGATGGCGACCGTGTGGCGGCAGCCGTGGTGATTCCTGAATCGACGGAAGAGGCGGGCGGCACACAGGAAAGCTTGTCGCTACAATAGGAGGTAGCTGAGGTTTCGCTATGCTTTCCAACGAACAGATTAAAGGGTTTGGGAGGGGATGCTCATGGCTGAATTTCGGGGGTATTATTTGAGAGGCTCGACTTGATCGATTCGCAAGCCGACGAATTGTCCAAACCGGGAATGGCTACCGGTAAGCCGGATTCTAAACGATTAGCGCATTGGTGGAAATATGTCTTACAACATCATGGAGCTGTAAGTGCCTAGTCCGCTCCATGAGCAGACTAGTTAGCCTTTGCCGCCAAGTTTGCCGCCACCACGGCCACCTCCTCCGCCGCCCAGGAAGAAGAACTGACTAGATGCCAAAAGCTAAAGAACGTAAGCTTTTTGATAACCTTCGCGCGATGGACCAGGTAATCGTCGCGTATTCGGGCGGGACCGATTCCGCCTACCTCGCCTGGGCCGCTCATCGGGCGCTCGGTACGCGAGCTATCGCAATCACTGCCGACAGTGCCTCGATCCCTGCGTCTCACAAGCGCGATGCCGAAGATTTCGTGCATCGCTTCGGGATCGCGCACGAATACATCGCGACGCGGGAGTTTGAGAATCCCGATTACCTGAAGAACGATAAGAACCGGTGCTTCCACTGTAAAGACGAACTGTTCACGCGTCTTGCGGAAGTGGGGCGGGAACGCGGGATCGAGAACATTGTCTACGGCGTGAACATGGACGATCTGGGAGATTACCGGCCCGGTCAGAATGCCGCGCAGCAGCACAAAGTGAAAGCGCCTTTGGTCGACGCTGAACTCACGAAAGCGGAGATTCGCGAACTCTCACGCGAAGCCGGTCTACCCACGTGGGACCGCCCCGCCGCCGCCTGCCTGAGTTCGCGCATTCCCTATGGCACGCCGGTGACGATCCAGAATATCCGGACCGTGGAAGTGGGTGAAGAAGAGATGAAGGCGCTTGGCTTCCGGCAGTTTCGGACTCGTTTTCACGGCGAATTGGTACGAATTGAAATCGCCCGGGAAGAGATGGAACTAGCCCTCAACATGGAAATGGCGGGGCGCTTGACGGCACTTTTCCGAGGCTTGGGTTTCAAATTTGTGTGCCTCGATCTGGAAGGCTACCGGCAGGGTTCGTTCAATCAGTTGCTCACAATGGTTTCCTGAACCTTCAGGTCCCTCGAAAGCACTAGCAAATCCGCACGCTCGCCCACAACTAGCCCCTTTTGTCGGCGGGGCATCTTGACAGCCCGCGCCGGATTCACTGTCGCGCACCGCACGGCGTCGCGCAGCGTCAGTTCCGCCATGCGCATGGTGGTGGTTACGGCGTCGATCATCGTCAGCGCGCTTCCCGCAAGCCGGTCGGTGCCGGCCAGCACCACGCGGCCATCGCCGGTCAAGTCCACGGCCTGTTCGCCCAAACGATAACGTCCCGGTTCTGCACCGGCGGGAGAGCTTGCATCCGTCACTAGCACCGTGCGCTCCAATTGTTTGCCGCGAATCGCGCTCTTCAAGAATGCCGCGCCAAGGTGGATGCCGTCGCAGATGAAACTGGCGGTCAGCCGGTCGTCCGCAAGCTGATCCCAAATGTAGTTCGGCTGCTTGCGAATCAGAGCGTGGGCAGCGTTGCCTAAGTGCGTCGACATGGTGGCGCCGGCACTTACGGCATCGCTGAGCTCACCGGCAGAAGCGTGCGTATGGCCGATGCTCACCACGACGCCATCGCTCACCAATGCTTCGATATACGCGGGCGCCTGCTTCCAGTGCGCGGACACCGTCACCAGGCGAATGCGCCCATCCGTTGCGTGCTGCCACCGCTTGTATTCCTCCAAATCCGGTGGCCGGATAGACGCCAGCGGGTGCGCACCACGAGGCCCCTCTTCCGGTGAAAGATGCGGGCCTTCCACGTGGAAACCTTCTATCGAACGATCCCGCACCGCAGCCAAGTTCCGCAACGAAGCCACCATTGCGTCCACAGGCCCGGTAATCACCGTCGGGAAAAAGCGCGTCACCCCGGTTGCGCGGATCACCTCCGCCGAACGCATAATTTCATCCACTGGCGACGCCGCCGAATTGTAATCCACACCTGCAAAGCCATTCACCTGAATATCGATGAAGCCGGGAGCGAGGTACACTTCGCGATTGTCCGAAGCGGTAATGGCGCGGATGTGGGTGTCGAACTCAATCGCGATACTTGCGCCGCTTTGTATGTCGATTCCGGAACGGATCATCTGCTTCTCGTTTTATTCACAAAATATCAACAGGGCAGGCCGTCTAAACCGCTCATTCCACACCAAATCAAAGCTGTTGATAAGCCTAAAATTCCATCCTTGCCACACACTCACCCACGCTACAACAGGAGAACTGCTGTCTAACGCTGTGGCCCGGATGGGCTGGCGAATCTCGGGGGAGGCTAGCTGCCCTGTTCGCGCCACAGCCTCCTCACCCAACAATTTATTGAAGCGCCGGCACCGGCATTTCCACGCGCGTGAGCCAGCCGTGCCGATCCTCCGTCCTGCCCTCCACCAGCGCGAAAAATTCCTTCTGTATCTGTTCGGTGATGGGTCCACGCGAGCCCTTGCCCACCGGAATGCGATCCACGGAACGCACCGGTGTCACTTCGGCGGCCGTCCCGCTGAAGAACACTTCGTCGGCGATATACAGCATCTCGCGCGGGATGATAGCTTCCACCACGGGAATGCCCAGGTCCTTGGCGATGGTCACCACGGTATCGCGCGTGATGCCGGGCAGCACGCTCGCGCCCAACGGGGGCGTCACGATCTTTCCGTCGCGCACCACGAACACATTTTCGCCCGAGCCTTCGCTGACATAGCCGGAAGAATCGAGCGCGATGCCTTCGGCGTAACCGTTTGCCACCGCTTCCATATTAATGAGCTGCGAATTCATATAGTTCGCACCCGCCTTGCTCAAAGCGGGAAGCGTATTGGGCGCCATGCGGGTCCAACTGGAGATGCACACGTCAACGCCGCTGTTGATCGCCTCATCGCCCAGATACTTGCCCCACTCCCAGCAGGCGATGTAAACATCCACCGGATTCTTCATGCCGTTCACGCCCACATTGCCATACCCGCGCAACGCGATGGGGCGCACGTAACATGACCGCAGGCCATTCACCCGCACCAGTTCCACCATGGCCGCGAAGAGCTCTTCCTGCGTGAACTTGAAGGTGTCCATACGGTAAATGCGCGCGGAATCCACCAGACGGCGCACATGTTCCTTCAACCGGAAGATGGCCGGGCCGGCGGCTGTATCGTAACAGCGGATGCCTTCGAAGACCGAGCTTCCGTAGCTGACTACGTGAGATAGGACGTGAATCTTCGCGTCTTCCCATGCAATCAATCGCCCGTTGTGCCAGATTTTCTCCGTTGCTTTCAGCATGTGGTTAGTATAACGAGAGCGGCTCGCGCGCGAGACCGAACTCCGTCATGGCTCAATGCGAACAGTGCGGCACGAAAGAGGCAAGCGGTAACAGCACTCTGTGCGTGGAGTGCGCGGGGCAAACGCGCACATTTGCAGGCCCGGTTACCCCGGCGGTGCAAAGTGGATTGCGGCCCAGTTCGCACATTTCGCAGAGCGCTTCGCGGCCGGCATCGCAGATCTCCGCCACGCGGTTCCTTCCCGGCGATGTGCTGGTGGGCCGGTACCGCATCGTTGCCCTGTTGGGACGCGGCGGGATGGGCGAAGTCTACCGCGCGGACGATCTTTCACTGGACCAGCCGGTTGCGCTGAAATTTCTCGCCCCGGCCGTCACTCGCGATCAAAACGCCGTCACGCGCTTCCGCAATGAAGTAAGAATCGCGCGCCAGGTATCGCATCCCAACGTTTGCCGCGTTTACGATCTTGCCGAAGTGGAAGGCGATTATTTCCTTTCCATGGAATATGTGGACGGTGAGGATCTGGGTTCGCTCTTGCGCCGGATCGGCCGTCTGCCCGAAGACAAGGCGCTCGATATTTCGCGCCGTTTGTGCGCCGGGTTAGCGGCGGCGCATGAACGCGGAGTGCTGCATCGCGATTTGAAGCCTGGCAACGTGATGCTGGATGGGCGCGGCCAGGTGCTGCTGACCGATTTCGGGCTGGCTGGAATTGCGGGCGAAATCGCCGGCAATGAAGTGCGCAACGGAACCCCCGCCTACATGGCTCCCGAACAACTTGCGGGCACGGAAGTATCGGTGCGCAGCGATATCTATTCGTTGGGGCTGGTGCTGCACGAACTCTTTACAGGGCACAAGCCGGAGCCGCTGAAGCTTCCTTCCACTTTCGTTCGCGACCTTGACCCCGCCATCGAGCGCGTGATTCTGCGATGTCTGGAACGCGACCCGGCCTCGCGCCCTGCTTCGGCGCTGGCGGTGTCGGCAGCTTTGCCTGGCGGCGATCCGCTGGCAGCCGCACTGGCCGCGGGTCAGACGCCATCGCCGCAAATGGTGGCAGCCGCTGGCGAGGGCTCCCGGCTGCATACGGCGGTCGCAGTGGCTTGGCTCGCGGGCATACTCATCGCACTAATAGGCTTGTTGGTTTATACGGAGCGCTCCAGTTTCCTCACGCGTATTCAGCCGCCGTATTCGCCGGAAGTCTTGCGTCAGAAAGCGCGGGATTTGATCCAGGACTTGGGTTACACGAACCGCCCCGCCGATAGCGCCAGCGGCTTTGAATGGGATTTCGACCAGCTTACTTACGCCAAGGCTCACGACAAGCCCGCGCCGGATTGGAACCAGCTCTCACGCAGTCCCGTTCCGCTATTGCGGTTCTGGTTCCGTCAGGCAGATGCGCCCCTTACCGGCCAGGATCTGAAGGACGACAAGCTCACTCCCGGCATCGTCACAAATTGGGATCCTCCATTCACGGAAAGCAGAATGATCTCGACCGTCTTCAGCCCGGATGCCCATCTCATCCGCTTTGAGGCGATGCCCGATCAGAAGCAGAAGCCTTCGGGTGCACCCCCGCAGCCAAATTGGGACAAGCTCTTCACCGCAGCCCACCTGGAGACCTGCCCGCTTCCATGAGGTTGCCCCCGAATGGACCTTCCTCGCCGCGTCGGACGTTCGCAAAGCCTGGGAAGGCACCGCCAGGGATAGCGCGCGCCCCTTGCGCATTGAAGCGGCCGCGTGGGAAGGCCGTCCCACTGCGTGGGAAGTGATGGGTCCGTGGAAAAAAGCGGAGCGTCTGCCGGATCACTCCAGCGGCTTGAACTCAAGTGAAAGTCTTTGGTTCCTAATCGCTTTTACTCTGGCCGCATTGATCGCCGCCCCCATCATGGCGCGCCGCAATCTTTCGCACGGGAGCGGAGATCGCCAAGGCGCCTTCCGGGTCGCCGTCTTCATGTTCTGCGTACAGCTCTCGCTCTGGGTTCTGCGGGCCCACTTCGCCTCGTTGCCCAGCACTGCTGGCCTGGGCTTTATCGCGGTCGCGACATCGGTTTTCTATGCCGCCTTTATTTGGGCGATTTACCTTGCGTTCGAACCGCAGGTGCGCCGCCGTTGGCCGCAGTCTTTGATCTCCTGGTCCGCCGTTTTGGCGGGCAAGTGGCGAGACCCGGTGGTGGGCCGCGATACGTTGTATGGGTTAGCCATGGCCATTAGCTGGCAGTGGATCGGAACGGGCGTGCACGCGGCCTTCGGTGCACTAAACACCGAGCCTGAAAACAGCAATCCGCATTTGCTGTTGGGCATGCGGGATACATTGGCGGCGTGGCTGTTGCATGTGCCAGGGTCCATTCGCGAAGCGCTGCTTCTATTCCTTCTCATCTTCGGCTTCCGCGTGTTGTTCAAGCGCGAATGGCTGGCCAGCGGCATCTTCGTGTTGGTCTTTACGCTAGGCACGCTTCAACCCAGAGCCGTGCCGGCGGATGTAATCACGCAAATGCTGATCTACATCATGATCGTGGTGGTGGTGTTTCGGGTAGGAGTCTTCTCGTTCGCCATCGGTCTTTTGATGGTGGGCGTTCTGGATTCGGTGCCGGTCACTTTCGACAGTTCACAGTGGTACTTCGGCACCGGACTATTTATGTATGGCACTGCGGCCGCCCTCGCCGTCGCGGCATTCCGCATTGCGATTAAGCCTGCGCCTAACTCTGCAGCTCTGCGATAACTTCAGCCGCGATACGGCGCGCTTCCACCAACGCGCCAGGCTCCAGCGAGATGGCTCCCACTCGCGCGTGTCCGCCGCCGCCGTATCGTTCGCAGATGCTCGCCAAGTTATGCTTCGGCTCTTCCGGCGTCCACGGGTTCGAGCCAACACTGATCTTCGTTCGAAAGCTGGAAGGGCTCACGGACACCGTATACACGCTGGTGGGAAACAAGTAGTAGGGAATGAATTTGTTGTAGCCTTCAACGTCGTAGCCCGTCAGATCGAAGGTCACCACGGGGCCTTGCTGACTGGCGCGTTCGCGGATAAATTCCAGGTTCTTCAGATGGCGCTCATACAGCGGCCGGTACTGCTCCTGAATCTCAGGCAACGCGACAATTTCATCCAGCGGCATCTCGCGCATCCAACCGATGATCTTCTGCACTACGGCTGAGCCTTTCGATCCTTCAATCACCAGCGTCAGCTTCATTGCCGGTTCGCCCAGCGCAACTGCCGTTTGCGCATCGCGATACTGCGCGCCATCGATGATGTTCGCCCAATGCACCAGGTTGTCCAGATCGGGGGCTGTGAAGTTGAACCGTTCCCGCGCGATGGCGGAGATGTACGAACAGCAACTCTTGAACGTCGGGTCGTACAGCTTCTGCGGATTTCTTTCCAGGGAAAAGTGGCGCGCGTCCTCAGGCGTCAGGAACGCGGATTGGTGATGATCGAACCACCACGTGAGCTTGGAATTCGGCGAATATTTAAAATCCACAATCGCGTTCACATCGCCGTCAAATAAAGTTTCTTCGAAGATTTGCGAGGCCTTGTGCGCCATGCCGGTGTAGTGGAAGGAAGCTTCGGGATAAAACGCACCCTGCATAAACCTTGTGAAATAAGCGGCAGAGGCTGCGCCGTCAAAACAATGATCGTGATAGAGGACCCGAATATTCATGTATGCGGAAAACCTATCAGGATGCCTGAAAGCCGCTGAAAAAGCAAGTTTGCGGAATTTCTCTGTGTAGAATCAGGGCGCGGTGATCAAATCTTTAGACATTCTTCTGGGGCTGACCCTGGTCATGCTCGTTGCCAGCATGGCCGTCACGGTGCTGACGCAGATCTGGACCACATTGTTCAACATGCGTGGGCGGCATCTGCGCGATGGCTTGATTGACCTGCTGAATCAATTGCACTGTTCGCTCACTTGCGCGGACACCAAAGCCATTGCCGACCACCTGCTGCGGCACCCGCTGATACGCGATGGCGCGAACCGTTTGGGCAGCCTGATTCATCGCGATGAATTGACGCGGTTGCTGCTGGAAGGCGCGGCGGGGCGGGGCACTCACCTGCTGAAGGATTCCGCGCGTCAGGCATTGGTGAAGGCACTGGAGCACAACGGAATCGCCGACCCCGAGGCCTGCCTGAAATGCATTCGCGACGCGGCACTGGCGCTGGAGTTAAGCCAGCCGGCCCTGGCCGTTTCCGCGCGCCATGACATGGCGATTCTGCAATCCGCCTCCAGCGATTTCGTGGCCAAGATCAACGGCTGGTTCGATCAAACCGTGGACCGCATCAGCGCCCGCTTCACCTTCAGCACGCGCCGCGTCACTTTGTTCATTGCGTTGATCGTGGTGGGCGTTACACAGATGGATACGGTGTCGCTGGTGAATCGCTTGTCGACCGATGACGCTTTACGTGGCACGCTGGTGCAAAAAGCTTATGCGCAAGAAAAGTTGAGCGGCATGGACCCGCACCAGCTTGCCGCGCTGGCATCGCGCGATATCTTCCCCATGGCGCAGACCCCACGCGAGTGGGTGAACCAATGGCAGCCTTCGAAGATTCCAGGCGCCGGCCTTTCCGTGTTGTTGCTGAGCCTGGGTGCGCCGTTCTGGTTTGAAGCTTTGAAGAACATGCTCAAGCTTCGCAGCCTGATTGCCGTGAAGGACGATACGCAACGTGCTCAACGCAACGAATGAAGCTCACGCCGCCTTCGGCTTTCGTTCCAACTGCGGAAGCAGGCGACCCTGGCCGGAAACTTCAATCAGCGTGGCAAGGCGCTTCTCTTTCGTCTCTTCCCGCTTCGCGCTAATCACCCACCACTGTGCGATTCGCCGATAGCCCGGTGGCTTCGATTGGAAGAACCGCCAGGCTGTTTCGTGCTTCCGGAAATACAATTCCTGAGCCGCGCTCAACTCCACCTGCTTCTGCTCAAACGCATAAATGCCGGATCGCTCTTCGGTACGGGTGGCGAAAGCGGCAATGCCCGCGGGCCGCATCTTGCCGCTGGCCGTAAGTTCCGCCACGCGGGCGATATTCACCGCGCTCCACGTGCTCTTCGGCCTTCGCGGCGTGAAGCGGACCGAATAGCTCTCTTCATCCAGGCCGCGACGCACGCCATCGATCCATCCGAAGCACAACGCGCCATCGACGGACTGCGGCCAATCGATACTCGGCTTGCCCGTACCTTTCTTATAAAAGCCTACGATCAGCTCTTTCGAATCGGCATGATGTTTTTCAAGCCAGCAAACCCAATCGTCCGGTGTTCTGAAGAACTTCGCTTTCGCGGTCATCTGCGGTTTAGGTTCGCCTCTGCGGCATCCACGGTATTGCGCATCAGCATGGCTATGGTTAGTGGCCCCACACCGCCCGGCACGGGAGTCCACGCACCTGCCTCACGCGCGGCGTCCACCGGATGCACATCGCCCACCAGCACACTCCCTTTCTCATCGAAGGCGGCCAGGCGCGGCGAATCCGCACCGAAAATTCGAGCCACATCTTCGCGAACCGTCAGACGATTAATGCCCACATCGATGACAGTTGCGCCGGGCCGAATGTGCGCCGCGCCCAGAAACGCGGGGCGGCCGATAGCCGCAACCAGAATCTCCGCCTCATGACAGACTGCTGCCAAATCTTTCGTTTTCGAATGAGCCATCGTCACCGTCGCATCTTCCCGCAGCAGCAGCATGGCCACCGGCTTGCCCACAATGTCGCTGCGCCCCACCACCACGGCGCGCTTGCCCGCCATAGCAATGTCGTAACGCTTCAGTAACTGAATAATACCCGCCGGCGTACACGGAACCGGCCCTGGACGGCCTGTAGATAAATTCCCAACGTTTACCGGGTGAAAACCGTCTACATCTTTCGCGGGGTGAACAGCCGGCAAAACTTGCTGAGCGTCCACATTCGCGGGGAGGGGAAGTTGCACCAGAATGCCGTCGATATCCGCGCGGAGATTCAAAGCCGTCACCAGGTCCAGCAGCTCCTGCGTAGTGACGCCTTCGGGCGGCGTAAGCGTTTCACTGGCGATGCCGAGTTCGGCCGCCGCGCGCGTCTTATTCCGCACATAAACTTCAGATGCGGCATTGTCTCCCGCGCGGATCACCGCCAGGCCAGGAGGCCGCCCCAGAGCCTGCGTAATCTGTTGCACGCGCGGCCTGAGTTCCTGCAAAATCCGGTCCCGTACGCGGTTTCCATCCAGAAGAGTGTGCAAGTTTCCAGTTTAAAGGCGAACGGGTCCGCGAACCCGCTCGTAAGGTATTTTTAAGGATTTCTGTATGGCGAGAAAAAAGAAACGAATCATCTGGATATCGGCAGTTGCGGCAGTGGCCGTGGCCGGCGTGTTTTCATTCAAAGCGCTTAGCCATACCGTGGTCAAAATCGATCCCGAAAAGATGGCCAAAGTAGAGAAGACCGATCTGGCGCGCTCCGTTGTGGCCACGGGAAAAGTGCAGCCCACCACGCAGGTGGAAATCAAAAGCAAAGCCAGCGGCATTATCCAAAAGCTGCCGGTGAATTTTGGCGATATTGTGCATCGCGGGCAGGTGTTGTGCGAGCTGGATAAGAACGATCTGCTGCCGCGCAAACGCGAGGCTGAAGCTTCCCTGCACGTAGCCGAAGCGCAGGTGGCTAGCGCCAAGGCCGATTACGAGCGCTACAAAGTGGATGCGGAGGGCCCCGACCTGCCGTTCCTGAAGCGTGATCGCGAACGGTCGCGCACCATGTTCAGTGGCGGCTTGATTGCGCAGAACGCCCGCGACGATGCAGACAAGAACTATGAGATGGCGCTCAACAAACAGCGCTCCGCTCACGTCAACCTTGCCAGCGCGCAAGCTGCCATTGCCAAGGCCGAAGCCCAATTGCAGCAGCAGCAGGCCATCCTCGCGCGAACGGAAGAAGATATCAAGAATGCCACCATCGTGAGCCCTATCGATGGCGTTGTGCTCTCGCGCGATCTGGAAGTTGGCGGCGCCGTGAGTTCCATCCTGACGCAGGGCGGCGCGGCCACGCTCATCATGACTCTGGGCGATCTGGGCGAGGTCTACGTGAAGGGCAAAGTGGACGAGACGGACGTCGGCAAGATCTATCTGGGCGAGCCCGCACGCATCACTGTCGAGAGCTATAAGAACGAAAAGTTCTGGGGCAAGGTGACTAAGATTTCGCCGCTCGGCACGGAAAAAGATAACGTCACCACGTTCGAGGTGCGGGTCAGCATCTCAAATGAATCGCGAAAGCTTCGCGCGTTAATGACCGCCAACGCCGAAATCATTTTGGAAGAGCACAAAGGTGTTCTCACCATTCCTGAAGGCGCGATTCTTTACGCGAAAGATAAATCCACTGAGGTAGAGATTCCCGATCCGGCTAGTGAAAAAGGCAAAAAGAAGATCAAGGTCAAGACCGGGTTGAGCAATGGGTCGCGTACCGAAGTCGCCAGCGGCTTGACGCTTGGCCAGCAAGTGATTCTGCAGTAAACCGGGGCCTCCTTCGCATGACGTACCTTCGCGAACTTTTCGGACAGGTCTTCTCATCGTTCTATCGAAACAAGCTGCGCAGCCTGTTGACCATGGCCGGGATCGCGTGGGGCATTGCTTCCATCGTTCTTATCGTCGCCATGGGCGATGGGTTCAAGGCCGGCCAGCGCAACAACATGAAGAGCCTGGGCGAAAATATCGTCATCCTGTTCGGTGGCCGAACGTCCTCGCAAGCAGGCGGGCAGCGCGCGGGCCGCAGAGTGCGCTTGACCGAACGCGATGTTCGCGACATCCGCACCGAATGCTATCTGGTTCGCTATGTGACGGGCGAGCTGGAAAATTCAACGCGCGCCACCAGTGACTTTAACGCCTCCGCCTTCGATACCAATGGCGTGGAGGCATTGTATCCGCTGGTGCGGAATGTAGCCCTTTCCGACGGGCACTTCTTCACCGATACCGATCAGCAGGATGCGCAGCGCGTCTGCATCATCGGCCGCAAGGTAAAGAAGACGCTGTTCGGCACGCGCACCGATATTGTGGGCCGCCAGGTGATGCTGAACAGCATCCCGTTTCGCATCATCGGCGTGATGGCGGACAAGAATCAGAACGCCAGCTATAGCGGTCTGGACGAGGAAAAGATCTACGTCCCTTACACCACCATGGCCCGCGACCTCCCCCCGAAAGAAAACTATCAACGCGGTTACGTGAACGAAATTATTTACATGCCGAACTCAGTGGCCGATTTCGAAGCCGCGCGTAAACAGGTGCGCCGGGTGATTGGCCGCAATCACAACTTCACGCCGGAAGATAAAGGTGCGCTCGGCGTGTGGGACACCATTGAAAATGCACAGCAGGTGGATGCTATCTTTGAATCGATGACTGCCTTTCTAGGCATCATCGCTCTGGTGACACTCACTCTGGGCGGGGTCGGCGTGATGAACATCATGCTGGTCACTGTAAGTGAGCGCACCCGCGAAATTGGCCTGCGCAAAGCTCTGGGCGCCACTCGCGTGCGTATCCTTGTTGACTTCCTAGTTGAAGGCACGGTTCTCGCCATGGTCAGCGGCGCCATCGGCTGGGCCATCGCATTCGGTCTTTCCTACTCTTTGCATTTCGTGAAAATGCCGGACGCTTTTCCCGGCCTGCCCGTTAGCATCCTCACCACTCTGTTCACCTTCGCGGCACTGACGGTCATCGCCGTCCTTAGCGCCCTGTTCCCGGCGTGGCGCGCGGCGGCCCTGACGCCAGTGGAAGCCTTGCGGTATGAACGATGAGATTCCGATCCATACTCAGCGAAGCTTGGCAGGCGCTGAAATTCAATCGCCAGCGAAGCCTTCTCACGGTCATTTCGCTGGCCTGGGGCGTGGCCTGTTTCGTCATCCTTTATTCCTACGGCGAAGGGTTCGATTTCGCGCTTCACTACGCTTTCCGGGCGGTGGGCCAAGACCTGATTGTAATGTTCGGAGGCAACACCAGTTCGCAAGCCGGCGGTGAACGTGCCGGACGCCGCATACGCCTGGAACTTTCAGACGTGGAGGCAGTGCGCGACGCTGTTCCGCTGATTGCCGCCATCAGCCCCGAAGTGATGGTTCGCCGCTCCCAGGTGCAGCACGAATACCGTCAGGAGAGCATGCAGGTGCGCGGAATCTGGCCACCTGAATATGGCCGCGTTCGCAACATGGAAGTGGCTACAGGGCGATGGCTGTCCGCCGAAGACGATTCGCAAAAGCATCAGGTGGCCGTGCTGGGCGCCAACGCCGCGCACAAGCTTTTTGGCGAAGTGCCCCCCGAAGGCGAGCACATCACCATCAACGGACTGCAATTCACAGTTTCCGGCGTGCTCAAGAAGAAGATTCAAATCGCCAATTACAACGCGCCCGATAACGAGTGCGTCTTCATCCCGTATGGCACGGCGGGGCTACTCCGCAACATCCAATACCCCGACGACATTGTATGGATGCCGGCGAACCCCATCTTCCGCAAATCCGCCATCTTGCAGGTGCGCTCCATTCTGGCGGCGAAGCATTACTTCTCGTCCAAGGATGACCGCGCTGTCGAAATTATCGCGTTCAACGATTTCATGCAGCAGATCGATGGCATGTCCATCGCGCTGCGCGTGCTGCTGGGCTTCATCGGCGCGCTCACGTTAGCAATCGGCGGGGTAGGCCTTACCAACATCATGCTGGTCAGCGTGACTCAGCGAACCCGCGAGATCGGCGTACTCAAATCGCTGGGCGCCACGCGCAGAGCCGTGCTGTTCCAATTCTTGGCCGAAGCGATGGCGATCGTGACGTTCGGCGGCGCCATCGGAGTGCTGATCGGGTTTGGGCTCACTGAAGGCGTGGGCAGCCTGCCTTTCCTAGGGCCCATCTTCAAGGACGAATCCGGCACAGGAGATATTCATCTCCGTTTATCTCAATTCGCGGTGGTCACCAGCACGGTGGTGCTCGAAATTATAGGCTTGGTGGCTGGCCTGCTTCCTGCCTTGAAGGCCAGCCGCCTTGACCCTATCGATGCTCTTCGTTACGAGTAACAAAATTGGGCGGAGCGCTGCCCCGCGCTCAGCGATGTCCTCCGCGCCCACCGAAGCTGCCCGCTTTGATTTCGGCAAAGATAGTCTGTTGCGCCGGCGTCAGCAACACATAGAATGCCGCTTCCGCTTTTGCGCGCGCCCCAATCTCCTGCGTCTCAAGGTTGCCCAGCGCTGTTGCCTGTGTGTTGATGGCAGGCAGATCGTTCTTCAGAATGGCAGCCTGCAGCGCGGTCTCCGCTGTGGTTTCAGCCGTTTCCACCGTTGCCAGCGTCGTTTGTTCGGCGGTGAAAATCGGCAGGGCCAACGCCTGCTGTGCGGTTGTCAGTGTCAACAGCCTGGTGTATCTGGCCACTGCGTCAGCCGCTGCTTGAGCCGGCGTTTTTGCGGTGGTATCGGCCGGCAGAACGGCGGCCGATAGAGCGAGAAAACAGATTGCGATGAGTGAACGTTTCATATGCACTTACTCCTGCAGTGGAAACGCATTCCACGCGAGCTATGTTGCGGCGTGAATGTAAAGCAATGTAAAGCTTGTGCGGGTCACGGGGTGAACCTGTAACCTTTGCCCCGCAGCGTGTGGATGTGCCGCGAGGCTTGCGGCGCGTCCTCAATCTTTTGCCGCAGCCACGCTACATGCACGTCCAGCGTTCTGGATTCCACATCGCCGCTGTACTCCCACACGTTGCGCAATAATTCCTCGCGGCTCACCGTGCGCCCTCGATTCACAATCAGGTAACGAAGCAATTGCAACTCCTTGCCCCCCAGCGTTTGGAGCTTCCCGCCCTTCGAAATTTCACCGCGCTCAAAATCCACCCTGACGTTTGAAAATTCGAAAGTCTTGAACTCCGGCCTCTGCTCCTTATCCACCCGGCGCAGCAGCGCCTGCACTCGCGCCAGCAGTTCTTCCGGGTAGAACGGCTTCGTCAGGTAATCGTCTGCCCCGGTCCGCAAACCGTCCAAGCGGTCCGCCAGTTCGGCCTTGGCCGTAAGCATCATCATGGCGCAAGTGGAGCCCGCTTCGCGCAATCGGCGGCAGACTTCAATGCCTGGAGTCTTGGGCAGCATCCAATCCAGAATGATCAGGTCGAATGCCTGCGCCGTAGCTTTCTCCAGCCCCTCCTGCCCGGTAGACGCGGTCTGCACGTTGTACCCGCTGCCGCTCAGCAGATCGCTCACCGTGAGCAGTAACCCAGGGTCATCCTCAACCAGCAATATTCGCAAAGGCATCGTAGTCCTCCGTCGCCAGGGCGGGCAGCGTCAGCAGGAAGCTTGCGCCGCGAGGTGCACCGGCCATCAGTTCCACGCGTCCGCCATGTGCTTCCACAATGCTCTTCACAAGATTCAGGCCAAGACCGGTACCCTGCACATGATCCTGCAACGCGCCCTGGCCGCGCACAAACGCGTCGAAGATAGTGCGGCGCTCATCAATCGGGATGCCGGGGCCGTGGTCGCTCACGCGAATCTCCACCATGGTTGCGTCTTCCTTCGTGATCGCTCTTGCACCTATGCCGAGCCAATTGCCGCCCTCCATGCCGTACTTGATCGCATTGTCGAATATGTTCTGGAGAGCATGTTTTAGCGCGAGAGGATCGCCCGAAATCGGCGGCAGACCATCGTCGATTCCACAACTCACGGTCACCCCTTTGGCGGCGGGTACGGCCAGACTGCTTTGCAGGCTGTCTTCTATCAGAGCGCGTACGGAAATTGGTCTTCTCTCTCCCGCAACGCGGCCGGATTGGCCTGCGTTGAAGCGCAATACTTTCTCCACCAGCGCCGTGAGCTTTTCACTCTCCTGCTGGATCAGTTCGCCATACTTTTCCACCTGCTCCGGCTGTGTGGAAATTCTGCTCTTCAGGTTGTAGGCCGCGGTACGAATCACAGTGAGTGGCGTCCGCAAATCGTGCGAGACACCGGCGACGAAGCGCATTTGCATACTCGCGAGCTGGTTCGCGCGCCGCGAGTGATGAAACAGCGCAGCCACCACGCCCAGCATGCAAATGAGAATGCCGCTCGAAAGCGCGATATTTTGCCAGCGCACCAATGTCACTCGATCGTCGACGGATCTGCCGGTGTGACGGATCAGCAATTGCCATCGCGGAAAGCCCGGCTCGCGAAACACGTTCAGGCGTTCCGGCCCACGCTGTTCCCGCGAACCGGCTCGATCCAGACGCGCGGAGTTCAACAACCTAACGGCTGCGTCCTCCTTCTGAAATGCACCGTCGCGAATTTTCAAAACGGTACCGCCCGAATTGCCCCCTAGTGCCAACTTCGCTGCGTAGTTGCTGTCCAGGTGCTTGGCCATGAGTTCCGGAAGCAGGTCTTGCGCAACATACTGCGTGCTCAGATCCAGAATCAGCCAGTCTTCAAGCGGAGGCCCACCTTCGCCTATTTCCGCCGCGGTATGCCTGTGCAAGGAACCGAACAGCGGAATCGCAATTGCCGTCTCTTCGGGAGGAGCGTTGGCATTGCCGCTTCCCGGAAACGCGCGTTCGGCGATCCGCGTTCGAATTCCTCGCCACTCAGCCGGCCACTCCAATCGCGCGAACAGCCCCGTATCCAGGTCCAGCATCGAAAGGTCAGGCGTGCTCGCGCCCGTAAGCACCACGGCCACTCTGCGGAATACGCGGTCGTGCGATTTTCTCCAGCCGGCATACTGCCGCGTGCAAGCTGCTTGTGTTCCCTCACTTTGCACCGCTAGAAACGTGGGCATCATTCCAGCGCACGCATTCGCAATGCGGTCGTCGAAATCCGCGCTGAGCCGCTCCAGACTGCTCTGCAGCGCCGTCTGCATTCTGAGCCGCTCAGCCGTACCGATCTGCTCGATCCACCGGCCTTGCACCACGGCCAGCAGGCCGGACAAGAGTGCCAAGGTCGCGAAAAAGATCCAGGAGAGTCCAAGGCTATTCTCTTTGAACCTTTGCACAATGCCGGTCTTCACCAATTAAACCTTGCATGAAGACACAGCATCCCCGCAACTGGGTTCGCAAATTTAAGCCACTGACAAATTCGCCACTTGGGTAATCTGCTCAATCAGCCCGCGGTCCACGTGAAACGCCGCATGGGCGTATCTGCCTTGCCCACCGAAGATCCGCCTTGTCATTCCGGCCGAGGCAAGCTTGGCGCTCGCCGCCACCTTCAGCTTTGCGCCAGACTGCGAACTCACGCCGTCCACCGAAGCGACGATGGCCTGATCGCCATCCCCGACACTTGCCGGTACGCGAATGTTGATCTGGAACAGGCCGGGTCCAACCAGGCCGGCCCACAACACGTCGGCGCTAATGCCACCCAACGTGACGCTGATATTGCGCGCCGATTGATAAGCGCCCGCGAATACCAGTCCCGTAGCGGGCGGCGAAACAACAGCGCCAAAGCCAGTGCCATACAGCGCCAGCACATCGCCCTGGCCCACGGCAGCGGCTGTTGTATAGCCCGCCTCCGAAAGGCCGGTGCCGTTGACGATTGCCCCATCCGGATACCGAATCGCGCGCACATAGCCGGAGAGCGTCGAAAGGCCCGGCAGCGCAGACTGCATCGTGGTGGAGGCGGCGGCGGATGTGCCGGCGGAATTGGTTACGGTGATGGCGACAGCGCCGGTGCTGCTATCGTCCGGAGTCAGCACGTTCACTTGCGAAGCGCTCACATACTGAAGAAATGCCGCCTTGCCGTTGACCTGAACGCTCACACCGCCCAGCGACGTGGGAAGAACATTGTTCACCAGATCCGTCGATGCAACCGAACGGGCACTCGTGCTCAGGTTCGTCCCATAAATGCTGACCCAAGTATTCGGCGCAACGCCCGCGATTCCGCTGGAGGCATTGGCCACGCCACCAGCCGCCACCGCCGGAGCGGCAGCCGCTGGTGTTTGGAAGGCCGCACCGATGGTTATTGTGGAAGCAAAGCCAGCCGTTACATCCCCCGTTGTGGCCCCCAGCATCCGCTCTCGATTGGCCGTGTTATAAACCATGTCATTGGAGTTGCTGGTGTCACGGTTGCTGGTTCGGGAATATGCGGATTGACTTAGTACCGCGTTATTCACCGTCTCATCGAAAAAGATTTGAGTTACAAAGTTCGAAAGAACGGTGTTGCCGGAGTAAGTCCGTACGCGGACATGAATGTGTATGGTGCGGCCTGAATACCAGCCGGGATAGATCGTGGTGAATTTCACCGCTCCATTGCTATCGGTAATTTGATAGCCGCGCAGGAACTGTTGCCCTTTGGTGGTGACATTGCCTGTACCTCCGCCGGGGTTGTAGCTGGATTCATCGGAGTAAATGCCCCTGGCATCGCAGTGCCAAATGTCCACGTAAGCCCCTGAAACATAGCTGCAGGCAGAGCTGCTCAGGTTCTCCACATTGATGGTAAGGGCAAGTGGAATTCCGGCACGGGCCGTTCCCGTCGTTGGGTCAGTGCGAATATCGGAGCGGAAAAGTTTCTCGTCCACCCAGTAGGGGCCTTCAGTAACGGTGGGAGTGGCCGCGACGCAGGTTATGGTTTCCGCTGCCTCCACCGTTTCGTTCCAAGCGGGAACAAAGTAACAAGCAGCTACGCCGGTAAGTGCCTGGATGGCGCGGCGGCGGTTCAGCATGTGCGAAATCTCTGTCATAGTACTCGATCCCCTTTTCACTTACTGGACGTCCACATACAAGCTGCCTTGCGTGGATACCCCGCCGGCGCTTAGCACTAATAGCTGATCTCCCGATGGCGCATTCACAGGCACCACCATGTTCACTTGATACAAGCCCGCGCCCGACAACCCGGCGAAGGTCACTGTTACCGGAATCCCGCCCAGCGTGGCGGTTACTGGCGACGCAGTCGCGGCTGCGCCACTGAATACCTGCCCACTCGCAACAGAAGGGCTGGTGGGGCCGAAACCTGTCCCAAACAGAATGATTGTCTCGCCCGCCTTCGCCGGCCTGGTGGTCACCGAAGGTCCAAACAATCCGGCGGGACCTACATAGTTCCCATCCGGGAAAACCGCAGCTGGATATTTACCGCTTTGCGGACTGAAGTTAAACAGACCCGGCGAATATTGTTGCAAGTTCACCATCGCCGTCGCGCTGGTTCCATTGGCGTTGGTAACCACTACTGGCACGGGCCCCGTCGCGCTATCGTCAGGCGCCTGAACGTTCAACTGCGTGTCGCTCACGTAGGCAATCGCGGCCGCCTTTCCATCGATCGTCACCGACACGCCATCCAGCGAGGTCGGCAGTTTGCCGTTCACAATCTCCGCCGACGTCCACGTCCGGCCTCCCGCACCGGTAGACGGCGCAAAGTTGGTGCCATAGAGTGAGACCCACGATCCAGCCTCGATAGTGGTTGAAGCGCTGGCCGCATTCAACACGCCGTTCGATTGAATGGTGGGCGCCGTGGAACTGGCCGGCGCCGCCGCTGTGAGCGTCGCCTTTCCTGTATAGATCAGGTCGCCGGAATCGTCCCGGTTGTTGCCGTTCGCCGCATTGGCTGCAACGTAGAAATCCACTGACCCAACATCGGTCGCCGGAGGCGTCCAGTTGAACTGAAACGATACGCTGCCCGTGGTTCCCAAACGCGTGCCCGAAAGCGTGTGCGTGATCCACTGCAAGGTGCCTCGCGTGCCGGCGATTCGCGTATTGCTGTCCACCGTCGCCACCGTACCGGCTCCGGTAGTGCCGCCACTGCTTGTCAGACGCGGCGAAGCTTCAAAGCCCCAGCGCTTGGCGGTGGGGTCCGTTACAGTGACGGTAACCAGCTGGGTCTTGCCCGGCGTGTAGGTCTTCCCGTTCGCGAATTGCAACAGCACGTTTCCGGTGCCGGCGTTCAGCTTGGTTCCGTGGCAGGCGATGCAGGTAGAATCGCCCGGAGCGCCGCTTAACCCGGGATCGGCGCCACTGTTATCGGCCATTAAGAGAGAAGAAAATATCATGACGCTGGTAACAGAGACTGCGAATGAAAGTTTGTGCTTGAGCATGGTTTCTTTTTTTGCGGCTAGAGATCGAGGAGTGCCCTCAACATTTTCAACGAAGCCCGCACCGCTCGCGTTGCCTGACGAATGTAAAGAATTGTTAAGCGGATCGCATCGCAGGACTTGCTTTTTCAGCCCCAGTTCTGAGCATTATCTCTCCATGCTGCGTATTCCCTTTTGCTGGTTCATCATGGCAGGCTGCGCCTTCGCGGCCAATGGAACTGAAGTGCTGCTTTGGCCCACAGGCGCGCCAGGTTCGGAAAAAATGGCCGGCACGAAAGAGGTGGTGGATGGGCCGCGCACCGGTCAGGATTTCACGCGCGTCTGGAGCATTCACCGGCCGGCTCTACTGGTCTTCCTGCCGCAACCGGAAAAGGCGACTGGCGCTGCCATGATCGTCGCACCGGGTGGCGGCCATCGCTTCCTTTCGCTCGATATGGAGGGCACCAATTTAGCTAAGCCCTTGAATGAGCGCGGCGTGGCTGTCTTTGTGTTGAAGTACCGTCTGGCGCGCGAGGAGGGTTCCACTTACAAGATCGAAACAGAAGCCCTTGCCGATGCGCGACGGGCCGTTCGCCTGGTGCGGGCTCGCGCGGCGGAATGGAAAGTGAACCCGGCCAAGATCGGCTTCATGGGCTTTTCCGCCGGTGGCGAACTTGCCGCAATGGTTTCCACGCGGCCCGGCGAAGGGACCCCGGACGCCGCCGACCCCATCGACCGCGAAAGCGCACATCCGAATTTCCAGGTGCTGATCTATCCCGGTGTGCGTGCGGAGAACATTGAAGTTACCAAAGAGACGCCGCCAACTTTCATGTTGTGCGCCGATAACGATAAAGGCCCTGCAACCGCCATTCCGGCTCTCTACCTGGCTCTCAAAAAGGCCGGCGTACCCACTGAAATGCACATTTACCTGACCGGCGGCCACGGCTTCGGCCTGCGTGCAAACCCCAAGCCTGGTTTCCCCGTCTACACCACCTGGGTGCCGCGGCTTGAGGATTGGATGACGGCAGCCGGCATGTCCGCCCAGAACTAACCTGTGAGGCTTCTATCCCTGAAAGCGCTTACGCGGATGCCGCCGGATTACTGCCGGTAGCTCTTCAGATTGATCTTGTCCCAAAACTCAATTTCCCCCTGGCGCGGCATGGGTATAGCTTTCACTTCGTTTCCGAATTCCATTACCCGTGTGTCTTGCTCGGTCCAGGCGGGCCATGGCGGTAAGCCCGCGCCGTTCGGATCGCCAGTGCGCGCGAAGTTCACCCAATAGGACGACATCATGTCCGCCAGTTTCCTGTCCCAAGCCGTATACGGCCACTCGCGGGTGGCGCGTATATCCAGATTGTTGAACACGTAAATAATCTCGGCGCTGTGGTGTGCGCCCAGCTTGGTCACATCGCGCGCGAAAGGCTGCCCCTTGGGAAACGGGGGACCGTGGCTGAAATAGTATTGATACGCCTTCGTGCCGCCGGTCTTCGTCTCCAGGCTGGCCCACATTCTGGCTGTCCAAAGCATTCCGCCGCTCACCGTGTTCGGCTCCGTGCCGGGCGGATAGATAGCTTTGAGTTGTTGCTGCTCCGCGGGGTCTGCAAAGGTTGGCGGCGGCACTCGCAGCGTGGTGCCTTCATCCGAGTTCGACCCCACAAGCACCGGCACTCGATTCTGTTTTCCCTTCGCAAAAATCAAGTACACATCTTCGGGCACCACATAGCCATCCACTATCGGCGTAAATGGATAAGCGCCGGCGCCGGGGGACGCCGTCCCCACGGAGACAGAGATCAACTCATCCGCGGGTTTCGCGCGCAATTCCTGCAACGAAGCTGCGCCTACCGCCTTCGCGAACTTCTCGCCTGTGGCCTCGGCATCCTTCAACCGCGCTACATTCCGCCCACTGAAAGATCCGCCGCTCTGCCCCACCGCCCCGTGAAACAGGCCCTTCGCCAGCGGCGATGCCTGCATATAACTCACGCTGCCAGAACCGGCGGATTCGCCAAAGATCATCACCCGCTCCGGGTCTCCGCCGAATGCGGCAATGTTGCGCTTCACCCATTTGAGAGCCGCAAGCTGATCCATTAGCCCATAGTTGCCGGATGCTTCGCGGCCCGATTCTTTCGTCAGTTCGGGATGCGCCAGAAAGCCGAACACTCCCAGCCTGTAATTGAACGTCACCAGCACCACGCCTTTCGCCGCCAGGTGCTCGCCGTGATGCAGACGCTCGGTGCCCGAACCCACTCGAAATCCTCCGCCATGGATCCACACCATAACGGGCAGCTTCTCCGTCGCGGCCTTCTCCGGAACCCAAACATTCAGGTAAAGGCAGTCTTCGCTCTTCGGTTCATAATCGCCGAAGAACGCGGTGGAATCGGGACCCATATAGTTCTGCGGGCACGCGGGCATGTAGCGGTCGGCGTTGCGCACCACCGGCCAATGCGGCGCGGGCTGCGGCACGGCCCACCGAAGCTTGCCCACGGGAGCGGCTGCGTAAGGAATCCCCTCGAATGCCATCACGCCCTTTACCGGGGAAGGTACGCCCTCAATGGGTCCACTCTCAATCCGCACCGGCTGCGCGATACCGCCCGCGAAGGCAAGGGAGACAACCGCGAAGGCGAAGATCACTGTTTTCATAGTGGGCAGGACAACCCTGGCATGTGCATGTAAGCGGTTGCACCCAGAGTTATATAGCAGAATTGCGGGCGAGTCAAGCGTGCTAGATTCATAACCGATGCAATGCCGGTTTGCGCTGCTGCTTTACATTCCCCTGGCCCTTGTGGCCGTGGAAACCATTGCGCCCATCACTTTCGAAGACATCGCCATCAGCGCCGGCATCCGCTTCATGACTCGCAACTCGCCCACGCCGCAGAAGAACCAGCCGGAAGCCATGGTGGCCGGCGTGGCCATTCTCGATTACGATGGCGATGGCTATAACGACATTTATTTCGTGAACGGTGGCGGCATGCCCTCTCTGCGCCGCGACGGCCCCGAATTCCACAATCGCCTCTTCCACAACGATGGCAATCTGACCTTTACCGATGTGACCGCCAAATCCGGCCTGGAAGGCGAAGGTTACGGCATGGGTGTGGCCGTGGGCGATTACGATAACGATGGACGCCCTGACATTTATCTATCCAGCCTGACGCGCAACCAGCTATTCCATAACAATGGCAACGGAACCTTCACCGATGCCACCATGCGCGCCGGCGTTCCGGGGCGGCTTGTTTGCCGGCCGTAAAGATGTGGTCCGTCGCCGCCGCCTGGGTAGATTTCAACAACGATGGCCTGCTGGACCTCTTCGTCTCGAATTACTGCCAGTGGCAGCCCGGCGCCGATCCCGATTGCCGCGTGAATGGGCAGCGCATTTATTGCAGCCCGCGCTATTACAAGCCGCTTCCCAACACGCTCTATCGCAACAATGGCGATGGAACCTTTACTGATGTTTCCTTGGAAACCGGAATCGCCGCGCATCCGGGGCGGGGAATGGGCGTCGCTATCGCGGACTACGACAACGATGGCTTTCCCGATATTTTCGTCGCCAACGATGACTCGCTGAACCAGCTCTTTCACAACGTGGGCGGCAAGCGTTTCGAAGAAGTTGCCGAAGATCAGCTTGTCGCTCTTGTTGAAGATGGAAAGCTCATCTCCGGCATGGGCACGGATTTTCGCGATGTCTTCAACACGGGCAAGCCGGCCATTTGGGTGACCGCCCTGGAGCGGCAGACCTTCCCGCTTTTCTCGCGCTCCGCTGGCGGCTTTTTCGAAGACGTCACGGCGCGTTCCGGCTTGGCTGCCGAGACTTCGCGCATGGCGGGCTGGTCGAACGCGATTGCCGATCTCGACAACGATGGCTGGAAAGATCTGATAGCCGCGCGGTCCCACGCGACCGACAACATTGCCCTCTTTTCGCAACGCTCCTACGAAGAACCGAACGCTCTGTTCCGCAATCTGGGGAACGGAAAATTTCAGAACGTGAGCGCCACCGCCGGTAAGGCGTTTCTCATTCCCGCAGCCCACCGCGGCCTCGCCATAGGCGACCTGGATAACGATGGCCGGCTCGATACCGTGATCACCGTTTTAAACGGGCAAGCGCAGGTGTATCGAAATACCACGCGCAACACGAACCACTGGCTTCTGCTTCGCCTGGTGGGCACGAAGAGCAATCGCATGGGCATCGGCGCGCGCGTTCGGCTCACGGTAGACGATGGCTCGGTGCAATACAATCACGCCACCACCAGCACCGGTTATGCCTCGTCAAGCGATGCCCGCGTACACTTCGGTTTGGGCTCGGCAGGCACTGTTCGTGAGCTGGAAATTCTCTGGCCGTCGGGCATACGGCAGGTGCTCCACAACGTGAAGGTTGACCGCGTTTTAAGTGTTACTGAGCGCTCGGAACAGTAACTGGCTCCTGTCCCTTACGTAATCGGTCGAACTCTGTCTTGGCTTTTTCCGCATCCCGTGGCCGGCCCGCGCGCCGGTAAGCCTGCTGCAGGTAAAAATATGTACGCGCTGCTTCAGGCGCCAGCTTCCTCCCTTTTTCCAGGGCGCCGATCGCCTCGTCTGTTCTGCCCGCACCCAGCAGTGCGCGCCCCCACGTCACCTGGCACAAAGGGTTCGCCGGTTCCAGCTTCACGGCTTCCCCAGCCAGCTTTTCGCCGGCGGGCATATCGCCCCGCTCCACCAGCAAGAGAGCTAACTGAACCCTGGACAGCACGTGTGCCGGCGCGATGCGCAGCTCATGGCGGAAGGCTACCTCCGCCGCCACCGGGTCATGAGCCAGAAGATACACGCCGTGCATGTAATGAACGCCGGGCTCGGTGGGGTATTCGGCGACAAGCTTGGCAAACAGGGGCGCGGCTTGTTCGGCGCGCTCCGCTAGATAGGCGGATGCCGCCTGCCCCGCCAGTTGCACCATGGGCTGGCGCGCTGCTGGAATCTGACTGGGCGCAGAAGCGATAAACAAAGCGCTCAGCCCCACGGCCTGCACAATTTCGGGCGAAGTGTTGCCCGCCCTGACCAGCGGCCGCAGCTGCTCCAGCGCGAAGCCGAAGTCCGCATTCCGCAGCGCGATCAGCGACGCGCGATAGCGTACCGTTCCCACAAAATCCGGCCGGTCGGCCAACCCAATTTCTTCACCTTTTACAAGATGAGCCAGCGCATTTCCATAATCGCCCAACTCATATTCGGCAAGCCCCAGGCAGGCCCAGGCCGAACCTTTCCCCGGCTCCAGTTCGACGCCCCGGCGCAGCGCATCGCGCGATTCGGCAAAGCGCCCCATCTCCAGTAACGTGGTGCCCAGGTACAGCCAGCCCTCGCCCCACTGAGGCTTTAGCGCCAAGGCGCGCCGGTACAGCGACGCCGCTTCACCGGGCCGTTGACCCGTAGCGGTTTCCGCCTGGCGGGCCAGTTCTTCAAACCCCGCGCCCTGTTGAGAAAAAAGAGGAAACGAACCCAAAAGCAAAGCCAACAGAGCAAGAGCGCGCGTCATTCTATTCCGATTCGTCAATCACTTCGATGGCGGAAACAACTCCATAGTTAATGACGGGCTCAAAAGTAAGGTTCAGCTTGCCCTGCGCATTCGGCTTCAGGTGATGGAACATCTTCACAATAGCGCGCCCAGCACCGGCTTCTTTGAAGATATCGAAGTTCTCAAGCAGGGTCACGCCATTACAAATTACGTTGAACACTCGGGAGCCCACGCCTCCCGTCGGCATTGAGGAGGTGCCGAAATACATCTCCGCGAAGTGCAGCTTCACGGCATAGCGGCTTCGCACATCCACGGGAATGGAATAAGTGAAGTGCCCAAAGCGCTCCACTGCATAGAGGCCCGGGTCAGGCGTGCCTGTAGCCATTAGGCCGCGAGGCACAACCCGGCCGTTCATATGAAAATTGTCGGGCCTCCATCTCACTCCATCGTGAGTGGTGAAAGATTCTGGCTGCACAACCAGGCGAATGGGGAGCTGTCGATGAGGCGTGCCCGGCAATATTTCTATTGCATTCAGCAAAGGCACTCCCTTGCCACTCTCGAACTCAAGGTGCAGCTTTCCGTCAGGCCCGGGTTGAACATCCTTGAAGACGCGCTCGTCCGCAATATTCGGGCCCATCGTGTCCGATTCGATATCGATCTCCGGCGTTACCCGCCAATCGTTAATGTGAAGAAAAAAGGTGCGATCGTTTTCGCCATTGTTGAAATCGGGTCCGTATTCCGACTCAATGAAATAAAGATGCAGTTCATACACGCCCGGCGGAAGCGGGATGGCATACGAAAAGTCGCCGATTCGCGAATACTGAAACAGGAACGGGTTGTTCGTGCGCACCGTTCTGGCTTCGCTTCGGCGCGACGAACGCCCTCCCTGAAAGTATTGGTCCGGCCGCCAGGAAGAGCCCGAACCATCCGTATGAGGCGGCCCTTCATAGCCCGCCATCATGCGCAAAGGAAGAGCAGAGAACCCGGCTGCAGACGCAACAACAGCGGCAGTCGCGGCCGGTGCATTCGTTTCGCTCTGGTTCGCCACTTTCGGCTGCAAGGAGCGCTTCATTGCGAATACCCCTGCCAGTGCGGCCGCGACAACTATTGCCCCTGCCATCGCCAGCCAAACATGACGCCTCAGTTCGGGAATCGAAACGGGCTCCGGAATCGTGACCGGCGCTAACGGAAACTCCACGGTGGGCTCAGCCGCTGCTTCAACAGACTGGCCCGCGGCCCCGGCCAACACAAACTCCGGCGTATAGCGGCCGGGCGCAATCACCATCCGGATGGGCCGTTCGCTACCCTCCGTTTCGTAAAACTGCGCCAGCCTCTTGCGCAGCCGGTGAACTTCCACCCTTACGTTCGAATCCTTACTCTCCTTGAAGTTTTCCGGCTTGCTGAAAACGTCGACACCGATGGTGTACTCCGTAACCTGATCGGCTTGGTCCAGCATCGCCTTTTCGCATACATACGATAAAAGGCGGGAGAGCTTGGGCGAACTTCTGAACGTCTGCGAGGCCAGAATTTCGTTCAGCTCCCGGCGAATTTCAGGGGCGGAAATGGTTGGAGTGGTCACTTCAAACTGCAAGCCGTCTCAGTATATGCCTGCAAACGTTGTTACGCAACTTGCCCTATGTTGTTGAAAAATCGGTGGGAGGAACGTTACATCACGTTACGTTAGCCTTCTGGACAGTTCACATTTAATTGCCAACCGCCAATGTAACCGCCTCTTAACCCGCCCACGCTTCCTGCGGCAACCGTTACGTGTTGACGCCAAAATAATTAAAATCTACTATTCCTGAAGACCGAAGCGAGGGGCTTGACGACATGCAAACCAATGCATCTTGTCCTCCAAAAATCCTGCTCGCAGCGCATAGAGTTTCGACAACGTTGTCCACTTTCAGGGGGCAGTACATATGATAGTTTCGAGAAGTATCCGAACACAGAGAGCAGCTACCAGGATAGTTAGCCTTGTTTCCTTTCTGTCACTTTTGAGTAGTGCCGCTTTTGGCCAAACGATATCCGCATCCATAAATGGCACGGTCACTGACGCCAGTTCTGCGGCGCTAGCCGGCGCACAGGTGGAATTGCGCAATGCTCTCAGCGGTGACATCCGGCGCACCGTCACCAATCACGACGGCTACTTCGCCCTTGCGTCCGTCCCGCCCGGAACGTACGGTGTCAGGGTCTCCTCTCCTGGATTCTCTACATGGGAGACCGATGCGATCGTGCTCACGCAGGGCGATTCGCGCAAGATCGCGAACATTATGTTGGCTGTCGGCGACATGAAGACCTCCGTTAAGGTCTCCGCCGATGCCGACGCCGTGGCACCCGTCGACACCGGCGCCTTAAGCACCACGCTGAACGAAACCATGATCAACAACTTCACGCTCTCAGGCCGAAACGTGGGTGAGTTCCTGAAGATCCTTCCCGGTTTCGGCACCAATAGCGGTCTTTCCGGCAACTCCTCTTTCAACGGTGCGGATCATGTCACCGGCAGCAACGCCGGTCCCGCGGGCGCCTATTCCGCTAATGGCACCATCCCCAATGGCGGCCTGGCTTATATTCTGGATGGCGCGAACCTGGTGGATAGCAACATGGGCACCCAGATCGCGAATATCAATCCGGAAATGGTCTCCGAGGTAAAGGTGCTGCTTTCCTCCTTCGGCGCCGAGTTCGCCAAGGGCCCTACAGTGTTCCAAGCCATCAGCAAGGCAGGCGGATCGCAGTTCCACGGTGAAGGTTACCTCTTCGCCCGCAACTCCGCACTCAACGCCATCGATTCTTTCCAGAAGACCCAAGGCGTGACACAGCCCGATTCTCACTATTTCTATCCGGGCGGCAACATCGGCGGCCCCGTCACCATCCCCGGCCTTCGCTTCAATAAAAATCACGACAAGCTCTTCTTCTGGACCGGCTATGAGTACATGATCCAGCACCCGGCCGGCAGCTTGTCTCAATACTTCGTCCCCACGGCCGAAATGGCAAAGGGCAATTTCTCACCTGCTTACCTGGCCACTCTGCGCCAGCCCGGCGGGTGGGGCGCGTCCTTCACCACGCCCTGTGCCGACCCCACGTCCGGCGGCTGCCCCGGCCTAGGCATTACGAACGGCATCATCCCGCCATCGCTGATCGATCCGAACGGCGCGATTTACTACAAGCTCTTCCCTGCGCCGAATGTCGATCCCGCCACGCACAACGGTTACAACTATCAGTTCGCTAACAACGCGCCTCAGAACCGTTGGGAGTCGTCCACGCGCATCGATTACAACTACAGCGACAAGACAAAATTCAGCGTGTCCTACAGCTATCAGAAGGAGACCGACAGCCATCCCGTCGCAACCTGGTGGGCGCCCAATCAAGCGCTTCCTTATCCTTCTCCGCTCATCGCCAACACGCCTTCGAAGGTAATCAACGCCAACTTCACCAAGGTTTTTACGCCTACGCTGGTGAACGAAGCAGTCTTCGCCTTGGCCGATTACGTGAACGTCAACGCGCCTACCAACCCCGATGCGATTGACCCCACCAAACTGGGCTTCACTTATAAAGGACTCTTCGGTTTGAAAGAGAAACAGTTCGCCGACACGCTGAGCTGGTCTGGCGCGCTTGCGGAATTTACGCCCCAGGCAACCTTCGGCGGCAGCTTCCAAGGTGGCAAATTCGGCGCGCATAAATACGATCCGTCCTTCGCCGATAACCTGAGCTGGATCACCGGTACCCACACTCTAAAATTCGGCTTCTACTGGGATGCCGCCGGCAACACTCAGGGCACCACCGGCGGTCAAGGCTCCTTTGAATTCGAAACTTACGGCGCCACCAGCACCGGCAATGTTCTGGCCGATCTGCTAACTGGCCACGCTTCCAGCTACACTCAAACCAACACTATCCTTGCGCCCGATTCGCGCTCCGTGCAGCACTCGCTCTACGCGCAGGATTCGTGGAAGGCTACCAAGCGCCTGACGGTGAACTACGGCCTGCGTCTCGATCATATCGGGCAGTACTACAACCCGGATGGCAATGGCGCGATCGTATTCGACATCAGCAAGTACAGCAACGCTCCCGATGCGCCGAAGAATACGGGCATCCTCTATAACAAGATCGATCCCTCCGTCCCGCTGTCGGGTTGGACGTCGCCGCTGTACTACCTTGCTCCGCGCTTCAGCTTCGCCTACGATGTGTTCGGCACCGGTCGAACCGTCCTCCGCGCCGGAGCCGCGAAGTTTCGCTTCCAAGTGGGTACCGGCACTCTTGCGGGCGCCGATGCCAACTCGAACGGACAGTTCAGCTACAGCACTTCCGCGCTCACCTCGCTGGCTCAGATCAACACTCTTACCAACCTGCCGGCCGGCGCGGGCTCTTTGAACGGCGGCAGCATCAGCCCTCTGCAGAGGGGCGACGATAAGACTCCCAGTACCTGGAATTACAACGTCACCATCTCCCAAGCCGCTCCCTGGCGCTCGCTTGCCGAGTTCTCCTACGTGGGCAACCGCTCGCGCGATCTGGCCATCGGCACCAGCAACAACAAGCTCAATGACCTGAACCTTATTCCTCCGGGCTCCTTCTTCAAACCCGACCCAATCACCGGCGTCACTCCCTGTATTCAGGGCGTGAGTTGCAACGGGCTCAACACGAACGATTATTTCCCGCTGCGCAATTACCAGGACATTTACGTGGAAAGCCATGGAAGCTATTCGAACTACAATTCCTTCCAGGCCGCTTGGACCAAACGCTCCGGCCCCGTGGTCTTCACGGCGAACTACACTTTCGGCAAGTCGCTCGGAACTTACGACGGCGTGTCCGGCAATGGAGCCGGTTCCGGCTCCGCGGTCGATAGCACCGCGCTCAGCCATAACTATGGCCCTCTGGCTTATGACCACACGCATATCTTCAATGCGTCGTTCTATGTCCAGGTACCGAAGTTCATGCCTGGCAATGGCTTCGTTTCCCGCAGCATCAACGGGTGGGAAGTTTCAGGGTACGCAGGCATCCAAAGCGGCACCCCGCTGCAACCGAATTCAGGCGGCAACCTGAATGTCCAGTGGCCGAACAACGTCAACAACAGCAGCTACCTGGGCACCAATGCAATCAACCTGCAACCGCAGTTGATTTGCGATCCGCGAGACCACTTGACTTCCGGCCAGTACTTCAACGTGGCCTGCTTCGCGCCCCCGGCTCCCGGCAAGAACGGCACGCTCATCTGGCCCTATATCCACGGCCCCGCGAACATCAACAACGATATGGCTTTGTTCAAAACCTTCAAGTTCGGCGAAACCATGCGCGCCCAGTTTCGCCTCGAAGCGTATAACTTCCTGAACCATCCGAACAAGGCTTTCAGCGTGCAGAACAATAGCGATATCAAGCTGAGCTTTGCCGATTCCAACAATCAGCTATCGCAGACCAACACCAACACCAGCACCACGGGTAAGCCGGCGTTCTCGGTCGGTTACCGGCAGTTGCAACTTGCGGTCAAGTTCTACTTTTAGCCGAAGCTAAAAATAAACCTGGCTTAGTAACTCGGCAAGCGGAGGGGCCCACAGCCTCTCCGCTCTGCTGTTTTTGGTTACCATGCAAATACTCATGCCTCAAGTTGGCATCGTCCTTCTTCTTCTCTCTCTTGCCGCCTTGCTGCTTTCCTCTCCAGCCTCGTCGCCCATCCATTTTACTTACAAGCCCATCGCCTTCAACTTGGAGAGCGATGAATCGTCCGCCCGTAACGCTCCAGAGACCATGGCCGGCGGCGTCGCCGTCTTCGATTACAACCTGGATGGCCGCCCCGATATTTTCTTCACCAATGGCGCAAGTTTGTCCACGCTGCGCAAGGACAGCCCGAAGTATCGCAACCGGCTCTTCCGCAACGATGGCAAAGGCGTCTTTACCGATGTCACGCAGCAGGCGGGTCTCGCGGGCGCAGGGTTCGACATCGGCGTTGCAATTGCGGATTACGATAACGACGGCCACCCGGACATCTTCGTCGCGGGCGTCTACCGTAACACTCTTTACCGTAACAACGGCGATGGCACCTTTGCCGACGTGACCGCCAAGGCTGGTTTCACGCGTCCGGTCTCTCCAGAACTCGGGCCACTCTGGGCCACGGCGGCAGCCTGGGTTGACGTGAACAACGATGGCAAGCTCGATCTCTTCATCGCCAACTACGTCAATTGGACTTACGATTCCAAACCGCTCTGCAACTTCCAGGGCACCGCCGATTACTGCCATCCGCGCTTCTATAAAGGCCAGCCCAACTCGCTCTATCTCAACAACGGCGATGGCACCTTCCGCGACGTTTCAGAACAGTGGGGCCTGCTTGGCCACATAGGCAAGGGCATGGGCGTGGGCGTCGCCGACTACGATGCCGACGGCCGCCCCGATCTCTTCGTCACCAATGACGCCTACTACAATTCGCTGTTCCACAACCTGGGCGATAAGTTCGAAGAGGTGGCCACCGAAGCCGGGGTCGCACTGCCCGAAGACGGCAACTTTATCTCCGGCATGGGCCTCGATTTCCGCGATGTGAACAACGATGGCCTCCCCGATATTTTCCTGATCGCTCTCAACAATCAATCTTTCCCGCTTTATCTCAACGCCGGTAAAGGCGCCTTCCGCGAAGCCACTGGCGAAAGCGGCTTGCGCACGCTCACGCTGCACATGGCCGGCTTCGGCGCGGGCATTTTCGATTTCGATAACGATGGCTGGAAAGACCTGTTTGTCACGCGAGGCCACGTGGGCGCGCTCCCTCAGCCGGGCCAGGGCGTCGATCAACCCAACTCCGTGTTCCACAACAGCGGCGCGGGTGGCAAGTGGCGCAGCCTTACCGAAGAGGCTGGGCTTACCGAAGCGCCCGCGGCCCGTCATCGCGGTTGTGCATTCGGAGACCTGAACGGAGATGGCAAAATCGATGTCGTGACCACCGCCATCTCACGCCCCGCTGAGATGTGGATGAACTCAAGCCCGGGCGCCGCGCACTGGCTCGATATCGCGCTCGAAGGGACGCGCTCCAACCGCGATGGCATTGGCGCTCGCATCAAGGTGGTAAGCGCAACCGTTGGCGCTCAATACAACCACATGACCACCAGCGTCTGTTACGCATCCTCTAGCAACGGACCCGTTCACTTCGGGATGGGTGCCGATAAGCGCGCCGATACCATCCAAATCATCTGGCCTTCGGGCACTATTCAGACGCTCCACAACATCACCGCCGACCGCGTGTTCAAAGTGAAAGAACCGGTTTAATTTTTGCCCGGTCCCCTAGCCCGCTGTTGTTCCGTGAGGTTGTCCACCAGTTGCCGCTCGCGCGCTCCTTCAACCGTGCGGTGCAGTTGGGTGTACAACGCAGCAAGCTGCACGTGTGCTTCGAGCCAATCCGGGCGAAGCGCGACCGCTTTCTCCAGATTGGCTACAGCGGCCGCGGCCTGCTTGTCTGCCTTGTCAACCAGCGCCATGGCATACAGCGCGGGAGCGGATTCCGCGTTCAATAACAGAGCCTGTTTCAGGCTCACGCGTGCTGCGGGCAAGTTGCGGACAAAATATTGATCGCTCCCCAAACCCAGCCAGCCATCGAAGTCCTTCGCGTTCTGCTTTACCGCGCTTGCATAGGCCTGAATGGCGCCATCGTAATCGGCATTCTTCTCTCGCGCCTGGCCCAGCGCCGTCAGCACGCCCGGTAGCGAAGCGTTCAAGCGCACGGCATTTTCCAGGTCCGTTCGCGCGCGTACGAACTCATTCGACGCCAATAGATTTTGACCGGCCAGCATCCACGCTTCCGCTGCGTTCGATTTTGCCGCCACGCGCTCCGCCGCCTCAGCGCCCGCGCGCAGCCTGCCGTTCGCAATCAAGGTGGTAGCCAGAGCCCATGTGTAATCCTGATCGTCTGCGGCGGAATCCATGAACGGCTCCAGCACGGCAAGTGCCCGTTGGGCATCTCCAATCTGCAGCGCGCAAGCCGCTAGCAGCGTTGCAATCCGCACATCGTGCGAGTCTGTTTTGTAGAGTTCTTCAAAGCCTCGTAATGCCGCCGCCGTATCGCCCTGTTTAAAAAATGCCAACGCCAGATAGGTCTGCACCGCACGATTTCCAGGCTCAATCGCCAGTGCCTTCCGGTAGCTTTCAATGGCCTCGCCGAATTGGCCCGCCTGCACCGAAGCCACCCCCAGATTGATCAACGCGGGCATCAGGTCAGGTTTGCTTTTTAAGATTTCACGATACGTCCGGATAGCCACGGCGTTGTCGCCGCCGCGCTGCGCCGTTACAGCTTGCTGAAACAGTTGAGCCGTGTCAACTGCCTGCGCGGGGAACATCAGCAGCAAAGCACAAAGCATGTTCATCATCTGTTAATCCGGATAAGCCGCCCCCGCCTTCACCACGCGAATGAAATGATCCGTGAACGTCTGGTGTCCTCCCGGAAGCCGCACCTTGGGCATGTGGCAAGTCACGCACCCGGCCTGCGCCACAGTGCATCGTTTCGTGCTCACCCCATGGCAGGCGACGCATTTTGCATCGTAAGTGGCCGCGCCTTTCACCGCGTCGTTGCGTGTCAAATTCTCATGCGGATTGTGGCATGCCAAACAGCTGATCCGCGCATCGGCTCCATCGAAGCATTCACTCCGCGCCAGCCGGTACGGCTGAAATCTCACATTGCTAGGGCCACGCCAATTGTTCCGCACCACCGTCTCCCAAGACCGATGGCATTGCCCGCAAAAGTTCGACACTGCTTCCGCTGGCCGCTTCCCCAGCCGCTCCGGGAGCACCTTTGTCTTCGTTGCAATTGTGAAGGAAGCGGCGTGCGCGGTCGCCTCCACATGGCATCGCGCACAGGTTACCCCAGGCTCCATGCGCTGGAAACTTAGCTTGTGTCCCACCGTCGAATTTGCGCTGTGGCAGTTGAAGCACGCCGTTACCACGTCCGCTGTCAAAGGCCTTCCCAGCGCCTCTTCCAGGGTCTTCGGCGCTAACGCTTGGTCGCCAACGGTCACATCCAGGCCGCCCGTTTCCGGGTAATAGCTCACCATGCTCTCAAGATAGACGCCATCCCGGTTCAGCAGATAAGTCTGCGCTTCCGCTCCGAACGTCCACGCGATGGGCAGCGACAAAGTTTTCCCGCCTTCACTCACGGAATAAATACTTTCAGCTCCTTTTGTCAGAATCCGGTAAACGAACTTGCCCTTGGTGAAGCGCAGGTCGGGGTTGGATTGCAAAGTAGCATTCTTGGCCGAAGTCAGCAGTGCTCTCCCCATCGGCGTCCCCGGCTGCGTCTTCGCTTGCTGAGCATGGCATGCAGCGCAATTCTGGACGGCCATGCCAGCGCCCGGCGCCATCGACAGAAGCAGCAAACTAAGGCTGAGCCGCGGCACTCGCATTCCCTTGCAGCTTCACCGATAGGTCGCGCTCCCTCCGCGCGTCTGCTTTCCGTCCCGCCGTCGAATACGCGGTCGCCAGCGCCAGATGCGCTTCCAGATTCGCCGCATCTTCTTTCACGGCTCGTTCCAGATCGGCGATACCCTGCGCTACGCGCCCCTTCGCGACAGTCAACCGGCCGGCCGTGATTCGCGCGATGGTCAAGTTCGGGTCCTTCGCCAATGCCTGGCGGGCGTGCTCCAAAGCGGCGGCGTTTTCATTTCTAAGAGCCAGCACCCACGCCGTCATCGCATGTGAGCCCGCGTGCGATTCGTCCAATGCCAAAGCACGTCCCCACTCCCCCAGCGCAAGGTCCGCGTCTGTCGCAAACAAAAGATAGCCATACGCGTAATGCGCATTCGCGCTTGCCGGATAGCGCGTCACCAGGTCTTCGTACAACGTCTTGGCCGCGGCGTTGTCGCCTGTCAGCAGCGCCCCGAAAGCGCGCCCGGTCGAAAGCAGAAACTCTCTGTCCTCAGGCTTCACTTCACCCGGTGTTGCCGGCCTTCGCAACTGCGCCAGGCCCAACCCCACCAGCACCTGCTCATCCGTGACCTTGCCCGGAACAAAGCTGGAATAATTCCGAACCGCTTCATCGAAGCGGCCAGCCCGAGTCAGCAGCGCCGCCTCATGAAACTTCAGCACCAGCGTCATTTGTGGCTGTTCGCCGATTCCCAAACTCAGGCCACGCCGTATCTCCTCCAGCGCGTCCGTGTATCCACCCGCTTCGTAGTCGCACAACCCCAGCAGAGCCCACGCCACACCGGCTTTCGGCGTCAGTTGAACCAGATGCCGAAGCGCGTCGCGGCCTTCAACGAACTGTCCCGCGTCATAATGCAATGAGCCCATCATCCACCAGCCGGCCGCCCAATTACGATTCACCTCCAGAGCTTGCCGGTAGAGCGCGATCGCGCCCGCGTTATCGTTAGCTTCGCGCGCCGCTGTTGCCCGCGCCGCAAGCTCCGTAAAACGATTCGCAGTTTCTTGAGCGGAAGCAGTTGCGGCCCACGCCAGCGCGGCAAGAAGCATTCCGTGAATGGGTCGCGGAGTAAAAGAACAAGGCACTTGCGTTGTCTCTATTATCTGCTCACGCGCGCTTTGCTTACCATGCTATTTGAAGCCGATCGCCACTGAATCCGGGCCCACCAGATGTTCCACGCGCGTCTCCCGAAATCCCGCTTCGCGCATCCACGCGCTGCAATCGGCGCCTGTGTAATCGAAGCCGGCGGGAGTTTCAATCAACATATTCAAGCTCATCAACAAGCCGAACGAATTCACCCGGCGCTCATCGTCGATCAGCGAATCGTAAATCGCCAGCATTCCGCCTTCCGGCAACGCTGCGTAGGCTTTCTGGATTAGCATCTTCTTCGTTTCCAAACCCCAGTCATGCAGGATGTGGCCCATCGAAATTGCGTCCACGCGCGGCAGTTCATGCTGGAAGAAATCGCCGTCTTGAAATTGCAATTGCCCGGCTAAGCCGTGCGCGCTTACGTATTCGCGAAACACCTGGCCCACCGCGGGCAGATCGAACCCCACGCCTTTCAGATGCGCGTGTCTTAGCGCAATCCGCACCGCCAAGTCTCCCTGCGCGGTACCCACATCCGCGAAGGTCCCATATTGCACCCAGGGCAAACGCTCCGCAATCGCTATGTTGGCGCCACGGCTAATACCGCTCATGGCGCTTAGAAAGGTGCGCAACCGCTCCGGATCGGCATACAGTATTTCGAACGGAGAACCTGAACCGTCGCGCGTTTCATTCTGGGGCCGGCCCGTCCGTAGCGCCTCTGTCAGATTGGCCCAGAACGGGTACAGGCGCGAGTTGGCCATCTCCAGCATGCCGCCTACATAAGATGGCTTGCGCCGATCCAGAAACAATTCGGCATCGGGCGAGTTTGAGTACACCTCGCCCTCGCGCGCAAGAAAGCCCAGGGCCACCAAGGCATCGAAGAAGTCGCGAGCCGCCCGAGGGTGTAACGCAAGCTTGGCGCGCAACGCTTCCAGCTGCAAGGGCTCAGCCGCCAATTGGGTAAATACATCCAGTTCAATCGCGCTCAGCAGCGTTTTCGAAGCCCAGAACGCCAAGCCGGTTTGCAGGATTCGTTCAGGCGTAGGTTGAGTGTTCGCGGAAGGGGCGCTCACAATTTTCTCTAACATGTTACACAATGTGACCAGCCACCACGCCTCTTCGAAATGAACCGCAGACTCTTTTTACAAGCCGCCGCTGCTTCAGCCCCGCTCTTGGCCAATGCCGCGGACAGCCGTCCACCTAATGTGATTCTGATCCTTACTGACGATCAGGGCTGGTATGAGATTGGAGTGAACGGCAACCGCAATATCCAGACGCCCGTGATGGATCGCCTGGCTTCCGAAGGCGTGCGATTTACTCACTTTTATGCCTCGCCGGTCTGTTCTCCCACGCGCGCTGCGCTGATGACGGGCCGCCATTACCAACGCACCGGCGCCGTCGATACTTACCTGGGCCGCGACGTCATGCACACAGATGAAGTCACGCTCGGACAGGTGTTTCAGAGGGCCGGCTACCGCACCGGCTGTTTTGGCAAGTGGCACCTGGGCCGCTATATGAAGTACCACCCCCAGAACCGCGGCTTCGACGATTACTTCGGATTTTGGCAATACGGTTTCATTAATCGGTATGACGATGCCGATGAACTCTGGTCCGGGAAACAGCATGTACTTACTCGCGGGTACATAACGGATGTTCTTACAGACCAGGCAAATGACTTTATCGGCCGGAACCGCAATCGGCCGTTCTTCCTATACCTGCCCTATAACGCCCCGCACGTTCCTCACCTGGTTCCCGATCGTTTCATCGAACCATATTTGAAACGCGGTGTCCCGCTAGCTGAAGCTCGCATCTACGGAATGATCGAATCGCTGGACACGAACATCGGGCGTCTTCTAAAGACTTTGGATGAGCAGGAGTTGAGAGACAACACCATCGTCCTGTTCATGAGCGACAACGGTGGCGTGGGCCATTTCGACAAGGTTGGTCTTCGCGGGCTGAAGGGGTCCTGCTTTGAAGGGGGAGTGCGGGTTCCATTCTTTGCGCGCTGGCCGGGCCACTTTCCCGCCGGCGCTGTGACCGACGCCATGGCGCAGCATATCGATATCTTGCCCACACTGTGTGAACTCACTGGCGCGGCGCTGCCGGCGCGTCGACTGGATGGGAAGAGTCTCGCCCCGCTGCTCAAATCCGGTAAGGGCGAAAGTCCCCATGGGTATCTGTTCCATCAATGGAACCGAGGCCATCCGGTGCTTACTTCGGTGCCGGGCGATACCGGGCTTCAGGCCAGTTGGGCCGTTCGCAACGCGAAGGGCTACAAACTGAACATGGCCGGTGAGCTATACCACTTACCGTCCGATCCAGGAGAGAGCCGTAACATCGCGGGCGAGAATCCTGAAGTGGTTCAGGATCTGCAAAGTCAAATGAGCCGTTGGTTTTCAGACGTAACTAACAAGCAGGATTACGCCCGAGTCGCTATCCAGATTGGCCGTGACGACGAGAACCCCGTCGAAATCGATCTTACGTGGGGCGTGCCTCTGGGCCAAAAGGTCAGGCCACTCTACCGCAGTTACAATCGCGACATCATAGACCAGTGGAGCGTGGCTGGCGAGGCCGTGAAATGGGAATTGGAAGTAATGAAGGCAGGCAGCTATGAGGTTAACTTGACTTACGGCTGCCGCCCTGGCGACGGCGGCACGCTGAAGCTGGAGGCCGGTAAATCAAGCTTTCTTCACAACGTGATTCCAACTGCCGGACGAGAAGTGTTCAGGTCCCTGACAACCGGTACCCTTCAACTCCAACCAGGCAAAGTAGACCTGATCGCGACTGCCAAATCTGTAAAGGGCCAGGAACTAATGGCCCTTCACAAGATTTGGTTACGACGGCTTTAGCCCTGGCCGTTAAAACTGATACCGCAAGGCGAACTGCATTTGCCGCGCTGGGGTGGCGCTGGTGATCCGTCCGAAGTTATTGCCATCGAACGTTGTATTCGGGTTTCCAGGGCTGACGCTATTCGGAAGGTTATACGCCTCAGCGCGGAACTGGAACGTGTGGCCTTCCATTACGCGGAAGTCTTTCTGCAGAGAAAGGTCCCAATTGTAGCGTCCCGGAGCATTGATCACGAAGGCGCCGGAAGAGCCGTATGAATAGCGCGCGGGCAGTGCAAAGGCCGATACGTTGAACCACTGATCGATGGTCTTCGGTCCATTGTTGGGGTTGATCCCGGTCGCGTCAGGACGCTGGTAAGTTCTGCCGACATTGGCGCGATCCTGATTGATTCTTGGATTAAGCGGCGCGCCCGTTTGCGCGCGAGTGATCCCTTCCGCCGACCAACCGCCCAACACTGCGTTCACAAACGGATTCCAATTGGAACCGAAACGCTTCGATTTTCCGAACGGGAATTCATAGACATACGCCAACTGGAAGATATGGCGCAGATCGATACTCGCGCGGGCCCATTCGTTTCTCAAATTGTAGGGGTCCTGCACGGTCGCCTCAGCCAGGGACGAGCTATTCGTCATAGCTCTACCCCACGTGTAATTGGCGTTGAGCTGCAGTCCACGGTTAAACCGCTTCACTAAGTTTGCGCGGAACGAATGGTAAGCAGAGGTGAACTTGTTGTTTCCGCCATCCAGATCGCCAAACGCCGGCAGAAGACGGCGCGGTTGAATATCACCGGGACCCGGAGTGACAGCGGAGTTAATGGGGTCATAACCCACCTGGCGCTTGTTCGTGTTCCCCACGTAGGCAATATCAACCGTCATGTCCTCCATCAGCTGACGCTGAATGGTGAAGTTCCACTGTTCCGAATAGGGAGTACGATTATTCGGATTCTGAGGCCAGCCACCAATGGCCGCTGTGTTGCTGAAAGACGGACCCGGATCGGTGATGTATAAGTCTGGCCGCAAACCCTGGTTGGCCGAAAAGTTCTGCTGAATGGTGTAGGGCCAGAACTTGCGCATATCCTGCAATTCCTGAACGAACGTGGAGTTGTAGAAAATTCCAAACGCCGACCGAACCACGGTCTTCGCGTTCACCTGGTAAGCGAAACCGACGCGCGGGGCGAAATCCAGCCCGTTGTTACGCATCAGTGCGCTTCCATAGCCCCCGTGTGCGGCGGTTCATTCGCCACTCCCGTGACTGGATCGACTTCGGGATTGATCCCGGCCCAGAGCAGGGTGCCTGTATACTTACCCGTCGCCTGATCGCGGGTAATCACTAGGTTTCCCAGCCGGTTGGTCTCTTCCACTGGCGCCGGAATGTATTCGTATCGTAAGCCGAGGTTGACAGTCAACTTCTTGCTGACGCGCCAATCATCCTGAACATAGAAAGAAATCGGATTGATGTTGGCGTTAGTCGTCGTGTTACCGGTGCCCCGGCGAACCGCGCTGGGAAAACCGAGTAACATGCTGGCAAAGCTATCGCCCGAATTCGGGTTGGACGCCAGGTTGGTCAGGCTGGGGTCGAAGTTCAAATTACCGTCCATCGGGTTGGTGGTGTTGGTGTAGAAGTGGCGTCGGCTATAGTTCACGCCAACCTTCAAAGAGTGGTTTGCCAGCACCTTGGAATAGTTGGCAAGGTAGTTATAAATTTGATCGCCGGTGATGCCGCCGCCACTTCCAACCGAAAACTCACCATCGGCGGAGAATGACGGAATCGGATTATAGAGTACTTCGGGAATGAACATCGTGATGCCGGAGGCCTTTAGAAACTCCTGGCGCTGAACCTTTGTGTTGATAGTGGGCCCGGGAATGGTCGGTACGTTTCGGCCGAACTTCACTTCCAGCACGGAAGTTGCATTGAACACATGGTTCCAGGAAGCCATCATGTTATCGACGTCGAAACGGCTGACGCCATAAAGGAACGGATTGCCCCCGGGATTGATCTGCCCCACGCGCTGGCGGCTCCAGCGAAACGATACCGTATTGTTCGAGTTGAAGTTGTGATCGCCGCGAATGTTGAACGCGTCGCGGTCGTTCGCAAACCCCTGTGTGTTCACGAAGTTATTCGTCGCTCCAGGCCTGTTGGGCAGCGGAATCATCGTGCTCAACATGTAAGTGATGGCCGGGCTGATACGAGCCTTAGGAATGATGTTACCCGGGAACTGCTGGCGAACGACGCTACCATCGGCGCCAAGCTGGCTGGTCAGCGGATCGTAAATCGGTTTACCTAAGTTACTGAAATCGCCGTCCCTTTGCGCCTGTATGGGGAAGCTGCTGATATTCGTTTGCCCGCGTCGTGCCCGGAAGCCTTCCCAGTTGAAGAACCAGAACGTCTTGTCACGCCCGTGATAAAGCTTCGGGACAATGACCGGGCCGCCAATGGCGACACCGTATTGATTCTGGCGAAAAGGCACTTTCCCGGTGCCTTGCCGGTTAGCAAAGAAATCGTTCGCGTCCAATTTGTCGTTACGAAAATACTCATACGCACTTCCGTGAAGATTACGGCTGCCCGATTTGATGACGATATTCACATTCGAGCCCGAAGAACGCCCGAACTCGGCCGAAGTGTTATCCAACACGCGGAACTCCTGGATGGCGTCCATCGAAGGCGACATGCCCGGCGAGTTCATCATCATGAAGTTGTTGTCCACTCCGTCTAGCGTGAAATTGTTGTCCTGCCGCCGCTGACCGTTCACTGAGATAAGCTGCGTTCCAGAAAAGGTGCCCTGCGATTGGCTGCCGCCCTGATCGCTGGTGCCGGGCATCAGCAAAATCAGCCGGGTATAGTTGCGTCCGTTCACCGGCAAGCGCGCGATTTCGTTGCCTGTGACAGTGCCGCCCACGCTTGCTTCCTGCGTTTGCAGCACACTCGCAGTGGCCTGAATTTCCACTCGTTCCGCAATGCCGCCGACCTCAAGTTTGAAATCCACCTTCACGTTTGCCGCTGCGTCCACAATTACGTTTTGCTGCACCTGGGTCTTGAACCCGCTGGCGGAAGCAGCCACTTCGTAGGTTCCCGGAGGAAGCGGGAACACTCGATAGGAACCGAGTTCGTTGGCCTGAACTTCGCGCGCCACTCCGGTTGCGGCGTTCTTGATGGTGATACCCGCGGCCGCGATGCGGGAACCGGCGGGGTCGGTAACGTCCCCGACAATGGTTGCGTTCGTGGTCTGTCCGTAAGCGGTTGCGGCCAGCGCGAGGCAAGCCAACAATTCAAAACTACGTTTCGGCGTAATCAGCATGGAATCCCCTTAACTGGAGACGGAGCATATCACATGGAAACTTTCGCAGCAACCGGATGGCGCCGCTTTCTTCCTTACTTTAACGATAAGGTTGCCTGCTATCGTTCGGGGTATTCACTGGTTCTCGCGCAGTTTGGCGTAGAGGGCGCGGGCCTTTTCAATGCGGTCCAAAGCCTCTTTTTTGTTCGCGGCCGTTGGAAATTTCGCGTCGTCCAGCGCCCACTTTTGCAGATACCCCAACTGATCAAGAAACAGCTCCGCCGATTCGCGCGATGCCGCGGGACGGCCCGGCATATCCAGATACACAGGCGAAGAATGCGCAAACACCGGCATCTTCCACCAGGTGGCGCCGTATTCCAACATCTTACGGCCGTGTGCTCTGGCCGCGATCCACCCGCCTCTTTCCACCGCAACGTCTTCGTCGATCGCCGCTTCGAAATGCGCCCCAGCCGGCGTTACCCGCCGAATTACCTTGCCGTTGTAGACAATCTCCAACTGCTCATACGGCTCCAGCGATTGCGCCCGCGCCTTCACCCTCAGCTTCACTTTTCCTGGCGAAAGCCGCACCGTTTCGCCAACTCCCGCACCGTTCACGCTGAACTCCAGCAGCGGATAATCGGTCGCAAAAGTGTGCCCTTTCCTGATGCCTTCAATCCAGGAACCGTAGCTCAGCGGCGCGTCAGTTCGAACGTAAGTCCTGGCGCTTCCCATTGGCGGATTCAAGGACATCTTGTCCGATCCGGACGACATCGCCAGCTTAAAACCGCAGTTCAGGTAATGGTAGTAAACGTCCACCGGCGCCATTGAATACACCTTGGGGCCCTGCATTTTGTAAACGTCCACCAGAATCGGGTGATGCTGAAAAGGGTTGCCGGTGGTGAGCAGATCGATCGAATCGATTTGCCCCAGCGCGATATCGAGCGGCGCTTCAAGCGATGGATATGGCCAGTGAGCCCAGGTCACCAACGCTCCCTGTTCGTGCGCATCCGCTGCTGCGTCCATCATCATCGGCCAGTCATAGCCGCCCTCGCCTGCTTCCCGCAAGCCACCCACGGAGACAGGCCACACAATCGTTTTCAGATTTTGAAAAATCAAATGCGCCAGCAAGCCATGGCGAAACTCTTCGCCCACCTGCACCTGGTAATTGGCGTCGGAGACACTGGCTAACTTTCCGGTAAAGTGCTCAACGTTTTCAAAAAATCCATCGCCGGGCTTCCCAGCCTTATAGCCGCTTTTCAGCAGCAACAGACTGCACACGCGCAGCCCTTCGCACTCCATTTGGTAGCGGACGCCGCTCGGGTCGGGGAAGTGCATATGCGTATCGCCGGGGTACCATCCGCGTGCCTCAAAATCCGCAAACTTGCGCAGGGGAACGGTCACCGTGGAACGCTCTGCACGCGCGATGGTGAAAGGCTGATCCACGGTCCGGTACTCGAAGCCTTTGTTCGCATGGACGGTGTAACGGCCAACCGGCAGATCGATCTCGGCGCCATCGTAAACCAGGGCGTGCACCTGCAAGGGAGCTTCGCCGCCATCGCCAAGAATCAAATCGTTTGAGTTGCGCCTGGCCGTATCGGGCCTGGGCAGGTGACCCAACGGCGCATAGTAATCGCCCGCTGCATTCGTCACCCTGAGCCGCACGCCGGTCGGCTCATTCTTCTCATTACGAATGCGCATCGTCACTCGCGCAAACCCCGGCAAGGGCTGCCTGGTGGCATAGTCCGCGTAGCCCAGCAGCGCGCAAAACAGAATCAGGAGCAACGTACGCTTGGTTCGTAGCATGCACGCGGATTTCTATCACACACCGCCAGCCTGACGCAATTTTCGTTGACGTCTCTGGAACCTTTGCACTAAACTTTCGATTGCTTCGTCGAAAGCTTTTGCCTGCAGGTTTCGTCGCCATGGCAGCGGCACTCTGTTTCGCGCAGGGCATCGCCACTCACAACCAGGCTGCCGCCGCGCGCGAGGCCGCCTCGGGGCGCCCCTGGCCTGTAAACTTCGTCGAAGTTGCAGACCAGGCCGGGCTGCGGATGCGCTTCACTTCTGGCAATGAGCAAGTGAAAAAATACATCGTCGAAGCCAATGGTACCGGTGTTGCCTTCCTCGATTACGATGGCGATGGGCGCCAGGATATTTTTCTGGTGAACGGCTCCCGCCTGGAAGGTTTTGCTGCCGGCGCCGCACCCACGAATCATCTTTATCGCAACGAGGGCAGAGGCCAGTTTCGCGATGTCACGCGCGAGGCGGGAGTCGCGCGATCCGGCTGGGGGAATGGTATCTGCGTTGGCGACGTCAACAACGATGGTTTCGAAGATTTTTACGTCACTTATTGGGGCAGCAACGCGTTCTACGTGAATGACGGTCACGGCAAGTTTACCGATGTTGCCGCAAAGAGCGGTATCGCGGGAAGCGGTAAGGAGTGGAGCTCCGGCTGCACTTTTCTCGATTACGATCGCGACGGCCACCTGGATCTGCTGGTCACCAGCTATCAGCAGTTCGATCTGGCCACCACTCCGCCGCCCGGCAAAACTTCCAACTGCGAATGGAAGGGTATGCCTGTGTTTTGCGGACCTCGCGGCTTGCCGTTTGGCAAAGTCACTCTCTATCGCAACCGCGGCGATGACACCTTCGAAGATGTATCCGTCAAGGCCGGGATGCGCGCGATGGACGGCTTCTACGCCTTCACCGCCGTGGCAGCCGATTTCAATGGCGATGGTTGGCCCGATGTATATATCGCTTGCGATTCCACGCCTAGCATTTTCCTGCGCAACAACAAAAATGGGACGTTCTCCGAACTCGGCACCGAGGCCGGTGTGGCCTTTAACGAAAATGGCTTCGAGCAGGGCGGCATGGGTGTCGCTCCCGGCGATTACGATAACGATGGATTGCTGGACATACTCAAGACCAACTTCGCCGGAGATCATCCCAACGTGTATCGCAACCTGGGCGCCGGTATATTCGAAGACAACGTCATGAAGGCGCGTCTGGCCGTGAATCCGCAGTACGTGGGCTGGGGTATCGGCCTGGTGGATCTCGATAACGACGGGTGGAAAGATGTATTTCAGGTAAACGGACATGTTTATCCGGAACTCGATAAGAGTAACGGCCTGGAGCGCTACCGGAATCCACGCCTGATCTATCGCAACCTTTCGCGCGGCGTCTTCGAAGACGTCAGCGCCATCTCCGGTGCGGCCGTTCTTGAAAGAAAGTCCAGCCGGGGCGCGGCTTTCGGCGATTTCGATAACGATGGCGATATCGATGTGCTGATCATGAATATGGGTGAGCCGCCCTCCCTGCTGCGCAACGACTTGAAAAGCAGGAACCATTGGGTAAAGGTGGAACTGCGCGGAACAGTTTCGAATCGCGACGCAATCGGTGCGACAGTCACAATAGAGACAGCCACTCTTAAGCAGACGGCCGCGGTGCTAAGCCAATCGAGTTACATCTCACACAACGATTCCAGGCTGCATTTCGGCCTTGGCAACGATGATTCCGTACAACGCATGAGCGTGCGCTGGCCGAACGGCGCGACGGAAACTTTTCCTGGCGCGCCCGCCGGTAACTTAATCAGCCTGGTGGAGGGCAGCGGCAAATCGGTCATTGCCGCCATGCAGAAATAAATGCGTTTGCTCCGGTGCATGGTGCTGATCGGCTGCTTCCTGCCTTGTACCGCGCAGGATGCGGCAGATCTCTCCGCGCGAGGACAGGCTGCGGCCGAAGCCAGGCAATTTGCGGAAGCGGAACAGCTCTGGAAGGAGGCTGTTCGCCTCTCTCCGGAATATTTTCCCGCGCTCTTCAATCTGGGCTATCTTTACTTCACGCAGCAAAAGTTTGAACAGGCCGAACCGCTGCTGCGGAATGCCGCGCAAGCCAATCAGACCGATTTCAATTCGCGGTACCTTCTTGGCCTGACGCTCACGCACCTGGAACGTCGCGAAGATGCGCTGCGGGCCTGGCGGGAAGCGCTCCGCATCCAGCCCAGAAACTTGCGGTTGCTGCAAATCATGTCGGTTGAGTATTCGAAGGGGCGATACTTTTCAGAAGCCGCGAATCTGGCCAAACAGGCGCTCAACCTTGCTCCCGAAGATGAGAACCTTCATTACCTTGCCATCAAAGCGCTTCAGGATTCCGGCGACAACGAGAGTGCAGCCGATTTCGCCAGGCGCGCGGCCCGGAAATTTCCAGCCTCCGCCCGGGCCAATTTCGAATACGGTTTTCAGCTTCAGAATCAGGGCAAGCTGCCCGAAGCGGCGTCATATATGAAGCTGGCCATGAAGGCAGACCCCGCGTACGAGGAGCCATTCTATTTTTATGGCAGCCTCCTGCTGGACCAAGGGCAGGCCGAAGAAGCGATTCCTTATCTGCAGACCGCGATTCGCAACCGCACCGATTACGTGCCCGCGAAGGTGGCGCTGGCGCGCGCGTGGATGCGTCTTCAAAAGTGGCAGCAGGCCATTGCGGAGTTGAACAAGACGCTAGAGATGGATCCCAATCAGCCGCAGCCTCACCTGCTGCTATCGCAGATCTATTTCCGGCTCGGCGAAGAAGACAAGGCAAAGGTGGAGCAGCAGGCATCGCTGCAATTGCGCCGCGCACGGCCCGCGCTTCTGGAAGGGGTCCAGTCGCGCCCATTCCCTGGGCCAAAGCAGTAACCCTCGCCTTAACGAACCACCTTATTGCCGCTCAGACGCATCGGTTCCGCTGTCAACGAAAGCGCCATGGTAGCCCACGCCGTGCCCGCCGCGGAGATCCATTGGTCGTTCGCGTAGGGGAAGCCGCTATCGAAATAAGGTTGCACCCAGATGGAACGCGATTTCACATGCCACGATCCGTCTTCGGCCTGAGTGCGCAGCAGATACTTCACTCCTTTGGCATACACTGGATCGTCCACACGCATGTTGCCTGCCGCGTTCAGCGCGTAAAGCGCCTGGCCAGTTGCATAAGCATCGGAGCCCAAGGTTGGCACTTGACCCCAGCCGCCGTCGGCTTGCTGCAAAGCGGTGAGCATCTTTGCCGAACTCCGGATGGACGTTTGGCCGGCGTTTGCCCAGCCCAATGCCATCAGATGAAACGCGCGGTCCTGCGTGGTCTCCGGCTTTGTGACTTCAAGCCACGTAACGGCGCGCGCGATACACCTGTCGGTATCCGCCTTCTCCGATGGCGAACCATAGGTCTTCAGCGAGTAGATGGCCAGCGCCGCCGCTTGAAAAGGCCCGGCATTCATCGGCGGCCTGCGGCTCTCAAACGCCAGCCATTGGCCATTTGCACTCTGCATCGCTTTGATGTAGTGGACAGCTGCTTCGATATACTCATCGCGGCGCACGCCATTGCTGCCAAAATCGAACAACTCCCACCCCATGCCGGCAACGCTGACCGGCGTCAGATCCATCAGACGCTCCGCATTCAGCGAGTGCATAACCTGTGGCAGCTGCGGAATCAGCTTGGGTGCTGGAAGGCCATGGTCGCGTGCGATTGCCGCGGCCGCGGATGGTAAATCCTGCGCATGGCAGGAGTTGCATCCACCCGTGCGAATGAAATTGTCACTCTGCTTCGCAAGCAGGCCCAGCGCCGGCGCCACTGCCTCAGCGATTGACTTCTGGTGGACCCCGCTCTCAGCTAGCTCCCCAGCACCGGCCTTCGCGCTCTCCGCCGCCGCAACTCCCAGCATGCGGGCCACTTCCGTATTGCCCCGCTTGGCCGCCAGCATGGCGGGTGTCTCGTCGTCACCGCGTACATTTACATCGGCGCCTTTCAGAAGCAGCAGTTTCACCACGCCACCGGGAACTGTGTCGGAACCAGCTGCGTAAGCCAGTGGCGAATAGCCGCGGATGTCCTGCACGTTGACCGTCGCGCCTGCATCCAGCAGCAGCTTCACGGTTTCCTCATTGCCTGCCGTAGCCGCATCGGCAAGCGCGCTCTCGTTCTTCTTGGTTCGTGCGTTCGGCTCTGCCCCTTTAGCCAGCAGCATACGAACCGCTTCCGGCCGGCCCGTCGCCGCAGCCGCCATCAGCGCCGTGCCGCCGGCCGCATTCCTCGCCTTCACGTCCGCGCCGTGTTCCAGCAGCAAACGCATGGCATCCAAGTTGCCGCGCGAAGCTGCCATTAAAGGGGTCATCCCTGTAAGAGTATTGGCGTTCGCGTCCGCATTGTTTTCAATCAACAGCCGCAGAACCGGAACCGCATTCCCCATCAGCGCCGCCTGATAAATGGCGCTCCGGCCATCCACTGTCTTCGCGTTCACGTCGGCCCCATGAGCCAGCAGCAGGCGCACCTTTGCCTCATCGTATAAAGACCACAGAAGCGGCGTAGACTTTCGTCGATTGCCGGCGCTTGCATCCGCTCCCCGGCTGAGCAGCAACTTCATCGTGGCCACATTGCCAAAGCCGGCCGCATGATGGAGCGGCGTGTTGCCGGCTTTGTCTTTCGCGCGCACCAGTTCCGGATCAGCCGCTAGCATCTTGTTAACTGACTTACTGTCGCCCAAATGAATAGCGGAAATTAACGTCGCCAGCTTGGGGTCAATCGGCGCCACCGGAATTTCCGCCTTCACCTGAATTTTAAAATCCACTCCTTGATCGATCCACGCCCGAAGAATCCCGATTTCTTCGTCGGAAAGCGCGCCCGTCGGAGGCATCTGCAAACCTCCGTCCCCGTTCACCACCCGTCGGATCAGCTTGCTGCCGGCACTGTCACCGGGAATAATCACCGGCCCGTAATCGCCGCCTCTGAGCGCGTTCTGTCGCAAATCCAGACGCAGGCCCGATTGCTGTACAGTCTCGCCATGGCAGGAGTGGCACTTCTGTTCCAGCAGCGGTTGTACGTCTTTTTCGAAACTAACCTTGTGGTTCGCGGCCTGCGGTAATTTGGTGCCGGCGTAGCATAGGGCGACGCTAAGAAGGAGAAATGTTGCGCGCATCGGAGCCTCCCGGGCTTGAACAGGACTCGAAGTCATGTAGATCATATCCCGGATCCGCGCGCCGGGACCCCTTTTTTTGCGTTTGCCGCAACGTTGTGCCCGGTCACCGGCTCCGCGCAATAGTGTACGGTTTAAGAGCAGGCTCCGGAAGCCGTAACCCGCTGCCTGCATCCAAACATATATGACAACCACCAGATTGGCAAAAACGGCGCTCCTTTGCATACTGGCGCATGCCGTGGCCGCGGCGCAGGTTAATGTGGGCGAACAGGAACCGGAGTCGAGCCTGCCGTTCACCATGACCACCGTGACCACCTTCAAGCTGCCCTGGCGGCTGGCCTTCCTGCCCGATGGCCGCATGTTGATCACGGAAAAAGGCGGGCCTGTCTGGCTGGTCTCTCAGGCCGGCGAGAAAATCCAGGTGCAGAACACGCCGCCCGTTTATTTTCAGGGCCAGAACGGCATGATGGGCGTCTTCCTCTCTCCCCATTACCCAACCGACCACTTTGTTTACCTCACCTATGTTGAGCCCGGCGAATATGGCGGCGGCTTTGCCATGGCCCGCGCCAGGCTAAAAGCCACTGCCACTGCCGCAAGCCTGGAAGATCTGAAGGTACTGTGGCGCCAGTTGCCCACGGGTAAGGGCGGCCAGGCCGGCGGGCCCATTGCCTTTTCGGCGGATGGCAAATATCTGTTCCTGGCCGTTGGCGATCGTCAGCGTTTCACGCCCGCGCAGGACCCAGACCAGCCCGCGGGCAAGATCCTGCGCCTGACTCTGGAGGGTAAGCCCGCTCCCGGCAATCCCCATTTCGGCAAGAGCGGCGCCGCCACCATTACGCTGATCGATCCGGCTCGCGACACCGAAGCCGCCAAGACCGCGAAGGTGGTCAGCACTTATACTTTCCCCGGCCCAAACCGGACGCCCTCTGAGACTTGGGCCGAGGGTATTCGCACGCCCTATGGTATGGCGTTTTCCCCCAGCGGCGAATTGTGGGAGGTGGAGCACGGCCCGGCCGGCGGCGACGAATTGAACCTGATCGAACGCGGCAAGAACTATGGCTGGCCGCTTGTTTCCTACGGCAATAACTATAACGGTGTCCCCATTCCCAAGCCCGATACGCGGCCCGATCTCACCAAGCCCGTGCTCTATTGGGTGCCGGTGATTGCGCCCGGCAATTTAATGTTCTACCGTGGCGCCAAAATGTTCCCGCAGTGGAATGGCAATGGCTTCGTCAGCGGCTTAGCCAGCCAGACGCTAACCCGCATTATTTTCGATGGCCATGGCGGCGCGAAGACCGCCGAGCGTTGGAAACTGGACCGCCGTATTCGCGATGTTGAAGAAGGTCCCGATGGCTCTTTGTGGATACTCGAAGATTCCAGCCCCGGCGCCCTGATCCACATAACCCCGGCGACGGCCGTGGCGAAGCACTAAGTCGCGACTCCAGTAACATCGGGTTCTGGAGTCACCCACATGATCCCGCAAGAGAAATGCCCCGCCGTGTTCCATACCAACCGCTCCTATTTGATCCTGCCGGGGGCAGTCTTTCTCGACACTTCTAGTAAGGTCGGTCAGCCCCGCCTTTGCGCTCCCAGGCCGCGTACTCCCTTGCCGCGTTGATTCGGTCGATGGGGTTGTCACTCCGGTAAATGTTCGGCGTGGATCGGGCAATCCGTGCGTTCAGCTTTGCGTTCTCAATCTCGCTTAGCTTCCTCAAGTAGCCTCCCAATTCAGCGAAAGTGGCGAAGCGCGCCGGGGTTTGGGGAGAGGCCAGCACATTCGCGATCCCCACGCCAAGGCCCGATGCGCGCAGCATCTGAATCGCGCTTTGGCGGTTGCGCGGTACTCCGTCGCCCACCTCATACGCCATCCCAACTTCCAACTGCGCCTTGTCATAACCCTGATTCGCGCTCAATATATAAAGCTGCCGCGCGCGAACGGGGTCCTTACGCAGGCCGCCTTCCCCTTCTTCATACATGCCCGCCAATCCATACTGTGCCGCGCGATGTCCCTGTGCTGCCGCCAGCCCGAACCAGTGCGCGGCTGCGGCATCGTTGCGCGTCACGCCGTTCCCATCCTGATAGGCAATGCCCAAAGTGGCTTGCGCCCGGGGGTGGCCCAAGCGCGCGGCCTGCAGTAACAAAGGGACCGCCTCGCGATGCTGGTTGTTTTGGACCAGAGCCAGGCCACGCTGCCACAAGCGTTCAGCCTCGGCGCGTTGCGCGGGCGTGATCGGGGAAAGTGGAACCGCGCCGTAAGACAACTCCGGCGCCGAACCAGGATTCCGCCCGCCGCCCGCTCCCGCGCCATCGCGGCGGTCCAGGCGTATCTGCCCATAGTTGCCTCTTACTTCGCGCGAACAGTTCACTTGAGTACGGCTATATAAAGTGCAATAACCGTTATCGTTCAGTAAGCGGTTCAGCTGTTCGGCGGGGACGCTGTAAGTAAAGGCGCACCCGTCGGCCCCGCCGCCGTAATAGTTAGTTGAGTTACCCCCGGACCCGTTCGCGGCCCCGCAAGGTCCGTATTGCGCGGTCACCGGGTCTTTCGTCCGCTGCGCAAAAATGGTGCTCGATGTTAAAAGAGCGAGAGCGAAAAGGCTTGCCCAAAGAGTGTGCATGTTTTACATTCCTCCGGATTGGTGCGGGCCTTCCCGCACGAGCCCCCATCAGCATACCCGAATTGCAGCCCCCAGAAGGATGTCAAAAATATTTGACATGTTTAAGCCGAAGCGCTATGTTTACGGTGTCAAGTTTGTTTGACATGGGAGTTTCACATGCCACAGAGCCTTTCCTATCGCGAAAAAACTTTATATGCGTCGCTAGCCGCCGAACTGCTGGTGTACGGATCTTACTTCGTTCTGCATCGGCAAAACTCCGTCAACGAGGTCGCGGGCATGATCGCCGCCATCATCGTGCTGCAAATCGCGCTGCAGTTGGTGATTGTCGCGGTGACCAGCAATCGCGTCGTCGATGAGCGCGACCGGCTGATTGAACTGCGCGGCTACCGCGCCGGCTACCTCGCCCTTGCCTCGCTAATGGTGCTGGGGCTCGGCATGCTTTGGTACCACGCCACTCTCGGCCACTTTCAAATGGAGAATCGCATGATGGGCCTGCACTTCCTCAGCGTCTTCTTCGGAATGTTGGTCATAGCCGACATCACCAAAACCGCTACCCAGATTGTGGCCTACCGAAAGGCGCTCTGATGCCCTCCATTCGTAACCAGGTTCGAGACCTTCGCGGAACCCGTGGCATGACGCAACAGGAGCTAGCCGACCAGGTGGGGGTGACGAGGCAGACCATCATCGCCATCGAGCAAGATAAGTATTCGCCCTCGCTCGAAACCGCGTTTAAAGTGGCTGCCGCGCTTGGTGTCCCGCTTGACGAGTGCTTCCAATATGCCCCGCGCGGAAAGCGCTAACCCCGCTGTTAGTGGCGGGGTTGAACGTCGAAGCGATCCAGATTCATCACTTTGCTCCACGCCGCCACAAAGTCCCGGACGAACGTCTCTTGCGAATCTGAACTGGCATAGACTTCCGCAATTGCGCGAAGCTGGGAATTGGAACCGAACACAAGATCCACGCGCGTTGCCGTCCACTTGAGTGCGCCTGTAACCCCGTCCTTCCCTTCGAATATTCCCTCCGCCGCTTTCGATTCCTGCCACTTGGTGTTCATGTCCAGCAGGTTCACGAAAAAGTCATTCGTCAACGTTTCCGGCTGCTTGGTAAACACGCCATGTTTCGTGCCGACGAAGTTCGCGCCCAGCACACGCATGCCGCCCGTCAGAACGGTCATCTCCGGCGCCGTAAGCGTCAGCAACTGGGCCTTGTCCACTAAGACCTCTTCGGCCGGTCTGTGTTGCCCGCCCCGAAAATAGTTGCGGAAACCGTCGCCAGTCGGCTCCAGAACCGCAAACGATTCCACATCCGTTTGCTCTTGCGAAGCATCCGTGCGCCCTGGCGAAAATGGCGCGGTAATGTTGTGGCCGGCCCGTTTCGCGGCTTCTTCCACGGCTGCGCAGCCACCTAAAACCAGAAGGTCCGCCAGCGAGACTTTCCTGGCTCCGGATTGCGCGTTGAACTCTTTTTGGATCGCCTCGAACTTGTCCAGAACTTTCGCCAGAGCCCCCGGTTGATTCGCTTCCCAATCTTTCTGCGGTGCAAGCCGGATGCGTGCCCCGTTAGCGCCGCCGCGCTTGTCAGAGCCGCGGAAAGTGGATGCCGATGCCCATGCAGTGGTCACCAGTTCGGAGGTGGATAGCCCTGAAGCCAGAATCTTGGCTTTCAGCGCCGCAATGTCCTGGTCATTCACCAGTTCATAATCTGCGGCCGGAATCGGGTCCTGCCAGATCTGCGGTTCCGTGGGAACCAGGGGCCCGGCATATCGCGAAATCGGACCCATATCGCGATGCGTCAGCTTGAACCAGGCCTTCGCGAAAGCGTTAGCGAATAGATCCGGCCGATCGAGGAAGCGCTTTCCAATCTCGGCGTAAATGGGGTCCACCTTCAGCGCCATATCGGTGGTGAACATCATCGGAGCATGACGCCTCGAAGCGTCGTGCGCATCGGGCACCGTACCGGCCTCGGCTCCGTCCTTCGGCATCCACTGGTTCGCGCCTGCCGGGCTCTTGGTCAGCTCCCAATCCTGCTTGTAAAGGTTCTCCAGATAGGTGCTATCCCACGCGGTCGGGGTCTTGGTCCATGCGCCTTCCAAGCCGCTGGTGATGGTGTGCGCACCGTGGCCGTTCTGGTAGCTGTTGCTCCACCCCAGGCCTTGTTCTTCAATGCTCGCGCCTTCCGGCTCACGGCCAACATACTTAGAGGGATCTGCCGCGCCGTGCGCTTTGCCGAACGTGTGTCCGCCCGCGATCAGCGCAAAAGTCTCCTCATCGTTCATCGCCATCCGGCCGAATGTTTCGCGGATGTCGCGCGCGGCGGCCACTGGATCGGGATTGCCGTTGGGGCCTTCCGGGTTGACATAAATTAAACCCATCTGCACAGCGCCTAGAGGCTGATCGAGTTGCCGGCCGGCCTTGTAACGCTCATCGCCCAACCACTTCGTTTCCGGACCCCAATAGATATCTTCCGGCGCTTCCCAAACGTCCGCCCGGCCGCCTCCAAAACCGAATGTCTTCAGGCCCATCGAATCGATAGCGACGTTCCCGGCCAGCACAATCAGGTCGGCCCACGAAAGCTTCCGGCCGTACTTCTGCTTGATAGGCCAAAGAAGCCGGCGCGCCTTATCCAGGTTCGCGTTGTCTGGCCAGCTATTCAGGGGCGCGAAACGCTGAGTACCCGACCCGGCTCCTCCGCGGCCGTCCGCGATGCGGTATGTGCCGGCGCTGTGCCAGGCCATGCGAATGAAGAACGGTCCATAGTGACCGTAATCGGCCGGCCACCACGATTGCGACGTGGTCATCAACGCGTTCAAATCCGCCACCACGGCGTGAAGGTCCAGCGTCTTGAACTCTTCGGCGTAATCGAACTCTTCGCCCAGCGGATTCGACAGGTTCGAATGCTGGTGCAGAATCTTCAGATTCAACTGGTTCGGCCACCAGTCCGCGTTCGTCCAAGCTCCGCTCGACGTATGATTCGCGCCGCCGGAAAATGGACACTTGCTTTCAGCTTTAGCTCCGTGCTCCTTATGAACCGAACCCGGGGTCTCTATCGTGGGAGTATCTATATTCTGCATGTTGGTTTTCCTTAGTCGGTAAACTTTTTCGCGCCGAATCGCTAACCCTTCGGCGTGGCGCCGGGGGCTCGCCGCACTGCGCACTTCTTGCAAAGCCCCCTGAAAATCAGTTCGGATTCGCGTAAAAACCGCTTGCCCAGCGCGGCTGAAGAAGGTGAGGTCACCTCATACCATTCCATGTCTTCGACAGAGCCGCAGTTGTCGCAAATGAAATGATGATGCCTCTCAAACTTGGCATCGAATCGCGCCGCGCGCCCCTCCATCGCCACTTCCCGCACCAGGCCGGATTGCACCAGGTCGCGAAGATTGTTGTACGTCGTGGCTCGGGAGCATCGTGGGTCTAACCGGTTCACGCCTTCAAAAATTTCCGCGGCCGTGGGATGCCCGGTATGGCGAACCAGGAAAGACATGACAGCGTAGCGCTGCGGCGTGCAGCGCAGCCCGGTGCCTTCCAGCGAGCTTTTGATTTTCCCAGCGTTCAATAAAATTAGACTAAGTCTAATTGGAAACTGTGTCAAGTATGGTCGCCGGCTGTCGCGTGTAGCTATACTTTAGTAAGTCTTCACCCACCCCTAGAATGCTTCAGTGGCGTTACAGTTTCTTCGTTCCTTTCCTGCTATTGACACCGGCACGCGCCCAGCAGCCCATGATTTTCCCCGGGGGTGTGGTCAGCGCCGCCTCCTACACCACCGGGGGAGCAACCGGCGACGCCATCGCACCCGGTTCGCTGGCTGCGCTATTCGGAATCAATCTGGCGCAGGACACTGTCGTTCCCGATCCACTCTTGCTCACCACTCAACTCGGTGGGGCCAAAGTAGCTGTCGGCGGCATTCCCGCTTACATTCACTATGTCTCGCCCACTTACATTATTTTTGAAATGCCGTTTGCCGTATCTGGCGCTACTTCGGTAACTGTATCCACCTCCGCCGGTGTTACTCCGCCTTACTTACTCAACGCGGCGGACGCCTTCGGTGTGTTCACTCTCGGCGACGGCGGTTGCGGGCCGGCCGACGCGCTGCATGCCGGCGGCACACTGAACTCCTCCTCGAATAGTGTGTCCCCGGGCGAGACACTTTCCCTTTACGGCACCGGCCTTTTTCCTCTCTCGCCGCTGCCCCCCGATGGACAGCCCGCGCCGTCCAACCCGTTGAGCAACTATACCGGCGCACTGGGTGGCACCACATTTGATCTTGACGGACCATTCAGCCCGCATGACTTTGCGGGCCTGGCGCCCGGATGGGTTGCCCTGGATCAGATAAACGTCAAAGTGCCGGAGACCGCCCGGGAAGGGTGCGCTGTTCCTCTGCTGATTTCGACGGGGGATTCCGGCAACACAAGGCCCGTCACCGTCAGCATCCACAAAGGCGGCGGCCCATGTGTCGATCCCCCCGTCGCCAGTTACGGCAAGATCGAATGGAAGAGGACAATCATAGCCGGCGCCGGCCCCGATATCGAACTGAACGGCGTCACCGTATCGCTTCAGGCCTCGCCTGGCAGACACGTGCCCGGCACGCGGTTCTTACCCCGCAACCGCACTCCCATTGCATTTCGCCAGAGTTTCGGACCCGCATGTCCCATTCCCTCCTACCGCAGCCTGGATGCTGGAGCCATTGCCGTGCAGGGTCCTGTGTCCGCTCCCACGCAAGCTGCGCTCCAGCAGTTCAGCCCGCCTGAAGGCAATCAGGTCATCGGGCTCACCGAATACCACGCGGACCTTGCTCGCGGCGCGATTCGCACAGGCTTGTTCGACCTGACAGCCACGGGCGGCTCCGATGTTGGGGCCTTTCGTACCAGCCTGCGCATCGGCACCGGAGTGAACATCGCCACTCCTCTGCCCGCCGGCACGGTTTTAGCTCGGCAGGTTCCTCTCGTCATCCAGTGGTCCGGCGGGGAACCGGATACATGGGTCACCGTAAAGCTTGTGGCCCATCAAGGCAGTTACAGGCAATTCGTGGTCGCCCAAGCGCCCTCCCCCGATGAATCGCTCACAATAGGTCCCGAGCATCTGAGGCAACTTCCGCCAGGCGCTATCGACATCGATATAGAGGTAACCCCGGCGAACGCAAATCCGCTGGTTGCACCCGGCCTGACCTTGGGTGGCGAAAATACCTGGAAATACATTTATCGCTTTACAGGACTTAGCCTTCCCTAATTAGTGCGCCCGCACGGAAAGCGTGACGGCAGCGGGGCTGGAGTTAGGCCCAACCGTAACCACCACCGCAACTTCGCCGGTGGGAGAGGTAAGTGGGATTCGCGCGTTGATCTGAAAGATTCCAGCCACAAGCCCTGGTGCCGCTCCCGCGTAGAGAACCTCAACCGGCTGTCCGCCGACGGTGACGGAAACGGGAAGGACAGGCTTCGGGAAGACGGAGGCGGCAATCTGGCCATCGATGCCTTCGGGCGTGGTGCTGCCTTCGCCGGTGCCATAAAGGACCACGATGGAGCCCCGCGCTGCCGGGTTTTGGGCAGAGTTCAATGAGCCATCCTGATTCTGGGCGGCAGCGGCGCCCGCACCCGCGGCGTTCACGGTAAAAAGCGCCGGCGCGGACTGCACCACAGGCACGAAAAACAGTTTTGAGTTAGTGCCGTTGTAAGTGACCTGAAGCTGCGTAGAACCGGTTACAGCGTAAGGTACGATGGCGCCAATTGGTTCGCGGTGACATACAGCAGCGGCGCCGGCCGGTCATCGAACGTTACAGTAACTCCGGCCAGCGATTGCGATACGCGGGCCTCGGAAGTGGTAAGCATGGCCGGACCCAGGTTGGTCCCAAAGATAGCCACGGCCTCGCCAGGAGCCACGCCTCCGCTAAGGAAGCTTGCGGAGTTATAGATGCTGGAAACGGCGGGAAGAACAGAGGCCGCAAACGGAAGCGTGGCTTCGTGGTGGAGAGTGCCCGAATCCGCCTGAAACAGAAGATCCGTCACGGTGGTGGCAAGAATGTACTGCGGAATGGGGAAGACAACACTTCCATTGGCAGGAAGGCTGACGCTACCTGCCATAACCGGTTGAGGCGCCTTCACGGCGATTCGAACGGTACCATAGAAGCCGCCAATGGAAGTGAGAGTGAGGCTTGGGCTGCCGCCCAGGGGCGCTGCGGTAATGGTGAAATCGGGAAGCGTGTTGACGGGTGTGAGTTTGCGAATGCGATGGTTTCCGGCATCGGAAACAAAGACCGCGCCGCTGGGGTCGACCGCAATTCCTGGCAGTAGACCGAACTGAGCCGTAAGGGCGGAAGTGCCGTCACCGGCGAAGCCAAGCGCGCCTGTGCCGGCAATAGTGGTCAGCGCGCCGTTGACGCCAAAGACGCGCACTTGTGGCTTAAAGGCATCGGTGATGTAGAGCTTGCCTACCGAATCGACAGCAATGGCGAACGGCTGCCCCAGATCGTTAGCGAAAGAATTTAAGAAGGCCACTGTCGTAATGGTTCCGCCCGGTGAAATCTTCCTGACGCGGTTATGGCCGAGATCGGAAACATAAACATTCCCCGGGGCGTCAACCGCCACACTGAAGGGAGAGGAAAGACCGGTGGAGGTGGCCGGCTGGTTATCGCCCGAATAGAAAGTAGAATTGCTTCCCGCGAAAGTACTGATCTGGCCCTGACTGGTCACTTTACGGATGCGATCGTTTCCATAATCGGCGATGTAATAATTGCCCTGGGCGTCCGTCGCAACACCGGTTGGATAAACGAGACCGGCCAGGGTGGCAGGCCCCAGATCGCCCGAAAAGCTATGCACCCCCGTGCCGGCAACGGTTTGGATGATGCCGTTGGCGCCCACGCGGCGGATGCGGGCGTTGCCACTGTCGGCAATGAACAGGTTACCAGCGCTATCGATGGCGATACCTTCGGGGTTCTGAAGTTGCGCCGTGCGCGCATCGCCGCCATCTCCTGTGAAGCCCCGGGTGCCATTTCCGGCGACGGTGTTGATGATTCCGGCCGGCGTGATTTTGCGGATGCGATGGTGGTTCGTATCGGCGAAAAAGAGATTGCCGGCAGCATCGAAGGCCATGGCTTCGGGCGCGAAGAGCGCCGCATTTTCCGCCCGTCCGCCATCGCCTGGTGAATCTGAGCTTCCCGCGAAGGTGACAATCCGGGAATTGGCAAAGTCAACCCGGCGAACCCGGTTGTTGCCGCCGTCGGCGACATAAAGCCGTCCGGAGGCATCCGTCGAGATGCCGAATGGAAAAGAGAATTGCGCGCTCAACGGTGAGCCGCCGTCTCCAGCGAACCCTTGTAGGCCGTTCCCGGCAGCGGCGGTGACCGTCCCGTTGGCGATCTTGCGGATGCGCTGGCCGCTCTGCACGGAGACATAGATGTTTCCGGAAGAATCGGCTGCAATGCCGCCCAGAGTACTGAACGTGGCTTGAAGCGCGGGGCCGCCATCGCCGCCATCGCCGCTATCGCCATCCGCGCCGGCGCCTGCGAAGGGAGTGACGTTGAACAGGCTATCGATCCGCAGCACGCGGTTGTAGCCGAATTCGTTGACGTACAAAATTCCGGCAGAATCGAAGGCAAGGCCGCTCGGAAGTGCAATAGGCACCGTTAGACCAGGCCCGCCGGCAACAGTGGCCGCATGTTCGCCGTTACCCGCCACGGTTGTGATAATGCCCGAAGGTGACACACGGCGGATGCGCCAGTTATAGGTGTCGGCGATGTAAAGATAGCCGCCGGAGAAAGCAAGCGCGTTGGGACCGCTAAGTTGCGCATAAATAGCCGGGCCGCCATCGCCGGAAAACCCTGCCGACCCTTTTCCAGCAAAGCGGGAGATGATACCGTCCGGCGCAATTTTGCGGATAACCTGACTGTCGTTGTCACCGAAATAGATATTTCCGGCCGGGTCAACGGCAATTCCGGAAGGCTTGGAGATCTGAGCATTCACGGCGGGACCGTTATCGCCCGAATAGCCGCCGACCCCGGTTCCCGCGATAGTGGCGATGCGGCCAGAGGAATCGACGCGACGCACACGGTGGGCTTCAAAATCGGTGATATAGACGTTCCCGGCGGCATCGACGGCGATGCTGGACGGATCGTCGAGAAGCGCCGAAGTAGACGGCCCGCCATCCCCAGGGGCGCGGCCAATGCCCGCGACGGTGCTGACAACGTAACCCACGGTCTGGGCGCAGGCAAGCGCCAGGAAGCAGGAGAAAAGCAGTAAAAAACGGCGGATCGACATGAAATTTCAGGAGAGGACAACCCAACTTTAGCGTGAAAAGCATGACACATTCGTGCAATTCTGTTTGGAGGCAATCGGAGGCGTTTACGGCATGCTGGATTTTTGGAAAAGACGCCGGGCTATATTTTTGCTGGTTGCGACAGGGGCGGTGGCGCCCGTGGCGGTGGGGCAGTACACCATTTCTACGATTGCTGGGGGTAGCGTCCCAACCGGGGTTCCCAGTACGAGTGTGAGTCTGCCGTATTTGAGCAGCCTGGCTGTGGATGCAGGTAGAAATGTCTATTTCGTCTTAGGCCAGCAAAATCGCATTTTCCGGGCAGCGGCCGATGGGATGATCACTAGCATTGCGGGAAACGGTACGCTGGGTTTTTCTGGCGACAACGGTCCAGCCACGAATGCGCAAATCAATCCAGCCTCCGTTTCGATAGATAGCGCGGGGAACCTATATTTCTCGGATGGGGTCAATTTTCGGATCCGCAAGATTTCCGGAGGTGTGATCACAACCATAGCGGGTAACGGCGTTCAGGGATTTTCTGGAGATGGAGGTGCCGCAACCGCTGCGCAAATCGGCGTGGCTAGCGGAATTGCCGTTGATAAGAGCGGTAGCGTTTTCTTCTCAGACAACTTTCGTGTCCGAAAAATCTCCAATGGCGTGATCTCCACCGTGGCCGGAACCGGAACCTTTGGCTTTTCCGGGGACGGCGGGTTGGCCACAGCCGCGCAACTCAGCGCCTATGGCCTCGCAGTCGATAATACCGGCAACTTATTCATCGCGGATCTGTATAACCTTCGAATCCGCAAAGTAAGTGCTGGAGTAATTACTACTGTCGCGGGTAACGGGAGCTTTGGATTTTCGGGGGATGGCGGCCCGGCCATCAGTGCCCAGTTCACATATTTTTCTCAAGTCATCGCGCTCGATGGCGCGGGTAATTTGTACATTGGCGATGGCGCTCGCGTTCGAAAGGTTAGCGGCGGGGTGATCACGACGGTGGCGGGCACCGGTTCTGCTACAAACGGCCAGTTTTCCACGGTGAATGGGGTCGCGCTGGACAGCGGAGGCAACCTTTACATCACCGATAATTCTGCGTACAGGATTCTCAAAGTTTCGGCTGGCATTATTTCCACAGTCGCGGGCAACGGCCTCTTCCAGTTCTCTGGTGACGGTGGCTTGTCCATTAAGAGCCAGTTAAACCCGGCAGGCATCGTGGTGCAAAGCCCGGGTAACTATTTTCTTGCCGAACAACAGAATCACCGCATCCGAAAATCTTCGGGAGGGTTGATTACCACTTCTGCGGGTACTGGAAGTTGCTGCTACAACGGAGAGAACCTGGCTGCCACCAATGCCTTCCTGAATGCCTCAGGAGTTGCTGTCGATAGCGTGGGAAACGTCTATACAGCTGAGGCCGACCGCGTTCGTAAAATTTCAGGCGGAACGATTGCAACCGTTGCCGGAAATGGGTCGACGGGCTATTCAGGCGATAATGGCCCGGCTACCAGCGCACAACTGGCGGGGGCACAGAAAGTAGCTGTGGACAATGCCGGCAACATTTACATTGCCGATCGAATTAACAAGCGCATCCGAAGAGTTTCGGGCGGAGTGATCACCACCGTGGCTGGCGGCGGCCCGGCGGACGGAGCGACAGCCACCAATATCTCGGTGGCTACTCCCCCGGCCGTTGCCGTTGATGGTTCAGGCAACGCGTATTTCCCCTCTCCAAGTGACCACCGAGTTTATAAACTTTCGACCGCAGGCTTGCTCACCATCGTGGCTGGAAATGGAACCAGCGGATTTTCCGGGGATGGTGGGCCACCGGCCGCCGCGCAATTGAACGAACCCTATGGGGTGGCAGTGAACAACGCCGGAACTGCCGTGTATATATCCGACAGGAATACGAATCGCGTCCGGCTTGTCTCCGGTGGAACAATCGTCACCATAGCCGGAGGCGGGACCGGATGCCCACAACAAACCAACTCCTTAGGGGATAACTGCCCTGGGACAGGTGCCTCGCTCAACTTTCCGGCCGCGCTCGCTCTGAATAGCAGCGGCACCATCCTCTACATTTCCGATTCGCTCAATTACCGGATTCGGCGATTGACCGGCGGGGTAATTAGCACCGTAGCAGGCAACGGCGCCTGCTGCTTTTCTGGCGACAACGGGCCTGCTTCAGCGGCGCAACTGAATTACGCGGCGGCCCTGGCGGTAGATAACTCGACGGGTGATCTCTACATTGGAGACAGCGAAAATTTCCGGGTTCGCAAAGTATCGGGAGGAACGATTACTACCGTCGCGGGTACCGGCGCGAGTGGATATTCAGGCGACGGAGGCCCTGCCGTTAACGCTAAACTCAGCCTGTCTTACGGAGTAGCCGTGGATAATACCGGTGCGCTTTATATCGCGGATGCAGCCAATTCACGCATTAGAAAAGTGACGGGCGGCGTGATCGACACCGTGGCCGGGACTGGAACTGCCGGATACTCGGGAGACAGCATAGCGGCTAGCAGCGCGCAGCTCAATGTTCCCTACGCTGTGGCGGTCGACGGCACGGGTAACCTCTATATTGCCGACACCGTTAACAACCGTATCCGCAAAGTGTCCGGCGGCGTGATTTCCACCATCGCAGGCAATGGGGTCACCGCGTTCTCCGGCGATGGGGGCCAGGCAGCCCAGGCGCAGTTGGATAGTCCTTCCGATGTCGCGGTAGACGGTGCCGGCAATCTGTATATCGCGGATCTCGCGAACCACCGCATCAGACAGGTGGCTACCAGCGGGGTGATTACCACCGTAGCCGGCAACGGCGCTTGCTGCTATTCGGGTGATAGCGGTCTAGCGATCGATGCCGCTATCTATCCAGTGGCCATTGCCGCTGACTCTTCAGGGAGTATTTATTTCGCCGATCAAACGAATCGAATTCGAAAGGTCTCGGGCGGGATTGTGACAACGATAGCGGGGAATGGTCAACAGGGTAACAGCGGCGACGGCGGCCTTTCGACGGCGGCATCACTGAATAATCCTCAAGGCGTGGCAGTGGATACGGCCGGGAATGTTTATATCGCTGACGCCGGGAATTTCAGCGTTCGTCTTCTCACGGTAAACCCAAAGACAGTTACTTCTGTTTCACCGGCACTGGCCGTTGCCGGCTCGGGCAACTTCACAATTCAAGTTACTGGCAGCGGGTTTATCGCCGGCGATACGGTGCAATGGAACGGTGCCTACCTTACCACCACTTTTGTAAATAGCGGCCAGCTATCCGCCTTTGTGAACTCCGGCCTCATCGCGCAACTCGGGACGGCCGCCGTTACCGTAAATGGCGTATCGAACGCCGTAGCTTTCAGCATCCTTACCACACTTACTCCTTCGCTATCCGTGACTAAGACACACTCGGCAACCTTTACTGCCGGGCAACTTGGCGCCACTTACTCGGTTACGGTTACGAACCTGGCCAGTTCCGGACCTACCAGCGGAACCGTAACCGTAACCGAATCGATTCCAAGCGGCCTCACTTTAGTTTCTATGTCAGGCACCGGATGGACATGCACCGCGGGCGCGTCCACATGCACCAGAAGCGATGTGTTGGCATCCGGCTCCAGTTACCCCACAGTCACCGTCGTGGTAAATGTCACCTCCAATGCAGGTGGGCAGGTGACGAATCAGGTTAGCGCTTCAGGTGGCGGTTCGGCTACCGCTATGGCCACCGACCCCACTACAATCGCCGGTTTAATCGGTTACAACGTCGGCTACTTCCAGCCCTCCGGCCCGCAGTGGGTCTTAGATTCAAACGGAAGCGGCGCTTACGAAGGCACTGACAAACTCTTCACCTTCGCCGGCCAGGCCGGCGCGATCGCGGTCGTCGGCGATTGGAGCGGAGACGGCAAGAGTAAGATCGGCTACTACCTGAACGGATTTTGGGTGCTGGATTACAACGGCAACGGAGTCTACGATTCCGGCGATAAGTTCTACGGCTTTGGCGGCGCCGGTGCAAGCTATGTGCCCGTCGTCGGCGATTGGAACGGCGACGGACGCACGAAGATCGGCTTCTACAAGGGCGGATCATGGGCGCTCGATACCAACGGAAACGGCGTGTTCGATGTCGGCGACGCTTTCTACGGGTACGGCGGTAACGCGAACGAGGTTCCCGTGGTGGGCGATTGGAACGGTGACCATCGCACTAAGGTCGGCATTTACTTCAATGGCACCTGGGTACTGGACTACGATGGCAATGGAAGTTACACATCGGCGGACAAGTATTACAACGGTTTCACCTACGCGGCCGGCGATAAGCCAGTGGTTGGAGACTGGGCAGGCGACGGCGCCACCAAGATCGGGGTCTATCGCGGCGGATTCTGGGTGCTGGATTACAACGGCAACGGCACTTACGATGGAGTAAGCGTGGGCGGCGACAAGTTTTATGGTTACGGCGGCAATGCCGGAGAATTACCGATGGTCGCTGACTGGAACGGCGATGGAAAAAGTAAGATCGGCGTCTATGTAAATGGTTTTTGGGTGCTGGATTATAACGGCAACGGCACTTACGATGGCGTGGGCGCCGGGGCGGACCGCTTCATCCCCTATTACGGCGGGGCAGGAAGCCAACCCATTATCGGCCGCTGGTGACCGCGGGCCTCCTGCACGTGCCGGAATGCTATTTTAGACCTAACATGATGCGCCCGCTCGCCCTCGCCGCCCTCCTTATGCCTGCCCTGTTCGCCCAGGAGCAGTCCATCGATTGGCTCAGCGATTATCGTCAGGCCCTCGCCATCGCCAAAGCTTCCAACAAGCCCGTATTCCTCGAGTTCCGCTGCGAAGCTTGAATGGAAGGCCGAGTATTCGACGCACAGGTTGTGCTGTCGCCCAAAGATTCTCCGCTCGGCAAAGTGATGAGCGATTACGTCTGCGTCCGCGTGGTCCGCATGGACGATGTGGACGCCGGCCTCTTCGACCGCGATTGGAACAACGCCATCTATTTCTTTATCTTGAACGCGGATGAGCAGATTTATATGCGCTATGGTGGCCGCGAATCGCAATCGCCCGATACCTACAATTCGCTCGATAGCCTGCGCATCGCGCTTGAACAAGGTCTCGTCCTGCACAAGCAATACTTGCAGGGGCGCCTGCCCGCCAAGCCGCGCCCGGCCTCCCTCATGCCGCGCGAAATGCCCCTGCTGGTGGAGCGCACCTTCGCCCGCCGGCAATGCGTGGAGTGCCACCTGATTGGCGATTTCCAGAACATCCAGCGTGAGCGCGATGGCGTGCTCGATAAGCTGTCTCAGCTCTATCGCTCACCCGACATAAAGACCCTCGGCATCTCGCTCGACGTCCCGAAAGGCCTCGTGGTGAAGGAAGCCTCGGGCGCCGTCGCCGCGGCCGGCATGAAAGCGGGAGACCGCATCGCCGCCTGGAACTCGGTTCCCGTTTACACGTTCGGCGATGTGCAATATCGCTATGACAAAGTCGAACGCACCGCCAAGATCGTAACGATCGCTGTGGATCGCAGCGGCCAGCCCGTTGACCTGACCGTAACCCTGCCCCCGCGATGGTGGTGGACCGACCTGCGCTTTCGCCAATCCAGCGTCGATCCGCGTCTCGATTTCGAAGATCGCCCCCTGACCGCCGGCGAAAAGCAGACGCTGGGCCTCAAGCCCGATAGCTTTGCCAGCCGCGTGAAATACGTCGCGGACCTGGCGAAGATTCGCAAGACTCATGACCTGCGCCTGGACGATATCATCGTCGCCGTAAACGGTGTGGAGCGCGATGAGTTCGCCCACACCGCCGAGCTGTATCTCAAGTTGCATACCAAGGCCGGCGAGTCGGCTAACTTAGAGGTAATCCGCGACGGCAAACGACTTTCTATGCCCATCAAAACGCATGTCTTGAGCTTCCGAAAATGAAATCTGCTAGCGTCATCATTCTTGCGGCATCGCTGGCCTCAGCGGCCGATCGGTCCCAGCCGGCTGAGGTGCGGCACGAAGATGCACTCGTCATCTCCTACACCGCGCGCGTCGATGGACCCTACCTTGTGGTCCACGCGAACGTCGCGCCCGGCTGGCACACCTTCGCTCTCGACAACGTGCGGCGCGTGCAGGAAAAGTTGGCGGGAAAGCCCGCTCTCAGCATGGATCGTTCCACGGAAATCACCGTCACCGGCGCGCAGACAGAGGGCCCCTGGCTGCAATCGCCGCCGAAGAATTTCTCCCGGCCCGAATTAAGAATGTTCAGCTTCGGTTTCGATCGTGAAGGCATCTTCGCGGCGAAGTTGCATCGCGCCAACATAAAAACCATGGCCTTGCGAATTCGCGGACAGGCATGTACGGAGACTGTCTGTAAGAACATAGATGTGCCTCTCACCGTCGCGGTGCCCGCAAAACGCGCCACGCCTCCAGCCGTCAAGCTGGACGAGTTGGTACCCGCTCGCTAACCTTGCGCACCACCCATGTCGTCATTGCGCGTTGATTCTGAACCAGCGTTGTCTTCAGCGGGTCCAGCAATTCGCCGCCAAGTTCCGCGGTCAGATTCATGAGCTGTCTTTCATCCACCAGGAAACGTTCAGAGCCATCCGGAAGCAAATAGCGGCCGTCGGAAACAGCCTGTATTTGGCCTGCCATTCCTATACTGGTCGCTAACCGGCAGAAGAGCATCCCGCCCGGTTCCAATGCGCGCCACGCGCCAAACAGCATGGCCCGGAAATGCCGCTCATCGCGCGCGAAATGCAGAACGGCGCTCAGGAGCACGGTCGCCGCAAACGCGTCCGGAAACGACATCGCTTCCACTGCTTCCACGCGAAAGTTGGCGGCGGGCAGCGTGGGTGCGAAGACAGATGCCAGGCGGCGGGTATCGTCAACGGCGAGCCGGTCCTGGTCGGCGCCAAAAACTTCGTATCCCTGCCGCAGGAAATACCACAAGTTCCGGCCGGAACCGCACCCCGCATCCAGCATCCGCGACCCCGCCGGTATGCGTCCTTTCAGCAATTGATCGAACACATAGATATCGATTTGCCCGAATTGATCCTGCAGTTGCGGCAGCGCGTTAACCAAGCAGCGGCCGCCCCGCCAGCGCCTGCTTGAAGAGCAGCCACACCGCTCCCAGGTAAGCGGCGGCTCCCGCGAAAGTGAAAGTAATCTGCACCGGCACGGGCAGGGAAGTACGGCTCAACGCCCAGCCCAGAAATGGAAATGCCTGCAGCGCATGCAGGGCAAAGAAATGCGCCACGCGCAGGTCGCCGTGTTTGCGGCTCCAGTTCACAAAGGGCAACCCCGGCAGACCATCGGCCGCGCCCACCGTGTGCCCCCCCTTCGCAACAATCAGCAAACCCTCCATGCTCCCTGCCAGCAAGGCCGCCAGCCCCAACCGAACGCCCCAGGTTACCGCAGGCGGCCACAGCGTTCCGTCAATGGAAACCAGGCCGAGCGTTACCGCCACCAGCACCGTGTTGATCGCAATCAGCGCTGCCATGGAGGAGAACAGATAAGCGTCCAGCGGCGTCGAGAAGTTCATATGGGAGCGCACCCCACGCAGTGATTGCAGCGAAATAATGCTGTTCTCCAGCGCCAGCGCAACGCCCATCCCGCCTCCAATCCACCACCGCGCGCGCTCGTAACCCTGCAGCCCGCTCAACACCCCAGCCATCGTGACCAGAAATATGATCACCGATAGATCGAACTTCAGCGGCTTCACCCACGGGCTAATCCCAAGAATCAGCCGCTTATCGAACGGCATCGCCACCAACGCAAAAACAGCAAGCGCCACCTGGAACCAAACCGCCAGCGTCAACAGCGGGTTCTCATTCAGCCAGCGCCACAAGGTTGCAAAGAACGGAGACATCTCCCGCACTATAAATCATTCAGCCTTCCTCTGCGCCTCGGCGTGACGAACGTTTCCCGTCACTAACAACTCAGCAGCCGCCCAGGCCCAAACCCAATCGCCGCACCCGTCCGCCCCCAAGCGCGCGCGCCCCGCGCCGGTCACCTCCATCCGCATATCCCGTAATTCGCGCAACAAGCTCGCCGCCTCCCGCAGATCCGGTGCAATCCGAAGATTCCCGCTCTCCAGCAGCGTCTGCACCCCACTCAGCAAATCCACTTTGGGCACTGTGAATCGCGCCACCCCGCCCATACTCCCCGCCGGGCGTGCCTGCGCTCCACTGGTCATCGTCACCGCCCAAAACCCGCACCCCAGCCCCGCACGGTGCATCCTCTCCACCACCGGTGCTCCCACTCCGGCCGCATCCACAACCACGCAGCATTGGCCTGCCAGTTCCGCATGCCACACCGTCCGCCGCACGCGCTCCACCACAACGTCACTCCTCATCAACTTCAACGAATCCCTAATAAAAAACGGCATCAAGCGAATCGCCAACGGAGCCATAAACGAACCCTGGCCGTAGCCTTTCTCTGCGCCTCTGCGTGACAAATCACGCCAGTCCAAAACCATCCTCCTCCCAGGCGAATCCGACCACATCCAATTCGCCCCCATGACTCCGCTCGAAAGCATCATCGTGCAAAAGATGGGCGCGGCCATCTGGCGCCAGGTCCGCCTCTGGTCTTTCGATCAGGTTCGCCTGGCCCGCGAATGCGCCAAAATCCGCCAATCTTCTTCCGAAGCCGACCTCAATCCCCTCACCATCGGCGCCCTGGCCTTCCACTCCATCCTCCAAGCCACCGGCACCACAAACTCCTTCCAAATTCACGAAATGCGTTACGACCGCCAATTCTCCATCGCCCTAAACCAACTCAACCGTCTCCAAAAAATGCGGCAAGACCCGCCTTCCTCTGCGCCTCTGCGTGATCCCGATCCAGCGGAACGAACCCAACAAGTGTTTGATTCCAAACAAATCCGCTCTAGCCCGAACCCAAGAAACAACCCACCAAACACCATTCAACCCAAGCCCCCATTAAGCTCCCCTTCATGCCCCGGAGTTACACTTGTCCTCGTGGAACGGGTCGGTCGCTTCCAGATCGTTCAGGAGCTGGGTCGCGGCGCTATGGGCGTCGTCTATCAGGCTATCGACCCCACCATCGGCCGCTCCGTAGCCATCAAAACCATCCGCCTCCGCGAGGTTGACGATTCCGAACAGCGCAGCCGTTTGCGTGAGCGCCTCTTCCGCGAAGCGCGCTCTGCCGGCGTCCTCTCGCACCCCAACATCGTCACCATTTACGACATGGACGAGGAAGACGGCCTGGCATACATCGCCATGCAGTTCGTCAACGGACCCACCGTGGAAGCCCTGCTCGATGGGCCCGAAACCGCGCCGCCCAAAGCCCTCACGCCCGAAGCCATCTTTCGTATCCTGCGCCAGACTGCCTCCGCTCTCGATTTCGCGCATTCCAAAGGCATCGTCCATCGCGACATCAAGCCCGCCAACATCATGATCGATGAGGATGGCACCGTCAAAATTGCCGATTTCGGCATCGCCAAAGCCAGCGCCGCCGGCAACCTCACCGCCAGCGGAACCATCCTCGGCACGCCCAACTATATGTCGCCGGAGCAGGTGCAGGGCAGCGCCATCGATGGCCGCTCAGACCAGTTTTCGCTCGGCGTCGTGGCCTATGAAATCCTCACCGGCGAGCGCCCTTTTCCCGGAGAGAATCTGGGCACGGTCATCTACCGCATCGTCGCCGAACCGGCCATTGAGCCCGCTCAGATCAACCCGGCTCTAGGCCCCGAAATTGGACGCGTTCTGCAAAGGGCGCTCCAGAAAAATCCTAAGCGCCGCTTCCTCAGCTGCACCGAATTCATCAATCAGCTGCACGACGCTTGCGAAGCCACGCCCGGCTGGCATGCCCTGGCGCGAACCCACGGCATTCCCACGGATTCCACCGCGCCTACCCCTATCGCGAAGAGGCCGCGCCGCAAGACCACCAGCTCCCTCACGGCCGCCCCGGAGCCGCCCGCGCCAAAACCGGAAACAGTCCAGCCGCCCCCGTCCATGGTCAAGCCTGCCCTGGGTGCCTTCGCCGTAGTGCTAGCCATCCTGGCGCTGGTCGCCTGGCAGACCAACGGTCCACCCGAAGAGCCCCGCAAGCTCCCCGCCGCGCCTTCTGCCGAAGACGTCGAAACCCCGCCTGCCCCCGCGCCTGCCCCGGCCCCGGCGCAAAGCCTCGTCATAAAAACAGCCCCCAAACGCTCCCCCTTTGCCGCATCCCCCCTGCCCGCATCCGTTCTCACCCCAATCGCGCCGCCCGAAAAACCACTGCAGGACGTCTGGGTAGTCACTGTGCCCCCAGGAGCCACCGCCACCCTAGACGGCCACTCTGAAAGCGCCTGCCAAACCCCGTGCCTCCTGCTCAGCGAACCCGGCGTCCACATCCTATTCCTCGCCCTGAAAGATCACCAGCCCGAACGCCGCCAGCTCCGCATCGGCGATTCCCGCGAAGATGTCCCGCTCATCAACCTGCGCCCGGCCGGCGGCACTCTCATCGTCAGCTCCGTCCCGCCCGGAGCCAACATCTTCCTCGACGACAAAATGCTGGCCGAACTCACCCCCGCCCAAATCAACCTACAACCCGGCCATTACAACGTAGCCGTAGAACGCGACGGCAACAGGAAACTCCAACAAGTCACCATAAAAAGCGGAGCCACCAACTACCTCAGAATCCCCTTTACGCCATGATGTCCAGGCTTTCCTTTGCGCCTCTGCGTGACAAATTTGCCACACCAGCGTCTACACCACTACGGATGACCGGAATACTCACCATAGGCGCCCTCCCCGAACGCGCCGCGTCCCCAGAAATGGAAATCATCCGTGCCGCGCAATCGGGCGACCCCGAAGCCTTCGAACGCCTCGTCCGCACCTATGACCAAAGCGTCCTCCGCATCGCCCTCAACGTACTGCGCTCCCCAGAAGATGCGCGCGACGTCTACCAGGAAGCCTTCCTGCGCGTCTATCGCAATCTCCACACCTTTCGTTTCGATTGCTCTTTTCACACCTGGCTCTACCGCATCGTCACCAACATCTGCCTCGATCATCTACGCAAACGCAAAGTGCGTCGCGAAGAATCGTCCGTGCTCGATACCGCCGATGGACCCGTAGACCGCCTGGATCGCCTCGAAGAAGCCGCCGCCCATGCCGACCCCGAGCGCACGCTCTACAACAGCCAGGTAGGCGGCCGCATCAACAAGGCTTTAGAAAACTTAACGCCGCGTGAGCGCGTGGTCTTCGAATTGCGTCACTTTCAGGGGCTTCGCCTCCGTGGCATCGGCGAGGTGCTGGGCACCAGCGAAGAAGCGGCCAAAAACTGCCTCTTCCGCGCCACGCAAAAAATGAGAAATGTTTTGGGGGACTTGGCATGACGTGCGCAGAAATCAGGAACGCGATGCCTTTTTATTACTACGGCGAACTGCCGCCTGAACAGGAGGAAGACGTGGAAGCCCATTGCGCGGAGTGCGCGCCTTGTCACAAGGAAGTGGAAGACTACCGGAAGTTTGCCGTTGCCCTTGACGAAGCTGAGCTGGAGCCCTCGCTGGGCTTGCTATCGGAGTGCCGCACCCTTTTGGCGCAGCGTGTCACCGAACTGGAGCGGCCTGTGCCAAAACTGAAATGGTGGCGTATCGATTTCCGCATCCCCGTGGCCGCGCTCGCCCTGCTCTCCATCGGGTGGTTCGCCGCCAAAGTGAATAGACCGCAGCCCTCCGTCACATCGTTGGTGCGCTCCGTCGAACCCGATGCCTCAGGCCGTCTCACCATCGCGGTCGATGACGTGCAGCGCCGTGTCATCTCCGGCGGTCTTAACGATGCCAACGTGCGCCGCTTGCTGCTCACCGCGGCCCGCGACGAATCGAACCCCGGCGTACAGGTTGAGTGCGTCGATGCGCTCAAGCGAATGGCGCATTCCACTGAAATTCGCGCCGCGCTGCTGGATGCCGTGCAGCATGACCCCAGCCCCAGCGTCCGCCTGAAAGCGCTTGAAGGTCTCAAGCAGTTCACCACCGATGGCAACGTGCGCAACGCGCTCAGCACCGTGCTTCTCAACGATTCGAACCCCAATGTCCGCATGGAGGTAATCGATCTCCTGGTTCGCGACGGCTCCATGGTTGGCGTCTTGCAAAATCAGGTGCACCGCGAAGACAACAGCTACGTCCGCATTCGCCTCCAGAAGGCTCTCCAGCAAATGAATGCGTCCGAAGGAGTTTTCTAAATGAAAACGGCTCTACTATTCCTGCTCGCCGTTTCCGCCGGCGCCCACAGCTACCTGGGCGTCGGAGTCGCCGAAGTTACGTCGGAAGAGCGCGGCGTTGAAATCAAGTTCATCGCAGAGAATAGTCCCGCTTCCAAAGCAGGTCTCAAACCGGAGGACATCATTCTCGAACTGAACGGCCAGCGCATCGAAGGCATCGCACAATTCACGCGTTTGGTCGCGGAAGTCCCGGCCGGGCGCAAAGTCAATCTCCTGGTTCTCCGCAACAACGCCCGCCTAAATGTAACGGCTGTTCTCGAAGCCCGTCTGGGCAGTCCATTTCCTCTTCCGTCCCTCCCCCCGGTGCCTCCCATGCCCAGCATCGTCATGCCAGATCTTCCCCGTGCCTCCATGTCTTGGCGCAACGGAATGCTAGGCATCGAAACCGAAGCGCTCAACACGCAGCTAGCTGAATATTTCGGCGTCAAAGGTGGCATCCTGGTCCGCATGGTCAACCGCCAATCCCCAGCTGAAAAGGCCGGCCTGAAAGCCGGAGACGTAATCGTCAAAGCAGACGGCAAGCCGGTAGCCTCCACGCGCGATGTCACCGGCCTGCTCCCCAACCGGAAATCCATCACCCTGGGCATCGTCCGCAACCACAAAGACGTTACCCTGGAAGTCAACCTGGATGGATCCTAGCCTTTCTCCGCGCCTGTGCGTGACATTCTGCGGCCTCACCCTAAGAAACCCCATCCTCGCAGCCTCCGGCACCTTCGCTTATGGCCCCGAATTCGAAAAGCTAACCGACCTCTCCCAAATAGGCGCACTCATCGCCAAGGGCCTCTCCAATCACCCCATAGCAGGCAACCCAGCCCCCAGGCTCTGGGAAGCGCAAGCGGGTATGATCAACTCCGTCGGCCTGCAAAACATAGGCGTCCGCGCCTTCATAGAACAGAAACTCCCCCACCTCCGCACCCTCCCCATCCCGGTAATCGCCAACGTCTTCGGTTACGCCCCGGAAGATTACCTCGAAGTCATCCACGCACTCAACGACGCCGAAGGCATCTCCGCCTATGAGCTCAACGTCTCCTGCCCCAACACCAAACACGGAGGCATCTTCTTCTCAAATGACCCCGAAGCGCTCACCGCCCTCGTCACCGAAGTGAAGCGCATCGCCAAGCGCCCCATCATTGTGAAGCTCTCGCCCAACGTAGCCCGCATCGAACCTCTAGCCCAAGCTGCCGAACAAAGCGGCGCGGACGCCATCTCACTCGTCAACACCTTCATCTCACTCGCCATCGACGCAAGGACCCGCCGCTCCCGCATCGGCGCAGGCTTCGGCGGGCTCTCTGGCCCCGCCATCAAGCCCATCGCCCTGCGCATGGTTTACCAGGCCGCGCAAGCCGTCAGGATTCCCGTGCTCGGCATGGGCGGCATCGCAACCGGCGAAGATGCAGCCGAATTCCTCATCGCCGGCGCCACCGCCGTCCAGGTAGGCACCGCCACTTTCTGGGACCCCGGCAGTCCCGCGCGCATCGCCGGCGAATTGCACCGCTTCCTCGAACAGGAGCGCATCGCAGATGTCCGCCAACTCACCGGCACGCTAAAGCTATGATGGGTTTAGCAAAGCATGGACGTTTACGACGAACTGGTACGCCTGCGTAAGTTGGGCCAAAAATCCGCAATCGCCACCATCGTCCAGGTTCAGGGCTCCATCCCGAGCCATGAAAGCGCCAAGCTCCTCGTCCGCGAAGATGGCTCCATGATCGGCACCATCGGCGGCGGCTGCGTGGAAGCGGAAGTGTGGAATGCGGCGCGCGAAGTGATCGAAACGGAAAAGCCGCGCCACCTGAGTTTCCAACTGGGCGAAGAGGCAGCCTACGACAACGGCCTGATCTGCGGCGGCCAGCTGGACGTATTTGTAGAGCCGGTTTTGCCCCAGCCGCGCGCATTTATTTTCGGCGCAGGCCACATTTCCAAAAGCCTCTCTAAAGTCCTCACCATCGCCGGTTTTGAAACCACCGTGGTGGACGATCGCGAAACCTTCGCCAATCGCGAACGCTTTCCGGAAGCCGCCGAAGTGCTCTCCGGTAACTATGAAGACCTCTTTAGCGAACTCCCGGTCACGGACGGCAGCTATATCGTCATCGTCACGCGCGGCCATCGCGACGATATGCGCATCCTTCGCTGGGCGTCTTCGACGGAAGCGAAATACATCGCCATGATCGGCAGCAAACGCAAGGTGATCAGCGTGGCGAAGGAACTTGAAAAGGAAGGCATCCCACCCGCTCGCCTCGCGCGTATTTTCGCCCCGATGGGCCTCGAAATCGGCGCTATCTCGCCTGAAGAAATCGCCATCTCCGTAGCCGCTGAAATGATCGCCGTGCGCCGCAGCCCGGAAACTCAGGAATGGCGGCAGCTCTCCAAATCCATCTTCAATGGCGAAATTCCGCGCGCGCTTCTGAAGTGACGGCGGCCATCATCCTCGCGGCCGGCGCCTCTTCCAGAATAGGTACGCCCAAGGCCAACCTGCCGTTTCGAGGCGGCACTTTCTTAAGCCATCTGAACGCGAAACTTGCCGCGCATTGCCGCCCTGTGGTCACGGTCACCGGCGCACATACGCTGCCGGCTTTTGGCCCGCAGGTCCACAATCCGAACTGGCAACAAGGCCAGCTCACCAGCCTCCAATGCGGCCTCCGCGCCATACCCGGGGCCACATCCGCTCTGTTCACACTGGTCGATCACCCAGACCCGGCCGGTGAAACCATCCAGCGCCTTCTCGCCTCGCAAGCCCTCATCGCCATTCCCGTTCACAACGGCCAAAAAGGGCACCCTGTCTTCTTCCAGGCTTCGCTCTTCGCCGCCATGCTGGCGCTGCCCGCCAGCGCCAGCGCCAAAGAATTATTCCAGCAACACCTGGCCTCCACTGAATACATCCCCGTTGCCGATCCCGGCATTCTCGATGACGTCGACGACCCCGAGTCTCTCTCTCGTTTCCGCCTTCGCACGGAGAGCGCATGAACGCGGCGCGCATCGGCAAGCTGGTCGCCGCAGCCATCGCCCTCACCTTGGCTGCCGGCTTAATCGCGCCCCGCTTCAAGACTGACCGTTACCGCGCCCGCATCCAGAACGCTTTAGAATCCGCGCTCGGCCGCAAAGTCGCCTTCGGCGAAGTGAAATTCAACCTCCTCACCGGCCCCGGCTTCACGCTGCACGACGTTGTCATCGCCGAAGATCCCGCCCTCGGCTCCGAACCGATCGCCTACGTGGATTTCGTCACCGCTACACCGCGCGTACTCTCTCTGCTCACCGGCCATCTTGCCTTTTCTTCACTGCGCCTTACAGACGCGCACCTCAACCTCGCCCGAGCCGATCTGCCGAACGGCGAGTATCGCTGGAACATAGAGCCGCTCATTCGTCCCGCCATCATCGCCGCGTTTCCCAGCATCGCCATCCACGGCGCGCGCATCAATTTCAAAGCCGCCAACGTCAAATCGTTCGTCTATCTACTCGATTGCGACCTCTCCATCGACCCTCCTTCCGGCACCGGCGAAACCTGGGGCTTCCGCTTCGAAGGCAAGCCGGCACGGGCCGATCGCACCGCACATGGCTCCGGCCTCATTCGCGCCAAGGGCACGTGGAAGCCCGGAACGCTCGACGCCAACCTGCAACTGGAACGTAGTGAGCTGGGCGATGTCATCGCGGTCCTGCGTGGCGAAGACGCAGGGCTGCACGGCCTCATCTCCGGCAATGCCCGCTTCAAGGGTCCCTTACAACGCGTCGCCGTAGACGGCCGTTTGCGCATCGAAGAGCTGCACGGCTGGAATCAGGATATCCCACGCGGTGAAGTATGGCCGCTCGATCTGCAAGGCTACTGGAATTCGCCAGGCCAGCAACTCGAATTGAACGCGCGCGTGTCCGGCAAAGGCTTCAGCCCGGTCGCAGTCCACTACCTGGTCACCCAATACCTCACGCAGCCTCGCTGGGGCGCTTCGCTTACGCTAGCCAAATTTCCCGCCGGCCCCCTAGTGCCTCTCGCGCAGCACCTGGGTTTGCCGCTGGTGCCCGGTCTGGAATTGGGCGGCACTGTCGATGGCGTCATCGGCTATTCCGTCACGTCCGGATACCGCGGGCAGGCACGCATTGAAGCCGCGACTCTGAAACTCGCGGGCTCTCCTCCGTTGGCCGTTAAGCAGGCAGAGGTGACTGTGGCCGAAGGGATCGCCAGGCTGCTTCCCGTTCAGATCGTCAACTTAGGCGAGCAGGAAGCGACGGCGGAAGGAGAATATAATCTGCTCACCGGCGCCTCCCGCCTGCATTTGGACGCGCGTAATCTGGATACCGCCATGTTTACAAAGGTGCCAGTGCTTTCCGAAGCGCGCTCCGGCCAGTGGAGCGGAGCCCTCCAGTGGCAGCTCGGCTTCTGGAACGGAGACATGCAGCTCTCAAAGCTCACGTTCGTATCACCGGCCCTTACTGAACCCGTGCTGCTCGAGTCCGCATCGTGCCATCTCGAAAACGGCGAAATCGCCGTCTCCAAAATGCGCGGCCATACCGGCCCCATCGCCTTTACGGGCGATTATCGCTATGAGCCAGATGGCGCCCATCCGCATCGCTTCCGCATCGCCACGGGTGCGGTAAACGCCGCGGCGCTCGAAGCCGCTATGCTGCCCACCTTGCGCCGCAAATCCGGCGTCCTGGGCGTCGACCTTTCCTTCGGCAAACAGACTCTTCCCGAGTGGCTGGCAGGTTGGCATGCCGATGGGCAGTTACAAATGGCGAGCCTCGACTCGGATGAATGGCAGCTATCGAACGCAAAAGCCAGGATACAATGGGACGCGGGGCGAATTGCCGTCACCGAGCTAGCGGCAGGCAATGTCGCGGGCCGCGTAAATATCGATTTGCGGGGCAGGGAACCGGTATATGAAATTATTGGCCGCCTGAAAAATCAGGAATGGAAAGGCGGCCACATTACCGTCGATACTGCGGCCACCGTGTCCGGCATCGGCGCTAATTTGCTCAAGAGCCTGGCCGCGACCGGCGGCTTCACCGCCAGTTCGCTGGACGACAATCTTGACCACGTGACAGGCAAATACGATTTCGCATGGCGCTCCAGACTGCCGCGCTTGAACCTGTCGGCGATCCAGTTGCAATCCGCCGCCGAAACCTACACCGGAAAGGGAGGACTGGAGCGCGACGGGACTCTAAACATTCACTTGAGCAACGCCACCAAACAAGCGCGGCTCAGCGGCCCGCTTACGCCGGAAGCGCCGTTGCGCTGGACATTGCCAGGGCAATAGCACCCAGCAGTCCCGCATCTTCGCCAAGCGCCGGCGGCACCACCTGCGGAGCTTCGACATAGCCGTTCAACAACCGCCGCAGCCGCTCCGCAAGCGAGGCATGCGACAGCGTATGCATCACGCCGCCGCCGACAATGATCTTTACCGGCGAAAACGCATACGTGAACGTAGCCAGCGCGTCGGCCAGATATTCTGCTTCCAGCTTCCAGCCCATATGGTCGGCGGGCAGCAGCGCTCCAGGCCGTCCCCAGCGCTGTTCAATCGCATAGCCCGATGCCAGGCCTTCCAGGCAATCGCCATGCGCGTAGCAAGCGCCTGCGAAGGGATCGCGCGCCAGATCGTGGCGCATCGGAATGTGCCCCATCTCAGGATGCGACCGGCCATGCAGCAACTGGCCGTTCACCACGGCTCCGCCTCCGATGCCGGTACCCACTGTCAGGTACACAAAGTCAGTAAGCCCCACGCCCGCGCCCCAACGGCCTTCACCAAGCGCTGCGGCATTCACGTCCGTATCGAAGGCAATGTTCGCGATGCCTGTCGCGCGCCGCAGCTCTTCCACAAGCGGGAAGTGCTGCCACGCAGTTTTCGGCGTGGTGGTGATGGTTCCACCGGCGATATCGATCGGGCCGAACGAACCCACTCCCAGCGTCTGAACGCTATGGCCGCCGAAGAACGCAGCCGCGCGCTTCAGCGTCTCAGCGGGCGAGCGAGTGGGGAACTCTTCACGAATCAGGTCGTCCGGCCCGGTGCCCACGCCGCATACGAAGTTCGTCCCACCCGCTTCAATGCCGCCAAACATGATGGCCTAGCTCGCTGTGAGCGTAGCTTTCAGCGTAATCTCAGCCCCTGCGAACAGCTTCGAAACAGGGCAGTTCTTCTTCGCCGTCTCGGCGTGCTGCTGAAACGCCTGCTGGTCGATCCCCGGCACTTCACCTTCGGTTACCAGATCGACGGTCCCAATCGTCCAGCCATCGCCCACCTTATCCAGATGCACGCCAGCCGACGTGTGGATGCGTGTAGGCGTGAGCCCTGCCTGCGTCAACTGCGCCGAAAGCGCCATGGAAAAGCAGCCCGCATGCGCCGCCGCCAGCAACTCTTCCGGATTCGTCCCCGCGCCATCCGCCATGCGCGACTGGAACGAATAAGGCCCGTCGAACGCCCCGCTCCCCAGCTTCATGTGGCCCTTGCCGTCGGTAACCTTGCCGTGCCACTCCGCTTCCGCTTTTCTAATAGGCATAAATCAATGATCGCAAAAACATCAGCGGTCCACTTCGCCCAGCACAATATCGAGCGTGCCGATCACCGCAATCACATCGGCCACCGACGCGCCCTTCACCATGCGCGGCAGCGCCTGCAGGTTCAGAAACGAAGGCGGCCGCACGCGAACCCGGTAGGGCTGCACCGTGCCGTCGCTCACGATGAAGTACCCAAGCTCTCCCTTCGGAGCTTCCGTCGAAACATAGACTTCTCCAACTGCCGGCTTCAGCACCTTCGGCACCTTCGCCATTCCCGGTCCCGAAGGAATCGCCTGCACCGCTTGGCGGATGATCGCTACAGACTCTCGCAGCTCTGCGATACGCACCTGGTACCTGTCCCAGGAATCGCCGCGCGCGCCGGTGGGCACGCAAAATTCATATTGCTCATAGCCGGAGTAAGGCTGCGCCTTTCGTAGATCCCACTCCACTCCGCTCGCGCGCAGCAAAGGCCCGGTAACGCCAAGTTCTTTGCAATCGGCGGCGGTCAGAATGCCGACATCGCGCAAACGTCCGCGCCAAATGGGGTTGCCGGTCAGCAACTCGTCGTACTCGTCCAGATGCGGCAGGAAGCTTTCACAAAACGCGCTGACCTGCTCCGCGAAGCCCTCATAGAGTTCGTAATACAGCCCACCGATGCGAAACGCATGCGTCGTGAGCCGCGCGCCGCAATAGTTTTCGAAGATCTTCAGCACCTCTTCGCGCTCACGAAACGTATAGAAGAGCGCGGTCTGCGCACCAAGATCGAGCGCATGAGTACCCAGCCAAAGCAGATGGCTCGCAATACGATTCAGCTCCGCCAGAATCACGCGCACCACCTGCGCGCGCGGCGGGGCTTCGACGCCAATCAGCTTCTCTACCGCTAGACAATAGCCGAGCCCGTTCGATACCGCGGCCACATAATCCATGCGGTCCACGTACGGCGCGAACTGCCCATACGTGCGGTTCTCGCCGATCTTTTCAACGCCGCGATGCAGATACCCGATCACGCACTCCGCGCTCTTCACACGCTCGCCGTCCAGCTTGAGGATAATGCGCAGCACGCCATGGGTCGAAGGGTGCTGCGGACCCATGTTGAGAATCAGTTCGGAGGAATCGAGCGGACTCTCCGTGCCCGTCACAGCATCTCCAAATTGGCCGCGACCCATGCATCATCGGGCTGCGCGATGGGGTACTCTTTGCGCAACGGGTGACCTTCCCAACCGTCGGGCAGCAGGATCCGCTTCAGATCGGGATGGCCGGTGAACACAACCCCGAACATATCGAACACTTCGCGTTCCAGCCAATCCGCGCCCGCAAAAACACTCGTCAGCGAAGGCGCCTGCGCGTCCACCCTCGCGGAAACGCGCACGCGTTCATTCCGCGCAAAGCTATACAGCGTGTAAACCAGTTCAAACCGTGCTTCGCGTTCGGGATAATCTACCGCTGTAAAATCTACCAGAAAATCGAAACCGCACTCAGCCTTCAAGAACGCGATCAGCGCCGGTACTTGTTCCGCCGCAACCGCAATGCGATGCTGTCCCAGACACTCGGTAAATTCCAACGCGCCACTGTGAAAGCCAGTCTCTAACTGACGCGCCAGCTCTTCAAAGGCCATCGTTCAACTACTTGCCGCCCTTGCCGGCCGTATCCATCACGCCGCGGGCGACGTAATTCGCGATTTTCGCCTCATTACGCGCGATCTCGTAGTAAGCAGATTTCAGCAGCTGATCCTTACGCGTCAGCAAATTCTCGCGAATGGATTGCTGCACGCGCGGATCGCTCAACTCGCGCTGCCCGGCAGGCTCACGCGACACCATCTTCAAAATGCGATAGCCGTCTTCCGTTTTCAAAATGGGTGAAAGCTGCGCCGGCTGCAAGCTTTGAATCAGCTTGTATAGATCCGGCCCCGTTTTCTCAAGCGCCGATTCGGGCACATATCCCAGATCGCCTCCATTGGCCGCCGTGTTCGGGTCTTCGGAATAATTCTGCGCCAGCATCGCAAAATCCTGCCCCTGTTTCAGTCTCGCTTCCAGGGCCTGAATTTTCTTGCGCGCCTCGTCGTCCGTCTTCGCTTTATCGCCCTTCAAGTTGCGCGCGTTCGGGTCAGCCGTGGGCGTCACCACAATCTGCATCAAATGAATCTGCGGCTCCGCTAAGTTAAAATTCTTGCGGTTCGCCGCATAGAAGCTGCTCACGTCCGCATCGGTGATGTTGATCTTCGAGGTGATCTCTTTATTGAACAGCTTCTGCACGCTCAGGTCTTTGCGAAGCTGCACCTTCAACTCATCCACAGTCATCGCGCGCGCTTTCAGCTGCTGATCGAATTGCTCTTTCGTGTAAGGCGCGCGAAGTTCATTCAACTTCGTTTCCACGTCGGCATCGGTGGCCATCAGGCCGCCTTTTTCGGCGCGCTGCTGCATGATCTCGTTATCGATCAGGCTGCGCAGCACCTCCAATCGCTGAATGGAGGTCAGGTCGTCATTCACATTTTCTGTACTCGCCGTGTACTGAGATTTATATGTCTTATCCAGATCCGCAAACGTAATTGCACGACCGTTCACCGTGGCCGCGACGTTCGCCGGGGGCGTGCTCTTGCAGCCCGCCATTGCTATCGCCGCCAACAGCCAGCCGAAATGCCTGTTCATGTAAGATTTCATTATAGTTATAGACACAGACATGAGAGTTGGCATCATCGGCACAGGCGCCATCGCGCACAAACATGCGCAGGCTTACCGGAACATCGGCTTCAAAGTAGTGGTTTGCTATAACGCCAGCCCCGAATCCGGCCGGCGGTTCGCGAAAGAATACGGAGCGCGTTTGGCGGCCACTTACGAAGAGGTCTGCTGCGACCCCGAAGTGGATTTCGTCGATGTCTGCACCTTTCCCGATTTCCGCCTGCAGCCCCTCCAAGTCTGCGCGGCCAACCGGAAGCACATTCAAGTGCAGAAGCCCATCTCCACCTCAACCGAAGTAGCGCGCCAGATGATTCAAACTGCTGCCGATGCCGGCATTCTGCTGGGCGTGATGAGCCAGCACCGCTATGACGATGCCTCCATATTTCTCAAAGACGCCATCGCGCAAGGCCGCCTGGGCCGCCTGATTCAGTGCGATTGCTACGTGAAGTGGTGGCGCTCCGCGGAGTACTACAGCAGGCCCATTAAGGGCAGTTGGCACACGGAAGGCGGCGGCGCGCTGATCAATCAAGCCATCCATCAGGTGGACGTTCTGCGCTGGCTTGCCGGGCCTGTAGAAACCGTGTTCGGCATGTGGCAACTGGGCGCGGTGCATGCCATCGAATCGGAAGATGTGGTGAACGCCATGCTGCGCTATCGCAACGGAGCCACCGGAACCATTCAAGCTTCAACGGCCATGTGGCCCGGATATACGGAGCGCATCGAACTGCATGGCACCAAGGGCACGGCCATCATCGGCGGCGACAGATTGACGCACTGGGATGTTCGCGACGATGCGGGTCCCACAGCGCCCATCGCCAGCAATATTGCCAGCGGCTCCTCAGACCCCATGGCTATTTCGCTCGAATCGTTCGAGCGCCAGTTCCTCGATTTCGGGGACGCCATTCAAGAGCGCCGCAAGCCCTCTGTGCCGGGCGAAGACGGCCTCGCGGCTTTAGAAATTGTGGAAGCTGTTTACAATTCCTGCCGCTCCGGCAAGCCAGTGCAGCTTTAACAACTAAGCCTCGCTCAGCTCTTCTTCCAGTTGTTGCTTCTGGATCAGATCCGCGTAATAACCCGACTGGCGCGATAGCTCAAGCGGCGTGCCTTGTTCCGCGATGGCGCCATGCGAGAGCACCACAACGTAGTCGGCGCGCTTCACCGTGGAGACGCGATGCGAAATCAGAATTACAGTACGCCCGGCCATCACGCTAGCCAGGCCGGTCAGGATGCGCTCTTCGGTCATGGTGTCCACGCTTGCCAGCGCGTCATCTAAAATCAAAATCTTCGGATCGCGTATTAACGCGCGCGCGATGGCCGTTCGCTGCTTCTGACCGCCCGAAAGAGTCACGCCGCGTTCGCCCACCATGGTGTCGTAACCGAGCGGGAATTGATCGATATCTTCCGCCAGGCCCGATAGCCTTGCCGCGCGTTCAATCTCCTCCTGCGTCGCGTTCTCCACGCCGAAGGCAATGTTCTGCGCCAGCGTTGCGCTGAACAGAAACGTCTCCTGCGGCACGTAGCCCACGCTGCGGCGCAACTCAGCCGGGTCATAATCGCGCACGTCTTCGCCGTCCACCAGCACCGTCCCGCTGTCCGGATCGAGCAAGCGCGGAATCAGATTCACCAGCGTGCTCTTGCCGGCGCCGGTCCTGCCTACTACGCCGATGGTCTGCCCGGCCGGCACACGCAAATTAATGTGCCGAAGCGCTTCACCGCTGGTAAAGCGAACGCTCACGTCGCGAAACTCAACCTGTGCCTCGCGCACGCGCAAACCGCCATCCATCGCGGGCGGATGAATCGTCGGGCTCGCCTTGAGAATGCTTTGAATCCTGCCCAGCGAAGCGCGCCCGCGCTGCATCAGGTTCACCACCCACCCCAGCGCGATCATAGGCCACACCAGCGTGCTCATGTAGGTGTTGAACATGACGAAGCTGCCCACGGAAAGATGCCCGCGCAGCACCTCGCGGCCGCCGCTCCACAACACAATCAGAAAGGTGAGGCCGATTAGCGCTTCCAGCATCGGCTGGAACACACCCTGCACCTGCACCAGTTTCAAATTCTGCTCGATGTAATCGCGGTTCAGCACTTCGAACTTGCGCACCTCGGCTTCTTCCTGCGCAAAGGCGCGCACCATGCGCACGCCCGACAAATTCTCCTGCACGCGGCTGCTGATGGTGGAAAACAATTCCTGTATCGCCTCGAAGCGCGTGTGTATGCGCCGCCCGAAATAGATCACCGCGAAGCTCACCAGCGGCGCCGGCATTACCGAAAGCAGAGCCAGTCTCCAATCGAAAAACAGCATCACGCCCAGGGTCATCGCGAACGTGAGGCTGGTCTCCATCCAATACATCACGCCCGGCCCCAGCATCATGCGGACGGCATTTAGATCGTTCGTCGCGCGCGCCATGATGTCGCCAGTGCGGTTCCGCGCGAAGTAATCGGGCGAGAGCGAGACCAGCTTGCCGAACAGATCGTTGCGCACTTCGAACTCGATATCGCGCGAAGCGCCAATTAAAATCACGCGCATCCAATACTGGAAAAAGCCCTTCACCAGCGTGACCGCCACCATCAGCGCGGCGAAGAAGAGCACAGCGCTCAAGGGCTTGCCCGCCGTAAGCGAATCGATGGCGCTCTTGATCAGCAGAGGCAGCACCACGCCCGAGGCGTCTTTCAAAATCAGCGCCGAAATGCCCAGCGCGAATTTGCCCTTGTGGCGGCGCAGATAAGGAAGCAGAAACTGAATGTCGGAGCGCATGGGTCAAATTCCAAAGCGCGCGGTCACGCTCTTGGTCCACTCCATCAGAAAAGTTTTTCGCGATTCACGATTCACCCACCAATGGTCCCAATCCATGGTGTCCTTCGCGGCCAGCACGCGAAACTGCATATCGGGCGCGGCTGCTTCAAAGATGCGCGCGGCCCTTGCCGTATGGAACGCGCTGGTCACCAGCAAAAAGCGCTTCACATGCATGGCGCGAAATTCACGCACCACCGCGCGCGCTTCCTCCTTGGTGGAGTTGCACGGATATTCCAGCTTGCGAAAATAGGCGGGGTCATAGCCATGCTGCACAGCGAATTGCACCGCCACGTCCGATTCGAACTTGCCGTACATATACCCGGTGCCGCTCACCAGCACCACGGGGGCATAACCTTGTTTCACCAGTTCCGCGGCCTTCAGAATGCGGTCGCCAAACCAATCGCCGCCCAACACACTGATGGCGTCGGCTTTCATGGGCTGCTCTTCCCGCACCAGCATCAAGCCCATTTGGTGAAGCCACCACATGCGCGATAGATAGGCCGCTCCGGCGCAAAGGACCATAATGCCAAGCACGCCAAAGAGGACTCGGGCTTTCAACGAACGCACTAGCGCCTACTCGTCAGACGACTTCTTCGGATCGATATGGCCCACCGATTTCAATCGCTGATAGAGGCGCTCCACTTCCAATTCATCTTCGGGCAGCAGCAAGCGGTAGCGCGGGCCGGGCAGCATTTTACGATCGTTCGATTGCGTCAGCACCTCGCCCCAATACTGCCGGTACGGAATGCCATCGATCAGGGCATCGCGGCACATACGGCGCAGGCTCCGCAGCAGGCTCTTGCAGGAATCGAGGTCGCCCGGATAGATCAGGCGCACGGTTTCATCGTCGTAAAGCGTGAGCCGCACCACCAAAGGCGAGAGCCAGCCCGTGCGGTCCAAACGCCGCACATCCATCCAGGAAATCACCCGCTTGCCGATGACCAAATAGCCTTCCTGAACCTCTACGGGAGGCTGCACGGCTAGCGCCAGCAGCAACGCCGCGCTGGCTAAAAACAGCGTCGCCGGCAGCAAGGCAAAGGTCCATTCCACGCCGAGCCACCCCAGCAGCGTAGCAAAGCCAAGCGCCACGATTCCAAAGGTGATGTAGTGCCGGGCAGGCAGATAGCGGGTCACAAATGTACTTCCGACAGTCTAAGCGTACTCCCCAAGCATTTCCCCGTCAACGGGCCTTTTGCGCAACCGGTTGCCGAACGAAATACATCACGCCTCGCCAGGTATAGTGAATCGCGCTGAAAGCGGTGCCCAGCGCCGCCGCAAACACGGTGGCCGTGCGCGCTGCGGCGTAAGCGCCGGAGCCTTCCGCATTGGTTGCGAGCAACGTAACGGCCGCCAGAATCTGCAGAGCGGTGCTGATTTTGCCCGTGATGGTGGGCGTGTAATCGCTATAGGTGGAGACGCGCATGGCGATTAGAGACGCCAACACAATGGCAATATCGCGACCCAATACCAGTACTAAAAACCACAAGGGCGCACTGCCCTCTATCGCCAGCGCGATGAAGACGCCGCTGAGCAGAAATTTATCGGCCAGCGGGTCGAAATATTGGCCCACGGAACTGACCGCGCGCCGCGAACGCGCCAGCAGACCATCCAGAAAATCCGTCGCCGCCGCCAGCACGAACCACGCCGCAGCTTCACGGTGCCTGCCGCGAATCACGGCGCTGACCACCACCGGCGTGAGCGCAACGCGCAGGAATGTAACGGCATTGGCGGCCGTAAGCCAGGGCTGAGCTATCATGCCCGTATGCCGCAAGCCATTTGGCAAGGTGCCGTCCTTGCCGATTCGACCGATATTGTGGAGGTGGAAGGCAACTCTTATTTTCCCGCCGATTCGCTGACGAAACAATACTTCAAACCGAGCTCCACAACAACCGTGTGTCCCTGGAAGGGCACCGCCAGCTACTACTCAATCGATGTGGATGGCAAGCAGAATCCAGACGCCGCTTGGTATTACCCCAGCCCGAAGAATGAGGCGAAGCAGATCAAAGACCGCGTGGCCTTCTGGCGCGGCGTGCATATCGTCAAGTAAGGTTTAGCCAGCTACCGGTTCATTCCGGCGCAGTTGCCCGCAGGCCGCAAAAATGTCGCGCCCGCGCGGCTTGCGTACAAAACACGGAAGCGTGCGCCGCACAATTTGCTGAAACGAATCCACGCGTTCCTGCAGGGGCATTTCGAACGGAATGCCCGGCCCCGGGTTCAAGGCAATCAAATTCACCATGCAATTCAGGTTGCCCAAAAGCCCGGCCACCCGGCGCGCGTCGGCATCGGTATCGTTCACGCCGCGCAGCAGCACATATTCGAAACAGAGCTTTTCCCAATGCCGCAACGGATAGGCGCGGCAGGCTTCCAGCAGGTCCTTCAGGTGATACTTGCGCGTGATCGGCATCAGTTCCTGCCGCTGCTCCTCCGTGGAGGCGTTCAGCGAAATTGCCAACTTCGGGCGCACCTCCGCTTTCCCCAATTCCGCAATCTTGGGGATGATGCCTGACGTAGAAAGCGTCATCCGTTTCTCCGAAATTGCCATGCCGTTTCTGTCCGCCAGCAGGCGCGTCGCCTTCAAAACATTGGGAAGGTTGAGTAGCGGTTCGCCCATGCCCATCATTACGATATTGAAGTGCCCGTCGCCTTCCAGCAGGCCGTTATCGCGCGCGGCGTACAGCACCTGACCCACAATTTCGCCCGCGGTCAGGTTGCGTTCCAGGCCCATCGCGGCCGTCATACAAAAGCGGCAATCCACCGGGCAGCCCACCTGGCTTGAAATGCAAACTGTATCGCGATTTTCTTCCGGCATCAGCACGGTCTCGACCGTCTTGCCATCCGCCATGCGCAGCAAGTAGCGCTTCGTGCCATCGGCTGAATCGAATCGGCGTTCAAGGGTAGGCAGGCCCACTTCGTGCGTTGCGGAAAGAGCGGTGCGCAGCTCCAGCGGAATGGTCGAAATCTGCACCAGATCGCTCACTTTTTCCTTGTACAGAGCCTGGTAAACCTGTTTCGCGCGGAAGGGTTTCTGGCCGGAACCAAGCGCCTGTTCAATTTCGCTAAGTTCCATTCCCAGAACAGCTTGGGGCATATTTACCAGGATAACACCGGTCTTTGTTTCGAAGGCGCCGCTAAGAACGTGGTAAAAACGTGTGTAGGTTGTCCTCACCTCAAGTTACGCCCATCCTCGTCCGAGACATCGAAACCACCAGCCTTGCTAACGGCATCCGTGTCATTACGGAAGTGATGCCGCACGTCCGCTCCATCTCTGTCGGATTCTGGATCGGCACCGGTTCGCGCCGCGAAAGCCCGGAAGAGAACGGCATTTCGCATTTCATTGAACACATGTTGTTCAAGGGAACCGCCACCCGTTCCGCGGAAGATATCGCGCGCTCGGTCGATTCCATCGGCGGCAACCTGGACGCGTTCACGTCGAAAGAGCTGGTCTGCTACAACACAAAGGTTCTCGATGAGCACCTGCCCCGAGCGTTTGCCGTGCTGGCCGATATCATCTTGCGCCCTGCTTTTCGCGATGGCGATTTGGCCAAGGAAAAGGGCGTCATCCTGGAAGAGCTAAAGATGGATTCGGACAATCCGGATTACCTGGTGAATGAGCTGTTTTCCTCCAACTTTTGGAAAGACAACACGCTCGGCAAGCCCATCTTAGGCACCAAGGAAACAGTCACCAACTTCACGTCGGAAATGTTGCGGACCTATTACAAGAAGGTCTATGCGCCGGAAAACCTGACCATCACCGCCGCCGGCAACTTGAAGCACGATCAGTTGGTACGCCTGGTTCGGGAAGAGTTCGATGGGCTCGCTGCAACGGTGCCGGTTCCTGTTCCTCCGAAACCCAACACCCATGCCCGGCTCACGCTTCGCAACAAGAAGGAGTTGGAGCAGGTTCACCTGATTCTGGGCGTTCCCGCATACCCGGTGAATCACGAAAAGCGCTTCACGGCCTATGTGCTGAACACCCTGCTGGGCGGCGGCATGAGCTCGCGCCTGTTCCAGAATATTCGCGAACGCCAGGGCCTCGCTTATTCGGTCTATTCCGATCTGGGCAGCTATAGCGATACCGGCTGCCTGTCCATTTACGCCGGTACATCGCTTGAGGCAACGCGCAACGTCGTCGAATCCGTTCTAAAAGAATTTCGCAGCCTGAAGAACGATTTGGTTCCCGATGAAGAGCTTCGCCGCGCTAAGGATCATTTGAAAGGCTCGCTCATGCTGAGTCTGGAATCCACCTCCAGCCGCATGTCGAATCTGGCGCGCCAGGAAATGTACTTCCATCGCTTCTTCACCATGGATGAATTGGTGGAGCGCGTGGAAGTTGTCACTGCCGAGGAAGTTCGCGGTGTAGCCCAAGAGTTGTTCGATGCAAAGCAGATTGCGCTCACCGTGCTGGGCAATTTGGAAGGCTTCCGCATCGGTCGTGATGAACTGGTTTGCTAGCCGGTCGCGGCCCGCGCTAGTAGCCGCTTTCCTCTGCTGCCTGCCTGCATTTGGCGCGGATTGGAAGTCGCTCAAGCCTCAGGGTTATGTTTCCGATTACGCCAATGCCATCGATGCTTCCAGCAAGGTAGCGCTCGAAAATTACGCGGCGGAAGTGGAACAATCCACCGGCGCGCAACTCGCCTTCGTCACCGTATCGTCTCTCGACAACGAACCCATTGAAGATGTAACGTATACCCTGTTCCGCACCTGGGGCATCGGCCAGAAGAAGGAAGATAACGGCGTTCTGTTTCTTCTCTCCATTAACGACCGCAAGAGCCGCATGGAAGTGGGCAAGGGCCTCGGCGGTGTTCTGCCCGATGGCTTGGATGGGCTGCTGCTGAACCGGATGCGGCCCGCGTTGCGGCAGGGCGAATATGGGCAGGCGCTGTTCACTGCCGCACAAACCATCGGCGGGCTGATCGCGAAAGATAAGAACGTTACCATTCAAGCTGTCCTTCCTCGCAAGCGCATGCGGGAGCCGGTGACCCATTCCATTCCCTGGCCGCTGATTTTCGGCGCCATCTTCCTGCTCTTCATCCTTTCCCGAGGTTCACGAGGCGGCGGCTATCGCGGCGGCGGTGGAGGCTTCGGAGGCTTGTTGCCCGGCCTGATTCTAGGCAACATGCTGGGCGGGGGCCGCAGCTATGGCTCAAGTGGCGGCAGTTGGGGCGGCGGCTTCGGCGGGGGCGATTCGGGCGGTGGCGGTTTCGGCGGCTTCGGTGGCGGCGATTCGGGTGGCGGCGGCGCCTCTTCCGATTGGTAGTTAGCAGACCGATTGCTAAACTGATAACGTAACGTATCGCGAATGCCGGAACCTCTCGAAGAACTAGTTGCCCGCCTGACCAAGGCCCATGGTGACCGGTTGGTGTCCGTGGTTCTGTATGGCAGCGCCGCTTCCGAAGAGCACGATAAAAACTTTTCCGATATCAACACGCTGATCGTGCTTCACTCCGTCGCGCCCAGCGATTTGCGCGATTCCGAACCCGTCACCAACTGGTGGACCGCGGAAGGCAACCCACCGCCGCTGCTGCTGAGCGAAGAGGAAGTGCTGCACTCCACCGATTGTTTCGCCATTGAATTTCACGATATAAAACAGACCCATCGCATCCTGCATGGCCGCGATTTGGTGAGCGGGCTTACCGTCGACAATTCGTTTTACCGCGCGCAGGTGGAGCGCGAACTGCGTGCCAAACTGCTGCGTCTGCGCACCAAAGCGGCCGCGGCATTTTCAGATCGCGAAGTGTTCACGCGCCTGCTGGTGGATTCTGTCTCCACCTTCTGCGTGCTCTTCCGCCACGCGCTCATTCTGCATGGACGCACGCCGGAACCGCGCAAGCGCCTCATCATTCAGGAGTGCGTTGCAATGTTCGGCATTGAGCCCGGCGCGTTCCTTTCCTTGCTGGACGCGCGTGAAGAAAAAGTTACCCTGAAGTCTCTCGATCCGGAAGCGCTGCTCACTTCTTATCTGAGAGAATGTTCCGTCATCATCGGTGCTGTCGACCGGCTGGAAAAGTAAACTGGAGATTCACAAAATATGAAACCGCTATTGATTATCGTAGGCATCCTGGTGGTCGCAGGCCTGATCTTCGGCTCAAAGTTCGTGGGCATTCGCAATGAACTGGCCACCAAACGCGAAGGCGTGAACGGCGCGTTCTCTCAGATCGATGCGGATCTGCAGCGCCGCGCCGATCTGATTCCCAACCTGGTGGAGACGGTGAAAGGTTACGCGAAGGAAGAGACCACGGTCATTCAATCGGTGGCAAATGCACGCGCCGGATTGCTGAATGCGCATTCGCCGCAGGAAAAGATCGATGCCAACCAGAAGCTGGACGGAGCGCTTGGCCGCCTGCTTGTGATTGTAGAAAATTACCCGAATTTGAAGGCCAATACCAACTTCCAGAGCCTGCAGTTCGAGCTGGCAGGCACCGAAAATCGCATCCTGCGTTCGCGGCAAAAATATAACGAAGCCGTTCAGGATTACAACACAAGCATTCAGTTGTTCCCGAATAACATCGTGGCGGGCATGTCTGGCTTCACTCGCAACGATGCCTATTTCAAGACCGATATCGGCGCCCGCAATGCGCCCACTGTGAAGTTCTAAGACCGGAAGAATGAGCACACCAAAATTTTCGAATTACATTAACGGCGAGTGGATTGAGTCCTCGAAGACGTTTGAAGACCGGAACCCGGCGAATACGGAAGAGGTAGTCGGCCTCTTCTGCAAGGGCTCGGCCGATGACATGGCGGAAGCCGCGAAAGCTGCCGAGGCCGCATTTCCAGCCTGGTCTGCCATGCCTGCGCCGAACCGCGGAGCCATCCTGTTCAAGGCCGCCGATATTCTGGAGCGCCAGTTCGATCAGCTTGGCGCGGAGATGACGCGCGAAGAAGGCAAGACGCTGCCCGAAGCGAAGGGTGAAGTGCGCCGGGCCATCAACATCTTCCGTTACTTTGGCGGAGAAGGTTCGCGCCTGGCCGGGCACATGGTGCCTTCGGAGCGCGATCGCGTGCACATGTTCGCCATTCGCAAGCCCATTGGCGTGGTGGGTCTCATCACTCCGTGGAACTTTCCCATCGCGATTCCAGCGTGGAAAATGGCCCCCGCGCTCATCTGTGGAAACACCGTCATCGTCAAGCCCGCCAGCGTTTCGCCGCTATGCTGCTGGCGCTTGATTGAAGCGCTGCACGAAGCGGGCATCCCGAAAGGCGTGATCAACTTTGTGGCTGGCTCCGGCGCGGAATTGGGTCAGGCCATGGTCAGCGCCAAGCCCGTCAAAGCCATCTCCTTCACGGGCTCGAATGACATCGGCAACTGGCTTCACACGGAAGCTTCGAAGCGGCGCCTGCGCATTCAATTGGAGATGGGCGGCAAGAATCCCACCATCGTATTGAACGATGCCGATTTCACTTCGGCTGTTGAAAATGTCGTCAACGCCTCCATGTTTTCCACCGGCCAGAAGTGCACCGCCACCAGCCGCGCCATTGTGGAAGAGGGCATCTACGATAAGTTTGTCGACGCCGTGGTGGAGCGCACGAAGAAACTGAAAGTGGGGGATGGCATGCAGGCCGGAATCGATATCGGCCCGTGCGTGGATCAGGGCCAGATGGAGACCGTGCTCAAGTACATTGAGATCGGCCGCAAGGAAGCTGGCGATCCGCTTTGCGGTGGTAACCGGTTGAAGGACGGTCCGCTGGCGAAGGGCTACTTCGTTGAGCCGACAGTCTTCGCCGGCGTCACCGAAGACATGACCATAGCCAAAGAGGAAATCTTCGGGCCGGTGCTGGCCATCATGAAAGCCAAAGACCCCACCGACGCGCTACGCATGGCGAACAACACGCCGTTCGGCCTTTCCGCTTCCATCCAGACCACGAACATCTCGCGTGTGTTCGATTTTGTCTACAAGATGGAAGCCGGGTTGTTGACCGTGAACCTGCCCAGCGCCGGGGTGGAATATCAGTTGCCTTTCGGAGGCACCAAAGATTCCAGCTTCGGACCCAAAGAGCAAGGCCCCGCCGCGCTCGATTTCTACAGCGATTACAAAACCGTCTACCTGAAATACTAAATGCGACTCGGACAGATCTCTTCATCGGGCGGCCATGTTGCCGCCATCTTCACCACGGAAGATTCAGCCAGGCCCATTCCGGAACACACCATGCGCGATTTGATTGGCCGGGCGGAAGCGGAGCAGATTCCGCTTGCTGAGCTTGCGAACCGCTTGGCCAGCCGTCATAGCCAGACCGCGAGTCCGCTCATTCCCATTCATCCCTGCGAAGTGTATGGCTGCGGCTGCACCTATGAAACCAGCGCCAGCTTTCGCGATGGCGAACAAGGCACGCGCGACGGCATGTATGCGCAGGTGTATCGCGATGCGCGCCCGGAGATTTTTTTCAAGGGCACCAGCCGTGTGTGTGTCGGGCCGAACCAGCACGTCGGCATTCGTTCCGATTCGAAGTTCACCGCGCCTGAGCCGGAGCTTGCGCTGATTCTGGGAAAGGGAGGCGCCATCCTGGGCTACACGCTGGCGAACGATGTCAGCGCCTGGGATATTGAGCGCGAAAATCCGCTCTACCTGCCGCAATCGAAAACGTACAACGCCTGCTGCGCGCTGGGACCGTTCCTGATTACGCCGGACGATATCGCGGACCCTTATGCTCTCGAAATGACCTGCACCGTGATGCGCGGCCCCACCACGCGCTTCACCGGCCATACCTCCACCGCGCGTTTGAACCGCAAGTTCGAAACCATGGTGGAGTACCTGCTGCGTTCGAACAGTGTGCCGTCCGCCTCCGTGTTGCTGACGGGCACGGGCATTATCGTTACGGAAGAAGCGGCACTTGGCGCGGGAGACATCATCACCATTGAAGTCCCCGGCCTGGGCGCGCTATCGAATCCCACTTACGTGGTCTAGCTTTTAGCGAAAGCCGGGCGAGCTTGCGGGCAGTTCACGCACTTCCGGCGCATACTTCTTCATGGTGTCGCGGATCTTGGCCGCGTTACCGATCACGACAAATGTCAGGTCCTTGCCGCCAAAATATTTCCGGGCCGTGGCATTGGCCTGGTCCAGCGTGATGGCGTCGATACGCGAGAACAGATCGTCTACTTCGCCGCGGTTTAAGCCGAAGAGTTCGATATCGCTGACCATGGCCGCGGTCTGATCGCTGGTCTCCAGATGCTGCGGCGGGTAAGTGCCTTTCACATAGGCCTTGGCGGAAGCAAGCTGATCGGCTGTGATGCCTTTGGTCACCAGGCGGTTCAGGATCTCCAGCGCCAGATCCATTGCCTTCTCGGTAGTTTCGGTGCGCGTATAGGTGCTGATGACAACGCCGCCTGTATCGCGATGCTGGTCGTAATACGAACGCGCGCCATAGGTGAGGCCGGTGTTCACACGCAGCTCATCGTTCAGCATGGAAGTGAAGCGGCCGCCGAAGAGAGTGTTGATCAGCAGAACGGCCGTGCGGTCGGGATCGGTGCGGCGCAGGCCGGCCTGGCCGATGTTGAAGTAGGTCTGCGTGGCATCGGGCTTATCGATCAGGAGCAAGCGGCGCCCTTTGGGAACAGGCTGTTCCGGCACCCACTTGTACTCAGCGCCAGCCGGTGCGCTGCCGAAGACTTTTGTCACCGCGGGCATCGCTGCGGCAGAGTCGAAATCTCCGCTCACCACGATAATCATATTCTTGCCGGTGTAGAGGCGCGTCTGGTATTCCACCAAGTCGGCGCGCTTCAGGCGAGCGAGCGTGACGTCGTCCGAGACGCGGCCATACGGATGCTTCGGGCCATAGTAAAAAGCGCGATAGTACAGCGGCATGGAGCCCTGCGGATTGTCTTTGATAGACCGCACGCCATCGATGGTGCGTGCCAGTGTCTTCTGAAATTCTGTTTCCGGGAACGATGGGTGAAGCACGGCATCGGCGGTCAGCTCCAGACCGCGCGTGAAATCTTTCTTCAAAAACTCTGAAGTGACCAGCGTCTCTTCTTCATTGGCTGTCGAGTTGAAGCTGCCGCCTAAAGAATCGAGTTCGCTCGAAAACTGGTCGGCAGTACGCGTCGCGGTACCGCGCCGAAGCAGTTGCGCCGCCAACTGTGCGACACCGGTCTGTGCTTCGGTCTCGGCTTCGAAGCCGCCCTTGACCACCACGCGAAAGCTCACTAGCGGCACGCCGCTGACGGGCACAAGATGTACCACCACGCCATTCGGCAACTGCTGTCGCGTATATTTCGGGAGACGGACATCGGCCGCTAGCAGCGACGCGAAACAAAGCAGCGTCGTAACGATGCGCATCTATTTCACCTCCGGTGCCGAAGCGGGTACCAGCGTCGCGATGGTGCGGTTATCGGCAGTGAAATACTTGTTCGCCACGCGTTGGATGTCCGCCGCAGTGACTGCTTCCACATCCTGCTCCAGCGTGAACAGCTTGCGGTAATCGCCCTTGAACACTTCGTAGGTTCCCAGCAGATTCGCGCGGCCCGCGATAGTTTTCAACTGACGAAAATTGGCGGCCAGAAGTTGATTTTTCGCTTTGCGCAACTCTTCGGTGGAGACAGGCGCGGCTTGCATCTTAGCGATCTCTTCGAACAGCGCAGCTTCCGTTTTGGCCGTGTCCACTCCGCTGCGTGGCTGCATGGTAAACACATAGAGCCCGGGGTCCATGGAGGGCTGCAGACTGCCGCCTACACTAATGGCAAGCTGGTCGGTATCCACCAGGCGCTTGTACAGCCGGCAGCTTTGGCCTTCCGTGAGAAGGGCATCGAAAACATCGAGCACAGTCTCATCGGCAGCCTTGGTCTCCGGCACATGATAGGCCACCATTTGTATGGGAAGCTGCGCCTGCTTTCTGACGGTAACGCGCCGTTCGCCGCGCTGCTCGGGCTCTTTGGTGCGTACGGCCGGGGGCGGGTCCTGGCGGGGAATCGGCTCCAAGTATTTTTTCGCCAGAGCCATCACTTGAGCCTCGGTGGTATCGCCCACAATTACCATCACGCAGTTGTTCGGCGCATAGCCAGTCTTGAAATGGGATTTCAAATCGTCCATGGTCCAAGCTTCGATATCGGAGGGCCAACCCACCACGGGCCAATGGTACGGGTGCGCGGTGAAGGCAGAGGCACCCAACTGTTCGTAGAGCGTGCCGAAGTTGCTGTTGTCGACCGATGTGCGCCGCTCGGAGTACACAACGCCGCGCTCGCTTTCGATAATCTTCGGGTCAAACGCCAGATCGCGAATGCGGTCCGATTCCATGTCGAACATCAACTCCAAGGCTGCAGAAGGGAACCAATCGGTATAGACGGTGACATCGCGCGAGGTGTAGGCGTTGTTGTTGCCGCCGGCCTTCTCCATCTCGTTGTCGAAACGCTTGGGCCCATACTTCTTGGCGCCGTTAAACATCATGTGCTCGAAGAAATGGGAGACGCCCGTGGTGCCGGGCTTCTCATTGCGCGAGCCGATTTTGTAGAAGAAATACATCGCCACATTCGGGATGTTGTGGTCTTCCTGTACCAGAACTTTCATTCCGTTCTGGAGCATATTCGACTTCACTTCGCCAGCGGCAAAGACAGCTGACGACACCATCAGAAGCAGAGCCAGCGTTCTCATGGGAGCGCCTCAGAACCCACGCTGCTTATTGACTACGTTCAGCAGCGGCTTGCCATCGGCGAAGCGGGCGATGTTTTCCTTGATCGTGTTGACCATGCGGCCGCGGTCACGGTCAGAGCGGCCCGCGATGTGAGGCGTGACGATCGCGTTATTGAAATTCCAAAGGGGATGGCCTTTCGGCAAAGGCTCCGGATCGGTTACATCAACACCGGCGCCGGCAAGCCTCTGCTCATCGAGCGCCTTCACCAAACTGGGCATGTCGTAAACACCGCCGCGGCTGACCGCGACGAAGTAGCTGCCTTTTTTGAGTAGCGAAAATTGTTTCGCGCCCACCATCTTGTGGCTCTGCTCCGTATGCGGCGCGGAGATGAACAGCACGTCCGCTTCGGGAAGCACATCGTCTAACTGATCGGGCTTGACCATGCGCTTGACGAAGGGGGAGAGGGGGTAATCCTGGGGGTCGACGCCGATAACGTTCATGCCGAACGCCCACGCGCGCAAGGCGATCTGTTGACCGATGCCGCCCATGCCAATCACGACGGCCGTCTTGCCATTCAGCTCAATACCGCGATAATTGCGCGGGTCCCACGTTTCCGTTTTGCGGTCGCCGATGAAATTGTTCAGACCGCGCGAAAGGCTCAGTAGCAGCGCCAGGGCATGGTCCGCAATTTCAGGCCCCTGCACAATGCGATTGTTAGTGAGCACGATATCGCTATCGCGCAGATCGTTCCCGCCCGAAAGGAACAGAACGCGTTCCGCCCCGGCGGACATGATCTGCACCCACTTTAAATTTTTGCCCGCGCGAACCATTTCCGGCGTGGGTTCGCCGATGAAGGCGTCCGCATCCGCCAACTCATGCATCAAGGTGGATTGCGTGGCGGGAACCAAACGCACCTTGGTGGACGCGCCAGACAGTATCTGAAGCATCTGCGGATCGGCGTTGGCGATTACGATCTTTTTAGTTTGTGCGGAAAGGGCAAAAGCCGAAAGCGCTGCAAGGGTAAGAAAGAGCTTCATGTGGTTTGGATTTTACCGCATCGCCCCGCTGGATTTTGGAGGTGCGGATCAACTATACACATCTTTTCGCGGACCGTGGCGTCCAAGCGGCTCCAATACTTCTCAGGGTCACTTTGGATGTTGACAATGCAGCCCAATTTCTATCCGGGCAAGGAAAAGAAATCGCGAAACTTACTCGCGTCCGATTCCACCAGAGCTTCGTGAAAATGCTTGACCGTTCGGGGGTCCGCCATCGGTTCGATTAGTTCAGCCAAGGTAACGACACCATTTTTTCGCACGCATCCGAAACCGCGCGCGCAACCTTGGCGATTGCTTCGTTTACGGAAGCGGCAAGGTCGTAATCTTCCGAGACTGAAATCGACATGCGTCGCGAAACAACTTTGAATTTTGGAGGTGCGGGGGGGGATCGAACCCCCGAATAAAGGTTTTGCAGACCTTGGCCTTACCACTTGGCTACCGCACCGCTGTAACGCTCCGGCTACTTGCAACGTTAGCGCGCCCGGTGGGTTGGCGTCAATTGCTGGGCCTGCGACTGTGCCTTCGCCGGGGAGCGCAAAAGCGTCTCATTCTTGTGCTCCACGGGGATCACCGGCAGCAGAAGATACGAGGCGTGCTTGCGATCGTGGTACACCACTTGTTTCGCCGGCCTCAGTTCCACTTCATCGGCGACGGGGCGGCCTGTGTTCGGGTTGCGGTCGAAACGGGGAAAGTTGCTGCTCGAAATTTCGAGGCGAATCCGGTGCCCTTTGCGGAATAGATTGCTGGTTACGCCGGCATCGATTCTGAATTTCGCAATCTCATCGGGCTTCAGCAAGTCTTGCTTCGAGAGCGAATTGCGGTAACGCGCGCGCAGCATGCCGTCGGTCAAGTTGCGTGCCAGACCATCGGGAAACACATCCACCAGCTTCGCGCTGAAATCGGTATCGAGCGCGGACGAGGCCGCAAATAGCATCACTTGTATGTTGCCGGTCACTTCCATATCGGTCGTCAAGGGCGCGGTGGTGTAGACCAGAACGTCATCGCGCTTTTCGACGATTCGCTGATCGAGCGGTCCCCAAGGAAACAAGCTGGGCGTGCAGCAGACCGCTCCGCCGCGCGTGAGCACCGGGTTATGCGGATCGTAGATGTAGGTGTCCGGCGGATCGTGCTTCTGGGAATGAGTGGGTGGTTGGCTGGTGAGTTCGCCGTTTCCATTCAGAGTGTTGGCGCGGCCCGTGCTATCCAGGTAAAAGCGCATGCTCTGGGTCCGGGCGATGGGCCATTCGTTCTCATCGCGCCACTGGTTCGCGCCCATCACAAAGATGCGTAGCGGAGGATGCGAGGCCGACGAAGGCTCTTTGCCCTTCAGCCACCGATCGAACCATTCCAGTTGCATGCGGCTGAGCGAAACGCGGGCGTCTGGCCCGAAATCCACGCCTTCAAATCGAGAAAAGTTGTGCGGCCATGGCCCGATCAGAATCCGGTTGGCCGGGTTCACCTTCTGCAGCGTGGTGAAGGCGTCCAGATCGCTCTGAACGTAATTGTCGTACCAGCCGCCGACCGAAAACACCGGCACGGTCACGTTCTTGAGCTGCCGTTGCACGCTCATCGCCTGCCAGTAGGCGTCGTAATCGGGATGATCGAGGGCCTGTTGAAAGAGCTGTGACCGGCGGCCTATGGCGGCTGCGTCCGCCTGCCGCAAAGGAAGCGTCCAGATGTAGCGGTGAAAATCCGCTTCCGGCAGATCGTAATCGCGCATGTTTTCCTGAAGCCAAAGCAACCGGTGCCCCAGCTTCATGGGCCCGCCCGTGGAATAGAAACGGTCGCGATAATCGTCATCGCCGGAGAACCAGGGGAACATGGCTTTCAGGTGCGGATTGTTGAGCGGCGCCACCTTCCATTGCGCAATTCCCAGATAGCTTCCGCCCTGCATTCCAACCTTGCCGTTCGACCAGGCTTGCTTGGCGATCCAATTCAGCGTGTCGTCGCCATCGTTCGGCTCCTGCCCGAGCGGCGAAAAAACACCCTGCGATTCGTGCCTGCCTCGAACATCCTGAACCACCACCGCGTAGCCATGATCGACCAATGCCTGGTAGCTGGGAGTGGGTTCGACGCCCTTCCCGTAAGGCGTGCGAATCAGAATGGTGGGCAGCGGGGAGGTGACGCCGGGGCGGAAAATGTTCGCCGCCAGGTGTACGCCATCGCGCATGGGCACCAGCACGTGAAGCTGGCTTACCATCGCCGCGTGCGCGGTTAAGGCGAGCAGAGCGGTCAGCGTGAGGCGTAGGTGTGGCACAGGAAATCCCAATACTCGGCTCCAACAGCGGATAAGGAATGATATCGCTGAATGTGAAGCGCCGCATATACCCCCATATGGCGCGCCAGCTCGGGGCGCAGGGCCAGGGCGGACATCGCTTGAAATAGCGCTTCCGGCTCGGCTGGGCCGGCGGGAATTCGAAACACTGCTTCTTCGGGAAAACGAACCCATTCTTCGCCGTCTGTCACGATGACCGGCTTTGCGGCGCCCATCAGGCGGATGGCGATTCCGGAGGTTTCGCCCGCCGTGGGGTAGCGAAGGTTCAGGCAGCAATCCACCGACGCGGCGGCCAGGTTAAAAATGTCTTGCGCCAGATGCGGGAGAACGTGAATTCCGGGGCGTCTCATGAGATCTTCCGCGCCCCTGGCTAGCTCCTGCGAAACGAACTGCCCGGCAACCAGGAGGCGAGTTTCCGGACGCAACCGGTGTAGCCGGTCAAAGGCTTTCAGGATGGGAATGAGGCGTTTCGATTCGCGCAGGTAACCGAAAATCGCAAAAACGAACCCATTTGGGGGTGCACCGATTTGCTGGCGGAAGGCGGCAATTCGGTCCAGGGGTGGGGGGGCGGAGGGATGGTAGAAGTGCGCGATTTCCCGGATCGGGACAGCCGGAGCGTGTTCCCGGACGGCGCGGGCAGCCGCTGGATTGTGCACGATGACTGCTTTGGCGCCAGCGGCGATTCTGCGCAGGAGCGGGCGCTCAAAATAGCGCCGATCCTGAGCGGAAAGAGAACGGTCATGCCATAGCAATTCAGCCTCGACGCGGGCAAATTGGCCGTAGTTGTAGGTGAACTCGTCCAGGTAATGATTTTGCGGGAACGAACCCAAATAGTAATGATGGAGCACGGCATCGTGCAGGACCACCACTCCGGGGAGACGCAGTGCGGTGTCATGCATCGGCTTATGAAGCTGATTGTTACCAATATGATAGACATGTATATCGCATGTATCACATGAGTTGTCAATACGCCCGTGTTTCTGAAGTTCAGTGGCCAGGGTCGCAGCATAATCGGCGACTCCGCTGGGGGCCGGCGGCAAGGGTGCGTACCACCCAACGGTCATTGCTTAACACGGCTTCCGAACAGGGCGGTGCCCACCCGGACACAGGTGGAGCCCTCCTCGATTGCGGTTTCGAGGTCGTGCGACATGCCCATGGAGAGGCCGGAAAGCTGAAACGAGGCGGCTAGTTCGCGCAGCCTGGCGAAGGTGGCGCGGGGCGCTTCGGGATCTGCAGACCATTCCGGCACGGTCATCAGGCCGGTTAGCCGAAGGTTTGAGAGACCGCGAACGGAGTCCACAATTTCGCCGATCTCTTCCGGGGCGGCGCCGTGCTTTGAGGCCTCGCCAGATAGCTTGACCTCAATCATGACGTCGAGCGGCTTTGCGCAATCGTTCAGGCGGCGCGCGAGCTTCACCGAATCCACCGTTTGGATCGTTTGGAAAAGTGAGCACGCCTTGGCGGATTTGTTCGATTGTAAATGCCCGATCAGGTGAAATTTTGCATTGGGCAGAGGGCCGGTTTGCGGAGCTTTCGCCTCCCACTCCTGTACATAATTTTCGCCGAATTCGCGAAGACCCGCGGCATACGCCATCTGCATGACAGACGCGGGGAAGACCTTGGTGACCGCCAAAAGCAGAACGTCTTCAACCGGGCGGCGGCTTCGCGCGCAGGCGTTTTCGATTCGCTCCCGCACCTGTAGCAAGCGGCCTGCAATTACGGCTTGAGCGTCACTTCCCAAGTTCCCTCGTCGACGGGGGTGGCGCCATCCGCTGTGGCCGATTTGTATTTACCCGCCAGTGCCTTACCGGTAACCGTTGCCTGCATGGTGGACCGGAGAACGTTGCCATCCAATGTGTATTCGAATACGAATTCCACATGATCTCCATCTTTGGTGAGGGAAATTGGCTTCGTTTTTACATTCTGGTCTTGAAAGGTGAAGGTAGCGGATTCCAGCTCGCTAGCTGAAAAGGCGAGCGAAATCTTACCCGCCCCGCCATTGGCCCGCGACATCCAGGTGCCGGTGTAGGTTCCCGGTGCTTGCGCAAATAAACAAGCCAGAAACAAGATGGTGCAAAACAGCAGGCGTTTGAGCACACGTACTCTCCTTTCTTGAGTGTACCCACTCCGCTCTATTGGCCTTGCGATTGCTTCGAATTCAGCAAGGAGAAGCTATGAGCACAACTGCCACGAACGACGAAGCGATTTCAGTATTGAACGATTTGATTGAGACTAATAAGGACGGAGAGCAAGGTTTCCGCACCGCCGCCGAGAGCGTGACGAACAGTGAGTTGAAGACCCTGTTCAATATGTATGCGCAACAGCGCGCGCGCTTTTCGAGCGAGCTGAACAATGAAGTGCTACGGCGGGGCGGGGAACCGGCGCACAGCGGCCATGTTTCGGCTACGCTGCATCGCGGGTGGATCAATTTGAAATCGGCCGTGACCGGCAAGAGCGAATCGGCCATTGTGGATGAATGCGAGCGAGGTGAAGACTCCGCCAAGAGCAATTACGAAGACGCTTTGAAAAAGCAGCTTCCTTCGGACTTGCTGAGCATTGTGGAAACGCAGTACATGGATGTGAAGGCTGCGCATGACAGCATTCGCGATCTGAAGCGCGCCGAGCACGCAAGCAAGGCGTAAGCAGTGCCTGGCCGGGGGCGGATAGTAACGTGTCCGCCCTTAAGCCCGATGCGAAAAGCTATGACCAACGACGACTATCGCAAGCTGATTGAGAACCGCGAGCAGGATTTGCTGGACGAGATAGACAAGAATCAAATAGAAGCGCGCGAGATGACCGATCAGGCTCCGGCGGAAGCGATGGAGCGCATGGTGAATCTGGAGGGTCGCGACACGCTGCTTCGACATAACGATGCCGATTTTCAAGAACTGACCGAGGTGCGCGATGCACTGAGGCGGCTGGATGACGGCACGTTTGGGAAGTGCCTGGATTGCGGCCGCGAGATTCCTGCCGCGCGTTTGGCTGCTATCCCGTGGACGGCTTACTGTCTGGACGATCAGGAAAAGCGCGATCAAGGTGGTTCGCAGTCGAGCGGTAGTCTTACCATGTAAGTTGAACGTCGCGATCATAGGGCTCGGCAATATCGGAACTGTGTACGCCGCGCACTTGGCAGCAGCGGGCACGCACCGCGTATTTGCCTGCGTGCGGCGGCGGCCCGATCCGCTGATTGTGGATGGCGCCTTTGGCCGGGTAAGTGGTGAGGTGGAATGGTTCGATTCGCCTTTGCGAGCGCCTCACGCAGATTGGATTTTTCTCGCGACAAAGATTCAGGACACCGTGGCCGCCGCGCCATGGTTCGGCAGTCTGCTCAAGCCGGGTTCGCGTATCGTGGTGCTGCAAAACGGTGTGGACGCGGAGCAGCGGCTAGCTCCGTTACGTAGTGGCGCGACCGTTATCCCTACGGTGGTATTTACAAACTCCAAACGGCTGGGGCCGGGCCATGTGCGGCATTTTCGGTCTGAATACGATCTGGCGGTACCGGCCACGGAAGACTCCGGGCTCCTGATTGAATTGGTGGCGGGCACTGCCATCCGCATCGAGCAGGAACCCGAATTTCTGACCGTTGCCTGGCGCAAATTTCTGATTAATTTAGCGGCAAATCCGATTACTGCGATCATCGGGCGCGGAATTGGATCGATGCGTACAGCGGAAATGGAGCAGGTGTGTATTCAACTGCTGGATGAGGCTGCGGCCGTGGGCCGTGCGGAAGGGGCGAAGTTGAGCCAGGACGTTGCGCGCGAAGTGCTGACTTGGATGAAGGGCTTTCCGGCCGATCTCAGCACGTCGATGATGGAAGACAAGTTGGCTGGGCGGCCGCTTGAATACGAAGCGCTGACGGGGACGGCGTTGCGTTTGGGCGGGAAGCATGGGATTGCCATGCCCACGAACAGAATACTGCTGGCTTTGCTGAAAGGAATTTCCGAGAGCAATGAGACAAAGGCGCCGGAGGTAGTATGATCCGAAGCGAGCATGACTGAATATTCAATTGGACTCGATTTGGGCGGTACGAATTTGCGAGCGGCGGCTATCGATGCGAGCGGCCGTTTGCTGGAGAAGGTATCTGGATCGACCAATTATTCGGAGGGTCGTCAGGCGCTGGTTGACGACATGGTTACCTCCATCGCAAGGTTGCGCAAGAGCACTGGCGCGGTGGGGTTGATGGGGATCGGCGTGGTGGTACCTGGCTTCATTCATCTTCGCGAAGGTGTGATTGCCAACTGCAACAACATCGCGTGCCTGGAAAATTTTCCCATTCGCGATGAGATCGAACAGCGCCTGGGTGCGCGTGTGATTTTGGAAAACGATGCGAACGCGGCGGCGCTTGGGGAGAAGTGGATGGGGGCGGGGCGGGATGTGGAAGATCTGGTTCTGCTGACGCTGGGCACGGGGATTGGCGGCGGTATTATTTCACGCGGGCAAGTGCTGCATGGCTATATGGGCATGGCCGGCGAACTGGGGCACATCACGGTGGTGCCGAACGGCAACCCGTGTGGATGCGGGAACAGGGGCTGCGTGGAAAAACATGCTTCGGCGCAGGCGATCTCCGCGATGGCGCGGCTTTCCGGTTTGGGCGATGTAACTTCCGAGGAAGTGCACCGCATGGCGTTGGCGGGCAATGAGAAAGCTCGCCAGGTGTTTGTGGCGATGGGAGAAGCGCTGGGCATGGCGCTAGCCACGCTGATCAACACATTCAATTTTCCGCTCTATCTTTTGAGCGGCGGCGTGTTGGCCGCGTGGGACCAGTTCGCGCCGCCCATGCTGGAGGAGGTTCGCAAACGAAGCTTTACTTTCCGGACCTCGAATACGCGGATTGAGCAAGCTACGTTAGGCAACGAAGCGGGACTCTTCGGCGCGGCATACCTTCCGCGGATGCGTGGCGATTCGCTGGCGCTGGCCGCTCGATAACGGCATGTGGTTGGGGATCGATACAGGAACCGGCAGCACGCGCGCGCTGCTGGTGGATGAGGCGGGCGCGCTACGCAGCAGTTACACAGCGGTGCATCGAGAGATGGAGATGCAGCATCCGCTCTGGGCGGAGCAGCATCCCGACGATTGGTGGCGTGCGGCTTGCGAGGCTGTGCAGGGCGTGCTGCGGCAGGCGGACATAGCCGCGGAACGCGTGCAGGGCATCGGGCTTTCGGGGCAGATGCATGGGCTGGTGCTGCTGGACGAGAGCTATCGAGTGATCAGGCCGGCGCTGATCTGGTGCGATCAGCGGTCGCAGGAGCAGGTGAACGCGATCAACGCAAAGGTGGGCAAACAGCGCGTTGTGGAGTGCACGGCGAACCCGGTGCTGACCGGCTTCACGCTGCCCAAACTGCTGTGGGTGCGCGATCGTCAGCCGGAGCTTTATGGGCGTGTGCGGCACATGCTGCTGCCCAAAGATTACATACGCTTCCGATTGACCGGTGAACTGGCGAGCGATGTTTCGGATGCCAGTGGCACGGCCTTGTTCGACGTGGTGAACAGGCGGTGGGCTTTCGAGCTTGCCGACAGCTTGGGTGTGGATCGCGCGATGTTGCCGCGTACATATGAATCGAGCGATGTGAGCGGTGTGGTGAGCGAAGAGGGGGCGCGGCTGACGGGTTTGCGCGCGGGAACGCGGGTGGCAGGGGGTGCGGGCGATCAGGCGGCGAGCGCCGTGGGCAACGGAATTGTGGAGCCCGGCATTGTAAGTTGCACGCTGGGTACTTCGGGCGTGGTGTTCGCGCACACGGAGCAAGCGGCGTACGACCCCGCCGGCCGGGTGCATACGTTCTGCCATGCGGTCCGCGGCAAGTGGCATGTGATGGGCGTGACGCAGGGCGCGGGCTTAAGCCTGCAATGGTTTCGCAACCAGCTTGCACCGGGTGTTCCGTATGAGGATCTGATGGCGGAGGCGGCGACGGCTCCGGCGGGGGCGCAAGGTTTGTATTGGCTGCCCTATCTGATGGGTGAACGCACGCCCCATTTGGATGCGACAATTCGCGGTGGCTGGGTGGGGCTGACGGCGCGTCACAAGCGTGCAGACCTGATTCGAGCGGTGGTGGAAGGCGTGAGTTACAGCCAGAAGGATGGCCTTGAAATTATCGAAGGCTTGGGTGTGCCGGTGAATTCGGTAAGGGCTTCAGGCGGTGGCGCGAACAGTCCCTTCTGGCGCCAGATTTTGGCTGATGTTTTTGCAAAGCCAGTGGTGACGCTGGAGAGCCAGGAGGGTTCGGCATACGGGGCGGCGCTGTTGGGGATGGTGGCGACAGGGGCGTTTGGGTCAGTGCCGGAAGCTTGCCGGGCTGCGGTGCGGGAGACGGCCACTGTGATGCCGGAGGCTGGTGCAGTGGCTGTTTACGCGGCGGCGCACAAGGTGTATCAAAGCTTGTATCCGGCGCTGCGGGCGGTGATGTAGAAGCGATGAACCGGATCGAGTTTCAGCAACTGGCGGAGGAGAGGTTAGCGGATGCGAACGCGCTGCTCAGGGCGCAGAGATATTCCGCGGCTTATTACCTTGCTGGATACGCGGTTGAATGTGGATTTAAATCGCATATCTGCAAAAAGATTAAGGCGGAGGAGTTTCCTCCCAGAAACGCGAAAGAATACTACGTGCACGCTTTGACGACACTGGTGAGTTTGGCCGGCCTCGATTTGTCGCTTGCCAATGAAATTAGGCGCCTACCCTCGTTCAAACTGAGCTGGTCTAGTGTGAAAGACTGGAAGGAGGATGCTCGATACGAACTTCGCACCCGAGCGCAGGCTGAGGAAATTATCTCGGCGATCGTGAATCCCGATGATGGAGTTATGCAATGGCTAAAACGAGACTGGTAGAGGCTTTGATACAAGACGGCGCCACTCTGCTGCATCAACTTGACGATCGGCATTTTCCGGTAACGGCCATGTCTTGGAGCTTTCTGGCGGATGACAACTATTGGCGCGTGAAGATCGTGTCAGCCATTGTGAGCGAAAAGGGTGGGCGGGCTGCGTATGAGCAGTTGAATAACGCGCTGAGCCGAATATCGCTGGCTGGACTTACGCTGGAAGACATTTCCGTATTTGAACCGGGATCTCGCGGCGCAGCCTCCGTACAGCAAGTCGCCTCCGGTTCCAATCGCCTCGCTGCGGGAGCAGAGTGGGTGGAGTATGACGACGCGGTCGTGTACAGATGGAACGACGTGTCGCTTACCGCCGAATTGGACCGCGATATTCCGGCTGATGCGTTAAAGCGGTTGTGGGACGCAGAAGGGAAACTGGTCAATTTGCCCTCGTTGCTGTTTCATTCCGAACACCGGTTAGTCACCATGCGTCCTCACCCGAAACACGGTCCAGTCGATGGACTAGAAGGCGTTCGGAAGAGCTTCCAAATTGCGCTGCATCGAGAATTCGCTGACTGCCATGTGAAATGGCTTACGGAGTTACATAGCCTCGCCAGCTAGTGGCGGTGATGTAGAGCGCGCTGAACAGGCCTAGCGCCATAAGTGCTGGCCCCAGGAAGAAGGCGATCGAGATTGGGAATGCGCCGCCGGCTATGGGGCGCGTTGCTAGTCTGCGGCTTTGGCGGTCTTGCTGCAGGCTGAACAGGTCGCGCAGAATGAATGCGCCTGCGAGCAGGCAGCAAAGTGCGAGCGCTCCGGTGGCCCATTTTGGATTTTGCGTGAGCATGGTGGGTGGAATGGACGCCACCAGAATTGCCTGGCACACGCGTACCCGAAGCACTTGCCGCACCATGGCGTAGGTGAGCCGCTGGGCGGGGAATTCCTTGGTGACGGCGCCGAGCGCGTGTGCGGCCTTACTTGTTGCCGCGCTTGCGTTCACCACGATGGCTTCGTCGCAGCCCTGCCAGATTGCCAGATCGGAACTGGAATTTCCGGCGTAGGCGAAGGCGCGGCCGTAGAGCTTCGTGAGGGTTTCCAGCTTGCCTGCTCCTTTGCGGTTCGTGGTTCCGTCGCTGCCGATTACTTCATCGAAGATGGTCAGATGCTTGGCTATGGCATTTGCAAGCAGTTCGTCTGACGCTGTGGCTAGGACCACTCTTCGGCCGCGATCATGTTCGGCAGTTGTCCATGCTACAAACTCCTGGTTATAGGGAAGGAGGGCGGCATTAAGGCTCACGCGATCTGCAATTTCGCGCTTCATGTGAGCCTTGCCACGCGTGAGCCATAGGCCCATTCGAAACGCCAGCCATGGTTTGCGGCGCAGCAGCAAGGCCGCGGATTCGAACAGAACATCGGTATAGATGAGCGTGCCGTCGAGATCGACGCAGAGCGGGCGCACTATTGTGCCGCCGGGTTCAGCGCGATTAAGGCTGCCATGGTCTCGATGCCGTCCCACAGATTTTGCAGGCGAAGATTCTCGTTCGAGCTGTGCTGATTGTTGTCGTGATTGGCGATGGGGATTCCAATGGCCGGTGTGTTCAGAAAGTCCGTGAAAAGATACAGCGGGACACTGCCGCCTAGCGTGGGGAGCGCCACTACGGGCCCTCGCGCGGCGCTCACTGCGGCAAGAACCTTTCGCGAAACGGGCAGCTCCATGGAGGTTCGCGCGGCATTGTAGCCTTCATGCCTCATCAGCGCCGCAATTTTGGGATGGGTGAGGCGCATATCGAGATCGGGCTCGCTTTCGGTGACGAAATAACCCTGCTTGCGGATGTGCGCGGCCAGGCGATCCATCTCCACTTTGTAATCGATGCCCTTGACCAGGCGCAGACCGATTTCCGCGGTGGCGGTGGCGGGCACTACGTTGCGCGCGGTGTTGCCTACGGACGCGCTGGCGAAGCCTTGGATGTTGAGCGCGGGCTCCGTGATCAAATCGTCGAGAAGCCGGCCCGCGCCTTCCGTGCGAGCCAGGCCAAGCTCATGCATCAGAGCCTTATCGTTAACCGGAGCATCGTGAATCGCCTTGCGTTCGAACTCGCTCAGGGGCTCGATGCCGTCGTAAAAGCCATCGATCAGGACGCGGCCATCGTCGTCCTTCATGGATGCCAGAAGGCGCGCGAGCATCATGGCTGGGTTGGGCGCCCAGTTGCCGTAGTGGCCGCTATGCAGTTCGTGATTGGGTCCGTAAACGGTGAGCGAAGCAGATACCATGCCGCGCGCGCCGAAGTAGACTTGCTGCCGGCGGCTTTGATCGACGGGGCCATCGCAGATGAGCCAGATATCGGTGGCCAGGCGCTGCTTGTACTTTTCTAAGATCGCGCGCAGATGCGGCGAACCGGCCTCTTCTTCCCCTTCGAAAAAGAAGCGGACGGTGACGGTTGGCTTCGCTCCGGCATCGAGCGCGGAGAGGATGGCCTGTATGGGCGCTTTGTCATCGGAGGTGGACCGGCCATAGATGCGGTCGACAACCAGCGTGGGCGTGAAGGGCGGCGTCTTCCATTTCGCGGGTTCCACGGGCTGGCCGTCGTAGTGCGCGTAGAACGTGATGGAGTGTGTGGCGCCGGGCACCGCAAGCTCACCGAAGACAACTTTAGGCGCGCCCGCTACTTCCAGCAATTCGGTTTTCACGCCACGCTGTTTGAGCGCGGCGACGATGTAATTGCCATTACGTTCCAGACCCGCGGGGTCGCTTGCGACGTTGGGAATTGCTGCCAGTTCTTCAAAGCTTTTTAAAATATTCTCGCGATGGGTGGCGACGTAAGGGCGTACCTGCGCGATGAGCGTTGCGAAAAGGGCAAGCTGCGAAATCATCTCCGCTCAGTGTAAGTCAGCGCGAAAGAGCGTAAGCGGTGGCGCCGCCTTCGCGCGATGCGACGGCGATGGCGATGTCGCCTTGCTTCACGGGTTTCCAGTTGAGCTTCGCGCCATCCACCGTTAACTCAGCCCCGCGCAAATCCACGATACGTGCTCCGTTCAGAGGCAGACCGCCATCGGGCAGCACGTTGCGTTCGGAATCTTTCCACACGAACTCCAGCAGGTGGGCGGAAGTGAAGACGACGCGCGCGCGCTGCGATTCCAGCACGGTGCGGTCCTCATCGTTATAGCGGACGGTTTCGCCGCGCGGGATTACAAGCAGGCGAAGGGGCACTTCGGTCGCAGCGCCGCCGCTTAAGCGCAGGGTGGCTTCATGGAGGCCTGCCTGGGCGCGATCCGCAAACACGCGGACTGTCACATCGCGCTCACTGGACGCGGCCACTACGACTTCGGTTCGCGCTTGAGCGAACTCCAGCGATTCGCCGGTTACGTTCAAGACGAATGTGCGAATTTCGGGCGCGTTGTTGCGAACGGTGATGCTGAGATCGCGCCCGGCTTTTTCATCGACGGGAATTAGTGGCGGATCGAGCGCTAGTTCGAAACCTGCGCCGGCATGGCGCACGATCGCTTCACGAACTTTCAACGCCGCTGGGCGAAGGAGCTGCAGGCGCGTGTGCGCTACTTGCGCGCCATCCGTTTCAAGCGATAGATCGGCGTGGCTGCCGTGGAGTGCTGACGCGGGGACAGTCAGCGTGTATTCCACCTCATTCGGAGACTTGTTGCGCATTTCCTGCTTGAGCCAAGCGGGAGCGATCAGGCGGGAGCGTTTGGCCACGGCTTCGGAGGAAAATGTGGCGGCGATGACATTGGGCTGACCTATGGTGAGTACCTTTCGTTCGTTGAAGAAGGCCGACGTTTCAGGCGCGGTGAGAGCGAGGCCCACGCGAACGCGATGCGCAAGGCCGGCGCCAGCGGGAATGGGAAGGCGAACGCGGTTCGAGGCGGCATCCCAATCGAAGGAGCGCGGCTTGCCTGCGGCGAGGTAAGGGCCGGCGGGTTCGCTCGCCAGATGAAGGACTATTTCGCTTGCGGCGGGCGAGGAAAACTCCATGGCCAGAAGTCCGTTTTCGTATTCCACGCGGGTGAGTTCTGCGGTGGCATAGACGATGCTGTCTTCGTTGCCAAATGGCGCGCAAGCCGCGCAGGACTGCATCTTCGCGAGTGGCACGTTGACCGGCAGCCAGAGCGCGCCGCCGGTGGGAAGAGTGAGTTCGGGAAGTTTGATGAGCTGTTTCGCGGGCGGATAGAGCACGCGCAGTTCGCCGCGAAATTCTGTTGCGCCGGTATTGACCAGACTCACGACCGACGCGGAGAGCGGCTCCGGCGTGAGGAATTGTTTTGCCTGTATTGTGGCGCGTACGGGCTGTTCCGCGGTGAACTGGCCCAGCAGTGGCTGCCACTGCCGGAGTAACTGCAGGTCGCGCCGCATGGCTGTGAGCGTGGGCTGTTCTTCGCCCGCGAACGAGATGGCGCCGCGATGGGGAGATGGCGCGTTGGTGGATTCGACATCGGTCCACAGGATGGTTCCGGCTTGCTTTTCGAGCGCCGCGCGCGATAGTGCCAGAGCGTGAACGTCCAGAGCGGAGATGCGCGTGACAGGTTGTGGCGCGGCGCGAAGGCCAATGAAGCGAACCGGCCCGCCGTGCGCTTCGGTGAGCGGCTCCAGGCTTTCACGCAGGGTGGGAGTGGGCTGTTCGGCTGCAATCCAGAGCGGCAATTCCAGCTTGCGCGCGATGGCAATTACCGGCAGCAAGCCGGGCGAATCAGACACAGCGACACAGCCCACACCGATGTTCTTCATCCACACCAGTTCGCGTTCCCAGAGCTGGCGCGGCATGGTGGAGTAGGGAAACTCTACGCACTGCGCGATGGGCGAGGCGGCTGCGGCGGCGGTTGCGATACCGAATAGAAGCAGCGCAAGGCGCATCACGCGTGAGGGGGCTTGCGAAGGCGATAATCTTCCACCAGCGGCATTCGAATCACGGTACACATTTCAAACAGACGTGAACGGGCACGCTGACCGATACGGTCTGTTAACGAAATACGGTAATCGATTTTTCCGGCGTTGGGCGCGGCGCGTTCGGCGTCGGTCAGGTTGGTGGTGGCGATGAGTGTTTTACGGTGGTTGCAGCGGTGCGTCACGATGGCGGTGACGGTGTCTTCCACCCAATCCGTGACTCGATGCGCGCCCAGATCGTCCAGCAGCAGAATTTCGGCATCGAGCGCTACGCGGTAGGCTTCTTTATCGCTGATGCCGGATTCTTTCGAATAGCCTGAGCGGATGCGGTCGAGGAGCGTTTGGTAATCGAAGAAAAGGCCTTCATGACCCTTCGCCATCAACGACCGCAGTGCCGCGACCGCGAGATGCGTTTTGCCTGTGCCGGGATCGCCCATGAGTAGCAGGCCCGGCTTTTTGGGGTCTGGATATGTGCGTTGGAAGGCGCGTACCATCATCAAAACGTCGGCGAGTTCGCGGTGAGCGACGGGGTTATCGCGAGGCAGAACGAAATTGTCGATGGAAGCTTTGGCGTAAAGCGGCGGGATCTGCGAGCGCTCTTCCAAGGTGGCGGCGCGCTCCAGAACCACGCAATTGCAGCGTGCGGCGCCGGAGACTTCGTTCTGCTCAGAGACGATCCAGCCCGTGCCGCGGCATTCGGGGCAGACAGGGGGCTCCACGGCTTCGATTATACCCGGAAGGTTGCGTGCACTACCCAATCACAAGCAGCAGCGTGCCCGCTTCCACGGTGTCGTTTTCTTTGGCGTGAACTTCAGTCACTTTGCCCGCGCGTTGCGTCTTCAGTTCATTCTGCATTTTCATCGCTTCAACGACGATCAGGCCCTGACCGGCTTCGACGGCATCGCCAACCATGACCAGCACCCGCACTACTTTTCCGGGCATGGGCGCTTTGATGGCGGACCTGCCTTGCGCGCGGCCGCTTGCTGCCGCCGGGTTCCACTTGCGCGCATCTTCCATCGCGATGGGGTAGCGAACGCCGGCGATGGAGACGGTATCGCCGTCCACGCGCGCTTCCGTTACGCGGCCATCTTCGATGATCAGGAAGACGCCGGGCTCCACTTCGAAAAGTTCCGGCGTCAACGGAGCAAGCCCTCGCGCCCGGTTCTGCGCCAGTTGTTTTCCGCGGTGGTGGGCGCGGTCGCTGGCTTTGGCCGCGCTTGTTTGGCGATTCGATTCGCGAGCGGCTGACGGTCCGCGTTCGGCGCCGTTCGGCGTGCGAAGAAGCCATCGAGGAAGCCTGTTTCCAGATTGGCTGCGACGAATTCGGGGTCGGCCAGAAGCTCGCGAAAGAAGCCCAGGTTGGTGGCAATGCCGCCCACATGATATTCGCCGATGGCCCGTAGCGCGCGCGCGATGGCGTGGTCTCGCGTGCCCGCCCAGACGGCTAGTTTCGCGAGCATGGGGTCGTAATCGATGGGCACGGTCCAGCCGGGATAGACGCCTGAATCGAGCCGGATGCCGGGGCCTGCAGGCTCGGCGAGTGAGGTGATTTTTCCGGGGGAAGGGAAGAACTGGTTGTCCGGATCTTCGGCATAAATGCGGCACTCGATCGCGGCGCCGGTCCAGCGGATGTCGCGCTGAGAGAACGGAAGCTTGCCGCCGGCCGCGATGTCTACTTGCAGGCGCACCAGATCGAGGCCGGTCACCAATTCGGTCACGGGATGCTCCACCTGCAGGCGCGTGTTCATTTCGAGAAAGTAAAACTTATGGTTCTGGTCTACCAGGAACTCGACAGTGCCGGCGTTGGTGTATCCGGCCATTTGGGCAACGCGCACAGCGGCTTCGCCCATGGCATCGCGCATTTCAGGGTGGGCGGCGACTAGCGGCGAAGGGCACTCCTCAATCACTTTCTGATGGCGGCGTTGGATGGAGCATTCGCGCTCACCCAGGTGAACCATGTTGCCGTGCTTGTCGCCCAGGAGCTGAATCTCAATGTGGCGGGGATGCTCGATCAGCTTTTCAACGTAGATAGAAGGGTCGCTGAACGCGCGGCCGGCTTCGCTTGAAGCATTGCGGAACGAACTATCGAGATCGGCTTCGCGATCCACGCGGCGCATGCCCTTGCCCCCACCTCCGGCAACCGCTTTGAGCATGACGGGATAGCCGGCTTCGGCGGCGAAGTGCAGCGCTTCGGCAGGATCGGTCAAGCCGTGCTGAGTGCCGGGAACGATGGGCGCTCCCGCCTTGGCGGCAATTTCGCGAGCGCCAGTTTTCGAACCCATCTGGCGAATCGCGCTGGAGGGAGGACCGATAAAGATCAAGCCGGCTTCTTCGCAACTTTGCGCGAAGGCTGCATTCTCGCTGAGGAATCCATAGCCGGGATGAATGGCTTCGGCGCCGCAACTTTTGGCGGCATCGATCAGCGCGGCTACATCCAGATAGCGCGGCACTTCCCGCGCTTCATCGGCTTTGCGAACATGCAGCGCTTGACGGTCCGCGCCCACATATACGGCGACGGAGGCGATGCTCATCTCGCGCAACGTGCGCTCAATGCGAACCGCAATTTCACCACGATTGGCGATCAACACTTTGTTGAATTTCAACGGAGCCGGCAGAGCGGGTCTCCGATCACGATGTTCATCCAACTAAGAGCGGGCATGGCGATGTAATAACTTTCGCCCAACGTGCGGCCGCTGAAATAAGCGGGGAAGAGATAATCGGGGCGCGCGATTAGCTCAAGGTACGGCTCATAGACATGGCCGGATGCGCCGGTGGCGCCGCCCTGCACCATATCGGCGGTCAAGGTCTGCGGCGAGTTCGCGAACCAAGTGGAGGGCGCATCTTTCCAGGAGCCGATGTTCCACGAATCGGCTGGCTTGGCGAAGGTGCGGGCGTTGGTGGAAACATACTCTGAGGTGATGGCGCCGGGGAGGAATTCAAAGCCCAGATCGCGGCGGTGCCGGTCGGGATCGTTCGAGCCCCACGAAGCATAGCCGATCACGTTCTTCTGGTTGTAAAGCACCTTGGCTGTATCTTCGAGCAGCACGCGCTCCGGTGGCAGGGCGCGCGCGGCGGAACGAATCCAGGTGTTGCCGTTCGCGTTGTTGTCGGCGCGTGCATCCAGCACCAGCATGCCGGTGTTCTTCGCGGCCAGCGAACGATCGATCAGGCCCTGCACATCTTCGAACGAATAGCCGGCCAGGCGCGCGACCAGATAAAGCGGAAAGCGGGGATGCTGAAAGGGCTGCGTAACTTGCATGAAATATGGGTTCTTCAGCGCGCCCTTCACCGGCCAATCGAGACCGTGCGAACGGCCGTAAAGCGCCGCGAGTTCGGAATCCACGGAAGAGGCTTCAGACTGCATCTCCGCCATAGTGCCCTGAATCTTGAGCGGCACGCCGAGCGTGGTGACGATGTAGAGAATCTTTTCCTCCAGGCGGTTCTTCTTGAGGAATGCGGCGATGGGCTTCTGTATGTTTTCGTCGAAGGCTTCGCGGGAGATTTCCTCCTCGGGCGGCATGTTCAACTTGCACACTTGGGTGAGCGGCACTTCGCGTTTTTTGATGTAGTAATCGCCAATACGACGGCTTACGGAAGACCGCTGATTCACCACCACAAGCACGTCCGCGCCGGTGTGGCAGAACGCCGGAATCCCGAGGAGCGAGATCGCACTGTATAGGGCCGCAATACGCCTCCCGCCAAATTGCATACTGCTACAATACCCCTAACTGTGATTCGGCACGGCAATCATGGATTTCGACCAATTACACACATTTCTCGAAATCGTCCGGTTGAAGAGCTTCTCGAAAGCGGCACAGACCTGTTTTCGGACTCAACCGGCGATTAGCGCACAAGTACGCCAACTGGAGCAGGAGCTCAAGACTGACCTGTTTGAGCGTTTCGGCAGCCGAATTTCGCTTACCATCGCAGGCAAGATTTTTTCCGAGTATGCCGAACAGATTCTGGATCTGCGGCGGCGCGCGCAGGATTCACTGCATGAGCTGGAACTGGTGCCGCGCGGGGAGTTGGTGATTGCCGCGAATGAAGCCACTTGCATCTATGTGCTGCCGCAGGTGTTCTCAGAATATAAGAAGCAGTTTCCCGCAGTGCAGTTGCAGGTGAACCGGTCTTTCGGCGGACGCGTGGTGGAAGGCGTGATGGAAAACGTTGCCGATTTCGGATTGACGCAATTGCCCATTCCCGAAAAGCGCGTGCAGGTGGTGGAGATTTATCGCGATGAGATTCGCGCCATTGTGCCGGCGGCGCATCCTCTGGAAAAGCTCGCGACGATCACGAGTGAGCAGGTGGCGGATTTCCCGCTGCTGCTGCCGAAATCCGGAACCACGCGCAGCCGTTTGGATCGCTGGTTCGAGGCTGTGGAAGACCGCATGAATGTCTCGATGGAGCTGGATTCCACAGAGATGATGAAGCGCTTTGTGATGGCTGGGCTGGGCATTTCGTTTCTGGCGGTTTCGAATTGCAAGGAAGAAGTGGCGGCTGGAAAGATTCGTGCGCTGCCCTTGGCGCCGGAGCCCATGTTCCGCAATTTAGGTTTGATTTACCGCAAAGACAAAGCGCTTTCGAAAGCGGCGCTGGGCTTTATTCATGTAATGCTGGAGCACTTCGGCGAGCGCGAACCAGCGGTGGTGAACACGGCGCTGGCCGGGAAGAATTAGCGGAGAAGCGGATGGATTGCCCTTACTGCCAGATTGCGTACGATCCCGATCATTGGGAGCAGTGTCCGCATTGCGGCGAGGAGAACGAATCGGGCGAAGTGCTGGAGGTGTCGGGTGTGTTGCGGACATCGACAATTCTGATCGCGTCGGGCAAGGGCGGTGCGGAGGTGTATCGTTCCGTGGAAGAAGTGCCGGAACCGCTGCGCCGCAAATTGGTGGAGTGTACGAACGGCCAGAATTCCGGCACCATTTACATTGCGGATCAGCGTGGGCGTGAGCAGATTGCGTTAGCCATTCACAACTTGCCCGGGACGGCGGCGGCGCCCGTGCTGGACAGATTTTCAGCGGCGCTGGTACCTTCGGCGGCGACGCGAAGGGCGAAGCCGAAGCTGCCGCTTTCGGCGCTCTGGATCGCGTTGATGATTCTTGCTTCGGCAAGCGCCGTGGTGTGGCTTGCAGGTGGCCGCGCATGGTGACCGAACAAGTGACCGCGGGTACGGTGGTGGCTGCCACGGTGCTGGGCCGGAAGCCGTTTCGCTTTGAGACTGTGGTGAGCGAATGGGACGGTGGGCCCATGGTGTTTCAATCCCCAAACCAGATCGTGATGCTGGCGCCGGTGAAGCTGCAGACAGACCAGCGCCTGTGGCTGGGCGAAGTGGTGGAATGCCGCGCGGAAGGCAATGGCTGGCGCACCACAATGCGTGTGCGGCATGCGCTGAATCATCTGCCGGAACTGTTGAAACTAGCGGCGCGCTTCGAATAATTGCCCCGGTTCGCTATCCTGAACCTTATGTCCAAACGGGCGATGGTGTTCGGCAGTTCCGGGCAATTGGGACAGGAACTGGTTCGGGAGTTGGAAGGGCGCGGCTATGAAGTAAAAGGCTATGAACGCGTGGCGCTGGACATTACGGATGCCGCGCTCACCGAACGCGTGGTGGCGGAGTTCGACCCCACGGCGGTGTTCAATGCAGCCGCTTATAATCAGGTGGATGTGGCAGAACGCGAGCCGGCCGCGGCGTTTCAAGCCAACGCGCTGGGCGTTCGCAATGTGGCGCTAGCCTGCCGGCAGATGGATGCGCGGCTGGTTCACTTTTCGACAGATTATGTTTTCGATGGCACGCTGGGGCGGCCCTATGCGGAGTCCGACGCGACGCATCCCACCGGGGCTTATGCTGTGTCGAAACTGGCGGGCGAATTGTATGCGCAGGCATATTTGGAGAAGCCGCTGATTGTGCGTACCTCCGGTGTGTTCGGGCCGCAGGGCATGCGCACAAATCGCGGCAACTTCCTGGAAGTGATGCTGCGCCTGGCTGCCGGGGGCCAACCCATTCGCGTGGTGGAAGATCATGTAGCGTCGCCGACTTATGCGCCGTGGCTGGCTGCGAAGACGATAGACCTTTTGGAACAAGGCTGCTGCGGCGTGTTTCACTTGGGTGGCGGCACGCCGATATCGTGGTTCCAGTATGCGGCGCTCATTTTTGAAAAAGCAGGATTGAAGCCCGCCTTGCAACCGACCAACGAACGTGAATATCGCACCGCCGCGCGCCGGCCAAAATTTTCCGCGCTGGCCAATAAGCGCCTGGAAGAAACAGGCATCCCGGCCATGCCGCCACTTGCCGAAGCGATTGAGGATTATCTGAAACGGCGCTCCGCTCTGCTGGCCGATTCGCGGCAGGATTTGAACTGATGCCAGAACTTCGCAAAGACCCCGTCACCGAACGGTGGGTGATCATCGCTACCGATCGCGCGCGCAGGCCCACCGATTTCAGCCGCGAGCACGCCGCGCCTTTCACGAACCGCTTCTGCCCGTTCTGCCCGGGCAACGAAACTAAGACAGTGCCGGAAGTTTACGCGGCCCGCGAAGGCGCGGCATGGCAGGTCCGCGTGGTGCCGAACAAATTTCCAGTGCTGGGCATTGAAGGCTCGCACGACCGCGATGCGGAGGGGCTATACGACAAGATGAACGGCCTGGGCGCGCATGAGGTGATTATTGAAACGCCCGTGCATACCGAGACGCTGGCCACCATGCCGGAAGGGCGCATGGAGGCCGTGATCTGGGCCTGGCGCAGCCGCGTGAACGATTTGAAGAACGATCATCGGCTTCGCTATGTGCTGCTTTTCAAGAATCATGGCGAAGCGGCTGGCGCGAGCATTGAACATGCTCACTCGCAGCTGATCGCGCTGCCCGTGATTCCGAAGCGCGTGATGGAAGAGATCGAAGGATCGTGGCGCTATTACCAATTTAAAGAGCGATGTATTTTTTGCGACATGCTGCGGCAGGAAGCGAAATCGCGCACGCGCGTGGTGACAGATTCAGACAAGTTTCTGGTGATGGAGCCGTATGCCGCGCGTTTCCCGTTCGAGACTTGGATTGTGCCGAAGCGGCATGAATCTCACTTCGAGACCATCGATGCGGGCGAGGTGAAGGATTTGGCGCGGGCGCTGCGCGGAACGCTGCGCAAGATGGACAAGGTGTTGGAAAACCCGGCGTTCAATTTCGTGATCCACACCGCGCCGGTGCAGGAGAAGGCCATGGCGCATTATCATTGGCACATTGAAATTATTCCGAAGTTGACCAAGGTGGCGGGCTTTGAATGGGGTACGGGCTTTTATATCAATCCGACGCCGCCCGAAGAAGCTGCGCAATTTCTTCGCGATGCGGTGACCGATTGATATCTAGTTCGGGATATCGGGTGAAGCGAAATTCATTGCTCCGCAGGAAGGACAGCTGTAACGAGGTGGCAGAAACGGCCAGTTGGAGACAGTTGTTCTGAGACTATGTTGAGGGTGAGCTGAACCACAACGAACACAGACATTCGTCCACACCGTTGTTTCTATGGGCGCAGTAACGGCGCCGAAGTAGAACGCCCAGCCATAGTAACCGAACCGTGTGCCACATAGCTTGTCGCAGACGCGGCAGGAATAGGCGAGCGCGGCGAGAAACGTTTCGTTTCCCCATCCGAGTAAAGCGATGCGACGCGACCAGCGCTCATTATTCCGGTTGGCGAAGCTGAAAGAGGAAAGAAGCAGCCGTACGCCAACCAGTCTCAATCCTGTTGCTTGCTCGAAGAGCTTTGCGGTTTCCGATTGCGAGCGAAAGGCATTCACATGGCCTCCACCGTGAGAGAGCCAGCGATAAAGGCGGTCGGAAAAGGTGCTGGCATCCGGAACAGCACAATAGAACGCGCCACCGGGGCGAATCACGCGACGAATTTCAGATAGTGCCTTGGCCAGACGTTCGAAGTGCTCTAAGCTATGGTTTGCAACAACAGCGTCGAAGGCAGCGTTCTTAAAGGGCAAGTGTGCAGCATCGCCAATAACGTAAGGATGAGATGAAGGCGCCGGGGGAGCAAGATCGAAGCGGACGACATACGGCGGGTAAAGGCTTGCGTCGAAGCTACCGCCTTTGCATCCCAGGTCAAGAACCCTGTTGTCACTATGAAGACCACCCAAAATTTCGTGCAAAGTGCACTTTCAAGTATAGGCCGGCCGGTGCCCTGCAACGCTGGCCGCGCGGGGATCGAACGATGAGCCGTTTCGCACTGGGACTCTTGTTTGTCGCAGGCGCCGTACTTTGCCCGGCGCAGCAGGCGGTAGCCCCCACGGCCGCGCAGGTAATTGAACAGATCAAGGCGCACGTCGGCGTACCCTGGCGCGCCGAGACGGTGGACACCATCAAGGCCGGTGACCCGAACACGCCGGTGACTGGCATTGCCACCACCATGATGGCCACCTTCGACGTGCTGCGTCGCGCGGCGGCGGAGAACAAGAATCTGGTGATCACGCACGAGCCCACTTTTTATAGCCATCTGGACAAGGTGGATACGTTTGCACAGGAACAGGACGCCGTTTGGGCGGACAAGGAAAAGTTCATTCGCGATCACCACATGGTGGTGTGGCGCTTCCACGATCACTGGCACCTGCGCCGGCCTGACGGCATCATGGAAGGCGTGCTGGGCGCGCTCGGTTGGCAGGACCGCTACAATGCGGAAACGCGTTTGGTGACGATTCCCGAGACCACTGTCGAGCGCTTAGCGGCCGAGGTGAAAGCGAAGCTTGGCACGAAGGCATTACGCGTGGTGGGTGCGAAGGAGATGAAGGTTACGACCATTGCTTTGCAGCCTGGCGCGGGCGGCACGGCGGGGCATCGTAAGGCGCTGCAGCGCGGTGCGGTGGAAGTGCTGATCATCGGGGAAGTGCCGGAGTGGGAGACGATTGAGTACGTGAGCGACGCCTCCACGCAAGGGAAGAAGAAGGCGCTCATTCTGGTGGGGCATATTCCTTCCGAGCAGCCGGGTATGGAGAATTGCGCTGTATGGCTGAAAACTTTTATCAAGAATGTGCCGGTGGGTTTCGTGGCTACCGTGGAACCTTTCTGGATGCCGGCGAAATAGGTGTGACGCGCCTACCCATAGCGTGAGCGGCTTGTACCCTTAGCGGAGATTGCCGTTCTTTGGTGCGTCTCTAGCGCGGTCAAAGTAAACGCGGCCGGACTAGTCGCGGGCTATCTGGCCGGGATGTACGTCACCCCCACCACCAGAAGCAGAAACAGTGAGACCGCCGATGAGTTGTGAACCGCCGCAGTGTTCACATATGTTGTTGGCCATGGACAACTATAGCCCGTGATGGTAATTCATGGTCTCCCGTACCAGCGAAAGCCACCTCCGGCATCGCTTCGGCAACGGAGACAAAGCACTCTCCCCTATAAGGCCCACGTCAAACACTGACCACGGCAACTGTGCGACCGGACGCCCTCACCAGCCGCTCTATGTCGGCCCGGTCGCCCGTGAGAACGATCGCTCTTTGTCGAAGAGCTGTCGTCACCACACCCGCATCGACCACATCGGCTGTTCTGGTCAAGCCAAGCAGCCGCCCAGCTTCGTGCGCTTCCCGCTCACCGAAGGGAACGATTCGCGCACCCGGTCAGGAATCGCCGCAGTTGGGCCTGTCGTGGAGAGCGGCTAACCTGGGCGATCACCAGTGTGGGAACAAGCGGAATCATGCCAAATTCCAAACGCGCCTAATGTTCCGCCCACACCCGCCGATCGTTTCGGTCCGCAGCTACGAGGACGGCGGCGTCGTAAACGACGGAACTCACGCTGGACGCCGGCCCTTTGGCGATGCTCGGATCTGCGCTTGCACGTTGCGCCGGGCTTCCGTCATCTCTTCCGCGCTAAGGTGTCCGTGCTGTTTTTCCCACAGGGCGACGGCGGCCAAGCCGGCGCGCCGCTGCAGGGCTTCGCGAGCCGCGCTCGTGATCCAGGCCGATACGCTTACCCTCTCTTTCGCGACTTGCTCTTTCCGCACACCCCGGCTTGTTCGTGCTCAAAACCAGCATCGATTAAAATTCGCGTTTACACAACGTTCACGATACCAGCGGCGAATCCTCAGCAATTCGTAACGTCCTGTTCACGCCTTCGTTGTTAGACTCCTTTCGGTAGGAGTCAGTCAGCACTTCATTCACGCTCCATTTCCCTTCCAACGAACAGCCTGCAATTTCCCCGAACTTAGGAACCTTATGAACAGATCGGCTCTAGTAGTGTTTCTGGGAGTGGTGTTTTCCGCTGCTTCCGCGTTTGGACAAGCGAAAAACATTATCCTTTTTATCGGAGACGGCGCCGGTGTTTCCAGCCTGAATGCCGCCAGCATTTATGGCTACGGCAAGCCGCAAGCCCTCTTTGTGCAGAAGATGCCGAATCTGGCATTGGCCGACACGTCGTCGGCGCGCCAATGGGTGACCGATGGAGCGGCCTGCGCATCGGCCTGGGCCACCGGGCACAAGACGCGCAACGGCGTAATGTCCATGTCGGCCGATTCCGAAAGAGACGTGAAGGATGGCGAAATTTACAAGACCGTTCTTGAGTACGCCGAAGAACAGGGCCTCTCCACCGGTGTGATTTCGAACGACGACAAGACCGGCGTTTCCGGAGCGGCGGTGTCTTCCTTTTACGCTCACATCAACAACCGGGGCAAATCCGGAGCCATCTTTGAGCAGATGCTGAACACCAAGTTCGGCAACGGGCCCGACGTGGTGATCGGCACGGGCCGAAAGAAAATTTTCGACGAAGTCACAGCCATTGGCGGCCATGATTTGAAAGCGGAGATTGCGGCTAAGGGTTATACATACGTCGATTCGCTGGCCGCCGTCTCAGAGATGCACGGCGCCAACGACCGCGTGATTGCTTTGGTGGATGACGAAAATTTCGACATCGACGAAGCTGTACAACAGGCCGTGCGGCGGCTATCGAAGAACCCGAAAGGTTTCCTCCTGATCGCTCACTCCGATTGTCACCTCGGCAAGAGCGGCAAGTCACTCCAGCGTGTTCTGTTGCTGGATAAAGCGGTCGCGAAGGCGGCTGAAACCACCCGCGGCAACACCCTGATTCTCTTCACCGCCGATCATTCTTACGACCTTCGTATCAAGGGCGAGAACCTCACCGAGACGGCGAAGGATTCGGACTATAAGAAGATCACGTCCGCCGTATCGCTCGAAGATGAGCACACAGCGGAAGAGGTTCCGGTGCTGGCCATGGGCCCCGGTTCCGAACGCGTGAAAGGGTACATCTCAAACACGGATGTCTTCCACATCATGATGGCCAACTTCGGTTGGGAAAAGCGGCAATAGGTCTCAAAGGAACCCGAATCGCCATGAGACGAATCTCCGCAATCTTAGCTCTAGCGAGTCTGTTCGTGGTTTGCTCCCCAGCACAGGAGGATCGCGCCACAATCACCGGCACTGTAACGGATGCTTCGAATGCCCCCATCGCCGGCGCCAGCATCTCCATCGACAGCAACGCCACCGGCTTCCACTCAGTGGTGACGACGAACGATTCGGGGTCTTACTCCAGCCCCGGTCTGCTGGTCGGCTTCTACCGGCTCAAGATCGGCAAGCCCGGGTTTCAGACCGAAGAAGTGCAGACATTCCAGCTGGTTGTCGGACAGGTTCGCACCATCAATGCGCGCATTCAAATTGCCACCAGCACACAGGAGATCAGCGTGGTGGATGCCACGCCCGCGCTCGAACAGAGTTCCGCCACAGTAGGCGGCGTGCTGAGTTCTTCGCAAGTGCAGAGTCTCCCTATTAACGGCCGCGCCTGGACCGCGCTGATGGCGCTTGTTCCCGGCGCGATCGATAGCGGCGGAGGCACCCAGAAATCCATTCGCTTCGCCGGACGCGGTGGCGACGATAACAACTTTCGCTTCGATGGCGTAGATGCGACGGGCATTTCGAACCAGGCTCCCAACGCGGGCTACCGGCTGCAGATTTCCTCTGAAGCGGTCAACGAATTCAAAGTCGATACCGTGCTTTACGGAGCCCGTACGGGTGGCACCAGCGGCGGGCAGGTGGAAGTTATCTCAAAATCCGGCACGAACAGTTTCCATGGCAGCGCGTTCGAATATTTGCGCAACGATGCCATCAGCGCTCGCGGGCCATTCGATCCCCATGTTCTTCCTCCGCTTCGCCTGAATCAATACGGGGCCAGCGCCGGCGGGTCCATCGTCAAAAACCGCACCTTCTTTTTTGCCGCTTATGAAGGTCTGCGCCAGCGAGTGGGCACCACTCTGATCGGCAATGTTCCGAGCGAAGCGTTTCGCGCCACCATCCTGGCGCAGTCGCCCGCGCTCGCTCCTATCGTTAAGGCTTATCCCAACGGGAACCGCGCGTTGAACGCCACTACATCGCAACTAGTTAGCACCGGCAGCCTTACCAGCAATGAAGATTCCGGGCTCATTCGCATCGACCATCGCCTCTCCGACAGCACAAACTTTTACGCGCGCTACAACATCGACCAGGTGCTGATCACGTCGCCCAGCGGAAAGCTGCTCGATAAGTCTTTATCGGAAGCGGCTCCCATGAACGGCACTTTGAATCTGTCGCATGTCTTCTCGCCCACAACTTTTAACGTCATACAGCTGGGCGTGAACCGTGTGCACAGGCAGGGGACCACCGATAGTAACTTCTTCCGGCAGACTGGCCTGGTAAATTCGATCGCCGTGCCCGGTCTGGAAAAACTGAACCAGGCATCGGGCTCCGTGGGATCGCCCACCACATACTCTCTGAAAGACGATTACTCCTGGAATCGCGGCGTGCATTCGATTCGAGCGGGCGTAGAGATCAAGCGCATTCTCTACAATTACAGCCAGCCGTCCGAAAATGGAATCATCTATTCCTCGCTGGCCGCCTTCCAGGCCAATCAGGTGGATCAGGTAAATTTGATCGGCGGCGTGCCGACGCATGGTCTGTATAAGACGGTTTACTTCGGATACATAGAAGATGCGTGGAAAATACAGCCGGAGCTGACGTTGAACCTTGGCATGCGGTACGAATTCTTCAACTCTTTCCACGAAAAGTATGGCCGCTCTTTGTCGTTCGATGTGAAGTCCTGCGGCTACAAGTTCTGCGCGCCCGGTGGCAATTTTACGAATCCGGATTACAGCAATCTGGAACCGCGCGTGAGTTTTGCCTGGTCGCCCAAAATGCTGGGCGGCAAGACAGTGATTCGTTCCGGTTTCGGAATTTACAAGGGCGAAGGCCAATTGGGTGATCTGAATGCGCCGAGCGACAATTACACTCTTCGCTACACCATCACCAGTTCCAATTTTCCAACACTCAGCTTTCCCGCCGACCGGTTCTACGCACTTGCTTCCGTCCAGGATGTGACGCCGCGCGCTCTGCAGCGCAACCGGCATGACCCCACGGTTCAGGAATGGGGTTTGCAGATTCAAACCGTGCTTCCGATGAGCTTCCTGCTCGATACAGGCTACATCGGATATCACGGCTACCATCAGTTCTATCGTTCGTATCAGAACCTGCTCGATCCGGTTACGCGCACCCGGCCCATCGCCGGATTTGGCCCCATCGATAGCAAAGATGCCACCGGCAACAACCACTTCAACGGATGGCAGACGTCGCTGGTGCGCCAGTTTCACAATGGCGTTTCGTTCCAGGCCAACTATCTGTGGTCTCATGCCATTAACGACGGCCCTAACGGCGGCGGCGAGGCGGATTACGCGGAGAACAACGCTTGTCGCAGTTGCGAAGTAGCCAGCTCGAACTACGATGTGCGCCAGGTGTTTTCTTCGAACACCGTCTATGAACTTCCCTTCGGTAAAGGGCGCAAGTTTATGACTGGCGGCGGCATTGCCGACCGAATCTTAGGCGGTTGGCAGTTCAGCGGCATCGGTACATTTCGCACCGGCAATCCCGTTAACGTAATTCTGGCGCGCACGGCGGCTTCGCTACCGGATGGAAACTCCGTATCGAACGGCGCTTCGTTTCAGCGCCCGAATTATGTGGGTGGCGTCCCGGTAATTCCCGCCAACCAATCGATCTTTAACTGGATCGACAAATCCGCATTCCAAACGCCGGCCGATGGCACGTTCGGCAACGCGGGCCGCAACCTGGTACGTGGCCCCAACTTCTGGCAGGCGGATGTCTCGCTGACCAAGAATTTTTTGCTCACCGAACGCTTCTCGCTGGCCTTCCGCGCTGAAGGGTTCAACATCTTCAACCGAGCACAGTTCGGCGACCCCGTGGGCAATTTCTCCAGCGGCAGCTTCGGCCAGATCACCACCACCGTCAACGGCTCCAATGCAACCGGAAGTGGCACGCCGCGCGAATTTCAACTCGCGCTGCGTTTGTTCTTCTAAACTCTAAAAGGCACTTACAAATGAAAATCCAACTACTCGCTCTCACCTTCACCGCCCTGGCTTTGCAAGCCGAAACCGCTTACAAAGTAACTGCGCGCTATCCTGTCAACCAGAGCACCAACGGATGGGATTACATCTCCATCGATAGCGCCGCGCGCCGCCTCTATCTCTCGCACGCCACGCAAGTGGAAGTGATGGATGCCGATACCGGAAAGATCGTCGGCTCGATTCCCGATACCCCCGGGGTTCACGGCATCGCCATCGCGCCCGGCAATCGCGGGTTCACCAGCAACGGGAAAGAAAACAAAGTTTCCATCTTCGACACGAAGACTCTCAAGCTGATTGAGAAGATCGATGTCGGCGAAGGTCCTGACGGCATCTTCTATGACTCCGTTTCGAAGCGCATCTTCACGAACAACCATGGATCGCACGACATTACCGCCATCGATGCAGCAACCGGCAAGCTGGCCGGCACTGTGAAGATCGGCGGCGACGGCGAACAGATGGTCCAGGGCCGCGATGGCGTGCTCTTCGTCAACCTGGAAGATACGAATGAAGTTGCTTCTTTCGATCCGAAGACGCTCGAAGTGAAGCAGCGCTTCCCGCTAGGTGACGCGAAGACGCCCACGGGGCTCGCTTTCGATGCGGAAAACAACCGCCTCTTCATCGGTTGCCGCAGCAAGAGCCTGCTGGTCATGGACGCATCGAATGGCAACATCGTTCAGACATTCCCCATCGGCCCGGGCGTCGATTTCGCGGGCTTCGATCCCGATGCGCACATGATCTTCGCCTCGAACGGCGGCGATGGCACACTCACCGTGATTCACCAGAAGAGCGCCGATGTTTACGAAGACCTGGGCCCCGTGACCACCCAAATCAGCGCCAAGACCATGGCGTTCGATTCCAAGACGAAGAAGATTTTTCTTCCAGCCGCGGAAATGCTGGTTAGTCCTTCCGCCGACCCGAACGGCAGGCCGAAGCGCAGCGTTAAGGAAGGCACTTTCACGGTGCTTGTGGTATCGAACTAATACTCAAACGTGAACAAGAACCTGCTGATTATAGAAGACGACATCGAAATGGCTCAGGTGCTGCAGCAGGGCCTGGAGCAGGAACTGTACCGTGTAGCGGTGGCGCATAACGGACCTAAGGGCCTGGAAATGGCCCGGCAGACCAGTTATGACGCCATCCTGCTGGATGTGATGCTGCCTTCGATGGATGGCTACTCAGTGACCCGGCAGTTGCGCGCAGACAGCATCAAGACTCCCATCCTGATGCTGACCGCGCTTGACGGCACGGCGGACATCATCACCGGTCTCGACACCGGCGCTGACGATTATCTGACCAAGCCATTCTCTTTCCTTGAGCTTCTGGCGCGTCTCCGGGCGCTCACCCGGCGTGGCCTCACACCGGATGTCGCGCTACGCTTTGCGGATCTGGCAATGAACACGGCAACTCGCACGGCCTCACGAAATGGGCAGCCCGTGTTTCTTACCAAAGCTGAATATCTGCTGCTTGAAGCGTTGATGCGCAATGCCGGACAAGTTGTCTCGCGCGAGGAGATCGGACGGGTGCTCTGGGGCAGCCGCGCGGTTATTGAGCAGAACAGTATCGACGTTCATGTCCGCGGCCTGCGATCCAAAGTGGATCAGTCTCATCCGGAAAAATTGATCCAGACCGTACGCGGCTTTGGATTCAAGCTGGAAGCGCGCCCGGAGTATCTTTGACGTTGCCGATTCGCACGCGCCTTACGCTTGTGTATTGCGCCGTGTTCTGCGCCTCAACGTTGTTACTGGAAGTGGGGGCCTATTATTCCGTGCGCGCCGGAATCGAAGTAATTTTGGATCGCGAGATGCAAGCGCGCCTGGCGGGCGTGCAAGATTTTCTGAGCGAACATGTCGGCCGGCGCTCGCTTCCCAAGCTTCAGAGCGAACTGGCGAAACATGCGGCGCTGCAACCGCACCTTCTCAAAATCACGGATGCTGACGGACAGATCATCTATCGCGGCGACGGTATGATTGGCGGCAGTTCCGTTCCGCAGCGCCGTGTTACCGCGCGTTGGAAGGGCGCGGGAAGGGACTACCTTCTCTCGCTGGGGACGGACCTGACGCTTGCCGAAGAACTGCTTCTGCGCTTCCGCCTGTTGGTCTTCACCTCCTCGCCCATCGTGCTTGCCGCCGCCGCCATGGTTGGATATTTCATCAGCAAGCGAGCGCTTCGCCCCGTTTCGGAAATGACGTTCGCGGCCCGCTCCATCACCGCGGCCGACCTCAGCCGGCGGCTCGCCGTGCCGGATAGCGCCGATGAGTTGCGTGATTTGGCGGAGACGATCAACGGCATGCTGGGCCGCATCGAAGACGCCTTCCGGCATGTTTCGCAATTCACCGCGAACGCATCGCATGAATTGAGAACGCCCGTTGCGCTCATTCGAATGACCTCTGAAGTGGCGCTGCTGCGAACCAATGGCAACGCCGATACCTACCGCGAAGCCCTGCACCGCATCTTGCGGGAAAGCGAAAAGAATACGATTCTGCTGGACGATATGCTGCGCCTGGCACGCGCCGATTCCTCCACTTTGGCGCTATCTTTAAAGCCTCTCGACCTGCACCAACAGCTTGCGCAAGCTTGCGAGTGCATGGCGCCAGTGGCGAGTGAAAAGAACCTTGCTCTACAGTACGAACAGGAGGAGGAGGCGGTCATGGTTGCGGCTCACCCCGAACACCTCAAGCGACTGTGGTTGATTCTTCTGGATAACGCGATCAAGTACACGCCCGCCGGGGGCAAGATCTGCGTCAGCACCCATAGCTGCGATGGGCGCGTTGTGTGTGAAGTGAAAGATACCGGCGCCGGCATTGCGCCCGAAGATACCGAGCGGATTTTCGAACGTTTCTACCGCGCCAATCGCGCCAGAAGCAGAGACGACGGCGGCGCCGGATTGGGATTGTCCATCGCCCGTTGGATTGCTGGGACGCACCATGCCATCATCGGAGTGGAAAGCGTCATAGGGGAGGGATCGGTATTCCGTGTCTCGCTTCCTATCGTTGCGACGGGCGGCCCACGCGCCGCGGAAGCTCACAAAGAAAGTGTTCTCTCCGCTTGACAGGTCAAGCATGAAGGAGGATCGTTGATCAGACCTGTCGATCTGCAAGAGGACGATCTTTGGAATCTGTTTCAAGCATCGGTAAGTGGCGACCCGGTTCAGGCTGAGGCGTTGCTGGAGCGGCGGCCGGAATTGGTACACGGCACTTACAACTACACGAACGCACTGCACTTCGCCGTGCGGGAAGGGCGACTGAAAGTGGTTCGGCTTCTCTTGAGCCGGGGAGCCAATCCGCACTACCAGACGCACCGCTTCCTCGACACGCTTCTCACCATGGCGCAGGACCGTGACTACGCGGAACTGGCGGGCGCTCTTCGTGAAATTGCCGCGCAACAGTTCCCGCTTAGCGAGGGCATAGAGGCATTTCTGGACGCGGCGAAGTCAGGCGATTTGCAGACGATCCAAGCGGGTTTGGCCGCTGATCCAAGATTGGCGTTGGTCAGCAAAGACACCGGCGATACAGCGCTCCACCAGGCGGCAGAGGGTGGACATCTCGATGCCGTCCACGCCCTGCTCGATGCGGGAGCGAAGGTAGATGCCGTTCGCGTGGATGGCCGGCGCGCGATTCATTGTGCTTTGCGGCATGAAGATGGCGAGTCCGCCGGCGGAGGCACGCTGGTTCAAGCGCTGCTGGCGCGAGGAGCCGCCTACAACACTTATTTGGCCGCCGTGACCGGCGACATGAACTACCTTCGCCGCGCGCTTGCAAAAGATTCTAGCCTCGCCAATTTTGAAGATACGTGCCATCAACGCCCGATATCCGCGGCCGCGGAACGCGACGATCTGGAGATGGTGAAGCTGCTGCTAGAGCACGGAGCCGATCCGAGCCTGCCGGTGGAGGGCGCCCCGCTAGGCCAGGCGCTTTGGACTGCGGTCTATCATAACCGGCCCTCGATGGCGAAGCTGCTGCTAGACCATGGCGCGAATCCGAACACGTCGCCGGAATCGAGCGGCAGCGCCTTGTTTCAAGCTAGAAAGTACCCGGAGCTGCATCGGTTGCTGCTTGCCCACGGCGCGCATGACGACACGGGCGGCCGGATGGTTCTGATGACAGCCATTAGCGATAATGACACGCCGGAGGTTGAGCGGATACTTAGCCGGAATCCGGAATTGGCGCGCGATCCTCTGATGTTTTGGGGAGAAGGCATCCTGGCGCGACCGGCAAACGATGGCAGCGTGGAGATGATCGAGTTACTGCTTCGCAAGGGGGCGGGTGTTCCCGACATTTGCAAGTGGGGACCGCAATACTACTTCAAGCACACCGCGATCGGCGCTCTGCTGCTTTCCCGCGGGATGAGCCCGAATCAAATGAACTGGCAGCGCTTTTCTTTGCTGCATTATTTCGCGGCCGACGGGCATATCGAAAAGGCCAGGTTGCTGTTGGAACACGGAGCGGACATTGATGCCGTGGACGAGGAGTATCGGTCGACTGCGCTTGGTTGCGCCGCACGTTGGGGCGAAACGGCTATGGTGGAGTTCTTGTTGCAGCGGGGAGCCGATCCCAATCGGGGCGGGGCGCCCTGGGCTACGCCGCTTGCGTGGGCGCGGAAGAAGGGGCATGGCGAAATAGAAGCCTTGCTGCTGAAAACGGGGCAGCGGCCTTAATTTAGGCAGAACTCTGTTAGTCTTGACTGGTGGCAATCTCTCTTCCCGCAGGGTCTCCGCGCCACACATTGATTGTCCGCATTACTCACTGGTTTACTACTCTGCTGTTTGTGGCATTGCTCATCAGCGGCGTGGAGATTGTCATCTCCCACCCGCGTTTTTACTGGGGCGAAACGGGTAACATCAACGTCTCGCCGCTATTTAGCATTCCAATTCCAGCTTCGCGCCCCACCGTCCCCACAGGCTATGGCTATGTTCTCAAGGATCAGAATGGCTGGAGTCGCTACCTGCACTTTCAGGCCGGTTGGTTCCTTGTGTTCACCGGCATGCTATACGGCGCGGCGAGTCTACGCAACGGCCACTTTCGCAAGCACCTTCTCCCGGTTCGTGAGCACCTTGCTTGGCATGCAATAACTGACTCGTTCCGCGATCATCTACGCTTCCATCCGTCCGCCGGTTCGTCTTACAACTTATTCCAGCGACTTACTTACCTGAGCGTGGTGTTTTTGATTTTCCCGCTCATGATTTGGACTGGCCTCGCTATGTCGCCCTCTTTTACATCCGCATTCCCGGCGACGGTCAGTTTGCTGGGAGGCCAACAATCCGCGCGCACCATCCATTTCTTCTGCACCATCGTGCTGGTCCTTTTTGTTTTGGTGCATGTGCTGATGGTCTATTTATCGGGCTTCCGCTCTCGCATGCGCGCTATCACGCTGGGCCCCAAGACAATCGAAGCTGAGAACCTATGAACGCCTCGCGACGCAAGCTTCTGAACGCCGGTCTGGGCGCCGCAGCCGGATTGGCCGGCCTGAGTATTGCCTCCAAACTCGCGGGCCGGTATGGTCTGCTGCCGCCAGATAGCGGCGGTGTCTATGGCCCTGGCGAGACGCTCACATACGCCGCCCAGCGCCTGCTTACGCGGCACTCCATGGCGCGCGAATTTTCGCGGGACCAGATTTCTTCGAAGCCATTCGTCAACGGACCGATCCTTGCATCGGGCGATTTCAAACGCCAGGAGCGCGAAGCATTCGCCAATTGGAAATTGTCGATCGATGGCATGGTAGCCCGGCCCGCTACGTTTTCAATTGCGGAGCTGAAGACCTTTCCCACGCGTTCGCAAATCACGCATCTTGCGTGCGAAGAAGGCTGGTCATACATCGCGGAGTGGGCTGGCGTTCCCCTTGCCTACGTGCTGAATCGCGTGGGCATTCACCCTCAAGCCAAGTACATCGTTTACACATCGGTTGAGAAGGGCTGGGAAGACAGTATCGATATGAGCGACGCTCTGCATCCGCAAACTCTGCTGACTTATTCGATGAACGGCGCGGATCTTCCCACGGGGCATGGCGGACCTTTGCGTATGCGCGTGCCGCGGCAACTGGGTTACAAGAGCGTCAAGTATATTGACCGCATCACGGTTACCGATCGCCCGGAAAAGGCATGGCCGGGCGGCAGCTATGCCTGGTTCGCTGGAATTTAGTCAGCGCGCCTTCGAAGTCTTGTCTCGACATTGCTTTCGCCGAGCTGGCGCGTAGAGTACAGGAAACAAACAGATGGCGGCGGCCGCGAAGTAGAGCGTGGCAGCCGGTACGTCGATATAGACTTTCAGAAAGGCAAACGCAACCAGTGCGCAGCCTGTGCAAATAGCCGTGATGAAGTTCGCGTTGAATGGCTTAAACATACTGCTCCCCAAATATTGGATCGCGCTGACCTTGCGGGCATGCGTCAGTAACCCAGTCGCGCCAGGCGCTCAAATCTTACACGTCTTCCGCGATTGACGTTAGCTTCTTAGTAAGGTCTTGAACCTGAAGGCGTCTGGAACGAGCCAGGATGACGCCGGCAATTATCATGATCAGCAGCGCGACTATGCCTGCGGCTGTTTGAATCGCGCTCAATCGCGGACCGGCGGCATTTGCCGACGGCGATGAGCCGAAACCAGCGAGCTTCAGAATAATGTAGCTGGCAACGGCGCCGCAAGGCACGCCGGCGTAGAGGCAGCGTGCGAGGAAAAGATCCTTCTTCGCCCGCGCGATTGTCGATTTCAAAAGGCCGGCCATATCCATCGTGAGGACCTGGGACCGGTTCACTTGAGATCGCCGCATAAGAACGAAGCCAATTCCAAGGCCCAGCAACCACATCCCGCTCAGGACGCCATTTGTGTTGACGCGGCCGGTGGCTTCTTCGAAGGCGATCAGGATTCCGACGCCGCATAGCAACGCCCACAAAGTCCGGTTCAGCCGCCGGTGCAGTTGGCGCTGCCGGTCAAGTGCGAATAGAAGGCTGCCTGTGTCGGGTTTCGGTGTATTTTGCCAGAGAGAGACGAGCGGATCAGGCGGTGTTGAAGCATTCATGACGGCCCTCCGGCACTGAGTTTCATAGCCGACTTTGCGCGGTGCAGACGCACCGAGACATTGCTTTCGCTGATGCCCAGCGCGCGAGCGATCTCCGGGACCGTCATCTCTTCAAGATAGAGAGTTGCCACCGCCTTCAAATTTTCAGGAAGGCTGCGAACGGCTTCCAACAGGCTATTCAGCCGCGAGGCGTGAGTCATCTTATCTTCCAAACCGGGCGTGGGATCGGGCCACACGCCACTCAAGGGCTGGGTGGCCCGCACCAGAGAATAGCGCACGTGTGTCACGCATATGTTCTGCGCGATTCGGGCGATATAGCCCCGAAGGGTGGCCGGGGTTCGCAGCGACGGAAGAGCCTGCCACACCGCAATCCAAACTTCCTGCGTCAGATCTTCCACCCTGCTGGGATCGCGTTCATAGACGGTCGCGATGCGGCGCACCATGGCCGAATGGACGTCGATGATCTCGCGCAGTTCGACCATTCCGTCCTTTCTCTAACTGTAGTCGTCCAGCTGGCTGAGATCTTACAGCCGCCTAATCGCCCATTTCGAACCGAAGACGCGCATCGCCTAAATGAATTTCATCGCCGCTGATAAGCTGCGTGCCGCGGCTGCCGGTAGCAGGCAGGGCCACCACGCGCCCGTCGCGAAAGAGACGTGTGCCAATTTCTCCGCTGTCATGAAACAGCCGGAACTTGCCATCTTCGAATTGGATGTGGGCATGTTCGCGGCTGACCGTATTTTCCTCATCGTTGAAGGCAACGTCATTGCGGCGGCGCAGGCCACCGGACTTAGCGGTCACTTCTTTCAGGCGACCCAAGTAGACAAGGTCTTTGCCGATGAAATATTCCGGACGCTCCGCGCTGCCTTTCACCACGTAGAGCCATGCCGTGGGACGCAGTTTCGCGGCCGTGACCGCAGCGCCCTTCGCAGGCTTTTCCACACGCTTGAAGGCTAGTCGATAGGGCGGCGCGGCAGGGTCATCCACGAACTCGATGGCAACATTTACGGCATCGGCCTGGCAGCCCGCATCGCGCAACATGTCGCGGGCCTGACTCTGCAAGCCATCGTCGTCCACAAAGGCGGCTTCGAAGGTGGCACGCTGTTCGTCGTCGCGCGGCGCCAGCGTCACCGTCACGTCGCTATAAGGGAAGATGTATTCGCCCTGGCCCTTCGGCTCCACTTTGCCGCCAATGGCTGAAAGAATTTCGCGGCGAATCTCCAGCGCCTCTTTGGGGTGATCGCCACCGCCCAGGTTTGCGCTCCAGCGTTCAAAGTGCCGGCCCAGCCAGCGATCCACAGATTCCAGCGACTTCATTTTCCGCTCCCAATTAAACCCAAGTCTCGCGCCGCAAGCACCACTTCTCCCGCAATAGGAGCGGAGGCCGCGCCGCCATACTGACCATTTTCCACCAGCACGGCGAACGCAATGCGCTTGGCTTTGGGCGCGGCTCCGTATGGAGCAAAGCCGATAAACCAGGCATGCGATGCCGCGCCCGCAAGCTCTGCCGTTCCCGTCTTGCCGGCAAGCGATACCGGCAGGCTGGCCAGAGACCTGCCCGTGCCCGCGGTCACCACTTCGCGCATGAAGCTGCCCAACTGTTGCGCCTGCGCCTGCTGCATCACACGCACCGGCTCGCGCGTACGTGCATTGCTATCGTCCATCACCCAACGGCCCTGCACCGCCAGCCCGCCATTAGCAACGGCGGAAGCCACGCGCGCCATTTGAAACGGCGACACCACAACTTGGCCTTGCCCGTAAGAAGCCTGCGGCAAAACCTTGCGAAGCTCCTCCCAGGTATTCGGGCTGGCCGTTTGGATGCCGAACAGCGCGGCCGTATCGAACAGCCCGCGAGCGCCCACTTTGTACGCGCCCAGTTGCGCGAAGTAGGCATTGCAGGAGACGGTCACGCCGCGTTCCATATCCACCGAGCCGTGCGGATTACGGTCCTGCACGTCATCGCGAATGGGCCGTTTCGATTGGCCGACGAAATTTCCGGAACGGCCATCTGGCAGACGAATACAGCCATACCGCTGCTGAGCCAGCGCGGGATCCTTCCTTAGCGCCGCGATGGCCGTGACAATCTTGAATGACGACCCTGGCGGATAAAGGCCATAGCGCGCACGGTCTTGCAATTGTGCATCGTCTACATCCTGCGCCGGCTCAGCCTGCAGAGCGCTGAACTGGGCGGGTGCGGGCCACGGATAACTCACGGCTGCCAACAGGTCTCCGGTATCGGGGTCCATCACCACCAACGAACCTTTGTCTTTGCCCAGCTTGTGCAGGTGTCGCTCCAGAATGTCGGAAGCCCTCATTTGCAGCGGCGCGTCGATGGACATGCGCACATCGCGCGTGCGCTCCATGATGTCTTTCACTTCCAGGTTGCCGGGCTCGTGACGGTGGCGAAGCAAGGGCAGCAGGTCGCGGTAATCGTATTTGATGCGCCGGACTTCTTTGCCTGTCCGTTCGTCTCTTGAGACTTCAAGCTCGGCATAATCGTCGAAGCCCTGCAGTCGGACGCGCGAGGCGCGCTCCTGAAAAGCGGTGTTGGACGCGCCCTGTTTTTTGCGCGTGACCACATCGCCCAGAAGATAGAACATCTTGGGGCCCAACGGATAAAAGCGGCGGCGGTTCGGCGGCGCGGCGGCGTCCAGAGGCAAGCCCAGTTCTTCATACTGCTTGGCATGCGTCTTCAGCACATCCCAATCGCTAGAGGCCAGCGGCAGACCGTTGCGGTCTGAAATGTTTCCCTTCTGCAACTGCCGCGCGAGCTGTGTGAGCCGTGGGTTGTACTCATACTGGCGGGGTCCGCTAGACTGCGCCACCAGCGCTGCGCGCGCGGCCAACTCATCGGCCTGCGCGATTTGGATTTGCGCAGCTCTGGCCATCAACAAACAAAAACAAACCGCTACGGCGTAGCCCAGCCAGCCGACGGGACGGCCGAAGCGAGGAAACTGGTTCGCCTTCGGACGACCGGAAACAGCCAGCACGATGCCGAAGAGCGCGAAGTTGGCGGCCATGGAACTTCGGCCGTAGCTGAGAAATGGCGAGACTACGCCGGAGAGCGGAATCAGGCCCAGGATGCCTCCGGTGATGAGCAGAATCTGCAGAGCCGTCACCATGGCGAGGCCGATGACCAGGAACAGCGAGTATGCACCGGGCGCGCGCAAAGCCACTCGCATGGCGCGGTACAGCAGAAACGCGTACAGCACGTAAACGCCCAGTACACCGGCAAAGCCCCATTCTTCGCCGAGTGCGGCGACGATCAGATCGGTATGCGCGGCCGGAACGAACTCCGGGCTGCCCAGGCCAACTCCCGCGCCCAGCGCGCCGCCGCTGGAGAGCGCCCACAGCGAGTGCGCCAACTGATCGCCACCCCGCACATAGTTGTCCCACGGCGAAGAGCGCATATCGATACGCTGCGTCACCGTCTCCGGATAGCCCGCGGCATGCGCTGCCCAGAAGACCAGCACGATGGCGCACAAGCCAGCGATGGCCAGACCGGGCTTGTTTCGCGCGACGCTATACAACGAGAGGAACAGGCAGCCGATCACCAGCGCGGGCCCCAGATCTTTCAGCAGGAAGAACATGGCCAGCGCGACCAGCACGCCGATGCCGACAGGCAGCAAATACTGCAGCCTCGGCACCGACAAGAAGCGCAAGGCGCCCAGTGGACCGCGCTCCTGCTTCAAGTCGCGCAGCGCATCCCAATTGCGCGCGAAGTAGCCTGCCAAAAAGAAAACCAGCAGAATGCGGATAACCTCAACGGGCTGGAAGAAGCCGAGGTTTACTTTCGCATCGCTCTCGCCGGGGCCGCTGCCGAACACTGCCAGCGCCAACGCCAGAAGCACGCTCAGCCCGAGCCATACGTAGCTCAGGCCGCGAAACTCGCGTTCGAAATCGATGGTGCTGAGCCCGGCCAAGAGAAGCGCGCCCAGCAGCAGGCCTTCTGAAAAATCCTGGAACATGAGCGTGTCGCGCAGAGGGTCGCGCAGGCTCACCATTAGGATCAGGCCGCAGCCGCTCAGCAGATGTAACACCGGCAAAATGGTTTCTTCTCCGGCGAAGCCGCGCACTCGCCAGAAAATATGTATTGCGTAGAAGATGCCGATGCAGAGCAGGCTCCAGAGCAGGAAGCGTTTGCGATATTCCGCGGGTGAGCGCACCACCACTGCCTGCTTGAAGCTGCGGATCTGCTCTGGCGTGAGCAGTGGAACAGTTACGGGCTTCGGTGCGGGCCCCAACCAGCGGCGCTTGCGGCGTGTCTCGCGAGCTTCCGCGTCAGCCAAGCGCTTTGGGAATGTTTCCAGGCGCGGATGAGCCGCAATCTCTTTCGCCGTGACACGCACACCCGCAATGGCGCCCGCATTCGCGAACCGCCGCCCGCGCACGGCAAAGATGCGTCTCGCCACGAATTCGCGATCTTCGTTTCCTTCTATCGAAGTGAGAAACGGGAGAATCTGTTGCGCGGTTTTAAACTCGTTCAGATTCGCCACGCGGCCCGCGGCCGCACCGTTTTCAAAGTCCGTGAAAACATGAGCTTTCGATTGCCACACGAGCCACAAGCCACAGCCCACCAGCGCCGTGCCGACGGCCAGAAGAATCAGCTCACGCCAGCGCGATTGCGCGCCAAAAGCACTGGCTCGGCTCCGCCGGTCTGCCTGACGCTCCGCGGCGCTCTGCCGCGTGGTGGTCACGGGTTCGACTCCAGCAGCCGGCCATCGATCTGCTCGATACCGTGGATGGCGTTGATCAAGGCATTCGGCGCGTTGCTGAAGCTTCCCAGGCGTGCATACAGCGTACGCGCCTGTTCGTAATCCGCGCGGGCACGCCGCAAGGTGTCCCTTTCGGTATCGGGCATGTTCTGAAATTTCAGCGAATCGCGGAGGGCCAACTGCGCGCGGCGCATATACGCATCGGCCATGGTGGACATTTCACGGCGAGTCTCCGCGTGGCCCAGTTTGGCGGCATGGTCCAGTGCATCCTGCGCGCGTTCGCAATCGCCCATGTGGTACGCATAGAGCCTGGATAGACCGATCCAGGGGTCAGGCGATTTGTGCATCAACTCAGCCGATTCGCGAAACTTTGCCGCCGTTTCATTCAACACCGCCTGCCGATTGTTCGCGGTGATGCGGTCCACGTGCGCTTCACACAGGCGCAGTTTGCCTTTCACGTTCTTGTCTCCGGGATCGAGTTCCAGCGCACGAGAGAAATACGTGACGGAGCGGCGCCAAGTTCCTTCGCGCGCGGTGGGGTTATCGTTATTGCGGAAATCGAGGATGGGCACATCGCCGGCAGCCACCAGTTTTGCCTTCAACGGACTGCCGATACCCCAGGTTACGAAGCTCAGTTTCTTGCGGTTCAGAATGTCCTGATAGCGCGACCAAGCGGCGTCGGCTGTGACATGCTCGGCTTCAATTTCGTGCTTCAGTTCGCGCGTATCGGCCCATGCCACATACTGCGGCCTTACCAACATGAACACCAGCACACTTACCGCGAAGAGGGCCGCAAAGCCAACGGCGGCGAATTTGCGCAGGGAAGGCCAGAGCGATTGATTGACAATGGGGGCTTGCAGCGGCCGCGCGGTGCGCACAGTGCGGTCGGGGTCGGTGGTTGTGCGCTGGGTGGCATCGGCATATTCGGGAATAGATTTCCCGTTCAGGAACGATTGCAGGTCGGCATGGGCGGCCATCGGCGATGTGTAGCGCGCACCCAAAACCGGGGCAAGCAGCCTGGCGCTAATGTTGCGCAGCGGTGCGGGTATGGTGGCTGGAAGCATGGCAGGCGCGTCTCCAGAGCGAATGCGGCGCTCCAAACGCTCCGGCGTTTCCCCTTCGAACGGCAGCTTGCCGGAGAGCATCTGATAGAGCATCACGCCCACCGCCCAAAGGTCTGAGGCACCATCCATGGAGCCCGATTCCAGCCGTTCGGGAGAGCAGTAGGCAATGCTGCCGAACAGTGCCTGCGTGTAATCGCGCGATTGCGCGAGCGCCTTGGCCACGCCGAAATCCATCACGCGAATTCGCTCTTCGGTATCGATGCGGATGTTCTTCGGCTTCAGATCGCCGTGGATCACGCCGGCCAGGCGAAGGTTCTCCAGCATCTCGCAAAGCTCCAGCGCGATGACGGCGGCGCGCCCGGCGGGAATGGCGCCTTCGTTCAGGATGGCGGAAAGGTCACGGCCTTCCACGTATTCCATCTCCACCGCGAGGTCGCCCGAAATCTCGCCATACCAATACACCTTGGTCACGCGCGGATCTACATTGGAAAGTCTGCGCTCCAGTTCCGCGCCGGTGCGTTCCGCGTTGATCTTCTCTTCGCCTTCAACGCCGGGCGCGCGCCGCACGCGCTTTACGGCCACATCGCGATGGGCGAACTCATTGTGGGCCAGAAACACTTCGCCCATGGACCCGCTGCCCAGATAGCGGACGATGGTGAACCCACCCCATTTATCGCCCGGGTTCAACGGAATTTCCCTCCAGCGTGGGCTTAGCTGAATCCTTCACCACAATGCTGCCCACGCGCGAATGCCGCAGCGAACCTGTCGAGTTGCCTCTGAATTCAACGGCGCCGCCAGGAACGGCGACATCGTCAAGATCGACGCGCGAGTTATCGACTGAGATGGCAGTGGTGGAAATGCCGGATATAGTGGCGTACTTCAACTGATCCGCGACGATGCCGCCATCCAGATGCGCCGCGTCCGTGCCTCGCAAGCGCGTTCCATCTTTAAGAACAAGCTTTTCCGGATAGTGGCCCGGATCCACTTCCACCACGTCACCAGGTTCGGCGCGCATCATTGCCTCAATTACGGTTACGAAGCCACCCGTGCCCACGCGAAGCACCTTAGGTTCGCGCGGCGGGGGCGCTTTGAACGTACGGGCGGCATAGCCGGCGCCGAATGCAATCAGGATCACGGGCAGCGCCCATAGCAGGCGAAGCTTGGAACGGCGGGGCGGGGGAGCGTGCTGCTCCAACGGTTCTCCCGCCTGCCCGGCGAAGTTCGGGCCCTCCACCAACACGGCGGAAACATTGTCTTTGCCGGTGGCCACGGCTTCGGCAACCAGAGTCTGCAAAGCCTGATCGGGGCTGCCTGCATGACTCTCAATAACAGACGCAAGGCGCCGCGATGTGACTACGTCGCTCAGGCCGTCGCTGCAAATCAGCAGCGCATCGCGTTCGCCGAAAGGCACCGTGTAGATTTCGACAAAGTCAGGATCGTCAGGAGTACGCGGGGCGGAGCCGACATCGCGATAAACTTCATTGCGGCGCGGATGGCGCATGGCCGCATCTTCTGTAAGCTGGCCGGCATCTTCACGCTCACCTACGGGCGAATGATCGCGCGTAACCTTTTCGATTCTGCCGCCCGAAAGCTTGTAAGCGCGCGAATCGCCCACATGCCCCACCGTGGCAGTGCCGTTTTCAAGCACGGCAACCGTGAGCACGCAGGCCATGCCGTTCCATGCGGGGTTGTGCGCGGCAGCTTCGTAGATGGCATTGTTCGCCAGAGCAATGGCTTCGCGAATCCGGAGATCGGCCGATTCGGTGGGGCGCTCCAACCGGCCTCGCATAGTCTTTACCGCAATTTCCGCTGCCTCTTCGCCGGCCGCCTGTCCACCCATCCCATCCACCACAAGGTATATGCCGCGTTCGGCATCGATATGATAACGGTCTTCATTATTTCCGCGAACATTGCCTTGTTCGCTGATTCCGGCGGACAGCACCCGTGTCATTTATGCCTGCTTGCGATTGAATACGGCCATCAGAATCGCGATGGCCAGAAAGCACGCGGTAAACACGTGGCTTGCCTGAAACAGGTTCTTCACTTGCGCGCCGCCCGGAACTGAATTTCCAGTACTCCCGCCAGGCCGATCTTTGCCTTGGGTGGCAGCGGAATCTCTAGATTATTGTCCGTTTCGCTGCCGTTCGCACGCTCAATCGAAGGCGGGACGCGCTTGCCATCGAGCGTTGTGCCGTAAGTACTCAGGTCCTTCAAGAAGAACTTTCCGGATTCCGAATCGTGCCGCACCTGCAGATGTTCGCGCGAAATATCCTGCTTCGAATAAAGCTTCAAATCCACCCAGCAATCTGACGCGCCACGGCCGATCTTGATGCGATCCTTGGTCATCTCATATTGCTGCGGGCCGCGCTCATCGGCATATTCCAGCGTGGCGAACACCATGCCGGATGGCTTGCGCGTCATCAGGTTCGGACTGCGGGCGGTTTCGGTGGTGGTCTGCGTCAGGCCAGAGGCGCGTTTGCGTGTGATGCGAACCGTGTCGGTGCCCACGCGCTCGTCTTCCAGACCTTCGCTGGCATCGGGCGCGGGCGCAAACTCCGATTGCACGATCAGCGGATTCTCATCGGCATCGTCATCGGTGTTCTCGTGGAAATCGATCACCCAGCCTTCGCCGATCACCTCATAACGTTTCTGGTTCTGCGGAAAGCCGGGGATGCGCAGCTTGCGCTTGTTGAGCTGCGCCAACTCTTCGTTCAGAGCACGCTGCGCTTCCATTTTGGTGCGCTCCAAAACCGGCCCCAGACGCTTCAGGTCGCGCCCGCCCAGATACACCTGGAACACGCTGCGCACCAGGTTCGAATAGCGCATCTCCAAAATTTCAGCGCGAAACTCAATCAGAATCAGATCGATGATTTCAGCGGGGGTAACCGGTCGCACGTCCACTAGTTCATCGTACCGCTTGACGCGGTTGTGGGACCTGAAACGCCGGGCAGTCTGCTAAAGCTGTGTTGATTCCGTTTCGAAGGCCTCGATCCCGGCCTCGGTGAAGCTTCCAGCAAATGACGATTTAGTTCCGGAAATCCTTTGCCATAGAATTTCTGCTTTAAGGGACCTACATCTCGCTTCCAGGATCTCCAAATCGAATTTCCTGCATTGGGCAGTAACGAGGAAAATAGGGATGCCCAACGGGCTGTGCGACCTTAGTAACGCTAAAGTCTGAATTAGCTTTGAGGGTGAACTTTCTCCGGCACCCCACTTTTTGTTGTCTCGATAAAAAACTGACGCGGCCATGCGCTCAAGGCTCTTGTTGGATTCAAAGAAATTTCCATTTTCTTGACGAGCGATGCTGAAAACGTCATGGTGCCCTGATCGCCTATTGACAACGCCGGGTTGCCGAAGATCGTTAAGGTCCGACTCAACTTCGACGAGCCCGATCAGAGGACTTTCTTGATGGCTTCTCGAATGGCAACTCTTTCCTGTGTCAAGTTTGGGTAGCCTATCTCAGGTTGCCGCTTCCAGCAAAGCCGCCGTAAATGCCTGATCGCAGGCAAGACGCCGTCACGACTTGGCTCAACCGTTATAGGGTTGGCCAGCTACGGTAGCACCTCGCGTCGCTTCACTAATCACCAAGAGCTTGCGTTCCACAGCCGCGACCGTCTTCGGATCTTCGCGAAACGCGTCAAAATTCATGCCTTTGGTAAATTGCTCGATGCTGTCGATGGCTTCGGAGATGTCACTGAGAGAAAGAGAGGGCTCACGAAAAGGCAAGTATCGCCTCTCGCTCTGCCTGGACCCTCACCGGATGTTTCAACATACGCCTATCGGCCAGATCCACCTTCGTCCCAAGAATGTCGGCCAGCCTGCTTTCCAGCCCGGCCAGGTCGAATAGGGTCAAACGTTTCGACCTGTCGAAATCGCCCATTAGATCGATATCGGATTGCCCGGTGGCAACGCCGCGGGCCACAGAGCCAAACAATGACAAAGCAAGGAGGCCTGCGTTTCTCAACTCCTGCTCGTGCGCGCGTAGTCTATCGATGACCTGCTCTCTGTCCATAACCGGTCGCACGTCCACTAGTTCATCGTACCGCTTGAGGCGGCCCCGGCCCAGTGCACCGCGCGCTGCAAATTCGATATGCTCAGTAGCCATGCGCCAAGCTCTCCTCAGTCTGCTTCTGCTCACCGGTTTCGCCCCCAACGCGCTTGCTCAGCCCTCCCACGGCGGTGGAGTGAATGCCAGGATCCTCGCTGAGATCCCAAAACGCATCGAACACTTTGTCTCCGAAGGGAACATCGCAGGGGCTGTCACTCTGGTGGCGCACGGCAACGATGTGATCGAGTTTCATGCCACGGGAATGGCCGACGTGGAAGCCAACCGGCCGATGCGGAAAGACACCATTTTCCAAATCATGTCCATGACCAAGCCCGTGACCGCCATCGGCATCATGATGCTTGCCGAAGAGGGCAAGCTGGCCCTTCGCGACCCCGTGGAGCAATACCTTCCGGAGTTTCGCAATCAGCGCGTGGCCGCGAATACCGGCCCTGACAACGCGCGCCTGAGCACGCCCGATCATCCGATGACCATTCGCGATCTGCTCACCCACACCTCCGGCGTTCACGACCCCGCGCCCCCAGAGATCCACGACTACGAACAACTTATGAACGTCCCCTTGGACGAAGTGGTGCGGCACCTGGCTAAGCAACCGCTGCTGTTCCAGCCGGGCACGCAATGGAGTTACACCACGCCCGGAATCGAGATTCTGGGCCGCATCATTGAAGTCTGCTCTGGCCAGAAGTACGAAGACTTCATCGCTTCACGAATTCTGCGCCCGCTTGGCATGAAAGATTCGTTCTTCTATCCCACGCCGGAGACCATCCCGCGCATTGCCATGGTGTACGTGGAAAAGAACGGCAAGCTGGTGCCCGGCCCCGCCACGCTGCTGGGCGGCGACCCCACTAAGTACCGCAAAGGCGCAGTCTTCCCCGGCCCCGGCCATGGCATGTATTCCACCGCCGAAGATCTGTTGCGCCTCTATCGCATGATGCTCAACGACGGCGTCTATGAAGGCCGCCGTTACCTGTCGCCCTTTTCGGTCCACCTGATGACAGAAGCGCACACCACTGGCATTCGCCCTGTGGGCTGGATGCGCGGCGCCGATTACGGCCTTGGTTGGGAAGTGGTAACCGATCCGCTAGGCGAACTTGCCGGACACGCCACCGGCACATACGGCCATGGTGGCGCATTCGGCACGCAGGGCTGGATCGATCCCCGCAATTCTCTCATTTCCATCCTGCTGATTCAGCGTTCTGGCGGCAGCACGGAAAGTTTGAGAAATGTTTTCCTCACCATGGCGGAAGCCGCGGTGGGCAAATAAAAAAGTTTAGGGAGCGAATGGCGCGATGTTGGTACGGGGCGTGCTGGCGCTTCCCGCCGTCAAGCGGCTTTGTCCATCGGCGGCCAGAAGCACCCGGCCCAATTCCTGCGCCGTCGAGCGCTCAGTAAGAGTGGTCACGTGGTACCACTCGGCCTGTGCGCGGTTGCGATCGATATCCACCAGCATGTAGCCGCGGCGGAACAGCTCGACATATTTCACATGGGGATGCGTTGCGGAAATCTGGCCCTGCAGCGCAGTCGCCTGCGCGCGATCGCCAATGCCCGGCGACGTGATGGCGGGTCCGACGAATTCGACGGCCTGCGCCGTATACCCGCTAGGCACAAACGGATTGAACGTAACTTCATTGCCCCATGAAGAGTGAATGTCGCCTGAAAAAACCACCACGTTTGAAATCTGGTTCGCGGAAATATATTGCAGAAGCTTATTGCGGCTGGCCAGGTAGCCATCCCACTGATCGGGGTTGAACGGCGAGCCATCGGTGTTCAAGAGCTGGCCCATCATCACCTGCTGCCCCAACACGCGCCAACGGGTGTTGCGCCCCTGTGAGTTCGAAAGCTGCGTATTGAGCCAGCGCTCCTGCTCGATTCCAAGCAGCGTGCGATTCGGATCGGCAATCAGCGGGCTGGTGGGCTCCACTTGTTCGCTCCTGCCTGCCAGGCGCGTGTCCATCATCACCAGATCCAGCAGGTCGCCGAAGCGGAACGTGCGGTAGATCTGCCCGCCATCCTGGAACGGGTTATCGCGCACCGGCAACCACTCTGACCAGGCCTGCGCGGAAACGAATCGCCGCGCGTTCCAATCGCCTTCGGTTTCGGGCTGGTGATTTTCCGCGCCGCCCGTCCACGAATTATTGGCCGATTCGTGATCGTCCCAAACCACGATCCATGGATGTTGGCGATGCGCTTCCTGCAGGTCGGGATCGGTGCGGTATTGCGCGTAACGCTGGCGATACTCATTCAGCGTGACGATCTCTTTGTCCGGAGAAGGAATGCGTCCCAGCGGCGTGCCGTCACCGAACGTGCTGTTGCCGTACTCGTAAATGTAATCGCCCAGATGAAGCACGGCGTCCAAATCCTGCCGGTTCGCGATCAGCCGGTATGCGTTGAAAAAGCCATACGGATAGTTCGAGCACGAAGCAACCGCCAGCCGCAGCCGTTCCACTGAACCTGCCGGAAGCGTCTTGGTGCGGCCCACCGGCGACTGTGTGCCGCGCACGGAGAAGCGGTAGTAATAGGTGGTGTTCGGGTCGAGGCGGACCACGTCCACCTTCACGGTGTAATCGAACGCGGCGCTGGTATAAGTGAGCCCCTGCTGCAGGATGCGCGAAAACGAAGCGTCGGACGCAATGGCCCATTCCACGGGAACCACGGCCTCATCGATGGCGGGCGTAATGCGCGTCCAGATGATCACGCGATTCACCAGCGGGTCGCCGCTGGCAACACCATGGCGATAGACCGCGGCGGATTGCGCGGTGGCGCGGGGAAGAACACTCAGGCTTGCTGCGGTGAGGAGTCCTGAAAAGGAACGGCGGGAGAGCGGCATAGACTCTTCGGAGCATGACAGCCAATTGCTACAACCGAACGACAGCGGGATGTCGGTTCGGTTTCAAAGTCCCCAAGGAGATCGTTGCCGGCTTGACAAGTAAGTAAGCACTTGCTTACCATCCAGAAGCATGGCGACCCGTCTTGAAGGCAAACAGCGGCGCGAACAATTGATCGAGGTTGCAATCGAGCTCTTCTCACGCAAGGGTTTTAACGGCACCACCACGCGAGAGATTGCCAGCTCCGCCGGCGTCACCGAAGCCATCATCTTCCGCCACTTCGCCACGAAAGAAGATTTCTACAGAGCGATTATCGATCGCAAAGTGACTTCGCCCCTGTTCGCCGAGTGGAGCGCGGAACTGCGCGCGGCGATGGCCCGCAATGACGATGAAGCGGTCATGCGCCAGTTGATCGACGCGATCGTACACACCCACCGGATTGACCCGCAGTTCGAACGGCTGATGCTGTATGCGGCTCTCGAACGGAATGAAATCGCGCTCCATTACATGTGTCAGGTAACCGAAGCGCTGCTCACTGAGTTCCGCGCCTATTTCGCGCGCCGCCAGCGGCAAGGGCACTTTGCCAAAATGCCTCCCGATGCGGCGCTTACCGCGGTGATCGGCATGGCGTTCCACTACGCCCAGCAAACATACGTACACGCATTCGAAGAAAAGACCTTCACGGACGATGAGGCTGTCGAAAGTTTTACGCGCATCGCGCTAAGCGGCTTGCGCAAGGAATCGAAAAAGAAATGAAACTTCCGGCACTCTGCCTTATCGTTTACGCTCTGCTATCCGGCTGCGGCAAGCCAAAGGCATCGGCTCAGCCCGAACCCGTCGTGCGTGTCCCCGTTAAGACCGCGCCCGCTTTCGTGCGCCATGTGCAGGCCGCCTTCGATGAGACGGGCACGTTCGTCGCCGATGAATCGTCGAACATTGCCCCGGCGGTGGCGGGCCTGGTAACGCGCACGCCTGTGAATGTTGGGGCATTCGTCAAAGAGGGGCAAATTGTTTGCGAACTGGACCACCGCGATGCGCAGCTTCATCTGCGGCAGGTGCGCGCGCAGCTCACTGAGGCCACAGCCGCCGTGCGACAGGCTCAAGTCCGCGTTGGCCTCGGGGCGGGGAAGTTCGAAGAGACAAAGGTGCCGGAAGTGGCGGCGGCCCAGGCGAACTATGAATCCGCAAAAGCGCTGGCCAGGCAGGCTGCCGCGGACGCCGTACGGTACGCGAACCTGGTGAAATCGGGCGACGTATCGCAAAGCGCTTTCGAAAAGGCACGCACGCAGCAGGAGACGGCAGAGGCGCAGGCCAATGCTGGCCGCCAGCAGTATGAAGCTGCCCTGAATGCCACGCGCCAAAGCGTTCAGGCGATCTCTTCCTCGGAAGCCTCGCTCGATGCCGTACGCGCACAGGTGGCGCAGGCCGAAAAGGGTCTAGCGGATACATATATACGCGCGCCGTTTGCAGGGTATATCAGCGCCCGCCCAGTGGCCGCCGGCGAATATGTGGCTCTCTCCAACACCATCGCCACGTTGGTGCGCATCGGCACGGTGAAGCTGCAGTTGCAAACGCCGGAACAGCGCGCGGCGAAGGCGAAAGTGGGTATGAGTGTGTTGGCTCGTGTTTCGGCATACGCGGATCGCGATTTCAGCGGCCAGGTTTCTGCCCTGAATCCAGCCATCGATCCCAACTCCCGCGTCTTTATTCTGGAAGCTAAATTTTCAAACGGCGATGGCGCCCTTCGCCCCGGCATGTTTGCCACAGCGCGAGTGCTGCTGCCCGGCGGTGAAGATGCGGTCTATGTTCCGCGCCAGGCGATCGTCCGCGATAAGACCACCGATTCCAACCTGGTCTACATTGTGGATCACGGGCATGTGCGTGCGCGCGTTGTCCTCACCGCGGCAGAGGATGGCGATTCCGTCCGCATCGCATCCGGCCTGACCGGGAATGAGAAGGTGGTCACGTCCAACCAGGCGCAGCTTTTCGATGGCGCGGAGGTCACGCTCTAAGCCATGCACGCCCTCGCGCAACTTTGCATTCGCAGGCCGGTGTTCGCCACCATGCTGGTCTTGAGTCTGGTAGTGGTCGGCGTGTTTAGCTATCTCGGGCTCGGTGTCGATCTGTTCCCAAAGGTGGATATCCCGACGGTGATTGTGCGTGTTTCCAACCCTGGCGCATCGCCCGAAGAGATTGAGACGGAGATCACCAAGAAGGTGGAAGATGCGGTCAATACCATCAGCCAGGTGGATGAAGTACGCTCCACTTCATCGGAAGGCCAGTCGTTGGTGAGTATCGCCTTTGACTTATCGAAGAACGGGGACGTGGGCGCTCAAGAGGCGCAAAACAAGATCAACCTGATTGCAAACGACCTGCCGCAGACCGCGAAAACGCCCGTAGTGCAAAAGTTCGATCCCGATGCCACGCCCATCTTGCAGATTGCCGTTTCCGCATCGCGCTCTTTGCGCGACGTGACGCTGATTGCGGATAAGCTGATCAAGCAGAAGCTCGAAAACGCGAAGGGTGTGGGGCAGATCACCATCGTGGGCGGCGCGCGCCGCGAAATTCACGTACTGGTCAATCCAGATCGGCTGCGGGCGTATAACCTTACCGTCACCGATGTTCTCAACGCCCTGCGCCGGCAAAATTTGGAACTGCCCGGCGGTAACCTGAACGCCGGTTCGCGCGAACTTACAATTCGCACTTCGGGCAAGGTGGTGGATATCGCGCAGTTCAATCGCATTCCCGTGGCCACGCGCAACGGGTATGCCGTTACTGTCAACGACATCGGCCACGCCGAAGACAGCTATGAAGAGCCGCGCACTTCAGCGCGCCTGAATGGGGTTCCCGCGGTGACGCTAGCGGTAGCGAAACAATCCGGCGAAAATTCCGTGAGCACGGCCAATGAGGTAAAGCAGCGGCTGACCGAAATTCGCGCGGCGCTTCCGAAGGACGTTCAAACGCAAATTGTCGGCGATCAATCTGTCTTCATTGAAGCGGCAGTCAGTTCCATCAAGCATCATCTGGTGGAAGGCAGCATTCTTGCCTCGGTTATTATTTTTCTCTTTCTGGCCAATTGGCGCACCACGGTGATTGCGGCCATCGCGATTCCCACATCGATCATCTCTACTTTCGCGCTGATGGCCGCCATGGGCTTTACGTTGAACCAGATCACAATGTTGGCGCTCACGCTGATGGTGGGCATCGTAATTGACGACGCCATCATCGTGCTGGAAAACATTTACCGCTTCATGGAAGAGAAGGGTATGTCTCCTCTGCAAGCCGCCATTGAAGGCACGCGGGAAATTGGCTTGGCCGTTACTGCCACCACGCTCTCCCTGCTTGCCGTGTTTCTTCCAGTGGGTTTCATGGGTGGCATTGTGGGCCGCTTCATGAGTTCGTTCGGCTTCACTTCCGGCTTTTCCGTCGCGGTGTCGCTGCTGGTCTCCTTCACGTTGACGCCGATGCTCTGCTCCCGCTTCGTGCGCGCGCCGAAACGGTTGGAAGGGAAAGGCGAATCGAAAGACAACGGCCTGTTCCGCTCCATCGAAGGCGCGTATACTCGGCTGCTCGTGTGGTCGATGGGGCATCGCAAGACGGTAATCGCGCTCAGTGCCTTGACCGTGGTGAGTACCGTGCCGCTGTTCCAAATGGTGAACAAGAATTTTCTGCCCGCCGACGATCAATCGCAGTTCAACGTGCTGGTGCGCGCGCCCGAAGGAACATCGTTAGCCGCCACCACGCAGATCGCGGAACGAATTGCCCAACAGGTACGCGCATTGCCCGGTGTGGTCACCACACTCACCAAAGCCGGCGGCGGCGCGGACGGTAGCGTGAATAATGCCAGCCTCTATGTAAAGCTGGCCGATGTGGAGGAGCGCCCTCTCTCTCAGCAGGACCTGATGCAACGCACGCGCGCCTTGCTCAAAATCTTGCCCGGCGAAATTCATTCGGGCGTTGAGTTGGTGAGCGATTTCGGCGAAAACGCGAGCAACGCCGAGATTCAGTATTTCCTTCAGGGTCCCGATCTGGTCAAGCTGGCCCGCTATTCCGACGCTCTGCTCGCGAAGATGAAGCAGATTCCCGGCGTGACCGATGCAGACTCCACCTTGCGCAGCGGCAAGCCCGAACTGCGCCTTGAAATCGACCGCCTCCGTGCCGCGGACCTGGGCGTGTCGGTGCTCGATATCGAACAGGCCATCAATACGTTGGTTGCGGGCCAGGTAGCTTCCACCTTCAACGCAGGCGACGAGCAGTATGACGTTCGGATTCGTGCCGATGAGCAGTTTCGCGGTAGCGCGGAAGCGCTCAGCAAAATTACCGTGCCTTCTGCGAACAAGCGAAGCTCGGTGGGGCTGGACGAGTTGGTTCATGTGCGTAATGGCGCCGGCCCTTCCTCTGTGAACCGCATCGCGCGCCAGCGCCAGGTGACCCTAACCTGCAACGTGTTGCCGGGCGGTTCGCAAGCCGCGATCCTCTCGGCCATGGACCGCGCGGCAGCTGAAATCGGTCTGGAGCCGGGTTACCGCACGGGCCTTTCCGGAGCTTCGAAAGAGCTCAACCGCTCAGCCTATTACTTCGTACTTGCCTTCTCGCTGACGTTCATTTTTATGTACATCGTGCTGGCAGCGCAATTCGAATCGTTCATCCACCCCATCACGATTCTGCTCACGCTGCCGCTGGCGGTGCCGTTTGGAATTCTCTCGCTGCTGCTTACCGGGCAGAGCGTGAATTTGTTCTCAGGACTGGGTTTGCTGCTGCTGTTTGGAATCGTCAAGAAGAACGCGATTCTTCAGATCGATCACACCAACGGTTTGCGCGCCGCCGGCATGCCGCGTTACGACGCCATTATCCAGGCCAATCGCGACCGCCTGCGCCCCATTCTGATGACCACCCTCGCGCTGGTGGCGGGCATGCTGCCGCTGGTCATCAGCAGCGGTACAGGGGCAGCCACCAATCGCTCCATCGGTGTGCTGGTTGTGGGTGGGCAATCGCTCTGCCTCATTCTGACGCTGCTGGCAGTGCCTGTTTTTTATTCCGTGTTCGAAGATGTGGCCCACTGGCGGCCCAAGCGGATGCGTGTAGCGCTGGCGCCCGTACTGCCCCTCCTACTCTGTTGCGCGGTGCTCTCCGCCCAGACGCCGCCCATGCCGGACCTGCCACCACGCGTCGGCATTTTCGGGGAGCAGAAGCTAACGCTGCCCGAAGCCATCGGCCGCGTGTTGCAGCACGACCGCGACATACAGGTCTCCCGCATCAATGCGGAAGAGTCCGTGATCAACCTTCGCGGTGCGCAAGGCTACTATGACCCGGTGTTCGGTCTGAACGCTCACCGCGAAAAAAGAGTCACGCCGGTGGCCAGCCTGTTAGGCGGTTCGGCGAACGGCAAGCTGACCGACAAAGAGCTTTATGCCGATCCGCAGCTCAGCGGAGACTTCCCCTGGTTGGGCGGCAGTTATCGTTTCGATCTGGCATCTTCGCGACGCTCCACTGACAGCACGTTCGAAACTTTGAATCCTCAGTTCCCCACTGCCGCGGTTCTGAACTTGACGCAGCCTCTCTGGCGCGGTCTGCGCTTCGATCGGAACCGCCATCGCATTCAAGTGGCTCGTACCAATATTCAGTTGACAGATCAGCAGCTTCGCCGACGCCTGATTGAAGTGGTGACGCAAGCCATCGACGCCTATTGGGAGCTCGATTTCGCCTATCGCAATCTCTCAGTTCAAATGGAAGCGGTGCGCCTGGCGGAGCAGCAGGACCAAAGCAATCGGCGGCAGGTGCAACAAGGTACGCTGGCGCCCGTGGATGTGATCCAAACTCAAACCCAAGCAGCTACGTTTCAGCAGAGCGTTTACACGGCCCAAGACACGCTGACGCGCGCGGAAAACGCTCTGAAGTCGCTCTTGTTTCCATCCCGAACCGACGTGGGCTGGGGGCTCGCGCTGATTCCCACAACAGCCGTGAACACGCGCCCCAATTTGCCGGAGTTGCCTGACGCGGTGAAGCAGGCACTGGGCAATCGGCCTGAGTTGGCGGAATCGCAAATCGGTTTGGATCAGAACCGGCTCACCACGCGGTTGAACGAAGAACAGGCGCGTCCACAGATTAATGCCGTCGCCACCTTTACCGCACAGGGGCTTGCCGGCCGCCCCGTGGCTCTGGCGCCGAACCCCATCTTGCAGCAGTTCGGCATTGGTGGCGGCGTGCTGCCCGCCATCTTTCCCGGCGGCTATTCGCAGTCGCTAACCAACCTGGTCAACGGGAATTTTCCCACCGCACAGATTGGCGTGCAGATGTCGATGCCCATTCGCAACCGCACCGCTTCAGCGCAGGTGGCCATCGGCAGAGCCGAACAGCGCCGGCTCACCGCACAGCAACAAAGCCTGGAAATTGCCGTCGAGGCAGATGTGCGAAACGCTTTGCAGTCTGCCGCAACAGCCCGTTCGCGCCTGGAAGCTTCGGTCGCCGCGCGCCAGTTCGCCGAGGAACAATATGCCAGCGAACAGCGCCAATTTCAGGCCGGCACATCGTCTGTCTTCCTGGTGCTGCAACGGCAAACGGAACTGGTAAGCGCTCGTTCGCGAGAGATTCGCGCCAAGGCCGATCTGGGCCGCGCCGCTGCCGATCTGGACCGCGCCACCGCCAACACGCTGGCCACGAATCACATCGCGCTGGGCACCCCGTAATTTCTATTTCACCGAGATCGATACGCCTTGGCTGGGGCTGGTCTGCGTGCCTACGCTAATCGCCACGGGAACCAGGCCGGAACCCGCTCCTTCCGGCACCTTTACATTGATCTGCAAAACACCTGCTACTTGTCCTGGAGCCGCCCCCGCGTAAAGCACTTGAGCAGCCTGCCCATCGACAGAAACCGTGACCGGCAGAACCGGCTTCGGATACACGCTCGCCGCCAATTGGCCATCCACACCCGCCGGATCCGTCTCGCCCTCACCCGTTCCGTATAGAACCACTACGGAGCCCTTAGCGGCCGGGTTCGCACTCGAATTGAGCGACCCATCCTGATTCAGCGCGGCGACCTGGCCCGTGCCTGCGGAGTTTACGGTAAACAGAGCGGGGGCCGCCGCTGAAACCGCCACGGTGACCGTGTTCGAAGTAACTTCGTTGTAAGTCACCTGCAACCGGGCAGAGCCACTTACGCCATAAGGCACAATCGCGCTCAACTGTGTCGCCGATACGTAGATCAAGGGTGCGGGCCGATTGTCGAACCGAACTGTAGTTCCCGCCAGTGTCGTCGCCACTTTTCCATTTGCATCGAGAGCTAACGTTGTCAGGGTAGGTGAGCCCATGCCTGCACCGTAAATGGTGATCAACTCTCCGGGCGCTACAGGTCCCGCAAGAAAGCTGGCCGCATTGGCGATAGCGGCCGCGGAAATGACAGGCGCGGGTGAGCCCACCGCCACTGTGGCTTCGCGGTGAAGCGTGCCGGAATCCGCCGTGAAAGTGATCTGTGTTATTCCCGCAGGTATGGTGAATGCCGGTACGGTCACCGTCGCCGATTTACCCGCCGCTAGGGTCACCGGGGTCAAAGCAGGTAAGTTGATACCCGCTGTCTTCACTCCTAACTGGATGGTGCCCGCAAAGTTATTCAGGGAAGCCAGCGTTAGACGGATTGCAGTGTCGGACGTTGCCGTGAAAGTGAAATCCGCGGGCACCACAAACGGAGTCAGCTTGCGAACGCGGTGATTATCCTGGTCCGATGTATAAACCGCCCCGGACGCGTCTACCGCAATTCCGCCAATGAACCCAAGTTGCGCAAACAGGGCCATACCGCCATCGCCGCCAAAGGCGAGCGAGCCGTTCCCGGCAATGGTACGGATCGTGCCAACGGCGCTCACCTGTCGTACGCGCCCGTTGGCCCCGTCGGCGATATATAGGTTTCCCGCCGCATCGGTCGCCACTCCAAACGGCAGCGACAGGCTAGCTTGCGTCGCCGCGCCGCCATCGCCTGCAAACCCGATTTCGCCATTGCCCGCAACAGTGGAAATGACGCCCGCCGGAGTTACTCGACGAATGCGTTGGTTCAACGTATCGGCAATGAACAGGTTACCCGCCGCATCGAGCGCCACCCCCAGCGGCAGCGAGAGCGAAGCGGAAACAGCCGGCCCGTCATCGCCGAGTGCGGTTGCATTCGACCCCGCATAAGTGGATATCTGGCCACTTACATTTACCCTTCGAATTCGATCGTTGCCGGAATCCGCAATGTAAAGGCTACCCTGCGCATCTACCGTAATTGCGTTCGGGATACTGAGCGTGGCTGAAGTGGCTGCGCCGCCATCGCCCGAAAAAGAATCCATCCCGTTGCCGGCCACGGTTTGGATAACGCCGCTTTGATTCACTCGCCGCACGCGATTGTTATTCGTGTCGGCAATCAACAGGTTGCCCGCCGCATCCACGGCCACGCCTTGCGGATTGTTCAACTGCGCGGCCTTAGCATCGCCGCCATCGCCAGAGAAGCCCACGGACCCCGTTCCCGCTACCGTTGCGATCACACCCGCGACTGTTACCTTTCTGATGCGGTGGTTCGAGCCATCTGCAATGTAAAGGTTGCCCGCCGCATCGAAGGCCATTCCGGCGGGCCCGAAGAGCAAAGCCGCTGTCGCGGGTCCGGAATCGCCCAACACACCGAAGCCGCCGGCGAAGGTGGTGATTGTCGCCGCTGTCTGATCGACGCGGCGAATGCGATGGTTGGACGAATCGCCCACATACAGCCTGCCCGCCGAATCGATAGCAAGCCCGATGGGTGAATTGAGCTGCGCGGCAAGAGGGTTGCCGCCATCGCCCGAAAAACCAAAAGTTCCGGTGCCCGCAACAGAGTTGATCGTGCCGCCGGCAATTTTGCGGATTCGGTTGCCATCCTCATCGGCCACGTAAACCGCGCCCGCCACATCCACTGCCAGTCCGCTAGGCCCGTTCAGCGTAGCCAGTAACGCGGGGCCTCCATCGCCCCCTTCGCCAAGCTGTGCGGAACCGGCAATCGGCGCCACGTTCAGCGCGGTGTCCGCTTTCAGCACGCGCCCTAACCCAAATTCCGAAATATACAAAGTGCCTGCGGCGTCGAATGCCAAGCCGTCGGGCTGCGCAACCGGAATGGAGGGCCCGGGTCCACCGGCCCGCGATCCCGCATTCTGGCCCGTCCCAATAATGGTGGAGATCACCCCGTTCGCGGCCACCCGACGGACGCGGTTATTGCCTGTATCGGCAATGTAGAGCGCACCGCCGAATACGGCAACGGCAACCGGAGTGTTCAGTTGGGCGGCGGTGGCTTGGCTGCCATCGCCCGAAAAGCCGCGCGTCCCCTTACCGGCAACCGTGGAGATGAACCCATCGGGTGTAATGCGGCGCACCACATGTGCCGAAACGTCTGTGAAATAGACGGCGCCGCTGGCATCCACGGCAATGCCCAGAGGTTGAATCAGCTTGGCGAAAAGCGCCGGGCCGCCATCGCCGGAATAACCGCGGTCGCCCGTGCCGGCAATGGTGGCGATGCGGCCCGCGGAATCCACCTTGCGAATCCTGTGGCTGTCTCCTTCGGCGAAATAAACATTGCCGGCCGAATCGGTCGCCACTCCGCCCGGAGCATTGAGAAGTGCGGCTATAGCCGGCCCATTGTCTCCAGGCGGCCGGCCAATTCCCGCAACGGTCGAGATGGTGTAATTAACTGTTTGCGCGGCGGCAACCGCCGTCAGCGCAAGGCAAAATAAAATGGCTCGCAGCATAAATCAGCGCCCAGCGTAACCCAGAGTTGTAGGGGAAGTCGAGTACGCTCTCCCTGTGCGAACCGGCTATGCTAAGCCTGATGAATCGCCGAGCATTCCTCAACCTTGCCCCTGCGGCAATTCTTGCGAAGCGCGCCTTGGGGGCTGCTGCTTCGCCCAAGCCGCGTGACCGTATGTTGGGCTGGTTGGCCGGCCAGAGCTCACCCGGCTATACGCCCGCTGCGTTTTTTTTGCACTTCGGCAACGGCTATAAAACAGGTTCCGCCGCCGCCCAGCGCCACCTGGAGTTTACCCGCTTCACTGGAATGGATTTCATCAAGATCCAGTTTGAGCAGACCTATTCGCGGCAGGATTTTCTGCAGCAGCCGTCAGATTGGCGGAAGCTGCGTTTAGCGAAACTCAACTTCTACGAACCGCTGCTTCAGACTGTTCGGGAACTGGTGAAAGCGGAAAAGAAAAATTCGCTCATTCTGATGACGCTGTATTCGCCTTTCATGTGCGCGGGCCATTGCGCCACCTCGCCTGTGCTGATCAAGCACTTGGAAGAAGACCCGGAGGCGGTCAGGAAGGGGCTGGAGATTCTAACGGAGAGCCAGATGCTCTTTGTCCGTGCTTGCATCGAAGAAGGTGTCGATGGTTTCTATGCCTCCACCCAGGGCGGGGAAGCGAACCGCTTCAGCACTCCCGCAATCTTCAACAATTATGTGAAGCCGTTCGACCTGGTTGCCATGAAAGAGATCGCAACCGCGTGCCCGTTCAATATTCTCCATGTCTGCGACTACGTGGCGCCTTACGCCAGTTACGATGCCTATCGCGATTATCCCGGTCACGTGGTGAACTGCAATGTAAAACTCGCCAACGGCGAGCTGTCGACGCAACAAATTGCCAAGGATTTCAAAAAGCCTTTCATGGGTGGCATGGATCGCCATGGCGTTCTGGCCAAGGGAACGCCAGCCCAGATAGAAACGGAAATTCGCCGCGTGGTGAGCACCGCGCCCCGCTCATTCCTGCTTGGCGCCGATTGCACCGTGGAAGCGGATACAGAATGGAGCAGGCTAAAGCATGCCATTTCGATAGCGCACCGGACCGGTACTGCATAGCCCGAGCCTTACCTTCTTACGGCAATCGCTTTCAGCACCGCAAGCTGATCTTCCTGCGAAGGCATTTGCGCGGCAGCTTGAGTCACTTTGTTCAACGTGACGGCATCCAGATCTTGCCGTGATAGAACGGCCAGAAGCACCTGCCGCTGGTCCTGGGTGGAATGAACCGTCTTCCATGCCGCAAAGAACGCGCTGCTCACCGGCTCCACATCCTTCAACGCGTTCGCGGCGCGCAATAGCAGACGGCGCTTCTCTTCATCGGACGAGATCTTCGCTGTCTGCGCCAACATGGCGCGAAGCGTCTCCGGATTCGCTTCATCCGCTTCAAGCAGGCGCTCCATGGCGCGGCGGCGATCGCCGTCGGAGTGTATGGATGAGAGCACAGCTTCCACCGAAAGCAGCGCCTCCGCATCCCCGTGGAATTCAGGCGCGGCGCCCACCACAATGTTTGCCTTTGCCTCGTCGGACGACATGCCCGCCGCGTTGCGCAACACGGCCGCAAGCGTAACCGGTTCTTTGCCGTGTGCCGTGAGAAGCGTTAGCAGAAGCCGTTCGCGCTCATGGTCGGAATGGATGGCGCCCAGCGCATCGAAGAACTCTTGGGGCAAAGAATTGTGAAAGCCCTGTGCCGCGCGCCCCAGCACATCCGCTTTCATTTCATCCGAGCTCATCCGCGCCGCTGAGCGAGAGATCCGAACCATGGAAGCTTCACTTACATTGCTGTTCTCCAGCATGCGGGTGAGCATGTCGCGCCGCACTTCATCCGAATGAACGCGATCGATCAGCGCAAACATTTCGGCATCCAGCCCCGCCTCCGGATAGCGTGCCTGAATCGTCTCGAAGAACTGCCGCCGATCGTCATCGGAACCGAATTGTCCAGCAATCCTCAGCGCATAACGCAATTCATCCGGTTTAAATTCGGCCTGCCGGAGCAACTCTTCCATATACAGGCGCTTCGTACCGCCATTGATGGACCGGATCTGGTTCAGAGCACCATCCGCGCCGCCTTCACGCAACAATCGAGAGACTCGTACCGGAATATCGCGCCCCTGCTCAAGTGCAATCGCGGGAAGTATCGCTGCTGCGAACTGTCGCGCCTCCGCATCGAACGGGCGCTGGGCGCCATGCGAGAAATAGCGTCGCAGCACGGCCGCTCCTTCACCGGATTCGAATTCCAAGCGCCGCGTGTTCCAGCCGTTTGTCTTCTCCACCACCAGCAGCGCGCCGGGCGACATGCTTTCCACATCCTTATCGTCGCGGGAGAACTCTAACTCTCCCCGCATCCTGACCTCTCTTCGATTCGTGCCATCGCTGGTCACCCATCGGCTGGAAAAATCAGGGATACCGAAGAGTTTTTTCAGCTGTGAACCCTGGAACGTTGCGCCGGCCAGTATCACCACGGTCAGTAGCACAGCCGTGCCGGAAACTTGGGGCAGGCGATTGCGCCCGCAGTCCAGCAGTGTCTCCAGGCGCGCAAAAATCTGCTTGGTGCGCCCGGCGCCGGTAGCCAGTAAAGGGACTCTACCGCACGACCCGATTTCCGCCAACCGCGCCAGGGCGCCGGCGTAAGAAGTAGCTGCGCCGGCCTGCGCCAGCACGTGATCGTCGCAGGCAATCTCTCGCTCGCGGCGAATTTGCGCCAGAATCCAGTAGACTGCGGGCTGGAAGCAGAACACAGCGCGAATCGCACTTTCCGCCAAAGTCATCCAGTCATCGTGGCGCCGCAAGTGGGCGCTCTCATGTAAGAGAACATAGTTCAATTCTTCCGCTGTGAGCTTCGCCGGTAGCGCGCTCGGCAGCAGGATCGCGGGATGCCGGTAACCCACGGCCATTGGCATGCCAACTTTATCGGAGAGCAGCACTCGAGCGTTCCGGCCCGATAAATCCACATTGGCGATAGCGGAAGGTCTCGCGCTTCGCTTCAAACGGAAAACCCAGAACGAGCCGAAGAGCAGCCGCACCCACTGCACAAGCGCAAGGAAAAGCGCGACGGCGAAGAGCAATTCAAGCGGGTGCCGGTCCGATACTTCCACCAGTGGAGGTTGCACCTGTGGTGCCCAAACCGCGTTCGTGTTCACGGCCGCGGGTAGCGTCGCGCGTTGCTCAACCGCCGTAGGGCTTGCAACATGCGCAGCTTCCGGATACTTGGCCGGCGTGCGCGCCGCTATCCACAGGGCAGCCGGTAGCAAAATCACAACGGCAAGTGTGATCTGCCAGATCGCAACCTTAGTTGCGGCATTGATGCGCCGCGCCTCCCGCAGCACCAGCGATACCAGCAACGTCAACGCGATCCCTTGCCACCAGCCATTCAGCGTGGCCTCTATGAAAGTATTCACTGTTCCGCCTCCTGTATCATTCGTCGCAGCCGCCGCAATTCTGAGGCGTCCAGCTTTTCGTGCTTCAAAACATTCAGAACAAGTTGCTCAGCGGAGTTCTCGAAAAATCTGCTCAGCAACAGCCGCAGCACGCTCTTCTGTACCTGCTCACGCCTCACCTGCGGAACATAAACAAATGCGCGGCCTTCTTTCTGGTGGGCCAGGTAACCCTTCGCTTCCAGAATTCTTAGCGTGGTCAGCACGGTGCTGTAAGCCAGACGCGGCTGGCCGGGCAGGGCTGCCAGCACATCGTTCACGGTGCTGGCTCCGCGCGCCCACATCACATCCATCAGGCGCAGCTCGGCTTCGGTGAGTGTGGTGGATTTTTTTCTGGCCATGAAGTGTTAAAGAATTAATAGCACGGGCGTTTGCCCTCTGCAACTATAAAATTAAAAGCATGTCTCTCTCAAACGAACTGGCGCTTCTTTACCGGCGTGACCTCACAAAGCTGGTGCGGCAGATTGCAGCTTTTCCCGGCACTTCGGCCCTATGGGTCAAGCCCGAAGGGGCGGGGAACTCCGCTGGCAACCTGGCGCTGCATCTGAACGGCAACTTGCGCCAATACGTCGGCAGACAGCTGGGGAACGCAGCCTACGCTCGCGACCGCGACGCGGAGTTCCAATCCACCGGCGAATCCGTCGAAACGCTGGTCGCCAAACTGGAGCCGCTCCCGGAGCTGATCGCGAGCATCGTCTCCGGCCTTTCTTCAGACGCCATGGATTCCCTCTACCCAGAGAACGTACTGGGCGGCCCGCTCACCACCAGGCAGTTTCTCATCCACCTGTTGGGCCACCTGAACTATCACATGGGACAAATCGATGTCCTCCGGCGCGTGCTCACACAGGGCCAGGCAATTTGAAATCTTCCCCATGGAACGCTGTAGAATTTCTTAATAAGAAGGAAAGTGATGCCCATAACTGAAGCGCCAACAAAAGAAGCGCCCGCCGTAAAGATTGCCCCCACACCACCCCTGCCGGTCTTTCAGACCGCCGCCGAAGAGCGCTTGCACCGCAAGCAGCGTCTTGCAGCAGCCTTTCGTCTTTTCGCGAAGTTCGGTTTCAGCGAAGGCGTGGCCGGCCACATCACCGCTCGTGACCCAGAGCGGACAGATTGCTTCTGGGTGAATCCCTTCGGTATGCATTTTGCGCACGTCCGCGCGTCCGATCTTGTGCTGGTGGATGAGCATGGAGACGTAGTGGAGGGCGGCAGGCCAATCAATGACGCTGCGTTCGCCATTCACTCGCGAGTTCACATGGCACGGCCCGATGTCGTCGCGGCCGCCCACGCGCATTCGCTCTATGGCAAGACGTGGTCGTCGCTCGGCCGCCTGCTCGATCCCATCACGCAGGACGCCTGCGCGTTCTACCAGGATTGTGGACACTTTGCGGACTACACGGGCGTGGTCTACGATACTTCCGAAGGTGAGCGCATCGCCGCGGCCATGGGCAGCAACAAAGCCGTCATCCTGCAGAATCATGGCCTGCTTACTGTGGGCCAGACCGTGGACGAGGCGGCATGGTGGTTCATCACCATGGACCGCTGCTGCCAATCGCAACTGATGGCGGAGGCAGCCGGCAAGCCGATTCCCATTGCACATGAAAGCGCCCTGATTGCCCAACAGCAGGTGGGGTGCGCGCGCGTGGGCTGGTTCCAATTCCAGCCGCTCTGGAACCTCATCACGCGCGAGCAGCCCGATCTATTGGATTAGCGCGTTCCATGAGCGATGACGACAAGCGCGGCCCGGGCATGAAGCCCATGTTCCTTCCGGGCGTGGAAAGCGGCGGCAAGCCGTCTGCATATCTGAACCTGATTCGCGATAAGCAGCGGGCCGGTGAAGAGTACCCGCAAATCTGGCATATGTTTGCCTTTCTGCCAAAGGCCACGGACCATCTGGCGCGCTTCACGCAAGAGTTGCTCCGCGGCCCCGGGCCCATCGGTCCGGGGATGCGCGAGTTGATCGCCGCGTTCACCTCTTATCGCAATCACTGTCCGTTTTGAAGGGAGTCCCACGCCGCGGTCGCGGCGGAACTGCTATCGAAGGAAGGGGTGGGTGACCGGGACCTGGTCTGGAGCGTACTGCGCGATTTCGAAACGTCCGGCCTGGACGAAAAGCATAAGGCGCTCTTCCGGTTCGTAAGAAAAGTAAACGAAGATTCCCCCGGCATCACCGCCGAAACCATGCAGCCGCTTTACGCTCAGGGCTGGGACGACGAAGCGATCTACTTCACCATCACAGTTTGTGCCCTGTTCAATTTTTACAACCGCTGGATCGACGCAAGCGGTGTTCACGCGCTCTCTGAAAGTGCACATTGCGAAGGTGGCCGACGGTCTGCCTTGCACGGCTACGCACGCAGTTGAGGAATCTCTCTCGCCGGTGCTGCGGCCAGACCCGGCCAGCGGCGCGCCGATCAAGAGCGGCATCCACCGTGGGTGCAACTTTCTCCTTACAAAAACTTACTCCGAAACGCTGCATGCCGGCGGAGCGCATCTTTCAAAATTCTCTGAAACTCGTCATCCTTCCGATACGCCACAAATAGCGGATCGTTCTGCAAATACGGATAGCAAAAGAATCCGCCGTCCACGCTTCGCCGCATCACGCGCAATGCCGCCCGTCTATCGCCCAGCACCGCATAACCCTGCGAAATCTTATAAATTGCCTCTGGATCGGTTACCCCTTGTTTCGCGACCAACAGTTCCGCTTCCTTCAACATCTCAGCCGCTGCCGTCGTATTCTGCCGCAACGAATAGGCAAGGCTCTTCCCGATCCTCGCATGCAACAACGACGCATCTGCTTCGTATGCCTTATCGAAATCCAAAGCAGCCTGTTCGCGCTTGCCCATGTATAACTCAGCCATGCCCCGGTAAAACAGAATGAATGCCGAATCGCTATTTTTCGGCAGCCTCTCAAGAAACGCCGCGTAGTTGCCCAGATACAAATACCCGTTCGGCGCCGAGTTATTGATCTTCACCCCTGGGTCCAGTTGCCGCGCCCGCTCACACTCCGCTACCGATTCTTTCAACATCCCGGCAAACCGGTACGCATACCCCAATTCCCAATGAGCTTCGGCATGATCCGGCTTCTGGGCCAGCGCCTTGCGAAGCAGCGGTACCGCCTGTTCCACCTGTCCGCTATCGGTCAGGAAGTTGGCAAAGTAAATCTTCACATCCAGCCCTTCCGGGTCCAGCGCTAGCGACCTCTCATACGCCGCGCGAGCTTTCTTGTACTCTTCGGTGCCCCCGAATTTCAATGACCCGCTAGCCGTATAAGTTCTACCCAACTGCGCCCAAGCCGGCGCATACTCCGAATCGATTTCAATCGACTTGGTCAACATCTGCGTGGCCAGCGAGAATTCGTTCTGCGAGTACATAGATACGGCCCGCAAAAAATATTCATACGCCATGGGATCGATCTTCCGCTCTTCCTTCAGACGCGCGCTTTCCACCGCGGAGATGCTCACCGCCAGGCGCGAAACAATCTGCTGCGCGACGCTATCCTGCACGCTCAGAAGTTTCTTGTACTTGAAATCCACCCTGCCTTGCCACAGAATCTGCTCGCTCTTCACGTCTACCAACTGATATGTAATGCGCAGATCGTCACCGTCTCTTTGGAACGCCCCCGTCAGCAGAGTATCGGCATGCAGCGCGGAAGTTGCCTCGGCGAACGACACGTTCCCAGCCTTATACTTCTCCACCGAAGACGACGGCCGGACATTGATGGACCGAACCGAACCCAGCTTGTAGATCACCGCGTCCGCAAGCGAAAATCCCAGAAAATCGCTATCCGGATCGTTCCTCAGATTCCGAAACGGAAGAATCGCCAGAGTTCGTGCCTTGCTCGCCCGGGCAGGCCGTTGTCGGTACATCGCCACCGCCACCGAAATCAGCACCATGGCTGCTGCCGCCACAACCCATACCCATCTCCCCACCTTCCCTTGAGCACTCGCTGCGGGAGATACAACGGGTGCCTCCGGCTCAGCATCCACCGGCGCGCTCACCTCGTCCGCAGGTTCGCTCCAGACCCGTACCTTGGTGGCAAAACGGTAACCGCGAGCGGGCACAGTGATAATGTGCAGCGGCTTACCGGGCGCTTCTCCTAATGCTTTTCGCGCCATGGAAATGTGCTGCGTCAGGTTCGATTCATCCACAAAGCTGGTGGGCCAAACCGTCTTCATGAGTGCGTCTTTAGAGAGCAGTTCGCCTGCGTGCTTCACCAAAGTAAACAGCAGATCGAAGGTCTTTGGTGTTATTGAAACAGCCTCTCCATTGTTAAGTAGCAGGTGTTCGGCGGGATTCAGGACGAAAGAATCGAAGCTATATAACTGCTTTTCTTTCAAGGTCATAACCGCTTTCCTGAAATTTTTAGATTTCTTTTACCTCCCCTTCACGACTCTCTGAGAACGAATATTTCAGCCTTGTGGTGCGTCGCGTAAAAGGGTCGCCGTCTGGCGGTTCAAGGCCTTGAGTTTATCATGCGCAGCCTTGAGCCAACCAGGCAAAAGCCACCGCGAAGCACCGGGTGACTTATGAACATAATTCTCAACACGATCGACTTACTGGAGGGAATCCGCCAAATCGGCAGCCTTCCAAAATCTGGCACTTGGCTCCTGCTGCTGGCTGGAGTGTTGCTTCCCTGGCTCGCGCAAAAATGCATTCGCCGCGAACAGGGTGAACCGCGGGCCCGTTGGCTCTTCTCTGCGGCCCTGCTCGCCGCGGCGCCGGTCTTCTGGCTTGGGCTTTCGCGATTGTCCGCTGAAGGTCCGGCCCCGAACCGCTTTGTGGGCCCAACTTCGTCTCAACCCATCGCGCTCACCGCGGACGACAAATTTCTGGTCTCCGTCAATCCCGACAATGACACTGTCAGCTTCTTCGACCTTCGCTTTGACCGCAACCGCCGCATGGCTGAAGTGCCGGTACAAAACGAACCCAACGGAGTCGCCATCCTTCCGAATGGGCTCAAAGCATATGTCGCCAACACCATCAGTGGCACGGTTTCTGTGATTCCGCTCGATCTCCCCAATGGCGTTATTCCCAACCCCAGCAAACACATACCCGTCGGTACCGAACCTTATGGTTTGGCCCTTACCCCGAACGGGTCCCGCCTCTACGTAACTAACTCGCGCTCGAACTCAGTCAGCGTAATCGATACCACCACTGACCAAGTGGTGAACACAATCGCCGATGTAGGTCCGGAACCGCATGGCATTGCCATTACAAACAACGGGGACGCCGATGATACAGATGAAACCGTCTATGTCACTCAGTTCCTGGCGCTACCCGTAGCGGGAAAGGTGGATGGTCAGGATGATGCCAAAGCCGGTCAGGTCACCATAATTTCCGCCGCCACAAACACCATCACGGGCTCCATCGCCGTGAACCCAATGACCGATACCGGCTTAAAAGCCACGGGCGACGCCATCGCGCGAATTCCTCCCGGCAACCCGGCAAACCCCGCCAACTTCACCTTCACCACCGGCGCGTATCCGAACCAACTGAATAACATCGCTCTGAAAGGCAAGTTTGCCTTTGTCCCCAGTGTAGGAGCTTCGCCGAATGGCCCGGTGCGTTTCGACGTGAATACCCAAAGTCTGCTCTCTGTGCTGGATCGAGATACAAATCTGGATGCCAACCAGACGATCAACATGCACGTTGCGGTCGCCAAACAGACTGTCACCCCGAAGCTGTTCAACACACTCCCCTGGGCTATGGCATTCAAACACGCAACTAACGAAGGTTATGTTGTCATCGCCGCGAGCAACGTGGTCGTCAAAGTCAATGTCGATCCCGCCACCGGCGCTCCAACCGTCCAGAAGAATCCCTCCTTCGAGGCACGCGTACTGCAACTCAAAGCGGGCAAGAATCCGCGCGGCATCGTCATCAACACCGCCGATACGCGTGCTTATGTCATGAACTACATTTCCCGTAGCGTCACCATCCTGAATGTGGACGGTCCGGAACAGGTGCTTGCCACGATGGCCTCAGCCGCCTTGCCCGCGCCCAACTCACTTGAGGGCAAAATTCAGATCGGCAAGGAGCTGTACAACACCTCCGTTGGCGAGTTCGACCCCGCCACGCCGCAGGGCGCCTCCATCACCGGCCGCATGTCGAACAACGGGTGGGGCGCCTGCGCCGCTTGCCATCCAAACGGGCTCACCGATAACGTGGTCTGGATCTTTCCCTCCGGCCCTAAGCGAACCATCCCGCAGCACACCGATTTCGACCATCTCGATTGGACCAGAAACACCATGCGCCCTCTCAACTGGTCCGGCGAGCGCGATGAGCAGGAAGATTTCGAGCTGAATATCCGCGTTGTCTCCGGTGGCGCGGGCTTGATTGTACAGCCCGACGGAGTCACGCCAGACCCGGCCGTCACCAACTTCACGCCGCTCGCCAACGGAGGCCGCAACCAGCTGAAAGTCAACGGCGTGGGAGCGTGGGATGCCATCAAGGCATACATTCAGTTCGGCATCCGCGCACCCATCTCTCCCACTCCGAAGACCGATTCGAACGTGATCGCCGGACGCGCCCTGTTCGCCCAAGCCAACTGCCAAGAGTGCCACGGCGGCTCGCAATGGACCACCGCAAGGGTCCGCTTCATGCCGCCGCCAGCGGCTGCGCAAATCGGTGCGGGCGGGGAATTGACCGCTGAACTCAAGCAGGTGTCGACGTTCAATGCATCCGCCTTGAACGAAGTACGGCAAAACGGCGCACCCCCGTTGGGAGCGAATGGCTTCGTTCCGCCATCTCTGCTCTCCCTCTTTGCCTTCCCGCAAACGTTCTTCCACAACGGTGCGGCAGGCTCCCTCGAAGAGGTGATGCAGAATGTGGCCCATCGAAGCGCAGGCACCGGCGGAGTCGATACGTTGACCAGCGCCGAGGACCGTGCCCGCGTCGTCGCGTTCCTACGTTCGATCGACGCCACCACTGTACCGGTTCGGTAAGCCCTTGGTTGGGGGAAGCACGTCAGCGGGACCAGCTTCCCCCGCCACTTGTAGAAATGCAATGAGACTAATCATCGCGATCGAGAGGAAAGGCAGACGACGTTGGACCGCGGAACTACGCCAATTCCCCGGCGCCATTGTTCAGGGACGCAGCCGCGACGAAGCAATCCGCAACGCCGAGCGCCTCGCCATAGTCTTCGTAGAAGATCGCGTGGTTCACGGCGAAATGTCCTCCGCGGAAACCTCACTTCCGCGGCGGCTGACCGTGCGCGAAGCGGATTGATTTCGTCTCCGTAACACCGAATAGAATCCCACCCAAGTAACAGCCATCCCCGCCTTCCAATCGACTTGCATTGAAGTGCAACAGCGGCTACAGTATGGTGAATTGGGCATAAGTCCCATCGTCTTTATGCGAATCGATACCCCTACGGCAAACCACACGCATACCCCCGCCGCGCGTACCATGCCGGATACTGCGGTCATCCCGATCGCGTAGCTTCCCTAACTCTTCCTGTGCAGTGAACCTCTCGCACACCTCGCGCGACCTGGAGCCATTTTTATGCAAACAGAAATGCCGGCCCAGCCAAGAGCCGGTCTTTGGCGGACCATAACCGAAGCAGTCAAAGGGACCCATCAGGATTTTACGCAAGGCTCCATCAGCCGCGCGGTGTTCCTGCTGGCCGTGCCCATGGTGCTCGAAATGGTCATGGAATCGCTGTTTGCTCTCGTCGATGTCTTCTGGGTAACGCGCCTGGGAGCGAACGCGGTGGCCATCGTCGGTCTCACCGAATCCATGCTTGCGCTTGTCTTCTCAGTTGCGCTCGGCGTAAGCTTCGCCACCACTGCCGTGGTTGCCCGGCGAACGGGTGAGAAAGATCCAGAAGGCGCCGCCACGGCTGCCATGCAGTCGATTTTTCTGGGCATCGGCATAGCTCTGGCCGTGGGCATTCCGGCCATGATTTTCACGCCTGAACTGCTGAGCCTCATGGGAGCCGATAGCGGCCTGATCGAAGGCGGCCACCGCTATACCCGGATCGTGTTCGGCGGCACGGTGTCAGTCGTGCTGCTGTTCCTGAATAACGCAATCTTTCGCGGCGCGGGCGATGCGTCTGTCGCCATGCGCGTGTTGTGGTTCTCGAACCTGATCAACCTGGTGCTCGATCCTTGTTTCATCTTTGGGCTGGGACCGTTCCCCAAGCTCGGCGTCACCGGCGCGGCCGTCGCGACGCTGACTGGCCGCTCCTGCGGTGTGCTGTATCAGTTCTGGATTCTGACCAACGGAAAAGCGCGCGTACACCTCATGGCCAGACATTTCCGGCTGGTGCCAAGCGTCATCGGTTCCTTGATACGCATGTCATCCACGGGAGTACTGCAATTTCTGATCGCGCATACCAGTTGGCTTGTGCTGGTTCGTATCATCAGCACCTTCGGCAGCCTCGCGGTAGCGGGCTACACCATCGGAATCCGTATTTTCATGTTCGTCATCCTTCCCTCATGGGGCATGAGTGGGGCCGCGGCAACCATGGTGGGGCAGAACCTCGGCGCCGGCAAGCCGGAACGGGCTGAGCGCGCGGTTTATGCAACGGGCGCTTACAACGCCGTGTACCTGGTTGCGGTCGGGCTGGTGCTTATTTTCGCCCCGCACTTAATCGTGTCGTTCTTTTCCGTAGATCGCGTTGTTTCCGGTTACGCTGCCGATTGTCTGCGAATCATTGGATACGGCAATTTGACTTACGCCTTCGGCATGGTCATGGTTCAGGCCTTCAACGGCGCGGGTGACACAGTAACCCCGACGATGATCAATATCGTCAGCTTCTGGTTGTGCGAAATACCGCTTGGCTGGTATCTGGCAAACCGCACAACGCTGGGCGTCGACGGCGTGTTCACCGCGATTCCGGTCGCGAATACCGTAATGACGATCCTGAGCCTGATCGTTTTTTCGCGCGGAAGTTGGAAGCAGCGCCGGGTTTGATCTATGATCTGAAGGTTGTTCTTGGGAGTCAACGATGATCAAGTCCATAGGCGTCGTAATCGGCAGTTACATCCTGTCCGTTCTTCTGGTTTTCGCAAGCGACCCTCTTCTATCCCTTGTCTTCCCAGGGGACTTCGAGAAAGGCCGGATTCCAACAAACAGCCCGCTGCTCGCGAGCACTGCCTGCTTTGTGACGATTTCCATTTTCTGCGCATGGCTCTGCGCGCACTTCTCCAAGGCTCAAGCCTCGCGAAACGTGCTCTGGTTCTTTATCATGGGCCAAATCATGGGCGTCGTGGCAGTCATTTCGAACTGGAGCAACGGCTGGCCACACTGGTACTGGATCTCCTGGTTGGTCACGTGGCCCATTTCCTGTTGGATTGGCTTGCAGCTTGCCCAGGGCTGGCGCTCTCGTTCGCCGGTTAGTAGCAGGATTTAGCTGAGTCGCCTTCCGCCGGTTCGCTTCCCGTGCTACTCAGGAACGCTCCGAGCGAACCAGCAATCGCCGCCGCCGGTGATAATAGCCATCAGCTTCTAATATGAACAGAGGTCATCATGAATAGACGCGATTTCTTCACCCAAGCCGGACTTGGCACATACTCGCTAGCCGTTCTGGCTGGCTCCGCTGACGCGCAAAGCCGGCATCGCAAATTCCCACCTCCGCCGCCCTATTCGCGCCCCTTAGCCATCGCCAGCAGCTTCAAAACGCTATTCCAATTCCTGCTCGTCCCCACCTGCCCATGCGCGCGGTCGATCTTCGCCACCGGCAGTTTGGTCCGCCCCGCGCCGTTGGGATAATAAATGAACAGGTCACTTCCATCGATATACAGCTCTTCCGGCGCAACAGGAATCGCACGCACAGCCACCCGCGCCGCCTCGCCCGGGTCGCCCTTCAGAAACGTCACCAACAACCGGTTCGGCGCCACCTCCTCACGCCCCGCAAACGGATTCCGCGCCACCACACCACGCATCTCCGCTACATCACGCAGTATCACCGCCGGCACAAAGCCGAACATCTTACCCAGCGCTTTTTCCAGCTGCTCCGCCAGCGCCGCCCGCTCCACCTGGCCCGTCTCGAACACCACATTGCCGCTCTGTATAAACGTCTGCGGCCGCACCAATCCAAGCCCCTCGCAAACCAGCCGGAACTTGTCCATCGGCAGCATCTGGTTGCCGCCCACATTCACCCCGCGCAACATCGCCACCCACACCGCCATAATCTTAACGAGCGTAACGCGCTTGAACTTGCGCTCGCTAAGTCGGTATACTTTGGGTTCATGAACAGTGTGCTCCACCATCGTCGGCATCGTCACCATCGCTCGATGGTTTCCGGGCCAACTGTTCTTTCCTAAACTTCGTTTCTGGCATTCACTTTTTAACAGGATGGAAATAGCGCCCGCCGCGGTTTTGGCGGGTTTTTGCATTTTTATGAGTACACAATTAAACTTCGCGAAGAATGACGGGCTCATCACCGCCGTCGTCCAAGACCACGCGACCAACCGCGTCCTCATGGTCGGCTACATGAATGAGGAGGCCTTTCGCAAGACGGTCGAAACCGGCTTCACCACCTTCTGGAGCCGCTCCCGTTCCAAGCTCTGGATGAAAGGCGAAAGCTCCGGCCACCATCTGATCGTCAAGTCCATCTCTACCGATTGCGACGAAGATGCCGTCCTCATCCGCGTCGAAGCGCAAGGCCCCGGAGTTTGCCACGCCGGCTACGAAAGCTGCTTCTATCGCACTCTGGAAGGTGGCGAATGGTCGGAAACAGAACCGCGTACTTATGACCCCGAAGCCGTCTACGGCATCGTCTAACCGCCCATGAAACTCAAGCTCGGTATTCCCAAAGGCAGTCTCGAAACCGCCACCATAGACCTCTTCCGCCGCGCGGGCTACAACATCGCCACTTCCAGCCGTTCCTATTTCCCCACCGTTGACGATCCCGAAATGGAGTGCATGCTCATCCGCGCTCAGGAGATGGCGCGCTACGTCGAAAACGGTGTCATCGATGCCGGCCTCACCGGCCTCGATTGGGTGGAAGAAAACGAAGCCGCCGTCGTCACCGTGGCCGACCTGGTTTACTCGAAACAAAGTTTCCGCAAGGTACGCTGGGTTCTCGCCGTGCCGGAAAATTCGGGCTTCGAAACCGTCCAGCATCTCGAGGGTAAAACCATCGCCACCGAATTGGTCAAGACCACCGTTCGCTACCTCGCGCGACATGCCGTTAACGCCAAGGTAGAGTTCAGTTGGGGCGCCACGGAAGTGAAGCCGCCCGTGCTCGCCGATGCCATCGTAGAAGTGACCGAGACCGGCTCCTCCCTGCGCGCGAACAATCTCAAAATCATCGATCAGGTGCTTGAATCGAACACGCAATTAATCGCCAACAACGCCTCGTGGCAGCACCCATGGAAGCGCGCCAAACTCGAAAGCATCAAACTGCTGCTCGAAGGCGCCATCAACGCCCTCGGCTCCGTTGGCCTCATGATGAACGTCCATAAGGATAATCTCGATACCGTCCTCAACCACTTGGGGGCGCTGAAAGACCCCACCATCTCGCACCTGCGCAATCCAGATTGGCTGGCCGTCAACACCATACTCGAAGAGTCCACCGTGCGCGACATCATCCCCAAACTCAAGCAGGCTGGCGCCGAGGGCATCGTGGAATACCCCCTCAACAAGATCGTCAAATAGCATGAGCATCCGCATCCTCCCCGCAACTGAAATGGCCTCGGTACTCAGCCGTCGCGCCGCGCGCATGGCCGCTGCCGAAGGCGTTGTCTCGCCTATCCTCGCCGCCGTTCGCAAACGTGGCGATCGCGCTGTCCTCGAATACGCGCGCCAGTTCGACAAGCTCGAACGGAAGTCCGTCGCCGTGCCCGAGCCCGAACTCGATGCCGCCGCCGAACGCCTCTCGCCGCAGTTCCGCAATGCCATCGAACTCGCCGGCACAAACATCCGCGCCTTTGCCGAACGCCAGATGCCGCGCGAACATTTTGAAGAGCTCACGCCCGGCCTCAAGCTCGGCCAGCTTGTTCGCCCTCTCGATACGGTCGCCGCTTACATCCCAGGCGGTCGATATCCCCTACCTTCCACGTTGATGATGACCGTCATTCCCGCCCTTGTGGCCGGCGTGCCCGAAATCTGCGTCACGTGTCCCCGCGCCGTCGATGCAGTCTTCGGCACCGCGCGCTTGCTCGGCGCTCACCGCGTCTTCCAAATGGGTGGCGCTCACGCCATCGCCGCCTTCGCTTTCGGCACCCAAACGGTCCCGCGCGCCGACCGTATCGTCGGTCCTGGCAACATCTATGTAGCCGCCGCCAAGAAACTTCTAGCTGGCGAAGTCGGCATCGATTTCGTCGCCGGCCCTACTGAGATCCTCATCATCGCCTCAGAAGGCGACGCCAAATTCCTCGCCGCCGATATGCTCGCGCAAGCCGAACACGATGTCGACGCCGCAGCCATCTTACTCACCACGTCGAAGCGTCTCGCGAACGCAGTCGCGAAACAAATCGAACTCCAGATGCGCACTCTCACCACCGCCGCCGTGGCCCGCAAAGCCATCGAACGCAACAGCGCCATCGTGATCGTTCGCTCGCTCACGGAAGCCTGCGAAATCTCGAACCGCTTTGCGCCGGAACACCTCAGCATTCCCGACGCCTCATTGCTTCCTCATCTGCGCCACGCAGGCAGCATCTTCATCGGTCCCTTCAGTCCCGAAGCTGCGGGCGATTATGCTGCCGGTCCCAACCACGTGCTGCCCACCGGAGGCGCAGCCCGTCTGCGCGGTGGTCTCTCCGTTCACGATTTCTGCAAGATCGTCACCGTCCAACAATTAAGTCGCGAAGCGCTGCAGCACATCGCGCCAGCCGTCACCACCATCGCCCGTGCGGAGGGCCTTGAAGCTCATGCACGTTCCGTCGAAGCGAGGCTCACGTAGATGATCGAACCGCGCCCCGCCGTACTCTCCATGGCTCCGTATTCGCCGCCCACCGGCAATCGCATCGAAAAGTTGCGGCTCGATTTCAACGAGAACACCGTCGGCTGTTCGCCGCGCGTCACCGAAGCTCTCAAGAACGCGCTCACTCCGGAGCGCCTCGCCGTGTATCCCGCCTACGATGGCGTGAAGGAATCGCTCGCTACTTATTTCCACACAGCGCCCGATCGTTTCATCCTCACCAACGGTACCGATGAAGCGATCCAGGTCTTCCTCAATACCTATATCGATGATGGCGATGAAGTGCTGCTGCTCCGCCCTTCCTATGCGATGTATCGCTTCTATGCCGAAGTAGCGGCCGCGAAAATCGTTGAAATCGAATACCCGGCGCCCACTTTCGAAGTGCCTGTCGCCGCGCTCCTCCAGACGATCTCACCGCACACGCGCGCCATCATCGTCTCGAATCCAAACAACCCCACAGGCACCGGTATCGACCTCAATGCCATCCGTCAAATCCTCGACCGCGCCCCCAACGCCGCCGTCCTCATCGACGAAGCCTACTACGAATTTCACGGCGTCACCGCAATCCCGCTCCTGCACGAATACCCGAATCTCTTCGTCAGCCGGACCTTCTCGAAAGCCTTCGGCATGGCCGGCATGCGCATCGGTTGCCTCTTCTCGCAGCCCCCTAACATCGCGCATCTTCACAAAGCGCAATCGCCATACAGCGTCAATGCGCTTGCTGCCGTCGCCGCCCAAGCCGCCGTTAAAGATCCAGACTTCATCGCCTCATACGTCGCCGAAGTCTTGGAATCTCGCGAACTGCTCGCGCGCGGGCTCGAAGCCCTCGGCATTCCCTATGTGAAAAGCGAAGCCAACTTTATCCTCACCCTCGTCGGCGACCGCGCCATTCCCATCCGCGACGCCCTTCGCGGCCGGGCCATCCTGGTGCGCGACCGCAGCTATGAAATCCCCGGCGGCCTGCGCATCACGCTCGGCACAGTCGCGCAAACACAACGGCTGCTAGCCGAACTGGAAATCTTATGGACCACAAAGACCTCCTGATTTTCGATATGGACGGCGTCCTGGTCGACGTGACCGAATCCTACCGCGCGGCCATCGTCGAAACCGTCAAACACTTCACAGGCAACACCGTCACCGATGCCCAAATTCAAGACCTCAAGAACCAAGGCGGCTGGAATGACGATTGGCTTCTCTCGCGTCATCTCATCCAGCAAGCCGGCCATCAGGTCACCTATGAAGACACCGTCGCGTACTTCCAAAGCGTCTTCCACGAAGGTGGCTTGATGCTTCGCGAACGCTGGATCGCCCAACCCGGCCTGCTCGAAAGCCTCGCGCAACAGAGCAATCTTGCCGTCTTCACCGGCCGCCTGCGCTGGGAAGCGAACCTCACGCTGGACCGCTTCTGCCCCGGCCTCTTCCAGCAAGTAGTCGGCGTCGATGACGTGGAACATCCCAAGCCTGCGCCCGATGGCATACTCCGCCTCTCGCTCGATATCCCGCACTCCCGCCTCTTCTATATCGGCGATTCCATTGACGACGCCCTCTCCGCCAAAGCCGCTCGCGTGCCCTTCATCGGCATCGCCGCGCCCGCCAACCCGCGCTACCGTGAGCTCGCAAAAATTCTTTCCGAACAACAGGCAATAGCCGTGATCGATGACATCAACCAACTCCCCCAGGTGATTGCACATGCCACGTAACGCTACCATCCAGCGCGATACCAAAGAAACTCAGATCTCAGGCACTCTCAAAATCGAAGGCCTGGGCCGCTACGAAATTTCCACCGGCATCCGCTTCCTCGATCACATGCTGGAGCTCTTCACCAAGCACGGCGGCTTCGATCTGAAGCTGCAAGCCAAGGGCGATCTCGATGTCGATCAGCACCACACCGTTGAAGATACCGGCATCGTCTTAGGCCAACTCTTCGCGAAAGCCCTCGGCGAGAGGCGCGGCATCAATCGCGCCGGATACTTCGTCATGCCCATGGACGAGACTCTCGCCGTTGTCGCTGTCGATCTAGGCGGCCGCCCCGCTCTCGTCTATAAAGACCGCATAAAAACCCGCCTCGTAGGCGACCTGCAAACCGAACTCCTCACCGATTTCTTCGATGGTTTCGTCAACCATGCCGGCGCGAACTTCCACGCCAAAATTCTTTACGGCCGCAGCAACCATCACAAAATCGAAGCCATCTTCAAGTGCTTTGCGCGAGCCATGAAGTTCGCCTGTTCCACTGACGCGCGCCTGAAAGACCAGCTGCCCTCCACCAAGGGCCTGCTATGATCGCCATCCTCGATTACGGAGCCGGCAATCTGCGCTCGGTCGAAAACACGCTCGACAAAATCGGCGCTCCCTACACGCTGATTCATGACGCAGCCGGTCTTCAAGCGGCCGATAAAATCATACTGCCCGGCGTCGGCCACTTCGGCCAGATGATGCGCGCTCTCGATGAAATGCAGGTTCGCGAAACGTTGCGCGAACGCATCGAAGCCGGCGTGCCCTTCTTCGGCATTTGTCTCGGCATGCACGCGCTTTTCGAAGCGAGCGAAGAAGCCCCCGCTCAAGCCGGCCTCGCCATCTTCAAAGGTTCCGTGAAGAAGTTCGGCACAGGCGCACGCGTGCCCCACATGGGTTGGAATACGCTCTCGCCCGTCGGTGCCCCGCGTCTTCTCTCCGGCCTCGGCCCGGAGCCTTACGTCTATTTCGCGCACAGCTATTACGTTCCCGAAACACCGGTCACCGCCGCCACCTGCACGTACATGCTGCCTTACACAGCCGTCGTGGAACACAGCAACATCTTCGGCGTCCAGTTCCATCCAGAAAAATCCGGCTCTGTCGGTCTTCAACTAATGCGCAATTTTGTGGACCTCGCATGCTAGCCAGACGCATCATCCCCTGTCTCGATGTCACCGGCGGCCGCGTTGTGAAGGGAGTCAACTTCGTGAACCTGCGCGATGCGGGCGACCCCGTCGAACTTGCCGAACGCTACAACCAGCAAGGTGCCGATGAGCTCGTCTTTCTCGACATCACCGCCTCAAGCGATGGCCGCCAAACGATGGCCGACGTCGTTGCCCGCACCGCCCGCCAGGTCTTCATTCCCCTCACCGTCGGCGGCGGAATCCGTAGTGTGGCCGATGCGCGCCTCATCCTGAAATCCGGCGCCGATAAAGTCTCCGTCAACACCGCCGCCATCCGCCGCCCCGCGCTCCTCACGGAGCTCAGCGAAGAGTTCGGCTCGCAAGCCGTGGTCCTCGCCATCGATGCGCGGCGCAATGTCAGCCTGCGCTGGAACGTCTTCACCCGCGGCGGCCGTGACGATGAAGGCATTGATGCAGTCGAGTGGGCCGCGCAAGGCGAAGCTCTTGGCGCCGGCGAAATTCTGCTCACCTCCATGGATACCGATGGCGTGCAAACCGGCTTCGATTGCTCTCTCACCGCCGCTGTCTCCGCTGCCACCGGAGTGCCGGTCATCGCCTCGGGTGGGGCAGGGAAGCCGGAAGACTTTCGCGAGGTCTTCACCACCGGCCATGCCGACGCCGCCCTCGCGGCGTCCATCTTCCATTACGAAACCTACACCGTCGCCGATCTCAAAGAGTCCCTCGCCGCCGCCGGCATCGTCGTTCGCAAAACATCATGATCTTCCCGTGTATCGATCTCATGGACGGCAAAGTCGTCCAACTCATCCAGGGCCGCGAAAAGGCGCTCGAAGGCGATTCTCCCCTCGCCATGCTCGAACGCTTCCAGGGCTTCCCCGAAATACAAGTCATCGATCTCGATGCCGCGATGGGCAAAGGCGCGAATGACGATCTGGTCCAGTTGCTCGCCGCCAATGCCATGACGCGCGTAGGCGGTGGCGTGCGCACCGCTGACCGGGCGCGCACCTTGCTCGATCAGGGCGCGCACCGCATCATCGTCGGCACCGCCGCCTTCACATCCACTGGTGCGAACCATCCGCTGCTCGAACAAATCGCGCAAGCTGTCAGCCCGGAGCGCCTCATCGTCGCGCTCGATTCGCGCGAGGGCCGCATCGTCGTCAGAGGCTGGAGCCAGTCTATGGATTTCAAAGCCGAAGACGTCATCCGTTCCCTTGAGCCTTATTGCTCCGGCTTCCTCTGCACCTATGTAGATAAGGAAGGCATGATGCAGGGCACCGACCTCGATTGGTTCCGCTGCCTGCGCCAGGCCACCACGCGTGAACTCACGGCAGCCGGGGGAATCACCACTCTCGACGACGTGCGCGCCTTACTCGCCATCGACGTCAACGCCGCGCTGGGCATGGCCATCTATACCGGCCGCCTGAGTCTTGACGACCTTCGCCAGATGATAACCTAATCAGACTTGGGCATCTTTTCGGGGGTTTGCGCCGCCGCAATCACGCCGCATCGCGCGGAAGGGCATGAAGCCGATGTGGGCGCCATGCTGGATCTGATCGACTTCCTCTGCAAGGGCGGCGTCGATGCCATCTGCCTGCTGGGCTCCACCGGCGAGTTTCTCAACGTGCCGTTCGCGGACCGCATCCGGCTGGTTCATCTCGGCGTGAAACGCAGTCGAGTTCCCATCCTGGCCGGCGTCTCTCATGCCACGCTCGATGGCGCTGTCGAGCTGGCTTCAGAAGCAGTCGGGTCCGGCGCGGCTGGCTTGCTGCTCATGCCGCCGTACTTCTTTCAGTACGGCCAGGACGATATTTTAGAGTTCTATCTTCGCTTTCGCGAACAGGTGCCGAAACGGATGCCGGTGTTTCTCTACAACATCCCGCAGTTTACCAACCCGATCGCGATAGAGACCGCGACGGCCTTGCTGACCTCTGGACAGTTCGCCGGAATCAAGGATTCGAGCGGCAACCAGCCGTACTTCGAACAGCTACTTGCGCTCAAGAGCAGCACCCAGTTCACGCTACTCTGCGGCAATGACCGCTTGGCCCGATGGGCGCGAGCCAGTGGTGCGGAGGGCATCGTATCCGGCTGCGCCTGCGCCATACCGGAGTTGCTTGTCGCGCTCAATCGCGCGCCTTCCGATGCGCTCGAAACGAGGCTGCTTGAGTTCATCGAACGCATCGAGCAGTTCCCGGTGCCCGTGGGCGTGAAGGTCGCGGTGGGCCTACGCAAGATAAAAACTGGACCACTCGCCGTACCGCTCAATGCGGCCAAGTGCGTGGCACTTGAAGAGTTCAAGACGTGGTTCGCAGCCTGGAGCATGAATGTCACCTGACGAATTCCGCCGCATGGGCCACACCGTTGTCGATTGGCTCGCCGATTACCAGCAGCACCCCGAACGCTATCCCGTGCTCTCGCGCGTGAAGCCTGGAGAAGTGACCGACGCACTCCCGCAGCATGGTCCGAATCAGGGCGAGGCCATGGAAGCCATCCTGCACGATTTCGAAAGCACAATCGTGCCCGGCCTCACACACTGGAACTCGCCAGGCTTCATGGCGTACTTCGCCAATAGCGCGTCCGGCCCAGGCATCCTCGGCGAGATGCTGGCCGCGGGCTTGAACGCCAACGGCATCCTCTGGAAGACATCGCCCGCATTGACCGAACTCGAACAGGTCACCCTTGGTTGGCTGCGCGATTGGATGGGTCTGCCGTCATCGTGGTTCGGCATGATTCACGACACTGCCAGCATCAGCACCCTGCACGCAATCGCCGCGGCCCGCGTGCGGCGCGTACCAGAAGGGCGGCTCACCGGCAAGTGGCCCACGCTGCGGCTCTATTGTTCGGAGCAAGCGCACTCCTCCGTCGAGAAAGGCGCGATGGCACTGGGCATCGGCCGCGATAACGTAGTGAAGATCGCAACCGATGAACAGTTCCGCATGGACCCCGTAGCGTTACGCACCGTCATCGAAACTGACCTCGCCCATGGCTATGTGCCGTTCTGCATCGTCGCGACCGTGGGCACCACTTCCACTACCAGCATCGATCCCGTGCCCCTCATCGCGCCCATCGCGCGCGACTTCAACCTATGGCTCCACATCGATGCGGCGTATGCTGGGTCGGCTGCAGTGTCGCCGAAATTCCACTGGCTGCTCGATGGAGCGGAACACGCCGATTCGCTAGTGACAAACCCGCACAAGTGGCTCTTCACGCCAGTCGATTTAAGTATCCTCTACTGCCGTCAGCCGGAGCTGCTGCGTGAAGCGTTCTCATTGGTGCCGGAGTACTTACGCAGCGCCCAAGACCCGCGTGCGCTCAACTATATGGAGTACGGCGTGGCGCTAGGGCGGCGGTTTCGTGCACTCAAGCTCTGGTTCATCCTTCGCTACTATGGCCGCGAAGAGATTTCGAGCATGATCGAAGAGCACGTCCGCTGGGCGCAGGAGCTTGCCGGAGTGATTGCGCGCGAGCCCGGTTGGGAAGTATGCGCGCCCACGCCTCTTTCCGTAGTCTGCTTTCGCAAAGCGGTCTCTAACGCAGAGAACGAAGCGATCCTAAACCGCGTCAATGCAGGGGGCGAGGTATTCTTGTCACACACCGTGCTGCATGGGAAGTACGTCATCCGAATCGCGATAGGCAACATGTTCACCACGCGCGATCATGTTTTCCGCGCCTGGGAATTGGTGAGCGCATGACAGACGACCGCAGCTTCTTCGGCCATCCCAAAGGCCTCTCCACATTGTTCCTTACCGAACTATGGGAGCGCTTCAGCTTTTACGGCATGCGCGCGCTGCTCATCCTGTTCATGGCTGCTCCCGCTTCGCGCGGCGGCATGGGCTTCCCCATGGTGGAGGCCGGCGCCATCTATGGCCTCTATACCGGCATGGTGTATCTGATTTGCCTGCCCGGCGGCTGGATTGCGGACCGAATCCTGGGCGCCAGGCGCGCCGTGCTCATCGGCGGCATCGTCATTGCGCTTGGCCACTTCTGCTTGGCGCTCCCGGCAGTGCCCACATTCTTCCTGGGCCTGTGTCTGATTGTGATCGGCACCGGTCTGTTGAAGCCGAACATCAGCGCGATGGTGGGCGAACTCTACGAAGGCAATGACCCGCGTCGCGACGCCGGCTTTTCCATCTTCTACATCGGCATCAATCTGGGAGCCTTCATCGCGCCGCTGATCTGTAGTTATCTGGGTGAGCGGGTCAACTGGCACTACGGCTTCGGACTCGCTGGAATCGGCATGGCGGCGGGCGTGATTCAGTATGTTGCCGGTCAGAAGAATTTGGGGAACGTAGGCATGGCGCCGGTTAGCAAGTCCTCAGACCGCACGAATTTCACGCGCTATGGCATCGGCGGCATGCTGCTGATGGTGGTTCTGGCCGTGCTTGCATGGCAGGGAATCCTATCCGTCCAGACGCTTTCCTCAGGCTTCGGCTTCATCCTTACGGTGACGGTGGTGACTGTGTTCGCAGGCATGCTCATCTTCGGTAAGTGGACGCCTGTCGAACGCGGACGCCTGATCGTGATCGTCATCCTGTTCGCGGCGGCGGCGCTGTTCTGGGCGGTTTATGAACAAGCCGGGTCCACGCTGAATCTCTTCGCGGCACGCAATACAGACCGCTCGATCCCCGGCATGTCAGAGCCGTTTCCCGCGGGCTGGTTTCAATCGCTACCGGCGCTGTATGTGATCGCCATTGCGCCGCTGTTCGCGTTCTTGTGGGTGAAGCTGGGCTCGCGCAACCCGTCGGCGCCGGTCAAGTTTGCCATCGCTTTGCTCTTCGCGGGCTTGAGCCTCATCGTGCTGGTGCCGATCGCGAACCGCACGGGAGTCAGCCCCGGCTGGCTCGCGCTCACTTATCTTCTGCAGACCGTGGGCGAACTCTGTTTAAGCCCCGTCGGCCTCAGCGCCATGACCAAGCTTGCGCCGCAACGGATTGTGGGCCTGGTGTTGGGCATCTGGTTCGTCGCACTCTCAATCGGCGATTACATCAGCGGCCGTCTGGCCGGCGTTTATGAAAAATTCCCGCTGCCTGAACTGTTCGGCTATGTCGGCCTCACGGCTCTGGTGTTAGGCGCCTTGATGTTCCTATTCCTCCGGCCCATGAGAAGACTCATGGGCGGAGTGAACTGAAGCTTTAAGCGAGGTCGAACTTGGTTTGGTGGAGCAGCGGATCGCTCTTCACCATTACGGTCTTGCCGAGCGTCTCTTCAATCTCCTGAAGGAAATCGTTTTGATTGCTCTTCAAAACCTTCGCCACTTCCGGATGAACGCGCAGCATCACGTCGTTATCCAGAACCTTGGCCATTTTGTGCGCTTCTGTCAGGATCTCTGAGATCACGGTTTGCACGCTCTTGATGGAGCCCGCGCCTTCACAGTAAGTACAAGGCGTGCAGAGAGTACGTTCGAGCGATTGCTTCACACGCTTGCGCGTAATGGCGACCAGGCCGAAATCGTTGAACTGCAGGATCTTGTATGGCGCACGATCCACACGCATGGCTTCTTCCAAAGCCTGCATCACTTTGGCTTTGTTTTTGCGTTCGTCCATGTCGATAAAATCCACGACGATGATGCCGCCCAGATCGCGCAGCCTGATCTGTCGAACAATCTCTTTGATGGCGTCCGTATTGGTCTTGACGATGGTATCTTCCAGGCGGTTCGACTTGCCGACATACTTGCCGGTGTTGATATCGATCGCGACCAGAGCTTCGGTCTGGTTGATGACGATGTAGCCGCCGCTCTTGAGCCAGACTTTCGGACGGAGTGCCTTTTCGAGTTCGCTCGAAATACCGAATTCATCGAAGATCGGCGTGTTGCGGGTATAGAGCTTGACGCGGCTGACCAGGGCCGGCTGGAATCGCTGGACGAAGCCGAGGATGCTCTCATAGAGCACTTCGTTATCGACCCACACGGTCTTGAACGAAGTGGTGAGCTGGTCGCGAAGGATGCGCTGCACCACATCTAAATCGTGATGCATCAGCTGCGGGGCAGGGCGCTTCTCCGCCTTCTGGCGCATATCGAGCCAGAGGTTGTAGAGGAACATCATGTCCGCGCGTAACTCTTCTTCCGTACGGCCATCGCCGGCGGTACGAACGATGTAGCCGCCCGGAATGCCCGTGCGGTGCGTTTGCAGCACGCGCTTCAGGCGTTGCCGTTCTTCATCGGAAGGAATTTTGCGGGACACGCCGATGTGATCGACAGAGGGCATGTAAACCAGGAAGCGGCCGGGCAATGCGACGTGCGAAGTGATGCGGGCGCCTTTCTGGCCGATGGGCTCTTTGGCAATCTGTACGATAATTTCCTGGCCTTCGCGCAATAGATCGGTGATGGAGGGCAGCACAGGGCGGGCGCGGTCTTCGCGGTCTCTATCGCGGTCACGGCCGTCGCGGGGTCCGCGATCTTCTCTGGGGCGGCGATCTTCACGGGGCTGACGGTCTTCGCGCGGCTGGCGATTCTCAAAGGGTTGGCGGGTTTCGGGCGCGCTCACTTCACGCACTTCACCATCGAGCGCGGGCGCGGAAAGTTCTTCAGGGTGGGGAGTCCGTTCCGGGCGCTCTTCGGCAGGTCCACCGGTGCGGCTCTTGCGGCGCATGCGCCGGGATACACGATGCTGGTAACGCGGATTCTGCTCGCGCAAGGTAGCGGTCAGGCTGGTGGGCATCCGCGCCGGTTCAGGGCCGTCTTCTACCGGCTCAATTTCCGATTCCGATTCCGGTTCGGAGTCGTCCGGTTCTGTTCCATCGTCCGCGAAATCGTCGCCCGCGGCTTCTTCCACTACGGCGTGATGATTCTCTTCACCGATCTCCGGCAGAGGTTCTGAAGCACCTTGCGTGAGCAGCTCTTCGGGCTCTTCGGATGGCTCCTGCTCCTCGATAAACTGGGCGGCAAATTCTTCGTCCTGGGTTTCCTCGGCGGTGGGATCGGGCTCATGCGAGCCGAACCCGGCTTCGGCTTCTTTCTCGTCGGGCTCGGCGTGAACACCATCGCTTTCGACGTCAGAAGTATCGTCCGCGGCCGCTTCTACGGCCTGGTCCAGATCTTCTTCCTCGTCGCGAGTGACGACCGGTACCGGTTCAGAAATGTACTTGGCGAGCGATTCACCCGGAAGCACCACCATATCCGACGGCGAGGCAACATATTGGCTGGTGGCAGCCGGTTCCGCGTCCGACTCTTCCTCGGCGGGCGCCGGCAATTGTTCGGACGGGCTGAAATATTTCGATTCCGGTATGCCACTCGATTCACGCGATCCACCACCGCCGCTTGGGCGTTCCGTACCGCGGCGTCCGCCACGGCGGCGTCCCCGTCCACCGCGTTGGCGGTCTTCGCGAGGCCGGTCGCCGGAGCGGTCTGGACGGTCGGAGCGGGGGGGCATCGCGGAGGAGGAGGAAGGGACAGCAAGCGTGCCCGATTCGAACACCGCATCCGCTATGGTGGAAGGCTGCGCCGGTTCGGCGGTAAGAGGCAGTCCCTTTTCGAGGCGAGCTACCTTTTCTTCAACGCCCGAAACGATCTTGTCGTATTCGTCGTTATCTTCGAAGAAATCGGAAACATAAAGGAAGGCATCGCGTTCGAGGCCGATATCGACGAACGCGGATTGCATTCCGGGCAGGACGCGCGTGACGCGGCCTTTATGGATACTGCCGGCGAGCGAATATTCCTTCTCGCGCTGGTAGAAAATCTCGACGAGTTGATCGTCTTCGAGAACAGCCACGCGCGTTTCGTGGCGCGTAGCGGAAATTACTAACTCTTTTGTCATCCGACACCCTTCGCCGGGCTCCCGCGCGGGAGATGCAATTTGACGAAACGAAGCCAATTTGCCCTAAGCTGTTACGCTTGCCGGACCGTGGAGCCTGTACACCAGACTTCGACAACGCATCCGGCCGGGGAACCGCTCTTCACCGGAAGAGTCACGCGGGCTCCCAACCAATTCATTTTTAAGATCGCCAGTTTCCACCGGCGGCAAAGCATTCAATTCACAAAGCGACGTAAACGAACATTATTGACAAGGCCCAGCATCAAGAAAGTGGACCAGATACTGGAGCCGCCATAACTCATGAGGGGCAGGGGGATTCCTGTTACCGGCATGCGCCCAACCACCATGCCGACGTTCACCAGGATGTGAAACAACAAAAGGGCGGCCACGCCCATGCAAATGTACATTCCGGCTCGATCCGGAGCGGTTTGCGCGTTCTGAACCAACTGCATCAGCAGCACGAAATACAAAGCCAGAGCCACGATGACACCGACAAACCCGTGTTCTTCCGAGAAGGCGGAGAAGATGAAATCCGTATGCGCCACGGGGAGAAACCTCAATTGAGTTTGGGTTCCTTTCGTCACGCCACGGCCCCACATTCCGCCCGCACCGACAGCAATTTTCGACTGCCGTACCTGATAACCCGATCCCTTGGGGTCACTATCGGGATCGAGAAAGCTGACGAGGCGTTCCCTCTGGTACGGCTTTAAGACTGTATAGCTAAGTGGAACAACTAAAAGCACTAACGCGGCGATAGCAGTCCAATACTGCCACCGTAAACCGGCCAGAAAGACGCCGACAGCCAGGATGGGAACGTACGTGAGAGCCGTACCTAAATCGGGCTCCTTCGCGATCAACAACATGGGCACCAGCACCAGACCGACGATCTTCAAAAGGTCAGGCAATTCCAACACGTCGCTTCGCAATTCCGTCATGAAGCGCGCTACCAGTAAGATTATCACCAGTTTCGCGAATTCCGATACCTGCAATTTTAAGCCGCCGGGCAGCGCGATCCAACGTGTGGAGTTAAAGACAGTGCGGCCGATAGCCAAAACCAGCACCAAGCCGACGACAGCGGCGATGTAAAGGGGGTAAACCTGGGCCATCAGCGCGTGGTAATCGAGGAGTGAGACCACCCACATGAGGAAGACGCCGGCGCCGATATAGGCGATTTGTTTCCACCAGGAATCCTGCCACTGGGTGCCGTGTGTGGCGCTGAAAATTTGGAGGACGCCGAGGCTGGAAATGGCGATGACGACCAGGAACATGGGCCAATCGAAATCGCGCAAGGAGAGGTATTTAGCCATGGCTCGGGTGGCTCACCATATTGTTTTCACGCTCGACGCCAAAATGCGTCCATCCCGGCTGATCACAGGTACACGGAACGATACCGCCGTAGCGGCAGTCATGCGGTGGGGCATATCGGGAACTTCGGCACGCGACACTTGCCGCATAGCTTCAACCACTGCCACCGTGAAAGGCGCTTCCTCAATGACATCTGCTGGACCGGCAAGCGCCCCTTTCAGGCCATCATACGCGGAAGCATTAAGCCTACCCTTTTCCACAAGGTAGACGATTTCCGCCAGGCTTATTGAAGACACAGCTATGGTATTTCCGGCTACGGCCGCGTCGTCCATGAAATCCCTTGCAGTTGCGGACAGACGCGGATTTCGGAGGAGATCCGAGAGGGCGGTATGGGTATCGGCCACGCCTACTGTCATGAGTTGCCGTCACCAAAACCCCGAAACATTTCCCTGCGGTTTTCGTCAATTTCCTCGGCCGACGGGCCCGGGCCATATTGCGCAAGAAGTCCATAGGCTGACTTCTTGGGTTTCGATGTCTGGGCTGTTTTTCGGGTGAGGGCCTGCTCCAGAACATGGCGAGCGTGACCTTCCGCCGAAGCACCCGTAGCTTGAGCCTGAGCGTTCAAGAGCGCATCCAGATCGTCGGGAAGTTCAATGATCAGAGTCATGATTCGCTGCTGCTTTTAGCATAGGGCATCTGCTAACCATGCCGGGGGACTTTGGCCGGAGTGGTGAGGCTACCTTCCACAGCCGAGGCGGGCTGCGGTGCCTGCGTGAGCAGTTTTTGCCGCGCCTTTTTGTCGAAATAGGATTTCATGACGTCGCGGGCGATGGGGGCGGAGAGCATGCCGTGTTCGCCGCCTTCGAACATAGCCACTACGGCAATTTCGGGGGCGGAGCGAGGGGCGAACCCTACAAACCAGCTGTTGTCCTTTTGGGCGGAAGCTTTGCCGTGAGAGCGCACGTAATCGTTCGAGACGGTTTGCGCGGAGCCGGTTTTGCCGCAGACTTCGATGCCAGGGATCTTGGCGCGTACGCCGGTGCCACCCTCGTTTACTACGGCGTACATGCCGTCAATCACGCGCTTTACATTCTCGGGATTGAGCGCCCACTCGTGCGGCTTTTCTGTTTTGGTGTCGTCTAGAAGAAGGTGCGGGCGATGCCAGACTCCGCCTACCGCGATGCCTCCGATGGCGCTGACCAGTTGCAGCGGGGAAACCGTGAGCGCGCCCTGGCCGATGGAGACCGAAATTGTCTCACCGGCGAACCACTTCACGTGAAAGTTGCGAATTTTCCAGGCGCTGGAGGGGACGGTGCCTTCGGATTCACCGGGAAGATCGACACCCGTCTTCTTGCCCAAGCCGGCCTGATCGGCATAGAAGGCGATCTTATCGATGCCGAGCTTGTTGCCGACATTATAGAAATACGTATCGCAGGATTGGGCGATGGCGCGGTGCAGCGTGACGCCACCGTGCACGGCGTGACACTTATAAAAATGCCCGAAGAACGAGGCGCCGCCTGGGCAGCGCACACCCCAATCTTCATCAATGGTTCCGGTCTCTAAACCGGCCAGAGCCATGAGCGGCTTGAAGGTGGAACCGGGCGCAAGCTGAGCCTGGATGGCGCGGTTGAGCAGCGGCTTGCCGGCATCGCCGGTGATTTCGCGCCAATCGGAATTCTTGATGCGGACGGCAAATTTGTTCGGGTCGAAGGTGGGGCGCGAGACCATGGCGAGGATCTCGCCCGTGCGCGGATCGAGAGCCACTACCGCACCCTTGCGGCCCTCCATGGCGAGTTCGGCCACCACCTGCAAATCGAGATCGAGCGTGGTTCGCAGGCTCTTACCGGGCGTGGCTTCCTTGCTTTCGAGCACCTCGCGTTCGCGGCCCAGGTTATCCACTTTCACTTGGCGCTGCCCGTCGATGCCACGGAGCGAATCGTTATAGCGGCGTTCGAGGCCGAACTTGCCGATTACGGAGCCGGGCGCTTCATTGGCGTATTCGGGCGCGTCGAGTTCGGAATCGCTAATTTCGCCCGTGTAGCCGACCACGTGAGCGGCCATGCCGTTCTGCGGATAGAGGCGGCGTTGGGCGCGGATGAGCTCCATTTCGGGAAAGAACGCGGCGTCCCGATGGGCTTCTACGAAGGCCAGATCGGCGGGCGTCAGCTCCTCTTTCAAAATGAGCGGCTCGAATTTGGGGCGGCCGCGGTATCGGGCCAGCTTGGCGTTCAGATCGGAAAAATCGAGATGGAGACCTTCGGCGATTTCAGGCAGGTGCTCCGGCTTGAGGCTTTCGCGCGAGAGGATGAGCGTCCATGAGGAGTGGTTATCGACTATGACGCGGCCGTCGCGATCGAGAATTTTGCCGCGCGGGGCAAGGATGGGAAGGCTCTTGACGCTATTGCGTTCGGCCTGTTCGGAATAGACTTCCTGCTGCTGTACCTGAAGCTGCCAAAAGCCGGAGATCAGGATGAAGAAGATGCCGACGGAGGAATATTGAAAGACGGCCATTTTGGCCGAGGCGAATTTCGGATCGTCGCGCAGCAGCGGCGCTTCTTCTTCGGGCTGCGGTTCTGCGGGAGGCGCGGTGCGGAAGAAATTCACAGTACTTCTGCTCCTCTCAAGTTTACTTTAGCTGCGTTGTTTCAGGCGGTCGAGGAAGTGGAACAGGGCGACGCCGACGGCAGCATTCAGAAAGCCGAGCAGGAACGCCTGGCGAAAATCGAAGATGGGTTGGAGTTGGAGCAGCGCGCGCTCCAGCAGCCAGAGCAGGAAGCGGTCCAGCAGATAAAACGAGAATGTGATGATCAGGCGCACCAGGGGATGATCGACGTCGATGCGCAACGCGAGTGAGGCGGCGATATAACCCACGATGGTTCGGCAGATGCCGAACACGCCGATGGGATTGCGAGACAGAGAATCCTGCGCCAGGCCCAGCAGCATGCCAATGGCAAGGCCGCCCAGTTGCGAGCGGCGCATCATGGCGAAGTAGATGGTCACCAGCAGCGGGATATCCAGGTACTGCAGAAAGGTAATGTACAGCGGAATATAAAGCTGAAACAGGATGGCAAGAAGCGGGATGACGATGAGGACCCAAAGGTGGAAGTGCGAGATGCGGCTTTCGCGTTCGCTGTCCAGAGAGACCCGGTCGGAGGAGTGATAGCTCATGGCGCGCCCGTTAATCGAGCAGAGGTGGCGGTTCGACAGGCTGGGTCAAGTCTTCGGCGGGGGGAAGAACCGGCTTCTTGATCTTGGGCTTTGCAACGGGCGCGCCGGGTGTTTGCAAAGTACGTGGCAACACGGGGCCGGGTGCAGGCGCGGGCACAGTGGACGTGGGGGGCGCGGGGGGCTTGATCTTGAGATTGAAATCGGGCGGAAGCGAGCCTGGCGCGCCCTCACCGAATTTATGATTTTGCGCATCGCCTAGCTCTTTATAGTGCTGCCGGGCGCGGTCGGCATCGGTGAGCAGCAGAGCTGGTGGCTGCTTCGTTGCGGGGTCGGCTGTGCCGGGCGTTGCGCCAAGATAGACGGTCTGCGGCACGGGAACTTCGGGGATGATCTGGTGCTGACCTTCCAGCACAATCAGCACTTCTTCGGGACCGTTCTGAAGGCCGAGAGGTTCAATGGAGATGTTCTTAAAATCGGTACCGGCGCCGACGGAGTTTACTTTGCCGGCGGGCATGCCTTTGGGAAACACGCGATCGTCGCCAGAGGTGAAGAAGATCTCGCCTTGTTCCACCAGCTCTTCATTCTGCACGTAATCGACGTGCGCCTTGCCATGACCCAGGCCTTTCAAGATGCCGTGTACGTGATTCTTTTGCGAGATGACGCCGGCGGCGAAGCCAGGATCGTCGACCATCAGAACCTGGGAAGCCGTGGGATACGAAGCCAGCACTTTGCCGACAATGCCATCCGGCGTGATGACGCCCATGCCTTTGCGGACACCTGCGGTGGAGCCGCGATCGACGAAGGAGACGCGATTGGCCGCGCCGGTGCCGGTGCCGATGATGCGGGCGGGCAGGAGCTTCGAAGGCGAGCGGGCTTCGAACTGACTGAGGGCTTTGACGCGGTCCGCCATGGCAAGCTCATTGCGGAGGAACTGATTTTCCAATTTCAAAGCATCGGCTTCGGCATGAATCTTGCGGCTCTGTTCGCGCACATCGCGAAGAGAAACGTAGCTGCCGAAGAAGCCGGCCACGGTGCTGCGGCTGTCTTCCACAACCTGCGCAAGGGGCGTGACGGCGGTGACAGCCCACACGCGAATCATGGGCACGTCGCTGCCGTTTTTGACCTGAAAGGCGAGCAGCACCACCTGCGCGCAGACGGCGAAGAGAAGAACGGTTACGTTGCGATACCTTGCGAGTAAGGACTCCATGGAAGAGCCGGACGTCTAATCAATACTGATTTTACGAAGCAGTTTGAAATCGCTCAACATGCGGCCTGTGCCGAGCACTACGGAGGCGAGCGGATCATCCGCAATCGAGACGGGCAGGCCAGTCTCTTCGCGGATACGGCGGTCTAAATTTTTGAGCATGGCGCCGCCGCCGGTGAGCACGATGCCGCGATCGCTGATATCGGCGCTGAGTTCAGGAGGCGTGCGTTCGAGCGCGACGCGGATGGCGTTGATGATGGTGGCCACGCATTCGGAAAGCGCTTCGCGAATTTCCTCATCGCCAATGGCGACGGTCTTGGGAACGCCTTCAATGAGATTGCGGCCCTTGATTTCCATGGTGAGCGGCTTATCGAGCGGGAAGGCTGAGCCGAGCTCAATCTTGATGGCTTCGGCGGTGCGTTCGCCAATGAGCAGATTGTACTTGCGCTTGAGGTATTGCATGATGGCGTCATCCATCTCATTACCGGCGACGCGCACGGAGCGCGAATAAACAATGCCGGAGAGCGAGATGACGGCGACGTCGGTTGTGCCGCCGCCGATATCGACCACCATGTTGCCCGAAGGTTCGGTGATGGGCAGGCCGGCCCCGATGGCGGCGACCATGGCTTGTTCCACAAGATGAACTTCGGAAGCTTTGGCGCGATAGGCGGAATCCATGACCGCGCGCTTTTCCACTTGCGTAATTTCGCTGGGGACGCCGATGACGATGCGCGGGTGGACCAGCATCTTGCGGTTGTGCGCTTTCTGGATAAAATAATTCAGCATCTTTTCGGTGACTTTGAAGTCAGCGATGACACCGTCTTTCATGGGCTTGATGGCAACGATGTTGCCGGGCGTGCGGCCCAACATTTCCTTCGCTTCTTTACCGACGGCTTCCACTTCACCGGTATTTTTGTTCAGCGCGACGATGGAAGGTTCATTAACGACGATGCCTTTGCCTTTGGCGTAAACAAGGGTGTTGGCGGTTCCCAGGTCGATTGCGAGGTCGGACGAAAAGAGACTAAAAAGAGAACGGAGATTCATGTATCAGATTCAAATGAAAGGGTTAAGGCAAGGAACGTGACGAAGTTGGATGATAACACAACGAATGTTTTGAATCCGTTTCAGAAGGCCTGTAAACTTGCTTGGTGACGCGCTTGTGAAGGTGGTTGACGAGGATGTCTACAATACGGATGGGAACGGCGTAATTCGCATTGTGGAGCGCGAAGACGGCATGTTCGCGGAGGCCCGCGACGGGGATGGGCCGTTCGTTGGGGATGAGGCGGAACTGGCCGTGCTTGCCGGCGCCGGGTGGCACGATTCGCCGAACGATGTGATTGAGGCCTGGTATGCGACGTTCCATGATGGCGGGCAGCTGATTCGACCGAATGTGCCGCGACCGAAGCCGTCATGATCTCTCGTCGTAACCTGCTTGCTGCGGCGGTTGGCCTGAATGCTTGCGGTCCGAAGCTGGCGAAACGCTTCGATGGGTATTGCTTCGTGGCGAACAAGGGAAGCCGGACGGTGGCGGTGGTGAACCTTTCGCGCTTCCGGGTGGACAAACAGATTGCGCTGGAAGGCGCGCCTGAGACGCTGCTGACTCATGCCAGGGGCAAAGCCGTGCTGGCATTGTTGCCCGATGTGGGAACCGTGGTGGAAATTCCCGCTGAGAGTTTAGCCGTGAGCCGGCGAAAGAAGTTGGCTGGGCATGCGATCGCGATGCGCGCGGTGGGCGAGTACTTGTGGGTGCTGGCAAAGGAACCGCAAGCACTCTTGCCGCTGAATTTGCAGACCTGGGAAAGCGGTGCCGCGATACCGCTGCCGCGTGCGCCGGAGGATTTCGACGTATCGCCCGACGGCGCGATGGCCATTGTGAGCTATGGGGAGAAACAGCAGTGTGGGTTGGTGAACTTGGGCGGTGGCGCGCGGCCCATCGGCATTGCTTCGTATGCGGGCATGACGCGCTTCCGGCCGGATGGCAGGCAAGTACTGATGGGGAACACAGCGGCCCGCACCATCACAGTGGCGGACAGCGTGAGTGGACGCGTGCTGGTGGTGTTGCCGACGCCGTTCGCGCCTGAGCGATTCTGCTTCAGCACGGATAACGGCGGCCAGATGTTCGCGACGGGGCGTGGCATGGATGCGGTAGGAATCGTGTACCCCTATCAAACAGAGCTTGCGGAAACTGTTTTGGCGGGGCGAGAGCCGGGGGCGATGACGGTGAACGATTCGCTGTTGTTCGTGACGAACCCGGGCGTGGGCGATGTGACGGTGATATCGATAGCGGAACGGCAGGTGGTGGCGAGGATCTCATCGGGCACGAACCCTTGCGCGGTGGCGCTGACGCCCGATGGCGAATACGCGCTGGTGGTGAACCGGAGTAGCGGCGATTTGGCCGTGGTGCGGCTTTCAAAATTAACGGACTTGCGATATAAGCGCGCGCCGCTGTTTACGGTGGTGGCAGTGGGCGATGAGCCGGTGAGCGCGGCGGTTTGCCGGTTGTGAAAGTTCTTAGTGAAAACCCCGGTGTTCGAATTTACATTTCATCGCTTCGGTTGGAAGCGGAATTGCCGCTTAACCCGCATGATGAAGGCGTTGGTTTGGCATGGCACGCACGACGTGCGCGTGGACTCCGTTCCGGAGCCTGAAATTCAGGCTGCGAGCGATGTAATTGTGAAGATCACATCCACCGCGATTTGCGGGTCAGACCTTCATCTGTATGACGGAATGATGCCGACGATGGAGGCGGGCGACATTCTAGGACACGAGCCGATGGGCGTGGTGGTGGAAACAGGCCGGAATATTAAAAAGCTGAAGAAGGGCGACCGCGTAGTAGTTCCCTTCACGATTGCGTGTGGGGAATGCCGATTTTGTTCGATGGGCATGACTTCGTTGTGCGACCGCTCCAACCCAAACAAAGAGATGGCGGAAACGGCGATGGGCCATTCGCCTTCCGCGCTGTTTGGCTATTCCCATATGCTGGGCGGAATCCCAGGCGGCCAAGCACAATATTTGCGCGTACCGTATGGCGACGTGGGTCCCATAAAAGTGCCGGATGACCTGACCGATGAGCAGGTGTTGTTTCTTTCCGACATTTTCCCCACGGGCTATATGGGCGCGGAGAATGCCCAGATTGAACCGGGCGATACGGTGGCCGTGTGGGGCTGCGGACCGGTGGGGTTGTTCGCCATCAAGAGCGCTTGGATGCTTGGCGCGGGGCGAGTGATCGCCATCGACGGCGTGCCGGAGCGCTTAGCGATGGCGCGGGAATGGGGCAAGGCGGAAATCATCGACAATTCGCAAGAGAAGGTAATGGAGCGTCTGAAGGAGTTGACGAAAGGGGACGGCCCCGATCGCTGCATTGACGCGGTGGGCACGGAGGCGCACAGCACCGGGACTTTCGATGCCGTGCTGGACGCGGCCAAGTTGGCCGTCAAGTTAGGCACGGACCGGCCGCATGTGCTGCGCGAGGCGATCATGGCGTGCAGAAAAGGAGGCACGCTTTCCGTGCCGGGGGTTTATATCGGACTGCTTGACAAAATTCCGTTCGGAGCTCTGATGAACAAGGGCCTGACGGTGAAGACAGGGCAGACGCATGTGCATCGCTACTTGGAACCACTGCTCAAAAAAATTGTGGCAAAAGAGATTGACCCTTCGTTCATCATCACGCATACCGTACCGATCGATAACGCGCCCGAGATGTATAAGACGTTCCGCGATAAGAAAGATGGCTGCGTGAAAGTGGTGTTGAAACCGCACGCTGGGTAGTGGATGGTTATCAGAAAGTAAACTTCATTTGAAGTTGCAGGTTACGCGGCGGGTAGGCGCTGGGGAGCGTGCCGAAGGCATTGTTCGAGCGGTCCACAATCAAGCCGTTAAAGTTTGAGACATTGAACGCGTTGAAAGCATCCACTTGGAAGCGCAAGTTGTAGCGATCGTGAAAGGGGAAGACTTTGGCGAGTGAAAGGTCATAGGACTGAAGCCCTGGGCCTTCGACAATGCCTGTACCGGAGTTGCCGAAGCGATCGTTCGCGGCAGGGCCGAAGGCGTCCTTGTTAATCCAGTTGTTGATGGTGCGGGCGTCAGAGGGGGTCAGAGTATCGCCGCCCAGGTAATCGGCCCGGCGATTGCCGATAGAAGTATTAGCCGTGATGGTGTAATATTGGCCGGTCTGCAAGCGGATGATTCCGTTAAAGCGCCAGGAGCCGAGAGCGGTTCGCAGCGCTGGATTGTGGCCGTTCAGCTTTGGGAGCGACCAAACATAGGTGGCGAAGAACGCATGGCGGCGGTCAAAACTTAACGGCCCGTAATTGAAATGGCGGTTCACATAATTTTCGGGGTTATCGCCTTGTCCGCTGGCATCGCCAAGAGCCTTTGAGAAGGTGTAACCGGCGGTGAAGAACACAGCGCCGGCACGCTTTGAAACGTAAGTCTGCAGGGCATGGTAATTGGAGGTGGAATCGCTGCGGTATTGAGTGATATTCGAGTAACCTCTATATGGCACCAGTGAAGCGTTAGGCAAACGTTGCGCCGTAGGAAGAGCTACATTGGCCGCGTTGAGCGCAAAGGGAATCTGATTGATATTCGGCTGACGCAGTAAGTGCCGGCCTAAGTTGCCCACATAAGTGGTTTCAAAGAACAGACCGCGCGAAAGCTCTCGTTGTATACCCAGGCTGTATTGTTCGGTATAGCCGTTAGTCACCTTGGGGTCGATAGCGGTGATGTTGCCGTTCGGAGCGAGTACGCCTGCCGCGCGGCCGGGATTGGACAGGTTGCCGTTTTCAAATTGAGAGATCTGCGTGATGGGCGGGACATTGAGCTGAGAGAAGATCATGTTGCCCTGGGGACGCGCGAAAAAGAGGCCGAAGCCGCCGCGTACCACTGTTTTCGGGAACGCGGAATACGCAAAGCCAAAGCGAGGCGAAAAACAGTTCTGCGCATTGAAGAAGCCGCGTTCGGCGCCGGCCGGTATTGCATTGAACGCAGCGCCTGTACTGCCCGGAACACGCCCTTGCTCTTCGGAGGGGATGCCGTTGCCGGCGCGAACCAAACCGTTGTAGAGAGAACCGGAGCCGGGGACTACAGTGCCGGCAGAGGTGATGGAGACGGCTTTCGCGGGGTCGTAGAGCGCGGGAACGAAGTTGGCCATGTTGTTGGCCTGCGTGTTCCAGGGGTCAAGCCGCTCCCAGCGCAGGCCGAATTCCAGATTCAGCTTACGGCTGGCGCGCCAATTGTCCTGAATGAAGGCGCCGGGCTGCCAAAAACGGAAGAAGCCGAGAGGGTCGGCGCTAGCTTCTGAGTAAGTGCGGAAGTTACCGAGCAAGGCATCCGCTAGCGAGTTACCCGTCGTGTTAATGTTGCCGCTGCTGCTGAACGACACGTTACCGGTGTATGACGCACGGCCGTTTTGATCGACGCGGTCGCGGATAATTGCAACCCCTGCCTTACTGATATGCGAGCCATGGATCCAGGAGACGCTGTCGGCGAATTGGATATCCGTGGAGGGGGAGTGCAGCGCGAAGGCCGGACCCTTGAAATTCGAAAAGCCGGAGACTGCGACATCGGGGATGCCGTTACGGAAGTTACCAGTGCCGTTCGGGAATAACTGGGGAAATTGGAAGCCGTAAGTGGTGCGCAGCCAGGTGGCGCCGTACGGGGGAATATTTTGCGAGGCCCAGCTTGCGTTCAAGCGAAGCTCATTGATCAGGTTTGGTGAGATGAGCCAGGTTTCCGAAAGCAGAAAGCTTTCGCCCGGACGGCTTCGCAGCGTGGGGGTGGTGTTCAGGTTCGAACCGGAAAATGTGCCGTAAGGATCGATCAGGCTGTTGCGGTCTTCCACCCAGCGTCCATAAAGGGAGTGCATGTCGCTGAGGTGGTAATCGATGCGCAGGAGATGCTGGCGGTAATCGAGGGGATTCTCGGGCTGCAGAATCAGGTTGTTCGTCACCGGGTTGTTATTGAAAAACGAGGCCTGCTTTGAAATCAGCCTATAAACATTGGCGATGGCGCGGCCATCTGGCGTGATCAGAGACGAGATGTCATTGTTTGGGATGGGGTCTGTAGTGCCCGGATAAAAGAGCTGCTTTTGGCTCGAGAAATCGCCATTCAGCAAAGCTGTGGCGGGCACCGTGAGTCGCGAAGGGCTGGCATTTTGACGCAGGCGCTTCCATTCTGCGCCGAAAAAGAAGAAGAGCTTGTCCTTCTTAATAGGGCCGCCGATGGTGCCGCCGAAGTCATTGAAGCGAAGCTTGGTTTTGGTGACGGAGAATGTGTTGCGGGCGTCGAGCGCATCGTTGCGAAAAGTTTCAAAGCCGGAGCCGTGAAAGGTGTTGGTGCCATTTTTGGTGACGACGTTAAAAGTGACGCCGCCGGTCCGGCCGTATTCGGCGGACGCGTTGGAAGTTTGAACTTTTACTTCCTGTATGAAGTTGGAATTGACGTTATTGATGAGGCTGCCATTGCTGCCGGCGACCAGGTTGAAGGCTCCATCTACGGTTAGATTTTGAGAATCGCTGCGGTTGCCGTTGATTACCTGGTTCGTTGCGGATAGGCTGGTGGTGACGCTGAACTGATCGGGATTGGTGACCACGGCGCCTGGCACCAGAGTGAGGAGCTGGACATAGTTACCGCCATTCAGCGCCAAGTTATCCACCTGCTTACTTTCAATCACACGGGAAAGTTCACCAGAGACAGTATTGAGTGTCTCCGCAGTGGCCGAGACTACTTCGATGGATTGACTCACGTCGCCCACCTGGAGCGAGAAATCGGCAGTGATGCGGCCATCGGCAACTACTTCGAGACCGGTCTGCTTTTGGCGCTGAAAGCCGGGCTGATCCACTTCCACGGTGTAGGGACCGATGGGCAAGTTAATAATGATGTATGCGCCATTCGAGTCTGTGGAATCGGTGCGTATTAGCTGCGTGTCTATGTTAGTTACGGTTACTTTGGCGTTTACGATGGCGGCTTTTGAGATGTCAGTAACAATTCCGCCAATGCGTCCAAAGCTGGTTTGCGAATTGATGGAGGTCCCCGAAAACGCGACGATAAAGATGCCGGCGAACGCGGCCGAACGCAATTTACAAAACATGACCTGACTCCTGAAAGACTAAGCGGTGGGACCGCAGTCTGCAAATGATCTTTGAGGAAGCATATCATGCGGAGACTTGCTAGAGTACCGCGCCCGATTCGCCCAAACGCACACTCAACTTTTGGCTGCGGCCGCCGCGATTCACGGTTAGTTCCAGAGCATCGCCCACGCGCTTGCGGGTCATCACGCGCTGTATGGCATCTTGCGATTCCACAGGTTTGCCATCCACGGCGGTGATCAGGTCGCCGCCGATTCCGACTGCGTAGTTGCTGATAATGACACGGCGCGTTGGTCCGCGCAGACCGGCTTGAGCGGCGGGGGAATCGCGATCTACACGCTGAACAAGCAGGCCGCCATCGGTAGGTAATTGCAGCGCTTCGGCCAACTCACCCTGCACGAAGAGCGAGACGGCGCCGAACACGGGTAGGCTGATGCGGCCGGTGGCGTGATATTCGTCCAGCATGGTCTTCGCGCGATTGATGGGCATAGCGAAGCCGATGCCGATATTGCCGGCCTGGCCATCGGACATTGACTGCTGTCCGTAAATGGCGGTGTTGATGCCGATGACGTTGCCGTGAGAATCGAGGAGCGGTCCGCCGGAGTTGCCGGGGTTGATGGCGGCGTCGGTCTGGATCAGGTCTTCAAGCGGGCGATCGTTTTCTCCCGCGAGGGGGCGATGCAGGGAACTGACAATGCCGGTGGTGAGCGTGCCTTCGAGGCCGAAGGGATTGCCGATGGCGAGAACTTTCTGGCCCACCAGCAGCGATTCGGAATCGCCCAGATGAAGGAAGGGAAGCTTGCGGCCGGCTTCAATTTGAATGAGCGCCAGATCGTTGCGCGGGTCCGTGCCCAAGATGCGAGCTTTGTATTGCTTGTGATCGGACAGCGTGACGGAAAGCTGTTGGCTGCCGTTCACCACGTGGTTGTTCGTCAAGATCTGGCCGTTCTCATTGATGATGAAGCCAGAGCCGGTGCCCTTCGAAGGGAACACCTGCATGAAGAAATTTTCCTGATAGATGATGCTGGTGATGTTGACGGTGGCGGTGCGCGCGGCTTTATAGATATCCACGTTGTTCTGCTCATCGTTCGAGAGGGAGGCGCTGCGCGCTGTATCGGGTTGGCTCCAAAGCCGGCCGGTGTCGCTGATCTGCAGCGCTAGCGGATGCAGAATGTGGGGCAGGTGAAAATTGCCGCTTGAAGTTACAGCGTAGAAGCCTAAGACTAAGGCGCAGGTGAGTAAGATGGTGCGGAGTCGCATAGCTGGCGCAGTTCTTCTTTTAGAGTAGCGAACAGGGCTCTGGTTTGGCGCAGTGTTTCGGCTTCGGTGCCGGAGGTGTCGATTGTGTAATCGGCTAGCGCCAGTTTGTCGGCAAGCGGAAGTTGGCGGGCCAAGCGCGCTTGTATATCTTCGAGAGTGGCGCCGGAGCCGGGCCAGCGCGCGATGCAATTGCTGCTCTTCGGTGCAATGGACCACTGCGAGCCGGTCCAGGTTTCGGTAGGAGCCGGATTCGATGAGGATTGCGGCCTCGACGACGACCAAGGTTCCGGATGGGGCAGCCGCGAACAATTCTTTTTCGCGGGCGAAGACGGCTGGATGCACAAGGCTGTTGAGCACGGCAAGCGCGGCGGGATCGGGGAAGACGCGCTTGGCCAGCAGGGCGCGATCGATTTCGCCATTGGGCTTCAGAATGCTTGGGCCGAAGTGTTCCACAACGGGGCGATAGGCCGGCCCGGTAAGCGCGAGTGCTTCGTGGCCCAAGCGGTCAGCGCGAATTACCGTGGCGCCGAGACGCTCGAATTCGGCGGCGACGAATGACTTGCCGGATGCCAGGCCGCCGGTGAGCCCCAACTTGAGAATCGGCATTGTTAGACCACGGGCAGGGGTCGGCGCGGGAAGAGAAGGGCCACCAGCACAACCACTACGCTGCCGATCACGTTGTACCAAAGGAAGGAAATTCCGGTGAAGGAAAAGGCCGCGAAGATAGCTGCTTCACCGGCGATCATTCCGGTAAAAGCCGCTGTACCGGTTACGCGCGTGGTGAAGAAGGCGAGTGCGAATACACCGAGAAGCGAACCGTAGAAGAGTGAACCGACCAAGTTCACTACTTCCACCAGCGAGCCCAAATTCTTTCCGTATTGCGCAAAGAACATGGCGTAAAGGCCCCAGAAAGCGGTCGCCGCGCGCGAGACGCCAAGGTAGTGCGCGTCACTGGCGACGGGGCGGATGTGCCGCTTATAGATATCGATGACGCTGACCGTGGCCAGCGAATTGATCTCGCCGGAACTGGACGACATAGCTGCCGCGAAGATGATGGCGATGATCAAGCCGACCACACCTGCCGGCAGATAGCGCGTGACGAAGGAAAGGAAGACGTAGTTCGTATCGTTGTATTTCGTGCCGCCCTGGGCTTGTTCGGCGAGCTTCACGGCATCGGCCCGAACGGCTTCGAATTGTTTCTGCGCGGCTCGGAATTGGGGGATCGCGGCATCTGATTTCGCGACTGCTAAAGCTGCTTCACGGCGTGCGGCGAAAGCCTGGTTGTAGCGGGCTTCGGTGGCGGGCCATGCGGCGGTGGTTTGCGCTTTCTCTAGCGATGGCTTTTGAAAGAGAAGCGGAGGCGCGTCGAACAGATAGAACACAAACACCATCGCGCCGACGAAAAGAATGAAGCACTGCAGAGGGACTTTGGCGAGCGCATTGAACAACAGGCTCAGCTTGCTTTGCGTGATGGATTTTCCGGTGAGGTAGCGCTGTACCTGAGATTGATCTGTGCCGAAATACGATAGCGCGAGGAAGGTGCCGCCGATCAAGCCGCTCCACAGGTTATACCGATTGTTCCAATCGAAGTTGAGATCGATCGCATTCAGGCGGCCGGCGGCCCCCGCTAAGCGTACGGCGCTGCCGAAAGAAATCTCGGGCGGCAACATGGAAACCACCATCACCAGGGCCAGGATCAATGAACAGAAGATGATGCTCATCTGCAGCACGTCCGTCCAGGTGATGGCAAGGATGCCGCCGAACGTGGTGTACAGGATGATGACGACGCCGATGACCAGCGTGGTGACGCGGTCGTCCCACCCGAAGATGAGCGAGAGCACGATGGAAGGCGCAGCGATGGCAACGCCCACACCCAGGCCGCGTTGGATCAGAAAGATGATACTGGCGAGCGCGCGTGTCTTCGCATCGAAGCGCTGCTCCAGATATTCGTAAGCTGTGTAAACTTTAGCGCGCGCGAAGATGGGCACGGCGGTGGCGGAGATGATGACCATCGCGATGGGCAGCCCGAAATAGAACTGCACGAAGCGCATGCCGTCCACATAGGCTTGACCGGTGGTGGAGATGAACGTAATGGCGCTGGCCTGGGTGGCCATGATGGAAAGCCCCATGGCATACCAGGGCATGTTGCGGCCGGCGAGGAAGAAATCGCTAACGGACTTCGCGCCGCGCGAGCGGTAGAGGCCGTAGAGTACCAAACCGGCCAGAGTCAAAATCAGCGTGACCCAATCGAGCGGCCTCATTGGAAACGACGCGTGAAGGCATACAGAAGCGCGATATCGAGCGCGAGCATCAGCAGCACAAGTGCGTAGACATTACGCCAACGGCCAAGGAAGGGCGGCGATGAATCGTCAGCCGGTTTCATGGGAGGGAGAGCGTTGCATCCAACACTGTTACCGCTTGCCCGGAGAGCAGCACTCGATCGCCTTTCAGTTCTACCTTGAAGATGCCTACGCGTTTCGAGGCCTGCTTGGCCCTCATGACCGTCTTGTTGAGTTTGTGTGCCCAATACGGAGTGAGTGCGCAGTGTGCGGAGCCGGTGGCCGGGTCTTCATCGACGCCGGAAGCGGGGGCAAAGAAGCGGCTCACGAAATCGAACCCCGGTTCGGATGAGCGGCTGGTAACTATCACGCCGCGCACAGGCAAGGGGCCAAGCGTCCGAAATCCGGCTTCGTGGAAAGCAGGGACGCCTCATCGGTCTCAAGCAGATAATCGAACTTGCTGCGGCCGATATAAGTGGCCTGAATGTTGAGAGCCTCCAGAAGACCTGCCGGCGCGGCAGTTTCCGCGGCGTGAGTCGCGGGAAAATCCAGCTCGATCCAATCGCCAAGCTTAGTGGCAGTCAGCAGGCCGCTGCGCGTGTGGAATCGCGCCGGTTCGTGTTCGGCAAGCAGGCCCTGGCTCCATAAAACATGGGCGCTAGCCACTGTTGCATGACCGCAAAGATCGACTTCCACGGCGGGCGTAAACCAACGCAGGCCGAAGGAGCCGTCTCCGCGCTTTTCAAGGAACGCCGTCTCCGAAAGGTTCATCTCCATAGCCAGATTCTGTAGCCAGCTATCCGGCATCGTGTGGGGCAGCACCGTAACCGCTGCCGGATTGCCACCGAACATCCGGTCAGCAAAGGCATCCACCGTGGTGATGGTCAGTTTCATAGAGTTTTTGTCATATCGCGATGCGACACTTTCGTTTTGTAACCGGCCTGCGTCAGGTTCTTGCGAATCTGATCGGCAATCATCACGGAACGATGATGGCCGCCGGTGCAGCCGAACCCGATCGTAAGATAACTTTTTCCTTCCTGCACGTAATGGGGTAGCAGGTAGGTTAACAGGTCGGTGATGCGGGCGATAAATTCCTGCGTCTGGGGAAAACTTCGAATGTAGCGCGCCACGCTGGGATGCCTGCCGGTCAGGTGTTTGAACTTCGCGATGTAGTTCGGATTCGGCAGGAAGCGCACGTCGAACACCAGGTCGCTATCGGCGGGCACGCCGTGACGGAAGCCGAAGCTGGAAACGTAAACCATGATCTTCTGCTCATCCCGGTCGCCGCGAAATTTTTCGTTGATGAAATCGCGCAGCTCGTGAACGGTGAACTTCGAAGTGTTGATGGTGAGGTCCGCCAGAGCGCGGATGGGAGCGAGTTGACGCCGTTCCAAGGCGACCGATTTTTCAATCGATTTACCCGTGCCGAGCGGATGTGGACGCCGTGTCTCACTGAAGCGGCGGATGATGGCTTCGTCAGCCGCTTCTAAAAAAATCAGGCGGGTGGAAATATTTTTACGCACTTCCTGGTACATGGCCGGAAAGCGCTTCAGGCTTTCGCCTTCGCGAATATCCACCACCAGCGCAGCCATTTTCGCCGTCTCCGAATCGCGAGTGAGATCTGCAAATTTCGGGATCAGATCGATGGGTAAATTATCGACGGCGTAATAGCCCAGATCCTCCAGTACTTTCAGGACAGAGCCTTTTCCGGAACCGCTAAGGCCCGTAATGATGACGAGTTCGGTCTTGCCCGCCGCACCCAATGCAACGGGTTTCTTGCCTGAACCCGCCGCCATTTAAACCTGGTCCGTGGCCAAGAGCGGCTTCGGCGCGCGCTTCCCGTCGGTCCACTTCTCTGTCACTTTAATGGCCTGGCTTTCCAGCTTGTGCACGGCTCCGTGCAGCGCCGTGAAAAGGTCGGCATCCTGACAGTGGCCAACCAGCGCGTGATGGTGAAAATTTACATTCACCTCGACGCAATGCAGATGGCGCTCCATGGAAATTCTGACATGCGCCTCCTGCTGGCTGATGCCATCGCGGCCTTTGCCATCCAGCAGCCTGGCTACTTTGCCGAACTGCTCTTCAACCTTCTGGACCTGCGCCGGGGCGAGGTCGACGTGTCTGCCTGTGTAGGTGACTTTCATGAGCTTGAGAGGGGGAGTTGCGCTTTGCGGGTCACTCGCGAACCCGGCGCTGATGCGTGGAGGGAATCTTCATATCTTCGCGATATTTGGCAACGGTGCGGCGAGTGACATCGATTCCTTCGGCCTGCAAAAGAGAAGTGATTTGTTCGTCGGTAAGGGGACGACGCGGGTTTTCTTCCTCAATCATTTTCTTCACTTTACGTTTCAGAAGTAAAAGAGGCAGGTCGCCCCCGGAGGGGCCCTGAACGGATTCCGAGAAGAAGTAGCGCAGCTCAAAAACGCCCTGCGGCGTGTGCGCGTATTTATTGGCCACCGCACGGCTGACCGTGGAAGGATGCACGCCCACTTCTTCGGCAACCTCTTTGATCATCATAGGCTTTAGAAAATCCAGGCCCTGCGCCAGAAATTCCGCCTGCCTGCGCTTGATGCTTTCGCACACGCGTTGAATGGTTTGCTTGCGCTGCTCAATATTCTTCATGAGCATGATGGCGGAAGTGTAGCGCTCGCGAACGTAGTCGCGCACTTCCTTGGTGGCGCCGTTATCGCGGTCCAGCATCTTGCGATATTGCGCGTTCAAGCGAAGCTGCGGCACTTCCTCATCGTTCATCTGAATTACATAGTCGTCGCCATCTTTTATGAAATAGACGTCGGGCTCCACCAGGCGCGCGCCTGGACCGGAGTAACGAATCCCGGGGCGAGGGTTCAGATGCCGAATCATCCGGACCGCAATTTCGATATGCTCCTGCGGACGGCCCAGCACCTTCGCGAGTTCTTTGAATTGGCGCGTCTCGAGCAAGCGCAGATGCTTGGTAACAATCTGCCAGGCCACGCCGAAGCGCCCATTGCGGCTTTCAATCTGCAGCAGCAGGCACTCCTTCAGATCGCGTGCGCCCACCCCGGCAGGCTCCAGCGATTGCACCGCGCGTAACGCCTCTTCCACCTGAGCGCGCGAGTGGCTTCCAATGTTCGCAATTTCATCGAGCGACGCGATCAAATAGCCGTCTTCATCCAAGTTGCCGATGATGGATTCAGCGGCATCGCGCACCTGATCGGAAATCAGACTCACGCTCAGTTGCGAACGCAAATGGTCTGGCAACGTCACGGGCTGCGAAAGGAACGTTTCGAACGAAGGCTTTTCCACCACCTCTGACGCAGGCGATTTGTAGCCCGGATCGAGATAGTCTTCAAAGAAAGATCCGTAGTCGATCTCTTCGAACGGATCGGCCGCAACCGCCGCATCGAGCAGCGAATCGGAACCGGCCGCATCGGCCAACGGTCCATCCAACACCGCACTGCCGGAATCCAAAGCGGCCGTGCCGCTATCGCCAATCAGATCGGGAGACAGCGCACCCATTTCACCGGCGGCATCGGCGCGATGCATGTCCACCATTGCTGCTTCCAGAATGGGTTGATCGGCCGGATCGTGCATGCGCTCGCCTTCCAGCAGCGGCTGCAATTCTTCCGCGGAAATCTCTTCGCCACCCTCCGCCGATTCTTCCAGCACGGGGTTGTTGATAATTTCCTGATTGATCATTTCCTTCAACTCCAGGCGGTTCAGTTGAAGGACGGTGACCATCTGCACCAGGCCGGGCGTCAGGATTTGTTTCTGCGCGACCTTTAGCTGCAGACGGGGTGACAGCATACTCATTCAGCCCTGATTATATCGTGGGCCATCGTGATCGATTCCGGGCGAAACTCTGGATACAATAACCAAATCCGTGAGCGCGCAAATCACCCAGCAAGCCACAGCTCTGACCTTTCGCCAGGTGCTGGCGTTACCCGCCATGCGCCGTCTCTGGATAGCGCAGTTCGTGAGCGTGATGGGCGATTTTCTGGCACTTTTCGCGATCCTGAGCGTGGCTTCGTTCCGGCTCCACGCCACCGCGGAACAGATGACGCTGATCTCTCTGTTCTACATGCTGCCGATGGCGGTGATTGGGCCGCTGGCCGGAGTGTTCGTGGACCGCTGGAATGTGAAGACCACCATGATCTCGAGCGATCTGATCCGGTGCTTCCTGGCGTTCGGCTTGATTTTCGCACACGATTTATACACGCTGTACGCGCTGCTATTCGCCATCAGTTTTGTATCTACATTTTTCTCGCCCGCTCAATCCGTCACCGTGCGCACCATCGTGCCGCCGGAAGGGCTGCTTACCGCGAACGCCCTGTTGATGCAGGCATTCCTGGTAACCCGCATCGTGAGCCCTGCGCTGGCCGGCTTTCTGGTGGGCGTGTTCGGGCCGAATTCCTGCTTCTTTTACGACGGCTTAAGCTTCCTGTTTTCCGCCTTTATGCTGACCCGTATCCCCATTGAGCGGACGGTTGCGCAGGCGAACAAGGGCGTACGCGCTGTGTTTACCGATCTGGGCAGCGGCATGCGATTTCTGTTCCACTCCCCGGTGCTGGGTTTCGTAATTCTGGCCATGGGCGCCGGCTTTTTTGTGATGAGCTGTTTCGCCCCGCTGATTGCGATCTATGTGCGCGATTTTCTGAGTTCCGGTTCCACAACCTTCGGGCTTCTAAGCGCTCTGATTGGAGTCGGTATGCTGGCCGGCACGCTGGGCCTGCGCAAATTCGGCATGAAGATTCAGAGCGAAAAGATGGTGCTGATCGGCCTGATTCTGATTGGCGGTTCTGTGTTGCTGATGGCGATGGTGCGCATGGTTCCGACTACGGCCGCCGCAACGTTCGGGCTGGGCTTTGGCGTGGCGTTTATCATCACGCCCGCGCAAGTGCTGATGCAGGGCAAAACGCCGCCGCAGATGCTGGGCAGGGTGAGCAGCAGCTTTATGTCGGTGATCGCGGTAGCGCAGATGCTGGGGCTGGTGATCTCCGGTTCGGCGGCGGAACGAATCGGGATACAGAACCTTTTTTATGCCTGCGCGGGGATGCTGGCGCTGCTGGCCGTGGGCGGTTATTGGCGGATGCCGCGGCAAGAGGCGTCATAACCCGTCGTGAGCGCCACGCCTATTTTGGATCTCGAGCAGGAGCCACCCACCGGACTGCGTAAATGGGTCGTCAGGTCGATCGCAATCGCCTTGGGGTTGCTATTTGGCGGAGTCCTCATACTGCACGATGAAGGGCAGCTTGGCAATTGGTCCGTGCCGTTCGACGGATTGCTCTTCATCCCCGCCTTTCTGTTTGCGATTGCGATTCACGAATCGGGGCACGCATTGGGAGGAGCCGCCGTAGGGCTGACAAACGGCGGTATGGCCGTTGGGCCACTGGTGTTTTGGAAGGGCGCGAGCGGCTGGCATTTCCACCTTAATTGGAAGTGCTTGTTCGGCGGTTATTACAGGCCCCTGACAAATCTAAACAGTTTCCGCCCTCGCGCCGCGGCCTTCATGATTGCGTGCGGCCCTCTGGCGGACCTTTCGATTTTGCTGATCTGCGCGATTGTTTTCCGGCTCGGGAAGGGTTCCTCCTGGTGGGGAACAGTGTTCTGGATCGAATGTTTATTCCTTGCGCTGAGCTGCATCCCCTATTCGCTGAGCTCATCGAAAAACGATGGCGCGCGTTTCCGGCAACTCCTGTTCCGGCCAGCCGAGGCACGCTCCTGGATTGCATTGATGGAACTACAGACGCAAGATGCGCGCGGATTGAAGCCGGCTGAATACGACGCCTTAGCATTTCAGACGGCCATGGAGTTCAGCCCTGAGGCGAACGAATACTGGTACTGCCGTTATTTGGCGTTCTATCGATTTGTCGATCAGGGTGAGCCCGTGCTTGCGCTGATTCATCTGGAGGACGCGCTTTCACGGTCGGGGCGCAGCGGCAATGCGGTTCAACGAGTGCTATATTCCGAGGCGGCGTTCGCAAGTGCCGCACTTCTGGGCAAAGCGGAACAAGCGAAGGTCTGGCGTGCCAGAGCGGTCCGGGCACAAAAGTCTCCGCCGTTGGATGCCGTAGATGCAGCAATTGCCATGGCGGAGTGCCGGTATGGAGACGCACTGGCGTTCTTCGAAAAGGCTCGCTTGAAAGTTCAGAAGAGGAACGTCGATTCTGGCATGGTGAAATTCGCGCTGGCCGAATGGGCCATCTATGAAGACCGCTGCCGCGAGGGGTTGCGTAAAGATCAGGTTGGCATTCGCGCTGAAAATTGTAGAATGTAACAACCCAACCCATGCCTGTTCTCGAGTCCATCCAGAAAGACATCGTGAGCGCGATGAAAGCGAAGGACGAAATTCGTCTTTCCACCGTGCGCATGATTAAATCCGCTCTGCAAAAAGCAGCCGCCGACAGAACAACGCCACTCGATGACGCCGCTGAGCAGCAAATTCTGAAGAGCCTGGTGAAGCAGCGCACGGACGCGGCCGAAATGTTCCGTCAGGGTAACCGTCCGGAGCTTGCCGAAAAGGAAGAGGCCGAACGGACGATGATTGAGGCCTATCTTCCGGCCGCCGCTTCGGACCACCAACTCGATCAAGCCGTGGAAGACGCTATCGCCCAAACCAGCGCCAGCTCGGCCAAGCAGATGGGTTTGGTGATCAAGGCGGCGCAAGCCATTCTGGCCGGTAAGAACGTCGATGGCAAGCTGCTGAGTGAGAAGGTAAAGGCGCGGCTGGCATGAGCGTCTTCGGGAAGCTGTTCAAACCACCGCTGAAAGAATGGGAGCGGGAATACTCCGCAACCGGCGAAGCACCCAAATTCAGAGAGCGCGCCGGCTCCATGGTGGCTGAGCCGGACGCGGAAGGCGCCGGCGGCTTCCGCCCCTACATCCCTTCGCGCTTCCACATGCGCGAACTCACTCTGATGCCGGTGCTGGTGGGAACGGTGCTGGGCATCATCTTCGGCGCCTCCTCGTTGTTCCTGGTGCTGAAGGTGGGCCTGACGGTAAGCGCGTCCATCCCGGTGGCCGTCATCTCTATTACTTTGTTCCGGCTGCTCTCGAAGTTCGGGTTTCGCAATAACACCATCCTTGAAAACAACATCGTCCAGACCACCGGTTCGGCGGGCGAATCGATCGCGTTCGGCGTGGGCGTCACGATGCCGGCGATCATGATTCTCGGCTTCGATCTGGAAATCGGGCGCGTGCTGCTGGTTTCGGTGCTGGGCGGGCTGCTCGGAATCCTGATGATGATTCCTCTGCGCCGCGCGCTGATTGTGGAGCAGCACAAGGAACTGAAGTATCCGGAAGGCACGGCCTGCGCGGAAGTTTTAAAGGCCGGTGCGTCGCGTGAAGATCAGATGGCGGCGCTGGGCATTGAGCCCGGTAGCGCGGAATCTTCGCAAGTGGCGGAGATGGAGACCGGGGCTATCACCATCTTCAGCGGCTTCGCGATTGGGCTGGTTTATAAGGCCCTGAATGTTGCCTTCAAACTTTGGAAGGATATTCCGGAGAAGATATTCGGGCCGCCGTTCAACGCCGGGTCCGTGTCGGCGGAAATTTCGCCGGAGCTTCTGGGTGTCGGCTACATCATCGGACCGCGCATCGCGGGCATCATGTGCGGCGGCGGCGTGCTGGCGTACCTGGTGCTGATTCCGGCGATTAAGTTTTTCGGGTCGCTGGTGCCGGGGTTGGTGGCGCCGGGCCTGATGCCCATCAGCCAGATGAGCCCGGGGCAGATCCGCGGCGCCTACATCCTATATATAGGTGCGGGCGCGGTGACAGCTGGCGGCATTATCAGCCTGCTCCGCAGCGGCAAGACAATCTGGCGCGGCTTGATGCATGGCTTGTCCGACGTGGGCTTTTCAAAGGCCGGCAAGGTGGACGTCACGGCGCGAGTGGATCGCGACCTTTCCATGCAATATGTTTTCGGCGGCATCATCGCCATGGTGGCAGTCATCATGCTGGCGCCGCCTCTGAATCTTTGGCTGAACCCCATCGGCGCCGTCCTCATCATCGTGTTCGGCTTCCTTTTTGTGACGGTGTCCTCGCGCCTGACGGGTGAAGTCGGTTCGTCGTCGAATCCCATTTCGGGCATGACCATTGCGACCGTGCTGTTCACCTGCCTGATCTTTCTCGCGATCGGATGGACCGGGCCAAGTTACTTTGTCACTGCGCTTTCGATTGGGGGCATTGTTTGCATTGCGTCGTCGAATGGCGGCACCACTTCGCAGGATTTGAAAACGGGATACCTGATTGGGGCCACGCCGCGCAGCCAGCAGATCGCCATCCTGATTGGCGCTCTTGCCTCCGCGATTGCGCTGGGTCCGATTCTGATGCAGTTGAACCAGGCGGCCACCGTGTACGTGCCCAGCACCACTTTCGAACCCATCTCTTCCACCTTGTATGTGGACCCGCGTCCGCTGCCATTGTTTGCCGGAACGCAGCAGCCGCCCACGGGAAATCAGTATCACGTGTGGACTATCGAGCAGCCTACGTCCGGCCTACCCGCAGGCAGCTATGCGGTGAACCCTTACGGTAAGGTGAACTACCGTGTGATCCGCAATTTTCCTGAGGAGTTACTCGCGAACGAACTGGAAATCGGCAGCAAGAAAGAGCAGTTGAAAGGTGTGCAGGCCATCGCCGATGAAAATTTGTATCGCGTCTGGAACAAGCCTGACGATTCGCGCGCGCCCGCCGGCCGGTACCTGGTGAATGACAAATCCGAAGTGATTTACCTGGTGGACCCTGGCATCAACGGCACACACAATGTGCGGCCCGATGGCTCAACAGTCACCAAGTTCGATGCTCCTAAAGCCACGCTGGTCTCGTACATCATTAAGGGAATCTTGAGCCAGAAACTGCCCTGGGCGCTGGTGCTGTTGGGCGTGATGATCGCGATTACTTTGGAGATCAGCGGCATTCCTTCACTAGCTTTCGCGGTGGGCGTCTACCTGCCGCTTTCCACTTCGAGCCCTATCTTTTTCGGCGGGCTGGTGCGCTACTTTGTAGACATTTATGTGCGGAAGCGCATGGCCGGCAAGAACATGACGGAGGAAGAACTGGTGGCGGCGACGGACCGCAGTCCGGGCGTGCTGATGGCTTCGGGATACATCGCAGGCGGGGCGATTGCGGGTATTCTGATCGCATTTATGGCCGGCGTGCTTTCGAATGTAGACCGTGGAATTACCGATTGGTCTACGGCGCACAACCCGCTGTTTAACGGTCCGCTGTCCGACCTGCTTTCGATGATTCCGTTCATCGTCTTAATCGTGCTGCTGTATCTGGTGGGCAAAGAAAAAATCCTGGCGCCTAAAAAACCGTTGTTGTAGGCTGCGGGATTTTTGCGAGCTTGAGGCTGATCTATCGGTCTGCGGAGGGGAGTGATGGTCTTCTGAGGAATTATTGAGAGGGGAAAAGCGCGGGGAACAGTCTCAAGCTCTTTTGTTGACTCACGCCAAAATTCGATGCAAGCCAATCGCCATAACTAGGCACTACGATTGCTATCGTTCCGGGCATGAAGAACTCCAGCAAGAAGAGCGCGGCGCCGGCGGCCCAGCAGCGCGCTACACCGGTTGCGGGCCAGAAGGGTAGCGAGATTCAAAAGTTCGGAACCGTGGTGAAGATTCCTACCGGTCTGGATGCGGATACGCGCTTGAAGAGCGTTGAAATGTTGAACCAGGTTCTGGTGGATACGACCTCAATCCGCGACCTGTATAAGAAGCATCACTGGCAGGTATCCGGACCCACGTTTTACCAGCTTCATCTTCTTTTCGACAAGCACTATGAAGAGCAATCGGAACTGATCGACACCATTGCGGAGCGCATTCAGATTCTGGGCGGCCTGAGTATTGCCATGGGCGCGGACGTGGCGGAGATGACCAAGGTGGAACGGCCTCCGAAGGGCAGGGAAGAAGCGCCGGTGCAAATTTCACGGCTGCTGGCGGCGCATGAAATTATCCTGAAAGAAAGCCACGAGTTTGCGAAAAAAGCCGACGACGCAGGCGACGATGGCACCAACGATCTGTTGATCAGCGAAGTGATCCGCACCAACGAACTGCAGGTCTGGTTTGTCTCAGAACACCTGGTAAATCTACCGGTAGTGATTGCGGATTAAATTGGGTTCGTCTTAGCGAACCGGCAGCGGGGAGGGCGCCCGCGAGACGGAACCGCGGAACGCCTCATCCACTGAAATGTTATTGGTTTGGAGTGTCTGCCCTGTGGCGCGGGCCAGTTCCACTTGCGCTTTCACATAGCTGCTGGAGGCGCTCACTTCATTGGTCTGGGCTGTGGCAAGATCGCGCTGAACAAGGATCACATTGAAAATCGTGGATGCTCCAAGGGCAAGCTTTTTCTGCTCGGCGTCCAACGTTTGTTCTTGCAGAACGCGTGCTTTGACGGCGGCTTGGTACGACCCGCGAGCTTGCTGGATGCCGATGATCGCGTTGCGCACTTCCAGGCGAATGTTGTTTTCCTGGCGCTGGAGCTGCAGTTCACTCTGGCGCAGGGTGAGCTGGTCGATCACGTAGTCCGCCCGCGCGGTCCGGTTGCGCAGCGGGATGTTGAGACTTAGCCCGGCAGAATAATCGGGAAAGTTGCGGCTGAACAACTGATTGAACAGGTTACCGAAGCCACCAACGAAAAATGGATTGACGACACGAGGCTGAGTCACTGGCGTAGGGGTTCCCGCATCACCGGTCACCGGCGTTCCCCCGTTGGGATTCACTAAGGTGCTGGGGTCGCCCGTCAGGCCGTTGTTGGCGACGGTAAAAAATGCCTGCAAGCTGGGTAGCAGTTCGCTTCGGGACCCACGCGCATTCACCTGGTTGTTCGTGATGGTGATTCGCTGTTGGGCCAGTTCCGGACGCGCACTCAGCGCGGTGGCCACTAAATCCTGATATGGCTGAATTGGCTCTACATCCGGGATCTGAATGTGGTCTGTCGGGATCACGTGCGCGTCGGCTAGGGTGGGGCTTGCCACACCGTTGCGGCTGAGTGCATTCTTAATAGTGTTTTCCTGCTGGAGCACACGCGTCTGCGACAGGATCAGGTCTTGCTGCGAGGTGGCGACAGCCGCTTCAGCACGCACAATTTCAATGGGCGCCAGGGTTCCAATGTCGACCTGCTTTTTGTTATCGCTGAACAAGCGTTCGTTGTAGGCAAGCGACTGCTGTTTGCTCTTTACATCGTCGTTGAAGCTGACCAGATCCCAATACAAATTGATGATTGACGTGACCGTGGTGATTACCTGCTGTTTGAATTGCAGGTCGGATTGCTCACGGCTGTTCTTAGCGATCACAATGTTTCGATTATTCAGCGCACGCCCGAAACCCTGCAGTAAATTCTGCCGCACGGTCAGTGTGAAGCTGCCGGTCCGGAATGGATTGTAGGCGTTGTTGAAGTTGTTCGAAGCCAAACGCTGCTCGGAATAGCCGAGATTGTAGGAAGTGCCTGTAGCGAAACCCTGGCTGATTTGAAGCTGCTGTGTATTGACGCCCTGTACCAGCGCCGTGGTACCCGTCACCAATTGGCTGGCCTGCGGTTGGCTGATGTGCTGCCACTGAAGAACGCCGGAGAGAGTGGGGTCGAAGCTGGGAATGGTGGTGCCGGTCTGCTGCACCAGAGCGCCTTGTGAACTGCCGGCATTGCTGGCATTGGTTGCGGCGCTTTGTGTTACGCCGGTTGCCTGCCCCACGCCCAAACCGGCGCTGGTGGCTCCGTTTTGCACGCTTGGGGTAACGCCACGAAGCGCGCCGCCCGCTTGGGCACGCAGGATATTAGCGTCCTGCTCTTGTGCTCCATACCGCTGGATTTCAATATCCAGATTGTTTTCCAGCACCAGCGCGATCGCGTCCTGCAACGAGAGATACAGGTTGCCCGCGCGGATTAAAGATTCCAATCGGTAACTGTTGGTCAGATTCACGGGCGCTACACTCACAGCTCTGTAATTTCGAGTCAGGCGCGGGAAGTGTCCCTCGGGCTGGCCGTAGGCCGGCATCTCCACTTGCGTGCGGTTCGGTGCGGCCGGACTGGGCGTTTGCGCCGCAAGCGGCGGCACTGCGATCAGAACGGCACAAAGCAAGGCGATACACCGGTGAAGCTCGGGTTGAAATCGGACCATAGTTCTCTCTAAGTACAACTTTACGCAGCTCTTTCCTATCAAGTTCGAACTTGTTTGACGAAGGGTATAAAAACTTCCCTCAATGGTATGCTAGGCCCGTTATCGCAAGCAACTTCATGGACGTTCTCTCCCTTTTCAAATCCACTGGCGCATACCTCAACGGGCACTTCCGGCTTACCAGCGGGCTGCATAGCGCCGAATATTTGCAATGCGCGCGCTTGCTGCAATACCCCGCTTATGCCGAACAGTTCGGGCAGGCACTCGCTGAAAGACTGAAGGCTTTGACGCCCGGAATCGAAATCGGTTTGGTGGTTTCGCCGGCCATGGGCGGCTTGATCATCGGCCATGAAGTGGCACGCGCGCTGGGGACGCCATTCCTGTTTACGGAGCGCGGCGCTGACGGCGCCATGGTGCTGCGCAGAGGTTTTGAAGTGAAGCCTGGCGCCACCGCCATCGTGATTGAAGACGTGGTGACCACCGGCGGCAGCACTCGGGAAGTGATCGATCTGCTGCGCACCCTGGGCGCGCTCCCGGTGGGTGCCGGTTCCATCATTGACCGCAGCGGAGGACAGGCGGAAATGGCCGGCGTTCCCTTCGCTGCGCTGGCCACGTTGCAAGTGAAGACTTATACCGCCGAAGAGTGCCCGCTCTGCGCGGCAGGCTCTCCCGCGGTGAAGCCGGGATCGCGCCCGAGTGCGTCGAATTAAGATCACCGTTTCCTACGACGGCACCAGCTTTCATGGGTGGCAGGTGCAGCCCGGCTTGCCCACCATTCAACAGGCGCTTGAAGACGTGCTGGGCAACCTGGAAGGCGCGCCCGTGCCTGTTGCGGGAAGCGGGCGAACCGACGCCGGCGTACACGCGCTGGCCCAAGTGGCCGCGTTTTCCATCGCAAATCCAATCCCCTGCGATAATTTGCGGCGCGCCATGAATCGCTATCTTCCGGCCGCAATTCGCGTCGTGAGCGCCGAGGAAGCCGCCATGGAGTTTCACCCGCGCTTCGACGCCATCGCCAAGACTTACGAATACCGCATCTACCGCGAAGAGCTGTTGGACCCGTTTCGCTTCCGCTACACGCACTACCATCCCTACCCGCTCGACGAAGCCGCCATGATCGCGATGGCTCCCCTGCTTGCGGGAGAGCACGATTTCGCGGCCTTTGCCGCGTCGGACGACCGCGACGAGCTGGGCAAATCGAAAGTGCGGCGCATCTTCTCCTCGCACCTGGAACGAAGTGCCGACAGCCTGATCTACCGCGTTCGCGGCTCCGGCTTCCTGAAACACATGGTTCGCAACATCGTGGGCTTCCTGATCGAAACGGGGAAACGCAACGCCGGGCCTGAGCGGTTGCGCGACCTGCTCGCTCCAGGGAACACCACCAAGGCCGGGGTGACGGTGCCCGCAAAAGGACTTTTCCTGATTTCGGTTGAGTATTCCGCTTGAGTATTCTGATACCCTGTGTCCGTGGCCACGATGCTCTATGACATCGATCCGGGACCGGAAAGTCCTGAGGTCGTACGCGCAATTATAGAAATTCCGCAGAATTCCGCCAATAAATATGAATATGACGGAAAACTGGGGGTTTTTCGCATGGACCGCGCGCTCTACTCGCCCATGCATTACCCGGGCGATTATGGCTTTATCCCGGGCACGCTGGCGGACGATAACGATCCGTTGGACGTTCTGGTTCTGGTGCAGCAGCCTAGTTTTCCCGGCTGCCTGATTGAGGTGCGGCCCGTGGGCATCCTCAACATGGTGGACAACGACGAGCACGATCAGAAAGTGCTGGCTGTGCCGACCAAGAATCCACGCTACGACCAGATCCATACGATGGACCAGATCTTCAGCCACGTGAAGCGCGAGATTGAGCACTTCTTCACCATCTACAAAGAGCTGGAAGGGAAGGTGACGAAGATGGAAGGGTGGGGCGGCCCGAGAGAAGCCAGGAAAGCCATTGTGGATTGCCGCGGGCGTTACCTGGAAGGCAAATCGCCGGCTGCGGTAAGCGCCACCACTGTTTAGACGGGAGTGACCGAGCCCAGCACCACGCCATGCTTTGCGCCGGTGGCGCTCGGAACATTGCCCGTTTTGTTTTTCCACGTTCGATACGCCAGCAGCGCGAAGCACACGGCCTCTTTCGCGTCTGAGGGGATGCCGAAATCGTCTGTCCGTGAAAAGGCCAGCTTCGGCAACAGGGAACGCAATTGCCCCATGAGGGTTGCGTTGTGGAGCCCGCCTCCGGAGACGATCAACTCCTGAGCTGAACCGGCAAAACGAAGAACGCCCTCCGCTATGGAAGTAGCTGTCAGAGCGGTCGCGGTGGCGATCAGGTCTTCTATCGGCCGCTTCGATTTCAAGAGCCTTGCGACAAACTCTTCCCCATATTGTTCGCGGCCCGCCGATTTCGGCGGCAGCCGGTTGTAATACTCATCCTTCATCAACTTGCCGAGCAGCGCCCGATCGATTTTGCCCGAAGCCGCAATGCCGCCGTCCGCGTCGAAGAGCTGCTTGCCTCCGGACATTTTCCTGACCAGCGCATCCACCACCATGTTGCCGGGACCGGTATCGAACGCGAGTACGTCATGCATTTTCGCGTCGGCCGGAAGGAAGGTGAAATTGGCAATGCCGCCGATGTTCAGAACAACGCGTGCGCGCTTGCGATGGCCGAAGAGCAGAAAATCCGCGAAGGGCACCAGAGGCGCGCCCTGGCCACCGGCAGCGATATCGCGCGCGCGAAAGTTGGATACCACGGGCACCTGGCAGCGTTCTGCAATGATGGCCGCTTCGCCCAGTTGCAAAGAGTTCACCGGAGGCGCGCCCTGATGATAGACAGTCTGGCCATGGCAGCCCACCAGTTCGACCCCTTCGAATTCTTTGAGCGCTTCCGCGTATACTTCACCCAAACGGAAGTGTAGTTGAGAGATGGCCGCGGTGGATGTCTGCGTATTCGAAACGGCCAGAATGGCTTCGCGAACATCTGCCGGGTAAGGCGTGGAGCGCGTCTCCAGCACCTTCAAATCGTCTTTGTGGATGTCCACCAGCGCCACGTCCACGCCGTCCAGAGACGTCCCGCTCATAATTCCCGCCACACGCATTTAGTTCAGTTCCTTTTGCAGCTTGCTCAAAAATTGTAGTGCTTCCACAGGGCGCATCTCGTCCAGTTCCAAGTTGCGAATGCGGTCGATCACCTGGCTGCCTTCCGGTTCGAAGAGCCTGATCTGCAGCGGGCGCTCACGCGGCGTCAGTTCGGCTGTCACGGCATACTCAGTCTTCTCATGCAGCCGCAAGACTTGGCGTGCGCGTTCGATCACGGCCATCGGCAAGCCTGCCAAGCGGGCCACTTCGATGCCATAGCTGCGGTTCGCCTTGCCTGGTTCCACGCGCCGCAAAAACAGGATGCGGTCGCCGGCTTCCTTCACGGTCACCTGCAGATTGCGCACGCCTTCGAGGTCTTCGGCTAGCTCAGTCAGCTCATGATAGTGCGTCGCGAAGAGCGTCTTCGCGCGCGTCTTCAGATGAATGTATTCCACCACCGCCCAAGCCAGCGCCAGGCCATCGTAGGTCGCGGTGCCGCGTCCGATTTCGTCGAGTATCACCAGGCTGCGGTCTGTGGCTGTGTTGAGGATAACCGCCGTCTCCGTCATCTCCACCATGAAGGTGCTGCGGCCGCGCGCCAGATTGTCAGAGGCGCCGATGCGGGTAAAAATGCGGTCCGTGATGGGCAGCAGCGCCGAATCCGCCGGCACGAACGAACCCATTTGCGCCAGGATGGAGATGAGCGCGGCCTGCCGCAGGTAAGTGGATTTGCCGCCCATGTTGGGCCCGGTGATCACGGCGATCAGGTCGGTGGAATCGTTCAGGTAAAGATCGTTCGGCACGAAGCGATCTTCGGCAATTTTTTCGATCACGGGATGCCGGCCGCCCGCGATGCGCATTTCGCCGTCGGCGGAAAAGCCGGGCCTGCTGTACTTCTGCTCCGCCGCTACATGAGCCAACGCGGCCGTTACATCCAGTTCGGCAACGGCAGCGGCAGTGTTCTTGATGCGGCCCGCGTGCAACACGGCCGCTTGCCGCACTTCGCCGAAGATCTGCTTTTCCAGCGTAAGAATTTTATCGTCCGCATCCAGCACCTTGCGTTCGTAATCTTTCAATTCCGGCGTGGTGTACCGTTCGGCATTCACCAGCGTCTGCTTGCGTTCGTAATCGCCGGGGGCCAGATGCCGGTTCGCGTTCGAAATTTCAATGTAATAGCCGAATACATTGTTGAAGCGAATCTTGAGAGATTGAATGCCGGTTCGGGCTCGCTCACGCGCTTCAATTTGGGCGATGTATTGGCGTCCGTTACGGCTCAGATCGCGCAGTTCGTCCAGCTCCGCGTTGTATCCCGCGCGCACAGTACCGCCATCGCTCAGGCTGATGGGCGGTTCATCGGCCAATGCTTCAAGGATTGCATTGCGCGCTTCGGGAACGTCATCGAGCGCAACATGCAAAGTGGCCAAACCGGCCTTCTGCGCGCAGCCCGCAAGCGACGGCACGCGTTCCAAAGACTTGCCCAAAGCCAGCAATTCGCGCGGCCCGGCACTGCCCAGGGTGACCTTCGCCAGCAGGCGCTCCAGATCCAGCACGCCGCTCAATTGGGTTCGTATTTCGGCCCGCAGAATTGTCTGGCGCAGCAACTCACTCACCTGATCCAAGCGCCGCTCGATCTCGTCCAGCTTCAGCGAAGGCCGCAATAGGCGCCCGCGCAGCATGCGTCCGCCCATGCCGGTCGACGTCTGGTCCAACACGCTGATCAGCGCTACGCCTTCGCCTGCAAACACAGGCTCCACCAATTCCAGATTGCGAACGGTGACGGCGTCCAGGGTCATGTGCTCGGCGCGGTCATAGTGCGAAGGCGGATCGAGATGTTCGAGCGCGGTCTTCTGCGTGTCCCGCAGATAGTGCAGCACTGCACCCGCTGCACAGATCGCCGCAGTGCGGCCCGCTAAACCGCAGCCGTCCAGCGTGAGCAGCTTGAAGTGTTCGCGCAGTGTGCGCTCGGCGTAATCGTAGCTGAAGATCCAGTCTTCGAGGGGCGTGACCAGGCCCTCAGGCTTATCGAAAAGCGGCTGCGCGGAAGCACTCAACACTTCTCGAGCGTGCAAATTTTCCAGCACGCCCGCAGCCAGAGCCTCATCCACTTCCGTCACTCGAAATTCGCCTGTCGAAACATCCACATGCGCCACACCGGCCCTGCCGCCCACGCGAGCCACAGCTGCCAGAAAATTATTCTCATGGCTCTTCAGCAGGTGCGCGTCCGTCGCGGTGCCGGGCGTCAGGATGCGCGTGATCTCGCGCCTGACCAGCTTCTTACCCGGCCCGGCCTCTTCCATCTGTTCGCAAAGCGCCACGCGATAGCCCTTCTGCAGCAGCCTTCCAATGTAGCCTTCCGCCGAATGGTGAGGTACGCCGCACATGGGAATGCCCTGATCTTTATCTTTGCTGCGCGAGGTGAGCGTGATCTCCAGTTCGCGCGCGGCAGTCACGGCGTCTTCGAAAAATAGCTCGTAGAAATCGCCCAGCCGGAACAGCAAGAGCGCGTTCGGGGCCTGCTCTTTCGCGGCACTGTACTGCCGCATCAAGGGCGTTTGCGCGTCGGCCACTTACGCGTAAATCCCGCGCAGACGGATACAGCTTGCCACACGATCGAGCGCCAACATGTAGGCAGCGGTGCGGTTGTTCACCTGGTGCTTTTCGGCGTACCCGACAACGGCCGCGAAGCTGTTCACCATGATTTCCTCCAGCCGCTCATTCACCAGCGCCTCATTCCAAAAGAAGCCCTGGCGATCCTGCACCCATTCGAAATAGGACACCGTGACGCCGCCTGCGTTCGCCAGAATATCGGGCAGGACGAAGATGCCGTTCGCAGCCAGGATATCGTCGGCGGGCGAAGTGGTGGGCCCGTTCGCGCCCTCCACCAGAATGCGGCAGCGCAGTTTGTCGGCGTTGCCGGAATGGATCACATTTTCCGTCGCCGCGGGAACCAGCACCTCGCATTCCAGGAACAGAGCCTCTGCCTTGTCCATATCCTCACCGCCTGCAAACTTCAGTATCGAACCGGTCTCTTTGCGATGCGTCATCAAGGCTTCAATGTCGAGCCCACCGGCGTTATAGACGGCGCCGTCATATTCCACAATGCAGACGATGGAATAGCCCAGGCGCGACATCAGGCGTGCCGCCATGCCACCCACATTGCCGAAGCCTTGAATCACCACGCGCGGCGTGCGCCGGTCGAGCCCCAACTTCTTCAGTGCTTCGCGCGCCATCAACATGCAGCCGCGCCCCGTAGCTTCAGGCCGGCCCAAGCTTCCACCCAGGCTCATGGGTTTGCCGGTGACGACAGCGGTCATGGTCTGGCGTACATGCATGGAATAGGTGTCCATGATCCACGCCATGGTGCGTTCGTTGGTGTTCACATCGGGCGCGGGCACGTCGCGCTCCGGCCCCAGGAACTCGATAATCTCGGACGTATACCGCCGCGTGACGCGCTCCAGCTCGCCATCGGACATCATGTTCGGCTGGCAAATCACGCCGCCTTTGGCGCCGCCGAATGGGATGTTGACCACCGCGCATTTCCAGGTCATCCAACTGGCCAGGGCGCGCACCTCATCCAGCGTCACATCGGGCGCAAAGCGAATGCCGCCCTTGCCGGGCCCCCGCGCAATGGAGTGCTGTACGCGATAGCCCGTGAACACTTCCATGCGGCCGTCATCCAGCATCACAGGAATATTCACCGTGATCTCCCGTGCCGGACTCTTCAGAATCTTGCGCATCCCGTCTTCCAGTTCCAGCTTTTCGGCAGCTATGTCAAAGCGCGCCGCCGCCGCCATCCACGGGTTTGTTTCCTGTTCGAGTAACAGCAAGGTACTCATCGGAATTGATTATCCCAGAGGACTAGACGGCGGTACGATGGGCACGTGACGAAGCTTGCCATGGTCTTCGCGTGCTGCACGATGGTGAACGCGCAGATCGATCAGCTTGCCACTTCGGCGGACGGCGGCATTCTTCTGTTTCGCACCAACTTTCGCCTGCACAGCGACACCGAAGCAGGTCCCGAAAGCAAGATCTATCGCTGGCAAAATGGCTTGTTCACTAAGCTTGCCGGTACGCCTACCGACTGGGCTTACGATCCGTTCCTGTCGGGCGACGGCACAATCTACGGTTGGCAGGGTCCCGTGCCTTGTTCCGGCCTGTGCCAGATCAGGCCGGGGCCGGACAAACGAGGCGTGGTGTACGGCGTTTCTCTGCCCGCCGGCTTCCCGCAAAGTTCGCTGCGTGTGAGTGCCAACGGCCGTTACATCACGGCCGATAGTTGGCCTGCGCAACTCACGCCCAAGCTTCTTGACGCAGCAACGGGCGTGGTCGCAGACCTGCCTATCGATTACCAGGCTCGTACTCAAGTACGCGAGCCGGCAGATGACGGCGCCGTGCTGGTGGTGACCACCACGCCTAATGATCCGTATCAATTCAAATTGCCCGGCGTGTTGGCCTATTGGCGTCCTGGATTTATTACGCCGGCGCCACTCACCACCGGTCGCATAGTTCGTGGCGTGATTAGCGCCGTAAACGCGCACGTTGCCGTAGAGATGATTTCGCCGAATCCCGGCAACCCCAACCGTCGAACCCTGTCAGTCATTCTTCCCGGGACCGAGTCGCCTTCACCGGCGATAAGGCCGGTGCCAGTCAACTTAGATCGCGAATACGCGCCCGATGAGCCAAGTGTGTTCGCACCGCAGTGGGATGCCGCCGGCGCTAAGTTGATTTTTCGCGATTGGGAAAGCAACACGCAGCGCTTCGCCATTTGGCAGTGGGACCCGGCGACCGAGCGCGCTTCGCTGTTGATGAGTTGCCCCGAAGGGTTCACAATGGCTGTCATCAGCGGCGATGGCAACACCATATGGGCGGCGACGGCGGCCAACCGGCTCTTGCGATATAGCTACGTTACCGGTGCCACGGACCAGATTCTAGGCGCGCTCCCCACAGTGTCCATTGGCTTCGCAGTACCTGGATCCGCCATTTTGATTTCGGGCCCCGGCGTCACATCCGTAGAGGTGGTTACAGACAATTTTTTCAACTATCCCATCGTTGATCGTACGCCGGAGGGCCTATGGATTCAGATGCCCTGGGAAGATGGCATTTTGCCGGCCGTGAAAATCACATTCCACTCCACTGGCAACAAGTTTGAAGCTGTTACCGGCACGCGCATCGACCAGGTGCAGCCACATATCGTCGGCTCGTATTTCGATAATACTGGCGGCTACGCGAAAGCCGTTCACGAAGATTTCAAAAGCCTGGTCACGCCCGATAGCCCCGCTCTCAGAGGCGAGACCATTCACGTTTACCTGACCGGCCTAGGCCGGCTCGATCAACCACTGCCCACCGGCGCGCCGGGTCCGCTATCGCCTTTGCTGCATCCGGTAGCGCCCCTGAGCTGCACGCTTGGTGAATCGAAGGTTCCCTTGCTTATGACCTACGTAGGCTACGCTGTCGGCCTGGTTGGTTTCTATCAGGCCGATCTCACCATCCCAGCCGATTCGCCGGCTGGAACTTTACCGCTCTCCTGCACTTCGCCAAACAGCTATACAGCGTTCGCAACCATAGCACCACTTACAGTCGCACAGCGATAGCTATACAATTGGCGAACATGAAACCGTTGATACTGCTCGCGGGAGCTCTTGCCATGATGTCCTGCTCAAAACCGGTCCCTGTAGTGAATACTGTGCAAATAGGCGGTCAGCCCGCCGTCACGCTGGCTCGCGAACGCTCCGGCGAATCGCTTCAGTTCGTGGGCGCCGACGTTCTGCCGGGCCGCGGCATGAACACTTACCAGATTCGCGCGTACCTGCCCGGGAAAGGTGTGGTGGACGTGCTGACCGCGCCGCCCCTGGAACAAGCCGCCACCCTGATGAATGGCGGCGACGACGACATGATCGGCAACAAGAGCTTCACCGCCGGCGGCGCCATTCTGCTGCCCTACGCCAACCGCATCACCGGCACGCTGGACGCGAACGGCAAGCTGATTCGCACCACCGTTCTCGATAAAGAAATCGATCTGCCCGCCAACTGGCATGGCAAGAACCCCGGCGCGCCGAAGTATGCGATGCATGGTTTGATTCTCGACGCCAAATTTACCGATGTGAAGCATGATGCCTCGTCTGTATCGGGCACCTTTCACGCGGGCAATTTCGGTGGTTACTGGATCGGCTCGACCGACATCGCAACCAGTGTGGAACTGGACAAGAACGCCTTCACGCTTACCGTAAAAGCAAGGAACATCGGTCAGGAGAGCGTGCCCATCGGCATCGGCTGGCATCCCTATTTTGCTTTACCTTCGGGCGACCGTACCCAGGCGCGGCTGCACCTGCCGGCAAGGTCGCGCGGCATCGTGAACAACTACGATGACGTGCTTCCCACTGGCGGTAAAGTTCCCCTCAACAACACGCCGTATGATTTTTCCGCGCCCATGGGAGCCGCGCTGGGCAAGCTTTTCATGGACGATACGTTTATCGATCTGGATAAAGACGCAAGCGGCGCCACGGTCTCCACCATCGCCGACCCCGCCGCTAAGTACGGCATCCGCATTACAGCTTCCGTGCCCGAAATTCATGCCATTCAGGTCTACGCCCCAGTGGATAAGCAGTTCGTAGTGCTGGAACCGCAATTTAATTACGCTGAACCATTTAGCAAAATATGGGGTGGCGCGGAGACCGGCATGGAAGTACTTAGGCCCGGGCAGACCGCCACGTATCAAGTAAAGCTTGAATTGTTTGTGCCGTAGGCGTGACACTAGAGGTTGCCGCAGGCGCACTGTTACATCGAAGCGGGTTGGTGTGATGTTGAGGGAGTGTACCTTCGCGGTTGGGCCCATTGCGGCGAAGAGGCGGTTCGCGAGTTGTATTTGCGATGCGGCGAATCGCGCGCCGTGGTGCAAGAGTTTTACAGCCGCTCCGATGTTCTGGCTGCATTTCCCGCCATCCCCTCTGACCGTTGTGGCTTCAGCGCTTACCTGCCATGCGTTCCGTTTCGCCCGGTATTCGTCGGCGCGACGACAGATTCGGGCACAAGCGAGGTGGAGGTGCATGGCGACGCCTTTCAAGCCGTGGTGCGCCAGCCCGATGCCGCGGAGTCGGCAGATTCGAATGACCGCTTCATCGCAGAGATGAAAGCGAGAGCCGGACACGTTGTCGAGATTGGCGCCCGGTCTGTAAGTCCCGGAGCCGTTTCTCGCGCTTCCCACTTCACGCCGGAATGCCGGTTTACCGGAGTTGATATCCACGCCGCCGATGGCGTGCATCTAGTTGCCGATGCCCATTTCCTCAGCCGCGCCATTGAGCCCGAAAGTATAGATGGCGTATTCTCCATGGCCGTGCTGGAGCATTTGGCCGCACCGTGGCTGGTTGCCGCGGAGGTAAATCGCATACTGAAAATAGGTGGGCTCACATATCACGTGGCGCCTCATTCCTGGCCCGTGCATGAAATGCCGAATGACTTTTGGCGCATGTCCGATGCCGGCCTGCGGTCGCTCTTCGGCCCCCACCTGGGCTTCGAAGTTTTGGAAGCCGGCATGACCACGCCGGTGCAGATGATTACGCATCGCGAGCTTCGGCATCCTCCCTACCTGGAGTTCCCTTTGTTCCCGGGCATGGCCTCCGCATTTATTCTGGCGCGCAAAGTTGCTCACCTGGCTCCCGATGCGGTTGCCTGGCCTATCGGCAAAGAAGAATCGCAAGAGCAAAGCAGCCGCTATCCCTGCGTGGGCGGCATCGCATAATGGCAATCGATTCGGTCCCGCAGCCTGTCGTCCCACAAGACATCGCGCTCCTCCGTTCCTCCGCGCTTTTTCAAGCCGAGTGGTACCTGGAGCGCTATCCGGATGTGAGGGCCGCAAATCTTGACCCCGCGCGTCACTATCTGGAATACGGCGGCGTGGAAGAGCGCGACCCTGGCCCTGATTTCGATAGCGGCAGTTACCTGCGCGGTAACCTCGACGTGAAGCGGGCGGGCCTCAATCCGCTGCTTCATTATCTGAAGTTCGGGCGCGAAGAAGGGCGCCTCATCTCCAGTCTGCACGCCCGTTGGATTGAAGTGAATGAGCGGTTGGAGCCTTTCGATCGCGAGGCCATTCAACTCCACATCGCAAGTTTCAGTACATATCCGCTGATCGCTGTCATCGTCCCCGTCTATCGCACCGATCCCCGCCTGCTGCGCGAAATGCTGGCTTCGGTGACGCGCCAGACCTATCCGCACTGGCAGTGCTGCATTGCCGACGACAATTCCGAAAGCCCCGAAATTATCGAGCTGTTGCGCGCCGCCGCCGAAGCCGAACCGCGCATTCGTCTTACCTTGCGCGACGGCAATGGCAACGTCTGCGCCGCAACCAACACGGCTCTCGAGCAAGCCTCTGGAGAGTTTGTGTGCCTGCTGGATCATGACGATGTGCTCCATGAGAATGCTCTTTATGAAGTGGCCGCTGAAATTCTTGCGCACCCGGAAGCCGACATCATTTATTCCGATTCGGATTCCATGGACGATCACGGCCACCGCTTCGACCCCTACTTCAAGCCGGATTGGAATTACGATCTGATGCTGGGGCTGAACCTGATCAGCCACCTGGGCGTCTACCGCCGCTCACTGGTGGAAGCGGTGGGCGGCATGCGAACGGGATATGAAGGCAGCCAGGATTATGACTTAGCGCTTCGTGTCGCGGAGTTGACCAAGCCGGAGCGCATCCGTCATGTACCCGCCATTTTGTATCACTGGCGGCGTTCCACTTTGCGGGAATCTTTCTCAGACCGCGCGCTGGAGCAGTGCGTGGAAGCCGCGCGGGCAGCCATCGCGGAGCATCTGCGGCGGCGCGGGGTGGAAGCCACGCTTCAACCCAGCCATAAGATTTCAAATTTCACGCGCGTGGTGTATGCGCTGCCTGCGCCCGCGCCCCTGGCCACGGTGGGCGTGGTCGCCGCCGGGCAGGCTGAGCATCTCGTCGCTTGCCTTTCCGCCGTTCTGTTCCGCACCTCATACAGCCCCGTTGAGGTGCTGGTGTTGCGGCAGCCTTCGGAAGACGCGGAGACATGCACAGCCCTTGATCGTCTGGAACAAGGCGGACTGATTCGCTCGCTTCAATCCGCTCACCCGCTTAGCCTGAATAAAGCGCGTAATTTGCTGGTGGAACAGGCTATGGGCGAAGTGGTGGTCCTGCTCGATAGCAACATACACATGCCGGATCGCACCTGGTTGGACGAATTGGTGTCTCACGCGTTGCGGCCCGAAATCGGCCTGGCCGGTCCCATTATCGTCGGGTCCGATGGCCGCCTTTGCGAAGCGGGCAGGGTGCTGGGCGCAAGGCACGCGCCGCCCGCTGTGAAGCGCGAAGCAGGCGGGTACTTCGGTGTCTTCGCACTCACGCGCCAGGTCTCCGCGTTGTCGCCCGCGTGCCTCGCGTTTCGCAAAGCCGTTTACTTGCAGGCCGGCGGCATAGACGTTGAGCAATCGCCATACACGGCTGAAGTCGAATTCTGCCTTCGCGTGCAAGCGGCGGGTCTGCGCAATCTGTTGACGCCGCATATGGAAGCAACGCTCTGTTCGCCGCGCCCGGACGCAAAGTGTGAGCCCGAAAAGTCCGATGCTCCCCAAGCGCCGGAAGATCCGTTCTATAGCCCGCACTTGTCGCTGGACGCATTGTTCGTTGAGACAGCCAATCCATCGCGGCGCGTGAAGCCGTGGGCAGCAATTCGAAATCGCCTGGCCATTCAAAAGGGGCAGGCCATGCGGGCAGGCATGCTTCTGGAAGGCGTTGCGCGCGATGCCAGGCTTCTCGAAATCGGCGCCAGCTATAGTCCCATTGCGCCGCGCTCAGAAGGTTGGAACACCAAAATTGTGGACCATGCCAACCGCGACCAGCTGGTGGAAAAGTACAAGCGTGAGCCGGATCTGTGGGTGGAGCGAATCGAGGAAGTAGACTTCATCTGGACAGACGGTTCCATCGCCGACGCGCTTCCCGCACCGTTGCACGGCGCCTTCGATTACCTGATTGCGAGCCACGTCATCGAACACGTTCCCGATTTGATTAGCTTCCTCTCCAGCGCGGAACGCATACTGCAACCGGAGGGCGCCGTAATTCTCGCCATCCCCGATAAACGTTTCTGCTTCGATTATTACCGCCCGCTCACTATGACGGGCGACGTACTGGAAGCCCACCAGCAGAAGCGCACGCGGCACACGCCACGCACCGCTTATGAGCACTGGTTCTACACAGTGTCCCGAAACGGACAGGGAGCGTGGGGCCAGGAGCCTGTCGCCGGTCTGAAGCTATCGAACCCGTTTGCAGTGGCCATGCGAAAGCTCCAAAATCTCAGCAGCGAGCCTGAAGCGCCCTATGTGGACCTGCATGTGTGGAAATTTTCGCCCTCCAGCTTCGAACTCATTCTGCTGGAACTGGCGCGCATGGGAAAGACAGATTGGCGCCTGGAAAACGTCACGGTCGCCATCGGCTGTGAGTTTCACGCATGGCTTCGCCGGGGTGCCATGGCACAGTGCGCCTCCCTGAGCGATGCGGCTTTCGATGAGAAGCGCCTGGCGCTGCTTAAAGGGATGATGCGCGAACTGGGAGAGCAGGCCCGCTTCGCGAAACTATAGCGTGGGCTTGCTGGCCGCAAGCCTTGCCCGCCAACGCCGGTAAACGGCAACATCCGGCTTCGGGTCCCGCCCTAACCATCCCGAAATGGCGGTCATGAAGTATTGGTGCTTCAAGCCGGGCACCGTAACCAGGTCATCCAGTTTCGCGGCCTCCGCCAGATCCCCCTTGCGAGTTTCCGCCGACCACTTGATGATGGCCGGTTGATCAGCGCCTTTGTCCAGCACAGGCAATAGCGCGTTTAAATCTTCGAGCGACCTTCGCCGGCCGGCAAGCAGCATCTGCACCACATCCTGGTCTCCTTCGGAAAAGCCATCTTCGTAAATCACAGCAACCACGCCGCTGGTAAGCGGAACCGCGCCCGTCGGCAATCCGTTCGATTCGGCCTCGAAACCCGCCGGCACCTCCGTGCCGCCATCGGGATACGAATAGCTATCGCCGCCCCACGCCGTAGGCTGCTGTTTGCCTTGCAGGCGAAAGGTCGCCTGGGCAATGTAGGCCGTTGCCGCGGCCTGATAACCGTTCACCAAAAATGCTTTCTGAGCCCCGGATTCCTGCTTGCGATACTCCACATGGAATTGCTTCACCACCTGCCCGGTGAGTGCCTGCGAGGCGAGCAAACACAGCAGTATACGCAGTACCATAGCTCTGAGCATAAAGGGTAACGTGAGCGTACTGATAGGAATACATCCTGTGGCCGAAGCACTACGCGCCGGCAGGCCGCTGGACCGCATCCTGATTGCCAAGGGTGCGGGTGGCGCGCGCATTCAGGAGTTGGTGGACCTGGCTCGCGACGCTGGAACTCCGGTTCGTTTCGAAGATCGCGGATCATTGCAGCGAGTGGCCGGAAGCGCGGCCCACCAGGGCGTAGTCGCGCTGGGCGCCGAGTTTCATTATTCCGATTACGACAAGATTGCCGATACCGGACAAATGGTTGTGGTTCTGGATGGCGTGGAAGACCCGCACAACTTGGGCGCCATCATCCGCACGGCCCACGCGGCGGGAGCGGCAGCGATTCTGATTCCAGAGCGCCGCGCTGCCGGCCTCACGGAAACCGTCGCGAAGGCCGCAGCCGGGGCTCTGGAACACCTGCCCGTCGCGCGCGTCATCAACATCAACCGCACGCTTGAAAACCTGAAGAAGCGCGGCTATTGGATCTACGGCGTCGATGAGCGCGGCTCTGAAGAATATAACCGCGTGAAGTGGAATGAGCCCGCAGCGATTGTGCTCGGCGCGGAAGGCAAAGGCCTGCACCAACAGGTCCGCGACGGCTGCGATGTGCTGCTTCGCATCCCTATGTCCGGCCAGATCAGCTCGTTGAACGTGAGCGTTGCGGCCGGCATTGTGCTGTTCGCCTGGAAGACGCGCGTGGCCATATGAGCATCTTCGAATCTTTCCTTGAGGTCGCAGGGAATTTGGGTTTCCTGGTCGGCAACAATGACCGCCGCCGGGAGCGGGTTCGCAAGGAAAAGCGTTCCTGGGGCGCGGAACAGGATGGCTTCGCTGTGTCTATCGCCGCCAGCAGCCTGGAGTTGCAGCCCGATGAAACCTTGCGCATTGAAGTGGCGCTCCGCAACGCGAGCGATAACGAGCGCGAACTGATTGTCGGGCCTTGGCTTCGTTTCTTCACTTTGCAAATTGTAGAAACGAACGGCGCACCGGCGGAATTGTCCCCCTTCGGCCAGAACCAGTTCGAAGCCGCGCAGAATTTACCGGAGCACCAGGTGACTTTGAGCCCAAATCAGGTCATCGAAGCCGATTTTCCCGTCAGCGCTCTTTACAGCCTTAAGAAAAACACCGCTTACACCATCGTGGGAACCGCGAGCGCCACTCGTGCTGTTTCGAACGAACTGACGATTCGCACTTAAATTGCTCTGTCATGGAGCATGGACATATTGAGACGAATTGCCGATGCAAAGGGTCCCTGCATCACCATCGTGGAACCGGCCGGCGACCGCGCCAAACTGGATCAGGCGGTTGATCGAATCGAAACCAGCCTGCCGCCGGAAGAGCGGGAGCACCTGATCGCGCCGCTTCGCGAAAGCGTGAAAGCCGTAAATGGCGGGGAGAAAGGCAGCGTCGTGTTACTTCGCTCGGCCGATCTGAATGAACTGGTGGTCACTGGCGAAGTGTTGCCGCAGACATGCACGGTGACCGATTTGTTTTCCCTGCGCGCGGTGTTGCCTGCCTTTCAGGAGCAGCACGATTTTTACCTCTTGGCTTTGAGCCAGAAGCGAACCCGGTTGCTTCATTGCACCGCCACCACGTCGACTGAGGTTCCTTTCTCGAAGGGCACTCCTGTGAGTCTCGGCGAATCGCGCAATACCGATACGCCAGATCGTACGCTCGAAAACCGCGGCGGCGCCGGGCCTTCGCAGGGCGGCATGAAGGGGGTTCTATCCGCCACCGGAAATGACGCAGAGCACAAGCCCGAATTCCTGCACAGCTTCTTTTTGGATGTGGATCGCGCCGTGAATGAAACGCTCAAGGAAACCGGCCTGCCCCTCATCCTGGTGGGCGTTGAAAGTGAGCTCGCCATTTACCGCAAGGTGAACACGTATTCGCTGCTTGGCGAAACGGGCGTGCTTGGCTCACCCGATGGCTTCATCGGCGGCGAAATGCATGCGCGGGGCTTGCGCGCCCTATCCACCTTTGTTCCGCCGGCCACTCAGAAAATCCTGGACGATCTGGATAGAATGATCGGCACAGGTCACGCCTCAGTGCATGCCGCCGACATTGTGAAAGCGTCTTTCGAGGGCCGTGTCTCCCACCTGTTTCTACAGAGCGGCGCGGAGTATCGGGGCACTTACAATGAGGCGACCGGCAAGACCAGCCACCATGGCGAACAGCGCCACGATCTCATCGAAGACGCGGCCCGGCAGACCATTCTGCATGGCGGCAAACTTTCGCTGCTGACCGGTAAGCAGATGCCAGGCGGCGTGCCTGTTTGCGCCGTGTTTCGGTATTGAGGAGAAAAAGAAATGACCAAACGAATGTTAGCTCTGTGCACGCTCAGCGCGGCACTGGTCTGCGCTCAGATCCCTCCCGCACCCAACACAAATCCCAAGCCGCCTACGGACCCGCTAAATACAAACAACATCACCGGCGATAACACCATCGTGCCCGGCGTCAGCCAGCCCCTTCCGGGCGGCAATCCTGGCCTGACTACAAACCCCGTCGCCGGGATGACGGACCAGATGCGTGAAGCGGCCGACCAAATCTTCGCGAATGCGGTGGCCCAGCAATCCATGACGGAGTTGGAGCTTGGCAAGCTGGCAGCCACTAACGCCTCCAGCGATGCCGTGAAAAACTACGCGGCGCAGATGACCGAGAGCAATACCAAGGTGAATGAAAGGTTGAAGCGCGTGGCCGCGAAAGGCAATGTCACCATCTCTGCCGCGCTCGACCCGAAGAGCCGGACGCGCGTAGATAAGCTGGCAAAATTAAACGGGGCGGATTTTGATCGGGCCTTTGTGAAAGATCAGATCCAGAGCGGCGAAAAGAATCTGCGGGTGTATGAGCAGGAACTGCAGAATGGCGCCGATCCCGGTTTAAAAGCGCTGGCCGCCCGCGCAACGCCCTTCATGCAGAAGCAGCTGCAAGCCGCGAAGGATCTGGAGAAGTCGCTGAAAGTGAAGTAGCGCTTTTAGAGCGTGCGCCAAAAAGGGCTATTAGGCGATACTGGTATCCCGAATGGAACACGTTCTTTCCTCGCACCTTGTCGTCCAGCAGCGCCTCTCCACCACATGGCTTCAGAAGGTGCAGCAAGCCGGTATTCCCGCTATCGAAATTTTCTGCGCGCGCCAGCATATCGATTACCGCGATAAAGCGCAGGTGCGTGAACTTGGCCTCTGGTTCCGGGACAACACGCTGAAACTCCACTCCATGCATTCGCCCATGTATAGCGATGAATATTGGGGCAGAAGCGGGCCCGACGCCGTCATCAACCTGACGGAGCGCGGCAAGGCCGAGCGCATTCGTATGGTGGATGAAATCAAGCGCGCGATTGAAGTTTCTGAAGCGGTTCCATTCCAATATCTGATTCAACACATCGGTGTGCTGCATGAAGAATTCAGCGAGTTCAAAGCGGAGGCAGCCTTCACCGCACTCGAAGGCCTGAGCCTGTTTGCCCGGCAGCGCGGCGTGAACATTCTGCTCGAAAATATTCCCGAATGAATTCTCAAACGCCGAGCGTCTGCAGCAGTTCCTTCGCTTCACGCATCTGGATCTGAACTTTGTCTTCGATACCGGCCACGCCAATCTCGCCGCCGGCGTGGAGCATGAGTTCGAAATCATGAAGGAGCGCATCCGCAGCCTGCATGTTCACGATAACGATGGCAAAGAAGACAAACACCTGGTGCCGCTGATGGCCAAGGGCGGCACCATCGATTGGGCGCGCGCCATGGAGCTTCTGCGCAGCCGTCCGGACCAATACCCGCTGCTGTTGGAGTTGAAAGAGTCAGCTGATTTTCCAAACGGCCTCGATGCCGCGCTCGAAAGCTTCGACAGGTTGGAGCAACGCCTAGACTGCCCATGCGCCCATTTGCCACTCGCGCACGGTTCGCGACACACTGGTAGCTTCCATGGCAACCCGAATCACTATCGACCACGTGTCGCGCCACGTCGACCAAACTGTTTCCATTCCCGGTTGGCTCTATAACATTCGCAAGTCGGGCAAGATCATTTTCCCGCAACTGCGCGATGGCACCGGTCTGATTCAGTGCGTCGCCGTGAAGAGCGCGCTTCCGGAGGAAACCTTTGAGACGCTGAAGGGCCTCACGCAGGAAAGCTCGCTCACGCTTACGGGCAAGGTGCGGGCGGACGCGCGCGCGCACGGTGGCTATGAGCTGGATATCGAATCGGTTGAGGTGCACCAGCGCGTTCCGGAAGACCAGCCTTACCCCATCACGCCCAAAGATCACGGCACGGAATTTCTGATGGATCACAGGCACCTGTGGCTGCGCAGCCAGCGCCAGCATGCCATCATCCGCGTGCGCCACGCCATCATCAAAGCGGTACGCGATTATTTCGATTCGCACGGCTTCACGCTGGTCGATACGCCCATCTTCACGCCCGCCGCCTGCGAAGGAACCACCACGCTCTTCGAAGTGAATTACTTCGACGACGATAAGGCCTACCTGACTCAATCCGGCCAGCTTTACAACGAAGCCAATGCCATGGCCTTCGGCAAGGTGTATTGCTTCGGGCCCACCTTCCGCGCGGAAAAGAGCAAGACGCGCCGCCACCTGACGGAGTTCTGGATGGTGGAGCCGGAAATGGCCTACGCCGATCTGGACGAAGTAAAGCGTGTCGCTGAAGAGATGCTGCTCTACATCGTGGGGCACGTTTTAGAAACGCGCAGAGAAGAGCTCAAGGTGCTGGAACGCGACGTCACCAAGCTGGAAGCGATTGCCGGCCCGTTCCCCCGAATCTCCTATGACCGCGCAGTGGAAATTTTGAAAGCAAACGGCACCGATATCGAATGGGGCAGCGATTTCGGCGGCACCGATGAAACCGTATTGACCCAACAGTTCGATCGTCCCATCATGGTGGATCGCTTCCCTTCAGCCATCAAGGCGTTCTACATGGCGCCCGATCCGGACCGCCCTGAAGTTGCGCTCGGCGTGGACGTCTTAGCGCCAGAAGGCTATGGCGAAATCATCGGCGGCGGCCAGCGCGTTCACGACCCGGAACTGCTGCTGCGCCGCATTGAAGAGCACGGCCTGCCGAAAGAAGCCTTCGATTGGTATATCGATCTGCGCAAATACGGCACCGTGCCGCACGGCGGCTTCGGCATGGGCATTGAACGCTGCGTGGCCTGGATCTGCGGCTTGGAACATATCCGCGAGACCATCGCGTTTCCGCGGATGCTGTATCGCCTAAGACCTTAAACTCATTCGGCCAGCATGGCCTTCCAGGCGTCTTCGTCTTTACCCACGCTGATGCGCTTGCCGCCGCGCACCAGGGGCAGCTTCAGCAGTTTCGGATCGCGCTCCACCTTCTCCAGCAACTCGTGTTCGCTTACCTTCAAATATTTCAGGCCCGCGTCCACGTAGGCTTTGCTTTCGGTATCCAGCAGCCCCGCCAGACCGAATCGCTCAATGAAGCGGCGAATCTCTCCAGGCGCCATCGGCTTGCGCTGCAGGTCCACCACGTGCAGCGGCACGGAGCGCTCTTTGAAGAACCGCTCCGCCGCACGCGTGGCCGAAGAATTCTTGACGCCGAAAATCTGCACGCTGTTCATTCTTATCAATCTTACAAACTTGCCCCCGCCGCCCCCTTCGCGACACACTGGTAATTCATAGACCATACATGAAGCAATCGCACATCGCCGTGATCGGCGCACCTTTAGACCTCGGCCAGGATCGCCGCGGCGTCGATATGGGCCCGTCCGCTCTGCGTGTGGCGAACTTAAATGAGAAGCTCAAAGCGCTGGGGTATGAGGTTGACGATCTGGGCAACGTGCTGGTAGATCAGCCGGAGAACTCGCCCGAAGGTCCGCGCCACGCCAAGTACCTGCCTCAGATTGCTGCCGCTTGCGAACGCTTGGGCAACATGGTGGCACACGCAATGGACGATGGCAAAGCGCCTTTGGTGCTGGGCGGCGATCACTCGGTCGCCATCGGTACCGTAGCCGGTGTTGCCAAGCACTTTAAAAAGAAGCGGCAGAAAATCGGCTTGATCTGGATCGATGCGCACGCCGATATGAATACTCCCCAGACCAGCCCCAGCGGCAACGTTCACGGCATGCCGCTGGCGTGTTGCATCGGGCTTGGGCCGCCCGAGTTGACCAAGCTGTTCGGCTTTTCGCCGAAAGTGGACCCGAAGAACGTGTGCATTGTCGGTGTGCGCGACATCGACATTATGGAGAAGGCTCACGTGCGCGAATCGGGCGTGCACGCGTTCACCATGCGCGATATCGATGAGCGCGGCTTGCGCTCCGTGATGGCGCAGGCCATGGATCTCGCCACCCGCGGCACTGCCGGTTTTCATCTCTCGCTCGATCTGGATTATGTTGACCCGGCCGATGCTCCGGGCGTGGGCACGCCGGTGCGAGGCGGCGCGACATATCGCGAAGCTCACCTGGCCATGGAGATGATTTGCGATTCCAACGGCATGGTTTCCATGGAGGCCGTGGAAGTGAATCCGGTCTTCGATGAAGTAAACCGAACAGCCGAGTTAGGCGTCGAACTCATCATGTCCGCCCTGGGTAAGAAAATCCTCTGATGCCGAAACTACGTGTTGGCGTCATTTACGGCGGCCGTTCCGGCGAGCACGAAGTCTCTATCCGTTCGGCGGAATCCATCATCAAGGGCCTGAGCCCCGAACGCTATGAAGTGGTGCGATATCTGATTCATTCAGATGGCCGCTGGGACCCCGCGCCCATTCTTCCGGAGCCGGGCCATAACCCCGTGGATGTTGTGTTCCCCATCCTGCATGGCACATTCGGCGAAGATGGCACGGTGCAAGGCCTGCTGGAATTGGCCGACCTGCCTTATGTGGGCGCAGGCGTGATGGCTAGCGCCATCGGCATGGATAAAGAGATGACCAAGCGCGTGTGCCGCGAAGCGGGGCTGCCCATTGTGGATTACCTGGTGCTAACGCGCGGTGGCATGAATGCCGAAGCCGTTGCGCGGCGACTGCCGTTTCCTATCTTCGTGAAGCCGGCGAACCTGGGCTCCTCAGTGGGTATTTCGAAAGCGCACAATCTGGCTGAACTCACCAGCGCCCTTGCCCTGGCCGCTGAATACGATCGCAAAGTGATTTGCGAACGCGGTGTGGAGGGCAGGGAATTTGAATGCTCCGTGCTGGGCAATGAAGAGCCGCAAGCTTCCACGCCTTGCGAGATTCTTCCGTCGCGAGAGTTTTACGATTACGAAGATAAGTACCTGCTCGATAAGGCTCGTATTGAAATGCCGGCGCAACTAACCCCGGAACAGACCGCCGAAATGCAGCGCCTGGCCGTGGGCTGCTATAAGGCAATTGCGTGCGAAGGAATGGGCCGCGTCGATTTTCTAATGGACCGCGCCACCGGCCAAATCTTCGTTAACGAGATCAACACCATCCCCGGCTTCACGTCCATCAGCATGTTTCCCAAGATGTGGGAATACTCTGGAATTGAATTCCCCCGCCTGGTGGAACAATTGTTGGAGCTGGCCATGGAACGGCACCGGCGCAAGGCGGCCACGCGGTATTCGCGGTAAATGCTGTTCCCGCTAGCACTACTGTTATTCGCCGCAGCGCCAGCCGATCAGGCCACACTTGATCGCGAACTAAAACGCCTGGTGGACGCCTACGCCGTTGCTGAAGCTTACTCCGCTGAACCTATCACGCCGGAGCAGGCTTTCTATCAGGGCGCGATACCCGGCTTGCTTCGCCGTTTAGATCCGCATTCGGTTTTTCTCGATCCAGGCCAGTTTCAGCAGCTCAAGCAAATGCAGAGCAGCACCACCAAGGGCTTCGGCTCCGTGGTATCCATTCTGCCGGGGCGCGTGATTGTGCTGCAGACGCTGCCCGGCACGCCATCTGCCCGCTCCGGCATTTCGCCCGGCGATGAAATTCTGGCGGTGAACAATATTCGTCTCGACCGGCTCACGCTGGATCAGCTAGTCGGGTTATTGGGAGAATCGCGGCAAAATCCAGCGCGGCTCGATGTGCGCCGCAGCGGCAACGTGCGGCTGCTGCAGTTCACGCTCACTCCTGAAGAGATGCAGGCGCCCAGCGTGGAACGCGCATTTCTGCTGAAGCCGGGCATCGCGTATGTGCGCGTAGGCAGCTTTGAAGAGAAGACAGGCGCGCAGTTGAAAGACGCGATTGAAGCGCAGGGTGGAACAAAGCTGAAAGGGCTGGTGCTCGATCTGCGGAACAACCCCGGCGGCTTGGTAGGCGCGGCGCTCGATACGGCGTCGCTGTTCCTCAAGCCTGGCGAAACAGTGCTCACCATCAAAGGCCGCAACGTAAAAGAGAGCGTGGAAAAAGTGCCTGCCGAGGCCACTCCCTACAGTTTCCCCGTCACCATTTTGCTGAACGCCAAGAGTGCCAGTGCCAGCGAAATTGTAGCCGGCGCTCTACAGGATCATGACCGCGCCACCATCCTGGGCGAACCGAGTTACGGCAAGGGCCTGGTGCAAAGCGTGTTCCCGCTTTCGAACAGCACCGGCATCGCGTTAACCACCGCTCTCTATTACACGCCGAGTGGCCGCTCCATCCAGAAGGCGCTGAAAGATCGCGGCGAAGAGTTCGCGCTCACCGGCACCACGGCCCACCCCAACGCGCGCAGCGATTTCAAGAGCGATAAGGGCCGTGCCGTCGAAGGCGGCGGCGGCATCATCCCGGATGTGTTGGTGCAGCCCGATGCTGTCTCACGTTTGCGTGCGGCGCTTGAAGGCAGCGGAGCGTTTCCGCAATTCGCAACTGAGTTTCTCAAGAGCCAAAAGGTGACGGAGACCTTCGAGATAGCGCCGCAGCTACTCGATACGTTTCAAGCCTGGCTCAGCGATCGGCAGATTCAGCCCGGCGTGAATGAATGGTCACGCGAGCGGGCTTTCATTGAGAGCCGCCTCAAGACGGAGATCTTCAACCAGAGCCTCGGTGTTGCGAAAGGCGACGAAGTGGAACTGCAGCGCGACCCGGTTGTGCTCAAAGCGCTCGAGATTTTACAGAAGCCCTAACTCGCCAGACTTGCCAGGGCTTCGGTCAGCACCAGCGCTCCGCGCGCGATGTCTTCGGGGGATGCATACTCATCGGGCCGGTGGCTGACGCCATCGCGGCAGGGTATGAACAGCATGGCCGCCGGCGCCACGCGCGAGATGAAAAGCGAATCGTGATACGCGCGGCTGATCATTCGCTGATGCGTTACGCCGTGCGCGATACACGCTTGTGTTAATGCGTCGACAATGGCGGGAGCGCATTGGGCAGGCGCGTCGGCGTTCAGCAACTCCATCTTCAACGTAACGTTGCGGCGCGCGCAAATCTCTTCCGCCGCTTGACGGACTTGCTGCAGAACGGCGTCGCGCCGAGTCCCATCGATGTCGCGGATATCGATCTCCATGTGCGAGCGGCTGGGGATGCTGTTCACGGCGCGCGGGAAGATGTCGCATACGCCCGTGGTGCCAACGGTATCGTTCGAGCCCGATGCTTTCGCGCACTCTTCCACGGCGAGCGCAATCTCTGCCGCGGCCAGAAAGGCATCGCGCCTGCCCGGCATCAGCACCGCCCCGGCATGTCCACCTTCGCCCTGAATATCGACACGCAGAGAGGCGGGCGCGGCAATCGCGGTGACAATACCGACATCGATTCCGCCCTGTTCCAGCAAGGGGCCTTGTTCGATGTGCAGTTCCACGAAGGCGGAGTAATAGCTGTGAGGAAGCGCGACAGTAGCCAGGTTGCCCGTAAAGCCGGCAGCGGTTCGCGCTCGATTCAAAGACTGCCCATCGGCATCGAACAGCGTCTCGTCAGCCGACGCGGGCAGCGTGCCGGCGAGCAGCCTGCTACCCAGACAGCCGATGCCGAATCGCGTTGGCTCTTCCGAAGTAAAGAGCAGCAGTTCTAATGAGCGGCGCGGTTTGAAGTTGGCTCTTCGCAAGGCCCGCAGCGCTTCCAAACCACCCAACACGCCCACAGTTCCATCGAAGCGGCCGGCGTTGGGAATGGCATCGATATGTGAGCCCGTGCCCAGCGCGGGAAGATGCGGATCCGAGCCTTCCCAACGGGCGAAAGTGTTGCCCACGGCATCTTCGCGGACGCTGAGCCCTGCCTCCCGGCAAAGCGTTTTCACGAAATGCCGGCCGCGCAGATCTGCCTCAGAAAACACAACGCGCGTCACGACCGGTGAGGGCTCAGAAGAAAACGAACCCAATTCATCCAGCTCCTGCGCCAGCTTGTCGCCATCGATTCTCAGGTCCATCAGCGGTTCCAATCTTTGTAAATCAAATATTTCGCGGGCGCCTTACCGAGCGCTCCGAACCACTGCGGCAGGTACGGCGCCATCCAGATAAAATCGCCCGCGAACGCCGGATGCCAGGCGTCGCCGAGGCGATAGATACCGCCGCCCTCCAGCATGTATAGCCCGTGCTCCATCACATGCACTTCCACCATGGGGAGGCTGGCGCCCGGTTGAAACGTCATGGTGTTCACGGCCAGATCGAACGAGGCATTGGCGGGGAGCAGGCTCCGGACCTCAAGCGCGGGGTCGCCCATCAGCAGCTGCGGTGCAACTTTGCTTTCGCTGCCGATCAGCAAGTCAGGGATAGCATGAGACTCCAGCGGCACATATGGCTTCTCGATCATCATCGCGCGCGTGGGTTGTTCCGCATGCAGGGTCAAGGCAGAGCCCGGGGGCAGCCACGCGTATTGGCCTGCGTGCAGGACGGACGCACCGCAGGCAAGCGCGCCCTCCAGCACATAAGCAAAGCGCTGCTCGCGTGCCGGCCCCAAGCTGCCGCCCGCTTCGAACTCCGCTGTGTACTGCGTAAACTTCGCGCCCAACGCCGTTGTAGCGTGCACCACTGCGGTGGCCGCGCTCATACCGGGCAGCGGTGCGCGCACGAAGGTGTCAGGCGTCTGAAGCAGATGGTCGGGGCGGCGAACGCTCCGCGTGTGTCCAAGATTGTGCATAGGGCTATTTGTCAGGCCGAACTAACTCACCTTTCGTTTCACTGGGGAACTTACCGTCCAGAAAAATGGTTTCCCCGCGTCTGATGGTACGCCGCACAACACCACGAAACGTTTTGCCAACATACGGGGAAATGTGATGACGGTAAACCAGCATTTCCGCGCGCAACGTAAACTGGCCGGTCAAATCGACGAAGGTCAAATCGGCACAATTGCCCGCGCGGATCGCGCCGCGCTTGGGAATGTTGAAACGCTTCGCCGGGTTGGCGGCTAAGAGTTCTGCAATGCGCGCAAGCGCCAGCCCACGGCCGAAGAAGCCGCGCTCCAGAAGAATCGACAGCGTCGATTGCGCACCGGCAATTCCGCCCCACGCAGCCGTGAAGTCGCCACTCTTCATATGCGGCGGCGCGGGTGAATGGTCAGACGCGACGATGTCTACAGTGCCGTTCCACACTTCGGCCCAAAGCTCAAGTTGGTCTGCTGCACTGCGCAATGGCGGCGCACATTTGGCAAGCGCACCCAAACGTTCCAAGTCGGCTTCGGTGAAGAACAGATAGTGCGGGCAGGTCTCTATCGAGATGTCTGCGCCGCGCGCCCTGGCTTCAGCGGCCGCCACCACGCCGCGACCCGAACTGACATGCACAACGTGAAGCCGCGCGCCTGTTTTGCGAGCGAAGAGAGCGGCGCGCTCGATGGCTTCCAGTTCCGCCATCACCGGTCGCGAACCAAGGAACGACTGTATCGCGGACCCGCCCTGTTGTGCCAAGCGTGCTGACAGACCCTTGGTGAGCTCTTCGCTCTCGGCATGAACCGCGACAGGCAGGTTCAGCCGCGCAGCCTCCGCCATGCCTTCCCACAAAGTCAAGTCGTCGGCACGAGGAAACTCCGGCAAGCCGGAATCGCACAGGAACGCTTTGAAGCCCACTACGCCGCATTCAGCTAGCGCGGCCATCTCGCCCAGATTGCCCGGAATCAGTCCGCCCCAAATTCCAAAGTCGGCGATGGAAGCAGCCGACAGAGCCGCTCGCTTCCGTTCGAACTCACCCGCGGTCACAGTGCAGGGTGTGGAATTGAGCGGCATGTCGAAAAACACCGCGCCACCGCCGGCGGCAAGCGCACGGCTGCCTGTCAACGCACCTTCCCAATCCGCGCGGCCAGGCTCGTTGAAGTGCAGATGCACGTCGATGGTGGCGGGAAAGATGTGCATACCGGATGCATCCACGTGAGCATCGCCTGCCACCTCCGGGCCCACTTCAGCAATCACGCCTTCCTCAATGCGCAGATCCGCGCGCACCGGCCCTTCCGGCAGCACCAAAGTTCCACCACGAACAATCATGCGTACCGGTCCAGAAATTTAAGCCCAACGGCAAGCGCGGCCGCAACATCTTCCGCCAGAACAGATTCGCCGGGATGGTGGCTGAGCCCTCCCGGGCTGCGCAGAAACAACATCGCCGCCGGCATCTTGCGAGCCATGATCATCGCGTCGTGCCCAGCCCCGCTCACCATGCGATGTACAGTGTGTCCAGCCGCTTCAGCCAGCATCTGTGTCAAGCCCGAATCCATCGGAACGGATGCCTGACTCGACACCATCTCTGAAGTTACATGGATGCCGCGCGGCCGCGCAATTTGGTAGGCGCGAGTCAGCAAGTGTTCCACGCCATGCTCACGAATCGAGTCTTCTTCATGGCGAATATCGAGCGTCAGTATGGCCTTGCCGGGTATCACGTTCGGCGCGCCAGGAAGCACTTCCATCCGGCCCACCGTTGCCACCATGCCGATGTTGGCGGCAGCGTAACGCTCCACATCGCCGATCCATTCCGCCGCACACGCCAATGCATCGCGCCGTAAAGCCATCGGCGTGGTGCCCGCATGGCCGGCGCGCCCTTCGAATGTAAGTTGCATGCGTGTCTGCCCGGCTATGGCCACAACCGCGCCAACCGGCAGGCCGAGACTTTCCAGCACTGGCCCTTGCTCGATATGAAACTCCAGGTAGGCCTGTGCATGTTCCGCATGTTGCATCGCGCCGTCCAAACCGAAAGCGCGTATCGCATCGGCGGCGGACACACCATCCCGGTCACGCGTTAAAAGCAGAGCCCGATCAAGTTCGCCAATGAACGCGCGGCTGCCAAGGAAGGGGAACCCGAAACGCACACCCTCCTCTTCTGAGAACCCCACCACTTCGATTGCAAATGGCAAACGCCTGCCTTGCAGCAGTTCGATCAGCATGACGCCCATGACCACGCCAAGGATGCCATCGAAGGCTCCCGCGCGCGGCACTGTATCCAGGTGCGAACCGATGCATAGCACGGCGGCGCCTGCATCGCCAGCCGGGTAGCGGCCGCAAAGGTTACCCACTCCATCCACTCGCACCTCCATGCCGCAGTTGCTCATCCACTCAGTCAGATCGCGATGTACCTTGTGCATCGGAGGAGAAAGAAACGTGCGCGTGGTGAAGCCCGGCTCTTGTGTATGCAGGGCAAGCGCACGGCATCGCGCGATGCAATCTTCAGCGTGCGGCAACAGCATCACGAACCCCGGTACGTGCTGTATGCGTAAGGCGAAAGCAACAACGGCACGTGGTATGACTCATGTATATCCGCGACGCCGAAACGTATCACCACCTCATCCAGAAAAGGTGGTTTCGTCAACGCCACGCCCTGCGCACGAAAATATTCACCCGCATGGAAGACCAACTCATAGACGCCGGGGGCCAGAGCATCGCCGGCCAGCAGCGGCTCATCGGTCCGGCCATTAGCGTTGGTAACGGCCGATTTCAGAATGGCATCGCCGAACCGCAAATCGATTCTTACTCCCACGGCCGGCAACCCCAAGGAAGTATCCAGAACGTGCGTCGAGAGCCTGGCCATGCGTCTACTTCTCGCGTCTCAACCGCAGGCCCAGGCATCCATACGGAGGCCGCGAATCGGTAAACACAGCCAACGTCTCGTCGCGCTCAGCGGCTGCATCCCACGTGCGGTTGTTTGCTTCCAGATGAATTTCCGAAAGCTCCGGGACTTCCTGCAGCAACTTCGTACCGATGCGGTAAATGATCTGTTGGATGCTGCCCGATTCGAACTCGCCGAAGGTGGAGTAAATTGTCTGGCGCACTGTAGCGGCCGCACGCCCTTCTGTCTGTGCGCGCCCGGGCGACGTGTACAGCCACTCGACATCCAGCCACATGTGAAGCGGCCGGTTCCTGATCTCCGGCAACGTCGTGTACTGGTCACGAACGAACCCAAAGAACGCGCTGCCGCCCAGCCGCACCATGCGGAACCCTGTGATGCCGGACGCGATTTCTACAACACCGCCGCGGTTCAATTCAACACGCGCCGTGAGCCGTTCAGGCCCGCCCGGAACAAAGGCCGCCGCATGACCAGGCAACGGTGCGTAAGGAATCTCAACGGCCGATACCTGCACCCCTTCCACCTGTTCATAGGCAGCCAGAAACTTCCCCGCCAGGAATTGACAGTAGCTCTCCAGATCGCCCGCCGTAAAATTCAGCGTCTCGCGTTGGACGAAATTCTTCATGGAATCGGTGGCTACCAGGCCGGTGTTATCGCCTGTTGTATAGGTCGGCCAAAAGGCGTCGCCGTAGACCAACATTTTCACGCTGGCGCCGAACACGGGGCTCTGGCCCGGCGGCGTCACGCCATCGCGATTCAAGCGATAAGCGATGACGTCGGCCTTGCCGTAGTAACTCCGCTTCCATCCGCTGGCGAATTGTTCCACTCAAAGCTCCTGGCTTAACACATCATGCAACCGAACCGCCGCGATGCGGTAAACCTGCCGCAACGCCTCAGCGAACTCGGCTTCGCGCGCCGCCTTCAGACGCTCTTCCAAAGCGCGCAAAATATCTTCTTTGCCACGGCCTTTTACGGCAAGCAGAAAAGGAAAGCCAAACTTGTCTTTGTAGCTTGTGTTGAGGCGCGTAAACCGTTCGAACTCTTCCGCCGGTAACGCATTTAAACCGGCGCCGGCCTGTTCCGATTCCGAAGCATCGCTCAACTTCAGGCGCGTGCCCAAATCGGGATGCGCGTTCAGCAGATCCAGTTGCTCTTGCGGTGAGGCGCGCTCCACTTCACGCGCCATGGCCAGATGCAGCGCATCCAGATCCTGAAATGGTCTCAAGGTCCAAGCGCGCTCCGCCACCCAAGGGGAACGTTCGAAAACCCAGCCGATGGCGCGCACGAAATCTTCGCACGGCATCGCGTTCAAATCGTCAATAGTCAATCCGGTCTCCAGCCACATAAACTTCCGCCACGCTTTCCGCGCCGGCCAAAGTGAAAAGAGCCGCCAATATACCGGACGAAGTCTCTGCGCGTTCCAGCACTCCTTCAAGAACACTGCCCCGCGGAGGCCGCAGGTAGACAAAATCGGCCGCTTTCCCAATCGTGAAATCGCCCGTCTCTGCCTCCAACTGCAACGCTTCCGCCCCGGCTCGCGTTGCCAGATACAGCATGTGCGCGGGCGTGAGCAGCATTCCATCCGGCATTAACCGTTGCAGCGAATAGGCCTGCAAAGCTTCCTTCAACATACCGAAGCCTATCCCACCGCCCACGTCGGAGCCAAGCGCGACGCGCACGCCCGCGCGGATATGGCGCGTCATAGGGAACAAGCCACTGCCCAGGATGGCGTTGCTGCACGGGCAATGCGCCACCGCGCATCCATTCGACGCCAAACGTTCCAGTTCCGGTTCGGACGCATGAACATTGTGGGCCATCACCGCTCCGGGCCGCGTTAAGCCGAAGCGTTCATAAACAGCCAGATAATCTTTCGCCCAAGGAAAGAGCTTCGCCACCTCATCAATCTCGCGCGCATTCTCATTCATGTGAGTTTGAAAACGCAAGCCCGCGTGTTCGCGCAAGAGTGTCTGGCACACTTCCAGCATGGCCTCCGAAGCAGACAACGCGAACCGGGGCGTCACTGCAAAATGCAAGCGCCCGCGCCCGTGATACCTGCCGATCAGCTCAGAGCAATCGCGGTACGCGTCACTGGGCGATTGGTGAAGCTCTGCGCGCAGCATTCTGTCCGACAGCACCATGCCGCTCATTACCCGCAAGCCGGAACGTTCAGCGGCATCGAAGAGTTCCGCTGTCGCGGCTTTGAAGTGCGCACCGAACACCATGGCTGTGGTGGTGCCATGGCCGGCCAGCGCACGTACGAACCGTGTCGCCGTGTCACGCGCGTAAGCCACGTTGGCCATGCGCGCCTCTTCGGGCAGCGCCACTTGATCCAGCCAATCGAGCAGCTGCCTGTCGAGCCCGCCCAGCACGCGCAATTGCGGAAAGTGTACATGTGTATCGATCAGGCCCGGAATCAGATAGCCGCCACGCAGATCGCGCTCCGCGACGTCCGGGTGAGCCTTACTCACCTCGGCATAATCGCCACATGCGGCAATGCGGCCATTGCGAATCAGAAGCCCGCCATCGGTGAAGCTCTTGAGCGTGTGCTCTTCGCGAAACGGATTTGCCGGCGTATGGAACACTGCCGCGCGAAGCAGTTGGTCCGGCATCACGAACAGCGCACCTTTTGAATCGCGAAGTAAATGTTTTCGGGCGTCGAAGGGCAGGGCAGAGCCACAGGCCCGCCGCCACCGCATGCCGCAACCGCGCTTCGTATGGCTTCGCGCACGGACATCGCCAGCATCAGCGGCGGCTCACCCACGGCCTTGCTTCCCATCACCACATCCGCATCGGCGGCTCGCTCGAGAAAGTTCACGTTGAAGACTTCCGGCAACTCCGACCATGACGGCAGCTTGTAAGTAGACGCGCTTGCCGTGGCCAGCCTGCCCGATGCGTCCCACAGTAATTCCTCAATGGTGAGCCAACCCAAGCCTTGCATGAAGCCGCCTTCAATCTGGCCCCGGTCGATCAGGGGCGCGAGCGATTCGCCGGCATCTTCCAGGATGTCGACGCGCAGCACCTTCGAGTCTCCCGTAAAAAGGTCAAGCTCCACTTCTGAGACGGCCGCACCCCAGGCGAAATAATGGAAGGGCTTGCCCTTCAGTGTTTCGTGATCGTACTGAAGCCCGGGCGTCTGGTAAAAGCCCTGCGCGAAGAGCGGGATACGTTCGCGATACGCGGCAGCCGCCACGCGGTCGAACGAAACTGAGTTGCCGGGGCAATCCTCGCTATACACAGTTCCGCCTTCAAAGCGCACGTGGCTCTCGTCGCACGGAATTAGCCGCGCCGCAACGGGCGCCAGGCGCCGCTTCAACTGTTCACAAGCATCCAGCACGGCCGCGCCGTTTAGATCCGTACTGGCGGAAGCCGCAGTGGCGGAAGTGTTGGGAATTTTGTCGGTGCGGGTGGGCATCATGCGCACACGTTCGGCTGCGATGCCCAGGGCCTTCGCAGCTATGTTACGAATCTTGGTGTGGAGGCCCTGGCCCATCTCCGTGCCGCCATGGTTCACCTGCACGCTGCCATCGCGATAGATCATCACGAGTGCGCCCGCCTGATTCATGTAAGTGGCCGTAAAAGAAATGCCGAACTTCATCGGCGTGATGGCGATACCGCGTTTCCTGTGCCGCTGCGCCAAATTGAACGCGTTCACTTCCAGGCACCTGGCATCGAACGAACTGGAACTTTTGACCTGCTGCCAGATGGTGCTCATGCGTTCCGGGTGCTTCACCAGTTGTCCGTAATGCGTGGTATCGCCTTCGCGATAAAAGTTCCGCTCACGCACGTCATGCGGCGCAAGGTGCAAGCGGCGAGCGGCTTGATCCATGATCTCTTCCACCACCAGCATGCCCTGCGGACCACCGAAGCCACGAAAGGCCGTCTGCGAAGTTTTATTCGTTCGACACACGAAGCCCGTGATCTCTGCATTCGGCAACAGGTAAGCGTTATCGCAATGAAACATGGCGCGAGAAAGCACGGGCATGGAAAGGTCGAGACTCCAGCCGCCATCGGAATACAGCTCAATCCGCACACCGTTCAGCTTGCCATCGGTGTGGAAGCCCGCTTTGTATCGCGCCAGAAACGGATGGCGTTTGCCGGTGAGCGCCATATCGAGCAGCCGCGGCAACCTCACACGAACCGGCCGTTTGGTTTTCCACGCGCCCAGCGCCGCCACTGCCGCGAAGGAATTGGCTTGCACTTCCTTGCCGCCAAACGCACCGCCCATGCGAAGGCACTGCACCGATACGCGATGCCAGGCAATGCCCAACACGCGCGCGATTACGTCCTGCGTCTCCGCCGGGTGTTGCGTGGAGGAATCCACCACGATACCGTCCGCTTCATCGGGGCGCGCAATGGCGCACTGCGTCTCCAGATAAAAATGCTCCTGGCCGCCGATGCGCAGTTCGCCGGAGAAACACAACGCGCTGCCGTCCACCAACGGCAAATCGCCGCGTTCAATCCGCAGAGGGCCCGCAAGAAAGCTGCCCGCTTGAATTGCATCTTCTATAGTCAGAATCGGCGTGAGCGGTTGATATTCGGCGCGCACCAGAGCGGCTCCCAGACGCGCCTCTTCCAACGTTTCGCCCAGCACCCAGGCCACAGGCTGCTGGTGAAACATCACCTCCGAAGGAAACAGCGGCTCATCGTGACGGTTGCTGCCGGTCTCGTTTTCGCCGGGCACATCGGCAGCGGTGAGCACGCAATGTACACCTGCCGCGATGATGGCATCGGAAGCATCGAAGCGAAGCAGGCGTGCATGCGCATGGGGCGCGGTGACGGGCCAGGCATGCAACAGGCCGGGGAAGCGGAGACACAGATCGTCTGTGTAGAGCGCCTCTCCGGAGACATGGCCATGCGCGCTTTCGTGACGATCGCTCACGCGTGCGCCTGCCGCCATTGCCAATAAAACTTGTGAACAAAGCTCTTTGCGACAGCCAGGCGATAAGCGGCTGAACCACGATGGTCGTCCATGGGATGCAGTGCCGCATCGAGCGCTGCGCCGATTCGTTCGAGTGCCGCTTCATCCCACACGCGGCCGAGTGCCGCAGCTTCGGCGGACTGAACACGCTGTGTCACAGGCCCCACGCCACCGAAAACAAATGCCGCGCGCGTGACACTGCCACTCTCATCGCAATCGATGGCGAGGCCGGCGGACACAATGCCGATGTCATCCATACGGCGCTTCGAAGCCTTATAGAAACGCACGTAGCCGGGCAGCGGTTTCGGTATCCGGATCGCGCGAATGAGTTCGCCCTCCTGCAACTCAGTTTGGCGATAGCTCTTGAAAAATTGCCGCAGAGGCACAACGCGCTCGCCCTTCAGGGTGCTTAAATATAAGCCGGCATCGAGCGCCATCAGCAACGGCGCGGAATCGCCGATGGGAGAAGCCGTCGCCAGATTGCCGCCCAACGTGGCGCGGTTCCGGATCGGTACGGACGCGAAGAGAGCGAGCCACTCTTTCACCACAGGCGGCGCATCGGTCCAGAGGCGCGCAATGTCCGCGAGCGGCAGCGCAGCTCCGATGCGGACATGCTCCGGCGTCTCTTCGAACTCACGCAGAGCCTCAACCAGTTCCAGGCTGATGAAATGCGGCCAGCGCCGGAACTTCAGGTTCGCATCGACTGCTGTATCCGTGCACCCCGCCACCAGCTTCGCGGTGGGCGATTGCGCGGCAAGGGCCAGGCACTCTTCGAAGCTATTCGGCGTATCGAACCGAACCTGGTGTGCTGCGTAAGGGGCGCCATGCACCGCCGGCGCAGGACGGCTCAAGCGTTCCAGAAACGTGCCCGAGGGCGGCGGCCCAAGCAAGAGAGCAGCATCGCGAATGGGACGGTAGCCAGTACATCGGCACAGGTTGCCGCCCATGGCGTGCGGGTCGCAAGGGCCTTCGCGGCCGGGCCGGTACTGCTCCGCGAAGAGGCTCATGACAAAGCCCGGTGTGCAATAGCCGCATTGCGATCCGCCGCCGTCCGCCATTGCTTTTTGGGCTTCGCACAGCTCCCCGTTCACGGCTAAGGCTTCCACAGTGAAGAACTCGCGGCCGATCGCGACCGGCACAAAAAGCAGGCAGCTGTTCACCGCGCGATAAGCGCTGCCGGGCTCGTTTTCGGACACCATTAGCACAGTACAGGCGCCGCATTCGCCTTCCGCGCAGCCTTCTTTTGCGCCGGTGAATCCGCGGTCGCGCAGAAAATCCAGCAGCGTGGTGTGGACGGGAACGCCATCCACCGGCACGGCTTGTCCGTTGATCGAAATGTGCTGAATCGCCGCGCCTGTCACCACTTTGGTAATTGTGGCAGAACCGGGGCTACCGCAACGAGCCAGCCACTTGCTTCGCCATGCGGATGCAATCCGGTATGCCGACGCCGTGGTATGTGTTGCCGATCAGGTGCAGCCCTTCTATTCGCGCGGCCATGGCTTCGATTTGCTTCACAAGCGCCAGATGCCCCACGGCATATTGGGGCAGGGAATTGGGCCAGCGATAATCCTTAACGAATTCCGGCTCGCCGCGGAACCCGGCTATATCGCACAATTCGCGCACGGGCTCGCTGCTGGGCTGCCGGAAAAACGCGCGTACCAGTTGCAGCCCGGCGGGAGCGCGGCCCAAGAACTTTGTGGTCACCCAAGTGGCGGCCATCAGGTGGTGGCCCTCTTTGCGGGGGATTAGCAACCCGAAGCCTTGCAGCGGTTCTAGATTGCGGAACGCCATCGCCACAATGTGAGCGGAACTGTAGCGCACGCCTGACAGCAACATGCTTAGCTCTGGCGAAGCGCTGGTTAGGAGAGTGGCAGCCCGTTGCGCGGGGCAAGCCAAAATGATGCGCGACGCGTTCAGCCAATTGCCATTGACACGCACTCGCCAGCCGCCTTTGTTGCGCTCCAAATCTTCCGCAAAGCCTCTGAGAACCTGCGTGGGTTTCAGCGCTTCTACAAGCTGGCCTAAACCGCCGCGCATCGATTCGAACACCGGCGCATGGCTTGCGGCGTCCCGCGGGATGCCGCGCGTCAGGCTGCCTTGAAGGCGCTCACGCTCGACAAACTTCGGCAGCACAGCTTCCGCGCTCAGCAGTTCGGTATTGCCGCCATAGATGCCGCTCAGCAGAGGGTCAGCCAGATAATCCACCGCGCCCTGGCCGAAATGGCTGCGAATGAATGCCGCGACAGAGCGGTCGCCGCCAGGGCTTTTGGAAAAACGAACCCAATCCGCGGACATGCGAAGCTTGGTGCCCAAACCGAACAGCGGAGACCTCCAAACAGTGCTCAGCCGCTTCGGCACAACCAGCTGCATATCGTGCGGGTAGGGAACCAGTTTGCCGCGCCGCAGCACGCGAACACCACGCGCGGCGTCGTTCGAGCCGATGACATCCTGGCCCAGACCCAGCTCAACAGCCAGTTCACGCGCCCACGGTTTGGCGGCCAGCCAGCTATCCGCGCCGCCCTCCACGATACAGCCTTCGATCCGGTCCGTTTGCAGGAGGCCGCCCAGGCGTTCCGCGCCGTCGATGACGACCGTTTCGACGGCGCGAACCTTTAGATAGTGAGCGGCAGCAAGGCCCGATATTCCGCCGCCGACGATTGCGACCGGTAAAGGCAAGTGCCGCTAAGGGCGAAACTCGCGCACCATTTGCACGACGGCGCGAACGTGATCCACAGGCGTTTCCGGCAAGATGCCGTGACCTAAATTGAAGATATGCCCAGGCCGCGTGCCGGTGCGTTTCAGAAGCTCATGCACCTTCATCTTCAATTCAGGCAGCGGAGCGAACAGCGCCACAGGGTCAAGGTTGCCCTGAATGGCCGCGCGATAGCTGATGTCCATCCAGGCCTGATCGATATTCATGCGCCAATCGACGCCCATCACATCGCCACCCGCCGCGTGGAGTTCGCGGAAATAGCCGGAAGCGCCAGTGCCGAAATGGATCACGGGGACGCCGGCGGACCGAATCCGCTCAATGAGCGCGCGCGAATAAGGCGCCGCATAGCGCACGTAATCGTCCGCGCCCAAAGCGCCCACCCAGCTATCGAATACCTGGATCGCGCGCGCGCCGGCGGCTACCTGGCTGATAGCATACGGCGCCAGAACGTCGACAATCTTGCCCATCAGGCGGCGCCACATGGTTTCATCGGCGTACATCAGGCGCTTGGTGCGAACGAAATTGCGGCTGGAACTGCCCTCAATCATGTAGCTGGCCATGGTGAATGGCGCACCGCAAAAGCCAATCACAGGCACGCGCCCGTTCAGGGCGCGCGTCACCATTTGAATCGCCTCGCCCACGTAGCCCAGGTCGTCGGTATTCAGCGTGGAGAGAGAATCGATATCGTCGGAGGTGCGCACCGGGTTATCGATGATCGGCCCTTCGCCCTCGGCATAACGCAGCTTCAGGCCCATGGGTTCCACGGGCAGCAGCAGGTCGGCAAAGATGATCGCGGCGTCCACATCCAGCAGTTCCACCGGCTGCAAGGTCACGGCGGCGGCTAAATCCGGACGCTTGCACATTTCTAAGATGCCGTGTTTCGACCGTATCTCACGGTATTGCCGTAAGTAGCGTCCGGCCTGGCGCATGAACCAGACAGGGCGCACATCGGTTGGCCTGCGTCTGCAGGCGTCTAAAAAACGGCTAGTCATTGGAGCCACACGCATTGTTGTTCAGCTTTGTCCTCGCAAAAAAATGCACGAGTCCTTTCCGGTTTGTGTTGGGCTGCCCAGGCACGCCCATTTATAAAGAATGGCTTGCACCACGCCTCGCTGTCTATAGTGTGAGGCGTAATAACGGAAACGGACAGCATTCCTTGTGCGGGAAAGCCGGTCCGTGGGTCCATGATATGAGCGTAAATCTTACCTTCCGCTTCAAAAAACTTCTCGTAACTACCTGACGTGGAAAGAGATTCGTCGTGCAATACGATGTCCTGGACGGTTTTGGTTTCGTCGTGCGGGTCGCGAATCGAGATGGTCCAGCCTTTTTCACCGGGAGGCGCGCCCATGCCATAAATGCTGCTGCCGGAACCGGAAACCAGCGCGATTTGGATGCCGGCTTTGCGCAGCACGTCCACCATCCGGTCTACCGCGAAGCCTTTGCCGATTCCGCCGGGGTCCAGCTCCAACCCCTTTTTTGCGAAACGAACTGTCCGCGTTTTCGGGTCGAGCAGAATTCCCTTGTAGCCCACACTCGCGAGCGCGGCTTTCACTTCCCCCGGTTTAGGCAAGTGCCCACTGCCTTTGTAAAAGCCCCAAACGCGCATCAGAGGGCCCACCGTGATATCGAATGCGCCGTCGCTTAGCCTGCTGTAATTCACGCAGGCGGAAAGCAAATCGAACAATTCCACGGGCACAGGCACCGGCCGTTCGGCGGCAAAGCGGTTTACCTGACTCCACGGACTCTCGGGTTTGTAATTCGATAGCTCTTCATCCAGCCGTTTCGCTTCGGCGAACGCGAGTTCCGCCGCCTGCTCCAATTGTTCCCGGTCAGGGCCGTACAGCACTAATGAATACGTGCTGCCCATGGCCTCAACGCTGCTTTCCAGGCGCAATAGCTCCGGGTCCGCAGCCGCTACAGCGCAAAAGCAGGCGCTGTAACACAACAACAACAAAACTATCACGGAATGTTTAGGAGCCGGCCTCATTTTCAGGGCCGCGCTTATTTTTCTTCACCCGGGCAAGGAGGGTTTCGACACGCGCCAGCGCGCTGAGGCCGGAATCGCTGAGAAACAGCAGTTCCGGCGCATGGCGAAGTTCCATGCGGCTGGCCACCTGATGCCGCAGGAAGCCGGCGGAATGGCGCAGTGCCACCATGGCATCGTTTTGCTCCTCCGCGGAGCCGAACAATTCCACTTTCACGTTGGCGGTCCGGCCATCGGGCGAAACGTCCACATCGGCGACCGTGACCGATTTCAGCCGCGGATCGTCCATTTCAAAGCCGATTACCTGCGAAAGTTCTTCGCGAATCGCCTGCCCCACCCGTGCTGTTCTGCGCTTGTCCATCGTCCTCTACAACCATTCGACGTCGGCGCGCACCAACATGGCACCTAAAAGATGGGCCGCTTCCCGCTCCACGCGTTCGGCGGTTTCTTCCGCGACTAAGCGCGCACTGGCTACGGTAACGACCGCTACCACGCCATGCTGCCAAACGTCCTGATCGGCAATTTCAGCCACGGAAACGTTAAACCGGTCCCGCAACCGGTCCTTGAGGCTTTTCACCACCTGCCGCTTGTCTTTGAGGGACTGCGCATGATCGATCCGCACTTCGAGCGTGATGGCGGCGATAACGGGCACTTGTCCCCTAGGGTCAACCTAAATCTATCACCCTGCGGGTTTTGCGTGCAAGCGGAAGCGAGTTAGAGCGTACGCAGGAAGCGCAGCACGTCCTGCTTTTGCGTCACCGTGAGCGAGTTGTAATTCGCAATCACGCCGTTCGCTTCCGAGCCGGAGCTTGCATGAGCGGCGATTGCGGCATTCAGGTCGGTGGCGCGCCCGTCGTGCAGGAAAAACAGGCGCTGGCCCAGGCCCCAGAGCGGCGCGGTGCGGAACTCATCGCCCTGAGCGGCGCCCTGCTGAATACCGTCCTGCAGGCCTTGCCCCATCCTGTGCACCAGAAGGTCTGAAAACAGATTGATCTGCTTGTTCGCGAGGGCGGCTGTAGTGTTCGAGGCAGTGGTGAAAGAGGGGGTGTGGCACAGGGCGCACCCGATGTTGCGGAATGTGGCCGCGCCGGGGTCCTGGGCGGCGGTGGTGGCGCGCGGCGGAGCCAGAAAGCGCATGAACATGACGAACTTGATCAAATCGCCCGAGGCTTGATCGAGCGAGTTGGCGTTCACGTTAATGTGATCTTCCGGCGTCGCATTGAAGCGGCAACCGGGCGTCGAATCGCGCTCCTGCGGGAACACATCGTTCGTGACACCCTGCTCCACGTTGTAAGCCTCACCGGCAAAGATCATCAGCGATTTGTTCTGCGCTTTCCAGCCGAAACGTGTCAGGCTGCCATCGTTGTCGTTGCGATTTTCGTGGCCACCGATGCCCAGCCTAGCCTTCTGGTTCAGGTTGGCCGCTTTGTTCAGCAGAATGTCGCCGTCTTCGACAGCTTCAATCAAGCCCGTCCCGAACAGGGGAGTGGGAATGCGTAAGGCCAGGTTTCCGGCTGCTGCGGCGCCGGCGAAATCCGGCTGGGTCAGGGTGCAACCCGGCGCGTCAGAACGGCCGGAAATCACAAACAGATCGTGGACCCCGCCATCGGCTTTGCCCTGCGTATCTTTGAGGAAACGTGCGATGCGTACCGGGCCGGTGGGGCTCAGGAAAGTGGGAATGGCGTTGAGCGCACCGGCTTTCACGGCCACGGCGATTTGCGGATTAAGAGCAGGGGATGAGCCGCCGGCATCGGGCGACGCATGGCAGCTCACGCAGCTATCGGAATTAAAGCGCGGGCCCAGGCCGGAACCTGGCGTAACCACGCCCGAAACCGAATCCACCTCTTGAAACGTGGTTTTGCCGATGGAAAAGGCTGTGCGTTCGTTCGGTGTGAGACCAGGCAGTGGGTGCCCAGCCCCAGGATTGCCGGTACGAGGGCCGGGGTCCTGTTGCGCCTGACAGATAAATGCAGAGAGAAGCAATACCAGACTTGCGTTGCGCATAGTTATCCCCTTTTCGGACGCAACGCCTCCCCCTACAGAGACGCTGCTCCGGTTCGAAATCGCACAGTCAATTGAGATTCGAACAGTAGGCTAACAATGCGTCCAGGGCCGGTCAATACGGCCTTGGATAACCCAAAAACTAGATAGTCGACGGGAGCGCGGAACGTTATAATTCGGTCGCGACGCGCTCGGTCAGGTATGCTTCCAGAAGGTCGCCTTCCAGCACCTCACTCGAATCGTTGAGCGTGATGCCGCACTCCATGCCGCTGCGGACTTCGCTGACGTCGTCTTTGAAGCGCTTGAGCGAGGAAACCTTGGTGTTCACGACAACCTTACCTTCGCGCGTAACGCGAATCAGGCAATCGCGCGTGATGATGCCGTCCATCACCAGGCAGCCGCAGACGCTGCCGACCTTTGAAACCTTGAAGAGCTGCCGCACTTCGGCCTTTCCGCGATACAGTTCGCGATAGACCGGAGCAAGCAGACCCGTCATGGCTTTCTTGATCTCATCGGTCAGGTTGTAAATGATGGAATGCAGCCGAACGTCGACGCCTTCGTGCTCGGCGGCAGCGGCGGCGGCGCGATCCGGCTTCACGTTGAAGCCAATCACAATGGCTTCGGACGCAGCGGCCAGCAGCACGTCGGATTCGGTGATGGTACCCACGCCGGAGCGCAGCACCCGCACCCGCACCTTGTCGTTCGAAAGCGCCTGCAGCGTTTCCGAAAGCACTTCCGCCGAACCACCCACATCCGCTTTCAGGATCAGGTTCAGGTCTTTCACCTCTCCCTGCGCCATCTGCTTCTGCAACTGTTCCAGCGTCATGCGCTTGTTTTTGGCAAGCGCTGTGTCGCGCGCCTTGGCTTCGCGATACATCACAATCTGCTTGGCCTTGGCAGTATCGGTCACCACCTGGAATTCATCGCCCGCGGTGGGTAGCGCATCGAGGCCCAGGACTTCAACAGGCATCGACGGCTCCACTTCGCGCACCTGATTGCCGCGGTCGTCGATTAAGGCGCGAACCTTACCGAAGACGTCGCCGCAGATGAAAAAGTCGCCGACGCGCAGGGTACCGTTGCGGACCAGCACGGTGGCCACGGGCCCACGGCCGCGATCCAGTTTCGATTCGAGAACCGATCCCATGGCAGGACGGCTTGGGTTGGCCTTCAAGTCTTGAATGTCTGCGACAAGCAGAATCATTTCGAGTAACGTGCCCAGATTCTGCTTGGTACGCGCGGAAACTGGAACCATTACTACATCGCCGCCCCAATCTTCGGCAAGCAGGCCACGATCGCTGAGCTGCTGCTTGATGCGGTCCACTTGCGCTTCGGGCCGGTCAATCTTGTTGATGGCGACGATGATGGGTACTTTGGCGGCGCGGGCATGGTCGATGGCTTCGAGCGTTTGCGGCATGACGCCATCGTCGGCGGCGACAACGAGCACGACAATATCGGTGACCTTAGCGCCGCGCGAACGCATGCGGGTGAAGGCTTCATGGCCGGGCGTATCGATGAAAACAATCTTACGGCCATTCTTTTCAACGTGATAGGCACCGATGTGCTGCGTGATGCCGCCGGCTTCGCGTGAGGCGACGCTGGCTTCACGGATGGCGTCGAGGAGCGAAGTTTTGCCATGATCGACATGGCCCATGATGGTGACCACCGGGGCGCGTGTGACCAGATCGCCCGGCGCTTCCATGATCTCGACATCGGACATGGCTTCCGCTTCGAAGGTAATGGTTGAGGTCGACGCGCCGAATTCGCGCGCCAGTTCCGTGGCCATTTTGCTATCGAGCGTCTGGTTGATGGTGGCGAAAATTCCGCGATCCACCAACTTCTTGATCACCAGATTGGCTTTAATTTCAAGCTTTTCCGATAGCTCCTTTACAGTGACGCCTTCGGAAATAGTGATGTCGCGGCTGATGGGCGGCGGCCCGGCCGGAGCTTCCCGGCGCACAGGGCGTAGATTCTTCTCGGCATCGTCAGCGGAATCGCGGCGGCGTCCACCCTGCGGACGGCCACCCGGACGATACTGGCCGGGACGGCTGCGATTCTGTTCGCCACCGGTGGGGGGCAGGGAACCAGGGCCCACCAGACCGCCGGGAGTGCGCGAAGTGGGGTGCATCCCCGGACGCATGCCGGGGCGAGCGGGACCGCCGGGGCCGGCAGGTCCACCGGGACGAGCAGGTCCGCGGGCTTGCATGGGACCCTGGCCGGGGCGTGACGGCCCCTGATAAATGGGCCGGCCGGGAGCGGGAGTGGAAGGAGCGCGAAGCGGGGCACCTGGGCGCGGCGGCGGAGGAGGCGCGGCAAACGCGGGGCTAGCCGGGCGGGGCTGCAACTTGGCCGCTAAATCCGGACGCGGCGGGACAACGGGACGTAAAGTGGGCTGCCCGACAAGCGCCGGACGTGCACCGGCCTGCATGGGCGCTCGAGGGTTGCCGGGCGCAATTTGCGAAGCGGGCGGACGTGTAGGCTGGGCCGAACCAGGTGCGGGGCGGGAAATGGGACCACCCGGCAGCGGACGCGAAACGATGGCCTGACCGGCGGGCGCACCGCTTCCGGGTGCCTGAGGGGTTCCTTGACCGCCCCCGGGCGCGGAACCAGGCACGCCACCTGGAGGCGGCGGCCGGCGAACCATTTGAGGACGCTGAACCAATGGTGAACCAGGTCCGGAACCGGCAGTGACCGCTCCGGGCAAGGGCTGGCGAGGTCCGGTAAGAACCTGGCCGGGCCTGGGAGCGGAAGGCAGGGGCCGTACCGTTCCCGGCGCGGGCCGCAGAGAAGGACCACTCGCGGGGGGTGCCGGCGATCCAGGCGCACTGCTCACGGGAGCTGCCGATGCCGGAGGCGCCGGGGCCGGAGCGGGACCTGAAGCCGGAACCGGAGCATGCTGCGCAGGCGGAGCCACAGCCACGGGCACCGAACTGGGAGCCGCCGGTTCCACTTGAGTTACAGGCGGAGCCGCTTTGGGCGGTTCCGCCGGTGTGGGCGCAACAGAGGCAGGCACAGCAACGGCGGGTGCGGCAACAGAGGCAGGCGCAGCAGGCACGCCCCCAGCATTCCGCGGAGGTGGAGGCGCATATGCCGGTGTGGGACGAGGACCGCCCGCCAGTGGCGCGCGAAAGGGACCCGCGGCCAGCGGCGGACGCAAGCCGAAACGCGGTGCCGGCTTTTCGGCTTCTTCAGGTGCCGCCGCAGCCTCACCGCCCCTCGTTTCGGGCGATCCGCCGGGCCCGGCGCTATCCTTCTCCTGCGCAGCGCCCTCTTTGGCTACCGGGGCCGGCGCAGAATCGCCATCCGGACCCGCCTCCGATTTTTCCTGCTTCGGCGCAGCCGACTTCAAGCGCCGCGATGCGGATTCCATCTCCCGGCCCTCGCCGCGCTCGCCACCGTGGTGGCCGTTGGTCTCGCTGCCTGGCTTCTCCGGGCGATCCGGTAAGCCACGGTTCGGCGCCAGCAGATCCCGCAACTGGATCGCGACATCTTCGTCGACCGAGCTCGAATGGGTTTTCCCAGAGATGCCGAGCTCTTTCAACTTGTCCAGAATCTCATGAGACTTCACCTCTAAATCGCGGGCAAGCTCATTGATTCTTCGGGATTTATTCATATATAGAACGATTGTTCGTTACTGCCTGTAAGCTCGGGAACCCGCTAAGCTTCCGGCCCGCTCTTTCCATCGCGCTGACCGGGCTCCATCCCGGAAAGACCACTTTCGGGAGCCTCTATATTAACAGACTCGGCACTTTCCGAATCGCTGCCGGTCGCGCCGCCTTCGCCTTCTACGCCGCCTTCGCCTTCAACAGGGCCAAGCGATTCCGTCTCACTCAGCCCCGCATCCGCGTTGTCATCCGTCAAACCAACCGGCTCAACGGGGTCCAGGCTCTCGGGCTGATCGTCAACGGGCGTTTCCGTGGTCGCGGTTTCAGCCGTCCCTTCATCGTCGAACTGGCCATAGAAGGCAATCACCGCCATCTGGATTCTTTCCACCGCGCCGGCCGGAATGCCCGGAATTTCCACCAACTGCTCCGGCGTCATTTCACCCAGCTTTTCCACGGTGGTCACGCCGGCAGCCGTCAGCGTGTGCTCCACGCCGGCGTCCAAGCCGTATTGCAGCAGCGTCTTCAGCGGCGATTCCTGAGTGACCAAAGCCTCCATCTGGCTTTCCACTTCCTGGCGCTTCTCTTCTTCGCTCTTGATGTCCACTTTCCAGCCCAACAGTTTGGCCGCAAGCCGCACATTTTGACCCTTTTTACCGATCGCCAGAGACAATTGCGAATCGTCCACAATCACCTCCATGTGCTTCTCCAGCGGGTCCAAAATGGTCACGCGGCTGATCTTTGCCGGGCTCAGAGCGTGGGTGGCAAACTGAATGGGGTCTTCCGAAAATTCGATAATGTCGATCTTTTCGCCGCGCAGCTCGCGAATGATGGATTGCACGCGCATCCCTTTCATGCCCACGCAAGCGCCCACGCAATCCACATCGCGGTCGCGGCTCTGCACGGCAATCTTGGTGCGCTCACCGGCTTCGCGCGCGCAACCTTTAATGGTCACCGTGGAATCGTAAATCTCCGGCACTTCCTGTTCGAACAGGCGCTTCACCAATTCCGGATCGGCGCGCGAAACCACCACGCCGGGGCCTTTACTGGCCTTATCCACAATCTTGATCACGCAACGGACACGGTCGCCAATGCTGAAACTTTCCAGGCGCGATTGTTCTTTCTTGGGCAGGCGGGCTTCGGTCTTGCCCAGATCCAGCACCAGATCCTGGCCCTCAATGCGCTTCACCACGCAGTTCACCAGTTCGCCGGCGCGGCCGGAATATTCGTTAAAAACGGTCTCGCGCTCCGCCTCGCGCACCTTCTGCAGAATCACCTGCTTGGCGGTCTGGGCGGAGATGCGGCCCAGCGCATCGGTCGGCTTCGGGATGCGCACTTCGCTACCGAGAGCGGCGGCGCCATCGATGCGCGCCGCGTCCGAAAGCGTCATTTCATGCGCCGGATCTTCCACGCGCTCCACCACCTTCTTGACCGCAAACAGCCGCATCGCGCCGCTCTTCGGGTCCAGATCCGCGAAGTAGTCTTCGTTGGTGCGAAAATGTTTCCGCGCGGCAATCAGCAAAGCGTCTTTGACAGCATCCATCACGATGCTGGAATCAATACCCTTTTCCTTGCTTAAAATTTCAATGGACTGAAAAATGGTATCCACAAGTTCCTCGGAATGTTCCTGAAATGAATGCGTGCTACCACTCGAACTTTAAGTTCGCGCGGTCTACCTGACTGTGGGGAATTTGGATAGAGGCGCCGCTATCGAGCGAAACAGCAATGTTCCCCTCATTGACGCCGCCCAAAACCCCTTCAATACTTTTCTGCCCTTCCAGCGGCTCCCGCAGCACAAGTTTCGCGCGTTTGCCATGGAACCGTTCAAAATCGGCCAGCTTCAAGAGCTTACGTTCCACACCCGGCGAACTCACCTCCAGCGTGTAGTGAGTGGGGATGGTATCGTCCGCGTCCAGCAGTTCGCCCAGGTTTCGCGAAACGAGTTCGCAGTCGCCATGGGTGACGCCTTCCGGTTTGTCGATCGAGATTCGCAAGAATTGATTCTTTCCGCCGCCCTTCAACTCCACTTCCACCACTTCAATGCCTTCGGGCTCCGCCACGCGCCGGGCAATTGCCTCAATCTTCTCGATTCCCGCCGCCTTCGCCATCCTACTTTCCCAAAAAACGCTTTATGCAATAAAAAAGTGGGCTTGCGCCCACTTCCAAGTTCGACACGACCAACTTCAATATAACGCGTTTTTAAAAAAAGGCCAAGGCCGCATCAACGCTCAGGCTTCGCGCCCCAAACCCGATTGATGATCGCCTGCGCGATGGGCTCGCGGAAGTGGACCGGATCGTTATAATTCTCGCGGTTCGCCGTTTGCGCGTTCGCCACGTCGAAATCGTAAAGCGGCCCGAAGTGGGCCAAATCGCGCTTGAACTCAAAATATTGGTCGTCCAGACCGAAGCGCGAAGGAATGGCCTGAAGATCGGCATGGCCGGGAAAAACGATGAAGCGCAAATCGATGCCGTTTTCGCGGCAATACTGCGAAATTTCCTCCAGGCGCGACCGGTACCGAACCGGCTTCAGATACCGTTCGGCCCAGTTGGAATGCATCAGTAACTCCTGGGCCCACACCTCTTCGCGCGTGATTTTTGGAATGCCCAGGCCGGGATCGGTGCCCGCGTAGCGCAGCCAGAAGGTGTACCAGGCGCCTTTCAAAACCGTCAAATTCGTAAAATAGAGCAGGGGCGTGTCGATAATCGCCATCGCCGGCTCCGTGCGGTCTGTGAAATTGTAGTCGTTATAAATGCTGAAGCCGATTCCCAGATAAACCGCCTTCAGCCGAACCGCGCGGTTCGCCGTCCAGAACGTGTCCACCATCTCATTTAAGCTGGCGCCGCCGTAGGAAAGGTTGGCGAATTTCGTTCCGGAGACGCGTTCAATTTCCTCCGGATGGATCAGGCCCATGCGCGAATCCCCCAGCAAAATGTTGGGGTTCGGGCGGTGGTGAAACGCAATCAGTTTCGCCAGGCACGTATTCAGCGGAAATGCCGAACGGACCTTCACTTCCCGCCCGATAAAGGGTGAATTGAACAGGCAAAACGGGTCGGTCCAATAGATTCCAGAAGCCAGCACAAAGAACGGAAAAATGAGCCAGGCCGCCTTCAGGAAAAAGCGGGTATACCCGGCGTTTGGAGCCCGTGTCATTTCAAGAGTGGGCGTCAAAACTGGAAGTAGATAAACTCTTTCGCTCTGTTGAAGGCGCCGAAAAAGAGCAGCGCCGCGCAGCAGGCATAGTACAGGCTCCAGCGCACGTAAACCGGTTGGCGCCGCACGAAATTCCGCAGCCGCACACCTTTCCGCCGATGCACCCAGCCCTGCGCCAACTCCACAATCGACAAAACGGGAATGGCAGCGATGGCCAGGATGAATTCGTCCTTCGCCAGGCGCATGAGAATGTTCGCCTTGATAAACGCCAGGCTCTCCAGGTTCGTGGGCAGATCGGTGAGACCTTCAGTCAGGTGCGAGGCAATGTATAGCGCGTCGTCCATGGTTCGCGCGCGAAAGAAAATCCAGGCGAAGCAGATGAGCGAAAAGGTGATGGCTGCACGCACGGCGCGCAGGGGAAATAGTAAGCCAGGCGGGGTGATCCAGCGCGGAAACAGGGCCTTCGCCAGCATGCCGCCCCACTGTTCCAGCAACAGGTACAAGCCGTTCAAACCGCCCCAAATCACATACGTCCAATTCGCGCCGTGCCAAAGGCCGCTTACCAGGAACGTGATCAGCAGGTTGCCATAGCGGCGCAGAAACGGAACGCGGCTGCCGCCCAGGGGAAAGTAGACGTAATCGCGAAACCAGGTGGAGAGCGAAATGTGCCAGCGGTGCCAGAAATCGCCTACGCTGGGGCTGAAATAGGGCATCCGGAAATTTTCCATCAGCCGGAAGCCCATCACCTGGGCGGAACCGAGCGCGATATCGGAATAGCCGGAAAAATCGCAGTAAATCTGGAAGGCGAAGAACAGGGTCGCCACCAGGAAAGAGATGCCGGTGTAGCCGCGCGGGTGGTCGTAAACCTGGTTTACGAATGGTGCCAGCCGGTCGGCCACCACCACCTTCTTGAACATGCCCCACGCCATCAACTGCAGCCCGGCAATCACGCGCGAGTACTCAAAATGGTGGATTTCATGAAACTGGTGCAGCAGGTTTTGCGGCCGCTCAATCGGCCCAGCCACCAACTGCGGGTAGAACATGACGTACAGCGCGAAAATGCCCAGGTTCGTTTCCGGCTTTTGCCTGCCCCGGTACACCTCAATCGTGTAGCTCAACGATTGGAACGTGTGAAAGGAAAGGCCGATCGGCAGGATGATATCGAGCGGGTTCAGCGGATAACTCCAGCCAAATGTCCCGCCCACGCTCTGCAGCGAGACGGTGACGAAGTTGTAATACTTGAAAAAGGCCAGCAAGCCGATATTGGCGAAAATGCTGGCGAGCAGGCATAGCTTACGGCGCGCGCCCTGCTGCCGGTCGATCCAGATACCCGCGCAGTAATCCACCAGAATCGTAAAGGCCAGAACGAAGATGTACACCGGCCGGAACGACATGTAAAAGTAGCAGCTGGCGGCCAGCAGCAGCGCTCCCCGCAGACGGGGAGGCAAGGCGAAATAAAGCGCCGTCACGACCGGGAAAAAGACCAGAAACTGGAGCGAATTAAACAGCACAGTTCTGGGTCAACGTAGCACATCGGCATTCGCGCATGCCGTTCACCGGGCGTTTCCTCCGGGCGGCAATTGTGAAACGGCATTAGTCTTGCTCCTAGAGATGTAGAGGAAGACACAATTATGAAATTTGTAGCCGCGCTTGCAGCGATGTCAGCTCTTTTGAGCGCCCAGGAACCGAATCCCACCCAGGGCCCACGCCCCGGTTTTCCATCGGATTCAGTGCCTGTATTCCGTATTACCGTCGTTTCCCGAACCATCAAGGCCATTAATTTTCACCATCGGACCGGGTCGACGAATGTCGATCTGAAAGGTACGGCGCTGATGCCGCAGTCAACCGGCGTCGCGCGCGTGCAGAGTAACACCGGCGCCACCAAGATGACGCTCGATATAAAGAAAATGAGCCCGCCCACCAGCTTCGGCCCGGAATATCTCACGTTCGTGGCGTGGGCAATTACGCCTGAAGGGCGCGCCGACAACCTGGGCGAAGTGGTCCTGAATGGCGATGCCACCCATCGCTCCATCGATGTTGCCACTGAACTGCAGGCCTTCGGCATCATCGTAACCGCGGAACCGTATTGGGCCGTGACCCAGCCCTCCGACGTTGTGGTGATGGAGAATTTCATCCGTACCGATACCACCGGCACCATCGAAAACGTAGACGCCAAATATGAACTTTTGCAGCGCGGCCAATACACGAAGATCGTCAACCCCACGGTTCTGACGCCGCTCATCAGCGATACCAAGACGAATCTGCAGTTGCGTGAAGCGCGCAATGCCGTGGAAATTTCACGCGCCACCGGTTCCGATAAGTATGCTACTGAAACTTTCCAAAAAGCCTTGATCGACCTGAAGAATGCCGAAGATTACAATCGCGGCAAGGGCGATAAGCGCGCTCTCGAAACCAATGCCCGTGAAGCGGTGCAGATGGCCGAAGATGCTCGCATCATTACACTCCGCAAATTGCGCGAGGAGAATTTAGCGGCGGAACGTGCGGCTTCGGCACAGCGTGAATCGGACGCCCGTGCCCAGGCCGATGCGGAAGCTCGCCGCCGTGCCCAGGCCGATGCCGATCGTACTGCGGCGGAACGCGCCAGAGCCGATGCGGAACGCGCCAAGGCCGAAGCTCAGGCAGCGTCCGCGCAAGCGAATCAGGATCGCGCTGCCGCCGAAGCTGCACGCCAGGCTGCGTTAGCCCAGCAGGCCTCCGCGCAGGCGGAAGCCGAAAAGGCCCGTTTAGCCGCCGCGCAGGCCAATGAAGCGGCCGCCCAAGCCAACTCCGCTCTGCAAAAATCGGAAGCGGAAAAGGCCGAAATGCGCCAGAAGCTGCTCATCCAGCTTAATTCCATTCTGGAAACGAAAGACAGCGCGCGTGGCCTGATCGTCAACATGTCCGACGTGCTGTTCGATTTCGGCAAGGCCACCCTGAAGCCGTCGACACGTGAGACGCTGGCGAAAGTTGCCGGTATTCTGCTGGCATACCCCAGCCTGCGCCTTCAACTGGAAGGTCACACGGATAGCGTCGGTTCGGACGCCTTTAACCAGACGCTGTCGGAAAAGCGCGCGTTCGCGGTTCGCGATTATCTGACCGGCGCGGGCATCGACGGCAACAGCCTGACCGCTATCGGATACGGTAAATCGAACCCGATTGCCTCTAACGATACCGATGCCGGCCGCCAGCAGAACCGGCGCGTGGAAATGGTGGTTTCGGGCGAGATCATCGGCACTCCCATTGGCGCCGCAACCCGCCAGTAAACTGCTTCATTAACTTGCACGCATAACGGGGAGTTCTCTTATGAGAACTCCCGTTATATTTAGAAAACCCCTCCTAGTACTTACCCCTTCCCCGCTTTTACTGTTTCATTTCGAACAAATTCAATGCATGCTACCGTTCTCGAAGGCCATCTAAAATTCCGGCCGAATCGTACTTCTTTTGTGAGCGACGCAAAGGAGAGCGACAAGATTCTGAGACAACTTTCCGAGATGAACAGGCGCGGCGACGAACGAATCGAAATGCAGCTTCCATGCCGCCTGATGTTTCCCAGCGTTTGGTCTTCTTCCCTCGATGGCTTCACCGGTAACCTTCACCGGAACGGCGTTCTGGTGGCGTGCCGCTTAAAGCCGGGGCGAGATCTTCCGAGCGTGGGCGATACCGCGACGGTGCACATCGAACTGCCGCCAAACCGAAATTTCCCCCCAAAATTCATTCGCTGCGATACAACTCTGGTCAGGATTGAAGAGTTGGGCGATTGCGGGGTGCAGTTTGCCATGAAAATTCTGACCATGGATTTTCAAGACGATCCCGCAACGGGGCTTGACGCCGAAACTTGCGGTTACATTATGTAGCCTTTTATTTTCGGCCGCCTTTTCAATTACTTACAAGAAATCTTTGCGGTCGGCGCGCGCTTCGGGTGCTAGGTATGGGGCGTATGAAGATTCCACCTCTGCTTCCCGGGACGCGCACATGTTCTGGGGAATGACCGGCGATGTGATTCGGCGCGTCTTTCCGTTTACCCCCTTGGCGAATCTGGAAGCGCATCTTCCTGACATTGCCAGCGTTGCCAAATCCACCGGCGCCGACCGTCCGATGATTCTGGCCGCCCTGGCCACCATCCGGGCCGAGACCGAAAACTTCCTCCCCTGCGCGGAACAGGTCTCCCGTTACAACACATCGCCAGGCGGCAAGCCCTTCGATCTCTATGACAACCGCGCCGACCTGGGCAACAAAGGCCGTCCCGACGGCGCAAGGTTCAAGGGCAGAGGCTATGTGCAATTGACCGGGCGCTTCAATTACGATCGTTTCGGGCCGCAGATCGAACTCGATCTCGTCACTTCGCCCGATTTGGCGGCGGAATCCTACCCGGCGGCGCGTCTGCTGTTTTGCTTTCTGAACGCGAAAAAAGAGCGGCTGCACCAGGCGCTGCAAGCGGGCGATCTGGCTGCCGCCCGGCGTCTGGTAAATGGCGGCGCGCATGGCTTGGAGCGCTTCAGCGAGGCCTACCGCGCGGCTGATTCTTTGCTGCAAATTGCCTGATTCGAAACCACTCTCCTGCTAGGCTGGTCTCTGGAGCTTTCGCCCTTATGAGCATGCCGGAAACCAGCATTCAGGCTTTATTTATCGATCTGGGAGGCGTGATGCTCACCAACGGTTGGGATAGCGGCACGCGTCGCGCCGCAGCCCTGCACTTCGGTTTCGATCAGGCCGAAATGGACGCGCGCCACCGCATGACCTTCGATACTTACGAGATCGGGAAACTGACGCTGGCCGAGTATCTCGCCCGCGCGGTTTTCTTTCAGCCGCGCAGCTTTACGCCCGAAGAATTCACCGCCTGGATTCTGGATCAATCCAGGCCCTATCCGGAGATGTTGCAGATGGTTCGCGACCTGAAAGCGAAGTATGGCTTGAAGGTGTTCGTGGTGAGCAATGAGGGCCGCGAACTTACCCAATTCCGCATCGCAAAGTTCCACCTGGGCGATTTTGTGGACGCGTTTGTTTCCTCCTGTTTCGTGGGCCTGCGCAAGCCCGACAACGACATCTACCGCCTGGCGCTCGACATGATCCAGGTGGCTCCCGATCGCATCGCATACCTCGATGACCGCCAGTTGTTTGTAGAAGTGGCCGGCAGGTTTGGCATTCAAGCTATCCACCACGTAGCCTACGACACCACGGTGGCCCGGTTGGCTAGCCTGGGCTTGCAGTTGTGAACCGATGAACCCCTGGTCCATCTTCGAATTTTCACTGGTTGCGTTCAGTTCAATTTTCTTTCTGGTGGACCCGTTCGCCGCCATCCCGCCGTTTCTGGTCATGACTGCGGGCGCTTCCGCCTCGGAGCGGCGCCGCATGGCCAAGCGCGCCTCCATCACGTGCTTTATCGTCTTAACTACGTTCGCCCTTGCAGGCGGCATGATCTTCAAACTCTTCGGCATCACGCTGCCCGCGCTCAGAATCGCAGGCGGCCTGCTGCTCTTCCTGATCGGCATGGAAATGCTGCAAGCCAAACAATCGGGCACCAAGGAAGCGCCCGGGGAAACGGAGGAGGCTTGTCATAAGGAAGACGTCGGCATCATCCCCCTGGGCATACCGCTTCTGGCCGGCCCGGGCGCCATTTCGAGCGTCATGGTGCTGATGGCGCAATCGCCGAACTGGTGGCAGGCCGCTCCCGTGTTTATCGCCATCGCCTTCACCTGCATTGCCGCGTTCCTCATTTTGGCGATGGCCGGCAGAATCCGTATGCTTTTAGGCGAAACCGGCATCCATATCCTGATGCGCATGATGGGGCTGCTGCTCACAGCCATCGCAGTCCAGTTTGTTATCAACGGGTTGGCCGATATTGGCTTCGTTTCGGTAAAACACTAGTTGGCCCCGGAGTTGCAACCCGGAAGGCTCGTGACTGGAAAAAAGAAAGCGATTTTGACCGCAGCCGGGCTGGGCGCGGGTCTGGCTCTACGGGAATTGATGGCCAGCCGGCGGGAAGAGAACCTGCGCGGCAAGGTGGTGTTGATCACCGGCGGCTCGAAAGGCCTGGGAATTGCGCTCGCCCGTCAGTTCGCGCGGGAAGGTTGCCGGCTCGCCATCTGCGCCCGGAATCGCGAAGAACTGCATGGCGCGAAGCGTGAATTGCAGCGCCGGGGCGCACAGGTGCTTGCCCTTCCGTGCGACGTCTCCGATGAAGCGCAGGTAAAGCAGATGATCGCCGATGTGACCGGCCATTACGGGGTTATCGACATTTTGGTGAACAACGCCGGCCAGATCCAGGTGGGTCCCGTGACTGCCATGACAGTGAAAGATTTCGATTCGGCCATGAAGGTGATGTTCTGGGGCGTCGTTTTCCCCACATTGGCTTTGATTCCCGATATGGTACGGCGGCGCAGCGGCAAGATTGTCACTATTACCTCATTCGGCGGTAAGGTGAGCGTGCCCCACATGGTGCCTTACACCTGCGCCAAGTTCGCCGCAACCGGCTTTTCGGAGGGTCTGCGCGCCGAGCTGGGCCAGGAGGGTATTCAGGTAACCACCATCGCGCCCGGCATGCTGCGCACGGGCAGCTTCGTAAATGCGCTGTTCAAAGGTGACCAGGAGGCTGAGGGCAAGTGGTTCAGCCTGGGCGCCGGCGCGCCGGCCCTTTCGATGAGCGCGGATACCGCGGCCAGGAAAATCGTGACGGCGGTGAAGCGCGGCGAGGCGGAAAAGGTGCTGACCGGCGGTGCGAAAGCGCTTTCCGGCTTCCACGGTTTGTTCCCAGGCGCGGCGGCCGATCTGCTGGGAATTGCTGCCGCTGCGCTGCTACCCGGCGCCACCGGCCCAACTAGTTCGAAGCCCGGCGGCCGTCTGCAAAGCTTGAAGAAGCCGGCGATGAATATGCTGCTGACACTGGGCCGCTCAGCCGCGCAGCGCTACCGCCAGCGCCCGGCTTAGAACCAGACGTTCTCTTCCTGCCGCTGCTTGCGAAACTTTTGGTGAACCTTCGCGCCGGAGAGAAACTTTTCCACCACGGCGGAAAATTCGGCGGGCTGTTCCCGGTGCGGCGCGTGCCCGGCTTTTTCAAGAATCACCATCTGCGAATGCGGGATGGCCGTGTGGATACGTTCGCCTGTATCGAGCGGCGTAAGTCGGTCGGCGCGGCCCCAGATCACTAGCGTGGGGTGCGCCACCGTGCCCAACAAGCCGCCCACTGTATCGCCGCCCGATTTCGCGGAATCGATCAGCGCCTGGTTCGCGCCGGCCGATTGCAGCGAATCCGCCCACAACTGATCGGCGCCAGTGTCGCTCCCGGAAAATCGGGTTCGTTTTTGCAAATCGCGTGCTTCCGCGCGAGTGATGGGGTTCAGTAGCTCCATGCCTTCCGCCTCCAGCAAAAAGCCGGTGTTCGCCAGCACCAGCCGGTCCACCAGGGTGGGGCGTGCCGCCGCGAAGCGGATGGCCACTGCTCCTGAAACGCCATGCGCCACCAGTGAGGCCTTGTCCAGCCGCAGCGTTTCGTAGAAGCCTTCAAGAAAGGAACAGAGCGTCTCCGTGGTGTAGCGAATGGGAGGCTTGCCCGATTGCCCGAAGCCGATCTGATCGAGCGTGATCGCGCGCCGGTGCGCGGACAAGTAGCCCACCACGCGCGCCCACTCCGCCGAATCGGAACCCAGGCCGTGCAGCAGCATCACAGGCGGCCCATTTCCCGTTTCGCTCCAATGAATCCGCTGCCCGAAGACGTTCATAGCAATTCACCGATTGTAGCTCCGGGCGCGTTGTATGATTTGGGTGTGATGGACCGCCGCCAATTCCTCGCGCTGAGCACCGCAGCGCTCACGCTTCCCGCCTTCGGGGCTGCCAGTATTCCCGTCGGTCTCGAAATGTATTCGGTTCGCGAAGAGTTCAAGCGCGATCCAATGGGCACGGTGCGGGCAGTAGCCGCGATGGGTTATCAGGGAGTGGAATTCTACGCGCCCTACTTCGATTGGACGCTCGATCAGGCCAAGGAAATGCGCAAGCTGCTGGACGAGGTGAAGATGCGCTGCTTCTCTACGCACAACGGGCAGAAGAGCTTCACGCCGGAAAATATCTCGAAAGCGATTGAGCTGAATCAGGTGCTGGGCAGCCATTACATGCTCCTTGCGAGCGCAGGCAAGCTCACTACGCTTGAGGCCTGGAAGCCAGTGGCCGAAATGCTAAGCCACGCGTCGGAGCAATTGAAGCCGCACGACATCCGCACCGGTTACCACAATCATCAGTTGGAGTTCACGCCGGTAGACGGCAAGCGGCCTATCGAATACCTGGCGGAGCACACGCCAAAGAATGTGGTGCTGCAGCTCGATCTCGGGACCTGCGTCGAAGTTGGATCTGACCCGGTAGCTTGGATCGAGCAAAACCCCGGCCGGATCAAGTCCATGCACTTAAAAGATTGGTCGAAGGCCGATGGCTATCAGGCTCTCTTCGGTGAGGGCGAAGTGAAGTGGAAGCCTGTGTTGCGTGCCGCCGAGAATGTGGGCGGTTTGGAATACTACCTGATTGAGCAGGAAGGCAGCAAGTACACGCCGCTAGAGACCGCGAGCAAGTGCCTCGCAACCTTCCGTCAATTGCACAAAGCTTAGGCGATGATCTTGTGGGCGACGACGCCGGCCACGTCGGTCAGCCGGAAATCGCGCCCGTTGTAGTTATAGGTCAGCTTCTCATGCTCCAGGCCCAGCAGGTGCAGCACGGTCGCATGAAAATCGTGGATATGCATCCGGTCTTCGACGGCATAGTAACCGATCTCATCGGTCGCGCCATAGATGAAGCCTGACTTCACGCCGCCGCCAGCCATCCAGATGGAGTAGCCATAGGGGTTGTGATCGCGGCCGTTCTTGCCTTGCGAAACGGGAGTGCGGCCGAATTCGCCGGCCCAGATCACGAGCGTATCTTTCAACATGCCGCGCGCTTTCAGATCTTTAAGCAGGCCGGAGATGGGCTTATCCACTTCGTTCGCGTTTTCGACATGCTTGTTGAACAGGTCTTCATGCTGGTCCCACTTGTACGAGTGGGTGCACTGGATATAGCGCACGCCGCGCTCGGCTAAGCGGCGCGCGAGCAAACACTGCCAGCCGAAATCTTTGGTCGCTTCCTGATCGAGCCCGTAAAGCTGCTTCGTCGCTTCCGTTTCCTTCTCCACCTGGAACGCTTCCGGGGCCTGTGACTGCATCCGGAAGGCAAGCTCATAGGCCTGGATGCGCGCCTCCAGTTGCGGATCGTTCTGGTGCAGAGCAGCGTGACGCTGATTGATGCCCTTGAGCATATCCAGCTCAAAGCGCTGCTGGTCGGATGAATAATGCTTATTCATCAGGTATTCGATCGGTTCGCCCTGGATATCTTTCACCTTCAGGCCTGCGTTCCCGATGGCCGTGCCCTGATACGAACCGGGCAGAAACGCAGAGGCCCAATTCTTCGAGCCGCCATGCGAGAGCGCCGGCTTGATGGTGACGAAGCCGGGCAGATCTTGATTCTCCGTGCCCAGGCCATAGAGCACCCACGAACCCATCGAAGGCCGGATGAACGTGCTGGTGCCGGTGAAAGTTTGCAGCAGCGCAGCGCCATGATCCACGCCTTCGCCCACCATGGAGCGAATCACGCAAAGATCATCGGCGCAGGAAGCAACGTTCGGGAACAGCGAACTGATGGGAATGCCGCTCTGCCCATGGTTCTTGAATTCCCAGGGCGATTTCATGAGCGGACCCGCATCGCCACCCGCGAACGCGAGCGGACGCTTGATGGGCAGCGGTTTGCCGTCATCGCGCGTGAGGCGCTCTTTGGGGTCGAACGTATCCACGCTCGAAGGGCCGCCATGCATGAAGAGGAAGATGACGCGCTTGGCTTTGGGTGCGAAGTGAGGCGCGCGTGGAGCCATGGGGCTGGCCGGAGTCGCAGCAGACAGCTTTTGCGTTTCCGCCAGCAAGCCCGCCAGACCCAGATATCCGAAACCGCAGCCGGCCGCGCGCAGCATGGCACGGCGTGAGGTGGGCCGCTCCGTCTGGTGAATCAGCCGTTTTACTTCATCCATGTTGTTGAAGTTCATAAGAAGCCTCCGTCTTACTCGAGGTAGATAAATTCGTTCGACGTCAATAAAACATGACAAAAACTCTGCCAAGCTTCCAGTTCACCGCGGTTGAACTTCTGCTTCAGGCTGTCCATGAAAGTAAACGCGCCATCGATTTCGCCGGCCGCGGGTTTGCGATCCAGGGTGCGCACGTAGATCTGTTCGATGCGCGCTCGATTGTCCAGCTTGGCATCGTCCAAGACAGACTTTGCAATGTTCTTCGCGCGCTCTGAAACGAAGTCGCTGTTCATCATAAAGAGCGCTTGCGGAGCGACGTTGGTGAGCGACCGTTTGCCGTTCACGGTGGTCGCATCGCCGAAATCGAACAGGTTTAAAAGCGTGGGCAGGTTGGCGCGCCGCAGCGGGATGTACACCGTGCGGCGGCGAATCAGTTCCGGATTCATGCTGAGCCGGTCTGAGCTGTTTTCCTTATCGGTGCCGAAGCCTTGTTGCAGCGTGCCATGCATGGTCAGATCCAGCGAACCATCGATGGCCAGCATGCTGTCGCGAATTTCTTCGATATCCAGGCGCTGCCGGTTGAAGCGGGAGAAGAGCTGATTCTCAGGGTCGGCGGCGGTGCTCTTCGAGTCTGAATCCGTGGCCATCCGGTAGGTGCTCGAAAGCATCATGGCGCGATGCATTGTTTTCAGCGACCAGCCGTTCGAGACAAGCTGCGTGGCCAAATAATCCAGCAAGTCCGGGTTCGAAGGGCGGCCGCCCATGCGGCCAAAATTATCCGGCGTGGAGACAATGCCTTCGCCGAAATGCCACATCCATGCGCGGTTCATCATCACGCGCGCCACCAGCGGGTTATCGGCGCGAGTGAGCCATTCGGCTATCTGCACGCGGCCGCTGCCGGTGAACTGCGCGGGCGGGGGCGCGACCTTGGTCAGAATCGCCGGGACGGAGCGCGGCGCTTCTTCACCAAGGTTGTGAAAATCGCCGCGTATCGCTACTTTGCCCACGGCCGGCACAGCTTCTTCGGTCACGGCATCGGCCATGTCCGGCTCAGGCGGCGCGTTCTTTTTCAAGGCTTCGGCTGAGGCGCGATAGGCAGCCACTTTCTCCTTCAGATCGGCCGGAAGAAGAAGTTCGCGGCTTTCCATCGGAATCGTGAGAGGTCCATCGTGCAGATAGACGGCGTTGAAGAATGAGTCTTTACTGTCCGGCTTCATTCTGTCGCCCGCCGGCTCACCTTCTTCGAGCTTCTTGCGCACCGCAACATGGGCTTTCTCAACAACGGCGCTCCATTCGGTCAGAGCGTCCTGATAGCGCTTCTGGTAAGCGGCGGCAACCGCAGGCACTGTCTGCGGCGTAGCTGCTTTCCACTCATCGAGCCAGGGCTGGGGCTCTTTGGTGGGCGCGAGCATCTTCACCCACTTGGAAAGCACCGTTGCATCGAGCGATTTCGCCGCAGCCGATTCCGGCGCACGCGCTGCCAACAGATATTCCGCCACGTGCTCTGAAGCAGCCCTCGCCGCTTTTGAAATCTCCGCTTCTACAATCTCATCGGCCTTAAACTTTGCCAGGCCAATCTTTGCTTGATACTCGCGATAGACCTTATATTCGGGCTCCGGAACCAGCGGGCGATAGAGCAGGGAAGCGACGCCTTGATTCACTTTGTCGAAGCTTCGCGTGCTGGCAAACATGCCCACCATGGAGTAATAATCCTTGGTCAGGATGGGATCGAACTTATGATCGTGGCAGCGCGCGCAGGCCATGGTGAGGCCCAGAAACGCGCGCGACGTAACATCCACCTGCTCGTCCCAAACGTCGTACAGCATCTTAGTCTTGTCTACCTGAGCAATGGCTTTTGCGCCTAAGGCGAGAAAGCCCGTGGCGACGATTCCGTTGGTATTGAACTTATCGCCCGCAGCGGGTGGCAGCAAATCGCCGGCAATCTGTTCGCGCACGAACTGGTCATACGGTAGATCGCGATTAAAAGCATCGATCACGTAATCGCGATAGCGCCAGGCATAGGGATAGCGGTGGTCTTCATCGTTGCCGGTGGAATCGGCATAGCGCGCGACATCGAGCCAGTGACGGCCCCATCGTTCGCCGTAGCGCGGAGAAGCCAGCAGCCGATCTACAACTTTTGCGAACGCTTGGGGCGACTGATCTGCCACGAAGGCTTCCAGCTCTTTTTCGGTGGGAGGAAGGCCGGTCAGATCGAAGGTAGCACGGCGTAGAAGCGTGGCTTTGTCAGCCGCGGGCGCGGGGTGGATACCGCGCTCTTCGAGCTTGGCCAGAATGAAACGATCAATGGGCGATTGTGCCCACTCGGTGTCTTTCACGGCAGGCGGCGCCGGGTTGCGCACCGGCTGGAATGCCCAGAATGCCTTCTGTTCCGCAGTGAACTCCTTCTTCGGGGCTGGCGGCAGAACCGCGCTGGCTTCCTTGGCTCCGGGCCAGGGCGCGCCCATCTTCACCCAGTTGTTCAGGCTCTCAATCTGCTCCGGCTTGAGCTTGCCCATGGGCGGCATCTTGAGCGAATCTTCGTAGCCGATCACTTTCGAGAGGCGGCTGGTTTCCGGGTGGCCGGCGACGATCAATGCTCCGCCAGCGCCCCCGGCGACGAAACCGGCGGCACTGGAAAGATCGAGCCCGGAGGCCTTTGCTTTCGCGTTGTGACACGGCTGGCAACTTTGGGCCAGCACAGGCCTGACGTTCTTTTCGAAATATTCAATCTGTTCGGGCGTCTGCGCGAGAATCGCCAGAGGAAGGCAGAAGAGGAGTGTAAAGAGGCGGGGAGAGGCCATAAAGTCGACGAGTACTTTATCGGTAACTGCGCCCTATTATATCATTCGCGAAATTTAGTTGAACACTTCGGCGTTCGCTTCGGTCTTAGCTTGCAGGGATGTTTCATACGAGCATTTTTGGCCGTTGGGAACTGGCCGCCGGGCGTGCGGAAACGAAGGATGAGCGATTCGCCGCGTTCGTGGATCGCAATGGCCGGTTCGTCTATCGCGTTGCCTATGCGGTGCTGCGCAATGCGGCAGATGCGGAAGATGCAGCGCAGGAGACATTCCTAAAGCTTTATCGGTTGCAAGCCTGGCAGGGCGCACAGAATGAACGGGCGTTTCTGGCGCGGGCCGCCTGGCGCGTGGCGATTAGCCGAAAGCGCCCGAAGGAAGATTCGCCGGATTGGAGCGATGTGCCATGGCGGGGACGCAATCCGGAAGAGGCGGCTATTGCAACCGATCAGGCGGAGTGGGTGCGTCGGTTATTGGATGCGCTGCCCGAAGAGTTGCGTGTTCCGCTGGCGCTATCGAGCGTGGATGATTTGACGAGCGCGGAAATTGGTATGGCGATGGAGCTTCCCGAGGGTACGGTGCGCAATCGTATTTGGCGGGCGCGACAGATTTTGAAAGCGAAGATTGAGGAGCGGTATGGATCACGATGAATTGTTGGAACGGGCGCTAGCGGGGTACTCGGCGGTTGAGCCTCCGGCTGGGTTCCGCGAGCGTGTGTTTCGGCGGGCGAAGCGCAGGCGGCGGACGGCAATTTGGTTCGCGGTGCCTGTTGCGGCTTGCATCGGTTTATGGATGGTGATGCCTGAGAAGCCGCCCAGGCAAGTTACGCTTAGTGGTGAGCGGGTGGCATTACCCTTACCCCCAGTGGCTGCCATACCCGAAATTCCCGTGCGTGCGCATCGCGTTCGCCAGGCCAGGAAGCGAGTGCTCAGCGATCAGGAACGCGCCCTTATCGCTTGGGTGAGCCGTTCGCCCGAGACGGCTGTGGCGGAATGGACAGCCATGAAGGAACGAATGGATTCTCCGATTGAACTTGGCACGATTGAAATTCAGGCAATTCAGATAGAGGAGCAGAGCAGATGAAGATTGTTTCAGTTATTGCATTGATGATGGCGGCGGGCCTCTCGGCTTCCGGCGCTATGCAGGACAGCCCGAAGTTTTTCAAGTTGGATTTCGTGGTGAAGGACTCGGATGCAGGCAAGACTGTTAGTTCTCACGCTTATTCTGTTCGCGCCGCTGTCGAAGCACGCGACGGCGCTTCCATTCGAACAGGGAGTAAGTTGCCTCTGGCAACCGGTACGGCCAGCGGTGGTGCTCTTCAATTCACCTATTTTGATGTTGGCATAAATTTTGATGTGCGCCACCTGCGGGAAAGCGACGGCGAAGTGTCTTTGGAACTGGTAGTTGACGTCAGCAGCGTTGTGGAAGAGCCTACGGAGAAGACGCGACAACCGGTGATCCGGCAGAACAAGTGGAACTCGTTGGTGACAGTAAAGATTGGAAAGCCGACGATAGTTTTCTCCTCTGACGACGTTTCGAGCAAGCGCCAGATGTCCGTGGAACTGACCGCGTCTCCGATCCGCTAAACCGTGACGGCCACCGGCACAGGCGATTCTTCGCCACTCTGTTGCCGCCACATGGCGTAATACAAACCCTTGCGCGCCACCAGTTCAGCGTGGCGGCCCGATTCTACAATACGGCCTCGTTCCAGCACATAGATGGCGTCGGCATGAAGGATGGTGGAGAGGCGGTGGGCGATCAGAATCGTAAGCGCTTCGCGAGTTTGCGCGACCGTGCGAATGGTGTGGCTCACTTCTTCTTCGGTGAGCGAATCGAGCGACGAAGTGGCTTCATCGAAGACTAGTAACTGAGGCTTGCGAAGCAAGGCGCGGGCGATGGACAGGCGCTGCTTTTCGCCGCCCGACACTTTCACGCCCCCTTCGCCGATGAGCGTATCGAGCCCGCGATCGGCACGTTGCAGCAGTCCCTGCGCGGCGGATTGATGTAGCACGTCCAGGCACTCTACATCCGTCGCATCGGGCTGCACGAAGAGCAGATTCTCGCGGATGGATCCGGAGAAGAGTTGCGTATCTTGCGTGACGAAGCCGATTCGTTCCCGCAAGGTATCTACCGCGATCTGATCTTCCGGTATGCCGTTATAAAAAATGTGGCCGCTTTGCGGGCGGTAGAGACCCACCAGCAATTTCACCAGCGTGGTTTTGCCTGCGCCGGAAGGACCGACGAAGGCAACCGTTTCGCCGCGACGCACTTCAAAACTAATGCCGCACAGGGCGGGCGAGGAAGCCGACTGGTGCTGGAATGCGACGCTTTCGAAGCGCAACGACTCCAGCGCGCCCAGCGATACCGGCGCTTCCGGCCGCGGTTCCGGGGGCATGTTCAGGATGGCCTGGAAATTTTCGAGCGACACTTCGGTTTCGCGATACTTGTTGATCACGGTGCCCAGCTCCTGCAGCGGCCCGAAGATGAAAAACGAATAGATGAAGAGCGAGAAGAACTGGCCCACGGTGATGCGCTGCGTGAAGATCAAATAGAGCATCAGAAAAAGAATCGAAGTGCGGAGCAAATTCACGCAGGTGCCCTGAATGAAGCTTAGGCTGCGCAGGTAGCGGACCTTCTTCAATTCAAGTTTCAGAATCTTCGCAGTGGTGGCGTTCAGGCGGCCAATTTCCTGCTGTGCCAAGCCAAGCGCCTTTACGAGTTCAATGTTGCGCAGCGATTCCGTGGTGGCGCCCGCGAGCGCCGTGGTCTCCTTCACGATGACCTTCTGCACCTCCTTGATCTTGCGGCTAAGCACTGAACTGAGACCGCCCAGCAGAGGCACCGTGAGCAGATATGCCGGCACGATGGACCAGTGCACTCGCCACGCGTAAAAGATGACGAAGATCAAGCCGATGAGCGTGGTGAACACCAGGTTCACGGAAGAAGAAATGAACTGTTCGACATCGGTGCGCACCTTCTGCAACCGGCCTAACGTTTCGCCGGAACGTTGGTCTTCGAACAAGGTATACGGCAGATCGAGCGAGTGACGAATGCCATCGGCATACATGTTCGCGCCCACCTGCTGCGTGATGAGATTGACGAAATAATCCTGAAAGTTTTTCGCGACGCGAGAGATGAAGGCCACGCCCACGGCGGCAGCGAGCAATAGGCTCACGCCACGCAGGAATTGTGCGCTCGAATATTCTTTGTAGCGAGTGGCGTAGGAATCGATGATGTGCCGGAAGATGAGCGGATCGAGCAGAGAAAAAATCTGATTGATGGCGGCCAGCACCAGAGCGCCCGCGGCAAGCTTCCAATATGGCTTCAGGTAGCGGACGAGAATTTGCATTCGCTTTTATTTTGAACTATCGAAGCGAGAGCGCGATGGATTTTTGGAATTTGCGAGCCTTGGCGAAAATGGCCGCGCTGTTGAGCGTGAGCGGTATGCGGTCGCGCACCAACAGTTTGCCGGCGGCCATCACGTCCGTGACGTCGGTGGCTTTCAGCGCATAGACCAATTGCGATTCCACGTTGTAGAGCGGGATGGCGTTGGCTTGACTAAGCCGGACAGCAATGAGGTCGGCTTCCTTTCCCGTTTCGAGCGAACCGATTTTGGCTTCGAGGCCAAGGACACGAGCGCCCCCGATGGTGGCCATATCGATAGCGGCACGCGCTGGAAGAGCTTCGGGATCCATGGTGACCAGCTTTTGCAGCTTGGCCGCCAGGTCCATTTCTTCGAACAGGTTGAAATCGTTATTGCTGCCGGCGGGGCCATCGGGACCTAAGCCTACATTCACGCCAGCCTGCAAAAGCTTGACGATGGGCGCGGCGCCGCTGGCTAGTTTCATGTTGCTCGAAGGACAATGGGCCACGCCTACGTTCCGCGTTTTTAAAATTCGGATGTCGTCATCCGAAACCCATACGCCGTGCGCGGCGATGGTGCGGCCTGTGAGCACGCCCAGAGAATCGAGATAAGCGACAGGCGACATGCCATGCTGCGCGACGCAATCGTCCCCTTCTTTTTTGGTCTCAGCCAAGTGGATCACAAGCGGCGCATGGAAGCGATCGGCCAGTGCGCGCGCGGCCTGCAACGTTTCGGCCGAGTTCGTATAAATGGCGTGAGGCGCGACGGCCGGCACGATGAGACGGTCCGCGCCGAATGTATCGAGGAAGCGGGCAGTGCGTGCCAGAGCCTCGGCAGGCGTTTTCGCATCGGCAACGGGGAAGCCAATCACGGTCTCGCCCAGCACGCCGCGCATGCCCGCTTCGCGCGTCACTTCGGCCACCACCTCTTCGAAGTAATACATGTCGGTGAAGGTTGTGGTGCCGGAGAGCAGCATTTCCAGGCACGCCAGGCGCGTACCCCAGCGTACGAACTCTGGCGTGACGTTCTTGGCTTCAGCGGGGAAGATGTAGTGCTCCAGCCAGTCTTGCAGGCGGCGATCGTCGGCAATGCCGCGCAGCAATGACATGGCGGCGTGTGTATGCGTGTTGATCAACCCGGGCGCGATGAGCGATTCAGGCCGGTCCAGGCGGTTCTTCGCGAGATAGCGGCGGTTAATCTCAAGCGCAGTGCCCACAGCCTGAATCGTGCCGCCCGTGATGGCAAGCGCGCCGTGTTCAATGATGCGATGCCGCGGATCGACCGTGACCAGGTAGCGCGCGGTGACAATCCAATCGGCACGCTCGGCGGCCTGGCAACAGAAGGCAGCGGCGAGTAGAAGACTACAAATACGTCGCATCGAAAGCGCGGGGGAAGAGAGCGGACAGGCGCAACGTTTCCGTCTGGCCTGTCAGGTTAGCGAGGATGATTTCGGTGTCGCCGGCGAACTCCCACAGGATCTGCCTGCAGGCTCCGCAAGGCGGCGTGAGCTGCTCCGTATCGGCCACCACGGCAATGCGGCGAAACTTGCGGGCGCCTTCAGAAAGAGCCTTGAACATGGCGATGCGTTCAGCGCACACGGTCAAGCCGTAAGTTGCGTTTTCGATGTTGCAGCCAGTATGTACGCGACCTTCCATATCTTCCAAGGCCGCGCCCACCAGGAAGTGAGAGTACGGCGCGTGAGCGTTGTCGCGCGCGGCAATGGCGGCGTGCACCAGTTCCGTTTCAGTCATGCGTGGGTGCAATATCCTTCGCCGTGCAGATGGAGCGAAGCAGTTCCACCAGCAGGCCGCGCGTGCGATTCCCGATCTCTAACACTTCGCTGTGATCGAGCTTCTTGCCGGAGAGTCCACTGGCAAGGTTCGTGACGCAACCGATGCCTAATACTTCGAGGCCCATGTGATTGGCTGCGATTGTTTCCGGCACCGTCGACATACCGACCAGGTCCGCGCCGATGGTGCGCAGATAGCGAATTTCAGCCGGCGTTTCATAGCTGGGGCCGGGCAGCGCGGCATAGACGCCTTCGTGAAGATGCAGTCCCATACCTTGTGCCACACGCTGCGCAAGCGCGCGCAGGCGGTGCGAATACGCCTCCGTCATATCGGGAAAGCGCGGGCCCAAAGTTTCATCGTTCGCGCCGGTGAGCGGGTTCTGGCCTTGTAGATTGATGTGATCGCTGATGAGAACCAGCGACCCTTGCTGCAGATGCGCGCCGATGCCGCCGCAAGCGTTGGTGACCACTAAAGTACGCACGCCGAACAGGCCTAGCGCGCGCGTTCCAAAAGCCGCCTCTGCCGCGGTGTAGCCCTCGTAAAGATGAACGCGCCCGGCCATCACAGCAACCGCAGTGCCCCCCAGTTCACCAATGATTAGCTTGCCCGCGTGACCGATGGCGGTGGCCTTCGGGAAGCCGGGAATGTCCGCGTATGGGATTTCAACCGGGTTCGCGAGTTCGGAAGCAAACGCACCCAGGCCGCTACCCAAAACCACAGCCACGCGCGGCCGCAGGTATGTCCGCTCCAGCAGAAATGCGCGCGCCTGATGGATCACAAGAGTATCCCCGCGATACATGCCGACATGAAATTAGCCATCGATCCCGCAGCCACCGCGCGCAAGCCCAGGCGTGCTAAATCTGGCTTACGGGCCGGCGCCAACGCCCCGATGCCGCCGATCTGAATTGCGATGCTGCTGAGGTTCGCAAAGCCGCATAGGGCGAAGGTCGAGATCACGACGGAGCGGGGGTCCATGGTGCCGCGCAGGCTGGCCAAATCCAGAAAAGCCACAAACTCATTCAAGACCAGGCGCGTGCCCAATAGATTGCCGACGGACGCGCAATCGTGCCAGGAGACGCCCATCAGCCACGCTAGCGGCGCCAAAACGAACCCAAATATCTGTTGCAGCGAACCGGGCATCCAACCCATTGCAGGCAGCGTGTGGACCCAACCCAGGATGCCGTTCACCATGGCAATCAGCGCGAGAAACGCGATCAGCATGGCGCCGATATTCAGCGCCAGATGCAGACCATCGCCTGCGCCCTGCGCCGCCGCATCGATCACATTGACGGCGGTTTTTTCTGTCCTCACATCCACGCGCCCGGCCGTGACAGGAGTATCGGTTTCGGGGATGAAAATCTTTGCCAGCATGATGGTGGCGGGCGCGGTCATGATCACGGCGGTCAACAGATGCGTGATGCTCACATGCGCAATCGCCACGTAAGCCACCATCACCGCGCCCGACACATGGGCCATGCCGCTCACCATGATGGTGAACAGTTCCGATTCCGTCAGGCTCGCGATGAAAGGCCGAATTGTGAGAGGCGCTTCCGTCTGCCCCATGAAGATGCTGGCTGCGACATTCAGCGATTCCGCGCCGCTTGCGCCGAACACCTTTTGCATGCCGATAGCCATGGCCTTCACCAGAATTTGCATCACGCCCAGGTAATACAAAATGGAGAAAAACGAAGCGATGAAAATTACGATGGGCAAGACCTGGAACGCGAAGAATACGCCCGACCCCGCTTTGATGCCTTGCAGAAATTCGGGGAAGGGGCCGGTGCCTTTTCCTAGCGGGCCGAACACGAATTCGCTCCCCGCAACCGAATAACCCAGCATGGCATTTACGCCTTCGCCGATTTTCTGAAACACCGCGCCGAAGCTTGTCTTCAGCACTATTACCGCGAACAGCAGTTGCAGTCCCAGGCCCCAATACAACACTCGCGCTTTGATGGCGCGCCGGTTCGTCGAGAACAGAAACGCAATCAGCAGGATCGCGACGATTCCGAGAACGCCGGTAAAACGGCCCATCCCGCTAACCGACGACTTCGAGGATCAGCTCGCGTTCGTCCGGCTTAGCGGCGGAAATACGGAAGGCATCCTCCACCATGCCCGCCGCTTCTTCCAGCGTCGCTTCATCGGTGTAATAGAGGCGGCACAGCACCGCGCCTGAATCCACTTTTTCGCCCGACTTTACTTCGAGAATGACACCCACGGCCGGATCGATGGCGTCATCTTTCGTGTTGCGTCCCGCGCCCATCATGGTGGAGGCGCGGCCGATATCTTCGGCATTGATCGCGCTCACATAGCCCGCGCGCGACGTCGTAATTTCGCGCATGCCGGTCGCGTTCGGCAGCAGTTCAAATTTCTCCAGCGCCTGTGGATTGCCGCCCTGCGCTTCCACCACTTCGCGGAACTTCTGGTAAGCGGAACCATCGGACAGCTTCTGTTCGGCCAACTGACGCGCTTCGTCCAGAGTCTTGGTAATCTTGCCCAGAAAAATCATGCGAGCGGCCAGTTCCAGCGAAAGACGGCGCAAGTCTTCGGGGCCTTCGTTGTGCAGAGTCTGCGAGACTTCCATCACTTCCAGCGCATTGCCGATGGCATAGCCCAGCGGCTGATTCATATCGGTGATGAGCGCCTGAACTTTTTTATCCATGCGGCGGCCGATGCCCACCATCATCTGCGCCAGGCGCCGCGCTTCCACCTGCTTCTTGATGAACGCGCCGGAACCAACTTTCACATCCAGCACCAGCGCATCGATGCCTTCGGCCAGCTTCTTCGACATGATGGAGGAAGCAATCAGCGCGATGGATTCCACAGTGCCGGTCACATCGCGCAGCGCGTACATCTTTTTATCGGCGGGCGCGATTTCGTCGGTCTGCCCCATGAACGAAAGCCCGTGTTGGGACAGGGTGTCATGGAACTGCTCAACGGTCAGATCCGTGCGAAAACCGGGAATGGCTTCCAGTTTGTCCAGCGTGCCACCGGTGTGGCCCAGCGCGCGCCCGGAGATCATGGGAACAATCACGCCGGCCGCGGCAGCGATAGGAGCGGAGATTAAGCTCGTTTTATCGCCCACGCCGCCCGTGGAATGCTTGTCCACTTTGGTGCCCGGAATGGAAGACAGGTCTACCGTGCCGCCGGAGGCCATCATGCTGTCGGTAAGGGCGCTCACTTCGCGGTCCGTCATGCCGGTAAAGCATGTTGCCATCAGAAAGGCCGCGATCTGATAATCGGGAATCTCGCCCGAAGTGTAGCCGTTTACTAAAAAGGCGATCTCTTCGGGAGAAAGCTCCTCGGCGGCGCGCTTGCGCTGAATCAGGTCGACAGTTCGCATGAAAGAAGTCTAGGCTAACATCTTAAGCACTTGAAAGTAAAGGACCACACGCGATAGGAGGCAGCTACTTATGGACATTTCCCTGCGTCTGGCCGAACCCGCCGACGCCCCCGAACTGCATGCCCTGATTGAACGTTCCGTGCGCGGATTGCAGACGCCGGACTATTCGGCGGCACAGATCGAAGGCGCCCTGGGGACTTTGCTGGGCCTCGATACACAATTGATTCGCGATGGTACTTACTTTGTTGCGCAAGACGGAGAAATAATTGTCGGCTGCGGCGGGTGGAGCAGGCGCAAGACGCTTTTCGGCAGCGATGGCCGTGCGGATCGCGAAGATATGCTGCTGGATCCGAGCGCCGATGCCGCTAAAATTCGAGCGTTCTTTATCGATCCCGGCTGGGCGCGCCGCGGGGTGGGCACTGCGATTCTGAACGCCTGTGAAACTGCCGCGCGGCAGGCCGGGTTTACGCGCTTTGAAATGGGCGCCACGCTGACGGGCGTGCCCCTCTATCTGGCGCGCGGGTATCGCGTGCTGGACCGCATTGAGGCCCCGCTTAAAAATGGCGAGGTGCTTCCCATTGTTCGTATGGCCAAAGACGCGGTGAAAGAAGTAAGCTAAATCAAACTGCATGCCGATTCTTTCCGCCGCCGTGTTTGCGACCGCCCTGGCCCTGGCCGCGCAGGCCCAAGAGGAGCACCCCGGCTCAAAGCCCGAGGTGACGAAGGTCAATAAAGACCCTTCCGGCGAGAGCGTCTTCGAAGGCAAACTGATCGACGCCGAATGCCATGGAGAAGCCAAGTGCCGCGTCAGCGCCGTGACGAAGCAATTCGGCTTGATCCTGCAGGATGGCACGTACCTGAAGTTCGATGAAGGCGGCAATGCGAAGGTCAAGCTGTTTCTGGAATCGTCTGGGCGCGGACGAAAGATGCTGACCGCGAAGCCGGACGCGGCCAAGCGCATGACCGTGAAAGCCAGCGGCATCCGCACCGGCGATACCTTCAATCTGGAATCTGTTAAGTAGGGGCCGATGAGCCTTCGTGAGCGCGCTCCGGTGCGCGGACAGGCGCGCCACCTCACGCCGCTTTCGCGCTTCGGTTCCTTCCGCTTCCGCCTGTTTGCCATTCTGGCGGTGCTGGGGCCGGGCTTCATCACCGCGAACGTCGATAACGATCCCGGCGGCATCCTCACGTATTCGCAGGCCGGCGCGCGCTTCGGCTATACGCTGCTGTGGACGCTCATCCCCACCACCATCGCGCTGATTGTGGTGCAGGAAATGGCCGCGCGCATGGGCGCCATCACCGGCAAGGGCCTGTCCGATCTGATTCGCGAAGAGTTCGGTTTGCGCATGACCTTTTTCACGATGACGGTGCTGGGCATAGCCGATTTCGGGAACATTGCAGCAGAGTTCGCGGGGCTCGCATCGGGCTTCGGGCTCTTCGGAGTGAGCAAGTATATTTCAGTGCCCATCGGTGCGGCCGTGGTTTGGTATGTGATTGTGCGCGGCGCTCACAAGCCGGTCGAGCGCATCATGCTGATTCTGTGTCTGGTGTACTTCGCCTATCCGTTTTCCGCGGTTCTGGCCAAGCCCGATTGGCCGCAGGCGTTGCACGATACGCTGATCCCGCAGTTCAATCGCAACCCCGAATATCTGATCATGATCGTGGGGCTGATCGGCACCACCATCACGCCTTGGATGCAGTTTTATCTGCAGGCGCAAGTGGTGGAGAAAGGCGTTTCAAAGCGCGATTACCATCTTTGCCGCATGGATGTGATTTTCGGCTGCATCGTTACGGACGTGATCGCGTTCTTTATCGTGGTTGCCTGCGCGGCCACTATTTATAAGACTGACCATCGTGACATTTCAGACGTCGCGCAGGCCGCGGCCGCGCTGGCGCCTTTCGCCGGCAAATTCGCCATGTTGCTCTTCGGTGTGGGGCTGATCAACGCCTCGCTTCTTTCGGCTGCGATTCTGCCGCTGGCGACGGCATACAACGTTTGCGAAGGCATGGGCTTTGAATCGGGCATCGATAAACAATTCCGCGAAGCGCCGATCTTCTATGGCATGTATACTTCGCTGATTGTGGCCGGCGCGGGCGTGGTGCTCATCCCTGGCATCCCGCTCTTAAAAGTGATTCTGTTCAGCCAGGTGGCGAACGGCATCCTGCTTCCGTTCGTGCTGGTGTTCATGCTGCTGCTGATCAATCGCAAGCGGCTGATGGGTGAATATCGGAATGGCTTTTGGGGCAACGCCATCGCCGGTTCCACCAGCGCCATCATGATTGTGCTGACGGCATTATTGATCTGGAATAGCGTGCGCGCCGCATAGCGCACGGTAGACTGGAACTTACAATGATCCAAACGCTTTTCGGCTCCGTTGAGCAAGAGCCGTCACTGCTGGACAAGCTGAAATCGGGCGTCGCGAAGACCAGGATGGGGCTGGTCAATCGCCTGGAAGATGCGCTGCAAGGCAAGAAGGAAATCGATGCCGATTTGCTGGATGAGCTTGAATATACGCTCATCGGCGCGGATATCGGCGTCAACACCACGCAGGAGATTTTGGACCGCATCCGCGAACGCGCCGACAGGCAGACTCTGGCTGACGCGGGGCAGGTGCGCGGGCTGATTCGCGAACATCTTCTGGAAATTTTGCAAGCTGCCGAGCGGCCCATGGCTCGTGTGGCGGAAGCGCCCGCCGTGGTGATGGTGGTGGGCGTGAATGGGGCGGGGAAGACCACCACCATCGGTAAGTTGGCGAACCGGTATCGCGCCGAAGGCCGGAGCGTGCTGCTCTGCGCGGCCGATACGTTTCGCGCCGCCGCCATCGAGCAACTGGAAATTTGGGGCCAGCGAACGGGCACCGACGTAATTCGCCAGCAGCCCGGTTCGGACCCAAGCGCGGTGCTCTTCGATGCGCTGCAAGCCGCGCGGGCGCGCAAAGTGGATTACGTGATTGTGGATACGGCCGGGCGCCTGCAGACCAAAGCCAACCTGATGCTGGAGCTGGAAAAGATGCGCCGCACAGCCATGCGCGTGATCCCAGCCGCGCCGCATGAAACGCTGCTGGTGCTGGATGCGACCACCGGGCAGAACGGCCTGGAGCAAGCGCGCAAGTTTACGGAAAGTTCGGGCGTCACGGGTATCGTGCTCACGAAGCTGGATGGCACGGCGAAGGGTGGCGTGGTGGTGGCCATCGCGCGCGAGCTGAACTTACCTATTCGCTATGTAGGCGTGGGCGAACAGGCTGGCGATCTGCTCCCTTTCGATGCCGAAGCATTCATCGATTCACTCTTCGGCGCATGAGCATAAAAGACGCGGTTGCGCTGGCGTTGCAGGGTCGCGGACAGGCCAGCCCCAACCCGCTGGTGGGCGCGATTCTGGAACGCGATGGCGTAGTTGTGGGGCAAGGCTTCCATACCTTCGCCGGCGTGGATCATGCCGAGATTCACGCGCTGAAAGAAGCTGGGGACCAGGCTCGCGGCGCTACTTTATATGTGACGCTTGAACCTTGTTCGCACCATGGCCGTACCGGCCCCTGCGCCGACGCTTTGATCGCTGCTGGAGTTGCGAAGGTGATTGCCGCCGCGGAAGATCCGAATCCGTTAGTGGCCGGGCGCGGGTTCAAAAAGTTGCGCGATGCCGGTATCGAAGTTGCGATTGAACCAAGCGCGGAAGCCGACAAACTCAATGAAGCTTTTTTTCACTTCATGCGGCATGTGCGGCCGCTGGTCACTCTCAAAACCGCGCTCACGCTCGACGGCAAGATCGCTGCGCCCGACGACAATCGCGGCTGGATCACCAGTCCCACGGCGCGCGAACATGTGCAGCAAGTCCGTCACGATTCAGATGCCATCATGACCGGCATCGGCACCGTGCTGGCGGACGATTGCTTCCTCACGGATCGATCCGGCTTACCGCGCGGACGCCCGCTCATGCGCGTGGTTCTCGATAGCCGTTTGCGCCTGCCGCTTACCTCGCGCATGGTCGCTTCGGTGGAGGACGATTTGACCGTCATCGCCACTTCCGCCGCGCCTGCCGACAGAAAACGCAATCTGGAAGAGCGCGGCGTGCGCGTGCTGACGTTCGATGGCGCAAACGGCCGCGCCGACATATGCCGCACCGTGGAGTGGCTCGGTGAGCAGCGCTATTTGTCTCTGTTGGTGGAAGCGGGCAGCAAAGTAAATTGGGCCGTTCTGGAAGCGGAAGCCGTGGACAAGATTTTCTTTTACTATGCGCCCAAGATCCTGGGCGGCACCGAATCGCTGCCCATGGCGGGTGGGCTGGGGCGGCGCCGCCGCGCCGATGCCATCAAGATCGAACGCGTCACGCTGCACCCCATCGCCTCGAACGAATTTGCCGTGGAGGGCTATGTTCACCGGGATCGTTGAAGAAGTGGGACACGTAATGCAGGCAGGCAGCCGCCTTCGGGTGGGCGCGCAATTGGTGCTGGAAGATTTGGTGGTGGGCGGCAGTATCGCGGTGAATGGCGTGTGCCTGACCGCCGTCGAAATCGGGCCCGATTTCTTCATGGCCGATCTTGCGCCGGAGACGTTGCGCCGCAGCAATCTAGGCGAGCTGCGGGAAGGTTCGCACGTGAATCTGGAGCGGCCTGTCACGTTGCAACAGCGCCTGAGCGGTCATTTGGTGCTGGGCCATGTGGATGCCACCGCAACCATTCGCTTCTTCGCCGAACTGCCAGATGGCAACTGGTGGCTGCGCGTGGAGCTTCCGCCCGCGCTGATGCGCTATGTGGTTGAAAAGGGCTCCATCACGCTCGATGGCATCAGCCTGACCGTGGCGGAGGTGGATGGAAACTTTCTAGCCGCCGCCATCATCCCGCATACTTACGGGCACACCGCGCTACGGGGCGCCCGCACCGGATCTCTCCTGAACGTGGAATGCGATGTTCTGGCCAAACACGTGGAGCGGCTGATGAGCGCTCGCTCAGTAGCCGGAGCCGGCCCGGCGTAAGATAAAAAAGGCGCCACGCCGCGCCCAACTCCATTCCTGCGGCATCGAACAATTCTGAACTATGTGGATCGTAAGACTCGCACTCCACCGTCCTTATACTTTCGTCGTGATGTCGGCCCTGATCGTGATCCTGGGGGTCGCGGCTATCTTTACGATGCCCACGGACATTTTTCCGAACATCGATATCCCGGTCATAACGGTCATCTGGAGTTATAACGGCGTATCGCCCGATGAGATGGAAAAGCGCATCACCACCGTGTGCGAGCGCGCCATGACCACTACGGTCAACGATATTGAACATATCGAATCGCAGTCTTACAACGGAGTGGCGGTAGTGCGCGTGTACTTCCAGCCATCGGCGAAGGTGGAGTTGGCCATTTCGCAGGTCACTTCCATCGTGCAGACTATTCTGCGCGTGATGCCGCCAGGCATCTTTCCGCCTGCCATCGTGAAATACAACGCCTCTAGCGTCCCCATTCTGCAGCTGGGGCTTTCGAGTAAAGAGCTCACCGAGCAGGACCTTTACGATATCGGCATCAACTTCATCCGCACCCAACTTGCCACTGTGCAGGGCGCTTCCATTCCGCTTCCTTATGGCGGCAAGCAGCGGCAAATTATGGTGGATCTTGACCCGGCCGCGCTCTATGCAAACCATCTTTCCGCCACCGATATTTCGAATGCTCTCAGCCAGCAAAACTTAATCCTGCCCGCGGGTACAGCCAAGGTGGGCGACCGTGAATATTTGGTGCGGCTGAATGCCAGCACGCAAACGGCGCTGGAGCTGAACGATCTTCCGGTGCGCTCCGTGAATGGGGCGACGGTGTACATGAAAGACGTGGCTCAGATCCGCGATGGCTTCGCCGTGCAGCAGAGCATCGTGCGCGCCAATGGGTCGCGGGCGGCGTTGCTTTCCGTGTTGAAGAACGGCAACGCGTCCACGCTAGACATTGTCAAGCGCGTGAAAACGGCGCTGCCGAAAATTGCCGCCTCGCTGCCGCCTTCGCTTGAGATCAAGCAGCTCTTCGATCAATCGCTATTTGTGCGCGCGGCCATCAGCGGGGTGCTGCGTGAAGGCGCCATCGCGGCAGGCTTAACGGGGTTGATGATCCTGCTGTTTCTGGGCAGTTGGCGCAGTACCATCATCGTCTGCGTTTCCATTCCACTTTCAATTCTTACATCCATCATGATCCTGGGCGTGATGGGGCAAACCATCAATGTGATGACGCTGGGCGGCCTGGCTTTGGCCGTCGGCATCCTGGTGGACGATGCCACGGTGGAACTGGAAAACGTGCATCGCAACATGGGCATGCGCAAGCCTTTGACGCGGGCGATTCTCGACGGCGCATCGCAAATCGCGGTGCCTGCCTTCGTTTCCACGCTCGCCATTTGCATCGTGTTCGTTCCGGTGCTGCTGCTAACGGGCGCGGCAAAATATCTTTTCACTCCATTGGCTGAAGCGGTCGTGTTCGCCATGTTGATGTCTTACTTTCTATCGCGCACACTGGTCCCCACGATGGTTCATTATCTGCTCCGGAGTGAGGTGGAACTCTACCGGCAGGGCGGCGAACATGCTCAAGGCGAAGGCGTCATTTGGCGCGTACACGGCGCGTTTAACCATCGTTTTGAGAAGATGCGCAACAGTTATAAAGGTGGCCTGAGCTGGTCACTGGAACGCAGAGGCTGGGTGGCTGCCGGATTCGCCGTCTTCTGCATACTTTCTCTGGGGTTGGCTGCCTTGATCGGTGAAGATTTCTTCCCCTACATCGATTCCGGCCAGATGCGGCTGCATGTCCGATGTCCGCAAGGCACACGCATCGAAGAGACAGAGCGCGTGTTTGCGGAAGTGGAGCGTGAAATCCGCACCATCATTCCGGCTCACGAACTCGATACCATCCTGGACAATATCGGCCTGCCTCCCGGCGGCATCAATCTGGCCTTCAGCGATAGCGCGACCATTGGCAATGGCGATGGCGAGATTCTAGTTTCGCTCAAGCAGGAAAAGCATGGGCCCACTCTGGAATACGAGCGTAAAATCCGCGCCATGCTGCGCGACAAGTTTCCCGATGAGACCATCTTTTTCCAGGCCGCCAACATCACGAACCAGATTTTAAACTTCGGCTTGCCCGCGCCTATCGATGTGCAGGTGGTGGGTCGCGATCCTATCGGCAATTACAAAATCGCGCAGCAACTGGAACGCGAGATGTCCGCGATCCCAGGCGCGGTGGATGTGCATATCCACCAGGAAGTGAATTACCCCGAAGTGCGCGTGAATGTGGATCGCTCGAAGGCCGATCAGTTGGGCTTGACGCAGCGCGATATTGCCAACAGTATGTTGATCTCGCTAAGTTCGAGCGGACAGGTAGCGCCGAACCAGTGGCTGAATCCGGTGAACGGAGTGAACTATCAAGTGGCTGTTCAGACGCCGACGTATCGCATCGATTCGTTTGACGCGCTGCAGCGCACGCCCATTTCGTCACTCACCGGAAGCGGGCAAACTCAACTGCTGAGCAACTTGGCGACGCTGCGCCGTGGCGTTTCCACCGCCGTGGTCAATCACTATAACGTGCAGCCTGTCTATGATATTTACGCCAATGTGGATCTACGCGATCTGGGCGGCGTGGCGAACGAAGTGGATGGCATCCTGAAGAACATCACGAAGAAGTTGCCCAAGGGCGCGACCCTTGTGATGCGTGGGCAGGTGGACACCATGCGATCCTCGTTCATCCGACTCGGCATCGGAATTATCTTTGCGATTTTACTGGTTTACCTTCTCATCGTGGTGAACTTCCAATCGTGGCTCGATCCGCTGATTATCCTGATGGCATTGCCCGGCGCGCTCTCCGGCATCTTATGGATGCTGTTCATTACGCAGACCACCTTGAACGTGCCTTCGTTGATGGGCGCCATCATGTGTATCGGCGTTGCGACCGCGAACAGTATTCTGATGGTGACTTTTGCGAACGATGAAAGGCTAGCCGGCAAAGACGCCATGGAAGCCGCACTGTCCGCAGGCTATACGCGCATCCGGCCGGTCACCATGACGGCGCTCGCGATGATTATCGGCATGCTGCCCATGGCCCTGGGCTTCGGCGAAGGCGGTGAGCAGAACGCGCCGCTGGGCCGCGCCGTGATTGGCGGTCTTTTGGTGGCAACATTTACGACACTCTTTTTTGTCCCCATCATGTACACCTTCCTGCGCAAGAAAGCGCCGCCTGATTTGGATCGAGAGATGGATGAAGAAGAGCACGAGGGGCTACCGGCTTAGGACATGGAGACAGAACAAAAAGCACTGGAACCCGGCGCTTCGCAACTGCTGCTGGATGACCCCAAACATCCTCGTGTGAAACCGCCCACGTCGAGCGCAACGAAGAGTAGGCGGGCACTCTGGCTGATTCTGGGTTTACTTGCCCTGTTGCTGCTGCTGTTTTTCGTTGGCTACTTGCCGCGCCGGAATCGCGAACGGGGAATTAACAAAGAGGCGAAAGAAGAAGAATCCAGCCTGCCCATCGTCAATGTGGTGCGCGCGAAGAAGTCAGATCCTACATCGGAACTTTTGCTGCCCGGTAACATCACGCCGCTGACTGAAGCCTACATTTATGCGCGCGCTTCGGGGTACATCAAGCGGCGGTATGTGGATATTGGCGATCGTGTGCGCTCGGGGCAGTTAATGGCAGAAATCGAAGCGCCCGACCTTGACCAGCAGGTACTGCAAGCGAGAGCGGCGCTGCAACAGACGCGCGCGAATCTGGGCCAGACGCAAGCTTCGCTCGAACAGAACCAATCGCAGCAGCGCTTGACCGGAGTGACTTTGGGGCGCTGGAAAACACTGGTTGGCCGAGGCGTGCTGTCGCAACAGGAAGGCGATCAGAAGCAGGCCGATTATGACAACGCGACCGCGCAGGTGCATGTGGGCGAAGCCAACATTCGCGCGGCGCAGGATAATGTGCGTGCCAGCGAAGCGAACGTGGCCCGCCTGGTGGAACTGCAGAGCTTCAAGAACATTCGCGCGCCGTTTGCCGGCGTGGTGACCGCCCGCAGCGTTGATGTGGGGTCGCTGATTGCGGCGAATGGCGGTGGCCAGGGAAATCCGAATTTGGGCAGCTCCTCAGGCGGCGGCAATGCCTCGGGTGAATTGTTTCGCGTCGCGCAGATTGACCGGCTCCGCATCCTGGTGAATGTGCCGCAGAGTTTCGCTTCTACCGTGCATCTGGGCATGCCCGCGAATGTGACCGTGCAGGGGCTTCAGCGGAAGGTGACGGGGCAAGTTACCCGCACGTCAAACTCCTTGGAGCAGACTACGCGCACGCTGCTCACCGAAGTGCAGGTTGCGAACGGCGACCACTCACTGCTACCGGGCATGTACGCGCAAATTCAGTTTGTGGGGCAGCGCCAGGAGCCGCCGATTCTGATTCCTGGCGACAGTCTGGTGATCCGTTCGAAGGGTCCCGAAGTAGCGCTTGTGGGGCAGGGTAACAAGATCCATTTCGTGCCCATCACCGTGGGTCGCGATTACGGTACAAACTTGGAAGTGAGCAGCGGTTTGCAGGGCGGTGAACGCGTGGTGGTGAACCCCAGCGACGATGTGCAGGAAGGCGCCGAGGTGAAGCCGACGGCCGCAAAAGTGAAACCGCCCGCAGGCGCTCCCTCGAAGGCTGGCGATAAGAAATGATTTGGAAACGCGCGGCGCTGGCCACCGCATTCCTCGTCACCACGGGGACGGGGGCCGCGCAGGAGCTCCGCATCGGGGTTGGTCCCGACGGAAACTTCCTGCGGCGGCTCTCTTCGCCGTTCGCGGCGCGATCGGTCAATCCGGTCGATTTCCGCAACTCGGGACGGCTGCAGAGCTTGATTCGCGCCGGGCAGTTGTACCTGACCATTGACGATGCGATTGCGCTGGCTCTTGAAAACAACCTCGATATCCAACTGCAGCGCGACAACCCGCAGATTGCGCGCAACGATATTTTGCGCACCAAAGGTGGAGGCTTGCCGCGCGGCGTGCTGCTGGAAATTAAAGAGCTGCCGGCCGGCGTGGGTGGGCCGGGAAGCCCGCTATTAACTACCGTGGGAGGCATCACGCCGATCACTTCCATCACTTCGAATTCCGCCGATCTTGCGCCCATCCAAGGGCAGCAGGTGACGCTTTCCGTCCTGGGGAGCACGCCGCTCTCTGTGGGCTCGCGCATTCCGCAGTTCGATCCAACGCTGACCGGAAGCTTAAATTATCAGAAGCAATCCATCCCGGAGACCAGCGTCTTTCTAGCGGGAGCCAATCCGCTGCAAAACAATACAGTGGGTGGAAGCTTGGGATATCTCCAGGGCTTCTCCACCGGCACCACCATCAGTAGCACCTTCAATTCATCGCGTTTGGACAGCAACAATGCGCGCACCGATTACAACCCGTACACGTCCGGCAATTTGGGCGTGACGGTGACGCAGCCACTATTGCAGGGCTTCGGCGTTTCGACGAACCGCCGGTATATCTCGATTGCCAAGAACAACCTGAAGATTTCGGATGAAGCCTTCCGGCAGCAGGTGATCGATACATTGGCTTCAGTGGTGCGGCTCTATTGGGATCTGGTGAGCTTGAACGAAGACGTGCGCGTGAAGCGGCAGGCACTAACGCTTGCCGAGAAGCTTTACGAGAACAACAAGGCGCAGGTGGAAGTGGGCACACTGGCCCCGATTGAGGTGAAGCGGGCACAGGCGGAGATGGCGCGCGGGCGGCAGGACCTGGCGAACTCGAGCGGGCTGCTGCTTCAGGAAGAGCTGATTTTCAAGACGGTTCTGACGCGCCGAGGCACGGCGGACCCGTTGGTCAATTCGCTGCGATTGGTGCCCTCCGACCGCATTCGCGTGCCGGCGGATGAGCCGCTTCGCGAGGCCGATGAACTGGTCAAGGCGGCGCTCGCGAGGCGTCCGGACCTGGCGCAGGCCCAACTGCAGATCGCCAACTCGGAGATCGGCCTGAAAGGTGCGCGCAACGCTTTGCTGCCGGAGTTGGACCTGATTGGGACGCTGCAAAACAACGGCCTGTCGGGGCAGGTCAATTCGATTCCGCCGGTGGGTAGCGCCGGGCCGCGCAATGCCGATCCAACCTTCGTGGGGGGCACTGGCACCTTTCTGGGCCAGCTCTTCGGGCACAATTACCCGAACTACTTCGTGGGCGTGCAGCTCAACATTCCACTGCGAAACCGGGTGGCCCAATCGGACGTGATTCGCGATGAGATTCAGCTTCGGCAAGCGCAGGTGCGGCGGCAGCAGTTGGAAAATCAGATTCGGCTGGAAGTGGAAAACGCGCTGCTGAATCTGAAGCGCGCGCGAGCCAGCTTCGATGCCGCGGTGGAGACCAGGCAGCTTCAGGAAGAGGCTCTGGATGCGGAGCAGCAGAGGTACGAAGTAGGAGCTTCCACCACGTTCATGGTGATTCAATACCAGCGCGATCTGGCGCAAGCCCGGTCGAGCGAAGTGATCACACAGGGGAATTATGCGAAGGCTGTTGCGGCGCTGGAACGGGCTACAGGACAAACCCTCGATACGTACAACGTCTCAATGGACGATGCGTATCGAGGGCAGGTGGAAAAGAAGAATTAACGAGCGGCTACTTTCTTTTCGACAACGGACGCATTCTTCGTGCGCTGCTCATCGACGATGGCGCGGAGGCGGCCGACAAGGTTCTTGCACATGTCGAGCTCTTCACGGTTCGGTTTGAAGCCGGGCATCTTGGAATCGATAAACTGTTTGCGGAAAAGCTGATCGGAAGCCATGGTGGTGAGGATTCCAAGCTCTTCAGGTGTGAAGTCCAAGGTAAGTTTTTTCATCGGGATGAGTCGATTGTAGCAGAAACGGCGCACATCGTCCAGCTAGCGTCCGATAAGCACTATTATGTAAACTAACGCCGGTTGCGGCCGCCCTCTCGATTACTGTTCCCCCCGCCAGCGGAACCCTGACGGCCGGAATCCTGCCTCTGCTGATAGCTGGGACGACTTTCCTGCCGTGGCTGTTGATTAAATGTCTGGCGACTCTGCGCGGGCGGATTGTAGCGCTGCTGGTTATACGAAGGTTGGCTATAGGACGGCTGCTGGCTGGGGCGTCCGTAGAAGCCGCTACCACTGCGTTCGCGAACCACCGGAGGCGCCACTTGGACGGACTGCGAATTGCCCCGGCCGAACTGCTGCGGCTGGGCACGATCGAATTGACGGTAATTTCCAAAGCCGTTAGACGGAGGCGCTGCGGTGTAACTTTGACGAGCCGCACCGGGATCTCCGAAGCGCTGCCAATTTGAGCCTGCGCCGTTCGATTGGTAGTTTTGTACCTGAGGCGAACGGCTGGGAAACGCCGCGCCATTCGGACTCCCGAAGCGATTCCAATTCGAGCTACCCCCCGGGTTCTGAGGCACGCTCTGCGGGAACCGATTCCCACTCTGCCTGCCGAACCCGGCCCCATTCTGCTGAGCGGGCGTGGTGCCCTGCCGGTTGAAATTCGAACTAGGCAGATGGTCCGCAAACCGCGTCTGGTTGAAATTCGTGCGCGGCTGAACGTTGGTCTGCCGGTCATTGAAGCGGTTGTGATTGCTTGTGGGAGAGAAAGGCATCTGCCCGCGCACCACGCCGGCCTGTTGCAACTGGTTCACGCCGGGGCTGGAATAACGCCCGAAATGGCCGCCGGCGAAATCTCTACTATTGATTGAAGTTACCCCATTTACCGAACGGGCATTGCGGTAGATATTGGTGACGTTAGTGTTGCTCACGATATTTCCGCCACGGGCCAAGCCGCCGCGCCCATACCAGGGGTGGAAGCGCTCATAAGGAGCAAGCGGCACCCATCCCACGTTCCCGAAGCCCCAGCCGGAGCCGAAATTGACGCCGCCGCCGTGCCCATAACCGAAAAACGCCACCAGGGCCGGCCTGTAATAGTGATGCGAATACCGGGGACCTGGGCACCAGCTCCACCCATAGCTTCCTTGGAACCAGCTGCCGTAATGGTATGGCGCCCAGCCCCAGGGGTCGGCACTCACCCACGTCCAGCCGTAATAGTCTTCATTAGTCCAGCGGCCCAGGCGATAGGGGGCCCAATCGGAAGCCACGCGTGGAGTCCAAACCTGACCGTAAGTGGGGTCTGAATTCCACTGGCCGTAGTTATCCAAATCTTCAGCGCCGGCGATATCGCGGCTGACATAGTTATAGCTTTGAGAGCTCAAAAGCTCACGGTCGCGGCGCTCATTGAACTGATCCCACTCATCCTGGCCGATGGCGGAATTCACCTGAAACTCAGGATTCTCAAGCGGCCCGCGCGCCATCATGGTCTGCCCCGCCTCAACGCGCTCCAGGCCACGCGGGGTATAGACTTCCACGGTTCCCGCGCGAACGGTGATTTGGGTGGTGCCGTCCCCCAGAATCGCGATCCGGTACGCTCCCTGGCCCAGCGGATGGATAGCCACGGAGGGGGTTGCGATTTCCACTTGTGAGGCGCTTTCGCCCAGCACGGTCCAGGTCACCAAACCTCGCGCAATTTGCAATTGAAAATGGTCACCGGTCAGTTGGGAAAGGCGCGCTTCCGTATCGTTTCCGAAACGAACCCGATTCGCGGTATCGAACTGCAATTCGGCACGCGAACCGGGTCCTGTTTGAACGGAATCAAGCGCCAATAGCGGCGCGTTAATAGCTGCAGCCACGAAGTCGCCGGAATCGCCCCGGCGGATGGATACGTCGCCATTCAGCAGACTTACGCGGGCAACTCCGTGATTTCGGTCTTCCAGGTCGATCTGGTTGGGAAGAACTCCCTGATCGTCGGCAATTCCAGGACCCGCGTCGGCCGGGCCATATTGGGGAGCAGTCTGCGCAAAAGCGGAAAGCAGCCCCAAGCCGCCTAAAAGCAATATTTCCGAAACGAAGCCAATTTTGCGTGTCATGCAAGTCTCCACGGTTCCCTGCCCGATTAAGGCACGCGCGCAGCCAATTGTTAACTACTTGCTTTAAAACCACTTACGAGAGTTATGACCGTTGGGCGGCATGGTTGAAATCCACCATGTGGTGCCAATCGCGCTAGCCTTCTTTGTGCATCCAGAGAACGATTCCGCGGTTTTCAAACAGCTTGGTCGCTGGCAGGGGTGGCCGGGTTTGGGCGGGAAGAATGAAATATTCGGCAGCGGTTGGCTTCGTTTCTTGACGCACAGGCTGCACGGCACCAAGGGCATAACGCCGCCGGTAGAAATTCATCACTTCGATGAGGTTATACGGTGTAGTTATTTCAATCGCGTGGACTTGCCCGCGTCGAATTTGATCGCGAAGTGCCCGTGCGACCTTCGGCATACCCGCTTCGGGGCCCTGGTGAAACAGATCGGGGAGCTTGCCGGGGATGAAGCTGATCGCGAGCGCGAGCGCTAAGCCAGCTGCTACCAGTGAGAACTGCCGCTGCTGCGTTAGCCTGGGCATCGCCAGGACCAACAATCCAGGCAGCAGGACGACGCAAAGCCACTCGATTCGGAACGGCTCGCGGCGATTGAGCAGCGGGATGCACCATAGCGCAAAGATAACCAGCGCGAAAGGAAGGGCAGCTTTGTCGATAGCGTCCCAGAAGCTGATAGTTCGGAGACCCCAGAAATCAAAGTGAAGGAAGAGTAATAGTAACGCAATCGATGGCAAGCAAAAGGAGATGTGGAAGCCACACGCCAGGCCCAGGAGCAAACTCGCCCGCGCCAGTGAAACCGTATGCCCCGTCAACGTTTTGAGAGCCAACAAAAAGAATGCGGCGGCGGCCCACACGCCGCCCACAACGGGCAACCAACCAACGGTGAACGGATTTACGATGAAAACCAGGGCGCAGGCAAACGCTTTGTTTTCAGACCGGCAAACCGCGCGACACAGGCGCACGGATGCCCAGAAATAGCAAATCATTCCCAAAAGGCTGGGCAGCCGGAATGCCCACTCGGTCAAGCGAAACCATCGCACCATCAGGTGGCAAAGCATGGCGTGAAGCATCTGGTTTGCGGGATGAAATGGCGCGGTGAGGATCTCCATGATGGGACGTGAAGCGTAATGGTTGTAGCTAATGGCTTCTAACGGAACGATGGCCAGAGCTACGGCGCGATACGCTGCCCAAAAGAAAACAAGGGCCGCCGCAAAACTCAACCAACGGTTGAAGATTCTTCTCACAGTAGCTTATAAAGGCGCGTGCCCTGCGCCGTGCCCACCAGATGAATGCCCCATGCGTTTTGTTCCGCGAAAAGGCGGCCGGCACCGTACTCCTCCCCAGTGACCAGCAGGTGGGTCATCCCCTCGCGCTTAAGTTGGGCGGTGGCTTGGCGCCGAAGATCGAGGTCTTCCGGCAGGAACCGGTCAGCGGGGCTCTTCAGAAGAACCTGCCACTTCCCTTCCCGCAGGATTTCGAACTGCAGTCGCACAGCCCATTCGAGAGACGTCTCCAGGGAGACGCGCGAAATGCGATGGGCCTGGCCCAGATTCACTTCCAGATACATGCCAGGACGAATGGCCTGAACGGTGGACCATCGCGTGACGAGCTGCCGGTCGAAAACAAAGCCCGTGTTCCAAGGATTCGCCGAAGCCGTGGACGACCATGACCGGTCAGGCTCCAGTTCCGTTTCGCCGTCCCAGACGTGCAGTTCCGCGATGCTCCACACGTCCGATGGATGGCTGGCAGTCTGGACCACGCGGAAGGCAGTGAGTGAGAGCGGTTCAAAGTTGAAGCTGTATTCGCGCTTGGGCTGAAACTCAGGGTTGAGCGCCGTCCACAGCACTTCGCCGAGCCGGTTGCCGAGCGCGGATTCATATTTCACGATAATCTCGCGCGAAGTATAGGCCTCAGGCGGGTTGCTGAACGTGAAGATGCGCGAGTTCGCTGGCGTTTCCCGGTCAAGCAGTTCGGCAATCTGAATTTCCGGCAGCCGCTTGCGAAGCGTGGTGGCTTCCGGAATGAGGCGAAAGGCTTCGGAGGGGTGGAAATCCCTAAGATGCCAGGCGAAGGGGGCGGCGTACAAACGCACGGAAGCAGGCCAGGCAGTCAGCAGGTGGAATGCAAGCACGATGGGAACACCAGCGGGGACGCTGGAGACCGCCATCGCGAGCGACAGGGCCAGGAACGGAAGCATGGCCATGAGAAAGCGCGTTTCTACATTGGTATAAGAAGGAAGCAGGAACACCAGGGTGGCCAGCAGCAGTTGGCGCCCGGTGCGGAAACGAAGCGCGAGCAGAGCCAAGGGCGCCAGCAGAAACACAGGCCCGAGGAGGCCCGATGTGCGCCCGCCTTGCACGATGTGATCGAGCGGCCGCTGCGCCGTGGGAAGGCCTTCGCGGTTCCGCATCAGCTCAGAATATTCCTGCTCGAATTGGGGCGTGATGTACTGGTTTGGGAAGACCCGATTCGCGAACGGCGAAAAGGGATTGCGCACGGTGACCCAATTTTTGGCCGTCCACGGCGCCACCATGACGAGAGCGCAGGCCGAGTAAACAAGAAGTGGCCGCAGCACTGGCTTATGCGCGCGCCACAATTTCCAGAGGATGAAAACACCGGCGAAAGGCAACGCGAGAAAGAGAGTGTATTTGGCCCCGAAGCAAAAGCCAGCCAGGCAGCCTACTACCGGGATCCAACGGACAGCTTGCGTTTCCGCCCAGATTTGGAGCGCATAGAAGGTGGCGAACAGGATACATGCACCGGCGGCGTCGTTATAGGCGATGGTGCCGCTCATGCCGAAGACGGGGCTTGCGTAAACCAGCAGTGCGGCCAGGACACCGGCTTGGGGTAAGCCGATTCTGCGCGCGTAACTCAGCATGCCCCAGGGAAGCATGAGCAAAAACGTGAACTCCACCAGCGCGGCGGCGGAGTGCCTGCCAAGCGAGAATGCCACCATGAAAAGCATTTCCACGCCTTCGGATAAGTTGGCGTACATATCCGTGGTGATGTGCCCAAACCCGTGCTGGCGAAGGTAGCGCGCCACGATTCCCAAGTGGTATGTGGATCCATCGGGGCTTGTTTCCGGCGCCAGGGCGTGAACGAAATAGTAAACGCCAAAGACGGTGAGCGAAAGCCAAAAGGTGATTTTCCAGAGCCAGGGAAAATCCGGCAGCGGGATGGTTTGCGGCACCGGCCGGCGGCTTCTCAGCAGGGCAACTACAAAGATGAGAATGCCGGCCGCGACAAAGACGCCTGTATAGGCCAGGTTTGCCGCGGTAAGTAGAAAGACAATCAGACTTAGGCCGGCCGAGCCCAGCACAAACCGGAAAAAGTGTTGTTCCTGTTTGAAGAGTTTTTGGGGAACAATGCCCAACAGAATATAGCCGGCCGCATAACTCACGCCGACGGTGAAGAGCCATCCCAGCAGAATGGGGAGGATGGCTAACACGATGGAGAGTAAGCCGGACTAAGAAACAAACCCGGCCCGAACCAGGATTAAGCCAAGATGCTTACCATCGCCGGGAGCAACCCAGATGGGCTTCGGCTCCAGGGCAAACGTGGTGGCTTTATCTGCCTGTATCAATCCCGCGGGAACCAACTTATCGTAATGATAAGTGCCCGCCTTAGTGTACTTTTCCGCGGAGACAAGCTTGTCATTCACATAGAAGGAGACAGTAACTGGGCCAGTGGTTTTGATGGTGTCGCCGGCGATGGAGAAATCGGCAACGGCGTGAACTCCGTCCACTTTCTTCAGGAAGAAGCGAAGCTCCGGCCGGTCGAAGGTCCAACGCCAGCCGCCGGAATCCGCGCCATCGCTTACATCTTTAACGAAGTAAGCCTTAGCGTTCGGATCGCTCATGGCGATGATGGATTTTGTGGGCGGTTCCGGGGTGGCAGCGGCGCGTTCGGCGGAAGGGCTATCGGACGAACTGGAGCACCCCGCCAGCAGGATGGAACAAAGCGCCAACAGCGTTTTTCGATTCACCCCGATATTATAGCCAGCGAAAAGCCGATGGCGCTTAGGGAAATGGGAGATGATGTTAGCCTGCCGTCCCCCACTGAGACCTTTCTGACAAACACGCGCTGGCGAATTTGTGCGCTACTGTTTTTCGCCACGACCATTAACTATATTGACCGGCAGGTCTTTAGTTTGTTGGCGCCTGACCTGCAAAAGACGATCGGCTGGACCGAGGCGCAATACGGCTACATCATCACGGCGTTTCAGGCCGCGTATGCGATTGGGCTGCTGTTGATGGGCCGCGTGATGGATTACCTGGGGACGCGGCGCGGTTATGCCATCGTGATTGGGTGGTGGAGCATGGCTGCGGCGGGGCATGCCCTGGTCTCATCCACACTCGGCTTTGGAGTGGCGCGCTTCTGTCTGGGCCTGGGGGAAAGCGGCAACTTTCCCGCGGCGATCAAGACGGTTGCCGATTGGTTTCCACGGCGGGAACGCGCGCTGGCCACGGGAATTTTCAATGCCGGTTCTAATATTGGGGCCGTGATCGCTCCGCTGATGGTGCCTTGGGTGGCGCTGCGTTATGGCTGGCGCGCGGCGTTCGTGGCAACTAGTTTTTTTAGCCTGGTTTGGCTGGTCTGCTGGGTGGTCTATTACCGGAAACCGGAAGCCCACGCCGGCGTTTCCCCCGCGGAATTGGCGTTGATCCGGAGCGACCCGCCGGACACGGGCAAGGCTCCGTCATGGGGCGCGATTATCGGGCTTCGCCAGACCTGGGCGTTCATTTTCGCCAAGGTGCTGACGGACCCGATCTGGTGGTTCTATCTATACTGGCTGCCGAAGTTTTTCTACGCGCGGTTCGGCCTTACGCTGGATAAGATTGGGCCGCCGCTAGTGATTGTTTATTTGTCGGCCGATGTTGGCAGCGTAGGCGGAGGGTGGCTGTCGTCATATTTGATGCGGCGCGGGTGGAGCGTGAACAAGGCGCGCAAGACCACAATGCTGCTTTGTGCGCTGTGCGTGGCGCCGATTGTGACGGTGACGCAGTCCGGCAATGTCTGGTACGCGGTGGCGGTGCTGAGCCTGGCGACGGCGGCCCATCAGGGATGGTCGGCAAACGCTTACACGCTGGTAAGCGATATGTTTCCGCGCAACGCGGTGGGTACGGTGGTGGGGCTGGGCGGCGCGGCGGGGTCAGTGGGGGGCATGGCGCTGGCGGCTTCGGCTGGGTTGATTTTGCAATATACGGGCAGCTATTTGACGCTGTTTTTTATGGCGGGGACGTTCTATCTGATCGCGTTCGGGCTGGTGCAGTTGTGTGCGCCGAAGCTGGAGCCAGTGCGGTAGGGAGGTGGCGGAAGCCAGTGGGTGTCGAACCCACCCGCGACATTTGCATGCCGCACATCGGGTTTGAAGTCCGTGCCCAGCACCGGCCAGGATTGGCTTCCGATGACGATGGTAGCGCGAGCGGGAGCGGTTGAATGGGGGCGAGTGGTGCGGTACGCTGAAGGTGCAAGTTCCGCACTGAATTCCCCGATCGTCTAATGGTAGGACAGCGGCCTTTGACGCCGTGAATTGTGGTTCGAATCCATATCGGGGAGCCAAATTTTCAACTCAGTTAGGACGTCGGTGTGGGCGCATAGTTCCGTTTCGCTGGAGCTGATCTCATCGAGAGTCCTTGCGTTGAGGGTGGCAAAACCTCTTGATGTCGCTCCCCAAGGTTCTGCTGGTACGGCAAGTTTTTGGCCAACCAGCAGTCCCGTTAACTTGCGCCGCAGGTTTTCATCGAGCAAGATTCTCATCCCGGACCGGTCAAGGTTGCCGCCTGTTTCTAAGTAGTCGATCAAGGAATTGACCGGCACGCGAGTGCCGCGAAAACACGGCGTCCCGCCAGGATTTCGGGATCGCTCAGCCATAACGCTTCGGTGCGGCATGGGAACGCCTCGACGATTAGTCTACTAAGGATGGCAAGCGAGTCAGACCCCGAAGGTTGTCATAGCCCCCGCTTAGTGCCGGGTACTTACGTCGAATTCAAAGTAGCCTTCGTGATCGCGAAACGGCGCTCCCGCACGGTGATTCACCGAAAAGTACATGCGCCCATCGATCGCCTTGGTAATGAGCGCGCCGGCGGGCTTATTTGGCGCAAGAAAGCCCAGACCTGCAGCGCTCCCGGCGCCTTGCGGGCCCGTGCACGTGCCGGGACTGAGGCACACTGTTCCCTCCGCAGCATGAATTGCGGCTTTGCCGGATGGGTCAGGCACGCTGATGCTCCACTCTGAGGAGGCGGGCAGGATCACGTGGAACTCGCCCGGAGCTTCTTCTTCCGCTACCGGACGATCCGGCGTGCAACGAGCGCGGTCAGGGAGACAAGCCCACTTAGCGAAGTTGATGTTGGAATCTACGGCGAACGTGTCAACTTGGTAGCGCTCAATCGCCACGGTCGCGGTGAACGAGCCGGAATTGTTATTCCATTCATACCCGTCCATCACGCCAAGATAGAGCCTGGTGGCTCTTGCGGGCACCAGATACCGGCGCGGAATGCCGCTTTTGTTTTTTCCATCGCCGATAAAGAATACCTGCTTCAATTGCAGCCAGATATTGGGAGTACCCCCGCCGCTCTCGCGTAGATCGAGGGTTTGCGGCGGCGCGCCACGGTCCGGCTGTTCATCGCTGAGGAACACGCCCACCAAGGCGTCCATGGGCGCGCTGCTATCTGAAATCCCATGTTCGGCGCCATCCTGATGCTTTGCCGGTTCGGCGCCATTTGGGCCGTAGCAACCGGGAGGGCAGGCAGGCGTATGCTCGACGGCGCCCACGGCGGCAAAGGTGACCGCAACCGCGTAAGACAGAGAGCGCGGCACCAGTACCGGAGACTGCTGGGGGGCGCTATCCCCCACTCGCGCTTTCGTGCCGGAAGGCATTCCCGACAGATAGGGGTTCGAAGTTGCGGGCACGTTGACGGTCAGCGTGTCAGACCCCGAAGCTTGGCCGAAGAGGGTGGACGCGCAGAAAACGCCAATTGCGAAAACCGAAGTCCACCCAAAAACGCGGGGCATTTGTTCCTCACAGTTTACTAAACCGGCGCTGGTCTCCGACGGGCGTGAAGCGCGGCATCAAGGCCGCGCCATAGACGGCGCACAGCTATCGAGACATCCTGGCGCTGGTGGCCCGAGGCGTTCTGAAGCAGATTTCCGGAGGGGGTCGCAGCACGGGCTATGCTCTTGCGCAGTTCTGAGCAATTCGGCTACTTGCGCAACCACACTTCGACGCGCCGATTCCTTTCGCGTCCGTCCGGATTGCTGTTATCCGCTACCGGTAGCTCCTGGCCGAAGCCGGTAACCAGTACGGGCGTAATGCCCTGGCGTTTCATCTGCTCTGAAACGGCTTGAGCGCGATTCTTCGAAAGCTGCAGATTGCCGCTGGGCGTACCCGTGTTGTCGGCAAACCCGACCAGCATCAGTCCGCGTCCGCTATATTGTGAGTTCATCGCGGCGGAGACTCGCTTGATGTCGTCCACAGCCTTGGTATCGAGCTCACTGCTGCCGGTGCGGAAGCGGAAGTCTACGCTGAGCCGGTCGCCCGGCAAATTCATGATCTTCGAAGGGCCATCCGTGATCAGGTCAGGCCGCTGGCCGACGAAGCCGATTTTATCGACAATCTCCTGGCCGCCGGCGCTAAGCGCGAATCGGGCAAACTCACGCGCTTCCGGCTTTGCGTTCGCGGGCATATAGAGATATAGGCGGCGGCTAAGCGCGTACGACTCGGTGCGTACGGTATTCACGTTTGGAATCAGCGGCGCCGTACCCCGTTCGGAAATGGCCAGCACCTTCGCTCCGCTGGCATAGGGAAGGCCGACGAAGCCAATGGCATTGCGATCGGCGGCGACGGCTTCCACAAGTTTCCTGCTGTCTTCGATGCGGTTCGCCCCAGACGCAAGGGCTTTGGTTCCTAGAACTCGATCCTTGAATGTGTCATATGTGCCGGACTTATCGTCGCGAGCGTAAAGTGTCATCTGCTTGGAGCCCGTGCCGGTGAAAATGGCCGCTACTTCCTGAACGGTCATGCTGTCCGTCGAGTTTGCCTCATTCACTACGACGGCCACGCCATCCAGGCCCAGCACGCGCTCTGAGGCGTTAGACGTAAGGTCTCCCAGGTTCTTAGCCTGAAGCTCGGCGGCTTCGCCAGCTTTGATTTTGCGGGAGGCCATACCTAAATCGGCCGAACCAGCGCCCAGATCCGTAAAGGCGGTCGAGCTGCCATGTGCCCTGATTTCCACCGAGACCGGCTGGCCGTCTTTAGTGCCAGAGATCCGCATCTCCTCGGTTCCCGTTGTCTCTCTATGGATGGACGTTACGCCCTGGTTGGCTAACCAGGCATCCACCAGCGCTGGCGCAAGTTGGGCGCCAATGGTGTTGGAACCGCTAAGCCGCAGCAGCACGGACCCTTTTTGGCCCGAAGGCATGGCTGCGCCGGGCGTGCTTTCGCTATGGCCGCGATTGGAGTTGAAGTAATAAAGACCGCCGCCAATCATGAGAGCAAAAAGCGCGCCCAGCAGCAGTAGCGGAAGAGGTAAGCCCGCACTCCGTTTGTTTTCCTCCCGCAAAGGAGTCAGCGCGCGCTTGCATTCGCTGCAAACGAAGTCGGCCCCATCGGGCAGACTTTGTATCTCGCGTACATCGGCCTTGGTGCAGAGTCCAAAATTGGTGCATTTTCCTGTTCGCGTCGTCATGAGCGTTGTCTACCTTTGCTGGAGGATGGAGTCGGCGAGGCGCGCGGCGTCTGAGTAGGCGCGCACTGTTTTGTCGAGTGGATTCTTGCGTTCCGTCTTTACCGCTTCCAACTCGGCAATCACCTTGCCGCCAAGTTCGTCGCGTTTCGACTGGTGAAGAAATTGAGAAGCAAGAGACTGCGTCACCGCTGTTGCGAGCGCGTCTGAAGCTTCCGCATTGGGCGAAGCCCAGGCTTCGTTAAAATCTTTGCCGAGCTTCATGGGGTCGCGGTCTAAACCGCGCTCGTCCTTCGAGAGCAGATAGAGGCCGCCCAAACCGGTGTCGGGGTCTTCGAGGACTTGCACCAAGCCCATACCCTTGGCAATGAGCAGATGGGCCAGGTACCGTTTGGGATCGGCTTCCGGCATGAACAAATCGGAGAACTGGGTTCCGTCGCCTTCGGTATGAAGTTCGAAGCGTGCCTGCGCGCCATCGGAGCCACCGGTGCGTTGGCGATAGCGCTCCTGCAGGAAACCCACATCTTCAAGATATCGGGCGGGAAAAAGGTTGGTGAGCGTAACCAGGGTGATTTCGCTTTGGCGGCCGGAACTGGCGGTAATCTCTTTGGCCGCTGTTTGCGCGTTCTGCATAAATTCCATGCGCAGCTTGTCGCGAAATTCGGGAAGCTCTTGTGAATCCGGAAGAATGATAGTAAGTGCGGAGACTTTCTGGCCGAAGGTTCCGGGCCCGCGCTTGCCTTCCTCATTGCCATTGAAGCGCACATAGTTCTTCGCGTGAGAAAGGATGCCGATTACGTAACTGCGCAACGCTTCCGGGTTACCGCCGTATTCGCGATTCAGCCGGTCCATCACACTTACGCCGAGGATGCGCGGCCGGTCTTTGCTTTCGGCAACGTAAGTATTGTGCGCCTCGCTGGCGTTTCGTTCGCAAGTGCTTTCCAAGGTGGCCTTAAACTTTTCAAGCGGGATGCGGACGTTAAACGAAGTAAAGGTCAAGTTGTCACCAAGCAGCGCAATAAGTTGCTGGCGAACGGCAGACGTCTGCTTGGCTTGGAGGGCTTTGTCCCGCACCAAAGACTTAACGAAATCTTTTACTACTTCCGGTTTATAGAAACGAACCACCTGTTTCTTAAGGTCATCCTGACCGCTGTCAGCAAGGCGTGCATCGATGCCGCCGGTGAAACTCTTGGTGGCTTCCTCAATGGTGCTTGCGGCGCGCGAAATTTCGTTTGCCAGGTCATTCAGTTCCATGGTGAGGAACTGCATCAGGTACTTGGAATAAGTAAATGCGTCCAGCTGAGTTTGCAGCGTATAGAGCTGCGTAAGGTGCTGCGCCTGAGCATTGAACAAATCGCCGCGCTTGCCCATTACCGCACTTACCCAGTTGATTCCAGCCCATTCCAGGCCAACCGCTTTGACGCGCGTTTGTGTCTCCTGAATCTGATCGCCCAGCTTCTGTATGCGGTCATCGACCGTATGGTCGCGTTCCACAAGAAGAGCCAGAACAGCGGCTATCAGGCGCGAAGTATCCTGAGCGGAACGAGTGCCGTTGGCCCAATCCTGAAACAGATCGCGTTCCATGCGCGACCGCAATTCGCGAGCCTGATCTTTCGCGTCGGCCCGCTTGGTTTCGTAGAATTTCTTGACGCCCAGATCGCGGTAATTCTCGTCGTAGGCCTGCCGGTACATCTTCGAGAGTTGAGCGATCCAGACGCGCTCGTCGCTGGCGAACGATTCGCGAACCTGTGCCTGGAAATTGGGTTGCAGATCCATCCAGAACTGAGGGATGGGCTTCCAGCGGCGATTGTTCGCTTCGTCGGGAAGAATGCCGACGGAGAGCGTGAGGTGCTCATCGGTCAAGCGCCAGCGCTCCAGCGTGTCTTTCTGGCGAACGAATTCGTTGAACGATTGGTTGGCCGATTCGTCCAGAAATCCGGTAGTTTCCGACCAACGGTTGTATTGCAGTTGAAGCGCCGCCTGACGCGCCAACTGATACGTCATGTACTCGTGGATCTCTTCCTCTGGATACGCTACCTGCTTGATCCCGAAGGTGGCGAAGAGGCGTGAGCGCTCGGCGCGTTTGCTGATGGGAGACTCTTCGGGCCGCGGGTCCATATTTTCGTAAGTTTCCATGCGGCGCAGCGAATCCCACGTCATGGAAGCGGCGGCTACGATTTTCTGGTAGAGGAACGACGACACCATATCGGGAAGCTCTTTATCGAGATCCACTTTGATGCGCTCTTCGTTCTCATCGGAGAAGAGATAGCAGATGTTAAACGGGTCCTGGATGAACAGGCGGTCTTTGACCGTACCTGAAATATCGTGAGGACGCCAGGTGCCGTTGGCCAGAGCGTTCAGTTCCAGCAGAGCCGCGTAACCGTTCGAATGGTAATTGGGTTGAGCGCGATTTGCCGGCGGTGTCCGGTCGGGCAGCAGCGCGTAGATCATGATGCGGCTGTTCTTGTCTGGATTCAGGGCGCGGATTTGGGAAACCACATCCACCACGCAGCCACTGCCCGTGCCCCCGGCCAGACCGAGGCAGACGTGGAAGGTGGTTCCCGAAACTCCACCCACCTCCATTTCACGCACCAGCGTTTGCAGCCGCTCCCGAAATTTGGCGGCTTGGCACGCAAAAAGAAAACGGCCTAGGTGGCGCTTTTGACTGCCCAGCACGTTGGCGGCATTAGCCGAATTCAACAGGTCGCGGAAGGCTTCGCGGTCGCCAATCCACGGCGCGATTCCGGGGAAGCTGCCGACATTGTCCAAAACCGAGCCGAGATTGAGGCCGGAAATGAGAAGCTGGCTGGAAAGCGGAATTTGGACGCTTTGCCCCAGAATTTTCCAGCTGGCGTCGTCATGCTTCATCATTTCGTCGCTGGAATCGACGTAAAGGTAGCGAACGTTGGCAGCTTTGGGCTGATCGCTACGGAAATTTTGGTAAATGGCCTTGCGGAGCGAGCGAATAATTTTTCCGCCGGTGCCGCCGAGGCCGATCACCAGATTGTTGGCATTCGCCATAGCCTCTTAGATTACGACAAGGTGGTTGGCAAGGTTCAGAAATGTGTGGCGCCGGTCATTCCAGGCGAGAGTTACGGTGCCATTCTCAACTTCCGCATAGGATGGCCAAGCTCCCTTCCCTTATCGCGCGGAAAGTGATTCGCGCCCTCAAAATGGCTGGTTTCGCGGAGGACCGGCTGAATTGCCGGGTCAAGAGGCCTTATGCCCTAAAATACGGCCGGCCTTCGCGTCGATCTTCTTCTTATCCGCGGCGCTGAGTTTTCCCTGCTGCTCCATTTGTGACGCACGCGCCTTTGCATTGCGAGCGTGAGTGGCATCCGGCATAGGATATTTTCGTTGTTCCGGCAAACCAAAATCCGTGTTCGGTTCACTGTTCTTCTTGGCGGTCGTGAGTTTTGCCATTGTTTGGCCTCCGCGCTTAGGCCAGCATTTTCAGTTCCGGATTAAGCCAATAGGCTCAGCAGATTTTTTTGTATGTCGTCCGCCGTGTGGGCGATCTTGACACTGATTGCGGCCGTGTTACGCGCTTCGATCAGGGACAGCATTGCCGTGCTGAGTTCGGTAATATCGCCTCCTCCACCATCGACAGGCGATGAGGCATTGGAGAGAGCCAAGGCTGCGCTGCTCAGTTGGGTTTCCGCGCGGTCGAAACCAATTGCGGCCGCAGTTAAGGCATTCACTGTCATATCCTATAAGCCTTATCGGCGGCTTTCGGCAAAGTTTTAACGAAAGTCACGGCTGCGCGCAGGCAGCGCCGGGGCGTCTTGCCGCGGGTCGAGATGTTTGAGCTGCGCCGACCAATCCCACACATGTCGCGCGACAACGTGCAGCACTTGCCCCTCCCGCTGCACCACACCCTGGCAGGCCAGCAGCTTTCCCCGGTAAACGGCGGCATGATATTTTTCGTGCACGCGCTTCCACACGATGATGTTCGACGCTCCCGTTTCATCTTCAATCGTCAGGAAAATGGTTTCTTTCGCTGTCTGCGGATGCTGGCGAAACAACACCAGCCCGGCCACCAGCACGTGTTTCTCGTTCGCCGTCGTCTTCAAATCTTTCGCCGTAGTCACTCTTCTTGCTTTCAGCCAAGGACGCAGGAACGTCAAAGGATGCTCACGCAAGGTAAGGCCGGTGGCTAGGTAATCGGCCAGCACTTCCTGACTTCCCGTGGTAGGCGGCAGGTCTGCATCGGGATCTTCGAACAACTCCATCCCTGCAAACAGGGGCGGAATTTTTCCATCCAGAATGCTGGTTTTCCAAAGCGCCTGTCTGCGGCCTGCTGTGATTGAGGCGAACGCGTCGGCTTGCGCTAAACGGTCCAGAGCGCGGCGGCTACATCCTGCTCGTCTTGCCATTTCAGAAGGCGTGCGGTACCCCGCTCCTCGCGCCTCGACCAGAGCTTGCGCGTCTTTTTCCGGCAGGCCGGAGACCATATGCAATCCCAGCCGGATTGCATGAAGGCTTGAGTTCTCAACTGGCTCCAGCGTTGTCTCCCAATTACTGTGATTGACATCGACCGGACGCACTTCCACCTTGTGCTCTCGAGCGTCACGCACCAGTTGAGCGGGAGCATAGAAGCCCATGGGTTGACTGTTCAATAGCGCCGCGCAGAAGACGTCGGGGTGGTGGAATTTGATCCACGCGGAAACGTAAACCAGGTTGGCGAACGAAAGGGCATGCGCTTCGGGAAACCCGTAAGTGCCGAACCCTTCAATCTGGCTGAAGCAGCGCTCCGCAAACTCCGGCAGATAGCCATTGTTACGCATGCCAGTCAGGAACCGTTCGCGAAGTAAGGAGATCTTACCTGAATGACGAAACGTAGCAAGTGCCCGGCGCATTTCATCCGCTTCGTTCGGAGTAAAGTTAGCCCCGATAATGGCAATCTGCATGGCTTGTTCCTGAAAGAGCGGGACGCCTAACGTTTTGCCCAAAACTGCCTCCAATTCCGCACTGGGATATTCCACCCGCTCCTTCCCTTCCCTACGCCGAAGATACGGGTGGACCATGTCACCTTGTATCGGTCCCGGACGAACGATAGCTACTTCAATGACTAAGTCATAAAACGTCTTCGGCTTCAGGCGCGGTAACATACTTTGCTGCGCGCGGCTCTCCACTTGAAAGACTCCGATGGAATCCGCATTTTGCAGCATTGTGTATACGGCTTCATCTTCATGCGGAATAGTTGCCAGTGTAAGTTCTCTCGCGTAGTGAAGCTTCATCAGATCGAACGCCCGGCGAATCGCGCTGAGCATTCCCAGGCCGAGAATGTCCACCTTCATCATTCCCAATTCGTCGATATCGTCCTTATCCCATTGCACGACGGTGCGGTCTTTCATTCGGGCGTTTTCGATGGGGACAAGTTCATCCAGACGGCCGCGCGCGATGACGAATCCACCCACATGTTGCGAGAGATGGCGCGGAAAACCGACCAGTTGATTCATCAGTCCGATAGCCAACTCACGGCGCTCCGGTGAAGTGTTGCCGGCCAGGTCCAGCACCTTCGATACTTCATTGATGGCGCGCTTTTTTCTGTAATGCACCACGGTGGCGGTCAAGCCGGCGCGCTCGCGGCCATACTTTTCATAGATGTGCTGGATAACTTCTTCACGCCGCTCATGTTCGAAATCGACATCGATATCGGGCGGCTCATTGCGGGCGGCTGAGATAAACCTTTCAAAGAGCAAGCCGCGCGCCACGGGATCTGCTTCCGTAATACCCAGGCAGTAACAAACAATGGAGTTCGCAGCCGATCCGCGCCCTTGATACAGAATCTTCTTGCTTGCCGCAAACTTCACAATTTCGTGAACGGTGAGAAAGTAAGGCGCGTATTCGCATTCGGCAATCAACTTCAGTTCATGCTCGATTTTTCTTGTGACGGCTTCGGAAACATCACCGCCATAACGGACCTTTGCGCCAGCCAAGGTGCGGCGCCTCAGATCTTCGAAGGCCGATATTCCCGGTTCCACAACCTCTTCGGGATACTCATAACGAAGCTCATTGAGCGAAAAGCGGCAGCGGTCCGCAATGTACATGGTTGCTTCCAGAGCCTCCGGCCATGCTTCGAAAATCCGCATCATTTCCGCCGGCGGCTTTAAGTGGCGCTCGGCATTGGCGTCTAGGCGAAAGCCCGCTTCGGTCAACATGCATTTTTCGCGAATGCAGGTCACCACATCCTGAAGCATCTTACGCTCCGGGTAATGGTAAAGAACATCGTTAGTGGCGACGGTGGGGATCGAGAGCGAACGGGCGAAAGCGGCTATGGTATGAATCCACTGCTTGTCGTCACCGCGATAGGAGTGGCTCAACGCAAGATGAAGCCGCCCTGAAAACAGAGTGGCGCAGCTTTGTATGTGCGCTCTTGCGCAGCCGGTAAGGACTTGTGGGAACGGAAGGATAAAATGCTGCCCTTCCGCACGATCCGCGACATCCGCCAACTCCAGAATGCACTCGCCTTTCTGTGCCCTGCGGCGGCCCAGCGTAAGTAACTGTGTCAAATTGCCGTATGCCTTACGATTCGTTGGATAACAGAGAAGGCTCTCTCCGTTCGAAAGACAAAGACGGCAACCTACAATGAATCTGGTTTTGCTTGCACTCTCCTTTAACGTGGAATGCGCCAGAACAATGCCGGAGAGCGTATTGCGGTCTGTAAGCGCGATTGCGGGAAACTTATATTCATGAGCAGCCGCCACTAACTCCTGCGGATGAGATGCGCCGGCAAGAAAACTGAAGTTAGAAGATACCTGTAACTCGGCATAATTGCGCATGTGTTGCTAAGCAAGATGCCCGTGAAGAAACCAGTGTTCGGAAGCATCGCGAAAGATCCAGAACCGGAAGCCCTGTGTGTCTTCGATGCGGTAGTAATCGCGCGCTCTGCAATGCGAACATTTGTCCCGCCACCATTCGCCGGTAAGCCGCTCCGGCCCTTCGGAACGGACGATGCGATGTCTGCTTTCGCCGATAAAAAATTGCACCGGAGATTCGCCGGGAATCAGGATGGAGACTTCAATGCGCATGGGAGGATCGATAAGGCGAACCGGGCGGATGCGATAAGCCGGCCACTCCGCGCTTACCGCCGCGGGGACGCTAGCTGGGGACAGCTCCACCGCATGTTCCGGCAGATAGCTTTCTCGAACCACGATGCGGTTCACCTCTTGGAACCCAAATTTCATGCCGAACCGATCCACAAGCGCATCGAAAGACTGCTCTTCATCGACCGGGTTCGTTTGTAAAAAACTGAGTTGTTTCGCATCCAGCGCTTCCACATCCAGCACGGAGAGAACGAAGGTTTCAAACCCAAAGCCGGATTTCAGCTTAGGTAACTCTTCACCAAAAAGATTCATCAGATGGCGGATGGAACGCGTAGGTTTCGAAGTACGAACGGCGCATTGGTTGACAGTTCCATCGGGCTGGTAACAGGCCAGGGACATGTGCCGCGAACCCAGGTGCATTTTTTCGAAGCTGTCGCAGATTTCCTGCAGCAAATCGCGCAGCACATATTCCACTGCACTTACCGTTGAAACCGGTTCGGCAAGAATTCGTGAGGCACGGTGCGCTGCCGGCGGCCGCCACGGAGTAAACGGCTCTTCAGATTTGCCAAAGACCCGGTCGAGCCGCAGCAGAAGGGCGGGCCCGAATCGAGCGGCGAGCGATGTGCGAGGAATTTTCTTTACCAAGGCGACGGTGGAAAGGCCGAGCCGCCGCATATTCAGAACAACGTCAGCAGGAAGACGAAGCGCTTCCACGGGCATGTTCGCAAGCGCGGCATCGGCATTCTCTCCATGAACAATGGATCTATTGCTATAGCGCGCCAGCGCCCAGGCAGAGCCCCATGTATCGGCGATGGCTCCGCGGGATTCGATGCCCATCTTGTGAAAACGCCACTGAATGTCCAGCAGGAGCGTGCCTTCTCCCCCGAACAGATGAGAGCAGCCGGTGATATCGAGAACAATGCCGTCGCACCCATCGGCGGCTACCAGGGGCGAATAGCGGTCGCACCATTCCACCAATTGCTTCAGCCGGCCACCGGGAATATCGGGGCAGACAGGAATATCGGGACAGAAAAGACAAAGAAAATGCCGCGCCATTTCATCCCGCCAGAGCCTCTTGAAGCTGTTGCGCTGGCAGTTGTGGCAACAGTTGGTTCAATTCGCGATTGCGCCATTCGATGGTCCAACTGCCGGGCTGTCCGCCGCGGCAATAGAGAAGGTCCAGCTTCCAGATTGGCTGATCGAACCTTTGCCCTGGCCGCCCCGTCTGAGAGGAAACTTTCCACCGCGTGATGGGTGCGGCGATGGGGGCGGACGTGGCTTTGCCAAGAAGGAAGCCGGTTGCTCCGCTGCTTTCCGCGGCAAGTTGCAGGCGGCGTGAAGCTGTTAAATCCGCGCCTTCCAATACGGTAATCACGGCGCTCACCTGCGGGCAGCGAAGCGCTTCCAACATGGCCCAGGAGCGGTCCTGCGGCCTTCTTGCCGATACCAGAAGAAGCTGCTCCAGTTTGATTCCGTAAGGAAGAAGACCCAAGGAAAACAGGGAACGGTCAGGCGAGACATAGATCACGTTGCCCTGGTCTCCGGCGATGCGCGCCGAAATAATAGAAGAAAATGCCAGGGCACTCGCCAGGCTTGCGCCTTTCACTTCATGAATGCACCCGGCGGGCAAACCGCCCTGCGGCAGCCAACGGTCAACGGCATCCGAAACCGGAATTGTGCGAGAGAAGCGGCGGTGCGTGTCTTCCAGACAACGGAGCCGTTCACGAAGTTTTTCCAACACAGGCTGAGAAGACATTTCCAGGAATCAGCATAGCACTGCATTCGCCTTTTGTTCGCCCACGCAATTTCCCCTGCCAAAGGCAATCCAGCCAGCGTGAAATTTGCCTTGTGAATTTGCATTTTAGTTAAATTGAAATACAATCGAGCAAAGCTGTACATTTCAGGAGAACCATGTCTCGTTTTTCATTTGCAGTACTCACATCAACGCTTTTGCTATGCGCAGGCATCGCACAAGCACAAACAGGATCCATCCAGGGAACCGTCCGCGATTCGGGCGGAGCCAGCCTTCCGAACGCCACCGTGCGTGCCTTCGATCAGGCGAAGCAAATCGTAGCCCGCGAAACCACTACCAATCGCGAGGGCGTTTTTTATCTAGTGCCACTTCTTCCGGGCCAATACACGGTCAAGATTGAAGCAACCGGTTTTAAGACTTTCGAAACCAAAAACATCACTCTCGATCAGAACCAACTTCTCAACCTGGGCACATTGTCGCTCGACCTTGGCCAATTGACGGATTCGGTTTCCGTTGAGACCCAGATTTCTACCGTGGAGACCACCACCGCGCAGAAATCTTTCGTCATCAGTTCGAAAGAGGTGACGGAAACTCCACTAAACGGGCGCGATTTTCAATCGCTAATGCGCACACTTCCTGGCGTTGTTTCGAACGATTCAAGCGATTTCCGGCTCGCCTTCAACAACACAAATTCGTTCAACGTGAATGGCCAGCGCGGCAGCAGCAACAATGTGTTTCTGGATGGCGCGATTAATACGGACGTGGGCGCGAATGACGGCCAGTATACGCAGATCAGCCTGGACGCGGTAGGCGAATTTAAGCTGCAGACCAGCGCTTTCAACGCGGAATACGGCCGCAACCCCGGCATCATGATTTCCATTAACACAAAATCCGGCGGCAGCCAATTCCATGGCACCGCATATGAGTTCCTCCGCAACGATGCCCTGGACGCGCGCAAGCCGTTCGACACCACGGGCCTGGTTGCGAAGCTGCGGTTCAATCAGTTCGGCGGCAACTTAAGCGGCCCTGTTTTGATTCCGAAATTTTCAATGGGCGATCACAAGAAGCTCTTCTTCTTTTTCAACTACGAAGGCACGCGCGCTACCCGCCCGAATGGCGCCAATACCTTTATCGATATTCCCAGCCAGCAGATTCTGAATGGCGATTTCCGCCAGCTTTACCGCTTCAATGCCGATGGCAGCCCGCAGATTATCGCCGGCAGCAACAACGTTCCCGTCGGCACAATTTTCCAGCCCGGAACCATCGTGCGCGATTCGTCCGGCCGCGCCATCGGTGGCACTCCTTATCCGAACAATATGGTGCCGCCTTCACAATGGAATCAAAATGCGGGAGCGTTCATCAAGCTGCTCAGCTTCCCGAATCGCGGTCTGGCCGCGCCCACACCCGGCAGCCCTGAACTGGTGCGTTTCCCCTTTCAGGACACCTACACGTTCAATAAGAACGCCAAAGTGGCCCGCGTGGATTACAACATCAATCCCAACATGAATTTCTTCTTCCGCTGGGCTGACGATGCGCAGCAGGAACGGCAGGGCGTCGGCATCTTTGGAAGCACTCCGTACCCGGTCTACCCGCAATTCCGCGAAAAGCCGGGCGCCAGCTGGTCATGGAACCTGGTCAATGTGATTTCGCCGCGTACCACGAATGAGCTGATCTTCGCCTATAACCACCTGACACAGGTAGTAGATGTGGTGCCGGGGACCTCCACCGCGAACTTCGACCGCACCGCTCTTGGTTTCAAATTCCAGGAACTTTACCCGAACCAAAACGTTCGAAGTCGCTTCCCCACGTTCAACTGCGGCATCGGTTCCTGCAGCTTTTCGCCTTTCCAGGCCAACTGGCGCAGCGAAGGCAAGACTTATGCCTGGACCGACAACCTGACGCATACACGCGGCGCGCACACGTTCAAGACCGGCGTATATTTCAATTTCAACGACAACAAACAGCAGCCGGGCTGGAGCGATGCCCTGAATCTGAACTTTGGCGCCAGCGCCAACAACCCGAACGATACCGGCAACACCTTCGCCAACATGCTGCTGGGCAATTACACCAGCGCTTCGCAAACACGCGGGATTTATTATGGCTCCTTCCGCTTCTTCTCCACCGAAGCTTACGTGCAGGATAGCTGGAAGCTAACTAAGAACCTGACTTTGGAATATGGCATCCGGTGGGCCTATGAGGGCCCCACTTACACCCGCGGCCAATACCTGCAAAGCTATTTCGAACCGAACCTGTATGACCGCAGCCAGTCTGTTAAAATCAACACCCAGCCCGGCGTGTTGAACGGCAGCATCATCCCCGGCAGCGGGAACGCGTTCAACGGCCTGGTGCTGGAAGGAACGGGCGGCCTGCCTTTGGGCGGCGTAAATCATCGCTATAACAATTGGGCTCCGCGCCTGGGCATTGCGTGGGATCCGTTCGGCGATGGAAAGACTGCCATCCGCGTGGGCGGTGGCGTATTCTACGAACGCGCACAGCAGAATGTCTATAACTTCGGTGGCCTGGGCAACCCGCCTCTGGTGGCCACACCGCAGGTTTACGGCGGCAACCTTGACCAACTCTCGCCTTCGCTCGCCACCACAGGAGCCATCTCACCGGTGAACGTCACAGCGGTGGATAAGAAGGGCCAGATTCCCACAACTTATTCCTGGTCGTTCGATATCCAGCGCGAGTTGGGTGGCAAGACGTCCCTCGATATCGGATACGTAGGCAATGCCGATCGTCACTTGCAATACAATCGCGACCTGGGCCAGTTACCTTTGAACTCCACTACGGCGCCCGGCAGCACCGTGCTTAGCAGCGTGAATTTCACTAACAACGCGGCGCGGCCCTACACCGGTTTCCAGAGCGTCAACTTCACGGAATTCGGAGCCACCAGTAATTACAACGCGCTGCAAACTCGCCTGAGCCGCCGCTTCGCCAAGCACCTGACCATGAATGCCAGTTACACCTGGTCCAAGGCTCTCGACGAAACGGATGCGGACGGTAACGCGATTGGTTACGCATACGACCGCAAGCGCGATTACGCTCCCGCGGGCTTCGACCGCAAGCACGTTTTCAACTTCGATTACGTGTATGAGATGCCGTCCTTCACCACCGGTAATGGCTTCGTGAAAGCGGTGGCCAGCGGTTGGACTCTGGCGGGTATCACTCGCTTCTGGAGCGGCACTCCCATCAACGTGACTGCCAATGGCGACACCGGCACATTGGCCGGTTCCAGCGGCCAGCGCGCGAATTATATCGGCGGCCAGATCTATCCGGACACGCAGACGCGGTTCAATTTCTTCAACCCGTTGGCATTCGCGCGTCCGGCGCAAGGCTCGCTCGGCAACCTGGGGCGCAACGCCCTGCGCGGCCCGGGCATCAACAACTGGGATATTTCCCTTTACAAGAACACGCGCATCACGGAACGGCTTTCCGCGCAACTTCGGGTGGAAACCTTCAACACGTTCAACCACACGCAGTGGGCGACGGTAAGCGGTGGCATCAACGTACCGAACCCCAGCACCGCGGTGACCACCGCCACCGCCGGCAGCACCGGTCAGGTAACGGCCACGCGCGATCCGCGGAATATCCAACTTGGCATCAAGCTGCTGTTTTAAGTAAGCCGGCTGCTGAACCTAGGCCCGGCTCTTTTGCAATTGCAGAAGAGCCGGGCCATTTTCTTTTCTAATGTTCCGCTGTGATATATTCGCGCCATTATGCGGATCGGAACCCGTCTTTCTCCCGCTGCTTTTCTTCTTTTCGCCGCGGCCCCGCTGCTTTGGGCACAAGGCGAACGCGCCACTCTCACCGGCACCGTCACCGACAAAACACAATCGGCCATCGCCGGCGTGGATGTGGTTTTGCGCAACACAGGCACCAACATTCTCACGCGCACCGTTACCAACAGCGCCGGCCTGTATTTCATCACCTCCATCCCGCCGGGCAACTATGAAGTCCGCATCGAAAAGAACGGCTTCCGCCCCGAACGCGTCACTGGCCTGGTGCTCACCACGGGCCTTGCCGCCACGCAGGACGCCATTCTGGAAGTGGGCAGCGTGCAACAAGCGGTGGACGTAAGCGCGACAGCCGTTCAGATTGAATCGCAAAGCTCTGACCTGAATACCGTGGTCACCACGCGCGCCGTCGCGGAGCTACCGCTGCTGGGTCGTGACCCGCTTTCACTTGCCGCGCTCGCTCCGGGCGTCATCCCCACGCAGGGCCAGCAAAACAATGCCGGCGTCATCGGGCGCGTCACCACCGCGCAGATCGGAGGCGGCCTGGCGCAGCAAAATGGCGTGCTCATCGATGGCGCGGAAAGCCGAGGCACCACCGAATCCGGCAATGCTTATTCCATCCCCGTTGAAGCGGTTTCGGAGTTTAAGCTCGAAACATCCAGTTTTAGCGCGCAGTACGGCCGCGTGGCCGGCGGCGTGGCGATCCTCACCACAAAGTCAGGAACGAATCTGCTTCACGCAACGGCCTATGAATTTCTGCGCAACAACCATCTGAACGCCAATAGTTGGCAGAACGATCGCAACGGTATCCCCATCGCGCTCTATCAACGCAATGTGTTCGGCGGCAACATCGGTGGGCCCGTGATGTTGCCCAAGCTCTATGACGGCCGTAACAAGACATTTTTCTTTTTCAATTTCGAGGGCACGCGCACGGCCTCTCCAGATCAGGTGCTCGATACCGTGCCCACCCTGGCGCAGCGCTCCGGCGATTTCTCCCAGACCTATGACCGCAACGGCCGCCTGGACGTAGTTTACGATCCGCTCACAACACGCCCCGACCCCAGCAATCCCGGCAAGTTCATCCGCGATCCCTTCCCCGGCAATATCATCCCCACCGCGCGCATCAACACCATCTCCGCGAATGTCGCTAAGCTATACCCGCTGCCGAACCGCCAGGGCAACACGCCGCAACTGGTGCAGAACTATCTCGCCACCGGCAAGACAATCACCAACACAAACAATTACCTGGTCCGCATGGACCACAACTTCAGCGAACGCGAGCGCATCTTTGGCCGCGTAGGTTACGCGCCCTATTCAAACTTCAGCTCCATCTCCAGCCCTGCTTTTGCGGCGCGCTCCATCAACTCAAACCCCGGCACCTCCGCGCTGATCGGACTTACTTCCACCTTCAGCCCCAATGTGCTGGGAGAGTTCCGGCTGAGCTACACGCGCCTGCAGTTCAACAGCTTCCCGGTTAGTCAGAATTACGATCTTGCCTCGCTGGGCTTCACTCAGGATTTTCTAAAGTACGTCACTTACAAACAGTTCCCCGCCATCAACATACAAACTTATAACTCCGGCTCCGGCTTAAGTGTCACCGGTTCGTCGCCGAACGATTTCGGCCAACTCGGCGGGCCCACCCGCACCCTGAATCCCCAGGACAATTGGCAGGGCCAATATCAGGTGAATTGGATCCGCACGCGCCACAACCTGAAGTTCGGCACGGACCTGCAGCTCATCCGCCTGAACGCGTATAACTCGCAATATTCCGCCGGCCAGTTCAACTTCGATCGCAGTTACACGCAAGGGCCTGACCCGCAGACCACCACGCTCAATGGCGGCAATGGCCTGGCCAGCTTGCTGCTGGGCATCCCTGTGGCCGGCACGCTTACCATCACCAACCCGCTGTTCCTGTATCAGAAATATTACAGCCTGTTCGCGCAGGACGATTACCGCATCACGAACAACCTGACGCTCAATCTGGGCGTGCGTTGGGAATACCAGACGCCCTTCGCGGAAAAGTTCGGCCAGATCGGCTATGTCGATTTCAACGCCACCGAACCGCTCACCGGCGCCAAGGGCAAGTTCACGCAAATCCAGCCCGGCGGCTATCAGGAGAATCCTCAGTACTGGAAGTTTTCGCCGCGCATGGGCTTCGCCTGGACACCGGCACCGAAGACCGTCGTCCGCGTGGGAGCCGGTATCTTTTTCACCACCTTTGTCGGCGTCAACGCAGCAGCCACGGATTTTGGAAATGGCGGTTTCATCTCTAACTTTTTATACCTTGGCCAAGCCAACAGTTTGCCCAACACGCCACCGGTGGGCGGCTCCTGGAACAATCCGTTTGCCGCCGGCGTGCAAGTTCCCACGCGCGGCGCGGATTTCGTGGGCCAGGCCATTCGCGGCGATCAGCTTGAGCGCCCCAAGCCTTATCTCAGCGATTGGACCCTCAGCGTCCAACGCGAAATCACACCCAACCTGCTGACTGAAGTCGCCTATGTAGGCTCCAAGTTCACGCACCTGTTTTGGAATCGCCAGCGCAACCAGAATGACCCCGCGCTGCTCAGCTACGGTTCCGACCTGCTCACGCTGGTGCCCAATCCGTTCTTCGGCAAGATCACCACCGGCGCCTTGAGCGCTCCCATGATTCAGCGCCGCCAATTGCTGCGGCCCTATCCGCAATACCTTGACGTGCTGGTCTTCCGCGATCCTTACGGCGACATGTCGTATGAGAGCTTCCAGGCACGTTTGGTGAAGCAATATTCAAGCGGCCTGCTCTTTCAACTTGCCTATACGCTTTCGAAGACCATTGCCAATACCGCGCAATCGAACACGTGGGTAGTGGGCCCTTCGAACGCGCTCTATAACGCCAAATACAATCGCGGCCTGGAGGCGAATGACGTGCCACAGCGGCTGGTGATGAGCTACATTTATGACCTTCCGTTTGGCGTGGGCCGCCCGTTTCTCAGCCATGGCTTTGCGGCATCCGCGTTCGGCGGTTGGCAGTTCAGCGGCATCTCTGTCTTCCAGAGCGGGCGCCCCATTTTGATCATTGGGCCCGATCAAACCAACCTCTACAACTTCTCTTCCACCAGCGGCCGCGCGAACCGGTTGCACAGCGGCGTGCTGGCTAACGGCCAGACCGATAACCACTGGTTCGATACCACCGCCTTCGCCGCCGCGGCTCCCTTCACCGTCCCCACGGATTCGCTCAGCCAGCCCAACCTGCGCAGCCAGCGCCGCGTGAATACAGATTTTTCGCTCATCAAGAACACGCGCTTCAAAGAGCGTTACAATGTTCAGTTTCGAGCTGAGCTGTTTAACGTCTTCAACCACCCGGCTCTGTCGCCGCCCGTTACCGACGTCACCAATCCGCAGTTCGGCCAGATTGTCTCCAGCATTGGCGGCAGTGAGCGTAACATCCAGCTCGGCCTGCGCTTCCTGTTTTAGCGCGTCCGCTAAAATTGTAGTTTCGTGATTCAGTTTTGGCTCGTATTACTCCTTAGCGCCTGCGCGCTCGCCGGGGCGGAAACGGCAGCAGAGGTCTTTCAAAGGGCTGCCGCCGCGCTTCAAACTCAGAACTACATAGCGGCCGAAGCGGGCTTTCGAGCCGTCCTGAAGCTTGAGCCGCGCAACATCGGAGCGCTCGGTAACCTGGGTGTCGTTTACTCCCGAACCAGCCGCTACCAGCAGGCTATCGACGTATACAAGGCTGCGCTGAAGCTGGCCCCCGGCGACAAAGGCCTGCTCACGAATCTGGGCCTTGCGTATGTGAAGCAGGAACAATATTCAGCGGCCGTGAGCATCTTCGAAACACTTGCTCACGACTCCCTGAACCTGCAAGCCAGGGAGATGCTGGGTACAAGCCTTCTCTTTCTTGGGCAATACGAACGCGCACTTGCCGTACTCATTCCCCTTGGCGAGGCGGAGCCCGATAACCCAGGGCCGTTCTACATGCAGGGCATTGCGTTCACGCGCCTGAAGCGCACACCGGAAGCACAGGCCGCCTTTACCACCATGATGAAAGTGGCCACGCCCGCGCAGGCAGATTTCTTAATGGGCAAGGCCAGCTATGAGACTGGCGATTTCGAACCGGCCGTGAAATTTCTGCGCCAGGCAATCGCCGCCGACCCCGCGCTGGCAGGCGTTCATCGCGAGCTTGGCAAAGCGCTCACCAGCTTGCGCAAAGACGAAGAGGCCGAAAAAGAACTGCGCCTAGCCGCGCCGGACGACCCCGAAGCACTGTATTTCTTAGGCGCTTTGCTATCGCGGAACAAGCCTGACGAAGCAACCGTGCTGCTGAAGCGGGCGCGCGCCATGACTCCCGATTTTTGGGGTCCGCTTTACTATTTGGGCCGCATGGCCGTGGAGCAGAGCCGTGCCGCCGAAGCGGTCACGCTGTTGCAGCGCGCGGCCATGCTAAAGCCGGATGAAGCGGCAATCCAATATCAGTTGGCCAAGGCCTTTCAACAGCAAGGCAAGGCGGCCGAAGCACAAGCCGCCTTCGCGAAGGTGAAGGAGATCAAAAGCCACTCATTGCAGCAGGAAGTGGATATTCTTTCCCCTACGGCGCCGGTTCCACGGTAACCAGTGCGGGGTTGCTGGGCACACCGTTGATGGTGACTACCACCGGCTGTAAGCCCGTCGGCACGGAAGCCGGAACCAGCAGATTCACTTGCGCGACGCCGATCAAACCCGGCGCGATGCCCGCGAATTGAATAAACACCTGCGCGCCGCCGATGGTGGCGGAAACCGGCAGCAACGGGCGCGGTAATTGCGCCACCGGAGTAGTAAGCGACGGCGCGAAGGCGGTGGCAAGCGCAGTAGAGAGGTCTCCTGCCCCGGTCAAATAAACGGTTAGCGGACCGTTCTGCTTCACCGTTGCGGTAGGCGTCACCAGCCCCGCAGCGTCAGTAAATATGCCGGGAGCCGCCGGCGCAATCCGTACGGCGAATCCAGCCACTTCGCCGTTGTTGTTGATGCCGATTACTCCAGGCCCAGCGCTCACGCCGTACGGAACCTGCAGGTTGATCTGCCCCGGCGATGCATACAGCACCGGCGCAGCCACACCGTTCACAGTCGCCGTCACGCCCGCTGTGGAATACGGCAGCGGATTCGTGGATACCGTCTGCGTGCTGTTCGAAAGCTTGTTCCCCACCACGGTCAGTAACATGCCCGGAGCGATGGTGGTCAGGGACGGCGCCGCCGCGTTGCCCACTCCGGTAATCACCGTGCCGCCCGTGCTGCCGCCGTTTACAAACAGAACCGGCACCTCAACGGTTTGCGGCACGGCGTTCGGCGATTGAATCACGATGATTGCGCGGTAAGCGCCCGGCCCATAGCCCGCGCCCGAGGCAGTCAACACGATCTGCCCGGGTCCGGCGCCCGAAAGCGCCGAGGTGCTGAGCCAACCGGTGGTGCGGTTCGCCGGGAAAATTGCCGCTGACCACGGCTGGCTCTTATCGGTCACGTTCACTGCGATGGTTGCCTGGCCGGTCTTGCCGGCGCTTGCCGCCAAGCTCACCGTTGCGGGCGAAGCGGAAATTTTCAAAACCGGCGCCGGCGGCGGCAACAGCGTCACCGTCACTTGCTGTATCGCGCCGCTTGCAAAATCCACCTCCACAATCTGGGTAGTGGGCGCTGTATAGCCGCTCAAACACAACGTTCCCTGCAGCGATCCCAAGGTCTCGATCCGCCGCGTGCCGAACACCGGCACAATCTGGCTCGAGTAATCCACGAAGCCGGCAAAGAGGCCCACAACCGTGTCGTTGAAGCCACCCAGATCGTCAACGCTGAGGCGCACCGGCCAGGGGCACGACGCCTTCGAAGTATCCTGCACAATGGCCAGCGGGAAGGCTTGCACGCCAATGGCGCTGAATTCCGGAAGCGGGTAATAGTTCACGGTCACCTGCCGGGTGCCCACCACACCCCTGGCATCGATAAACGTAACCACGAACGTGTGCGTAGAGAAGCTGGCCACGTTTCGTAACGGCACCTCAATGGTGAGCGATGAGTTCGCCTGAAGCGCCGTAGTGGGGAAGTATTGCGCCAGCGGCTGCGGCACGCCATCGATGGTAAAGCCTGTTACCACCGCCGGAACGCCGCCCAGTTCACTGAGCGTGAGCTCCGTCTGCCACACGCTCGATTGCGGATTGATCACATCCGTCGGATACACCAGGGAGGGCCCAGTGAGAACGACGGCCGACGAACCCACCGGCGCAATTACCTGCAATGGAAGCGTTGCCCCGCCGCTGCTGAACGTAGCGTCGCCTGAATATTCAGCGGTAATCGTATACCGGCCAATGCCCAGACGGCCCGCCTGAAAAGTGGCGGTCGCAAAGGGTGAGGCGCCGTCATAGGATAGCGGCACGGAACCGAAAGGCACGCCACCCACGCTGAAATCGATATTGCCGGTGGGCGTACCGCTGCCGGTGGCCACCTGCACGCGCGCCGTCGCGGTGACGGTATCGTTCAAGCTCAATCGCGCGGTGTCGGCGGTCAACGTAACGGTCACCCGGGCTGTCGCGTTGTTCCAATTCGTCACCAGATTATTCGCATCGATCGAGCCCAGGCCCGTCGCCAGGTCGTAGCCCGGCGTAGCCTGATATCCAAAGAAGCCAGTGCTGCAATCCAGGCTGCCCTGCACGCAATTTACATAGTTATCGCCGGTGGTAATGTCGTGAAAAGCCGACGGTGTCGTTTTTGCTAGACGGTATAGTTGCGGGTTCACGTTGCCCAATCCAGGCGACGCTTGAAATTTGTTCGCCACCTGATACTGATTCAACAAAGCCAGAATGCCCGCGAAGGCAGGAGCCGATGCGGAAGTGCCCGCCACCGTATAGAGCCCCGCTTGGATTCCCGGCGAGGAGAAATAGACCAGGTATGCGTCATGCGTGGCAGCGGTCAGAGAAATGTCTGGCGTATCGCGCACGCCATCCGCGGGCACGCCCGGACCCGTTTGCCACAGGGGCTTCGGATAGATTCTGCTTGCGCCGCCGCCCCCCGCGAAAAGCCCGAAAGAATCCGATTCTTTCAGAGGCACTTCCGGAATGTAAGACAGCGCGGAACCGCCGTTCGGGCTGTTCGTTGTCGCCCAATATTTACCGTCGCCTTCAACGAACTGCGTGCCACCCACGGAGGTGACTTCGGGAAGATTGGTGGGAAACGGAATCACCTGACCGCGCGCGGCGAAAAGCTCAGAACCCTGCGAATCGCACCCCGCGTTTCCGGCGTCGCCGGAGGCCACCACAATGGTGATGCCCTGCGCATTCGCCTGCTGCGCGAAGCCGCGGTAGAAAGGGCTCACATTCAACTCGCACGCGCCGTAACTCACGCTAATCACCTGCGCGATATTCTGATTCACCGCCGCGATAATCGCCGTGAACACATTCGCGCCATAGATGTACGTCAGGCTGGCTTTGGGCGCAAGCGCGCTGGACCATTCCAGATCCAGATTCGCTTCCAACTGACGGTTGACATCGGAAAGGCCAGGGTCGGCGCCGCCATACAGAATCACTTTGGGATCGTTCGCGGGCAGGTTGAAGCGCGTCTTAAACGCACGCAGATCGGAAAGCAGAATTGCCGATTCGCCCACCACGGCGATACTCTGCCCGGCGCCATCGTAGCCGGCCTTATAAAGCGGGGCGATGTCGTAAATGGTGGAGTAATCTTCAGGCGCAAGGTAATGCACGCCGCCGGCAGTGGTGAATGCCGGGCCAATCTTCGCGCCGGATTTCAATTGAAAATTGTCCAGCCCAATGAAGCCGCCCACAACGTCTGCAAGGGCCTCTGGAAGGGAAGGCTCAATCGCATTGGCATAGTGCATTTCACCATTCACGCGATAGCGATGCATGGAGGTGTGCAAAGACCGGTTCACCTGCCCCGTTGTGCCGCTGAAGGCAATCCAGTTCTTCGCGCGCGCACCTTCATTCACCGTGAACCCTTCCGCTTTCAGCCACGCGGCCACCTTGGCATGGTCCTGCTGGTTCAGGCCGAACCGCTCGCCATATGCCTCGGGCGTGAGCCACTTATGAAACGAAGGCGACGATGGATTTTGCTGGTCGCTCAAGAGCGTATCCAGGTCTTGTTGCTGCGCGCCAGAAGGCTTCAGCACCAGCACCATGTAATCCATGGGCGCAGCCGGATCCACCAGGCCCAAATCGTTCTTGGGCTGAGCTAGCGGATGCAGACTGCCGGGCACGGCGCGCGTGCGTGCATTGTTCAGCGCGCGCGTGATTCGAGTGGCGGGGGCTGCCGCGGCGGGCAACGCTCCCAGAGTGCACGCGGCCAGGAGGCACGCCAAGAATTTGTGAGAATAAGATGGCATTTTTAAAAATCGGTTCAAGCGGGCGTTCGAAGTGTCTTCAGCTTACAGAGGCGTCACAGGGAACGTCAAACGGCGGCGTTTCACAAATGGATGCGCCGGACGTTTACAATATCTCTTCCTTCGAAGGATTCACTCAAGCTTATGAAACTCATTATCATCGCGATCTTCGCGGCCGGTCTGCTGCCAGGCGAAAAGAAGAATATCGAGATCTTACCCGCGCCCTATGCAACGCCTTCCGCTAAGAACGGCCCGAAGGTGATTCCGCAGCCCGAAGGCGCAACGCTGCATGTGCCCGCGGGATTCACCGTTGCCGAGTATGCCTCCGGGTTTGAGCGTCCCCGGTTCCTGTTGCAAGGGCCCTCTGGCGAGGTGCTGCTGAGCGATACTGTGGCGAACGGCAGCGTCTATATTCTCGAAGGCGGCAAGAAGACCGCGCTTTTGAAAGGCCTCGACCGTCCCTACGGCTTGGCCCTCTGGCACGATTATCTCTACGTCGGTGAGCCCACCTCCATCAAGCGCTATAAATACGATTCGGCAAACAGAACCGCCGGCGCGGGCGAAGAAGTGGTGTCTCTCACCGGTTACGATAAGGGCCACGTCACGCGCACCATCGCCTTCAACAAGGCAGGCGACAAGATGTACATCGCTGTAGGTTCATCGGGCGATCTGGTGGAGGGCGACCCTGAAAATCGCGCCGCCATCAACGAATACAACCCTGACGGAACCGGCCACCGCGTCTATGCTAAAGGCCTTCGCAACCCCGTGGGCCTGCGCTTTGAGCCTTCAAGCAACCAGCTTTGGACCACTGTGGAAGAGCGCAACGATCTAGGCGATGGCCTGGTGGGCGATTACTTTACCAGCGTGAAGCCCGGCGCTTTTTACGGCTGGCCTTACGCTTATTTGGGTCCGCATGAAGACCCGCGGCTGGCCGGCAAACACGCCGAACTGGTGCCCACCACTATTGCGCCCGACGTGGTGCTGGAACCGCACTGCGCCATTCTTGACTTCGTCTTCTACACTGGCAAAGCCTTCCCGGCGAAGTATCGCGGCGGAGCTTTTCTTGCCAACCACGGCTCCTCGAACCGTGCGCAGCGCGTAGGATACTCGCTTTCGTTCCTTCCCTTCCGCAACGGCAAACCTGTTGGACGCCCCCAGGATTTTCTCACCGGCTGGATGTTGGCTGCCGATCAGAAAGATGTCTGGGGCCGGCCCGTGGGGCTGCTGGAAATGCGCGATGGCAGCCTGCTCGTCTCAGACGATGGCGCCAAAAAAATTTGGCGGGTCGCATTCGGAAAATAACGGGGGTTCGTGTTTAATAGTGAGTTGCCTTTGACGAAAGCGATACGGCTCCTGTATCTGTTTGCGGGCCTGGGGTGGTGTCTGGGTGCGCAAACCGCGCCGCCCGCCAACTCCATTACGGTCACGTTGCAGGACGCGCTCACACGCGCCAAAGTGTATGGCGGCGCAATCAGTTCCGCCACGCTGAATGTTGCCTTGGCGCGCGAAGATTTGAAGCAGGCTAAGGCCGCCGCGCTTCCCACCGTCAACGCGTTTAACCAATTCATTTACACAGAAGGCAACGGCACGCCCTCCGGGGTCTTCATCGCGAACGATGGCGTTCACGTTTACAACGAGCAGGCCGTAGTTCATCAGGAATTGTTCTCGCTGGTGCGCCGTGGTGAAATCAAGCGCGCCGCCGCGGCAGCCGCCACCGCCAAAGCGCGTGTCGATGTCGCCGCGCGTGGATTGATCGGCACCATCGCGCAGAATTACTTCACGGTGGTTTCCGCCGGCCGCCGCGTCGCCACCGCCCGCACAGCGCTCGATGAAGCCCAGCGCTTTCTCGACATCACACAGAAGCAGGAACAGGGCGGCGAAGTTGCCCACTCCGACGTCATTAAAGCGCAACTGCAATTTCAACAGCGCCAGCGCGATTTGACCGATGTCCTGCTCAATGCCGACAAAGCGAAAGTGGTCTTGGCCGTTCTGATCTTCCCCAACCTGGACCAGCCTTTCACCGTGGTGGACGATTTCGATAACGCGCCTGCCCTACCCGCGCTGTCCAGTGCCACCGCGCTTGCCGGCACTAGCAGTCCAGACCTGCGCGCCGCCGAATCCGCCATCACCGAAGCGAACCTGGGAGTCGCCGTCGCGCGCTACGCGTACCTGCCCTCTTTCTCCTTCGATTTCTTCTACGGAATCAATGCCAACCAATTTGCCGCGCGCAGCGATGAGCCCGCAGAAGCCGCTGGCGGCCATCTGCGAAGCAGCGACAACTTCACCGTTCCCTATCGCCAGAACCTGGGCTATGCGGCGCAGGTGACCCTCAACATTCCCGTCTGGAACTGGGGCAGCACGCAGAGCAAAATTCGTCAGGCATCCCTGCGCGCGCGCCAGGCATCGCTCGATTTGGCATTGGCGCAGCGCACCGTCCAAGGCAATCTTTCGCTCGCTTACCGTGAGGCTTCCGGCTCGCAGGCGCAACTGGAATCGCTGCGCTCCTCTTCCGCCTTGGCCGCCGAAAGCCTTCGCTTGACCATCCTTCGCTACCAGGCCGGAGAGGCAACCGCGCTTGAAGTAGTGGACGCGCAAACCACCGCCGCCGCCTCGCGCACCGCTGTCGATGACGGCTTGCTGCGCTACCGGTTGGCCATCGCCAATCTCCAGACACTTACCGGAACCCTGTAAACATGCACAAGCCGCAAACAATTCTTTCCGCGATCGCCATTCTTGCCATTGCCTGGCTCACCGGTTGTTCCAGCAAGCCGCCTGAGGCGGAGAAGGGCGAAGCCGAAGCTGTGGTGCCCGTGGAAGTGGCCACCGTAACGCGTGAACCCATCAATCAGGTGGTGACGGCTTCCGCTGTGTTGTTCCCGGTGAACCAGGCGAATATCATGCCCAAGATCAGCGCCCCAGTGCGCCGCTTCGCTGTAAATCGCGGCGACCACGTGCAGCAGAATCAGATACTGGCAACGCTGGAAAGCCGCGACCTTCAGGCCGCCGCCCAGGAAAGCAAACAGCTTTACCAACAGGCTGAAGCCACCTTTCAAACCACCACCGGCGCCACCATGCCGGAAGATCTCACGAAGGCTCAAGCCGATTTGAAAAGCGCGCAACAAGCCAATGACGCAGCCAAGAAGCTCTACGATAATCGCGTCAACCTGGTTCGCGAAGGGGCTTTGGCACAGAAGCTTGCAGACGATGCCAAGGTGACCATGGTGCAGGCGCAATCCGCGGTGGATACTGCGCAGCGTCATCTCACCTCGCTTCAAACAGTTGCGCGTCCAGAGCAAGTGAAGGGTGGCCGCGCCACCGTGGATGCCGCAAAGGCGCGCTACCAAGGCGCCGAAGCGCAGCTCTCTTATGCGGAAGTGCGCAGCCCTATTAGCGGGGTAGTTTCCGATCGGCCTCTCTCGCCCGGGGAAATCGCCAACTCCGGCGTCGCGCTCATCTCCATCGTCGATATTTCGCAGGTGGTGGCTCGCGCAAACATTCCGGTGAAAGACGCGGCTCTCATCCGCGTGGGTAAGACTGCCACCATCTCCGGCGCGGGTGGCGAACTTACCGGCAGAGTGACGGTGGTGAGCCCCGCCGCCGACCCCAGCACCACAACCGTGCAAGTTTGGGTTCAGGCCGCGAATCCGGGCGAGCGCCTCAAGCCTGGCTTAACAGTACAAGTGGCCATCAACGCCGCGCAGATCAAAGACGCGCTCGTGGTTCCCGCCTCAGCCATCCTCTCGCTCGAAGAAGGCGGCGAAAAAGTGATGGTCGTCGGTTCCGATTCCGTCGCTCATGAAAAGAAAATCAAGACCGGCGCCAAGGAAGGTGAGAAGGTTCAGCTCCTCGAAGGCGTCAATGAGGGCGATCGCGTCATCACATCCGGCGGGCTGGGCCTCGAAGACAAAGTGAAAGTTCAAGTAGGCGCCCCCAAGAAAGAGGACGACGAAAAGAAATGACCGGTGCTCCCGAGCCTGACCACTGGACCGCGCGATACCTGAAGCCGATCGTTTTCATCATCCTTGCCTTCGTCGCCTTCGGCGCATATTTAGCCTTCACCATTCCAGTCGCGGTTTTCCCCGCAACGGATTTTCCACGCATCGTGATCAGCATCGATAACGGCGTCATGCCTATCGATCAGATGCAGGTCACCGTCACGCGTCCCGTCGAAGAGGCTGTTAACAGCGTGCCCGGCCTGGATCACGTTCGTTCCGTCACCAGCCGCGGGTCCGCTCAGGTAGATCTTTTCTTCGTCTGGAATCTGGACATGAACCAAACGCTGCAGAGCGTGAACGCGGCACTGGCGCGCGTGAACAGTTCCCTTCCCGCCACCGCCAAGCTTTCAGCAGCTCGCTCCACCTTTGCCGCCTTCCCCATCATGGGTTACAGTCTGCAATCGAAGAATGTGCCGCAAACGCGCCTGTGGGAACTGGCCACTTACACCATTAAGCCGCAGATCAACCGCCTGCCCGGCGTCGCCACCGTGATCGTGCAAGGCGGCGAAGAGCCTGAGTTTCAAATTACCGCCGACCCCGCCAAGCTGGTCCAAACGCAAGTCACCATCCCGAACATTCTGGATGCGGTTTCGAAAAGCAATCTGATCGATTCGCCCGGCTTGTTCGAAAACAACCATCAGCTTGTCCTGGGCCTGGTCTCCGGCCAGCCGCGCACCGCTGAAGACCTTTCGAATATTGTCATCAAACTGACGCCCGCCGGAGTTCCCGTACATCTGGGCGACATCGCCGAAATTGGCGATTCCATTAAGCCCGTATACACCGTTGTCACGGCCAATGGCGCGCCCGCCGTGCTGCTCAACATCAACCGGCAGCCCGACAGCAATACCATGGCCGTCGCCAACGCCGTGCACGCGCAGATGGCGCAACTTTCGAAAGCGCTGCCCGCCGGCGTCACCGTTAAACCCTTCTACGACCAATCCGAATTGGTGGGCGATTCCATCAAGAGCGTGCGCGACGCCATCCTCATCGGTCTGGTGCTGGCCGCCATCATCCTAGTGCTCTTCCTGCGCGATTGGGGCAGCTCTCTGGTAGCCGGCCTGGTCATCCCCGCCACCATCGCCATCACCTTCATCGCCCTGCGCCTATTGGGCGAAAGCTTTAACCTGATGACGCTGGGTGGCCTTGCCGCGGCCGTCGGCCTGGTCATCGACGACGCCATTGTCGTTGTCGAAAACATTGTCCTGCACCGCGATTCCGGCCAGTCTCGCGGCGACGCCATCCGCACCGCGCTTAAAGAAATTCGCGTCCCGCTCATCGGCTCAACCGTCACGCCCATCGTCGTCTTCCTGCCGCTCATCACCATCACCGGCGTCACCGGCACGTTCTTCCGCGCGCTTGCCATCACGGTGGGCGTGGCACTTCTCACCTCGCTCGCCCTCGCCCTTACCTGGACGCCCGCGCTTTCACACTTCCTGCTTCGCTCCAAGCCCGGGGCGCAGCCGCACGAAGAGAAGGCCACCACCGGCTTCATGGGCCACCTCACTCGCGGCTATGAGCGCGTGATGACCCGCACCCTGGCCGCGCCCTGGCTGCTGGCTTTGTTTTGCGTGGTGCTGGTTGCCGGCTCCTGGCTCTGCTTCCGCTCGCTCGGCACAGACCTGCTGCCCGCCATGGATGAGGGCGGCTTCATTCTCGATTACCTGATGCCCGCTGGCTCTTCGCTGGCCGATACCAACAGAGTGGTGGGCAGCGTGGAGCGCATGTTGGGCGATGTTCCCGAAGTGGATTCCACCTCGCGCCGCACCGGTCTGCAGCTTGGCCTGGCTGCCGTCACCGAAGCAAATAGCGGCGATATTTCCGTCCGCCTGAAGCGTGGCATGCGCAGCACCGAAGAAGTGATTGCAGATTTCCGCGCCAAAGTAAACAAACGATATCCCACGCTCGATACCGATTTCATCCAGATCCTGCAAGACCAGATCGGCGATCTTTCCAGCTCACCCGACCCCATCGAAATTAAGCTCTTCAGCACCAACTTCGAATTGCTGAAGCAATGGGGCCCGAAGCTTGGCGCGGCACTCAAGACCGTGCCGGGCGTGAAGGATGTGAAGAACGGAATTGAGAACACCATCAGCGGCTCAGCCGTGATCTTCGATGTGGATCAAACCACTGCCGCGCGCGCCGGCTTTACTCCGCAGGAAATTGAGCTCGATGCCAGCGCCATCTTCCAGGGCGAACCGGTGCCGCTGCCGTTGATCCTGAATGACCGGCCCTACACTATGCGCGTCCGCTTCCCGCCGGAATCGAACAAGTCGCTCGAAGCGATCCAGAACACGCTGTTGGTCAGCTCCACCGGCCGCACCGCCACGCTGGGCACGCTTGCCACACTGCGCAACGAACCCGGCCAGACCGAAATTAGGCGTGAAAATCTGCAGCGCGATATCGCCGTCACGGGCCGCCTGGAAGGCATCAGCCTGGGCGAGGGCGTCAAGCGCGTGCAGGCAAAAATCGCCACCATGCACATCCCGCCTTCCATACGCCTCGAATATGGCGGCACGTATCAGGAACAGCAGCGCTCCTTCCGGGATTTGTTGTTGGTGCTCGGCCTGGCCATCGTGCTGGTCTTCACCGTGCTGCTGATTGAGTTTGGAGATTTCGCCGCGCCCACCGCCATCGTCACCTCCGTGCTGCTCTCCACGTCCGGCGTTTTTCTGGCGCTCTTCCTAACGCACACCACGTTCAACATTTCCTCCTTCATGGGCCTGATCATGGTCATCGGCATCGTCGCCAAAAACGGCATCCTGCTGCTCGATGCCGATCAGAAGTTTCGCGCCGAAGGTTCCTCCCCGCGTCAGGCCATGATCGAAGCCGGTGAACGCCGCCTGCGCCCCATCCTGATGACCGCGCTCGCTACCGTAGCCGGTATGATTCCGCTTTCGCTGGCCATCGGCGCCGGCTCGCAGATGCTGCAGCCGCTCGCCATCGCGGTAATCGGCGGCATCGCGGCTTCCATGGTCATCTCGCTTGTAGTGACGCCTGCCGTCCATTACTATCTGGCCAGAGACTAACGATGGCATTGACGCCCGAATTACGAACCCGCATACAAGAGATCCGTTTCGCGCTTCTGGACCTGCACAAGCTGTTGCTCGATCGCGAACGCGGCCTCTACGAAAGGACGCACGAAGCCATTGGCTCACCCGGCGAGTATCTCACCCTGGTGCTTGAGAACCCAAGCTTCGCCTGGCTGCGCGAGCTCTCAGGGCTCATCGTGGAAATGGACGAACTCATCGCCACGCGCACAAAATTGGGCGACGCCGAAGCCCTCGCCGCAATCGCCAGCGTACGTTCCATGCTGAAGGTTACAGAGCACGGCACCGATTACCAGACACGCTATTACCTGGCGATTCAAGATTCGCCCGACATCGTGATCGCGCACTGCAAGGCGGAAAACTTAGCGTCAGACCGCGGGTGACAGTACTTGCCGGGTGTAAGCCAGGCTCGCTTCCAGGTCTTTCCGTTCACGTGCGGCGGCACCTGCTTTGTCACCGGGTACCGCGCCATGTGGCGTCCCGCCCTCTGCCAATTGCAGGAAGCGCTGAAACTCCCACGCCGGCGTTGCGCGATAGTTATCCCAAAAGCCTGCCTTGCGAAATGCAAAGACGCGCGGACCGGTAACGATCGTCTCCATGGAAAGCGCGCGCCCCGGGCAGAGCCGCGCATAATCGCGCACGTAGCGGTCAATCTCCACGTTGCCTTCGCCCATGCGCACCCAGGCCACAGCCGCGCCCTCCGGAGTGGTCCACACAGCGCTATCGCGCACGTGGCTGGTCAGAACATAAGGTGCCAGCGTCTCCAGCGTGAGGTGCGGGTCTTCCAGCGTCCAAAGAGGATTGCCGGAATCGAGGCATACACCCACAAACTCCTTCCCCGCTCCTTCCACCAACGTCTTAAGCTCACGCGCCTGCATATCGCCGGCATGGTTCTCAATCGCGATCTTCAGCCCAGCGTCCATAACGCGTGAGCGCACCTTACGCAGCACGCCAAGCGTATCTTCAATGTGCTTATCGATCAGGCCGCCCTTGCGATCGTCGCTACTGCCCAGCACCGCGCGCACAATCTTCGAACCCACCGTAACCGCCGCCACCGTCATGCGGCCCAGTTGCTCCTCCGCGCTCCCTTCCTTGGCATCGAACATAGCCGACGAAGGGCAGATGGATTTCATGCCGATCTCCACCTCAATGCCGCGATCTTCGGCATACTTGCGAACCTTGCGCAGGTTCTCCAGCTCCAGCCCACCGATGAACCGCACCTCTGAAAAGTGCACCACCTGCACCTTCTGCGCGGCGCAATAATCCAGATACTGAAACGGTGTCCATCCCTGTGAGCGCAAGCTGAACAAATCGATTCCGAGCTTCACGCCCGCCGGCGCGGCATGAGCGATTTGCGCGGCGGCAGCCAGAGCCAGGAACGCACGCCGGTTCATCACCGCGCCTCCGCCATGGCAAGCAATTTGGGTTCGTTTTGGCGAGCGTGCCAAACTTCCGGTTCCACCTTCATATCGAGCGTGCACAGCACGCGGCCCGCCGGCGTCACAAACCGCAACTGCGGATCCTGCACCGCGAAGTATTCCTCCGGCAAGCGCGCCTCATACCCAAGCGCCACAAGCCCCGCCAGCGATTCCGTAACATCGGGCCTCTCGACGGGCGTAAACGCAATCTCTCCGAAGCGGCCTTCGAGCTTCAGGTTCACCAAAGCAGCGCGATCCGAAGTCGCGATCCAGCCTGAAAATTCCGGATTATCCGTTGCGAAACGCCCATTATGAGGCAGATACACATAGCGCACGGCTGAGGTAATCGCATCCGAATCTCCGGAACCTTGGCTATACGTCCATCCCTGCGGCGCTTCGAATTCCTTCAGCGTCGCCGGATGATCCAGCGTCGTCACGAACTGTCTCCCACTGCTTGACCGCGCCTTCACCAGCAGCCAATCCTGCGCCGGGTCCGCCGCACGATCGGGAATTTCCACCGTGCATTCCCAGCCGCACCGCACCGCCTGAGGCTGATCGGAACAGCCCAGCACGGCTGCCACATCGGGCCGCAATCCTGAGACAGGGCAGCTGCCTTTCAGCTCGCCGTTATAGTAAACCTCAACCGCCGTAACCTGTTCGCCGGGCGATTTGTCGAATGCCCAGCCCGTCACCTTGAAGTGCCCGGCGTCCGTCCAGCGCCCGAAATCCACGCACCCGATCGGGCCGAACTGAAAGGGGATCGCCGCCTCCTTCAACTTGCCCTTCGCAATCACGTAAACGTCCTGCGAAAAGCTCAGGCCCTGAGGAACTATGTTGTGTGTGGGCGTGCCGGTTACCGCGCAAATCGCCGTCACTACAAACGCATGCGATACCACGGCCGAACCATAACCGGCCACCGCCGGCGCCGGCGCGTCGTCCAAGGGAGTGAAGAGAATTCCACTCGCCGGCATGGCCGCTCCCGCAGGTAGCAAGGCCGCTCCATTCACGCTGAAGATCAACAGGCCGCCAGGCGCAAGCAGGCTGTACAACTTCCACAGCCAGCGCGTGAACGAAATTTCCGGCAAGTGGCTAAAGAGCGACCCCGCATAGATGCAATCGAATAACACGCCCGGCTTGAAACCTTCCGGCTTCACCGTCGAAAGCATCGTCCGCACCCCAAACTGCGCCCCTACAAACTGAATCGCGTCCGGCTCGATGTCCGCTGCCCACACCTCGCCCCCTGTCTCCAGAAAGCGCGTAAACCGGCCGTACCCGCAGGCAAAATCCAAAAAACGTTTTGGCTCTGTCTCGCCGAAATGCCACGCGATCAACTGTTGCACCGCATCGGCGCTCTGCCATCCCGCCCGAAAATATGACATGAGCCCCGCCGCGCGCCCATACTGCTGCTCCGCATGAAGATACTTGCGGTCCTGCGCGGCGATGCGCAAGCGGCTACCGCGCCCGCGCAGGCCCTCCATCATGCATTCGTAGCGCGCGTAATCGGGATCGTTTTCTTCGAAACAGGTATGAATTTGCACTTGGAACCGATGAGAATCGATAGCTATTTCAACTCAGTAACGGCAACACGAATCGCTCCCGTCGGGCAGCTATCCACCGCGTCGCGAATGCGCTTAGCCGCTTCCGTATTCGCAAAGATGGGGTTAGCCACCTTCGTCACCGCCGTGTTTTCTTCGTCCAACTCGAAGTACTCCGGCGCTGCGGCCACGCACGCAGCGGCGCCAATGCAAAGGTTCCGATCGATGGTGACGCTGATTGAAGAATTTTCCATGCTCTTATTCGTACCGTAGCGCTTCCACCGGGTCAAGGCGCGAAGCCTTTAGCGCCGGCCACGTTCCAAAAAACAAACCCACTGCCACCGAACTGGTGAAGCCCGCAATCACCGCCCAGCTTGGCACTTCGGAAGGCAATGAAGGCACCAGCGCGCTCACCAGCATGGTCACCAGAATCGCGATAATAATGCCAAGCAGTCCGCCAATTCCGGTCAGCGTCATCGCCTCCAGCAGAAATTGGCCTACAATATCCCGCCTGCGCGCGCCGATCGCTTTCCTCACGCCTATCTCGCGCGTGCGCTCCGTCACGCTCACCAGCATGATGTTCATCACGCCAATACCGCCCACCAGCAGCCCCAATGCGGAGATCGCAATCGCCACCAGACCGATCAGCCCCGTAATGCTATCGAACTGCTGAATGATCTGATCGGGCGTCGCCAGCGTGAAATCGTCAGGCGTACTGCCGGGAAGATGCCGTATGCGCCGCATGATGCCCTGCACCTCTGAATACGCCTCTTTGCGCATGCCCGGCTTGGCTTTACATGTAATCTGAATCCTGTCCACTTGCGGATACCGGCTCTGCCCCGTGCGGAACGGCATCGTAATCACCGTATCCTGCGGCGATTGGCCGAAGAACCCGCCCTTGGCTTTGGCGAACACGCCAATCACCGTATACTCCGCGCCATCCAGCATCATGGTCTTGCCCACCGCGCGCCCGTCGGGGTACAGCGATGCGGCTAAGTCGTGTCCCACCACCACCACGTGAGCCGCGCGCATATCTTCTTCTTGGGTAAAGTAACGGCCCGCCTCATAATCGCGGGGCGCAAGCGAAGCATTGTTCGGCGTGGCGGCATTGATGTTCAGCGAATCCGTTTCATACCCCGGCACCTTGGCCGTCACCGGCTTGCCTTGTGACGCGTTCGGAATAAACATCGTAATTCCCACATCCTGCAGCGTCGAAGCCTGATTGCTCAGCATGGTGGCGTACTCCACACGAATCGGCCGGCGTTTGCGTTCCTTTTCGCTGCCGTTGGTATCGGGCGGCCCGCTGAAGCGCGAAACAAAAACATTGTCCGGCCCCAGTTCCTCAAAGAACACCACCATGCCCTTGCGCAAACCAGTCAATAAGCTCGCCACCGACACTACCGTCGTAATCCCGATCACGATCCCGATAATCGTCAGGAGCGAACGGAACCGGTTCGTCCAAACGGCGGAGAGCGCCATCTTCGTGTTTTGAATCGGACTGATATTCATGCGCTACTCCGACCTCAAAGCGGCAATCGGGTCCAGCCTCGAAGCGCGCGAAGCCGGGTACCAACCGGAGGCGATTCCCACCGCGCTCGAAACGAACAGCGAGAGCAAAACGTAGGGCACCGTGATGCGCAAATTCAAATCGAATGCCCGCGCCATAATCTCCGTGACCACCGCGCCCAACGCCACGCCCAGCACCCCGCCCATCACCGACATCACAACGCTCTCAATCAGCACCTGCATCATCACATCGCTGCGGCGCGCTCCCAAGGCCTTGCGAATGCCAATTTCGCGCGTTCGCTCCGTCACGCTCACCAGCATAATGTTCATGATCACAATGCCGCCCACCACCAGCGAAATGCACGTAACAGGAATTACCACCACCGTCACCAGCCCCAACAATTGATCGATGAAGCCGCGGACCGCGTCCGGCGTCAACACATCGAACTTGTCCGGCTGCCCGGGCTTCTGGTGGAAGCGTGTCCGCAGCGCCACGCGTGTCATGTCGAGCGATTGATCGATTTTCATCCCTGTGCCTGGCCGCGCCCGGCCGAAAATGGGAAGCCCGGTACCCGGCCCATACAAGCGGGCAAACGTGGTCACCGGGATATACGCCGTGTTGTCCTGGCTGCGCCCAAACGCCGACCCCAGCTTCTCCTGCACGCCAATCACATTGAATTCAACGCCGCTCAATTTGATCGTCTTCCCCAGCGGCGAACCCCCATCCGGGAACAGCGTCGTCTTGGTTTCATCGCCAATCACCGCCACTGCGGAGCGCGTCAACTCTTCCTGCTCCGTAAAAAACCGGCCCTCGGCAACCTTCACTTCGCGAATCTCAGCCAGCGTCGCCGATACGCCCAAAATGCTGGCCGCTTCGCTGATATTTCCCTCGCGTTTCAAGTCGCCGGAGCGTTGCCGGTAAGGGCTATACAGATTCGTGTCGCCATTTACCGACCGCAGGTAGCGCTCATCGTCCAATTGAAGCTGCTTGTTGTAGCGCATCTTCTCGAACGCTTCTTTGCGGCTGCGGGCGGTGATAATCTGCGCCACCATGTACGAATCGCTGCCGAAGGCTTTGGCCGTACTCGCTTCGGCATAAGCGCCCAGGCCCTCAATGGCGGAACCGACAATAATGACCGACCCCACGCCGATGATAATGCCCAGCAGCGTCAGAAAACTGCGCAGCTTATGAGCCCGAATGGAACTCCACGCCAAGCCCAGCGCATTCGTCAGGTCATAACCCAATCGCCGCGCCGATCCATGCTCCATCTGGTTGCTCATTATGGTTAAACGTCGCCCTGTAGGACTTTGTTCCCTGCGCGATCCGGTCCGTGAGATTAGCGTAACATTGGGTATCGCCCAAATGGCCCTGCGACTTCTGCGCGTGGTTTACGCGATCGAATTTTTAATGGCGTTGGTCGCCGTGCTGGAAGTCTGGCGTGAAGTAGGCGGGCAAAGCCACCTGGATTTGATGCCGTGGTTCTTCAAATTTTTCCTGGCCTGCGGCTTGGCGGGAGCCATCGTGAAACTCACCGCGGTCTCTCTCGCCGAAGGCGGCCGGCGCACCTGGCTCTGGGGCGCAATAGTCGCGCTCTTCCTCATCGCCGCGGGTCTGATCACGTATTACTACCACTTGAATGAGCCGCTCGATAGCGATGAAGAAACCACCAGCTTCACGGCCATCCTTGCTCCCTCGCCCGCCGGGCGACAATCATAAATATGGGCTGGCTGTTTAACGATCCACTCACTGCCGGAACCGAAGCGCCAGATTTCACGCTTCCCGATCAGGCCGGCAACTCCGTCCACCTGAAGGCGCTGCGCCCGAAGAACGTGGTGCTGGTCTTCTACCCCGGCGACAACACGCCCGTCTGCCGCGCGCAGCTTTGCGAATTCCGTGACCGGTGGCAACAGGCGTCCATGCGCAACACGCTGGTCTTCGGGATCAATCCCGGCAACGCGACCAGCCACGAAAGCTTCCGCGCGAAGAACAAACTTCCCTTCCCGCTGCTGGTCGATTCCGGCCAGAAAATCGGCTCGCTCTATCACGCAGGCGGTTTGATGGTGAAACGCACCGTCTACCTCATCGGACCCGATGGCATCATCCGTTATGCGCAGCGCGGCAAGCCGTCGGTAGAAGACGTGCTCGCGCGAGCCGGGTAGTCCGTTGGCCCGCTTCATCGCCTTCCTGAGCACTGCGTGCCTCTTCCTCATCCTGCTGACCGGGCGCTTCTGCGGAGCCGGCCCGCTGCGCTTCCACCGCACTCTCGACGCTCCCGCCGTCCTGCGCGAAGTGCGTCACTTGAACGAGCTGGTCACGGTGAAGTACAGCGTTCAAAAAGTGGTGGGGCTCACAGAAAAGCGTCCACCCTTCGGCGCGGAAACTATCCTGTTGTTAGTCGAAGCGCGAGTCCTGGCCGGAGTGAGCCTGAACGAGCTTGCCGCTGCCGATATTTCGATGCCCTCGCGCACCGAAGCGCGCATCCGCCTGCCCCGCGCTCACCTGATGGAAACGTTCATCGAAGAGAAGAACACCAAAGTCTGGGACCGCCGCGTCACCTGGTGGACCCCCTGGATCGCGCCAGACAAAGACCTCGACCACAAAGCCCGTCTCGAAGCTCTCGACCAGGTGCGCGCCTCGGCACTCCAAATGGGCATCCTGTCCGACGCGCAGCAGAGCGCGGAGCGTGACATCCGCGCCATCCTGCAAGCCTTCGGAATCACCAAAGTGGTGTTCATCCCTTACAGCAGTTGAAGGCGAAGCTACTTAATCGGCGAAAAATCCGCCGGGTCCATAAAGACGCTCTCCACCTTACTCACAATCTTCCCGTTCGCCTCAGAATCCGCCGCTACTTTCTTCCACTCCGGATCGGCGCGGAAATCGTCCCAATTCTTTTTCGCGGCATCGCGGCTCTCATGCGCAATCACATAGATGAGCGTATTCTGCGACTTCGGCGCATCCTGCGGCACCCAATACCCAATGTTGGTCATGCCATGGTGGCCAAAAATTCGCATCGTGTGGTCGCGAAACCGCTTCTCTAAATCTGGAAGCTTGCCTTCATTGGTGGTGTAGGTGCGCAACTCAAACACGCGCGTCTTGGGCTGAGCCTGGGCAGAGTGTGACATGCCCATCCAGTATGCGGCGGGCAGCAGGGCGAGCGCCAGCGTGGGAAGTGCTTTACGAATCATGCGAACTAATTTATCGCAGATGCTCTTGTTGTGCCGTGATCTTTCCCGAGAGGCGGGCTCGACGTACGGCGCGGCTAGCTTCTGCCAAGGTGAGAGCCGACGTAACGTGCCGGCCCTGGGCACGAATGGAGGCTCTAGCTGCCTTATCGCCTTCCAGCACTGCGGCTACCAGAGCGCTTGATTCTATAGAGCGCCTCACGGGAAGGTCGCCGCCCGAAGGCGTGGAACCGCCAGGTCGCCGAGTAAGCCGCGACGAAACCGCCTTACGCTTCGTCACGGTCTTGGTCAATCAAGGCAACGGCCGTTCCCATAGGCAGGCGAATCTCCGGACAGCCTTCCAACGGGTCGCCGTCCTCGATAGGCGGGGTAATCACGCCAGAAGCAATCATGCGGTCGAATTCACTGGCCCGGCCCTTCCGCCCGCTGAACGGCGGAACCAGCTCCGCCACTACCCGCCCGTGCGCGGTAGCCACGACACGCTCTCCGGCTTCGATTCGCCGAATATACCGGCTGAGGTTGTCCTTCAAGTCGCGTATGCCAGTCTCCATCCGCCGATCATAGCTACATCTAGCCACAAGGACCGCCCGGCTAAGATCAGGTATTAACGCCATGGGCATGGAAGGCGGACAAAAGGTCTTTGTAGTCTTGGTACATCCGGTTCCATCTCCCAACCTTTCAATGCGTAAGCGGTCTCGATCATTTCTTCGACCGCATCGAGGCGTTCATGGGCGGGCCGGCCCCGACCCGAAGGACTTTGACATAATGCCGGATATTCCGGGCCTAGATTTTGAAGCCGCGTGGGAAAGGCGCGTTGAAATCGTGGTGGACACAGCCACCGGCTTGAAAGGAAATTTGATTTCCGCTAAGCCCTGCATCGCGAACGATCCCCGACGTCGTATACGTATCGACAGGATCGTGCCGTGGAATTGTAACGATTCGCATGTCATCCGTCATTACGATGTGCTAGCCCTGCCGTGCTATGCGATCTTGCCCACTTCTAAGCCGGGAGTTCCACTTCGCGCAGTTCGCGCTCACCCGCAACCAACGGCGAGACAGCAAGGCACTCCTGAATAGCGTCATTGATGTTTGCGAGAGCCTCTTCTCCCGTCGTCCCCTGTGACCAGCAACCAGGCAGCCCAGGACAAAAAACACGGTAGCCTTCTTTTGTTCGGGTTAGCGCAACGGAATACTTCATGGCTGACGTATACCTGTCAGCACAATACTGCGATTTTGGCCTCGGCCGGATCTGTAACCGCCGGAGCTTGGGCCCCTTCTACCAAGGTGGACATCCGCCGCCGCTGCCTTCTTCATCGCTCAATGCGCCACAATCAAAACATAAACATTGCGCCGAATCACCTGGACCCAACAAGCCCGCTGCCCCACCACCGGAGCACGCGCCGGCACGCTCCACACCCCCCATGGCGACATCCCCACCCCGGTCTTCATGCCCGTCGGCACGCAAGCCACCGTCAAAGGCCTCTCCCGCCACAACCTGCTCCACGACCTCGCCGTCCCTATCCTGCTCGGCAACACCTATCACCTCTTCCTCCGCCCCGGCCACAAACTCATTGAAACCTTCGGCGGCCTGCACGGCTTCATGAACTGGCCCAACGCTATCCTTACCGATTCCGGCGGCTTCCAGGTCTTCAGCCTGAGCGCCATCCGCACCATCACCGAAGAGGGCGTCCACTTCCAGAGCCATCTCAATGGCGATAGGCACCTCTTCACGCCCGCCTCCACTGTCGACGTGCAACTCTCGCTGGGTAGCGACATCATGATGATGCTCGATGAGTGCCCGCCCTACCCTGTCACTTACGATCAAGCCCGCACCTCCATGGAGCGCACCGTGCGTTGGGCCCAGACCGGCTACCACCATTACCTGCTCCGTCAGAGCGAAACTCCCAAGCCACAGGCTCTCTTCCCCATCGTGCAAGGTTCCATGTTTCGCGATCTTCGCCGCGTCTGCGCTCAGCAGCTTATTGAACTCGACGCCGACGGTTACGCGGTGGGCGGTCTCTCCGTCGGTGAACCGCGGCCCGTCAGCCTCGAAATGGTGGAAGCCACCCAAGACCTGCTTCCCGCCGGCCGTCCGCGTTACGCGATGGGTGTCGGCATGCCCGAAGAATTGCCGCAATACGTCGCCCGCGGCATCGACATGATGGATTGCGTCCTGCCCACGCGCAACGCCCGCAACGGTTCGCTCTTCACCAGCGCCGGCCGCCTCACCATCAAGAACGCGCGCTTTCGCGACGACCCCCGCCCGCTCGACGAACACTGCACCTGTTACACCTGCCGTACCCACTCCCGCGCCTATCTGCGTCACCTGTTTCAGGCCGGCGAAATCCTGTTCTCCACCCTCGCCACGCTGCACAATATCCAGCGTTACCTTGACATCATGAGGGAGATCAGGCAGGCTATCATCTTGGGTAATTTCCCGGAACATCTCCGCGCCTCACAAAGCACCCCACCAGAAATCGAGTAAATGCCGCCATTGCCTTTCTCCCCAGCCTTCCTTCCGGCTCTTCTTCTGGACACCGCCGCTGCCTCCAGCCCCCTCGGGCCCTTTATCCAGGCGCTTCCCATCGTTGTCATCTTCGGCATCTTCTATTTCCTTCTCTTCCTGCCCATGCAAAAGCAGAAGAAAAATCAAAAGCTGATGCTGGAGAGCCTCAAGCCGGGCGACGCCGTCGTCACCACGGGCGGCATCATCGGCAACATCACCTCCATCGATGGTGATACGCTGATTGTTCGCGTAAAGCCGGACAACATCAAACTGCAGTTCTCCCGCAGTTCGGTTTCGAGTCTGGTCACCGCGGTGGACGTGTTGCCGAAAGCGTAGTCGAACCAGCTCGAACATCTCCCAACCATCAAGAACGTTGCACCCATGCAAAAGAACCTCACACTCAAAACCATCGTCATCGTCGCGACAATTCTTCTTTGTATCTTCGGCATCATCGGCTTCCCCCGCTCCGGCGCGGAGCTCAAATCGAATATCGAAAAGAACATCCGCCTCGGTCTCGATCTGCGCGGCGGCAGCCAGTTCGTTCTCCAGGTACAGGTCCAGGATGCCATCAAGGGCATCGCGCAGCAGGTGGTCGATTCGCTCGGCGAAGAACGCCGCAAAGGCAATATCGATTTCACCGCCGCCGACCGGAACGACCCCACCACCATTGCCACTGCCGATACCGCGCAAGTCAACGTGCACAGTGTGAATGCCAATCGTCTGGCGCAATTCCGCACATTTGTCGCCGAGCATTACCCCCAGTGGATTCTCACCTCTATCGCGAATAACGATTTCCGGATGAACCTGAAGCCCAGCGAGTTAGTCGACATCAAGCGCCGGGCCGTCGAACAATCCATTGAAACCATCAAGACTCGCATTGATGCCATCGGCCTCGCCGAACCGTCGGTTCAACAACAGGGCCGTGCCGATAGCGAGTTTGAAATTTTGGTTCAGCTTCCCGGCATTGACGATCCGGCGCGCGTCAAAGACATCATCGGTCAGGTGGCCCAGCTTTCCATCGTGCAGGTGGAGGAAGGGCCCTTTCAAAGTAAGGAAGCCGCTCTCGCGCAGAAGGGCGGAATTTTGCCTCTCAACACCGAACTGCTGAACTATCCACGCGGTGGCGGACAAGGCGGCGAATGGTATCTCTGCTCGCGATCTCCGGTCGTCACCGGTCAGGATCTGCGCAACGCTCGGCCCTCTCGCGATGAAGTCGGCAAGTGGGAAGCGGGCTTCACCCTGTCGCAGGATGGCGGTCGCCGCTTCGAACAGTTCACCGGTGCCAACATCGGCAAGAAACTCGGCGTAGTGCTCGATCAAACGCTGCGTAGCGTCGCCACCATCAACGCAGCCATTAGCGATTCCGGCCGCATCACAGGCCTCGCCAGCGAACAGGAAGCAGGCGATCTCGCGCTCGTCATGCGCTCCGGCTCCCTCCCAGCCGGTATTCAATATTTGAAAGAACGAACGATCGGGCCTTCGCTTGGCGCCGATTCCATCCACCAGGGGCTCATTGCCGGCCTGGTGGGGCTGGCCGCGGTCATTATCGTGATGCTGGTGTATTACAAGTTGAGCGGCATTAACGCTGTTCTGGCACTGCTGCTGAACACCGTAATCCTGATTGCGGCGCTGTCTTATTTCCATGCCACGCTCACGCTGCCCGGCATCGCTGGAATCATCCTGACCATCGGTATGGCCGTCGATAGTAACGTTCTGATTTTCGAAAGGATTCGTGAAGAGTTGCGCTCCGGCAAGAATGTAGTCGCTGCCGTCGACACGGGCTTTGGGAAAGCGTGGTGGACCATTGTCGATACTCACATCACCACCATCGTTTCCTGCCTGTTTCTCTTCCTGTTCGGCACCGGCGCCGTCAAGGGCTTTGCCGTCACGCTGGTCATTGGTCTGGTGGCCAATGTGTTCACAGCTGTCTTTGTATCAAAGGTGATTTTTGAGTACGAGCTATCGCGCAAGCAGCAAGTGACAACCCTCAGCATTTGAGGGCTCATTGTGATAGCGTTTTAAGGCTGATCTGCTGCATCGGTCGGCCCTGGGGCGAAAGATTGAGATTTGGGAACAAGACGCGGGGGAACGGTGTCTGTAAGCTTAGACGCAAGAGTCCGCCCGCCAAAGTGGGATAGGCAGGCATAAGTAACGAATGGAATTATTTAGAAATACGAATTTCGATTTTCTCGGCAGGAAATGGCCGTTCATCATCGCGTCACTGGTCCTAACCGCTGTGGGGTTAGGTAGCTTGCTCATCAAAGGCGGCCCGCGTTACGGCATCGATTTCCAGGGTGGCACCGTGATCACTTACAAGTTCGCCCAGACCCCCGATGAAGCGAAAATCCGCGCCGCGCTCAATGGAAAACTCAGCGGCACGCCCACCGTGCAAAAGTTCATTGGCGGTGAAAATCAAATCTCCATCGGCACAGAAGGCGAAGACAATGCCGCCGCGACGCGGAACCTGCAGATTGTCACGGATACGCTAACCAAAACCTTTGGGCATCCGGAATCCGGAAAGCTCGATTTCAATAATGCGAGTGCGCAGATGCTGAAGGACCGGCTGCGGGGTCCGCTATCGAGAGCGGGCGGTGCGATGAGTGAAGATCAGTTGGACAAGCTGGTGGCCGACATGTTGAAGTTTCGGAATACTCCGCCGCGGTCAGGCTTGATCTCGAATTTCGACCAACTATCCGGGATACCCGGGGTGACCGCACCCGTGATCAAGACGCTGGAGCAAGAATGCAACCTTGCTCCGTTCGCGAAGTCGGATTTTGCATTTGTCGGCCCGAAAGCCGGGGCCGATCTGCGTAGATATGCCATCCGCGCCACGCTGCTCGCTCTCGCCGGCATGCTCGCCTACATCTCATTTCGCTTCGAGTGGATTTACGGTCTCGGTGCCGTTATTGCCGTCTTCCACGACACCATCATCACTATCGGCATCTTTTCACTCTTCAATAAAGAGATCGATCTCACCGTCATTGCCGCGCTGCTCACGCTAGTCGGCTATTCGATGAACGACACCATCGTCATCTTCGACCGCATCCGTGAAAATCTGCGCATGAACCGCCGTGAGCCGCTCTACGACGTTATCAATCGCAGTGTGAACCAAACCCTCAGCCGGACCATCATGACTTCCGGCCTCACTTTCCTCACCGTGCTTGCGCTATTTTTATTCGGCGGACCGGTGCTGCATAACTTTTCTTTCGCGCTTGTTGTAGGTATCATCGTTGGTACTTATTCGTCGGTGTTCATTGCGAGCCCGATTGTACTCTTCTGGCATGACTTCATGGAGAAGCGCCGGATTGCTTCACCCCTGGGCGGCGCACCGCGCGTTAGTCCTTCCAGCACCACATCCAAGGCGATGCCGCAAGTCAGCCCAGGTAGCGCGTCGAAGCCTGCCGTGAGCGGGGTTCGAAAGGGAATTTCATCCAGGTAACGTTAGATTTCAGCCGCGTCCCAGGTCCACGTTCGCCCCGGGAACGGCAAAACTTTTAAAATCCGAAAGAGGCCGAAATGTTTGAGCAGACATTTGTGGAAGGCGTAGGAAAAACGAATAAGAGCTGGACGATTCTTTTGTCCTTCGCGGTTCAGCTTGCCGCCGTAGCCGTATTGGTGATCATTCCCCTCATTTACTTTGAGCAGATCAAGGCGGCGAACATGACCAGCTTGCTGGTCGCTCCGCCACCGCCGCCCCCGCCCCCGCCGCCACCCGCGGCCCAAGCGGTCAAGGTGGTCAAGGTGGTGAAGGTGTTCAACCAGCTGGTTGCCCCAAAAACCATTCCGAAAGAAGTCAAGATGATTAAGGAAGAGGAAGTCGCGCCTCCCTCGGTGGGCGTCCCCGGCGGTGTTCCCGGCGGCGTCCCCGGCGGTACCAGCGGCGGCGTGCTGGGCGGCATCCTCGGTGGCATTCCCTCCGCCGCGCCTCCTCCCCCTCCTCCTCCGAAGGTTGTTGAAAAGCCCAAGACCCCCTCCTCGATTCGCGTCGGCGGAAACGTCCAGGCCGCCAACATCATTCGCCAGGTGAAGCCCCCCTATCCGCCGCTCGCTCGACAGGCGCGCATCCAGGGCACCGTTCGCTTCAACGCCGTCATCGGCAAGGATGGCCACATTCAGAATCTGCAGTTCGTCTCGGGACACCCGCTTCTGGTGACCGCGGCTACTCAGGCGGTGGAGCAATGGGTCTATAAACCCACGCTTCTTAACGGTGAGCCGGTGGACGTGATCACCACCATCGACGTAAACTTTACACTCAACCAGTAAACGTTGCACCTAAAAAGTAGTAACGTAACAATTCGAAACGGCAGTCCAAGTAATTAAAATCAACTCGCAGGAGACAAGGAAAAATGCTTCTACAGGCACAGGTTTGGGCGTTCATGCTTCTTCAGGATGCTTCCGCCCCCGGTTGGGACCCCCGTTCGCTTTGGAACAACATGGGTAGTCTCGCCAAAGCGGTCGTCATCGTTATGTTTATTATGTCGGCATGGTCGATCGGTGTCATGATCGATCGCCTCATGGCTTACAATGCCGCCAAAAAGCAGTCCCGGGCATTCGCTCCCGCGGTTGCCGGCGCGCTCCGTGAAGGCAAGCTCGACGAAGCTGTAAAGATTGCGGATCGTTTCAAGAAGAGCCATTTGGCGAAGGTCGTCGTCGCCGGATTGCAGGAATTTCAAGCGCATCAGAACTCAACGGAAATATCGGGTGAAGAAATCGCCGCCTCACAGCGCGCGCTCGAACGCTCCGAAGCCATCGTTCATGCGGAACTGAAGCGCGGCGTTTCCACGCTCGCCACCATCGGTTCCACGGCGCCCTTCGTCGGCCTGTTCGGTACGGTCGTCGGCATCATCAACGCGTTTAAAGAAATGGCCAACCAGAAGACGCCCGGTATCGGCGCCATCGCCGGCGGTATTTCCGAAGCGCTGGTGACCACCGCCATCGGTTTGTTCGTCGCCGTCCCCGCCGTCTGGATGTTCAATTACTTCACCGGCAAAATCGATTCGTTCGATGTCGAAATGGGTAACTCCAGTTCAGAGCTGATTGATTATTTCCTGAAGCGTTCCCAGCAGCGCATCGCCGGTCTCCGCAAGTAAGAATAGTTCCACCTTTGGCCTTGTCGAGTTGATTTTTCCGAACCATGAATCGGGCCCCTCACCTGGGGCGGCCCGATTCTTCGGTAACTTCTTTAGACAATATCTGACGGTATACAAGGACATCATCCATGCAACTGAAGAAAGCTCCGCCGCCCGTATCCGACATCAACGTCACCCCCATGGTGGACGTCATGCTAGTCGTGCTGATCATCTTCATGGTCATCACGCCACTGCTCTCGAAAGGCGTCGCCGTAGAAATGGCGAAGAGCCGCAACCCCATCACCATGGCCGATGCCGACAAAGAAGATGCCGTAATGGTGGCCGTTACGCGCGATGGCCGCGCCTTCCTGAGCCCCGGAAGCGTCCTCACCGCGCCCGAACAATTGGGCGAAAAGGTGAAAGACCTTCTCACCAACAAGCCAACCAAGCTTGTCTATCTCAGGGCCGATAGCCGTGCCCAATATAAAGTAGTCGAAGACGTCGTGGACAATCTGCGTACCGCCGGTGTCGATCAACTCGGTCTGCTCACCGAACAGGTTGTCGATAAGTCGAAGCCCGCGGCTGGCGCGGGTCAGTAGCTCAAAAGTAACTCAGCAATCAAAATTCTTTTTTTGTAAGGAGCTTTCTCTATGGCAATGAATTTAGGCGGCGGTGGCGGCGTCACTTCTAACATCAACATGACGCCCATGATCGATATCTTGCTGGTGCTGTTGATTATTTTCATGGCCATTTCTCCGGTCCATCCGAAAGGCCTCGAAGCGCTGGCGCCCCAACCGCCGCCTCCCAATTCCCCCCCGCCCCCTGACGATGACCGCACCGTGGTCGTCCTGATCGATAAACAGAAGAACGTTAAAATCAATCAGGAAGACATCACGTGGGACCGGCTCGAAGCGCGTCTGGTGGAAATCTTCAAGACCCGCGCCGATCGTGTCGTCTTCATCAAAGGCGATCCCGATCTTGAGTTCCAAACCGTGGCCCGCGCCATCGATATGGCCCATGGCGCGAATATCGATAAGGTCGGCCTCATGACTCCGAAAGTGGAGGAAGGCAAGTAATGCAAGCGAAGCAATTCCTGCTCGCCGGCGCCTTGGGTAGCGCGGTCCTGTTCTCCTCGGGCTGCAGCTACCTTAAGGCCCGCGATAACCTGAACCAGGGTGTCCAATCCTTCAAAGCCACTCAATATTCGAAGGCTGTCGATCATTTCAAGGTCGCAACAGAGCTTGACCCCAACTGGTCCACCCCGCGCCTCTATCTCGCCATGTCCTACATGAGCATGTGGATTCCGGGCGCTGAGTCCGCGGAGAACAATAAGTTCGCCCAGGCCGCTCTCGAACAATTCAACAAAGTTCTGGAACGCGACCCCAAAGATCAGCTGGCGCTCAAATCCATCGCCTCCATTTACTTCAACCAAAAAAAGTTCGATCAGGCGGCGGAGTGGAACCGTAAAGTCATCGCCGTCGATCCCACCAGCAAAGAAGCTTATTACACGCTCGGCGTCATCGCCTGGACCAAGTGGTATCAGGTCGATATTCCCGAGCGCCACAAGATGGGAATGCGCGTCGATGAGCCCGGTCCTCTGAAAGACAAGAAGCGCCGCGAAGAGCTCAAAGCGCAATGGCTGCCCGAACTCGATCAAGGCAAGGCCGATATGGAAAAGGCTCTTCAAATCGATCCCAATTACGACGACGCCATGTCCTTCCTGAACCTGCTGATCCGCTATCGCGCCGATCTTCTGGACACTCCTCAGGAATACAAGAAGCAATCGGAAATCGCGGATTCATGGGTGAGCAAGTCCATGGAAACCAAGAAAGCCAACGCCGAGAAGAAAGAAAAGGCCGCTCAGAACGGTCCCGCCGCAGCCAAGCAATAAGCCGCTTCTCCTCAATCGCGCGAGCCTGTCAACACAGGCTCGCGTTCCCAAACACGCTAAACTATAACTGTGCTCTCCGAAATCCCGGGGATTCCCACTTCATCTGCTTCTCCTCCCTCGCCCCTTCCGCCCGATCCGCTGGAAGCACAATTCTCCACGCTCATCGATACCTTCCGCTCCTACCGCCATTCTGACGATACTGAACCCATAGAACGCGCCTTCCGCTTCGCTGCCGATCATCACAAGAAGCAGCTTCGCGATTCCGGCGAACCCTACCTTTCGCACCCTTTGGCCGTCGCCCAGATTCTCGCCGAAATGCGCATGGATCTCGCCAGCATCCAAACCGGCCTGCTCCACGATGTCGTCGAGGACACCAGCGTCACCATCGAGCAGGTGCGCAAAACCTTCGGCCCCGACGTCGCCGTAATCGTCAACGGCGTCACCAAGCTCACCAAGCTCGATTTCTTCTCCGCCGAAGAACGCCAGGCCGAAAGCTTCCGCAAGATGCTGCTCGCCATGACCGAAGACCTGCGCGTCATTCTGGTCAAGCTTGCCGACCGGCTTCACAACATGCGCACCCTCGGCGTGCTCTCCGCCGAACGCAAGGAGCGCATCGCGCGCGAGACTCTCGAAATCTACGCGCCCATCGCGCACCGGCTCGGCATGGGTAAGCTGCGCGGCGAACTCGAAGATCTGGCCTTCCAGCATCTCGATCCCCAGGGCTTTCAGGAAGTGCAGCGCGATATCGAGCTGAACCGCGATGAAAATGAGCGCTTCCTCAGCGAACTTCGCCTGCGCGTGGAAACGGAACTCCGCGCCGAAAACATCCCCGCGCGCGTCGATTCGCGAGTCAAGCGCGCTTACTCCGTCTACCTGAAAATGAAGCGCCAGCAAATCTCCATCGAGCAGGTTTACGATTTGCTGGCTCTACGCATCATCACCGATTCCGTCAAGAACTGTTACGCCGCTCTCGGCGTCATTCACAAAGAGTGGCGCCCCGTTCCCGGCCGCATCAAAGACTTCATCGCCATCCCCCGCCCCAACCTTTACCAATCGCTCCACACTTCCGTCTTCGGTCCCGAAGGCCGCCATTTCGAAGTGCAGATCCGCACCGAAGAGATGCACCGCATCGCCGAACAGGGTATCGCCGCGCACTGGAAATATAAAGAGGGGCGCAAGGGCGCCGCGAAAGACGATCAGACCATCGCCTGGATCAGGCACCTTGTCGAATGGCAAAACGAGGTGAAAGATTCAGGCGAATTTCTTTCCATGCTTAAGGTGGATCTCTACCCCGAAGAGGTCTACACCTTCACGCCGCGCGGCAAAGTCATCATCCTTCCGCGCGACGCCACGCCAGTCGATTTCGCCTACGCCATCCATTCCGATATCGGCCAGCTATGCACCGGCGCCAAGGTCAACGGCCGCATTGTGCCCCTGCGCTACAACCTGAAGAATGGCGATTCGGTGGAGATCATCACGCAGGCGGGCCACAAGCCCGTCAAGGATTGGCTCACCTTCGTCAAGACCGCGCGGGCCCGCAATCGCATCAAGCACATCATCCATTCCAGCGAGCGCCTCAAGGCCGTCGAAATCGGCGAAAAATCGCTGGAGCGCGAAGCCTCTCGCCTGAGCGTCTCTCTCAAACATGTCTCTGCCTCCACGCTCGCCGAAGTAGCTTCAGAATACGGGTTCAGTAGAGCGGACGACCTGTATGCGGCCCTCGGTTACGGTAAATTTTCGCCGCGCCAGGTGCTGCAAAAACTCGTCCCCGGCGATACCCTTTCTGAACCGCCCCCCGAAACCGTCAAGCCCGTCTTCACAGACCCCGACACCGAATACAGCGGCTCCATCCAGGTCAAGGGTTATGACGATCTGCTCACCTATCTCGCCAAGTGTTGCAACCCCATCAAGGGCGATCCCGTCATCGGTTACGTTACGCGCGGCAAAGGTGTCGCCGTGCATTCGAAAGACTGCAAAAACGTGCAGAACCTGCTCTACGAAGCCGATCGCAAGATCGATGTCGAATGGGCCCGCAACGTTGCTAAGACCTTCCCCGTCCGCCTGCTCGTTCGTACCAATAACCGCCCCGGCCTGCTTGCGAAGCTCACCGGGCTTCTCTCGAGTGACGATGCCAACATCCGCAGCCTGGAAGCCAAAACCGCCATCGGCGATGACCTGGAAAGCGCCCTCATCGAAATGACCATCGACATCAAAGACAAAGCACAGCTTGAAAAACTAACAGCCGGCATCCGCCGCATCGCCGGCATTCGCGACGTTGAGCGCCTCCACCAATAATGGCCATCGCAACCCATACCGACCCCGAACACATCGCCATCTCAAAATCGCGCGGCATCGATATCGATTGGAAAGACGGGCACAAGACCAGCCTCGGCGTTGTTTACCTGCGCGACCATTGCCCCTGCGCCGGCTGCACCGGTTCGCATGGCACCACGCCTCGCCCCAAGACCACTGAAGCCGCCGATGCGAACCCCTTCCGCATGTTCCAGCCCGCCATCAAAATGTTGGGCGTCGAACCGGTGGGCAACTACGCCATTCGCATTGAATGGAGCGATGGCCACTCCACCGGCATTTACTCCTTCGATCATCTGCGCAAGATCTGCAACTGCGCAGTCTGCAAACAAGCCGCGGCTTAGGGCACCACCGTCGTCAGCACCGGCGTCTGCGTCACGTTGCTGCCTTGCGTGAACACCACCTGGTAATACAACACGCGCTGCGGAATCCCCGGTATGGTCAACGAACATCCATTCGCGCAGTCCACCGGTTGATACCTTTGCACCTCTGTCTGCTCGAAGTAAAACGGATTCACCACATCCACCGCCACATCGCCCGGCTTCACCGACACGCAATTTTCCTGGCGGCTGGTGCAGTAAAAACTCCCCGGGTCGCCATTCTCCGCATACCCGAACCGCACGTAAGCCGTGCTGCCCGCGCGCGCCGGAACCCGCAGCGTGATGGGCACGAACGTGGTCCGGTCCAACTTGTCCTGCTCATCGGGCGGCGGAATCTTGCCCAGCATCAGCGCCTTGTTCGCGGTGCCGTCACCCGAAAATTGCGCCTCGAAAATCATCCACTTGCCGTTCGGCAGCACATACGGCGTCCAGAACGGCGACAGCACGCGCGCCGCCACAAACTTCGTCAACACACGCTGATTCGCGCCCGTCAGATCGCTATCGTTCATGCCCACCTGCACAATGCCGTCGCGGTTCGCCGGGCTGCCCGATATGCAAAGGTCCTGCTCATCCGACAGGTTCAAATTCTGCGCCGCGATGTAGCAGAACGGATACGTCACATACGGTGCGTTTACATAAATCTCACCCACCACGGACGCCGCTCTGCATTCGCCCGCCACCGCCGGCACGCAATATTTATAGCTGTCCGCGGAGCCCGTGCCCAACACATTCCCGCGCGCCGGGCCGCTCACATCCGTCAGCGGGAACCTGCCGCTAAACGCCGCGGTCGGATAAATCTTGCGCCACGGCATATCGATTCCGGAAAGGTCCGCCGCACTGAACTTATAAAGCTGCCCCCCCACCAGTTGCGCTGGATGGCTCCCGCTATTCCCATCGGGCGAACCGGAAGCATACCCTCCGCGATAAGGCCGCCCATCGTACATGTAAGGGAACCGGTCTGCCGTCGCCACCTCGCCGCCCGACGTAATGTGCGATTGCAGATTCGATTCATCAAGGCCCGTACCGGCCGCAAATCGCGGAGCCGCGCGAATCATCGCCGTCGGCGCCGGCTGCGTCACGACGCTTAAAAATGGCCGCCCCGCCGGCACGCGCGTCGCATAGCACTGCATGCCCGCGCAGCGCGGATCGACAGCCGGAATTTCCACCGCCGCCCATGCCCCATTGCTCCAGAACTGATGTCCGTTGAAGTTCGTGTTGTCGTTCGGAATCGTGGTGCCGTCCACATTCATCCCGTGCGGGTCCGCGCCCCAGTTCCACATCCATGTGGCCGCCGCGTAAATTCGCGCTGGGTCCTGAATCGAATTGCAAAGCGTGTACAGCAGCGGGTTCGGCCCCGTCGGCGGTCCATAATTGTGCTGCCCCGTATGGTTGATATCGCGCTGCAGCGTATATACCCACGTCCCCGGCGCCGCGCCCGGCGTCTTCGCAATCAAGCGCATCTGCTCCAAATTGTTGATCGGCAACTGCACCTGAATCGCGAAGTAATCGCCCAAACGCGCATCGCCCATTTCACCCGGCGCGCCAGTATGCAAGCTGTCCGCCGGCCCATAGGGCTCTGACGATACCGTCACCTTGCTGCAATTCAAGCCCGTCACGCCGAACGCGTTCGAAGGGCAATTGATAATCGAACTGCCCGCATCCAGCACATTCCCCGTCCCATTCGCCGCGCCGTCAATCACCTGCACCTGATACGGACCGCCGCCCACCTTGCCCGTCCATCCGTAAACTTCCGTGCTCTCCCACCCATGAATCGCCGCCACGCCATGCTTGATCACGCACCAGCGGCATCCCGGCCGCGTCCAACTCGGCATCGCCGCAATCACGCATCCCGGCAGCCCATTGCCCACACACCCATGGTTGCCCGCCGCCCCCGTGCTCACCCCGCCTTCCGAATTCGACGTCGCAATCGGGTCATACACAATCACCCAACCCAACGTGAATTGCCCGCTCTGCGTGTAGTTGATCACGATGCTCCCGCCCGGCTCCACCTCCAGCCCCTGCGACACCGGAAACTTCGCCGGATCGAACGCCGGAGCATACGCCGGGTTCGACGTAAACGCCGCCGTCAAGTCTGGCAGCGTAGTCCCCGGCGTCACCGGACTGGTCACCATGCACGGCTGCTGATTCGTATATGGCGGCGCATTCGGCGGGTTCGTATTGCACACCGGCAGCCCCGCATACAGAAACAATCCACTTGGCGGCTCCGCATGGTTGCCGTAATACTTCAACGCATACAGCGGACCCGTGTTCCCGCAATAAAACTTATCCGGATCGGCCACGTCGAACACATGCCCCGTATCGAATCCGCAAATTCCATTCGGCGGCGAGACGTTATTGAAGTTGCCCCACACATGCGCTTCGCCGCTCTCCGCATCCACCCAATACAAATTCCCATTCGGCACAAAGCAGTTGAACCCCGGGTTCCCGTTCGGCCCAATCACCGTCTGAATGCCGCACAAGTTCGAAGTGCCCACCGTATAGTTGTTGAAAAAATCCAGCTCGTAATTCACATAGCCGTAGTCGATCGATACGCGGTCGCTGCTGGGCGTCTTCTTCTTCACCAGAATGCCGAAGTTGGTCGCCGCATACGGCAGCCCCGCGCCGTTCGAATTCGGGCACGCCGAAGTCAGCGTCATCTGCGCGCTATTCACCACCGCGGCAATGTTGTAATCGGTCCCATTGATATTCACAATGCTTCCCGCGCTCCAGTGCGGGCCGAAAAATTCACCCCACAGCCGCGTCACCGTCGCCGTTCCATTGCACGTCACCGCGCCCGCTCGCGTGCCCTGCTGCGTCCAGTTCGGTGCGCCGTTACCGGTCTTCTGCCACAGGTCGCCCGGCGTCATGGTCCCAAAAGTAATGTCGGAACTCGACGTCCGCAGCACCGCTTCATAGGTGTCCGACGTGGTATCGCAGTTCACGCCATCGATCGTCCGGCATGCCACAATCTTCGCGTCTTCCGGATCCGGCGGAGCCGTCCCGCCCATATTGATCGAAGCAATCAGGTGCGCCTGATAGAACCCATAGCCAATCATCAGCACGCCCGAATAAGGCGCCGCGTAGGACGTCATGCCGCCCGTATAAGGCGCGCCCCCCGCACCCGTCTTCAGCGCCAGAAAAAGCGGCGCCGTGTTGCCCGCCACCGTCGCCGCCTGCCCGTCCTGCGCAAAAATATTATTCAATCCCTGCCAGCCCGTGCCCCGCGCCGTCATCCACGGCATGCCGTTGATCGGCTGGATGGTATCGTTGCCTGCGCTCAACCGCTTCAGCAGCAGCCCCGTCAGCGGATCGATCACCTGCTCGGCGCGATTGCTCAAGCTGATATGCGGTTGCGCCATCTCCCCTGGCCGCTTCCTGTCGCCCGGTTCAGCCTCCAGGTAGTTGTTCCCGAATTGGATGTTCATCGTCTTAAACGATCCCGTCGCCACATTCCCCGGCCCCGCGCATGTGATCCGGAAATAGTGCCGCGTATTGGCCTGCAGCGCGCGTGAGTACCGCGCGCCATCAAGGCCCACTTCCGCCGCCCGCTTCCCCACCACGAACGAGCGCTCGCCACCAGCCTGCACATTGCCCGGCCGCGCGTCGCTTGAGGCCATGGCAAATTTCACCGCATCCACGTCGTACACAACGGGCACGAAGTTCGCGTTCTCGCTCACCTCAACCGTGCAGGGCGCGCTGTCCGGCGCCTGATATTTCAAAATGGCCTGTGTCGCCGTAAACTCAACCGCGCTGACATTCTGAATGGCGGCCTCTCCGGCCACGGCGAACAATAAAACGAGTAGCGTCTCTCTCATGCGGCTTCATTGAACCATCCCAGGTTCGGTGCCAAGCCCGTTTCAAGGCAGTCAGCGCCACACGCGCCATCGCACGCGGCACAACCTACCCTAGCCCTGTCAACATTTTAGCCTTTCCGGCTTTTCTCTCAAAAATATTTGCCGCCTGTTGTGACTCTGGCGCGGCAAGTCCCATAAAGGACGCGGCAGTTGTGAATTCGAGTCCCACCCCTTTGCCATCACCACCTTTTTTGCTGGCAAAATCCCTTCCCTCCCCCCGTGTATAATAAAGGAAATACGTAAGGCACCCGAGTGCCCGTGTGTGCCTGAATGTTCGAAAATCTATCCGAAAAACTTCAAAAAGTTTTTAAAAACCTGCGCGGCGAAGGCAAGCTCACCGCGGAGAACATGGAAGCCGCACTGCGCGAAATCCGCGTCGCCCTCCTTGAAGCCGACGTCAATTTCCGCGTCGTCAAGCAGCTCATGGAAAGCGTCAAGGAAAAGGCCATGGGCACCGAAGTTCTCCAGTCCCTCACGCCCACCCAGATGGTCATCGGCATCGTGCGCGATGAGCTGGTCAAAATCCTCGGCAGCCACGAATCGAAGCTGCGTTACGCGAACGATCCGCCCAGCGTTTTCCTCATCGTCGGCCTCCAGGGCTCCGGCAAAACCACTTCCACCGGCAAGCTTGCCCGCTGGCTTTCAAAGAACGGCCACAACCCCATGGTCGTCTCTGTCGACGTCTACCGCCCCGCCGCCCGCGAACAGTTGCGTGTAGTCGCGCGCGACGTCAACATCCCCATCTACGCCGGCGCCGAAGGCGAAACCCTCCCGCTCGATCTCGCCCGTTCCGCCCGCCGCGAAGCCGCCAATTCCGGCCGCGACGTGCTCATCGTCGATACCGCCGGCCGCCTCCACATCGATGAAGACCTCATGACGGAGCTCAAGCAGCTCAAGGATTCCCTCAACCCCGTCGAGATCCTCTTCGTCGCCGACGCCATGACCGGGCAGGACGCCGTCAAGAGCGCCGATGAGTTTCACAAACAGCTCGGCATCACCGGCGTCATCCTCACCAAGATGGATGGCGATGCACGCGGCGGCGGCGCTCTCTCCATCCGTAGCGTCACCGGTCAGCCCCTCAAGTTTGTCGGCGTGGGCGAAAAGTCCGACGCCTTCGAGCCCTTCTATCCCGATCGCGCCGCCTCGCGCATCATCGGCATGGGCGACATGCTTTCTTTTATCGATAAGACGCGCGAAGCCTTCGATGAAAAGCAGGCCGAAGTCATGCAGCAGAAGCTCATCGATAACGAATTCACGCTCGAAGACTTCCGCGATCAGTTAAAATCCCTGCGCAAGCTCGGCCCACTCGAAGGCCTGCTGAAAATGATGCCCGATATGGGCATCATGAAAGAACTTAAGAACGTGCAGGTGGATGAAAACGAGATGACGCGCACCGTCGCCATCATCGATTCCATGACGCCCAAAGAGCGCCACAATCACATGATCATCAACGGCAACCGCCGGCGCAGAATCGCCAGAGGTTCCGGAACCAGCGTTCAGGAAGTGAACAATCTGCTCAAGCAATACACGCAAGCCCGCAAAATGATGAAAGGCTTTTCCGGCCTCATGGGTGGCGGCATGCCCGGCGGTATGGGCGGCGGCGCGCTCGCGAAAAAACTTGCGAAAATGAAATTTCCCGGCATTCCCGGTTTAAACTAAAGGAAACGCACAAAACACAATGTTAATGATTCGTCTCTCCCGCTTCGGTGCCAAAAAGAAGCCGTTCTACCGCGTCGTCGTCATCGATAAGGAACGCGCCCGCGATAGCCGCAACCTCGAAGTGGTCGGTAATTACAACCCGCTCTCCCATCCCGCCAAGGTCGTCCTCCAGCACGAAAGAATTAACCACTGGATCAAGAACGGCGCGCAAATGTCAGATCGCGTGGCGCTTCTGGTCAAGAACAATCCTGTCGCCGAAGCCGCGCCCGTCGTCTAAGAAGCCCCATGCAACAGTTGGTCGAACAAGTAGCCAAAGCGCTGGTAGACCAGCCCGATGCCGTTGAAGTGGGAGCGCATGATGCGGACGGCACCCTGGCCCTACGCCTGAAAGTCACCTCCTCCGATCTCGGCAAAATCATCGGCCGCCAAGGCCGCACTGCGCGTTCCATTCGCGTCATCCTCGGTGCCGCCGCGCTCAAACGCAACCAGCGCTGTACTCTCGACATCGCCGAATAATCATGGGCCCCGAATGGGTCGCTATCGCCCTGCTCGGCAAGCCCCGAGGCAATCGGGGCGAACTCACCGCCATCAGCCTCAGCGATCATCCCGAACGCTTCGAACACCTCTCGCGAGTCTTCTGCACCAGCCTTTCCTCGCCTGAACTCCAGCTCTTCACTATCGAAGAAGTCTGGCACCACCAGGCCACCCTCATCTTCAAGTTCGAAGGCATCGACTCCATCGACGCCGCCCAGCAACTCACCGGCTCCGAAGTCCGCATTCCTTTCGCCGAGCGCCTCACGCTCGAACCCGGCGAATTTTTTCACTCCGACCTCATCGGCTGCGAAGTCCGCCACCGCGCCTCGAACCAGCTCATCGGCATCGTCACCGGCTTTGAAGACGGTGGCGCGAATGGCCTGCTCCAACTTGGCCCCCACATCCTCATCCCCTTCACACGCCAGATCTGCGTCACCATCGCCCCCGAAATCCACCAGATCTTAGTCGACCTCCCCGAAGGCCTCCTCGAAATCAACCAGCAGTGAACTTCCACATCGTCACCATATTTCCCGAATTCTTCACCGGCCCCTTCGCCCACGGCGTAGTGGCCCGCGCTGGCCAGGCCGGCCTCCTCCAGATCCACATCCACAACCTGCGCGATTGGGCTCCGGACCGCCACCAGACCGTAGACGACCGCCCTTTCGGCGGTGGCGAAGGCATGGTCCTCAAACCGGCCCCGCTTTTCGAAGCCGTTGAATCCATCCTCCCCGCACGCACCCCGCAAGACCGCGTGATCCTCCTCAGCGCCAGCGGCCCCACCTTCCAGCAGTCCGATGCCAGACGCCTGGCCACTTACTCAAACATCCTGCTCATCTGCGGCCGCTACGAAGGCGTCGATCAGCGCGTCTCCGACCATCTCGCCGATGAAGAGCTCTCCATTGGCAATTACGTCCTCAGCGGAGGCGAACTAGCGGCAGCCGTCATCCTCGACGCTACCGCCAGGCTTCACCCCGGAGTCCTGGGCAACGCCGCCTCCACCACTAACGAATCTTTCTCTGAACCAGGCGCGTTCGATTGCCCCCAATACACCCGCCCCGCCGAGTTCCGTGGCTGGCGCGTTCCCCAGGTCCTCCTCGACGGCAATCACGAAGAAATCAGAAAGTGGCGCAAGTTCGCGCGAACTTAGCCCGTGCGCCAACCGCTACTGAACCGGAGCGTCCGGCGCGCCGATATCGAAGTCCGCATGTACGTCGGATACTTCAGCAACGCCCTGAATACTCAGCAATCGCTTCTTCGCGCCAGACTCGGCATGACCGGTCACTTGCCCAATTGCATGCAGCACCTGGTCCACCTCGAAGCCGGCCTTCTTCAGGTCCTTGGTGACCTCCACCATGGGACGGTCGCCAGAGACAATGACGACCATCCCCTTCATCTTGGAGCGCGCGGCCGTTTTTTGCTTTTTTTCCATAGACCCTCCCGCTTGTCCGGTCACCCCAAGTCTAGCCCTTTTGCCGAATTATGGGGCCTGCACTAGGCCAGCACCCACAATGGCGCTCGCGAACGGTAACGGCTTGGCCGTGGCCAACAGTTTCGCCCTCAGTGCCGCACCGCGCAGGGAAGGGTTCGTCTGCGCCCACAGCGCCGCGCACCCCGAAACGTGCGGAGTGGCCATGCTCGTCCCGCTAATTGTGTTGTGCAACTGCGGCCGCGGCCACGATGAGAAAACATTCACGCCCGGTCCCGCAATCTCCACCTTGCCCCTTGATGAAAACGGCGCCGGCTGAAGATTAATGTCCACTGCGGCCACCGCCACAATCGTGGGTGAGTTCGCCGGTGCTCCCGTTGGTCCTCCCGAGTTGCCCGCCGCCGCGATAATCAAACAGCCGCTGTTCAATGCCGCTTGACCCGCCGCGGTATAAGAAGGCTGCACCGGCGCACTCGCCCCCAGCGACATAGAGATCACCTCGCACTTGTTCGTCACGGCCCAGTTGATACCCGCGAGCGACTGCGCTTGCGTGCCTCCCCCTGAATTCGTCAGTACCTTACCTGAAAAAATCTGGGCCTTGGACGCTACACCATACCGCTGAATTGCCCCCGGCGGCATCTTCGGTCCGCAAGCGGTCCCCGTCGTATGCGTGCCATGACCGTGCAAATCCTGGATGGGCTGCCCCACGAAGCTGTTGGTAATGATGGACCTGCCCGCGAATTCAGGGTGTCCCAAATCGAAGCCCGTATCGAGCACAGCGACTTTGATCCCGTTTCCGTCCCGCAAACTGTTTGACGCTCTGCAAGCGGCAATCCCCCACGCCACGCCCATCGCCTCAGCAAATGTTTCCGGCGCCGCGGCAAAGTCTTCTTCCTTGATTCCTAGATCGCGAGCGATCATCTGCGCGGTATGCAACACGCCCTTCATATAGTCATTCGCATTGATGCCCGACGCGAACATGAAATATTCGGGATCGATCGAGTGAAACGGATCGTCGGCAGCTACTACCGCCTCTGCTGTCATACTATGTTCCGCAGCGGCGCCTCCGCTGATCAATGCCACGTTGATCTCCGGGAACACCACCATATCGGCATCGCCAAGCTGTTCGAACACCACCGCTTGGCTCTCGAAGTCGCGCGCGTGCGCCATCCGTAACCCGCTCTTCGCCTGTAAGGCCTTCATGGCCACCTCACCGGCGCCCTCCTTGAACGTAACAAGGTATCGACCGGTTTTCGAAACGTCTCCCCCTCTTTCGAGTGCCGCCAATAACAGGGATTCAGTGTCCGCGGACACACTCGCATCGCCGCCCGCGGGCAGCGATACAGAAATCTTGGTTGAAGCCGACGCTTTCTTGGTTGCCATTTTAAGCTCCTTTCCGTTCTCTGGTGATTAACACCGAAGCGTCACGTCAGACATCTGACAAACGCCTGCACTTAGTAAAGCGACAACACGCTGAAATTGGGGACGGGAAAACTATTCTCATCCACACCCGAACTTGACGGCCCACCCGTTCAACCTTTTCGAGTGACAAATCTCCCAACTTTATATCCCACTTACTTTCAAACACTTACATTTATCCAGCGCTTTCAGCCCCGCCCCCGCGTGCTCCCCTTAAGCCGGAGATCCTCTTATGGCTTCCGCCGCACAAATCCACGCCAACCAGCAAAACTCCCAGCTTTCCACCGGACCCCGCACTCCCGAAGGCAAACTCGCTTCCTCCCGCAATGCCATCAAACATGGCCTCACCGGTCAGACCATCGTCCTGCCCGGCGAAGACACCAAAGCTTACAACGGTTTCCACGACCGCCTCTTTGCCGATTTCGCCCCCAACGGCTCGCAGGAAGAAATCTTGGTCCAAACCCTCTGCGATGTCCAATGGCAGCTCGAACGCATCCATTCCATCGAAGCCAACCTCATCGCGCTAGCCCACTTCGAAGACATCCCCGCCAACCTCGCCGCCATCGAAGACCCAGATCAGCGCAACGCCATGATCACTGCCTATGGCTACCAAAAGCGCGAAAAAGAGCTGCGCAACTTGCAACGTGAACAAAACCGGCTCCAACGCGCCCTCTTCCGCGCCCTGCAGGACCTCAACGCCCTTCAGGATAAGCGCCACGCCACTGCCCAGAACTCCTTCCTTTCCTTCACCGGAACGCCCGAGGAAATTGGCTTCGTTTCCCCCGAACCTGAAACCAACGTCGAAGCCGCATCCGAACCCTTTGCGCCTTTGCGTGATGAATGCACTTCTGCCGAAACTGATGTACAATATAGGTTTCGTCATGCAGAATCAGTTACTTAGTAATTTCATCAAGAAACACCTCCGAACGGATATTCCGGTCTTCCGTCCGGGCGATACTCTGAAGGTCCACGTCAAGATCAAGGAAGGCGATAAGGAACGCATCCAGATTTTCGAAGGCACCCTCATTGCACGCAATAACACCGGCCTCGGCGACACCATCACCGTTCGAAAAATTAGCTTCGGCCAAGGCGTCGAGCGCATCTTCCCACTTCATGGCCGCACCGTCGATCACATCGATATCGTTCGCACGGGCCGCGTCCGCCGCGCGAAACTCTATTACCTCCGTGCCCTCAAAGGCAAAGCCGCCCGCCTCAAAGAACGTTCTTAGTACGCCCGTTCTTAGTACGCCCGTTCTTAAAACGCCTGGCAAAGGTTCCTGGTCCTGCGATGGCTCGCTCGAACTGGACCTGCGCTCCCGGGGATTCGTTTCCGTCGCCGGGGCCGATGAAGTAGGCCGTGGCTCTCTCTTCGGAGCCGTGGTGGCGGCCGCCGTCATCCTCTGCCCAAGTCGCCCCATCCGTGGCCTGGACGATTCAAAAAAAGTAGAACCCGAACGCCGCGAAATCCTCGCCCACCGTATCCGCGAACGCGCCCTCGCCTGGGCCGTCGCCTCCGTTGACGCCGAAACTATAGACCGCATCAACATCCACCACGCCTCCCGCCTGGCCATGAAACTGGCGGTCGAACAGCTCCGCCCCGTCCCCGATTACCTCCTCGTCGACGCCTTCCCCCTCGACGTGCCCTTCCCCCAGTTCCCCATCGTCCAGGGTGACGAGCGCTGCCACGCCATCGCCGCCGCCTCCATCGTCGCCAAGGTCTTTCGCGACGGCACCATGCGCGAATGGGACGACGTTTACCCGCAGTACGGCCTCGGCCGTCACAAAGGCTACCAGACGCCCGAACACCTGAAAGCGCTCGACCGGCATGGCCCCTGCCCGCTCCATCGCTTCTCCTTCGGCCCGGTCCGCCGTAGGAGCTCCCGCGCATGACGGAAGAACGACAAACCAGCGAAACACCCTTCCCCCCCCCGCGTGCGCACTGGTTTCAAAAGGTGTGGGCAGTCGTGTTCATCATCTTCTGCCTGGAACTGGGCTTGTTCCTGGTCATCTACCCGTGGACGGACGATTGGGACCACAACCTCTTCGCCACCTCACCGGCCATCCAACTCGCCAGTTGGAATTCCTGGTGGCACAATCCCTTCTTCAAAGGCGCCATCAGCGGCCTGGGCTTTCTCGATCTCTGGGTCTCGGTATCCGAAATCTTCCGCCTGCGACGCTTCAGCCGGCCTTCGGAGCCGCCCACTTGAAGTGGTATGACCGCGTGCCGCAAGTGGCGCAGCGGTAGGGCGCCAAAGCCAGCATCCGCATCGCTTCTTCCATCAGGCTCTGCCGCTGTATCCGCCGCACCGTCCAATAGCGGCAGCGCTCACACTGTAAGCCTTTCGCCACCACAGGCTCCGTACCGGCAAGCTCAGTGAACCCGGGCCCCTGGCGCGTCTCTAACTCCACCTGCTCCCGCACGGCACGCATCGCCACCCGCCAATTGCCCACCGCTTCCTGCTGTTTCCAAATCTCATCCACGCGCTCGACAGCGGCGCCCAGCTGGTCGATTTGCTCCTGCGACGCGCGCTGCAGTGCCCCAAAGCGCTCCAGCATCTCCAGCACAATCGGTTCCTGCCCCGCTGCCCGCTCATGGTCCAGCCCGGCAACTGGAAATCGCTGCTCGCTCGCCACCGCAATAGCCCTGTCCGCCACGCCGCTTAGCGCGGTCTCTAGCCTCTCATCCACGCCCCGCCTCACGTCCAGCGCGAAGCCGCCCGCCTGGCGCAAGGCTTCGGCATACTGCTTGCCCCGGCGCGCTTCATGCCCGGCAAATGCCTGTCGCAACGGCTGTATATCGATGGTGCGGCTGCCGCTCAGAACCTCAAGCCGGCTCTCCAATCCACGCAGACGTTCAGCGACGTCCACGCCCACATCGTAAGTTGGGGTCTTCAAAGAATGGGGTGGGTAACGGGGCTTGAACCCGTGACTTCCGGAATCACAATCCGGCGCTCTACCGACTGAGCTATACCCACCATGCTCACCAATTAAGTCTAACAAAAACGCGTGCTACCCTGAAGTCAATTCAGGATGCCGCTCCGCACCATCCTCGCCAGCCTGCTCCTCCTCACCGGCCTCTACGCCTTCCAGAAGCCCTTCCGCGAATACCCCGGCTTCGAATACGATAACTTCCCCCTGCCTCCTGATTTTCAGGAAAAAACCGAGTGGGTCTTCGCGCGCCTCATGTATCCGCCCACCCGTGGCGGCTATCGCGGCGGTTGGCGCGAAGGGGGCGATTGGACCCAGGGCTCTTCCAACTGGACCATCGATTACCCCCGTTCCGACCGCCACCTCGCAGCCGCCGTCCGCCGCCTCACCCGCGTCTCCGCCCGCAGCGTTGAACAGCCCGTCAATCTCGACGATGGCGACGACGTCTACAACTGGCCCTGGCTCTATGGCGTCGAAGTCGGCCACTGGAACCTGTCCGATTCCCAAGCCGGCAAGCTGCGCGATTATCTCCTCCGCGGCGGCTTCTTCATGTGCGACGATTTCCACGGCACCCAGGAATGGGACGTCTTCATCGCCAGTATGAGCCGCGTCTTCCCCAATCGCCCCATCGTCGAAATCGAAAACACCGACCCCATCTTCCACACTCTCTACGATCTCGAAGCCCGCTACCAGGTCCCCGGCGCGCAGTTCCTCTATTCCGGCCGCACCTCGGAAAAGGACGGCTATTCCGCCCGATGGCGCGGCATCTATGACGATAAAAACCGCCTTATGGTCGCCATCTGCCATAACATGGATTTAGGCGATAGCTGGGAACACGCCGACAACCCGCAGTACCCCGAAAAGTACAGTTCCCTCGGCATGCGCATCGGCGTCAATTACATCATTTATTCCATGACCCACTAAGCCGCGCTAAAGCCCCGCTTTCTTCCATAATTCATCCACGCGCTTCTTCACGCCCGGCGTCATCTCAATCACCGCCGGCCACTCCCGCGTGAAGCCTTCACCGGCCCATTTGCGCGTCGCATCCACGCCCATCTTCGAACCATAATTCACCAGCCGGCTCGCATGGTCCAGCGAATCCACCGGCCCCATCGTGAACTGAATATCGCGTTCCGGATCGATGTTGTTGAACGCCCGCCACGCGACGCCGCTCACGTTCTGCACGTCCACTTCTTCATCCACCACCACGATGCATTTGCTGAACATCGCCTGCCCCAATCCCCATATTGCGGACATCACCTTCCGCGCATGGCCCGGATAGCTCTTGCGTATCGAAACCAGAATCAGGTTATGGAACACGCCCTCCGCCGGCATGCAGATGTCCCGCACCTCTGGCAGTTGCAGCCGCATCAGCGGCAGGAAGATGCGCTCGATCGCCTTGCCCATGTAGAAGTCTTCCATCGGCGGAGGCCCCACAATCGTCGTCGCATACACCGGATCGCGCCGCTGCGTCATGCACGTCACATGAAACACCGGATACTCATCGGCCAGCGAATAAAAGCCCGTGTGGTCTCCGAAAGGCCCTTCAGTGCGCAGTTCGCCCAAAGTCACATACCCCTCCAGCACAATCTCCGCTTCCGCCGGAACCTCCAGCTCCACCGTCTTGCATTTCACCATCTCGACGGCTTCATTGCGCAGAAAGCCCGCGATCAGCATCTCATCCAGTTCGGGCGGCAGAGGCAGAATCGCCGAATACATCGTCGCCGGGTCGCACCCAATCGCTACCGCCACATCCATCCTTGTCGACGCGCCCTCCGCCATGCGCCGCCGGTAATGCTCCGCGCCCTGTTTATGCGTCTGCCAGTGCATGCCCGTCGTGCGTTCGTCGTACACCTGAATCCGGTACATGCCGCAGTTGCGCTTGCCCGTCTCCGGGTTCTTTGAAAACACCATGGGCAGCGTGATGTACCGGCCCCCATCCTCGGGCCAGCACTTCAGCACCGGTAAATCGTAAAGAGAGAATCCTTCGGTCTGCACCACTTCCTGGCAGTGAGCCTTGCCAACACTCTTCGGAAAGAAGCTTCCCATTTCCGCCAATTTCGGCAGCATCTTGAGCTTGCCCAGCATGCCGTCGGGCTTCTGCTTGGTCATCTCAAGGAACTCCACGATACGCCCCGCCACTTCATCGATTCCATCCACCTCCATTGCGATCTCCATCCGCCGCATACTTGCCATGGAATTGATCAGCACCGGAATCTTTGAGCCCTTCGGCTTCTCGAACAGCAGCGCCGGCCCCCCTTGCTTCACCGCGCGATCCGCAAACTCCGTCATCTCCAGTTCCGTGTCCACCTCAAACGGAATGCGCTTCAATTCACCGTGCTTTTCAAGAGCGCTGATAAACTCGCGCAGGTTTCGGTAGGCCATTGGTTATGATCTTAGTTTCGAATGAGAACAGCTTTGGTAACGGGCGCAAGCCGCGGAATCGGATTGGCATGCGCAAAAGCACTGGCGAAATCGGGAGTCCGCATCATCCTCGCCGCGCGCAATCGCGAACTGCTTGACCAGGCCGCCGCCGCAATTGAAGGCGAGACCTTCGTCCTCGAACTCGATATGAGCGTCGCCGAATCCATCAAGCCAGCCATCGCGCAGGCCGCGAAAGACTTCGGCCACATCGATATCCTGGTCAACAACGCCGCCATCACGCGCGACGGCATCGCCATGCGCATGAAACAAGCGGATTGGGATGCCGTCATCGACACGAATCTTTCAGGTGCCTTCGCGGCCTGTCAGGCCGTGCTCCCTTCCATGATGAAGGAAAGATGGGGCCGGATTGTGAATCTCTCCTCTGTTGTCGGAAGAAGTGGCAACGCGGGTCAAGCCAACTATGTCGCCGCCAAAGCCGGACTCATCGGGCTCACGAAATCTCTGGCGCAGGAAATGGGCTCGCGCAACATCACCGTAAACGCCGTCGCACCCGGCTTCATCGATACCGATATGACCGCGTCTCTGCCCGCAGACTTGAAGACCAAAATTCTCACCGGCATCCCGCTAGGCCGCTTCGGCCACGTAGACGACATCGCCGCCGCAGTCGATTTTCTCGCCAGCGATAAAGCCGCTTACATCACCGGCGCCGTCCTCGATGTGAATGGCGGCATGTACATGTAAGGCCCGGAAGCCCGGTCACAAAACCCAAAAATATATTTCGCTTCAGCGCGCCGGAGGCTCGAACAGCGTTCCCCGCCCCAGCAGCCACTGCGGATCAAGCCGGCTTTTCACATCGCGCATCGCCTGTATTTCCGCGGGGTTGAACTGCAGCGCCAGCAAATCGCGCTTGCGCTTTCCCAAGCCATGCTCCGCGCTCACCGTGCCGCCCATCGCAACCGCCGCCTTCGCAAACTCGCGCATCAAAGCGTGCCCCGCAGAATCGAACAAGTTAACATGCAGGTGGGCATCGCCGTAATGGCCGAAGATCGCATAGCGCCCCGAAAATTCCCGCTCGCAGCGTTCACGATACAACTGCATCATCTCCGCGTTGCGCGCCACCGGCACCGCAAAATCGCTCCCGGTCTTTTTCATTCCTAGCCGCCGCACTTCTTCATTCACGCGCTCCGGCAGCTCATGGCGAAATTGCCGGAAGCGTTCCCGGTCTTTCGCCTCGGTTCCAAACCAGGAATCCACCGAGTCCGAAAGGTCCCATGCATCCAGATCCGGATTTTCCTGTTCCACCAAAAGCGCCGAATGGCCCGGAGCTTTCAATAGCCGCAGCGAATGCGAGTCGAAGTACTCCAGCATCCGCAAGCCTTCCATGCCGCGCCAATCGACAGGCGGCTCACCTGCAAAAAACACCACGCCCGTCAGCAATTCTTTCGGCTGCGGCAATAGCGTCAACTCCGCTTCCAGCACAATGCCCAGCGTACCTTCTGACCCGGCGAACAAATCGATCCAATCCATCCCCGGCTGCAGCGGATACCCGGCCGTGGTCTTCGTCGTCCGCGGCACAGGCAAGGCTGGCACTGCAAAATCGATTGGCTCTCCGCGATGAAACGTCCTGACCCGCCCATCCATCGTCGCCACGCGCAAACTCCGAATCCATCTCCGCGTCGAGCCATACTTGAACCCGCGCGACCCGCTGGCATTCGTCGCAACCGTGCCGCCCACCGATGCCCAGGTCTCCGTCGGATCGGGCGGATAAAACTGCCCCGTACGCGCCGCCGCAGCCTGCAAATCTTTCAACAGCACGCCTGCACCCACGTGCGCGTAGCCATCACAAATTTCCAGCTTGGTCAAGTGTTCCAGCGACACCAGCGTACCGCCCTGAGGCACACCTCCACCGGTCACGCCCGTGTTGCCGCCCACCAGCGTGATCGCCTCACCGAACGGCAGCTCAGCTTCCGAACGCGGCGCAACCGTCCGCTCCGCCCAACCTTCGAACCCGGATGCGTCGACGATCAAATTTCCAGAATCACCGGCATAATCAAAGGCCGCCGCTGCGTATGCTTCGAGATGTACCGTTTCAGGTCCGCGCGGACCTTCTCTTTCATCACGCCCCAATCCATCTTCTCTTCCGCCGACGAATTTTCAAGCGTACGCGCCACCACCTGCTTGGCATTCTTCATAAACTCCGAACCTTCGTCCGAAGCAAACCCGCGCGCAACAACTTCCGGCGGCGCTTCCACCTTGCCGGTCAATTTATTGATGGCGATAATCGTCAGCACAATTCCGTCTTCCGAAAGGTGCCGGCGATCGCGAATCACCATATCGCCCACAATCTCATCCACCACGCCCGAATCGATACACACGCGGCCCACGGTCACGCGCCCCGCTTTCCGCGCGCTCTTGGAATCGATCTCCAGCACATCGCCCGTCTCCAGCACAAAGCTTTCCTGCAAGCCCGAATGCCGCAGATGGTCGGCCAGCCGCGCATGTTTCGAAAGCTGGCGATACTCGCCATGCACGGGCATAAAATACTTCGGCCGCACCAAATTCAACACCAGCCGCAGCTCTTCCACGCTGCCATGTCCCGATACATGGATCGGAGGATTCATGCTCCCATACATCACATCCGCGCCCCGCCGCGAAAGATGGTCGATCATCCGGAAAATATTTTTCTCATTGCCCGGAATGATGCGCGAACTCAGCACCACCGTGTCACCCTTCGCCACGGAAATGTTCTTATGATTGTCCACCGCCACGCGCGAAAGAGCGCTCATCGGCTCGCCCTGCGTCCCCGAAATCAAAATCGTGGTCTTGTTCGCCGGCGCATTCATCGCATCTTGCGGGCGCATCAGAATGCCATCCGGAATCGAAAGCAACCCAAGATTGTGCGCAATCTCGGTCACGTTGGTCATGCTGCGGCCCACAATCGAAACCTTGCGCCCGAACTCTTCCGAAATATCGATTACCTGCTGCAGCCGGTGAATCGACGAGCTGAACGACGATACGAACAATCGCTGTTCCGCGCGATTGAAAATATCCTCCAATCGCGGTCGCACCGCCCGTTCCGATTCCGAATAGCCCGGCCTGTCCGAGTTCGTCGAATCCGACATCAACAGCAGCACGCCACGCTTGCCATACTCGGCCAGCGTGTGCAGATCGAACAGTTCGTTGTCGGTCGGCGTCGGGTCCACTTTGAAATCGCCGGTATGAATGATCACGCCCAGCGGGGTCGTAATCGCCAGAGCCACCGCGCTCACAATCGAGTGCGTCACATGAATAAACTCGATCGAGAACGGACCCACCGTCACCGTCTGCTTCGGCTTTACCTTGCGAAAATCCACCTTCTCTTCGAACTCATACTCGTTCATCCGGCGCTCCACCAGCGCCAGCGTGAAGGCGGTCCCGAACACGGGCACATTCAACTCCGCCAGGAAAAACGCCACCGAACCGATATGATCCTCATGCCCATGCGTCAACAGCAGGGCGCGCACCTTCGAGCGGTTCTCCGTCAGGTAAGCCAAATCCGGCGTGACAAAATCGACGCCCAGAAGCTCCGCTTCCGGAAACATCATGCCGCTGTCGATCACGACGATGTCTTCGCCAAAGCGAATCGCCATCATGTTCATTCCAAACTCGCCTACTCCGCCCAGCGGTATTACCTGAAGCTTCTGATCTGTCATTTGTTTTCTGTGGCTACCTATAGCCGGCCGCTTGTAGTTCGAACAGTTCGGCATACAAGCCGCCCTGGTTTACCAATTCCTGGTGAGTACCTTGTTCCGTAATCGCGCCGCCCGCCAGCACCAGAATGCGGTCCGCCATCCGCACCGTAGAAAACCGGTGGCTGATCAGAACGGACATGCGTCCGCGCGTGAGTTCGGCAAAACGAAGGAACACTTCATACTCGGCGCGCGCGTCCAGCGTGGCCGTCGGTTCATCCAGAATCAACAATTGCGCATCGCGCATATACGCCCGGGCCAGGGCAATCTTCTGCCACTCGCCGCCCGAAAGGTCCACGCCGCCTTCGAATCGGCGCCCTACAATTTGCTCGAATTTCGCAGGCAGCCGGTCAATCGTTTCCGTGGCCTGACTCTTGCGGGCCGCGTCGTGAATGAGATTGTCCGAATCCAGATCCTCGATTTTACCAAACCCTATGTTTTCTTTAATGCGCATGTCATAACGCATATAATCCTGGAAAATTACGCCAATCTCGCCGCGCAAATCCTCCACCGAATATTCACGCAGATCCACCCCGTCCAACAGAATCCGCCCACCCGTCGGTTCGTAAAGACGCGCCAACAGTTTCACCAGCGTGGTCTTCCCCGCCCCGTTCGCCCCAATCAGCGCGAGCTTCTCTCCCAGGCTCCAAGCCGGAAGCTCACGCCGGTCAACACATCGCGCTCCGCCCCCGCATAACGAAAGGTCACATTCTGAAATTCGAAGCCCACCCGAATCGGCCGGGGAGCCAGGAGTGCGCCCGGCAAACTCCGGATGCGCGGCTCCATCTCGAAGAACTCGAACAGGTCCCGCAGAAACAGCGCCTGCTCCGATACGTCATTGAACCCGGCCAGAATCTTTTCGATAAACATGCGCGAGCGCGCGAATGCTCCGGTCAGAAATGTCAGCGTGCCCAGCGAAAGTTCGCCCGAAACCGTCCGCATCAGAATCACTACGTAGGCGCCATAATAGCCGCCCGTCGAAATCAGGTTCAGCAGGCTGCCCACGGTCGCGCGTTTGATGGCCACGGCCTTGTTTTCCTGAAACACACGGTCCGAAACCGAGCGGTACCGGTCCGCCAGATAATCGCCCAGCCCGAAGATTTTTATCTCTTTCGCGCTGCCCGTGCTCGCGCCCAGCATGCGCAGATAATCCAACTCACGGCGCTGCGGCGTCCACTTATAGAGCACGGAGTACGCAAGCGCGGTGAAATGCGTCTCGCCCAGAAAACTCGGAATCACCGCCAGCGCCAGCAGCAGCAAAAGCCACGGCGAAAACACGATCAGGCCCGCCGAAAGCGAAATCAGGCTAACGCTATCCTGAGCCACATTCAGCAGCGATGCCAGCAGCGTCACGCGCCCGGTAGTCTGCCGGCGCGCCCGTTCCAGCTTGTCGTAAAACACCGGATCTTCGAAGCTCACCAGGTCCAGCTTCGCCGCATGGCGCATCAGCCGGATACTGATGCGGTTCGTGAACCGGTCCGCCAGCAGACTGTCGCCCAACGCATTCGCGCGCCCCAGCACGTCGCTCAGAATGGCCAGGGTCAGTTCCACGCCTACCCACTGCCACAACAGCGGCGAACGGTTCACCACGGCGTCGATGATCAGTTTGGCTACCCAAAGGGTGGCCAGCGGCAGCAGCGCCCGCAGAAGCCGCAGCAGCACGCCAGAAAGCACCAGCGGCGGGCTGGTCTCCCAAACCATCCGCAGCATCGGCCGGATGTTGCGGAACGATGCCATTCTGGCCTGAAAGGATGTGTCCCGCTCAGCGGCGGGCTTATGAGGAATCATGGAAACCGGCGGAACGAAAAAGCCCACCTCGGAAGGTGGGCTTCGTTGCCGCTCCGCATCACCAGAGCGGCGGGAGAATCATTTTCGATGGCTTCGCGAACTTGTAAAGCCAGCAAAAACTTTAGTGATTGGATCTTAAATTCTTCTGGTGCCCCTCGTCAAGTGCGAAAAATCGAAACTTCGGTCGACCTGTATCTTATTCGCAATCAACGACTTACAAATTCTGAACCGCGCGCAAACCTGAGCCCGACCTCAAAAAGAACGCCCGAAACAGGTGCAACTTTCGCTTCTAAAACCAACAAAAGCAGCAGGTTACCGATTGTCCAAATGAAGCGTAATCATCTGATCGCCTTCGCCCGATTCTCCCCCACGCCGAAAAAGATGCCGCATCCCGCCAAAAATCGCTCCCGATACCAAACAGAACAAGAGCACCATCCCGATTAGAATGAACACGTTAACCATAAAATTCCCCCAGTTATCCTTCTTCGTTGGAGGATGATCGGCGCGATCCTGACCCGTAATCACGGCCTGAAAACGCACTAAAGAAAGGAGCGTTTCCGCAGCATTCGTGTCCCGTGGAGAGAACACCACCGCCACGAGGGGGCCAGTCCTCTTCACGATAGAGTTTGGGGTGTTTCCCAGAGCGCCTGCCCGGTCCCGTGCCGAATCAGGAGTCGGAAACGAGAAGATTTCCATCCTCTGCTCCTCGCCCGAAGCCGTCCGGAACAGCGCCAGTTGCGCCTCCGTTCCCAAGTGGAACGCAGCCGTCGTGCTGCTCACTTCCGGGCTGAACAGATTCGAGCGAAGCCGGCCCGCTGATGTACCTCTCGGAGTTCGGAACCAAGCCAGCCGCCGGAAGATGATCCGGCAGCGTCGGCAGCGGTCCCGATTGCTGGCCCGGCAGACTGCGAAACACATTCGCCAGCTCATCCGCCGTCGGCACGTATCCATCCAGCAGCAAAAAGTGGTTACCTAGCGCGATGGCGACGCTCTTCGCGGTCACGGCGGTCAGCTTACTCAGGTCCTGAACCTTGGCCTGAGCCAGCCTCGCCCCGGAAGGCTTCACATCGGTCAACCGCGCCTCAATCGCGCTCGAATCTGCTGGCCGCTTCCACTGCCACGCAGCCAAGGCGCCGGTGGAATCGTTCATCGAGTACGCTTCCACATGAAGCTTCGCGCCGTTCAACTCAAACGTGGCCTGCTCCGCCGCGCGCAACCCATACTCGTTCCAGACCGCCGGATGATCCAGCGTAAGCGGCCCGGACGACACCTTCTTATAGCCGCCCACATACTCGGGAAGAATGGCTCCGGCCAGCAAACCCGGAACGAAAAGAAAAAGAGCGAAATTGCGCACAATCAAGCGTAGCGCGGGAGAGTAAACTTGAGCAGAGGTGAAAGGCATGCGGCGACTTTTGGCACTTTTAGTTTTGACAGCGGGCTTATGCTTCTGCGCTGATATCAGTGGGACGTGGAATATCACCATTGAGATTCAAGGCAATACAGGAACCCCCACATTTGTTCTGAAACAGGATGGCGAAAAGCTCACCGGCACCTACAGCGGCATGTTGGGCGAAGCGCCGGTTACCGGCACCATCCAGGGCGATAAAGCGGAATGGTCGTTCGATGTGAAGTCAGACCAGGTCTCAGGCAAGGTTACCTATCGCGGCACCGTGACCGGCAACAAAATCAAAGGCACCGTGTCTCTGGGCGATCTGGGCACCGGCACCTTCGAAGGCACCAAGAAGTAACCGGCGCGGCTAACTGCCGTGGCACTTCTTATACTTCTTACCGCTCCCGCAAGGGCACGGGTCATTGCGGCCAACCTTGTCGCCAGTGGTGATGGTCTTCGTCGCTGAGGCGGTGCCGTCGCCGCCGCCGGCGAACTGAAGCTGCGCCATCTCTTTATCTTTGGTGCGCTCAATCTTGCGCGTGAAATCCAGCACCTGCGCCTGAGCGGCCTCACGCTCACGCTGCTGGCGGGCTAGCTCAGCGCGCTCGGCTTCTTCGTCGAACTCTTCCGCTTCATCGTCATCGTCGGTGCCTTCCTCGAAAGGCAGCGCAGGCCGGCCCTCTGTAAACGTAAACGTGAACAGAATGCGGACCGTCTCATCTTCAATGCGGTCCATCATGTCCTGAAACAGAGTGAACGATTCTTTCTTATACTCCACCAGCGGATCTTTCTGGCCATAGCCGCGAAGCCCGATGCCTTCCTTCAAGTGATCCATCGACAGCAGATGATCCTTCCACTGATCGTCCACCACCTGCAGAATAATCATGCGTTCCGTCTGCCGCATGATGTCCGGCGAGATTAGCTCTTCTTTCTCCTGATACCGATGCGCCAGCTGATCGTAGACCGTCTGTTCGATCTCTTCGCGAGACATGCCCGCGAAATCTGTGCCGTCCAGCTTGTGGCCGAACTGGTTCTGCACGTCAATCGAAAGGCCGGAGAAATCGTACTTGTCGGGGTGCATGCCTTCCGGCGCGCGCATGTCGATGAACTGGCTTACCAGACCGCGCGTCATCTCCAGTACGCGCTCTTTCTGATCCAGGCCTTCCAGCGAATCGCGGCGCATCTTATAGACGGCCGTGCGCTGCTTGTTCATCACGTCGTCGTATTCCAGCAGGTGCTTGCGAGCTTCAAAGTTCTGCACCTCAACAGCCTGCTGAGCGGACGCAATGCGCTTGGTAATCAGGTTGCTTTCGATCGGCACATCTTCCTCCATGCCCAACCGCAGCATCAGGTTCTGCATGCGCTCGCCACCGAAGATGCGCAGCAAATCATCCTGCAACGAAAGATAGAAGCGCGAACTGCCAGGGTCGCCCTGACGCCCGGCGCGGCCGCGAAGCTGGTTATCGATGCGCCGCGAATCGTGCCGCTCCGTGCCCACAATATGCAAGCCGCCCAGCCCCACCACTTCGTCGTGCTCCTTCTCGGTCTGCGCCTTATAGCGCACCAGCGTCTCTTCCCATTCCGCGCGCCCCGGTTCAGCGGTCATCAGCAAGTCCGCATCTTTACCGGCCTTGCGCAGCGATTCGCGCGCCATGTTCTCCGCGTTGCCGCCCAGCAGAATATCCGTACCGCGTCCCGCCATATTGGTCGAAACGGTGACCGCGCCCTTACGCCCCGCCTGCGCAATAATGGACGCCTCCCGTTCGTGATTCTTCGCGTTCAGCACTTCATGCTTGATGCCAAGCTTGCGCAGCATCCCCGAAAGGTGTTCCGACTTTTCAACCGAAATCGTGCCCACCAGAACGGGCTGCCCACGGTCCGTGAACTCCTTAATTTCCTTCGCGGCGTTGCGGAACTTTTCATCTTCCGTGCGATAGACCAGATCCTGCTGTTCCTTCCGCAGCATCTTCCGGTTCGTCGGAATTTCCACCACGTCCAGCTTGTAGGTCTTCATGAACTCGGACGCTTCCGTCATGGCGGTTCCGGTCATGCCGGCCAGCTTCTTGTACATGCGGAAATAGTTCTGGAACGTGATCGTCGCCAGAGTCTGGTTCTCGCGCTCGATCTTGACCTTCTCCTTCGCTTCCACTGCCTGATGCAAGCCATCGCTCCAGCGGCGGCCCGGCATCAGACGGCCCGTGAACTCATCGACGATGATCACCTCGCCGTCCTTCACCACGTAATCTTTATCGTTCAGGAACAGCACGTGCGCCTTCAGCGATTGCTGTACGTTGTGGTTCCATTCGATGTACTCGGGCTCGTACAGGTTCGGGATGCCAAGCAGCTTCTCCACCTTCAGCACGCCCTCTTCGGTCAGCGCCACGGAGCGATGCTTTTCATCCACCGTGAAGTCGCCTGTGGTGTACTTTTCACCCGGCTCTTTGCCTTCGATCACCTCGCCGCGAATCAGGCTGGGGATAATGCTGTTCACCTTGTAATACTTATCGGTCGATTGTTCCGAAGGGCCCGAAATAATCAGCGGCGTGCGCGCCTCATCGATCAGGATGGAATCCACTTCGTCCACGATGGCGAAGTTATGCCCGCGCTGCACGCAGTTGGCAAGCTGAAACTTCATGTTGTCGCGCAGGTAATCGAAGCCGAATTCATTGTTCGTGCCATACGTGATCTCAGCGCCATAAGAATCGCGGCGCTCCTGGTCCGTCAGGTCATGCACAATGATGCCGGTGGTCAAGCCGAGGAAGCGGTACAGGCGGCCCATCCATTCGGCATCGCGCTTGGCCAGGTAATCATTTACCGTCACCACATGCACGCCCAGCCCGCTGAGCGCGTTCAGATATGTGGGCAGCGTAGCCACCAGCGTCTTACCTTCGCCGGTCTTCATTTCGGCGATCTTGCCTTTGTGCAACACCATGCCGCCGATCAGCTGCACGTCGAAGTGGCGCATGTTGAGCACGCGCCGGCCAGCCTCGCGACACACCGCGAACGCTTCGATCTCGATATCGTCCAGGCTTGCGCCCTGGGCCAATTTCTCTTTGAAACCGATAGTACGGGCCGCAAGATCGATGTCGGACAGTTGACGGAGGTCAGGTTCCAGAGCGTTGATGGCGGCGACGGCGGGTTGAAGCGCTTTGATTTCCCGCTCGGTCTTGGTGCCAAAGATTTTGGCGAGAATTGGATCGATCATGACGGATGCTTTTTTATTTTAGCGCGGGATTTCAGCGCGAGGCACCCACAATCGCGTCAATCGCAATGCGTCCATATTTGCCCCGGCGATGCACAATGGGCCCACACACGATAGACTAGGGAATACACGGTTGCTTATGAAAAAAACCTATTCCCAGATGACGCCCGCCGAGCGGTTGGCGGATCGGATCTCCAAGAACCGTGAGATCGATGAACGCGTAAAAAATGCGCCACCGGTGGTGAAGCGGTCGGCAAAAAGCGCGAAGCAGATTGGCGGCTCCGATGTCCTGGATGAATTTCAGCGCATCAAACGGAAAGAGGGAATCGACGCGGCTTCGGAATTTTTGGAACAGCGGCATTCGACGGAAAAGTCGTAGCGGAAGCCCACAGGGCGATTGCGGCGTAAGCGCGGAATGGCCTCCAGCGTTCCGCATAATTCAGCAGCGCCCGTTCACTGAGTAGCGTACCGGGCTTTGCGGCCCGCCTCAAAATTAAGTCCCCTGAAGGGAACGCGTCAGGGTCGCGACGAGCGCGCATGCCGATGTATTCGGCCGTCCAGGGACCGATGCCGGGAATGGCGCACAAACTGCCGTACGAATATGCGAACGAACCGCACTGCGCGGCTTCCGCAAAGGCGCGCAACGTTTTGACGCGGCTGGGCAGTATGCCGAGACCGTCAAGCGATTGGTTCGCAACGTAATTGGGTTCGATTTCCATCCGCGCTCGCAAGCGGCCTGCTAAAGTTCTCGCGGCAGCGACACTAATTTGTTGCCCCAGAATTGCTCGCACGCCTAGTTCGAAGGGGCACCATGCGCCTGGCAGGAAGGCAGGAGAAAGTTGTAAATGGTTTTCGATCTTGAGCCGGTCCGCTTCCAGGTCGAACATTCGCGTGAGGCGATTCCGCGTGACGGGATCGCCTGGACCGTCTACTTTCAGCGTACCGGATGCTTCGTCGTAAGCAACCAGCACTTCAGCGCGGCAATAAGATACGTCGCTGACCACCTCGACACCCGGCAATTCGCGCTGCCGGAAGAAATTGAGAATGGCCGCCCAGGGAAACGGCCTTGTTGCTGGTACTAACTTATAAATCATCCTGGATTCCGCAAATTAATGTAACAATTCTGCGCAAGCGGATACATCCGTCTGTCATACTTATCCGTCATGATGCGCTTCATCGCGGCCTTGTTGCTCGCTTCCGGCACCTTCGTTTCCAGTGCCCTGTTTGCCCAGAATACTACCGCCACATTGTCAGGCGTTGCGAACGATCCTTCGGGCGCAGCGATACCGGGAGTGTTGGTGCGCGCCACTAACCTTTCCACGAATACAATTCGAGAAGCAACAACCGATGGAAACGGCAACTATTCGCTTCCGTTCCTGACGGCCGGTGAGTATAAAATAACGGCTGGTCATGAAGGCTTTTCCACGCAGCAGGTGGAGACGCTCGCTCTGCAAGTAGACCAGGCCGCTCGGCTCGATTTCGTTCTGAAGATTGGAAATGTGAATGAGAGCGTGAGCGTGGCCGCATCGAGCGTGTTGTTGCAAACGGAAAATGCAACCGTGGGTACCGTCATCGATGCCGGAAAAATTGTGGACCTGCCGCTCAATGGCCGAAACTTCGTTCAGTTGACGCAATTGATTCCCGGCGTGCAGGCTGGTACGCCAGGTTCCATCACAGTGCGTCGCGGCCGCGGCTCAGCCGGGCAGACTGACCCGGGTTACGGCTCGACGGGCGCCTCCGCCAACGGTCAGCGCGATACAGCGAACCGGTATTTTCTCGACGGTATTGAATTCATGGATTATGACGCAATGAGCTTCTCGTTTTCGCCATCTGTCGACTCTCTCTCTGAATTCAAAGTGGAGACCAGCAGCTACGGCGCGGAGACCGGCGGCGCGCCCGGAGCGCAGGTGAACATCGTCACGCGCGGCGGCTCCAATCAGTTGCGCGGCACCTTGTACGAGTTCAATCGCAACGATGCGCTCACGCAAAGCTACGATGCCATAGCCAAGAAGAGCGTGACCAGCCCGCGCTTGAATCGCAATCAGTTCGGCGCCAATATCGGCGGGCCCGTGGTGCTGCCGAAGCTTTACCAAGGCAAGGACAAGACATTCTTTTTCTTCAACTGGGAATCGGGGTATACCGCGCAGGGGGCGGTGGGACAGTACCGCATTGTCCCCACGGCAGCGCAGCGCGGTGGCGATCTGAGCGGCCTGACCGATGCGAAAGGCGTGCCGATTGTTTTGCGCGATCCCCTAGGCGTTGGGCTCTTGGGCAACAAGATTGCCCCTTCTTTGCTGAGCCCTCAAGCGCAAGCGTTCCTCAAGTTCGAGCCGCTGCCGAACACGCAGTTAGGTGTACAGAATTTTCTTTCGACCCCCTTCAGCGCAACTTCCTACCAGCGCAATTACACGACGCGCATCGACCATAACTTTTCAACGCGCGACACCGTGAACGGACGTTACGTTTTCAACGATACCTACGAAGCGGGCGTGCCTTTTTGGGGGCACGATGAGCGCAACAACCTGGGCCGTACCCAAAACTTCGAGGCGGCGTGGATTCATACGCTGAGCCCGGCGATTGTGAATGAAGTGCGCGGCGGCTGGCATCGCTTCAGCGAAGCCGAAGTGTTCGGCACCACCAACGATGCGAATTACGATGTGGCCGGAAAGCTGGGCATCCCGCTGGTATCGCGCCGCCCGGATGAGTACGGTCCGCCGACCATTTCCATCAGCGGGCCCGATGGCGGCTACGATACCTATAACCTGCAGCGGCAGATTGGCCCGCGCGTCCGCTCGAACGGCATCGTTCCTTTGATCGACACGCTGTCCTGGCAGCGCGGCAGGCACTATCTCAAGATCGGCGCGGAGTGGGACAGAAGGCTTGTCACGTTCGGGCAGGCTCGCGCCCCACGCGGCTCTTTCGGCTTCGATGGCACCTATACGGGTTCGGCGCTGGCCGATTTTCTGCTGGGGTATGTGAAGACTGCGGCCGTGAACCCCGCGCATACCGCAACCGATCTGCACAACATCTGGCAGGCATATTTCATCAATGACGATTGGAAAGCAACTCCGCAGTTGACAGTCTCGCTGGGCTTGCGTTACGACTATTTCCAGCGTTACAAGCAGTCCGACGATAAGTTCGTCGACATCTATCAGAACGGTTTTGCGGTAACTGACTACGTCACGCCCAAAACCTCTCCTTATGGGCGCGCGTTGATTCAGCCGGAATACAACAACTTCGGTCCGCGCATCGGCGTGGCTTACCGTCCCGGCTTCCTGGGCGAGACAGTGGTACGCGCAGGCTACGGCCTGTATTACACTCCGGAAATTTCGAACGCCATCTTCGCCATGGCGGAAGGCGCGCAGGCAACGGCCGGCGCTTCGGTGACGGGCAACTTATCCGGTAAGCCGAACATCTTTTTCAACGATCCATTTTCAAGCGCGGTCACCAACGGAGCACTGAACTTTGCGGTGAGTAATGACCAGAATATGCGCGACAGTTACATCCAGCAATGGAACGTGAACATCCAGCACAAACTCCCCGGGTCGATTGTTTTGGATACGGGTTATGTAGGCGCCAAGGGCACGCGGCTGTACACCACGTATGGCGATCTGAACCGGCCGATCCAGCTCATCGATCCCACCTTGCCGGGGCAGCTTTCCGTGAATGCGCGCCGCCCGAACCAGTTGTTCCAACGCTCCGTGCAGTCCGATAAATCGAACGGCAATTCCATCTACCATTCGCTGCAGGTGAAGGCGGAGCGCAGGCTCTCGCGCGGCCTCACGTTTCTGACCGCTTATACGTTCGCGAAATCCATTTCCGGGCCGAACGACATCGGTGGCCAGGTAGGCGGAGGTTTCTATATCGGCACGCCGCAGGACATCTTCAACGCCAGGGCCGATAGAAGCGTTTCAGGCTTCGACGTATCGCACCGCTTCGTGCAGACCGTGCTGTATGACATTCCATTCTTCAGCAGAACGCATGGCTTCGTGAAGGCCGCGCTCGATGGCATTCAAGCGTCCACCATCATGACGTTCCAGACCGGCTTTCCTGCCCCGATCGATTATGGCGTGGATACCACCGGCACGGGCGTTGGTTCGCGGCCCGATGTGGTGAGCGGACAGAAAGGCAACCTGAGCAGCGATGGGCAAACCTGGCAGCGTTACTTCAACACCGATGCGTTTACTTATCTGCTGCCGAACGGAAAGCCGTTCGAAGGCCGCTTCGGAACCGCGCCGCGCACGAATGCCATTCGGCTGCCAGGAATTGCCAATGTGGATTTCTCATTGCATAAGGATTTGAAGTTCGCCGAAGCGCGTTCGCTAGAAATTCGCGGCGAGTTCTTCAACTTGTTCAATCACTTCAATCCCGATCCGCAGACGCTGGACCGCAATATCCGGTCGAAGACCTTCGGCGCGGTGGGCGGTGGCGTGCAGGGTGTAACGACGCGCGTGATTCAGGTTGGCGCGAAGCTGCACTTTTAGTCCAGATGGAAGACCTCTTCGATGGAAGACATCTGCGCATCGGGAGCGCGCTGGCCGGGGTCGACGAAGAACGGCTTCATCTCGGCCTGCCATCGGGCATTCACTTCGCGCTGGGCCATGCCGGCGCGCGCGGCTTCGAAGTCCGGTGTTTCCAGATAGCCAATAAGCAGGCCGTCACCGCGCAGGAATAGCGTGTAATTGTGCCAGCCGGTTTCCCGGAGAGCTTGCTGCATCTCTTCCCACACTTGTTTATGGCGGAGCTTGTACTCTTCCAAACGCTCTGGCTTCACTTGTAACAAAAAACATATTCGCTTCATTTTGTTCCCAGGTAATTTCCGTAACCGACAATCAAAGTGGAGCCGACCAGCACGCAAAGACTTAAGCCGACTAGCGATTTGGTGAGCCTGCCGGTGCCGCGCCACTCATGCAGCGCGATGCCCCACAGGGTGCTGAAGATGATGATACTGGCCATGTGCAGCGTCCAACTGGAAAATTTGTAGGCGCCCATTTGCGTTTCGCCCATGGTGTAAAAGAAGAACTGAAAATACCAGGTGGTTCCGGCCACGGCGCAGAGCAGATAATTCCGCGCCATGGGTGCGCCGGAGGCCTGAAAATATTGGTGTCCGGTGCGGTTTCGCAGATTCAGAATCAGGCACCAGATGAAGTTGGTGGTGAAACCGCCGGCCAGCACGACGACCAGCACCGGAAGACCTTGCCAGAGCGTCGACGTGCCTTCTTTGAGCGTGATGGCTTTGATGGGGTCGCCAGCAGCCAGACCATAGGCGAAGCAGGCGCTCATCACGCCGGAGAAGACAGCGACCATCAGCCCACGCTTCAAGTTGAACTCTTGGATGGCCGCCTGCTTCTGTTCCGTGGTAAGCTCGCGCTCCTTCGAAACACCGGCTGCTCCCGCGATGCCGATGCCGATCAGGCAGACCACCACGCCCAGCAGAATGATCAAGCCGGATTGCGTGCCCAGCACTTTGGTGACGAACTCGCCATTGAAGAGTGGCGGCATCAGAGTTCCGAACGCGGCGCAGAAGCCGAGCACCACGGCCATGCCCAGCGACATGCCCAGATAGCGCATGGTAAGGCCAAACGTAAGGCCACCGAGGCCCCACAAGACGCCGAAGATGAAGCACCATGTAAGGCTTGAAGCAGGCGCCTGGCTGAGCGTCCCAAGCAGGTTGTTGGTCATGACGCCGGCCAGCAGCCAGGGCGCGATAATCCAACTGAAGACGCCGCCCGCAAGCCAATAGGTTTCCCAGGCCCACCCCTTCACGCCGCGATACGGAACATAGAAACTGCCGGATGCCAAACCGCCAAGCCAGTGAAAGCAGACGCCGAGAAGTGGATTCATTCGTTCAATGAAATACTATTCGATTCCAGGCCATGAAAATCATCGACACGCATATTCATTTATTCGACACCACGCGGCCGCAAGGGGTACCGTATCCGAATCGCGACAACGCGGTGCTATGGAGGCCTGCTCTACCGAAACGCTATCGCGATCTAGCGGAGCCGCTGGGGGTGACTGGCGCAATTGCCGTGGAGGCCAGCCCATGGGTGGAAGACAACTTGTGGCTGCTGGAGGCCTGCGGCGCGGACAGGTTCATGCTGGGCGCGGTGGGCAACTTGGAACCGGAGAAGCCCGAGTTTCGCGAGTATCTGGACAGGTATGCGAAGAACCCGCTCTTCCGCGGAATTCGGTATGGCAACTTATGGGGGCGAAGTTTGCGGCAGGCCGTTGAGACGCACGCGTTCGTAGACGGAGCGAAGTATTTGGCCCAAGCGGGCCTAAGTTTGGATACGGCGAACCAGAACCATGACCTGCTGGAGGCGGTGGTGCTGCTTTCGGACAAGGTGCCGGAGCTGCGCATTGTGATCGACCATTTGCCGAATGCGATGGAGCAGTTGAAGGACGATGCAATGCTGCTTGAGATCGCAAAACGCAAGCGGATTTATCTGAAGGTATCGGAAGTGCTCCAGAAGCAGGAAGACAATGTGAGCCGCTACCGGCCCATGCTGGACAGGCTTTGGGAATTGTTCGGGGAAGACCGGCTGATGTTCGGAAGCGATTGGCCGAACTGGGATATGCACGCACCGCTAGCCGCGGTTGTGGGTCTTATGAAAGCTTATGTAATGCCGAAGGGCGAGGCGGTAGCTGAGAAGTTTTTCTGGAAGAATTCCGTTGCAGCTTACCGTTGGAAAGAGCGCTAGCTGGGTTCGGACGAAGGGAAAACGCCGGGCGGGAGCGCTGCGCGATTTGGCTTCCAATGGGCATCGGGTGAGCGCGGCCCGGGCTGATCCGGCGTCAAGTTTGCGGAGTCGACGGCGGCGTAGATGAAGTTTTCTGAAGGCACTGGCGAGCCGGCCAGGCGGCGCAGCATGGCTAGTTGGCCGGCGTGCGTCATGGCATCTGAAAGGGGGCCTTGCAGGAATTGCCCGTCGCTAATTTGGGCGGTGAGAGAGGCGTCGCCAAAATCGCTGCTGAGCCATTGCAGTGTCTGGTGGAAGCGGTCGATTTCGGACTTGCGCCGACGGAAGATGCGGAGGGACGAACTTCCCGCCGTGGAACATAGTGCGCGCGTAGCCGAGCACTCCTGTCATGTGCCAAAGCAGTTCGTGCGGAGTGCGCGCGAACGAACCGGCGGCGAATTCGAAGAACTCCTGCGACGCACCACGAATTGCTTTCTGCGTGCGATAGGCAAGAGCTGCTAGAAAGTGCTGGAGCAGGCGGCGCGATTCGGTCATACTAGTGCGGGGTCTGGAGCGGGGCGGATACTTCGGTGCCCAAGCCCGCGTAGCTTTCTTTCACCTTCACCACTTTGCTGTTTTCGAAAGTAACGAAGAGGATGCGGCCGGGGGGCTGGCCAAAGATCCAGTCTTCCAGCTCGGCGCCCTCCTTGGTCTCGCGCACTTTGCGTTCGGGGCGGCCGAGCGCGAGCACCACCTGGTCGCGATCCATGCCCTTTTCAGCCCGCTTCTCCTTGATGGCTTTTTGCACGGCCGGCGAAAGGCTGGCCGTGTAAAGTTCGGTCGCGGAGCGCTTTTCAAAATCGAGCAAGGGAGCGAGGATGGCTTTCACATCCTGCGCTTTCATGGCCGTGAGAGGGCGATGGAACTCGATGATCAGGTTCGTGCCCGCAGCCGCGTTGGTGTCGCCTCCCGAGCGCGAGACAGGGCTGGTGTTGCCGCCGCCCATGCCGATCTGGATATGGTCGGTCCACTTGCCGCCGCGCTTTAAGCCGCCGTTGATTTCGATGAGGATACTCTCGCGTTCGAGCGTAACGCGCGTGACTTGCACCAGGTCGCCCACGCGCGCGGCGGGGCCCATGGTCTGGCCGATCTCCGCCCATTGCTGCTTGCTATAGCTGCCATCGGCCTGAATGGGCAGGGGCTTTTTCGAGCGTGGCAGGAACTCTTTTACAGTCGCGTATTCGGAGGAGAGTCCGCGGATGAGCTCAACGCGGTCTTCGGGAGTGAGATCTGGCCCGGCTGCTCTGGCGCGGGGAGCGGCGGCGCAGGCGAGGAGGCAAGCGAGAGCAACGGCGCCTGCTGCCGCGTAACGGGAATTTTCAGGATGTATAAGAGCAGTGCGAAGAGAACCGCCGTGGTGAGCAGGCTGGCTTCCGGGCCGTACTTGCCGCCGCTGATGAGTTGCGATGCTGTCCATACGAGTGTGACGCCTGTTGGCTCTATTGTAAGCCCGCTCAAATCGGCGCCGGCGAGCGGGAGCACCACGTTCCAGCCGAAGTGGAGACCGGCGGGCAGCCATAGATCGTGACTGCGCATGAAGGCGAGGCCGAAGAGGATGCCGAAGCCGGCGGTGTTGATCAGGCTCAGCGTGGTGTGGTTAGGATTCTCATTGTGGAGGAAGCCGAAGAGCAGGCCCACGGGCAGAATGGTGGCCCACGAACCCACTTCGCGAAAGAGCGTTTGGAAGGCGAAGCCGTGGAACAGGATCTCTTCGGCAAGCGCGCCTGCAAGGATGAGGGACGGGAAAAAGATGGCGGTGCGCCAGTTTGCTCCGGAGCCGGAGCTGGGTTCGAAGTGAGCCCAATGCATGGCGAGAGCGACGCCGACGACCAGCAGCGCGGAACCGGCTCCGCCGCCAAGGCCAGCGACGGCATTGCGTGTGGAGGCGCGGCTGAAGCGCAGCCCGATGGCCGGCAGGGGCAGTTCGGCGAAGATGCTCATGGTGAGCGCGGTGGCTGCGCCTGTCGCCACCAACTGGCCCACGGTAAGGCCCGCGAAGTAGCCGAAGGCCCACTGGAACAAGCCAATACACACATACGCCAGCACCAGGTACAGCAGGATGAAGACACCGGACTGGATGGCGGCTCGCGCGGGGCTACGGGGCATTGCTCACTCTGTCAACGATTTCAGGTTAGCCTGACGCCGCGCGGCGCAAGAGCGGCAGGCAAGACAGTTGCGCCCGCGTTGGCGATGGCGGCGGCGACTTTCTGTTTCGCTTCAGGAGGCGACAGAAAGAGCACGCAGCCTCCGCCCCCGGCTCCGCAGACTTTGGCGGCGTCGGCGCCGGCATGACGCGCGGTGACGATGAGGCGATCAATGAAGGGCGTCGAAATTCCCGGCGCATTGCGGCGGCGAAAGTTCCACTCGTCGCGCAGCAGGCTTGCCGTGCCGGGCCAGTTCGAAGCTTCGAGAGATTGCCTCATGCCGTTGGCAATTTCGGCGATGCGCTCGAAGTTGCGGTGCACTCGCCGATCGCCATCGATATGCGCCTTCATGACCTCCCAATTGTTGATACCGGAGTTGCGCGGGACGCCGGTGTAGGCGAGTACGAAGCGGCTGTTCAGGTCTTCGGGCGCGACAGGGATGGCTTTGCGGGCGATGCCGGAACAAGAGAGTTCGAGAGCCGACACTCCTCCATACATGGCTGGGTAATAATCCTGCGCGCCGGTGGGGACGCGGATGATTTGGGCTTCGATGTTCTGCGAAATTTCGCGCAGCTTTTCGATGTTGTGGCCCGCGCAGGTGTGCTTGTTGAGCACGGAGGAGATGGCGATGATCAGTGCCGAAGAGCCGGAGATGCCGGCGCCGGCGGGTGCTTCGGAATCGGTGGAAAGTTCAAAGCCGGTCTCGGGCGCGAAGTGGCGAACGACCCAGGCGAGCAAGGGCAGCTTATATCTTTTCGCGGCGCGGAGATGGTCCAGGGAATCGAACTGCTCCTCGCGTTTCAGATCGGCTGAGCGGAGGACGATGCGCCGATCGTCGCGCGTTTCGAGCACCGCTGAGGTGTGCAGATCCACCGCGAAGTTGACGGTGACGGAGGCTTGGTGGAAGAGATAGAGAGGCCAGATATCGAGGGTGCCTCCAGCCAGATCGACGCGGCAAGGCGCCTTTGCGGTAATGCGCATGAATAGGTGAACATAGCACAGCGACCCCATGGCCATTCAGCGAATACGGCAGTTGGGCGATCCCGTCTTGCGGGAGCGCTCGCAGGAGGTGACGGAGGCCGGTGCGACGCTGGTGGATCTGCGCGATACGCTGCATGAGTTTCAACGCACACACGGGTTCGGGCGCGGCATTAGCGCGGTGCAGATTGGGATAGTAGAGCGCGTCATTTACATCGAGTTCGAAGGGCGCGAACTTTCGATGGTGAACCCGGTGATTGTGGCCGCAAGCGAGGAGCGATTCTGCTTGTGGGACGACTGCTTTTCATTTCCTGATTTGCTGGTGTGGCTGGAGAGAGCGCGGCAGGTGACGGTGGAGTACCGGGATGAAGCGGGAATCGAAAGCGCGATTGAGGCAGAAGGGGCTCTGGCCGAATTGCTTCAGCACGAGATGGATCATCTGGATGGCGTGCTGGCGGTGGATCGTGCCATAGGAAGGAATGGCTTGATCACCCGGTCCGAATGGAAGCTTCGGACCGGGCGACCGGTGGCGGTTTAGAAAATGACCTTCACGGCGAGTTGCAGAATTCTGGGATCGAAAGTGCTGGTCGGTCTCAGGAAATCCGTTCGCGGAGTGAATACGCGTGTGGTGCTGTTGAAGGCAAACTTGGTGGTTTGCAGGCCGTTGAAGTTGGCGCGATTGGTGAGGTTAAACGCTTCCCCGATCAGGCGAAGTTTGACGCGCTCCCGGTAGAGCGGCACGTCGCGTGAGATGCGCAGGTCTACCGTTTCGAAGGCCGGGCCTTCAATCGCGTTGCGGCCCAGACCGGGAACGCGATCGCTCGAAAGGTTCTGGTCATTGTTGGGGTCACCGGAGACGAAGGCGTTGAAGCGGCGTCCGGATTGAAGCTGCGCGATCGTGGAAATCTGCCAGCCGCCCAGGACGTATTTCGCGAACAGATTGGATGAGGTATCCCAATAGTTCAGATCCCATACAGCGGAGAAGACGAAGCGATGGCGGATATCGGCCGCGCCGGGGCCGCGATCGTTATTGGGCTGCAGAGTGTCCTGCGCTTCCTTGCCATCATCGCCGCCGCCGACAGTGACCGCGGTGGCATCGGGCACGCTATCGATGACCTTCGAGAAGGTATACGAAGTGAGGAACTGGTAGTGATGAGCGTAGCGCTTCACCAGTTGAATGAAGCCGCCGTGATAGATGGAATCGGCGCCGCTTTCGAAGACACTGATGCGGCCAAAGGCACCGTTGGGGCGGATGGGCGTACCGTTCGGGCCGGGGTGCCGGTAGAACGTGACCGGCGTGCCATCGGCGAAGGTACCGGCGGTAGCCACTTCGGGCTGCAGGTTGGTGTCGCGCGTGCGAGAGAGATGCTCGCCGCGTACCCCGAGGTAACCGAGCACGACGGACATATCGCGCGTGACGCCCATTTCCAGATTCAAGCTGGCCTGATGCGTGAGTGGCGAGACGAAGTTCGGCTGCATGACGAACAAGTTCGGCGAGAGACCGACGGCAGGCACAGAGGCAAGGATGTTTGGGTAAGTGGGGAAGAACGGGCTGGTGGGCGTGAGGGTGTAATTGCGCACCTGGATGCCGTTCTGCGAAAAAGCCGTGCCGATCAGGATGGAAGGCGTGCGGGCATAGAAGATGCCGTAGCCGCCGCGCACGACGACGCGCTCTGAGGAGAAAGGCTTGTAGGCGAAGCCGAAGCGCGGGGCAACGTTGTTGTAATCGACAGGCACCACGTTGGTGCGGATGCCGGTTGCGTGCAGGCCTTCATCGGGGTTGTCAACGGTGGGCTGCGCGTATTTGAAGATGTCGTAGCGGATGCCGTAGTTGAGCGTCAGGCGATCGGAGACGCGCCAGGAATCCTGCGCGAAGAGCGCAGTTTCGAGCACGTTGGGTTGGGTGAGCGGCCCGGTGGTGCCGGCGCCTGCGAAGCCCTGGGTGAACTGCGTGGGCTGGTTCGCGGCAAACGCGGCATAACTGGGGAAGGTATAGCTGCCGCTGAAAAAACCGGGGAAGAAATTGGAGATGGCGGCACGGTTGAAATCGGCACCGAGCTTGATGGTGTGGCGGCCGGAGACAACGGACAGAGTGAAGATACCCTGGTTGGTTTTGGCGTTGGTGTATCGCGGGCTGAAGTTATTGCGGCCGAACAGCAGGCCGTTGGTGATCGATACTTCGGGGAGCGGAGAGTTCGCCTGACCGGGTTCGTTATCGCGAATGAAGGTGTAGCGCGCATCGAAGATGACGTTCGAGTCGATGGCGTTCGAATAGCTCATCGCGACGTTGTCGGTTGACACTTTCGAATCGCCCGTATGCGATTGAGAACTGGTGGTGCCGACGGCGTTGAGCGTGGTGTTTTCGTAGTTGGTGCCAATGAAGCGGTTGATGTTGTAGCGAACATAGAACCGCTGACGGTCGGAGATATTCCAATCCAGTTTAATCAGGCCAACATCGTTCACGGCTCCCGTGGTGTAGGGCGTGAGGTACTGGCCCAATAGCGGAAGCAGATTGGCGGGAACGGGGATATTCGGGAGTACGACTTGCGGCGCCGTATTGCGCTGGCCATCGTAATTGACGAAGAAGAACACTTTGTTCTTCACGACGGGGCCGCCTAGCGAGCCGCCGAACTGGTTGAAGTGGTAAGGCTGCTTCGGAACGGAGGAGTTCGCGACGCCGAGATCCGTGTTGCCGCGATTGTTGGTAAAAGTGTTCGCATTGAGCGCTTTATCCCGATAGAACTCGAACGCAGAGCCGTGGAGAGAGTTGGTGCCGGATTTGGTGACAACGTTGATCACGCCGCCGCCTGCGCGCCCGATTTCAGCCGGATACGCATTCGTGTTGACCTGGAATTCCTGAACGGCGTCCTGCGAAAAGGAATAGGGACGGAAGCCGGTGCGTCCAACAGCCTGGCCGAAGAACAGACTGTTCGATTCGCCGCCATCGACGAGAAGCGAATTGGCGGGGCCGCGCTGGCCGCCAAAGGAAAGATCGCCGCCGCGCGTGGGGTCGCTCACAACGCCGGGGGAAAGGCGCGTGAAATCGATGAAGTTACGGCCGTTGACGGGCAGATCGGCAACCGCGCGTTCATTGACGGTGGTGGCGGTTTGTGAGCGGCCTGTTTCAATCAGCGGAACATCGGAAGAAATGGAAATGACTTCGGTGCTGCCGCCCACCTGGAGCGCGATATCGAGCGTGATAACCGCGCCGACATCGAGCCGGATGCCCTGCTGGCTGGTGGGGCGGAAACCGGGATGCTCGGTGGCAAGAACGTAACCCGCGCCAACGGGAACGCGGACGAAGTTATAAAGCCCCGAATCGTTCGAGCGGGTGGTGCGCGTGAAGCCTGTCTGTTCGTTGGTGAGCTTGATGCTGGCGCCGGAGACTACGGCGCCTGAGGGGTCGGTAACAGTACCGTTGAGAGAGGAGCCGCCCAGCTCAGATTGCGCGAAGAGCGCGAGCGGGCAGAGAGATAGAGTTAGCGCGAGTGCAAGAGTTTTCATGTAGAAGCGAGGTTCCTTTCAGTTTATCGAAGTTCAATGACAGAATTGTGAAAAATGGGCCGCTTCCCGTAGACTGGTCGCATCCTAATCCGATGAGCGCAACAAGTGTCGGGGCTGGGGTCAGGAGCTGACCGCCATGCCGAATGCAATCTGGTACGGGATTGCCGCGTTGGGAGAAATTGGAGGGTGCTTCGCGTTCTGGGCCTGGCTGCGTTTGGGCAGAAGCGCGCTGTGGTGTGCGCCTGGCTTAGTGAGCCTTACGGTGTTCGCGATGAGCCTGACGCGGGTGGAATCTGCCTATGCGGGGCGCGCATACGCGGCGTATGGCGGCGTGTATGTGGCGGCTTCGCTGCTGTGGCTTTGGGTGGTGGAACACACGCGGCCCGACCTTTGGGACCTTGTGGGCGGCGGCGTGTGTCTGGCGGGTACGGTGATTATTTTGTGGGCGCCCCGGCATGTCTGAACCGGTTGCGGCGGTGGCCGCGGGGGCTGTTCCAGGCAAGCGCATGCCGCTGCTGATCAAGCGCCTGGGTATCTTCGGCGCGGTGCTGGCCGTGGAGGCAGTGGCTGCTTCGATGAGCTTCGACGCGGGTGCGCTATTTCGTTCACTGGGGCAGAGCGCGGGCGCGTGGGTGGCGCGCGGCAGCGTGTGGAGCGTGCAGTTTCTGATTGGCTTCGTCGCCATTTTTTGCACTTTTCTGTATTTGCGTTCGCAGCCGGTTTTGAAAAGTCTGACCGCGCAGGCGGAACGGCCGCCGGTGAGGCCGGGGCTGGTGCTGGGCCACTTTGCGGCGTTGGCGGTGCTGTTTGGCTGCTCAATGGCAATGATGCGCTCAGACCGCAACGCGATGCTGGTATGGCCGTGGATGCTGGCCGGTGTGGCTACGCTATGGTTCGCGGCGGTAGCGTTGATGCCTGTGCGGCTTTGGTTGTATCTGGTTCGCGCGACCGGCATGTTGGCGCTGTATGCGGCGGGCGCGGCGGCTGTTGCGGCGAGCGCAGTGCAGCAAAGCTGGAAGCTATGGAAGCCGCTGAGCGGGCTGACATTTTTCCTGGTGAAACTTTTGCTGGCACCGATTTTTCCGGTGCTGATTGTGCAGCCGGAGATTTTTCGGATCGGTTCCCCGAAGTTTGCGGCGATTATTGCGCCGGGGTGTTCCGGGATAGAAGGCGCGTCGCTGCTGATTGTGTTTCTTACGTTGTGGCTGATTCTGTTCCGGAAAGAGATTCGCTTCCCGCAGGCGCTGCTGCTGATTCCAGTGGGGGTGGCACTGCTGCTGCTGTTGAACGCGGCGCGCATCGCGGTGCTGATTCTGATTGGCAACGCCGGGTGGCGCGAGATTGCTACGCAGGGCTTTCATTCGCAAGGTGGATGGATTGCGTTCAACACGGTGGCGTTTGGAATCTCTGTGGGCGCGCGGCGGGTGCCTTGGATTGCGTTGCCTTCGGCCCGCGAGGAGCGGGAGCCGACGGCGCTTCCGGCGAACAATGCGGTCGCGGTTTACCTACTGCCCTTTCTTGCGGTGCTGCTGGGCGGAATGTTGGCGCGCTCGGTATCGGGGCAGTTCGAATGGCTTTACGGGCTGCGCCTGCTATGCGCTTTGGCCCCGCTGTGGATGTTCCGGAAGAGCTATGCGGCGTTAAAGTGGAAATGGGATTGGCGCGCCGTGGCTGCAGGCGTTGCGGTGTTTGCCTTTTGGGTGGGCATCGATCGCGCATTTGCGCCTGCGTCGGGTGCTGAGAAACCGGCGGCACTGGCGGCGGCGCCTGTGCTGCTGCAAGCATTCTGGATTGCGGTGCGCGGCTTGACCGCCGTGATGGTGGTGCCGTTCGCGGAAGAGCTTGCGTTCCGCGGCTACGTGATGCGGAGGTTTGCCAGCGAAGATTTTGAAGCTGTGGCGCCGCGCGCGGCGAGTTGGCTGGCGGTGTTTGTCTCCTCTATGATCTTCGGCCTGCTGCATGGCTCACGCTGGTTTTCAGGGAGCCTGGCGGGGTTAGTGTTTGCGCTGGTGTATCGAAAAAGCGGCCGCCTGGGAAGCGCTACGCTGGCGCATGCCTGCACCAACCTGTTGCTGACTGTCTATGTGCTGGCGTTCGGCGAATGGAGCTTCTGGTAAGTGAAAATTGCGCGAGAATAATCCGGCATTTCTGTGACTGCAATCACAGTTGTAAAAACGGAGATATGTCTATGAAGAAAGCCCTTGAAGTTATGTTCATTCTGGCGGGAACCGCCGGTGTTGCCGTTGCTGGATTCAGTCCGGTTCCGGAGATCGATGCGTCCGCGGGTGTGGCTGCAGTTACGCTACTGACCGGCGGCATCTTAGTGCTTCGCGGCCGCCGCAAAGCTAACTAACCTGTTGTTGTTACTACCCTGGCCGGCCTCTAAAGGGCCGGCCATTCTTATTTGTGGGCGAGAAAAGGACCAGTAAGTAAAGTAGCCAGACTTACCGCGTCCGGTATTGCCGATTCACTGAGACCGGTTACTGCGGGGCTGTGCTTCGAATGGGCAAGATAAGTGCCGAAGAGACGGTCCCAGAGGGAGAAAATCTGTCCGAAGTTGGTGGATTGTTCCGAGATGTCGCTGGAGTGATGAATGCGGTGCAGATCCGGCGTGATGAAGATCAGGCGAAGGCCGGCTTCCCAGCGCGTAGGAAACGATGCATTCGCGTGTGAAGTGAAGTTGAAGAGCATCGCGATGAGTTGATCGAGCAGGACTGCAAGCGGGGGCGGGGCGAGGAACAGGACGGCGAGAATGCGAATGCCTTGGGGCGGTATGACTTCGAGCGGATGGAAGCGCGTAGCCGTGGACACGTCGTAATCGGGATCGGAGTGATGGACCTCATGAACGCGCCATAGCGGGAACGAACCGTGGAAGGCGCGGTGGATCCAATACTGCAGGAAATCCATGCTAATTACCGTGAAGGCGCATTGCGCGGGCAGGGGAAGGCCGGAATGGTTCAGCAATCCGAAAGGGTTGCCCTGAGCGAGGCCGGCGGCGCCAACGGGCAGCAGGCGAATCAGAACGAACTGTATTAGCGCAGAGACGCCGAAGAGTAGAGCATGATTCCACCAGCGGCGGCCCACGGAAACAGATGCCTGACGGATGGGGCGGAAGGTCTCCCACAGAGACACGGCGAAGAATGCGCCCAGGAACACGACCCAATAGGCGTGCTTTTCCTGAGCGAACCAGGCCCACGATGCCGTCAGAGCGCTCACCGGATCAGCACCCCTGCAAGAAGCGCCGCCGGTGGCGATACAACAGCAGAACCGGGATGAGGAGCAGGGTGAGCGTGGCCGGCTCAGAGGCGCCGAGAGTTTCCACTTGTGTTCCCGTAAGGCCGGGAGCGTTCAACAGAACAGCGTGGTTATCCGATTCAAAACTGGATGTTCCGCTATTGCGGAAGACGATCTTATCGAAGGCAGCGCCGCTTACGCCGAAGAAGTTCAGATAGGTGAAGAGCTCGGCATGATCCTGTTCGCGGTTGGGCGAATTGGGGTTGCCGCAGAAGGCGCTGGTGGAGGTCCTGGAGCATGTGCCCAGGAGGGGGATCAGGTCAGCAGTAGAGAAGGTTCCGAGGGGAGTTGCGCCGGAAAAGAACTGTAGGCTATTCAGCGGGCCACCGGCGGACCACCATAAGCCGAAGTAAGTTACAGGACGACTAAGGGCGAGCGTATAAGACGATGTTCCACTCTGCGCGCCCACGACGGCGTACTTACCGGCGCCATCCGCGCCTCCATATAAATCGGCGGGCACGATGTCTAAATTCGTATAGGTTCCGGTCACGCCGGTGGAACCGAAAGCGGCCGTGTAATTCTGAATGCCCTTCTTCAGATTGTTGAAGGTAAGAAAGCAATCGGAGCAGACCGAAGGCAGCGGCTGCTGAGTGCCGGCGGCATCGTAAGTGACGGTGATTTGACCCGCGGAGGCAGTGCTAATTTGGACAACAATCCACAAACAAACAGTTACACAAGACAGACGCGACATTTGACCCCCAGTGTAGGGACAAGCGAGAGAGAAATCTCTATCTCCAACCCTGGGGGGAATACCCTACACCTGATCGGGAACTACATAGGGCTTGCGGTAATTGCGCGTTTGCATCGCAAGGGCTTCCTTATCGTTGAGCGCGTCGCCCGTTGCGGGGTCCAATTTGATCATGCGGCCCAGGCGGTAGGCGTTGTTGGCCAGGTGGCAGAATGCGGCTGAGCGCGCGCCGATTTCAATTTCGGCGTGCAGGGATTTGTAATCGCGGGAGCGTACGGCATCGAGAAAATTCTTCATATGCGGTTCGGTTTTTTCGCCTGAGCCGCCCTCGGTCTGCGCCTTCTCGTATTTCTCCTGGCCACCGGCTCCAGCGCCACGCGCTGCTTCGCCACTAATCATGGCGCCGGAACTTTTGAACACCTGGAAGCCATCGTGATCTACCACGATGAAGCCCTTGCTGCCGAAGAAAATATTGCCGACATAATTGGGCTTCAAGGGCGAGAGAGCTTCGGTGGGAGTGGGCAGGTTGCGCACTTCGAAGGTCATCTCCATGTTGCCGAAGTTGAATGCGGTCTGCAGCGTGTTGGGTGTTTCCTGATCGTCATCCCACACGAACTTGCCGCCGGTGGACATGACGGAGACCGGGTACGCAGAACCGCCGAGACCCATCAGGCCGATGTCCATCTCATGCACGCCTTGGTTGCCGACATCGCCATTGCCGGTATCGAACATCCAGTGCCAGTTGTAGGCGAAACGATTTTTGCTGTAGGGCTTCATCTGCGCCGGGCCCAGGAACTTGTCCCAATCGACGCCGGGCGGCACCGGCTCATCGGGCGCGTGGCCGATGGAGAAGCGGCGGCGATAGCAGAGGCCGCGCACCATGTAAATATCGCCGATGGCGCCTTCGCGCACCAGCTTCGCGGCGTTGACCTTGTGCGGGATGGTGCGGCTCTGCGAACCCACCTGCACCATGCGCTTATACTTGCGCGCGGCGGCCACCATCTGGCGGCCTTCGAAGATGTTATGACTGGCGGGCTTTTCCACATAGACATCCTTACCTGCCTGGCAAGCCCAGATGGTGGAGAGCGCGTGCCAGTGATTGGGCAGCGGCAACGAGACGGCCTCGATTTCTTTCGATTCGAAGAGCTCGCGCATATCGGCGAATTCTTTGGGGCGATAGCCGTGCTCTTTCAGAATTTTGGCGCCGGCGCGTTCGCGAGCGGCCTGGTTGACATCGCAGACCGCGGCGATGCGGCAATCGTCACCGAGGGAGCCGTAGTAATTCATGTGATCGTTCCCGCGGCCGCCCAAGCCGACGATGCCGACATTGACGCGGTCATTCGCGCCGAGTATGGGGAAAGCGGACGTAGCGATGGCGGCGGAGGCAAAGCGGGTGAAAGTGCGGCGTGTGGAAGGCATGGCTTGTGGGTATCTTATCTTGCTGCGCTGGTTATTGGTGGACCGGTGGCGGCGCGGTGGATGAAGCGGCGGGTTGGCCATCGACAGTGTCCGGCTCCATGAGTTCCACGCGCGAACCATCGGGATCGAAAATGTTCACCTGGCGTTTGCGATTGCGGCCAACCTGCACGCTGAGAGGCTTGCCGTAATTTTGAAAAGCGGGACGCGCTTTGAGAGTCTCGATGGCTTGTTGGGCATCGGGCACGGTGAGGCTGAGGTGATTTTTGCCGCCGCGCTGATCCGGTTCCGGCAGCGATTCGTAGAGCATGAATTCCAGATAATCGCGGCCGTCGGGGACGCGCATGTTGATCCAGGAAAGAAACGGTGCTCCGGTACCGCGCCAGAATTCGTTGAAGCCCAGGATACCGTGGTAAAACTCCATCGCGGGAGCCACGTTGCCGATGATGACGCCCGCATGCGCGATGCGGTTTGAGATGCGTGTGGCGGGGAGAAACTTGCCTTGATCGCGAGCGGTCCAGCTATCGGGCTGGTATTCAACGATCTCAACGAGATTGCCGTCGGGGTCAGAGATGTTGTAGTTCTTGTTGCCGGTCTGGCCTTTGGTCACACTGGCGGGGACTTTGATATTGCGAGACGCCAGATAGGTTCGCATGGCTTCGGCATCGTCCGTGTAAAAGGAGATGTGATTGAGCATCTGGCCGGCGCGCGGCTTTTCGGTGAAGAGTTCAATGTATTGCTGGTCATTGATTTTGATGAAGGAGATGCGCACGTCGCCGGTATCTTTATTTTTGAGCGTGAAGCATTCCTGGTAGCCGAGAAAATCGGTCCAGAAGGCGCGTGTTTTTGCAAGATCGGAAACATAGAAGGCGATGTGGGCGACGCCGCGTATGGCGGGCCGCGCGGGTTCGGCGGCGCGAGTGAGAAGCGCGGTGAGTGCGATGAGGAGGGCTAAAAAAGGCTTCGGCATGGCGATGAGAGTGGCGAGGTTCTTCGGTTACCAGTAGCGTATCACCGGCTTTTGGCGCGGCGTGGTGCAGGTATGTTTCCATAATTGGATGGCCGAATCGGCGGTGCACTCAATCCAATTCGTGATGTTGCTGTTGCTGTGTTCGGTGGTGGTGTTCGGCGTTTTGGCGAAGAAGATGGATACGCCCTATCCGATTGTGCTGATGCTGGCGGGGTTGGGCCTGGCACTGATTCCGGGGGTGACGCGCGTGCCTCTGGATCCGGATTTGATCTTTCTGGTGGTGCTGCCTCCGCTGCTGTATGCGGCCGCGTGGCAGACTTCTTGGCGCGAATTTTCTTACAACATCAGCAGCATTTTACTGCTGGCTTTTGGGCTGGTGGGGTTCACGGTTTTCGGGGTGGCATACCTGGCTCCGAAGTTTTTGCCGGGCTTCGATTGGAGCGCGGCCTTTGTGTTGGGCGCGGTGGTTTCCACGACGGATGCGATTGCGGCTACGTCCATCGGGCGCAAGCTAGGCTTACCGCAGCGAGTGATGGATGTGCTGGAAGGCGAGAGCCTGGTGAACGACGCGAGTGGCCTGTTGGCGCTGGAGTTCGGGCTGGCGCTGCTGGTGGGCGGGCATGCGCCTACGGCAGGCTACGCGGTGTGGCGTTTGTTCTATCTGGTGGCCGGGGGGATTGGCATCGGCCTGATTGTGGCGTGGCTGATCGACAAGCTGGAACGGCTTGTGGACGATGGTCCGGTGGAGATCGGCATCAGCCTAATTGTGCCTTATGGGTTGTATCTGGGCGCGGAGGCGGTACATGCTTCGGGCGTGTTGGCGGTGGTGGCCGCCGGCTTGTATCTGAGCCGCAAGAGCACGCACTTTTTTTCGCCTCAAGTGCGCATACAAGTGATGGCGGTGTGGGGCACGCTTACATTTCTGCTGAATGGATTCGTGTTTGTCTTAATGGGGCTGCAGCTGCCTTATATCCAGCAGGAACTGAACGGGATGAGCGTGCGTAACGCGATGGTGGAGGGCGTACTCTTCAGCCTTACGCTGATTGCTCTGCGGCTGCTATGGATGTTTCCGGGCTCTTACATGTCGGGGTGGATCAGGCGGCATATTCAGCGGCAGAAGGAGCCCATGCCTTCGCGCAAGCAAGTATTTGTAGTGGGATGGACGGGCATGCGAGGGGTGGTGGCACTGGCGGCCGCGGTCTCTCTACCCACTAAGTTCGCCGACGGCACGCCATTCCCGCAGCGGAACACCATCATCTTTCTCACGTTCAGTTTGATCTTCGTGACGCTGGTGTTGCAGGGCCTGAGCCTGCCCTGGCTGATTCGATGGCTGGGCATTTCAGAGGCGGGAAATAATTGCGAAGAAGAGGAGGCGCGGAGCATTATTCTGAATGCCGCGCTCAAAAGGCTGGAAGCAATCCGGCGGGACGACGATGAGAAATTCAGCGCGGTGTACGACAACATTGCGCGGCAATACCGGGCGCGTTTGTTTCATATTACCGGCAAGGCGGAAGGCATGGAGCACGATGAGTTTGCGCACTTCCGCGGCGTGTTCGATGAGTTACGCATGGCGGAAAGGCAGACTGCGGTTCGCTTGCGCGAGGAACGGAGGATCAGCGATGAACTGCTGCACCGCATAGAGAATGAGCTGGACTTGGTGGATGCGCGCGTCAGTTTAGAAAGGCGTGAACGTTAGCCGGCGGCGGGCTGCACGTGATGCGCCCAGATGGCCGCGAAATCTGTGAATGCCTTTGGCCAGCGGCGGTGCAGTGCCAGCCTGATGAGTTCAACGCCAGACCAGATGAAGTATGAGTATGTGAACCAATCGTGAAACTTCGGCAGAGCGAGCGAGAGGGCGAACAGTGCGAACAAGCCGGCGGCTTCCCACCAGATCAGGCGCATCTCCAGAAGAAACAAGATGCCGAGCAGAGACTGGCCGAGCGTCATCCACATTTCGCGGGATTGCTGCGGGTCGAAGACGATGGGCGTCATGCTGCCGATGCTGATAGAGAGCACGATGGGGAGCGTGGCGGCGAGCATGGTCCATTGCGTAATATTGCTCGAGACCATGTTCATGAGCGCGAGCGAGGCCTTATCGATTCCGCGCGCCCAATAGAACGCGGAGACCTGTTCGGGGAACTCTGAGATGAAGGGCGCGATCCATTGGATGAAGACGAATTGCGAGACACCGAGAGTGGTGGAAATGGCGAAGAGGCTGCCGACAAAGGGGTCGGCTGCAAAGAAGATGAGTGCGCCGCCGACGCCGAAGAGGAACAGGATGGAAAAGATTCGGGTGGGGCGCGAGGCTTTTACTACGGCTTTGGGGATGCGGCCAAGATCTTCAATATCTTCGCCGCCTTCGGCTGGAATTTTGCGCAGGACCAGAAGGTAGCCGGCGTAGATGGCGAGCAGGAAGCCGGCGTCGATGACGGTGAGCGAATTCTTGAAGCAGAGCACCGTGACGTAGGCGAGACAGACTAGCACGGCGATGATTTGGATGGACTGGACGCGATCGACTTCGATGACGCCCATCGGCTTTTTGTTTTTCTTGCGATAAGCAAGGGCGGCGGTGGCGTAGATCATGGGCCAGCCTAAGCCGGTGAGCAAACGAATAGCTCCGGTGAGGTTCGCGATGAGCAGGTGATTCTGACGATGCCACGCGAGGACGGCTTCGACGGCGAATTCGGGAAGGCACTGCATCCAGGCCAGGATGACGAGCGCGAAGCCCTGGGCCATGAAGAACTGGGCGGCCTCAGCGCCCCAGGCAATCATCACGCTGGCAACCAGGATGGCGGGGCCGGTCCACAGGATGGAGAGCGGATTTTCGGCGGCGATAGGCGCCGCAGACAGCAGCATCAGCGCGATGGGAAAAGCCATTCGCGGACGCGGAGAGTTGGGATTGGGCAAGCTGCCTTTCAGGTTAGCGAACTCACGATTGACGCGCGCTCGAACGCTGAACTCTTCTGTGGGAAATCTGTGCGGAAGTGGCCGCCACGGCTTTCTTCGCGCCAGAGCGCGCAGCGGGCGATGAGCATCGTGACGGTGTGCAGGCTGCGGACTTCGTACTGTTCGAGCGCGGGCTCTTCAAGCGCCACCAGGTCACTCGCGCGCAATTTTTCAATGGCTTGCGAGAGGCCTTGGCCGTCGCGAAGAATGCCGCAGGCGGTGGAGGCGATGGTGCGGACTTCGGGCTCGCTAATTTGGGGGAACAGCGCCGGCTTCTGAATGGCGGGCGAGAGACCGGCCAGGTGCGTTTCGCGCATGGCGATGCCGGCGCGCGCTCCGAACACAACGCCTTCAAGCAATGAATTGCTGGCCAGGCGGTTGGCGCCATGAACGCCGGTGCAGGCAACTTCGCCTGCTGCGAAGAGGCGCTTCAGGTTGGTGCGCCCTTCTAGATCGGTACGCACGCCACCCATGGCATAATGCGCGGCGGGCCTTACAGGGGCGGCTTGCGTGGCGATATCGATTCCGTAGTTGAGGCAGGTTTGGTAGATGCGCGGGAAGCGTTCGCGGATGAAGGCGGGGTCGCGCGAGGTGAGGTCGAGGAAGACATGTGGGCTGCCGGTGCGGCGCAGTTCAGCGGTGACGGCGCGGCTGACGACATCGCGCGGCGCAAGGTCGCCCAGTTCGTGATAACGGGGCATGAAGCGCTCACCGAGCGAGTTGATGAGAACGGCGCCTTCGCCGCGGAGGGCTTCCGAGAGCAGGAAGCGCGGTGCGCCTTCCACATGGAGGGCGGTGGGATGGAATTGCACAAATTCTATGTTGCTGATTTCGGCGCCGGCGCGATAGGCCATGGCCACGCCATCGCCGGTTGCGACATCGGGATTGGTTGTGTCGAGGTAGACGCGACCGAGACCGCCCGTTGCGAGTAAAACGGCGCGCGCGCGGATTTCCGTGAGTGAGCGGCGGGCTTCATCGTAGACGACGGCACCGGCTACTTCGCCCGCTTCGGTGGTGAGCAGGTCAGTGGTGGCGGCGTAGCTTTGGAAGCGAATGTTGGGGAGCGAGGCGGCCTTGCGATAAAGGGTGCGCGCGATCTCGCGGCCGGTGGAATCGCCATGCGAGTGCAGGATGCGATTGCGGCTGTGGGCGGCTTCGCGCGTGAAAGACAGGCGTGAGCCTTCGCGATCGAACTCCGCGCCCCAGTCAATGAGTTGGGTGATGGCGCCGGGGCCCTCTTCGACAAGCGTGTGCACGGCGACGGGGTCGCACAGGCCATCGCCCGCATAGAGCGTGTCCTGTTCGTGCAGTTCCACTTCGTCATCGTCATTGAGCGCAACGGCGATGCCGCCCTGAGCGTATTCGGAAGACGATTCGCGCAACGTGTCTTTGGCGACTACCAGAACCGTTCCCGCCTGGGAGAGTTCGATTGCGGCGCGCAGGCCGGCGACACCGGCTCCCACTACAAGGAAATCAAGATCCATTCAATGTTGCGATTCTAACAGCCGTGCGCGGGATTTATAGTTATAGGTTATGCCTTCTTTCGCGGTGCGGACGCCGCAACGTGAGTATCAGGCGCATGTGGAACGCGGAATTACAGAGCGTGCGCAAGCTTTCCTGCCCCCAAACATTTCGCGAATTTTTGTTGTGACCACTCCCGACGTGTGGCTGCACCAGGGGCCCAAGCTGGAAAGCGGACTGCGCGATACGCCGTTCACAAAGCTGCTGCTGCCGAGCGGCGAGAAGTTCAAACGTATGGCCGAGGTGGAGCGCATGGCCTGCGAAATGGTGGATGCGGGCGCGGACCGGCACGCGATGATTCTGGCGTTCGGCGGCGGCGTAGTGAACGATATGGGCGGCTTTCTGGCGGCTGTGTTCATGCGCGGCATTCCGGTGATTCAGATTCCGACCACGCTGCTGGCGCAGGTGGATGCGGCGGTGGGCGGCAAGACGGGCGCGAACCTGGTGAATGGAAAAAATCTGGTGGGCTGCTTTCACCAGCCACATGCCGTGTTGATCGACCCGGGTGCTGTGGACACGCTGCCGGAACGCGAATATCGCGCGGGCTTGTATGAGGTGATCAAGCACGGAGTGATTGCGAACGAGCCTCTGTTCCGGCTGATGCAGGGGTCGCGTGAAGGAGTGCTGCGTCGCGAAGCCGCGGTGGTGGACAGGATGATTGGCGACTCCGTTGGTATTAAGGCGCATGTGGTGACGGTGGATGAGCGCGAGGGCGGGCTGCGAAAGATACTGAATTTCGGCCACACGTTTGGGCACGCGCTGGAGGCGGAGACAGGCTATACGCGCTTCCTGCATGGCGAGGCGGTGGGCTGGGGGATGCTTGCGGCGACGAAGCTGGCGATGCATCGTGGGCTGATTGCGGAAGAAGGCGCGGAGATTCACGATACAGTGCGGAGCTATGGTCCGCTGCCGGCGCTGGAAGGAATTTCCGCGGCGGCGCTGGAAGGGCGCTTGCTGGCCGATAAGAAAACGGCTCATGGGAACGTGCATTTCGTGCTGCCTACGCGCATTGGGGAAGTGCGCGTGGTGACAGGCGTGCCGGCTGCTGAGGTGCTGGCGGCGATTGAAGAGGCGATGCTCTGAGAGGCACGACGCCCGAAGGCACGCGTAACGAAGAAGAGGCGTCGCGATGGGTGCGCGCGATGTTTGGCAGGGTGGCGCATCGCTACGATTTCGCGAACCACTTGCTTTCGTTTGGGATGGACCGGCTGTGGCGCAGGCGTGTGGTGCAGTTGGTGAGGCCGGTGCTGCGTCGCGATGGGGCGCGCGTGTTGGACCTTTGCTGCGGCACAGGCGATCTGACGGTGGCGCTGGGGCGAGACCGCGGCCGTGCCGTGATGGGTAGCGATTTTTGCCATCCGATGCTGCAGGCGGCGGCGTTGAAGGATAGCGGCGCGCCTTTGGTGGAGGCTGATGGGCTGCGTTTGCCGCTGCGCGATGGGTCGCTGGATTTGTTGACGGTGGCATTCGGCTTCCGCAATTTCGCGAACTATGAAGCGGGGTTGCTGGAGCTGCGGCGCGCGCTGCGGCCGGGCGGCATGTTGGCGATTCTGGAATTTTCCCGGCCTACGAATGAGGCGATTCGAACGCTGTATGAGTGGTATTCCGGGCGCGTGCTGCCACGTGTGGGCGGGATGGTTTCGGGGTCGCGCGATGCTTATGAATATTTGCCTGCTTCGGTGCGGAAATTTCCGGATGCGGAGGAACTGGCTGCGATGATGGAGCGCGCTGGATTCGCAGCGGTGCGGTTTGAGCGGCTTACGTTCGGCGTGGTGGCGATTCACCTGGGCGAAGTCAGGTGACCAGCATGATCTGGATGTCCATGACGTTGGTGCCCGTGGGGCCGGTGACGATCAGGGCATCGCGCGCTTTCAGGTAAGGGTAGGAATCGTTATTGTTCAGCGCTTGTGCGGCGCCTGCGCCGGCAGTGGCGCCGTTCACCAGACCGCCAGCCGCGTCGGTCGGGCCATCGGTGCCGTCGGTGCCGCCGCTCAGGATGGTGATGTTGGGCAGGCCGGCAATGGCCATGGCTGCGGCCAATGCGAACTCCTGGTTGCGACCGCCTTTGCCGCTGCCGCGCAAAGTGACGGTGGTCTCGCCGCCGGTGAGCAGGCAGGCTGGCGGCCTCAAGGGCTGACCGCGTTCGCGAACTTCGCGCGCGATGGCGGCAAGCACTTGAGCCACTTCGCGCGTTTCACCTTGCACGGTGGAACTAAGCACGAGCGTGCGGTAGCCGAGGGCGCGGGCCTTGGCGCGAGCAGCGTTCAAAGCCAGGCTATTGCTGCCGATGATGCGATTCGTGGCGGTGGTGGCCTTGGGCGTTTCGCGCAGCAGTTCCGCGCCTTGCATGCCGAAATGCTGCAGCAGAGCGCGTGCATCGGCAACGGTAGTGGGGTCGGCGGCAGTGGGTCCGGAGCCGATCACTTCCAGGTTGTCGCCGATGACATCGGACAGAATCAGCGATATAGTTTCGGCGGGATGGGCCATGGCGGCAAGCTGGCCGCCTTTGATTTGGGAGAGGTGCTTGCGCACGGTGTTCATCTGGTGGATGTCCGCGCCACGGGCCAGCAGTTGGCTGGTCAGCTCACCTTTGTGTGCCAGAGAGAGGCCGGGTACAGGCAGGGGCATCAGAGCGGAAGCGCCGCCTGAAAGCAGGCAGAGCACCAGGTCGCCCTCTTGAGCCGCGCGGGCCATTTCAGCGATGCGTTCGGCGCCGTGCAGGCCGGCTTCATCGGGAATGGGGTGGCCGCATTCATGAACCTGAATGTGCTTCAGAGGCCGATTGGCGTGGCCGTACTTGGTGTTGACGGAACCGGCTGCGATGCGCGCGCCAAGCTTGCGCTCCGCTTCGGCAGCCATCACGGCGGCGGCTTTCCCTGCGCCTACTACGTAAATTTTGCGATAGCGCGTGGGGTCGATATCCCAGTGCTTGCGCATGGCTACGACGGGATCGGCAGCGCGCACGGCGGCGTCAAAGATGGCGAGCGCGTGCTGCCTCATTGCCCGAAGAACGGCAGCGCGAAAATTTGTTCGATGGTGCGGTGCGTATCTTCTTCGGCGACGGAAACGCGATAGGCGGCTTGGCTATAAGCAGACTGCCGCTCGTCATACAGGCGGCGCAGCGATTCCGCGTCTAGCGCGAGCGGCCGATGCGTGTGCTTCTGGACGCGCCGTTCCACGATGGAAAACGGACAATCGAGCCAAACGGAAACACCGTGATTGGCGATGGTCTCGCGATTTTGCGATTGCGCGAAAGTGCCGCCGCCGAGCGCGACGACGGAGGCCGCGCCCGCACGCACACGCTTGATGCGCCAGTTCAGCGCGTCGGCTTCAATGCGCCGGAATTCGGGTTCGCCGTGGCGCGCGAAGATGTCGGCGATGGAGCACTGTTCGGCGGTTTCGATGTCCTGATCCAGATCGCAGAATTGCCAGCCGATACGTTCGGCAAGCAAGCGGCCCACGGTGGTTTTTCCCGATCCCATGAAGCCGGTTAGAAAAATTCCAGGCGTCTGTTTCAGTTTCAAAATCATCGATTCATTTTGCTCAAGGGCGAGTCTATCATCTGCGGCAGAAGGTGTTCGGCATGGATGGCGAACCATCCTGAAGCGGGCGTCACGACTCTGCGCGCACCGCGTTCTACGCCTTTAACGATGGCCTCCGCGCACTGTTCGGGAGTGATGGCGCGCGTGCGAAGATTCACCACTCCGTTGGGCGGCGTGCCCGTCGCGGCAGCATGGAAGCCTGTCTTTACATAGCCCGGCAACACATCGGTCACTTGCACGGCGGTGCCTTGCAGTTCGCGGCGCAGACCGGAACTGACGGCGCTGAGCGCCGCTTTCGAAGCCGAGTACATGGTCATCCACGGGAGCGCAATTTCGGCGGCGATGGAAGACACGTTCACCAAGTGGCCGGAGCCAGCGGCAAGCATCCCGGGAAGCACAAGCTGAATCATTTCCACCGCGGCAAAGAGGTTCAACTCGAAGAGGCTTCGCATGTCTTTGGAGCTGACTTGCGCGGTGGGCCCATAGACGCCGTGGCCGGCGTTGTTGACTAGAATATCGATGCGGCCGAAACGCTGTATTGTGCTGTAGACAAGCGCCGCGCGATCGGCTTCACTGGTTAAATCGCACGCGGTGCAGAGGGCGTCGGGAAGCGTGAGCGGAGTGCGCGCCGCCAGCGAGAGAAGTGCTCCACGGCGGCCGAATGCCACCGCGCAGGCCTGGCCGATGCCTTGCGATGCGCCGGTAATCAGGACCACTTTGCCGCCTACGGTCAACCTGGCTTCAGGATATCGCGGATAATGGAACTATCGATGTCGAGGCTGTTGCCGCTGTTCCCCCTCCAACTGGTTGTGTTTCCGCGAACGCATCTGCCGCTTCATATCTTCGAGGAACGCTACAAAGAGATGGTGGGCGAGGCCATTGCGGAGAAGAGCGAATTTGGCGTGGTGCTGGCGAAAGACGACGGCATTGTGAATGCCGGGTGCACGGTGTTTGTGGAGAAGGTGCTCACTACCTATCCGGACGGCAGGATGGATATCGTGACCCGCGGCGCGCGGCGTTTTGAGATTCTTTCGCTGAATCAGGAGAAGGAATATCTGCGTGGCGAAGTGGAATTTTTCAACGACGACGATACCGAAGAGGTGCCTTTGGAACTGCGTGCGGAGGCTCTGAAAAGCTTTCGCGCGCTGCTGGAAGCGAGCGAACCCGGCTCTTATGCGGAGCCTGTATTTTCAGACCCGCAGTTGAGTTTTCAGTTGGCGCAGGCGGTGAACGATCTGGATTTTCAAAGCGTGATTCTGCGCAACCGGTCGGAGGCGGACCGGCTGAAGCAGATCTCACACTTTCTGCACCAGTATGTGCCGCGCTTGAAGCAGACCACAAAGATGAAACAGCTCGCGCCGCTGAATGGATTCGGGCACAAGCCTGCGGGATTGTAGCACGTGCGGGTGCGTGTTCCGTGGCTGGTTTCGCTGTGCGTTCACGGTCTTCTGGTGGGTTTGCTTTGGCTGGTTTCAAATGGCGCGCCCGCGAAGACGCCATCGGCTTACGACCAATCGATCAAGGGCAAAGAGGCGCAGCTTGTGTTCTATAAATTCAAGAACAAGCTGCCCGATGTGCAGCCTGCGCAGAGCGGCGATGCCCGGCCGGCGAAGGCTGAAGTGCGTATCGCGAAACAATCGATTGTGTCGTCGCCGAAGCTTGCGGTGAAAGGCCTGCAGATGGTGTGGCAGCCGGCGCCGGATATTCTGCCGAAGGATGTGCCCTCGCCGAATATTCTGGCTATCAAAGCGCCGCCGATCGCCGCGCCGGAGAGGAAACAGTTCGTGCCTCCTGCTGAGCGCGCCGCGCCGCTGAAAGCAATGGCGCAACCGAAGTTGCCGGATGCGCCGCAGCAAATTGCTTTGCAAAGCCGGTTGCCTGAGCAGTTGGGAGCGGCGCCGAAATTGACAGCGGAGAATCGTGTGCGGTTCGTGGCTCCGGAGGCTCGCGCGAAGCGCATGGTGGCTCAAGTGGCGGAAGCGGGCGCGGCGCCGGCGCTGGCGTCAAGCGTGAGCGCGGCTTCTCCCTTGGCGGGCATACAGGCTGCGGATTTGAACATTGCTGTTGTGGGGTTGAACCCTTCGGAGGCGAACGCTGTTCCGAAGGGATCGCGCGCGACGGAGTTTTCGGCGGGGCCTGTGGTGCGGCCCGATGGTGGCGCGGGCGCATCGGGTAAGGGCGTGGCGGTGCCCGATCTTTATGTAAGCGGCGGAGGCACGGCGGCGACGCCCACGCTGATGGCGCGCCTGAATGCTGCGCCGACATCGCCTGAAGCGTTGCGGGGCATGTCGAAGTATGCGGGTCCAGCGGCGGCGGAACCGGTGGCGGCGAGCGCTCCGCGGATTGGAGCGACGCGCGTTTCAAGCGCGCCAACGTCGCGCTTCGACGGGCGCGAAGTTTATACGCTCGCGATACAGATGCCGAACATCACCAGCTATGTGGGCAGTTGGCTGATGTGGTATTCGGGGCGCGGGGGTGGCGTGGGTCCGGTGGTGGCGCCGGTGCCGCATCGCAAGGTGGACCCGAAATATATTGCACAGGCCGCGGAAGAGCGCGTGGAAGGCAAGGTGCAGCTGCTTTGCGTGATCAACCGCGAGGGGCATGTGGAGCACGTGGAACTGGTGCGCGGTATCGACGAGCGGCTGAACCGCACCGCGATGGAAGCTTTGGCGAAGTGGGAATTTTCGCCGGCGTTGCGCGGCGGCGAACCCGTAGATGTGGATGTCTTTGTGGAAATTCCTTTCAAACTTGCGCCTCGATTGAAGCCATGAAAATTACGGAACGGCAGCACCTGATCTTCGACGCGGACGATACGCTGTGGGAGAACAATATCTATTTCGAAGATGCGTTCGACCGCTTTTGCGAGCATCTGGCGCACTCGCAACTGAACCCGGATCAGGTTCGGGAACGGCTGGATGCGATTGAGATTGAGAACAACAAGATTCACGGCTATGGCGCGGTGAACTTTGCGCGCAACCTGCGGCAGTGCTACGCCTCGCATTGCGAGCGCGAAGTTTCGGAAAGCGACCTGGAGCATGTGGCCGGCTTAGCCCACAAGATTCTGGAGAGCCCGATGCAATTGCTGGATGGGGTGGCGGAGACGGTTCAGGAGTTGGCGAAGCGGCACGAATTGACAATCTTCACGAAAGGCGAACCTTCTGAGCAGGCGGCGAAGATCGACCGGTCAGGCTTGCGGCCTTACTTCGATCATTGCGACATTGTGAAGGAGAAACACCGCGATGCCTATCTGCGGTTAGCGGACGAGCGAAACTTCCGGCATCATGCCACGTGGATGATCGGCAACAGCCCGAAATCGGATATCAACCCGGCCTTGGCGGCAGGGCTGAACGCGATTCACATTCCCCATGACCGGACCTGGACGCTGGAGCGGGAAGAAATTGTCGAAGGCGGCGGACGATTGCTGACTTTGACCAGCGTGCGCCACCTGCTGGAATATTTTTAAGCGGCTTTTTGAACTTTGCCGTCGCGGATGCAGGATGTGCAAACGCGAACGCGCTTGGTGGCGCCTGAAATCAAAGCGCGCACGGACTGCAAATTAATGTTCCAGCGGCGCTTGGTGACATTGTGCGCGTGGCTGATCTTGTTGCCGAACTGAGGGCCTCTACCGCAAACTTCGCATACTCGTGCCATTTCTTGTAATAACTCCCTAAACGTGATCTTTCAGTTTACCAGCTAAACCCACGTTTTCCAAGGGGCTTTGCCCTGCGCCCACAGTTCGTTCAGGTATTGGTATTCGCGATAGGTATCCATGGCGAAGAAGAAGCCTTCGTGCTGGTAGCCCATGAGCTCGCCTTTGGCGGCTAACGCGGCGAGCGGGCCCTGTTCGAGAATGCAATCGTCGCCGGTAAGGAGACCGAAGATTTCGGGCTGGAACACGAAGTATCCGGCGCTGGCCCAGCCATCGAGTTGCGGCTTTTCGATGAACTGCCGCACGGCGAAATTCTGGGTCATTTCCATGATGCCGTAACGCGAAACCGGCCGAACGGTGGTTACGGTGGCGGTGCGCCCGTGGTCCTGATGGAATTTGACAAGCGAGAGGAGATCCACATCCGCTACGCCATCGCCATAGGTGAGCAGGAACGGCTGATCGCCCACATAACGCTGCACGCGCCCCAGGCGGCCGCCGGTCATGGAATCCGCGCCGGTGTCGGCTAGCGTAACGCGGAAATCCTGCTCCTCATGGGCCCCGTGAAAGGCCATTCGGTGGTTCTCACCCAGATTCACCGTGAAGTCATTATTCATGGCCTCGTAGTTCAGGAAATACTCTTTGATCATGCTGCCCTTGTAGCCCAGGCAGAGGATGAAATCGCGAAAACCGGCTTGCGCGTAGGTCTTCATGATGTGCCAGACGATGGGGCGGCCACCGATTTCGACCAGCGGCTTGGGGCGAAATTCAGTCTCCTCGCGCATGCGGGTTCCCTGCCCTCCGCAAAGGATGACGACTTTCATTGGGCCACCGCTTCGGCCGGAATCACGCGCAAGTCATGGGCGCCGCCCACGATGAATTCGCCGATGGTGCGTATAGTGTAATCCAGCATGGGCCGCGTGAGCCCGGGATAGAGGCCGATCCAGAATACGTGCCGCATGACGAAGTCTGTATTCGCCAAGTCGCCGACGATTCGCTTTTGGATGTCTTCGTAAGCCGGCTGGCGAACCAAATTGCCGCCGAAGAGCAGGCGCGTACCGATTTTCGCCGTGTCCAAATGGCGGGTTAGCTGGTCGCGGGTGAAGGGGGCTTCGGCGCGGACGGCGAGCGGGAAGCCGAACCAGCTTGGCTCGCTGTTGGGGGTGGATTCGGGCAGCACCAGGACATGTTCGAACTGCTTCAGGCCGGCGTAAAGGTAAGTGAAATTGGCACGGCGCGCGGCGATGAAGCCGGGGAGTTTCTTGAGCTGCGAGACGCCGACCGCGGCCTGCATATCGGTCAGCTTCAGGTTGTAGCCGATGTGGCTGTAAGTGTATTTATGATCGTAGCCGCAGGGCAGATCGCCCAGTTCCCAATCGAAACGTTTGCCGCAGGTGTTGTCTTTGCCGGGCTCGCACCAACAATCGCGGCCCCAATCGCGGAAGCTTTCGATAAGAGTTTTTAGCGTGGGGTTATCGGTGAGTACCGCGCCACCTTCGCCCATGGTGATGTGGTGCGCGGGGTAGAAGCTGACGGTCGCGATATCGCCGAAGGTGCCTACTTTGCGCCCGTTGTAAAGAGCGCCGACAGCATCGCAGCAATCTTCCACCAGCCAGAGCTTGTGCTGTTTGCAGAAGGCGGAGACGGTGGCCAGATCGAAGGGATTGCCTAGCGTGTGGGCAATCATTACAGCTTTGGTCTTGGGGCTGAGCGCGGCTTCGAGTTGCGTCACATCCACTTCGAAGGTGGGCAGCGTGACATCGATAAACACCGGCACGCAGCCGTTTTGAACGATGGGGTTGACGGTTGTCGGAAAGCCTGCTGCGACGGTGATGACCTCATCGCCAGGCTTCAAACGGCGGCTGCCCAGCTTGGGCGAAGTGAGTGCCGAAAACGCCACCAGATTCGCGGACGAACCGGAGTTGACCAGGCTGGCGCTGCGCACTCCAAAGTATGCCGCGAACTCCTTTTCGAACTGAGCGGCGAAGCGGCCCGTGGTAAGCCAAAAATCGAGGCTGGAATCCACCAGGCTCTGGATGTCGCTGGCATCGAAGACGCGCCCGGAAACGGGGACCGGCGACACTCCTTCGGTAAAGGTTTTGCCGGTATGCTCCGCTTGGTAGAACTCCGCGACCAACCCGCGGATCTGGTCACGTATTTCCTGAGGACTTCGGGCCACTGTTTCTCCTCAAACCAGCATACCGATTCACCCTGGCCGGGTGTAAACTATGCCGAGAGAAACGTGGTATACCAGCCAATCGTTTCGTGTAAACCCTGTTCGAGCGTATAGGCGGGAGCCCAGTTCAAGATGCGGCGGGCCTTTTCGGCGCTCAGATACTGATTGCGAATTTCATTGCTGGCTTCGTTGCGAACGTCGGGCTCAAGCGAACTGCCCATCAGCGCGAGAAGCTTGTGTACTAAATCGAGAACCGTGACTTGAATCTCATTCGAGAAATTGAAAGCGTGGCCGCGCAGGTCTGGACTTTCGGCCAGCCGTTGCGCCAGAAGCATGTACGCGGCCGCGCCATCTTCGACGAAGAAGTAATCGCGAATGAACTGGCCATCGGACCGGATGACTGGCCGCTGGTTGCGAACCACCGAACGAATGGTGCCGGGAACGATGCGGTTCCAGTTCAAATCGCCAGGCCCGTAAAAATTGCCGCAGCGGGTAATGGCGACGGGCGAATCGTAAGTGTGGGCGTAGGTCTGGCCGATGAGGTCGGAACAGGATTTGCTGCAATCGTAGGGATGGCGGCCCTGGAGCGCGGCGTCTTCGTCATAGGGCAGCACGTCGTGCGAACCGTATGCCTTATCGGAAGAGGCGAGCACGATCTGCTTCACCATGGGGCTTCTGCGGCATGCTTCGAGCAGTGCCCAGGTGCCCTGAATGTTGGCCTCGAACGTAGAGACAGGATTCCGATTGGCGATGCCGACCAACGTCTGCGCGGCCAGGTGGATGACGGTATCGATTTCGTATTCGCCTAGTGCGCGCTCCAGCACCTGCCGATCGCACACGTCGCCGCGAACCACTTTAAGGCGCTCGATATCGCCGCTGCGCACCAGTTCACTTTGTGGAACCCAATCGCGAACCAGGCAGACTACATCGGCGCCGGCTGCGAGTAAACGTTTCACCAGCGCCGTGCCCACAAGGCCGGTGCCGCCGGTGACAAACGTGGGCCGGTCCCGCCAAAACTCGTGCGCTGCTTGTTCCTTCACTACCAGAGCTTAAACCATCCGCGATTCTTCGGTGCGGCCTCTGGAGTTGTTGCAACGGCCTGGCCAGTCAATACCATGGCCGGATTTGTATAGAAGAGTGCATGGGCGGTGTGCTCGCCGTACTCTTCCTTCACAAATGCGAAGGCCGGCTTCAAAGTTGGGGGGCGGTTTTGCAGATCATGCGCGTCACTGGCTACGAAGTGAACCAGGTTGTGACGCATCAGGTCTTGCACGGCGCGCGCTGCTTTGCGGCCAAAGCGGCCAGTGAACGATTGGCCGGTGACCTGAATTAGGCAACCGAGTTTGACCCATTCGGCCAGACGGGGGATGTCTTTCGCCAGCAGTGGATTGCGTTCGGGATGCGTGATGATGGGCCAGATGCCCTTATCCAACATCCGGCTCAGCACTTCGCCAAAGCCTTTCGGTATGGCTTGATTCGCAAACTCCACCAGCAAATATGCGAGACCGTTGATGGTGTAGCGGGAAGGGGAATCGAACAGGCTTTCGATGTTGTCGAAGGAAAGGTGGAAATCGCAGCCGCGATGGAGGCGCGGAATTCCCTCAAGCTGGGACAGTTCGTCAATTTGCGCGGCCACGGCTTCAGGCTGAAAAGAGTATTTCAGATCGCTGTGAGGGGTTGCGACGATGTCGCTGGTTCCTTCCGCAGAGGCCATGCGTAACATCGCCACGGATGTATCTTTATCCCTGGCGCCGTCGTCTAAACCGTACAACACATGGGAATGGATATCCACCATTCGCGCCTTATCCCCGCAGCTTCAGATAAACATCTCTTCGTCTTGCGTGGCGTGATCGACGGAGCTCTTGCCAGGCCGCGCATAAACGGACAGCGCGGCGCGAATGCCTGAAAAAATGCCATCCAATTCGCGCACTGGTTTAAGCAGCACATCTTTTGTGGCGGCAGTGGCAGTTTGCACCTGGTCAACAGTGTCATCTACCGCGCCATCGATTCGCGCGACCTGCACCTTGGCGCGCTCACTAAAATCGCGAACGACATCGCCAACGCGAATGACCTGTTCTTTGCCGATGCGGACAATATCGACCGCATCCGTAGTTACTGCATTAATCTTGGGCCTTACGTCTTCCACCACACCGCGGACCGTGTCGACGATTGGCTCGGATTTGTCGATCAAGCCATTCACTTTCATTTGCAGTCTCTTGATTGTTTTGAAGATCAGGAAAACGATCACCGCCTGAACCAACAAACAAAGCGCCGCGATGAACACACCACTCGAAACAACGATTCGGAATATGTCTTCAGACATGAAGGCCCACAACTTCAGTTTACGACTAAGCGCGGTTTAGGTGCGCGCTTCAGAGGGCAGATTCGGCTCGACTTTGTCCCGATACGCTTGTTTTCCGGCTTCCACGGCGTCATTCAGCGTCTCTTTCTGGCGATTCAGTACATCCTTGCCTTTGTCGACCAAGTCGCTGGCGGACTCTTTCCAGCTAGTTGTCTGCTTTTTCAGATACTCTTTGCCTTCATCGGCTTTGCTCATCAGCAAATCACGCGTTTCGTCGCCGGATTTGGGCGCGAAGAGCATACCGAGACCCACGCCGATTCCCAGGCCCAGAAAGAAATTTGCCATTCCGTCTCTATCCATGTCACTGCTCCTTTTTGTTGCTGCAAAACTTCGCAAGTGACGATAGCAGTTTTTCTTCCAATTACATAGCGCGCATAATGCATAGGTGTGTTGAAGAAGCGGGAAGCGAAAAAACTGGACCGGGAAAACCTCTGGGCGTATGCGCTGAAGTCAGTTGGACAGAGGGCACAGACCAGTTCGGAAATTCGCGCGAAACTGCGCCGCAAGGCTGCTGAGCCGGACGATGTGGATCTTACGCTGGCTAAGTTAAAAGAGTATGGCTTCCTGGACGACCGGCGTTTTGCGGAGAATTTTGCCGAGGGCCGGTTGACGAATCAGGGCTTCGGCAGCGGCCGGGCGATGCGGGATTTGTTTGCCCGGCGGGTTGCTCCGGCGCTGGCTGAGCAGTCGGTTCAGAAAGTGTATGCGGAACAGGATGAAGTAGCGCTGATTGAGGCTTACATTCGCCGCAAATACCGAACGGCCTCGCGCGAGACGCTGTTTGCCGAAGAGAAAGATATGGCTTCGGCGTTTCGAAGGCTGCGCGTAGCTGGGTTTTCGACGGGCAATGTGGTGAAGGTGTTGAAGCGATTTGCCGCCAAGCCGGAACTGCTGGACGGCCTGGAAGAGTGCGAAGAGTGAGCGGCCGATTAGGGCGGCCCGAGGCGGTGCAGTGCTTGGCGCGCTGCGTGATAACCGCACATTCCGTGCACGCCCGCGCCGGGGGGCGTGGAGGCCGAACATAAATAGATGCGCGGGTTAGGCGTCGCGTATCTGCGCCAGGTGGGGCGGAAGAGCATCTGCCGGAGATCGGCCATGCCGCCAATGGCGTCGCCGCCTGCCAGGTTGGCATTGGCGAGTTCTAATGCGCGTGGCCCGGCGATGTGCCGTGCGAGGATGCATTCGCGGAAGCCCGGGGCGAATCGCTCGATCTGATTTTCGATGTGAGCGGTTCGGTCTTCGAGCGAGCCGTGCGGAGTGTGGCAATAAGCCCAGGCGATGTGCTTGCCGGCGGGTGCGCGCGTGGGATCGAAGAGGGTGGGCTGGGAGAGCAGGATAAAGGGGCGTTCGGCAGCTTGTCCGGCCGTGGCGGCGCGCTCTGAAAGGCGAATTTCGGGCGCCGTTCCCCCCACGTGAACGGTTGCGGCCAACATGCACTCCTTCGCGCGCCAGGGGATGGGCTCGCGCAAAGCCCAATCCATTTTGAATGCTCCGGGGCCGTGGCGGTAGGCCGTGAGTGTGCGCCGGAACGAATCGGGAAGATGGCCGCGAGCGATTTCGGCAAGCGCGCGCGGCGAGGTGTCCGCCATGGTTAAGTGATGGCTGCCATCGCAACTCGAGATCGGGCTAGCGGTGACGATATGGCCGCCGAGCGCGGTGAGCGTCCGGCTCAAACTATCGGCAATGCTCTGCGCGCCGCCTTCGGGAATGGGCCAGCCGACGGTGTGACCGGCCGCGCCCAGCACCAGCGCAAAGCCGGCGCTGAAAGGCGCATCGAGAAACGGATAATGAGCAGCCACTCCTGTGAACAGCGCCTGCGCGCGCAGGTGGTGAAAGCGCAAGGCGGCCAGGGCATTCGCGGGCCATGCTGCGTTCAGCCCCAAGCGGGCCATCAGAAGCGGGTGGCGCGTGGGGCCGATGGGCTTCAGAAGTTCATGCCGGTAGATGTCCCAGTGACGTACCAGAGGCTGGAACAGGTTGCGCCAGGCTTGGCCATCCGCGCCCAAGCCACGCGCTGTTTCCGCGATGTCGCGATGCAGCAGGACAGCCGTGCCGTCATCGAGTGGATGGGCCAAAGGGACCGGTGAGTGGACCCAACGCACATCGAGCGGAAGCGATTCGAAGAACGGCGAGGCTGCCGCAAAGGGATGGACCGCCGAGCCTATATCGTGCATGAACCCGGGCAGCGTGAGCGGTGCAGAACTGGCGGCGCCGCCCACGTGGGATGAGGCTTCGTGAAGCTCTGTTTGCCAACCCGCTTGCGCCAGCACGATGGCGGCGGACAAGCCGTTCGGGCCCGAACCGATGATCAACGCGGAACGCCTCATGAGACTAAAACAAACGTAGCAGTACGGCCATCTACGATAATCGGCAGAATGGATAACAACGGTAGGCAGGTGAGATGGGGCGTGCTGGGCGCGGCGCGGATTGCAACGGTGAAGGTGATTCCGGCTATGAACCGGTGCACGTCCGCCCGTGTGACGGCGATCGCTTCGCGCAGTTTGGAGAAGGCACGCGCGGCTGCGGAGCCACTGGGCGTCGCGCAGGCTTATGGGTCGTATGAGGAGTTGTTGGAGGACCCGGAGATCGATGCGATCTATAACCCGCTGCCTAACCATTTGCATGTTCCGTGGAGCTTGAAAGCGGCCGCGGCGGGGAAACATGTGTTGTGCGAAAAGCCCATCGGCATGAATGCCACGGAGTGCCGGCAATTGATGGAGGCGCGCGATACCTTTGGCGTGAAGATTGGCGAAGCGTTCATGGTACGCAGCCATCCGCAGTGGCTGCGGGCGCGCGAACTGGTGCAGGGCGGCACGCTGGGTGAATTGCGCGCGGCGATGACGGCGTTCAGCTATAACAACCAGAACCCTGAGAACATCCGCAATATTCCCGCGTATGGCGGCGGCGCGCTGATGGACATTGGCTGCTATGCGATTCAGATTTCGCGCTGGATGTTTGGCGCGGAGCCAACCGCTGTCCAGAGTGCTCTGGATCGCGATCCGGTAATGGGTACGGACCGGTTGACTTCCGCAGTGCTTACCTTCGCTTCGGGACATGCGATCTTTACCTGTTCCACGCAACTGATTCCGTATCAGAAGGTGCAACTGCTTTTGACGGGCGGACGCGTGGAAGTGGAGGTCCCATTCAATGCGCCGCCCGATCAGCCGAGCCGCATTGTTGTGAGCACTCCGGCCGGCCAGACCACCGAGGAGTTCCCTGCATGCGACCAGTACACTCTGCAAGGCGATGCTTTTTCGCGCGCCATTCTGGACGGCACAGAAGTGCCGACGCCGCTCGAAGACGCGCTCGGGAATATGACGGTGATGGACCGGATCTTTGCGAACGCCGCTAGTAAGTGACGAGCTCTTCGGCGGGCTGTTCGATTGCTGGAGTAGCTAACGCGAGACGCCGGCGACGGAAGTGCGCGACGGAATAAAGCGCGACAAACGCCAGCAGCAGTCCGACGGAGGCGCCGAGTGCGATGGCTTCGGGATCGCGCGTGGGATGAATCGCGATGACGCCGATATTGAAGAGCACTGGAATGGCGGCGGCCATCAAAGGCAGCCATGGTTGATTCATGGCGAAGAGGCTGCGCGAAGTGAGTTCGAGCAGGCTCCAACCGATGAGGCTGGGCGCGAAGCCAAGGAACACGGCGCTTACCAAAGCGGTGGATTCCGCCGTGAAATTTCCGCGCTGGAACAGGATGGTGAAGATTGGCTTACGGAGCAGTTCCGCCAGGATGCAGGCTGTAACGGCGGTGGCGGCGGCCAGGGCTGTGGCACGGTCGACCAGGCGCCACGCTTGGGCAATTCTATTGCGGACGCGCAGGCGTGCAATTTCGGGAAGCAGTGAATTCGAAACTGGCGAGACCAGGTACGCGACTACTACGTTGACGCATCGGATGCAGTAATCGAAGGCGGCGGCCATGCCGGGGCCGGCTTGCGTGGCGTGAGCGCGCGTGACGATGAGGTTCAGCGCGATCAAGCCGGCATAGATCAGGAAGGTGCCGGGTTTGGCGAACAATTCGCGCCAGGGCGTGGGGAAGTTCGGCGTGGCGGGCCTGGTGCGGAAGCCGCGCGCGCACCAGTACACAAGTAAAAATTGCACGCAGGAGCCAGTGGTGTAGCCTAGCGCAAAGCCATAGATACCAGCCACTTTCCACAGCGAAAGCGCGCCGGCGATGGTGAAGGTGTTCAAACAAGCCTGATAAAAAGCGGAAGGACCGAAGCGGCGTTCGGTAAAAAGAATGGCCGACTGCATGGCGGTGACGCCGGCGAACAAAGTGGTGAGGGCAGTGATGCGCAAGATGTTGATGGCGACCGGCACCTGGTCCACGGCGAGACCGGGCCCCAGCGCGTGGATCAACGTGGGTGCGCAGACAATGATGCTGGTGGCCAGAACCGCGAACAGGCCGGTGAACACGGTGTTGGCTTTGCGAAACAATGCGGTGCGGTCAGGCCCTTCGCGCAGCATCAACATGGGCACGAACGCGAACACCATGGTGTTGATCAAAACCGAGTTCAGCGTATCGATAGGGCCGATGGCGACAGCCAGCGCGTCGGCATGCGCGTAAGTGCCCAGCAGGTATGCGGTGATGGCTACACGAACGAACCCAATCACGTTGCCGAGGATGATTCCGGCGCCAATGGTGATGCCGCCGCGCACCAGCGGATTGGCGGCGCCGCCAGCCACACGTTGCACGAAGCTATTGAGTGCTTTCAATGGGCCGGACTGTGCTGGGTGCAGAGCGCGCTCCCGTTTTTAGGAACTTTTCGCCGCAGCCAGCGCCGCGTCGTAGTTAGGGTAATCCGCAACTTCCTTTACGTATTCCACGTATCGGATTTTGTTGTCTTTGTCCACCACAAAGATGGCCCGGCTTTCGAGGCGCAGGTCTTCGATGAGTGTTCCGTAATTGCCGCCGAAGGAGGCATCGCGATGGTCGGAAAGCATGGTCACGCGGTCCACATCGAAGGCTGCACCCCAGCGCTTCTGCGCGAACGGCAGATCCATGGAAACCGTGTACACGGCCACTCCGGGCATTTGCACAACCTCTTCGTTGAAGCGCTTGGTCTGTGCGTCACAGACGGGCGTATCGAGCGAAGGGATCACGCTGAAAATTCGCACGGTGTTGCCGGTATCCTTCAGCGTCACGGGCTGCATGCCGGTATCGACGCACTGAAAATCTGGCGCAGTGTCCCCCACCTTTAATTCGGGCCCCAGGAGAGTAATCGGGTTGCCCATCAACGTCGCTTCCTTGCGTTCCATCGGCGCTATTGTAGCAACTCACTGAACCTGGCAACGTCGCCGGTGGGCAACTGGCACACCATGTTTTCGCAAACTGTTACTTGGGCGGATGCGCTTGCCGGGCCCGGTGCGATGGTGAAGAGCGGCAGGAACCTGCTGTGATACGCGCGCAGCAGAGCTTTGCCTTCGGCGGATTCCGGGTCGCCTGAAAAGTGGACTTCTTTGGGCGTGGAAAGCGAATATTCGAAGGCTGTAAGCATTTGCGGCACAGCGTAAGGCGATTCGGCAATGCGGGATCGAAAGGCGTGCAGCAAGCGCTGGGCGGACCGGGCAAAATCTTCGCGGCCGGTGAAGCGGGCAAGCTGCATCAGGTTCATGGCGGCGATGGCGTTGGCGCCCGGTTCGGCTCCGTCGTAATCTTCTTTCATGCGCAACACTAAATCGTTTTGTTGCGCAGCAGTGCTGAAGAAGCCGCCCTGTTCGTGGTCTTCGAACAGCTGAATCTGGCGTTCGGTCAAGGTGATGGCGAATTCCAGATCCGCCGGCTGCAGCGTGCACTGGTACAGCTCCAGCAGGCCACTTACTAAGTTCGCGTAGTCATCCAGAAAGCCGGGGACTGCGGCGTTGCCATCGCGATAACGACGCAGCAGAGTGCCATCTTGCCAGAGCGTGCGCTCGAGAAAAGTTGCTGCCTGGCGGGCTGCCTGTGTGTAGCGCGGCTCATCGAGCACGGCGCCCGCACGCGCGAACGCACGAATCATCATGCCGTTCCAAGCTGTCAGGATCTTATCGTCGCGATAGGGGCGCGGGCGCAAATTTCTTTCCAGCAATAAGCGTGCGCGAGTGGCCTCGACACTGGCACGGACCACATCCACAGGCACGTCGAAGTGATGCGCCGTCTCTTCGGCGGTATGGGCTTCGAACAGAATATTGCGGCCGGTGAATTCGCCATGCGGATCGTTCTCTACATTGCCGCGGGGCTCAACGCCGAATTGGTATACGAAGTAGCGGTCTTGAATTTCCGAAGCCGGCCAGATGTAGAAAGCGCCTTCGGATTTGTGGGCCGGATTGGCGGCATCGGCGGCGCTATCCGCATCTTCGGCCGAATAGAAACCGCCTTGCGGATCGGTCATGTCGTGCAGGACGTAGTCCAGAATGCGCATCGCTTCGCGACGCAGTAAGGGCTCGCCCGTAATCTGAAACGCTTCCAGATAGGACACAGCCAGTTGCGCCTGATCGTAGAGCATTTTTTCGAAGTGCGGCACAAACCAGTAGGCATCGACGGAATAGCGGTGGAAGCCGCCGGCTAGCTGATCGTTCATGCCACCGCGCGCCATGGCCAGAAGCGTGGCGGTGACCATTTCAGCCGCACGCGTTTCGCCTGTGCGCGCGTAATGCCGCAATAAAAAATTAAAGATGACTGGACGCGGAAATTTCGGCGCCGCGCCGAAGCCGCCATACTGTTCATCGAAAGTTCGGCTGAAGTGCGAATAGGCGCGATCGAGCGCGGCAGCATCGGGCGTGGCGGATGAGGATTCAAGAGACGAAGCTGCGCGCAGCTGGTCCAACACTTTCGCGCTGCTGTCGATTATGCGCGTGCGCTCATCGCGCCAGGCCTTTGCGATTCGCTCGCACACGTCGCCGAAGCCGGGCCGTCCGTAGCGCGTGTCGGGCGGGAAATAGGTGCCGCCGACAAAGGGATGCAATTCAGGCGTTAGCCATACCGACATGGGCCAACCGCCGGAACCGGTAGCGGCTTGCACGTAGGACATATAGATGCGGTCCACATCGGGCCGTTCTTCACGATCGACCTTTATGGAGACAAAGTGGCGATTCAGGATGGCAGCGGTGTCTTCGCGCTCAAAACTTTCGTGCTCCATCACGTGGCACCAATGGCACGTGGAATAACCGACCGAAAGAAAAATAGGCTTGTCTTCCGCACGCGCTTTGGCGAAGGCCTCTTCGCCCCAGGGGTACCAATCCACCGGATTTTGGGCGTGCTGCAAAAGGTATGGGCTCTTCTGGTCAATCAATCGATTCATAGGAGGGGCCTAGGTTACATTTCCCGGTACAACAACAAGATCACTCCCACCATGGAAAAGCAAACGGGCCAGATGGCAGCGGGGATTCGCCGGTCGGCGGGGGGCAGGCGCAGTTCCAGCCATCGGGCCCAACCGGCGGCGATGCCGAAGATGGCCAGAGGCACGTGGCTGAGTTCGGCCAGCAGTTCTTCTTTCACATTGGTGAGGGAATGCGAATGCGTGAGCAAGAGCGCGCCGCCTAACGCGCACACGGCGGGAAAGACCAGGGCTGCCCGGGCGGAGGTGAGCCGGCCGGTCTGAACGCCCCATTCGAACGCGGCGAATGCGAAGACCAGAATTACCGCCAGGCGATGCTGCAGAACCTCAGCAGAGCGCAGGCTTTCCCAAAAGCCGAACGGCCCGAGCGGCCACACGTCCGCGTCGGCGCGCAGAAGCAGAAAGATTCCGAGGCCGACGAAGAGGAGTGGCCAATTGCGCGCCCAGTTCGCGTATCCGGTTCGGGCAAGAACGGCAAAGAGGCCCATGGACAAGACCACCAGCCCCGCCCAATGGTGGTTGTATTCTGACCAGGCAAAATCGTTCCTGGTGCGGTCGACGCCGGGGAGTGTCAGGTCGGTCACGCGCGGGGTGGAAAGGCGCGGCACTTGCGGAGCGATGCGTTCGAGCACGGCCTGGCTGGGGACGATGTGATTGGCGACGTCTACGGCGGGCGGCTGCGAAGTGAGAGAAGCGGCCGCGAAAATGACGCAGAAGCCGATGCCGATCTCCGCTTCGGTGACGGTTCTCAGGCGGGCGAAAAGATTTCTGCCGCGAACTCCGAAATAATTGATGCCGCCCAGCACCAGCAGCATGGCGAAGAGGATGACTTTCGCGGCCACCATCACTCCGTATGCCGTTCCAAAAATGGCTTGCGGCCGGCCTACATAGAAGTAGCCGAGCGCTGTGCCGGCAGCGGCCAGCACGCCTGCCGACGCCAGCGCAAAAAAGGAAAAGCGCTTCCAGACCGGGCGCGGCGATGAGATCAGGTACGGCAGGCCGCCGATCCAGATGGCGGTGGCCAACTGATGCAATACAGTGATTGTGCCAAGCACCGCACGATTTTCGAGCCGCGCCATGGCGTGGCTGGTGGCCAGCGTTCCGCAGAGCATCAGAACCGCGGGCATTAGCGCGATTGCACCCGCAGGACGCGCCGCCAGCATGAGACCGCTGGCAATGGTGACGCATCCGGCCAGAAAATAGTTCGCGCCTACCAATTCCGCAATGGGCAGGCCGGTGGTGCCCAAAAGAATCGCCGAATCCACCGTGAGGAACAACAACTGGACCGCCGCCAGCGCCAACGACCAACGCCGAATGGACCGCTCCGCCGCCGCATCGCGCGCCCGCAGGATGAAGAGCACGAAAACGACGCCGCCAATGGCCAGGGTTTGCAGTGCCAAAGTGCAGCCGCGCAAAATTACCGAAACGAAGCCAAATACTTCCACCAATTGCGTCACTGGATCAGAAAGACCAACTCACCCCGCGTGATGTGGCCATCGGAGGCAAGTACCTGCCACCGGATGCGGCACCGTCCATGGCGCGTGGCCTTTATTTCCGAGACTAGCGTGTCGGGAGCTGTTTGCGGCAGCATCGTAAGCGCCACCTCTTTCCCATCGGCGATTGTCGCGGTCAGATGCGATCGTTTGCCATCGATGCGGGAGTTGAAGCGCAGCGTGACCGGGATATTCGGACCCGTAACCGTGGCGCCGAACTGGGGAGTTCCCTGAAGCAAAACCGCATGCGCCCACGCAAGCTGCGATCCCACAAGCCAGACGGCCAAACATTTCGCACCATTCATAAGCTGCTTAGATGATGTTGGACGGCCGAACGTAGCGCAAAATATGGCATGATCAACACGCGATGAAGATCACATTTTGGGGGGCGGCCAGGGATGTCACGGGGTCAATGCATCAACTGACCGCGGGTGGGCGCGGATATCTGCTGGATTGCGGCATGTACCAGGGCCGGCGGAAACAGGCTGAAGAGCAGAACCGGCACTTCCCGATGGATCCGAAAGCGATTGACGCGGTGATTCTTTCGCATGCGCATATCGATCACAGCGGCAATCTGCCGTTGCTGGTGAAGAACGGGTTTGCCGGCGCCATTTACGCGACGCCCGCCAGCGTGGATTTATGCAAGGCGATGCTGCGCGACACCGCGCACATTCAGGAACAGGATGCCCGGTTTCTGGCGCGCCATTCGAGGCCGGGCGATGCTCCGGTTGTGCCGCTTTACACGCAGGCCGATGTGGATAAGACGCAGACGCAGTTTCGGCCCGTTCCTTATTACACGGCTACTGGTATTGCGCCGGGATTTACCTACAAATCGTTCGATGCGGGGCACATGTTGGGGTCATCTTCGATGGTGCTGGAAAGCGACGGCGTGCGGCTGGCGTTTTCGGGTGATGTGGGGCGGCCCGGACTGCCGATTATTCGCGATCCGGATACACTGCCGGCGGTGGATTATCTGATTCTTGAGAGCACCTATGGCGACCGGCTGCACGAAGGCGAAGAGACCGTAATCGACAAGCTGGCCGACGTGGTGAACCGGACTGTGGCTCGCGGCGGCCGGCTGATTGTGCCGGCTTTTGCCGTGGGCCGCGTTCAGCAATTGGTTCTGCTGCTGCACCAACTGGCGAACGAGAAGCGCATTCCCAAGCTGCCGATGTTTGTGGACAGCCCGCTGGCGGTGAACGTGACGGAAGTTTACCGGGCCCATCCTGAGTGCTTCGACGATGAGACCAAACGGTTCCTTGCCGAGGGCGACCCGTTTGGCTTTAGCGACCTGCAGTACATTCGGGAAGCGGAAGAATCGAAGAAGCTAAATACGATGACCGGGTCTTTTATTGTGATTTCCCCTTCCGGCATGTGCGAAGCCGGCCGCGTGCTGCATCATCTGAAGAATAATGTGGGCGACGCGCGGAACACGGTTTTGATCACGGGCTACCAGGCGCCCAATACGCTTGGCCGCAAGTTGCTGGACGGTGTTCCCACCGTGAATATTCTGAATCAACCCTGCCAGCTACGCGCCGAAGTGTCCAGCCTGCAGGCGTTGAGCGGGCATGGGGACCGCGATGAGCTGCTGCGCTGGATTGAACCGATCGCCCGCGGTTTGAAAAAAGTGTTTCTGGTGCACGGCGAAGAGGGACAAGCCGATGCTTTGGCTGCGGCGATCCAGAAAAAGTACGGCGTGGAAGCGGTTGCGCCCGCGCGCGGCAGCATATTCGAACTTTTCAAGTAACTTGGAACAGGTCTGTAACCATCTATAATTCTGAATATGCCTGAGCCTACCTACCATTTACCGCCCGAACACGGCAACTCGAACGTGAAGACCGCATTAGTGGGAGGCGCCCTTGCTGCCCTGCTGGTTTCGAACGTATACCTGTTTGTCCAGATTCACGATTTGAAAGCCGACCAGGTGAAGTCGCGGCAAGTGTTAGAAGCCCAGTTGGAGGAATTGAAAGATAGTTCGACGCAGGTGGTTGCCACCAATCGCAAACATCTGGAGACGTTGAAGGGCGATTTGGAAGCTGCCCGCATGCAGGCCAATCAGGCGGCCAGCCAGGCAAAGCGGGAAGCTCTTAGTTACACTGAGCAGCAAACCAAGCGCCTGGAACAGGGTCAACAGGCGGCCAATGAGCAAACCAAGAAAGTAGCTGGGGAACTTTCAGAAGTAAAGGCCGTAGCCAGTACTGCGACTGCAAAGCTCGCGGATGTTTCGGGCGATGTGACGACTGTGAAATCGCAAGTGGCAACCACTCAGCAGAATCTGGACCGAACTATTTCGGACTTGAAAAAAGTTACCGGCGACTTAGGCGTGACTAGCGGATATGTCGCAACCAACGGAAAGGAACTGGCCATACTGAAGCGCATGGGCGAAAGAAACTATGTGGAATTTACCTTGCCCAAAGGTAAGAACCCGCAGAAAGTGGGCAACGTTAGTTTGCTGCTGAAGAAAGCCGACCCGAAACGAAACAGATTTACCTTCGAGTTGATGGCTGACGACAAGAAAACCGAAAAGAAGGACCGTACCGTGAACGAGCCGATTCAGTTCATCATGGCTCGCGCCAAGCAGCCCTACGAAATCATTGTGAACGAGGTTCGCAAAGACGTGATTGTGGGCTACCTGGCTGAGCCGAAAGACCAGACGGCGCGCTAACGCTTACTGACGCTCACGGGCCTTCTTTTTCTTATGGTGATCGTAAACGGCGCCGGTACCGCCGCCAGCCGCCGCACCGATCAAAGCGCCTTTCTTACCGCCCGCTAGCGCCCCGATAAGAGCGCCGCCAGCCGCACCGCCGCCAATGCGCTCCACGGATTTCTTCTTTTCTTCGTGCTTTTGTTCCTGGTAGGTTTGTTCCGCGAACAAACTCCAGCTTGCGCAAAACATCGCCGCCAATGCAAAACGTTTCATGTTTTCGCCTCCGGCAACCTAGATTGCAAGCGGCATGCCAAAGTGTCCGATCCGTTACTGAACTGACGCTACCTGCACCCGCGTGCCATTTTCCAGCTTGTTGATCTGCGATGTGGCGATCTCTTCGCCATCTTTCACGCCGTCGGCGATTTCGATATCGTCGCCGAACCGGTCGCCTAGCTTCACTTCGCGCGCATCGATCTTTTCATTCTTCACGACATAGAGCTTGTTCGCGCCGAAGACATAATTCAGCGCCTTCGAAGGAACAATGCAGACCATCTCGCTGCGCGCCGTGTGTACCGTGGCTTTCGCGTAAGACCCGGGTTTCAGCTCATTGCGGCCGTTCGCAATCAGCGCCTCCACAACGAACGTTCGTTTGGATTGATCGACGGTAGGCGAGATGCGCCACACCTTGCCCTGGAAGACGCGTTCCGGATAAGCCTCCAAAGTTACATCGGCCACTTGCCCGTTGTGAATCCAGGGAGCCATGCGCTCCGGCGCTTCGATGCGCATGCGGATGGGATCGGTTTTGACCAGCGTGAAAACCGGCGTGCTGGCCTTCACATAAGCGCCGGAGTTGACCATGCGCTCTTTCACCTGGCCATCGAACGGAGCGCGGATGTTGGTGTCGCGCAATTTCTTCCTCTGCAGATCGACGGCGCCGCGTGTGCGCTCCACCTCCTGAACCAGGTTGCGCGATGCATTGAGCGTGCTGTCATAATCGGCCTGAGCGGATTGCAGCTTCGCCTGCGCCTGGTCTAAATCTTGCTTCGAACCGATGCCCTGGCGGGAGAGATCGCGCATGCGGCGGAAGCGCTGATCGGCATCGGTGAGGTCGGCCTGGGCGCGACGCACTTCCGGGGTCTGCTGCAAATCTTTCACCTTGTCGCCTTCCGCTTTCAAACCGAGCTTGTCTAAAGCCTGTCGCAACTGGGCTTCGTTTTGCGCCAGCAGATATCTCTGCTCCTCATCGGCGACGCGCACCAGCACCTGCCCCTTGGCCACGCGGTCGCCCAAATCAGCCTTAACTTCTACGGCGCGGCCCTCAATTTCAGAGCTGACGGTCACCTCTTCATACGGGAACAAAGAACCCACTGCCTCAACATTGCGCACCACGCGCCGCAGCCTTACGCGCTGCGCCGAAACCTTGAGAGGAGCAGCGTTTGGCTTGGCCTGCACGGCTTCCTGCCGGCTGCAGCCAGCTAACCCCAGCAACGCGATTGCAACTGACACTTGAACAGTTTTCACAGGTCTTACTAATCTACCCTGACTCGCGGCCTCACTCACTGGTTGAACAGGCCGTTGGTGTCCGAATCGGTGGAGTCCACCAGCTTTTCGACGCGCATGCGATAGATGGACGGCTTGCCGTGGCGATCGCTCTGGAACAGCACGCTCTGGCTGTTGGGCGTAAAGACAGGCCGTACGGAAGCGGCATCCTTCGCGCCATGTTCGCAGAGCGTGAATTCGCGCCGCGTAACGCGCAGCAGCAGCAGCACATACGCCGAAGCCTTGCTGCCGCTTGCGCCCACAAACACGGAAGAATCGCCGTTCATTCCGAAGCCGGCGAACTGGCTGGTCTTGGCCAAGGTGCGGTCTGAATTTTCGTCGGGCGTGTGCTCCCGCATTTCACTGCCACGCAGGTAAACCAGGGTTCGGCCGCCGGGTGTCCAATCGATTGTGGAACTGCGCGCACCGGGCACGGGCTCCAGTTTCAAAGGCCGGTTCCCCTGGCCCGTAAAGTTCACCAGCCAGGGCGCGCCGTCCTTTCGCAGATAGAGCACCTGTGTGCGGCGGGGGCGAATCTGAGTGAACGAAACAGGCTCCGGAGCTTCGCACAAAGTCGCGATGGAAGGCTTGGCGCCGAGCGTCGCCAGATTCACGTGCGTGCCGGAGACGAAAGAACAGAACTGACCGTCTTCAGAAACAGCCAACTCCCCCGCAGGGCCTGTGAGCGTGCCGATGTCGCGAACACGCCCGCCAAGCTGGCCCAGACGCATGGTGTCGCCATCGCAGAAAACGAAGCTGCGGTCGTCGGGGAGTAGCGTGAGTGTGGCGGGGTCCAAATCGGCCGCTTCGGTAACGGCTCGCGATTCGCCCGTTTTCAAATCCATGCGGTAGGCCTGCCAGGAGCCACCACGGTCGGAAGCATAGAGCAGGAAATTGCCGCGGCGCGACGCGCCATGACGGGGCAGAAAAGCACTGTGCTCCGGGTCGGTCAGCCGCAGGACTTCGAGTTCGGTAGCGGGGTCAGGATAACGCCGCTGTTCAGAAGGGAAAGCGGCGCCGGCAAACAACGAAATAAATTCCCGGCGGCGCATCCCTCTATTTACTCACGCGGGCCAGGTGAAGCGAAGCCGTCTACTTGTGGCTGGAATCGTAATGCTGCTTCATCAGGTCTTGCCCGAAATCGTTGCCGAAATCGCGCCACACCGAATGGACGTGGTTGTTGTTGTTCTGCGTGTTGTCGTATTCCACGAGGAACGTAGGCGATTGGATGCGGTAATAATGCGGACCGCCGCGTTCGGCGACACCGGCCCAGGCAAAATAGACATCGCGCCCAGCCTGCTTCACCATGGCCATGCGCGCTTCGGCCATTTGCTCAGGCACGTTGCCGGCGTATAAATCCAGCAGATCGGTCAGCATCTGCGCCTGTACCTTGGTCATCTTCGAAACGGGCAGACCTTGCGGCTTGCCTTCCAGGCTGGCGCGCTTGGCGTTCGACGTCAAAATTTCCTTGTAAGCGTCGGTGGTGATGATGGCGGTTTTCTTCTGGCCGGCATCGAGCGCGTTCAGCAAATCGCGGCCCATGTCTTCCTCCGCCGCCAGAAGACGCACGCCCTTGCGCGGACCTTCCCGCACTTCGCCCGGATTGGAGCCGAAGAAGCTTGGCGCGTCCACCACATGCCCGTTGGCGACTGTGTAATTCTGGCTCAAGTGGTGGCCTTCCACGCGATAGCCCCAGGTACCGGTTTCGGAAGGCTTGCCGAAAATGCTGACGTAATATTTGCCGGGGTTGCGGCGCTCGCCGTCGTCTTTTTCCATGATGCGCAGCACGTCTTCCATGCTCATGATGGTCTGCGCTTTGATGAAGCCCTGCTGGCTTAAACCGGCGCTCAACAGCGCGGTTGCCAGATGTTGCTGAGCGACTGTCATATCGCGCAATGCGAGGCCTTTACGCGGCACGGGCGTGAAGAACCAGTTCTCGCGCTCGGCATCGTCCATGGCGAACATGGCCTGCTTTTTCTGATCGTCCGTAAGGGAATCGAGGAACTGGTTTGCGGCTTTCGTCATCATCGCCGGAGCGGTGGTGCGCTGGTAGGCGGCGGTGAGCAGAACTAAGGATGCGGCAATGCATGCTCCACGAAGAGCGGCGCCGCGTGAAACCGGAACTTTCATGCGGACAAGTGTATTACAGGTTCGGCCCGCGCCGCTTATTTGGCCTGGTATGCGGGCCAGCGAAGCAGCGGTGTACCATCCAGGCGCTTGGACAGGTCGATGGGCGAGCCCGTGCTCACCTCTGCCGGGTCCACTTGATAGGCCCACACCTGGAACTTGGCCAGCCAGGCGTCGCCATAAATTGTGGAAAAGGCGCCATCGACGGCATCCATTCCACAGGCGATTTTGACGCGGCCGATGCGGGGGTTATTAAAGCGCGAATCCATGGTGAACCACTGGCCCGAAAGATACACTTCAAAATAGGCGTGAAAATCCATGGCGGTACCGGGATCTTGCACGCCGATGTCGGGAAGGTGGCCCGTTACATAACGCGTAGGGATATTGAAGGTGCGGCACAAAGCGATGGCGGTGTGGCCGAAATCTCGGCAAACGCCATAGCCGCGCGAGAGCACCTCAGAAGCGGAAATATCGGGGCAGCCGGAGCCATAGCGATATTCGATGTTGTTATGCAGCCAATCGCAAATGCCGCGCACCGTGGCGGCGCCGGGCGGCAGCGAACCGAACCGTTCCGCGGCGAACTGCATCAGCCTGTCTGAATCGCAATAGCGCGACGGCAGCGTGTACCGCAAGAGCGAAACTGGAACTCGATCCAGTTGCTCGGCCGCCTCGTAGGTGGGCAAAATTTCGGGCATGGAACTGACCGCCACCAGCGCGTCATGCCGGATTGTGTTCGCGCCTTGCCGCAAAATGACGCGATCAACCACATTGCCATGGGAATCGATTTCTTCGGTGGCGGGGAGGTCAGGACCGAGCGATAAAGTCTCCTGAACGATGCGTTGCGTGGGGGAGCGCCGGGGACGCAAAACGAAAAACGCCGGCGTCGAAACTGGAACCTCATAGATGAGTTCGCAGCCCAGGCGTACGGTGAAATTGAGTTCAGGGTGCACGGTCATTCTGGCTCTACTTTCAGTATAGTGACCACGGTCAACTGAGAACTTTTGCGGCCGGGTGCACACATAGGTGAATACAGGCTCCCACGTGCCCCCAACCACCGCCTCAGCGCTCTCACCCACAACCGCAACGCCTGGCGACTCCATTATTTCGCACGCTCTGATCAACCAGTGCGTCAGGCTCTGCGACGTACTGTGTCTTGGTTTAGCAGGCTTGGTGAGCGTCTTCGGCATGCACAGCACGCACATCTCTCTGGCGCAATCGCTGCTGCTTTCCGCAATGGCGATGTTTGCGTACCGGACGATCGGCGGGAACAAGCGCGTTTACCGGTGGGACCGCTACCATTCCATTCGTTGGGAAATTCTGGATATTTTGACCGGCCTGGCGGCGGGCAGCGCGCTGATTTGGCTGTTTGCGCAAACCTTTCTTCCTGGGCGCGAGACCGCGCATTGGTTTCTGAACTGGCTGGGTATTGCGTTTGCGGGAATCGTGCTGACGCGCATCGCCAGCCACACAGTGGTGCGCAGGCTGCATCGGCAGGGGCTGCTCACGCACCGCATCGCGGTGTTGGGCGCGGGCGAGGAAGGCACGGCCGCAGTGGAGCACTTGAAGGCCGACAGGTCGCACAAAGGCTTTTACGAAATTATCGGAATTTTCGATGAACGGGCTGAGCGTTGCGCGACAGAGATTGCGGGCATTCCGGTGACCAAGGGCATCGATCGCCTGATTGAGATCTCTCGCACCACGCACATCGATGCCATCATCGTGGCCCTGCCTATGCGCGCGCAGGAACGCATTTCCATCATGATGCAGAAGCTGAATTCCATTCCGGCGGAGATTCTGCTGCTGATGGATATCAGTTGGCTGAAAGTGAAAGACGTGCAGTTGCGCAACATGGATGGCTATTCGTTCCTGCAGGTGGCAAGGCGTCCCATTGTGGGCGCGCACGGCGTTTTGAAAGCCATTGAAGACTATGTGGTGGCCAGCGCGGCGATAGTTTTATGCTGGCCGATTATGCTTGCCGCAGCCATCGCGATACGCATGGAAGGCCCCGGACCGATCTTGTTTCGCCAGCGCCGTGTTGGCTTCAACCATCGCGAATTTAACCTGCTGAAGTTTCGTTCCATGCGGCTGGACCCGACCGACGATGGCAGCAAAGGCACGCTTGAGAACGACCCCCGCGTTACGCGCGTGGGCAGCTTCCTTCGCAAGCACAGCATCGATGAATTGCCGCAGCTCTTCAATGTGCTGCGTGGTGAAATGGCCGTGGTGGGCCCGCGCGCGCATGTGCCGAAGATGCTGGTGGGCGAACAGATTTATCCGGAAGCGGTGCTGGATTATCCTGCCAGGCATCGTGTGAAGCCGGGCATCACCGGGTGGGCGCAGATCAACGGGATGCGTGGCGGCATCCATACGGAAGAGAAGGCGCGCCGCGGCGTGCAGCTCGATCTGGAATACGTCGAGGGGTGGTCGCCGTGGCTCGATATGGAGATCATGGCGAAGACGCTGTTCGGTGGGCTCTGGGGCCGCAGCGTTTTTTAAGTCAGCGGGTAAATGTGATACAGCATCAGGTAGACGATAACTCCCGTGACGCTAACGTAGAGCCAGATGGGGAACGTCCAACGCGCGATTTTTTTGTGCTGCGCGAAGCGTTCGCGTAAGGCGCGGCTTAGCGTGATGACGGCCAGGAATGGGACTGTCACGGCGAGCACGGTGTGCGTGAAGAGGATGGTCCAATAGACGTTTCGCACCCACCCCGGGCGTGGGAATTTCACGCTTCCCACCTGGAAGTGATAAATCAGATAGCAAGTTAAAAACACCACCGAGACCGCGAAGGCACTTAGCATGACGCGCCGGTGCTCCGCGATTTTCCTTTTGCGTATGAGCGTGTAACCCCACACCAGCAGGATGGCCGCAGTTCCGTTCAGCACGGCATTCACCGTGGGTAAATCGTGAAGAGTAATCAATTGCTTTCCTTTCGAAGGCGGCGCGCATCGGCCGCAACCTTGGCCACCGGGTCGCCCTCATCCGTACGATAGTAGCCGCGGATACGGCCCTTTGCATCCACCAGTACAAAGCGCGTCTGGTGGTTCAAACTGCCATCCACATCGCCCAGCTTAAAGGCATCGCGACTGAGCATCTGCAGTGTGGGTTGAGGGCCCGTGAGGAAGGTCCAGCGGGCTGGGTCGGCCTGATACTTCGATGCGAATTGCGCGAGCGCGGATGGAGTATCGCGCGCGGGGTCGACACTGAAGGAGACCAGCCGGACATCGGGGAAGGCGGCGGTCGCTTTCTGCACGCGGCCCAGCAGAGTGCTCATGCGCAGACAGGGGCCGGGGCAATTCGTGAAGATGAAATCGGCTACCCAGACGTGGCCACGGAGCGAATCGCCGCTGAACGTTGCGCCGTTCTGAGAGATGAGTTCGAAGGCGGGCACCTCGCCGAGAACTGGAAGCGGAGGCCGGGTTTCACAGGCTGTAAGAACGGCCAGCGCGAGAAGCGCAAGCGTGGTGCGGAGTCTCATCACAAAGGCCGGTCGATCAGCATCAGCCCGTAAATCAGAGGCAGATAAATGACTGAGACCAGCAGGACTTTCCGGGCCCGCTGCGTGGTGCGGTCAAACGCCACGCGCACGCCGGAATACAGGAACCATCCACCTAAAAGCAGCGCACCTACCAGGTAAATTTTGCCTGTCATACCAAGGAGCGTCGGAAAGAGACTAACCGGAATGAGTGTGGAGGCATACACCACAATCTGCCGCGATGTGGACCGCCCATCGGGTTCCACAACAGGCAACATCAGGATGCCGGCGCGCGAATAATCTTCGCGATACATCCAGGCGATGGCTAAGAAATGAGGGAACTGCCAGATGAATAGAATTGCGAACAGGGCCCAAGCTTCGGGCGTCAACTTGCCGATTGCGGCGGCATATCCAATCAACGGTGGCATCGCGCCGGGAAGCGCACCGATCACCGTTGCCAGCGACGACCGCTGTTTAAGCGGCGTGTAAATGAACAGGTAGCTCACCAGCGTGAACAGCCCCAGCATTCCTGTCAGCAAATTTACGAAGAGCACCAGAATCGCAAAGCCCGCAACCGCCAACCCCGCGCCGAACGCAAGAGCCGAGTTTGCCGTCATGCGGCCACCAGGCAGCGGGCGGCCGGCGGTGCGGCGCATCATCAAGTCGCTAGCGCGTTCATACCACTGGTTCAGAGCAGCTGTTCCGCTGCCGAGCAAACCGGTGCCCAGCATGGTCAACAAAAACGGCTGCCAGCTACGCCAACTCAGCCATTCGAAAGAATCGCGCTCCAGCCCAAAGCAGTAACCGATGGCCGCGCTCATCAGAATGAACCAGGTGATGCGCGGCTTCGTGAGTGCGAAATAATCTTTCAAGCTCAAGTATCTCACCGGCTGTTTTCCGAATACGCGAACTCCACTGTTGCGCGCGCTTTGGCCGCGACGGTGAACGGGCGCTCCTGCCGGCCGAACTTCTCATGCACCGCCTCCAGAACATAGTTGCCAGGCGGCAGGGAAGCGATCTTGAACTCGCCGTCTTCGTCCGTCACGGCGAAAAAGGGGTGGTCCAGAACCGAAACATAGGCGCGCATCCAGGCATGCACTCCGCAGGTGATGGGCACCATCATTTCCTGGCGCTCGAATTGGCGAAGAAGCTTCTCCGCGCGCGGCGGCTGCAATACGTTGAAGGGCTGGTTCGCAGCCGCTTCGGCATGCACGTTGTGGTTCAGCGAATCGGAATTAGAAACTTCAAGAGTCTGGCCCGTCATCAAGGCAAGCACGTGCGGCTGATAGACGCAGCCAACCTGATCGAGCTTCACAGGGGCATTCGGCACCGTCCAGCGCGCCTCCGGTAAGCCGCTCTTTACACGCACCAGAACGTTGCGCAACCCACCCTTCTTGCTGACTAATACGTCTTCCGAATAGACGGGACGCAGGTGCCGGCGTTCGCAAGTGGGGTTCGCCGAAAGATCGAGCTTGACGGGTTGCGGTGGCGTGCCTGTAAATGACACACGTCCCGCTACGGTGGAATCGCCCGAAATGCCCGCCGCGCTTTGGTGGGTGGCACTCCCGCACCCGGCGACACCCAGCAACGGCAGCAAAAGCAAAATTCTCAAAATAATGAAAGTGAAAACGCCATTGTCGCATGGCTTGGCGGGCGTAAAATGAATTCGCGAACCGGAAACGGCGAAACGTCGTACCAACACACATATGCGGAAACTTTCCGTCTTCACCACTCTGGCAGCGGGCCTTACGCTGGCCGGTTGCAATATCGAGATCGACGGCTTCAACAACGAAAAATTCCAGCAGGATTTTCGCTTTAACTATCCGCTGAAATCCGGCGCGACTTTCACGCTTGAGAACAGCAATGGCTCGGTCGATATCGCGGGCTGGGATCGCGATGAGGTAGAGATCACGGGCGTGAAGTATGCGCGCACGGAAGCCTTGCGGGACGAAGTTAAGATCGATATTCAGCACTCCGATAACGCGGTTTCCATTCGCACGGTCACACCTTCAAACGATCACAACGGCGTGGGCGCACGATACATTATTCGCGTGCCGCGGCGAGTGACGCTGGACCGTGTCACTTCATCGAATGGTAAAGTTCACGCCAGCGACATCGATGGCCCTGTGCGCCTGAAAACCTCGAATGGCTCGGTTGACGTTACCAAGGTGAATGGAGATGCCAATGTTCAGACGTCGAACGGCTCCGTGGAAGTGAATGGCGTGCAAGGTTCGGCACACCTTCACACGACGAATGGCCATGTGCGAGCGGAGGGAGTGACGGGCGCCATCGATGCGAGTTCATCGAACGGATCGTTGACTCTTACGTTGAGCGATGCTCTGAAGAGCGATGTGGTGGCCAAGACAAGCAATGCCTCCATCACCGTGCGCATGCCCTCCCGTGCCGCTGCGCGTGTGCGGGCTTCCACCAGCAACGGCAATATTTCATCCGATTTCGACGAGACTCGCCGTGACCGCGACGATCGTCATCACATGGAAGGCACGATCAACGGCGGCTCCAGTTCAAGCCCCATGGTGGACCTGGGCACATCGAACGGCAGCATTCGCCTGCAGAAACTTTAGCTCATCACCAGCAGCAGGTCTTTGGCGTCCACCTGCTGCCCGGCCTTCACCAGCACCTGCTGCACTTTGCCCGTCGCGGGCGCATAAACGGTGCTCTGCATTTTCATGGCTTCAATGACCAGCAGGCGGTCGCCCTTTTTCACGGCCCCGCCTTCGGGCACCGCGATGGTGGTGACCAGGCCCGGAAGCGGCGCGCCGATGTGCAGCGGGTTTGCGGGGTCCGCTTTCGCGCGCTGCTCGCCCTTTACCTCAAGGCTCTTATCGCGCACGTCCACTTCGCGCGGCTGGCCGTTCAATTCATAGAACACGGTTCGGAAGCCATCGTCACGGGGCTCGCCGACGGTGAGGAATTTGATGACCAGGCTCTTGCCCTCTTCGATGGTGACCAGAATTTCTTCGCCCTTTTCCATGCCGAAGAAGAACTGCGGAGTGGGCAGCACTTCCACATCGCCGAAGCTGCGGCGGGCGCGCGCGAACTTAAGAAACACGTCTGGATAAAGCAGCGAACTCAGCACCTCATCCGTGGTGGCCTCGCGATCCAGTTCCGGCGTGAGTTCGGCCGCGCGTTTGGCGAAATCGGCATCGGGCAATTGCGGGCGCTTCGGTTCCCTGCCCTGCAAAACAATGTCGCGAATCTTGGCCGGCCAGCCGCCTTCCGGTTCGCCCAGGGAGCCTTCAAACATATCGACAACTGAATTCGGAATCGGCACCTGATGATCTGTTCCGAGTTGCGAGAACTCGGCTACGGTCATGTTGTGAGTGATCAGAAATATCGCCAAGTCTCCTACCACCTTGCTGGAAGGGGTTACCTTGACAATGTCTCCGAAAGCAAAATTCACATCGGCATAAGTCTGCGCGATTTCGGGCCAGCGCTGGCCCAGGCCCATGGCATCGGCCTGTTCTTTTAAGTTGGTGATCTGGCCGCCGGGCATCTCATGCAGGTACACTTCGGCACTGCCTGTTTTGGGGCCGGAATCGAACGGCAGGTAGTAGCCGCGCACCGCTTCCCAATAGTCGGAACAACGGTTCAGCGCCATAAGATCGAGGCCGGTTGCGCGGTCTGTATGTTCTAACGCAGCCACGATGGAATTGAGATTCGGCTGACTGGTGGCGCCGCTCATGGAAGCCAGTGCGGCATCGCAGACGTTCACGCCCGCTTCACTCGCCTTCAGGATGGATGCTGCGTTGATGCCGCTGGTATCGTGCGTGTGGAAGTGGACGGGAAGCCCGATGGACTGGCGAAGCGCCGTGACCAACTTCTGCGCGGCGTAGGGGCGAAGCAGGCCGGCCATATCTTTGATGGCCAAAACATGCGCGCCCATTTTTTCCAGCTCGCGCGCCATGCGGATGTAATAGTCAAGGCTGTACTTCTCGCGCGCGGGATCCAGAATATCTCCGGTATAGCAGACAGCCGCTTCGCAGACCGCGCCTGTTTCGCGCACCGCTTCCATGGCTACTTTCATATTCGGCAAGTAGTTCAGCGAATCGAAAATGCGGAAGATGTCCATCCCCTGCGCCTGGGCTTCCTTCACGAACCCGCGAATGACATTGTTCGGATAAGCCGTATAGCCAACTGCGTTCGAGGCGCGGAATAGCATCTGAAAACAAATGTTGGGAATGGCTTCGCGCAGCTCACGAAGGCGCTGCCAGGGGTCTTCGAGGAGGAAGCGCATGGCTACATCGAACGTCGCGCCGCCCCACATCTCAAGGCTATAGAGACCGGGCAGGCGGTGCGAGACGAAGTTCGCGATGCGCAGCAGATCGAACGTGCGCATCCTGGTGGCTAAGAGCGATTGATGAGCATCGCGGAAGGTGGTGTCCGTCAACAGCAGCCGCTGCTGCGAGGCCGTCCATTTCGCGAACGCCTGCGGCCCTTGCTCTCGCAACAGATGGCGCGTGCCCATCGGCGGCGTGCCGGAAATGTGATCGGGAATGGGTGCTTCGGGAAAGCGAAGCGGGCGCTGCTTACCGGCCACTTCCGGGTTGCCGTTGATGATGGTCTCACCCAGATAAGACAGCAGGCGCGTGGCGCGATCCTGCCGGGCAGGATAGCTGAATAGGCCGGGGTTCTGATCGAGAAACGAAGTGGTGATCTCGCCCGATTGGAAGGCTTCGTGGTTGACTACGTTTTCGAGAAACGGAATGTTGGTCTTCACGCCGCGGATGCGAAACTCGCGCAGCGCGCGCTCCATGCGGTGGCAGGCTTGCGGGAAATCGCGACCAGCGGCCGTGACCTTTACCAGCAGCGAATCGTAAAACGGAGTGATAGTGGCGCCGCCATATGCCGAGCCGCCGTCCAGACGAATGCCGAAGCCGCCGGGCGAACGATACGTGTGCATCTTGCCGTAATCGGGCGTGAAATTTGCAGTGGGGTCTTCGGTGGTGATGCGGCATTGCAGCGCGAAGCCATGAAGCGGCATGCGCTCCTGCGGCGGCAGCGAGAGCGGCGCTTCAAACAGGTTGTGGCCCTGCGCCACCAGAATCTGCGAGCGCACCAGATCGATGCCGGTGACCATTTCGGTGACGGTGTGCTCCACCTGAATGCGAGGGTTCACTTCGATGAAGAAGAACTCGCCCGAATCGGCATCCACTAGAAACTCCACCGTACCGGCATTGCGATAACCTGCCGTGCGAGCCAACTGAATCGCGGCATCGGCCAAGCCCTGGCGAATCTGTTTGGCGAGACCCACGGCGGGAGCCACTTCCACCACTTTTTGATGCCGGCGCTGCACAGAGCAGTCGCGCTCATGCAGATGGACCAGGTTGCCATGCTGGTCACCCAGGATCTGAACTTCCACATGCCGCGCGCGCCGGACGTAGCGCTCCAGAAACACAGCGTCATTACCGAACGCGGCGCCTGCTTCTTTGCGAGCCTCTTCCAGACGGCCATCGAATTCGGCCATCTCGTTCACCACTCGCATGCCACGCCCACCGCCACCGAATGCGGCTTTGATGATCAGCGGGAAGCCGATGCGTTCCGCCTCTTGTCTGGCGAAAGCGGCATCGGTAACTGCCTCTTCGGTTCCGGGCACCACGGGCACGCCGGCTTTCTGCGCCAGCTTTCGGGCAGCCGTTTTATCGCCAAGCAGATCCAGCAACTCTGCCGTTGGCCCCACGAAAGTGATGCCGGCCTTTTCGCAAGCGCGCGCGAGCGCTGGATTTTCCGAAAGGAAGCCATAGCCGGGATGAATGGCATCCACCTGCTTTTCCGCCGCCAGCGCGACGATGCCCTCGATATCGAGGTAAGCCTGCACCGGGCCCAGGTGCTCACCCACTTGATAGGCTTCGTCAGCCTTGAACCGATGCAGACCCAGGCGGTCTTCTTTCGAGTAAATCGCTACGGTACGCAGCCCCAATTCCGTTGCCGCGCGCATGATGCGGATCGCGATTTCTGAGCGGTTTAAAGCGAGTAGTTTTTTCATCCAGGATCTTATCGCAAGTATACTGAGCGGAGTGGCGGCTGAAGATTATGAGGAAGATGAGCCGGTCCGTTCACCGCGAAAAAAGCGCACATCGACGGAGCGCGCGGCAGTAGAAACGCGCAAGGCGCAAATCTCTTTCATCGGTCCGCGCGGATGTCAAGGGCTGGTGGATGGCGAACCGGTTTATGTCAAGCCGCAAAGCCAGGTTGCGATTGGCGATTGGGTGGAGATCGATGGCATCGGCGCCATTCGGAATGTGCTGCCGCGCGCGACCACGCTTTCGCGCCCCGACCCGCTGAACCATCGCAACGAACGCGTCATCGCCGCGAATATCGATCTGGTTGTTGTGGTGGCGGCCATGCGCGCGCCCGATCTGCGGCCCGGCTTGATCGACAGGTATCTGATCGCCATCGAGAAGGGCGGTGCGGATGTGACGATCTGTGCGACCAAAATCGATCGCGTGGAATCTGAGGCGGAGTTCGATTTGTTAGACCCCTATCGCGCTTTGCACATTCCCATTTTTCCCGTTTCGAACAAGACGGGCGAGGGCGTGGAAGCATTGCTCACCGCGCTTTCCGGCAAGCTGGCGGTGCTGGTGGGGCATAGCGGCGTGGGGAAATCTTCACTGATGAATGCGTTTGCGCCGGAATCGAACGCGGCCACGGGAGAGATCAGCAAGCTGTATCAGAAGGGCCGGCACATTACGACTTCATCGACTATGTATAGGCTGGCGAGAGGGATACGCATCATCGATACGCCTGGAGTGCGCGAGTTCGGGCTGTGGGATGTAACGGTTGCCGAGGTGGAACGCACGTTTCACGATTTCGATGCGTACCGCGGCGCGTGCCAGTTTGGAGACTGCTCGCACACGCATGAACCGGTGTGCGGCGTTCGCGATGCGCTTGATGAGGGCAAGATTCCCGAACAGCGATATGCGGCTTATCTGCGCATTCGCGATGACGTGGAAATGGAAAAGAAGAAGCTTATTTGACCTGCTCAATGCGCTCCGTGAGCAGTTCCACAAAACGTTCGGGAACGAAGCCATTCATGCGGCTGGCAATGTTGCCGGCCTTATCCACAATGATGGTGGTGGGGATGGAAGAAACATCGAGCTTGGTGGCAAGCCCGGCGTCGAAGTAGTTGCGTCCTGACCAGCCCCGCTCTTTCAGAACAGGCGCGACCAGTGAGCGGTCTTCGTCCGTCGCGACGGCTAGAAAAACGATGTTGGGATTGCTCTTGAAGCGCTGCTGGACCTTCTCATAGAGCGGATGCTGCACGCGGCAGGGACCGCACCAAGTGGCCCAAAAATCGAAGACCACCACCTTGCCGCGCAGCGAAGATAGCTTGAGCGGTTCGCCGGAAACGGCGGGCAAAGTGAAATCGAGAATCTGTGAAGCGCCTGCGTTTGGGTCTTGGGATTTCAGCTTCGCCAGGCGTTCGCTGACCAGTGCCTGCGTGCGGTCATAGGCCTGCAGCACAAGGTCACCAAGGCCCTTCTCCGACCCATTCACTTTCGCGTATAGCTCGCCCATGCGGACGCGATCTTTGCCGCGATCCACCTCACTGCTGTTGGGGTCTTCAATGGTGAAGGCATCGGCGATGTGGGTGACGGCTTCCAGGTTTTTACCGCTGCGGCTCAACCAGCGGCCCCACTCACGGGCGGCGCCGGCGGAAGGATACCGCTCCCAACTGCGCCTCGCGAGTTCCACCGCATTGTCCTGCTTGCCCATGTTGCCTGTGGCGCGCGCTTGATAAATCAGAGAGCGCGCGGTACCTTTCACGATTTCTTCTTTCCACTGCGCGGCGCTATAGCGGCCGGGCGCGGGCTGTTCACCCAGCTTTTCGATATCGTGTTCGTAACGAAGGGCCAGGCCAAGAGCTTTCTCTGCGGCGGTGCGGTCGTCCGACAGCAGAAGCGTGCGAATGACGCGGTCAAGAATCTGCAGATCGTCCGGGTTGGTGGCAAGCACGCGTTCCCCGTACTGCAGAATGCGCTTCTCATCTTTCGCTTCGATGGCCGCCTTCGCAAGGGCCAGTTCCAGCGTTTGTTTCTGGGGAGAATCTGGATATTTAGCCAGGTGTTTTTCCGCGGCGCGCGTGAAATCGATAGGGCTGGTACCGGCTTCGGCGAGTGCGGTGTTCAGTTCCTGCTGCTCAATGGCGGGATCGATCTTTCGCTGCCCGTGCGCTGCCATGGCGATGAGCGCGGCGCAGAGAAGCAGCCTCACTTTACCGTTCCCCGAATATGTTCGGCCAAGCCGGAAGCTCGCGCACGCGCCATGTGCATGTAGCTTTCGTTGCGGATAATTTTGTCCAGAACGGGAAGGAATTGTTCGGGCGCGATCAGCCGCTTGCGGTCGCGCAAGACCTCCACGCGAAGCAGGGCTTTGTTCACGCCGAGCTTTTCGAAGCGCGCGGAGTTTTCAAGCTCCAGGCGCGCCTGCTCCGTCTCCACCACGCTCTCGAACCAATCGGCTAAAACGCGTGCTTCCGGATCTTCGGAATAGTTGAACTTCACCTCATGGGTTTCCGCGCCATGCTCATAGCGGAAAGTTTTCATGCCCATGTTCGCAACTTTGGCGGGAGATTCGAGCGCCTTTGCAAACCTGGCGAGCGTTTCAGCTTTCTCCTTGATCAGCGCGCGGTCCGCTTCTGTCACGCTGAAGCGAATGGTGCGATCTTCCTTGGGATCGTCACGATATTCGGCGTCACCGGAATCATTGACTTTGATTTCGACCCATGCGGGAACGCTGCCCGGAAACGATTTCGAATACGTGATGGTTTGCGCTAAGGCAGGCACGGCGCAGAGAGCCCACAGCAATTTCAAACGGCCATCCTCCGCAAGGTGGAGAGGTGATTTGCGTGGCAGATGGCGATTGCCAGCGCATCGCACGTATCCTGAGATTCAATGGGGCGCGGCAAACGCAGAAGCGCGGTCACCATTTTTTGCACCTGCTGTTTTTCCGCCCGGCCATAGCCCACCACGCTCATTTTTACTTCCAGAGGAGAATATTCGGCGAAGGCAACCTTCGCTTCGGCAATCACCAACATGGCTACGCCGCGCACATGCGATAGCTTAATGGCCGTCTTCACGTTCACTGCGTAGAACACCTCTTCCACGGCGGCCATTTCCGGGGAAAACGCTTCGATACTTTGACGCAGCCCACGGGCGATCTGTTGCAGGCGCTGCTCAAAGGGTGCCTTCGGAGAGGTTTTAATCACGCCGTGATCGACGAGAGTATGGGTGCGGCCGTCGCTATCCACAATCCCGAAACCGGTCCGCTCCGAACCGCAGTCGATCCCCAGGATTCGCATAGAGCCTCAGGCCCCTCAGGCTATCTTTTCGAGTTCGCTCTCATCGATATCGAAGTTCGAGTAAACGTTCTGCACGTCGTCGTTGTCTTCGAGCGCTTCATTCAAGCGAAGCATTGCGGCGGCGTTCTTGCCTTCGAGCTTAATCAGATTTTTCGGCACCATGGCGATGGCCGATTCTTCCGGCTTGATCTTCGCTTTGTCTAACGCGGCGGCTACGGCTTCATGGTTTTCCGGACCGGAGAGCACCTCCCAGGAATCGCCATCGTCGCGCAGATCGTCAGCGCCTGCTTCGAGCACAATGCCCATCAGCGTATCTTCATCGGGCGCGACTTCTTTCATGACGATGATCTGGCTCTTGCGCTCAAACATCCAAGCCACGCTGCCTTGCTCACCCATGTTGCCACCGTTCTTGCTGAAGCAGTGGCGAATGTCGCTCACGGTGCGATTCTTGTTATCGGTGGCCACGTTGACGATGACCGCCGTACCGCCGGGCCCATAACCTTCGTAAGTGACCTCATCGATCTGACCGCCTTCCAGTTCGCCAGTGCCGCGCAGGATGGCCTTCTTAATGTTGTCCGCGGGCATACTCACGCCCTTGGCGGCGATGATGGCCGTGCGGAGGCGCGGGTTCATATCGGGGTCGCCGCCGTTGCGTGCCGCGATCATGATTTCTTTGATGATGCGAGTGAACATCTTGCCGCGCTTTGCGTCCGTCGCGGCTTTTTTATGCTTGATGGTCGCCCATTTAGAATGGCCTGACATAACTCAACAGGATATCATTTCGCCTCACCCGTTACACTGTGTTGGTGCGGACGGGGCAGCGGATAGCAATCACGGGCATGGCCGTGAGCGGGTCGCTGGCGGCATTGAAAATTGCCACCGGCCTGGCCGCGCAGTCCACTTCGCTGTTGGCCGATGGGTTCGAATCGGCGGGCGACGTGGTGTCGTCCGGCATGGTGTTTTTGGGGCTGACGCTGGCCGCGCGCCCGGCCGATTCGAACCACCCTTACGGGCACGGCAGGGCCGAGATTCTGACCGGCCTATTGCTGGGAATTATTCTGATGCTGGGCGGCATCGCTATTGGCGTGCATTCGCTAACGGGCGCGTCCGATGTAACGGCCGCTCCGAAGGCGTACGCGATCTGGCCGATCTTGATTTCTATTGCGGTCAAGATTTGGTTGATGCGGGTGAAGTTGGTGGCGGGACGCAAGCTGAACAGCGATTCGCTAAAAGCCGACGCCTATAACGATGCCATCGACATGCTCTCCGGCCTGGCTGCCCTGGTGGCTGTGGGCCTGACGCTGGCCTATCCTTCCCGCTTCCCGTTGGCCGATCACTATGGAGGGTTCGCGATCGGTCTGATCATGATCTTTACGGGCGTTCGGGTAACGCGCGACACCAGCCTGCAGCTGATGGACACCATGCCGGCGGAACGACTGTTGAGCCAGGTGCGCGAAGTGGCGTTGCGCGTGGATGGCGTGAAGGGCGTGGAGAAGTGTTACGCGCGCAAGACCGGCCTGCAGTATCACGTGGATCTTCACTTGGAAGTGGACCCTTTGGTGACCGTACGCATGGGGCACGATATCGCAGGCCGCGCACGCGATGCCATTCGCGGCGATTTGGATTGGGTGGCCGATGTGCTGGTGCATGTGGAACCGGCTCCGGAGGCAGCTATCCTATCGGGGATGGAAAAGCTGGACGACGTAGTGATGAGCGCCGATGACGCAAGCCTGGTCCGCGAACCGCATGGGGACACGCGCTTCTATTTCGAAGGCAAGACGGACTTGCTGAAAGCGATGACGGCGGGCAGCCTGGTGTTGAAGCCGGGGATGATGCCGCACCCGCCGCACCGGCACCCCGAAGAGGAATTCATGCTGGTGACAGAGGGCACAGGCGAGATTGAGGTGGACGGCAAAGTGACGCAGGTGGGGCCGGGCGCGATGATGTATTGCGCCGGCGAAAAACTGCACGGCATCACGAACACCGGCAGCGTGCCTATGACCTTCTATTTCTACAAATGGCTGGCGTAGGCGATAATACCCGGAATGTCCGAAACGCAACGCAAGCCCGCTCTTGGATTGACAGCCTGGATTTTCATCGGCATGGCGGTGGGGCTGGCGATCGGCATCTTCGCCCCGCAATTTGCGGTGCAGCTGGCGCCGGTGAGCAACATCTTTCTGCGGCTGATTAAGTCGATCATTGCGCCTTTGATTTTCGGCGCGCTGGTCTATGGAATCGCGGGCGCGGGCGATATCAAGCAGATGGGGCGCATTGGGCTGAAGGCCATTATCTACTTCGAAGTGCTGACGACGATTGCCCTGTTCGTTGGCTTAGCGGCGGTGAACCTGACGCGGCCGGGCGCGGGGTTGACCATCAGCAAGGGCGCGGTGACGAATCTGCCGCAGGCGAAATTGACGATGGCGGAGATTCTGGAACACACTTTTCCGACCAGCATTATCGATTCGATGGCGCGCGGCGACGTGCTGCAGATTGTGGTGTTCAGCATCCTGTTCGGCATCGGTTGCGCGGCGTTGGGAGCAAGGGCGAACCCGGTGACGCAGTTCTGCGAATCGCTGGCTGAGGTGATGTTCAAGTACACGGGCTATGTCATGTATCTGGCGCCGCTGGGTGTGGGTGCGGCGATGGCGGTCACCATTGGTAAGAATGGCGTGGGCGTGCTGTTCAGCTTGAGCAAGCTGGTGGGGACGCTGTATGCGGCGCTGATAGTCTTTGTAGTGTTTGCGATGGGCGGCGTGGTGTTGCTGGCGCGCATTCCGTTAGCGCGTTTCTTTCGAGCCGTGCGGCAGCCCTGGCTGATTGCGTTTTCGACAGCGTCCAGCGAGGCGGCTTTGCCGTTGGCTCTCGAGAACATGGAAAAGTTCGGCGTGCCAAAACATATTGTGGCGTTCGTGCTGCCCACCGGCTATAGCTTCAATCTGGATGGCAGCACGCTATACCTGGCGCTGGCGAGCGTGTTTGTGGCGCAGGCGGCCGGGATTGAGATGCCGCTAAGCCAGCAGATCCTGATGATGCTGACGCTGATGCTGAGCAGCAAGGGCGTTGCCGCCGTGCCACGCGCGTCGCTGGTGATTCTTGCGGGGACGCTGGCGAGTTTCAATCTGCCTCTTGAGGGGATCGCGATTATTCTGGGCGTGGATGCGCTGATGGATATGGCGCGGACATCGGTGAATGTGCTCGGCAACTGCCTGGCTAGCGCTGTGGTAGCGCGTTGGGAAGGCGTGGATCTGGACCGCGTCGGGGACGCTGAAGTGGAAACGCAGTTGGCCTGATGCGTTACTTGTCCCGCATGATCTTAGTCAGACTTTTCACTTTCTGGCGTAGCTCTTCGGTGGCGTCAGTGATTTGATTCGTGTCGTAGATCACTCGTGGGGTGAGGAAGATTATAAGTTCGGTGCGCGATGTGGTCTTGGTGGTGCCGCCGAAAGCGCCTCCGATGAGCGGCAGACGGTCAAAGAATGGGATGCCGTTTCGGGCGAAGAGATCCTGTTCGAGAATGATTCCCGCGATGGCGACCGTGTCTCCGTCTTCGACAGTGACCTGGGTGCTGACGTTGCGTTTGGAGAAGGACGGGGAATTGATTCCGCCCGGACTGGCTGGAATCGGCTGCGTGACGCTCTGATCGATAACTAGCGTGACTACGCCGCTGCCGTTGACCCGCGCGAGGATGCCCAGGTTTGTGCCGGTGCTTACGTTGGAAATGGATTGCGTGAATTGGGAAGTGCCCCCGTTGGTTAAACCTGGTGAGACAGCCTGCGCAGAGAGCGTAGGGACATCGGTACCGACGGAGATGGTGGCGGGTATGCTGTCTGTGGCGACAACGGAGGGTGATGAAACGACCTTCGTCCTGGTGTGAAGTTCAGAGAGAGACAGTGCGCCGAGCAATTCGCGGCTGCGTCCGACAAGGATGCCAGCGCTTAGACTGGTAACTCCGTTACTCAAGGAGCCGAGGAACTGGTGAGTGTTCGTGCCATTGGCAGTCGCTTTGCGCTGCAGGAAGGCGGCAACGCCGTATTCGAGATCACCGGTCAGCGTGATCTCGTAGATCCGGGCGTCGATCAAGACCTGGCGGGGGGAGATATCGATCTGCTCTAGTAAGTGGGAAATCTGCTCCCACATCTGCGGAGTGCCTTGCACGATGAGCGTGTTGTCGTAGGGGTTGGGGATGATACGCGGGAGGCCCTGGTTCATGTTGTTGGAACCGGAAAGGTACTGGCCTGTTTGATCGCGCCCAGGTGCGGCGGCGGTACCGGCGGCAGGAACAGTGCCCGGTGCTGCGCTTGCGCCTGGTGTGGCGCTGAAGGCACCGGTCAATGCGGATGGAACATCGGTTGCAACGTTTCCGCCGAACTGATTGACCGTGGCGTTAGAGGGGAACGCGTTGCCGAAGCCACCACCGGAACCGAGGCCGCCCGCGCCCGAGCCGAACGTATTGAACTGGCTGTTGTTCCCTTGGAAACGCTGGCCGGCGCTTTGGAAGGAGCCGCTCAGGCCGCCTCCGAAGCCACTGCCACCGTAGCCGCCATAAAGCTGTGTGAGCACGCTGCCGATAATTTCGGCTCTGCCGTACTTGAGCTTGTACACGTAGTTCGAGACGGCGCCCACGGGGAGACGCACGGGGATGTCGAGCTTCGCGATCCACTCCTTTACCTGCGCGAAAACACCGGGGTTGGCAGCGACGGCGAGCACCAGATTGATGCGGTCGATGGGGAGGAAGCGAATGGCGGAGGTCTTGTCATTCAGCGCGTAGGCACGAAATACGGTGTCGAGCTCTTTGACCAGTTCAGAGGGGCGGCTATTCTGTGTGACGAAGGTTTGCACACGCTGCCCGGCGAAGGTATCGGCATCGAAGAGATTGATCAGTTCCGTAGTGCGCTTCATGTTGCGCGCGTTGTCCTCAATCATCAGCAGGTTCGCCGGCAGATAGCTGACCATGGTGGCGCTCTCACCCAGGAACGGCTTGATGATGTTTTCCATCTCGGGCGCGGTCATGTACTTGAGGAAGATGAGATTCAGCAGAGTGCGCTCATCTTCGGGAAAATCTTTCATGTTCACCTGCGGCGAAATAGGCAGGTGCGAAACTTCGGTGGCCGGTGAGATGCGATAGAGATTTCCCACCTGCACCATGGCAAGCCCATTCATGCGGAGGATTGTTTCGAGGATTGGCCGCATGTCTTCGGCGCGGATGGTGCCGTAAGTGTTGATGGTGACGCTGCCGCCCTTGACGCGCGAATCCAGAATGTAATTGATGTGAAGATCGCGCGCGAGGATATCGATCACTTCCAGCAGCGGCGCATTGGGAAGATTGAACCCGCCCGGCACCGTGGGTGGCGGAGCAGCCGGTACCGGCGCGGCGGCCGGAGGTGCTTGCGCCAGGAGTAGGCAGGGAATCAGGAACGCGGACAGAGACCAGCGAAAGGGTTGAACCATTACTGCTTCTTTTGACGGTTCCAGACGCTCTGTTCGTTTGCGTCCAGCTCAGTTTTTTTCTTGGTCCACTTGACGGTGCCGAAAGGGCTGGGCTTTTCGAAATTCACGGAATCGCCCGCGTCGGTGGCGGTGGTAAGTGTGTCCTGCTGTGGCGCAACGGGAACGCCGGAGCCTTTATCTTCAGACTTCGCGACGCCGAAGGGAGTGTTGCGGTAAATCCATTTTTTGCCTTGCGCGTCAGTGAAGCGGAAGTTGCCGTCATCGCCTTCGACAGCGCCTTTCGGGATGACGACGTTGGGGGGCGACTGGCGCGTGGGGACGCCGGTGGCAGTTGTAGTGGTGGTCGTAGTCCCGGTTGTCTTCTTCGTCGCCTTCTTTTTTTGCAGAGTAGTCTGCGCGCTCAGAGAGGCGGTAAGGATGAGTGCGATGGTGAAGAGAGTTTTCATTGAGGTGTCCTTTGAATTTTTTTAGGGGTTGGCGATCCAGCGGCAGGCATTGCCGAAGGGAGTCGCTTCCACCACTTTCTTATAGCCGTCCGCCACGGTGCCGGCGGGGGAATTGTCGCCGGCAGTGCAGTTCTTCATACTGTTGCCAATCACTACGGCGCCGGGCTTTGCTTCCGCGGGGCGCGCGCCGGGCAACGCGGCTTCGTTCGCGGGGTTACCGAGCGAGACCGGTCCGCCCGAATTGACAGCTTGTGCGGGAGTGGGCGCGCGGGCCAGCAGCTCTTCCACTTTCTTATCGATACGCTTGCCGTCCCATTCGAACGAAACGGTTTGCGGCGTGAGCGCGACCACTTTAAACGCGCCTACCATTTCATTCACACGCACGCCATGAGGCTTGATTTCAGGCTTCTCAGACATCAGGGCGAGCATGCCCGAAGGCAAGCCCATCACGCCAGCCACCAGCGGCAGCGGCGGCATGACCTTGACGGGAACGGGAGGGGGCGCTTCGATGACTACGTTCGGGTTGCGGTCTTTCGAAAACAAATTCTTCTGCGCGACTTCGGCATAGGGCAGACCGGTAAACGGGTCGGGCTTGGGCGTGGCAACGGCTGGGGCGACAGGCACAACCTTGACCGGATTGCGATGAACGTGAGCGGTGCGGCCCTGGTCGGCCAGGTACTGTTCGCGCAACTTCCATGCGGCGAATGAGGTGCCGGCCAGCAAGAGCAGGTTGAGGAAGATCAGCTTACGTTTCAATATAAGGAGAACCCCTTTCTCTCCGGCACCATTTTTTTAGGTACCATGCCGCCTAAAATCATCCGGATGCCGATGGTCTTTTCCTTGACGTTGGCCGTGTTGATACGCAGATCGCTCGGGGCCAACAGTTCGGGCTCGTGCGAGAGCCCGGCCATGAAATTGACGAATTGTTCAATGTGGCATTCAAAGCTGATGGCGACAGTTGCTTCGCCGTAATCGGCTCCGTAATTTTTGACTTGGCCCAGGTCTCCGCCGCGCAATTCGATGCCTTCCGCTTTCGCCACTTTCTTCGCGATTTCGAGCAAGCGGGCTTGGGCTTGCGGGGCGGTGTCGGCGACCAGCACGCCTTTCTCACGCAAACCGAGTTCGGCATCCACCTGCGTAAGCAGCGCTTCCTTGGCGGGAACGGTTGCAGCAACCTGGCGCAGTTTGGCCAATTGCTTTTCAGTCTGGGACGCGGAACGAATGGCCAGTATGGGCTTCGTGGATGGCGAGGAATCGCTCAAGACAACAAAGCGAATGAAGAGTACAACCAGCACCGCCGGCCCGAGCAAATAGAGAAGCCGCTTTTCGCGATCGCTCATTTGCGCGGCTTCCTTTGCATGCGGATGCGGAAGGTCTCCGTTTGGTTCACGCGCATGACGCCCATCATGAGTTCTGAATTGCGAAACAGCGGAGACGCATCGAGCACTTTTAGAAGCGTGGCTGCGTTTTCCGCTTCGCCAGAAATGGTGACGGTGTCTTGTGCGATCTCGACAGACTGGGTCCAGATGGGGGGCGGCAGCAGGCGCGTGAGTTCGGCCATTACATCGACGAAGCCCTGGCCGCGCTTTCGGTAATCGTCAATCAGCTTGATGCGGGCGCGATGGTCTTCGGTGCGCTTATCGAGCACGGCGGCCTTACTGGCCGTGGGCTGCACGCCGCGAATTTCAGAAGAGAGCTCGTCCAGGTACTGCTGTTCGCGCATCTGCTGGTAATAGAGCCAGCCTCCGCCAGCGATGGCGAGAGCAACGCCGAGCACGATGGTGGGGATGAAGCGTGCCCGCGAACGAACGGTGCGGCGCTCCGCCGGGAGCAGGTTCGCATAGGGATTGCGGCGCGATCCGATATGGGCGAGAGCGCCGGCGAACGCAAGTGCGGGCGCGGTAACGGCAGATTTGGGCTTCGGAAGAATATCGGCAAGTGGACTGGGCGCGGCGGCGGTGGGCGGAAGGCGGAGTTCGGCATGGGCCAACGCTAAAGCGCGTGCGGGCGGCAAGTGGAATTCGGCGGAAAAGACGGGACGAGCCGCGCTTTGCCCATAGACTTCGACGACGCCTGCTTCATCTTCGGCATAGGCCAGAAATTCGGCGGGCGGCTTGCCGTAGAGATGCAGCGCGGCGCGCAGGGCGGAAGCAGAAAACGTAAAGCCGGAAGAGGGGATGCCCGCATCCTGAAACAAGCGCACGTAAGCTTCAAGCGTGACGCGCCGCATCATGCCGAGCAGCACGTTGCCACCCGTCAGGGGCGACCAGCCGAAGGCGACCTCTTCATCGCCATAGGGATGGAGCGCGTCCACCTGATAGCCGATGGCGTTCGGGATATCTTTCTTCGCGACTCCGGGCAGGTGCACGACGCGCACGATGGCTTCCCGGCGCGGCAGCACGATGACGGACGACAGGTTGCGTTCGCCATGCTGACGGAGCCACTTGTGATACTCGCTGCCCCATTCTTTGGGGGGACGCGTGCGGAAATCGGAGACGGTGGTTTGAGCGAGAACTGTTGAGCCGCCCGGCCGCGCGCGCACGATGACGGCGTGCAGATCTTTTTCGCCCAATTCGATTGCCGCCGCAGTGCCGAAGATGAAGGCCCGATGCCAGCGTTCGCCTGTGGTGAGTTGGCGCCGGGGGACCTTCGATGCAGGGGGAGTGGCGGCGGTGGTTTGTTCTTCGACCATGTTGCTCAAGCTAACCCCGGTCATACCATCGGAGCACAACATAAGGCGGATCTTTGGCAGGCTGCAATTTTATCAACGCCGAAGCGGAGCGGCGCAGGTCGCTGAAGCCGCCATTTGCAAGCCGGTAGCGGGCCGTGGCTCGAATGGTGAACATGGTGTTGCCGCCGAAACGCAGCCGCGCGAAAGCCGGGTTGGCCTGCGTGAACGCGGAATATTGAGAGGGCGTTGCGAAGGGCCGATTGGTAACCACGGCCTGGATCAGATCCGGAGGCAGGCCGACAGATTCCATCAGGGCGGGCGCGGCTCCGTTCACGTCGTAAGTGCCCACCGCGCCGAAAATGGAAACGCAATCGCGCAAGCCGCCGCGCTGCACCAGTTGCGGAGGTGAAACGGAAGGGTCGCGCGTATAGGTGCCGTAGAAGAGTTCCGGCGTCATGCCTTTTACCGCCAAGAGTTCCTCAATCTCTTCTAACGACGCGTGGCGCGGCAGAAAAGACGGATTTAGCGCCAGGTAATAGCCATCGAGCACGTTGGTGCGAGAGCCCGCGGGGGTTCGCCAATCTAGAATGGCCTGCGTGATTTCCTGCGATGCGCCTTCATTGCGCGTGACGGCCGTGAGCAGGCGAAAAATCTGATCGGGCGGGGCCTGATTAATATTCAACTTGGCGGCTTCGGGAATGATCTCGACGTGCACCTGGCCGGTGGGAAAATCGTAATCGATGGTGGGCTGACCGGGGGCGAACCAGGGGCCGCCCCACTGCATGCGCAGGATGGTGCGGCTGATGGCGCCGGTGGCGAGGTAATAGGCGCGGACATCGTCGACAGCGGTACTGGTGCGCTCGGTCTCGCCCTTCACCGTCCCGGCAATGCTGAAGGCGACGGCGGCGAGTGCGGCTGACAACCAAAGCACGGCAAGCAGTGCGCCACCTTTGCGCTTTGAGCGTGGGCTAGTAATTGTCATCGTAAATATCCGTGGGGCTGCGGGTGACATGGACGGGAGCGACCACGCTGATCATGTGCAGCCGCTTACCGACTTCGCCCAGGGGAGACATCTGAATGCGGATGGCGTCGGGCCATTGATCGAGCGACCAGACGGATACCCAGCGCTGATATTCGGGGCGCTGACGCAGTTCCTGATAAGAGAACGTGCAGCTTTCGAGCTTGTCGGCGAGCACGAAAGAGTTGGTGCTGGGTTCGATGGCGGCGAACCTTGTGGAGGCGCGGCCGATATCGGGATTGAACGCGCGTCCGAGGACAAATTGTCCGGCTGAGCGGGAGCCGCTGTAGAGCGTTTCGTTCACGATGAGGCGAACGCCGCCGGTCTCGCCCGGTATGACCTGGAAGCTAAGCACCTGGGCGTGGCCGCGCGAGGCTTCTTTCAACGAATAAGAGGAAACGAAGCGCATGCTCTGCGGCTCGCCTTGAAAGAACGGAAGCTTCTGGCGATTTTCCAGTTCGGCGGTGGCGGGGATAAGGCCGTAGATTTGCTGTTCCAGAACGCGCTGCGCACCGGTGACGCGGCGGTTCGCCATCAGCCTGTCGTTGGCCTTGCCCATGGAGTTGAGGCCGATGCGAATGGCCCACATCATGCCGAGCGTGAGCAAGCTGAGGAGTGAGACCGCGATCAGCACTTCGATCAACGTGAGGCCGGATTTTGGATTGCGGGCTTTCACTGAGTGGGGTCTAAGGGCACGACGGAGCGGCGGTAGCCTTCGAGCGGAAACGTGTGGCGCTGGCCGCCTTCTGTCCACCAGATTTCGAGTTGAATGCGTTCGAGCATGGGTGAGCCTCGGGGCGCGCCGGGCAGTGTTTCGAAGGCGGACAAATGGGCACGCCAGCCGCTGGTGGGGTCGAACAACTCTTCGAGATCGGAATTGGGAGGCACGCGGTGATTGACGATGAGCTCATCCATCTTGGAGCGCGCGCGCATGACGGCTTGATCGTAGCCGGTGAGGCGTGAGGCGTTGCGCATGGACGTGCTAATGCCGCCGAGCAGTGTGACCACCGCGATCGCCATGATGGTGGTGGCGACGAGGACTTCAAGGAGCGTGAAGCCGGACTGCGTATTGCGGGCGCGAATCATGTTTGGGGCACGCCGGTGACGGGATCGATGCGGATGGATTTGTGAGCGCCGCGGGTGTTGAAGATATCGATGGCGATGGCGGGAGGCGCGCCACCAGGGAGAAGGAGAAATTGCGTGGGCTCGCCGGAGATTTTGATGTTCCTCTCGAGCACCAGACGGCGCGTGTAGCCGGCTTCGGAGGAGAAGAGAGTGAACGTGCTATCGGCGGGCGTGATGACCACTTCGATGGCTTGTTCACGGCGTTCGGCGCGGCTTTGGGCGGCGGTGAGAAAGGTGGCGATGGAATCGGCGGCGGAGCGAAGCTGGATGCTTTCAAGACCAGCGGAAACGGAGGGGAAAGAGATGCCGGCGATGAGGCCAATGATGGCCATCACGATCAGCATCTCAATGAGTGTGACGCCGGATTGGGAACTGCGGCGGTTCACTTATTCGACCAGCTGAAGATGTCGGCATTGATGCCTTCGCCGCCGGGCGCGCCATCGGCGCCAAAAGAACTGATGTCGGGTTCATCGCCATGATCGCCGGGATATTTGTAGATGTACGGGTGGCCCCAGGGATCGTTGGGGACGTCTTGAGGAAGGTAGGGGCCGTTCCAGTTTTGAAGGTCGCCAGGGCGGTTGCGCAGGGCGTTGAGGCCCTGTTCGGTGGCGGGATATTGGCTGGTATCGAGCTTGAAGCTGCCGAGCGCGGTGGAAAAATTTTGTATCTGCGAACGCGCGGCAACCACGCGGGCTTTATCGCCATGTTTCAGCATTGTGGGCGCCACCAAGGCGGCGAAGAGCGCGATGATGGTGACCACCACCAGCATTTCGATAAGCGTGACGCCGGCTTGGCGGGAGCGTCGTTTTGTTTTGATAAGCGGTGCTTGCATAGATCTCCTAAACTGCGACTTCGTTGATGCTGGTGATGGCGAGCAGCATGCTCAAGATGAGCGCGCCCACCAGAATGCCCATGATCAAAATTATGGCCGGTTCGAAGAGCGAGGTGAAGCGGCGGATAGCGGCGCGCGTGTCGGCTTCGAAGATATCGGCAAGGCGCGTGAACATCTGATCGAGCTTGCCGGTTTCTTCACCTACAGTGAGAAGATGCGCGGCGAGGGGTGGAAAGACGGCGACCCTGCGAATGGGCGCGGCAATTCCTTCACCGCGTTTGACGCCCTGGGCCACTTCGCGCAAAGCGCCTGAGATGGACTTGTTGTTCAAGATGCCGGCGGAGATGTTGATGGATTGCACGAGCGGCACGGAGTTCGAAACCAGGGTAGACATGGCGCGTGAAAAGCGCGCTGTTTCGGCTTTACGAAGCGCGTCGCCGAGGAGGGGGATTTTCAGGCGGAGGCGATCCCACCACAGGCGGCCGCCGACGGAGGCGATGTACATGCGGAAGCCGATGATGAGTGTGGCAAGCGTGCCCGCTCCGAGCCACCACCAGGTCTTGATGAACTTGCTGGTTTCAAGCATCAGGAGCGTGGGAAGCGGGATCTGCATGTGCGAATCTTCGAAGACAGAAGCGAAGCGCGGCACGACGAAGGTGAGCAATACGAGGATGGAGGCGAAGCCGACGAAGGTGAGCAGGCCTGGATAGACCATGGAGGAAATGATGTAGCCGCGGAGGTCGTCGCGAGAGCGCTCGAATTCAGCGAGGCGCTCGAAGATTTGCGCGAGCGAGCCACCCGCTTCACCGGCGCGCACCATGTTGATGAAGAGGTCGGAAAAGTATTCGGGATGCGTGGCGAGCGAATCGGCCAGGGAGCGGCCGCCTTTGAGGACGCGCAGGATATCAAGAATGATGAAACGGAAATGGGGGCGTTCCGTGATTTCGGCGGTGATGGAAAGCGCGCGGTCAAGGGGAACGCCGCTGGTGAGGAGCGTGGAGAGTTCCTGGGTGAAGAAGAGAACGTCGCGATGCTTTTTGCCGGAGCCGAAGCTGGGGAGCTTGAGGTCGGTGGCTTTCTTTTCAGTGGTGCCGACGTAGACGGGGGTGAGGCCCTGCTTCTGGAGTTCGCGCGCGACGAGGCGTTCGGTCTCGGCGGAGATGGAACCGGAGCGGACTTTACCGTCTGAGCCTACTGCGCGGAAATAGAAGGTGGTGGCCATGGAGGGCTAGCGATAGCTCAGTGACCTTCGATCCTATCCATGCGCGCTTCGTGACTCTCAGCAATTTTGGCTAGGGAACGGATGTTTTCGGCATCGATCTGAATCAGTTGTGTCAGTTTATCGATTGCCAAGCCTTGCGCTTTCGTTTTTGCGCGCTCTTCTTCGTGATCGCGGCTTAGCAATTCCAAACTCATGGTCAAGGCTTCCAACCGTTCGTCAATGCTCATACGATCTAGAACTCCTGGGTTACTCTTAGCACTTCTTCTGAAGTAGTCACGCCCGCGGCTACTTTTTGCCAGCCATCTTCGCGCAGGCTTTTCATGCCGTTGCGCCGGGCTGCTTCCTGAATTTTTCCGGCGTCGGAGTTAGCCATGATCAGCGTGCGGATCTCTTCGTTCATTTCCATCAATTCAAAGATGCCGACGCGGAATTTGTAGCCGGTGTTGTTGCAGGCTTCGCAGCCTTGGCCGCGGAAGGTTTCGATGCGGTCGCCGAAGGGAGTCAGCTCGGGGCCGTTTGAGGCGATACATTTCTTGCAGATGACGCGGACCAGGCGCTGCGCGAGGACGGCTACTACCGATGAATTGATCAGATAATTTTCAACGCCCATATCGGTGAGGCGCGTGATGGCGCTGGGAGCATCGTTGGTGTGCAGCGTGGAGAAAACGAAGTGGCCGGTGAGCGCTGCGCGGATCGAGATGTCGGCCGTTTCGCGGTCGCGAATTTCACCGATCATGATGACGTCGGGATCCTGACGCACGATGTGCCGGATGCCGGAGGCGAACGTGAGGCCGATCTGCGTGTTGACGTGCATCTGGTTGATGCCGTCCATCTGGTATTCGACCGGGTCCTCGACCGTGATGATCTTGCGGGCGGTGGTGTTGATGCGCTTGAGGGCGGAATACAAGGTGGTGGATTTGCCGCTGCCGGTGGGGCCGGTGACCAAAAAAATGCCGTGAGGGAGCGAGGTGTAGTGCGTCATGCGCTCCAGCATGTAGGGGTCGAAGCCTAGCTTCTGGAGATCGTAAAAATCGCCGGCGGAGCGGTCCAGAATACGCATGACCAGACTTTCGCCGTAGATGGTGGGGAGCGTGGAGACGCGGAGATCTATATCGCGGCCCAGGATTTTAATTTTGATGCGGCCATCCTGCGGCAAGCGGCGCTCGGCAATGTTGAGCTTCGCCATTAATTTCAGGCGGCTGACGATGGCGGCCTTCAATTCGCGCGGCGGCGGTTCCTGGCTGGAGAGCACGCCATCGATGCGATAGCGGACACGAAACTCTTTTTCGAACGGCTCGATGTGGATATCGGAGGCGCGGCGCTCGACGGCGAGCGCAATCATGGCGTTCACCAGGCGAATGACCGGCGCTTCGCTGGCCATGTCGCGCAGGTGTTCCAGGTCTTCGCCAGCTTGCGCGCTGTCCAGATCGATATCGCCCGGCTGGCGTTCGCGCTCGCCGAAATAGCGCTCGATGGCGTCTAGAATTTCAGGCTCGCCGGCGAGTTGCACGCCGATGCGCAGGCCTGTGAAGCCGCGGACGGCGGAGATGGTTTCGAAATCGAGCGGGTCCGCCATGGCGACGGTGAGGGTGTCGCCGTGGCGGGCGATGGGGATGAATTTCGATTGGCGCATGAAGCGCGCCGAGAGGCCATCGAGCTCTGGGGCGGGCGGAGGCGGCGCATCGAGCGGCGCAATTTCCATGTGGTGCTGATCGGCCAGGGCAGCCAGTACATCGCGCGCGGCGATGGAGCCCATATCGACCAGAATCTTGCCGATCTTGTCACCGCGTTCGCGCTGGAGTTCGAGCGCGCGGTCAAGGTCGGATTGCTCGATGTGTCCGCGCAGGATGAGCATTTCGCCCAGGCGGAGGTGGGTAGCGGGGGGCGAGTCTAGAGAGTCGATTTGGGGGGCGACTTCGATCACAATTCCTGAACCTTGATCACGGTTTCGATTTTGACTTTCCCTTCTTTGGCCGCGATGAGCTGTGCGCGCTGCGCCTGCATGTACACCTGGGACGGAAGTCTACCGGTAGTTTCCCATGTTTCATTTCCCAAGGTGACCACGAGGACAATCTGTTCGCGGGGCGGGACGGTATCGAGCACGGAGCCCGCGTCCAGAAGAATCTGCTGCATACCGGCGCGCAAGACCGGCAATTGTGAGAGTTTTTTCTGATAGATGCGGTCGATTACCGGCTTTTCGATGGTGAGTTGGAAGGGGCTGGTGGACGGTGTGAAAGTGAGGTTGACGTCGGCGGTGAAGACGGCTCCGTAGCCTTCGAGATAAACGCCTCGCGGGAGGGCCAGAATCTCCATATTCGCGGCATGGAGAGTATTGGCGAACGTGGTTTCCAGCGCTGCAAGCGAAGAGCGCCGAACGGTGGGGTAGGCCCACAGTACGGTTGCCGTGGCGGCTAAAATAGCCAAACGTTTCATTGAGTTTCACCACCATAAGTGAGCGACGAGGCCCGGGAGACCATGAATCGCTTTTGCGGCATGATCAGGTAATCGGAGACGTTCCGCATCAGCGCCCGCTGCTGCATTTCGTGCTTGCGTTCGAGCGCGCCGAGCAGCAATTCGGTTCGTTTTTGCTGACGCGCTTCTGTGCCGGCGACGGCGTTGCGGACGGCTCGATCGATGAGCGGGGCAATTTCAGCGGCGGCCGGCTGCGCGGCGGCGATTATGGGGCGAGCGGGAACGGGAGGAGGGGCGGGACGAAGGGAAAACGTCACTAAGGCGGCGGAGAGCATGGCGGCGGATGCGAAACCCAATTTCGGCGCCGAATTCCAGAACGCAGCCCAGGCGCGGCGGGGGCCAGACGGCTGAAACACTTTATCCGAAACGAAGCCAATTCTCTGCGGCGGCTCCTGATCGGGGATGGATTCCAGGGCGAAACGCAGGTGGCGCAATCGGTCCAGCTCCGCCGAACAACCGGAGCAGGAATGCAGGTGGCGGGCAGTACGGCGCCGTTCTTCCTCCGGCAACTCGTCCAGAAAATAGTCGCGAATTTCAAAATCGGCGCAATTCATTCAGTGCTTCCTTTCCGCGGGAGACAGCTCTGTTTTCAGAAGATCGAGCGCGGTATAGAGACGGCTTTTGATAGTGGAGACGGGAATGGCCAGGATTTCGGCCATCTCTTCAAACTTAAAACCCTGATAAATTTTTAGGACAACGGCTTCGCGCTGATCGGCGGAGAGCCGGTCGAGCGCAGCGGTAACGGCTAGAGAAATTTCAAACGGATACGCGCCGCCGGAACTTGTGGAGACCCGCTCAGGCAGGTCGTCGAGATCGACCTCGGGCTTGCGCTTGCGGAAAAGCGAATAAGCCTCGTTATGCGCGATCCGGAACACCCATGGGCCGAAGCGTGACGTGTCATCCAGCTTACGAATGTTCTGAAACGTTTTCAGGAATACGTCCTGGCTGAGATCGAAGGCGTCTTCCCGATTGTTTACGATGCGCAGCAGATAGTTGAACACACGCTTTTCCCAGCGGGAGACTAGAAGGTTGAAGGCTTCGACATCGCCACGGCGGGTGCTTTCGATCAGGTCGGCATCTTCCACGGCGCGGAAGATCAATTAGCGGCTCCTTGTGACTAGACGCGCACTCACGGCGGAAAAGTTGGTGCTTCGCGCGAGCGGCTCTTTAATTTTATCGGAAATAGGAGAGAAATACGGTTCGCTGAGGCCACCGGGTGCATTGGGACGAAAATTTTGAGCCTCAGTGTGGAACGCGAACTAGTCTGGCTGCCTGCCGCCGCGCAAATGCCGGGAGGAGTTTCAGAGCCGCTGGCGCAAGTTTGGAGCGAGCTGCCGCCCCTGGTTGCCGCCGCGCTGGACGATCCTTTGGCGGGGCTGGTGATCTTCGACCGCGATCTTTTGGTGGCGCACGCAACGCCGCGCGTGCCGGGGCTGCTCGGTCTGCCGCCGAACACTCTGTGCGAACACGCCACAATTCTGGATTTGCTGTTGCTGCGCGAGTGGCAGCCGGGCTCCATGGCCGCCGCGCAAAGCTGCATCGAAGGCAAATGTCCGAACAGCGGCGCGGAGCCTGTGACACTGAAGGCGGCAGGCGCGGGACCAAGCGTAAACATGCAGGTCAGGCGGCTGGGCTGGGGTTACCGGCTAGCCACTTTTCGAGCGCAGTTGGAGCAGGAAGACGCCCATGTGAAAACGTATGCCGCGCTCGACTCCCTAACCAAACTGGCCACCCGAGGCGCATTTGAAGCGGCCGTGCAGGCCATTCTGGACCACACGCCCGGCCAGCCATTCGCAATTTTACTGTTGGACCTGGACCGGTTCAAGCCGGTGAACGATACCCTGGGCCACGCTGCCGGCGATACCGTTTTGCGGCTGGTGGCAAAACGCCTGACCGCAGCCGTGAGGCCCGGCGACCTGGTGGCGCGCTTCGGCGGTGACGAATTCGCTCTGGTCAGTAACCAGGCAGCAGACGCAAACGACGCCTCCCGCCTGGCGAACCGCCTTTTGGATACTCTGCAGCGTACCTATCTTGTGGATGGCCATCTGGTGAACATCGGCGTCAGCATCGGCATCGCGCTTTCGCCCCAGGACGGACACAATTGCGCGGAACTGCTGAGAGATGCGGATTTGGCTCTATATCATTCAAAAACCTCTGGCCGCTCGACATTCCATTTCTTTGAAGCCAACATGGCCACGCGCGCGGAACACAGGCGCACCAGTGAGCTGGAATTGCGGCGGGCACTGGCTTTGCGCCAGTTGGAAGTTCATTATCAGCCGCAGGTGGGGATCGGCACAGGCAAGCTGATCGGCTTCGAAGCGCTGGTGCGCTGGCGGCACCCGGAGCGCGGGCTGATTCCGCCTGACCATTTTCTGCCGCTGGCGGAACAGATTGGCGTCATTATTCCTCTGGGCGATTGGGTGCTGCGGACGGCGTGCCGGGAAGCCCTGAACTGGGACGAGAGCATCACCATTGCGGTCAACGCTTCGCCGCTGCAGTTCGATTCCGGGCGCTTCGCGGAATCCGTCGCCAGTGCGCTTGAAAGTACCGGACTTCCGGGAAAGCGCCTGGAAATTGAAATTACCGAAGGCATCATGCTGAAGAGCGAAGAAAAGGTGCTGGATACGCTGGCCAAGCTGCGCGCGATGGAGGTGCGGATCGCCATGGACGATTTTGGCACCGGCTATGCTTCGCTAAGCCAGTTGGCGCGTTTTCCGTTCGACAAAATCAAGATCGACCGCTCGCTGGCCGGCAACGGTGGGGACCATCCGAAGAATCGCGCGATTGTGCGGGCGATCGCCTCGCTCGGCGTGAGCTTGGGTGTGCCCACGATGGCCGAAGGTGTGGAAAGCGACGAGCAGTGGGACCGGCTGCGTACGGACGGCTGCTCATCGGTACAAGGCTATTTGTTCAGCAAGCCCATTCCGGCGCACGAAATTGAAGCACTCATGGCAAAGCTTAACAAAGAGACCAGAACCCTATGAACATTCAACTCTATCGACTTGTTTATTGCAGCCGCAATCGAATCCGCGGCACCGAAGTGGAGGTGACAGCGGAAATTCAGCAGATTCTGCGCACTAGCCGCGAAAATAATGCCCGCGCCGGAGTGACGGGAGCGCTGCTCTATAACGCCGGTAATTTCGCTCAAACCTTGGAGGGCCCACTGGAGGCGGTGGAGGAAGTATTCGAAAGGATCCAGGAAGACTTCCGCCACAGCGACGTGACCATTGTGGAAAACGGCCCGGTTGCCGCCCGGCTTTTCGGAGATTGGGCGATGGCCATGTGCGGTGATGCTCCGCGGGAGGCGAGCCTGGCTACGTCGGCGATGTTTGAGGCGGCTTTCGCGCACTCAGCGGGCTCGAGCGGCCAGATTCTGGATCTTCTGAAAGATCTGGTGATGCAGGAAAGCGATCGAGTGCTTGTCGACGCCTGGTAGGCGTTTGGCACTCCGGCTGCGTGCGTTGTTGCCAGCATGCAGCTCACTCGCGTTTCTGTAACTTTGTTTTTGCTCGGTACCGCCGGAGCGATGGCGCAGGATGTGGCACACACGGACTTTTCCGGTGAATGGGCGATGGACGCGCGGCGGAGCGAATCGTCGCACCAGGACGTGCCGATTGGGCCGGTTTCGCTCGCGATCAGCCAGGATGCGTCGGAAATTTCAATTGAGACAACACGGAAGGAAACGAAGGGTTCGCCCCTCTTCCATGAAGTGTTGCGCTACCGGCTGGACGGTGCGGAGCTTGTGATGAACGGTGAGGGCGGTGCGAAGGTGACAACGAAGGCGCGCTGGGACGGGCCGAAGCTGGTTACCGAGACCACCCGAAATCTTCAGGGCTCCACGGTGACCACGCTGTATGTGCAGAGCCTGGCTGCGGGAGGGCGCGAGATGAAGATCGAGAAATCGCTCACCGTGCAGCATGGGTACCAGTTTGAAGGCGCCAAGACGACGGGCCGGGGCACTGACGTGTTCGTGAAATCGCGCTAGCGGCTGGCCGATACTTTGGGCGTTTTGCCGCTGGCGAGAATGATCTTGTTCAACAACGCGACGGCATCGTCGATGGGCAGGATGTTGCCGATTGCGATGGGTGTGCGGCCATTGGCATCGAGAGCGTCGGGGTCGGCACCCTTATCGGCCAGGAACTGAACCACTTTGCATACGTCGGCCTGGGTGACTTTCTGAAGGCCTACTGACAGCGCCGAATGCATGACCGTACTCTTGCGCGTTGTAGTGACCGCGTTTACGTCCGAATCGAGCTGATAGGCGTATTCCACGGCTGAAAGGCGGGAGCTACCTGCCGCGGACATGAGTAATGTGGTGCCATCCTGCGCTTTCAGCTTGGGGTCGGCGCCTGCGGCCATTAGAGCTTCCATCACATCTTTCGCACCGGCGCGCGCGGCGAGAAGCAGAGGCGTCTGTGCCCCGGCCGGCGCACGAAAGAAACCGCCGCCACCGCCACGCCCGGGGCGCACGGGAATCTGGTTGGTGAGCGCGTTCGGATTTGCGCCGCGCGTGAGCAGAGCTTTCACCATGTGCAGGTTTCCGGATTGCGCGGCCAGGTGCAGAGCGGTATTGCCCAACTGATCGGTCGCGTTAGGGTCCGCCTGGTTCGCCAGAAGCACATCGGCCACTTCAGCCTTGTCCCCCACGACGGCAACTTCCAAAACACTCATGCCGTTGGGGAGCTTATAGTTCGCGCTGAGGCCGGCATCAAGGAGACTTTTTACGGATTTGGAATCGCCCTTCTGCGTGGCGAAAACCAGGGGAGTGAAGCCGCCGGTAGAAACGGATTTGACGTGAGCACCGCTATCGATCAAGAGCTTGACCACGTCCGAATGCCCTTCGGCAGCGGCCCACATCAGCGCGTTCTGGCCTTTGCGTGTTTCCGTCGCATCGATCAGCGCGCCGTGCGCAAGCAGAAGCTTGGCGGCGGGAAGCGAGCCGGATCGCGCGGCGATCATGAGGGCGGTTTCGCCATTCCAGCGCGCGGCTTTGACATCGGCTCCGGCGGCGATGAGTTTTTCGATGATGGCGAAATCGCCCGTTGCGCAGGCGAGCGTGAGAGGCGTTTCGCCATACTCATCGGCGGTATTGACTTGAGCCCCGGCTCTGAGAAGGCGCTCGACCGTATCGGCCTGATCGAGATACACAGCCCAGGCTAGCGGCGTCGAGCCATCTGCCTGGGGCATGTTTACATCGATGCGCTGGCTGAGCAGCGCGGGAACAGGGCGGCCACCCTGGTCTTTGATGGCGTCCAGCAAACGCTGGTCGCTTGCTCCCGCCAGGGGCATGGAGAACAAAGCGGCGGCGATGACGGAGCGCCGAAAAGCGTAGGCCGGCATTGTTTAGGTAATAGAGAGCTGGTCGATCTTGCCGGTTGCGTCGCCCAGTGTCTGCGCCTGCACGCCGGCTTTATCCAGCATGGTGAGCAGCAGATTGTTCATCGGCGTTTCTTTGGGGTAGCGGATGTGGCGGCCACCCTTCACGCTGCAACCCGCCCCACCTACCAGTACCAGAGGCAAATCGTGATGCGTGTGCGCGTTGCCATCGCTAATGCTGCTTCCGTAGAGGAGCAGGGAATGGTCCAGCAGCGTGCCGTCGCCATCTTTCGTCTTATCCATCTTGTCGACCAGGTAGGCGAAAGACTTCACGTGAAGCTCGTCGATCTTAATGGTCTTGGCAATCTTTTCAGGATCGTTCTGGTGATGCGTGACGGAGTGGTGCCCGTCGGCGATCCCGATGGAGCGATAGCTGCGATTGCTGCCTTCGCGAGCCATCATGAAGCTGATCACGCGCGTCATATCGGTCTGGAACGCTAGAACCATCAGATCGCACATGAGCTTCGAATGCTCTTCGAATTCGTCCGGCACACCGGAAGGACGCTCCAGCGTGGGCAGCTTCATGGTCGCGCTTTGCTGTTCGGCCTTCTGGATGCGGCGTTCGATATCGCGAATCCCGTCCAAATATTCTTCGAGCTTGTTCTTATCACGTGTGCCGAGCTGAGGCTGCAGGCGGGCCACATCGCCGCGCACGAAATCGAGCAGGCTGCGGTCTTCCTTTAAAAGCTTGAGGCGCGTCTGTGAATCGGTGGTGCCGCCATCGCCAAACAAGCGTTCGAAGACAGCGCGCGGATTCACTTCCATGGGGTTGGGCGTGGTCGGCCCGCGCCAGGAAATGGTGTTGGTGTAAGCGCAGCTATAACCGCTGTCGCAACCGCCCGCGAGGCTGGGCTCTTCGAGACCGATTTCAAGCGAACCGAACTGCGTCTTCTTGCCGAGTTCGCGTGCGGCCACCTGGTCGGCAGAGATGTCAGCGCGAATATCGGCCCCTTCGGTCTTCTTCGGATGGATGCCGGTGAGCCAGCTGGCGCCCGCGCGGGCATGATCGCCGGCGCCATCGCCAAGCGCGCGTCCGCCGTTCTGCATCAGGTTACTGAGCACCAGCATTTTGTCGCGGAAGGGCTCAAGCGGCTTCATGGTGGAGGCGAACTCATAGCCGGTCCCGATTTGCGAAGGCAGCCAGTTCTTCTGGATGATGCCGTTCGGAACATACACAAAGCCGAGGCGCACATTGCCGGCGGCGGCTGTCAGGCGGGTATCGGTCAGCGCGGGAACCATCGCGTCCAGCAGTGGCAAAGCCATGGAGACGCCTAATCCGCGTAGGAAAGTACGGCGGGCAAGAGACTTCTTGGTAATCATCATTCTGTTGTTCTCCTTGACTGGAATTGCGGATTGTTCACGATGGCAGCAATAAAAGCGGGGATGGTGGCGTTCTTGGCTTCCGATTCGCGAATCACGGTACGGACGGCAGGTGCATCGTAATACTCCAAGCCACGGCCCAGCGCATAGGTCATAAGCTTTTCCGTGAACGTGGTCAGGTACTGATCTTTATACGTGGTGATGAGCAGAGACTTCAGACCTTTGGGTCCGTTGAAGATTGTGCCATCGGGCAGCTTGCCGGAAGCGTCGATCACGGCGTCGCCATCCTTGCCGCGCCATGCGCCGATGCCATCGTAATTTTCCAGCGAGAAGCCGATAGGGTCCATGCGCGAATGGCAACCCGCACAGGTGGGGTTCGCCCGATGTTGTTCCATCTGCTGCCGCATTGTCAACTGGGCCGCGCCTTTCGAGTGTTCGGGAAGCGCGGGGATGTCAGGCGGCGGCGGGGGCGGGCTGCTGCCGAGAAGATTTTCCAGCACCCACTTTCCGCGCTGCACAACGGAGGTGCGATTGGGGTAAGAGGTGACTGTCAGGATACTGCCCTGCCCCAGCAATCCACCACGGTTCTGATCGGTTAAAGTGACACGTCGAAATTGCGAACCGTAAACGCCCGGAATCTTATAATGTTGCGCCAAACGCTGATTCAGATATGTGAAGTTCGCGCTGAGCAGATCTGTTACGGGCCGATTCTCACGCAGTACAGCGTCGAAGAACAGCTCGGTTTCGGTTTGGAAGGCGCGGCGCAGGGCGGGGTCGAACTTGGGGAACACATCCTGATCCGGACGAACCTGAGACAGGTTGCGCAGATACAGCCATTGACCGGCGAAGTTGGATACAAAGGCGCTGGAGCGGCTGTCAGCCAACATGCGCATGACCTGTGCGTTTAAGACGGCCGGGTCTTTCAACTTGCCCTGTTCGGCGGTTTTCAGCAGATCTTCATCGGGAATGCTGCTCCAGAGAAAGAACGAGAGCCGCGAGGCGAGTTCGATGTCGCTGATGCGGTGAACCGCCCCAGGCGCAACGGCCGTAGTATCATGCTCCACGCGGAACAGAAAATCGGGCGAGACCAGAATCGCACGAAGGGCTCTGCCGATTCCGCTATCGAAGGAACCTTCCTTGCGGCCAGCTTCATAGAAAGCCAGAAGGGGTTTTAAATCCGCATCCGTCACCGGACGACGGTACGCGCGGCGGCTGAGGCCGGCCAGAATCTTTCGGGCGCAGGGCAGCTCCTCTTTCGCCGAGTCGGGGGAGCACACAAAAATCTTTTGGCGGCTGGGGGTGTCGCCGGGTCCGGAAATTTCATAGGGTCCCGAGACAGTCACACTCGCAAGCTGCGGGAACTCACGATCCTGCTCCACATCGTAAAGCTTCAACCGCGTGCCATCCAGCCGCAGGTCAAGCTTGAAAACCGTCTTCGGCAACTTGGGCGGATTCGCATTATTCTGAAAGCCAACAGCCGGCAAAACTTCGGGGGCCAAATTTTCCGCCAGGAACGTCGCACCGATTTTACGAACACCAGCCTTCACCGGCATGCGCACTTCTACAATTTTGGGAAGAGGCGCCGGCCCATCGAAGCCCAAACCGGGCGAGGGCAGCTTCACTCTAATGGCGTAAACAGCATCCACCGGGAAGTGGTATTCGAAAGCAATGCCTCCGGCCGAATCGAACGGCATATCGTCGCTTACGCGAGAACGGCCCGCGCCCGGCTCCTTGATGGGAGTGAACTCATTCACCTCAGGCTGAATGTCGCTGCTCCCGATGGCGGAACGGCTCACCATGCGCGCAACCGACATATAACGTTCAATCAAAACCGGTGAAAGCGAAAGCACCTCGCCGATGTTGTCGAAGCCGTAACCGGTGTCATCGGCAGGCAATTTGGTGGCGAGCTTCAGATCGATTCCGAGCAGGTCCCGAACCGTGTTGCTATATTCGCTGCGGTTCAGACGATGGATGGAGGGGTGGCCCGGGTTGGGGTGCGTCAGAGCGGAACGGTCCAACGATTCGGTGGTCCATTTGGTGAACGCGGCCACGGCTTCCGGTTTTGGATGCGGCATGCCGGCAGGCGGCATCTGGCCGGTGCTCACTTTGCGCAGCACCTTTTCCCACACAGCGGCGTCGGGCCCGGTCATGGTCACGCCGGGATTCTGAGCAATCAACCCCTGCACGGAAATTCCAGCCGTCTTCAGAGATTGGTTGTGGCAACCGACGCAATAACGCTTCATAAGCGCTTGCGAAGCGGTGGCATCGGCGGAGAGAGGGATAGGAGATTGAGCCTGGCCTTGCGCCTGGCTTTGTAGCGACGCGCGGTCAAACACCAAAGACGGGAGTGCGGCCAGAGCGGCCACTCCGACCACCCGAAGCCAGATGCGCGGGAAGGAACTTGGTTTATATGAAGTCTTCAATGAGAACCCTCTAGACAAGAGAGGCAACGTTATAGGCGGTATTGCGCCGCCCGTGGTTACAGTATACGCGAAGAAAACCGGGCTTTCAAAGCGATGGATCGTACGCAAAAACGGCTTGCCACGCCCGCGTGCAAAGCGGACGGGCAAGCCGGCGCACCGAGTGGGGTGCTAAAAGCTGATGCGGGCCACAACCTGCATGTTGCGAGGAGGCCTCACCGATGTCACGGCGCCGAAACCGGTCCTGTTGCCCGTTTCAGACGCCAAATTGGTAGGCGTGGAATTCGTCGGGCCGACCACGTTCAAAGTTGTATTCACATTGTTGAACTGCGTGTGATTCAGCGTATTGAACGTATCCAGCCGAATCTCAATTTTTGCGCGTTCCCGAATATGGAACTCTTTCGAAACCGTCATGTCCCAGCTATTGATCGGAGCGCGGTACAGGAAATTACGGCCCGATTCCAGCCCCAGGCTGCCGAACGTGGGCGTGGTAAAGGCGCTGACGTTGAACTGGCGGTAAGGGTCGCCACTATTGCCGCTGCCGGGATTGCCGACGACGGCGATGCGAGCGCCCTCAATCTGCTGAGTCCCGGTTAAGCCATACGAGGATAGACCGGGGATGGAATAACCGATGTTGTAGGGTCCGCCAGTCTGGTATCGATAAATTCCGGATAGCTGCCAGTTGTTGGTGGCCAGGGCGAAGATCTTGTTTGCGGTAAATTTGGGAAACTCGTATACCCAATTCACATTGAAGTTATGGCGCCGGTCGAAATCGAGCGGGCCGTAATTCGCAAGGCGATTGTTGGTGTCGATGCGCGGCGCACCGAATCCAGTGATACCGGGCAGATCGCTCGATTGCGTCCCCAAAGCCTTGCTCCAGGTATAGGTCACACCCAAAAGCAGACCCTTGCGGAAGCGCCGGTTAATGGAGTTCTGCAGGGAATGGTAATTCGAACTGGCGGCCGGCTCGATATACGAGATATTGCCGAAGCCCTGGAAGGGCCGCAGGAAATCGACCGGCAGAGCGTTGGCGCCGGTGGAATTCGGGGCCAGTGTGGGATCTTGATTCTGCCCAAGGTAGGCGGCGCCGTAATAAGGCGCGTTGATGTTGCGGCGCTGCAGCAGGTGCGTTCCCAGCGTGCCAACGTAGGATACGTCCAGCACGGAATCGAGCGGCAGCTTGTACTGAATACCCAGGTTGTAAGCGTATGTGGTGGGGTTTTTCCCCTTGCGGTCATAGGCAACCAAGGCGGGCGGAGCCAGCAGAATCTGCCCGGTATTGATGGTTTGAATCTGGCCGAAGTTGAACGTGGGCTGGAGAGTGGTGGGCGGGTTGGTCAACAGATCGAACACCACGTTGCCCTGCGGCCGGTCATAAAAGATGCCGCCACCGCCGCGAACCACCAGGTTCTGGTTGCCCATCACGTCATAGGCAAAGCCAAACCGTGGTGCGAAGTGGATGCCGCGATTCTTATACAGACCGGGTTCGATTCCGGCCCCGGCCTGCACGATGCCATTCAGCAGTTTGCCCGTGTTCGGCACAAGACGGCCGATATAGGCGCCATCAAGGGTGTTCGAAGCCGAAGGTACGAAGCCAGTGGCCAGGGCGGCGGGATTCACAGCGCGCCGGTTGGCTCCGCTGCAGGGCGTCGCGTTGCCAACACAAACGGGCCGGTAAAGCAACGGCGCATCGCTGACGTTATAGCGGTTGGGCAGGAAATTGGCGGTCTGCAAATCTTCATCGAACTGCGGCTGGATCCAATAGAAGCGCATCCCGTAATCCAGCGTAAGGCGGCTGTTCACCTTCCAGTTGTCCTGGCCGAAGAACTCTACGTTGTTATAGCGATACTTGCCGATAAAATATCCGGAAGCCTGGGAGAAGGAGTTGTAAACTCCCACGGCAGCATTCGCGAAGCCGAAGCCGGTATCGAGCGGGTTCGAGGTATTGTCTGCGAAGTCATATCGCCCGTTGTTGTTGGCGAAGGCGCTCTGCGGCTTGAAGCTGTTCTGCCAGAATACGCCGGCCTTGACGGAGTGCTGGCCCGCCACTTTGGAGATGGTGGCCGACCAATCGCGATTGGTATTGAAGTTGTAAAAGGGCGAGTTGTTGGAGCCGATATTGGGCGGGTTGGCGATTCTTCCACCGAAGACAAACTGCGGGGGCGAATCGATCTGTACCGCTCCCGGGTACACCACGGGAAAGCCGGTGAGCCCCAACGCAGTCTTGTTGAATTTCTTGTTGGCGGGGCTGATGTCGATGGAATTGTGGCTGCCGCCGATGGTTACTTCGAGGATCGTTGTCGGGTTGATGGAACCGGTCAGCGTTCCCGCATACGTGGTGCGCGGGTTGGGTAGCAGAACGTTGTAATCCGGCAGATTGGAGGCCAGCACGAACGAACCGTAAGGCAGAACCTGATCGTTCTTCACGTCGACATACCGGCCTGAGATGCGCCAGGAGCTGGTGATGTTGTAATCGATGCGGACCAGCTTCTGAATCTGCGGCTGGCTGGACGGAGCCTCGGTAATGTAATTGAAGCCGACGCCCGAGGTGTTCGGCAGCGGGTAGAGCTTCAACAGATTCTGACCTAAGCCGTAAAGGCGGCTTGGCGGAATTTTGCCCAACACGCCGCCATCCTGAAAACAGCCGGTGGTGTTAGCGGCGCTGCAAGGCAAGTTGGTGGCGGCATCCCGAATGTAGGGGAAAGGATTGCCGGAATTATCGACGGTCTGCGAGAAATCGCCATTGCGCTCAAGCGCGGTGGGCACCGTGACGCGATTGGGACCGGCCGGCGGGATGAAGCGCTTTTGGTGTTCCTGATTATAGAAAAAGAAAAGCTTCTGCTTATCGCGGTTGAACACCTTCGGAATGTAAATGGGGCCGCCGATGGTGAAGCCAAGATCGCGCTGATCGAGCCTTGGCTTGTTGATGTGGTTAGTGGGTGTGCTATCGCGATTATTGATCCAAGTATTCGCGTTCAGGCCATCGTAGCGGCGGAAGGCATAGAACGACCCATGAAAATCTTTAGTTCCGCCGCGAGTCACAGCGCTGATTTGCGCGCCGGCGGAACGCCCGTACTCGGCTTGATAATTCGATGTAAGCACCTTAAACTCGGATACTGCATCCAAGTTCAAACTAAGCAAGGTTCCATTGTTTCCAGTGTCGATAATGGACACACCGTCAAGCGTCAGGTTGTTTGCGTTATAACGCAAACCGTTCGCGGAAATATCGGTGATGGCATCGCTGGAGCCGTTGGCGGAATTGAAAACCACGCCAGGCACCAACGAAGCAAGCGGCGTAAATCCGCGGCCGTTCACGGCAATGCTGCGCAACACTTCACCCTGTATAGCGTAAGACCGTTCGGCACTTTCGGACTGCACCAGCGTGCCTTCCGCAGTTACCGTCACTGTGTCGGTTGCCGACCCGACATCCAAAACGATGTTGCCGAGAGCCAGCTTATCGTTCGCCACCAGCTCGATTGCTGTCTGTTCCGTTCTCTTGAAGCCCTTGGCTTCGACAAGCAAAACATAAGTGCCTGGCGATAACTGAGGAAAGACGAAGCGGCCCTGCGTATCGGTCTTAGTGGTTTGCGAAAATCCCTTCTCCACATCGCGAATGGTGACCGAGGCTTCCTGGACTGAAGCCTGCTGTTGATCGACGACATCGCCGCTGATGGTGCCGCTTGTGCTCTGGGACAGCCCTGGCTGTACAAAAGCAATGAATAGAAGAGACACAGCAAAGAGCAGTCTGGAAAAGCGTCCGGACGCGCGCGCGACTACATGACGGTGTAGCATGTGACCCCCTGCTCAAACGTTGAGCTTCGCAGAGCATATCACAAACGTGTAACTGTCAAGTCAATTTCAAATCGGATGCCGCGCCGGCGTGTTCATGAGTTACTGGCGCGAGGCGCGCGAAGCAGTCATCGTATCGTTGAACTGCTGAAAGAACGCATTGTAATCGCCGCGGCTTTCCGCATCGCGCAGCACTCTGACACGTTCCACACAGATTTCCGTTGCTTCCGGCGAAGCTTTCAGCATCTTCATGCTCTCCGCAATGAACTCGGCCAAGGGCATGGCGGCGGGATCGCTTGCCTGCGCGGGGCCCATCAATTCGGTCTGCACATACGGTGGCGCCAGTTCCACAACCTGAACCTGCGTATCTTTAAGTTGATAACGAAGCGATTGCGTGTACGAATGAATCGCCGCCTTAGTGGCGCAATAAGTGGGCGTCATGGCAAGCGGCACAAAGGCCAGGCCCGAGGTCACTGTCATGATGGTTGCTTTGGGCTGCGCCAACAACGCCGGAAGCAGCGCGGCAGTCAGGCGAATGGGCCCCAGCAGGTTGGTTAAGACAATCGCTTCCGAATCCTCCGTCTGGCCCTCCATCAACTTTTCATTGCGCATAATTCCGGCATTGTGAATCACGGCATTCAAGCCGGCATTGTTTTTGACCACTCGCGAGGCAAACTCGCGCACCGCCTCTGCGCTGTCCAGATCCAGCACTTCGGCCCGCATGCCGGGGTTCGCGGCAATCGCTTCCTCCAACATCTCTTTTCGGCGGCCCGCAATTACCACCTGATTTCCCAGCTTGTGAAATGCTTCCGCCAACCCGCGTCCAATGCCCGAACCTCCACCCGTGATCAGGATGGTGTTTCCTGTCATGTTCATATCTTGGTGTTCTCCTTTACCGGTTTTACACTATGGGACGCGCACTTCGTCGCCCTCGCCCGTTTTCGTCCAGGCGCCCGAGGCGTCAGCCTTAAATTGCTCGAAGTGGATGTGGTCCCGATCTTTGAAATAGTTGTCTACGCGAAGCGTAGGCTTGCCTGAATCATCGGCGGTTAAGAACGTCCAGTGGCTTCCGTCTATGGTGAGATTGCTGCTGCCGCCGGGCTTCCCATTCGTCAAAAGCACTTGGCTGCGATAGCTGCCCGGCTTATCGAGCGCGACAAAAACCAGCATCGCGACCGCCTTACCGTTCAAAACCTGTTCGCAGGTGTAGAAAGCGTCGCTCGCGTGACAGTGGTTACTCAACTTTTCGCCGCCGGGGTTCAGGATCCAGTTCCCGTTGTACACGGTGAGTGGCGCAAACGCATTTGTTGGCGCGGCGAACAGCAACAACCAGAGCGCGAGCGAGGTCATAGCGACCAATCTAACTTACTTTGGCTCCCAGTTCGCCCCAACGTGCGTAAAGTTCATCCACGGCCTCCTGCGCGGCGCCCAATTCCGCCACCGTCTTCTGCAGCAGCGCCGGATTCGTGTTCACGGCCCGATCTTCCAAAGCGGCGTGCTTAGCCGCCACCACCGCTTCAGCTTCCTCAATGCGCGCCTCAATGGTCTCCCACTCGCGCGCCTCCATATAAGAGAGGCGTTTCTTGCCCGATTCGCTCTTTTGCCGATCCGCCTGCTTTTCCGCGCGAACCGGCTTGCGCGCCGCAGCCTGGGCTTCTTCCCACTGGCTGTAATCGGCAAAGACTCCCGCGCCGCCCGCGCCATCGAGACCCACTACAATGTTCGACACGTTGTCGAGCATGAAGCGATCATGCGTGACCAGGACAAGCGCGCCGGGAAAATCAGCCAGATTCTCTTCCAGCACTTCAAGCGTCGGAATATCGAGATCGTTCGTGGGCTCATCGAGCAGCAAAACGTCGGCGGGTTCCAGCATCAGCTTCGCGATCAGCACGCGCGCCTTCTCTCCGCCGGAGAGCCGGTTGATGGGCATCTCCAATTGTTCCGGACGAAACAGAAAGCGCTTCGCCCAGCTGATCACATGGACCGGCTTGTCCTGGTACATGACGGAATCGCCGTGCGAAACCAGGGCGCGCTTCAGCGTGATGGTGGGGTCCACCTGAACGCGATTTTGATCGAAGTAAACGATTCGCACGCCGTCGGCGCGTTCGACAACGCCGGAATCGGCCTCGATATCGCCCTTCAGAATTTTGAGCAAGGTGCTTTTTCCCGTGCCATTCGCGCCCACCAAACCGATGCGCCGCCCGGGTGAGAGCCGAAGGTCCAGCTTGGTGAACAACTGCTTGCCGCCTAACGATTTTTCAAGCCCGCGCAGTTCAATCAGCTTTTTGGTCTTGCGTTCGGAAGCTTGAAAATCGATGCGCGCGGTGCCGGTGCGGTTGCGCTCAGTCACATCGGCCAGTTCCGCCATCAGGCGGCCCGCGTCATCGATGCGCGCTTTCGATTTCGACGTGCGGGCTTTCGCGCCGCGCCGCAGCCACTCGATCTCGCCCTTCACTTTGTTCTGAAGCGCGTCCTGCTGGCGAGCCTGAACAGTCAGCAACTCATCGCGGCGAATCAGAAACTCGCTGTAGTTACCCTTCACGCGCAGCAAGCCACCCACATATTGGCGGCTCAATTCAGCCATGTCGGTGGCGATATTTTCGAGGAAGTATCGATCGTGGCTGACGGTGACGCTGGCGAAAGGCGCAGTCTTCAAAAGCTTTTCCAGCCAGAGAATGCCTTCCAGGTCCAGGTGATTGGTGGGCTCATCCAACATCAGCACGTCCGGATCTTTGGCAAGCTCCATGGCGATGGCGAGGCGTTTCTTCCAACCGCCGGAGAGTGACGTAACCTCGGCAGTTCCGTCCACGAAGCCCGCGCGTCCCAATACTTCCGGCGTGAGCAGATCGCCCACAGTAGAACCGGGCTCAAAGTTCGATTCCTGCGCCACATAACCCAAACGCAGCAATTTGCGAAACGAACGCTCGCCGGTATCGGGCTCCTGAAGCCCGGCCAAGATCTGAAGCAGCGTGGATTTGCCGGCGCCGTTCGGCCCGATCAATCCTAATCGGTCCTCATCGCCAATGGTGAGGGAGACTCCCTGAAACAACGGAGCGGAGCCGAACGCTTTGGAAATTTCTTGTAGGTTAATCAGTAGTGACATAAAAAAGGCTGCCGGGGTGAACCGGCAGCCGTGACCGCACTCGTTGAACGCGTGAAACGAACTATTGGGTCTTTTCTTTGATTTTATTCGCGCCCTTCTCCGTGCCGGAGGCGGTGGCGTGAACAGCGCGCTTGGTGCCATGCTTGATGGCGCGACCGGTTTTCTTGGTCGCCTTCGCGGTACCCTTGCCGAGGTCCTTAGCGGCTTCTTTGGTCTCGTGACCTGCGTTCTTCATATCTTGCTTTGCGCCTTCCTGCGCGAAAGCGCTTAAGCCAAGGGCGAGAATTGCTGCGATGGTTAGTTTCATGGTTTCGAACTCCTACAAATGTAGCAAACCACACGCCATATGAAGGTTGCTTCATCAGCAACCATTGAATGCCTAAGGATTCGCGACAGGGAAAGTGACCACGTTACTTACAAAAAGCTGCTGCGCGATGGTGAGCTGCGTCTGGGCGTTGGGCGTGACGGAGGTGGCGAGTTGGAAGGTCACCCGGTACACACCTACCAGGCCGGGTTCATAGCCAGTGAACAAAATATTGCCGGTTTGTCCGCCCGCCAGGATGGAATCGACCGGGGTAAGCGGCGCATCGCTGGTGCTGTCCTGACCGCCCTCGCGGCCGCCGCTGGTGGTGCTGGCGATCTTGCCTGTATCGATGCCCAGCGTCGTCGGCCCCAGCCCTGTAGTCAGAATGTACAGGATCTCTCCAGGTACGGCAGGGTTATCGTCAGTGACTGCGCCGCCGCCGTTGTTCGCGCAGCATAACTTCGTCGTAAGAGCACTGAAAATCAGGCCTGTACCCTTGCTGACGTTAGTGGTGTAAGCAATGCCGTTCGAATCGGGACCGGCGATTTTCGCCTGCAGCAGGATGCGCGTAAACACGTTACCGGCCGTCGCGGTCACCGGAGAGCTATCGTCGGCGTTGATCATATTGATAAACGCATCGCGAACGCTGGCCAGCGTGTCGGTTGCCAGCACAACATATGTATAAGGACTCGCGGATCCGTCGATCGTCAGCACGCCCGTGTCGCCAGCCGTGATGGTTCCATCGACAGAGACCACTCCGGTAGAATTCGCAAAGGCGTGATACACGCGGCCGGGCCGGGGGTCGGTTCCATCAAGGGCGAAAATACCAGGGTTAGCGCCCACCACGGAAACCGCCTGCGGATTCGATACCAACACACTGCCATCCGCGCGAACGGTGCGCAGATACGCGCTTACACTGCTCCTGCCATCTACCTCATAGCCAAGCTGCGCGCTGATCTGCGTGGGCGAAACGAAAGTGAGCGGCGCGGGCAAGCCGTCGATGAATAACTGCGTGTTTGCCAGTGAAAAAGGCAGCGATCCCGCGTCAAAAGATGCAGCCTGCGTGCCTTCGCTCAAGTTAGTTCCAAATAAGGTGATCAGCGAACCGGGAGCCACGCGGGCGGCGTCCTGCAGATTTAGCGTAAGGCTGGTGCCACCTGCGGTAGAGGTGATCTGGGCACTGGTGGAGACCGCTGTCGAATAGGCAACGAAAGACCCTGCCGCGCCACCCTTTTTGGATGTCAACACGATTCCGAAGGTACTGAAATTGGGCCGCGCGGTAACGTTGGCATCGCCTGGAATATTGATCATCTTCACCAAAGCCGCAACCACCGTGTCCAGCGTGTCGGTCTTCAAAATCGTGTACTTGTACTCTTTGTTCACCGCGGCGCCGTTGCTGTCAGCGGTGGTAATAGTGATGGCCACCGTATCGTTTTCTTTAATGGTGCCGCCGAGCGTGACCGTACCGATGGCGAAAATCTCCAAGCTGGCCGCATTGCGCACGGTAGCCGGCGGCAGCGGGATATCGGCGGGCGAAAACGCAAGCACGCGGCGATTGAACACATCGGCGACATATAAGTTCGTGCCATCGAGAGCCAGCGAAGTGGGCGTCTGGATCTGATCGGCATTGTCGCCCGGCGAATAGGTGGTGAAATCCGGCTGCCCCAGAACGATATCGGCGGAGGCGGCGCTCGACGTGGGGATTTTCGAATAGATCAACACGCGATCGTTGCCGCCATCCGCCACGTACAATCGCGTGCCATCGGAAAGCGCGAAACGGGGGAACGACAAGGTCTTTTCGCAGCGGCCCGGATACGTCAAGGTGGAATCGGTCGAACTGACCACGCCATTCGACGGGCACAGCTTCGGCGAATTGTTTTCAGCCGAACTGCTCATATCCGGCTGTCCAAGTTCCACATCGGCAGGCGCCTGATTGGAGGTGGGAATGGAGTTCCAGATCAGCACGCGATTTGCGCCCAGGTCGGTCACAAAAAGACGCGTGCCATCGGAGGAAACAGCGACCGGGCTGGTCAGGTTATTGGCGGCCGCGGTAACGGCGGTCAACGCAACCGGCACCGCGGTGGTTAGGTTCGGCACGCCCAATACGACATCGGCGGAAGCTCCGTTGGCAGTGGGAATCTGGTTGTAAATGAGCACGCGATTGTTCTGCGTATCCGCGATAAACAGCTTGCCGTTCTGCAGCCACACGCCTTGCGGCCCACGCAGGCTCTTCGCCGTGGGCGGCGCGGCAGTGGTGTTGTGCGTGAAATCGGCTTGGCCCACCACAATGTCGGCGCTTTGATTTATCGCGGTGGGAATCGAATTCCAAATCAGAATGCGGTTGTTGTCCGTATCCGCTACCGCGAGCCTGGTGCCGTCGGTAGCAACGGCCGTGGGTACGCGGAAACCGGTCTGCGTCAGGTTGATTGCATTGTTGTTGAAATCCGGTTGACCCAGCACCACCCGCGCGGTGGTGCGGGCACAAACTTTGCAAGTGAGACTGGCATAATGCGGGTCATCCGTGGGAAGACCGTTATTCACCTGATCGGTGGGCTTCGGCAGAATATCGGTGGGGAAAATCAGCACCCGATTGTTCACCGGGTCGGCGGCAAACCGGTTCGAATCCACAACGAAAAGCCTGTTACTCCCCCACGCTAAACCGGAGGCGGAACCAATCTGGTAATTCGTGGCCCCATGATACGAATCGGTAAACGTGGTCTGGCCGATCACTAACCGGGCGGCCTGCCCGTTCACAAAATCAGCGGCGGCCGCAACCTGCGCGGCAAGAATTGCAAAACAAAAAAGCTTCCTCATGTGGGCGTAACCTGCTATTGTACCAACCGTGTTGGACGACACCTTGTCCAGCCATGGTTTCACTTAAATCTTTCATGACCGATCTAGAAATTACTCCTCAAGAATTCGCCTCTCTCCGTCGCGACGCCAAGCCCTATCGCCTGATCGATGTTCGCGAACCGTTCGAACTCGCCATCGCCAAACTGGAAAATTCCGAAGATATCCCCATGCGCGCTATTCCTGGCTGCCTCGGTGAATTGGAAGGTGACGACCGGCCGCTTGTAGTGCTTTGCCATCACGGCGTCCGCAGCCTGCAGGTGGTCTGCTGGCTGCGGGAGCAGGGCCTTGAAAATTGCAAGAGCCTGGCCGGCGGCATCGAACGCTGGAGCCGCGATGTGGATCCGGAAGTGCCCCGCTACTAGCGGACCGTGAGCGAAACGGCCGGGCTGCAGGCGCGCAGCGTCAGGTTGGTGCTGCAGACTTGCAGCTTCAGCTGGCCGGTCACGATGTCGTTCGGGACTGCGGCATTCACCTGTTGCACGCCATCGATTCCGGGAGCATCGCCGGCGTAGATGGGATTCAGATTCTCGCGATCCGCAATCACCGCCACCACGCGGAAGCTGGCCGTCGAAAGGCCGGTGGCGAAGATCTGAATCACGCTGCCGGGCGCGGCGGGCGCGGACGAAGTGTTCACGCTGCCATCCTGGTTCAGCACGCCGAAAATTCCAGGGGCTGCCGCTGCCAGCGCGATAGCCTGCGGCGGGCTGGAAACGCCATCCACAGTCACCACAAGCTGGGCCGTAGTCTTAGCAGCAAGCGCGGCCGGTACTTGAAAATTGATCTGCGTCGCGCTCTTAAACAGAATCGGCGCGGGGATGCCGTCGAAAGTCACCGCCACATTCGTGCCGCCAAGATTCGCACCTTTAATGGTGCCGAGCGAACCGGCCACCAGCGGTCCGCCGGCAAAAGTCGCGGCGTTCGTCACTTGAGTAACAGTGACCACCGGCGCTGCGGGCGCATCCACAGTCACGGTGATGGGAATCGTGCGGCTTCCCGCTGACCCCGCCGCAATCACCAGGTCAGCCTGATAGACGCCGGGAGCAAGGCCCGCTGCGTTCACAATCACCCGGATGGTGGCGTTGGCACTGCCTTGCGCATCGGTGGGCGGAATAAAAACATAGCCGCTTCCGCTGCGATAAACAACCGTAGCGCTATAGCTCAACAGCGTGCCCGGGTTCAGGTTGATGATCTGAAAGAACTCCGTATCTTGCAAGCCGTTCAGCGGTGAACGAAAGTTGATTGCCGCCGCCCCTCCCACGGAAAGAAGCGGAAAATATTTGGCGGAGCAATCGCCCAGAAATTGGCAATCGCTGCCGGGGGCGGTGCGGCGGAAGCGGGGCACGGCATCGCTGGTTGTACCGGTGCCCACCGTGGAGACAGGCCCCAGCGTGACGGTTGCATTGGCCACTGTCACGGCGCCGTTTGTGGAAGCGAGCCCCAGAAAAGTTGGGAACTGCGCGCTTTCCTGCGTCGCATCGCTCGAATCGATCACCTCGTAAACGGCGAAGCCCGTTCCGCCCGAAAGAGGCACTTCGGTGACGGAATTTAAAGCCGTCGCGCTGGTAAAGGCGGCCTTTGTGGCTATCGGCGCACCGCTGGCTCCGCTGGCATCGGCGCCCACAACGCGCGCCAGCAGAAGCATGCCGGTGGCGGTCGGTGTATATACGCCGCCGGTGGGGGTCCCCGCGCCTCCCAGGTCGCCGGCCGCCGTGGGTTGCGTGGCGCTGTTGCCCGCTACATAGTCGGGCACGAAGATGCGCGCGCCAGTGGGAAAATTGGAATAGCTAACCAGTATTCGCGTGCCCGAATCGGACACCCCATCCTTCGGCACAAACGCATTGCCGAAGCCTTCCGTAATCCGAAGCGAAGTGAACCGTGTCCCCGCCGCAAACAGGCTTGGCAGATCGAGCGTGGCCGGCAGCGGCGAACCCGCGCAGGTGATGCCGGTATTCACGCCGTTCGAAAGCAGCGCGGCGCGTGGAGTAGCCACCACGATGCTGGAAGGTGTCAGGGTGAGCGCGGTGGACGACAGTTGTGCGCCCACGGGAAAGCCGGGCGAGAGCGGCGCGATGGCCAAGCGCACATTGCCGATGCGGAACACCAGCGCACGCCCCGCAGGCACTGTCACCGTCGCGCCGTTGAACGCGATGGTGTTCGAGGCGAGCAGTACCGGCGACCCGGTCACAACCGGCCCCGACCCCGTATCCACCGTGAGCAGCGCATCCGGACTGCCGGCCGAATTGATACGGTTCGTCACCGCAGTGGGAAAGGTGGCCGTCAGGTTCATCGTGACCACCTGCCCCGGCGCGCCGCCAGTGCAATTCAACAAAATGCTGCCGATGGGTTCGGTCAAGCCTTCGGCGCGCACATCCAGGTTGGTTGCCGATGTGGAGCACAACAGAGGGGACTGTGCGGAAAGAGTGCTGGAAGTGAGAACAAGGAAGCAGAGGAATGAGAGATTCAGACCGGTAAGTCTTTTACCATTCCGAGTATGAGGTGCCATCGAGACTTATTTTATCCGATCCGCTGCGCACGTCGAAGATTCCCGGCTCGGTGGAATTTACAGCCTGCCCCGCGTCCTCCTGAATTACTTTCCAGGAGTTATTCGCATTCGTAATCGGATCGCGCGGAATATCGCGCAAGTAACCATCGGTCACCAGGTCTTGCAACGATTGCGGCGCCTTCTGCTTGTCATAGCTATATTCGTCGATCACCGTGCGCATGGTGAACAGATTATTCCGCAGCACACTCTCTTTCGCCCGAATCACCGACTTCTGGTAATACGGAATCGCCACGCCAATCAGGATGACCACAATCGCCATCACGATCATCAACTCCACCAGCGTGAAGGCGCGCCGGAATTTATTTCGCTCCTTTACCATTCTGAGTAAGGCGTCCCATCGCCCGATTTTTCAGAAGACTTCGTGAACACGTCGAACACGTTCTGGCCTCCCCCGCCCTGGCCCTTGGGATCGTCCTGCATGCTGCGCACGCCCCAATCGCGTTTCCGCGTCAGTGGATCAACCGGAATGCGCCGCAGAAATTTCAGCTTGGTGTCGGCATTCTGGCCTGAGCCTTTCACGCCGTCCACCATCGCGTCCAGGCTTTCGGGGTAACACTGCGCGTCCTGCTTTTGAATTCCCAATTGCCCGGCATCGCACTTGTCTTTGTATTTGTCGATGGCCTGACGCATCTCCACCAGCGCCGCGCGCAGGTCGCGCTCACGGTTGCGGCGCACGCGCGATCGAGCCAGCGGAACCGCCATCGTAGTCAGCAGCAGCATCAGCGTGAACGCCACAATCAGCTCGATCAGGGTTAAGCCGCTTCGTCTGGAAATGCGCCGCTTCATTTTGCTATTTAACGGTCACGTTCAGGACCGGCGTATTCGTCGCCACCTGCTGACCGGGCGTGTTCTTCAGCATCAGTTGCGGGAAGGTCACGGTGGTAGACCCGCGTCCGATCGCCTGGAACGTGATGGTCACGAGGCCGCCCGTTCCCGAAACGCCCGGACCTTTCGGATCGCGCGAGACGGAAATGAGGGCCTCGCCGGCATCGTTCAAAATATTTTTCGATGGACTCAACGGTGGCCCGGTCTGCTGAATCAAGTCGCCCGCCACAATATTGTTGACGCGCAAAATCTTGGGGTCGAACTTGAGTTGCGCATTGATAGCGGTCAGGTCGGTAATGTTCGCCACACGCAGCGTAACGGTAGCCGCGCCGCTTAACTGAGTCTCCAGTTGCGCAGGCAGGAAAGAAAGCACTACACCAGCGGGAGGAGCAGGCGCGGGTGTCGTTGCAACGGGCGGCGCCGCCGGGGGCGCAACAGCAATGGGAGCAACAACAGGCGCTGCGGGAGTAGGCACGGGCGCAGGACCCCGCAACATGCGCACATTCACTGCGTTCCCGCTCGCCACCCCGCGCATATTGGACTCTGTCACCTCAGGCGACCGCAAAATATGCGGAATCAAAGTAATCAAAAGTTCCGTCTGCGATTTCTCAATCTTTTCATCCGTAAACAACCGCCGCAGCAGCGGAATCTGCGAAAGGCCGGGAAGGCCTTGTATCACTTTCGAATCCTGCTCCTGCATCAAACCGCCCAGCAAATTGATCTCGCCGTCTTCGGTGCGGATGTCCTGCGCGATTTTTCTCTGGCTGATGATGGGCTGCTGAATGCCGCCGACATCGCGATACCCGGTCACCTGGGAAATATCGATTTCCACATGCAATGTCACTTGATTGGCATCGTGCACACGCGGCAGCATATCCATGTTCACGCCTGTCTCAATGTAAGTGAACTGCGTCTGCACCAGGGGACTGACGCCCACGCCCACGCCGCCAATGCCCGAACCGAAGCTGCCCGACGCCGTAGGAACCTTATCGCCAATATGCAGACTTACCTTCACGTTATCGAGCGCGCGCAACTGCGGAGACTGAACCACTTTAGTGCCGGTGTCGCTTAGCAGCGCTTCGATGAAACCACCGGGAATGCCAGTGATGGAATAATCCTGAGACGAAATCTTGCGCAGATTATTCAGCGGGATAGCGGAGTTGGTGGTGGTGGAAGTGGTGCCGATCCCATTAGTCGTGGTGCTATTCGTGGTGCTGGCAGTAGTGGCGTTCTGCAGCGTAGACCGGGGAGTAAACACGCCGTTCACGTTCAGCCCGCCGTTCGCAATCTGCGCGCCCAGGTTACGCACGCGGTCCTTGCGCACCTCCATCACAATCACGTCCACCACCACTTCGGATTTCGGCTTGTCCAAATCCGCAATAATCTTTTCCGCCAGCAACATGCGGTCCGCTTCGCAGCGAATGATTAGCGCGTTCTGCGTAGTGTAGTTATAAATCTTTTGAATTTCCGTCACCGTGCGCAGGGTGGTTATCACTTCCTGTAGCTCAGTGGTGTTCGTAATATTGTTCAGGTAAAACACTTTCACCACCTGCTCTTCCATCTCGCGGCGCTTGGTGGTGTTATCGAGCGTCACGAAAATCGCATTCGCCGAAAGCGGCTTCCAAAACGATTTCGTCAGCAGCGAAAGATAATCCAGCGATTGCTCCAGCGTAGAATTCTGTAGTTCAATCGATTGCGTCCGCACCGTATTTTGCGCTTCGTAATCGGGGTCGAACAGAACGTTGATGCCAGCCAGTTTCCCCACCGTTTCGAACAGCACGCGAGGCTTCTGGTTGTTCATCTTCAGGTTGATCGATTGGCTATTCAGTGGCTTCAGCTCAGGAATTCCTTGCAGGCCGTCAATGCGTTGCGCAGTGGCCTTGCGGGCAGCCTGGATTGGCGTCAGTCCCCTGTCTTCCGCGTCGGCCGGCGGCGCGTTCGGGTCCGCTGGCTGCGCATCGCGCTTCTTTTCGCGCTCAATCATCGCCTTGGTGCGCCGGATTTCCTGCTGCGCCGCCGGCGAGGCCGGATCGATGGCATACGCGCGATTGAATTCCAGCAACGCTTCGGTCAAATTGCCCTCAGCCCGAATCTTCTGTCCCGTTTTCAGGTGCTTGGCCGCCGCGTTAAACCGCGTGCGCCGTATCTCCAATTGATACAACGGGTCGGAAGGGTCTTCGCTCAGCGCCACCTCTTCAAACTCCAGCGCCTTATCCAGTTCCCCGCGCACTTCAGCGGCGCGGCCCTGCGCCAGCAGCTTGTCGCCCTTGCGCGTGCGCGCTTCCACGGGCAACTGCGGCAGCAGTAGCATAAGCAATAAAATGGCGGCGGCGAAGGGTCGCACGGAAGGGCGGCTAAAAGGACGCATGTGGCGTTCGGCGGTTCTGCGGGACTATCATCTAATTAGCTGACGCGCGAAGCGCTTCCGCTGTTTACCTGAAAAACTTTGGCCGAAAAATATCCAGATATCAAAATCCTGAGCGACAACCGTCAGGCCGGCCATAACTATTTTCTTCTGGAAAAGTTCGAAGCCGGGCTGGTGCTTACAGGCACCGAAGTGAAAAGTATCAAAGACGGCAAAATGCAGTTGAAGGAAAGCTACGCCACCATTTCCGGCAATGAGGCATGGCTCATGAACGCCCACATCAGCGAATATTCGCATGGGAACCGCGAAAACCACCAGCCCGTGCGAAGCCGCAAGCTCTTGCTGCACCGCCGCGAAATCGACAAGCTTCTCGGCATCACGCGCGAGAAAGGGCTTTCGCTGGTCCCGACGAAGGTCTACCTGAAGAAAGGCAAAGTAAAATGCGAATTTGCCGTTGGCCGCGGGAAAAAACTGCACGACAAACGGGCCACGGAACGAGCCAAAACGGCCGAGGACGAAGCGCGCACCGCGATTCGCAACCACAAGGCCCGTTCGCAATAAAAATTTAGACGTACGGAATTGGAAAAGGGGCGGAATGGAAATTCGGTGGGAAAAGCTGGCGGGCCAGAATTATGCAGGCGCCGCGCTGATTATTTGCGTGTTTGAGGGCGAAGCGCCCGTTTCCGGTTTTGAGGAATGGACTGAGTCCGGTGAAATTTCCGGCAAAGCGGGCGAGTGTACACTCATCCATCGCCCCGCTAGATTTCAGGCTGCGCGCGTGCTGCTGGCGGGGGCCGGCAAGCGCGCTCATTTCACGCCGCCCAGCTTGCGGAAACTTACCGGCACGGCAGTGCGGTTTCTGAAAGCGCGCGGGATTGCCAACGCGGCTCTGGCGCTGGAATCGGCAGACGCAGGGGCCGATTACGCCTCCGCCGCCGTTGAAGGCGCTCTCCTGGGCAATTACGAAGGCGACCGGCTGAAGACCGACAAATCCGCTTCGAAGTTCCTGGGCGAATTCGTGGTCCTGAGCTCCAGCGATGACACCCCCGCTGCCGTCAAGCGCGGCCGCATCCTGGGCGAGGCCCAAAACTGGGCGCGAGATTTGGCCAACGAACCGCCGAATCTGATGACTCCCTCCGTGCTGGCCGAACGCGCGGCTGAGATGGCGGCCGCCTACGGCTTAGGTTGCGAAATTTTCGACGAGCCGAAGATGCGCGAATTGGGCATGGGCGCGCTGCTGGGCGTGGCCATGGGCAGCGCCGAACCGCCTCAATTCATCATCCTGCGCTACACGCCGGAAGCCGCGCACGCCTCGAATAGCACGGTGCATCTGGGCCTGGTGGGCAAAGGCGTCACCTTCGATACGGGCGGCATCTCCATCAAGCCGGCCGAAAACATGGACAAGATGAAGTACGATATGTGCGGCTCGACAGCCGTGCTGGGCGCCATGCGGGCCATCGCTCAACTGAAGCCCGCCATCCCGGTTACCGCGCTGGTTCCCACGGTGGAAAATATGCCGGGAAGCCGGTCGCAACGGCCGGGCGACATCGTGAAGACGCTCTCCGGCAAGACCGTCGAAGTTCTCAATACCGACGCCGAAGGCCGCCTGATTCTGGCTGACGCCCTGACTTACGCGCAGCGTATCGGTTGCACCCATTTGGTCGACGCCGCCACGCTCACCGGCGCCTGCGTGGTCGCCTTGGGCTCGGTAAACACCGGCGCCTTCAGCAGTGACGATGCCTTCTTCGGCCAATTCCAAGCGGCGGCCGCAGCCGAAGGCGAAAAAATGTGGCGCATGCCGCTCGATGACGAATACAGAGAATTATTGAAGAGCCCTTTCGCGGATTTACACAATATTGGGGGGCGTTATGGCGGCGCAATTACCGCGGCATTATTTCTGAAAGAATTTGCCGATCCCTTACCGTGGATTCACCTCGACATCGCCGGCACCGCCTACATTGAAGAAAATAAACCATTTATGGCCAAAGGTCCCACTGCGCTGCCCCTCCGGACCTTTGTGCGATTGACGACGTTAATCTAACGCTAATGTGAGATAATTCGGTTTGCGGGGGAACCAGTTGGACAGAAATGCCAACAAGCTTGCTGACCGAATTAGCGCTTGACGAAATCGCCGCGCCAGATCGTCCGTGTTTCGACGATTGGGCGACGCGCGTTGAAGACTTTTTTTACCTTCGCGAACCGGAGGGACCGGTTGTCTATTGCAGCCCCGGTTTTGAGAAGATTTGGGGCCGATCGGTAGAGAGCCTATATCAGGATCCACTCTCCTGGCACCAGTTCGTTCATCCCGAAGACCGCGAGCGCGTGGTGCTAGGTTCGAAATCGCTGGCTGGCTTCCGGGACGATTACCGCATTGTTCGCCCCGGCGGCGAAGTGCGCTGGGTGCGCTCCCGCACTTATCCCGTCTTTGGACCGGACGGAGTCGTGCTGCGCATCGTTGGTTTCTCGGAAGACATCACCGAATGGAAGCGCCTGGAACAGCAGCTTCTCCAATCGCAGAAGATGGACGCGGTCGGCCGCCTGGCCGGTGGCATCGCGCACGATTTCAACAACCTGCTTACCGTCATCAACGGCTATTCCGCCATGCTGCAAGATCGTGCGGATCTGCCCGAAACGGTGCGCGAAGATATCGGCAACATCCATAAGGCTGGCCAGCGCGCCGCGTTACTGACGAATCAACTGCTTACCTTCAGCCGTCAACAGCCGCTGAAAATGACCACGGTGGAATTGGGCGCCGCCGTGAACGATATGGAGCCGATTCTTCGCCGCCTCATTCGCGAAAATGTGGAGCTCAACATTCTGCCTTCGGCCTCTCAATTTTTCGTCCGCGCCGACCCCACGCAGTTGGAACAGGTGATCCTCAACCTGGTCATCAACGCGCGTGACGCCATCGCGGATAAAGGCACAATCACCATAGAGCTTTGCGAAGAATATTTCGACAACGCTCGCTCCCTGATGCATCCTGGCTGCACGCCGGGTTATTACACAATGATCGCCATTACCGATAACGGCTGTGGCATGGATTCGAAAACGCAGGAACGCATCTTCGAGCCCTTCTTCACCACCAAAAAATTAGGCCAAGGCACCGGCCTGGGCCTGGCCATAGTGTATGGAGTCATCAAGCAGTGCAACGGCGCCATTTGGGTTTATAGCGAACTGGGCGTCGGCACCACCTTCCGCGTCTATCTTCCCAACACGTCCGTTCACGAAGCGCGAACGCCGGAAGCTCCCGCCAAGGTTATGGCGGAGCAGGAAACGGGCACCGTGCTCATCGTCGAAGATGAAGAACAGGTGCGCGGCATTGCGGCGGCAGTCCTCAGGGGCCGCGGCTACCAGGTTTACTCCGCCGCCAACGGTCAGGAGGCACTTGAAATTGCCTCGAGCATCGCCACTCCGCTCGATCTGCTTGTGACCGATGTCATCATGCCGAAAATGGGCGGCCCGGAACTGGTGGATCGACTTCTGCCGCTGCACCCTGCCATGCGCGTGCTTTACATCTCCGGCTATACCGAAAATTCCATTGTCACTTCCACCGCCGTGCGGCCGGCCTATCTGCCGAAGCCTTTCACGCCGAACCTGTTGGCCCAGAAGGTGAGCGAGATTCTGCAGCAGAGCTAACGCGCGCTACCGGAATTCAACCGTTAACGTGCGGTAGGCAGTCTTACCGAGGTTTTTCAATACCGGCGCATCCTCGCCCTTGTCATGCCAGATTACGTCTCCTGATTTTCTTGTGCGCACGGTCTTCTCATGGGTCGTGGAATCGGTGCGCTCATACTGGCAATCGTCCAGAAAAACAATCAGCTGATCGGTCGCCCGTATATATCGCTCACGCGCAACCCCCGGTTCATACACCACCTCTTTCACGCTCACTTTCCTGTTCTCGAACTTCACCTGCGCCACCCCCATCAGCGTCACTCCGGAAGAAATCAGTGCCGTCAAAGCCAGTCTCCATTTCATGCGCGGAAATATATCAAAAATCGCTGCCGTCAAGAGCGCGTTGCCATTCGCACTTTGATGTTGCACAATCAGAATGCAAAATTATGAGACTGCGCGTATTGGGAATCGTGCTGGCCGGTGGTAAGGGTACCCGGTTGTACCCGCTGACGAAGGAACGCGCGAAGCCCGCCGTACCTTTCGGCGGGAAATACCGGATTATCGATTTCGTTCTTAGTAATTTCATCAACTCCGGAATCAATTCGGTCTATGTCCTGACCCAATTCCGCAGCCAATCTCTGCTTCAGCACCTGAGCGAAGGCTGGCAGTTCGGCGGGTTATTGAAAAACCAGTTCATCATTCCGGTGCCCGCCCAGATGCGCTCCGCCGGCGAGACCTGGTATCAGGGCACTGCCGATGCTATCTATCAGAACATCAACCTGATCGAGCAAGCCGATCCTCACGTGGTGGCCATCTTCGGCGCCGATCATATCTACCGCATGAACATCACCGGCATGATCGAGTTTCACGAAAATCAAAGCGCCGCCGCCACCGTCGCCGCCATCCCCGTGGAGCGCAAAATGGCTTCAGAGTTTGGCGTCATCGAAACGGAATCGACCGGCCGCATTCTCGATTTTCACGAAAAGCGGCATGACGCCCCGCACATTCCCGGCGATCCAGAGCGCGTCTATGCTTCCATGGGCAATTACGTCTTCTCCACGCGCGCCCTCCTGCGTGAGTTGCATGACGACGCCGCCAACGAAAAAAGCTCGCACGATTTCGGCCGCGACATTCTACCTGCCATGGTCAAGCGCTCAGAAGTTTACGCGTACGATTTCGCCGAAAACAAAATCCCCGGTGAGCCGCCCGAAAACTCGGCCTACTGGCGTGATGTGGGCACCATCGATGCATATTACGAGGCCAATATGGACTTGCGCGCGGTGGCTCCTGCTCTGAATCTCTACAATCGCCAGTGGCCCCTTCGCACCAGCGGCTTCCCTGACCCGCCGGCCAAGTTCGCCTTCGACACCGAAGGCCGGCGCGGCGTGGCAACCGATTCCATCGTGTCCGGCGGTTGCATCCTCAGCGGCGGCAATGTCAAAAATTCCGTTCTGTCGCGCGGCGTCAAAGTTCACACCGGCGCCGTGGTTGAAGATTCCATCATCCTCGACAACTGCGACATCGGCCGCCACGCCAAAATCCGCCGCGCCATTCTCGATAAGAATGTGCGCATCCCGGAAGGCACAACTATCGGTTACGATCTGGAGCAGGATCGCAAGATGCACCACGTCACCGAAACGGGAATCGTGGTTGTCGAAGGTCTGCGATCGGGCGTGGAAATTTCCACGCTGTTCGTCTAATCGACGGTCAGAACGATCTTGCCGCGGACTCCCTTTTGCAGCCTGTCGAAGGCCTTCACGGCTTCGGCCAGCGGGAACCGGTGCTCCACCAGAGTCTTCAGCAGGTTGTCGTCGAACATCTGCGCCACTTGGCCTAACCGGGCGCCATTCGGCTGCACGCCCATCATCGCGGCGCGCACCCCGGCCGCTTGCGCTGCCTCTTCAGAGACTAACCCCACCAGCGTAACCAGAATGCCGCCGGGTTTCAGCACCCCAATCGAACGCTGCTGCGTTTCACCGCCCACCAGATCGAAAACCACATCCACGCCTGTCACTTCCTCTTCAAAGCGTTGCGATTTGTAATCGATAAACTCATCGGCGCCCAGAGCGGCCACGTACTCGCGGTTGGCTTCGGACCCCGTCGCAATCACGTGTGAGCCTTTCCACTTCGCTAGTTGCACCGCCATGCTGCCCACGCCGCCCGTCGCCGCATGGATTAAGACTGTCTGTCCAAACTCCAAATTCGCTATATCGAACAGCCCCTGCCACGAAGTCAGCGCCGCCACCGGAACCGACGCCGCATGAGCCACATCCAGCGTTGCCGGCGCAACCGCCGCCTCGGCAGTCTTCACAATTGCGTATTCCGCAAACGCTCCCAACCGGGCCAAATCTAAGTACGCATACACCGGCGTCCCCGGCGCAAATCCTTCGCCCGCTTCCACTGTTCCGGCCACATCGCAGCCCAGGGTCAACGGCAGCGCATGCTTCAAAAAGTGCTCATGCTTCCCGTCGCGGATCTGCGCGTCAACTGGATTCATCGCCGCCGCTCCCACGCGAACCAAAAGTTCACCTGGCCCGGGCTTAGGCTTTTCAATATCTTCAATCGCGACCACGCTATTGTCGCCGTAGGAATGGATTCGGACTGCCTTCATACCCTTCCTATCCGCACGTCAAGTACCGTCGCCACGGGCGGTGTCGCGGAATCGTAACCGCCCTGTCATACAGTTGAGACCGAAGCGTTTCTATCCTCGAAAGATGACCTCTCGCCTGTTCGCTTTAGTGCTAATCGCCGTTCCCGCCTGGGCGCAAACCGGCGCGGCCAACGGCAGCATCCGCGGCCTGGTGCACGATCCCAATCAGGCAGCCGTCGCCAATGCCGAAGTAGCCGCCCGCAATACCGATACCGGTTTCGAACGCCGCGCCATCACCAACTCCGAGGGCGAATTCGAAGTGCCCCTGCTCCCGCTTGGCCGCTATCAGGTCACCGTCGCCGTTCCCGGTTTCGCCGCCTATCAACAGAGCGGCATCGTGGTCACCCTGGCGCGTTCCAGCAACCTCGATATCTCGCTGCAGCTTGCCTCCAGCCAGCAAACCGTCACCGTCGAAGAAGATGCGTCAGTGCTCACCACGAACACCTTCTCGGTCGGCGATGCGGTCAACCAGAAGTCGCTCGAAAACATGCCGCTCACCTCGCGCAACACGTTCAACCTGGCTCTCCTCGCGCCCGGTTTTAACGGCCGCCGCGACGATGAGTTCGGCAACCCCACCTTCGCCTTCGGTGGGCTGCAGCGGCGCGCTTTCCTGATCGACGGAATTGACAACACGCAGCGCGGCGGCCCCGGCCGTCTGGGCATCTTTTCTCCCGAAACCATACAGGAAGTTCGCGTCGTCGCGAACGCCATGGCTGCCGAATACGGCCGCACCGTTGGTGGCATCATCAGCATGGTTACGCGCGGGGGCACCAACACTCTGCATGGCGAAGCGCTGGTGCTGCAGCGCCGCCCCGGCTTCATCGCGCGGCCCTCGCTCGCCGCCACGAAGTCGTTCTCGCAATGGGCCACATACTCCGGCAACGTGGGCGGCAAAATCATCAAGGACAAGCTCTGGTATTTCGCCAGCGGCGAATACGAGCCGCTCGATGGACCCCGCGCCATCACCATCAGCCCGGCAAACGCGGCAGCCCTCAAAATTCCCGCCGCCGACCTTGGCTCCGCTCCCTTCGCGCAGCGCTTCCAGACCTATCTGGGCCGCCTCGATTACCAGCTCAACACCGCCAATTCCTTTTACGTCCGCTATAGCAATTTCAACACGCCTTCGAAGTTCAACACCTCCGGCGGCCTCTCGCCCCGCAGCGCCAGCAATAACTTCGATGACCGCAACGATACCGGAGCCACACAGTGGACCAGCATCCTTTCGCCCACCACCGTCAACGAATTTCGCTTCGGCGCACTACAGCGCGAATTCACCAGGCCTCCCGTCTCCGGCGTGGTCTCGCCTGTTATCGCGATCAGCGGCGTTGCCACGCTCGGTTCGAACGATTCGGCCAATCAGTATTACCGCGAACGCCAATTCGATTTCATCGAAACGCTCAACCGCCGTAGCGGTCGCCATGCGTATAAGTTCGGGTTCGACATCGCCACCATCGAAGTCATCTCCGGCGACCGGCTCTCGCAAACCTACAGCTTCGCCAATCTCGCCCAGTACCTGGGCACGCTTGCGGGAACCATAAACCCGGCCACCAACAAGCCCTTCAACTACACTCAGCTCACGCAGGATTTCGGCAATAACGCAGCCCAGCACCGCACCGGCTCCTACAACTTTTATGCGCAGGACGATTTTCAAATCCGGCCCAACTTCACGCTCTCCTATGGCCTGCGCTATGAGTATCTGGCCTATCCCTCGCTCGACCCGAACGCGCCCCTCGCCGAATCGCGCTCCATCCGCAATGACCCTTACAACTTTGCACCGCGCGTTGGTTTCGCCTGGCAGCCCAATCGCAAGACCGTCGTGCGGGGTGGCTATGGGCTTTTCTATGACACAACCAACCTGCGCTTAATCTCGCAGGCCATCCGGCAAAACGGCTCGCGCGTGTTGCGCTACGTCATCGCCGGAACCGATCCTGTAGCCCCGCAATACCCCGCCGCTCTGGTCAACCCGAGCCCCTCCTTCGGAGTGAAACCGAGCGTCACCAATTTCGCTTCCGATTTCAAACAGCTGCACACCTCGCAAACCAATCTGCAAATCGAGCGCGCCCTGGGTCAGGATTTCTCCGTCACCGTAGCCACGCAATATTACGGCGGCCGTCACATCCCGGTGCTGCTCGATGCGAACCTGGGCGCGCCTGTGCGCTTCCTTGCCGATGGCCGCCCCGTGTTCAGCAACGCCAACCGGCCTGACCAGCGCTTCAATCAGATTCTGCGCCTTTCCTCCATCGCGAATTCCACTTACTACGGTGGCTTCGTCGCCGTAAACAAGCGCTTCTCACGCGGCCTGCAATTCACGGCTTCGTACACGCTGGGGTACGCTTTCAACACCAACGATTCCACCGGCGATACCGGCAGCCCCGTCACCGATTCCACCAACCTGAAGCGGGACTATGGCCTCTCCTCCAGCGACCAGCGGCACCGCTTTGTGCTGCAGGGCGTTTGGCAGCCTCATGCCACGCTCACCGGCTTCGCGGGCCAGGCGGTAAACGGTTGGCTGGTCGCGCCGAACGTCACCTGGACGTCCAGCTTCCCCATCAACGCCGTCGCCGGCAGCGATTTGAATGGCGATTCCGTGAACAACGATCGCCCGCTTTTCCGCGGCCGCAACGATACGCCAGGCTATGGCTTTCAGGAAGTGAACCTGCGCGTCAGCCGCACCTTCCAGCTGCGCGAACGGCTCGGCCTCGAAATCATCGCCGAAGCGGAGAATCTGTTCAATAGTCTGAATGTCGCCTGCACCACCGGTGGCTGCACCGGCGCAGTGGTCAACAACGCCAACGCGGCCGATTTCCGCCGCATCACCAGCGCCACCGATTCTAGGCAAATTCAACTCGGCGCGCGGGTACGTTTCTGAAGCTGGCCGCGCTGTTCCTTCTGACCCTGCTGAATGCGGCCGGTCAGCCAACAAAGCTGCTGGTGCTCTCTGTCGACGGCCTCGATAACCGCTACCTGCGCGATGCCGACCGGCTCGGCCTCAAGATTCCAAACATCCGCCGTCTGATGCGCGAAGGAGCATGGGCAGATGGCGGTGTCGTCGGCGAAGTGCCCACCGTGACCTGGCCTTCGCACACCACGCTTTTAACCGGTATGCCGCCGCGCGTGCATGGCATACTCGGCAACCAACAGCCGGGCGGCGCCGGTTACTACTGGACCTACAACCTGCTGAAAGCGGCAACACTTTGGGACGCCGCGAAAGCCGCCGGAGTCACCACTGCGGCCGTCACCTGGCCCGTCACGGTCGATGCGCCCGTCACCTGGAATCTGCCGGAGTACTTCCTCAAGCGGCAGGGCGGCGCGATGGATCTGTCAGCCATTGAATCGAAGAGCACGCCCGGCCTGGTCACGGCTATCGCGGCGAAATACCCGTCCTTCCGCCAGCAATGGATGGATGACCGGACACGTGCGCTCGCCACCATGTATCTGCTTGCCGAAAAGCACCCTGCTTTAACTGCCGTTCACTTCGTCGATCTCGATGCCGAAGAGCACGACACCCAGCCCTTCTCGCCGGCATCGAACGCCATGCTCGAATGGACCGACGAACTGATCGGCAACATCCTGCGTGTGCTGCCCGGCGATACGGCCATTGCCTTGGTTTCCGATCATGGCTTCATCCCCGTTGAGAAGACGGTCGCGCTCAAGACTCTGCTCAAAGGAGCGGGCCCGGTGAACGTCACGTCCTTTCTGGTTTCTACAACAGACGCTTCGGTTGCAGCTCAGTTGGAAGAGTTGCGCAAAGACCCCGCCAACGGCATCGGCCGCCCAATTCCCGCCGCCGAATGGAAACAGTTCATGCCGGATTCGCCGCAACCGCTTGCCGTCTACGAGCCCGCCGATGGCTATTTGTTCAGCCCCGCGGCTTCCGGCGCGCTATACGGCAAGCCGTATGAAATCGGCACGCACGGCTACTGGCCCGGCCGCCCCGGTCCACGCGCCACCTTCATCATGAGCGGCCCCGGTATCCACGCCGAAAAATTGGGTGTACTCTCCATGCTGGACATTGCACCGCGCTTCGCCCAGGCGCTACGACTTCAATTCAAACCGGGGCCACGCTAATCTTTCGCAAAGGCAGGCGTGAGCACCCACAGGAGCACACCATCCGGCTCACCGCGAAAGTTCCCTATCTCAATCGCTACAATGGCCGCCTTCTCGAACTGGAACCGCAGCGTAGGCGTCCCCAACAGATGCGCCACCATCTGCTCCAGCAAAGGGTTATGCCCCACCAGCATCAGCGATTCTTCTTTGCGGTGGTCGCAGATTTCCGCCCAGACGCTCTGCGGCTCGCCTTCGGGCACCAGCGCCTTGGTCTCGACAAGATCCTCGCCCGTGCCCAGCGCCTTCCTGGCTATTGCGGCCGTTTCGCGAGCGCGCGCATAGGGACTGGTCAAGATCAATGACGGCTCCACTTTCGCATGCGAAGCCACTTCCAGAACGCGCTTCAATTCGGTGCGGCCCTTGCCGGTCAACTCGCGGTCGCGGTCCCGCCCCGATGCGCTTTTTTCCTCTGCAATCCCGTGTCGTAAAAGATAGAGCCGCATGTTGGAAACTGCCGCTATTATAACTTCAGCCCTCCTGCATGCCTCGTTACGCCGCGATTGACATTGGCAGTAATTCCGTCCGCCTTGAGGTTGCCGAGGTGACCGTTTCCCCAACCGGCGTGCTGTCTCCCGCGCGCATTCTGGTTTCGGAACGGCAGGTCACGCGCCTGGGCGCCAGCGTGTTCCGCACCGGCCGCATCAGCGCCGAAGCCATGGATTTTCTAGCTGGCGCGCTGGAAGGGATGGCTCTCACGTACCGCCGCTATGAGCCCGCCGCCATCCGCGCCGTGGCCACCAGCGCCGTGCGCGATGCCAGCAATCAGCGCGAGTTCCTGACGCGCATCTCGGCGGCAGCGGGCACGCCCGTTGAAATCATCTCCGGCCAGGAGGAAGCGCGGCTCATCCACCTGGGCGTGCAAAGCCGCTGGCCTCATTCGCGCCAGCGCGTGCTGATGATCGATATCGGCGGCGGCAGCGCGGAGATCATCCTCAGCGAAAAGGGGCGCATCCTGCTGGCGGCCTCAAAGCAACTGGGAGCGCTCCGCCTGACCGAGCTGTTCCTCAAGACCGACCCGCCGAAAGATACAGAACTGCACCGCCTGGAAGAGTACATCGCCGAACGCCTGGCGCCCACGCTGCGCAAGATCGGCGATACCAAAATCGACCGCGTGATTGCTACGTCCGCGACGGCGGCGGCGGTTGTCGCGGCGGTGAATCAGGTCACGCGAGCGAAACGCGACATGGCCGATAAGCTGCGCTGTTCCGCTGCCCAGCTTCGCGCGCTCTATGCGGACTTGAGCGAAAAGCCCTTGGCCGAACGCCGCAAGGTGACCGGCATTGGGCCGCGGCGCGCCGAAATTATCATCGCCGGCGCGGCAGTGCTGAACCGTGTGCTGCGCGATCTGGCCCTGCCCTCCCTTTACTATTCAGCCGCCGGCGTGCGCGATGGCATCATTGCCGATTTAATCGCGCGCAACACGGGCCTGGCCGCCACGCAGATGAACCGCGATCAGCGCGAAATGGTGGAAGGCATGAGCACGCGCTACAGCGTGTCTCTGAAACACGTGCGCAAAGTGGCGCGGCTGGCCGTCGAGCTGTTCACGGCGCTTGAGCCTCTGCACAAACTGCCGCATCACTATTCGCGCCTGCTGGAAGCGGCGGCGCACCTGCACGATGTAGGGCACTTCGTCAGCGATACGCGACACCACAAGCACTCTTACTATCTGGTCTCGAACTCCGACATGCCCGGCTTTACTGAGCGGGAGCGCGAAGTGATTGCGAACCTGTGCCGCTATCACCGCAAGGCTACGCCGACTCTCGAACACCCGAACTGGCAATCGCTCGATCAGGAAAGCCGCCGCGCAGTGACGCTGCTCGCGCCGCTTCTGCGCATCGCCGACAACCTGGACCGCAGCCGCGGCCAAAGAATCAAATCTCTGGATTGCGCAGTGCGTTCTTCCGAAGTGGTCTTGAAGTTGCACTCAAACGTGAATGTCGATCTTGAAGCGTGGGCGGCGGAGCGTGCGGGCGAATTCTTCCAGCAAGTCTACAACCGGTCCATCGTCCTTACGCGTGTCCGCGCCTAAACCGCTCACCTTGAAGCGGTTCGTGCGCGCGAAATCCGGGCACCTGATCGCGAAGGTGGAAGAGAGGATGGCAGCGGCGGCGGAACGAAGCGCGGATGAAGAGAGCGTGCACGATCTGCGTACCAGCATCCGGCGCTTAAGCGAGTGCCTGCGCGCGTTTGAGGAGCTTTATCCACGCGGCGAGGCCGGCCGTCTGCGCCGCAAACTGCGCAAGCTGATGCAACTGGCGGCGGAGGTGCGGAATCGCGATATCGCCGGTGAGCTTTTCGTGAAAGCGGGCGTGGCGCCAGAGGACAAACTCTTCGTTCGCCTGAAGGCGGAGAAGCAGGAATGGCAGAGCGCGCTGACCGATAAGATCGTGGCGTGGACGGAGAAAGAGCGCGCCAAGCAATGGCGCGGTATCGTGAAGACGAAATGAAATCGCCCTGGCGCGGAAAGCTGACGGTGGAAGAAAACGCCGCCGTGGCACTGCCCAAAATGGCCGTTGCGTATTTCGCCGCCGGAAGCGCGCTGTGGGCGGGCGATAAGAAGCCTGAAGAATTGCATGCCTTTCGCTTGAAGACGAAGCACTTTCGCTACACGCTGGAACTCTTCGAAGAAACCTACGGACCGGCTTTTGGAACGCTGATGAAGCGGCTGAAGCCGGTACAGGATGCGCTTGGTGAAATTAACGACGCAGCCACGGCGCTCGCTTGGCTTACGCCCGATGACTCCGCGGAAGTGAAGGCGTTTCTGAACGCGCGCATCGCAGAGAAATCGGCGAAATTCGAGAAGTACTGGAAGGGCAATTTCGATAAGCCGGGCGAACGCAAGCGCTGGCTCACGGTGTTGGCGCGGGTAGCAGCATCCGGCTCGGTCGATGAAACAGGCTCCCCCGGTCGGCGATCACCAAAAGCCCCGGCCCCCCGTGTTTAAGCACGATAGCTGATTCGCGCGCGCCAGCCGGCAGGCGATAGACGCGGCCAGCGCGGAAGCGCTCTCCCGGCCCAACGGAGGAATCGATGGGTGTCCCGAACTCGGCAATAGGAGCATAGCGCCGGCCGCTCTCGTCCTGTAAATCGACCTCAACTCCGAACTCACGCTGCGTGACGCGCTTCGCTTCACTCATCACGTTCAGGTGGACCCGTAAAGCGCCATCGGCGTGCTCCACCTTGTCGACAGCCAGGCACCACTCGTCGTAGCACTGCGGCTGGCCAGGTTGGTAAACGCGAGCGGGCGAAAGCACCGAGACAGTGATCAGCATCGCAAAATAGGCAGCGATGCAGCTTGCGATTCGTATCGCCAGCGACCGTACGGGCCGGCGCGTAACGAGCAGTTGCACCAGGCGGGCAAGGCTGGCGAGCAGCGCCAAAACACAAAGCAGGAAGAGGGGCTCAAAGAGGGTCACGCCGCTTAGTATGCGATAAGAACTTTACATTGTAAAGTTCTTTCTCACAAGATGCGGTAAAACAGAATCTGTGAGTACAGCCCGCACCATGCCCGGAGGACGCGTCGCGCGGACGGAGTTGCCGCAGGGCGAAAACGGGCGTGCTCTTTGCCGCTGGTGTTCGCTTGAAGTGCCGCCGCCGAAGCGCACCTTCTGTTCCGAATGGTGCGTGCATGAATGGAAGCTGCGCACCGACCCTGGCTATCTGCGCGAATGCGTCCTGAAGCGTGACCGTGCCATCTGCGCCGTGTGCCGCGTGGATACCCATGAAGCATGGCTGCGGCTGAAACGGGCACGGGGCGACCGGCGGGCGGACATGCTGGCCAAGTGGAATCTGACCAGGATGAATCGCAAGACCCTGTGGGATGCCGACCACATTCTGCCGGTTGTGGAAGGTGGCGGCGAGTGCGACCTTTCGAACATCCGGACGCTTTGCCTGCGCTGCCATCGGGAAGTGACGCAAGCCTTGCGTGAGCGCCGGCGCCTCTGAGAACAATCCTCACTCCGGCCGCCCCGTCGAGACGGTGTAGTTGATGCGGTTTTCGGCGCCCCAGAGGTACTTGTAAGGTTCGGCTCCGCGCAGAAAATCCGCATGCGTCGCGCCCTCGGCCTTGGCACATTCAATGGCGTGAGCCAGCAGGAGAGCGCCAGGGCTGAGCCTGGTGAAGCGCGCATCGAAGGCGCTCAGGTAGAAGTACAACACGCGGTGCGCGGCGATGCCGAAGATGGCTGCGGCGGGTTCGCTATCGATGTGAAGGACGTGCAGGCGCAACATGCCGCGTTCGTTGAAGCGCTGGGCCACTTCGGTCTGGAACGGGTTTAGCTTCGGATTGGAAGGCGCGCCCCAGCGGAGTTGATAGAGGTGAAAGAACGCCTGTAGATCGGCATCGAGTGTGAAGCGATGAGGACGGCCGGCAAGCTTGTTGCGGGCCCGGCGCAGATCGGCTTTCAGCTTGGGGTCCAGCGTGGCTGGGTAATGGGCCAGATCGAGAACCGGACAGACGGAACAGGGAACCGCTTCGCCCGCAGCCAGGAGCGGAGAACCGGGCCTGACCTCTTCGAGGACCGCATCGGCCGGTAACAAAAAATGAGGGAACGAACCCAAATAGTCGCCGTAATCGCTGACCCCGGCACCTAGGAAAGAGAGCTGCGTGCGTTCGGTACCCCAGCGAAAAAGAGGGAGGAATCCGGTGAGATTTTGGCCGCTATATTCTTGATTCAGAATCAGTTCTCCGCCGCCCCACAAGTACCGCGTCCAGGGGATAAGCCACGCGGGCGATTGGAACGGAGTGGCACGCGTATCTTTCTGCCAGAGCCGCTCCCAGGCAGGTTCCAGCGCCTCAAGCGCGGACGTATTCATTCACCAACCCCTCGTACATGCGCAGGTATTCGGCTTGCGCGCGAGCCTCAGTAAAGCGGTGACGCGCCACTTCGCGGCAGGCGCGGGGGTCGATTGCGGAGCAGCGGGAGATTGCTTCAGCCATCCCGGCTTCGGTATCCACCAGATACCCGGTGTGGCCATGTTCGACAATTTCGGACAGCGCGCCCATGCGAAACGCCACCACCGGGGTTCCGCACATGGCGGCTTCCATGGCCACCAGCGAACTGGTTTCCGCAACGTTGCTGGGGATGAGAACACAAGCGGCGGCGGAAAGCAGGCGCCGTTTGGCGCGCGGGCCTACCTGGCCGATAAACCGGGCACAAGGGCGGCGGAGCAGCGGCTTGATCTGCTCTTCGAAATAACGCACGTGAGCTTCGTAAGGGAAAGTTTGACCCGCCACCACAATGGGCACGCCGGCCGCACGGGCCGCTCGTATGGCAGTATCGGTACCCTTTTCTGGGCAAATGCGGCCGAGAGTGACGGCAAAGCCGCGGCGGCGAATTTGAGGGAACGAAGCCAAATTGGGTACCCCATTTTCTATGGTGGGGAGCAAATTACCGGCTTCGGGACAATCGCGGCGTTGAGCGCTGGAGACGCAATGCAGCCAGGTTTCGGGCCGGTCTAAGGAGAAGATGGCGGGCGGATACCAGGAAGGAGGCAGGTGCAGCGTTACCACGGCGGGCACACCGGCGGGCGGCAGGTAATGGACAAAATCGATTCCGTGCAGATGGACCACATCCGGGCGGTATTGGCGAACCGCTTCGGTAACGGCCTGGCGGTAAGCGGTGCGCAGTTTGTGGGAAACGAAGTCTGTAAGAGTGCCGGCGGGGCGCTCGGTTTCAATCAGCGTACCCACGGCTACGGAGCCCTGGCAAGCCATGACCAGGGAGCGGTGGCCGCCCAAGGAGAGCGCGCGGTCGAGCATGGCGACCACTTGTTCGGCGCCGCCCGCCGTATCGGGGCGCACCGGAGCAAGAGGGTAAGCAACGTTGAGAACTGTCAGCAAGCACAGTTAAGTTAGACACTTCGCGGGCCATTCACGGCGCGGACGTAGCAGCGGCCCGTGCTGTAAGGCCCTTCCCGCTGCAAGTCTTCGGCGGCACGCCAATGCTCAATTTCGCGGAATCCGGCCTGGTGCAAGAGCGCCGTCAGCTCTGGAATTTCCCAGGGGCGCTGCTGGAATTGCACGTCGGTACGCTGCCAGGCGGGGCCGGTAAGACGGAAGATGGTGAGCTCGGTGTGGCCGCGACGCGCGTGGGGATCATAATGACCGCGCAGGAAAAAGACGTGATCGGGCTCAATCACATTGGCCACTTGGGACCACTGTTCACGATAAGCGGCGGGCGTGTTAACGTCGAAAACGAAGCGGCCGCCCGGCTTCAGAGCGCGCGAAATTTGCAGGAACGAAGCCAAAACCTGCTCGCGATCGAGCAGATGATTGATGCTGTCGAAGGTGCAAAGCGCGGCATCCACGGGCTGGGGAAGCTGAAAATTGGAGGCATTTTGCAGCAGGAAAGTTGCGCCTTCGGGCACGTTCATGCGCGCCATTTCGAGCATTCCGGCGGAATTATCGATGCCGGTGACCAGAAACTTGCGGCGTACCAGTTCGCGCGCCAGATGGCCGGTGCCGCAGCACAGATCGAGAATGTGCGATGCCATGGGGAGATGGTTTAGCAGCAACCGGTCAAGCGCGGGCATTTCCCACTGTTGCAGGGGCGCGGCCCAGTAGCGGTCGTAAAGCCAGGCGAAGGCGTCGTAAGAGCTCATGGGACGCGCTGGACGTGGTAGGGGCTGCCGGGCTGCACAATATAATCGATGCCGAGCGCCCGGTAATGCTGCAAAGGTTGCGGTTTGCGCATCGCATCCTGATAGCGGCGCCACCATTCCAAGCCCATATCCGGCAGAAAATTGGCTTGTCCCCCGCCCTTCCAATCGACATAAACGGCGCGCAAGGCGCGGGAGCGGAAATAGCCGGGTTCGAGCGATTTGCCGGCGTTCGGGAAGAGGAAGACGGAGTCCTTGGGCGTGTTGGCGGCGGCCCAGCGGCTGAATTCGATGAGCTGTGGGGTGGGCACGCGGCGCGGGCGGGGAGCGGCGATGGCCGGCGTGAGCGCGAGCGCGAACCAGACCGCGCGTTCGGCGAGAGTGCGTGCCCGGAATGCCGCGACCGCAGCCAGAAAAATGGACACAGCGACGGTGAACAGCAGCAGGCGCGCGGGCTGAATGAGCGGCACGGCGGACCATTTCATCCGGTCAAGCAGCAAGTACGAAACGGGAGCGCTGAGCAAGCCCAGAACTGGAAGAGCGACCAAAAAGGGCAGAAGCTTGCGCGCGCGGCCAGCCCCGGAGCGAAGAAAGGCGAACGTTCCAACGGCTGTGCACGCCAGATATTTGGGCCATTCCAAGCTCCACCACATGCCGATCCAATTGTAGGCAGCGCGGGTGCGTTGGATGGCTTCAACCGCGGGCGGGACGCGGCTGAAGACCATGTGGCGTTCGCCGAGACCGGGCTGGAAATGGGCGCCGATGGCGATGAGGGCGAGGCCGGAAAATAGCGAAACGAACCCAATCTTCCATTGGCGGAGCAACGCCAGGCAGAGCCAGAAAGGCGCGACGGAGGTGGGATGCAGGACGAAGCCAATGGTGGCGGCAGCGGCGGCTGCGCGATAAAAACCATGTGCGGCCAGACCGCACGCCAGGAACACCAGCGGTATGGCGAAGGCGCGGGGACTGGGTTCGAATTCGACGAAGAGCACGGCCGGGCCCCAAATTTCCGCACCGCCCGAGCAGATGGCGGCGACGGCCAGAGACTGCCAGCGGGATTCGAGAATGCGCAAGGCAAGCAGATAGACGCCCCAGATGCCGAGCGCGCGGCACAAGATCTGAGTGATTTCGAGAACCGCCTGAAAATTGGAATGCGTGAGCCAGCGGAGGGCGATGGCGTACTCATCGTAGAGCGTATAGGCGACGTGGGAGTGGCCGACCAGCAGGTCATGCGAGAGCGCGGTAGGGTCCCAAAGATTTTCGAGGATGGCGACGTAAATCTGCGTATCCTGCGTGAGGTAAGTGTGGCCCGGGAAGACGAAAAAGCTGAAAAGCGCGATGGCTGCAATGATGGCTGCAATGGGGAGTGCAACCAGGCGGTTGTTCACTGCGCGGGCGTCTTTTCGAGCTGATCTTTGGCCCAAACGCGCGCGGGGTTCAGTTCAAGCGATTTTGCGAGCGATTGGCGCGCATCCGCGTTTTTGTGCAGTTTCTTCTGCGCCAGCGCGAGCCAAAGGTAGGCTTCGGCGTTCTTCGGATCGAGCGCGATGGCTTCGCGAAAATTCTTCGCGGCAAGGTCGGGGCCGCCGCCGAACATGGCGGGCATGTAATAGTTCCCGACGCCTTCGGCCATGCGGACGGTGGCGGATTTGGGCGACAGTTCAAGCGCCTTTCCGATGGCTTCCTTGGCCTTCTTGCCGTAAGAGATGCCCGCCATGGGATTGGCCGGGATGACCTGGCCGTAAAGGGTGGCGAGAACACGGTAATATTCACCATTTGCGGGCTTGAGGCCGATGGCGCGTTCGGCGGGCGCGATGCCGGATTCGGCGGCGCGGCGGGCACGTTCTTTATCCTTTACTTCAAGGGCGACTTCCGCGTTGTACGAGGCGGCGAGAGCGGCGCGATACTGCGCGTCGGCGTCCTTGAGGGCGGATTGAGCGCCGGCGGCATACTGGGCGGCGATGCGGTCGAGGGCGGGCCGGTCCTGCTTGTCGCGCGCGCGTTCCAGTTCGGAATCGGCGGCGAGGGCGAGGGAGAACGCGGCAATGAGTGAGAGCGTGGCGAAGACAACGGTTCGCATGATTTTAGTTTAGTGGAGAGCTTGGGGCGAGTGGGCAAGATCGGGCTGAGAGGGGGCACGCAGAGGCGCGGAGGAAGGGCGTTCGCGTGCCAATACGCCACACTCCAGGCGGCTAACGGCCGAGCCAGGTTTAGTTACCGGGTCCGGAAATGACCAGATGTGGACCTGGCGTATATTCCATCGCCTGATAAAGCGGGTACCCCATCATGGATGCGTGCAGGGTGGTGCGTCGGATATCCATCGAGCGCTGGCCTTGCGCGACGGCATGGCGCACTATCGTTTCTGCGTACCCCTTACCCTGCCAATCCCGCAGTTCCTTCGGCATTCGATAGGCACGTGCGTTAAGGATCGCCAAGTCCCGCGCGCCTTTGTCACCGGCGACCCGGCGAACGCTCAGGTTAGCCGGTGGCCGTCTGGGCTCAAGCAGGCTGTCCGCTTCCATGCCGATTATAGGAACCAATGGTGCCAGTCCCCACCCCTCTGGCGATCTCTTCCCAACCCGCTGGTACCCAATCGAGTTCTGAGATGGCGGGCCGGCTCGCGGCCTGCGAATTACAGTCTGGAATGTCCTTGGTTGGCGGGGCGCCGGGATGACAGAGGAGCAGATCCCCGACGACTACCCTGACCTGGAACCGGCTGATTTTCCGGCAGTGTATCGGTTGTTGGCTGACGTGGGGCGCCGGGGTAATTTTGCTTGAGCCTGCTTCTGGAGGAGAATTTATCTTCGCGCTTAGCGACGAGGAACGCCGCCAAAACTAATTCACCTCCAATCGACCGTATTGTTGAAGCTACCCCGGCGGACGCAGCGGCGCAGGCCAGCCTTACAGCGCTGCCACTTTTCTTTGAAAGATCAGGAAATATGAACCCAGCAACACCAGCAGAATGCCATTGGCGGCGATGACATGCGGGGCGCTGTAGAGCGGCACCAGCCAGCCTGAAATCAGGCTGCCGATCGGCATCCCGCCGCGGAAGGCCACGTTATATACGCTCATCACGCGGCCACGCATTTCGTTGGTGGTGATGAGTTGCACTAGTGAACTGATCATGGCGAAGCCGCCGATGAGCGCCGCGCCGGCTACGAAGAGGAAGATGCAGCTGAGCGGGAGCGTTTTGGAGAACGAGAACGCTCCCATCGCCAAGCCGAGACAGAGCAGCATGACCAGGGCCACTTGCCCTTTGTTTTTGATCTGCCCGATGGCGGCGACGATCAGCGCGCCGGTGACGGAGCCCAGGCCGGAGGCGGCTAATAGCCACGTGTATGTTTCGGGGCCGCCCTGGAAAATGCTCTTCGCGAACACCGGCAAAAACGTAATCAGCGGAATGCCGAGACCCGTCATACAGAAGGCCAGAACGATAAGGCCCGACATGGCTCCCTGGCCCTTGATGAACTGGAACCCTTCGCGCATGCTGTTGAGCATGGAGACGCCGGTGCGCGAGGGCGTGAAATCGATACGCAGGAGCAGGAGGGAAACAATCACCGCGATGAACGATACGCCGTTCAGGCCGAAGCACCAAACCGGGCCGAGCTTTTCAAACGCCAGGCCGCCCAGCACAGGGCCGATGACGCGGGCCAGGTTGAACTGTATGGAGTTGAGCGCGATGGCGTTCGGCAGGTCCTCCTTTTTCACCAGGCTGGGCACCAGCGCCTGGTAGGCCGGGCCGCCGAAGGATTGCGCGCTGCCGGTGACGAACGACAGAATCAGAATGTGCCAGATCTGCACGGCGTGCGCGTAAAGCAGGCCGGCCAGGATAAACGCGCACGTCATCTGGACGTATTGGGAGGCGAGCAGAAGCCGGCGGCGATCCATGCGGTCGGCCACGACCCCACCCACCAGCGAGAACAGCAGGATGGGGATTTGCGCGAGGAAAGTATCGAGCCCCAGCAGAAAAGGCGACTTTGAAATTTCCAGCACCAGCCAGCTCTGCGCGACGATCTGCATCCAGGTGCCGATGCTGGACAGGCAGGCTCCGCTCCAGAGCAGCGCGAAGTTTCGATATTGGAAAGCTTTGAAAACCCGTGTGAGCAATGTGTGCTCTTAGGGGAGGGGCGTTTCGCGCTCGATCAGGTGCAGCAAGTTACCGTCGGCGTCGGTGAAGAACACCAGACGGTTGCCTTGCGTGGTGAACGGTTCGCCGGTGAAGGTGGCGTTCTTCTGCTTCAGTTGGGCGTGAGCCTCATCGAAGTTATCGACGGCGATGGCCAGGTGCCGGATGCCGGGCGACTTCATTCGGTCCGGCTTATTTTCGGCGGCGCGCTCTCCTTCGGCGAGAATGATTTCGAGCATTGTGCCGTTGGGAGCTTTGACAAAAAAATTGCCGGCGTACGAAAAGTTGATAATGAAGCCGAGGTTCGCGACGTACCAGTTGGCGAGGGCCTCGGGATTGGGCGAGGCGATCGCCGTGTGTTCCATACCTTTGAACATAGAGAGAATTGTAACGTGCGGCGCGGATGTCGTCGCGGAGTGAGGCGAACGGTAGTATGGTGGAGCAATGTTTGAAGTTCCCTGCCCTTGCTGCCAAGCCATTCTGAAGATCGATCCCGTGACCAAGGCGGTAATTTCACATAAGACAGTTGAGAAGCCGCGCGCGATTGAAGATCTGGCGGCGGAAGTGGAGAAGCTGAAGGGCGCTTCCGGCCGGCGCGAAGAAGTGTTTCAAAAACAGATGGAGGCCGAGCGCGGGCAGAGTACGCTGCTGAGCCGCAAGTTCGATGAGCTGCTGAAAGATGTGAAGCAGAGCGGCGATAAGAAGCCACCGAAGCGCGCGTTCGATCTGGATTAGCGGCTAGCTAGCAGGCCAGCTCCAACAGATACGGCACAAGCACCCGGTCAGGCGGAACTGGCCGGCCGAAGAAATAGCCCTGCATGCGGTCGCAACCCATGCGGGCCAACTCCTGACATTGCGATTCGGTCTCCACTCCTTCGGCGATAACGTTGCATTTCAGGCTGCGCGCGGCGGCTATGATGGCTTCCACCAGCGGCCTGGTGCTCACTTCGGCATCCATGGCGCGCACGAAGGATTGATCCACCTTAATGGTCTGAATGGGCAGGCGATGCAGATAGCTGAGCGAGGAATAGCCGGTACCGAAATCGTCAATCGAAAGGGGGACGCCGAGTTCGCGCAACTGCAGCATCTGAGACAGCGAATCGTCAAAGTTGCCCATGATCATGGATTCTGTGAGCTCAATCTCTATGGAAGACGGGTGAAGGTGAAACTCCTGAAGAACGGCGGCGACTTGCGCGGTGAAGTTGCCCTGCGAAAGTTGGGCGGCGGAAACGTTGATGGCGACGGGCACCATGGGCGCGCCTTCATCCCGCCAGGAAGCAATTTGCCGGCAGGTTTCCCGCAGCACCCACGCGCCGATAGGAACGATGAGGGCAGTCTCTTCGGCCACTGGAATGAATTCCATGGGTGGAATGAAGCCGCGTTCGGGGTGCGGAAGGCGGATGAGCGCCTCCATGCCGATCAGTTCGCCGTTGGGACGGCATTGCGGCTGGTAATGGAGTTGGAAGCTGTTCTTTTCCAGAGCTTCGCGCAGAATGTGCTCTGTTTCCAATTGGGCCATCGCGCCGCGCGACATGTCCACCGAATAAAACTGGTAGCGGTTTCTGCCCAGGCCCTTGGCGCGGTACATGGCCTGATCGGCGCAACTCTGCAGTTCAGCCGCCGTACTTTCGGGGGTGGAAAACCCGATACCCACACTGGCGGTGCCGAAAAGACTGTAGCCCTCGATGGAAAAGGGCTGAGTCATGGCGTCAAGCAGCGCACGCGCCAACTGCTCCGCGGCGACTGGCGTAATAGCCGGGACCACCACTGAAAATTCGTCGCCACCCAAGCGGGCCAGCGTTGCGGCTTCCGGCAACACTCCGCTCAAACGCTGCGCCACCTGGCAGAGATACTGGTCTCCCACATGGTGGCTGAGCGTGTCGTTAATCTGCTTGAAGCGATCCAGATCGATATAGAACACGGCGGCGATGCCTTTACCGGCGCGCGCGGTTGCCAGAGCTTGCAGTAGACGCTGTTTAAATAGCAGCCGATTGGGTAGACCGGTGAGGCTATCGTAGTTGGCCTGACGATGCAACTGCTGGGTGAGACGTGTTTGTTCGATGGCGAGCCTTGCCAGGCGGCTGGCGATTTCGAGAAGCGTCTGGTGGCGATGGTCGGGGACGGCGGCCACGGTTCCATAGAGCGCGACAGTGCCCAACACTTCGTTCGCGCCCGACAGGATGGGGTATGACCAGGAAGACTTAAGACCGCTCTCCGCCGCATCGGCCCGATGGCTTCGAAACGACTTATCGGTTTCGATATCGGCAATCAGAATCGGCCGGGAAGTATGAGCGGCCGTACCGCAGGCAAGAGAGCCGGGACCGATGGCAACGGACTCCAGCGCGCGGTTCATGGACGCGGGAAGCGTCGGTGCGGCACGCAAGTGAAGCGTACGATCCTGGGCGGTCATGATGACGCAATGGTGGCCCGGCGCCTGCGTCTCCAGCAGCCGCGCGATCGCCTGGAACACAGCATCCAGCGGTTCGCTCTGCGCCAGCATCTCCAGAACCACATTTCGATCCTGTTCGAGAGCATCGGCCTGGGTTCGGGCGGAGATGTCGCGAAACGTGACCACAGACCCGGTATACCGGCCATCTTCAATCAACGGCGAGAAGATGAACTCGACCGGGAAGCTGGAACCATCGGCACGCTGGAAGAGATCTGTTTCCACGCGCATGTTGGTGATGGCGTGTTGATCGTGGTTGAAGATGCAGGAATGGCCGGGGCACAAGGCAAGGTCGCTACCGTGGACCAGCGAATGAAAATCGTAAACGCCAGGATTCGGGGTGGGCAGCCCCAGTAGCCGGGCAGCCGTGGTGTTGATGAAGGTTGTGAGGCCGGAAACCTGCAGGCCGCAAATGCCTTCTCCCGCGCCTTCGAGTACGGTGTTACGGGTACGGTCCGCAATGCGGCGCGCCTCTTCCGCGCGCTTTCGTTCCGCGAATTCGCTCTTGGCGAGCGCATAAGCCTTATCCACACGCCGAAATTGCAGTACGACGACGCTGCCCGAAATCAAGAGCAGTATCAGTCCCGCATAAGCAAAGCGCGTTTTCTGCTGTGCTGAGTTCATGGCCGCGATGGAGTTGATTTCATTGGCGGAGATGCTCGACCAGCTTTCGAAAATTTGGGCCAGTTCGCCGGAATTCGCCATGCGGGTAATTTCCTTCAGCAGAAGATCGGCTTCGCGCCCTGAGGATTTTACGGCGGCGATACCCATAGGGAAAGCGGCGCCTGGAATAGACTGCCTGGCAAGGGCAATGTTTTTGCAGGGGCTGGGGCGATCCATCAAAAGACTGTCCAGAACGCGCGTCTCAATAATTCCGCCATCCGCCAGCCCCACGCAAACGGCGGCCATCACTTGATCGCGATTCGGCTGCGGCAGGTGAACCGCACCTGGGAAAAAGCGCTTGGCATTCGCGGCATTCACCGGATTTACCCAGTGCGCAATACGGAGGCCGGACCCGGTGGGAAGTGGTCCTCCTTTCCGGCGAAGCAGACAGAAGGTGTTATAGAGCCAAGGCTCCGTCATGTGAAAATCTTTCAGTCGTTGGCCGGTAATGGTCAGGATGGGCCAGAAATCGACGGAATGGGAGAGAAGAAACTTATCGGGTGGTCCGGAAAGGTGTACGAAGCGAACGTCGAAATCCAGCTTCGCCGAAGCTTTGGTGAATACTTCGATGGCTACACCGGCGATGGACCCGTCCGGCTTCTGGAAATAATAAGGCGGCGCAGAATCCGTGCCTACCACAAAAACCCGCCGTACGCGCGCCGGCCAGTGAGCGTGCGGAGAGCCGCCGGCCATAAGAAGCATGCAGACCGCCAGCAGAGCCTTGCGCCAATTTGAACGGATCTGACTCACTCACAGGTTCTATCGGCCTCCCGTTCAGGAACTTTAGGGCGGAAGTTTCGGGCAGCGGACACTTTCCGGCCTCCGGCTGCATCTAAGCTAAAACAGATGGCAAAACCGGCGATTCTCACTGTAGACGACGATCCGGAGGTGCTTCGTTCCGTAGAACGCGATTTGCGGGGCCGCTACGCGGAGAAATATCGCGTATTGCGGGCCGACTCCGGAAAATCGGCGTTGGACACACTTCAGGAACTCAAGAAACGAAACGATACCGTGGCGCTGCTGCTGGTGGATCAGCGGATGCCGCAGATGAACGGTGTGGCATTCCTCACACAAGCAATGATTTTGTTTCCGGACGCGAAGCGCGCGATGCTGACCGCGTACGCCGATACCGACGCCGCAATTAAAGCAATCAACGAGGCCAAGATACAGCATTACCTGCTGAAGCCCTGGGACCCGCCGGAGGAGAATCTCTATCCGGTGCTGGACGATCTGCTGGAAGACTGGCTGGCCGATTACCGGCCTCCGTTTACCGGTCTGCGAGTGGTGGGAAACCGATGGTCGCCAAAGAGTTATGAGCTCAGGGATTTTCTGGCGAAGAACCACGTGCCGTATCACTGGATGGACGCCGAAGCCGCCGAGCGCGACCCGGAGGTGCGGCAGGCACTGGACCAGATTGGGGCCGATGCCGCGCGCTTGCCGGCTGTTCTATTTCAGGACGGTTCGCATCTGCCGGAACCGAGCCAGAAGGAACTGGCGGAGCGCGTGGGTTTGAGCACGCATGCACTGACAGATTTTTACGACGTAGTGATTGTGGGCGGCGGGCCCTCCGGCTTGGCGGCTGCGGTTTATGGAGCTTCCGAAGGGCTCAAAACCGTGATTGTGGAACGCGAGGCGCCTGGCGGGCAGGCAGGCTTGAGCTCGCGCATCGAGAATTACCTGGGCTTTCCTTCGGGCCTGAGCGGTGGCGACCTGGCGCGCCGTGCCGTGACTCAGGCCAAGCGTTTCGGCGTCGAGATTATTTCACCTCAGGAAGTGAGCGGCGTGCGGATTGAGGGGCCGTACCGAATTGTGAGCCTGGCCGGCGGCGCGGAGATTTCCTGCCATGCCTTATTGCTGGCGATGGGTGTGCAATGGCGCAAGCTGGATGTGCCCGGCGCGGAAAAGTTTCAGGGCGCGGGCGTCTATTACGGCGCCGGGACCACGGAGGCGATGTCCTGCCAGGATGAAGAGGTTTACATCATTGGCGGCGCGAACTCCGCCGGTCAGGCCGCCATGTATTTTTCAAAGTTCGCCAAGCGCATCGTGATGCTGGTGCGCGGGCCTTCGTTGAACGCCACCATGTCGCAATATTTGATCGATCAGATCCACCAGACGCCGAATATCGAAGTGGAATTTCATTCGAGCGTGGTGGAGGCACTGGGCACGGAGCGGCTGGAGCGCATCTCCATTTTGTGCAGCGTGGGCAATCAGGTAACCACGGTGCCTGCGTCCAGCCTGTTCATTTTCATTGGCGCGATGCCGAATACGGATTGGCTTGCGGGGGTGGTGGAGCGCGATGAGAAGGGCTTCATCATGACCGGTGCGGACCTGAAGAAGAATGGCAAGCTTCCGGCAAGTTGGGTGGCGGATCGCGACCCGGGCCTGCTTGAGACGAGCGTGCCTGGAATTTTCGCGGTTGGCGATGTGCGCAAGGGGTCAGTGAAGCGCGTGGCATCGGGCGTGGGTGAGGGATCGATTGCGATTCAGTTCGTTCACCAGTATTTGGGGAATGTATGATCGACATCGCCGATTTGAAGAAGATCGAGACCTTTCAGGATCTGGACGGCGGCGACTTGCAATGGCTGGCCGACCATGGTGAGGAAGTTGTGCTGGAAGCCGGCAGCCGCATGTTCAAACCCGGTGACCCGGCGGACTATATGTTCGTGTTCTTCGAAGGGTCGGCCGAGTTCCGCAGGCTGGACGGGCAGGTGTTTCCGGTGGAGGAAGGCGACATTACCGGGATGCTGCCATTTTCCCGGCTGCAAACATTTCAGGGCGATGGGCGGGCGGCGGTGCGCACCCGCATCGGCCGTTTTCACAAGGAAATTTTCCCGGAGATGGTTGCGCGCATGCCGCTGGTGGGGCAGCGCCTTGTGGGGCTGATGACGGACCGTGTGCGTGAGGTGACGCGCATGGATGTGCAGCAGGAAAAGCTGATGGCGCTGGGCAAGCTTTCGGCTGGATTGGCGCACGAATTGAATAACCCCGCGGGTGCGGCCAAGCGCGCCGCCGGTTCTCTGCGCGAGGTGCGCAGCAGGATTCGCGTGGCCTTCCTGAAGTTGGATTGTCAACCGCTGACGCCTGAGCAGCGAGAGGTCATCGCCCGGTTCGAACAGCGCGGAATCGAGGCGGTGGAGAGCTGTTCGGCGGTCCCTAGCAGTTCGCTGGAACGGAGCGACCGCGAAGACGAAATGGGTCTGTTTCTGGACACGTTGAAGGTGCCTGAAAGTTGGCACCTGACGCCCATGCTGGTGGAGGCGGGCTTCGGGATTGAAGATTTGCGCCAGTTGCACGAAGAGACCGGCAACGCTTTCGGAGATGCGCTGGTGCGGGCGAACCTGACCTTTTCCGCCACGCGCCTAGTGCATGAGATCGAGCAGAGCGTGTCGCGCATCTTCGAACTCGTGAAGGCGATTAAAGACTATTCGTATATGGATCAGGCTCCGGAACAGGAGATCGATATCCATGACGGCCTGGAAAGCACGCTGACCATTTTGGCTTACAAGCTGAGGCACAAATCCATTTCGGTGATGCGCGAATACGATCGGTCACAGCCGAAAATCTGCGCGTATCGGCGTGGAGTTGAACCAGGTGTGGACTAACCTTGTGGTGAATGCGATCGAGGCCATGCCCGAGGGCGGCGAATTACGGTTGCGCACGTGGGGCGACCCCATATCCGTGTGCGTCGAAGTGCGCGATAACGGCACCGGCATTCCGGCGAATGTAGTGCGCAAAATTTTCGATCCGTTTTTTACGACGAAGGGTGTGGGCGAAGGCACGGGCCTGGGGCTCGATACCGTGCAGAGAATCGTGAACAGGCATAAAGGGCAAGTCTCCGTGGAATCGGAACCGGGCAATACGCGCTTTACGGTCAGGCTGCCCAAGCAAAAGGCTGGAGGGCTGAATTAGTGGAGCAATGTACTCATTTGGATCGGGTGCAGAACGTAACCCCGCACACGAAAGGTTGCGAAGAGTGCTTGAAGACCGGCGATACGTGGGTGCATCTGCGCCTGTGTAAGACGTGCGGGCATGTGGGCTGCTGCGATTCTTCGAAGAACAAGCACGCGACGAAACACTACCGCGCGACCGGTCACCCCATTGTGCAATCGCTTGAACCCGGTGAACATTGGGGCTGGTGTTATGAGGACGAAGTGGAATTTGAGCGCGTGTGACGTTTGCGGACGGTTTGTACGGCGAACTGCTGGAGCGGGGCGTTCAATACTTCCTGGCAGAATCGCATTGGGATGAGCGCGGGGTAAGCGAATCCGCTACGCCGGAGATTCTTTCCATTGTGGAGGAAGGCAAGGCGCTGCGGTTCGAATGGCTGGGACAGAGCCGCGCGCTGCGGTCCGGCGCCTGTGAATTTACCGAATCGCAATTGCGGATGGTGCGGCGGATCGGTCGCGTGCTGCAGACGCGCTATCAGCTGTTGACGGATGCGGCGCGCGCCGTTGAGAACTTTCAACTGTTCCGCGGCTTGCCGGAAGATCGCTACGTTTCAGCGTACCTGGATGGCAGCCCGTACCGCTCGGTTGAGGCGCTTACCAGCCGGGGTGATCGCGTGACGGAAGCGATTGAGGTGCTGCGCATTGCATCTTCCACCACCTATGAGAATCGTCGCATCGAAACCGGCGTGCTGCTGTTTGGGCCGCATAAAGATCCCTGCCATGTACCGCCTTCGCTGCCCGAAGGAGCGCTGCGCTACGGCAGCGACCTGACCGCCAGCCGCAGTTTCCACCGGCTGTGCGATGGCTTGCAAACCGTTGCCCTGGTGGACAGCAAGGGTCTGCTGGTGGAGATTGTGGATGTGGGGGAATGGGCGAAGCCTTATGCCACGTATGACCTGCCGGTGCCCAGCGCGGCACGCTTTGAAGCGCATACACGCTCTACCTTGTGTGGCGGACATGTCTGCCTGGTTCTGACGCCGAATGGCGAAGTGAAAATTTTCGCCGAGGGTAGCGAGGTGTTTCGTTTCCTCGACGGCCGCTGGCGCCTGACGGATTCGGCCGAACGCTATGCCGTCTTCGAACGCGCCGTGGGGAAGCTTTTGGCTGAGCGGCTTTTTCGCACCGCGCTGAACCTGGCGGAAGATCGCCGCGGCGGCCTTTTTGTTGTGCTGCACGATGGCGCCGATTCGCGCCGGCTGATTCGTCCGGGCGATTTGCTGGATGAGCCGCACACCGCGAAAGCGGGCGGCAAGGGCCAGTTCCACTATCTGCTGCGCGGCGCGCGTGTGCTGGATTTGCCGCCTTCGGTGCTGGAAAGCATGGCCCGCATCGATGGCGCGATTGTGCTGGACCGCGATTCGCGCGTGCTCACCTTTGGAGCAATTCTGATGGCCTCGGGGGACGACGCACAGGCTGTGGAGGGCGGGCGCACGACGGCTGCGTTGGCGGCGTCGCACTATGGCGATGTGCTGAAAGTGAGTGAAGACGGAATCGTGAGTTACTACCGCAACGGCGAGTGCTGTTGGGAGATTTAGTGAACGCGCTCCACCAGTTCGCCTTCGGTGAAGCGCAGTTCGCGATCGAGGATGAACTCCATGGTGGTGCCGGGTCGCAGCACAACATCGGGCCCGCGCGAACCAAGCACCCCCGCTAAGCCACCGATGGCGCCGGCGGCCGCGCCGATGCCCATACCCATTCCCAGGTGGCCGGCAGCTGCGCCCGCTAGCGTGCCAATACCCGCGCCGGCCGCTGTCGTTTTTGCGATCTTACCGGCATCGCCGCCTTTGTTGCTTTCGCCCTTGATGCGGCCTTCGGCCCGGTCCAGGTCGCCTGCGCCGTCAACGCTGCCGGGGCGCGATGCCAGGTTGCGCGTGGCGCCGTTCGGGAGCGTGATGGATTCAAAACGGATATTCAGAGCCGATTTTCCTTTCATGCGTCCGGCGCGCGCGGATTCGATCACGGTGCCCAGAACATAGCTTCGTGCAGGGATGACTTGGCGGCGGTTCACGAACACGGGCACGGCGGTTTCCAGATAGACCTTATCGCCCACCATAGTGTGGCGCGTATCGATGGCGTTGGTGAGCTGCATCAGGATGCGCGTGCCCGGGTTGATGACGTAATCGGGATGTTCAGCCTGCGAGGGTACGGGCGCTGCGGGCGCCACGCTTTCCGTCACCGTGATTGTGACCGGCGCCGGTGCGGCAATCAGCGCGGGGTTTTCGTAAACAAGCGTGGATTCAACTTCACTGCCGGCGCGCATCACGGTCCTGGCGATGGTGAGCGTGCGCCCATCGCGCGAACGCGTCCAGCGTTCGTCCACGGAGTAATTTTGCGCGCCGCTGAACAGCGCGTTCACCAGCAACGCGTCGCCTTCCCACTTGGTCTTGGTAGAAACATGGTTCGAACCGCGGTCGAAGCGGCCCGATTTGCCGTCGAGCGGATAAGTGCCTGTTACGGGTGTGCCGCCCGGTGCATCGATGCCCGAAAAAGTGAGTGAGTTTCGAGACTGTTGGACGTGCAGGAATTTGGTGCCGGGCGCGGGTGAGCCGTTAAGTTCGCTGCGGGATGGATTCAAGCGCCACTCGCCTTGAAAATTCGCGTCCTGCGCAAACGCGCCAGACGCGAGTAATAACATGACTGTAACTTGCGTAATAAGCGGCATGGGACCACGTTTGGCTATTGTACGCCGCGCGGGCTAAAAAGTGAACCGCAATCCGCCCCACGCCGCGCGAGGCGCGCCGGGAGCATAGAAAGTGACGTGTTCCAGCGGGTAAACACCATTCACGGCGGGAAACGGCCTGGCCAGAAAGCGGCCCGCGACATCGAAGGCGGTGGGGCCAAGCTGGGCTGCCGAGTAATACCGCCGGCCCGCGATGTTATTCACCTGGACAAAGAGTTGTAAGTGCTTGTGTAAGTCGTAATGGATTCCACCATTGGCAACCGCGTAACCCGGTGAGATTCCAGAACCCAGATAGTAAGTGCCATCCGGCTGCGAAAGATTGTTTTCATTGCCGCGCGCGTACGAGCGTCCTATCGCATTCAGGTCAAGGTCTAAGCCAATGCGCCGAGTGGCCCTCCACAGCACGTACGCCTTCAGCGTGTTGCGAGGCGTGAGGGGAATCGCCGCTCCGGGCACAATCTGGATCACACCGTCTGAATTGGAGCTATTGCTTGCGGCGTTCAGGCTCTCGCGGGTTTGGTACGTGGCTTCTAAGAAGGTGTAGCCACCGCCCCAATCCAGCGTGCGCCAGCGTCCATGTACGTTTACTTCAAGGCCTTGGCGCAACGTCTCGCCGAAGTTCTTGAAATAGCCGAAGCCCGATTGCGTGGAGGCGGCAAACAGCAGGTCATTCCGGTTCCAGGCGCGGAACCACCCAGCGCTCCAGCCCGCGCCGCCTTCGGTTGCACCGCGCACACCGGCTTCCAGCGTCCGGGTGACCACCTGTTGCAAGGGCGGATCGCCGGCCAGCGCGTTGGGCAATTTGCATGGCCGGTTGGGGTCGGCGCAGCCTAATTCAATGGATGTGGGCGCTCGGCTGCCTTCGCTATAACTGAAATAGGCCGTGGCGAAATGCCAGGGGCGGTAGGTGGCGCCAACGGCGGGGTTAAACCGCTCAAACACGCTCTTGCTGGTGAGCGAACCTGGCTCCGCTTCGGGCAGGAAATTATCCAGGTTGTGCACCGTGTTGCGGTTGTATCTGCCGGCCCCGGTCAAGGTGAAACCACGCCAATGCGCGGTGTCCGACACATAGATACTGGCCGTGTTGGCGCGGCCGTCCAGATTCACTTGCGTGTCGAAGGGTTCGCCATCTATCGTACCGCCGGTCACTCCATCGCCGAAGGCATTTACTGGGGTGACGCTGCGGTCAGCGTTGAGGTAGCCCAATTGCGAAAGCTGGCGGAAGCCGGTAGTGCGCCGGTCAAAGCCTGCGCCGAAGGTGAGTTGGTGCGCGCTTTGGGTCCAGGTGAGTTGACCGGCGGCGCCGAAGTTTTGCTGGGTGGTGCTACCCCGGTTCAGCAGGCCATTGCATTTTTCGGCCGGCTCATCTTTTTGCAGCGCCTGCGCGATGCAGCGCCAGGAAGGAAATGGCGTGTTGGCGGCATTCGCTCCGCTTAACGGAAAGCCTTGGTAACCCGCGGCGCTGAGTGCCCGGATATCGGCGGCGCTGGGCTGGTAGACGGCCTGATCGAGCGAATTCTCGTTCGCGTCTGCGTTCAGAGTGCGCGTGAAGATATGCCGGTAGTAGGCATTGCCGGTCACGGTGAGCGACGGCCGCGCCTGATGCCGAACTGTCAGATTGACGAAGGGCGAACGATTGGCCGTGATATCAGGCTTGGTATACACATCGACGTAGCTGCGGGCCAGGAAACGCTGCTCCTGCAGTGCGTTGCCATTCAACAGGTTGTTCGCATAGGAGAGCGCGAGCGTAACGCCGGTGCGTGTACCCTGCCGGCCTACTTTGCCGAAAAATTGGCGCACGTTCGAAGGCGAGGCCGCGCGCCAGCCATCTTCGAAGAACAGGTTCGCCGCGCCATACCAATTCCAGCCTTTGTTGTTCGCGCCGCCATATTCCAGCTCGGCTGTTTTCCGGCCCCAACTGCCGCCGGAGAGCGTGAGCGCAGCGCCGGGAGCGGTAATGCCGCTCTTGGTATCGACGGCAATGGCGCCGCCCAGGGTATTCAGGCCGAAGAGCGGGTTCGACCCCGGAATGAGCGTGGTTTCAGCGATGGCAGTGCGTGGGATCAGGTCCCAACTCACCACATCGCCGAAGGGCTGGTTCAAGCGCACCCCATCCATATAGAGAGAAATGCCTTGCGGTGTGCCCAGCAGCGGCGACGCCGTGTAGCCGCGATAGTTTAGATCCGGCTGGAACGGGTTGCCCTGAATTTCGTTGATGTGTACGCCGCTGAGCCGCCGGTTCAAGAGGCTGGCGAGGTCGGGAGAGCTGGAGGCTTCGATGTCTGTGGAGGTAAGGAATTGAACAGGCGCAGGCACCTGGTCTCGGTCCAGTTCGCTACCCGCGAGCGGGCTGCCCGCCACGACATCGATGGAGAAGGCGGAAGTGCTGAGAGCGAGAGTAACGGCCGCGTCCAGTGTGGCACCCGGCTGGAGTTCAAGACCGGTCTGGCTCTTGGTAAAACCAGGTTTTTGCACATCCAGGCGATAGTGACCGGGTTTGAGGCCGGTGAGGATTGTCCGGCCCGTCGAGTTGAGCGTAAACACGCGCGTCTCAGTACCGGAAAGCCGGCCGGAAGCAGAGACAGAGCGGCCGGAGGGATCTTTGACCGTAACCACAATCTGTTCAGCAGCCAGCACGCCGCATAACAGAACGGCAGTGGCGAAAAAACGGAACGCGCTGAACATGAGCGCTAATTTATGTAACTATCTTGCGGCCATTAAGGCGCGCAGACGGCGGGCACGTTCGGGAGCACGCAACTGGCGCAGGGCTTTGGCTTCAATTTGGCGAATTCTTTCGCGCGTGACATCGAATTCCTGCCCGATTTCTTCCAGGGTGTGTTCGCGCTCGCAACCGATGCCGAAACGAAGACGAATCACTTTCTCTTCTTTGGGCGACAGAGTTTTGAGAATGCCGGCAGTTTCGTCGCGGACGTTCGATTCGATAACCGCATCGACGGGCGAACCCACCCAGCGGTCTTCGATCAGATCGCCCAGGGCGCTTTCGCCATCGCGGCCCACCGGGGTTTCAAGCGATACCGGATCGCGCGAAATGGTCTTGAGCTTCTGGACTTTTTCGACCGGAATATCCATGCGACGCCCGATTTCGTCGTTGGTCGGGGTGCGGCCCAGCTCTTTTTCCAGTTCACGCGAAGCACGAAGAAACTTGTTCATGCTTTCGTTCATGTGAACCGGAATACGGATGGTGCGGCTTTGATCGGCAATGGCGCGCGTGATGGCTTGGCGAATCCACCAGGTGGCGTAGGTGGAAAATTTGTAGCCGCGGCGGTATTCGAACTTGTCGGCCGCGCGCATCAGGCCGATATTGCCTTCCTGGATCAAATCGAGAAGGTGCAAACCGCGGTTGACGTACTTCTTCGCGACGGAGACCACCAGCCGCAGATTCGCTTCCACCAGATCTTTCTTCGCCCGTTCGGCTTCGTGTTCGCCATGGCGAATCACGGTAACGGTGTGCTTCAGATCAGGAATTGAGGCGCCGGCGGATTTTTCACGCGCACGGATTTCCTTTTTCAGTTCGCGAATGCGGGTGGGGGCGGCACTTCCACCGCGCGCTTCCACCTTCTTCAGTTCACGATCCAGGTGGGCCAGTTCTTCCACCGTCTGCTCAATTTCCTTGCCGAATTCCTTCCACTTGCGCAGCACGAAAGGCGTGCGGCGGATGGACACCGACGTTTCCACGCGGGCACGGGCCAGTCTTCCTGCCAGCTTGCGGCGGGGCTTCTTGTTGTTTACCGCGGGGGCGGCTTCCAGCTTTTCTTCCAGCGACTTCTGCTTTTTGTGCAGGCTGACAAATTCGGTAAAGTACGCCAGCAGTTCACTTTGGCGGCGGGCATCGGCGCCAACCGGCGACCCTTCTTCCAGGTCACCCATGTCGACAACCGTATCCAGCTCAACCGTGCCCTTGGCAAGGTCGTCGGCGAGTTGCAGAATCACATTTTGCACCACAGCCGAACGGCTGATGGCTTTTTGCATGCGCAGCTTCCCGCGCTCCATGCGGCGGGCCAGATTGACTTCACCCTCGCGCGTGAGCAAAGGAACCGCACCCATTTCGCGCAGATACACGCGTACAGGGTCATCGGTATAAATCGATTCTTCGACGGGCTGCTGCGGATGAAACGGGTCCGCTTCCTGCGCGGCCTCAGGATCGAAAAACTTAACCGCTTCCTCGTCGAAATTGATGTTCAGCGGACTTTCCGCTAGAAATTGGTCTTCAAAAGAATCCACTAGGACTCACCTCCCCCAGGTTGCTGCAAGCAATGTTGCCTGCAAAGAATATCGTGAAATTGTGATTGGTTTTTAGGCAGAAACCTGAGCAGTATATTCACCTGACTATAACATGCGGCGCTCAGAACGTAAACCCTACATTTTACAAGATGTAGCAGAGCCCGATCGGTTACAAACTATTGCCGTTTTCCCAGCCTCCATTACGGGTTTTTTAATCTCATCAACGCTTTCAACTCGGTAAAAAACGCCTCTTCGTCCTGGAAATCGCGGTAAACGGAAGCGAAACGCACATAGGCGATCTTGTCCAGCTCCCGCAGCCCTTCCATCAGCAGCTCTCCAATCTCAATGGTGGAAATCTCACGGTCCGGCGAATCGGTCACCTTCGATTCCACCCGGTCCACCATCGCAGCCAGCTTACTTGTACTTATCGGCCGTTTCTCGCCAGCCTTTATGAGTCCGGACAAAACTTTTTGCCGGTCGAACTTTTCCCGCCGGCCGTCCTTCTTCACCACCATGTAGGGCACTTCATCGATGCGCTCATACGTGGTGAAGCGTTTCTGGCAAGCCAGGCACTCCCGGCGGCGGCGGATGGCCTCGCCCTCTTTGGTTTCCCGCGAATCCACCACCTTGTCTTCCAGATGACCGCAAAAGGGGCATTGCACATCAGCCATACTAACCTTGCATATTGGAATTCTTGTGAAAAAATGAACTCCGGCGGGCATGTTGCCGTTATTTAAGGCATGGCAACCGCCGTCATGAACCTGGTGGAAAATCTCCAAACCGATAAGTCGCTGGTAGAGCGCTGCCTGGCAGGCGAAGACCTGGCTTGGGACGAACTGGTTCGGGCCCACACCAAGCGCGTCTACGGCCTTTGCTATCGCTTCACCAATAGCACGACGGAAGCGCAGGATCTGACACAGGAAGTGTTCCTGCGAATTTTTAAATCGGTGAAGAGTTTCCGGTCCGACGAAGGGAATTTCACCACCTGGCTGGCGCGCCTGACGCGCAACCTGCTGATCGATCATTACCGCCGGTCACGGCAGGACCGCTCCACCGATTCGATTGAAGGCCAGCTGCCGATTTTAGAGGAAAAGCTGACGGCGACCGCGCGGCCGGATGGCCTGGTGGCCGGCAGAGAGGCCCGGGAACAGCTACAATCCGCTCTACAGAAACTTTCTCCGGAACTGCGGGAGACGCTCATTCTTCGAGACCTGGAAGAAATGGAATATCGTGAGATTGCCGATGTGCTGAAAATTCCCGAAGGTACGGTGAAAAGCCGTTTGAACAGGGCGCGGGCGGAATTGGCGCGCGCGGTACGGAAAGAACAACTGACCGGTACGCGACCGTCGGCCAGTTCGGCTGGAGGAGCGTTCCACCCATGACCTGCAACGATTTCGACGGTCTGCTTTGCGATTATCTGGACGGCCAGCTTTCCACGGAACGCCGCATTCTGATGGAAGTGCATCTCACGCAGTGCGTGGCGTGCGCGGAACTGACACGCGATTCGCGCGATGTGTTGGGCCTGGTGGAGCGCAGCGCCGATGTGGACATGCCGCCGGAGCTGGTCACCAAAATTCTGCAGCAGATTCCGGAGCAGGGTTGGGCGGCGCGGCTTTCGCGTGGCTTCCTGGCGCCGGTGCTGCAGCCGTTACTGCAACCGCGCCTGGTGATGGGAGCGATGCTCACCATTCTTTCGCTTTCCATGATGACGCGCTGCGCGGGTGTGCCGAAGCACGCCCTCACCGCCGGCGACCTGGACCCGGTCAGGCTGGTGGGCACGCTGGACGATAAGCTGCATCGCGGCTGGGAGCGAACGGTCAAAACGTACGAAAGCATGAAGCTGGTTTATGAAGTCCAATCGCGCGTGAACGATTGGAAAGAAAAACAGCGCGAAGAGGAAGAAGAAAGCAAGAAGCTGCCGCGTCCGCAATCGCCCGCGGCAGACCGGACAAACCCGTCACAAAACGGAAAGGGGAAATAAATCATGAACTGCGCAAACCATCCCGATACGGCTGCGGCGGCCTATTGCCGCACTTGTGGAAAGCCGCTTTGCGTTGCGTGCAAACGCGAAGCGGAAGGGACGATATTCTGTGCGGAACATGTGCCGGTGGTGGCGCAAATGCCCTACGGCGGTTCCGCCACTCCGCCGGTGAGCGAGCCGGTTTATGGGGCCGCGCCTCCTGAAGCCGCGTCTCCGTACGCCTCGCCCTACACCGCTCCGCAAAACGCTGTTCCGGCGCCGGGCTCACCCTCCACCTCCGGCCCGAACCCGCTTCTTGCCTTCGTTCTCGGCTTTATTCCGGGCGTGGGCGCCATCTACAACGGCCAGTATGCCAAGGGCCTGATCCACGCCGTGATCTTCGGCGTACTGGTCAGCGTGATCGACCGTCATCCCGGTTCCATGGAGCCTCTGCTGGGAATCCTGATTGCGGCCTGGGTTTTCTATATGGCCTTCGAGGCTTATCACACAGCCAAGAATCGCCGCGACGGCAAGCGCTCTGAAGAGGTCTCGAGCCTGATGCAATTAGACCGTCACTCAGGGCGCTTCCCAGTGGGCGCGATTATTCTGATCGGGATCGGCGGTCTGCTGCTGCTCGATACCACGAACCTGATTTCTATCGACCGGCTGTTCCACCTGTGGCCCATCGGCCTGATTCTCATCGGAGCTTACATGCTCTATGAGCGTTTGGGCGCCGCAGCCCACCCGCTTCCGAACGCACGTACGGCGGAGGCGCGCGATGAATCTCGATAACCCGGCACTCTGGAACGCCATACAGGGCCCTGTTCTGATGATCACCATCGGCTCGCTCTTCGCGCTCGATCAGAACGGTATCCTGCCATTTCGCCAAAGTTGGCCCATCATCCTGATCGTTGTCGGCGTGCTGCAACTGAGCCGCTGGAACAGCCGGAGACCGCAGCCATGAAACAGCGATCGTTTGCCGGGCCCCTGTTTTTGATCGCCATCGGTGGCCTGTTCCTGCTCAACAATATACGACCCGATTTTTCCGTCTGGCGCGCTATTACCCACTGGTGGCCGTTCCTGCTGATCGGCTTCGGCGTCATTCAACTGGTGGAAATTCTCTCCACCACGGCAAGAGGCCAGGCGCCTGTTTCGCGCGGAATTTCCACCGGCCAGGTGGCGCTGCTGGTGATTGTGTCCTTCGCCATTTACTCTTCCACGCGCCGCGACCGCGTCTTCCACATCCGCAACTTCCAAGGCAGCGGCATGGAAATTTTTGGCGAACAATACGATTACCCCCTGCACGTGAACGGTTCGGCCGAGGGCATCACCATGCTGGTTCTGGACAACTTGCGCGGCAACATCACGGTCAACGGCAACGACGGTAGCGGTTATGCGGCGGACGGCCACAAATCGGTGAAGGCCTATAACAAGGGCGAAGCCGACCAACTGGATGGCAAGACGCAAATTCGCTTCGTCCGCGAGGGTAACCAATTGATTGTCCGGGCAGATCAGCGCTCCGCGATCGACAGCCAGAGCTTGACCACCGATATGGAAATTCAGGTGCCCCGCGGCATCGGCGTGGAGGCGCGCGGCCGCACCGGCGATCTCACTTTAAACTCGCTCACCGGCCTGGTGGATATCTCCAGCGAACGCGGCGATATTCGCCTCACCGATATTGGCGGCAACGCGCGCGTCGTGGTCTCCCGCAGCGGTTTGGTTCGCGCCACCGGCCTGAAGGGCAACCTGGATGTGGAAGGCCGCGGCAGCGATGTGCAACTCGAAAACATTGCCGGCCAGGTGACCATCAATGGCTCCTATTCGGGCACGCTGGAATTTAAGAACCTGGCGCAGCCGCTGCATTTCGAAAGTGAACGCACCACGCTCCGCATCGCGCAAGTGGCCGGCACCTTTACGATGGATCTGGGCGATATCCGCGCCAATCACCTGATTGGCCCAGTGAAGCTGAAGACGCGCTCCCGCGATGTGCACATCGAAGATTTTACGGATGCGATGGATATTGAAATCGAGCGCGGCGATATCGATCTGGTGCCCTCGAAGCCGCTGGCGCGCATCGATGTGAAATCGCGCAACGGCAATGTGGACCTGACGCTGCCGGAGAACGCCGATTTCGACCTGAACGCCAAGACCCGCCAGGGTGAGGCCAACAACGATTACGGCTCCTCCGTGCGCTCCGAAGTGGAAGGGCGTTCGGCATCGCTTCGCAGCGTCGCAACCCGCGGCCCCGCCATCAACCTCACAACCGACCGCGGTACCGTCTCCGTCAAGAAAAGCTAAACTGGAAAGGGTAGTTCCACCCCTCTCTCGCTTTGGACGAATTCATCGATATACGCGGAGCTCGCGTTCACAATCTGAAGAACATTTCGGTTTCGATTCCGCACAACCAGATCACGGTTGTGACCGGAGTTTCCGGCTCCGGTAAGTCTTCCCTCGCCTTCGACACCATTTATGCCGAAGGCCAGCGGCGCTATGTGGAATCCATGTCGGCCTATGCGCGGCAATTTCTTGAGCGCATGGAGAAGCCGGATGTGGATGAGATCGATGGCATCGCGCCGGCGGTTGCCATCCGCCAGAAGAATTCGACGCGCAACCCGCGCTCAACTGTCGCTACCGCCACCGAGACTTACGATTTTCTGCGCCTGCTATATGCGCGTATCGGCATCACCTATTGCCCCATCTGCGGCGAACGCGTGGAGCGCGATACAGTAGACCGCGCCGCTGAGCGAATCCTGGCACTGCCCGAAGGTAGCCGCTGGTATGTGCTGTTCCCCGTGCGCACCGAAGGCGATCTGAAAGAGCATCTGTTTGAGCTGCGCAAGCGAGGCTTCGCCAAGCTGTTTCAAGAAGGCCGGACGTTTGAATTTTCTACGCCCGAATCGCTGCTGGATTTGGATTTCGCGCAGCCTGTGTACGTGCTGGCCGACCGCATCGCCATCGCCGAAGGCCTGCGTGAGCGCATCGTCGACACCATCGAGACCTGTTACCGCGAAGCTGCCGAAGCCATTCTCTTAGCACCCGACGGCTCCGCGAAGCACCGCTTTTCCGAGCGCTTCACCTGCCCTTCCGCGCACCTGGAATTTCGCGAGCCCGAACCGAATCTGTTCAGCTTCAACAGCCCCGCCGGCGCCTGCCCGCGCTGCCAGGGGTTTGGCCAGACCATCGATTTCGACATGGATCGCGTCATCCCGAACACCGCGCTCAGCGTGGGCGAAGATGCTGTGGAGCCCTGGAGCAAACCGAAAGGGCGCGATTGGTACCGCGATTTTAGCCGCCGCAATCCGAAGGCGTTCCGTGCTCACGTCCCCATTTGCGATTTGACGGATGCCGAACGCGAAGCGCTCTACAATGCCATTCGCGAGTTCTTCGCCTACTTCGAAACTAAAAAATATAAGCTTCACGTGCGCGTGATGCTGAGCAAGTATCGCGGCTATACACAGTGCCCCGAATGCCAGGGGCAGCGCTTGCGCAAAGACGCGCTATACGTTCGCGTGGGCGGCAAGACTATTGGCGCCGCAGTGAAGTTCAACATCGCGCAGGCTGCCGATTTTTTCAACGCGCTGACGCTCACGCCCGAAGAGACCGGCATCGCCGAAAAGATTCTGGTGGAGATTCAGCAGCGCCTCCGCTTCCTGAACAATGTCGGCCTGGAGTACCTCACGCTGGATCGCCTGGCCTCCACGCTCTCAGGCGGCGAGGCGCAGCGCATCCAGCTTGCCACCTCGCTTGGGTCGCGGCTTGTAGGCGCGTGTTACGTGCTCGATGAGCCCTCGATCGGCCTGCACACGCGCGATACCGACCGGCTTATCCGAATCCTGAAAGACCTGCGCGATCTGGGCAACACCATCGTCGTGGTGGAGCATGACCCCGAAGTGATGCGCGAAGCCGATCACATTCTGGACATGGGCCCTGGCGCCGGCGAACTGGGCGGCAAGGTGATTTTCGAAGGTACCTTTCCGGAGTTGCTGGCGAACGGCAACGGCTCGCTCACGGGCCGTTATTTGAACGGCGAATTGCGAGTCAGCGTGCCGCGTGAACTTCGCGCGCCAGACCGCAACAAGATGCTGCGCTTCTTCGGCGCGCGCCTGCATAACCTGAAGGGCATCAATGTCGAAATCCCGCTGGGGCTGATGGTGGTGGTCACCGGCGTTTCCGGCTCCGGCAAATCCACGCTGGTTCACGATGTGATCTATCGCGCGCTGCACCGGCCCGTCACGGCCATGGGCACCACCGATGAAGACGATCCTGCCGAACCGAAGAAGCTGAACTGCACGCGCGTCGAAGGCGCCGGCCGCGTAGGCGAAATCGTGATGGTCGATCAGACGCCTATCGGCCGCACGCCGCGCTCAAACCCGGTCACCTACATCAAAGCGTTCGACATGATTCGCTCGCTGTTCGCTTCCACGCGCGACGCCGAAAAGCGCGGCTACACCTCCGGCCACTTTTCGTTCAACATCCCCGGCGGCCGCTGCGAAGTCTGTCAGGGCGATGGCACCGTCACCGTGGAAATGCAATTTCTGGCCGACGTGGAACTGGTCTGCGAAGAGTGCCGCGGCACGCGCTACAAAGCCACCATTCTGGAAATTAAATATAAGGACAAAAACGTTCATGACGTGCTCGGCATGACCGTGCGCGATGCCATGGCCTTCTTCAGCGATACGCCCAAGCTTGCGGCGAAATTGAAAGTTCTGGACGATGTGGGCCTCGGTTATTTACGGCTGGGACAATCCGCCACCACGCTTTCGGGCGGCGAAGCGCAGCGCGTGAAGCTTGCCGGTCACCTGGCGCAGGCCACCTCCCATGGCACGCTGTATATCTGCGATGAGCCCACCACAGGCTTGCACTTCGATGACATTGCGAAGCTGCTGATCGCCTTCGGGCGCTTGCTCGATCAGGGCGGCAGCCTGCTCATCATCGAGCATAATCTGGATGTGATTCGCGCGGCGGATTGGGTGATCGATATGGGTCCCGATGGCGGCGATGCCGGCGGCCGCGTGGTGGCCACGGGCACGCCCGAAGAAATCGCCCAGGTGGCGGAGAGCCACACCGGCCGTTACTTGAAACGCGACGCGACAGTTTAAACTGAAGTCATATGTGGCTTCCGGCCGCGCTCTTTTTACTGCTACAGACCGCGACGGACCCCGTGGAGGAAGGCCGCAAAGCGCTCGATGCGAACCAGTTCGAGCGCGCCGCCCAGTTGTTCCTGCAAGCCACACAAAAGGACCCCGCCGATTACGCCGCGCACTTCCATCTGGCGCTCGCCTACAGCCTGCAGAATGACGATACGCGCGCCATTCCGGAATATGCAAAGACGCTGGAACTGAAGCCTGGCCTGTATCAGGCGCAGTTGAATTTGGGCATCTCTCTGCTACGCGCGTCGCGTGCTCCGGAAGCCATTCAGCCGCTCGAAGCCGCCGTCGCGCAGAAGCCGAAAGAGCTGCAGCCGCGCATCAAACTGGCTGCGGCGTATCTTGCCTCCAAGCGCTTTGCCGAAGCCGGGCAAGCTTATATGGCCGCTGCGGCGCTCGATCCGAAATCGGCCGATGCCGAACTGGGCGCCGCGAAATCGATCGCGGCTCAGGACCGCTTAGACACCGCTGCACCGCACTTCCGCAAAGCTGCGGAGCTCGATCCAAAGTTCCGCGATGCGCTGCTCGAACTGGCTTCGCTTTATGAAAAATCGAAGCAGCCCGCCGAAGCCGTCGCGCTCTATGAACAGTTCCCCGCCAACCCTGCCGCTCAAGGAACGGCTCGGCGAATTGCTGCTTGAATCGAAGCGTTTCGCCGATGCCATTCCGCGCCTGGAACAAGCTGTCGCGCAGTCGCCATCCGTTGCGAATCGTCTCGCGCTGGCCACTGCTTACCGCATGAACAAACAGCCGGACAAAGAAGCTGAAGTGCTCCTGAAAGCCGTTGCCGCCGAGCCTGCCGATTACGACCTGCGGATGGTCTATGGCCGCGCCCTGCGCGATCAACGCAAGTTTCAACCGGCCGCCCAGCAATTCTTCGCGGCGGCACAAAAGCGTCCCGATTCCGTCGAGGCCTGGAATGAAATGGCGGGCGTTCTCATCGTGGGCGAAGATTACGCGCACGGTCTGGCCGCGCTCGATAAGGTGAAAGCGCTGGGCAAAGAATCGCCCGGCAATCAGTTCCTGCGCGCCATCACGCTCGATCGTCTGAAGCAGCTCAAGCCGGCGCTTGAAAGCTATGACCAGTTCCTCGCCTCCGACGGTGGCAAGAATCCCGACCAGGAGTTCGAAGCCCGCCAGCGCGCACGCATCATACGCTTGGAGCTAAGCAAGAAATGAGAGTCGCGCTCTTCACAATTATCGCCGTGTGCAGCGCCGTGGCAGGTTTGCCGGAAGTGAAGTCCGAGCCGAATCTGGAGCGTCGCGCCAAACTGGCGCTAGAAAATGCCGACCACGCGTTGAGCGCCGCGCGCGCTGCATACGCAAAGCAGGATACGTCCAGCACCACGGCCAGCCTGAAAGAACTGGAAGAGTCCATCGTTGTAGCCCAAGGCGCTCTTAGAAGACACTGGCAAAGATCCACGCCGACGCCCCAAGGCTTTCAAGCTGGGCGAGAGCCACACGCGCGAATTGCTTAGGCGCATGGAAGCGTTTGAAAACGCGATGGACTATAGACGACCGCAAGCTGCTCGATAGCGCCAAAGCCAAGCTGAATGAAGTGAACGAGGCTTGGCTGCTAGGCATCATGACAGGCCATAAAAAAGGTGAACAATGAAGCGATTCGCAGTAGCACTGTTTCTGCTTTGCCTGCCCGCCTGGGCACAGCGCGATTTCCTCACCACCGATGAGACCGATCAGGTGCGCGAAGCTCAGGATCCCGAATGACCGGCTGAAGCTGTACTTAAACTTCGCCGCGCAGCGCCTGGACCAGGTGAAAAGCCTGCTCGCGAAAGAAAAGGCGGGCCGCAGCGCGCTCATTCACGATCTGCTGGAAGACTATTCGAAAATTCTCGACGCTATCGACACCGTCTCCGACGATGCCTCTCAAGCGCAAGGTCAACATCGATATCGGCAATGCGGCTGTCGCGCAGGGCGAAAAGGATCTGCTCAAGACGCTTCAAGCCATCGATTCATCGAACGCGAAAGACAAATCGCGCTATGAGTTCGCGCTCAAACAAGCCATCGACGGCACCAGCGACAGCATGGAACTGGCCGGGCAGGATTTGAACAAGCGCTCTACCGAAGTGCTGGCCAAGGACGATCAGGAACGCAAAGAGCGCGAAAGCGCCATGCAGCCGCGCGACCGTGCCGAGAAGAAGGCCTTGGCTCAAAAGAAGAGGACGCCAATTCGCGCAAACGAAAGGCGCCCAGCTTGATGAAAAAAGGCGAATCACCCCTCCCGAAATAGGGAAGTTAGAACGAGAAGCGAAGCTGGAAATCCAGCCGGCGATTATTGGTCGCGCCGCCTGGGGCCCGAAGCCGCCGGTCGCCAGCGAGTTCGACCGCCCGAAGTAAGTCGACGTGAGGTTGCCGGAATAATCGCCTTCGTTCACATGGTTCAGCAGGTTACGCGCGTTCGCGGAAAGCGTCAGGTTGTAGCGCCGGTTAGTGCCGCCGCCACCGAAGCCACCCATCCCGCCACCGCCCATTCCGCCAAAGCCGCCGCGACCGCCGCCACCTGGTCCGCCAGGACCACGGCCACCACCGCCCGGTCCGCGATCTCCGCCGCCACCGGCGTTGTTGCCAGAGCCGCCCTTGGCTTCGCCGAAGCCCCAGGTTTTCGAAACGCGCATGTTGATCGTAAATGAGCCAGGCCCATTGCCGTAGTTGCGCGGAATCAGCACCGCGCCAGGCGCGGGAGTCAGGTTGAAATCGCCGAAGCTGGTGCACTTGATATTCACTAAATTCTGCCCGCACGAGGACGCGGAAGCAAAAGAAGGTCGATCTGTATATTGCAAGTCGAAATTGTTATCGCTGCCCGTGGTGATGTTAAACGGACGCCCGGTATTTGCAATGACAAACGGGCTGAAACGAATGGCATACTTCGCCTGGTAAGAACCGCCTAACACGAAGCGGTGCCGGGTATCGAGCGACGAACGGCCATATTCCTCATTCAGGTTGTACGGGTCCGAGGGAAAGGTATTCACGCCGTCCGTGTTGCTCCGTGCATGATTCAGGACGTAATAGGTAAAAATTGAGGTGTTGCTGTTCAGGCGAGAATTCACATTTACGATGAACTGATTCTGGTTAAGCGTTCCGGTGGATTCATAGTTGTAAATATCGCCTGAACTGAAACCCAACGGATACGTTCCACTCCCAAGGATTGGCTTGCCCTTGTCATCAAACCGAACGGTCCCCGCCAGCGGCGCGTTGATATTGCGGCTGCGCAGAAGGTGCGTAGTGTGCGAATTGGTGTACGTAATAGCAAGAGTTGTGTTCTTCGGAAGCTGTCGCTCGATCCCGATTGCGCTCTGAATGGTATAGGGCGCGCGCAGCGCGTTGTCGATCTGCCGCCGCGTCTGCCGGTCCTGCTGAAATTGGGAGACCGAGGGGATGGTCGGGAAAAAAGAGGGATTTGTGATGACGTAATTCTGCTGGTTAACGCCGTTATAGCGAATGCTCTGAAGAACGTTGCCCTCCTGGAACCGGTCATAGAAAACGCCGGTGCCGCCGCGAATCACAGTCTTAGAACGGCCCGTTTTTCCGGCACCCGGCGACCACGCAAAGCCGAACCGGGGCGCAATATCGCGAGGATCGCTGATGTTCGTCTGTGTCTCGTAACGTAACCCTAGGCTTAGCGTCAGGTTAGGATGAATACGCCAGTCGTCCAGGAAGAAGACACCGACATCTGTCTGATTTAAGCTGGCGTAGGGGTTGCCCGTTGCAATGGAGAACTGCGAGGGGCCGCACGCAAGCAGGCTCTCCGCATAGCATCGAGAGCCGAAGAGTTGCGTCCGCCGGTACCGCTCAATGGAAGTGATGGGCACCACGGGGACGCCAGTGATTACGTTGTTGTTCGCATCGAGCGGCGCGCCCACACCACTGGCAAACTGGAACGTGCCGCCAAAGTTATTCGGAGAGAAATCGTCAGTCACCACGGTGCGAATGCGTGCGCCAAATTTCAGCGAATGCGCGCCCTGTGCAATGGATGTGTAGTTCTGCAATTCGAAATGCTTCTGCAGATCGTAGGCGCGGCCCACCTGGCTGCCGCCTCCATTAAAAGCCTGCAGTACGTTAATGGCAGCCTTCGAGTTATCCCCGTTCTGCGTCGATGTATCGTTCAGAAACTGGAAGCGCGTTTCATTCACCGTCTTCGCGCCCAACACGGCCGTCTCCGTAATCTGCACGCGATGCTCCGTGCTCAGCGTGTTATAGCCCTGGCTGGCTAAAGTAAAGTTGCCGATCCCGGCTAGCGTCTGCTTCTGCTGTTCGAAGGAATAGCGCATCACCAGCGTGTTGTTCGGGTTGATCTGATAATCGATGCGCGGGCTCAGCTCTGTTCTGTTGTTGGGAGTGGAAACGGCGCTGCTGAATGGATACTGCACGTTGTTCGCATCCACCAGTTGCGCATTGATAATCGCATTGTCCTGAATATTGCGGCGCTGCACATCCACAAAAAACGATGCCTTCTTGCCGAGCGATCCGCCCACATTGCCTTCGTAAATCCGCGACGAAAAAACCGGCGAGAGATCGTTGTTGCTCCCTTGCGACGACACCAGATACGGATTGCGCGAATTGAATACGGAATCGCTATCGTTGAACTGCACCGAACCGCGCAGCTTATCGGTGCCGGGCTTGGTCAGAATTTCAATGCGCCCGAAGCCCAGCCTGTCATATTCCGCCGAGAAGGGATTCTGGTTGATACGAATTTCGCGGATGGACGACTTGGGAGGCAGGTTGCCTCCCGTAAAGCCGTCGATATAAATCTGCCCTCCGTTCGGACCCGCGCTCGGTCCAGCCAAAGCTTGCAAATCGGCGGCAAGATCGTCCGGATCGTCAGGCAGAGCTTCCAGATCGGACCCCTTCAGCACCAGTTGACCGGCGTTTGAAACCGGGTCGGTACTCACCGTCCCCACCGCGTCCGACGTCACCGTCACTTCCTGCTTCGAAGCCTGCAGTTCCAGCGGAAATTGCAGCGATTGAGTCCTGCCTGCCGCTACAGAAATGGCCTTCGAGGCATAATTCGCAAAGCCGAACTTCGTGATCTGGACCGTGTACGCGCCCGGAGCCAGCGCCGGCGCGGTAAAGCTGCCGGTCTCATCGGTGGAATAAACTTTCGTAAAACCTTTGCCGGTCACGGTCGCATTGGCGCCCGGAATGGCGGAGCCGGAAACATCCGTCACCTGGCCCTTGATCACACCGGACGTTTGCGCGCCGGCGGGAAGCGCGGCGAAGCCCAGCGCAAAAAGAAACGTATAGAGACACTTCATGTATCGATGCATAGATTGTTTAGCCTGCGTACTTTGTTCCCCGCCTTATTGCGGGATAGACATTTCAAAATTCCACGATGTGTTCGGACCGGCGGCTTGGCCAGGCTTGCTCGGTGCGGTCAAGAGAGGCTCCACTCCGGCCACCAGGGAAATGGCGGCTACCATGCCATCTTTCATGCCGGAACTGGAAACCATAATGGCGTCGCCCGGTTTCAGCTCAGCCAGCGTAATGGTGGGCATGCGTTCCATCATCTTGCTGGGGTCCATTCGGCGGCCGCCACCCATGCCACCCATTCCACCGCCCGGACCACCAGGACCTGCCGGTCCCATGCCAGCCACTGAAGGCGCACCACCCTCGGCTCCCGCGGGACGGCCCGGACGCATCGCACCAGGGGCACCAGCACCAGGGGCACCAGCACCAGGGGCACCAGGACCACCACCAGCACCAGCGCCACCCGGACCACCACCAGCACCCGGACCCATACCCGCAGCACCCGCGCCCGGCCCTCCCGGCGCACCGCCCGGACGGCTCCCGCCCAACATGAACTGCGCCATCATAGGCGGCAAGCGCTTCAGCGAAGTGGCTTCATCCACCTTCACCGTCACCGGCTTTTTAGTCGTCAAATCGGTCATTTTGACGGTGCCGGCCGCCGCATCGATAGCAAGAATCGTCCCCGCCTGCCTGGTAAAGCTGCCATACACAATCTCTTCCGGCTTCACGCGCGTGCCGTCTTCGTTCTTATTCCCCAGCACGCGAATCGTGTCGCCCGTCTTAATTTCCGCAATGGAACTCACCACTGAATCGCTAAACTTCACCGAATTCGGCGCGTACCGGCGCACACTCACCTTTTCCGCCGGCTCCACCGTAATCTGCTTCCCGTCAGCGCCCTGCGTCTTCAGCGTCACTTCATTCGTCGCCGCGTTCACCACGGTCACCGTCCCCGTCACGCCGCGCGTCTGCCATTCCGCCTGCCCGCGTTCCTGATGCTGCGCAATCGCCGCTTTTGTCATCACCACCACCGTGGTAGCGGGAGAAACCGAGCCATCTTCCATCTTTCTGACGCGCGCCAACACGCGGTCGCCTACGCCAATTTCGGAAAACTGAATATCGGTCGCCTTTTTCAAATCTTTTTCGCCCGGCGCCACCTTCATGAAATGCGTCTTCGAATCCAGCAGCACTTCGGAGGCGCTGCCAGTATCCGGTTTGAGCGTAATCTGCTTGCCATCCGCGCCAATCGCCGTCACCTCACCCAATAGGCTCGCGTACGCAGACGCTTTTGCCGCCGGTTTCGGGGCCGCCGCTTCCTGCGCCACAGCTAAACCGGGCGCGCCTGCCATGCTCAAAATACCCGCGATCACGCTAAAAACAAGGAACTTGCACATTTCATCAAGTATGGCGCGTTGAAAAACCAAAAGGTAACAGGAAGTTGCGTAAACCCTTTGTAAAGTCGGCCTAAAGTTTGTTTCGCTAGTGGCCGATAAACCTTTCGAGTGCTCTCTCTTAAACATTTCCTGACCCGCGAAGGTACCCGTCACGAAGATTTCATGGCGGCCCAGAGCCGCATGATCTCTCTTCTGTTAGACGGCGTAGTGGTCCATGCCGTTCGGGGAGATGCGTCGGATTATCTCCGCCTTGAATCCGACATGGCCTATATTCGCGATGCGCTGAAAACCGAAGTCCTCAATCCGGGCGATCTGCTGATTAAAACCGGAACCGCTCTCAAAACCCTGCAGGATTACAACCGCCGCACCACAGATTTCGGCAACGCCCAGTCCGTGGAGCTTCAGAAGATCACCGCCATGCTTACCGGCGCGATCGCGAACCTGTCAGTCGCCGGCAGTACGAATGTCACCAGAATGCAGTCCATTGAGCGCGAACTCGAAAAGGCAACGGGCCTGGACGACGTCCGCCAGCTCAAGGAAAAGCTTTCGGAATGCCTGGTCGGCATCCGCGAGGAAAAGGTGCGCCAGCAACTCGCCTCCGAAGCCGCCGTGAAGGATCTGAATGCCAACCTGCGTGAGGTTCGCGCACCCCAGGCCGGCTCCGAAACGCTCAACAACTCCACCGGTCTGAGATCGCGGCCCTCCGCCGAACTTGCGATCGCCGCCGCCACCGACGGCCATGATCACGTGTACGGCGCGCTTTTCGTAATCGACCATCTGCACGGCCTCAACACCCGCTTCGGCCGCAAGGTGGGCGACCAGTTAATCGCTTTGTTTACGGAGCACCTCACCCAAAATTTGCAGCCCGAAGACGCCATCTTTCGCTGGAGCGGCCCCGCCTTTCTGCTCCTCATGCGAAGAGAAGACACCATCGAGCGGGTTCGCCGCTCTCTGGCTCCCGTCACCAATGCGCGGCTCGAAAAAACGGTGGAATCGCGCGACCGCACCGTCCTGCTCCCGCTAAACTTTTCCTGGACCCTTCTCCAGATCCCCACCGGCGGCAAGGCCTCCGGCACCATCGATAAGTTCGACGCGTTCCTCTCGAGCAAAATCGGCTACGAGGCCTAACTTTTCACGAATCAGCGCGAATAACTCCTGCTCCCGCTCAATCTCAATTGCGATACGCAGCGAAAACAGCCGAATGGGCCGAATCGCCTCCAGCGTCAATTCGCATAAATTCATCACGTCTTTTTCCGTCGTGAGCAGCGCCTCCACGCCCAGAGTCCGGCCCAGCTGCCCGAAGCGGCGCACCTCTCGCGGCGTGTACAAATGGTGATCGCCATATTCCAGGCACTCCATAGGGTGGATGCCCAGCGCCCGAAGCGTCCGCCAGAACGATTGCGGATTCCCCAACCCGCAAAACGCCACCAAGCGTGCATACGGCAGGCTCCCCGGGGCGAAACGCTCCGTGCCATCTAGCGACACCCACTCTTCAGGAACCACGCGCGATCGAAAAACCGGCGCCTCCGGATTGAACTGCTTCAGCTTGGCCTCAATAGGCGCGGTATTGATCCCCTGATCGGCCCGCGTAATCAGGAACGCGGAGGCGCGGCGCAGCTCCCCTAACGGTTCACGCAGCCGCCCCAAGGGCATCAGCTCGAAGCCGCCGAAAGGCGCCAGCGCGTCAATCAGCACCAGATCGAAATCGCGCGCCAACCGCACATGCTGAAAACCGTCGTCCAGAATCAGCACGTCGGCCAGGCCTTGCCGCTCCAGTTCTCCACCGGCCGCCGCGCGGTCCGCCCCCACTCCCAGCGCCACCATACCGGACCGAAGCAGAATCTGCGCCTCATCGCCCGTGTTCGATCGTGACGCCGTGCCCCCGCGCGGCACCGCCAGCGTGCCATGCGGCGAAGCGCGCCCATGCCCGCGCGTGAGCACACCTGGATTCCGCCCCTCCCGCGCGAGCCAGCGCGCCAGGTGCAGCACCGCCGGAGTCTTCCCCGTGCCGCCCACTGTGATATTACCGACGCTGATGACCGGCAGCCGCAGCTTCGCCTGCGCGCCCAAACCGCGAGTTCGCCGGCGTCGCCCGCCCCACTGCCACGCCTTTGTCAGCGGCTTCAGCGCCAGCCGGACCGGCAGCCGCCGCCACGGCCGGGGCAGAGCCTGATCGTGCAGTTCGCGAATCCTCGCGAAAGCCCGTTCCGTCGCGCCGCCATTCCGCAGCGCGCAGGCCCGCGCCCGTTCCCCCATCGCCTCATCCACGAACGGCTCCAGCCCGGACGCGCTTAGAATTTCATGAATCGCACCCGCGGCCCGAAACTCTTCCGCAATTTCGCGGAAATTTTCCATGTGCGGCCCCACCGTGATGCTTTTGCCGAACCAGGCGGGCTCCAGAATATTGTGGCCACCGCGCTCCGCCAGGGTGCCACCTACAAACACCGCGTCCGCCAACCGGAATAGCCCCGCCAACTCCCCCAGTGTGTCCAGCAGCAGCACGTCCCCGCTCGCGCCTTCGCGCAGTTCCGTGCGCGCCACAAAGGCCAGCCCGGCCCGCTCCAGCTTGCGGGCAACTTCACGAAACCGCTCCGGCTTGCGCGGCGCAAGCACCAGCTTCCAGCCCGCCAGCTTGCGGAAAGCCGCAATCACGGCATCCTCTTCATCCAGCGCGCCATTGCTAGAAGTACTGGCCGCGATCCAAACTTTCGCTCCTTGCAGAAAAAGCGCCACTGGCGATTCGTCCGCCGCCGGCGCCACCTCCACATCGAATTTCAAATTGCCGCCCACCTGCACCGCTTCGGGTGGCGCGCCCGCCAGCAGAAACCGCTGGCGCATGGCCTCGCTCTGGGTCAAAATCATGTTCGCCTGCCGGAAGGCCGCCTGGAAAAACCAGCGCCACCGCACATAGCTGGGCAAAGCGCGGTCGGAAATTCGCCCGTTCACCAACACTACCGCGGCGCCCGTGCATCGAGTTTCGCGATACAAATTGGGCCAGATTTCCGTTTCCGCCACCACCAGCACGGAAGGCCGAACGCGCCGCAAAACGCGCCGCACCGCTCCCGCGTAATCCACCGGCGCGAAGAAAACGCCGGCCACCTCCCGGCTCAGCTTTTCCCTTGCCGCTGCGTATCCCGTCAAAGTGGTAGACGAAAGAAACACCGGAGCGCCGGGCATTTGCCGCTTCACGCGCCGCACCAACGGCTGAATCGCCAGAATCTCCCCCACGGAGACCGCATGAAACCAAATCGCGCCGCTTTGAGTCTGCTGATATTCACGCGGCAGAAACCCCAGGCGCTGTTTCGCGGTCCCCCAATAGCGCCGGTTCCGCAAACAACGGGTGAGAAAGTAGAGTAGGAGAACCGGGAAGAGAAGCGCCTGCAACACCCGGTACGCGAAATAGATGGCTTTTATTCCCAAACCGCTGATTCTTTTGACGAGTATAGCGGCCTTTGCAATGGCCGAAGACCACGCCCGCTTCGACCCGCCCGCGCCGGAGCGCTTTCCCAGCCACCAAACCGTCAGCCAGATTGTGGCCGCCGCCGAGGCTTATGAGACTGACGATCAGGCCCGCCCCGCCTTCGGCAAGCTGAACCCTTACAAGTTCGGCGCGCTGCCCGTCTTAGTGGTGCTTCGCAACGACGGCAAATCCGCCATCTCGCTCGCCAGTATGCGCGCCGAATATGTGGGGCCCGATCATCAGAAAATTGGCGACACTCCCGCCAATGAGCTGCGCTTCCTGCAAGGAGCCCGCGCGCCCACTTCCAGCGGCATTCCACGCGTCAAGAAGACTAAACAGCCACTCGCCGCCTGGGAAATTGAAGGCCGCGCCTTTGCCGCCCGCATCCTGCCGCCCGGCGCTTCCGCCAACGGCTTTTTCTATTTCCAGACTGGCCACCGCAGCGGCAGTTCGCTGGTGCTGAGCGGCCTGCGCAATGCCCAGACGGGCGAGGAGCTCTTCTATTTCGAGCTCCCCCTTGCCAACGTTCGCTAGAACACGAACTTGAAGCCAAGCTGGATCAGCCGCTGATCGAGCGCGGTGGTGTGCGCCTGTGTCGCGGGAGTCAAAATCGCGCCCGTCGGGTCCACCAGCGCCGTCACGGCAATTCCCGTGATGTTGTCGTGATTCAGCACGTTGGTCGATTCCGCGAACGCTTCCAGGCGCGCCCGGTCCCGGAAGCCGAAGCTGCGGCTGAACCGGAGGTTCCATTCATACACCGCGGGCGTACGCAGCGTGTTGCGGCCCACGTAAAGTGGCCTCTGGAAAGCCGTGCCCGCCGAACCATCGCTATTCAAATTGCGGTTGCTGCCCATGTTGAACACGTCGCCGCTCTGCATGGTCAGGATGCTGCTCAGGCGGAAGCCTTTCCATTCCCGCAGCAGGTTGCCGTTGAAGGCATGACGCCGGTCGGTAAGCGAATTGCCCCGGTCGCGCCGCCGGTTCAAAGGGTCGGAAAGAAAGAACGCGCCGCTATCGATATTGTTCTGCTCCGGCGCATCGTCCAGCGCGTGCGACCACGTATAGGTTCCGTTAAATTCCAGCCCGCGCGTAAGGCGGTGTGTGAACGATACGCTCGCGCCGTTATACAGTGAATTACCCACCGATTCCGCCGAAATAATATTGTTGAACGCCGGGAACACGCGACCCGCGCCAAAGATGGGCCGCCCATCGGCCAAAAACTGGCCCGAAGAAATCAGATTAATATTCCGGTACACAGGCAAGCCCACGCCGTGCGTCCACAGGTAAGTCGCGCTGATGGAAGTATTCGGCGTAAGCTCCCGCGCAATAGTGAAATTCGCGTTATACGAATACAATGTGCGGAAATCGCGCGACACGGTCGTAATATCCTGCGTCGGCAATAAGAAGCCTTGCGGCGCCGCCGTAAACACATTCGGGAAGGATGGTCCGAACGCATCGCCAGGCCGCGCCGTCACCGAAAAGAAAATCGGCGAGCCATTATTCAGAATCGCCTTCCGGTATTGGTCCGTCTGCGGCGGGTCATAGAACATCCCGCCATTCACGCGAATCACCGTCTTCGGGTTCACCGCGTACGCAATCCCCAAACGCGGCGCAAAATTGTTCTTATCTGTCTTGAAAGATTGCGACAGCGGAAACAGCGAATCCTTCGCGGCTTGCGGTACGCGATACACGTCATACCGCACACCATAAGTCAGTGTTACGTCAGCGCGCGGCTTCCAGCTATCCTGCACATAACCGCCGCTGAATAGCGAATCGTACTTGATGCTCGGGTTACCGACCGTCTGCACGAACGTGCTGTACCCGCGCGTGTTCGTCCCCGCCGTCGCCGCCAGATACGCCGCCGCATTCGGGAAATTGTAAGTCGCGCTGGTGGCCTGCACCTGCGTATCGTTGATCGCGCGGATATCCACGCCGAACTTCAGCGCATGCGCCCCCCGATTGATACTGAAGTTATCGGAACCCTCCGTCAGCGTCTCCGTATAAACGAACCCCACCTGATTCGGCCCGCCGAACTGCGCCACGCCCGCGATGTTGATGGTCGGCCCTGTTCCCGAAGCCGAGAAGGAATTCTGCGATTGGCTTCGCGTCGCCACCTGGAACCGAAGCTCATTCACCGCGTTCGCCGAGATCGTACTCACCACCTGCGCCGCGCCCACATGCGAGCGGTCGATAAAGTTATAAGTCAGCGGCAGCAGCACCTGCCCACCGCCATTGTTGAACGGCGAATCGTTCGCATGATGGCTATACCGCAGCGCCGCGCGATTGTTCTGATTGATCTGCCAATCCCCCTTGAACATATAAAAGTAAAGGCTCTGGCTAAACGGAATCGCCGCCGCGTAATTTGCCGGCAGCCCCAGCGAACTCACCGTCGCCGCCGAGACCGAAACCACGCTCGGCAGATCGCGCTTCACATGCTCGAATGCCCCAAAGAAGAACAGCTTGTCTTTGATCAAGCGCCCACCCACATCGCCCAGAAACGAATCGACGCTGATGGAAGGCGTTGCCTGCGTGGGCTGTAAAAGCTTAGGCCGCGAATTGAAATCCGTGCGGCGGAACAGGTACCCTGCCTCGCCATGCAAATCGTTCGAGCCCGATTTCGTAATCGCGTTGTACACCGTCCCCACCGTGTTCCCAAACTCCGGCGCAAACCCGTTATTCACCTGCTGCACGCCCTGAACATAGGTTTGCGAAATCGGAATCAGCCGGATGCCCGCGCGGTCGCTTTCCGTGTTATTGCTGCCATCGATCTGGTAATTGATCCGCCCATTGAACCCGTTCACATCCAGCTTGCGCGGCACACCGAACTCCGTGTTCGGATGGCCGCTCACATTCGGCTGCAACAGAATAAAGTTGTAAGGGTTGCGCGATACCAGCGGCAGATTCGTCACCTGATTTTGTGAAAGAGTCAGGCCGATATCGGTACGCGACGGCTCTGCGATCGGCGCATCGCCCGTCACTTGCACCTCCGTGCTGGTGCCCTTCATCGACAGCGTCACATCCACGCGCGCGGTCAATCCGGCGGTCAACACAATGCCCGTCCGCTTCACCGGCGCGAACCCCGCGGCTTCCATGGAAATTTCGTAAGTGCCCAGCGGCAGCACGTTGAAGCGGTAAAGTCCCGAAGCCTCCGTCTGCACCTTTTGCCGGAACCCGGTGCCCTCGTTCAAAGCCGAAACATCGGTTCCCGTCACCGGAGCGCCGGAAGGGTCCAGAATGGTCCCCTCAATCTGCCCGTTCACCGCGGAAGCCTGCCCGAAACAGGTGGCCACGCCGATAAGAAACACAGCTAGTAATCGCATGGAATCAGAAAACCCCTTTGCCGATCAGGTTACTACACTTTCAGGCTGGCGCGCCCTCTACCAGACCCGGCAGGGGCTGCTCGAAACCATGCGGTCCCCCACCTTGCACGCAAACGCCTGCTGAAACTCCGGCGAATTCTGCAACACGCCGTTCACCCGGAATTCCCCCGGCGAGTGCGGATCGGTAGTAGCCGTCACACGCCGCGATTGATCTGTCGCGTTCTCGCACCAAATCTGCGCGTAGCCCAGGAAAAATTCCTGCTGCGGCGTAAAGCCATCGTGCTTCGGCAACACCTTCCCGCCCAGGCTATCCATCAGCGCCATATACGCCAGGTGCAGGCCGCCATTATCGGCCGAATTCTCACCCAGCGTCAGCTTCCCGTTCAGCGTCACGCCATCGGTCGGGCTAAACTTTCCATACTCCTGCGCAATGCAGTCCGCACGCATCTCGAACGCCTTACCATCGTCTTCGGTCCACCAATCGCGCAGATTCCCCGCGCCATCGAACCGCCGGCCCTGGTCATCGAAACCATGCGTCAGCTCATGCCCAATCACCACCCCGATAGCCCCATAGTTCACCGCGTCATCGGCCTTGGCAATATAAAAAGGCGGCTGCAGAATGCCCGCCGGGAAGTTGATATTGTTCTGCGCGGGCGAATAATACGCATTCACCGTGGGCGGCGTCATCCCCCATTCCCCTTTATCCACAGGCTTGCCGATCTTCGCAAACTGCCGCTGCTGCTCAAACTGCCGCGCCCGCCGCACGTTCCCGTAAAAATCGCCCTGCTCAATCGTCACCGCCGCATAATCGCGAAACTTCTCCGGGTAGCCAATCTTATTCGCCACCAGCTTCAGCTTCGCAATGGCCTGTTCCTTCGTCGGGCCCGACATCCACTCCGCCGCCTTCACGTCCTGCTCCATGGCGCGCTCAATTTCACCCACCATCTTCAGCACGCGCTCTTTGCTGGCCTGGCTGAACGCCACCTCCACATACTTCTGCCCCAGCGCCTCGCCCAGCGATGTGTTCACCTGCCCCACGCAGCGCTTCCAGCGCGCCGGCATCTCCTTCACACCACGCAGCGTCGTCTCGTTGAACGCGAAATTCTCTTCGCGAAACGCCGTCGTCAAATACTCCGCATTGGCCTGCAAAACCTGCCAGGCGAAGTAAGTTCTCAGATCCTCCAGCTTCGCCTTCGCCACCACCTCGTTCATCCCCTTGAAAAATTCCGGCGAGCCCACATTCAGCGACGCAACTTTCGGCATCCCCACCTGGCTCAAGTAGGCGTTCCAATCCAACTCCGGTGCCAACTTCCGCAACTCCGCGACAGTTATCCGGTGATAAGTATTGTTCGGATTCCGCCGCGCCACGCGATCCAAAGACACCCTCGCCAGCGCCGTCTCCACATCCATCACAGCGGCATCCGGCTCTTCCGGCGCGCCATCGCCCAACAGCGCAAACATCTTCCGCACATGTTCGGCGAACTGCTTCCGCGTCTCCACCGATTTCGCGTCCATCTTCAGGTAATACTCGCGATCCGGCAGCGTCAGCCCGCCCTGATCTACATTCGCAATCTGCTCCGTGGCATTCTTCGCGTCCGCCCGCACGCCGACGCTAAACAACACGCGCACGCTCTGCTTATGCAGCCCCGCCACTTCCTTCAGCAGCGCCTCGCGCGTCGGCGCATTGCGGATGCTCGCCAGCACCCCTGCTATCGGAGTCACGCCCTTGGCATCGTTCGCCTTCTCATCCATGCAGGACGTATACAGATCGCCAATCTTCTGCTCAGCCGGCGTTCGCGCTCCGTCCTTCGCGGCCTTCTCCAAAATCCCGCGCTCGATCTCCAGATTCTGATCCGCCAGTTCATTGAACCGGCCCCAGCGCGCCTTATCCCCCGGCACCGGATTGTTGCGCCGCCACGTGCCGCACGCAAACTGATAAAAATTGTCACAGGCCTGAACGCCCGTATCCATGGCCTTCAGATCGATTCCCGAGCTTTGACCGAACGAAACACTCACGCACGCAAAGAGCACCACACCCAAACGCGACATAATCAGCCGATTGTATCGCTTCGGCTTACTTTAGCGGCGCCTGCAAACTCTGCATCAGCTTCTGAATGGCGTCATAATTCTGCTCGACAAACGCTGCGTTCTCCGCCGATACCGATGGCGGGATGGCCTTGATCGCGCCCCGACGCTTCATCGTCACCATAAGTACCGACGTCATCAGCGCCAGCCCCATCACCGCATACTCGCGCGGCGTCAGCCCCGCTCCCTCAATCGCGGCAATCGCCTTCGGATGCCTCTGCATCGCCAGCACCGTCGCGGTAATCGTCTTCGAATCCGGATCGTACTTCGCCACCTCTTCGGAAATCGCGCGGTCCTGACCGGTCTCAATCAGCGCCCGGCTCGCGTTCCCAAACTTGTTCACCTTCTCCATCGTGAGCGCGAACGCCTTGATCTCTACCGGATCTGGATCGGCGGCCATCGCCGTCAGACACACCGACAGCACAATCACCAAAAAGCTTCTGATTCTCATTCGCCCACTCCCGCGAAATTGCCGTCCGCCTGCAGCATCTTCAGCCGCCCAGAATAAATCGCGAACCAGGCGCCATGCAATTCCAGCGCGCCGGACGCGACCCGCTCCGCAATCCAAGGAAACGTCAGAAGGTTCGTAAGCGATAACTTCACAACTTCCTCCTCGCAACATTGCTGCTGTTCTTCGGGCAGCCTGCATTGCAGGGCCCGAACGCGCGCACTCTCCGCAATCTGCATCCACGGGCCCACGAAATCGTCTGCTTCCGCCGGCGCGCCCTTCAGCAGCGCCTGCACCCCGCTACACGTTCCATGGCCCAGCACGATAATCCGCGGAATGTTCAGCACACGAACCCCCAGTTCCAGTGCTGCACTCGTCCCGTGATGCGCATCGTCGGGCTCATACGGCGGCACCAGATTCGCTACGTTGCGAACGATCAGCATCTCGCCCGGCCCAGCATCGAAAATCATCGCCGGATCCACCCTGCTATCCACGCACGCAATCACCAGCGCCTTCGGCTTCTGCCCCCCTTCGGCCAGCACTTCAAAAACCTTGCGCCTGTCAGGCCAACTGCCGGCCCGGAACCGCTGGTAGCCGGCAATCAACCAATTCATTTATGTTCCAGATCGCCCGTCGGCTTCCCCGTCTTCGCTTCGCGGTACGCATCGCGCAGGTCGTTCGAGGCGTCTTTCGGAATCCAGTTCGCATCGCCCCCCGGAAGCTTCGTCCCCAAAAATGCCTCTTCCGTTTTCCCCGCCTTCACCGCATCCACGGCAGCTTTATGCAGGTCCACCATGAACTGCCTCTGCCCGGTCAAAATCTCCACCCCGCCCGACGCGCCATGCCCCGGCAGCACAATCCGCGGCTTCAGCTTCATCGCGTTCGCCGCCACCTGCTGCCAGTTCCCGATATTGCCATCGGCCGTATAGTTGTAAGGCCCGTTCACCACCGCATCGCCCGTCGCCAGCACGCGCTCTTTCGGAAGCCACACGAATCCATCCCCACGCGTGTGCGCCCAGCCCAGATGCATAAACTGCACCTCGCGCGTTTCATCTTTCAAAATGAATGGCGATTTGTCGAACGTCTGCTTCGGCCGTTCCGCATCCGTGCGCCCCAGGTCGCCCACATCTTTGCGATCTTTCGCCGTGCTCAACCATCGCGCCGGCTCATAGCGATTCATCTCGTCCACCACCGCGCGATACGCCAGCGTCGTCGCCCCGGCCTCCGTCCACACCGCGTTGCCATACGCATGGTCGCCATGGTGGTGCGTATCGAAAACATATTTCACGGGCTTCGGCGACACCTTCTTCGCATCCGCCATCGCCGCCCGCGCACCGCTCGGGAAGTTGGCATCCACCACAATCAGATAGTCCTTCATCTCGATGATGATGTTGTTGCAATGGCCCAACGTCGCGATCTCACCCTCGCGAAACCAAACCCCCTTCGCGACGGAAATAATCGACCCCGGCGCACTATCTTTTCCGGTTGCCAAAAACGCCGCCCCCAACAGCACCAAAAATCCGCCCGCCGCTCCCGCCCGTTTCAGATTCATCACAGCATTATCCACCATGCGCGATCATATTGGCACATGCGCCTCCTTGCCCATGACCGGCTCTTTGTCCTCACCGGAGCCGGCGTTTCCGCCGAAAGCGGCTTGGCCACCTTCCGCGGTTCCGGCGGCCTATGGAACGGCTATGCGGTCGAACAAGTAGCCACCCCACAAGCCTGGCGCCAGGACCCCGCCCTGGTCTGGAACTTCTACTCCATGCGCCGTAGAGACGCCCTGGCAGCACAACCCAACCCAGCCCACGCCGCACTCGCCGCGATTGAACAACAGTTAGGCCATCGCTTCTATCTCTGCACCCAAAACGTAGACGACCTGCACGAACGCGCCGGCTCCCATCGAGTCCACCACATGCACGGCACGCTCTTCCATTCCCGCTGCGAAGGCTGCGAGCGAATCTTCCCCGATCGGGCCCTCTACGAAGATTCGAGCGACCTGCCCCGTTGCAAAACCTGCGGCGCACCCATTCGCCCGCACATCGTCTGGTTCGGAGAAATCCCGCTCGATCTCGACGGCATCGCAAACCAACTCAAACGCGCCACCACCGTCCTGGTCGCCGGCACCTCAGGCTCCGTCTACCCCGCCGCCGGCTTCGTCTACACCGCAAACCAACTCGGCATCCGCACCATCTACGTAGGACCCGAAGCACCCCTCAACGCCGACGCCTTCAACGAAATACTCGTAGGCACCGCCGCCGAAACTCTGCCCGGTTTGCTCGATTAGAGCGCGCTAAGAGAACCTAACCGAAGAACCCTGCTGCCACAGGTTATCTAAATGGCGGCGGCCGTGAACCACACGAACAGGTCTACGCCGTCCACCAATGGAAAGTAGAAAAAAAAAGATACTCTCAAATCCATCACAAAACCGGAAATCGCTTCATGCCTTGCTGCCCGGTAGGTCCCGTGTCGCTGCTTCTCGTCTTCAAACAAGAGCCATCAGGCTGACTTGCGGGATTTACTCGCTTCAAATTGCTTCGCGGGTTCGCGACGGATCTCTTCCCAGTCTTCGGGCCGCATTTCAGCTCCATAAGCATCGCTTCGAGCTTCTCTTGCACCTTGCGTTTTTCGTCATCCCGAATAAGATGGCGAACGTACTCGCTTACGCTGCCGTACAGCCCGGAACCAACCCGATCCGTCGCTACCGCCCCGCCTCCCCCAAACTCCACAACGCCACTTCCTTCTCCCCCGACGTCGTCGCCACCCACTTCCCATCCGGCGAAAATGCCAGTGACGCCACCTGATGCGGCGCGCCCACCGTCCGCGTTATCTTCCCCGTCCCCAAATCCCAAAACGCCACCTTCACAGGATTCTTCGACGACACCACATCGAACCCGCCCGTCACCAGCGTCCGCCCATCGGGCGAAATCGCCAGCGCCGCGATCGTCTCGCCATGGCCCTTCAACTTCCGGTTCAGCGCAAACGTCTTGGCATCCCAGATGTACACAGTCTCATCCAGACCCGCCATGATCAGCTCTTTGCCATCCGGCGTAAATTCCGCCGCGAACATCGCGCCCGTAAGGTCCTCCACCTTCTTCACCATCTCACCCGACTTCGTCTTCCACACGCGAATATCGTTATCGTAATTCGCGCTCACCAGCGTTTCCCCATCCGGCGAAAACACCAGGCTCGAGGCGCCGCCAATCCCATCCGCCATCACCGGCCCCGCCGCGCCGCCCCCCACCTTCACAATCCGTACTGACCGCTCTTCCGGGCTCGCCATCGCCACAATCTGGTGGTCGCGCGAAATCGCCGTTCGCTGCCAGCCCGTGCCGTTAATCAACTGCAGTTGCCGGTCCGCCGAAAGGTCCCACATGCGCAGCGTCTGGGCTTTTTCATCATGCTCGGCATACACATCGGGCGCAATCAGCATCGCCCGCCCCACCGTCTTCTCCTTCAGCAGCTTCCCGCTCGCCACATCCCACGTACGCACACGTCCATCGCGGCAACTGCTGCTCAGCGTCTTGCCATCCGCCGAAAAATAAATCGCGCCCGGCATGCCTTCGGACGTCAACGTTCGGTCAGCCGCCATCAGGCTTATCGCCGACATCACCACCAACGCCGCAAATCGCATCGCTCGCCTCAAGCCTTCACCAGCACGATGTCGAACACCACTTCCGCATGCGCCGGCTGCTCCGCCGTCGCTCCGCCTTCAAACAACTTCACCGGCATGATCAGGTCTTTATGATCGGCAATCCCGCGCTTGTGCCAGTTCTTCTCCACGTCGCCCTCAAAGAAAGGGTCCGTCGCGAAGTAAGCCTGCGTGATCAGCGTCTTGTGCCCCGGCGCAGTAATCAGATAATGGATATGCTGCGCTGGCCGGTCCGCATAATGGCCGGGCATCACCGTCTCAATCGCATAGTCGCCCTTCGCGTCCGGCGTGAACTTGGTGCGATACCGGTACCCACGCGTATCGTAGCGGCCGCCATGGTCGGCATGCCACATGTCCACCGTCGCGCCCTCCACTAACTGCCCCTTCGTATTCACCACATGGCCCACCACACGCAGCGGAAAGCCCGCATCGCCCGGTGCCCGCAACACACGCTGGTCCGGAGCCTGCTTCCGGAAAAACGGCCCCAGCACCTCTGGGCTCGTTGGCCTCTGTGCGTCACCCTCCGCCTTTTGCCAGAACGCCAGCAGCTGAGTCTGCGAAACTGCCGCCGCCGCGCCCGCCGCCAGCAGGCCTCGGGATATGCAAAGCTCCAGCATCGCGCGCCGGCTTACCTTTGAGGATTGCTCCATGTCTGCCCTTCCTTCGCTGGCCACTCCACACAAGCGCGAAACCAGCGACTGGATTCTATCGCACATTCGCCCACAAAGTAATCCGCATCCCGAAATCGGCGTTCACGCTCCCGGCATGAATATTTTTCTCATATTTCACAGCACCCACCGCGTCTCGCCCGTCCAAACCCAACAAATTCGCGTGCTATGCCTGAAGCCGGAAAGGTACCTCAACCTCTATGGCTTCTCAAGCACAAGTCTTCGCCAACACCGAAAACGCGCAAAACTCCACCGGACCCAAAACCGAGTCCGGCAAATCCATCGCCAGGCTAAACGCCTTCCGCCACGGCCTCACCGCCCAAACGCTAGTCTTCTCTCCGGAAGAAGAAATCGCCTACGCCCAATTCTCCATGGCCCTCCTGCCCACATTGGGTGCCCAAGGTGCTTACGAAGCCCACTTGGCCGAAGAACTCGTCGTCACTTACTGGCGCCTGAAACGCGTCCCCATTCTCGAGGCAAACCTCATCGCCCAGACAACGCTGGAGCCCGCGCCGCCCTACCTCGCCGAAATCGAAAATCCCGAAGTCCGCGCCGCCCTCCTCGAAAGCACCGCCCTCATCGTCCATGAGAAGCAGCTCCGCAATCTGCACCTTCAGGAACAGCGTTTACGGCGTCACGCCGCACTGCTGCTGGGCCAGCTCGCCGACCTACAAACAGCCCGCCAAAACGGCACGCTCGATCCCGTTCCCGCAGCCTATCCCGCTCCCGCCACATGCGACACTCCGGCACCCACCTCTTCCGCCGCCGAATCCACCCAGGACCCGGCCAGCGAGCCAATTGGGTTCGTTTTTGCAAATCCGCAGTCGAGCCCCGTTCCTGCACCCGAAAACGCCCCTCACGAGCGCGACCAACTCCGCAAGCGCCCCTATTCCAATCCCCGCACTCAACATGCCCACTCAACTCTCTAAGTTCCAACCCGACCGCACCATGGCCTTACGCGGCTTCGACGCCCTAGGTGCGTCCGCCGCGCTCCACTCCGCCACGCCGAACAGCTTCATCGTCAGCGGCACCTTCCGCGATTCAGCCGATTTCGCCGTCCTCATGCTCTGGGATGCCGACAACTTCTACGAGCATCCGCGCCTCCGTCACCTGCCGAATTTCGATTTCGCCGGCACCACGCTCACCTTCGACGTCATCTTTACCCCCGGTCTCCAGCCTCTCGATTCCCCGAAATCCAATTGGATCGATTGGGCCACCCTCGATTACATCCCCACCACCGGCCCGCCCGGCAAAATTCGCCTCTGGGACCAGTGCCAGCTCAAATCCGGCGCCTTTACCGCCGCCTCCGGCTCTTTTCACCTCCAGACCAACGCCGCCGGCATCCAAGCCACCGACCGCCTCACCCTCTTCTTCCAGAACTTCTCCTTCGATTACCAGCCCGCACCAGGCCAATCCACCATCGAATACACCTTCTTCGCCGCCGGCACCGGCCAAACTCACAACATCACCATCAACAACCGGCCCTACACGCACACCGAATCCGATCCCGCCGGCGAATCGAGCGCCACGCAAGCCACCGCCCTCATCGCCCTCATCAACAGCGGCTCGGGCGACCCCGACGTCATCGCCTCCATCGGCTCCGTTCCCTACGCCGTCAAGCTCACGCTTCGCTCCAGCACGCCCGACCACCGTCAGCGCTACCGGCTTCGGCACTTCTTCCCTCGGCCCCGCGTCGCTCAACCAGATCGCTCTCGCGCTCGCCCAGCAAATCAACAATACCGATTGGTGGACCGCTTACCCCACCCACGCCCTCCGCGCCACCGTCACCGCCGCCACCCTCACCGTCACCGCCGCCCGCTACGGCAAAGTCGATACCGCGGGCGCCGCCGTCACGCTTACTTCCGGAGCCGTCTTCTCCGGCATCCTGCCCGGCTCCACACTCACCATCGCCGGCGCCCTCTACACCGTCGCAGCCGTGCTCAGCCCCATCTCTCTCACGCTCACCACATCGGCCGGAACCCAGTCCAATAAAGGCTACGTAGCCGATCGCGGCGGTGCCGATGGCAACATGATCGAGCTCTATTCCCTCTTCGCTTCACCCTCTCTCTGCACCGCCGAAACTGCCGTCCGCCTCTCCGGCGGCAACTCGCAAGTCACCTGGACCTGCACCATAGATTTCACCGCGCACAACATCGCCTCGCTCCGCCAGTGCTGGTTCACTTACGCCGCCGCACTTGCCAACAGCGCGGCCTTCACCGATACCGAATGGTCCGCCACCTACACCAACTGGCAATTCACAGGTCCCGCTTCCGCCACACAACTTTTCGTCGCCGGCCCCGGCAGCGTTCGCCTCGAAGAAAATAGCTCCGGCTGTACCTACACCGGAGCCTGGGCTACACCTTCACCCGAGTCTGGATTTTTCTCGAATGGCCTGGCGCGCAGAGCCGGTGCCCCTGATCGGGCCACCAACGAAACGCTTTCGGTCCGCTATCACTGCTCTTCGATCCATGACCTGTATATCGGCACTTCTCTCTACATCAATAGTGCCGCGCTGAAAATATCTTTGGACTCCGCCCCCGAATTCGATTTCTCCCTCTACCTCGATACCGGCTCCGGCCCCGCCGTCAATGGGCGCCGCCTCCTGCTCCCCGCCGTCCCCCCCGGCGACCACACCATTCAATTCCGCATCGCCACCGCCGGCTATTTCTATTTCGATTTCCTCGAAGCCGCCATCCCCTCCGCCGTTCCCGATCCCCCCACCCCGCGCCCCAACGTCTCGCCCGCGCTCGATTACTCCACCGATCATTCCTGGAAGCTCCCGCCCTCCCGCATCCTCTGGATCCTCGACAACCTCGGCTTCACCGGCCCCATCAACCAGTACATCGGCGTCTTCTGGTGGAACCAGCGCGTAAACCCCACCGCCATCTTCCGCTCCGTCCAGGTCACCTTCCCCGCGCCCGTCCCCGGCAGCATCCTCACCCTCATGCTGGGCGGCACGCCTGTCCAGAAAACCATGTTCCCTACCGACACGCCCGCCACCGTCGCCGCCCATTTCAAGCGCTACATCAACGCTGCCTTCGTCGGCGTCTGGGCCTCCTCCACCGGCCCCACCCTCACCATTACGAAGCGTTCGCCCGTCTACGAATTCACCTTCAGCGCCGGCCCGCTCGCCTTCACCGGCACTCTCGCCTCCTCCCCCGGCGACCTCGGCACATGGATGGTCGATCCCTACCAATCCCCCCCTCTCAACCGCGGCGCGCGCGATTGGCATCTCGATCTCTACCGCGAAGCCAAACTCCGCGACCGCGAAGTCACCACCGCCGGTTCCATGGAGCTCGTCAACCCGCCCAACGGTTTCGCCGCCTGCTATCCCGATGGCAGCCCCGTCATCACCGACGTCGGTTTCGGCAACTTCAAATCCACCCACTGCGCCCAAAGCTCGCCTATGCGCGCCTTCCAGCAATCCGTCTTCGATTGCGTAGCCGATCTCCAAAACTCCGCCGGCCTCGTCCCCAACTTCCAGCTCGGCGAATATCTCTGGTGGTTTTTCTCGGGCACCACCGGCATGGCCTTTTACGATTCCGAAACCAAAGCCGCCGCGCAGGCCGCCCTCGGCCGTCCGCTTCACACCTTCCTTACCCCTACCGACGATCCGAACGTGAACGCCGGCGCAGATGCCCTCTTCCTGCGCGCCCGCCTCCGCGATCACGTCGCGCAAATCATCAACCACGTCCGCTCCCGCTATCCCGAAGCCATCACCGAAGTGCTCTTCGCTTACGACGTAAACTACCCCACTCCTAATCAGGACCATTTCGGCTCCTTGGGCGGACCACTCAATCGCTTCATCAATTTCCCCGCCGAATGGGGCTCCCACACCACCGCCGGCTTCACGCGCCTGAAAATGGAGGCGCTCGCCTTCGGCAGCCGCTTCCGCAATCTCAACCTCGCCCGCGCCGCCATCGAATTCCCGCTCACTCAGGATTGGCCCCTCGATCGCGTCCGCTACCTCGCCCCCCTCTTCACCCACAGTTCCTCCTGGAGAAAAGAAGTCGCCATCGCGCTCGGCCTGCGCATTCCCGTCGTCAACCTCTGGGCCTTCGACCAAGTGAATATCTTTGGCCTCAAAATCGGTCAATACTACAACCAGTCGCGCTCCCTCAAAATGGGCTAGACCCTATATCCTGAGAGGAGACGAGTGCAGCAGTATCTAAATCCCAGATCGAGACTCACCGCTATCTTTCTCGCGCTATTGGCCGTTTGGGTCCTCCTGTCCCTCACCGGCGTCGCGCGCGGCCTCACCGTTGTTCTTGCTTTTGTCGAAGTTGGCCTCGGCACGGTTCTGCTCTTTCGCTCCGCCCGCTACTTGCTCCGCCAAAGCGTCTGGCGCCTGCGCAACCGCCTCATCGTTACTTACACGCTCATCGGCGTTCTGCCCGTTTTCCTCATCCTCATCCTGGTCATCATGGGTGGCTATATCATCGCCGGCCAGGTCGCCGTCTTTCTCATCAGCTCGGAATTAGACCGCCGCACACAGGCCCTCACGGAGCCCGCCCAAATCCTGAGCTGGGCGAATCTCGATAGCCGCGGCCGCGTGCTCAACCAACTCGCGCCATACGTTCGCAATCATTTCCCGCGCATCCAAATGCTGATACACGGAGAAAGCGATTTTCGCTATCCCGAAGACTGCCCGCTCAAGGCGCCTCCCTCAGGCTGGTCAGATCATGCCGGCCTCCTCCGGCGCGAAGGCCGCTTCTTCAGTTGGGCACATGTCTCGCGCAACCAGGCCGAAGTCATCCTGCTCGAACCCATCAACAACCGCCTGCTCTCCGATCTCATCCCCAATCTCGGCGCCGTCCGCTTCCTCGATCGCGAAGCCGAAGCTCCCGCCGGTCCCGATGGCAGGCCCGACCCCATTCGTATCCCCGCCGCTCTTAACAGTCTGGATCGCGAAGTTACCTGGATCGCCCAGGTCAGCGCCGCCGAATGGGATACGCCGGGCCGCGTCTCGCCGCACCTCATGGTCGTTACCACCCGCCCCTCCGCCGTGCTCAACGCCATCTTCGGTGAAAAATTCGTCTTCGGCCAGGCCAGCCTATATTTCTTCCTCGGCGTCGCCATACTCTGCGTCCTCATGGAAGGCGCGGCACTCTCCGCCGCCGTCGCTCTCACGCGAACCGTCACCGGCGCGGTCCACAATCTCTACGAAGGCACCCAGCGCGTCACTAACGGAGACTTTTCCCATCGCATCCAAGTCCATGGCCGCGATCAGCTTGCCGCGCTCGCTACATCCTTCAACTCCATGACCGAAAATCTCGAGCGTCTCTTCCACGTCGAAAAGGAAAAGGAACGCCTCCAGTCCGAACTCGAAATCGCCCGCGAAGTTCAGAACCAGCTCTTCCCCAAAAACGCGCCCACCCTCCGCACCATGGAAATCATGGGCGTCTGCCGGCCCGCCCGCATGGTCTCCGGCGACTATTACGATTTCCTCTGCATGGACCACAATCGCGTCGCCTTCGCACTCGGCGACGTCGCCGGCAAGGGCATCTCCGCCGCCCTCCTCATGGCCGGCATCCAGTCCATCATGCGCACCCAGCTCTCCGAATCCAAGGGCACCTTCTCCACTTCCTCCGCCGTCGGCCTCCTCAATCGCCAGCTCTTCGCCTCCACCTCCCCGGAAAAATACGCTACTTTCTTCTTCGGCGTCTACGACGAAAACAGCCGCATCCTCACCTACACCAACGCCGGCCATCTTCCGCCGCTGCTCCTCCGCGCCGGCGCCGCAACTTCGCTCGAAGTCACCGGCACCGTCGTCGGCGCCTTCCCATCCATCAAATACGAACAAGTCGAACTGTCCCTGCGCCCGGGCGATCTGCTCGTCGCCTACACCGACGGCATCGCCGAACCGGAAAACGAATACGGCGAAGAGTTCGGGGCCGAACGCCTCACCGAAATCCTATTGCGCTACCAATCCGCCGAATCGCCCGAAGTAGTCGCCCGCGTCATGGAAGCCGTCGCCCAATGGACCGGAGCCGGTGAACAATTCGACGACATGACCATCCTGCTCGCCAGGGTCGTATAAGTGACTCCTATCCTGACCGCGGCCCGCATGAAAGAGGTGGACCGCCAAACCGTCGAACTCGGCATCCCCTCGCTCATCCTCATGGAGAACGCCGGCCATCGCGTCATCGAGGCCATGGTTTCGCACTGGGGCCCGCTCGTAAACCACAGCATCGCCGTAGTCTGCGGCAAGGGCAATAACGGCGGCGATGGCCTCGTCGTCGCGCGCCAGCTGTTCACCCGTTGCCGGCCAAAATCTCTCCATGTAGTGCTCCTTCACGCCCCCGAGGATCTTTCCGGCGACGCCGCCGCGAATCTTGCCATGCTCCAGGCCTGCGGCTGCCCGTTCTCGCGCGACTTCCCCTCCGAAGCCACCATCGTCGTCGACGCCATCCTCGGCTCCGGTCTCAACGGCAACGCCGAAGGCCCTTCGCTCGCTGGCATCCGCCACATCAATAACTCATACAGCACCGCCAAGGTGCTCTCCATCGATCTTCCTTCCGGCCTTCCCAGTGACACTGGCTCTCCTTCCGGCGAATACATCCGCGCCGATCTCACCGTAACCTTCACCGCGCCCAAACCCGCCCACGTCCTCGGCCCCGCCTGCTACCTCATGGGGCAGTTGGTGGTCTCAAACATCGGTTCGCCCGCGCATCTGGTCACGTCTTCGTTTTCACTGGTTACATCGGCGGATCTTCGCCCACTCTTTAGGCCGCGCACAAAAGATTCCAACAAAGGTATCTATGGGCATGTCCTGGTGGCCGCCGGTTCACGCGGACGCACAGGCGCCGCCGTCATGGCGGGCATGGCCGCCCTGCGCTCCGGAGCCGGTCTCGTCACCGTGGCTTCTTCCGCCTCCGCGCTCCCGCTCATCGCCGGCCATATGCCTGAGCTGATGACCGAGCCGCTCCCCGAAACCGCAGCCGGTGAACTCGCGCAAAGCGCCGCCGACCGCCTCCTGAACCTCGCTGCAAAAAAATCGGTGTTAGCCATAGGTCCCGGCCTCGGCACAGATCGGGAGACCATCGCACTCGTGCGCCGCCTCTTTCTTGAAGCCGATCTGCCGGTCATCCTCGACGCCGACGCCCTCACCGCGCTCTCCACCCGCAACTGGCTCGGCGACGCGTCGCGCCCACGCGTGCTCACGCCCCACCCCGGTGAAATGTCGCGGCTAGTTGATCGCCCCGTCGCCGAAGTGCAAGCCAACCGCTACCAGGTTGCCCGTGCCCTCGCCCGTGAACGTTGCGTCACCGTCGTCCTCAAAGGGGATCGCACCTTGATCGCATTCCCCGATGGCCGCGTGTGGGTCAATCCCACCGGCTCCCCCGCCATGGCCACCGGCGGCACCGGCGATATCCTCACCGGCTTCATCGCCGGCCTCTTGGCGCAGCACCCCAAACAGCGCGAGCTTGCCATCGCCGCCGCTGTCTATCTCCATGGCCTGGCCGGTGAACTCGGCGCGGCCGAACTCACCGAACAAGTCTTCACCGCAACCGACCTCATGCGCTATCTTCCCCATGCCATCCGTCACATACAAAACGGCTAGCGATACGGAGACTGTGAATCTCGGCTGCCACTTGGCATCTATTTTACTGCCAGGTGTCATCCTGCTAGTCGGCAATTTGGGCGCCGGCAAAACCACACTCGCGAAGGGCATCGTCTCCGGCGCCGGAGCTGCGTCGGTAGACGATGTCGCGAGCCCCACCTTCACCCTCATCCACGATTACGGCGAAGTGGTCCACATCGATCTTTACCGCCTCGAAACCGAGCGCGAAGTGGAAGCGCTCGGGCTTGACGAGATCATCGACCGCGCAAAATTCACGCTCATCGAATGGGGTGAGCGCTTCCCCGCCCTGCTCCCCAAGGAGCGCACCGAAATTACGCTCAGCACCGTCTCCGAAAACGAACGGTCAATCGTCGTCAGAACTGTCGGTCACCCGCAGGACAGCTAGAAATGCTTCCTGCGGAATGTCCACGTTGCCCACGCGCTTCATGCGCTTCTTGCCTTCTTTCTGCTTCTCCAGCAGCTTGCGCTTGCGCGAAATATCGCCGCCATAGCACTTCGCCAGCACGTTCTTCCGGATCGCGGAGATGGTCTCGCGCGCAATTATCTTCTGCCCGATCGCGGCCTGCAGCGCGATCTCGAACATCTGCCGAGGTATCAGCTTCCGCATACGTTCAATCAGATTCTTGCCGCGCTCATAGGCCACATCTTTATGCACGATAATCGACAGCGCGTCCACTGGCTCCGCGGCAATCAACACGTCCAGCTTCACCATGGGCGACACGCGATAGCCGGCAAGCGCGTAATCGAGCGAAGCATAACCGCGCGACACGCTCTTCAGCCGGTCGTAAAAGTCGAGCACGATCTCGTTGAGCGGCATCTCATACACCAGCAGCACACGGCCGCTGCCGATGTGCTCGAACTTTTTCTGCATCCCGCGCTTGTCTTCCATCAGCGCCAGCACGCCGCCCAGATACTCCTCGCGCGTAATCACAGAAGCGTCGATGATCGGCTCCTCAATTGTCTTGATGCTCGAAGGGTCGGGGAACTTGTTCGGGTTGTCTACCTCAAACACGTCGCCCTTGGTGTTCGTGATGCGGTAGCGCACGCCTGGCGCGGTGGTGATCAGGTCGATATTGAACTCGCGCTCCAGCCGCTCCTGCACAATCTCCAAGTGCAGCAGCCCCAGAAACCCGCAGCGAAACCCAAAGCCCAGCGCGGTCGAATTCTCAGGCTCGAAATTGAAGGCGCTGTCATTCAGCCGCAGCTTCTCCAGCGCATCGCGCAGCAGCCCGTGCTCATGGCTCTCCACCGGATAAAGCCCGGCAAACACCATGGGCTTGATCTCTTCAAAACCGGGCAGTGCCTCCGCCGCCGGGTTGTCCAAGTCCGTCACCGTATCGCCGATCTTCGCGTCGCTCACGGTCTTGATATTGGCGTAGAGGTAGCCCACTTCGCCGGCCGAAAGTTCCTGGGTCGGCGTCGCCTTCGGAGCCTGATACCCGCAGCCTTCCACGTCGTACGCTTTGCCGTTCGACCAGAAGCGAATCTTCTGCCCCAGCTTCAGCCTGCCGTCGAACACGCGCAGAAGGATGATCACGCCGCGGTAGGGGTCGAACCACGAATCGAAGATCAGCGCACGCAACGGCTTCTCCGCGTCGCCGCGCGGCGGAGGCACCAGATGCACAATCGCCTCCAGCGTCTCCGTAATCCCGATGCCTTGCTTGGCGCTGCAAAGGATCGCGTCCTTCGCATCGAGGCCGATCAGCGTTTCGATCTGCTCACGAATCCGCTCCGGCTCAGCCGACGGCAGATCGATCTTGTTCAGGATCGGAATAATTTCAAGGTCATGCTTCAGCGCCAAATATGTGTTCGCCAGCGTTTGCGCTTCCACGCCCTGCGAAGCGTCCACCACCAGCAGCGCGCCTTCGCAAGCCTGCAGGCTGCGCGATACTTCATAACTGAAGTCCACATGCCCCGGCGTGTCGATCAGATTCAGCTGGTACATCTTTCCGTCGGAAGCTTTGTAATCCAGGCGCACCGCGTGAGCTTTAATCGTGATGCCACGCTCTCGCTCCAGGTCCATCGAATCCAGAACCTGCTCCATCATCTCCCGCTTCGTCAGCGCTCCTGTCTGCTCCAGAAGCCTGTCGGCAAGCGTCGATTTGCCGTGATCGATATGGGCAATGATAGAGAAATTGCGGATGAATTCGCGGTCCATGCGTTATGATTGGGCGGAAACCTAAGTATGGCATATGGCCTTTAGCCACATACAGTTCGAGGCTGTGGACGGCATCGCGCAAGTGACCGTGAACCGGCCCGAAAAGCGCAACGCGCTGCACCTGGAAACCCTCGGCGAACTCGGCCAGGCGTTCGAGGAAATCACGGTCAACGATGCCATTAAAGCCGTCATCGTCACCGGCGCCGGCGAGAAGGCATTTGTTGCCGGTGCGGACATCAATGAGCTCGCGCGCACCACGCCGCAGAGCGCCGAACAGCTCTCGCGTTTCGGCCAGGATATCTTCCGGCTTCTCGAAACCATGCGCAAGCCGTCGGTCGCGGCCATCAACGGCGCAGCTCTGGGCGGCGGTCTCGAACTCGCCATGTGCTGCACGGTGCGCTTCGCCACTCCCGAAGCCATGCTCGGGCAGCCGGAAGTGAAGCTTGGCCTCATCGCCGGCTATGGTGGAACGCAGCGCCTGCCCAGGCTGGTCGGGCGTGGGCGCGCTTTAGAACTGCTGCTCTCCGCTCAACCGGTCACCGCCGCCGAAGCGTTTCGTATCGGTCTGGTGAACCACATCGTTCCCGCCGCCGACCTGCTGGCCACCAGCCGCGCCTGGCTGGAGAGTTGCTTAGCCAACGGTAGCTACGCCTTGGCTCTTACGATGGAGGCCGTCGATGTGGGGCTCACGTCCGGCTTCGATTCCGGGCTGCGCTTCGAATCCGCCGCCTTCGGCCTGATAGCCTCGACAAGTGAACGAGCCGAAGGGATACAGGCCTTTCTGGAGAAGCGCAAGCCAACCTTTAACGTTAACTAATGCAAACTATCGAAGGCACTCTCAATAGCGGCGGCGCTCGATTCGCACTCGTCGTCGGCCGCTTCAACAGCTTCGTCACCGAGCGCCTGCTCCAAGGCGCGCTCGATGCCCTGAAGCGCTCTGGCGCGTCCGATGAAAACGTGACCCTCGTGCGCGTCCCCGGGGCATGGGAAATTCCGCTTACCGTGAAGGCGCTCGCCAAGACCGGCCGCTACAATGCCATCGTCTGCCTTGGCGCTGTAATCCGTGGCGATACCCCGCACTTCGATTATGTAGCCGGCCAATCCGCTAGCGGCATCGCGGCCTTGGCGCTCGAAACAGGCCTGCCCATCGTGAACGGCATCCTCACGACGAACACCGTCGAGCAAGCCATCGACCGGGCTGGCGCGAAAAGCGGCAACAAGGGCTTCGATGCCGCCATGACAGCCATCGAGATGGTGAACCTTTTGAAGCAGGTTTCGGCCTAGTGCCTTCCCGCCACAAAGCGCGCGAGCAGGCTCTGCAGGTTCTGTTTTCCTGGGACGTGCGGAAGCTGTCCGCGCAGGAATCCATTGAAGCGTTTTACGGTTCGCTTTCGTCCGACGAAGCCGAAGTTAGAAACAGCCGCGATGCTTTCCTGGACGAGCTGGTGCGCGGCACCGTGGCGCAAGTCACCGAGATCGATGAGCGCATCACCAAGCACGCCGAGCACTGGCGCATCGAACGCATGCCGGCTGTAGACCGCAACATTCTGCGCCTGGCCATTTATGAAATGCTGCACACCGATACGCCGGCGCCGGTGCTCATCGATGAGGCCCTCGAACTGGCCCGGCGCTTTTCCGGAAAAGAATCGGTAAACTTTGTGAACGGAGTGCTGGACGCGGTTCACCGCGAACACCAGAAGGAGTAGAGACTATGCAACGACGCACCTTTCTCGCGGCTTCCTCGGCGGCCGTCGCACTGAGTTCGAAGATCCTGGCCGATACGCCCATGCCCATGGCCAACCTGGGCAAGACGGGCATGCGCATTTCCCGCATCACGGTGGGCGGCTATCACATGCGCGTTCGCGGTGAGGAGGAAGGCGTCAAGATCGTCCATCGCGCCATCGACCTGGGCGTGAACATGTTCGATTGCGCCCGCATCTACCACAAGGGCGAGAGCGAAACTACATACGGCCGCGCGCTGGCTGGCGGTCTGCGTCAGAAGATCCACCTGATGACGAAGGCGGAGATTTACACTTACGATGGCGCCATGACGGAACTCGAAGAAAGTCTTCGTCTGATGAAGACCGACTATCTGGATCTATGGTGCTGCCATCAGGTGACCACGATGGCGGAGGTGGACCAGATCCTGGGGCCGGGCGGTTCGCTGCAAGCGTTTGTGAAAGCCAAAGAGCAGGGCAAAGTGCGGCACATCGGCTTCACAGGCCATCATGATCCGGAAGTACACCAACGCTTGTTGCGGTCCTTCGATGGCTGGGAAACGGTGCAGCATCCGGTCAATCTGATCGACCCGCACCACGCGAGTTTCATTGAGAATGTGCTGCCGAAAGTCCGGGCCAAGGGCCTCGGGCTGCTGGCGATGAAGAGCAATGCGATGGGCGAAATCGGCAAGGCGAATATCGCTCCTATTCAGGAGTGCTTGCGCTTCACCTGGAGCCAGGATATCGACACGCTGGTCAGCGGCGTCGAGACCGTGGAACAGTTGGAGCAGAACGTGCTCACTTTAAAGACGCTGAAGAAGATGTCCGGCGAAGAGATGACGACTCTGTTAAGCCGTACGAAGAAAGGGCCCGTGGGGGCGGGCATCGAGAAGTATAAGAAAGCTTAGTCTACTTCCTCAACCAGGGCGTTGATGGAGTGAAGGCGGTCTGCTAAGTGAAGGCAGGCCAGCATGGCGATGCGGGTGGTATCGGTGGTGGGGCTATGGGCGGCGATGGATTGCATGAGCGAATCCACCGTTTCAGCCGCGCGCTCCAAATCGGCTGGATCGCCTTCGGCGAGCAGCGAAAAGTTCTGGTGGAAGATGGTGACGCGAACCGGTTGACGATCCATCCGGTTCGTATCCTTACTGGCCGAGGGTGTCGATAGTCCCTAGGAGTTTTTCAATGCGCCCGCGCACTTGTTTCCGTTCCGCGCGGAGCGCTTCCAGCTCGTCGTTGAGCTGCTGGTTCTCTTTCAGAGCGGCTTCCTTTTCCAGGCGCAGACGGCTTACCAGTTGAACGGCCTTCAGAATACGATCTTCCAAACCGGCGAGGGAGTCAACTTCCTGATCGACTTGAGCCATAAGTTAGGCCGTTTGCTTCTTTAAGCCTTCGGACGCCTGGGCAACCAGCGTGTTGAAGCTGGCAGTATCGTCATAGGCAATGGCGGCCAGGACCTTGCGATCCAGTTCGATGCCGGCAAGCTTGAGACCGTGCATGAACTTGCTGTAGGAAAGGCCAGCGGCGGTGCAAGCGGCGTTGATGCGAACAATCCAAAGCGAACGGTAAAGCCGCTTCTTCTGCTTGCGACCCGTATAGGCGTATTTCTGGGCCTTCTCCACCGCTTCCTGCGCGGAGCGGTTCAGCTTGCTTTTGGTTAGAAAAAATCCGGATGCGCGTTCTAGCGTTTTTTTACGATAGTCGCGGCGGTTAGTACCACGTTTTACTCTAGGCACGTTTCAACTCCTGGTTGGATTGGTATTGGTTGAGGCTGAACGGGCACGTGCGAAGAGCCCGGCAACACTCTGTGGAATTACTGAAAAGTGAATGGTCCCTTTTAGTAAGGGATCATTCGCTGGAGCTTCGCCTGATCGGACTTATCGGCGACGACGCTCTTGTGCAACTTTCTCTTTCTTTTGCGCGCCTTAGACGTCAAGATATGGCGGCCGAAAGCGTGTGCACGAACCACAAGCCCTGTTCCCGTCTTCTTGAAGCGTTTGGCCGCGCCTTTATGTGTTTTTAGCTTAGGCATGGCAGATCCCGAATACCGTAGGTTACCACAGGCGGCTATTGGCTGTCCTGAAATTCTTCGAGCCATGCCATTTGGATGGCTTCGAGCTTGCCTTCCGTGGAAGCCAGCGGATCGTCACTAAACTCAGGGAGTTCGGTGATCCACTCGTGAAGGTCGGTATAGCGGATGTGGGTCGGATCGAGATCGGGAAACTTTTCCTGGAGCGCCAGGGCAATGTTGTCGGTCTGTTCCCAGGTTAGGCGGGGCATGTATGTTTTAGTTTAGTTCGGCCATGAACATAATATCGGAATGCTCGCTGCATTAAATAATCCGCGTCCGGCGGACATTAGGTAGCTTTCCACCTGGTCGGTATCGACATCCGTGTTCGCGCGGTTGAACTGGCAACGGACGCAATGCAAATCTTTTTCGGGGGGAAATGCGGTGGCGCATCCGTTGGCGAAAAACTTTCTCGCGGCGAGGTGTTTGTTCGAGTTAAAAGAGTCCCTGCCGCCGCCTTCATCGATATTCGTGAAGACCAGGTTGGTCTCCGGACCGGGCGCTCCGGCACACGGGAATACTCTTCCGTGTGCATCCATTACGACGTTCTTATAAAGCCAGTGGCAGGGCTGTAGCGGCTGCTTGAGTGGATCCAGCCCGCATTCCTGTTCGGTCAAACGTTCCGACCATGGTGATTCGAACTCGCGCTCAATGCTTATGGCGTTCAATTCATCGGGAAACGGATTCCAGTTTTCGATCATCGCCTGTTCAGCCACGCGACGAAACGGCACCGTGTGCGGCTTCACCTTCGCCGGTTTTAGTGTTGGATCGTCCCAACTTACATCGAATGCGGAATCGATCCGGAACTCGTCAGCACCAAGCCGGCGAGCGATTTTCAACGCGCTTGAAATCTCATGGATGTTGTGGGCGAACGCAAGATACCGCCAGCAGAGAATTGGCGTCCGCTTGCCAAGCGCCTTCTTCGTCTGAACAAGACGTTCGATGTTGCGGTACACAACCTCAAGGCTGCCTTTTTGCCGGAACCTTTCGTAAACGGGCTGCGTTGCGCCATCGATTGACAGAATCATGTAATCGAGCCCCGATTGGACGTAAGCTTCGGCGTCGAAACGGGGTACAGCCATGTTGGTCGAGATCATGGTCTGAACTAAGTAGCTTTTCGCCAAACGCACGATTCGAGGCGTATCGGGATTCAGCAGCGGCTCTCCGTAATTGAAGAGCAGGGCTTGTACACCGTAAGGCCCGTATTCGTTCAAGAAGGCCTGCGCTCTTGGAAAAGAAACCAATCCAGGCTTCCAATCGAAAAGCCCCTTCTCTTTTACGCCACGAGAATGTACACATCCCGGACAGGCCAGATTGCAAGAGTTCGAGGTGTCCATCAGGACGCCAAACGGCTTCGCGGCCAACCGCGTATCGCGGGAAAGGAATTGATGCTTCAAGAGGCAGACGTTCTGAACTTTCAGCACCAGTGCCTTGGCGGCAATGGCGGAACCAAGGTGGGTTTGAAAGCACTGCAACAGTTCAGTTTTGGTGTTGTCGAGCGACTGCAGGACCGATTGGAGATTGTTCTTCTTTCTGACTTCCTGGTCGATTTGCGAGAGGATGAGTTCGACCTGCCGCGCTAGGGAGAGTGCTCCCGGTGAGGTCATTCGCCCTACATGTCGATGCCGAATTTCTTCAGCTCTTCGGCGTAATATTTACGCTGCATCAGGTCCCACTCTTCGCTGCCCTCAGGGACTTCGCGCTTGGTGGAGCGAACCTTATCGCGCGCGGCTTTATCGATGCGGTCTTCCATGGTGAGGATCTCGGTCATGGCTTTAACAATGACCAGACGCACCTCGTTCGGATCTTTCTTGACGCGAATCTCGCGCGTCTTCTTCAGCATGGCGACAAGCTTGTGCGAGATGTCGGTGATCTTATCGCGCGAAAGCTTCATGGCGTCGCCTGTATCGCGACCGGCGGCGCGCACCACTTTCCGCTGCGCGATGAGAGTGTTCTTGGTGCGGCGGAACATCTCCTGATAGCTGACGCCTTCGCGGCGCATGTAATCGCTGTACTGGAGGAGGATCTCGCGGACTTCATCGTTGAGCCGGTCTTCGACTTCAAGCTCGTCCTCAATGAGGTGGTCGACCATTTCGATTACTTTCTGGGGCGCGGGGGTATCGATGACGGCGGGGATCAGGCGTGCGGCAATCTGGCGCGAAATGTACGTTACAAAATCTCTGGCAAGCAGCATCCGTGAAGTTCCTCGTCAGTGTAACGCAAAACAGTTAGGCATCGAGTGGCGCGGCGGAACCGGGACGCGAGGCAAAGGCACCGATCAGACAGGTTCCGGCGGCGACCAGTGCCCACGTGGTGAGGAAGTTTGCATCGATGAGGAGACCGGCAAGTATGGGCGCGGCGATGGCGCTGATGGAGGTGAGCGATTGCGTGAGACCGAGGACTACGCCCTGCTCTTCGCGGCCGGCGTTTTGGGTGACCAGGCTGGTGACGGATGGGCGCAGCACGCCCATGCCGTAGGAGGCGATGGCGCTGACCAGATAGAGCCAGTGCCAGTTGGTGGTGAGGCCGACCAAGGCATAACCGATGGCGGCGCAAAGGAAGCCAGAGAAGATGAGCTTGCGTTCGCCGAAGCGCTTGACCAGGCGCCCGATGAGGCCGCCTTGCAGGATGATGCCGAGGAAACCCACCCAGGCGAAAAGGTAACCGACTTCGCGCGGGCCGAAGCCAAAGCGGCGCTGGGCGAAAAGGGCGAAGCCGCTGACATAAGTGGAGAAGGAAAACGCGAAGAGGAAGAACTGCATAAGGTAGAGCCGCAGCACGGGGCGGCGAAAGTACGCGGCGTATCCGGAGAGGTTGAAGATGCTGACGCGCTCGGCGGAGGGCGCAGTGGCTTGGCGCGAGGGCAGCAGAAACCAGGTGCAAAGGATGCTGAGGAAGGAAAGAGCCGCGGCGGCATATACCGGGGCGCTATAGCTGAAGGTGGAGAGATAGCCGGAGATGGCGGGGCCGATCAGGAAGCCTGCACCGAAGGCGATGCCGATCACCGCGAACGATTTCGAGCGCTCTTCGGGCTTCGAAACATCGGAGATGTAGGCCTGGGCAATAGATAGGTTGCCGGCAGTGAGGCCGTCGATGATGCGGGAGACGAAGACGAGCCAGAGGACTTGCGCGTTCGCCAGCAGCAGGAAGCCGGCGAATGTACCCATCTGGCTGACCATGAGCACGGGCTTGCGGCCCACGCGATCTGAGATGCGGCCCAGGATGGGGCCGGCTATGAGTTGGCACGCCGCATAGGACGCGACCAGGAAACCGACCACCAAAGCCGAGGCGCCCATGCGCTCCGAATAGAAAGGCAAAAGGGGAAGGATGATGGCCATCCCCAGCACGTCCACAAGGACGATAAGGAATATGGGTAGCAGAGGCGAGTTCAGCAATACGTATAGGATATAGGGACAACGTGATTTCTCTTCTTCTTGCCTTTTTTTGGCTGGCGGATGTGCGCGCTTGCGCGTGCGATGTGGCGCAGCCTTCGACGCTTGAAGCGCGCGAGTGCAGCCTGTGTAAAGCAGCGGAGCAGCAGCCGGACATGCCGGCGGTATTCTTCTTGAAAGACGTGAACCCTGCAAAGCCGAACCGCACGCTGGCGCTGCCGCGGAAGCATTACGCGAAGGGACATGCCCTGGCAGGTATGAGCGCGCAGGAGCGTGAAGAGCTTTGGACGGCGGCGATTCAAAAAGGAAGCGAGTTGTGGCAGGACGGCTGGGGCGTGGCCTATAACGGCGACGAGCGCAGGACTCAGTGCCATGGGCATTTGCACATCGGCAAGAGGAACGCGGATGCGGAGAACGACAAGTTTGTAGTGGTGTCGGGGCCGGGCGAAATTCCGGTTCCGGAGAATGGCGCGGGGCTGTGGGTGCACCCGGTGAACGGCAAGCTGCACGTGCATGCAGGCGAGCAGGTGACCGAATTCAATCTGATGAGGTAGCGATGCAATTACTTGAGATTCAAAAACTTCCGACGGCCGAGAATTCGGCGATTCATCTTCACGCAACCGACAACGTGGCGGTGGCGCGCGTGGCGCTGGCGCCGGACACGGTGATTCGCGTGGAAGGCGAGACGGTGAAGGTGCGCGACTATGTTCCGGCGGGGCATAAAGTCGCTTTGCGGCATATTGCGACTGGCGAAATTGTGCGGCGTTACGGGCAGAATATAGGTCGAGCGAAAGTGGCGATTGAACCCGGGCAGCACCTGCACACACACAATGTGGGCTATCAGGAAACGGAGTTCGATTATCGCTATCCCTCGGGCGAAATTGCGTTTCCGCCGGTGCCGGCAAACATTCCGACGTTTTTGGGGTTCAAGCGGGAAGATGGGCGCGTGGGTACGCGGAACTATATCGCCGTGGTGGCGGCCAGCAATTGCGCGGCGCATACGTCGGAGATGATCGCGGCGAGCTTTCGCGGTCATGCGCTGCCGGGCAATCTGGATGGCGTGGTGGCGTTCCCGCATGGGGAAGGCTGCGGGATGTCGATTGGGCCGGATAGCGAGCAGTTGCAGCGCACGCTGACGGGCGTGCTGGCGCACCCGAATATTGCGGCGGCCGTGATTATGGGCCTGGGGTGCGAGGTGAACCAGATTGAGCATTATCTGGGGCCGAATGCGCCGAAATCGACACGGCTGGTGGGGTTGACGGTGCAGAATTCGGGCGGCACCAGCGGGGCTGTTGCGGCGGCGCGGCGAGAGATTCTGCAACTGATGGAGCAGGCGGCGGAGGAGCGCCGGGTGGAAGTGCCGGCGTCGAAGATTGTGCTGGGTTTGAACTGCGGCGGGTCAGATTCGTTTTCGGGGATTACGGCGAATCCAGCATTGGGCTATGCGTCGGATCTGCTGGCGGAGATTGGCGCGACGGCGGTGCTGGCGGAGACGACCGAAATTTTCGGGGCGGAACATTTGCTTGTGGAGCGCGCGCGGAACCGCGAAGTTGCAGAGAAACTGCTGGGTTTTGTGAAGGGCTATAAGACGTATCTGAATCGCTTCGGGGGAAGCTTTGACGATAACCCTTCGCCGGGGAATAAGGCGGGCGGGCTGACGAACATTCTGGAGAAGAGTTTGGGCGCGGTGGCGAAGGCGGGGACATCGACACTGACCGATGCGGTGGCTTATGCGGAGCGCATCGAGACGCCGGGGTTCGTGTTTATGGACACGCCGGGGTATGACCCGGTATCGCTGACGGGTTTGGCTGCGGGCGGGTGCAATGTGATTGCGTTTACGACGGGCCGGGGCAGTGCGATCGGGTTCCCGAGCGTGCCGGTGATTAAGATTGCGAGCAACAGTTTTACGTATGACCGCATGACCGAGAACATGGATATAAATGCCGGGCGGATTGCGGATGGCGAGGCCACGGTGCGGCAGGTGGGTAAGGAAATTTTCGACGAAGTGCTGCGTGTGGCGTCGGGCGAGAAGACGAAGGCGGAGAAGCTGGGACATCAGGAATTCGTGCCTTGGCGGATTGGGCCAGTGATGTGATGCGCTGGCATTTTGGATTGCTTTTATGCTTGGCCGGGGGTGTCTTCGCGGCTCCCGTAAAGAAGACGGTAAAGCCGCCGGCGCCGAAAGCGTCGGCATTTTCAAAGCCGGTGTTCGAGGACTATGTACGGCACCTGTTTGTGTGGCCGACTTCGATCCAACTGGAGATTGGCGACCCGAAGCCGGGGCCGATGCCTGGGTACGACGAAGTGCGGGTGAAAGCATCGCAAGGCAAGGCGTTTCAGGAAGAGATTTTCTACATCTCGAAAGACGGCCAGAAGATTGTGCGGGGGCAGGTTTTCGATGTGAAAGAGAACCCGTTCAAGAGCGAACTGGACAAGATCCGGACAGACCTGCGCCCCAGCATGGGGACGGCGGGCGCGAGTGTGGTGATTGTGGAGTTCAGCGATTTTCAATGCCATTTTTGCCGGGATGAGGCGAAGATGATTCGCGAGAATTTGTTGAAGGATTATCCGAAGGAAGTGCGGTTGTACTTTATGGATAATCCGCTGGATTCGATTCATCCTTGGGCGCGCGTGGCGGCGGTGGCGGGACAGGCGATTTTTCAATTAAGGCCGGAAGCGTTCTGGGAGTATCACGATTGGATTTTCGAGCACCAGCCCGAAGTGACGCCGGAAAATTTCGAGGCGAAGCTGCTGGAGTTCGCAAAGAGCAAAGATTTGGACGCGGCACGCTTGAAAGAGGCGATGGCGGGCAAGCAGGCGCAGGCGGCGGTGGACCGGACGGTGCAGATGGGGCGTGCGGTGCAGGTGCAATCGACGCCGACGCTTTTTGTGAATGGGCGGAAGTTAGTGGGCGCGGTGGATTGGCGGGAAATAAAACGTATTATCGATTACGAGATTGAGTACCAAAAGACGGCGAAAAATGCGGGTGAAGACTGTGGCTGCGAAGTTAAGCTGGCCTTTCCGGGAAATAAGTAGGGTTACTACAAAGTTTTTTCGCGCTTCCACCGATAGAGAGGCTGTGGAACGATATACGACTTCGACGGCCGGGCCAGCCATTCACTCAGAGCGTCAAAAGACAACCAGCGCAGACTGGAAATTGCCGCCGTTGATCCTTCACCCATTTACGGGTGAGAAGGGTCCGGACAAATTGCTTGAAGGGTCGCGAGCGCAGCTTGCGCTGCACGGGCTGATTCCTGGAGGGCAGGGCGACCGTGAGGAGATGACACGCTTGGTTACGAGCGGCCGGTACCAGGAATTGAAGATGCTGATTTATATTGGCAGGGATGTACAGCGCTGGGCGGAGCAGTGCGTGGATTTTGTGAACCGTGAGCCGCAACTGCGCAGTGCCGGGTTGCTGGAGCAAAGTTTTGTGACGATGCTGGTGAACCGGCCTCCGGCGAGCTTCGCGGAAAAGATGTCGCAGTGGGGAATTACGGACCAGCGATCCATTTTTTCGCGGGCGATCGGCTTGAATAGCGTTTTCGATCAGCCGCCGCCGATGGAAAATTTAAGCCCTCGCTTTCTGCAATCCTATCAACGATATGCGGACTATTTGTTCATCTGTTACCAGACCATGGTGCAGTATAAGAGTCTGGAAAGCTCGGGGTTTGTTTTCGAGCTTTACGCCTCGGACGAGTACGCCAAGATATTGGCCGACGGGTGGAACACGTAAGCCGGCACACGCGGGGCTGCGGGCGACGTATAATTCACCCATGCAATTTCCCCGGATGTTTATGGCGCGTCAGGATTTTCCCGACCGCAGCCTGAAGAATTTGCCGGATGTGGTGCGGCAGGAATTACGAGGCGCTCAGTTTCAAAGCAGGCTGGCGCCGGGGTCGCGGGTGGCGATCGGCGTGGGCAGCCGCGGGATCGTGAATATCTCGACGATTGTGCGCGCGGTGGTGGATTTCTGGAAAGAGGCGGGGATGAAGCCGTTTCTGTTTCCGGCGATGGGGAGCCATGGGGCTGCGACTGCGGAAGGACAGGCCGATGTGCTGGCGCATTACGGAATTATCGAAGAGACGATGGGGTGCCCGGTGGTGAGTTCGCTGGAAGTGGTGTCGCTCGGTTCGACTGGGCGATGGCATTGAAGCGTTCATGGACCGGAACGCCTTTGAGGCGGACGGGGTGATGCTGGTGGGTCGCGTGAAGTGGCACACCGATTTCGCGGGCAAGATTGAGAGCGGCCTGTTCAAGATGATGGCCATCGGGCTGGGTAAATTTCACGGGGCCCAGCGGTACCATACCTATGCTTATAACTTGGGGCTGGAGCATGTGATCCGGAGCGTGGGGCGGCAGGTTTTGAAGAGCGGCAAGATTCTGGGCGGGTTGGCGATTCTGGAAGACGCGAACCACAACACGGCGCAGCTAACCGCGGTGCCGGTGGAGCAGATGGAGCAGAAGGAAGAAGAGTTGCTGGCGCTGGTGAAGAGCTGGATGGGGCATATTCCAGTGAGCGCGCACATTCTGATTCTGGACCAGATTGGGAAGCCGATCAGCGGCGCGGGGTTCGATACGAAGGTAGCGAACCGGGGCGTGAATGGGGAGTATAACCCGTGGCCGAATACGCCGAAATTTCATCGCTTATTCATTCGCGACTTGCATCCGAACAGCTATGGAAATAGCGTGGGGTTGGGGATGGCGGATGTGGTGTCGGACCGGTTGCTGAAGAAGGTGGATTGGACGCCGACGCAAATTAATTCGCTGACGGCTTCGTCACCGGCGGCGGTGAGGACACCGCTGCATTATCCGACGGACCGCGAGTGTCTGGAGCGGTTCGTGCCGACGGTGGGGCTGGTGGATTTGAGTGAGCTGCGGATTTGCTGGATCAAGAACACGCTGGAACTGAACCCGGTGCTGCTGAGCGAGAACATGCGGGCTGAGGTGGAACGCAATCCGGCGATGCGGATTTTAAGCGAGCCGGAGCCGATGCCGTTCGATACCGAGGGGAATTTAGAGTTCGTTCTGGCGCGCACGCATGACATGGCGCTGACGCACTAAGCTAGCGCTTCGTATCCGCTGCCGAAATAAAGCAGGGGGCGGCCTTCGCGCCACTCGACGGAGTGAACGTGGGCGACAACGATGCGATGATCGCCGGCGGGAATGACTTGGGTAAGCGAACACTCGAAGACGGCTAGTGCGCCGGCGAGGACAGGCGCGCCGAGGGAGCCGGGCTGCCAACTCAGATTTTCAAAGCGGTCTTCAGACTTGCGGGCAAAGCGGGAAGAGAGTTCGGCCTGCTCTTCGGCGAGGATGTTTACAGCGACTTGGACGCCGGGAGCCATGTGCGGAAGCAGGGCGGCGCGCTCATCGAGGCAGAAGAGGACGAGTGGGGGCGAAAGCGAGACGGAGGTGAAGGAGTTGGCGGTCATGCCGTGGGGCACGCCTGCGGGATCGGTGGTGGTGAGGATTGCGATGCCGGTGGCCCAAAGGGAACAGGCGCGGCGAAAGCGCTCGGGGGTAAGTTGGCTTGACAAGCGATAAACTCAACTATATCATTGACTTGAAAGCTTCGGAGGCCGATTGATCAAACTCGACATCATCAACGAAGTGGTGCATAAGACCGGCATAACGAAGACGAAAGCGGAGATGGCGGTCGAGCGCGTGTTTGAAGAGATGAAGAAGGCGCTGGAGCGCGGCGACCGGATCGAGCTGCGTGGGTTTGGCGTATTCAACGTGAAGCCGCGCAAGACCGGCATTGGACGGAACCCGCGAACCGGAGCGGAAGTGTCCATCCCGCCGGGGAAGGCGGTACGTTTCAAACCCGGCAAGGAACTGCAGACGCTGCAATAGCTCTGCCGAGCCCGGTGGCATCACAGAACTTCTCACCTTCGTATTCCACTTTCCCTGTGCGGCCACCTTTGGCATTCGAACCGGTGGCGGTGCGGAATTGGGGGCGGGTGTGGCTGCATTGCCTGCTGTTCGTTCTGACGCTTTTCACGACGACGACCGTGGGCGCGCGCATGCAGTACAACTTCGATCACGACTTACCTTTTTTCGATGTGTATCAGAACCTGGCTGCCATTTGGCAGAGCTGGCAACATCCGGTGCTGCTGCTGCCGGGGCTGCCGTTTTCGCTGACGCTGCTCACGATTCTGCTGGCGCATGAGTTTGGGCATTACGTGGCTTGTATGTATTACGGAGTGGATGCGAGTTTGCCGTTTTTTTTACCGGCGCCGACGTTTACGGGGACGTTCGGGGCATTCATCCGGATACGCGCGGCGATCTATTCGAAGCGCGCGCTGTTCGATGTGGGGATTGCGGGGCCGATTGCGGGATTTGTGTTTCTGCTGCCGGCGCTGGGGATTGGGCTGGCGCTATCGAAAGTGGTTCCGAATATCGCGCTTACGGGGAGTATGCAGTTTGGGACACCACTGCTGCTGCGTTTTTTTGAGGGTCTGATTTTTCCCGGAGTGCCTGTCTCCGATATCTATCTGCATCCGGTGGTGCGCGCGGGGTGGGTGGCGCTATTTGCGACGGCGCTGAATCTGCTTCCGGTGGGGCAACTGGATGGCGGGCATATTGTGTATGCGCTATTTGGAGAGAAGCACAGGCTGATCACGCGTGGGGCGATTTTGGCGCTGGTGGTGGTGGGGCTGGTGTATTGGGAGATGTGGCTGGTTTGGGCGCTGCTGCTGTTTCTGTTCGGCCGGAAGCATCCTTCGATTTTCGATGCGAGACCCCTGGGGGCCGCGCGGATCAGGTTGGCTGTGCTGGGGTTGGTGATTTTCGCGCTTTGCTTTAGTGTGGCTCCTGTTTCGCAATGACGGGGCGTTATGAATAAGCTCAGCGGCTGCGTTATCACGCTGAATGAAGAGCGCGGGATTGCGCGGACCATTGAGAGTTTGCGGTGCTGCGATGAGGTGGTGGTGGTGGATAGCGGGTCGACGGACAGGACTTGCGAGATTGCGCGGGGGTTGGGGGCACGCGTGATGGAAGAGCCATGGCCGGGGTATGCGCGGCAGAAGAACCGGGCGGCGGAATGCGCGGAGCACGATTGGATTTTGTCGCTGGATGCGGATGAGACGCTGACCGAGGAACTGGAGGCAGAGGTATTGCTGCTGAAGCAGGAAGGCTTCGCGCGAGCGGGTTATTCAATGCCCAGGATGGCGCAGTACCTGGGGCGGTGGATTCGGCATAGCGGGTGGTATCCGGACCGGAAGGTGCGGCTGTATGACCGGCGGAGCGGCGCGTGGGAAGGCGACTTTGTGCATGAGAGCGTGCGTGTGAATGGTGAAGTGGGTGAACTTCAGGGCGCGATTCACCACTTCACATGCGCTTCGCTGGGTGAGCACTTGGGCACGCTGAACCGCTATACCAGCTTGGCGGCGGAAGAGTTGAGGGCGCGTGGGCAGGCGCCGGGGACGGGAAGGTTGCTGTTCGATCCGGCGTGGACGTTTGTGCGGACGTATGTGTTGCGGCAGGGATTTCGCGATGGATTTCCGGGCCTGGCGATTGCGTACATGGCGGCGCTTTATACGTTTTTGAAATACGCGAAGGCGCGGGAAGCGAATTTGTGAAGACGCTGCACATCGATACGGGTCGCGAGATGCGCGGGGGGCAATGGCAGGTGCTGCGGCTGGTGCGCGGGTTGGTGAAGCGCGGGGACGGACCAACGTTGATGGCTCCGGAGCAATCGCCCCTGTTTCGCATGGCGGTGGCGGAGGGCTTGCCGGTGCGCCGGTTGACGACGCTGGGCTTGCCTCAGTTGGCGCGGCAGGTTGATTTGGTTCATGCGCACGATGCGCGCGCGCATACTATGGCGGCGCTGTTTCCGAGAGGGCCGCTGGTGGTGGCGAGGCGGGTTGCGTTTCCGATTGGGCATGGGCTGCTATCGAGGGAGAAGTACCGGCGCGCCACGCACTATGTAGCCGTTTCGAACTATGTGGCGGCGATGCTGGCAGGGGGCGGAGTGCCGCTTGAGAAGATTGACGTGGTGTATGACGGCGTGCCGCTGCTGCCGCTAACCGAGGGCGGGACGCATGTGATGTGCCCGGCTTCGAACGACCCGCAGAAAGGCGTGCGGCTGGTGATTGAGGCGGGCCGGTTGCTGCGCGTGCAGGTGTTCCCTTCCCCAAACCTGGAGCGCGATCTGCTGGATGCGGCGGTGTTTGTTTACGTGACGTATGCGGAGGGGTTGGGGTCGGCAACGCTGCTGGCGATGTCGGCGGGAGTGCCTGTGGTGGCGAGCCGCGTGGGCGGGCTGCCGGAGGCCATAACCAACGGCGAAGAAGGGCTGCTGGTGGAGAATAGTTCGGAGGCGATATCGGCGGGGATCAAGCGCCTGTTGGAGGATGGCGAGTTTGCGCGCGCGGTGGCGGCGAAGGCGCGGCGCAAGGTGGAACTGCAGTTTACGGAAGACCTGATGGTTGCGCGGACGCGCGGCGTGTACCGCAAACTGTTGGGCGATGTTTAGCTTCGAAGCGGTGCTGGCGGCTCTGTTCGGGCTGCTGGTGGGGAGCTTTCTGAATGTTTGTATTTACCGGTGGCCGCGCGATTTATCCGTGGTGCAGCCGCGTTCGCATTGCCCTGGGTGCGAAAAGCCGATTGCCTGGTATGACAATATTCCGCTGTTAAGTTTTGTATTGCTGCGGGGGCGGTGCCGCGGGTGTGGGAGTGCAATATCGCTGCGTTATCCGATTGTGGAGTTGATGACGGGCTGCTTGTGGGGATGGTTTGTTTACAAGTACGGCGCGACACCGGAAGCGGCGCGATGGTGCGTGTTCTGCGCGATGTTAATTACGCTGGGGTTCGCCGATGCGGAGACCAGAATTCTTCCGGATGAGTTCACGCTGGGGGGGATTGGCGCGGGCATGGTGCTTGCGCTTGGTGACGGCGGTACCGGATTTTACGGCGCATGAAATTGCCGCGCTGTTCGAGATTGGTGTGCCGGAGCGAGTGTTGTCGTTGGGGGAAGCGGTGTTGGGCGCAGTGGCGCCCGCAGGCGCGTTGTGGCTGGGCGGGTATCTGTTCGAGAAGATCCGGCACAAGGAAGGGCTAGGCTTCGGGGACGTGAAGATGACGGCGATGATCGGTGCGTTTACGGGCTTGCGGGGCGGGTTGGTGACGCTGGCTATTGGATCGACGCTGGGGTCGCTGATCGGTCTTGCTTATATCGGTTTGACTAAAAAAGATGCAGGCAGTTATGAGTTGCCGTTAGGAGCGTTTCTGGCGGCGGGGGGCGTGTTGTTTGCGTTGTTTGGGCAGCCGTTGATGCGGTGGTATTCGGGCCTGTAAGAAAGCTAACGAGCGGGAGCGACCTGATGGTTGCGGCTATCGAGCAGTTCACGAACGCGGCGGTTGAGCACGGCGGGGGTGAAGGGCTTGGCCAGAAAGTGGACGCGGGTGTGGGGATCTTCCAACTGATTGAGCGACACGTCTGTATAGCCGGACATGAAGAGAACGAGCATGCCGGGCTGCTTCTTATGAAGGCGGCGGGCGACTTCCTTGCCGTTCAGTTCGGGGAGGACAACATCGGTGATGAGAAGATCGATGCGCTCGTGAAACCCTCGCGCAATTTGCATGGCCTGTTCACCGGAGGCGGCGACGAGGAGGCTGTAGCCTTGCGATTCGAGAGCAACCTTCACCAGATTGCGTACGGCATCGTCGTCTTCGACTAAGAGCACGGTTTCATTGCCGCGTGAGGTGTGAGCGGCGGCCTCAGCGGGAGCGGCGGTTTCGGAGCCGGCGATGCGAGGCAGGTATAGCTTGACCGAAGTGCCATGGCCCGGTTCGCTGATGACGTCAATGGCGCCGCCTGAGCGCTGAGCGATGCCCTGCACCATGGAGAGACCGAGGCCGGTACCTTCGCCATCTTCCTTGGTGGTGAAGAAGGGCTCGAAGATATGTTCGCGCGTGGCGGCATCCATACCGATGCCGCTATCGGTGACGGAGAGCATGACGTAACTGCCGGGCCTGACATCGAGACGGTCGCGGGTGAGTTCGGCGTTAGAGGTTTCGACGACAAGGTCGCCACCGTTGGGCATGGCGTCGCGAGCGTTGACGACGAGGTTCATAATGATTTGTTCGATCTGGCAGGGATCGCCATGGACGCGGCCGAGATCGGCGCCGGGATGGATGCGGAGACGGATGTGTTCGCCGATGATGCGGTTGAGCATGGGAAGCATGCCCTGCACGACGGCGGTGAGATCGAGCACGCGGCTCTGCGCGACTTGACGGCGGCTGAAGGAGAGCAACTGGCGCGTGAGGGCGGCGGCGCGATCGCTGGCCTTGATGACCTGCTCAGCGGCATAGCGATTGCGCTCATCTTCGGCGAGGCTTGCGGCAAGCATGTGACTGTAGCCGGAGATGATGGTGAGAAGGTTGTTGAAATCGTGAGCGATGCCCCCGGCTAGCATGCCGACGGTCTCCATCTTTTTCGCCTGGCGAAGTTGTTCTTCCAGGCGGATGCGTGCAGTGGCTTCGGCGAAGACGATTACGAGCAGCGCTTGCGAGGCGGATGCATATTCGCTAATGAGCAGATCGAACTGGATGGCTTTGCCTTCGGCGGTGAAGGCGGTGACGCCGCGGAATTCGGGCGAATCGAACTGCTTATGGGTAAGCGCTTTTTGGAACGACTCCGTGTTCCAGGGCTGCAGGAGAGCGGGCAGCAAAGAGGAATGCGGTTGCGAGAGGCCAAGGAGAGATTCGGCCTGACGATTCCAACCGGCTATTGAGAGATCGTGCTGATGGATGAGGCACGCCGGTTGTGGCAGGCTTTTAAAGCGTCCCTGGCAATGCCTGTGTGGTTACCGCTCGGCCTTGGCATTTCAAGTCAACCGTAGCATTTACGTCAACCGTAGCAAGGGCGCGCACCAAATCATAGGGAGAAAGAGTACCATATCCGCCTCACGGTATGAGGCAGTACATGTGAGATTCTGGCTTGTGTTTGAAGGAGCGCGAGTTGAGCGACGGGCAAGCGGACGCTATCAGCGGTGACCAATGGAAAGCTTTGTTCGCGGCCCAAGCGGGATACATGTTGGACGCGATGGACGTGCTGCTTTACGTGTTTGCGCTGAACACGCTAAAAACGGAGTTTCAGATGAGTAATGCGCTGGCGGGCGCGATCGGTTCGGTGACGCTGATTTTTTCAGCGGCGGGCGGGATAGTGGCGGGCATTTTGGCAGACCGGTTTGGACGCACGCGGCTGCTTGCGGTGACGATACTTTGGTATTCGGTAGCGTCGGCAGGGGCGGCGACGGCGACGAGCGTGGGCCAACTGATGGTGTGGCGGGCGCTGGTGGGTTTGGGGTTGGGAGGTGAATGGTCAGCGGGGGCAGTGCTGGTGGCGGAGACATGGCCGGACCGGTATCGCGCGCGGGCGATTGGCTTCATGCAATCCGGGTGGGCACTGGGTTATCTGTTGGCCGCGGGTGTGACGGCGGCGGTGCTGCCACGCTATGGATGGCGCGCGTTGTTTCTGACTGGGCTTGCGCCTGCGCTGCTGGCGTTGGTGGTGAGGCGCAGTGTGGCGGAGCCGGCGGCATGGCGCGAAGCGCGGTGGAAAGTGAAGCCAAGTTGGACTGCCATCTTCGGGAGACCGTTTCTGCGCATTACGGCAGCGGCAACCGCGTTGACGACGTGCGTGTTGTTCGGCTACTGGGGCTTATTTACTTGGCTGCCAAGCTATTTGCAAACGGCGCGCTCGGCGGGCGGCGCGGGGCTATCGTTGCTGGCGACTAGCGCATCGATTGTGCCGGTGCAGGTGGGGGCGTTTTTGGGATATGTCACGTTCGGGTTTGTTTCGGAAAAGTTTGGGAGGCGGCCGGCATTCGTGACTTACATGTTGGTAGCGGCGGCGTTGGCGCCCTTTTACGGGCTATCGCGCGATGCGAGGACACTGCTGTTGCTGGGGCCGCTGGTAGGATTTTTCGGATCGGGATACTTCAGTTTGTTTGGGGAGATGCTGGCGCAGTTGTATCCGGTGCAGTTGCGGGGTACGGGGCAAGGATTCACTTACAACGGAGGGCGGGCGCTGAGCGCACTGGCGCCGTTGCTGGTGGGGATGTTGGCGGACCGTTATGGAATTGGGCTCGCGCTGCTGGTGAATTCGGCGTTCTTTCTGATGGCGGCGGGCGCTATTTTTTTGTTGCCGGAGCGAGGGCAGCGACTTTCTGAGCTACCACAGAAACGGTGACGCCGCGGGAAAAGCCAGCGGCTTGCGGCTGGACTGTGGTCCGGGTGGGGTAGGGCTTAGCGAACTGCAGCGCATAGATGGCGTTCATGTTGGGGAACGTGGCGATGTCGTTGAGATAGACATTCGTCGCGAGCGCATTGTGGAGAGAAGAGCCCATGGATTCGAGCGCCTGGTTGAGGGAGCGGAGCGCTTCGCCGACAGTGTCCGCAGCCTGACTGGCGCAATATATGGTGCGGGAAGCAGAAGCGCAGAGGACATGGCCGTTGTGGCTGTGAATGGTTTTGGAGGGCAGGTTCATGGTGGCAACACCGGTGACTCCGACCTGAACGCCGAAGGGTAAGGCGGCGGCTTCGATGAGGGAGATGGCGGTTTGCGGGAAGGCGCTTCGGAAGCGCGCTTCGACTTCGGCGGCGGGGAGTTGCGAGGTGCGGTAGACATTCAAGTGCAGCAGGTGCGGGCTGGAGATGCCGGCGGCGGCAAGTACGCGGGCGATGCGACTGAGACACATATCGATCTGCGCGGCGCCGGTGGGAGGCGTGAGGTTCGCTTCGGCATCGCGCCCGAGGATGCCGGAGAGGAAGAGCCGGTCTGCCGCTACGATGCCGGGGGAAATGGGCACAGGCGATTTTGCATTCGGGAGCGTGATGGCTTTCAGCGGGCCGGCAGCGCGCACTGCGATGGCGCTGATTTCCACCGGCGTTTCGAGCGGCATTTTCGAAACACCCATGGTGGAGCGCGCGGGGAGAGTGCCGGTGAAGAACTCGGGATAGATTTTGTTGACGGCCGCATAATCGTCCATGCTGGTGAGGTAGGTGTGGGTATAGACGATGTTCGCGAGCGAGAACTTCGCGCTTTCGACGATAGCGCGAATGTTTTCGAGGCACTGACGGGTTTGGGCTTCGGCGGTGGCGGGCAGGTTGCCCTGTGCGTCCCGCGCGCCCTGACCGGAGACGTAAAGCACATCATCGAAGATGATGCCGGGGCTGAAGGGACCGACGGGGTTCGAGCCGGGTGGGAAGACTAATTCGCGCTGCGCGCAAAGCTGCATGGAGAAGAAGAAGAGGGCGGAGAGCTTCACTGTTTCGGTTCACCCGGAGGGTATTCGAAGTTGATGCGTTCTTTTTCGACGACGAGCGGGCGGTTCTGGACGAAGGTGTGGATGGCGCCGATGTATTCGCCGATGATGCCGAGACAGAAGAGTTGCACGGAGGCGAAGAAGAAGAGCCCGATGAGGAGCGGGGCTGTTCCGACAGTGAAGCGATCCCAAAAGAGGAGCTTGTAAACAAGGCCAAAGAACGCGGCGAAGATGCATAGGATGCCGCACGCAAGGCCGGTGAAGGTGACGATGCGAAGGGGGACCTTCGAAAGGTTGGTGATGCCGAGCATCGCCATGTCATACAGCGTGTAGAAGTTGTTTTTGGTGATGCCCTTGAGGCGGCGCGGCTGATTGAAGGGGATCTCTTTGCGGGGAAGGCCGATCTCCGCGATCATGCCGCGGAAGTAAGGGTAGGGGTCGTTGAAGGTCTTGATGACTTCGACAACCTGTCGATCATAGAGACCGAAACCGGTGAAGTTTTCGTAAGTTTCGATGTTCGACATGCGATTGACAAGCTGGTAGTACTTTGTGCGAACCCAGAACATGGTCTTGTTCTCATCGCTGGTTTTCTTGATGCAGAGCACGACCTTGTAGCCTTGTTCCCAATAGCCGATCATTTCAGGGATGAGTTCGGGGGGATCCTGCAGATCGGCAACGAGGCCGATGACCGCGTCGCCGGAGGTTTGGCGAAAACCATGATGCGGAGAGCGGATGTGGCCGAAGTTGCGCGAGTTGGCGATGACTTTGACGTTTGGATCTTCACTGGCGATCTGCTTGAGCAGTTCGAGAGTGCGGTCAGTGGAGGCGTTATCGATGAACAGATGTTCGTATGTATAGCGATTCAATCCGGCCATTACGGCGCGAACACGGTTGTAGACTTCGCGCACATTCAGTTCCTCGTTGTAACAGGCGGTGAGGATGCTAATGGATTTCATTGGAGCGGGACAAGAAAGATTTATACCATGCGGCGCGTGCGAGGCTGATGGGAGAAGGGCCGATTGCATACGTTCGACAAGCTACCGATAGATGAACTGCTGCCGGGCGTGGTGGAGGCGCTGAAGCGTGGCGGAAATGTGGCGATAGAGGCTGCGCCGGGCGCGGGCAAGACTACGCGCGTGCCGGTGACGTGTTTGCAATTCGGCAAGGCGATTGTGCTGGAACCGAGGCGCATTGCGGCGAGATTGGCGGCGCAGAGAGTGGCGGAGGAGCGAAGTGAGCGCGTGGGTGAGACTGTGGGCTACCAGGTGCGCTTTGAGGAAGTTGCGGGCCCCGAGACACGCCTGCTGTTCGTGACGGAAGGCGTGTTGACACGGAAGCTGTTGCGCGACCCGGAGCTTCGCGGGATTCAGACGGTGGTGCTGGATGAGTTTCACGAGAGGCATTTGGAAGGCGACCTGGCGCTGGCGTTATTGTGGCGGCTGCAACGGACGACGCGGAGAGACCTGAGGCTGGTGGTGATGTCTGCCACGTTGAACGCGAAGCGCCTGGCTGCGTTTCTGGGGGACTGTCTAATTTTGCGATCGGAAGGGCGGTTGTATCCGGTTGCGGTGCAGTATGCGGGTGCGGGCGCCGGGGCGATGGAAGAGCAGGTGGCGCGCGCGGCGGAGAGCTGCTTGAGGGCCGGGAGCCGAGGGGATGTGCTGGCATTTTTGCCGGGCGCGGGCGAGATTCGGCGAGCGGCGCGTTTGCTGCGGGCGGAGGCGGGAGGAAGCTTTCGAGTGGCGGAATTGTATGGAGACCTTTCGCCAGCCGAACAGGACGAGGCGCTGCGGCCGGGGCCGGCGAGGAAGGTGATTCTTTCGACGAATCTGGCGGAGAGTTCGGTGACGATTGAGGGTGTGGATGCGGTGGTGGACAGCGGACTGGCACGCGTGGCGGGCGATTCACCGTGGACGGGGCTGCCGGTATTGCGCGTGGCGCGGATAAGCCAGGCGGCGGCTGTGCAGCGCGCGGGACGGGCGGGGAGGATGGGGCCGGGTCGCGTGGTGCGCTTGTATTCGGGAGAAGATTTCGCACGGCGAAAGATGGAGGAAGAGCCGGAGATTTTGAGGCGTGAGCTATCGGGCTTGTGCTTGCAATTGCGAGCGATGGGCTTGCGCGCCGAGGAACTGCAGTGGCTGGACGAACCGCCGGCAGGGGCGTTGGCACAGGCTGAAGAGCTATTGAAGAGCCTGGGTGCGACGAGCGATGCAGAGGTGAAAAGCCTGGCGATGTTGCCGGTTCACCCGAGACTGGCGCGCTTGTTGTTGGAGGCGAAACAGCGTGGAGTGAAAGGCGAAGGCGTAAAGCTGGCGGCGCTGTTGAGCAGCGGGGAACGTGCTGCGAGCAGCGAACTGCATGAGGCTTTGGAGAAGCCGCTGGGAAGCCGCGGGGAAGCGGTGGCGAGGCAACTGATTCGCGCGTTGGGCGGCGCGAGAGCGGGTTTGGACGGGAGCGCAATGGCGCTTGAGAAGAGTGTGCTGGCGGCATTTCCGGACCGCGTGGCACAGCAGCGGAGCGATTCCGTGGTGATGCTGGCGAGCGGTAAGGCGGCCGATTCGCATGGGAAGCCGGGTGAGTTTCTGGTGGCAATCGATGCGGAAGAGCGCGGCGAGAATGTGCGGCCTACGGTCCGATTGCGGTGCCGGATTGAACCGGATTGGCTGATTGACCAATTGGCTGAGCGCGTGACGGAGCGCGAACAGATTGAATGGAACAAGCGCGCGGAACGCGTGGAGCGGGTGAGCGGGATTTACTACGGGGAGCTGGCGCTTGTAAACGAGATGCTGGCGCGCGGATTGGAAGCGTTTCTTTCGATGGATGAGCTGACGGAGGTGCGCGACCGGGTGCGATTCGCTTCGCGCTGGAGCGCCTTACGCGAACTGGACGAGAGCGCGATTCGTGAGGCTCTGGTGAGGTTGGCCTATGGCTCACGATCGTTCACGGACGCGCGGCGATTTGCTGCGGGGCTGCCGGCGGAATTGGAGCGCGCGGCTGGCGGTGAACTGCTGGAGCGAACGGCTCCGGCGCGGTTGCGGCTGGCACGCGGGAGGGCGGTGCGGGTGCGGTATCGCGAGGGACAGGCGCCCTGGGTGGAATCGCGGCTGCAGGACTTTTTCGGGATGCGGGAGACACCGAAAGTGGCCGGTGGAAAGGTGGCACTAGTGGTGCATCTGTTGGCACCCAACCAGAGGCCTGTTCAGACGACCACGGATTTGCCTGGCTTTTGGGAACGGTTGTATCCGCAAATGAGGCGCGAATTGTGTCGAAGATATCCGCGACATTCCTGGCCGGAAGACCCGCATACGGCGTAATTACCGCGGTTTCAGGTAAGGCGAAAAGCCAGTCACAAGCTTAGGAGTAACTGTATTTCTTTTGTTTTGTTGTTGTTAGACAAAACACGGAACTTAGCGCGCACGAACGCGGTGCTAGGTTTGTGTCGGGAGAGTTGATTTGTGAACGCCACCCCGGAGGAGTTACAGACTGAAACGAGCACAAAAGCAAACACAATTGCCAACCGGGAGCGTTGCTGAAGCAGTCTCGGTGGCCATCGCGTCGATGACCAGCAAGCTGAAAGAAGGTGAACTTAAGCCGAGCGTTGGAGACTTTGTTCGCCTACTGGACTTGCAGCGTGAGCTGGTGCAGGAGAACGTCAATCATATCAAACTGACATGGGTCGACTTATCGAGCGAGACGGAGTACACCACCGAACTATAGTTTACCGGCCGCTGGAATCGCAGCGCGAGTTCCATATGAGTAACGCGCGCTTCAAGGGCTTTTCGGGGCCGATCGGTTCGGGAAAAAGTCAGGCGCTCTGCCATGAGGCGATCCGGCTTTCCTATATTAACGCCGGCAGGACGGGATTGATTGGGGCTCCCACTTACCCAATGTTACGAGACGCCACACAGGCCGCGTTCCTGGAGATTTTGGAGACAAACGACTTACCGTTCGTTCTGAATAAGTCAGACGGAGTGCTGACGATGAAGGAGAGCGGGTCACAGATACTGTTTCGCGCGATGGACGAGTTCGAGCGGCTGAGGGGAACTAACGTTGCGTGGTTCGGACTGGATGAGCTGACTTACACGCGGGAAGAGGCTTGGTTACGACTGGAAGGCCGGCTGCGCGATGCGAAAGCAAAGCGCCTGTGCGGGTTCGCGGTCTGGACGCCGAAAGGCTTCGACTGGGTGTACAGGAAGTTTATCGAGGGCGACGCGCCGGATCGATATGACGTGGTTCGCGCCAGGGCATTTGAAAACCGGCACATTTTGGATGCGATTCCCGATTACTACGACCGGTTGAAAAGCAGCTATGACGAATCGTTCTTCCTGCAGGAAGCAATGGGTGAGTATCTGAACGCGAACGGCAAGAGAGTATATACACCGTTCGACTTTCGCGAGCATGTTAAGCCGGTGGCGCCGGTGCACCATATGCCAATTTGCTGGGCGATGGATTTCAATGTGAATCCGCTTTGTTCGGTGATTGCGCAGGTGGACGGCGAGTTCGTGAGGGTGCTGGATGAGATTGTGCTGAACGGCGCTTGCACGCAGGAAGCGTGCGACGAATTCAGCAAGCGTTATGGAGGACACATGGCCGGCTACTCAATCTACGGGGACGCATCCGGGCAAGCACGCAGTACGCGTGGCAGCACGGATTATGAGATTGTTACCGCCCACTTTAAGAAGCATCGAGAGCGCATGACTTTCGAGGTGCCCAAGCATAACCCGCTTGTGCGCGAGCGAGTACAGGCGGTAAACGGCAAGCTGAAAAACGCGGCCGGTGAATTGCGGCTGACGTTAGACCCGAAATGCAAGGAACTGATTAAGGATCTGGAGCAGGTCTCTTACAAAGAAGATGGTCAGGAGATAGACAAGAACAAAGACAAGAAGAGGACGCACTCTTCGGACGCGCTGGGCTACCTGATTTACTCCCTGAGGAAATCGCCAGTAAGTTTTGGCGAGCAAGCGAACAGGATTCTATAGAAACGACATGAGCATGCATTTCATAAATCGCGAACATCCGGAGTATACGTCGCAGAAAGCCATGTGGCGGAAGTACCGGGACTTGTATGCCGGCGGCGAACAATTCCGGAGCCATGCAACGGAGTATCTGATCCGTCGTGCAAAGGAGCCGGGTGAAGTGTACTTAGAACGGCTCAGCCGCGTTTTCTACGAGAACTACATCGGGTCGATCATCGACTGGTACGCGGCGACGCTCATGCGCCGTGAGCCGGTGCTGCAGATGGATGGCAAGACCGAGACGACGGGGGCCTTCTATCACGAGTTTGTCCACGATTGCGACCTGCGCGGTACAAGTTTGACGGAGTTCTTCCGGCAGCGCGCGGCACAGGCAATGGTGTATGGGCGCAGTTACACGGCGATCGAGTTTCCCTTGGTGGGCGAAGGCGCGACGACGCGCGCCGAAGAGGACCAGCAGGGCCGCAGCCGCGCGTATCTGGTGGACTACAGCCCCGAGGACGTCATCAACTGGAGCCACGACCAGGAAGGGCGGATGCAATGGGTGGTGATAAGGACCCGGTGTTTGAAGCAGGTTGGCGTGACGGACCCGAGCTGGAAGAAGGAACTTCGCTGGGTCTATTACGACCGCCAGAACTACCGTATCTACACGCAAGATTCGACGGCGAGCGACGCGGCCGCAATTACGTTGACCGCGGAAGGACAGCACGGCCTTGCGGGCCAAAATCGGGTACCCCTGTTCGAGATGCGAGTGAGTGAAGGGCTATGGCTGATGAATAAGGCCGGGCTGTTGCAGCTGGAACATTTCAACAAGTCGAATGCACTGGCCTGGGCGCTAACCATGGGACTGTTCGCGCAACCGATTGTTTACTCCGACAAGGAGTGGAACCAGATCACGGGCGAGAGCTACTACATACAGCTTGCGCCGGGCGACCGCTTCGGCTGGACGGAACCGGAGGGCCATGTATTTCAGATTGCCTCAGATAACCTGAGCCGACTGAAAGATGAGATCTATCGGGTGAGTTACCTGATTAATCAGGCTGGAGGCCCGCAGGCGACCACGGGGCAGAGCGGGATTAGTAAGCAGCGTGACTTTGGCATTACCCAAGAGATTTTGCGCAGTTATGGTGACACCGTTAAAGAGGGCATACGGCAGGTGTTGGAACAGGTGAATCTAGCCCGCCAGGATGGACTGCGGTTGGATGTAACGGGCATGGATGAGTTCGACATCGGCGACTTCGGTACGGAGTTGGACGACGCAAAACGCCTGCTGGATCTGGGTATTCAGTCAGACACCATGAAGCGGCAGCTCTTCAAACGTTTGGCCATGAAGTACTTCTGCGACATACGACAGGACGTCAAGGACAAGATTGTCTCGGAGATAGATGCAAGCTTCGCGGGAGCGAAGGCCGAGTAAGTGGGAGGAGGACAAGTGGACGAGTTGGTCAAAAACGGAATGGACGTGGAAGCGATTGTGCAGCGTGCGGTTCAAGAATACATGCGGCAGGACGTTTCCAAGAAAGAACCCGCTTACAAGGCGGAATTGCTTGAAGAGCGCACCCGCCGCGAACAATTGGAGAAGCGACTCAACGAAGTGGTGGCCGAGAGCCAACGGAACCGAAAGGTGGCCGAAGAGGCTGAACGCAATTCTTCGATCCGGAACGAACTGCAGCGTTTGGGTGTGGCGAAGGTGGATCTGGCCTTTCGGGCCGTCCAGGATGGCATCTTCCGCAGCGAGGATGGACGGTTGGTAGCAAAGACCGATCAGGGGGAAGTTGGTGCGAAGGAATACCTGACTAACTTCGTTCATGAAAATCCGGAGTTTCTTCCAGCTCGCATCACGGGCGGATCTGGAGTGACGGGTAACCAGAAGCTTCCTGGGCCAGGGACAAACGCAATCGACATTGACAAGATTAGCCCCGCGATGGACAAAGCGGAGTTAGACCGAGTACGCCAGGAAATTGTAAAGGTCGCCTCGCAAACGCTGAAAAGCGCGTAGGGCGGAAACGCAGACTTACAAATTACAAACGAATCAACAGGAGAGAAATGCCATCTATTACTTCAGCTAATGTAGCAAACGCGATTGTGAAACTTGTGGCAGCCGACGCGCTGCCCGCCCTGGTAGGAAACCTGGTGATGGGAAACCTGGTGAACCGGGATTACGAACCGAGCTTGGCGCAGGCGGGCGACACGGTAAACGTGCCGATTCCGCCGACTCTAGTAGCCAATAACATCGCCGAGGGCGGGTCAGTTCAGGCGCAGAACCCGAGCCTTGGTAACGCGCAGATTGTTTTGAACACTCACGCGGAGGCGACATTCCAGATACCCGACATCACGAAGGTTCTGGCGGTGCCGGACCTGCTAAAGGTTTACATGCAGCCGGCGGTAGTTGCGATTGCAGAGCGAATTGAGAGCGATTTGCTGGCGCTTTACGCAGGCTTTACCGCTAACGCGCCCTTGGGTACGCCGGGTACGCCGATCACCGAAGCGATGCTGGACGCCGCGGAAACGGCATTGTTCACAGCCAAACTGCCGGCGAGCGAACCGAAGTTTCTGGTGGTGGACGCGACCACGTACTCGCAGTTACGGCAGATTCCACGCTTCAGCGAGTTTCAGACAGCGGGTGAAGCCGGTCTACGTACGATTGTGGACGGCACGATCGGAAAGATCAAAGATTTCTATGTCTTCCGGAGCCAGTTTGTGGCGAAGACCGGAAGCGCACCTGGAGCAATTCACAACCTGGCGTTTGCCAAAAACGGTCTTGGCTTGGTCGTGCGCCGATTGCCGCAACCGCTTCCGGGTACGGGCGCGATTGCCGAATATGCCGAGCTGGGGAGTTTTGGCATGCGCGTGACAATGAGTTATCAACCGAACACGCTGTCGCAACAATTCACGGTGGATGTTCTCTACGGCACGGCGGTTCTTCGCAATAACTTCGGCGTCCAAATTACCTGCTAACTTTTGACTGTTTCGGGGTTTTCCCCGCAACTTACGTGGGCCCGTGCTTGCGCGCGGGCCCTTTCTATTTCTAGTTTGAGGGAGACTCACAGTGGACTTACGGTTGTATTACAGCAAGATTCGTGAAGTGGAGACTACGCTCGCCGAGCCTTACGCGGTGGTGGTGAGTATGGCCACGCCCGACGGCGGGAAAGCAGGGGTACTTACCGAAACGGCGCGCCATGTTGCCGCAAAGCAGATTGCGGAAGGACGAGCGAGACTGGCGACAGAAGAGGAAGCGGCCGACTTCCATGGCGGGAACGCGGGCAAAAAGAAGGAACGCGACGAATTTGAAGCGCTGAACCGGGTTCAGTTCGTAGTTATGCCTCAAAAACACTCAACTAAGACGCCGAAGGAATAACGGACAATGGCGCTCTTTTTGGACGGTCCGGCAGTGACCGTGGACACGCTAACCGAATACGATGCCAATGTGCTTTCCGTAGCCGCGGCAGAGGGCATTAACCTAACCACTAAGATTTCGCTTGCCCAGGAAGCCATGCACTTGGAGTTAGTGAGGCTACTGCGCCGGAGTGAGTTTAGCGACTTTCACTTACTTACCAGCCAGGGCCGTGATATTGACAGTGTTGTTTGGTCAAAAGCGATGCGTGTGTGGCAGGTTTACCGGTCACTCAGCCTGATCTATCGTGACGCGTATTACAGCCAGTTAAACGACCGGCACCAGGCCCGCGCCAAAGAGTATGAGCTGTTGGCGAACACGGCACGTCGCGAATTGGTGGAGTACGGGCTTGGGCTGGTGAGCGCGCCTCTGCGTCGGCCACACCAACCGACGGTGGAACTGGTGCCTGCATCCGAGAACGGTGGAACTTACTATTTTGCCGTGACATATACCAACGAGGCGGGTCAGGAGTCGAGTGCGTCGATGGTGATGTCGGTGGATGTGCCGGACGGAAACGCTGTGGATCTGACTATGCTTCCGTCGCCTCCGCCGACGGCTACGGGATGGAATCTCTATGCGGGGACTGCGCCGGACCAAATGTTCCGGCAGAACGACATCCCCATAGTTTTGACCTCGGACTGGGAGTATCTGCCGTCCCTCGCGGTGGCAAGCGGTGTAAAAGCGGGAGCGGGGCAGGCGCCTGACAGGCATTGGCCACTGCACCGGTATCTGCAGCGCGGGTAGGGCAACGACATGGTACAGATCAGCAGAACGGTAACGGAGTATATCGCGGCGCACTTCAGCGCGACCAATGGCTTAAACGCCATGTTGGCCGCCTTAAGAGTCGCCGACCCGCATTCGCCAGGAGATATTCGCAGCTTCATCAGCCGAAATGTGCCGGGTGATCTACTGGAGAAGGCGAACCAGGTTAGCTATCCCACGGTGCTGGTGTATTGCGAAAAACTAAGCAATACGCTACGGGAGAAGTTTCGAGTATTTTCCGGCACGGCGCGGATGACTGTAGAGATAAGGCACTCCGAAGACCGTGTGGAAGCGCTTGACCGGGCCACCCTAGTTTATACGGACGCCATCTGCGCGCTGCTTTCGAACATGCGCGGCACATGGACGGCCAACCTAATGTATGCAGGCGGATATGAGGTCACGTACCAGCCAGTGAAGGCCGGTGGGAAACACTTTGTCCAGTCCAGCAAAGTCACTTTCGAGGTAGATGTGAGTCAGTAAGTGAGGAGATTAACTTGGCATATATATCGTCAAATGCAAATCGGTTCTACGTAGCCCAGGAGCAGAGCTTTGGAACGGTTCCGGCCATTACACACACGGACCGGTTTTCCGCCGTGCAACTCAGCGCCAAGCAACAGTTGGAAACCTCGGTTCGGAAGGATAAGACCGGCAGCAGGACTTATGCGGGTTTGCCGACCGGGAGCAGGCGCAAGACGGACTTTCAGCTGAAGACCTACCTATCCACTTGGGATATTACCAGTCCAGTGCCCGGTCAAGGTCCGCTGGTTCAATCGGCACTGGGAGCCGATCCATTGTTTCATGCCGGCGGCACCGCGGGGACATCGCCGAATGCCAGCCAGCTTACGTTTTCCGGACCGCACGGACTGGTGGCGAGCCAAGCCGTGAGCTTCGCCGGTGAGATTCGTTTTGTAAGTGCGCTGATTGACGCCAACACAGTGCTTTTGAATGCTCCTTTCAGCACGACGCCCGCCGCCGGCGCGCTGCTGGCGGCGACGGTGACTTATTTGCCGGCGACGGACTTGCCCAGTGTGAGTGTCTTCGATTACTGGAGCCCGAGTGCAGCGCTGCAACGAATTCTCTGCGGGTCAGTGGTGGATCAGTTCACTGTAGACGTGAACGGCGACTTTCACGAATTCACGTATAAGGGCGCGGCAAGGGATATTCTAGACAGCGCCAGCTTCAGCCCCGGCGATGGCGACTTAGTAACCTTTCCCGCCGAACCGGCCCTTACGAACTTTCAGCAATCGGCAGTGCCGGGCAATTTGGGTCAAGCGTGGATTGGAAGTACCGCGACGAAGTTTCTGACGCTAACCGAAGCAGCTTTGTCAGTGGACAACGATCTGGACGCGACGGTGCGAGAGTTTGGGACCAGTTTGCCGACCAGCGTCTCACCCGGGCAGAGAAGTGTGAAGTTGGACTTCACCATTTACGAGCAGACCGACGCGGCAACCACCGAGTTGTACCAGGCTGCCCGTCAACAATCGCCGATTGAGGTGATGTTGCAGCTTGGCATGTCACAACGGCAACTCTTCGGGGTCTACCTGAAGAATGTCACACCGGTGGTGCCGTCATTCCAAGATTCGCAGCGACGTCTGCAATGGCAGTTTAAAGACAGCCGGGCGCAGGGAAGCGTAGACGACGAAGTTGTGGTGGCATTTGCCTGACATGGAATATCAAAGTACAGTGACTGTGCCGTCAAGAGTTCTTGAGGGCGTTAGTTTTGAAATTGCACGAATGGCCTTTAACAGGCGTATGCAGTTGATGAGGCAGGTGCGTGAACTGGCACGCAATCTGGAATTTCTCAGGGCCGGGGAATCGGACTCAGAGCGGATGGATGCGCACATATTGAATGCCGAAATTGAGCGCGCCTACATTACTTGGGGCGTGGTGAGTGTAAGTGGACTATTGATCGATGGTGAGCCCGCGACGCCTTCCACGTTACTTGAGAAAGGACCGGAGCAGCTGGTTCACGAAGCGATTGGGGCGGTTCGGGCGGAGTGTAGCCTGACGGACGAAGAAAGAAAAAACTAGCGGTCGCTTTCCACTTTCACATTGCCGCGCCGCGCGGTTGGGATTGCGACGAATGCCGTAGGCAGCAACTGGAAGTGAAGCGGCGATGTGGCTGGGTGCCGGCGGCTCAACTGACGGAACCAAGGCCGGTTTGGGTAAGGGGGTCCGTCGGTACAAACAGTTGCCCAAAATCGGTTGTGACCGCGCAAAGTCTTGAGTGGCTGGAGGAGTTTGCCGCGTGGCGGGGCGGATATCTGTCGCGGGAAAGCTTGACTGCACGGCAGGTTCAAGCTTTCCAGCTATTAGAAGACGAGGTTATGGGTGAGGTCCAGAATGCAAAGCACACTTCTGAAGGAAATTTTTCGCGCGAGCACCCGGGTAGGTTCCGGGAATAACGACGCAGCGTCGCAACTGGAGAGTTTGTTCCCGGTGGCTGGCGCCGGTGGCAACGAGCGGGGCGCGCTGGCTACGCCCAGTGCCGCCTTCGCCACTCTGTTGGGCCCTAGCACGGGAACCACTAATCGCGCCGCCGACCTTAACCCTCAGAGCAACAGTTTGGGCGCGGGCAGTCAAGTTGTGGACGCATTCAGCGAACTAACCAAGAATCTAGACCAGTTGCGCGCGGTAAGTGAAGCACATACTTCCGTAGTCAGCGTCAACACGCAGGCACTTACAACAAACACGGCGTCGAAGGTGGCTAGCCAAGCTCTGGCATCCGTGGGCAAGGCCGCCGGCGGACTGTTTGGTGGATTGACCGCACTGCCGATTGTATCGGGACTAATCAAATTGTTCGGCGGAGGGGGCTCAACGGCTCCCCAGCAACCGCTCGAGAAGTATGTGCCACCCGCTCCTGTTCGCTTCGATGCGGTGCTTGGAAACCGGAGCGGCACACAGACGCTTGAGAGCGCCAGTTATGACCAGTACGGCTATGCGCGATCCGCTGCACAGGGGGCCCCCGAAGTGCCATCTTATTCCTCCCTGCTTGCCGGCGCGCTAAATACGCCTTCCACAACGGCGAGAGATCAGGCGGGAGGGTCCGGCCAAGCCGGCTCCGGTTCGGGGCAATCGGTGGATGGCACGGGCGCAGGCCGGCCTACGACCCAGGTCACCGTTAACGTACAAGCGATGGACAGCCGCTCATTCCTGGACCGAAGCCATGACATTGCGCAGGCGGTGCGAGAGGCAATGTTGAATATGCATTCGATTAACGACGTGGTGAACGACCTGTAGTTATGTTCATTTTTCCCACAACTCTACTGGCGCCATTGTTTCAATATCCGACCAACCGTCAATCGCGGTTTACCACTCAAGTACTTGCGTTCGTGGGTGGCACTGAGCAGCGGTATCCCCTGGCCAACGCAGCTCTGCGTCGCTGGGAAGTGCAGCCGACAATCTTGAAGGATGCCGTCATGGACGAACTAATAGCGTTCTTCGAGCTTGTAGGCGGCACGGCGCGCTCATTCAGCTTTACAGACCCCTGGACCGGAACATTTTATCCATTCTGCTATTTTGAAGCCGACCGTCTGGAGCACCGTTTGACTGGCGAAGGCCGGAACTCGGTGTCGTTCGCAATTCTGGAAGGGCGTAACTAGGACGATGCTGTTATATCCACAGCTTGCCAGCGGCGCGCTTGCCCAATTCCCTCTGCGCCGAATCTATTCCTGGACTCATGTAACTAACCTGCAGGAAGACGGTTCACGCTACCTAGAATCGGCTACTGAGAACGCATCCCTCACCTGGCAATTGCGTTATGACCATCTGACTGCTGCCGAAGCGGAAACACTGACCGCATTCTTCGAACTCACGCGAGGACGGTTGCAAACGTTCACGCTTCTCGATCCCGTTGGCAACTTGCTTTTGTGGAGCGAAGATCTGAGCAAACCCTTTTGGGAACGTTCTCCCGCATTAACCGTTTCTGAGCTGGATTCGGAATGGGGACCCTCGTTCATTTTAGGTTCAGCAGGTTCAGGAACTCTGCAACAAGCACTTCCCTGCCCCGCGAGTGCTCTGTTGTGCTTTAGCATGTACGCCCGGGCTGATCAACCAAGTGGCCTTGGGCTTTCGGTTTGGGATGTGAGCGGACGGACCGAGAAGACCTTCCCGGTGGACGGCAATTGGCGACGCATCTTTGTCACGCAGGCAGGGACAGGGGCAAGCCTCGGAAAAACTGTGGAGGTTTCTCTATCAGCTGGATCTCAAGTGCAGATAGCACAAATATCGGTGAATGCTCAGCCCGCTCCGGGAGCTTACGTTGCCACCGCGCACGTCGGCGGGGTCTACCCCACTGCCCGGATGGATCAGGACACTCTTTCGGTGACAGCGTCAGGTCCGAATGACTTCTCCTGCGCGGTCCAACTTACTGCCCGGCTTACATAACTATGCCCACTTTGTTACAGCTAAAAGAGGCTGATGCCACTCTAACGCCGCTGCTGCTCTTCGACTGCACATTTTCCGATTCCAGCAAAAGCCACTGGTGCACTCAGAGCATAACCGTGGCTGGGGTGGCTTATGAGCCCCGCGTATGCCGAAACAATCTGTTCGAAGTTCAGACCGCCAGCGATCAGGGCGTGGACACGATTCCAAAGGTGACGCTGGAGCTCGCGAATGCGGACTCTGTCAGCTCGGAACTGGAACGGGCAAAGGGCTTTAAGGGCGCCAGACTCACCTGCTCCTTTGTCTTCTTTGACCTGGTGAGCAAGACAATCGGCGCAAACCCCGTGATCCTGTTCCAAGGAATTTTTAATTCGCCTGAAACCATTACCGAAGCAACCTTGCGGGTGACGGCGATTAACCGGCTGTCTGCGCAACGCGTGGTGTTGCCCTCCATCAGAGTTCAGCGTAGGTGCGCGTGGGATTTTCCAACTAACGACGTGCAACGCGCCGAGGCGGTGGCGGGGGGAGCAAAAGGACAGTTTTCAAGATTCTATGGTTGCGGCTATTCGGCCGACCAGCCGGGCGGAGTTGGCAACCTGAGTGGTTCGGGCTGCTTCACAGCCTGCTCATTTACACGCCAGGATTGCGAGGTACGAGGCATGTTTAAGACGGATTCGCGCGGCAACGCCACCGCTAGATTCAGTGGCGTTGAGTTTGTGCCTTCCACTATTACAGTTCGAAGCGCCGGCGAGAAAGGCTCCCACCTTTCGCCCGTGAGCGTGAATGAAGCGCGGTATAACGATTTCATTCCGCTTATATATGGAACCGCCTGGTATACGCCAAGCATTGTGTTTGCGCGGAATGACGGGAACCTTACACGCCTGGAAGCGCTGCTTGGCGTAGGTGAGATGACCGCACTCCATAAGGTGCTGGTGAGCGAGATAGAAATTCCTTTGGGCCAATCCGGGTTGAACATGACAGGGACCGGTTGGTTCAATGTTGTTGGTTTAGGCACGCGCAATGGTAACTTCAATCGGGATTTTACCGACAAGGCGGGGGTGCCTCTGGGGGACCCATACGGTGGGCTTGCCGTGCTTTCCGTGGTTGTTCCAAACCGGATCAACGATGGCAAATCGCTACCGGAGATTAAGGTACTTGCAGACGGCTTGAAGCTATCTCGTTACCATGCAAGCGGCGCTCCGCTGCCAAATACATTCAGCAACAACCCGGCCTGGATTATTCTTGATGTTTTGCTACGCAACGGTTGGAATGCGGACGAGATCGATCTTAGTACCTTCGCAAGTTCCGCGGCTTATTGCGACCAGCAGATCGATGCCAAAGACCTCCATGGCAATCCCGTAAAAATTGCCCGTTTCCAATGCAATCTGGTTCTGAAGAGCCGCCGGAGCGCAGGCGATGTCTTGCGCGGCATCCGCAATGCCTCACGATTGTTTCTTACTTTCGGCGTGGGAGGCCTATTGCAGTTGCGCGTGGAGAACTCAGTCTCCACGCAGCAACCGGCGAAGTCGCCGCTTTCTAATGCAATAGAGCAACTGAATGGCGGCTGGCCCATGTACGAGTTCGGTGATGGTACGGATGGAACTTCGGGGATCTTGAGAAACACTGACGGTACTTCGACGGTACGACTTACCAGCCGCGGCTCCTCAGATACTCCTAACCGGCTCTCAGTTGAGTTTCAGGATGGTTTTAACGAGTTTCAACAAGACAGCTTCTCACTTACGGACGCCGATGATGTTGCCAAGGCTGGCCAGGAGATGAACAGCACGCCGGCTGTGATTGGATTACCGAACTACCACCAAGCCGCGCGCACGCTGCAGTTCCTGCTGAACAAATCCGTTAGTGGCAATAGACAAGTGGAGTTTCAGACCAGCGTGAAAGCGCTCGGAATCGCGCCGGGCGACATCATCGCCCTGACATACCTTAGAGAGGGGTTCGAACGTCAGCCCTTTCGAGTAACGAAGATCGCACCCGGCCAGAACTTTCGCACGGTAGGAATAACGGCCCAGATTCATGATGACGCTTGGTACACGGACGTCATTCTGGACAATTTTGGGAATGGACGACGACTGGCCAATGCGGCTTCCGGCATACCGAGACCCCTTTCGGGTGTGTTGTTGGATGCGAGTGGCATCCTTTCGTTTCGGGTAACTGAGACGTCTTCGGTTGCGCAAGACGGTACTGCCACGGTGCTGTTGGATGTAGACGTGGCGGTTCCCCCTACCCTTGGCGACAAGGCTCCAGCCATACCGATCGTTGGCCTGACGCCCGATCTGGCGGCAGTCTCCGGCGGTCTCTTACCATCGCAGACTCTATATTACGCCGTGAGTGGAGTGGATGCCAACGGCAATGAAGGATTGCTTTCGTTCGTGGTGCGGGCACAGTTGCCAACGGCCGGAACTGGATTTGCGGTAACTCTGAACAAGCTCAGCTTTTCATCGGAGACAACTGCCGCTCACGTCTATCGCGGCGTATCACCCCTTCAACTGAACCGGATTGCTACAGCGGTTTCGATCTCAACTTCTTTCACCGATTCGGGCCTGCCGAATCTACCGGAACTCCCGCCCGACCCGAACTTTCACCACAGCAACTTGTACTGGCGAATGGAGAGTGAGGGGGAAGTGAATGCAGTTACACACTCGCCACTTACAATTGGGAACAGTATTTTACGAATGCGCGCCAATGCGTATGCCGGCCTTGTTGTTCGGCTCATAGTTGGGCTGGGCGCTGGGCAGGAACGCTTTATTGCGACTAATACGCAAACTGTCCTGACACTTACTTCCCCATGGGATATTGAGCCGGACGCCAGCAGCGTTTTTGTGGTATCGCAAGCGGCCTTTCAAAACGGCGCGACGGGAAGGGGCAGTCACTTTCAGTTTGAGGTGCCGAACAGAGAGGGTATGGTGGTGCAGATTCTGGGCCGGTCTGCAAATGCGTCCGGCGCTGAGTGCCCCACTGAAATTTCCCCCATCACCCGTTGGGTAATTGGGGGAGCCGGTATACGCACCGTGGACGCCGACGTGCCTGCGGCTCCCACATTTGGCCTTGCACTTTCGCAACGGCTGGACGGCACCGTGGAACTGAGCGGCATTGGCTTTTCCGATCTTGCGAATTCGGGGACCATAGTCGCGGGAACCCTGACGCTTTATTGGCAGGACGAACTAACCCGCCTGGTGCCCATAGCTCTCGCAGCCGCGCTAACAGCTACAGACATAACCGTGGCAATCGATCAGGCGGGACCATCGGCAGGCACGGTGATCAGAATCGATAGTGAACTGCTGCTCATCGATCAGGTATCGAACGCGGGCACTACTTTGTCGGTGACTAGGGGCATGTTCTCGACGGTTGCAGCGGCGGCCACGGCGGGAACTGAGGTGGTACCGTTGCGCAAGAGCACAGTCACCGCGCCGTTCGTCAAACACTTTTTTGGCACGCCGGCAAGCGGCGACTGGACTTATGCCGTGCCGCTCAGCAACGCGCGCGTAGCGGCCGCCGAATTCTATGTCACCAACTCGCAAGGAAACAGCCCATCGTCCGATCAAGCCTATACCAACACGCTGGATCGTGGGCTGCGCACACTGTCGGGCGGTCAGTATTCCCTTCAACTTTCGGGCCCGCTAGCAGTGCAGGATGCAGCAACGCCCGAAACCATTTTGGATGCCGACCACGTGATTGGGGACACGCGCGGGTTCCTTAGCGAAGCCGCCGTGGGCACCGGCGTAACAGTAAGGCTGAATGTAAATGCAGTTGAGCTTTGCACCCTGCAATTCGACGCCGGCGCAATTGTTTCGAATAATGTGCGCGGAGCTACGTTGCCGGTTTTGAGGCAGGGTGACCGGCTTACCGTCGACGTGCTGGATGTCGGATCCACGCTTCCCGGCTCTGACTTGACCATCGTGGTCAGCGTATAGCGGTATAAACGAAAGAGTGCTTCTGGCCCAAAACGTATCGAAAGTTTACAAGCTTTACGCAAAGCCGGCGGACAGATTGATGGAACTGGCGCCCTGGGCTCGCGCCGCACAGCCGAAAGAATTCTGGGCATTGCGCGACATAAATTTTTCGGTCGATCGTGGCGAGATACTTAGTCTGGTTGGGCCGAACGGCTGCGGGAAGAGCACGCTGCTCCAAATCGTGAGCGGAATCTTACAACCAACAACTGGCCGCGTGGTGACGCAAGGACGCATTGCCGCGCTGCTCGAGTTGGGCGCCGGCTTCAACCCAGAGTTTTCCGGCCGCGAGAACGTGCTGTTGAACGGCGAAATTCTTGGCCTGACGCGCGAACAGATGACCGACGCGCTTCCCTCGATTGAAGCCTTCGCGGAGATTGGCGACTTCTTTCATCGGCCCGTTAAAGAGTACTCCACAGGCATGTACGTTCGACTCGCTTTCGCAACTGCCATTCACGTAGACCCGGAAATTCTCATCGTCGACGAAGCCCTTGCCGTGGGCGATGCCGTATTCGCGAACCGCTGTATCCGTAAATTTGAAGAGCTGCGCGAACGCAAAACCACTATACTGTTTGTCTCGCACGATTTGGGTTTGGTGAAGCAACTCTCGCACCGGGCGATGCTGCTGTTGAACGGAAAGATGGCCGCCATAGGCAAACCCAGCGACGTCATCAATCGCTATGTAGGCGTGGTGTTGGAGCGGCAGCACCAATTTGAAGAGAGCCAGCCTGAGCGCACGCGGCAAGAGGCAAGCCATCGGCATGGCGATCGCACCAGTGAAGTCTTGAGCGTTATTCTGCTGAATGCAGGGGAGCAACCCGCGGCTGCTTTCGCTTCTGGCGAACGGGTGACGGTCAACATCAAAGTTCGGTTCGCGAAAGCATGCGTTGAGCCCATCGTTGGCGTGCTGGTTCGAACGCGCATCGGCATGGACGTCTTCGGCACCAACACGAAAATTGAAGGGCTGCCACTCGGAACATTCGAGGCCGGAAGCGAGCTTTCGATCCAGTTCCGCTTCGCGGCTGTGCTGACGCCACAACCCTATACCTTAACGGTCGCCACTCAGAACGACGACGGCACCAGTCACGATTGGCTAGACGATGTGATCGGCTTCGAAGTGCTCGCTCCCACGGTGCGTGCCGGCGTGGCAAACATCGAACCTGAAATTGTCTGGACATCGCAGCCTGCTTAAATTCCTGGCGCGTGCGATACTCGGAATTCATGCTTGGCTCCTCCATGGGAAGGCACATTCGCGCGATGATTTCGCTTCGCGTTTTTTTGCGCATCACCCGCATGGATGTTTGCTGCGGACCGCCTCTTTCCGCCTGACCCTGGCCGTCTGAAGTTCCGTTTCAATACTTTTCAAGGAGACTTGCCAATGAACGCTCCTGTGTTATGGGAGGAGACCATTCAGCCGGGCGCCACCTGGTCCCACGTACTAAAACGCGGCACCGCGCTACGCCTGACAGACGTAGAGGGCGGCGCGAATGCGGGCGCTCTGTTCTACAACTTTGAATGCCCCACTGAGCGCTACAACATGCCCGACACGTTGAAGGCACAACATATCGCCCGGCTCACCGAAGGCTTCGTGCTCTATTCCGACATGGGTCGCATCCTCTGCTCCATTACCGGCGATACGTGCGGCTGGCACGACCCGCTGAGCGGCTTTTCCGGCGAAGCGGAGGTGCTGAACAAATATGGCAGCGCCACATACCAGGAGTGGCGCAACGAGTATCACAAGAACGCGCGCGATGGCTTTCTCATTGAATTGGAGAAGTGGGGTTTGAGTTCGCGCGATCTGACGGCTTGCGTCAATTTTTTCAGCCGTGTGGATGTTTCCGAGGCGGGCGCTATGTCTTTCGCGCAGGGCAATTCTGGCCAAGGAGCGCACGTTGAACTTCGGGCTGAGATGAATGTGCTCGCCATCGTAAACACCTGCCAACATCCGCTGGATCCGAATCCGAAGTATCAGCCCAAGCCCGTACATGTTTCCGTAAAGCAGCCCGAGCCATCGCGAGCTGACGACCCATGCCGCCTCTCGCGCCCAGAGAATGAGCGCGGCTTTGAAATCACGCGCAGGTATTTTCTATGACGCCCAGCGCTCTCGATCCCTCACGCGCCATCTACAGCGCCGACATTCCCGCTGGCGAGGCCTGGATTCATCCTATTCACAAGGGTGAATATTTCCGCATCGTAGACCTGCACGGCAACCAGGCGGTGGACACGCTCTTCTACAACGCGCATAACTATGCAGATCGCTACAGCGCCCAGGACACTGTTCGCGCGCAGCGGAATTTGTATCTGACAACGGGAAGCAAGTTGATCTCTACCGAAGGCCATTCGCTGCTCACCATCGTGGCCGATACTTGTGGACGGCACGATACTTTAGGCGGCGCTTGTTCGAACGAAAGCAACATGGTTCGTTATGCGATTGAAAAGCGCCACATGCTTGCCTGCCGCGCAAGCTTCCTGAAAGCGATCGCCGGCTTCGGCCATGGGCTGACGAAGCGCGACATCCCCAGCAACATCAATTTTTTTATGAACGTGCCGGTCACGCCCGAAGGTAAGCTCACATTTGAAGACGGCATTTCAGAAGCCGGCAAGTATGTTGAAATGCGAGCCGATTGCGACGTGCTGGCCCTCATCAGCAACTGCCCCCAGCTCAACAATCCATGTAATGGTTACAATCCCACCCCGGTGCGCGTTCTGATTTGGGACGGCGCGGAAGGTTGATGTTCCGCAAAGTATTGATCGCCAACCGCGGCGCAATCGCTTGCCGCATCAGCCGCACGCTGAGGAAGATGGGCATTGCTTCCGTCGCCGTCTATTCTGAGGCTGACCGGCATTCACTTCATGTCAGGCTTTGCGACGAAGCTGTGCAACTTGGCCCCGCTCCAGCGGCTCAAAGTTACTTATCCATTCCCGCACTGCTGCAGGCTGCGCGTCAAACTGGAGCGCAGGCAATTCACCCTGGCTATGGCTTTCTCAGCGAAGATGCGGGCTTTGCGGAAGCATGTGCTGACGCAGGTATCACGTTCATCGGGCCACGCCCATCGCACTTGCGCGATTTCGGTCTGAAGCACACTGCTCGCGCCATCGCACTGCAACATGGCGTGCCTCTCTTGCCTGGCACGGGTCTTCTGTCCTCTCTTGCAGAAGCACGCGATGGCGCATCGCACATTGGCTATCCCGTCATGCTCAAGAGCACGGCTGGTGGCGGTGGTATCGGCATGAGGCTCTGCGCCGGCCCTGATGAGTTAGAGGAAAGCTATGCGGCGGTGGAGCGTATGAGCCGGGCCAACTTCGGAGCCGCAGGCCTGTACCTGGAGAAGTTTGTTTCTGAAGCGCGGCACATTGAGGTACAGATATTCGGCGATGGGCGCGGCGGTGTTCTCGCCCTTGGTGAGCGCGATTGCTCTGCCCAACGCCGCAATCAAAAAGTGATTGAGGAGACTCCCGCGCCAGGTCTTCCGGAACATGTCAGGGAGCAGCTCTTGGCCGCGGCCGTCCGCTTGGGAAAAGCTGTTCAGTATGAATCTGCCGGCACTGTTGAGTTCCTGTATGACAACTTGGCGCATGAGTTTTATTTCCTGGAAGTGAACACGCGCCTGCAGGTAGAGCATGGCGTCACTGAAGAAGTGACGGGTGTAGATCTGGTGGAGTGGATGGTCCGGCAGGCGGCGGGGGAATTGCCCAATCCTGAAACGCTTGCGGTCACCCCGCGCGGCTGTTCCATACAAGTTCGTCTCTACGCAGAAGATGCGGGCAAACAATTTCAGCCAAGCGCCGGCAAGCTGACGCACGTTTCCTGGCCTGAAGAGTTTCGCCTGGAAACATGGATTGAGCCCGGCACCGACGTCACGCCATTTTACGACCCCATGCTCGCGAAGCTGATTGTGCGCGCGGGCACGCGTGAGGACGCGGTTCGCAAGCTGCACACTGTGCTTGCGGAAACGCAAATCTCCGGAATTGAAACCAACCTGCATTACTTGCGGCAAGTGGTTGCCCACCCCGCCTTTGCCGCGGGCCAAATCACAACATCGTTTCTTCGCAGCTTCACTTACCGCAGGAACGCAATCGATGTTCTCGATGCTGGCATGCAGACTTCCGTCCAAGATTATCCCGGCCGCTTGGGTTTCTGGAATGTGGGCGTGCCCCCATCGGGCCCTATGGATTCTTTTGCCTTCCGGGCTGCGAACAGATTGGTCGGCAACACGGAAGATGCGGCTGGTCTTGAGATCACTCTCACCGGGCCCACGCTTCAGTTCAGTGACGATGCCTTGATCGCTCTTGCCGGCGCCGATTTCGCGGCAACGCTCGATGGCGCTCGTGTGCATCCCTGGACCTCATTACCAGTACGCGCCGGTTCCATCTTGCAGATGAATTCAATCGCTGGCGGCGGGGCTCGCGCTTATCTCGCAGTGGCAGGCGGAATCGAAGCGCCCTTGTACCTGGGTAGCCGCAGCACGTTCATTCTTGGCGCCTTCGGTGGACCAAGCGGCCGCGTCTTGCGCATTGGCGATGTGCTGCATATTTGTGAAAGTGCTACGCACACCGGCTGCGAAGTGGATGCCGGGCTGATTCCTCGTTATAACGAGGGATGGACCATCGGAGTGCTCTACGGCCCCCACGGCGCGCCCGATTATTTCACTGAGCGCGATATCGAGATGCTCTTCGCCACCGTCTGGACCGTGCATTACAATTCAGACCGCACCGGCATACGGCTCATTGGTCCGAAGCCGGAGTGGGCGCGCAAAGATGGCGGCGAAGCCGGGCTGCATCCCTCGAACATTCACGACAATGCCTATGCTGTCGGCACGCTCGATTTCACCGGCGACATGCCGGTCATCCTGGGCCCCGATGGTCCCAGCCTGGGCGGCTTCGTTTGTCCCGTGACCATTGTGGAAGCGGAGCGCTGGAAGATGGGCCAGCTGAAGCCGGGCGATTCGGTTTCCTTCCAGCCCATCGCTTACCACCAGGCAGTGGAACTGGAAGCGAAGCGCGATGAAGCGCTTGCTACGTTGACTGGTGCGTTCCCCGAACTGCCTGCACAGCCAGCGCGAGAGCCGGCTATTTTGGCGCAGTCCGCGGCTGTTACTCTTCGCGCCGATGGCGATCGGTATTTACTGGTGGAATACGGCTCGAACGTGCTTGACCTGCACCTGCGCGTCCGCGTTCATGCATTAGAGCAGCAACTTCGCGCCGCCAATGTGCGCGGCATTCTGGACATCACGCCCGGCATTCGCTCCCTACATATTCATTACGATGGCAAGCTTCGGCGCGAGGCTCTGCTGGAAGTGTTGGAACATTGCGAAGCGCGCATCACTGACCTAAGCGATTTTGAGGTGCCTTCGCGCGTTGTGCATCTGCCACTCTCCTGGGACGATCCGGCGACGCAGCTTGCCATCCAAAAGTACATGCAGAGCGTCAGGCCCGATGCGCCGTGGTGCCCCAGCAATCTGGAATTCATCCGGCGCATCAATGGCCTCAATTCCATCGGTGAGGTGCATCGCATCGTGCACCAGGCCAGTTATCTGGTACTTGGTTTGGGAGATGTATACCTGGGTGCGCCAGTGGCCACGCCTACGGATCCGCGCCATCGATTAGTGACCACGAAGTACAATCCAGCGCGCACATGGACGCCCGAAAATGCAGTCGGCATCGGCGGCGCTTACCTCTGCGTTTATGGCATGGAAGGTCCAGGCGGTTATCAGTTTGTGGGGCGCACGCTGCAGATGTGGAACACGTTTCGAGCAACGCCGGAGTTCGCGCCGGGCACGCCCTGGTTGCTTCGCTTCTTCGATCGGATTCGCTTCTACCCCGTAAGCGCCGATGAGCTGCTCGCCATTCGCGAGGCGTTTCCATACGGCCGCTACCCATTGCAAATTCAGCAGGACACGTTCCGCCTGCGCGAGTACGACGGGTTCCTAAACCAGACAGCAGCCAGTGCCGCCGCGTTCAAGAGCACTCAGCAACAGGCCTTCGATGCGGAGCGTGAACGCTGGGCCGCAGCCGGGCAAGCCGAGTATATCGATCCGCCCGACCTTTCCTCCGCCCCCGCGCAAGGTGTCGCTGTACCCGAAGGTTGCGCCGCCGCTGTTTCACCGCTCACGGCCTCGGTATGGAACATCGGCGTTGAAGTGGGGCAGCCCGTTGTTGCAGGGCAGAAGCTGGTCATCCTGGAAGCTATGAAGATTGAGATCGCCGTAACATCGCCCGTCGCGGGGGTTGTCGAATCTTTGCACTGCACCACCGGAATGATGGTTAGCGCAGGGCAGCAATTGGTTGTCATCAGGCGGGTGCAATCGTGAGCGTCGTTGAGAAAGTGTCGGCTCTTGCCGAAGCTCTCGAAGGCCAACCGCTTCACCCGGTATGGATCGCGCGCGTCACACGCCGTGAGCTAATCGAACGCGCCGCGGAAGTGGATCGCAAGCCAGAGTTGCCGCTAGCAGGTCTCACCTTCGCGGTGAAGGACAACATCGATATCGCCGGCATGCCCACTACGGCCGCTTGCCCCGCCTTCGCTTACACGCCACATGAATCCGCACCCACGGCGCAGCTCTTGCTGGATGCGGGCGCGGTGCTGGTGGGCAAGACAAACATGGATCAATTCGCGACTGGCTTGACTGGCACACGGTCCCCTCATGGCGCATGCTCCAGCGTCTTCAGTGAGCACTACATTTCAGGTGGTTCCAGCTCAGGCTCTGCTGTTGCCGTCGCCAGCGGTGCGGTCGATTTCGCGCTCGGTACAGATACAGCAGGCTCCGGCCGCGTGCCTGCCGCGTTCAACAACCTGATTGGTATGAAGCCCACTCGCGGTTGGCTGAGCACGCGCGGCGTTGTGCCTGCCTGCCGTTCACTGGATTGCGTTTCCATCTTCACGAAGACTCCTGAACTGGCACTCAAAGTTCTTCGCCAAGCTCACCGCTTCGATGCGCAAGACCCTTACAGCCGTGTCACTCGCACCGGCGAAGGCGCGGCCCCATGGGCTAACGGACCTTTTCGATTCGGCGTTCCTCAAGACGCAGAACTGCAGTTCTTCGGCGATACGGAAGCTGCGCGTCTCTTCGATCAAGCTGTAAGAAAGCTGCATGCCCTGGGTGGTGAGCGAGTGGAAATCGAGTACTCACAATTCCGCAACGCAGCCGGTCTGCTCTATGCCGGGCCGTGGGTCGCGGAGCGTCTCGCAGCTATTGAAGAGTTTCTAAAAGCCCACTACGACGACATGAACCCGGTGGTGCGCGACATCATTCGCGGCGGCCAGAACTATTCCGCGGCCGATGCGTTTTGCGGCGAATACAAGCTTCGTGAGCTGTGCCGGCAAGCCGAATTGGAATGGCATAAAGTGGATATCCTCGCGCTCCCCACCACCGGCACTATCTTCACGCATGAGCAAGTGGCCGCAGAGCCCGTGAAGCGCAATTCAGATCTGGGTTACTACACGAATTTCGTCAATCTGATGGACCTTGCCGCCGTCACTGTGCCCGCCGGCTTTCGGCCCAACGGCTTGCCCTTTGGCATTTCGCTCATCGGCCCCGCGCATTCTGACGAGGCGCTGCTTGGCCTTGCCTCTCGTTTCCTGTCTACAGACAAGCCGCTGATCGCCGGTCATCCAGGCTGCATTGAAGTAGCAGTCGTGGGCGCTCATCTCACGGGGCAACCCTTGAATCACCAGCTCACTTCACGCGGCGCGCGATTGGTAAAGACCACCCGCACTGGGCATGCCTACCGCCTCTACGCTCTCACTGGCACAAAGCCATTGAAGCCCGGCTTGGTATCCGAACCAGGGTTCGCGGGACCTGGAATAGAAGTGGAAGTTTGGGCGATGCCGGAAGATAAATTCGGCAGCTTCGTCGCCGAAATTCCCGCTCCGCTCGGCATCGGCAACGCGACCCTCGAAGACGGTTCTTCCGTCAAATGTTTCATTTGCGAACCGTATGCGCTGGCTTCGGCGCGGGAAGTGACTCAGTTCGGCGGTTGGCGCCGCTACCTGGCATCGCTGTAGCTAGCTCCCGCCACGCGAGTTGCACCTTACCGCCTTGCACGGTGCAAAGAGTCCAGCCATAGAACCACCCTTCCGCCGCGCCTTGCCCAGAGCTGAATCCGCGCTGCAAACTGGCGCCCGAACTGCCCGCTTCCAGATACTGGATGCCGTCGCGTTCCAGCTTCAAGAATTGGTGGCCATGTCCGCTCACCACCGCCGCCACGCCATACTGCTTGGCGATTCTGTGCAGTTCGAAGGCTCCGCTACGAAACGAGAGCGGCAGAATCCAGAAAGGCACATGAAAGAAGATCATGCGTGGCACACCGGCGGGCGCGGCTTTCAAATCACCTTCAAGGAACCGCAGTTGCGCGCCGGAGAGCGTGTTGTCTCTTCCGTTGTCCAGCACCGTGATGTGCACCTGATTTTGAAACGTGAAACTGTAAAACGTGGCGTGCCCCGTTTCGCGCTCATAGACCTTCGCGGAAAGAGGCGACCACACATCATGGTTGCCCGGCGTGAAGTATTTCGGCAGCGCGGCATATCGCGCCCACAGCGGACGTAGCGCCCGCCACTCCGCTTCGGCGTGTTCATCATGCAAGCCCTCGATGGTATCGCCCACATTGATCACGAAAGCGGGATGTTCGCCGGCGATCTCGCGCCAGACCTGTTCATAAACCCCTGCATCGGCCCCGCCGGTTCTGTCGCCCACAATCGCAAAACGCAACTCGGCGAACGCGCACCCCGCCGCCACCATCAGCAAAGCAATGCAGCGCATCATCTATTGAGAAGTTTAGCTGTCCGTCTACACTAGACCATTTCGAATCGCCATGTTTCTCGATCGGTGGGTTGCCGCCATACTTCCGCCGCTGGCATTTTGGATACTCTTCAACGGCTTCGACGACCTTGTCTTAAACATACTGTGGCTCTGGACCTGGCTTTTCGGCAAGCGCCTGGACATTTCCGGCCAGCACGCGCCGGAACGGCCCGTCGCCATTTTTGTGCCGCTGTGGCGCGAACACCGTGTCATCCGGCACATGGTGGAACACAATATCGCTTCCCAGAAATTCACCTCGTTCCACTTTTTCATCGGTGCGTATCCGAACGATGCGCCCACGCTGGCCGCACTGGCCGACCTTGAAGCACGCCACGCCCAAGTACACATCGCCCAGTGCCCTCACCCCGGCCCCACATCGAAAGCCGATTGCCTGAATTGGATTTACCAACGCATGCTGCTTTATGAAGAGGAGCACGCCATCCGCTTTGAAACCGTGATGACGCACGATGCCGAAGATCTGATCCATCCCGAAGCCTTGCGCCTGATCGACTATTACACCCGCGTTTATGGCATGGTGCAGATTCCGGTGCTGGCTCTGGCTACACCCTGGCGTGAACTGACGCACGGCGTGTATTGCGATGAGTTCGCGCAATTTCAATTTCGCGATATGCCCGTGCGCAATCGCGTGGGTGGCTTCGTTCCGTCAAATGGAGTGGGTACCGGTTTTTCGCGTGACGCCATCGAAGCCTTGGCCGCGGCACATAACAACCGCATCTTCGAACCTTCGTGTCTTACGGAGGACTATGAAAATGGATACCGCGTGCACAGGCTCGGCTTCCGCCAACTGTTTATTCCGTTGATGAAGATCGACGGCTCCTTCGCCGCCACGCGCGAATACTTTCCGCGTAATTATAAGTCGGCTGTACGGCAACGCACGCGCTGGACCACGGGCATCGCACTGCAATCCTGGGAATATCACGGCGCTCGCGAAACCCTGTCTCAACTCTGGTGGTTCTGGCGCGATAGAAAGACCATCGTGAACAACCTGCTCACCCCAGTGATCCAGTTGCTCACTGTGTACGGTGGCATCACACTGGCGGCAAGCGCAACCACTCACCACCGGTGGGCGCTCGCCGGCATCTTCCCACCTTTGGTGAACTGGAGTTTGGCGCTGATCGGCGTGTTGCACCTGGCAATTCGATCAGGCACTTCGGCAAGCGTCTACGGCTGGAGTTTTGCCGCTACCACTCCCCTGCGCTTGGTGTGGGGCAACTGGATCAACTTCATCTCTTCTGCCTCCGCCCTGCGCCGCTATGCAGTCTCTCGCATTACCGGAAAGCCCCTGGTGTGGCTCAAGACCGAACACTCCTATCCGAATCGCAACACGCTGCTGGAGCATGAATTGGTGGCGAGCCCCGATGAAGATTCGGTTTCCGTAGCAGTAACGCGCTCTCTCCCCGCAGCTCTTTCGCGGCGTTGGCAGGTGCTCCCGTTCCGCATCTCCGCAGGCCATTTGCATTTGGCAGGTGTGGCGGCGCCCACAGATGAAATGCACGTAGAGCTAGCTGGACTTTGTTCGCTGGAAATTCGCTTTCACAAAATCAGCGAAGACGATTACCGCTCGCTGTCTGAGAAATATTTGCCTGAAGACACTAACGCACTTGCGGAGGAGCCAGCATCGCTAGTGGCTCCATCCCAATAATCCGCCACTTGCCTTTCACCAAGCCAGTCGCGATCTTCACCGTCACGGTGCGTCGATCCGTCGGCCCCTCGTCCTGCTTCGATTTGATTTGCAGGAACCACTCGGTGTCGGCTTTCCGGCGCGCTTCATCGCCCGATTCTTCGCGAATTTCAATCACGCAGATCACATCGTATTGGCTTGTAAGCGCGCCCAGATCCGCCACCAGATTCTGATACCCAGGCATCGTGTTCGCGAACGCTTCCAGCGCGCCGGGCAAATTGCCGTCACTCAATTTGGCCGCAAGGTTGGCTAAGAGTTTCAGCGTGGGGCGCCCATCGTCACCCCTGAGTGCGGCAGCCCACAATGCCAGAAACAGCCTGCGCGAACTAGGTCCGGTAGCTGGCATTGATGCGGATGTAACCCTCAGTCAGATCGCAAGTCCAGAATGTAGTGGAAGCGCGGCCACTGCCTTCAAGCGCCACTTGTATCAGCACATCGGGCGAAGCAAGCTTGGCTTTCAATTCAGCTTCGGAAAAAGGCGCCGCCAAGCCGCGCTTGCAAACCGTGACGCCCTGAATGTGGATCGAAACCTTGGCGGGGTCGAACTCCACACCGGCATTGCCGGCCGCGCAAATGATGCGGCCCCAATTCGGATCGTTACCGGCCACCGCCGTCTTCACCAAAGGAGAGTTCGCGATGGCACGCGCAATCGCCGCGGCTTTCTCTGCCTTCGCGAAGCCCGAAACTCGTATCTCAATCAGCTTAGTGGCGCCCTCGCCATCGCGCGCAATCTGCTTGGCAAGCGATTGCAGCAAGGCATTCACCGCTTCCTGAACGGCAGGCAGTTCCTTGGGGTCCGGGCGAAATCCGCACGCGCCGTTCGCCATCATCACCAGCGTATCGTTCGTGCTGGTGTCGCCATCCACACTGATGCGGTCAAAGCTCTCCGCGTTCCCCGCGCGCAACATGCGGTTGACCACCGCCGGCGCAAGCAAGGCGTCCGTCATCACGAACCCGAGCGTGGTAGCCATGCGCGGCTGAATCATGCCAGACCCTTTCGTCATGCCTGCGATGCGCACGGTTCCGCGGCGCAGTTTCAGCTCGACGCCTTCCGTCTTCGGCACCAGATCGGTTGTCATGATGGCGCGCGATACCGCTTCAAAGCCATCTTGCGCGAGCCCTTCCTGCAAAGCCGGGAGGGTGTTCAGAATCAGTTGCGCATCCAGTTCGACGCCAATCACTCCAGTGGATGCAACCAGCACCTGGGCGGGCGTCAGGCGCAGCATTTTCGCGGTAGCTCGCGCCGTGGAAAGCGCCACTTTGTCGCCGGTCCGCGTAGCGCAGTTGGCATTGCCCGCGTTGATGAGGAGGGCGCCGGCTACACCTCGCGATTCGCGCAGATTGCGGCGCGACAAACGAACTGGCGCTGCGGCAACGCGGTTCTGCGTGAAGACTGCCGCGCACGCTGCCGGAACCCCGGAGACAATCAGCGCCAGATCGTCACGCTTGTCCTTGCGAATACCTGCGTAGGCCGTCGCATAGCGATACCCCAGAGGCGCGATCAATGGTGGACGGCTCCCAACACTTCATTGTCGTGCAGATGGATCCCATTCATGAATGCCTCCCCGGAAACACGCTTGCGCCCTTCCGCCTGCACCTCCAGCGCGCGCAACATGGTGCCACCGCCGCAGGCAATGTGCGCGGCAGTGCCTCGCTTCAAAGTGCCTGGCGCTAAATCGTGGGATTCGAAAGCAGCCTGAGCTTTCCAGATGTGCAGCAGGTGCCCTCGAAAGATGGTGTGCGCGCCAGGCCACGGCAGAAGGCCGCGAATCTGGTTGCCGATGTGGGCTGCCATGCGGCTCCAATCGATCAGGCCATCTTCCTTCTTCAGGATGGGCGCAAGCGTAGCTTCAGCGGCATCCTGTTTGAGCGGCACAATCTCCGGCAGCCGCGCAACGGTTTCGATCAGCAATCTTGCGCCTAAATGCGAAAGGCGTTCGCCAAGGCTCACGGCATCGTCGTCAGCCAGAATTGGAGTTTCGGCCCGCAACAGAATGTCGCCCGTATCCAGCCCAGCATCGATCTGCATGGTGGTCACTCCGGTGATCTCCTCGCCGTTCGAAATAGCCCATTGAATGGGCGCCGCGCCGCGAAGTTTCGGCAGTAGCGAAGCGTGAACGTTGATGATTCCGAGTGGCGCAATATCGATGATCGCCTGCGGAAGAATCTGGCCATAGCCAACCACCACCATCAAATCCGGCTGAAGCGCTCGCAGATGGTCCACCGCTTCGGGCCGGCGCGCGCGCTCCGGTTGGAACAGGGGAAGGCCGCGACGCAATGCAAATTCCTTTACCGGCGAATGGATCAATTCCTGCTTGCGGCCTTTCGGGCGATCCGGCTGCGTCACCACTTCCAGCACTTCGTACCCCGCATCCAGAAGCGCGGCCAGCGAGGGCACCGCAAATTGCGGCGTGCCGAGAAAGACCACTCTACGGGCCACGCTCAATCCCACTCGCCCGCTTTCATCAGCTTGCGAATTCGCCGCTTGATCACATCGCGCTTTAGCGGGCTCAGGTAACTCAGGAAGAGCTTGCCGTACAGATGATCGATTTCGTGCTGCATCGCGCGCGCCAGCAAATCTTCGCCAGTGATTTCGAAGAATTCACCCTTCGAATTCTGGGCGCGCACAGTCACCACCCTGGCCCGCTTCACATCTTCGCGAAAGCCGGGAATGCTCAAGCAGCCTTCTTCGCCCACCTGCTTGCCTTCGCGGTGAATCACCTCTGGGTTGATCAGCACCAGCGGCGCAGGCTCTTCATCTTCGCCGCGTCCGCAATCGATCACGGTGAGCTTCTGGCTTACGCCCACCTGCGGCGCCGCCAAACCCACACCCTTCGCCGAATACATGGTTTCGAACATGTCGGCGATGAAGCTATCCAGATCCGGCGTGTTGAAGTTCGTGATGTTCTGGCCTTCACGTTCCAGCACCGGGTTGCCGTATTTCACTATCTTGTAAACCATGGCCTAAAACCGCGTCACCTGTTCGCGATAGCCATCGAAGTTCCGCTTGGTTTCGAGTAGCGAATCGCCTCCGAATTTTTCAAGGAAAGCTTCCGCGAGCACAATCGCCACCATGGCCTCGCCAATCACGCCCGCCGCCGGAACAACGCACACGTCGCTTCGCTCATAGGCGGCTTTCGCCGGCTCACGCGTGGGCAAGTCAACCGATTCAAGCGGCCTGCGTAGCGTGGAGATGGGCTTCAACAAACCGCGCACGCGAATCTCTTCTCCGTTCGACATGCCGCCTTCAATGCCACCCGCGCGATTCGCTCCCCGGTAGAACTCGCGCTCTTCTTTCCGGTAATGAATCGTATCCTGCACAACGGACCCGTAGCTAGCCGCGCCCTGTTCCGCAAAGCCAATCTCAACGCCCTTCACGGCCTGCATGGAAACAATGGCTTGCGCCAGGCGACCGTCAAGCCGCGTGTCCCACGTGGCATGCGAACCCAGGCCCACGGGCGCACCTCTCACCACCACTTCAAACACGCCGCCCACCGTGTCGCCGGTTCGGTACGCAAGGTCCACCACCTCCTTCATGCGGGCTTCCGTTTCGGGGTCGACACAACCCAGCAACACGTCATCGCGCAGGCTAAGTTCCTCAATTTCCGCCCATGCCGCGGCACGCTCCAAACGGCACTGGCCAACAGCAACCACGTGGCTAAGAATCTCAATGCCGAACGGTCGCAACAGCGCTTTTGCGATAGCGCCCACAGCCACGCGAACAGTAGTTTCGCGCGCGCTGGCACGTTCCAAGATGTACCGCGCATCGGTAAAGTTGTATTTGATCGCGCCGGCAAGATCGGCATGGCCGGGACGCGGCCGCGACACGCTCTTGTACTTGGCATCGCTGCCCGCGAAATCTTCCACCGGAAGCGCTTCGGTCCAATTTTCCCAATCGCGATTGCGAACGATAATGCCGACCGGTGCACCGATGGTAGCCCCATGACGAACGCCGGCCACAATCTCCGCACGGTCGGTTTCAATTTTCATGCGGCCGCCCCGCCCGAAGCCCTGCTGCCTGCGCCATAGCTCACGATCCACGCGGGCCACTTCGATGGGGATGCCGGCGGGCATTCCCGCAATAGTCGCAAGCAAACACTCGCCGTGACTTTCGCCGGCGGTCTCGAATCTGAACATTATTCTTAACTTTCGATGATAGCCCACCGGGGTGGAGATTGGCCGCCTCGGTTTCAGTGCAAACCGTACGTGCCTGCTGAAACGTTAGCCGATTGAGCTTATTCAGGTAGACTGATACATATAAAGCGTCGCATTCTCCGTGGCGGCCTGCCGTGTCCGCCATTCTCGGTGGCAGGAAAACAACTTGGGCCGGCAGACGAACGCAACCTGTTCCCGGTAATGATCCGCCTAGTCGACGAAATTCGGCCACGCGCCGTTATGATTGAAAATGTTCGCGGCATACTCCACCCTATCTTCGAAATGTTTCGTGAGGAAATCGCAGCGCCGATGAGAAAGCTTGGTTATGAACCGGGCTGGAAGCTAATGAACGCATCCGATTTTGGCGTGCCACAATTGCGGCCAAGGGCAATTTTCGTTGCGGTGCGAAAAGAGTATTCCGAGCACTTCGCGTGGCCGGCTAAGCTAGCGAAGCAACCAGATTCTGTAGGAGTCGCTCTGGCAGACCTGATGTCCGCCAACGGGTGGAAATTCGGCGCGAAGCCTTGGAGTGAGGGGGCCAATCAGATTGCGCCAACCCTGGTGGGGGGGGTCTCATAAGGATGGTGGCCCGGATTTGGGACCGACAAGGGCCCGCCGCGCGTGGGCTTCGCTCGGGGTCGATGGTCTGGGACTCGCCAAATGACGCGCCCGATTGTGGCTTCATTGGTATGCCGAGATTGACGGTGCGAATGGCCGCCCAGATTCTGTAGGATTTCTGGCGACTCTTGGCAATTCAGTGGAGGGAAGACTGCGGCATACCGTCAAGTAGGTAATGCATTGCCGCCACCCTTTGCCCGCGCAGTCGCGGAAAGTATCAGGCATTGTCTTTCCAATGCTGCTTCGGTGAGGATTGCGGTTTGACTTCAGAATCGCCTCAAACGCTATTCGCAACATTCAGACGGCAGTTTCACGATGTTCTAAAAGATAGAGTTCTTCGTCTGGACAACGGCGTCTTAAGCAACGCCGACAAAGGTAACCGGGTAAGCAAAGACATTGCGTTACTCATTGCAAAAAAAATTGGACTGGAAAGCCCCGGCGTGAAACTGAAGGGTCAAACTGCGGGCAACGAATTCGAAGTTGCGACGGCATCGTTCGTGCGGGAAAGTTTTCGTCACCTCACTCATCTCCGGCCTGGCGATTGGACGGTTCGTAAGATTGGTGAAAAAATTCCGGATAAGGAAAAGTCAGTTCGCAAGAACGAAATACAGAAGGATGTCGGAAGACTAATCAGCATCGCTCGCTTCGAGCAGTACCGGCACCTAATAGCAATTGCTAAAGCAGCCCGTGAAAACCCTGAATTGGCGGCTTCGCTCGGAAACGAAGCGACCGGTCGCAGAACTCGCGTTCAGAGGCTCTGAATTTGATTCGCAACCGAAGGGGCAAACTGCCACATATTGCTGTGGTGACAGGTGAGCCAATGCCGAGCCGGCTGTCATCTATAGCGTTAGGCGGGGGCGACATCGATTGCGTGTATCATTTCGCTCTTCCCGAGTTACTGGAAGCGGTCAATGAGTTGGGGCTGGCGGATTCGGAGGAAGCTTTGAAAATCATGGTCAATGGCCATCGCCTAAAAGATATTTCCGATCTCCCGCTCGATCTTGCGGTTTGACTGACGCTCTGACTGCAGAGCGCCGCTCTGAAAACATGCGTCGAATCCGGTCTACGGATACGGCACCAGAGTTGACGGTACGCCGGGTTGTTTATTCAATGGGCTACCGCTATAGGTTGCATACGGCACATCTACCAGGTAAGCCCGACTTGGTTTTTAACAAGTTGAAAAGGATCATCGAAGTCAGAGGTTGCTTCTGGCACCAGCACAAAAATTGCCTGGATGCGCACATTCCGAAGTCGCGCGCGCAATATTGGGGACCGAAACTTCGCCGCAACGTAGAACGCGATGCTGAAAACCTTCGCAAACTGCGCCTACTGGGGTTCAACATTCTTGTGGTGTGGGAATGCGAGGCGAAAAGCGGTCTGGCATTGGCAGACAAACTAAAACATTTCCTGGACCGGTAAACGTGTCGCCATCCTCAAACACTTCAGTGGAAGAAACGCTTCAAGCGATCGTCGAACAATAGACTACCGTTTTCTAAAGCACTCTTAATCGCCGCGTCGTTGAAGGTTGATGCGCTGTAGAAATCCGCCAGCTGCCCGCGCTGCCAAAGACTGTATAGCTTGCGCCACGTTGCGCCGGTTTCTTGCGATAGCGCTGCGTTTCGGGCATAGGCTGCCCCGCCTTTTTCAATTTTGTTGGCAAACTGGCGATAGGTGCGCATCGGGAAATGGAGAATGGTGAGAGGCGCGTTCACTGCGGCCAAAGCCTGTCCTTCCCGAAAGACAGAGTGGTTGCCTTGGGCCACCACAATGTCAGCAAAGCCGCGGTGGCACACCTTGTCAGGAAGCGGTTGGCCAAGCGCGGTCTTCGGCTGCCGCTCACTGTATGTCATCGTATCCGCAAAGAAGTTGTCGGCGGCGTCGGTGCGCGGCACGAAGTTGGTTCGCTGAACCGTGATTGCTTCCGCACTCCGGCCCACCCGCTCGAATACGTTGCGCAGATCTCCTTCTTCAGGCCACCAAAACTCATCGGCATCGCCGTTGATCACCCAATCGGCCTGAAACTGCGTACATGCCATCCTTGCCATCCTGGTCACCCAGATACTTTGCGAGTAAGTGTCATCGGGTTCGTAGATATAGTGCAGCACTCCACGCCTTTCGAAGCTTCGCAATATTTCGCCGGTGCCGTCAGACGAGCAATTGTCCGTCGCGATGATGAAATCCACTCCACGCCGAAGGTGGTAATCGAGGACAGCCTGGACGATGTCTTCCTCATCGCGCACCAGCAGCGTCAGTACGATCTTCACCGGCGTTCCCGATCAGCCAACCGGACGCGTTACCGATTTGCCTGGGTGGAAGGCGTGCACCAGCCTTGCCCAGGCAGCCTTGGCGGTCATTGCGATTTGCACTCTTTCCCACGAAACTCTGGGCCGGAACGCATAGACGTACAGGGGCAGCAAAAGTAGATAGCGAAGATCCACAAACGCGGCGTCGATGGCGAGCGCCAACGGGCCCCACACCTTATAGAACCCTTCGTCCACAAAAGGTACATACCGTTCGCCTGCCTTCTGGAAGACGATCACTGGAAAAACATTCAGGCCAAATTTAGCGCATTCGTAGAGAACAAAAATGCACGCGATTATTCTGAAAGTCACTTGCGCATCGGATTGAATTAACAGCGCTGCAAACGCGATTATTTCAACGGGCAAAATGATAAACACGACGAACGCTTTGATCCGGGCATGTCCGATGCGGTGAACCACGGTGAGCAATCCGGCGTCGCGATCGTGCTCTTCACTTTGAAGCTGGTGCGAGAGGATGCCACGGAGCCCTGTCGCGGCAGCCCACAGAATTGCCGCGAACGCGAAGCGCGAACCTTGCTTCGAAACAATGATCAGTGCGAGAACGGCGGGGTAGACGTGCGCCGCCGTCGCATCGGCAGACACGCCTAACCAACCGCGCTCTTTCAAGCGTAACGGCGGGATGGAATAGGCAAGAGGCAACAGCAATTCGCAGCATGTCAGGATGAGCCCGGCACTGCCGGCCAGCCAAGCCGCCAGAATGCAAGGCAAAGCCGCGGAACATATGACGATGGCCAGCATGCGAGCGCGGCTCATCTCAGCGGCAGCGTTCTTGCGGCCGCCCCGGCGGTCTTCGGCCAAATCGAAAACTTCGTTCAGCGCATAGCCATAGTTGGCCACGCAACACACAATTGCAATCAGGCCTAGCAGCGCCATTACCGCTTGGCCATTGAGTGGCTTGCCGTCGATACAGAGCAGGAACAACAGGATGGACAACGGCACTTTGTTGAACCACCAAGCGCGAGGCCGAATCAAAATCATTGCAGGTGGAACAACAATAACATCTCCACTTCTGCCACAATATTCGCTGAATACGAATGGAATTCAGCGATTTCGGTATTGTCACGCTGTGCGATACGAATTATTTTCCCGGCTTGCTCATGTTGCATCGCTCCGTACAGGAGAGCCTTCCCTGCCCCATGGCCTGCTACGATGCCGGGCTCTCCACGGCGGACAGAGAACGCGCGGCCGCAATCCACAATTTAGAGATTCTTAGGCTTCCACACGACCCTTCGATTGAGCGCATCCAAGTCTCAATGAGCCTTGTTCCACCTCTTGCGAAGGCGAACAAAAGAATCTGGCCCCTTTGGATTTGCCCAATTCTAATTCGCCACGCGCCCTTCCGGCGAACCATCTGGATGGACTGTGACCTGATTGTTTTGCGTGAGCTTGCGGAACTGCTGGAAGCCGTGCGGAAGGCCCCTGTGTTCACGCCCGAGAACAAAGCTCCGCATCTAACGGCAAATCGCCCCGAGCTTTATGAATTGCTCCCGATTCACCGGCAGTTCAATCCCTTGCTTCCCACAGTGAACGCCGGCGTCTCCGGTTGGGATCTTGAGCGGGATGCGGCGGTTCTCGATGCGTATCTCTATCCAGTCAAGATGGCCGCAGAAGACGAACGCGTGCGCAAGGCAATTTCGTGGCACGATCAAGGCGCGCTGATCTGGGCCATTCAATCCTGCGGCTTGGAACGCTGCGTCGCGCCAACTACGAATTGGAACCGTTGCGTCGACAACACATCGGTTGCCGAACAGCCCATCGCATGGGACGATGAGTTTCTTTCGAACGCCAGAGCGCAAGTACCGGACGTTCGCATCCTGCACTGGAACGGCCGCCAACCGCCTTGGATCCGATGAAGCTCACGCCTCAGGACGTGGCCCGCCACTACGATGAATGGACGCCGAAATATGTGGCTGCGTTCGGCCCCTGTATCCAGGCGCATCGTCCCACGAATGACGATGAGTTCCTGGACTATGTGATGCACCGCATTGGTTTGGGCCCGGGCCTTCGCGTTCTGGACGCCGGGTGCGGCATTTGTGGACCGGCACGATTTTTCGCCACAAGATCCGGAGCCAATATCGATGCCGTCACCATTTCCTCAGTTCAGGGCCAGTTAGCAAGGGAAGCGAATGAACTGGCGCGCTTAGCAGACCGAATCCATGTCAAAGTAGGCGACTTTCACAACCTGGTGGACCTGTACGGCACTGCTGTGTTTGACCGCGTATATTTCCTGGAGTCGCTTTCGCACTCCGCCGAACCGGCTCGCGTTCTCCACTCCGCCTATCGGGTGCTGAAGCCGGGCGGCGCCATTTACATCAAAGATTTTTTCATCCGCCCGTGCGAGAGTACGTCCGCACAACAGCAAGTGCTGGATGTCGTCACGCGAGTGAACCGGGCTTTCCAAGTGGAGACCGCATGGGCGGCGGATATCGTGAAGCATCTTACAGGCGCGGGGTTTGTGCAGGTGTTCGTGCAGCACCCGCAATTTGCCCCCGACATTAGCCGCTGGCAGGCCTTTGAAAACGCGAACCAGTTCCAGCTATATGAAAACGATCTGCCAGTCCATTGGACAGAGTGGTTGGAATTTAAATTCGTGAAGCCTGCTGACTAAGGCCTGCCTTGCATGTCGCACACTTCGGTGATAGCCTTCTAACACTTTAGTGCTCCCCAGTCGGAGGGTCTTATGCGAAGGTTGTCACTTACAGCTGTCCTTTTATGCGCGGCATCGGGCGCCGCTCTCGCGCAAACAGCAGGATCCATCACGGGGGAAGTCACAGATGCTACTGGCGCCCTTGTGGCGAACGCGGCAGTCACTGTAGTAAGTGCCCAAACCAACACATCCCGCGACACTGTAACCAATACATCCGGCCTCTATAGCATTCCTGAACTCGCCCCTGGCGTCTATTCCATCAAGGTGGCGATGCCGGGGTTCGATACTGTGGTGAAGACCAACGTAGAAATTCAGGTGCAGCAAACTGCCCGTGTCGATTTCCGGCTGACCCTTGGCGCCGCGGTACAAACCGTTGAGGTGGCCGCCAACGCCGGTCAGTTGAACACTGAGAACGCAACGGTGGGCACCGTTATTGAACAGGCGCGCATTTCGGAACTGCCTTTGAACGGGCGCAGTTTCTTCAGCCTGGTTGCGTTGAGCCCGAACGTCACGTATGGCTTCGTGCCGCCCGCACAGGCTGCTGGGCGGCTTGGCGGTGCTCGCGGATCTCTCACCATCGCTATATCGGGTTCGCGCGCCACGTGGCAGAATTACACCCTGGACGGTATTACGAATACCGACATCGATTTCAACACTTTCATCTTGCAACCGTCCGTGGACGCGCTGCAGGAATTCAAGGTGCAGTCCGGTATTTATCCGGCGGAGTTCGGCCGCGAAGCCGGACAGGTGAATGTATCCACTAAGTCAGGGACCAATTCGTATCACGGCACGCTGTTTGAGTTTCTGCGAAATGAGAAGCTGGATGCCAAAGATTACGATTTTAACTCCGCCAGCCGCAGTTCTACCAACCTTCCTCCTAAGAAGGCGCCGTATCGCCAGAACCAATATGGCTACACGTTCAGCGGGCCGATTCAGATACCGAAGCTCTTCAACGGCAGGAACCGGCTGTTCTTCATGTCGAATTATGAAGGCTTCAAATCGCGCAAGACCACCACGTCATTGGGCACCGTGCTCACGCCGGAAATGCGGAATGGCGATTTCTCCGCGATCCTGCCGCAGTTCCCTTTGGCCGATCCAAACTCGCGCAGTGGAACTTATCCGAATATCACGCAAACGCTGTTCCCGAACAATCGGATTCCGAAGAGCCGTCTGAGCCCCGGCTCGCAAATACTTTTGAAATATATGCCGCTGCCGAATCAGCCCAGCGCGCCCGGGCTGCCGTTCAACAACTATCAGTACGGGTTGACGGTACCGGTGGATAAAGACACCCTCACGGAGCGCATCGATTTCAATGAGAGTTCGAAATCGCAATGGTTCGGCCGCTACAGTTGGAATGAGGAGACCGGCTTCGCCGCCAACCCATCGCTGGGTTTGAACGATGGCAACGTGCTGTACACGCGCGCCAGCCAGTGGGTGGTTTCAAATGTCAGAACCATCTCTCCCACGAAAGTGAATGAGGCGCGGTTCGGCTATAACTCACTGTTCAATAACATCACCCAGCAACTTGCCGGCAAGGAAGATGTGGACGCGCTCTTGGGCGTACCGGTGAAGGTTACCGACCCCAACTCTTTCGGTATCCCGAACATTCCGCTGTCGCAAAATCTGACCAGCTTCGGCAACCCCACCAGCAGCCCTTTCCAGATCAACGACAAGTATTTTCAGTTCGTCGATAATTTCTCCTGGGTCATCGGCAAGCACTCGTTTCGCTTCGGCGGCGAATATCGTTACAACATGTTTCCGCAACTGGGTAACGAATTCCCTCGCGGTCAATTCTATTTCGACAATCGCTTCACGCAGATTTACACACCCGTCAATGCCACCACCGCGCAACCCTCCGGCGGTTACACGGGCGCGGATTTCATCCTGGGTGACACCTACAACGCCATCATTGCCGTGGCTCTGGCGAAAGCCGATTTTCGTAATAGCGAATGGGCCACTTACATTGACGACACTTGGCGTGTAAGTTCGCGTTTGACCCTGAGCCTTGGCTTTCGCTGGGAGGTTGCCCAGCCGTTGCGCGATGACTACGGGTTCCAGCCGAATGTGCAACTCAATCAGCCTTTGCCGAACGTGGCCAATGTACAGGATCTGAGCAAGCATCCCGTCTACGTGCGCACCGGACAGGGCGACTTCTACGAGGGAACCGCCTTTCGCTACGCTCCGTATTGGAAGGGCGCCGGCGCTGCTTCCGGGCCGCCCCTGCAGACCGTGCGCGATGGCCGGTTGGGCGACCGGTTGATCGATACGAATTACCGAAACTTCGCGCCGCGCTTCGGCGTTGCCTACAGCCCTTCGGATAAGTGGTCCATCCGCACAGGGTTCGGCATTTTCTACTCCGAAGAAAGCAAGAACTCCATCTTCGATCTATCGCGCGGCTTTGGCGGCCGCACCACCACGCTGGTGCAACATAACTACGATGTGCCCACGTTCACTTACACCGACTTCATCAACACGGCGTCGCTGCCCGTCACCGTTCCCATCAGTCTGGTCTGGGGCGCGAACCCGCATCTGCCCACGGCCACCACGATGCAATACATCGTCAACGTACAACGGACGCTGGGGCAATCGAGTTCGCTCGAAGTAGGCTATACGGGTTCTCTCAGCCGCCACCTGGCTTATCTTTCGAATCAGAACCAGGGCATCCTGAGCCCGACGCTTTCTTCTCTGCAACGTCTGCCTTACCCGGAGTTCGGCGCATCCGGCATCCAATACCTAAACGCCGACGCGAATGGAAATTACAACGCCCTGGCTCTGAAATTCACGCAGCGCTTCGGAACGAATCTGAACACGCTGCTGGCCTATACGTGGTCGCGGTCCCTCGATGAGACCAGCAGCATACGCGGCTCGGTCGGTAGCGATTTTTCCCCACAGGATGCGCGCTGCCCGCTGCGTTGCGAATACGGCCCATCGGATTTCAACATTCCCCATCGCATGGTTGCGTCCATTATTTATTCGCTACCCTTCGGAAAGGGTAAGCGGTTTCTAGATCACGGCGGAGTGCTGAATCAGATTGTGGGCGGTTGGCAGGCCAGCACCATCACCACCCTGCAGAGCGGCGGCACCGTCAACACTTCGTCATGGGATTCAGGCGGCACCAACTTCATTTCCAATGCCACCCGGCTGAACTGCAACTCCGGCGTGGACCCCGTGCTGCCCAATCACAATCAGAACGGCTGGTACAACCCTGCGGCCTTTTCGAACCCAGTCTCCGCCACGTTCGGAAATTGCGGCAGGAACCCACTGCGCGGCCCCTGGATGGGGAACCAGGATGTCTCCATCTTCAAATTCTTCCGCATCACCGAATCGAAGAATGTGGAATATCGCATGGAGATGTTCAATGCGCCGAACCATGTGCTGTTAAACGTGGGCGGCCAGTTGAATTGGAACAACGGCTCAAACGCCGCGCCGGCCACAAGCTTCGGCAGGATCACGGGCACGTCCGGCCCCATGCGCCAGATACAGATGGCGTTGAAATTCAATTTCTAATTCGGCTTCGGAACGCTCAACTCGATTTGCCACCTAAGGGTGTCATGCTCTCTCCGAATGCCATAATGGTTCCTATTCGGATGGAGCAAGACGCTATTAGGACTTTCATTTCACATGGCATCTAGAGGAACTCTGGCCCGGGTAGTGACGCCGATCGTACGCACCACACTGACGGCATCCGCATTTGAAAAACTAATCTCCCACGTTGTGAATGGAGACTGGAAAGCGGGCGACCGCATTCCGCCGGAGCGGGAGCTGTGCCTGCAACTGGGCATCGCGCGCACATCGCTTCGTGAAGCTTTAAAAGCGATGGAGTTGATGGGCATGCTGGATAGCCGCGTGGGCGATGGCACGTTCGTGTGCCCGCGATCTGAGTTTCTTTCGCGACCTTTATTGTGGGCGTTCACGGGGACCGATCATGCGGAATTGCGGGACATCATGGAAGCCCGCGGCTTCATGGAGCGCGATCTAGCGGGCCTGGCGGCGGAGCGCGGATCGCCAGAGGAGTTGGATCGCATCGTTACCACCGTGCAGGCCATGAAATCGAGCGTGGCCAAGGGTGAATCCATCTTCGAAGCCGACTTGGCGTTTCATCTGGCCATCGCCGAAGCCGCGCATAATGAGGTACTGCGCAACGCAGTGCAGTTGCTGAGGAATCTCACCAAGCAATGGATACTGATGAAGCTGATGATTCCTGATGTGCCGGCCAGGGTTTTGAAGCAGCATGAAGCCATCTGCAAAGCCATCCGCGCACGAGACAAGGAAGCTGCGCGCAACGCGATGTGGGGCCATCTGGAGAACACAATTCACCTGGTGGAAGGTCTGGTGAAGAAGAACCGGAAGCCGGCCTCAGCGGGCCTGCGAGTAAGTTAGAAACAGGTTCGCGCGTTACTTCCGAAAAGGCTTATCGGCCGGTTTCTGCGTGAGCGTATCGGGAACGGAGCCGGGTGTCCACAAGCGCGCAATGGAAATATCTTCTTCAACCTGCGGAACCATGGCCGGAAGGTCCACCCATCCCACACGGTTGTAAAGCTGCCGAGGCACATATTGCGCGGTGTAGCTGCGGGCGTATCGCTTCCATGCCTCCGCCGCGGCGCGCAGGTGCCTGATGGCGGATTCGCGTTCCGCTGGACTGCCGCTCTTATCGAAGAGCGCCAGGTCCGCCGCGCCTCGAATTTTCGCCGAGTAATATTGACCCAGGTAAGCCATGGATTCCATGTCGCCCAGCGTGAGCCGCAGCTCTTTGTTGTCGCCCTGCTTGGCGCGCAACGCAGGAAGAGCACGAAGCGTTTCATCGGACGATTTTGCCAACTCGCCGGCAACTTCCAAAGGCGTGATGCCCTTCATCGCGGCGCTGGCAAGCTTGGTGCGCCGCCAATCGGTGATGCTCAACACGCCACTGCCGGGCATGGTTTCGCCTTCGATAAAATCGCGCACGGTGTAAAAGCCCTTCGCAGCTCCCGGATGGCTCAAGCAGGCTTCCGGGAACCAGCGGACATCGATATCGCCCCAGAAGAATCGCGTGATGCCGGGGAAGACCTTCGATGCTTCGGCCCAGGCGTGCATCAGTTGCGGCGCTGGCACTTGCGGGAAACGCTTGGCAATCACATTTTCGAACAACGCATCCGGAAGTGCGGGGTCATAGCTTAGCCGGCCCCACAGCATGAACGAATACCAACGCTTGCTAATGATCTGTTCGCGCGGCTTCTCCGGTTCGGTGCCGATAAATTCGCGCCCCCACACGGTGCCGTCGGGCCCCATATAAAAGCCGGCCATCTTATCCGGTCCCGGCATGTTGCGAATGAACGCCCGCGCGAACTCCGGGTTGCCCCACCGGAAGCTATAGATATCGTCATCGCGTACGGTGAGCCAGGTGCGATGCTGCCGCGTAATGTTGGGCAGCGCGGGCTGAATGAAGGGCGGGTTGGGGATGGAATACATATGCGCGATGGCATATTTGAAACTTAGTTCAAAGGTGCCGGAATAGTCTTTCCAGGCGTCCATCACCTCTTCGGTGCTGGTCTGGTGATAACGATGAATCATCCTCACCCTGCGATCGGGTTCCAGCTTACGCGCGTCCATGATGCCGCGCCCGTAAGTATTCCAAAGCCATTTTTCTTTCGAAAATTCGCCCTTGCGTTCTTCCATATGCTCACCCGCGGTGATGCCGATACCATCCAGCAAGGGGTAGGTGAGCACCATTTCGCGAACGGAGGCTCGAAAATAATCGATGGTGATCTGGTTATCCTGCCGCGAATCGATGCCGTATTTTCCTTCCGCTCCGAACGTGAAAATATTCCAGGTGAACCAATAAACTTCCACGCCGCGGTTATGAGCGTGGCGCATCACCTCGCGCCAGAACGCAATCTTGTCCGCGATCGGCATTCTCCTGATTGTTTCCAGGTGCGCCAACATGTCGGGCCGCACCATGTCATTGCCATTGTGAGAGAACGTATCGTCCATGGGCAGAAGCGTGCGCTTCACATCGTCCAACGCAACCTCCGGGTATTCGGGAACCTTCACCAGCGACGGAAAAGGATGCAGGTTCCAAAGCGACAACACGTTGTACCGGTGACGTGCCATCTCATCGATAAACTCATGCCAAAAATCAAGGCTCCACATTTCGGCAATGTTGTTCTGCGCGGCATCGCTGTTATCGGAATAGCTGGGCGTGCGCGCGTCCAGAGGCACATTGAATTTGATGCCGCGGCGTTCGATATGGGGCGCGTGTTCAGAATCGGCAAGAGCGTTGAGAGTACCTAGCCGAATGGCTTCCGCTACGTCGAAGCCGCCGTACATGGCGCCTGTTGCATCCGCACCCAGCACCAGCACCGTTGTGCCGCCGTTTTTCTGCGACCGGCGAAGCGAATAGGCTTGCACGCCCGAGGCTTTCCCGCCGGCGATTCCGAATGCGGACGCAAGTTTCGCGGACGCCGCGGCGTCGGAGGCGATGGCAATACGAACCGTCGAACGATCGGCAGCCGCGTGATCGAGAGCCAATTCAGAAACGCTAAAGCCTGAAGCGAGTGAGGCCTTTCGTATTTCCGAAGCGGCAAACTCCGCTTGCGGGCTTCCAGAATCGTAAAAAACAGCCATGCTGGCGGCGAAGCTCGCGCAGGGAGCGGCACAGCCGATGCCGATCAGGAGTAAAGGAAGAGTTCTCATCGGTTGACAGATTGGTTAGACCTTTATACCATCGTCCCATTCATCGGCTTGCCGATTTGCTTTGAGAGGAGAACCGCCATGTGTGCGTTCGTTCGACTGCTTCCGATTTTTTTCGCCGCCAGTGCAATGGTCCTGGCGCAGACCTCGACAGGGACCATCACCGGCATTGTGGAAGATGCCAGCGGAGCCATTGTGCCCCGCGCCGGGGTATCGATTCGCCATGCGGCGACGGGCGAAGAGCGCAGTACAGTGACAACGGCCAGCGGCGATTTCAACGTGCCTTTTTTGCAACCGGGCGATTACTCCGTCAATGTCTCCGCGGGCGGCTTCCGGGCGAAGACCGTCACCGGCATCACGTTGCGTGTTGACCAAACGATAAACCTGAAGGTGACGCTTGAAGTGGGCAGCTCAACCGAGACCGTGGAGGTGACAAGCTCGGCGCCGCTGGTCGATTCGGCGACATCGTCGCTGGGTCAGGTGATTGAGAATCGCCAGATTTTGAACTTGCCGCTCAACGGACGCAATCCGTTCGCGCTGGGACTGCTTTCCGGCAACACCACTCCGCTGTTCGGCATCGGATCCAATTTGCCGTTCATCGCCGGCGGCGGAAGGTTTTCAGCCAACGAAGTTACGCTGGATGGCGTGGACAACAATACCGTCTCGAATGCGGGCGCCATTGGACGGAACGGAATCGCGTTTACGCCCTCCGTCGATGCGGTGCAGGAGTTCAAGGTAAAGACCAGCACCTTCTCCGCGGAGTTCGGGCATGCCGCGGGCGCGGTGGTGAACGCCACCATAAAATCGGGGTCGAACGCCTATCATGGCGTGCTGTTTGAGTTCCTTCGCAACAACGCGCTAGACGCGAACAACTTTTTTACAAACGCCGCGGGCCAGCCGCGAGCGCCCTTCCACCAGAATCAATTCGGGTTTGCTTTCGGCGGGCCTGTTTGGATTCCAAAGCTTTACAACGGTCACAACCGCACCTTCTTCTTCGCGGATTATCAGGGGACGCGTCAGAGCACGGCGGCCGGCAGATCCATCACGGATGTGCCGCCGGCGGCTTTGCGAAGCGGCGATTTTACCAGCGTCAAGACCGCAATTTACGATCCGGCTACGCGGCGCGTGGGGCCCACGGGCCTGGTCATTGCCGATCCGTTCCCCGGCAACATAATTCCTCAAAACAGATTGAACGCGAGCGCGGTGGCGATCGCCGGCTTGATACCGCAGCCCAACTTTGGAACACCGGGTTCGCTCGCCAGGAACTATTTTTATCAGCCCGCACAATTTTCAAATTCCGACCAGGGCGATATTCGTGTGGACCAAACGCTGTCCACCGCGAACAACTTTTATGCGCGCTTTTCCACCGGCGCGAACTCAAAGCCGGCAGTGGGCAGCTTCCCCGGATTCATCGGCGGCGGCACTTCTTCTATCGATAACAGCGCGCAGGGAGTGCTGTCGGACATACACATTTTCACGCCGTCTCTGGTAAATGAATTTCGGTTCGGCTACGTTCGGCACAACGGCAGTATCTTTGGCGGCGCGCAGGCCGGCGCTCCTTTCGCGCAACAGAATAATGTGGCGCTCTTCCCCGCCCCCATTCTGGGCTTTCCCAGCATTGTGTTTAACTATTCCGGCCAGCTTTCCGGAACGTCTGAATTTTCCGGTTTGGGCGGCGGCGATCCGAATCTGAATGTTGAGAATCGCTTTCAATGGTCGGACAACGTGAGTTGGACGCGCGGCAAACACGCTTTCAAATGGGGCGCCGACATACGCCGCGCCCGCTTCGACACGGTGAAAGGGACACCGTTCTTTGGACAGTACATTTACGGGGCCACCTTCACTTCTTCCAGCAACGCGCCGGGTTCCGGCTTGCCCTTTGCAGATTTCCTGCTGGGCTTCCCAAGCTTCGTGCAGGGCACACCGATGCTGGATTGGGGCCGCCAGCGAAGCATCTATGCCGGCGGATTCGTGCAGGACGATTGGAAGATCAGCCGCAAGCTGACGCTCAATCTGGGCTTGCGCTATGAGCTGTTCACCCAGCCCGTGGATGCGCGCGATCTGGGCAGCCTGTTCAACGTGCAGACCGGCCAGTATGCGCTGCCGGGGAAGAACGGCTTCACCCGCGCGATTGTGGATGGCGACCACAACAACTTCGGCCCGCGCGCCGGCTTTGCGTTCCAAGCGACATCGAAGCTGGTGCTGCGCGGCGGTTACGGCCTGTTCTATGGCGAGCGCGATCAGAACCAGCAGGTGACTCAGTTTTCCGGCAACCTTCCCAACGTACCCACCATTTCCTTGCCTGCCATCTCCGCCGGACAGACCGTGTCGCCGCCTTACACCATCAACACTCCCATTAAGGTTCTGCCTACCGACCCTTCGCTGGCATCTTTTACTTCCACAGCGCCGTATGTGGGAACCATCCGGTCCGCGGGCTTTCACGATTCGCGCGATCCTCTGCTCCATCAATACAACTTCGATATTCAATTTCAGTTGACGCAATCCATCTTGTTGGAAGCGTCTTACAGCGGGGCGCTGGGGCGGGATCTGTCCTCACTATTTCTGAACGGCAACCAGATACCGTTCGCCCAGGCACTTAGCGGCAACAACAAGCAGGCCAACCGGCCGTTTCCTTATATCAACGGGTCGGTCATTACCACTTACTCCATCGCGTCGAATAACTATAACTCCACTAATCTGCGTTTGGAAAAACGCTATTCGAAAGGGCTCTCGCTATTAGTGAATTACACCATTCAGAAGAACCTGGAAGCGGGTGGCGCGGGACCGGATGCCTTCACGCAGAACGGCGGTACCAGCATTGCGCTCGATACTTACAATATCGGGCTTGAAAAATCGTATGCTCCTATCGATATTCCGCAGGTGTTCTCAGCCAGCGCCGCGTACGACCTGCCGTTCGGACCAGGCAAACCTTGGCTATCGAACGCAGGCTGGGCCGGCAAGGTCCTGGGTGGCTGGCAGGTGAACGGCATCGTCACCTTGCGCGGCGGGTTTCCCTCTGACATTCGGACCAACGTGCTGCCCCCTGTGTTCAACACATTCAACGTGGCAGACCGTGTACTCAATCAGCCCATCACGCTGCCGAACGCGAGCGTGGATGCCTATTTCAATCCCGCCGCGTTCAGTGTTCCGCGGACGGTGCCGAGCGTGACAGGCGCGCCGATTCAATTGTTCGGCAACGCGGCCCGGCGTGTTGCCAGAGGCCCTGGCTCAAAAAATGCCGACGTTTCGATTTTCAAGAATACGAACTTCACCGAACACGCCATGCTGCAGTTCCGCGCGGAGTTCTTCAACTTCACCAACACACCCACCTTCTTCCTGCCCGCCGCCAATAGCCCAACTCTTACGTGCATCGGCGCGCCGGGCAGCACCTGCAATTCGAATAATCCATCGTTCGGAAAGTTGTCCAGCGGCTCCGCTACCGGCCGTCAAATTCAGCTCGGCCTAAAGCTGTACTTTTAAGATCGATGAAAACTCTCGCACTCCTGATTCTGGCGGCGTTCTTCGCTGAAGCAGCGGATTCGCCAGTGTTTCCTTATGGCGCTGTGTACTTCCGCAAATCGAATCCGCCGGAAGCGGATTGGGCCCGCGATCATGAGACGGCCGCACGGCTCGGCGTAAATACCTTTCGCCATTGGTTCATGTGGTCGGCGATAGAAGTTGCGCCCGGGAAATATGACTGGCGCGATTACGATCGCATGATGGATCTAGCGGCCGCAAATGGCATCCGCGTAGTGATAGCGGAGTTAGTAACAGCCGCGCCGGAATGGCTGTATAAAAAATACCCGCACGCTCGCTATGTTGCCAGCGATGGTTCCGTTGCGAACAGCAGTGTGGGCGGCAGCAGCGCTACCGGCGGCTTCCCCGGCCTCTGCCTGGATAACCCGGAAATAAAGTCAGCCGCGGACCGCTTCCTGACAGCGCTGATTCAGCATTATCGCCATCATCCAGCCCTGCTCGGTTACGACCTTTGGAATGAGAATACTTACAACGGCGGCAACCCGAGAAGGATGTATTGTTACTGCGACGCAACCAAGAACAAGCTGCGTGCATGGCTCCGCCAGCGTTATGGAACGGTACAGAAGACTGGGCTTGTCTGGAATCGTTATAGCTATACTTCATGGGAAGATATCGAACCTCCATACGATTTTGGCGGCTATTCGCAAAGCCTGGATTGGCTTCGTTTTCGCATCGACAATGCGTTTGAGATTTTACGTGAGCGCGCGGCGATGTTCCGCAAGCAGGATAGTGCGCACGGCGTGTACGCGCATGGCGTGGCCGGAACGCTGGAATCGTTGCCTTCAAACGCGCACGATGAGTGGCGCTCCGCGGCGGAAGTGGACGTGTGGGGCTTTACCTTTGTGGCCTCGCGCAAGGGCGATGAGCCTTGGCAGCAATACCAGGCCGTAGATCTGGTTCGCGGCGGCTCGCGCGGCAAGCCCTTCTGGCATGCGGAAGCGGAGGCTGGCCCGCTTTGGATGCAGCCGCAGGTTTTAGGCCGCCCGAGAGAAGATGGCCGTATCCCTGACGAAAACGATGTGCGCCTGTGGAACCTGGTTTCCTGTGCGGGCGGCGCGACAGGCATACTCTATCCCCGCTGGCGGCCGTTGCTGGATGGGCCGCTATTCGGCGCCTTTGGACCCATGGGCATGGATGGCTCCATCACTCCGCGCGCTACGATGGCGGGCAAAATTGCCAAGTGGGCGAATGAGCACGCGGAGGTTTGGAAGTCGCACCCCGTGAAGGGCGATGTCGCGCTTGTGTTTGCGCCGGAATCGGAGCTGTTCAACTATGTCCAACAAGGCGACACGAATCATTACGCGCAATCCATTCGCGGCGCCTATCGCGCGTTTTTCGATTCCAACATACAGGCCGATTTTGTAGCAGTAGACGATTTGGCCCAGTATCGCGTCGCCTACCTTCCCTATCCGTTGATGTTGAATGCCGCCACGGTGGCGAAGTTGCGCGCCTATGTGGAGCAAGGCGGCACGCTCATCAGCGAAGGGCTTCCCGGCTATTTCGACGATGAAGGCCGCGCGAGTGCGGCGCAATTGCGGCCCGGCCTGGATTCGCTGTTCGGCGCCAAAGAGAAGTATGTGGAGTTCACTCCCGATTTGTTAGACAACCTGCGATTGGACGTGAACGGGCACGAAATTCCAGGCCGCTATTTTCTGCAGGAGTATGAGGCCACACAAGGCCAAGTGGCGGGCACTTACAAGAACGGTCACACTGCCGCCGTGGCTCATGCTTTCGGCAAAGGCCGCACGTTGCTCATCGGTACCTATCCGGGCGCCGGCTATTCCCTTCACCCCACCGCGGGCGCGCAGTCCTTCTTCGCGGACCTGCTGAAGATCGCGAAGGTGGAACCTCAGCTCAGAACCGACAACAGCGCGCTGCAAGCCCGCCTCCACTCAGGGCCTGGCGGATTCTATTTATGGGTCACCAACCCGACGCATGCGGCCGCTAAAATCGCCGTGACGTTGGCCGGCGATGTCCCACGCGCTCAAAATGCGGCCGATATTTGGGCCAGGAACGCGCTTGCCGTGAAGGGCCGAACAATCTCGCTTGCAATCCCGGCGCGCGATGGCGCAGTGATTTGGCTCAAGCAGTAACCCCGCGAACTCAGCGATAATCTTGAGATTGGTGGATTCCCACGAAGAAGCAGAGTTCTTGCGTAAGGCGCAGGGCGGAAGCTCGGAAGCGCGCGATCTTCTGTATTCACAATATTTCGCGGAGAGCAAAGCCGTGCAGGGCTTGCTTTCGCGCGAAGTTCCCGTAGCCGAAGACCGCGAAGACATCCTTCACGACGCCTATATCTCGCTCATTCGTTCCAAGGGCGAATTTCGTGGCGATGCGAAATTGCAGACCTTTGTGTATCGGGTGGTACAGATCGCGATACTGCAAAAGCTGCGTAGCGATCGCTCCCGCAGGCGCGACAAGATGGTGCGCCTCTCCTTCGAAGTGGATGGCGAAGAGCGTGAGCGGTCCCTACCGATTGAAGACTTGAGCTATGAGACGGTGGACGCCACGCTAGCGGCGGAAAAACTGCTGAAGATCTTGCCGGAACCCTTGAGGACGGCCTTCCGGCTCCGTGTGACGGATGAATTGTCGTACGACGAAATTGCGCAGCGCACCAAGACGCCCATCAACACCGTAGCTACCAGAATTTTCAAGGCGCGTGGAATTCTGGCTCGCGTTTTTGGCGGCCCCTCCTCTCCGCCGGAACCGATTCGTATCGATTCCAAAACGCGCGCGCGAAGAAACAATCAGAGTCAGGCAACCAATGAATAAGATGTGCGTAGACCCGGGACAATACGAGCCGGACGAATATTGGCGATCGATAGGCGTCGAAACGGCCGAGCAGGTTCGGCATGAGCGGCTGTGGCGTGCCGCCGAACAGGCAGACCCGCCGGAGCATTTGGCTGCCTGCCGTGATTGCGCGGCATTGTTTGAAAGCTTTGTGCGTCTGCATGCGATTGCCGTGCCAAAAGTGGACGAGCAAGTGGCCGTGGCGCAATGCCCGGATGCGAAGACCATTGCGGATTATCAGGGTGGGGAGCTGGAAGGCGAGCCCGCCCTGGCTGTTCGCGAACACTTAAAAGTCTGCCCGCCGTGCCGGGAAGATGTTGCGTTCCTGGCGCGCTCCGTGGAACCTCGCGAGCGTCTGCTGGGGATGCGCACGCGCCTGGTGCTGATGGCCGTGGCTGCGGCGGCGCTTCTGGCCACTGTCATTCCGTGGAACCGTGGGAACGATCGCGCCAAGGAAGTCAAACTGAATTTCACTCCTTCCTCGCAGTGGGCGCACATGGCCAAGATACCGGAAGTGAATCGGGCGGAAGTATTGCAGGAATCGCCCGAATCGCATCATTCGCGCTTGGAACAGGTGCTGGACGCGTACGAAAAGGGTGAGTTCGCGAAAGCCGAAGAGTACGCCGGCATCATGACGCGCGTGGTGGAAGACCCCAGCGCGGAATATATGCTGGCCATGGCGCGCTATAAGCAGAACAAGATCACGGAAGGCTACAAAGCCATGCTGGTTTCCGAGCGCGATGCGCCGCAGACCGCGAACCGCTGCTGGGCTACGCTGCAATACGCGCTACTTGTAGGTGACCGGCATACGGTGGAACGCGAAGCGGGGCACGCTGGCTCCGAACCCGAATACAATCAGCGCTGCCGCGATGTTCTGCTCAAGCTGGGTTGAGTCTAACGCTTCTTTTTAGCTTTTAGATAAGCCAGCAGCGCGGCTGGATCGTCAGAAATAATTGCATCGGCGCCCGCGGCGATCAGCGGGTCCCACTCGGCCGGTATGTTGGCGGTCCACGGAACAACCTGCAAACCGGCTTTGTGCGCCGCAGCCACCTGTTCGGGCGTCACCATGGAATAGTGCGGGGAGAGGATGTCTGCCTTCGCGCTGTTTGCTGCCGTGACAAAATCCTGCATCTTGCCTACGATGAGCGCAGATGTGCGAATCTCCGGCGCGACGCGCTTCATTTCCAGCAGCGTGCGGAAGTCGAACGATTGCAGGATCACGCGCTTCTCTAGCTTGTGTTTCCGCACACATTCCAGCACCAGGCGCACGAACTCTTCGGGGCTGGGCGCGTACTCGGGCTTCGCCGCAAAGATTTTCGTTTCGATGTTGAAATCGAATTTGCCTAAAGGCGCCAGGTCGAACACTTCATCGAGCGTGGGCATCTTGGTGCCGGGAATCGCCTGCTGTTTCGGGAACAAAGGATTCTGAACCTTGCCGCAATCCCATTCGCGAACCTGTGCCAAAGTCAACGTATGAATCACCGCACTGCCACCGGCCGGCCCGCTGCAAACTGGAGGCTCCAGGATCGGGTCGTGCGAAATCACCAGCACGCCGTCGCTGGTCACCGCCATGTCCAATTCCAATGCGTCGACACCGGCTTCGATGGCGTAGCGAAATGCCGGAAGCGTATTCTCCGGCCGCATGGCGCGGGCGCCGCGATGGCCATGAACCGAAATAGAAGAGGCGGCATGCACGTTCATGCACGCCGCCCCAAGAACAACAAGTAGTGCGAAGCCAGCTTTCACACCGTTAAGTTTCGCGCCGTTTCAGAGTCGGGCGCTCGTCCTGGTCCGTCTTGGGCTTCTTATCGGTGCCGGATTCGTCATCGATCTGGCCACCAGCACCAGGAGCGCGGCGCAGACGCGGCCGGTTCACATCTTTATCGTCAATCTTGCGATGGTTGTGCATCGCCATCAGGCGCGTTTTTACTTCCGTAAATTCCGATGTGTTCAACACATATTCCGGCTTCGCCTTCAGATATTCCTGAATGTTACGCTGCGAATTTTTGATGCGGTCATCGGTCATCGGGTGCGTGGAGAACACCTTCGAAATGGTGCCCGGCTTCTTTTTTTCCAGCGACTGAATCTTCTCAAAGAAATCGACAAACGAAGTGGGGTCATAGCCGGCCTTGTACATATATTCCAGGCCCAGCAAATCGGCTTCGCTCTCATTCGCGCGTGAGAACGTCAGGAAGCCCAGCGGGATGGCAAGCCCAGCGCCCTGGCGAATCGCATAGCCAGCCCAGCCGCCCAGGAAGATTAGCGGGATGGTGCCGTAGTTGATGAGCTGACCCTTAGTGGCCTGCCGCGTGCCGTGCCGCGCCGCCACGTGAGCAATTTCATGCGCCATCACGCCGGCCATTTCAGCTTCGTTATCGGCCTTCATCAGGATGCCGGTGTTCACGAAAAAGAAGCCGCCGGGAAGCGCGAACGCATTCACTTCATCGGAATCGATCACCTTGATCGTGAAAGGCACCTTGGCGTCGGAGTTGCGCACCAGGTTCTGGCCCACGCGGCTGACGTATTCGGAAATAACCGGGTCGTCCACAATGCGCGCCTGCCGCTCCACTTCCGTGGCCAAGCCCTTGCCAAGCGCAATTTCCTTTTCAATGGAATAGAAATTGATGCCCTTGCCAACGTCGCGATTACCGATCTCGTCGGCATCCTTCTTTTTGTCTTTTGAATAAATGTTAACCGGCAGTAAAGCCAGCAACGCTAAGGTGGCGGAGATTTGGCGGGGAATCGGACGCATGGACACTCCTAAGGGCAGTATAAGCCTATCTACGCGCCAACGGTTGCGCAGGTTTCCGATTCATACAGCCGTAATCGCGCGCATGGTAGCGTGATCGTCTGGATACTTCCCATGTTCAATCGGATCATTCTCTCCTGCATTCTCTTTCTCGGTGTTGCGGCACCCGCTGCGGCGCAGTCTTGCGCCGGCGTCAACTGCCTGGTCATCAGTCAGATTTATGGCGGAGGCGGCAATTCCGGCGCTACTTTTAAGAACGATTTTATAGAAATTTTCAACCGCGGATCCGCTCCGGTTTCGCTTTCGGGCGTGAGCGTTCAATATGCCTCAGCTACTGGAACCTCGTGGCAGGTCACTTCACTTTCCGCTATCAACTTGCAGGCGGGCCAGTTTTATCTGATTCAGGAATCGGCCGGCGCGGGCGGCACCACGAACCTTCCTACGCCCGATGACACAGGCTCCATTGCCATGTCGGCCACAGCCGGGAAAGTGGCGTTGGTGAACAGCACGACGGCCCTTTCGGCAGCCTGCCCCACCACTGTGCTCGACATTGTGGGTTATGGCACAACCTCCTGCACGCCCAGCGCTCCCGGCCTTTCGAACACCACGTCGGATTCGCGGACTAGCGTGTGTACCGGCGGCACTCCGCCCAGCAGCGGCTTTACGGCAGGCGCCGTCGCGCCGCGCAACACGTCTTCCACGCTGGTCTCCTGCGGAACGCCTTCCGGCATCACGTTCACGCCCACCAGTCTGCCCTCCGGCACCGTAGGCACTTCTTATTCGCAGACCTTTACCGCGACGGGCGGCAACGGCAGCTATACGTTCAGCTTCACCGGCACGCTGCCCCCCGGCTTGAGCCTCTCCACCGCCGGCGTGCTCAGCGGCACTCCCACTTCAACCACCGCTTCGCCTTTCGCATTTTCGGTGACGGCTACCGACGGCACGCTATCGGGCACGCAGGCTTACAGCGTGGCCATCAGCCCCAGTGGACCGCCCACCTGCGCGGTGACCAGCAGCATCGCGCAGATACAGGGCAGCGGCACGGCCTCGCCACTGGTTTCGACAAGCGTCACCACCAGCGGGATTGTGACCGCCCTTCGCTCCAACGGCTTCTATTTCCAAATGCCTTCGCCGGGCGATGGCGACCCCGCCACTTCCGACGGCATCTTCGTCTTCACTTCCAGCGCACCGGGCGCGGCGGCCGCCATCGGCAACTCCGTTTGCGTCACCGGCACCGTCAGTGAATTCACGCCCGACGTGGGCTTCTCCACCATTACGGAAATTGTCTCGCCCACTCTGACTCCGCTCTCGACCGGCAACCCGCTGCCCACGCCGGTGCTGCTCACCGCGGCTGATTTCAACCCCGCAGGCGGCGTGTTTCAACGCGAAAAGTATGAGGGAATGCGCGTCGCCGTAAGCTCTGTCACCGTGGTGGCTCCCACGCAAGGCTCAGTCAACGAGGCGAACGCCACCGCCACCAGCAATGGCATCTTCTTCGGAGTGCTTCCCGGCACGCCACGGCCGTTCCGTGAGCCCGGCATCGACGCGTACGACACGCTCCCGCCCGGCGCTCCCTCCACCATCCCGCGTTGGGATGACAACCCGGAAATCCTGCGCGTGAACACGGCCCTGCTGGGTGGCACGCCGCTCGATGTCACCACCTTCGCCACTGTCTCGAACCTGGTGGGTGTGGTGGATTACAAGTTCGGCCAGTACACGCTGCTTACCGATCCGAACCCTTCGCCCGCCATCACCGCCACCGGCAACGTCACGTTCACCGCCATCCCCGCGCCGCTCAGCACAGACCTGACGCTGGGCTCCTTCAACGTGCAACGGTTCTTCGACACCGTGGACGATCCCGGTGTGAGCGACGTTGTCCTCACTCCCGCCGCGCTCAACAATCGGCTCGCGAAAGCGTCGCTTGCCATCCGCAACGTGGTTCGCGCGCCCGACGTGCTGGCGCTGGAAGAAATGGAAAACCTGACCAACGCGCAGGCCCTGGCTGCGCGCATCGATTCGGACGCCACTGCCGCCGGTCAGCCAGCGCCCGGCTATTCCGCTTTCCTGGTGCCCGGCAACGATATCGGCGGCATTAACAACGCCTTTCTGGTCAAGACGTCGAAAGTGAACGTCGTTAGCGTGATTCAGTACGGCAAGAACGCCACCTATACCGACCCCACCACAGGCCAGCAAGCCGTGCTGAACGACCGGCCACCGCTGGTGCTGCATGCCACCGCCCAGGCGCCCGGCTCCAACAGAACGTTCGCGTTTACCGTGATTGCGAACCACCTGCGCAGCCTGATCGGCGTGAATGACAACTCCGTCTCTGGCAGCGCCACCACGGGCGACCGCGTTCGCGCCAAGCGTGAGGCGGGAGCCGAATTTCTGGCCAACCTGACGCAGACGTTCCAGGCCGCCGGCGAGAAAGTCTTTGTGGTGGGCGATCTGAATGCCTACCAGGTGAACGACGGCTATGTAGATGTGATCGGCGTCGTCCGTGGAAACCCCGCTCCGCCTTCGCAGGACGTGGTGCCGGGCGCAAGTGGCCTGGTTAGCCCCATCCTGACCGATGCCGTGGACCTGCTGCCGGCAGACCAGCAGTATTCCGACACCTTCGACGGCACCGCGCAGGTGCTGGATCACATCTTGTTCACTTCGAACGTTGCCTCCAGCATCCGGCAGGTGGCCTACGGGCGCGTGAATGCCGATTTTCCGGAAGCCTATCGCAACGATCCTGCCCGGCCGGAACGCGTCTCCGATCACGACCCAGCGATTGCCTACGTGACGCTGCCGCCTTATGTGCCGCCCACCGATGTCACGGCGCAGACCGGTACTGTCGGTTCGGGCCTTTCCTATAACCGCGTGACGCAAATTTATAGCGGCGCCCTGACCGTGACTAACCGGAGCGCGCAATCCATCGCCGGGCCCGTGCAGATTTTATTCACAAATCTGACGGCCGGGGTCACTCTGCAGAACGCTTCAGGGACAGCGAACGGTGCACCTTACCTGACGCTGCCTGGGGCTAACCTTGCAGCAGGCGCCAGCGCCACGGTAACGGTTCAATTCAAGAACACCGGCACGGGCCGCATCGGTTATACCACCACCATTTATTCAGGAGGTTTTTAAAACACTTATATGTTCAAAACCGTATTCACTCTTCTGCTGTTCACCTGCTCCGCCGCGTTCGCCTCCACGTTTACTTACAACGTGGCGGTGAATACCGCGTCGCTTCAGAACACCACCGGCACGCTGTACTTCCAGTTCAATCCGGGCGATGTTACGTCTGACGCAGCCACGGCTACTGTCTCCAACTTTCAGATTCCGGGCGGCTCACTCACGGGCGCACCGCTGCTCAGCCCTGGCGTGACGTTTGGGGGCGGGGCCTTCGTCATCCCGAACACTTTCGCGAATAACGACGCGCTGCAGGCGGTCGCGTTCGGCACCTCGCTGCTGTTCCGCCTGACGCTGGCGGAGACGTTTACAGGAACGGCCTTAACCGGCAGCGTCTTCAACTTCGGCGTGTTCCAAGATGACGGCATCACTCCGCTGCTCACCAACCGGATCGATGGCTATTCGGTGATCATCGATCTCGATACCGTGAATGGGGCTTCCGCTCAGAGCACCACTGCGGCCGCCACCGTTGTGAGCGCGATACCGGAGCCTTCCACGATGCTGATGTTGGCGGCAGGTTGCGCCGGCCTTTTGGCTTATCGGTTCCGCGCTTCCCGCCAGTAAGCCTCCTAACAAAAAAGGCGGACCCGAGAAGGTCCGCCTTTTTCTTGCTCGAAAAACTTCTGCCGAATACTTAATCGCCGAACGAACCCACTTCTTCCCGCTCTTCCACTTTCTTAGCGGGAGCCGCGGTAGGAATACCCAAAGTGGACAGCGGCACAAAACCACCTTCCACGGGCTTTTCCTTCAGAACGTGTTCACGGTACAGCTTCGCCATCCGCGCGTCTTCGGCTTTCTGTTTCAGAGCGGCATCGCGGCTGCGGACCTTCTCTTCGCGCGCCGTTTTGGCGATACCCACCGAATCCAAATCGTGCTGGATATCGGCATCCACATGCTCCGCAATCAGTTTCAGCGAATGCGCCGTAGTGGGCAGGTTCACGTTCTTATTACCGGCGAAGATTTCGTGGCGGCCCTTCTCTTCGTACCACTTGGTCAGGGTTGCCGTCATGTGCATCTTTTCGATAATGTTGCGCCAGCCCACGCCGGTGTTATAGGCGCAGAAGCTGATTTCACCTTCCTGGGTGGCGTAAGGAATGATGCACTGTTCGGTACGGCGGAAATCGTAATTGAACAGATCCTGGAACCACATGCCGGCGATGAAGAGGAAGTTCCAGCGGTCCTGGCGGCGCTTCTCGATATCCACCATGGTGCGGTCGCCCGTCACCTTACCGTAATCGCGGCCGGTGGCGCCGAAGCATTTATCGAACTTGGCCAGCATGTCCGTCAGCCGGAAAGTGGAAGGCGCGCCAAACGGATCGTAATTGCGCAGCAGCGCCAGCGCAACACCCACCACGCTCCACTTCTTCGAACGTCCCGCATCGGTCACGCGCGCCACATCTTTCGCCAAACGCTCGGCGTTTAAGAAGGCGGTAACAGGCCGGAATTCCTTGGTTTCCTTATCGATCATCACGGCCATGCCAATCCCGCAATTCGGGTGGCAGCCGCAGCTCAACTGGCCCCAATCCGCGTTCGGACCATGCACCAGATCGGCCCAATCGGAGAACGTGCTCATGAACGAGATAGGGAACCAATCGCGCACCGGCTCACCCATGCCCACTTGATTTTTCACGTCAAGCGCCAGATGTGAAAGTGTGTAACGCTGCGCTTCCCGGCGTTCGTCGGTCACCGCTTCATCGCGGCCCGTGAACGATACCGGCTGGAACGAAAGAAAAGAAATCTTTTTCGGGTTGTCGAGCGCAAACTGAATGATCTTGCCCACCTGCTCATTGTTGATGCCGTTGATGATGGTGGTAACCGGCACGATATCCACACCGTTCGAGTGCAGATTTTCAATCGCGCGCAGCTTCACGTCGAACAGATTGCCCACGGCGCGATGCGAATTGGCCGCGTTGCCGATACCATCGAACTGCAGATACGCATAGCGCAGGCCGGCCAGCGCGGCTTCTTTACAAAACTCGGGGCTCTTGGCGAATTCAATGCCGTTGGTGGCCGCCTGAACGCTGTTGTAACCCACCTTGCGCGAATACTTTACCGCGTCCAGGAAGTAAGGCGAAAGGGTCGGCTCGCCACCTGAAAACTGCACCGACATCTGCCGGCGGGGCTTAATGGAAATCGCGTTATCGAGCAGCGTCTGAATATCTTCCCAGCTCAATTCGTGCACAAACCCAACCTGATTGGCGTCCATGAAGCAGGGGTCGCACATCATGTTGCAGCGGTTCGTCAAATCCACGGTCAGCACGCTGCCGCGGCCGTGCTTCACGGTGCTGGTGCCGTGGTTGTGCAGCTTCTCATCGGCGTGGGCGCGAATATCGCGGCCCGGAAACACCTGCTCCAGATGCTTGAAGAAAGCGGTATCGATGGCCATCACGTCTTCGAAGTGCCCGTGAATTTCGCAATCCTTCACCATCAGGATCTTGCCATCGCGCTCGATGACCTGAGCCTTGATTTCGCCCACTTTTTCATTCAGCAGAATTTCGTGCGGAATCTTGCCGTCCACAATCTGTTGGCGGATTTCTGGAATGCAGCGGGGGCAGAGCGAATCGGTCGTACGCGGCCACCCAAGCGGCGGCTTGGTTTTCTGATAGCTCTTGAGAAGGGGCTTGTCGCTCCACTTGGGGGTGAAGGAGGGACGCTGATTGATCTGGTTGAGGCGGTCGAAAACGCTCCAGGCCGCACCGGCGGCAAGCGTCACGGCCTTTTCGGCATACTTAATGGGCTTATGCATCGTTATGTTCACGTCTCCTGGGAGCCTGGATTCCTTCAATAAGGCTAAGGCTAATCAGATGCAGGCTCTACTCAAAATGGTTCAAATGCGATTTTTTCCAGCCCATCGGCAATCCGCGCGTTTGAACGGCTTTGTCCAACGGAATCAATAGGATGGCTGGCAAGATCAATCTTGAAGTCTACCATGAGTGCGCCCGCGCCTGCGGTTTTCGCCTGAGCGGCGTCACTGCGGCATTGCCCCATACGGATGCAACTCGATATACCTCGTGGATCGATCGGGGATATGCCGGGGAAATGCGGTACTTGGTAGACTATCGCGCCGGAAAGCGGCTCGACCCGCGAAGTCTATTGCCAACCGCACGAGCGATTCTGTGTGTGGGCATGCTCTACAACGGCCCCGAGACCCATACCGCCGATTTCAATTCCTACGAACGCGGCTGGATTTCGCGCTACGCCTGGGGCGAAGACTACCACCTGCTTATGACGGAGCGCCTGAAGCAACTCACGGCGATGCTGCAGGCGATTGAACCGTTCGAGGCGAAAATCTGCTGCGATACCGCGCCCCTGCTGGAACGAACCTACGCGCGCGCCGCCGGCCTCGGCTGGATCGGACGCAATACGTGTCTGATCCATGAAGGACAGGGTAGCTGGTTCTTCCTGGGCGAAATACTGACGTCGCTCGATCTGCCAGTGCAAGCTGGACCAGCGCCCGACCGTTGCGGTACCTGCCGGCGATGTATCGATGCCTGCCCCACCACCGCCATCGTCCCGGCAAAAGAAGGATGGGCTGTCGATTCCCGCCGCTGCATTTCGTATTTCACCATCGAACTGCGCGGCGCAATTCCGGAAGAGCACCGCGCGCAGGCAGGCGGCCATCTTTTCGGCTGCGATATCTGTCAGGATGTCTGCCCCTGGAACCGGAAAGCGCCTTTCACCGCCGAACCGGCCTTCGCGCCCAGCCACCTGGCCCCGCCGCTGGAAGAGATGGCGAGGCTAACTGAAGCCGAGTTCCAAGCCATGTTCCGCGATAGCCCTGTAAACCGAGCGCGCTATTCCGGCTTCCTGCGCAATGTGGCCATTGCCATGGGAAACTCCGGCAACCAGCGGCTGCTGGAACCGCTCGAACGTTTGGCCGCTTCCGCCGACCCTCTGGTTGCCGAACACGCAAAATGGGCCATGGGAAAATTGCGATAACATGCGCTTCCCCCTGTCGGCGGCCCTTTTCGCGATCTCACTTGGAGCCGCGCAGGACCCGACCGTCGCCTTCACGTTTGACGATCTTCCCTCAGCAGATACCACGGACCCCGATGTTGCCCTCCGCATGAATCAGAGCATCCTACTCGCCCTCAAACGTTTTCACGTCCCCGCAATCGGGTTCGTAAACGAAAAGAAAGTGGAAACTCTGGGCCGCAAGCCCCTGCGCGGTTGGACTCGAAACAACAACTCCCTGGGCAATCACACCTACGCCCATCTGGATCTGAATTCACTTACCGCCGCGCAGTTCCAACAGGAAGTGATTCGTGGCGAGCGGTCTCTCCCACCCCACCACCGCTGGCTCCGCTTCCCGTTCAATCACGCTGGCGATACCGCCGAAAAACAAGCAGCCGTTCAAGCATTCCTTACGGCGCGCGGTTACCGAATCGCTGCCTGCACGATTGAGAACGAAGATTACGAGTGGTCCCGTACCTACGACCTCTTACTCGCGCAACACGCAACCGATGGCGCCGAGCGCCTACGGCAGGAATACCTGAGCTACACCGCTTCCAAAATCGACTACTACTCAGACCTGCAAACCGAAGTCTTCGGCCGCCCCATTCCTCACGTAATGCTCCTTCACGTCAATCGGTTAAACGCCGATACCATTCAGCAAACGCTTGAAATCTTCAAAGCAAAGCACTATCGATTCGTGACCTTAGAGAACGCACAAGCCGATCCCGCCTACCGAACGGCCCTGCCGCAAGCTACCGCGTACGGGCCCATGTGGGGCTACCGCTGGGCTAAAGCTCTCGGCAAAAAAGTGGACGGTTCGCGTGAACCTTCGCCTCCGGATTGGGTGCTGCACCGGCAGTAAAGTAAGCCGGAGTTAGACTGTGTTCTAAACTCAAGTTGTGCCGCGCATCGTTGCGTTTGTCTTGTGTCTTGTCAGCTTGCAGGCGGCCGAAAGTCCCGCAACGGTAGCCGCTTTCGATCACTACTACAACCTCGAATACGATCAGGCCATCACCGGCTTCGAAGCCATCGCCAAAGCCAACCCACAAGCGCCGGAGCCCCACAACAGCATCGCCCAGTGCTTGCTCTATCGCGAAATGTTTCGCAACGGAGCGCTCGAAAGTGAACTGGTCAGCGGAAACAATTCCTTCCTGCGCCGGGCCAAAGTGAACACCACGCCCGAGACCGAAAAGCGCTTCCAAGCCGAAGTGGACCGCGCCATGAGCCTGGCCCAGGGGCGTCTAGATAAGAACCCTAACGATACCGAAGGCCTCTACGCGCTCGGCGTCGCCAACGGCCTGAAATCGAATTACGATTTTCTGGTGCGCAAGGCCTGGCGCGATGCCTTGAGCGAGGCCACCGCCGCGCGCAAACTGCACAACCGCGTGACTGAACTCGACCCCACCAACTACGACGCCCGCCTAATTCAGGGCGTACACGATTATGTGGTGGGCAGCTTGCCCTGGCTCTATAAATCGCTCGGGTTCCTGGCCGGTTTTCACGGCGACAAAGACTTGGGACTACGCACCTTGGAAGACGTAGCGCGCAAGGGCCGCTACAACAAGTCCGATGCCGAAATTCTGCTCTGCGCCCTCTACCGCCGCGAAGGCCAGCCGCGCAAAGCCATTCCGCTTCTGGACGAAGTGTCGAAGCGCTACCCGCGAAACTATCTTCTGAAGCTCGAACAAGCCCAGATGTATAGCGCAATCGGCGACAACAAGAACGCGCTAGCCGTGCTGGATCGCGTGGAAGCGGCCAAGCGCGACAACGCCCCCGGCTACGCCCAACTGCCCGCGGAAAAAATCGGCTATGAGCGCGCCACCATCCAGTTCTGGCATCGCGACCTGGAAGCCGCGCTCGAAAACTTCAAAAAAGTAACCGCCAAGCCCGCCGACCTGGACCTGAACACCGGCGTGCTCGCCTACATGCGCCAGGGTCAAATCTACGATCTGACAAACCGCCACGCCCTGGCGATCCCGAAGTACGAAGCAGCCATCAAATTCGCGCCCCAGGCCGATGCCGCGAAAGAATGCCGCCGGTACATTTCGTCGCCTTACAAGCGGCCGTAGCTGTCTACGCGAGCGGCATTTCCATAAATTCATCCGCGCGACCGAGAAATCTAATTGCCTCTCCGAAATCGTACTCGGTCCTCTTGCACAATCCACAACTCGCCCATCGGCGTGCGCTCCCGCAGCACCGCGACCGTTCTTCTTAAGAGCAGGAAAGTACGGAGCCTTTGTCCTGTGACTAACACAGCCTTAACTCTGGTGAACCGGTCCACAATGGCGCGCCGTTCTACGTTTGTGAAATTCCAGCGGTTCAATAAAAATTCCAGCGTCTGTATGGTCTGCAACCGAAGCACAATGATGCCCGCGAAATGTTGCGGAGGGTATGCTTGAATGTTGCAGAAATCAAGATCGAGTGTCACCAGGACGCGCTCCTCACTCTTCACTCGTGCAGCCACAAGTTTATCGTCAGCACCCGACATGTGCTCTTCCACAACGGTTTCGGCGTCGGTCATTCTATACCCCGAGTTGGAATTCGCTGACAGGGCGAAATCCGGTGTACTTAGAGTGACAAAGTGTCGATATCTCTGAGTTGTCGTGCAGGTTAAACTTTCGACCGAAATGCTATTGAATTTGGGATGACCAGATATTTCGAGGCCCTCATTTGAACCCCGCATCTTGCAGCACCATGGCCGCTTCCACAGGAAGGTTTTCGTCAACTTTAAACTTCACGCGCTAAGTTCAAGCGGAAGTTCGAATGTGCCTTCCCTGGCCAGTTCCGCGGCATAAGCGAGCGCCGCGTCAATGTCCGCGGACTGGATCGTGGGATATTCATGCTCAGACCGGACGCGGATCGGATGACGGGCGGCAGGTCTGTCGCTTTTCGCGATAACGCTAACATGCATTTCCGCTCGATCGATACCGCTGCCAGGTTATCGAGAAGCACCGTGACCAGGACTCTGGTCCCTCGAATACAAGCTTTCCCATGGCACACCGCAGGATTTACGCCGATTCGCTCTCTCCAATCACCCATAAATAAAATTTTGAGCGCTTCTTTCGGTCAAGACCTATCAGCAAAGGAAGGGACTGCGGAGTGGTTGTAAACCGGGATAGCCCAGGTCGCTCGCCAAGAAAATTAATCGTTCTCGCCGGTTTTGGAGGGGCGGGCACCGAGGCCACTGCCATCGCTCTGGTCGCAAACTATCGCGACCTTGAGCCAATCAATGGCGAATCGCTTGTGTGGGGCATAATTGAAGTAACTTATACGAAAGATCCCAATAGCATCAACCGCGTGATCACGAATCCTCCTGGCGCTGTCGCAGGCGGACGACTCCCAATTCATTTTCGGTGCCTTTGGTAATACCTTCCTAAAGGGATCCTTCTGACTCAAAGCTAAAACCGTGAGTTTTGTCACTTTATGTCAACGGAAGCCGCCCGGTCTCCCTAATTGCAGTCCCCACTTCCCGTCGCCGGAACGGTTTGGTATACTCGTCTCTGGCCCGCCTGTAAGTCATTGCATCTCCAGGTTTAGCTCGGCAAATTGGGTTCGTTTCGGAAAAACACTTTTTTAGGCTTCTTCAACCATGGCAAAAGAGAAATTCGATCGCAGCAAACCGCATGTGAATGTGGGGACCATCGGGCATATCGATCACGGGAAGACCACGCTCACGGCGGCTATTACCAAGACGCTGTCCAAGCACAATCCGAAGAACAAGTTCCGCAGTTTCGATTCGATCGACAATGCGCCGGAAGAAAAGGCTCGCGGAATCACAATTGCCGCCGCGCACGTGGAATACGAAACCGCCAACCGGCACTATGCCCACGTCGATTGCCCCGGCCACGCCGATTACATCAAGAATATGATCACCGGCGCCGCGCAGATGGATGGCGCCATTCTGGTAGTCGCCGCAACCGATGGCCCCATGCCGCAAACGCGTGAGCATATTCTGCTCGCCCGCCAGGTGGGTGTGCCGAACATCGTCGTCGCCATGAACAAAGTGGACATGGTGGACGACGCCGAACTGCTCGATCTGGTGGAACTCGAAGTACGGGAACTGCTTTCGAGCTACAAGTTCGATGGCGACAATCTTCCGGTCGTACGCGTTTCCGCGCTTGGCGCTTTGAACGGTGAAGCGCAGTGGGAAAAGTCGGTCGATGAGCTGATGGAAGCGGTCGATAAGCACATCCCGATTCCGGAGCGTTTGATCGATCGTCCCTTCCTGATGCCCATCGAAGACATTTTCTCGATCCAGGGCCGTGGCACCGTGGTAACCGGCCGTATCGAAAGCGGGATCTGCAAAGTGGGCGAAGAAATGGAAATCGTCGGCTTCCGGGATACGCGCAAGACGGTGGTGACGGGCGTTGAAATGTTCAAGAAGTTGCTCGATGAGGGTCGCGCGGGCGATAACGTCGGTTTGCTGTTGCGTGGCGTGGAAAAGGAAGAAGTGGAACGAGGTCAGGTGATTGCGAAGACCGGGTCCATCAAGCCGCACCGCAAGTTCAAGGGCGAAGTGTACGTTCTGTCGAAGGAAGAAGGCGGCCGCCACACTCCGTTTTTCAAGGGTTACCGGCCCCAGTTTTATTTCCGCACCACGGATGTGACGGGCGTTGCGAATCTGCCGGAAGGCACCGAAATGGTGATGCCGGGCGATAGCGTGCAGCTCAATGTGGAATTGCAGACGCCGGTGGCCATGGATAAAGGTCTGCGCTTCGCCATTCGCGAAGGCGGCCGCACCGTGGGCGCGGGTACCGTTTCCGAGATTTTAGACTAGTAGTAAAGGTTAGGAGAACATCATGCGCGAAATCATCACGTTTCAATGCGGCGAATGCAAGAACCGCAATTATTCGAAAACGAAGAACAAGAAAACCACCACTGAGCGGATCGAGCTCAGCAAATTTTGTCCGTACTGCCGCAAGCACCAGCCGCACAAAGAAACGAAATAGCAACACGCGAGTAAGATCAAGTACACTTGGGTAAGGGCCGGACGTCAAGTTTACAGGGGCGTAGGTTTAACGGCAGACCAGCGGTCTCCAAAACCGCGAGTGGGGGTTCGAATCCCTCCGCCCCTGCCATTCCACCCAGTTCCGATTAGAGAAACGAATTCATGGCAGGCACATTAGAACCGACAAAACCCGGCACGCTCGAAAGCATGAAGCAATGGCCGCGCATCACGCGCGATTACATTGACGATCTGAAGCTGGAGATGCGACGCGTCACCTGGCCCACCCGTCAGCAGGTTCAGGCCACCACAGCCGTTGTCATCCTTACCGTCTTTGCATTCTCGGCGTACTTTAAAGTAGTGGATGAAGTAATCGCCCGCACCATCACCCGTCTCCAGTCCACCTTATCCAAGTAGATGAACCCTCCTCCCGAAGACGATCTGCCGCTCGACGCCAGTACCACCGTGCCCGTCGATGACGAACCCGGCACCTTCGAATCCGCCTACACGGATTCCCCCGATGCCGCCACAGTAGCCGACGAGCTAACCGATCAGCCTCCCGCCGAGCCCATCCTTCCCGAATCCACCAAAAAGTGGTTCATCATCCACACCTATTCCGGGTTCGAAAACAAAGTAGCCGAAAGCCTCAAAACGCGCGCCGACGCCTTTGGCTTTGCCGATAAAGTCGGCCAGATCCTCATCCCCACCGAAGAAGTCGTCGAACTTCGGAACGGAAAGAAGGTCACCTCCAAGCGCTTGGTTTACCCCGGCTATGTTCTAGTCGAACTCGATATGGACGACGAAATGTGGCATGCCGTGAAGAACACGCCGCGTGTCACCGGTTTTGTCGGTGGCGGCGTCTCTCCCGTGCCGCTTTCCGCCGACGAAGTCAACTCCATTCTGTACCGTCAGCAATCCTCGGCCGATCGCCCGCGTCCCAAGATGTCGTTCGAAAAGAACCAGGACGTGCGTATCGTCGATGGGCCGTTCACCAATTTCTCGGGCAAGGTCGATGAGGTCAATCCCGAACGCAATACCCTGCGCGTGCTGGTCAGCATTTTTGGCCGCGCCACGCCAGTGGAACTCGATTTTCTACAAGTAGAGAAGGCATAAAGCAATGGCAAAGAAAGTAACCGGACAAGTAAAGCTGCAGATCCCCGCGGGCAAGGCAACTCCCGCGCCGCCCGTCGGTACCGCTCTCGGTCCCCAGGGCGTCAACATCATGGATTTCTGCAAGGCCTATAACGCGAAGACCTCAGGCAAAGATCAGGAAGGCCTCATCATTCCGGTCGTGATCACCATCTATTCCGACCGTAGTTTCACCTTCATCACCAAGACTCCGCCAGTGCCCGTGCTCATCAAGCGCGCGGTCAACATCGCTAAGGGTTCCGCCGAACCTCACAAGACCAAGGTCGGCGAAATTACCATGAAGCAGGTGGAAGAGATCGCTAAGATCAAACTGCCCGATCTGAATACCATCTCCCTTGAAGCCGCGATGAATTCCGTCAAAGGCACCGCCCGCAGCATGGGGGTCAACGTAGTTTAAGCCGCGTCCGGCATCTCGAAATCGCCCGAGCGTTTCCGAATCATCTTCAGCACGCTCTCTTCATCGAAGGGGGCCTTCACATACTCGAACAGCGTACCGTCGGAGTAAGCATCCAGCACCACGGGATGCACATAATACTTCCGTGAAGTGGCAGGACGGTTACCCAGTTTCACCGCCACACTTTTCACCGCCGCCGAAATGTTCCGCTTCGCCTCCGTTTCGGAAGCCGCCGGCCCCAAGTGCGCCAGCTCCTGCGCTCCTTGCATGGTGCCGACCCACGTGCGAAAGTCCTTCGCTGTAAAATCGCCCCCTGAAATTTCCTTCAAGTAAAGGTTCACATCGTGCGAGTCAATCGTATGCTGCGCGCCGGCCCGGTCCAGATACTGAAACAGTTCGTCCCCCGGCAGATCCTGACACTGCTTCACAATCTTCGCCAGCCGCTTGTTCCTGAACGTCAGGTCATGGTCCTGCGCACTCTTCCCGCGAAACTGAAAGTGCATCGCTTCGCCTTTGATTTCGACATGCTCATCATGCATCGTCGTCAAGCCAAAGCTCGCGTTGTCCCGCGCATACTCTTGGTTCCCCACGCGAATCGACGTCTCCGCCAGTAACTCCACTACCGCCGCCAGCACCTTTTCGCGCGGCAACCCCGGCTTGCGCAGGTCCGCTTCCACGCGCTCGCGAATTGAAGGCAGCGCTTTCCCGAACTGCGGCATCCTGCTGAACTTGGTGTGGTTCCGAAGCGCCGAATAGTGCGAATGGTAGCGATACTGTTTGCGCCCGCGCGCATCGTACCCCACCGCCTGTAAATGACCCTGCGCATGCGGGCAAATCCACACACGCTCCCAAGCCGGCGGAATCACCAGGTGCCGAATCCGTTCCAGCTGTTCAGGATCTTCCAGCACCGCGCCATTCACATCCAGATACTTGAAGCCCGTCTTCGTGCGCTCCCGCCGAATTCCCTTGTTGGTTTCGCGGACGTAGCGCAGCCCAATCGCTCGCGCACTCTCCACCGGGTCCATCTTCTCCGTAGCGCTCTTGCGTCGTGTCCGTCTGGTCGGAGCCATTCGATCCTGCCCCCGCAACTTCCCTGCCATAGTTTGCTTAACTGGATGAATGCTCAAGTGGTGGGGATTGCTTTTTCTGGCCGTGCCCTGTTCCGCCGACCCCAACCTCATCGGCCACTCCGGCGTCTGGTTCAACTACTTCGGCGACCATGCCTGGAACCAGCATTGGGGCTTGCACCTGGAAGGACAACTCCGCCGCGTGGAAGGGCTCTCGAAAGGCCAGCAGCTGCTTCTACGCTCCGGCGTGAATTTCGAAGCGAACCCGCACCTGAAGTTCATGCTGGGCTACACCAACCAGCAAAATTACTCCTACGACCGCTTCAGCTTCCCCTCCCGCATCAATGAACACCGCATCCACGAAGAGGCCACCGTCTCTCACCCGCTTTCCAAATTCCGCATCCAACAGCGTTTTCGCCTGGAGCAGCGCTTCCTCGATTACGCAGGCGATTGGCAATTCCGCCAGCGCTTCCGTTACCGCTTCCAGGCGAATCTGCCGGTGAGCAAGCGGAATTACCTGGTCGCGTCCAATGAAATTCTCGCCACCTTCGGCTCGCATTCCGTCCGCGCTTTCGATCAAAATCGAACTTACGGAGCCATCGGCCGCAACTTCGGCAAGTTCTCGCGGCTCGAAGCCGGCTACATGTATCAATACCAGCAGGTTACCGATGCACGCTTCCGCCGCAACCATCTGATGCAGATCACCTTCTTCTCCAAGCAGCCGTTCCGCAAGCAGCGTTAAACTAGAGTGTTGTCTAAGTCTCCCTCCGCCGCTTCGTTCAACTGGCCGCTTCTTTATGTCGCGGTAGCTATCACCACACTGGCCACTTTGCTGCTGGAGTTGTCTCTCACACGCATCTTCTCGGTCGTTTTTTATTACCACTTCGCGTTCCTGGCCATTTCCATCGCGCTATTCGGCTTGGGCGTGGGCGGCGTTTTCTCTTACGTGGTGGCCAAGTGGCCGGGCACACTTTTCCAGAAACTAGGCATCTTGAGCGCGGTGAATTGCGGCTTCGTGCTGATCGCCATAATCACCGTGCTTGCGCAGCGCACGGAAATGGATAACGGCCAATTGGCTTTGATTTATTTCTCGAATGCGCTGCCGTTTTTCTGCTCCGGCGTGATCATCTCGCTGGTGATCTCCGAAACAATCGAGCGCGTCAATCGCGTATACTTTTTCGATCTTGCAGGCGCTGCGGGTGGCTGTCTGCTGCTGGTTCCGCTGCTCGATAGCTTCGGCGGGCCGAACACCACGCTGACGGTAGCCGTGCTCTTCGCAGCCGCCGCCGCCATCTGGTTCAACCTGGCTCACTCGCGTTTCGGCCGAGTGTTGAGCGTCACGCTCGGTCTATTGCTCACGCTGCTGGTGGTCGTCAACATGAAGCGCGGCTGGATCGATATCCGCTATGCCAAGGGTCAGAAACTGCGCTCTGAGCAGTACGTCAAATGGAATGAGTTTTCCCGCATCGCCCTCGCTCCCGAAGGCGGCATGGAGCAAATCTTTATCGATGCCGATGCTTCCACCGGAATCGCGAATTTCGATTTCGAACACCTCACGCCAGACAACACTCGCGACCTTCTGCACCAGGGCGCAAGCCTGCCCTATAACATCCGCCCCGGCGCAAAGACCTTGATCATCGGGCCGGGAGGCGGTTGGGATGTTTCGCGCGCCCTCGCGAGCGGCAGCAAGGACGTAACGGGCGTCGAGATCAACCCCATCATCGCCACCACCATCATGCGCGAGAAGTTTCCCGACCTTTCGCGCCGCCTGTATTTCCGGCCCGATGTTCACATCGAAGTAGGTGATGGCCGCTCCTTCATCCGTCGATCGCCCGACAAGTATCAGGTGCTGCAAGCCACTCTGGTGGATACCTGGGCCTCCACCGCAGCCGGCGCCTTCGCGCTTTCCGAAAGCTACCTCTACACCACGGATTCCTTTCACGATTACCTCACGCACCTGACCGATGACGGCATGCTCACCATCACGCGCTGGGGCTTCGAGCCGCCGCGTGAATCGCTCAGGCTCTTGTCCTTAGCCAGCGCTGCCCTGAAAGATCTGGGCGAGAGCGATCCCTCACGCCATATCATCGTAGGCCGCGAATGGCCCAACGAACTGAAGAAGTTCGGCGCGCGCGACACCGTCCTCATCGCACGCAAGCCCTTTTCCGCAACCGATATCGAGCGCGCCAAGCAGGCCATCGAAGACGCTGGCATGAACGCCATCTATCTGCCCGGTGAACGCATCCCGAACCAATTTACAGACTTCCTGCTCAGCGCCGATCCCGTCGCCTACCAGAAGAATTACGCCTTCGACATCACGCCCGTCACCGATAACAAGCCGTTTTTCTTCTACACCGTCCAGCCGCGCGATCTGTGGACCTTCCTGCAAGGCGCCACCGAGAAAAACGCCGATTTCAAAATCAACAAAGCCGTTCCGTTGCTCTTCGAACTCCTGCTCATCAGCATCGCAGCCGTCGCGGTCATCCTGTTGCTTCCGCCGCTTCTGCTGGGCACGCAGTTACCGCGCGAACGTTCCGTAAAGGTGTTCCTGCTCTACTTCCTGGCCATCGGCACCGGCTACATTCTCATCGAAGTCGCCCTCATCCAGAAGTTCGTGCTCTTCCTGGGCCACCCCACTTACGCGCTTACCGTAGTAATCTTTTCCCTCTTACTGTCTAGCGGCTTCGGCAGCTTCTCCAGCCAGAAGATCCTGCACGGGAATGATCGCCGCTTGGGTTCGGTGCTCACCGCGGTGGCCGTCATCGTGGCCGTGCTCGGAATCGTTCTGAGCTATGTGCTCACCCCTCTGGTCGGCCTCCCCATGCCGGTGAAAATTCTGCTCAGCGTGTTGCTCATCTTCCCGGCCGGCTTCTGCATGGGCATTCCCTTCCCTGCGGGCCTGGCGCGTCTCGAAGGCTGGCACAAACCCGCCCTGCGTTGGGCATGGTCGCTCAACGCTGCCTCAAGCGTGCTCGGCTCCGTGGGCGCGCTCATCTGCGCCATCTATTTAGGACTGGTGCAAACGCTGCTGGTCGGTGGCGCGTGCTACCTGTGCGCGCTGCTGGTGTTCCGAACGGTACGCACGGCGCCATTTATAGCAACCGGGCGTACACTTGTTGAGGAGGATCGGCTTAGGTCATGACGCCGGCGCAAACGGACGGGTCTCACCTTAGTGTCAGCACAGAAACTATTGCCGTACACTCCAATTCCGAATTCCTCCTCAAAGCCTTCCGGCTAATGTACACTTCGCGCCGCGTCGACGACCGCGAAATTTTGCTCAAGCGCCAAAACAGAATTTTTTTTCAGATCAGCGCCGCCGGTCATGAGGCGCTTCAAGTGGCCGCCGGCCTCGCTCTCAAGCCCGGTCACGATTGGGTCTATCCCTACTATCGCGATCGCGCGCTGGCCCTAGCTCTCGGCGTCACGCCTCTCGACATGCTGCTGCAATCGGTCGGCGCAGCTTCCGACCCCGCATCCGGTGGCCGCCAAATGCCTTCGCACTGGGGCAATTCGAAGCTCAACATTGTTAGCGGTTCCTCGCCCACCGGCACGCAGTATCTGCAAGCCATCGGTTGCGCGGAAGCCGGCCTGTATCTCGAACCGGAGTCGGACCGCGTCACGCTGGTCAGTTCCGGTGAAGGCGCCACCAGCGAAGGCGAATTTTGGGAGGCCATCAGCGCGGCATCGCTGCGTAACCTGCCCATCATTTTTCTGATTCAGGACAACGGCTACGCCATCTCCGTTCCCGCCGAATATCAGACGCCTGGCGGCAACATCTCCCACATGCTTTCCGGCGTGCCCAATCTGTGGCGGCGCGAAGTGGATGGCACGGATTTCTCTGCCTCCCACCGCGTGCTCAGCGAAGCCATCGAACACTGCCGTCAGCGCAAAGGGCCGGCGCTGGTGCATGCCCACCTGGTGCGGCTTTACTCGCACTCTTTTTCCGAAGACGACAAATATTACCGGCCCGTTGCCGAGCGCGAAACCGAAGCCGCGCGCGACCCCATCGTCACCTTCCCGCAGCGCCTGATCGATGACGGCGTTCTGGACCGCCACGCCCTGCAGCGCATGACGCATGAAGTGGATCGGGAGGTTCAGGAGATCACGGCCACCGCACTGAAGGCCGAACCGCCCGCCGCCGATACCGCGCTGGTCAACCTTTATAGTCCTCATCGCTTCAACTTCGAATCGGTAGAAGAATTCTCCGGCGAACCGAAGACCATGGTCGATCTGATCAACATCACGCTGGCCGAAGAGATGCGCCGCGATCCGAACGTTGTCGTCTTCGGCGAAGATGTGGCAGATTGCTCACGCGAAGACGCTCTGTGCGAAGTGAAAGGCAAAGGTGGTGTTTTCAAGGTGACTGCCGGCTTGCAGACCGAATTCGGAAGCCGCCGCTGTTTTAATGCGCCCATCGCCGAAGCCGCCATTGTAGGCCGCGCCATGGGCATGGCCACCGCAGGCATGAAGCCTGTCGCAGAGATTCAGTTCTTCGATTACATTTGGCCCGCCATGATGCAAATTCGCGATGAGCTGGCGACTTTGCGTTGGCGCTCGAATGGAGATTTCTCGTGTCCCGTAGTGCTCCGCGTCCCCACCGGCGGCTATCTGAACGGCGGCGCAATCTATCATTCGCAATGCGGCGAATCCACGTTCACGCACATCCCGGGCTTGCGCGTGGTGATGCCCTCGAACGCGCTCGACGCCTGCGGTTTGTTGCGCACGGCCATTCGTGGTGATGACCCCGTGCTCTTCCTCGAACACAAGAAGCTCTATCGCGAACCGTACAACCGTTCGCCGCATCCCGGCGCCGATTACACTATCCCTTTCGGGAAGGCGAAAATCGTGAAGCCAGGTACCGCGCTCACCGTGATCGCCTATGGCGCGCTGGTTCAGAAATCTCTGCTCGCCGCGATTCAGCTGGAACGCAAGAACCCGGAACATTCGCTTGAAGTGATCGATCTGCGCTCTCTCTCGCCTTACGATTGGGAAGCCATTCGCACCTCCGTCGAAAAGACCAGCCGCGTGATGGTGGTGCATGAAGATACGCTCTCCTGGGGCTATGGAGCCGAAATCGCCGCACGCATCGCGGACGAACTTTTCGCCTCGCTCGATGCCCCGGTGCGCAGGGTCGCCGCGCTCGATACCTGGGTGGGATATCATCCTCAATTGGAAAACGCGATACTCCCGCAAGTGGAAGACGTGATGCGCGAAGCGGAAAAGCTTTTGAACTGGTAGGAGACTGCATTTGGCAACGAAGGTTTACGATGTGTGCGTGGTAGGGTCAGGAGCGGGCGGCGGCACCATGTCCGCTCACCTGGCAAGGCGCGGCGTGGACGTAGTGGTAGTGGAAGGCGGCCCCAAAGTCAACACGCGAACCGCGTTCAACACGCATGCCATGCCGTTCCATTTTGAAGACCGGCACATCCCCACCATGAAGCCGGGCGTGCCTGGTTTCGATTCCGAACGCTCGCGCGGCGTGGGCGGCAAAACCATGCTGTGGAATGCCGTGGCCTGGCGCCAGAGCCAGCGCGATTTCAAGGGCAAGTCCCATGACGGAGCCGGTGAAGACTGGCCCATCGATTACGCCGACCTTGCTCCTTACTACGACATCATCGAGCGCGAAGTGGGCGTCTGCGGCAATCGCGACGGCTTGACCGATCTTCCCGATGGGCAGTTTCTGCCGCCCGTGCCCATGAAGTGCAGCGACCGCCTGATCATGCGCGGCGCGGCGAAGCTCGGCGTCAAGATTATTCATGTTCGCAAAGCGACTTTGAGCGTGGCTCAGAAGACGCGGCCTGCGTGCCACTTCTGCGGCAACTGCATGGCCGGCTGCGATGTGGTGGCGAAGTACAATTCAGCCGACGTGCATATGCTGCCCGCTCTGAAGACCGGCAAGCTGGAAATTTTGCATGACGCCGTGGTTCGCGAAGTGACCGTATCGAATGAAAATCGCGCCACGGGAGTTCAGTACATCGACCGCGTAACGGGCGCGGAGGGCGAGGTGCGCGCACGCGCCGTGGTGGTGGCTTGCGCGTGTGCCCAAAGCGTGGCTTTGCTTCTGATGTCGAAGTCTCAAGCGTACCCCACGGGCCTTGCGAACTCGTCCGGCGAATTGGGGCGCAACTTCATCCCGCACTTCACCGGCGGCGTTCAGGCCTGCCTCACAGACTTAGTCGGCACGCCGTCAACCAATGACGAAGGCTTTCTCGATCATGCGTACCTGCCGAGTTTCATGCACGAGCGCAAGCGCGATTACGCCCGCAGTTTCGGCGCCCAATTCAATTATCAAAACCGGCGGGCGGTAGGTTGGGCGCGCACGTTGCCCGGCTTCGGGAAGACTTATAAACAGGCCGTCAAAGATCGCTATCCGGCGTTCGTCACCTTCTCGCCTTACGGCGAAATGCTCCCGAACAAAGATTCCTACGTCGACTTGGATTACGACCGCAAAGACATGTTCGGCCTGCCTGCCGCGCGCCGCCACGTAGTCTGGAAAGAGAACGACAAGAAGATTTTCGCGGACATGAATCGCTGGTCGGTGGAGATTTTGAAATCTGCCGGCGCGGAGATTTTGTCTGTCGGCAAAGAGCCGGCGACGAACCACGAAATTGGCGGCTGCCGCATGGGCTCAGACCATCGCACCTCCGTTGTCGACAAGTTCTGCCGCACACATGACGTTCCGAATCTTTACGTAGCCGATGCAAGCGTATTTCCTTCCGCATCGGAAAAGAATCCCACCCTCACCATCATGGCGCTCGCCGCCCGCACAGCCGAACACATCGCCGACCGGTTCCAGCAAGGAGAAATCTAAAACATGGATAGCAGAAGAGACTCTCTCAAAATCATCGGTGCCATTGGCGCCACGTGCGCGTTCCCGTTCGGCGCGGACCAGCTCTATGGCCAGCACATGCACGACCAAGCCGGCAAGCCGGCGATTCCGGCCGCCGCGGCCCCCTTCACGCCGAAGTTTCTGACGGCCCATGAGCTGGCCGTGGTCTCCCGCATGGCGAACCTGATCATTCCAGATACGGCAACGCCGGGCGCCGTGGCCGCCGGAGTGCCGAAATACATCGATGGCGCGTTGGCCCTGAACCCTGAGATGCAGACCCGTTACCGCGAAGGCATTCCGGCGCTGGATCAGGCCGCGCGCAAACACTACGGCAAAGTTTTCCTGGAATTGACCGAGCCCGAACAGATTGAGTTCCTGACGCCCATCTGCGAACGCTCCGACAAGCTCGAAATGAAATCGGCCGAAGTAGCTTTCTTTCGCGCGGTGAAATCGATGACTGCCGATGGCTATTACACCTCGCAGATCGGCCTCGAAACCGAGCTTGGCTACCAAGGCAACGTGGCGCTGGCTTCCTTCCCCGGCTGCACGGAAGTCCACGAACACTAAAGACTTATACTAAAGATTCCTCACCTATGATTACGTCGACACAACTGCGCCCCGGGATGATCATCAAGTTCAATAACGAACTTTATTCGATCTTCAGCATGAACCACCGCACCCCGGGCAACCTGCGAGGCTTCGTGCAGGTGCGCATGCGCATGCTCCGCAACGGGTCCATGACCGACCACCGTTTCTCCTCCGACGACAAAGTGGAACGGGCCATCATGGAAGACCATGAGTTCGAATTTTTGTATGACGATGGCGAATATTATTACTTCATGAACACCGAGAATTTCGAGCAGATGCATCTGACGAAAGAAATTCTTGGCGATGCCACCGATTACCTCACCCCGAACCTGCGCGTCGATATCGAGTTCTATGAAGGCAAGCCGATGGGTGTGGAGCTTCCCGCCACCGTGGACATGACTGTTGTCGAAACCGAACCGGGTCTGAAGGGCTCGACCGTTTCGAACGTCACCAAGCCGGCCAAGATGGAAACCGGTCTTGTGGTGCAGGTGCCGCCGTTCATCACGGAAGGCGAAAAAATTCGCGTGAACACCGCGGAAGGCACTTACCAGGAACGCGCTTAAAGCTTCTGCAGCGCACTTAGCAATGCCGGTTCCTCTTCCCGGAAGACGGTGCGAAGATCGATCGAAAGCTGATCGTTTTGGATGCGCGCAATGATCGCCGGTGAGCCGGAGCGTAGCTTCTTTTCCCCATCGATGGCCTTAGCGTGACTGATGTTCAAAACGTATGTGGGGAGAGTCTGTTCCGGAGTAGCCCCGCCGCCAGTTACGCTCTCGCCCGGTTGTACCCGGGCACCCGGAAGTTGCGAAGCCATAGCCTCTGCCCGCGCGCGAATCTGCTCTGCCGTCAGGCGCAACATGCCCAGCGCAGGCAGGCTGTCCCAATCTTCCAGAAGCAGGGCGCGAAGCGTACGCTCAAGAGCCTGTACGATCAGCTTATCGATACGCAACGCCCGGAACATCGGGTTCGCGCGCAGCCTGCTCACCAAAGGCGCATCGCCCGCAATCAAGCCCGCCTGCGGCCCGCCCAGCAGTTTGTCGCCGCTGAACGAAACCAGATTCGCACCCGCTCGCAGACTCTCCTGAACCAGCGGCTCGCGAATGCCGAACGCAGACAGATCCACCAGGCAGCCGCTGCCCAGGTCTTCATGAAAGGGCACGTTCACCTGCCGCGCAAGACCGGCAAGTTCCGCCACACCCGGTCGCCCCGTGAAGCCGCTCATCTGAAAATTGCTGGGGTGCACACGCAGTATCAGCGCCGTCCGATCCGTCAGCGCCTCGCGGTAATCTTCGATGCGGGTCTTGTTGGTGGTCCCCACCTCGCGCAGCACCGCGCCCGACCGCCGCATGATATCGGGTATGCGAAACCCGTCGCCAATCTCAATCAGTTCCCCGCGCGAAACAATCACTTCACCGCCGTTTGCGAGTTCATGCAGAACCAGATAAAGCGCGGCAGCGCCGTTGTTCACGGCAATCGCAGGCAAGCCCAGCAAGCGCTGCAACAACACATCCAGATGCCAATCGCGCCGGCCGCGACGTCCGGTAGCAAGATCGTACTCCAGGTTCGTATAACCAGGCACAAGCTGCAGCGCACCCAGCGGCGCGCGCCCTAAATTCGTGTGAAGCACAACTCCCGTAGCATTGATGACAGGCCGCAGCGATGGTTCCAGCCACGCGAACAAAGCGGACTCCACCACGGTTTCAACAGCCGCGTCCGTATTGGCCGAATCGCGAAGATGCTCCAGCGCCTTGCGAATTTCAGCGACCACCAAGGCATGAGGAAAGCGAAGCGCCGCCGGGCTGAGCCGCTCCAGCACCTGGTGTACAGATGGAAGACCGCGCAAGCTGGTGGTACGATCCGTCAAGTTAAGATGCTACCGTATCATCGCGCGGCCGTTGGTTGCTTCAGGCTAAGCAGAATCGATTGGCGCGGAGAGTTCCGATTTACACATCTTTATACCTAACCTCACCGGAAACATAACCAGTGGCCCGCGCGTGTACCAGGGGTTATCGCGCAGCCCGGTGATCTCGCCCCAAAGGCAAACCCCAGCGTGATTTTCCAACTCCACCATGCGAGAGGAGAGCGTCAGGCGAAAATCGGAATCAACTCGGTGAACAGAAAGTTGGCCCCGCCATGCGGCGCAACAAGGGCAGGCTTGTGTAAGCGGGAAGCAAACGATTACACTAGAGGTATTCGGGGCGTAGCGCAGTCTGGTAGCGCGCCTGGTTCGGGACCAGGAGGCCGGAGGTTCGAATCCTCTCGCCCCGACCATTTGGATTCGATTTTCACTTCAGAAAAGACTCCGAAAGTGGAGATGTGCAGTCTGGGCAAAATCTGCGCAACCCACCGGGCATTTTGAAGAGCGGCCGTCTGTTCACTGAAACGCAAGAAATCACGCTGTTCCAACTCATGGTCGCCCACCACGGCAAGTCTGGGCGGCCAGAACGATTCCGGCTCCGGCTGACAACTGCTTTCCTGGCGCCGCGCTATTTGACGCACGAAGGTCACCCAGTCGCAATCGGTCTGAAACGTGCGCCCTTCGCGCCAGTCGAACCCTGGATCGATTGCAATGTTTTCCTGAAATGTCATCGCGCTCCGCAGGTGCCGGGCTTTGGGATAACGATGCACAAGAAACTCCGTGAGCTCGCGATAAAAGTCCTGCGCGCGGAACATGGTTTTGGCAAATACCCAACGGCTCGGGTTAATTACGATCGCGGCCTCGGGCACTTCATCCAATTCCATCGCATCGTTCGAGCCGGGCTGGTTGGCTAACTCGTGGTATAGCTTCCAAACACGCTTAAACAATGGGCCGGTCACCGTTGACTTGCTACAGAAGTCGTCGTAGATCGCATCGTTCACCTCACGAAACGGAACCCCGTGGACGTAGTGCAAATAAAACACAGGCAGGCGAACTATGGCTCGATTGTGGTAAGCCAAAAGAAAGGCCGTGTAGACATTCATTTCCACCCACTCGGCTCTGGTAAAGCTGCTCGAGGCAACAATCAGGCGCTCCAACGGATTAATGCGCCCTTGCTTGCTGCTGAAACCTTCAAACGGCACCAGTTCCCGTTCTATGGTTTCGATTTTCCACCTGCGCATGAAGTCGGGATGAGCCGCCGGCGCGTTCGGCAGCAAAGCGTACGGCGAGACTTGATAGCGCTCATGAACGCCCCAATTCATAAGTTCCGCAAGACAGCTCTTCCATCGCGCGGGCGTATCGGCAGGGATGCCCAAGATCATCTGAGCCTCGGCTGAAATGCCAGCCTCACCGATTTTCCGAACCACTTCGCGATAGCGGGAAGCCGGAATGTTCTGCCGGTCGGTCGCTCGGAGAACATCCGGATCGGTGTGCTGCACCGCCAGGACATGGCGGTTAGCCAACCCGCATTCAAAAAAGCGCCGCGCAATGTCCACTGTCCGGTCTGGATTGTTCTTCGCGGGACTGTAGTAAAGGTGCTTGGGGTAACTGTACTTGGTACGAACTTTCGCAAGTAACCCGGCGATGGCGACGTCGCGGGACAAAATGCCAAAATTTGCATCGGCCAGTAAGAGAAAGTTCACTTTCATCCTGCCGATCCAATCCGCTTCGGATTCAATTCGGCTTAAGCTGAATTGCCGAACTTTGGATAACGTTGCGGAGCCCCAGTCGCAGTAGCTGCATCCGTATGGACAGCCCCGGTTGGTTTCCCAGGTGAGCGAAATGTGCCGGCCGGCGCTCTTTGCGAGAATCCTTTCATAGTAAGCCGATTGTTCTATGTAAGGACTGAATTCAAACGATTCCGGCTGTGCGGCGGCCCCCGTGAAGTGATGCTGGGATATGGCGTCCGCCATGCGAAATTCGCCAGATTGCAAAGCTGGCAGATAAAGCCCCGGGATATTACGAAGGTTGAGATCTCCCCTCAAAATCGCGTCGAGAATTTGAGTAAAGGGAACTTCTCCATCCTTTACGACAATACAATCGATAAAGGGATAGTTGCGGAAGAACGCGGGATCCTTGTAATCCGGATGAGGGCCGCCCGCCACTACCAAGCACCGCGGATTCAACTCTTTCGCCCTGCGGCCGATCGTGAGTTGTAACTCCCAATTCCAGGTATAACAACTCAGGCCGACAACGTCTGGGACGGCCGTTGCAAGCCGTTCCATCTCCCACTTAATCGAGTTCAGGTCATAAATAGGGTCCAGCCACTCGAATGCTTGTGGATCGCGACCGCGGTGTTCCCAATCGGTCTTCAAGACCGCCCACATATAGGGAAGCGTAAACTGGCTAGGCGCGTTCGGTTCGCTTATCAGAACTCGCGGGCGGTGGTTCTGAATTATCATCTGGCAATAGATCAGAAAAGCAGTTTCAAGCCAAGCTGTATCTGCCGCGAACTGCCCAGATCGCCGCGCGTAGTGCGAGTCTGCGTGATTTGGCCGAAGGTCGCGGCCGTCAACGAATTCACCGGCTGCCCGAAGTTCGGATGATTCATGATGTTGAAAGATTCCGCGCGGAACTGCAGGGAAACTCTTTCTTTGATGCGCGTGTCTTTCGACAACGCGACATCCACATCCTGCAAGCCGGGTGCGGTAAGACTATTGCGGCCGGCGTTTCCGAAGCCCAGATTGTGGCGCACGAACGCGCTCGGGTTCAGCCATTGCGCCGGCGACCGGTTGCTCAGATAGACCGGTAGACTCAGCACATAATCGGGCCTGTCGAAACCTTCCAAGCTTCCGCTGTTGTAAATCAAGCCCGGCGTGGGCGCAATGCCCGGAGTAACCGTGCGAGTAAGTGCCACAATCGGGCTGAACGGGTTGCCCGATTGTAAGTTCACGATCGGCGAAATAGTCCAGCCCTCCACCAACCGTTTCCCCAACGCACCGTCCGCGTGGAAAGGCAATTGATACACGCCGCTCAGTACGAAACGTTGACGCGCATCGAAGTCTGAGAGCGCGCGCTCCGATCTTAGATCGTAGAAGTTCTGTATCTGCGGATTCGAACTGCCAACGGAGTTGTTGTCGATGGATTTAGAGAAAGTATACGAAGCGGAAAAGGTAAGTCCGCGCGCCAGCCTTCGATTCGCGGAAAGCCAGAGCCCGTTGTAAGTGGAATTCGAAACAGACTCCTGTACCGTAATGCTGGAAAAGCCACTAATGGGCCGCACGCCATTGATGCCCTGGTTGTAATCTCCCGTCAGCCGCAGATGCCGCCCCTGGCTGCCCACATAGCCCACCTGAAACACGGTGCCCGCAAGCTCGCGCTGGATGTTCAGGTTGTAAGAGAACACCACCGCGCTTTTGAAATTCGGGTCCACGGCGGCAATTGCGCTGCCCGTTCCCGGTGGCAGATTGAAGGGGTTCGCCAGGTTCACATTACTTGTGTTATTCACCGAAGTGGCGAATGGCGGGTTCGAACCCAGGCCGGTGACAATATTCGTGACCGGCTCATCGTAATACAGGCCCGTACCTCCGCGAATTACAGTCTTGCCATTCCCGAAGGGATCGTACGCGAAGCCGAAGCGCGGCCCGAAGTTCGTAAACTGGCGCTTGTAAGGCCGCTCTACTCCGTTCGTGCCAACGCGCGAAAGCGTATTGCGCGAAAAGTCATACACAGCCAGGCGATCATGAATCTCGTAAGGCACGCCGTTGTATTCCCAGCGCAACCCCAGATTCAGAGTCAGCTTTTGACTTACCCGGAAGTCATCTTGCGCATAAGTGCCCAACGCGCTCACGCGTAGCCCTGGCGTGGCGGGTAAAGCAGTTTCGGTTGCGGAACTTGGCGTGCCGGCAAGAAACGCGGCCAGGTTCGGGAAGTTAATTGTGCCGCCCGTGCCGCCGTTGAAGTTATTGTTCCGGAAGCGGCGAAACTCCGCGCCGAATTTTAGCGAATGCCGGCCCTTGATCCAGGAGAGCGAATCGGAATATTGGAACGTGGTATCGCCGCGGCCTTGCGGGAACCCGGCAATGCCGCCGAATACCGCGCCGCCTGAAATGGCGAACTGCGGAAACACGGCCGAAGGCGAAGTGATGCCGAATGCGGACGGGTCGGCCTTATCGTCCTGCACAAAGCTGATGAGCACGCGGTTCAAGCCCGCGCGAAATTCGTTCGTCACCGAAGGAGACAACACGTGCGTGTAACCCAGTGACAGAAGTTCGCGCTTCGCCGGCCGCGTATCGCCAAAGCCCGGCAGGTTGTTGCCCTGCAGCGTGGGCTCGGTGCGCTCATCGCGATTCGAAATGAAATTCCCAAACACAAAATCGCGCTCAGAGAAGTTGTGATCGATCCGCCCCGTAAACTGGTTCAGCTTGCGCTTCCGTCCGGCGGGTCCTACAAAGAAAGTGCCCGATGCGTCGTTCGCCTTCGGCAGTAGGGGAAGCAACTTCAGCACAACCGGGTTCGTCACCGTCGCAATCTGCGCCGTGGTGGGCACCTGGGTTCTTAGCGAAGCCACTTCACGTCCTTGGCGCCCTTCGTAACTGGTAAAGAAAAATGTCCGGTTCCGCAGAATGGGCCCGCCCACGCTATAGCCATAAATGTTTCGCTTGAACGGAATGATCTTTCCCGCTGGATCGAAATAGTTCTTCGCATCGAATTTTTCATTGCGTACAAACTCATAAGCGGTGCCATGGAAACCATTCGTGCCGGATTTCGAAACCGCACTAATCACAATCCCCGCATTGCGCCCAAAGTCAGCCGAAAAAGAATTGGTCTGCACTTTGAACTCCTGAATCATGTCGATGTTCGGCTGAAACGTAATCTGGTTCTGGGCCATGTCGCTCAGGTTGATTCCATCGAACATGTAGTTCGTCGAATCCTCGCGCGTGCCCGATGCATTAATGCCTGAGATGCCGATGCCGCTCGGCACGGCAAGGAACGTCCGGTTGTTCGTACTCGGCGCAACGGTGCCCTGCGTCAGCAGCGCGATGTCCAGAAAGAACCGGCCGTTCAGCGGAACTTCCACAATCTTGCGGTTCGTCACCACCTCGCCTAGCGTTGACGATTCAGTCTGCACACCAGCCACCGAACCCTCCACTGTAAGCAGCGTGCTCGCATCGCCAATTTGCATGATGGGGTCCACGCGAGTGCGCTCCGCGACGGCCAGCGTCAGCTTGTTTTGCACAAAAGTCTTGAAGCCGCCCTGCTCCGCCCGCAGCGTATAACTGCCAGGCTTAGCGAAAGGAAATTCGTAATCGCCCGAAGCATCGCTCTTAGTGCTAAGAGCCACGCCGGTCTCATTATTTGTGAGGCTTAAAGTGACGCCCGCGATGGCTGCCTCTTTTGGGTCCTTCACGGTTCCGGTCAGCGACGCATTTTGCGCGACCAGGGGAATGGGAACGAGAAACAAGCAGCAAGCTGCCCAGACGGAAACGCTTCCGATCTTCATAGACGACTCCTGAATGCCAAAATTCGGCGGTAACGCGATTACTGTCATGTTAGCGTAACCGTCTGCCCGTGCGAGGCAGGAATCGTTATTAGCGAATCTGAATCTTGGTCACGTTGCTGCTGACGCCGGCGCCGGTCAGCACGAAATCCTGCAGGCCGGTAAGTCCCGAAGGCATCACCAGATTCACCTGATACAACGCCACAAAGCCAGGCGCCAGGCCGCTGAACGCGATCGGCGCATTCTGTCCGCCCACCGTCGCTGTAAACGTAGTTTGCGTGGAGGAAAGAACGGTACTGCTTGCCGCCGCGCCCGTAACTCCGGCCGGCGTCACCGCGCCCAGGCCCGTACAGAAAACGATGACTGTTTCGCCCGGCGCCGCAGGTTGCGCGGCAGAGATCAGGGTGAAGTTGGCATGCAGCGCCGCAGCCTGTTTTTGCCCAATCTCAAACACCCCCGGTAGCGCCATGGAAACCACGATAGGCACAGTAACCGTGCCGAAGCCGTTGTTCAAAACTACGGGCACGGCTGAGCCCGGCGGCGCGTCGAACGGCACCTGTACGCTGATCTGCTCCTGCCCCGCCAGATTCACCACTTGGAAGACCGGCGCCACCTTCCCGCCGATGGTCACCGACGTACCCGCCAACGACGAGGGCAATGGCACCGAAGTGTTTTGCACAATGCCGCCCAGGTTTCGCGTCAAGTGCGTGCCGAAGATTGTGGCCAGACCGCCGGGGCTGGCGCCACTGATGAAACTCGCCGCATTCGTGAAGCCCGCCGGCGTAATTACCGGCGCGAAACCTGGCACGGCAGTGGCTATGGAACGGATGCGATTGTTCACCGAATCGGCGATAAAAATGTTTCCCAGCACATCCACGGCGATACCGAAATTGCCGTTGAGCGAAGCTGCCGTCGCGGGGCCGCCATCGCCTGAAAACGCAGCGGCGCCGTTGCCGGCGATGGTGGAAATGGTGCCGTCGGTCGCGAGGCGCCGAACGCGAAAATTTGCATCGTCGTTGAAGTAGAGATTCCCGGCCACATCCAGAGCCAAGCCGCCGGGGTAATTCAGTGACGCCAGTGCCGCCTGTCCGCCGTCGCCCGAAAAGGCCGCATTCCCATTCCCGGCAACCGTTGTAACGGTGCCATCGGTGGCAACGCGCCGGATGCGCTGATTGAATTGGTCAGAAAAGTAAATCACGCCGCTGCCGCTTACGGCCACCGCGGTAGGGTTGTTCAGCGACGCCGCCGCGGCTGGTCCACCGTCGCCAGAAAAGCCACCGCTTGAGGGCGTGCCCGCGCCGTTCCCCGCAACCGTCGTGATGAATCCGCCTGGCGCAATTCGCCGGATTCTATGATTGCTTTGATCGGCAATCAGAATGTTGCCGGACGAATCGACAGCCACCCGCACGGGGTTGTACAGGCTCGCCGTGGTGGGAATGATGCCGTCACCGTTATACCCCTTTGCGCCATTGCCCGCGACGGTCGTGATGATGCCTCGCCCACTCAGGTCCACGCGGCGGATTCTTTGGTTCCCCACGTCCGCGATAAACATGGTTCCGCCCTGATCCACAAATACTCCTGTAGGCGTGTTGAGTTGCGCCGATGTCGCCAACCCGCCATCGCCGGAATAACCTGCCGAGCCATTCCCCGCCACCGTCGATATGACGCCGTTCGCAGCCACGCGACGAATGCGATGGTTGAATTGGTCCGCGATATAGATGTTACCCGCAGCGTCCACAGCCACGTCTACCGGCACATTCAGAGCACTCTGCGTAGCTGCGCCGCCATCGCCTGAAAATGTTGCGGCGCCATTACCGGCCACCGTCTGGATGGTTCCGGATTGCTGCGCCAAAAGCCCCGTGGCACAGAGAACGAGCATTGGACCTTGTAACTTCAGACCGGGTAACTTCATATGCACAATAGTATCCCCGCGCGAAGCGTCCCTAATGTTGCGAAGCGGCGTCTTCCATGCACCGCGCTATCAAGGCCGTCCACCCCGTCTGGTGCGATGCCCCGCAACCGCGCCCCGTATCGGGGTTGAAGTATTCATAGAACAGAGTCAAGTCTTTCCAGTGTTCGTCTTCAGCATAGGTGCGCGCCTCCCCCTGCCACGGAGACCAGCCTTGCGCGTCGGGCGTGAAGATCGCGCTCAACCGGCGGTTCAATTCCCGCGACACTTCCCGCAGCGTCATCAGCCGCCCCGACCGGGCCGGGCACTCCACCTTGAGCGAATCGCCATAGAAGTGGTAATAGCGTTCCAGCGCTTCCACCAGCAAATAATTCAGAGGGAACCAGATAGGTCCGCGCCAATTTGAATTGCCTCCGAACGAGCCTGTCTCCGATTCGCCCGGCTCATACGACACGCTTCGATTGGACCCGTTCAAAGTCAGGATATAAGGATGCTCTCGATGCACCAGCGAAAGGCTGCGGATTCCGAACGGGGAAAGAAATTCATTCTCATCCAGCATTCGCGCCAGCACGCGCACCAGGCGGTCGCGCGAGGGGATGGCCAGCAGCCGGTGTTGATGATCGCCTCCGCCGCCTGTCTCCATGCAACTAATCTGGTTACTCAGATCGCGCCGGTTTTTCAAAAACCAGTTCATGCGCTTTTCAAACGCTGGCAGCTTGGAAATCTGCCGCTGCTCCAGCACGGCATCCGCGAATAGTGGAATCAAGCCCACTACTGAGCGAATTTTCAACGGGTGCGCGCGCCCATCCACCAGCAACTGGTCGTAATAAAAACCGTCCTCTTCATCCCACAGACCCGTTCCGCCAAGCGTATTCATGGCATCGGCAATCTCGACAAAATGTTCGAAAAATTTCGACGCGATATCCTCATACGCCGGGTCCTCCGAAGCCAGTTCCAGCGCCATCGAAAGCATGATGGAACAGAAGAACGTCATCCACGCCGTGCCATCGGCCTGCTCCAGCATCTGCCCACTCGGCAGCGGTTGCGAGCGGTCGAACACACCCACGTTATCCAGGCCCAGAAAGCCGCCCGAAAATACCTGCTTGCCCGCCACATCCTTCCGGTTCACCCACCAGGTGAAGTTGATCATCAGCTTGTGGAAGATGCGCGCCAGAAACACGCGATCGCGCTTGCCGTGCGGCGCACTGATTTTATAGACGCGCCACGCCGCCCATGCCTGCACCGGCGGGTTCACATCGCCCAGCGCAAACTCGTACGCCGGCACCTGCCCATTGGGGTTCATGTACCATTCGCGATTGAACAGAATCAGCTGCTGTTTGGCAAACTCCGGATCGATCTGCGCGAACGGAATCATGTGGAAGCCTAAATCCCAGGAGGCGTACCACGGATATTCCCACTTATCCGGCATCGAGATCACATCGCGATTGAAAAGATGCAGCCACTCGCTATTGCGGCCATGCCATCGCGCCGGCGGCGGAGGCGGCTGCGAAGGGTCGCCCTCCAGCCAATCCTGCACCGCATAGTAATAAAATTGCTTCGACCACAACAGGCCCGCATAGGCCTGGCGCGCCACGCGGCGCTCATCCGCGCCCATCGAATCCGGGCAGAACGTTCGATAGAAAGTGTCCGCTTCGGCAATGCGCTGGTTGAAGATTGCATCGAAGCCATCGCCGAAAGCAGTCTCCGGCGCAGGCTCACCCGCCGCCAGACGAAACCGCAATTGTACCTGCCCGCCCGCCGGAATCTGCAACCGGTAGCGGGCCGCGGCCTTGGTGCCTTCGCGCTTCGCGTTCACAGCTTCCAGGCGCTTGTGCACCACATACTCGTCGAAGGCATCCTTCACGAAGCGCGTAGGGTCATACAAGCCAAACAGGCGCGCCGCATTCGTCTCATTGCCGGTGAACAGCATTTCCGTCTGCTGCTCCACCAGGAACGTGTACCGGCCGAGCGATTCGTGGTCCATCTGCACGCTCCGCTCACCCACGGCGCGCAACACGGGCAGCGGCCAATAGCCTTCCCCCGTTCGTCCCCAACTCCATGTATTGCGAAACCAAACCGTTGGCAACAGGTCTAGCGACGCTTCCTCCGGCCCGCGATTGGCCACGGTAATGCGAATCAGCATGTCCTCCGGCGCGGCCTTGGCATACTCCGCATACACATCGAAATAGCGGCTCTCCTGGAACACGTCGGTGTCCGTAATTTCAAACTCGCGATCCATGCGCCCGCGCCGCCGCGCCTCCCACAACAAACGGTCATAGGGATAGGAGCGCTGAGGATACTTGTACAGCGCCTTCATATAAGAATGCGTCGGCGTGGAATCCAGGTAATAATAAAGCTCTTTGCAATCCTCCCCGTGATTGCCCTGCGGACCGGTGACGCCAAACAGCCGCTCTTTCAAAATGCAATCGTTCCCGTTCCATAGGGCCAGCGCGAAGTTCAGTCTCCCTTCGCGATCGCAGATGCCCAGCAAACCGTCTTCGCCCCAGCGGTACGCGCGGCTTCGGGCATGGTCGTGCGGCAGATAGTCCCAGCAATTTCCATCTTCTGAATAATCTTCGCGAACCGTGCCCCACTGGCGCTCCGAAAGATACGGGCCCCACCGTTTCCAATTCGCATTCCGGGCCACGTCATCGGCCAGCCGCTGCTTTTCCGCATCCATTGGGTTAGTTGGTTCCATCATGACATCGGAAAGTTCCTGGCAAATGCGGTTGCTCTAAAGCTTTCGCGCTTTCCTGCCGATAAGAGTTCATACATGATTCACTCCGTTACTCTCCGGGTGGCTTCCTGTGCGCTGATTGCTTTCAGTTCGGCGCTGGGAGCCGATTTTTACCAGAACAGCACCACAGCCCGGTCAGCGGCTCTGGGCGGCGTTTTGCTCCCCAACGGGGAAAGCGTTTCCGATGCCTTGAACACCAACCCGGCAGCCTTAACCAGGCTCAGCTCCGGCGTGCTCGAAGGCAGCCTCTCCACACTTGTCACGGGCGGTTCGTTTACGAACTCAGTCACCGCGCATGGCTCGCTGAACACCGAACCCGGCTTCCTCCCCACCGCGGCCCTTGGCCTTCCGCTGCGTTCCCTGCCACTGACTGTTGCCTTCGGCATTGCGCCGGAAGCGGTGAGCCGCGCCAACTGGAATTACACAGATCCGCCCGGCGGACTTGGCGGCCATGCTTCTTACGGCAGCACTGCCAAAACTTCTGAGTTGTTGGCCATGCGCACCACCGCCGGTGTCGGCTACCGAATCGATTCTCACCTTTCAGCCGGCTACACCCTTGGCTGGGTCTATGACAAGAATGTCTTCCAAGCTCCCTACATCTTCCAAACGAACCCAATCCTAGCGGGGCTGAAAACCGGCCTCGACCTGCGAACTACCGGCCATGGCTGGAACCATAGCTTCGGCTTGCTCTATCGCCGCACGCGCCGCCTGGAAGTGGGAGCGGCTTACCAGACCGCGACGGTGATCCAGTCTCGCGGACGCGCCATCGGGAATGCCGCGCAGCAGTTTGCCTCGCTCGGCGTAGACTTCGCTCCCGGTTTCACTTATCGCGCCCTGGTGGAAACGCGCCTGCCGCGCTCCCTGGTGGTCCATGCGGATTGGCGATATAGCAACAAGCTTCGCCTGGCTTTGCAGGTCAACCGCGTGCAATGGGCCTCGTCGTTCCGCACACTGCCCATCGTGTTGACGGAAGGCACGAATAGCGATATCAACCATTTCACCGGCGCAACGACGCTTGTCGATTCGGTCCCGCTCGCCTGGCGGAATCAGACTGTTGTCAGGCTCGGGCTGGAACGTTCCGTGGGGGAAGCCAGTTCCGTCCGCGCAGGTTACTCTCACGCCAACAATCCGGTTCCTTCAAGCACCCTCACTCCTCTTACCGCATCGGTGTTTCGTCATTCCGTCTCGGCGGGCTATGGCTACCGTTTTGGGAAGTGCCTGCTCGACGCCGCCTATACTTACTACCCCCGCGCCTCCGAATCGGTAGGCAAGAGCGCCCTGCTCTCCGGGGAGTTCGATCGTTCGCAAGTAAGCGTGTTTCTTCATGCTGTCACCGTTTCCGCCGGATACAGGTTCTAGCCATATGCCCATCCAGATTGCCGAATACCAATCGAAGAGCGTTGCCCCCGCGGCCACGCCTACACTCCGCGTTTCAGAGATCCTGGCTGGGCTTACCCACGCGCTGGATCTAACCGAGGGGCAGCCCATGGGCCACTCCAATCGCGCTTGCGTGATGGGCATGAAACTTGCCGAAGCCCTGAATCTGCCGCTGCAAGAGAAGGGCGACCTTTACTACGCTCACATGCTCAAAGACGCGGGCTGCTCCAGCAACGCGTCCCGTATGTATCAGATTCTGGGTAGCGATGAAATCGCCGCCAAGCACGATGTGAAAACGACAGACTGGACCAAGACCGGTTGGGAATCGCTCCAGTACGCCTTAGCCCATGTGTGCCCGGGCGCACCGTTTCTCGATCGCGTGCGCGCCCTGTGGAACATCTGCCGCAAACAGAAACAGAATGCCAAACAGCTAGTCCAGATCCGCTGCGAACGCGGCGCCACCATTGCCCGCAAAATCGGTCTGCCGGAACAGAGCGCCATCGCGATACATAGCCTCGATGAGCTTTGGGATGGCTCTGGCCAGCCCGACGGTTTGAAAGGCCACGCCATTCCCCTGCTCTCGCGCATCCTGAATATTACGCAATCGGTCGAGGTGTTTCACCGCACCTATGGCGTCCGCGCGGCTTGCGATATGGTTCGCAAACGGTCCGGCCGCTGGTTCGACCCTGAACTCAGCCGGTTGTTCCTCACGCTCGCGAAATCGCCTGTATTCTGGCGCGACGTCGCCCGCGCCGAAGAGCTTGTGGTGGGTCTCGAACCGCGCCACGATGTGCTGAATCACGAACAAGCCACGCTTGACAACATCTGCCTGGCCTTCTCGGATGTGATCGACGCCAAGAGCCCGTTCACGTACAAGCATTCCACCGGTGTTGCCGGCGCCGCCGTCGCCATAGCCACCAACCTCGGTCTCGAACCGCTTCAGATCGGCAGCATTCGCCGCGCCGCCCTGCTCCACGACATCGGTAAGCTCGGCGTCCCGAACTCCATCCTTGAAAAGCCCGGCAAGCTCGACGCCGCGGAATGGGACTGCGTGAAAAAGCATCCCGCCTATTCGCTTGAGATTCTGGACCGCATCCCCGGCTTCGGCGATATCGGCGAAATGGCTGCCTCGCACCATGAAAAGCTGGACGGCAGCGGCTATTTCCGCAACATGAATGCGGAGCACCTCTCGCTCCCCGCGCGCATCCTGGTAGTCTCCGATATTTTCGACGCTCTGGCCGCCAAACGGCCGTATCGCGATGCCCTTCCCCTGGAAGAAGTATTTCGCATCATGGAAGCGGATTGCCCGCGAAAGCTGGATGCCAGTTGCTTCGATGCCTTGAAAGCCAGTACGCAAAAAGATCGTGAGCTGGCAGCCGTTCCGCATGACGTCGGATACAATCTGATCCATGCGAATGGCTGAAACTTTAGTACCCGAATTCGATCAGGAAATGGCGGGCGTGCGCAAGCACCTGGAGCGTCTGCCCGAAGGAAAAATGGATTGGCGTCCCCACGCGAAGTCGATGGAGCTGGGCAAATTGTCCAATCACATCGCCGACATCCCCGCATGGGTGATCATGACGTTCGACAGAGACGTTTTCGATCTCGCCACGTTCAAGAATCCTTCGCACGAAAACGGCGCGGCAATACTCGCCATGTTCGATGCGAACGTAATTGCCGCGCGCAAAGTACTCTCGGAAGTATCCGATGAAGTAGCCAGCGGCTCCTGGAGCATGACCAACCAAGGCCAGACTTACTTCACCATGCCTAAGATGGCGGTTATCCGCACCTGGGTGCTGAACCACATCGTGCATCACCGCGCTCAGTTAGGCGTGTACCTGCGCCTGATGGACATTCCCGTTCCCGGTGTTTACGGCCCTTCCGCGGACGAAATGTAAGTCGCCAGGCATTTCTGCTGTATCGTGGTCATTGCTTTAAAGGACCCGACCCCGTTGACACTGGCCCCTATCGATTACGCAATTCTTGCGCTGTACTTCCTCTTCGTACTTGGCATCGGGTGGCGCCTGCGCGCGCGCGCCGCCTCCTCCACCGATTTCCTCACGGGCGGCCACAACCTTCCCGTCTGGATCACGTCGCTGGCTTTCCTGGCCGCCAACCTGGGCGCGCAGGAAGTGATCGGCATGGCCGCCAGCGGTGCGAAGTACGGCATCATGACGTCGCACTTTTATTGGATCGGCGCCGTGCCCGCCATGCTCTTCATCGGCGTCTTCATGATGCCGTTTTATTACGGTAGCCGCGCGCGTTCCGTCCCCGAATATCTGCGGCTGCGCTTCGATGAAAAAACGCGCGCCCTGAACGCGCTCACCTTCGCGGTGATGACCATCTTCTCTTCGGGCATCAGCATGTATGCGCTCGGCATCCTGTTCGAAGCGGTGCTGGGCTGGAGCTTCACTGCCTCCGTACTGCTCAGCGCCACCATCGTTCTGATCTACACGTACCTGGGCGGCCTCACCAGCGCCATTTATAACGAGGTGCTGCAGTTCTTCCTCATCGTGCTCGGTTTCGCCCCGCTTGCGGCCATGGCGGTCTACAAAGCCGGTGGTTGGGGCGGCCTCCAACAGCGCCTTCCGCCGGTCATGACTCACTCATGGCAATATCTGGGCGACGCCCACCAGAACCCCATGGGCGTCGAAATCTTCGGCCTGGTCGCAGGGCTCGGCTTCGTGCTCTCCTTCGGCTATTGGTGTACTGATTTTCTGGTGGTGCAGCGCGCCATGGCCGCGAACTCCATGGCCGCCGCGCGCCGCACCCCCGTCATGGCCGCGTTCCCGAAAATGATCATGCCCTTCATCGTGATTGTGCCGGGCCTGGCCGCCGTCGCGCTCGCCAACATGTCCACCGGTTACGCCATCCCCACTAAAGGCGATGGCCTCGATTACGATAAAGTGCTCACCAGCCTGATGGCCCAGTTCTACCCATCCGGCATGTTGGGCGTAGGCCTCACCGCGCTGATGGCTTCGTTCATGTCCGGCATGGCGGGCAACGTCACGGCCTTCAATACCGTCTTCACTTACGACATCTACCAAAGCTACATCCGCAAAAACGCGCCCGATTCCCACTATCTGCAGGTAGGCCGCCTCACCACCTTCGCCGGTATCGCGCTCTCCATCGGCGCTGCCTATCTGGCGCAAAGCTTCAACAACATCATGGACCTGCTCCAGCTGGTCTTCAGCTTCGTGAACGCTCCCCTCTTCGCAACATTTCTGCTGGGCATGTTCTGGAAGCGCACCACCGGCCATGGCGCGTTCGCCGGCCTGCTCGCCGGCACCACCACCGCAGCCATCACGCACGGCCTCACCATCGCCGAAGGCAAGGGTGGTTGGATCTCGCCGGCCTTTCTCTTCCCCTCCACCATGGCGCAAAATTTTCGCATCGCCATCTGCGCCTGGTCCGCCTGTTTCCTGGTCACCGTCGCCGTAAGCCTGGCTACCAAAGCGCATCCCGAAGAGAGCCTGCACGGCCTGGTCTATAGCTTGACTAAGAAGATCGGTGAAGAAGGCGTGCCCTTCTGGAAGCGGCCACTTCCGCTGGCTGGAATCGTGATTGTCGTCCTGGTGATGTTGAACGTGGTGTTCCGCTAATATGCTCGATCTACGAATTCCCTCCGGCTATTTTTTCGCCATCACCGGCCTGGTGCTCATGGGCCTCGGCATCCTTTTTCCCGACGAGCGTGCCCCGCTCACGCCCCTCAACGTCAACTTGTATGCTGGCGGCGTGATGCTGCTCTTCGGCGCCATTCTGCTGCTGCTCGCCCGACGCAAAGCATGAACAGCGAGTACCGTGCTCCCGGCCGCGTCAATCTGATCGGCGAACATACAGACTACAACTTGGGCTTCGTCCTCCCCATCGCTCTCGATCTGGTCACTACCGTCACCGTCCACTCGGAGGAAGCGGGCCGCCTCCGCATCAACTCGGTAGAGTATGGCGAAACCGCCTACTGGGAAACGGACGGGATCGCGACCGCGAAACCTGAGAAAGCCTGGGTAGACTATCCTATCGGCGTCGCCCAGCAACTACTCAAGCTTGGTTACACAATCGAATCGATTCAACTCGGCATTGGCAGCACCGTCCCCGAAGGCGCCGGCCTCAGCTCCTCCGCCGCGCTCGAAGTCTCAAGCGCACTCGCCATGCTCAACGGCCGCACCATCGACCCCCTGGAACTAGCCAAACTCTGCCAGCGCGCCGAACGCGAATTCGTCGGCGTCCCCTCCGGCATCATGGATCAGTACGTCTCCGTCTTCGGTCGCAAAGATCATGCCGTCCTGATCGATTGCCGCTCCCTCACCCACCAGTACGTCCCCCTGCCCCACACCGGCAAACTAGAAATCTGGGCCGTCAACTCCATGGTGAAACACGCGCTCGGCAATTCCGCCTACAAACAGCGCGTCGCCGAATGCGCCTCAGCAGCCGAAGCCCTCCATGTCGCCTCTCTGCGCGACGCCACCCTCGACGGGCTGCAAAACACTCCCATGCCGGACACCATCCTCCGCCGTGCCCGCCACATCGTCACCGAAAATCTGCGCGTGCAAGCCTTCGTCGTAGCCGCCGAAGCGCAGGATCTAAACCGCATGGGCGAACTCTTCTATCAATCCCACGCCTCCATGCGCGACGATTACGAAATCACCTGCGAGGAGATCGATTTTCTGGTCGGCACCGCCCGCGCTCACGATGGCTGCTACGGCTCGCGCATGACTGGCGGCGGCTTCGGCGGCTGTACCGTCAACCTGCTGCGCCCGGATGCCGTCGCGAAATTCCAACAGACCATCGCCGCCGCTTACAAACAACGCTTCAACATTACCCCGCAGTTCATCCGATGTATCCCCAGCGATGGCGCGGTCAGTCACTAAGTTCCAACCCGCTCTCTGCTAGCATTTCACTTAGGTGGGTAAGTTCGTTGCAACTTTTGTTTTACTTTTGGCCGGAACCGATGCAATCGCGCAGGAATGCCGCCCTGTCGAACTGCGTGTCTCTGTAAAAGATTCGCAGGAGAGCCCCATTTATGACGCCCAAGTCCGCGTCACCACGGCTTCACAAGACGCCGGCCTCGAACCTACCCGCTCAGAAGGCATGTCCATTTTCAAATCCGTACCCTGCGGTGAATGGACCGTCCGCGCCTCGAAAGATGGCTTCGAAGATCGCAGCGCAACCGTCACAGCGGGCCCCGAACCCGTCGTCAGCCTCAGCCTCTCGCTCACGCCGAAGATGAATCAGACGCGGCTCGAAGTGACCGATTCCGCGCCGCCGGTTGAACAGAGCTCTTCGCAAAACTACGAACTGCGCCCGTCGGAAGTAAAAAATCTACCCTCGAACCCGCCTACCGTAGCCGATACGCTGCCCCTGGTCCCCGGCGTCGTACGCGCGCAAAATGGGGAGCTGAAAATCGATGGCGCAGGCGAAGAACGCAGCTCGCTCGTGGTCAACCAGACTGACGTTACCGACCCCGCAACCGGCAAGTTCGCCCAAACCGTCCCCGTCGACAGCATCGAAACGGTCAACGTCCTGAGCACGCCGTTTCTGGCGCAATATGGCCGCTTCACCCAAAGCGTGGTCGCCGTCGAAACCCGCCGTGGCGGCGATAAGTGGCATGCCGACCTCAACGATCCCTTCCCCGATTTCCGCGTTCGCAGCTATCACATCGTTGGCATCCGCAATGAAACGCCGCGCGGGGTAGTAGGCGGCCCCATCGTCGCGAATCGCCTGTACCTGAATACGGCGCTGCAATACATCCTCGATAAGCGCTCGAACCGCACCCTGCCTTTTCCGCACAACGAATCGAAACAGGAGCGCGTCAATTCGTTCACACAGTTCGATTTCATTGCCTCGCAGCGCCAGATCGTCAATTTCACTTATCACTACAGCCCGGAACACATCAACTTCGTCAATCCCGATTTCTTCACGCCGCAGCCTGTCGCGCCCAGTTATGCCCAACGCGCCTACGTGGCAACGCTTGCCGATCATCTGGGCCTCTTCGGCGGCACGCTTGACAGTTCGCTCTCCATGCAGCGCTTCCATACCTTTATCGGTGCGCAGGGTCCGGGCGAAATGCAGATGGCGCCCCAGGGAAACACCGGCAATTACTTCGGTACGCAGAGCCGCGATGCCTGGCGGCGTGAATGGCTGGAAGGCTGGTCGCCCGCCCCCGCGCGCTTCGTGGGTACGCACCAATTCAAAGTGGGCACCTCGCTCACCGTGGTCAACAACCGCGGCCTCTTCGCCTTCCGCCCGGTTGACATTCTCAACGCCGCCGGCCGGCGCATCCAGCGCATCGATTTTCAAAATCAAGGCAATTACAAGCGTACCGATTTAGAGTTCACCACCTACCTGCAGGACCATTGGTCGCTCCATCCGAAGTTCGCCTTCGATTATGGAATCCGAGTGGAACACCAGCGCCTGGCCTCCAGTCTGCGTGTAGCGCCGCGAGCCGGCCTCGCATGGACGCCCTTCACGAACGGCCGGACCGTGCTGCGCCTGGGCTACGGCCAGTTCTACGATCACATCCCCACTGACGTATATGCCTTCAGCCGCTACCCGAACCGGCTGGTCACTTCCTATACACCGGAGGGCAATATCATCGGCACACCGCTGCTGTTCACGAACGTGATCGGCAATGTGAACGGGCCCAAGTCATTCCTCATCCGCGGCCAGCGCGTAGCGGGCGATTTCTCTCCGCGCGGCACCACCTGGAACGCGCAAGTGGAGCACAGCTTTTCGCGCCTCCTGCGGTTCCGCGCGGTGTATACGGACAATCGCTCCGTAGGTCTGATCATCGTGGAGCCGGATTTTCTGGGCACCACGAACGAAGTGGTTCTCAACGGTGTTGGCTCCTCGCGCTACCGGCAGTTGGAGCTAACCGGCAAGCTGGCCTGGGAAGGCGGTCAGCAGCTGGTTTTTTCCTTCACCCACAGCCGCGCCGAAGGCAGCCAGAACACCTTCGATAGCTTTCTTGGCAACTACGCGAACCCCATCCTCCGCCCCAACGTTTACTCAAATCTGCCCGGGGATATCCCAAACCGTTTCCTGGTTTGGGGCAACGTGCAGGTGCCTTTCTGGAAGCTCAAGCTGCTGCCCACGGTTGAATATCGAAACGGCTTCCCTTACGCAGTTCTCACTGACCTGCAGGGCTATTCAGGCGCGCCTTATCGCGATGAAACCCGCCTGCGTCACTTCTTCTCCGCCGACGCGCGCGTGATGCGCGATTTCAAGGTGTCCGCGAAGTACGCTGTCCGCCTGTCGCTTAGCGGGTTCAACCTGACGAACCACTTCAACCCGCTGGCCATTCACAACAACATCGCAGACCCCAACTTCGGCATCGCCTTCGGCAATTACCACCGGCGTTACCGCTTCGATTTCGAAGTGCTGCTCTAAGCAGTTACTGCTTCGGTTTTTCTTCTTTCGGCTTGTCGGGCTCAGGCCGCGAAGCGCGTCCAAACCCGCGATTCGGAGCCCCTTCATTGCGCGGCGCTGGCGCAGCCTGTGGTTGCGGCGGGGCTTGCTGTTGTGGCGCAGCTTGCTGTTGTGGCGCAGCCTGCTGTTGTGGCGCAGCCTGCTGTTGCTGCCCAGGCTGCGGCTGCTCCTGTTGCCGCTGCGAGTTGCGTCCGAACCCGCGATTCTCAACCGGCGCTTCGTTACGCTGAGCCGGCGGAACGGGCCGTGGTTCCGGCTGCGCCTGCTGACGAACCGGAGCGCTGGGCTGCGGTGCGGCTTGCGGCGCACTCGGCGTCTGCGAATTGAAGTCAGGACGTGCCGCGCGTCCAAAACCCCGGTTCTGCGGCTGATTCTCCTGAGCCGGAGCGGGCGCCGGCTGCTGCTGTTGACGTCCCTGCTGGGGCATCGGCTGCGGCAGCACCTGAGGAGGCGTCACTTGCGGCGCCTGCTGTTGCGGCTCCCGATTGCGTCCAAAGCCACGGTTGTTATCCTGCGGAATCACGTCCGGCCGGGGCGAAGCCTGCGGCGGACGGCTATCGAATCGCCCATTCCCGCGCCCCGTATCCTGCTGCTGCGGAACCACCTGCGGAACCACCTGCGGAGTCACCTGCGGCGCCTGCTGCTGATCGCGATTGCGACCGAAGCCCCGGTTATTGTCCTGCGGAACCACCTGAGGAGCCGAAGGAGGCGCCACCTGCTGCGGCTGATCCCGATTGCGCCCGACGCCGCGATTGTTGTCCTGCGGAACCTGCTGCACACCGCCGAAACGGGCATTCCCCTGCCCCGTATCCTGCTGCTGCGGGACACCCTGCTGGCTGTTGCGCCCAAAACCCTGATTCGGGGAAATTGCCGAACGCACCGCCGGCTGCCTCATATCGTTCTGGCGTCCGCGCAGCATATCCATCTGCTGCGGAGCCAGCGGCCGGCCCTGGTTCTCCCGCAACACCTGCTGCCGCGATTCGAACGTGACCCCAGCCGCCGGAGGCGGCGTTCGCGCTATCACTTCCCGGTTAAACACCGCATCGCGAGGACGCGCCACCGGCCCACCCTGCTGCCGCCCAAACAGGCTCTCCCGCTGCGGAGCCACCCCAGGCGAAAATCCCGAGACCTGCGCCTGACGGAACTGCTCCGGCGACCCGCGGAAAGCGCTGCGCTGCACCGGGCGCGCACTTACAAATTCCTGCCTGGATACCGCCGTAAACGCACCCGGAGCATTCCGGTTCACATAGACATTGGCCGCATTGCGATTGAAGCCGCCACTATTATAATTCCGCCCATTCAACTCGCGCTCATAACGCTGCGAGACATGATAAGCCGGCCGGTACACTTCGCGAGGACCCAGCGGGAACCAGCCCACGCCGTTTCCGCCGCCAATTCCGATGGAGAGCCCGAACCCTCCGCCACCCACAAACGCCACCAGCGCCGGAGCATACACGGGCCGCGCTACCACCGGCCCCGGATACCATCCCCAACCGCCACGCGCATAGGCCCAGCGGCCATAGTGGAAAGGAGCAAATCCCCAGGGCGCGTCATCGATCCAGGTCCAGCCCCACGGGTCGCGCCAAGCCCAGCGCCCATCATGGTACGGAGCCCAATCAGCCCTCACGCGCGGCCGCCACACCGGGCCATCTTGATCGCCTGCGTCCCAGGTTCCATAGCGGTCCAGGTCTTCATAACCCACCATCTCCCGCGAGACATAACGCGGCGCCGGAGCGGAATCGTCCCGCCGGTCGCGCTCGAACGAAAAATTGTCGAAATCGTCAGCCTGGTTCGCGGCCTGAATACTCTCCTGCCGCCCGTCGCCGCTGAAATAAGCTGTCTGGCGCGAATGCACAGGAAAGCTCTGGCCATTCGCCGTCACTTCCGCTTCCCCGCCGCGCACGGTCACCATCGTGGCATTCCGGTTCGGGTCGGTATCGATTCGATATTCACCGGCCCGCAGCAAAGAGACCGCGCCATTCGGAGTGTCCACTTCCCAAACGTCCTGATCGCCCAGGCCGCGCACGCGCACAATCAGCGACCCTTCCGTCAAACGCATCTGAACGGTCTGGTCATCCAGATTCAAAAATCCAAAATTGGTCTGCCCGGCCAGCCGAATCGCACTCGGACCCAGGCGCAACTCAGAACGCGCGCCCTGGTCGGTATATAAATGGTCCCCCGTGGTGAGTGGGTAGTTCAACGTCGCCCCGGTCCATTCGTTCACGCTCTCCGGCTGAAACGAGACCGGCCCTTCCAGCAGGCTCAAGCGAGCCACCCGCGAAGGCGGATCCTGCGCCAAGGCGCTAGCGGCTGCCGCTAGAAATACCGCTGTCGTGATTTGAAGTCTCATTTTGAACTTCCTCCGGTCGCCTCTATGGATGGTCAGGTAAGCGTTAGCGTTACGAAACCAGCCATTAAAGTGCGCTCATGTTCACAGGGAGCAATTGAGGGGCCGGAGAGTACGATTTAGCTCTATAGTTCCAGCCCCCACCTGCCGAAAGAAGTCCATGCGCTGCCCTAGCTGCCAAAGTTGGCTCGTCCGAAGAATCGCCTGCACCACTTTTAAGAGTGCATTGTGCCGGTCTGCCGGCCTATTTCCCTTCGCCTGCGACATTTGTAAGCACAGTTTCCGCTCCCGCTCCCGCGAAGTCCCGGTACAGGTAATCGAACCGGGCGAAGCAGCCCGAGGAACCATCCAAATTGCTCTATCGTGGGGTTTGCTTTAGCAGCGCCGACCGTCCGGCCGGGTCTAATAAAGCTCGGAACTGGAATCCGCAGGCGCGGGTAGAATAGAGCGTCATGCCTCCCCGTCATTCATTCCTGAGGACGATTAGGCTTCGAAACTGATTGTCTTTCGGCCCGGAATCCCCTGAACTGCAGTTACAAGCCTTGAATGTAGTCAAGTCATGGTTGAAATGATGGAGGCTTAGTTCCATGCAGACCGCGAGGCGTTGAAAGAATTCTATGGACAGTACTTCAGAGCCGCCGCCCTTAGCTTGCGTCCTAGCGACTCGAGACTGTCAACAAGTATTCGAAGGGTAAGCATTCTTTCGAAATTCTCGCACTCCTCGATCCAGCTAAGGTTCGGGCAGCCACCCTGGTGCGACAGGCTCTAGCGCGCTCTGAAACACCTGTGCCAGCAGTCTTTGCACCCCACCTTGTAAATCATCCCCACGTTCGCTATACTCATAAATCACGCGTTGCCCTGAGCGAACCTGTGCCCTGGCAACAAGTCAAGGTAAAATTTACATGCAAGCAATTATTGAAACCGGCGGTAAGCAGTATCGCGTTCAGCCGGGCGACACCCTCCGCATCGCTTCCATGGCCGGCGACGTCGGCTCCGAAGTAGAACTGGGCCGCGTTCTGGCTGTCTTCAAAGGCGAAGGCGATATCCTGTCCGGCTCCGGCGCCGCCGATGCCAAAGTGAAAGCCACCATCTCCGCCAACGGCCGCGGCAAGAAAGTGATCGTGTTCAAGTTCAAGCGCAAAAAGCAGTACAAGCGCACCCAGGGCCACCGCCAGGATTACACCGAAGTCAAAATCGGCGACATCGTCATCTAAGGCACTCAATTAGGATTCAGCAATGGCACATAAAAAAGGTTTAGGCAGTTCCAAAAACGGCCGCGATTCTAACGCCCAGCGGCTTGGCGTCAAAGTCTTCGGCGGCCAGTTGGTCCCCAGCGGTTCCATCATCGTGCGGCAGCGCGGCACCCGCCTTAAGCCCGGCCTGAATGTCGGCCTCGGCAAAGATGACACGCTCTTCGCGAAAATCACCGGCATCGTGGAATTCCGTGATCGCGGTCGCTTGGGCCGCTTCGTCCAAATGAAAGAGCCCGTCGTCTAGCGTTCCCTTCCCTGTAATTCCCAGTTCTCTTCTCACACAGGGCACCCTCCTCCGGTGCCCTTTTTCTTACCCCTATGTTTATCGATGAAGTAAAAATCCTGGTCAAGGCCGGCGATGGCGGCAATGGCTGCCTCGCCTTCCGTCGTGAAAAATATGTCCCGCGCGGCGGTCCCTCCGGCGGCGATGGCGGCCGCGGCGGCGACGTCACCATGACCGCCAGCAAAGACGAGAACACACTCCTCCGCTTCCGCTTCAACCCCGAACACAAAGCCCAGCGTGGCCGCCACGGCGAAGGCAGCGATTGCCGCGGCCTGGAAGGCAAGCCGGTCGAACTCACCGTCCCCGTCGGCACCGTCGTCTACGACGAGGAAACCGGCGAAAAGCTCTTCGATTTCACCGAGCCCGGCCAGGTTTTTCGCGCCGCAAAAGGCGGCCGTGGAGGCCGTGGCAATGCACGCTTCGTCAGCTCGACGCACCAGGCCCCCACCGAACATGAAGACGGCAAGCCGGGCGAGGAAAAGCACCTCCGCCTGGAGCTGAAACTCCTGGCCGACGTCGGCCTGGTGGGCTTCCCCAACGCCGGCAAATCCACCCTCATCTCCCGCATCTCCGCCGCCCGCCCCAAGATTGCCGATTACCCCTTCACTACGCTCGAACCCAATCTGGGCGTCGTTCAGCTTCCCGATTACCGCTCCTTCGTCGTCGCAGATATTCCTGGCATCATCGAAGGCGCGCACCTGGGCCACGGCCTGGGCATCCAGTTCCTGCGCCATATTGAACGCACTTCTCTCCTGATCCACCTGGTGGATATGTCCGACACTGGCCGCGACCCGATCGAAGACTTCACCACCCTTCTAGCCGAACTCGAAAGCTTTAGTGAAGATCTCTCCCGCAAGCCCATGTTCGTCGTTGCCAGCAAGATGGACGCCTCACAAGATCCCGAAGCGGTAGCCGCCCTCAAAGCCCTAGCTCACGATCGCGCCCTCCCCTTCTTCGAAATTTCCAGCGCCTCCGGTCTGGGTCTCGACAAACTAAAGTTCGCCATGGCCGAAGCCGTCCTGCCAGTCGCCGCGAAGTAATCGTCGCAGCCACCCTTTCCGGGTATCCTAAAAGGGTACCCATGCACATAAGGAAACAGCGCCTCCTCACCCCGGGCCCCACGCCCCTTTATCCCCCTGCCCTGCACGCCATGATGGCGTCCGACATGCACCACCGGACCCAGGAATTTCGCAGCGTCTACCAGTCGGCTCTGTCGGGAATGAAGGAAGTGCTCGCCACCTCGTCGGACGTGCTCTGCTTTGCCGCCTCCGGCACTGGCGCCATGGACGCCTCCGTCTCCAACCTGTTCTCGAAGGGCGACAAAGTTATCATCTGTTCCGCCGGCAAGTTCGGTGAACGCTGGATCGAAATCGCCAAAGCGTACGGTCTCGAAGCCGTCGTCCTTAAGGAAGAGTACGGCCAGGTGGTCTCGCCCGATCGCGTTCGCGACGCGTTCGCCAAGCAGCCCGATACCAAAGCCGTCTTCGTCACCGCCTCGGAAACCTCAACCGGCGCGCAGCATGACGTTCGCTCCATGGGCGAATTCGTGCGCGGCACCTCCGCCATCCTCATCGTCGACGCCATCACCGCCATGGGCACCATGCCCCTCGATATCGACGCCTGGGGCCTCGACGTCGTCGTCGGCGGTTCCCAGAAAGCCTTCATGATCCCCCCCGGCCTCGCCTTCCTCGCCGTCAGCGCGAAAGCCTGGAAGTTCACCGAAACCGCCACCCTGCCCCACTTCTATTTCGACCTTAAGAAGGAAAAGAAAAATGGCGATGCCGGCGAATCCAGCTGGACCCCCGCCACCTCGCTCATCCTCGCGCTCGACGAAGCCCTGAAATATATTCGCGGCATCGGCATGCCCAAGCTCATCGAAAATGCGCAGCTCCTCGCGCAGGCCACACGCGCCGCCGCTCACGCCCTCGGGCTCGAAGTTTTCGCCACGCAGCCCGGCAGTTCCGTTACCGCCCTCCGGCCTCCCGCAGGCATGGATTCCAGCATCGTCGTCAAAGAGTTCAAGTCGCGTTTCGGCGCCATCATCGCCAACGGCCAGGGTTCCATGAAGGGCCAGATCTTCCGCATCGCGCACCTGGGCTATTTCGATTTTGCCGACCTCTTTGCCATGGTCGCCGCGCTCGAAATCATCCTTCACGCGAATGGCTATCCCCTGAAGTTCGGCACCGGCGTCGCCGCCGTGCAGGAAGTCTACGCCCAGGCCGCGCTCCCCAACTTGAAGCATTCCGTCGAACGCGATATCGATGCGGCGGTCGCGGTACGTTGAATAACTCCGTGAACGTTCTCATCGCCGAACCCATGGCCCCTGCCGGCCTCGAATTGCTCAAAGCGCAGGAAGGCTGGAACATCATCGTTTCGAGCCCCAAAGAATACTCGGCTCACCTGTCCGAAGCCGATGCTCTCGTGGTCCGCAGCGCCGTCCAGGTGACGCCCGAAGTCCTTCGCGCCGCCCCCAAACTGCGTGTCATCGGCCGCGCCGGCGTCGGTGTCGATAATGTCGATCTCGACGCCGCAACGGCAGCCGGTGTGCTCGTCATGAACACGCCCGGCGGCAATGCGGTCTCCGTCGCTGAACACACGCTCGCGCTCATGCTCTCCATGGCGCGCTCCATCCCGCAGGCTTCCGCCTCCACCAAGGCCGGCAAGTGGGAAAAGAAAAAGTTCCTCGGCAGTGAACTGCGCGGCAAGGTTCTGGGCATCGTCGGTCTCGGCAGCGTGGGCCGTGAAGTAGTCTCGCGCGCCCGCGCCTTCGGCATGCGCATCGTCGCTTACGATCCCTTTGTCACCTCGCTCATCGCCGCCGATCTCGACGTCTCTCTCGTCTCGCTCGATGAGCTTTACGCCAAGAGCGATTACATCACGCTCCACGTCTCGCTCACGCCCGACACCGAAAATCTGCTCTCCGCCGAAGCTTTCGCCAAAATGAAGAACGGCGTGCGTCTGGTCAACTGCGCGCGCGGTGAATTGATTGACGATTCGGCCCTCGCCGCCGCCATCGAAAGCGGCAAAGTGGCCGGCGCCTCGCTCGACGTCTTCACCGTCGAACCCACCGCCGCCGATTATCCCCTTTTCGCGCTCCCGCAAATCACCGCCACGCCCCACATCGGCGGCTCCACCGAAGAAGCACAGGAAATTGTGGGCGTCCGCATCGCCGAACAGATGGTGGAATATCTGCGCCACGGCGTGGCCATCAACGCCGTCAACATGCCCGCCCTTTCGCCCGAACAATATCGCGCGCTCGGGCCGTTATATCGATATCGCCGAGCGCCTGGGCAGTTTCGCCGCCCAGCTTGCCACCGGCAATCCGCGCGGCGTCAAGCTCACTTACTTCGGCCGCATCGCCACCCTCAACACCAGCCTTCTGCGTAACGCCGGGCTCGCCGGCCTGGTTCGCCGTTCCGCCGGCTTCCCCGGAACGCAGCGCGCAAACGTTGTCAACGCCATGCAGATCGCCTCCGAACGCGGCTGGGCCGTTACCGAAACGCAGGATCAGCGCCCCGGCCGTCAGGATGCCGTGCGCCTCGAACTAGAGACCGATCGCGGCCGCACCGTCGTCGAAGGCGCCTGGCTCGGCGAACGCCCCCGCCTGCTCCACCTGGATGGCATCTACTGCGAAGCTCCGCTCTCCGGCCACCTCATCTGCATGAAGAACCATGACGTCCCCGGCGTCATCGGCCACGTCGGCGTCGTCCTGGGCCGCAACTCCATCAACATCGCCAACTTTTCGCTCGGGCGCCGCGAAGACCAGATCGATCCGCTCGCCCCCCGCGAAGCCATCGCCGTCGTCTCCACTGACGCCGAAGTTCCCGACCGCGTCCTGCGCGAACTCATGGAAAATCCGGCCATTACGCTGGCACGCTCCGTGGAGTTCGCTACGTAAATCGCCTCAGTAGTGCGAAATTTCACAAAAGTTATTCAAGTGCGAATCCAACGTAGCTTCCATCGCGTATTTGTGACAGTTCTTTACACGATAAGAATGATACTGTGAAAACGCTTTAGGACGTTATCGAGAGTAATTAGTTCGCTTAAGGAGAGATATGAAAGACGTACGTGCAGTTCTATCGTTGCTAATGGCAACGACCATGGTCGCTCCGTCCGGCATGTTCGCGGCCAGTCATCGCGAAGCGCCAATCACCGCCCTGGACCGCGCCGCCGACATCACCGACTACTATTCCTTCGTCAGCTACGAGGATCCCAGCAAAGTTGTCTTCATCGTCAGTGTCGACCCTTTGCTTGAACCCTCCAACGGTCCCAACTATTTCCCCTTCGACCCCGGCATTCGCTACCGGATCAACATCGATAACAACTTCGATGCAATCGAAGATGTCAGTTTTGAAGTAGCCTTCACCACCACCTATAACGCTCCCGGCATCTTTACCGCATACGTGGGCGCCGGCGCCGGCTTCACCGCTCCCGCCAATGCTCCCTTCACCAACCCCAGCGCGGCCGGTCAGGCATCGCCCACCGCTGGCAGGGCCGTCGTTCCGCCCATGATCACGTCGCTTACCGGAGCCGGTGCGGCAGGCCTGAATCTGCAGCAGAATTACACCGTCACCATGGTTTCCGGCACCGGCGCGTCCGCCACCCGCACGCCGCTCACAGGCACCGCGCCCTTCATCGCCGTGCCTACTTACGTCGGTTCCCGCACCATGGGTACACCCGCCCAATATCAGGCTCTGGCGCGCCAGGGCATCTACACCATCAACATCCCGGGCTCCCTCGCCGGCCAAACGCCGCAGACCATGCGCGTGTTCGCTGGAACCACTGACGATCCTTTCTATATCGATCTCGGCGCCACCTTCGATTCGCTCAACTTCCGTCCCGGCGCATTCTTCGGCGGCGGCACTACGGCCGCAGGCGTCCCCCTGCCGGTGCTTCTTGCCACCCAGGACGCGAACGATTCGCAAAACTTCGCCCCTGACGCCGTCTCCGGCTTCAACGTCAACACCATCGCCATCGAAGTGCCCATCGCCATGGTCACCAAGAGCGGTCAGCCCGTCATTGGTTCCTGGGCCACCACATCGCGCCTGCGCACGCAGGTTCGGCCCCCCGCCGCCGGTACGCCCGCTCCTGGAGATTTCACGCAAGTCCAGCGCATGGCCAATCCGCTCATCAATGAGCTCATCATCGGTACCGGCTCCAAAGACGCCTGGAGCACCAGCGCGCCCAGCGCCGATATCACGTACGCCAACTTCGCGCTCGATCCGCTGCTGCCCCGCGTTTTGAACACGGTGTTCGGCCTTCCGGTTCCCGATCCGCCCCGCACCGACCTTCTGCCGCTGGTAGCCTACGGGCCTCCCATCGCAGCCAAAGGCGCAGCCCCTGCGGCGCTCACCGCGGCCAATCCGTTCGCAGATCTGCTCCGCCTCAACACTTCCATCCCCGCCACCCCCGCCGCCTCGCGTAAGCGCCTCGGCTTCGTAGCGGGCGATTCCGCGGGCTTCCCCAACGGCCGCCGCATCACAGATGACGTCACCGATATCGCTCTTCGCGTAGTTGCCGGCGCTCTCTGCAGCGGCTGCACCTCCGCCGGTCTGCCTTTCAACGCCGCGCTTGTCCCCGCGCTCGGCGATGGCGTCAACACCAATGACGTGGTTACCCAGGAAGTCTTCCCCTATGTAGCCTTCGCGCATAGCGGACGCCAACGGCGCCATGTCGATTTCGGCGAACGCCCCTGCTCCTCCGCGCCCATCCCGTCCAACGCCAGCGGTCCGGCTTTCGTCTCCGTCGGTTCCGCGACCTGTCCTGAGTAGTTTTAGCACCGCAGCAACCGGGCCGCTCGCAGTTTCCGGGCGGCCCTTTTCCATTTCGCACGCTCATGTCCTTCACCTCCCTGCTCCCCGTTCTTCTCCTGCTGCCTTCGGCGTTCGCGGCCGCTCCCCAGTCCCCGTTCATCGCGCAACTCGTCGCTGGCGCGGAAGCCAAAATCAAACTCGCACCTGACAATGCCGATGCCTATAGCGACCTCGCATTCGGCCTCGCCCGCCGCGCCCGCGAAACCGAAGATCCCGCCTGTTGGAAGCGCGCGGAAGAAGCCATCGCGACGGCGCTTCGTCTGAAGCCCGGCCACTTCGAGGCCCGCAAAACACGCGTCCTCATTCGTCTGCAACAAGGCCGCTTTGCCGATGCCACCGAAGAAGCCAAAGCCCTCAACAAGCAGACGCCCGACGATAACCCGCTCTATGGCTACCTGGCCGAAGCCGCGCTCGCTCAAGGCCGCTATGCCGATGCAGAAGCCCTCACGCAGCGCATGCTCGATCTGCGCCAGGTCAACGGGCCCGGCCTTGAAAAAGCCGCCGCCGTTCGCGAATCCATCGGCTTCCCCGATGGCGCTATCGATTTCTGGAACTCCGCGCTCCATTTGGCCAGCAATAGCGATCTTGAAGAGCGCGCCTATATCCTTACCGAACTCGCCGGCCTCACCCGCCGCCTGGCCCGCTTCACCGAAGCCGAAAGGTATGTGGCAAACGCCTTTGCGCTGGAGGCGGATTACCCAGCCGCTTTGCTGGAACAGGCGCGCATCGCACTCGATGCAGGCAAGCCCGAATCGGCCATCGCACCGCTTACCGTGCGCCTGAAACAGAGCGATAGCTTCGCCGCTCAATACTGGATGACGGTCGCGCTTGAAGCGGCGGGCAAGTCCGCCGAAGCCGAAGCCTCCGGCCGCAAGCTTCTGGCGCTGCCGGCCGGCAAATCGCGTAAGGAACTGTTGGCCCGCTACTACACCACGCATGGCCAAGCCGCGAAAGCCGTCGCTCTGCTGGAGGCGGACTCCTCGACCGGCCTTGACCGTCAAGCTGCTGACGCTTACGCCCTGGCACTTTTCGATGCCGGCAACCCCGCGCAAGCCGCGCGCGAACTCTCGAAAGCGCTCGAACCCGGCGTTCGCGATCCCCAACTGTTCCTCCACGCCGCGCGCATCGCACGCGCCAACAAAGATACAGCTCAGGCCCAGGCGTTTCTGAAGAAATGCATCGAAGCGAATGCAAGCTCCCCATACGCGGAAATCGCGATTCGCGAACTGCAAAGTACCGGAAAATAGTACTCGCCGGAAATGGGGTAATGGAAACGCGCCTGCGCGCTTGCCAGAATAGGCTTGCCATGACTGCAATGGAACTCAAAGATCGCAGGCGCGTTGCCCCCGCGCTCAATATCTACGTCAACCCGTTCCCGGAATGGAGCCGCGCCATGGTACTCGGCAATTCCACTCACCCCAGAAAACCAGGCGCCCGCTGCCCCAAATGCGGCTCCTGCGATACACGCCCTTCCGTCACGCGCACCTTGTCCGATTTCTTCCTGCTTTTCTTCGATTACACCAACTTGCGCTGCCGCCAGTGCACCGGCCGGTTCCGCGTCTGGCGCCCCGCCCGTAGTGCCCAAAAAGTTCGCTCTGTAAGTGTTCTGTAATGTTGAACTTGTAGTATTTCTAGCAAGTCAGGCACTGCAGGTAGTCAAAAACCTCTTGACGGCCACTACATATGGGGTAACAATGGCAACTGCGAGATACTATTGCCACAGCGCGATAGTAGCCGTCCAGGAGCCAACAGATGGGCCAGATTACCGTAGATCTCAGCAGCAAACTCGATAGCTTAGCAAAGTCGGAACCCAGCCTCCCCACGGGCCGCGGCATCGCTTTCCCCCGCCACTTTACCGCCAAACTGGATCCGGCCAAGACACCCTACGATGAAATCGTTTGGGAAACCCGTACCGCCTCGATCGGCAACGGCAGCGGCACCACAATCTTTGAACAACGCGACATCGAAGTGCCTTCCGATTGGTCCCAAACCGCCACCAACATCGTGGCCAGCAAATATTTCCACGGCAAAATGGGTACGCCCGAACGCGAACGCAGCGTCGGCGAACTGGTCCATCGCGTCGTCGATACCATTGCCGATTGGGGCATCCGCGACGGCTACTTTGCCTCCGAAGCCGATGGAGAAAACTTCCGCGGCGAACTCGCGCACCTGATGCTGCACCAGAAGGCCTGCTTCAATTCCCCCGTCTGGTTCAACGTCGGCGTCAAGGAATCGCGCGGCTATGGCTGGTATTGGGATGCCACCAAAAAGACCACCGAAAAATTGAAAGATGGCGAAAGCCGTCCGCAGTGCTCCGCCTGCTTCATCGTCTCCGTGAAGGATTCGCTCGAATCCATTCTCGATCTCGCGAAGACCGAAGGCATGCTCTTCAAGTGGGGCTCCGGCACCGGCTCCAACCTCTCGAATCTGCGTGAAGAAGATGCTGTACTTTCAGGCGGCGGCCGCGCCTCCGGTCCTCTCTCTTTCATGAAAGGCTTCGATGCCTTTGCCGGCGTCATCAAGAGCGGCGGCAAGACGCGCCGTGCCGCCAAAATGGTGATCCTCAATGCCGATCACCCCGATATCGAGCGCTTCATCTGGTGCAAGGCGAAAGAAGAAAAGAAGGCCCACACCCTGGTCGAAGCCGGTTACGATTCGTCGCTCGATGGCGATGCCTACAGCTCCATCTTCTACCAGAACGCCAACAACTCCGTCCGCGCGACAGACGACTTCATGCAAGCCGTAGTCGAAAATCGCGAATGGTGGACCAAGGCCGTCATGGGCGGCGAAAAAGTGAACCGCCACATGGCGCGAGACCTGATGCGCGCCATCTCCGAAGCCACCCACCAGTGCGGCGACCCCGGCATGCAGTTCGATACCACCATCAACCGCTGGCACCCTTGCAAGAACACGTCGCGCATCAACGCCTCGAACCCGTGTTCCGAATACATGTTCCTCGATGATTCGGCCTGCAACCTCAGCTCGCTGAACCTGATGAAGTTCGTTTCACCCGGCGGCCAGTTCGATGTCGAAGCCTTCCGCCACGCAGTCGACACCATGATCGTTGCCCAAGAAATTCTGGTGGATAACGCCAGCTACCCCACCGATAAGATCGCCAAGAATTCGCACGCCTATCGCCCGCTCGGTTTAGGCTTTGCGAACCTGGGCGCGCTTCTGATGAGCTTCGGCGTACCCTATGACAGCGATAAGGGCCGCGATTATGCCGGCGCCATTTCCGCCGTCATGTGCGGCCAGGCCTACCTGACCAGCGCGCGCGTCGCCGAAACCAAAGGCACCTTCGAAGGCTATCCGCAAAACGCCGATGTGTTCCTTGACGTGATCGCCATGCACCGCGATGCGGTCAGCGGCATCCAGGGCAATCACGTTCCGTCAGATCTTTTCGGCGCGGCGAAATCCTGCTGGGTGGATGCCTACAACCTGGGCAAGCGCAATGGCTTCCGCAACGGTCAGATGACCGTCATCGCGCCCACCGGCACCATCGGCTTCATGATGGATTGCGACACCACCGGCATCGAGCCCGATCTCGCTTTGGTGAAATACAAAAAGCTGGTCGGCGGCGGCGTCATCAAGATCGTCAACAACACCGTTCCGCAAGCGCTCATCCGCCTGGGCTATTCGCCGGAACAGGTGGAGACCGTGGTTCAGCATATCGATTCCACCGGCACCATCGAAGGCGCGCCCGGCCTGAAGCCTGAGCACTTGGCCGTCTTCGATTGCAGCTTCCGCCCGCAGAACGGCACGCGCTCCATTCACTACATGGGGCATCTGAAAATGATGGCCGCGGTGCAGCCTTTCGTCTCCGGCGCCATTTCGAAAACCATCAACATGCCCGAAGAGTGCAGCGTTGAAGATGTGATGGATGCTTACATTGAAAGCTGGCGCCTGGGCCTGAAGAGCGTTGCGATTTACCGCGACAATTCGAAGAGCGCTCAGCCCATGAGCACCGGCGCGGGCAAGGACAAAGAGAAGAAGGCGGAAAAGAAAGCAGCCGAAGCGGCGATGTCTCCTGTTACGGAGAAGATTGTCTATCGTCCAGTACGCCGCAAGCTGCCCGATGAGCGCCATGCCCTCACCCACAAGTTCTCCATCGGCGGCCACGAAGGCTACGTCACCGTCGGTCTGTATGAAGATGGCACACCCGGCGAGGTCTTCATCACCATGGCCAAGGAAGGCTCCACCATCTCCGGCCTGATGGATAGTTTCGCCACCGCCATCAGCTACAACCTGCAGTACGGCGTACCGCTGAAGTTCCTTGTCGACAAGTTCGGGCACGTTCGCTTCGAGCCTTCCGGCTGGACCGGCAACCAGCAGATTCCGTATGCGAAATCGATTCCCGATTACATCTTCCGCTGGTTGGGTTCGAAGTTCCTCGGTCCCGATTACACTGCGAACCCCGGCAGCGGTGAAGCCGGAAACGCCATGCTGCTGCGCCCCACGGAGCCCAGCCCGCAAGCCTCGCTTCCCTTCCCTGCCGTCACCAGCGATGCCCCCAGCTGTTCGGAATGCGGCGGCATGATGACCCGCAACGGCAGTTGCTACAAATGCGAAAACTGCGGCGGCACCAGCGGCTGCAGCTAAGCTACCCTTGAGGTAGTAAGTGAGCTTTCGCGTCTTAGTAGTTCTGCTCTTCACCTCCCACGCGCTTGGCCAAGTGGCAAGCCCCTGGGAGTCGTACCTGGCGAGCGGTGTCAGCGCTGCCGAACAGAAACGCTTTACCGCCGCGGAACAGTTGCTGGCTCTTGCGCTTCGCGAAGCCGAACACTTCGGGCCCAGCGATGCGCGCCTTGGTTCCACACTTAATACGATGGGCCTGGTGTTCATGGCGGAAAACAAGCCTCGCGAAGCCGTGGCGCCGTATCGGCGGGCGCTTGCCATCTTCGAAAAAGTGTACGGCCCCAAAGGCATGGACGTGGGCAACGTCTGCTTGAATTTGGGGATCGCGCTGAACATGGATGGGCAAAGCGACGCTGCGCTGCCGGCACTCACGCGCGCCCGCGAAATCTATGAAGCCATCCTGGGCCGTGAGAGTCCCAAGACCGCGCTGGTGATTTTTCAACAGGGCGAAGCCGCACGGCATCTGCACAAGTGGGATGAAGCCGAAGCGGCTTTGAAGCGTGCCGCCGATCTGCAGGAAGCGCAAGGTGGGATGGACAGCCCGGACTTAGCATCCAGCCTGAATAGCTTGGCGCTGGCCTATTCTTCGCAAGGCAAATTCGCGCAAGCCGAGCCGCTCTTCAAGTTGTCGCTGAACATGCGTGAAGCCAAGTACGGCTTGAACCATGAGGACGTCGCCGTAAGCCTGGACAACTACGCAACGATGCTTCGCGAAGCTGGTCGATTCAAAGACAGCCAGCCGCTCACCACGCTAGCCGACGCCGTACGCAAGAGTCTGCGCGGCAAACGATAATGCACGTGCCGTTGAGCCCGGTGCGTTGTCTGCACCGCGCAGGCGCAGTGTTCGGCGCACAAATTGGCGTGGTGGATGGCGAGCGCCGGTTTGCCTACTCTGAATTCTGTGACCGCGCTCAGCGCTTAGCGGGAGCGCTCATTGCGCTCGGGCTCAAAGCCTGGCGAACCCGTAGCGTTCCTTGGCCACAACAGCCACCAATTGCTCGAAGGCTATTTCGGCGTGCCACTGGCTGGAGGCTTGATCATGCCGTTGAACGTTCGTCTCGCCGAGCCGGAACTCACTTGCATACTGCGCCATTCCGGAGCGCGCTTCCTGTTTCACGATAAAAAGCTCACTGCGCCGCAAAGTACTCTGAGCATTGCCTTTGGCGAGGAATACGAAACCCTGCTTAAAGCCAGCGACCCATACGCCCTCGAGCTACAAGCCATCGACGAACACTCCGCGGCAAGCCTCTTCTACACCAGCGGCACAACCGGTGAACCGAAGGGCGTGGTCCATAGCCATCGCGCGTTGTACCTGCACGCCCTCTCGGTGGCGCTGACATTTCACATCGACCGTTCGACGGTTGAGCTTCACACCATCCCGCTGTTTCACGCGAACGGCTGGGGCCGCCCACATGCGGCCACATTGATGGGCGCAAGACAAATCGTCCTGCCGCGCTTCCGCCCCAATGAGATCGCGCGCCTCATTCCCAGCGAACAAGTGACATCGCTCTGCCTGGTACCGACGATGGCGGAGCAGCTTTTAGCCGCGCCCGAGATGGCGGACTGCGACGCCTCATCGCTACTCGAGATTCACCTGGGAGGCTCACCGGTTTCGGGCGAGCTGACCGGCCGCCTGACCGCCAGATTCAACTGCCGCGTCACCGTTGGATACGGCATGACCGAAACCGGCCCAGTCGCCGTAAGCGACGGTAAGCCGGTAGTGGGTTCAGCGATGAATGTAGATCCAACAGGCGAAGTGCTTCTCGCGGGTGACCATCTTTTCACTGGCTATTGGCAGGAGGCTCCGCGCCACACACCATGGCTCGCCACCGGCGATCTCGGCGCCATCGATCCCGAAGGCCAACTGACCATCACCGGCCGCAAGAAAGAGATGATCGTCAGTGGAGGCGAAAACATCGCCAGCGCGGAGATCGAAGCCGCCCTGACAGCACATCCCGCTATCGCCGAATGCGCGGTGGTGGCCGTTCCCAATGCCAAGTGGGGCGAAGAGCCGCTTGCCTACATAGTGCTGCGCCACCCGGCAACCGAAGAAGAATTAAGGCTGTGGCTCGAAGGCCGCCTGGCCCGTTTCAAGATTCCAAAACTCTGGCGCTTCGTCCCCGGCCCACTCCCGCGAACCGCCACCGGCAAAGTCGTGAAACGGGGTATGGTCATTTAAAATGACCACTTTGCGGTACAATGCAGAGATGACGGTCAACGTATCGACGTTTAAAGCCCGGTGCCTTTCCCTTCTGGACGAACTCGCCCCAGAAGGCCTGACTATCACCAAACATGGAAAGCCGGTCGCTCGCGTGCTCCCCATCTCCTCCAATTGTGGAAGCCTCATCGGTACATTGAAAGGCACCGTGACGATCCATGGAGATATCTTTTCCACGGGAGAACAGTGGAACGCTCAAAAGGAATGATCAACCTGGATACGCATATCCTGATACACGCCCTCGCCGGTACTCTTCGGCCGAAAGAGCGTGACCTGTTGACCACCGGGCAGTGGGGCATCTCCGCCATCGTGCTTTGGGAGATTGCAAAGTTATTTCAGCTGGGCCGCGTCACACTCGATATCAATTCGCCTGAATTCTCGCAGGTGCTCACGCGAGTGCATGTCTGGCCCGTTGACTTGGCCGTTTGCCGCGCCTTGGGCACACTCGATTTCTCGACCGATCCCGCTGACGAACTCATCGCCGCCACTAGCTTAGTGCACCGCGTCCCGCTTATGACGCGCGACCGGGTGATTCGGCGTTCGAAACTGATCCGGTTCGCTTAAAAGTCTACCCAGGCGCGGGCTTTCGAGCTTTCGAGTACTTTGTCGAGGATTCGCAGCTGGCGCAGGCCGTCTTCGAATTGCGGGTATTCAACGGCGGCGCTGCGGTCGGCTACTGTTTTGTAGAAGCGGCGGAATACTTGTTTGAAGGTGTCGTCATAGCCTTCGCTGTGGCCGCCGGGCAGGTCTGCATAGCTGCGGGCTTGCTCCAGCATTAGCGACGGATCTTTCACCACCAGACGGTTCGGCTCGTTGCGCTGGCCCATCCATAGCTCATCGGGCTTCTCCTGGTCCCAGGTCACCGAACCTTTTGAACCGTAGATCTCCATGCACAAGCGGTTCTTGCGGCCCGCGGAAATCTGGCTGACTGTGAAGGCTCCGCGAGTACGTTCGCCCAAACGAAGCAGTACTGCCGCGAAGTCTTCCGTATCGATGGGCATGTCTTCATAATCGGTCGGCTGCGCGGTCTTGCCGGAGAAGGTCTCGACCGAACCCTTTGGGCGCTTGCGCGTTTTGTGAAACGTTTGCAAGTCCGCGCAGAGAGAGCTGATGCGCTGACCGGTGACGTGCTCCACCATGTCGCACCAATGCGTGCCGATATCGGCGAAGGCGCGGGAACGGCCGTTGGCGCTGGTGTCGATGCGCCAGTTCCAATCGGTATCGTAGAGCAGCCAATCCTGCGAGTAGGTTCCCTGCACGGCATAGATCTCACCCAGTTCGCCCGCTTCGCGAAGCCGGCGCATCTGCTGCACCATGGGGTAATAGCGCAGGTTGTGGAAGGTGCAGTTCGCCAGGTTCTTCTCTTTGGCCTTGGCGACCAGTTGTTCTGCTTCGGCAACAGTTGTCGCGAGCGGCTTTTCGCACAACACATTCTTCCCGGCTTCAAGAGCCGCCATCGCCATGGGGAAGTGCAGCGCGTTCGGCGTGCAGACATGCACGGCGTCGAGCGTGGGGTCGCTAAGCAGCGCGCGGTAATCTCCGGTTGCGCCTTCGACGTTCACCTCATCGGCAAACTTGCGCGCCTTCTCTTCGCTGGACGCGGCGATGGCCACAATTTCCACGTTGCCCAGGCGGCGGATGGCTTCACTATGGACGCGCCCCATGAACCCGGTGCCGAATACGGCGGTTTTCAGCTTCTTCATCGCCCTTCAATGTATCGCAACTGTTAGATTGGTAGCGAATGGCTGTAAGGATCCGGATGGGCACCGCCCTGGCGTTGAAAGTGGTGGCGATTTGTTGCTTCGCCATCACACTCTGGATCGTGTTCGCGGGGCTGCATCTGGCGGGAGCGTTCCTGGTGGAAGAGGGTCCTTTTTCGCACTGGCAGGTGTGGATGGCGTGCGGCGCGTTCGCCCAGCTTGCGGCGTTCCGCTTGAAGCGCAAGCGGCAATTGCTATCCTGAAACTGCCAGAGTTATGCGCTACGATACACGGCCGCGTTCCACGGGTTTCCGCTTCGCCAGCTCCCTTCCCGCCGGCGTTCGCTGGCTGCTGATTTCAAACGTTGCGCTGTTCCTGATTTACTTCTTCGTGAACAGAACCGAAGCCGGTCAGTTCTTCCTTTTGCTCTCGCTGGTTCCGCAAGCGGTGCTGCATCACTTTGCGATCTGGCAGTTGTTCACTTACATGTTTCTACACGATCCGAATGGCTTCACGCACATCCTGTTCAACATGCTCACGCTATGGATGTTCGGCACGGATTTAGAACGCCAATGGGGCACCAAGCGCTTCCTTACTTACTACTTTGTCTGCGGCGTGGGCGCGGGGATCTGCGTGGTGCTGATCAACCTGCTGTTTGGGGAAATGAATGCGCGCGTGATTGGCGCTTCGGGCGCAATCTATGGGCTTTTGATGGCGTTCGGGCTCTTGTATCCGGACCGTACTTTGCTGTTCAGCTTCCTATTCCCGATCAAGGCAAAGTACTTTGTGATGATATTGGGCGCGATCGCTTTCCTGAGTTCGTTCAGCGTGAATGGCGGCCTGAGCAACGTGGCCCACCTGGGCGGTATGCTCTTCGGCTATGCCTATTTGAAGATGCAGTTTCAGGCTCCGAACCTGGCGTTCATCGGGCAGAGCTATCGCGATTGGAAGCTGCAGCGCGCGAAGAAGAAGTTTCAGGTATACATGCGGAAGCACGATCGCAATCAGTAACCCATACGGTCTGGCTCCCGTCCAGATAACATATCTGCATGAGATCCACGGTCTTGCTCTGCGCGCTTACCGCGCTCGTCTTATTCGGCCAGGAAGGGTTTGGCCAGGAAGGGCCGATCCAACCTGGCTCGAATACCGTATCGAAACCGCGCAAGAAAGAAGCGCCGGCGAACGAACCCGAAAGCGACCTGCCGAAGATCCCCTCGAAGCTGGCTCCCAAGACGCGTGAAGAAGGTGCGCTGGGGGAAGCCGCGAACTTCAAGGTAGATACGAATGTCGTCAGCGTGGATGTGGCGGTGCTGGACGATAAAGGCCATTTCATACCCGGCATTCCGCGAGGCAACTTTCGGATATTAGAAGACAACGTTCCGCAGCAGGTGACCAACTTCGCGCTGGGTGAAGCGCCGGAAACGGTGTGCATCGTGGTGGAGTTTAGCAATCTGTTTCAGAGCTACTACGGGTCCGGCTGGTTCCAGACCTTGCAGGCGGTGTATGGCTTTGTCGAAACCTTGAAGAAGGACGATTACGTGGCCGTAATGGCGTACGATATGCGCCCGGAGATTCTGTCGGACTTCACGACTGACCGGCGCAAGACGGGCGAGGCTTTGCAGCGGCTTCGCATTGCCGCATTTTCTGAGGCCAATCTTTACGATGCGCTGGTGGAAGCCGAAGAGCGCATGAAGGACATTGAAGGGCGCAAGGCGATTGTGCTGATTTCTTCGGGCATCGATACGTTCAGCAAGCTGACGTTCGATAAGACTCGTAAGGCTTTGCAGAACCTGGCGGTGCCGATTTATGCGATCGGTCTTTTGCAGACGGCGCGTGAACTGGCGGATGCGCGCGGCGGCATGGGTCCGATTCAGCGGCTGGACTTTTTGCAGGCCGATAACCAGATGAAGACGTTCGCGAAAGAGACGGGGGGCCAGGCGTTCTTCCCGCGCTTTTATGGTGAGTTCCCGTCCATCTATCAGAGCATTTCGCAATCGCTGCGCAATCAGTATTCGTTGGGCTATAACCCTTCGAACCAGGCGCGCGATGGGAAGTACCGGAAGATCAAAGTGGAGCTGGTGAACCCGGCCACCAATGAGCCGCTTCGCGTGACCGATCAGAAGGGCAAGCCGATCAAATATCAGATTATTGCCAAGGCCGGGTACACGGCGCCGCGAACCGTGGAATAGCCCGGAAGTCAAGCACGGAATGTGGTCTGGTTTGAGCAAGATAGAAGGGCGGCATAAGTGCGTTGACACGTTTGTGACGGCTCTGTTACTCTTCGAACCGTCCCTTCGCTATGACTTCCGACCCTGCAGCACGCGCCATTCTACTTGTAGACGATAACGCCCACGGAATGGTGGCGCGAAGGCGTGTGCTGATGGATCTGGGCTATCAAGTCTGGACTGCATGCAGCGCACAGGAAGCACTGAACATTATCGAGGGGCAGACCGCAACTTTCGATGTAGTAGTGACCGATTACAAGATGCCGGCGATGAATGGCGTGGAGCTGATTGCGCAGTTGAAAGTGATAAGCCCAAAGACGCGCACGGTGTTGCTTTCGGCGCTGGTGGAACCCTGGGGCATGACGGAAGCTTCGACGGGCGCGGACGCAGTTGTGCAGAAGAGTTCCGCTGAAGTGAATCAATTAACGCGCACGGTGCAGGGTTTGTTGAATCAACGGGTGGAAAAGAAGCCGGCTGGTTCCGTGAAGCGGCCGCGAGTGAACTCCGTGGTAAAAAACGGTTAGTGATATTTCTTCGTGTTACGGCCTGCGCCCTGCTGGCCGCGGCGGTCGCGCTTCCTAAACCACCCTTGAAGAAGCACTCCACAGGAGTGGTGCCGCGCGCCGGGAAAAGTTCTCCCGCGAACCGCTGGATGCGGGGCATGACGCTGCGGGAAGAGGTGGCGCAACTGATTGTGGTGCCCTTTAGCGGGCAGCCGTTGAACCCGCGTTCCAAGGCTTACCGCGAGTTCGTGAAACTGGTGGCGCACGATCGTGTGGGCGGCATGATTCTGGTGAACGTGACGCAGGGCCGGCTGGTGCAGAAGGCGGAGCCGCTGGCGGTGGCTGCGTTTCTGAATGAGATGCAGCGGCTGGCGAAGGTGCCGCTGCTGGTGAGCGCGGACCTGGAGCGCGGCGCTTCGATGCGCTTGAATGCCACAACCGTGTTCCCCCATGCGATGGCGTTTGCGGCCGCGCAGGAACCCGCGTCGGCGCGCACCGAAGGCGAGGTAACGGCGCGTGAGGCCCGAGCTGTTGGCATCCACTGGGTGTTCTATCCGGTGGCCGACGTGAACAATAATCCTGATAACCCGATCATCAATATTCGGTCGTTCGGGGAGGATCCGGCCGAGGTTTCGAAGTATGTGGATGCGTTCATCGAGGGCGCTCATGCGGACCCGAAGAACCTGATTCTGACGACGGCGAAACACTTCCCTGGACATGGCGATACGTCGACCGATTCGCACATGAATATGGCGACCATTACGGCCGACCGTGAGCGGCTGAATCGCGTGGAGTTCGCGCCGTTTCGTTCCGCCATTGAGCATGGCGTCGATTCGATCATGACCGCGCATATCGCGGTGCCCGCGCTGGACGATTCGGGCCTTCCGGCGACGCTGAGCGCGAAGATTCTGACCGGCATCCTGCGCGAGCAGCTTGGCTTCAAGGGCCTGGTGGTGACCGATGCGCTGGAGATGGGCGGCATCGCGAAAGGCTATAAGCCGGGCGAGGCGGCGGTGCGCGCGTTGGAGGCCGGCGCCGATGTGCTGCTGATGCCGACAGACCCCCATGCCGCGATTGAGGCGGTGACGGCGGCGGTGAAGAGCGGCCGCATTTCGAAGAAGCGGCTGGATGCGAGCGTGAACCGGCTGCTGGCGGCGAAGGCCAAGGTGGGGCTGGCGCAGGGGGCGACGGTGGACCTGGAAAAGGTGACCACGGTTTTGAATTCGCCCGAATCGAACGCGGCGGCGCAGGCGGTGGCGGACCGTTCGGTAACGCTGGTGAAAGGCGGCGCCGCGCTGACGGACCCTTCGAAAACATGCTTTGTGGCGCTGGCGGAGAGCCGGACATCGCCGCAGGGGCAGGCGTTCGCGGACGAAGTGCATCGGCGGTCGCCCGGGGCGCATTTGGCAGTTCTGAACAGCCAAATGACAGCGGAAGAAGTGGCTGCAAACGATCAACAATCGTTCGGCTGCGAGGTGACGGTGGTGGCGGCGTTTGTTTCGGTGGCCGCTTATCGTGGCAACGTGTCCTTGGGTGGCGTGTTTCCGGGCCTGATGGAGCGGCTGATCTCGTCGGGAAAGCCGGTGAGTTTGATCTCGCTGGGGAACCCTTACCTACTCAGGAATTTCACCGGCGTTGCGAGTTACATGACCACGTTCAGCACGGTGCCGCCGAGCGAAGTTGCCGCGGTGAAAGTTCTATTCGGCGAGATACCCGCGTTGGGTAAGCTGCCTGTAACGATACCAGGGTTGCACTAGGCGGCGACAAACCACCTGGGATATGATCTTCGAGATGACACGACGTGCGTTGGTTGCGGGATCGGGAGCGGCTTTGCTGATGGCGGCGCCGGGCGGTGGGCGATTGAAGCAATCGGTATCGCGATGGACGTACGCGAAATTCAGCTTGGACGATTTGTGCGCGGCGGCGGTGCGGATCGGGTTGAAGGGAATCGATCTGGTGGATTCGAAGGACTGGCCAACGATTCAGAAGCATGGCCTGACGCCTTCGATGACGCCGGGCGCGGGAAAGATTCCGGATGGCTTCAATCGCCTGGAGAACCATGCGGCGCTGGTGGCGGAGATGCAGGAGAACATCGCCAAAGCCGCGGATGCGAAGGTGCCGAACGTGATCACGTTTTCGGGAAACAGGAAGGGCATGCCGGATGGCGAGGGCCTGAAGAATTGCGTGACGGGCCTGAACCAGGTGAAGAAGCTGGCTGAAGAACGCGGCGTGACGGTGTGCATGGAACTGCTGAACAGCAAGGTGAATCACAAAGACTATATGTGCGACCACACGGCATGGGGCGTGGAGGTGTGCAAGCAGGTGGGGTCGCCGCGAGTGAAGCTGCTCTACGACATTTATCACATGCAAATTATGGAGGGCGACGTGATTCGCACCATTCGCGACAACTTTGCGTACATCGGGCATTTTCATACGGGCGGAGTTCCGGGGCGGCATGAGATCGATGAGACGCAAGAGCTGAATTGGCATGCGGTGATGGAAGCGATCGCGGATTTGGGGTATACGGGCTATGTGGCGCACGAGTTTGTGCCGGCGCAGGATCCGATGACGAGTTTGGAGAAGGCTTTTCAAATTTGCAAGGTGTAAAACGCGGGTTCAGGTTCGCTGCGGGAGCCGTTTGCGGCGGTTGATTTCGGTGGTGATTTCGGTGGCGGTAAAATCGAACCCATAATCGCGCGAATCGAACGGGCGTATTGTTGCGGTCATGAAATTGTTTGACCTCGACGGCTTCATTGAGGAAAGCTTTGCGGCGCTTTTGCTGCTCGCGAAAATCGGCGAGAAGGCGGGCGAGCTGACGCTGGAGGCGCGCCTCGTGAAATTGGATGTTGCGTAACGCTTTTTCGTGAGTCTCCCAGGCAAGGGCTTCGACGAGCGCGGAGCGGCGATCGGGATCTTCGACTTCGGCGATGAGCGTGGGGACGGCGTCGAAGTGGCCTAGCGCGAGCGTGTTGGCTTCGGCTTTGATGGCGCGTTCGATTCGCCATTGTGTGTTGACGATGTTATCGGCAAGCATGTTTTCGACGGTGCCCTGGGGACGGAGTTCGCGCAAGAGATCGGCCTTGAACTTTGCGTAAGGCGCGACATCTTCGCCAGGGAAAACGATGAGCTGGCTGGTGAGGCCGTGACGGACGGCGTTGAGGGAAGAAGCTTTGCGGCCTTCGGCGGTGCGAGGACCGGTGGAATGTTTTGCGTTTTCTTTATTGGCGGCGAGTTGCATGGCGGATGGCATGGTGGCTACTCCGACTTCACGCTTAGCAGAGGGACATGGAGCTGGAGGGTTTGGAGAGGCGTATGTCTTTGAATTTTCAGGGATAGATAAATTTAAAATTTCTGTGATAATCGGACGCATGGGAACGACACAGACTGCTTTGCGGCCGGCGGACCTGATGAACTTGCCACTGCCGGAGGGTGTGCGGCATTTTGAGCTGAGCGATGGGGAGTTGATTCCGGTGGGGACCGCGGGAGCGAGGCATGAGCGTATTAAAAGCAGGGTCTTAAGAGCACTGTTGCTTTGGTCTTCGCGGCAGGCGAAAAGCGAGGTTTATTCGGAATCCATGTTCACTCTGGGTGAGCAGACGGCGCGGATTCCGGACGTGGCGGTGATCCTGGCGGAGAAGGTGGCGGCGATGCCGGATGCGGATGTACCGATTCCTTTCGCGCCCGATTTGGCGGTGGAGGTGGTGAGCAGTTCGGAATCGGCATGGGCGGCGGAAAAGAAGGTGCGGGAGTATTTGAGCGCCGGCGTACGGGAAGTTTGGCAGGTGTTTCCGGAGGACCGCGCGGTGCATTTGCGGTCGGCTGAGGGAGCGAGGATTGTGGAAGCGGACGGAGTGCTGACAAGCGCGGTGCTGGATGGGTTTGAGGTGAAGGTTGAGAGTTTTTTTTTGTAGGGTAATGGCTGGGCAGTTCACTCCCGGAAAATTTCAGTTGAGACGTGACCGAACTTAATCGACACGGCGCTTAGCAGCATGATCAAGAAGAACCCCTTAAAGCAGCCGACAAGTCATACTGTTCAGGCCAAAGCCAAGCCCTTGGCAAATCAGCCCGTCAAATCCGTAGACGCTCGGCATGGCTGGCTAAAGCGGATGCTGGGAGCGATAAGTTTTGTCGCGGCTCTCATTGGGGTCGCTGGGGGGATCGCGCTTAGGCCGGTGTGGAGGTTGAAAGCACCGAAAGCCGACAAGACAACGTTTTCGCGCACTTTGTTAGACTACGAATCATGCCTGGAATGCCGCCTGAGTGGCAAGGAGATCACAGCTCTATAGTTAAGGTCCTCGTTACGGAAAATCCAAAACGAAAGGGCTATAAGTCGATTGAGCGTTTCGCACTCTATAGAGACGGTATGACCGTCCGTGAATACATTACAGCCTGCAAGGCTGTGCCGGGTTCACAATACGCGCTGAACGATATCACGTGGGATCTCGAGCACGGTTTATTGAGATCATAACTCCCAAGAGCTAACGATTTATTGAGCGGCTTCCTGCTTCGCTTTCGTCCGCAAACCAGATTCACCAGCAGCGTTATGCGGCAGATCAGAAGCGGAGCTGGTAACTGATTTTGGTGAAGAACTGGCGGGCGGTGGTGGTGGAGGGAAAGGCGATTCGGGTGACCTGGCCGGGGAAGAGGGCCAGGTTTTCCAGGCGATCCGTGTAGCCGATATAGAAAGCTGTGCCGGGGTGGAGTAAGTACGTGAGTAAGACATCGCCGGTGATGCGTTTTTGGCGCGGGATGTCGATGAGCGTGGGGTTTTGTAAGACGCCGTTGTAATCGAGGATGAGCCGGAGTGAAAGTTCGCGCGTGAACTGGTAAGTGGCGCGGGAACGGGCCAAGTGATTGATGAACACGGCTTCGGGGTGGGGCCCGGCGGTGTAGAGGCGCGTGAGGTAATAGATCTCGTCGAGCTTCAAGCGCGAAAGGGGCCGTATGGTGAGAGTGGCTTGCCATTCATCGCCCGTGCCGAGGAAGGCCTTGAGATGCGACGGCGCATCATAGTTAATGCGGTCGCCCTTAGAGCAACCCGCGTCTACGGTGAAGAGCTTGAAGTATTCGGTGTGGAAGCCGAAGCCGTTGTCGCGACGGCGGAAGTTGATGTTATGGAAGCGTTCGAATAACTGGTTGTGATAGGCGCCGAAGTAAGTGGAGCCCGGCATTTCGAGATTGATTTGGGAACGGACGTTCCAATCCTGCTGGACGTTGCGGTGATCGAGATCGCCGCCGATGTCGAGCGATGGGGACCAAGAGAGGATGCGCTTGCTTTTGGGGTGGAAGCGTCGGGAGAGAAACTGTTCGGCCTGGCGGATATCGACGCGCGGGATGAAGCCGAGGTCGGCGCGAAAGCCGGGGGAGCGATCGAGGTATCTGAGGTTGTATTGCCACTCGCGATTTTGGGCGTGGAGGTTGGCGTTGAGGGCGGTGCCTTCGGTGTGGGAGCGGTCGAGATCTTTGGTGTGGCTCGAGATGGCTTGCGCGTTGAAGGTCCAATTGCTGGAGAGTTTGAGGCGGGTATCGAGGGCGGCGACGCGGTTGAAGGTGCCGGCGAATTCGCGACTGGTGAAGAGGGCTCCGATGTTGGACTGCTTGCCGAATTCGCGCTGGATGCGGGCGATGGCGATGAGGGCGTGAGTGTCGCGATTGGGATCGTCTGGAGCGAGGGTGTTGCCGGGAGAGCGATCGTCAATGGTGAGCAGGCCAAGGTTCCAGCGGCCAAGCTTGCCGGTGAGGCGCGCGCCGAATTCGGGGTCAGCAATGCGGCGGGAGAAGAAGAGGTTTTCGGGCGTGATGAAGTAACCGGTATTTTCGAGGAAAAATGGGCGTTTTTCGGGGAATTGGACTTCGAAGCGCTGGTTGACGGTGACTTGGGGATCGTCGGATTCGACCTGGCTGAAATCGGGATTCAGGGCAACGTCGAGCGTGAGCGTCGAGTGGATGACGGCTTTGGCGTCGAGGCCGGCGCGGGGCGTGTTTTGCGATTTAAACGAGGGGACGCCGGCGGCGGGATTATCGAGGAAATGGGAGGAGGCAAAGGCGCCATAGGGGGTGAGGCGGATGTTGCGGCCGGGGGAGATGTTTTCAAGGCCAGTGAGAGTGCCTAGCTGCGGGCTGAAGCCATCGATCTTCTGGGTGATGAAGGGCCAGAAAGAAGACTCGTTGTTTTCCGGGATGAAGCGGCCGAGGCCGAAGCCCCAGGTCTGGAGCCCTTCGGGACTGAAGCGCAGGCTCTTGAAAGGGATGGCGAAAGTGGAGACGAAGCCTTGCGCGGTGATGCGGCCTTCGGAGTACCAGAGGGTGTCGAAGCTGAAATCGTCATTCTGGCCTTCGCTATCGGTGGCATCGGCCTGGATGCCGAGCGGGTTCACGAAGAATTCGTAGGAGTGCTGGCGGTCGTGATAGGTGTCCAGGAAGACGCCGACGAGATCGTCGCTGAGGATGTCTTCGCGTTTCGAGAGGCGCGCCCGGGTGCGGCCGGTGGGGGAGTGGCAGACGAAGACGACGTAGAAGTTGGTTTGGTCATAGCCGATCCAGGCGCTGGTTTGGCGGCTGACGGTGGTGCCATTGTTGGGCTGGCGCTGGCGGAAATCGTCGATACGCAGCATGTCGGGGCGGGAGGCTCCGTTGAGGAACTCTTCGATGAGCGGCTTGCGCGCGATCCTGGGGATGCGGATGTTCCTGACCTGGGGCGGGGGGTCTTGCGCGGGGAGAGAAAGCGCGAGCAGGAGGAGCGCCAGGGCCGCGGAGACCTGCATGTTGGGATTGTACGTAGGCGGAGGGCGCGCGGTTACGCGAAAGACGGGTGCGGCGGTGGGTTAGTGCTTGCTTGCCTTCCAGGTTTGCGACGCCATGGAGCGGGTGCTGGAGAGGGCTCCGCTGGGTGAGGTTTGGATGGCGAAGGCGGAGAAGAAGAGGTCGTCATAGATGCCGGTGTTGGGGTAATTGAGCTCCATGAGGAAGGTGCCTTTGCGGCCTTTAAGTTCGGGGAAGCGGTCGCTGAGGACGAACATTTCCTGGGAGGACGGGTTCTGTGAGGAGAACTGGTAGCGGCCGGCGAGGAGTTCGACGCCATCGGTGTTGAGCGCGCGGTAATCGACGAGAGAGAAGAGAGTTTCGGAGAGCCAGACGAGGGCGGTGCTGGCGCCTTCGGTGTTGTCGAAGGGGATGACGAGCTTGTCTTCGCGTTCGGGGGTGAGCGGGACGTTGAGAGAGACGCCGGTAAGGGGCTGATCGATGGTGCAGGTGGCGCCGAGGCGGCCGCCATCGATGCTATAGAGCATGCCGTAACCGAGTTGGGAGGGGCCGGCGCCGGGGGTGCGAAAGGTGGTGGAACTGTTGGCGGGAACGGAGCCGGAGACGGCGCCGTCAAGGGACTTGACGTTAGGGCCGGCGACGGTGAGCGGCCAATCTTTAAAGAGGCCGGTGCGGAGGTGGAGTTCGAAGCGCGCGGGAGTGGCTTCCAGGTTGACGATGGTGATGGTGGTGCTCCAGCCGCCGCCGTCCTGGATGAGTGGGATGATGCGGTCGGTGGGGAAGACCTCATTGGCGAGGCAGAGGGACGTGAAAGAAGCCAAGAGAAAGATGCTGCGCGGGAACATGGTGACGATGAAGGTAACACCGGAGCGTGAACTTATGATGACGAGGCGGGCGTTTGTGAGCGCGGCGTTCGTGGCGGGGTGCGCGCGGGCTCAGGATGACGCGGTGTTTACGACCGAGGTGAAGGTGGTGAATATTCTAGCGAATGTGCTGGGGCGGAATGGGGAGATTGTGAACGAGTTGAGTAAGGAGGAATTTTCGGTTCGGGAGAACGGGAGGGTGCAGGCGATTCGGTATTTTTCACGGCAGACGGATTTGCCGTTGACGATTGGTCTGATGGTGGACACCAGCATGAGCCAGAGGCGGGTGCTGGATGCGGAGCGCGGAGCGAGCTTGCAGTTTTTGGATGCGGTGCTGCGCGAGAACAAGGACAAAGTTTTCCTGATGCAGTTCGATATGGGGGTGCAGATGCGGCAACCGTTGACGGCTTCGCGGCGGCAACTGGATGAAGCGCTGGCGTTTGTGGATACGCCGACGAGGCGTGAGCTATCGCAGCAGAGCGGGGGCGGGACGCTGATGTTCGATGCGGTGATGGAGGCGAGCGCGGTGACCGTGAAACAGACGGGCCGGAAAGCGCTGATTCTGCTGACGGACGGCGATGATAATGGGAGCACGGCGACGGAGCGCGAGGCTATCGATGCGGCGCAGAAGGCGGATACGCTGATTTTTTCGATTCTATTTTCGGATGGCGCGACGCGTGGGCGGCGGCCGTTGATGGAGATGGCGCGGGAGACCGGAGGGGCGTTTTTTGAAGTTAGTAAGAAGCTGACGATTGGGCAAATTTATAAGGCGATTGAAGATGAGCTGCGGGGGCAGTACAGCATTGGTTATGTGTCGGATGAGCCGGTGCGGGTGTCGGAATTTCGTAAGTTGTCGGTGGTGGTGGGTAGGAAGGGAGTGACGGTGCAGGCGCGGGAGCGGTATTGGGCGAAGCGGTAGCTGTTATGCCTATGACAGGTCGTCCGGAGGCGCTTCGTCCCTTGCGCCGTGGCGGATGGTTAGGACAGAAACCACCTTGTTCCCTTCATCGATGTCGTAGATGGCCCGATAGACATGTGGCTGGTTCCCATAGAGCAGATGACGAAGGGATCGATTTTGTGGTTTTGCAGCGCCGGGGCCGTTTTTTGCGCGATTGGAGAGTTCAACGCGGTATGCCATACCGCTCGCGAATTTCGTTGAAGACCTCCTGGGCGGGCCGGGTGCGCCCGAGGACTACGTCTGCAAGGCCCTGCCGGATGCCCTCATGCACGTCCGCGCGGGCCGCAAGATCAAGCAATCGTTGATAAGATGCGGCGTCCTGAACCACGGCTTCCGCTTTCCCCTTGACGGTTAGAATGAACGGCCGTTTATTCTTTTTGAGTTGCTTAATGAATTGGCCGGGGTTGCGCCGGAACGTGGTTACTGAATGAATGTCTTTTGTGATGTCCATGGCGGCTGCTTTAAAGCTAGCACCTTTTTTGGTGCTAAGCGGATTGGAGTACAGGCGCTGCCGCGATGGAAACCAGCGCGCCCGCGCAGGCGTTGAGGAAATCTCTTCGGAGGAGATTGGTTTGCATCGGGAGCTATTGTTTTGTGTATACCTGTGTCATTGTAGTGGGTTTGCCTTTAGCATCCACGCCTTTTATGGTGGACTTCATGGTCTTACCGTTTTTCGCTACGACAACATGAGCGGTTCGAATTTGCTTACCGCCCTTCATATAGGTCAGGTCGCGAGTTAGTGGGTTGACGAGCTTTCCGGAGACGGCGTCGAAAGCGCCTTCCACGGTGGTCGCGTCGCCACCTTTCTTGGGCAGCGTGTATTTGTATACAAAGGGGGAGCCGTCCGCGGTTACTGAGTTGACTGAGACTATGTTCGTGTCGCCCTCTTCAGTAATTACGACCGTAGAGGCCTTAGGAAGAAGCGCACCTTTGGAACCGGCATGTTGGTAGGTCCAAGTGCCCACGAGGGGGTCGGCGGCACAGAGGGCGCTTGCGGTGACGAAGAGCGCGATACAGAGACCTGGTAATTGCATGTTAGTGAAACTCCTGGTGAGGGAGTGTAACAGAGTTGTGGAAGACTGGGAGCTTGACGACTGAATACGATGTGCTGGGTATTGGGCTGAATGCGACCGATACGCTGCTGATTATTTCGCATTTTCCGGCGTATGGGGGCAAGGTGCCTTTTCATGAAGAAATTCTGAGCCCCGGGGGGCAGGTGGCGAGCGCGATGGTGACTTGCGCGAAGCTGGGGCTGCGGACGAAGTATGTGGGCACGCTGGGGGACGATGAGCGCGGGCGGGTGCAGATGGAGAGCCTGCGCGGGTCGGGCGTGAACCTGGAGCATGTGCACGTGCGGGAGAACTGCGCGAACCAATCGGCGTACATTGTGATCGACCAATCGACGGGGGAGCGGACGGTGTTTTGGCAGCGGCCGGAGTGTTTGGCGCTGCGGCCGGAGGATGTGCCGGATGAGGAGATTCGGCGGAGCCGGATGCTGCACATCGATGGGCACGATACGCAGGCGGTGGCGCACGCGGCGCGGGTGGCGAGAGCGCATGGGATTCCGGTGACGGTGGATGTGGACACGATTTATCCGGGGTTCGAAGAGGTGCTGAAGAATGTGGATTATCTGGTGGCGAGCTCAGAATTTCCGGGGCGGTGGACCAAGATAGAAGATCCGCACAGGGCGCTCACGGCGTTGCGGGATGAGTATGGAATGCGGTGCGCGGCGATGACGCTGGGGGCGCATGGGGCGCTGGCACTGGTGGATGGCAAGTTTCATTATTCGCCCGCGTTTGTGGTGAATTGCGTGGATACGACGGGCGCGGGAGACGTGTTCCATGGAGCCTTTTGCTATGCTGTTTTGCAGGAAATGCCCACGGGTGAGGCGCTGGATTTCGCGAACGCGATGGCGGCTTTGAACTGCACGGCGATCGGTGCGCGTGGGGCCATTCGCGGCGTTGCGGAAGTGCGCGCGTTGATGGCGAGAGCGGAACGGCGGGCGCATTCTGAGTTTGTGAAGCGGGAGTTTTGAAGAGTTAGATGTTTCCTCTTCACGACGATCAAGCGCGACGTGGGCGCCCGGTGGTGGTGCTGCTGTTGATCGCGATTAATGTAATGGTGTTTCTGCATGAGATGCAGATTGACCCTTACAGCCGGAACTATTTCATTGCGCATTACGCATTGTTCGCGGATAGGGTGACGGCTACGTCGCTGGTGACGTCGTTATTCCTGCATGGCGGGTGGCTGCATATTATCGGGAACATGATCTTTCTGTGGGCGTTCGGGAGGAGCCTGGAAGACGCGATGGGCAGCGGGAAATTTCTGCTGTTCTATCTGGCGAGCGGGGTGCTGGCGGGGCTGGCGCAGGTGCTGTTTCATGCGGGGTCGCACGTGCCGACGGTGGGGGCGAGCGGGGCGATTGCGGGCGTGATGGGAGCTTACCTGATTAAGTTTCCGCGGGCTCGGATTTTGACGCTGGTGTTTCTGTTTGTGTTTATTACGCGAGTGGAAGTGCCGGCGCTGTTCTTCTTGCCGTATTGGTTTTTGACGCAGGTGTTTAATGGCGTGGGGTCGGTAGCTTACTCTCCGTTGACGGAAGGCGGCACGGCTTGGTGGGCGCACATTGGCGGGTTTATCGCGGGCATTGTGCTGGTGACTGTCATGGGGGCGAACAGGCAGTATGCGCGGCGTGGCGTGGTGAGGTGGTGATGGGCAGGCAGGTGGATTTGCTGGCGCTGGCGGCGCATCCGGACGATGTGGAGCAGACGTGCGGGGGGACGCTGATTCGCGCGGCGGAGGCGGGGTACCGGACGGCCGTGATCGATTTGACGGCGGGCGATATGGGGACGCGCGGGACGCCGGAGCAGCGTGTGCGGGAGAGCGAGGCGGCGGCGAAGAAGATGCTGGTGGGGCATCGTGAGAATCTGCATATGCCGGATGCGCGGCTGGAGAATAGCCTGGCGGGGCGGTTCACGATTGCGTCGAGGATTCGCGAACTGCGGCCGCGGGTGGTGATTCTACCGTATTGGGAGGCGCGGCACCCGGACCATTACCGCGCGACGGAGATGGCGTATGAGGCGTGCTTTCTGGCGGGGCTGAAGAAGATCGATCCGTATACGGAGCCGCACCGGCCGGAGAAGATTTTGTATGCGAGTTTGTATGCGGATGTGAAGCCTTCGTTCGTGGTGGATGTTTCGGGGCAGTTCGAGCGCAGGATGGAGGCGCTGTTTTGTTATGGGTCGCAATATGGGTCAAGCGTGGAAGGCGGCGCGCTGTTTCCGGATGAGGTGGAGATTCGCGAGCGGCTGGGCGGGGTGGCGCGGCACTATGGAAATTTGATTGGGTGCCGGTATGGGGAGCCGTTTGTGGTGAAGGAAATGATTCGCGTGGACGATGTGATGGCTATGGGCGTGCGGAGTTTGTAGGGTTCGATAGAATCGATTCTGTGCAGGTGAATGGACCGGGGCCGCAGATTGCGGAATCGCTTTTCGAATTAACGCAGCGGTTTGCGACGTCGTGGGTGGAAAGGTGGGTTGTGCCGAATCCGTTTATCGGTCCTCTTCGCGAAGCGCTTCGGGAGTTCGACGTTGAGTTCAGCGACTTCGAGTTACATAGCGACGAGGCTCATATTGGGAATACGTTCCTGAATGTTGAAATTCGCAAGCTGGATTCCGCCATTCGAGTGGGTCTGGATGCGGTGAGGTTCAGTGCGCGGAATACAGAGTGGTCGCAGGCGTCGAAGTTGGTGCTGGCCTTTGAACAAGCATCGGGCGCAGTGAACGAGATTACCGGCGCGACTTGTCACGCGCAAGAAGCTGTATTGGCTATGCACGTGGTTTCCGAGACCAGCGACTTTCAAGCTCTTAGTGGCGCACTGGTGAACAGGGAGAAGTTGGGCAATGCTAACTTTTACGGCGTTGCAATACACCGGAGGGACGGAATGCTGATTATTGACAAATCGATGAAGTACAAGCAAGGCGTGTATGTTCGGCTTGAGCGGCGTTTCGCACAATCGGAAGGCTTTCCGGAAGTTGCCGCCAAAATGCTGGATGAAGAAGTTGCGGGTTTGGCTTTGTTGGGATTGGGGTTGGAAGAGGCAACTGTATGAGCCATCTGGGAAGTGAATTGGAGCGGAACTTCGGGTTCGATTTCCAGTTTTTGGAATTGCCTTTCACAACTGCGGATGTTTCAAGGAGTCCACGCTCTTTGGCCGGAGCACGCCAAGCTGGGGTTATGCTTCATTCCACCGGCGAACGAATTGAGCGTGATCGCAACGATAAGGCAGCCCTTAGGTGGCTGTCCGAAAATCGCGAGAGCTATAAGGGACAGTGGATCGCGTTGCAAGGGTCCAGCCTTCTTGCGGTTGGCCAGACTGCGCGAGAAGTGTACGACAAGGTGAGGGAGCAACGACCGCGCGCCCTGGTAATCAAAGTGGAAACCGAAGAGCTTCCCTTCGGAGGTTGGTGAGATTGGACTATCTGTCATATCGCACCAAGTTCTCGTACGGAAATTCGAAGATAGGAATTGAAATTCCTATTACGCTGGCGGCGCAAGAAGGTAGAACTGTGGGCATTCTTGCGAAGGTGGATACAGGCGCCTCCTTCTGCATATTTAAAAGGGAGCGGGGCGAAGAATTGGGCCTGGATATCGAGCACGGTGAGGAGCAACCCTTTTCTACTACGGCCGGCCACTTTATTGCTTACGGGCACTTCGTGAACCTTAGCTTCCTACAATTTCAATTCGAGAGCTTTGTGTATTTTGCCCGGGAATACGATTTTTCGCGAGAAGTTTTAGGACTTCAAGGGTGGCTGGACAAGTTGCGGGTAGGCATTGTGCATCACGAGAACGTGCTTTATTTCAGCGGCTATGACGACTGAAAGGGATGGCCGTTGGGATACGGCGAGTGAATCATGAGCGAACTGCGGTGGCATCCGATATTGGCGGAGTGGGTGGCGGTGGCGGCGAACCGGCAGGACCGGCCGCAGATGCCGAAGGATTATTGTCCGTTCGACCCGGGGTCGGGGAAGGTGCCGGAACATTACGATGTGTTTTTGTATCCGAACGATTTTCCGGCATTTTCGCCTGAATATGAGCCGTTCGATGGGGCGCAGGCGGGGGATTTATTTGGGACTACGGGCGCGCGCGGGGCTTGCGATGTGGTGATCTATCATCCCGACCACAATCTGCCGCCTTCGCAGTTGAGCGCGGAGCACTGGCGCAAGGTGATCGATTTGTGGACGCAAAGGTCGGTTGAGTTGTGGGCGAACCCGGATATTGCGCTGGTTTATATTTTTGAAAATACGGGTGTGGCGATCGGAGTGACGATGCCGCATCCGCATGGGCAAATTTATTCGTTTCCGTTTATTCCGCCGTATGTGGAGCGGGAATTGGCGGCGGCGCAGGCGTATTTCGGGCAGCGCGGGGAGTGCGTTTATTGCAATGTGCTGGAAGGCGAGAAGGCGGATGGGCGGCGCATTGTGGAAGAGAATGACTACTTCACGGCGTTCGTGCCGTTTGCGGCGCGCTTCCCTTCCGAGATGCAGATTTATGCGCGCCGGCATGTGGGGAAGTTAGCCGATTTGAGTGACGCGGAGAAGACGGGCCTGGCGGAACTGATGCGAGTGGTGCGGCTGAAGTATGACGCACTCTATAAGATGATAATGCCGTTGATGATGGTGGTGCGGCAGGCTCCGGTGCGTGGGGAGCATCCTTACTTTCACTTTCATATTGAGTTTTTTCCGATTCAGCGGAGCGCGACTAAGTTGAAGTATCTGGCGGGAGTGGAGACGGGGGCGGGGACGTTTTTGGCGGATACGGTGCCGGAGATGCGGGCTGCGGAACTGCGGGATGTGAAGATTTAGCTGGGCGGCGCTGGCTTCCAGCCGTTGGCTTTGAGCAGGTCGCGGGCGGCTTGGGCGGCTTCGGGAAGCACATAGAAGAACGCGCCGACGCGCTGGGTGCGGAAGAGCAAGCCGCCAGTGTAAGTGTCGGCTTCGACGCCGTAGTCTACGTTCTCGCGCGTGAGCAGAGCTTCAAGTTCGGTGGCGTCGCTGAGGCGTTTGGCGACATAGATGAGTTGGGCGTCGCGGCCTTCGAAGTATGGTGCTTCCTGTTTCATGGGGCGTTACAATTTTAGCGTTCGATGCGAATTATTTGCTTTGTCTTCGCAGTGTGCGTTGAGCTGGCGGCGGCAAGCCCGGTTGGGGTGTGGCGGGGTAACTCGTTATGCGCGACCGATGCGCCGGCTTGTCATGACGAGAAGGTGATTTATTCCATTGAAGATATTGCCGGAACAGCTCAGAGCGTGTTCGTTCGCGCGGACAAGATGGTGGACGGAGCGTGAGGGACGCTTACTCTGAAGGGCGGTGTAGTTTTTCGAAGGATGACACTTCGACGGGAGTGAGAGCCGGTTTTGCGTGGTGTCAGGGAGGCGCGTGAGTAGGGCTTCGAGGTCGGTGGCGTCGCGGAGGCGTTTCGCGAAATAGATGAGTTGGGCGTCGCCGGCCTTCGAAGTAGGGGCTTCTGTTTCATGGTGCAGGGTTAGGTCAGGGTCAGCTGCTGCTGTGTTCACTGCGGACTGCTAACGTCAGTGTGCCTTGTTTCCGGCGAGCAGCAAGCATCGTTTGAACTTCTTTTTTAGCCCTTGGTCAAACGTGACCACGACGGAACTGCTTTGATCTGCAAATGCAACAAGCCACGCATCGGCCCAGAGTTTCGGCGAGGCTAGGGAAGTGGCGGCTATTTTGCGGAACGTCATCTCCACATATGCCGGTTCTCTGGCAAAGACGACGCGATCGTCTTTAAATAGGCGGTCGTAAGCGGCCCAGGCCTGCTGCATGTTGAGAGGCTTGCCATTCATGGCAGCCGACGTAGTCAATAGACGCAAAACTCCGAGTTGAGTAAACCTGTTGAAGTAAATCCGGTCGTCGTAGTTCGTGTTCCACCAAGCAAGAGCAATTTCTCTATGGACGTGATCGGCGAGGAGCAAGGCAAGCCAGACATTGATGTCAGGGAAGCTTGATGAGGTCATAGATCTGCTCGGACGTGAGGTCGAATGGCTTTCCCCGGGAGGGCACGATTGGGGGATTGAGATTTAAGCGACGCTTGGGTTTTGCGACCTCTGAAGCCGAAATCGCGTTTTCTATGCTCTGCAAAATTAGTTGCCGGGCCGAGCAGCCTTTGCTAGCGGCAAGTTCGTGAAGTTTGCTATGTAGATCGCGCGGCAGGTCGAGGCTGGTTCGAATGCTTGCGGACTTCATAAGGCCATGATCTCAGCCTAGACTTAATTAAGTCAAACCTAGAGAAATGCAGTAATGAGAAATACAGGGGCGGGTGGGCACCATTCTTACTTCTCATGTCCTCTTCTGCTTCCCAAACAATCACTCGCGATGAAGAATTGCACTGGCTTGCACTTCGGCTGGTGCCGGGTTTGGGGACGCGGAGAGCGCTGGCGCTGACAGAACGATTCCGGACTCCGCAGGCTATCTTTCGGGCGTCGCGGACGGAGCTGGAGATGTGCGGGATTAGTGGGGCGGTCGCGCAATCGATTGCATCCGGCTGTTCGTTCGAAGAGGCCGTGGACCAGCAGGACAAGATGCGCGATGCGGGTGCGTTTGCTGTCACGATGGGCGATGCGCGGTATCCGGAATTGCTGCGGCAGATTTTCGATCCGCCGGTGGTGTTGTTTGCGCGGGGGAATGCGTCGCTGTTGAATACCCTGGCGGTGGCGATTGTGGGGACGCGGAGGCCTACGCCGTATGGGTCAGCTGTATCGGAGCGGTTTGCGGGGGACCTGGCGCGTGCGGGACTTACGATTGTGAGCGGGATGGCGCGTGGGATCGATACGGCGGCGCATCGGGGGGCATTGGTTGCGGGCGGTATGACTGTTGCCGTGCTGGGCTGCGGCGTGGACGTGGTTTATCCTTCGGAGAACCGGAAGCTGGCTGGCGAGATTGCGGAGAAGGGGCTGATCATTTCCGAGTTTCCGATGGGGTCGGTGGCGTTTCCGCAGAATTTTCCGATTCGGAATCGCATCGTGAGCGGCCTTTCGGTGGGGTTGCTGGTGGTGGAGGGCGCGCAATATTCGGGGTCGGCCATTACGGCGAAGTTGGCGCTCGATCAGGGGCGGGAGCTGTTCGCGGTGCCGGGGAACGTGACGTCGAAGCTGAGTTGGGGGCCGAATCTGCTGATCAAACAAGGCGCGAAACTGGTGCAGGATTGGAATGATGTGATTGTGGATTTGCCGCCCGATGCGCAGCGCCGGTTAATCCAATCGGGCCGGGAAAGGCTGCTGGAACAGGGGGTGAGCGTGGAGGACGCAACTTCTGGGCCCCATCAATCATCCTTATTAATAGGACCGGAAGGTGAGACGGCCAGAAAGCTGCTGGGGCGGCTCAAACTAGACCTTCCGATTCATCTGGATACACTCGTGGACGAGACGGACGCGTCCTCTTCCGAATTGTTAGCCGCGCTTTTCGAGCTGGAGATGATGGGGCTTGCGAAACAGTTGCCCGGAAAAAACTTTGTTAGAGTGTGGATACCGTGATAGGGATTGAACAAGCGAAATGGCCAAGGCTTTAGTAATAGTAGAATCACCGGCGAAGGCGAAGACCATCAACAAGTATCTGGGCAACCAGTACGTGGTGAAAGCGTCACTTGGCCATGTAAAAGATTTGCCGAAGAAGAATTTGTCGGTGGATGTGGACAACGGGTTCGAGCCTCATTACGAGGTGATTGAAGGTAAGAAAAAGTTGATGGCGGAGTTGAAGGCGGCCGCCAAGAAAGTGGATTCCATTTATCTGGCGGCCGATCCTGACCGCGAGGGTGAGGCGATCTGTTACCACTTGCAGGAAGAGCTGCAGCCGAAGGCGGGAAGCAAGCAGCAAATTTTCCGCGTGATGTTCAACGAGATCACCAAAAGCAGCATTCAGAAGGCGTTTGAGAAGCCTTTGCAGGTGAATGTGCATCTGGTGGAAGCGCAGCAGGCGCGGCGTGTGCTGGACCGGCTGGTGGGCTATAAGATTTCGCCGCTGCTGTGGGACAAGGTGCGTCGCGGTCTATCGGCGGGGCGTGTTCAGACGGTCGCGGTGCGCGTGATTGTGGAGCGGGAGCGCGAGATTCGGGCCTTCGTAAAGGACGAATACTGGACGCTCGATCTCGACTTGAACGCGAAGAAGCCGCCGGTGTTGACGGCGCGCCTGTTCAAGAAGAACGATGAGAACCCGGCGATTGGGAATCAGGAAGCTTCGGATGCGCTGCTGGCGGATTTGGAGAACGTCCAGTACACGGTTAAGGCAGTCGGGACGAAAGAGAAGCGGCGGAACCCGGTGGCGCCGTTCATCACGTCGACGCTGCAGCAGGATTCGAGCCGCAAGCTGCGTTTTAGCGTGAAGCGCACGATGATGATTGCGCAGCGCTTGTATGAGGGCGTGGAGTTGGGGAGCGAAGGCGCGGTGGGTTTGATCACCTACATGCGTACGGATTCGACGCGCGTTTCGCCGGATGCGCTGACGGAGGCGCGGCAGTTTATTTCGGACAAATATGGCGCGCAGTATTTGCCGAAAGACGCGAATATTTATAAGACCAAGAAGGACGCGCAGGACGCGCACGAGGCGATTCGGCCCACTAGCGTTCTGCATACTCCGGACGAAGTGGCGAAGTATCTTCAGGAAGATGAGCTGAAGGTTTACCGGCTGATTTGGATGCGCTTTGTGGCGAGCCAGATGATGCCGGCGGTGTTCGATCAGACAACGATCGATGTGATGGCGAAGGGCGCGACGGGCACGGATTATTTGTTTCGCGCGACGGGGTCGGTACCGAAGTTCGATGGCTTCCTGGCGGTGTATGAGGAAGGCAAAGACGTTCGCGACGAGGACGATGAAGAACTGAAGCACAAGCTGCCGCTGGTGACTGAGGGCGAGGTGCTGAAGTTTAAGGCGCTGCGGCCGGAGCAGCATTTTACAGAGCCGCCGCCGCGCTACAACGAAGCCACGCTGGTGAAGAAGCTGGAGAGCGATGGGGTGGGACGGCCATCGACGTATGCTTCCATTCTTTCGACGATTCAGGACCGCGAATATGTGACCAAGGAAGGCGGCAAGTTCAAGCCAACTGAGTTGGGCATGGTGGTTTGCGACCTACTGCTGGAAAGCTTCAACGACATTTTCGACGTGAAGTATACGGCGCGAATGGAAGAAGAGCTGGACGATATCGAAGACGGCAAATTAGATTGGCGCGTTGCCATGGCCGGCTTCTATGACCGCTTCACCAAAGACATCGAGCATGCCGAACAGCACATGACCGATGTGAAGCGGATGGAAAAGCCGACGGACCTGAAGTGCGAGAAATGCGAGAAGCCGCTGGTGATCAAGTGGGGCAAGCACGGCAGCTTCATCGCGTGTACGGGATATCCGGATTGCACGTTTACGCGTGAGCTGACGGTGGATCTGCCGGATGTGGAAGGCGCGGATTTGTCGGAGCAGGGCGAAGAGGAATATTGCGAGAACTGCGGGCGCCCGATGGTGCTGAAGAAGGGCCGGTTCGGAACGTTTTTGGCGTGTACGGGATACCCCGATTGCAAGACGACGAAGCAGATTGGCGGGGTGCAGAAGAAGGCCGATGTGCCGCTGGAAGAGAAGTGCCCGGCGTGCGACAGCAACATGGTGCAGAAGTTCGGGCGCTTCGGTGAGTTTGTGGCTTGCAGCAATTATCCGGCGTGCAAGCATGTGAAGCAGAAGACGATTGGGGTGAAGTGCCCGCAGTGTTCGGAAGGCGATATCAGCGAGCGGCGGTCGAAGAAGGGGAAGACGTTCTTTGGGTGCACGCGGTATCCGGAATGCGATTTTGTGGCGTGGGCAAAACCGGTGGATGAGAAGTGTCCGGAGTGCAGCAGCCCGTACATGGTGGAGAAGTATTTGAAGGCGGGGGCGGTGCTGCAGTGTCCGAATGGGGAGTGTAAGTTTAAGCGGGTGTTGGAGCTGGTGCCGGCTTAGGCGTTGGTGGATTTGGCGAGTTACTCGCGAGCTATTGCTGTCTGGGTGAATTGGGCTGGTAAGCTCGCTGCCGTAGCTAGTGGGCAACCAGTGGTGAATCAAGATTGACGAGTGGACCAGGCTGCTCGTCGCGGCCGGGTTGCCAAATTTTCTAGCGGGTTCCGCGAGCTAATCGGCTGCAGGTGAAAAAACAGACGACAGCCCGGCTTGAAGAGATTGGTTAGCTAAGATAGCCTAGCAGTATGATTACCGCGACCATGTTCGAGGCAAAGACAAATTTGTCTGAGCTGGTAAAGAAAGCACAGGAAGGCGAGACTGTGATTTTGACCTCGGGGCGCAGCAAGACTCCGGTTGCTAAAATTGAGGCGATTGAGCGGGTGAAGCACAAGCGTGTCGGGTTCATGGAAGACCCGAATTTTAAGTTAACCGATGCTTTTTGGGAACCATTGCCGGAGGATGAACTGCGTCTTTGGAATGGCGAGGGTGAGTGATGTTTCTTTTGGATACGAATGCCCTGTTGTTTGCCGCCTTTTCCGGTAGGTCTCTCAGCAGGGTCGCCGCAGATATTCTTGAGAACGATAAACATGTGTTGCTGGTTTCCGCTGTTTCCGCCTGGGAAATCGCCACCAAGGTTCGACTCGGTAAGCTGACTGTTGCGGTAGGGTTTGAAGCTCGCTTCCTTGAAGAAGTCAGTAAAGCGGGCTATGTGCTACTGCCTATCGGCGTTGATCATGCGCTGCGCGCGGGTCGGCTGATTGGGGCGCACAAAGATCCGTTTGACAGGATGATTGCGGCGCAGGCTATTGCCCTGGACATTCCAGTAATTAGCTCCGATGCGAAGTTAGATGGGTTCGGCGTGCGGCGGATTTGGTAGTTACTCTCCGGCTAACCACGCTGAGAGGATTTTGTAACCCAGGCCTTGCCTGGAGTAAGTGTTGAAAAAGTCTTGACCATCAGCATTGGCGATGATGACTAACGAGGCATTGCGTTGGGGTAGCAGCAAGCTGAGTAAGCGCGTGGAGCCCATTTCGCCTTGGCGCTCGATGACGTGCGTGGGCGGCGTGGTGCAGGGTGAATCGTACGCCCAGGACCCGAGTGCTTCGCCGTAAAGCTTCGGGTCGGCGCGGAACATTTCTTCGGTGAGCGCTGGGGAGAGCAGCTTGTGGGTGAGCAACGCATCGTTCCATTTGGCGACATCGAGCGCATTGCCGTAGAGGCCGCCTGAGGCCCCGTAGGCGGCGGGATTTTGCGGGTCGTCAATGGTGCCATCTTTTTTGTAGGCGAGGGCCACGCGGGGGGCTTGTTTCGGAACGGCTGGAAACATCCCCCAACTTTTTAAGCTGAGGGGGTTAATGACGCGTTCTTGCAGGATGGCGGCGAAAGGCTTATGCGCGATGGCTTCCAGAAGAGCGCCCAGCACGATGTAATCGCAATTGTTGTACTCGAACTTTCCACCAGGTTCGCGCTTGGCAGCGCCGGTGCAGAATTCAAGAGAACCCGCGGCCAGATTCCTGCTGCGTGTGTAGAAGGGTGGCACTTTGTCTTCGGGTCCGTCGCTGGGGTTGGGAAGACCGGAGACGTGCTGCAGAAGTTGGCGAACGGTGACACGGGCGGCCGAATCGGCGAGCGAGGGCAGCACGTCGCCAGCCTTGCGGTCAAGCGTCAAGCGGCCTGCGGAAACTTCCTGCATCACCAGCAGCGCTGTTACTTGCTTGGTGAGTGAGGCAAGGCGGAAGATGGTGCCGGGACGAAGCGCAGTGCTTGTCGAACGGTCGGCGAAACCGAATGCGGACGCGCTGACAACTTTGCCGTTTTGGGAAAGAACGACGACACCATCGAACTCGCCGGCTTGGTGAGCTATAGCGATTTGCTCAGCTGCGGGCGCGGTGTTTTGTGCTCCAGCGATCTGGCAGAGGAAGGTGAAAAGTAAGAGGCTTCGCAAAGTAAGTTGACTTAGACCGCGACCATCTTGGTCGCGTCCCACTTACAGATGCGCTTTTCGAAGTAACTGGTGTTTGACAGTAGCGCGGGACCGGCTGCTCTAAAGCCGAAGACCGCATCTTCGACGGGGCGTTTGCGGCTGCGGACGGAATCGTAGAAAGCACGGTGGTGTTCGCGATGTGTGTTGTAACTCGAAGGCGGGGCGAAGTGTTGGTCGCTGTCGGGGCGGAGCGCGTCGGCGGTGGCGCGCTGTTCGGGGTACTTGGCGCGGTACTCGCGCAGGTACTGTTCCTGAATCGCTTTGGGAAACGTATCGAGGCTGTAGCCGGGCTCGCTTTCCTGAGGAATTTTTGAAATTGTCAGGCTGGTCATGCTGGTGTTCATGACGCCGTCGCTGCCGATGAAACGGAAGCCGAAGAGCTCTTTGCCGCCGCCGGATTTGAAATTCACACGTAGCGAGAGTGTGAATTCGGGGTGCGTCGGTTGGGCCGGGTAATCGAGCAGCGCATTCATCACGTCGGGCACGTCGCGGCCATCCTTCCAGTAACGCAGGCCGCCGGTGGACATGATGCGCTCCGGGCCGATGGAGCCGGTCACGGTGTGGAGGCCGCTGAGCAGGTGGACGAAAAGGTCGCCCGCAACGCCGGTGCCGTAATCCTGATAATTGCGCCAACGGAAGAAGCGCTTGTTATCGAAGGCGTGCTTCGGGGCGCTGCCCTGGAAGCGGTCCCAATCGACGGTGGCGGGCGTGGCGTCGGGCGGAATGGAATATTCCCAGGCACCCATGGACGTGTTGCGGTCCAGCCAGGCTTCCACCATGTTGAGCGTGCCGATGGCGCCCGATTGCAGAAGCTCTTTGGCTTTTTGGTAAACGACTGACGTTACATATTGGCTGCCTACCTGGAAGATGCGGCCGGTGCGTTCCTGCGCGTCGATGACGCCCTTGCCTTCGCTAATGGCGTGGACCATGGGCTTTTCGCAATAGACATCTTTGCCCGCTTCCATGGCGGCGATGGAGATGACGGAATGCCAGTGATCGGGCGTGGCTACGATGACGCTGTCGATATCTTTGCGGTTCAGGATCTCGCGGTAATCGCGCGTGGTGAAGATCCGATCGCCATAGAGTTCTTTCGCGCGGGCCAGGCGGCCATCGTACAGATCGCAGACGGCGACGAGCTCGACCCCGGGGATGGAGCGCGCGTAGCCGGTATCGCCCTGGCCCATGCCGCCGTGGCCGATGGTGGCGATGCGGATCTTATCACTTGGGGCGATCTTGGTTTGGGCTTGCGCAAGGGCGGCGGTGCTTGCGGCCTGGAGTAAAGTTCGTCGGGTCATGTTCGCGTTCCTTCGGATATTCGCCAGTATACGCCGACGCGATAGAATGATTTCGCTTGAGGGAGAGATCATGATCATGCGATTTGCAGTTTTGCTGGCGTTCACGGCGACGGCTTTTGCCGCGTCCACCTCCACGATGCCAAAGGGCATGCCGGTGGCTTACAACATTCCACTTTGGGAAGACGGGCAGGTGCCTCTGGCGAAGGGCGATGGGCCGCTGGATAAGCCGTTCCTGACAGTGTTTCAGCCGCCCGCGGGGAAGCGCAACGGCGGCTCCGTGGTGATTGCGCCGGGCGGCAGCAACATCATGCTGATGTACGGCTGCGAAGGCATGGAAGTGGCGGAGCACTATAACGATTGGGGGGTGACGGCGTTTGTGCTGACCTATCGCCTGGCTCCGCGCTACGGCGAAGATGCGCGTTTGCTCGATGGAAAGCGAGCCTTGCAGGTGGTGCGGCAGCATGCGGCGGAGTTCGGCCTGGATGCGAAGAAGGTGGGCTTTATTGGATTTTCGGCGGGGTCGAGTTTGGCGCGTGCGGTTGGTTCGGCGACTGCCTCTCACGCCGGAGACGAGCGGCCAGATTATCTGGTGATGGTGTATTCAGCGGGACGCCCTGGCGAGGGCGAACAGCTTAAAGATTTTCCGCCGACGTTTTTGCTGGCGGCGCAGCTGGATAAAGGCGCATCGCTCGGTTCGGCGCAGTTGTTTATGGATTTAACGAAAGCGGGCGCTGTAGCGGAGATCCATCTGTATCAGAAAGGCCGTCATGGATTCGGGACCGGCTTTGCGAGCGCGAACTTTAGCGATTGGATGGGGCGCCTGGAACACTTTTTGCGCTATGACGGATTCCTGCCGGGCGGAGGCGTGGAGTGATTGTTCCGCTTCTGATGCTGCTGGCGGCGGTGGGTGGGCCCACTACCGTTGACGATGGCTATGGTGAGTTGGTGCTGGTGCCGGCGGGCGCGTTCAAGATGGGCGATAACTTTGGCGATGGCGAATCGCGCGAACGGCCGGTGCATACGGTGGAGCTGGATGCATTTTATATCGGCAAGTTCGAGGTGACCAACGCGCAGTGGCGCAAGTTTCGAGACGACCCTGGCTATGACGACAAGAAGTTTTGGCCGGAAGGGCGGGTGATGCCGAAGGACCAGATTCCGTATTGGACGGACGCGAAGAATCATGGAGGCGCGACGCCGGGCTCTGACAATTATCCGGCGCAGGGCGTGAATTACGATGGCGCGGCTGCGTATTGCAATTGGCTGAGCGCGAAGACGGGCAAAACGTACCGGTTGCCGACCGAGGCGGAGTGGGAGAAGGCGGCGCGGGGCACCGATCAGCGGCGGTATCCCTGGGGCAATAACATTGACCGGAGCTATGCGAATTATGTGGGCTCGAAGCCCTACGATACCGGGGAAGCGGTGGGGTATTACGACGGCTCCAAACATGGAGAGGCGCAAACGCACAGTGGCGCTTCGCCGTATGGAGCGATGGATATGGCGGGCAATGTGATGGAGTGGTGCGCGGATTGGTACGGGCGCGATTACTATTCTGTTTCGCCGAAGAAGAATCCTAAGGGTCCGGAGAGTGGGGCGTATCGCGTGATGAGGGGCGGAACGTTTTTTGAAGATGGGTTCGACTTGCGGACTTATGCGCGGACGGCGGCCTGGCCGAGCGTGCAGGGGCACCGGATGATTGGGTTTCGGGTGGCGCGGAGTTTGTGATCGCGGCACGGCGTTATGTGGTGCGGGGCACGGTTCAGGGCGTGGGCTTCCGGTATTTCGTGAAGCAGATTGCGTCCGAGTTGGGGCTGAAGGGAACGGTGCGGAACCTGGACGATGGGTCGGTGGAAGTGATTGCCAGCGGTACTGAGGAGCAGCTTTCGCGCCTTGCGGGGCACCTGCGCCTGGGGCCGAGGGGAGCCAGCGTGCGGGGCGTTGAGGAACGCGAGTCGCCTGTGGGACAATACAGTTCCTTTTCAATCGCGCACTGAACGCTTGAACCAATGGACAATTTGAAACAGCTGATTCGGGAAGTTCCGGATTTTCCGAAGCCGGGCATCCTTTTCTATGACATCACCACGCTTTTGAAAGACGCGGGCGGTCTGCGTGAGGTGATTGACCGGTTGAAGAGCCACTATCACGGCACCGCCATCGATACCGTGATTGGCATTGAAGCGCGTGGATTTATTTTCGCGCCCGCTCTGGCGTATGCGTTGGGTGCGGGCTTTGTGCCGGTGCGCAAACCGAAGAAGCTGCCGGCCGATTGCGTGTCGGTTTCCTACGATCTGGAGTATGGCACCGACACGCTGCAGATGCATCGCGACGCCGTGGGGAGCGGGCATCGCGTGTTGATCATCGACGACTTGCTGGCTACCGGCGGCACGGCTTCGGCTGTTGCGCAAATGGTGGAAGAGCGGGGTGGCGTTGTGGCGGGGCTGGGCTTCGTGATCGAGCTCGATTTTCTGGACGGCCGTAAGAAGCTTGCCGGAAGAGACATTTTCTCTCTACTGCATTACTAGATGGAAACACGGACGGCACGGGTGGCCGCCAACGCGAAGATCAATTTGGGGTTGCGCGTTTTGGGGAAGCGGCCCGATGGGTATCACGAACTTCGCACCATTTTTCAGACTATTTCGCTGGCCGACCGGCTGACCATTTCGTTTACCCCGGCGGAGGCGGTGTCGGTTACGGTTGCGGGGATGGACGAGGTTCCCGACAACCTGGCGGCGCGCGCGGCTTACGCGCTGTTCGGCGAGATGGGGATCGGCGGGGCGGTTCATATCGCGATTGAGAAGCGCATTCCGATGGGCGCGGGGCTGGGGGGAGGCTCATCGGATGCGGCGGCGGTTCTGCTGGCGCTTCCGGTGCTGGCAGGGCGCGTGGTGCCGCTTGCAAAGCTGCTTGAGTTGGCTGCGCCCCTGGGGAGCGATGTTCCTTTTTTCCTGCTGGGCGGCACGGCGCTGGGGCTGGGGCGCGGTGAAGAGCTGTACCCGATAGAAGACTTCCCTGCCCTGCCAGGCGTGTTGCTCAAACCTGGAATTCACGTTTCGACACCCGATGCCTATCAGGACGCTGAGCCCTGACGTTGACCGATCCGGAAGGCAAGAAGCGGGCGTTTGAGGAGAGTGTGCGTGAGCCGTTTTCGGCGCCGCTGGTGAACGATTTCGAAGCCGTCGTTTTCCCGCAACATGCGCGTCTTGCCTCTTTGAAACAGCGTTTGCTTGAGCATGGCGCGCAGCAAGCGTTGATGTCGGGCAGCGGTTCGGCGATTTTTGGGCTTTGTCACACGAAAGAAACAGTCGCGCGCGTCGTACAATTTGAAAAAGGGGAAGGTGCTGTCGCCATCTCTCTTCTGACCAGGTCCCGCTATCGCTCCCAATGGAACAGGCTCCTCAAACCTCATACGCAAGGTGATTTATGGCCGCCCCGAAGCCTGTACGCGCAATGAATCCGGAACGTATTAAGATCTTCACCGGCCGGGCCAACCCCGCGCTGGCTGAAGAGATGGCGCAATCGCTTGGCCTGGAAATTGGCAAGGCGAAGATCAAGCAGTTTTCGGATGGCGAGACGAATCCGCAGATTGGCGAAAATGTTCGCGGCGCGGATTGCTTCGTGGTGCAGCCCACGTGCTGCCCGGTGGATCAGCACCTGATGGAATTGCTGTTGATGATTCAGGCGCTGAAACTCTCTTCGGCCGAAAGGATCACGGCGGTGTTACCATACTATGGATACGGTCGTCAGGATAGAAAAGACAAGCCGCGAGTGCCGATTTCGGCGAAGCTGGTGGCCCAACTGATTGAAACTGCGGGCGCGGACCGGGTGATGGCGGTGGATTTACATGCCGCTCAGATCCAGGGATTCTTCGATGTACCGGTAGACCACCTGTTTTTCCGGCCGGTCATGATCGAGTACTTCAAACGCCAGGAGATCAAAGATCTGATGGTGGTATCGCCCGATGCGGGCGGTGTGGAGCGGGCTCGTTCGGTTGCAAAACGGCTGAACGCACCCTTGGCGATTATCGATAAGCGCCGCGAGGAAGCGAACGTGGCGGAAGTGATGAATGTGATCGGTGATGTTCGGGGGCGTAACTGTCTGATTGTAGACGACATGATCGATACCGCCGGGACGCTGGTGAAGGGTGCCGAAGCGTTGTTGAAGTTCGGTGCGACAAGCGTGACGGCGTGTGCGACTCACGGTGTTTTATCCGGTCCGGCGATTGAGCGTATTAACGGATCGGAGTTGAAAGAGGTGATTGTTTCGAACTCGATTCCGGCGACGGAGGCGACGAAGCAAAGCCCAAAGATCAAGATTTTATCGATTGCTCCGCTGCTGGCGCGGGCGGTTCAATCGATACACGAAGAAACATCGGTTAGTATTTTGTTTGGTTAAAGCCGGCAACCCACGAGCAGTACGTACGGACTTGCCCAGGAGAGAAGTTTTTGAGAACAGATACGGTAGTAGCCGCGGAAAAGCGAGAGACCCGCGGCAAGAATGAAGCACGGCGCACGCGTGTGCGCGGCATGATTCCCGGCGTGGTGTATGGAGCTTTTCAAGACCCTGTCGCCATCGCCGTCAACCCCAAATTCATCACCCAGATTCTGCGCAGCAAGACTGGGCACAACACCATATTTAATATTGAAGTGGCGGGCGGCGAAACCACTCCGGTGATGGTGGTGGATGAGCAATACGACCCGGTGAAGAGCAATCTGCTGCATGTGGATTTGAAGCGGATCGATCTGGCGAAGCGCATTCGGGTGAGCGTGCCCGTGTTGACGCATGGCGAGGCGAAAGGCATCAAGCTGCAGGGCGGCCAGTTGGAAATTATTACGCGTTCCGTGGAAATCGAGTGCGTGCCGGACGATATTCCGGGCAGCTTTACGGTGGACGTTTCGGAGCTGATGCTGGGCCAGAGCATTCGCGCGTCGGAAATTGCGATGCCGGGCGATGCGCGGCTGCTGAGTTCGGGCGAAATGGTGATTGCGCACGTGGTGGGTCAGCGTGCCGAAGCTGTGGCGCCTGTGGCTGCGGTAGCCGAACCCGAAGTGGCCAAGGCCAAGGGCAAGAAGGAAGAAGAAGCCCCGGCCGCCGATACGAAGAAGAAGAAGTAGCGGGCCGTGTTTCTGGTGGCCGGCCTGGGGAACCCGGGGGACGAATATGCGGATTCGCCGCATAACCTGGGGTTTCTGGCAATTGACAGGCTGGCCGCCGAACGCGGTATCCGTGTGACCCGGCCGGATTCGAAGGCGCTTACGGGCGTGGGAGTTTCGGAATCCGGAGCGCCAATCCTGCTGGCTAAGCCTCAGACCTATATGAACCTGAGCGGCGTTTCCGTGAAGGCGCTGATGGCGAAGCATGAGATTGGGCCCGACCGGCTGATTTTGATTTACGACGAGCTGGATTTACCGTGGGGCGAGATCAGGATTCGCCCGAGCGGCCGGCCCCGAGGGCACAACGGAGTTCGTTCCGTGGTGGAGCAGTTGGGGACGGAAGAGTTTACACGAGTTCGGCTGGGGGTGAACCCTGGCCATCCGCTGAGAAGCGGAGCGGATTATCTGCTGGCTGCTGTTTCGAGGCAGCAGAAGAAGGAATTGGAAGAGCCGCTTGGGGCTGCTGCACAAGCGGTGAATTCAATAATTGCCGACGGCGTCGAAACGTCCATGGCGAGATTCAATCGTCGCGCCGGAGGCTAACAAAAGAGGATAGATGAGAATTTACGAAGAGCTGTTCATTATGAAGCCGGATCTTCCGGAAGAAGAGATTGACACGTTTGTCGAGCAGTTGACCGCCAACATTGCAACGGTGGGCGGTACAGTGGACAAGGTGGAAAAGTGGGGCAAGCGCCGCCTGGCCTATAAGGTGGACAAGTTCAAAGACGGCAGCTATGTGCTGCTGCAATTTACGTCCGAAGCCGATGCGGTGAAGGAAGTGGAGCGCCGGCTTCGCGTTGCGGAAACAGTGATCAAATTCCAGACGGTTCGGATTGACGAGACCTTGAAGCGTTTGGATAAGCGGAAGAAAGAGCGCGATAAGCGTGCCGCGCGCAAGGCTTTGCAACCGCAAGCACCGGCTCCGGCAGCGCCTGCGCCCATGTTCGGTGAGCCGGAAGGCCATGCGGCTCCGGGGGCGCCTGCGCCTGCGATGCCTGGGCCTGCGCAGCCTGAAAGCGTTGAAGCGACGAAGGGAGAGAACTAACCATGGCTGAATCCTCCAAAGAAACACGCGGCAGCCGTCCGGGTAGCGCTTCGCAGCGGCCCACGGGCGGCGATAAAGCCGTTGCCACGGGCAAGAAGCAGTACTTCCGGCGCAAAAAGGTTTGCCGGTTTTGTGTCGAGAAGATCGACGATATCAACTACAAAGATGTGCGTTTGCTGAGCGCGTTTATCGCGGAGCGCGGAAAGATTGTGCCCCGCCGCATTTCCGGCGTCTGCGCCCCTCATCAGCGCCGCCTGAGCGACGCCATTAAGAAGGCGCGTAACATTGCGCTGCTGCCGTTCGCGGCGGCTGTCTAAGGAGCCCGACCCATGGACATTATTCTTAGAGAAGACATCGACCATTTGGGCAGCCGCGGGGATCTGGTGAAGGTTGCCGATGGCTATGCGCGAAACTATTTGCTGCCGCAGAAGAAGGCCGTGATCGCCACCGATTCGAACCGCAAGATCATCGAGCAGGAGCGCCAGGCCCACGTCCGCAAGGATGCCAAGCTGAAGGAAGAATTCGAGGCGCAGGCCAAGCTGGTGAATGGAACGGTGATCACGATCGCTCAGCGTGTGGGCGAGAACGATCATCTGTTCGGTTCAGTTACCGCTCAGAATATTGCCGATCAACTGGAGCTGAAAGGTTTCCACATTGAGCGCCGCAAGATTCAATTGGAGGAGCCCATCCGTACGCTGGGTGAGCACAAGATATCCATTCGCCTGCACCGCGATGTGACCGCCGAAATTACGGTCAACGTGGTGAAAGAAGACTAACGGCCATGTTCGACCTGACGGGTCAAACAGCCATCGTCACCGGAGCCGCGACAGGGTTGGGCGAAGCAATTGCCCGGCGCTTCGCGGCGGCGGGGGCGCAAGTGGTGGTAGCGGATCGCGATCTGGCGGGCGCTGAAGTGGTGGCGGCGGCGCTGGCAGGTGCGTTCGCGGTGGAAGTGGATATCACGAAGGCGGCGTCGGTGCAGGCGGCGACGGCGGCTGTGCTGGCTAGGAGCGGGCGCATCGATATTCTGGTGAACAATGCGGGCATTGCCGGCAAGGCCGCGCCGATTTGGGAGCAGAGCGAAGAGGATTGGGACCTGGCGATCGCCATCAATCTGACCGGGCTGTTTCATTTCTGCAAGGCTGTTCTGCCGCATATGCGGGAGCGGAAATATGGGCGTATTGTGAGTATCGCGTCCATTGCCGGTAAGGAAGGAAATCCGAATATGTGTGCGTATTCGGCTAGCAAGGCGGGTGTGATTGGGCTTACGAAATCGATTGCGAAGGAAGTGGCGACGGAGGGCATCTGCATCAATGCCGTGGCTCCGGCGGTGATTCGCACCAAGATTTTGGAACAGCTCACGCCGCAGCAGGTGAGCTATATGACGGACCGCATCCCTATGAAGCGCACCGGTGAGCCGGGTGAGATTGCGGCCGTGGTGCATTTTCTTGCTAGTCCGGATGCGAGCTTTGTTACAGGCCAGTGCTATGACGCCAGCGGCGGCCGCGCTACGTATTAGATTAAAGAGCATGGCCGAAACTAACGGCAGCGGTGGTTACATCAACGAACGCATGGATCGGGTGGAGGCGATGTTCAACATGGTGGCCGCCGACCACGTGTTTTTTCAAGAGCACCATAAGAGCTTTCTGGAACAGCATAAGTACTTTCAAGAGCAGCATCAGAATTTTCTTCAAGAGCACCAGTTACTTTTGAGAGCTCAAGTTGTCATGGAAGACACCTTGCAGAAGCTGGCGGAAAGCCAGCGGGAAACCGCTGAAAAGCTGAATGCTCTGATTGCCACCGTCGATGGATCATCCGGAATCCCCGGTAGAGTTTCGCTCACTTTCTCACCAGCCATATAAACTGAAAAGCAAGTTGTCCACTACGGCTTCGGGCTTACTTCGCCAACTCGGGTTCGTCAGCGCTACCGCGCTTGTGGTCTCAAACATGGTGGGTAGCGGCATCTTTGCCACTACCGGCTTCCTTGCTGGGGATTTGGGCAGCGCTCCACTGATTCTGGCTGTTTGGCTGACTGGCGCTCTATTCGCGTTTGCCGGCGCGTTGAGCTATTCCGAACTTGGCATTAACTTTCCTTCGTCCGGCGGCGAGTATGTCTACCTTACCGAAGCTTATGGGCCGGTGTGGGGATTTATGTCCGGGTGGGTGTCTTTTTTCGCGGGCTTTTCCGCGCCCATCGCAGCAGCTGCCTTGGCGTTCGCGCATTACGTAGGCTTCTTTTTTCCTGCGTTCGCGACTCCGTTTTTTACTGCGGGCAACGGCATGTTTACACTCCGCCTCGGTTGGTCGGAGGTGCTGGCAGCTGCGCTGATTGGCTTTTTCACCGTGATCAACTGTTTCGGCGTTAGGCCAGTCGCGCGATTGCAAAACGCACTGACGGGCACCAAGCTGCTGGTGATCGTGCTCTTCATCGGGCTTGGCTTCCTAATAGGCCACGGCAGTATGAATCACTTTCGTGAGCATGCTGTGCGGACGTCGACCAACAGCCTGCCTGTGCAGTTTGTGATCAGCCTGTTGTGGGTGATGGTGGGCTATAGCGGCTGGAACGCGGCGACCTATGTTGCCGAAGAAGTGGTGCAGCCGCGACGCACGTTACCTCTGGCGCTTGCGGCGGGCACTACGATTGTCACGGCGCTGTACCTGGGGCTGAATTTGATCTTCATCTATGCCACGCCCATTGAACAGATGAAGGGACAGGTGGCCGTGGGTTCGCAGGCCGCAGTCAATTTGTTCGGCACCGGCATTGCCGATACGTTCGCGGTGCTGATGGCGATCTCCATCACCTCAACGGTGAACGCGATGATCACCATCGGGCCGCGCGTGTATTATGCGATGGCGAAGAACGGCGCCTTTTTCGCTTCGGCCGCGCGCGTACACCCGCGCTTTCGCACGCCAGTCATCGCGATCCTGGCGCAAGGGGCCTGCGCAATGCTGATGACGCTGACTCCCTTCCCCGACCTGATTCTATACATCGGCTTCAGCCTGACCGTGTTCACTGCGCTCTCTGCCGCTTCCGTGTTTCTCTTCCGGCGGCGACCGCACTGGCAGCAGCTGCCGGCGCTCAACTTCGCATGGCCGGCGATTCCCGCAGCATACGTTTTGGCTTCCGCCGCAATGGCCGTATATGGCATCATTTGGCAGCCGCGCGCGTCGCTGACGGCCATTCTCACCGTTGCGCTAGGCGCGCTGATGTATCAATTTACTTCGTCGCGAACCACGCCAGGAACATCCCGTCCGGAGCCACATCCTCCCAGTACGAAATAGGCCGGCTCGACACTTCGCGGCAATCGCGGCGCAGCAACCGCTCGAGCTCTTCGCGCCCGAACCAACGCTCCCAAGCCGGCGTTTGCAGGCGTCCGAAGTGCTCCGCGTTTTTATCGATGATGACCAGGCGGCCGCCCGGTTTCAGCACGCGGCACATCTCGCTGACTGCCAATTCCGTTTCGACGGCATGTTCCAAAGATTCTGTCGCGTAGACGAAATCGAAGCGGCCGGAGGGATAGGGCAGCGCGGTCATCATGCCCACTTGCGTGGCGATGCCCGCAGGCACAAACTTCAACATGGCGGGCGAGATGTCGAGCCCGTGAACTTCAGCTTCCGGAAACCGTTCGTGCAGGACGCGGGCAAACCGGCCCTTGCCGCAGCCCACATCGAGTACAGATTTGCCGTTCAAGCCGCCGAACCATTTCAGAATCTCCTGGACATGTAAGATCCTTGGATCGATGGTTTCGGGGAAGTGTTCGCTGTCCAGAGACGCGCGATCGAACTCGTGGCGAATCTGGCGTTCGAGATCGGGCGTCAAGTGGCGCGGCGTACGGCGGAACCAACCGCGCCAATTCACGCGCGAGTGAGGAAGATGGGCAGCCCGATCTTATCGGAATAAAAGGGCCGGAAGCGATCCACGTTGTACATGCTGGGAATATCCACCTTGCGCGGCCCCAGCTTCGGATCGGGAATGGGCACGGCTTCATAGCAGCCGTGGTTGATGCCCATCATGACGCCGTGCTGACCGGCCTTGATGCAATCGACAGCCATGCCGGCGAACGTGGAGGCGACCAGCTTGTCGACGAAGTCAGGACTGCCGCTGCGGAGATCGTACGTCAGATCGCTAACGATGGTTTCTTCGCCAACGCGCTTCTGAATTTCATCGCTGAGCACCTCACCCACATTGGCTTTCTTGCGATGGCCGAAGGCATCGGCTTCGCCTTTATCCTGCTGCGCGTACCCTTCCCACTGCGCGCCTTCAGAAAGGATGATGAGCGAATAATTGCTGGGGCTCTTGCGCTTATCAGTCATCACCACATCGACGAGCTTATCGAGGCTGAACTTGTATTCCGGAATGCAGCAGCGAAGCGACGTTACGTAGGCCGTGTAAAGAGCGGTGTAGCCGGCGTCGCGGCCGAAGATGCGGAAGATGCCAATGCGCTCGTGCGAACCCACGGTGGTGCGCTGGCGTTCAATGGCTTCCATGGCGCGCGAAATCGCGGTGGAAAAGCCGATGCAATATTCCGTGTTGCGCACATCGTTGTCCATCGTCTTCGGAATCGCAATCACCTTGACACCCTTCTTATCCAGGTGCGCGGCGTAGCTCAACGTATCGTCGCCGCCGATGGCGATGAGGTAATCGAGGCCGACGTGCTCCACGTTCTTCAGCACGCGCGGGGTCATATCGTAGACGGTGCTGGTGACGCCGTCCTTGGTGTTCTGCGAGCTCTCAAAAGTTTCGGACTTGAGAAACTCCGGAACCTTTTTCATCTTCGTCGGATTGGTGCGCGAGGAGTGCAGGTAGGTGCCGCCGGTGCGGTCAATGGTGCGCGTATTTTCGGTGGTAAGGGGGAGAATGTAGCGGCTCACGCTGCCAGGGTCGTCAAAATTTACGTGCGTCAAGCCCTCCCATCCACGGCGAATGCCAATCACTTCGCAATCGATTTCGCGGCAGCGGTACACCACCGTTTTGATAACTGCATTCAAGCCGGGGACATCGCCGCCACCGGTTAGGATTCCAATTTTCTTCAAGCTCATTTTTCTCTTATGAGTCTATCTACTTATGACGGATTTTGCGGCGAATGTCAGGCCAGAATTCGCGAAAGACATTCCTTCCGGCGTTGGTGAACAATTGCAACCCGGCATTCACCAAACCGTCACCCACTTTGCCATCGGTACGACGAGGCAGCCAGAGCGCCGTGGCTTGTCCGGCGGCAAACGCGCCGATGACCGAACCGTATGCAAACGTGCGTTCCCCACCGCCATCTTTGTGAGCGATTACCGCTTGCGACGCCGCATGGAAAAAGCGCGATCCAGCGCTTGCGCCATCGGGAGAGCGATAGAACCGGGGATCGATGTGCAGTGCTGAATCGAGCCCGAACGCGATCGTGTTGCGGATTCCGATACGCGCGTAAGCGGTGCCGAAGCGCTTGCCATATCCTTCCCAGGTGCGGCCGTAATCTCCGGGTGAGTTCGTCGCCTCATTCAGGCCCGCCGATAATGCGGCGCCGATGACAGCGCTAGGTGAGACGATTCGCTTGCCATAGAGCCTGAACTTTCCTTCGACACTCATCGGCGGGTCGGCATGTGTGGCACCGGGATCCAGAAGGCCGTCATGGTAGCGGTCCCCCGGCACCGGAGCCACAGTTTGCGCGCTCGCCAGCACTGGCGTCAATAGAAGCAAAAGCTTAAAAATCTTCATATTTCAAGTTAACAGAGCGCATTTGCTTCCAAAACTCGTTTGGCGAATTGCGTGCAGGGTTAAGGGGTATTCATCTAGTGCATTTCTGAGGAGATTATGGAGATTGCGGGTAAGCCTTACATCGTGCCGAACATCGGCAAAACGGAGCGTGCGGCATCGATCGTGGGCGGTACGCTGCTGGCTATTCTGGGCGCAAAGCGTCGCGACGGGTGGGGTGTGGGGCTGGCAATTTTGGGTGCGGGGTTTTTGCGCCGCGGCATCACCGGCTACACCTATACATATCAATTTTTGGGCATGAGAACGGCCCCCGTGGGGCAAGGCGAACAGGTGAGTATTCCCTATGAACTCGGAATCAAGGTGGAGCGCGCCATCACCATCAACAAGCCGCGCGAAGAAGTGTTCGGGTTCTGGCGCAACCTGGAAAACTTGCCGCGCTTTATGAAGCACTTGAAGACGGTTCGCGTGACGGGCGAGAAGACATCGCACTGGGTGGCCAATGCGCCCGCTGGAAGAACCGTGGAATGGGACGCCGAGATCATCAACGAAGCGCCCGGCGAACTGATTGCCTGGAGATCGCTTGAAGGTAGCAGCGTGCAGAATGCCGGCTCGGTGCGCTTCACCGATGCGACGGGAAATCGCGGGACTGAGATTCGCGTGGCGTTGCAATATAATCCTCCTGGCGGCGTGGTGGGCGCGCTGTTCGCGAAATTGTTCGGCGAAGAACCGGAGCAGCAGATCGCCGAAGACTTGGGACGCTTGAAAGCCATGGTGGAATCTGGGCAGGTGCCAACGAATCTTGGGCAGGCATCGGGACGCGGCCAGGAACAGGAAAAGAAAAAACGCTCGGAAGAAGAATCGGTTCGACAAGCATCGGAAGATTCGTTCCCGGCGAGCGACGCTCCGGCGTATCGCTAAAAGACAAAGACCTGAGGACTCTAATCGATGAAAGCAATTTGCTGGCACGGCACAAACGACGTAAGAGTGGATACGGTTCCCGATCCGAAGATTATCAGCACGCGCGATGCAGTGATTCAGGTGACGTCGACCGCTATCTGCGGGTCCGATTTGCACCTGCTAAACGGCTACATTCCCACCATGGAGAGCGGGGACATCTTAGGCCATGAGTTCATGGGCGATGTGGTGGCGGTGGGGACGGATGTACCGAATTTGAAGAAAGGCGACCGCGTGGTGGTGCCGTTTACCCTCTCTTGTGGAGCGTGTTGGTTCTGCAAGGCGTCGCTCTATTCCAGCTGCGACAATTCGAACCCGAATGCCGCGATGGCGGAGAAAGTCTACGGTTCGAGCGGCGCTGGTTTGTTCGGCTACTCGCATCTGAACGGGGGCTACGCCGGTGGGCAGGCGGAATATGTTCGCGTGCCGTATGCGGATGTGGGGCCGATTAAGATTCCGGACTCTCTGACCGACGAACAGGTGCTATTTCTTTCAGATATCTTTCCCACGGCTTACATGGCGGCTGAAAATTGCAACATTCAGCCTGGCGATACGGTGGCAATTTGGGGGGCGGGGCCCGTGGGTCTGCTGGCGATTCGGTGTGCATATCTGTTGGGCGCGGAGCGGGTGATCTCAATCGACAGCGTGCCGGTGCGACTGAAGAAAGCAAAGGAAGCCAAAGCGGAAACGCTGAATTACGAAACAGACGATATTCCGGCAAAGCTGAAAGAAATGACCGGCGGGCGCGGGCCCGATTCGTGCCTGGACGCTGTGGGCTTGGAAGCGCATGGCACTTCCGTGGATGCGCTCTACGATAAAGCGAAACAGGCGGTGCGCCTGGAGACGGACCGCACGCACGCCTTGCGCCAGGCTATTCAGGTGTGCCGGAAAGCGGGCACTATTTCCATCCCCGGCGTCTATGCCGCGATTGTGGATAAGTTCCCGCTCGGCATCGCTTTCGGCAAAGGCCTGACGCTGAAGATGGGCCAGACGCATGTGCAGCGCTATTCCAAGGCGCTGCTGGAGCTGATTGAAAAGGGCGCCATTGACCCGTCGTTCATCATCACGCATCGCGTGAAGCTGGCTGACGGGCCTGCCGCTTACCAGACGTTTAAGAACAAAGAAGACGATTGCGTAAAAGTGGTGATGACGCCGTAGGGCCGCGCCGCTTGCGCGCTAAACCCACCAAGGCGCGGCCGGATCTTCCTTAATGATGATGGAATCGAGGAAGCGGATAGCCTTAGTGAGACCTTCTTCGGGCGAAAGTATGGTGTCTTCGTGTTCGATGGAGAGCACGTAATCGTACCCGAACATGCGCAGCGTGGAGATGAATTCGCTCCACCATTCGGCGCCGTGACCGTAGCCGCAGGTGCGGAAGATCCACGCGCGGTTGCGCTCATCGGTATATTTCTTCGTATCGAGAACGCCGGTGAGGGGCAGGTTGCGTTCGTAAATCTGCGTGTCCTTGGCATGGACGTGGAAGATGGAATCGCCTAAGAGGCGGACGGCGGCGATGGGGTCGATGGCCTGCCAGAACATGTGGCTGGGGTCATAGTTACAGCCGATGGCTTTGCCTGCGATGGAACGTAAGCGGAGCATGGTTTCGGGACTATAGACGACGAAGCCTGGGTGCATTTCGATGGCGATTTTCACGCCATGCTCTTCGGCCAATTTCGCGCGCTCTGTCCAGTAAGGCGTGACGCATTTCTCCCACTGCCAATCGAGGACGTCGAGATACTCGGTGGGCCAGGGGCAGGTGACCCAGTTGGGATATTTCGCGGTGGGCGAATCGCCGGGGCAGCCTGAGAAATCGATGACGACGGGCACGCCCAGCTTCTCGGCTAACAGGATCGTCTTGCGATTCGTTTCGGCGTAGGCTTTCGCGACGGCCTGATCGGGATGGAGAGGGTTGCCGTGGCAACTCAGGGCGCTGATGGAAATGCCTTCATCGGCCAGAGTTTTTTTGAAGGTTTCGAGCTCAGACGGATTGTCGAGCATGGACAGTTTGCAATGCGGGTCGCCCGGATAATTTCCGGTGCCCAGTTCGACGGTGGAAACGCCGTTGGCTTTCAATTTCTTCAGAACATCAGGCAGTGGCATCTGGGCCAGCAGCGCGGTGAATACTCCGACTCTCATACCGCAATAGCTTATCGCACGGGTGTGGAAGTTGCAGCCCTGGGCCGGAACACGGTAGATTGTAAGGAGTCTTTCACCGAGCGCACCCGTAGCTCAGCTGGATAGAGCGTCTGACTACGAATCAGAAGGTCGCATGTTCGAATCATGCCGGGTGCAGTTTCACTTATCCGAGCGCACCCGTAGCTCAGCTGGATAGAGCGTCTGACTACGAATCAGAAGGTCGCATGTTCGAATCATGCCGGGTGCACCAGAAACCCTTTAAGAAGATTAGCGGAGTTCGGTACCAAAACCGGAAAATCATCCGGCGACTGGGCTAGGCCGCGTCGTACCGCGCGGGCGCACCCAGGCGGACGAAAGAAACCTGAAAAGTGGTCCCTTCCCCTTCAATGCTTTGAACCCCTATGTTGGCGTGATGAATGTCCGCGATCCACTTGGCGATCGCCAGCCCTAACCCAGTCCCCTCTTCGGTGGTGCGGTTGCCCTCTACACGATAGAAGCGGTCGAAGATGTGCGGCAGGGCCGCCGGTGGGATTCCTACTCCGCTGTCTTGCACCGAGACCAGAGCCTTGCCCGCCGCTAACCGCAACGTGAGAGTCACTTGGCCGCCGGCTGGGGTATAGCGGATTGCATTATCCACCAGAATCCAAAGCAGGCGGCGCAGGCTGGATGTATCGCCAGAGATTAGAGCTTCCTCGTCCGGGCCGGGGTTCATTGAGAGTCGATGCCCTCTGGCCTCAGCCAGAGGTTGCGCACGCCGGAACGTCTGAAACAATATAGCCCGCAAATCGATGGTTGCGAAGCCGATCCCCGCCTGCCCGGCGTCGGCCCGCGCCAGCGTGAGCATGTCTTCCAGCAGCCGCGCGGCTTCCTCGGATTCTCGAACAATATCGCGAAACGATTCTGCACTGTCCGCATCCAGATTCGGGTCTCTTAGAGCGTATTCTGAAACCGTCCGGATGTATGCAATGGGCGTGCGTAATTCATGGGAGGCATCCGCCGTGAATCTAGTGATCCGGTTAACCGAACTTTCCACGCGTGCCAGCATCTCATTGCATGTTGCGGCGAGCATTTGGAGTTCGTCGCCGGTGTGGGATATCGGAAGCCTGCCGCGAAGATTGCCGATGCTGATGGAACGCGCCGAAGCGATCAATTCAGCAACGGGCTTTAGGGCGCGTCTGCTCAGCGAATAGCCTCCAATTGCAGAGACGATGAGCAGCACGGGCGCCGCCCAAACCAGTGTCGATGCAAAACGGCTCAGGATGGCGCGGTTGTCTTCGAGTTGGCCGGCCACCTGAAACCTGTATCGTACAGAGCGAATCGAGACGGGTTCCGAGAGCACCCGGAACTGCCTGCCGGAATACCACGCTTTCGAGAGAGTGCGTTTGTTGGCCGTATTGGGGGGCCAGGGAAAGGGAACGGCAGGCCAGGATTCGGGCGGATACAGCCGAACTCCTTCAGGGCTAAAGACCTGCATCAGGTTGCCTTCCGGAGTGGCTTCAGTGAAGTTCGAAAACTTCGCAATCAGGCGCGCCGGGGAGTCCGTGCTTTCACTTTCGAACAACTCCCGCAATCTTTTTGCTCGAGTGGTAAGGGTTTTGTCCCTTCCTGTGCTCAGAGATAGCGCAAGTTCCGCATACATCCCGAGTCCGAAGATCAAAAAGCCCGCCAAGAAAGCGGCTGAAAACCAGAACGTTAGTCGTAAAGAGATGGAATACTGCCGTTTCAATGCGCTAGGGCGCGGAGTGTGTAACCGATTCCCCGCGCTGTGTGCAGCAGCTGCGGCTCGCCTTCCACCGTAATTTTGTTTCGCAGAGATCGAACGAACACATAAAGCGTGCTGTCATTCACTTCAGCTCCTACGCCCCAGCCCGCTTCCACCAGCGAATCCCGCATCACAATCGAGCCGCCGTTTCTGATCAGTTTCTCCAGCAGCAGAAACTCGGTTCTGGTAAGGGAAACGGTTCTGACGCCCCGGGTCAGCTGGTGAGTCTTTCGGTCCAGCGTCAAATCTCCCAACGCGAGCGTCTCCGATTGCAACGCGGGGCCGCGGCGCGATACCGCTCGCATTCGCGCAAGCAGCACATCGAGCGTGAACGGCTTGGTCAAATAATCGTCCGCGCCCAGGTCTAACCCTCGCACCACGTCACTCATGGCGTCACGCGCGGTCAGCATAATTGTGGGCGTTGCAAAGTGCTCCGCCCGCAGATTTCGAATGACCGTAAAGCCGTCCATCAGGGGCAATGTCACATCCAGCAGAATCACGTCCAGATCCGGTGAGCGGCCCGAATTGAGAGCATCTTCCCCATTGAATGCGAGCACCACAGAATGGCCCTCATTACGAAGTGCGCGTTCCAGAAGCCGAGCCATTCGAGGCCGGTCTTCCGCTACGAGTACCCTCATGTTGCGATTTTAATTGCGCAACATGAATTCCTCATGACACTCCAGTTTATTTAGATTCTCTTCAGACTCGCCTGCTGTAATTCTCCTGACACTCCCAAGGAGAATCATGAAAAAATCCATTCTATTTGCAAGCCTATCGGTAGCTGCGCTTTCGCTGACAGCTGCCTCAAACCTCCGCCCAGGCGCCCGAGTCCTGGTGCTGGCCCACAACGCCTATCCCGATCACGGGAAATTTGGCGACCGCCTGGACCGCGTCATCAATCTCGGCCAACCCGTGGTCATTGAGCAGGACGTCTCCTGGATCGATGGCAAGTCTCTGATGATCCACGGCGCGAAGAACGCGGCCAGCGACGACCCTACTCTGGAGTCTTATTTCTTCCCGAAGGTGAAGCCGGTGATGGAGAAGGCTCTTCGGGAGGGCAACAAGGGAAATTGGCCGTTGGTGACCATGTACCTGGATATAAAGAACGATCCCATCGAACATCTGGAGAATATTTCCAACACCCTTGCCAAATACGACGCATGGATAACCACCGCGGTCAAACCCGCCGATGACAGCGTCCAAACCCCGCTCGACATCAAGCCCATGATGATTTTGGTGGAAGATAAGCAGAACGACATCAAAGAAGAGTTCTTTTACAAGCGCCTGGCGGTGGGAGCCAAGATCCGCGTTTTCGGTTCTCCTGTGAAAGCGGGGCCAAAGGCCGGGGTGAAGCTGCCCAAAGCGGAGGCTGTCGCCTTAATGGCCACACTTACCCCTGAGGCCCTCTTCCCTGAGAAAGCCAATTCCTACCGCCGCTGGATGGGCCTCGACTGGGCCATCATCGAAAAGGGCGGTCAGCAAAACGCTGGCGAGTGGAGCAGCGATGAAGAAGCCAGACTGAAGAGCTTCATCGATTACGGCCACAAGATGGGCTATTTTGTAAGTGTCTATTGCCTGAACGGCTACACCGCCGAGCAGAACCAGGGCTGGGACAAAGACTACAATTTCGGCAACAGAGAGACCGTCATGCCGCGCTGGAAAGCCGCAGTGAAAGCCAAAACCGATTTCATTTCTACCGACCAGTATGAAGATGTTTCCAAAGCGATCGAAAGCACGCGTTGAAACAGTTACCGCTTCGAAGCCGGCCTGGTCCTGTTTTCAAACAGGAATAGGCCGGTTTTTCCACCCATCGCCAAATCCAAATCCCCATCCTGATCCAGGTCGGCAACGCAAATCTGCATGCCCGCCCCGATACGCCCGCCGTAATCGACGACATGCTTTACCCACTCCACCGATCCCGTTTTAGATGGCCGGAATTCGTACCAGTACGTGCCCAGCGGTTCACGCTCGCCGGGGTCGGAGCCGTTGTGGGCCATATACCGTTTGCCGGTGACGAAATCCGGCCGCCCGTCGCCATTCAAGTCCACCATCGTCATGGCATGGGGTTGCGACCAGGTGTCATCGATCATGTGTTTCTCCCACTTACCGTTGCCCATGTTCTCCATCCAAAACACGCCGTAATCGTGGCCCATGGAAGTCACCAGATCTTGCCTCCCGTCGCCGTTCACATCCAGCACATAGATGTACCCCACGCTGACCAGGTCGAATTCGGCGTGGAACTTCCAATCCGCGCTTTTGGGATCGACCGGCGCTTCCAGCCAGCCTAGAGGGGTGACGATGTCGTTCCTTCCATCGCCGTTCACATCGCCGACGCCGATGCCGTGCCCATAGCTGCGCTGGCTGACCACATGCTTCACGAAAGTGCCGCCTGCGAGCTCAAACCATGCCAGGGGATCTTTCATCCGATGCCCACCCCACTGTGGGAGCACTTCCTCTGCTTTCCCGTCGTTATTCAGGTCCACCAGGAATGTAAATTCGATGCTGTGGCCCGCCTCGATCAGGTGCTCCGTCCACTCTCCCGTAGCCTTGCCGCCAGGGTTCTGGTTCCACCACAATTTGTTGGCGTGCGAAGCCGAACTGATCACGTCCAGATAGCCGTCTCCATTGACATCGAGCAGCAAATCGGTCAGATCTTCTGTCGCGTTCCGGTAGTACTCAATCGATCGGAAGTTATGCTGCTTCCAGCGCGGACCCTCATACCAGTTCTCGCCTGACACAATGTCCGGGCGTCCGTCACGGTTCACATCTCCAATCGCGCAAGTCTCGTAAGCGCCAGGGTCCAGCATATGGCTGACAAACAGAATCTCCGGGGGGCGCGAACCAGCCCACCCGGCCACTGCTGCCGCCGCAACTGCCATTGCCAGGAAAGCTGTCTTGTTCCGGTGCGCCACCTACCGCTCCTCGCCCTTGATGCCGAAGGCGTACACCATTCCGTCAAAAGTAGTGACGAACACCCGCCCGTTCGAGACCGCAATCCCGCCAAAGTGGGTGAAGGAGCGAATGGTGCCGCCACTTGAAAACAGCTGCTTACCCGTTCGCGCGTCCAGGGCGTATAAAACAGCGTGCGTGGATCCGCGCACGCGTTCTGTTGTATTCAGCGAATTGCCGGCTTTGTCCGACTGCCGAACCTCCTCCCCGCTTGAAAGAACGTACACCACTCCGTTGGCGACGATCGGAGGCTCCGGGACATTCAGATCGCGCGAGATCCAGGCTGGTACCAGAGCCGGCTTCTCTCCTTTTTCTTCCACCCGAAAGGCCATGACGCTTCCGTGCGGCGCCTCGCCATTGGCCAGCGGAAAGGTTGGCGCTGCCGCCGAATGGGGCGGACCCCATGCCGGCGCATACAGCCATCGCGTGTCGCCGTCCTGCCAGGTTGCGAACGATCCCCAAAATCCATGCGCGGCATACGCCACGTCCTCGTTGGTCAGCAGTTCGGTTCGGAGCAGCGGCTTGCGATGCGCGTCGCCACCCAGTGAGGCTGTATCCAGCAGATACAGCCGCCCTTCTTTTCCACTGCCCACCAGATACTCCTTCTGGCCGAGTGAAAACACAACCGGGGAAATATTGCCCATGTCCAGGTCTTTGCGCGTCAGCCACTCCCGGTTAGCGGGCGTGTAGTAATCCATCAGCTTCAGGTCTTTCGCGGAAAGGGCCAGAAAGCTGTCTGCGTAACTGCCTTCGGCGGGGTTGAATGGGCCATCGCCGGTTTCGGCGAACACTGTCCCTGTTCGCGCCGACACCGCCACTCCAGCACGCCCCCAAATGCCTGGCCTACCGGCCTGAAAAGAAAAGACGGGCCTGCCCGGGTCTTTCAAGTCCATCGCATACACGGCGGACATGACTCCGTTGCATCGCTGCGAAAGCGCTGTGTAGAGCACCCCGTCCACCAGGTTCAGGCTCCAGCTTTTTGAGAAACCCGGCACGAATGGAACGGGAGCAAAGCGGTCCTCTCCATCCACCGCGCTCAGGGCATGGAGCGCTCCATCGGTCGAGATCACGTAAACGGTCTTCGGTCTGCCTGCCTGCACTGTAGGCGTCGCGTTGATCGCAAAAGGGCAAAGCGTATTCGGCTTACTCGTTGGCTTCGCCGTGGTCATGAAAGTCTTCTTCCACGCCAGTTTCCCGGTGTCCGCATCGATGGCATAAAGATTGTCGGAGCTTCCAGCCGTAAAGACGTATTCTTTAATGCCGCGCTCCATCTTGATCTGGTCCGCCACTACGGGGGGCGTCAGTGAGGTCAACTCTTTCGGTACGTTATCCAGCTGCAGTTTCCACTTCAGCTCCATCGTCCCCACCGTTTCCGTGCTTAGAATGGTTTCGTGTTGCTGCCAGCCTGTCCTCTGCGCGTCGCCCCCGAATGTGGGCCACTGCGCGGCGGCGCTGCCGGCCAGGCAAATGATCAGGAACATCGCTCTCACTTCGTCACCTCAGGCGCTGGCGGGATCGTCACCTTCCCTGTTGCGGCCCACTCCGTGCCCCTCACAAAAGTTGAAACAAACCCCGGCGTGTGCACAGCTCGCATATCGTTCCCCAGCATGGTGGCAAATACCCGTCCCGAACCGTACGGCAACGTCCAGAGCAGCGGCTCATCGCGCGAAGGAGATGCGGGAACCGGCTCCCGCGCTTTTGCCCGATATAAAGAGTGGTCGTCGAAGCCGGTCGCCAGCACATGCATCTTCTCCGGCGCGATGCACCGCAGATTCGCATACAGCTCATCGGTGTTGGCGTCGAAAGACGCCGTCATGCCGCGCGTAATGGCGTGCTCCGTGTCGCGAATGTCTACTGTGTAGTTGTGCACGGGCGCGTGCCGGCTCTCGCCTGTCCGCCACACGCACCCGGCTAAATTGTTGTACTCTGGCCAGTCCTGAAACGACGCCGCGGAATGATGATAGACCACCAGGCCCTTTCCTGACCTGACGAACTCCAGCAGCGCGGATCGAGTCGCCTCACTCCAAGGCGCGACAGCAAGTTTCTCATCCGAGTACACCAGCACCGCCACATCGTAAGGAGCCAGCGTTTCCGGTCCAGCTCCGTGAAACTCTTCGGTAACGCGCACCTCGAACCTGGCGGTCCGGTCCAGCAGTTCGCGCAGATAAGGAGCCGCCTCGCGCCACGGATGTTTATCCTGTCCGGTCACGATCAACACCTGTATGCGCCGCGGAATGGGGCTCTGCGCAAGAAGACTACTCGCAGCGGCAGCGAAACACAGCAAGGCTCGAAGCATAGTGCGCATTACACCAGCCAAACCTAAAAACAGTCTGAAGAATCCGTTCGAATCGCCCTTTCAATACAGTCGCGTATCGATTTCATGACCAGTTCAGAAATTTGAGAAAAGCGATCTGCTTCTTTAGGTTCTCTTCAGACTCGGATGATCCAATCGTCTGGACAGTCTAGGGGGCCATAAGAAGTGAAAGCACTCAGAATTCTACTTGTTCTTTGCGCCGCGGTAGGTGTTTGCTCCGCGCAAGCGCCGAACGATGTCTTCAACCCGCTGACTGGGAAACTTACCCTGCCCAATTTCGATCGGGTGAACTACAAAGGCGATTGGGGCGTTGGCAGCTACCACGGCTTGCTGACTACTATCCAGCGCACGGCCCCCGACGGCCTGCTAAGCAGCACGTCTACATGGGCGCACGCAATCAACGCTTACGATAGCGCGCCGCAAAACGTCGCCTGCCGCTCTTGCGAAAAGGGCCGAAGCAATTACGACGCGCGGCATAGTTTTTGCGCCCGGGCCAGTTACCCCCTGCCTCTTACAGTAACCATTTCGTGCGCCGCCACCGCTCTGCCCAATGGCAACAGCGCCGCGCAGAGCCCCAAGTTGATTCCTGGCGTGCCGCTCATCCCTCCGGGCGGACAAACTATCGGTCAATGGATCAACCCCGCCCCTTCTCCCTGCCTGTCAACGGGCAATGGGGCAATGCGGGCAGGAACATTGTCGGAAAACCGAATAGCAACGTCTCTACGCTCGCGACCTTTGGCCGCATCAATTCCATCAGCAACACCACCCCAGTTGGAACGGGCGCCGCGCGCAGCCTTCAATTGGCCGTCCGGTACATGCTCTAGCCACGAAACAATCTAAAACTCATATGCGATTCCCTACCAGTATCGCGGTGGCCTTACTTGCCACCGCGGCTCCTCTCTTCGGTCAATTCGAAACCGCGACGGTTCTTGGAACGGTGGCAGACCCCGCCCGCGCCGCCGTCTCGAACGCAAAGCTCTCTCTAAAAAACGTGGATACCGGCGTGGTGGATTCCGTCTCGAGCGATGAATCGGGCAACTACCAGTTTCTGGACGTTCGCATTGGCCGCTACCTCATCACCGCTCAACAGCCCGGCTTCAGATCTGTCGCCACGCAGCCCTTCACCGTCACCGTAGGCGCCCGCCAGCGCGTCGATCTTTCGCTTGAAGTGGGCGACATAGCCCAAAGCATCACCGTAGCCGATGCGGTATCGGCTGTCGAGAGCGCATCCAGCGATCGCGGCCAGGTGGTAGCCGCCGCGGCGATCGTGAACCTGCCGCTGAACGGCCGCAATTACGCGGACCTCTCATTGCTTTCCCCGGGGGTGCGCAAATCCATGCTGGGGAATCTGTCCGCTCGCGACGGCGCTTACAACGTCAACGGCCTGCGGTCCGCCTTCAACAACTTCATCATCGATGGCGTGGATAACAACGCCTACGGCACGTCAAACCAGGGCTTCTCCTATCAGGTAATTCAGGCATCGCCTGACGCCGTGCAGGAGTTTCGCATCGACACCAGCAATTATTCGGCGGAGTACGGCCGCGCCGGTGGGGCAGTGGTCAACGTCTCCGTCCGCAGCGGTACCAACCAGTTCCACGGCGTTGCTTACGATTACCTGCGCAACACCGCGCTTAATGCTACCGGCTTCTTCAAGCCGACCGGTAACGTGAAGCCTACGCTGGTGCAGAATCAGTTCGGCGGAACCCTTGGCGGACCGATTCGCAAAGACAAGATGTTCTTCTTCGCCGATTACGAGGGCTACCGCATCTCCTCAAGCGTGTTGAGCCTGCTTACGCTGCCCACGCTTGTCCAACGCTCCGGCAACCTGGGCATCCCCGTCCAGAACCCCTACACGGGAGAGCTCTACGCAAACGGAATGATTCCCGCTTCCGCCATCACTCCTTTTGCACGCAAGGTCTTCAGCGATTTGCCCGCGCCAACCAATACTCTGGCCTCTCTGAACTTCCAGGCTCTCCCCGCCACCAGCGACCAGAGCGACAAGGGCGACGTTAAGTATGACCAGTACATCGGCAACAGCATCACTCTCTTCGGCCGGTACAGTCACCGCCTTCAGTTCCGTTCCGTAACGCCCACCATCCCCGGCCCAACGGGAGCGGGTACAGACACGTTCCGCTCACTGAATCAGCAGGCCGTGGCCGGCCTGACCTGGACCGTGAACCCGCGCACGCTGGTGGATTTGCGCTTTGGCTACAGCCGCACGCAAGGCGAAAATGCACGCGCCCGCGAACTGGACGATACCGCGGATATCTTCACTCTTTATGGCATCCCCGGCCTGCCCACCACCAAGCCCATCGCGGGCGGTATCAATAGCCAGGCCATCACCGGCTACACCGGTTACGGCCGTGACTCCGGACAGCACCAGTACCCCACGGTCTTCAATCCCAAGGTGAACTTCTCGCGAATCCTCAGCCACCACACCTTAAAAGCGGGCTTCGAGTTTCAGGCCATCGAGACCGAAATTCTCGATTTCAATCCGCTCTACGGAAAAGACACTTACGCCGGACAGTTCAGCCGGCCTAAGACCGGGGCTTCCAGCAACAATCTTTACAACGTTGCCGATTTCCTCTTCGGCGCCCGCGATTCCTACAACCTGAACAGCTACGGCCTCCTGCAATACCGGCAACGCATGTACTTCGGCTATCTTCAGGACGATTGGAAAGCCACCCGCAAGCTGACGCTCAACATCGGTCTGCGGTACGAATTCGCCACGCCGCAATACGATGCCAACAACCGGCAGAGCAACTTCGATCCAAAGACCAACACCCTGATCCTGGCCAAAGACGGCTCGCTCTTTGACCGGTCCCTTGTGAACCCGGATCGCAACAACTTCGGGCCGCGCGTGGGCCTTGCCTATAGCATCGATCCCAAAACCGTTATCCGAAGCGCTTATGGCATCAGCTACCTTCACTTCCAGCGTTTTGGCCGCGAGAACCTTCTGGGTTACAACGGCCCTTTTGTCGTGAACTCGCTTGCCAATCAGACGCCTTCGCAGGGCGTATGCGCAGCCGGCCAGGATTACCGAACCTGCTTCCTGCCTACCCAACAGGGCTACCCCGCAAACTTCACCGCGCCAGCGAACTTCAACGCAGCCGGATCGAACATTCACTACTCCCCGGCTGACTACCCCACCACGTATGTGCAGGCCTGGCACTTCACTGTGCAGCGGGAAATCGCGCGCGATCTGATTGTCGATCTGGCGTACGCCGGCAACCGCGGCGTGCACATCGTACTGCTGGGCGATTACAACCAGGCAGATCCCAATATCCCCGGCGGTACGCTCGGCATCGACGCACGGCGCCCCATTAAGGGCTTCGGAATTATCCAGGCAGCCTTCCCGGCAGGAAACTCTACCTACCACGCTCTGCAAACCAAAATTGAAAAGCGCTTCAACAGCGGCCTCTTCCTGTTGAACTCATTTACCTGGTCCAAGGCGATCGATACGGCGCCGGGCAACATGGAAGCTTCAGGCGGCGACAACTACCCGGTCAACTATCGCAACTGGTCCATCAACAAAGCGCTTTCCGATCTCGATCAGCCGATTAACAACACCACCAGCGTTGTCTACAATCTTCCTTTCGGTCACACGCGCCGCTATGGTTCCGGCCTGCCCCGATGGGCCGATGCAGCCGTGGGCGGATGGAATCTGAGCTTCATCGACACGTACACAAGCGGGCTTCCAGTCACCATTACTTACACGCCGAGCACGCCATATTCTGTAAGCTCGCTCCCCACCTACCGCCCGAATGTTTCTGGCGGCATCTATCCCGCCACGGGCCAGGCTCGCGACAACTATCTGAACAGGTCCGCCTTCGCCGTGCCGCCCACGGCAGCTACGCCTTTCGGAAATGCAGGGCGCGGCATTGCGCGCTCGCCGAATTTCACCACGCTCGACCTGGGGATACACAAGCGGTTCACGCTGTTCCGCGAGGGCCAGGCGCTTGAGCTTCGCGGCGAAATGTTCAACGCCCTGAACCGGACGAACTTTCAGCCGCCAGCCAGCAACATTTCAAACAGCACCTTCGGCATCATCAGCGCTGCCTTTCCCGCACGGCAGGTGCAGGTTGCCGCGAAGATCATCTTTTAATCAGGGGACAATATCATGACTCGTCGAGACCTACTCTCTACCGCCGGGGCCGCAGCCCTCACCGCCGCTTCGTATTCACGCGTGCTGGGCGCGAATGACCGCGCCACAGTTGCTCTGATTGGCTGCGGCGCACGCGGCAGTTATTTACAGACCGTCTTTCAAAAGCTCAATCAGGCGCCTCTGGTGGGCGCGTGCGATGTTTGGCTTACCCGCGCCGAAAAAGCGCAGAGCCTTGCGCCCGGATCTCTCATGACCGGCGATCATCGCAAGATCCTTGAAATCCCGAATCTGGATGCCGTGATCGTCGCCACCTCAGATCACTGGCACGCACCCATCGCGATTGACGCGCTCAACGCCGGCAAAGATGTGTACGTTGAAAAGCCGCTCACTCTCACCATGGAAGAAGGGCCGCGCATCGTCCATGCCGCCCGCTCCAACAACCGCATCTGTCAGGTAGGGGCCCAGCAGCGCTCGGGATCGCACTACATCGAGGCGCGGGAGAAGTTTCTGAAATCCGGGAAACTCGGCAAGGTCAACCTGGTGCGTACGTGGTGGTTCGATGGCGGCAATGGCTCGGCTCACCGTCCTGGCGCCGGCGGCCACTCCACACCCGTCGGCGTTAGCGGCAAGCCTGCCGACCTCGATTGGAACCGCTACATCGCGCCGGTAAAATGGCGCGCTTGGGACGCTCCGCAGTTCTTCAACTTCCGCAACTACATTGACCTGAATGGCGGCATCATGACCGACAAATTCGTCCACTGGGTAGACGTGGTCCATATGTTCATGGACCAGGACGGGCCCATCACGGCCGATACCGCCGGCGGCATCTTCATGTCCAAAGACGGCCGCACCGTACCCGATACTTTGAATGTCCATCTGGAGTACCCGGGCAGCTGGATCTGCACTTACTCCAACACGCCCCAGGCCGGCCTGCAGCGTGAGGGCATTGAATTCTGCGGAACTGAAGGCCATCTGCGGATCGATCGCACCAAGTACGAATTCTTCGGCCCCGAACGCAATGCGGCGCCGGCAGTTACCGCGTGCAAAACCGACCTGGTGGAAGAACATGTACAAAACTTCCTGGACTGCATCAAATCCAGAAACCTGCCGAATGGCGATGTCCAGAAGGGCCACCGCTCGGCGCAGGCCGCTCATCTGGCTAACCTGTCTTACGCCCAGCGCCGCCGAATTCACTTCGATCCCGAACGTGAACTGGTGCTTCCCGTAGCATGATCACGCGTCGCACTCTGCTTGCCGCTGCCGCCCTCCCGTTCGCGCTTGCCCGCGCGCAGTCACGCAAACTACAGATCCTCATCATCACCGGCCGGGACGATCACGATTGGCGCAATGTCACGCCCCTGATGCGCCAGTACCTGACCGAAACGGACCGCTTTGAAGTACGCATAGCGGAAGAGTTTCGCGATGCCGGACCGGAAGCCCTGGCGCCCTATGACGCGGCGATTCTGATTTACAACGACAAAGATCCGAAAGATGCCTTAAGCGAACACACACGCTCCGCCATTTTGACCTGGGTGAAAAGCGGCAAGGGCCTGGTGATCTGTCATCACACGGCCGCGGGCTTTCATGCCTGGCCAGAATTTGCGAAGCTCGCAGGCGGTAACTACTATGGCAAGGCGCAGCACTCCGAAATTCACCGGTTCTCCGTCAAGCTGACCGATCCCGGCCACCCGATCACGCACGGTCTGAAGCCCACGTTTACCCATGGGCCAGATGAGCTGTACGCAAATCTGCAGATGCAGCCGCAAGGCGCTTACCACGTACTCGCCACCGCTTACGACGACCATAGCTTTTACAAGAAGTCCAAATCGCCGCTCATCGGCCCTGGCGATGACCAGCCGCTTGTGTGGACGGTGCAGGCGGGCACGGGCCGTGTCTTCGCCCTCATGCTTGGCCACAGCGCCGATTCCACAAAGAGCGCGGGATATCGCGCCCTGTTCACCCGTGGAACCGAGTGGGCCGCCACCGGTTCCGTTACGCTCCCTGTTCCTCCAGATATGCAGCCTTAAAAAGGACAAACCAATGACACTGACGCGCTTCGCCCTCCTCTTCACTCTCGCCACAACACTATCTGCGCAAACCGTGCCGCAGCCTCCACGCAAGCCCATACTAATCTCGCCAGATCTTGCCGGCGCAGTGGTGCTCATCACGCCGCCGCCCGCGCTCGATTCGAAGAAGATGTCCAAAGACGTTGCCGAAATTTACGCGCTGCACCGCTCTGTCTCGCCGCAGGAGATGGAAAGCGCCAATTACGATAACAAGCACGAAGACCTCTTCGCGATCGGCCGCGCGTTAGGTGACAAGTTCAACAAGGAATCGTTGCCTGCCACTGCCGCGCTCTGGGCGGATATGAATAACGATCAGGGCATCGTTGTCTCCGCAGCCAAGAAGTTCTTCCAGCATCCCCGCCCCTATGACCTGGATGTGAACATCAAGTCCATTTGCGGCAGCAAGGCAGGCGGGCCGAAGAATTCCTATCCGAGCGGCCACGCCACGGTAGGCTACCTGAGCGCCATGGTTCTCACCATGATGGTGCCTGAAAAGTCAGCCCTGCTTCACGCTCGCGCCGATGAGTACGGCCATAATCGCGTAGTCTGCGGAGATCACTACTCGGCCGATATTCCCGCCAGCAAAGAGGCCGCCGGTCTCGTCATGGGCAACATGATTGGCAATGCGCGCTTCCAGCAGGAATTCGCCGCGGCAAAGGCAGAGGTTCGTAAAGCCCTCGGGCTTTAGATTGGCGCTATGAAGATTGCCCTTCGTCTCCTGGCGCTACTTGCGGTCTGCGGTGCTGCTTTTGCTCAGAAGGACCGCGCCACTCTGACCGGCACTGTTCGCGATCCCTCCGGTTCCGTCGTACCGGAGGCAAAGGTCACGGTTACGTTTCCGGCGACAGGTCTCATCCGCTCGGTCACCACTACCGGCGCTGGCGTGTATCTGGTGCCGCAGTTGCCTGTAGGAAGCGCGTCCATCGATGTTGAAAAAGCGGGCTTCCGCACCATACATCTTGAGATTCCTCTCAGCGTAGGCCAGACCCGCACTCTCGATCACACCTTTGAGGTTTCCACCACTACGTCAGCGGTGGAAGTTGTATCGGAGGCCGACCTGGTGCGCAACTCCGCCGAATACGGAAATACATTTCAGAACTCCCAGATCAGCCGCTTGCCCATCAACGGCCGGAACTGGGGCACGCTCATGACGCTTGTGCCAGGAGCCGTGGATACCGGCGCCGGCAGCGGCAGCAGCGTTCGATTCTTCGGGCACCTGGGTGACGATAACAACTTTCGTATCGATGGCGTGGATGCCACCTCCGTTCGCAACCAGAGCAACAGTAAGAGCCGCCTGGCCATCACACTGGAAGCAATCTCTGAATTTCGCGTAACCTCAGCTCTTTACACCGCGGAAACGGGAGGCTCCAATGGCGGACAGATCGAAATCGTCACCAAGTCTGGCGCTAACCGCCTGCATGGCAGCGCCTTCGAATATCTCCGGAATAACATCTTCGACGCGCGCAGCCCTTTCGATGGCAGGAACCTTCCGCCATTTCGCCTGAACCAGTACGGCGGCACTTTGGGCGGCGCTTTTGTCCGCAACAAAATGTTCTTCTTCGCCACCTATGAAGGACTGATCCAGCGCCAGGGCATCACGCAGACAGGCTTCGTGCCCGATGCCGCCTTCCGGGCCCGAGCCGTCCCCGCCATAGCCCCGCTCCTCGCTTTCTATCCTGAAGGCCAAACCGCCACTTCAACGCCGAACGTTCGCCTTTATACCGGAGTAGGAAACTCCACGCAGGATGAACACGTCGGGATCTTTCGACTGGACCGGACGTTTTCCGGCAGCCTGACGGGTTATCTCCGTTTCAGCAAGAACCGTACCGTGATCTTCGCTCCCAACTCCGCACTTCCCTACGGCACGCGCAATAAAGATGCTCCCACCAGCGGCGTCATCGCTCTCCAGTGGACCGTCAGTCCGCGCACCACCAATGAGTTTCGTCTCGGCGCGAATTACGCTCAGCCGTTGAACTCCATTCCCACCGGCGCGCCTGCATCGTTTTCTATCCCCTCGCTCTCCACCATCCCGGGAGGCAACCGCCGTCTTGCTGTCGGCATCACCGAATCCCTTGTGGACCAATGGTCCAGTCTGCGCGGCGCCCACACGTTGAAGGCTGGCCTGGAGATCCGCCGCGTTCAGCTGATCGTTCACGATTACAACCTCTCCGACGCAACTGCCAGCTATGCCAGCCTGGCCGCTTTCCAGAACAATCAACTCAATACCCTGGCAGGCTCAGGCGAGCTGCCGACCAAGCAGAATCGCAAGATCCAATACTTCGGCTATGGGCAGGATGAATGGAAAATCAGGCCCAACTTCACTGCGAACCTGGGGCTGCGCTATGAGTTCTATAACGTATTCACGGAGCGGTTCAACCGCGACATTCCCTTCGATATTCAAGATTGCGGCGGTTATTGCCCCGTCGGCTCTGAATATGCGCACCCGGATCTGAACAACTTCGCGCCGCGCGTCAGCTTTGCCTGGTCGCCGGAAGCGCTGGGAAATCGCACAGTGATCCGTTTCGGTGGCGGCTATTACTACGGTGACGCACAGCTTGGCGACCAATACGCTCCCGCCAATAACGATGCCGTCCGTTACGCGCTCACCGCGGCCTCAACACCTGGCCTGTCTTTTCCCTTCGATCCGTTTATCTCTAATACCGGTCTTGCCGCCGCTCCGCGCTCCATCCCTCGCAACAAGCGCAATCAGGTTTCGCAGCAGTACGGCTTCAGCATCCAGCACGCCATCAATTCCAAGGTGACGGCGCAGTTGGGCTACAGCGGGCAGGCCGGCTACCATGTCTTCAGCCGCACTTACGTCAACGTGATTAACCCAATCACCGGCCAGCGTCCCTTGCCTTCGCTCAACCAGATCGATGTGCGCGGCGAAGACAGCGTCTCCCGCTTCAACGGCTTCATCGCTACCTTGCAGACGAATCAGTGGCGAGGCATTGTCTATCAGGCCAATTACACCTGGTCCCACTCTATCGACGATGGCAACGTCCCGCAGAACGTCGCCTGCCGCTCCTGTGAAAAAGCCAGCAGCGATTTCGATGTCCGTCACGTGTTCACCACGAACTTCGCCTACTCCCTGCCCTGGGGCGCTACTAAGTGGTATGGCGGTTGGGAGTGGAGCGGCATCGGAACAGCCCGTACCGGCTTGCCCTTGAATATTACCGTCACGCGGCGTGCAACGGATCTGCTGGACGGCAACGTTCTCTCGCCGGAGCGCCCAAATCGAGTCTACGGCGTCCCGTTGTACCCGCAGAACAAATCCGCGGCGCAATGGCTGAACCCCGCCGCGTTTAGCGTTCCCGCCATTAATACGTATGGCAATCTGGGCCGCAACGCGGTGCGCGCTCCCGGCCTATTCCAGATTGACACCGCACTTTCCAAGAAGACACGGCTTGGCGAGCACCTGAGCCTCGATCTAGGCGCACAGGTGTTCAACCTGCTAAACCATCCGCAGCTTGGCACCCCAGCTCTGAACTTCAGCTCTACGTCAAATTTCGGGCGCATCACCTCGCCCATCAACACCTCTCCGGTGGGGACCGGCACGCCCCGGCAAGTTCAGGTTTTTGGCCGCCTCAGTTTTTAACAGGCCCTGAACTTTTAACGTGGGATAAAACACTCACTTAAGGGCTTGCTTTTGTAAGTCAAATCTTAAGGTAAACCTTAGATTGAGTAACCAAACTGGTAAGGGTTACTTATGCAAAAGATCTTCATTTTTCTCCTTTTCTGTTCAGTTACAGCATGGTCACAAACGGATCGCGCCGCACTTACTGGCACAGTCTCCGATGCAAGCCGCGCCTGTATCCCAAACGTCAATGTCCTGATCCACTCGGAAGCCACCGGAGCCGAACATTCGGTCCAAACCAACTTCGATGGCAATTACTCCGTGAACGCGCTGCCCGTGGGCCGCTATACGGCCACTTTCACGGCTTCCGGATTTCATACCCTTCAGATTGAGCCGTTCTCGCTCGAAGTAGGACAAACCAGAACGGTGAACGCGGTCCTGACAATCGCTTCCCAGGAGTCGCAAATCGTAGTGGAGGCCGGTGTCGATCTGAATCAGACCAACGCCCAAATTGGCGATGTGATCACCGGCAGCCAGACACAGGAATTGCCGTTAAACGGCCGCTATTGGGCCAGCCTGATGACGCTGATCCCCGGCGCAATCGATTCCGGCTCCGGCGGCCAGAGTACCATCCGCTTCGCCGGCCTGTCGCAGGAAGATAACAACTTCCGCTTCGACGGCGTCGATGCGACAGGAATCAATCACCAGTTTCAGAAAGAGCCGATTCGCCTGCAGATTCCCACGGAATCGATTGCGGAATTTCGCGCGAGCACGGCCGTTTACACCGCCGATCAGGGTGGAAGTCCCGGCGGTCAGGTAGACGTAGTATCCCGCAGCGGCGGCAATCAGTTTCATGGTTCCGTCTACGAGTTCTTCCGGAACAACATCTTCGATGCCAGAACCTATAACGCCGCCACAGTCGCTCCCTTTCACTTGAACAACTACGGCGGCAGCATCGGCGGGCCCATCTATCGCAAAAAGCTCTTTTTCTTCTCCAACTACGAAGGTTACCGTCAGGTCTTCTACCAGCAGTCCTCCGGCAACGTACCGGCCGCCGCCTACCGGGCCCAGGTGATCGCGAAATCGCCTGCGCTCGCCCCGCTGGTCAATGCTTTCCCGGTGGGCACCATCGCGACGCGCGATCCCAACGCGCCATTGTGGATCGGTACCGGCCGCAGCCCTACCAATGAGGATGCCGGGTTGTTGCGCGTGGATTGGAACATCAGCAGCAGCACCGTTCTGAGCGGCCGTTTCAATGACGATCATTACATCGCGGTCTCACCCGTTGGTTTAGGCGAGCAGCAATCCACCACCCTTGAGACGCCGAACGCCGTGCTGGACCTGCAGCATACGTTCACGCCCAACACATTGAACGACATGCGAGTGGGATTCAATCGCGCGGCGTATCGTAACGGCGGACCTACAAAAATTCCTTACACTCTTTCGATTACCGGCTTCGGAACCTACGGCCTTCCCGATCCGTCGCTGCGGCACGACAATTCATTTTCGTTTCTCGACACGGCCACCTTTGTCAGAGGCCGTCACGCTCTCAAGGCCGGGGTAGAGATCAAACGGTACCAGGAAAACAAGTCGTCACCGGACATTCCTAAAGAGACGCTTACTTATCTGAGCGAAGCGGACTTTAGCAACAACGTGCTGGATTCCGATTCCTATAGCAGCGCCGCGCCGCGCACCGGATTGCGGAAAACCTACTATGCGGGATACGTTGTCGATGAATATAAGATGCGCCGGAACCTGACGTTGAACCTGGGCCTGCGGTATGAGTTCTTCGGTGTAGCCCACGAAGTGAACAATCGCGGACTGGTGTTCGATCCGATGACTTGCAGCACAACCGCATACTGCCCAGCCGGCACCCCGTTTTACCTTCCCAACACACTCGATTTCTCACCCCGCGTCAGCATTGCCTGGTCGCCTGAAGCGCTCCATGGAAAAACGGTCATCCGAACCGGATTCGGCATCTTTCGCGGTGACGGGCAATTCGGTCCGCTGCTGTCATCGGGAGGCTTGACTTACTCCTACACTCTCACGCAGAAGAATATTCCGGGCTTGAACTATCCTCTTACGCCTTTCCAGAACAGCATCGCCAACAGCTTCTCCATTTCCGCACGGGATCGCACCCGCAAGGACGTGGAACGCGATGAGTGGAGCTTCCTGATTCAGCACGAAATCGCCCGTGAGACAAACGTGACTGTCGCCTACTACGGCGCGAAAGGGACACACCTATTCACGGCGGATACGCTGAACGGCATCAACCCGGCAACCGGCCTGCGGCCCTACGCCAGCCTGACCACATCCACCATCGGCTACACCACTTCGAACGCCATCAGCAACTTCAACGCGCTTCAGGTAAATCTTAAGCGCAATCTGGTTGGTGGCCTGCTGGTCTCCACAAGCTATCAGTGGGCACACGCAATTGACGACGGGTCCAACGGAGGCGGCGAAGCTAGTGCCCCGCAGAATGTTGTCTGCCGAAGCTGTGAACGGGCTTCGAGTGACTTTGACGTTCGGCACAACCTGAGCGTAAGCGGGATCTGGCGAATTCCTGTGGGCCGCGGCCAAAGATTCTGGAGCGGCGCTCCAGCAATCGTCAACTCGGTAGTGGGTGGCTGGCAGTTGAGTGGAATCGGCCGGGCCCGCACGGGCGTTCCGCTGAATGTCACCATAAGCCGTAGCGCCAATGCACTCCCAGACGGCATTACGGCAAACCAGCGGCCTGACGTTGTCCCTGGCCAGTCTCTCTATCCAGAAAATCAGACCGTCGCATTGTGGCTCAATCCCAGTGCCTTCACCACTCCTGCAAACGGAAAGTGGGGCAACGCCGGACGCAACTTGGCTCGCGCACCCGGAATCGGCCAGCTCGACACCTCCCTGGAAAAACGGTTTCAACTCTCAGAGCGTGTTGGCCTGAGTTTCCGCGCGGACGTCTTTAACCTGACAAATCGGGCGCAAATCGGGTCTCCCAACGTAAGATGGACCGATCCGGCAAAGGGTACTACTTTCGGCGCAATTACCAGCGCCTACACCTCCACCCCCGTGGGAACTGGAACGCCGCGTGAAATGCAACTCATGCTGCGGCTCGACTTCTGAATCGTCAAGCCGTGTCTTTGGCGAGCCAACTCTGGCTGGCTTGCGCGAAGCGGGACCATTTACAAGAAACGGGGCTCTGGGTTTTGCAATCCGGCCGACTTGTCACCGATGACGAAAGGACGTGCTTTTGCAAGCTATTCGCGAGGAACGTGACACCGCAAATTTCGTGACGGCGAGTAAAGCCCACTATTCTGGTCTCTAACCCAATTACATCCAGCGCAGCGGGTTTGACATCGGATTCCCGGCACCAGTACGCTTAGCGCTTGCAAGATATCGCACAGGACCGTCCCGCGCTGGCCCAATTGCGAAATCGAAGCCGGAGCTTGATAAGCTTTTTGGCCTGGGCGCTAGTCTTGCTGGTGGTCTTGTGGTCCGTTAATCTTTGCGCTCAGCTTGCGGAAAGATGGATTGATTTTCTGATTGCAACGCGGCACACATTGGGAATTCCGGTCCCAAGAGGCACAGACTATTTTCTAATTGGCGGGGCAAGCGCCATGGCTGTCGCGGTTTTTGTGTCTGTGTTAGTTTGCTACTTCGCGTACCGCGCCGCTTGGTCCAGGCGACTTGTAGCAGTGTGGGGGACGACGAGCGGTTCGAAACGCCGGTTACAGAGCCTAAGAACTGTAGCGACTCATGGCATGGCTGGCCGCCAAATCCATTATCTCGATCAGCTAGCAGCTTCTCCAGGCTGGCACGATGCTCATCTTTCACGCCGCGATGACTCTCGCGAGGCTTATTGCGATCTTGCGGCTGCCATGCTGAATCACGTCGAACGTGAGATTTCGGCGCGTGCCGTGACCACTGGGTTGATTGTCGGGATGAACCGGAATCCGCTTCTGGATACAGTGACGATCATCGCCGCCGCCTTCGAACTGCAACTGCACGTGCTCACCTTGTTAGGCAAGCGACCCTCCCTAAGGGTTTGGCTAATGCTTTTACAGAGGGCCGGTGCGAGCGCATTTTTGAATACCTATGTAGGACGCGAGGACGCGCTGTATTTGAACCTTACGATTCGTAAAGCGGCGCTGGGCGTAGAAATGGCCTCTGACAGTGTCCAACAGACAGCAGGGGCGTTGGCCGACGTGGATTGGGACGAAGTGTTAGGCGGCGTCCAAATTCCAGGATTGGCAGCCGTCACGTCGTTTGCCAGCATGAGCATGAGCGTAGGTGCTTTTGGGCTTCGGCACATTGGGTCCTTTATCGAGACAACAGCCAACGAACTGCTTCAGGGAGTACTAGCCGGCGGTGTTCTTTATTTTCATGGCATGTTACTTGCCGCCGATTGTCTCGCGTTGGATCGAGAACACCGGGCAAGCGCGCAGATGAATCGAACAATTGCGCAATCGATGGCGGTTGCCTGTGCGCCAGCCGGTCGCATGTTGCAGGATCAGGTGAGGCGCATGCGTGCTTTTCTTAGGGCACGAAGGCAGCTCGCTCTCACTGCTGCGAAAGACTCAGCCAAGCTGGGCGTGGAAAAGCTTCGTGAAGCTTCTGCTTCGCATTGGGAAACCGTAAAGAGTGCGAGTAAGCTGTTTCGGTGATGCGCGAGTATCAGGCCTGAAGGGTACACTCCTGCAGAAGACTCACTTCCGCGTCTGGTGTCATCACCGAAACGACACCCTGTTCGCACACACGGATTCGGTTTCTGCCATCTTCTTTCGCCCGATAGAGTGCCTTGTCGGCCAGTTCTATCAGATCCGATATCGGAACATTCCTTTCCGGCCTGAGTGTGGCGACACCGATACTCACAGTGAGCTTTTGCAGTAAGGGTGAACCGCGGTTCGGGATCCCCAAATTCTCTACCGTCGCGCGCATTCGTTCCGCCACCTCCTTTGCACCGGCGGCATCTGTGTCCGGCAACACCACGGCAAACTCCTCGCCTCCATAACGGGCAATCAGATCGTGATTTCTTAGCGGCGCTGCTCCGATGGTTCGTACCACCCGAATCAGGCACTCATCCCCCCGCTGGTGCCCGTAAGTATCGTTCAAACCCTTGAAATGGTCGATATCCATCATCAGCAGGGAGACAGAGCGCCGCGTTTCCACCGCGCGGTCGATCTCTCTTCGAAGCATATGGTCCAATGTTCGCCGGTTGGCAATGCCCGTGAGCGGGTCTTGCGCGGACAGTTTTTGCAGACTCTCGTTCGCCTGCCGCAAATCCGCCGTTCGCTCCACCACAAGGCCTTCCAAACCCGCGTGCAAACGTTCAATCTGTTCGGCGGCGTTGTTGAAGGCTAAGGCAACCGTCGCCAGTTCATCTCTTCCTTTTACGGCCACGCGATGGGAGAAGATGCCAGCGCCAAGAGCCTGCGCGCCGGACTCGAGGGAACTCAATGGCTCCGCGATGCTACGCGTGACCTTTGCCCCCAGCAGGCTTCCCGAGAGCAGCAGAACCAGAAAAAAACTCATTGGCAAGAGCCCCACGATGCGATATCGGATGTGCGACATAGTTTCCAGCGTCATTTTTCGCTGCGCATTCGCCTCCGTCTCAATTTCGCTCACGATATGGCTTAAAACGCGGCTGGTCTTGATCATCTGTTTGTCCAGCCGAAAATGGATCGCCTGCCAATCGTTGAATTGAGCTAAATCCAGCGTTGCGTCGATTTCAACCGGTATGGCCGTCTGATACGACATGAGCGTTAGCATCGTTCTCTGAAGACTTTCATCGGCCGGGCCAACATTTTGCAAAGCGTCGGAAGCTTCGGCTACGTCCTGCACGAATCGATTGCGGAAAGGGACAAGAATGGTGCGCATCCTCTCCGCGTCGCTGCCTTCGGCGGCCGTCTTCATCATTTCGCGAAACCCTAAAACCCGATTATTAACTTTCAGAACGGAGATCATCCTCCGATCGATAGAGCTCAGTCGGGCCACCTGGCTGTGGTAGATATTCATTTGCCAAATTGCAGGCAGCACGCCGAGCAACATGATGGCCACCATCACGGCGAAACAACAGGTTAAGCGAACGCCGATGCGGAGCGAGCGCAGGCCATCACCCCAGGAATTGGCCAACTGGATCCCCAAGGCCTTTCCTTTGGCGGTAGATTCCCCTGACGTTTCCGGTTCAGCTGTTCGGATGCCGATCACTCAAGCTTCTTATCGGCAGTTTGCCTGAGAAGAATTAGGGCAAATACGCTCTTCTGTTGCGAGATTCTTTTCAAGCCGGAAAGCAGGGCTATTGGATTTGTGTAAATGAGCTGGAAATTGCGCATCGTCTTTGCATGCCTCGGGCTTGCGGGGATGGTGGTCCTATTTTGGTACAAGAACCATTCCGTTTCCGCGTCCGCCCGCACGCCCATCGTCCTTACGGTGATGGGAAAAGCCGCCGATACGAACGATTTCGCCGAACAGAAAGCGTTCCAGGATTTTAGCGCTCGAACCGGGATTCAGGTACGTTTTGCTCAATCGTTGCAGACCGTAAATGAACGTATTGACCTGTTCGCCGGTCTGTTGCGGAAGCGCTCCCCCGAGCCCGATCTAATCGATATGGACGTGATCTGGCCGGCCACGCTGGCGCGGTATTTAGTCGATTTGACGCCTTACTTCAAAGAAGAACTTCAAGACTTCGCGCCGGAACTGATTGCAAATTTCACCGTGAATGGCCGCCTGATCGCGATACCGACGTTTGTCGACGCGGGTGTCCTTTATTACCGTCCCGACCTTTTGCGCAAGTACGGCTTTTCGGCGCCGCCAAAAACCTGGGATGAACTGGAGAGAACGGCAGCCCGAATCCAGGCTGGGGAGCGGCGGCACGGACAGCCCGATTTTTGGGGGTATGTGTGGGAAGGCGGGGCTTACGAATCGCTGACTTGCAATGCGCTGGAGTGGCAGGCGTCTTCGGGCGGAGGCACAATTATCGAGCCCAGCGGCCAGGTTCGAGTGAAAAATCCGCAGTTCCTGCGCGCGCTGAAGCGGGCCGTGGGGTGGATCGGAACCATATCGCCGCCCGGCCAATCCGCGTTTAATGAAGAGGATGCGGTGAACTTCTTCGGTGCGGGAAAGGCAGCATTCATGCGGAGTTGGACGGGCGAGTACAGTTCACTTTCACGAACCCCCGGCCCGGTGCGCGACCACATTGCCGTCGCGCCATTGCCGGGAGGAGAGGGCGGTGGGCGCGGCACGCTGGGCGGTTCCGGTACCGGCGTTTCACTATATTCAGCGCACCTAAATGAGGCCGTGCAGGCGCTGAAAGCAGTTGTTAGCGAGGCGACGCAGAAAGACAGGGCAGCCCGCGGAGGATATATTCCCTCGCGCGTGGCGATTCGGGCGCTTCCGGAAGTGATGGCGAAAACGTCGCTGCACGGAAACGTCGCCGATGGCGTAATCAAAAACCTGGTAGCCCGGCCAGCGCTACAAACGGGCGGCTCGTACCAGCTGGTTTCACGCGCCTATTACACCGCCGTCCATTCCATTCTGGCGCGCAAGGTGAGTCCCGAAGAGGGCCTCGAAAACCTGGAAGCGGAACTGGTGAAGATCACCGGATTTAAGCCGTACCCTTAGAGTCCGCACTTCGGTTCAAAACAAGCGTCCGGTTCTCTCGCGTTCCGTAGTTTCTGTTCATGACTTTCTTCCGAGCGCCATTCGCATTCTTAAATATTGGGGCACGTGGCTCTGGCCCAGAATATTTCCACCATCCAGGGTGGGGGACCACACGTCCTGCAAGCCCTCCGGACGGGGTTGTGGAATCCCTCAGGAGTTGCGGTGGACACGCCGGGCAATGTCTACGTCTCACTGTTCAATCTTGGGCAAATATGGAAGATCACGCCTGCCGGACAGGTGGATTTGTTTGCCGGAAATGGCAGTGTTCTTTACAAACGGAGACGCGGGCTAGGCTCTGAATACAGCCTTGTATCGTCCGGCGGGCCTGGCATTCAATACGCTCGGAAATCTGTACGTCGCCAAGTCGGGGCGTCGCGTCATGCGAAAAATAGCACCTTCCGGGCTCATTACTATCGTCGCCGGCGCCTACATCCCTGTGGCGGGCGATCGGAACGGCGACGCGAAAAATAAAGTGGGTACCTACCCTAACGGCTTCTGGGTGCTGGATCGCAACGGCAACGGTATGTACGACGGCGCCGGCCCGGGCGGGGACCGCTTTGTTCCTTTCGGCGGCGCGACTGGAAGTCAGCCGATCGCCGGGCGGTGGTGATTAGGTTTTCACAGTCCCATAAATTGCGGGGGTGCCAGCTATGGCTCTGCGCATTGCGTGCAGGTCTGAGGTGGCGAAGGCAGACTCTCGCGCGCGCAGACCTGAATCGCAATTGCGGTTGGTGCAGCCGGCTGCCGAATCGACTGCCAGCCACGCGAAACCGACCTCGAACACACCGCCTGTGCCGGAGAGTTGGCGCAGGGCTTCCTCGGTAATGGGTAGGTTCAGCACAGGGTCGCTATCTTCGAAATAGGCAAGAACACCGGCCTGATCGACGTGCGGCAGCAGCTTCACATTAGCCATATGGCTTTTGTGCAAGGAGGCTGGCGTTCCGTCCCATTCCCAGACAAGCTCGTCTTGAGCGTCGAAGAGTTTCAGGGAAAACAAATGGGCGACACCGGCTGAATCGGCCGGATCTAGGCGAAGGCCGGTCACATCGCGCAACGCCGAAGGAATCGGGAGCCTTGCCAGATGGGCCCCGGCGGATGCGTGGATCAGCACCTGGCAGCTATTGGTTTCGGTAAAGCAGTTCAGATCTTTCGTACGCCAGAAGAGCTGGCACGCGGTAACGGCTTCGTCGCGCTCCAACTCTCTTTCGGGCATGTTCACCGCCTCGGTCTTCACCAGCAAGGAAAACTCGAAAGCGAAAACGCCTCCTGTTTCTGAAAGCTGAGCCAGTTGAGAGTTTGCCAGAGGGCAAATTAGATAGGGATCTTTGCCGTCGAAGTTCGCCAAAATCCGGTGGCTGCCGGCCGTCTGGGTGAGCGCGATTCCGGAGCGCTGCCAACCCAGGATGTCTGCGCCGCCATCCCATTCCCACAGCAGGCTGCCTTCGGTATCGAAGAGCCGCATGGAATGGAGATAAGCGCTACCGGAAGATTCGGACGGGTCCAGCCGCAAACCGGTCAGGCCCCGAATGCCACTTGGCACCAAAAGTTGCGCCACCCGGCGGACAGGTAGAGTGTCCGTATAGACCAGATAGCTGTTCGCTTCCGTGAAGTGATCCGCCTGAGCGGTGCGCCAATAGAGCTGGCACAAAGCAGCGGCGGGGCGAATCCCAAGGCTCAGAGCTTGGCGAATTTTGGCTACTTCGTCCGACACTGCCTGGTAATGGCCGGCGCGCAGCAATTCGTAAATTGCTTCGGTGCCGGTGAGGGCATAGGGCTCTGACGCACCGTGACCGTGGTCCAACTCGCGAGCGATCGCGTGGTGGGTTTCCGCGCCTCCACTCATGGGAAGGCCAATAGCTTCGGTGAGCAGCCGAAGCTGGCGATCTGCATTATCGAACCAGGCCTCGTAGTCGATTAGCGCCTTCAACTGGGCGCCGGTGCCCGCGATGGCCCGGGCAGTGTGGTCCATCCAGAGCAATTCCGAAAGGATGGGCGCGAAGCCATTGCGCCTCCCCAGCGAGCGTGCAATGGCCCGCGGGTTCCGGTTACACAGAATGTACGACGGCTCCAGATCGCAACAGCGAAAAATTTCCCGGTACAACGGCAACAGCAGGCACACGCGCGGATCTTTAAAGCCCCACAAGCCGCCGCCCGATGAGGCACGGTCGCGGATCAAAGAAATGAGTTGCTGCTTGGCATCTTCAATGGCTGGATCGCGAATCCAGTTTTCGTGGAAGCCGGCGGGCGGAATGCTATGCCAGGCGAGGCCGATGCGGCGGAGGATGCTTTCGTTCAAACGCAGAATTTCGCGCGATTCAAAAAACCCGCGCTCATTGAATTCGTTCGCGGGCAGCATATCGGCGCTGACGCGGACGCCGAGCAGCGCAAGGATGTTCATGCAGAGCGACGTGCCGGAGCGGTGCATCCCCAGCACGACAACCACTTGCGAGGCGCCGCCAGCGGAAATCACTTTTCCATGATATTCCACGATTAAATCGGAAATTTAGCTGATTTACCGGAAATCTTATTTGACGCTCTCGCGCGCGTCGTTGCGGTACACCGTTCCCTCTTTCATCACGAAGAGAACGCGCTCCGTGGCGGTGATATCGGCGAGCGGATTTCCCGGCACGGCCACGATATCCGCCGCCTTGCCTTTTTCGAGAGACCCAATCAGAGCGCTCAGGCCAAGCAGCTCAGCATCCACGCTGGTGCCGGCTTTCAGCGCGTTCAACGGACTCATGCCCGCCTTCACCAGCAGCGCGAATTCGTGGGCGTTGCGGCCGTGCGGGAAGACGCCGGCATCGGTTCCCAGGCCGATCGTCACACCCTTGGTAACCGCTTTCGCGATCATGGCATCGATGCTCCGGATGGCCAGACGCGCCTTGGCGGCAATCGCCGGCGGATAGTAAGTGCCATGCTCCAAGCGGTCCGCGAGCCAATAGGGAGCCATCAAAGTAGGGATCAGATAGGTACCCTTCTCCTTCATCAGGTCTAGCGCTTCATCGGTGAGAAATGAGCCGTGCTCAATGGAATCGATGCCCGCGCGAATGGCGCGAATGGCTCCGCTGGCGCCGTGAGCGTGAGCGGCCGTCTTCCGTCGCAGAGCGTGTGCTTCGTCCACCAGGGCGTCCAACTCGGCCTGCGTGAGTTGGGGCGTGTCCACGTCATCGGTCAGACTCAGCACGCCGCCGGTGGCGCACGTCTTGATGACATCGGCGCCATATTTCAGGTCGAGCCTGACGGCTGCGCGCGCCTGCTCAGGGCTGTTGATCACTCCCACTTCCAGGTTCGATTCCTTGCCGAACAGGTTATATCGAAAGCCCGCCTGATCGTCACAATGGCCGCCCGTTGAGCCCAGCGCATGAACAGAAACCTGCATTCGAGGGCCAGGCACGATGCCGTCGCGGATGGCATTGCGCAGGCCGACGTCGATGAAATCGCTTGAGCCCACATCGCGAACGGTGGTGAACCCGGCCATCAGCGTCGCCTTCGCGTTGGGGATGGCGTCCAGCGCAAGCTCAGAAACGGGCTTCTGCAGACCGTCGATCAGGGCCGCCTTCCAATCTTCGTTGTAATCGCTGGAAAGGTGCGTATGGGCATCGATGAAGCCGGGCAGCAGCGTCGCATCGCCCAGATCGATGATTTGGGCATCGGCGGGGATGGCGGCTTGCGGGCCAACCGCAATGATTTTTCCATCGGCCGTCACAATCAGCCCAGGGGCGGCGAATGATTTCGATTTGCCATCGAAGAGGCGCGCGGCTTTCAAGACGATTGGCTTGGGCGGAGCGGCGGCGCTGGCCGAAAAGAGGGTAGCGGTAATTGCCAGAGAAAAGAGAGAGCGAAGAAGCACTAGCAGGTTGGCCGAAGGTCGCATGGTTGATAGTTTACGGTGTCCTTAGGCGGATGTAACTGAGCCGAAACATTTTACATGGTTAACGGATTAGATAGTCAGGCTGTCATGCAAAATCAGTATTGTTTTGATACTAGTACTGTGGAATAATTCACACTGCGCGATGAAGGGTATTGTCGCGCACAAAGCGCCCAAAAAAGGATAAATAATGCGTCGTCATACGAACGGCCGTCTTCTTTCGACGGTGATTTTTGCGGCTGTGTCCGCTGCCACTTTGGGAGGACAGCTTTTCTCGCAAGAGCTGAACCCCAATCCATTCCCACGCGTGGATCACAAGACGATGATCAATGCGGACGCTCTGCGCGGCCTAAACGGCGCCGGCACCGCGGGCAATGGCATTTTTTATCACGGCGGCCCGGTCATGCTCGGCACGCCCAATGTGTATCTGATTTGGTATGGCAGCTGGGTTCCGAGCTCAAAGCTCATTCTCACCAACCTGGTGTCATCCCTGAGCGCTTCCCCCTACCTGAAGATCAACGCGACCTATTACGACGGCGCGAATAACTTCATAACCGGCAACGTGGCGTTGGCCGGGCAAACCACGGATAACTATTCGCTGGGCAAGAACCTGAGCGATGCCCAGATTCAGCAGATTGTGACCAACTCCATCGCACCCACCGGCAGCCTGCCGCTAGACCCGCAGGGCGTCTATTTCGTGCTGACGTGGACAGACGTTACCGCCACTTCCGGTTTCTGCACGCAGTATTGCGGATGGCACACGGAAGCCACCATCAAGGGCCAGCCCATTAAGTATTCATTCGTGGGAAATGCCGCGGTGAAGTGCCCCAACGGGTGCATCGGCCAAGCGGCCAGCCCGAATAACGACAAGGGCGCGGATGGCATGGCTTCGGTGCTGACGCATGAACTGGAAGAAACCATGACCGATCCGAACCTGAATGCCTGGTACGACAATAGCGGCAATGAAAACGCCGACAAGTGCGCGTGGACGTTCGGGACCATGTACACCACCTCGAACGGCGCCAAGGCGAACGTGAACCTGGGTGGCCTGGACTATCTGATTCAGCAGAACTGGGTGAATGCGGCCGGCGGTTTCTGCGCCATGTCTTACAACAACACGGCCCCGGTGCTCTCCTCAGTCGCGCCCAACTCTGGCGCGCAGGGCGGTACGGTGAATGTGACGCTCACTGGCTCGAACTTCATCGCGGGCTCGACGGTTGCGGTTTCCGGCACTGGCGTTACCCCCGGCGCGGTTACTGTAGTGAGCGCAACTCAAATGACCGCCACGTTTGCCATTGCGGCCGCGGCCACCACCGGCGGCCACAACGTGACCGTCACGTCCGCGAGCGGCACCAGCGGCCCGGTCACTTTCAACGTGAGCGGAACGCCTCCCACGCTTACTTCGGTTGCGCCGAATAGCGGCGTGCAAGGCACGTCCGTAAATGTCACTCTGACCGGTACAAACTTCGTGACCGGCGCAACGGTCGCGGTCAATGGATCTGGCGTTACGGCTTCGAATGTCAGTGTGGTCAGCCCCACGCAAATCACGGCGACCCTCGCTGTGGCCGCCAATGCCTCAGTTGGCGCACGGAACGTTACTGTCTCCACGGCGTCCGGAAGCAGCGGTTCGGCCGTATTCACCGTTACGGCGGGCGCAACCTCACCCACGCTGGCATCGGTGGCCCCCAATAGCGGCGCTCCGGGAACTTCGGTAAATGTTACTTTGACCGGCACGAATTTTGTCGCCGGCGCAACGGTAGGCGTGAGCGGTACCGGCGTGACGGCGAGCTCTGTCACGGTGGTAAGCGCGACGCAGATCACCGCCACCCTCAACATTGGCGCCAGTGCCGCGGCGGGCGCGTATAACCTCACAGTAACCACCGGCGCCGGCACCAGCGGTGCAGTGCCGTTTACGGTCACGGGAGGCAGTCTGGTCCCCGTGCTCACGTCTGTGTTGCCGAACAGCGGAACCATTGGAACCGCAATCAACGTCACTCTGACCGGCTCCAACTTTACTCCGCAAACCAAGGTGCGATTGGCAGGTTTGGGCGCCTCGCAAAGCAATGTGGTGGTGGTGAGCTCCACGCAGATCACCTTTACAGTCACGCTTACCACGCTGGGTGGGCCGGGCGTTCACAACGTGAGCGTGTTCAACCCGGCGGGCACCAGCAATACACTGCCGTTCACCGCGAACTAGCGCCTGCGGCCGGGGCGCGCAACTCGTGCGCTCCGGCCGCACTTCGGTTGAGTGTCAGTATATTTATCGATGCTCCGGTGCGAAGGTTTACGTAAAACGTATGTGTCGGCGGGCGGCCCGCTGACCATTTTCGAAGACCTGAACTTTTCCGTGGCGGCGGGCGAACGAGTTGCGATTGTGGGCGAATCGGGCTCCGGCAAATCGACGCTACTACATCTTCTGGGGGGACTAGACCGGCCAAGCGCCGGTCATATCTTTTTCGAGAGCCAGGATCTCACCGGGTATTCCGACCCCCAGCTGGCCGAGTACCGCAACCGGCGAATTGGGTTCGTTTGGCAGATTCACTACTTGCTGCCCGAATTCACCGCCGTCGAAAATGTGGAAATGCCGCTCCTGATTCGGGGTACACCGAAGCCCGTGGCTCATGAAAAGGCTCTGGCGCACCTGGAGAGCGTAGGGCTGGGGAAACGCTGGCACCATCGCGCGGGTGAACTTTCAGGCGGCGAGCAGCAGCGCGTGGTGCTGGCGCGGGCGCTAGCCGGCGACCCCGCCATGCTGCTGGCCGATGAACCGACCGGTAACCTGGACACGGCAACCGGCGAGCGCATTTTCGATTTGCTGGACGCTTTACACAAATCGAGGCGCCTGACCAGCATCCTGGTCACACATAATTTGCAATTCGCCGCGCGCTGTGACCGCGTCCTGCGGATGGAGAATGGCACTCTGAAACCCGCGTAGAATGCACAGTTTTGCAACGGAAGTGGCGGCAAGGTATCTTTATAAGAGAGCCAAATATTTATGTTCGAGCGATACACAGAAAAGGCGAGACGGGTCATCTTCTTTGCACGCTACGAAGCCAGCCAATTCGGCAGCCCATTTATTGAAACCGAACATCTGCTGCTTGGTTTGCTCAGGGAAGACAAGACTCTGGCGAACCGCTTCCTCCGGTCCCACGCGGCCGTTGAATCCATCAGAAAACAGATTGAAGGCCATACGACAATCCGTGAAAAAGTGTCAACGTCGGTCGATCTTCCGCTCAGCCACGAATGCAAGCGCGTGCTTGCGTACGGTGCCGAAGAAGCCGAACGGCTAAGCCACAAGCACATCGGCACGGAGCATTTGCTGCTGGGTTTATTGCGCGAAGAAAAATGTTTCGCCGCGGAAATTTTGCATGAGCGCGGCTTGCGCCTCTCCACCATCCGGGAAGAACTGCAACGTTCGCAATCGGAAAAGGTTTCTTCTAACCGCCCAAAAGAAAGTTCCCTTTTAGCTGAATTCAGCCGCGATTTGACCCAGTCGGCGATGGATAATTCGCTCGACCCGCTAATTGGGCGCGATTACGAACTTGAGCGAGTGGTGCAAATTCTGTGCCGTCGTACCAAGAACAATCCGGTGCTGATCGGTGAGCCGGGCGTGGGTAAGACGGCCATTGTGGAAGGCCTCGCGCAGCGTATCGCCGAGGGAGACGTGCCCAGCTTCCTGGCGGATAAACGGATTCTGGCTCTCGATCTTTCGCTGATTGTGGCCGGAACCAAATACCGCGGCCAGTTCGAAGAGCGGCTGAAGACCATCATGAAAGAGTTGATGGAAAATCAGAACGCCATTATCTTTATCGACGAGCTGCATACGCTGGTGGGCGCGGGTTCGGCGGAAGGTTCGCTCGATGCCGCCAACATTCTGAAGCCTGCTCTTTCGCGCGGTGAAATTCAATGCATCGGCGCCACCACGCCGGCTGAGTTTCGCAAGTCGATTGAGAAAGATCGTTCGCTTGAGCGGCGTTTCCAGGCTGTGAAGGTGCCGCCGCCTTCTGAAAGCGACGCCGTGAAAGTGCTGTTCGGCATCAAGGACCGCTACGAGAAATTTCATGCGGTGGGCTATACCGATGAAGCCATTGAAGCGGCTGTTTTCACATCCAGCCGATACATTCCGGATCGCTATCTGCCCGATAAGGCGATCGACCTGATCGATGAAGCCGGCGCGCGCGTCAAGCTCCGCGCCACCACGCTGCCTAGCGATCTGGCCGACATCCAGAAGCGCATCAAATTCATCGTGCATCGCATGGAAAACGCCATCGCCAATCACGAATTCGAGAAGGCGCGTTTCTATTCCGACGAGGAACGCAAAGAGCGCGAAAACATGCGCCAGTTGCGCGAGAAGTACAACCTAGACGATACGTCGACGGGCGTGGTGACGAAGGACGATATTGAGGACGTGGTGGCGCGCTGGACCGGCGTTCCCATGACGTCCATTAAAGAGGAAGAGATCACCAAGCTCCTTCGCATTGAAGAAGAGCTGCACAAGCGCATCATCAGCCAGGACAAAGCGATTTCTGTTTTGGCTCGCGCCATTCGCCGTTCTCGCGCAGGGTTGAAAGCATCGTCGCGTCCGGCCGGCTCATTCCTGTTCCTCGGGCCCACGGGTGTGGGCAAAACCGAAGTGGCCCGCGCTTTGGCTTCCTTCCTGTTCGGAAGCGAGAAGAGCCTGGTTCGCTTCGACATGTCGGAGTTCATGGAGAAGCATTCCGTTTCGAAGCTGATCGGTTCGCCTCCCGGCTACGTGGGCTATGAGGAAGGCGGGCAGTTGACCGAGCGCGTGAAGCGCAACCCGTACTGCATCATTCTGCTGGATGAAATTGAAAAAGCGCATCCGGATATCTTCAACATCCTGCTGCAGGTTTTCGAAGACGGCCAGCTTACGGACGGGCTGGGCAACACGGTCGATTTTAAAAACGCGATCATTATCATGACCTCCAACCTGGGTGCGCGTTTCCTTGAGAAGCGCGGTCACCTTGGGTTCCAGGCGCCGGCTATCGAAGGCATCCCCGGCAAGCTGGAAGAGATGGTGCGCGGCGAAGTGAAGCGTGCGTTCAACCCGGAATTCTTAAACCGGCTGGACGACATCATCCTCTTCACATCGCTGACGGACGACGATCTGATCCGGATCATCGATCTGCTGGTGGCTCAGATCAACATCAATCTGGTCGCGAAGCAAATCACGATAAGGCTTACGACGGACGCGGCCCGCTACATTCTGGAAAAGACGGTGGCGGACCGTAGCTACGGCGCCCGTCCTCTACGCCGCGCGTTGCAGAAGTATATCGAAGACCCACTGTCGGAGGCGCTGATTCAAGGTGCTCTGCCGCGGCCCGGTGAACTCGAAGTCTACTTGGGCGACACCGGTATCTTCTACCGTTCGGTGGGCTCGCCAGTCGCCATCGAGGGCAAGCTGGAAGAGCAGCTGGTTCCCGCCGGAGACGTGCCCGCGGAACCTGCGCCTGGAACTTTGCTGTTTACGTTCTAAAGACCAAGCCCGCCGGCAACCGATAGTATCTGGCCGGTAATGTAATCGGGAGCCGTCAGGAAGAAGCTGACGGCTCTTGCTATTTCATCGCCATCCCCGCCCCGCCCTGCCGGCACTTGTTCGATCAGCTTCTCAATACGCGCGTCAGTGGAACCGAACGGAATCACGCCAGGCGCCACGCTGTTCACGGTAATGCGCGGCGCCCAGGCTTTCGCCAGAGCCTTGGTCAACATGATCACGCCTGCTTTTGACGCGCAGTAATGGGCATGATCGGCCCAGGGGCGCAGGCCTCCAAGCGAACTGAGGTTCACGATGCGTCCGCCACCTGGCATACGCTTTGCCGCCTGTTGGCAGCAGAAAAATACGGCCTTCAGATTCACGGAATGGATGTGGTCCCAATCGGCCTCCGTGATGTCGAGCGGATCGAACTTGGTGAAGCGCGCGGCGTTGTTCACCAGCGCGTCAAGACGCCCGTAGCGTTCCAGCACCTTGCCGAACAGCGCTTCAATCTCACTCACCTGGGCCAAGTCGGCTTGGAATTCTCCCGCTGTGCGGCCGTGCCTTGCAACAATCCATCCTTCCTGTTGCAGCCGGTCCGCGATCGCAAGACCGATGCGCTTCGTCGCGCCCGTTACCAACACTACTTTGCTCATCCGCGCTCCACTAAAATGACGCCGGTAAAAATGACCGCGCCTCCCGCCAGCAACGACAAACTCAATTGTTCGCCCAACCAAAATACCGCCATCAGTGAAGCCAGCAGCGGCTGAAAATATGAGAAGGCCGAGACGCGCGAAGGGGCCATCCTTCGGATTGCATAGTAATAAATCAAGTAGCAGAGTACGCTGGCGAACGCGGCCATGTACAGCACGCAAGCCCAAGCGGTGAGTGAAATGCCGGCAAGCGGAACCACGCGAGCCTGGCTGATGGTGAGCGGCAATAAGACGATTGCCGAACCTGCGTAGGCGAAGGTGTTGACCGTGATGGCATCGTACTTGGTTGCGGAGCGCTTGCCCATGACAGTGAACAGGGCGAACGTTAGCGAGGCGAGGAAGATGAAGACATCGCCAACCAGGGACGGTGCGCCGGTGTGAGTGGTCTGCAGGATAGCGACGCCCGAAATCGCGACAGCCATACCCGCCACCTTGGTGACAGTGATGGTTTCCATCTTGAGCAAACCGGCAATTACCAACACTAGAACGGGCGTGAGGCCCTGCATGAGCGCGGCGTGCGCGACGGTGGTGGAGGAGATGCCGACCACGAAGAAAAGCTGGTTGAGCGCCACGCCGAAAATGCCGATTCCGATCAGGCGCGCGATGTCGCGACGGCCAAGCGGCACGCGCGGCTGGGCCAGGTAGATCGGCAAGATCATGCAAGCGGCAAGAATGGCGCGGATGCCCATAAGAAGCAGCGGCGGAATCTCGCGCAGTGCCACTTTCGCCACGATGAAATTTCCGCTCCACAGCAGCACCATCAACGCGATCAGCGGATAGAGAATCAAACGACGGCTTCCTCGCGCACGGTGACGTGCCTGAGAAAATCATGATCGATGGCGTAGCCGAAGCCGGGTTCGTCGCGCACAGCGATGACGCCCTGCGGAGAGATAGTCACTTCGGGTTCGATGATGTCGCGCTTCCAATAGCGCGCGCTGGCGGAGACGTCACCGGGCAGCACGAAATTGGGAAGCGTTGCCAGCGCGATATTATGCGCACGGCCAATGCCGGCTTCCAGCATACCGCCGCACCACACCGGAACGCCGGCGCGCTGCGCGACATCGTGCACCAGTTTCGCCTCGCGAAAGCCACCCACGCGGCCCAGCTTGATGTTCACAATGCGGCCCGCGCCCAAGCGCAGCGCCTGTTCAGTCTGGTGCGCGCTCCGCAAACATTCGTCAAGACAGATGGCTGTTTCGAGTTCGCGCTGCAGAGTTACGTGATCCAGAATTTCATCGTGAGCCAGCGGCTGCTCAATCATCATCAGGTGGAACCGATCGAGCTGCTTCAGCAGAGCAGTGTCGCCTAAGGTGTAGGCGGAGTTCGCGTCCACCATAAGCCTGATGTTGGGGAAGCGATCACGCACCTGGCGCACCACGTCCACATCCCAGCCGGGCTTGATCTTCATCTTGATGCGCTGGTATCCGGCGGCCAGTTCAAGCGCGATCTTGTCCAGCAGGTGCTCCAGGGAATCCTGAATGCCGATGGAAACGCCGCAGGGAATTTCGCGGCGCGCCCCGCCACCGATGTGCTTCCAGAGAGGCAGATTCAACTGACGTGACTCCAGATCCCACACGGCAGCTTCCAAGCCGCCGCGCGCCATGTTGTGTCCGCGGATGTGTGCGGTCAGCGGCGCCGTGTCGTTGGACGATTCCAGCTTGCGATGCAGCACGCGTGGCGCCGCGTAATCCCGCACCAGCGGCCATGCCGAACCGGTCCATTCTTCGTTATAAAAGGGGTTCTCGCCGGCCGTCACTTCGCCCCAGCCGGAGAGCCCTTCGCCCTGAACTTCTACCAGAATAATGTCGCGTTTGTAAGTGCGCCCGAAGCTGGTTTCAAAGAAGTGCACCAGCGGCAATTGAATCTGCCGAAGGACTACGCGTTCGATTGAGATTGCCATTTTGAAAGTAAATAAATCCCGTGAGAGGGGCTGCGTTCGAAGCCGGTGACGGCGAGCCCGGCGCCGAGATACTCTTCCATGCGGTCGCTGACCGAACCGTGTTCGGCTCGTGCCAGGTCCGGATCGAGCGGAACGGGGATGCACGCTTCGACAGGCGGCCGCGCCTCCGCAACCCCATTCAGAGCGGCTTCCACGCGTGCCGAGCCCATCCACCATTCGGCGGTACACCGGTCGGTGGGCAGGCCGCGATGCAAATGGCTGCTGGTAAATCCATACTGGTTGCGCACGAAGCGGCGCACCACCGCGCCCAGGCGCTCAATGTTGAAATAGGCGTTCTTTACTTCCAGCGGATCGAAGGTCCACTCCATCAGAGTGAGCCCGCGGGAGAGAGCTTCTTCGCGCTGCCGCAGCTTCAACATGCGGCCCACGCCGAAGTTGCGATGCGTGTGCGCCACGCCCAGCATATGGCTGTGCAGGTAGGCACGCGCGCCGGGCTTGATACCGGGAATGGCCAGACAAAAACCCACCATGCGTTCGCCATCGTAAGCGCCGAACGCCTGCCCACCGATCTTTGTGGCCACGATAAACAGCCGCGCGGGGAGCAGGTCCACATCTTCAAAACCCCAGATGGATTTCTGCAGCGCGACGGCGGTGTGCATGTCCTCCGGCGTCACCAACGCGCGGATTTGAATTACTGTTTCGCTTGTTGCCAAAACCGTTCCATTTCTCCCAGCGATGTCTGGCCCCAGGTTCCGCCCTCGCTTGTGACCGCACGCTCCACGTGACCGAATCGCCGCCGGAATTTCGCGTTCGCCTTGCGAAGTGCCTGTTCGGGATCCACCTTCAGATGCCGCGCCAGATTCACCGCAGTGAACAGCAGATCGCCCAATTCTTCTTCCGTCTCAGCCGGCGTTGTGGCTGCGGCAAGCTCTCGCAATTCTTCGTGAAGCTTCTCCAGCACCTGTTCGCTATCCGGCCAATCGAAGCCTTTGGCGGCGGCCCGGGTTGAGATTTGTTCGGCTTCCACTAAGCCCGGCAGCGCGCGCGGAACGGCGTCCAATAGCGCTGCGGGCCGCTTCTTTTCAGTCGCTTTGATTACGTCCCACTGTTTGCGAACGTCGGCCTCGGTGCGGATGTTCGATTCGCCAGATTCTTCGACGAATATATGCGGATGCCGCCGAATGAGCTTCTGGTTGATCGCGGCGATCGCGTCGGAGACAGTGAAGTGCCCCGCCTCGGCGGCCATCTGCGAAAAGAAGACCACCTGCAACAGCAAATCGCCCAACTCAGAAGCCAGCTCAGGCCAATCGCGGTTGTCGATCGCGTCCAGCACCTCATAGGTCTCCTGCAGCAGGAACGGCTTGATGGTGTCGAACGTTTGCTCGCGATCCCACGGGCAACCGTCCGGCGCGCGCAACCGCGCCATCAACGCCAACAGCTCACCGAATTGTTGTTCCGGATTCAATTTTCCAGTTTAGCCATTGCGTGCGGCTCACGCGCGAAACTTGGTCTCTTCTTTGAAAGCTTCAAGCGAATTGTAGACGATGGGGCAATAGCAGGCGCGGTCCGCAAACTCCCACATACGGCTAAGGATGGACCCTTCGCCGCGCACCATGTGCGGGAAGCGCTGGCAGATATCCGGGCGGTCCTCATAGATCAGGCAGGTGTTGCCATCGAGGAAAGTGCAGCCCGCTTCGGTACGCCTAAGGACCACGCCTTCATCAGCGGTTTCCGTGGTGAAGTCTTTCAGAAATTGGCTTCGTTTTATGCGCATGGAACCGGCTAGCCGCTCGATATCGCGCTCGGAAAGCTTCACGGTCGCCACGCGGCAGCAATTCGCGCAAGCCGTGCAATCGATGGCATCTTCCACGCGCTCGGCAAGCTTGCGCAGGATACGGTCGGAATGGTCGCGACTCTTCAGGTGGCGGCGGAAGCGCTCATTTTCACCGCGCTTCTTTTCACCGAGGATACGAATCTGAACCAGGTCGGTGATCACTCTTCAGGGTACCGCCGATTGGCTGAAAACCACCGAAGTGCGTGAATGGAACCAGGGTGCAATTGCGTCAAGTAATTGAAATAAAGCCACTTAACGATTGGTTTGCGACCTGCTTTAGCAGGCTGCATGAGATCGCTTATCCTGCTGAGTTTCGGTTTGAGTTTGATGGCGCAAGATCCAACCCCGGGTTGGCATCGGTTCGGAGAGCGCAATGGTTCGGGCAACGGCTCGGGCAATAGCGTTGCGCAGAGTAACCTGGAGCAAGGCCAAGTGGCTCCGGGTCAGCAAACACCGCCTCCGGCCTACTCCACCAATCAGCAGCCGCAAACGCAGCAGTACCCGCCGCAGTACGGTCCGCAGCAGCCTCGCTACGATGCGCAGCGTGGTCCCATCGAGCTGACCGTCGCGCCGGGAACCTGGATCACAGTTCGCATGAACGAACCCATTTCGAGCGACCGCGCGCAACCGGGCGACGCCTTCCTGGGCACCCTGGCTCAGCCGATTGTCGCGAACGGCCTGGTAGTGGCGCGGCGTGGGCAGACCGTGCAGGGCCGCGTTACCGATGTGCTGCGCGCCGGGCGCGTGAGAGGCACGTCGCGTTTAGGCGTGCAGATTACGGAAGTCAGCCTGGTGGATGGCCAGCAGATTCCGGTGAACACTCAGTTCATTGAGCGCCACGGCGACACTTCGGTGGCGGAAGATTTAGGCGCCATTGGCATCACTAGCGGAATTGGCGCGGCGATTGGAGCAGTGGCAGGCGGCGGTTGGGGCGCGGGAATCGGTGCGCTGGCCGGAGCAGCCGTGGGCACCACCGGCATCCTCTCCAGCAGAGGACGCGAGACGGTGCTGTTCCCTGAGCAGGTGCTTACGTTCCGGTTGGAAGCGCCGGTGCACATTGCCTCACAAGCTTCGGGTGCTTTCCAGCCTGGTTCCGCAGCCGATTACGAACGTCCTACGCGCTTGGCACAAGGACCCTCTTTGGCCCGCCCTGCTTATCCACTGTATTCCGCTTACCCGCCATATTATGCGAGCCCGTACTATGGCTCCTTCGGCTTTTATTCAGGGCCGGGCTTTTACAACGGTCGCGGCGGCGGCTACTCACGCGGCTACGGCCGCCGCTGGTAGTTTAGCGCTGGTCGAAAGTATTGCAGGATGCAACGGTTCCGTTCTCATATCCTGTGCGGAACCATTGCATGCGTTGGGCGGAACTGCCGTGGGTAAACGATTCGGGACTCACGGTGCCCCTTGCCATTTTCTGCAGCCGGTCATCACCCACGGCCGCAGCCGCGCGCAAGCCACCTTCGATATCGTTCTGATCAAGCTTCACTTCGGAAGGATGTGCCGCCCACACGCCGGCAAAACAATCGGCCTGCAGCTCCACACGCACCGAGTATTGATTCTGCAACCGCGGGTTGCGCTCTTGCGCCCGCCGTACCTGTTCCTCAATACCCAACACCTTCTGTACATGATGTCCTACTTCATGCGCCAACACGTAGGCCTGCGCGAATTCGCCGGGTGCGCCGAAGCGGCTCTTTAACTCATCGAAGAAGCTGAGATCCACATAAACCTTCTCATCGCCGGGACAATAAAAAGGGCCCGTGGCCGCTTGCGCCATCCCGCAAGCGGAGTTGACCGTGTCGCGAAACAGATCCAACTTGGCGTGCCGGTAATTCCGTCCCGATTCCGGTAAGCGCTTATCCCAAGTATTCTGAACATCGCGCAGAACGGCTCCCACGAACTGCTTTTTCGGATCGTTAGCGGCAGTGCCGCCGGCCGAATCGGGCACACGCTCCTCCATCCTGGACGGCTCAGCCACAGGACCCTCGCCGCCGAAGAACTGAAACAGATTGGTCTTGAACAGGAAGCTCAGCACCAGCAGAATGAGTGTTCCGCCAATGCCCAGGTGGATCCCTCCGAAACCTCCACCTCCGCCACCGAAGCCGAATCCGCCGCCTCCGCCACTTTCTCCGCGTCTATCTTCAACGTCTGGATTGTCACCGCCGGGGGTCCATTGCATGTCCGCTCCAGAGTTGCACGATTGGTGCCAGATCGAACAAGCCCATGCCCACGTGCGCTATTGCAGCTTAAAAACGCGCCGCACCATTTCCACCACGGCCCCGCCTTCTTCTTCGTTGGCCTGCTTGCGTAATTCGGCGATTGGGCCGTGAGCAATCTTCGCCACGATGGCTCGGGTGAGCGCATCGATGTCGCTCTCCGTGATGGTGCCGCCCTTGCGAAGCGCTTTCGCAACCTCTGCCGCGCGAATGCTCTCCAGTTGTTCCTGCAGGCTGACAATCACGGGCGCCACTTCCTGCACCTTCAAACGCGCCAGCATCTTATCCACTTCTTCGGCGACGATGCGTTCGGCCCGCGCCGCTTCTTTTTGCCGCTCCGCCAGGTTGTTGTTCACCACCCCCTGCAGGTCATCGATATCGTAGAGAAACACGTTATCGACGGCGTTGACCGCGGGGTGCACGTTGCGCGGCACCGCGATATCGATCACGAACATGGGCTTGTTTTTGCGCGCCGCAATAGCACGCTGCATGTCTTCCGGACCGAGCACATATTCGGGCGACCCGCTGGAGGTGATCACGATGTCCACTTCGTGCAGCACCTGCCGGAACTGCGCGTAATCGACAGCCGAGCCCTTGAACAAAGCCGCCATTTCATCGGCGCGCGCACGTGTACGGTTCGTAACCAGGATGCGCTTCGCACCGGACCGCCGCAGATGGCGAGCGGCCAATTCGCTCATCTTGCCGCTGCCCACCAGAAGCACGCTGCGCCCGGCCAGGCTGCCGAAAATTTTGCGCGCCAGTTCCACCGCCGCATAGCTTACGCTGACGGCCATCTGCCCGATTCCGGTTTCCGTTCGCACGCGCTTGGCGACGGAAAACGAACGGCTCACCACGCCTTCCAAAAGGCCGTTCATAGCGCCGGCACTTTTTGCGATGGAATAGGCGTTTTTCATCTGGCCCAGAATTTGCGGCTCGCCCACCACCATGGCGTCCAGGCTGGCGGCCACGCGAAAGAGATGCTCAATGGCATCGCGCCCTTCGTAGCGGTAAATCTCGGAATCCGAGGCATTGCCCCGCATCACGGCATTTACGGCGGAGCGCGCATCCACGTCATCTTCAGAAGCGACGGTAATCTCCACGCGATTGCAGGTGGAAAGAATCAGCGCTTCCGAAATACCCAAACCGCCGCGCAAATGTTCCAGGGCAGGGCCAATGGCAAGCTCTGGAAACGCGAGTTGTTCGCGCACTTCCACCGGAGCGGTCTTGTGGTTCACGCCTGTCAGAAGCAGCTTCATTCGGCCAGAATCCCCACGTGGGTGATCCAGGTGACCACGCTGAAACATAAGGCCGCGATGGCCAGAAGCGCCGCTTTCCGCCCCCGCCAACCCGCAGTCACCCGAAAGAACACCAGCGCTAAATAGATGCCCCAGGTGACGAAAGAAATGCCAATGCGCGGATCGGCAATCCACTTGGTTCCGAATTCGACGAACGCCCATACTGCGCCGATCACCGTGCCCGCCGTGATGGCTACGAAGCCCAGGCTGAGCGAAGAAGAGATCAGCTCATCGAGCGTGCCCAGCGGCGGCAGACGCAATGCCAAACCACGCGGGCTTTTGTTTTTCAATTGCTGTTCCTGAAACAGGTAAGCCACGGCCGCAACCGCGGTGAACAAGAGCGCCGCATAGCCCAGCAGGATGCAGACGATGTGCGCGATCAAGGCAGCGCTGCGGACCGTGGGGCTGCTCCACCCGGGAAAACTGCTGCTCAAACCGGCCATCACCGAGAGTACAAATACCAGCGGGAAAATGAAGACGCTGAGCGACGCCGTGCGATACCGCCAATAGACGAATAGAAAAGAAACAGCGATGAGAAAGGCGCACAGCGACAACGTCTGGAAGACATCGTCAACGGGGAAGTGACCCTGGCGCAGGCCCTGTTCCGCGATGGATACCAAGTGGAACAATGACCCGACACCGAACGCCAGGAAGGAAATGCGGAACAGCGAATCCCGTTGCCGCGTAAGCCATAGCGCGGCGTGCACCAGCCCGAAGGCGTAAAGCACGGCTGCAACGCGCAGCCAAAGTAGGGAGCTATTAGTCATTCAGAACGGCAGGGATGGTGGGAGCCCTTAAATACTTATTGAACCACCCCATGGCACGCGCCCACGCATCGCAAGCCACTTCGGCGTTGTATGCGGGGCCGGTATCGTTATGGAAAGCGTGTCCCGCGCCTTGGTAAACCACCATGCCAAAGGTCTTCTGCTGCGCCAGCATGGACTGCATCACCGGCCCCATCTGCATCGACAGATTGCGATCTTGCTCCGCGTAGAGCGCCAGAACGGGCGCTTTAATTTCCGTGATGCGGTCAAGCGCGGGCAAGGGCGTGCCATAGAACGGAACAGCCGCTTTCAACTCATCCAGGCCAAGCGCGAACTGCCACACATTGCCGCCGCCCGCGCAGAAGCCCATTGCGCCGATACGATCGAACACGATGTTGGGCTGGGCTTTGATGTAGGAAAGCGACGAATAAAGATCGGCCAGGCGCTGCTGCAGGTTGGTGCGGCCGTAAGCCGCAGCTTGCATGGCGGCATCCGTGAATTGCTGTGTGCCGCCTTGCCGCGAAAGAAGATCGGGCGCGAGGCCGACAAAACCAGCACGGGCAACACGGCGTGTGACGTCTTTGACGTAATCCGTAAGGCCGCGATTTTCATGCACCACAATAATGCCCGGCGCAAGCTTTCCATTCAGCCCGGAGGGATAGGCCAGATAACCGTACATTGTGCTCTCATCGCCGCTATATTGCACATCGCGAGCGGTGACATCGGCCGCATCGGGCGGCACGCGCACGTCGGCTGGGCAGGCTGTCGCGGTTTGCCCGAAGGCTTCATAGCCGTTCAGCGTCGTAAGCGCGGCCGCGGTGCCGCCCACCATCTTGGCCACGCGCCGCACCAGTTCCCGGCGGTCGAACGCGCCGTCCACATACAAGTGCACCAAACCGTCAATGGGGCCTTCCTGTTCATCGAACATGGCCTTATTGTATGCAACGCGATACACTTCGACACATGAGTCAACGGGCAATTCCGATATTTTTTCTAGCCGTCTGCGCGGCTTGGTGCGCTGAAAAATCTATTAAACAGACCGATCTGCCGGCAGCGGTTCGCGACGCTCTGTCCGCCAACACGGCTGGCGCGGAAATCAAAAACATCGTGAAGGAGACCGCGAAGGGCAAGACGGTGTATGAAGTGGAGACCATCAAAGACGGTCTCACGCGCGATGTGATCTTCTCGGCAAGCGGCGCCGTACTGGAGACGGAACAACAGGTAAGCCTCGATTCCATTCCCGCCGCTTCCCGCTCCGCGCTGGAAGCCAAGGCGAAAGGGGCCAAGATTGAAAAGGTGGAAGCGCTAACCAAGAACGGCAAAGTAAGCTATGAGGCCGTGGTGCTGCGCAACGGCAGGAACACGGAGATTACCGCTCCTTAGTGAACGGATAGCGGGCGCTGCACTCCCACCGCGAACAGCGCACCGGCATTTTGCGCGTAGATCACGCCGTTTTCGCCAATCGCAACCGGCGTGTAAGCCGCTCCGATGGCAAGCCGTAAAAAGACATTCCCAACAAGCTTTCCGGCAGCATCCACCGCGTACACATTGCCGTCTTCACTGTTGGCAAAAACCGTACCGGCACGGTCCACCGCCACCATGTTCACGCACCATTCGAAGGGTTCGCCCTCTGGCTGATAAGTCCACTCCGTGCGCAGGTCCGGCGTCAGGCTGGTGAGGAAATATTTCTCTTCGCCCTGCCCGCATATTCCCGGTATACCGCAATAGCTGCCCACGGGATAATGATTGTCTTTCATGATCACAGACCACGTGCCATCGTGCTGAAAGATGGCTGGCGTCATATCCCAACCGAAGTTGTAAGTGCCCAGAAAGCCGCCTGCGCTATCGAAGTGAAACAGATGGCCCCGATCGTAGTTGTAGCGCGTGAACGCGCCGAAATAAATTGAGCCATCGGGCGCGATCGCAGGCGACGCGGTGGAATCGTCGATGATTGTCCCGGCAGGCGGCGCATTTGTGGCCGGGTCCACACCGGTGAGTGCGCCGGCCCGACAGCCGCCCAGGGTTCCACTTGGCGGCAGAAGCACATCGCACCCATCGTGCAAACGGTCACGCAGGGATGCTGCCCACTTCAAAGTCAGATCTGAATTGAGCGCTACCAGATAGCTATAAGCGGGATTCAAATGCGCGCGGCTCACCACGTAAACCGTTCCATCGGGCGCAACGGCGGGTGCGGCATTCACGCCCGGCCGCTGGCCGCCGCAAGGCAGAACAGGCGGCGTGGCATCGCGGCTTGGCGGCCAGGGAAGATCTCGCTGAGAAAAGGTAGTGACGCAGCCATTCGCGGGCGCCTGCGGAAGCAGTTCCGCGAAGCTTATTTTTTGCGTTTCCTCCGTCGGGCTCACCCTGATCAGCCACGCTTCGCGCACATCGCTCTGCCAGGGCTGCGTGGCATCCAGCTTAATTGCCGTGTAATAAACCGAGCCTGCCGCATCCACCGTGAGCGGACTGGACACGTATCGAGTGGCATCCGTTTCGCCGAACGGCTGTATGGTGGCGATCAGTTCTCCGGTGCGGCGATTGAACTTCATGAGCGCGCCGGCGCCGCCCGGCGTATACAAGTATCTGCCGCGCAAGGCTGGATGAAAGACCGGCTCCCAACCTGACCCGTTCACAGGTGGCGGAGTCCAGGTGGAGAGCGCGGTCCACTGGCTGGTAAGGCCTCCCTGTCGTGAGTTGAGCTTGGTAACGCCCCACTGCATCTGGCTCCATAGGTGAGTGCCGCAGGGCGGCGGCGTATCGCGGCAGGAAGCCCAGCGGCTGGCGCCACGGCTCATGATGAAGACGTCGCCATCGTCCACCAGCGGCGTCATGTAGTGAACCAGCAGTTCACCGCCGGCGTCACGGCTGATCTGGTCCGCTAACGGATCGTAGAGGAACGAGCCGAGAATACGGGCGGGCGTTTGACCTTTCACCGGCGAAAAGCCGGTGTGCGCGGCGCTACGGCCCCACTGCGACCAGGTTTGCGCACCGCAGTGCACCGCAAGAAGAAGAAAAACCGGCAGTACGCGAAGGTGCCTCAAGCCTCTATTGTTGCGCGCTACCGAGCAGCGATTGATATTTGTCCCAGACCACGCCCGCCACCTGCCGCCCGATGATGCGGGAACGGATATCGGCCTCATCGAAATGGATCCCTCCCAGGCGCCGGGAAAGAGAAGCGTCTTCGGCGATCTCTGAGAATGTCAGCCAATCGAGAGTGGTCTCCTGCGCGGGTGAGGAGCCGGCATCATAGCGTGATGAACCGGCCGCAAACGTAACCTGCTTGGCGAACGAATCGCTATCGGTGAAGCGGCGCAGTATCTCCGCCGAAGCGTTGCTGAACGCGCTGTGGCCTGAAGGAAATTCGGGATGCGGAGCGGAAGCCACCCATGAGTTCCACGCAGAGCCATCGATCTGCGCCATGCCATTTCCCTTCCCCGCGAAGCCCATGATGTTCTGTCCCGCATAGAAATAACGGATGGCACTCGCGGGCCGGATGGCGTCATAGGTGCGCTTGGCCTCCCACACGGCCACGGACACATCGAACTGCGCCGCGTTCAACGCGAAGAACATTTTCACGTCGTCGTCCAGCGTGTGCTTGTCGCGATTTGAAATCTCCTGCGCCAGCCGGTTCCAATGACCGGGAGGCGTCTCTGTACCGGGACCGTCTTCCCAATATTCAGCGCTGGCCTTCGCGCGATCGTCCAAACCCGCCTGCAGCGCAATGGTATCTTTTAGCCGCTTATTGTAGAGCCACGTTCCCGCAAGCGGCGGCGGCCCCGGACGGAACTGTGAAGCGGACTTCAGCGCAAACGGAGTTACTTTGCCCCAATGGGGCGAGAGATATCTTTGCACCGTGCCATCGGGATTGCGGATGGGCTGCCAGTGATTCGGGTCAGTCAGATTGTCGGGAAAGTTGACGGCTTGATAGCCGGTGTAATCGGAATAGGGAGCACCGCCCAGATCGCCAAGCTGGTTCGAGCCATCGCTATGCCGGAACGCAATCTGCGCGGCCGCGGCAGCATTGCCAACGCCGGGCGGCGTGGAGAGCGACGTTGTGGTGATGGACGGATCGTAACCAAGATCCACCATGCGCGCCTTGAAGACCGCGGCTTGCGAAGGGAACAGATCCAGCAGCGTGCGGTAAGCAGCATAGCTGACCGCGGAGGCTTTGAACAGCAGCGGGAAGGCACCTTGCGGCTGGCGCGCGGGCGAACCTGGCAGCGTGCCGGCAGCCGTCTTTTCGTAAGCGGCCCAGGCATCGTAAACGGCGCTGTGAACAATGAAGAGAGCACGCGCGGCAACCGTGGGCGGCGTGCCGGTGGCCTTCACCGCCGTCACCGCGACATCGTTCCATTGCAGCGCCACGTTGATGGTGGGGTCGGTCAGATCGTTGAACGCAAGAGCGAAATGCAAACCGCCTAACAACAGGGTTGCGGCGAAGGCTCGGGCGATAGGCCAATTCAGCATATGGTATGTGAAGCTCATCATCCGCCGGAAAACGGGCGCAGGCAATAACGTGAACGCATTACTTCCAAGGGAGATAGGATGGTCGGAATGAAAAGCCTGGCACTGCTGTTGGCCTGCTGCCTGCCGATGGGAGCGGCCCGGAAAGACGCGCCTGTCGATCTGGGCTTGAGCGAACTGAAAGGCGGCCGTGTGCATCTTCGCGATTTGCGCGGCAAGGTTGCGGTGGTGAATTTCTGGGCAACGTGGTGCGTGCCATGCCGCGCGGAAATGCCGCTCCTGATAAAAGCGGAGCAGGCCTGGCGCGAGAAAGGCGTACTGTTCGTGGCTGTTTCGCTGGATGAGAGAGACACGCGAAAGGACATACCGAGATTTGTGGAGAAGTACGGCATCGGCTTTCCCGTTTGGACCGGCGCTAACGGCGACGATCTGGCAAAGCTGGGTATGGGCGAGGCAGTTCCGGGCACGGCTTTCCTGGATGAGCGCGGCGTGATCTTCGCGCGCGTTTTGGGCCAGATGCGGGATGGCGAAATTGAGGAGCGCCTGCGCTGGATTAAGGGCGACCGTTCGCAACCCGCGCCCCCGCTGCTGATCGATCACGTTGGCAAATAGTATGTTTCGGTTATTGGCTTTGTGCCGGCGGATTTATAAGATGGTGGCCACTCTCATGAGAACCCCGGCCCTGTTCTTCACATTCGCCTGTCTATTGGCGCCGGTGGAGAATGCGTTCGCGCAGGGTTGCATTGTGGCGCGTTCGAACGGGCAAGTCGGCGGCCCGCAAAGCGAAGGCGGGTACATGAACCCCGGCGAATGGAACCTCGGAATCGGCTATCGGCACCAGTTTTCCTTCCGCCACTTTGTGGGCGATGTGGAACAGACGCAGCGTATCGCGCTGGGCACGCAGATCATGAATAAGATCAATCTGGAAAATTTCAGCGCGACTTATCAGGCCACTCCACGCTTCAGTTTTACCGCCAACCTGCCGCTTCTGCTGGCAAGCCGGCGCGGTAACAATTCCCCGTACACTACAACGTCGCAGGGCATTGGCGATATGTCGTTCACAGCGCAAGGCTGGCTTTGGAACCCGAAGGAAAACGTGCGCGGGAATGTGCAATTCGGTTTCGGCGTCGTTGCGCCCACCGGCCACGATAACGTGAAGAACACGGTGGATTCGTTCAACGGGAAAGGCCCGCAAACGCTGTTGGTGGATTATTCCATTCAGCCCGGCACCGGCGGATACGGCCTTGTGTTCCAATGGCTCTCTTTCAAGAACGTGCGTCGCGCGCAGATTTATTTCAACGGGAATTATGTGGCCACGCCGCAAAACACCAACAACGTGCTGCGTAGCGCGACGGCGCTGGCAAACCCACTCACGGCTTACAACTCCATCAGCGACCAATACCTGCTGCAAGCCGGCGTGGCGTTTCCCATCAGCCGCGTGCGAGGCTTGACCGTCACCTTCGGGCCGCGCGATGAAGGCGTGCCCGCGAAAGATCTGTTCGGCAAGAGCCTGGGCTTCCGGCGTCCCGGCTACGCGGTTTCGCTGGAGCCCGGCTTCCAATATGTCCGCAATCGCAACGTGTTCACCTTCGCGCTGGGTAAAGCGATTTACCGCAACCGAACCGTGAGCGTTCCCGACAGCCTTGTGGGCGGGCATGGCGACGCGGCCTTTGCCGATTGGGTATGGCTGGCGAGTTACAGTCTGCGCGTGGGTGGCAAGCACGCCGCCTCGCACCATGCCATGCCGGTAGACCCCGCGGATTCACAGGCTGCTTCGCGTTTGAAACCTTCCAGCCGCCGGCCCGGCAGTTCAAGCGCTACCTGCCTTTAGCGCCCCCCTGTGGCGTACAGTAGAGCCAATGTACGCAGGGCGGAGTGTCGCTTTCATTTGCCTTCTATTGAGCCAAACACCGGCGCACGGGCAGCCGCTGATTTCCGCCCGTGCCGGCTTGCTGCAATATTTCGAAGGCTCTGTTGAGATCGATGGCAGCGCGTTGCGGCAGGATGCGGGCAGGTTCCCCGCGTTAGAGCAAGGCTCACGCTTGCGAACGAATGAGGGCCGCGCGGAAGTGTTGCTGGCGCCCGGAGTGTTCCTGTGGCTGGGCCGCCACGGCGCCATTTCCATGGTTCGCAATCAGCTTCAGGACACGCTGATTGAGTTGGCCGAAGGCGCGGCTGTGGTGCGCTCGGTCGACCCGCTTCCCGGTGGCTCCATCACCATCGTTGCCGCCGGGCGAAAGGTGCAAGCCGCATTGCCCGGCCTTTATCGCGTGAGTGCGCAGGGCCTTGTGGGCGGCTCGGACGACCTTGATCGCTGGGCGGAGAAGCGTCAAAAATCCATCGCAGCCGCGAACCTGGCACGCGCCCGGGTTCCGCGTGTCGGCCATCGGCGTGAGCGTGCGCGGGCGGGCCCTATCGTCTCGCTGCCCGCGCCCATCGGAGCAAGATAGGCAGTGCCTACGCAACGTTCCCCTACGGTGCGCCTGCTGGCAGGCTTACTGATCACGCTAACCGCTGTTGCGGTTTATTCCGGTTACACCATTTCCCAGATGCGAGCGCTGCGCGAGTTGCAGGCCGGAACTATTGACCGCAATCGTACCGATTCCCTGCTGCTTCTGCGCATCCAGAACGGGCTCAATTCTCTGGGCCTGGGCATGCGCGACATGCTCGATCAGAGCGAACCGTACCCGCTCACGGCCTGGAAGCCCCAATTCACGCGCATCAGAACCGACCTGGAAGACGCGATGGCGCGCGAAACCAAATACTCGCCTACGGAACGTTCCGCGGAGCAGCGCCAGTACCTTGCAAATTCATTCGAAGAATTCTGGCGCGCCCTGGACCGCATCTTTGAACTGGCCGGTTCGCAGCAGGATGCCGAAGCGCGCGCGCAGGTGCAGATATCCCTGCAGGCACGCCAGGCGGCGCTCACCACCGCAGTCGCTCGCCTGCTGGTGCAGAACAACGAAAGTGAACAGCAGATGGCGGCCAAAACACGCGCTCTTTATGCGGGCGTGGAACGCAACGTTTATATTTTCATGACGGCCATGCTCTTGTTGATTGCGCTCACCAGCCTGTATTTGGTGCAGGGCAACCGAACGTTGTTCCGCCAGGTGGCCGAACTTTCAGACCGTCGCGGCGAACTGGCGCAGCAACTCATTTCCATGCAGGAAAACACGTTCCGTTCCATTTCGCGTGAGCTGCATGACGAGTTCGGACAGATCCTGACGGCGATCGGCGCGATGTTGCGGCGGGCCCATAAACAGGCTTCCCGTGAAGGTTCGCCCCTTCTGGAGCAACTGACGGAAGTGCGCGAAATTGTGCAAGCCACGCTCGAAAAAGTTCGGTCGCTTTCGCATGCGCTGCATCCGGTGGTGCTGGATGAGACCGGTCTTGAAAACGCAGTGGACGCCTATCTGCCGGCCTTCCAAAAGCAAACCGGCATCGTGGTGAACTACCGGAAAGAAGGTATTAGCCGCGACTTGAATCAGGGCCTTTCCATCCACCTCTATCGTGTGTTGCAGGAGGCCCTGAACAACGTCGCGCGCCACTCCGGTTCCAAAGGCGCCAGCGTGAAACTGCAATTTCGCGAGGAGGAAGTGGTGCTGGAAATTGAAGATGAAGGCGTTGGGTTTCGCGAAATGAAAAAGCATGGCATGGGGCTAATCTCCATGCGCGAAAGGGTGGGTCTGGTGAACGGCCGTATTGAATTCGTGGCTAAGGAAAGTGGAGGCGCGCTGGTGCGCGTCACGGCGCCCCTCGCATCGCCTAAGGCTGCGGAAGGTGCGCACGCCATTGTCTAACATCACCGTCTTATTGGTAGACGATCACAGCCTGGTGCGGCGCGGCTTCCGTCGCATGCTGGAGGATGAGAGCGACATTGACGTGGTGGGCGAGGCTAGCGACGGCAATCAGGCCGTGGATATGGCCGCTCAACTTCAGCCCGCCGTTGTGGTGATGGATTTCGCGCTGCCCAGCATGAATGGCGCGGTGGCCACGCGCATGATCCTCAAGAATAATCCGCTTACGCGCATCCTGGTCTTGAGCATGCACGCCGAAGCCAGCTACGTGCGCACTTGTGTGGAAGCTGGCGCCCATGGATACCTGTTAAAGAACGCCATGGACCTGGAACTGGTGGATGCCGTACGGCGCATCGCGGCGGGCGAGCGCGTGCTGGACCCCAGGCTGGGCGGATGGCCCGTGCCGGATTCGGGTGCGGAAACTCTTTCCACGCGCGAGCTGGAAGTGTTGCAGCTGATTGTGCATGGCAAATCGAACAAAGAAATTGCCGCCGTGCTGGGCTTGAGCGTGAACACGGTGAGCGTGCACCGCGCGAACATCATGCAAACGTTGGGCATGCACAATACGGCGGAATTGGTGGTTCATGCCATCCGCGCCGGCTTGGTGAGCATCGCTTGATCACCCGCAGAGACTTGCTCTCAGGCCTTCTTCCAGCGCTCGCTCAGGCGGGCGAGCCGCCACTTCGTCTGACCGATGTCACCGCCAAATCCGGAATCGATTTCCTGCATAACAGCGGCGCTTTTGGCGATAAGCGCCTGCCCGAAACCATGGGGCCCGGCTGCGCGTTTTTAGATTACGACGGCGATGGGTGGCCGGATATTCTGCTGGTGAACGGAATGGATTGGGCCGGCCACAAACGGCGCCGCAACACGCCGCGGTTATACCGGAACAATCGCGATGGAACGTTTACCGATGTGACGCGCGCTGCCGGCCTTGCGGTGGAACTCTATGGCATCGGCGTTGCGGTCGCGGACTTCAACAACGATGGCTTTCCCGATATTCTGATCACCGCCGTAGGCCAGAACCGCCTGTTCCAGAACACGGGCAAAGGCCACTTCATCGATGTCACGCAGAAGGCCGGCTTAGGCGGCCGCCAGGCTTTCAGCACGTCGGCCATGTGGTTCGATTATGACCGTGACGGATATTTAGACCTGTTTATCTGCAATTACGTGAAGTGGTCTCCCGAGCACGACGTCTCCTGCAGCGTGGATGGCAAGAGCAAATCCTACTGCACACCCGAGGCATATCGCGGCTCCACCTCCTGGCTGTTCCGCAACCGCGGCGACGGCACCTTCGAAGACGTCACGGCCAAGAGTGGCATCTTCGACACCACCTCCAAATCGCTCGGCGTGGCTCTGCTCGATTACGACCGCGACGGCTGGCCCGACCTTTTAGTCACCAACGATACACAGCCCAACAAGCTCTACCGCAATCGCCGCGATGGCACGTTCGAAGACGTGGCCGTGCGCGCGGGCGTGGCGTTCAGCGAAGATGGCAAGGCCCGCGCCGGCATGGGTATCGACGTTGCCGATTTCGACAATTCCGGCCTCCCCGGCCTGGCCATCACGAACTTCGACAATGAAATGATCTCGCTCTACCGGCCCAATGGCTCCGGCGCGTACACCGATGTAGCGCTGAAGAGCGGTGTCGGGCGCGCTTCGCAAAACAGCCTGGGCTTCGGCTGCGCGTTCGCGGATATGAACCTGGATGGATGGCTCGATCTGATCGCCGTCAACGGTCATATCGATGAAGCTGTCCGCAACGTGACGCATAACCATGGCTATGCACAGGCTCCGCACCTGTTCCTGAACGATGGCAACGGCAAGTTTCGCGACGCCGCCGCCGAAGCCGGTCAGGACTTCGCCGCCCCCAAAGTGGCGCGCGGTTTAGCTCTGGGCGATTTTGATCGCGATGGCGATTTGGACCTTCTCATCACCACCAACCAGGGCCCCGCGCACCTCTATCGCAACGATGCTCCAACGGGCAATCGATCGTTGCGCATGCGCCTGGTGGGTACAAAATCGAATCGCGACGCAATCGGCGCCGTGGTGCGCTTGACTACGCCCGATGGCACGCAATTGCGCATGGTGAAGACCGGCTCAAGCTATCTATCGCAATCCGAATTGGCGCTCACGTTCGGCTTAGGGCGGCGCACGCAGGCAGACCGCTGCGTGGTGGAATGGCCCAGTGGCGCTACTCAGGAATTTCGCAACTTGCAGGCCGGCCAATACGAATGCGTCGAAGGGCAGAACCCAGTTAGAAAGTGAACGCGATGGCCATGTTCACGTGGTCGCCCTGTTCATCCACCAATGGCTGATTGCGGAAGTTGGTGAGGAAGCGTTTCCACTCCCAAGCCAGCATCACGTTCGGCGCAACTTTGTAAATCAGGTTGCCCATGTACGTCTGCGTCTTGTCGCGATTGCCGGCCACAATCTGGCGCGAGTTCAGCGAATCGAGCCCGTACACCAGATTGGTTTGCCACAGCTTCGTCCAGTTCACCTGAGCCTGCAGCCAGCCGCCGCGCGATTCCACGCCATGCTGGCCGGGCGTGCCCACCGCGCCCACACTCTGGCCCAGGCCGGAACTGAAGATGCCCAGCGCGCGCCCTTCATAAGCCTCGCCGGAGAAGATCAGGTACTTGCCGGCGGGCACTACATAATCGCCAGCCACACCCCAGGAATCGACGGCTGTTTGGAGCGTCCGCGTTCCTACAAGGCCGGCGTTTTTGCCGCGTCCATAATGGCTGCTCAGGCCCAACCCGAGCGCACCGGCGGTATACGACAGGCGTGAATCGAAGCCCGGCAGGCGGCCGCGCTCACCCACTCCGGCAACGCGCACGGTGGAGAAAGTGGAGGCGTAATCGCCCACGTTCGGATCGGTCACGGCAATTTGAAACAGCAGCTTTTGTTTATCGCTGAGGCTATGCCGCAACTCAGCCCGAAGCTGCGGCGTGCGAATCCAAAGGTTACCGGAAGCAGCTAGATCGGGAATCGCAAAGCCGGCGAACGAGGTGGGGTTCAGCGGCGCGAAGACCGACCAATCCTGCCCCGCGATCACGGAAACATTTTTCCAGTCCGCGCGGCCGAACGCCAAGCGCAGGCGAGGTACATCGAACCCGACACTGTTCGGCAGGGTGGCGTTGCCGCTGAACATATCGAATTCCACCGTGCCGCCCAGCAAAGCGCCGCCCAGCACTCCCCTTGGCAAGCCGGGACCCGTGTACCGCAAGCCCACGCGGCTCTGCCTTACCGTCATGCCAAAATTCTTGTCGCCGCCGGTGGCATCGCTGCCCTGCTTGCCCGCGAAGAGCGGCACATCCTGATTGTTGTTGAGTGACGTGTTGTAGAAACTGTTCAACAGCGCGGTCCCATAAATCACCACGGGCAGGCGTGCGGCGGAGGTAACAGCCGGCGCATCCACTTTGCCCGGAGGCGTTGGCGGCGCGGGCTGAACCCGCATGGGCCGAACCATCGCCAACTCCTGGCCGCTCAACATCCCCTTCGTCTGCAAAATTGTAGCGATGAGCTGCACAGCCTCATCGGCGCCGGCGTCGCGAATGCGCACACGCTCCTCGGGCGCAAGTATTCCTTTTGCCGCAAGCACGTCCGCAAGCGCCTGCGCCGATTGTTGCGCCTGGCAAATGCCCGCGGCCGACAACATCGCCAGGAATGTTCCGAGGAAGGTTCGCATATTAGGTATGAGTAATCCTGATGTTGTCTTCGTCATCGACACGCACCGGATAAGTCTTGAGTGAACAGTTACCGAGCAGCGCCCGGCCATCGGTCAAATCGAACTTCCAACCATGCAGCGGGCAGATCACCGTGGTGCCGCCAACCAAGCCATCGGCAAGCGGGCCGCCCCGATGAGGGCACTCCGCCTGCACGGCATACACGCCGCCGCTCCGCGCACGAAACACTGAGATGTGTTCGCCGCCCAGATTGAAGCTGCGCCCTTCGCCCTGCGGAATTGCCGACAGCGGACAAATCAGGTGCTCCATCGCGGCCATCAATTCAGCACCGGTAAAAGGTTTGAAAATTGATTCGGCGTGGCCGGAGCATAGGCCTCGCGCCACGGATCGCGATAAGCTGCGATGGATGCGGCAATCTCGCGGTCAAGGCTTTCCGCTATGCCTTCGCTATCGTCCACCAGAATCGCGCGCAGCTTCTCCACTCCGTGCCGCTCCAAAAACCCATGCGTGCGTTCCAGGTACTTCGCATTCTCGCGGTAATACTGAATGAAGCGGCCGATATAGCGAAGCACCTCGTCTTCGGAATCGACCGTGGCCAGGACATCGCCTTTCCGCACGCTGGAACCGGCCGCGCCGCCCACGTAGATTTCCCACTTGCCGCCTTCCACCGCCACCGCGCCCACATCTTTCACCATGGCTTCGGAACAGTTGCGCGGGCATCCCGCGGTTGCCAGCTTCATCTTGTGCGGCGTGTCCAGGCCCTGAAACATGTTCTCGATCTTCGTGGCCAGCGTAATGCTATCGCCCACTCCGAAGCGGCAAAAATCAGTGCCCACACAGCTCTTGCACGTGCGATACGTTTTGCCATAAGCAAAGCCCGAAGGCATATCCAGATCCCGCCACACGTTCGGCAGGTTCTCCTTCGTTATGCCCAATAGATCGATCCGCTGCCCACCCGTAAGCTTCACCAGCGGCACCTCATATTTATCCACCACGTCCGCAATGCGGCGCAGTTGGTGCGAGCTGGTGACGCCGCCCGCGATTTGCGGGATCACAGAGAACGTTCCATCGCGCTGAATGTTGGCATGCACACGATCGTTGATGAACCGCGCATCGCGCTCGTCGATATACTCGGCATTCCAAATTGTCTTCAGCAGTTGCGCCAGGCCAGGCTTGCTGCCCGGATCTTCCTTGCCCTCCGCAAGCGAGTGAAACACTTGCGAGACCGACCGCAGGCCCCGCGTCCGAATGGCGCGAATCAAATCCGGCTTGGTCATCGGCACACCCGGCACAAAATAGTGAATGGACGGATCTTCTTCCACTTCGCCGCCGCACGCCCACTCCACAATTTCCTGCACCAGCTGCTTGCACGCGCCGCAGCCCATGCCCGCGCGCGTGGCCTCCATCACCTTCTTCGCCGTCCGCTTGCCACCGTTCACGCACGTGATCAGCGCGCCCTTGCTAACGCCGTTGCAATTGCAGACCTGCGAGTCCAGCGGCATCTCTAAGAAGGTCACCTGCTTTGAGGGCGCACCGATATCGAACAGCAGCGTCAGCCGTTCTTCCGGAAGCGGCGTGTTGCGATCGAACGCCTGCATCAGGTACGCGGCCTTGCTGATATCGCCCAATAAAATCGCACCCACCAGCCGCCCATCGCGAATAATCAGCTTCTTATAATTGCCGCGCTTGGGTTCGGTAAACTGAACGATCTCGTCATCGTCAAACTCCGGCTCCATAATGCCCATGGACGCCAGTTCCACACCCATCACCTTCAGCTTCGTGGCCACTTTCGAACCGTGATAAGCTGCATTCGGGTTATGGTCGGTAATGTGATCGGCCAGCACCTTGGCCTGCTCCCACACCGGCGCCACCAGGCCATAGAGTTGCCCGCGATGCTGCGCGCATTCGCCCACCGCATAGATATCGCGGTCGTCCGGACTCCGCATCTGATCGTCCACCACAATGGCCCGCTCCACCGTCAAGCCGCAGCCCGCGGCAATCTTCCAGTTGGGCACGATGCCCGTCGAAATCACCACCATGTCGCAATCCAGCTCGCCGCCATCGGCGAAGCGCAGACCCAGCACGTTGGCTTCGCCCAGGACGTCGGTGGTATCTTTTCGCAGGTGAACCACGATGCCCAGCTTTTCCATGTTGGCTTTCAGAATCGCGCCGGCTTGCGGGTCCAGTTGCTGGCCCATCAGATGGCCGCCGCGATGCACCACGTGCACCTCAAGGCCGAAATCCTGCAGCCCGCGCGCCGCTTCCAAACCCAGCAGGCCGCCACCGATCACCACGGCCCGCGCCTTGCCCTCCGCATACTGCGCAATCTTGTGGCAGTCTTCCAGCGAGCGGAACACAAACACGCCAGGCTTGAACGCAGCCTGCTCCGTCTTCAGGCCTGAGATGGGCGGCAGGTGCGCACTGCTGCCCGTGGCGATGATGAGCTTGTCGTAATCTTCCGCTCTGCCATCGTCACCCAGCACCTGCTTCGCACGCCTGGCAATGCCCGCCGCGCGCGTTCCCGCATGCAGCCGGATGTTGTTCTTCCGGTACCACTCCAGCGGGTTGAGAAAAATTTCGTGCGGCTGATAGGTCCCGTTCAAAACGCCGGAGAGCAGGATGCGATTGTAGTTGCCATAAGGCTCGTCGCCAAACATGGCAATGTCGAAAAGGTCAGCGCCACCGCGCGCCAGAATCTCCTCCACGGTGCGCGCGCCCGCCATTCCATTGCCAATCACCACCAGCTTTTGTTTCCGGTCCATCAACCGATCTCCACGAATCCGATGTCGAGCAGTACCGAACCCGCTGTACCTTCCGGCGCGCCAATCAGCACGTCGACGGTCGTCTCCGGGTCCAGATCTTCCACCACGGCCAGCGGCACGTGCACCGCGCCCTTCGCGCCAATTGGGAAATAGCGCACCGGCCTATCGCGGCGCATCAGCACCACATAGATCATTTCGGCCAGTGGATTTCCGGCTCGGAAATAGATCAACTGCGCGCGCTTCGAAAAAGGAACGGAGTACGCGGCAGAAGGCGATAGAGCGACGGGCGTGGAAAGACCGCGGCCTTCATACTTGAACACTCCCTGGATAAAACTCGGCTTCTCTTGCATCGTTCTCCTTGGCGATACGTACGGCGCACACTTTGAATTCGGGCATGCGCGAAATAGGGTCCAGCGCGGCATTGGTCAACAGATTGGCGCAACCTTCGCCGCCGTAATGGAACGGTGTGAAAAGGGTGTCCAGACGAATATCGGAAGTCAGAGCGGCCTTCATCACAGCACTTCCACGGCGCGTGGTGAGCCGCACGGCATCGCCTTGCGCAATACCGTAATTGCGCGCGATGGCGGGATGAATCTCAACGAACGCGGCTGCCGAATCCTGCACTAGCGCCGCAACGCGGCGCGTCTGTGTGCCCGATTGATACTGGGCCATGATACGGCCCGTTGTCAGGTAGAGCGGATACTCGCGGTCGGGCTCTTCGGCGGGCGGCAGATACTCAACTGGATGGAATCGCGCCAAGCAATCCGCAGTGGCGAAGCGGTCCAGAAACATGCGCGGCGTGCCCGGGTGCGGCGACGTTTCACCTTGCGCGGGGCATGGCCAGAACACGCCGTCTTCCTGCGCGATGCGCTGGTATGTGATGCCGGAATAATCCGCGAGGCTGCCGGCTGTGGCGCGGCGAAGCTCATTGAAAATTGTTTCAGGCTCCGAAGGAAAGCTCACCTTGCATCCCAAGCGGCCGGCGATGGCGGATAGAATTTCGGTATCGGTGCGGACACCTTCGGGCGGCCGCGTGGCGCGCTTACGCAACAATACGCGGCCTTCCAGATTCGTCATGGTGCCTTCTTCTTCGGCCCATTGCGCGGCGGGTAAAACAACATCGGCAAGCTCAGCCGTCTCTGAAAGAAACAGGTCCGCCACCACTAAAAAATCCAAGGCTTTCAAGCGGGCCCCGACGTGCCTTGCGTTGGGAGCCGATACGGCTATGTTTGAGCCGAAGACAAACAGGCCGCGCACTCCACCCTCTGTGCCCAACGCGTCCAACATCTCATAAGCCGAGCGCCCCGCCTTGGGCAAATCGCCTTCGGGCATGCCCCACACTTTCGCAATGTGAGCGCGATCCTGAGCATTATCGATCCGCCGGTACCCGGGCAACTGGTCGGCCTTCTGGCCATGTTCGCGCCCCCCTTGCCCATTGCCCTGCCCCGTCAAACATCCATAGCCGCAATACGGCTTGCCCACCTTCCCCAAAGCCAGCGCCAGGTTGATGAAGGCGAGCACATTGTTCACTCCATGGCTCTGCTGCTCCGGCCCGCGCGCGGTAAGAATCATGGCCGTTCGCGCTTCACCCAGCAAACGCGCAGCCTGCCGCAGTTGCGTTTCCGGAACGCCGGTGATGCGCTCCACGCGCTCCGGCCAATATGACGAGACGGCTTGCCGCACCGCCTCAAAATTCGCGGTTCGCGCAGCGATAAAGGCTTCGTCCAGATAGCCCTGCTTCACCGCCAGATGCAACAGGCCGTTCGCCAGCGCGGCATCCGTCCCCGGTGTGATCTGCAGATGTAGCGTGGCCGCGCGCGCGGTGGGCGTCACGCGCGGATCCACCACCACCAGCCGTCCGCCGCGTTTCTTCTGCGCTTCGAAATACTGCATGATGGGCGGCATGGTCTCCGCCGCATTGCTTCCAATCAGCATCACGGCGCCGGCATGCGGAATGTCTGCCAACGGAAACGGCAGCCCACGGTCCACACCGAACGCTTTTATTCCCGCCGCCGCAGCCGACGACATGCAGAAGCGCCCGTTGTAATCGATTTGCGAAGTGCGCAACGCGGCCCGTGCAAATTTGCCTAACAGGTATGCCTTCTCATTCGTCAGTCCGCCGCCGCCGAACACGCCGACAGCATCCCTGCCATACCGCTGCTGCGCTGCCTGAACCAAGGCCGCAATCTTGGCTAAAGCTTCATCCCAACACGCCGGCCTGAGCGCGCCCGCCCGCTCATCGCGCACCATCGGCGTAAGCAACCGCTGCGGGCTGCTGAGCAGATCTGCCGCATGCCAACCCTTACGGCAAAGCCCGCCGTTGTTCGTCGGAAAATTGCGCTCGGCAACCGTCCACGCGCCGAAGTCATCGGCTTTCAAATGCATTCCACACTGCAGTGCGCAATATGGGCAATGCGTGGCGCACACGGCGGCAGCCACCCTTTGCAATTGCGGCTTAGAGACCAGCTGAGGAAGCATACGCCTCCGCAACGTTATCGGAACGCCTCACGATGCCGGCGCGAATCGCGGCCGCCAGGGGCCAAGTTCTGGCCCAAACTCCGCGCAGGGTCAACAATGCCAGCGCGCCTGCGAACATCATCGCGGCAAGCACTGCAAAGCCCGCGCTGAACGTGCCGAGCTTATCCTTCAACAGGCCCAGCAGCGAAGGCAGCAGGAAGCCGCCGAAGCCGCCGGCCGCACCGATCACGCCGGTCATGATACCCACCGAACCGGAGAACCGTTGCGGCACCAACTGGAACAGCGAACCGTTCCCCATGCCCAGCAGCCCCATCCCTATCGCCAGAAACGCAAGCGCCACAGGTGCGGCCGGCAGGGTCGCCACGCCGGCCAAACACAAGGCCGCCCCGGCAAGCAACACCTGCAACATTTTGTATCCGCCTACCTTGTCTGAGAGCACTCCGCCCGCAGGCCGCAGGAAACTTCCGAAGAGCACCACCACCGTGGTGAAGTCTCCCGATTGCACTTTCGTCAAGTGATACTGATCGTGGAAAAATGTGGAAAGGTAGCTGGCTAAGCCTACGAATCCGCCGAAGGTCAGGCTGTAAAGGAAGCAGAACCAGCCGGTGTCCGGCACTTTAAACACGGCAGAGTAATCGGCCCACGTCTTCACTTTGCGCGCGACAGGCGCGTCTTTCGCAAGCAGGAAGAACAATAGCCATACAAGCACCACCGGCACAATCGCAATTCCGAACACACTGCGCCACCCGAACATCTGCGCCAAGCGCGGAGCGAACAAAGTTGCCAGCAGCGTGCCGCTATTACCCGCGCCAGCAATGCCCATCGCTAAACCCTGGTGTTCCGGCGGATACCACGCACTGGCCAGCGGCAGAGCGGCCGCGAAGCTGGCGCCAGCCACGCCCAGCAACAAGCCCAACCCTAAAAACGCGTTGAAGCTATCCGCCAACTGCCACGCAATCAGCAGGGGCACAAGCGTCACGCCCAGCCCGATCGATCCCGTCTTACGTCCGCCAAACCGCTCCGTCATCCAGCCCAACAGCGGGCGAAAGAACGATCCACCCAGCAGCGGCACCGCAGTCAACAGGCCTTTCTGTGTTGCCGAAAGACGATACGTCTCCGCCAGAAACGGCGCCAGCGGGCCCAAAAGCACCCACACCATGAAGCTGACATCGAAGTAGAGGAAAGCGGCTAGCAGCGTGTTCGGATTGCCAGCTTTGCGAAAGTCCCGTAGTGACATGCTTCTCCTCGTAAGCTGTGAATTATTGGATTACAGGAACGCGACGAGGAGGTGGAACACTGCGTCTACGAGGCGCAGTAGATGCTAAGGTAACTTGAATCTCACAAATTGTCCAACTCCAATAAGTGATATCCCTCATCAAACAAAATCGCCGATGAAAATTGCTACTTATAACGTTAACTCCATTCGCAAACGCCTGCCGATCGTGCTGGAATGGCTGCGCCTGCATCAGCCCGATGTGTTGTGCCTGCAGGAAACCAAAGTGGTGGATGCGGAATTTCCGCTGGCGGCTTTCACCAGCGCCGGCTACTATGCGGCTTTTCGCGGCATGAAAAGCTATAACGGAATCGCGACTCTCACGCGGAACCCGCCCGAACAGATTATCTACGGCCTGCATCACGAAGCCGGCAACGAAGACGTAAGAATTCTACAGACCATGGTGAACGGCGTGCGCATCGTGAACACCTACATTCCGCAAGGTGGCACCGTCCAATCGGAAAAGTACCAGTTCAAGCTGGCGTGGTTCGCGCGTTTGCAAACCTATTTCGAAGAGCACCTGGATCGCGGGCGGCCTGCTATCTGGCTTGGCGATCTAAACGTCGCGCCCGAACCGATCGATGTCTATCATCCCGATCGTCGCGTGAACGACGTCGATTTTCACATCGACGCCCGCAACGCCTACAAGGCCGTCCGCGACCGGGGCTTCGTCGACGTCTTTCGCAAGCTGCATCCCGAACGCGTCCAGTACACATACTGGGACTACTTTCGAAATGCCTTCCAAAATAATTTCGGCTGGCGCATCGATCACATCCTGGCAACGGAAGTACTGGCCAACCAATGCATCGCCGCCGACGTCGATCTGGCGCCCAGGCGTGAAGTTGCGGCCTCAGACCACACAATCGTCTGGGCCGATTTCGATCCGCTTTAAAGGATCTGGATAAACTGGGCCTCGTCCAAAATTTTGACGCCTAGCTGTTCCGCTTTCGCCAACTTGGAACCGGCCTCCAGCCCGGCCACCACGTAAGAAGTTTTCTTGCTGACCGCCGCACTCACCTTGCCGCCGGCCTTTTCAATGCGGTCTTTAGCCTCCTCTCGCGTCAATGTTTGCAGAGTTCCCGTCAGCACGAACGTCTTGCCCTCCAGCTTCCCCGTCTTCCTGGCCTGCGCGTATTCGAAATGCAGACCCGCTTTTCTCAGCTTCTCCACCAACTCACGATTCTTCGGCTCGCGAAAGAACTGAATGATGCTCTCCGCGATGCGCGGCCCTACCTCACCCGCGGCTTGCAGCTGATCCAGATCGGCCGCCGCGATCTTGTCCATCGAACCGAACTGCTCCGCCAGCAGAACCGACGTACGTTCGCCGACGAAGCGAATTTCCAGCCCTTGCAGCACACGCGGCAGTTCCTGCTTCCGACTCTCCTCAATATTGCGAATCAGATTGGCCGCCGATTTCGGACCCAGCCTGTCCAACGACAGCAACTTCTCCTGCGTCAAATCGTAGAGATCCGCAATGCCGCGAACCATGCCACGCTCCACCAGTTGATCCACCAGAGCTTCGCCCAGGCCATCGATATTCATCACGCCTCGCGAAGCGAAATGCTGCAGCGATTCTTTCAAACGCGCGGGGCAATTCGTGTTTAGACACCTGCTGGCCGCCTCGCCTTCTTCACGAATCACGCGGCCGCCGCATACAGGGCAAGCCTTCGGCATCTCAAATGTTTTGCGGTATGAGCCTTGCGTTTGCACCCGAATGATCTTGGGGATCACGTCGCCCGAACGCTCCACAATCACGGTGTCGCCAATCTTCAGGCCCAGCCGCTCAATCTCATCTTCATTGTGAAGAGTGGCCCGCGCCACCATCACGCCGCTGATGGAAACAGGCTGCAGATGGGCCACCGGAGTAAGTGCGCCCGTACGGCCAACTTGTATGGTGATGTTCTCCACCACGGTGGAAGCCTGGCGCGCCGCGTACTTGAACGCGATGGCCCAACGCGGAGCCTTCGCCGTCTGCCCCAAACGCGCCTGCAATGCGATGGAGTTCACCTTGATCACCACGCCATCGATTTCATACGGCAGCGATTCGCGCTCCCGCTCCCACTCCCGGCAGAACTCCACCGCTTCTTCGATTGAGCGGCACAGCTTCCGCTTCGGGTTAACTTTAAAGCCGTTGTGTTCCAGCCAGTCCAGCGATTCCCAATGCGTCGCAAACGGCGGCTCGCCCTCCAGCAGCAGCAGGTATGCGTAAAGGTCCAACCGGCGCGATGCCGTAATCGCCGGCTCCAGCAGACGCAAGGAACCGGCCGCCGCATTGCGCGGGTTGGCGAAGCGGCTCAGGTTCTCTTCATCCCGAAACGCATTCAGCTTTTCAAATGCCGCGCGCGTCATCACGGTTTCCCCGCGCACCTCGAAATTCGGGTATGTGTCTTTCACCGTGAGCGGCAGGGATCGCATGGTGCGCGCATTTTCCGTCACGTCCTCACCGGTGATGCCATCGCCGCGCGTGAGCGCCTGCTGAAAGCGGCCCTGCTCATAACGCACCGCCAGCGAAAGCCCGTCCATCTTTAATTCAGCCACATAGTCCACGCCCTCTTCAGCCAGCAGATCCAGCACGCGCCGGTCGAAGGCGCGCAACTCTGCCTCATCCAGCGCATTGTCCAAACTCAGCATTTGGCGCGAATGCGGCGCCTTGCGAAACCCTTCACGCGGCTGCCCGCCCACGCGGCCGGTGGGGGAATCGGGGCTCGCGAAATCGGGGTGCGATTCCTCCAGCACCCGCAGCTCGCGAAGCAGCCGGTCATATTCCGAATCGCTTACCTCCGGCTCATCGAGAACGTAATACTGGTGCTCATGGTGGCGGATTTCCTGCTCCAGCTTCCGCATGGCGCTCATGGGATCATTAGGTTCGGTCATTCAGGACGGTTCTCATCGCATTGTACGAGCACATCTCCCTTATCTACAATCCGTATGCGGGTGGGTTGAGAGGCGCCAGGATGGAGCGGCTGGACCGGGCACAGCGCGCGTTACAAAATCAAGCCCGGCAAGTGACGCGTCATGCCACGCGCGGACCGCGCACCGCCGGCGATGTCGCGCGCGAATGCATGAACGCGGGTAGCGATCTGATTGTAGCCGCCGGCGGCGATGGAACCATCAATGAAGTTGCCGATGGCCTGATGGGGTCGGACGTGCCAATGGGCATTCTGCCCGCCGGTACGGCGAACGTGCTGGCTACGGAGATGAAGCTGGGCGGCAGCATGGAACGCGCGGCCCGCAACCTTGGCGATTGCCTGCCTCGCCGCGTGAGCATGGGTAAGCTTCTGTTCGGCGATGGCACCTCACAGCACTTCCTGCTGATGGCGGGCGCGGGCCTCGATGCGCGCATCGTCTTCACGCTGGACGCCGGAATGAAGGCGCGCTTCGGTAAGGCGGCCTATTGGTTGGGCGGCGCTCAGCAAATCGGCCGCACGCTGGAAGAGTTCGATGTGGAAGCCGACGGCGTTCGGCACACCTGCTCTTTTGCCTTGATCAGCAAAGTGCGCAACTACGGCGGCGATTTTGAAATCGCGCGCAAGGTGCGCCTGACGGATCGACAATTCGAAGTGGTGCTCTTCGCGGGAGCGAATTCCTTTCGCTATGTCATATACCTTGCGGGCGTGGCGGCGAATCAGCTGCGAAACGTTCCGGGTGTCACCATCTATCGCGCGGGTGTGGTGCGCCTGATGCCTCGCAACGGCAATGCGGTTCATCTGCAGGTGGATGGCGAGTACGCCGGAAGGCTGCCCGCTACCATCAGCGCGGAGCCCGGCGGAGTGATGCTGCTCATTCCCAGGCGGTACCTGGATTCATGAAAGCACTGCTCGCGCTGCTAGGTTTTGCGTGCATGGCGATGGCCGCGAACGATGCCCCGATCGCGCTGCGAGTTGCCGGCCTTCTCACCGACGCGGTAACGGGTCAGCCCGTACGCCGTGCCGCCATCACACTGCAATACCTCGCCGGGCCGCAGCCCGCGCAGGCCCTCTATACGGTGGCAGCCGATGCGGGCGGCCACTTCGAAATCTCCGGCGTGGCGCCCGGACAATATCGCCTATGGGCAGAGCGCCGCGGTTATCCACGCCAGAGTTTTGGAGGCGAACAGAGCCTGACTATGTCCGCGGACCGAACGGACATTCAGTTCCGCATGGCGCCCTTCGCGGCTCTTACCGGCAAAGTGGTGGATGAAAACGGCGATGCCATCGCAGGCGCCGCGATACAACTGATCCGGTCTGAACTTCGGGACGGCGCACGGGAATTTCGACCGGCGCTCTCCGTGGTGACCGACGATCGCGGCGAATATCGCGTGGCCTCTTTGACGCAAGGGCGATACTACGTGAGCGCCTTCGCGCGCGGCCAGGCAGCTTCGGAGGTTACAGTGTATCCGCGCCGCTTCTTCCCCGGCTCACCCGATCTGGCTACGGCCGCTCCCTTGGAATTAATAGCGGGCGCGGACCAGCATGCCGATTTTCGCCTCGCGCCGGAACGCGCGTTCCACATACGTGGCAAGGTGCGCGAATGGCAGACGCTTACCGGCATCTCAGTGGCGCTGTCGGCGCGCAATCCAGCAGAACGATTCGGCGCCGATTTTTACCCCGTGCGCATGGAGCGCGAAGGCCGCTTCGCTATTTCGGGCGTGGCGCCCGGGCACTACCTACTTACTGCGAGCGGCTATGAAGGCGTGAGCATACGTATAGCGTCGCAGTTAGTCGCGGTGAGCACCGCGGGCATCGACGGCATTGAACTTACTCCGCAAGCCGGCATTTCCATCACCGGACAAGTAAGTTTCGAAGTTACTCCGAACCCAAGCCCCGCGCTCACCATCAGCCTTGTTCCTGACGATTTCGTAATGCGTCCGGTACAGATGGCGCAAGTCCCGGGCGCGCGCGGATTTGAGTTCTCTCAAGTACTCCCCGGCACTTATCGCTTACGGGTCAACATACCCGAACCGTATTATGTGAAGTCGGCAAACGTGGGCGCGGTGGACTCGCTTACGCAACCTGTGACGGTTCCCGATTCCGGAAGCCTGGCGCCGCTCGATGTCGCCATCGGGACCAAAGGCGGCCAGCTCTCCGGCACAGTTAACTTACCGGAGCATGCTGCAGGGCAATGCACAGTCTTGCTGCTCTGGCGAGGCGGCCCGTCGCCGATGCGCGACAGGATCGCACAGACAGATTCGCAAGGCCGCTTCAGTCTTTCGTCTCTTGCCCCCGGCGATTACACAGCGTATGCATTTCGCGACATACAGTCACTTGAATACCGGAATGCGGAAGTAATGCTGCGGTACCCCGGCACTAACGTGCAAGTGTCCGCCGATACCGAACAGACTATCGATCTGAAGCCGATCGAAAACTAACCAAGCGGTTCGGGCACGAACTTCAATCCGCAGGCCCCAGCTTTGGAATGATTTCTGCGCCCGTCATCTTCTTATAAGCCAACCTTGCCGCCGCCTGCGAGGCGCTCTTCTTCGTTGAGCCTTCACCCTGCGCAAGCCATTGCTTTCCTACCGCCACCGAAATGGTGAACACCTTGGCGTGCTCCGGGCCCGATTGCCGGATCAGTTCGTAGTGCGGCAAGGGCAGCTTCTTCGCGCGCGCTAACTCCTGCAGCGTGGTCTTGTAATCGATGCGTTCGTTCTGGCTCCCAAAGCCTTCAAAGCTTTCGGGCAGCACTGCCTTCGTAATCAAAAGCCTCGCTGCCTCAATGCCGCCATCCAGATATACGGCGGCGATCAGGGCCTCCAGCGAATCCGCCAGCATGCCTTTTTTCTCACGGCCACCGCTCATCTCTTCGCCTCTGCCCAGGAAAAGAAATTGGCCCAGCCCCATCTCTTTCGCCGTGGTCAACAGGTGTGACGCGCTTACCAGCAGCGCTTTCGTCTCACTCAGCTTGCCTTCGGCGGCGCCAGGGAATTCGGAAAGCAGCCGCTCACTAACAATGAAGCCCAGTATCGCGTCGCCTAAAAATTCCAGTTGCTCGTTGTCCTGCAGCACGGTGCGTGGCGTGCCCGGCGGGAGCTGTTCGTTGACGTGTGAGTAATGAGTGAGCGCGCGGGTCAACAGTTCGCGGTTGCGAAAGCGGTAGCCGACCCGGTTCTCGAGCTCATCAAGATTGGCTGTCACACGCCCGGTTCAGGGAGAAAGCTATTTGACCGGAGCCGGCGCCGCAGCGCCACCCTTGGCGGTTACGGCGCGCACGCGTTCCGCCTGTGCGAACTGCTTCACCTGCGGGTTCACATCGGGCTGGGCCATTACCTTATCCAGAACCGCAATGGCCTCGGTATACTTGCCCGCTTTGTTCAAGGCCTGCCCTAGCCGCACGCTGGTCGCGGGGTCGGGGTTGCTCGCCGTGTTGACTGCCAGCGTATATTCGCTGATGGCCACATCGTTCTTTTTGCGCGCGGTGGCGGCCATACCTAAGGCCTGGTGGGCATCGGCGGCATAATCTTTCTTGGCCGCGGCCCATTGGTCGTCGGTCAGGCCGGGGTTCATTTTGGGCGCGTCCTGAAGAGCGGCCAGAGCATCGTTGGCATACTTTTCCGATTGCGCCAGGCGCGCGTCCTTGTCTAAATCGTTCTCGCGAACCTTGCTGGCAATGCCCGTGGCAAGCATGAGCATGGCCTGATAGTTCTTCGGATCGGCCTCAATCGCGCGCTCCGCATATACGGTCATCTTGGCGTTATCGCCTTTGCGGTTATACGCGTCCGCGATGGTGACCAGCACGAACGGCTTGAACTCCGTGTTGGCGAAATTCAGCAGCACGTCGTCGCCGGCTTTGATGCGCGCGTCCATATCGGTGGCGCTGAACATGGTCTGCAAGGCAGTGACTTCAGCTTGAGACTTCGGCTTCGGCTGGGCATTCAGCAGGGTCAGGGACCCCAAGGAGAGAAGGCCGAGCATTTTCAGCCCGGCGTGGAGAGTGCGATTCATGCGAGTGGTCCTCATCTTTTCTTATTTTCCTCGATTCCTTTTTCCGCCGCGGCAAGAGCCTGCGCCGTTGCACCCTTCACGGTGAGTGCCTGTCCGTAATACGCAGAAGCCCTTTTATGATCGCCGCTTAAATCGGAAAGCCGGCCCAGATAGATTTGCGCCCAGGCGCGCGTCTGGTCATCGGGCGAAGTCTCCAGCGTCTTTTCGAGCAGCCGCTCCGCCAAGTCGGGATTATTCTGCCGCAGCGAAATGCGCGCCAGGCCATAGTAGGCCCGCGCATGATCGGTCGGCGGACCGGCCTGTTCCAGCGACTTCACGAAGGCCTGACGCGCCTGCTCATAATCGGCGGCTGTATAAAACTGTTCGCCCTGCATCACCGAACGCATGGAGGCGCTGACGGGCGTGGGGTCCACGGAGCGCACCTGTTTTTCCGGAGCTTTGGGAGCGAAGGCAACATGCTCCAGCCGGGCGCGTTCCTGTGAGCGGTCCAAACGCTCCAGCATGCGCGGGAAATAAAGCCGCATCGCATCCGGCTCCTTTTCGAACGTGATCAGTTGTTCGCCAAAAAAGGGCGCCAGGATAAAGCCTTCCGAAAGAGCCTGCGCAATCATTTCCGGCTTCTTATCCAAGCGGCTTTCAATGGCCTTGATCAGCGATTCAGCCGTCAGCAGGACGAAATCGTTCTTGTAGGAATCGTCCAGCGCCGGGGCGGGCGCGGCGTAGTCTCCAATCGAGGCGCTTTTCATCAAAACCAACCCAAATTTCGCCACCAGGGGTTCCACCAGAAAGTGAAGGTAGGCATGACGAATTTCGGTCAGGTGGGGGTCGCGCGTGTTGGTGGCCACCACGTAGTAAAGGTCGCCGTAGCTGCGAGTCTGCACTTGGCCGGGCGCGGCCAGAAGATCGATATAGATAATGAACCGGCGGCCCAGATAACCTTCGGAGGGTGCGCGAAAGTAGGAATTCACGGTCCCCACCAGGCGCGTAACGGGCTCATGATACGCCTCAATCGCCGCATCGAAGGCAGGCTGCACGCGCTTCCACAAGGTGGGAATGCCGGCTTCGGAATAAAAGCGTGCCAGCAGCGGAAGCATTTTATCCAGCGCGGCGGCATCCGGCGGAACGTCCACGCTGCGGGTGGTGAACGCGAATTCGGGCGGAGGGCCCATGGCAAGCGCGAGCGACAAATACGGAGCTAGCGCGGGTGGGTGAGCTTTGTAAAAATCGCGAAGCTCCGGGAGCACGGAAATGGGGCGCGCGGCAAGATACTCGCGAACCTGTTTGCGAAGCGGATTATTCTGTGAATTCTCAAGGTCCACGTCATAACCGGCGGCATTGAGCGCGGCCAGCATGGTGAACACATTTTCACTGGCGTCCAGCCGATTTTGATCCGCCGCGCGCGCCAACGCTGGAGTGAGAAGGACGCACGCCAAACTGAAGAGGAGGGAATTGCGAATCAATCTGGCTTACCGGACTCAATTTAGCTTAACATTCGCGAAACGTTCAATGGCCGCATGGGACAATCTCAGAGGAAAACAACCTGCCGATGAGCAAGATTTTAATGGTGGCCAGCGAGGCCGCGCCTTACGCAAAGACCGGTGGGCTCTCCGACGTGCTGAGTTCCCTGCCCCGCGCGCTGACTTCTCTCGGTCATCAGGTGGCGGTACTGTTGCCGCGGTATCTGGAGACGGAGAAGTTCGCGATGCGCCGCCTTTGGGACAACCTGCCGGTTCCCGTGGGGCCATATTTGTTCAATGCCTCCGTAATGCAAGCGAGCGCCGATGAAACGTTTCTGTTTCTCGATATACCCGAACTCTACGGGCGCGCCGGCTTATATGGCAGTGGCGGAATCGATTTCCCCGACAACGCCGTGCGCTTCGCGGCGCTGGCTCGTGGAGCTCTCGAAGTAGCGCGGCGCATCTTCCTCCCCGACATCTTCCACTGCCACGATTGGCAGGCCGGCTTGGTGCCGGTGTATCAACGGCAGGCTGCGGGCGACCCCACGTTTCTGCACATCCCGACTGTTCACACCATTCACAACCTGGGGTATCAGGGCCTGTTCCCGCCCTCCGTTTTCGCGGAAGTGGGGGTAGACCCGGCCTTCTTCACGCCAGGCGGCCTGGAGTTTTACGGGCAGGTCAATTACCTGAAGGCCGGCTTGGTGTTCAGCGACTGGTTGACGACGGTGAGCCGCCGTTATGCCGAAGAGATCCAGACGCCGGAATTCGGGTTCGGGCTCGACGGCCTGCTGCGGGACCGCCAAGCCGCGCTGACAGGGATACTGAATGGTGTCGATTACGAAAAGTGGGACCCCGCAACCGACGCGCTGATTGCGGCTAACTACAGCGCGAGTGACTTAGCGGGCAAAGCAGATTGCAAGGCCGCGCTGTTGCAGGAATTCGGCCTGCCCTTAGAACAGGGCGCTCCACTTCTGGGGATCGTGTCCCGGTTTACCAGTCAGAAAGGGTGCGACCTGATTGCGCAAGCGCTTCCACCGCTGCTGGCGAAAGAGGAGTTCAACTTTGTGGCGCTCGGCAGCGGCGAGGCCGAATACGAGAATCTGTTCCGCGATTTGGCGGAGCGCTTTCCAGGCCGCGTTGGTGTTCGCATTGGGTATGACGATGGGCTGGCTCACCGGATTGAAGCTGGGTCAGACATGTTCCTGATGCCGTCCCGCTATGAGCCTTGCGGTCTGAACCAGATTTATAGCCTTCGTTATGGAACGGTTCCGGTGGTTCGCGCGACCGGCGGTCTGGACGATACCATCGACGGCGAAACTGGCTATAAATTTGCCTTGTACTCGGTAGACGCATTTACGGAGGCGATCGGTAACGCTTTCACGCTGTTCAGAAACCGGGCAGAGTGGCACGCTATGATGAGGGTCGGCATGGCACGTGATTTTTCCTGGCACCGGTCCGCCGGGGCGTACGACAAGCTGTACCGGCGCCTGCTGAATCCCTAGGCGTTGTTGTTCATCAAAAGATAAGCGAGGCAATTTATGGCAGGCACAAACACACTTACGTTTACAGACTCCGCATTCGACTCGGAGGTTTTAAAGTCTGAAACACCGGTACTGGTGGATTTTTGGGCAGAGTGGTGCGGACCTTGCCGCCAGATGACTCCGACCATCGATCAGATCGCCGAAGACTATAAGGGCAAGGCAAAGATCGGCAAGCTTAACGTGGACGACCACGGCCAGACGGCGGCGCGCTACCAGATCCGGGGCATTCCCGCGCTGCTGCTCTTTAAAGGCGGCAAGATTGTCGACCAGCGCGTTGGCGCGGTTGGCAAATCGGAGCTGCAGAAGATGCTGGATGCTCACGTGGAAGCCGGCATTCCCAGCAGCAAGGTTTAAGCTTTTCACTGGCAAGACGGGCAGGCTGAAAAGGCCTGCCTTTTTTTTATGGCCGCTGCGGCAGAAGCTCAGAAGACTGCTTTAGAATTTCCTGCTCTTGCGGCGTGAACTGGCGCTTCCATGTGGAGCTTTGCAACCGCGATTGGCGCTCCCCTTCGGCCAGCGTGCGTAGCGTATCGAGCTCTTGACGGACGGCCACTTTGCGCTCTCTGGGAAGCTGCTTAATATCTTGTGCAATGCGTCTGATTTCCGCCTGACGATTCGATGGCAGATTCTGGAAACGCTCCAAGCGTTTTTCCAGCTGCGCGCGCTGTTCGGGACTAAGCTTCTGCAAATGGGAAAGACGCTTCTCAATACGGTCACGCCGGTCGGCAGGTAATGCTTCAAGGGCGGTGCGGCGTTCGGCGGCACTCATCTTTTCCAGGCGATCGATCTGCTGTTCGGAATCGCGCCGTGGGGCTTCCAGACTTCCGGTCCCGGCATTCGCGCCGCCCTGTTGCTGTTGCGGGCGAACGCGCGGAGCAGGACGGTTCAGTGGCCGCGGAACGTGCTGCCCGTAGGCGGCATGCGCCAGGCATCCGAACAGAAGTGCAGACCGAATTTGGGACGCAAGGTTCATCGCTTACATCGATTTTGAAGCCGTTTCTTTCTCGTCCGAAGCCAGATCGAACTGACGCAGCATTTCCAAATCGTCCAGCGTTCTCTCCACTTGCTCGGCTTCGGTGGTCGAGACCTGAACCGGCACTTGAGGAGTGCGCGTGGTCCGATGATCGAACACAAAACCAGCGACGAATAGCGCGCCCGCCACGCCTAAGGCCCAAGCAGGTTGAGCGAACAAGGGCCGAACCGAAGCAGCCAGCCGTTCGTACCAGCTCTCATTCGCGACGGCGTCGATCTTGGCGTAGAGGTGGCGATTGAAACCGGAACTGACGGGCGGCACATTCCAGCTATCGAGAGCCTGCCAAACGGCAGCCTGTTGAAGAGACGCCTGGCGGCAGGAGACACACCGTTCGAAGTGGTTGGCGGCCGCTTCGCTGGTATTGCGCAGCAGCAAATCAGCCCGTTCGTTTTCCTTCAAGCCGCAATTCATATTGGACCCCCTATTGAAAGATTTCATATTCTAAGCCATGTGCGCCAGGCGCGCCCGCAGCGTCTCGTAAGCGCGAAACAACAGAGACTTGACCGCGGATTCCGAGCAACTGAGCACTCCGGCAATCTGCGAATATTCCATTTCGTCGTACTTGTGCATCAGCACAGCGGCACGCTGCTTATCGGGCAGCGACGCGATGGCGCCGCGCACCTCATTCAACTTCACTTCGTAAATCATCCGCGATTCCACTGTCGGCTTCCTATCGGAGACCTGCAGCACCGGCGCGCCGTCTCTTTCTTCATCCAGGCGCTCCTGCCCGCGTTCGTGCCTGCCATCGCGCAGCCAGTTCAGCGCCAGATGGGTGGCGATGCGGAAAAGCCAGGTGGTGAATTTGGCCGTCGGTTCATATGTGGCGCGCGACCGGTAGACACGAAGAAAAACCTCCTGCCCAAGCTCTTCGGCAACTGCAAAATCCTGCACCATACGATACAAAAAATGAATTACCGACGACCTATGCTTCTCCAACAACAGACTGAAACTTGCCCCGTCACCGTCCCGGACACGAAGCATCAACTGGGCGTCGGTATCCGGAGCCGTTATGGGCCCCATGCCAGTGTTAACCCTTCTGTCCATGAAAGGTTTCGCACCAGTGCCGGGTTATTCGCCACGGAGGGAGCGCTCCATCAGAAAGCCGATAGCCTGGCGCGCGGAGCGGTGGCCATACAGCACGGCATGCATCTGCTCTGAAATGGGCAGGGCCACGTTGTGGCGGCGGCCAAGCTCAACCACGGCTTCGGTGGTTCTGACGCCTTCGGCGACGGTCTTCATGCCATGGCAGATCTCATGCAGCGTGCGGCCCTCAGCAAGCTGGATGCCCACCTGACGGTTACGGCTCAATTCGCCGGTGCAGGTGAGTACCAGGTCGCCCAGGCCGGCAAGGCCACCGAGGGTTTGCGGTTCAGCACCGAGCGCTTCGGCGAGGCGCGACATTTCAGCGAGTCCCCGCGTGATGAGCGCGGCGACGGCATTGCCACCGAGGCGCAAGCCATGGCAGACACCGGCGGCGATGGCGATGACGTTCTTAACCGCGCCGCCGAGCTCTGCGCCGGTGACGTCGGAGCTGGCGTACACGCGGAATCGCGAATCGCTGTAGAGGAGTTGCACCTGCTCCGCTAAGCCCGGATGGGAAGATGCGGCGACGATTGCCGTGGGCTGGCCGGCAGCTACTTCGCGGGCGAAGCTGGGGCCGGAGAGGACGGCGATTTTGTGGGACCCGAGAGCCTGTTCGATGACCTGCGACATGCGCAGGAGCGAATGCTCTTCGAGGCCCTTGGTGGCGCTGATGAGCGTGGCTCCGGGGGCGATACCGGCGCGCGCGGCGCCGAGCACTTCACGCAGCGTGTGGGAAGGCACGGCGAAGGTGACAGAATCGGCGTTCGACAGGCAGGCGTGGAGACCGGCGTGAAGCTGAATGCTTTGCGGAAGCGAAAAACCGGGCAGATAGGCTTGGTTGATGCGCTCCTGGGCCATGCTGGCCGCGTGTTCGGGATTGTGCACCCACAAGCGCACCGGCAAGCCCTGACGCGCGAGCACCAGCGCCAGAGCCGTACCCCAACTGCCGGCGCCGACAATGGCCGGCCGCGTCATTTGCGCCGCGACCCGCCCCAGACGAACACGCGCTCAGTGCCGTTGCGGATGCGCGCCGCGTTTTCACTATGGCGCCAAAGTACGAGCCCGCAACAGAGAATGGCCGCAATCATGAGCGGCCATTCGGGACGGCCGATGAGCCACACCGCCAGGGGAAATGTGATGCCGCCCAGGATAGAGCCGAGCGAGATCATGCGCGTGAAGAACAGCGTGACCAGGAAGACTACGGTGACGGCGGCGGTGGCAGCGGGCGCGAGCGCGAGAAATGCGCCGAGGAACGTGGCCACGCCTTTGCCGCCTTTGAAGCCGAGGAAAGGCGTGAAGACGTGGCCGAGCATGACGCACACAGCCGCTGCCGAGGCAACCAGGCCGCTACCGCCAGAGAGCCGGAACGCAAGCCAGACAGCGAGGTATCCCTTCGCGGCGTCGAGGAGCAGCGTGGCAATGCCAGCCATACGCCCAGCGGCGCGATGGACGTTGGTGGCGCCGATGTTGCCGCTGCCTTGCGAGCGGACGTCGAGCCCAGTCTTCCACTTGACCAGAAGGTACCCGAAAGGAATGCCGCCCAGCAGGTAAGCAAGCGGGAGCGCGAGCCACTCCATCAGCGGGCCAGCACCTGAAGCGGGAATGTTCGCAGCCTGGTGTACTGGCCGCCGCGGCTTTCGTAGAGGGAAAATTCGGACGCTGAAAAGGCGCCGAAATGGCCGGGCGGTGGTTGTTCGAGGCGCTCACGAAGACCGTGAAGACGGGTGGCTTCGGGGATGCGCGCCAGTGTGACGTGCGGGTGATAGGGATGCTTTTCGGGCGCGATGCCGAGAGGCGCGAGAGACGCATCGGTGGCTTGCGCGAGAGCAGTGAGTTCGGCGGAGGGTTCGACGCGAGCGAAGAACACCTTCGGGAACCGATCGTTGGGGAAGAAGCCGACTCCGTTGACGGTAATGTGCGGTTCGGGGAGGTTGGCAGGCAGGGCTGCGGTGAGCTCGGCGAGCCGCCCGGCGGGCCATTCGCCGATGAACTTGGTGGTGATGTGGAGGTTGGCGGCGGGGCTCCACTTCAGGCGCGCCAGGGGCTGCAGCGCGGCGGTCAGGGCGACCAGTCGTTCACGAATTTCGGGGCCAAGATCGATGGCGGTAAACAAACGCATAATAGGCGAGTGAATGCCATTCTCCCACGTAGTTTTTACGCGCGGCCGGCGGCGGAGGTGGCGCGCGCGCTGCTCGGGCACCTGCTGGTGCATGGCGAAACGGCGGGCGTGATTACGGAGACGGAAGCTTACCTGGGCGGCGAAGACGTGGCCAGCCATTCGGCGCGCGGCAAAACGCAGCGCACTGCCGTGATTTTCGGGCCACCCGGACACGCGTATATCTATTTGAACTACGGGCTGCATGAGTGTTTGAATCTGGTGGCGGAACCGGAGGGGCAGGCGGGGTGCGTGCTGCTGCGGGCGATTGCGCCGGAGCGCGGGGTGGAGCTGATGCGGGAGCGTCGCGGCAAGGTGAAAGAACGCGACCTGGCGAATGGGCCGGGGAAGCTGACGCAGGCTTTGGGAATTACGCGCGCGTTGAATGGCGCGGATGTGACGCGTGGCGAGCTGCGAGTGGAAGAGCGCGCGCCGGTAGAGCCTTCGCGGATTCTGACCACGCCGCGCATCGGCATTACGAAATGCGCGGATTGGCCGTTGCGATTCGTGCTGCGGTAGGCCGTTTCCGCTCACGTTTTACGGCTTCCAGAACACGAGTTCGTTGCAGCCCAAGCTGCCGCCGGCGGTGACCATCTTGCGAAGCTGAAAGCCGCGCGCGCGGAAAAATTCAAAGAGCTCTTCGGGCTTAGCGACCTCAAAAGGATAGCCCCCGACCCAATCGACCACATCGCGCCAGGGGGACATGCCGCGCAGCTTGCCGTACTCCTTCCATTGCTGAAAAGGGCGGAGGCGGAGGGCATCTTTGGCCCAGCTTCGCCAATACAGATTGACACAGACAATGCCCGCGTAAACCGGCTTCAGCGGCTTGGGGACGCGGTTGTAAAGCTTCTTAACCGCTAACCAGCGGCGGCTCTTATTGCCCTGATCGTTATAGATGGCGATGAAAAGCAGACCGCCGGGGCGGACAAGCGGCGCCACGTTTTCAAGCGCCTGCCACATGGAGCCGGTGTGATGGAGCACGCCCCACGAATAGACAATATCGAAACTGCCCAGGCCGGCGATGTAATCGGGATCGAGAACAGAGGCTTCGTCGACGGTCCAGTTTGGGTCATCGGGAAAATAGCGGCGGCGCAGTTCTGAGGTGCAATTGACCGAGGCTGGGTCGTAATCGAAGGAGTGTACCTGCGCGCCCAGGCGGCGGGCGGCCAAGCTGAAGAGCCCGCTGCCGGAGCCGGCGTCGAGCATGCGCAGGCCGGAAAGCGAGGTGAGCCCAAGCATGGACTGGAGCGATTCCACGGCGGTACGGATGCGGTCTTCGTTCAACAAACGCAGGAATTGGGCCCAATTGGCGCCGAATTCGAAGCGTTCGCCGGATTCGACTTCGGCGCGGTGGGCGGCTTTCGACGAGGCGATTTCCGTGGTGGTCAAGAGTGTTGCGCTCCTTTGCTACACCTTATAACGTCAGAGGTGGCTATAATTTCTGCTAATGGAACTCTACCCGCTGCACGTGTTTCTGACGGTTGCGAATGAGAAGAGCTTTTCGCGCGCGGCAGAGCGGCTTTTCCGGACGCAACCGGCCGTATCGTTAGCGCTGCAGCGGCTGGAATTACAGCTTGGCGAAAAACTGATCGACCGTTCCGCGAAAGAACTGTTGCTAACGGAGGCAGGCCGCACAGTGCTGGATTACGCGCGGCGATTCGAAAATCTTGAATCGGAATTGCAGAACTCCCTGACCGAATTGCGGGACAATTCCGCCGGGCGGCTGACCATTGGGGCGAACGAATCGACAACACTTTATTTATTGCAGCACATCGAACGATACCGGCGGCTATATCCCAAAGTAAAAGTGCAGGTAAGACGTAGCCTTTCCAGCAAAGTACCCAGCGAGATTCTGAACGGCAACCTGGAATTGGGCGTGATCAGCTACGCGCCTGGCGACCATCACCTGACGACGAAGGTGATATATACGGATTCGCTGGTGTTTGTGGTATCGCCCCAGCACCGGCTTGCCGCCGCGAAGGCGGTGTCGATCGCGGAACTAGGGGAGGAGAATTTTATCGCGCACAATGTGCTTTCGCCCTACCGGGAAGCGGTGCTGCGCGAGTTTCAACGGCACCAGGTCCCGCTGCAAATGAATATTGAAATGCCCACGGTGGAGACCATTCGCAAGCTGGTGCTGGCCAATGTGGGCGTGGCGTTTCTGCCGCGGATGTGCGTGGAAAGCGAGCTGAAACAGGGCCTGCTGCGCGCCGTGAAAGTGAATGAGATTACGGTGGAGCGGAAAATTCACCTGGTGCGCCATTCGCAACGCGGATTGAGCTACGCGGCGGCGGCATTTTTGGAGGTTCTGGAGGCATGAGTGGAGCGGGAATTGGGCAAAAGTGAATTTTCCGAAACGAAGCCAATTTTGCGTCCGGCCATTGCCAGACGGTATTTTTGGAGCGCCGCGAATTGTTTGATGGCGGCGAGGAGCGCGCTGCAGAGGCGATCCTGCTGACGCTGGATTTTGGCCAATTGTTTGTGGTGCGTGATGAAGGAATTGCTCTCCAGCATGGCGAGGCGAACGGCTGGGTCATCGATATTCAGGATGTAATCCGGCGCGGGTTCCCGATGCGCGAGTGAAAGGATGTTAGTTTCCAGCATGGTGGCGCGGTCAGAGCGCCAGTAGAGATCGACGATGCGCTGAGCCAGTTGCTGCTCAACGAAGCCTACGGGAGCCAGATCGGCAAGTAGCGCGGCGGAGAAATCGTGATATTCGGTCATATTCAGCCCTTCCGGCTTCAGACATAGCAGAAGAATTTGGCGCTGAGGCGCGGGAGGGGCTGCAAGTGATTGAGGGGAATGGGAGGAAAAATTTTCGGTATCGGTGAATGCCACACCGGCAGGGGCGAGAGGGGTAAGCTGCTTTATGCCGGAAGCACTTTAAGGCCGTAACCCGTCTGGAGCTTTTTGTGCCCGCCGGTGAATCTGGTCCGGACGCCAGCAGGATGGCTATGTAAAGGTCAGCGAATGCCCCGCTGAAACTGCCCGTTGCCGAGGCAAAAAAGCCAATGGATGAAGAAGTTTTTCTTGATCAGTCCCGAAAAGACGGCTCTGTCCGCGCTCCCGAACGGGCAACATAGCGCCCGTTTGACTGGGGGTCTGGCGCCAAGGAAAAAATTTGAAGACTTTAGTCTGTGGTGGACAGGGAAGGATTCGAACCTTCGTAGCCCATAGGACGGCAGATTTACAGTCTGCTGGTATTAACCACTCACCCACCTGTCCGCTTTTGGATTCAACACAGATTGCCGTTAGAATCGCGCCACACCTTACATTGGCACAACTTTTGGGCTAATCGAAACTGAACCCTTAAACGTTTCAACTACTGCTCTCTCCGCAAGGATACCTCACAGATACCGTAATCACAAAATGGAGATGCGAGGGCTGCCGGTGTGCGCCTATTGCCGCTCATAATTCAGGGCGCGATTTTCGCTAGGCGACTTCCACAATTTCCAGAATAGACGGCTCCGGAATCTTCTCGGCTCGATCTCCGCAATGTGGATCGGGTAACGAGTTATCGATTCGCCTGCGCCGGCAGAAAGCCACTACGCGGGATGTTTGGGTGGGCGGATAGCAGATCGTTCGCGGGATCGTCCAGGGCGAGAATTTTTCTCTCCTCCTGCGTTAATTGGGCGATGGTTTGGGGACGCAGTAGCGCCTTCTGATATTGCTGCTGCGGTTTATCGGAGCGGCAATAGAAGCCGTGAATCGCGCGGCGAGGCCAGGCTGTCCGGTTGGCTGAACCGCCGTGCCAGAGGTGGGCGTTCATCACCACCACCGTGCCTGCGGTGCCTGTTACGAGGATTTCCCGCGGGTCAGGCGGAGCCCCTGTTACTGGGAGCTTGCCAGCACGATGCGTGCCCGGCACCACACGTAAAGCTCCGTTGGTCAGGGTGAAATCATCCAACATCCATACTGTGTTGCAGACCCAAAAGTTTGGGTCGGGGATGGCGCCCATATCGGCGTGCAGGGGTTGTGCGCTGTCGGAGTTCGGGTCAGCCGAACGCGCGTTCAGACTGCTCAACTTGAAACTGTTACCCAGCACCTCGCCGACAAGCTGCAGCACGGCCGCGTCGGCAACGAGCCGGCGGAATGCCGCTCCCTTATCTACCAGATTGGCCAGACGCCGGCAGTTCGGTTCCTGCCGAAACTCAGAGCCCGCGCGCGCACCTTCCGCCTGGTAAAGCGCCTCCACTTCGTGAATGAGCTCCGCGATTCTGGTTGCATCCAGAAAGTTGGGCAGCGCTGCATAGCCGTCTCCGGCCAGCGTCGCTTGCGGCGTCACTGCAGGCACCAATTGAAAAGGTGCTTCCATTCGACTACTTGAATATCGATCACCATCCTCTCCTTTTCAGACCCCGGCATGGCCGCTGCTTCGCGGCACCACTCATTGAATTTCAATGGGTCCCATGCATCGCCTGTCTTCCATTTAAGATCGCGTTGGACCCCAAGCATACTCGCAGCATCGGCATGGATCAACGGATACACATGCGGCCGGACTACTTGGCGAAACCAATAGGCTGAGTTGCTCCAATCGCCTTCGCTGCGGTGCAGGATGGCGTGCCAGAAGCTTCCTTCGGGGCAGTCCATTTCCTGGGCAACCGAATGCGCCTGGTCCCACTTGCCCTCTCTGTAGAGCAGACCGGCTTTTACTCCCTCCGGCAAGCGGGCTGCGGCAATATGGGGCGCGATCTCAATCGCCTGCAGGGCTGCCAGCACGGAGTTCATGCCAAGAGTTTATCGAGAATTGCCGCGGCGGGCGGCGTAGTCCAGCAACGTTCCCCACCGGAATAGCGCCGGCTGAAGCGCGCAATTTCATGGACGGTTTCCATTTCGATCTGGGAGGGGTAGCAACCAGCGCACTGCTCTTTCCATCGTTCGGCGTTATCTACGCGAATCACGCGCGGACTAAGATTTATAGCTAAGTCGTGAGCGCGTTGAGCTGGGGCGTTTTCGGGTAATCTCGCTGCGTAGGGCAAGTCCTCATAGAAGGCAAGGGCCGCGCATCCGGCTGCTATCGAAGCGTTCTGTGCTATGCGGTGATCGATATGATCCCCCAAAGCCAGCGGAAGGAACACTAACTCAGGGCGCAGTGAGTTCACGTGCGCCCCGATCCTTTGTAGGGGCTCGTTGTCGCGCGAATCGAGGGGTCGTGTACTGGCGATTTCAGCAACGCCGATGCTAAGACGTTCAGGCGCATCTATCAATCGCAGATCGCTCAAGGAAGCTCCAGCCAATTTTGCGAAGCTGACGTCTTCCAGCCGTCTCAACTCGGAAACATCGGGGCAATTATCTACCGAAAACGGGGCGTACCGGCTAACGGTAAAGAAATTCGCGACGGTGATGCTACAGCTCAGCGCCAGCGCACGAATCGCTACCCCGCAAGAGAACGCTGCGTCATCACGATGCGGCGAGACTACAACAACCCGTGTCAATGACGCGGTGTCCGTTAGTGCATGTGGCTAAACAGAAACCAGATCAGGATGAGCCCGCCGGGAACCCCTAGCAGCCAAGCAAAAAGATATTTCATTGTCGTTACGCTCCTCTAAATTTTCAGAAGCACGCAACATGCCGAAATCTCTGAGAGTGGAGCCGGCGATCAGAATTGAACTGACGACCATCCGATTACAAATCGGGCGCTCTACCAACTGAGCTACGCCGGCCTAAAAGAAAAATTGCGGGAACGAAGCCAAATCGCACCCGGCAATGCCGATTTTAGCCCACTTGAAAATAAAAGGCCAACGGCGAAAGGCTCCTTGGCACTACTTTCGATATATATTCGGGTTGGCGATGAATATTATGAGATTTCGTTTTGGCCTTGAAATTCTCCTGCTTCTTATCTTTTGCACAGGGGCCGCCGCGGACGACGGGTGCAAACTGGTGGACTTCAGCAAGACTCCGGTTTACGACGACGCGGGCAAAATCCTTGGGTACCGGCTCTGGATGCAAGTGAAGCTCAAGACTCCCCTTCAGAAAGAAACGAACCTCTTCGTCACGCCCGAAGACACTGACCCTTACTTCGATATATGGCTAACCGGCGGCAAAGTGGTGAAGTTCGGAGTGACAGATGTTGAGGCGAAGGCTGTTCTGCAAGGCATCTGCCCCGACCTGTTCGCCGACCCCAGGGCGAAGCAAGGCCTGACGCTGCTTGCGCCCCGTGCGACTTCGTCACCGAGGCGCTTCGGGCAGATGTCAGGCAACACCGTTCAGGCCGACCTGAATGGCGACGGCATTACCGATTCCGTTGCGTTTTTGCGCAATCAGGTTGCGGTGATCCTCTATAACGCCGACGAAACGACGCGACCGCGAACGCTCTATACGGCAATTTTGAACCCGCTCACCTTGATCGCGGCGGATTTCAACGGCGACGGCAAGTTGGACCTGGCAGTTGGCGGAGATAGCAATCGCAAAGATGGAAATTGGTTGGCGATACTGCTGGGCAACGGTGACGGCACGTTTCAGGATGCCAAGACGATGAACGCCGGCAATGGCGTCGCGAGGCTGGCAGCCGCGGATTTGAATGGCGATGGAAAGATGGACATTGTCGCGGCGAATCCTTATAGCGACAAGATCTCAGTCTTGTTGGGAAACGGTGACGGAACGTTCGCCGCGCCCGTGGCCTATGCCGCGCCATCCTACCCGAGCGCCATGGTGTCGATCGATTTGAATAATGACCGGCGCCCCGACGTAGCCGTGCTAAGCCGCTTCGGCGATATGCTGGGCGTGTTCCTTTCGAACGCGGACGGCACGCTGAAGCCCGCACTCACAATGTCCGCGGGTGGGGCTGACCATGCGCTGGCATACACCGACATCAACAACGATGGCCGGATGGATCTGGTGGGGGTGGATTTTTTTGGGAACGCCCTTTCCGTGTTGCTGGGCAATGGCGATGGTACGTTCCAGCCTGGAAAACGGTATTTGACCGCTACTCAATCGGAGACGGTTTCGCTTCTGCCGACGCGCGATGGCCGCACCGTGGTTTTCACACTCGATGGGAACACCGGGGATGTGATTCTGGAAGTGGCCGCAGCCGACGGGACGCTTTCCACGCCGGAATCGCTGAACGGCGGGGCCGAGTTGAGCGGTATCGCGATCGGCGATTTGGATGGCGATGGAAAGCAGGACATTGTTTCTACAGACAGCAAGGGCGCCAGCGTGTACGTCACGCTGAATGCGGGTGGGGGCCCTAAAGCGGTTTCGAAGACTGTGAAGTTGGCTGGCGCCGCCGCAATCGCACCAGCCGCGGTGGCCATAGCAGACCTGAATGGGGACCGGCGCGGCGATTTGGTTCTTACGTCTAACTTGGGTAGCTTCGCTAAGGGCGATGTGGCTGTTCTGCTCTCCGGCGCGGATGGAACTCCTGGCGCGCCACAACGCTATCCGGTGGGGATCGCGCCCGTGGCGGTGGCAACCGGCGATTTGAACGGTGATGGAAAGGTAGATGTGGTTGCGCTCTGCAACGGAGTTTTCTCTCCTGCGGGCGACCCTGGAAATGTGACGGTGTTTCTGGGCAAGGGAGACGGCACGCTGTTGCCCGCCGTGAACCTGGCGCTGGTGGCGAACCAGCGGCCTGTGTCCCTGGCGATTGCCGATTTCGACGGGGACGGGCGGCTCGATATCGCCGTGGCCAGCAAAGCGCCCCCTTATCTGGGCCCGGGCAAAATCACCATCTATCCGGGCAAGGGCGATGGAACGTTTTCGGCGGGCCGGGATGTTCCGTTCGCGGACCCGGCGAACTCTCCCGAGTTCATAACCGCGGCGGATCTGAATGGTGATGGAAAGATGGATCTGGTGGGGCTGCTCTATGTCGAGAACCCGAGATGGGTGGTGGCGCCATTTCTGAATCGCGGCTCAGGTGTCTTAGTTGCCGGCGTGGTGCGTGACACCGACTTCGGCGCCATTACCGCAGTTGCCAGAGACTTTAATGGCGATGGCAAAGTGGATCTTGTGGTGGCCCATTGCTGCGGCGCCACCGACACCACATATCTGCTGGGCAATGGCGACGGGACATTTCAGAATGACGTGCATCTGCTGTCCGTGCCTTCGCCACGAGCTTTGGCCACGGCCGACCTGGATGGCGATGGCGTTCCCGAACTGGTGATGGGCGGCAACCGCGATATAAGCAAAGGCGGCATCCTGGCGGTATTTTCGGCAGCCTTTTCCGCACCCGCACCCTTTGTTGTGGTTTCGGCGGCGGATAGCAAAGTGACTGCGATTGCACCGGGGTCACTGGCGAGCGCGTTTGGGAACGGGCTGGCGTTAAGGCCGGAAGGCGCCTCTTCCGCCGCGTTGCCAACATCGCTGGGCGGCACCTCTGTGCAGGTTCGCGATTCGGCGCAAGTAACGAAGGCGGCGGTATTGTCGTACGCCTCACCCAGCCAGGTGAACTTCGTGGTGCCAGAGGGGTTGGCGAGCGGGACCGCGACGGTGATTGTACAGCCTGAAAATTCCGGATCGATCAGCACCACTGTCAACGTAGCCACCGTTGCGCCGGCAGTATTCACTTTGAACGCAGGAGGACTGGCCGCCGCGCTGGTGTTACGTGTTAAAGGCGACGGCACCCGCACAACGGAACCGATTTATCAGGTGGACAGCACGGGCGCGGTTGTGGCGAAGCCGATCAGCCTGGGTCCGGCGAGCGAACAAGTTTACGTGCTGCTCTTTGGCACTGGGCTTCGCCAGGGAAACGGCACGCGCGTACGAATCGGTGGCTTCGACGCGCCTGTGATCTATTCAGGGCCGCAGGGCGAATTTCCCGGGCTGGACCAGGTGAATGCGCTGGTGCCGCGAAGCCTGGCGGGAGCAGGAAGTGTTGCGCTGGATCTGACCGTTTCGGGAGTATCTGCGGCGTCGACGCGGATCACGGTTCAGTAGCGCGCCAACCGCAGAGCGTTACCATTCCGCCACCGAGCCATCTTCATGAAACACGCGCGCCATTGGTTTCGTTCCTCCGAAAGGATACTTGGCCAAACTAGCCTCGCTCAATTCGAAGCCTAAGCCTGGCTTACCCGAAAGCGGGAAGCGGCCATCCACCATGCGCATTGCGGGGAAGCCGAACCATTCTTCCCAAATGCGGTCTTGGGCGGAAGCGTCCACGCCGCCACAAATTTCCTGAATCAAGAAATTCGGTAAGGCGGAATCCACGTGAATGGTGGCCAAACCGCCGATGGGTCCTTCGCAGGCGTGGGGCGCCATGGAGACTTGCGAGATGCCAGCAAGCGCCGCTGCCTTCCAGAGCCCGGTAACGCCGCCCACATGGTTGATGTCGGTCTGCAGGATATCGATGATGCCCATTTCGATCAGTTCACGGCAGCCGTAGGACGCGACCAGTCGTTCGCCGGTGGCGATGGGAGTTGTAGAGTGCCGGGCGATCTTGGCCATCGCGCCCACATTCTCCGGAGGACATGGCTCTTCGACGAACAAGAGGTTCAAAGGCTCCACTTCCTTGATGATGATCTGCGCCACGCTGGGGCTGGTCTTCGCGTGAAAATCGATGGCGATGTCGATATCGGGACCCAGCCCTTCCCGCAACGCCTGAATGGTCTTCACTGCGCGGTCGATCTTGGCGTTGGTTTCGATCCATTCGTATTGTCCGGGAATCCCCGATTTGAAACAGGACACACCTGTTTTTAAAGCCGTCTGGCGCAGTTGAGCCAACTGTTCCTTTGTGGTGGGGTTGGCGTGATAGTAGCCGCGTACGCCGCGCTCATCGTGTGGGCCGCCCAGCATTTTGTAAAGGGGAAGACCTAGAACTTTGCCGCGAATATCCCACAATGCCTGATCGATGCCGGAGATGGCCGAACCGATGACCGGGCCGCCGCGATAGAAGCTCTGCACATACATGGACTGCCAGATATGTTCTACCTGCATGGGGTCCGTGCCGATCAGGAACTCGCGGAAATCGTTTACGCAGGCCATCACCGCGCCTGCCTTACCTTCCAGCGTGCCCTCGCCCCAGCCCACGACGCCTTGATCGGTCTCCAGCTTGACGAAGACGTAGGGCCGATCGGAATTGCGCGTGAGCGAAACGCCAAAGACCTTCAGGCCGGTGATCTTGACGCCTGAACTCAAGTGTTCAAAGTTAGCGCTGCCAGCGACGGGCGGCGCGAGGGCGCAGCCGCAAAGATCTGTGGGCCGCCTGGCCGCGCGTGCGGATAAACTTGCGCCTGCCGCTCCCGCTAAGAAGCCTCTACGCAGCATGATATTTCTCCAGAATGCGCTCATCTACAGTCACGCCCAGGCCCGGGCCAGTTGGCAGAAAGGCAAAGCCGTCTTTCACAGTTTCCATGTCCTTCCCGGTGAGCGCCGTGCGCATGGCGCGATCTTCCGCGTCAGGCACGTGAGGCAAATTTTGAATGAAGAAATTCGGCAAACTGGCGGCCAAGTGAAAGGCAGCCGCGGATGCGATGGGGCCGCCTGTATGGCGCGGCGCGACGGCGACGTAGTAAGTTTCGGCCAGCGCCGCAATGCGTCTGGTTTGGGTCAATCCGAAATGGTGCAGACGGGGCCTCACCACGTCCACCGTGCCGGCGCGCAGCAGATCCTGGAAGGCACTGGCCAGGGTCACGTCGTTTCCGAAACCTAATGGCACTACGGCTTCGTCTGCGATCTTATGCAGGGTTTGCAGATTGCCCATGGCGCAAGGCTCATCGAACCAGAGCGGGTGAAGAGCTTGAATTCCGGCAGCTACGGTTGCCGCGTCGCCGGGAGTGAGCAGCCCGTCGGCTTCCAGAACGAAATCGCCGCCTTCCATGCGAACCGCTTCCACAAATTTTCGCACCGCGATCTGGTAAGCCTGACCTTGATTCCGCGCAATGGGCGTGGGGATTCGCAGAGCGAAGGCGCGAAAGCCCGCTTCAGCCGCACTTTGGATTAGTCTCAGAGAGCCTTGACCGGTGTGGAACGAAGCCAATGCGCGTACCTTGTTTCGAGTGGGTCCGCCAAGAACGCGATACACGGGCGAGTTGCAAGACTTGCCCAGAATATCGAGCAGCGCCATGTCCATTGCGCCCGCAAGCTGCAGGTTACTATCGGCAGCCGCATATGCGGTGGCGGGCCGGCCTATCCAGAAATTACGCGCGGCAGACAGGTCTGGCAGGGACGCGCGGGCACACTCTCCAAAACCTTTGAGCCCCGATTTGGTTTGGACTCGAACCACACAGTATTCATTGCCGGAACGAGGTTCGCGCAAGGGGAATAGATCGATGGATGCGATTTGGAGTTTACCGTTCGCGGCGGGAACCACTGCAGCGGCTTGTAGCGCAACCCTTGTATTCAGGCGCGCTCTTCGATGGTGGATTGGCGAGAGCATAAGTTCGGCTCCCATCTTATTCGTTCACCCGGCCTGCGCGTTTGCCTAAAAGTATTTCATGCGGCATGTATTGATACGGTGAAATCTGTTCGCCTCGCATCAGGCTGAACACCAACTCAACCAGGGCGCGGCCATACATTTCAGGATAAAAATTTACCGTCCCCAGAAAGGGTGACCCTTCCTGTTCAATCAGCGGCAAAATTTCGCGACTGCCCCCTTGACCGATAATGGCCGTGCTGAGACGGAGCCCCGCCTCACTAGCGGCGAGCATACCGCCAGCGGCGCTTTCATCGTTCACCGCTGAGATCAGAATGCGCCGGGCTTTCGGGTACCGCTTCAGAACGGATGCAGCGACGCGCGCCGATTCCACTTCCGTGCCATGGCCATTGACGCGAGAGACACGCTCCTTGGCGAAGGGCCCCAGTATCTGTTCCACGCCGCGAATCACGCCGGTCATGCGCGATTGAATCACGGCGCCGGCAAGCGGCAAATCCAGCAAGAGCAAAAGGTCGAACTTTCCCCTCCAGCGGTTCATGGCGTGCTTGCCAAGCGCCTGCCCCGCAGTCACTCCGGCTCTGTAATTATCCACTCCAAAATAAATAGCGCCCGGTTGCGGGATGAGAATGGCGATGGTGGGAATGGCCGCCTCCCGGAAAATATCGGCAATGATGGGGGCCAGGTGGTTGTGGCGCTGAAATTCGATCGCGACATCGACGCGTTCGGCCACCATGGCGCGGGCGTTCGCAAGGGCAGTCTTTTCACTTCTCTCGTTGGAGTGAAGAATCACCTCCATGCCGGCGGCGTTGGCGGCAAGCTGCAGGCTGTCGGTGATGCGGCCGGCGAATGAGGAATCGGAAGCGAGCGTGGCGAACCCAATTTTTGGTTTAGCGTGAACGTTGATCAGGCTGTAGAGCTTGCCCGCGGCATCGTATTGAACGTAGCCACGATGTACCAGCGTCTTCAGAAGGCGGAAGGCTGTGGTGTGAGCGATGGAAGTACGCCCAATAATGTGCTGCAAGGTGAGCCGCTCATGAGGTGTGCGAAAGACCTCAAGAATATCGAGGGTCTTGCACGCAATAGGGACCAGGTAATCGGGCACGCCTTGACTTTTCCACGAACTTGAGTAGATTACAGACGTAGCGTATCAGCAAAATGTTCAATAGAGAACTAATCAGAATCGCCCTACCGGCTGTGTTTCTGCTGGCCACCTTTGCCGCCCATGCAGGCGCGCAGGATTTTGTAAACGATGTGCAGCCGATTTTCAACGCCAAGTGCGTGGGCTGCCATGGAGCCAAACTGCAGCAGGGCGGGTTGCGGCTGGACGCGAAATCGGCAGCGTTCGAAGGGGGCGTTTCCGGAACTCCGATTCACGCCGGTAATGCGGAAACCAGCCTGCTGGTGCAGAGAATCAAGGGATCGGGTGAACTGCCCCGCATGCCTATGGGCGGAAAGCCGCTGAGCGCGGCAGAGCTTAAATCGATCGCCAGTTGGATTGAGAGCGGAGCAATTTGGCCGGATGGTGTGGGCGCGGTGCCGGCGCCGAAGCAGAAGCACTGGGCGTTCGTTGCGCCGGTTCTTCCAAAAATTCCGGCTGTGCAGAACGCAGGCTGGGTGAGGACGCCGGTGGATTCTTTTGTGATGGCTCGCCTGGAAAAGGAAGGGCTGGCGCCATCGGCAGCCGCGGATAAGGCGACTATCCTTCGGCGGCTCTCGCTCGATCTGATTGGGCTGCCCCCTACGCCGGAAGAATTAAACGCTTTTCTCCGCGACCGCTCTGCGCACGCCTATGAGAAGCAGGTGGACCGCCTGTTGGCGTCGCCGCATTATGGTGAGCGTTGGACGCGCATGTGGCTTGACGCGGCCCGTTACGCGGATTCGGACGGCTATGAGAAAGACCTTCCGCGCGACGTATGGTTCTATCGCGATTGGGTGCTGAAGGCGTTCAATACCGACATGCCGTACGACCGCTTCGTGGTGGAGCAGATCGCCGGCGATCTTCTTCCCAATGCCACGCAGGAGCAGCGCGTGGCTACCGGCTTCCTTCGCAATTCGATGATCAACGAAGAAGGCGGCATCGACCCGGAACAATACCGTACGGAAGCGTTGATCGACCGCATGGATGCTATCGGCAAAGGTATTTTGGGCATTACTATTCAATGCGCCCAATGCCATAACCATAAGTACGACCCGCTGAAGCAGGAAGAATATTACAAGATGTTCGCCTTCCTGAACGATTCCTATGAGGGCAGCGTGCCGGTGTATTCGCCGGCTGACCTGATGAAGCGGGATCGAGTGATGCGAGGCATTCGCGAGACCGAAGCCGCGCTGCAGCACCGCACGCCAGACTGGCTGGAACAGATGAGCCAATGGGAAGCGTCAGTGAAGAAGAACCAGACGCAGTGGCATGTGTTTCAACCCGTGGTGGACGACATTTCCACCGGTGGCGAACGCTATCTTCCGCAGCCTGACGGTTCGTTCCTGGCCCAGGGATACGCGCCGGCAAAGAAGCGCATCAAGATGACCATTAAGCTGGATGCGCCGCGCGTGACCGCTCTGAGGTTGGAGTTGCTGACCGATAAGAATCTGCCGCGCGGCGGGCCGGGGCGGCACCCGTTGGGCATCGCGGCGCTGAGTGAGTTTGAAGTGGAGGCCGCGCCGGGCGATCATCCCGAAAAAACGAAGCCAATCAAAATTGCGAAAGCCACGGCTGACTTCAATCAACCGGTGACGCCGCTGAGCATTGTAAATGACCGGCAGAAGCCCGCGGATGGCCTGAGCCTGGGGCCTGTTGAATTCGCAATCGATGGCAAGCCGGAAACCGCTTGGGGAACGGATGCCGGCGCTGGACAAAGGAATCAAACGCGTCAGGCGATGTTTACTTTTGCCGAGCCGCTTGAGAATGCCAAGGGCATGATCCTCACCGTTTATTTGAGGCAGGATCATGGCGCCGGGTCGGACCGCAAAGACAATCCGAATCTGGGCCGTTCACGGCTGGCTTGGACGGACGAGAGCGATCTCAAGGCAGACCCTGTGCCGGTTGGGGTTCGCAACATTTTCAGCAAGCCGGCGAGTGAGCGGACCCCGGCCGAGGTGCAGGCTGTCTTCCGTTATTGGCGAACCACGGTCCCGGATTTCAGCGCCGAAAACCGTAAGATCGACGACTTATGGAAGGGCTACCCTGAAGGCGCTTCACAGTTGATTCTGCAGACGCGCGAAGACCCGCGAGAAACACACATGCTGAAGCGTGGCGATTTCCTGCAGCCGGGGAAATCTGTCATGCCTGGTGTGCCGGCGTTTCTCAATCCTTTGCCTGAGGGCGTGAAGCCGGATCGCCTGGCATTCGCGCGTTGGATGGTGGACCGTCAATCGCCCACCACGGCGCGATCGCTGGTCAATCGCGTTTGGCAATCTTATTTCGGCACCGGCATCGTGAGCACCAGCGAAAATCTGGGCACGCAGGCCGACGCCGCTTCGCACCCCGAGTTGCTGGATTGGCTTGCGGTGGATTTCATGGATCATGGGTGGAGTGTTAAGCGGCTGCAGAGAAATATCGTGCTGTCCGCCGCATATCGCCAGACTTCGATAACCACTCCGGATTTGCTTGCCAAGGATGCGGGCAATCGGCTGCTGGCTCGCGGGCCGCGCTTCCGTGTGGATGCGGAAATTGTGCGCGACATCGCGCTAGCTTCCAGTGGCTTGCTGAATCTGGAAGTGGGTGGACCCAGCGTGTTTCCGCCCGCGCCTGCGTTTCTTTTTCTGCCTCCCACAAGCTATAGTCCAAAGCCGTGGGTGGAATCACGCGACAGCGAGCGCTATCGCCGGGCTGTCTATACGTTCCGCTACCGTTCGGTGCCGTACCCGGTTTTGGAAACGTTCGACGCGCCGAACGGAGACGCCAGTTGCGTACGCCGGGCACGTTCCAACACGCCTCTTCAAGCGCTGGCCACTTTGAACGAACCTCTTTTTGTGGACGCGGCGCGCGCGCTGGCTTTGCACACGCTTCAGAAGCCGCGTCAGAATGACGATCAGCGTTTGGACAGCGTGTTTCGCAGGGTGCTTTCGCGCTCCCCTGCCCCCGCTGAGCGCAAAGAACTGCTGGCTCTTCTTGCAGAACAAACCAAATACTATGTGGCTTCACCGGACCGCGCGAAGGTGCTGCTGGCGAAGAGCGAACCCGGCATAGCCGTGCCGGAGTGGGCAGCATGGACAGTGGTGTCTCGCGTGGTTTTGAACTTGGACGAAGCAATCTCGAAGGAGTAATGCGATGACAAATGAAGGCAATCTGAGCCCGCAAAACATGACGCGGCGGTGGTTCTTCGAGCAATGCAAGGTGGGTCTGGGCGCAATCGCTTTCAGCAATCTGCTGGGTCAGGCTTCCGCGTCGAACGGGCCCATGGCCGTGAAGCAGCCGCACTTCGCGCCGAAAGCCAAGCGGATCATCTATCTGTTTATGGCGGGCGCGCCCAGCCATCTGGAGCTGTTCGACAACAAGCCGCAACTCACCAAATTCAATGGCACGCTGCCGCCGCCTGAGTTGCTGAAGGGCTATCGTTCGGCCTTCATCAATCCGAACTCTACGTTGCTGGGCACGAAGTATAAGTTTGTGAAGGCAGGCCGGTCGGGCGTCGAAATCGGAGAGCTGCTGCCGCATACGGCAAGCATGGTTGACGATATCGCAATCGTGAAATCCATGGTGACGGACGTGTTCAACCACGCGCCTGCTCAGTTGATGATGAACACCGGGTCGCAGCTTTTCGGGCGGCCCAGCATGGGCTCGTGGTCGCTCTATGGTCTGGGCACCGAAGCGCAGGATCTGCCCGGGTTCGTGGTCTTCAGCTCCGGTTTGAAAGGGCCCAGCGGCGGCAACTCCTGTTGGGGTAGCGGATTCCTGCCCACCGTCTACCAGGGCGTTCAATTTCGCAGCGGCGGCGAGCCGGTTCTTTATCTTTCGAATCCGCCCGGCATTGACGAACACACGCAGCGTGCGTCGCTCGATTCTATTTCGAAGCTGAACTCAATGCAGCTTAAGGCTACGGGCGACCCCGAAATCGCGACGCGCATCAATGCCTTCGAGATGGCTTTCCGCATGCAGGCGAGTGCGCCCGATCTGATGGATCTTTCAAAGGAATCGAAAGAGACGCTGGACCTTTACGGAGCCGAGCCGGGCAAAGCTTCGTTCGCCAACAACTGCCTGTTGGCGCGCCGGCTTGTGGAACGCGGCACGCGCTTTGTGCAGCTTTATCACGAAGCGTGGGATCAACACGGCAACCTCACTAAAGACTTGAAGAAGAATTGTCAGGATACCGACCGGGCGTGTATGGCGCTGGTTCAGGATCTGAAGCGCCGGGGGCTACTGGACGATACGCTGGTGATTTGGGGTGGTGAGTTCGGCCGCACGCCCATGGTTCAAGGCGGCAACGATGGCCGCGATCATCATCCGAATGCCTTTACCATGTGGATGGCGGGCGGCGGTATCAAGCCCGGCATGGTAATGGGCGAAACCGACGACCTGGGCTTCAATGTGATCAAGGACAAAGTACATGTCCACGATCTTCACGCCACCATTCTGCATCTGTTGGGCTTCGATCATACGAAGCTCACGTTTGAATATCAGGGACGGCCCTTCCGGCTAACCGATGTTTCGGGAACTGTTGTGAAGCAGCTTTTGGCGTAGTTCTTTTCGAGGATTGGAGCGGGAGACGAGAATCGAACTCGCAACCAACAGCTTGGAAGGCTGTGACTCTACCATTGAGTTACTCCCGCGAGCCGCTTTCATGGTAAACCAAGTGAACCTTTCTAGTCCATTCGGCGTTATCCTTTGTGGGGAGCTTGAAGCACGCCATGAGCCTGAGAACATTCCTTTCGAAACAGCTGATCGATGTCATCGATTTCACCGAGCCGGAAGATGGGTTGCTCGCGTATCGATATCCCATGCAGGATCGCGAAATTCAGAACGGTGGGAAGCTCACAGTTCGGGATTCGCAGATGGCCGTTTTCGTCAATGAAGGCAAAGTAGCCGACGTTTTCGGGCCCGGTCTGTATGTGCTGAACACCCACACCCTGCCGATTTTGACTTATTTGCAGAATTGGGCCACAGGCTTCCAATCGCCCTTCAAGAGTGACGTGTATTTTTTCTCGACGCGCCTGCAAACCAATCAGCGCTGGGGCACGCCGCAGCCCATTACCATCCGCGATAAAGAGTTCGGCGCGATCCGCCTGCGTTCCTTCGGCATCTTCAGCTATCACCTGAGCGATGCCAAGACGTTCTATTCCAAAATCAGCGGAACGCGCGACGTTTATCGCGTGGAAGACCTGGATGGCCAACTCCGCAACACGATCATCGGCCGGATGTCCGATTCGTTCGCTGCGAGCCAGATTCCGTTTCTCGATATGGCAGCGAACCAAATCGACCTCGGCAACAAAATCGGCGATTTTCTGAAGCCTGTTTTTACCGATTTGGGGTTGACGCTCGACAGCTTCGTTGTGGAAAATCTTTCGCTGCCGGATGAACTGCAGAAGGTGCTCGATCAGCGGATCGGTATGGCGATGGTAGGCGATATGAATCGCTTTACGCAGTTCCAGGTTGCGCAGTCCATTCCCACCGCAGCGGCTAATGAAGGCGGCTTGGCTGGAGCCGGTGCCGGTATCGGAGCAGGTTTAGTTTTCGGGCAGACCATGGCGGCGGGGATGCGTCCGCCGGAACCGCCGCAGGCTGGTGTGCCTCAGGCCACGGCTCCGCAACCCATAACATCGGCGCCCGGCACCACGGCTGCGCCGGAAACTAAATTCTGCATCGCATGTGGCAAGCCCATGCCGCGGTCGGCGAAGTTTTGTCCGGAGTGCGGTGGCTCTCAATCCTAACGACCGGTCGGGTTGCGAATGGTTGGTAGAGGCTAAGGGTTGCGCTGCTCAAAGCCTGCAGAGCAAAAGCCTTTTGCAATCGCTATTTGCGGATTTGATTGCCGGCTTAGATCTTCATGCTGTGGGCGACGCCACTTGGCATCAGTTCTCAGGTACAGGCGGCATCACCGGCTTGGCTCTGCTTGAAGAATCGCATCTGGCGTGCCACACGTTTCCTGAATATGGCGCTCTCTGCTTAAACGTGTTCTGCTGCAGGAGCCGGCCCGATTGGGATTTTGCAGGTCACTTGAAGCGCGCGTTCGATGCCGGGGAAGTCACTGTGCGCCGCGTGGAGCGGCCTTACTAAATGGTGAATGCGAACTGTCCCAATTGCGGAGCGCCGGTACAGTTTCGCTGGTCGGGCGCTGTGCAAACCACTTGCCCGTTTTGCAAGTCCATTCTAGTCCGGCGCGATGTCAACCTGGAGCGAGTGGGTGTAGTGGGCGATCTGCCCGCCGATGCTTCGCCCATCCAGATCGCGACCGAAGGCACGTACGCAGGAAAGACTTTTACCGTCGTGGGCCGGATCATTTACGAGTATGAAAACGGTGGCTGGAACGAATGGCATGTCGTGTTCAGCGATGGAGTGAGCGGCTGGCTCAGCGATGCGCAACTGGAATACGCAGTCTCCTTCGCCAGGCCCAGCGGCAGCGTGCTGCCCACGGGCGTCGTCTCGCCAGGGACCAGTTTCCGGTGGGACAACGTGCGCTATGAAGTCACTGTCGTCACACGCGCCCACTATAAGGGTGTCGAGGGCGAATTGCCTTTCGAATATTGGGACAAATCGGAGGCCGTATTCGCGGATTTGCGCACCAGCGATGAGCGCTTTGCCACGATCGATTACAGCCAACAGCCGCCCCTCATCTACATGGGCGCCGCTGTCGACGCGCCCGCTTTGCAGTTGAAGAACCTACGCGAATTCGAGGGCTGGCCATGACGGTTCCCAAAGTCGCCGGTTTGAATTGCCCGAATTGCGGAGCATCGGTTGCCATGCGAACCTTCGGTCAGGCGGTAAGTGTTGTCTGCCCGAGTTGCAATTCCATCCTTGACGCGAAGGATCCGAACGTTTCGATTCTGCAAAAGGCTCAATCGGCGCAACGGATACAGCCGCTCATTCCACTGGGCAGCCGAGGCGGCTTTGAGGGCGCCAAATTCGAAGTGATCGGGTTTCAAGTGCGCACAGTCAATGACCCCGACGATGGCCCCGATTCCTGGAGCGAGTACCTTCTCTACAATCCCATTCGTGGCTATCGCTACCTGACGGAATACAAGGGGCATTGGAACCTGGTTCGCGTCGCACAGGCCATCCCTGAATTAGAATCGGACACGCAAGTCCGTTTTGCCGGCGCCAGCTTCCGGCTCCATTCAGCGGAGACCGCGCAAACGAGTTACATCATCGGCGAGTTCCCGTGGGTTGTGCACGGGGGCGACACAGCGGACGTGGCCGATTACAGCGCACCTCCGCAAATTCTTTCGCGGGAGAGCACGCCCGAAGAGACTGTCTGGTCCGTCGGCCGGTACATCGATGCGGGCGCGGTTTGGCAGGCGTTCGGTTTGGCCAATGCGGCTCCCGCTTCACAGGGAGTGGCTGCCAATCAACCTTCGCCGTTTCCACCTGGCAGCAGTCTGTGGGGCACGGCATGGAAGTTGGTAATAGCGGCTTTCGTGCTCGCACTTTTGTTTAGCGCCATGGCTGGGCATCAGGTATTTCGCGATAGCGTGGTGTTGGCGTCCGGCCCACGGGTCACGCCTGCATTCGATGTGCAGGGTCACGAATCGAATCTCCAGATTGAAGCGGCGAACCAGGGCGAGGAATCGTTTTACGTGCATTACTCGCTGGTGGATCAAGCTTCCGGCCAGGCCCGTTCTTTCGCACGCTCCGTGGGTAAAGAAGACAAGGCGGTGGTGCCTTCCGTGAAGCCCGGCCGCTATGCCTTGCGCATGGAGGCCGATCCTCCCGGCGCACAATTCGAGCTGACCATACGCCGCGGTGCCACTTCGCTCACTTTCTTTTGGATTGCGGCGGTGCTGCTTTTGCTGCCGCCTTTAGCGCAAACTTTCAAGCGCGCCAGCTTCGAACGCTCCCGGGGGCAGGGCTGATGCGCAGCCCGCTGTACATGGTGTATGGAGGCGCGCTGCTGGCTCTGATGAGTTGGGCGCAATGGCGCGGGTGGAATTTGGGAGCTTTGAATCAGGCCCGGCAAACACCGCGTTCCATACGCGATAATCCAGGTGCTTACCGTTCGACATACGGCGGCTATTCACGCTACACAGGAGGCAAATAAATGGAAGAGTTTCATGTGGGTGCTTTGTTGAATGCGGTGATCTATTCGGCTTTGGGGATCATCATCTTCGTGATCGCATTCGCCGTCATCGATAGGCTCACGCCGTTTCATCTTTGGACCGAAGTGGTGCGCGAAAAAAATATAGCCGTCGCGGTCCTGCTGGGCGCCATGTCCATCGGCATGTGCATCATTATCGCTGCGGCCGTGCACTAGGCGCCTTTGCACCTGCTTCTGTTTCTTTCGGTGCTGCTGATCGCAGCATGCGGGTTGATCTATGAACTTGTTGCGGGAACGCTTGCCAGTTATCTGTTGGGCGACAGCGTGTTCCAATTTTCCACGGTCATCGGCACCTATCTTTTCGCGATGGGCATTGGAAGTTTTCTCTCAAGATTCCTGAACCGGAACCTTGTCGATCGCTTCATCACCATCGAGTTGATGGTGGGCCTGGTGGGTGGCTTCTCATCATCCGTGCTGTTCCTGGCGTTCGCGGAAACCACCGGCTTTCGCCTGGTGCTTTATCTGGTTGTGGTGGCGGTGGGCACGCTGGTGGGCCTGGAGATTCCACTGCTCATGCGAATTCTGCAGGACCGGGTGCGCTTCCGCGAACTGATTGCGCACGTGCTCACGTTCGATTACCTGGGCGCACTGGTTGCCTCGCTCGCCTTCCCTCTGCTGCTGGTGCCGCACCTGGGCATGGTCCGCTCGGCGCTTCTCTTCGGAGCAGTCAATGCGGGAGTCGCGCTCTGGTCCACATGGCTGTTTCGTGTTCAACTGGCAAGGCCCATGCTGCTTCGGCTTACATCGGTTGCGGTGCTTCTTGCACTCGCCGGCGGCATGTTCGCTTCGGAGTGGATTGCCTCAGCAGCCGATACAAATCTTTACGCCGACCAAGTCATTTTTTCGAAAGATACACGCTACCAACGCATTGTGCTCACGCGCTGGAAAGACGACCTGCGCTTGTTTCTCAGTTCACATCTGCAATTCAGTTCGCGCGATGAGTATCGCTATCATGAGGCGCTGGTGCACCCTGGGCTGGCCGCAGTTCCCCATGCGCGTCAGGTTCTTGTTTTGGGCGGCGGCGACGGCCTGGCACTGCGGGAAATTCTAAAATATCCGTCTGTGGAGCAGGTCACACTGGTGGATCTGGACCCGGAAATGACCGGCCTGTTTGCGACGAATCCGCTGCTCACAAAATTGAACGAAGGTTCGCTCCGCAACGCGCGCGTCCGTGTCATCAATGCCGACGCGTTCGTGTGGCTGGATCGGCACCCTGAGTTTTTTGACTTCGTCGTGGTGGATTTTCCTGACCCTACAAACTTTTCGCTTGGCAAGCTTTACACGACCGCATTCTATCGTCTGCTGGCGAAGCACGTCAGCGCCAGCGGACGCATCGTAGTGCAGAGCACGTCGCCGCTCTTTGCGCGCCAAAGCTTCTGGTGCATCGATGCGACACTGAGGAAAGCTGGCCTGGTGACCGCGCCGTATCATCTCTATGTGCCAAGCTTCGGCGAATGGGGTTTCATCCTGGCCGGCGCGAATGCCTGGCAAGCTCCCAGCACTCTGCCCACCAGCCTGCGCTTCCTTTCGTTTACGGCCATGAAAAATATGTTCGATTTTCCCGAAGACATGCAGCCGGTTACGGCAGAAGTGAACCGTCTGAACGATCAGGTGTTGGTGCGCTATTACGAAAGGGAGTGGAGTGACATCGCGCATTGAGAGTGCGTACCGCCACGTGGAAGCCATCGCGGGACCGAAGTTTTTAGAGCCGCTCAGCGATGTGCAACAGGTGAACCATCTGCGTCAGCAATTCAAGCCGGCAAAGGTCAAGCTGCTGCTGGTGGGCGAATCGCATGTGCGCCGGCCGCGCGGCCCTGGCTTCATTTACGATCCGGCTTACTATACGCCCTGGTGGCGTGATCTGTTGTGGCCGGCATTCGGCGGCAGCGAACGCTCACGCTCCGACAATCTGCACCAGTTGCAGGACCGTGGCGTTTGGATTCTGGACGCGTCCATTGTTGCGCTGAGCGGCTATCGCAACATAGAACCGGAGTGGCCCGCGCGCCCGCTGGATGCGCACTTGAGCAACATTCTTTTCGCGAGCTGGCATGCCTTTGTGCGCCATGACTTCGAAGCCGCCGCCCCGGAACACGTCGTCTACTTCGAACGCGCAGCCGGCATGCTCCCCGAACAGGTGCGCCGGCATGGAACTGCTCTCCGCTTTAACTCACCGCGCCATGCGAAGGCTCTTCGCTACACTGACCCGCTGTATCGTTTCGGAACCGTTCGTTTCATTGAAGCCGTTCGCGCCGCCGGCCTATGAAGCGGCGACTCTTTCTTAGCGCCGGTCTGATCGGGCTCACGCTCAAGGCCGATCGTAAGATTGAGGGCGGCTTCGTCAACGATAGTTTTGCTCGCGGCCATCGGCTTCGCGACGGCGTGCCCTTCCCGGCGCCGGGGCAGCAACGGAAAGTTCCACTGGCGATTGTGGGCGGCGGCATTGCCGGCCTTTGTGCGGCGTGGCGTTTGCGGAAAAGAGGCTTTCACGATTTCGTTCTTTTGGAAATGGAATCGTCCACGGGTGGCAACTCGCGGTCTGGCGAAAACGCCATTTCGGCGTATCCATGGGGCGCTCATTACGTGCCTGTTCCGAACGCGAAGGCGGTGCTGGTTCGCGAGTTGTTCGCAGATCTGGGCCTACTGAAGAACGGTGTCTGGGATGAGCGGCAGCTCTGCTTTGCGCCGCAGGAGCGCCTGTTCATCGCGGGCCGCTGGCAGGAAGAGATCGAGCCGCAGTTCGATCGAGCGCAGATGATGCGCTTTTCTGACCGCATGCATGAGTTTCACGCCACCGGCAAGTTCACCATCCCCAGCCGCGAAGGGGCACAGCCCGCGTCTCCCCTCGACAGGCTCAGCATGAAGGCGTGGATGCGCCAGGAAGGCTTCACCTCACCCTACGTCAACTGGTTGGCGGATTATTCCTGCCGCGATGACTACGGCTCTTCCGCTCAGGACACATCCGCGTGGGCCGGCGTGCATTATTTCGCTTCGCGTGAGCCAGATGAGAAAGGGCCGCTTACCTGGCCTGAAGGAAACGGCTGGTTAGTGAAGCGTCTGGTGGAGAAGGTAAGGCCGCAGGTTCAGACCGATAGCATGGTGACACGAATCGCTCGCCGTGGCACGCGTTGGAGCCTTGCGACGCAGACCGTGGAATACGAAGCGGACGCCGTGATCTTCGCGGCCCCCACCTTTCTGGCGCCGCACATGATTGAAGGCTTCCCGCCATTCGCCCCGCGCCAGTATTCGCCCTGGCTCACCGCGAACCTCACGCTGGACCGCATCCCGCGGGCCGGCGAAGGGGCGGAACCAGCTTGGGACAATGTGATCTACGATTCGCCCACGCTGGGCTACGTGGATGCGACGCACCAATCTTTGCGCACTGTTCACGAGCAAACGGTGTGGACCTTCTATTGGGCGCTGGCGCAAGGTTCACCCACAGAAGGAAGAAAGGCCTTGCTCAGCCGCGATTGGGGTTGGTGGCGGGATGCCATCTTGGCCGATCTCTCTCGCGCGCATCCCGATATTCGCGCCTGTGTCTCACGCATCGATATCATGCGATTCGGCCATGCCATGGCGCGCCCCACGCCGGGCTTCTTGAGCGCCGCGCCACCGCCCGCATTGCCCGGCCTATACTTCGCCAACTCTGACCTGAGCGGCTTTTCCATCTTCGAAGAAGCGCAATATTGGGGCGTTCGCGCCGCGGACCTGGCGCTACAGCGAAGGCTCCATCGGTAGCACTAAAGGCGGTTCGCGCAAAAAATCAAGCTCGCCCATCTGTGCCACCGCATCGCGCATGCGCTGCTCAGTTGTCAGTTCCGTTGTGATCACAAAGGGCAAATCGTGCTTGGTCTCGCATGGCTGCTGCAGCACCGCTTCAAGGCCAATATGTTTCGCAGCCAGTATTCCCGCAAGTTCTGCAATGATGCCGGGCCGGTCATCCACGCGGAATCGCAAGTAGTAAGAGCGGCGCTGCAGAGTGATGCTGACCGGTTTATATTCGCCCAGGCGTTCATGCGCAAATGGCGAAACACGCTCCGGGCTGCCTGATCGAATCTCGCGGGCAACACGCATCAGATCGCTCACCACGGCCACGCCTGTGGGCTTCGGGCCGGCGCCGCGCCCGTAGTAAAACGTATCTTCCCCATACAAGCCCTTCACCCACACCGCGTTGTAAGCGCCCTGCACGCCGGCCAGAATGGTCGCTTGCGGAAGCAGCGCGGGCCGAACGGAAAGTATCACTCCTTCATGCCCTTGATGCGCCGAACAGATCAGGCGAATGGTGTGCTTCAACTGGTGCGCGTACTGAAAATCGAGCGGCGTGACGCGGCGGATTCCTTCCACGTAAATATCGGTTGGCGTGATGCGTTCGCCAAAAGCAAGCGCGGCCAGAATGGCCAGCTTAGAGCGCGCATCGAAGCCGTCGACATCGGCGCTGGGGTCCGCCTCCGCATAGCCAAGTCGCTGCGCTTCGCTCAGCACATTCTCTAGCGAATCGCCCCGCTTTTCCATCTCGGTAAGTATGAAGTTGCTGGTGCCGTTGAGTATGCCTGCCAGGGCAACCACTCGGTCGCCCGATATGCCCTCGCGCAGCACGGCATGAATGGGGATGCCGCCCGCCACGCTGGCCTCCATTGCCAGGTTGATGCGCGCTTGGATGGCGCGGTCCCAAATTTCGGCGCCGCTCAGGGCCATCAATTCCTTGTTCGCGGTCACCACTGATTTGCCCGCCAGAATTGCGGCATCGATAATCTCGCGCGCGGTACCGGCGCCGCCTACAAGCTCAGCGACAACATGAACGCTAGGGTCGGCCACCACCTCTTTCCAATCCGTGGTTGTGCGAATGCCCTCAGGAAGCTTCAGCGCGTGAACGCCACGGCTACAGGCGATGGCGATGTTGAGCTTGAAACCAAGCTTCAGTGCAATCTGGCCGGCGTTCTCAGTCAGTATGGAAACGGTGCCTGCGCCAACATTGCCCAGCCCCACGATTCCAACATTTACTTCATGCATAGTTGAGTATCATAGCAACAGCTTTTTATGCGCCTGACCCTATGCATAGCGTTCTTTTCATTCTGTTGTGCCGCCTTCCCGCAGGCTTTGGACCCGCTGAATACACACGGCGGCCCTGACGGCGATTTGCCGAAGGGCAAACTACCCAACGGCAAATCGCAAGTGGAGGAAATCCTGAAAGCAGATCATGCGAAGTCGCTTCAGGATGTCAGGCAGATCACGGAGCTTTCGCTCGCGCTTGCGGCGGAGATGGAGCGCGATACAAGCCACGTACTTTCGCTGGGCGGCATCCGCAAGACGGAAGAAATTGAGAAGCTGGCCAAGCGCATACGTAGCCGCATGCGGCGGTTCTGACTCGTCTTATTTGTTGCCTTCGCAACTCACGTTGTTGTTCCAATCCACGAACGCGCCGCTTGGATTGTTACGCCAGGCCCAAACGTGAAGTTCAAAAAACGCGGGCAGGTTATACCGGTTCGGGCTATTCACCAAATGGAACGACTGGCCTTCCAGCACGGGCGGCGAAGGGTGGCGCGCCAGCCATGTGGCCGCGTCCACAATGAACTCAACACCTACCAAGGTCATCAAGCCGGTTGAACCTGTTTCGTAGATCAGCGCTTCCGGTTTTGCCGCGTCGATTTCGCCATCGCCAACCAGCGTCAGGTTTACATAGTGCGTCCCCATCGCGCCGTGATCGGGACCGCTGACGCAGCCCAGGAAAGGGTGATAATCGGCCGCGGTGGCGACGTTGACGTCCGTGAATGGCTTCGTTGCATCGTGCACGATCTGTACCAGTTTCGCCGGCACGGCCTGCCGCTGCACGGCATGTATGTGTTCAGATTCGGTCTGCGCGTTTCCGATTGCGAGAAAGCCGCCGGCCAGCGCGAGGTGCAGAATGCCTACAGTCGAGTTGTGAATCAAGCTCTTCAGTTGTGTTGTCATAATTTTCCTTTTTGCGAAGAATCTTCTTCTGTGCTTACCTGCGAAACCGCTGGGTGAAAGTGAACCGCAGTTTCGCTAACGAGCAGGGCGTATCTGCACGCGCGCGTCCCGGTAATCCACGGTAATCACGGAGCCGGAAAGCCCCGGATATCCCAGAATTCCGCATAGCGTTAGCTGGTGTCGGCGGCCCATCGCAGAGAGATCCATTTCCACGGAAGGCGCCAGCGCCAAGGCACGCATGCCCGCGCGCAATGAGATCACCTCAGTAAACCAGTGTGCGCGCTGCAGTTCGGTGGCGGCGCTTTTGCTGATCACGTTTACCGCTGCCCCGGTGTCCAGAAGGACGTAGCCCGTGAAGCCATTTCGCAGTTGCGTTTCGAAGAACAGCAGATGTTTCTGCGGAACTGCCTGGATGAAATCTCTCGTTGAGGGCGACGCGGAATCGAACGGCTCCAGGCTGAGAGATCTGCCCGGTATATCCAAATGAACCAGAAAGCTGGAAAACAAGGAAAGTGGGATCGCTCCATCGATTCCGTCGATCAGTTTTCTTTCCGCAACTACCATCTCACAATCGCGGAGCGTCAGATCCTCAATCTGGACGATTGCAGCTTCTGTACGAAACGCCGCGCCCAGAGACCCTTTCGCGCCCATGAAAACAACGGGAGCCCCGCCCGTATGCCCAGACCGCGCAGCCGCTTTTCGATCCAGAGTCAAGTGTTCCGCACCGCTATCCAGAATCAGCCGTAAGGGTGGGCCGCCATCCACACGCACCTTCAGCAATAGGCCCGTGGTCCCCAACCCCGCCGTTTCGAAAGACGACAGCTTAAACGAGTACGGGCGGTTGGGATTCAGAATCGACGTTCCGGCCGATGCAATGGGGCAAATTCCGACAAGCCCGAGACAAGCCAAGAGTATTGTCTTCATGCCGGTCACCTAAAAAATCAGCTTGAGCGCAAGCTGTACGAACCGCGGCCCACCATCGCTGAACGGGTTTCCGCCGGCTACATCGGGAGTGTTGGTAACGGAGCCGAAAGCCGAACTGTTGACGGTGACGTTCGGCAGAGCGAAGTTGGGATGATTCAGTAGATTGAAAAACTCCGCGCGAAATTGCAGATTGGCGCGTTCCTGAATCCGCGTCGATTTCATCACCGAAAAATCCAAAACATTGGCGCGGGGGCCAATCACTGTGTTGCGTCCGGCATTGCCGAAGGTGCCCTTAGGCGCCGCGGCGAAGGCCGCTGTGTTGAACCAGGCTTCTCTGCGCTTGGGGCCGTCGTTGGGGTTGCCGGTCAGGTTGGGCCGGTCATTGCTGGTTTCCCCGCTGCCGCTAGGGGCCGCTCCATTCCAAAAAGGTGTGATGGGGATGCCGCTCGACACGGTGTAGATACCGCTGAGTTGCCAACCCGCAGTCAGGCGCGCAGGCCATCTGTTTAGCAGAAGGGGCAACGCGCTCAGATCGTATACGAAATTGAACGTGAACCGCTGGCGCTGATCGAAACTGGAAGCCGCCTTTTCGGCGCGCGTATCGAAACTGTTCTGCGGCAGCGAGACCCCCGCGGTGCAGGAGCAGATGCCGTTTGAGGCGTCATCGATGGAGTGTGACCAAACGTGCGATGCGAAAAGAGTGATGCCATGCGACAAGCGTTGGCGATAGACCGTTTGCAGCGAGTTGTAGTTGGAACTTGCGGAAGCTTCCAATTGATATATGCCCGCGAATTGCGGATAAGCAGAGCTAAAGGGGCGGCGCTGCTGCAGGCCTTCGCCGGGCCCCGGCAAAGCTTGGTTGATATCGCGCACGCGAAACAACTTCGTGCCCTTTGAGGCGACATAACCAACTTGCAAGACTGCGCCTTCAGCGATTGTTTGCTGAACGTTGAAGTTATAGCTCTGCACATAGGGCGTCCGCATTTGCCGATCCACGCCGAAGACAGTGAACGGAGGCACAGGCGTGTTCGCGCCGCCGAAAATATCCACTCCTGGCCCGAACGGAACCGCGCCCGTGAAATTGACCGTGAACGTTCCTAAACCTGGAATTGGGTTCGTTCCTACATTTCCGTTCGGGAAGCTTTGCAGCAGGAAGAAGTCCTGCGAAGGTGCATCGTAATAGAAGCCGTAGCCGCCGCGCAGCACCGTCTTGCCGTTGCCGCGGGGGTCGAAGGCGAAGCCGAAACGCGGTGCGAAGTTATTCCAATCGCGTTCATAGAGCCTGTCGAGCCCCTGTCCCACGCGCTGCAAGCCGGTACCTGGAATGAAGTTCGAAATCCTGTCGTCTTTTTCAGAGAGCGGCCCGGTGTACTCGAGCCGCAAACCCAAATTCAGAGTGAGCCCCGAACCGATCTTCCAATCGTCCTGAACGAACGTGCCGAAATTGTTGCTGTATGTATCGCGGCGGGTGTTCCCTCGGGCGATGCTGGTGGCGGTAGGCGCGGCCACGCCTGCCAGCAAATCGGCCAGCGAGTTGAAGCTCAAACGTCCACGTGCGAACTGGTCGCTAAATGAGCGCACCAGAGGCCGCCTGTAATCCACCCCGGCCTTGAACGTATGGTTTCCCCGGCTCCAAACCAGAGTGTCCACCAGTTGATATGCCTGGCTGACGCGGCCGCGGGGCTCATTGGTGGGTGCACCCAGGCTTTCGAATCCGTTGACAACGATGGTGGGCAAGCCGCCCTTCGCTCCGGTAATCAGGCCAATAGAGGCGGGGTCGAAGCTGGAATCCAAAGGAGAGAAGACTTGACTGAAGCGGTTGAAACTGATTCGTGTGTCATGGATCAGGCGGCTGGTCAGTATCTGCGAAAAATTCAAACCCGCCAGTTGCACGCGCGTGGGAACCACGGTCTGAAAGGCGGGCAATTGCGAACCCTGCCCGGAATTGAGCGGGAAGGTCTGGTTGCCGTCCCCGAAAACATAGCGCCCGCTCAAGTTGTAGCGATCGCTAAACCGGTGATCCAGCTTAACTACGAAGTTATCGCTATCGATAACGTTGGGAAGGCTATATGCGTAGTTGGCTTTGCCTCCGGGAATGTTCTCTTGGGGAAAGAGGCTGAGAATCTTCGCGCCCAGAGCGTTCTCCGGCCTTCCTGCCGCCGCGTTGAACGCTCTTGCCGAAGCGATATCGGCGGCTGTGGGCACCGTGACGGCCAAAGAAGAACTTGGCCTGCCGCGTTGACCTTCGAAGGCGGCGAAGAAGAACGTACGGTTCCGGGTCACGGGACCACCGGCGGTACCGCCATAGTTACTGTTCTTAAAAGGACCCTTGTGAGTGCCGGGGAGCGTCTCGAAGAAATTTCGTGCGTTCAACTTATCGTTTCGCAGAAATTCGTAAAGAGTCCCATGTACCTGGTTGGTGCCCGATTTGATCACGGCGTTTACCACCGCGCCCGAATTACGGCCGTACTCCGCGGACCCCTGGGTTTGCAAACTGAATTCGGCCAGCGCATCCACTGGAAAAATTGTTGCCTGCGCGCCGCTCACGCCACCCTGATTGAAGCTGGGTTGGTTGCGAAACGAATCGTTGTTATCTACCCCGTCGATCAGGAAGATATTGGATTTCTCACGCTGTCCGTTCACCGTGAAAGAACCGAGTGAGCCGCGAGGGGAACGCGGCGCGGCCCCGGGGACCAGGAATGCTAACTTTCGAAAGTCCCGCCCGTTCAGCGGAAGCTCTTTCACTTGCCGCGAATCCACCACTTCAGCCAGAGCGCTTGAATCCCTTAGCAGTATGGGTGCTTCTGCATTTACATCTACCGATTGCTGCAGCGTTTGAGCGGAGAGCATCACGTCCAGCCGCGTTTCGCCACCCACGTCCACCTTTACGTGGTTCCGTTCTGCCTTGCTCATTCCGGGCGCTTCCACCTGAACGGTGTAGTAACCGATAACTAACTCGGCCGCCACGTAAGTCCCATTAACTTCGGTTATGATGCGGCGCCTTGCCCCGGTTCCTTCGTTGATAACTGTGACAGATGCATGAGATATGCCTGTCATGCTTGAATCTGTGGCTATTCCGGCGACCCTGCCGCTGAACGATTGCCCGCAGGCCACCACGGCCGATACAAAAACGATACAACTCCGCAACAACCACGAAACGCTACCCATGTTACTCTCCTGTTTATTCGGAACGTGGCGACACTTATCCGCCTACAACGTCCCACTTAAGACCTGCGGAGTTTCGGATAAGGATTGAACGCGCAAGCAAGAAAAAAGATTGCATGCGGACAGAAAGAAACGCACCGGGCGGCGGAATCACTAAACCTGTTGAGGCGTTAGGCGAACGGGAGTGCTAACAAACGAATGACAAGGAGTGTGGAAGAGCTTTTCCATCGTGTAGCGAACCTTTCACCACAGGCGCGCGCGCGGTATTTCGAAGACGCCGGCACTGAGGCTAAGTGGCGCGATGAAGTAGAAGCCCTGTTGGCATTCGATTCCCCATCGGGCACCGCACTTGAGCAGGACATTGGGCTTGCCGCGCAAGGGGAACTGACGCAGATGGAGACAGCCGGCGTGCAATGCGGCCCATATCGATTGACACAACTGCTGGGGCGCGGCGGCATGGGAGCCGTTTACCTGGCCGAACGCGTGGATGGAGAAGTGAATCAGCGCGCTGCAGTGAAACTGCTGCGGCCAGGAGCCGACAACTTTCATCTGCGCCGGCGCTTTCTAGCGGAGCGCCAAATCCTGGCAACGCTCTCCCACCCCAACATTGCCCGGTTGCTGGATGCGGGCCATAGAGAAGACGGCCAACCGTATCTGGTGATGGAATACGTTGAGGGCAAAGCGATCGATGCCTACGCCCGCGAACTCAGCACAGGGCAGAAGCTCCGTCTGTTCGTGAAGGTGTGCTCCGCTGTCGCCTATCTTCATCGCAACCTTATTGTGCATCGCGATTTGAAGCCGGCCAACATTCTTGTAACAGAAGATGGTGAGCCGAAGCTTCTCGATTTCGGTATTGCTAAATTGCTTGCGCTCACGGCCGATTCGACAGCCAGCAGCATGTGCATACTCACGCCTGATTACGCCAGTCCCGAACAGGTGAGTGGCAGCGCGGTGAGCACGGCCTCGGATATATATGCATTGGGCGCGGTGCTGTACAAACTGTTAACCGGCGCCGCTCCCAATCGCTTCATGGGCGGTTCCGCCGCGGCCATCGCACTGGGAATTCTCAAGGGCAAAATTACTGCGCCTTCCACTCTCAATCCAGGGCTGAAGAAAGACCTTGAGTTGATCCTGATGAAGGCTCTGCGCAAAGAACCGCAGGAGCGCTATTGCACCATCGAGCAGTTCTCAGAAGATCTGGAAAGGTATCTGAAGTTCCTCCCCATTCGTGCGCGTGAAGGGGACACTTGGTATCGAACGCGCAAGTTCATGCGGCGCCACTGGCTTACCGTTGCGGCCGTCACGCTTGGGGGCGCGGGCCTGGCTGCGGGCGCGCTTATGGCCAATCGCCAACGAATTATTGCACAGCACCGCTTTGAAGAAGTCCATCAACTCGCGAATGTGTTTCTGTTCGATTTCGAGCGTTCCATTCGCGATGTGCCAGGTACGCTTGACGCCAGAAATCTGGTCGCTTCCACGGGGCAGCGTTATCTGAAACGCCTAGCTGCTGAATCACGCTACGATTCCGCTCTCGAGCGGGAAATTGCGGATAGCTATGAGCAGTTGGCGGACATTGAAGACTACATTCAATCGGGTGGGGGCGAATCGCCGAGCGTCACCGATAGCCTGCTGCAATCGCTTAAGATTCACAGACGTCTTGGCGACGACAGGTCTGGCCACGCGGCCATGCGGCGCAAGTATGTTGAATTGGCTTCGTTTTTGGGTTACCGCTACCAGGACGAGCGGAACGCGCGCGAGGCCGCCAAGTGGGCGGATGAAGCCGTGGGCCTGGCTGACAAGTGGGTAACGGACGAACCGAAGAGCGTGGACGCGCTGGCTGCCGCCACGGCGGCGTTTATGCGAGCGGGGACAACAAAAGAGGTGAGTGGCCGAACCGCCAGTGCCCTGGGCGTGCTGGAGAAAGCCAGTGACTTCAGTGAACGCGCCGTGGCTGCCGCTCCCACCGATGAAAAAGTACTTCTTGTGGCTTCCCAGGCGCAACGGATCTACAGCCAGTTTTTATCGACTTTGAAGAACTATAACGGCGCTTTGGAGCATGGTCATCGGGCCCTACAGTTGATTGAGGCCTCATGGCCGGCACACAGCAAAGACCCCGCCTGGCGCGCGGCCGTATTGCACGCGAACAATTCCATCGGCACCGCCGAGCAACGGCTTGGTGAGGCCAATACGCAACACTTCGAACGCGGCCTTCCCTATCTTGAACGGGCCGTTAGTCTCGCGGAAGAAGCTATGATTGCCGATCCCAGAGACCTTCGCAGTAAGGCCACTTACGTGGCTAGTTCTTCCAGGTTATGCAGTCTCTTGGTAGCCATGAAAAGGTTCGAGGCCGCCAACCGTCTTTACGGCAAGGCCAATGACGTCACCCGTGAGCTGACAACCCTCAATCCGAAAAGCCGGCGCAGTTGGTATCTGTTCGGGAAGACTCAACTCGATATTGGCGAGTTATACCTGCAACGCAAACACCTATCCAAAGCGCGTGACTTTCTTCTTGCTTCGAGTGAAGGATTCGAGCGAGCGCTGGCCATCGATCCGTCCGATACCGTTGTTCTTTCCTGCCGCACGACTCAATATGCCGACCTGGCCCAAATGGCGCTGGCCGCAGGCGATAAAAAGGAGGCCCGGCAATGGATGCGGCGGTCTCTCGATGTAATGACGGCGATGGTGAAACGCGACCCCTCCGTCAAGGGTTACATTTTCGATTACGCAGCGAAGCTGAAGTTTGCCCGGGAACTGGGAATCGCTACCGGGATGCTGGGTTAGCTCTTCTTACACTCGACTTATGCAAGTTACTATTCTTCTGCAGCATTTACATGGCGGTGACCGGAATGCGTTACAGGATCTGATTCCGCTGGTCTATGAGGAACTCAAGAAGTTAGCGCGCTGGCACTTGCGCCGCGAAGCCAAACTCGACTTTTCGCAGACCACCGCGTTGGTTCACGAGGCATTCCTGCGGCTTTCCGGAGGCCGGCATCCGCTCTTTGAGAACCGGTCGCACTTCTACGGAATTGCTTCCCGGTTGATGCGGCAGGTTCTGGTAGACATGGCTCGCGCCCGGTTTGCCGAAAAGCGCGGAGCGGGCAAGGAGTTACAATTTGCGGAACTACCCGAGCGGGGAGCGCGGCCGGACAGATCGCTATTGGCAATCGACGACGCGTTGCAACTGCTTCAGCGCATGGATCCGTTGAAGGGTCAGCTGATTGAAATGCGATATTTCGGCGGCCTGACGGCGGAGGAGCTATCCACTGCGGTATCGAAGCCGGTGCACATCGTTCGGCGCGAACTTCGTCTGGCCCGCGCCTGGCTGCGTAAGGAAATGTCAGAGACAGCTGCCTGACTGGAAGGGCAGAGGTGGAAGGCCGGACCATCCTTCCACCGGCAACCCGCGACCGCTCGGGCATAAACGCGCTAATCTGGGTCGGTTTGGTCAACCTGAAAGCGCAGCCTGCGGCAAGTCAGAAATAGATGAATCTATCGAAGCGGATCTTTGTATTTGCGCTGTTCCTGCCATTCGCTTTGCGTTCCGCTTCCTTGCCCGGCGCGGCGGCCGTTACCGTTTCTGGCAGCTTTTCCGGCAGTGGCTCTGCACCGGTTCTTAACGGCTCGGAACTCGTCAAAGATCCGTATTTCGGAGAATGGCCGAACAGGGCTTCGAATGGCCGCGCGTCGACAGGGGCCTTCGACGCCCCTCAAAATCTGGAGTGCGAGGTGGTGGGCTACCCCACACATCCTGGCCTGCGAATATTTCTTGAAGATGCAGCCACCCCCACTCAACAACTTGCGCTGACAGTGATGAGGGATAGTGGGCCAACCTGGTTTACGCGCCGCTGGCATATCCCTCCGGAGTGGCAGCGCCGCCGCGTTCGGTTGGTTGTGGAAGATAAAGCAAGCGACAACATCACTCGCCCCGCCGAACGCTGGGTTGGCTTCACACTGCCGCGTGAATACAAAATCTGGAACATTCACACCTTCGCGTATGCCGAGCAAGCCATGCGTCGACTTGCCTTCCAGTGGGTTCTGCTGGTCTTGCCGGGAATCGCGTTCGCCCTATGGTTTTCACGGCGTAAGATTCTTTCGCCGGAAGTTGCTCTAGCCGCGATATTCGCTGTATGCGGCGTCTCCGGTCTTCTTGCCTTTTTTGTTTTCGTCTTTTCAGTTTCGGCAGGCAAGCTCTATTCCATTGCGGTGCCCCTCGTTTCCGCGGCGACCGTATTCCTGTATCGCAAGCGACTTCGTTCGGTACTCATCAAGCCCATCGGCGGTGTCCTGGTGCTTTGGCTTTTCGCCTCCGCGCTTTATCTTTCAGCCGGTCTGCTTTACCGGAATGAAGATGGCTTCGGTGAGTATGTTCAGGATCGTTTTTTCAGCTATCACCTTCCGCCCGATAACGTGTTGCCGCTCATTCTCAGCAATGCGATCTATAAAGGCGCGCCCTTCCGGCCGGCCTTCTTCGCGGATATTCAGAGCAGTGACCGCCCCCCTTTGCAAAGCGGTTTCACGCTGCTGCAATTGATTTTCTGGCACAAGCCCGACGACCAATATCTCTTTCTTGGCGTGCTGCTGCAGACCAGTTGGATACCGGCCCTTTGGACGTTGCTCCGCTCCATGAGAGTGAATGGGCCGCCCATGCTGGCGGCTATCGCGATGACCGCTTTCTCGCAATTCGCTTTTATTCACGAGCTATTTGTTTGGCCAAAGCTCTTGTCGGCGGCGTTTGGACTGTTGGCACTCTCCCGCTTTAGCTGGGTGACCAAGCAGCAACCGAACCGCACCGACGCGGTTCTGGCCGGTGTTCTGGGAGCGCTGGCCATGGTAAGCCACGGCGGCGTATTGATGACAGTCCTCGGCTTCGGGATATTCATTCTGGTTTGGCACAGGCCAACCTGGAAATGGCTTCTTCACGCAGCGCTCGCAAGCTTCCTGATTTACCTTCCCTGGGTCCTCTATCAGAAACTGTTCGATCCGCCCGGCGATGCTCTACTTAAGCTGCATCTTGCCGGAGAGATCGACCGCAGTCATGGCCTCGGCTGGCTAATCTGGAACAAATATTCCCATTTAGGCCTCTCCGGCTGGATGGCTAATAAATGGACCAATCTGAAGTTCCTGTTCTGGTCAAGCGGCGGATACAACCTTCCCACGGATGCCGCCAGGCGCATGATGAGTTTTTCTCACGCGAGTTTCTACAGCCTGTTTCCTGGCCTTGGGCTTGCCAATGCAGGATTTCTGCTGCGTTACGGATGCGCACCCGGCCGGCGGGCCGCTCCCGATAGATTGATGGCGATTGCGGCGGCATCGCTCGGCGTCTGGCTGCTGATTATGTACGCGCCACAATCCACCACAATCCACCAAGGCTCGTTTGTGATGATGATTTTGCTTTTTGCGGCGCTCACGCTTTTCATTGCAGACTTTTCGCCCAAGCTGGCGCTGATCCTGGTCACGTTGCAATGCCTGGAATTCGTAACCATCGCTTTCTTCGGAGAAGTCTGGATCAGAAACGACAATTCACACATTTCGGATGTGGTACCCGACGCAGGCATGTTTACGACATTTTCTATTTTGCTGATCGCGCTCGCCGCGTGGTTTGCCCGGGAATGGCAGAGAAAAGAATCTTTATATACTTGAAGTACTTTGCTCAAGGACTTCATTTCTTTCAGGGCAACTCCGCGTTTTTTGCGTAGCTTTGTCATCTTCCTCCTCACGGTTTCGGCTGCCACCGCCGCCACTGTGGTTGTTTCGAACGAAACACAACTCATTGCAGCCATCAACAGCAACAACGCTGGGGCTGGCGGCGGCGTAATCGTCATGAACGCGGGAACCTACACTCTCTCGTCGAGCGTGCACGCCAGTGCCGACCCAAACGTTGGAATCGATATTTTTAAACCCGTTACCCTGCAGGCCGCTTCTGGCGCCACAGCCATTCTCAACATCTCCACTGCTTATGGAATGCGCGTTCAGGCTTCTAGTGTCACTCTCGATAGTTTCACGTTGAATGCCCAATATTTCGGAATTCAAGCAATGGATGGGGCGGGCGGAACACTCACCGGCCTGATCTTCAGAAACCTAACAGTGAACCAGGCCCAAAACGGCCAGGCAATAGCCACCAATGGAGTGTTGGACTCCATCATTGAAAATTGCAGAATATCTCAGGCTTATAACGCGGGAATTATTCTGGATCAGGCGACCAGCGGTGCGGGTTCAAATCGCAATCTGGTTGTCAACAATACCATCACGGCGACAGCCGCCAACGCGACCTACGGTATTGCCGCAAGTGGAAGTGACTTTAACACCATCGCCGGAAACACCATCAGCAATACAAGTTTCTATTCCATTTTCGTAAACGGCGGCCAGCATAACTATATTGGCCAGAATAACATCGACGCGGGGATCATAGTCAGCAGACAACCGTCCCGCCAGGCGCTTCGAAATTATTCCGTTAATAATTCTATTCCGATGAAAGCTCAGACTGGCCTGGTGTCTCTCTGGCTCAATAACGATTCCGATTACAATTTTGGCTTTCTGAACGATGGATCGAATGCGGGTGAAGGTGGCTTGGCCATCTTCAATTCCAGCGGCAACTATGTGCGAGGCAATAACTTTCACGATCACCCGCTGGGCGGCATGGGCGTGAGCAGAGATGCTGCCAGCGGAACAACCACGCCGACCCACAACTCCCTGCAACAAAACTATGTTCATAACATCGCCAACAACGGGGGAATCGTTACAACTATTGCCGAAACGTCTAACGATTATGGCTTCAACTATATTGCCAGCACCCCGAATGGCATCCAGACGTCAGGCAGCGTCAACTCTACTTTCTACGCGAACGTAATTCGGAACCCCACCAATGGGGGGCTGCAACTGCTGGATTCAACAACAGGAGCCACCTTCTATCTGAACCGCTTTTTCTATGCCCCCACCATGAATCACAATTTTTTGGACGCCTCCAGCAGTGGCATCTTCGATTCCGGCAGCACAACATTGGGCGGAAACTTCTGGTCTGACTTCACCTCCGCCAACGGCAATCCAAGCAACGGCAGCACGCCGTATACAAATTTCAGCGCTTCCGCTCCCTTCCGTGATAACTATCCCTTTGCGGCTGAGAATCTGGGGAAGAACTATCAAATCGCGCTGCGTCTTCCGAGCGCCGGATCGTATCTGGCGGCGTCCACTAACAAGACCATTGCCTGGAGTTCTCAAGGTTGCGTCGTGGTCGATTTGACACTTACCGATTCGAACGGCGCGACAGTCAGTACCATTGCGACTAACTCCCCTGACTATGGCTACTATCGCTGGCAGGTTCCGGTAGTCACAGCGGGCCAGTACCGCGTTCGCGCGGATTGCAAAGATTCGGCGAATAATGCTACCGGCAGGTTCAACATCGGTCCCGCATTTCAGATTACGCCGCCTGACTTGATCCTGCTCTCTCCTCAATCGAATCTTATACAGGATTCCGGCACAGCCATGCAGGTTTCCTGGCGAAAATCTTCAGCCATCGGCCCCGTGGATGTGTACATTCGCTACTCAGACACGCAGCCCTTCACGTTACTCCAAGGTGGGGTCACCGCCGACTTCTTCAGAATCACGGCGCCCACCGCGAGTACCAATCGGGCGTCAGTCCGCCTGGCTTATGCGGGTTACGGCGATTCCACAGACGGCTGGTTCACCCTTCGCGGAGCCAGCACGGGCAATTTCACAGCTCCAGCTTCCACCTCTAACCTGTTCGTTGGAACTCCGAACCTGGTCGAGTGGGTTTCCCCTCAGGGCACCGATTCCGTAACGCTTGACTTAGTGGGAAGCACCACCAGGAACATTTTCACGCGCCTTGGCGATTTCAGCAGTTACCTGATGTTAGTTCCTGACCTGCAAGGCGCCGGCAACACCTTACGGCTGACGTTTTATAACTCAGCTGGCACCGTGCTTCAGCAGATTTCGAGCCCTGGTCAAACGATCCAGAACTCGTCGCTCCAACCGAACACAATTGCCGTATCGGCCGGCAACAATCAGTCCGCGGCCACTAATACATCGTTTGCTACACCGCTTCAAGTGTTAGTGACGAACAGTGTAGGTTCACCGCTTGCCGGCATTGCGGTGCAGTTTGCCGCTCCGGGTTCGGGCGCCAGCGGTTCCTTCGGTGGCGCGACAACGGTTATCACAAACGGGAGCGGCATTGCGACCGCGCCCGCTTTCACCGCAAACAACGTGACCGGCACTTACACAGTGACTGCAACAACGGGAGCTCTATCCGTAAGCTTCAACCTTACAAATACGGCGAATCCTGCTTCTGCGCAGACCAACGTCGGTTATTTTTTTAATAGCAACTTCGTGCTGGATGCAAACGGCAGCGGCGCGTATGAGAATCCGCCGGCCGATAAGTTTTTCTTCTATATAAGTCAGCAGCCCGGCGATATCGCGGTTGTCGGGGATTGGAATGGAAGCGGGCGAACCAAGGTCGGCATCTATCGCAATGGCTTCTGGATACTCGATTATAACGGTAATGGAGTCTACGATTACGACGGTACGGCCCCCAACGACAAGTTCTACGGTTTCGGCGGAACCACGTCGAGCGGCTACGTGCCTGTTGTAGGCGATTGGAACGGCGATGGCCGTAGCAAGATCGGATTTTACAAGAGCGGCTCCTGGGCGCTCGATTACAACGGCAACGGCACGTTCGACGGCGCCGGCCTGGATCGCTTCTATGGCTTCGGTGGGAACGCGAACGAGTTTCCCATTTTAGGCGATTGGAATCACGATGGCCGAACCAAGGTGGGTATCTTTTACAACGGTAATTTTGTTCTGGATTACAACGGTGATGGCACTTACACGGCCGCGGACAAATTCTTTCCCTACATCAGCTTTACGGCAGCCGATAAGCCGGTAATCGGCGATTGGAACGGAAACGGGTTTTCCAAAATCGGCATTTACCGAAACGGTTTCTGGATTCTGGATTTTAACGGCAACGGTATCTATGACGGTACTGGCCTGGGCGGCGATAAATTCTACGGCTTCGGTGGAAATACTGGGGAAATCCCCATTGTTGGCGACTGGAATGGCGATGGCCGAACCAAGGTAGGCTTTTACCTTAACGGTTTCTGGGCTCTTGATTTCAACGGAAACGGTAGCTTTGACGGTACTGGCATTGGTCAGGACCGATTCGTCCCCTATGGAGGCAACGCGGGTGAACAGCCGCTCATCGGCAAATGGTAAAAATTTCGCGAAGCATCCGTCGGCTGGGGCTCATCCTAAGAGCATTTGGTCAATCTTAGCGAACTGGAAAAGCAGAAGGCGGAGACGCTTGATCTGCTGCAGGGCTGGGCGCCGGCGCGGCTGAAGTACCGCCCGATGGCAGGCGCTTGGACCGCAGCGGAAGTGATCGATCACATTGCGAAAGTGGAGCGCGGAATTATTGGGGCTGCGCAACAGGGTTTGCTGAAGCCACACGGAGTCGGTGTGCGCGACCGGCTCGGCTTTCTATTCCTCGAACGCGTTTTCCGGACTCCGCGCCGCGTGAAGGTGCCGGAATCCGCGCCGCAGGTGCTGCCGGAGCCGGATGTCAGCCTGTCCACGGCGGGCCCGCGCTGGGACGAAAGTCGACAGGAGTTGGCCAAACTCTTGGCCCAGACCACTCAAAAACAAATGCGCGATGGCGTCTTCCAGCATCCCGTCAGCGGATGGATGAGCGTACCGCAAATTTTGCGTTTCTTTTCGGCTCACGTGGAACACCACCGGTTTCAGCTTGCGCGTTTGGCGGAAGAGTCGCAGCCCCCATGAATCGATTTCGCTGTGGCAGACTCAAATTAGGGTGCTGGGGTTGCGATGAAGGAAACTCTCGATTTTGTTGTTCGCCATGGCTACGTCATTTTGTTCGTTTCCGTGTTGGCGGAACAGTGCGGCGTGCCGATACCTTCGCTTCCCATGCTGTTGGCCATCGGGGCCCTTAGCGCAAGTGGACATTTGAATTTCGCTCTTGCACTGGCCACCGCCGTCTCGGCCTGCCTGATGGCGGATTTTATGTGGTATTGGCTGGGCATTCACAAGGGCTCGTCTATCTTGAATCTGCTGTGCAGAATTTCGCTGGAGCCGGACTCCTGCGTGCGCCGCACGGAGAACATGTTCATCCGCTATGGCGCGCCGGGCCTGCTGTTTGCCAAGTTCGTTCCGGGGCTGAGTACCGCCGCCGCGCCCCTGGCCGGAATGTTCCGCATGAAGATTTGGAAGTTCGCTCTGGCGGATGCGGCAGGCTCACTATTCTGGTCCGGTTCGTATAGCGCGCTTGGCTTTCTGTTCCGCAATCAGTTAGAAGATTTGCTGCGCGGCGCGGTGCGCGCGGGTTCCTGGTTCTTCGCGTTTGTCGCGCTCGCGCTGGGCGGATTTCTGCTTTGGAAGTATATCCAGCGCCGCCGCTTTTTCCGGGAGCTGCGTATTTCGAGGATCCATCCCGAAGAGTTGAGTGAACTGATTGCCTCGGGCGAAACCGTAACTGTTGTGGACCTGAGAAATGCTCTCGAATGGCAGGAAGAAGGGGCCTCGAAAATTCCCGGTGCGGTTCACGTTTCGTTTGAGGATATTGAGTCCGCCATGCCAAGCATCCCGGTCGACCGCGATGTGGTGCTCTACTGCACTTGACCGAACGAAGCCTCCAGCGCCCGTGCGGCGCTGATATTTAAGAAGCGCGGCGTACGCAGAGTGAGGCCCCTTAGCGGCGGCTTCGAAGGTTGGCGCAAAGCCGGCCTGCCCACCGAACTTGTGCCGCGCCAGGCTGACGTTTCGGAACGGACTGTAATATAAAGGAATGCTTCCGCGTGTTTGGCTCTTCCTGGGCGTGTTGGCCTTGCCGGTCATTGTTCACGCGCAGGTAATCGAATACGAAACGGGCGGCGTGAAGCACCAGACGCTCACGCGAAACGGCATCACCGTCATGTTCGCCGTCAGCCAGGCGCATGTTCGCGATTACGCCATGATTCAGGTTTCCGTCGCCAACGGTTCGCAAATTTATTCCACCATCCGGCCCGAAGATTTCACTTACACGATGGCCGATGGGCAGGCGATTCGCGCGTCCGCCGCCGATGAAGTCGTCAGGAATCTGCTGGATCGCGGCAACCTGGGCGACGTGCAGAAGCTGGTGGTTGCTTATGAGGCCAACCTTTACGGAATTGCGAATATGCGCACCACGAACGGTTATGAGCAGCGGCGCCGCAATGCGATGGCGGAAGGTGTACCGGCCAAATTCAAAGCCGCCGCAGCAGCTTCGGCGCTGGCGCTGGTGGCGACGCGGCTCGCTCCAGGCCAATCCACGGACGGCGCGGTTTTCTTCCCCGTGGATCATAAGGCGCTGGGCGCCGGCAAACTGATTGTGCATAGCGGTCAGGAAGTATACGAATTTAACGCGACTCAATAGTGGTTCAAGATAGCGGCTAGAGAATAATCGCAACAGAAGCAACCAAACCGGCATCTGTCAGAGTAGTACCCAACAGCCATGAGCACATCCGTTCTGGATCTACCCCAAACTTTGGGAGCCTTACGCGCCAGCCGCTTTGCCGAAAAAGGCCTGGCCGGCCGAAGCGTGAAAGATGAACTTCGCGCGAATTTGATTGCCAAGCTGCAGACGAAGGAACAGCTTTTTCCCGGCATCGTCGGTTATGAAGACACCGTGGTGCCGCAGGTGGTGAACGCAGTTCTGTCGCGGCACAATTTTATTCTTCTGGGCCTGCGCGGCCAAGCCAAAACGCGTCTGGTTCGCATGTTGGTCACGCTGCTGGACGCGCATGTGCCTTATGTTGCCGGTTCGGAAATTCACGATGATCCGTTTCACCCCATCACGAAGCAAGCCCGCGATTTAATTGCCCAGCATGGCGATGCGACGCCCATTGAATATCTAACGCCCGACCAGCGCTATGTCGAAAAGCTGGCGACGCCCGACGTCACCATTGCCGACATGATTGGCGATATCGATCCCATCAAGGCGGCGCGGCGCGGCCAGGATATTTCGAACGAACTCACCGTGCACTACGGTCTGCTGCCGCGCGCCAATCGCGGCATTTTCGCGGTGAATGAACTGCCCGATCTTGCAGGCAAAATTCAGGTTGGCCTGTTCAACATCATGCAGGAAGGCGACGTGCAGATTAAGGGCTACCCCGTGCGGCTGCCTCTTGACGTATTGCTGGTTTTTACCGCGAACCCGGAAGATTATACGGCGCGCGGCAAGATTATCACGCCCTTGAAGGATCGCATTGGGAGTGAGATTCGCACGCACTATCCTGCGTCGCTCGAACAGGGCCTGGAAATTACGAAGCAGGAAGCCTGGGTGGCCAGGGGTTCCGGCCTGGAACTGCGCGTGCCGCATTACATCCACGAAGTTGTGGAACAGCTTGCCTTCGCCGCGCGTGAAGATAAGCGCGTGGATAAGCGCTCCGGCGTGTCTCAGCGCCTGCCCATCAGCGTGATGGAGAATGTCGCCTCGAACGCTGAGCGGCGCGCGCTTCGTAACGGTGAGCCTATCGCGGTGCCGCGTATTTTGGATATTTATGCGGCCCTGCCTTCCATCACCGGCAAGATTGAACTCGAATACGAAGGCGAGTTGAAGGGCGGCGATACGGTGGCGCGTGAGCTCATCCGTCAATCCGTCGGGACGGTTTACAACAAGTATTTCGAAGGCGTGAATGTTGCTCCCATCGTGCAATGGTTCGATATCGGGGGCACGTTAAAACTGGACGAATCCGTGTCGTCGGCGGACATGGTGCAGCAGCTCAGCCCGATTCAAGGCCTGATGGAAAAAGGCCGCGCCCTTGGCTTAGGCGCGAGTGAGCCCGATGCCGTGCGCGCCGGCGCGGCGGAATTTGTGTTGGAGGGCCTCTACGCGCACAAGCGAATCAGCCGCTCAGAAGAGAAGGGCTATGTTTCCGATGGCGGGCGCAGGAAAGAGCGCGAGCCGCGAGAGCGGCGCCCGGAAGACGAAGAAGAGTCTCCACAAAAAGATCGGGGACGCCGGCGTTATAACTAGGTCGCCATGAAGCAGATCAAATACAGTAAGTACACCGGCGAAGATTTCGGGATCGACGCGCAGGATCTGCTACAGGCGCTTTCCGATTTTTTCCTGCAGAGCGGCTTCGACAACCCCTACGACCCTACCGGGCAGTGGCGCGAACAGTCCATGGACGAACTGCGCGAAGCCATCGAACGCGCGCTTGAAGAAGGCAAGCTTTTTCCTGAAGACAAGCTGCAGGAAATGATGGAGCGCCTGGAAGCTTTGTCGCCTGAACAGATGAGCCAGCTTGTTGACCAGATGGTGAAGAAGCTGGTGGATGACGGCGGCATTTCTCCTTCCGACCCGAACGATGCGAGCGGACGGGGCCAGGGGACAGAAGCGCCCACCAGGTTTCAGGTGACCGATAAGTCGCTTGATTTTCTCGGCTTTAAGACTCTGAAGGATTTGCTGGGCTCGCTGGGTAAGTCGAGTTTCGGCCGGCATGACACCCGCGATTTCGCGACCGGCGTGGAATCGTCTGGTTCGTCGCGCCTGTATGAATTCGGCGACACCATGAATCTGGATATCACCGAGACGCTGTTCAACGCGGTGAGGCGGGAGGGCGCGCAGGTTCCGCTCAACCTGGAATATTCAGATCTGCACGTGCACCAGTGCGAATACCAAAGTTCCTGCGCCACCGTGCTGATGCTGGATTGCAGCCACAGCATGATTCTCTACGGCGAAGACCGCTTCACGCCGGCCAAGAAAGTGGCGATGGCATTGAAGCATTTGATCAAGACGCAGTATCCGGGCGATAGCCTTCGCTGTGTGCTGTTTCACGATTCCGCCGAAGAGCTGGACATCAGTCAACTGGCGCGGGCGCAGGTGGGCCCGTACTACACCAACACCAGGGACGGACTGATTTTGGCGCAGAAGCTTTTGGCCAGAGAGCGCAAAGACATGCGCCAGATTGTGATGATCACCGATGGCAAGCCCAGCGCGCTCACGCTGGACGATGGCCGCATTTACCGGAATGCGTTCGGTCTGGACCCGCTGGTAATCAGCAAGACGTTTGAGGAAGTAAACCGCTGCAAGAAGCAGGGCATTTTGATTAACACTTTCATGCTGGCGCAGGACTATCAATTGATTGCCTTCGTGCAGAAAGTGACGGAGATGTGCCGGGGAAAAGCTTACTTCACCACACCTTATAATTTGGGCCAGTATCTGTTGATGGATTATATGAATCGCAAGACGCGTACCATTCATTAACGAATCCAACGCGCGCGCCCTCTATACTAAGCGAATGAACGAAGTCATGGAGCTTGAGAAGCTCCATCTATTGCAGAATTACGCCCGCTATCCACTTGTGCTCGCCCGCGGTGAAGGCACCCGCCTGTTCGATACCGAAGGCCGTTCCTATCTGGACCTGATCTCCGGCATCGGTGTGAATGCGCTGGGCCACAATCACCCGCGCATCACGAAAGTGATTCAGGAACAAGCCGCGCGCCTGATTCATACCTCGAATCTTTATTACCACCAGTTCCAGGGCCCGCTTGCCAACCGCATTGCGGCGGCGAGTGGCTTGGACCGCGTCTTCTTCGGCAACACCGGAACTGAAGTTGTGGAAGGCGCGCTCAAGATGGCCCGCGCGCACGGCGCCAAAATTCATGCCGAAAAGTTCGAAGTTATCTCACTTGAAAATTCATTCCACGGCCGCACGTTGGGCGCCCTCTCCGTCACCGGCCAACCGAAGTATCGCCACGATTTTGAGCCGCTGCTGCCCGGGGTGAAGTTCGTTTCGAAGAACGATTGCGCCGCGTTGGAAGCAGCCTTCAGTGACCGCACCTCGGCTTTCATCGTTGAAGTGATTCAGGGCGAAGGCGGCGTGTTTCCCGTGTGCCGCAACTTTCTGGCGCGCGCCCGTGAGCTCTGCACCCAGCACAACGCGCTGCTCATTTTCGATGAGACGCAATGTGGCGTGGGCCGGCCCGGCACGTTCTTCGCATACCAGAACATGGACCCCATCATCCTTCCCGATGTGATGGTGGCCGCGAAACCTATCGCCTGCGGGCTTCCGCTGGGCTTCATCGCCGCCACCGAAGCGGCTGCCGCAGCCATCTCTCCCGGCATGCACGGCTCCACGTTCGGCGGTGGCCCGCTCTCCTGCCGCGTCGCGCTTGAATTCTTCGACATCCTGGATGAGCTGCTGCCCCAGATGCGGCGCGTGGGCGCATACTTCCGCACTCGTCTGCTGGAGTTGAAAGATAAGCATGAAGCCGTCCACCAGGTGAGAGGACAAGGCCTGATGCTTGGCATGGAAATGAAGCAGCCCTGCACCGAAATGGTGACCGCCGCAATTGCCGAAGGCCTGCTTATCAATTGCACGCACGGCACCACGCTTCGCTTCCTTCCGCCTTACACCATCACCGAGGCCGAAGTGGATGAGGCCATTGCAAGCCTGGACAAATTGCTGAGCCGCTAAGCCTGCAACACAGCGCGTGTGCCGCGCGCGATCGTCAGTTCCTCGTTCGTCTTCATCACGCGAACCGGCGGATTGCCCAGAGCGGTCAAGCCTTGCGCGATCCGCTCTCGCACCTCCGCCGAATTTTCTCCAATGCCGCCCGTGAATACCAGAAGGTCCAGGCCACCGAGCGCCGCGGCGAACGCACCCAGAAACTTGCGCGCCTGATAGCAATACACCTCAACTGCCTCAGCCGCAGCCTTGTTCGCCGGGCTTGCCTGAACCAACTCCTGCATGTCCGAACTGAAGCCTGAAAGCCCTTTCAAGCCGCCCTCTTTCGTCACCAGCCTGTTCACCTCCTCGGCGCTCATGCCGCGCGCCCGCATCAGGTGCAGCACCACGCCGGGGTCCAGGTCGCCAGACCGGTTGCTCATAGTGAAGCCGCCCGTCGGCGTCAGGCCCATTGACGTATCGATACTCTCACCATCGCGAATGGCAGCCATGCTGGAACCGTTGCCCAGATGCGCCACAATCAAACGCGGCGGCAGCGCACCTTCGCGCCGCAGTTCGCTCACGATGTACGCATACGACAGACCGTGGAATCCATAACGAATCACGCCCTCCGCGGCAAGCTGGCGAGTGAGCCCGTAAAGCTGCGCCACACGCGGCATCGTGCGATGAAATGCCGTATCGAAACAGGCAACCCCGGGCAGACGGGGAAGCGCTTTGCTCACGGCCGCGATCACCGCAAGCTGATCGGGCATATGGTCAGGCGCCAAGCCTGTCAGCTCTTCCAAGTCATTCCGCAGTTCTGGCGTCACGCGTTCCGGCTCAATATGGCGCGGGCCGCCATGCACAATCCGGTAGCCCACCGCCTCAACGCCATCCAGGTGCCCCGCCCCGCGCAACTGCTTCAGAATTTCCGCAACAGCCGTATCGCGATCACGCATGGCATCGCCCGATACCTTGCCACTCGCCACTTCGCGCTCCCCCGCGTAGACCGAATACTTGATGCTGGAAGAGCCGCTATTGATCGTGAGGACCGTCACTCAGAGCCGCGCCGCCGCTTCCGCGCGACGAAGCAGTTCCTTCTCCGCGCGGTACCAGTCTTCATCCGGAGACCCGAACGGACTCCCGCGTTCCTCCCAATATTCGTAAGCCAAGCTCTCAAGTTCGTTCGATTCTTCCTCGTGCTCCGGCTCACTTCCGGAATGCAGATTGTCAGAATGTACGCCGTGGTGCGAGCGATGTCGAAGTTTTCTGGACATGTCCCGATTATCCTAAGATCAGCGGCCATTCGCGGACCGGCAACAGTGCTCTTATGAACAGATTCGCAATTCTTGGCTGTTTGCTTTTCGCCGGCTGCTCCCGCCCAACGGATTCGCCCGGCACTTTGCACGTGGCTGCGGCCAGCAATCTGTCGCGCATCTTCCCTGCCCTGGCGCGCGCCTGCGCCACTGCCACGGGGCTCACGCTTGTGCCAAGTTTCGGCAACACGGCGCAACTGTCGCAGCAGATTGAAAATGGCGGGCCTTTCGATTTGTTTCTCGCGGCGGACACGGCGCACGTGGCGAACCTTGAAACCGCGCGCAAGCTGATTCCGAATTCCATGCACAACTATGCGCAAGGCCGTTTAGTTCTTTACGCGCCGCGCCGCACAGATGTCCGTAAGCTGCAGGATCTTGCGCTGCCTTCGGTCAGGAAGATCGGCATCGCCAAGCCCGAACTCGCGCCCTACGGCAAAGCTTCTATTGAGGCCCTGACCAGCCTGCGCCTCTGGCCTGAGCTTGAGCCGAAAGCTGTCTATGGCCAGAACATCGGGGCCGTGCTTCAGTTCGTCGATAGTTCGAATGTAGATGCCGCCTTCACGGCATTGGCGCTGGTGAATGAAAGTCCGGGCAACAAGATTCCGGTCGACCCTTCTCTGCACTCGCCACTCGATCAGGCGCTCGGCATTCCCGCGGGCACTGGTCACCCCGAGCAGGCAGGCCGCGCCGCTGCGTGGTTCCTCTCGCCCGAAGCCCAACGCATCTTCAGCAGTTCCGGCTACGGAATTGCCGCGCAAGATTCGGGTAGTGCGCCTCACCCGCCGTCCGCTACCGTAAGGCCATGAACACATATTGGCAGGCCATCGAAACGCGCGACCGTTCGCTGGACGGCGCCTTCGTCTATGGCGTCACCACCACAAAAATCTTCTGCCGCCCTTCTTGTGCATCGCGACGGCCATTGCCCGCCAACGTCGAGTATTTCGATGCGCCCGCAAGCGCGCAGGCTGCCGGTTTCCGCCCCTGCAAACGCTGCCGCCCCGCTGACGCACAACATCCCGAAGCCAACCTGATGGAGGCCGCATGCCGTTACATTGACGCGCATGCCGAAAAATTTCACCTGGCCGGTCTGGCGCGCCATATGGGCTATAGCCCGTTCCATCTGCAGCGGCTCTTCAAAGCAGCACTAGGCATCACGCCGCGAGCCTACGCCGAAGCGCGCCGCGTGGCCTTGCTAAGGAGCGAACTGCGGCAGGATCGGCCCGTCATCGAATCGGTGTACAACGCCGGCTACTCTTCCAGCAGCCGGGCCTATGAACAAGCCGGCGCGCACATCGGCATGACGCCGGCCACCTATCGCAAGCATGGCCTGGGCACACAAATTTCCTTCGCGATTGCTGCTGCTCCTTTGGGTCTGGTCTTAGTGGCGCATACCGGTAAGGGCGTCTGCTCCATCGCCTTCGGTGACAGCGATGCGGAACTCGAAAGCCGCTTGCGAAAAGAGTTCTCTTCCGCCGTCATCACGCGCGATGCATCGCCTCATCTGGCCGCTGTGCTGGCGCACCTGAACGGCGCGCACCGGCTGCTCCGCTTGCCGCTCGATATCCAGGCCACCGCCTTCCAACGCCGCGTGTGGGAACAACTGCAGCAGATTCCATACGGTGAAACGCGCTCATACTCGCAAGTGGCCCGCGCGATGGATCGGCCGTCTGCCGCACGCGCCGTCGCCCGTGCCTGCGCCTCAAACGCCGTCGCGCTCGCTATCCCGTGCCATCGGGTGGTGCGCGAAGATGGGTCGGTCAGCGGCTACCGTTGGGGCGTGGAACGCAAGCAGGCCCTGCTTAACAAGGAGAGACAATAAGGGTTGCAACAATCGCTGCTGTTTCTGCCTGAAAATCGCGTCTACACCGTCACGGAATTGAACGGCGCCATTCGCGCCACGCTCGATCAGGAATTTCAGGACCTGCGCGTCTCCGGCGAAATCAGCGGCCTGCGCATGGCGCAAAGCGGGCACGCGTACTTCACGCTGAAAGAACACGAATCGCAGATCCGCTGTGTCTGTTTTCGCTCTACATACCGCTATCTGAAATTCAAGCCCGTGGATGGCATTGCGGTTGTCGCACGCGGCCGCCTGGATGTCTTCGAAGCGCGCGGCGAATACCAGCTTATGGTAGAGGGCTTGGACCCGCAAGGTCACGGCGCCCTGCAAGTGGCATTTGAAAAATTGAAACTGAAGCTGCGCGCCGAAGGCTTGTTCGAAGCGGAGCGCAAGCGCGCAATCCCCAAATTTCCGCGCCACATCGCCATGGTGACATCGCCTCGTGGTGCAGTTGTGTCGGACATGATCCAGGTGCTCGAACGCCGCTTCCCCGGCTTGCAAATCCGCATCTTCCCCGCGCAGGTGCAAGGCGAAGCCGCCGTTGAAGAGCTCTGCCGGGGCCTGGAATATTTCTCGCGCCATGCCTGGGCCGATGTCGTGATCCTGGCCCGCGGCGGTGGTTCGCTCGAAGATCTTTGGAGCTTCAATTCAGAAGCCGTGGCACGCGCCATCGCCGCCTCCAGCGTTCCCGTAATTTCCGCCGTCGGTCACGAAACCGATGTCACCATTGCCGATTTCGTAGCCGACCTGCGCGCGCCCACTCCCTCCGCCGCCGCCGAGATGCTGTGCTGCACACGCGATGAGCTTATCGCGCGCATTGCCGGTCACGAGCGGCAGCTCATACAAGCCGCGCGCTTCCGGCTATCGGAAGGCGCGCGACGCGTGGGCAAGCTGGGTACAGACCGCGCGGCCACCTTGCTGCACAGGCAAATCGGGCGCGCGCTACAGCGCGTTGATGAAAACGAAAGCCGTCTTCGCGATGCTATGCGCAAGCGTCAACAGGCGGCGCTTACGCGCATCGGCGCTCTGGAAGCTAGTCTCCGCACACACGATATTCGGCCGCGCATGGCACAAGACAGGCACCGCCTGGAGCGTAGTACCGTCGCGCTCAACAGCTTGGCCGCAGTGGCCATTTCGCGAAAACGCCAGCGCGTCGTAACCGCAACAGCGAAGCTGGAACAGCTCAGTCCTTTACGCATTCTGGACCGCGGCTATGCCATTGTTCGCAACACAGCCGGCCTGGTCAAGAGCCCGGCGGATGCCGCTGTAAACTCTGAAATTCAGATTCGGTTTGCGAAGGGCGAACTCTCCGCCATCGCCACAGAGCAGCGCGGCTAGCTCTTCCGCTTCCCCAAACGCTTCGCATAGCCTTCCTTGTTCACCTGTCGCGAACGCGCGATAGCCAAGGCATCCTCCGGCACGTCGTGCGTCAGCACGCTTCCAGCCGCCACATACGTGCGGCTTGCAAGCTCAATAGGCGCCACCAGCGTTGAGTTGCTCCCCACGAAACTGCCGTCACCGATCTTGGTGCCATGCTTGTGCACCCCATCGTAATTGCATGTGATGGTGCCCGCGCCGACATTCACGCCGGCGCCAACTTCGGCATCGCCCAGGTAAGCCAGATGCATGGCCTTCGTGCCGCGCCCGATGCTGGCCTTCTTCAATTCCACGAAGTTTCCCACGTGAACACCTTCTTCCAAATGGTTGCCCATTCGCAATCTCGAGTATGGCCCGGCATGAACGCCGCGCTCCAGCTTCGACGTACCCACCATGGTGAACGGCTGAATCTCCACCTCGTCGGCAAGTTCGGAATCCGTGATCACGGAACATGCGCCAATACGGCAGTTCTCTCCCACCGTCGTCTTGCCGCGCAGTTGTACGAATGGCTCAATCACGCTATCCATGCCCACGGTGACGTCCGGATCCACGGTGACAGTCTCCGGCTTCTCTACCGTCACGCCGTCCAGCATCAACTGTTGAATCTTGCGCGCGCGGAATGTCTGGTCTACCAGTGCCAGTTCCACGCGATTGTTGATGCCCAGCAATTCCGCCGAATCCTGCACCTTCATGGCATGCACGGCATGGCCGGAACGAATCAGGATGGCGATCATGTCCGTCAGGTAATACTCATTCGCCGCGTTCTTACAATCGAGCTGATCGATATATTTCCAAAACAGTTGCGCATCGAAGCAATAAACACCGGCATTGATTTCTTTCACCGCCAGTTGCTCCCGGTTCGCGCTCTTCTGTTCCACAATGCATTCCACTTCACCTGTCTCAGCGCGGATGATGCGGCCGTAACCGGTGGGGTCGGCAAGCTTGGTGGTCAGCATGGTGCAGGCGCCAGCGTGCTCGCGCTGATAATCGATCAGCGTCTTCAGAGTGGAAGGCAGGATCAACGGACAATCGCCGTAATACACCACCAGCAGGCCGCCCAGAGCTTGCAGCTGATCGCGTCCGCAAAGAATCGCATGGCCCGTGCCGCGCTGTTCTGCCTGATGAATGAAGCCCGTACCGAAGCTCGCCACCTGAGCCTGCACCTGATCCGCCTGGTGCCCCACCACCACGAACGTGCGCTGCGGCGGCGCCAGCGTCAACGCCGTTCGCACAGTCTGTTCAATCAGCGTCAGGCCACCCGCCGAATGCAACACCTTCGCCTTCCTCGACCGCATGCGCGTGCCCAGGCCCGCCGCCAGAATGACCACGCTCACATCTTGCATTTCGCTCACGATTCTATTCTCGTCTGCGGCGCCCTTCTTTCGCGAGCGCAACTGCTACTGCCGCCGCCGCATCGGGGTTGTGCCGAACCTGAGGCCCCTTCTCAATCAGAGCGGCCGTCACCATCTCAATCCCCATGGCGCGCAGCCTATCCAGATCGTTCTCCACCGCGCACACGCCCATGGATTCATAACGCTTCAGTGCCGTCTTGTGAATCGGGCTTGAGTTGACGATCGCGTAATCGATCAGCCGGGGTACGCGCGCGTGTTTCTGCAGCGCGAGGATATGATCGGAAGCCCGGAAGTCGATCGTCTCGCCAGGCTGCCACATCAGGTTCACGAAGTAAGCTTTCACAGCCCCGGATTCGGCGATTGCTTTCGACACGCCCGATACCAGCAGGTTCGGAATTACGCTGGTAAAAAGCGAACCGGGCCCCAGTGTAATCAGGTCCGCCGCGGCAATGGCAGCCAACGTTTCCGGCAGCGGCTTGCACGAACGCGGGCACAAGCGGATTCGTTCGATTCGCTTCCTGCTCCGGCTGATTTTCGTTTCGCCCTTGACGATTTTTCCGTCTACCAGTTCTGCTTCCAGTTGCACGTTGCGCGACGTGGAAGGGTAGATGGAACCCATGATGGCAAGCGCCTTCGAAGACTGCTTGACGGCTTCAGAAAACTCACCGGTGATGTGCGTGAGCGCGGTCAGGAACAGGTTGCCGAAGCTATGCCCAGCCAAACCTCTGCCGCTTGCGAAACGGTATTGAAACAACTTCGACAGCAGCGCCTCATCTTCCGACAGCGCCACCATGCAATTGCGAATATCGCCCGGAGGCAGAATTTCAAAGTCACGACGAAGCCTGCCTGAACTGCCGCCATCGTCGGTCACTGTTACGACGGCCGTGATGTCGAGCGGTGCGTATTTCTTCAATCCCTTCAGCAGCGCTGAAAGGCCGGTGCCGCCGCCAATTGCGACCACGCGCAAGGGCGGCTCAGTTCCGTTCACTCCAGCTTTATCCGGCACGCACTCCGCCGGCGCCCGGCCAACGGGTCAAAACGGGCCGGACTGCTTTTCCGGGTACAGAAGCTGCTGTATGCGCGGCTGCTGAACGATGGGCGCAAGGTCAGCATCCTGACGTGCCGCCATGCGATTCACCGGGTTCAACTCAATCGCCTGCTTCAGATTTTCGAATGCCGTATCGGCATCGCCGGAGATCCCCGCGCACAATGCCAGCGCGTAGTAAAGATGGTCCGTGGACGTGTTGCCATCTTTGCGAATTAACTGCATGGCGCAATCCAGGTGCTTGCGCGCCACGTCCAAATCGCGCGCATTCAACCGCTCGATCGCGTAGTTGTAATGATCGTCCAGCGTATCGAAAATAACTTCCGGTTTGCCCAACCGCCGTTCGCACATGATGACGTGCAGTTTGGCGTTGTGGGAAATTTCCCGCTGCGGCCCAGAGATGGCCTGCTCGAAAATCGGCTTCGCTTCACGAAATTGCTGCTGACGGAATAGCCGGATTGCGCTATCGAAAGTCTGAAGCTGTTTTTCAGATTCCGTCTGAGGCTCCCCCTTCGGCGAGGGACGAACCATAACGCCATCGTGCAAGACGCTTTGCGGCGCGGAACCGCTTTTAGGAGGGGTAACTTTTTTCTTAACGGCCATGCTCCGCAGCCTCACCAAGCTGCATAAGTAGCTTTATGTTTTAACAGATACCGGACCTGTAGTCAAAAGTCACTTCGGTTGCGGCGGCTCGTCCCCAGTGTCGAAAGTGATCTGCGTGCTGGAGTCGTATTTTCGGTAGTTCCGAAACGTCACCTGTGCGCGAGTCCTTTGTTTCTCGATGCGGAAGTTGTTGCTTGCGGATCGAGGCAGTTGAAACTCCTTGTCCCCAATTGTCGCGGCGGCAAACAGGATGGTGGTGCTGAGCTCAATGTTCCAGCGCGCCTCACTCTCCGTGTCGAGCCGAGTGACAATGCCGGTGGCGCATTCAGAGTAAACGGCGCCATGGTGCGCCAACTCAACGCGCTCACGTCCCATTTGAACCACCAGCGGCGCGTCCTCAGCCGCAACCCGATAGCGGAATACGCAGATGGGGTTGGCGGCTGAGCCTTCGCGGTGATCCCACGTCATTTCCGCATTCGCTTTCGTGGAGAAGATGCGACCCAGCAGCCCGAACTCTCCGCCTAGCGCGTATCCATAGCGGGGATGCTCACGCCCATTGGCAGGCCTCCCATCGATGGTCAGCAGCTTGCGGTGTTCGCGATGCCGAAGGTAAAAAATTTCTTCTTCAGATTCGTCGACATGTTTCCAGTTCTGTTCATGACCGTAACGCGCGGCAGTTCGTGAAATGTATTTATTGCAGCGAAAGTCCTGCAGGCGCGCTTCATAGTTGCGCGAAAATTCGCGAACACGCTCCAGCGCACCTTCCCCGGTGAGCGGTTCGGTTTGGGCCGACGCGCTTAGGCAAAGCAACGGAAGCGCAAACAGTAGGCGTGGCATCAATCGGGTGGCGTCCTTACCTGCCATTTTCCTACCGAATGGCGCGGGATAATAGCAGCTTGACCTTACCTGCCAAGATTGCCGCCTTGTTTGCCTTCACGCTTTGCTGCGCCAGCGCGCAGAAATGGCCTGGAGGGCCGGCGGTTGACGATGCTATCGAGCAAGCAGTCACGCAGGGCAGGATTCCGGGCGCTGTAGTGCTGGTGGGGCACAGAGGCGAAGTGGTCTATCGCAAAGCCTACGGCTCGCGCGCGCTGCTGCCGGCGAAGGAACCCATGACGCTGGACACCATCTTCGATTGCGCCTCGTTGACCAAAGTGGTCGCGACAACGTCCTCTATCATGAAGCTCTTCGAAGAGGGGAAAATTCGCCTGGCCGATAAGGTGACCGATTATCTGCCCGAATTTCAAAACGGCGTGAGCGACCTAACGGTTCGCGATTTGATGATTCATTTTTCAGGCTTGCGGCCCGATGTGGATCTGGTTCCGGAATGGGGCGGCTACCGAACAGGCATCGACAAAGCGCTGCACGACAAGCCGGCCAACGTTGCCGAAAAAAAGTTTGTGTATAGCGATATCAATTTTCTGCTTTTAGGCGAAATGGTGCGCCGCATAGGCGGAGAGCCGCTTCCGGATTTCGCCCGCGATCGTGTGTTTGCTCCGCTCGGTATGTCGGAAACGCGTTTTCAGCCGCCGGATATTCTGCGTCCCCGCATCGCTCCCACGGAGAAATTAGTGTCCGGCGAAATCCTTCGCGGCACGGTGCATGACCCCACAGCGCGATTCATGGGCGGCGTCGCGGGGCATGCTGGTTTGTTCTCCACTGCTGACGATCTGGCAAAATTCTGCCAAATGATGCTCAACCTCGGAACGGGCGCGAACGGCAATCGAATCTTCAGCCCCGGCACCGTCTTGAAATTCACCTCGCCGCAGACACCCATGGGGCAACCTGTGTTGCGCGGTTTGGGTTGGGATATCGATTCGCCCCTTTCCGGCAACCGCGGCGAGCTGTTTCCGGCAGGCGTATCGTACGGCCATACCGGTTTCACGGGCACCTCCATTTGGATCGACCCTGGTTCGCAGACCTATGTTATTTTGCTTGCGAATTCAGTTCACCCCAGCCGGGGAAAATCTATCGCCTCGTTGCGCGGCCGTGTCGCTACCATCGTTGCCGCGCAGGTGAATGCCGGTTCGTCCGTTTCCGCCGTTCCTGCTACGCTGACCGGCCTGGACATTTGGGAGGAGCAGGGGTTCAAGGCTATTGCCGGCAAGCGCGTCGGCCTGATCACGAACCACACCGGCATCGATCGCAATCGCAATCGAAACATAGACACAATGCGAGCGGCCGGCGTGAATATCACCGCCATCTTTTCCCCGGAGCATGGAATTTCAGGGCAGGAAGATCAGCTCAATGTTGCGGGCACTAAAGATTCCGCAACGGGCATTCGCGTGTGGAGTTTATATGAGGGCAAGAATCGGCGCCCGACGCCGGAAATGCTGCGGGGCGTGGACGTGCTGGTCTTCGATATTGCCGACATCGGCGCCCGCTACTATACCTACGTTTCCACCATGGCCTATTCCATGGAAGAAGCGGCTAAGGCGAAAATTCCGTTTTATGTGCTAGACCGGCCCAACCCCATCGGTGGCACTCACGTGGAAGGACCCATGATCGATCACGATCAACTCTCTTTCATCGGCTATTTCCCGGTGCCTGTTCGCCACGGCATGACGGTGGGCGAACTCGCCACCATGTTCAACGCGGAAAATCGGTTGGGAGCAGATCTGACAGTGGTGCGTATGGAAGGGTGGCGCCGCCAGGAGTGGTTCGATGAGACCGGATTGCCTTGGGTGAACCCTTCGCCCAATATGCGCAGTCTGCAGGCGGCTCTGCTTTATCCAGCAGTGGGATTGCTGGAGTATTCGAAAAATTATTCAGTGGGGCGCGGAACGGATTCGCCTTTCGAAGTGGTGGGCGCGGAATTTATACATGGAGGCGATTTATGCCGCGAATTGACCGGCCGTGCCGTACCTGGTTTTCGCTGTTACCCCGTTACGTTCCAACCCACCGCTTCCATGCTCGCTGGCAAAACAATGGAAGGCATCCGGCTGAATGTTACCGACCGTGATCGATTCGATGCGGGAAGGCTTGGCATTGAGCTCATGTCCGCATTGCGCAAGCTTTATCCCGGAAAAATCGATTTTTCCACCAACAAAAAGCTAATTGGCGATTCGACCCTTATCCATGAAATCGAACAAGGTATCCCATCTGCCCGCGTCCTGAGCCGGCAGGCGGAAACGCTCAAACTGTTTCAAACCAAACGAAGCAAATATCTGCTGTATCGGTAGGCGCTACTTATGCCGAAACCGCCGCGGTTTTCTGTGCGGCGTGCCCGTTGGTTTTGTTCTTCGAACCGAGCGGGCGGCCGCGCTTCTTGGTCTCTGTCATCCATGATGGTGGGCGGCCCCGTCGTTTGCCGCGACCCATTGCTAAGCGTTCCAGGCTTAGGATTGCCTCTTCCAATTGTTCCCGTTCTTGCCGCAGGTCGGCCAGGATTTTCGTGACATCCATAAAGCGAATCGTCTCCTTCGAAATCGTTCTGGAATCGGAACCGGATTGCTACATTCCGGCCGTTGATCAAGATTTACCGTAAATTTCGCCAATATGCAACTGTCCGGTTCTGAATTCGGAACAAATGGCGATTATTCGTACCAGGTACAAATAGCCATCACAGGCAATGCCCCTACTTTTGAATTGGCTCGCGCCGTTTCCAAAGAAAATAAAACGGTAAGCCCGCCGCGATCAGAACAATTCCCAACACGCTTTCGCGCGGAGAGCTGATTAAGGTGACTACTTCAATCAGCAGCGCCGCAATCACAAAGAGCGCCGGCACCAGCGGATATCCAAGTGTCCGGTAAGGCCTTTCCAGATCGGGCCGCTTGCTGCGAAGCACAAAAACGGCGGCCGTGGTCATGCCGTAAAGCAGCCAGCTGGCAAAGATCACGAAGGTCAAAAGCTGGTCATAGCGGCCCGAAAGAACCACGATTGCCGCCCACGCGCTAAGGCCCAGGATGGAAATTCCCGGCGTGTGAAACGCAGGGTGAACGCGCGCGAAGCTACGGAAGAAGAGCCCGTCGCGGGCCATGGCGTAAGGCACGCGCGAACCGGTAAGAATGGAGCCATTCAAAGCCGCGAAGATGGAGATCATGGCCGCCACCGCAACGGCGTTTGCACCGGGTGCTCCCAGGATGCGCCGCATCATTTCCGCCGCCACGCGATTGGTGGTGGCCACCTCCGCCGCGCTCAGCACGTGGAAATATGCCAGGTTGGCCAGAATATAAATACCGATTACGCCGGCGGTGCCCCAGATCAGCGCCAGCGGCAGGTTGCGGCGCGGGTCGCGTACTTCAGACGCCACCATGCCCACGTTGTTCCAGCCATCGTAAGCCCACAGCGCGGCTACCAGCGCTGCCACAAACCCGGCGATGGTGATGCCGGTTGCCGCGTCTGCAGGCATGGCGATGCCGGTTGCGGCGCGCGCCGGAGCGAACAGAAGGCCCGCCACAATCACGACTGCAATCAGGCCAACCTTGGCGACAGTTACGGCCACCTGAACATTGCCGCCCACGCGCACTCCGAAATAATTCAGCGCCGCCAGGCCCATGATCAGGAACATGGCGAAGAATTGGCCCGCGCGAATTTCCAGCGGCGCGCCATTTTCTCCGGCCAATGGCACGCGCGCCCAAACCTGTTCCAGGCCGGGCCAGAAATTCGCCAGGTAATAAAAAAATCCGGTGGCGAGCGTGGCGATGGAGCCACTTTTTGCCACCCACATTTGCGTCCATCCGTAAAGATATCCCCACACCGGGCCGTATGCTTCATTGAGGTAAACGTATTCGCCGCCCGCTTCCGGCAGCATGGCGGCTAGCTCGGCGTAGGTAAGCGCACCGGCCAGCGAAAGCAGGCCGCCCACCACCCACACGGCAAACACCCATTCCACAGAGCCCACATGGTGCACCATAGTGCGCGGTACCAGGAAAATGCCGCTGCCGATTACCGTGCCGACGACGATGGCCACAGCGCTCCATAAACCCAACACGCGTTTCAGTTCAGCCATGATTCGTTCTCCGTTGAGGCAGGACCAGCGACGCCGCATATCCACCCGCAAACGTGGCCATGCTGCCAATTAGGACCCACCATGTAAAAGCGATATTAGTGTTGAGTTTCACGTATAAGATGACAGCGGCGCCGATGACCACACCGGCGATGGCCGCGTTTTCACCGGGCCGCGTAGTAAGCGAACCCAGCAGGAACACGCCCAGCAACACGCCCAGCGTCACCGATGCGATGGAGAGCCCCGATGTAAGCACCGAACCCCAATGGCTGGCCACCAGACCGATCAGCACCAGCACCACGCCCCAGGCGATGGTGGCGAAGCGTGCAATCCACAAGAGCCTCGCTTCCGACGCGCGATTGCGGAAGAAATCGATCACGGTCGTGGACGCGAGCGAATTGAGCGCGGCGCTCAGGTTCGCCATGGCTGCCGCCAGAATGGCCGCCATCACCAGACCCGCGAGACCGGGCGGCATGTTGTCCCAAATGAATTTCGGATAAAGACGGTCGGCGGGCGAGGGAGCGGGCAGATGGTTATCGGTGTAATAGACCCACAGCAGAACGCCAATCAGAAGGAACAACGTGAACTGAAAGAAGACCACAGCCCAACTGGCGAACAAGGCACGGCGGCTTTCCGCAAGAGATTTCGCGCTGAGCAGGCGCTGCACAATCAGCTGGTCTGTACCGTGGCTGGCGGTGGTGAGGAAGCATCCGCCCACCACGCCCGCCCAGAATGAATAGGGCTTGGCGAAGAACTGGCTTAGCGTGGGCGCCAGGGCGAAATCGAAAATCTGAAATTTGCCCGGCGCGCCGGCCAGCTCGACCACGTGGTGCCAGCCTCCCGGAATTTTACCCAGGATGATGAAAAAACTCGCGCCCGCGCCCAGGACATACATGCCCATCTGGATGACATCGGTCCAGATCACGGCCGTCATGCCGCCTTCAAAGGTGTAGAACAGGGTGAGGCAAACGATCACGATGATGGAAACCAACTCGCCGGTGCCGAGGACGATCGAAATCACGATCGATATAGCGAAAACGCGCACTCCTTCCGCCAGCGACCGGGTGACCAGGAAGATGGCCGCCGTCACTTTTCGAACGTTCGGGCCGAAGCGGCGCTGCATCAACTCGTAGGCGGTATACATCTGACCGGAAAAATACTGCGGCAACAGAAGAAAGGAAATCACCACGCGCGCCAGCAGGTAACCCATCACAATTTGCAGGAAAGCGAAGTTACCGCCGAAAGCCAGAGCCGGCGTGCCGACAATGGTCAGGGTGCTGGTTTCGGCCGACACGATGGAAAGCGCAATGGCCCACCATGGTGCTTGGCGTCCGCCCAGAAAATAATGCTGCAGGGTCTTGGGATTGCGGCTGCCGGACGCTTTGCCGAAGGAGGCGCCGAACCAGGTAACACCCACTAGATAAAGGAGGATAACGGCGAGGTCCAAAAAATGCATAGGTTAGGGCGGTTAAAGTGTAGCAAAGCGATGTCTAGGAACTTAAACATATGTCAAAACGTCAGTTCTGTTGCGGGGGACAGGTGGTTTGGCTATACTCCGCAGATGACCGGTGCCGTCAGGCCAGCGGCTTTCAATTTAGAAGAATGGGGAGGGCGAGTGCTCAAGCGAGTGTTTAGAGGATTGGTGGGGGTGGCCCTTGTGGCGGCGATCGGCCTGGCTCAGGCCCCTCAGAAAAAGGTGAAGGATCAGGCGGAGTTCGATCTCTACAGCAGTATTCAAAAAGAGACGGACGCCACCAAGAAGCTTATGCTTCTGGACCAGTGGACTGAGAAGTACGCAGATACAGAGTTTAAGCAGGAGCGAAATTTGTTCTATGCGCAGACTTATGCGGGGTTGGCCGCCCAGGGACAGGTGCCGAATGCAACGCCGGAGCAGTTAGCCGCTTCCGATAAAGCGGCGCACATGCTGATCGATAAGAGCGATACGTTCTTCTCGCCGGACATGAAGATGAGCAATCTGACCGACGATCAGTGGAAGGCGGCGAAAACAGCGGTATTGCTGCAAGCCAACCAGGCCATTGCCGCGGTAGCCGTGGCGAAGAAGGATTGGCCGGCGGCGGAAGCGCAGTATAAAAAGATGCTGGAGGCGAACCCGAACGATGCCGCCACTTCTTATTTGTTGGGAACGGCCATTGCGTCACAGCATCAGGTAACGCGCACGCCGGAAGCGCTCTATCATTTCGCGCGGGCTTCGGTATTGACCGGCCCCGGCGCGCTGGCGCCTGAAGGCCAGAAGCAAACTGAAGCGTATTTGAAACGAGCCTATACCGGCTATCACGGCGATCTGAAAGGCCTTGATGAACTGAAGGCGGAAGCGGCCAAAGCAGCCATGCCGCCCGCTGGATTCAAGGTCAAGAGCGTAACGGAAATTCAAGCCGAAGAGAACAGCAGCGAAGAGGCCTTCAACAAGTCTCATCCGGAAATTGTGCTGTGGCGCGGCTTGCGCACCGAACTGACCGGGGCCACCGGGCAGGATTATTTCGCCAAGAGCATGAAGGAAGCTGCCATGCCAAACCTGAAAGGTAAGGTGGTCGCTCAGCCAAATGCAAAGGAACTGACTGTTGCCATCGACAATGTAACGCCTGAAACCATGGCGAAGCCGGAAGCGACTCTCATGTTGGATTCCCCGCTGAAGGGCACAGTGGAACCCGGCACGGAAATCACGTTCGTAGGCTCAGCGACTTCTTATACGAAGGACCCGTTCATGATTACCTTCGATGTGGAAAAGAAAAGCGTGAAGGGCTTGGGCGATGCTGCTGGGCCGGCGGCTCCTGCGGCAACCCGGCGCCCCCCCGTACGGCGCAAGCGTTAAAACATACAGTACAGGCAGTATCGCTTCAGCATCGGGCAGGCCGCATCAGGCCTGCCTTTTGTGTTTGCCCAGATGGTCGGTTGTAGCCAGCAGAACCGTGAACATAACCCGCTCGAACGCGGAGAGTTGCGCTTGTCTTGAGCCCAGCTCACGGTAATAACACGCCAGATGCGCCTTGCGTTCCAGTTCGGCCGATTCGGCCGCCATCGCGCCAATCGCCAGCACCGCGCTCACAATCTTCAGCCGCTTCCACGTGCGTCGCATACTCTTGATACGCGGCAAACCGCCAAGCGTTAGTTATACTTATGTAAAGAAATGCCTTTGTATGAATACAAGTGCCACCAGTGCGGCAAGAAGTTCGACGCGCTGCAGAAATTTTCCGATTCTCCGTTGACCGTTCACGAAGAGTGCGGCGGTGCGCTGGAGCGCCTGGTTTCGGCCCCGGCGTTTCACTTCAAGGGTACCGGCTGGTACGTCACCGACTATGCAAAATCGAATGGCGTGAGCACGCCGGCTTCGGAGGGTGCGAAATCCGATTCGTCCGGCGGCGATTCGAAATCGGAATCCAAGGCCGAGAGCAAGACGGAATCGAAGACCGAGAGCAAGGCCGAGCCGAAGACGGATTCGTCATCGAAGCCCGCGGCCACGACCACGGCGTCTTCCCCTTCATCTTCAACGGACAAGTAACGAAAAAGGGCGGGCCGACCGCTGTGGTCTCCCGCCCCTTTTCCAATTCACAACCTATTCCACTTCGCGACGGCTCTTTTTACGATTCCGTTTGCGGGCCAACGCCTGTTTTACACGTTTCTTCTCGCCCGGTTTCAGATAGAACGAATGACGTTTGACATCTTTGATAATGTCTTCTGTCTGAACCTTTCGCTTGAAGCGGCGCAGGGCGTTTTCGATCGTTTCGCCCTCCTGCAGTTTTACTTCTGCCAATTAAAAATACACCCCCAAACTCATCGCAAATTTACCAGGGCATTCTGCGCCCGATATTGATATCTTCATGTGTCCGCTCGCTGGAAACGAACCACACTTTTCAGTGGTATTGCCCGTGTTTTTGACGCAAAGGCAACCTGAAACGACTTGTTTAGATTACCACGAGGCGCCTTCACTTCGCTCTGTGTTGCAGCTCAGGCGGAAGCCGCGTTCGGTCCAGACCTTCAAACGGGAGAGTCCACTTCACGGCTATGCTGGTGGGCAGGAAGCATTGGCGGTCGTCACAGGCCTGATATTTTAATGTGCCCTGAATCGTCAGGTTGCCGCTTGAATCCACCAAGGGCTTTACTGATTTTTCGTCGGCGATGGTTACCTCCCGGCGCAGGCGAAACTGGCCATCGAACACCGGCACTGTCTCCTTGATGGCTTCCAGGCGCAGCATTTTCGAAACGGGGAAAACAACATCCGCAGGCTTCGCCGCAGGCAATTCGGCAAGTGTCCAGGAAACCGGAATATAGCCCGCCACGCCCGGCGCATACACGTGTACGCGCGGGTCCATCGCGATATCCATTGTGAGTTCCAGTTTCAAACCGGGGCGCACGGTAGCCGCGGTGGAGCCGGTGGTGACCGTCAGGTGCTTGGCCCGTTGCGATTCGTGAGCCGTTTCTGGCTCGATGCCGAACTGGCGCAGAAGAATCAGGCCCGTGTTGTCGCGCTCCTGCGCATCGGCTTCGAAATATTTGGCCGTGATCACGCCCACGGCATCCAGAATATAAATCCCGGGGTGAGGCACGCCATAGGCGAAGCTGTCCTTCGGCACCTCTTCGTTCAACAGCCCGAAAGCGCGAATGGTTTTCGAGCCGGAATCGGACAGCAGCGGAAAGCCGATCTTCTGCCGGTTCGCAAAATTTTTCAGTTGTTCAGGCGAATCGTAACTGACAGCGGCCAACCCCAAACCTGCCGCGCGAATCTTATCGGCGTTCCGCGCCAGCTCCACGAGCTGACCTTTGCAGAAGGGTCACCAATCGGCCGAGCGGTAAAAAACCAGCAGGGCGCCCTTCGGCCCCAAAAGGCTCTTCAAGGTTCGTTCATGCCCGTCCTGATCCGGCAGCGCAAACGTAGGAACCGGCTTGCCGGCGGCTGGACCGCTGTGGTTCGGCGCGGCAAGAAGGAACAAAGCCAGGAGCGCGATTTGCATGCCTGTATAGTGACACGCACCGCGCGGTTTATTCCGCTAATAATGCGCGAAGATCAGGCGCGAACTGCTGCCGTTCTGCGAAGTCTCGGAATTTAGCAGCTTGCCGTCCTGCGTGACGCTGTTCCGGGTGCGCGAAAACTCTTTTCCGTTCAGGAACATGACCGTTTCAAAACCCCGGCCGGTCACGCTGAGCAGGCGCACTGTGGTGCCCGGAAGAAAGCCGGTTACCGGATAATCTTTGCCGTCGGGAGCGGCGGTATAGGTATAACTATTGCCGCCCATGGCCGTAACTTTCACTTCCATCTTCGGGCCTAACTTTTTTAAATCCCAGCGCAAACCGCCGCGACGCCACACGCCTTCAATCGGGTCGGCCGCGCAAGCTAGAGCCACCGAAAGCAGCGCCGCGCCCACTCCCTTATAAAACATCGGCAAAGCCCCGCTTCATATACCGGAAAAACATGCCACCCAGAATGAACGTGCCCAGGCAATATGCGGCGGTCATGCCCAAATCGCTGAAGGAAGGCACGTGATGCCCCAGCAGCATTTCGCGATAGGCGCGAACGATATACGCCAGAGGATTCCCGGTGATGAGGAAGCGTAAGTTCGCCGGGAACATATCTTCGGTAATAAAGATGGGCGTTACCCAAAACCAAAACGTCAGGCCGACAGTGAGCACCTGCGCGGTGTCGCGCAGATAGACCTGCAGGCTGGAGGCGATCCAGCCGATTCCGACGGCGAACAGCCCCAGCAGCACCACAAAAATCGGCAAAAATACAAGCGAGGGGCTGAAGTGGTTGAGAATCACGGCAGCGCCCGCCACTACCAGTGCGGTAGCCATTAGATGGCTCACCAGCGCAGAAAGAAAAATGGAGACCGGCACAATTTCAGCCGGGAACACGGTTTTGGTAATCAGACTGGCTTGTTCCAGCAGGGATGCCGAACTTCGCATGACCGTTTCGCTGAACAGCAGCCACGGCAACATTCCGGCGAACAGAAACAGCGGATAATTTTGGGTGACCTGTCCGGCGCCGGGTTTCTGGTGAAGGCAGACGCTAAACACGAACGTATAGCTCAGCAATAACACCACCGGATGAATCAGACCCCAAAGCCATCCGGCCACGGAGCCAATGTAGCGCTGTTGAAAATCGCGGCGAACCAGTTGGACCAAAAGGCTGCGCCGTTCAATCAGGTTGCGCAGAAAATAGGTGCCGGGAAGATGCGGTTCCAAGCCGGGATGGTAGCAACCAACTTGCTTGACATGCAACTTAAGCGTTGTTAATCTGGCAGTTTCGCAAATTATACAGATTTCTAAAGGCAGCACAAGTGTGATTTTTTTCTTCACTGTATGAAGCAGAACTATTTCATCGTAGAATTCGCGCACTCCCTTCACGGCCGGCTGCAAAAGGTGCATATTCCGCATCGCGCGGTGTTCGTCATACTGGCGCTTGCGATAGTGGGGATGTTTTCCGTAATTGGGTTTGTTTCGAGTTACGCCCGCATGGCGTGGAAGGTGGGAAATTACAACGCCCTCCGCCGTGAAACCGAAAACCTTCGTGCCCGTTACGAGCGCCTGCAAAAAACTGTAAACCAGACCAACGCCCAGCTTGCTTCGCTTCAGATGCTGGCGCAGGAAGTGACGGTTGCTTACGGAATCAAGCAGAAAATTGAAGGTCCGGCGGATCTGGTTTCGGAAGCTCGCCTCACGCCGACCATGTCGGAAACGCTGGAAAATTACAACTATCTGCGCTCCAGCAAGCTTTCGCGCCTGGAACCGAGTTTCGGGCAGCGTCTGCAAGTGAATGTGGTGCCCAGCATCTGGCCGGTAGACGGCCGCTTGATGGGTGGCTTCGGTTCTCGTACCGATCCGTTTTCAGGAGAAGGCGCGTACCATACAGGGGTCGATATTTCCGCGCCCAACGGCACGCCGGTTCATGCGGCAGCCGATGGCCGCGTGGAGTTTGCCGGCTTCTATCATGGCTATGGGCGGGTGGTGATCATCAGCCATGGCAGCAATTACGAAACGTATTACGCGCATCTTTCGGCGTCGAACGTGACGGAAGGCCAGGAAATTCGCCGTGGTGAAATTCTGGGCGCGGTCGGTTCCACGGGCCGCTCCACCGGGCCGCACCTGCACTATGAAGTGCGCGTGGGCAGCAACCCGGTGAATCCCTACCGTTTCCTGCAAAAGCCGTTGGCCGCGCCGCAAATGGCACGGGCCGATATTTTCTCGGGCCTATAAATAGTAGTTGCGGTCCCACGCATGGCCTTTTAGAAGGGCCAGCGTATTGGACGGCAATCCACCCAAATTTGAGAAGCTGCAATTCGCCTCCACACTGCGCAGCGAACGCATTCCTGGAATCACGGTAGAAACTGCCGGATGCGAAAGACAGAAGCGCAGCGCCACCTGAGGCAGATCGCTTGCCGTCATCTGCAAATCCGCCAACAGCGCGCTCACATGCTCCCGCACTTCGGTCTTGCGGTCCCCACGGAAATAGTTTTCGCGAAAATCGCCAGTGGGAAATTTCGTATCGGGACCCACGGTACCCGTGAGCGAACCTTCATCGAACGGCACGCGCGCGATCACACCGACATTGTGTTTGAGGGCCGCAGGAAACAAGCGCTCTTCCGGCGTCTGATCGAAAATGTTGTAAATCACCTGCACCGTATCCACCAGGCCGCTTTCAATCAGCGCGATGGCCGAATCGGGCTGATGGTCGTTGATCGACACGCCGAAGTAGTGCACCTTACCCGATTTTTTCAAGTCTTCAATAGACCGCTTCCACTCATCGCGGCCCAGCCAATCCGGATTCCAAACATGAAACTGCTGCAAATCCAGATACGGGCGCCCCAGGTTCTTCAAGGTGGTTTCGGTGGACGTGGCGATATGGTCGCCGGGGAACACATCGTCGATGCCCACGTCCTCGCGCGCGGGCCACAGCAGATTTTTCGGAGGTACTTTCGAGGCGATATAGACCTTATGCGCATGGTCGCTTAGCACCTTCCCGATCAAGCGCTCGCTGTGCCCTTCCCCATACGCAAGTGCGGTATCGATGAAGTTCAGGCCTAGCTCCAACGCGCGCCGGATGCCGGTGAGCGCCTCATGATCGGTGCCTCCCAGCCATTGCTTCTGGCCGATACCCCACGCCCCATAACCGATGTCGCTGACATCGATGTTCGTCCGTCCCAGCTTCCGATATTGCATTCAGCCATTATTATAAAGACATATGTGGCGCAGCCTGAAAATAGCCAGCGCGTTTCTGTTGTTCTCTACACTTGCCCTGGCGGTCAACTTCAAGCTCTATCTGACGGACGGCAGCTATCACCTGGTGCGCGAGTACAAAATTGCTGAAGACCGAATCAAGTTTTTCAGCGTGGAGCGTGGCGATTGGGAAGAAATGCCCACCGCACTGGTAGACCTGAAGAAGACCGAAACAGAGCGTGCCGGCCGGGCCGCCGCCATCGCCGAACAAACACGCATCATCAGCGATGAAGATAAGGCCGTGCGCGCCCAGCAGGAAGAAGTGCTGAAAATTCCGCAAGATCCCGGCGTTTACATGCTGGAAGAAGGCAAGAACTTGCGGATTTTTAAAGTGGCCGAATCCACTTATCACACCAACAAGGGCCGGTCCATTTTGAAGGCGATGTCGCCGGTGCCACTTGTGGCCGGCAAAGGCACGGTAGAAATTGCAGAGCCGCATTCGCTCAATATCGTGAAGCTGGACAGGCCCGATCTTTACCTCCAGCTTTCCGATGAGCAGCGCTTCACCATCGTGAAGTTGACGCCCAAAGGCGCCGTGCGCATCGCCGAGCGCGTTGCCGTTTTGCCGGTGACGAACGAAGCCATGGAAGAGATTGACACCGTGGAAGTGTTCCGCAAGCAGCTCACCGAAAGCGGGCTTTACAAGATCTGGCCGAAGGAGCCGCTGGCACCTGGCGAATATGCTGTGATCGAGTACACTCCCGGCAAGCTGAACGCGCAGCTATGGGATTTTGCCGTCAAGCGGTAAACTTGCCTGTTGATGCTTAGGGTTCGTTTCGCGCCATCTCCCACCGGTTTTCTGCACATCGGCAGTGCCCGCACATTCATCTTCAACTGGCTTTATGCGCGCCGAAACAACGGCGCCATGATCCTGCGGATTGACGATACCGATGTGGAGCGCAATACACAGGCATCGCTCGATTCCATCCATGAAGGCTTGCAATATTTGGGGCTGGGGTGGGATGAGCAGTACCGCCAATCGGAGCGCTTGGACCTGCATCGCGAAGTAGCGGCGCGCATTCACGCCAAGGGTCTGGCCTATCGTGATTTCACGCCCGCGGGCCAGGAGAAAGAAGGCCAGGACGATAACGAACCGCAGCGGTGGCTGTTCAATCCGGCCATGCGTGAGCTGAGCGAGGAGGAATCGGACCGGCGCGCTGCGGCGGGGGAACCGTTCGTGCTGCGCTTCAAAGTGCCGCGTGAGCCGGTGCGCTTCGTGCAGTTTACAGATCAGGTGTATGGTCCGCAATCGAAATCGACGGCCGACATCGAAGACTTCGCATTGTTGCGCAGCGACAGGATGCCTACTTATCATCTGGCCAGTTGCGCCGACGATCTCGATTTGAAGATCAGCCATATTGTGCGCGGTCAGGACCATCTTTCGAACACGTTCAAACACCTACTGATTTTCGAAGCCGCCGGCGGCGGCATTCCTCTGTTCGCGCATCTGCCGCTGCTGATCGCGCCCGATGGTACGAAGCTTTCAAAGCGCCGTCATGGGCCCGTGGTGAGCGTGACGACGTATCGCGATCTTGGTTTCCTGCCGCAGGCCTTCATCAACTTTGTGGTGCTGCTGGGATGGTCTCCGAAGGACAATCGCGAACAGATGTCGCTGCAGGAAATTCAGGAGATCTTCTCCTTCGAAGGCATCAATCGCAGCAACGCGGTGGTGAACTTTACGGAAGACAATCCGCTGGACCCCAAAGCCGCATGGCTGAATTCGCAGCACCTGCGCACCATGCCGGTGGAAGAGTTGCTGCCTTACGTGGAGAAAGATTTGAGCGCCGCCGGGCTGCCTGTCCCCTTCCCCGCGCCCTGGCTCACCCAAGCGGTAGACCTGATCCGCACGCGGTTCTTCACCCTGAACGATTTTACTTCGCGCGGCCGCGCCTATTTCGTGGACGATTATCCAATGGCTGACGATGCGCGGGAGAAGCTGGATAAGCCCGGCGCGCGCGAATCTTTGCGCGAGCTGAGCGCGCGCCTTGACACCGCTTCAGAGTTCACGGAAGAATCCATTGAAGCGGAATTGCGCAAGCTGGCCGATGAGAAAGGTCTGAAGGCGGGCATCCTGATCAACGGCGCGCGCGCGGCGTTGACGGGCCAATCCGTGGGGCCCAGCGCGTTTCACCTGTTCACCATCATCGGCAGAGAGCGAGCCCTGGCGCGCTTGCGAACGGTATGAATATTCTAGGCATTGGCGGCCTTCCCGCTGAAGGCAGCGCTGTGCTCATTCGCGATGGCCAGATTGTCGCCGCCATCGATGAGCCGAAGGTTTCACGTAGACGCGAGACCAGGTCCGTTCCTGAAGCCTCGATCCAAGAGTGTCTGCGCCTAGCGCAATTAGCGCCCGCGGAGGTGGATGCCGTGGCCATCGCGCGCCCATTCCCGCAGGCCGATCTGCCGCTCGAATTGCGCGCGCAGTTTCCCAATGCGCGCATCGTGCTGGTGGAACATCATCACGCGCATGCCGCGTCTGCCTATTACGCGTCGCCGTTCGAAGGTGCAACAGTGCTCACGCTGGACCGCATGGGTGACTTGCGGTGTGGCTCGAAGTGGAGCGGGCAGGCAAACACGCTGACGCTGGAATCGGAATCGTTCTACCCCGATTCGCTGGGCGATCTGTATAGCCGCGTGACAGAACTGCTGGGCTTCGCGCCTGGCGCGGATGAACACAAGGTGCAGTGGCTCTCGACGTCGGGAAAGCCCGAATACGCCGAACTGTTTCACAGCATCTCCGGAGACGGGCCGAATGTGGACCGCTCATTCCTCGATTCGCAAGGCGGCTTCAGTGCGAAGTTTTATGCGGCTCTAGGGCTGCCGGATCGCGCGGCCATTCCAGAGGCGATGCGCGCCAGTATCGCGGCCAGCGTGCAGACCTCTGTCACGCAGACGGCGCTGGCACTAGCGGGCGCCGGCGCCAATCTATGCCTGGCCGGCGGGCTCGCGTACAACGCGCTGCTCATTTCCGCATTCGAACAATCCGGCCATTTTCAAAATGTTTTCGTGCAACCCGCGGCCGGCAATTCCGGCACTTCGTTGGGCGCTGCGCTCTCCGTCTTAGGCAAGCATGCCGACGCCGCGAGCTATTGCCTGGGCCCCAGCTTCTCGCAGGAAGAAATCAAGCAGGTGCTTGAAAACTGCAAGCTGAGCTTCCGCTACCTGCAGACCACCGATCATGTTGTCGCCATCGCGCTCGATGCGCTGGCGGAAAACAAGATCGTCGCCTGGATGCAAGGCCGCATGGAGTATGGGCCCCGCGCGCTGGGCAACCGCAGCATACTCGCTTCGCCTCTGGACCCCTATTCGACGGAGAACCTGAACACCTACATTAAGCATCGCGAGGCGTTCCGGAAATTCGCGGCCTCGGTGCCGGAAGAACTAGCGGCGAACTACTTCGTCACCGGCGAGAACGCGCGCCACTTGGCCACCGTCGCGCGTGTGAAGCCTGAACACAAAGAGCGTTTCCGTGCAGCCCTGCTTGGCGATGACCTCATCCGCGTTCACTCCGTTCGCGAGGCGGACAACCCGCTCTACTGGCGCTTGCTGCATGAAGCGGGGCAACGCACCGGGCTGCCCGTTCTGTACAACACGTCGTTCAACCTGTTCGGCGAGCCCCTGGTCTGTACGCCGCGCGATGCCGTGCGCAGCTTCTATTCTTCGGGCATCGATTCGCTCATCGTGGGCAACTTCGTGCTGCAAAAATAGCTACACTGCGGGCAGCGCGTAACCCTTGCGATACTGCTTGTTCAGGAGTGCGTTCGCTTGCGGGTCATCGCGAAAAGTCTCCGTCTTCGGGTCGAACCGGACATCGCGTCCCAGCTTGTATGAGATGTTGCCCAGGTGACATAGCGTGGTGCTCAAGCGGCCAATTTCGATATCGGAATGCGGCTTCGCGCGTGTCTTGACGCACGCCAGGAAGTTCGCTTCGTGCAGCATGGCGCCGGCCTTTACCTTCGGCTCAACCGTGCCATCTTTCAGATGCACTTCCCACCCCGCGTTGCCCAGCAGCAGCGTGCCTTCGGTGCCGTAGAAGGCGGTGTAGAAATCGGTGGAACCGGCCTTGCTTTTGCCAGGCATCAAGTGGTCCACCGCGAAGCTGCGCAACTCGAAATTCAAAAGCGTGTGGCCATAGTCATAGCTCACCACTTCGGTATCGGGAACTTCTTTGGCATCGTCCAGCCAATAGATGCCGCCCGTGGATGAGATGCGCTTCGGCAGGCACTGGAAATTTTCGTAGCCATGCGTCGACTGAATGGCCCACAGAGCCACATCCAAAACATGGATGCCCTGGTTGCCGAGTTCGCTATTGCCGTAATCCCAAAAGAAGCGCCAGTTGTAATGGAAACGATTTTGGTTGAACGCACGCAGGGGCGCGGGCCCTAGCCAACGGTCATAATCGATATCCGGAGGAGGTGCGGAATCGGCGGGCCTGCCGATGGTGGGCCGCACCTGATTGATCCAAGCTTTGATGAGGGGAACCTTGCCCAGCTTGCCAGAAGCGACATACTCAACAGCGCTCTTGAAGTGTTCGCCGCTTCTGCGCTGCGTGCCCACCTGCACCACGCGATTGTGTTTTCGTGCCGCAGCCCGCATGGCATGGCCTTCGTGAATGGTTTGTGAAAGCGGCTTTTCACAGTACACATCCTTGCCCGCCGCGCAGGCATTCATCATTTGAATGGCATGCCAATGATCGGGCGTTGCGATCACAACAGCGTCGATGTCCTTATCTTCCAGCACGCGCCGGTAATCTTTTTCAAAGCCCGGCATACGGTTCTGCTTTGCGTTCAGATCGGCGCCGGTTTTCTCAAGAATGCTTTGGTCCAGATCGCAAAATGTCTTGAACGTAGCGCCTGCCTCAATGGCGCGCAGGGCATCGCCGCGCCCCTGGTTGCGCCCTCCAATCAGGGCCAGCGTCACGCGATCGTTCGCGCCCACCACGTGATGGGCGAAGGCCAGGCCACCAATGAAAACTCTGCGGTTCATTGCCTGAGAAGATATCATGAGTTCTCCCAAACATGGCTGGCCGATACCCGATTTTTGACCGTTCGAAATTGCTGATCAAACCTCTTTGCGAAAGAGCGAACGACTTGCAGCGCGAATGGTGGCTGCCGCTGGACGCCGCGGTGCCCGCGTTTGAAGACGCGCAATTGCCGGTGCTGGCGGCTGCGCTTCACGCAGCGAGGAAGGCCGGCGCGGCGCGCGTCCTGATGATGGGCGCGCATGTTTTCAAGGCCGGCATGAATCTGTTCCTCATCGACATGCTGGAGCGCGGCTTCTTCACGCATGTCGCGATGAATGGCGCGGGAGCGATTCACGATTACGAGCTCGCGCGGATCGGCGCCACGACAGAGAGCGTGGCCCGCTATATCAAGACCGGCGAATTCGGCCTGTGGCGCGAAACCGGCGAGCTGAACGATTGGGTGCAAGAAGCCGCCCTCATGGACGAAGGCTTGGGCGAGCATATTGGCCACCGGATTCTTACAAGCGACTACCGCGATAAGAATCTCAGCGTGCTCGCCGCGGCTTACCGGTTGAGCATTCCCGTAACAGTGCATGTGGGCATCGGTTACGACATCCTGCATGAGCACCCCAATTGCGACGGCGCAGCGTTCGGCGCGGCCAGCTATCGGGATTTTCTGGTGTTCACACAGGCGGTCACGAATCTTGAAGGCGGCGTGCTGCTGAACTTCGGCTCCGCCATCATGGGCCCGGAAGTTTACCTGAAAGCGCTGAGCATGGCGCGCAACGTTGCACTGCAAGAGAGCCGGCGCATTGCCAACTTCACCACCGCCGTCTTCGATCTGGTGCCCATCGCGGGCGACATCCATCGGGAGCTTTCGAAAGACGACCCCGGCTATTACTTTCGTCCGCACAAGACGATCCTGGTGCGCACCGTAGCCGAAGGCGGCCGCAGCATGTACATCCGCGGCGATCATCGCGCCACCTTCCCCGCGCTGCGACGAGCGCTGCTGGCATGACGCACCGCGAAATCCTCGCCGCGTTGCCCGCTAAAAGCGCGCTGATCCTGGGCGATATTTGCCTGGACCGCTGGTGCACTTACGAGCCCGCCGGGAGCGAGCCATCGCGCGAGACTGGCCTGCCGCGCATCGCCGTAGTGGCAACCGTGGTCACGCCAGGCGCGGGTGGCACGGTGGCGAACAACGCAAAGGCACTCGGCTTCGGGCGCGTCGCGGTGCTGGGCGCTGTGGGTATGGACGGCTTCGGCTACGAATTGAAGCAAGCTTTGGCGAAGGGTGGGATTGAAAGCGCGCTGGTGGAATCGCCGGAGATCCCGACCTTCACCTACACCAAACTGATCAACGGAAACAGCGGCCAGGAAGACCTGCCGCGCGTGGATTTTATTCGCACCGTAGACATGCCACGCGGCGTGGAAGCAGGCATTCTGGAAAATCTCGACCGGCTTGCCTCCAAGTTCGATGCTATTTTCGTTTCCGATCAGGCTGAGACTGCGGCGGGCGGCGTGGTGACCGAACGCATTCGCGAGCGTTTGGCGCAGCTAGCCCTGGAGCGGCCGAAGCTGGTGATCTGGGTGGATTCCCGCAACCGCCCGCATCTTTTCCGGAATGTGATGGTGAAAGTGAATCGCGACGAATCGGCTGCGTTTGGGAGGAACATATATAGTTTCCGAAACGAAGCCAATTTGCCGCTGGTTTGTGTGACGCATGGGCCGGATGGGGCCCTGCTTTTGAGTGCATCGGGCGAGGAATTCGTCTCAGCCATACCGATCGCCAATCCGGTTGATATTTGCGGCGCGGGCGATAGTTTTTCAGCGGGAGCTGTGGCCGCGCTGGTTGCGGGAGCCACTCCGGCCGAAGCGGCGGCGCTGGGCAATCGCGTGGCCTCCATCACCGTAATGAAGAAAGGCACGGGCACGGCCGGCCCAACGGAAGTTTTGTCGGGCATTGCTACACTTGCCTGACATGCGATTGCTGATTTGCCTGCTTTGCGCGGTGGCCGGATTCGGCCAGACCATCGCCAGTAAGACTACGGCCTGGCAAAAAATGCCGGGCTATTTCCCGCTCTACTACGATGCGAAGGCCGGCAAGCTGTACCTCGAAATCGAGCATTTCTCGAGCGAGTTCCTGTACGTCGATTCGCTCCCGGCGGGCGTCGGCTCGAACGATATCGGCCTTGATCGGGGGCAACTGGGCGGCAGCCGCATCGTGAAGTTCGAACGCAGCGGCCCGAAAGTTCTGATGGTGCAGCCGAACTATGGCTTCCGCGCCACCAGCCAGAACCCAAAGGAGCGCGCTTCGGTGGAGGAAGCTTTCGCAACCTCAGTGATTTACGGCTTCACCGTGGAGGCCGAAGAGAATGGCCGCGTACTGGTGGACGCCACGCAGTTTTACCTGCGCGACGCGCATCACGTTCCTGAAGCATTGACTCGCGCGAAGCAAGGCACGTTTCGTTTGGACCCGGCACGCTCCGCGCTCTACATGCAGCGCACGAAGAACTTCCCGCTGAACACGGAAGTGGAAGCGACGCTTACTTTCGCCGGTGAGCAACCTGGCCGGTATGTGCGCGACGTGGTGCCCAGCCCCGATTCCATCACAGTGCGTGAGCACCATTCCTTCATCGCTCTTCCCGATGACGATTATTCGCCCCGCGCTTTCGATCCGCGCGCCGGCTACAACGGCCAAAGCTATTTCGATTTCGGCACTCCCATTAGCGAGCCGCTGCAGAAGCGCGTGATCGCCCGGCATCGCCTACGCAAGAAAGACCCCTCAGCCGCGATGAGCGAACCCGTGAAGCCCATCGTTTATTACCTGGACCCTGGCACGCCGGAGCCGATACGTTCGGCACTGCTGGAAGGCGCGGGATGGTGGAATCAGGCATTCGAAGCCGCAGGTTATCGCAACGCGTTTCAAGTGAAGATGCTGCCGGACGATGCCGACCCCATGGACGTGCGCTACAACATCATCCAGTGGGTGCATCGCTCGTCGCGAGGCTGGTCTTATGGCGCTAGCGTGCATGATCCGCGCACAGGCGAAATCATCAAGGGCCAGGTGACTTTGGGATCGCTGCGTTCGCGCCAGGATTACCTGATTGCCGAAGGTCTGGTTGCCAACTACGACGAAGGTAAGCCTGCCGATCCGCGCATGCTGAATCTGGTGTTGGCCCGCACGCGCCAGCTTGCCGCGCATGAAGTGGGCCATACACTGGGGCTCTCGCACAACTATATTGCCAGCACGCATAACCGCGCGTCCGTAATGGACTACCCGCCGCCCACGGTGAAGCTGAGCGCCGATGGCACCGTGGACATTGCCGATGCCTATGCAACCGGCATCGGCGATTGGGACAAGGTGGCCATCGCCTGGGGCTATCAGGATTTTCTACCGGGAACAGCAGTGCAGCCGGCGCTGGACAGGATCATCAAAGACGCAGCGAACAAGGGCCTGACCTTTATCACCGATTTCGATTCGCGCGCACCCGGCGGCGCACATCCCGCTTCGCACTTGTGGGACAGCGGCACGAATGCGGTGGATGAATTGAACCGCATCATGGCCTTGCGGGCGAAGGCGCTGGATCGGTTCTCAGAGAAGAAGGTTCGCTTCGGCTTGCCCATGAGCAGCATGGAAGACATGCTGGTGCCGGTCTATATGTATCATCGCTATCAAACGGAAGCGGCGGCGAAAACACTCGGCGGTCTGGACTACACCTATGCGCTTCGCGGCGACGGGCAGACGGTCACGAAAATTGTTGCGCCCACCGGGCAGCGTGCCGCACTGACAGCACTCTTAACCACGCTCGACCCGAAAGCACTCACCATTCCGGAGAGGCTGCTGCGCTTGCTGCCGCCGCGCGCCCACGGCTATCCGCGCACACGCGAGGATTTTCACATTCGCACCGGCGTTACTTTTGACGCGCTGTCCGCCGCCGAATCTGCTGCCGATCTGACCATCGCGCTGATGCTCAATCCAGAGCGCGCCACGCGACTGGTGGAATATCACGCTCGCGATCAGGCCAACCCCGGCTTGGGCGAGATGCTGGATAAGCTGCTGGCGGCCACGTGGACCGGCAACCGTGCCGGCGGAACGCTTTCTTCCGAAGTGGGCCGTACTGTAGACAACGTGGTGCTGTACCGCTTGATGCAGCTGGCCGCGAATGACGAAGCAAGCGAACAGGCGCGCGCCATTGCGTTCTGGAAGCTGATGAAGCTTCGGGAGTACCTGGAGACGCACGCAGAGGCTGCATCCAAAACCGATGACGGGCGCCAGGCGCATTTTCTCTACGCGGCAAATCAGATTCGGGAATTTGAAAAAGATCCCAGGCGAATCACAGTCTCGAAGCCAGCCGACCCGCCCGATGGAGCCCCCATCGGCAGCGACGATTGCCCCTATTAAGGCGGCAAATAGAGGTACCGCGCTAAACTATTCCGGATGGCGCTAACACGCGAAAAAGGGCAATTGATGAGCGCGTCCGAGATCGACCGGACGTTGGTGCGCCTTGCGCATGAGGTTCTGGAGCGCAGCCGCAGCCTGGAAGATCTCGCCTTCATCGGCATTCGCCGGCGCGGAGTTCCCCTGGCTCAGCGGTTGGCCCGCAAGATTGCTTCGTTGGAAGATCGCGATGTGCCGGTGGGCATTCTGGATATCAATTTGTACCGCGACGACCTGACCACTGTCGGCGTGAAGCCGGTGGTGGGCGCGACGGAAATTCCCTTCTCCGTGCAGGGCAAAGAAATCATCCTGATGGATGACGTGTTGTACACGGGCAGAACCATTCGCGGCGCGCTGGACGCACTCTTCGATCATGGCCGCCCTTCGCGTGTTCAACTGTTGGTGCTGATCGATCGCGGCCATCGCGAATTGCCCATTGAAGCGCAGTACATCGGCAGAACTGTGCAGACGGCGGCCAATGAAATTATAGAGGTGAAGTTTCAGGAAATCGACGAGATGGAAAAGGTGCTGCTGGTGGAGAAAATTTGAACCTGCTCGGCATCGAACATCTGGAGCGCTCCGAAATTGAAGCGCTGCTCGAACGTTCGAAACACTTTCAGCCGCAAGCAGGCCAATCGTTCCAGCGCCACGAGACGTTGCGCGGGCAGATGGTGGTAAATCTTTTTTTCGAAGCCTCCACGCGTACGCGGACCAGCTTTGAAATCGCAGCCAAGCGGCTGGGCGCGGAGGCTCTTTCCATTACGGCATCGGGATCGAGCGTGAGCAAGGGCGAATCGCTGGTGGATACGCTGAACACTTTGGGCGCCATGCGGCCGCAAGCCATTGTGATGCGTCATGCCGCTTCCGGTGCACCACATTTTCTGGCGCGGCATCTGCCGATCCCCATCATCAATGCCGGCGACGGCACGCACGAACATCCCACGCAAGCGCTGCTGGATGCGCGAACCATACTCGATCAGCGGCCAACGCTGGAAGGCTTGCGAGTGGCTATCATCGGCGATATAGCGCACAGCCGCGTGGCTCGTTCCAACGTGCATCTGCTTTCCAAATTCGGTGCGCATACAGTGCTCTGCGGCCCGGCTTCGCTGCTGCCACGCGAACTGGCGCAACTTGCATCGGGCGTGACGCTCACGCACAACATCAGGGAAGCCATTCAGGATGCCGACGTAATTATGATGCTGCGTGTGCAACTGGAGCGGCAGCATGAAGTGCCCATGTCAGCGGGCGAATATTTTCAATTTTTCGGGCTTCGTCTGGAACACCTGGCGCTGGCGAAACCGCATGCCATCGTGATGCATCCCGGCCCTATCAACAGGGGCCGCGAGTTGTCCAGCGAGGTAGCGGATTCACAAAGGTCGGTCATTTTGAATCAGGTGGAAAACGGAATCGCAGTGCGCATGGCGGTGCTGGAGCGGGTGCTGGCATGAGTTCACTCATCGTGAGCAATGGCCGCGTGATCGATCCCGCAACAGGTTTCGATGGCATACGCGATGTGATTATTGTGGACGGCATGTTCGCCGAATCCGCGCCCGATGGCACGCAGCACTTCGATGCCAAGGGAATGATTGTCGCGCCCGGCTTCATTGACATGCACGTGCATCTGCGCGAACCCGGCATGGAGCATGCGGAGACCATTGAAAGCGGTGCGCGCGCGGCTGCGGCGGGAGGCTTCACCACCATCTGCTGCATGCCGAACACAAGCCCCGTGAACGATAGCGCCACCGTCACCAGCTACATCGTTTCCCGCGCGAAACAAAACGCGATTGTAAATGTTCTGCCCATTGGGGCGATCACTAAAGGTTCCGCCGGTGAAGAGCTCGCAGCCATTGGGTCCATGAAGAAGGCCGGCATCGTCGCTATTTCAGACGATGGCCGCCCGGTTATGAATTCGCGCGTGATGCGGCGCGCGATGGAGTTCGCCCACTCGCTCGATCTGCCCGTGATCGATCATTGTGAGGACTTGAACCTCAGCGCGGGCGGCGACATGCATGAAGGCGTCATGTCCACACGCTTAGGTCTGCGCGGCATTCCTTCCAGTTCGGAAGACGTGATGGTGGCGCGCGATATCATCCTGGCTGAAGCCACTGGCGCGCGTTATCACGTGGCCCACATCTCCACGCGCCACGCAGTCGCCATGGTTGCCTTTGCCAAGAGCCGCGGCTTGCGCGTGACTGCTGAAACCACTCCGCACCATTTTGTTTTGCACGATGAAGAACTGCGCGAATACGACAGCAACTATAAAATGAAGCCGCCGCTACGATGCGCGGTAGATGTGGACGCGGTAATTGAAGGCGTGGTCTCCGGCGCAATCGACGTGATCGCGACAGATCATGCGCCGCACGCGGGCAATGACAAGATGCAGGAGTTCGAACGCTGCCCCTTCGGCATCACTGGCCTCGAAACAGCCATTGGGCTCACGCTGAAGACGCTGGTGCATACCGGAAGGATTTCAGTTGCGCGCATGATAGAGCTGTTTACGACCGGGCCTGCGACCGTGCTGGGTCTGGCTGCCGGCACACTCGCTATGGGAGCGCCCGGCGACATCACTATCTTCGACCCCGGCCGCGCCTGGACTTACGATGTGAATCTTTCGCAATCGAAGAGCCGCAATTCACCCTTTCACAACATGCAATTCACCGGCGGGCCTGTAGCCACTATCGTTGCCGGCCGCTTAGTTTGGAGCGCCTGATAAACTTCAGTTGTGTTCCCGCCGCGTAGTCAATCGCGTATTCAACGGGGCCGCGCTCAATCGCCGCCCAGGCTTCTCAAGATTTTAATTGCCGGTTTTGTTCTGCTGCTGTTGGGCAGATGGCTGGCTTCGTTCGTCATTGAATACCAGTGGTGGAATGAGCTGGGCCAGCTGGAAACGTGGTTGAACGTGTATCTCTATGGCGTGGCGCCGGTGGCTCTGGCGACAATTTTATCCGCCGCCGTACTGCTGTTGGCGCATCGCTATGCGCTTCGTTTCGCGGACACTCGTCTGCGCGAACACCGCGCCTATGGGTGGGTAATGTCGGTGTTCCTTGTTTTCATCGCTTTCCTGATTGCTTCCGCCACGCTCGATTCCTGGACCGTGGTGCGCTTTGCGGGAAGCAGGTCTCTGGCTGAAATTCCGGGTTCGTTTCACGATGCGGTGTTCGGCAAGCCCCTCTCGTTTTACCTTTTCGATCTCCCATTTTATGAAGAGCTGCGGCGCTTTCTATTGGCGCTGATGATCGGGGCGATTGTTGTGTATTGGTTGGCCGCGCGCGCGTGGCAGCTGCGCTATCGCATGCCCGAGTTGCGCAACATGGAGCGGATCGATCTGAGCGTGCTTCGGCTTTCGGGCGGTCTGGAATCGCGCTTCCTGCGCGGCGCTTTAGCCATCCTGCTGCTGGCCTTCGCGGTGAAGTTTTTTCTGGGCCGTTATGAGATGGTCCACAATGAGCACGGCTTCATGACTGGTATCGATTACGTGGATGCCAATATCGCGCTGCCGTTGCAATGGCTGCTGGTGGGCGCTGCACTGGCCGCCGCGGCTTTCGTGGCCGCCGGACGCTGGATACTGGCGGGCATCATGATCCTGGCGATGCCGATCGATTTCATCGTTCCCAAGCTGGTCTCAAGTTTGTATGTGAAGCCCAACGAAATTTCGCTGGAGCGCTCCTATATAGAGACGCACATCCATGCCACGCGTTCCGCGTACGGCTTGGAACAGCGCGTGAAGGAGCTGGAGTTTAAGACCAAGCCGGCCACCAGCATCGATACGGTGGCGCATAAGCCACTGCTGGATAATGTTCGCCTGTGGGATTGGCGGCCCTTTCATGACACCGTGTCTCAACAGCAGGCCCTGCGCACATACTATGTTTTCAACGATCCGGATTTAGACCGCTACACGATCGATGGGCAGTATCGCCAGGTCCTGCTCGCCGCGCGCGAATTGGATATCCGCAACCTGCCCGACGCGCGGGCGAGCTGGATCAACCCGCACTTCATCTATACGCACGGCTATGGCGTGGCTCTGGCGGAGGTAAGTAAGATCACGCCCGAAGGCCGGCCAGTGTACCTGGTGGAGAACATGCCGCCCGATGTCCACACGCCTTCGCTGAAGATTGAGCACCCGGAAATTTATTACGGCGAGGTGATGCATGAGCCCGTCTTTGTACGCACCGCGCAGGAAGAGTTCAATTACCCTTCAGGCAACGACAACGTAAAATCGCGCTACAACGGCAAGGGTGGCTTTCCCATTTCATCGCTGCCCATGCGCCTGGCCGCGGCGGTTCACGAGGGCGATCCGAACATTCTGCTGACGCAATACCTGACGCCGGAAAGCCGTATGATGATCCGGCGCAAGGTGGCGGACCGTTTGCAAGAGCTGGCTGGCTTCCTGAGCTGGGACGGCGACCCCTATCTGGTGGTCACACCCGAAGGACGCATGGTGTGGATGCTGGATGGCTACACTACTTCGAACGCGCACCCCTATTCGCGCACGTTGACTATCGAACGCTTTGGAAACTTCAACTATATTCGCAACTCCGTGAAGGCCACGGTGGATGCGTACGATGGCGATACTAAGCTGTACATCTTCGACCCTTCGGACCCGATCGTTCGCGCGTATCAGAACCTGTTTCCTGAGTTGTTCCATCCGCGCTCAGAAATGCCGGCTGGCATTCAGGCCCATGCGCGCTATCCGGAAATTCTGTTTAGTGTGCAGGCGGAAATTTACCGCACCTATCATATGACCAACCCGCAGGCTTTCTATAACAAGGAAGACTTGTGGGATCTGGCGCAGTATGTTTCCGGCCAGAACGGCCAGGCTCAACCGGTGACGCCCACCTATCTGGTGGCGACTTTACCCGGTGAAGAAAAGCCGGAGTTTCTGCTGATGACCAGCTTCACGCCGCGCACGAAACAGAACCTGATCGGCGTGCTGGCCGCGCGCTGCGACGGCGAACATCTGGGCGAACTTGCGCTGCTGGAGCTATCGAAGCAACAGCTCACGCCGGGGCCGATGCAGATCGCGGCCAGCATCAATCAGGACCAGAATATTTCGAAAGACCTGACGCTCTGGAACCAACAGGGCTCTACGGTGTTGCGTGGCCAGATGCTGGTGCTGCCCGTGGACAACACGTTTCTCTATGTAGAGCCGATTTACTTGCAGGCTACCGAAGCACGCATGCCTCAATTGAAAAAGGTGGTGCTGGGAATCGGGAACAGGCTGATTTATACAGACACCTACGAGCAGGCAATCGCGCAATTGGGCGCGGGTAGTCCCGGTGCTTTATTGGACGCGCCGCAAAGTACAACCACCAATACGATCCCGTCCACGATTACCGATTCCGGCAAGCTGGACAGTTTGCGCCGGCACTTGCAGCGCTACCGTGAATTACAAGGCCAAGGGAAATGGTCGGAGGCGGGGCGGGAATTGGAAGCGCTGGAAGGCGAACTGAAGAAATGAAAATGGTGGCGGCGCGCAGACTCGAACTGCGGACCTACGGATTATGAGACCGTCGCTCTAACCACCTGAGCTACGCCGCCGACAAGCTTTTATTCTACCGCAAGTTCAAATTTCGCCGCCGTTTTCAAGGCTCCGCCAAAGGTACCAGCAAGCCGCGCTGCAGTGCGGATGCCAGTGCTCAGCGATTTGCTCCACCTCCGCCGGCGTGGGCATTTTCTCCAATCCATAGGCGCGCTGAATGGCTTGGCGAACGCCAAGATCGCCCACGGCCAGAATGTCCGGGCGGCGCAAGCCGAACATCAGGAACATGTGCGCGGTCCAAACGCCCACGCCCTTCACCTGAACCAGCCGCGCGATCACCGCCTCATCGTCCATCGCGCCCAGGCTGGGAAAGGGCAGCGATCCGTCTATCGCGTGGCGTGCCAGTGAGCGGATGTACTCCGCCTTCTGGCCGGAAAGGCCCACCTTGCGCATGGTGGTCACGCGCAGACGCAGCAAGTTTTCGGGCGTCATTTCGCGGCCGCGAAGCGCCTTCTCCAAACGGCCGAAAATCACGCGGGCCACCGTGGTGGAAAGCTGCTGCGAGACAATGGAGCGCACCAGCGCCTCGAACGTCGGGTCCCGGTAGGCCATGGTAAATGGGCCCACGCGCTTCACGATTGCGGCCAGCACGGGATCTTTCGAAAGGTGGTTGAGGATATGCTCCATGCGTACAATGAAACACGGCGCGAAAGCCGTGCGTCTTACTAGATCATTATGAATCGATTTGTATTTGCCGCCGGCGCCGTTGTGGCCGCCGCCGCGCTGATCGCGCAAGATGGCTCCGAGCCGATCAAGGTTGACGTGAATATCGTCAACATGTTCTGCGCGGTCCGGGACAAGCATGGCGCGCTGGTGCCCACGCTGGCGAAGGAAGATTTTCAGCTCTTCGAAGACGGCAAGGCGCAGCCCATCAAATACTTCACGCGCGAAACGGACCTGCCGCTGACAATCGGGCTATTGGTGGACGTGAGCGGCAGCCAGGTCAACCTGATCGACATAGAAAAGCGCGCGGCGGCTGCCTTCTTCCAGCAGGTGCTGAAGAAGAAAGACGTCGCCTTCGTGATTAGCTTCGGCGCCGATTCGGAACTGCTGCAGGATCTGACCGGTTCGCCCAAGCTGCTGCAGGAAGGGCTGGATAGGCTTCGTTTGAATGCCGGCGTCGGCTTCGGTGGCGGGCCTGTGCCCACGGCGAACAAGCCACGCGGCACCGTGATGTACGACGCCGTGTATCTGGCCGCAAATGACAGGCTGGCGAAGGAAGTGGGCCGCAAGGCGATTGTGCTGATTACCGACGGCGAAGACCAGGGCAGCAGCTATTCCATCAAACAGGCGATTGAGCAGGCGCAGAAGGCCGACGCTGTGATTTACAGCATCTATTATGTGGACCCTTACTTTTACAATCGCGGCGGCTTGAGCTTCGGCGGCGGCGGTGAGGGCTACCTGAAGCAGATGTCGGAAGACACAGGCGGGCGGGTTTTCAAGGTGGATCGCGGGCACACGTTGGCCGATGCCTTTTCACAGCTTCAGCAGGAGATGCGAAGCCAGTATGCCATCGGCTGGACGCCGTTTACCGATCGCAAAGATGGCAGCTATCACAAGACTGAACTCAGGCTTGCCGATAAGAACTTGAAGGTGCAGGCGCGTAAGGGCTATTACGCGATGCCGCCGCTGCAGTAGTGCCGAAAGCGTCGCGATAGAGTTCAATGCGGGGAGCGGGCTCTGCAATCACCGTGACCACGTCGAACCGCACTTGGTCCCAGGCTACCTTCGCGCTTCGCGAATATGCCTGGGCGGCGCGAATCAGGTTGCGCTGCTTTTCAGGGTCTACGGCGCGTTCGGGCGAGCCTGTTGCATCGGAGCCGCGAGTTTTTACTTCGATGAAGGCCAGCACATCGCCATCCCATCCGATCAGATCGATTTCGCCATTGCCCACGCGCGGCCGGTAATTGCGCGCCACGATGGTGTACTTCCGTTTGCGCAAAAAGCGCATGGCCAGATCTTCACCTAGCGTTGCCAGCGCCCTTTCCGGAGCGTAACGCTTCCGGCGCAACCGGGCGCGCAGGCGATCCAACATCAGGTACAGGCTCAAAATCGAACTCCATCGATTTGCCGCGCACCACGAAGCAAAGGTAGTGTTCCCAGAATTTGCGGAAGCGCGGGAACGTGTTGACCAGAAACTCGAAACCTAACCATTTCCAGAAGGAGAGTAGTTTGACGTATACGGAAATCTCACGGAAGCGCGCGCGCGTGTAATAGCCGAAGCCGCCATGGTTCTGGCCGAAATAGCGAAAGCTGAAGCTGTTCAGGTGGTGCTTATGCGTGGGGTCGCAGAAGGAACTGTAGTCGGTGTAATGGGGCGTTTCGATGTGGACGCGGCCTCCGGGGCGAACCAGGCGGTGAAATTCTTCCATGGTCTTAATCACGTCGGTCACGTGTTCGATGACATGAATGGCACGTAGCGCATCGAAGCTGTGCGTGCGGAACGGGTATGGAAACTTGTCGAGGTCGGCAAGTACGTCCGCACGGGTGGCTGGGTTGTTGTCGAGCCCGATCGCTCCCGGGAACTTGTTGATGCCGCAGCCGACGTCGAGAATCAAGAGGCGCTCATCAGGCCAGGATGGTGAACAGGTCTTCCTGCATCGCATCCGCCGCCCCGGTCTGATTCAGATAGCGCGGGTCCAGCAGGCGAGGCGCATCGATATTACCAATGGCGGAGAGCAGGCTCTGCTTCACACCCGGCTCTGCCATGGCATCGCGAATGTGGCCACGAACGGTGTCGGTCTTGAAAGAACAGACGCAGGGAACAATGGGAATGCCAAGCTGCTCGGCGAAGGCGCTGGTAATTTCTTCAGAGACGTAAATTAGCGGCCGGATGATACGCACCGTGCCTTCGCGCGAATTGACGACGGCAGGTAAGGCGCTGAGCCGGCCATTGTACATGGCATTCCGAAGCAGCGATTCGCAAGCGTCATCAGCGGTGTGTCCCAGAGCAATCACGTTCGCGCCCAAGTTGCGCGCTACTTCATATACAGCCCGGCGGCGATAGCGGCTGCACAAATCGCAGCCATGCTCTGGCTTTTCCTCAATCAGGTTGAGCGACGCCTGATCGGTGTAGTGAACCCATTCAATGCCGCGCTGCCGGATGAGTTCGCCAACGGGTTCCACGGGACGCACAAATTTGCCCTGCTCAATGGTGAAAGCACAAAGCGAAAACTTCACGGGTGACCGCCGCTGCAGCAGCCGCAACGCCTCAATCAATGCCAGCGAATCCTTGCCGCCGGAAACGCCAACGGCAATACGGTCGCCCTCACGAATCATGTCGAAACGCTTGATGGCCTCCCCGGCTTTGCGCAGAAGTGCTTTTTCGGGATGCACGGTAGTCTCTATTCTAAATCGCTGAATGAAAAAGCCGCAGCCTCTTGCGAGACTGCGGCCTTTCCTTGCAACGGGTTTGGACTTTGAGTGCTTAGTAGTCCATGCCTTCGGGGCCGTGGCCGCCGCCGGGTCCGCCGCCGGAGGCAGCTTTCTTCTCCGGGATTTCGCAGATCATCGCTTCCGTGGTCAGCATCAGGCTGGCGATGGAGGCGGCGTTCTGGAGAGCGGTGCGCGTGACCTTGGTTGGATCGATTACGCCGGCAGCCACCAGATCTTCATACTGATCGGTAGACGCGTTGTAACCGAAGTTGTTGTTGTCGTTCGAGCGAACTTTTTCGACAACAATCGCGCCTTCGTGGCCAGAGTTCAGCACGATCTGGCGGAGCGGCTCTTCGCAAGCGCGGCGGACAATGTCCAAGCCGAACTGCTCATCGCCTTCCAGCTTCTTACCGTGGAGAGCCTTGGACGCGCGGAGCAGCGCAACGCCGCCGCCGGGAACAATGCCTTCTTCCACAGCCGCGCGCGTTGCATGAAGCGCATCTTCCACACGGGCCTTCTTTTCCTTCATTTCGGTTTCCGTGGCCGCGCCGACCTTGATCACCGCAACACCGCCGGCGAGCTTCGCCAAACGTTCCTGCAGCTTCTCACGGTCGTAATCGGACGTGGTGTCTTCAATCTGAGCGCGCAACTGTTTGATGCGGCCTTCGATGTTCTTCGATTGACCGGCGCCATCGACGATGGTGGTGTTGTCTTTGTCGACGGTGACGCGCTTGGCACGGCCCAAATCTTCCAGCTTCACGCCTTCCAGCTTGATGCCGGTTTCTTCGAAGATGGCCTTGCCGGCGGTGAGAACGCCGATGTCTTCCAGCATCGCCTTACGGCGATCGCCAAAGCCCGGAGCCTTCACGGCGCAGGCATTCAGCGTGCCGCGCAGCTTGTTGACAACCAGAGTGGCCAGCGCTTCGCCTTCCACTTCTTCGGCGATAATCAGCAGCGGCTTGCCGGAACGGGCAATCTGTTCGAGCAACGGCAGAAGATCTTTCATGTTGCTGATCTTCTTTTCGTGGATCAGGATGTAGGGATCCTCGAGCACAACTTCCATGCGCTCGGGGTCGCTGACGAAATACGGGGAGAGATAGCCGCGATCGAACTGCATGCCTTCCACGGTGGAAAGCTCAGTCACCATGGTCTTCGATTCTTCCACGGTGATGACGCCATCTTTGCCCACTTTGTTCATCGCTTCGGCAATGATGCCGCCGATGGTGTGATCGCTGTTGGCGGAAATGGTGCCAACCTGGGCAATCATGTCGCCCGAAACCGGCTTCGACATGGCTTGCACGGCGGCCACGGCGATTTCGACAGCTTTATCGATCCCGCGCTTCATCTGCATGGGGTTCGCGCCGCTGGTGACAGCTTTCACGCCTTCACGGAAAATCGCCTGCGCCAGAATGGTGGCCGTGGTGGTGCCATCGCCGGCCACGTCGCTGGTCTTCGACGCGACTTCACGCACCATCTGCGCGCCCATGTTTTCCAGCGGGTCCTTCAGCTCAATCTCTTTCGCAACAGTCACACCGTCTTTGGTGATGGTGGGGCCGCCAAACTTTTTCTCGAGAACCACATTGCGGCCCTTGGGGCCGAGGGTGACCTTCACAGCGTCAGCCAACTGATTCACGCCGCGCAGGATCGCCTGCCGGCTGTTATCCGCATAAACAATTTGTTTTGCCATGATTTTTCTCTAGTCTCCTGGGACTGGCCTTACTTTTTGTCGAGGATTCCTAAAATCTCATCCTCGCGCATGATCATGTATTCCACGCCATCGATCTTGATGTCGCTACCGGAGTACTTGCCGAAGAGGATGCGGTCGCCCACTTTCACTTCAAGGGGCACCACTTTTCCGTCTTCCAGGCGCTTGCCATGCCCAATTGCGGCAACTTCACCTTCCTGGGGTTTTTCTTTCGCGGAATCGGGGATGTACAGACCACCTTGCATGGCCTCTTTTTCCTCGACGCGCTTGACGACCACGCGGTCATACAACGGACGAATATTCATAGTTTGAACCTCTGGTTTGTTGGGAATCGAGCTAGATCGGAAGCCAGTTGCTTCCGACTAGTATTATTAGCACACCAGAGAGGAGAGTGACAAGAAAAATCTATAAACCCTTCAAAACATGCGATCTATGATTTTTAGCTCCAGAGTTCGTTGATGGGGCCGTAAATGTCCTGATCGGAGTTCGGGACGTAATAGAAGCCTCGCCCCAAGGGATCGTCATGACGGACAGTGGTCCAATCGATACCCATGGCCGAGTAGATGGTGGCTTCCACGTCTTCCGGCTTGATGTCGCGCTGGCGGGACCATCCGGAATCGACGGTGTTCGAGCCGGTGGCATCGGTTGCGCCGATAGTTTTGCCGCCCTTGACGCCGCCGCCGGCGAACATGACGAATTGCTGGAGGAAGTGATCGCGCCCCCCCGCGGCGGAAAGCTTACCGGTGGTGCGGCCGAATTCGCCGAGCATAACGACAAGCGTGCTATCCAGCTGGCCGGAAGACTTCAAATCCGCCAGAAAGGTGGAGAGGCCATCGTCGAGCAGCTTAGCCATGTTCGGAAGCTGGGTTTGCTGGTAGATATTCTGGTGCATGTCCCAGCCCCCTTGGGTGACCTGGACGAACCGGGTGCCCTGATCGGCGGAGAGCACCTGTTTGGCCACCAGCAGAGAGTTCCCGAAGCCGGTACCGCCATAGCGTGCGCTTTCGGCCGCGGTGTATTGGAAAGCTTTACTCACCACGGGGTTGTACATCATGCCCTGAGCGGCTTGATAGAACTTGTCGTAATCTTCCACGGGCTTGCCGTAGGGGGAGTTCTGGCGCAGATTGTCGTCCAGGTGATGCAGCAGATCGTAGCGGTCGCCAAAGCGCTGCTGCCCGGTGCTGTTGGTGGTATTCGCGATTCCGCCCGTGGAGGGCGCCACGCGAAACGGAGCATATTGTGAATTGAAGTAGCCGGGCCCCGCGCCGCTTGAGGAATTCAGGGCCAGAAAGGTGGGAAAGACCTGGCTCGTCCTGCGATCACGTTCCTTTTCAATGGCCACCACGCTGCCGATATTGGGAGAAATATTGCCGAGCACAGCCGCCGGATTGCGGCCGATCTGGACCCAATTCTGCCCCAGACCGTGGACCAGCGCCCAGGCGCGCATGGAACGGACAATCGCGATATCGCTCAATTGTGCGCCTAGCTTGGGCATCAAGCCAGTGGGCCAGAATATGTTATTTACGGTGGCCGGGTTGAAGGTTGCCGGCGTGATGCCGTCGATCATTTTCAGATCGAACGTATCGGTATGGCTGGGCGCACCGGCCAGAAGAATGAAAACGACATTCTTGGCGGTGTTTTTCATGGCTGCGGAACCCGAAGTAGAGATTACCGGGGCCGCCGGAAGCTTGTTTGCCAGAAACGAAGCCGTGACGCCCGCTCCCGCGAGTTGAAAGAAATGCCGCCGCGAGAGATGAGGCCGCGCGTAAAACGATTTTGTAGGGTGCGGATACCGCTCAATCAGTTTGTCGAACTTATTTTGACTGTCCATGGTTCCGTCTCCTTAGTAATTGAAAATGAAATCGACCTTGTTGAACAGCGCCCAGAACAGATCTTCCGCCGCGGTGGTGCGGTTACTGGCGGAGGCAAGTTTTTGCACCGCCGTGTTCATTTCCTCACCGTTAGGCTTGCGGGAAAGCACGTTCAGGTAGAGCACGTTGACCAACTGCGGATTAGACAAATTGATGCTTTTCGCCAGGAGGCCATTCATCGCGGTGGCCTTGACGCGAGTCTCGACAAACGAATCGTTCATCATGTTCAAGGCCTGCAGGATGGAACCATCCGGACGGCGCGGGTTCGCGTCCCGGTCGCCGCGCAGGAAGGTGTCGAGGAACGTGGTCACGGCGCCGCCGGGCATTCCGATTACATCGGGCAACTGCATGGCGAAGGAGACTTTGCCGAATCCCGGCGAAACCACGCTGTAGGTGGTCGAATCGTTCGAAAAGCCATTCACGGTGTAAGACGGGACGACGTTCGTTGCTTGAACCACGGCATCGTGAATCTCCTCAGCCCACAACCGGCGCACGAATTTTCGAGCGAAAAACTTTTCGTAAGCGATGTCCCAATCGCCGGCGTAAGCGGAGGAGAGCTGGTAGGTCTCCGAATTCGCAATTTCGCGCTGCAAAGCTTTCAGATCGAAGCCGCCGTCGATGAAGTGTTTGGTCAGCGATTCCAAGAGCGCGGGGTTCGTGGGCTGCAACGTCCAAGGCGCGGGCGGCGGGTTCGAGGCGTCCAGGCGGGCTGGATCGAACTGATCCGGCGGATCGACAATGCCGCGTCCGAAAAACTGGGCCCACATGTAATTCACGGTGGCGCGCGCAAATTGCGGGTCCGCGGTGACGAATCGCGCTAAGGCCGTACGATAATCTTCGCCCGGGTTGGGCTTGGCGCCGCCAAACAGGTATGCGGGCGTGACGGTTCTCACCTGGCTTGTGCCGGTGCCGATGTATGCCCGAGCCGGGCGGTTCCCGGTCGTGCTTCCCAATTGATAATCCGCCGTGTACTTGTCGAGCGACCAATAGTACAGATTGTTGTTCTGCGGCATGTTGGGGTCGACAATCTTCTTTCGCGCGGCCGCCGTATGCGACAGGAACGCGGATAGCTGCCAGGCCTGAAAACGGGTGGTCTTGCTGGCCCACAGATTGAGCGAATCCAGATGCCCGCGCCCGTTGTGGCACAGAAGACAATTCATGTGCGTGATGCCCAAAAACTGCTCGGCAACGTCGGCGGCTTGCTGATCGAAAATGTCCTGCTGCGGGCCGCCGCTGACCACGCCGCCAATCAGCCAGTTTATTTGCCCGTTGGCCTGGTCGAAATTATTCCCGCCCTGCGCCGCAATCATCTCAGTGGCAATGGTGTTGTAGGGCTTATTCGAAAGCAGGGAATCGTGAATGTACTTATAAAACGCATTCCGGCCTTCGGCGCGCCGCTGCGTCCCGGTCACGTTCGAGGCGTTGTTCTGGTAAAGATCGCCGAAATACATGGTCCACTTGTCCACCCATTCCGGCTTCGCCAAAAGCTCATCGATCAGCTTGGCTCGCTTATCCGCCGCGGGGTCGCTGACAAAGGCCGTAACGCGGTCGGGGGTGGGAATGCGGCCCGTTAAGTCAAGCGTGACGCGGCGGATGAAGGTGTAATCGTCAGTCTTATCGGCGGGAGTTACGTTGTTCGCCTTCAAATCCTGCTGGATGTAATAGTCGATAGAGTCCGGCTGCGGGGATGCCGCGAAACTAGTGCTGGGGGACGGCGCAACATCGGCCAGACTGTTGAAGGAGACGCTGAACGGAGAAATGGCACGCGCAACCATTCGTGTGGTTTTCGAAAGCGTGGATTCTTGCTGCATACCCGCCAGGCGCAGCGAAGACTGCATGAATTTTTCCCGGTTCGGGCCAAAAAACGCGCATTCGGAATGATCCGGCAGTTCCACGGCGGCAACGGACTGGGCGAAAACGGGCGACGAGCCCGGAATGAGGAGACAGACAAGTAATGCAAGTACCAGAAAGCGCTGAATGAAGACTCTGACCATGAAAAAGGATCTCCGAAAGGGGGCTATTGGGCTTAACACTCTTATCGGCATGTAGTTGCTGCCGCTTTATAGCTGCTCAACGGATTGAGCCTTTTTAACATCTAATATTAGAAGAGATGAGCAAGTTCCTGGCGACCTTTGCACTGGTCTTGGTGCTACCGCTGGCGGCCGCCGCACAAAGCCTGACCGCGCCGCCCCGAAACGCGAGCGTGAATGGCCGGTATTTCTTCCGCCAGATTCAGTTCTCCACGGATGCTTCAGGCAATATTACGGCCACCACCTCCTCATTAGGCTCGCTTTTCTTCGATGGCGCTGGCCGGTTCACTGTCGATGGGTCCCAAACGGTCGGCATTCTGGCGGCCACCCCGCTCACCGGCACCGGCTCCTATTCAGTGCAGACCTCCGGCGCGATGACGATTTCGAATCCGCAGCGGAATGGCTTTGGGATCAATGCGCGGCTGGGGAGCGAGCTGATTGTAGGATCTACCACGGAAAGCGGCGACAACACATTCGATTTGTTCGCGGCCATTCCCGCCCCCGCTGCCGGACAGGGCGTTGCGCTGTTTCAGGGTACATATTCCGTGAGCTCGTTTGAATTGCAGAGCGGCCTGGCAACGGGCGTTCGTTCCGCACTATTCAGCCTGCCGGTCGCCCTGGGCGGGGCCATCGGCCTATTCCGCGCCAGCGGGCATGCGGCCAATCTGCAAAATGGCGTGCCGGTGACCGAGACCGTAGGGGGAGCTAGTTTCGCTATGGGCGCGGACGGAATCGGCACCATTTCGCTGGGCAGCACCAGCCCGCTGCTGAGCGGCACACGTAATATTTATGTCTCCGATACTGGCAATGTGGTGCTGATCGGTTCGCCATATCCGGGCGGGCACGATTTTATGGTTGGCGTCAGGCAATTTAGCGGGCGGCCGGCTGTGAAGGACATATCGGGCCTGTATGCGACCGCCGGGCTGAGGCTGGATTTGAAACACCTCAGCACACAGGCGTATGTTGGCACGTTCAACGGCGTGCCTACGCTGGGGCTCGCCACGGAGGCAAAGCGCCTCCATCAATTCGGCACCGTGCCCGAAGAAGTTGTTTTGGCGAACCCGCTCAGCGCGAATACAGACGGAACCTTTACCTATGGCTTCAACGGGCTGGCGCTGGGAATCGGCGGCAACAGCTTTGTGGCGGCGGACTTGAGCGCGCTCGATCCAGGCGGCTATTCGGTCGCTATCGGCGTCCGCATCCCCACGCTGACCGGAACGGGCGTATCGATCGATCCCAATGGCCTTGTCAACGCCGCCACATTGGTGCCTGGGACGGCCGCTGTTTCCCCCGGTGAGTTTGTCTCGCTCTTCGGCAGCGGGTTAGCGGCTGCCGCAACGGGTGCAACGCCGCCCTATCCGTTCGCGTTGGGAGATGTGACGGTGCTGGTGAACGGCCTGCCGGCGCCGATTGCTTATGTAAGCGCGACCCAGGTCAATTTTCTGGTTCCGTACGCACTGACCGGTTCGGCGGCGACCGTGGTGGTGAATAACGGGGCCGTGGCTTCGAATTCGGTGAGCATGCCGCTGCGCAAAACCACTGCCGGAGTATTTTCGGCGGATGGATCGGGCACCGGGCCGGGTGCGATCACGCACTCGAATGGCAGCCCGGTCACGGCGGCGAATCCGGCTATCAGAGGCGAAACTATTGTGGTTTACGCGTCCGGCTTGGGCGCGCTCACGACGCCAGTCACCGATGGCGTGCCCAGCAGCGGCGCCACGGCGAGCCCCATAGCGGTCGCGATTGGCGGGCAGGCGGTCAAAGTAACCTTTGCCGGCCTATCGCCCTCGTTCCCCGGACTTTATCAAGTGAATGTAACAATTCCGGCCAATCTGGTGGGTAAGGGCGCGCTGCCGCTCGCCATTCAAGCCATCGATTCGTTCAGCGACCAGGTGTCGATCCAGATTCAATAACGGCTACTGAGTTCCGTCCAGCTTCTGATTCGAGAGCAGATGTTTCGCCAATAACAGGCGAAAACGAAACATCGAACCCAATATGGCGGCTGCACGATATTTCAGACCCGCGGCCGCGCCCTGGTATTTGGAGAGATAGACGGCGGTACCGATGGCCGCATCGGAATCGAGCAGCGAAGATTGCGCTGGGGTTGCGGAATGAACCGCGCGTACCGATTGCAGCACACGAATTTTCTTGTTGGCGCGCCGGATCACCTGCGCGCACAGATCCACGTCGCTGCCGAAATTGCCGTAGCGCTCATCGATCTGGCGCATGGCTTTCAGGAAAAACCCGCGCACCATGAGCGCCGCGCCGGTCACGCTCTCTACATCTAGATCGTTATTGACGGCGACGGGCACCAGTTCCGCTTTCGGCGGGTGAGGGCGCACCTGGGGAGTGGGATGGCCCATCGCATCCACCAGCAGCGGAGCTACCGCGCCTAAATCGGGATGCTGCTCCAGCATGTCGGCAAGTTCGGAAACGCCGGCGCCGGCGATGCGCGTATCGTCGTGGAGGAACAGCACGAACTCGCCTTCGGCGCTTCGCAAGCCGAGATTCAGAGCTTTGGTGAGCCCAAAGTTCTTCGGCAGGCGAATCCATCGCACGTGCGGGAATGTATCTTCCAAAGTGCCCAGTCCGCCTTCCGTGCCGTTGTCGACGACGATGACCTGGTGTTCGGCGCCCAGCGATTCCAGCGATTCGCTGAGCTGCTGCACGCGATTGCGCGTGACGATGACAACAGAGACCCGGCTCATGCGAAGACCGGCTTCCGGCCCAGCACCAGGTACATGCCGGCCATGGCCAGCAGCACCGAAATCCACTGTTCCAGCGAGAGCGAAAGCCCGAGTGGGTTCGATTCGTCGTGCGCGCGGAAGAATTCGACAACCAGGCGAGCCACGCCATACAGAATCAGGTAAAGGCCAATGACCGATCCCGGCTTATGCGCACGCGAAGCCAGCCGGTAAAGGATTGCGGCGATCAGGAACTCCGCCAGGCTTTCATACAACTGCGTAGGATGCAGACGAACGCCGAGCGGCACGCCTACGTTCTGCGCGTCGGGGCTGGTGAAGGTGACACCCCAGGGGAGCGTGGTGGGCCTGCCCCAACAACAACCCGCGGCGAAGCATCCCAAGCGCCCAATAGCATGACCTGCCGCGACGCCGGGAGCGAAAATATCGGCAGTCTTTAAGATGGGCAGATTCATACGGCGCATGTAGAAATATGCCATGAACAGCGCGGCAATGAAACCACCGTAGAAGATACCGGCGGACTGCAGCGTGCCGAGCGAGAAAATATCCGCCGGATGAGCCCGGTAGGAGGGGTCAAGCGCAATCATGAGCACCTTCGCACCGACGATGCCGGCCAACGCGCAATAGACGCCCAGATTGATGACGGTGTCCCGCTCCAGCCCTTCGCGTTTCGCCAGGCGGCCCACTAACCAGAGCGCGGCAAGGAACGCCAGCGCCACCAGCACGCCGTAAGTGGGCAGCGAAAACGAACCGATGGAGAACAGTTTAGGTAGCACGGACGGGGGCTCCCGAAGGCTTCCACATGGCTAACAGAAGCAGACCCGCTCCAACGCAGATAGCGGTATCGGCCACGTTAAAGGTATACCAGTGAACCTGGCCCATGTAGAGATCGATGAAATCGGTGACGGTGCCGCTGCGAACGCGGTCATACACGTTGCCGAGCGCACCGCCGAAAATGCAGGCGAGCGCGGTTGCGGTGCGGCGATCCGTCCGGTCGGCGCGCCAGAGCAGCACGGCCAGAATGCCCACCGCCAGGAGCGAGAACGCGACCAGGAGCGAAGTGCGGAAGCTGGACGAAGAATCGGCCAGGATGCCGAAGGCGACGCCTGGATTGCGCGAACTGACGAAGTTTAGCAGCCCGGGAATGACGCTCTTGGTATCGAACGGGCCCAGGTGAGTTTCCACCAGCCATTTCGACGCGCGGTCCAGCGCGAAGACACCGAGCGAGATCAGGAACACGGCCAGCCGGCGCTGACTGCTGGAGGGGCGATTCATGCGGCGGCTTCAAGTTCGTGAAGCGTGGCAGCGCAGGACGCGCAGACGGTTGGAAATTGCTGGCCGGAGCCCACGTCGAGAGTGTACTTCCAGCAGCGTTCGCACTTGGTTCCGGGCGCGCGCGTGATGGCGGCCTGCAGCGTCTCACCGGGCGTGAGCGTGACGGCGCTGACAATGAAAATGGCCGGAAGCTCGTGGCGATATTTTTCGAGCAGCGGCAGAAGTTCGGCAGGTGCGGTGAACGCAACCTGCGCCTCTAACGGAGCGCCAATCAGTTTGTCCTGCCGGGCAATTTCGAGGGCCGGCAACACTGTGTCGCGCAGGGCAATCAGCTTGTCCCAATCGGAAAAATCGCCGGCTGAAATGGGCACGGCGGGCGGGAATTCGGCGGTGTGAACGCTGCCTGGGTGCCCCAGCATGGGCCAGACTTCTTCGGTGGTGTAAGAAAGGATAGGGCTAAGCAGGCGCACCAGCGCATCGGAAATGCGATACAAAGCGGTTTGCGCGCTCCGCCGGGCGGAAGATTTTGGGGCGGCGGTGTAGAGCCGGTCTTTCAGAATGTCGAAATAGACGCTCGACAGATCGACTGTAGCGAACTCGCTGACCGCCCGGTACACCTTGTGAAATTCGAACTTTTTGTAGTGATCTAAGCAGGTCGCAATCAGAGTGTTCAGGCGATTGAGGACCCACCCGTCCAAGTCTTTCAGGTCTTGTACAGCATCGGTTTCGGCGTGGAAGCCGTCCAGGTTTCCGAGCGCATAGCGGAAGGTGTTGCGCAGCTTGCGGTAAGCCTCAGTCAGACGCGTGAGGATGACCGGCGACATGCGCACGTCTTCGTTGAATTCCACCGAAGCCGCCCAGAGCCTCAAAATGTCAGCGCCATACTGCTTGATGATTTCTTCGGGCTCGATGGCGTTGCCGAGCGATTTGTGCATGGCCTTGCCCTCGCCATCGAGCGCCCAGCCGTTCGTGGCGCAGCCTTTGTAGGGCGCATCGCCGCGCAAGCCCACGCCCACCAGCAGGGACGAATGGAACCATCCGCGATACTGATCGCCGCCTTCCAGGTAAAGGTCGGCCGGCCAGTGCAGGCCGTTTTCCCCGGTGAGTACGGCCAGGTGGCTGGAGCCGGAATCGAACCAGACATCCAGAATGTCTTTCTCTTTTGTAAATTCGGTCTGGCCGCACTTGGTGCACGCTGTGCCGGCGGGGATCAGCTCGTTAGCGGTCCGGTCATACCAGATGTCGGCCGTGTGTTCGCGGAAAAGATCTACCACGCCGCGCAGGATGGTGGGGTCGGTCAGCGGTTCGCGGCATTTTTCGCAGTAGAACACCACGATGGGCACGCCCCACACGCGCTGGCGGGAGATGCACCAATCGGGCCGGGCGGCGATCATGTTGGAGATGCGCTGCTCGCCCCACTCCGGCATCCACGAAACATCCTGAATGGCGGAAAGGGCGCGGCCGCGAAGGTCGTTCAGATCCATGCCGATGAACCATTGTTCGGTGGCGCGGAAAATGGTGGGCTTGTGGCACCGCCAGCAATGCGGGTAGGAGTGCTGAAGCTTTTCGAGGCCGGCAAGCGCGCCCGCTTTGGTCAGCAGCTCAATCACCAGCGAATTGCCTTCCCATACGGTCTTGCCGATCAGTTCGGCTGGAAGCTCGCCCGATGCGCCTTCGGCTGGAAAATAGCGGCCCGCGGCATCTACGGGACAGTAAGTGGCGATGCCGTATTTTCTACCGGTCACGTAATCGTCATTGCCATGCCCTGGAGCTGTGTGCACCGCGCCGGTGCCCTGCTCCAGCGTGACGTGGTCGCCTAGAACCCCCAGCGAATCGCGATCCAAGAATGGATGGCGGAATACGGTGTGCTCCAGCTTTTCGCCCGGGAAATGAGCCAGAATGCGATGCGAACCGGGCCAGCCGCATTTTTCCGCTGTCACCCGAAGCAGCTCATGGGCGACGATGTAAACGTCGTCACCCACTTCGACGGCGACATAATCGTGCTTCGGATGAAACGCGATGGCCATGTTGGCCGGAATGGTCCAGGGGGTGGTGGTCCAGATCAGCCCGAACACGCGTCTGCCTTCCAGTTCCGGCGCGATGTGCGAGGGTTTTGAGGCGAGCGCAAACTTCACCCAAATGGACGGGCTGGAATGATCCGCATATTCCACTTCGGCCTCAGCCAACGCCGTGCGGTCGTAAATGCACCAGTTGACCGGCTTTAGCCCCTTATAGACGTAGCCTTTTTCGAGAAAATCGACAAACGCTCCGGCGATGACCGCCTGGTAGGGCGCGTCCATCGTGCGATACGGCTTCTCCCACCGGCCTAAGACTCCCAGACGCTTGAAATCTTCGCGCTGCAGGTTCACATATTTTTCAGCGTACTTGCGGCATTCGCGCCGGATATCGGATGTCGACATCTGCGCTTTCTTCGAGCCAAGCTCCTGATCGACTTTGAATTCGATGGGCAGACCGTGACAATCCCAACCCGGCACATAAGGCGCATCGAAACCGGCGGCAGTCTTCGATTTAACGATGAAATCTTTTAGTATCTTGTTGAACGCCGTGCCTAAGTGAATTTTTCCATTGGCATAAGGTGGACCGTCATGCAGCAGGTAAGTGGGGCGGCCGGCGCGCGCCGCGCGAATCTGCCCGTATAGGTTTTCGGCTTCCCATTTGGCCAAAATTTTCGGCTCCGTGGTGGGCAGATTGGCCTTCATGGGAAAGGCGGTGCGCGGCAGATTAAGGGTCTGCTTGAGATCCAGTTGTACGGGGTTCATTTCGGGACGGGTAATTTCTCATTATAAGTGCCCCGCCGTCCGGTTATCCTTTATGTTCGCTTTTTCCGGGTTCGCTTTTCCCGTGCTCTTTCGCGGCTTCGTGTACCGCGGGCTTACCGTGCTCTCCCTGCGGAACCGCAGCCGGCGGAGCAACTTGATACTGGACAATTACAGAAACGCGCCGGTTGGCTGCGTCTTCAGGAGCTTTCGGGGTACGCAGGTTCTGATCCGCGAAGCCTCTCACCTGCACCACTTGATCGGCCCGGGCGCCATGTTTCATCATGGCGCGCCGCGCTGCATTCGCCCGGTCGGCGGACAATTCCCAATTGCCATAATCGCCGCCCGAGGAAAATGGCTTCGAATCCGTGTGGCCTTCTATCATCAAACGATTCGGCAACTTGCCCAGTTCCGCCGACAAAAGTTCAATCAGGTCTTCTCCCACAGGCGTAGGAGCTGCTCTGCCGCTTTCGAAGAACGATCCCTTATCGGATTCCAGTAACTCAATCCGAAGCCCTTCGCCCGTAATGATCATCTGGACCTGATGCTCCAACTTCTTGAATTCCGGCGCCTGCCTGATTGCACTGGAGAGTTTTTCTTTTAGCTTGGCCATATCGTCTTTCGCGATAGAAAGAGATTCGCCTGAGCCTGCCATGGCACTCCCCATTTGCTTGCCAACTCCGGCTGGATCTTGAAAATATCCGCCAATGGCTTTCTTTGTTTCTTCGCTGGTGCTCAGCAGCCAAAGAACAATGAAGAGCGCCATCATGGCCGTGACGAAATCCGCGTAGGCCACCTTCCAGGCGCCGCCGTGGTGGCCGCCATGGCCCTTCTTTTTCTTGATGACGATGATTGGCGCTAGCGCCGTATCGGCCGTTTTCTCGGAATCCGCCATGGCTAAGCCGCCTTCGCTTCAGCCGGTGCGGCCGCACCGCCACCCTTGGTGGCTTTTTCAAAGTCCTTAAAGCTGGGCCTGCATTCCGCGGGGATGGAACGGCGCGCAAACTCCACCGCCAACACCGGCGCGGAGCCTTTCGAAAAAGCAATCAGCGCGGTGCGAAGAGCGTTGTAATACTGGCCTTCGGCATCCACCATCTTCGTCATCATTCCGGCCAGCGGCGCAAAAAAGCCGTAGCAAAGCAGAATGCCCAGGAATGTGCCCACCAGCGCGGCGGCCACTTTGTGCCCGATCTCTTCCGGCGGCCCGCCCAACGCTCCCATGGTGATCACAACGCCCAGCACGGCGGCCACAATGCCAAGCCCGGGCAGCGCATCCGCCACCGTGGTGAGAGCGGAAATCGGAATCAGCGCCTGATGGTGATGAACTTCAATGTCCAGTTCCATCATCTGGTCCAATTCAAACGGCGTAATGCTGCCGGAGAGCGACATGCGGATGGTATCGCACACAAAATCCACCGCGTGGTGGTCTTTCATGAACTTCGGGTATTTCTTGAAAACCTCACTCTTGTGCGGGTCTTCCACATCCGCTTCCAGCTTGGCCATTCCGGCTTTGCGAGCGAAATTGAACAGCTCCAGCAGCATGCGCAGAGTTTCCAAATAGTAAGCTTTCGTAAATTTGCTGCCACCCAGAATGGCCAGGATTCCGGTGAAGATTTTGATCACCACAGGCAATGGGTTAGCAATCAGAAGCGTTCCCAGAGCCGCGCCACCGATAATCACCAACTCCGCTGGCTGCACCAGCACCATCAGGTTTCCCTTTTCCATGAGATACCCGCCAATTACCGCGCCGATCACTACAACGATTCCAATGATGGAGAACATTACTAGTCTTATCGGAGCCGCGGGTGAAAACTTTAGCGTGGTTCGCGTGCACACTACAATTCCTTTATGAACCTGGAGCGAATTCAAGAGGAATTGCGCAAGCAGAAGCTGGACGGCTGGCTGTTCTTCGATCATCATGGCCGCGATCCCCTCAGCTATCGCATTCTGGGGCTGGGCGCTCCGCAGCACGTCACGCGGCGCTGGTATTACCTGATTCCCGCGCACGGTGAGCCGAAAGCGCTGGTTCACAAGGTGGAATCGAAAATGCTGGACGCGCTTCCCGGTGACAAAGCGCAATATGCGGGCTGGCAGGAGCACAGAGCCGGCGTGGATGGCCTGGTTGCCGGCCTGAATCGCGTGGCGATGCAGTATTCGCCTTTCTGCGAAATTCCGTATGTGGCGCTGGTGGATGCCGGCACCGTGGAGATGGTTCGCGCGGCGGGTTGCGAAGTGGTGACCTCCGCTGAACTGGTGCAATCTTTCGAGGCCAAACTATCGCAAGCCGGGTTGGATAGCCACCTGGAAGCCGGCCGGCGCGTGGATGCGATTCGCGCCGAGACGTTCCGCTTTCTGGCCGGGAGGTTGCGATCCGCCGAACCGGTTACCGAATTTCAAGTGGCGGAATTTGTCCGCCGCCGGTTCGCCGAATCCGGGCTGCTCACCGAAAACGGACCCATTGTGGGAGCGAACGCCAACGCGGGCAATCCGCATTATGGCCCGCGGCAAGAACTGAGCGCCACCATCCATCCGGGCGATTTCGTCTTGTTAGATATGTGGGCTCGCCTGGACGAAGCCGATTCCGTCTTCTACGACATAACCTGGAACGGCTTCTGCGGCACCGGGATCCCAGAAAAAATAGCCGATGTATTCGCAACCGTGAGGGACGCGCGCGACGCGGCAGTGCGGCTGGTGCAAACCGAGTTTCCAGCCGGGCGCGAACTGTGCGGATTCCAAGTGGACGATGCCGCCCGCCATCACATTCAAGCGCATGGCTACGGCGATGCTTTCATTCATCGCACTGGCCATTCCATCGGCAAAGAGGTCCACGGAAACGGCGCGAATATGGATAACTTTGAGATCCACGACGAACGCAAGCTGATTCCCTGGACCTGCTTTTCCATCGAGCCAGGAATCTATCTGCACGACTTCGGCGTGCGTTCAGAAATCAACCTGTTTCTGACCGCTACGGAAGCGCTGCTGACCGGTGAAGCGCAGCGGGAATTGGTGCGAATCGTTTAAGCGGGCTTGTTCGTGAGCGCTGCCACGCCCGGCAGTTCAATGCCCGAAAGAAATTCCAGCGAAGCTCCACCGCCGGTAGAAATGTGCGAGATCTTGTCCGAAACGCCGGCGTTCTTCACAGCCTTTTCGGAATCGCCGCCACCCACAACGGAGACCGCCGTCGAGTTGGCAATCGCATGGGCCAGCGCCATGGTGCCGGTATCGAAAGGAGGCATTTCAAACACGCCCATGGGCCCGTTCCAGATGATGGTGCGCGCCGAAGCGATCGCCTGCTCATAAAGCCGAACGGTCTCCGGCCCGATATCGAGGCCCATGAAACCATCCGGCACATCGGCCGCCACGTGGTTCTCCGCGCCAGCCTTGAATTCGGTCGCCACTACGTGATCCACCGGCAAACGAATCTTGTCGCCGAAGCGCGAAAGTAAGCCGGCGGCTAGCTCGAGCTTATCTTCTTCAACCAAGCTCTTCCCCACGGGCTTGCCTTGCGATTTCAAAAAAGTATAAGCCATCGCGCCACCGATCAACAGGCTATCGACAATGCCGATCAGATTCGAGATGACTTCAATCTTGTCCGAAACTTTCGCGCCACCCAGAATGGAGATGCAGGGCCGTTCCGGATTCTGCGTCACCATGGTGAGGTACTTCAACTCCTGCTCCATTAGCAAGCCGGCGGACGCCTGCGGAACAAAGCGGATCATGCCCACCGTGGAGGCATGAGCACGGTGCGCGGCGCCGAACGCATCGTTCACATAAAGGTCGCAAAGCGCGGCAAGCTGCTTCGAAAAGTCAGGGTCGTTGGCTTCCTCTTCAGGATGGAATCTCAGGTTCTCCAGCAGCAGCACTTCGCCCGGCGCGGGCTTCATATCCTCCACTTCGGGGCCCACGCAATCGGGAGCCATGCGTACCGGCTGCCCAAGCAATTCCGAAAGCCGCGCTGCCACCGGCTTCAGGCTCATCTCGGCATTGGGCTTGCCTTTTGGACGGCCCAAATGGGACGCGACAATCAGGCCCGCGCCTTGCTCCAGCGCGTACCGCAAAGTGGGAATAGCGGCCGCGATGCGCTTGTCGCTGGTGATTTCCTGGCCGCTCGAAGCCAGCGGAACGTTGAAATCCACGCGGAGGAAGAGGCGCTTGCCTTTTAGGTCAAGATCGCGAATGGAAAGTTTATTCATGCCTGAATTTCGAGCTTAGCAGCTTGGCCTTCGCTGGCACCGTCCCCGCTTCGCGATACGCTTCCAGCAGCGCGCCCGAAGCCGGACCCATGGCCGGCTCACTCACAACGCACCCACCTAATGCGAGCAGCGATGTATACCGGTGCAACACCGTGCGGCTCTCAAAAACGCCACCGATATAGGAGCATTTCACTTGCGACGAATCGGGCCAAAGCTGCCGCCTCACGGATTGCGCGAACAGTGCCAGGCTCTGCGCCGCATTAGCCAAAAGCTGTTGCGCAATGCTATCGCCCTCTTCGGCCAGCTTGTCTACAGGGACCGCTAAGCGCGCAACTCGAGACCGGGGCCAACCCGGCGTATAGAAAAGATGCAGCACCGCATTCATATCCACGCAGCCGGTTTCCGCAAGGAACATTTCGCGCAGCCGGCTGCCATCGCCCCAGCCTTCTTCCGCCCGCAGGCATGCACGCAACGCCTGCCGCACAATATCGAAAGCGCCGCCCTCATCGCCGAACACATAGCCCCAGCCGCCGGCGCGCCGAACGTCCCCCCGCGGCCCGCGACCCATGGCGATAGAGCCCGTACCGGCAATGGTCATCACGCCCGGCTCACCTGCCAGGGCACCTGAAAGCGCGATCAACGCATCGTCAGTGATCATCCAATGCCGCGCCGGCGCCGCTTGTTTCAACACGGCGATCTTGTCTTCGGGCCCGCCGCTCATCCCGAAGCAGGCCGCTTCAAAAATCTCCGGAACGGCAATGCCCGCGCTCTCGCAAGCGGCTGCGACGCAATGGCGCACCACGCGCTCCAGCTTGCTTGCCGCCTCCGCGCCGCTGGTATGGTTGCATGGCCCGCCACTGCCGCGGCCCAACACCTCGCCTTCGGCATTCGCGATCAGCGCCGTGGTTCCAGATTGTCCTCCATCCACGCCCAGAAACAGCCCGCTCATACCGTCTTATCTTTCGCGTAGCATACCTGCGCGATCCCGCATTCGGCGCAGCGCGGATTGCGCGCGATACACAGAGCGCGGCCATGGTGAATCAATTGGTGGGAAAACAAGATCCAGCGGTCCTGCGGAATCTGCTTCGTCAGGTCGGCTTCAATCTTCACCGGGTCTGCATTCTTGGTCAGGTCCAAACGGTTCGCCAGGCGCTGAACATGCGTATCCACCACAATGCCCGACGCGATGCCGAAGCCCGACCCCAGCACCACGTTCGCAGTCTTGCGCGCCGCGCCGGGAATGCGCAGCATCTCTTCCATCGTCCGTGGCACGTGGCCGCCGTATTCCCCCACCACGGCCTGCGCGGCGCCCACGATGCTTTTGGCTTTGTTATTGAAAAAGCCGGTGGAGCGAATATCCTGCGCCAGCACCTCAGGCTTCACGGCGGCAAAATCCTGCGGCGTCGGATACTTCTGAAACAGCCCGGGCGTCACCAGATTCACCCGTTTATCCGTGCATTGCGCGGACAGAATAGTAGCCACCAGCAGTTCCCACGGCGACGTATGTGTCAAGGCGCAGACCACGCCGGGATAAGCGTGATCCAGCCATTTCAAGATAGCTTCCAGGCGCGCGCGCCGCTCTGCAAGATTCTTGGGGCGCCCCACTTTCACTTTTGCACTCACGCCCGGCATACTAACATGGGCCTTGCGCCGGCTCTTCCCGCTTCTGGCCGCCGCGCTGCTCGCTTATGGCGGTGCGCTGCGCGGCAGTTTCCACTTCGACGATTATTCCCTGCTGGCAAATCCGCTGATCACCTCTGGCGAAGGCCTTTGGCGCATGTGGCAGCCCTTTCAAATGCGGCCGCTCACGAACCTTACCTTTTGGCTGAATTACCAGCTTGGCGGCGCGGACCCCATCGGCTACCACGCCGTGAATCTGGCGCTCCATCTGGTGGCTGTAGGGCTGCTCTTTACCGCTCTTAGGCTGTTCATGCCCGAAGCGGCGGCATTCTGGGGTGCGCTGATTTTCGCGGCACATCCCATGCAATCGGAAGCCATAAATTACGTGTTCGCGCGCGGCACGCTGCTCAGCACCGTCTTCTGCCTGGCTTGCCTGATCTTCTGGCTGCGCGGCAAACCTGTGGCAGCTATCGCGCTCTTCGCCTGCGCGCTGCTGGCGAAGGAAGAGTGCGTTACGTTTCCGCTGGTGCTGTTGCTGCTCACCCCGGCGCGCGCGCAGTTGCGCCCATTCGCCATCATGATGGGCCTGGCCGGTTTAGCAGGCCTTCGCGCCGTCTGGTCAAGCGCGTACACACCGGGTTCGGGTGCGGGCTTCACCGCCGGAATCGGGCCCTGGGAATATGCAGCCGCCCAAGGCGCCGCTCTCGCGCACTATCTGCAAATGCTGGTGGCGCCGTGGGGCTTCACCGTTGAGCCCACCATCACGGCATCGGTCACCATTCGCGTGCTTGCCTGGCTTGGCGTCGGGCTTGGCGCTTTCGCCGCGTGGAAGTTTCGTTACCGCTTTCCCGCCGCGCTATGGATCGTCGCCGCACTGGTCCTGATCGTCCCCAGTTCCACAATTTTTCCGGCTGCGGATTTAGCCGCCGAAAGAAGAATGTATCTGCCTATGACGGCATTCGCGGCAGCATTCGGCCTGGTCGCTCCGCTGCTGGGGAAGCACGTGCCCGCGGCCATCGCCATCGTGCTCATCATCCTGAGTTTCTTCCGCACAGAAACGTGGCGCACGGAACGAAGCCTTTGGAGCGAAGCCGTGCAACGTTCGCCCACGCACGTTCGCCCTCTGCTGCAACTGTCGCGCGCCGTTCCTCCGCCGGAAGCGCCGGCCCTACTCACGCAGGCCAAGGCTCTCAATGCGGCGAACCCGGGCGTTTACTCCGAATTCGGGAGCTTCTGGTTGAAGCAGGGCCGCTTCGATTTGGCGCTCAGTGAGTTTGGCCGGGCACTGGCACTTCAGCCGAACGATGCCAATGCGCTCAACAATCGCGGTGCCGCTTTACTGGGCTTGAAACAGGAACGCGCCGCCCGCCAGGATTTCGAACGCGCCTTAAAAGCAGACCCCTGCGTGCTGGCGGCCAGAAATAATTTGCGCGCGCTCGGCGCCACGAATTTACCTCCGTGCAAATTTATTGAGAAGTAAGCTGCACTTCCGCCGTCATGTTCTGCCAATCCGGCAGTTCATAAACCTTCAGCCTGGTCTTCAGCGGCGTGGTGATTTCTTTGGCTTCGTTCGGCCCCAGGCTATTGATCTTGAAAGTGAACGTACCCACGGAATCTTCTTCCGAACGCGATGTGCTGGCCCATAGCGTCACGTTCGCGGTCAGATCGTTCAACTCCGCCGTCCCATGGTTCACGGCAATAAAGCGCGCCTGCGCTTTCTTCTTCGCGTCCTGTGTCAGGCGGATGCCCACCACTTCCACATACTTCTGCAGCGGGTTTGTGGTCTTCACTTTCGGCGACGCCGCCGCGGGGACCTCGCCTCCCGTGAACCCGGCTTTGCCGCCCCCGAAACGCTGATAGCCAAAATACAGCAGCGCGCCCAAGCCCAGAAATGCCAGCATAAACAGCGGCACCAGCAGCCATGTGGGCATGCCAGCTTTCGCCGCGGCAGCATGGGCGACGGGCGCCGCGCGACGCGATTCATAGCGAGGCGTCTCCGTTGGCGGCGGATCGGGCAGCCGCACCGGCGCTTCACGAACTGGCGGGGGCTCAAAGGCGCGCGTCACAGGCTGAGCAGCCGGAATCACTGCTTCCGCGGCTGGTTGCGCGACTGGTACGGCAACAGCCGAAACGTGCTCCGCTGCAACCTGCTCTAACGCCACATCCTCTCGCCCACAATTCGCGCAGTCGGTATCGGAAGCTCGATTTTCCCGCCCGCAGCGCGGGCATATCCAGGAGAACATGTCACCTTCAATCTAGCGCGATGTACTACAACGGTCTTGTGGACACTCCCGCTCAGCGCTTCGGCATCCTGCCCGGCGCCTTCAACCCGCCCACGGTCGCGCATCTTGCTTTGGCCGAAGCCGCTCTCAAAAAAGTGGACCGCGTGATCTTCGTCTTGCCCGAAACTCTGCCTCATAAAGATTATTCGGGCGTCTCGTTTGAGACGCGCTGGGACCTGCTGCGCAAAGCGACCGCACACGATTCCCGTTTCCAGGCCGAGAGCACCAAGGGCGGCCTGCTGATTGAGATCGCGCGCGAACTGCGCTCTCGCCTGCCACAGAATTCGCAACTGGAGTTCCTCTGCGGGCGCGATGCCGCGGAGCGCATTGTGAACTGGCCTTACGAATCGCCCGATGACTTCCTTCACATGCTGCGCGAGTTCGGCTTGCTGGTGGCTCCGCGCGCGGGCGATTACGTGGTCCCCGAACGCTATCGTCATCGCATTGCAACCGTGCCGCTCGCGCCCGAATATCAGGCCATGTCCGCTACCGAAGTGCGCCGCAGCATCCAACAGGGCGGCAGTTGGCGGCATCTGGTGCCTGCCGCGATTCAGGATAGCGTCGCCAGACTCTACGGCAGCGGAGCGCCCGAAGAGAGCCTTTGAACCAGCGCCATCGCGTCCGCTGCGGTACCGATTTCCCCATTGAGCTGCGCCTCTTCCACCGCGTGCAACAGAGCCTTGAATGGTGGCCCTGGCCGGTATCCGGCATCGATCAGATCCTGGCCGCTGATCAGCGCCTCCGGCTTCAACACTTCGGGCGGCATCTCATCGCGCCGCTTGCCGATCCATTCGTAGTTCGCAAGCGACCCGTGGCTCGATAAGCAATCCAGCCGGTGCAGTGCCATATGCTCGTCGAATTGCGGCATACGTATGAAGCGCTTGATGGTGCTCTCTTTCATGCGCGGCACATCTTTGAACTTCATGTGATTCGCAATCAGCGCCAGCACCTGCTCAACGGTGTCGTTCGAATAGCGCAGGCGATTCAGAATCTCTCGCGAGATACGCACGCCTTCTTCCACATGCCCGTTGAAGCGGATGCGGTCAGCGGCGCGCTCAAACGTTGCCGGCTTCCCCACATCGTGCAGCAGCACACCCAGCGCCAGCGTCAGCGACGGTTGCACCAGACCTTCCAGCATGATCATGGTGTGGGTCCACACGTCGCCCTCGGGGTGAAACTCGGCAGGCTGTTCCACGCCTTGCATGGCTTTAATTTCCGGCAGGATCACCGCGAGCAAGCCCGTTCCCTCCATCAGTTCGAACGCAGCGCGCGGATGCAGGGACGTCAGCATCAGAGACAGCTCATCGCGAACGCGCTCCGCAGAAACGCCCGCAATGCGGCTGGCATTTCGTTCCATCGCCGCGAATGTCCCGGGCTCAAGTTGAAACTGTAACCGGGCCGCGAACCGCACCGCGCGCAGCAGCCGCAAGTGGTCCTCCTGAAAACGTTCGTCAGGCTTGCCGATGGCCCGCACCAGACCGTTTGCCAAATCCTGGCGCCCGTGCACGAAATCGAGCACCTCGCCCGAATCCGGGTCCATCAGCAGAGCGTTGATGGTGAAATCACGCCGAAGCACATCTTCCTTCGGGTCAGTCTGGAACGTCACTTCAAGAGGCCGGCGGCCATCACGGTATTCATGATCGCTGCGAAAGGTCGCCACCTCCACCTGCGCCGAATTCTCGCGGACCAGCACTACGCCAAAGCTCGACCCCACCAGCAAAGCATGCGGAAACAAACCCATCACCACCTCGGGACGGGCTTCCGTTGTCACGTCGTAATCCTTCGGATTCAGACCCAGCAGCAGATCGCGAACGCAGCCACCCACCAGGTAAGCCGCGTAACCTTTCTCCCGCAGCCCGTGCACCACGGCCTTTGCAAGATTCCGAGCCTCCACGCTTTTATTGTTCCCATAAAAGGAATCGATGACGCTAGTTCGTTACAAATCTTCTACACTCAAATGGACCTTTCTAACAATTGATGGCTAAGCGGACCCCTGTTCCGGACCTTGCAAAGAATGCAGGTCCAGCGAAGATTGTTGTTGCCACAACCGTCGCGTTGTCGTTTATTTCGTTCTGGCGAGCCGCATCCATCGTTCTGAGTGATCTTGCTTCATCCGCGTTCTACGCCGGGGGCATCGCGGAACACGCCATCGGCAAAAGCGCACCCTGGTTCATTCTGGCAATCATGCTGTTCAGCTTTGCGGTGCGCTCCGTTTATATGGAGAGCAGCAGCATGTACGTGCGCGGCGGCGTCTACGTGGTGGTGCGCGATTCCATGGGACCGTTCGCCGCCCGGCTTTCCGTATCCGCGCTGCTGTTCGACTACGTCCTCACCGGCCCCATCAGCGTGGTGGTTGCGGGGCAATATCTGGCGGGCCTGATCAATGAGATCAGTCAACTGCTGCACTCGCCCTTCCGCATTCCCGCCGATTTGTTCTCGGCTGTATTCGGCATAGCCGTAACCGTTTACTTCTGGCTTACCAACATGAAAGGCATTCATGAATCAAGCGCCAAAGCGCTACGAATCATGCAAGTCACCACCGTAATGGTAGTGGCGTTCCTCATCTGGTGCCCACTCACTTTGTTGGTTCGCGGCGGGCCGGCGCAAATGCCGCTTTCGCCGCTGGCTTCGAATATCAGCTTCAGTGACGATGCCATCGGTTGGTTTAAAGGCACCGTCTTCCCTTCCATACCGGCTATCGCCATCGTCATTGCGCTGGGCCACTCTCTGCTTTCCATGAGCGGCTTCGAAACCTTGGCCCAGGTCTATCGCGAGGTGAGTTATCCCAAGCTGAAGAACTTGAAAATCACTGGCACCCTGGTATGCGTTTACGCGTTGGTGTGTACCGGCGTGATCACGCTGCTGGCGGGCATGATCATCCCCGATAACGTACGCGGCGCGTTCCAGGAAAATCTGCTGGGTGGCCTGGCCACTTGGCTGGTTGGGCCGCCGCTTCTGCGCCTGGCGTTCCACGTGTTCGTGGTTTTCGTGGGCGTGCTCATTCTTTCAGGCGCTGTGAATACCGCCATGATTGGGGCTAATGGCGTCATGAACCGCGTGGCCGAAGATGGCGTACTGCTGGATTGGTTCCGCAAACCGCACCCACGCTACGGCACCACTTACCGCATCGTTAGCATCATCGCCATCTTGCAAATCGCGGCCATCGCGCTCAGCCGGGGCAACACGTTTATCCTGGGCGAGGCGTATGCGTTCGGCGTGGTGTGGAGCTTCGCGCTGAAAGCTCTGGGCGTACTGGTGCTGCGCTTTACGCGGCACGATCAGGAATACAAAACTCCCCTGAACCTTCACATCGGCAAGCGCGAGTGGCCCATCGGCCTGATTCTCACCACCGTCATTCTCTTTACTCTCGCCATTGCCATTGTTTTTTCGAAGAAGATCGCGACCATCTATGGCGTCATCTTCACAGTGGCTTTGTTTTTGATTTTTACCATCTCCGAACGCGTCAACCGGCGTAAGCGCCTGGAGACGAATTCGGACATGGAAAAATTCAATCTGGACATGCGTCCTGAGGTAGTGGCGGAGGCCGTGCATGCGCGTCCGGGCTGCATTCTGGTTGCTGTTCGCGATAACTCCACCATGTCGCATCTGGATAGCGTGCTTGAAAAAACCAACATGCGCCGCCACGACATCGTCGTGATGACGGTGCGGCCTGTTTCCACCGGCGCGGGCGAATATAAGCTCGGCGAAAACCAGTTGTTCACCGATTACGAACAGGCTCTGTTTTCGAAGGTAGTGACCCGTGCGGAGAAACAGGGTAAGACCGTGGATCTGGTGGTTGTGCCCGGCGTGGACCCCTTCGATGCCATGGTGCAGACTGCGTCCACGCTGAAGGCATCGCGCCTGGTGACCGGCGTTTCGCTGCGCATGGATTCGGCGGAACTAGCCAGCCGCATCGGCCTGGCGTGGGAGCGCATTCCCGAACCGCGCCATCCGTTTTCGCTCGAAGTAATCAGCCCGGGCCGCGCCTCGTTTTACGTAAACCTGGGCCCGCATCCGCCGCGCCTGTGGCCCGAAGATGTGGAGCGGCTGCACACCTTATGGCTCGGCCTCACCTCTTCCGATTTCGATTCGAAGCTGCATCATCGCGATGTAGTGGGTGTCGCCCTGCGACGTCTGGAGCGCGATCTGGAAACTGACCGCCGTGCCGAAGCCGTGCTGGATTTAGACAAAGAACTGCGAAAAGATTAAGGGCACATGGTTCGTCTCTGCGCTTTGCTTCTCGCCTCGCTCTCCCTTCACGCGCAAACTCCGCCAGGAACCAAAGCACCCAGCGCGGCCGTAAAAACGATGCTGGCTTACCCGCTCACCACGGCCAACCTGGACCGCTACGCAGAAGCCAGCCGGGCCATGTCGGCGCTGATTGCGAAAGACCCGGCCGTGCTGCCGAAGCTGAAGCCTTCGCCCGGCGATGCGCCACACTCCATCGATGAGACAGTGGCGTTCACCAGGCGCCGCTGCCCGGCATGCGTGGCGACGGTAGAGAAAGCAATGCCCTATCGGGATTACATTTTGTTCCAGGGCGCGCTGATGATTTCGTATGTCTCCGCGGCGCGTCCCCGGCCCAATTCACCGGTGCATGTGACGCCTGAGAACATCAAGTTCGTTCTTGCGAACCGCGAAAAGATCGATCGTATCCTGGCTGAGCAGCGAAAACAGCCAGTTCGTTAACGCTTCTTCTTGCCGCGCCGCTGCTCCGGCTCCACGATGGAAAATTGCAGCCGCCGTTCGGCTGGTTCAATGCGGTCCAGAGCGACGCGCAATTCATCGCCGATAGAGAACTGCCGGCGCGAACGCTGGCCCATAATCTTGCGCACGTTTTCGTAATACTGATACCTATCGCCGGGAAGCGATTCAATCGGCACCAGCCCTTCGATAAACAAATCTTCTAGTTCCACGAAGAGGCCATATTTCGCGGTGCTGATCACCAGCGCCTGGAACTCATCGCCCAGCCGGCCTTCCATAAACTTCACCTTCTTCCATTCCACTAACTCGCGCTCAGCTTCGGCGGCGCGCCGCTCGGTCAGTGAACAGGCGTCCGCGATGCTCTGCAGATCCTCCTCCGCCATGGTTGTCTTTCCATCCAGCAGTTGACCCAACAAACGATGAACCGCCAGATCCGGATAGCGCCGAATGGGCGACGTGAAGTGCGTGTAGAAATCCGCGGCCAGCGCGAAATGGCCCACATTGTCGGTGCTGTATCGGGCCTGTTTCAAAGACCGGAGCATCAAGTAACTGAGCACGCGCTCTTCCGGCTTGCCTTGAATCTTCGCAATCAGCCGCTGGTAATTGCGCGACGTGATCTTGATCGGCTGATTCAGCTCAGCAATCGAGCGCCGCGATTTCGAGCCGTCCCGATTCCGCGATGTGGCACTAAACTTCTGCACCGGCGTCGCGACACCCAGCGAGACTTTGAAATGCCGCGCCACTTCTTCGAAATCCATCACGCGCTTGGCATCTGGAATTTCGTGTATCCGATAAATCGAAGCCGGGATGTTCTTTTCCAAATGCGCCGCCACTGCCTCATTCGCCGCCAGCATGAACTCTTCAATCAGCCTGTTCGATTCCGTGCGCTCCGCTTTGCGAACGCCTGTCATCACGCCGGCTTCGTCGAAATCGATCTTCGCCTCGGGCATGTCGAAATCGATCGAACCGCGGCGCTCCCGCTTGCGATGCAGCACCTCAGCCAACTCTTCCATCATCCGGAAGCGCGCAACCAAAGGCTCGTAACGGTGGGTCTGCGCGGGGTCGCCCTGCAGAATCAGATGGACGTTCTCATAGGTCATGCGCTCCACGCTGCGAATCACGCCACGGCAAAAATCCTGCGTCACCGCTTCACCCTGACGGTCGAACTCCAGCAGCGCGGAAAGCACCAGCCGGTCGCATTGCGGACGCAGCGAACAAATGTCCGTCGATAGCTCAAACGGCAGCATCGGCACGGCGCGATCCGGGAAGTACACGCTCGTCCCGCGCTCTCTTGCCTCCTCGTCGATGGGCGAACCGGGCTTCACATAGTGGCTTACGTCCGCGATATGCACATGCAGCGCGAAGTGACCGTTCGCCAGGCGGTCCACCCAAACGGCGTCGTCGAAATCGCGCGCCGTTTCGCCATCGATGGTCACCACGGGCATGCCCCGAAAGTCGCGCCGGCCGGCCAGTTCTTCGCTTGAAATTACGGTCGGCGTCGCCTGCGCCTGCTCCAGCGCGCCCAGCGGAAAGCGATGCGGAATGTGGTGCTTGCGGATAACGATCTCGACATCCACGCCGAAATCGCCGGGGCGCCCCAGAATTTCCACCACGCGGCCCACCGCATCCTGGTGCCGGCCCTGCCCGGCGAATTCCAGCACCTCCACATTCACAATCATTCCGTCCAGATCGGCGATGCTATTCACCGCGACGGGCGCGGCGCCGATGCGATTGCGCTCCTCGGCGGCGGGAAGTGCCATGTCTTCAGGAATGGCGATCCAATCGCGCAGCCGCTCATCGTGCGGCTCCACATGAAAGCCGCGCTTCGAGATATGAAACTGGCCCACCACCGTCGGGTGAGCCCGCTTCAGAATCTTCACGATCTCGCCATCCGCGCGCCCATCGCTTTCCACGCGCTTGATGCGCGCGATGGCACGGTCGCCATTCATCGCGGCGCGAGTAGCGTTGGCCGGTATAAAAATATCGCCGGTCACGCCTTCAATCTTGCGGTCGGGAATCAGGAAGCCGAAGCCATCGCGATGAATGCTCAAGCGGCCCGAGGCGAACTCGCGCCCCCGAGCCGTCGCCGCGAAGTACCCCGGCCGAAGCTCCATCAACTCGCCGCGATCCACCAGACGCTCCAGTGAAACTTCCAGCTTCGCGCGCTCGTCGCCCTTAATGTGCAGTTCGCGAATCAACTGTTTCAGGTTGGCTTTGCCGTGCGACAACTTGAGAATGTGTTGCAGTAGCACGGCGTCTTTCATGGGCTTCGATTATCATAGACAAAGATGAAAACCCTTCTTGCAATTGCGTTGGCTGCCGGGTCGGCTTTTGGGGCCACTATCCCGCGTCCCGCGCCGGAACTGGCCATCCATATGGTGGACGGGTCGCAAACCCTGCTCAGCACATACAAGGGCAAAGTTGTGCTGCTCGCGTTTGTGTTCACCACCTGCCCGCATTGCCAGAATGTAACGGGCATTCTGAACAAGCTGCAGCCGGAATATGCTCCCAAGGGCGTGCAGGTTCTCGAAAGCTGTTTCAACGAGGGCGCCCAGAACCTGACCGCCGCCTTCAAGGAAACATACGTGCGCGGCTTCCCCGTCGGCTACAACGAGAAGATGACGGTGCTTGAGTTTCTCCAGCATTCGGCCATGGAGCCTTATTACGTACCGATCATCGTCTACGTGGATCGTAAGGGCATCATCCGCTCTCAATACATCGGCGATGAAAAGTATCTGGCGAATCCGGAGCAGAGCATTCGCGCCAGCCTGGATGCGCTGTTGAAAGAAGCGCCCGCAACGAAATCTCCGGCGCATAAGAAAGCGGGCATGTCCACCACTTCCTCGCTCCGCCGGTAAACGAACACCTGCACGTCCGCAGGGTTCGGACGTCATACCAGATGATGCCGCGCATAGCGCTCACACTGTCGATCCTGTTTGTATCGGCGCTGTGTGCTGCCCCGCCCCGCTTCGCTCGCGTGGGAGAGTGCGAAGGCGCAGCCGAAATTGAGCTTCATCCCGCCGAGCCCTGGAAAGCCGCCGTTCGCAACACGCCTCTTCCGCAAGGCTCCCGCGTTCGCTCAGATTCCGGCACTCGCCTGGAAATTGAAATGGACGATGGCGCGGTTCTTCGGTTGATCGGCGACGCGCTTGCAGAAATCTCCGACGCCATCCGGTTTTCCACCGGCCAGCGCATCTCTTTGTACTCGCTCGATCACGGCACGTTTTATTTCACCGGCCGCCCCGCCACGCGCGATTCACTCTCCGTCGCTGTTCCCGGTGCCCAGGTCACGCTGCGCCAGCGCGCCAGAGTTCGTTTCGAAATTTCGGGCATCGCAACCGAGCTCGCCGTGCTGGAAGGCGTGGTCCGCTTCTCTACGCCAACCGCCGAGTTGGATCTGCGCGAAGGCCAGTTGGTGCGCGTGCAGACCAGCCGGGCCGGCCGCTTTCAGCTCTTCCGCGAGATCCCCGAACTAGATAGCGATGGCTGGAGCACAAAGCGCGATGCGGCGCGTGAAAGTAGCGCGTCGGCCAAGCATTTGTCCGGCATGGCCTTCGGCACAGTGGATCTGGACCTTTCCGGCTCCTGGCTGCAAACCGAAGAATCCGGCCTGGTGTGGAAGCCGAAGCCGGCGGAAGGCTGGGCGCCCTTTCAGAACGGAACATGGCACTGGTTCGATGACGTGGGCTACACCTGGATCGCGGCGGAGCCCTGGGGTTGGCTGCCGTACCACTTCGGCCGCTGGATGCAGAATTCGTCGCTCGGATGGGTCTGGGTGCCGTCCTACAGCAACACGTTCCAACCCGGCGAGGTCTTCTGGATGCAAGCACCCGGCCTGGCCTTATGGGGACCTCTCTCGCCCGGCGAAGCCTGGACCGGGCGCGGCCCCGCACAGCAATTCGCGGGCCTGAACACGGCCGCTGCGAAGTTCGAACCGGGCCAGCACGATCTTGACCCCGCCATCGCCATCGTCAGGCCGAAGGATCTGCTGGCGTCGGCCCGCTTCACCGCGGCGTTGCCTTCTCCCCCGTTCACCGGGCAGCGGCTCAGCGCCGTCAATTCCGCACTGCAATCGACCGGTGTCGGCGCCATTACCCTGGCCTCGCCGGAAGTTAACATCCCCGGCGCCAGTTTTGAGCCGCGCCCCTTCTCAGCTCCGCCCGCAACTCTGGCCCCGCCGCCTCCCCGCCCCGCTACCACCACCGTGGTCATAGATCGCCCGGTCTACGTCGAAGTGCCCCAGCCCATCGAAATTTTCTACCCCGTGCCTGTCTATAGCGGAGTGATCGTCATGGACCCGGTAGTTTCGAAGCAGCCCGTTCCAGACCGTCCGAACAGCACGCCGGAGCCGCCGCATCACATTAAGAAACGGATTGCGCCTCCGGAAGCGACCAACCCTGTTTCCGAAAAGGCCAGTGGAAATTAGCCCTTTCCATTTCGACTTCAGTCCGCCCATTCCGCTCGTACGCGCCTTGATGCGCGAGTACGCCGCACAGCTTGGCATCGACCTCTGTTTCCAAAATTTCGAAGCGGAATTGGCGGAATTGCCGGGGCGGTATGCCGCTCCCGAAGGCTGCCTTGTGGTTGCTTATCGCGATGACGAAGCAACTGGTTGCGCAGCCTTCCGCCCGTTGTCCAGTGGAGTTTGTGAAATGAAGCGGCTCTACGTGCGCCCCGCCTACCGGGGCCAGGCGCTTGGCCGCAAGCTTGCCGAATTGCTGATGGCGCGCGCGCGCGATGCCGGCTATCGCGCCATGCGCCTCGATACGCTTTCCACTATGAAACCGGCGATTGCTTTGTACGAATCGCTCGGCTTCACGCCCATCGCGCCCTATAACAATACGCCGGTCGATGGCTGCCTTTTCTTCGAAGCTAATTTGCGTGAAGCTCTTTCACTTTCCGCGCCAGCTCACGCGAAGTGTAAGGCTTACGCAGAAACGGATACCCTGCCAAGCGGTCCAAAGACTCCCCTTCATTGAACCCGCTTGAAAACAGAATAGGTGGGTGCGGCGAAATCGCAAGCAACTGATCCAGCGCCTCTTCCCCATTCATCACGGGCATGGCAAGATCCATCAAAATCAGCGAAATGGAAGCGCACTCGCGGCGGTAAATATCCACTCCTTCGCGCCCGTCCGCCGCAAAGATCACGCGATACCCGTGGCGCGCCAGCGAAGCCTCGGCCAGCCGCCGCACGCTCGGTTCATCGTCCACCACCAGAATGGTGCCCGCGCCGCGAAAATCCAACTCGGTCTCCGTCTCCGGGTGCTGCGCTTCCGCCTCCAGATCCGCCGGAAACAGAATCACGAATGTGGTCCCTTCGCCCAATTGCGTGCGCACATCCACTGCTCCGCGATGGCTCCGTACAATCCCCAGCGCGGAAGCTAACCCCAGCCCCCGGCCCTTGGTCTTGGTCGTAAATAGCGGATCGAAAATGCGTTCCTTGGTCGCCTCCGTCATGCCGCAGCCAGTGTCCTGCACTTCCACCGCGACATAAGTGCCGCCCGGCAGATTGCTTGTGGCGCGCGTCATCGCTTCCAATTCCGGCACGGAATAATCCCGGCAATGCGTCACAATCCGGATGGTGCCGGGCTGTTCACCCAGCGAATCGGCCGCATTGATCACCAGGTTCATCACAATCTGCTGAATCAAAAATCCATCGCCCGAAACCGGCGGCAAACCCGGAGCCAGGCTCCATTCCAGTGTCACCTTCCGCGAAATGGGAAGCTCGATCAGGTCGCCAATTTCCCTTACCAGCCGCGACATCTCAATCGCCTGCGACCTGCCCCTCGGCTTGGCCGAATAGTTCACCAACTGGTCTGTCAGGCCACTCGCCAACTGGCCCGCCCGAATCACTTCCCCTATATTCTGCCGCGCCGGATGCTCCATGCCCAGCGTATCGAGAGCCAACGTTGCGTTGGCAATGATCGTGGTCAGCAGGTTATTGAAATCGTGCGCGATGATGCTCGAAAGTAAGCCCAGCGTCTTCAGCTTTTGCGCGGTGCGCGCCTGTTCTTCTAAAGCTTTGCGCTCAGAAAGATCGATCACGAACGCCATGCACGTCCAATCCGGCGCAGGGTTCAATCGCACACCACCGATCCACACGGGCAGCACAGACCCATCGCGCCGGTAAAATTCCTTCTCGAACGGCGCGAACGAACCTTCGAGAATTGCTTTCTCGTGAGCCTGCTCATCCATGCCGCGATACTTCGATGGAGTGATTTCGCGCCACAAAATACCACCGCTCAGAACGGCCTCGCGCGTCTGGCCGGTCATGTTCAGAAACGATTCATTCGCATCCAGGATTCGTTCGTGATTGATCTCGATGATGCCGATCACGTTTGAGCCGAACAGCGCCCCGAAGCGCTTCTCTGTGTTTCTGAGTACAGAGACGGCTTGATCGGCGCGCCCCTGCGCCTCACGAACAACAGCTTCAACGGAGGCGTTCGTCTCCAGCTGCCGTTCCAGGTCTTTGACCCGTGTGCGTAGTGCGTGTAATTCCGCTTGCCCCAGGTCCATTGTTTGCCCGGGGATCGAAAGTCGAGAGCCCCGTCAATTCCCCAGCAATCGAAGGGCCCTCGCAGTTAACGTTCGTTATAAGAAACGGGCAAAAGACGTACGATACGTTATATCTTTTCCACGCCGCGCTTGCTGCGGTTCTGCTTTTCAGACGACTGAATCAACGATTCCAGCTGCGCTTCCGGAATCGCCAGCGCCAGCTTCAGAATCTTGCCATCCGTCGACACCGTCAGATCCTTCACCAGCGTCGCTACCGGTGCTCCCGCTTCGCCGCCATCGGTCTGAATCATCGACGCGAGAAACTTCACCACGTCGCCCAAAGCCGTCGCGTCTTTGTCGGAAGTCGCCACCAGTTCGCCCGTCACGTGGATCAGCGAATCGAAGGTCAGGCTGCCGCTGGTCTCCGTGACATTCTTCAACAGGTCGCCTTGCAGCATGCCGGTCAGCGCTCCGGGGCCGTGCATTTTGCTTAGCCCGGCAAGCGGCACCAGCGAAACGGTCCAGGCATCCGCCGCACCGTACATAGCCACTTTGGCCGCCAGTTGCGGGCTCACCGCGTTGTTGCTCTTGCGCCGGTCTATGGCCGCTTTCACCAGCGCCAGGTCTCCGGCAACGGCAAAATTGCCGTCGAAAAACGCAATCGATTGCGTCGACTTCGTATCGTTCGCCGCCAGCAATTGCGCCCCGTTATAAGTCGTCATCGTGTGCTTGCCGTCAGCCGCCACCAGCGCCGTAATTTTCGCCGCATCGAAGGAGCCGCGCGCCGCCACCAGGCCATTGTGCTCCCCGGCGGCTGTCGCCATCAGCACTTCCTGCAGATCGCGCCGGGGGTCGAAGCCACTGGCATTGATGAACTTGGCGAAATCGCCATCGTCCGGCATCTGGCGCAGCAGAAACTGGCCGAACGGTGAAGTCTTTGCCTTGGCCACGTTCACGCCGGCAACCACCTGCGCATCCGGCATCACCAGGTTGAGCAGAGCGGGGTCTGCCGCTGAAAGAAATGAAGAAGCACTCAGAAACGCGGTAGCGAGAGCAAGATAGCGCATAAGAATCCTCACAATGATGAACGAATACGGTTACAGGTGTGTTCCCTTTATTTCTTGAGCACGGTTTCCATGCCCTGCACGGCAGCAATAGGCACCTGCCCCACAATACGAATACCGAACCCCGCCAGCGCCACCACTTTGCGCGGGTGGTTGGTCAACAGACGAATGGTATGAAGCCCTAAATCCGAAAGAATCTGCGCCCCGATACCGCTTTCATACTGAAGCTGCCGCTGGGCCGCCGGGCCCGCGGTTTGCAGATGCTCACGATCGTGCGGAACCAGCCGGTCCTGCGACCCCGGAACCTGTTGCGTGCGCATCCCCGGCCCGGATTGGTGCAGGTACACCAGCACTCCCCGCCCTTCTTCCGCAATAGCCCGCAGCGAACCCTGAATCAACTGCTGGCAATCGCACTGCGTGGAACCGAAAACATCGCCGGACGCGCAACTGGAATGCATTCGCACCAGCACTCCCTCAGACCCGGAAACATCGCCCCGCACCAGCGCGATATGGGTTTCGGCATCCACTTCGCTCGCATAGCGAAGCATCCGGAACTCGCCCCATTCGGTGCGCAGCACGCCTTCGCCGCGCCGGTGCAGATAGCGCTCATGCTGCAGCCGGTAGCGAATCAGATCCGCCACCGAAACCATCTTCAGCCCGTGGCGGGCGCAGAATTTCAGCAACTGCGGCACGCGCGCCATGGAGCCGTCTTCGTTCATAATTTCGCAGATCACGCCGCCGGGCGATAGACCCGCCAGACGCGCCAGATCCACGGCAGCTTCCGTCTGCCCCGCGCGCACCAACACTCCGCCATCGCGCGCGCGCAGCGGGAACACATGCCCAGGGCGCGCTAGATCGCTCGCTCGCGTGCCCGGCTCCATAGCCTTCCGAATGGTCAGCGCGCGGTCGGCCGCGGAAATCCCCGTAGTCACGCCCTCCATCGCATCGATCGATTCCGTAAAAGCCGTGCCGAAGTTCGAAGTATTGTGGCTGCTCATCAGCGGCAGCCGCAGATAATCGCACCGGGCGCCGGTCAACGTCAGGCAAATCAGACCGCGCCCGTGCGTGGCCATGAAGTTGATAATCTCGGGTGTGATCTTCTCCGCGGCAAGCGTCAGATCGCCTTCGTTTTCGCGGTCCTCATCGTCCACCACCACCAGCATGCGCCCGTCGCGCGTCTCCTGAATGGCTTCCTCTACCGATACAAACGCCATGCCGCCTCTCTCCCATGTTAGCGCCCCGGTCTTGACGGTCACGTCACAGGGCCTATCGGAGCGCGTCCAGGACCAGCTAGCCGTCGAAGAGCCTCTCGAAATTCGCGTCGGCCATTCTTCGCCCATGGGTTACATCACCAGCAGCGTTTCCATCACCATGCGCACGCCCGGCGAAGACCGCGAACTTGCCGCGGGCTTTCTGCTCAGCGAAGGCATCGTCAACAGCCTTTCAGATCTAATGGCCGTCACCGCCTCCCCCAAGCCCGATGCCAATCTGGTTCGCGCCGATCTCGCACCCACCGTTCTCTTCGAGCCCGCCTCTCAAACGCGCCACTTCTACACCACTTCAAGCTGCGGCATCTGCGGAAAGGCCTCGCTCGCCGCCATCGCCAGCCGCGGCCTGAAGGCCATTCCGCGCGATACCTTTCGCCTCGCCGCATGCGTGATCCACGCGCTTCCCGAAACCTTGCGGCAGGCGCAAGCCGGCTTTCACGCCACCGGCGGCCTGCATGCTTCCGCGCTCTTCAACGATTCAGGCGCGCTGCTCTCCCTCTGCGAAGACGTGGGCCGTCACAACGCACTCGACAAATTGCTCGGCGGCGAATTGTTAGCCGGACGCATCCCACTTCACAACCGCCTGGTCATCGTCAGTGGACGTTCCAGCTTCGAACTGGTGCAGAAGTGCATCGCCGCCGGAGTTTCGGTTCTGGCTTCCGTAGGCGCGCCCTCCAGCCTGGCGGTGGAACTGGCCCGCGAATGGGATCTAACGCTCCTCGGCTTCGTCCGCAACGGCCGCTACAACATCTATTCTGGAGAGTGGCGAATTTTCGATGAAGCTCAGAATGCGGACAGGCTCAATTCGGCTGCGGCTGACCCGAAGTGAAGTCGCTCACTTCGCGCAAACCGGTCACCTGACAGAAACTGTGGCCTTCCCCTCAGGCGAGTTGCGTTACGCTCTCGAACGCTCAACCGGTTCCCAACTCGCAGCCGATTTCCAAAATGCCAACCTGACCGTGCGCGTCCCCGCTCCTTTGGCGCATACTTGGGCAACCACGGAACAAGTGGGAATAGAAGGTGAATGCGGGCAGTTAAGCATATCGATTGAAAAAGATTTTCAGTGCGCTCACGGGCCGGTTGACCATGACGCTTTCCCCACCCCATAAATCGGGCTCGCTCACGATAAGCTAAGGAACTTGCAATCCATGCCGCCGCAGCTTGCCGAATTCGCCTTCCCGCGCCTCACCCTCACCGGGGCTCTGGACATTCTGGCTGTGGCATTTCTCCTTTACGAACTGCTGCTGATTGTTCGTGGCACCCGCGCCGCGCATGTGCTTGCCGGCATCGCCACGCTCGCCTTCATCTACGGCATCGCCGTCGTTGCGCGGCTCGAAGCTCTTCGCTCCCTGCTCGCTTATTTAATCCCGTACCTGCCCATCGCGGTCATCATTCTGTTCCAATCGGAAATTCGCCGCACGCTGGCCCGCCTGGGCCGGAAGAACATTTTCGGTGGCGGTTACCGTCGGCCGGAATCCACCGATGAGCTGTTGCTCGCCATGAAAGCCATGGCTCAGGAACGCTGCGGCGCACTCATCATTTTGGAACGCGACATCGGCCTGCGCACATTCATTGAAAGCGGCGTACGGCTGGATGCGGAGATTTCGCGCGACCTGCTGCTCTCCATCTTCCGCCCCGGCACCGCCCTGCATGACGGCGCGGTCATCATCCGCAAGGATCGCATCAGCGCCGCCGCGTGCTTCCTTCCACTCAGCACCAATCCCTCGCTCTCCGGCAAGCTCGGCACACGCCATCGCGCCGCGCTCGGCATTACTGAGGAAACGGACTGCCTCTCGCTCATCGTCAGCGAAGAAACCGGCTGGATGTCCATTGCCGCCTTCGGTGAAATCGAACGCCACTTGAACGCGGAACAGTTGGACGAACGCATCGGCCGGCACTTCGGTGTAGGCCGCTATAAATCCCAACGTCCGGAAGAGCCGCTCGCGCCGGCGAAGGGCAAAGAATCCGGAGTGTTTCACGAATGACGCGTGAACGACTCTGGCGCTGGGTGCGCAAAAATCCAGGCTGGCGATTACTGGCGCTCACGCTCTCCGTCATCATCTGGATGAACGTAGCCACTGAACCCGAAATGTCCACGTTGATCTCCGCGCCCGTGCAGTTCAAAGATCCTCCCGGCAACATCGAGGTCACCTCGCACGCCGCGGAGATTGTCCAACTGGAAACGCGCGGTTCGTCCGGCCAACTGCGCGACCTCGCAAACTCGCGAGTAGCCATCACGCTCGATTTCAGCCAGGTGCGCGACCCCGGCGTCCGCACCTTCACCATCACGCGCGCCGAAACCAACCTGCCCCGCGGCGTGGAATTCCTGCGCGCCTCTCCCGCGCAGCTTCGTTTTCACTTCGAGCGCAGTGAGCGCCGGCGCGTGCCGGTCACCGTTCGCTTCCAAGGCAAATTGCGCGACGGCCTTTCGCTCAAAAGCTTTACCGTGCAGCCCCCCACCGAAGAGATTGCGGGCCCCGAAGCCCCCGTTCGCGCCGTTCGCGAAGCGCTTACCGACACAATTGACCTGTCCCTGGTCTCCCCCGCCAAGCCGGTCGCCAAAGCGGACCTTTATCTGGAAGACCGCCAGGTCCGTTTCGTTTCCGAACCCCGCGTTACTGTCACAATGGTCTTGAAATAAAAGCAGGGCGTCTGCAATAAAAGCGGCCCCGGACCCACTACGAGATTTCTCGATCGGCAAAACTCTAAGATAATCATGGCAAAACAGCTTTTTGGAACGGACGGCATTCGCGGAGTAGCCGGGCAGCCGCCCCTGGATGAAAAAACCGTATACGCGTGCGGCATGGCCCTCGGAGCCGATTTGAACCTGCGTGGCGCAGCTCCCGAAGTGGTTATTGGCATGGATACACGCGAATCCGGCCCGCGCATTGCCGGTTGGCTTGCCGGCGGCTTGGCGGCCGAAGGTATCGCCTGCCGTTTCGCGGGCGTCATCACCACGCCGGGCATTGCTTACATCGCACGCAGCGCTAATTTCTCCGCAGGCATCATGATTTCCGCCTCCCATAACCCCTACCGGGATAACGGCATCAAAATCTTCAGCGCCACCGGCTACAAGCTGCCGGACGATGAAGAACACGGGGTGGAAGAGGAAATTTTCCGTCTGCTGGAGGAAAATCTGGTCACGCAATCCGCGGTCTTGCGCGAAGAGCCCGAACTGCGCCAGGCATATCTCACCTATCTGCTGTCCACCATCGGCGCCGGCTTAAACGGTATGCGCCTGGTGGTCGATTGCGGCAACGGCGCAGCCTCCTCCCTCGCTCCCGCTCTGCTTGAAAAAGCCGGCGCGGTGGTCACCACCATCGGCTGCTCTCCCGATGGCACCAACATTAATAAAGATTGTGGAGCCCTGCACGTTGCCCAGTTGCAGCAGGCCGTTCTGCGGGAACATGCCGATGCCGGTGTGGCGTTCGATGGCGATGCCGACCGCGCGATACTGGTCGCGCCCTCGGGCAAAATCATCGATGGCGATCATGTCCTTCTTATTGCCGCCCGCGCGCTCAAGCAGCGCAGCCTGTTGCGCGCAAATACCGTAGTCTCCACCGTCATGTCGAATCTGGGGCTGGAGCGTGCGCTCGACCGGCTCGATATCCTGATGCCCCGCACCGCCGTGGGCGATAAGTACGTGCTGGAAGAAATGCTCAGGCTGGATGCTTTCCTGGGCGGCGAACAATCCGGGCACATCATTTTCCGCGAATTCTCCACCACCGGCGATGGCATGCTCACCGCGCTGCAAGTCTTCGAAATTGCGCGCTCCTCCGGCATGACGCTCGACGAGCTGACGGCAGATTTCACCGTTTACCCGCAGAAGCTGACCAACATCCCGGTGAAACAGCGCCGCCCTATGGAGCAGTTGCCGCTCACCCAGAAGGCCATCGCGGAAGCGGAACGCGAATTGAACGGTTCCGGCCGCATACTGGTTCGTTTCTCGGGAACGGAGCTGCTGGCGCGTGTGATGGTGGAAGCGCCCGATCTGGCCAGTGTCGAAAAATATTCGAGCGCCATCGCGGAAGTGATTACCGGCGAGCTTAAATAGATCTATGCGGATCGTTCTGTCTCTCCTGTTCAGTGCGGCGTTGCTGGCCGCGCAGGTTCCCACCGATCGCCCCAAGCTGCCGAACGAAGAATGGGTTCAACTGTTCAACGGCCACGATTTGAAAGGCTGGAATACTGTTGGCGATGAGAAGTGGTCCGTCGAAAGTGGCGTCGTGCATGGGCAGGCCGTCACCAAGCAATATGGTTATCTGCAAACCGGCAAGTCGTATAAAGACTTTCACCTGTCCCTTCGCTTCAAGTGCGTGGGCGATGGCAACAGCGGTGTCTTTTTCCACACCGCCTTTAAACCCGGTACGGCCGATGTTTCTCAAGGCCTGCAGTTTGAAATCGATCCCACGCTTGCTCACCACACCGGCGGCATCTATGGCGACGGGCGCCAATGGATCGTCTGGCCGGCTCCCGAATTCGAGTTCGTCATTCACGTGGACGACTGGAACGATTACCTGCTGAAAGTGGAAGGCAACCACTATGTCGCGCGCCTGAATGGAGTCGTCGTAGTCGATTTCACAGACCCTTCGCCCCGGTCCCTGGACGGCACGATTGCGCTACAGCTTCACGCCGGCGGCAAGGGCGACATGCTCTTCAAAGAGATCTACCTTCGCGATCTTACCCGCCGCTAACGGCTGCATTAATTTCCTTTCAAGCGAAGCGTTTTCCGCCCGCAAGTGCGCAGAACGGCAGCCCAATTGCCAGTATTTTGGGTATGAAACATACGTTCTTTACGGTTCCTGCCCTGGTTTGCGGGCTTGCGGTAACGGGGTTAGCTGCCGATCTGATTCCGTCTGGCACTCAATTTGAGGTTCGGACCAATGATCGTATCCGGATTTCGAACGCCGATGGCCGTGTCTATACCGGCGTCGTGGTGAACGATGTGCGCGATAGCAACGGTAATGTGGTGATTACGCGCGGATCGAACGCGGAGCTTCTGGCACGCCGTTTGGATAACCGCGAAATGCAGATCGATCTCGATTCCATTACGGTGGGCGGCCGCCGCTATTCTGTCGACGCCAGCACTGACGTGAATGTAAACGGCGGCGATAGAAAGGATGGGCTGGGCGCGAACGGACGCACCGGTAAATACGTGGGCGGTGGCGCCGTGTTGGGTACGCTGCTGGGCGCGATTGCGGGCGGCGGTCGAGGCGCGGCAATCGGTGCGGCTTCCGGCGCGGCAGCAGGCGCCGGTACACAGGTGCTCACGCGTGGCCGCAGGGTGGATCTTCCCTCCGAATCGCTCCTGAATTTCCGCCTGGAACGCCCCTTGATTCTGAGTGAGCGCGATAATGGCCGTGATCGCCGGGGCCGTCACTATCACGACAGGTACTAAGGCGGGAGTCCGCTAAACTTAGCGTGATAAGATTTGGTTCGTGCTGGGGGAAGCGGTTGCAGGTACTGTGGGGAGCGCCGCTGCGTTGATGGCCTACGCTGTGCGCGCTCCCTCTTCAACTTTGTTCGGTCCTTCCGTATATCGCGGCTATCCGGGCCGCCGCTCTCTTGCCCTCACTTTTGACGATGGTCCTAGTGAAGGTACCCCGGAAATTCTTTCCATCCTCTCCGAATTCAAGCTGCCCGCCACGTTTTTTCAGTGCGGCGCGAACGTCCGCCGCCTGCCTGCTGTCGCACGCGACGTAATGGCCGAAGGGCACGAAATCGGCAATCATACCGAAACCCACCCTAACCTTTGCTTTCACGCCCCCCACACGGTTGCGGCTGAGTTGGGCCGGGCACAAGCCACCATTGAAGACACTCTGCAACTCTCGCCGCGATTCATGCGAGCGCCGTTTGGCGTCCGCTGGTTCGGTTTTCGGGAAGCGCAGCGGCGATTGAATCTGCTGGGAGTGATGTGGACAGTGATCGGGAACGATTGGAAACTCGGCGCTGCCGGCATTGCCGGACGGCTCCTGCGCGGAGCATCGAATGGCGCAATTTTCTGCCTGCACGATGGACGCGAACTGCAGCCCATGCCCAGCAAATCCGCAACAGCGCAGGCGCTTCGCATCGCGATCCCCCAGCTCCTTGATCGCGGTTTTCAGTTTGAAACGGTAAACAGCATCTTATGCTCCAGGAACTAACCGGCCGGATACTGGCCACAATTGCTCAGGCCCAGCGAATCCCCAAAGAGCGAATCACGCTCGAGAGCAGCTTCGAAGAGTTGGGGATCGATTCCATGGATGGCGTGAATATTCTGTTCGCGCTTGAAAACGAATTTGACATTACCATTCCCGATGCCGAGGCGAAGCAAATTCGCAATGTACGCGAGATGGTGGACGGCGTGATTAAGCTGATTCAGGAAAAGGACAAGGCGAAGGAAGCGGGAGCCCCGCCCGTTTGAACCGGCGTGTAGCCATTTCAGGCATCGGCGTAATTTGCGGGATCGGGCACGATTTGGCTTCGTTCCTGCAAAATTTAATGGCGGGCAAGTCCGGCATCCGGACCATTATTTCCACCGACTTAGGCGACATTCGGTTCCACCACGGCGCCGAGGTGGCAGATTATCAACCCGGCGTGTACTTCGATCCGCGCACATCCGATTTCATGGACCGCTTCGCGCAATTCGCCGTAATCGCCGCGCGTGAAGCCGTCGCCCAGACGGGCATTGTCTGGACTCCGGAATTGCGGGAGAACACGGCCGTCGTGACCGGGTCCTGCGTGGGCGGCCAATCGAGCGAAGACGCTCAGTTTTGGGACATCTACCGCCTGGGCCGCAACCGCGTGCATCCCCTTACCATCCCCAAAATCATGGCGAACGCGGGGGCCAGCCATATCTCGATGGAGTTCGGCATCACCGGCCCGGCATACACAGTTTCGACGGCGTGTTCATCTTCCGCTCACGCATTGGGGCAGGCATTTCACATGGTGCGGTCGGGCCAGGTTGAGCTGGCGCTCGCGGGCGGGAGTGAAGCGCCCTTCAGCTACGGAATCCTGAAAGCGTGGGAAGCCATGCGCGTGGTGTCGCAGGACACCTGCCGGCCCTTCTCAAAGGACCGCACCGGCATGATCCTGGGCGAAGGCGCTGCGATGTTTGTGCTGGAGCCTTGGGAGGCGGCTATCGCGCGAGGCGCGGCAATATTGGGAGAGATCGTCGGCTTCGGCATGTCCAGCGATGCCAGCCACATCACGCAGCCCTCCGCCGAAGGAGCCGCGCGGGCCATCCGGGCCGCGCTTCGCGATGCGGGTGTTGCGCCCGAACAAGTGGGCTACGTGAACGCACATGGCACCGGCACCGTTGCGAACGATCTGACGGAGACCAAGGCCATTCGCGATGTGTTCGGCGCGCATACTGAGCGGCTGCCGGTAAGCTCCACCAAGTCGATGCACGGCCACGCTCTGGGCGCAGCCGGCGCTCTCGAAGCGGCCGCCACGGTGCTGGGCTTGCGCGAAGGCATGTTGCCGCCCACGGCGAATTATCGCGAGGCCGATCCCGAATGTGCGCTCGATTTGGTCATAGAGAGTGCGCGTCCCGCCGGGCCCGAGTACGCGCTGTCGAACTCCTTCGCCTTCGGGGGCCTCAATGCTGTGTTAGCCTTTCGATCAAGGTAATGTCTGAGCTTACAAGAAGGCGTTTCTATTTAAGTTTCATCTATGGGCTGGGTGGCGTGATTGGGCTGGGCCTGGCTGTGCCCGCCGCGCTGTACCTGTTGCTGCCGCCGAAGCTGAGGCGCAAAGACGATTGGGTGGAGGTTACGCCGGTCGCGGATCTGAAGACCGGTGAACCCACCGAAGTAATGTATCGCCAGAAGCGCACCGATGGCTGGAAGACGTTGAATGAGAAGCGCACCGCGTGGGTGGTGAAGGGGCAGAACAGCCAGATCGTCGCGTTCGGCCCGCAGTGTACGCATCTGGGCTGCGCCTACCATTGGGAGGCCGATAAGAGCCAGTTTCTGTGCCCGTGCCATACGTCGATTTTCGCGCTGGACGGCAAGGTAATTACCGGCCCTGCGCCGCGACCGCTGGACCGCTTCGAGACCAAAGTGCAGAACGGCAAACTCATGCTGGGAGCGCTCCGGGAATCGGTATGAAGGCTGTAAAAAATCAGGTGTTCGAATGGCTGGACCATCGCACCGGCATCGAAACCAACATCCGCAAGTTCCTGTATGAAGACATCCCCGCGTCCAGCGGCTGGCATCAGGTCTTCGGCAGCGTGGCGGTGTTCCTGTTTCTGGTGCAGGCCTTCACCGGCATACTGCTGGCGTTCAACTACGCGCCGACGCCGGGCGAAGCCTACAACAGCATGCGGTACATCCTCACGGAGGTGACCGCCGGCCGTTTGATGCATGGTCTGCACCATTGGGGCGCCAGCATGATGATCGTGGTGGTGGTGCTGCACATGTTGCAGGTGTTTCTGTTCGGCAGCTATAAAAAGCCGCGCGAAGCTACCTGGATCGCCGGTGTGGTGCTGCTGCTGTTGACGCTTTCTTATGGCTTGACCGGATACCTGCTGCCCTGGGACAACAAGGCTTACTGGGGCACCGTGGTGGTGACGCAGATCGCGGCCGGCGTGCCGCTGATCGGTCCGTATTTGAGCCGGCTGCTGGGCAGTACGGGCGACGTTGGCGTTGTCACTTTCGCGCGCTTCTATGCCGTGCATGTGTTGCTACTGCCTCCCGCGACCGGGCTGCTGATTTTGGCCCACATCGTACTGGTGCGCAAGCATGGTGTTGCGCCTGTGCCGGGCGACGATGAATTGCCCTCGAAGAAATTCTACCCGCGCCAGGCGTTTCTCGACACCATCGCGGTGTTCGCCGCCTTCGTGATCCTGTTCACGCTGGCGGTGGTGGCGCATCTGCCGCTCGAACGCCTGGCCGACCCTAGCGACACCGCCTACATCCCGCGGCCGGAATGGTATTACCTGTTCCTGTTTCAGATGCTGAAGTATTTTAGCGGCCCCATGGAAGTACTCGGGTCGGTGGTGCTGCCCGGCCTGGCAATCCTGCTGCTGATTCTGATTCCGTTTATCGATCGCACGCCGCTGGTGCGCGTCTCGAAGCGGATCTTCGCCATGGTCTGCATCGTGCTCGCGGCGGTTGCCTGGGGAGGCCTGACGCTTGCCGCTGTCCGGTCTACTCCGCCTTCCGGCGCGGCGGCTTCCATCGATTATGCGGGCCCCATCGATTGGATGCAGTTGACGCCCGCGGCGCTGGGACGCGGAACCGATAAAACCGCGCCTGACTTCGCCATAGCCGGTGCCAAGCTCTTCACCAAAAAGGGCTGCGCCGCATGCCACATGGTGAACGGCGTGGGCGGCAAACTGGGACCGCCTTTAAATGGCGTCAGTAGCCGCAGGAGCGAAGAGTGGGTCAAGGAGAACTTCCTTCATCCGCAGAAGATGGCTCCTGGCACCATCATGCCCGCTTACCCTTTCAACGAAGCTGAGATGCGCAATATGATCGGTTATCTGTTCACCATTCCCGAGTAAGTTACACGTAAGCCGCCACCGATTCGACGCCCTGACTCTGCAGCACCACGGCCATTTTCTGAAGCGCGGTCTTATGAATTTGCGACACGCGGCTCTCATTGATCTTCAGCGCGGTGCCGATCTCTTTCATGGTCATGTCCTTGGTGTAATACAGGATCACCACTTGCTGGTATCGATCCGGCAGCGTGTCGATAGCGGACTTCAAGGTGGTGCTAAGCTGCTTGTGTTCCACCATGTTGTCAGGGCGGTAGGCGGCGGGCGCCGGATAATCGGGAGCGGATTGAGTTTCGTCTTCGGCGGGGCGGCTGGAAGAAGAGAGCAGACCGATCATGCGAAGCTCAATCGCCATCTGGCGCCAGCGTTCCACATCGACACCCATCTTGCCGGCGATCTCGGCTTCCGTAGGAGCGCGGTTCAAAAGCGCCGTGAGTTCGCGCGTAATGGCTTCCAGCTGTTTGTGGCGCTTGCGCAGATCGCGTGAAGCCCAATCGGCCGCGCGCAAACTGTCGAGGATGGAACCCTTGATACGGTGCTTCGCATAGCTTTGGAACGAGACTTCTTTCGTATCGTCGAAGCGCGTGGCGGCATCGATCAGACCCATCACACCGGCATGAATCAGGTCGTCCAAATCGACGTGGACGGGGATGCTTTCATAAACGCGAATGGCGATGGCGCGCACAAGAGGGAGGTTCTCAACGACGATGCGGTCACGGTCCTGGAGGCTAGAAGAAGCAGCGATCATGCACCTGAAGAATGCACGGGCTGGACCATGTGCCAAGAAAGTGGCGGCGCGTGACCAAATAATGGCTAAGTTGCTGAACCGAAAAGACCTTAATTTTAGGGTGAACCGAGTATCCGAAAGTACCGGGCTAGGCGGAAGGCCTGAGAAATCCGGATCGGATTCCGCGCTGAAACACCGTGTTTCATATTGGAACATCACCAGCCGGCTTTGCGGGCCACAAGGGTTTTCAAAGCCAGACCGGCAACCAGGATCCAGACTGCGGTGCGTAGCGTGCCCTCGATCCAAAATGCAGCAACCGCCGCGATGAGAGCATAAGCGGCCATGGCGATCCAGAACTTCATCGGGAGGCGATGTTGTAAGAGAAGGTGAACTGGAGCACGACGCGGCTGCCCTTGAATTCGGTGGGCAGCGGCGGCAGCCGGTTCGAGGCGCTGAGTGCGGCGACGGCGGCTTCATCGAGAGGGCGCGAGCCGGATTGCGCCGTATAGATGACCTTAGTGATGGTGCCATCGGTGGCAACCGCGAACTCTACCAGCACGCGGCCGCGCTGGCCCATGCGCGCCGCTTCAGGATAGATGGCGAACCAGTTCCGGCGCACGGTGGCGAGCACGCGGATCAGATACGGCTTGAAATCGACGCCTTGCGGATCGCTCTTCAGTTCGAGAGAGGAGCGCGGCCGGCCGGCGCTAGGCGGCAAGTTTAAGCCTGGTCCAGAAGCATCCAGATCGGCAGCGGCATCGCCTACGGCTTGTGGGCCTGAGGATGCGCCTCTGGCGATATTGCGCACGGCATCCTGTATGGGGTTCTGGGGGGCCAGAGAGGGATTGATGGCCGATTTGGCGACGGGCGCGGATTGCGCGGGCGGCACTTCGAAGGCTAGCTTGGGCTTTTCAACCGGGGGCGGTGGAGCGGCTTGGGGAAGTTTCGCGGCTTCCTTCGCTGCGATTTCGATTTTGGGCGGCTCCGGCGCGGCGGTTGCCGGTTGCGGGACGTTTTGCGGGCGCGGAGCGGGAGTGGGAATTGCTGCCTGGCGCGTTTTGGGCGCAGGGGCTTCACGCGGGATGGGCGGGTGCGGCAGTATGGCTTCGGCGATCAGCTCTTTGCTCAAGGGCGCTTTGTTGGGTGCGCGCTGGGTGAGTTGCGTGGGCGGGTCCACCAGATGGGTGACCACGCGAATGCGCTCCGGCGGTTCCGGAGGCGGCGTGCGGCGCGTGCCATCCACGTTGCCCAGCAGGAGCAGGAGCGCAAGGTGCGCCGCCAGCGACGCGCCGACTGCGATTCTGTTGGACAGAACGGTCACAAGTGGTTGAGCGTGCGAGCGACAAGCTCTGCGTGCTCCTCAATCCGGGTGGTAATTTCCAAAGCCAGCGCTAAGGTTCGACGCGCAATTTCGCCGCTGAGTTTCGGAGTCTGGCGGCTGGCGATGCTGTTCAGGAATGCATCGAACTGAGCCTGCAGGGGTTCGGTTTTACTGACAGCATGTTGCTGGAAACCGATTTGCCGGTCGCGGCCAACGGTGAACGCGGCAAGATCCTGCCGGGCGTAATCGAGAGAGAGGTATTGGTTGGGCTGGAAGAGGCGCAGCTTGCGAACCTTCTCCGTGGAGACGCGGCTGGCGGTGAGGTTCGCGATGCAGCCATCGTGAAATTGCAGGCGCACGTTCGCGATATCCGTGCGGGACGACAGAATCTGGACGCCGGCTGCTTGCACCTGTTCAAGAGGGCTGTGGGTAAGGGCGAGAACGATGTCGAGATCGTGAATCATCAGATCGAGAACTACGTCTACATCGAGCGAACGGGGGCTGAAGACGCTCATGCGATGGATTTCAAAAAAGAGCGGCGTGGTGGCGGCTTTTTCAAGCGCCAGGACAGCGGGGTTGTAGCGTTCCAGGTGCCCGACTTGAAAGATGCGGCTATGCAAGGCGGCGGCTCCGATGAGCCGGTCGGCTTCGGCGAGGGTGGAAGCGATGGGCTTTTCAACGAGCACATCGAGGCCGAGCGACATGGCCTGGCAGCCCAGTTCAGCATGAAGACTGGTAGGAGCGCTGATGATAGCGGCGTCGGCTTTGCCGGCCAAGTCATTTAGGTTGACGTAACCGGGGACTCCGTGGGCATTGGCTTTGGCTGGGTCGGAATCTACGACGGCGACGAGTTCGGCTTGCGGAGATTCGCGCACGATGCGGATGTGATTCTGACCGAACTGCCCTGCCCCGACGACAGCGACGCGCGTGCTCAAGCGCGCTCCCGCGTTGGTACGGCTTGAATGGCGATACCAGCATGGTTGGCTGCCAGCAGAAGCTCTGCCTTATCGAGGAGCAGCGTCCGGCCGGCATCGATGGAAGCAGCAGTAGTGTTGGTCTGCCGCATGACGGCAATGGTCTCGAGCCCCATGACCGGCACATCGAAGAGCAGATGGCCTCTGCGCTGGGAGGATTTCACGAGCGTGATGTTTTTTCCATTGACCAGTTCCGCAGCGCGCTTCAGCATGGCGTCGGTCCCCTCCATGGCTTCGAGCGCAACGCAGGCGCGGTCGGCGATGGCGCAGCTTTGGCCCAGGTCGAAAGCAGCGAGGGCATCGGCGATTTTGCGGCCGTAGGCGATATCGGCCTGCTCTTCTGAAGTGGGCTTCCGTTCGGTAAGCAGGCCTTCGGGGGCCAGAAGACTTTTTAGCAGCCTGGTGCTATCGACAAGCTCAATGCCTTCGCTTTGCAGAACCTTGGCCACCGCGCCGATGAGGCCTTCCGTGTTCTTTCCGGGGAGCGCGGCGAGCAGTTTGAACAGGCGCCAATCCGGCTTGATGTTCGAGAAGATTTTGGCGTGTTTCACCTGGCCGGCCATCATGATTTGCGTGATGCCTTCGCTCCGGCAAATTTCAATCAGGCGGCTGAGTTCGCCGAGCGACACCCAATGGCATTTCGCAGCGGCGCGTTCGACGTCGGGAGAAGCCTCTTCGCGAATGGCGATGGCGACGGCCTCATCGCCCATTTGGCGCGCCGTTTCGAGAGCGAGGATGGGGAAGCGCCCATTGCCGGCGATGATGCCGTACTTCACGCTTTGCCTTTGATGACGCCGCGTTTGGAGGTGGCGATGAATTCGAGAAGCTCGGCGATTTCGGGGGTGTGCGCGACTTCGGACTGAATCTTGGCGATGGCCTGGGAGGTGTTCAGGCCGGACCGGGTGAGGAGGCGGAAGGCTGTCTGCAGCCCTTCGATAGTCTCGTTTGAAATGTCGCGCCGTTCGAGGCCGACGCGGTTCGCGCCGAAGACTCCAATTTCGCGATCGGCAACAGTGGTGGAGAACGGCATCACGTCCTGCGTGACGACGCTATAGCCGCCGATGAAGGAGTGGCGGCCCACGCGGCAAAACTGATGGACGCCGCTGAAGGCTCCGATGGACGCCCAATCGTGAATTTCGACGTGGCCGGCGAGCGTGACGGCGTTGGCGAGGATGGTATCGCTGCCCACCAGGCAATCGTGCGCGATGTGCACGTAAGCCATGAGCCAGTTTCGGTCACCGATGCGGGTCAGGGCTCCGCCGCCTTCGGTGCCGCGGTGGATGGTGACGAATTCACGGACCGTGTTGCCATCCCCGATGCGCGTTTCGGCGGGCTCACCCTTATACTTCTTATCCTGCGAGGCGACGCCGACGGTGGAAAAGGGATAGAAGAGATTGTCCGCGCCGATGACGGTGTGGCCATCGACATAGTTGTTCGCCATGAGGCGCGTGCGCGGGCCGATCTCGACCTCGGGGCCGATGACGCAGAAGGGCCCGATTTCGGCCGTGGGATGGATTCGGGCAGAAGGACTGATCAGAGTTGCTGGTCCTTCCGCTCTAGCTTGCACATGACCTCAGCTTCGGCGACCAGAACGCCGTTGACGGTTGCGCGGCCGGACATTTTCGCGACGGTGCCCTTCTTCTTGAGGACTTTGAGCTCCATTAGAAGCTGATCGCCGGGGCGAACAGGCTTGCGGAAACGGGCATGGTCCACGGAGACGAGGAAGACGAGGTAATTGTCGCGATCGGGGATGTTGCCGAGGACGAGGACGCCAGCGGTCTGGGCCATGGCTTCGACGATAAGGACGCCGGGCATGACGGGAAAATCCGGGAAATGGCCGGCGAAGAAGGGTTCGTTGGCCGTGACGTTTTTGATGCCCAGGATACGTTCGGAATCCATTTCGAGGATTCGATCGACAAGCAGCATGGGGTAACGATGCGGCAGGATACGCCGTATCTCATCAATATCCAAAGTTGGCATGGAGCACCCGGTATTATAACAACCGTGCACGAGACATTAAGGTGGGCGGAGCGGGCGATGCCGCGGTTCAAAAAGCTGCTCGAGTCGATGGTGAAGGTGGAAAGCCCAAGTGACGATAGGGCTGCGGTGGACCGGTTCGGAGCGCTGGTGGCAGACACGGTTTCGGGCGAGGCGGAGGTGAAACTGGTCTCCGGCGGACGGCAGTGGGGGAAGCATGTGCTTTGCCGGTTCGGGAGCAAGAAGCGCGGGGCAAAGCAGTTGTTGGTACTGGCGCATGGCGACACGGTTTGGCCCATGGGGACGCTGCGCGGGATGCCGTTTCGCGAGGCGGAGGGCCGCTTGTGGGGTCCAGGCGTGCTGGATATGAAGGGAGGCATTTGCGTGTTTCTGTTCGCGATGCGGGCCGCGCGGGAATTAGGGCTGCCGCTGCCGGATTCGGTGCTGCTGCAGGTGAACTCCGACGAGGAAGTGGGCAGCCCGAGTTCGCGGCCGCTGACGGAGGAGAACGCGAAGAAGAGCGAGGCGGTGCTGGTGATGGAACCGGGGACGGGGTTGGACGGCAAGCTGAAAACGGAGCGAAAAGGCGTGGGTGGGTTTCTGGTGACGGTGAAGGGAAAGGCGAGCCATGCGGGGGTGGATTTCGAGCGGGGAGCGAGCGCGGTGGTGGAGCTGGCACGGCAGATTGAGCGGATTGTGGGATGGACTGATTTGAAGCGCGGGGTGACGGTGAATCCTGGGGTGATTGGCGGTGGGACGAAAAGCAATGTGGTGGCGGCGGAGGCTTGGGCGGAGGTGGATTTCCGGGTACGGAAGCTAAGCGACGCGGTGCGGCTGGAGAAGCGGTTTGCGGCGTTGCGGGCCGTGGATTCCCGATGCCAAGTTGCGGTACGTGGGGGCATGAACCGGCCTCCGATGGAGCGTAGCGCGGGGGGGCGCGGGTTGTTCGGGATGGCCGTTGCGGCGGGTGCAGAGTTCGGGCTGGCGGTGGGGGAGAGCGCGACGGGCGGGGGGTCCGACGGGAATTTTACGGCGGCGCTGGGGGTGCCTACGCTGGATGGGCTGGGGTGCGCCGGCGAGGGAGCGCACGCGCGGAACGAGAGTATCGTGCTGGATTTGGTGCCGGGGAGGATTGCGCTGCTGGCGGGGTTGCTCGGGAGGCTGGCTCGAAGTGAGTAAGCGCGGTTCTTGGGTTTCCCTCGGGTTTCTGGTGGGATATTCCCGGGATATCTCAGGTATCCGCCGGGTATCCTCAGGATATTTCCCGGGTTATATTTTTGGGAAAAAGTGAGTAAATTCAAGGAGTTCCCGGGTTCGTTTCTTGTTTTTTATGTTTTTTTGCATTTTTGCTTTCCCGTTTTGCCTGGCCGATGCAGCGGTTTGGCTTGACGGGCTTATTTTGACAGATGAATTGGGGAATGAAGCGCTTGACGCAGCTAAGTGGTTGATTTGAAAACGAAAACTTTAGGCGAAGACACGTTATCCGCAGACCGGAGCGCTTTCGTATCGACCGCAACCGGAATCGAGAAGCACGCAAAGGCGCGAAGCAATGCTGGACTGCGCGGCCTGCCCGGTTCCGTCCAGACAGCTATAACTAATTCGATATAGACAAAATAGAATACAAAGATAATCAAAAAAATGCACTGAATAGACTTGTTTTTTTATGCACTGTGATTCAATGACCAGCAATGCGAATTTGACGGCTACTTAGTTTCGGGCTTTTGATTTGTATTATTTCTATTAACGCCCAGGCGCAAACACCTCCGGCAGTTTTCGATCTGCAGGCGACGCCGAATGCGACCGCCGCTCCGGTGGCAACTGGCGGGCGTTCTTACCGGCATCCCGTTAGCGCGAGAAATCGCTATCACCGCGTTATTTGCGTGGTCCCGTGAGTGGGAGCGGGCACGCTGCTTGATCCGAAGCGGCCGAAGTATGTGCCGATCACCGCTACTAGGGTAGCGTCTTTAAATGGCATTATTGCCTTTCAACAAATCCCAACGGATGACAAGAATTTTGCAATTGTGGAGTTCGTCGCGGCAGACATTAATGCGCTGTCGCCGATCTTAACCGACAAGTCGCTGCGAGTCTTTCAGCGCGGAGTACACGCCCGCGCCGTGATTGAGCAAGAGATAAAACTGGTGCGCAAGGATTTCGACATGACTCAATTTGGGATGGCAGTCCGATGAAACTTCGCTTGGCCTACGGTCTATTGGCGCTCCCAGCGCTACTTGCCGCTTACGATTACGACTACAATCCTAAGCCCGGCGCGCTGAATCTGGGAAGTTGGGATTCCGCCACCTTCGCCAAGAATGGGACCGTGGTGTTTGGCAGTCCGGGTTCAGGGCAGACCAATTCCATGTTGGGTACCGGCACGAGTGCCGGTGGTTCGCTCATTGAGCTAAATGCTAAATCGGCGATGTACACGTCGGCGGCGTATGAAATCTCTACACAGCTCCGAATCCAGACGTCAGGCGGGAACTTCGTTCAATACATCCGGAGCACCCAAGGGGCGCTGAACACGTCCGTAGCGAGCGGGCCTTTCTTCACTGTTGAATTGAATAATCCTCAATTCACGGCTACCGGATGCATGGGAACACTTAGCTTTTGGCAGAGCGATGGGACAAATGCCACGCTGAAAGCGCAGAGCCAAGTTCCCTGTAACGATCACATGATCATCCGGACGGTAGTATTCCCCGTAGGCGGTAGCTCCGATTATGTTTGGACCATGATCAACGGGATTATTTATTCGGCCTATTGCGACATAAAGGTGGGAAGCCCCGGAATCGGTCTTTTCGGCACCCCAGCCGTCAATGGCATCGAGCGCGTGCAGATTGGGGCGAGAAGTCTGCTGGCACCGCCCGTCATCGACCGCACCACAATCGGGACGTCCTCTTTCCCAGACCGTGTGGATATCCATTGGACCGATCCGGTTGACCCGAACGGAGTGAGCGTGTTCATTCATGGCATTTCTCGGGACGGCGTGTACAAAGACTCGGGATTTAATGAGAACGACTACACCGACAACACGAATGTTCTGGCCTCTCAAACTTACAGCTACCAGATTGTCTCCACTTCTTTCCATGGCATTACCAGCGCGCCCGTGACTTTTACGGTGAATACTCCGGCGCCTGGGGCAGTGGATCCACGGCGCGTCGGCGTGCGGCCGACGGGATCGTACTGGGGAGCGATGGGAGAAAATATCGATAATTTAAGCGGAAACCTGAACTTCACCGTCCCGTTGCTGCAAACAAAGGCACGCGGCGGGTGGGGAGTGCCGATCAACCTGATTTACAACTCCCAAATGTGGCGGAAGGATAATGGGGGCACCTGGCTAATGGGTCAGGATGTGGGTTATGGGATGGGCTGGCGGCTGATGGCAGGATCTGTGACGCCCAGTTTCGACAATCAAACCTATGTGGTGGACCACTGGACATTTACGGACTCCACCGGCGCCGAATACCGTCTGGACGTAAACACAGGAGGGGTTTGGACATCGAAGGAAGGCGTTTACGTCAGTTTCGACGCCAACACCAATAAGCTGTGGTTCAACAATGGCACGTTTTGGTATATGGGCTGTATTTCCGGCGGTGATGAGCAGGATGCTGGAACACGGTACCCGACGATTATTCAGGATAAGAACGGCAACCAGATCCGGTTTTATTACGACGCCGGCCTGGGAACGAATTATTACGACTCGTCGGCGCGAATTTTCCACATCGTCGACGTAAGAGGGGGCGGGCCGTACACCTACGATTTTCAATACAATTTCATCTCCCGCACCGATGGCGGAACGGACGTAATTCCGCATTTGACTGTGATACGTTCCAATGTTCAGACGGGAGAAACGTACTATTTCTACCGGGCTTCCGGAGTGGTTTTTACCTCGCCCTGGGGTGACAACTATGGGAGCAACGACATTCTGCAGCAGGTGACTGGAGCAGCCAATCCGAACAATAGCACCGATCAGAATTCACCTAACAGAACGTACGCGTTTCAGTACGACCCCGCTTCCGAGTTGACGAAAATCACGCTACCGCCCGGTGGGTATCTACGTTACAACTATAGCTCTCGCCAGTTTTCCAGCAATCGCAACCAAGTGGAAGTAACCGACCGGTACCTGGTGCAGGATGCGCCGGGCCAGGCAACAGGCGCCGAAGCGCGTTACCAGATCACGCATGAAGCAACGACCGGCACAGTGCACAGCACCACAAATTTGGTGGACCCGACGAATGCGGCCAAGGTGTGGACCTTTACGGACACATCGCCGAACAAATGGCAAATTGGGCTGTTGGCGAACTTTCAGAAGAAATCAACGCTGGCAGGAACGGCTCTTGAGAGCAGCACGGTGACGTGGGCTCTTTCGCCGACCAGTAATAATCCATTTGTGCAAACTCTGCAATCCACGGCGGATGGAACCCAGACGCAGAAAACACAGGTGGCGGTGGATCAGTATGGGAATGTCACCGACCAAACGCTGTTCGATTACGGAGCAAGTTCGGCGACGCGGAAATATCAGTACACCTATCTGCATAATCAGAACGGCACTTACGCGAATTACTACATTCGTAATTCGCTGCAAAGCAAGACCGTTCTGGATGGAACGGGAGGTAATTCGCAGAGCCTTGGCTACATCGTCTACGATAATGCCACCTGCACGGCGTGGACATATCCACCACCTGTCGGACAGAGTTACGCGAATGCGCCTCTGTGGGACAGCACTAACCGGACAGCGTTCCTTGGAAACGCAAATTCGGTTTCAACGCCGGGAAATGGCATTTCGTGCAGCTTTTACGATGACGCGGGAAACGTGTATGCGGCCGAGGGGCCGGGAAGGCCGCAGGCGCAAATCTCTTACACGGGTGGCAGCCTGGCCACGCCCGCGCAAGTGACAGTAGGTAACGATACATCTTCGCTCACGAGTTTCACTTACACACCATGGTTGGGAGTTGCCGGTTACACAGGGCCGAACGGCGTGACTGGAACGTATCAATACGACGATTATGCGCAGCCCCGCGTGGTCCAACTGGCGACCGGTGGCCAAATCACGATTGCGCAGTATCCCGGGGTGACCACCGTGGGAGGGCAAGCAGTGGCGACTTACCCCGCTTCCTTCTTTCCGAATACGAATGGACGCTACCCCTGGGCCCAATTGAGCTACACCAACGGGGCGGCTCCTCAGCAGTTTACGCGGACGACGCTGGACGGCTTGGGCCGCACCATCAAAGTGGAACGTGGTCCAACGGGCGCGAATTCGGTGGGAAGTGCGGTTTCGGTGGTCGATACGGAATATGCCCCGTGTGCGTGTTCGCCGGTGGGCAAGGTGAAGCGGGTGTCTCAACCCTATGCGCCGGGAGCCACCGTGTATTGGACGACTTATACCTACGATGGCGAAGGACGAACGCTAACGGTGACCGGACCGGACGGCGCGAGCCAGACAAAAATGACGTACAACGCGCAAGCGACGGGTGTCTCCGTCGCGCCGCCTTCCACCGGAAGTTCGGTAACAGCGGTTGACCCGAAAGGAAACTGGAAAATCGTGACCAGCGATGTATTTGGGAACACGATTCAGGTGACAGAGCCGAATCCGGCGAATGCCGCGCAGCCGCTGAAAACGTATTATCAATACGACAAAGTGGATCATCTGACGCTTGTATCCATGCCGAGGAATGGAGACACCTCGACCGCGTGCCCCACGGGAAATTCGACCAGCACCTGTCAGAGCCGCTATTTTGTCTATGATGCAACAACGCTGAAACTGACCAGCGAGCGGCACCCGGAAACGGGAACCACTACCTACCAGTATCAGCCCGGCTCGCACTCTGAGATGCTGCTGCTTAACAAAACGGACGCCAAGGGCCAAACGACGAAGATCGATTTAACGGCTTACGATAAGTACAATCGCGTGACCACGGTGAAATTCCTGGATTCGTCAGCGACGGAAGACCCCTGCCAGCGCACTGTGTACAGCTATGACACGTATCCGTCGGGCGCGGGAACGGGTCTGGGCGGCGGTTGGGGACGGTTGACGACCAGCCAAGTGGGACCGAGCGACAATACGGCGTCCTGCGCGGCAAAAACGGATGCCACCGGACGGTGGAACCAGAGCTTCCTACAGGCTTATGGGTACACCGGCGCGGGGCAGGTAAACCTGAAGCGGCTGATTTTCAGCCAGATCCGGACGGATGCGAGCGGCACGGCTGCCACACCGACCAGCACAACGTGGAATACATCGTACGGCTACGATGATGGAGGGTATCAAACTTCCGTGACCTATCCGATGGGCCAGACGCACTTGACCGCGCTCGATTTTATGAGGCGGCCCAATACGTTGACATTCATGCGCCCAGGCTTTAACACGCCAGGGCCCACCATCAGCGGCGTGAGTTACAATGCGGCGGACCAGATGACCAGCATGACCTGGCCGGCGAACCCTGGATCGACCGTTGATCCGGATGCTTACACCTACCCGGCGTTTACGGAGACGCGCAGTTATAACAGCTTTAATCAGGTGGCGCAGATCCAAACCCAGGTAGGCGGCGCCGCGTCGATTGTCGACCTGAATTATGTATACGGCTCGGCGGGGCAGAACAATGGGCAAGTTACAAGTGTAGCCAGCGGGCTGGATACGAACTTCAACTCGGTCTATAGCTATGATTCGTTAAACCGGTTGACGGGAGTATCGGGGACAAAGAATCAGACCTACGGATATGACGGGTGGGGTAATCTGACCTCGAAAAGTGGGGATGGCAAGGTTTTCAACCTATACGGCGATCCTTATACGAACCGGTTGGCGGGAAGCACGATTTGCTATGACCCGAACGGCAATCTGATTTCGATTACTACTGCGTGTAATAACCCTGAGTACGGTTACGATATTCAGAACCGGCTGGTGGGCGTGGTGGTGACGCGCAGTGGATCGACCGACATTAGTGGTCATCTGGACCAAAGCGCGGAACGTTATTACTACACGGCGGACAACAAGCGGGTGAGCACGGCGCGGCCGAATGGGAATCCGGGGCAGGCGCAGGTGTTCTATGTGTATGGGGCGAAGGGAGAGATTGCGGCGACCTGCACTTCGTATGTGTTCGGGGACGCGCCGACGTGCGATGGGCGGGAGCCGCGGGATGTGAAGTTCGCCGGGCGCACGGTCATTCAGAACTTTGTGCCGGTGGCGGTGGACCGGTTGGGCAGCGTGGTGGCGAACCCGACGCAGGGGTCGGTGGGGAGCACGGCGGCGAAGTACTATGCTCCGTTTGGGGAGCAGTACAATGAGGCCGTGTCGGGAACGGTATTTCCGGGGAATACGAATTTCGCTACGTATTTTCATGAGGAGACGACGGGGCTGAATTATGCGGATCAGCGGATTTACACCAGTCAGTATGGAAGGTTCATGACGGCCGACCCGGTGCCACATGGATCCTTCGCCGCATCGAATACTTGGAACCAGTATAGTTACGGTGCAGGTGATCCGGTCAATAACAACGACCCTGACGGATTATGCACTGTTGCTGTTGCGGGCATCACTCAATCGCCTGCTATGGGCCCGTTCACCAACACGGTAACCGAACTGGGCGCTGATTCCGCTTACCCGTTTGCCGGGCAAGGATTTACAGCAAGCATAGGGGCGGTGGTCGGTAATGATGCCGAAGCTGCCAGGACCGCGCTAGCTTCTCTTCGGTATGCGCTTGACAGCAACACCGGAAGTATCGACGTGATCGCATACAGCGGGGGAGCGTCCGCGTTCACAAATGCTTACGGAATGCTTTCATCCGGGGATCAAGCGCGGATCGGTATTATCCTTTACGTCTCGCCGGGCACGAATGGTTTGATCGCATCAAACGCTACGACTTTTGCAGTAATTGGCACAGGGCGGCTAGATGTAGGGGCGGGGCTCCTTACACAGTTTCCTCTCGGACTATCTCCCTATAAGACAAGTTGCGATCACCAAGACTTTGCTTGCCTGGTGCTCGATTCAGCAGCTGCGGGCGTGCTGGCAAGGCTAAAAGAAAAAGGCGATTGCAATAACCGCCAGACCTTTCTGCGAAACGGAAAAGGAGGAATCAACGGATCCGGGCTCCCCGGCGGAGGGGGACCTGGTGGACCTGGCGGTATCTGGTACCCTCCTCCGGGGCCTCCTGAAGATCTTCCGGAAGTGTTTCGACGATGGGAGTGGGTCTCACCAGCGGCACGAGTCTACCGAATGTGAGACTTCGGCGGCGCTCCATAAGTTAAGTTACTTCACTTAAACGATGTTCAATCATATTGAGTCAGAGAACCCCTCGATGGTAAGGTGGGTGTCGCAACTGCTTGGATCCGCATTTGTTCCACTTTTGGCGGTTTTCGAATTAGCCCGGCTGGTGAAACCCGAATCAGTTTTACTCGATTATTTAGCAATTGTGGTGTCTAGCGCTGGCTTAGCGGTAACTGTATACCTTTTTAAGCCGGTTTTTGTTCTTGAGGGGACGGACGTCTGGATATTTCCGGTCACGCTGGAGGTTTTGGCGGCCCTCTACGGCCTATCGGTCGGGGAGGGTGTTACCAATCTATTTTATGGCGAAGGCGAAGGCAGTTGGGCGATGGTACTCCTTACATTTCCTGTACTTGGATCCTGTGTTTACTCGCTCACGATGAGAATTGTACACAACAAAATGCGCAGAGTCTTCTGATATTCACCGGGTCGCACTCTGAGATGCTGCTGCTGAGCAAAACGGATGTAAAAGGCCAGACGACGAAGATCGATTTAACGGCGTACGATAAGTACAATTGTGTCACCACGGTGAAGTTCCTGGATTCGTCAGCGGCGGAAGACCCCTGCCAGCGGACAGTCTACACCTATGACGCATATCCGTCCGCCGCGGGAACCGGCTTGGGCGGCGGTTGGGGCAGAATGACCACCAGCCAGTTGGGGCCAAGCGACAACACTGCTTCCTGCGCGGCAAAACGGATGCAAGCGGGCGGTGGAACCAGTGGTTCCTGCAAGCATATGGGTACACTGGAGCGGGACAAGTGAACTTGAAGCGGCTGATCTTCAACCAGATTCAGACAGACTCCGGCGGCACGGCTGGCGCGCCTACCAGCACAACGTGGAACACATCGTACGGCTATGACGATGGGGGGTATCAAACTTCGGTGACGTACCCGATGGGGCAGACGCATTTGATTGGGCTGGATTTTATGAGGCGGCCCAATACGTTGACTTATATGCGGCCAGGCTGCAACAGTCCCGGGCCGATCATCAGCGGCGTGACTTACAATGCGGCGGACCAGATGACCGGCATGACCTGGGCGGGGAACCCTTCCTCGACGGTGGATCCGGATGCTTATAGCTACCCGGCGTTTACGGAGACGCGCACTTACAATATTTTCAATCAGGTGGCGCAGATTCAGACGCAGGTGGGCGGCGCGCCTTCCATTGTGGATCTGAATTACACGTACGGGGCCGCAGGGCAGAACAATGGGCAGGTTAGCAGTGTTGCGAGTGCTCTGGACACGAACTTCAATGAGGCTTATACATACGATCAGCTGAACCGGCTGACGGGAGTAACGGGAGCGAAGAATCAGACGTATGGGTATGACGGGTGGGGCAATCTGACGTCGAAGAGCGGGGACGGCAAGGTTTTCAACTTATACGGGGACCCTTATACGAATCGGTTGGCGGGGAGCACGATCTGTTATGACCAGAATGGCAATCTGATTTCGATTACGACGGCGTGTAACAACCCGGAGTACAGCTATGACATTCAGAACCGGTTGGTGGGCGTGGTGGTGACGAAGAGCGGCTCGACCGACACTAGCGGCCATCTGGATCAAAGCGGCGAGCGGTATTTTTACACGGCGGACAACAAGCGGGTGAGCACGGCGCGGCCGAATGGGAATCCGGGGCAGGCGCAGGTGTTCTATGTTTATGGGGCGAAGGGGGAGATTGCGGCGATTTGTACTTCGTATGTGTTTGGCGCTACACCTTCGTGCGACGCGCGGGAGCCGCGGGATGTGAAGTTCGCCGGGCGCATGGTGATTCAGAACTTTGTACCGGTGGCGGTGGACCGGCTGGGCAGCGTGGTGGCGAACCCGACATATGGACAGCCAGTCACGACAGGCTATTCCCCTCGAAGTACTATGCGTCGTTTGGGGAGCAGTACAATGAGGCCGCGTCGGGAACGGTGTTTCCGGGGAACACGAATTTCGCGACTTATTTCCATGACGAAACGACTGGGTTAAATTATGGCGATCAACGGTTTTACAACAGCCAGTATGGGAGGTTTATGAATGCGGACCCGTATAGAGCTAGTGCGGGACCGGAAGATCCGGGGAGTTGGAACCGGTATACGTACACACACGGGGATCCGATAAACCGGAATGATCAAAGCGGTCTTTGTGATGTGATTATCGCAGGAATAAAAATGAATCCAGGTGCTTCGCAGGTTCTGTCGAAAGATATCACCGACATCGTCGCTTATCCATTTTCAGACAGCACCGTCATCACTGGCCCATTGGAAGTGGTTTTTGGAAGCTTGGATACTCAAGTCGCGAAAAACGCCATTCTTGCGGCGGCAAAAGACTCAGACGGGCCGATAAACATTACAACCATCAGTGGCGGTTCAGCGTCTTTTGCGGCAGCACTCTGGTCGCTTCCCCAAGATGTACGTGACCGAATTAATAATGTAACCTATCTTATTCCCGCGAATGCAAATAGCCTGCTCCCTAGTGGGCTCGGCTCAACCATCGCGATTCTAGGTTCCGGCCTTGATCGACTCCTTCCGACAGGCGGTATACCGGGTGCCACGATAATTAGTTCTGCCTGTGGACATGACCCGGATTGTGTTCTGCGTGAGCAAGCCGCGCTGCTCAAGTCTCGAGCGGGGCAACCTTGCAAAAGTGCACAGGAATTTACTCGTGAATTTCTTCCCGGAAGAGGACCTTTTGGTAACCTACTCAATTTCAATTATGGACCATTCGGCTCGTTTAATGTGTTTTCTTATGGGCCATCCTCCTACGGCCTTTCGCCCTCGGTAGACGTCAGCATCAGTTATATATTAGGTAACTGACGAATCGGTTAATTTGGATGCGCCCAATCCGATGCTGAAGTTCCTCGCCCATCAAGTTGTATCGTGGATCTTGATCCCAACGGGGTCTTACTTGGTCGTTGGGGCAGCAACTTTCCTCCTACCATTTGCGAAGCAGCCCTCCTATCTCGAGAACGTAGGCTCTCTTATCGCATCGCTTTTGTTATCGCTTGTGCTTTCGCGGCTATGTGCAAATCGATTACTGCCGTCTTCCGTGTTAGCGGTTTGGGTCTGGGTGATTCCGACAATCGTGCTTTCCGGCGCAATTGCGGATTCTCTCCGAAGGCGATCACCGTTCTCCTCTGATTCCGATCACTCATTCTCTCCGGAAGCCGATCAGCGTTCTCCCGTGAAGCCAATCACGATTCTCCTCTGATCCCGATCACTTTTCGGCGTTCCACGCCAGAGGTGATCGGGATGGGACAACAGTGATCGGAATGAAAGGAGAACGAAGAAAACGGCGGCGCTGGACTTAACCCTACAGGCGGCGAAGATCGGCTCAGAGGAGAGCGGATCGAAGTTGCCCGGAAAGCGAAAGTCCATGAGGAAGATTACAGAGATACTGCGGCTGCACTTCGAGCAAAGGCTCGGCCAGCGCCAGATCGCCCGCAGCATCAACACCAGCCAGAGCACCGTTCACGAGTACTTGGCGCGTATGAAAGCCGCCGGCCTGAACTGGCCGCTCGGCATCGAATGGGATGAGGACCGTCTCGAACAAGCCCTGTTCCCACCCGGCCAGACACCGGCCAAACCGCCGCAGCGTGCCGAACCCGATTACGCACACATGCGCGAGCAACTCGGACGGCATCGCGATCTCACCATCGAACTGCTCTGGGAGGAATACCGCGAACAGCATCCGGACGGGTATTCCTACAGCCGGTTCTGCAAGCTTTATCGAACCTGGAAGAAGCGCCATGACGTTGTCATGCGGCAGGAACACCGCCCTGGCGAGAAACTGTTTCTGGACTGGGCCGGAGCTACCATCCCCCTTCATCAATCCGATGGTGGCACCCGCGCAGCGGCGCTATTCGTCTCAGCCCTGGGCGTTTCCAGTTACACCTATGCCGAAGCGGTGGAGGACCAGCAGATGAACAACTGGCTCAAAGTGCAGAGGAATGCACTTGAGTTCTATGGCGGATGCCCACAGTTGCTGATCCCGGATAACACCAAGACTGGCGTCACGCGCGCCTGCATTTATGAGCCGGACGTGAACCCCACCTATCAGGAGTTCGCCACTTATTACAAGGTGGCCGTCATGCCCACGCGTCCCCGCAAGCCGCGGGATAAGGCGAAAGTGGAATCGGCGGTTCAGGTGGTGCAGAGATGGATCGTGATGCGGCTCAGACGGCGACGCTTCTTCTCTGTCGCTCAGCTCAACGAAGCGATTCAGGGACTACTGATTTATCTCAACAACCGGCCGTTCCGCAAACGAAAGGATGAAAGCCGCGCCAGCCTGTTCGCGAAGATCGACAAGCCGGCATTACATCCGCTGCCTGCGTGCCGTTACGATCTGAGCCAATGGGCACAGGCGCGCGTGAACATCGATTACCACGTGGCGTTTGACGGTAACTGGTACAGCGTGCCTTACACGTTGACAGGCCAGGCAGTGGAAGTGCGCTCGACTCCGGCCACGGTCGAGATCTTTCATCGCGGCAAGCGGGTGGCTTCGCATCTGCGCTCACGGGATCGCAACAAGAGCATCTGCCAGAATGAGCATCGTCCGAAGAGCCATCAGGCGCATCTGGAATGGCCGCCATCGCGGATGATTCAGTGGGCAGGCAAAGTGGGGCCGCACACGGCGCAGGTAGTCGAGCGCATTCTGCACGGCAAGCCGCATCCCGAGATGGGGTATCGTGCGTGCCTAGGCATCATCCGGCTGGCGGCGAAGTACTCGCCGGAGCGTATGGAACATGCCGCCGAGCGCGCCGTGCTCACCGGCGCGGTGAGTTACAAGAGCGTGCGGAGCATGCTGCAGAACGGGCTCGACAGAAGGCCTTCGGAACTGCCACCGCCATTGCGTCTATCGCCGGAACATGAAAACCTGCGTGGGCCGGAGTACTTCCAGTAAGGAGACTAACTATGCTTCATCAACCAACACTGGAAAAACTGGAAGCGATGCGTCTGCACGGAATGGCGCAGGCCTGGCGCGAGATGGCCAAGAGCGAACAGGCCGCCGAGCTGAGCTTCGAAGAACGGATGGCGCTGCTGGTGGACCGTCAGTTTACCTGGCGCCAGAACGAAGCGTTCGAAGCGCGTCTGAGGCGGGCGAAGCTGCGCGCCAATGCGTGCGTGGAAGACATCGATTACCGGGCGGCGCGCGGGTTGGATAAGACCCTCTTGCGTTCGCTGGTGGCGGAATCGGCGTGGGTGGAAAGGCATGAGAATGTTTTTTGTGTGCGGACCGACGGGCGTGGGCAAGAGCTATCTGGCATGTGCGCTGGCGCAGAAAGCCTGCCGCGATGGATACTCGGCGTTCTACATGCGGGCGGCGGCGTTGTTCCGCGATCTGGCGCTGGCGCGTGCCGATGGGAGCTTGCGGAATATGCTGCTGCGGCTGAGCAAGATCGACGTGCTGGTGGTGGACGACTGGGCGATGACGCCGCTGAACGAGGCGGAGGCGCGGGACTTCTGGGAGATCTGCGAAGACCGGTGTCAGGCGCGGTCGCTGGTGCTGACGTCGCAGATGCCGGTGGCGAAGTGGCATAGCCAGATCGGCGATTCGACGGTGGCGGAAGGCATACTGGATCGAATCGTTCACCGCGCGCACCGGATCGAGTTAAAAGGCGATTCGATGCGGAAGAATCCACCACCCAGCAACCGGAGCGATGAAGCTGCTCCGGGGCCTCTGCCGGGCTGAAGGGAAGGGGCCTCAACTGCCAGCCCCTTCCCCCGGCCCCCTTCCCCGGCGAGCGGCCGTTCAGCCTCCGCTTCGCTCCGGATGGTTGCGATCCCGATCACTTTCCGCAACAATCAGGAAGCCAGCGTCGCTTCGCTCCGACCTCGCTGATCGGTCATAGAAGAATACTGATCGGGATCAGAGGAGAACGGTGATCGTTTTCGCGAGAATCCGCACCGAGGAATGGAGACCTTTCAACCGCGTGCCCCACGGGAAATTCGACCAGCACCTGTCAGAGCCGCTATTTTGTCTATGATGCAACAACGCTGAAACTGACCAGCGAGCGGCACCCGGAAACCGGAACCACTACCTAGCAGTATCAGCCCGGCTCGCACTCGGAGATGCTGCTGCTGAGCAAAACCGATGCGAAAGGCCAGACGACGAAGATCGACTTGACGGCTTACGATAAGTACAATCGGGTGACCACGGTGAAGTTCCAGGATTCGTCATCTACGGAAGATCCTTGCCAGCGTACGGTGTACAGCTACGACACGTATCTCGCGGGTGCGGGAACGGGTCTGGGCGGCGGTTGGGGACGGTTGACGACCAGCCAGGTGGGGCCGAGCGATAACACGGCGTCTTGCGCGGCGAAGTCGGATGCGAGCGGGCGGTGGAACCAGAGTTTCCTGCAGGCTTATGGGTACACCGGCGCGGGGCAGGTGAACTTGAAGCGGCTAATTTTCAGCCAGATCCGGACGGATTCGAGCGGCACGGCTGGCGCACCTACCGGCAAAACCTGGGATACTTCGTACGGCTATGACGATGGGGGATATCAAACTTCAGTGACGTATCCCATGGGTCAGACACACTTGACCGGGCTCGATTTTATGAGGCGGCCTAATACGTTGACATTCATGCGCCCAGGCTTTACCAGTCCCGGGCCGATCATCAGCGGCGTGACTTACAACGCGGCGGACCAGATGACCAGCATGACCTGGCCGGCAAATCCTGGATCGACGGTGGATCCCGATGCTTACACTTACCCGGCGTTTACAGAGACGCGCACTTACAATAGCTTCAATCAGGTGTTGCAGATTCAAACGCAGAACAGCGCGGGAACGCCTACGATTGTGGACCTGAATTACGGATACGGCACGACGGGACAGAACAATGGGCAGATTGGCAATGTCGCCAGCGGACTGGATACGAACTTCAATGCGGTTTACGCTTATGATCAATTGAACCGGCTAACGGGAGTAACGGGAGCCAAGAATCAGACCTATGGGTATGACGGGTGGGGTAATCTGACATCAAAGAGTGGGGATGGTTTAGTTTTCACGTCACTAATTGTCGATCCTTTGACAAATCGGTTGGCCGATCAGCCGATTCCGCCACAGCCGCCTAAGATCTGCTATGACCCAAACGGCAATCTAATTTCTATCACCACGGCGTGTAACAACCCGGAGTACAGCTACGATATTCAGAATCGGCTGGTGGGCGTGGTGGTGACGCACAGCGGGTCGAAGGACATCAGCAATCATCTGGACCGAAGCGCGGAACGTTATTACTACACGGCGGACAACAAGCGCGTGAGCACGGTACGGCCGAACGGGAATCCGGGCAGGCGCAGGTGTTCTATGTGTATGGGGCGAAGGGAGAGATTGCGGCGATTTGTACATCGTATGTGTTCGGGGACGCGCCGACGTGCGATGCGCGGGAGCCGAGGGATGTGAAGTTCGCCGGACGGATGATTATTCAGAACTTTGTGCCGGTGGCGGTGGACCGGTTGGGCAGCGTGGTGGCGAACCCGCCGCAGGGGTCGGTGGGGAGCACGCCGGCGAAGTACTATGCGCCATTTGGGGAGCAGTACAATGAGGTTGCGTCGGGAACGGTATTTCCGGGGAATACAAATTTCGCTACGTATTTCCATGAGGAGACGACTGGGTTGAATTATGCGGACCAGCGGTTCTATAACAGCCAGTACGGGAGATTTATGAATGCGGACCCGTATAGGGCTAGTGCGGGGGCGGAGGATCCGGTGAGCTGGAATAAATACTCTTACGTTGAGAACGATCCGATTAATCTCATTGATCAAACAGGAGAATCGTCCACTTCAGTCAATTTTGGCTCGATCACCTATGTTGGTCCGGGTATCGACACTCCTTTTTCACTGGCGCTACTGTTCCAGAGTGCGGGAGCACCAGTTGGCCCGGCACCGCCGACATCTTCGTATGTTTCTAAGGTTCTGCCCCACTTCAACTCCAAGGATAAAAAAACTGTTCAAAAGGCGCGTGACGGAGCTAAGTCTTTAACAGCAAACAAGGATTGCGACAAAGCTCTCTCAGGTTACGGCGTGTCAAGCTTACACGATCTGGTAAATAAATACGAGATCGATGACAATACGTGCGACCGTAGAACTTCTATCGCCCCTTTTACTGGGAACGGTCTTAACACGACGGTCAGCGCGATCCTCGCCACCAACAAGGTAGCTGCTGTCGCCAGTGAATCTGGAAGAACGGTATTCCTGGGAGGGGCGTTCTTCAACCCTAGCTCTTTTGGAGTTAAACAAGGTTATGAGTTCCAGGCCCAAGAAATCATTCTGATCCATGAGGCAGTCCACGCCTTCGGGCAGAAAAGCGACGCATTTTTCGGTTCAAGTAAAGCTCTAAGTCACCTGATCATCGATAAGTGCCTGCCAGCATTACGAACGTCACTTGGGGGCCTCTACTAATGGGGTATCTTTCTTGCTTGGTCAGATTGCTTGTTGCTGCATTTTGTGTGAGTTGCGGTTGCTTGGGTTGCACCTGCGTGTCGCTGGCGCCACGAGCCGCTCTTATAACGTCTGAGGTGGTGTTCCATGGACGGGTCAAGACGTTGGAGCATCTTCGAACGTTGCAAAAGGTTGACGAACAAACCGGTGTTTTTGAAACTTGGATTCCTGAGTTCAATGACCTGACGTTAGTAACTTTCGACATAGATACCAGTTGGAAGGGCCCCGCGCCCGCATCATCGGTGATCAAGATTTTTTCTGTCTCACGACCGCGCATGTGTGACGGATTCTCTTTTGTTTTAGGCGAAGAGTATACCGTCTTTGCCAACCGGCTTAAGGAAGTCGTGCCGCAGATTGAAGTTCGCGAGGATAAGAGCAAAATTTATGATGTTGGCTTTTGTCCCGGGCCTATGATTCCGGGTCCTGTGAACAAGGGTATAGCTATTCTGGGCAGGCCTGCCCAGAGCCGGCGATGATTTCCGAATACGAACGGGCGTTATCCTGGGCGCAGTTAAGTTACACCAATGGGGCGGCTCCCCAGCAGTTTACGCGGACGACGCTAGACGGCTTGGGCCGTACCATCAAGGTGGAACGGGGTCCGACGGGCGCCAATTCAGTGGGAGCTGCTGTTTCGGTGGTCGATACGGAATATGCCCCGTGTGCGTGTTCGCCGATTGGGAAGGTGAAGCGGGTGTCACAACCGTATGAGCCGGGAAAGACGGTTTATTGGACCACCTACACCTACGACGGAGAGGGCCGGACGTTAACCGTAACGGGGCCGGATGGCGCTAGCCAGGCGAAAATGACGTACAACGCGCAAGCGACGGGCGTCTCAATCGCGCCGCCTTCCACCGGAAGTTCGGTAACAGCGGTTGACCCGAAAGGAAACTGGAAAATCGTGACCAGCGATGTATTTGGGAACACGATTCAGGTGACAGAGCCGAATCCGGCGAATGCGGCGCAGCCGCTGAAAACTTACTATCAATATGACAAGGTCGATCATCTTACGCTTGTCTCGATGCCGAGGAATGGAGACCTTTCAACCGCGTGCCCAGCCCCCAGCCAAACATGTCAGAGCCGTACTTTTGTATATGACCCGGCAACTCTGAAAATGACCAGCGAACGGCACCCGGAAACGCAAACCACGACTTACCAGTATCAGCCCGGGTCGCACTCTGAGATGCTGCTGCTTAACAAAACGGATGCCAAACTTCAGACGACGAAGATCGACTTAATAGCGTACGATAAGTACAACCGGGTGACCACGGTAAAGTTCTTCGACGCCGCCGGCACGGAAGACCCCTGCCAGCGGACAGTGTACACCTACGACACGTATCCTTCGGGAGTAGGGACGGGGTTGGGCGGCGGTTGGGGGAGAAGGACGGCCAGCCAGGTGGGACCGAGCGACAATACGGCATCCTGCGCGGCGAAATCGGACGCAACGGGTCGGTGGAATCAGTGGTTCGTTCAGGCTTATGGCTACACCGGCGTGGGCCAGATAACCTTGAAGCGGCTTATTTTCAACCAGATTCAGACAGATTCCAACGGCACGGCTGGGGCTCCTACCAGTAAGACCTGGGATACGTCGTACGGCTATGACGATGGGGGATATCAGACTTCGGTGACGTACCCGATGGGCCAGACGCATTTGATTGGGCTTGACTTTATGAGGCGGCCCAATACATTGACTTACATGCGGCCTGGCTTTACCATTCCGGGACCGACCATCAGCGGCGTGACTTATAATGCGGCGGATCAGATGACCAGCATGACCTGGCCGGCGAACCCCGGTTCGACGGTAGATCCGGATGCCTACACCTACCCGGCGTTTACGGAGACGCGCACTTACAATAGCTTCAATCAGGTGTTGCAGATTCAAACGCAGAACAGCGCGGGGACGCCTACGATTGTGGACCTGAATTACCTGTACGGCGCCGCGGGGCAGAACAATGGACAAGTCACTAGCGTCGCCAGTGGGCTGGATACGAACTTCAATTCGGTCTTTACCTACGACCAGTTGAACCGACTGACGGGAGTGACGGGGACGAAGAATCAGACGTATGGGTATGACGGGTGGGGAAATCTGACGTCGAAGAGCGGAGATGGTCTAGTCTTCACGTCATTAATTGCCGATCCTTTGACAAATCGGTTGGCCGATCAGCCGATTCCGCCACAGCCGCATAAGGTCTGCTACGATCCAAACGGCAATCTAATTTCTATCACTACGGCGTGTAACAACCCGGAGTATAGCTACGACATTCAGAACCGGCTGGTGGGCGTGGTGGTGACGCACAGCGGGTCGAGGGACATCAGCAATCATCTGGACCAAAGCGCGGAACGCTATTATTATACGGCGGACAACAAGCGGGTGAGCACGGCACGGCCGAATGGGAATCCAGGGCAGGCGCAGGTGTTCTATGTGTATGGAGCGAAGGGCGAGATTGCGGCGACCTGCACTTCGTATGTGTTCGGGGACGCGCCGACGTGCGATGGGCGGGAGCCGCGGGATGTGAAGTTCGCCGGACGGATGGTCATTCAGAACTTTGTGCCGGTGGCGGTGGACCGGCTGGGGAGCGTGGTGGCGAACCCGACGCAGGGGTCGGTAGGGAGCACGGCGGCGAAGTACTATGCTCCGTTTGGGGAGCAGTACAATGAGGCCGTGTCGGGAACGGTATTTCCGGGGAATACGAATTTCGCTACGTATTTTCATGAGGAAACCACTGGGTTGAATTATGCGGACCAGCGGTTCTACAACAGCCAGTACGGTAGGTTTATGAATGCGGATCCGTATAAGGCCGTTCGAAATGGCACTGATCCGACCAGTCCGCGCTCCTTCGACAAGTACGCATACGCTGAAGGTGATCCGATCAGATTCTATGATCCTAAAGGGCTAATCGCGGAGGAGCCGGGACCAGATCCGGATCTGGAGTTTGAACCGGCTCCGGAACAGTTCAAAGTTCCTTCTTGCCCCATGGGTACCCATCTCGACAAAGGTGGCAAGCATTGTGAACCGAACAAAGCGACTGAACCGATTTGTGAAATTCAGGTTAAATTTCGTGCAATCCCGGGTCTCGGCTTAATAGCAAATCAGCTATATTGAAGTTAAGAACCGTGATGGCAGTCCGTTTGTGATTGAAGGGAAGCCGGAACGCACGCCTACTATTACCGAGCCAACTGACTTCGGAAAGCTTCAGAGCAGCGTGTTAATGTTCGGTGGGATCCCTGGCGATAGACCCTCCCAAGATGCGACATTCGGGCGTGACCTCAAGGGTCTCGAGTGGTGCGATAAAGTCGATAGACTTATCTCTTTGGGTCGAAGCTTCACAACGACCGGTGACTATCACCCAATCAACGGGCCGAACAGTAACTCGTTCTACCGCTGGATTATTTCTGCGTCGGGCCTTGGTGGTTTAATACCCGGAGCTCCCCCTTTAGCCGTTGGTTATGGGGCAAATATCCCGTGATTCGGCCAGCATTGTCTTCTGGGGTATTCACGCTACTAATGCTTGTAGAGATATTATTAGCTTGCGTTAGCGCGGTGTTTAAAACTAACGAGCGTCTCTACTTTGTTTATCCCATTGCTTTGGTCCTATTTCTATGTGTCTCAGTTATCATTGTTCCCCGAGATCGGCGGTTCGGGGCAATAGGTGTAACGCTGCTTATACTTTTAGCTTTCGGAAGGCTTGTTTTGACAGCTATCTTTATGCTGTCTTGCACATTTAATTTCCCGGCCGGATGTGTATAACTAGTGGGCGAGTAGAAACGCGTCGGCGAGTGGCTCTCGCGTTAGGCCGTAGGGTCAGGGGACAAGTACTGTAGCTACCATAGTTAGCTCAGAGAGAGACCTATGAACTCCCCGCGCTAGAAGGTCGACGCCGGCCTCAAGTGGGGATAGCTTAGTCCCGGGCCGCTACCGGTGCGGTGAGTTACAAGAGCGTGCGGAGCATGCTGCAGAACGGGCTCGATAGAAGGCCTTCGGAACCGCCGCCGCCTCTTCGTCTATCGCCGGAACATCCGATCACGATGAAATTCTTTGTTTACCAAGTTGTGTCGTGGATCGGTTGAACAGGTGGCCTACATCAAGACTGCGGATTCTCTCCGAAGGCGATCACCGTTCTCCTCTGATTCCGATCACTCATTCTCTCCGGAAGCCGATCAGCGTTCTCCCGTGAAGCCAATCACGATTCTCCTCTGATCCCGATCACTTTTCGGCGTTCCACGCCAGAGGTGATCGGGATGGGACAACAGTGATCGGAATGAAAGGAGAACGAAGAAAACGGCGGCGCTGGACTTAACCCTACAGGCGGCGAAGATCGGCTCAGAGGAGAGCGGATCGAAGTTGCCCGGAAAGCGAAAGTCCATGAGGAAGATTACAGAGATACTGCGGCTGCACTTCGAGCAAAGGCTCGGCCAGCGCCAGATCGCCCGCAGCATCAACACCAGCCAGAGCACCGTTCACGAGTACTTGGCGCGTATGAAAGCCGCCGGCCTGAACTGGCCGCTCGGCATCGAATGGGATGAGGACCGTCTCGAACAAGCCCTGTTCCCACCCGGCCAGACACCGGCCAAACCGCCGCAGCGTGCCGAACCCGATTACGCACACATGCGCGAGCAACTCGGACGGCATCGCGATCTCACCATCGAACTGCTCTGGGAGGAGTACCGCGAACAGCATCCGGACGGATATTCCTACAGCCGGTTCTGCAAGCTTTATCGAACCTGGAAGAAGCGCCATGACGTTGTCATGCGGCAGGAACACCGCCCTGGCGAGAAACTGTTTCTGGACTGGGCCGGAGCTACCATCCCCCTTCATCAATCCGATGGTGGCACCCGCGCAGCGGCGCTATTCGTCTCAGCCCTGGGCGTTTCCAGTTACACCTATGCCGAAGCGGTGGAGGACCAGCAGATGAACAACTGGCTCAAAGTGCAGAGGAATGCACTTGAGTTCTATGGCGGATGCCCACAGTTGCTGATCCCGGATAACACCAAGACTGGCGTCACGCGCGCCTGCATTTATGAGCCGGACGTGAACCCCACCTATCAGGAGTTCGCCACTTATTACAAGGTGGCCGTCATGCCCACGCGTCCCCGCAAGCCGCGGGATAAGGCGAAAGTGGAATCGGCGGTTCAGGTGGTGCAGAGATGGATCGTGATGCGGCTCAGACGGCGACGCTTCTTCTCTGTCGCTCAGCTCAACGAAGCGATTCAGGGACTACTGATTTATCTCAACAACCGGCCGTTCCGCAAACGAAAGGATGAAAGCCGCGCCAGCCTGTTCGCGAAGATCGACAAGCCGGCATTACATCCCCTGCCTGCGTGCCGTTACGATCTGAGCCAATGGGCACAGGCGCGCGTGAACATCGATTACCACGTGGCGTTTGACGGTAACTGGTACAGCGTGCCTTACACGTTGACAGGCCAGGCAGTGGAAGTGCGCTCGACTCCGGCCACGGTCGAGATCTTTCATCGCGGCAAGCGGGTGGCTTCGCATCTGCGCTCACGGGATCGCAACAAGAGCATCTGCCAGAATGAGCATCGTCCGAAGAGCCATCAGGCGCATCTGGAATGGCCGCCATCGCGGATGATTCAGTGGGCAGGCAAAGTGGGGCCGCACACGGCGCAGGTAGTCGAGCGCATTCTGCACGGCAAGCCGCATCCCGAGATGGGGTATCGTGCGTGCCTAGGCATCATCCGGCTGGCGGCGAAGTACTCGCCGGAGCGTATGGAACATGCCGCCGAGCGCGCCGTGCTCACCGGCGCGGTGAGTTACAAGAGCGTGCGGAGCATGCTGCAGAACGGGCTCGATAAAAGGCCTTCGGAACTGCCGCCGCCGTTGCGTCTATCGCCGGAACATGAAAACCTGCGCGGGCCGGAGTACTTCCAGTAAAGGAGACTAACTATGCTTCATCAACCGACACTGGAAAAACTGGAAGCGATGCGTCTGCACGGAATGGCACAGGCCTGGCGCGAGATGGCCAAGAGCGAACAGGCCGCCGAGCTGAGCTTCGAAGAACGGATGGCGTTACTGGTGGACCGTCAGTTTACATGGCGCCAGAACGAAGCGTTCGAAGCGCGTCTGAGGCGGGCGAAGCTGCGCGCCAATGCGTGTGTGGAAGACGTTGATTACCGGGCGGCGCGAGGGTTGGATAAGACGTTGTTGCGTTCGCTGGCGGCGGAATCGGCGTGGGTGGAACGGCATGAGAATGTTTTCGTGTGCGGACCGACGGGCGTGGGGAAGAGTTATCTGGCGTGCGCTCTGGCGCAGAAAGCCTGCCGCGATGGATACTCGGCTCTCTACATGCGGGCTGCGGCGTTGTTCCGCGATCTGGCGCTGGCGCGTGCC
>CBDFFL010000001.1:0-13645 GCA_965246775.1 Bryobacteraceae bacterium | reverse complement strand
ATAGCAGAGGTTGTTTGAAAGCGGCGCCAGGTAATCGATGCGATCGGTAAGCGTGACGGCCTGCTGGTACGTCTTGACCTCGAATTCTTTCTCGATCCCTGTATGCAGATAGCCGATATCGGGCTTGGCCGAGCGGATCACCTCGCCTTCGAGTTCCAGCTCCAAGCGCAACACGCCATGCGTCGAAGGGTGCTGCGGACCCATGTTCAGGGTCATGCGCCGCGTGCTGGTGTTCGTCTGCGTCGCCGCGATTTCAGGTTCAGTAAGCGTGAAGGAAGACGCCATGGCTAGACTCGCGTTCCCGTGATTGGATAATCTTTGCGCAACGGATGACCTTCCCAATCGGCGGGCAACAGGATGCGCTCCATCTCAGGATGGTTGTGAAACACAATGCCGAAAAGATCGAACACTTCCCGCTCATACCAATTGGCAGCTCGCCAAACTTCCGTGACAGACGCAATGGCGGGTTGCGCGCCGGATATTCGCGAACGTAGCCGCAGCCTTTGATTGTGTTCAAGCGAATGCAAATGATAAATCACCTCAAAGCGAGGCTCGTCTGGATAGCGATCCACGGCGGTCAAATCGCTCAGGCGTATGTATCCGCCTTCATGCTTCAAGCGGCGGCAGACATCCACGATGGCCTCCGGCGCAATCTCAAACGTCGCTTCTCCGCGATCGAACTTGGCGCTCACAAGGGAAGCTTCCACAAGGCGCACGGCGGGATGATCTTTCAAGGTTTCTGGAATCACAAGGCAGCTATCGCTTTTCGGCGGTCTCGCCCGACCAATCGAGCACTCCCATTTTCCAGATGTAAAAAAAGCCGCAAAGGACTAAAACCACGAACAACAGCATTTCGAGGAACGCGAACATGCGCAATTCGCGGAAAACCGTAACCCATGGGTAAAGAAAAATGGCTTCGATATCGAAAAGAATGAACAGCATCGCCACCAGATAAAATTTCACGCTGAAGCGTTCGCGGGCGTCTCCGGTGGGGGCCATGCCGCATTCGTAAGGCGTGTCTTTCACCCGGTTGCGTACTTTCTTGCCGAGCAAATAAGAAAAGCCGATCATCGCGGAAGCAACGCCCATCGCGATGACAATCTGCACGAAGACGGGAAACCAGTACTGACCTGCGGTGGTGGGCAACCTTTACTATAAGAACGGAGGAAAAGCGGTGTCAAATATCGAGGTCACGGTGAACGGCGAGCGGCGCGAGATAGAAGGCGGCAAAACGGTGCTGGAATACCTGGAATCGCTCGAGATCACGCCCGATCGCGTGGCGGTGGAATTGAATCGGCTAATCGTGAAAAAAGCGGAGTGGGAGAGAACGTTGATCGAGCCGGGAGCGCAATTGGAGATTGTGCAGTTTGTGGGTGGGGGGTAGCCGTAGTTAGCGATTCTCCAGGTTTCCAAGCCGCTGTTCATGCGCTTCGGCAATGCGGGCTAGCGCGCGAATGGCGGTTGCGTCCTGATTGGTCACCTGCACGAGTTGGGCAATGCTGGCCGTGAGTTCGCCAATCTGCCGATCATGGGACTCATTGGATTGCAGGAGGAATTCGAGCCGCTCGTCGACTGTCATATTTGGATCTTAGCAGGAAGGTACTTCGGTCAAGCGACGGCGTGAGATCCGATTCGAGTCGAAGCCCACGCGCGCAAAAGCCAATGGCGCCAGCCTACGTATAGCTACGCATCGCCGTCGATTCTTCGTCGAACACTTCGAAAACGGTATACAGTTTCGTGATCTGGAGCAGATCTTTCACGCGCTTGTTTAACCCATTCAGTTTCAATTGCCCACCCTGATTGGTCACGGTCGTAAAAGCGCTCACCAGTTCGCCAATGCCGGAACTATCGATGTATGAAACTTCGCTCAGGTTGAGCAGAATCTTGTTGTGTCCCTGGGCAAGCACCTCTTTCAAGGCGTCACGCATGGTGCTGGACCCTTCGCCTAATGTGATGCGGCCAGCCAGATCCAGCACCGTGACGTCGCCCACTTGCCGAGTATTCAATTTCACGCTCATATTCGTTCTCCTCCCATTCTATTCAGAAACGGATTTTTTCTTGACCAGCAAAACTTCTGTGCCGTGGGGCGACGCGGGCCGCACATCCACTTCATCCATAAACGCCCGGATCAGAAAAATGCCCCGGCCGGAATGGCGCAACAAATTTTCTTCCGCCAACGGGTCGGGAAGCTTCGCGATATCGAAACCTTCGCCCTGGTCGGCAATGCGAATCTTGATGTAATCGTCCCCGCCGGTGACCTGCAGGTGAACCGTCTTATTAGCGTTATAGCGATTGCCATGCACCACGGCATTGACCATGCATTCGCGCGCGGCCATACCGATTTTGTGAAGATCGTCTTCATCGAATCCCGCTGATTCCGCAGCACCCATAATGAGGGATTCGGCGCGGTCGACGCTATCGAGAGTCGACTCGAATTGCTGGTTGACGTACTCTTTTTCGCTTTCTTCGCGCAATTGCATTCAGGGCTTCGCCAAGGAAACAAGCGAACGTTCACGATAGGACAAGGCTTCGGTGGAAGTCAAGCGGCCCGAATTGCTTCCGTTCGGACTTTTACGGATTCGGAGGCGGTGGCGGCGGCGCCGTAGGAGCAGTAGTAGGCGCAGGTGTGCCCCCCTTATCTCCCGAGCTGCCGACCGTTCCCGGCGAACCAGCCGTACCGCCAGGAGTGCGCGGGATGCGGTACAGAGCTTCGTTCAGCGCGTCGGAAGCCGCCCGCATCAGGCGTTGCAGCACCATGCCGCGATCCACCATCTTCGCCGCCAGCGGCTGATTCTTAAACACGCGCAGCCAATCGCCTGGGTTCAACAGACGAGTCTGGCCAGGCTCCATTAGGTGGCGCACTTCCACTTGCCCCTCTTCCACTAGCACCAGCGTCGTCGCGTCCGCGTCCTCTACATCGACATCGAAAACAGTACCGCGCACAGCAATCACCGCGGTCGGCGTGCGTACCTTATTGTGATTCGGCACACCACCCACATGCTGGATCTGCACCTTCACTTTCCCAAGCATGATCTCCAGCAGATCTTTCCAATCGCCCCGATTGTTCCGGAAAATCACCTGAGCATTGGGGTAAACGTCGAACGTGCTCCCATCGGAAACCTGAAACACCGCGTAGCTATCTGAGCCGGTAACGATGGTTTGCTGCGGCTGCACGAAATCGCCCGGATGAAGCGCCCAGGTTGTACCATCGCGCAAAATGGAAACCTGCCCTGAGAGCGAAACCACCTTCGCCGCCGCATCTTTTTGCGCGCACAAGGGTGCGGCCAGCGCAAAAAACGCCAGCAGGTAGACGCAATTCCGATGCTGAAATCGGCTGATCACAAGGAACCACCAGTTTAGCATCGGAATTGCGAGTGGCAAGTCACTGGCCTTCTGCGTTTTCCCTCATAAGTGCTTGCTCCGGAACGGCTTGGGTGAGAGCAAAAGGGCCTATGCGGTACGATATGTATACTCTGGTGTGTCATTTAAACCCGGTTCGTTGGACACTTTTAGTGCTCGGTGCGGCGGCAAGCTTCGCGCAACTGGCGGAAGCTCAAACCGGCTTGGCATGGCGCAAGCTTGGCGCCACGGCTGTGGAAACCGGCTTGGCCGGAGCGGCGGGTGGCCCCGTGCGGCAAGTCTGGTTTTCCGAAGATGGCGCCCAGCTCTTCGTCCGTACCGGGCGTGGTTCGTCTTTCGTAACAACTGATTTTGAAACCTGGGCCGCCGCTCCGCCAAATGCCTTGCGCTCGGACATGCCGCTGCAGCGCGCTCCCGCAAAGCTTCCGGAAACTCAAATGAACCTTCGCGAAGGCGGTGGTGGCAGGTTGTATGCATTTGGCCGCCAGGTCTACGCTTCGCAGGATGACGGCCGCACCTGGATCGACCTGACCTCATTTAACGGCCGTTCCATCATCGGCGAGGCGCCCCATGACGTAGCCGTTTCCCCGCGCGACCCCCTCTCTATCGCCGTCGGGAACGATTCCGGCATTTGGCTTTCCCGCGACGGTGGCCTTTCCTGGAACGGGCTGAATGACGATCTGCCGAATCTGCCCGTGCGCGCGCTGCTGCCCGATAACTCAGTTCTTGTCGAAGGCTTGGGCACCGCCTCTCTGCGCGGACGCACGCGCTGGACCCTCGGCGATTCCTCCTCCCTCGATAGCGCCCTGCGTGCTTCTCTTTCCCAAAAACTGGGCGCGCCCATTACCGCCGTCTCAGGCGCGGGCGATTTCTGGTACGCCGGTACCACCGATGGCCGCATCTATACATCCCTTGATGCCCGTGCCCACTGGACCGTGTCCACCATCCAAACAGCCGGTCCTGTCGCACGATTCGCCGTCGACCCGGACCTGCCCCGCATTGCTCTCATGGCAGCCGATTCAAAAGGCCCGCACCTATTCCGCACCCTGAACGGCGGCCTCACCTGGGACGACATCACCGGCATTTTGCAGGATGTGCCCGCCCACGGCATCGCGGCCGACCGCGCCGGCGGGGCCGTTTATGTCGCCACCGATAAAGGCGTGTTCCTCAGCCGCATGGATCTGAACGCTCTTGGCACGGCGTCGCCCTGGACCAACATCTCCGGCCGTCTGCCCAAAGCCGTTGCCGAGGATGTAAAGCTCGACGCCGCAGCGGAGCACCTGACCGTCGCGCTCGATGGCTATGGCGTCTATGTCACGCGCGCACCGCATCGCGCCGGCGCCGCAAGAGTGGTAAATGCGGCAGACCTCAGCACACGCGCAGCCGCGCCGGGCGGGTTGCTCAGCACTCCCGGCCTGGCTGTTCGCACCGCCATCGCGGACGGACGCCAATTCCCGGTTCTGGCGCAATCGGCGGAAGGCTCTCAGATCCAGGTGCCCTTCGCCGTGGAACCGGCCGACGTCAGGCTCCGCTTGAACGACGCCCTGACAGTCGATTTCACAGTAAAAGCCGTGGCCCCTGCGGTGTTCGTCGACAAAGACGGAGCGCCCCTGCTGCTGGACCCCGAAACAGGAATGATGCTCGATGGAGCCCAGCCGTCTGAAGCCCGCGCGCTGGTACAACTGCTGGTAACCGGTCTCGGTAAAGTGGTGCCGGAATGGCCCACGGGCACGCCCGCGCCGTTCGCGAACATCCCCATTGTGGCTGCCGATGTACGCGCCTACCTGAATGGCATGCCCATTGAAGTAACCAAGGCTACGTTAGCGCCGGGCTATGTGGGCATGTACATCGTCGAAGTGCGCATCCCCGCGCTGCTCGATGCCGGCCTGGCCGATCTGTACCTCGAAGCCAACTCGGAAAGCAGCAATCACGTGCGCGTCCGCATCGGCTATTAGTTCACCGCTAAAGCTCCTTCACTCGGATATTGCGAAACTCCACCCGCGTGCCGTGCCCCAGGAAACCGATGTGGCCCGCCGTGCGCGCTAAGCCAGGATGCTTCGCCAGCACAGCCGGGTCTTTCACCTCATCCAGGCTCGCGTTCACAATCTGCTTGCCATTCAGCGTCACAACCACCTGCCGCCCCTCCGCGCGAATCTCTTCCTCGTTCCACTTGCCCGTCGGCTTCAACGCGCCCGTCTTAGCCGCCACCACATCGTAGATGGACCCGTGATATTGCGCCGGCCGCAGCTTGCCCTGGTACACCGGCGCGTCATGATCCAGAATCTGAATCTCCATGCCCTGGTAAGCCGCATCGCCTTCGTAGGGAGCGCGAATGCCGATCCCATTGTTCGCGCCTTCGGTCAGCAAAAATTCAAACCGCAGTACAAAGTTTGCGTACTCCCGCTCCGTGAACAGGTTGCCGCCGCCATCCGCCGGACACACGATGCGATCCTGCTCCACCACGTATCCCCTGCCCTTGGCGCCTTCCAAATGCCAGCCGGTGAGCGTTTTGCCATCGAACAGCGGCGTGAACCCACGCTCCGTTGCGCCCGCGAAAAACAACAGCAGAAGTAACTTCATACATCCACCTCCTTCCATTCCACGATTCTTTTTTCGTAGATCGATTTGCGGCCCATCATCGCCGTCAGTGTCGAACGCCGCGCCGATGCCGCATCGTTCAGCGGCGTGCGCTTCCCTCTCGCATTGTCGATGAACGCCGAAACCGACATAAACGTGCTGTCCTGCCCCGCATCGGGTACAGGAATTTTCTCCGTCTTGCCCGCGCGCGTAATCACCGTCGCCGTTGCCAGATCGATCGCCGCATCGGCGCCGAACACGCGCTCCTTGATCCCTGAAAACTGCGGCGGATCGAAGAAAATGTGGCTGAACGAAAATCGTAGATCGCCCGGAAATTCATAGATCACCGTGTAGTTGTCCATCACCGTGCGGCCCGGCGGATCGTTCTTATACAGATTGATGCCGCCCGATCCAAAGGCACGAACCGGCGCCGCTCCCGCAGCCCACACCATCAGGTCAATGATGTGACAGGCTTGCTCCACAATCGAATCTCCGGAAACGGAACGGTCGAAATACCACGGCGTGTTGTGAGGCAGATCGCCGCTATGCCTATAGCCCTGCAGGAACACCACTTTGCCGATGCCGCCGGCTTTGATGTATTTCATCGATGCGTTGCGATTCGGATCGTGCCGCAGCTGAAAGCCCGCCTGATAAATACCCTTGGCCGATTGCGTGGCCGTCAAAATCTGGCGGCACTGTTCCGGCTCCAGACCCATGGGCTTTTCGCTATAAACATGCTTCCCCACTTCCAGCGCCGCGATCACCATCTCTTTATGAACATTGACGGGCGTCGCAATCACGACGGCGTCGATATCTTTACGGTCCAGCATCTTTCGGAACTCAGGATACGCATCCGCGCTCCCGCCCTTCGCCGCGACGGCGGCCTGCGCGGCTTTCAGGCGTTCCGGATCCAGATCGCTGATCGCCACCACCCGCACTCCGGGCACGTTCAGCATGTGCTTCAGCAGAAACGCGCCGCGGTTTCCGACTCCGATAAAGGCCACGCGAATGGTATCGCTGGGTGTCTGCGCGCTCAGAAGAGCGGCGCTCCCGCCAGCCAGAAAAAGTCTTCGTGATGGTTCCGTCATTTCGTTTTACGCACCGCCTTGGTCAGGTTTTCGAACAGATACAAACCGCTCTTTCCAGCCACCGCGATATCCAAATCGCCATCGCGATCCAGATCCGCCGCCACCACTTGCATCCCCGCGCCGGTGCGGGTGCTGTAATCGATCACGTGCTTGGCCCACTCAATTTCACCGGCCGCATTCCTGAAATATTCATACCAGTAAATCCCCAATGGCTCGCGCTCGCCCGGGTCCTTGCCGTTATGCGCCATGAAGCGTTTGCCGGTGACAAAATCCATTTTGCCATCGCCATTCAGATCCACCATGGTCATGGCATGGGGCTGCGACCATGAGTCGTCGATCATGTGCTTCTTCCACGTGCGATCGGGCATCTGTTCCATCCAGAACACCCCGTAATTATGCGCCAGCGACGTCACCAGATCGTTGCGCCCGTCGCCGTTCACATCCAGCGCGTAAATGAAGCCGGTCTGGTCCAGATCGAAATCCGCGTGAAACGTCCAGTCCGTGGCGCGCGGGTCAGCAGGCGCTTCCAGCCAACCCTTCGGCGTAATGATGTCGTTGCGGCCATCGCGATTCACATCGCCCACGCCAATGCCGTGGCCATACGAACGGGGGCTCACGATGTGCTTCACGAATTCGCCATTTTTTGGCTCATACCATGCCAGCGGATCGGCCGTTGTAGCACTCCCGAATTGTGGCAATACCTCCGCTGCTTTGCCGTCATTGTCCAGATCCACCAGAAATGCGAACTCCACATTGTGACCCGTATCGATCGTGTGCTCCTTCCATTCGCCGCCCGCCTTGCCGGGGTTCTCATTCCACCAAAGCTTCTTCGCGAACCAGGTGCAACTGACGATGTCCATGTTGCCGTCGCCATTCACATCCAGAGGCAAATCGCTGAAATCTTCAATGTAGTTTTGCGTGTAGTTCAGCGTCCGGAATTTGTGCTTCGTCCAGTGCGGGCCTTCGAACCAGTTCTCACCGCTCACCAGGTCGGGCACTCCATCGCGGTTCAGGTCGGCGGTAGCGCAGGGCTCGTTCGCACCCAGATCCAGCGTGTGCTTCTCGAACGGAATATCGGCGGGACGTGTCGCCGTAAAACCCACCACTGCCAGGGCAAGAGCGGCGAACGGAATCCACGTAAATCGATTGCTCATGATTTCGCTGATTGTGTCACAGCGTCTTCATGCGGTCCAGCAGGGTAGCCAGGTTGCGAAACTTCGAAGCGTCGCCTCCAAACCGAAACGCCTGATAATCCGCCGTGAACTCTCCCACCGCCGCGCCCAGGGCGGAAGCCGGCAGTGACGAAGCGAACTCGCCGGCCGTCGCGCTGGCCGCCTTTTCATACCCATGCCGCTTCAGCACGCTCAGCATCCGGCGGTACAGAACAGAAGCATCGGCATGTGTGGCGCCGCCGCGATAGAGCTTGTAGCGGTAGCCGGCATAGCGCATCGCGCGAAGAACCAAAGGCGCCGCGAACGGCAGCGCAAACGCAAAAACGAAGCCAATTGTCACCGGGAGCTTATGAGCGGCTATTGAGCGCGTCCATTCCGCGCGCCAGAGCTGCATGTTCGGGCTCCAGCTTGCGCCCACTTGCTGCGTGGTCTCCTGAAGGCGCTCGGCCAGCGTGATTTGCTGGTTCAGATCGTAATTCACCACCCACTCGCGCCATAGCGTTTCCGCCGCGTCCTGATAGAAAGCAAGGCGCGCTAGCAGCCCATTGACAGGCGGGCGAATCACTGCTGGAGTGGGGTCGAAAACGGTCCATCCGGAATCGGGAAGCCAGGCCTCCACCCAACTGTGAGCGTCTGACCCGCGCATGACATAAAGCCCGCTGACGGGGTTGAAGGTGCCGCTTTGGAAGCCGTTGACCATGCGCGCCGGTATGCCCTGCACGCGCAGCATCACCGTCATGGCAGAGGCGAAATATTCGCAATGCCCTTTGCGGCGCTCGAACAAGAAGTTGGCCAGGGGATCGGCCTGCGCGGCGGTCGGCAGTTCCAGCGTGTAGCCGAATTGCGTACGCAGATAGCGCTCCATGTTCGCGGGCGTCTGAAGTTCGCGCGCCAAGGCAACAACACGCAGATCAAGCGGCGGTACTTCCAGATTGCGGGCACGCTCCGCCGCGTCAAGCGTCGCCATCAATTCCGGACGCTTGGCATACGGAATGAAACTCGAGACCTCATAGCGCAGTGTGTCCGCCGAGCCGGACGCGAAACGGAAGCCGCCCGTCGCAGTGCGCAGCGCGCGGCCGGTACCCAGATTCAGAAACTCCGGAATGCCCGCCACGAAGAGCGCGTCGGAATCGCTCAGGTTCAAATCCACGCGATACGAAAAGCGAGTGCCATCGCGGCGGCTGCGCTGCAGCACATTCGCCACTTCAACCGGCGCCTTGCGGGGCAGCATTTCGCGGTGTGCGAAATCCGGGTCGCTCCATTTGTGCCCATCGAAGTGCGTCAGAGCGGCGCCGCGCCACTTCAGCGTGGCGGGCATGCGGTGGGAAGACGGCCACACGTGCATCACGGGGCGCGTGTCGCGCTGAATCTCGCCGATATCGCCCAGGGTCACTTCGTTCGAAAAGCCGCTCAAGTGATAGCGCGTGGCCATGGCACGGTGGAAGGCGGCATTCGCGGTGCGCGGCAACAGGATAAACATGGCCGCGCTCAGCACCAGAATGCCCGTAGCAATCAGCGCGGTGGTCACACCCAGGCGCGTGCCAACGCCACCGGCGCTCCGCTGCGCCAGCCTGCCGGGCTTTCGCAATCCGCCGCGAATCTCCGCGCTGGTGGCCGCCGCGATGGCGCAAACCAGGTACACCGAAAGGTACACGAAGAAGTTCAGATTCACAGACAGCATGGCCGCCGCAACCAGTTCCAGAAGCGCGATGGAAGCCGTGTAAAGATAGTCGCGATTCGTGCGCGCCGTCAGCACCTTCATCACCGCAAGGAAGCAGACCAGGTGAACCGTGGCTTCCAGCAGGCCGCGCGATAGCCAGAAATAATCCACCGCGAAGAAGCCAACGTAGGCCAGCGTTACCAGGTTTACCGCCAGATCGGGAATGTCCAGCTTGAGCCAGCCCGCAACGGCCGCGCCCCGCAGAGCAAGGCCAAGCGCAACCAGGATGACCGTTGGCGTATCGAGAAAGCCGGAGCCCGCGACAGCCAGGAAGCCGGCCGTGACCAGCCCCAGCAGCGCCAGCTGAAAGAAGCGCTCAACGGCTTGCACCACAGTCTTCAGTCTAAAGCTATTGCGAGCGTGGCAGGCTGCGTTCGATCTGGCCCACCAGCGCGGTGGCGGACGCGTTGTCGGCAGTCTGCCAGTGAATCACCACGAAATACTTCGCATTGAACACGGTAACAGTCTGCGCGGACGCTCTCCACTTCTGCGTCATCTCAAGGCCGGCCGCTTCCGATTTCAACGCGTACACATCCACGTTCGCCACGCCGGGCCCCGTGTATTCAGCGCGCCAGCTCTTCGAGAAGCCAAGCGCGCGCACGCTGTCCGGAGCAGCGTCAGGATTGCTTTCGGCAATATCTTTCAGGCGCCAGCCGAAGCTCGCGCTCTCTGGAAGTTTCGGCGGCACGGCAGGCGCACCGGCGCAGCTAAACAGTAAGATAGTTAGGCAGCATAACGAAAAGAGCTTCATTGTCCTTAACCATTCTTAACGATCCACAGAGAGAATCCACACAGATTTTCGCCGAACGATTTGCGACGGAAGGCGTACTGGCGCGTTTGCGCGAAATTTCCGAACGCGCGCGGCGGTCGCTCGAAGGCCTGAACGCGACTGACGACACGATCATTCCGCTTGTTACGGAATCGAATCCCGAAGGCCTCATCACCAAGTGCTCGCTCGGCATTTACGATCTGGCCTGGCAGGCGCCGGAGCATCCCGAGTGGGCTGCGCAAATCAAAGCCGAGACCGATGGCATTCGTCAGCGATTGGAGCAGGCACAGGACGCGCCGTTGCGCTTCATCGTCTGGGTTGGCATGGGCGGTTCCATTGAAGACAAGACGCTGTACAACGCGGCGCATCTGCTGAAGGCCGGCCCGCGTTTGTATTCGCTCGATTCGACAGACCCCGGCAAGCTGCGCGCCATCGTGGAAGACATGCAGCGGCGCTCCGGCGAACCGCTGGCCGCGCTGTTGAAGAGCACGCTGGTGGTGGGCATGGCCATGGGCATGACGTCGTATGAGCCCGTGGTGAACCTGCAGCGCCTGGCCGATTTGTTCGAACGAAACCAGGTGGACGCACGCGCCAACTTCATCTACATGACGCTGCCCAATTCCGTGCTGGACCAGTTCGCCGGCCCGCGCGGCTTTGAGCGCATCCCGCTCCAACCCGATGGGCGAAACTCCACCGCGGGCCGCCATAGCGCGCCTCTCACGCGTGGCAGCTTGTTTCCGCTCGCGCTTGCGGGCGTGGATCTGGAGCCATGGATTGCCGGCGCGCAACTCACCGATGAGGAAGTCATCGGAAGCCTGGAAGCTGGCGGCTTTTCTGCACGCGCAGGGCCTTGAAGGCCGCGACAAAGTCTCACTCCTGCTGCCGGCTTCGTGGGCCGCCGCGGGGCTCTGGACCAAGCAGGATGTCGAAGAGAGCCTGGGCAAGAGCGAAGCGCTGGGCATCAAGATCGTGATCGATGAAAAGGTTCGCTTGCGCAGCTTCCGCCGCATCGACGACGCGAAACAAGACCGTGTGTTTCTGGTCTTCCAACGCAAAGGCGAAGCGCATCCTGAAGCCAAGCAGATCACCGCGCTGCGCCATGCCGGCTACGCTATCGCCATTGTCACCGTGGTGGCCGCGAAGCCGCTTTCGTATTACATGCAATACATCCATTACGTGGTGGGCGGCCTGGCTTATTTGCGTTGCATGAACTTCGTGACGCAGCCTTCTGTTGAGCTTTATAAATCCATCGCGAGTGAAATTTACAAGGAAGCCGAAGCGGCCGGCGGCACCGCCAACACCACGCACTGGCAGGAATTGCGCATGCCTCATCCGCGCGAGCTGGCGAACAAGCTCAACAAGCTCGATTTCGAATACGGAGAACTCACCTGGTTCGGCGATTTGCGCTACAGCGAAGAAGGCCGCGCGCTTCGTGTGAAGCTAGAGCGCATTGCGGACCGCGTGTTCCGCTCACGCCTCAAGATGCCCGTCGACATTTACGAAGGGCCCGCGATGAACCACTCGTATCACGAGATGGTGATCGGTCATGGACGCTGCTTCAGCATCGTAATGACAGCAGCTAAGCAGGCCCGCTTCCCCGCCGCGCATTATGAACCGGATTACCACATGGCGCAGTTCCTGGCCACCAAGCTGGCCCTTGAACAGCGCGGCCGATTAGTGAGCGCGTTCACTGTGGACGACGTGGAAATGCTGGATGAATATTTCCAGCAGGTTGCGAAATTCCTCTAACGTATGGCGAATAAATTAGCGCGTCCGAAAGGCAAGCAGGCGCCGCAGGTACGCGGCGGTCTTCCTTGTGTAGTGCTTGTAATTGGCCTTGTGATTTTTGTAGGTGTGTTGCTATTCCTGGTAATGAAATATGCGAGTTGACGGTAGAGCGGTTTCGCAATTGCGGCCCGTGGAGATACAAACAGGGTTCCTGGCGACAGCCGAAGGCAGTGCGCTCATCACCATGGGCGCGACGCGCGTCTTGTGCGCCGCAAGCGTGGAAGACGGCGTGCCGCCCTTCCTGCGCGGGCAGGGCAAGGGTTGGGTGACGGCGGAATATTCCATGCTGCCGCGCGCCACCAACAAGCGCACGCCGCGTGAAGTGAACAAGGGCAAACCTTCGGGCCGCACCCATGAAATTCAGCGACTCATCGGCCGCTCACTGCGCGCCGTGGTGGACATGGAACTGTTGGGCGAGCGCAGCGTTCTGCTGGATTGCGACGTGCTGCAGGCCGATGGCGGCACGCGCTGCGCGGCCATCACCGGCGCATATGTGGCACTGGCCATCGCTTTGAAAAAGCTGATGGAAACGCGTGTGTTGAAGAAGATGCCGTTGCGCGATTATCTGGCCGCAGTGAGCGTGGGCGTCGTGAAAAACGAAGCCATGCTGGATCTTTGCTACGAGGAAGATTCGAAAGCCGAAGTAGATATGAACGTGGTGATGACCGGCGCGGGCAAGTTTGTTGAAGTGCAAGCGACGGCGGAACAAGAACCGTTCGACGATGACAAGATGGCGGAATTGACGAAGCTTGCCAAGGGCGGCATCGCGGAACTGATCGCCATTCAGCGGGGCTTGCTGCAACTGCCGTGACGTTATATTGCGCTACCGGCAACGCGGGCAAGTTGCGCGAGTTTCGCATGGCCGCGAACGACGATTTCACCATTGAGCCACTCACCGGCATAGCCGCACCGGAGGAAACTGGCGCCACTTTCGAAGAGAACGCGGCGCTCAAGGCGATCTATTACAGCGCCTTTGCACCCAGCCTTCTCTTCGCCGACGATTCCGGCCTGGAGGTGGATGCACTCGGCGGCGCGCCCGGCATTTACTCCGCGCGCTATGCCGGAAACGATGCCGCGAACAATGCTCGCCTGTTGCGCGAGATGGAAGGCGTTGAGAATCGCGCGGCCCGTTTCGTCAGCGTGATCGCGCTAGCCGAACGAGGCAAGCTTG
>OZ251981.1:0-697867 GCA_965246775.1 Bryobacteraceae bacterium | reverse complement strand
GTTTGAACGGGATTTTGAAGGGCGGTGGGCGTACCCATAAAGAGACGATGAACGGCTAGCCGGAAGCGGCCAAGCGGTGAAGACCCGTCCCGGCTGATCGCGATCATAGCAGGCTTTCCATCCAATTCCGACAGAAGCTTGAGATTGCGGAGCGCCGCAGGATAGGCATGGTTGTAATCGAGCGAGCGTTCCACCTCTTGGCGCGCTCCCGCGTAGTTGCCCTGCTCCATCATGAGCGCGGCGAGGTTACTGTGGGCGGCGGCGGGGTCGCTGACGGATTCGAAATGCGCCAGGGCTTCAGTGGGCTGCGAAAGCAAGGTGGAGGCCAAGTTGTCGCGCGCAATTTCTGACGACGGATTCAGGCGTAGCGCTTCGCGAAATTCAGCCTGAGCTTCGGCAATACGGCCTTGGGCCTGAAGCGTGTAGCCAAGATTGTTGTGCAGGTAATCGCGATCCTGCCCGAGCGCCAAGGCGCGCTGCGCGGCGGCGCGATGCGATTGTTCACCGGCTTGCCAATCGCCGGCTTCATCCTGCAGGATGCCGAGCCAGGAGAAGTAGCGGGGCGCGGAATCGCTATGCGAGGTGAGGAATGAGGAATAGGCCGCGATGGCCGGCGCGGCGCGGTGAACCGCAACCAGGGCGCGCACCAGACGAAGCTGGGCCTCCGCCGAATCGGGATTTTGGGCGGCCGCCAGGCGGTAATGATCGAGCGCTAGTTCGGGGTAGCCTTTGGCCTCATAAGCGGCGCCGAGTTCGAGGCGGAAATTCAAATCCGCCGGCGCGGAGATCACTTTCTCACGCAGGCGGGCCAGTTGATAATCGCCGTCGCCCGCATCCACCGCGTTGCGAATCTGACGTTCGAAGTTGGTGAGGGGAGGCTGAACAGCAACCGCTTTGTGAGTGGCGCAGCCGCCCCAAACCAATGCGGAAGCCAAGATAAATACCGGTACTTTTGTGAACGAGAGAATGTCGCCCGTGCGCGTTCGGGTGCGTTCGGCGGTGCCAGCGGGCAGTTCCAGCACGGAACGGCCAGTGAGCGAAATTGAGATACGCCAGGGCTTCATGGCCGGGAAAATTTTCGTCACCTTTTTTGTTTTGCCGATATGTAAGACGTCGATTGCGAACTTCATTCCGAAACTATGAACGGCTTCGCAGGGGTCGATCCAGAGCCCTTCGCCCGGTTGGAGCCCCGGACTTTTCAGTAAACCGCGACGCCGTTCCCCGCTCGATACGGCACGCCGTACGCAATCCGCGACAACCTCGCCGGAGGTCTGATTTCGCACAATGATTTTCAATCGCACCGTTATAACACGCCCGCGCCAGAGAAGTTCCTCCGGCCAAGCGGAGCCAAGAACTTCCCCTGGGGACAAGGGTTATAATCGGTGTTCCCGACAGCCCTCTCCTATGCGCAGGTTTGCCTTTTTCGCGTTATCTTTTGTGATGTTCGCGGCGCCTCTGGCGGGCCAGATTACTACGGCCGCAGTGTTCGGCCAGGTGATCCAGCTTCGTTATGTGCCGTCCGATATTGTGCTCGATTCCTTCCGGCAGCGGTTGTATTTGGTGAACGCGTCGGCCAACCGCGTGGATATTTTCAGCACTGCGACGAATCAGGTCATCGGCCGAGTAACCGTTGGAAGGGCGCCGCTGGCCGCTGCAATTTCCATGGACGCGGCGTTTCTGTATGTCACTAATTCTTTGGATAAGACGCTGAGCGTGGTGGATCTGGGCCAGTTGACGGTGGCGCAGACGCTGACTATGCCGGCCACGCCCGAGGGCGTAGAGGTTGGGAACGACGGCCGCGTTTTGATCAGCACGCAGAGCACGACCCTGCAAACTTTGCTGGTCTTCGACCCTGCGCAAAGCAGTGGGCAACAACTGACGGTGGCGCCAGCTCCACCGCCGCCTTCGACACCCGCGCCATTGCCTGCGCAGACGTTGACGCGGCCGCAAACCACGTTCAACGACAAGTTGATCCGCACGCCCGACGGCCAGTTCATTATCGGGTTGACGAACCCGGGCGCGAATGGCGCACAGACCTATTTGTTCGTTTACGAAGTCGCTTCGGGCACGATTCTAAGAAGCCGTACGGTGGCGGGCCAATCGACCGTGCTCTCGATGGCGCCGGACGGTTCGCGTTTCATGGCGGGTTATACGATGTACGAAACCTCGACGCTCTCCGTAATGGCGCAGCAGAATAACGGCAATGCGCCGTTTCCGTTTGCGGCCACTTTTACCGTGCAGCAGAACGTGGGCGGCAGCGTGTTTTCGGCGGACGGCAACACGCTGTACAGCGCTTTCAATGTGCAGCCGTTTACCAGCGTCAATCCGCCGCCACTGCCGAATTCATCCACGCTGTTGATTAGCGATGGGCGCAATCTGGGCATCAATTTGGGGATTCGTATGCCGGAAAGCATTGTCTCGAAGATGGTGATTCTGCCTTCGGGTGCGGTGTATAGCATCTCCGCTTCGGGCATGATTTATCTGCCGCTGCAGGATTTGTACAACTATCCGATTCTGCAACCGGAGACGACGCAGGTGTTCCTATCGCTGGACCCGTGCAGCAGGGCCATCGCGACGGGGTCGCTCAAGATCAACAATCTGGGCAAGGGCAAGCTGACGTACGCGGTTGCCAGTACAAACGCATCGCTGACCGCCGAGGTGACCACAGGCCTTGCGCCATCGAGCATTAAATTCACGTTGGACCCGGGTGGGCGTACGGTCACTGCGGTGAATCGCCAGGCGGGAACGAATCTGACTTCGGGCGGGCAGACGCTGTTGGGGGTGCCTCTCGATGTGAACCTGAGTTCGAACGAAGCCATCAATCTGCCCAACACCATTCGCGTTTATATGAACGTGCGCGATGCGGACCAGCGCGGCATCGTGTACCCCATTCCGACGGTGCCGAACAATTCGCCGGCGGCTACGTATAACCCCACATTCACGGGGGGGAATGAGGGCGTGCAGGACATTGTGCTAGACCAAGCGCGCAATCGCGTCTACCTGACCAACTCCGGCTACAACCGCATTGAGGTGTTCGACACCATCGCGCGCAGGTTTCTCGATCCGATTCCGGTGGGCCAACTGCCGCATCAGATGGCGTTGGGCACGGACGGCTCGACATTGTATGTGGGGAACACGGGCGGCGAGCTGATTTCGATTGTGGATTTGAGCCAGACGCCGGCGCGTATTAAGGGCACTGTGAACTTCCCTCCCCTGCCGCGGCAGGCGGGCGGCACGAACACGGCGGTGTTGAACCCGCGCTCGCTGGCCTATGGCTTGTTCGGTTTGGAATTTGTGATGTCGAACGGCTCGCAGTGGAAGCTGGCCGCGAACAATGTGGCTACGGTACGTCCCACCGACACCATTGCGCCCACGCTGCTGGCAACTCCCACTTCCATGGTGGCGCCGCAGGATGGAAGCTCGATCCTGACACTGGGCGGAACCGGCGTGGGCTATTTGTACGATGGCCTGAGCGATGCATACGCTGCGCTGGAACTGTCTTTGTTCCCCACCACTCCGGCGATCTCCGGTTACTATGGGCCGCTTGCCGCAGGGCCGGGCGGCGCGTATTATCTGGCCGGCGGATTGACGCTGAATGCTTCTTTGAATGTTCTGTATGGCAACGCGAACGCAAGCGCGACGCAGCGCAATGTGTATGCGCTGGCCGCCGTGGATGCCAACAATTACGTTCGTTACACCACCAGCTTTCGCGCGAACATCACCGCTGCCTCAGCCGATGAACAGAGGCCCACGCTGGAACTGGTGAACGTGGCAACGGGTCAATCGACGTTGATTGGCGTTGCGGCTGAGCAGCCCCGGTACTCTGTTTTCGGCACTACACGCACCAACGTGCCGGCGCGGCAGATGGTGGTGGATAATAGCGGGACCGCGTACCTGGTGACGCTTTCGGGCCTGACTGTGATTCCGTTGACACCGAACGGCGCGACGCGTCCGCAGCTTGCAGCTTCACGGCCGGTGATCAACGCGAGCGACGGGACAACTACGCTACGTCCGGGGTCGTTCGTGAATGTGACCGGGCAAAGCTTGGCGGATACGGCGATTGCGGAAGTGCTGCCCGCGCCGACCGTGCTGGGCGGCAGTTGCGTGACGTTTAACGATGTGACGCTGCCGTTGTTCCAGACCTCTGGCGGCCAGATACAAGCGCAGATTCCGGCGAACGTGGTGCTGGGCGACAATGTGGTGGTGGTGCGTTCACTGGCGAACGGACAGGCAAGCGACCCGGTGGTGGTGAAGGTGCAGCCCGGCTTGTCGAATTAATGTGAGTCCCCAGACCGATTCTCAAATTACACAGCCGTTGGACCTGCTTCGCGATGCGATTCGCGAGGGGCGCGCCGATGTGCGGATGCTGGTGCCTACGGCGACGCTGGCGGAGCATAGGCGGCATCAACTGGCACGCGAAGGTCTGGTGTTCCGGCCGGATGCGGTGCAGACGTTTTCGCGATTTGCGGCAGATCTGGCATCTGGTGTGAAGCAGGTATCGGAGCCGCTGTTTCAACTGATTGTAGAGCGCACGCTCCGTGAAGTGAGCCCGGCGGAGTTTGAGCCGGTGAGCGACGCGCCTGGCTTTCCAAAGTCTGTAGCCGATGCGATCCGGCGGCTGGATGCGGTGGGTGTGACGGCGCGGGAGCTGGGAAAAATCTGCGGCGCCTGGCGCTATGCGGGGCCGCTGGCACTGGTTTGGGCGCGGGTGGAAGAACGGCTGAGCAATCGTGGGATTGCTTTGCGCGCGGGTGTGTTGCGGGCAGCGGCTGTTGCGGCAAAAGCTTCGGGCACTTTGTTGCTGGATGGTTTTGCGAAATTTTCGGCTCCGGAGCGCGAGTTGCTGCACCGGCTGGATGCCCTTCACGATGACGAGTTGCGCGATGTATTGCCCTCGGCGCCGTGCCGCAAGTTTGTGGCTGATTCGGAAGTGCGGGAGGCGGAGGAGATTGCCCGGCGCATTCTGGAAGCAGCCGAACGCGGCACTCCGTTTCGTGAGATGGGCGTCGCGCTGCGGAACCCGGAGCGTTACGTGGCGGTGCTTCGGCCCGTGCTGGAGCGGTTCGGCGTTCCGGCGCGGTTTTATTTTTCAGAGCCCCTGGCCGCGAACGCCGCGGTGCGTTATTTTGCTGGCACGGTGGAAGCGTTTTTTTCGGGGTGGGAGCATGAGCAATGCCTGCCTGTGCTGCGCCTATCGCCGCGCTTTCAGTCCGATGAGTTAGATGCTTTCGATTTTGCCGTGCGTGAAAAAATTCCGAACACGGGGCTTGCGGCGTTGCTGGAACTGGCAGGCGGCAACCGCCCACTCACGCGGCTGATTCACGATTGGGAGACGCTGGATAAAAACTGGCAGCGCCGCGTGACGCCGGTGCGTTGGGCAGAGCAACTTTCGCTCGATCTGCGCAACAGTTACCGGCCTGCTGCCTTGGCTGATGGGCAATCCGCGGGCACTGTGGAGTGGGAGCGTGCGCGAGCGGCAGCGGTGGAATTATTCGAAGCGGCTCTGCTGGAAACAGCTACGGATTGGCCTCCGGAGCAAGGGCCGATTCCGCTGGCATTATTCTGGCCGCGCGCAAAGACGGTGCTGGAACACACCGCGCTGCGTCCTCACGATAAGCGGCGCAACGTGGTGCATGCGATGAGCGTTTACGAAGCGCGGCAATGGACGCTGGACCGCGTGTTCGTATGCGGCTTGGCGGAGAAGGCGTTCCCGAAGCGGCATCAGGAAGACGCGTTTCTGCCCGATGAGGCGATGGAGAAGTTGCAGCGCGCGGGCTTCGGGGTGGAGACGTCGGCCGACTTGGATCGGGAAGAGGAAAAGCTCTTCCGGCAGGTATGCCGGAGCGCGCGCCAGGAGTTGGTGTTGAGTTATGCGACGGAGCAGAAGAATGGGCCCTCCGCGTTCTGGACGGCGGCAGGTGACGAGGAGGAGCCGCGTCCGGTGCGCCCCGCTGTTCGGCAGCGCGGCCATGCGCGGCGCAATACCTCGCGAATTTCGGATGTGGCGCTGATCGAGTGGGCCGCTAAAGCAAAGCCCGCGTTTTCGGTGACGGCGCTCGAAAATTATCTGGGCTGTCCTTTTAAATATTTCACTTTGAATCTGCTGGGGTTGCGTCCCGCGCCTCTGCGGCCGGAGAAGCGCCTCAATTTTTTGGAGCAGGGAAATTTAGTACACAAGGTTTTGGAAGAGTGGCTGCCGGAGCGTCCACCGATTCGCCCCGTCTTCGACCGCGTGTTTGAGCAGCACTGCGCGCAGTTGCGAGTGGCCCGCGGGTATCGCACAGAAACTGCCTATGCAGCCATGCTGGCCGATGTGGAACGCTTCGCGAGCGAAAGCACCGAGTGGCCTTTTCATGAAGCCTTCGCGGTGGAAAAGAAGATGACGTTTGCGATTGCGGACGACATTACGGTCAATGCGCGGATCGACCGGATCGAGCGGCTTCCCGATGGAAGGCTCGTCATTATCGATTACAAGTACAGCAACGCGAAAAATACGAAAGACCGCTCTGAAGATGAGACCCGTTTGCAAGGGCCGCTCTACGTTCGCGGCATTGCGCAGGGCGGCGAAACTGTGGCCGCGATGGTGTACTTCAGCCTGAAGAAATCTGCCGAAGCGTTCGGGTGGGGCGTGGTGCCGGGTTTGAAAAAAGAACTGCAGCTATTGACGCCGGAGTGGGTGGCGCAGGGTGCGGCGGAAGCGCGTAGAGCGGTGGAACAGATCCGGCAAGGGCTGATGCCGGTGCTGCGGGAACCGGGCGCGGCATGCAAGTGGTGCGAAGCGAAGGATGCCTGCCGCGTGGGAATCGCCGAGGCGGTCATGACGGTGGGCGGTTAAGTTGGACGTTCAGTTTTCTGAAGAACAGCAGGCCGCCATCGCGGCGCATCGGTTGGGCGAAGACGCCTGCATCGTGGCGGGACCGGGCTCTGGCAAGACCACCGTGCTGGTGGAGCGCTATAAGCAACTGGTGTTGGAGCGCGGCGTTCCGGCCGGCCGCATTCTGGCCATTACGTTTACCGAAAAAGCTGCCAGCAACATGCGCGTCAGGCTGGCGCAGCAGTTGGCAGGCAAGCTGGATAGCGCGAATGTTTCCACGGTGCATGGGTTCTGTTACCGGTTGATTCGTGAGCACGCCATTGAAGCGGGCGTGGACCCGGGCGCTTCTATTTTGGAAGAAGGCAAGGGCGTGCTGCTGCGGCGGGAGTGTCTGGAGCAGGCGCTGGACCGCTTTCTGGCAGAGCAGCCGGAAGCCGCGCGTTCGCTGATACGCGCGTTGGGTTCAGATGTTAGCGGCTTGCTGGATGCTTACGATGCGATTCGTTCAGCGGGCGCGCACATGGAAGACCTGCATCATGCGAATGTGCCGGCGACGGATGGCGCGTTGCAGGACGTGGGAGATTTTGTAGCGCAGGTGCGGCAGCTTCCGTTGAAGCCGGAACAAAAGATGAAGCTGGCGCCGTTTTATGAGTGGCATGAGACGCTGCTTGGGTGCCAGGGGAGTGCCCAGCTGCGGCGGCATTTGCAGACTGAAGTTTTCGATTTGCGCCGCGTGCGCAATACCGGATTGACTGCGGCGGTGAACGAGATTCGGGCGTTGCGGGATGCCATGCTGGCCGATTGCGTGACGCGCGCGCATGCGGCAGATCGCGAGGCATTGATCAGCGTGCTGGAGCGCTTTCACGCGCTCTATACGCGCGCCAAGCGGGAGCGCGGGGTGCTGGATTTTTCCGATCTGGAATTTCACGCCGTGCAGCTTCTAGAGACGCATCCGGAGATTCAGCGCAAGCTGCGCGAACATTTCGTGCAGATCATGATGGATGAATTTCAAGATACGAACGGGCAGCAGGAAAAGCTTATGACGCTGTTGCGCGGGCCGGACAGTTTCTATGCCGTGGGGGACATCAACCAATCCATTTTTGGCTTTCGCCATACCACGCCCGAAGTGTTTCAGCGCTATCGCGACACGGTGGAACAAGCCGGCAAGCACTATGTGGAGCTGGTGGAAAATTGGCGCAGCCGCGCGGAGATTCTGCTGGCTGTCGAGACGGTGCTGGCCGATCGCGAAGGCATTGTGCCGCGCGGTTTGGTGGCGGCGCGCAAGCGTCCGTTGAAGCGCGTGCCCTCCGTGGAAGTGATTGCGGTAGAGCAGCCGGAAGGCTTGGACGGCACAGAAATTGAGGCTGCATGGATTGCGCAACGCATGACGGAACTGCGCGGCAAATTGCCCGTGGGCGACCGCAAAGCGAAGCTGGGCGATATGGCGGTGCTGGTGAGGAATTCGAGTGTGTTTCCGGCCTTTGCGGCGGCGTTTGAGAAGGCCGGTATTCGCTATGTGCAGAGCCGCAAGCGCGGTTTTTTGCAAACGCGTGAAGCGCTCGATCTGACGCATCTGCTGCGAACGATTGCGAACCCGCGCGACGAGGTGAGCCTGGCGGTGGTGCTGCGTTCGCCGCTGGTGGGCTTGAGCGATGAAAGCATTCTGCGGCTGGAGACTGTCGCGCTCAATCTGGGCGATGCGCTCAGCAAGCCGACTGGCGAACAGCTCGCGCAGTTCGAAGAGTTGGACCGCGGGCGTCTGCAGGAATTTCGCGGGCATCTGCAGGCGTGGCGGCAGGCGCATCCGCATGTCTCGCTGGACCGTCTGCTGCTTCGCGCGATGGACGATTGCGCTTACCCTTACGAACCGAATACCGATCGCGGCGATACGATCGACAAATTTTTGGATATGGCACGCGCGGCGGATGTGCCCTTGGCTGAGTTCGTCGATGAACTGGAGTTGCTGCGCGAAGTGGACACGGGCGAGCCGGAGGCCCCGCTCGATACGGAGCAGGATGCGGTGAAAATGATGACCGCTCATTCCGCGAAGGGCCTGGAGTTTCCTATTGTGTTTGTCGCGACGATGAACAAAGGCACGCGCATGGATTCGCCGCCTTTTTCATTCACGCCGCAGGGGGGCTTGGGGACCACCTGGCGCGCCGGGTACGACGAAAAACCGCAGGCCGATGTTTTCCATGCGGCCAACTGCGCGATCATTAGCGCGCGTGAAGAGCAGGAGAGCAACCGGCTGCTTTACGTGGCCATGACGCGGGCGGAGGAGCATCTGATTCTTTCGTACTCCACCGATAACAAGAGTCAGAATTGGGCAGGGCACGTGCGGAAGTTGCTGGTGAAGCCGTTTGAGATCGCGTTCGACAAGCCTGCGGAGGTGAAGGTGCCGGCGCCCGACGGTCGTGAATTTGTGGTGCGTGTTCTACGCACGGCGCAGGGGCCGTTCGCAGAGCAGGCGGCCTTTGCTTTCGAAACGGCCGGTAGCGCGGAACATGTGGCGCGGCCCCGGCTGACCGGTCAATACGATTCAGCCGTTACGGTGACGGCCCTGGCCACGTTTGCGGCATGCCCGCGCCGTTATTACCTGGCACATGAACTGGGGTGGGAGCAGCGCCGGCCAGCGCGCCTGGCAGAGCGCGGGGAAGACTTTGAAGAGGCGTCCACGCCGGCGAGCGAACTGGGGCGCGAGGTGCATCGCCTGCTGGCGGGCGAAACATTTTCGGCAAGTTTCGTAGCGCAAGAGTTGGCCAGAACATTTCGCGAACACGCACTGCACCGGCGCGCATTGGATGCTCCACGCAGGGAGCGCGAGTGGAGCTTCAACTTCGCGGTGGACGATGTGGTGATCAGCGGTCAGATCGATCTGTGGTTCGTGGAAGACGGCGGCGTGGTGCTGGTGGATTACAAGACGAACGATGTCGCTGCGGCCGACGTGGCCGAGGCGGCCGAAAGCTATGAGGCGCAAATTCACCTGTATGCGCTGTGCATCGAACGCGCGACAGGCATGCGGGTTCGCGAAGCTTATCTGCATTTCCTGCGCCCCAATGTACCGATGGAAATTGCGCCCGATCCGGAGCAGGCCATCGCCGCTGTTCGAGCGCTTTCGACCGCTCAGGAGCAAAGCGCATTCCCGCTGCATGTGGCCGAACACTGCCTGCGCTGCCCGTTTTACAAGAACCTATGCCCCGCCGAATTTACGTCTTCGCAAGCGGCAGAGTAACCGTGAACGTGGAGCCTTCGCCCACCTTGCTCACCACCGCGATGGAGCCGCCATGGCGCTCCACAATCTGGCGCACGATGGAAAGGCCGATGCCCGTACCCTTCTCTCCGCTTTGTTCGGCGTCGCGGGTCCGATAGAACTTTTCAAAGATCCGCCGCACATCTTTCGCATCGATTCCCGCACCCTGATCGCGCACGGAGAGACGCACCTGGCTGCTTTCGCGCACGCCGCTCACGTGGATGGCGGTGGCGGCAGGCGAATATTTCACCGCGTTCGAAAGCAGGTTGAAAAATGCGTACTCCATCAATTCGCGATCGCCGTGAAGCACTTCGAAAGGCAGCGGCGCGGTATCGATCTGAATTTGTTTTCGATCCGCCAGGGGGCGGATGCGCTCCACGCAGCGGGCCAGAATATCTTCTGGCAGGAACTGTTCATGCTTCAATTCCATCTCTCCGGCGGAGATGCGTTCGGCGTTCAGGAACGTTTCAATCATTTGCGCCAGCCGCTTCGATTCGGAGTTGATCATGTCCGCCATCTGCTTGCGCTTCTCTTCAGAGAGCGCATAGCGGCCCATCAGTTCGCTTGAGCCCTGAATCGCAGTGAGCGGCGTTTTCATTTCATGCGTGACGAACTGCATGGCTTCGCGATAGCGCGAACGCGCCTGTTCAGACTGGCCCAGGCGGCCGCGCACCACCACGGCCTGCCACGCGGCTGCCGCGAACACAGCGAGCCATGCGGACGCGACGGCCGGCAGGAACGGGAACACAACGTTCTGCGTGAAAGCCACATAGGGAAGCGTATGGACGATGAGAAGAATCAGCAGAGCGGCGGCGTTCGCGCCCCAGCCTTCCATCAGCGCGAACGTAAGCCCGGCTGCGATGACGGCGCCTGCTGCGAGCGCCACCACGGCAGCCAGTGGCGCGTCGCGCAGGAACAAACCGTGCGCGAAGGTCTCAAAAGCGCTGGCGTGAATTTCGATTCCCGGCATGCTGATGGAGCCGGAGAGCGGCGTCATCCAACGGTCACGCACGGCCGTCTGCGCGGTAACGCCGGCGAAGACTACTTTGTTGCGGAAGCGTTCGGCAAGCTCAGGACGATCGGCCAATTGCTTCAGAGAAATGCGCGGGAGACCGCCCATGGAGGTGGGCGCATAACGAATGCGCAGGCTTCGCCCTTCGTGACTTGAGGCGGGGATGACAGTGGGGCCGATACGCAGATCGTCTGGCGACTCCACAATGGGCGCGCGGCGGCTGAGGCGGAACGCTTCAAGCGACAGCGCCCAACGGCGTTCGTGTGCCGTGGCTTTTTCAAGAGGGATGCGCCGGCTGATGGCATCGAGCGAATCGAGGTCGGCCTGGATGTGGCCCACCGCGGCTGCGTGTTGGCGGAATTCGGGAAGCGGTTCGTCCCAGCGCGCGCCGCCGGCGATCAGGTCGCAGGCCAGGATCAAGCCGGGCGTATGGGAGAAGGCAAGTGCCAGTGCGCGGTCGCCTGCGGGGTCCTGCGCTTCGGTGAAGATGAAGTCGATGGCAACAGCGCTGGGGTGCACGGGCGCGATGGCTTCGAGGCCTTGCGCGAGCGCCGCGCGAACCTTCAGCAAACCGCCGAACGCGGAAAAGGATTCCTCATCGGCGGCGAGGATGATGGATTCCGGGGTCCAGGGCGCGGGCTGGTAGAGGCGAAAGAAGAAGTCGTAGGCGTAGTTATCGATCTGCTGGCCGAAGGAGGTCCAGCCGATGGCGAGGCCTAGCAGCAGAGTGGACGTGAGGAGCGCGATGTATGCAATACGACGCAACGTTTATCATCCTCCAACCCGCTAAAGCTAGACCTCTGAAACGATTGAGAGTAACCTAAAAACGAAGGAGAATCACCGATGGCCAAAGGCATGGACAAGAAAAAAGAGACCAAGAAACCGAAACAGCCGAAGAAGTAACCCCACCTGGCGGGCTTTCACTCAACACGGGATAATAAACGAAGAATATGCGCACTGATTGGGTGGAAGCCCGCAAGCAAGACGGAATTCGAACGCAGATGCACTATGCCCGCAAGGGGGTGGTGACGGGGGAGATGGAATATGTGGCCCGGCGCGAGAAGGTTTCGCCGGAGCTGATTCGCAGCGAAGTGGCGCGCGGCCGCATGGTGATTCCCGCGAACATCAAGCACGCGCGGCTGGAGCCCATGTGCATTGGCGTGGCTTCGAATTGCAAAATCAACGCCAATATCGGTAACTCTTCCACCACCTCCGATATCGCGCAGGAGTTGAGCAAGCTGCAGTACTGCGTGAAGTATGGCGCGGACACCGTGATGGACCTTTCCACCGGCGGCGACATTCCACGTATCCGGCAGGCGATCATTGACGATTCGCCGGTGCCCATCGGTACGGTGCCGATTTACGAAGCGCTCAACCGAGTCCGGCGCGTGGAAGACCTGACCACGGCTTTGATGCTGGAAGTGATTGAAGAGCAGGCGGCCCAGGGTGTGGACTACATGACTATTCATGCCGGCGTGCTGGTGCAATACGTGCCGCTGACCGCGAAACGCATCACGGGCATTGTCAGCCGCGGCGGCGCGATTCTGGCTGAGTGGATGGTGAAAAATCACCGTCAAAACCTGCTGTACGAGTGCTTCGAAGATATCTGCAAAATTTTCCAGAAGTACGATGTGACGTTTTCTCTGGGCGATGGCTTGCGGCCGGGCTGCATTGCCGATGCCAGCGATGCTGCCCAGTTTGCGGAGCTGGAAACGCTGGGTGAACTGACCAAGAAAGCTTGGGAGTTCGATTGCCAGGTGATGGTGGAAGGCCCTGGGCACATTCCGCTGGACCAGATCCAAATGCAGGTGGAAAAAGAGAACGAACTCTGCCATGAAGCGCCCTTCTATACGCTGGGTCCTCTGGTGACCGATATCGCCCCAGGATACGACCATATTACATCCGCGATCGGTGCGGCGCTGATTGGCTGGCATGGCGCTTCCATGCTCTGCTATGTAACTCCGAAAGAGCACTTAGGTCTGCCGAACCTGGAAGATGTCAAGCAAGGTATTATCGCTTACAAAATTGCCGCTCACGCCGCGGATCTTGCCCGGCATCGGCCAGGTGCCCGCGACCGTGACGATGAACTATCCCGAGCGCGTTATAAGTTCGATTGGAACCGGCAGTTCGAGTTATCGCTGGACCCGGAGACCGCGCGCTCCATGCACGACGAGACACTTCCTGAGGAAGGTTTCAAGGATGCCGCATTCTGCTCCATGTGCGGCCCGAAGTTTTGTTCGATGAATCACTCTGCGAAGGTGGAAAGTTTCACCTCAGAGCAGGCGCAGGAAATCTTACTACAAATCCAGTAATCTTTGGCAGTCTACTTGCGTCTACCAAGACGAGGATGTTATGAGCAGATTGAAACTATTTATACCTGGCGCAGCCTTGTTGCTGGCGCTGGGCGCGTATGGACAGGACCGCAAGGCGGTCATGAATGACTCGGGAGATCCCTCGCAGACCCGCCTGATAAAAGAAGTGCGGCATGAGTTGGTGATGCTTCCGTATTACAACGTGTTCGACAACCTGGCTTACCGTGTGGATGGTTCGCGGGTTACGTTGATGGGTCAAGTTACTCGTCCCACCTTGAAAAGCGACGCCGGCAATGTGGTGAAGCGCCTGGAAGGAGTAACTCAGGTGGATAACCAGATTGAAGTGCTCCCGCTCAGCCCGAACGACGATCAGATCCGGTACGCGGTCTATCGCTCCATTTACGGCCATACTTCGCTTTCCACGCGGTACGGATATCAAGCCGTCCCGGCAATTCACATCATCGTGAGAAACGGGCAAGTTACGCTTGAAGGCGTGGTGGCGAATGAGGCGGATAAGAACGTAGCCAATATTCAGGCTAACGGCGTTTCCGGAGTGTTCTCAGTTACGAACAACCTGCGGGTTGAAAAGTAGGTCCGGTAGACATGGGCGGCTGCATAAAAACTGACGCCTAAAGCCACCGCGAAAACTGCGTTCGAAAACAGTGCGGCGACGGATGTGGACAGGAAGGCTGCCGCGTCCACTCGCCGCATTTTTGCCAGGCGCTTCCACATACTCCATTCCATCAGCCGTACGCCCATCCAAGCAGTTACTCCCGCCAGTGCCGCAACAGGCAGGTGCTTGATGATGCCACTTCCTTCGGTGACGAACAAAACCAGAAACGCCGCGTGAATCAGATTCGATAGCCGCGTAGTGCCGCCACACTGCACATTGGCCAGCGACCGCGCGGGGATTCCAACACTCATGGGCGCAGCGAACATACCCGCTGCCAGGTTCGCGATGCCATAAGCACCCAATTCGCGATCGGCGTCCGCCTTCTTCATAGCAGTGTGGCGGCCGCGGAAATGTTCCACCACGCGCGATGTGACCAGCAAATTTACCGATGTGACGAACGCGAGGCCGAAGCCGGCGGGCAGCACGGTGTAGACATCCGACGGGCGCCACGCAAAGCCGATAAACGGCGGCACTGTGGAGGGGAGCGAACCGACTTCGCGCGAATTCCAGCCGAAGATGAACGCGGCCAGCACCGCAACGCCAATGCCCAGCAAGGGCGCCGGCAGCCGGTGTGAGATGCGGGTGGAAAGCGAGGCAACAACAACCACAACCAAAGCGGTTAGAGTGGTGCTCCAGCGCAAGTTCGGCAGGTTCACAAGACACTCACGCAGTTGTCCGAACAGGCTGGAATCTGCCGAGTGGGCGGCGTAGCCGAAGATGGTCCGTAACTGCGAGATCACCATCATGCCGCCGATGCCGCAGGAAAAACCGGCCATCACGGGATAGGGCACCAGAGCGACGTATCTTCCCAGGCGCAGCGTGCTGAAAACCAGCATCAGCACAGCAGCCACCATGGAAACTTTGGCCGCGCCGCCGATTCCCTGATCGTGCACGGCAACCAGAATGAACGGAACTGTTACGGAGGAGACCCCGCCGATCATGACGGGGTTCCTGCCGAGCAGCGCCGTGATAGGCGCGGTAAGTATGGACGTGAAGACGCCCAGGATTGGCGGCAGCCCCATGAGGGAGGCCATCGCCAGACCGTAGGGGAAAGCGATGAGCGACGCGATGAAGCCGCCGAACAAATCCCCGCTGAGCGCGCTCCACGTATAGGACGTGAGGCGCTTTCTCATCTTGTGAGAAACCCGAAAACGCCGGGTTTGGTTAGCCTAAAACTTTCTTGGTGGCTGCCTTAAACTTCGCCATCTCATCGGCGGTACCCACCGTGATGCGGCTATAGGTGGGCCACGCTGCCCAGGGGCGGCCGACGTATACATTCAGCTTCGCCATTTTCGCCATGTATTCCTTCGCCGGCTGCTTGGTATCGAGCATGAAGCAGTTCGAATCGGAAGGAATGAAGTTGTAGCCGTTCTTGGCGAGGAAGTCGAACGTATCCTGGCGGATGTTGCGCATATCGCGCTTGCGGGTGGGCACCAGCGTCTTCACCTTGAGCGAAGTTTCGGCGCCTACCATGCCCGTGATGGGCAGAGCACCGGCGGAATAACCGCGCATCTTGGCGAGCAGGTCGGGGCGTCCGATAGCGGCGCCGGCGCGAAGGCCAGCCATGCCGAAGAGCTTCGAGAAAGTGCGCAGGATGACCACTTCCTTATCCGCGGCCACCAGATCGGAACCGGGCGTGGCTTCGGAAAAGTGCAGGTAGGCTTCGTCCAGCAGCAGGATGGAACCGGCCGGCTTGTTGGCCAGGGCCCATTCGATATCGGCGCGCTTGGTGAGCGTTCCCGTGGGGTTATTGGGGTTGCAGATATAGATCACGCCGGCGTTCGAATCGGCTGCCACCATGGCTCTCACGTCGTGCGAGTAATCTTTCGCCAGGGGCACCATGATGGTTTTTGCGCCCACGAATTTCGCGGCGCGCGGGCCGGCTTCGTAACCGGGGTCGGCCACTACAAGGCTCTTGGTGGGCGAAGTGAACGCCATCACGGAGGTGTGCAGCGGTTCGCTGGAACCAGCGTAAGGCTGAACGTATTCCGGCTTCACGCCTTCGATATCGGCCAAGGTCTTGGCGAAGCTGAACGTGTTTTCGTAGAGGTAGCGACCGCCCTTCTTCACAATGCTGTAGATGGCTTCGGCTGCTTCAGGGCACGGCCCCAGCGGATTTTCATTGGCATTGATCTTCACGGCATCGGCCGGAATATCTTTCACCATGGAGAGCTGCGCCAGTGCGCTCTCGTTATAAAACGGAAGTGCGGCTCCCGCTGTAAGTAGGGAGGCAAAGCGGCCCAGGGACCGCCGGGAGAAGCCGCGCTTTAAAAGTTCGCTCGTTTGGTCTGCGTTCAGAACATTGTTCATTGGATTTAGTCTCTCCAGTAATGCGGGTTAGGTGCCAAGGTTGGAATTGCAGACAAACGGGGTCGAACGGTGCACTACACGGCACCTGCACCAAATTCTACACCCATTTGTCTGCAATTCGTCATAAAAGGGCTAGTGACGTTAGAAGGAGAATCGCATCGCCAGTTGGAGCTGGCGGGAGAAATTCGCCTGTGAAGTGATCTTGCCGAAGCTTCCACTGCCGAACGATACGTTTGGCCCGTAGAACAGCGGTGTGTTGGTGGCGTTTAAAGCTTCCAGGCGGAACTGGCCTTTGAAACGTTCGGTAATGGCGAAGTTTTTAAACAGCGATGCATCGGTATTGGCCATGCCCGGGCCGCGCATGTTGATGGTGCGGGCCAGGTTGCCGAACGTTCCACGCGGTGAAAGCGAGAAAGCGGCCGGGTTGATGTAACCGTTCAGGCGATTATTCAGATCGCCAGAGGTAACGGGACTGATTCCGGTGGCGCTGGGGCGCTGGCTGGCGTAGCCGAAGATGGAATTGTTGTTGGTCGACTGCGAAATTTGCAGCGGGAAACCGGTTCGCAGCGAAGAGACCGTATTGATGGACCAGCCTCCGATGATGGTGTCCACCAGGCGACTGGCGCCGCTGGCGATGGGCTTGCCTTTACCGAACGGCAATTCGTACGAAATGGACGTGACCCAGTTCCATGGCGTATTGATGTTTGAGAGGCCATATTCCGCAGCCGTGTTGTAGGGGTTTTGCGGACCCTTCGCGCCGCCGTTCAGCGTGTTGCCCACGCCGCCGCCGCTGGCATCCAGATTGCGGGAAAAGGTGAGGGAGCTCAGGAAAGAAAGGCCATGGCTGAACCGCTTTTGCGCTTTGAAGATGGCCGAATCGTACTGCGCATGGTTGTAGCTAGCGTTGGACACATTAATCGTGCCATAGGTGGAATAGGGCAGAAGCAATTGATACTGGCCTACCGTGGGTCCGCCGATGATGCCCGTTCCGCCGTGTTGGTAATAGGGGTTCGCGACGGAATTGGTAAGACCGGGCGTACCGAGCAGGCTGGGGTCAAGCGCGTTGATATTCAGAGCCGGCGCGTTCAAGCCAAGGTTGATGGAACGGCTGCCTACATAGCCGACTTCAACGGCAACTCCGAAAGGCAGTTCATGCTGAATATCGAAGGAGAACTGTTGGACACGCGGCGATTTCGCGCGGGGATCAACCAATGAAAAGCTCTGGCCGATGGCAGTAGCGGCGCCGAGCGAGTTTCCAAGTGGCGCGGTCAAGCCATTCGGAAAGGGATTGCTGAGCGAGCCCGCAGGTGTTTTGTACCCATCGTTCGTTGCAATGTAACTGGTTTCCGAAGTGTACCCGGGGGGCGAAATGGGCGCTCCGAGCGAGAATTGCGGAGCATAGAAAATGCCATAACCGCCGCGCAGGGTGGTCTTCGCATTTAGCTGGTAAGCCGCTCCAAAACGAGGCCCAAACTTATTATCGGCGAAGTTACCGACATGTGTGGATGCGCCGCCCTGACCGGCAAACTGAACATAGCCTTTCGGCGAAATGCCACTTACATTCGCGGCCAGCGGATTGGCGGAAGTTGTCGCAAAGTTGGTGATCAGCCCGTTGTTAGCTTCCTGAAGGCCCAGTTCATGCTCCCAGCGCACGCCGAAGTTCAGAGTCAGCTTGCGGCTGAGGCGGAAGTCATCCTGAATATAGGCGCCGTAGTAATTGGCAAAGTCATTGAGCTTCTGAGCCACGTAACCGTCGCCCGAATAGGGGTAGCCGGTTAGCAAATCGGCAAATTCGTTGCCGGTAAATTGACCGTTGAACGTGAATTGAAATTGACCGTTGCCGCCATCCAAGTCATTGCCCACGGCGGAAATGCGGCGGTAATCGAAACCGGCCTTGAGGCTGTGCTTGCCGATGTACTTCGAAACACTGGTCGAAAAATTCTTCGATGAGTGGACATAGAAGAAGTTGTTATTGGTGCCCAGGTTATAGGCTGTCGTGAAGTTGATGATAGGGAAGGTTTGATTCGGAATCGCCGCCACGGTGGACGCCGGGAAACCGAGCGACGCTAAGCTGAAGCCCTGGCTAGCCTTGTAACCATAGTTGGGGAACCGGTTGAAACCATACCGTACCGAAAGAATGGTTGTGGGCGAAAGCGTGATCACGTTATTGATGGCGGTTGCGTCCACGCGCCGCTGCAGGCGCCATTGCTCAGGCGACGACACGGTGGGGAACCAGGTGTTGCCCGGCTCCAGCGAATAGTATCGGGCGTAGCTGGCGCTTGCTCTCCACCAGCTTGTGAAGTTTTCATCCAGCTTGAAGATCTTCTGCGCCGCATGAGATTTCAACGAAGCGGAAGCGTTCAAATTCTGATCGCCGTAATAAGCGGGAGCGCGAGCGGGCTGCACATAAGTGCTGGCGATTGCCAGACCGATGGGGTTGATAGCGCTGGCGGGAATTTTGTTGCCGGGGTAAGGGACTTTGGTGAACGGGTCGGACACAACCACTAATGCGCCCGAAGCGTTGAATGTCTTCGAGAAATCGCCGACGCGTTCGAGAGCGGTTGGCACATAGAAGGTGGAAGAGCCGGACTGCGTGTCATCGTACTGTTCGATAGCGGCCGAGTAGAACGTCCGGTTCCGGCCGTCATAAACCTTGGGAATCATCAAAGCGCCGCCTAAACTTGCGCCCCATGTGGTGTTGGGCTGCTCGGTGATTGGAATGCCGCCGGCGTTGTTGAAAAAGCTGTTCGCATCCCAATCGGTACGCCGCAGGTGGCCATAAGCACTTCCGTGAATCTGGTTCGCGCCAGAGCGAAGCAGCGTGTTGAACATGCCGCCGCCAGTCCGCGCCATTTCCGCGTCATACGTGTTGGCCTGAACTTTCACTTCCGACACCGCTTCCACGGAAGGAATAATAATCGCGCGATTTGCCGCGTCCGTGATCGCGATGCCGTCCAGCAAATAATTGTTGCCGCGCACCGGGCCGCCCGAAATGGAAATAGCGGAAGAACCGCTCTGATCCTGCATACGGTTATATGCGGGATTTCCGATCTGAATTACATTCGGCACCAGCTTGGACAGAATAAATGGGTTGCGGCCCAGGTTGGGCAGGTCCACCAACTTCTGGTTATCCAGCACCTGGCCCTGAGACGCATTCGAAGCTTCAATCAGCGGCACATCCTCAGTGACCATCACGCTTTCGGAAACCGAACCGACTTCCAGTTGCAGATCGACGGTGAGCTGTTCCTGCGTGCCGATGACGACGTTCTTGCGTTCGAATCTTTTGAAACTGGGGCTCTCCGCGATCAGCGTATAAGTCGCCGGAACCAGAGACGTGAAGTCATAGCCACCGTTCTCATGGGTCAGCGCGGATTTTGCTTCACCGGTGGCCTCGTTAACCAGGGTTACTTTAGCGTTTCCGATACCGGCTTTCAGCGGATCGATGACCGATCCTCTCACCCCGCCCTGGAAAGACTGGGCAGCCAGGTAAACAGAAGAGCTGACAATTGCGATGGAAAGGATTGCCGTTTTTGCGAGACTGCGAAATAACATCCGTTTCTCCTTCGAAGCTATGGGGCCGCGGGCATGTGCGTGCAAGCTTGTGAGGCTTGTATCGCTGCCGGACGGCAAATTCGCTCGCGAACGGAGAGCGGGGCGTCCCACTAGGACGTGAAGAGAACGCGATGGTTTGAGCGGAGTCTGAATGTTCCCAGGCTCAAACGAAGTTGACCACTAAAGTTTTGTCGATAGTATCACCGGGGGAAATTGAATTGCAAATCGATTTTATGAATAGCGGCCAATTTTCCCGTTTCCCGTTCACTGAATTCAGCGCAAAGGACTGTTATTCTCGTTAAGAAGAGACGGAAGAAAACTCCTCTATGATCGGTTTTCCCGCCCTGAAGCTCACGCTCGCCGTAGCTGTCTTCTCGCTCGCCGCCGTCGCGCAAAATCCAGATACAGCGTTTCAGCAATCGGTACGTCTGGAGGTGCCCGATTCCTCAGGATTTTCTTTCGCCACTGTCACCGTGCCCACCGGCAAGCGTTTGATCATCCGGTATTTATCGGTCACCTGCACGCTGCCTTCGGGACAGCGATTTACTTCGAGCGTACAGGCCACCTTGCGCGGCGCCACCGCGGAATTCGCACAGGCTTACGTTGCGCAGAGCAATGGAGACGGCACGGACGAACTGGTGAACAACCAGGCGGTTACCATTCAGGCCGATAGCGATACCACAGTATATTTTCAGGTTTTCCGGCGCATTCCGAAAGGCGGCATTCGCGTAATCTTTGCCTTCAGCGGCGACCTGATTCCGATCGCGCCGCAGGTCTTGTAAATTACTTTGAGTTCAGCGCTTGGCGGACCGCTTCCTTCAATTGGGAAGCTGTATAAGGCTTCTGCAGCACTCCCGCCAGACCCTGGCTGGAGAAGCGCGCGATTGCTTCTATTTCGCTGTAGCCGGTGGAAAGAATAATCGGCACGCCGGAGGCGATCTGGCGCAGCAGCGGCAGCGCCGATTCGCCATCCAGCACGGGCATGCTCAAATCCAGCAGCACCAGATCGATCTCGTGGTGCCTGCGGCGAAACACTTGCAGGCCCTCCGCGCCATCGCGCGCGGAAAGAACTTCATAGCCGGCGTGCTGCAACATGTTTCGCGCCACGCTGCGCACCACTTCTTCGTCGTCGATGACCAGCACCCTCCCGGCTCCCCGATGCGTGGCGGCGGGCAGCGCGGCACCCGGTTCCCACTTCTCGTGTTCGGCCGCGGGCAGGTATACATCTATTGTGGTGCCCTGCCCCAGGCGGCTATCGATCTGGATGGCGCCCTTGTGCCCGCGCAATATTCCCAGCACGGCGGAAAGGCCCAGGCCGCGACCCGTAAATTTGGTGGTAAAGAACGGATCGAACATCTTCCCCAGCGTCTCGTCGTCCATTCCGCTGCCATCATCGCGAACTGAAAGGCAGACATAGCAACCCGCGGGAGCATCGAAAGCATTGCGCAAGCCGGCCAATTGCGCGGCGGACAAATCGCAGGCAAAGGTGCGCACCTCTACCGTGCCCTGACGCGACGCCGGAATGGCTTCGGCGGCATTCACAATCAGGTTCATGATAATTTGCTGCATCTGCGTGACGTCAGCCTCAATGCACGGCAGCGATTCACCTAAATCCAGATTCAATTGCACATGGCGCGGTATGGACGCGTTCAAAAGCGTGCTCACTTCGCGAATAGTGGGCGACAAATCCATGTGGCGGACCACGAACTTGCCGCGCCCCGAATATGCCAGCATCTGCGCGGTGAGCGTGGCGGCGCGTTCGCTGCCTTTCACCACGCTTTCCAGCAGGGGATACACGGGATGATCCATTCCCACATCTTCCATCGCCAGGCTGGAATTGCCCAGAATGCCGGTCAGCAGATTGTTGAAATCGTGCGCGATGCCGCCGGCCAAAACGCCTACGCTTTCCAGGCGCGCCGTTTCCCTAAAGCGGTCTTCCAGCGTCTTGCGTTCGGTAATGTCGGAGATCAGGCCGGTCAAGCGCGGCTGCGTTCCGGCTTCCGGGTTGGCAACTCCGCGCACCCAGAGCCAGCCATCGTCGCGGCTTTCCCGGTGAACCCGAATTTCCGCCTCAATGTCCCTGCCCTCCCGTAAGGCGTCTTCGAACAGACGTTCCACCCTTGCGGCTTCCGAGGCCGGCAAAATTCTGTGAAGCGTTTGCGAATTCCAGGCCTCCACCATGCCGGCGTGACCCGTCGCCCACGCGCCGGCATGGCGCTCATAGATGGCAGGCCCATATTCCCAGCCGTTCATGCGTCCCGCTTGCAGCGCAAAACGGTAGCGCTGCTCAGCTTCTAGCGATCTCTGTTCCGCCTCCCGCCGGTCCGTCATGTCGCGCGTGGAGCCGGTCACCGCTTCAACCGATTCACCTGAAAATACGGGCACAAAGATGTATTCGTAGTGGCGGGTGGCGCCCGATGGATCGGTAAAGGGAGTTTCGGCGCGCAGGGGCTGCCGTGTGGCGATCACCGTATCGATCTGTGCATGCAAAGTGAGCGCCAGTTCGGGCGGATAATCCAGCTCGAAAAAATTGCGTCCCACCACCTGTTGCAAACTCCGTTGCAGCAGGTTCAACAGCGCGCGGTTGGCATAGGTGAAACGTCCCTGCAAATCGAAGGAATAGGTAAAATCTGGCGAATTCGAGAATGCCGTGTCGAATTCCCGCCAGAGCCGTTCTTTCTCTTCAATGGCGCTGGCCAGGGCTTGTTCGGATTTAATCTGGTCGTCGATATCGGTACAAGTTCCAAACCATTCGACGATCTGTCCCGATTCACCGAAGACAGGCGTGCCGCGGGTCTTGAACCAACGGTAAACGCCATCGAAGCGCTTCAGGCGATATTCCAGATCGTAGGGGGCCTGGCCGTCAACGGCGTTCATCCAGGCTTGATAGGTACGTTCGCGGTCGTTTGGATGCATGACCAGATCCAGCCACGCCAGGCCAAGCTGATCGGCTTCCGGTATTCCCGTGTACTTCACCCATTGCGAACTCAGATAGGTACATAAGCCATCGGGCGCGCAACTCCAGACCAATTGGGGAAGACCTTCCAGAATCGCCTGGTTTCTGAGTTCGCTGGTGCGCAGAAGTTCTTCCACGCGCACTCGTTCGGAGATATCGATGACGAAGGCCACCACCTCCATGGGCGGCGCGGCGCCGGACGGAGGAATCCGGCTTGGGGGTAACAGGGAGGCGCCGATGAAGACGGGAACGGGCCGCCCGTCCTTGGCGTAGTAAACCTTCTCGAACGGAGTGCACGTCCCGTGTTCGCGCAGTTCACGGACGGCCCGTCTATCCTGCTCCGCAAAGGCGGGGGGCGTGATGCGGTCCCAGCGGACCTTGCCGCACGTTACATCCTCCTCGCTATAACCCAACAGGGAACGAAGGGCGGGATTCAGGTAAGTGACGCCGCCCTCCAGATCGGCAATCATCAAGCCGAACGTGCCGGTTTCCGCCAATTGACGGAAGCGCGCTTCAGAGACTTCGAGCGCCTGATTGGCGGAGTGCAAAGTCTCATTCAAGACCAAGACATCGCGTGCCCTGGCCAGCAATTGCGTCTGCAATTCACCCGTGCCGAACTGTGCCTTGGCTATTTCAAATTCCTGCCGGCCTTCCCCATGGGCGAACAGTTCGGTCACCTCCTCCACCCGGTGCAAGAGATGAGACAGCTTTCCCTCGCCGTCAAAAACCAGCGAATTGAGCACGCTCCAATAGCGCTCGCGATATCGCCCGCCTGCGGCCTCTTCGACAGAATATTTCTGCAGCGGCATGGAATCCGGCTGGCGCGTGCGCAGAACTTTTTGCAGTGAGGCGCGCAGCTTTGCTTCACCATCGGCGGCGGCATCGTCTGGATCGTCCGGGAAGGCATCGAACAGCCTGCGGCCGGTCAGATCGTGTCGGTTCTTTCCAGCCAGACGCAGGTAAGCGTCGCTCGCCGCGAGGATGCGAAATTCTTCATCCGGGCTAAGAACCAACAGAGCAACGGGAACCGCCTCAAAGAGAGCTTGGTAATCGACATTGGCGCTCATGGGCAGACTTGATCCTACTTGAAAAGTAAGGCCACGTTCCATTTAGGCATATGCCGGAAAAGCCACGTGTGGTGATTGATTTTCCGGTCTGGTACCTTATGGAAAGGTTAAATAACGGCAACGAATGTCCGAACAGCTCCTCGTTCAGGGGAAACTGCTGGGAATCGACGAATTTCTTTCGTCACCCGCTCCCGGCGGAAATGAAATCATCGACGCGCGCGCTTTGTGGATCACACTGGTCTGCGAAGTGGTTCCGCGCGCTTTATTGGCGGAATTGCAGCTTTCCGCGCAGCTGCTGGGAGCTTCCGGCGGCGCGCAGTTTATTGTCATTATTCCGGATTCGTTCCGCGCCCGCGCCGATGAGTTCTTAGAAACCAGCGCGCGCCAGATTCGCGAAGCGACCGGCGGCATGGTCAGCCTGCTTTGGAGCGGGACGGAGAATCTGGGCGATTGGACCGTGGTGCGCAAGCGCCTCAGCGATCAACTGCAAGGCCGCCGCGATACGCCTCTGGCTGCTGCGCGCGATTTTGAACCCTTCGCGCCGGAAGCCCTGCCGGACAGTTTGTTTACCGCGGAACTAGCCGCGGAACTGAGGGCGGCTCCGTTCGTCGGCTGGACTGCCGGCTTGCCCTTGCTATTTTCGGTGCAGCCGGGGACGCACAATTGGCCGATCACCTCTGACCTTTCGCAGGACGGAATTGCCATGGCCAGGCATGCGGCGCCGGGAAATGTGGATGGGACCAATGCTATGGTTTCCGAGATGGCGGCGCGTTCTAATGGAAGGCCGCTGTTCGGCTTGCTGCGCGGCGATGTGGATGATTTCAGTCTGCGCCTGCGCCGTTTGCAGAGCATTGAAGAGCATGTGCGCGTCTCTGTGCTTTACAAGCAATTTTTCGCCGGTGAGCTGGAAATTCTGTGCAGCATGCCGGAGTTCTGGCGCCGCGTGACGGTGCTGTATTCGGGTGGAAATTCATTCGCGGTGTATGGGGCGTGGGATGCGTTGATTATGCTGGCGCGCGAGTTGCAGCGCATGTTCGGCCGCTTCTCAGAAGAAAATTTGAAAGAGTTCCCTGGGCCGGAAGCGAAGACCATCACCATGGCCTGCGCCGTTGCGCCTGATGTCGATACGCCGCTTGAGGCTCTTTACGCCGAGTGCGGCCGCGATTTGGCGCTGGCGAAAGCGGCCGACAAAGATTGCATTTACCTCTTAGGGCGCGTGCTGGAATGGAAGCAGTTAAACGATGCGGCCGAGTTGAAGGAAGCCGTGGAACGCGTGAGCGAAGAGTTTCGCGGCGGATCGCAGTTTCTTTCTGAGCTGGACGCGCTGTATAACAAGGTGTCGTCGCCGTTGTTGACGGATCAGCAGCGGCTCTTGCGCCGCGCTTACCGGTTCCAGCGCCGCTTCACCATGGCCGCCACGCGCGGTTCGAAGGAACGCGAATTCAGCAAGCTGCGTACGCATTTGATCAATGAAATTGTGGGGCGCAATGTTCGCCCCGCGAAAGGTAAACAGTTCAAGCTTCGCCCGGCCGGCGTGGTAGCCCTTGAGTGGGCGCGCCTGGCGCAGGAAAGCTCCCAGGAAAATTAGATGGCAGACGAACAACAAGCAACGCCGGAACAGAAGCCTGAACAGCAGGCAAAGCCTGAGCAGCAAGCCAAGCCTGAGCAGCAAGCCAAGCCCGCGCAAGGTAACCAAGGCGGCGCTCGCCCTCCTCGCGAAGGCGGACGGGGCCCTGGCGGCGGCGACCGTCCGGCAGGTGCACGGCCCGGTGGCGGTGGTAGTGGCCAGCGCGGTCCGAACGATCGTGGTGAGCGCCGGCCCGGCGGTGGTGGTGGAGATCGTGGACCGGACAGGGGTGGAGATCGCGGTGGCGACCGAGGCGGCGCCCGCTTCGAATTTCCCGAAATCGAACTGGAAAAATTGATTTCCGACAGCTTATATCTGGACAATCAGGCGCACGGCATTGTCAGCCGCATGCGCGACATGGATACCGGCACCAAGAGCCAGCTTCGCCGTCTTTATAATGCCGTTCGCCGCGCCGTTCGCGCGCCCGAAAACGAACGCCAGCACGAATTTGTGATGCTGCGCGCGCGTATCGCCTACACCATTGCACGCCACAGTCTGCGCAGCCTGGATCAAATTGAAAAGCTGCTGCTGCAAGTCACCAGAAAGAACGATCAGCGCGGTTATGACCGCTTCAAAGATCTGTTTGAAGCCATCATCGCCTACAACGAGTAGTACAAAGAGTCGCACAAAGAGTAACCCATGAGCGCCCATACCGCACAAACTGAACTGAAACTGATCGGCAAGCTGATTTTAGAAGGCGAGATGCACTGCGAAACCGGCCTGCATGTCGGCGCGGGCAAAGGCTCGCTTGAAATCGGCGGCTCCGATAATCCGGTGGTGAAAGATTCCGCCGGGCGGCCCTATGTACCGGGCTCCACCTTGCGGGGACGCATCCGTTCGCTGCTGGAACAGGCTACCGGCATGGCGGTGCCGAGCGAACTGGTTTATATTTCGAAGCGTAAAGGCCAGGAAGTCCGCATCCACCAGAGCGACCGCGCCGACGATGAAATCTGCATCCTCTTCGGCCGCAGCCCAGGCCGCATGGACAAGGTGCAGGGCGAAACCACGGACAGCAACAATGCCACGCCCGCGCGTCTGGCCGTGTTCGATGCGCCCTTGGACCTGGACAGCATCACCCAGCAGATGCGCGAGACGCTGGACGATGAACTGACCGAAGTGAAGAGCGAAAACGCGATTGATCGCATCACCTCGCAGGCCAACCCGCGCACCATCGAACGCGTTCCTGCCGGCGCTCGCTTCCGGGTTCGTTTCGTAGTGGACATGCTTTGCGAAGAGGATGCGCCCATGCTGGGGCTGCTGATCCAAGGCCTGCGCCTGCTGGAAGACGACGCTCTGGGCGGTGGCGGTTCGCGCGGCAGCGGACGGGTTCGTTTCGCAAAACTCACGCTCAACTGGCGCAACAAAGATTACTATGCCAAGGGCTCCGAACAGAAAGAGCTCGCGCCCGCCGGCGATTTGGCCGCCGTGCAAACCCACATCAACTCCGTGGGCACCTCGTTCCTGACCGAATAGCGGCGCAAATGAAAACAGGCTTCACAATCAGGCTGCGGCCCACGGGGCCGTGGCGGATCGGCGGCGGTACGCGCGACCAGGTGGAAACGCTCTATCGCAGCGATGCGCTCTATTCCGCCATCACGGAAGCGATGCACCTCCTGGGGCAGCGTGAAGAATGGCTCGCTGCTACAACTACGCCCGGCGAGACTCCGGCCGTGCGTTTTTCCTCCTGCTTCCCGTTTCTTGGGAACACCGGCCTGATTGTGCCGCCGCGCAGTCTATGGCCGCCCGCGCCATCGGCAAAAGTGCGCTGGAAGGGCGCGAAGTTCGTGCCGCTTTCCGCGGTGCGCGACCTGATCGCCGGCAAGCCGCTTAACGAAGACGCCTATTCGCTCGATGGCCCCAGCCAGTGCCTGGTGCCCTCCGGCCGCCCCGGTCCGTTTCGCGAAGTGGTGCGCAAACATGCCGCCGTGGACCGCCTGACCGGAGCTACGGAGCCGCATTCGGTCACCGGTATCGAATTCACCGCCAACGCCGGCCTTTGGTGCCGTGTGGCGTTTCACGATGAAGCCGCCGGCGAACACTGGACCGCGCCCATCCAAGCTGCCTTTCGCCTGCTGGCCGATTCCGGCTTCGGCGGCCGCCGTTCCCAAGGTTGGGGCCGCGCCGCGCAGCCGCACTTTTCCAAACCATCTCATTTGCACGATGAGGTGCCGCACGAAGCGGATTACTGGCTGCTTTCCGCGTTCATCCCTGGCGCCGGGGACGAAATCGATTGGACGCGCGGCAGTTACTCGGTCGGCGCCCGCTCCGGCCGAATCGCAAGCGCCTCCGGTTCCGGCGCTCTCAAAAAGCACATCCGCGTGATCGAGGAAGGCTCCGTCCTGCATGCCTCCCGCCCGCCGGAAGGTTCAGCCCCGAACGTCGCCCCCGATGGCTTTCCGCATCCAGTTCTGCGATTTGGGTTCGCTTTTGCGATTCCTATGCACGCCGAGGTGTTCGCATGAAGTACACAGTCACCTGCCTGACCCCGACGCTGGTCGGCGACGGGCACAAGCTCGCGCCCATCGATTACATGGTTTGGAAAGATCAGGTCAACATTCTCGACCAGACGCGCATCTTTCGCCTGCTATCGAAAGGCCCGCGCCTGGAAGGCTACCTCCGCCAGCTCAAGACCGCCACACGGCTCGATTTCGCCAGTTGGGGCGGCTTTGCGCAGAACTATGCCGGCCGGCGCATCCCGTTTGAAAGCGCGGCCTATTCGGAATATTGGAATCGCGCGCCGGTGGAAAGCCTGAGCATCCCCACGTTCGCCGAAGGTGTGCAAGGCTCCTTCCTGCCGGGCGCCGCCTTGAAAGGTGCGCTCCGCACTGGCTTGCTGGTTGCGGGGCTGAGGGAAAATTCGCTCACCGAACTCGCCGCTCGCTACGGTGGCACCGAACGCCCTCCGCGACGCCCCGGTGAGTTAATGGAAGACCAGGCCGTAGGCTCGCGCACGCGCTTTTTCGGTGCGGCAGATTCCGCGCCCGTCCCCACAAGCGTCTTCAAAGTCTATCTGGTGCGCACGTCCACTCTGCAAGCCAAACAGGGCGGTTTTCAAGTAGCGTGGAAGCAATCGCCGCGCGGCAGCGTCAATCGCGCGGAAGAAAGCACGCCCGCTTTCGTTGAAATGGCTGCCCCCGGCACCATCTTCGAAGGCATCTGGAATGAAAACCAGTTCCTGAATGGCCCGGAAGTGCGCCGCATGCTGCGCTGGCGCGAACCGGTCACGCGCGACGCCATCTTCAAAGCCGCCAACCAATATGCCGCGAAGCAATTGGAGTCTCACGCGAAATACGCCGAATGGACTGGCCTGGCCGCGCTACAGAAGCAGATCGCCACGCTACGCGATGCCTTGGCTCAGGCCGAAAGCTCTGGCCATTGCCTGCTCTCACTCGGCTGGGGCGCAGGATTTTCCGGCAAATCCGCACTGCTCGACACCACCGCCGAAAGCGCCCGCAAAATTCTGCAGGCGCAGAATACATACGCAAGCGCCATCCGTTCCGGCCTGCCCTTTCCCAAAACGCGCCGCATCGTTTTCCTGAATAATCAGCCCGCCTCCTTGCCCGGTTGGGTTCGTTTTGGCGCGCAATGATAAAGTAGGGAGCGGTATGAAGCTTTTCGCCCTCACCGCGCTCACAACTGCCGCTTGTTCCGCGGCCGTTCCCACCTTTACGGCCGATGTTGCGCCCATCCTCTACCAACACTGCACGCCCTGCCATCACGCGAATGATCTGGCGCCCATGTCCCTGCTCACTTACAAAGAAGTGAAGCCGTGGGCCGCGTCCATCCGCGAAGCCGTCGCCACACGCACCATGCCGCCGTGGAAGGCCGACCCGCACTACGGCAAATTTACGAACGATTCCAGCCTGAGCGATGCTCAAATCGCGCTCATCAAGGCCTGGGTGGATGGCGGTAAGCCCGAAGGCGACCCTGCCAAGCTGCCCGCGCAACCGGTTTATTCCTCTGAATGGCATATCGGCAAGCCCGATCTGATTGTTGCCATTCCTCGCCATGAGTTGAGCGCGAAGGGACCGGATGAATATGAAAAATTCGTTGTGCCCACTAACTTCAAGGAAGACCGATGGGTAACTGCCGCCGAATTGCGGCCCAGCAATCTAAAAGTGGTGCACCATGCCCATGTGTCGGTGGAGCAGGCGTCTTCGCCTTCATCGGCCCCAAACAATGACCCCGAAGCCGCTTACCGCAAATGGCTGGTCGTGCATGAAGGCAAGCTCTCCTGGCTGCGCCCGGAAGCGCCGGTGATCGATAACGGCTGTGTCGTGGATGACAACGGCTACTTCGCGGGACAAAGGCCTGTCGATTCGAAAATCGGCTCCTGGGGCATGCTGGCTTCGTATCTGCCGGGGCGCGGCGCGGATGTCTATCCCGAAGGAACTGCCCGGCGCGTTCCTGCCGGTTCGAACCTGACTTTTCAGCTGCACTATTCGAAATCCGGCAAGCCGGAAGTGGACGAGACCGCAGTGGGGCTGGTCTTCTCAAAAGAGCCGCCCATCCAGCCCGCCAAGCGCGTGGACTTGAGCAATCATATGTTCCGCATTCCTGCCGGCGCGTCCAACGTGGAAGTTACCGAGTGCCATACCTTCAAGCAGGATATGTATGTCACCAGCCTGACCCCGCACATGCACTTGCGCGGCAAGGATTCGCGCTTCGAAGTGACTTATCCCGATGGCCGGAAGGAAACGCTGCTCCTGGTACCGAACTATAACTTCAACTGGCAAATCACTTACAAACTTGCCGAACCGAAGTATCTGCCCAGCGGCACTCGTCTAGCCATTATTTCCCACTTCGATAACTCCGCGAACAACCGGCTGAACCCCGACCCCACGCAGGTGGTCCGGTGGGGCGAGGCCAGCGAAATGGAGATGATGGACGGGTGGATCGAGTACCTCGATAAGCCCTTGCCTGTTACACGAAGCTCACGCTAAGTTTGCGACGGCGATCCGGATAGCCTCCGGATACAGCCGATGCTCCTGCTCAAGGATTCTGGCCGAGAGCGTTTCCACTGTGTCGCCGTCCAGCACCGGCACCGCCGCTTGCAATACAATCGGTCCGGCATCCATTTGTTCGGTCACCCAGTGAACGGTGCAGCCGGCGATCTTCACTCCGCGTTCCAGCGCCTGCCGTTGCGCATCCAAGCCAGGGAACGCCGGCAGCAGCGAAGGATGAATATTCAGAATACGACCCCGGAACGCTTCGGTGAACGCCGGGCTCAACAGCTTCATATAGCCGGCCAGACAAACTAAGTCCACCTGGTGTTCGCGGAGTAAGTCAATCAGCGATAGATCGTAAGCTTCGCGCGACCGTCCCGCAACCGGATTCGCCACGGCAAGTAACCCGCGACGGCGCGCCGCTTCCAGACCAGGCGCATCGGGCTTGTTACTGATCACAACGGCAATCTCCGCGGGTAACTGCGCGTCCGCGATTGCCTCGAAGTTGGAACCGCGCCCCGAAAGCAGAATGCCCAGTCGCGTCACCGGTAAACCACGCGCGCCCCACCGCGTTTCCGCTTGGCCACCGCACCTACCGCCACCGGCGCTTCTCCCTGCCGCCGCAGCAGACGCATAGCCCGCGGCGCGTCCGCTTCCCCCACGGCAACAATCATGCCGATCCCCAGATTGAAGGTCCGCCGCCAATCGTCTTCCGGTATGTTGCCGATTCCGCGCATCACTTCAAAAATCGCCGGAACCTGCCACGCCGATGTGTCGATGATCGCGGCCAAACCTTCGGGCAGCATACGGGGCGTGTTATCCGTAATGCCGCCGCCGGTGATATGCGCCGCGCCCTTCAGCACGCCCGCTTTTCGCAATGCCTGTAATGCGCGCAAGTAACTGCGGTGTACCTTGAGTAACTCGCTTCCTAAAGGCCCCTCTAACTCCGGCAGCTTTGACGAAGCATTGTATCCACCTACTTCGAACAACACCTTGCGCGCCAGCGAATAGCCGTTCGTATGCAGGCCGTTCGAAGGCAGGCCCAACAGCATGTCGCCCACGCCGATCCGAGCGCCTGTGATAATCTGATCTTTCTCCGCGGCGCCCACGATGGTGCCGGCAAGGTCGTACTCCCCGTCCGCGTACAATCCAGGCATTTCGGCAGTCTCGCCGCCGATCAGCGCGCATCCGTTGTTGGTACATCCGCGCGCCATGCCGGAGACCACGGAAGCAGCCACACGGGCCTCTAGCTTGCCCACGGCGAAGTAGTCCAAAAAGAACAGCGGCGTCGCCCCCTGGACGGCGATGTCATTCACGCAATGATTGACAAGATCTTCTCCCACAGTCGAATGAACGCCGGTCGCAAACGCGACTTTAAGCTTGGTCCCCACGCCATCCACACTGCTGATCAAGACCGGCTTGCGCATCTTCGGCATCTGAAAACAAGCGCCGAAACTGCCAATATCGGTGAGCACTCCGCGCGTGAACGTGGCGCGCGCCATTTTTCTGATTTCGGCCACCGCGCGACCCGCTTCATCGATGTCCACGCCCGCTTGCTTGTAAGATATGTCTGTCACTTGCCCCGTCGGATGGTAACTATTTCTCTTTGAAACGTACCAGTATAACCACTCGCCCTTTATGAAATACCGCCTCCCCGTTTTACTCGCCGCGCTCTGCGTGCCGCTCGCCGCAGCCGAAGGCCCGCAGGTTTTCGCAATTCAAGGCGCGCGCATTGTTAGGGTTTCCGGCCCGGCAATTGACGCCGGCACCGTCGTCGTGCGCGACGGCATCATCGAAGCCGTGGGCCCCAACATCACTGCGCCCGCCGATGCCTGGGTGATCGAAGGAAAAGGCCTGACCGTGTATCCGGGCTTGATGGATTCGCTCAGCACCTGGGGCGTTCCCGGCTTAACGCCGCCAGCCCCCATAGCCGGCCGCCGGGGAGCTGCCGCGCCCGGCCCAGTTACGCCGCCGGCCGCCCCGCAGCCCGTGATCAACGGCCCCGAAGACCGGCCCAGCAACACCAGTTACCTGAAAATTGCGGACCAGCTCGTCGCGACAGACGCCTCCATCGCCACCGCCCGCGATTCCGGTTTCACCACTGCCGTCACCTTTCCGAACACCAACATTTTCGCGGGGCAAGGCGCTATGTTCTCGCTCGCCGGCGAACGTCCGGGCCAAATGGTGGTGCTCCCCGCAGCCGGGCTATACCTTACCATGCGCAGCACGTCGTTCGCGGCCTACCCCGGCTCACTGATGGGGGTGATTGCGTACATCCGCCAAATCTATTTGGATGCCGACCGCTACAAGGCCGCGAACGCCATCTATGCCAAGCACCCGCAAGGCCTGCAACGCCCCGCTTACGATAGAACGCTTGAAGCCGTACTGGGGAGCCCGCGCACCTTGCTGCCCGCGCGCCGCATGGTAGAGATCGACCGCATGGTGCGGCTCTCGCAAGAGCTCAAAATGAATGCTGTGCTCTACGGCGGCGATGAAGCTTGGCGCTCCGTGGATCAGCTTCAGAAAGCGAAGATTCCGGTGCTGGTCAGTCTGAAGTGGCCGGAGCGCGCACGTGACACCGACCCCGCGCTGAACGATTCCCTGCACGAACTGGAGATGCGCGACAAGGCGCCTTCTACGCCCGCTGAGTTAGTCAAGGGCGGAGTGAAATTCGCTTTCTATTCCGATGGTATTGCAACTCCAAAGGAAGTGCTGCGCGCAGTGAAGCGCGCCATCGATGCAGGCCTTGCACCCGCCGACGCTATTCGCGCCATGACCCTGAGCCCGGCCGAAATCTATGGCGTCGCCGACCGGCTCGGCTCCATCGAGAAAGGCAAGATCGCGAACCTTCTGGTCACCGAAGGCGACTTGTTCCAGGACAAAACGAAAGTGAAATATGTGTTCGTGGATGGCATGAAATATGAACCTGCGCCCGAGGCGGTTCCCGCGCGCGGCACAACGGAGAAAACTCAATGAAGCGAACCTTCGCGGTACTGCTCGCCTTCGCAGGCACGGCGTTCTGCGCACCGCCGATTCTGATTCGAAACGCCACTGTGCTGACGGTCACGAAAGGCACCATTAACAACGGCTCGATACTCATTCGCGATGGCAAGATTGCGGCCGTAGGCGCGAACATCGCTGCGCCGGCCGACGCCGCGATCATCGACGCCGCCGGCAAGTTCGTAATGCCCGGCATTATCGATTGCCATTCGCACATTGTTGCCGAAGCCATCAACGAAGGCTCGGTCTCCGTGTCTTCCATGGTGGGCATCGGTGACGTGCTGAATCCCGAAGACGTGGCCATTTACCGCGCGCTTGCCGGCGGCGTCACAACGGCGAACATCCTACATGGAAGCGCTAATTCCATTGGCGGCAAGTGCGTTGTGGTGAAGACTCGATGGGGTGCGAAGAATGGTCAGGAGTTGCTTTTTGAAGGCGCCATGCCGGGCATCAAATTCGCGCTTGGCGAAAATCCGAAACGGCGTGGAGCAGTTCAGGCGTTCGGCCCCACTCCCGCGCCCGCCCGCTATCCCGCCACCCGCATGGGCGTGGAAGATGTGATCCGCGAAGCTTTCACCGAAGCCAAGGCCTACCGGACAACATGGGCAACTTACGAAGCCAAACGCGCCAAAGGGGAAGTGGCCATTCCGCCCGCGCGCGATCTGAAATTGGAGCCGCTGGTGGAAGTGCTGGAAGGCAGGCGCCTGGTACATGCGCATTGCTATCGTCAGGACGAAATCCTGATGCTGTTGCGCGTGGCCGATGACTATGGCTTCAAGATCCGCACGCTGCAGCACGTCCTGGAAGGCTATAAAGTGGCCAAAGAAATTGCGGCGCATGGAGCCGGCGCTTCTACATTTAGCGATTGGTGGGCTTACAAAGTGGAAGCCTACGATGCGATTCCGTATAACGCGGCCATCATGATGCGCAAAGGTGTACTGGTTTCTTTAAATTCAGATGACGCCGAACTCATGCGGCACTTGAACACGGAAGCCGCAAAGACCATGAAGTACGGCGGCCTTACCGAAGAAGAAGCGCTCTCCACCATCACGATTAATCCGGCCAAACAGTTGATGATTGACAAGCGTGTAGGTTCCATCGAGGTGGGCAAAGATGCGGATCTGGTGATCTATGACGCACACCCTCTTTCCACCATAGCGAAAGTGGAGAAGGTGTTCATTGACGGCAAAGTGAACTTTGATCGGGATACTGACGTCAACGGTCGCCCGGAGCATGACAAAGAGAAGAAGGCGCTGATCACTAAGGCCGCTGAAGAACAGAAGAAGAATGCACCCACGCCCGGCCCGGGCCGGAGACCGTCGTTATGATTCGTGCTGTAAGTGTATTTCTGATTTGCGCGACTCCCGCAGTTGCGGCCGATGACAATACGTTCCTGCTGCGTGGCGCCACCATTCACACCATGGCGGGGCGAGACATACAGAATGGTTCCATATTGGTTCGCGACGGCAAGATTGCCGGGGTGGGTGAAAATCTAAGTGCGCCGGCGGGAGTAAGAGTGGTGGAAGCCGCGGGCATGCAGGTTTATCCAGGCATGATCGATTCCGCCTCCACGATCGGCCTTACTGAAATTGGAGCGGTTCGGGAAACTTCCGATACAACGGAACTGGGTAAGTTCAACCCGCAGCTGCGCGCCTCCATTGCGGTCAACCCGGATAGCGAACACATTCCGGTAACTCGCGCGAACGGCATCACCAGCGTGATCGCGCTGCCGGATGGCCTGGGTATCTCCGGCCAGGCCTCGCTCATCAACCTGAACGGCTGGACCACCGAAGAGATGGAAGTGAAGCGGTCCGCAGCCATGCATTTGCACATGCCGACGATCGGCGGCTCACCGGGACGCGGCTTCGGCGGAGGGTTCGGGGGGGGCGGCCGCGTGCCCTTTGACGAAGCCAAGAAGACCTTCGACAAAGACATGGTGGAGCTGAATAACTTCTTCGAAGAGGCCCACCGCTATGCGCAAGCGAAGGCCGCAAAGCTGCCCGGCTTCCAGACCAACCTGAAACTGGAAGCCATGTTGCCGGTAATTGAAGGCAAGACGCCCCTGCTGATTACCGCCGTACGCGAGCGCGCAATTCGCGACGCCATCGCCTTTGCCGATAGGCAAAAAATCAAAGTGATTCTTTGTCAGGCGATTGACGCTGACAAAGTGTCGGCCGAGCTGAAGAACCGCGACATCCCGGTCATTCTAGCTCCCACGCTGGCACTGCCCACGGAAGATGACGATCCTTATGACCGGCCATTTACTACCCCCGCCAACTTATATAAAGCCGGCGTCAAGTTTTCCTTCGGAACCTTCAGCAATGAGTTTTCCCGTAATCTTCCTTACCAAGCCGCGGCCGCTGTTGGTTTTGGCTTACCCAGAGAGGAAGCCATGAAGGCGGTTACAGTAAACGCCGCCCAAATTTGGGGAGTTGCGAATCAGTTGGGAACCATTGAAGAGGGCAAATCGGCTGACTTCATGGTGACCGATGGCGATCCGCTGGAAGAGCCCACGCAAGTGAAGCAGCTCTTTATCCGTGGCAAAGCGGTGGACCTGGAAAACAAACACCACCAACTGTATGAGCGTTACAAAGCGCGTCCGTAAGGGGAATCGCAGATCAGCGTAACTGGCCCGTCATTATCCACCAGCACACGCATATGGGCCTGGAAAACGCCGCTCACCACGGCCAAGCCGAAGGCGCGCACTTGGTCCACGAAGTAATCGTAAATGGGTTTAGCTTCTTCAGGCCGCGCCGCCAGGTCAAAGCTGGGCCGCTTGCCCTTGGCGGTTGAAGCGTACAAAGTGAAGTTCGAAACCAGCATCAATCCGCCTTTCGCGTCTAGCACGCTCCTGTTCATTTTGCCGTCGTCATCTCCCATCAGCCGCAAGCCGGTCAGCTTGGCAGCTAGATAGTCGGCATCGTTGCGAGTGTCTCCCTTCGCAATCCCGGCAAAGACCACTAAGCCCTTCCCAATGGTGCCCTGAAGTACTCCGCCGGCCCACAAATGAGCCTGATTTACGCGCTGAATTACTAATCTCAAACTTTAACTATGTTACAGTCAGGCAAGGGAGGATTACCCATGCCACGTGGCAAAGCAAGACAGGATACGGATATGTTGACTCATGCCCTATTAGGTTATGAGCAAAAAAAAGCGGAAATCGACTTAAAAATCCGCGAGATTAGAAGTTTGATCGGTGGTTCCAAATCAAGCGCAACGGTAAGCGCCAGTCATAATGAGCCCTCGGTACCCGCCGCGAAGCCGGCGAACGGCCGCAAACGGGTTCTGAGTCCGGAAGCCCGGAAGCGGATCGCCGCGGCGCAGAAGAAGCGCTGGGCGGAACACAGAAAGAGTACAGCTCAAGCAGAATAGTAAAAAGCCCGTTCTAACACCCGTCTTCTTATGAGCCCGGCTGGCCCAAGTGCCCCAGCCGGGCTTTTGCTTGCCCGGGTGTAAGTCAGCGCTCACGCGGTAGCGCAAAACGTAAGATAATCCACGCTGCAACCGGCGGTAACGCCACCATCCAACATACTGGACCGTAACCCGACGTTTTTACCATCCTTCCTATCAGGGGCGAAATTACTGTCTGTAAGATCCCATATGCAAAGACAAGGGCTGCAATTGCTTTTCCGGCTCGCGCGGGGCCATATAAGTCGACCGGAATCGTATAGATGTTCACACTTCCTGCTAAGGTCCAAAAGTAACTTACTGAAATGGCGGCAATTCCCCAGGCTGGCCCCGGAGCGATGGGAACCAGCAGCGTGAAAAGCCCGCCGATCGCACTAACCAGAACCACTCGAACGCGCGCGGAAACAGCGGCTTTTCCGCCACCCATCCAACGCATTGCAAGCCAGCCACCCAGAAAGCCGCCCAAGTTCGACGCCACCGGAGGCACCCACGCATAGGCGGCGGTCTGCCCCAAACTCAAATGATGCACGCGTTGCAGGTAGAGCGTGGTCCAGTTACTCCAGAGCGAGTAACTGGACATCCACATCACATTCGCGATCACCAGCAGCACCAGGTTGCGATCCAGCGGGCCGGCGGCTTCAAGCGCAGACGGCTCAGCTTCGGTCAACGGCTGAATCCTTCGCGAGACATACCACCACAAGGGAAGCCACAGCAGGCCCAACGCCGCGGTAATTAGAAATGGAAAGCGCCACCCATAACCGTATTTGACAGCCAGCCCCACGCCCACCAGCGGCGCCAGCATCCCCCCGAGAGTGAGGCCGATCTGCCCTAATGCCGAACCCAGCGCGCGCTGTTCCGGCGGCAGATAAATCGCGCCCATCTTCGCAACCGCCGGAATGCCGCCCGATTCGCTCACGCCCAGCGCCACGCGGCACGCAACTAGCTGCACATAGTTGCGGGTCATGCCGGTGAAAGCGCTCACCGCGCTCCACGCTGCCACCAGGATCATGCTTACGCGATTGAGCCCGAAGCGATCGAGAGCCGCGCCCGCCAGTGGCGAACTGAGCGCATACGGCAATGAAAAGACGGCGATCAGATAGCCGAAGCCTTCATCGTCAATATGAAATTCATCTTTGATAGCGGGCGCCAGCGCGGCCAGCAGGTTCCTGTCGAAATAATTCAACGACGAAGACAGAACAAAGACGCCGACCGCGATCCAGCGCAAACGGGAAACAGGCAAGTTGAATGATAAGATGGCGCTACTCGCATGGCAACCGCCACCGCCCACTTGACCCATCCGCCGCGCCGCATGAACCGTTCGCAGTGGATCTTTTTGCTGCTGCTGGTGCTCTCGGTATGCATCAACTACATCGATCGCGGAAGCCTCGGCATTGCCGGCCCGCTCCTGCGTAGCGACCTGAAGCTGGACCCCTACGAGTTCGGCAAACTGCTCTCCGCCTTCTTCTGGACCTATGCCCCGATGCAGATTGTGTCGGGCTGGCTGGTGGATCGCTTCAATGTGAATCATGTGTATGCCACCGGCTTCTTTGTGTGGTCCGTTGCCACGCTGATCACCGGTTCGGTCTCGACGGCCTCTGAGCTCTTGCTGCTGCGCCTGCTTCTGGGCATGGGCGAATCCGTGGCGTACCCGGCTTATTCCAAAATCATCTCGGCGAACTTTCCGGAACATCACCGTGGCCTGGCGAATGGGCTGATCGATTCCGGATCGAAGATGGGCCCCGCGTTGGGCGTACTGCTGGGTGGCCTCTTCATGGCGGAGTTAGGATGGCGCGCGTTCTTTCTGGGCATGGGCTTCGCCAGCCTGCTATGGCTGATTCCGTGGTTCATCTGGGCGCCGAAAGACCAGATTGTGGAATTGAAAGACAAACTGCCCGCGCCCAGCCTGAGGAAAATTTTGAGTCTGCGCGCGGCCTGGGGCAACTATCTGGGCCTGCTCTGCGCGAACTACGTCTGGTACTTCATCGTGTTCTGGCTGCCTTCTTACTTCGTGACGGAGCGGCACTACACACCGAAACAAATGGCCGTACTGGGTTCCCTGCCCTATTGGGCGGTCGCGCTTGCTTCTTCCTTCGGCGGCATTTTGGCGGACCGGTTCATTTCCCGTGGAGGGCAACCCGTGCGCGTCCGCAAGGCTTTCATCGCCGGCGGACTGATGTTCTCCACTCTGATTCTTCCCGCCGCCATGGTGAAAGATCAGACCATGTCACTGCTGCTGCTCACGCTGGGCTGCTTCGCCTTCGGCTTCTTCAGTGCGAACCATTGGGCGCTGGCGCAGACGCTTTCCGGGCCTCTCGCTTCCGGCAAGTGGACCGGCCTTGCAAACGCGATCGGCAACATCCCCGGCATCATGGCAACCTGGTTTACCGGTTGGGTGGTTCGTGAAACCGGCGAGTTCGCCTATGCGTTCCTGGTGTGCGCCATCTTCGCGGTGCTCGGCACGTTCTTCTACGTCTTCGTTATCGATCGCCACGAGACCGTAAACTGGACGTAATGGTTTCCGTCCTACTGGTGTGCGGGCTGGCCGCGGCCGATTGGCTTAGCGCCTCCGCCGACCCTCGCCATACGCGTTCACAGCCCGCCGAACAGGAACTGTCGCCGGTTACCGTGGGCGGCATTAAGCTGCTTTGGAAGTTCAACTTCGATGAGCGCATCACCGCGCCCGTTGTCTTGGGCCCCATCTTCACTCACCGCGGTATTAAAGAATTAGTATTTGTGGCAGGCGCGGGCGACAATCTCTATTCCGTGGATGCTGACCTGGGCCGCTTGTTCTGGAAACGCCACTTCGATATACAGCCGTCGGATTGCAAGACGGGCCTCACCGCGGCGCCGGTGCTGGCTCCTTACAATGGGACGCCTCCGGAAGGAGACGATGCTTCCACGCCGCGCCGCTCACTGTTTGTGCTCACCAGCGATGGGCAACTGCGTACGGTGCGACCCGCGGATGCGAAGGATCTCTCGCTGGCTGAAAATTTCGTGGCTCCGGGAAGCGTGGCTTCGAACCTGACGCTTACCAGCCGCGCGATCGGCACGTATGTATCGGGCGGTTGCGGCGCCCCGGCCATTGGCGAACACAATCTGACATTGGGGTCCGCGGCACACCCCGTTGTAAGAACAGTTCCGCCTGAGCCGAAGGCCGCTGTCTGGCGCAACATCCGTATTGCCGCTTCGGGCAGTTCGCTTGCAGCGGTAGAGCAAAATCATCCCATGTGGGTGCTCTCTGACCTTGCCAACCCCATCCCTCCAGTTGCCGCCAACGGACTGGTGTTCACGGTGTCGGGCACGAAACTTTTGGCGTTAGAGATCGCCACGGGCAATCGAGTCTTCGTCAGCCCAACGAATGGCGCCGAGCCCGCGCAAGACAGCCTCGCGCTCGCTAACGGACATATTTATTTCGTAGCCGGGAAGACGCTCTATTGTTACGGCTTCCCGATTGAGATTTAGATTTCCAGGTGGATGCCAAAGCCGTACAGTGTTCCGTCCACGGTGGTGAAGAACACGCGCCCGTTCGCGATGGCCATGCCATTCAGGTTGGCTTGCTGCGTTACCTGGTCCTTCGTGGAATACATCTCGTTGCCGGTGGCCGCATCGAAGGCGTAAAGCGTGGCATGTCCGCCTTTCTTACCGGCGGCTAGCCCGAACACAATGCCGCTGGTGATGACCGGCGGCTCTGGCGAATCCAGATTGCGCGAGATCCAAGCCGGCGTCAGAACCGGCGTTCCAGCGGGCTCTTCCACCTTGAAGGCAACAATCGCACCGTTAGCGGCGGGGCCATTCGCAATGGCGAACTTTGTATCGGCATTCACGGGACCCCACACCGGCGCCGCGATCCAACGCGTACCATCCGCATCCAGCCAACTCGATATGCCGCCCCATACTTTGCCCAGAGCAGGCGTTTGGAATGCCGGCGTCGACATCTGCTTCGCATCTAAAAGTGTGAGCCGGCCATCGGCGGTTGGCACAACAATCATGTCTCGCTCTTTGTAACTGAAGACCACCGGCGTGGCCTGCGCGCCAAGCTTACCGGTACCCGGCCGCGAGCCAACTTCCGTCAGCGCGCGCGGCGCAAGGGCAATCAGTGAGCCATCGGAACCGGCAACATACACCGTGCCCTCGGTTCCCACCGCAAGGCCGCCAACGCCGGCAGGAGCCGCGCCCTTAAAGGCGTAGCTGGTTACTTTCTTCTCATCGCCATTCAGATCGATAGCCCACACGCCGCCGGATTTGCCGGAGCAATCGGTGATGGTGGTGTAAAGAACGCCATCGGCGATGGTCAGGCTGGAAGCGCGCGAATTCGGCGGCAGAAACGCAATCGGCTCCACCAGATCGTCACCCGTGGAAGTGTTCATCACATGCAGGCGGCCATCTTTCGAAACGGCGAACGCGGGACGTGGTGAGCCGAAGCCGGTGCTGCCCAACACAGACGGCCGCGCGCCCGCGATGGGAGTGGCCGCGGGTGAAGGAGGCGCACCAGGGCTCTGCGTTCCGGGCGGCGTGGGACGAGGGCGTGGCGCGGCGAAGTTGGTGGGCGGCGTCAGCGTTGGCGTGCCCATTGCGCCGCCCGAACAACCGCCGCTTTTCGATTCCAATTGCTTCTGCCAGAAGACGCGATCGACATCGGCATCGACGGACCAAATGCGTCCCGAAGAGCCGGCGACGAAGGCCAGCTCTTTGAAACCTTTGTAAGAGATCAGGTTGCCAATCACCACCGGCGGCGTGAGCGAACGCTCTCCCGCTTTGGTTTCGAGCTTGCGCTTCAAAACCAATTCAAAATCTTTCACGTTCTCTTTGGTAATGCGCAGATCGCTCCTCTGCCAGCCGGAGCGTTGCGCGTCACCGCCGAAGAACGGCCAATCGAGAGGCCTGCCTTGCCCATTGACCAGGCTCGCCGGTACGAAAGCGAGGGCCGCTACTAAATAAACGTTTTTCATTGGCTTTTACTTGGACCCTGGCAAACCGAAGCAATACAGAACGCTATCGAAGGTGGCGATATACACGCGCCCGTTGGCGACAGTCAATCCGCTGAAGTGGTTGAACGTCTTGATCTGCTCGCCGCTGGAGAATAGCTCCTTGCCTGTCTCGGCATCGAGCGCGTACAGCACGGCGTGCGTCGAAGCCTTAATGCGAAGGGGGCTGTAATCGGCAAGACCCTTATCGGCATAAGCCTGCCGCGTGTTCTCTCCATTGCCGTAAGCGAACACCACTCCGTTCGCAATCACGGGCGGCTCGGCTTGATCCATATCGCGCGACATCCAGGCCGGATTCAAAACCGGCTTGCCATCTTTTTCTTCCACCTTGAAAGCCACCACAGCGCCGTGCTCCACCTTGCCATATTGAACAGGCGGCTTGAAGTTGGGGTGCGAAGGCCCCCAGAAAGGCGTGAGCGCCCAACGCGTGCCTTTCGAATCCTGCCAGCTGGCCATGCTGCCCCAAATGCCTGCGCTTTGAAAATCCACTTCTTCGTTACAGAGCAAAGGCGTTCGATACAGCGGTGTCTGATGATTCTCGCCGCCGGCGCTTTTGGTGTCCAGCAGATAAACGCGGCACTCCTTGCTGCCCGTGATCATCAGTTCGCGCCCGTGAAACGGGAAGATGGCCGGCGTCACCTGCATATCCAGATCGCGCTTTTGCAGCCACACGGCATTGGACGGAATGTACCAATCGCGAATCGTAAGCTCTCCGTTTTCCACTTTCGCACCGATCAAGCCATTGCCATAAACCTTATTCGCCGGCTCGTAGCGGCCATCGCCGGTGGGCGCCCAGGCAACGCCGCTCGAATCGATCGCGGCGCCGGTGCGGCCCCATAAGCCTCCGCTCTTGGGGTTCGCGGTCATCACCTTGTGCGTGGGGTCTTTCAGGCTCACCGCCCAAATCTGATTCGGATTGCCGGCGCAGCTTTGCGACGTGGTGGTGTAGAGCGTGTCCTGATAAAGGTTCAGTGCGTAACTCTTGCCGTTCGGATAGCCGAACTGGAAAGGCGGCGCAAGATCCTCCCCATCGGCGACGTTGAGCGAATGCACTTTGCCATCGCCGGCCAGCGCATAGACGGTGCGTGAGCCATCGGCATTCGGCGGCGCAATCACCGGCGTGGCCGTCTGTCCGGGAGGGCAAAGCGGATCGCCTGGCCGGCCTCTGCGCGCGGGCGTCGGATAGTCGAAATGCTTTTTCCAGATGACCGTGCCGGTTGCCACATCGATGGCATAGAGGTTGTCGGAAATGCCGGCTTCGATGGCGATCTGCTTGATGCCCGCCGAAGTCTTGACGCCCTCCACCACCAGCGGCGGAAACAGCGCGTGCATCTCCTGCGGCTGATTATCCAGCTGCAACTTCCAAAGAAGCTGCATGCCTTTCACGTTGTCTTTATTGAGGACAGTCTCATTCGGCTGCCAGTTGGTCCGCAGCCGGTTGCCCCCATCCGTGGGCCATTCGGCGCCGAACGCCAGCGCGCAGGTGACAAGGGCTGCCCCTATCGAGAGTTTCCGCATCCGTCTAAATTATCAGATGCGGACCGCCGCCACTAACTCATCTCACGACGAATTCGTTCCAGCGCCCCGGTCAGATTTTCCAGTGAGTTTGCATAGCTGAAGCGAATATAGCCTTCGCCCGCTTTGCCGAAGGTGGCTCCGTTCAGGCATGCAACGCCGGCTTGGTGCAAGAGCCGGTCTGCCATTGCGGCGGATGATTTACCCGTGCCTTCAATATTCGCCCACGCGTAAAATGCACCCGCGGGAGCTTCGCACGTGAAGCCGGAAATTGTGTTCAGGCCTTTGCAGAATACTTCGCGCCGTCGCGCAAACTCGGCCACCATTTGCTCCACGGCATCCTGGGGACCGGTAAGCGCGGCCAAGCCGGCAAGCTGGGTGAAGGTAGCAGTGCAGGAGTTCGAATTCACCGTCAGGCGATTCACCGCCGCCACCAGCCATTCCGGCATCACGCCGTAACCCAAGCGCCAGCCGGTCATCGCATAAGCTTTCGAAAAGCCATCCAGAATGATAGTGCGCTCCTGCATGCCGGGAAGACTGGCGATGGATTGGGGCCGTTCGCCGTAATATATGCGCGAATAGATTTCATCGCTCAACACCATGCAATCGCGCTTCAGCACTTCGGCTGCAACTGCTTCCAGAACGGCTTTCGATTGCACGCGGCCCGTTGGGTTCTCAGGAGAATTCAGAATCACCAGCCTGGTGCGCTCACTGAACGGCGGCACCTGGCCCGCGCGCATGGGAACCGGCACGGCCTCCAAATAGCGAATGAGCGATTCGTAAATGGGGAAGCCAGGGTCGGGATAGATGACCTCATCGCCCGCTTCAATCAGCGCCATCATCGGGAAAAACAGAATCGGCTTGCCGCCGGGAGTGACGCAAACCTGCGAGGCGTTAAGGTTGATTCCGCGGCTGGCGGAGACGTGCTCCGCGATGGCTTCGCGCAGTTCTGGCAGACCCTGCGTGGGTCCATAATGCGTGTAGCCCTCATCGAGCGCGCGCTTGCCTGCTTCCACAATATGAGCGGGCGTGGGAAAATCGGGCTCACCAATTTCGAGGTGGATGATGTTGCGCCCCTGAGCTTCCAAGGCGCGCGCTTTCACCAGAACGTCGAAGGCAGATTCCGTCAGCAACCGGCCGGCGCGGGCAGCGAGTCTCAATGCACACGCTCCAGGATGGACACCACGCATGTGCCGCCAGAGCCGCCGAGATTTTGGGCAAGGCCAATGGAGTGCCGGGCAAGCTGGCGCTCCGCCGCCGCGCCGCGCAGTTGCTGCACCACATCGCAAATCTGGGCCGCTCCGGTTGCGCCTACCGGATGGCCCTTGCTCTTCAAACCTCCACTGGCGTTGAGCGGCATGGATCCACTACGGCGCGTTTCACCGGCCGCAGAAACGAAGCCTCCCTGGCCGCGTTCGCAGAAGCCCAGATCTTCCATGGCAACAATTTCGGCAATGGTGAAGCAATCGTGCAGTTCCGCGAAATCGATTTGCAGCGCGCTCAAGCCGGCCATGCCGTAAGCGCACTGCGCCGCCATGCGAAGCGAGGGAAACGTGGTGATGTCTTCTTTCTGATCGAGCGCCAGATAGTCTGACGCCTGAGCGCTGGCAAGAACACGAATGGGCGCATCGGTCCATTCCTTGGCGCGGTCAAGAGGCGCCAGCATCACGGCGGCGGCGCCGTCGCTGATCAGGGAACAATCGTAAAGGTTGAGTGGGTCAGCAATGGGCTTACCTGCCATGGCTTGCGCCAGCGTGATCGCTTTACGCATTTGCGCATCGGGATTCAGCGCGCCATTTTCATGGTTCTTAACGGCGACCGCGGCCAGGTGTTCGCGCGTGGTGCCGTACCGATGCATGTGCCGGCGCGCGATCATCCCGAAGAGCGAAGGGAAGGTGGAGCCGGCGCGAATCTCAGTCGCGCAATCGCCCGCGGCGGCCAGAATTTCGGTGACGCGTGGCGTGGCCTGACTGGTCATCTTTTCGACGCCCACAACCATGGCAATATCGCTCAACCCGCTGGCCACTTCGCGCCAAGCCAGATGAAAAGCGGAGCCGCTGGAAGCGCAAGCATTTTCCACGCGAGTGGCCGGGATGAAGCGCATACCCAGAGCGGTGGCAACATATGGCGCCAGATGATTCTGGCCGGTAAACGAAGGCCCCGCAAAATTCCCCAGGTAGAAGGATTCCACCTGGCTGGGCCAAACGCCGGAATCGCGAAAGCATTTCTCGCCGGCTTCAACGGCTAGCGAACGAAGGTCGCGGTCGGGAAATGCGCCGAAGGGGGTCTTGCCGATGCCGACAACGGCAACAGGTCTCATACTTCGACGATAACCCGTTATTTCAGCGCAAGCGATGTGTCACATTTCGTGACACGATGAACGTCTGCAGACCATAAATCTGAGGCAGCCTCGCAACACCCGTCAGCTAAAAGACTGGCTAAGGGATGGGGAAACGGTGGAACTTCGTGAACGAGATGCCGTTCTGGTCATATTACGCCTGTGGAAATGAAACGCGTGGTGCCGGATTTTCGGGCAAGAGCACGGGAAATTTTTGGCGATCGCCGGTTACCGGGGGCCGAAGTCTCGATCGAAGCGCGCGAGAGCAGCCGCTATTGGCGGCCGGCATATGACCGTGTACGCGGACTCCAGCTTCTTCGTGTGCCTTTACGTCGCCGGCTGCTATTCCGGCGATGCGTACCAATTTGTGAAAGACGGTCACGTTGTGTGGCTGACCCCGCTTCATCGCGCCGAGGCAGCTTTGGCCCGGGCCGCCGGTCTCAACGTCCTCTGAACATTGTGCAGGATTGTGCATAATTTGGAAATCTCTGCACAAACGGTAGCGCGCGGGGCGGGTTTCGGTTAATCTAGGACCAATGTAGTCCGAATTCAGAAAAGGAGCAATAGCAGGGTCCTCGCGGCTAACTTTTGGCGAAGCACCGCGAAGACCCTGAACATTCGCAAGACCGTCGGTCCCGCGACCCTTTCATTGTAGGGGAGCTGGCGGCGGTTCGCGTAAACGAACCCATTTATGACCCTCTACAAAGCAGCCGCCCTGCTGGCTGTCTGCCTTCCCTGCGCGGCAGAAACTCTTCGGGGCAGGCTTCTGGACGCCTCGCACGCTCCCATTGAAGGAGCTTCGGTTCGCACAAGCCGCGCGGCTGCGCACTCGAACTCTCTCGGCGAATTCTCGCTGCCCTTCGAAAGCAGGAACTATTCGCTCACCATCACGAAGGACGGCTTTCTACCCCTGCACGTCAGGGGTGTGGCAAGACAGATGAACCTGGAACTGGTAATGGAGGTGGAACCGGTTCACAACTCCGTCACCGTGGCGGAATCGAGCGGCGGCTATAACGTTGCGGTCACCACCAGCGCCACAAAAACGCCCACTCTCACGCGGGACGTTCCGCAATCCATACAAATCGTCTACAGAAGCCAGATGGACGACCAGCGGCTTTCGAGCGTTGGCGATGCCGTCCGTTATACGCCCGGAGTGACCGCAATTCAGGGCGAAAACAACCGCGACCAGCTCGTGATTCGCGGGCAGAGCACCTCGGCCGATTTCTTCCTCGATGGCGTTCGCGACGATGTGCAGTACTTTCGCGACCTTTACAACCTGGAGTCACTCGAAGTATTGAAGGGGTCGAACGCGATGGCCTTTGGCCGCGGCGGCGGCGGCGGCGTGGTGAACCGCGTGACCAAGCGGCCCACCTTCACGCGCGCAGGCTCGCTTACGATCGACGGCGGCCAGTATGCCGACCGCCGTTTGGCAGGCGATTTCGATACGCCGGTGGGCAGCAACGCCGGCTTGCGGCTGAACGCCGTGTATGAAAATTCCGGCAGCTTCCGGCGCTTCGTAAACCTGGAGCGCTACGGATTTGCGCCGGCGTTCACCATCAATCTGACACCGCGCGCGAGCCTCGGTTTGGCCTACGAATTGTTTCACGATGGCCGCACCGCCGATCGCGGCATTCCTTCCTACAGGGGCCAGCCGGTCAGTCTTGCGCCAGGCCAGTACTTCGGCGATCCGAACCGGAGCGGCGTGCGGTTTACCGGCCACCTTGGCTCCGTTACCTTTCAGCGGCGATGGAATGCGGTGGAAGTAACAAGTCGCCTGCTTGCGGCCGATTACGACCGTTTCTATCAGAACTTCGTGCCCGGTGCTGTGTCGGCGGATGCCACGCAAGATCTGCTCAGCGCCTATAACAACGCCACACACCGGCGGAGCGTTTTCAATCAGACCGACGTGCTTGTTCACAAACGCACAGGCAGGTTTCGGCACACCGTTGTGGCAGGCGCGGAACTGGGGCGGCAAGCAACCGAAAATTTCCGCAACACCGGATACTTCGGCAACACCGCCACCACTTTGCCGATTCCCTTGAGCGACTCCGTAATTTCCGCTCCGGTGCAATTCCGGCAGAGCGCGACCGATGCCAACAATCATCTGCTGGCGCGCGCCGCTGCCACTTACGTTCAGGATCAGATCTCGCTCAGCAGTGCCTTGCAGATCGTTTTGGGCGTCCGGCTTGAAGCGTTCGGCCTGCAGTACCACGACAACCGCACACTCACGCAACTGAACAGGACCGACCGCGTTGCCTCGCCGCGTGCGGGAATTGTGTTCCGGCCAATTTCGGCGGTCTCCCTGTACGGCAGCTATAGCGTTTCTTTCCTGCCCAGTTCGGGCGATCAGTTCTCGGCGCTCACCACCATCACGCAGCAGGTGCAGCCTGAGCGATTCCGCAATCTTGAAGTGGGCGCGAAGTGGGAAGTTCATCGTAATCTGTCTTTGACCGCCGCGCTCTTCCGGCTGGACCGCACCAACACGCGGTCCATCGATCCGAACGACGCGACCCGCATTGTGCAAACCGGAAGCCAGCGCACCAATGGCGGAGAGGTTGCGTGGACAGGCAGCGTAACACGCAAATGGACCGTTGCCGGTGGGCTCGGCTTCCAAGACGCCTTCGTGGTGAGTGCGACCGCCGCAGCCCAGGCAGGCGCGCACGTGGCCCAAACTCCGCGCGCGACCTTCTCCTTATGGAACAAATTTGAGCTTACTCGCAGCCTGGGCGCCGGCCTGGGAATTCTGAACCGGTCCGCCATGTTCGCGGGCATCGACAACTCGGTTACGCTCCCCGGTTACACGCGCGCGGATTTGGCTTTGTTTTTTCGTTTTAGCGAACGCGTCCGGCTGCAGGCGAATCTGGAAAATCTGTTTGACCGCCGCTATTTCCTAAACGCCGATAACAATAACAACATTTCGCCAGGTTCGCCCCGGGCGCTCCGGGTGGGGCTCACGTACCGGTTTTGACTAGCGGCAGCACACGTGCAGGCTTGGCCAGATGACCGTTGAACCGATCCGCAAAATACTTCCTTTTCTTTCGATTGCCGTGCTGGTCGCGGCCCTCTATGTCGCTTACACCTTTTACTCGCGGCATGACGTAGACAAGAAGCTTGAGGACAGCAAGGTTGCCAAAGAAGCGGAGGCCGATCAGGACACCATCCGGCGGATTGGCGGCGCGGAGCTGAAGATTACGGGCTTCTATGCCAATCCAAACCAGATTGGCAAAGGCCAGACCGCGCAGCTTTGTTACGGGGTGGCTAACGCGGCCAAGGTAACTCTCGAGCCGCCAGTGGAACGCGTGTGGCCTTCGCTTTCCCGCTGTTTCAGCGTTTCTCCGCGAGTGACCACGCGTTATACACTGATCGCGTGGGACCAAAAAAGCAAAACGGCCCAGCAGAGCGCGGAAATCGCGGTCCACTAGCGTCAAAGTTGTCTCCACGTTTTGGAACCTGGAGCGTCAAGCTTGTTTAAGGGACCAAAAGTGGATCTAGCCCTGGGAAGCGTTTTATCGAGCGCGGCCCTTTCTACCGAAGAGCAGCGCAGCCGGTTTGTAGAAGACAACCTGCGCCGCATTTTCCTGCAGATTTACCGCATGGTGGGCAACGTGGCGGATGCTCAGGATCTGGCGCAGGAAGCTTTTATCAAGGCATTGCAGCGGCAGGAGCAGTTGCAGGATCAGCAAAAGGCCGCTCACTGGCTGTCGCGTATAGCCACGAACACGGCGCTCGATTTTCTTCGGCGTCATGGCCGGGTGTCTTTTTGCGAGATCGATGAAGCGCCGGAAAGCCACAGTGACAGCCCCGAAGCTCTGCTGCTGCAAAGCGAACACCAGGAATATTTGCAGGACGCTTTGGGCAGCTTGACGCCCCGGGAGCGTGCGGCGTTTGTACTGCGGGATTTGGAAGACCTTCCCGCCGAAGAGGTAGCGCACCGGCTGGGCTGTTCGCAAGCGACGGTGCGTTCGCACATTGCAAATGCGCGGATCAAGTTGAAGAAGTACATGGCGAGACGAAAACGATGACGCGGCAAATGAGTGAGCGCATGGCGCACCCCACGGAAACGGATCTGGCGTTGTATGCCGGCGGCGATCTGGGCTGGCTGCGGCAATGGCGCATGGACCTGCACGTTCGCGGGTGCAGCCAGTGCCAGCAGACGTCGCGCGAATATTCCGAATTGCGGCACATCCCCAACGTGCCGCCGGAGTTGAACTGGAACCGGCTGGCCATGGAGATGAAGGCGAATATCCGGCTGGGCCTGGCGGCGGGAGAATGCGTCGGGTTTCGGCCCGCGCCGAAATCGGTTGTGTCCGGGCAACGGCTGGTGTTCGCCGGAGCAGTGTTAACGGTGCTGGTGGCCATGGGTGCCTGGGTTGGACGTTCCAGCTTCCGGCCAGACCTTCGTCAGGCCCTTTTCCATCGCGCCATCACGGGCACGGTGCTTGAAGGTTCAGGAAGCGGCATTCAAGTGCGCGGCTCGCGGCAGACGCTGCGGATCTTAAATCCGACGGCGATGAATGTGGTTTACAGCGTGGGCGCGCAGGGCGAACTGCGGGCGCGTTCCCTTGACCCCGAAACCGGCAATGTTGCGATTACACACGTTTATGGCGAATAAGAGCTTGGGCTTGGCTGCGTTGGCGCTGCTGCCGTTACTGACGTTCGCGCAGGATAGTCCGCTGGACCCTTACAGTTCCATTAAATTCAACCTGCCGCCAAATTCGCCGGTATCGATGATGTCGGCCACTTATGGCGATTCGCGAGCGACGGCGCGCGGCGGTGCGCTGGTGCTGGATCTGCATATTTCGCTCTCTCTGCGCAATCAGGATGCAAAGCGCATTCGTGGCATTACCGTGCTGATATCGGCGCAGGAATCCGCGCCTGGGGGGCGGGCTTCGTATTCAGTCCCGACTCTCGATGTACGGCCCGGTGAGACTTTTCCGCTGAAGATCGATGTGCAATTAATCAGGCCGGTGCAAGGCGGGACGGGGCCGCTGGTGCAGGTTTCGCTCGACGGCATCTTGTTCGAGGGGCTGCAATTCTTCGGGCCGAATAAGTTGAACTCGCGCCGGACCATGACATTTTGGGAGTTGCAGAACCAGCGCGACCGGACTTATCTGAAGCAAGTGCTGGCGGCGCGCGGTGTGGGCGCCTTGCAGCAGGAAATGCTGGATAGCCTGGAGCGGCAGGCGCAGCGGCCCGGCCTTGATGTACAAGTAAGCCGCGGGGGACGCGCGTTGGCGGCGGCAGCGGCAAGGCCCGATCATCTGGCCCAGTTCGCGTTTCTGAATGTGCCTTCCGCGCCGGTGGAACTGATCGATGGCTGGGCGGATATTTCAGGCAATGAAGCGCGGGACGCGCGAATTCATCTGGATAACAAATCACGGCGCCCGGTGAAGTATGTGGAGGTGGGCTGGATTGTAAAAGACAATGGCGGCCGTGAGTTTCTGGCCGGTTCCCTGCCCTCTTCGGAAGCCGATATGTATTTGCCGCCGGGGCAGCGCGGCGAAATTCTGCAGGACACCACGCTGAAGTTTTCGCATGGCCGCAAAGAAGCGGTGCCCATTGCGAGCATGACCGGCTTTGTGAGCCAGGTGGAATATGCCGATGGCGGCGCTTGGGTGCCCACGCGTGAAGCTCTGGGTAACACGCATTTGGGCAAGCTGATGGCGCCTTCGCCGGAAGAGCAGCGGCTGACCGACCTCTACAAAAAGAAGGGCCTCGGTGCCTTGCTGCAGGATTTGAATCGCAATTGAACGGCCTTGTAGGCACGCCGCTGGACGGCCTTACGCTCAAGCAGCGCGCGGCACTGACCGGCAAGTGGGTGGCGCTTCAGGTGTACACTCCTGAAACGCTCCCGCTACGAACCATCGAAGCCCTGGGCGATTCCGCAAGAGAGTGCATTCGTAACCTGCAGGCGCGTGGCTTGGATGTTTCGCAGTTCGAATTCACTCTGCTGCCGCCGCCTTATTAGAAAAGCTGCCTACAATGGGCAATGCGCTTTTTGCTTCCCCTGCTGCTGCCGGCGTTGCTCGCGGCGCAGGATCTTTCCGTTCTCAAATCGCTGAAATACCGCTCTATCGGGCCGTATCGCGGTGGGCGCGTCACCACGGTTGTGGGTGTGGATTCTCTGCCGGGCACTTACTATTTCGGGGCGACGGGGGGCGGAATTTGGAAAACCACGGATGGCGGCGCGAATTGGGAATCGCTGTCGGATGGGCAGCCGTTCGGTACCGGTTCGGTTGGGTCTATCGATGTGGCAGTTTCAGATCCGAATATCGTTTATGCGGGCATGGGTGAATCGCCCATACGGGGCAATGTCACGCACGGCGACGGCATGTATAAATCCACCGATGCCGGCCGCACCTGGAAGCAGATCGGCCTCGTGGAGACACGGCAAATCGCGCGCGTGCGTGTGCATCCGAAAAATCCTGACATTGTTTACGTGGCTGCGCTGGGGCATGTATGGGGTGAGAATGCGGAGCGTGGAATTTACAGGACTCGCGATGGCGGCAAGACCTGGACGCAAGTGTTTACGCGCGGCCCGAAGGCAGGCGCCATCGATCTGACGCTGGACCCTTCGAACCCGAACGTGCTGTGGGCCGGCTTTTGGGAGGTGTATCGCAAGCCGTGGACGCTGGAATCGGGTGGGCCCGGTAGCGGCTTGTTTCGCTCCATTGATGGCGGCGATACGTGGGTGGATATGACACGTTCGCAGGGGCTGCCGAAGGGTCTGATTGGGACGGTGGGCGTCACGGTGTCGCCCGCGAATCCGGAGCGCGTATGGGCCATGATTGAAGCCGAAGACGGTGGCCTGTTCCGTTCCGACAATGGCGGCAAGCTGTGGGTGAAAGTAAATGAAGAGCGCAAACTGCGGCAGCGAGCCTGGTATTACAACCGCATTTTCGCCGACCCCAAGAACCCCGAAGTCATTTACGCGGTGAACGTAGGCTTCTTCCGTTCCGGCGATGGCGGCAAAACGTTTCAGGCCATCGCGACGCCGCATGGCGATAACCACGATATGTGGATCGCACCGTCAGACCCGTTGCGAATGGTGCAGGGCAACGATGGTGGCGCGATTGTTTCCACCAACGGCGGCCGGAGTTGGACCGATCTGGCGCAACCGACAGCGCAGTTCTATCGCGTGGCAGTGGATGAAGAATTCCCTTACAACATCTATGGCGCGCAGCAGGACAACACCACGGTGAAGATTGCCAGTAGGACGCTTACCGGAGCCATCGACGCTTCGGATTGGTATCCGGTGGGCGGTGGCGAGAGCGGCTGGATCGCGCCGTATCCAAAGAATCCGGACATTGTGTTTGCGGGCTCTTATGACGGGCTGATCACGCGCTACGACCACAAGACCAAGCAGATGCGCAACGTGACCATCTGGCCCGATAACCCCATGGGCGCGGGTGCGGAAGCGATGAAGTACCGGTTCCAGTGGAACTTTCCGCTACTGTTTTCGCCGCACGATCCGGACTTGTTGTATGCGGGCGGCAACGTGCTTTTCGCAAGCCGCGATCAGGGGCAGAGTTGGAAGGCGATCAGTCCGGATTTGACGCGCAACGATAAATCGAAGCTAGGGCCTTCGGGCGGCCCGATCACCAAAGACAACACCAGCGTGGAATATTACTGCACCATTTTCACGGTGGCGGAGAGCCCGCGGAAGAAGGGTGTGATCTGGGCAGGGTCCGACGATGGGTTGGTGCATGTGACGCAGGATGGCGGGGCGCACTGGCAGAACGTGACGCCGAAGGGCATGCCGGAATGGATGCAGATCAATTCGATTGAGGCTTCGCCGAACGATGCGGGCACGGCATATTTCGCGGGCACCATGTATAAGTGGGACGACAACCGGCCATATCTTTACAAGACAACGGATTACGGGAAGAGTTGGAAGCAAATCGACGATGGCATTCCCACGAACACTTATACGCGCGTGGTGCGGGAAGATCCGAACAAGCCGGGGCTTTTGTTTGCGGGAACGGAAACGGGCATTTATGTTTCGCTAAACGGCGGCGAAAAATGGCAGCAGTTTCAATTGAATTTGCCCGTGGTGCAGATTGCGGATCTGGCGTTTCAGAAGCGCGAAAAAGAGCTGGTGGTGGCAACGCACGGGCGCTCCTTCTGGGTACTGGACGATTTGACGATGCTCTACCAGGTGGATTCCGGCACGAACGACGCAGTGCGGCTGTTTCCGCCAAAAGACACTTACAGACTGCCCTCTGGGGGCGGCTTTCGCGGCGGCGGCGCTCGCGCGGTGGGTTCGAACCCGGCGGCGGGCGCGGTGATTTATTATTCGCTAAAAGAGAAGCCGAAGGGCGAAGCGACGCTCGAATTTTTAGATCCTCAGGGCAAGCCGGTGCGTGAATTTTCCAGCAAGGTGGAAGAGAAGCATGAAGTGCCGGCGGCCAGCGCGGAAGAAGAAGAGTTTGTTCCGCGCAACGCCGGTTCCACGCGCGTACCCGTCGAGCCGGGCTTGAACAAGTTTGTGTGGGACATGCGCTATCCCGACGCGACCAAATTTCCGGGCATGATTTTGTGGGCGGGCACTGTGCGTGGTCCGGCCATTGCGCCTGGCAAGTACACGGTGCGCCTGACCGTGGATGGCAAAGCCTACAGCCAATCGCTCCTCGTCAAGAAAGATCCGCGCATCGCCACAACGCAGCAGGAGTTCCTGAGCCAGCTTGAATTGGAACTGCAGATTCGCGATAAGCTGAGCCGCACGAATCAGGCGGTGATCGATATTCGCGACGTACGCAAACAGATTGAAGACCTGGCCGCGCGCACGAAGACGCCGGTAATTGTGGAGCGCGCGAAGGCGCTGGCAAAGGACTTGACGCTGGTTGAGGAAGCGCTCTATCAGACGAAGAACAAGGCCAATGAAGATCCCCTGAATTATCCGATTCGTCTGAACAATAAGATCGCAGGCGTGCTGGGGGCTTTAGAGATGTCCGACAGCGGCCCGACGCAACAACAGCAGCAGGTATATGAGGATCTATCGACGGCCATCAATGCGCAGTTGCGGCGGCTTGACGAAATCATGAAGCGCGACATGCCGGCCTTCAACAAGCTGGTGCGCGACCAGAATATTCCGGCCATTATTCCGGCTACCACCGGTGGCAACTAAACAGTGCAGCGGCTCACTTCACTGGACGCCTTTCGCGGGGCGACTGTGGCTTCCATGATTCTGGTGAACAATCCGGGATCGTGGGATCAGATTTATCAACAGCTGGATCACAGCCCTTGGGATGGCTGGACGTTTACGGATCTGGTGTTCCCTTCCTTTCTTTGGATGGTGGGCGTGAGCATGACGCTTTCTTTCGCCAAGCGCATGGCAAGTGAACATTCTCCGCGCAAGCTGATGCTGCATTCGGTGCGCCGAAGTGTATCGATCTTCGCGGTGGCGCTGTTGCTGAACCAGTTCCCATACTTTACGTTCGATTATGTTCGCCTGCCGGGCGTACTGCAGCGAATCGCCATTTGCTATCTGATTGCCGCTGCCATTTACTTATACGGCGGCAAGCGTGGCGTGATGGTCGGCGTGGTGGCGCTTCTGACAGGCTACTGGATGTTAATGACGCTGTACCCCGTGCCTGGCTTCGGCCCCGGCGTGCTGACTCGCGATGGCAATTTCGCGAAATACATCGATGGGCTTGTGCTGAGCGGGCACATGTGGCGGCAGACGCGCACGTGGGACCCGGAGGGAATTGTTTCCACGCTGCCCGCCATTGCGACTACTTTGTTCGGCGTGTTGACGGGCATGTTTTTGCGCTTGCCGCGTTCCGATGCGGAGAAGACGGCTTGGCTGTTCACCGCTTCGTGCGGACTTCTGCTGAGCGGCCTCACGATGAATATCTGGATGCCGATCAATAAGAATCTCTGGAGCGCCAGCTATTCGGTGTTCATGGCCGGAATGTCGACAGGCATCTTCGCGCTGTTCTACTGGGTGGTGGACGCGCGAGGCCATAAGGCTTGGGCCAAGCCGTTTGTGATCTATGGCCAGAATGCGCTGGCGGCGTTTGTGTTTTCGGGAATGATCGCGCGCCTGATGGAAGAAATCAAAGTGCCCGATGCGGGCGGCCGCGTCATCCCGCTGCAGCAATGGGTGTATCGCAATGCACTGCTGCCGATGGCGCAGCCGAAGCGGGCGTCAGTGTTGTATGCGGTCGCGAATGTGGCTGTGGTGTTCCTCTTCAGCTATGTGCTTTATCGCAAAAAGTGGCTGGTCCGGCTGTAGCGATGAACGCGCTTTCGTCCACCGACATAGAATTCTTTCTGATTGCGGAGAAGGGAGACTTGGAACTGCAGGCGGCGTTGCTTTGCGAAAGCATCCGCATGTTCACCGGCTGCTGCCGTTTCGCATCCATCACGGTGGTCTCTCCGCGAAGGCACCTGCGGCCCTCCTCGGCCACCTGGCGCAAACTGGAATTGCTGGGAGTGGAGTATCTGGAGCTTGACCTGCAGAGCCGGTGCGCGGCGTACGGCCCATCGTTCAAGGTGCAGGTGGCCGCTTACCTGGAGCGGCGTGCCGGGCCACCCGTGTTGGTGCAACTGGATAGCGACACGCTGTTTGTAGGTGAGCCCGATCTTTCTCCCCACGAACAAGCTGCCGCCGCGCGGCCAGTGGATGTAAAGGGCATGTGTACCGCAGGCACTGGCGATGCGTTCGACCCATACTGGCAGCAGTTGTGCCGTGTTTGCGGCGTGAACTATGAAGCGCTCCCGCTCATTGAGACAACGGTGGATCGCGTCACCGTTCGCGCCAGTTTCAACGGAGGCTTGGTGGCCGTGCCGCGGGCTAGCCGAATCTTCGCGCAGACTGAGATGTTCTTCGATCGCGGCGTGGAGGCGGGCCTGAAGCCGTGGGCGGAACGCGGGTCAATCTACACGGGCGCGGGTGAAGTGCCGGCCGAAGGCGGCGAATATTGGGGCAGCAGTCAAGCCGCGCTCTCGCTTGCGATCGCGCACAGCGGAGGGCGCGCGCGCATTCTGCCCGCGAGCCATAACGTGCCTCTGCACTTCTTCGATTCGCTGGCGATGCCTCAGCAGGCGCCCGTCCACCTTCACTACCATTGGCTCCTCTCTGGCGGAGAGCATTCCGGCGATGCCTTGTTCGACCCCCGGCTGATGCTGGCGCATCACACGGTGGAATGGCTCAGACGCAGAGTGCCGCTGTGCTGAAGCGCCTGATTTGTATTCACCATCGGCTGGCCGGTATGACGGGCCATCGTTACACGGAGGCACTGGGTATTCTGGCGGCAGCGGAGCGGCGAGCGATGCCGTCCGTTCTGCTGATTAGCGCTCATGCCGATGGTGCGGTTCGGGAAGCTCTGCCGCAAGCGCGAGCCGTGCTGCACGATCCGGTCTTTCGCAGCGATCTTTCATTCGATGAACGCACCGATGCCTTTGTGCGCTTGCTTCGCGAGACGGTGGAACCCGAGGTTGCGGCGAACGATCGCGTGTTGTTGACCGTCGCGACGCAATGCGAAGCCAGAGCGTTGACTGTTTGGCTGGCGTCGCTTCCCGAAGAGCAGCGCCCCTGGGTGCTCTGCTTGTTTGTGAGCGATAGGTGGAATCGCCACGGGAGCGCTGAGCGGGAGCGGCAATGCGGAGAGTTTCAAATGCTGGCCGCGGACATAGCCGAAGCAGGTACGGCGGTGCGGCGGAAGCTTGTGTTCGCGTCGCTTACCAGCGGCTTGTGCGATGAGCTGACTGAGCTGTTGGGAGTGCGCGTTCTGCAATCGCCCATGGCGATCGATGTGGAGACGATTCGCGAGGCGCCGCTTTCGCTGCATGGCCGCCGGCCTGTTGTTGGGTTCCCAGGCGGCACACGAGCGGAGAAAGGTTCGCATCGCATTCCGCAAATCATCGCGGAGTGCCGGCGCCGGGCCGACGTGGATTTTGTATTTCAATTGACGAATGAACTGCTACCGCCCGATGTCTTCGACGAGTTGCGGAGCTTGGCCGCGCAGCCAGGAATTCACGGCGTGGAAGGGCCGATCGATATTCCCGCCTATCGGGACATGCTATCGAAAATGGACGTGGTGCTTCTGCCGTATGAGCGCGTGCCTTACCGATGGCGCATTTCGAGCATCATGATTGAGGCGGTTCTGGTGGGGCGTCCGGTGGTTGCGCCGGACCGATCTTGGATGTCCGACCGGATAGACGCAGGTGCGGCCATAGGCGCGGTGTATCGCGGTGACACGTGCGAGGCCATCGTGGACGCTGTGATGACGTGCCTGGCCGATTTGCCGGCGCTGGCGCTTCGGGCCGGCGATGCCCGCAAATATTGGTTGGAACGTCACGGGTATGAGGCGTTTATCGACTGGCTGGAGCGGGAAATTCGTGCGCGGCAGGCGCATGGCGCGTTATGCTGCTAACGTTGCCTAAGAGAAGCTTTAGCATCTGGGGATTCGTGCTGCTGGCGTGTCTGGCGGTGTCGCTGGCGTGCGTGGCGTATCCCCTGTATGTGATTCGTCCTTTTCGGGCACAGGGTGCGCGTGAACTGGCGCTGGCTTTGAGCGTGGCTCGTATTCGGCCCGTGGTGACAGCGGTCTTCGCATTGATTGCCATTGCGGCTCTTGTGCCCTACTGGCGCATGCGGCCGCAGCGGTGGCGTCGCGGCTTGGCTTCGTTCGCCGTCCTCTTGACTTGCGCGCTGGTGATTCTTGCACGGGTGAATGTCTTCGAACAGATGTTCCATCCCGTCGAGACCGCATCGTTCTCGGCAGCCAACGTCGCAAAGCTCGATCCCGACGATAAGGTGCTTGCTATCAAGGTGGGCCAGACGGCAAGAGGTTACCCCATTCGCAGCATCGCCTACCACCACATGGTGAATGACTTGGTGGGTGGCCGCGCCATTGTGGCGACGTATTGAACGCTCTGTCACACCGGTCTGGTGTGGTCAAGAGAGATCGACGGCGCAAGGCTGACGTTTCATCTGGCCGGAATCAACAATCAGAATTTCCTGATGCAGGATGAGCAGACCGGAAGCTACTGGCAGCAGATTAGCGGGCTGGCCGTTTCGGGCCCATTGGCGGGCAGACATCTGACGCTGGTGCCATCCGACGAGTTGAACTTTTCAACCTGGAAGGCCGAAGAGCCACAGGGCACGGTTCTGAATGAGCTATCGAAATTCAGTTCCGACTATGCGCCGAAGGATTGGGATGTGCGCATGAAGAAGCAGAAGGTGGTGCTTGAATTTCCGGAGCATGGGCTGAAGCCGCGCGATGTAATGCTGGGGATTCAGGCGTTCGGGGCAAGCCGCGCGTTTCCCTATGAAAGAGCGGTTCAGGAAAAGTTAGTGAGTGACCGGGTGGGCACGCAGCCTGTGTTGCTGCTGACGGCGAAAGATAACGAATCGGTCCGGGCGTTCCGCAATCGCGTGCAGGGTACGGAAGCAGCTTCGGACTTCTATCGCATCGCCGATGGCGACACTCTGATGATGGACGCGCAGACCGGAAGTCGTTGGAATTTTCAGGGGTGCGCGGTGGAAGGAAAGCTGAAAGGCTATTGCCTGGAGCGCATTCCGATGCTGAAAGATTACTGGTTCGATTGGCGGAACTATAACCCGCAAACCACTGTATACGGAGTGAAGTAACCCGTTAGGAACGCATCACGCGTACGGCGCGAAGCTGCGCGTCTTCCAGGCGCTTCGATTCCTGCCACGTGTACAGCATGCGGTGGATGACGGTCCAGTTCGAGAGGATGGCGATGACCCAGAGCACCGGCGCCATGCGATCGAACAGGCCGCCGATGATGATAAGCACCACGCGTTCCGGCCTTTCGAGAAAACCAACCTTGCACTTGGGAATTTCGTTTTCCGCGCGAGCCCGCGTGTAACTCACCATGACGGAACCGGTCATGGCGATGGCAGTAAGCACGATATAGAAGAAGCGATTGATCGACGCGTAATAGACCAGCAAACCGAAGTACAGGCCCAGATCGGAATAACGGTCCAGGACGGAATCGAAGAAGCCGCCGAAGCGCGTCACGCGATTGGTTTCGCGCGCCACGCGGCCATCCACCATATCGAAAAGGCCTGCGCCGATGACGACGAGCGCGGCGGGTAAAAAGCGACCGGCCGCAAACCAGAATGCCGCCCAGACATTGATCAGCAGACCGATGAACGTGAGCACGTTCGGATGAATGCGAGACAAGGCCAAAGAGGTGACAATCGCCTCCAGGATTTTGCCGCAAACCGCGCCTATGCTCCGTGTGACAGTCATGCCGCTTTAGGCCAAATCGTGTATGGTTTTCAGGCTGACGATTTCCAGCTCTTTCACACCGCCGGGAAGCTGCACTTTCACCACGTCGCCCACTTCCTTGCCCACCAGACTTCGGCCGATCGGCGAGCCGGTGGAGATCATGCCTTTGGTGGCGTCGGTCTCTTCGGTCATCACCAGAATGTAAGTGAACTCTTCGTCTTTCTTAAGATCCAGAACTACAACGTGAGAGCCCAGGCCGGCGCGATCGGTCGGGATGCGGGTGAAATCGATCATGCTCACTTCCGCCAAGCGGCCCTTGAGTTGGTTCAGCTTGGCGTTGACCATGCCCTGGCGTTCTTTCGCGGCATGATATTCGGCGTTTTCCTTCAGGTCTCCGTGGGCGCGCGCAGTGAGGATTTGCTTTGGCAGCTCCACCCGCATTTCGATTTCGAGCGCCGCGATTTCGTCCTGAATTTTTTTCTTAATGTCGATCATGGGCTACAGCCAAACCAATCTCCTAACCCCTCATTATAGCGGCTTCAAATCTCCCAGCAGCGTTGGGACCAGCTCCGACACGGTGGGGTGAATGTGCATGGCGCGCTGCAGCGTGCGGTAGGTTACCTTGGCGTACATCGTGTCCAGAATGCAGTGAATCACCTCGTCGCATTCAACGCCCAGCAGGCAAGCGCCGAGGATGAGTTCGGTCTCCGCGTCGACCAATATTTTGAGGAATCCTTTAGTCTCTCCCTTTTCGGAAGCACGGCCGACTTTGGTCATGGGGCGAGTGGCCATCAAGGCGCGCTTGCCGGCTTTGCGGACGGCTGTTTCGGACATGCCGCAACGGGCAAGCGGCGGATCGATATAGATGTTGTATGCCTCGATGCGATCGGAGACGCGGCGCGAACCGGGTTTGGCGCGGTTGGCTGCCACGATTTCGTAATCGTTGTAAGAGGTGTGGGTCCAGGCACCCTTGCCGTTGCAATCGCCCAAGGCCCAGATGCCCGGCACGCTGGTGCGCAGCTCGTCATCCACTTCGATATGGCCACGGGGCGTCAGTTTTAAGCCGGCGGACTCTACGCCGAGATCGTCCGTATTGGGCTTGCGGCCGAGGGCGACCAGCAGGTGAGAGCCGTGAACTTCGCCGCCGTCCCAAAATACGGCCGGCACTGGTCCCGCGCAGTGAATGTTCTTCGCCCCACTTACGACGCGAATGTTTTCACTCTCCAGAATTTCCAGGATGCCGGCGGAAATGTCGGGATCTTCGCGGGACACCAAGCGGCCGGAACGCTCAATCACAGTGACCTGGCTGCCGAAGCGCGCATACATCTGGGCGAATTCGAGCGCGATATAGCTGCCGCCCAGGATCAGCAAATGCTCGGGGAGAAAATCGACATCCACCATGCCGCTGTTGGTCAGGTATGGAATTCGATCAAGCCCGGGAATGGCTGGCGCGGAAGCTCTGCCGCCGGTGTTGATGAAAATTTGAGGCGCGTCCAATGTTTCACCGTTTACTTTAAGGGAGCGCGGACCGGTGAAGCGGGCGTGACCCTCAATGACGCGGCAGCCTTTCAGATCGATAAGGGACTGATGGACGGCCGTTTCGGATGCCCCTGCGACCTGATTTTTTCGCTCATGAACCTTTTTCATATCGACCGAAACGGGCCCCGAAAGTTCGACGCCATAAGCTGCGGCATGGCGCGCCACCCACGCCGCTCGCGCGCTTGCTACCAGTGTTTTGGTAGGGATGCAGCCGGTGTTAACGCAGGTGCCGCCAAAACGTTTGCGCTCAATGATGGCGATGTTCAGCCCTTCTTTCACTAAAGACTGTGCAAGAGGCGGTCCGGCTTGACCGGTGCCAATGATGATTGCGTCGAAGTGTTCAGCCATTTCCCGAGCCTTGATTGTACTCGCGTCCAGATAACTAGCTCTTCATGCGCAACAACAGATACATGCCGGCCAGCGCGAAGAGTGCGTCCGGAGCCCAAGCGGCAACCGACGGGGGCAGATGGTTTACATTGCCCACCTGTTCGAAGAGCTTGTCAACGCCCCAGTAAGCCATCGCGACGGCAAGGCCCACGCCGATACCGGCCATGGCGCCCCGGTTGCCCACCAGGAACGCGAACGGGATGGAGATCATGGCCATGATGAGCGCGAAGACAGGTACGGAAAACTTCTTATAGAGCTGAACGCGCAGTTGCACTGTATCGAAGCCGCTCTGCTGCAGATCTTTGATGTAATGCTGCAGTTCCAGATAGTTCATCTGCTTATCCTGCTTCACTTCCTTGATGAAGTAACTGGGCGGTTCATCGAGTTCGCGAAAGGTGGTGGCCTGAAAAGCATCGAACTTGTCTTCGGTGACGCCATGCACTTCACGCGACCAGCCATCCTGAAAAATCCAGCTCTTCAGGGAAGGTTGCCAAAGCGCGCGTTCAGCGGAGATTTCTTTACGAAGCTGAAACGTTGCGGGATCGAGCTCATACACATTCACGCCGACCATGACGTTCTCCGCGGTGTCGAACAGCTTGTAGTAATAAATGCGGGAGCCTGCCGCGCTGTAGATCCACTTACGGTCTGGACGAAGATAGGTCTGCACGGGGCGGCCCTTGATTTCATTGCGGATGGCATCCTGCTTCAGGTTGGCTTTGGGAATGTAGTAATGATCGAACGCGAACAGGCCGCCGCTTAAGAGCAGGCTGAGCAAGATTACTGGAAGCCCCAGCCTGCGCACGCTCACACCGCTGGCTTTAAACGCTGTTACTTCGTTGTTCTTAGTAAGTACGCCAAACGTTACCAGAACACCTACCAGCACGCTGACGGGAAGCGTATCGTAAATGAGCTTCGGAGTAAGAAAGGCGAGGAACGTGAATACTTTGATAAGCGGAATCTTATTCTTAATGATGTAACTGAGCAGTTCGAAGAAGTTATAGATCTGCGCCATGGCCACGAAGCTGGCCAGCAAAACAATGAAATAGAACAGGAACTGGCTGAGGATATAGAAATCCAGAATCTGAAATGGAAGGATGCGTGAGCTGGAGGAGCGGTACAGGCGGCGCGGTTCACGCACGGGGCCGACACGAATCTTGTGCCAGAGGTTCAGGAAGAAATCGCGTACGATGCGGATGACGTCACGATCGCCCGGACGTTCCAGCAGCGCCAGCATGACGCCGCCGATGATGAGACACAGAAGGTCGGGCAGCCAGGTGGCCAGTTCTACGCCGATGGCACGCTGCCGCGCCATACCAGTGAGGCTGATGTAAGACAGGTAATAACAAAAGAAGGAAAGGAAGATGGCCATGACATAGCCGGCGGATTTTCCCCCTTTGCGCGATTGGACGCCGAGCGGCACGCCGATTAAGCCGAGCACAACGCAGGCCAGCGGAAGGGCCAAGCGGCCGTTGAGTTCCATGCGCGCTTCCAGGCTTTCCTCCGACTTACGATCTGCCAGCTTGACGAAACGATAAAGGTCCTGCGTGGGCATTTCGCTGAACGCCTTGGATGCCTTTACTTCGGACGGAGGAGAGGCGTCCAGAATTTGTTCGCTGCGCGGATAGGTCTGGTGATAGCCCTGCCCGTCTTTCGCGATTTCGTGGTTGCTGCCGTTTTGGAGCGAGAGCTGGATGCGGTTGTGAGCCGTATCGGGAACGGCGATGATGCGTTCGGCGATGGTGATGCGCGGGCCTTCGGCGAGCTTGCCACTAACCATTGGGCGCTCTTCCGGCGGAGTGAGATCTGCCATGAAAACATGGCTCCAGACGGTGGGCTTGCCCGGCTTCACATCGCTGACGTAGAGAACAGTCTTCGGGAAACTCTCCTCGAAGATGCGCGGCTGTACGTCCGCCGTCAACTGTTCGGCGGCAACACGGTTCATGATTTTGAGACTGTTGCGGATGGAAAGGGGCGTGAGCCACAGAGAGGCCATGGCGGCCAACCCCGTGGAGATCAGGCAGAAGGCCATGACGGGGAACGTCACGCTGCGGCTGGAGACGCCGCCGGCGCGCATGGCGGTGATTTCGCCATCGGAAGCCATGCGGCCGAGCCCGATGAGAATGCCTACCAGAACGCCGAACGGGATGGTGAGCGGGAGCACGCGGGGCAGCGCATAAAGGAACAGCTCGATGCCCGCTTCGGGCGTGATGGATTCGCGGACGACAACTTCAAGCAGCAGCTTCGCGGGGCCTTGCAGGAAGACCACGAAGGTGGCCAGCACCGTTCCCAGAAGGGCGCTGGAGAGCACTTCCCGGAACACATACCTGCTAAGAATTCTCATCGAGAAGAAGCGGGCGGCGGCACAATCGGCAGTTTGGGCAGCTCATCTTCCAGGGGAAGCAGTTCCAAATCATCCACCAGAATGCTGGGCGCCACAACGGTAACCTCAGCAGCTTCGGAGCCGGCGCCCATCAGGGCGAAGGGGAAGCCATTTTCTAGGTAATCGAAGACATTGGTGTCGTTACCGGCGGCCATGATGTCCTTGAGAGAGCGTACATTCAACCCGCGGAAGCGCAGGCCGCGAACCAGTTCTTCGTGACCGTCCTGATACAGGCGAAACACCATGATGGGCAGGCTCACCGCGTGGGCGGCGTTCTGGCCGGCGTTCGAAAGCAGGCGGCGCGCCTCATCGATCGATGCGGAGGACGGAAAATCCATCTTGCGGACAACGATGCCGTAGGGCTTTCCGCGTTGTTTACAAGCTTCAACCAGCTTCTGGCGCAACTGAGCGGGCGCAACTGTTTCAGACGCTTGTATGAACAGGTTCGAAACGGCAGCGGTGCGTGCGCCGTAAGAGCCGGGCAGGCGGGCGCGGCCGTTGGTGGCTCCGAAGCCGCGCACGGGTTGGCGCGTGAGCACGAAGTTCTTTAAGACGCCTTTTTCAACGATGGTCAGCGGCTGCGCCTGAACGCCTTCGTCATCCACTTTGAAACTGCCGAAGAGCTTGTGGCCTTCGAACTCGGTTTGCGTGGGGTCATCGACAACTTGAAACGTGTCCGGAAGAACGCGCGCGCCTTGCCGCCCTTCGAGTTCGCTGGAGGGGACGGAGCCGGGAGCACCGGGCTCCAACACGGGCTTGCGGCCGAGGGCCAAATTCTTGCCGAGCACCTCCGCGAAAATTTGCGGTCCGGCGACGCCTTCGAACAGCACCGGCCCTGAATACGTTTCGCCCATGGGCGCGCGCACCAGCCTGGTGAGATTTTCCGACAGCGCGCGAGCGGTACGTTCCATCTCCGCCTCACCGGGAAGGCGGGCATGGTCTAACGATTGGAAGACTACTGAATCGCGCAGCAGCATGCCGTCAGCGGCCTGCGCTCCAGCGCGCAGACGAACCACGCCCAGGTTCGAGTGCTGGCGCACTTCCGTGCCTTCTGAATTGATTAGATAGTGCGTACCGTCAATGGCGGAGAATTCGGCAGACGAAGTTTTCAGATTGGGAAAATCGGAGAACACATTCGAGAGTGTTCGCGTGCGCTTGAGCCACGTTTCCAGAGTCACTTTACTGACGGTGAGCGGTTCCAGCAGGCGCACTGCGGGGGCTTTGGTGAAATCGGGCAGCTTTTCGGAAACGGAGACGTTGCGCAACGCAGCGCGCTTTCGCGAGATGGCTTCCAGTGCAGATTTGTAACTCTGATCGGTCGCCAGCCAGAGGCTTTGGCGCAGCACGGGATAGCTATCGTCCAGCGGCAGGCGAACGTCATAGCGTGAGCCGAAGTTGAAACCGCTGCCTACATAGTTGGTGTTGTCGAAATCGTAATTGCCCACGCGGACATGCACGCGGGGCACGCGGAAGCGCCCGTCGGACGAATTCAGCAAGCCGCCTAAGCTGGCCGTGGCCGTATATTGCCGAACGTCATCCACTTCATATTCGATGTAGTAAGGGCTCTCCAGATTCGTGAGCTTGAGCGTGAGTGAACGGGCCAGTTCATCGCGCATGGCCTTGAGGATGGTATCGTCCTGCGCGCTCGCGGTCAGCGCCAGCACACAACAGAGAGACAGAAGCTTCATTTAGTTGGTGGGCCCCAGTTCAGGACGCGGAAGCAGCGGCGGCCGATCTTGAGACTTATCTTTCTTCTGGATCTCAATCTCCGAAATTAAGATGGCGGGCGAGACGGCGGAGACGGGAACACTGCCGGATTCGGCGCCGCAGTAGCCATTGAAAATATCCATCTTGTCGGAGGTGGCGAGTATTTTGGAGAAGCTGGCAAGCGGTGTTCCGACGATGTCGGCCCCGCGTATCAGCTCATCGGGCCGGCCATCGGGATAGACGCGATAGACCATGACCGGGATCACTTTGAAGGCCTGCAAACCGGAGCGGCCGGTGGTGGTGAAGCCGCCGGTGATGTCCTCGAAATAAAGGCCATACGGCTTGTTTTGGTGCTTCACTTCTTCGATCAACATTTCGCGCAGGCGCGCGGCGGTTACCGTTTTGGTGCTGTTGACCAGAAGGTTCGATTGGCGGGAAACGATTTCCAAACCGGGCTGACGGCGGCCGTGTCCATTGGAGTGAACGAAGCCATCGATGGGCGAGCGGGACATAAGGAAGGCTTTTAAGACCCCTTTATCCACTAAGCGGATGGGCTTTGCGGCGATGCCTTCATCGTCGAATTCGTACCAGCCGTTCAGATCGATGCCGTTCACTTTGCGGAGCGTCGCGTCGAAATCGACGGACAGAAAATCCGGCAGGACACGCTCGCCCAGGCTCTTGGTGAAGGTCTGGCCTTCGGTATCGTCTTTTTGGCGATGGCCTTCGATGCGGTGCCCGAAAATTTCGTGGAAGAAGACGCCGGACGCGCGGCCGGAGAAGATGGCGGGACCTACGATCGGTTCGGTGACAGGAGCTTTGAGCAGCGCTTCCACGTGGCCGGCGACGCGCGCGACCGAGGCCAGAAGCGCGTCATCTTTCGGGAGATTCGAGGCATCGACGGCGTCGAAATATTCGGCATCGGCCAAGTCCATGCCATCTACGCTCTTGGCCTGCGCGGAGATGATGATGCGGGAGAAGCCGCGCCCGTGTTGCACGCGGCCACCCTCGCTGCTGACAAAATAGCGCGTGTCGCTTTGCGCGGAAACCAGTACGCCGGAACTTAGCAGGGCGGGGTGTTGGGCAAAGGCTAAAGACAGTTTGCGGACGCGCTCTTCCCATTTCGCGCGGTCAAATTTGATTTCGTGCAAAGGTTCGGTGTGGTTCGAGACAGGGTCGGCGGAGAAATCGTCTGAGCTATCGCGCTCGGCAACCTTCACCTGCTGATTGGTGCGGATCTTGATGAGGCGCTCCGCAGCCGAACGGTACACGCGGTCGGTTTCGAGCCACAGGCGCTGCTGAATTGCCTTGGGATTGTCGTCGAGTGAAAGGTTGGCGCCGGAGGTGAATTGGACGCGTTCGCCGCGCACACGATGGTAATTGTCCAGCTTTGGGCCACCGACGCGGACGGAGACGTCCAGGTATCTGTTGCGGGAATCGCCACTGCTATTCAAAGCGCCGAGCGAGGCGCCGGCGATGTGAAATTCCTGCTCAGTGACTTCGTAAGAAATGAAATACGGGGGCGGGTCAGCCTTCTGCGTCAGACCTAAGAAGTTGCGCTGCAATTCTTCGGAAAGAGTATTGAGGACCACTCCGGAGGGGGCTGCTAATGCCGACGCGCAGCACAGCAATAGGCCCAAAAACCTTACTGGGTGCAAGATACTTACGAAGATATCATGCGGCCGTTACCCACTACATCACAGCTAAATTGAGTTGGCCTTTGTCGCGCAGACCGGATAGCGCCAGGCCATAACGGCCGCGGCAGCCCGTCTTTTCGAAAATGTGCTTCAGGTGAATTTTCACGGTGCCGGTTTGGATGCCCAGGCTGCCGGCGATCTCTTTATTGCGCATGCCGCGCTCCACCAGTTCCGCCACTTGATGTTCCCGCGCCGTCAGGTTGGAACGGTGTTGCTGGTCGCGCTCCGGGGTCTGAAAGATGGTATCGGACATCCAGGTGGCGCCGCCCGCCGCGGTTCGCAGGCAGGAAATAATCTGATCCAGTTGCGCGGTCTTATGAACCACACCGCGCGCGCCAGCCTGTACCAGCCTGAGCGCTTCCGCGTTGCCGATGTTGGTGCCCCAAACTACCACCGCCGTGCGCGAATTGCGAACCATGTGCAGCCAATCCGCAATGGCCTGCAGACCGACCGCTTTATCCACAAGCACAACAGCGGGCTTGATGCTGTTCACCAACTCCATGGTGGCCAGCAATCCACAAACACCGCCGGCGTATTTCAAGTCGGGACAGGTGGAAAGGAGCACTTTCATCCCTTCCATGGAAACGGGCTGCGTATCGCATACCACTACAGTCTTTCGGGCGGTCTGGCTTTGAGAATTCATCTGCTAATCTCCGTGAAACATTGAAATTAGCTAGTTGGGCCACCGGGCCGGATGTCTCAGGTTTATTTCACGTTGATGGTGCCGCGGCACTTGGGAGACCCGCAATAGCAGGGGATTCGCTCAATATCTTTTGAGAAGTGATAATCCACCGTGAGCTCTTCACCCTTTCGCACGGCGCGTTTGGTCATGTAAAGGATGTGGCCTTTGGTGACCAGCACGCGAATGTTCGGGTCACAACAGTGGTTGATGTATTCGGCGCCGCTGCCACCCACGGCGCCATCGAGCGTCCAATAATTATCGAGCGTGAACAGGTAGATCATGGAACCCTGCTCTTCGCTGCGCTTGCGCGTTTCACGCCGGTTGATGCGCTCGCCTGTGTACTCAATCACCTTGCGGTTTTTGGGCATGTCCTCACCGGCGAAGAGACCCCAGCGATGAATACCGCCTTTGCGGATTTGCAAGCGAAATTGAGCATGCAGTGGATCGACACGCGGCTTTCTGGCGCGGAACGCTACCACTTCTGGAACCAGCTCCGGTTCGGGCTCCACAGCCTTCTTGACCGCCTGGGGCTTTGCTCTTTTGACGGCTGCTTGAACCTTCTCGACCGTGCGGCGGACCGGCTTGCTGGATGCCATTGTCACAGATTGTAAACGATTTGGATGTTGTGCACGCGCGGCTATAATGTGTTGGATTCCCGAGGAGACAAAGTGATTGAACTGAACGCGCGCGCCGGCTTGGGCTTGCTGAACGAGACGATGGACACCGTGCGGCGCCAGATACGCGCGCTGGTAGAGAAGCACCCGGATTTTTACCCGATGTACACGCAGGAGGGCAAGTGGAAGCATGATGGGGAAGCCTGGACGCACTGGTGCGATGGTTTCCTGCCCGGCATGATGTGGATTGTCTATGCCCAGGAACAGCACAAAGGAAGCCCGGAAGCCCACTGGTGGCGCGAACAGGCAATCCGTTATTCGAAGCCGCTGGAACCGCGCCAGCACGATCGCAATGTTCACGATCTTGGCTTCATCTTCATGTCCACTTATTACCGCTGGTATGAAATTTCAGAAGAGCCGTTTCTGAACGATGTGCTAATTGAGGCCGGCCGCACCATGGCTCTGCGCTTTCGGGAAAAAGGCCAGTACTTGCGGTCATTCGTTTCGGAAGATTCGCTGTTCATCGACATCATGATGAACGTCGGCATTATTTTTTACGCGGCTTTGGAAACGGGCGATGAACAACTGCTGGATATCGCGATGCGGCACTGCCTGACTACGCGGCGCGTCATTGTTCGTGGCGATGGCTCAACTTCGCACGAAGGCATGTTCGATCTGGCGAGCGGCGAATTTCTGAAACAGACCACTCACCAAGGCTTCCGCGGCGATTCCGGCTGGACACGCGGCGTGGCTTGGGCGCTTTACGGCTTCGGCACCTGCTATGAGTTCACGCGCGATCCGCGCTTCCTGCAGACCGCTGAAATGTGCGCGGACTACTTCCTTGAAAACGTGCCGGCCGATGGCGTGGCGCCTTGGGATTTCGATGCGCCGATTGAGAGCCGCCGCCAGGTGGACACTTCCGCTTCGGCCATTGCCGCTTCAGGATTATTTCAGTTGGCGGAGTTGAGCGCGGATCGCGTGAAGGGCCGTTTCTATGAAGCTGCCGCGCGCCACATGGTGGATAGCCTTTGCAAGCACTATGTGGCGAAACCCGATAGCGGGTGGGAAGGCATTTTGAAAGGCGGCGTGTATCACATCCATAAGGGCCTGGGCGTGAACGAATCTGTGATGTGGGGCGAATACTTCTTTGTGGAAGCCGTGGATAAAGCGATGCGTTCTATTTGAGCTTGTGAAGCAGACGTGGGTGCAGGCGGAATGGCGTCTGCTTCCCTATGCGGATTTTTGCAAACTTGGGATGGCGCGGGTTCAGGATGTAATTGTGCTCGCTGGGGATGATTGCACTAGGCATGCGCAGGATGGTGGAAGTTCGCTCACGCGCCCAGGCGTCGCCGAGTGCGCGGGTCCTGCTTGGGATGGGCTGCGCCTCCCAATGTTTGGGTAGCGCGGAATCCAGCTTCGAGACCAGAGTGGAATCGAAATTGACTTCGAAGACTACGTAATGGTCCAACAGGTCAGCGGACTCCAGATGAACCATCAATTCGAGAGCGGCCAGCGATTGCGAACCGGCCGTATACACCATCGGAGTTCCCGGATTGTTCCAGCGGCCGCCATAGAGGCGCGAGCCTTCTCCGCTGAAAGCATCGCGAGCGTACTTGCGCTTGACGATGCGCCAGGCTGTGGGCATGGAACGGCGGCTTACGAGAAGACGCCGTGTTCCAGGCGACCGATCAGATTTTCCACTTCGCGCGCGCCGAGTTCGGTGCGGCAGTAGCGGAGCGGCACTTCGCCGGAGAGCGCGGCCTTGGGCGTGAGCAGCCACTGCACGGCCGGCGCCACTTCCCACTCGAAATAGAGCAACGGCTTTTTCAAAGACGGAGGCAACCCTTACCAGGCGATCCGATTCATCGGCGGTTAACTTGCCGGTTGCTTTCCGGCGGGCCAACGTACGCTCTGGAATGCCGATGATGGCGCCAATTTCAAAGATGGATTGGTGAGTGAACCGGGCCAGAATTTCCAGGCTTTCAAACGGAAGCCCTTCTTCCACCTGCTGGATCAGATCAGGGGTTTCTCTCGCCTTAAGGCCGATGCTGGAGCCAAGCACACCGTGGAGCAACGATTCGGTGGGTGCGCTGAGGAGGGTGCCCATGTAGAGAGGATAGCAGGGGGGATGCCATTTTGCAAATTAGGGATGCCATATGGCAGCTCTAAAAATGCATGCCGCCGCTCACGATGAGCACTTCGCCTGTTACGTAATCGCTCAGCGGTGAGCAGAAGAAGACCACGGGGCCGGCAGCTTCTTCAGCGGTGCCGGTGCGGCCTAGTGGACACGTCGTCTTCGCTGCCTCCAGCATGGCCGGTTGGACGCCGATCTTGATATCGCGGCCGTGCATGTGCAGCGGTTCGGAATCGGGCGTCATGGGCTGAATCAGGCGTGTCGAAATCAGTCCGAAGCCGACGCAATTTACATTTACGTTATAGCGGCCCCATTCTTTGGCCAGAACGCGCGTAAGGCCGATGACAGCCCCTTTGCCGGAGCCATAACCAGCCTGCCCCGCACCACCATCGGTGGCGGCGATGGAGGTGATGTTGACCACTTTGCGCATCACGCGCCGGCCTTCCGCAGTCTCGCGCTTGGCTGTATCCCGCAGATATTCGGAAGCGGCGCGCAGCAGGCGGAAGGGCGCTTTCACATGAATATCCAGCATGGCCTGAAACTGTTCGTCGGTTGTCTTTTGAATGACGTTGTCCCAGGTGTAGCCCGCGTTGTTTACGATGATGTCGATGGCGCCGCGCTCTGCTAATACACGATCGACAAGGTGCTGAGGGAAATCGGCAGCGGTGATGTCGCCGCCGATGGCGAGGGCGTCATGGCCCAGGGATGCGGCGGTCTCCTGGGCAGGCTCGGGCTCCAGATCGTTGACCACAACTGTTGCACCCTGCGCGGCAAGTTGCGTCGCGATAGCGCGGCCGATGCCCCGCCCCGCGCCAGTAACGATCGCTACCTTGCCTGAGAGATCGATCATCGCAGCAAATCCTCCAATTGCACGCGGGCGCCGGTTTTCTCATCGCGATATTTCACAATCACCGGCGTGTAAATGGAAAGGCCCCAATCGCGGCCGGGCCCGTTGGTGATGGCGCGGCTGCCGGCGATCACAACGGCGCCCTCCGGAATCACCAGCGGTATGTCATCGGTCGCGCGATGGATCTGGCTGCGCGGCAAATCGTAAACGGGAGTGGAGCGGTTCAGAATGGTGCCGGTGCCCAGGACCGCGCCTCGCTTGACGATGGTGCCTTCGTAGACGCCGCAATTGCCGCCCACCAGACAATCGTCTTCCAGAATGACAGGCATTGCGCCCACAGGCTCCAGCACGCCACCCAATTGCGAGGCGGCGCTGATGTGGCAGTTGCGCCCCACCTGCGCGCAGCTTCCCACCAGGGCGTGACTATCCACCATGGTGCCTTCGCCAACGTAGGCGCCCGCGTTGATATACATGGGCGGCATGCAGGTGACGCTCCTGCCGATGAAGCAGCCATCGCGCACCGATGAACCGCCGGGAACGATGCGCACGCCGGATTCCGCGGTGAACTGGCGCACGGGGTAAGTGTCCTTATCGAAGTAAGGCTGCTTCGCGCGATCGATGGATTGATCCACAATCACACCCATGCGGAAGCCCAGCAGAATGCCCTTCTTGACCCAGGTGTTCACACGCCATCCGGTGGGCGATTCGGTATCGGGCTCAGCCGCGCGAATGGTGCCTTCGTTCAGCGCTGTTTTGAAGCGGAAGAAGACCTGCTGGTCCGCCACGTGGTAGAACGCGGGCTTGGCTTCGTATAGCTCTTCAATTTCCTTTTGCAAGGCCCAGGCTCCTCAATACAGTTTCAATCTTCGCCAGATTAGCCGCGCTGGGCGGCACCATCGGCAGGCGGAACACCGGCTCCAGCTTGCCCATCAGGCCAAGCGCGGCCTTCACGGGAATCGGGTTCGATTCCACGAAATTGATTTCCATCAACGGCAGATATTGCCGCTGCAGTTTGCGCGCTTCGGCGAAATTATTGTCCAGGCAGAATTGCACCAGCTTCGACATGGGCCCGGGAATTTCATTCGATGCGACGGAAATGGTGCCGTGCCCGCCCAGCGCCACGATGGGCAGTGTGATGGCGTCATCGCCAGAGAAGACAAGAAACCCTTCGGGCACCTGATGAATCACGGAGGCCATCTGCGAGATGTTGCCCGATGCCTCCTTCACGCCGATGATGTTGGGAATGGCCGCGAGCCGAGCAAGGGTAGCCGGTTCTACGTTGACGCCTGTGCGGCCTTGCACGCTATAAATCACAACCGGAATGCCAACGGCTTCGGCAATGGCTCGATAGTGCTGGTACAGGCCTTCCTGCGTGGGGCGATTGTAATACGGCGTGACGGAGAGAATGCCTTGCGCACCCAGCTTCTGAATTTCGCGCGCCAGGTCTATTACCTCCGCCGTGTTGTATCCACCCGCACCGGCCAGCACAGGAACCTTGCCGCGCGCTTCTTCTACAGTGATGGCCACCACGCGCAGATGCTCTTCGCGCGTGAGCGTGGGGCTCTCACCGGTTGTTCCGCAGGGAACCAGAAAGTGAATGCCTTCTGCAATCTGCCATCGGATGAGTTCGCGCAAGGCGGGCTCGTCAATGGATAGGTCGCGCCGGAAGGGAGTGACTAAAGCCGTGCCGCAGCCGGTAAACGCGACGGATGAAACGCTCATGAGAAAAGAACCTCTTCGAAAGTATGAAAGCCGGATTTGCCTGCCACCCATTGGGCCGCTTTGAGAGCACCGTGCGCGAAGCCTTCGCGGCTGCGCGCGGTGTGGCGAAGTGTAATTGTATCGGCTGCGGAATCGAACCCGATTTCGTGCGTGCCGGGGACCTTGCCCGCGCGGCTGGAGGACACATCGATAGGCTTGCGGTAGCCGGCGTCGCGCATGTTTTGCACCAGCTTCAACAAAGTGCCGCTGGGCGAATCCTTCTTGGCGGAATGGTGCATCTCCCACGCCCACGCTTCGTAGGAGGCATCGTCATGCAACAGGCGCGCGGCCTCGGCAACCAGGCGCGAGAACACCGCGACGCCGACCGAATAATTCGGGCTCCACACCATGCCCGCGCCATGTTGCGCGATGGTGGCTTGCACGGCGGGAAGATGCTCCAGCCATCCCGTGGTGCCTTCCACCAAACAAATTCCGCGTGAGGCAAGCTGCTCAACGGTTGCGGGAACAGCTTCGGCGACAGAAAAATCGATGGCGACAGGCGTGTCGCGCAGAGCGGCTATCTCTTCGGTATGCTCAATGCGCGCAGTGACCGTGAAGCCATATTCCGGAGCGAGCCGATCCAACAGCTGGCCCATCTTTCCGTAGCCGATCAAGGCAAGATTCATACGAAGACTTCCGGATCGATCTCGCGAAAGAACTCATCGTGAAGCGCCGTCACGGCCTTCTTTAAATCGGTTTCGGCCACCACTACTCCGATATTCAATAGCGATGCGCCCTGCGAAATCATTCTGACGTTCACCGCCTCCAGCGCACGGAAGACGTGAAGCGAAACGCCCGGCGTGTGCCGGATATTTTCGCCTACCAGACAAATGATAGCTTGCTGCGGCTCAACGGTCACTTCGGCGAATCGCTCCAGTTCCGCAAGAATCGGCTGGATGCGCGCGGGATCGTCAATGGTGAGCGAAACGCTTACTTCGGACGTGGCCACCATATCCACCGACGTTTCGAACCGGTCGAACACTTCGAAGATGCGGCGCAGAAAACCATGCGCCATGAACATGCGCGAGGAGTGTATGTTCACCAGCGAAACGCCGCGCTTGCATGCGATGGATTTCACCGTGTTCGCGCAGTGGACGCTTGTGCCAACAATGCGCGTGCCTTCCACATCGGGCCGTCGTGAATTCAAAATCAGCACGGGAATATCTTTCTCCACCGCCGGAACCACCGTGGCCGGATGCAGAACTTTCGCGCCGAAATAGGCCAGCTCCGCGGCTTCGGCGAAAGAGATATTGCGCACGCGATGGCCGTTGGGGACTAAGTTTGGGTCAGCGGTGAGCATTCCATCCACATCGGTCCAAATCTGAATTTCATCGGCGCCGATGCCTGCGCCGACTATAGATGCTGTGAAGTCAGAACCGCCACGCCCCAAAGTGCTGGTGGTGCCCTGCGCAGTCGCCGCGATGAAGCCGCCGAGGACGGGGACGTGGTCTTTCACAACAGGTACTAAATGTTCGGCGAGCCGGGCGTAGGTTTCCGGATAAAGCGGGGCTGCCTGCGTGTGCCGCTGGTCGGTGACAATCAATTGCCTCGCGTCCATGTGCACGGCCGCGATACCGAAATGCCGAAATGCGAGCGACACAATGTAGCTGGAAAGGCGCTCACCGTAACTGGCAATGGCATCTGTCGCGCGGGGCGTTAGTTCGCCCAGCACAGCGAGGCCCTTGGCAAGCTCTGTGAGCTCTTGAAAGTGATCGTCCAGCGTGCGATCGAGCGCGGTGCGCTCCGCCAGCGCCACCACCTGGCGCGCATGTCGCGAATGAAAATCGCGCAGATCGTGAATCTGCGAAAGGTACTCATCGCGATTGCCTTGAACCGCGCTCTGCGCAATGGCCAGCAGTTTGTTGGTGGTCTTGCCCATGGCCGAAACCACAACCACGGGGCGCAAGTGCTCGCGCACTTTTACGATGGCGGCTACGCGTTCAATGGCGGCGGCGGATTCAACCGAGGTGCCGCCGAACTTCATGACGATCATCGTTCCAGCAGACCTTCCGAATGCATCAACTCCGCGTTCAGCACGGCCGCTCCAGCCGCGCCCCGCACAGTGTTGTGGCCCAGCGCGACAAACTTATAGCCCAACACCGGGCACCCACGCAAGCGGCCCGTAAACACAGCCATGCCGCGTTCGCGCTCCACATCCTTGCGCGGTTGCGGACGGTCTTGCTGGGGCATGTATTGAATCGGTTGAGCGGGCGCGCCAGGCAGGTTCCGCTGTTGCGGCAAGCCGCGAAACTGTTCCCATGCCGCCCGAACCTGAGCCAAAGATGGCTTGCCATTCAGCTCAACAGAAACGGCTATGGTGTGGCCGTCCAGCACTGGCACGCGATTACATTGCGCACTCACATAAGCGGGCAATGGCTCAACGCGCGTACCCGCAAACGCGCCTAGAATTTTCTGCGTCTCCTGCTCCATCTTTTCTTCTTCGCCGCCAATGTAAGGCACCACATTGGCAGTGGAATCGATGGACGATACGCCCGGGTAACCCGCGCCAGAAAGCGCCTGCATGGTGGTGACCATCACGCGCTCAATGCCGAATTGCTTGAGCGGAGCAAGCGCCATGGCCAGCACCACGGTGGAACAGTTTGGATTCGTCACGATGCCGCCCTTCCATCCGCGCGCCTTCTGCGCCCCAAGCAAACCAAGGTGATCGGCATTCACTTCGGGCACCAGCAGCGGTACGTCCAGTTCCATGCGGTGATTGCGTGAGTTCGAAACAATCATATGGCCGGCGGCGGCGAATGCACGCTCGATCTCCGTTGCAACCGACGCATCCATGGCGGAAAAAAGAAGCTTCGGGGCATTGCCCGGCTTCGCCACCTGCACCGTAAGCTGAGCCACGTCCGCCGGAGTTTCGCCGTTCAAGTGCCAGGTAGCGGCATCTTTGTATTGCTTGCCTGCCGAGCGTTCGCTGGCCCCGAGCCACGTTAAACGAAACCACGGATGGTTCTGCAAAAACTTGATGAAATGCTGGCCCACCATTCCGGTGGCTCCCAGAATGCCTACTTCAATCTGCTGTTCACTCATGAGTTCTGAAGCCGTATCGCAATCCCCGCATACAGGTGGATCGCTTCTGAAATTTCGCGCTTGGGAATACGTTCGTCCAGCGTGTGTGCCACGTGAATGCTGCCCGGGCCCAGCAGAAAGGGCTGGCCCCAGCTTCCCGCAAACGCCGGGATATCGCTTGTATAAGCCACTACGGTGGTCTCAAAGCCGGAGAGCGTGCCCAGGCGCAGCGCCGGAATTTCAAGCACCTCACTGGCTTCCACACCGGGCCGCTCACAAGCTTTCACGGCGGCTTTTAACGAGCTGGAATTTCCCACCAGCCGGATCATCAGTTCCGCGTGAGCTTCATCGGGAATTACGTTCGGCGCCCGTCCGCCGCTGATGATGCCGATGTTGAGAGTGGCTGTGCCCAGCAATTCATCGATGGGCATTTCGATGGCTCGAATGTCCGTGAGTACATCCAAAAGCTTGTTTACGGCCGAATCGCCCAACTCCGGATAGGCCGAGTGCGCCATCTTTCCCTTGGCGGTCACGCAATAACGTAACGCGCCTTTCGAACCGATGGCCAGCCGGTTCTCAGTGGGTTCACCGTTGATCAGGAACTTTGAGCCTCTCGGATTCTTGGCGGCTTCGTATGCGCCGGCGCTGTTGCGCTCTTCGCCCACCACGAAGAGCAGCCCCAAACCGCGCACGCCCTGTGCGAGCAGAGCGCGAACCGCGAAGATCATGGACGCGATGATGCCTTTGGTGTCGCAGGCAGCGCGGCCGTAGATGAAGTCATCGTCCTCTCGCGAAGGGAAGAACGGCGGCACCGTATCCATGTGCGTTGAGAAAGTCACGGTGGGGTTGCCGAACCGCACGAACACATTGAACCGGCCAGGCTCCACATCCATGCGCTCCACTTCTCCCTCAAATTCACGCGCCAGCGCACTCAGGTAATCGAACAAATAGAGCCCCACGCGCTCTTCATTCGGCGTGATGGATTCGATATCGACAAGCGCTCGGGTGAGCTCAAACGGGTTCATGAGCAGGAAAATTCAGGGTAACAGACGCGACACAATTCATCGCATAGAAAACATTGATTGGCTTTTTGTTTCCGGGCCGACTAACCTGGGTTCAGGTACACAACGCAGCCCACGGAACGTCGGCTGCACCAAGTCTGTGTCCCATCCCTTTCTCTCCGCAGAGAAACACCAAAGCGAATTCATCTTACTTGAGCTACGAGTCTGTCCGCGAGAGTTTTCCGCCGGCAAGCGCGCTCCTGTGATGCGCAATTCGAATTCGCAAAACCAACTGAACTCAGGAGACATTAACATGAACTTCACAACGGTAAAACTGTCTGTTATTTCCGCCGCGGCGCTCGCGCTTTCGGCTTCTCAAGGCTTCGCTCAGACTAACGGAAAGGTCTCGGTAAAAGTGCCTTTCGAATTCGTCGCCGGCGTCACAACGCTGCCCGCCGGCACCTATGACTTCACGGAAGAACATATGGGCGTGCTACACATTCGCTCCACGGAACTGCACAAAGCGATTGTCGTGCTCACGAATCCGGAGCCGGGTGCCACCCCGGTCGAAGGCGCATCGGTCAAGTTCGATAAGGTGAACGGCCAGTATGCGCTCACTGAAGTGAACATGGCCGGTGAGCCGAGCCATCGCTTGATTCGGCTGGAGGAAAAGAGCGCTACGTTCTCGTCGCGCCTGGGCGTGACGAACGCCACCGCGAAATCACTGCGGTAACGCAGCGGTACCTCAAAAGCGGCGCGGGTGGAACGCACGTTGTTCACCCGCGCTGCCTACATGCTTAAGATGTCATCCAGCTGCCGCGACACAGTCTCCAGTTGATTGGGCTGATCGGCGCGATAGCTGATTTCAGGCGACATATACCCGCGATAGCCAACTGTTCGAAAAGCCGCCATCACTTCCTTCCAGTTCACGTCCCCGTCAAACAGATCCACAAACTTTCCCTGCGCGCTGCCCGCGGCCAACTTATAATCTTTCACATGCACGCGCCTGATGCGCCGGCCCAGCGTCATGATCCAATCCTGCGGAATGCCGTACTGCATGATGTTGCCGATATCGAAGTGCGCTTGCAGCCACGGGCTCTCAAATTGATCCACAAAGCGCCGCATTTCTAACGGGCTTACCAGAAACCGGTTCCACACGTTTTCCATGTTCAGATAGACGCGCGCATCGGCTGCGGGGCGCAACACTTTGTGCAATTCTTCCGTAAAGCGGGTCCATGTCACCTCATACCCAATGTCTTTCGTTACGGAACCCGGGTAGAGCAGAATGGCATCGCACTCCACTTCGCGCGCGATGCCGATACAGCGTTGCAGATCGGCCACGCCGCGGCTTCGTACATCGGCGCTGGGGCTATTCAGAGGATTGGCGTGCAGAGGCTGCGAGGCCCAAAGCGTCGCGATACGAATGCCTGCATCGCGCGCGGCTTTTGCCGTATCGCGAAGTTGCGCTGCACTGCTATCGAGCGGAATTTCATCACCGATGCGCATCTCCATCGCCGCGAACCCGGCTGCTTTCGCGCGCCGCAACTTCTCACCGATGGGGACTTCTTTGGGAAAGATGATGGAGCAAATGCCTTTGATGTAGCCCGCATCGGGCGCACCCTTCGCCTGGAACGGCGAAGCGGCCAAAGGCAATGCCGCAAGCAAATTTCTTCTAGTCACGCAGCCTCCTTGCAAACTCCGCGCCTTGCGAAAATTCATCTCGCAATTGGCGCGTGCGTAAATTCTCACGAATGTGTTCCAGCTTCTGAATGTAGGCGCTGAGCGCTTCTTCAATGGCCACGGTATTGGTGGACACGATATCACGCCACAGGTCATAAGAGCTAAGCGCGAGCCGCGTGGCATCCAGCAGGCCCGGCCCGGCCACCTGCGCCGCTTCCGGAAACTCACCACCCAGCGTCGCGGCAAGCGCGGTGGATGCCAGTTGCGGCAAATGCGAACTCGCCGCCACCAGCCGGTCATGTTCGGCGGCGCCCATCATCAGAGGGCGCGCACCGATGCCCTGCAGCAACGCCAGAAATTCCGGGTCCACTTGGGCGGGGTCAGCGGGCGTGAGCACATAGGGCCGGCCGCGAAACAGATCGGCATCCGCCGCTGCGGCGCCGCGTGTCTCCTTGCCCGCAAGCGGATGCCCGCCAAGAAAGCGTGCGTTGTGAACAGACCGCGCGGCTTCCGTCACGATCGCTTGTTTGGTGCTGCCCGCATCGGTGATCAATGCGCCCGGCCTCGCGTGCCGGTCCACCAGCGCCAGCGAATGCAGGATGCGGCCGATGGGCTGCGCCAGATAGATCAGGTCGGCTTCGGGGATGGCTTCTTCAAGCGGGGCAGCACGATCAATCGCCCCGCAAGCGATGGCTTCCGCCGTTGCCGCGGCAGAGCTCACGCCGGTGATGCTGCCCGCAAAACCGGCCTTGCGGATCGCGAGCGCGAAGGAGCCGCCGATGAGCCCGACACCGACAATAACAACCTTGTTCACAGCGTTCGATCGACCGCCGTGGCAATCTTGCGAAGCTGCGCCATCAACTCCGTGAACTGCGCGGGGAAGAGCGATTGAGCGCCGTCGCTTACAGCGTGTTCGGGATCGTGATGCATCTCCATCAGCAAGCCATCGGCGCCGGCAGCCACAGCCGCGCGCGCCATGGAAGGCACCAGATCCCGCCGCCCCGTGCCATGCGAGGGGTCCGCAATTACAGGCAAATGCGAAAGCTTCTGCAGCACCGGAATGGCGGAGAGGTCGAAGGTGTTGCGCGTGTAAGTTTCGAAAGTGCGGATGCCGCGTTCGCATAGCATCACATCGTAATTGCCGCCCGAAAGAATGTACTCCGCCGAAAGGAGCACCTCTTCAATGGTGGCCGCGATGCCGCGCTTCAGAAGCACTGCCGTGCGCTGCTTACCCAGTTCACGCAGCAGATTGAAGTTCTGCATATTGCGCGCGCCCACTTGCAAAATATCGGAATAGCGAGCCAGCAGCGGGATCTGCGAAATCTCCATCACTTCGCTGATCACCAGTAGCCCGTGCCGGTCGGCAGCCTCGCGCATCACGGCCAAACCTTCCTCGCCCATGCCCTGAAAACTATATGGCGAACTGCGCGGCTTGAAGGCTCCGCCGCGAATGATTTGTGCACCCGCTTCGGCCACAATGGCCGCATCGCGTTCAATCTGGTCGCGCCCTTCCACGCTGCAAGGGCCGGCCATCACCACAATGTGGCTGCCGCCAATCTCGACATCTTTGATACGGATGGTGGTTCCGCCGGGACGGAAGCTTCGACTGGCCAACTTATAGGGTGACGCGATGCGATGCGCTTCCTTTACACCCTCCATCACCGCGAAACTGGCGACATCGAACTCGGGCGTGCCGCCCACGCCGCCCAACACCGTGTGCAACACACCGGTGGACCGATGCACATCGAACCCCAGCGAGATCAACCGGTCAATCACTTTTTGAATGCGCGCTTCGGCGGCGCCTTCTTCCATTACGACGAGCATGCTTGGTCTTCCATTTTTTCCCGCTGAATTTTTCGCATTTCATCTATGATGCGTTCGAACACACGGCGGGCAGCTTCATTGGTGAGCGGGCCGCCGTTGTGTTCGGCAATGTTTTTAAAAACCTGATCCTCGCGCCTGGGCTCGTAGACCGGCAGTTGCGCTTCTCGTTTGATGAGCCCGATTTCCTCAACCGTGCGGGTCCGCTCATTCAACAATTCCAGTAAGCGGCGGTCCACCTCGTCGATGCGATCGCGGCAGGCGCTCAATGCTCTTTGCGCGGCTTCTGCAGTCATGAACCTTCTACTTTAATCGCATCGAATCCATTTTTCAGGCTGCGCGTGAACTCTTCCAGCGCCGCTTCAGAGGGGTTCTTTTCAATCAGACTCATCAGCGCGCTGCCCACCACCACGCCTTCCGCCTGCTTGCCCAACTCCGCCACATGCTGGGGCTGGGAGACGCCGAAGCCTACCGCCAGCGGCAGCGTGGTGTATTCACGCATGGCTTGAATCAGCGGCCCGACTGCTGCGGAAACGGACTGCTGTTCACCGGTCACACCCAGGCGCGAAACCAAATATACGAAGCCCCTGGAATATTGGGCAATCAGCTTCAGCCTGCGCGGTGAGCTGGTGGGCGTGGCCAGAAACACAGTGTCCAACTCAACGGCTTGCAGAATGCGCGTGAACTCGCCGGCTTCTTCCACGCTTACATCCGTAAGTAGCACGCCATCGATGCCGGCTGCCTTCGCGTCCGCCGCCAGACGTTCCAAGCCATAGCGAAGCACGGGGTTCAGGTAAGTGAACAGCAGCAGCGGAATCTCTGAGGCGCTGCGAATCTCACGCGCAATCTCCAGCACGCGTTTCAGGTTGGTGCCTGCGCGCAACGCACGGTCGCCAGCACGTTGGATCACGGGCCCATCGGCAACGGGATCTGAAAACGGCACACCGAGTTCGATCAGGTCTGCGCCACCGCGTTCCAGCGCGCGAACCAACCCGGCAGTGCGATCCGGCGCTGGGTCGCCCGCCGTGATGTACGTAATCAGCGCCTTACGATTTTCATGCTTCAACCTTGCAAACAGCGCGGCGATGCGCGTCACAGCGCGTCCAACTCAGGAAGGCGTTCGCGGTAAATATCGATGTCTTTATCGCCACGGCCCGACACATTCACGATAAACAATTTGTCCATCGCCCCGGGCGCCTGACGTATGGCTTCGGCGACTGCATGAGAGCTTTCAAGCGCCGGTATAATTCCTTCCGTGCGGCTCAAACGTACCGCCGCTTCCAGCGCGTCCGCATCGGAGCAGTCCGTGTATTCGGCCCGCTTCTGGTCATAGAGGTTCGCGTGTTCGGGGCCCACCATCGCGTAATCTAAACCGGCGGAGATGGATTGCGTGAGCGACACTTGCCCATCGTCATCCTGCAGCAGATAGCTGTACGCGCCCTGCAGCACTCCCGGCGAGCCGCCGTTGAAACGCGCCGCGTGTTCGCCCAGACGTTTCCCTGTGCCGCCGCCTTCGACGCCAACCAGACGCACGCCGGCATCGGCCACGAAAGGATGGAAGATTCCGATGGCATTGCTGCCGCCGCCCACGCACGCGAAGACAGCATCGGGCAGCCGGCCCTCTGCTTTCAAAATCTGTTCACGCGCCTCAACGCCCATCACGCGATGAAACTCGCGAACCATCAAGGGGTAGGGGTGCGAGCCCAGCGCGGAGCCCAGCAGGTAATGCGTATCCGCCACGTTGGTGACCCAATCGCGCATGGCTTCGCTGATGGCATCTTTCAAAGTGCGGCTGCCATTGGTCACGGCCACCACCTTCGCGCCCAGCAAGCGCATCCGGAAGACATTCAAGCGCTGCCGCCGCATGTCTTCTTCGCCCATGTAAACTGTGCAATCGAAGCCAAACAGCGCGCATACGGTGGCTGTGGCGACGCCATGCTGACCGGCGCCGGTCTCCGCGATAATCCTGCGCTTGCCCATGCGGCGCGCCAGCAGCGCCTGCCCCAAGCAGTTGTTAATTTTGTGCGCGCCGGTGTGTAGCAGGTCTTCGCGCTTCAAGTAAATCTTCGCTCCGCCCAGTTGCTCAGTCAGGCGTTGCGCGAAGTAAAGCGGCGTGGGCCGCCCCGCATAGTTATGCAGCAACCCATCCAGTTCGCGATGAAACTCAGGGTCGCGGCGCGCTTCTTCGAACGTACGTTCCAGTTCTTCCAGCGGCGACATCAACACTTCCGGCACGAACCGGCCGCCGTAAGGCCCGAAGTGTCCCGATGCGGTGGGTTCAGAGTTCAACATGAGAGTGCCGCTTCAATAAATTGTGTCATCAGCTTTTTATCTTTCCTGCCCGGCGAAATTTCTATGCGGCTGCACACATCCACGCCCCAGGGTTGCGCAATGCGAATGGCTTCGCAGACATTGTTCACGTCCAGCCCGCCCGCCAGAATCAAGTGACGCGCGTTCAACCGGATGGCGGACCAATTGAAAGTGGCTCCAGACGCGGGCCCATCGAGGAGCAACGCTTCCGTCTTGAAAGCATCGAGCGATGCCGGGTCGAAGCCTGCGCGAACCCGAGCCGCTTTCCACACACGGATACCGGAGGGCACTTCAGCAGGCGATTCATTCCCGTGCAACTGCGCCACTTGCAACGCCAAACGTTTGCACATGGCCTTCACGCGTGCCTTCGGCTCATCCGCGAATACTCCCACCTTCCAAACATGAGAGGGCACCGCGTCAATCCATGCGGCAAGCGAGTTCTCTTCTATATAGCGCGGGCTTGTCGATACAAAGTTGAAGCCCACCGCCTGTGCTCCGGCATCCGCGGCAGCCAGCGTGTCTTCCAGATTCGTTAGCCCGCAGATTTTCACGAACATAAGGCCAGTAATGCGTCCGCGGGGTCGCTTGCGCGCATGAGCGATTCGCCCACCAGAAACGCATCGTACTCCTGCAGTGCCTGTATGTCGTCGCGCCCGAAGATGCCGCTCTCGGCGACGCGAACCACACCTTTCGGAATCGACGGAGCCAAGCGGCGCGCAACATCTAAGCTCACCGTGAACGTGCGCAGGTCGCGATTATTCACGCCGACAATTTCCGCGCCACTTTCCACGGCTCGTTCCAACTCACTTTCATCATGCACTTCCACCAGCGCATCCATGCGGTACGATGCAGCGCACTCGCGAAAGGCGCGCAGTTGGTGAACATCCAGAATCGCAGCGATCAGCAGGATGGCATCGGCGCCGTGCGCGGCCGCTTCCACAATCTGATATTCCGCTACTGTGAAATCCTTGCGAAGCACCGGCAGGCTGGTTGCGTTCCGGGCAGCTTGCAGGTCGCGCAGATGGCCTTGAAAAAAGTCGCGGTCGGTCAGCACGGAAAGAGCAGCGGCGCCGCCCTCTTCATACTGCCTCGCGATCCGTGCAGGCTCAAAATTTTCGGCGAGCAACCCGCGGCTGGGCGAAGCCTTCTTGATCTCCGCGACGATGGCGGGCTTCCGAGCCATGAGCGCGCCTTTGAATGAACGGCGCACATGCTCATGCGCCTGTTGCGCAAGTTCGTGACGCGGCACGCCGGGCGAGAGCAACTCTTCGTGCTTCCGCCGCACGATGCGGGCCAGGATGTGATCCGGATGCAACTTTCAGCGTAACAAGACATGCGCCCTGAAGCTTAGACTAGAAGGATATGAACCAAGTGCCTACGAACATCCAGCTCGAGAAGACAGCGGAGTATCGTGAAAGCTACGCCAACAGCGTGCAGATCCGTGTGAATCTCTGGGACTTTTTCCTGATGTTCGGCCTGGTCACGCAGACCGCTCCCGACCGTGTGGCCATCCAAAATTTTCAGGGCATTTACGTGAGTCCGCAACAAGCCAAGGCTCTGTTGAATGTGCTGGGGCAGAACGTGAGCCAATATGAGGCGGCGTTCGGCGAAATTGTTTTGGAACCGCAAGGCGGCGCGGGCCTGGTGCAGTAAACGGTGGAAGCCGGCACGCGGCCCATTCGTCCCGCAGTCTATCTTTTCTTCTTCGGCGTGATCGCCGCCGTTGTATTTCTCACGCACGCGCCGTTGTTCCGGCTTCCGTTCTATTGGGATGAGCTGGGGCAGTTCGTGCCCGCCTCGCTGGACCTGTTCCAGACGGGCGCGTGGGTGCCGTACACCACCATTCCGAATGTGCACCCGCCGGGCGTGATGGCGTATCTGGCGGGCTTCTGGCACTTCACCGGATATTCGATAGCGGCTACGCGAATTGCCATGCTACTGATGGCTTCGGCAGGCGCGTACTTTTCATTCCTGCTGGCCATTGAACTCGGCAAGGGCACGCCAGGCTTTCCCGCATTCAGCGCACTCATGTTCCTGGTGCTCTCGCCGCTCTTCATGGCGCAGGCGATGATGGCGCAACTGGATATGCCAGCCATGGTGTTCTCCATTCTGGCGCTGCTCTTGTTTCTGCAGAACCGCATGCGCGTGGCTGCGCTGGCGTGCGTGGCGCTGGTGCTGGCGAAGGAGACCGGCCTGGTGCTGCCTGCCGTTTTTGGAGCGTGGTTGCTGTGGGAGCGCCGCTGGCGTGAGGCTCTGCTGTTTACCGCGCCTCTGCTGCCGCTAGCCGTCTGGCTGTGGGTGCTGCATCGGTCAACGGGTCACTGGGCGGGCAATGCGTCATTTGAGCAGTACAACTTAATTTATACGTTACATCCGGTGCGGTTCGCGCTCGCATTGGTACGGCGATTCTATTACCTGTTCCTTGGTTCGGGCCATTGGGTGGGCGCGCTGGCACTTCTCTACGCGAGGCGCAACAGCCGCCTCTTCCGCACGCGCCCCTGGGCGATCGTGGGGGTCTTTGCGGTTGCGCATATTCTGCTGATCAGCATCTTCGGCGGCGCCGTGCTGGAACGCTACCTGATGCCGCTGCTGCCGCTGCTATATATTGCTTTCGCCGCCGCGCTAGCTCTGGCGCCGCTCAAGTGGCGCATCGCCGGCGTGGCTGCGCTGGTTGCCATGTTGGTGATGGCGAACTTTCTGAATCCGCTGTATCCGTTCCCCTGGGAAAACAATCTGAGCTATGCGCAGTTCGTGACGCTGGATCGGCGCGCGGCCGATTACGTGGAGAACCAATACTCCGGCGCCACAGTCACCGCCATGTTTCCACTGGCCGGTGCGCTCCGCCGGCCCGATTTCGGCTACGTCACGCACGCCGTAAAAGTTCGCGACATCGACGACTACACCATGAAGACCCTGCGCACGCTGCGGAGCCAGCCGCCGGATGTGCTGGTGGTTTATTCCACCACTTGGGACCCGCTGCACATTCTGGAACGCGGCATGGTTCGCAGGTTGCTAGAGGCATACTATGGCTTTCAGCCGCAAGCCTCGTCGGCGGAGATTGTCAGCCTGCTGCACATGCACTCCGTGGCGAAGTGGACCGCGGGCGGGCAGTGGGTGGAGATCTTCGAATCGGATGCATTCCGGCCGCGCACCATGGACGTTCGCAACCGCGCGTCACTCCGGTTTTCGCGCACCCAGCGCGGCGAAACAGGTGTTCTTGTGGAGGATGTCAATTTCCGCGAATCCGGCCGCGCGCAGTAACTCACACTGCACGGTAATTGGAATCGGCGAATCTTCTTCTGCCACGTAACGGAAAACATGGTTCTTATATTCGGGCCCTTTGAACGCGCTCAAATATTCGCCATAGCGCTCCCAAAGCAGAGCCTGCACAGGCTCAATCTCATGCGCCACCAGATCGAAAATCCAAAGCGATCCACCCGGACGCAGTGCCTCAAACAGCTTGCCGCACACCGCACTCCATTCCTGCATGGAACGCAGGTGATGCAGCACCGCCGCGGCCAGGATAATATCGTGCCGCTCCTGCCCGAGCGGTATTGTACGCAGGTCGCCCTGAACCGCAACGGACTCAGCGCCAACCCGGCTGCGCGCGCGTTCCAGCATGGGCAAACTCAAATCCACAAGCGTGCAGGAAAGGTGGGGCATCCGTTCCAGAAGCTTGAGCGTGAAGTTGCCTGCCCCGCATCCCAAATCCAATACAGATTGGGCGTGCGGCGTGGTCAGTGCAGCGGCCTGCGCAATCAGGTTCAACGCCAGCGCGGCATCTACAGTCGCAGTCTGGCCAGTCTCCAGGTTGGAAAATCGCTCCACATCGTTATCGAACCTTTCACGAATTTGATCGGTGCTGGATTTCTTCTGCATCGCGCGGATGAGTGGCCTCACGTGATAGTAATCAATTGATGAATCGTGTTGCCGCCCTCTTCTTTTTAGCCGTCCCTCTTGCTGCACAATCGAAATTCGAATACTGGCCCGGGGCGTCCTATGACCCCGCCGTTCCCACGCTCAGGAAAGTGGCCGGCTACGATACCGGCGACCGCATTTCGCCGCACGCAACGCTGGTCCAATACTTCGAAGCGCTGGCGCAGGCCGAGCCTCGCCGCATGAAGGTGTTCGAATACGGGCGCACCTGGGAAGGGCGGAAACTGATCTATGCCGCCATCGGTTCGGAAGCGAATATTCGCAGGCTGAGCGAAGTGAAAGACGGCCTTGCCAAGTTGGCCGACCCGCGCAAGACCAATGATAGTGCAGTCGCGGAGCGTGTGCGTTCGTTGCCGGTGATTGTCTGGCTGGAATACGGTGTCCACGGTAATGAGATCTCTTCTTCCGATGCCGCGCTGCAAACCGCATATCACCTGCTGGCCGCCCGCAACGATAAAACCGTGAATGCAATCCTGGCCAACACGGTAGTGATCATCGATCCCATCCAGAATCCAGATGGCCGCGACCGATTCGTTCATAGCTTCGAAGCCGGCTTGGGTCTGGAGCCCGATGCGAACCCGCTGGCCGCAGAGCATACTGAGCCCTGGCCGGGCGGCCGCACCAACCATTACTTCTTCGACATGAATCGCGATTGGGTGGCCATGACTCAGCCCGAAACTAAGGGCCGTGTGGCCGCGATGCTTGCCTGGCATCCACAAGTGGTAGTGGATCTGCACGAAATGGGGACCGATTCCACTTACTATTTCGCGCCACCCGCGAACCCCTTTAACCCCAACATGACGAAGTGGCAAGCCGACTATCAATTCGACATCGGCAAAGCCAACGCCAAGTACTTCGACCGCTTCGGCTTCCCCTATTTCACGCGCGATACTTACGACGCGTTCTATCCCGGCTATGGCGATAGCTGGCCTGTGTACATGGGCGCCATCGCCATGACGTTTGAGAACGGATCTACGCGCGGGCTGCTGGTTAAGAAATCGAACGATAGCGTGATCGCGTACCGCGATACGGTGCGCCGTCATTTTGTTTCGTCTCTGGCGACGGCGGAAACTTCCTCCGCGCATCACGACGACCTGCTGAACAATTTCTACCAATACGGCAAGACTGCAGTTGCCGAGGGCGCGGCCGGGCCGGTTCGCGAGTACATCCTTCCCTTGCGCGGCAACACGTCCGAAGTGGACAAGCTGGCGCAGCTTCTGCTGGCACAAGGTGTGGAAGTGGAGCGTGCGAAAGCTGCGTTCACTGCGGAGGGCAAACAGTATCCGGCGGGAAGCTATCTGGTGCCGTTAGCGCAGCCCGCCAAGCGCCGCGCGAAAAACCTGCTGGACGCGGACACGGTGATGGATGACGCGTTTCTCAAGGCAGAGGAAGATCGCCGGAAGCGCCGCCTGCCGAGCCAGATTTACGATGTGACAGCTTGGAGCGTGCCGTTACAACTCAACGTGGAAGCCGTGCCTGTAAGCGCTCCGGCCGCCGTGGAACGCAGTGCCGTGAAGTTCGGTGAGCCTCTGCTCGGTGAGGTTATAGGCGGGAAGGCCGCCGTGGCGTATCTGGTGCCCTGGGGGACAGCGGGCGCGGCTCGCGTGATGACCGGCGCCCTTCGCGAAGGCCTGCGCATCTATGGCGCCGACAAGGCGTTCACGCAGGGCACTCGCGAATACCCGACCGGGCACGATAGTGGTGCCGGTGCTGGAAAATCCGGAAAAGGTGCATGCAGTGATGGCGAAACTGGCGGTCGAAAACGGCGTCGACGTGGTTGCCACAGGCACCACATGGGTGGATGCAGGATCCGATTTCGGAGGCCGCTACACGCCGTTTCTGAAGAAGCCCACCATTGCGCTGGCATGGGACAGGCCCACCTCCGGCAACTCCGCGGGGCAGACCCGGTTCGTATTAGAACGGCAGTTCGGTTATCCCGTAACTCCGGTGCGAACCGCTCAATTGGGTGGCGCGGATTTGTCGCAGTTCCAGGTCATCATCCTGCCCGAAGCAACTGCGCAGGACGGTGGCTATGCGGGCGCATTGGGCGCAGCGGGCGTGGCTCGCCTGAAGCAATGGGTGGCCGATGGCGGCACGCTGATCGGGCTCGGTAGCGCGACTCAGTTCCTCGCCGATTCCCACACGGGCTTGCTACCCATCCAGCAGGAAGCGAAACCGGGCGAAGCGCCGAAACCGGCAACGCCGAATCAGGACCCCGCCGCGCGCATCCCCGGCAAGCTTTTTGAAAAGGAAGCCGATCTGGACCGTGCCATACAGCCCGAAGGCGAACTGCCCACCAGCCTGCACGGCGCGCTGGTGCGCTGCAAAGTTGACCGGGAGCAATGGATCACATCCGGAGTGCCGGAACAGGTGTACGCCATGGTGACGGGCTCCGCCATTTACACTCCGATCAAGATCGATCGCGGCGTGAACGCGGTCACCTTCGCAGGCCCCGATCAGGTGTTGGCCGGCGGCTACATGTGGGAGGAATACCGCAAGCAGCTAGCTTATAAGCCCTTCGTAATGGTGGCAAGAAGCGGCCGCGGCAACGTCATCGCCTTCACAGCCGACCCCAATTACAGGGCAGCTCTCGATGGCTTGAATCTACTGTTTATTAATGCGGTTTTCCGCAGTCAAGCCCATACGGGCCGCTAAGCGAAGCTACAATGAGATCTATCAGGCGGGCCCTTAGCTCAGTTGGTTAGAGCTGCGGACTCATAATCCGTTGGTCGCAGGTTCGAGTCCTGCAGGGCCCACCAATCGCATACCCGCTGCCACACGCAAGTAGCGTATACTGCCTTCTGCCGGATTTAGATCGAGCGCGGCTGCTTGAGGCAAAGAAGCGGTCGGGCCGAACTGCGGTGAAGAAGCCTTCCAGCGTCGGGCAAGAATTGTTGAAGGGCTTGAAGAGGCAGTCGCCTGGTCGAAGGGTGCAGAGCTTCCGGTCCGAGTGACACAAGTGCGAGTGCCCGATGTCGACGTTTCAAAGGTCCGCCGGCGAATGGGCCTTAGCCAAACGCAATTCGCCTTGAAGTTCGGCTTTCCGCCAGCGACCTACGCAATTGGGAACAAGGGCGCGTTCGGCCCGATACGCCGACGCGCGTTCTTCTCGCGGTAATCGCCAAACATCCGGAGAGCGTCGAGGATGTGCTGAAAGACCTTCGCTGAGCACCTTCACGGTATCTTCTTCTCAAAGTGCTGATAATCCTGCCGGTCGGGCCATGAGCCGCCCCAGGTCCAGCCGTGACGCGTGAACAGGCGCACCGCAAAGCCTCCCGCAAGAATTGAGCCCGTGTGTTCAACCGTGCGGTCCAGGTATGCGCGGCCGCCCTCGGGAAGCACGCGCGTGACCTTTACATAGGGGTTCGTAAGTGGATTGATATCGATCGCGCGGCCCCAGCTATGGTTCGAAAATTTGCCCTTCTGCCCCGTCACGTCGCGGCAGTTGAACGCGGAGGTGTTGTTCGCTTCCATGGAGCGCTCGTCGTTGCCGCCGAAGTTTTCTACCGGCTCCATCCGCTCTATCTGGAATCGATGCTTGTACAGTTCGCGAAAGATGGCCTTCACCTCCGGCGCGAGTTTTCGATTTACAATCAGCTTCCCTGTCTGGCGATGAGCCGCGTAATCCAGATAGTCGACCTGCACCACACTCAGCTCTTCAATAGCCGCCGGGCAGCCCTCATGCCATGTGGTGGAGCGAACCGCTTTCAATAAATCGCCGCTCACAGGCTCCTGCGCCGAGAGGCAAAACGCAAAAACGAACCCAATTTGCAGATGCCTCAAAGCTCGATCTTTACAACTCAACGACAAGTCCTTCGCGGGCCATCACAGCCTCCGGATGCACCTGCCTTGCGTGGTCCAGAATCTGGTCCAGCTGATCGTCCGTGTGCGAGGGATCATGGTGGAACAGCATCACCTTCTTCACATTCGCGTCCCTCGCCACGGAAAGGGCCTCGGCCCAAGTGCTGTGGCCCCAGCCACGGTGCGTCGCGTATTCTTCCGGTGTAAATTGGGAATCGAAAATCAGCAGGTCCGCACCCTGCGCGATGTGGCGCAGACCCCGGTCGCAATCGGCATTGCCGTGCTCATGATCGGTGGCGTAAATTATTGACGCTCCGGCCACCTCAATGCGATACCCGGTTGCATTTTGCGGATGGTACAAGGCAAATGGCGTCACGCGCAATTCCTTCTCACGCCACGGCTTGTCCGTCAGCTCATGAAAAATTCTGTCGCGCGTGGCGGCTTCGAAATTCACCGGAAAATAGGGGCGCGTCATCTGGCCTTCCAGAATCTGACGCAACGGGCCGGTGCGGTAATGCGCCAGAAACCTTATGCGATTGCGCCTGTCATACAACGGCTCAAAAAACGGGATACCCTGAATGTGGTCCCAATGAAAATGCGTCAGGAAAATACTGATGTCGAGCGCCTTCCCCTCCGCTTCCTTCAGCAGTGCCTGACCTAATTTGCGCGCGCCAGTGCCGGCGTCGAACAGAAAAATTTCACCGCCCGGCAGGCGCACTTCCAGACACGGCGTATTCCCGCCATAGATCATGTTCTCAAGCTGCGGAGTGGGCGTGGACCCGCGAACGCCCCACACCTTCATGCGCAACTTGAAGGCGCCGCTCACAATACGCCGCCTTCGCCGCCCTTGATATCCGAAAGCTCCAGGCGCATGGTTTCATTGCTCATTCGCAGTTCGCGAATTTCGAAACCCACCGCGATCAGCAGCAGCACCACGCCCGCCATGAAGAACGGCAGTGTCGCGGCAACCAGCGTGGAGACGCGAATGGTAAAGCTGATCACCATCACCATCGCCACGAAGCAGGCCGTCGCGCAATACAACGAAATGTGCGCAATCGCAACATACCGGAGCCGGCGCCGGAAGAAGCGAATCTGGGAAAGAATATTTTCCTTGCGAGCCATGGAAGTATCTGTCTTCCGGAACTCCGCCGCTAAGCCCCGTACACGGTCGCTCAGCGCTTGATGCTTTGAATTAATGCCGCTGATCAGGATCGCCGATGCCGATATCATCACTACGGGCGTTACAGCTGCCGTCACTACACGTAACGGATCTTCGACGTGAAACGGATTGATCTGCAACGCTTCCTCAGGCACATTGTAAGCTTTACTGTGAGGCTGGTTGCGCCATTTCTGCTTCTGAGCGCACGATTGTTCGCTCAGTCGATAGAGGTCTACTCGGAGTATTGGCCTTTCGCAGGCGCTTCCGTCTCTCCCCGTGAAGTAATCTCGCCCGCCGTGCCCCGCAACGGCTTCAGCACGTTCAAGGTGTTGGTGAATGCGCCGGAGGGCGCCAGCTACTTCCTGTTCTGCCAAACGAACCCACCGAATCTGGTGGACACGCACTTGTATAAGATCGCGCCGGCAGACTTGTTGGAACCGGTTCGCAGCCCGAACTTCGGAGTAATCCCCGATGGCCAAACGTCCCGCGCCTATCTGCTCGACATTTGGGTGCCGCCCGATGCGGAACCTGGCCGGCGAATCCGCCTGGAACTGCAACTGAAGATCGGCAGTTGGATTGTGTACCCGCTGGAGCTGCGCGTGCAGAAGGCAGCCGTGCCCGGCATTCAGAATGCGGGCGACGTTCCCGCCAGCCTGCGAGCGGCGCTGGAACGCAACTCGAAACAGGATGCCGCGTTTGAAAACTGGCTGCAGTTGCCCGAAGTGTGGCTGATGACGGCGCGGCACATTGCCGGCACATGGACCGCGAACTCCCCGTTTTCCACCGCCGACGACCCCGAGTGGTATCTGCGCGTGCGCGACCTGATGATTCGCCGCGCCAACGCGCGTTAGATTCCACCGCCTGCCGCGAACGGTTCGTCACGGCCGCGAACGACGCCCCGGCTCTCCAGTTCTGCCAGGCTCACCTCCGGCGCGCCCGCAGTCACGCGCAGCACAATGGCCCCCATCTCCGCCAGCACCAGCAATGCTTCGCGCGTGGCCTGCTCCGGCAATATCACAGCGGCCAGGCAGTTCCTTTCGAATAGCTCACGCTCCAAAACGCGCGCCTGTTCTTCGTGGGGAACATCCACCACTGCCGGCAAATGGCCCCAGCGCGCGAACCGTTCGGCGGGCGTAACCCGCTCCGGGTTGAACGCAAGCTCATTGCGCTCTTCCGCATCGGCTGCGCCGCGACTGCTGATCATGCCGGCGGCCAGCGTCTCATTCGTCGCGGCATCGATCAGGATAAAGGCGCCGGTCGTTCGATTCACCAGATAGGGATCGAAGAAGAGCGGCCGATGCGTCTCCAGGCTCACCTGGCCGATCTCATTCAGCCCCAGCGTATCGGCGCGTTCGTGAGCCAAGGTATCCACGTTCACGCGGTAGTGCAGCGCATGGATAGTGGCGCGCACGGTCTGCGTGGTGTGCTTCAGCAGATACGTACGGCCCGCTTGCAAAGCAGTCCGATTCATCCAGACCAGCGCCGCATCCACATGCCTTGCGATCGATGGCGGCTGGCGCGCGCTCACCAGCATGTCTCCGCGCCCGATATCGATCTCGTCTTCGAGCAGCACCGTGACGGACGCCGGAGCAGCGGCTTCCGCCAGGGGGCCATTGTAAGTATCGATGCGCTTCACCCTGCTGGTACGCCCCGAAGGCAGCGCCAGAATCGAATCCCCTGGCCGCACAATTCCGGAAGCAACCTGCCCCGCATAGCCGCGGTAATCCAAATTCGGGCGAATCACATATTGAACCGGAAAACGCATGGGCAACTGCTCGCGCTCTTCCGCCACCGCCACCTGCTCCAGATACTCCAGCAGATGCGGCCCCGTGAACCAGGGCATGTGTCCGCTGCCGAACACCACGTTGTCACCGGCCAGCGCGGAGATGGGCAGAAAGTATGGGTCCGGCGCATGAGCGGCCTTGGCAAACGCGCGGAACTCGGTCTCAATCGCGCGGAAAACCGGCTCGGAAAAGCCCACCAGATCCATCTTGTTCACCGCGACCACGAAGTGCCGAATGCCCAGCAGCGCCGCTATATAAGCATGCCTTCGCGATTGCGGCAGCACACCGTTGCGCGCGTCGATCAGGATAATCGCGAGATCGGCCGTAGACGCGCCCGTGGCCATGTTGCGCGTGTACTGCACATGGCCCGGCGTATCGGCAATGATGAACTTGCGCTGCGGCGTGGAAAAATAGCGGTAGGCCACATCGATAGTGATGCCTTGTTCCCGCTCACTGCGCAGGCCGTCCGTGAGCAGCGCCAGATCCATCTTGCCGCCCTTGGTGACGGAAGCAACCTGGTCTTCGTAAGCGCCTTTTGAATCGTAAAGCAGGCGGCCGATGAGCGTGGATTTGCCGTCATCCACACTCCCGGCTGTCGAGAGCCGCAGCAGGCCTTTCAAAAATAGCCCTCGCGCTTCTTCATCTCCATCGACCCTTCCTGGTCATGATCGATCACGCGATTCTCGCGTTCGGAGCGCCTGGCAAGTTTCATCTCTTCGATAATCTTCGGCACCGTATCGGCGTCGGAACGGATCGCGCCCGTACACGGGCTGCAACCCAACGAGCGCATGCGGCAGAGGACCGGCTCTGCGCGTTCGCCCGCCAAAAGCGGAATTTCGCGCTCCACCGGCAAAAGCGAGCCGTTGCGCACCACCATCGGCCGTACCTTGGCAAAATACAGCGGGACAATGGGAATGCTCTCTTCCGCGATGTATTGCCAAACATCCAGCTCGGTCCAATTCGAAAGCGGAAACACGCGGATGTTCTCGCCTTTCTGCACGCGCGCGTTGTACAAATTCCAAACTTCAGGGCGCTGATTCTTGGGGTCCCACTGGCCCAGATGATCGCGAAAGGAATAGACGCGCTCCTTGGCGCGGCTCTTCTCTTCATCGCGCCTGGCACCACCGAACGCGGCATCGTATCCGCCGGCTTCCAGCGCATCCAGAAGCGCGCGCGTTTTCAAAAGGCCGCAGCAGTTCTGGGTGCCGATCCGGAACGGATTCGCGCCATCGTCCACCGCTTTGCGATTCGTATGCACAATCAACCGCGCGCCAATTTCCTTCACGAAGTTGTCGCGAAACTCGATCATTTCGCGAAATTTGTAGGTGGTGTCGATATGCAGCAACGGGAACGGGATGGGTGCAGGATGGAAGGCCTTCTGAGCCAGGCGAACCATCACGGAGGAATCCTTCCCGATGGAATAAAGCATCACCGGATTCGCAAATTCGGCGGCTACTTCGCGCAGGATGTGGATGCTTTCAGCTTCAAGAGCTTGCAGGTGCGGGGACACTTTCTCCAATGTACCGCGATCCCATAGAGAATGGGTACTTACTGCAGCAAAAGCTGCACTAGCGCCTCGTTGTCCAGAATCACGCCCACGAACGCCAGGCACATTTCATCGTTGGTGCCTTCGCCCCAACCCACTTCCTTCAACGGATAGTTCGGGTTGCGGGGGTTCTGATCTGTATTGTCGTAAACAGTGTTCAGACGAATGACCGAATTGGGCGCGATATCGATGGCTTGCTCCAACGTGTAAAAGCCCTGCCAGTTGAAATCCCAATCGTCGATGCGAATCAAAGGCGTAACCGAACGGTCTGGATTGGTAATGTTCACCGCGATCTTGCGGCCCAGCAGATGCATGTGCGGCGCCACTAGAATGGCTTTTCCGGAAACGAAAAACGGCACCTGAAATTCCGCCGTCACGGGATAATCCGCCACGTTGATGGGAATTTTGAATTTCTGGTTCACCAGCGGCAGCGTCAACATGCGATGCTTGACGGAATTTTGCGGCGCGAAGTAAAAGCCGACCGAGGTTTGGTCTTCCACCGGATGCCCGTTGGGGTGATAGTGAACCTGCATCACGATGCGCTTATTCGCAGGAACCAACTGTCCGATTCCCGGATCGAGCCGATTCACGCGAGCGCCCGGAACCCACGCTCCCACCATGCCGCCCACCGCAGCCTGCACCGCATTGGCGCCGGTAAAACCAGGCCCGCCGAAACAATCGTACCCGGGCCGGCCATCTTTTCCTTCTAGCGCAATGGATTCGTTCGTGTCGTCGAGGAAAAGCAGCACGTGGTGAACTTCGGCGGCTGAGCCGGGGAGCGCCTCGCTGGCGTTGATCCAGGCGGATTGCTTCAGACCGGTTTCGAGCGAAAAGCAGCGATACGTATCGGCTGCGCGAGGCGGTGTAAACGCCGGCATCTGCAAGGTAAGATCGGGCGCGCCAAGCTGCCACGGGCTATCCCGAACGGGCAGTGGCTCGGGCGAATCGGCTGGGTCGCCCTGCACCATGCCGTTCGAAATCCAATCCAGAAACATCTGGCGGTCGCCATCGTTCAGGCCGTAAGAATTACGAAACGAACCGAACCCTTCCACCGGCTTCCAGGGGGGCATCAGCTTTGCATTCAACACTCGCTTGATGTCTTCGCCATTGGTCACGGCGTCGTCGTAAGTCAACAGCGACATCGGCGCGACCGCGTTCGGTTGATGGCACTGCTGGCACTTGGCCTGGAGCAGCCGTGAAATATCCTTGGTGTACGTGGTTTCCGCGCACGCCGCCACAGCCCACAATGCAAGCAGAAACCGCATGGGTCTAGTATTTCTCATTTCGAGCGCGGGAACAAGCTAATTTTCAAATGCCGAGGATGGGCAACATCGGCCAGAAAGATCGGCCAAAAGATCGGCCAATTTAATAAATATTACCGTCTATCCTGTTTATAATGAATCACTACGATGCCATCCAACACCGGCCACGAAACCATCGGCCGAATGGAGCCCGCTCTGCTTGAAGACGCTCCCGTGGCCGTTGCCGACGTGATTGCCGAGCTTTCCGCCAAAGCCGCCACGCTCGGTTCCGCTCTGCACCCGCAAACGGCCTCGAATCTGGCCGGCCTGGTTCGCATCATGAACACCTATTACAGCAACCTGATTGAAGGCCACAATACCCGGCCGCGAGATATCGAACGCGCGCTTTCCGGCGAACTGGATTCCGATGAGAGCCGCCGCGATCTTCAACTGGAAGCGAAGGCTCACATAAGAGTGCAGGCCACCATTGACCAGCAATCCGCAAACGGCCAACTTCCCGATCCAACTTCCTCGGAGTTCATCCTTCATCTTCATCGCGAATTTTACCGGGAAGCGCCTGACTCCATGCTGCGCATTACCGGCGCGGGCCGGGAGTTCGTCATGGAGCCAGGGCAGTGGCGATCTCTGCCGGAACACGAAGTAGCCGTAGGCCGGCACGTGCCTCCCGCCAGCGACCGTGTCGCCGCCTTCATGCACCACTTTGAATGGCGTTATCGCCAGAAAGGCGCCGGGAAGGCAGCGCGCATCCTAGCCATTCCGGCCGCCCACCACCGCTTCAATTTTATTCACCCTTTCGCCGATGGCAACGGCCGCGTCAGCCGATTGATGAGCCACGCAATGGCGCACACGGCCGAAATTGGCGCGCACGGATTATGGTCCGTGTCCCGCGGACTCGCTCGTGGCCTTTCCGGCCGCGCGGAGTACAAGCGCATGATGGATTACGCCGATACGCCACGGCAGGGCGGTTTAGACGGCCGCGGTTCCCTTTCTTTAAAGGCCCTGAAAGAGTTCACCCTGTGGTTCCTGAAAGTGTGTCTCGATCAGGTCACGTTCATGTCCAATCTCTTTCAGATCGAAGCGCTGGCCCAACGCTTCAGAAGATACGTCGCGCAGAGTTCCACACTCAAACCGGAATCGTCGCGATTGCTGGAAGAGGCACTCATTCGCGGCGAGTTCAAACGCGGTGAAATATTACGCATCACCGGACTGCCCGAACGCTCCGCGCGGCGCGTGTTGAACGACTTGTTGTCCGAAGGCTTGCTGGCTTCCGCAACGCCGAAAGGGCCCGTCTCTTTGCGCTTCCCCAGCAGTTCGCTGGAAGACCTTTTCCCACGGCTTTACCTGCAGGGTTAACCGCGCAGCCTTACACCGGCGATGGTTGCGGAGACACCGGCACCTTCTCTCTGCGCTTGGCGAAATACACCTTGGCATCCTCCACGAACGAATAACCCACCGGCACCACCAGCAGGCTCAGCGCCAGGCAAAGCGTCTGGCCGCCGATAATGGTCACCGCGATAGCGCTTCTCTGCGACGCTCCGGCGCCGATGCCGATGGCCGTCGGAATTAAGCCGGCCACAATCGAAAACGTGGTCATCAGAATGGGCCGCAGCCGCACGCGGTTCGCTTCCAAAATTACATAGCGCATCGGGTGCCCTAGCGCGCGCAAATGGTTCATGTAATCGATCTGCAGAATGCCGTTCTTCTTCACGATCCCCAGTAGCAGCAGAATTCCGAGCGCACTGAACAGGTTTAGCGAACGGCCCGTCGCGATCAGCGAAATGAGCGCGAAGGGAATGGAAAGCGGCAGCGTCAGCATGATGATCGCGGGCTGCACCAGGCTTTCGAATTGAGCGGCCAGCACCATATACATAAAGATGGACGCGAGGCCAATAGCCAGAATCATGTTCGTGGTGGTTTCTTCCAGCACCTTCACCTGGCCTGAAAACTTCATGGAATAGCCGGGCGGCAGGTCCAAGGTTTTCACCAGCGCGGCGGTATCGTCGGCCGCCTCCTGCAGCGAATGGTCCGGAGCCACATTGCCGTAAATACCCACGGAAAACTGGCGGTTGTAGCGATCGATGCGGCTCGGCCCGAAGCCGCGATTCAGATTCGCCACCGAATCCAGACGAATCAAACCCAGCTTCGCCGAGGGAATCAAAAGCCGGCTCAACACTTCCGGATCGTCACGCTGCCCGGGCATCAGGCGCACCATCACGGGATACTGCTCCGGCCCCTCTTTGAAGGTGGAGATCTGATCTTCGCCGGACATCAGCAGCCGTACCGCGCCGGTCACATCGGCCACGCGCACGCCCAAATCGCTGGCCTTCGCACGGTCGAGCGCAATCTGCAACTCGGGGTCGCTCAGGTTGATGTTCGCCTTCACATCCACCACGGATTTCGTCTGTTGTAACTTCTGCGCCAGTTCCTTTGCCACGCGCGCCAGCACACGCACATCCGGCCCTAAGAGTTGCCCACGAATAGGCGCGAAGGAATCGCGGCCACCCAGCGAGTTCGGAAAATTAATGCGCGGACGCGTGTAAGGATACTGGCTGGTAATCTCGCGCACCTTCGCCGCAACCTGGGTGATGTTGCCGCGCTCGGAGGCGTCCTTCAACAAGAGCGTCATGTCGGCCATGGTCACGCGGTTGAGAAACCCCATCGACGCAGGAATGACCGCGGTCACTTCGGGCACATGCTCTTGAATGCGCCGCCCCATTTCCACCGCTGTCTTTTCCGTCGCTTCCAGCGAATAGCCTTCGGGCATCTCCGTCGAAACGCCGAGCATGGCCTGGTCTTCCTGCGGCATCCAATCGCGGCCTACATAGCGATTGATGAAAAACGTGGACCCGAACACCACCAAGCACAGCAGCACGATGGCATAGCGGTGATTCAGAGACCACCCGAGCACCGCAACATACGCGCGGTCGAAAATGCCGTTGTGTTCGCCATGCTTCTGTGCGCCTTTCGCGCCCGTCTTCTTGCGCAACATTCGCGCGCTCAACGCAGGCGTCAGCGTGAACGCCACCAGCATGGAGACGATGATGGAGAACGCCATGGTCCATCCGAACTGGTTCACGAACCGGCGTGCATACCCGGTCATGAAGGCGATGGGCACGAAGATGATTACCAGCGAAACGGTGGTGGCCACCACGGCCAGCGCAATCTCCTTCGTCGCGCGCACCGCTGCCTCGATAGGCGGCATGTCTTTCTCTTCGATGAAGCGATAAATATTTTCAAGCACGATGATGGCGTCATCGATCACGATGCCCACGGCCAGCGTCAGCCCGAGCAGCGTCATGGAGTTCAGCGTGAAATCCATGGCCTTCAAAAGGGTGAACGTGGTGATGATGGAAGTGGGAATCGCGATGGAACTGATCAGCACGCTGCGCCAATCGCGAATGAACAGCCACACAATCAGCGAGGCGAACAGGCTGCCCAAAATGAGGTGCTCTTCAAGAGCCGCAACCGACGCCTTGATGTAAATGGCCTGGTCCTTAATGGACTCAATATGCGTGCCCGGCGGCAGTTCATTCGCCAGCGTGAGGAGGCGCTTCTTCACGCCTTCCACGGTCTGCACCGTGTTCACGCCGGTCTGCCGGCGCACTTCCATGACGATGGCCGGCGTGCCTTGGTACTGCGCGAAGGAACGCTTTTCGGCCATGCCATCCACCACGTTGCCGATGTCGCGAATGCGTATGGGCGAGCCGGCCGCGTTCTTCACAATCATGCCGTTGAAATCTTCCACGCGGTCTACGCGACCCAACGTGCGCACGCCCATTTCACTCACGCCGCGCACAATGCGGCCGCCGGGCGCTTCCACATTTTCGTTCTGCAGCGCGCTCCGCACATCCTGCGCGGTCAGATTGTAGCCGGAGAGCTTATTGATATCCAGAAACACATTGATCTGGCGATTCTGGCCGCCGCTGATGCTGATGCTGGCCACGCCGTCCACCGTTTCGAGCGCGCGCCGGATCTGCTTATCGGCAATTTCAGAAAGTTCGCGCGGCGTGCGGTTCCCGCTTAGCACCAGCGTGATGACCGGGTCGGAATCGGGGTCCGCTTTTTGCACGACAGGCGGCAGCAGGTTCGGCGGCAGATTCCGCAGCACGCCCGCCACTTTTTCGCGAACATCTTCCGTGGCTTGCGAGATATCTTTTTCGAGCGCGAAGGTGACAATCAGATTGCCGTTGCCTTCGGTGACTACCGCGCGCATTTCATCGATGCCGCTAACCGCCGCAACCGCCTCTTCAAGCGGCAGCATCACCTGCGAGGTGAGCTCTTCGGGCGTTGCGCCGGGCAATTGCGCGCTGATATAGACGGTCGCCGGATCGCTGCGGGGGAACAGATCGACCCCGAGTTTCTGAAAAGAGAACAGGCCCAGCACAACCAGAAACGCGATCAGCATGAACGCGAATACGGGGCGGTTTACGCAAATTTCTGAGAGGCGCACGTACTAAAGATTCTAGCCGCAACCGGCGGGCGCGCGCCGCGCGTTTACAATGAACGTTAATGCTGATTCGGGAGCTCTTAGCCGCGGGCAACCCTTCGTTCTCTTTTGAATTCTTCCCGCCGAAGAACGATGAAGCCGCGGCGCAGTTGGAAAACACCATTGCGGAATTGGCGGAGCTGCGGCCTACGTTCGTTTCGGTAACCTATGGCGCAGGCGGCTCCACGCGTGAAAAAACCATCGATATCGTCACCCGCATCAAGCGCGATACCGGCATTGAAGCCATGGCGCATCTAACCTGCGTAGGCTCCACTCGCGAGGAACTCAGCCAGGTGTTGCGCCGCCTGGCCGACAACGGAGTGGACAACATTCTGGCGCTTCGCGGCGATCCGCCGAAGGGCGAAAAATCGTTTCAGGCCGTGGAGGGCGGCTTCTCTTACGCCTCGGAACTGGTGGCTTTCATACGCGGGCAATCGGGGGCGGCGGTATGTATCGGCGGCGCCGGCTACCCGGAAAAACATGTGGAGTGTGCGAACCCCGCGGTCGATCTGGACCACCTGAAACGGAAGGTGGAAGAGGGGCTGGATTTCATCACCACGCAGCTCTTCTTCGATAATCGCGTCTATTTCGAATTCGTGGAACGCGCGCGCGCTGCCGGCATTCACGTGCCCATCGTGCCCGGCATCATGCCCATCACGAACGCCTCCAGCATTGAGCGTTTCACCGCCGCATGCGGAGCCACGCTGCCTTTCAAACTGGCCGCTGAGCTGAACCGCAGGCGCGACGATGTGCATGCTGTGCAACAGTTGGGCGTCGCGCATGCCACCTCACAATGCATGGACCTGCTCATGGGCGGCGCCCCGGGCATCCACTTTTACACACTCAACCGCAGCACCGCGACGCGTGAAATTTTCGCCGCGCTGCAGACCTCCGGGTTCGCCGCCCGTAACGCGGCGGCATAGTCTGCTTGTGACCCGCCGGCGCGCATTGGAGCTGGCCACCTTAGGCGCGGCGAGTTCACTACGCAGCGCCGCCGCCACCCCGCTAGCGCTTCCAAAGCTGTGCCTGTTTTCGAAAGCCATGGCCAAAGTGGGTTATACGGACCTGGGCGAAATCGTCAAGCAGATGGGCTTCGACGGCGTGGATCTAACGGTGCGCCCGGGCGGCCACGTGGAACCGCAGCTTTCGAATGTGGATCTGGTGCGCGCGTTCGAAAGCATCGCCGGCGCGGGCCTGGAATGCCCGCTCATCACCACCGCGCTCACGTCGCAATCCGACCCCGGCGCGCTGCCCGTGCTGGCCATCGCCGGCCGCACCAGCATCCCGCTCTACCGCGTGGGCGATTGGCGCGAAGGCAATGCGCTTTACCGCCGCGATATTGCCGGCCTGCTGAGTATCGGCTCACGCTACCGCATCGCCATGGCGCTGCACAATTACACGTCAGAGAACGCGGGCGAAACGGATTGGAGTGTTTCGGATACCCTTACCGGCATCGATCCCAAGTGGGCAGGCGCATACTTCGACCCCATTCATCACGGCGAGAAATGGCCGGAAGCGTTGAAGCCCTTGTTGCCGCGCTTGCGTGCCGTGGTCCTGAAAGATTTCAAGCCCGAAAAAGCAGGCGCAGCCCCCTGTCCCCTAGGCGAAGGAGCCATGGATTTCGCGCGCCTGTTCGCCACTCTGGCGGACGCGAACTTTACCGGCCCACTCTCCCTGCGCGTGGAATACACACCCACCGACGAACTCGGCGCGATTCAGAAAGATTGCCAATTCGCGCGCAAACAACTCGAAGCCGCTTACTTGAGAAGAGGTTCCGGATCGGGCGCGGGGTCAGGGTCGGGCATCGGGTGAGGCGTGGGTATGGGCTCAGGCGTCATGGCGTAAACGCGGTGTTGGCGAACCATCGATTGCTCCTCTAAAGGCACTTCACAAGCGCAACAATCGCTGCAGCTCAGACACTTATCGCAAAGATGATTGCGGCAGGTATCTTTGGTGCAGCTTACGCAGATGCGCGTCGATTCTTCTTCACAGATGCTGCACAGAAACGGCATTACGTTCTTATTGTACTTGGCCGGATTGCTTACGATGTACAACACACATGGCAACCGTCCTCATCACCGGCACCATCGACATACTGGTCAACAATGCGGGGGTGGAGGCGGTTGGCTCGGTAGAAGAACAGCCACTCGCCCGCCTCACTCTACGCCACACGCCCTTCAATGCGTCATGGCATAAACAATATAATTAATTCCCAGCCGATACGCCTGGCTCGTGTACTTCTCTTCATACAGCGGATTATCGGCATGCTCCCAGGCATCGCCATTATCCTGATTGAAAGTCATCGCGGCCATTACTCTGCCGTGGTCGTCATACACGCCGCGCCAGTGCGGAATGGTCCCATCCTTCTCGTAAATCTTATGGCTCTCCAGATACACAATCCCAGGCACTTGTAACTTCCGGTCTAAGTTATAAATCGTATGGAAAATCGGGTCGGCTTCCGGAATCTCCACAATCGGCCGATCCGGAAATATCCTGGCCATGCTCTGGTTGAACACATCCCACTCATAGTTACCGTGGAAATCGTCCACCATCAGGAAGCCGCCGCGCAGCAGATAGTCTCGCATCAAAGCGCATTGGGCTTGAGTCAAATCCCAATGGCCCACCTCCACCGCGTACACCCACGGCCAATTGAAAATCTCGCGCGGATTCGCCGCGTCATCCAGATCGATAACCTGCTCGCTCGACCGCACGTGGATGCGCGTCAAACGGCTCACACCTGTCACGAATTGCCGGTCGGCCTTCGGAAAATCGGTCGGCCAGGAACCGCGCCCGCCCCAAAACCCCGCATAGCGGCCCGAAGGATATTTCAACCGCGCAAACGCCCACTCCGTACGCTCATACGCGTTCGGCGGCACCGGCAGCGGATTATCCTCCTCACCCGCGTACTGCTTAAAGTTAATTTGAAAAGCAACCAGAAGACCGGCGCTGAAAAGAAGCAGTCCGGCAGCCTTACTGAAGGCGGTTCTGTTCATTGCTGACCAGGGCGTCGAACACCGCCAGCACCTGCTTCCGGTAGTTATAGACGCGCTGCAGATTCTCGATGAACGTGTTTTCGAAGTCCTTCGCACGAAGCCACTTGTCCAGGGTCTTGCGGGGGATATCGATGTCCTGGCGCAGGTCTTCCAGCGAATGGCCCCGCAGAAAGAGTCCGTAGAAGAACGCGGCCTCGCGTTGCGGGGAAAGCGGGTCCTGGTCTTGCGCCGTTAGAGTCATCATGGGCGAGTCCGCGAAAAGGTCAGTATAAGCGGGGGCTTGGGTGGGGGGCAAGTGCGAAGAAGAGGGCATGAGCGGCTAAAAAAGTTTAGATGCGCAAATCGGTGACATTGTTGCCGAATTGTAAGATGCTCTCCGTGCCCGGATCGTTTCGAAACCACGTTATCTGCCGTTTGGCGTAGTTTCGGGTGGCTTGTTGCGCCCGCGCAATCGCCTCATCCACGCCCATCCCGCCTTGCACCGCAGCCAGCGCCTGCCGGTAGCCCACTGCCTGAAACGGCTTCGCGTCCGCCGGAATGCCGGCAGCCAGCAGCCCCCGAACCTCATCCAGAAGCCCGCTCCTGAACATCCGCTCAGTCCGTTCATCCAGCTTGGCGTACAGCGCTTTCCGCTCCGGAAGCAGCGCGATCTTACGTACGTCGAACCCACTCATTCCCGAGCCCGGCGCCTGTTCCGGCGACGCCCGCCCCGTCAGCAGCCGAATTTCCAGCGCCCGCACAACGCGCGCCGTATCGTTTGGGTGCAGGCGTTCGGCCGCGCGCTTGTCCAGTCGCGTTAACAGTCTGTGCAAACGCGGGTTCCCCTCCAAACGCGCCCGCAGACAATCGTTTCGGGGCGGCAAATCGGGCAGTCCGTCCAGCAGCGCGCGCAAGTAAAAACCGGTCCCCCCCACCACAATCGGCAAACGCCCGCGTTCCCGAATTCCGGCAATGGCAAGCCTCGCCTCGCGCGCATAGTCGCCTGCCGAGAATACTTCCGCCGCCTCCGCGATATCCAGCAAATGATGCGGAATGCCGCGCCGCTCAGCCAAACTCAGCTTCGCCGTCCCAATATCGAATCCGCGATAAATCTGCATTGAATCGCAATTGACAATCTCGCCGTCAAACTGCTCAGCGATGCGCAACGCAAGCTCACTCTTCCCCGCCCCGGTGGGGCCAACAATTGCTAATAGCGGGTTACGAGTACAATACGGGGGAGAAGCCACCTTGCTCAAATTGTCCCCCGAGCAGAGAGAGAAATCCTACATGAACCGACGCCTGAAGTTTGCTTTTCCTTTGTTCGCGGTACTTCTGGCGGCGGCTTCGCCCTTTGCCGAAGCGCAGCAGGAGCGTAAGCCCGCCGAAACCAAAGCCGCCATTAGCGATAAAAGCGCGGCTTACTATAACTTTTCCATGGGCCATCTCTACGCGGAAATGGCCGGTGCGTACGGCAACAAAGGCGAATATCTAACCAAGGCCATCGAATTTTACCGGCTTGCCCTGAAGCAGGACCCCAGCGCCACCTTTCTCTCTCAAGAGCTGACTGACCTTTATATACAGTCCGGCCAGTTGAACCGCGCCGTCACCGAAGCCGAAGATCTGCTGCGGCAGAACCCTGACAATCTGGACGCCCGGCGCATGTTGGGCCGCATCTATACGCGCCTCATCGGCGATGCCCAGCAGGGCCGCATCGATGAAAAGATGCTGGCGAAATCGATCGAGCAGTATCAATCCATCATCGCGAAAGACGCTAAAGATCAAGAGAGCCAGTTGGTGCTGGCGCGCCTTTATCGCTTGGCGCACAAGAGCGTCGAATCTGAAAAGGCCTATAAAGCCGTGCTGGCCATGGAATCCGATAACGAGGAAGCGCTCACCGGCCTTGCCATGGTTTATTCCGACGTGGGGAACACCACCGGCGCCATTGAGATGCTGAAGCGCGCCACCGAAAAAGATCCCAACCCGCGTACCCTCAACGCACTGGCGCAGTTCTACGAACAAAGTAAGGACTGGCGCAACGCCGCCGCCACCTGGAAACAAATGCTCCCCATGGTGCAGGAAACCGGTACCGTGAAGCGCTATCTGGCGCGCGATCTTCTGTTTTCCGATAAAGAAGACGAGGCCCTTGCCATCTACGGCGAAATCGCCGCTGAAGAGCCCAAAGATGCGCAGGTGCAGTTACGGATTGCCGAAATCTACCTGCAGAAAAAAGAGTTCGCGCAGGCCCGCGCCGCCTTCGCCAAAGCCAAAGCTCTCGATGGAAACAACATTGAGGTGGCCTATGACGAAGTGAATCTGCTGGAAGCCGAAGGCAAGCCTACGGAAGCCATCACCGTGCTGAAAAGCCTGGTGGATAGCACCGCGCGCAAGCAGGCCAACGAAGAAGATAAGCGTGTCCGCAGCCGCCTGCTGGATCGTCTCGGCTTTTTGTATCGCGCCCAGAATCAATATCCGGAAGCCATTGCCGCCTTCCGTCAGGTGGCCGAATCGGACCCCGATCAAGGCGCCCACACCTCTCTCCAGGTAGCCGAAACCTACCGGATCGCGAAAAATTCCACGGCAGCCATGCAGGAAATTGAAGCCGGCCTGAAAAAGTTCCCCAAAGACCGCGCGCTGGTGCAGTTGCATGCCTCCTTATTAGTGGATGCCGGAAAAACCGATGCCGCCGTCGCTGAGCTGCGCGCACAGGGCGAGCCCGACCGCGAAACTCTGTTGGTCATCGCCCAACTTTATGAGCGCGGCAAGAAATATGCCGAAGAAGCCAAAGCGCTGAACCAGGCCGAAGCGCTCTCCACCACCAAGCCGGAAAAGCAGGGGGTACAATTTGCCCGCGGCGCCATGCTCGAAAAGCAAAAGAATTTCGATGCCGCCGAAGCCGAATTTCGCAAGGTTCTGGAGACCGATCCCGATAATGCCGGCGCTCTGAATTACCTGGGTTACATGCTGGCCGACAGGAATATTCGCCTGGAAGAAGCCCAAAAAATGATTTCCAGAGCCGTGGAATTAGAACCCGGTAATGGCGCATATCTCGATTCGCTCGGCTGGGTGCAATACCGCCAGAATCGTTTGCAGCAAGCCGAAGACAGCCTGCGAAAAGCGCTCGAAAGCATCAAAACCGACCCCACGGTTCACGATCATCTGGGCGACGTGTACATGAAGGAAGGCAAAGTGCGCGAAGCCATTCAGCAATGGCAGGCTTCGCTCAAAGAGTGGGGCGCCACCGCTCCTTCAGAGGCCGACCCCGTGGAAATTGCCAACGTAACGCGCAAGCTGGAAGGCGCGCGCGTGCGAATTGCAAAAGAGGGAAAATAGGCCTCATTCATAAAAGCACATAGTAGAAAAAAAGAGTTACAGGAAAATTAACTCTTTTGTAATCAATAATCTAGGGCCGTTTTCGACCGTCCCTAGCACGCGGCCTGCCAAAAATCGTGCCATACTGATACTGGAAATGGTTGATGACGAAGCATGTCACAGTTGAACGAAGCGATCGCCCGGTATCACCGTATACTCGAATCTGAACCCTACCGCGATTTATCGTGGGTAAAAGTGTTACAGCAACAGATGGAATCCGAAAACCTCTCCAGTGGAGGCCGGCTTCTCTGTCCATTCCTGCGCCCTAATTTCGTCACGCAGAAACAGTATGATTCTCTGGTAAAAGCTGGAGAAGCACTCATGTCTGCCATTGACCGGATGCAGAAAATGGTGCTTGCTTCGCCTGCCCTGCTGGCCCGCATGCAGTTATTGCCTGCTGAAAAAATGCTGGCCGCCATCGATCCCGGTTACGACGTGCCGGAAGTGTCGTCGAAGCTGGATCTGCAGCTCAATAACGGGTCGCTGCATGTGATGCAGTACAACCCGGATTCGCCCACCGGAGTCGCATATTCCGAAGGCCTGAGCGACATTTTTTACGATTGTCCCCCCGTAAAAGAGTTCCGCCGCCGTTACAATCTCACCCGCGTGGGTGGCAAGCGCCCGTTCCTGGCCGCTTTGCTGAAGGCCTACAAACAGTTTGGCGGCGCCGGTAAGCCGCACATCGCCATTCTCGAATTTAAAAATCCGTCCGGCTCCAGCGAATTCGAACTTTTCCGCGATTTCTTCCGCAAGGAGGGCTTCGATTGCGAAATCGTGTTCCCGGAGCAGCTCGAATATCGCAATGGCGTGCTGCGCGCCGGCAATTTCCCCATTAACCTGATTTACCGCCGCATCGGCGTGCAGGAATTTCTGGTGAAATTCAATCTTTCGCATCCGCTGGTGGCCGCTTATCGCGATAAAAAGGTGTGCATGGTCAATAGCTTCCGCTCCGAGCTGGCGCAAAAGCGCTCCATGTTTAGCTTGCTGACCGACGACGCGCTCACCGCGAAATTTCCGCCGCTCGAACGCAAGGCCATTCGCGACCATCTGCCCTGGACCCGCTTAGTAAAAGCCGGCATGACCACCCACGGCGCCGATCAGGTGAATCTGCTCGATTTCATCCACGAAAATCGCGAGACTCTGGTCCTAAAGCCGAATGACGATTCCGGCGACGACCCCACTTTTGTAGGAGCCGCTCAGGATCAAACCGCCTGGGAACGCTCCGTCCGCCAGGCCCAGCGCACGCCGTATGTGGTGCAGGAAACCGTGGAAGCCGCGCGCTTCCTCTTCCCCATGCTCAACTACGGGCACCTGGAATTTAAGGAAATGCAAGTGGATGTTCACCCGCAAGTTTTCCTCGGCAAAGTGTCCGGCTGTTCCAGTTGGGTAAGCGCCGCCAACGCCAGCGCCTTTTCCACCTCCGCCGGCCTCACGCCGACATTCATCATCGATTCCAAAGAGCGTAGTTAGCTCGCCCGAAGCGTCCAGGGCAGTTGTTCCGCTTCCACCAACTCCGGCAGCGGTTCGCCCTTGCTCACGCCTAGCGCCTCAAACCGCTTCGCCGCGGGCAGCAGTCTTGTCTCAAGCGAACTATTGGCTTTGTTATAGGCCGTCGCCGCTCGATTCAGATTCTTGCCGATCTCGTTATAGTGCTCCGTAAACAGCCTGATCCGCTCATACAGGGTGCAGCCCAGGTCCAGCACCTCTTTCGCATTCTCCGTAAACTGGTCCTGCTTCCACCCGAACGCAACGGCCTTCAGCAGCGCAATCAACGTGGTGGGCGTAGCCAGAATCACGTTCTGGTTCACGCCAAACTCAATCAGTTCCGGATCCTGCTGCAGCGCAGCGCTAAAGAAAATTTCGCCCGGCAAAAACAGAATCGCGAACTCCGGCGCAGGCTGAAATTGAGCCCAATAAGCTTTCTCACTCAAGCTGCGAAGGTGGTTGCGAATTTGCCCGGCATGCTGCTTCAGCTTCACCGCGCGCCCGGCCTCCGTGGTCTCTTCAAGCGATTCCAAATAGCTCTTCAGCGGCACCTTGGAATCCACCACGATGCGTTTTTCATTCGGCAGCCGCACAATTAAATCCGGCCGTATCCGGTTGCCCTCCGGCCCGGCCGTATGCTGCTCAGTGAAATCGCAATAGGCCAGCATGCCCGCCATTTCCACCACGCGCCGCAGTTGAATCTCGCCCCACCGGCCGCGCGCCGCCGGCGTCCGCAGCGCCTCCACCAGCCGGCGCGTTTCGTCGGATAATTTCATCTGCGTTTCCGCCATCGTGCGCACCTGCTGCGTCAGCGTGGCGTAGGCGCCCGTACGCTGCACTTCCATGGCGTGAATGTGCGCGTCCACTTTTTCAAGCGACGCCTTCAACGGCTTCACCAGCTCATCCACCGCGCTCTGTTTCCGTTCCAGACTGCTTTCCGCCAAGTGCAAAAACTGCTCATTGTTGCCGCGCAACGCATCCGCCGCCAGCGCCCGAAATTCGTTCGAAACCTGCTCCCGCGAAGCCGTGGCCGAAGCCAGCCGTTCGCGCAATTTGATGTTCTCTTCGCGCAGCACCACCCACACCACCAGCGCGCCGCAAGCCGCCGCGGCAACCAGAGCCAGCCAAAACATTTCTCTATTATATGTTCTGGAGGCTCACCTTGGCCCGCAGGTTGGCGACGCCCGCCGTATAGCGCTTGTCGAACACCGTAAACGCGACGGCATCTTCCAGCCAATCGTGCCAGGCGCCGTCCGGATCGTGCGACGCCACCGTCAGCGTGTATTCGCCCGGACAAAGCTGGCATGCGAAAGTGAACCGGATCTGCACCGCATGATGCGCCGCCACCGGACCGAAATGCAACTGCTCCAGTTCCGTATTCGTGCCATACACGTTCAGGCCGATGCGCGTGCGAATCAGGATGCCGATCACCGGGTCGGCCACCTCATGCGCAAATTGCACGCTCACGCGAACGGTCGCTTCTTCGCCACTCTGCCAAGCTGCCGTCGGCAGCCCGTTGGCACCCAGCAGTTCCACTTTTTCAACGGACGCCCGCCCGTCGCCGCGCCGCATAGAAGGCTTCAGCGCAACGCTATGACCTTCAGCAGCCTCGCGAAGGCGCTGCGAAACATGCGCCCTGTACTTCGCAAGCACAACGGCCGGCGCACCGCGCTCCTGCATCTCGGCCTCGTGAAACCACCAAAGCTCATCGGCCAGGCGCTCGAGCAGTGCTTCATCATGCGAAAGCAACACGACCGTGCCACCGGCACGCCGCACCTGCTCCAATTCCGTGATCGCCTGCTCGCGCTCGAAGCGTGGAAGCCGGGCCAGCGCATGGTTCGAAACCAGTGCGCCCACCGCCTGGACGTGCTCTAACTCTGCCCCAACAATCCCATAGATTGCGCCTTCCGCCACCTCATACTCATGCCCGCCCACGCTAACCAGCATAGTAAGAGAAGCCCGCTCGCCACCCGCGCAATTTGCTGTTCACGACCCCCATCATAGACGAGTTCCATACGGCACCTGCCCGTGCAATCCGGCGCAATCGCGAAGAAGCCCAGGCCATCCGGAATCAGCCGCGCCGCCCTCCCGTTCACCGTCGCATGCCACCCCGGGTGATACGTTACCTGCACCTGCGCCACCTGCCCCGCACTAAGATCCGCCAAAATTTCCGCCGAGTGCTGCGTACGCCAAACGAATTGCGCTTCCGGTAAAGCCGGGTCGTCCAGCGCTTCCACATAGCGCCGCAGCTCCACCAGATCGATTCCGTTCACCGGCTGGTGCGTCACCAATTGCGACGGCGCCATCACATGCGCCAGCGACGTACTCCGAAGCGGCACCTTGTACACCGCGTCATCGCCATCGCGGTAAAGCTCCGGCAGCACGCCCGTAAACTTCGCTCCGTTTGTGAAGGCGTGAAAATACTCGCGGGTCTGTTTCCCGCCCGCCGCCACCGCCTGCACGCCGAACGCTTTCAGCCACAGCACGGAAACCGGCACATCGTTCATAGGCGTCACGCCATCGCCGCTGCGCACCTGATACTGCGCAATGCGGTCCACGTAATTCACCACGCCGTTTTCAAATCCGCCGCCCAACTGCGGAGTCTCCGTAAAGGCGTTGAAGAAAAATTGAATACTGCCCGGCGCCATCACGCGCGCACCGCGCAGGTTGCGATCGCACCAATCCGCAATGCGGAATTCCACAGTAGTCGCGATGTCGATGGGCTTGATGAGCCCGCGTCCAAAGCGGTTGCCCCTGTAGAGTTGCTCCGCGCTGAAGAAGCAAAACAGAATAGCCAGCAGCGTCGCCGTCCTTCGCGGCAGCAGCGCAGCAGCCATGGCCAGCGTAAGTGCCAGAACCAAATCGAGTTCCATCATGTAGCGGTCCGGCTGCGGAACCACAGCGATTCCGAACCACTCAAAGCTCAAGCTGATAAACCCGAACACACCCGTCGCCAGCACCAGCATCTGCAGATACGCCGGAACCTGCAACCGCCGCATCCCGAACCACATAAGCGCCAACCCCACCAGCAGGAACGGCCCATACCGCGCCAATTCGCCCGGAGCCTTGCTCCAATCGCCGCCAATGGTCTGCGCATTGAACTGAATCGTGCGAATCAAAGACGGAGGCAGCAGCGGCGAAACAACCGCGTAAGCCGCCACGCCAAGGCCGCCGGTCACAAGCCAATCGCGCCAGCCGCGCATCGTCGCCAGGTAACACGGAATCAGCATGGCGAGCGCGAAGGCGCCCAACCAATTCGTGCAAGCCACCGACGCCATCGCCAAAACCGCGCCACCATAGCGCCATGCATTGCGACGCGTAAGCGCCACATCCAGCGCATACAGCGCCAACGGCGCCAGCGCCAGCGAAGCCAGATGCGGCCCGTCCCCGTAAGCGATCAACGTTGCCAAGCGCCGCGGCCGCAGCGGATGCCCCATATCGTTCGCCACCGCGCGAACCAGAAACGCGGTCGGCGTGAGCACCGTATAAAACAGCGCCGCGAAGAAGCTTGCCGAAGGCCGCTTCGAAAGCCGGTTCATCAGCACAAACGCAAGCACCGGCCCCAGGCAATAGAAAATCGCTGTCACGAAATGGTGCGCGCGAGGCACTGAAGCTTTCGTCACACCCGCGAAAAGCGCCACCAGATAATGCAACAGAGGCGGATAAGAATTTTGAAACGGGATGCCGCCATACCAGGCAGGCCACCAAGAAAGATCGGGGAAGCTGGCCAGAATGTGCCGGCTAATTCCCAGGTACGCGCCTTCAATCGAATCCATGCGATGGCTGTATTCCAGGCCGAACACGCGAATGCACACATACGCGTTCAGCGCGAAGAGGGTCAATGCATATCGCAGGCTTACGCTGAACATGGGTGGCGCTACATTGGATTATGCACGATCGCGACACCGTGGAACAGATGCGTTCCGAATGGAACCAGCGTGCCCGCGAAGATGCAAATTACTACGTGGCTTTCGGCCGGCGCGAACAGGATGACGAAGAGTTCTTCACAACCGGCGCCGACGTGGTACGCGCTCTCGAAGCCGAACTGAAGCGCCTGCCCCAGCGCCGCCGCGCGCTCGAAATCGGTTGCGGTCCCGGCCGCCTGCTGCGTCCCATGAGCGCGCACTTCGAAGAGATCCACGGCATCGATATCTCCGATGAAATGGTGGGCCGCGCCCGCGCGAACCTGGCCCAAGTTCCCCATGCTCACGCCCATCACGCCGAACAATCCGATCTGCGCGCCTTCGCCGGCGGCTACTTCGATTTCGTCTATTCCTATGCCGTCTTCCAGCACATTCCTTCGGGCGATGTCGTGTTCGGGTACCTGCGCGAAGTGGCGCGCGTGCTTGCCCCCGGCGGCATTGCGCATCTCCAATTGAACGGCCTTCCGAAGACCGCGCAAACGTACACCACCTGGAGCGGCTTCCGCATCGGCGCCGAAGAAGTTCGCGCGTTCGCGGCGGAGAACGGCCTCCACTTGCTCGCGCTCGATGGCGTGGGCACGCAGTATATGTGGACCACCTGGCGCAAGCTCGCGCCCGTCCGCATCCGCGCCATCGCCAACTCGCACACCGGTGAGCACGCCGTCCCCGCCAGCGGGCGTTTAGCTTCCGCGTCGCTTTGGATCGAGAACCTGCCGCACGGCTGCGACCTCAACACTCTCACCGCGCTTGTAGATGGCGCCCAAGCCACGAACACTTACCTGGGCCCGGAACAAGGCGGCCTCACTCAGTTCAACATCCTGCTCCCCGCGGGCACGCGCACCGGCCTGGTTCCCGTCACGTTAACTTGGGCCGCACGCGCGCTCTGCCGCACCGCATGGATGCGCGTGATCGAGCCCGGTCCCGCAGTCCCGCGCATCGAATCCGTCACCGACGGCACCAACCTGATGGCCGACCGCCGCATCGAAGGCGGCACCGTCAAGCTGCAAATGGAAGAAGTCACCGACCCCGAAAGTTTCCACGCCTCGATCGGCAGCCGCCCCGTACGCGGCGTCGAAATGTTCTGTATCGATCCGCGTAACCAGCGCTGGGACATCAGCTTCTGGCTCCCCGAAGCCACGCCGCCCGGCCCGCACCTGATGGAAGTGCGCCTGGGCGAACGGCGCTTCGAGCCCATCGCCCTGGAAGTGACCGCATGACCGCACTGCTCGCGCTCTTGCTCTTTGCCGTTCCGGACGAAGCCTCAATCGCCGCGAACCTCAAGGCCGGCGCCGGCACCATCGACCTGCCCGCCGGCGTGATCGAAATTTCGCGCGAGTTGCAGATCCCCCCAGGCGCTCACGACCTTGTCATCCGAGGCGCGGCAGCCGGAACCATCCTGCGCGCCACCACCACCTTTCAAGGCCGCGCCTTTTTTGCCTCGCAAGGCGCCCGCAACATCCGCTTTGAAAAGTTTTCGCTCGAAGGAAATCGCGCCGCCCTCGGTAAGCCGCAAGCCCTGGCCCCCTCCGACGTCCCTTTTTCCCAGTGGACCCGCAACAACGGCATCTTCCTCGAAGGCGCCACCGGAGCCACCGTCAGCGATGTCGCCATGAAAGAGATCGCGGGCTTCGGCATCCTGATCAACGATTCCTCCAAAGTCGTCATTGACCGGGTCACCATCGAAAATTCCGGCTCCGGCAACGCCAAGGGCCGCAACAATGCCACCGGCGGCATCCTTTTGGAACAGGGCACGGCCGATTTCGAGGTCCTTCACTGCGGCCTGAAAAATATCTCCGGCAACGGCATCTGGACCCACTCGCTTTACAAAACCAAGCGCAACGCGCATGGCCGCATCGCCGAAAACACCTTTGCCGAGATCGGCCGCGACGCCATCCAGGTGGGCCACGCCACAGAGGTCACCGTGGAGACCAACACCGGCAATCGCATCGGCTACCCAGTGGCAGTTGTCGACGCCGAAGGCGGTGGCGTACCCGTCGGCATCGATACGGCCGGCAACACCGACAAATCCATCTATCGCAACAATCACTTCGCCGAAATCAACGGCAAGTGCATCGACCTCGACGGCTTCCATGACGGCGAAGTCAGCGGCAACGTCTGCCAGAACCATGACGAGCCCACCAGCTATCCCTTCGGCAATTACGGCATCATCATGAACAACAGCAATCCCGATATGCAGTCGCGCAACGTGCTCATCACGGAGAACACAATCGATGGCACGCTATACGGCGGCATCTTCATCATCGGCACTGGCAACCGCGTTACTAAAAATCATCTGCTGAACCTGAACATGGCCCACTGCCCCGCCGGCGCCGCCAAGTTCGGCTGCTTCCTCGGCAAGGACGAGCCCGACATCCTGCGCACCGGAATCTATCTGGGCAAAGGCGCCGAACGGCCCGACCCCGCGCGCGCCAACGCCATCGAAGACAACGAAATTATGGGCTACGATATGGGCCGCCACTGCATCCACGTAGCCCCCGGCGTCCTGCTAGACCGAAACACCGTCCGCCGGAACAGTTGTACTGACGATGCCACGGTGGACGCGCGAAATGGCATGCACCAGCTTCCGGTAAGGAGGTTCCTCGGGATTGTCGAAGAACAATAGCTCGCCATCCCGCCACGTGGAATAGAACCAGCGCGCCGCGATGGCCAGATATTCCTGGCGCTCGCGCAACGGCTGCTCCACGGCGCCGAAACTTGAGTACACCTGCCGCACCGTGCTATCGAGCGACACCGGCTTCCCTTCCACCAGGCGAAAGCTCAAGCGCCGCGCCCCCTGCCAGTGCCCAAAACGAAACAGCGAAAGCTCCACAGATTCAGGCTCCGCGCTGGGCGTCACCGCAATGGCATGGAGCGAATCTACAGGCAGCGCCATCTCATCGCGCAGCTTGCGCACTTCTTCAATTTTCTCGATTCGCTTATGCTGCCGCGCCGCAGCTTCGAAATCCATGTCTTCACTGAAGCGGTCGCGAACCTCAAGCGCGGAATTCAGCAGCGTCAAGCCGGATGTATTCAAAAACTGCGCCGCGCGTTCCACCTCAGTCCCATATTCTGCCTGGCTCACCTGCTGCTGGCACGGGCGCAGACACATGCCCATCTCGCCATAAACGCAGCCAGGGTGTTCCGGCGAAGGCCGCAGTTCTTCCGGACAGCGCCGCAGTTGAAACAGATCCAGAAAGCGCCCCTCGAACCGTTCAGCCGAAGCGCGGCTCGGAAACGGGCCGAAATTCACACCGGGCGTCCGCGGCAATTGCGACACAATATGGCTGCGAGGAAAGCTGTTCGCGAAGGAGATGCGAAGGTAATAAGGCATTCGCAAATTCAACAGCTTCAGATATTTTTCCGGGAACCAGGTTCGCGCCAAACCATACATCACCATTTGGGATTCCAGCGTGGAGCCGGTCGCCCAATACTCCACGCGGTCCACCGCGTTCATCAGGTTCGGCATTCGCGCCAGCCGCAGCAAACGCCGCTTCAACACTCGCGTGCGAGACAGGTACGGCTCCCGCGCGGCGTCTTTCATCCGCAACAGAAAAACAGCCGGCCTGTTCGGCACCGCCTCAATTGCCTGTTCGTTTAAGAAAACCTCTGCCGACACCTTCCAGCATGTCACCACCCGGCAAATCGGCGAAAGCGCGGGGTTCGGACCGCGTGGTGCGACCCGTCCAGCCGTATTTCCACCTGAATATCCGGAACTTCCACCAGCTGCTCACTGGGTGCGTCGCTGGGCACTTCTTTTACCGAATCCGTCTCGCGGGACCGCCGCATTTTCTCCACTTGCCGGATATTTTGCAGCGACCGCAGAGCCGCCGTACGCACGCCGGGATGTTGATCTTTCAACAGCGGCGAAAGCGTAGGCAAAAAATCCGCGGTGCCAATCCGCCCCATGGTCCATGCTGACGTCATGCGAAAGTCTGCCTTGTAATCGTGCGCGAAACGCGAAACCACGCCGGTAATCTTTTCTTCACCGGCCATGTACAGCCCCATCATCGCATTCCCCACCACACGGTTGTGCCGGTCGTCCAGGCACTCCCAAAAAAGCTGCTGGACGGCTGGCGAATCGTTTCCCCACACCCCTTCAACCGCGTTGGCTCGAATGCGCGGATCTGTTTCTTCCAGGATCAGCCGCTTGGCAAACGCAAGATTCTGCACTCGCTTGCCAATCAGCAGCGTAGCCTTTGCCGAAATCTTGGGGTCCGGATGCCTGGTCAGGTGGCTTAAAAGAGGAACCACGCGTTTCCCGGGCGAAAGTTCGTCCAGAATATCCAGCGCCCTTTCCGCAGCCTGTCCCTCGATCGTATCCGGCGTGGTGCCGCTGCGCGCTGGTAATTGCCGGGCAAAGCGGACATCTATCGACGGATCGACACTCATCAGGCGCCTGGTCAGCATTACGGCCTGATTGCGCGAGAACATCCACGGGTCCGAAAGCTGTTTGAAGATGGAGGGCTGCGTCACCAGCAGCACGGCAAGATATCGAATTCCCGCCGTTTCCTTCGCCGTCAGAAGCATGGAAACCGCCACGGGAGTAAAGAGCACCGGCGCGTCCGTGGCAAACCGGCGCATCACCTGCGCACTCAGCGGGTTCATTTCAAACTCCGCCACTGCTCGCTCCAGGCACTCCTTTACCAGCTTTTCTTCGCTCGCCACGATTCGGTCCTTACAGGTCTTATCGGCCGGTCACGAAATTACTTTAGGCTTTCGCGAAGTTCTTGACACGGGGGCAGCCGGTAACCGGGGGTGGTTATTGCCGGCCGCCTCACGTGTCGGGACAAGGGGGGTTGTCCGTATCCATTATGACGAAGGAAAGGCAAGAAAGTTCCCCCGTCTTCTCACTCGGAAGGAATTTTATCCGCTATTTGTTGCTGAATCGTCGCAAGAAATTCCGCCACTGGGCGAACTCCCTGGTCTCCATGCTTCCGATTGCGCACGGAAACTTCGCCCGACGCCGCTTCCCTGTCGCCCACCACCAGCATGTAGGGAATCTTTTGCAGCTGAGCCTCGCGAATCTTCAGGTTTACTTTCTCCTTGCGATCGTCCACCGTCGCGCGAATGCCCGCCGCGTCCAGTTGCTTCTGAACCTGGTGCGCGAACTCAGTCTGCCGGTCCGTGATCGGCAAAACAATCGCCTGCACGGGCGCCAGCCAAACCGGAAACGCACCCGCGTAATGCTCCACCAAAATCCCGAAGAAGCGCTCCACAGATCCATACAGCGCGCGATGCACCATCAGCGGCTGGTGCTTCTTGCCGTCTTCCCCGATGTATTCCAGGTTGAAGCGCTGCGGCAAAGTGAAATCGAACTGCACCGTGGAAAGCTGCCACAGCCTGCCGATGGCATCCACCAGCTTCATATCGATCTTGGGCCCGTAAAACGCCGCCTCATCCGGCATCAGCTTCACTTTCAAACCCAGCCGCTCCGTCGCTTTCCGGAGTGAATTCTCCGCCAGCTCCCATTGCTCCGGCGACCCGTCATACTTCCCGCCCACGCCCTTATCCCAAGTCGAAAGCTCGGCCTCATACTGCGTGAAGCCATAGGTGCTCAGCGTATCCACCGCGAATTGCAGGCAGTTCACAATTTCGTCTTCAATCTGTTCCGGCGTGCAGAAAATGTGTGCGTCGTCCTGGCAAAAGCCGCGCACGCGCAGCAGCCCGTGCATCGTGCCCGAACGTTCGTAGCGATACACCGTCCCCAACTCGCCCAGGCGCACCGGCAAGTCGCGATACGAATGCGGTTTGTCGGCGTAAATCAGAATATGGAACGGGCAGTTCATCGGCTTCAGCTGGTATTCGGCATCGTCCAGCTCCATGCGCGCGAACATGTTTTCGCTATAGAAATTCGCGTGCCCGGAAGTCTTCCAAAGTTCGTGCTTCGCCACATGCGGCGTGTATACCAGCGAATAGCCACGCTTCAAATACTGATCGCGCATCCAGTCTTCAATCTGCTTGCGGACAATGCCGCCTTTCGGATGAAAGAAGATGAGCCCCGGCCCGGCCAGTTCCTGAATGCTGAACAAATCCAGCTCTTTCCCAAGCTTGCGATGATCGCGTTTTCTGGCCTCTTCCAGCTTGGCCAGATATTCATCCTGCTCCTTCTGCGTGAACCAGGCGGTGCCGTAAATGCGCTGAAGCTGCTGATTCTTTTCGTCGCCCTTCCAATAAGCTCCGGCCACCGAAAGCAGCTTAAACACTTTCAGCTTCGAACTCGAAGGCACATGCGGCCCGCGGCAGAAATCGATGAACTTGGGCCCCAGCGTATACTCCGTAAAAATATCGCCGGCACGCTCTTCAATCAGCTCTACCTTCATGCCTTCGCCGCTGGCGCGATACTTGGCTAACCCCTCTGGCTTGCCAGTCAGCACACGGTCGAACTTCAGGTCCTGCGCCTGCAATTCATGCATGCGCTTTTCCAGCTTTTCCAAATCTTCCGGCGTGAACGATTCGTCACGCAGAAAATCGTAATAGAAGCCATTGTCAATTGGCGGCCCAATCCCCAGCTGCGTACCGGGAAACAAATCCAGCACCGCCGCCGCCAGCAGGTGCGCCGTCGAGTGCCGGTAGACATACAGCGCCTCCGGATCTTTCGCGGTCAAAATCTGCAGGCTCGCATTCGCTTCCAGGGGACGGAAAAGGTCGTACAGCTCACCGTCCACCTTCGCGACGAGAGCGGCATCCGCCAGGCGCGGACTGATTCCGCGGGCGATGTCGAGCGGCGTGCTACCGGCGGGCACCTGCTTCAGCGAACCGTCCGGCAAAGTAATATCGAGTTGCATGGAAGACTTCAGGCTAACATCCGCTCGATAATGGTACGCATGACTGACGCGCGCTACCCCATCGGCAAGTTCGAAGCTACCGTAAACCCCACCCCGGCCCATCGCGAACAATGGGTGGAAGACATTGCGAACACGCCCGCTCAATTGCGCCATGCCGTTGAAGGTCTCACTCCGGAACAGTGGGAGACGCCTTACCGCGCCGGCGGCTGGACCGTCCGCCAATTGGTGCACCACGTCGCCGATAGCCACATGCAAAGTTATGGGCGCTTCAAGCTCGCGCTCACCGAAGATCAGCCGGTCATCAAGCCCTATGCGGAAGACCGTTGGGCTGAGCTTGCCGATACGCGTCTCACGCCTCCCGAAACGTCGCTCACGCTGCTCGAAGCGCTGCATTCCCGCTGGACCGTGCTGCTGCGCTCACTTGCGGAACCCGATTGGAGCCGAAGCTTCCGCCATCCGCAAATGGGCGCCATGGACCTGACCAAAACCGCCAATCTTTATTCCTGGCACGGCCGGCACCACATTGCCCACATCACGGAGCTGCGCAAAACCTTCTAACGCGCAAAAGCTGCCGTTGTCATAATGTAACTAACATTCTTCGTGTCCATTCGCCTGAAAGACATCGCGCAAGATCTGAACGTGTCCGTCGTGACCGTATCCAAGGTTCTGCGCAACCACACAGACATTGGGGATGCCACGCGCGAACGCGTCCTGCGTCGCATGAAGGAACTGAATTATCGCCCCAACTTAGCCGCGCGCACGCTGGTCACCGGGCGCACTTACATGGTCGGGCTGGTGGTGCCCGGCCTGATGCATCCCTTTTTTGCGGCCATCGCGAAGCAGATTTCGAAGGAGATTCGGCCGCACGGTTACAGCCTGGTCATCGCCTCCTCCGAAGAAGACCCCGCGCTCGAACGCCAGGAGATCGATCTGCTGTTAGCCCGCCAGGTAGACGTGCTGATCATCGCCTCCGCCCAGGGCACCGCAGAAAGTTTTCGCGATATCGAATCGCGCCGTGTGCCCTACGTCCTTATCGACCGGCCACTGCCTGGGCTCGTCGCCGATTTCGTCGGCATCGATGACGAACTCGCCGGCTACATCGCCACCGGGCACTTGATCGAACAGGGCTACCGCCGCATCGCCCACATCCGCGGCCCTGCCTTCAGCAACGGGAACGCACGCCACCTCGGCTTCACCAGAGCGTTGCAGGCCCACGGCCACAAGGTGCAGCCCAAATATGTGGTCGCAGAGACTGCCATTGACGATTGTGGCGACGTGAGCGGTTACGATGCCATGAATGAACTGCTGAAGCGAACGCCGCGCCCCGATGCGGTGTTCTGCTTCAATGACCCGGCGGCCATCGGCGCCATGAAGGCGCTGCTGGAAGCCGGTCTGCGCATCCCGCAGGACGTTGCCCTCATGGGTGTCGGCAATCTGCAGCATTCCGAATTGCTCCGTGTGCCGCTTTCCACCGTGGATCAGGACAGCGCGGCCATAGGTAAACGTGCCGCGCGCCTGGCGCTCAAACTGATCGCGGCTAAGACCCGCCCCAAGGCCACCAGCATTATTCTGAAACCAGCGCTGGTGATTCGCGAATCGACGCAGCGCGTTTTGTAAACGCTGCTTAGCGGTCTAGCTGCACCGCTTCAATCGCGTGAATCAAGCCGTTGGTGCAGACGATATCCCGGCCCAGCACCATCGCATGATTGATCTTCAAACCGGAGCCGCTGCTCTCAATCGCGAGCTTCCGGCCCGACTGTGTTTCCAGGCTCTGCATCGATTTCAAATCGCCCGAAGAATACAGACCCCTCACCACATGGCCCTTGACGATCGCAGTGAGGCGATCCTGGTTTTCCGGCTTCTGCAGCTCCTCGATAGTGCCCGCGGGCAGCGCCTCAAACGCTTGATCCGTAGGCATGAAAACCGTAAACGGACCGGCGCCCTTTAAATAATCCACCATGTGCGGCGCACTCTGCAGCGCCATTAAGAAAATGGTGAACGAAGCTTCGTCCCTGGCAGTGTCAACAATGTCGAATTTCGGGTTTGCGGCAGATCCGTGCATACGTAGCTACAGAGTATCAATCGGCGAACGTTTCAGGCGCGCGCTAGCCGCCTATTCGCGCCGTCTTGATGGAATCGAGCAGTGGGAAACTCGCCTCCAGATACTTATTGCCCTGGCTCTTGATCTGCCCCTGGTTTGGCCCTTCGCCATATTGGTTGTAAAAGCCGTCCACAGCTTCCATGCCGCTCACCACTTGCCCGAACGGCGCGAAGCCCGATGGATCCAGCCGCGCGTTGTTTGCAAAATTGATAAACATTTGCGTGGTGCGTGAGTTCGGCCCGCGCGTCGCAAAGCTCACCATGCCGCGCGTATTGCTCTGCCGCACAGGGTCGTCAGCTAATTCAGTTCCCTCGTAACGGGCCGTCACGGACGGCTCAGCCGCAAGCCCAAATTGCGCCATGAAGCCGGGTATCACGCGAAAAAATTTCGCGCCATCGAAATAGTTGTTCTTCACCAGAGTGTAAAAACGGTCGGAACCGAGCGGCGCCCATTCGCGATGTACTTCGATGACCACTGGCCCTTTCGTGGTCTCAAACTTCACCTTGTATAGCTCGGGAGATTTCTCATCCTTAAGCGGCCCCGTGGCCACTTCCGGCGATTTCGAGCACCCCGCTAACAGGGCAAGAAAAATAACCACAACGGCGCATCGCTTCATCGCTTCCTATCGTCTCAAAAAAAATGGGCGGGCCCGGTTAGGGCCCGCCCGAAACCACACAAAGAGTATTAGTAACTGCCCGTCGTACGAGTGGTGCGGGTATCGGTAACTTCGTCGATATCCCTTGAAACTTCCCGGTCCATCGCCGAAGCGGTGCGCGCCACGGGATGATCGTGCTTCGCATAATCGGCGCTTGCTTCACCGGCCGACGCCACGTCTTCGGCGCCCGTACGATGGAGAATATCTTTCGCGCGGCTAACCCAATCGGAGCTGTCGCAATGCACGGAAAGCAGAATGCCGCCTTCCTTCACGCGCCCTTCATAACGCTTCGCTTCGTACTCCGGAATTCCCATGCCCACCAGCGCGCCAATCAAGCCGCCGGTGACGCCACCAATGCCCGCGCCCGCCAGAGCCGCCATAATCGGACCCGCCGCAATCAATGGACCCACGCCCGGAATTGCCAGCGCGCCGATTCCGGCCAGCCAGCCCAGCACGCCGCCCGTGACCGCACCGGTGGTGCCGCCCGTGGTTGCGCCTTCAGGAGCCTTAGTGTTCTTTTCGTGCGCGAAATCTTTCGAACCCTGGTTGTCAGGGAACAGCGCTGAAATGTCTTCCGCCCGGAACCCCGCCGTGCGCAACGCGTCAACAGCTTCTTCCGCGTTGGCGCGCGAAGGATAAATACCGAATACCGATGTGTTCTTGCCTGCCATTTGAGTAGTCTCCTTTTGTTAAATTACTGTTTGCTTAGGATGCGGACTTCGTGGTCTTGCCCTTTTTCGCGGGAGCCACCGTGACCTGACTGTCCACCTTATCGGCGCCAGCCACTTCTTTCGCCTTCGCTTCCACTGAGGCCTTCTCGTCTTCAGTCCGTACCGGACCCTTCAAAGTAACCATCCCGCCACGCGTGACAATCTTCACGTTGTGCGCGTAAGTGGAGAGCGCCTTGTCCCCGACAATAGCTTTCCGGATGTCGGCGGATATCTGAATGTCGGACTTATTATTCTTCTGGCCATCCGCCGACCTTGCCATCGTGTTGTTGCCGTTCTTCTTATTCACCTTCGAGTTATCTGTCTTGGTGGGACTATCGGTCTGCGCCGATATGGGCGAACTCACGGTAAATAGCGACAGCGTTACGGCAGAAACAGCGATGACAAATCTATTACTTCGATGCATTTTTGTCCTCCAACGCGCAGTGTAAATGCACACACCGTGCCAGAGTTTCGCATCCGGAATACCCACTGTACTCGTATATACAAAGGAGCTTTACACCGCTAGTTGATGCCACATCTCGCGGTTCGCCGTCCAGTTCACGGAATCCAGATTCAACAGCTTAGTCCCCGGCACATACAGCGTGCCATGCCCATAAATACAAATCGATTCGGTCGCCGGACGGTCCAGCACCAGGCTGCTCCACGATCCGATGCCCACCGGCATTCGCAAGTGCGTCAAACAAGTGCGGCAGCGGTACTGCTGATCGTTCAGACTCCAGATGGTCAACCCCCACGCGCCCAGCAAATAGATCCAGAAGAACACCGGCACGCTCCAGCCCGCGAACCCCGTGAAATACTGCTGCACCGCTGGATCCACGAACAATACCCAGATCGCAATCAGCGGCGAAAGCGCCACAGCGGTCTTCGCAACCAAAAAGCCCAAAAACCGGGCTTGATACCACTTCGAAATTTCCTGCTTCCCCGATTGCAAAAACAGATACCAGCCGCGCCCCGCAAGCACTGCCAGAAACAAAAGGTTCCAGCTCAGCACCGATATCGCGAACCAAAAATCGCTCTGCCTGCTGTGTTTCAGCGTCACCACTTCCAGCTTGCGCGTGCCCCAATGTTTGGCCGTGCGCGATAGCTCACGCAATTCGCGTTGCGCGTCGCCCACCGTCACGCCCGGCTTCAGGCGCGCGATAAATTCCAGCTGTCTGGCATCGGCGGGAATCGGTATCCACAACGCACTTTCGCGAGACACCAACTGAAATCGCGGCGGCATAATGCCCGCAATGCGATACCGCTCATAGCCCAGCACCACGCTCTTGCCCACCCAGCTTGCATCCCCGCCAGCCCATTCGTAACTGGCCAGCGCTTCCTTTTCCCGTCCCCCAAAATCCTGCCGGAAACGCGGCGCCTTCCCGCGCCACGGCACAACGCCGGTGCTCTCCAGCAGCCCGTCCGAAACGCGCTCCGTGTGGATTCCTTCGGGCGACGTCCAACGCTCCAACCTATAGAAAGCCGAAAAGCTACCGGCCTTTTTCTGCCATAGATCCATCACATAAGGACGAACCGTTCCCGTGCTGCTGTTGTTGTGTACCGTGTCGCGGTCGATGGTGACCAGGGTCCGGTCGTCGTAACCCGGCTGAAATGCCAGGCGCGCCACGTTGGTGCGCACAAGCGGGATGGCTGACACCGCAATCAGGACAGCGGCAAGAGCGGCAACACGCCCCGTACGGCTTTCCACCACCATAGCTGCTTAGACAATACCACCAAGCGTAAAGTTTCTTCAGCACCCAATCGCCTTTCCGCTGCAAGATGGAAGCTGTATGAAATTTTGCTTCCTGGTGCTGCTCTGCGCCAACGCCTTCGCGCAGGATTCCGGCACGGTCCTCTCCACCATGGTGCGCGCCACCACGCTCCGCAACACCTCCAAGCTCCCCAAAGAAAAGCTCGCCGCCATTGACCCCTTGCTCGATGCGGCGGGCAAGGCCCGTATTGCCGGCCGCAATGCCGAAGCGCTCAAAGATTACGATCACGCCCTCGCCCTCCTTGAAGGCAAGCCCTTCACGCCAGAGCATGCCTGGAACGCCGCCCTCACCATGCAAGCCGGTCATTACATCCTCAAGCAGGGCGAACGGCTGCAGCTCACCTTCGGCCAAATGTGGCAGCCCGACCGGCCGCTTGCGAAACAGCCTCCCTTAGAAATCAGTCTGGTGCCCGCGCCCGGCATGGGCAGCCCGGAGTTCCTTAAAACCATCGGCCACGTGGACCTCACCTCCGCCGGGCATCCCTTTCAAACCGCCGTCACCATCCCCAACGTCGCCGACGGCAATTACCGCATCCTAGCCAACTTCGAAGGCCTGGGCGAAAAGAGCATTCCCGTGAAAGTTCGCGGCACCCTAATGGCGCGCGTGCAAGCCGATAAGGCTCGCGCGAAAAAGCTTCCCGCTGATACGCCGGAGCTCCCGTCCGCCCTTGGTCGTCTGGCGAAAGTGGAAAGCGCCGATCATGGCGAAGCCGGCGAAAAACTAGCTTCCCAGGAACTCACCTCAGACCTCACCGAAGCCGAACAAATGCTCGCCGCGCTCGAAAAGGGCAAGGACCCGTTTCACAACCGCTATGGCGATTTGCAAAAGTCATACAAATCGAAAGTGGATGGCACCTACCAGCCTTACCGCCTTTATGTGCCCACCGATTACAACCCTTCCAGCTCGTACCCGCTGCTGGTCATGTTGCACGGCATGGGCGGCGATGAGAACACCATGTTCGATGGCTACGGCAATGGCGCCATCCTCAAAGCCGCCGAACATCGCAGCTATCTGGTAGCGGCCCCGAAGGGTCGCGAGCCCGCCGCCATGTATCTCGGCCCCGCCGAACAGGATGTCCTCGATGTACTGGCCGACGTGCGCCGCGCCTACAAAATAAACCCGAACCGCATCTATCTTGCCGGCCACTCCATGGGCGGCTTCGGCACCTGGTCCATCGCCGCCAATCATCCCGATCTCTTCGCCGCGCTCGCCCCCCTCTCAGGCGGCGGCAACCCCGCCATCGCGCCCAAGCTCAAGAGTGTGCCGCAGTTCGTAGTACACGGCGACGCCGACCCCACCGTCCCCGTCACGCAATCCCGCCTGATGGTAGAAGCCATGAAAGAAGCCGGCGCCGAAGTGAAATACACAGAGGTGCCCGGCGGCAATCACGTGAATGTGGTCGTCCCCGTTTTCGAAGCCATGTTCGAATTCTTCGAGCGGCACGTTAAGCAATAAACGACCGGAAGCGGGCTAGCGGGTCAGCCAAACTCTGAGACGCATCTTGGGCACTCTTCCGTATTGCCGGCCAACGGCGCACATCGGTAAACACTACCCCGTTACATGCGGCGGTGACTGTGCCGTTGATCGCGATTGGTAGGAGGCATTGACTAATGCTTTGTTCGACAGGATTTCTAAAAAGCGTGCGATGTAGACTTTATCCAATGTCCAATTACATCAATTAAGAAACGCTCAGCTTCCGCCACAGTCATGGGATCTGGCGGAGGTTGCTCCTTGGACCTGGCGTGCCTCGAAAAGCGCCCGATGGCTTCCTGGTGGTTAGCAGTGCGAGTAAAGCGCTTCCAGTCCTTCCTTGCGCACCATCCTCTTCGCACTATTGAATCGAGGCCACCAGCACACTCAGCAATTATTTCGCTTGCTTTATAGAGGTCAGGCCAACCGCTATCTTTAGAGCCCAAGTAAAAGAGAGCCTCATTGATGTCGCGGTCTGAAGCGGGAATTATGGAAGATATTTGCCCGGATTCCCCTTCAAAGACTTCGCGGATAACCTCGATATCTGCAGTCGTGGGAGGTTGCATTATGCCTACTGTCACGCCCTCGCGGCCCGTTCCGGTTTCGAACAGTTCCGCCAAACCTTCAAGAAGAACACCTCGAAACGGGCAGGACAGATTATTTTTAAACCACCGTTTAAGTCGCGCCAAAGAATCTTGGGCGCGCGCATAGGCTTCGGCAAATTCGGCCCAATCTGGTAGGTCGGGATGCTCAAGGTAATGAGCCCCTTGAAATTCTATAAAACGCATCATGCTGCCTTGGAGAATGTGTTCGAACATTACAAGGTTCAAGTCGATTTGGAATCTAATTCGAAGCCACCACCGCTGTCGGGATTCTACCCATGGCAGTTCAGGCTTGTTGCGTTTAAAAACGTTCGTCTCGATATATAACCGCGCGTTGCTGACTGGTGGTACGATACTCGTAATTTTTGTCGGGCGCACGCTGTCTGTCATTATCCCCGGCGTTCAAATCAAGCTAGGGGATTCCCACACTGACAGCCATCCGGGACGCCGTCATAACCCCTTCCTAGTCCACCAGCGTTTAGGATGATTCGGAGTTAGCGCAAAACAGATACTACGCCGTGAGGCAGGATTTTGTCGGCATTTCGCTCGCGTATTCATTGCGGGTGCTGATCCGCATAAAGTGAAACTCCGCCCTGCGCCAACAGTGCGAATCCTCGGAGGAAGTCTCAAACAGATCGGTTACTTAAGGTTGGCGCTTGCGATTTCCCGCCCGAAAACTATATCCGTTCTTTGGCTATCTTGGTCCGTTTAGCGAGGCGCCGATCAAGCGCGGCCTCCACCTTACGTGCAATTTCGGCCCTGATCACCTGATCCACGGTCCCGTTAATATCGGCTGATATTGGGGTAGAAGTGGCGATGGATTCCACGACAGCGCGCCTAATCTCTTGACGTACGGCTTCTCGCACAATTGCCGCCGTGCTCGGTGGACGTTCCTGGGCTAAAAGGGGAGTGGCGACCAAGACAGCGAGGGTGTATGCGTATTTCATTGCAGTCTCCGTTACCACTGTAGACGAGGTTGTCCGCAAAATAGATCGCTTTTAAATAGCGCGGTAGCTGCGCTGCTCACGCCGTCATGTTCGACTTCTTCAAGCGGCACATCAAGCCGTCGCGTGTCTACGTCTGCGCACCCAATAAACGGTAAGCAGCACTCCTAGCAGCACCGCCAGCGCAATATACAGCACCTTACGCATCATGTGCAGCAGCAACCCAATTAGCGTGAACGCAGCAGGATTGGCGCGCAACCTGTGATTCCCCGCGCCCTCCAACAACGCCTCCAGGCCCGGCTTGGCAATTAGCTTCCCGCCGAAGATAACCGCACGAAGCCTGCGCGTGTTGCGGATGTCTTCCAGCGGATTTGCGTCCAGCAAAACCAGGTCGGCCACCTTTCCGCTCTCAATGGTTCCCGTGGCTTTCAAGGTGCCGAAGTAAAGCGCCGGATTCCGCGTGGCTGCCTGTAAAGCTTGCATCGGCGTAAGCCCCGCTTGAACCAACAACTCCAATTCATCGTGAAGTGAAAAGCCAGGATGCACATACGGGTTTGGCGTGTCGGTTCCGGTCAGAATCCCCACACCCGCGCGCTGCATTGCGCCCACCATCCGCAACTGCCACTCGAAGTACCGCCTGCTCACCTCTAATTGGTCGCGCGGCAAAGCCGGAGTCAGCCGCAAACCCAATTTCCACATCGCATGAAGCGCATAGGGAACGTATCGCAGGCGCGAAGGGTGCGCGAAAGTTCGCGAGTATTCCGGGTCGCTGTAAAGAGCGGCATTCCGGTCCACCACCAATGTGGGTACCTGCCAGGTTCCATTCCTTCGCAGCAGCTCCAGCAGCGCCGCCGCTTTCTCTTCACTGAAGGAATCCAGCTCCGCTTCCGATGCCGCCAGGTAGGAAAGCGAAGCCTTCTGCAGCTCAGCCTCCCGCGTGGAGCACCCCCGCGAAATGCCGTACAAGTGCTCGAAGCTCCGCTGCCCCGCGTTCGAAGCCTCAATCGCGCTGACCGACCCAGGTACGTGCCCCGCGTAAGGAATCCCTTCTCTCTTAGCCTCCTCCGCAATCGCAAAGTAAGCTTCGCGATTCAACGCCGAGTAAACCTTCACGTAGTCGTACCCCTCGCTCTTGACCCTGGCCACGGCCGCCCGGCCTTCCGCCGCATTGGTCGCAATAATCGAGTGCGGCCACGGCGCGTCCAGACCGTCCACAATCGGCCCGGCCGCCAGTATCCGAGGACCCGCCAAGCTCCCTCCCGCCACCTCCCCGCGCCGCCGCTGAATTGCCGGAAGGTCCTGCGCGAACATTTCCCGCACGCCCGTAACGCCGTTCGCAAGCATCAGCGGTCGAATGTAATGCCGGTCCCATGTCGTATGGACATGCATATCCACCAGCCCGGGAATTAGAAACTTTCCCGTCGCCTCCACCACCTCAGCCTCGCGTGGAAGGGCGAACTCCGTGCTCTTGCCCAGTCGCGCAATCTGGCCGTGCTCGATCAGCACCGTCATATCTGGCTGCGCCGCTGAGCCGGTCGCATCGATCACCGTGACATGAGGCAATGCGAGCGGCCTGCCTTGCGGTTGCGCAAAGACCTGTCCCAGCGCCAGCAAAGCCAGCGCGACACACTTACTGTTCGGCAAGCACATACGCATAGACCAGCAGCGCCACGCCAATCAGCACCGGAATCAAACCTGAGAGATAAACCGGCCCCTGCCCCGCAACGAACGCAGCCAGAAAAATCATGAGCGCCAGGCCCACCGCCAACGTCACCAGGCCGGCCATCTTCGCCGCTTCACGCCGCCGCCGGCCGGCCATCTTCTCCTGTTCGCGAAGCAGTTCCAGGGCAGCCTCCGCTCCAGCCCCCTGCGTCTCCGCCACTTTTTTCAACATCTCGGTCCGGTAATACATTTCGCGCTCCCGCCGGCGGGCGCCTGACCAGACCGCGACCGAAATAAATGAGAAAAGTCCAAGACTTGAAACGGCCAAAAACAGAAACACTGGGTAAAGGTGGTCCATCATGTCGGGTACGACAGAACGAACCCATTCGCGGTTGCATTTTGTGCAACCTCAAGCGCGGCAAGCCGGTCATACCTGATTCAAATGGCCAGGGAGCATGAGTGAGCGCGAACGACGATGAGGTTGATGTGAACAGCGTCCTCGCAGGCAACATCTCCGCCTTCGAAGGCATCGTTCACCGTTGGCAGGCCCCCTTGATCAACCTCGCCTATCGCTTCTGTGGCGATCGTGGGCGCGCGGAAGAGATGGCGCAGATGGCCTTCCTGCGTGTCTTTCGCGCGCTGAAAACCTGGCGCAAAGAAGCGGCGTTTTCCACGTGGCTTTTCGCGCTGGCCCTGAACCTGTACCGTTCCGAGTTGCGCAAAATTCCGCCAATGGCTCTCTCGCTCGACCGCATTGCCGAACCGCGAGACAACAGCGCCCCAGACCACCAAACCGGCCGCGACCGGGAACAGGCAGTACGTCGCGCGGTCTTCACGTTGCCGCCCAAGTACCGTGAACCACTGGTTCTGTTTTACTTTCAGGAGATGGACGTCGCCGCCGTAGCCGCTACGCTGAACCTGCCCGTCGGAACCGTCAAAGCAAAGCTGTTTCGCGCTCGCGAAATACTACGCCGTAAGCTCCAGGACATTCCATGACAGACCACGAATTGAATCGGGCCCTATCCGCGGTGCCAGACTTAGTCCCCTCATCCGGCTTCGCCTTATCTGTAATGGATGCCGTGCGCGAAGCAGCCATGCCGGCACCGGTCCCTCTGCCCTGGAAGCGGCTGCTCCCCGGCTTGGCAGCCTGGGCCATCGCGCTCACCGCCATGCTTTGGATGACTTTCACTCGATTCACCCAGCCCGCCGAAATGCCGCAAGCGCTATCCTCCCTTGTCACGACTATCGTCACAACGGCGGTGCGCACAGGCTTACCCTGGATCGCACTCGCGCTATTGCTCTCCTCCGCTTCGATGAGCCTCTCAGCGCGTTTAAGCCGGGGTACGATGAACCGTTAAATCCCCGCGCCCCAACGCTCCAGGCAGATGCCGCTAGACTAGGGACGAGGGCAGGAGCATCATGGACGCCTTGGCGGAGAAGTTGGACGGTCGCTTGCGCGAGTGGAAGCCGGAAGCAGCGGCAGAGGCCCGGGAGCGCATCACTGAGGTGATCGAATTCGCCGATCACGACATCCTCGATAACGCGCGCTCGCGCGCCGCCGAACAGGAGGTCCTCGACCTGCTCGATGAACCCCCAACCCGGTGAGCTCTGGCCCGCAGACCTGGGCTTCGCTGCCAAGACGCGACCCGTTATTATCGTCTCGCGCAGAGACCCTGCCCCGCCACGATCCCTCTTTTTGTATGTGCCGCTTACCACCCAGCGAAGAGACAGTCCGTATGAGGTGCCGCTGCCTCGGCTTCCGTTCCTCGATCGTGAGTCAGTCGCTAATGTTCAAGGGTTGGGATCTCTCCCGACCGTGCGTCTTGAACGCAGGATTGGCAGTTCCATTTTTCCGAGGGTCCTAGCTACAAGGCACCGGGATGCGCGTTTTATGTCAAGTTAATCAGCGCAAAGTAAACGCTGTTGGACTGATCGCGGGCAACGAGCAGGCAAAGCCGACTATAGATGGGTCGTCGTATAGCAGGTTATGAACGTTGCCGAGCACCAGCAACGCGTCTAACAAGCTTCAGATCTTTAGAGCTGGCCCCACAAGCTCCATCCCATACGCCCGCATAGTGTCGGCGTTCGCTGCTGAAGAGTACTCGCCTTTCTTGATCCCAAGCTGCTCACGATGATTGAAAAACTCCTCCATTTTGCCCGCTGGTGAATAGGAGAGCAGAAGTCTACCTGTCGACTCACCGACAAACGCCCACGCGTGAGGGATTCGGCGCGGACCCAACACACAGTCACCAGCTTTCAGGTGAAATCGTTCAGAGCCGACCTCTACAATGTATTCTCCCTCGAGCACGTAAAAGAGTTCGTCCTGGCTGAAGTGCAGGTGGCGCGTCGGACCTCCTTTTTTGGAATTGCTCTGCTCCATAACGAACATCGCACCTTGCGTCTCAGACGTCAAAACTTTGTAGCTGGTCGAGCTCACGCCGACTGTACGCGCTTTTCCTTCCCTGTCGTTACCCGCAGCGACAAGAGTTGGTTTTGCGACTTGAGCGGTATCGGAACTTTGCGCTATCAAATAGGGACTAGGTAGACCAATAGCCGCTAATTGTAGGACAGAGCGGCGCCGAGATCGATTCATGTAACCCTCGTGTAACCAACGTGATTTGCGGATCGGTATTGGACCGCCAGATTCGTTTTTAGTATAAATCCTTCTTCACCGAAGCACCACCGGAACACCCCAATCACCGCCTGCACTTCAGACCGATTCGACGTATAGCCTCTGAAGCTGCACCTCTCACCCGCGATCAACGGCGCAGTGTTTACCGATTCCTTTTGACAGTTTTACGGTTTGACGGTTTGTCGGTCTCCCGCTAAATTGCTCGCCAAGCTCTGCGATACTGCGTTCCGGGAAGGGTGACCCGCCACTGTCGCAAGCGTCCATTCTTAGCCTTGGTCGCAGCACCAGCCCTAAGCCGTAGTGCGGTTCACCGTCAGATCCCCCCGCCCCAATACTTCAGGCGTCAGTTCCACGCCCAAGCCCGGCCCCGGCGGCAACGGAAACGCTCCATCCTGCACCGGCAACAGCGGCGTCACGATACCCCTGTACTCATCCGCATAATGCCGCCGCACACTTTCCGCAATGAACAGATTCGTCACGTTCGCCGCCAGATGCAACGTCGCCGCATGCAACACCGGACCGCCGCAATTGTGCGGCGCAATCGGCAGATACCAGGTCTCTGCCACCGCCGCCAGCTTCTTCGCCTCCGATATGCCCCCGCACCAAGAAATATCCGGCATCACAAAACGCGCCGCGCCGTTTTCGAACAGCTCACGAAAGCCCCACCGCGTCATCAGGCGCTCGCTCAAACACAGCGGCAAGCTAGTCGCGCCGGCCAACTGCGCATACGCACTCAAGTTATCCTGCGGCAGCATCTCCTCCAGCCACATCGGCCGGTAAGGCTCAAGCTCCTGCGCGATTCGGATCGCCGCCGGTAAATTCCAGAACCCGTGAAACTCAACCGCAATCTCCATCGCATCGCCGAACGCTTCCCGAATCAGGCGTATCGGCTCCACGGCCTCCTTCATCTCCGCAGCCGTAATGAACTGCCCCCGATTGCGCCTCGCCACCCCATCGAAGGGCCAGATCTTCATCGCGTGAATCCCGGCAGCCTGCAGCTCCCCCGCCAGCCGCACCGGCTCCCGCATAAAATCCAAATGGTCATAGCAGGTGTTGTAAGTCCGGATTTGTTGCCGCGAAGCTCCGCCCAGCAACTGATACACAGGCTGATTCGCCCGCTTGCCCGCCAAATCCCACAGCGCCATATCCACCGCGCTGATGGCCCGCATCTCCGCTCCCGCCCAACCGCTGTAAGCGATCGCCAGATGCATATCCGCCCACAACAGATCGATCTCCGCCGGATCCCGCCCCAACAAAATCGGCGCCAGCTGATTGTGCACCACCGCCTTTTCCGTCTCCGGAAACGGGTAAGTCTCTCCCAGACCCACCAGCCCCTCATCCGTGTGGAGCCTCACCCAAAGCCACTGAATCGGCCCCGCGTGCACCGTAATGCCCCGCCCCAGATGCAGCGTCTCAACCGCCGTAATTCGCATACCCCGCTAGGGTACTATGGGGATTCCCGCCTTGAATCCCACCCAGAACGATTTCCTCCACGCCCTCATCAACGTCGCCATCCTCTGGATGCTCACCACGCCGCATGAGTTCGCGCACGCCTGGGTGGCCACCAAACTGGGCGACGATACGCCCGAACTCGAAGGCCGCGTCACTCTGCAGCCGCTCGCGCATATCGATTGGATCGGCACCACCCTGCTCCCCTTCATCTCCACGCTTTTCACCGGCGGCTTCATCGGCTGGGGCAAGCCCGTCAATACAAACGTTTCAAAATTGCGCTATGGCCTGAACGGCTTGCTGTTGGTAGCGCTTGCCGGCCCCGTGATGAACCTGCTGTTCGCCATCGTGCTCATCGTCATCAGCGTGCTCACCGCGCGCGTCTTCACAGACCTCTCGCAATTCACCTCGCAGGCCGCCCAGCTTAGCGTGTACCTGGCTGTATTCAACCTGATTCCCGTGCCGCCGCTCGATGGCTCGAAGATCCTGATCGCTCTCCGCTTCCCGCCGTTCCTCTATAACGAACTCGCGCGCTTCGGCTTCATCCTGCTGCTCCTGGCCTACCAGTTCACCAACCTCGGCTACTGGATCAACGGCACCAGCCTGGCCATCACCGCCATGATGTTCCACCTGGTGCAAGGCGTCTAAGCAGATGCCAAGGTTTCAAACATCTCAATCGCGCTCCATACTCCCAACCCGAACCCTTTAGCCATCTGTGGCAGATCAATCATATTGTGAGCCAGGAACAGAAGCACCGAATCCTTTTCAGGATCGGCCTGCCACCAACCGCCGAACGCCCCCGGCCAACTGACCGTTCCCACGCTGCCCCGCCGCATCAGCTCCGTATTGCCTGCCTCCAGCACTACCGAGACGCCCAGCCCAAATCCCAGTCCGGCCGCGAAGGGCTTTCGCCCAAGCCATCCGGAGTTCGCGCGTTGGCTCGCGGTAAGCTGATTTGTCATCATTAACGCGCGCGTTTCCGTCCGCAACAGGCGCACGCCGTCTACCCCGCCATCGCCCACGAACATTCGCGCGAAGCTCAGATAGTCGTCAATCGTCGACCATAGCCCCGCACCGCCAGATTCGAACGCCATATCCTCCGGACGTTCGGCAACCATCACACCGCTCCAGGCAACCCGTTTCATCAGCCGGCCCTCCTCGTCGAAACCATACGCAGCCGCACGGCGCTCCCGCTTTTCCTGAGGCACCAGAAAGCATGTGTCCTCCATTCCCAGCGGGTCGAAAATACGCCGTTTCAGCACTTCGCCCAGCCGCACACCTTCTATCCTAGCCATCAGAAGTCCCAGCAAATCGGTCGAACAGCCGTAGTACATGGCCGACCCGGGCTGGCCGATCAACGGCAGCTGAGCCAGCTTCGCGATCCACTCATCCGGCGCCACTTCGCTGTCGATATCGTCGCCAAGCGCTTCGCGATATGCCTGGGCGATCGGCCCGCGATGGAAGCTGCCATACGTTAGTCCGGCGCGATGGGTCAACAAATCGTCAAAGGTAATCGGGCGTTCTGCCGGATCGGTTTCGCTCAGCGAACCGCCGGGAGACCGCAATACGCGCATGTGTGTGAATTCCGGGGCATAGCGCGCAATGGGATCTGTCAGAGCAATCCGGCCCTCGTCAACCATCGTCAGAGCGGCCACCGAGGTGATTGGCTTCGTCATTGAAGCGATTCTGAAAATCGTGTCCCGCACGACGGGCAGATTCGCTTCCAAATCCCGATATCCCACGCACGCGGTCTGAGCTTCTCCCTCGCGCCAGATCAAAGTCGCCGCTCCGGCAAGCTCTCCGGAATCCACCACCTTCTGCAGAACTGCTTTAGTATCATCTCCCCGTGTCATTTTATATTTAAACTATAAAATAAACACGATATAAAATCAAGAGATGCTGCGCACTTCTGAAGAAAAAACCTCCCCCCGCCGCCAGCCCAAAGGCGATAAGCGCGACCGGACGCGCGCCAAACTCTTGGAGGCTGCCCGCTTACTCATTCGCGAAAAGGGTTACGGGCACGCAACGCTCGAAGCCATCGCTGAACGGGCGGGCATGACGACCGGCGCCATTTACGGCAACTTCAAGAACCGCAACCAGCTTTTCGTCGCGTTAGGCCAAGCGTATTGGGCTCCCATCAAGCCCCAGGTGAAACCAGGTGCCAGCTTTTCGGCGATCCTGAGCGCGATGGCCGACGCGACCATTGCAGCAATTCCAGACCGTGGCGCCGCGGCAGTGGGGCGCCTGACCGGCCTGGCCTACACGCTCACCCACGAAGAACTGCGCGCGCAGGTAACAGAGGTCACGGCCCAAAGCTACGCTTTTGGTGAGCAATGGCTTCGCGCGGTCACGAATGCGGAGGATCTTCCCATGCCCGCCGACCAGTTGGTGCGTGTGTTACATGCTCTGATCGAAGGCCTCGTGTTCCAACGGCTACTGACTCCCGAACTGATTCCAGACGAAATCTTCCGGGCGGCTTTCGCAGCGCTCGCCAGAAAAGCTGGCCATTAGCTATTCCACCGAAAACCCATGCCGCAGTTCCACCCGTTGCTGCCCGTTCTCATCGTGCGCCGTCAACACTACCGTATATTGCCCAGGCCTCATGTTCTTTTCGAGCGTAAGGCTCATCTGCCCAGGCACGTAAGGCTTCGGATAATAAGAAAAACTGCGGTCCTCGGCGGCATGTTCCTGCGCATAAATTTGCTTGCCTGCCGGGTTTAGCACCGCCACATCGTAGTAAACATGTATCGTGTTCTGCGCCGCGTAACGAAAGCCCGCGATATCGAAACGCGCAAACAACGTGTCGCCGGGCCGGTACGCCGCAGCCGGCAGCGCATGCGTGTCCTCTTCCGTGCGATGAAATGTCAGATTGCGGATCGTTAGCTCCGTGCTGAGCGGCACGTCATGCCCCGTCACTTCGAACGTAGTCTCCGCACTCGCCGACAAATGCGAAATGTCATCCGTCACCGAAGTGGCAATCTTATATTTCCCCGATGGCGCGGCAGCCGGTATAGAAATCGTCGCGCGCAGCTTGGGCATGAACTGCTTGTCCTCCTCGCGCAACGTGGCATCGTAGACCGAGTCAATCGGCTCCACAATCTTCACGCCGTTCGGATCCACCGCCTCAATCCGGTAAGTGAGCTTCACTTCCTTCGTGGGCGATTCGCCACAGCCCGCAACCTGGAAGCTGAAAAACACGGTCTCCCCCGGCTGAAACGTAGAGCCTTTCGCCAGCGGCGGCCCATCTTCGGAATCGTGCGGAGCCGCGTTGACAATCTTCGGGTTCGGCGGCACAGCGGCCACCACGCCGAAGACCAGCGAACTAGCGAGGGCGAGGAGCCGCGTCAGGCGGCGGCGTCGAATCGCCATAAGTAAGCGGCAAATCCACCAGGCCATAATGCTGATCCGTTTCATCGGCAATCCGAAGAGTGTAGTGCTTCGGCGCCACGTCGAACACGATATTTCCATTGGTGCTTTCCGCCGGGCGAACCTTGCGCGCGAAACCTAGCCACTGCGGCACGCCGGCGCCATTGTCCAGCTCCGTAAACGTCGCGCCGCTGTCGTCAATCAGCGTGAACGTGGGGATCGATTGGTCGGAAGTAGCCGCCCCGCTGTTCACAACCGTCAAATGAATAATCAGAAAGCGATTGTTCGGCACGCGCGCCTCCAGGCCCTCCCCGATATTCATCAGGTACTGCGTCTCGTACACGTTGTAAATCAAGGGTCCAATCTGGGCCCGTTCGCCCACCTTGAAATTCCCCACCAGACCCTTTTGGGAGCTCTGGCAGCCGGAAAAACTTAAGCTAACGGTAATGAAACCTACGGCAGCCGCGCGGCGCCCAAACCAGCGATTCACCCACAAAGGCTATCACAGGTCACGGCTTGCGCAGATCGCCCAGCAGGCGTTCGAACTTGCGCTTCTGCTCGTCGTCCAAGATCGCCATGATCCGCGTCTTGCCATCGGCCAGCACGTTGTCGTAGTACTTCGCGAAATCGTCCAGCGTCGTTTCCAGTTCGCGTTCCTGATCGGGCCGCAGATTCAGTTCCTGCTTCCACCGCCGCACCGTGTTTTTAGTCCGGACGTCCACCGCCGTGTTCGTCGGCGGCTTATGCAGCGTGTTGTGGAAGAAACTCATCGCCAGCGCCCCTACCGCAATGCCGCAAAGAAACACCAGCAGCAGCGGAAGCATAGCCGCCGCGGGTGGTTTGCTCAGCATGGCCGAAGCCGGTGCGGAATGGGAAGCGGTCGAAGTCGGCATCGGAAAGCGTCTACCGTTCGTAACTAGCCAACGTCACCATCATCCGGTCCCGCTCCACTGTAGCATCGTGCGGCGCTTCCACATCGTGCGACGCCATGATAGCTTCCGGCCCCTGCAGCTCCGGGAAAATGTTCGATTCGCGCGAAACCAAATACCCGCCCACAGCCGCCAGCGTCATCAGCGAAGCGAAAACCACCCTGCGCCCAAACGATGCGTTCAGCGAAAAGAAGCTCCACGGCGAAGCCGCCTTCCGCGCTTCCAACTGCCCCATCAGGCGTGGGTAAAAATTGGGCGACGGCACAACCGCTTCCGCGGCCATCGGTTCCGCCGCCAAGTGTTCGCGAAACAAAGAGGACACCGCCTGGAATTCCGCCACTTCCGCCCGGCAAGGCGGACACTGGCCCAGGTGCACGTCGAACTCGCGTCCGCTTTTCCCGGTCAGGTAATCTTCTAGACCATCTTCAATAATTCGATGCATGGTTTTCCCTTAACCCGCCACCACGCCCGGTGCGCGATCCAGCCGTTGCGAAGCCTTCACCAATTTTTGGCGGGCGCGAAAGAGCTTTACCTTAATCGTATTCTCATTCATGCTCAGCATCTGCGCCAGCTCTTCCACGGAGTACCCTTCCACCTCTTTCAACATCAGCAAATTGCGTTCTTCGTCCGAAACGCGAGTCAACAGCTTAAACACATAATCGCGCCGCGCCAGCGTCGTGTCCGCCCGCGGAGTCCGGTCCGTCGCAGGCTCCGTATTCTCCACCCGCCGCACTTCGTCTTCGCTCAGATCGCTCTCATACACCAGCTTGCGGACCTTCTTCTTGCGCAAATAATCGAAGCACTCGTTCACCGTGATCTTATAGATCCAGGTAATCAGAGAGCTGCGAAAATCGAAATTCCGGATCGAGAAATAGACTTTCGAAAACACCTGTTGGGCGATATCTTCGACGTCATTCTTCTGGCGCACAATGCCGTGAATGATGGAAAACACCTTCGACTGGTACTTTTCGACAATCTCCCGAAAAGCCGCCTCGTCACCGGATTGCGCACGCTGCACCAGCGCGCCTTCAGGGGTGTTTAGGTAGTCCACTCGTTCCCTGACAACCTTTTCAACTCCAGCGCGTGGATGCCCGAGTACATCCGCCGTTAATGTCCCAGCCAGTGTCCCCATACAGTGCTTCGGACGCAAAGTTCTTCAGGCGGGTTTCAGCCGTATCCACTGTTCGCAAGGGTATCATGAGCCGGCCTTTGGCCTCCAAACGGCAAAAATCGATTGACAGATATGTAAAGATCTGTTAAACCGTAACAATTCAGCTTTTCAGCTCTCGTTAGTTGTACCAAGTCTCACAGGGGGAACATGCGTAACTTTTTGAATGCACTCGGAGTGTATCTATTCCTCACCGCTGCCGCCTTCGCGCAGCAAGGCACCACCAGTCTCAATGGAGTGGTAACCGACCCTTCGGGCGCCGTAATTCCTAACGCCAAAATCGCCATTCTGAATGTCTCAACCGGCGCCCAGCGTATCGATTCCAGCGATTCCCAAGGCCGTTACAACTTCCAGCAATTAGTACCCGGTTCTTACAAAGTCACCGCCACGGCCCCCGGTTTTGGCGAGTTGATCATCCCGCAAATCCAGCTGCAAGTCGCATCGCCCGCCACCCTGGCCCTGACGTTTGAAAAGGTGGGCACCACCACCGAGACCATCTCCGTCTCCGCCGATGCCACTGCCATCAACACCACTGACGCCTCGCTTGGCAACGCCATCGGCACCCGGCCCATCACCCAGCTTCCCTTCGAAGCGCGCAACCCCGTCGGCCTGCTCTCGCTCCAACCCGGCGTCTTCTATATTAAGGAGCCTGAACCCGGCATCGCGCCCGATTACCGCTCCGGGTCCGTCAACGGCGGAAAGAGCGATCAAGGCAACGTCACACTGGACGGCGTCGATGTCAACGATCAGCAGAACCGCGCCGCTTTCGCCAGCGTCCTGCGCGTCACGCTCGATTCCGTCCAGGAATTCCGCACCATCACCACCAACGCCGGCGCCGATTTCGGCCGTACTTCCGGCGCACAGGTCACCCTGGTCACCAAGAGCGGCACCAACACCGTGCACGGATCTCTATATGAATACCTGCGCAACACCGCCACCAGCGCCAACGATTTCTTCAGCAACCAATCCGGCGTCGCGCGCGCCAAGCTGAACCGCAATGTCTACGGCGTCTCCGTCGGCGGGCCCATCCAAAAGAACCGGCTTTTCTACTTCCTGAACTACGAAGGCCGCCAGGATAAGAGCGAAACCAGTGTGGTGCGCACAGTTCCGAACGATACCTTCCGCCAGGGAATTTTCACCTACACCACCACCGCCAACACCACTGCCCAATTGAGCCCGGCGCAGGTGAAGGCTCTCGATCCCGCAGGCATCGGTCCTAACGCGGCCGTACTTTCCGTCCTGCAGTCTTACCCGCATCCGAATGACTTCACCATCGGTGACGGCCTGAATACCGCCGGCTTCCGCTTCAACTCCGCCAAGCCGCTCCGTTTCAATACCTATATCGCCAAGTTCGATTACCAGCTCGATTCCAGCGGCAAGCATCAGCTTTTCTGGCGCGGCAATCTGGATAACGATCACTTCGCCAACGGCGCCACGCAGTTCCCCGGCCAGCCCGGCAGCCTGGTTCTCGATAACAGCAAAGGTTACGCCGTGGGCTACACCTGGCTGGTCTCCCCAAACATCGTCAGCAACTTCCGCTACGGCTATACCCGCCAGGGAACCCAAACCACCAGCGTGCAAACTGCCGCCGCTTCCCGTTTTCGCGATATCTCCACCCTTTATTCCACAAGCACGGGACTCACCAGCATCATCCCGCTGCATCAGGTTTCCGAAGATCTCGCCTGGACCATAGGCGCGCACAACGTCACCGCCGGATTCCAGATTCGGGTCACGCGCAACAATCGGCAAAGCTACAGCACCGCCTTCAGCGACATTCTGATTAACTCCAGCTTCCTCTCCACGGGCGGTACCGATCTGCTGGCGGCCGATGCCAAAAATACCCTCTCCTACAAGCGCCAGATCTCAAATCTGCTTGGCCTTCTCACCCAACGCAGCGGCCAATATAACTACGACATCAAAGGCAATGTGCTTCCCGAAGGAGCGCCCGTTAAGCGAAATTTCGGTGAAGAAGAATATGAGTTATACGCGCAGGATAACTGGAAGGTCAACCGCAAGCTCACCGTCAGTTATGGCGTGCGCTTCTCCGTCATGCCTCCGGTTTACGAAGTCAACGGCGTCCAGACCTTTACCAACGTTTCTCTCGAAGACTGGTACAACCTTCGTGGAAGTCTTGCCGACCGCGGTCTGCCCCAGTCTCAGGCTCCCAAGATTTCCTACGACATCGTCGGCAAGCCCGGTTCGCGGCCTCTCTATCAGACCCATCACAACTTTTCTCCGCGCTTCGGCATCGCTTACGCCCCAGACGCGGACAGCGGTCTATCGAAGTTCTTCTTCGGTGGACGAGGAAAATCTTCCATCCGCGCCGGCTTCGGCCAGTACTACGATTTGTTCGGCCAGAGCCTTATCCGTTCCGCCGATGCCACCGCGCTCGGCTTCTCCACATCGCTGCAAAATCCCGCGAATCAGAAAGTGGCCACCGTCCCCCGCTACACCGGTTACTACGGCGTGCCGCAAAGCATCCTCCCGCCTGCGCCTCCCGGCGGCTTTCCACAAGTGCAGCCCGACATCTTCCAGATCACCAACGGGATCGATGACAACCTGAAGGCGCCGTACACCATGAACATCAATTTCAGCCTCCAGCGCGAATTCAGCCACGGCTTTATGTTCCAGGGCGCATACGTCGGCCGCCTCTCGCGCCGCTCTCTCATCCGCGACGATCTCGCCATGCCCACCAACCTTAAAGACACCAAGAGCGGCATGACATACTTCGACGCGGCGCGCGCCTTGGCCACCCAGATCAATGCGGGCGTCAAGACGGCCGACGTGAAGCCCATCCCGTATTGGGAAAATCTGTGGCCCGCCGCCGCCGGCAAAGGTCTTACCGCCACCCAGGCCATCTACAACGAATACAAATCCAGCGGCGGCGATTACACCACCGCGCTCGATACCATCGATGGCGGCGATAGCCCTTGTTCCCCCGCGTGCTCCATCTTCGGGCCCAACGCCATCTTCAACAGCCAGTATTCGTCGCTAGCCGCCTTCCGTTCCCGCGGCAACGGCAATTATCATGCCGCGCAGTTCACGGTACGCAAACGGTTCACCTCCGGCGTGCAGTTCGATTTTAACTATACCTACGCCAAATCAATCGATCTCGCCTCTTATCCCGAAGGCTCCCAATCCACCAATCAGGTCTCCTCTATATCCGGACAGCTCATCAACTCCTGGTTCCCGAATCTGCAACGCTCCGTCTCCGATTACGACGTCCAGCACCTCTTCAGCGCCTTTTGGGTAGCGGAGTTGCCGTTCGGCAAAGGCAAGAAATTCGGCAGCAACGCCAACGCGCTGGTCAACGGCTTAATCGGCGGCTGGCAGTTGAGCGGCACCTTCCGCAACTCAAGTGGCCTGCCCACCGGGGTCACAGCCGGCGGCATATGGCCCACCAACTGGGAGGTGGGAAGCTACGCCATCCAGACCGGAGCCGTTCCCGCGCCCCATACTTCGAAGAACGTAGCCACCCCGAACGGCTCCAGCGGACCGAATCTGTTCTCAGATCCGAAAGCTGCTCTCGCCGCCTACGATCTCCCCCTTCCCGGCGATGTCGGCCAGCGAAACGGCATCCGCGGCGATGGCTATTTCGGTATCGATAGCGGCCTCAGCAAGCGCTTCAGCCTGTTCACGTACCGCGATCAGCCGCACACGCTTCAATTCCGCGCCGAAGGCTTCAACATCTCAAACACCACCCGCTTCGATGTTCAGCAAAGAAACCTCAACATCCTCAGCCCGGCGCTGTTCGGCAAATACACCGGCACGCTCACCACGCCCCGCGTCTTCCAGTTCAGCTTGCGTTACGAATTCTAACCGCCAGCTGTTCTTCTTTCTCCGCCGTTAACTTCAGGCCGGAAGCCGTGACGTAAAAAACGTCAACGGCCTTCCGGCCTTCCGTATTGATCAGAACCGTCTCGATATTACACCCCTCCGACGAAATCGCCTCCGCTAACCTGTACAACAGCGCCGGCCTGTCTTCCGTTGTAATCGTCACCACTGTCGCCGATCGCGAAGCGCTGCGGTCGAAATGAATCGCCGGCGCCACGGGAATCGGCGGGTTCCTCAAGCGCCGCTGCAACAACCGCGCCACATCTTCTTTGCCGGTCGCCGCCCGCTCCACCGTCGCCGTCAGCGTCTCCGTCTCTTCCGGGTTCAGCTTCAGTGTCTGAAACGGATCGGTGAACGTGAACCGCTCACACGCAATATGCTCCGGCCCCGGCTCATTCAGCGTCACCGCTTCGGCATGCACAATATCCATGCCGAAGCTCGATATCGCGCCCGCCACCGATGCAAACAGGAACGGCCGGTCCGGCGCCGTCAGCGCCAGTCGCCACACGCCGCCGCCATGCTCCGTCGCGTGCTCCAATGTCACCCCAGGTTCATGGTTCGGCGGAAAAAGCGCGCCACAGGGCAGTTCCGCCGTCGCCGCATACAACTGCCACAGCAGCGTGGTGCGCCATGGCGTCAGTGCGTGCGGGTTCACCGCGCTAATGTCCCCATAGGTCATCAACGTCAGCAGCGCCAAACGCTCTTTCGTCCCCGTCAGGCTCGCCACCGATAGCGCCGTCTCCGGATCGGTCAGGTCGCGCGTCGTCATGATGCGCGACATCTCCAGATGCGCCCCAATCAGAAACAGCACTTCATCGCGCGCCTCGGCCGGCATCCCCAGCTTCTGCAACTCCGGAGCGGCAGATCGCACTGACGCCGCCGCATGGCTCTCATCCCCGCGCCCCTTGCCCGTGTCATGCAACAACAGCGCTACCAGCAGCAGCGGATAGTGTTGCGCCTCGCGCGCCAACTCTGGAAACAAGCCGGGCGGCTCCGTGCGCAGCCGCAGCACCGTCTCAATCGCCACCAGCGTGTGCTCATCCACGGTGTATTGGTGGTAAAAATCGCGTACCACCATGCCTTCAATCTTGGCCCAGCTTGGGAAAATTCTGCCCAGCACACCTGTGTCGTGCATCTCGCGCAGCGCAAGTCCCGCGAACGGAAGCTGCAGTATGTTCTTCAGCGTCTCCCACTGAAACTTCGTCCCGCGCTCCGGGTCCTGCACCAGCGCCTGATGCATGCGCCGGCCCGCTTCCGAAGAGAGCCGCACGCCATGCCGCGCCACCAGTTCATAAGCGCTCAAATCGTCCGGCGGATGCGTGTCGCTCAAATAAATCTTGCCGTGAATCACCGAAAGGTCCGCTGTCGAAAATGCAGATGAGCGGTCGCGCAACCTGGAGAACAGCGAACTGGACCGCGATTCCTCCGCCTCCCGCCACGCATTCATCGCGCGCTGCACCTTGCGCGCCGCCCAGAAGTAGCGCGCCATCACTTCGTCCGGCGAATCGCCCACCGCGTCCTGCGCCTCGAAGTTCAGAACGTTCGTATCGCGGCCATAGAACCGGTGCAAGCCCTGGCGCAGCCCAGTCAACACCGCCGCCGGCTCTTCCAGATGGCCCAGCGCGTTGAACCAGGTCAGCACATGAATATCGCGCAGCCCGCCCGGCCCATCTTTTACATTCGGCTCCAGATGATAAATCGTGTTCTGGTAGGAATCGTGCCGCTCCCGCGTCAGGCGCGCCACACCCAACGCCAGATCGTCGCGCTTCCGCGCAAAAAACTTGCGGAAGCCCTGGTCCATCTGCGTCCACAGCGCGCGGTCGCCCGCCAGAAAGCGCCTGTCGATCAGGCTCAGCGTGAACTCCAGATTGCCCTCGGTGATGGATAGGCATTCACCGATCGTATGCGCGCTCTGGCTCACGCGCAGCCCACGGTCCCACAGCGCCCTCAGAAAAGGGTTGAACGCCGCGGCCTGCGCGGAGTCGGCCAAAATCAGCAGATCGATATCGGAATGCGGGAAGAGGTCTTCGCGGCCATACCCTCCCACCGCAATCAGCGCCGTGCCAGGTACTTCGGGGGCCAGGCTTCGGACAATCGAGTCGACTTCGTTAGAGCGCCGCATCCCCGCGGTCGCTATTACGAATTCGAATGGTATCCATCACGTCCGAAATAAAAATCTTGCCGTCGCCAATCTTACCGGTGCGCGCCGCGCCCACAATCGTCGCAACAACCTCTTCGGCGCGCGCGTCCGTCACCACCACTTCGAACTTCGTCTTCGGAAGCAGATCCACGGAATACTCCTGCCCGCGATACACCTCCTTGTGGCCCTTCTGCCGCCCATGGCCGCGCACTTCCGTAATGGTCATCCCATCGATGCCCACAGCCTTCAACGCCTCTTTGATCTCATCCGTTTTGAACGGCTGTACCACTGCTTCAATTTTTTTCATGAGTGTCACGATTCCAGCAGATATCCTTCTTCGCCGTGTTGCGTAATGTCCAGGCCGCGCTGTTCCTGATCCTCCGTCACGCGCACGCCCGTCAGCACGTCGGCAATCTTCAGCGCGATCAGCGTGCCCACAATGGCCAGCACCCAGGAAATCAAAATGCCCACGCCCTGGTTCAGCAGTTGTTCGCCATGCCCGTCCAGCAAGCCCAGCGGCATCGGCTTGCCCGCGGCATCTTTCAGCGCATCGTTCACCGCGCTGGTGGCGAACACGCCCGTCAAAATCGCGCCCAGCGTTCCGCCCGCTCCATGCACGCCGAATGCGTCCAGCGCATCGTCGTAGCCGAACTTCGTCTTCACCGCCGTCGCCATGAAGTAACACACCACGCCGGCCAGCAGGCCGATCAGCAGTGCGGGCATCGGCTGCACAAATCCGGAAGCCGGAGTGATGGCCACCAGCCCCGCCACCGCTCCGGAGATCGCGCCCAGCGTGCTCGGCTTGCCATGCTGAAACCATTCCGCCGCCGACCATGACAGCGCCGCCGCCGCGGCGGCGAAGTGCGTCGCCACAAATGCGCTCGTCGCCAGCGAAGAGGCCGCCACCGCGCTGCCCGCGTTAAACCCGAACCAGCCCACCCACAGTAGCGATGCGCCAATCACGCTCAGCACAATGCTATGCGGACGAATTGGCTCCGTCTGGTACCCCAGCCGCTTCTTCAGATACAGCGCGCAAACCAGCGCCGATACGCCTGACGTGATATGCACCACCGTGCCGCCCGCAAAATCCAGACAGCCAAACTTCCCACCCAAAAACGCATTCAGGAAGCCGCCCTTGCCCCACACCATGTGCGCCATGGGGAAATACACCAGGAACATCCACACCGTCGTGAAGATCAGCATCGCGCTAAACTTCATCCGCTCGGCGAACGCGCCGGAGATCAGCGCCGGCGTAATGATCGCGAACATCAGTTGATACACCATGTAAGTCTGGTGCGGAATGGTGCCGGCGTAATCCGGCTGCGGCGCGCTTCCCACGCCATTCAGAAACACGTGACGCAGGTCGCCAATGAACGGCGTGCCTTCAGCGAAAGCAAGACTATATCCCACCAGCGCCCAAAGCACGGTCACCAGCCCCATTAACACGAAGGAGTGCATGATGGTGGAAAGTACATTCTTGCGGCGCACCAGCCCGCCATAAAACAGCGCCAGCCCCGGCCCGGTCATCATCAACACAAGGGCCGCGCTGATCAACATCCACGCATTGTCTCCAGCGGATTGGGCCGCTTTCACAGATGCTTCCGCGGCGGACAGCCGCTCTTCTATCGTGAGCGCCAGAAAGGCGACTTGCTGAATCATCGAGTGGCTATGGTATCGCCTCCCGGGCGTGATCGCAAGAAATACGTCTCGATTTTAAAGCAGCGCCGGGTCAGTCAAATGCTGCGGTCGGAACTTTTCCACGCTCCACCGGTACGAGGGCGAAAACTCCAAGTCGATAAAGTGCCCCGCATCGTCCACTTCCGCAAACACCACATGCGCCGTCGTGCCCAGGTCCGGCAGCTGCAGTTGTTCCCCTGGCTCGAACGGCTCTTCCGCGTTCACCGTCGCCCCCTCCGCCCAGATGCGTTCCAGGTTGGCGATACTCCGCCGCCCATTGCGTACCAGGGTGATCAGGTGTGAGCAGAGAAACTGTTGTTCCGTCTTCATGAATGTAAAACGGGCCAGGAAATCTTAGTTTCCTGGCCCGGTGACGCGTCGAACAGGCTTGACCCTATTCTCATGACTTCAGAGTCCCCTTCTTATCGGGGTGCTTGAAGCATATCACAGGCTCTACTGCCCCAGAACCACCAATGGCGAAGCCGCCGCCTTCGGCCCCGGCATCTGCAAATCCAGCATCGGCTTAGCGCGAAACAGCAGCCGCGTCGGCTTCGCCAGCAGCCGCGCCCAGTTCGTCGCCGTCTTCTTGCGCGCGCTGTCCGTCGTAATCCCCGTGTTCGCGTACATCTGCCGGTACAGCATCGAAACGCCCACAAACGCCAGCCGCCCCTTCAGCGATTTCACGCATCCAGAACGCCTCCAAATCTCCTTCACGCCATAGAACCGGTCCCACACTCCCTGCGTCCGCGAACTGATTTCCTCCGTCGACATGGTCGGGTGCGCAAAGAACATCTTCGGCCGCACCGCCGCCGGAATCAGCCAATAGCGCGTCACCGGCACGCCATTCACCCGCTTCACGCCTTCGCCCTGTTCCTTCTCCCAGCGGTCGAAATCCACGGTGCCCGGAAACGGCGTCATCATCACAAACTGCGCGAACGTCAGCTTGGCCTGCGTCGCCAGCGCCGCCGTTGCTTCGAACGTATCCGCACGGTCCGTCGGCAGCCCGAAAATAAAACTGCCCAACACATGCACGCCATGCTTCAGGAAGATCTGCAACCGCTCCGCCAGTTGGTCGCCCGCGCAATTGAAGTCTTTAAACACCGCCTTCAATCCTTCCTTCGTCACCGCTTCCACGCCCACCAGCGCGCCCTTGATCCTGGCGTTACGCATCGCGTCCAGAAACTCGGTATCTTCCGCCGCCTCCATCGTGATCTGCGTGAAGAAGACCATGTCCGAAGGCAGTTCCGCCAGGCGCGCCATCAGTTCGAATCGCTCCGCGCGAATGCCTTCCAGTTCCTCCACGCGCGCCGCATTATTCTGCCGTTTCGCCAGCGCGATATCCGTCAGCGTGACCGGATAAAAATTGTCGTCGGCCAGCGCGATAAACCGGTACCCCAGCCTCCGCAGCTGCACAATTTCCTCAATCACCGGGTTCGCCGCGCGCTGCCTGGGCTGCTGTCCGTCGGTCCGCCACACGCTACAGAATGAACAGTGTTTCGGGCACCCGCGCACCGTCTGCACCGAAGCCCACATATAGGCTTTTTCCGGCATCAGTTCCCACCGCGCCGGCATGAAACGGGCATGCCGCCACGCGCCCGCCTTCGTAATAAGGTTGCGGAGCCCCCGCCGCGCAATCGGCAATCACGCTTTTCCAAACCACGTCCCCGTCGCCGCCCACCACCACGTCGGCCGCGCCCAGTTCCCTCGTCTCGTCCGGATACAGCGTCGCATGGATGCCGCCATACACCACCCACGCCCCACGCTCTTTCGCCATCTTCCCCACCTGATGCCCGCGCAGCGCATTGCCGGTATGGATCCCAATTCCCACCACATCGCCCTTCTGTATCCCGCTCGGGTCGAACGCTTCCAGGGTCTCGTCGGTAATCAGCGGGTCGCCATACTCGCTCGGCGTCGCCCCGGCCAGCACATAGAGCCAACGCGGAGTAATCACCCCAATTCCAAACGCCACATCGCTCGGATTCACCAAATGCACGCGCACGTTTTTCTGCTCCTTCCGTCCCGCGAAAAGAGGCCTTTGGGGCAATCCCTAGGTGCTGCTCGCGCCCCTCAATTAGACCATACGCACTACACTTGCAACTCCCGCCGCGCCTCCCCAATACGCTCCTGCATACAGTTCAGTTCCGCCCGCGCCTCCTCCAGCCAAGCCTCGCTCCGGCAAAGTCCTTCCCCCAGATCCCGCAGCGCAGGCTCCAAAGCCTCCGCGCTCGGTCCACCGGGCACACGCCGGCTCCTCACGAACTCCGCCGGGTCCAGCGCCAGCAGCAATTCTTCACGCGTCGTATTCTTCATCCGCTCGCCCAACCTCCGTGCCAGCGTCTCAACAATCGCCGCGTGGCTCGAATCCCCCGCCAACTCCTTCACCGCCGCCGCCACCAACCCGTGCGCCTCCCGAAAGCTCATCCCCTCGCGCCGCACCAGCACATCCGCCAACTCCGTCACCGTAAGAAAATCCGCATGCGCCCGCTCCCGCATCCGCGCGACGTTCACCTGCGTATCCGGCAGCACCGCCCCAAAGATCCGCAGAGCGCGAATCGCATCGTGCATCACGCCCGCCATCGTCGGCTGCAGATCGTCTTCGGCATCGTTGGTATCGCCCCACTGCGTGTTGTGCAGCCCCAGAAACACTGCCTGCGCCTGCCCAAGCGATTTGCTGGCCAGCGCGCGCACATGCTCGAACGGCACCGGATTCCGCTTCTGCGGCATAATGCTGCTGATCTGTACCCACGCGTCCGAAAGCCGCAGATACCCGAACTCAGCCGTGCACCACAGCAGAAAGTCCTGCGCCACGCGCCCCAGCCCCGTCATCGCCGTCGCCACCGCGCCAGCCGTCTCCGTCAGATAATCCGTCGCCGCAATCGCGCCATAGCTGTTCAATTGCAGGCCGTCGAAACACAGCAGCCCCGCCGTATACTCACGATCGATCGGGAACCCGGTCGTAGCAATCGCGCAAGCCCCTAGCGGACACCGGTTCACCGTCCGGAACGCCGCCTGCAAACGGCCCGCATCGCGCTCCAGCATCTCCGCCAGGCCTGCCAGATAATGCCCAAACGTAATCGGCTGCGCCGGCTGCGTGTGGGTATACGCCGGCATCAGCGTCAACAGGTGCGTGCGCGCCAAACTCAGCACCGCCCGCCTCGCCCCGTTCAGCGCCTCCAGCACCCGCAAAATATCCCGCCGCAGCCGCAGCCGGTACAGCGCGATATCGATATCGTTGCGGCTCCGCGCCGTATGCATCCACCCGGAATTCTCCGCCCCGCAAGCGCGTTCCAGTTCCCGTTCGACATAGAAGAACAAGTCCTCGGTCGAGCCGTCATAGGGCGCCGTGCGAATGCCCTCGCGGTCCAGTCCATCCAAGGCCCGCAAACAAATCCGCGCCACCCCAAGAGGCATAATCCCAGCCCGCGCCAGCATCAGCGTATGCGCGTAATGGATCTCCAGCAGATGATCCAAAAACAGCCTCTGGGCGTCTTCAAAACCAACTTGGAGCACGGTCTCCGCATACACGGGAGCCGGAAATTCAGCGGCAGATTCGGACAACTTCCAGTATGCCGCGAACCTAACTACGCCAGCCGGAACTCCTGCCCAATCTCGGTCACCACCACTCGCTCCGGCTCCCCACCCGCCGCCTGAACCAGCCGCTCAATCGGCTCCCGCAAAGGCTCCCGGCTTAACTCAAACGTCTGATGATGCACCGGCAGACAATACCGCGCTCCCGCGTCATCCGCCATCCGCAGCGCCTGCTCCGGATTGCAGTGCGCCCCAATCCAAGGGTTATACGCACCGATCGGCATCACCGCCAGATCCATCCGCCCCATGGCACGCAGCGGCCGGAACGTATCCGTCATCGCCGTATCGCCCCCAAACATCACGCGATGCCGCCCCACTTCCACCACGTAGCCGTTATAGCCGCGCTGCGTATCGCTCCGCATCCGCGCTCCCCAATGCTTCACTTCAAACGCACGCACCGTCGCCGCCCCTACGCGGGCCGCTTCATTCCAGCGCAGCTCCCGCACGGACCCATAGCGCTTCACGCGCAACAGGTCGCTTGTCTTAACCGCGGTAATCACCGTCGTTCCGCCATCCTCCAGCTTCCGCAAACTCGGCAGATCGAAATGGTCCATGTGCGCGTGCGAGAGCAGAATCAGGTCCGGCTTCGGAATCGCGCGCAGCTCGGAAGCGGGCTTCACCAGCCGCTTAATCCCTAACGTCACCGGCCCCACATTCAACCCCACGCGATTACTGAACACCGGGTCCGTCACCATCGTGAATCCATCCATCCGGATCACCACCGTGCTATGCCCGATCCACGCCGCATGCAGCCCTTCATCGCCCCACTTCGTAAAATCCGGCTTGTGCCCCGGCGCCAGCACCGGCCGCTTCGCATCGGCGGAAACGCGCTCGAAAAATTTGGGAGCGAAACGCAATGCATGACCGGCCAGCGTAAGTGTCGACACATCTGTTCGATGCCGCACCCCCGCCACCCGTCGCAAGCCCTGTTATATGATTCTTGAGACCCACATGCATTACACCCGACGCACCTTCACCACCGCCGCCGCAGCCTCGCTCGCCGCCCTCGGCACCCCCCTCACCAACGCGCTCGCCGCCCCCCGCATCGATTCCAAAATCCACGGCGTCCAGGTCGGCGCCATCACCTACAGCTTCAACCGCATCGCCGCTCCCGACCCCGAAGCCATCGTCCGCGCCTACACCGAAATCGGCCTCGGTGAAGCCGAGCTCATGTCGAACCATTGCGAAGCGCTGGCCGGCGCTCCCCCCATGCCGCCTTTCCGCCGCCCCTCCGTCGCGTCTTCCGCCACCGGCCGCCCTCAACTCAGTCCCGAACAGCAGGCCGAACGCCAAGCCGCGCTCGATAAAGTCAAAGAGTGGCGCATGTCCACCACCCCCGGCACCTGGAAAACCGTAGCCCGTAAATTCAGCGACGCCGGTATCGATCTCGCCCTGCTCTGCTACAACATGCAGGACTCCATGAAAGACGATGAGATCGAGTACGGCTTCACCATGGCCGAAGCCCTCGGCCTCAAAGCCATCACCACCAGCACCACCCTCACCATGGCCAAGCGCATCGCGCCCCTGGCCGAAAAGCACAAAATCACCGTCGGCTACCACGGTCACGACGCCACTAACGACCCCAACCAGACCGCCACACTCGAAAGCTATGACACGCTGATGTCCTACGGCAAATACAACGCCATCAATCTGGACATCGGCCACTTCACCGCCGCCGGTTACGACGCCGTGGCCTTCATCAAGCAGCACCACGCCAAAATCACCAATCTCCACCTCAAAGACCGCAAGAGAGACCACGGACCCAACGTCGCCATCTGGGGCACCGGCGATACGCCCATGAAGCCCGTCCTGCAGCTCATGAAGAAGGAGAAGTATCCCTTCCCCGCCAACATGGAGATCGAATACCAGATCCCCGCCGATTCCGACATCGTCGCCGAAGCCAAGAAATGTTTCGCCTACGTCAAAGAGTGCTTAGCATAAATCGAGATATGAAATACTGCCTGGCCGCCCTACTCTCCACCATCGCCCTAACCGCGCAAACGCCGCTGCCCCAATTACCCGCGCCGCAGAATATCCCCAAGCCCGCACTCGTCAGCAGCGCGCCGTATGCTCCGCAAGCCATCCTGCCCGGCGGCGTCGTCATCCCCCTTTATCCCCCCGCAAGCCCGTATTTAAAGGCCGCCCGCGTCACCGAAGCCGAAAAATATAACCTCAGCCAGACCGTCCCCGGCCGCATCAACAGCATCGTCAACATCCACAACCCCTCCATCGAGGTCCACTTCGTCGATCGTTCCATCAACACCGGCGCAGTCGTCATCGTCGCAGCCGGAGGCGGCCACCGCACCCTCAACGTCGGCACCGAAGCGGCAGATTTCGTGCCCTTCTTCTATAACCACGGCATCAACACCGTCATCCTCCGCAACCGCCTCCGCGCCGATGGCTACATCGCCGAAGTCGACGCCGTCAACGACGCCCTGCAATCCATCCGCATGGTCCGCGCCTACGCCAAAGAGTGGAATTTCGATCCCAACAAGATCGGCATCATGGGCTTCTCCGCCGGCGCCGAACTCTCCGCCCCCGCCGCCGTCCTCTTCGACTCCATGAAGAATACAGACCCGGCAGATCCGGTAGCCGCCATCAGCGCCCGTCCCGATTTCGTGGGCATCATCTACCCCGGCCCGTCCCCGTTCGCCAAGAACCGCACCGCGCCGCCCATCCCCCCGAACGCGCCCCCAGCCTTCATCGCCAGTGGCGGCCCCGGCGACAAAATGCACGCCATCTGGGCGCTGGATTATTACAACGCGATGCTAGCCGCGAACATCCCCAACATCGAAATCCACCTTTACGGCAACGGCCGCCACCCCGGCGACAAAATGTCCGGCGGCCTCACCGACCGAGGCGGCATCCCCTTTGGCACCTGGCAGGACCGCTTCATCGATTGGTTCCGCGATTTGGGCTTCCTAAAACTGAAATGAGCAAAGCACAAGAAAACTACCGGGAAGGCTACGAAAAAGGCGCCGCCGACACCATGGCCGGCAACCTCGAGGAAGCCGTAATGGGCCTCCTAAGAGACGACCCCGGCGGCTACTTCGCCGTCGGCTACCACGACGGCGCAGCCGGCGACACCTTCAACCCACCAACGGAAGAAGAGGTAGCCGAAGACGAAGCCAAGTTATCTTAGCCGTGATCACAACAAATCAAGAAACTCGTCCGTGGTGAGCCCAGCCTGATCAATAATCGACGTCAAAGTGCCGCGCTTAATGTCTTTCCCATGCCAAGGCAAAGTTACACGTAGCGCTGAGTCGTCCAGGTGCTTCAGAATGTAGTGACTGCCAGAAACGCGGTGAGTAAAAAAGCCGGCTTTCGTCAGAGCTCTCAAAATCGCTCGCGGCTTCAGCGCGGGCAAACGATGGCTCATGCCGGTGCAAGCAATGTCACACGAACCGTTTCTTTTAATGGCACCCTGTCAACTGGGGCCGATTGGCCATCCTGGCGCAAACTTTCCAAGTAGCCCCGTATGGCATCTTCCGCCATATAGCGAGCTTCTTCGAGGGTGTCTCCCTCGGTCACTAACCCAGGAAGTGCAGGACATGTCACCACGAACCCGCCTTCCTCGGCTGGCTCAAACAACACCGTATAGCTATATTCGCTCATGGCGTTTGCTCTCTTCCGATAATACCCCTGCTACTCGATGGCCCAATACCCAGCCCGCGTACGCGCCTTCAATTCCGGCTTGTCATTCACCGCAACGCGAATCGAGTGAAACGACCCGCCCGCATCCGTCTTTGGCTGGAACGAGAGAATGTACTCCCGATGTACCTCTTCCCCAATCGCCCGCACCGCCTCCTCTAACGCGCTCTTCTTCAGAAAACTCAGCACCCGCCCGCCTGTCATTCTGGTAAACAATACCGATAAGTCCGGGTGAGAGAGACGCACCAGTTCCCCGATGCCATACAGCAACCCGCCAGGCCCAATGTCGAACGGAACAGGCGTTTCATCGGGACCAGGGCACAACGCGCACTTCCGGAACTTGATCCGTTCCGCTTCCGGCTTCAAGTCCTCGGCGATCTTGTTCTTCACCGTGAAGGGCTGAAGAAACGGTGAATAAGTCAACCAGTAAACCGCCGCGTTCGAGCGTTGCATCGCCTCCGCCGCCGTCCCCAGTTCCGTATTGCTGCCACGATCGCGCTTCTCCGCAATCACGAAAATAATCCGCCTGCGCCCCGCCGGCCGCGCCTCGAGCATGGTCTGCGCCTGCCGCAAAGCGTCCAGCACATGTGCATTGCCGCCCTCTTTCCGCAGCATCTTCATGGCGTGCGTCACCGCGTCCGCATCGCCGGTAAAATTCTGATGGACCTTCACAGCATCGCTAAACGAGATCACCGCCGTTTCGCCCCCATTCGCCGTAACCAACTGAGTCAGCAAAATGCCGGCCCCGCCCACCTTATCGATCACCGCCCCGGAGTTAGCGCTCGTCTGCACCACTACAACCAGATCGATGGGATATTCCGACCATTCCATCCGTATCTCCTGCGGCACATTGTTGTCGTAAAGGACCAGGTCTTCCACTCCCAGACCGTCCACATAAGCCCCGCCCGCTTCCCTCACCACGGTAGGCGTAATCACCAATGGCACACGGCTCTTGAACTGCGCCTGACACAGAAAGCCGAAGACCACCAGAATAAGCATCACGCGCACCGACAAGACAACGCCGCACGCACTCTGCCACTTTACGAGCCACGGATCGATCACACATACGGAGAGACCTGGTGGTTTGACAATCAGATACTTCCTTGGGAAACTATAAGTGTAGGGTTCGCCCGGTCGCCGGGTGAATTTAGCTCCTGCAACGGAATCATATGGCCCCTCTTTTAAGGGGCTATAATTTTTTGTGGAAGTGCCGATATGGCAACAAGGGTAACCATGGAGAATCCAAAACCACTGCCGATCTTCGCGAACACTGTGAGCTATCACGTGAATGCGACCGAACTAGTTTTGGATTTTGGTTACAAGGCAGATCTAGATGGCTTGCAGTCACCCCCGATTATCCATTCTCGGGTGGTAATGTCAGCCGATCTTTTAGAACCGCTACTGGCAGCTTTTCAGACCCTGAAGACCGCCCGGGACGAGCAACGTACAAGATAGCAGCCGAGGCGGCAAAAAAATGACCATTACAGCCCAGCACACAGCCTATCACGGGGATGCCATGACGGTTGCCTCAGCCATGTTTAGTCTGCCCCAATCGCATATTCACGCTTCTCGGGGTCTCTCTCTAAATTTTGGAGTCTGTGTTCTTTCCTGCTCAATTCGTGAAGTAACGTCTTTATCGCTGGTGGATAGCGCAGACGCGGCCACGAATAACGCCATAGATGCAGCTCAGAAAATTGTCAATGATGCGTCCCGTGCAAATATTTTGAGCATCGCGCCTACTTCTATTGATCAATTTGAAGGCGATCTTCTGATACGGTGGCAGTATTCTCCCAAAACTATGATGCTTATTTGTCCGGCCGGCCCCGGTTCTCTACCCCAGCTCTATCGTGAGGTGGCAGATACTGGAAATTCAGCCAAGACTCACTTGTTGTCTGGTGCGACGGATTCGGATCTCGTAAACGGAATGGTGTGGCTTCTTAGTGGAACTTCCGACATTTGATCTTGCTGGCATCTCTGACGAGCAAACCCTTTACCGAGCTTTTCTAAACAAGCGGCATTTTGAGATCTCAGGTGGCCTCGTCAGGTCAACATATATAGCTTTTCTTCGCCGCGAGAATAACGACTATTGCGGGTTGTCAATCGCTCCAACTCGCCAAGATGCGGAGAGCGGACTCGCGACAAAACTTGGTTCTTGTAAGCTGGTAGCTGGCGATGCGAGACAGGTCGATGCCGGGGTGGAAGTCACACCGGACACACCTCAGCATGGCAATATAACCGGAGTACCCGTAAGAGCGAAGATTATGAGTTGGCTCTGAAAATTGCCAATGCCTTAGAGCGTGCCGCAAACAAGCATTTGGGGTAATTTTCACCTGGGCCAATCCGCCTTTTTCCGACAGCTTGCATGAAGGCGAGTTTGCTCGCTTCCCCACCCCCCCAAATCCCGTTCACGCCCCCAAATCCCCCGCAACCCCAACAAAACACTCACCCACCCAATGCCACCCCGCCCTCCCCATGCAACAATGCGCACGACATGAGCACTTCACCGCTGCAACTCGCCGCCAATCGCCGCAACGCGCAAAATTCCACCGGCCCCCGCACCGACGCCGGTAAAAAACGTGCCTCCCTCAACGCACTCCGCCACGGCCTCACCGCCCAGGTCGTCGTCCTCCCCGGCGAAGACCTGCAGCAGTACCTCGCTTTCTCCAGCGCCTTCGTCCGCGATCTTCAGCCCGAAGGCACCGTCGAAACCCAGCTCGCCCAATCCCTTGCCGACCATCAATGGCGCCTCAACCGTTTCCGCGCCCTCGAAGCCAGCCTCTTCGCCCTCGGCCACGAAGAAAACGCGCCCAAACTTGACTTCGGCGACAGCCCCCACGCCGCCGAAGTCCAAACCGCCCTAGCCGCTGCCCAATCCCTCCGCGACAACATCGACGAGCTCAAAACCCTCAGCCTCCACGAACAGCGCATCAGCCGCCAGTTTCATCTCACGCTCCAGCAGCTCCGCGAAACCCAGGCCTTGCGCCGCGCCCACCTCACGCGCGAACTCGGAGACGCCACCGCCATCCGTAAGTTGCACATTTCCAAAGGCCGCGCCTTCCATCCCGCCGAATTTGGCTTCGTTTCCTCAACCGCCGAAATCGAACGCGCCCTCCGCCGCAAAGAAGCCCTCGCCGGCCGCCTTCCCGCCGCTCTGCACGTCGCCAAAGCGCGAAATTAACCCGCCAAATCCTATATAATCATCGGCAGGCGGCCCCGATTGAATCGCAAAGCCCTTTCCACACTCCTCCTCTGCGCCACCCCCTTGCTCACCGGTCAAAAGCCGCCCGCAACCGTCGAATTCGCGCGCGACATCCAGCCCATCCTCGGCCAGCGCTGCATCTCCTGCCACGGCGAACGCGCCCACATGGCCAACCTGCGCCTCGATACGCGCGCCGCAGCCGACCGCGTCCTCACCTCCGGCCTCCTCCTCCGCAAAGTTTCGGGCCAGGAAAAGTCCCTCATGCCGCCCGTTGGCGCACCCCTCACGCCCGACCAGATCGCCACGCTCAAAACCTGGATCGATGCCGGCGCACCCTGGCCCGCCAGCGCCACCTTCGCCAAACACTGGGCCTTCGAACCCGTCAAGCCGCCCACAATCCCCACGAACTCCGGCCGCACCCCCATCGACCGTTTCCTCCTCGCCCGTCTCGAATCCGAACACGTCGCCCCCTCCCCCGAAGCGAGTCCCCGCACCCTCATCCGCCGCCTCTCGCTCGATCTCACCGGCCTCCCGCCCACTCCCGAAGAGACCGCCGCCTACCTTGCCGATAGCACGCCCGGCGCCTACGAACGCGCCGTCGACCGCCTCCTCGCCAGCCCCCATTACGGCGAAAAGTGGGCCCGCTACTGGCTCGATCTCGCCCACTATGCCGATAGCGATGGCTATGAAAAAGATCTCGTCCGCCCTCACGCCTGGCGCTATCGCCAGTGGCTCATCGAAGCCCTCAATCGCGATCTCCCCTATGACCAGTTCGTCCGCCAGCAGCTGGCTGGCGACGAACTTCCCAATGCCTCAGACGACACGCGCATCGCCACCGGCTTCCTCCGTAACACCCTCACCAATCGCGAAGCCGGCGTTGATCGTGGCGAAGCCCGCTTTGAACAGTTAGTCGACCGCACCGGCACCGTCGGCACCACTTTCCTCGGCCTCACCGTCCGTTGCGCCCAATGTCACGATCATAAGTACGACCCCATCTCGCACCGCGATTTCTACCAGCTCTATAGTTTCTTCAACGCCGCCGAAGAGGCCGAGATCGAAGCCCCCATGCCCGGCGAAGATGCTCCCTATCGCGCCGCGCTCCCCGCCTACATCGCCCAGCGCGACGCCCTGCTCGCCGAATACAACGTCCCCGCCCTCCAGCAAACTTGGGAAAACGAAATTCGCGCCGCCATGGCCGAGCCCGGTAAGCGCACCGATTGGGATTTCAACGTCACCGAATACCGCGCCGGTTTCGATCGCGCCGACAAAGTCATCTCCGGCCCCCGCCGCCCCCGCGATGCCTATCGACTTACTAAGTTCTTTGTAAGTCACATCGGCCCCACTTACTCGAAAGATAAAGCGCTCACCGCGCGCCTGAAAGAAGTCAAGACCAAGTTAGACACACTTGACTCCACTCTCCCCGAAATCGCCCAGGCGCCCATCATGGAAGACGATCCCGCCGCCCCGCCCGCCTTCATCCACTCACGCGGCGATTACAAAGGCACCGGCTCTCCCGTTGCCTCAAACGCTCCGCATTTCCTCCCACCCATGAAAGCCGCCGGACCCGCGAACCGCCTCGCGCTCGCCAACTGGATCGTCGCCCCCGAAAATCCCCTCACCGCCCGCGTCGCCGTCAACCGCTACTGGCAGGAGCTCTTCGGTCGCGGCATCGTCGCCACCTCCGAAGATTTCGGCACGCAAGGCGACCGCCCCTCACACCCCGAGCTTCTCGATTACCTGGCCACGCAGTTCGTCGCGCAAGGTTGGAGCACGAAACAATTCCTCCGCACCGTCGTCCTCACTGACGCCTACCGCCGCTCCTCGAACTCCCGGCCCGATCTCCAGCAGAAAGATCCCACCAACATCCTCCTCGCCCGCCAGTCGCGCCTCCGCCTAAGCGCCGAAGCCATCCGCGATGAAGCCCTCTCCGTCAGCGGCCTGCTGAATCTCGAAATTGGCGGCAAAAGCGTCCGCCCCCCGCAGCCCACCGGAGTCGCCGAACTTGGTTACGCCAACAGCGTCAAATGGAAGGAATCCACCGGCAAAGATCGCTACCGCCGCGGCCTTTACATCCATTACCAGCGCACCACGCCGTATCCCTTCCTCGTCAATTTCGATGAGCCCGATAGCAACCTCACCTGCACACGCCGCCGAGCCTCCAACACGCCCCTGCAAGCTCTGAACCTGCTCAACGATCCCGTGTTTTACGAAGCCGCTGAAAGCTTTTCGAAGCGCTTCACCACCATCGATCAAGCTTTCCTCCTCGCGCTAAACCGTCTCCCGACGCCGGCCGAACGCCAGCGCCTCGCCTCCATCGATCCACAAAACATAGCCAGAATTCTTCTCAACCTGGACGAATTCATCACACGCGAATGACACCCCAACAATTCCACCAAATCCAATCCCGCCGCAAATTCTTCCGTGATTGCGCCGGCGGTCTCGGCACCGCCGCCCTCGCCGCGCTCATGGCCCGAGAATCGCGCGCCGCGCCCCCCACCGTTAACTCGCTGCTCGCCAAACTCCCGCCGCTTCCCGCTACCGCCAAAAACGTCATCTTCCTCTTCATGGAAGGCGGCCCCAGCCAGCTCGATCTCTTCGACCCCAAGCCGGAGCTCGAAAAGTGGGACGGCAAACCCCTCCCCGAATCCATCACCAAAGACCTGAAACTGGCCTTCATCAAGCCAACAGCATCCGTACTCGCCAGCCGAGCCAAGTTCCAGCCGCACGGCCAATGCGGCATGGAAATTTCAGACTTCCTCCCCCACACCGCCACCTGCGCCGATGACATCTGCCTCATCCGCGGCATGCATACCGATGCCTTCAATCACCACCCCGGCCAGCTCCTACTCTTCAGCGGCACCACGCAAGTGGGCCGCCCCACCATGGGCTCCTGGGTCGTCTATGGTCTCGGTTCCGAATCGCAAAATCTCCCCGGCTTCGTCGTCCTCTCCAGCGGCGTCGGCACCAGCGGCGGCGCGTCCAATTTCTCCTCCGGCTTCCTCCCCAGCACTTACGCCGGCACCCAATTCCGCAGCGGCAGCGATCCCATCCTTTACCTCTCGAATCCCAAAGGCGTCACGCCCGAAACACAGCGCGCCAATCTCGACGTCCTGCGCGACCTCAACACCCAGCACCTCGAAGCTACCGGCGATGAAGAGATCGCCTCCCGTATCGCCAGCTATGAACTCGCCTTCCGCATGCAAAGCGCCGGCCCCGATCTCACCGACCTTTCAAAAGAAACACAAGCCACGCGCGATCTCTACGGCATCGATCAAGACACCACCAAAGCCTTCAGTACCAACTGCCTCCTTGCCCGCCGCATGGTCGAACGCGGCGTCCGCTTCGTCATGCTCATGCACGCCAGTTGGGATAACCACACCAACATCGGCACCGCCCTCAAGAAGAACTGCATGGCTACCGACCAAGGCGCGGCTGCGCTCATCAAAGACCTCAAACAGCGCGGCATGCTCGATTCCACCCTCGTCGTCTGGGGCGGCGAATTCGGTCGTACTCCCATGTCTGAAATTCGTAAGCCCGAAGAGGCCGACAACGCCGGCCGCGATCACCATCCCGTCGCCTACAGCATGTGGATGGCGGGCGGCGGCATCAAAGGCGGCCAGGTCGTCGGCAAGACAGACGACCTCTGCTTCAACATCGTCGAAGACAAGGTCCACGTGCACGATCTCCAGGCCACCATCCTCAACCGCCTCGGCTTCGATCACACGCGCCTCACCTATCACTACATGGGCCGCGATTTCCGCCTCACCGACGTCGAAGGCAACGTCGTAAAGAAGCTGCTGGTTTGAAGAGATACGGGCCTGTCGCCATCGTCCTGGCCTGGTTTCTCTTCCTGATCCATCGTGCGTTCCGCGAGACCTTCAACGCGGACGACATCACCAACCTGGTTATCCCCTGGCTGCGCGGTTATGGCGTCATGCTCAAAGGCGCCATCCTCTTCTTCACCGGCGCCATCCGACCCTTGGGTGGCCTCTTCTATCTGGTCGTCTACCAGTTCGCCGGCTTCTGGTCCGTGCCGTTCCGCGTCGCCGCCATCGCCCTTCTTGTCCTGAACCTGGTGCTGCTTTACGCAGTCTTCCGGCGCCTGCATCCTTCCCGCGCGTTCGCCTTCGTGGCCCTGCTCTTCGTCTGCTACAACGCCGCTATGTCGGATATGTACATGAGCACCGGCACCGTCTACGATACGCTCGGCCTCACCTTCACCGCGCTCGCCCTGCTCTGCGTCATGCGCGATCGTCCCCGTTGGCTCTTGGCCGCGCTCTGCACCATCGCCGCGGTCGATTCGAAAGAGATGGGCGTCGCCATCCCCGCCCTCATCCTCGCCTATGAGCTCCTGCTCCGCCCCAAGCCGCGCCTTACCGCCGTCGTGTCCACCGGCGTTGTCGCAGCCGCCTTCCTCTTCAGCCGCCTCTTCGTTCACAATGAGCTCTCAGATCATCCCGCCTACAAGCTCACCATCACCTGGCAGCGCTATCTCGAAACCACCACCGCCTATGTGAACAACATATTCACGAACGGTCACCTCAGCGCCATATTTTCTATCGGCCTTCTTTTGTTTGCCTTAGCGCTCGCTCTCGCCCTGCGCAATCGCCTCATGCTCTTCGGCTGGTGCTACTATGCGTTCGCGATACTACCTATGTCTTTCGCAACTCCGCGCGCGGGATACGCCATTTACATTCCCTACGCCGGAGTCGCCATCTATCTCGCCGCCGCCATTTTCGATAAGCGTTGGCATCGCGCCGCACCCATCCTCACCGCCGTCGCCGTCATCGCCATAGCCGCAAATCAATACGCGCAAGCCCGCCGCCTCGCGAAGCAAAATTCAGATCATCCCGGCGGCCAATCCACCGTCATCCTCATTGCCGATGGCATCTCAAAGCTCGCCCCCGCCATGCCCAAAGGCGCGCATCTCTTACTCATCAACGATCCCTTTACCGATGACGAAGAGCTCCCCCACTCCACGCTTCGTCTCCGTTATCGCGACCCCGCCCTCAGCACTACCAAGCTAGCCTGGAACAAATCCGGCCGCATCGTCTACCCGCCCGAAACCTTCGACCACGTCTTCCTCTTCAGCCCCGATTCCGTCGTCGAACTACCCAACCATCAGCAGGAAGCCGATGCCTCGCCCCTCGGCAAGCCCCTCAGCTACATCACCATGCGGTCCCCCTCAGCCGACCTGAGCATCGTCAAAGATATCGGCGGCAATGATGGCTCCTCGCATCGCTGGGTCAATCAGGATCCCGAACTAACCTTTCGCGTCCCGAATGGCCCCGCTCATTTTGAAATGACGTACAACGTCCCGCCCGTCATCCTCGCGCAAACGAAAACGCTCGATATCGACGCCTGGATTGCAGACAAGCCCGCGCCCCCCATCCACATCGCGGAATCGAAAGATTACACCTACACAGCCCCGCTCCCGCCCAGCGCCAAACCTGGCGATCTAGTCAACGTGCGCTTCCACGTACGCAACCCCTACATCGCGGCGGGTGACGGAGCGAAGCTGGCCTTCCTGCTCGCCTCCGCCGGCTTCGTCCAGGAGTGATATGCCGAACCCGCGCCTAAGCTTCGGGCTCGGGTTCTGGTTCAGCCGCAACTTCACCGTCTGCAGCCTGAGGCGCAGCCGCCTTCGGAGCGCGCTTCGTACCAGCCCGCTTCGTCGGCATCTTACGAGCCGCCTTCTTCGGCGCCGGAGCCTCAACCACGGGCTCCTCCACAGCGACCGCTTCAACAGGCTGCTCATCCCCGATATCTTCCATCGGAGCAGCAGCAGGTTCGGCTACGTTGAAATCCAACTCGTCGCCTTCAACTTCCTCATCCGCATCGGTCACCGGCAAGCTGGTCGCCAGGCTAGGCGCACGGCCCGCCGTCTTTCGCGGAGCTCGCTTCACTCGCGGCTCACGCGCCGTAGGCTGCCCACGTACCACGGGCTGACGCTCTTCTTCCGGCTCAATCTCACGCGGCATCGGAGCATCCGGAATCGCCGGCGGATGAAACTCGGTCCCCAGAAATACCTGCAGACCCTTCTCGTCCGGCTGAATCTTCACCACGCCCTTATCCTGCGCGAAATTCAGCAGCTCGCCGAACTCCTGGAACCCAAACGTCTTCCAATCGAATTCCGGCTGGTCTTCTTTCACAAAGGCCAGCAGATCGTCCGCCAGGCACCCGTCTTCCATCTCGATGCGATGGTTCTCCAGCACATCGCGCAGCACCGGCAGCGCGCCTTCCGGCTTCACCGTTTTCTCCGAACTGCCGCTCTTGCGGCTGATCATGTAACGGCCTTCGCCGCCCGTCACCGCCACATACTCCGCGCGCCGCAGTTTGTCCACAAAGTCCGTGAAGCTGCCCGCGCCGTAAGCTTTTTCGCTGAAGCTCGAATCCAGTTGCAGCATGGTGCTCTTCAGCAGCCCCAGTTGCGGACGCACTTCACGCCGCTCCAGCACCTGCAGCGCACGGTCCACCAATGGCATCGCCTGCCCCAAATCCAAAGCCGGCGGACGCCCGCGGCCCTGCTGCCCGCCGCCTCCTCCACCGCTACCCTTATAGCCGCCCTTATCGCCGAACTTCTTCTCGAAGAACTCACGCCGTCCATGCTTCTCGAACGGAGGCCGTTCCGTTCTCATCGGCGGCGCACCGCCTTCCGCCGGCTGGCTCCCGGCAACCGCCAGCGTCTCGCCCGGCATCACCACCGGCCCTTCAAACTTCAACTGCTGTTGCCGCTCGTTCCGCTCCTGCCGCGGCGCATCGTCCATCAGCGATTCATAGCTCACGAACTCGTGGCAATTTTTCTGCAAAATCGTGCTGGTGAACGCGCGGCCGCCCACCACGAACACCGTCTTGTCGTACTGCTTCAGCTTGTTCACCAGCGCGATAAAATCGCTATCGCCGCTCACAATCGCAAACGCGTTGATGTGATCGTGCGTGAACGCCATCTCCAGCGCATCCAGCGCCAGATTGATGTCTGCGCCATTCTTATCGCCACGCGGCGATGGATCGCGCTGCACCATCTGCACCGCATGTTCGCTTAGCGCTCGCGTGTGAGTGTCCTGCCGTCCCCAGTTCGCATAAGCGATCTTGGTCACAATCTCACCACGCTCTTTCAACGCTTCGAGGACCGCCGCCACATCGAAGTCGCGCTGCAATGTCGATTTCACGCCAATCTCAATGTTGTCGAAATCGATAAAGACCGCAATCTTTAACTGCTTTTCCATTCTTACTTTTCCTTTTGTGTCCCGGCCGTCCCTCGAATGAAGTTCACAATTCCTTCAAGCGGCGCCCCGGGCTGAAATACTTCAGCTACACCTTGTTCTTTTAAAAGCTTCGCGTCCTCGTCGGGAATAATGCCCCCTACAATCACGCGCACATCCGTCATCTCCTTCTCACGAAGGAGTTCCATCAGCCTCGGCACAATCGCGTTATGCGCTCCCGAGAGTATCGAAAGCCCGATGACCTGAACGTCCTCCTGTAAGGCGGCGTTCACTATCATCTCCGGTGTCTGACGCAAACCAGTATAAATGACTTCCATCCCCGCGTCCCGAAGGGCGCGCGCGATGATCTTCGCGCCGCGGTCATGTCCGTCCAGGCCAGGCTTTGCCACCAGGACACGAATCGGCGTCATGGAACCTTTATGTTAGCAGTGAATACATCGCCGATGAGTCGCTGGGCTTCCGCCTGTATGAGCCGCAGATGAGCCTCGTCCACAAAACTCTCGGCATAAATCTTATAAACATCCTCCGTGCCCGAAGGCCGCGCCGCGAACCAGCCGTTCGCCGTCTCCACCTTCAACCCGCCCAGCGCCGCCCCATTTCCGGGTGCCGATGTCAGCGTCGCCGTAATCGGCTCACCGGCCAACTCCGTCGCCGTCAACTGCTCAGCGGAGAGCTTCGCCAGCACGGCCTTCTGCGCGCCATTCGCCGGCGCATCGATGCGTTCATACACCGGCGCACCGAACCGTTCCGTCAGCAAGCGATAGCTCTCCGCCGGGTCGCGCCCCGTCACCGCCATCATCTCCGCCGCCAGCAAGCCCATGATCAGCCGTCTTTATCGGTGCTCCACACACGCCCATCGCGCCGCAGGAACGAAGCCCCCGCACTCTCCTCGCCACCGAACCCGAGCGACCCATCGAGCAAGCCATCCACGAACCACTTGAACCCCACCGGCACTTCCACCAGCTTGCGGCCCACGCTCTTCGCAACCCGGTCGATCATGCTGCTGCTCACCAGTGTCTTGCCCACGCCCGCATCCCTGCGCCAACCCGGCCTGTTCTGAAACAGATACTCAATCGCCGTTGCCAGATAGTGGTTCGGATTCATCAACCCAGCGGTCCGCGTCACAATGCCATGGCGGTCATGGTCCGTATCCGACGCCCACGCAACATCGAACCTGTCCTTCAGGCCAATCAGCGATGCCATCGCATACGGCGACGAGCAATCCATCCGGATCTTGCCATCCCAATCGACAGTCATGAACCGGAACGTCAGGTCCACATGCGGGTTCACCACCTCCAGATCGAACCCATGATGACTCGCGATGCGCGCCCAGTAATCCACGCCCGCGCCGCCCATCGGGTCCACGCCCAGCTTCAGCTTCGCCCCGCGAATCGCCTCCATATCGATCACTTGGTCGAGGCCATTCACATACTCGGTCACATAGTCGTAGCGATGCGTCGTCCCCGCGCGCATCGCCGCCTCAAACGTCACGCGCTTCACCTCGCGCAGCCCGTCCCGCAGCAGGCGATTGGCCTCGTTCTCGATCCACTTCGTCGCCGTCGTATCGGCCGGTCCACCATTCGGCGGGTTGTACTTGAAGCCGCCATCCTCCGGCGGGTTGTGCGAAGGCGTGATCACGATGCCGTCCGCCACTCCGTTGTGATTCAAGATCGCATGGCTGATCGCGGGAGTCGGCGTATAGCCGCCATCCTGATCGATCATCACATCGATTCCATGCGCCGCCAGCACCTCCAGCGCACTCGCGAACGCAGGCTCGGAAAGCGCATGGGTATCCTTCCCAATGAACAGCGGACCATCCGTTCCCTGCATCTTTCGATACCGGCAGATGGCTTCGGTAATCGCCAAAATATGCCCTTCGTTGAACGTGGTATTAAAGCTGCAACCGCGATGTCCCGACGTCCCGAACGCCACGCCGCCCTCGGGCCTTCCCGTGTAATACGCCGTCACCAGACGGCCCACATTCACCAGCATTCCTACCGGCGCAATCTTGCCCGCAAGTTCACTCACTCTCATAAAATCGTCTTTTCCCGATACCCGCCAAACACCTCACGCATCGCGCCGCAAATCTCGCCCAGCGTGGCCTGCGCGCGCACAGCCGCCAACACCGGCTCCATTAAATTATGAGAACTTTCAGCAGCTTCGGACACCGCCTGAAGGCAGCGCGTCACATCGCCCCGCCGCTCGCGCAGCTTCTCCAACTTGGCACGCTGCCGCTCTTCCGCTTCTCCCGAAATACGCAGCACCGGCAGCGGCTCGTCTTCCGATACAAACGCATTCACGCCCACCACAATCTTCTCTTTGCGCTCGATACGCCCCTGCGCCTCATAACTGGCCCGCGCAATCTCGCCCTGCGGAAACCCGCGCTCAATCGCCGCCACCATGCCGCCCATCTCACCAATGCGCGCGAACGTCTCCCGCGCCTGCGCTTCCAGTTCATCCGTCAGCCGCTCCAGATACACGCTGCCCCCAAACGGGTCTGGCACCTCGGCAATTCCCGTTTCACTCGCAATCACCTGCTGCGTGCGCAAAGCCAGCAGCGCGGCCTCTTCGCTCGGCAGCGCATAAGCTTCATCCAGCGAATTGGTATGCAGCGATTGCGCCCCGCCCAACACCGCCGACAAAGCCTGCAAGCTGGTCCGCACCACGTTGTTCCTGGGCTGCTGCCACGTCAGCGAAGCGCCCGCCGTCTGCGCATGGAACCGCAGCTTCAGGCTTCTCTCCTCACGCGCCCCATACCGCTCGCGCATCGTCACAGCCCACAGCCTTCGCGCCGCGCGAAACTTCGCAATCTCTTCAAAGAAGTTCGAATCCGAATTGAAAAAGAAACTCAAACGCGGAGCCACTTCATCCACCGCCAACCCACGCTCCAAAGCCCAATCCAAATATTCGAAGCCATCGGCCAGCGTGAACGCCAACTCCTGCGCCGCCGTCGACCCTGCCTCCCGAATGTGATAACCGCTCACCGACACCGGATTGAATCGCGGCGTCTCGCGAACCGCGAACTCAATCGTATCGGTCACCAGCCGCATCGAAGGCCGCGGCGGAAAGATAAATTCCTTCTGCGCGATGTACTCCTTCAGGATGTCGTTCTGCAGCGTCCCCGAAAGATCCGCTCGCGCGACGCCCTGCCTCTCGGCAGCCACCAGATACATCGCCCAAATCACCATCGCCGGCGAGTTGATCGTCATGCTCAAACTGATCTCGCCCAACGGCAGCCCCGCCAGAAGCGTCTCCATATCCTCAAGAGAGCTCACCGGAGCGCCGCACTTGCCCACCTCGCCGGCCGCTTCCGGCGCATCGGCATCCAGGCCCATCAGCGTCGGCAGATCGAACGCCACCGAAAGGCCCGTCTGCCCCTGGCTCAACAAATACCGATAGCGGGCATTCGTTTCTTCCGGAGTCGCAAAGCCCGCAAACTGCCGCATGGTCCACAAGCGGCCGCGATACATGTCGCGATGAATACCGCGCGTGTAAGGAAACTCGCCCGGTTGTTCCCGCGCCACATTCACATATGCGAGTATCCCGCAACCCACCGCGGCTATACTTTTCAGTTGATGCTGAAACCCACAATCTTTCGCGAATATGACATCCGCGGCGTCGCTGAAACTGAACTGTTATCCGAAGGTATTACCGAACTCGGCCAGGCCGTCGGCACCTACATGCAGAGGCACGGCGGAGGCAACAAAATCAACCTCGCGCGCGATTGCCGCATCAGCTCTCCACGCCTGCGCGATGCCTTCTGCGAAGGCCTCAAACGAAGCGGCTGCCACGTCACCGATGTCGGCATCGTCCCCACCCCGCTGCTCTATTATTCCGTCTATCACCTGCAAGCCACCGGCGGCATCATGATCACCGGCAGCCACAATCCGCGCGAATACAACGGCTTCAAAATCATGGTCGGCCACGGCACCATCCACGGCCACGATATCCAAACCCTGCGCCACATGATCGAGACGGGCGACCTGCTCACCGCCGAAGGTTCCGAGCAGCCGTACGACATCGTCACCCCCTATGTAGACGAGATCACCTCGAAGTTCCATTTCGAACGCAAAGTGAAAGTGGTCTTCGATGGCGGCAACGGTGTCGGCGGCCCCGTCTTCGCCCGCATGGTTCAGAAGCTGAACGTCGAAGCGCACGGCCTGTTCCTCGATATGGACGGCAACTTCCCCAATCACGATCCCGACCCCACGCAGCCCGCGAACCTCGCGCATCTCATCGAAGCCGTCCGCTCGTCCCCCGTCGACCTCGGCATCGCCTTCGATGGCGATTCCGACCGCATCGGCGCCGTCGACGAAACAGGCAACGTCATCTTCGGAGACATGCTGCTGCTCATCTACGGCCGCGAGATTCTTTCCCGCAAGCCGGGTTCGACAATCATCGGCGAAGTAAAGTGCTCCCAGATCATGTATGACGAACTCAGCCAAGCCGGTGGCAACCCCATCATGTGGAAGACCGGCCACTCTCTCATCAAGGCCAAAATGAAAGAGACCGGGGCCGAACTCGCCGGCGAAATGAGCGGCCACATGTTCTTCGCCGATGGCTACTACGGCTTCGATGACGCTCTCTACGCCGCCTGCCGCCTTCTCGAAATCGTGTCCAAAAGCGGTAAGCCGCTCTCGGCGCAATTGGCCGGAATCCCCAAGATGGTCTCCACTCCCGAACTGCGCCTCGATTGTCCCGATGAAACCAAATTCCAAGTCGTCGACCGCGTGCGCCAGCACTTCCAAAACCTCTACGATGTCAACGCCGTAGACGGAGCACGCATCAAATTCCAACAAGGCTGGGGCCTGCTCCGCGCCAGCAACACAGGCCCGGTCCTGGTCATGCGCTTCGAAGCGGAAAGCCAGGCCCTGCTCGACAAGTACCGCCAGGAAGTAGAACAAGCGGTAGCGGATTAGTATGAAACGCCTCCTACTACTTCTTCTCGCCTTACCGGCTTACGGCCAGCTCACGCAAGATCAAAAGGTCTTCGACTTCACCTCGCTTGCCTCGCTCTATTCCAAGCGCTACGCGCCGCTCGATTGGAAGCAGACCCTCTACAACGTCAACGCTCTCGACATCTCCGCATGGCTCGATCGCGTTCGCGCCACCGCCACCGACCTCGATTTCTACGAACTGATGGTCGAGTATGTCGCGAACCTGCACGATGGCCACGACGCCTATTCCTTGCCTTCGAACTTCCTCGCCCAGTTGGGATTTTCAGCCGACATCTACGACAACAAAGTTCTCATCGAAGCTCTCTCGCGAGCCACTCTCCCCGTGGCTCAGTACCCGTTCGAAGTCGGAGACGAGTTAGTCTCCCTCGACGGAACGCCAGTCGAAACCCTGCTGCAATCCTTCGCCAGATACGCGCGCTACGGCAATGACCGAAGCACGCGCCGCGCCGCCGCCAGCCGCCTCATCATCCGCCCCCAAAGCCGCATGCCCCATGCGGTCGATCTCGGTGACAACGCCGTCATAGAGGTCCGCCGCGCCTCCGGAACGGTCGAAACCTACACCGTCCCGTGGCGAAAAAGCGGCCTGCCTCTAAACCAGATTGACCCCGCGCCCACCCCGCAGGCACGCCAAATCAGCCCATACGTGACTGACAGCGCACCCACTGATCCCGTGCTCGCCGAACTGCAACATGCCGCCGATCCCGACCCCACCGGCCTGCTCGGTTACGGAGGTCTGCAGCCCGTCTTCGCGCTCCCGCAAAACTTCACGCGCCGCCTCGGCAGCTTTGCGGACTACTTCGTTTCCGGCACCTATACTTCCGGAACCAACCGCATCGGCTATATCCGCATCCCGCACTACGATCCAGGCGATACAAACGCGGCTCTCACCCAGTTCGCCGCCGAGATCGCCTACATGCAGGCCAACACGGACGGCCTGGTGATCGATGAGACGCGCAACACCGGCGGCTTGCTCTGCTACGGCGAATCGATTCTCACTTACCTGATTCCGAATCGCTTCACGCCGCTCGGTTACGAAGTGCGTGCCACGCGCGAGTATCTGCAAAGCTTCGCCGCCCGCCTCGATAACGCGAAGCTCATCGGCAACCCAACCTTGATCGCTCAATACCAGGTTCTCTACGATGCCGTAGCCGAAGCTTTCGCCGCCAGCCGCGGACGCAGCAAGCCCGTTCCAGTCTGCGGTCCAACGTTCGACCGCACCGAAGCCAAGGACAAGAACGGCAAGCCCGCGGCCTATAGCAAGCCCATGATCATGCTCACCGATGAGTTCTCCGTCTCCACAGCCGATTCCGTCGCCGCCATGTTTCAGGATTCCGGCCGCGGCCCCATCGTAGGCTGGCGTACCAACGGCATGGGCGGTAGCAATTCCCTCAACACCAGCCGCTGGCAAGTGGGCGCGTATTCCGAAGGCGATACCGGCATGACCATTGCGCTCATGTCCCGCCCCAACGCCGTCTCCGTACCCGGCTACCCCACTACGAATTACATCGAGAACGTGGGCGTCCAGCCCGACATCCCCATCGATTACATGACCCGTTCGCAAACCTGCTCAACGGCGGCCGCGATTTCGTCGACGCCTTCACCGCCGCCATCGATACCCAAATTCAGAAAGCCGCGCCATAGCGCAAAGAAAGCGCCCGCCCCCCGCCACTAAGCGGATGTGGGACTAACATCATCGCTCGCGCTGCTCCTCTATTCGTTCGTTGCCGATTCCGCCGTCACGTACTCCAAGGCGCCGGCCGGCCCCGCGCCTTCTGCCCGCTTTGACCCCCCGCTCATCTTCGATTCTGCCGGAAAATCGCTGATCCTTTTCGGTGGTCAGGACAACACGCCCCGTAACGATCTGTGGCGCTACTCCATCGACGAACAGCGCTGGTTCGAACTCACCCCGCAAGGCAGCATTCCGCCGCCCCGCTTCGGTCACGCCACCATCTACGACCCCATGCGCCGCCGCCTCATTCTCTTCGGCGGCCAGGCAGGCGGCTTCTTCAGCGATACCTGGGCTTATGACATCGCCGCCAACCGCTGGACCCAGCTTGCCGCCAGCGGGGCGGGCCCCAGTTCGCGCTATGGCCACTCCGGCATCTATGACGCTAAGCGCGATCGCCTGGTCATCTCGCACGGCTTTACAGATTCCGGCCGCTTCGATGACACCTGGGCCTTCAGCCTCGCGAACAACCGATGGACCAACATCACGCCTTCCGGCGCCAAGCCTCTCAAGCGCTGCCTGCACCACGGCGCCTACGACGAAGCGAATGACCGCTTCTATCTCTTCGGCGGCTGCTCCAGCGGCTTCGGCAAGTGTCCGCAGGACGATCTATGGAGCTTCGATCTGAACGCAAACGCCTGGAAGCAATTGCCCAGCGGCCCACCCGCGCGCGAACGCTACGCCATGGCTTTCGATTCCAAGCGCGGCCAACTCCTCATCTTCGGCGGCTCCGGCTTCCCGCTTCTGAACGACACCTGGAGCTACGACGTGCAGCGCAATGCCTGGACCGCGCTCACCGTCACCGGCGATGTGCCCGCGCCCCGTTCGCGTGTCGAAGGCGTCTATGCCGAAGGGCTCGATGCCGTGTACTGGTTCGGCGGCGCTACCGATACCGGCCTCAGCAATGACCTCTTCCGCCTGACTCTATCCTCTGACCCGCGCATCGAGCGCGTCGTGAACTCCTTCAGCGGCCAGCCCGGCAATCCCGCGCCCGGTGAGTTGGTGTCGCTCTTCGGTTCGGGGCTTCAGGAACCGGTGACCTTCGACGGAATCGCCGCGCCAGCCACTTACGCAAGCTCGACGCAGATCAACACGCGCATCCCCGAAGCGCTCACCGCGGGCACTTCGCTCACGTTAAACGCGGGCCGCGCCACTGCAGCGCTCGTTATTGCCGAAGCCCATCCCGGCCTCTTCACCACAGTGTTCCATGCCGATGGCAGTCCCAACGGTGCTTCGAATCCGGCCTCGCCCGGCACGCGAATTGTCCTATATGCCACCGGCACCGGCTCAGCGCCTGTCAATATCTCCATCGGGGTAGCCGCCCCTGAGGCGGCGCAGGCGGTTCCCTTTCCCGGCGCGCCCGGCGTCGTACAGATCACCGCCACCGTGCCAGCCGAAACAGCAACGGGCGCCATCCCCGTCACCATCGCCGGCGGGAACACCGTCACAATTTCCGTCCGTTAGTTCTTATGAAACCACTAGCAATCATTGCGCTCTGCGCCTTCACGCTGCCCGCCTTCGCCCAAAAACAGGAGCTGGGCTTGACTCTGGGAGGAATCTTTACCGGCGACCGCAACACCGCCGCCGGCACCAGGTTCAGCCTCAGTTCCGGCAAGAACCTGCAAGCCAGTTACGGCTACCGCGTCGTCGAAGCGGGACCCGCAAAGCTTTACTTAGGCCTGCACTTCCTCGCGAACGATCAGCGCGTCGTTTCCAGCGCCGACCGCACTCTCACGCGCGACGTCGCCACTCTCTACATCACGCCGGACGCCACCCTGAAGTTCAGCGCCGGACCCATCCAGCCCTGGGTCAGCTTAGGCGGCGGCATAGCGGTTTATGAGCAGAGTAAAGTGCGGCTCGATAACCTGCTGAACCCTTCTCCGCGAACCGTAACTCACGGTGTGTTCATGGCTGGGGGAGGGGTGGATATTCCGGTGTTGCGGTTCCTGGCCTTGCGGGGGGAAGTGCGTGAATTTTACTCAGGCAACCCCTCTTTCAACACGCAGTTGAAAGAGGGGCAAAGCAACGTTCTGGTAGGAGGCGGGTTCGTGCTTCGATGGCACTAAGCGGGCTTACGTCTTCTTGAAATCGAGCGAGGCCGAATTCATGCAATACCGCAAACCGGTAGGCTTCGGCCCGTCTTCGAACACATGGCCCAGATGAGCATCGCACTTCTTGCAAAGCACTTCCGTGCGGCTCATCCCAAACTTACGGTCCGTCTCCGTCGCCACATTTTCAGCGGCGATGGGCTGATAAAAGCTGGGCCAACCGGTGCCGCTATCGAACTTGGTATCGGAATCGAACAGCGCCGTGCCGCAGCAAACGCAGTTATAAACTCCCTTGTCGTGCGTCTCCGCATACTTGCCGGTGAACGCCCGTTCAGTGCCCTTCTTGCGAGCAACTTCGAACTGCTCAGGGCTTAACTGCTTCTTCCACTCGTCGTCGGATTTTACGATCTTGTCCACGGTAACCACTCCTTTTCGCGCGCCCTTTTGGTCGAAGAGAACAATCTTCACCTTCCCCGCCACGGGGGCCGTTGCGCGCGCCAAGCCCGCCAAAGCGGGTACTAAGAAAAATTCTCTTCGCGTCATAGTCTCTTAGATGCCTGCTCCCGAAAATTTCTTCACTACATGCGCGGACCCATATTGTCCATGCGCCCGGCCAGCGGCTGCACCGCCGAACCGCCGCATACCGCGACGCCCGTCTTCGTCAGCGCCGTCAGAAAGTTCTGAAACAGCGCATAGAACACCTGCTCTGTAATCGGCTGCTTGCCCGGCAGCCGGAAACTGGCGGGAAGCTCTTTCGCAATGCGAAGCCGCACGGAGTTCGCCTGATTCTTGCCTTGCCGGTCGCGCTTGTTCGCCACCGTCATCGGCGTCTGCATCACGCCGCCGGTGCGGCCATCGATATAAAACTGGCAGCGCGAAAACCATCCCAGGTTCGCCGGGTCCGCCGCATCGAACAGCAGCAGCGGCCCTTGCCGGCCGGGCGCGGTCAGATCCAACTGAATGCCGCGCTCGGTATCTTTCACTCTGCTCTCAAAGCCGGCCTGCTTGGCGACGTTGTTAACCGTCTCCGCTTCCAGCTCCAGAAGAATGAGTTTGTGCGCGCCTGCCTGCAATACCTGCATGCCCCGTAGTGTATCGCGCCCGCCCTATATCGGTTTACGGCAGCACACGTGAAGGAAGTATGCCGCCACCCGCGTATCGGCCACCTCAGGCCACCGGCGCGCCGTTTCCTCGTCGGCCATCGGTTCCCCAATCCGCTCCAGCGTGAACCCGCTGAGCATTACGCCGTTCAGCCATTCCGACAGCGTGCGGTGGAACGTGGGCACCTCGAACTTCTCCAGTTCAGCCCTCAGTTCCGCCGGCGCCGCGGAGAAGATCCAGCGCTCAATTTTTCCGTCCACGCGCTCAAAGTATCGCCCTACCTCAACCGCATAAGCCTCGCCTTCCATAGTGCGTAGCAGCTTGCGGTGCGGCGTCGAAAAGCAGGGATGCGTGATGGAGAATTGCAGGAACGCGCCCGGTTGCAGGACACGGTATATCTCGCGCAGCGCCATTTCGAAATCGGCGCAATCCATCAGGCTCATAAAGCAGGTGGCGAACTCGAAGGCATCGTTCGCGAACGGCAACTGCAAGGCGGTACCCGCTGCATACCGTACCGTGCCACCGCGCTCCCGCTCAGCTTCAGCAGCCAGCCGCGCGAAGGTTGGCGCGATATCCACCCCGAACATTTGCGCACCGGCCTCTGCAAGAAGGCGCGTGTTGTGCCCTTCGCCGCAGCCTACATCGAGTCCCTTTTTTCCATCGATCGCTGGCAGCATTCTCAGGAAGGCCGGCGTGTTCACGATATCGCGATAGACATCCCACCCTTGGCGTGCCAAACGCGTCCAAGCCATGGCATTGCCCTCCCAATGCAGTCCCGCTTGCCGATCGGTCATTAATCCCTCGCGATACCCTTCAGCAGTTCATGCATACCCAGATTGCGTATCAACCGGTAGAGGTAGTTAGGATGCACGCCCAGCAACTGCGCGGCCTGTGCATGGTCGTTGCGGCACGCCTCAAACGCCCTGGTCAGCGCGGTCCGTTTGGCGGCATTGATGGCCTGTTGCAGATCGCCCGATTGCGCCCCTTCCGCCGCGGGGAGCGATTCGTGAACGGCTTCCGGCAGGTCTTCCGTGCGGATGGTGTCGCCAGTGCCCAGCACCACTGCGTGCTCCACCGCGTTTTCCAGTTCGCGCACATTGCCCGGCCAGCGGTAAGCCCGCAACACGGCGCGCGCTTCCGGCGAAATGCCCCGCACGGCGCGTCCGCATTCTCCGCCGAACCGCGAAGCGAAACGTAACGCCAGCGCCACAATGTCTTCCGCATGTTCACGCAAGGCCGGCGTCTTGACGGTGATCACGTTCAGGCGATAGTAGAGGTCCTGCCGGAACTGTCCCTGCCGCGAAGCCTCCTCCAGATTCCGGTTCGTGGCCGCGATCAGCCGGATATTCAGCGGGATGGTGCGCACTCCGCCCACTCGCTCGAACTCTCGGTTCTGCAGCACGCGCAGCAGCTTGGCCTGCAGGCTGACGGGCATCTCGCCAATCTCATCCAGAAACACCGTGCCGCCTTCGCCGCTTTCCAAACGGCCGCGCTTCTGCGCCACCGCTCCCGTGAACGCGCCCTTTTCATGGCCGAACAGTTCGCTTTCAAGCAGCGTCTCCGTCAACGCCGCGCAGTTGATCGCAACGAACGGCTTGCCCGCGCGAGGACTGCCGCGATGCAGCGCGCGAGCCACCAACTCCTTGCCTGTGCCGCTTTCGCCGGCGATCAGCACGGTGGAAACGGTAGGCGCAATCCGCGCGATGCGGGCGCGCAGTTCGCGAATCTTCGAACTCTCCCCCGAAAGGAAAGTCTCCAGCGGCAGCGCGCGCTCCCATTCGTTTTCGCGCCACTCCTGTTCATAGGCGCCCTCCAGCGCCGCCGAAGCCAGATGCGCAATCGCGGCCAGCAGCAGTGCCTGGTCTTCTTCGTATTCCGAAACCGCGCGCCGCAGATAAAGCAGGCCGCAGACTTCACGCCTCACCACCAATGGCGCTGCCAACCCGTACCCATCGGGCACCGCGTCCCGCAGGGGCTCACGCTGGCGATGCAAGCGCTGAACCCACTCTTCGGGAACAACGCAGCCCTCGGGAACGTAATCTTCCAGTAAGACCGCTCCACAATCGGCCGGGATGGATTCCATGACAATCGCCAGCATGTGACGCTCCCATAACGGCCGCGTTTCTGGTAGTGCTCGCGCATCGAAGAGAGCGCGTACTGAAGATTGAAGCGCCGCCATGCGTAAGGCAAAATCGAGCGTGCGGTTCGCCAGGTTCGTATCGTCCATCGGTCAGAAGGCTATCTTTTCACCTTTTGGTGAGTGGAATCCGCTTTTCGCTTCAAAATCCGCCTCACAAGCCATATTCGCGTCGTCAAAAACCCAATAGAACTGGGCCTTTCAGCAGTTGCGCGCGAATGGTTACCGCGCTGCCTTCTTACCGGCATCACCCGACGGACAGCCGGGCGGAGGAGATAAGAAATGAAACGCTTACTGATGAATACGATTCTGGCCTTCGGTTCCGCTTTTATGTGCGCCGCCGGCCTGCACGCGCAGAGCAGCTACCGGCTTGTTGCCGAAGTGCCTTTCGATTTCGAAGCAGGGGGCGCCATCCACAAGGCGGGCCGTTACACCGTCGAGCGTCCTCGCAACACTGAGGCGCTCATGCTGTGCAGTGTGACCGGCACCAACCGTACCTTCATCGGTCTTGCGCCGTCCGCGGCGGATTTCGCCAAGAGCCGCGCGCAGTTGAGCTTCCATCGTTATGGCAATCGATCGTTCCTCGCGGAGGTGAGGAACGTGGAGCAGGCCGGAACCAAGATTCACCCTTCCGCTCAAGAGAAGGAAATCCGGAAGACGGCACTCGGGTCGGAGGTGGCGGTTGTGAACGTCCCCTGTACCCGGGCCACTGGCCTGTAACTTACTCCATTCTCGATGGTTGACCGGCGGGTTACTCCTTAGTAACCCGCCGGTTCTTTTGATTATGTTAGTGCTAAGATCGCTGCTGAGCGCATGCCGGATTCGCTACTCCAATATCGAATCGAGGAAAAGATAGGCTCAGGCGGCATGGGTGTAGTTTGGCGCGCATTCGATACGCGCCTGCACCGCGAAGTAGCCCTGAAGGTACTGCCTGCCGATCAGAACGACCGGGCTCGCCGGGCTCGCATGTTACAGGAAGCGCGTTCGGCTTCGGCTCTGAATCATCCGAATATCGTAACTATCTACGGTGTCGATACCGACGGCGGCACGGACTTCATCGCGATGGAGCTGGTGCGCGGCCGGACCTTGCATGACATGTTGCACGCCGGTCCTGTCTTGCCGCGAACGGCGGTCCGCTATGCCATTCAGATCTGCGAGGCGCTGGGTGCGGCGCACGCCGCCGGCGTGATCCATCGCGATCTGAAACCGGCGAATATCATGATCACCGCCACCGGACATGTGAAGGTGGTGGATTTCGGAATCGCCAAGCTGAACCCACCTCCCGATACGACCGGCGGCGTCGGCGAGACTCTGACCGTTCCGTTGACTTCGGAAGAAGTCGTGCTGGGGACGCTGGCTTACATGTCTCCGGAGCAAGCTCTGGGCGACCATGTGGATCGCCGCAGCGACATCTTTTCCTTTGGCGTGGTTCTCTACCAAATGCTGCAGGGCAAGATGCCGTTTCACGGAGAAACGCGTTCGCAGATCTTGCGCTCGCTGTTGGCAGATCAGCCGCCGGCAGTGGTGACGCCGGTTCGTAGCAGCGGCCGCTCACTCGATACAGTAATTCGCAAGTGCCTGGCCAAGCAGCCGGAAAACCGCTACGATTCCGCGGCCGATTTGCTGGAAGACCTTCGCGCGCTGGACCGGCGAATGGGCAGTTCTCGCGGCGGCTACATCGGATGGGTGTGGAAGGCCGCTATCGGTGCGGCGGCGCTGATCGCGCTCTCAGCCGTGCTGCTGTTGGCCTATCGCGATCGCCTTTCCGCGCTCTGGCTGCCCGCTCTGCAAACGGCCAATACTCCGCACGATTGGTATATGAAAGGTCGCGCGCTGCTGGACCGTTGGGACCGCGAAGGCGCCGCCGATGGCGCAGTGGATGCCATGAACCACGCCATCCAATTGGACGAGAACCATGCCATTGCCTACGCCGGCTTGGCCGAAGCCTACACCTTGAAGGACGTGGCGAACGCCGACCCGCAATGGCGCAAACTGGCCACTAACGCGGGCCGCAAAGCCGTAAGCCTGAATGACGATCTTGCCCAATCGCATCTGTCTCTTGGCATCGCTCTGGCGCGGGATGACCAACATGAAGAGGCAATGCGGCAGTTCGAGCGCGCCTTGCAGCTGGACCCCGGCAACCGCATGGCGCCGCTTGCGATCGCGAATGAACAGGCGGCGAAAAAGGATTACGCCGGTGCGCTGGAAAGCTATCGGCGGGCACGCGCGCTCAGCCCTTCCAGTTGGGCGGTGCCGTATGCCATGGGCCGGTATTATTACGGTCAGGCGCGTTATGCCGAAGCTGTGTCACAATGGCGGGCGGCCAAGAAACTGACTCCCGACAATGTAGCGGTACTAACTAACCTGGCTGCGGGGTTGCATATGTCCGGCCAGGATTCCGAAGCCGCGGCTGAGTTCCAGCGCGCGCTGGAGATTCGGCCTTCGGCAGCCACTTACAACAACTTAGGCACCCAGCGTTATTACATGGGCGAATACGATAGCGCCGTTAAGTCATTTGAAAAGGCAGTAGCCATGAATGCGAACCGTTACATGTACTGGGGTAACCTGGCAGATGCGTACCGGTGGTCTACGGGCGCGAAGGCAAAATCGGGCGGCGCGTATTTGCGCGCGATCCAACTGGTTGACGAAAAAGTAACGGCCCAGCCCGCCGATTCCGACTTACGTTCCACGCTCGCCATCTACCGTGCCAAAAGCGGCGCTCATGCCGGCGCGCTGAGCGACATCGCCGCTGCCGTCGCCTTGAGGCCAACGGCACGCACCTGGTTCAACGCCATGATCGTTTTCGAGATTTGCGGTAAGCGCGAACAGGCACTCAGCGCGCTTGGCTCGGCTGTGAAAGCCGGCTTCCCGCTGCATGAAATTCGCAATGAGCCGGAGCTGGTCTCACTGCGCACGGATATGCGTTATCACTCCACTGTCTCGCCGGCGGCGAATCCGGAACCGGGGTCCGGACCAGTCGCGGCAGACCGCCACTCTCAACCGCAGCCCCGTTAACCTAAGTGGGAGAACCGATATGAGTAACTTCACGCTGATACTGACCTTCGATTGGAGCACCTATGGAACACCGGGTTTCACGGGACGATTTACCAGTCAGGAATGGTCCAAAGACGGCGGTACTCCGTACCCGGATTTCATCGCGGCCGATCTCAATGTGGGCGACACCATGACCGTTGAGATTAAGTCACTCACGCCGAACCCGAATCTTACGGTGAACCAACTCACCGTGATCTTCGCCAAGGAAGCGGGAGCCGGCAACGAGCCCTGCACGCCATTCCGCTGGACCAATACCGACGTAGAACCGAACGTCACAACCCTGCTGGGTATCCTGGTGTTCACCCCCGGCGAGGACGGCAGCCTGGCTTCCGGTTCATGGCTCTCTTCCAGTTGCGACGACACCTATCCGCCAACGCCCGAGGGTGAAAATTTGCTCACCGTCGCCACCACTGCCGTGAGCGCGTTCAAATCGATTTTGTGCGCGGAAATCTGGGACAACAAGGACAACAAAGCCTTCTTCACGCACGATCCTGAAATGGACATCAACCCGTAACGCGGTACCCTTAGCAGCTAAGCCATGCCCGCACTCCGCCCGCTCCTGACCGAAGCTCAGATTCAAACTCGCATCGCCGAACTCGGCAAGCAGATCGATCGGGATTATCCCGATGGCACGCTCTATCTGATCTGCATCCTGAAGGGCGCCTGCTTCTTCCTGGCAGACTTGGCGCGCGCCATTCATCGAGACACGTTCATCGATTTCATGGGCATCTCTTCTTACGGTGGCGGTAAGACCAGTTCGGGCGAAGTGCGCGTCACCAAGGATCTGGACATTTCCGTGCAGGGCGCCGACTTGCTGATTGTGGAAGACATCATCGATTCCGGCGTCACGCTGAATTACCTGACGCAGCTTCTGCAGCAGCGGCATCCGCGCTCAGTGAGAATTGCGACACTCTTGGACAAGCCGGAGCGGCGCATGAGGCCCGTGGATGTGGCCTATGTGGGTTTCCAGATTCCCGATGAGTTCGTAGTGGGCTACGGCCTGGATCATGCCGAGCGCTATCGCAATCTGCGCGATGTGTGCGTGCTGGAACCGTAGAGGCTATTCGGGCGCGAGACCCACTTCGCGCTCCCAGGCACGAATCCTCTGCGTGAGCTGTTGCACGCGCGCGCCTTCGCTATCGGCCAGGTTCTTCTTTTCACCGGGGTCGGCCTCCAGGTTCGAAAGCCAGACGGCGCTGGTAAGTTCGTCGCCGGGATAACTGGGTGGATTGAGGATCAGCTTCCAATCGCCTGAACGCACGGCGCGCTGTTTGTCATAACTCCAGAAGAGGTATTCATGTTCCGGCGCTTCACCACGCAGGACGGGGAGAATGTTGTGGCCGTCCAAATTGGCCTGCGGCTGCGCGCGCGGGTCGGCAAGAGAGAGAAACGTGGGCAGCAAATCCATGGACATGAAAGGCCGGTTCCACACCGTGCCGGGCGTGGTGACGCCGGGGACACGCAGCAGCCCGGGCACATGCATGCCGCCATCGAAAAGACCCTGCTTCCAGGCGCGATACGGGGCGTTGCTGCCGCCATGATACGGCTTGCCATCGCTGGAGGCGCGGGCTTCGCGCGTGGCGCCGTTATCGCTTTGAAACCAGATGACGGTGTTTTGTTCGAGCCCCTGGCGCTTGAGCTGGTCCAGCAGCGCGCCCACCACATCGTCCACGCCCGCGATCATCGCCAGATGCATGCGGCGATCGCGATCCATGGTTGCGGGGAAGCGATCCAGATACTGCTTCGGAGCCATCATGGAATAATGCGGCGCACCGAAGGCAAGGTACAGCAGAAACGGATTCGCCGGTGTCTGGCGAGCGAGAAACGCCTGCGCTTCGCGCCCCAGCAATTCGGTCATGTAAGCAGGCTCCTCGAACACTTCGGTGCCATTGCGCCACAGGTCGTGAAAAATCTTTCCGGGAGGCGCGCCAAGCTGATAGTAGCGGTGCGAGTATGCATCGAGCCAGCCCGAATACCAGCCGAAGTATTCGTCGAATCCCTGAGCCATGGGGCGGCTGGCCGGCGCGCTGCCCAGGTGCCACTTACCGAACCCGGCAGTGCGGTATCCTTGCTCGCGAAGCAGGCCGGGCAGCGTCCGTTCGCCGGCGCGAAGACCGGGCACGCTCCAATCGGGCTCAGAGGGCAGAGCGCCTTTTACGCCGGTGCGGTCAGGATACTTGCCGGTGAGAATGGCCGCTCGCGAAGCAGAACAGATGGGCGCGTTCGAATACCACTGGTTGAAGCGAACGCCGCTAGCGGCCAGCCGGTCCAAGCGCGGCGTGCGTACTTCGGGATGGCCATAACAGCCTACGTCGCCGATGCCTTGATCGTCCGTGAGGATGACTAAAAAGTTCGGCTTGGTACGGCTCGTCGCCTGAGCGGCAGCGGTGAGCGGTATGCATTTCAGGAAGTCCCGGCGTGAAGGCGCTGGCATGAGTTCCATGATAAGGCGGCGTTGCGCGTGATGAAGGAAGAGCGGCGATAATGGAGGGATGGCAACCGTACTCAGCGGATTGGACCGTCAGGCCCGGTCTGCGGCGGATGTTGAGCGGACCAGACAGAAGCTCGGTCCCGAGGCATTGGATGTTTCCTATCGCCTTGACACCGATTCAACAGGAGAGCCTTCAATTTTCTTCCGCATCGTCTTGGCAGATTGGGCAACAGGGAGAGATCGGATCTCTGAAGTGACTGACCGCATAGCCGCGATTCTCTTCGATGAGATCCGTCCGAATGACAACTGGGGGCTCAAACTGTACGTCAACTATGGAGGTGAGGCTGGGTGGCGGAAATCCGGAGGGCGCGGGAGCGATAGGTGGCCTATCACGACTTTATGTTTGGACTCAGATCCGGGCTCATAAGATCACGCAGGAATACTTGGTGTCTTTGATTGTCAAACGTTAGTGCCAGCTTATGGATAAGAACGACACCGATACCGTCTGGGCGGCGCGATGACTAGACGCCACCTTATTAGCAGTTCACTGGCTGCCGCTGGACTTGGCCTTACAAGCTGTGCGCGCAGGCACGCTGCCGTGGCGGCGTTGCCCTTTTACGATGCGGTGCCAAACTTGGCGCCGATTCGTGCTCATACCGATCGCATCTTTCGCATCACCGTCTGCTCGCGGCCATTTCGCGCTGCCGGGCCGCGGCTCGATGTCGAACGCGTTGGGGACAAGATTGTCGTCCACAATTATGGGCATGGCGGCAGCGGGTGGTCGCTCTCCTGGGGGTCCAGCACCATCGTTGCGCGCGCGGCTTTGCGGGAGAGCGGTGGGGAGCGGGACATCGCCGTCATAGGCTGCGGGGCTTTGGGTTTGACCTCTGCTTTGTTGTTGCAGCGCGGCGGCGCGCGGGTGACCATTTATGCCAAGGAGCGTGCGCCGGAAGTGCGGTCGTCTCGCGCAACAGGCTCCTGGACGCCGGATTCGCGCGTCGCTCTGACCAACGCAGCGCCCGCCGGCTTTGGTGCGCTCTGGGAGGAGATGGCCCGCGCTTCTTACTCCATGTATCAGAGTTACCTGGGGCTTGCCGGTAATCCGGTGGAATGGACCGATCGCTATAGACTTTGGGATGAGCCTGAAGTAAGTGCCCCGGAGGGGCCGAAACCGGCAAACGCTCTGGAGTTTGTGGAGTATCGGGACCGTATTCGCGATATTACTCCCCGGTCGATAGACCTGCCGCCGGGGAGTCATCCGTTTCCTACGAAGCATGCGCGGCGGAATAGCTCACTTACTTTCAATGTGGCCAGTTACTCACGGCAGTTACTCACGGAGTTTCTGATGGCGGGCGGAAAGATAGACACGGTAGAGTTTCATTCGCCTGCCGAGTTGGCCGTCCTGCCTCAGAAGGTGATTGTCAACGCCACGGGCTATGGTGCGCGGGCCCTGTGGAAGGACGAATCGATTACTCCCATCCGTGGGCAGATTGCCTGGCTGATTCCGCAGCCCGACGCGAACTATGGCCTGGGCTTCGGCAATCTGAATATTCTGGCGCGTCGCGACGGGATTGTCGTGCAATCGATGGAGCAGGGCGAGGCGACGGGCTGGAACGATGCGAGTGAGACGCCGGATCGCGGTGAGGCGGACCGCGCCGTCGAGGCTCTGGCGGCACTTTATAACAGGATGAGTGCTCGAAAGCGAACTCATGCGGGATGACATTGGCGAGGTAATTCGCAGGGGAGATCTGGCCGGTCTGAACTTACTCCTATCCGCTGAGCCGGCTCTGGTTCGCGTGAGGCCGGATGGCGAACGAACGCTGCTTCACTTAGCTACGGATTGGCCCGGCCACTTCCCCCGTGTCCGTGAAACGATCTCTGCACTGATTGCGCGCGGCGCTGACGTGAATGCGCGGTTTGAGGGTCGCGGTCATTCGGAGACGCCGCTTCATTGGGCGGCGAGCAGCGACGATCTGGACGCTCTCCACGCACTGCTTGACCATGGCGCCGATTTGGAGGCGCCCGGTGCAGTAATTGGCGGAGGAACACCGTTGGCGGACGCCGTGGCTTTCGCGCAGTGGCATGCGGCCCGGGCTCTAATTGAACGCGGTGCGCAATCGACGATGTGGCAGGCCGCCGCGCTCGGGTTGGTGGATCGGGTTCGCGAATGCTTGTCGAACGATCCGGCCCCTACCCCGGCGGATATTACTAATGCATTTTGGTGCGCCTGCCATGGCGGCCAATTAGAAACGGCCACCCTGCTGCTGGGAAGCGGCGCGGATTTGAACTGGATCGGTTACGATGGCCTTACGCCCCTCGGGGCAGCGGTGCGGAACGGTAACGAAAGTTCGATCGGTTGGCTGCTCAACCACGGAGCAACCCACACGGAACCACGCCAGTAAAAGGAATCGAATGACGAGATTGTTTGTATTTCTGGTGCTCGGCACGGGACCATTCTTACTTACGGGCCAACCGTCCGGCCCCAGCGGTGATTTCACCCCGGCTCAAGCAGAAGGTGGCCGCGTGGCTTACCAGGACACATGCGGTAAGTGCCATACCCCAACGCTGCAGGGACGCACCGGAGCCGCCGGCGAACTCCCACCGGTCAGTTCACTTCCCGTCGCTTACCAGAAATTCGCCCAGGGTTTTGTACCGCCCCTAACAGGCCCTGTCTTCATGAATCGATGGGGAGCGAAGACAGCCGCCCGGCTGATTGCCCGCATTCAGGAGGCAGTCCCGGCATTTCCGCCCGCCGGTACGAATGAAGAGACTTCCACTAACCTGGCCGCTTATTTTCTCCAAGTAAGTGGAGCGGAGGCCGGAACCCAGCCCCTTACTAGAACCACGGCTGTTACTGTTAACTCGATAACTCAGAAAGTCAAAAGATTGGCAGACGGTAAGCAATGGATGACGCGCAATCTGGATGTCAATGTTATGCCGTCGTATTGCTATGACGATGCTGAACCGAATTGCCAACTCTATGGCCGTCTGTACACGTGGGCATCGGCGCGGGAAGTATGCGCGGCATTGGGCGAGGGGTGGCGATTGCCGGCGGATGGGGAGTGGCGGCAGATGGCACAAAAGTACGGCGGCGTCAGCCAAGATGCGGCCGATAAAGGTCAGGCCGCGTACCACGCGTTGCTGGACCAGGGCAGTTCGGGATTCCACGCCGTGCTAGGCGGCGGCCGTGGCGAGGATGGCAAATATTGGCGGCTAGAGGCACACGGATTCTACTGGACTGCATCGGAGAGCGAGCCGGGCAAGGCGTTTTATTACAACTTCGGCAAGGGCGGGCCTGGCCTTCACCGTCAAAGCGATGGAGAGAAAGCAAGAGCGTTTGCCGTGCGCTGCGTGAGAGACTGATCGCCCGCGTCCGCGGTCGCACCGCGTGCCAAAATCCCCTACAATGGGACCGGAGAGTTAAAGATGGGTCCCATAGGGTATCCCGAGATGATGTTCATCTTTATCCTGGCTCTGCTGCTTTTCGGCCCCAAGAAGTTGCCGGAACTGGGCAAGACCATCGGTAAAGCTCTGACCGAGTTCAATCGGGCAAAAAACGAACTGAAGACTACGTTCGATCGCGAAATGAAGACCTTAGAGCGGGAAACGGAATCGATCAAGGAAGCGACAAACAGCCTGTACCACGACAATTACAATTACGACTATTCTTCCTATGATTCGGCGCATCACGCGCCCGAGTTGGCCGAACCCCCCGCCATTGAAGCATCCTCCACATCAAGCGCATCCGCACCACAGGGCGCCGAATCGACTCACGCTATCGCCGAATCCCATTCAATTGCAGCACCGGAAGGGACCATTGCCAGCGGCTCCTATCACGAACCTGTTTTAGAAAGCCTTGACGCGCGAGCGGAGCAGCACACCATAAAGAGCTAATTCGAATGCCGGAAGACCAACAGGGGGAGCACTCCCCCTCCGGCGTACCTGTGTCTCCGAATGAGACGCAGCACGTCACCCACGAACAGACTACCGACAACTCGACAACGTACAACTATTACGACGAGAGCTATACCTACGATTCGGCGAACCAGCCCGGCGCCTCGCCCCTGGCTCCGGTGCCGGTAAGCACGCTTGCGCCGCCACCACCGCCTCCTCCTCCGCCGAAGGAAGCGCCCAAAGACGAAGACGACGAAGAAGAAGACGGCATGCTGCGGATGTCGTTCCTGGGCCACCTGGAGGAATTGCGCAAGCGAATCTTCCTGATGCTGATCGGCATTGCGGTGGCGTTTACGGCCAGCCTGACTTTCAGTAATGAGCTTTGGCGAATTGTCAGCGCGCCGGCCAAAGCCGCACTCATCTCCTTGAAAGTGAACCCTCCGAACCTGGCGCAGATTGAGCCCATGGAAGCGTTCAATGTGATCTGGTTCAAGCTGCCCACGCTGGTGGCGGTCTTCCTGAGTTCGCCGTGGATTCTGTATCAGGTCTGGTCTTTTATCGCACCCGGTCTCTATAAGAAAGAGCGCAGGCTGGCGGCTCCGTTTGTGATTTCCTCTGCGGGTCTGTTTATTACCGGCGGGCTCTTCGCTTATTTCGTGGCCTTCCGGTTCGGGCTTACGTTTCTTCTGGGGATTGCCGTGGGCAGCAACGTCACGCCGCTGATTTCGGTGAATGAGTATTTCAATCTATTCGTAAATGTCACGCTGGGTATCGGCATTGTGTTCGAATTGCCGGTGCTGATATTCCTGCTCACGCTATTGCGCGTGGTGAACCCCAGCTTTCTCATCCGTCACAGCCGTTACGCCATTCTTGGCATCGTGATTCTGGCGGCTGTGATTACGCCCACGCCCGATATTTTCAACCTGATGTTGTTTGCCGCGCCGATGATTCTGCTGTTCTACATCGGCATTTTCGCCAGTTACCTGCTGGTACTCAGGCGTGAAAAGCGGCGAATGCCGATGAAAATCATGCTGATTTTGGTTTTGGTCATCCTTGTGCTCCTAGGAGTCGCGGGTTATTTAGGTGTATTGCGGTACCATTTGCGGGTCATACCGCACTGGCCGTTTTTGACACAGTAACGCGACGCGTTGGGCATTTATGGACCTGAACAAGATCATTCGCGAACTTCGGGATGAGCGAGACAAGCTGGAACAGATTGTCAACTCCCTGGAGCAGTTGCAAATCACGGCAAAACAGAAACCGGAGACGATGGCCAAGCGGGGCCGCCGCTCCATGGATAGTGAGGCGCGGAGCGAAGTATCGGAGCGGATGAAGCGCTATTGGGCGGAGCGGCGCACCAAATCCGCCGGTTCCTGAGAGCCTAACTCTTAAAAAACCACAGCCAGAAATACTGGCCGCCGGCGCCATGGCGATAGCGCGGTTCGAAATGGCAGTTGGTGGCCAGTTCCACGGCCTGACTATCTGAAAACGATACACCTAGCCAAGTATCGTGCTCCACCGTGCCTACCGGGACGTTGCCCTGCACCTGAAATTTGAAAAGTCCGCCCGGGCGCAGAAGGCGGTGCACCTCGCACACATATTTCTGGATCACTTCACGGCTGGGGATGTGCTGGAACACGATGGATGAAAAGGCGAAATCCACTTCCATGTTGCCTAACACCTGAAGGTCCGTGCCGTTGTTTTGCCAGAAATGCGCGTTTTCAATAGCACGGTTCGCTTCCGTTGCCTGGCGCACCATTTCGCCCGAAACATCCACCCCGTGAACCGTGCCGAAGACCTCGGCCAGCGCGCGCGTCACGCGCCCCACGCCACAGCCGATTTCTAGCACCGTCATCTGCTTTGGATCTTTGCCCTGGCAGATGTTGATCATGTCGGTAAGCACTTCTTCACGAACCGTCTGGCGTCCGGACCGTCTGGCGTCCGGAGGCGAAAAATTCGTCATCGCTCCAGTTCTTGTTGGCCGTATTCACGTAAAAGCGCGCGTTTTCGAGAGCTCTGGCATCCCATTCGCGGCGCATGCGGCCAAGCAGTTCATTTTCCGGCATCATGCTATATTGTAAACGTCGCGTGGGCGACTAGCTCAGCTGGGAGAGCGCTGCGTTCGCAATGCAGAGGCCGGGGGTTCGATCCCCCCGTCGTCCACCAATCCTCCGCTGTGTTCCTGATGCCAGCGATATCTGGTTTGACAGTGATTTGGATCAGATTGTTCTCTCGATCGCCGGCCATCCGCAGCCATTCAATAATCTGAGCGCGGGTCAGAAAATGATGCTGGCGCTTGTCGCGGACATTGCCATAAAAGCAGTTACCCAGAACGCTTTTCTGGTGCCGCCCGGTACGGTGGACGCGGACCGTTTTCCTGAAGTCCTCGCACGAACTCCTGGTGTGGTGCTGATCGACGAACTAGATGTGCACCTCCACCCCAAGTGGCAGCGCCGCGTCGCGACGGATCTTAAGACGGTGTTTCCGTCCATTCAATTTGTGTGCACGTCACACTCGCCGCAAATAGTAGGTGAACTATGTCCGGAGGAGATCCGAATTCTGGATGAGGAAGCCGTGGTCACCCCGAGCCGCTCTTTTGGAATCGATTCGAATCGAGTCTTGGAAGACAGAATCCAGAAATTCTTCGGTAGGCGCTCTCCTCGCTACCCTCGCGGAGACCATTGATCGTGAAGACTTCCCAAGGGCTAAGGTTGGTCTCGCACAACTCGAATCCACTCTCGGTTCTGACGACCCTGAAGTCACGCGGGCAAGAACTCTTATCGACTTCCTCGAAGTTCCCGTGTGAGAACGAACCTGCCAGCCTGACTATGTATCGACAGCAGCCGGGTGCGACGTACGAAGGCTTTCGCGACAAGGATGCTCTACGCAAAGCCCTGGTAGACGAGCAGCGCGGCTTGTGCTGCTACTGCCTGTCTCGCATAAGACCGGAGATTGGCGGCATGAAAATCGAACACTGGCATCCACAGGCTCTCTATGGCAATGAGCAGTTAGACTACGCGAACCTTTTGGGATCTTGCATGGGCAACGACGGGCAACGACGAGCGGACTACATTGCGATACAAGCAAAGCGGATCAGGTCTTATCTCGCAATCCGTCACGCGCGTCCGATCGCGTTGGCGATCTCGTTCATTACCTTTCGGATGGCCGCGTCAAGTCCAATGACCCTGACTTCGATGACGAGTTGAATCGAGTGCTGAATTTGAACCTTGAATTCCTAAAAGCAAATCGAAAAGCGGAGCTGGCCGGCTTTCTCTCTGGATTGAGGAAAGAACCAGTGTCATAACAGAAACTGAAACAGTGGTTGGACCATTGGGACGGAACCCTGAGCACTGTCGAGCTTAGGCCATACAGTCCAGTGGTTGTCTACTGGCTCAAAAAAAAGTTGAAATTCTAATATCCGCTTCCTCCGAAGCCGCCTTCGCCGCGTGCGGAACCGCTCAACTCCTCTTCCTCCCACTCGACTGCCTCGTAACGCGCCACCACCATCTGTGCGATGCGGTGCCCGGCCTCGATTCTGTAGGCCGCGTTGCCCAGGTTCAGCAGGATCACACGAATCTCGCCGCGATAGCCGGGGTCGATGGTTGCCGGACTATTCGGCACGGTAATCGCGTGCTTCAAAGCCAGGCCGCTGCGTGGCCGAATTTGCGCCTCGTAACCAGGGGGCAGTTCGATGGCAAGGCCGGTGGGCACCAGCGCCGGCGTGCCGGGATGCAGCACCACATCTTCCACCGCCACCAGGTCCATGCCGGCGTCTTCTTTGGGCCCGTGCGCGTATTGCGGCAGGACGGCCTCGGGGCGCAGGCGCCGCACTCTTACTGTCATGCACAACATGATAAGCGCCCAGCGCGCTAACATCGCGGTGTGACCCCGGCGAACCTGAAGTGCGTGAAGTGCGGCGGCGCGATGGATGCCGGTTTTGGAATCGATAAAGATAGCGGCAGCGTGCAGGCGGCGCGCTGGATCAAGGGCGTGCCGGAATCTTCCTGGTGGCAGGGGACCGAAGCCAAGGACCGGGAATGCCGCGCGATCATTATGTGGCGTTGCGTGGATTGCGGCTTTCTCGAGAGTTATGCGCAACAGCCCGTTCCCGCGCCGGGTTTGTTTCATCGCTAAGAACCGGGCGTTATCATTAGTTCCTTGAAACGTGTCCTTACGGTTGCGCCGCTTCCGCCCGAAAAATGCGCTTATGCGTTGGCCCGATATTCGCGCTCAGCGGATTCCATTCGGGAATCGCTCGAATGGGTTCGAACTCATAATTCCGAAAAGTTCCTGGAGAGCTATTACTTCCAATACGGTCACCAATCGATCGCCGATCTTGGTCATACAGTATTGTGCTTTGAAGGCATTTCTGAACTCGCCGCGACTGAGATAGAAGACGAGCCGCTATGGGACGGGCAGGCCAAATCCACCCGCTATCAGGATTTTTCGAAGCTCGGATTTGTCGCGCCTCCGGAGTTGCCGCCAGAGCATAGCGAGACCTATCAGAGTGCGGGCCGCGCCCTGCTGGACGCTTACGGGCTGGTTCATGCGGCGGAACTGGAGCGGCTTCGCGGTGCGCTGCCGCGTCCGGCGGAGATGAAGCCCGATGCCTATGAGCGCAACATCGCCGCGCGGGCTTTCGATGTAGCCCGCTACCTGCTGTTCTGGGGCATTCCGACGAATGTGGGTCAGGTAACCAGCATCCGGACTCTCGAAAAGCAGATCCGCCGGCTGGGCGCGTCGCCGTATGCGGAATTAAGGACATTGGCATCCGAAATTGCGGAGGCATGCGCCGCGCCTCCCGATTGCGTGTGGAACCAGGCCGATGCCGCCGAGCCCTTGGCGCCCACGCTGGCCCGCCATGCCGATGCCGATACGCATACGCCCGCGTCACTCTGCGCGCTGACCGGTTGGGCGATGCAGAACCTGGGTGCGATTCCGGCGGCGGCTTCCCCCGAAGTGGATCTGATCCGTCCCACCGATGCACTGGCCGAGATCGCCGCCACGCTGCTGTATACGGTGACCGCGCATTCGTTTCGCGCGCTGTACGAAACGGTTCGGGAGTGGTCCGCGGCGCGGCAATGCGAAGTGCTGGATACGGCGCTCGCCTCGCGCGGCAGGCGTGACGATTTGCTGCGCGAGTTTCGTGGCGCGCAGTTCTGCTTCGATATGGCCATCGATCTGGGCGCCTATCGCGACCTGCACCGGCATCGCCGCACGCAGCAATTCCGGCAGAGTTATACGGGCGCGCTGGGGTATGCCACACCTCCGCATGCGCCCGCGATGTACGTGCCCGCCGTCGAAGAAGCCTTCCGTGTGTTCCGCATGCTTCCCCAACCCGCGGCGCAATACATACTGCCCTTTGCCGCCCGCAGCCGCTTCCTGTTCAAGATGGATTTCGCCGAAGCCGAATACATGGCGCGCGTGCGCAGCGGCGTGAAAGGCCACTTCAGCTACCGCTCCATCGCCTGGCAGATGAAGCAGCGCGTGGAAGAACAATTGCCGGAATTGGGGCGGTTAATTCGCGCTACTCCGCCTGAAGTGGAAGATCCGTTACAGCGTTAGTTGAAGCGGTAAACTGAGGTTAGATGAAGCCTCTTGCCGCTCTCTTCGCGCTTGCCGCGCTGGCCTTTGCCGAACCTTCGCCCGATAAATCGGTGGGGTCGAAAGTAGCGCCCACGCTGATCGATGTGTTTTTGGATTTCCAGTGTCCGCCGTGCCGCATGTTCCACGATCAGACGCTGCCGGATGTGATTGCGAACTACGCGGACAAGGGCAAAGTGCTGATTGTGTATCACGATTTTCCGCTGCCCATTCACAACCATGCACTGGAGGCGGCGCGCTGGGCGAACGCCGCGAATTCGGTTCACAAATATAAGGTGGTGAGCGACGCGCTGTTTAAGAATCAGGCGCAGTGGGTGGCCTCGGGCGACCTGCGCTCTGTAGTGGCGAGCGTGCTCTCTCCCGCTGAGATGAAGACCACGGAATCGCACTTGAAGGACGCCTCCATCGATGCCGGCCTGGATAAAGATCGTCAGCTTGGAATCCAGATGGGCCTGAAGCAGACGCCCACCCTGGTGGTGACGCACAAGCTGCAGACCTATCCTTTCGGCGGCTTCATTTCGTACTCCATTCTGAAACAGGCTCTCGACGACATCAACAGCAAGTGAAGTGGCTTCTGCTGTTCCTGAGAATCGCGCTGGGTGCGGTGTTTTTGTATGCCGCGTATACCAAGCTGATTGTGCCCTGGTATCTGTTCGCGGGCAACATCGATTCTTACCAGATGGTGCCGCCCTGGGCGTCGGAATGGATTGCGCGCACGCTGCCGGCCTTTGAACTGGGGCTGGGCCTGGTGCTGTTGACCGGCTGGAAACTGCGCTACACGGCGCTGGTGAGTGGCGTGTTGCTGCTGGCGTTTTGGCTGAGCATGGCCACGGCTTATGCGAAGGGCCTGGCTATCGATTGCGGCTGCTTCGGTTCCGGCGAAGCGGTTTCGAAACTGACGCTGCTGCGCGATGGCGCGCTGGTGGCGGCGGCGGCGGTGCTCTGGCATTTCAGCAGGAGGCGGTATGCAATCTAAAGCATGCGCGGGCGCGTTGGCGTTGCTGCTCACGGCCACGGTGGGTTGCAACACGAATCTGGCCGTTGCCACCTTCGCCGCGAACACCAAGCAGTTTTCGGAATTGCTGCCGCTCGTGGCAGCGGTGCGGTTCAATGCTTGTGTGGAGTTGGCGCTTTACGAACAGTTGGGCCGCGATCTGACGGCGCTTCCGAAGCGCGATCCAGCCCTGCTATCGTGCCGCGAATCGGCCCAGACGCGGGATCGCCTGATCAGGGAATTTTCGGTGTTGACGCAATACTTCACGGTGCTGGGCCAGCTGGCGAACCGTGACCACGCGGGAGCCGCGGCATCGGCACAAGAGGCAGCGGGTACGGCAGCTTCTCTTATTGGCGCGAACCCCGCGATTGCCGGTTTGGTGAAGGTGCTCACGCGGGTGGTGCTGAACGCAAAAACGGCCAGGGCGTTGAGGGACGCCATCGAAGCGGCCGACCCGCATATTCAGGCTTATGCGCGACAGTTTCAGGACGTGATTGCGCCCCTGTTGACCGACTCTTTGAAAACCCAGGAGTTGGAGCTGACAGCCTTGTATAGCGATAGCGCGAGGGCCACGCCGGCGAATCGCCTGCTGCTGTATCGCCAGTTCGATTCCGACGCACGCGGCATCCGTGAGTCGCATCGGTTGGTAGACGGCTACTCGGCGCTGATGGCCGGCATTGCGGCGGCTCACGCCAAGCTGTATGCGAATCGCGCGGCGCTGGGGAGTAAGGAGAGCATCGCCGCAATTCTTCATGACGCCGCCGGAATCGGTGCGCAGATTGCTGCCATCAAGGCGGCGGCTCACTAGCTATGCCCATCACCTCAATCCAACTGCGCGACCTGGCACGGCGCTTTCAGGCGCTGGCCGAGGAGGTGGAGGCCAAGCGGGCGGCTGTGCCGTTCGGGTCGGACGAATGGCACAGCCTGGGCCAGCAACGGCGCGCGCTTACCAGGGCTTCCGGGCAACTCCAGGACACCGCCCTGAGTGCGGCGCTAGATGAACTGGAGCCGCACTATGACGCGATGCTATCGGTGGTTCGGGACCTGAAAGACGAAGTTGGCCGCGAAGACAGGATAGAAAGGGTGCTATCCATCGCGGCCTCAGGCTTGGCAATCGCGGCGGCGGTGGTGGAAGGCAATCCCGGTGCCGTGTTTACCGCCATCGATCGGGCAAGGCTGCTGCTGCAAGGCTAGAAGCTCTAATTCAGAATCGTGATCGCCAGATCGGAAAAGACGTCGAAGCCCTTATCGAAGGTCACCATTTCCAGCTCGCCGCTTTCGGCGAAGGCGGCCAGATAGGCATCGGTCCACTGGCGGTGGCCGGTTTGTTTGCTGTTGGTGAAGCGGCGCAGAGCGATTTCAAGATATGGCGGGTCGGGAGAGAAGACCACGCGCTCGTCCACGGAGAGACGGTCCCACACACCCCAGGCCTGTTCGCGCGTTTGCACCCCGTCGCGCATCACACTGGGGTTCGTCAGCAGGCGAAGCAGGCCCAGTTGCACCACGCGGCAGCACACAGCGGTGTCCGGTTGTCGCTGGGAAAACCAGGCCAGAGCCGCGCGGTGGTGCGGGTGGGCTTTTACCAGCAGCGCCAACCAGACATTGACATCAACCAGCCATTGCTTCTTCAATTTGCTCATTGGTGGGGTTTACCGTTTCGGTGCCGGAAATGAGCGGGAATTGCACTCTGGCGCGGGGCATGGGGGAAGAAAAACTCTGCGAAACCGCCTCTAAGATTAGGGCGCGAACACTGGAACCTTGTAGCGCGGCTTTGGATTTGAGTTCCGTGTACAGCGGGTTCGGAATTTCAACTGTCGTCCTCATGGAAAACAGTATGCCATAAATATGGCATGGGTGAGAACTTTTATTTAACCCGCTACTAGAAAACTGTGCGCGAGCCGCTCTTGCTTCCTTTTGCGGCCCTGGCTTCAGGAATTGTGCTGGCGCGTTTCGTTCCGTTCGGCACGTTCGAACTCATCGCCTCCTCTGTCGCGTTCCTTATCCTTGCATTCTTAGCCCGCGCGAAGCCTCTGCGGCTCATTACGATTCTGTTCGCCGTCTGCTCCGCAGGCGCCCTGACCGCAGTTCTCCATCTTCCACCCCCCGCTCCCGAACTCGATACCGCCGATGGCGATTCCGTGATTCTTTCCGGCTGCGTGGTGGAACCGGCCGTCACGGCGCGCGGGCGTGAGCAGTTTACCGTGGAACTTGGCCCCAAAGCCCGGGCACGCGTGAACTGGTATCTGCGGCTTGGCGAAATCGCTCCCGAAGCGCACTACGGACAGCTTGTCGAGTTTCCCGCCAAGACGCGCCGCCCGCACAATTTTCAAAATCCTGGCGCTTTCGATTACACACATTTTCTCGCCCGGCAGCAAATTTTCTGGACGGCCGCCACTCCCGCCGGCGCGCAACTCACCGTACTGCCTGGGCGCTGCGGCAACCGTTTCATGGCCGGCATTTTCGCGCTACGAACGGGAGCGCTGAACCGCATCGAGACTCTGTACGCGGGCGAACCCTACACCATCGCCATGATGGAAGCTATTCTAATCGGCGAAACCGCCGGTTTGCAAAAGCTGTGGACGGAAGATTATCGCGCCACCGGCACCTTTCACGCGCTGGTCATTTCCGGCAGCCACGTGGCTGTGCTCGCCGCCACCCTGCTGTTTCTGCTCCGAATTGGCTTCGTTCCGTCAAATATCGCGACGCTGCTCACAGTGGCGGCGGCGTGGCTATATTGCCTGCTGACCGGCTGGCAGGCTCCGGTGATTCGCTCGGCGGCGGCCTTGACGTTCTTTGCCATTGGACGCCTTTTCTATCGCGAATCGCGCATGCTCAACATTATTGCGGCGGTGGGCATTGCGTTTCTACTGCTCGATCCGGAATCGCTTTACGACCCCAGCGCGCAGCTATCCTTTCTTTCCGTGGCGCTCATTGCTGCCTTTGTGGTGCCCATCATTGAGCGAACTTCCGGGCCTGTGGCTGAAGCGCTGAGCCAGTTGCCCTCGACGGCGCTCGCCCCCAGCGCGGCCCAAGTGCGCGTCGAAATCGGCCTCGCGATTCAGACTCTGCAGCTTGCCATACCCAGGCTTCCGGCCAAGTTCACAGAGCGGGCCATTCACATCCCCGTGCGTTTCGGAATCTTCTTCTACGAACTGCTGCTCACCTCCGCGATGATCCAAATCGGCCTCGCGGTGCCGATGATCGTGTACTTTCACCGGCTCTCCGCTACCGGACTTTCGGCGAACGCCGCCGCAGTGCCGCTGCTCGGCTTAGTGGTGCCAATTGGGTTCGCTTCGGTGATTTTGAACTCCACCATCTGCGCCTGGATTGCCTCGGTTTTTCTCACTTTGACGGAACACATTGTGGCGTTCCATGCGCGTTGGGAGCCGAACTACCGCATTCCAGACCCGCCGTTGTGGCTCGCCATCGCGTTTGTCGCGCTGTTGCTGTTAGCGGCGATGCGTCTGCGTCCGGCCCTCCGCATCGCAGCATTTGCAGGCGCCCTCATCGCCCTCGCAATCCTGGTGGCGCATCCGTTCGCCGCCCTCACTCAGCCGGGAACTCTCGAAGTGACAGCCATCGATGTCGGCCAGGGCGATTCGCTCCTTTTGGCCTTTCCCGATGGCAAGCTGGTGCTCATGGATGCGGGCGGCATCCCGCTGTTCGGCAAGCAAATCGAGAACGCAACGCGCCTCGATATCGGCGAAGATGTGGTCGCGCCGTATCTCTGGACACGCGGGATTCACCATCTGGACGCGGTTGCCATTTCGCATTTCCACGACGATCATTCGGGCGGCCTGGCAGCCATCCTGCGCGATTTCAGCGTGACCGAACTCTGGACCGGAGCCGTACCGCCTGCCTTCCCGCTGCCCGCCATCGCCGTGCGTAAGCTGGTGCGCGGTGAGCCCTTCGCATTCGGGGGCGCGCATGTTCAGGTGCTCGCGCCCAGCGCCGCTTATGAGCCGCACAAAGCGCCGCACAATAACGATTCGCTGGTGCTGCGCCTGACCCACGGAAAGCACTCTTTCCTGCTTACCGGCGACGCCGAAAAGCAGATTGAAGCGCAACTCTTAGACCTGCCGCGCACCGACGTTCTCAAAGTGGGCCATCACGGCAGCAAGACATCGTCCACGCCGGGCTTTCTGGACGCGATTCATCCCGCCTTCGCGCTGATCTCCGATGGCTATGAAAACCGCTACGGTCACCCGCATCCGAAGACGCTGGCCGCGCTTGAAGAACGCCACATCGCCATCAGCCGTACGGACGTAACCGGCCTGGTCACCGCGCGCAGCGATGGCCGCTACCTTACAGTAATTCCCGCTCCCCTTCCAGTTCGCTCTCCAGAGCCGCCGCCGGCCCCTCCGCCTTCGCTTTCTCAAGCACCATCCGCGCATCTTCCACCTGCGATTCCGGAACTTGTACCTGGAACTCCAATGACGGCAGCGTGGACGGCCCCACCAGTTGGACATCGAAGTCGTTCGCCTCAAGCACTCCCTTCACATTGAGCGCCTCCATTTCGGCGTCGTGGTTCGACGAGCTGAAAACGGCAATCATCTCTTCTTCGGAATTCATGCAGTTAGGATATCCTAGCCCTATGTCCGACAACGAAAACAGCAGCAGCGGTTACCTCTGGTTCCTGGCGGGAGCCATCCTGGGCGCTTCGGTCGCGCTCCTTTATGCGCCGAAGTCCGGGAAGGACACGCGAGGGTATTTGAGCGATCAGGCGGAGGGTGGCCGCGAGGCGCTCACCAGTTCCGGCAAGGACCTGATGGACAAGGGCAAAGATCTGTATGACCGCGGCCGCGAGCTGGCCGAAGAAGCCGCAGACTTGTTCGAGCGCGGCCGCAAGATGGTTCAGGGCTAGCATTCTGCTGCCGCTGGGCCGGTTTCGAATCACGCTGGTTCGCGCAGGCCATTACTATTGGGACGGCGGCGCGGTGTTCGGCGTGGTGCCGAAAACCATGTGGTCGCGCAACACGCCGGCCGATGCGCTGAACCGCGTGCCGCTGGCCTTCAACTGCTATGTGATTGAGACGGGCGCTCATACCGTGCTGGTGGAAACCGGCGGCGGCCACAAGTTTTCGCCGGCTTCGCGAGAGCGCATGAACCTGCCGGTGCTACGGCCTCTGCCGGAACTGCTGAGCCAGTTTCAGATCGATACGGTGATCAATACGCACCTGCATTGGGACCACTGCTCCGGCAACATGCTGGACGGCGCGCCGGCGTTCCCAGAGGCGCGATATTTCGCCAGCGCCGATGAATACGAACATGCGCATGAACGCCATGTGCGGGACGCCATCAGCTACATGGATGAAAATTACGATCCGCTGGTTGGCTCTTGCCGCATGGAGTTGCTGACCGGCGATACCGAAGTGGTGCCGGGCATTTCCATGCATGTGGCGCCGGGGCACAACCGCGACATGATGGTGGTGCGCGCGCATTCTGAGGGCGAGACGTTTTGCCTGCTGGCGGATCTTGTGCCCACGGTGGAGCATCTAAAACCAACGTGGATCGCGGCGTTCGATCTGTTCCCGCTGACCGCAATCGAGACGAAAACGCAGTTACTCACGCAAGCGGCCCGCGAAGGCTGGTGGTGCGGCTTCGGCCACGATATGCGCCACGCCTTCGCCACCGTTGCCGAAGATTTCAGCTTGAAAGAGACACGACCCTCATGACGAACAAGACCGCATTCCCGCCTTTCCGTAACGAACCGTATCTGGATTACACGCTGCCCGAAAATCGGTCGGCGATGCTGGCTGAAGTGGCGAAGCTGCGCGCGAACTTAGGCGCGGACCATCCCCTGTCGATCGATGGTGAGCGAATCCACACTGACGATAAGCACCGCTCAGTGAATCCATCGAACCCGGCGGAGCTGATCGGTACGGTATCGAAGGCGAGCCCGGAGTTGGCGACGCGCGCCATTGAAGCGGCCTATGCGTACTTTCCGGAATGGTCGCGAACGGACCCGATGGATCGCGTGAAGATGCTGATGCGGGCGGCGGAATTGCTGCGCGAACGCAAGCTGCATTTCAATGCCTGGCTCACGCTCGAAAGCGGCAAGACGTTCGCCGAAGCGGAAGGCGAGACTGCGGAAGCCATCGATTTTTGCGAATATTACGCGCGCGAGATGGCGCGGCTTTCGGGCGCACAGGACGTGGTGCAACTGCCCGGTGAGCGCGACGAAATGCATTATCTGCCGCTGGGCGTGGGCGTGGTGATTCCACCGTGGAATTTCCCATTGGCGATCTTGACCGGCATGACCGTGGCTGCGCTGGTGGCGGGCAACACTGTGGTGTTGAAGCCTTCAAGCGAGACGCCCATCATGGCTGCCGCGTTGTGCGATCTGCTGCTGGAAGCGGGCTTTCCGGCGAAGTCGTTTCAGTTCGTGCCAGGCAGTGGCGCGCTGATTGGCGACCTGCTGGTGCAGCATCCGAAGACTCGCTTCGTGGCCTTCACCGGCTCGCGCGATGTGGGTCTGCGCATCAATGAGCTGGCCGCGAAAGCACAACCGGGCCAGATCTGGATCAAGCGCGTGGTGGCGGAGATGGGCGGCAAGGACGCGATCATTGTGGATAGCGAATCGGATTTCGATCGCGCGGTGGAAGGCGTGTTCTTTTCCGCGTTCGGCTATCAGGGCCAGAAGTGCTCAGCCTGTTCGCGAGCGATTGTACACACCGATATCTATGACAAGTTTGTGGAGCGCCTGGCGGAAAAAGCCAGGACCGTGCAGGTGGGCGCGGCCGACGATCCGGCAAACTACATGGGCCCCGTGATCAGTGCCGGCGCGAAGAAGTCCATCGAGAGTTACATCGAGATCGGGCGCGGCGAAGGGCGAGTGGTTGCCGGCGGCACGCCCATCGAAAAAGACGGCTACTTCCTGCCGCCGACGATCATTGCCGATGTGGATGGTAAGGCGCGAGTGTTCCAGGAAGAGATCTTCGGGCCGGTGCTGGCAGTGACGCGCGCGAACGATTTCGAACACGCGCTCACGCTTGCGAACGATTCGGTCTACGGCCTGACCGGCGCGGTGTTCAGCACGAATCCGCAGCACATTAAAGAGGCGCGTGAACGCTTCTTCGTGGGCAACCTGTATGTGAACCGCAAGTGCACCGGCGCCATGGTGGGCGCGCATCCGTTTGGCGGCTTCAACATGTCCGGCACGGATTCGAAAGCCGGCGGGCCGGATTATTTGCTGCTGTTTTTGCAGGCGAAATCGATAGCCGAAAAGATCGCTTAGCCGCCGGCGATCGCGCCCACAACCAGGAACGGTTCGACGCCGCTTGCCACTGCTTCGGGCAGCTCCGCATCGGGCGATTCATGCGACAGATCTTCCGAACACGCGAAGAAGCGGATGAACGGCCGGCGCACCTGCGTGACATGATCGCGCATGGTGCCGCGCAGCATGGGGTATGCTGCTTCCAGCGCGTTCAGGATGCTGCGTTGCGTGACAGGCGCGGTCACTTCAAGCATCACCTCGCCCGATACTTTCGCCAGCGTTCTGAGCGGCGAGGGAAGATAAACGCGTATCACTCGAGCGTCTGTACTTCCACCGAAAGCACGGCCGGAAGGTCGTGGACAATTGCGGTCCAGTTATCGCCAGAGTTCGCGGAGGCATAGACCTGGCCGCCCGTGGTGCCGAAGTAAATGCCGCAAGGGTCCAGCGTGTCGCTCGACATCGCATCGCGCAGCACATTCACATAGCAATCGCGCTGCGGCAAGCCGTTCGTAAGCGGTTCCCATTCGTTGCCGCCGGTGCGGCTTCGATACACGCGCAGCTTGCCCTCGGGCGGGAAATGTTCAGACTGGCTCTTAATGGGCACCACATAAACGGTCTCCGGCTCATGCGCGTGAACCTCAATGGGGAAGCCGAAATCCGAAGGCAGGTTGCCGCTTATCTTATGCCAGTTATCTCCGGAATCGTCACTGCGCATGATGTCCAAGTGCTTCTGCATGAAGAGCACGTGGGGACGCGCGGCGTTCATGGCGATGCGGTGCACGCAGTGTCCCACATCGGCCGTGGGATTGGGCAGCATGGGAGACACCAGGCCGCGGTTGATGGGCTGCCATGTCTCGCCCGAATCTTCGCTGCGGAACGCCCCGGCGGCGGAGATGGCAACGTACATCCGCTTCGGATTCGTAGGGTCGATGACGATGGTGTGCAGACACATGCCGCCCGCGCCTGGCTGCCACTTGGGGCCTGTGCCATGGCCGCGCAAACCGGAGAGCTCATGCCACGAACCGCCGCCATCGGTGGACCGGAACAGCGCCGCATCTTCGACGCCCGCATAGACCGTATCGCGATCGGTGAGCGAAGGTTCCAGATGCCAGACGCGCTTGAATTCCCACGGATGCGGCGTACCGTCATACCACTGGTGCGTGCCGGGCACGCCGTCATAAGTGAACTGGTTGCCCATGGGCGACCAGGTTTGGCCGCCATCGTCAGAGCGCTGGATGAGCTGCCCGAACCAGCCGCTGCTTTGCGACGCGTACAGGCGATTGGGGTCCACGGTGGAGCCTTTCACGTGGAAGATCTCCCACCCAGGGAAGTGCGGACCGCTCACATCCCAGTGTTCGCGCTTGGCGTCCGAAGTGAGCGTAAAGGCGCCTTTGCGCGTGCCCACCAAAACACGTATATTACTCAAGCCGCCTCCTTGGAATTGCTTCGAAGTGGAATTAAATTGCGCAAACGCGCATCTCTCAAATACAATCCTCCCCAGAGCGCAACGCCCATCAGTACCGGAAAAATCATATTGAAAAGTGGCTCATTGACTCTCAACTGGGTGGCTACCGCACCGCCGAGATAGCCGGTCAGGAGTATTGCGCCAAGAACGGATGTCGGCGGAACTGCATAGAGCGCCGTGCACAGTAGCAGAATTACGCCCAGGATGAACGCTTCGCCGGCAGGAAGCCCCAAGTGCTTGGAAGCTTCTATGACAGGAGGCGGGTTTACAAACTTGACGATCGCGTCCATCGCCAGGAATAGAACCATAAGGACACTGAGCACGCCTCCCACCCGGCTTTGGATCTTGGAAGCCCGGTTAGCGATCGGCGCCGGCAAGTTTTTTCTCCAGTTCGCGCGCCTGATCGATAGCGGGGCCGGGCGTAAAATCCTCCAGACCGAAAAACTGGCGAACCTCAATTTCGCTGCCCGGTTCGCTGAAGCTGGCTGGCACGCGCCTGACCCAATCGATGGCTTCCTGTTTCGAGTTGACCTCGATAATCCAGAACCCCGCAATCAGCTCTTTGGTTTCCGCGAACGGGCCATCGATCACGGTGGTTTCACCGCCCGAGAACCGCACGCGGGCACCTTTCGAACTGGGATGAAGTCCAGTGGCCTCGCGCAGCACTCCCGCCTTTACCAGTTCCTCATTGTATTTACCCATTTCAGCCATCAGTTCTTCACTGGGCATCTTGCCTGCTTCGGAATCTTTGGTGGCCTTCACGATCATCATGAAACGCATTGTTATTTCTCCAGTTATGCAAAATGGACTTCGTTGTTAGATCGAACGGAAGCCGCCGGATTCGACAGCCTGCGCCATCAGAGATTCGGGCAGGGTGGGCACGTTCACCACGGGGCGCACTTCTACCGTGCCCCAGCGCCCCGCCGGAATTCGGGCCGCGATATCCAGTGCCTCGTCCAGATCCTTGGCTTCAATCAGAAAAAAGCCGCCCAACTGTTCACGCGTTTCCGCGAAGGGGCCATCGGTGACCAGGCGCTTGGTTCCGCGCATGCGCACACTGGTGGCCATGGAAGTGGGTTGCAGCGGAGCGGCCCCCAGGTATTGCCCGGTCGCGGCAAGTTCCTGGCTGAACTGGGCGGATTCCAGGTAACACTGTTCGCGCTCGGAATCGCTCAATGACTGCTCGTCAAGGTAGATTAACAACATGTATTGCATGGCTTGCCTTCCTCTGTGGGTCGAACGGAGTGACGCGAAATCGACAGCATGCTTCTGAACGCATCGAATGCGGTAGAGCAAGTTTATCGCGAAGAGTGGGGCCGAATTGTTTCCGTGCTGATCGGCATGTTCCGCGATTTCGATTTGGCGGAAGAGTGCGCGCAGGAGGCCTTTGCGGCCGCGACAGAGCAGTGGCCCACGACGGGCGTGCCGGAAAACGCGCGTGCGTGGATTATTCAGGCCGCGCGCAATAAGGCTATCGACCGCATCCGTCGCGCGTCAGTCTACCGCGAAAAGTTGGACCTGTATGTGGCTTCCGGTTTTCTGCCCACCACGGAGCAACCCGATTATAACTTTGGCGAAATTCCCGATGACCGGCTGCGTTTGATCTTCACCTGCTGCCATCCCGCGTTGGCCGTGGAGGCGCAGGTGGCGCTCACGCTGCGTACGTTGTGCGGGCTGGAGACAGACGAAATCGCGCGCGCCTTTCTGCTGCCTGATGCCACTTTGGCCCAACGGATTGTACGCGCCAAGCGCAAGATTCGCGATGCCGGAATTCCTTACGCCGTGCCTGAAGCGAAGGATTTGGAAGAGCGGCTGGAAGCGGTGCTTACCGTAATTTACCTGGTGTTTAACGAAGGCTATCTTGCCACAAAAGGCGATGTGCTGGTAAGAACCGATTTGTGCGCGGAAGCGATCCGGCTGGCCCGGCTTGTGATGCTGCTGATGCAGCCCAAAGGCGCATCGGAAGCAACGGCCCTGCTGGCGATGATGCTGCTGCACGATGCGCGCCGGGCCGCCCGCCTGAACACGGAGGGCGATCTGGTGACTCTGGAAGATCAGGACCGCAGCCTATGGAACAAAGTTCAGATTGCGGAGGCGCTTCCCTTAGCGGAGGACGCCTTACGGCATGGGCGCAACGCGTTCGCGCTTCAGGCGGGCATTGCCGCCTTGCATTGCCGCGCGGATACGGCTGAAGCCACGGATTGGGCGGAGATTTTGAAGCTCTATACTCAGTTGGAGTCTTTGCAGCCCTCCCCGATAGTTACTTTGAATCGAGCGGTGGCGGCGGCGATGCGATACGGCCCCCGCTTCGGGCTGAGCATGATCGATGGGGTTGCCGGCGAACTGGAAGACTATCACCTGATGCATGCCGCGCGCGCCGATCTGTTGCGCCGTCTGGGTAAGCACGCGGACTCGGCTGAGGCTTACCAGCGCGCGCTGGAGCTGGTGACCAACGTGAGCGAAAAGCGGTACCTGGAACGGCGCTTGCGCGAAGCGCTCTCCAGCAGCTAGACCGGTTCTTTCGGCGTGGATGCTACGCGGATGGTTGCGGAGTGAGAGCCCAGGTATTGGTGCTTCGCCGAGAGCTGTATGGTGCCGGGCTCTTCGCGCGTCTTGATCCAGATTGCACCCGCGCCGCCCACCAGGCCGAACGGATTTTCGCCGATGATTTCGCCGGGCCCTGTGATGGAGAACGTCACCACGCCGCTTGCAAACTGCTGCGTGTTGCCGAACTTATCTGTCACGCGGAACACAACGCGCGTGGCATCCATTCCGTCGCCGCGCAGTTCGGCATCGTCCGGCTCAAGCACCAGCTTGGCATCGATGCCATCGCCTGAATACGATTTCGAGATGACCTGCTTGCCTTGGATGAAGCCATCGATGCGAAGATCGCCCCACGGGCTCAACGGCAGGTTGCTAAGGTCCACCATGAAGGGCGCGTATTTCAAATGGGCGAAGGTCTTGCGGTCCGGGCCGGCTTCCGATTTCAGCTTGCCATCGATATAGAGCTTGAGGTGGTCGCAGTTCGAACACACAGGCACGATGCCGGGGCCGCCGGCGGTGGAATGATCGCCCGAAGACCAGCTAAACGCGGGTTCGAGCACCACTTCGTCGCTTGGATCGCACTGCGATTTGTAGAAGCCCGCGGCCGCTTTCGGCAGCCGGAAAATGTCGCTCACGCCGTGATAGCAAATGCGGTCGCCGGAGCCGAAATTGCCGTGCGTGTTGTAATCGAACGCGCACCAGCCGATGCCGCCTGCGTATTGATCGTTCGAGGCCAGCTGATCGTGAACGCGCGCGTGGCGCAGCGTGTGTTCGGCCACGCGCTCAATCTGATCCGTGCGCTTTGTCGAAAACATGTGGCCGTTGAATTCGGTGTTCAGGTACAGCGGATGGTTCGGCGGTTTGAGCGGAAACTCAAAATCGTTCATGGTGAACACGTCTTCCAGCAGCTCTGAATTGTAGAGGTAGCGAATGCCGCCGGTCTGGCGCGAAGGGTCAAGCTGGTGCGCGGCCTGATTGGTGCGCACATAGAAGTTGTGATTGTCCTGCGATTCGTTGATGCGGACGCCCCACAGAATGATGGACGGATGGTTCCAATCGCGACGGATCATCTCCCCCACGTTGCGCACGGCCAGCGTCTGCCAGGCATCTTCACCGATGTGCTGCCAGCCGGGAATCTCTTCCAGCACTAACAGGCCCAGGTCATCGCAGGCATCGAGGAAGTGGCGCGATTGCGGATAGTGGCTGGTGCGAACCAGGTTCAGCTTCAGCTCATTTTTTAGAATTTGAGCGTCACGCACCTGCACGCGCGCGGGCATGGCTCCGCCTTGATACGGGTAAGTCTGGTGGCGATTCAAACCGCGCAGCTTGATGTGTTCGCCGTTGAGCATAAAGCCCTGCGGCGTGAAGCGGGCTTCGCGGAAACCAATGCGCGTGCGGTATTCGTCGCTTCCCAGCGAGCAGACGATTGTGTAGAGCTTGGGCTTGCGCAGTGTCCAGCGATCGATGGAGCCGAGGCCCGTCATCTTCAATTCCACCGATTCGGGCGCGCCGGAAAAGGGCTGCGTCATGGACTTCACCACCCGTTCGCCATCGCGCAATTCGGCCTTGATGGTGCCGCCCGAAGATCCGGCGCCGTGCGTGAGATAGCAGCGCACGTTCACTTGCGGATTCGCGCTGAGCACTTCGGACGGCATGGCGAAGACGTTCTCAATGAAGGTCTCCGGCACGATGCGGAGCGACACTTCGCGATAGATGCCGCCAAAGGTGAGGTAATCGATGTTGCCGCCAAAGGGCGGAATGTCGGGCCGCTCAGTGGAATCCACTTCGACGGCGATGACGTTATCGGCGGACCAGTTCACATGGGCAGTGATCTCATGCGAGAAGGGCGTATAACCGCCCCTGTACTCGGCAAGGCGATGGCCGTTGACGGTGACGGTGGCGGCCGTCATGACGCCTTCGAAATCGAGGAAAACGCGCTGGCTTTTCAGGTCGGCCGGGAGCTTGAAGTGGCGGCGATAGAGCGAGACGAACTCATAGGCCTTGTCGTCGAAACTATGCCAGGGCAGCACGACGTTGGTATGCGGCAACGTGACTCGCGCAAAGCGGGAATCGTCAAACGCGGGCGCCGTGCCGCCGGAAACGGCTTTGCCGCCGAAGAGCCAGTTGCGATTAAGAGGGAGGATACGGCGCGGGGTGGAGGGAGCCGCTTGTGAAATTTGGGACGCGGCAAGCGCGGCCGCAGTGGTGCCAAGGAACGATCTTCGATTCATAAATTGAGAAAGCCGCGCCCGCTTATAGCAAGCGGGCGCGGCGTGTGGGTACGGAGCTTTTCAGGGCTCCGGTTAAAATTGGAAGCGAAGCGACATTTGCAAGCGCCGCTCAGAGAAGCTCTGCGTACTGGTGATCTTCCCAAAGCTGGAATCCTGCAAGTTGGCGCCGGGGCGGTCAAATTGCGGTGTGTTGCCGATGTTAAAAGCCTCCGCGCGGAACTGGAATTGATACCGTTCGGTGATCGGCAATTGTTTAAACAGCGAGAAATCCGCGGTGCGGGTGGGGGGGCCGGTGTTGGATTGCAGACCGAGATTACCCGGAGTGCCGAATCCATTTGCCAGGCGAGCGGGCGCTTTCACAGCGCTGGTATCGAAGTAATTGTCTGGCGTGCGTCCGCCGGAAGGCGCGTCCTGCGGATTCTTTCCGGAGACTAAATCGACGCCACAGCGGGCGAAGACACCGACACAGGCGTTAGAGCCGATGGAAAACGGCTGGCCGGTGCGGAAAGAGAGAATGCCGTTGGCCTGCCACCCGCCGAGGGCGAAGTTAGTAACATAGTTCCAGTTCGCACCGTATTGACGGCCTTTGCCAAAAGGAAGGTCGTAGGTGAAGCTGGCAACTACATTGTGACGCACATCCCAAGCGGCGCTTGAGTAAGCGAGCGAGTTATTGCGGGGGTCGAAAGAGCCGAAGTTCGCCGAGCCGCTCAACGTGGTGCCGGTTGTGGACAGCGCGTGGCCGTAAGTGTAAGACAGGGTGCCGTTCAGGCCACTGGAGTAACGCTTATCGAGCTTCGTGGTGAAGCCCGCATAGTTACCGTAGCCGTAAGAAGTAGTGGAAGCGATGTTGCCGATGTTCGGATAGGGACGGCGCGCATTGTAATTCGCGAGCGGGTCGCCAGTGATGTAGGGCGCGTTCGGATCGGGGTTCGAGACCTGATGCGCTTGGTGATTGCCCACGTAGGCAAGTTCGAGAGCCGTGTTATGACCAAGTTCGCGCTGAACAGCCACGTTCCACTTATGTACCAGCGGGTTGCGGAAGTCTTTCGCAATAGCGCGGAAGCTGACGGGCGCGGGCAAGTTGAAGACGTTCGACGGGAAGCCATTTTGGAGCCCGTTGAAGTAAGGGTTCGGTCCGAAATCACCGACGGAATAATTGGTACCGGCAATGTTGCGGTTCAGATCGATTGATGCGTTGAAGGGCACTGCCTCACCGCGATTCGGATAGCCGCCCTGATTTTCTTCGCCACCGTAGAAGATGCCGTAGCCGACGCGGAACACAGTCTTCGAGTTCCACTGGTAGGCAGCGCCGATGCGCGGAGAGAAATCGAACTTATCGGACTTAATCAGGAACCTGTCCACTTCGCCGCGGCTTACCTTTACCTGCGGGAAAGCAGTCGCGAAGTTCGAAGGAAGCGGTGCGTTCTGATCTTTACCCTTGGGGATGAAGAGCGTCAACGTATCGATATCGAAGTTCGATTGGCGACCGAAGCGTTCACCGATAGGCGAGAAGAGCTCATAGCGGAGACCGAGGTTGACCGTCAACTTCGGAGTTACTTTCCAATCGTCCTGCCCGTAGAAAGCCCAGGCCGTCTTGAAGGAAGAGATGAAGTTGTTCGTTGAAATCTGACCGCTATTGATCTGTCCCAAAAGGAAAGAAGCATAAGCGTCACCGGTGTCGGTGGAGAAGCCATTGCCCGTGGTGGCCAGGTCCTTGCTGGGGTACGCAGTGTCGGCACGGTTGAAGCTGATGTTGCCGTGCGGGCTGGGCACCTGGAAGAACGGGAACTTGATGATGCGGTATTCAGCACCGAACTTATAGGCGTGGCTTCCCTTGTTAATGGCGACGTTCTGGATGAAATCGAGAACGTTGTTGTACTCCTTCGAGGGGAGCCAATCGGAGGCGCCGAAGCCGCTATAGTTATCGATGTTGGTGGATGGCAGGCCACCGTTCAAAGAAGTGGTGGGGTTATAGCCGCCGATTCCGAAGGCCTTGAACTGATCGGTACCAGGATCTGCCTGTAGGCGCGACGTAATCAGGCGCGTGAAAGCGGCGCGCGTTTCGCTGATGATGGACGGGCTCCAAACGCGCGTATAGCTCAACATGGCGTTGCGGGCCAAATCTTCTTCCGAGTTGGAATTGAAGTAAGTGGCATCGAGAGCGCCCGGCAGCGGCTGAGCGTTGAACTTATTTGTGTTCGACCAGCTTAAGCTGCCGAAGATGCTGTCCTTGTCACTAATGCGGTGATCGACGCGTAAATCAGCCTGATCCACCTGCTGCGTGGCATTGGTGGGGTTGAAATAATTATTGTTCGGACGCACGCCGCGGGCGGTGGAACTGGTGGGCGTGGGGAAAAGATTGATTAGCTTCTGCGCCACTGGATCGATACGGCTGGCGGGGATGATGTTGCCGGGGAACGGATCGCGAATGTAACCGCGCTGGCTGGGATCGGGGTTGGAGCAATTTGTAAGGCAGCGCTGGCTGGCGGGGTCATAGATCTGGCCGGCCAGAATGGGGCGGCCGAGCGCGTCAACGCCAATCTGCCCACCAAGCAGGTTCGAAAAATTGCCCGTGCGCTGCTGCACCGAAGGGATGGTGAAGGTAGAGCCCTGGCCGCTGGGTGCGGCAATGCGGGTTCCCTGGTAATCGCCAAAGATAAAGGTGTGATTCTTCCAGATGGGCCCACCAACGGCGGCGCCGAACTGGTTCTGGTGATACGGTTGTCGCGGGGAACCGTTCTTATTGTTTTCCCAGCGGTTCGCATTCAACTTGTCGTTCTGGAGGAACTCAAACACCGCACCATGCACCGCATTGGTGCCGCTTTTGAGGGTCACGTTGACCACGCCGCCCGCGCCGCGACCGTATTCGGCGTTATAGCCGTTCGTAAGAACGCGCAGCTCGCCAATCGCTTCAACAGAAGGCCCAATCACGTAAGAAGTTTGGTTCAGAAAATCGATTACGTTGACGTTGTTGTCAACGCCGTTCAGCAGAAAGTTGTTCTGGCCGTTGGAGCGAACGCCGTTGGCAGAGAAGCCGCCGCCGGTAGCATCGCGCGCGCCCGGTTCGGCGGGAACCACGCCCGGCGAAAGACGCGCCAGGTAAGTAAAGGTGCGCTGGCCACCCAAGGGCAGTTCGCTCACCTGTTTCGCACTTAGATCCTGACCGATGATGGTGCTTTCCGTCTGCAGCAGCGGGCTGGCCGCGCTGATTTCAACCGATTGGGTGATGTCGCCCACCGTAAGTTGCAGGTTGATGGCGGTGCGGTCTCCAGCCGTTAGCACGAAGCCACGCTGGACACTTTTCTTAAATCCCGTTGCTTCCGCTTCCACGGAGTAAGTGCCCGGCTTCAGCGCCGGACGAATATATTCACCGTTTGAATTTGTAGTTACTTCATACTTCAAACCCGTTGCTTCTTCACTAATTGTGATCTTGGCATTTCCCAGTGCGCTGCCCGATGCATCCGTGACCGTGCCGACAAGCGTGGCAAGATCGCGCTGAGCGAAGGCGAGTACGGCGAAGCACAAAGCGAGCAAAACAAGGCGTACGACCGCTACTTGGCGTTTCATTTAAATCCCCCTGACCGGTTTGGACTGATAACCGGCTACTGGAGGAGTACTATATTTCAATTAGGAGAAGACAGTCAAGTACTTGGGATTCTGTATGTTTGAAATTACGAAGGAGAATAGAAAAGGGCGGCGCGCTTTTAAGCACACCGCCCTGAACTGCCCCGTAGCTTTAACCCCGGCTTAAAACTGCAGCCGGAGAGAAGCCTGTAAGTGCCGTTCGGTGCCGGCGATGGAGCCCAGCACTTTGCCGAAGTTTCCATTGCCACCGGCGAGTTTCGAATCGCTGAGGTTGGCGTTGGGCCGTTCGAACTGGGGGGTGTTGGCCAGGTTGAAGGCTTCGGCGCGGAACTGCATTTTCACTCTCTCCGTGAAGGCGAAATCTTTAAACACGGAGAAATCCATCACGCGGCCTGGAGGCGCGGTGTTGCTTTGCAGCCCCAGGTTGCCGCCCGTCAGGGGCGCGGCGATGGCGAACGCGCTAATGTCGAACCACTGCCCATTGGTGCCGGGGCTGCGGCCGCCGGACGGCGCGGCATTCGGGTTTTGTCCGCTGACCAGATCAGGCAAACAGCGTCCCCAATTGCCTTGGCATTGCGTTCCCGCAACGGTGAACGGGGAGCCGGTGCGCAGAGTGAGAATGCCATTGGTGTGCCAGTTGCCCGCGATGATATCCGCCGCGCGGTTCATGTTCCCGCCGAACTTCTTGCCGCGTCCGAAGGGCACGTCGTAATTGAACGACGTGGTCAAGCTATGCCGGATGTCCCACGATGCGCTGGAATATTCCGAGCGGAAATCGAGCGGATTGGGCGTGCCTAGATTCGCGGAGCCGCTGAGCGGCGTGCCGCTGTTGGCCAACGTATGCGACCAGGTGTAAGACGTCAAGAACTGCAGCCCGTTCGAATACCGCTTCTCCAGTTTTGAAGTGAAGGCGGCATAGTTGCCATATCCGAAAGTGGACGTAGTTGAGAGGCCGCTACCGATGGAAGCCGCGCCGGGTATGTTGGGCGTGGGCACGATGCGCGTGTTTTCGCAGCTGAGCGCCGGGTTGTTGACGTAACCCAGATTCGGGCACGGATCTGAGTTCCACAGGATCAATTGATGAGCCTGATGGTTACCCAGGTAACCCAGTTCGAGCGCCATGTTGCCAGGCAGTTCGCGCTGGACGATGACATTCCACTTGTGCACCATCGGATTGCGGAAATCGGACTGCACGCCGCGGAACGAAACCGGAGCGGGCAGCGCGAAAACGTTTGTGGGATAGCCACCGGTCAAACCGCCGGGCAGCCAGTTGCAACCGGTGCAATTCGGGTCGGAAACGCCAATGTAACCGGAGATGCCGTTACCGCGCTGCAGGTTCACCGTCTCATTGAACGGTACCCCTTCACCACGATTGGGGCTGCCACCCTGGTTCTCTTCGCCGCCGTAGAAAATGCCATAGCCAAGGCGAATCACAGTCTTGTTCAGGGCCTGGTACGAGATGCCGATACGGGGGCCGAAATCGAACTTGTCCCACGGAATCAGCGTGCTGGGAACAACGCCCCGCGTCACCTTGATTGTGGGGAAGGCGGTGGCGAAATTCGGCGGCAGCGGATCGTTCTGGTTGCGGCCTTTCGGAATATTGAGCGTCAGGTTCTGCAGATCGAAGTTGGCCTGCCGTCCGAAACGCTCGTCAATGGGCGACCACAATTCATAGCGCAAACCCAGGTTGACGGTGAGCTTCGGCGTCACCTTCCAATCGTCCTGCACGTAGCCCGCGTAGGCCACTTTCTGAGACGAAACGAAGTTCGTGGTGGAGATGGCCGCGTTGTCTATCTGGCCCAGCAGCGCGGACGCAACGGCGTCCCCGGTCTGGCTATCGAAGTTGGTGCCGTTGGTGCCTTTGGCATTCGAAGGGAACGCGGTCTGATTGTTGCTGTAATTGATGTTGCCGTGCGGATCGGGCACCTGGAAGAAGGGGAATTTCACTTGCCGGAATTCAGCGCCCAGCTTGTAGGAATGCGAGCCCTTGTTGACGGCTACGTTCTGCACGAAATCCCAAACGTTGTTGAATTCCTTGGTGGGAATCCAATCGTTCGCGCCGGTCTGCTGATAGTTCGTGAACGTGATCTGCGGCAAGCCGCCGTTGTTCGCGGCAGCTTTGGTGGGGTTATAGCCACCGATGCCGAACGCGGCGTAGAGATCGGTGTTAGGGTTCGCGCCTAAACGCGAAGTAACCAGACGGGTGAAGCTGGCCCGCGTTTCGGAGATGATGCTGGGGCTCCAAACATGCGTGTAGCTCAACTGCGCGTTGCGGCTGAGATCGGTCTCCTGTGCGCCGTTGAAATCGGCGCCGTCAATTTGGCTCGAAGCGCCGGCAAACGGGGAGCCGCTGGTCTTACCTGTGTTCGCCCAACTGAGCGAACCGAAGAGGCTGTCCTTTTCGCTGAGGCGGTAATCCACGCGCGTATCGCCCTGATCGGTGGTCTGGCCGCCGGGTGAGACGTAGAAGAAATCGCGCGCGGGCTGCACGCCGCTCAGGATGGGTTGGTTGGTGGCCGGGTATAGCGAAAGAATCTTCGCGAAGGCTGGATCGAAGCGGCTCTTGGGGATTATGTTTCCCGCAAAAGGAGTGCGGCTGATGGGGGTACCGGCCGCGTTGAACACCGTGGTCTTTGGATCGTAGATAGCGCCCTTCACAACCGGCGTTCCATCCACACCCTGGCCGACAACGCCACCGCCCAGTTCGCTCGAAAAATCGCCATTTTTCATGGCTTCGGTGGGGATCTGGATAAAGCCGGAACGTCCAAGGCCGGGGACCGAACCGCCGGAAGCGGCGATGCGCGTACCTTGGTAATCGCCGAAGATGAACAGCTTATTCTTAACGATCGGGCCGCCCAACGTGCCGCCGAACTGGTTTTGAACGAAGGGGCCCAGCGGCTTGCCGGCGCTATTGTTCGTCCAGGTATTTGCATCCAGCGCCTTGTTCTGTAACAGCTCAAACACGCTGCCGTGAAGGCCGTTCGTACCGGATTTCAGATTCACGTTCACAACGCCGCCGGCCGCGCGGCCGTATTCCGCGTTGTATCCGCTGGTGATCACCGTCATTTCGCTGATGGCCTCAACGGAAGGTCCGACCGCGTAGGCAGTCTGGTTCAGGAAGTCAATTGTGTTGACGTTGTTATCGACGCCATTCAGCAGGAAGTTATTCTGTCCGTTGGAGCGCACCCCGTTGGCTGAGAAGGAGCCGTTATTGGCGTCGCGCGCGCCGGGTTCACCGGGAACCACGCCGGGAGACAACCGCGCCAGATAAGCAAAGTTTCGCTGCCCGCCAAGCGGCACATCCGTCAGGGTCTTAGTGTTCAAAGACGCGCCGGCATTCGTGCTTTCGGTTTGCAGCAGAGCGGCCGTAGAGATAATCTCAATGGTCTGCCCGCTATCGCCGATGGTGAGCGCAATATTTACCGCGGTGCGTTCGCCGGCGCTGAGGAGTACGCCTTTCTGTTCGGATTTCTTAAAACCGGTGGCGCTCACAACCACGTCATATGTGGACGGTTTCAACGCCGGGCGCGTAAATTCGCCGGAATTGTTGGTTGTCAGGCTGTACACCTGGCCCGTGGCCTGTTCGGTGATGGTAACGGTGGCGCCGGCTATCACCGCGCCTGAGCTATCGGTGACGGTGCCGGTAATGGTGGCAAGATCGCGTTGCGCAAACACTGCGCAGGCGGAAACAAGAGCAAGCAGGGAAATTTTCCACCCTGAGTTGATGCACTTCATGAAACCCCCTCCGACTCCACTGGGAATCGGGCTGCGGAGGATCATATCACACGTTATCGATAAACACGTTGGCAAAATCGCAAGGGCTTGGGTCCAATACAATTTGAGTGTGCTGCCGATCATTTTCGCGTTGTTGCTGCAGAGCGCCGCCCCGAACGGGCTGCGTGAAGGTCTGTTGGCATTGAATCGCGGGGATCTGGCGGGCGCGCGCGGCGCGCTGGAAGATGTCTCGCGGCGTGAGCCTGAAAACGCACTGGTCTGGGCTGCGCTGGCGCAGGTCTATTTCAAGAGCAGTGAGCGGGAAGCGGCACTTGCGGCGGCGCAAAAGGCTGAGCGGTTCGGGCCAGACAACGCCGCCATTCAACATGCGCTGGCCATGTTTTATTCGGGCGAAGGCGAGCCAGCGAAGGCGGCCGCATTCGAGCGCCGTTTTGCCGCGAGCCCCATGGCCGACGACGAAGCATCGGTCCGCGCGTCCAGATTATTTTTGAGCGGAGGCGATGCGCAAGAGGCGTTGGAGACGGCCCTGGCCGCCCTCGCGCTAAAGGATCGCGCCGGCCTGCATCACGCAGTGGGGCTGGCTTACAAGGCGCTCAATCATCCGGAAAAGAGCGTGGACGAATTGCGGACGGCGGCGCGAATGGAGCCGGGCAATGAAGAGTTCACGTTCGATCTGGCGCAGTCCCTGCTGCGGGGCGAGCAATTCGCGGAGGCTTCCACGGCGCTTGAAGGCGCGGTGCAATCGTTTCCCGAAAGCGCGCAGATTCGCCTCACGTTGGGCGTCGCCTACTACGGGCTGCGTCGCTTCCCCGAAGCCGTGCGCCTGTTCTTGGAGACTATCGCCATGGCTCCCGATGTGGAGCAGCCGTATATTTTCCTGGGCCGCATGCTGGATCAGGCGGGCGAATCCCTGCCCACGATCCAGGCCAAGCTGGACGCCTTTCGAAGCCGCCATCCGGATAATTACTGGGGCAGTTTTCTGGTGGCTAAGGCGCTTACCTTTAGTGGCGGCGCACCCGCGCAAATCGAAGCGCTGCTGCGCGAGACCATCGCGAAGAAGGGCGATCTCTGGGAAGCTCACGCCGAGTTGGGCGATCTGCTGAACCGCAAGCGCGATTATGCTGGAGCGGCGCTGGAGTATGAACGTAGCGCGAAGCTGAACCCGAATGAATCGTCCATTGCGTTTCGACTCGCGCGCGTTTTCGACCGGTTGCATGAACCGGAAAAAGCGGCGGCGCAGCGGGAGCGACATAAGCTACTGTTGAGCCAACCGAAGGCCGGCATGGGTGGAGACAAGCAGTGACCGGCCGCAGAGAGTTTTTGGGCGCGGCGGTGGCCTTCTCACTTTGTGCGCGCCGCGCGCAAGCCGCTGCGCCATTCCCGGTGAAGCTGCGGACTGCCGCGCCTTATGAAGCGATGGCGAAATCTGCGATGCCGGGCGGCGATGAGTTTCCGGCGGAGAAGGCCGCCATGGATCGCGAATTGTTGTTGCGGGATCTGCTGATGTCGCGGCGCTTGCCGGTTAAGCCGGAGCGCGTTCGTTATCGAATCGCCGCAGCGGATGTTTCGCTCGCCACGTTCGGTAACGAAGGGGAGCCATGGGCAGCCGCCTTGGGCGATATCGAAGAAGCACGCTTTTATGTGTTGCCGGAAGAGCGTGTTCGCTATGAGATTAAAAGCCGCCAGCGCGGTGCGCCGCAGTACCGCGCGGGCGAAGCGCGCGCTTACAGCGATGCAGGCAAGCTCTCGCATCTGGAGTTGCGCGAAGAAGTGCTGACCGCTGCCGCGCGCCCCTGGTTTCAGGATGTGTCTTCGTCCGCATTTCGCGATTGCGAATCGTACGCGCAGCAGCTTTGCCGTGGTGTGCCCTATTGGCGCGCCCGGCTTGACCCGGCCACCGGCATCGATCTCTATGGCAGCAACGGAATCTGCGCGGCGGATGTCGACGGCGATGGCGTGGATGAAATTTACGTGTGCCAGCCGGGCGGCCTGCCGAACAAACTATACAAGCGTCTGCGCGATGGCCGCTTCACGGATATCTCTCGCGCCAGCGGCCTGGATCTGCTGGACGATACCTCCTGCGCTCTGTTCTTAGACTGGCGCAACACCGGCGTGCAGGATGCGGTGGTGCTGCGCGGCGGCGGCCCCGTGCTGTTCCTGAATAACGGCAAGGGCAAGTTCGAACAACGCGACAATGCCTTCCTGTTCGACGGCGTGCCGAAGGGTTCTTTCACCGGAATGGCCGCCGCCGATTACGATCGCGATGGCAAGCTGGACCTTTACTTGTGCACGTACAGCTTCTTCCAAAGCGAGGCGCAGTATCGCTACCCAGCCCCATATCACGATGCGAACAATGGGCCGCCGAACATTCTGTTTCATAACGCGCTGCAGGCCGATGGCACGGGCCACTTCGAAGATGCAACGAAAGCTTCAGGCATCGATCGAAACAACACGCGCTTCAGTTTCGCGCCGGCCTGGTGCGACACCACTGGCAGTGGCTGGCCCGATTTATACGTCGCGAACGATTTCGGCCGTAACAACTTTTATCGCAATGAAAAGGGCCGCTTCACAGACCAGGCGCGTGAAGCAGGTGTGGAAGATATGGGCCCCGGCATGAGCGCTGCGTGGTTCGATTACGATGGCGACGGGCGTGCCGACTTGCACGTATCGAACATGTGGAGCGCGGCGGGCGCACGCCTGGCGCATGACAAAAACTTCGCACCCGCGCGCGAGTTTCCTGAAGCCTACAGGCGGCATGCCAAGGGCAACAGCCTGTATCGCAATGAAGGCCAGGGCCGCTTCAGCGATACCGGCGCCAACCAGAATGTGGAAATGGGCCGCTGGGCATGGGGCTCTGGCGGGTTCGATTTCGATGGCGATGGCAAGCCCGAAATTTTCACCACGTGCGGCATGTTGACCAACACTTCGAAGGATGACCTGATGAGTTTCTTCTGGCGCCAGGTGGTGGCCCATTCGCCCGGCACCCAACGGTCTGAGCCTTTGTATGAGAACGGATGGAATGCAATCAACCAGTTGATTCGTGAAGACTACAGCTGGAATGGGCGCGAGCCGAACGTGGTCTATGGCCGTCGCGGCTCGCGGTATTACGATTTTTCAGGCGTGAGCGGCCTCGATACAGCCGAAGATGGGCGCGCCTTCGCGGTGGCCGATTTCGATGGCGACGGCGTGCCGGATCTGGCGCTGAAGAATCGCCTGGGCCCGCAATTACGGCTGTTTGAAAATCAGGTCGGAGCGGGCGCGCGCTGGATCGCCTTCGATCTTGCGGGCACGAAAGGTAATCGCGATGCGATCGGTGCGCGTGTGGAAGTGGATGGGCAAGCACAATGGTTGAACGCGGGCTCCGGCTACCTTTCGCAGCATTCGAAGCGGCTGCATTTTGGGCTTGGCGCGGCCGTGCGTGCGGAGCGCGTGAAGATCACGTGGCCTTTGGGCGAAGAGATCGTGACTGGTCCGCTGGAACCGGGGTTTCGTTATCGCTTCACCGAAGGCGTGAAGGAATGGACGCGTGTAGCCTTTGCCGCGCGCACGCCATTGCCACAAGCGAAGCCCGCGCAGGCCGACAATCTTCCCCGCCTTCACAACACCTGGTTTGTCGAGCCGGTACCATTGCCGGAACATCACGCCGGGCCCACCTTATTGGTGCTGGATGAGTCGGCATTAAAGAACAATCCAGATCGCGCCGCTTGGTACGCGGTGTTCCGCCGATATCTTTTCGATTACCGCGTAGACCTTGTCTTGCCACTCTATCTATTGATCGATTCGCAAAGCCGCGCGTGCAAGATCTATGCAGCGCCACCCGATGCCGCTGAACTGCAGCGCGATCTGAAACTGGTTGGCACAGGGGCTGCCGAACGCGAAGGGCTGCCCTTCGAGGGGCACTATGTAGCCAAGCCGCACCGCGATTACTTCAAGCTGGGCGCAGCGTTTTACTGGGCCGGCTATCCCGATCAGGCTCTGCCGTATTTAGCCGAGACGCTGAAGCGCGCGCCCGGCAATGAACGTGTGCTGCTGGCCGTCGGCAAGATCCATCTGGAGATGGGCAGGCATGCGGAAGCAAAGGAGTCTCTGGTTCGTGCAGCCGGGCTAAACCCGCTAAACGCCGAAGCATGGAATGAACTGGGCGGCGTTGCGGAAGCCGAAGGCAACACACCGGAAGCTCTGCGGCTTTACCAGAAAGCTCTCATGTGCGACCCGGCATCGGTCTATGCGTTGCTAAATACGGCGCAGGCCTTGGCGAAGCTGAACCAACACGCGGAAGCCGAAGCGCTGTTCCGCAAAGCCATTGCAGCCGACCCGCATTCAGCCGATGCCGCCGTAGGCTTGGGCCTGCTGCTGGCCAACACAGAGCGCTATGCGGAAGCGAAGGCGCTGTTCCTGCACACCATTGAAGAGCACCGGGACAACGCATCCGCCATCAACAACCTGGGCGTACTGTATATGAAGATGGGGCAGACCAATGACGCAATCGCGGCACTTCAGTTTGGCGTGGCGCGCTTGCCCGAAAGCGAGTTGCTGTCCATGAATCTGGCGCGCGTCTACGTGCAGTCTGGAGCGATGGAGAAGGCGCGCTCGGTGCTGGCGAAGCTGCTGGAAGCGGCTCCGCAGAGTGGGGCCGCTCGCAAGGCCATGCGGGAATTGGAGGGCCGATGAGCGCCGCGCTTTTCTATTTACTGATGCAAGCGGCCTCAAGCGCAAACGCCGATGCGTGGCGGCGCATTGCTGATTCGGGCCGCGTGGTGGAGCAGGGTGAGAGCGAATCGAAGCGTGTCGCGCCTAAGCCTGCATTGGCGCCGGGGCCGCCGCCGCTCTTGCAATTTCGATATCTGGAAGGCAAGCTTCGCCATCGTTTCGGCGACAACGCCCTGGTGTTAGACGATGCGGGCCATTAGTCTTTTTCTCTTCGCGTCAGTGCTGAGCGCGCAGATCAGTGTGGCTGTTCGCGAGTATGGCCTGGGGCATCTGCAAGCCGCGAAGCAGGCACTTGCGAACAATGCGAACGACGCCGAAGCACTGGCCCTGCTCGCCATGATTCGCTCTGGCGAAGGCGATTGCGCCCAGCAGCAGACGGCTCTCCAAACCTCATGGCGCGGCCCTAGCGATGCACTCATCCGCAAGCTGGCCGGCCTGGCCGCCGTGCAATGCTCGATCGCGCTCGATGCGCCGGAGACGGGATTTGCCATTCTGGAAGAGCTAAAAAAGGCATACCCCAGCGATGCCGACGTGTTGTATCTGGGGGCCAAGCTCTACATGAAAGGTTGGAACGCGCAAGTTGCGGACATGTTCGCAAAAGCGCCTGCCTCCTATCGTGTGAACCAACTCTCCGGCGAAATTTTCGAAATGCAGGGCAGCTTCACCGAAGCCGCCGCCGAGTACGCCAAAGCCGTCGCGAAGAATCCGCGCGCGCTGAATCTGCACTTTCGCCGGGGCCGCGTTTTGTTGCTGGCCTCGCACGAACCGGCCGCCCTAGAACAAGCGCGCAAAGAGTTTGAAGCGGAGGTGGCGCTAAATGCAAGCGATGCGGCCGCCATCTACCAGATCGGCCAAATCAGCGACGCACAGGGCAATCGCGACGATGCCGCGCAACGCTTCGAACAGGCCGTGGCATTGCGTCCGGAGTTCGCCGAAGCGCTACTGGCCCTTGGGAAGGTCAGGGTTCGCGAACGTCGCGCGCCGGAAGGCATCGCTTTGCTGGAGCGCGTGACGGCCTTGCAACCCACCAACGAAACGGCGCATTACAACCTGATGCTGGCTTACAAAAGCGCAGGCCGGCAGGCGGATGCCGCGAAGGAGAAAGCGCTGCTCGATCGATTGCAAAAGCCGCCAGGCGGAGAGTTCTCAGATTTTCTGAAACGGCTCGGCGAGAAGCCCGCGCAACCGTGATAGCGCTGTTCGCACTCTGCCTTGCGCTCTGGGCCGCGCCAGCCCCCGTTGCCGATTTCCATAACGTAGCCGCCAGCGCCGGCCTGACCGCCACCTTTCCCAACGGCGGCACGGTAAGCAAAGAGTTCATCATCGAAACCACCGGCAGCGGCGCGGCCTTTCTCGATTACGACAACGATGGTCTGCCCGATATCTTTCTTGTTTCCGGCAACGGCGGCACGAACCGCCTCTATCGCAATCGCGGCGATGGCAAGTTTCAGGACGTGACTGTCACGGCCGGCCTGCTGTCCACCGGTTGGGGCCAAGGCGTGTGCGCAGGCGATTACGATAACGACGGCTTTACCGATTTGTTCGTCACCTATTGGGGACGCAACCGGCTGTATCGCAACATCGGCGGCAAGCGCTTCGAAGACGTCACCGCAAGCGCAGGCTTGTTGCAGGATCGCGTTCGCTACAACACCGGCTGCGCGTTTTTAGATTACGATAACGATGGCCGGCTTGACCTTGTCGTCGCCAACTATCTGAAGTTCGATTTCGCCACCACGCCGAAGCCGGGCGCGAACCCATACTGCTTCTATCGCGGCATCGCGGTGAACTGCGGCCCGCGCGGGCTGCCCTTCGATCGCAACATTCTGTATCGCAACGCAGGCAGTGGCCGCTTTGAAGATGTGTCTGAAAAGTCTGGGATCGCCGCACCCACCGGCCACTACTCTTTAGGCGTGCTGACCGGGGATTTCAATGGCGATGGCAAGCCCGACATTTACATCGCGGCCGATCAAACCCCTTCCCTGCTCTACATCAATCAAGGCGATGGCACGTTTCAGGAAGAGGCCGTCACGCGCGGCGCGGCCTTCGATGAAGATGGGCGCGCCATGTCCGGCATGGGCGTCACCGCCGCCGATTATCAACACACCGGTTGGCAAGCCATCTTCCGCACCAACTTTTCCGATGAGCGCGAAACGCTCTATCGCAACACCGGCAAGGGCGAGTTCGAAGACGTGAGTGTGCATTCCGGCATCGGCACCAACACGCGCTTCGTGGGCTGGGGCTGCGGCTTTTTCGATTTCGATAATGACGGCTGGCCCGACCTGTTCCTGGTCAACGGGCACGTGTTCCCCGAAGTGGACCGGCTGCATGGAGACGTGCGCAACCAGCAGCGCGCGATCCTTTATCGCAACAATGGCAAGGGCCGCTTCGACGATGTGTCCCAACTCGCAGGCCCCGCCATTCTGGAGCCGCACGTTGCACGAGGCGCGGCCTTCGCCGATATCCGCAACGATGGCAACATCGCCATCCTCATCAACAATCAAAATGCCGTGCCTTCACTGTTCGAACAACGCCAGCCTGCAAGCAACCATTGGCTTGCCGTCAAGCTGACGGGCACGCGTTCCAACCGCAGCGCCATCGGGGCCACAGTGCGCGTCACTGTCGGCGGCCAAACGCAACTCGCGGAAGTCCGCAGCGGTGGCAGCTATCTTTCGCAAAGTGATTTCACTCTGCACTTTGGCCTGGGCGCCGCAAACAAAGCGGACACCGTTGAAATCCACTGGCCGGCAGGCGGCCACAAAACGCTTCGCGACGTGAAGGCCGACCGTGCTCTTGCCGTCACCGAATGAGCGCTACCAAGTCTTCAGAACGCGCAACTGCTTCTCACCTTCCACCGCGCGCACACGCCGGTTCACGCCCGGATTCATCCACGTTTGCTCCAACCCGCTAGGCCAGCGAATCTGCAAACGCTCCACCGTATCCACCGCGCCGAGCCCGAAGTATGCTGCCATTTCATTCTGCGAATAGTAACTGCCGCCGCTCATGATTTCATCGATGCGCCGGCGCTTCCCCGCATCGATAGCCACACGCGCACCGATGCCGCTACGGTTCGATTTCGTGCCCTCCACTTCCACCACCAGCGAATGCTGCCGCGCTCCGTTATTCTTCATCAGCGTGGGCAACTGGTTCATGTTGACGATCACAATTTCCTGCCGCCCATCGCCATCCGTGTCCCCCACCGCCAGTCCGCGCGCCGGCCGCAGCGCACCGAACGCAGGCCCCGCATCGGCCGTCACATCCTGAAAACGGCCGTTTCCCAAGTTGCGATAAAAAATAGTCGGCTGCAGATACTTGTCGCCCACCGGTGACTTGTCCACCTCCGGATACACATGCCCGTTCGCAATCACCAGGTCTTTCCAGCCATCTTCATCGGCGTCTACAAAGGCCGCGCCCCAACCCAAAAACTGACGCGCCTTCAACCCAGCCTGCAGAGAAAGGTCTGAGAAAAACTTGCCGTCTTCATTGTTATAGAGCGACGTTAGGTCCCCGGAAAAATTCGTCTTCGCAATATCCAGAAATCCATTACCGTCATAATCCGCAACCGCCACACCCATGCCCGATTGCAGATTGCCATCGAAGTTGAAAGCCACGCCTGCTGAAGCGCCCTGCTCCTGAAACGTCCCATCGTGATTGTTGTGGAAGAGCAGACTGGGCGTCTGATCGCAAGCGATATAAATGTCCGGCCAGCCATCGTTATCGAAATCCGCGGTGGCGATGGAAAGCCCATAGCTGCCGGTGCCGGTGAGGATACCGGCCTTCTCCGATACATCCGTAAACGTTCCATCGGCGTTCGCGTGATACAGAATATTTCGCGCCAGCGGCAGCCCATGCGGTCCGCACAGCACTGCCAGGCCCTTCCAAATGCACTGATCGCTCTGCCCCGGCTTAGGCACGCGCGCGACATCGAAATCCACATAGTTCGAGACCACAACGTCCAGGCGGCCATCGCGATCGTAATCGAAAAACGAACAGCCCGAACCGTACCTGGTGCCGCTCACGGGAAGCTTCACGCGCGCGGTCACATCTTCGAACTTGCCTGTGCCCAAGTTGCGATACAGGCGATTGTGGCCGTAGTAAGTCACGAACAGATCGGGGTGGCCATCGTTATCGTAATCGCCCACGCACACGCTCTGCGCCCAGCCTTCCGCTTGAAAGCCGGCCTGCTTGGCAACATCGGTAAAGTGCCCACGGCCATCGTTATGGTAAAGCTGCGGCGCCGCGTCATGCTTGCGGTCCAGCGTGGTGCCGTTCGCGATGAAGATGTCGTTTGCGCCATCGCTGTCGTAGTCGAAAATGGCCGCGCCATTGCCGGTGGTCTCGACGATCACGCTCTTGTTCAACAAGCCGCCGTACACGTTTCGCACCGTCAAGCCGGAAGTTTCCGCAATGTCCGCATAACGTACTCCGGCCACCGCGCCGCAAAGCAAAGCCACACTGCCGAAGCAAAGAAGAACACGCATACAAGGCACTCTCACTATAGTGCGGCCATAATGGGGAACATGCGAATTTGCGCAACGTTGGCGCTGCTGGCAGGGACTGCGGCGAGCCTTCACGGGCAGGCCATTCAATTCAGCGAAGCTCAAAAGGTTTGGCTGCTCACCACGAAATATAATTCTTACGCCATGGGTGTGGATGCCGACGGAGCCCTGCAAAATCTATATTGGGGCGCGCCGCTATGGCGCTTGGCCGATGTGCAGCCCGCCACCGTGAAGCGCGATATTTCTTCGTTCGATCCGCATCAGATGATCGAGAACGAAGAGTACGCCGGGTGGGGCGGCCCGCGCTTTTACGAAGCCGCGCTGAAGATCACGCGAGCGAATGGCGATCGCGATCTGGTACTGAAGTACGCCTCGCACAGCATGCGAGGCAATGAGCTCGACATCGTGCTCAAAGACGTTCACGACGATCTGGAAGCCACACTCCATTACCGCCTCTATCCCGAAAACGGCATCCTGCGCCGCAGCGCCACCATTCGCAACAACACCGCCGCGCCCATCACCGTGGAAAGCGCGCAATCGGCAACATGGTATCTGCCGCCCGGACAGGACTATCGGCTCACCTACCTCACCGGCCACTGGGCTGCTGAAACGCAGATGAAGCGCGAGCCTATTCACGAAGGCCAAAAGGTTCTGGAGAGCCGCAAGGGCAATACCAGTCACAATTTCAATCCGTGGTTCTCTATCGATCGCGACGCTAGCGAAGAGGAAGGCGGCGTGTGGTTCGGCGCGCTCGCATGGAGCGGCAACTGGCGCATCGCCATCGAACAGACACCTTACCAGCAGGTCCGCGTCACCGGCGGCTTCAACACCTTCGATTTCAGTTACCCGCTCAAGCCCGGCGAAGCGCTCGCGACGCCCGAGTTTTACGCCGGCTATTCCGCTTCCGGAGCCGGTGGCGCATCGCGCATGATGCATCGTTTTGAGCGCGAACAAATTCTCCCCGGCGGCCCGGCGTCGCGCCTGCGCCCCGTGCTCTACAACTCGTGGGAAGCCACCACGTTCGCCGTCGATGAGCCCGGCCAGATTGCTCTTGCGGAAAAAGCCGCGAAGCTGGGCGTCGAGCTTTTCGTGGTGGACGATGGCTGGTTCGGCCAACGCAACAACGATCACGCGGGGCTAGGCGATTGGTTCGTCAACAAGCAGAAATTTCCCAACGGCCTCGGCAACCTCATTAGCCGCGTGAACCGACTGGGCATGGATTTCGGCCTCTGGGTGGAGCCCGAAATGGTCAACCGCGATAGCGACCTTTACCGCGCGCATCCAGATTGGGTGATGAATTTCCCCGGCCGTCCTCGCAGCGAACTGCGCAACCAGCTTGTCTTGAATCTGGCTCGCACGGATGTGAAGGAGCATATCTTCAGCGTGCTCGATAAGCTCGCCACAGAGAACAACATCCGCTATTTTAAGTGGGACATGAATCGCGCGTTTTCCGAACCCGGCTGGCCGGAGCTTGCTCCCGCGGACCAACGCAAGCTCTGGGTGGAGTACACGCGTAACCTCTATGAACTGATTGACCGGTTACGCCAGAGGCACCCCAAACTTGAGATTGAAGCCTGCTCCGGCGGTGGTGGCCGCGTCGATCCCGGCATCCTGCAGCGCGTGGATGAAGTCTGGCCTTCTGACAATACGGAGGCCTTTGACCGCCTCCGCATTCAGGAAGGTTTCACGCAAGCATATGCACCGAAGATCATGTCCGCATGGGTGACCGATGTTCCGAACATGAACCGCCGCAGCGCTCCGTTGCAGTTTCGTTTTCTCGTCGCGATGCAAGGCGCGCTCGGCATCGGCGCCAATCTGAACCATTGGTCCGAACAGGATTTTGCCGCCGCTGGCAAGCTGGTAAAGTTTTATAAAACCATTCGCAATACCGTGCAGACGGGGAATCTCTACCGCCTCCAATCGCCGCGCGATCATGACGTGTCATCCGTTCAATACGTGGCTGCCGATGGCGAGCAGGCCGTGCTGCTGGCGTATCGCCATACGCAGCAGTACTCTACCCCGGCTCCGCGAATCTACTGGCGCGGTCTGGAACCAGGCGCTGTTTATCGCATCGAATCGCTGGATCAAAAGCTTCTCGAATCGCGTGCCGAACTGAGCGGCGCATCGCTCATGAACCAGGGCATCGCGATGCGTCTTACCGGCGATTACGACAGCACGGCCGTGGTGCTCACCCGAATCGCGCCCGGCAAAAAGGAATAGAATTTAGTCGTCACATGCATTGGTCAGCTTCCAGCCGCATCGCTTCCAGCCGCCGCAGTTTTCTGCGCGCTGCCACGGGCGCCACACTCTTGGGCAACGCTGCATTGCGTGCCATGGTGGCCCCGAAAGCGCGCAAAGCCATCGTGGTCACCTTCGGCGGCGGCGCTCGCGATGACGAAACCTTCATGCCGGAAGGCCAGGAAAACATCCCGCACCTGCTGAATGAGTTGGTTCCCAAAGCAACGTTCTATACACAGGTTGTGAACCGCGGCATCCTGGGCCATTACGTGGCAACGGCCAGCCTGGCTACCGGCGTATACGAAACGTTCAACAACTTTGCCGCCGTCGCACCGGCCAACCCCACCGTCTTCGAATACTTCCGCAAAGATCTGAACCGGCCCGCGACGGACGCCTTCGTCATCGCGCCCAGCAACGGCTTCAACCGCATCGGTGAAAGCGGACATCGTGCTTACGGCGCCGGCACTGGCGCCGGCGTGATCCTGCCGAAACGCCTGCTCAGCGCGGCTCTTTCCACTGCCGATGGCGCGCGCTATAACCACCTGCTGCGCGACAACTACGAAACGCCGCTCTACGCGCCTGCGCTGGGTGGCGATGAGATTCATCTGAATCAAATGGCGGAAATTCTGAAGCTCTCCGTCTCCGATTTTTCCGGCCATGCGAAGACGCTCGCCAGCCCCGATGAGCTTTCCGTCTTCATCGCGCGCCACATGATGCGCCGGCTTGCGCCGAGCCTGCTTTGGATCACGCTTCACGATATCGATATCGCTCATGCCGGCGCCTTCTCGCTCTACGTGGATGCCATTCGCCGCTCTGACCGGCTGTGTTCTGAAATTTGGAAAACCATCCAGGCCGAACCGGAGTATGCCGGCAAAACTAACCTCTTCATCCTGCCCGATTTCGGCCGCGATTCCGATACCGACCCCGGCGGTAACGGCTTCCAACATCACCGCACCGGCGATGCCCTTTCACGCACCACATGGATGATCGCCATGGGCCCCGGCATTCGTGAAAACGTGGTAGTCGACAGGCCCGTCGAATCCATCGACCTGGTGCCCACGCTGGGCGCGCAGTTCGGCTTCTCGCCGCGCTTCTCAAACGGTAAAGTGCTGTCTGAAATCGTCTAATGCTCCCGCGCGACCTCAAGCCAACCGATTTCGCAAGCTACCCTCCGTTAGCGCAAGAACTGGCCGTGCGGCACCTCGCAGTGTTGCGCCGCTTGCCCCCTTCCTTCGCGCCGCTGATGTTGCGCGAGATCATCGGCTACGATTGGAAATTTCCTGCGGAGCGCAAAGATCTGGACCGGCAACTCGCCTTCCTCTCGCGCTCGTCCGATATCTCCGTCGCGCACTTCGCCGCGCTGCAAGTCTCACCCGAATTGCAACGCATGGATTGGGTAACTCAGCCCGCGCTCTTCGCTGAAAATTGGACCGCGCACCTGTGGGCCACGCATCAAATTGAAGCGTTCCGGACCGCTGCCGTAAGCTTCGTCGCCGATGTGAATGCAGCGCTACCCGAGCCCACCGCTTCGCTGCACCGCGCCACCATCGTGATGATCGGCCAAGGCGCGGGCCGTGAAACTGTGCCGCTCTTTCGCAAGCTTCGCGCGCATGGCACGCATTACACAAACGTGCAAGCGAAGGATGGTTACCGCCTGTTACTGGAAGCCGTTCGCATGCGCGCCACGGCGCATCCCGAACCTTACTCGCATTGGTACATCGATGGCGGCGAAAGCAAAGCTGAACCTTGCCCCGCGCTTACTTCGGTGACGTACGAATCCATTCGTCCGCTGCGTGCCGCGCTGCAGAATCGCATGCGCGCCGCCTGGGAATCGGGCACAGGCTCCGAAGCCCTTCGCACCTTGCTTGCCCAAATTCAACCCGCCGAATTCGGCCTGCATGGCGACCCGCTGTTCGACCGTTTCCAACTCAGCCTGCTCACCGAAGCTTCGGGCACGCAAGTCTACAGCACAACCTTTGCCCAATGGGCCGCGCGCGAAGTGCTCAGGCGGGCGCAACCCGCGACGCTTGTGTTGCGATTCGCGCCGCGCCAACGGGAACGCGCCATGAACGAAATGCTCGCCGAAGGGAGCCAGCCTCCTCCGCTGGACGCCTCCGGCTCACTCCGCGATGCGGACATGGGCGCATACTACACATGGCTCAACCAGCAGCGGCTCACCGGTTCCAGCGATGCCGCGTTTCTGGTGTGGTTTGAAAATCATTCCGAAGCATTCCTCTCCGCGCCTCGCGTCGCGAGCGGGAAGCAATCGGCCGACCCCGTTGATCTTGCCGCCCTCATACAGCGCATGCGCTTAGAGTAATTACTTCTTCGGAAATTTCTGGTCTAGCGCCAGATTTAAAGCCAACACATTCACGCGCGGCTCACCCAGAAAGCCAAGGTCCCGGCCTTCTGTATGTTCCGCGATCGCCTGGTTGGCCTGTTCCGTACTCACACCGCGAGCCTGTGCCACACGTGCTGCCTGCGCCGCCGCGAAGGCCGGCGAAATATGCGGATCTAATCCGCTGGCCGAGGTGGTCAATGCGTCCGCCGGAATCTCTCCCGTGAACTGCGGGTTCTCTTTCTTGAACTTCGCGACATCGCCCTTCACACGGTCAATCAGCTTCTGATTCGTGGGCCCGAAGTTGGTGCCGCCCGAAGCGGAAGCATCGTAGCCGTCCGACCCTGCCGCTGAAGGGCGCGGATGAAAATACTCCGGCTTCGAAAAATTCTGGCCCAGCATAGCCGAACCAACCACCTTGCCGTTCACCGAAACCAGGCTGCCGTTCGCCTGCTTGTTGAAGAGCAATTGGCACATGCCGGTGATCACGCCCGGATAGATAACCCCGGTCAGAATCGTAAAGAAAATCGTAATGCGAAACGCGGGAGCAATCTGTGTCCACATAAATTTTGTCCTTTAAGCCAGGTGAAGATGATACAGAATCTGGTCGAGAATCCAGATGCCCGGGAAGGGCGCGATCAAGCCGCCCACGCCATAGACCAGCAGGTTGCGGCGCAGCAGTTCCGCCGCTCCCTGAGGCCGGTATTTCACGCCTTTCAACGCCAGCGGCACCAGCGCAATGATGATCAGCGCGTTGAAGATCACCGCCGAAAGCACAGCGCTCTGCGGCGAGTGCAGCTTCATAATATTCAGGTGCCCCAGCGCGGGATACGTCACCATAAACATCGCGGGGATGATGGCGAAATATTTCGCCACGTCGTTCGCGATAGAGAACGTCGTCAGTGCTCCGCGAGTGATCAGCAACTGCTTGCCGATGGCCACCACTTCAATCAGCTTGGTCGGGTTGCTATCCAGATCCACCATATTGCCGGCTTCTTTAGCAGCCATGGTCCCGGTGTTCATCGCCAGGCCGACATCGGCTTGCGCCAGCGCGGGAGCGTCGTTGGTGCCATCGCCCGTCATCGCCACCAAGCGGCCTTCCGCCTGCTCTTTTCTGATGTAAGCCAGCTTGTCCGCGGGTGTTGCCTGCGCGAGAAAATCATCCACGCCGGCTTCTTCCGCAATCGCGGCGGCGGTCAGCGGATTGTCGCCCGTGATCATCACAGACCGTATGCCCATGGCGCGCAACTGACCGATGCGCTCTTTCATGCCGCCCTTCACCACGTCCTTCAGATGAATCACACCCATCAGCCGGCGGCCATCGGCCACTGCCAGCGGCGTGCCACCGGAGCGTGAGATGCGGTCAGAAAGATCGCGGAAGTTCGCCGGAACCGTGCCGCCCTGTTCCTCCACAAAAGCGATCACGGCTTCGGTTGCGCCTTTGCGCAACTTGCGCCCGTCCAGATCCACGCCGCTCATGCGCGTGTATGCGGAAAACGGAATGAACTGCGCTTCCTTCTCCGAAACCTCACGGCCGCGCAGGCCATATTTTTCTTTCGCCAGCACCACTACGGAGCGGCCTTCCGGCGTTTCATCGGCCAGGCTCGAAAGCTGCGCCGCGTCGGCCAGTTCTTCGGGCTTCACGCCTTCGGCGGTCACGAATTCCACCGCCTGCCGGTTGCCCAAAGTGATGGTGCCGGTCTTATCTAAGAGCAGCGTGTTCACATCGCCCGATGCTTCAACAGCCTTGCCGCTCATGGCCAGAACGTTGTGCTGCATCACGCGATCCATGCCCGCGATACCGATGGCGCTCAGTAGCCCGCCAATGGTGGTCGGAATCAAACACACCAGCAGCGAAACCAGCACCGCAACCGAAGGAATGGTGCCCACGCCCGTCGACGCAATACTGTAGGAAGAGAACGGCTGCAGCGTGACCACGGCCAGCAGGAAGATCAACGTCAAGCCCGCAATCAAAATATTCAGCGCGATTTCGTTCGGCGTCTTCTGCCGCTCGGCGCCTTCCACAAGCGCGATCATGCGGTCCAGAAACGTCTCGCCCGGGTTCGACGTGATCTTGATCTTGATCTGGTCCGACAGCACGCGCGTACCGCCTGTAACAGCGCTGCGGTCGCCGCCCGATTCGCGAATCACCGGCGCGCTCTCACCTGTAATCACGGATTCATCGATGGTCGCGATGCCGTCGATCACTTCACCGTCGCCGGGAATGATGTCGCCGGTTTCGCACATCACCACGTCGCCAGAGCGAAGCTGCGATGAGGCAACCGTCTCAATCTTGCCATTGGTCTGCAGGCGTTTGGCGACGGAATCGGTCTTGGTCTTACGCAGGTTATCGGCCTGGGCCTTGCCGCGCGCTTCCGCCATGGCTTCGGCGAAGTTCGCGAACAGCACGGTGAACCAAAGCCAGAGCGCAATCTGGAACGTGAAGCCCAAATCTTTCGCGCCGGTCACCGCATCACGCACCAGGTAAATGGTGGTGACCAACGCGCCCACTTCCACCACGAACATGACCGGGTTCTTCGCCAGCGTTGCCGGATTCAGCTTGATGAACGAATCTTTCAGCGCCCGTTTGACAATGTCCGGATCGAACAGCGGACGCGCGTGCGCCAGCTTTTTCGGAATCAGTGAAGAAGGGTCTCCCGCCGGAGTGTTCGCGGCGGGGTTAGTCATAGTTGTCGCCATTGTCTTGTTAGCTCCAGATACCGTTCGGCATAATCAGAAAGGAGAACAGCTTGCCCTCCTGTAAGAGGAAGTGCTCCACAATCGGCCCCAGCGAAAGCGCCGGGAAGAAGGTGAGCGCGCCCACAATTACCACCGTGCCCACCAGCAAGCCCACAAACAACGGGCCATGCGTGGGGAACGTGCCGCTTGTGGCCGCAACCTTTTTCTTCGCGGCCAGACTGCCCGCCACCGCCAGCAGCGGTAGCAGGAACAGGAACCTGCCAATCAGCATCGCCAGGCCGAGCGTGGCGTTATACCAGGGCGTGTTCACGCCGATGCCGCCGAACGCACTGCCGTTGTTGCCCGTCGCACTGGAATAGGCGTAAAGAATTTCACTCAACCCATGCGGGCCGCTGTTATTCAAGTTCGCGGTGGGCGGCACGCTGGCGGTGGGCGCGGGCTTCGGCGTCCCGGCTGCGGGGTTTACATACTGGCTCTTATCCCAATCGAAGTGGATCACCGAGGATGCCGCGCTGAAAACAAGAATGCTGGCGGCCGTCGCAATCAGGGCCAGCATGGCCATCTTCACCTCTTTGCCTTCAATCTTCTTACCTAGATATTCCGGCGTGCGGCCCACCATCAGGCCGGCGATAAACACCGCCAGAATCGCGTAGAGCAGAATGCCGTATAGGCCCGCGCCCACGCCTCCGAAAATCACTTCGCCGGTTTGAATATTGAAGAGCGGCACCAAGCCGCCCAGCGGCGTAAAGCTATCGTGCCAGCCATTGATGGCGCCGCAGCTTGCGTCCGTTGTGATGACGGCGAACAGCGCGGTGTTGGCGATTCCGAACCGCACTTCTTTACCTTCCATGTTGCCGCCAGACTGCGTTCCGGTGGCGCTGGCCTGAACGCCCATGGCGGTCAACTGCGGGTTCCCGCTCTGTTCCGCGGGGTAGGCCACAAACACACCCACCAGGAACATCACGCTGCATGCGGCGAAGATGGCCCACCCTTGTCTGGTGTCTCCCACCATCTTGCCGAACGTGTAAGTAAGGCCGGCTGGAATGCAGAAGATCATAATCATCTGCACGAAATTGGTCAGCGGTGAGGGGTTCTCAAAAGGATGCGCGGAGTTGGCGTTGAAGAAGCCGCCGCCATTGGTACCCACCATTTTGATGGCTTCCTGCGAAGCAACGGGCCCTTGCGCGATGGTCTGCGTCGCGCCTTCCACGGTCTTCACAACATCGTATGGCTTCACGTTTTGAATCACGCCCTGCGAGCACAGGAACAGCGCTCCCAGCACGGCCAGCGGCAGGAACAGATACAAAGTTCCGCGCGTAAGATCCACCCAGAAGTTGCCGATGCTCTTCGATTGTTGACGCGCGAAGCCGCGCACCAGCGCGATGGCAATCGCAACGCCCGCGGCGCCTGAAAGAAAATTCTGCACCGTCAGCGCCGTCATCTGCACCAGATAAGACAGCGTGGTCTCGCCCCCGTAAGCCTGCCAGTTGGTGTTGGTCAGAAAGCTTACGGCCGTGTTGAACGCCAAATCCGGCGTCATGCCCGTCGAGCCAGAAGGCGCATGGCTGCTTCCAAAGCCCTGGGGATTGAACGGCAGAACACCCTCAAAGCGCTGCAGCAGATAGACAATCGCAAAGCCCGCCACGCTGAACGCCAGCAACGATGCGGCATACTGCGTCCAACTTTGTTCGCCCTCTTCTTCAACGCCGCTCACCCGATACACAAGCTTTTCAAGCGGCCGCAACACCGGGTGCAGGAAGGTGCGCTCACCACTGAACAGCCGCGCCATAAACAGGCCCATCGGCTTGGTGATGAGAAGCAGCACCAGAAAGTAAAATGCAATTTGCAGAATTCCGTTGACGGTCATATTCGGTTCCTAGAATTTTTCGGGCCGCAGCAGCGCGTAAAGCAGATACGCGAACAGGCCAAGAGCTACAATTCCCGCAAGTAGAAAGTCCATAAATGTTTTCCTTTACAGCCGGTCACAGGCTTTGGTGAAAACCCAGCAAAGGGCAAAGGCTCCAATTGCGAGCAGAAAGTAGAATGCGTCGAGTAGCATGGTTTCCCTCCCTTGAGAGTAGAAGCACGGGCCTAAGCGTCCGCTAAGGATCGTCTAAAGATTTTCTAAAGGGCTTGTTTTTGTGGGCAAGTGAAAGCGGTACCCCACGCGCGGCTCTGAAATGATGTAGCGAGGCTTAGCCGGGTTCGGCTCAATCTTCTTCCTGATCTGGTTTACGAACACATGCAGGTACACCACTTCGCGCCCATAATCGGGGCCCCAGATGGCCTGCAACAACTTGCCGTGCGGGATGGCGATGTTCGGGTTTGAAGCCAGGTAATACAGCAGCTCAAACTCTTTCGGCGTGAACCTGACCTCTTTACCCTGCACCTCTACCTGCCGCGTCGCCAAGTTGATTTCAATGCCATCGAAACCGATCACCGAGCCTTCGCTCAACGGTGAAAGTGGAATGCGGCGCAGATTCGCCCGGATGCGCGCCATCAGTTCCGGCATACTGAACGGCTTAGTAACGTAATCGTCGGCGCCGGCGTCCAGCGCGGCAATTTTGTCGGCTTCCTGATTGCGCACGGTCAGCATAATGATTGCCACGTCGGACCCGCGGCGTATCTGCTCACACGTCTCCAGGCCATTCATGCCGGGCATGTTCATATCCAGCAGCACCAGGTCGAAATGCTCACGACGCAGCACCTCCAGGCCCTCTTCGCCGGATTTTGCGTCCATCACAATATAGCCGTGCGCCGTTAGGCCAGTCTTCATTACGCGCCGGATCTGCGGCTCGTCGTCGATCACGAAAATCCTGGCGTTCGTCACTGTGTCAGTTCTCCTGCGGGCTGGGCGCGCGGCAGCGTGAAGCAAAATCGCGCACCTTTGCCGGGCCGGCTCTCGAGCGAAATTTCGCCGCCATGCGCCTGTACAATTTCGCGCGCGATGGTCAGGCCCATGCCGGTGCCGGCTGTACGCCCGCGGTCGGCCTGCCCCCGGTAAAATTTTTCGAAAACGGAAGCCTGCTCCGCTTCGGGAATGCCAGGTCCTTCATCGGCCACATTCACCGCAATGAACTCTTCGCGCTCTTCGGCGGAAACATCGATGGCCGCGGAAGCAGGCGAATATTTCAGCGCGTTCACCAGAAGCTGCCGCAGCGCCAACTCCACCAGAGCGGGATCGATGTTCACCGGCGGCAGCCCTTCCGGAACGCTCACGCGAATCGTCCTGCCGTCGCACAAGTTTTTCAGCTTCTCAAGCGCGGCGCCAACAAGCACGCTCACCGAAAACGGCTGCCGATGCAACTGCATGTGCCCCGACCCGATGCGCGCAATGCTAATAGATTCGGTAACCAGTTCCGTAAGCCTGTCCGCCTCTTCTTCCACAATGGTGAGCAGTTCGTTCTCCACCTCGTCATGGCTTCTCTGCGAGAGCACCGTCGAAATCGCGGCCTTGATGGACGTGAGCGGAGTCTTAAACTCATGCGCCAACGCGTCCAGCAGCGTAGATTTCAGCCTTTCGTTCTGCCGCGTAAACTCCGTGCGATTGATGGTCTCCTGCACGCGTGCGCGCTCCATGGCGATGGCGGCCAACTGGCAGGTTGCGGAGAGTGCCGCGTCGGAAAGCTGTGCACCGGCAATGGCCAGGCTTCCCACGGGCCGGCCGCCCAGGCTGACGGGGAAGAATCGCGCGGCCAGTTTCGGCGCGTCGCCACCTTTGGCCACTACGCGCAAGATCGCGCTCACCTCAGTGGATGAGTGAGAATCGAGCAGCGGCTCCACCGGCCCCGCGTGATAGACCTTGTCTTCCGCAATGGAATAGAAGGCCACGGAAGGCGCTTGGAACACAGCGGCAATCTGTTGCGCGATTTGGCCGGCCAGCTTGCGTTCGGAATCGCCCAGCATCAGGGCGCGGCTGAACTCATATAGCTTTGCCATCTCTTTTCGCCCTGCGCCCGCTTCCTGCGCCTGCCTTCCCGCTTGCGCGGAAAGATGGCTGGCCGTGACAGCCGTAACCAGGAACGCGAACAGGGCCACCCAGTTCTGTGGGTCCGCGACATTCAGCGTGCCTACCGGCGGCAGGAAGAAGAAGTTGTAGCCGAAGACCGACGCGAGCGAAGCTGTCACGGAAGCTTCAATTCCCGCGCGCGCCGCGAACGCAAGCACCACCAGCAGATAAGAAAATGCCGCTGTGGAATTGTTGACAGCCAGAAGGTGAAAATCCAGAAAGGTGACAGCGGCAACGGTAGCCAGCGCCAGAAGCGAATAGAGAACGCGGTCGATCGAAGGATGAGAACGTACCGGCATAAAGGCGGGCGAACGGTTACTCCTCCAGTGTGCTTCCCGAATGCTAAGGATGATCTTAAGTTCAGCTAAGGATTTTCTAAAGGTACAGCATAAGCGGCACTCTTGCGATCAATATGGTGGTGGGACATTACGCCATGCCTCAAGCGACCAAACTCACGCCCGATGAACTGCTGCGCCAGGTGCAGGCGGAAGAGAAGTACGCGCGCACGGGGCGGTTGAAGGTGTTTCTGGGCTATGCCTCTGGCGTGGGCAAAACGTTCCGCATGCTGGACGAAGGGCGCAGGCGTAAGGAGCGCGGGCAGGACGTTGTACTGGGCGCCGTGCAGCCGCGCACCACACCCGATCTGGAAGAGGCGCTGAAGCAGATCCCCACCATCCCTCTTCTTGAAATTCAGGGTGTGCCGACCATGGACGTGGAAGCGATTCTGCGCCGCAAGCCGGCGGTGTGCCTGGTGGATGGCCTGGCTTACGACAATCCGCCGGGCAGCCGCAACACGCATCGCTGGCAGGATGTGGAACAGTTGCTGGCCGAGGGCATCTCCGTCATCACGACGATCAACCTGCAGTTCGTCGAAGAGCTGCGCGAACAGGTGGAGGCCATCCGCGGCAAGAGCGTACACGTGAGTGTGCCGGAAGCGTTCCTGCATCGCGCCGATGAGATTGTGGTGGTGGATACGCCGACCGATTTCTGCGTGGCCCGCACCGCCGATTCCTACGCCGTAACCGAGCGCGATGAGCAAGCCCGCAAGCTTTCCCAGTTGCGCGAGATTGCGCTGCTGCTTGCCGCCGATGTGGTGGATGAGCAACTGGAAGGCTTCCTTCCGACCGATGGCGTGGCTTCGGCATGGGGGACGCAGGAACGCATCCTGGTATGCCTGACGCCCAAGGCCAATGCGCAGCGCATGATTGAGCGCGCCAAGGTGATCTGCGACCGGTTCCATGGTGAACTGTTTGTGATCTATGTGGGCCAGAGCGATCTGACCGCCGATGGGCAGGCTGCGCTGGAACGCAATCTGGCATTGGCGCGCAAGGCCGGCGCGGAGGTGAAGTTGATGTCGGGGAAGGATGCTGTCGCCACCATCATCGAGTACGCGCAGCAGCAGCGCATCACGCAAATCTTCATCGGGCATAGTTTGAACAACAGCATTTGGGGGCGCTTCAGCAGGACCACCGTGGATCGCCTGATTCGCGCGGCGGAGGGGATCGATGTCAAACTCTTTCCCCACTAAAGGCCGGCTCAAGGTCTTCCTGGGCTACGCGGCGGGCGTGGGCAAAACCTATCAGATGCTGCAAGAGGCGCGCGAGTTGAAACGCAGTTCCGCCGATGTGGTGGTGGGTTACTTCGAGCCGCACGCGCGGCCGGACACCATAGCACTGATGGAAGGCCTGGAGAGTATCCCTTGCCGGGCGGTGGAGTATCGCGACACCAGGTTCGAGGAGATGGATACGGACGCCATTATCGCGCGCCATCCGGAGGTGGCCGTGGTGGATGAGTTTCCGCACACCAACGTTCCCGGCTCGCCGCGCGCGAAGCGTTGGGAAGACGTGCTGTTCATTCTGGAACACGGCATCCACGTGCTGACCACGATGAATGTTCAGCATTTGGAAAGCCTGAACGACCAGATCTATAACATGACCGGCGTGCGCGTGCGGGAGACCGTGCCCGATTGGGTGGTGCAGCAGGCGGCGGAGGTAGTGATGATCGATCTGACGCCGCGCGCGCTGCTGAACCGCTTGGACCGCGGCGTGGTGTATCAGGGCGATAAGATCACTCGCGCGAAGGAAAACTTCTTTAAGGAAAGCACGCTGGTAGCGCTTCGTGAACTGGCTCTGCGCGAGACCGCGTTCGAAGTGGAAGCGCGCCAGCCGGGGCACGCGAACACGGTGCCGCAAACGCCGCATGAGCCAACCACCGGGCGCGTGCTGGTGTACGTTACGGGCGACCCGGCCAGCATTCCGCTGATCAGAAGGGGTAAGCGCGTGGCGGATTATACGAAGTCGGAGTGCCTGGCGGTGGTGGTGTCGCCGGCGGCGAACGTGAGCCACATGGCCCCCGAACAGCTGGACCGCCTGCAAAAGAACCTGAATTTCGCACGCCATCTGCGCCTGGAGACGCATGAGATTTTGGGGAGCGACATCGCCGAAAATCTGGTGACGTTTGCGCGGGAGCACGGCGTCACGCAGATCTATCTGGCACGCCCGAAGCCTTCGCCGCTGACTCTGCCGTTCAGCAAAGACCTTGTGGAGAAGGTCGCGCGGCTGGCGCGGGACATGGAAGTGACCATCGTGGCGGAACGGGCCGCACGCAGGTAACACCGCCCACATGTGCCGGGCGCGCACACTCGGCGCAGCCCTTCCCCTTGTCCTGTAAGCCTTTTTGCTTCGGCAAGAAGTTTGCAAAACATTTACAACACTCCCGGCAACAAACAATAGAACAGCGGGTATCGTTGAGAAAAGGACAGCAATGCGGATTATGACAATCACCGAACAGGGCCTGCGCTGGATCGCGGCTTTGGTTTTGGTGCTGTGGGGATGTATTGTGACGGAAGACACAATCGTGAAGCACGCGCGACATGAGACTGTGCAGGCGTTGATTGAGATACGGCATATGCGCGAAGGGCAGCGGCCTGTACCTGCTTCACGCCCCGTGCCGATACCGGCTCTGGTGACCAAGCCCGCCATTGGCTAACTCCCGCGAGATTCTGGATCTGGCGCCACCGGCGGCGGATTTGAAGCTGCCTTATGGGCCTGAGGCGCGGCAATTCGGCGAACTGCGCTTGCCGCCGGGCGGTCCGCACCACCCTGTCGCCATTGTGATTCATGGCGGCTTTTGGCGGAACAAGTACAACCTCGCTTACATGGGGCATGTGTGCGAATCGCTGCGTGAGCGCGGGATCGCTACTTGGAATTTGGAATTCCGGTCCATCGGCGACGCGGGTGGCGGCTGGCCGGGGACTTGTCAGGACGTGGTGGCTGGAGCTCGTCATCTGCGTACTATTGCCAACACGCATCATCTGGATCTGACGCGCACTGTTGCCGTGGGGCATTCGGCAGGTGGGCATCTGGCGCTGTGGCTGGCCGCGAATGGCGGTCCGAAATTGCGAGGCGTTGTGGGGCTGGGAGCGGTCGCCGATCTGCAGCGTGCGCTGGAGTTGAAGCTGAGCGATACGGTGGTGGAACAGTTTCTCAACGGCGGCAAGATCGCCGAGGCCGACCCAATGCGGCGCTTGCCTTTGCATACTCACCTTCGGCTGTTCCATGGCAAGGCGGATGACATCGTGCCTATCGGCATTGCGGAGCGTTTCACGGAAGCGGCGCGTGCCGCTGGTGACGATGCCAAGCTGATCGCTCTTGAAGGCGGGCACTTTGAATTGGTCGATCCGCGCACGGCTCAATGGCTCACCGTGAGAGACGAGATTGCGCGAATGGCGACATCGAGCTCTTCTTCCGCGGTGTAGAAATGCGGGGCGATGCGGATGCCCGCGCCCGGCCGGTAATCTACGAGTATGTTGCGCTCGGCCAGTTGCTTCACGATGGCTTTGCCATCGGGACGGCCAAGGTCACAGTGCCGCCGCGTTCGGCTGCATTGCGCGGGCACGCCACCGGCAGGCCGGCTTCATCGGCTAGCGCGATCAACTTCTCAGTCTGGCGCAACGACTTTTCGCGGATGGCGCCGACGCCGATCCGGTTTACGATCTCATAGCCAGTGCGCGCGGAATAGAGCGCGGGCACGTTCGGGGTGCCGCTCAGGAAGCGATAGGCATTAGGGGCGTAATCCATTTCGCCCGGATCGAAGGCGAAGGGCTCGCGATGAGCCTGCCATCCGGTGACGGCGGGCGTGAGCGCCGGCCACAAGCTGGGCCGCACGTAGAGGTACGCAGCGCCGGGGCCGCCGCATAGCCACTTGACCGAGCCACCGGTTGCGAAATCGAGATCGAGCGCCTGCACATCGACGGGCACGGTGCCGGTGGATTGATAGAGATCCGCCACCACCAGCGCGCCTACGGAATGCGCGCGCTTCACAATTTCGGCCACATTCTGGACGTAGGAGCTTTTGAAGATGACGTGGGAGATGGAGACCAGGCGCGTCTCTTCATCGATGGCGCTGAGCATGTGTTCGAGCGGCACCGTCATGCCGTCATGCGAAGGGACTGTGACGATGCGCGCGCCTTGCCGCTCGACGCCTTGGAACAGGTAGAGATTCGAGGGGAAGTTCAGCGATTCGGTGACGATCTTGTTGCGGCGCTCTTGCCAGTTGAAGCAGGAGAGGATGACGGATTGGCACACGGAGACGTTCTGGTGCATAACCACTTGACCAGGGCCTGCGCCGATGAGGGAGGCGATGAGGTTGCCTACGGTGACGGGCAGATCCCACCAGCCTTCGTCCCAGGCGCGGATGCCGCGTGTGGCCCAGGTATCGGCAAACTCGCTCAGGCGATCGCGCGTACCGCGCGGCATGGCCCCTAGCGAGTGGCTGATCATGTACGTGGTGTTGGCGAGGATGGGGAACTCTTCGCGCCAGTGCAGCAGCGGATCCGTCAAGCTTTGCGCCTCCATAGGAAGAAGACGGGAATGCCGCTGACGATGAAGGCCATGGCCCATAGCGAGGCTGCGGGCGATTGTACGAACATGCTGCCGACGAACCAGAGCGACGCCGCGATGAAGAGCACGGTGGAATACGGGTAGCCCCACATGCGGTACGGGCGCGGCGCATGTGGGCGCTTCCGCCGCAGGATGATGACGCCGGTTGCGGTGAACGCGTAAAAAAACCAGGCGGCGAACACGGCCATGGAGATGAGCCGCTCATAAGTTCCCGTGAGCGCCAGCAGCGTGGCCCACACGGCTTGGATGGCGATGGCGAACGCAGGTGTTTCGAAGCGCGGATGCACTTCGCCGAAGCGCGCGAAGAACAGACGGTCGCGAGCTTGCGTGAAGTAAATGCGCGGCGGCGTCATGATGGCTCCGTTGAGGGAACCGACGATGGAGAGCAGGATGGTGACCGTGACCAGAGTGGCACCGATAGGGCCGAGCGTTCGGAGGGCCACTTCGGCACCGACGCGGTCTGTCGCGGCGATTTCGGGGACGGAGAGGATGTGCAGGAAGGCTGCGTTCGCGAGTAAGTAGATCAAAGCGACGAAGGCTACGCCGAGGCCGAGCGCGAGCGGCACGTTGCGTTGCGGGCGTTCGATCTCACCGGCTACGAAGCTCACGACGTTCCAGCCATCGTAAGCAAGCAGACAGGCTACTGTGGCGAGGCCGAGGCCGCCTGCCGTGATCTGGCTGAAGTTCGCGGGGCCAGTGAAGATGGTGCCTTTGGCGGCGAAGGCTCCGGCAATTAAGACGCCGAGGCCGGCGAGCTTCAGGAAGAGAAAGAGCTTTTGCACGAAGGCGCCGCCTTGCGTGGCGCGGTAATTGATGGCGCTCAGGATCAGGATGAGCAATACCGAAATAGCTTTGGACCAGGCTGGCGTGAGCGGAACCAACTGCGCCGCGTAGATGGAAAAGCCGATGGAGAGCGAGGCAATCTGGGCGGCCATGGTGACCAGGAAGAGAGTCCAGGCGCAGAGGAAGGCGAGGAGCGGGCCGAAGGCTTCGCGCAGGAAGACGTACTGGCCGCCGGTGGCCGGCATCATGCCGCCTAGTTCGGCGAAGGCCAGAGCGCCGAAGAACGAAACGATGCCGGCGAGGAACCAGACCAGCAGGATGGATTGCGCGGAGGGCAGATGGCGCGCGATGACGCTGGGCACCAGGAAAATGCCGCCGCCGATGACGCTGCCGATCAGTACTGAAGCCGCGTCGAGAAGAGTGAGGCGGCGGGGGAGGTCTTTCACAGGATATGGAACGTGGGTTCCACCAACACTTCCGTTTTCAGGCTGTTGGCGATGTAGCATTCGCGATGCGCCACTTCGGAAAGATGGGCCAGCCGCTCCTGCGTGGCACCGGCGCGAACGGTGATGACAGGCCGCAGCACGATGCGCGCGATGCGCACTGGCTTCGATTCTTCCGGCATCTCTGCGGTGGCGGAATCTTCGTAGGCGATGACATCTAAGCGCGCCCTGGCTGCTACCGCGAGGAAGCTCAACAACTGGCAGGAGGCGGCGGCCAGCACCAGTAGCTGTTCTGGATTGAGCAGGGTAGGGTCGCCGCGAAAGGCTGGGTCGGAGCTAAGCGTGAGCGCGGCTTGTGCGGGTGGCGCGGCGGCTGTGTGCTGCCGGTTGTATGCCTCATAGCCCAGGGCGGTGCTGCCGCGCCAACTTACTGCCGCCTGGTATTCGTGAGTTAGAGCCATCGTCTTAGAAAGGAACAAATATGGTAACCGTCAATGAACTTGAACGGCGATTCGCCGATGGTGTAGTGGCCGCACGGCATCTCGACAAACTTCGCATCGATGTTGCGGCGCGTGATGTGCTCGCGCGTATCGCGTGAGAGATGGACGGGGAACGTGGTGTCGTAAGTGGCGTAGATGAAGAGCGACTTCTTGTTTAGTTCGGCGAAGCGATCCATGTAATGGACGGGGCTGATGGCGGACCAGGCGCGGCGGAGGCGGTCGAGATCGATATCGTTTTCGATGCCTTCGCGGATGTGGCGCGTGGAGAGGCCCTGCCAGACCACGTCGGCGACATAGGTGGAGCAGTGGTTGAACACGTTGACGGCGATGCGCGGATCGTGCGCGCTGGCGAGGAAAGCATAGCAGGAGCCGAGGCTGGTGCCGACGATGCCGAGCCGTTCGTAGCCTTGCTGCTGGAGCCAATCGTAAGTGGCGCGTACATCGATGACGGCCTGGCGCGTGGCATCGATGGTGCGCGCGATGTTCGAGGACACGGCGTAATCGGCCCGTTCGAGTTCGGGCGGCATGCGGTGATCGTGATAGGGCAGGCTGAGGCGCAGCGCGGTGACGCCGAGCTTGGCAATGCCCGCGCAGAGAGCCATGTGCTGGTTCAGGCTGGCGTTCCAATGAGGCAGCACGACAACGGCACGCTTGGGCTTGTTCGCGGATTGCTTCGCGCGAAAGACGCGGGCATGCACGGTGTTGTTTTCGGGATACGGCGTATCGACGGGAGAGGTAAATTTCAGCCAGTGATCTTCCAGGCGAAAATCGGTGGGCGGTTCATAGCCGTAGAACGATTCGCTCTGGGCTAGCGCGAGCACGTTCATCTCCGCGATATAGTCTTCGGGCTCATGGCCATTGCGGGGCTGCTCGACGGCGGCGGGCCACTTGGCTGTCCACTCAACGCCCCAATCGAAGGGGCGCACCACGCGGTTGGTGGAACGGAAGGCGAGGCTGTTTTCCCAGCGGCTCATCCGGCGGCCGTACCATCGCTTCACCATGAATTTGTGTATTGCGGCAAACTCTTCATTTTACCAAGCGGCGTGTTGAGAAACTCCATGACGGGGAGCGCGGCTTTCAGGGCTTGCGAGAGTTGCTGGTACAGCTCCGGCGTGCCCGCGACGGCGGGATCGAGATTGCGCCAGAAGAAGAATTGCTTGCGGCGGAGCAGGTCGGCGGCGGGATGACCGGCGTCGAAGCCCTTCGGGACGCGCGTGAGTTGTTCGCCTTGCAATTCGCCCAGCGTGTTGCGCAACTTCGGCGCGCGGCAGAGTTTATTGAGCGCTTGGTGATGCTCAGCCAGGTGATTGCGAAGAGCGCGAAGCTCATCGGGGCCGGGATGGTAAGAGCCTGCGGCGAAGAGCACCTCTTCGGGCGAGACGTGGAAATAAAATACGGCGCTGCCATCGCGACCGAGGCCGTGCTTTTTGAGAGCGGCCGAGATCATGGTCTTGTATGGCGTTTTATTTTTGCTGAAACGCGTATCGCGATAGATGCGGTAGATGCATTTCGCGGGGTCCTGCACGTATTCGGGCGCGATCTTTTCGATATCGCGCTGCAGGGCGGCGACAAGCTCCGTCATGGGCGCTTTCACCTGCGTATCGAAGATCTCTTTGCGGGGCTGGAACCACTCGCGGTTGTTATTTTTCTTGAGTCCGCGCAGGAAGCGGAGCCCTTCGGCGGGGAAGCCGGCAAAACCAGGCTTCATTTCCGCGCTCCTTTATAATTGAGGTTCATGGCCACCACGGAAGAGATTCTTCGGAGTCTCGCCGCGATTCCCAATTTACAGATAGCAGAGCACGCGGCGCTTTCGGGGTATACGCGCTTCGGAATCGGAGGGCCGGCGGATGCGGTGGTGGAGACAACGGCCGCCGAATCATTCACTTCCGCCTTGCAGACGGTGCGCGCAAGTAAAATTCCGTTTGTTGTGATCGGCGGCGGCAGTAATCTGATTGTGGCCGATGAGGGCTTTCGCGGCATTGTGCTGAAGTTCGGCGGGCACCGGATTCGGATTGAGGGGCCGCGCGCGATTGCGGAGGGTGGCGCGGTGCTGCAGGACCTGGTGGATGCGACGATCGCGGCTGGGTTGAGCGGCATTCATACCATGACCGGCATACCGGGTTCGGTGGGCGCGGCGGTGTATGGCAATGCGGGCGCGTATGGGCATTCCATCAGCGAATGGACGCAGCGGGTGTGCTTTTTCGATGGCGAGACGGAGCGCGAGTTCGACAATGCCGCGTGTGAATTTCGTTATCGCGAGAGCGTGTTCAAGCAGCATAAAGATTGGATTGTGCTTTCGGTTGAGTTGGAATTGCAGCGCGGGGACGCGGCCGAGTTGAAGGCTAAGGCGGATGGGATATTGGCTATTCGCAACGAGAAGTATCCGCCCACGATGAAGTGCGCGGGCAGCATCTTTAAGAACTATTTGCTGGCGGAATTGCCTGTGGCGGTGGCTCAGGCGCTGCCGGGAAATGTGATTCGCGAAGGCAAGGTTCCGTCGGCTTACTTTCTGGAACAGGTGGGCGCGAAGGGCATGAAGGTGGGCGACATTCATGTAGCGGACTATCACGCGAATCTGATTTATAACGCGGGGCATGGCACGGCGCGGGATTTGGTGGCGGTGATTCGCGAACTGAAGCGGCGCATTGAAGAGCGCTTCGGCATTCCGCTTGAGGAAGAAGTGCAATACGTCGGGCGGGTATGACGCGCGCGGTGCTGCTGCTTTGGCTGCTGGCTGTTGATTTGCGGCAAGCCGTGCGCAATGGGGATCTGGAGAGCGCGCGGCAGGCGGTGGCGAGTGGCGCGGATGTGAACGCAGTGGATGCGATCGGTTCGACGGCGCTGCATGATGCGGTGTGGAGCGGGCGGGCGGACCTGGTGAAGCTGCTGCTGGATGCGAAGGCGCAGGTGAATGTGAAGCATCGCGAGGCGGGTTCGACGCCGCTGCATTATGCGGTGATGAAGGACAATCGCGAGATTACGGAGTTGCTGTTGGCGCGCGGGGCGGATGTAAAGGTGAGCAACGTGACGCAGGCGACGCCGCTTCATTCGGCGGCTTCGCGTGGGTATACGGAGTTGGTGAAGCTGCTGCTGGAGCATGGCGCGGAGGTGGATGCGAAGGATAATACGGGGTCGACTGCGCTGAACGAGGCGGCATGGCAGGGGTTCGCGGATACGGCTGCGGTGCTGCTTGAGCACGGCGCGGCGATAAACAACGCGAACACTTTGACGGGCGCCACTCCGCTGAACGGCGCGGCGCTGAAGGGGAACCGCGATGTGGTGGAACTGCTGGTGAAGAAGGGCGCGGATACGGCGAGCCGCGACAAATCGGGCGCGACGGCTTTGGAGAATGCGGCTCATTATCAGCATCCGGATGCGATGGCGCTGTTGGTGCGGGATATGCGGGCCGCGAAGAGCACGGAAGTGAGCGGCCCGGCACTGCTGAATGAAGCGGTGTTGAAGGGGCAGGCCAATGTGGTGGAGATGCTGCTGAAGCTGCGCGTGGATGTGAACGCGCGATACAAGGGCGGCGCAAGCGCACTGCATGCGGCGGCGTTGAAAGGCAATGAGCAGATTGCGGCGCTGCTGATTGAGCATGGCGCGGATACGAATTCGGCGAACGAATATGGCGGCTCTCCGCTGCACGATGCGGCGCTGAGTGGGCATGCGGGGATGGTGCGGCTGCTGCTGGATCACCATGCGTTGGTGAACGCGCGCGAGTTGGAGAGCGGGGCGACACCGTTGTATAACGCGGCTTCGCTGGGCCGTGAGGATGTGGTGCAGGTGCTGCTGGACCGGGGCGCGGATGTGAACCTGGCGAACAAAGCCGGCGCGACTCCGCTGCATGCGGCGGTGGTGAATGGGTATGCGGCTGTTAGTGCGCTGTTGAAGGCGCGCGGTGGGAAGGACTTGGGCCCGAAGCAGTAACTATGCTGATTCCCGTTTTGTTGCTGCTGATGCAGGCGGCGCCGTACGACGTGATTGTTGCGGGAGGGCATGTGATTGATGGCGCGGGCAACCCGTGGTTCCGTGCCGATGTAGGGATTCGCGGCGATACGGTAGCGGCGGTGGGCGATCTTTCGCAGGCTAGCGCGCGGGTGCGGATCGATGCAAAGGGCCGCATGGTGGCGCCTGGGTTCATCGATATTCATTCGCATGGAGGGCGCGGCTTGTTCGCGGTGCCGGCTGCGGAGAACTATCTGCGTGAAGGCGTGACGACCATGATTGAAGGTCCGGACGGGAGTTCGGCAGTGCCGCTCGGCAAGTTCCTGGACAAGGTAAAGCAGACGGGCGTCGCGATCAATGTGGGCAGCTTCGTGGGGCACGGTTCGATTCGCGCGGAGGTGCTGGGGCTGGTGAACCGGCAGGCTACGGCAAGCGAGCTCGAGAAGATGCGCGGCTTGGCGAAGCAGGCGATGCTGGATGGCGCGTTCGGGCTTTCGACCGGGCTGTTCTATGTGCCGGGCAACTTCGCGAGCACGGAGGAAGTGATCGAACTGGCGAAGGTGGTGGGCGCGATGGGGGGCATCCATCAATCGCATATGCGGGACGAGGGCGACCGTATTGAGGAGGCAGTGCGCGAGACGATCCGGATTGGCGAAGAGGGGCAGTTGCCGACTCAGGTGACGCATCACAAGATTATTGGGCGGGCGAACTGGGGCAAGAGCGTTGCGACGTTGAAGCTGGTGGAAGCGGCGCGGGCGCGGGGCGTGGATGTGACGATCGATCAGTATCCTTACACGGCGTCGAGCACTGGACTTGCGGCGCTGCTGCCGCAGTGGGCTCTGGAGGGCGGGCAGAAGGCGACGGTGGAGCGCTTGAATGCGCCGGATGCACGGGCGCGGATCAAGGCGCAGATTGTGGTGAACCTGCGCGATGGCAGAGGCGGCGGCGATGCGAAGAATGTGACCGTGGCGAGTTGCGGCTTCGATGAGAGCCTGGCGGGCAAGAGCCTGGCAGAGTTGACGCGGGCGCGCGGCGTTGCGTTGACGTTCGAAGAAGTGGCCGAGACCACCATGGCGATGCAGATGCGCGGCGGGTGCAGCATGGTTTACCACGCGATTTGGGAAGAGGATGTGGGGCGGATTATGAGGTCGCCCTATACGATGATCGCCTCCGATGGCGATATACCGGTGTTTGGGAAAGCGGCGCCGCATCCGAGGAGCTATGGGACATTCGCGCGTGTGTTGGGGGAGTATGTGCGCGTGCAACATGTGCTGACGCTGGAAGAGGCGGTACACAAGATGAGCGGGATGCCGGCGCAGCGGTTGGGAATTGCGGATAGGGGGCTGCTGCGTGTGGGGATGAAGGCGGATGTGGTGGTGTTCGATGTAGAGACGGTGGGGGATAAGGCTGAGTTCGAGAGGCCGCATCAGTATTCGGTGGGCGTGAGCGATGTGGTGGTGAATGGGAAGCCGGTGCTGGTGGGTGGGAAGGTCACGGCTGCGCGCCCTGGGGCTGTGTTGTATGGGCCGGGGCGAGCGAGGTAAGCGCCTCGCCTACCAGGAACAAGCTGCCTGTGATGAACGTGGTGTTTGTGAAGCGCGGGAGTGCGCCGACGGAGTTGGCGATGGTGAGGTTGGGGTGGTTGACAAGCGTTGCGATTTCTTGGGCGGGCATTGCGCGGGATTGGTTGGGCGCCGTGAGGATCACTTCGTCGAAGAGTGGGAAGAGGATTTGGGCCATCTCTTGAACGGCTTTGTCGCGCATGGCTCCGAAGACTAGCGTGAGCCGTTCGCCTGGGAAGGATTGGCGGATATAGGCGGCTAGCGCGCGGGCTCCGGCGGGGTTGTGGGCGCCATCGACGATGACGTCTGGATTGGTGGCGATGCGTTGTAGGCGGCCGGGCCACTGGGCGCTTGCGATACCGTTGGGGCTGACGTTCAGTTGCGCTAACGCGACGGCGGCGGTTCGGGCGTTTTCGATTTGATGCGCGCCGGCTAAGGGGCACTCGATGTGGAGATTGCCTGCTTCGAAGGTACTGTTCCACTTGGTGAGTTTCACGTTGTGCAGGGGCCAGTTTTCCGTGGCGATCAGCGGGTGGTGGTGCGCGAAGGCGGGTAGGGCTTCGGGGTGCTGCGGGGCGATTACGGCCGGGATGCCTGGCTTGCAAATGCCGGCTTTTTCGCGCGCAATTTCTATCAGCGTGTTGCCTAGGAAGAACTGGTGGTCGTAATCGATGGGGGTGATCACGCTGAGTTCGGGGGTGACTACGTTGGTGGCGTCGAGACGGCCGCCTAAGCCGGTTTCTAGCACTACGATTTCGGCTTCTCGGGCGAAGAGCAGGAAGGCCATGGCGGTGACGGATTCGAAGTAGGTGGTGAGGCCGACCTGTTCCACTTCTTCGAAGGCTTCGGTGAACTGTTGCTGGGTAATGGGTGCGCCGGCTAGTTGGATTCGCTCAGTGGGCTGGATGAGGTGGGGCGAGGTGTAGAGGCCGGTGCTGTGGCCCGCTTCGCGTAAGCCCGCTTCGATCATGGCGCAGGTGCTGCCTTTTCCGTTGGTGCCGGCGACGTGGATGAAGCGGGGGACGCGGTGCGGGTTGCCTAGCGCTGCGAGAGTGCGAGTGATGTTTTCGAGTCCGAATTTGGCTGTTTTCGGGAGCTCGTTGCCTAGCGCGTAGAGCCGCTCTACCGCTTCGCGGTAAGTCATCCCACGAAAAATTTCAGGGCTTGGGAGATGTAGGTTTTGAGTTCGGCGCGGGGGACCACGGCATCGAGCATGCCGTGCTTGACCAGGAACTCACTGCGCTGGAAGCCTTCGGGGAGCTTCTGGCGAATGGTCTGTTCGATAACGCGGGGGCCGGCGAACCCGATGAGCGCGCCGGGTTCGGCGATGTTGAGGTCGCCCAGCATGGCGAGACTGGCGGTGACGCCGCCGGTGGTGGGGTCGGTGAGGACGCTGATGTAGGGGATGCGGGCTTCGTCGAGGCGCATGAGGGCGGAGGAAATTTTCGCCATCTGCATGAGGCTGATGGCGCCTTCCTGCATGCGTGCGCCGCCGGAAGCGGAGACGATGACGATGGGGGCCTTTTCGGCGATGCTGCGTTCGATGGCGCGCGTGATGCGCTCACCCATGACGGAGCCCATGGAGCCGCCGATGAAGCGCGGGTCCATGGCGCAGATGTTGATTTTGCGGCCGTTGAGCAAGCCACGCGCGGAGATAAGGGCGTCGGTGAGGCCGGTGGCGGACTGCATGGAGAGGAGCCGTTCGTTGTATGGCTTGTTGTCGACGAAGGAGAGCGGATCGGACGAGCGAAGGTCGCCATCGAGCTCTTCGAATTTGGCATCGTCGAAGAGAAGTTCGAGACGCGCGCGGGCATCGAGGCGGAAGTGGGCGCCGCAACGGGGACAGACGTTGTGCGTGGTCTCAAGATCCTTCTTCCAGATGATTTCGCGGCAGGATTCGCACTTACGCCACAGCCCTTCGGTCTTGACGGTCTTATCGGCGTCATCGACTTTGGGCTTCTTTTCGGGATTTTGCGGTTCTCGTTTAAACCAAGCCATTTTCTGAAGCGAACTTCCCACACTAGCGCGGGTACGGATGACCCCGCAAGATTGCCCAGGCGCGATAGATCTGTTCAGAGAGCATGGCGCGTGCCAATTCGTGAGGGAAGGTCATGCGCGAGAGAGACAGGAGCACGTGGGCATCCTTTCGCCAGGAGGGGGGCAGGCCATCGTGGCCGCCGATGAGGAAGACAAGGTCATGGCCTGCCATTTCGGCGTGGGAGAAGAGCTTGGCGAAATCTTCGGAGGGCAACTCAGTACCGGCCGGATCGAGATAGATGCGGCGGGCAGTGGGATGGCGCGCGGGGATATCGAATTTGTCCGGCTTGATTTCGAGCATGAGAGCGGGCGCGTAATGAGTGGCGCGGCGGACGAACTCTTCAGCGATGGCGTTGGCGTGAGGATCCTTGGGCTTCCCGATGAAGTATAGGAAGACTTTCAAGCTGCGGGAATTTCGACGATTTTACCGGCGCGCCAGAGGCGTTCGAGGGCGTAGTATTCGCGCGACTTGGGGGAGAAGATGTGGACGAGAAAATCGCTGTAATCGGCCAGGATCCATTCGGCGCCTTCGTAGCCTTCGAGGCTGGACGGAAGGTCGCCGGCGGCTTTCAGTTTCAGATTGATTTCATCGCTGATGGCCTGCACCTGGCGATTGTTGTTCCCGGTGCAAATGACGAAATGATCGGTAAAAGAAGTGATGCCGGTGAGGTCTAGGACGATGATGTCTTCGGCCTGCTTACTTTGGGCGGCGCGAACGGCGAGGAGCCAATGCGGGGTATCCGCCGATATGTCCGTGCTTTCGATTTGTTCTACTTCTTCCCGCGCCAGAGACTGACTCCCCAAGCCTTTATCGTACACTACGAACGAGAGCTTTGAGACCGAGACTGCTATGGGCGGCGGCACTGTTTGCCGTTGCATTGAGTGCCCAAAAACCGACTTCGGCCGACCTGGCGCTGGAAGACCCTTCCGTCTTAAGGGCGCGCATGGAGGTGGAAAGGATGCGCATGCTGGTGGAGAACGGCACGGTGCCGCGCGCACGCCTGGAGAAAGCCGAACAGGATCTGCTGGACAAACAGGATGAAGCGCTGATTACGCGCGCGCTGTATGGACGCGATGTGACGACGGAGCAGGCGGCGGAGACGGTGGCGGCGGCGGAGCGCAGGCTGGCGCGGCGGAAGAAGACGCTGGAGGACGCGGCGAAGCAGCTGGCATCGGGCATTATTGCGCAGCAGGATCTGAACGTGGCGAAGGACGATGTGGACCGCGTTCAGAAAGACTTGGACTGGGCGGTGGCGCGCGGGAAGCTGGTGAAGCAGGTGGAGTTCATGGCGGCGGCGGAAGCGGATCTGATGTCGCAACTGGGCCGGATGTCGCCGCTTGAGGCGAGCAAGCGGATGGAGCATTACGACGGGAAGGGCACGTTCACGCCGCAGGACCGGACGCGGGTGGAGATAGCCTTTTTGGCGCGATTCCGGCATGGGCTGCCGGTGAGCGCGGATGGCGGGAGCGAGGTGCACAAATCGATGGGGTTCGATCATCGGGGACGGGTGGATGTGGCGGTGAATCCGGACGCGCCGGAAGGGGTGTGGCTGCGGCATTTTCTGACGGCGAACCGGATACCGTTCTTTGCGTTCCGGGCGGCGATTGCACATAAGGCGACGGGGGCGCATGTGCATATGGGGCCGGCGAGTACGCGCTGGGTGCAGGGAAAATCGTGATGCGGGTGCTGCTGGTGGCGGCGTTGGTGGCGGGCGCGCTTGGCGGGGCTGAGAGCGATGCGGTGGCGCTGGCGGCGAATGTGCGGGCGCGGCACATGCCGTTCGGGACGGTGCTGGACCCGATCTTCGCTTCGGCGACGAGCACGCAGATTGTTGGGTACACGCGCTGTGGCGATTCGGCGCTGTGGACGGGCACGTATCTGGCCGGTGAGGCGTTTCGGTATCAGGTGACTGGAAGCGCGGAGGCGCTGGACAATGTGCGGGCGGCGCTGGCGGGCTTGAAGAGCCTTGCGGATGTGACCGGTGACAACCGGCTGGCGCGATGCATCGTGCGGGCGGATTCGCCGTTTGCGGCGGGCATCGAGAGCGAAGAGGCGCACAATACGGTGCATCAGGCTGGCGCGTTTGTGTGGCTGGACAATACGAGTCGCGATCAGGTGGTGGGAGCGATTTTCGGGCTGGCCGTGGCGTATGACCTGGTGAGCGATGCGCAGGTGAAGCAGGACGCGGCGGACTTGGTTGGGAGGCTGATTGGGTTTGTTTCGCGGCACCAGTGGAGCCCGAACGACGATATCGCGAATACGTTTTTGTTGCGTCCGGAAGAGCTGCGGATGCTGCTGGCGGTGGCGAACCATGTGAACCCGAACCAGCCGGTGAGCCCGCCATTTTTTGCGGGTCCGGTGGGGGCGGCGGTTGCGGTGGATGTGGCTAGCGTGAGTTCGTATTTCAAGTTCAATTTGGACTACATGAGCTTCTTTGAGCTGCTGCGCTTGCAGAGCGGTGCGGACGGGTTGGCGGCTTATCAGGTGGTGCGCGGCTTTACGGCTTCGCATCAGAACGCCTTTTTTAATATGGTGGACCGGGCGGTGCAAGGGCCCGATGCGGCGCGCGATTTGGAGACGCGGCAACTGTTGGACCAGTGGCTGCAAAGGCCCAGGCGCAATGTGTATGTGGATGTATCGGGCACGGTGAAGGTGTGCGGAACCGAGGCTTGTTCGCCGGTGCCGGTGCCGCTTCGGCCTACGACGGATTACATCTGGCAAAGGAACCCATTTCAGTTGGCGGGCGGGGGTGCGGGGGATGTGGAATCGGCGGGGATCGATTACACGCTGCCGTATTGGATGGCGCGCTATTACGGCGTGATTGGGACGGGGACTACGGTGCAATCGGCGGCTGCGCCGTTGGGGGCGATTGCGGCGGATTCGCTGGCTTCGGTGTTCGGGATGTTTAGCGGGAGCCAGGTGACGGTGACGGATGCGGCGGGGGTGACGCGGACGGCGGCGGTGGTGTATGCGAGTGCGGGGCAGATTAACTTTTTGGTGCCTGCTGGGACGGCATTGGGCGTTGCTGTAGTGCGCGTGGGGGACCGGACGGCGCAAGCGACGGTACAGGCGTTTGCGCCGGCGCTGTTCAGTTTGGAAGGCACGGGAACGGGCGTGGCGGCGGCGACGGCAGTGCGCGCGGATAAGGTCGGCTTGACCGCTGTGCCGGTGTTCCGGTGTGCGGCAGCGGGTTGTGTTGCGGTGCCGGTAGATGTGAGTGGCGGGGCGGTTTATGTGAGCTTGTATGGCACCGGAATTCGGCATGGGAGTGCTGTGACGGCGCGCGTGGGCGGCTTGCCGGTGACTGTGTTGTATGCGGGGCCGGCGCCTGGCTTTCCGGGGTTGGATCAAGTGAATGTACTGCTGCCTGTTGAGTTGCGCGGCCGTGGGGATGTTGCGGTGACGGTGGGCGGCTCGAATGCGGTGCAGTTGAATATTCAATAGAGAACTTTACGCGGGTGCGGAACGCGTTGCGGCGAGGGGGCTGCCGCAGCAGCGTTTGAATTTCAGGCCGGAGTGGCAGGGGCAGGCGGCGTTGCGGCCGGGCGCGGGTGCTTTGCGGGTGGGCGGCATTGTGCAGGATTGTGCAGGATTTTGAATTTCGATGTTGTGCACAAGGTGGATGGGTTCGGGGGCGGGTGGCGGAGCGGTTAACGCAACGGAGGTTTTGAGCACGGCGAGAGCGGCGCGGAGGCGCAGGACGGGAGAGACGTCACCGTTCGAGAGGAGGCCGTGGAGAACGGAAATCGCTTTGGGGGCCAGGTCATTACAGCGTTCCCGCCAGGCCAGGGTTTGTTCGCGCATGGCGAGGTCGAGCTCTTGCGCGAAGGCGGGGATGGTGGTGCGCCAGTTGCGAATTGTATTGCGGTGAACGCCGGCTTCCTCAGCGGCGTAACCAATGGATTGACCTTCGGCCAGAAGGGCGAGGACTTGAAGCTGGGGCGCGGTGAGTGTTTGGTGTTCGGGTTCGGGAGCTGGTGCCATTGCGATCTCCTTTCGCCTGGAGCTTAGCGCATGAGGAGTTACCTTGCGATGGTAGCGGCGCTGACAGGCGGGGGTTTGGATGAGCGGCGGCGGCTTGAAAATTTATTTTGCGGTTGTGTGACCGGGTATCAGGAGAGCTGCGGGGAAGGTTTGGAAGAGGATGGCGAGTGAGACTGTGCCCCCGTTTACTGTTTCGCCGGAGAGCGTGTTGTGCCATTGGCTTTCGGGCAGCGTGATTGTGCCGGTGAGGCCTTGGGAGAGTGTGAGGCGCGGGGCGATGACGATGACTTCGCCTCTGGCATAGGCGATGACGTTCTCTGGGCTGGGGAGCGGGAGGTAGTCGCCAAGGCGGCCGCGGAGTTTGAGCGCTTGTTGCGTGACCCATAGCTTGGGCAGGCCTTCTTCGCGGCACTGCCAGATTTCGGCGGGCGTGAGGGTGACGAGTTCAGCGAGGAGGCGGCGGCGCAGGTTGTAATCGACGGGGCGGCGATTGTCCGGGTCAACGAGGCTGAGGTCCCAGAGTTCGGTGCCCTGGTAAAGATCGGGAACGCCGGGCGCGGTGAGCTTGATAAGGGTCTGTGAAAGCGACTGGATGCGGCCTGGATCGATAAGGGGTTGGACGAAGGCTTCGAAATCGCGGAGGAAGCCTTGATCCCCATAGATGCCATCGATGAAGGTGCGCAGGCTGGATTCGTACTCGGCGTTGGGATGGGTCCAGGAGGTATTGGTCTTGGCTTCGCGGACGGCCTTTTCCATGTAGGCCATGAGGCGTTCCTGACTGAGGGGCCACGCGCCGAGCATGGTCTGGTAGATGAGGTATTCCGTGTTGCGATCAAGCCGGCCGTCGGAGCGCGCGGACCAGCGCTTGACGGCGATGGACCACTCGTCAGGGATTTCAGAGATCTGGCTGAGGCGCGCGCGGACGTCTTCACTGCGCTTGGTGTCATGCGTGGAAGTGGCCAGCATGGCTTCGGGGCGCGCGGACAGGCAGTACTGGTGGAAGCGCTGGGGAGACACGCCCCATTGGCCGGGATCGCCACCGACTTCGTTGAGGCTGACCAGGCGGTTGTAGCAATAGAAGGCCGTGTCTTCGACGCCCTTGGCCATGGCGGGGCCGGTGAACTGCTGGAACTGCATGACGAACTCGGTTTCGGGCGTACCGCGATCGCGCAGGAGAAGCACGCTTTCGAGGAAGGCGAGTAGCTCCGGGTCAAGGTCGGGACGGCGTTCGGTGGCGCGCTTGACGGCTAGCTGAATGCATTCGATGTCGGGGGCGGCGACCTCGCCTTGTTCGGCGCGGACATAGGTGCGATAGACGGGGAAGCTGGCGACCACTTCGCGAATGGCGTGATGGATATCGTGCCTGGTGTAATCGCGTTGTTCGCGGCGGCGCTCGCACACTTCCATGAACATTTGGGTGAGGCGATTGACATCGCTGCCGAGCAATTCGCGCAGCGCCATGGCCTTCTTTTCAATGGCGATTTCCGGGAACGAGCGGAGTTCGCCTGTGAACTCCTGATAAAGGCGGGTGAGGGCTTCTTCGCCTGTGGGAGCGACGAAGAGACCGCCGAGGATGTTGAGAAAATCGTAGCCAGTGGTGCCGGCGACGGCCCAATTGCCGCGCAGAGTTTCACCGGGCTCGAGGATTTTTTCGGCGACGATCCAGGCGTTGGGGGCGGCTTCGTGAAGATCGCAAAAATATTTGCGGGGATCGCGCAGGCCATCGGGATGATCGACGCGCAAGCCATCGAGCACGCCGCGGTTGGCCCATTCGAGGATGAGGCGGTGGGTATCTTGGAAGACTTCGGGGCGCTCTGAGCGAAGGCCGACGAGCGTGTTGATATCGAAGAAACGCCGGTAGCCTAATTCGCGTTCGGCGGTGCGCCAGAAGGCGAGGCGATAGTTCTGCGCTTCCAGCATACGGTCCAGTTCATCGGCGTTGGCGTTGACGAGTTTAAGCTCGGCTTCCATGGCGCGGCAGATATCGGAATCTTCTTCGCAGAGGCGGGCGAGCAGACCGCGCAGCACTTCTTTATCGCGATGGCGGTCTGGAAGGGCGCGGGTGAGGAGGCGGCAGGAATTGGCGAGGAAGCCGAGGTAATCGGAAGCGGCGCGCTCGGCGGCGGCGGTGAGGAGGGGCGCCCAGGATTCGGGGGACGCGGGCAGGCGATGGTTGAAATAGCGGAAGACGAAGGAGCCGCCTTCGCGCGTGAGAGCGATTTCACCGGCGGCCAGAACGCGGCCGTAATGGTTGCCGAGGATGGGGACGGTGACCTTGTTGCGAAGCTTCTCTTCGGGGCTTTGCCAATCGATATCGAAGTAAGAAGCGTAACGGCTGGAGGGGCCGTTTTCGAGCACATCCCACCACCAGCGGTTGAGGCCGGTGCCGATGGCCATGTGGTTGGGGACGATATCGAGGATCTGGCCGAGGTGCTGTTCGCGCAGTTTGGCGGTGAGGCGTTCATGCGCGGCGGCGCCGCCCAATTCGTGATTGACGACGCGATGATCCACGACGTCGTAGCCGTGCATGCTGCCGGGGACGGCCTGCAGGTAAGGCGAGCTATAAAGGTGCGAGACGCCGAGCGCGCGGAGGTAATCGGCGATGGCGGCGGCGGCATCGAGACCGAACTCTTTATGGAATTGAATTCTGTAAGTAGCGCGAGGCGTCATCAGTTCGGGGCGATGGGGTCGGCCTGCTTGAGGACGACGACGGAGCGCGACATGAGGTTGTAGAGGGAGCCCCCGGGCTTCTGTTCACCGGGCTTGCTTTCAGTGACGCGCGTATCGAAGATAACTTCCCACATTTTACCTTCGCGCGGGGAGATGAGTTGAAAATCGAGATCTTCGTGATGGGCATTCATCAGGATGAAGAATGTGTCGTCCTTGATGGGTTCGCCGGCGCCATTGACGTCGTCGAGCGTTTCACCGCTGAGGCGCAGGCCAACCGAACGAATCCAGCCGGCGTTCCATTCGTCTTCGGTCATTTCGCAGCCGTCCTGGCGCACCCAGGTGATGTCGCGGACGTGGGCGCCTTCAATTTCGCGGCCTTCGACGCCGGCGGGATCGATGCGGCGATCCTGGAAGAATTTGCGGCGGTGCAGGTTGGGATGATCGCGGCGGAACTGGATCAGTTTGCGGGTGAATTCCAGCAGGTCTTTCTTGGGCTGATCGAGCGCCCAGTTGTACCAGGTGATTTCGTTGTCCTGCGCGTAGGCGTTGTTGTTGCCCTGCTGTTCACGGCTGATTTCATCGCCGCCGCAGATCATGGGGACGCCTTGCGAGAGCAGGAGCGTGGCGATGAAGTTGCGCTTCTGGCGTTCGCGCAGTTCGAAGATTTCGGGGTCAGTGGTGGGGCCTTCTTCACCATGATTCCAACTGTTGTTGGCGTTGTCGCCATCCTGATTATTTTCGCCGTTGGCTTCGTTGTGTTTGTCGTTGTAACTGACCAGATCGTTCAGGGTGTAGCCATCGTGCGCGGTGATGAAGTTGATGCTGGCGGTGGGATGGCGGCCATCGCGCTGGTAGAGATCGCTTGAGCCGGTGAGGCGGTAGCCGAGTTCGGCCAACTGGCCTCCATCGCCCTTCCAATAACGGCGCACGGAATCGCGATACTTACCGTTCCATTCGGCCCAGAGGGAAGGAAACTTACCGACTTGGTAGCCGCCTTCGCCGACATCCCAGGGTTCGGCGATGAGTTTCACCTGACTAATGACGGGGTCCTGATTGATGATGTCGAAAAAGGCGGAGAGCCGATCCACTTGGTGGAGTTCGCGCGCGAGGGCGGCGGCAAGATCGAAGCGGAAACCGTCGACGTGCATTTCGAGCACCCAGTAGCGCAGACTATCCATGACCAGTTTGAGTACCTGCGGATTGCGGACATTCAGCGTGTTACCGGTGCCGGTGTAATCCATGTAAAAGCGCGGATTTTCAGTAAGTCGATAGTAAGTGGCGTTATCGATGCCCTTGAAGCTAAGTGTGGGCCCCATGTGGTTCCCTTCGGCCGTGTGGTTATAGACCACGTCGAGGATGACTTCGATGCCGGCGCGATGGAGGGCCTTGACCATGTTTTTGAACTCGCCCACTTGATCGCCCGCGTCGCCGGAGCTACTGTAGCGGGCGTCGGGGGAGAAGAAGTTTAGCGTGTTGTAACCCCAGTAATTGCGCAAGCCGGCTTTGACTAAGCGGTCATCGTCGAGAAAGGCGTGGACGGGCATAAGTTCCACAGCCGTGATGCCAAGCTTTTTGAGATAGTCGATTGTGCCGCCGTAGGCAAGCGCCGCGTAAGTGCCGCGCAGTTCCTTGGGGACATCGGGATTGGTGGCGGTGAAGCCTTTGACGTGCAGTTCGTAAATGATGGAATCGTGGAGCGGCGTGTTGGGCGGGCGATCGTTTTCCCAATCGAAATGCGAAGTGGTGACGACGCCTTTGGGGACGCCCCAGCCACTATCGCGGTCATCGAGATCGAAATCTTCGTTGGGGCCGCCGGATTGGTAAGAGAAGACGGGCGCGTCCCAATCGACAGAGCCTTGCAGGGCTTTGGCGTAGGGATCGATGAGGAGCTTCTGGTTGTTGAAACGGTCGCCACACGCAGGGTCATAAGGACCACTGACGCGGTAGCCGTAGAGTTGGCCGGGCTTCAAGCCGGGGAGGTAACAGTGCCAGATGGAACCGGTGATTTCTTTAAACCGATAGCGTTCCGTAGGTTCGGCGCCCGAGGGATCGAAGAGGCAGAGTTCGACGCCGGTAGCACCTTCTGAATACAGAGAAAAGTTAACACCCACCCCGTCCCACGTGGCCCCTTGCGGATAAGGCTTGCCGGGCAATTGCGTTCTATTCATGTTTGTTCCATTATGCTGTGTCTCCACTCATATTTTCGCTGGTGAATCACATTGCACGATGAGCGCGGTAAAGACAAAAAGCGGGCACAAAAGAACAGGATGCAAGTTCGGGCGAGAGCGATTTAGAATTCGCGTTTCGTTGCGGTGGATACAATCTTTGAGAAGCCCATGAGTGGTTCGAGGGGAGCGATTCAAAAGAAGTTCGATGACGCTTTGGGTGAGCTGATTGCGCGCGTGAAGCAGGACAGGTCTGTTGTGGCGGCGATTTTATGCGGCAGCCTGGCGCACGATACGGTCTGGGAGAAAAGCGATATCGACCTGGCGCTGGTGACGGTCGACGATGCGAAATTTGAGACGCCGCACATTGCTTTGTATGCGGATGGGCTGAACGTTCATGCGTTTCCGATGGCGCGCACGGACTTCCGCAGGATGGTGGAAGGGGCCGTGCGTAATTCCTTCATGCACTCGCTGCTAGCCAAGGGGCGGCTGCTCTATACGCATGACGAGACCATCGCCGGGCTTTGCGAAAGGCTGATTGGGATTGGCGAGCGCGACACGAAGGTTCAGCTGCTGGCGGCGGGCATGGAGGCGCTGCGGAACATTGACAAAGCTCATAAATGGTTTGTGACGCGCGGCGATCTGGAGTACAGCGCGCTTTGGATTTTGTACGCCGCAACGCCGCTGGCGCGCATAGAAGTGCTGGGGCGCCGGATGCTGGCGGACCGCGAAGTGATTCCGCAGGCGATGCAGTTGAACCCGGATTTCTTCCGGTTGATTTATGCCGGCCTGCTGAACGAGAAGAAGACCGGCAGGCGAGTGCAGGCGGCTTTGGAGGCGATTGACAGTTATGTAGCGGAGCGGGCCACGACTTTGTTCCAGCCGGTTCTGGATCATCTTCGCGAGGTGGGGGAGGCGCGGTCGGCGACGGAGATCGATGCGCATTTCAAGCGCAATTTCAATATGGAATGCGTGACGCCGGCGTGCGAGTATCTGGCGGACCAAGGGCTGATCGGTAAAGCCTCAACGCCACTGCAACTTACTAAGCGGAGCAACATACAAGTGGAAGAATTGGCGTTTGTGTATGCCACGCAGGAGCCCGATGAGTTCTAAGCAGCGCACGACAGTTTCGGTGCAGGGGGCACGTGTTCATAACCTGAAGAACATTTCGGTGGACATTCCGCGCGACAAGCTGGTTGTGATTACGGGGCTTTCGGGATCGGGAAAATCGAGCCTGGCTTTCGACACGATTTATGCGGAGGGTCAGCGGCGCTATATGGAATCGCTATCGAGCTATGCGAAGCGATTCATTGCGCAAGTGGCGAAGCCGGATGTGGACTTTGTATATGGGCTGTCACCTGTAATTTCGATTGAGCAGAAGACGATTGCCAGTAACCCGCGTTCGACCGTGGGCACGATGACGGATGTTGCGAGCTATCTGAATCTGGTTTACGCGACCATTGGCAAACCGCATTGCCCGCGCACGGGTGAGGCGACACCGAGCCGGACTGCGAATCAGATTCTGGAGGCGATTCTGGCGCTGCCCGAAGGCGCGCAGATCGAGCTTCGTGCGCCGGTTTTCCAGCAGTATGGCGAAGAGCTGGACTTCGTGCTGACCGAAGTGCGCAAGAAGGGATGCCGCTTGCTGGTAATGGATGGCAAGCAGGTGGATATTTCGGCGCAGGTGGAATTGGACGAGGCGAACGTCAAGGATATGGATGCGGTGGTGGACCGCTTCGTGGTGGGGAAGCAGCACGAGAAGGCGATAAAAGCAGGCGTTGCGGCGGCGCTGCTGGTGGGCGATGGCTTGTTGCAGGTGCAGATTTTGAAGGGCGCGACGAAGGCGGAAGCGGAGCGGTTCTACGGTGGCTTATGCAGCAGGACGCATCGCTTTGTGTATGGCGGAATACAGCCGGAATATTTCATGTTCAACAATCCGGAGAGCGCCTGCCGCACGTGCGGCGGCCTGGGCATTCATAAGCTGACGCATCCGGAACTGTTGGTGCCAGACCCGCAGCGCAGCATCATGGGCGGCTGCTTCGTGAAAGAAGCGTTCAAATATAACCCTGAGACCTGGGACGGGCGTGTGATGTATAGCCTTTCGAAGGCGCTGAATTTTTCGCTGGATACGCCGTGGCAGAAGCTGACCGAAACAGTGCGCCGCACGATTCTGGAAGGGCTGAATGGCAAGAAGCTGAAGATGCTGCTGCCGCCCGGCGCGAAGGTGAAGCGGGAAGACGCGGAAGGCAAGGAGATTGGCTTCGGCGGAATTGCGCGGCGCATTGAGCGGCAGTACCGGCGCTACCGGCAGCGCGGCGAGGCGAACAGTGGCATGGAAGCGTGGCTGGACAAGGTGATGGTGGAGCATACGTGTCCCGATTGCAAGGGCGCGCGCGTGCGTGCGACAAGGCTGCTCTTCACGATTGAAGGCAAGACCATTCACGATTTGGGGCAGTTGCACTTTGACGAACTGTACGCGTTTTTGGGCAAGGTGAAGCCCACGGGCCGCGGCGCGGACGCGGGGCGGCAGGTGGTGGGCGAGATACGGGCGCGGCTGCAGCTTCTGTTGGGGATCGGTCTGGATTATTTGAGCTTCAACAGGCGGTCGGGCACGCTATCGGGTGGCGAATCGCAACGTATTCGGTTGTCGACGCAGATTGGGTCGGGGCTGATGGGCATGCTGTATGTGCTGGATGAGCCGAGCATCGGGCTTCATCCGAAAGACAACGAGAAGATGATTGCGACGCTGGAGCGGCTGCGCGATATCGGCAACACGGTGATTGTGGTGGAGCATGACGAAGACACAATTCGCGCGGCGGACCACATTGTGGAGATGGGACCGGGGCCGGGGGTGCATGGCGGCGAGGTGGTGGTGCAGGGGGCGATTGCGGATGTGCTGGCATGCAAGGCTTCGCCGACGGGGCAGTTTCTTTCGGGCAGGCGGCGGATTGAAACGCCCAAGCGGCGGCGTAAGGGGAATGGGAACGCGCTGACGGTTCGCGGCGCGAGAGAGAACAATCTGCAAGGTGTGAGTGCGACGTTTCCGCTGGGCACGATGGTGGCGATCACGGGCGCTTCGGGCTCCGGCAAGAGCACGCTGATCAATGACATTCTCTTTAAGGCGCTGTGGAAGCGGCTGGTGGATACGCGCACGCTGCCGGGTGAACACGATGGCGTGGATGGCATGGAGCATGTACATAAGGTTGTGAATATCGATCAATCGCCGATCGGGCGGAACAGCAGATCGAACCCGGCCACTTACATTGGTTTTTACGACAACATTCGCGACCTGTTCACGGATGCGCCACTTGCGCGGGAGCGCGGCTATAAGGCCGGGCGGTTCAGCTTCAATGTGAAAGGCGGGCGTTGCGAAGAGTGCCAGGGCGAGGGCGCGATCACGACGCAACTTTACTTCATGCCGGATGTGGAAGTGGTGTGCGGGGCTTGCAAGGGGGCGAGATTCAATAGCGAGACGCTGGACGTGACGGTGCGTGGGAAGACGATTGACGATGTGCTGAATATGCCGGTAGAGGAAGGAGTGCAATTCTTCGCCAGTGAGCCGGTCATCGGTAAGAAGATTGAAGTACTAAGCGACCTGGGTCTGGGGTACCTGACGCTGGGGCAATCCGCGACTACTCTTTCCGGAGGCGAGGCGCAGAGGATCAAGATTGCGACGGAGCTGAGTAAGCTGCAGCGTTCGAAGCACACGGTATATATCCTGGACGAACCGACAACGGGGCTGCACCTGGCGGATGTGGAGAGATTGCTGCAGTCTTTGAACCGGTTGGTGGATGCGCAACATACTGTGTTGTTGATTGAGCATCACCTGGATGTTATCAAGACAGCAGATTATGTAATTGACTTAGGGCCGGAGGGGGGGCATGCGGGCGGGCAGGTGGTGGTGTCAGGTACGCCGGAGGAAGTGGCGGCATGTGAGACTTCGCATACCGGACGCTTCCTCCGGGTGCATTTGACTTAGTTAGTAAGCTACTTAGTTGCCGAAGTATTCGACATGAACGTAAGTGCCGAGGCGCGTGTTGTAAGCCAGGTACCAGCCGGGATGTTCGGGGTCTTCATAGACTACGATGCGGTCGCCGTTCCAGCGCCAATCGTTGACATAGCCGTAATCGTAGCGGGCGACGCCGAAATAGTTGCCATTGAACCAGAAGCGGTCGCGGTTGCCGCCGCCTAAGCGATAGATGTGATCGCGCCCTATGCCGGTGAAGCGACCGTATTGCCAGGGGGTGTCCTGGCGGTAGTAGCCGTTTTCACGGTTGTAATCGTGGCCGATCCAGCGATCGTCATTATGGACGTGCGGCGCATTGGGGTGGCCGTCGCGATCGGCATAGCCACGATATTCGGAGCGGTTCTGGCGATTGTAATGTTCGTCGGCACGGCCTTGCTGGATTTGATTTTGCGGGTACTGCTGCTGTCCGCGATTCTGCTGCGCCTGGCGGTCGAAGCCAACCTCAGGAGACTGTTGCCTGATGTTGCCCTGTTGTTGCTGCTGGTTATAGACCGGCGGCTGGGCTTGTTGCTGGTTCGTAGGCTGCGGACCTTGCGAGGGAATGTGCCCCCGGCTGAAATCCCGGTTACCATTCTGATCGGTTCCGCGGCGTTGATCTTGCGCCGACGCGGGCACGGAAAGGAGAAACGCAACTGCGAAAAGCGAAATGGAATGTTTCATACCCGTATAGATGCAGGTAGCTCGCCATTCGATTACGGGCGCGACGTTAAGTTTCGTTTATTCGCAAGCGTTCGGCGAAGCGGCGGCTATCGTCTTTCATCCAGACGTTGTTGAACATGATGTAGTGGGGCGCACGGCCTGCCTGTTCGGCGTCGCGCAAGGTAGTGAGCAGGCGGTCTAAATCTTCATCGGAATAGCGGTAGCGGTAGCCGCCGATGCCATGCAGCCGCCAATAATTCGTGTCGGTGGTGACGGAGACGGAATAGAAGGGGTCGACGCAGTGGACCAGGTTATGTAGGATGCAGATTCGCTGGACCAATTCGGCGGGCCATTCGCCGCGCGGCTCCCAGGCGAGAGTGAAGGGCTGCGGGCCGATTTGCGTGAAGAACCGGTTCAGGTTTTCTATGTTGCCGCTGGTAGGCAGGAAGGATTTGGGGCATTGAAAGACAACGACCGCAGCCTGGAGCGCGTGAGCGATTTCGGCCGTGCGCTCCCAGGCGAGCGCGACCTGTTCGGTGGGCCGGAAGGAGCCGAACTCTTCGGCCTCCGTCGGGGCGATGGGCTGCTTTAGCTTGCGGTATGTGGGGCTTGAGGGTGTGTGTGTGATAAGCTGCCAGGCTTTGATGCAGTACTGAAAATGGGGCGGAGCGAGAGCTCGCCATTTTTCGGCCAGCGCGACGGAGGGCGGCTGATAGAAGGTGCTTTGGAGTTCGACGACATTTGAGTGGAGGAAGTATTTCGGCTTGCCTTCGGGCCAGCCGCAGCAGCCTATATAGCGACTACTTGCTCCGCTCAAGCGCGGCGTCATAGATGGCTTTGGCGATGCGGGCGATGACGGCTTCGCGGGTGGTTTCATCGGCGTGCGAATCGGTGACGAAGACGGCGAGGGCAAGCCGGCGGCCATCGGGCATGGCGATGAGGCCGATATCGTTGGTGGCGTGTGCGAGGCCGTTGTGAACGCCGGAAGTTCCGGTCTTGTGATAGACGATGGCGCCGGGGGGGAGCAGGCCTTTGATGCGGTGCGGGCCAGTGGAGGTCTCCTTCATCCAGGTCATCAGGATGCCGGCGTGTTCTTTGTTTAAGGGCGGACGATCGGCTAGTTGGCGCAGGAGAGCGACTGCGGATTCGGGCTCGAACCAGTTGTTGTATTGCGCTTGGACGTCGCGATGGAGTGCGGCTTCGCTGTCTTGCTGGTGGAAGCCTTTCACGCCGAGCGAGTGCATGTATTTTGTGAGCTCTCCGGGGCCGCCGATAACGCGCAGCACGGTGTCGGCGGCAGCATTGTCGCTCTGCGTGACGGCAAGACGCAGCAGTTCGCGCAGGGGGATATCGACATCGGCGTTGGGGTACTTGTCCTGCAGCGGGCTGTAGGTGGTGGGCAGGATGCGGTCGCTCGGAAGGAAGCGGATGGGCCCATCGAGCGAGAGGCGGCCGGTTTCGACCAGATGGAGCGCGGCGAGGGCGACAGGCAGCTTGAAGACGGACTGCATGGGCGGATGGCCGCGACGGTGAAGGCCGCAGGAGAGGGGCGTGCCGGGGAGTGCGCAATCGACGTAGACGGTGCCCTTGGCTTCGGCGGCGATGGCGGCGAGTTGCTGCTGGAGTGGCGCGACAGAGGCAGGGGCGAAGAGGAGAGCGAGCGTGGGTAAGAGCATGAGTAGCGCGTGAAGCTTCAGTCTACTTCGGGGCGCAGCGGGCCGGTGACGAACCATAGAATGGCTGCGCAGATGAGCGGGAGCAGGCCGAAGCCGATGAAGACGGGCGTGTAGGAATAGTGGTCGACAACCCAGCCGGTGAGGAGCGCGAAGACCATGCCGCCGAAGCCGGAGCCCATGCTGGCGAGGCCATAGACGGAGCCTACGGCGTGGCCGGGGAAGACGTCGGCCGGGAGCGAGAGCATGTTGGCGAGCGCGCCGGTATAGCCGGTCATGGCGATGGCGACGCAGGCGATGGAGAGAGCGGCGGAGTGGGCCAGCACGGCGGGGATGGCGGCGGTCATGAGCAGGACGAAAGCTGTGATGGCGAGCTTTCGGGCCAGAGTGACGGAAAGACCGCGGCGCAGCAGGAAGCTGGAGAGCAGGCCGCCGAAGATGTTGCCCGCGCCCGCGACCAGGAAGGGGATCCAGGCGAACTTGCCGATGGAGGCCATGTCGAAGTGGCGCGCGTTCTTGAGGTATTCGGGGAACCAGAAGATGTAGAAATACCAGACGGGGTCGAAGAAGATTTTGGAGAGGGTGAAGCTCCAGACGAATCGGTGGCGCAGCAGGGTGAAGAGCGGCGGGCTGTTTCGGGGCGCTTCGGCCGATTGGCCGGAGGGGGTGCGGTACGTGGGGAGCCAAAAGGCGAGCAGCACGAAGCCGACTAGGCCGATGGCGACGAAGGCGACGCGCCAGCCGTAATGCAGGAGGATAAAGGCGACGGCTGGGGGAGCAAGGAGGGCTCCAACTGCGGAACCGCTGTTGAAGATGCCGGAAGCGAGGGCGCGTTCGCGTGCGGGGAACCATTCCGCGACCACTTTGACGGCGGCCGGCCAGTTGCCCGCTTCGCCCATGCCGAGGAGGAAACGGAACGCCGCGAGGCTTATGGCGCCTTGCGCGAAACCGTGGAGCATGGCGGCGGCGGACCACCAGGCGATGCAAAGCGCATAGCCGAGGCGCGTGCCGAGCCGGTCGATGAGCGGGCCGGAGACGCCATTCATGATGGTGTAGGCAAGCAGGAAGGCGAAGAGCACGCGCGAGTATTCCACGTTCGACATGTGGAACTGTTCGCGCAAGACCGGAGCGGCGACGGAGAGCGTCTGGCGGTCTAAATAATTCACCACCGTGGCGAAGAACGCGAGCGAAATCATGAGCCAGCGGCGGGAGGAGACTTGGGGAACGCTGGGGCTTGTCACGTTGCGCCTGTCATTATGGCAAGCTTTTAGCTCCGGCAATGTTGTTTCGCAACCGCCTACTCGCCCTGTGCGCTCTTTGCGCGATTGCTTATGCGCCAGCTATGACTATCCCGCTCATCGGGGACGATTACCCAAACCTGATGCAGGCACGCGCCTTCGCATCATGGGATGGGACAAAAATACTCCTGAACGATCCAACTTTTCGACTAAGGTCGACCAGTTACTGGCTGATGGAGTCGATCCAGCCATTCGCCGGCACGCACGCCTGGCGGTACCACGCGGTTAGCGTTGCGCTTCACATAATCTGCACGCTGCTTCTCTATGGGCTCTTCCAGTTGTGCAAACCCGTTGCGCGGGGCTCTTTTGCGGCCGCCGCCTTTTTCGCGGTCTATGAAGGACATCAAGAAGCCGTTATGTGGTTTTCCGCCGTTAACGAGTTGCTGCTATTCTCTTTCGGCTTGGGAGCGCTTATTTGCTGGTTGCTGGCCGAACGGTGCCGCTGGTGGCACCTGCCGGGAGTTACGTTATTTGCCTTGGCTATTCTCTCGAAAGAATCGGCAGTTATCCTTCTTCCCCTGATGCTGCTGATTCATCCCCGCGTGCGACTCTCGCTAATTCCGTATCTGCTTCTGGGCTGCGCGGCCTTGGCCTCGGTCGCGCAATCCCACGCCAACTCCTTTCGCTTCTCCGATGGAAGCTTCTCCCTTCAGGCTCCGTTTTGGTTGACCCTTCCTCACTCCTTATGGAGGCTACTTTTTCCGTGGGGACTGCTTGCGGGCCTCATCCTGTGGCGGCGGAAGGCCGCATGGCCGCCCTATGTTCTGAGCCTGGCAGGGATGGTGTTCGCTTTGCTGCCTTACTCTTTTCTAACTTATTCGACGGCAATCCCGGGTAGTGGTTCAGTTTGAACCCCGCGCCGCTCGGGTTGCCTTCGGTTCAGCGGCCTGAAGTAGTCCGATGATTTCCTCCACACTCCAGATGTGATCGGTTAGCCCAGCCTTCACTGCGGGAGTGGTTCCGAGCGTCTTGTGCTTGCGTCCGAAGTTGTAGTACATCATGTAAAGCGCAACTGATGCAGAGTGATTTTCCAGCTTCTTGCTGAAGCCGTTTGTCAATCTGGTAAACCTTCTCATACTCATGCGCATGGTGAGGTTCTGGCGTTCAATATAGCTTGTGCTTACATGCTCCATGGCGGGATCGCCGATGACGGCGTTCTTCTCGCAGCCGATGCACTTGGCGGGGCTGTAACGCGCCTCATTGGCAGAGACCGCACCGTAGACTTTGTGGAGCACGCTGTAATCGATGTTCTCTCCGAAGGCATCATAAACTGCGTTCACGTAGACCTTCAGGCCATCGGTCGTCAATTGGACGCGATTCGAAAGACGGCTTGCGAGGTCCTGAATGAATTCTGTTGCACTGCCAGCATCTCGCTTGCCGAGCAGCCATGACGGAATAAGTTTGGTATCCGCGTCGATGGCAACCCATGCCCACACATCGCCAGCATAGCCGCCGTCTTCGAAGTGTTCCGGCTTAACGTTCTTCTGCTTGGCATAACAGAAGCTCCATGCCTCATCAGCTTGCAACCGTTCGCACTTCAGGTTACGCATGGTGACATCGAGATAGCGGGAGCAAGCCGCGCCAATCTCTACCAACAGTTTCAGGATGGTGTTTTTCGCAACGCCCGTCATGCGCGAAGTTGAGTTGATCGAATTGCCCTCGACCAAACACCTGATCACTTGAGCGCGACGTGTTGTATCCATCCTGTTCATACTGATATTATGCTTGCTCGACAATGCAATGTCAACTAGCCGATCAGTCTCAGTTTTCCGCTCCGCTGGTAGATATCGTTGAACTCTTCCTGATCGAGATTCACGAACGAAGACAACTCCGCTCCGCTGTAGCCGAGTGGCCCGAGGTGAGCGTCTATCATGCGCCCTAAAAGAGATGGTGACTCAATGGGTATATCGGTCTCTTCTGGCTCTCTTATCCGGTAACCCCGGCGTGATAGGTGAATGTAAAGGTATTTTCTCTGAGATTCAGTTATGGTCTTCAACTCATAGGCGCGTTCAACTAGGGCAGCCATCGATACTCGCCATTCACTTTTCAAGTTGGCAAGCCTTGCAAGCGTCAGCTTGTAAAGAGAAGACTTGATTTCACGTGCGGGCATCAGGAGTTCTGCCGCAAACAAATTCGCCTGCTTTTCCATGTATTCATTGGGAACTTGGTGCATGAATATATGACCGATTTCGTGGGCAAGCGTCAATCTTAAGCGGTCGCCCGTGATTTCCGATGAGGCGTTGATGAAGAATAGCGGAACGCTGTCTGGAACCCACTCGCTAATTGCATCGATCTGGCGAGTTCCAAAATCCAACTTCACAGCCAATCCCCCAGCGTCCTCGATAAGCCTCATCACGTTATGAATCGGCCCCGGTGGAATGTGCCACATGCCCCGCACCATCTGTGCCACTCGTTCGGGCTTTCCCTGAAATTCTGATATGTCAAGTGGGTAGAACTTGTAGGGACTGTCTAACTGCGCCGCACGCAAGAGCCGCTTGATATTAAAGCGCCGAATGTTTATTTGCGCATGTATCGCTCTTAGCGTCCGGTCCGGAATCGCGGCACGTTTCCTGTGAAAAAACACACTGGAGTTAAAGCCATAGACCCGTTCAGTATTCAAAAAAAAGCTAGCAGGATAGCGTAGGACGCCCGATATCCTCACAAGCATATCGTCAGAAACGGGAAGCAGCCCCGCTTCGAATTTGGACAAGGTTCCCTGTTCGACGTTCAACCTGTCGGCAAGAACGCCTTGCGTGAGCCCCCGCGATTCCCGAGCAAGCACGAGCATCTCCGGATTGAAGCTGTTGGCCATGTGAGATTCGATTTTGTCTGTATCGAGTTCTAACCCAAGAGAGATGATTGATCCGGGCTTATTATGAGCCTCAGGGCAGTCTTCGAACCCTCACCGCTATCGTCCCGTTGCTGGGATGCCACCCGCAACGCATCCTTTGGCCGCTCAATATCAAAGAACCACTCTGGCTTCTTACTATCCCGCTTGGGTCTCACAATAGAGACCCTGGCAACTTTAGTTTGATCGGCATTTGGTGTATACCCGACGTGAACAACGGTAGCGGCAGGGGCGATTCCAGGAATGTCTTCGCACTCCCCCCAAAACAACCGCCCCGAAAGGCCAGTCTTATTTCGGCAGGCTTGGCGACCACCCGTCAGCTTCTTAAACCAAATGACCACCGATTCCTCAATCTCCATGAGCGTGACATCGGTACCTTTTACCTCGATAAACCTGACTGCGCCGGATTCTACATCTTCCGCGAAGACTTTTCGTGCACCAGCAATCATGTAGTCATGGATCAGGCTAGCGGCCGTTCCTTGACGGTGATCCGACTTTCCCGGCTGTCTTCGGTAACGATCAAAACCGTACTCGACAACGCATCGCCAGAGGCCGGTTTGATATCTGACGAAAAGCTCTCCTGCTTGAAGTTTCGAAAGCGGCATTGTTTCTCCTAAACGGAAAACCGTTTATATTGATAACGATACACGCATTTTCACCAAAAGCTACAAAATTTATTCCTAAATATATTCGTCTTAGAATCAATGACTTGGAGGAACCTATTTCTGACTCCATCGCGCAGCCGCCGCCTTTTTGGCGATGATCGACCGTTTCCGTTTGGACAACGAAGCCGCGCGCGCCAAGCCGCCCTTCGATGCCCCGAGTTTAGACAATGCTACCGCCGCCGGGTTCTTCTCGCGTTCGGGTTCTCTTGGTTCTAGTGGTGAGCCGTCCATCTTCTCGCCGATTAAATCTTCCATGACGGACCGCGCTAGCAGGTTTGGGTCACGTGGGCGATTTGGCTTGCTTGCTCGGGAAGGCATGGTACGTTTATATCATGAGTATTGATAATCTCGGAACACAAAAGGAAGTCGAGCTTGAAGCCTTTCGCCTTCCCCTGGCAGCGGCTGTAGCAAGCAAGCTGGGAGTCTTTACATTTGAACCGATGGGCGAGGAAGACCTGCGAGCCGTAATCAAATCTAAGGACCCTGAAACAGAGTTATTGATGGATAAGTATTTCAGTCTGTTCCTCGAATGCGGGAGATCGTGGACTCAATCCCTTAGTGAAGCCCGCGATGCTGCAAGGCTAAAACTGGTAAGCCACACCGATAAATTTTCAACTTCAAACTGAACCACTACCCAATCCCGAGCCGTCAAATTTATCTGGCAAGCGCGGGGTTGGCGATGCTTGTGGGACTTGCGTTTGTCCTTTTGCGGGAACTGAATCCCCGATTCGGCACAGCTATCGCGGTGTTAGTCATCGTTATTAACATGATTTATATTGCGACGAAAAAGCGAAGTCAATTCCTAGCTCGTGCCGAACCCACTGAATCACTGATCCATTCTTTTGCATCGACCGGCACACCGGTCAATGCAGCCTGTTTCTTACTGGTTCGCATTGTTGCGGAAGACGCTGTCCGGTTTGCCCTGCCCGGCGCTGTGGACCGGCTTGTCTGGAAACCTGACGACTGCCCGGCCAAACGATGAAGAGCCTGGCAAAGCGCTTCCGGCGGGGCTTTGGTAACCTAAGAAGATTATGTCGGCCCGCAATGGAGATAAAGCACGCTTTGGCAAACAGCGAAAGCGTAAGATGGCGCATCGCGCTCGGACGCAGGAGTTGCGCGAAGGGCTGAAGCCGGTTGTGGCTCCGGCCGGTGCTGAGCATGGTGAGGGCGCCGGTGAACATCATGGCGTGTTGGGTTCGGCTGCCGGAGCGATTGGGTCTGTGATTGGAACCATTGCGGCGAAAGTGAAGCACGTCGCGCACCCGGAACCCGCAGCCGCCGAATAAGCTTTTCGACAAAGAACACGATTGCATGTTTATGTTTTCGTGTTATTCTGGCAGTGCTCTGGTTGTTGGTACGCGCGTAAACGATGAACGCTTCCGAAAGCGCTCTTACACGCGAAGAAATGGAACGTAGACGGTTGGCGGCGGCTGAACAGTTGCTGACTGGAACATCACAGGCAAGAGTGGCACGCATGTATGGTGTTAGCCGCACCACAACATCGCGCTGGCACAATGCCCTAACACGGCAGGGAGTGGACTCGCTACGCAAACGCAGAGCGACGGGCCGCCCCAGCCGATTAACCCCCGAACAGCTTGGCGAAGTTGTGCTGATCTTTCGCGATGGCGCTTGCGCTTCGGGCTACATGACGGATCGCTGGACCACGGCGCGCCTGGCTTCGGTGATTGAGACGCGGTTCGGCGTGCATTATGACGAAGACCACGTGGGCCGGCTGATGCATAAGCTGGGGCTTCGGGACGCTGGCGTTCCGGCGACTACCGTGGCGAAATTTTATGCGAACGCCGCGTCTTTGTATTCGCCGAATACAGATTTGAGCGCGTCGGCAATTTCACCTACGGTGACGTAAGCTTCGGCTGCCGCCAGAATGTGCGGCATCAGGTTTTCGGCGCCGCGCGCGGCAGTCTGGATGGCGGTCAGGAACCGCGCCACTTCGCTTACGCTTCTTGACGCGCGAACGTCGCGAAGCCGCGCGATCTGCGACTGTTCAAGCGCGGGATCGATACGGAAGGTGGGCACGCCGGCGCCGCCTTCGGTCTGATATTTGTTGACGCCGACGATGATCTGTTCACCGCTTTCGACCTTGGTCTGGAAGGCGTAGGCGGCGTTCTGAATTTCCGATTGAATGTAGCCGCGCTCGATGGCGCGCAGGGCGCCGCCCATGCCGTCGATGCGCTGGATGTAATCGAGTGCTTCGCGCTCCAGGCGATTCGTCAGCTCTTCAATGTAATAGCTGCCGCCGAGCGGATCGGGCTCATCCGCAATGCCGGTTTCATGCGCGATCACTTGCTGCGTGCGGAGGGCAATGCGCGCGGATTCTTCCGTTGGCAGGCCGAGGGCTTCATCGCGAGAATTGGTGTGGAGCGATTGCGTGCCGCCGAGGACCGCAGAGAGTGCCTCAAGGGTGGTGCGCACGATATTGACATCGGGCTGCTGGGCGGTAAGGGTGGAACCGGCGGTTTGCGTGTGGAAGCGTAATTTCAGCGAGCGGGGCTCGCGGGCGCCGAAACGATCACGCATCAGATTCGCGTAAATGCGGCGCGCGGCGCGGAACTTGGCGATCTCTTCGAGAAAGTTGCTGTGGGCGTTGAAGAAGAAAGAGAGGCGCGGCGCGAAGGAATCGACCGCGAGTCCGGCAGAAACGGCAGCTTCGATATAGGCGATGGCGTTGGCGAAGGTGAAGGCGAGCTCCTGCGCGGCGGTGGAGCCGGCTTCGCGGATGTGATAGCCGCTGATGGAAATGGTGTTCCATTCGGGCACTTCGCGGGCGGCCCAGGCGAACAGATCGGTGACGATGCGCATGGCGGGGCGGGTGGGATAAATGTAGGTGCCGCGCGCGATGTACTCCTTGAGGATGTCGTTCTGGACGGTGCCGGAAAGTTTGCGGGGGTCGGCGCCCTGCTGACGCGCGACCAGGACGTAGAGCGCGAGCAGGGTGGACGCTGTGGAATTGATGGTCATCGAAGTGGAGACTTCGGCCAGCGGGATTCTGGCGAAGAGGCGCTCCATATCGGCGAGGGAGGAGATGGCAACGCCGACGCGGCCTACTTCGCCTGAGGCGAGGGGATGGTCGGAATCCATACCCATTTGAGTGGGCAGATCGAAGGCGACCGAAAGGCCGGTGGTGCCCTGGCCGATCAGGTAGCGATAGCGGCGATTGCTTTCCTCGGCGGTTCCGAAGCCCGCGTACTGGCGCATTGTCCAGGGGCGGGTGCGGTACATTTCGGGGAAAATGCCGCGGGTGTAGGGAAATTCGCCCGGCTTTTCGGCGTTGGTGGGTTTTGCGGGATTCATGAGCGCGAAATTTTGCGCGCTTTGCGGAACGAGGAGATGCCGAACCCGGCCAGCACGATGGCGAAACAGGCGGAGAGGGCAATTTTCAGGAATTCGGCGGGGTCGCCCTTGTATTGGGCCCAGGTGCGGACGCCGGCGCCGCCGATGAAAACGGCCAGCACCACGAACAGAAATCCGACGATCTCATGCCAAAGCGTGTGAACGGGACGGACGGCGGCGGGCACCACATGGCGGACAAACAGGCGCGCCTGACCGGCGATGTTCTTCTTGAACATGGCTTTATGGTATCAATGCCGGCAAAAGCGGGTTATATTTCATGCTGCGGATGCCTAAAGCCTTTCTGAAGAGCTGCCGATAGTAGGGCATGAATGCAGTACAATCACTACAGATCAGCATCTTGAAACCGCAGGACAGAGGGCCGCATCCGAAAGAGGAAGGGAGTACCGTCATCATGGAAGATCGTCTGAAAACGTTAATGCATGATCTTGGAAACGCGATCAATGATTCCCTGTCCGATTCCGAGCGCATCGCGGAGGCTATCGGCGAGATTAAGCACGCGGGATTCGACGTATTCCTGGTGCTGGAAGCGACCATCGGTTTCAACAAGAGAGAAGAGAACGAAAAGCCCGCCATGCCTGCCGAGGATGTGAAGCTTACCTCAAGCAAAATGCGTTTTACTACGCAGGATCAGCGCTTCTTGAAGGCTCTGAAGATTGCGGTTGAGGAAGAGAAGTAAGCGGCAGTAGTTGCTGGTAGGCGGTCCAGGTTTCTTGTGCCGCGCGTTGCCAGGTGAAGAGTTGCGCTCGCGTTTTGCCACGCCCGGCGAGCTCTGAGCGGTACTTTTCGTTTTGAGCTAATTGGTTCAGGGCGCTTGCAAGCTCATCTGTATTTTCGGGGTCGATCAGAATTGCGGCATCGCCAGCGACTTCGGGCAGTGCGCTGCGGTTCGAGGTGATTACGGGGACGCCGGCGGTCATGGCTTCCAGAACGGGCATGCCGAAACCCTCATCGAGCGAGGGAAAAGCGAAGATGGAGGCTGTGGCGTAAAGTTTGGCTAGTTCGCCGTCGGCGATGTAGCCGGTGATGGTGACGCGATCGTACTGGGTGGCGAGCAGGGCTTCCGATCCGAAGCCGGCTGAACCGGCCAGCACCAATCGCCAATCGGAAGGCATGGCGCGGAACGCTTCCAGCAGTCTGCCCGAGTTTTTCCTGGTTTGGATGGCGCCGACGCAGAGCACCATTTTTTCGCGTGGGAGTTGCGGAACCGTGCGGGGCACGATGCCGTGATGGATTACGCGAATGCGGCTTTTTTCTACTCCGAGCAAGGCATGAACTTGTCCGGCGGTGAAGTGTGAGACGGCGATGATGAGGTCGGCTTGTGCGGCAGCATGGCGGGCTTGGACGGCGAAGCGGCTGCGGAACTCCGGGGTGCTGTATTGGCCGGTGAGTACGAAAAGATCGTGAAAAGTGGCGATTTGGAAACGGTAGCGGCGTTGCGGGAGGCGTTGGTTCAGCCCGTGAAACATGCCGTGCCGGGGGCCGAGCGTGTCCCAGAGCACGCCGCGCGAGACATTCGGCGGTTTGGGCTCACGCACAGCTTTCAGAAAACGGTTCGGGCGGTACTTCCAGTGGAACTGCTGCCTTGGGTGGGTTGCCGCTAAAATCCGCAGCAATTCACGCGAGTAAATGCCCACGCCGGAGAGTTCACTCCCTAAGCTGTAGGTGGCATCGAGCGCTAGGTTCAATTTCGAGATTATAAGCTTTCAACTTGCGGTAAAGCGTGGTGCGGCCGATTCCGAGGAGCACGGCAGCCACGCCGCGGTCGCCGCCCGTCTGCTCAATGGCATCTATGATGGCCTGGCGCTCCATTTCGTGCAGCGGAATTACAGGGCGCCGGACACCCACATTTTCAGCGAGCTTGCTTAGCTCCATCAGCATGGGGGATGGCATTGGCGAAGGTTCGAAGGCGCGGCAGGCGTACTGCACGGCCGAGGGCAGATCGGCCAGGGAGAGCGGGCCGCCATTGTCCATGGCGCCCAGGCAATCCATGCAGTTCTGCAACTCGCGCACATTGCCGGGCCAATCGTGAAGCATCAGGGCATCGGCCACTTCCGGAGTAAGCTCCGCGTTGCTGCTTTTCCTAAGGAAGCGCTCCGCCAGCAGGGGAATATCTTCTTTGCGTTCGCGCAGAGGCGGAATACGCATGGTGATGACTTTCAGGCGATACAGCAGATCCTGCCGGAAATTGCCGCGTTCCACTTCGCGCGTCAGATCGCGATGGGTGGCGGCGATGACACGAATTTCAACTTTTTGTCGATGCACGGAACCGACCGGCCGGTATTCGCGCTCCTGCAAAAGGCGAAGCAGTTTAACCTGCAACTCCAGGGGCAGGTCGCCAATTTCATCGAAGAAGGCGGTGCCGCCGTTGGCCATTTCAATCAGGCCGCGCTTGTTTTCGGAAGCTCCGGTAAACGCGCCTTTCACGTGGCCGAAAAGTTCGCTTTCCATCAACGGGCCCACAAGTGAACCGCAATCGATAGGCACAAACGTACCGCGCGGACTCTGGTTATGCAGCGACCGGGCGATCACTTCTTTGCCCGTGCCGCTTTCGCCCAGAATCAGTACAGGGCTACGCGAGTTTCCGATTCTCTCGATTTGCCGGCGGATGGATTCAATCTGCGGCGACTGCCCCACAAAGCCATGCGGGGGGTCAATACTTCCATGGTGCATTTCGACTGCTTGAGTCTAATTCACCATTGGGTCGAGGCGTACGACATAGGCCTCGGGAACGGAGATATCTCCTCGAATGCGCACGGCCAATGCCTCAGCATCTTCCGGCGTGCTGAGCGCTCCGGCGAGTACGCGATACAGGGGGCTTGCGCCTTCGCGCTCCACCAGTTTGGCCGAGCCGTAAAGACCGATCAGCTTATCGCGCAGACGCTCCGCATTTTCGCGATTGCGAAACAAACCCACCTGCACCGCGAAGACGGCGGGCTCCGGAATTTGGGGATTTTCAATGATCACCACACGCACGCGGGCCACGCCGGGGCCGATCATTTCAATCGATTGCGCGGCTGCGTGAGAGAGGTCGATAATGCGGTCGCCCACGAAGGGCCCGCGATCTGTGATGCGCACGTTGACAGCTTTTCCATTCGCCGGATTTTCCACGCGCACCCAGGTGTTAAACGGCAGCGTGCGATGCGCGGCGGTGAGCTTTTCCATATCGTAAATTTCGCCGTTGGCGGCTTGCCTGCCGTGATAGGGAACGCCATACCAACTGGCGACGCCGGTCTCGACCGAACCGATTGGAGGAGGCGGTGCGGCGGGTGCGCGAGGCTGCCGGCGCGCGGCGGAAGGAGGCGGCGAAACCTTGGCTTTTTTGCGCCCGCAAGCGGCGAGCGCAAACCAGGCCAAAAGGATTATCTGCCGTCTATTGAGCCACGCGCGAGCCATCGGAGTTGTATACGTTAACGTCGCCGTACTTCTCCATCACGGCCTTAATTTTGCTCGCGTCGCCGACGGCTACGATCTGCATGTTCGCGGGCACGATGTACTTCTTGGCTACGCGCTCAATATCGTCCGGCGTTATGGCGGCAATGCGCGCGGGGTACGTCTCCCAGTAGTTATCGGGCAGCCCGAAGCGCTTGCGCGTGGTGGCGTAGGAGAGCACTTCACCCGGCTGTTCCAGGGAAAGCGCGAACTTGGACACGATGGAATGCTGCGCCTGTTCCAGTTCCGCGGCGCCCACCTTTTCATCGCGGATGCGATTCAGCTCTTTCAAAAACTCCGTCATGGCGCCCTCAGTCACGGCGGTGCGAACTTCGGAATTCGCTAGCCAGGGGCCAACCAATTCCGAAGCCTCAAAGCCGCTGTATGCGCCATAAGTGTAAGATTTTTCCTCACGCAAATTCGTGAAGAGCCGGCTGGCCGGGCCGCCGCCGAGCACGCGGTTCATCACGGTGAGAGCGATGTAATCCGGGCTGGCGCGGTCGATAGCCAGGTTGCCCATCATCAGGCTTGTCTGGACGGAATTCGCCCGGTCCACCAGGAACACCCTGCGCCCTTCGGCAGGCTTAGGCGTCTGCGGCGTGACGGCGCGGTAATCGGACTTCTTCCACTCCGCGGTCATGCGATTGAGTTTGGGGATGAGGGTCTTGGCGCTCACGTCGCCCGCGATGGCGAGGATGGAATTTTGCGGGACATAGCGTTGATCGCGCCAGGCCTTTAATTCATCCGAAGTGATGGCCTGAAGCGAAGCCGGCGTGGATGTAACCACTGAAGCGGGGAACTTGCCGTACACCGCTTTACGAAACATTTCATGGGCCAGGAATGACGATTGCGCGCGCTGCTGCTTTAGGCCGGTAAGCTGGCGCTGTTTAAACTTCTGCAGTTCGCCATCGGGAAAATTTGCGGTCTGGAGAGTGCTCATCGTCAGCGCGAACCAGAGATCGAAGTTTTCACTCAAGCCGCTGGCACTCACGCGCGCGTCGGCGGTGCCGAAACCGGCATTGAAGAAAACACTGGCGCCCAGGCCATCGATAGCCTCAGAGATTTGCCGGCTGTTCAGCGTGCTGGTGCCCTCTTTCATCATGGCGGCGACAATAGAGGCGAGACCGGGCCGGTCTGCCGGATCGAATAAGCCGCCGGCGCCCTGGATCAACAATTGCACGGAAATAGTAGGCAGGCGGTGGTCTTCAAGAATCAGGACGGAAATGCCGTTGTCGAGTTTCGCTTCCAGCGGTTTCGGCAGCTTGACCTGTAGCACTTCTTTCGAAACCGGCGCGCGATTTTTGCGTTCCACCTTGCTGAGGGGAATGTCTTTATCGGTGCCCGCCGGGCCTTGGGCGTAAAGCAACGCGCCGCCCGCCAAAATCGCCGCGCTTAGTTTTTGACTTCGGATCATTTGGCCACCGCCTTTGCCGCTTGTGGGAGCGTGATGACCACAGTGCGGTTTTCTACTGTGAAATATTTCTTCGCCACGCGCTGTACGTCTTCGCGCGTCACTTTCTGGTACATCTCTGCCACTGTGTTGATGCGCCCGGGGTCATTATAAAAGACAGCGTTCTCACTTAGTTGGGTGGCGCGATCCAAAGAGCTGCGAATACTGGCATAGTGAACCGTCTTGGCCCGCATCTTCACGCGCGCCAATTCGACTTCCGAAATCACCTCCGTGCGCAGGCGTTCAATTTCCGCTTCCATCGATTGTTCGAGCGTGCCGATTTCCTTTCCTGGACGGGCTAAACCGATGAACAGCAGCAGCGACGTGCCCCGCTGCGACTGAAGAAAAGACAGCGCTTGTACGGCCAGTTCTTTTTCTTTCACCATGCTTTGGTAGAGCCGGGACGATTGGCCGGCACCCATCACATCGGTGATGAGGTCGAGCGCGGCATTGTCGGGAGAATTGCCGGCGGGCACTTTGTAGGCGATGTCTACGCGCGGAATTTGCGCGAACTGATCTTCAAGCGTCTTGCGGCGCTCGGCGCGCTGTTCCGGCTCGGCTACATCGGGCTGCGGAGGCGCAGGCTGCGACGGGATGGAGCCGAAATATTGCTCCACCTTCTTCAATGCTTCTTCACTTTTGAAATCGCCCACCAGCGCCACTACCGCATTGTTGGGCGCGTAATAGCGTTTGAAAAACGCCGCCACATCTTCCACCGTGGCCGCATTCAAATCGTCCATGGAGCCGATGGTGGAGTGCTTATAACCGAAGTTGTCAAAGGCGGTATTGTCAAGCGCTTCGAACGTCTTGCCGTAGGGCTGATTGTCGACACGCAGCCGCCGCTCTTCCTGAACCGCATTGCGCTGATTGTCCAGATTGGCCTGATTGATGACCAGCGACTTCATGCGATCGGCTTCCATAAACAAGCCTAGATCGAGTTGGTTGGCGGGCAGCATTTCATAATAATTTGTACGGTCGGCGCTGGTGGTGCCGTTCATATCGCCGCCATTATTCTGGATGAGGGAGAAATGTTCGCCCTTGCCCACGTTCTCAGACCCTTGATACATCATGTGTTCGAACAGGTGGGCGAAGCCGGTGCGGCCTGCCTTCTCATCGCGCGAACCCACGTTGTAAGTGACGGCGATGGAGTAAGTGGGCGCGGAGTGATCTTCTGAAAGAATCACGCGCAGCCCGTTTTTCAGCTTGTATTCCTTGAAAGTAATTTCCGGCGCGGCGCTTAGGGCGATGGCGCACGCCAGTAAAGCGAATATAAATTTCATGGCAATCTAACCGCCCAGTATAGAACGCATTACTGTTACTTGATTTTCACGCGCGTAATCTGTCAAACTCATGTCGATTTTGCCCCCATTCGGGAATTTTCAGGAGAGCGTTCGTGAGAGAAAAAGGTGTTGTGAAGTGGTTTAACGCGTCAAAAGGTTTCGGCTTCATTCAACGGTCCACGGGTGACGATGTGTTCGTTCACTTTTCCGCCATTCAATCGAATGGGTACCGCAGCCTGGATGAGGGAGCGCAGGTTGAGTTTGAGGTGAAGCAGGGGCCCAAGGGGCTGCAGGCGGAAAACGTAACCACCGCCTGAAACAGCCTTATTTAAAGGTCACCGTAGTATCCGTCCCAAACTTCTTGTAGCTCTCATAGCGCACGGTGAGCTTGATGCGTTGCGGGCCGGTGCGGAAGAACAGCGTGTCGTCCGCGAAGGTCTGTATGGGGAAGTAAAAGTCGCCCACTTTGCGCCTGATGGTGGTGAAGCGCGGAAACAGGTTTTCCGCTTTCGTGGTGCGGATTTGCGGCACGGCCTGCCCTTCGGACCGCACGACGGAATAATCCGTCTTGCGCACCCAGAGCAGGCCATCGAAGAGGCGCTGCCCCTGCAGAATCTGGCGCGGCTTCACCTGCAGCACCCAGCAATCTTCGCCGTCCATGGGCTGTTCGCCTTTGAACTTCGTTTCGTAAATGGGGAAGAGGTCTTCCACCAGCACGAAGGGCTGTATGTTGCGGATATCGGCGAAGTCTTCTTCGGTCAACACCAGATTGCGTAGCGTGGAGCGCGGCGCGGCCACCACCACGTCTTCGCGCTCCTTCACGGGCGAAAAAATCACGTCGCGCGTTTCACGATATTCGCCATTGCGCGTGCCGCGTTCCGTCAATTCTTCCACCAAAACGGTCTGGCGGTAAGTAAACTGGTTTCTCGACGCCAGTGTTTCACTTTCGCGATGCGCCACCAGACGCGCCAGATCCTTCGGCGGCTCCGCTGCGGAAAGCGGCCACGACCCCGATGCTACGATGACAGCGATGCAAAATAAGACAGGCTTCCGCAGCTTCTGGCTGACTTGCCTGTTGGGCTGGATCGTTTTACCGGTGGCGGGCATGGTGTTGGCGCGGCAGCGCGGCATCCCAGAAAAAGTGGCCATTCCGGTGATCGCGGCGTTTCTGGTGGAATTCGTATTCTATCTTGTCCCCGGTTTTCGGGCCGTCCGGGAGTGGCTTCGCCGCACGTTTACGGCCTCTGTATTGGCGCCGCTATTGGCCTTGAGCGCCGTTGTTCCCTATTTGATTTACGCGCAGCCCACGGGACAGATTCATCAGGCGCCGTTCATAGAACTCTTCTGCATTGCTATTGCGGCCAGCTTTTGGTTCGTGATCTTTCCGAAATCCATGGCTGCGGATTTGGGCTTCATTGTTCTGTTAGGGGCGGTATACCTTTCCAAAATTTTCAAACAAATCTATCTGCCCCCTTATAACAAGGTGTATATCGACGTGCTGGGCCATTTGATGCTAATACGCCTGGGCGCCTCCGTGATGCTGTTGCAGCGCGGGTTTCAGGGCCTGGGCTTCGGCTTCATCCCTTCGCGGCGCGAATGCCTGGTGGGGCTGCGCTATTTTTTATACTTTCTGCCGGTGGGAATCCCGCTGGGGTGGGCTTTGGGCATCGTGACGTTCCACGGGCGGCCCGGGCAGGAATGGCAAGCGCTCGGAATTTTCCTTGGAATCTTGTGGGTGGTGGCGCTATCGGAAGAGTTTGTGTTTCGCGGCATTCTGCAGCAATGGATGATGCGCCTCACCGGAAATCGTTGGATGGCACTGGCGATTGCGTCGGTGGTTTTCGGGTTGTGCCATTTGGGCTTTCGCGGCTTCCCGAACTGGCGCATGGCATTGTTTGCGACAGTGGCCAGTGCGTTCTGGGGCGAAGCGTATCGCGCTGGGAGAAGCATTCGCGCCTCCATGGTGGCTCACGCGCTGGTGGTTACCACGTGGATGGAATGGTTGAATTGAATGGCTGGCGATGAAGCAAGCCTGCTGTTAGCTGCCGCTTTCCTGCGCGGCATGGTCGATGTGCAAGATTTCGACCTTTTCGCCTGCAACCCGGTAAACAATGATGTATATGGCAGCGGAGCACATATTAGTTCGCGACTACCGCCCATACGACCCGCACGTCGCCGGTGCGGCATCTTTTTGAGCGACTGGGCTGCGCCATATAGCTTGCGCATGGTGGGCGACGCAAAATGTGGGTGATGTTCTCTCAGGTAACGATGGATCGAATCGAGGTCATCCGCAGCTTCCGGCGTCCAGCGAATCAGCATCACGGTTCCAGCATTCTGCGGAAGCGAGCGTCCATTTCCTCTTCGTCGATGAACTCTCCGCGATCGGCTTGATCGATGCCTCGCTGCACAGCGGCACGGAAACGCGTGTCGTCGTCCAGCATTCGCACAGCGGCATTTTTGACCAAGTGCTCGGGAGCAGTTCCTTCGTAGCGAGCAACTTGCAGAAGGTGTGCTTCCTGTTCGGGGGTGAAATCGACTTCCATGCCTAAACGGTAGGTGCTCGCCCGCCTTAAGTCAAATGCACATTTTTGGTGGTCGCGATTGCCCCAACCGTGGCGTCTGCGGCGCGCTTGTAATCGGCAGGGCTGAGCAGAATTTGTACGCCGCGCATGCCTGCGGAAACGGAGATCTCCTCGAACAGGTCCGCCGTCTCATCCACGAAAACCGGAAAGGCGCGCGCGGCTGCAAAGACGGTCACTCCGCCGCGAATGTAACCGGTGAGCGCCTGCACTTCTTGAGCGGCGCCATCTGCACGCGCCGGTTGCCGCTTAGGCGCGCGATGGCTTTCTCGTCGGCCTCAGTATTGCCGGGGATTACCGCGAATAGGTTGCCTGTGCGGTCGCCGCGCAGCACCAGCGTCTTGAAAACTTGCTCCAAAGGCAACCCAATCTTCGCGGCCACCGTCTCAGCACTCAAGTCTTCCGGGTCTACTTCGTACGTTCGCAGCCGGTAAGCGATTCCGGCTTTATCCAGCAGGCGGGCGGCGTTGGTTTTCATGATTTCGACGGCACGCTAAAATTGAGGATTCTCTTATGAAATTCGGCTTCAGTCTCGCACTCGGTCTTTCCGCTTTGATTTTCGCATTGCCGCTTGGGGCGCAAAGCTCCGGGCAACTGGTCCGCATGCACACCAATGCGGGCGATATCGATGTTCAGCTGCTTCCGGCGAGCGCGCCCGCGACGGTGGACAACTTTCTCAGCTACATGAATAAGGGCGCGTACAACAATTCCATTTTCCACCGGTCGGTCAGGAATTTCATCATCCAGGGCGGCGGGTTTAAGCAGGATTTAAGCGCCATTCCGCAAGACGCAACCGTGAAAAACGAATACAGCCTTTCGAACACGCGCGGCACCATTGCAATGGCGAAGCTGGGTACCGACCCTAACAGCGCGACCAATCAGTGGTTCTTTAACCTGGGCGATAATAGCGCGAACCTGGACAATCAGAATGGCGGCTTCACCGTGTTCGGACGCGTGGCGAACCCCGCGAGCCTGGCGGTGATGGACAAGATCGCCAGCCTGCCCATCGACAATATCGGTTCGCCGTTCGACACCATTCCGATTTTCACTTTTGCGAACCCCACGTCCGGCGACAATCTGGTGACCGTCATCTCCGTCACGCAGCTGAATAGCGTCGACGCGCCGCAAGTGCAGGCCGTGATTTCGGCTAGCGCGTTCGGTGGCTTCAAGACCACCGCGCCGGCTTCTTACATTGAGATTTACGGGCAAAATCTGGCTGGCTCGACGCGCGGTTGGGGAACCGCCGATTTCAGGAACGGCAATGCTCCTACGCAACTGGACGGCGTGACCGTCACCGTAGGCGGCAAGAACGCGTATGTGAATTTCGTGAGCCCGAACCAGGTGAACGTACAAATTTCACCGAGCCTTGCGGCGGGAGCGCAGCCCGTGATTGTGACTTACAACGGCCAATCGAGCGACCCCGCCGCAGGCAGTATCGATATCAAGCCACTGGCTGGCGGCATCCTTGCGCCGCTCTCGTTTAAGGTGGATGGGAAACAGTATGCCGCTGCCACCCACGCTTCGGGAAGCTTCATTTCGAACGGCAAAATTCCGGGCGTGACTGCTGCCCCCGCGCAGCCTGGCGAGACCATCGTTTTCTATGGCGCCGGTTTCGGACCTGTAACTCCGAATTCAGTTGTCTTTGCGGGAGCCATCGCTTCCACAGCCGCGCGCGTGAATGCGAGTGTTCAGTTTAAGATCGGCGGCACCGTGGCGCAGGTTCCATTCGCCGGCCTGGTTGCGGGGCTGGTGGGCGTGTATCAATTCAATGTGGTGGTGCCGGGCGACGCGCCGGCGGGAGACCTGACCGTGGAGGTAAGCGTGAATGGCGATACCCTGCCCCAGACGCTGTATCTCCCCGGCCGGTAAGCCGCGCGGTTAGTTACCGGTGATGGTGAAGTTGGCGGAGATATCGCCGGCTTGCACGCGGAAGGTGTTGGCGCCGGCAGCGGCGCCCAGGCGCACGGAAATGGAAAACAGCCCGGGCGAATCGGCATCGTAGGATTTCAGGCTGGTCACGGCGCCGCCACCGGCAGTCACTGTAACGACCGGCGTCACATTCGTGATGGGCAGCCCTGCCGCATCGGTGACGCGGAAGAGAATAGCGTCGGTCCGTCGCGAGCCTCGAGTGCCGCTGGTGTCGGAATCGAGGTCGGTAATGGCAACCGGCGAATCGGATTTCACGCCATACCAATACGGGACGCGCGATTCCACGCCGCCATTCGCGCCGGCCACCAGAATCACTCCTTCATAAGCGCCCGCGGCCAGATTGGAACCCGCAAACGAAACGGAAATATTGCCCGAAGCCTTCGGCTCAAGCACCAGCGAACTGGCGGATAGCGAAGCGGCCGGGCTGTTGCCCGTGGGTACAACGCGCAGAGTAAAGGTGTCCGTAGCCGCACCGACATTGCTCACGGAGAGCGTCAGCGAGCCCTGCGGAAAGCCGTCGCCCGCGCCGAAGCTTAACGATGTGGGATACAGGGCGGCGGTGGCCTGCAGCGCCGCGCCGGCATTCAAAGAGCCAGTGCCGGCCTGCTGCGCAGAGAACGTGCCGGAAGTGAGCGGCATGGTGGAATTGATGAGCAGGGAGCGATATTGCGCGGCGCTCAAACCCGGCCGCGCCGCTTTCACCAGTGCCGCGGCGCCGGCTACGGTGGGCGTCGAGAAGCTTGTGCCATCCACCAGAATGAAGCCATCGGCGCTGTACATCTCGCCATTCGTATCGTAGCTCTGCGTGGCAGTGTAGAAGTTTTCGCCCACGGCTACCAGATCGGGCTTGATGGAGGAATCCACATCGGGGCCGGCGGCGCTGAAATTCGCCAAGCGGCTGGGGTCGATGCTAAACGCGCTCAGTGTAAATGTGGCGGTGCCGGTGCTGACGGAACCCGCTGCCAGTGCCTGCTTGAGCGCTACGCCATCGGGATTCGAGATCATTTCGGCAGGCAGAGTGGCGGTGCCGACGAACATGGCGATGGGGTCGGGCGCACCGGCCGCCGCATACACCACCGCGGCGGATGCACCGGCGGCGGCGGCATTCTTCAGCTTCGTTTCAAACGTGCACGTGCCGCGCAGGATCAGCGCGATCCGGTTCGATAGCGACCCGGAAGGAAACGCATTGCAGGCAAGGCCCGTACCATCCAGCGTCTGCACGTCCACCAACGTGCTGGTGATGGGCACGGTGGGCGCGGGCCCATCGCCGGGAATGGCAACGAAAGAGCTCAGACCGGGCACCTGCACGGACGCCGCAAACGTACGGTCATTGCGCTGCGCACCCACGGTAATGGCATCGGGCGCGGTGCCTGGGCTGGAGATGGTGAACGCGCCGGTTCCGTTATTTCCGGCCGCCACCACCACCAGCACTCCGGCTGCGTTTGCGCGCGCCACGGCCTCCACTTCCAGATCGTCACCCAGGCGCGAGGCGATATCCGAACCCAGGCTCAGATTCACCACATCCATTCCATCTTTGACGGCGTCGTCGAGCGCTTTCAGAATCACATCGTCGGTGGTGCTGTCGTTCACGCCCGGCGTGCCGAAAACCTTATAGCTTCCCACCCATGCACCGGACGCGATACCCGTGATGGTTGCAAAGGACCCCACGGCGGTTCCGCCAGCCGAGATCATGGCCAGCGCGGTGCCGTGGCCAACATGGTCTTGCGCGGAGAGATCGGGATCGCGCGAAGGCAGCAGTGAAACATAGCTGCGGGCCACAATCACCTTATTGTTCGTGAAGACGGAATCGGAGGCGGCATTCAAAAGCGGGAAGCCATCGGGAGTTGCAAGCGGGCTATTCTGAAAACCGGGGTGCCCTATATCGACCCCGCTATCTAGAATCGCGATCTTCATGCCGCGCCCCGCGTTTGCCGGGCCGCCCAGTTGCGCCCAGGCGTCAGAAATTTTATTCACCACCACCGCGCGATCCAGCAGCATGGAAACGCTATGTACCGGCGTCACCCGCAGCACATTCGGCAGATTGGCCCAGGGTTGCGGGTTCGCTTCGGTGGTTTGCACTAACAGCGCGTTCGCCACGGTATCCACGCTGTCCAGCACTTGCGCGCCGGCGCGATTCAGACTTGTTTTAAGCTGAGCCTGTTCACGCTGGATTCGCGCGCGATGGGTATTGGCGGCGGCACTGGCCAAGCTCACAGAGGAGCCGTTGGCGGAAAGATGGTCTGCCACCGGTTCCGTGGTGAGTTCCACGATATACCGGTTGGGAACAATTGCTGCTTGTGAAACCAGGGCGAATAAAACAATTAGGGCAAAGCGGAAAGGCATAGTTTTGGAACGCGGGGAACGCGCGGGAAGTTGCAGTCTGAAGGTAAAGCGAATGTTAAATTATGGGGCGCTAGTGAATGGTATAGCCGGCCCGCAGGGAAAACGGCGCAATTTCGGCGTCGAAAACGGTTCCTCCTTCACGTGCCATGCGATAGGTTCCGTGCATGGTTCCGGTGGGCGTGGGCAGGGGGCACCACGAAGAATATTGGAACTGTTCACCCGGCTTCAGCACCGGCTGTTTGCCCACCACGCCCATGCCCTGAACTTCGCGCAATTGCTCCAGCGCGTCGGTAATGAGCCAGTGGCGGCTGACAAGCTGTACGGTGTCTTCGCTGCGGTTCGTGATGCGCACAGTGTACTCAAACACCCACTGCCCTTCGTGTTGAGGCGAATGTTCCGGCATATGGCGCGACATCACCTCCACCCGGATTCCCTGCGTGATGGCATCGGAAACGGGGCTTGCCTGCAGGCGCGGACCGGTTTGCATCAAGGCCCATGTTAGCATCCGGCCCCTATTCTAAGAGTAACCGCCGCGCGTGTTGACGCCGTCCAAGGCACTATGCGCCTTCGCGTGCTGGCCGTTGCCACGCTCATTGCCTGCCCCGTTTTTGCCGCCCGTTACGCTCTGCTGCTCAAAGACGCGCCCGCCGCCGCGCCGCGCACTCAACTCGCGTCCGTTACGGCGCGCCGCACGGGAATTTTGAACGCTCAGGCCGCGCTTCGCTCGAATCTTGCCAGCCGTAAAATTCCGGTCACCGGGGCCGTGCAAACACTGCTGAATGCGGTGTTCGTGGACGCGGAACCCGGTCAGAGCGATGCTCTGAAACAGTTGCCCGGCGTGGTGGCCGTGGTGCCGCTGCGTATTCGCCATCCACATTTGGATCGCGCGGCCGGCTTGATCAACGCGCCTGCCGCCTGGGCTGCGCTTGGCGGGATTCCGAATGCCGGCCTGGGCATGAAGATCGGCATCGTCGATACCGGCATCGATCAGAACCATCCGGGCTTTCACGACCCCACGCTGCCCGCCCAGCCCCACATCTGTGCCGGCAGCGATTGCGCCTTCACCAACAATAAAGTGATTGTTGCGCGCTCCTACGTGAACATTCTGGGCGCGGGCACCGGCCCCAATCCGGCGGAAAATTCGCGGCCCGACGATTTCTCCCCGCGCGACCGCGTAGGCCACGGAACCGCCGTCGCCATGGTGGCCGCCGGCAACACCAATACCGGGCCGAATGGCGCTATTACCGGCATCGCGCCCAAAGCGTACCTGGGCAACTATAAGGTTTACGGCACCAACGGCGTGAACCCGGGCGCCACTGACGACGTGCTGATTCGCGCTATTGAAGACGCTTTCCACGACGGCATGGACGTGGTGAACCTGTCGTCGGGATCGTTCGCGTTTTCGGGCGCGCTCGATTCCGGCGCGGTCTGCGGCAACGACCCCGGCGTGCCATGCGACCTGCTGGCCCAAACTTATGACACCGCTGTGCGTAATGGCCTGGTGATTGTGGTGTCCGCCGGCAATGAGGGCGAAACCGGGCAGCAGGTGCCCACGCTGGCCACGGTCAATAGCCCCTCTACCGCGCCCGGAGCTATCTCCGTTGCGGCGTCTACCAACTCGCACACTTTTTTGAACGGAATCTACGTGACCGGCCCTGGCGTTCCGGCGTCGCTCACATCGATCACGGCTGAATTTGGCGATGGGCCTGTTCCCGATACGCCGCTCACAGCGCTCTTGAAAGACGCGGCGGCGGCAGGTGACGCGCAGGCCTGCAACGCGCTTCCCGCACGGTCACTGGCTGGCGCTATCGCCATCGTCGCGCGCAGTTCGAACTGCCGCTTCGTGACGAAAGTGCAGAATGCGCAGGCCGCCGGCGCGGTAGCCGTGATCTTCACGCTGGCGAATGCGACCGATACGCTGATCGTGCCCGGCGGGCTCACCGGCACCTCCATTCCCTCGGTGATCATCGGCCAGGCCGATGGCCAGACGCTGCGCCAATTTGCCGCCTCCAACCCTGCCGCCACAGCAACGCTCGACCTGGCGTTTCTGGTGGCTCGCGATACCGCGCCTGACCGCATTGCGGCTTTTTCCTCGCGCGGGCCCACCTTCAACGGCGGCGCGGTGAAGCCGGAATTGACCGCCGTCGGCACGGACATTTACATGGCCGCGCAACGCATCGATCCTTCGGGCGATCTGTACAGCCCGAACGGCTACACTGCCGCTTCCGGCACCAGTTTTTCCAGCCCCATGGTGGCCGGCGCGGCAGCCCTGGTGAAACAGAAGCATCCCCAATGGACCGCGGCGCAGATCAAATCCGCACTCGTCAACACCACCGTCGCGAACGTGCTGACGGATTCGGGAATACCAGCCCCGGTTACAGCCCAGGGTTCAGGCAAGCTGGACGTGGCAGCGGCGGTGAATGCCAGCGTCACGCTCTCCCCCGCTTCGGTATTTTTCGGCGTTCAGCCGGCCACAGGTTCTATCGAGCCGGTGGCTGTGCAGGTCACCAACAACGGCGCCACCACGCTAAACCTCACCGCCACTGCGCCCACGCCGGTCACCCTTAGCGGCGGTGCGCTCACGCTGCAGCCGAATCAGACCGGTACGGTGACGCTCAGCCTGCCTGCCAATCGTCTGGCTGCGGGAACCTACGCCGGGCAGGTGAATTTCGCGGGCGCTCCCGGGGCCCTGCATCTGCCCTTTGTCTTCATCGTGGGCGATCATGTGGCCTATAACGCCGTGGCGCTGGCCGGCGACAGCAACGTGGGCACCGTTTCCACCGTGATTCCCGATGGCGAACTGGCCTTTCAGGTAATCGACCAGTACGGCGCGCCCGTGGATAAACTGCCCGTCACTTTTACTGTTACGCGCGGCGGCGGCACTTTAAGTTGGGTGGATTCCGTCACCAACGCCTTCGGCATCGCAACGGCGGTTGCCACCCTGGGTCCTAACCCGGGCACGAACGTCTTTGTCGGCCGCGCGGGCGGGCTCACTGTACAATTTCAGGATACGGCTCGTGCGCAGCCCATCCTTGCGCCAACCGGCGTGGTGAATGCCGCCAGTTCGCAGCTGGGCGCGGGCGTCGTGCCCGGTTCCTACATCACGCTTTATGGAACCGGCCTGAGCGACACCACTAGCCTTTCGAACACGGCTATTCTCCCCCTGGCCCTGGACGACGTGAGCGTGAGCTTCGATGCGCCGGGCGTGAGCCTTCCGGGCCGGCTGTATTACGTCAGCCCCGGCCAGATCAACGTGCAGGCGCCGTGGGAGCTTGCGGGCCAAACTTCCGTGCAGATCAAGGTCTCTATCGACCAATCTTCGGGCACGGTGGTGACGGTTCCCGTGGCGGCGGTTTCACCGGCCGTTTTTGTTTACGGCCAGACGCAGGCGGCGGCTTTGGATGAAAATGCCGCGCTGATTGGCACTGCGAATCCGGCGCGCCGCGGGCGCATTGTCAGCCTGTTCGTCAATTCACTGGGCCCGGTCTCGAATCAGCCTGCCACCGGTGAGACCGCGCCCTCGAATCCGCTCGCCACAACCACCGGTCTCCCCACAGTGACCATTGGCGGCGTTGCTGGCCGCGTATTGTTCAGCGGTCTTGCGCCCGGCTTCACCGGCCTCTACCAGATCAACGTGGAAATTCCGGCTGCTGCGGCCACCGGTTCCCTTCCCCTGGTTGTCAGCGCGGGCGGCGTCAGCTCCCCCACCGTGCTGATAGCGGTTCAATAATCGCAGCCGTATACTAACGATATCGTGATGCGCCGGGCTCTTCTTCTGCTGCTACTGGTCTGGGACGCTGCCGCCCAGCGGCCCCGCCTTTCCCGCAAGCCCCCGGCCGCCGAAGATTTTGACGACGCGAAATCCGTCAACGTAACCGGGGCGGTAATGCAAGTGGACGCGAAATCGGTGACGATCGACGCCGCCGACCATCGGATGCTTACCTTTAAGGTTGAGAAATCCACCCACCTGCCGCCGGCGGAGTTGAAGGTTGGCGATTACGTTCGTATTCAGGGCATTCAAGATAAAGAGGCGTTCCTGACCGCGAAAGAGATTGCGCTTGATAAGGCTCCCGCCGTAGTGCCCGAACCCGGCGCTGTTGTCATTTCCGGCCAGCCAGCACCCGCTGCAGTCGCAAGTGCTGCGAATCCTGTCATTTACAAACCGGCCAAGCCGGACCCCGGCGATGAGGGTCCTCCGCGTTTGCGCCACGGCCAGGCGAATCCGCCCCCAGCTAGTCCGCTGCCGCCTGAAACGGCCGAAGAGGCTGCGCAAAAAACCACGGTAGCTTCCGCCGAGCAGCCGGAAATTTCGCCGTCCGCACCGGTTGGCGCGCCGGCTTCCGCCAGTGCCGTTCTTATCGAACGCGCACGGGAATGGGCCCTCTCCTTCACCACCAGCCTTCCCAACTACGTCTGCCAGCAATTCACCACGCGCTATCTGAAACTTCCGGGCCAAAGCGGTTGGCAAGCCAAGGACGTGGTGAGCGCCAACGTTGTCTATGAAAACGGCAAAGAAGACTACCGCAACATCGCCATCAACGGAAAAGCGCAGAGCAAGAAAATGGAAGAGCTGCCGGGCTCCTGGTCCACCGGCGAATTCGGTACCACCCTCCGCAGCCTGTTCCACCCCGGCCGCCGCGCTGCCTTTCGTTACCGGAAACAAACCCAAATCACCGGCATGACCGCCTCCGTCTACGATTACTCCGTAAAACGGGAATATTCCGATTGGCGTATTCAACTGGGGAGCCAGGCTGTGATTCCGGCCTACTCCGGCCGCGTCTGGATCGATCAGAAGACCGCCAGAGTCATCCGCATCGAAATGCAGGCAGACGATATCCCCGTCGAATTCCCCCTGGACAAAGTGGAATCGTCCAACGATTACGGGCTGATTCGCCTGGCCAGTACCGATCAGTTCATGCTGCCGCTGCATGCCGAAACGCTCAGTTGCGAACGCGGCACCACGTTTTGCAGCCGCAATGCCATTGAATTCCGCAATTACCGCAAGTTCAGCGGAGAGGCCAACATCACCTTCTAAATCTGGAAGTAACAAAGCGTACAGATACGCCTTTTAATATTTTCCAAAAACTGTTGCAATCCTGATTTCAGTATTCTATTATTGGAATCAAGCCGGGGAGGTAACTCCCACCAAAGCGAGACTAACCTCAAATCAAGACCCCTGAAGCAAATCTCCCCGGCGCCCGCAAGGGTCTTCCTACCTGTTAAACTCCTGAAGTTGAAACTCACAGTTCTCGGTTCCACCGGAAGTATCGGTACTAACACCCTCGACGTCGTTCGCAACAATCCACACCGTTTTGAAATTCATGCGCTGGCCGCTGGCCGCAATCTGGATTTGCTCGCTCTGCAAATTGAAGAGTTTCGCCCAGCCTGTGTGGTCGTCCCGGAGCCGGAGCGTTTGGCCGAACTCCTACGCGCGCGCGGCATCCCCGTACCCGATCTTTCGGGCTCCCTCGTTTCCATTTCCACTGCTCCCGAAGTGAACGCCATCGTCTCCGCTATCGTGGGAGTGGCCGGCCTGGCAGCCACTTACGAGGCCGCCCGCGCGGGGAAACGCATCGGCTTGGCAAACAAGGAATCGCTAGTCTCTGCCGGCGCGCTGGTAATGGCCGCCGTACGCGGGTCCGGCGCGGAACTCATCCCCATCGATAGCGAACACAACGGTGCGCACCAATGCCTGCGCGCCGGCCACCGTGCGGAAGTCACACGCCTGCTGCTCACCGCCTCCGGTGGACCCTTCCGCAACACGCCCGCCTCCGATTTCGCATCTTTGACTCCCGCGCAAGCCCTGAAACATCCAACCTGGAAGATGGGCAACCGCATCACCATCGATTCCGCGACTCTGATGAACAAAGGCTTCGAGGTCATTGAAGCCTGCTGGCTGTTCGATTTCAAGGCCTCAGAGGTGGACGTCGTGATCCATCCGCAATCCTCCGTGCACGCGATGGTGGAATATAATGATGGCAGCGTGGTGGCGCAAATTTCCGCGACCGATATGCGCATGCCCATACAATACGCGCTCACCTGGCCGGAACGGGCCGCCGCCCCGGTCCCCAAAATCGATTGGCGCCAAGCCCGCACCTGGACCTTCGAAGCCCCCGACCTTACGCGCTTCCCCGCCCTGCGCCTGGCCTATGAAGCGTTTGAAGCCGGCGGAACCGCGTCCTGCACCCTGAACGCGGCGGACGAAATTGCCGTGGCCGCCTTCCTGGAAGAGAAAATCTCTTTTCCCGCCATCCCGGCCATCGTTGAAGAGACGCTGGCACGCATGCCTTCGCGCAACGCTGGCTCGGTTGCCGATATCCTTGATATAGACGGCGAAAGCCGGGCGGTAGCGCGCCAGTTAATTGCGGCGCGAAAGGTTTAAGACGGTATGGCGGCACTCCACAACATTGTTTGGCTGCTGGTTCTGATCGGTGTTATGATCCTGATCCACGAACTGGGCCATTTCTGGGCGGCGCGTTTTTTCAACGTGCGCGTGGATGTTTTCAGCTTTGGCTTTGGACCGAGGCTCTTCGGTTTCAAGCGCGGCGAGACGGATTATCGTCTCTCGGCAGTCCTGTTCGGCGGCTACGTAAAAATGGCGGGAGATCAGCCTGGCGAAGAAGGTTCCGACGATCCTCGCGCCTTCCTGAACAAGCCCCGTTGGCAGCGCCTGATCATCGCGGCGGCTGGGCCGGCCATGAATATTCTGCTGTCCATCGGCATTCTGGCCGGGCTGTTCATGGTGCATTACCAGAAGGTGGTGCAGGATGGCCCCTCGGTAATCGGGCACGTGGAAAAGAATTCCGCCGCGGCGAAGGCGGGCCTTGAAGCGGGCGACACCATCTCACGCTTCGATGGCAAAGTGAATCCAAGCTGGGAAGACATTACGCTGAAGACCGTGGAGAGCGCGTACAAATCGCTGGACATCACGGTGACGCGCAATGGCCGCCCCATCGAGACGCGCATCACGCCGCTGCTGGACGATAAAGAAGGCATCGGTGACGCCGGCTGGGACGAGGATGGGCCCATTGAGGCTTACAGTGTTTCCGCCGGAATGCCCGCGCAGAAGGCCGGTATCGAGGCGGGCGATTTGCTGCTGTCTATCGATGGCAAGCCAGTCCGCAGCCGCTATACGCTGCTCGAAAGCATCCGCCAATCTGGCGGCAAGACGGTCACTGTTCAGGTGAATCGCAAGGGCCAGCAACTTACTTTGCCGGTGACGCCCGTGTTTTCGAAGACGGATGGCAAGCCGCGATTCATGATCGGCGTGGCGCCGGATCTGAAGCGCAACATCTTTAGCGGCAAGCTCAACTTCCCCGATGCCATCGCCGAATCCGTCCGTCAGAACACCAAGAACGCAACGCTGATCGTCGGCTTCCTGAAAGGCATGATCGAACGCAGGCTACCGGCGAAATCGCTCGAAGGCCCCATCGGCATCGCGCGCCGTTCTGGCGAGGCAGCCAGCCAGGGCCCGGTGGCATTCCTCGCGCTAATGACGGTGGTGAGCCTGAATCTGGCCATCTTCAATCTGCTGCCCATCCCCATCCTGGACGGCGGCATGATCGTGCTGCTGCTGATAGAAATGGTGATGGGCCGCGACGTGAGCATGGCCGCCAAGGAGAACATCCTGAAGGTTGGGTTCGTTTTTCTGATGATGGTGGTGGTGCTGGTTCTTTATAACGACATTTCGAAACTGATCTCTTAGGCCGCGAATTGGCTGAACCGCATATCGGTTAGAGAGCATCTGGTACGCTGAAGCGACCGCGCATGGAGTGTACCTGTATACGCCAAACGGAGTTGCCGGGCACCACCAGTCTGTTCGCGGACCTGGTCTATCGCCCGGATCGCACCTCCAAATTTTTCGTTCCCCCGGACGCCGGTTTTTCATTTCCGGAAGAGCGCCGCGCACGGTTGGTGAGCGCGCTTCGTGAGCAAAATCCCGCGAGTCCGCTTTTAGATCTCCTGGCGCAGACCGGCACTGTCGCCGTCGTCACCGGCCAGCAGGTGGGCCTGTTTTCCGGGCCGGCCTACACCATCTATAAAGCCCTTACGGCCATCAAGCTTGCCCGCGAATTGACTGACGCCGGCACCCCCGCAGTGCCGCTGTTTTGGCTGGCCACCGAAGATCACGATTTTGCCGAAGTGAACCAGGCCTGGGTTTTCAACTCGCAGTCTATGCCCGCGCGGCTTCAGACCGCCGCCGTCCCCAATAGCAATCAGCCCGTGGGCGGCGTGCTCACCGGCCAACTCAACTTTGCCGAACTGCGCCACGCTCTTGCCGGCCTGCCCTTCGCCGACGAAGTGGCTGCGCTGGTGGAATCCGCCTATACACCCGGCGCTACGTTTGGCCACGCTTTCGGCACGCTGGTTCGCAACCTGTTGGGCAACCACGAAATACTGCAGATCGATCCCATGGCGCCGGCTATTCGCAATCTAGCCGCACCCGCCCTCGCGCAAGCCGTTGGAGCGGCTGACCAACTGACCGCGGCACTTCTCACTCGCAATCGCGAACTTGCAGATGCCGGCTACCACGCGCAGGTACACGTGGAAAAGCAGACCGCGCTCTTCTTCCTCCTTGACCACGGCAAGCGCGTTGCCCTGCGCCGAGAGAACGGTAAGTACATGGCGCAGGGCCGAGCGTTCTCGCCCGAAGAGCTGCAAAATCGAGCCGCCGAGCTCTCTCCCAACGCCCTGCTTCGCCCCGTGATTCAGGATTACATGATCCCCACCCACACCTACGTGGGCGGCCCGGCGGAACTCTCCTACCTCGCACAATCGAGCGTGATCTACCAGCGCCTTTTGGGCCGCCAGCCGCATGCGGTGCATCGCGCCGGCTTCACCATTCTCGACCATCACAGCCACAAGCTCATGCTTCGCTACGGCCTGACGCTTCCGGATTTTTATCCCGGCGAGCAAGCCGTTCGCGAACGCGCCGCCGCCAAACTTGTGCCGCCCACATTAACCGCTCAAATGGCCGCGACGCGCACCGGCGCCAGCGCCGCTCTTGCCAAGCTCAAGAGCGACCTGTTGCGCTTCGACCCCACACTCGCCAAAGCGCTCAACCGCTCCACGCGCAAGGTGGAATATCAGTTGAGCAAGATGGAATCGAAGGTGGCGCGCCAGGCAATCCTACGTGACGAACGCGCCTCCACCGATGCCACCATGCTCAGCAATCTGGTTTTCCCGCATCGCCACCTGCAGGAGCGCTTCTATTCCATCCTGCCGCTTATCGCGAAACATGGCTTCACGCTCGTCGACGAAATTTACGGTCAGCTTCAGCTCAGTTGCCCCGATCATCAGTTAGTGACAATCTGAAGCGTGTCTCCTAATTCCGTTAAGGAAGCCCTCAAAGCCGGAAAAGCGCAATTCGGTTGCGGCTTCTGGCAACTGCGTTCCCCGGAAGTGGCGCGCATCTATGCCGCCGCCGGTTTTCATTGGACCTTCATCGATACCGAACACGGCGGCTTCGATCTCGAAACGGTGCAGGACATTTGCCGCGTGGCGAACCAGACTTCCCTCTGCCCGCTGGTGCGCGTGGGCGATCTGCAATACACGCTCATCGCGCGCGCGCTCGATTGCGGCGCCCAAGGCATTGTCTTCCCGCGCGTGGAATCGCCCGAGTTACTAACTCAGGCCATCAGCTGGATTAAGTTTCCGCCCGTGGGGGTTCGAGGCTATGGACTCACCACCATGCATGCGAATTATGAGCCGCTCGGTTTCGCCGAAATCCTGGAGCAGACCAATCGCAACACCATGGTCGTCATGCAGATGGAAACTCAGCTCGCCGTTGACCGCCGCGAAGAGTTGCTCAGCGTTCCCGGCATCGATGCCGTGCTCATCGGCCCCGCCGATCTTTCCATCTCACTCGGAGTGCCCGGTGAGTTCGAACATCCCAAAGTGGTCGCCGCCATGGAAGCCGTGCGCGATACCTGCATCGCGAAGGGCGTCGCGCCCGGCACCCACACGCGCTCTATGAAGCTGGCGAAATTCTGGCGGGAGCGCGGAATGCAGTTTCTCGGTTGCGGCAATGAGACCATCATGCTGCTGGACCGCGCCACTGAGATTATTCAGTCGCTCGCGTAAGTATCCCGATGCTTTTTTACCTCCCCTACCTGGTGTTCCTCGCCGCCGTGCCGGACCCTGCCGAAGAAGCCGCCATAAACCGCATCAGCGCCGCGAACATGAAAGCCAATTTGAGCTTCCTTGCGTCCGACGCCATGGAGGGCCGCGATACGCCATCGCAGGCGCTCGATATCGCCGCTGAGTTTATCGCCAGCCGCTTTCGCCTCGCTGGTCTCGAGCCCATAACCGGAGACAGCTATTTTCAAAAAGCCGCTTACTCGCTAGTCACCAGCGACCCTGCGGATTTCAGCCTCACACTCACCAGCGGCTCCGAAAGCCTGCAAGTCACCAAGGATTTCGATCTGCAAACACTCAGCGCCATCGAGCTCACCGCCATCCCCCTGGTGAAGCTCGATAGTGAAACGCCCGGCGATCTCACCGGAAAGGCTGCACTCATCGAAGCGCCTTCACGCGAAAATTTCGCGCGCTTCCAAAAGATGCTGAAGGCCGCGCAGGTGGCGCACCCGGCGGTGATTCTCATGCTCTCCGCGCCGAAAGGGGGCCGCGCTGTTTCCACTCGTCTGGTGTCGGCTTCGGCCAAAAAAGTGGAAGCTTCGCCCGTCATCTCCATCCGCGATCCAGCAGCCGAAACCTTCCTTGCCGCGAACCCCACCGTTACCGTTTCCGTTCATTCCCGCGCCGCTGTGCAGAAGCCTGTTGAGGTGCATAACGTGGCCGGAGTGCTGCGCGGCTCTGACCCCACGTTGCGCGATACCGTGGTGCTGGTGACCGCCCATTACGATCACATCGGGCCGCTCGCGCCAGGCGAGGGCGACCGCATCAACAACGGCGCGAACGACGATGGCAGCGGCACCGTGTCAGTCATAGAAATTGCCGATGCGCTGGCGAAAATGCCGCGACATCCCAAGCGCAGCATTCTGTTCCTGACTTTCTTCGGCGAAGAGAAGGGCCTGTTCGGTTCGCGCTATTATGCGGCGCATCCGCTCTTCCCGCTGAAGCAGACGGTGGCGCAGATCAATCTGGAGCAGCTTGGCCGAACGGACGATGAGGAAGAATCGCGCGTGGGAAGCGCCACGCTGACAGGGTTCGATTTTTCAGATCTCCCCGCGAAGTTCGCCGCTGCCGGGAAGCTTACCGGCATACGCGTCTACAACAACGAAAAGAACGGCGATGCATTCTTCGCACGCAGTGACAATCAGTCGCTGGCCGATGCCGGCATTCCCGCGCACACGCTGGCAGTGGCCTTCGAGTTTCCCGATTATCATCGACCCGGCGATGAGTGGCAGAAGATCGATTACGACAACATGGCTAAAGTGGATCGCATGATCGCGCTGGGTCTGCTCTCGATAGCGAACTCCGCGGAGGTGCCGCATTGGAACGCGACCAACCCGAAGACGGAAGCGTATCGCAAGGCCGCCGCACAGTGACCTCCGCCACTTGGGCTTACACGCTTCCGTTCGCCATCTTCATTGCGCTGCTGGCGTTGAACCAGGTCTTCCCCGTGCCGGTATGGGTGCGGTTCGTGCTGCCCGTTGCCGCGATGGCCGCCGTCTCACGCGATGCGTTGCGGTCCGGCAAGGTGCGCATGCCGTTGCAGAGTGTGCTGCTGGGCTTGGCCGTGTTCGTCATCTGGGTGGGCCCGGATTTTCTGGTGCCCACCTGGCACAATCACTGGCTCTTCTCAAACGGCATCGTGGGCCATCCCGCAGGCTCAACGCCGCCCGCCGATCGCAACAGCCCCGCGTTTTTGATCTGGCGTATTCTTGTCAGCGTCGTTGCGGTCCCTATCCTGGAAGAACTGTTCTGGCGCGGCTGGCTGATGCGATGGCTGATCGATCAGCCGTTCACCAAAGTTCCGCTGGGGCAATATCAGGCGCAGGCGTTCTGGATCGTAGCCGCGCTCTTTGCCAGCGAACACGGTTCGTATTGGGATGTCGGTTTGATCACTGGAGTGATTTATAACTGGTGGATGGTGCGGACCAAAAGCCTGTGGTCGTGCATCCTGATGCACGCGGTGACCAATGCCGCGCTTGCCTGGTATGTGATTAGTCAGGGAAAGTGGCAGTACTGGTTATAATAAGTACGTAGGTCTTCCGCGGTACAAAACACAACAGAACAATGATTCAACTATCCGGCGCCGGAAAGCGCTTCGGCCCGAAAGTACTGTATGAAGGTCTCGATTGGCTGATTGGGCCCAAAGAAAAGGCCGGCATCGTTGGCGGTAACGGTACCGGCAAATCCACTTTGCTGAAGGTGCTTGCCGGAGTCGAGTCGCTCGATTACGGCTCTGTCAGTTATCAAAAAGGCGTCAAGACCGGTTACCTGCCGCAGGACGGCTTGTCGCTCTCCGGCCGCACCGTTTTCGCGGAATGCCTTTCCGTCTTCGAAGAATTGAAGGCGATGGAAATTGAGCAGGAAGAGCTTACGCACAAACTCGCGACGCTCGATCATGAAGGCGCGGAGTACGCCGATGTAGCCGACAGATTCCACCACATCCAAAACGAATTTATCGCGCGCGACGGCTACAACATCGAATCGAAAGTGGGTGACGTACTGCGCGGTCTGGGCTTTGGCGCGGACGATTGGCAGCGCCGCACCGAAGAGTTTTCAGGTGGCTGGCAGATGCGTATCGCGCTTGCCAAGCTGCTGCTCATGCAGCCGAATTTGTTGCTGCTCGATGAGCCTACGAATCACCTGGATATCGAAGCGCGCGATTGGCTGGAGGCGTATCTCAACGATTACCCGCATTCTTACATCCTGATTTCGCATGACCGCTACTTTCTCGATGTGACGGTGAAGAAAGTGGTGGAGGTCTGGAACAAGCGCGTCCATTTCTTCAGCGGCAATTATTCAAAGTATGAAGTGCTGAAAGTGGAGCGGCGGACGCAACTGGAAGCCGCCTTCAAGAACCAGCGCGACAAGGTGGAGCAGCTGGAAGCCTTTATTAACAAGTTCCGCTACACCGCCACCAAAGCAAAGCAGGTGCAGAGCCGCATTAAGGAACTCGAAAAGATCGACAAGATCGAAATTCCAAACGACGAGAAGACCATTCACTTCCGCTTCCCGCAGCCGAAACAGAGCGGGCGCATCGTGGCGGAGTTTCGGGGCGTGTCGAAATCGTATGGCGATAAGCACGTGCTGGGGAATGTCGGCTTCACCATCGAACGCGGCGAACGAATTGCGCTGGTGGGGGTGAACGGCGCGGGTAAATCGACGCTGATCAAGCTGCTTGCCGGCGCGGAGCCGGTGAACTCCGGCGAGTTCACGCTGGGTCACAACGTGATCACGGATTACTTCGCGCAGGATCAATACAAAGAGCTCGACCCCACGGCGGAGATTTTGAACGACATCGGCCAGGTGGCCCCGCGCGCCACGCAGACCGAATTGCGCAGCGTGCTGGGCTGCTTTCTCTTTAGCGATGACGATGTGTTTAAGCGCATCGGCGTGCTCTCTGGCGGTGAGCGCAACCGCTATGCGCTGGCGCGTATGCTGATGCAGCCGGGCAATTTTCTATTGCTCGATGAGCCGACGAACCACTTGGACATGCGCTCGAAAGACGTGCTGCTGGAAGCGCTCCGCACGTTCACGGGCACGGTGGTGTTTGTGTCGCATGACCGTTACTTCCTGGAACAGGTTGCCACGCGCGTCTTTGAAGTGGGCGGCGGAACCGTTGAGGTCTTCCCCGGCAACTACGAAGATTACATGTGGCGCAAGAACGCCGACGCGGCCACGCTGGCAGGCAAGGTCACGCTGGCTGCGCCGGCGCCTGTATCGGCTCCCGCTAAGCAGCAAAGCAACAAGGAAGCGAACCGCGTAAAGAAGCTGAAAGAGCGCCATCAGTTTCTGGAAGACAAGGTTGCGCAGCTTGAGGAACATATCGCGAATCACGAACGCGAACTGGCGCACTTCAAGAGCGTGGATGAAACGCTGCGCGTGAATGGCATCGTGGAATCGGGCCGGCTGGAATTGCAGAACGTGATGGCCGAGTGGGAGCAGATTGGCTCGCAGATCGAATCGCTAGCTTAGACTGTTGAGATGATTTCGCCCACCACGTTCGCCGCATTCTTTTCGGCTTCAGTGCTTCTGGCCATCACGCCTGGCCCCGGCATCCTGTATGTGCTCACGCGCAGCCTGGCAGGCGGCAAGCGCGAAGGAATTCTGTCATCGCTCGGCACACTGGTGGGCGGCTTCCTGCATGTGCTGGCGGCGGGGTTGGGACTCTCGGCAATTCTCGCAACCTCTGCTGTCGCCTATCGGGGCATCCGCTGGATCGGGGCAGCGTATCTTGTCTATCTGGGCATTCGCATGTTTCGTGCGCGCGATGACGGCGGCGAAGCACCGGCGGAAGCGCCCAAAGGGAACCCGTTTATCCAAGGCATCTTCACTGAAGTGCTAAACCCGAAGACGGCGCTGTTCTTCCTTAGTTTCATTCCGCAATTCGTCGACGCGAAAGCCGGCTCCGCATTCACGCAGTTCCTGTTTCTGGGGACCATATCGGTGCTGCTGAACACCAGTGTCGATGTCATCGTCGCGTTATTCGCCGGGCCCATTGGGAGCCGCTTGCTGGCCTCCCGCAAAGCGCGCTTGACGCAGCGCCGTGCCACCGGTGCGGTGATGGTGGGGCTCGGTCTGTACGTCGCCGCTCACGAAGGATAGCGTAAAATCGGCCATGCGCTTTTTTGCACTCCTGGCCTGCGTGCCGCTGTTGGCACAGACCGGCTTCTTGGCCAGTGACCTTCTTCGCTTCCGCTCCGTGGGCGGTGTCCAACTCTCGCCCGATGGCGCTTATGTGGCTTACACCGTGCTGCGCAATGACGGGCCGGGCCGGCCTACTCCGGATCTTTATGTGCGCCGCAACTCCGACGGCAGCACCACGCGCATCGGCGCGGGCGGCGGCATGGAATGGGCGCCCGATAGTAGGTCGCTGGTCTATAACGGCGCCCTTGAAAAGAAGCGTGGCTTGATTTTGATTCATCCCGATGGTTCGGGCGCGCGGTTCTTGACTGAAACGAGCGGCACCAATAGTCCGCTTCCTACAACCGGCAAGACTGTGGCCTGGAGCCCGAACGGGAAGCAGCTTGCTTTCGTTTCGGCAGTGCCTGGCCCCGAGACTGAAGCTGCTTCGGGCGACCCCGTCGTGATCACGCGTTACCTCTACAAGCCCGATGCCGGCGAAGGCAATACGCGGTTCAACGATAACCGCAGGCTGCACATTTTCCTGCTGGATCTGGCCGCCGCGAAGGTTCGTCAACTCACGACAGGCGATCATTATGAACACTCCATCGATTGGTCGCCCGATGGAAACGATCTGGTCTTTGTTTCGAATCGCGAACCGAATGAAGATCAGTTCTTCAACTACGATCTGTTTACGCTGCACCTCGCCGATGGCGCGATTCACCGGCTTACGGCGACGGAGAATGCCGAGTACCGGCCACGCTGGTCGCCCGATGGACAGACGCTTGTCTATGAAGCCACCAAACGCGGCCTGACCGATCTTGAGACCACGATGGAAGACACGCACGTGTGGCTGATCGGGCGCGATGGCAAGAACCGGCGGGAGTTGGTGAAGCTGGATAATCGCCAGGGCGAACCGATGTGGACGCCCGATGGGCAGGCCGTCATGTTCACGCTGCAGGAGCGCGGCAACACATCGCTGTACCGGCAGGAAGTGAAGGCTGGTTCGCGCGAGACACTGGTAGCGGGGCAGGGTTCGGTGACGGCGTGGTCGGTGGGCCCGAACGGCATGGTGGCATGCGCCCTTGCGACGCCGAATGGCTTGGCCGAGTTGTTCGTGAACGGCAAGCAGGTGACGGATCTGAATGCGGCTGTGATGAAAGATAAGCCGGTGGCAAGCGTCGAGCGCTTTACCTTCATCAGCAACGACAACAAGTTCGAAGTGGAGGCGTTCCTGACCATTCCGCCGGGGCTGCGCGAAGGGCAGAAAGCGCCCATGATCACCGTGATTCATGGAGGGCCGCATGGACAGCAGGGGCCTGCGTTCAACTTCCGCAGCCAGGTTTACGCGTCGCACGGATGGGCCACGCTGATGGTGAACTTTCGCGGTTCTACGGGCTATGGGCAGGCGTTCACGGATGCCGTGTTCGGGGATCAGAACGGCAATGAAGCACAGGACGTGCTGTATGGCGTGAGCGCCGCCATGCGCCGGTACCCATGGATCGATCGCGACCGGCTAGGCGTCGAAGGCGTGAGCTATGGAGGCCAGTTGAGCGCGTGGCTGATCACGCAGACGAACATGTTCAAAGCCGCGATTCCCACGGCCGCCATCATCAACCTGATCAGCTATAACTACATGACTTACTACAACCAATACGAACAGATGGAATGGGGCGCCTTCCCGCACCAGGGCAATCTGATGGACGTGCTGTGGGAGCGTTCAGCGTTGAAGCACGTAGCGAGCGCGCACACGCCCACCATGCTGATGCATGGCGAAAACGACAACGACGTGCCTATCGCCGAAGCCGAGCAATACTTCATCGCGCTGAAGGATGTGGGCACGGAAGCGGTGATGGTGCGGTATCCGCGTGAAGGGCACGGCATTCGTGAGTCGAAGCACCAGGTCGATTCCATCGTCCGTTCCATGGCCTGGTACGAGGCGCATTTTCCGCGCAAGAATTGAGTTATGCCAGTCACGCGCCGCGAGTTGCTTTTTGCCGCCGCCTTGAACTACAAGAAGGGCGGCCCGTTCGGCACAGAGGAGAAGCAGACGCCGTTTCAGGACGTCACGCACTACAACAACTACTACGAATTCGGGACGGCGAAAGACCAGCCGGCGCAGTTCGCGCAGAAGCTGAAGACCTCGCCATGGTCGGTGTCGGTGGAAGGCGAATGCGCGAAGCCGCGCAAGTACGACATTGAGGAATTGAAGGCGTTGGCCGGTCAGGAAGAGCGCGTGTACCGGCACCGCTGCGTGGAGCGATGGTCGATTGTGGTGCCGTGGATCGGCTATCCGCTGGCGGAGTTGATCAAGCAGGCGCAGCCGACGGACAAGGCCAAGTATGTGGCGTTCGAGAGCTTCTATGACAGGAAGACGATGCTGAGCCAGTTCTCTGCCGGCATCGCGTTCCCGTATGTGGAGGGGCTGCGGATGGACGAAGCCATGCACCCGCTGACGCTGCTGACATTCGGCATGTATGGGCAGGCGCTGCCCAATCAGAATGGCGCGCCGGTGCGGCTGGTGGTGCCATGGAAGTACGGCTATAAGAGCATCAAGAGCATCGTAAAGATTCGCTTCACGTCGCGTGAACCGCAGACCACTTGGAACATGTCCGCGCCGAACGAATATGGCTTCTATTCGAACGTGAACCCGGCGGTCGATCATCCGCGCTTCAGCCAGGCTAGCGAGCATCGCCTGGGTGAGTTGCTGCCGCGCAAGACGCTGGCCTTCAACGGCTATGGCGGCGAAGTGGCGAAGCTTTACGACGGCATGAATCTGAAGAAGTTCCACTAAGTGCGCACGGCGAAGGTACTAGCCTTTCTGGCGCTGCTGGCTCCCGCGGCCTGGATTGCGCGCGCCGTTCTGACGAACAATGCCGGGCCGAACCCGGTGGAGTATCTGACGCATGGCACCGGCGATTGGGCGCTGCGGATTCTGCTGCTGACGCTGGCGATGACGCCGCTGCGCATGCTGACGAAATCGCCTGCGCCGATCCGCTTCCGGCGTATGTTCGGGCTGTTCGCGTTCTTCTATGCGGTGCTGCATTTCGCGACCTATCTATGGCTGGATAAAGTCTTCGATGCCAGGGAGATTTGGGCCGACATTTACAAGCGCCCGTTCATTACTGCCGGCTTCACGGCGTTGGTGCTGATGCTGCCGCTGGCGCTTACTTCCACCAAAGGAATGATTCGCCGCTTGGGAGGGAAGAGATGGCAGTTTCTACACCGGTTGATTTATGTAAGCGCCGCAGCTGCAGTGATTCACTATTGGTGGCTGGTGAAGTCCGACATCCGGCTGCCATTACTGTATGCTGTGATTCTTGTGACGCTGCTTTGTTTCCGCTGGCGCCTGGTAAATGACTTACTGGTGAAGCTGAGGCGGTGAAGCGATGGCAGTGGCTTCACCGCGCCCGTTTTGTTAGCTGGTGATTCCGACAAATCGCCAGTTATTCCTGCGCGGGTACTAGTTCCGAATCCCGCCAGGCACTAATCTTAAGACGCCTGCAAACCCAGCAAAGTTTTTCTTCGGCCTCGGAATTTGTTTCCGAGCCGCAGACCACGCACGGTACCAGATTCACGGGCCGTTCCTGAACGGTATAAATCTTGACCGCCGGGTTCAGGATTTCGGGAGGAACAACGACAACTTCCTCCTTCGGCTGAGTTTTGCGTTTCACCTTTCTTAATAATACACGTTAGGCCGCTTCTACGATTTGGAGAACGATTCCGGCGTCGAGGGCGGACGAGCAGCGGCCACATTTCTGACCGGGGATGACTTTGGGCTTTTTGTTGACCAGCTTTACTTCGCCCTGCACGGTGTGGGTGCAAATGGGGCAGTAAACCTGCCCTGAATATGCTTGTTCCATACTCAACTTGACGCAGAAAGACCACGAAAGGTTTTGAGAATTTTAGGCGTTATTTTGTGAGCAGCACGATCGCCTGAGCTTCGGCGGAACGGCCTTCGCCCACGGGGCCCACCTTCTCAGAAGTTTTGAATTTGACGGAGACGCGATCAAGCGGCAGGGTGAGCACTTCGGCAAGCTTTTCGCGGATGGGCAGGCGGAAGTCCTTCAGTTTGGGGCGCTCCAGGATGACGGTACTATCCACATTGGATATGGTCCAACCGGCGGCGCGGACCAGTTCGGCGGCGTGCCGGAGGAATTGCGTGCTATCAGCGCCTTTCCAGCGCGGATCGGTATCGGGGAAGTGCATGCCGATATCGCCCAGGGCAGCGGCTCCCAGCAGGGCATCGGTAAGGGCGTGCGACAGGACGTCGGCGTCGGAATGCCCATCTAAGCCGAATTCGGAGGGGATGGAAATACCACCGAGGATGAGCGGGCGGCCGACGAGAGTGCGGTGATTGTCCCAGCCAAGGCCCGTGCGGAATTCGGTCACGAAACCTGTTTCAGTTCGTAGCGGTGTTCCTGTTCGAGGAACAGGCGCGCGAGTTCCATATCGCCGGGCCGCGTGATTTTGATGTTGCGCTCACTGCCCAACACTACTGCGACTTGCATCTCTTCAAGGCGTTCGACCAGGCTCGATTCATCGGTGCCGATGAAGTTATCGGCGCGGGCAGCTTCGAAGGCACGGGCCAGAACGGCGCGCCCAAATACCTGCGGCGTTTGCGCCAGCACCAAGCGCTCACGCGAAATGGTGGCGCGCACTTTGGCGCCGGCCGCCTGGGCGCTGCTGACCTGCTTGACCGTGTCCACGGGGACGATTCCGACGATGGCGGCGCCGGTCAGTTCGGCTTCGTCCAGCACGCGATTGATGGTGTCCAGATCTATGAACGGCCGCACGGCATCGTGGATGGCAACCAACTCTGTTGCGGGATCGAGAGCGCGGAAAGCGTTTTCGACACTTTGCTGCCGGCTGTTTCCGCCTTCGACCACTTTCAGCTTGGGGCCGGAAATCTCTTGCCTGAGCAAGTCTTCCACCCATTCCAGATCGTCCGGACGGAGGGCGACAACGATTTCATTCACGCGAGCACAAGCGGCAAATTTCCGCACGGTATGCACCAGGATAGGAGACCCTTCGAGGAGCATGAACTGCTTCCGGCTGGTTCCCGTTGTATCCGCCGCACCGCGCACCATGCGCGTTCCCAGCCCAGCGGCTGGAAGAATTACTCCCACTTTCATAAGGTTCAAATAATTCGATTCTGTTTACGCTTCGCCCGCCGCATGTTCTTTGCGGGCCAAACCATCATGCCCGACGCTTTCGCGCCCGGCCTGCACGGGATGGGGACGCTCATCGTATCTTCCGAAGATCATCTTTCCCGCAGTTGTTTGGAGAACACTGGTCACGCAAATCTCAATCGTCTTACCGATCAACTTCCGGGCATTGTCTACAACAACCATGGTACCGTCATCGAGGTACGCTACACCCTGGTTGTATTCCTTGCCTTCCTTCAAAATGAAGACGCGCATTGTCTCGCCCGGCAGTACCACCGGCTTGAGGGAATTCGCGAGTTCATTGATGTTGAGCACCTCCACGCCGCGGACCTGCGCAACCTTATTCAAGTTGAAATCGTTTGTCACGATTTTGCAGTTGTAGACCTTGGCGAGTTCGATCAATTTCAGATCCACTTCGCGCACCTGCGGAAAATCTTCTTCAGTAATTTGAATTTCCAGGTTGCTCATCTTCTGGAGCCGCTGCAGGACGTCGAGGCCGCGGCGGCCGCGGTTGCGTTTGGCGGAATCGGACGAATCGGCCACAAACTGGAGCTCGCGCAAGACGAATTGAGGGATGACGACGACGCCATCGAGGAAGCCGGTTTCGGCGACATCGGCAACGCGGCCATCGATGATGACGCTGGTATCGAGAATTTTGAAAGTTCGCTTCGCGCCGCTGATTTCACCGCCGAAGACGCCTCCGAGGGCGGCAAGATTCAGCAGATCGCCCTTGCGGGCGCCTACGGAAAGGCCAAGATAGGCGAAGAAAAGAAGCAGGCTGATCTCCACAAAGTGAAGTGTTGTGGAGTTGTTGGGATTGACCTTGGACAGCACCATGGCCATGAGGAACGAGACGGAGCAGCCGATTCCCACGCCGATGGACGCCCCCACCAGGCGTTTGAGCGTGAACTTTTCGAGACGAATTTCGAAAAGGATGATGACGGCCGCAGCTACGGCGCCGCAAAACATCCCAGCAAGCGGCTGCATTTGAAACGGACGGAAATAGTATCCGCATGCACCGATGATCAGAACAAAAACAACACGGAATAATGTCAGGTCGAGCAAGAGAATAACCCCTTTTTTCGTACGACAAGGGACGCTGCAAGATTTTAGCACGACGCCTTCGGTTGAGGGTGTCGAAGGGCGAGCGGGAACTTCGAGTTACCGGACGAGCTTACGAAAACCAATATCAATGCAGAATCGCACTGGCGGTCATAGACGGATCTTCCCGGCCCCGCGTCGATCGTATCAGGAATTACGTCTTGGGCGGTTTCGGATCGAGGCTGCGGGTGAGGTCTTCGGGGACGATATCGACTTTGGCGCCTTTGGCGGGCACGGTGGCTTTGGCGGTCCAGAGGATGCTGTTTACCACCATGCGGCGGAAATCGGGGTTGCCCCAGTTGACGTTGAAGTGGCCGCCATCGAAACCGAAGCCGCGGCCGCCGTCGGCGCGTTGGATCACCCAGGAGACTACCTCTTTGTGCGGGGCATCAGGCGGGAGTTCGGCGGTCAGGAGGGGAGTGATTCGGGAATCGTTATCGCGGAAATGGATTTTGAAATACCACTCGTCTTTCGCCTGGAAACTCTTCCAGCCGCGCGAGGTGGGGTGTTTGGGAGACGCCTGGGTGACCGGCACGTCGTTAATGGGATTCTTCGAAACCAGATTTTCATAATAGCCACCGATCCACTCCAACAGTTCGGGGCCGCCCTTTTCGTTCGGCACCTCAACCGCGTAGTGGAGGCAGGCGATGCCTACGCCTTTCTTCACCAGATTGCCAATGGTTTGGAGACGATCGGCCTGGACGATGGGGTGTTTTTGGCCGCCATCCATATAAAAGACGATTTCATCGGCGCCGGTGAAGACGGATTCATCGGTGGGCCAACCGCCCTTCACGACGACGGTGGTGACTCCTTTGTTTTGTTTGAGGCACTTATCCAGAAGCTCGATTCCGTTGTTGAATTCGTGTTCACCGGGTTTGTGGCTGGGGGTGCCGGCGATCAGGACGATTTTCTTATCGGCGGCGGTGAGGGCCAGCGTGGAAAGGAGGAGGAGGGGGAGAATCCGTTTCATCGTGTGCATCTTATCCGATTTTGGGCCGAGGGACGTAAGTCGCCGAAACGAAGCCATTGTGCAAGATTGTGCAAGATTTCGGATTTTCGCGCTATGCACAAATGCCGAACGCTCGCACGGGGAAGGTGCCGAACCCGGCAACTTTGGGCGGGACGGCAAAGAAGCGGAGGCCTTGCGGTGGCGCGTTTTCGAGGCCGCACAGGTGCTCAGCGATGGGGATGCCGGCGCCGAGGAGGCGGGAGTGGACGGGCCTGGATCTTGTGCGCGTGTCGTCAATGTTGTGCGAATCGATGCCTACCAAGAGGACGCCGGCTTCGGCGAGAAGGTCGGCTGCATCTTCGGTGAGGTAAGGGTGATTTTCGAAGTAATGCTCGGTGCGCCAGTGCTGGGACCAGTTGGTGTGTACCAGGACGGCGCGGCCAGTGAGGGGGAGGTTGCGGAACAGGTCGGCGTCGACGCTTTGGGTGGTGGCGTGGACAACGAGCGCGTCGAGGTTGGCAAGGTTTTCAAGCGAGAGCTGCGAGAGATCTTTGCCATCGGCATAGCGGTGGAAGGGCGAATCGATATAGGTGCCGGTGTTCGAAACCATATCGATCCGGCCGATCTGGAATTCGGTGCCGGGCGTATAGAACTCACGCGATTTTTCACGGCTGAGGTAATCGCAGATCAAGGGCGCGGGGAGGCCTTTGTAAGTGATCATGCCGTGTTCGATGGTGTGGCTGAAATCGAGGAACATTCGTACTTATAGTAGCGGGGGCATGTCGGCGGGTTCGACGCGGAGCCTGATGGCGGGGTCGCCGTGGAGGATATAGTTGCGGGCGTCGTTGCGGATGGTCCAGAGGTTTGCAGCTTGGCGGTCGAGGCCGCGGCGGGTGCGCATTTTTTGGAGGGTGTCCGCCAGGGGGACGGTGAGGGCGGCCCAGCGCATGTTGAACTGATCGGTGGCGCTGCCCAGGCGGTAGCCGCTCATGATTTTCGAGAGGACATCGCGGAAGCTTTGGTTTTGGGGCGGTTGGCCCGCGATGGCGTAAGAGCAGCTCCAGGCGCGGTCGATGTGGCCGAGCACGGCCAGCGCGCCATTTTCGCGGCCCAGGAGAAGCTGGGGCAGGCGGGCCATCATAGGGGCTGGAGAGACGGCCACTTTCTTCTGTAGATTGTAGGTGTCGTTTTTCGGCCAGCCGAGGCCGTAGCAAGCCAGTAAGAAATAGACCATGCCGTGGACCTTGGTGGTTTCGGGCAGGTCTGAAGCAGAGTAAAAACACTCCGGCATGGGAGGAGACAGCCAGTTCTGGCAGACGATGGCGCCTTGCTGTTCGCCCAAATAATCACTGGTGGGGAGCTTGAGCAGGCCATGGCTGGCGGTGAGGAGGAGCGCGGGGGGACCAGCGGGATCGGCACCGTTGAAGAGGCCATGCAGGTTTTCTTTGGTGGCTTCGGCGCCGATGCGGGATTCGATTTTGAACTTCTGATTCTTGCCGAGTGAGGCGGCGAGGGGCGTGGCCAGGTTGTCGCACATAAGCCTGCCGGCGCCGTTGTCCTTCCCTTGATAATCGGGGGCGAAGACGACCATCTTGCGCGACGTGGCGACTTGGTTCGAGGCGTTTTCGTAAGCGACGACGGAGTGCGCGTAGCGTTCGTAATCCTGTTCTTCGTTCAGCCACAGGCGGCCCACGGCCCAGTAGAGATCGAGCTCATATTGGAACTCGAAGGAGATGTCTTCCGGGGAGGCGACGATGAGGATGTAGTAGGGGACGCCCATGGCGGGATCGACCACGTTCAGGCTGGTCTTGTGGGCGAGGAGCCAATCGGCCGCGCTTTGCGATGGGGTGGGCGGATCGAGAATTTTGTAGAGATCGGGGTTTGCGACCTGCTGCTTTCGGAGATCGAGAAGCGGGGAGAGGTTGGTACGGATTTGCGGGCTGAGGCTGGGGCCGAAGATGACGGCCCAACCGGCCAGTGTGAGGTTAGCGGCATCTAGTTCGCCGCCGAGCATGCCGAAATGCGCGGCGCTGGAGGCGCCTTTGGCTTCAAGCACCTCCTGCGAGACGGAACCGCCTGGGCCCTGGCTCTTGAGGGCGTCGAGCGAAGCGGGATCTATGGAGCTGGCGAACTCCCCGGAATCGTAGACGCCCAGGGGGATGGGCATGGGGATGGGCGGGGAGCTATCGGACATGTTGTTCGAGCGCGCCTGCTACTTCTTCTTGGGCTGTTGCTTGGGCGGATCTGGCGCGGTCTTGGTGGGCATGTCCTTTCCGGGGCTGTTCGAGCCGGCGCAGGTAAGTGGCAGAGAGTAAGTCGAGTAAGTTGGTTCCGGTTGTCTTTCGATGATTTGCATAGGTCCTCTTTTTATCTTTTTTTTACTGCGGAAGCAATGGCTTGCGGGTAGCGGGGGTCGGCGCGAAGGGCGGCGAGTTGGGGATTGCGCGAGAGGAAGCCTGACGGGAGCCCGGCGGCGACAGCCTTACCGGCAAAAAGGAGCGCTTGCTCCCGCTTGTGGAGAAGCTCATAGCCGCGAGCGACTTCGTACAGCAATTCGGCGCTATCGGGCTGCAGAGCGGCGGCTTGGCGGAGGAGGGGTTCACTTTGGGGGCCTAAGCCGAGGGCAGCGTAGTAGCCGCCGAGATCAGCCAGAACGTAGGAATTTTGGGTTTGCTTGCCAAGCTCTTCGCCGAGCGAAATGGCTTTGCGAAAGGTCTCGGCCACTTTGTTGGAATCGACGCCGCTCATTGAGTAGACGGTTGCGAGGAAGCCCCACGCGCGGTAATCGCCCGTTTTCAATTTGACTGCGGCTTCAAGCGCCGCCCGGGCTTCGGCGTAGTTGCCCTGCTCCAAGAGGAGCTGCCCCAGATTGCGATAGTGACCGGCGGTTGGTTCCAGCGCGATGGATTTCTTATAAGCGGCTTCGGCTTGCGGGACTTGATTCTGAAGGCGGTAAATATAGCCTAGATTATTTTGTGCGCGGGGGTTATCGGGAGCAAGATCAGCGGCGCGCCGATACTGTTCAGCGGCCAGAGCGTACCTGCCGTTTTCGTCATAGAAACTGCCAAGCTGCACGAGGATGCTCCAGTCATTGGGGGCAAGGCTGGCGGCTTTTTGCAGCATGGATTCGCCTTCAGCGGTTCGACCCTGGCGGAGGGCCAGAGAGGCGAGAGCGGCATATGCTTCGGCATTGAACTTATCGAGCTGGATGGCTTGTTCCAACTCTTGCGAGGCAAGATCGATCTTGCCGGTCATGGTGTAAAGGATGCCGAGCGTGACGTGGGCGGAGGCCAGGCCGGGTTTGAGACTGAGGGCGTGCAGGCTGGCCTGGCGGGCAGGCTCAATGAATTTGGTATCGCGCAGGTGAGTGAATTGCAGCAGGTTGGCGCGGCCCAGATCGGCGAAGGCGGGGGCGAAGGATGGATCTTTGGCGGTGGCTTTTTCAAGCAGCGGGATGGCGGATTCGACGGCGCGCGGGCGATAGTAGCGGTCCAGAAGTTCGTGGGCGGCGCTGTAATCGTCGCGTACGGTGGCGATGGGAGTTTCGGGCGGCTTCGGTGGCGGGGACGATGCATCCTGACGGGGAAAGAGCGCGGCGGCCAAGACGGCCAAGGCGGCGATGGGGGCCAAGGTCCACACCCAGAGACGGCGCGGGCGGGCCGGGGCGGAGACATTGGGGAACGGAGCGGGGCCCAGGCCGATGGCTTCAGTGAGAGCGGTTACCATCTGACCGGTAGTTTTATAGCGCTTGGCGGGGTCTGGATGGGCAGCGGTTTCGACGACGCGCGCGAGCGGTTCGGGAAGGTCTGGGCGGACGTCCAGCAAGATTTGGCGGGAGCCGGATTCGTGAGCCGAAACGACTGCCGGCAGGGTTGCGCCTTCGACGGGATACTTGCCGGTGAGAAGGTAAAACAGAAGAATGCCGAGGGCGTAAATATCGCTCGAGATGGAAGCGGGCTGGCCGGAGAAGACTTCGGGCGCCATGTAGAGCGCGGTACCCATCAGGTGGGGCGCGGTGCCGTGTTCGTGAGTGAGGCCGAAATCGAGAAGAAGGATGCGGCCACCGCTTTCGCGCATGGCGTTGCCGGCCTTGATGTCGCGATGGAGCAGGCCGGCAGCGTGAACGGCGCCGACTGCTTTGCAGAGATCGATGCAAATAAGCGCAGCTTCTTTCGCGCTGAAGGGACCATCGGCATGGATAATAGCGGAGAGCGTTTTGCCATTGACGAAATCGCTCCAGAAGCCGACGCGGCCGCGGTGGGTATCCACTCCGTAGATGGAGACTACGTTGGGGTGGCGCACGCGCGCGATGGCGCGGGCCTCACGCAGGAGTGCCTGGGCTTGCGCATCGGCATCGAGCGTGGAGGGGAGGATCAGCTTGAGCGCCACTTCGCGCTGCAGGGTGGTATCGAAAGCGCGATAGACTTCGCCGAAGGAACCGCGACCCACCTGCTGAATGAGTTGGAACGGGCCCCAGTTACCGGACAGGGGCGGCGGCGACGGCCCGACGGCGGCCGTCATGGTGAAAGTGGGTTCGGCCAACTTGCCTCCAGGGTAGGCAGGAAATTAGCACAAGTATAACTTAAGCCAGTAATTCGTTAGCGGTCCACTGCGCTGAAAAATCTTTCATGAGCACATTCATGGGATAGACGGCGAGGGAGTGAGGCCAGGACCAGCCGAGGCCGGCGACCAGCAAGCCGCCTCCGCCACTGACGAAGGCGGTGAGCGCGGTGAGCTCCGGGGGCAGGAAGGGACCCCAGGAATTTGCAATGATGACGATGCCGGCTTGGGCAAGTTGCGTGGAATCTCTGAGAGTGGGGACCGTTTCGACGCCATAGCCATGGGCTACCAGTTGCGATTGGAGCGCGCCTGGGTTGAGGGTGTTGGAACGAAATTTTACGAGCGTGTCAGTGGGCTTGAGGGAGAGGATCACTTTGGCCGGGCGGGAGCCTTTGAGCCAAGTGAGCGCGCTATCGAGGAAAGGATTTTTGCCGGTGGAATCGCGGAAGACGAGCATGGCTTCGTGGCCCAGAACCAGAATGCGATGGGAGGCGAAGATGCTGGCCATGGCGAAGGCCGGCGTGTTGGCGGCGGGTGTGAGCAACTTCCAGATTCCGGGCGCGGTGGGGATGACTTCGCCGGCTTGAGCGCTGGGATCGAGAATCTGTTCGCGAGGTAGGACGGCGGTGGTGGTGGAGAGATCTGTGAAGAGCTGGGCGTATTCGGAGTTCGTTGCTGGAAGGCGGTAGGCGACGGGGGTAGGGATAGAGGTGGGCTGCGTCCAGATAAAGCCATCGCTCAGGCGCATGAAGAGGGCGGGCATCCAGTAATCGTTGCAATCGAGGATGTGGCCGCGAGCTTTGCCCATGGCGCGATCGATGTGGCCGTCTTTGGCGAGTTCAGAAAGGAAGAGGGGCATGAAGCGATTGACGGTGGACATCTTGATGTTGCCCTGCATGGCGACTACTGAGGGGACGCCGGCGTTGGCGAGCAGGGGCCCGAGCGCGCTGAGGGTTCCCGAGGCTGCGGCGGACACGCCATCGGCGCCTGCGCTTTGACAGGAGGCGAGCACGACGAGGCGAGGCGGATGGGCCATGTTGCGGATGCCTTCCACCAGGCGCGTAGCGTCAATGGGATCTTCGCCGTCTTCGAGCCAAAGCATGGGAGTGGCGGCGCCATTGCCGGTGACCAAGCCGCCATGACAGACAAGATAGAAAATGTCGCAACCATTTTCCAGTTCGGCGAGGATGTTCTCGAGCGTAGCAGGGCGCGAGCCGTTGGGCGGCGCGGCTAAGGTGAGCACGTTGAAGCCGGCGGCTTTCAGACCGGTTTCGGCACGCAGCTTTTCACCGGGCACATCGATGGGGGCAAGGCCGGTGTTGGGATCTTCGGGGTTGATGGCTTGATCGAGATTCGGCGGACTGGCGATGGCGATGAGCGCTTTGAGTTGGGCGCGCGCACTGAGCGGACGCAGGTTGTGACTGGAAAGGAAGCGCGAAAAGAGAACGGTATCGCCATTGAACAGCGGGTTGCCGGCGGTATCGCGCAGGCACTCCCAGCGCACGCGATGCAGTTCCTGAGCGGCGGGATCGATCAGCAGGCGGATACGGAGCACGCCGCCGTCACCGGCCTGATCGATCTGCGCGGCGGCCTTTTCGAAGGCATCTTTGACGTTCGGCGCTTGAAAGAAGAGTTGGGAAAAGCGGGCTTCGTACTTACTATCTTCGGCGCGAAGGGTGGCTAGTTCGTCAAGGTCAAGCTTGAGTAGATCGGCGGGGAAGAGTTCATCCTGACCGTTGAGGCGGAGGCGGGGGGAGACGGGGTAGCCGGCTTTGGGAGTAAGTTGGGGACCTATGGTGAATTCCAGCTCTGCGATAACGGGCATTCAGTACTTTTACCGCGCGGTTTGCCAGGATGACAAATCGCGCCAGGCTTTGAGCGACTGTTTGGCCCATTCGAGACTCTTATCCGCGTGGCAGCTGGTGCAGGGGTTGGGGATTTTGTGTTGCTCCGTGAGTGCTGGTGGAATGAATTTGAAGGTATGGCTGCGGACGAAATCGCCGGGCAGGGTTTGTTCGATCTTGGGCATGTGGCATGCCAGGCAATCGTTGCCCGCGCTTTGACTCTTATGGTGCGAGTGGGCTTCTAGCGTGGCGGCGTGAGGGCCGTTGGGGGAGTTGGGGCCGTGGCATTCGAGGCACATCTGGGCGCCGGGCTTGATGAGGCCGGCATTGTTTTCGGTGCCGTGCGCGTCGTGGCAGGAGTTGCAGGTGACGCCCCGGCGATACATGAGGCTCTGTGCGAAATCGTTGCCCTGCATGCGGTTTTTGTGGCCGGTGCCATCGGCGAAGTGAGTGAAGGTGGTGTCGCCGAGTTTGTAGTCTTCGAGCTGCCAGTAATCGGAAAGATGGTTGCCGGCGATGAAGCCGACGGGCCAATCGAAGGCCTTGCCTGGCGCGGGCTTGGCAAGAGGGCGGCCTTGTGAGTGGCACTGGATGCAGGTGTCGTTAGAATCGAGTGAAGACAGGCGCGCGGGGTTCACGATGTTCGCGGGGGAGGGGTGGGCTACGTGGAGGCTGCCGGGTCCATGGCACTTTTCGCAGCCTACGTTCCATTCGGTGACCTTGTTGGTTTCGACGTTGAAGTTGACGGAGTGGCAGCCATCGCAGGTGGGGCCGGTGGGGCGCTTCATGTTGTCATCGGGATAGAAGGCGGTCCACCAATCGGTGCCGGGCTTGACGTGATAGGGGAGCCACTTTTGGTGCGTGATGTCCCACTGCGCTTCGAGGGGGAAGTAACTTTCGCCTACCTTGGTGAAATAGCGTTGCTTCCACTTACTGCCGTAGACGAAGGCGATGTCTTCGCGCTTGAAGTTGACCAGGGCGGGGTCGGCTTTGGTGAGATCGGGAATGATGGCTTCGGGATGCAGCTTGGGATCGCGCACGACGTTGGCCATGCGGGTCTTGCTCCAACGCTCAAAAATTTTCGGGTGGCAGGTTTGGCAGGCGGGAGAACCGGTGAAGGTGGCGCTGGGCTGCTGGGCCAGTGCTGAAGGAGCGACGCAGGCGGCGATGAGCAGGAGCGTTGTTCGCATGGTGAAAACCTTGCCTACGATACCAGACAGGCAATGTTTCAATGGAGCGTGCGCATCGGAATCGATTCGGGCGGGACGTTTACGGATTTTGCGGTGCTGGAGGATTCGGGCGCGCTGACGACTTTCAAGTTGCGGTCGAACCCGGAGAATCCGGCTGAAGTAATTCTGGCAGGCATTGCGCGGGCGGCGGCGGGAAGCGTGGAAGTGGTGCATGGTTCGACGGTGGCGACGAATGCGCTGCTGGAACGTAAGGGCGCGCGGACTGCGTTTGTGACTACGGCTGGGTTCGAAGACTTGTTGACGATTGGGCGGCAGGCGCGGCCGGCGTTGTATGCGCTGACGCAGCCGGCGCGGCGGGAACTGGTGGCGGAGGACATGCGCTTCGGCGTTGCGGAACGCATGTTGTTCGATGGGATGGTGCTGCGGGCACCTGGTGAGTTGCGGGAATTGGTGGAGGCGGTTCGGCGCAGTGGTGCTGAAGCGGTTGCGATTTGTCTGCTGCATTCTTATGCGAACGCTTCGCATGAAGAGGCAGTTGAGCGGGCGCTGGAGGGCGTGGCGTATTGTTCGGTGTCACATGCGGTGTCGCCGGAATTTCGTGAGTATGAGCGCGCCTCGACGACGGTGGTGAATGCGTATGTGGGGCCATTGATGGACAGGTACCTGGGGTATCTGGAGGAGCATTCGCCGTATCCGGTTTCGGTGATGCAATCGAACGGCGGATTTTTGACGGCGGCGGAGGCGAGGCGTGAGGCGGTGCGCACGATTTTGTCGGGGCCCGCGGGAGGCATTGTGGGCGCGGCGAGCGTGGCTGCTGCGGACGGATTCCTGCGCGCGCTGACGTTCGATATGGGCGGCACTTCGACGGACGTGAGCTTGACGAGCGCGACGCCTGGCTTGACTACTGAAGCGCTGGTGGATGGGATGCCGGTGCGGATTCCGATGCTGGACATACATACGGTGGGCGCGGGGGGCGGGTCGCTGGCGCGCGTAGATGAGGGTGGGCGGCTGGTGGTGGGTCCGGAGAGCGCGGGGGCGAGGCCGGGGCCAGCATGTTACGGGACGGGGACGGGCGCGACGGTGACGGATGCGCATGTGGTGCTGGGACGCATTGCGGCCGAACAGTTTCTGGATGGCGCGATGCCGTTGCACGCGGGGCGATCGCTTACGGCTGTGCGGGAAGTGGCGCGCGCGATGCGCTGTTCGACGGTTGCGGCGGCGCTGGGGATTGTACGGATAGCGAATGCGAATATGGAGCGCGCGATACGTGTGGTGTCCGTTGAGCGTGGGGAAGATGCGCGTGAGTTTCCGCTGATTGCGTTTGGGGGATGCGGCGGGTTGCATGCGTGCGAGATGGCCGAAGAGTTGGGCATTGCGACGGTGGTGGTTCCGGAACATGCGAGTGTGCTCTCTGCGCTGGGCATGCTGCTGGCGGACAGGACGCGAGACTATTCCGCGGCGGTGCTGGGCCATGCGGAGCCGGTGCGGAGTTTTGAGCGACTGGAAGCGCGAGCGCGGCGCGATGTGCCTGGCGCGGTGATGGAGCGCTTTGCAGACTTGCGATACCGCGGGCAGAGTTATGAGTTGACCGTACCTTGGGATGAGGGCGATCCGGCTGCGCCGTTTCATGCGGCGCACAGCCGGGTGTATGGCTTCAGCGATGCTGCGCGGCCGGTGGAAATTGTGGCGGTGCGGCTGCGGGCTAGCGTGCGGCGCGCAAAGCCGGTGATTCGTGCGTCAGTAAAAGTGAAGAAAGATGCCGTGATGCGGCGGGTGCATACGGGCGGGAAGTGGCGCGAGGTTCCGGCTATGGATCGCAATGCGATTCATGGTGACGTTGCGGGGCCGGCGTTGATTGCGGGGTATGGGTCGACGGTGCTGCTGCCGGCGGGGTGGACGGCGCGGAGTTCGGACTCTGGGAATTTGTTGCTGACGCGCGGCTAGAAAGCTTTCTGGAGCGTGATGTATTTGAAGTGAGACATCAGCTCTGGCAGCAGGGGGCCGGCGAGGGCGGAGGCAGCTTCGTATTGCGCGATGGCGGAGCGGCGCACTTCGGCGTGTGCGACTCCGTAGGTATCGAGGAAGTGGGGCATCCAGGTTCGGTAGAACGCGGGTCGCGCGGTGTTCACGTAGCGTGAGGAGCGAAAGCCGGCTTCAGTAGCGGCGGCGCTGAGTTCGCTTTCGCGGAAGAAATGCTTATCGGTGAAGTGTTCGAGTTCGGGATGCGTGCCGCGATGGCGCGACATGAAATCGACCAGACCGATGATGACGGAGGCTTGGCCGGCTGCGACGTCATGAAGGCCGACGCCGTGCTCTTCCAGCGCGTTTTTGAGAAACAGCGAGGGCCAGAAGTAGCCATCGAAGAAAGGTTCGCCGAAGACTGCTTTCGCGCCCGGTTTGAGCACGCGAGCGAGTTCGTGGAAGAACTTGGGAACGTCGTGAAAGTGATGCAGAACGGCTGAGCCCGCGACGAGATCGAAGAAGGCATCGGGGAAGAAAAGGTTGAAGGCGTCTTGCGCGGAGTAATGGACTGAGTTGCCGTTGTGGGGTTCGGTGACGGCGGCGGCTTCGCGGAGACTTTGCACGGAATGATCGAAGGCGAAGACGCGGGAGTTGCAGATGAGATGTGAGTGGGCGAGGCCCTGTGTGAGATCGCCCAAGCCGCAGCCGACATCGAGGATGTTGGCATCATCGAGCGCTTCGATATGCGCGGCGGCGAGCAGCTTGTTGGCTTTGTCAAGATCGAGCGGAATGCGGTTGTAGAGCACTTGCTCATCGAAGGCGCCCTTATCGGGGCGGTTCGCGATATCGAGCATCCAGATGTTTTCGTGGATGGGATAGGGGGCAGCGCATTCGGGGCAGCGGGCTTCGGAGCCGTGTTGGGTGAGCGGCTGTGAGTGCGTCCAGCAGACGTAGGTGGGGGCGGATGTCATACGGAGACGAAGCGGCCATGTTCGCGATCTTTCCTCACGTGGTTCACAGGGAAGACTTCGTTGTGCATGACGACATAGAGGCCGGGGCCAAGCAGGCGTGCGGCGAGGAGGCTTTCCGTTAAGTTCTGAAGACCATCCGTACCTTCGAAGCCAAGCGGCGTCATGGCGCCAGTGAGGATGACGGGCACGGTGAGGTTGGGCAAGCGGGGCTGCAGGAAGAGGCCAGTTTCCACCATGGTGTCGGTGCCGTGCGAGATGACGATGGGCGCGGGAGGGGAGGTGCGCTGGAGGATGGCTTCGAGGACCAGTTCGCGATCGGCGATGGTCATATCGAGGCTGTCTTTATTCATCAGGTGCGTGACCAGCACTTCGGTTTCGGGGAGACGGAGACGGGCAAGGTAGCGATCGATCTTGCTTTCGTCATTGACGACGGAGCCGGTCTGTTCGGAATACACCTTCTCGATAGTGCCGCCGGTGGAGAGCAGGTGGATGCGCTGGGGGCCGTGGTTCATCTGCTTCAGGTTACGCGACGCGGAGGTACTGCAGGTCCGGGTCAATGGCGATGAGGGCGCTGAGGAAGCGGCCGGCGGGCTCCCATTCAGAGATGATGGGGTTCTGCATGAGGGCTAGTTGGGCGAGCGGGAGCGACTTGCCGACGGCGGCTTCGATGAGGGTGCGTTCAAAGCTTTTCACGGCGAGCACGAGGCCGCGTACGGATTCGGGAAGCGGGCCGACAGGGTTGGGAACTGGGCCGGCGTGGGTGAGACTGCACGGCACTTCGACTACATCTTCGGGAGCGAGTTCGGGGATGCTGCCTTGGTTCGGCACGTTGAGAACGAGGGTGCGGGGCTGGCTCGAGTTGAGGCCTTGCAGCACTTCGACGGCGATGCGATGGTAACCGGTGGCGGCGGCGAAGGGGTCGGGCTGTTCGGTGTAGGAAGTGAAAGCGGAGCCGGATTCGGCTTCGAGCTTCATGTATGACGCGTTGCGCTGCATGAGGTACGCGCGGTAGATGTTGAGCGCTTCGGCGGGGGCGGCCGAGGCGAGAGAGGCGAAGAGATCGCGATTCAGCTTTTCAATTTCGGCGCCGCGCGTGGAGCCGGAGCGCAGTTGATTTTTGAGCGCGCGCTGCTGGGCGTAATAGAAGAACAGGTATTCGGTGGGGAGGAGGCCGAGGGTGCGGATGAGCGCGGGATCGAAGAGTTCGGCGGAGTAGAGAGTGCGGAGAAGCGCTTCGTCGTTGAGAAGGCGAGGCATGATGTCCGCGCCTTGATGGAGCACGCGGCGCACCCAGCCGAGGTGATTGAGGCCGGCGTAATCGCATTCGACGGCGCCGCCGACGGCCGTTGCGATGTGATGGAACAATTCGGAGGGCGTATCGCAGATGCCGATGGCGCGGATGTTGGTGTGCGCGGCAATGGCTTGTGAGATGAGGCCGGCTGGGTTGGTGAAGCTGATGTACCAGGCTTGGGGAGCCAGCTTTTCAATGAGGCGGACCTGTTCAAGAACCACGGGCACGGTGCGGAGGGCCATGGCTGCGCCGCCGGGGCCGGTTGTTTCCTGACCGGCAAAACCGTGTTCGATGGCGAGGCGCTCATCGCGCGCGCGGGCTGCTATGCCGCCGACGCGAATGGACGACAGGATGTAATGCGCACCTTCGACGGAGGGTTCGAGATGCGAGTTGGGGGTGATGGGAAAGGGCGCGAGCAGGCGGCCGAGCGTGGCCATGGCGCCGGCGCGCGCGGCGTCGGGATCGTAGAGGACTAGCTCGTCGATAGGGAGACCGGAACCGGCGAGGCCGTGGATGAGAAGCGGCGTGCGTACGCCGCCACCACCGATCAGCGTGATTTTTATGCCCAAGATTGTAGTTCCTCGTTTGTTGGAAAGCCGTTCATGCCGCCCATGGCGCGTGTGGAGAGCGCTCCCAGATAATTGCCTTTGCGCAGGCATTGAAGCGGTGGCGCGCCGCGCAGCCACGCGTCCAAGAAGCCTGCATTGAAATTATCGCCTGCGCCGGTGGTGTCGATGGCGGCGATGGGGAATGGTGGAGCTGAGACGATGGCGCCGTCGCTGGTCATGAGCGTGGAGCCGAGAGCGCCGAGCTTGATGGCGGTGTTGATTTTGAGCTCGCGCAATTTTTGCAGGATGGCATGTGGAGTGGTTTCGCCGGTGATGTGGGCGGCTTCGCGCTCGTTCGGGAGGAACCAGGTGAGGGTAGGGAGAGCTTCGAGAGTCTGCGGGGAGCATAGCCAATTGGGGTTCCAGCCGGCATCGAGAGAGACGGTGGCGGGGCCGGCGGCGAGGCGGTGGAGGAGCGCAGGTTCGCAGGTGCAGGCGAGATGAATGTGATCGGCGGGCGGGAGGGCTTCGAGCAGGGGCGGCAGAAATTTGTTCGCGCCGCCGTAGGTGAAGAAGGTGCGGTCTTCGGGAAGCGAGATGGCGATGGTGGCGCCGGTGGGTTCGCCGGGCACTTCGGTGAGATGTGTGGTGCCGAGGCCAAGCTCACGCATGCGCGCGTGGACCCAGGCGGAATCGGCTACGCCTAAGGGTCCGGCTAGAGCTACGTTCCAACCGAGCCGATGCAAGCCTGCTGCTGTGTGCGGTGCGCCGCCGCCTAGTTCCTTGACCATGCTGGTAGCGAAAATTTCTTCGCCGGGTGCGGGCCAGTGCGTGAAACCGGAGAGCACCTGGTCGATAAAAATTTCGCCCGCGACTACGATGCGTATGGCCATTCTTTCCGCAATTTCGATCTCCACAGATATGTTCCGATACCGGCGAGCGTGAGTGCAGTACCGGCCAGAATATATTGCCAGCCACTGGCGAGCAGGATGTAAAACCAGCCGCCGAACGCGACGATGCTGCTGAGCGGGTAAGCCCACATGGAGAAGGGGCGCGCGATGTCTTTTCTATATTTGCGGATCAGCGTGACGGCGACCACTTGCGCGAGCGATTGGATCATGATCTGGATGACGATGAGCGATTTGACAAGCGATTCGAGATCGAGAAAGCAGGCTATGGCCGAGGTGATGCCGATGAAGAGCAGTGAGAAGGTGGGGAAGTTTTTGGTGGGGTGGAGGCGCGCGAAGGCGGAGAAGAAGTTGCCTTCTGCAGCGGCCGCGAAGGGCACGCGCGAATAGCCGAGCATGAGCGCGAAGACGGAGGCGAAGGCCGTCCAGAGGATGAGTACAGTGACCAGTTGCGCGGCGCTGTTGCCGTAGAGGCGCTGGATGAAAGTGGAGACGATGGTCTGCGATTTTGCGGCCTCCTGCCAGGGGATGACGCTGAGGATGGTGGTGTTCATGACCAGATAGACCGCGGCCACGCTGATGACGGAGAGGAGGATGGAGCGCGGGACGGTGCGCGAGGGGTCTTTCACTTCGCCGGCAAAGAAGCAGACGTTGTTGTAGCCGCCGAAATCGTACATGGCGATGAGGGTGGCCGCGCCCAGGCCGAAGAAGAAGCCGCTGTTGAGGTTGAAGGCACCTGGAGGAAACGCGAAGACGCGCGCGGCGTTGAAGTTCGCAAGGCCCGAGAGTGTGATCCAGGCGACAGTGCCCAGCACCACTAACCAGAGCACGATGGAGAGCTTGCCGACGTTCGTGATGCCGCGATAGAGCAGAGCCGTGGCGATTACGCAGACGCCGATAGCGATGGATTTTTCGGTAAACGGGCCGAGGGTGGGCCAGAGGTATTTTGTGTATTGCGCGAAGCCGACAGCGCCGGACGCGATGCTGAGCGGCGCGACGGCGACGGTCTCCCACAGGAATAGATAGCGCATCAAGCGGCCGAAGCTATGTGGGCCGAAGGCTTCGTAGAGGTAGCGGTATGGGCCGCCGGCGTCGGGCATGGCGGCGCCGAGTTCGGCCCAGACCAGGCCGTCGCAGATGGCAACGGCCGCGCCGAGGATCCAACCGAGCATGGCTTGCGGGCCGTTCATGCTGGCGATGATAAGCGGGATGGTGAGGAACGGACCCACCCCAATCATGTTCAGCATGTTGGCCGAGGTGGCCCCGAGCAAGCCGATGCCGCGAACTAATTTAGGCGGAGAACCGGAACCCGCCATCCGCTACTTGCGCTGCGGATTTTTGGGAAGGCTCAGCATGTTGGCGAAAAGCCTGTATGCGCCGGGCACGCCTTCGGGAAGCTGGCGGTAGAACGCATACGCGTTGTAGATGTAAAAGCCTTTGCCGTATTTTGCATAGAGCAAGCCGCCTTTCTGCGGGTCCTGATCCCGATCGTGCGTTTCGAGCAGCGCTTCGTATTGAGGGTCCCACGATTTCATCCACTTCGAGCCGCGCTCTTCCATCCAACCTTCGAAATCTTTCTCTGTGATGCGGTTGGGCCAATTAAAGATGGGGTTCGCGGGGGCGAGGATGGTGACCTTGGAGGCTTCGTCGGTGACTTCTTCGGGATTGTTGCCCATGACGTAAGGGTAGGGTCCGAAGTTATGGTCGAATTCGGGCGTGTTGTATTGGACGATGGCGACGCCGCCGTTCTTGACGTATTCGAGCAGGCGATTGTTGTAAGTGGCTAGCTCCGCGCGGGCGGCGTAGGCGCGCACGCCGAGCAGGAGCACATCGTACTTTGAGAGATCGCCATTGGCTAGATCGGGCGCGGCTAGGAATTCAACGTGTAGGCCCAGGTGCGCGAGGGATTCGGGAACATCGTCACCGCTGCCCATGACGTAGCCGATTTTCAAGTTCGGCGCAATCTTTAGATTGACGCCGGTGGTCTTGTAAGTGGAGGGGCGATAGAGAGAGAAGGGGCGCGGCAGGCCGGGGTAGCCGGTGGTCTCATAGCCTTCGCGGAACTGCTTGCCGGCGTATTCAGCGACGGCGGTGATGGGGTAGGATTTTTCGCTGAGCCCGGCGGGCGTGACTTCGAAGGTGAGCGTGCGGTCTTCGCCTTCCACCTGCGTCGCGAAGGGCGCGGAGGCGGGTTGCGAGCGCCAGCCGGTGGGGAGTTCGAGACGGACGTTGCCCGAAGCGGGACCCTTCACGTTGCTGTGAATGACTGTCTTGACGGAGAACGATTTTGCATCGAGCGGCACCACGCCGAAGCGCGGGGCGATCTGAATGCCGATGGCGGGGCCGGCGACCAGCGGCTCTAAGACGGTGCCGAAGCCGGTGACACGCTTGACTGTTTGCACGTAGCGGGCCAGGCGAATGGGCACGCCTTCATAGGTCCACTCCGCCCAACCGGCCAGCGGATAGCTGGTCATGGGCATGTTCAAGTGGCTTGCGCCCGAGATGTCGTAGAAGGATTGCTCCAGATCGGGACGCGAGAAATAGGGACGTGTGAGTGCGGCATCATCGGGGACGCTTACGGCGAACTTTGCATCGACTACGATGCCGCTAGCGAAGGTTGGACTTTGAGCGGACCATGCCGGGCCTTGCGTGGAGACAACGCTCAACGAAGCCAACGTTGCGGGGACGCCGCTTTGATTGACGGCGTGAAGCTTGACGCTGAAGCGTTGGCCGGGGATGGCGACGCGGAAGGTTTCGGGGTCGCCCAGGAACTGCGCCATGCGTGGGCTGAGTTCCTGTTCGGGCGCGACGGTGGCTGAGAGTGAGAGGGAAAGCGCGAGCGCGAGCGCGTTGTTGAATTGGGTTTGCTTGATGTTGAGTTCGTGGAGGAGGTCGTACTTAGACTGCGCGGAGAGCCCGCTTTTTTCCACGGCGGCAATGAGGGCGATGGTTTCGCGCATGCCTTTGGCGAGGGCGGGGGCGGAACGTTCGGGCTTGGAAGAATCGAAATCGCGCGTGGCATCGGTGACGGCGGCATCGATTTTGGCGAGGCCATTTTTGACGAAGGATGCATCGCCCGTGGTGACGAGCGTCGCGATTCCGGCTAGGGAAATATCGATGCCATCGAAGAAGTCATGCTCGCTGGCGGAGGCCTGGATGGAGGATGCGAAGCGATGGTAGGCGCTATCGATGGGGCCCGCTTTGGGAATGTTCGGACCGCCGTTCTGCGACTTTTGATAGCCCAGGCCTTCGCGCGCGATCTGCACGTAAGATGAGCCCAGCATGGGGTCGAAGGTGCCTTCGGGAATTTGCAGATTGGCTTCGAGCGGCTTGGCGCCGGGGCGGGCGAAGGGGACACGCGCGTAAGTTTTGATGGGCGACCAGGGGAGCAGACCGGCTTGGATCTGATCGGGGAATACCGTGGGATCGCCCGCGGCTTTGAAGACGGCCTGGGCCATGGCGCCGGCGGTTTGATGATTGCCGTGGCCATCGGACGGGCCGCCGACGAAGACCGAAGTGACTATGAGGGGGCGCACCATGCGGACGACGCGGACGGCATCGTAGAGCACACGATCGCGCGTCCAATGATCCATCGATTCCTGCATGGTTTTCGAGAAGCCGTAATCGATGAGGCGCGTCCAGTATTGATCGACGCCGTAATAGCGGCCGGCGGTGAGGAGTTCGGCGGTGCGCACCAGGCCCAGCGCATCGAAGTAATCGGGCGACATGACGTTTGCGCCGCCTTCGCCGCGGTTTAGCGTGAGCAGCGAAACACGGGCGCCTTTGCCGCGCGATTCGTAGGCGAGCATGCCGCCATCCTCATCGTCGGGGTGAGCGGTGATCATGATCAGGCTGGCGCGCGTGTGCAGCTTCTTCAGGCTTTGCCAGAGCGCGGCAGAGCCCCGGTTCACGGGTATTTCATAGGCAACAGGCGATGGCTGAATGGCCGTATCGTAGGGCGTCTGAGCCAGAGCGGAGGCGGCGATTGCGAACAGTGGAATCAGTTTCATGGCGCAAAGGGCGAAGCGGGAATCAGAAGTATAACTTGAGCGCGAATTGGATCTCGCGCGGATCGGTAATGGTGTTAAACGTCTTGCCGAAGGAGCCGAGAGACGCCGGATTGAACGTGGCGTTCGGGTTGGTGAAGTTGGCGCGATTGAAGGCGTTGAAAAATTCGGAGCGGAACTCCACGCGTGCGCGCTCTTTGATTTGGAAATTTTTGAACAGGCTTAGATCTACATTTTCAAGACCCGGGCCGTGCACCACGCGAGGCGCGCAATTACCGAATGTGCCGGTTGCCGGAACGGAAAACGCAGCGGGGTTGATGAAGAAGCTGGGGGCGGAACCGCCCGCGTAGGCGGAATGGCTTGTGGTGGCGCCGGCATAAGGATCGCCAATGCAATTGGCACGGCTGGCATGGCTGCCGCCGGTGGCGCTGACGTCCGTAGCGGTGATGGTGAAGGGGGTACCGGTTTGCAGCGTGACGATGGTGTTGAGCTGCCAACCGCCTAAGATTTGAGCGGCTAGCCCATCGTTATTCAAGAGCAGACCACCCTTGCCGATGGGCAGCGAATAGCTGCTGTTGGCGACAAAGCGATGGCGCACATCGAAGGGTGAGTTGCTGCGTTCGAGGCTGTAGTTATAGGCGTTCGCGGGGGTGGAGCCGCCGGTCAGATTGTCGACGAAATCGGCAATGTTATGGCTCCAGGTATAGCTCACGCCGAAGGAGAGACCGTGCGAGAAACGGCGGCGCAGAGAGATGAGCAGGGCGTGGTAGTTCGTGTTGCCATCATTGGTTGCGTATTCAAGGAACGCGTGGTTGCCGGTGGTGGCGTTCACGGTCTGGCTCAGGTTCGCGTAGGGGAACAGCGTGATGGGCTTGCCGGCGGAATCGAAGCCAACCACCTGGCCCTGATTTGCATTGCGGAGGCGGTTCATCTTACGGCCGAGGTTGCCGACGTAGGAAATGTCGAGCACCGTATCCTGAGAGACCTCAAATTGCGGCCCGAAGCTGAACTGGTTCACGTAACCGGTGCGCTGGTTGGGGTCTTGCGCGCGGAACTGGAGGCGCGTGAGATCCAGCAGCGAGGAGCTGAAAACAGGGAAGCCGTTCTTCAACTGGAAGACGGGCGTGGTGCTGCCGGCGGTCTGGATGAGCGAGGCATCGATGACCGCCGGCGGGTTGAGCGCGAGCACACTTTCCGAGCCGATGCGGACCACGTGCTGATAGAAGACGCCATAGCCGCCGCGAAGAACAATGTGCTGCACCGGTTGATAACTGAAGCCGAAGCGGGGAGCGAAATCGTTTTTATCGGGATGGATCAGGCCGCGGGCGAACCAATCGCCGTCTTTCGCGGTGACGTAGCTGCCGCCATTTGCAGGCGTGAAGTTCGACATGGCGTTCTGGTGATTGAGCAGCGGCGAAAACAGTTCGTAGCGGAGACCGTAATTGATGGTGAGGTTGGGACGAATGCGCCAGGTATCCTGCACGAAGAAGTTGCCGGCGTATTGGTAATTGTGGGCGACGGTGGGCGTGGTGAACTGAACGGTGCTGGGATCGCCCAGCAGAAAATCGGCGCCGCCGAAGCCGACGTTGCCGCTGTAAATACCGCTTGAGGAAATTTGCCCCTGTGGCGCGGTAAGGTCAAGAAAATTGTCGCTGGTGTGGCGGTATTCGTAACCGGCTTTGATGCTGTGATTGCCCTTGATCCAACTAACGGTATCGAGGAGCTGCCAGACTTGCGACACCTGAAACTGGGGGCGAAACGGAGACGAGCCCAGGCGCGTGAGGCCGGTGATGTTGATGGGCGGAATGCCTGCATTGTAAGGGCCGTCAGGCAAGCCGGTGAGGCCGTACGTGGCGGCAAGCGACTTGCCGGGCGTGAGGCCGACGAAGCCGCTGTGTGCGTTATCGCGGCTGAAGCCGGCTCGCAATTCATTCAGGATGGTGGGCGCGAGCAGGTCAGTCCAGGCGACGGCGACGGACTTGCCGCGAATCACATACTGGGTGGAAAAGTTGCCGTTGCCGGCGACGGGATCGGCGGTCCAGGGTGGGTCCTGACGGTCGACCGAGTAGTTGCTGTAGCGGCCGAACATGCGGCTGTTCGAAGTGAAGTTATGGTCCACGCGGGCATCGAACGTGGTGGTGTCGGTGGGGACGGAGTAGGGGAACTGATAGTTCGTCGCGCCGGTCCAACTAGCGGGCTTGCCGAGGTTCGCGACGGCGGAGGGCAGGTTCGGATTGGGATAAAGCGCGATGAGTTTCGCGGCGACGGGATCGATGCAGGAAGGGGCGATGATGTTGCCCGCAATGCAGCCATTTTGGCCTGAGACTTTGGGATCGGCCAGAACTGGCTTGAGCTCAGTGAAGTTGCCGGTCTTCATCAAGGGAGTGGGGACGGTGGAGAAGATGGTGGTGGCTTTGCGCGCGGTGAAATCCTGCGCGTCGAAAAAGAAGAAAGTCTTGTTGTGGATGATGGGGCCGCCGATGGTTCCGCCGTATTGATTTTGGCTGAAATGGCCGCGTGGCACGCCGCCGGCGTTGTTGAAGAAGGTGTTGGCGTCCAGGCGATTGTTGCGCAGGAATTCCCAGACATTCCCGTGGAAGCCATTGGTGCCGCTCTTAATGGACGCGTTGATCACGGCGCCGGCGGAGGTTCCGAACTCTGAAGAATAGGTGCGGGTCTGAACGCGAAATTCCTGCAGCGCGTCCGGCGGCGGCTGGACGGTTTGTACGGAACCTTCCTGCAGGTTGGTGGAGCCGGAATTGTTATCGACGCCGTCGAGCGAGAAATAGTTCTGTGTTTCGAGATTGCCGTTTGAGCTGAAGCGATCGGGCGCTTGATTGTTGGGGTTGGTCAGGTTTTTTTGGATGCCCGGTTCAAGCAGAGCAAGGTCAGCATAACGGCGGCCGTTCAGGGGCAGATCGCGTATCTGCTTTTCTTGCACGACGCCGCCGACGTCGGCGGTTTGCGTGCTGAGGAGCTGCACCTGATTTTCGACTTCCATGACTTCGGAGACGGCGCCGACCTTCAGAGTGAAATCGACCGAGGGACGCGATTGGACGTGGATCTCAATGCCGTTCTCCAGTTGCGCGCTGAAGCCCGGGGCGGCGACCCGCACGGAATAGGTGGCGGGTGGCAGGGCGGCGAACTGATACTCACCGGCATCGTTGCTGGTGGTGGATTTAGAAACGCCGGTCGCGGCATTGGTCAGCGTGAGTGTGGCTTTGGCGACGGAGCCTCCGCTGGGATCGCGAACGATGCCGACGATGGAGCCGGTATCGATCTGCGCAAAGGCGACAGCGGCGAAAAGGAAGGCGGCGGCAACTCTGGATGCGGCGGTCATATTTCCCCCAAAGAAACTTTTTACTAAGAGTTGGAAAAGTGTACCGCCGCGCGCGGGCTCACGTCAATTCAGGCAAGCAGGTCTTTTACTACGCGGCCGGCCACATCGGTCAGGCGGAAGTCTCTGCCGGCGTAGCGGTAGGTAAATTTCTCATGGTCGAAGCCAAGCTGGTGCAGAAGCGTGGCGTGAAGATCGTGCACGTGCACTTTGTTTTCGGCGGCGGCGAAGCCGAATTCGTCAGTGGCTCCGTAGACTGTGCCCCGTTTCATGCCACCGCCGGCGACCCACATGGAGAAGCCGTAGGGGTTGTGATCGCGGCCGTTCGACATGCCACCGTTCGCGCCCACGTCAGGCAGTTCCACGGTTGGGGTGCGGCCGAATTCCCCGCCCCATATGACCAGCGTGTCGTCGAGCAGACCGCGCTGTTTCAGGTCTTGCAAGAGCGCTGCGATGGGCTGATCGCATTCGCGGGCCAGCCTGCCGTGGTTGGTGCGGATGTCATCGTGGCTGTCCCAGGGTTGGCCGGCGCCATGCCACACCTGAACGAAGCGCACGCCGCGTTCCAGCAGGCGGCGCGCGATGATCATCTGGCGTGCTTGCAAGCCTTCGCCATACATCTTGTGGATGTGTTCGGGCTCTTTTGAAATGTCGAACGCTTCATCGGCTTCCATCTGCATACGGAAGGCGAGTTCAAAGGATTGGACGCGTGCTTCCAGCAAAGCATCGTCTTGCCGGCGCTGTTGATAGCCGGTGTTCAGTTCGGAAAGCAGATCCAGGTCGCGGCGCTGCGCCTGCTTGCTGGAATAGTTGTTCTTGATGTTTTCGATCAGCTTATCGATGCGGGTCTGGCGCGTATCGATCTGGGTGCCCTGGTAAGTGCCGGGCAGAAATGCGGAGCGCCAATTCTGCGTGCCCTGCGTGGGGAGGCCATCGGGACACAGGATGATGAAGCCGGGCAGATTCTGATTTTCAGAACCAAGGCCGTAGGTGATCCACGAACCGAAACTGGGGCGCACCTGGCGCGTTTCGCCGCAGTTCATCATCATGAGCGACGGTTCGTGATTCGGAATGTCGCTGCACATGGACCGGATGACGCAGAGATCGTCTGCATGTTCGGCGACGTTCGAAAAAATTTCGCTCACTTCAGTGCCGCATTGGCCGTACTTCTTGAAGCTAAAGGGCGAACCGAAGGCAGAACCGGTGCGGCGCTCTGTCTTCAGGGTGATGGGAATGGGCTTGCCGGAAAATTTGGAGAGCGAGGGCTTGGGGTCGAAGGTATCGACGTGGGACGGGCCGCCGTTCATGAAGAGATGGAGCACGCGTTTAGCTCTGGCGGGCGAAGGCGCGGCTTTCGGTGCAAGTGGGTTGATGGCAGCGGTGGCGCCTTCCGCGCGCAAGACACCGGCGTCGCCGAGCAGGCCAGAGAGCGCGACGGCGCCCATGCCCATGCCCGTGGATTGCAATAGCTGACGGCGTGTGAAGAACTTATTTTCGAAATTCATGACGGTAGGCTCCTATTCCACAAACGCGAATTCATTGGTCTGCAGCAACACGCGCGCATAGCGCTCCCAAATGTTTAAGGGCTGCGCGCCGGGTCCGCGAAAATCATCTTTCGCGTTCCAGACGGTCTCTTTCGGTTCGCCCGGCATTTTCAAAACGGGCGCCCAACGGAAGGCATCGCTCTCGCTGTCGGCGCGCGGATCCACCAGAAAATCGAGCCTTTCGCCCTTCTCTACTTTGATGCCGTTGAGGCGCGTATCGGCGTTGGAGCCGTTCACGTTCCAAGAGGCAAGCTCGCCCTGGCGGCTGGATACGATGCGGGCGCGAACGCCATCGCCGGAATTGCCGAGGCTATTCTGATCGTGCCGTAAATTGCCTTCGATGGAGACCTTGCCTTCAGCGGGGCTGGTCCAGCGGCGGACGACAGCGCGGTGGATGTTATCGCCGGGCTCGCCATTTTCAGGGCCCAGACGCGCTTTGCCGGCCTTGGTATCGGGCAGCATGGAAGCGCCCTGCCAGGAATCGCTTACGAACATGGTGAAGGGCATGAAGGATTTTACACGGTCGGTTGCGGGGTCGTACTCGGCGGTTCCGTATTGCCAGGCGGGGCCGGCTTGCGAGGTGTTGGCGGCTTCATGATCGGAAGAGATGAACTTGACGGCGGCTGTTGTTTCGGCTTGCGTTGCTTCGCGGCCGAATACTAATCGGTAAAGGCGCTGCACGCGCTTCGCTGCAACTTCTTCGCGGGTTACATCGGGCCGCTCCACCAGGTGTTTGGCCTGCTCCGCCATGAAGGAACTGTTGATCAGGAACAGCGCCTGCTGGGGCACGGTGGTGGTGTAGCGGATGGGCGCGTGTTGATCTGGGCTTGCGAAATCGAAGGCGGAGAGCATGCCGGGGATGCGGCCGCGTTCGATGTAGCCGTACAGCGTGCGGCGCGGAACAGTGGGCGTGGCCATGAGGGCGAAGGGAACGCCACCGATGTTGCCTTGCAATTGGCCGGAGACGGCGAGCACGGAATCGCGCAGGCTTTCGATATCGAGGCGGCGCCGGTTCATGCGGCCCAGCCATTGGTTTTCGGGATCGAGCTTCTTTGCGTCCGCGCTGCCTTCACTGCTCTGCAGATAGGTGGCGGAGAGCATGATTTTCCGGTGCAGCTTTTTGAGCGACCAACCGGACTGGATGAAATCGACCGCGAGATGGTCGAGCAGTTCGGGGTGGGTGGGCGCGTCGCCGCGCAGGCCGAAATCGCTAGGCGTACGCACGATGCCGTTGCCGAAGTGATACATCCAGACGCGGTTTACAATCACGCGCGCGGTGAGTGGGTTATCTTTGTTGGCAATGGCCTGCGCGAGATCGAGGCGGCCACTGCCGTCTTTGAAATTTTCGGGTTCGCCGGTGGAGAGGCAGCTGAGGAAATGCGCCGGCGTTTCAGGTCCCCAATTGTTGGGATTGCCGCGCACGAAGACATGGGCGGTTTGCGGCTTGGGAACATCTTCCACAGCCATGGCGCGCGGCATGCCGCCATCGTAGGCATACATGGCGCGCATGGTGTCGTAGCGGTTCTTGAAGTTGATGGTGTTGTTGCGGTCGCCTTCGGTCATCACCTGGTCGAAATCGCCGACGGGTACGTTGACGGGGGCATCGGGACCACGAAGAGACCGGCGCAGTGCCTCCTGGTTGGGGTCGGGGAGCCGGGAGGGGGAATCGTACTTGGCGAGGAGAGTTGCGTAGTTGACTGCCAAGTCTTTGATGTTGGCAGGGGTGCTATGGAATTGCGCGACGATCAGCGGATTGGTGTTTTTCTGCGCGGTTAGCACTTCGGGCCACTTCGCGGCAAATGCGGCATCGGGGATTGCGGAGGCGGCGTTCCAAAGGCCGAACACGCTCTGGTTCTCGGGCTGGTGCAGATAGGCTCGCCAACGGTCCAGCAGGTAGAGATTGAGTTGGCGCTCTTTGATGAGATCTTCCACTTCGGTGGGGCGCATCTTCGCGGAATCTCGGACGGCGACAAGGTATTCCGCAATTTGCGTTTTGAAGAAATCGTTCAGGATCGCGGAGCGCTGTTTGCGGTACTCCGTATCGGTGTTGCGGATACGGGCCAGACGTTCGCCGTATAGCTTGTCGACGCTGCTATCGGGCTGGCGCGCGCCTAAGAGCGGCAGGTCGTCGGGCTCATGGATGTTCGAAAAAATGGAATAGAAGGAGTAATAATCCTTGGTGGGTATGGGATCGTATTTGTGATCGTGGCAGCGGGCACAGGCCACGGTTAGGCCTTGCATGCCGCGCGCGACAACGTCGATGCGGTCGTCCACCGTTTCGGGAAATGTTTTGGGAAACTCGCGGCCGAGACTTAAGTAGCCGAGGGCGGCAAGATTCTTGGGATCGTTGCCTTGGATGCGATCGGCGGCGAGTTGCTGCGTAAGGAAAGCGTCATAGGGGAGATCGCGATTGAAGGCATCGATCACCCAATCGCGATAGGTGTATGAATAGGCGAAGCGTTCGCCGACATTGCGGGCATCGGAATAGCGGGCGACATCGAGCCAGTAGCGGCCCCATCGCTCACCATAGTGGGGCGAAGCAAGCAGGCGGTCGATCAGGCGCGGGTAGGCGTCTGGCGATTGATCGGCGACGAAGGCATCGGTCTCTTCGGCGGTAGGAGGAAGGCCGGTCAGGTCATAATAGGCGCGGCGTATGAGGGTGCGCTTATCGGCAGGCGCGGATGGTGCCATGCTCTTCTCTTCCAGCTTGGCGAGGATGAATGCATCGATCTCATTGCGCGGCCATGAGGCAAGTTTCACGGGTGGCGCGGCATGGTCTTTCGGCTTCTGGAATGACCAGAACTGCCTGCGCGCGTCGGCGGGCTTGGCGGCGAGGCCATCGGCGGGCATGGGCGCGCCGGAACGAACCCAATCTTCGAAGTCGGCAACCACTTCTTTCGGGAGCGCTTTGCCGGGAGGCATCTGCAGCTCTTTATCCTGATAATGCAGCGCGTGGATGAGCAGGCTTTTTTCGGGGTTGCCGGGCTCGATAGCGGGTCCGGAATTGCCGCCGCGCTTCATGCCGGCTTGCGAATCCAGCAGCAGGCCGCCTTGCAGCTTGGGCGCTTTCGCGCTGTGGCAACCGTAGCACTGGGCAGCGAGCACGGGGCGAATTTTAGTTTCGAAAAGCGTCAGGCTATCGGCAGCGGCATTTTGGGCATGGAGCGCACCGGCAAGGCTCAGGACTATGAAAAGGGGAAATGAGCGGCTGCAAACTCGCATAAGCCACACCAGTTTATCGCTTTTCGGCGGACAGCTATATAATCCGAAACGCATGACGTTTCCCAAAGTTTTTCGGCTCGGCCTGGTGTTGGCGGCAATGGCGGCGGCTTCGTTCGCGCAGGATGCAACGGTGGCCGGCAAGTTTACGGTGGAGCACCCCACGTTATTGAATCTGGGGTTCGAATGGCAGATTGAAGGCGACGCGAACCGGAATGCAGCGGTGGCGGTGCAGTATCGCGCCATGGGCGAAACGGCGTGGCGGCCAGCGTTGCCGCTGCTGCGAATGGGTGGCGAGCGTGTGTTTCGCGAGCGCGAAGGGCTCAACTACACGGTGCCGAACGGCTTCGCGGGCAGCGTGCTGAATTTGAAGCCGGAGACTGAATACGAATGCCGCTTCGTGCTTACCGATGCGGACGGCGTTTCGGGCGAGGCGACGCATACGGTGAAGGTGCGAACGCGCGGTGAGCCACAGGCTTACACGAAGGGCCGGACGCTGCATGTGTATCCGCCGGATTACACGGGGAAGCGCGTGGAGCCCGCGTTTTCCAGCCTGATGGAAGCGTATTACGGCGCGGGCCTGGGCGATTGGAACGTGGTGTGGGAGCATCGCGCGCAGCCCGGCGATACGCTGCTGTTTCACGCGGGGCTGTATCGCCCGGAGCGGCTGAACTATGTGGATCCGCTAGCGACGCCGTTCGATGGAACTATGTCGCTGACGCTGAAGGGGACCGTGGAGCGGCCCATCACGATCAAGGCGGCGGGCGATGGCGAAGTGGTTTTCGACGGCGCGGGCAATGCGCGGCTGTTCGATGTGATGGCCTCCCGCTATCACATCTTCGAAGGCATTACGATTCGTAATACCGATGTGGGAATCTTCGCCGGGCAGAAAGAAGTGGCGGGCGCGGTAGGGCTGACGGTGAAGAATTGCCGGTTTGAGAATGTGGGCTTTGGCGTGTGGACGGAGTATGCGGGGTCGAGCGATTTCTATATCGCGGACAATTTGTTTTTAGGGCGCGATGACCGGTTCCGGCTGGTGGGTTGGACGGGGCCGCGATGGGCCAGTGCGGGGCCTTACGGCTCGCACTTGCTGACCAGTTATTACGCGATCAAAGTGTATGGGCCGGGGCATGTGATTGCGCGCAATGCGATCTCCTACTTCCACGATGGGATTGGAATTTCCACTTACGGCACGCCGGAGGCCGACCCTGAGCGGCAGGCTTCGTCGATCGACATTTACCAGAACGATATACACATGTCGAACGACGACATTATGGAAACGGACGGCGGCGTTCACAACGTTCGCGTGTTTGAGAATCGGGGCATCAATGCGGCGCAAGGCGGCTATAGTTCGCAGCCGGTGTTCGGCGGCCCGATCTATTTCATCCGCAACATTCTGTATAACGTGCCCACGGGCGTGGCGTTTAAGTTTTCCGCGAAGCCGGCCGGCTTGTTGGTTTATCACAACACCATCATTGGGGAGCAAACTGTGCGCGACCCGTATTCGAACGCGCACTGGCGGAACAATTTGTTCATGGGCCGGGGAACGGCGGACCGCGGTGTGATGACGTGGGCCAACGCGGAAACATATGCCGATTCGGACTTCAACGGCTTCCATCCGAACGCGGGAGTGGCCGCGCAGTATACGTGGCTGGCGCCCCCCGCGGGCAAGCATGCGTATGAGCCGAAGCCTGAAGAGTGGCGCTCATTTGCGACCCTTGCGGAGTTTCAAAAGGCAACGGGGCAGGACAGGAATAGCCGCGAAGTGGGCTTCGATATTTTCGAAAGCTTGAAGCCGCCGAATCCGCTAACGCGCCATGCGGTTTACCATGCTATGGATTTGAACTTCCGGTTGCGAACGGGTAGCTCCGCTATCGATGCGGGTACGGTGCTGCCCACGGTGAATGACGGGTTTACGGGTCGGGCTCCAGATCTGGGCGCGTTGGAGTTGGGGCTGCCGGAACCTCACTATGGGCCGCGCTGGATTACATGGCAGCCGTTCTACCGGTGATTGGGTATAGAATCTGCGTACGTTTCTGGAGGACACTTTGCCGAAATTCGCTTGGTCTTTTTTTCTTATGTTGGCTGCGGCCGGGCTGTGTAGCGCTCAGGGTATTTATCCCGAATACCAGCCGGATGACAATACAGGCTTCACGCCTATCTTCGATGGCAAGACGCTGAATGGATGGGACGGCGACCTGACATTCTGGCGGGTGGAAAACGGGGAGATCGTCGGGGAGACGACGCCTGAAAAGGTGATGAAGGTGAACAGCTTTCTGATCTGGCGCGGGGGAACTGTTAAGGATTTTGAACTGAAGTGCGAGTTCAAGTTAGGCGGCACTAACAGCGGCATTCAATACCGAAGCGTGGAGTTACCCGATGTGGGTAAGTGGGTGCTGAAGGGCTATCAGGCCGATATGGACATTTCAAACGGCTACACAGGCAATCTGCATGAAGAGCGCGGGCGCAAACCGGGCCATGTGGTGCTGGCGAAGCGGGGCCAATTGACGCGCATTACGGACGGGCCGAAATATAAGGTGCTGGCGAGCATCGGCGACAATACAATGCTGCGCGGAGTGATGAACGTGCAGGGCTGGAACACGTATCACATCATCGCGCGCGGGCCGGTGATGCTGCAGATTTTGAATGGGCAACTGATGAGCGCGACGATCGACGAAGATTCGAAGAACTTCGTGCCGCAAGGGCTAGTCGGTTTTCAGATGCACGTGGGGCCGCCGTTCAAGGTGGAGTACCGGAACATTCTTTATAGGAAGCTATAGATCGAACTTACTTGGCGTACATCGCAAACGCGAATAACTGGTCGCCCGCGCCCACTACTACGTATTGCGTGCCGTCCAGTTCGTAAGTCATGGGAGCGTTGTTAACGCCCGCGCCCAGATTGGCGTGCCACAGAACGGTTCCATTGGCGGCGTTGAGTGCGACTAAGTTGTTTGTGGAATCCGCGGCAAATACAAGATTGCCAGCGGTGGACAAAACGCCGGAACGCGCGCCTGCACCTTCCCAGGGGTGACTCCATTTGAGTTTGCCGGTGCGGTAATCGATGGCGCGCAGCGTGGATTGAGACCAACCGCCCAGATCGTTCCCGGCCCAACCTTCAGGCTTATCGTCATCGTCAAAGATGTAATACACGCTGTAGGCGTCGGTCGAATTCACGTAGAACAGGCCGGTATCGGGGCTGAAGCTGGGAGGCTGCCAGTTGGCTGCGCCGGATTGGTTCGGAGCTACCAGCGCGCCATCTATCTGGGGCATCTTCGCTGGATTCGGAATGGGCTGACCCTTAGCATCGACACCGTTGGCCCAATTCGCCTTAGCAAACGGTGTGGTGACAATATTCTTACCGTCCGTGCGATCCAGCAAAAAGAAGTAGCCATTGCGACTGGCCTGGGCGAGCAACTTACGCTTTTGCCCACCAATTTCTCCATCGATCAGGACCGGCGTTTCGATAGCGTCCCAATCGTGCGTATCGTGCGGGGACGGCTGGAAATACCATTTCAGCTTTCCTGTATCGGGGTTGATGGCGACGATGGATTCGGTGTATAGGTTATCGCCCATGCGGCCCTTCCCGGCGATGACGGGCTGCGGATTTCCCGTACCGAAATAGAGTAAGTTCAACTCCGGATCGTAAGTGGTGGCGCCCCAGGTCATACCGCCGCCGTGTAACATAGCCTCTGTGTTGGGCCAGGTCTTAGCTTCAGGGTCGCCGGGCTGCGGATGCGCATACCAGCGCCACTGCCGGGCGCCGGTTTCGGGATCGTGAGATTCGATGTAGCCGGGGATGTCAAGGTCGTCCCCGCTCACTCCGGCGATGATGTGGTTGTTGATCACCAGCGGCGCGACTGTACCGAAATACATTTGGTCCAGATCGCAGATGGGCGTGTGCCAGCGCTCCTTGCCATCTTTCAGGTTGAGTGAAACCAGGTTGCAATCGGGCGTTTCGAAATAGAGCCAGTTGCCGTAAACGCCGACGCCGCGGTTGCCGATGTGAATGCCCCCCTTCGATTGCCAGGTGAAGCTCCATACTTCGCGGCCGGTGCGTGCGTCGACGGCCCAGACGCGATCGGGCACCGTGAAATAGAGAACTCCGCCCACCAGCACGGGAGTGGCTTTGATGGAACCGGTGAAGCCGCCACCGGCGTTAGTGCGATACACCCAACCGAGACTGAGCGCACTTACATTTGCATCGTTGATCTTTTTGAGCGGGCTGAAGCGGCGTCCTGAATAATCGCCGTTGTAAGTGGGCCAAGTGTCAGTAGGCAGATCAAGCAGCTTCGAAAGTTTCAAAGACTGGCCGCAAATAGCGCCGGCGAACAGGATGCCCAGGGAGAGGCTGCGTATCATTTCAATGACTCCAGGTAGGCCACGATGTCGTGCATATTTTTGTCGGTGTACCGGTCGAGTAACTCTATGTGGGCGGCGTACGGATCGTGCTTCACCACTTTGAGCGCCGGCGTGATGGCGAACGAACGATACTCACCCTGCGCATCGCGAAGAGACACGTTGAAGTCATCGAGCGAATCCAGAGTGCCTTCGGTAACTTCGCCGTTCGCGCCTGTGACGGTGACGGTGACCGGCTTCGATTTCCTGGCGGGCGCGCCGGGGCGGCCGAAGCCAACCGTGCGAGGGAAGAGAAACTTCGATTGCAGAGTGGGTGGATCGTATTTCTTTCCGATGCCCGCCATATCGCCCGTGGGGGAATGGCAGCCGCTGCAACGGCCCTCACCGTTGAAGTATGCCTGGCCGGCTTTCGCGTCGCCGGTTAGCACGTTTTGAATTTCCAGGTCCGGGCCGCCGCCGCGAAGAGTATAGAAGACACGCTGATGGAGAAAATGTGACAGGTCGCCCACTTGCGTTTTTGTAAGTGCGGAACTGGAGCGCCCACTCTGCAAGGGATGATTCCCCGCCAGATACTTTCCAATTTCACTGCCGTAGCGGTCATGGAGGATCAGTCACGGAGCGGACAAGATCGGGCCCCTGCTGATTCGCGGGCAAGCTCGGGTTGCCGCCGCGCGCTTTGTTGCCGTGGCAGGTGATGCATTCGGCGATATAGATGGTCTTGCCGCGGTCTGCGCCTGCGCGGTCGACGACGTGCGAATCGGCTGCGCCAGCGCCAAGCGGACCGGGTCCGCGACCGGTAGCCCCTCTGGGTGGGGCAGCCGTTGCGGCCGTGCGCGCCGGCGAAAAATCAGGGCCGAAGTGAGAACTCAGGTATTGCGCGATCTGCAGAGTTTCCGTATCGGTTGCCTTCGCTCCGCGCGCGATCATGGAATTGACTACACCGGTCCATTCACTACGCGAACGGCCGGTGCCCATGATGATGTCGGCGCCATGGCAGGTGGCCCCGCAAACCTTTTGTGTGATGTCCTTTCCAGGCCCCTCCGGCAGCAGCGCGGCGGAGCGTGGGCCGGGCATAGCGGGCGGCGCCTGAGCAAGTGCAACGGTGGAGCAAACTCCCAAAATTGCGGATAGCGATAGCAAGCGGACCTGGCGCATCGCTGGAATTCTATCAGTGTTTGAGTGGGGCGGCGGAGCGCGCAGACGCTATATCGAGAGCCTGCGCCAAGGCGTCGCCGCTGAATTCAAGCTCGCTCAGGCGCGTCTGGAACCTGATTGTTCCGGCGCTATCTATTAGATAGACGCGGCTGGGCCAAGCTGCGTAGGCCTTTTCGGTTTGTCCGTCAAAGGTATCTACAACCGCGCGGTACGGAATGCGGAGCTTGCGCACGCAAAGAGCGGCGGCCGCTTCCTTGCCGGCGGGCGTGGTGGCGGCGGGAAGATCGATTCCATCGCGCGTGTTGATGGTGCTCTGCCAATTGCCGCGGCCGTGCGCTTCCTTTATATAGATAAGAACGAACGAGACCCGATTTTGGAAACGTGGATACAGATTGTTCAACGCAGAGGATGCCGCGCGCAATTGGGGACATGTGTAGCTGCCGAACACCAACAGCACAGGCTTCGCGGCGCGAAGCTCTTTCAGGCTCAACAGCGCGTGGGAGCCCAGTTGGGGCAGAGCGAACTCCGGCGCCTTCGAGCCGATAGGCGGGCCATCGGGAGTTGAGACCGCAGCCCCGGTTCCGGCCAGCCTTCGTTCACGAAGGGCGGCTTCGGCGTGGCCGGTCAATCGCTCCAATTCTTCAAGCGATGCGTGTGTTTCCGCAGACTGGGAGCGGAGTTGGACAGCACGCTCCAGAAGGGGTCGCGCGTCTTCGAACCGCTTTCGGGCGAGCAGGATTTGACCGAGTTGCAGATTGGCTTCGAAATCCGCCGGCTGCTGGGCCAGTTCGCGGCGGAACGCATCGGAGGCGCCATCGGCATCGCCGGTGCGTAGCAGCGCCTGGCCATGAAAGGAATGCACGGAGGCAAGCGCGGGGTTCAAGGCCGCGGCCTTCGCAAACTCCGTAACGGCAGCCGGATAATTCTGCGCTTGCATCATGGCGGTCCCCAGAAGCAGGTGGCCTTCCGCGCTTTCGCCATCGCGCAGAATGCGATCCAGATAGCGCTGGGCCGAAGTTGAATCGCCGGCTTGAAGATAGGCTGAGCCCAACAGGTAATTGAGTGCGCGGTCATCGGGCGTGGCGGTGGCCAGAGGCTGAAGAATATCGATAGCGCTTTTCGGTTGGCCGGAGTGCAGGCGCACATCCGCCAACAGCATGGCTGCCCTGCGGTTGCTTGGGTCCTTGGCCAGAATGGCTTCGAATTCAAACCCCGCCGCGGACATTTGGCCGGACTTGTAATAAGCCAGGGCGAGGTTCACCCGCAGAGGAAGAACCGCTTCGGCAGGGGCGATGGTGAGCGCGGCGCGGTCCTGCTCGATAGCCTCTGAATAGCGGCCTTCATGAGCGAGAGCAGCGCCGAAGTTCGACAGGGCCTGAAAGTTACCGGGCTCGGCGAGCAGGCAGGCTGCGTATGCGGGCAGGGCTTGGTCAAAGTGCCCCTGGCGATGAGCATCCATGGCGGTGAGGCAATCGGGAGACTGCGCGCGAAGAAGAGCGTTCAACGCCAGCAGCAGAAACCCAAATTGCGAGACGCGAGTGCGGCAAACCGAAAATTTAGCTAAAGGTAACGTTGCGGTTTCCAAAATAGTAGATATATACTAGTCCCCATTGTGCCTGGTAGATCCAGGTTAGGGGGAATCCATGTCGAGATTCAAGATGCTGTACCGGTTGGCCGCCGTTTCGGTCCTTTGCAGCGCCGCCTGTTTGGCGCAATCCATCTTCGCTACGCTGACCGGGACCGTTTCGGATCCATCGGGGTCAGTGGTGGCGGCGGCAAACGTAATTGTCAGAAATGAAGCATCGGGGGATGTTCGCCGTTCGGTAAGTAACAACGAAGGCTACTTCTCGTTCTCCTCTCTCCCCACCGGAAGTTACTCCATGGAAGTGGAGGCAGCGGGCTTCGGTAAGTATCAGGAGATTGGGCTCTCGTTCACCGGGTCTGAGAAGCGCAATGTGAATGTGGTGCTGAAAGTGGGCAACGCAAGCACGCAAGTAGAAATCATTTCGGCGTCGGATGAAATTGTGCCGGTGGATTCCGGCGAGAAAAGTTTTACTTTGAACGCCAAGCAGTTGCAAGATTTTTCCGTTGTGGGACGCAGTGCGGCTGAATTCATTAAGGTGATGCCGGGTTTTGCTATCACGGGCAGCGGCATCAGCAACAGGCCCGGTTACAACGGCGAAGTGATTGGTATTAACGGCAATGGCGAGGGTGGCAAGCAGAGCGCGATCGGCAATTATTCGGCCAACGGGCTGGGCAACGCGGCCATCGATATCACGGCGGATGGCGCACACGTCTCCGACCCTGGTTGCAACTGCGCCAGCCCGGTAAACCCGAATCCGGACATGATTCAGGAGTTCAAAGTACAGACGTCGAACTTCGGCGCGGAAAATTCGAAGGGCCCGGTGGTGATCAATTCGATTACGAAATCCGGCGGCACCACATTCCATGGTGAAGGGTACTTCTCGGCGCGCAACCCAGTGCTGAATTCGGCATATGCTGAAGACAACGCTGCGGGGCGAACGGAAAAGCCGAATAATGCGTTTTACTTCCCGGGCGGAAATATTGGCGGCCCGGTCATTATTCCACACACGCCTTTCAGCAGGAAACAGAACAAGCTGTTCTTCTTTACCGGCTTTGAGTATTACTTCCAGGGCCTGGATACCGGCTTGGCGAAAGCATATGTGCCCAGCGCGGCCAACCTTGGTGGCGATTTTTCGAACCTTAGCACACAGATCACAGATCTGAACGGTAATCCTTACCCCGGCAACAAAATTCCAGCGTCCGCTTTGGACCCAACTGGCTTGGCGCTGCTGAAGTTATACCCCAAGGCAAACTCGACCGGCGCCTACAACTATATCGACCGCATCAACCTGAATCAGAATTCGCTGCAGAGCTTGTCGCGCGTGGATTACAACATCAGCGATAACACCAAGTTGTTCGTACGCTACAACCTGCAGAAGGAAACGCAGACTTTCCCGGTGGGATTGTGGTGGCGCAACGGTCAGAACCAGGTTCCCTACCCCACGCCGATTACCGCGAACAATGTTTCGCAATCCACTTCGGCGAGCTTGACGCATGTGTTCGACCCCACTTTAACGACGGAATCGGTGTTTGGTTTCACTTACATTAACTTCCCGAATTCCCTCACTAACCAAAATGCGGTGGATCGCACGAAGTTGGGCATTCCGTTCACCGGCATTTTCAAGAATGGTGTTACTCAGATTCCTTCCATTCAAAACGGAACCGGAGAAATTGGCACCATCTTCAATCCGGGTGGATTTGAAGCCGGCAACGGCACTCTGTTCGCGAAGAAGTATCTCCCTTCGTTCAGCACGAATGTCACTAAAGTACTGGCCACCCACACCATTAAGGCTGGCGTATATTGGGAACGGATTATCAATTCACAGCCTTCGAACAATAACTCCAACGGTCAGATCACGGAAGCTTCGTGGAATGGGGCGCCGACCACCGGTAACTTCTATTCAGATTTGATTCAGGGACTGGTTCAGCGGTATGACGAAGCCAGCAAGAACATTATTCGCGATGAAGGCTTCGACACCTTCGAGTTCTTCGCGCAGGATAGCTGGAAAGCAACCAAGCGCCTGACTTTGGAATACGGCATCCGGTTCCAGCATTTGGGCGAATGGGGCGATCGCGGTGGAGTAGGCTTCGCGGTTTGGGAACCGTCCACTTACGTGAATACGGTGCAATTGCCTTCCGCCTACGATGGCCTGCTCTGGAATAAGCGCGACAAGAGCGTGCCGCTCTCCGGCTTCCCGGGACGGGCACTGTTCTATTCACCGCGTTTCGGCATGGCTTACGATGTGTTCGGTACCGGTAAGACCGTCATCCGCGGCGGTTGGGGCCGTTTTCACTATCACAACCCCCAGTTCACCACCGGTCTCGATTATGGGTATGGCGTGCAAACCTATAGCACTTCCACCCCGTTGACCTTCGCTCAGATCCAGGCGATCACGCCAAGCACCACCGGACGCCAGGGCATAAGTGTTCTGGACCGGCATGACGATAACCAGCCGGTGACGGACAGCTATAGCTTCACCATTTCCCAGCGCATTCCGGATGGCAGTTTGTTTGAAGCGTCTTATGTTGGGAACCAGAGCAGCCATTTGATCGATTCCAACAACTGGTTCAACAACGTAAATGCGGTTCCTTATGGCGCACTGTTTAATGTGGCCGATCCGAATAACGCGAATTACGATTCCTATCGCCCTCTGATCAATTACCAGGATTTGAAGGTGACCAAGAACAATCTGTATTCGAACTACAACGGGTTGCAATTGACTTACGCCAAGCAGCGCGGCCGGTATAACCTGCAGTTGAACTATACGTTCTCCAAGGCGCTGGGTATCGCCGCCGGGCAGGATTCGTTCAACATCAACAACAACTATGGCCCGCTCAGCAATGATCGGCGCCATATCTTTAACGCGGCTTACTCGATTGAGCTTGGCAACCCGATTCGCAATGGGCTGCTGATGAAGGGCGTAGTGAACGGCTGGCAAATCTCCGGCATCACGCAGTTCCAGAGCGGTCAACCTTTGGCACTGAATTCCAGCGCGAACTTCAATTACTCGGGCGGACCCACGGCGCGCGAAATCAACGGCACCGATTCCATACAAGTGTCGCCGGTGGTTACCTGCGACCCTCGCAAGAATCTAGCGGCGCACCAATACATCAACGGGGATTGCTTCTCCGCGCCGACAGTGGGCCATAACGGTCCCACGTTACTGCCGGAAGTTTTCGGGCCTTCTTACTTCACCTCTGATCTTGCGATGTTCAAGAACTTCAAGTTCAGTGAAAGTAGGAAGTTCCAGCTACGCGCTTCTGCATACAACTTCCTGAATCATCCGCTCGATTCGTTCCTGAGCGGAAATGAGGGTGGCTTGCAGTTGCAGTTCCCTGGCGCGGGGCAGAAGAACACGAACAAGAGTTTCGGGTTCGTGCAGAACAAAGTAGGCAGGCGCGTGATTCAGCTTGCGGCTAAGTTCTATTTCTAAAAACTGCGTAAGTTTCATCGAATGACAAGGGGGGCGAAAGCTCCCCTTTTTTTGTGCGCGATATAATCGAGCTTACCCCTTCCATGTACCGCTTGGCCGCCATTGCGGCGCTATGCTTTTGCGTTCGATTGCAGGCTCAGCAGGGCCTGCTGGAGCACGCAATTGCCGCGCATCAAAAGGGCGATGTCGCGACGGCGGTGACGGAATATCGCGCGTATTTGAAGCAGAACCCAAAGGCTGTGCAGGTGCGCTCCAATCTGGGCGCGGCGCTGAGCAGCCGCGGCGAATATGAAGCGGCGATAGCGGAATACCGTCTGGCGCTTGCCGGCACGGAAAACCCAGGTGTGCGGCTGAACATGGCCTTGGCTTATTACAAGGCTGCAGATTTCGAAGCAGCCGTGGAACAACTGGTAAAGGTTCATGCCGCGCAGCCGGCGAACCGGCAGGCCACTTTGTTGTTAGCCGATTGCTACCTTCGCCAAGGTAAAGATGCGCAGTTGATTGAACTGGTAGAGCCAATCGCCACGGCCGACGATCAAGCCGCGGCCTATTTGTTGGGCACGGCGTACCTTCACATGAATCAGGTGGAGAAGGGCCAACAATGGATTGAGCGCATCATGAAGGGCGGCGATTCCGGCCAGGCGCGCCTGCTGCTGGGTACCGCGAAAATGCGCGCCAACGATTTTGCCGGCGCGCGCGAAGATTTCGCCAAGGCTGTCGAGTTTGCGCCGAAACTTCCGAACGTGCAGTCGGCTTACGGCATGGCTCTGGTGAATACCGGCGATGTGGCGGGAGCGGCCGAACATTTCCGGCTGGAGTTGCAAGGCAACCCGAACGACTATCTGGCGAATGTACAATTGGGCGCCCTGCTGCGGCAGGATCAGGAGTACGCCGAAGCTGGTAAGCTGCTCGCTCGCGCCTTGCTGGTGCGGCCGCGCGACCCGGCGGTCAGGTATCAATTGGCGTTGGTCGATTTAGGCGAGAGCAAGGTGGAGCAAGCTGCCAAAGAGCTGGAGGGCCTGGTTGCGGAAGCGCCGCAGTTCACGGAGGCGCATGTGACGCTGGCAACCGTGTACTACCGTTTAAAGCGCAAGCAGGATGGCGACCGCGAACGGGCCACGGTGCAGCGGTTGAATGCCGAATCGCAGGCAAAGCAACCGGGAGTTCAGGCACCGAAATGATTGTGTTGCTGGCGTTGCTGGCGGCGGCTGCGCCTTTCGAACAGGTGGCGCGGGAAGCTGCGGCGGAGAGGGAAGCGAGCCATCTGGACCGGGCTGTTGCGCTCTATCGCGAAGGCACCGCGCTGAAGCGGGATTGGGCTGAAGGGTGGTGGTATTTGGGAACGATTGCCTATGACCGCGACCGTTACGGCGAGGCCGGGGGTCACTTCCGGCAGTTCCTGAAATTGAAGCCGGACGTTGCCGCAGGTTGGGATTTTCTGGGGCTCTGCGAGTTCGGCACGCGTGATTACGATGGGGCGCTGAAAGACTTGACCAAGGCGGAGCAGTTCGGCGCTCCGGAGGAGCATGTTGCGCAGGTGGCGGAGTTTCATCGTGTGATTCTGTTGACGCGCGCCGGGCGTTTCGATGATGCAATGGGGCGTGTAACCAAGGCTGCTACGCGAGCCCCAGCCAGCGAAGATTGGTATGTGGCGGCGGGCCTGGCCGGGTTGCGGCGCGCGCTTTTGCCGAGCGAATTGCGCATGGGTGAGCGGCCCCTAATTCGCGGCACTGGTGAAGCGATCTGGCTTCAGGCGAACCGCAGGATGGACAATGCGCTACGGGCTTATGAGGCGCTGACCGCGCGCTATCCCGATGCTTCGGGGCTGCACTTTCTGTTTGGATCTTGCCTGCTGGTTACGAACGTGGAACGCGGCTTAGCAGAGCTTGAGAAGGAACTGACCGTGAAGCCGGATCACGTTCCGGCGCTTGTGGTGTTGTCACAGCAAGCTTTGACGAAGGGCGAGTTGAACCAGGCGGCCACGTGGGGCAGGCGCGCCGTTGAGATTGCCCCGAACGATTTCGCGGCCCACCTTGCCTACGGGCGCGTGTTGGCTCAACAGGAACAGTATGGCGACAGTGTCCGCGAATTTGAGCGCGCGAAGGCGCTGGCGCCGGGTAGTCCGGAGATTCGCTTCGCGCTGGCTTCGGCCTATGCGAAAGCCGGAAAGCCGTCGGAGGCTGCGCTGGAGCGTGCTGAGTTTCTGAAGCTGAGAAAGCTTCGGGAGGCGCAATCGCCGGGCCGCCCATGAAGCGCCTCGCCGTAGTTTTCTTTTGCGCCATGCGGGCCGTGGCGGATTGCCAAAGCTGTCACGCGGACCAGGCCTCGCATTCGAATTCCATGACTCGCGCGATGGAGTTTGTGGAGCGGTGCGGAATCCTGCGGCGCGCGCCTGACTTGAAGTTTCAGGATGGACAATATCGCTACCGCATCGTGCGCGAAGGCAGCCGAAGTATCTATAGCGTGACAGATGGGCAGGCTACAATCACCGCTCCGATTCGCTGGGCGTTGGGACAGGGGCTAGCGGGGCAGACCTATATCTTCGAGCGCGATGGCAAGTATTACGAAAGCCGCGTGAGTTACTTTCAAGCGCGCAAGGGATTGGATTTGACGATCGGCGCCATGAACGCCGCGCCGAAGAATATCGATGAAGCCGCCGGCCGTTCGATGACTCCGAATCAGGCGAAGGAGTGCATTGCCTGCCATGCCACTGGCGCGGTGCGGAACAACGTTCTGCAAGCGGAGACGCTGGTGCCGGGTGTTCAGTGCGAACGCTGTCACGATGGCGCGGCGGGTCATTCGGCAGCGGTGGCGGCGGGGAACGTGCAAGCGGCCGGGATGACCAAGCTCGGGCGGCTTTCGACGGAGGAGACGTCAAACTTCTGCGGCCAGTGCCATCGCACGTGGGAGCAGATTGCGGCCGAGGGTCCGCGCAATTTAAACAACGTGCGCTTCCAGCCTTACAGGCTGGCGAACAGTAAGTGTTATGACGCAGTGGATGCGCGTATCAAGTGCACGGCTTGTCACGATGCCCACCGTGAGCTTGCCAGTGAGCCTGCCGCGTACGATTCTAAATGCCAGGCCTGCCACGCTGACACAAGCCGCAAGCTGAAAGCTTGCCAGGTGGCGAAGAGCGGGTGCGTTACGTGTCACATGCCAAAATACGAATTGCCCGGCGCGAACCATTTGTTTACAGACCATTGGATTCGCGTCGCGAAAAAGAATGCCCCCTACCCCATTTAGACATTCGCGCCGCGCGCTGTTGCGCATGATGGCGGCTGCGCCGCTGCTGAACGCGGCGCCCGCAAGTAAGCCGCTGTTTGAAGAAGTGCAGGCTGCGGCTAGCGGAATCCAGTGGGTTCACGACAATGCCATGTCCGCTGAGCGGTATCTGCCGGAGACCATCGGCCCGGGATGCGCGTTTCTCGATTACGACAACGATGGCTGGATGGATCTTTACTTCGTGAATTCTGGCGGCAGCGATTTTTATACGCCCAAGACGCCCATCCGGAACGCGCTGTACAAGAACAATCGCGACGGCACATTCACGGACGTAACTGAGAAGGCAGGCGTGCCTGGCGGCACTTTCGGCATGGGCGTCGCCGTGGGCGACTACGATAACGACGGCTACCCTGACCTCTTCGTCACGGCGTTCGGCAATTGTACGCTTTACAAAAACAATCGCGACGGCACCTTCACGGATGTGACGGAGAAGGCTGGCGTGCGCACGCCGGGGTTCACCACCAGCGCCGTCTGGTTCGATTACGACGGCGATGGGCGGCTGGATCTGTTTGTGTGCAGCTTTGTGGATTACGGAAAAGGAACCCATTTTTCCTGTGGCGACAATAAGCTTGGTCTGAAGTATTACTGCATCCCGCGCGTGTTCAAGCCGACCGCGAGCTTTCTTTATCACAACAACGGCGATGGAACGTTTACGCGCGCGGACCAGGGCACCGGCATCGAGACCGCTCTGGGCAAGAGTTTGGGCGTGGTGGCGACGGACTTTAACAACGACGGCCGCATGGATCTGTTCGTGGCGAATGACACGGTGCAGAATTTTCTCTTCGCCAATCGCGGACCCGATAAGAGCGGCAAAACTCAATGGGAAGAGATCGCGCTGCAGGCTGAGGTGGGCTTCAGCGACAACGGACAGCCTCGAAGCGGCATGGGTGTGGATGCGGCGGATTTCGATGGCGATGGATGGCAGGATCTGTTTGTCGCCAACGTGGATCGCGAAATGTTTTCGCTTTACAAGAACAAGCGGAATGAAAACTTTGAAGACGTAGCGCACAGCCACAGCATCGCGCAGGCAACGCGGCTGCTGAGCGGGTGGGGGCTGAAGTTTTTCGATTACGACAATGACGGCGTGGTGGACCTGATGCTTGCCAATGGGCATCCGGACGACATGATCGAGAAATATTCCACGCAAGTGCATTATAAAGAACCGTTGCTTTTGTTTCACCAGGAAGCCGGCAAGTTCCGGAACGTGAGTGAGCAAGCCGGCCCTGCGTTCACGAAAAGCTATGCGGCCAGAGGGCTGGCAGTGGGCGATTTCAACAACGATGGCGCGCTGGATGTGGTGATTGGGAACAACGGTGGGCCGCCGCTGCTGCTGAAGAATATGGCCGCCGCGGGCAACCATTGGGTGGGGTTGAAGCTGGAGGGAACGGCTTGCAATCGCGATGGCATTGGAGCGCGCATCACCTGGAGCGTGGGCGGCGTGAAGCGGTCGCGCCTGAAAAACAACGGCGGCAGCTATCTGTCTTCTCACGATCCGCGTGAGGTATTGGGCCTGGGCAAAGCGGAGACTTTGGATTGGGTGGAAGTGAAATGGCCGTTGCCTTCAAAGCGCGTGGAGCGTTGGACGAAGCTGATTGTGGACCGCTATCGGACTCTGCGTGAAGGAACAGGCGCGACCGGATAACATAGGGGGAGCACTCCATGCCGCTCCGTAGCCGCCTTGCCGCGCTTTCTTTTTTGCTGCTGCCCGCCTGTGCGCAGACCATCGATTTCAACCGGCAGATCAGGCCCATTCTTTCGGATAAGTGCTACACGTGCCACGGCCCGGATGTGGCGAACCGCAAGACAAAGCTTCGGTTCGATCTGGAAGAGTTTGCGAAGGCTCCGCTGGCAGCCGGGAAGACGGCCATCGCCGTTGGGCATCCCGAACATAGCGAGCTGATTGCACGAGTTACTTCCACTAATAAAACTCTGCGCATGCCGCCGGCTTACATGGGTAAGGACGCGCTGACTCCGCGTGAGATTGAACTGCTGACAAATTGGATTTCGCAAGGCGCGAAGTGGCAGCCATTCTGGTCGTTCGAGCCGCCGCACCGGCCTGCCGAACCGGTGGTAACCGATGCGAAATGGGCGCGCAATCCGATCGACACGTTCATCTTGAATCGGTTAGACAAGGAGGGTCTGCGGCCATCGCCGGAGGCGGATAAGCCGGCGCTGATCAGGCGCGTATCGCTCGATCTGACCGGCTTGCCTCCTATGCCGGAAGAGGTCCAGACGTTCGTGCGCGACCAATCTGCGAACGCGTACGAACGCGTGGTGGACCGGCTGCTGGCGAGCCCCCGGTATGCCGAGCGCATGGCGTTTCGCTGGATGGAAGCGGCGCGCTATGGCGACACGAACGGCTACCAGACCGACGGGCCGCGCGACATGTGGCGCTGGCGCGATTGGGTGATCGATGCCTACAACCGCAACATGCCTTACGACCGCTTTGTGACGGAGCAGCTTGCGGGCGACTTACTGCCTGACGCGAGCACGTCACAGAAGATCGCGAGCGGCTTCAATCGAAACCACAGGACGACAGGCGAAGGCGGCATCATTCCGGAAGAGTACCGCGTTGAGTATGTGGCGGATCGCGTACAGACTACGTCTACAGTCTTTCTCGGCCTGACTATAGGTTGCGCCCGATGCCACGATCATAAGTACGATCCCATTACGCAAAAAGAGTTTTACAAGCTTTTCTCTTACTTCAATCAAGTGCCGGGCGAGAAGGGCTTCGTGTGGAATTACGGCAATGAAGAGCCGTTTGTGAAGGCTCCCGTGCCGGATCAGCAGAACACGCTGGCGGAACTGGATCGGAAGCTGGAGAGCGCCAAGAGAGCTTGGGAATTGCAGGCGCCCGCACTTCACAAGCTGCAGCGTAAGTGGGAAAAGACACTCACGGCGGAAGATTGGACCATCGCGCGCCCGGCAGTGTTCTCGCACCCGGAGGAGAGCGCTTACGACGGCAAACAGTTCTTCGAACAGAAAGACGGCAAGGCTGCCGATTTCGATTACCTGCAGCCGTTCACTTACTCGGCATGGGTAAGACCGGAACAATTGGACGGCGGCATCCTATCTCATTCGGATGATTACATGGAAGGTTCAGGCCATGGAATCTATCTGATGAATGGCCACATTCGCTTTCATTTGATCCATCGGTGGACGGATCTGGGGATTCGCGCGGAAACAAAATCCACGGTGAAGCCGGGCGAATGGCAGCAGATCACGGTCACTTACGATGGCCGGCGCAAGGCTGCGGGGCTGCTGATTTATCTGAACGGAGTCAGGCAGGCGACAGAAGTTTTGTTCGATCAGAACAACGAGCCTTTGCATGTTCCCGACCGGCCCATCCGCATCGGCGCCGCTGGTGGCTTGCGCTTCAAAGGTTCCATTCGCGGCGCGCGCATTTATCAGGATGCGCTTACTGCTGAAGAGGTAGAAGCGAGTTCGGCGGCGGAAGCGCTCGGCGAGATCGCGAAGATCCCGGAGGGCAGCCGCACTCCCGCGCAGGCTAAGAAATTGGAACTTGCGTGTCTTGAGACCGCTGCTGCAGAACCACTGCGGACGCTGCGCATGCAGTATTTGGATGCGGGCCGTGATCGACAGAAATTCTACGATTCTATCCCCAGCGTGATGGTCATGCAGGATGGCGCGAACCGCGACACATTCCTGCTGAAGCGCGGTGCTTACGACGCGCCTGGCGAGAAGGTCGTGTCCGGCATACCGGCTGTGCTGGGGACAGCGGATGCGCAGTGGCCCAACAATCGGCTCGGGCTTGCGAAATGGCTGGCAGACAGGCGCAATCCGCTTACCGCGCGCGTTGCGGTGAATCGGCTTTGGCAATCGTTCTTCGGCTTCGGCATTGTGAAAACGGTGGATGATTTCGGATCGCAAGGCGAATGGCCCGTGCATCCGGAACTGCTGGATTGGCTTGCAGTGGAATTCATGGATTCCGGTTGGGACATGAAAGCCATTCAGAAGCGAATGGTCATGAGCGCGACTTACCGGCAGGCATCAAGAACAACGCCGGAGCTGCTGCAGAAAGATCCCGGCAATCGTTTGCTAGCGCGCGGACCTCGCTATCGCCTGGGGCCGGAGGAGATTCGCGATCAAGCGCTGGCTGTTTCCGGGTTGCTGGTTGAGAAGCTGGGTGGACCTTCGGTGAAGCCTTATCAGCCGCCGGGTCTTTGGCAGGAACTCGCCGGCGGCAAAGGCTACGTGCAGGATACGGGCGACAGCTTGTATCGCCGCAGTCTATATACGTATTGGAAGCGGACGGCCGCGCCGCCTTACATGATCAACTTCGATTCGCCGAATCGCGAGGTGTGTACCGTGTGGGAGAACCGCACCGATTCACCGTTGCAGGCTTTGAATCTGATGAACGATGTTGAGTTTTTGGAAGCCTCGCGGAAGCTTGCCGAACGACTTTTGACTGAGGCGGGAGCGTCGAAAGAAGAGCGCATCGATTATGCCTTCCGCCTGGTGCTTGCAAAGGCTCCAAGCGCCGGGCAGCGCGATATTCTCACAAAAGCCGCAGCCAATTTTTTGCACAATTTTCAGCGCGACCCCGAAGCGGCGAAGCAGCTTCTGAAGCAGGGCGAATCGCCCGGCCGCGCCGGCCTGGATGCCGCGGAGCTGGCCGCATGGACCAGCGTTTCGAGCATTCTTTTGAATCTGGATGAGGTGATCAACAAGCAATGACGACCTTCACTCGAAGGCATTTGCTAGGCAAAGGCGCTGGGCTTGCCGCGCTGGCCAGCTTAATGGGCCGGGATGGCGAGGCCAAGCAGCCAGGACAACCGGCATTCCCGAATTTCCCAGCGAAGGCCAAGCGGATTATTTATCTGTTCCAATCGGGCGGCCCTTCGCAGATGGAGCTGTTCGATTACAAGCCACGCCTGGTTGATTTTCAGGGCACCGACCTGCCGAGTTCCATTCGCGGCGGTCAGCGGCTTACCGGAATGTCGGCTACGCAATCCAGCTTTCCGGTGGTGCCGTCTAAGTTCACGTTCGCGCAACATGGCAAATCCGGCGCATGGGTGAGCGAACTGCTGCCCTATACCGCGAAGATTGCGGATCAGCTGACGTTTGTGAAATCCGTCAACACCGAAGAGATCAATCACGACCCCGCTGTGACCATGTTTCAGACCGGCTTCCGCCTTGGTGGAAGGCCCAGCATGGGCGCCTGGATCGCGTATGGGCTAGGTTGCGAAACGGATGATCTTCCGGCTTTCGTGGTGATGATTTCGAACTCCGGCGGCGGGCAGCCCCTGTATGACCGGTTGTGGGGCTCGGGATTTTTGCCCAGCAGATATCAGGGCGTGAAATTCCGTTCCGGCGCGGACCCCGTTCTTTATCTTTCGAACCCGGCAGGCTTCACGACAGAGAATCGCCGCGCCTATCTGGACACGCTTCGCGATCTGAATCAAATCTCTGCCGATCAGTTCGGCGATCCGGAGACCACGGCGCGAATCGCGCAGTACGAAATGGCGTTCCGGATGCAAAAGTCGGTCCCGGACCTGACTGACCTTTCGAAAGAGCCAGCCAGCACTTTCGAGCTATATGGCGACGACGCGAAGAAGCCGGGCACCTTCGCGGCAAATTGTCTTTTGGCGCGCCGGCTGGCAGAGCGCGACGTTCGTTTCATCCAGCTCTATCATCGCGATTGGGATCACCATGGCGAACTTCCGAAGAACTTGCCGAAGCGCTGCAAGGATGTGGACCAGGCTTCCGCCGCGCTGATTTTAGATCTGAAACAGCGCGGCATGTTGGACGATACGCTGGTGATTTGGGGCGGAGAATTCGGCCGCACCGTCTATTGCCAGGGACACCTGACGGCGACCGACTATGGCCGCGATCATCACGGCCGCTGTTTCACGGTGTGGATGGCGGGAGGAGGCATGAAGCCCGGCGTCTCAATTGGAGAGACCGACGACTATGGCTATAACGTTACCAAAGATCCGGTGCATGTTCACGATTTGCAGGCCACCATTTTGCATTGCTTGGGCCTGGATCATCAGAAGCTAACGTATCGCTTCCAAGGTCGCGATTTCCGCCTGACCGATGTGGAAGGGAAGGTTGTGAAGGCGGTACTGGCTTAATAAACATGGTGGGCGTTCACGGGATCGAACCGTGGACCTTCTGCTTGTAAGTTGTAGGGCAGCTTTCTTTCTGATCCGCTTGTTCTATGCTGTCTCCTGCATTTTCATCAGTTTGGGGCGTCTGCTCTTCGCTCATCGAAACGGCCCGGCTGTGCGTTTGACCTGAGTTCTGATACGGTTTTGATACGTTGAATGTTCTTGGCGGTAGCCGAGGGCCGCAGTATGTTTGTTGATGCCGCTCGTTCTGGCAATGCGGGGAGCTGGCACGGCCATGCCTAAAGTTCCTCGACTGAAGAGAGGCGTCGGGGGTGCGTTTGGGTGAGGCAGCCTCTTCTCAACGACCAGGTCGGTTCAGCTAACGGCCTAACTTCTCGTCAAATGTGAACCGTGAACCGCAGTTCGAATCCATATCGGGGAGCCAGACATTTGGGTGCGCGAACTGACGAAGGGTGAGTTGACGGCGCGGGTCTTCGGAACAACCGAAAAGTGGCCTTGTTACGGCTAATTCGCCGTTCTCTTGTTCGTTATTCGACGGTCCAGACGCCCAGCGCTTTGTGCCACTTCCAAGGGGAATTTTGCCTATTGTCTCGCGTTTCTCGTGTTGACGCCTTCCCTAAGTTGACGGCTGTCAGCCCTCAGCTTCTTCAAGGTCTCATCGAACTTGCGGCGGGTCTGGTTTACATTGATGTAACTATCAGGAGCTATCCCCTGGAGCGACCGCCCCACTTCCCTGTCCAATACAACGCATGCCAATTGTTCAAGATCCATGGCGCGCTCTGTCCTTGTTTCAGCAAGGTTGCGCAAAGCTAATTGATCGGAGGAAGTGCATTTGCAAGCCGCCGAAGTAAGGATTGCAAGTGCTATGCGAATTTTATTCTCCGTGATCGTGAGTTTACGAGAATGGTATGAACGCGGAGGGCCGAGGAATAGCCAACTGGAAACTCATCGAGACGATGAGGCCGGGGGCGGCGGTGAAGCCGTTCCCGGACCGATCGAATCACATCCGATCGAAAGATTTCCCGATGCCTGAGAAAACTCATCAAGAAAGCTGCCGCGCAGCGGCTTGCTTCTGTTGTTTGATGAGGTGAGCTTCGAACTCCGCGGGTGGCACATAGCCAAGCGCGGAATGAAGCCGCTTCTGGTTATAGATCTTCTCGAGAAACTCGCCGATGAAGCAGCGGGCTTCCGCCAGATCCCGGTATTCATTCCGGTGGTCGAGTGGCGCGGGGCATCTCAGCCCCACGCTCTCCCAGAACCGGACGTGAACCTCTCGATTCATCCGGCTCCCATCATCAGGCCGTTGGTCCCAGGCTCCAGTGAGCAAATAGTCTTGGATTGCGGCGTTTTACCGAACAACCACTCCCATGTCGCCCTGCTGTGTCCTTCGAACCGTTTGTACTTACGAGTTGCCCATCGCACAATAAAGGCATCGATCGTGCGCAGCTCCTCCTGAAGCTTCGAGGGGTAGAACCGACCATAGTAGCTTACCCAGCCTGTAAGAACCGGGCGAACTCTGCTGGCGATTTCCTCCAGCTCCAGATCGTTACGGCGATGTAATCGCCAGCGCCGCACGCGGCGCCGCATTTTCTTGGCGGCCTTGTTACTGACCGCTGGAACGAATGCGATGAAGCGTTCGCCTTTGCGATTGACAGCCCCTCTTGGCCGAAATGTATAGCCAAGAAAGTCGAACGACCGCTCGGGATATTTCCCCGAACGATTTGCGTCCTTGCAGTAGACGACCTTGGTCTTCTGCGGGTGCAGTTGCAGCTTGCATTCCGCAAACCTCTTTTCCAGCGCCTGACGTAACTCAAGCGCCTGTGCCTCGCTTTGGCAGTGACAGATCGCGTCATCGGCATATCTTTCGAATGGGATGCCCGGGTATTCCCTTCGCATCCAACAGTCGAAGGCATAGTGAAGAAACAGATTTGCCAGCACGGGACTTACTACCGCCCCCTGCGGTGTTCCTCTGCTTCGCGCCACCAAAGTGCGGATTCTCGCGAAAACGATCACCGTTCTCCTCTGATCCCGATCACCATTCTTCTATGACCGATCAGCGAGGTCGGAGCGAAGCGACGCTGGCTTCCTGATTGTTGCGGAAAGTGATCGGAATCGCAACCCGATCCGGCGCGAAGCGGAGGCTGACTCGCCGCTCGCCGGGGAAGGGGGTCGGGGGAAGGGGCCGGCAGTTGAGGCCCCTTCCCTTCAGCCCGGCAGAGGCCCCGGAGCGGCTTCATCGCTCCGGTTGCTGTGTGGTGGATTCTTCCGCATCGAATCTCCTTTCAACTCGATCCGGTGCGCCCGGTGCACGATGCGGTCCAGTATCCCTTCCGCCACCGTCGAATCGCCGATCTGGCTATGCCACTTCGCCACCGGCATCTGCGACGTCAGCACCAGCGATCGCGCCTGACAACGGTCTTCGCAGATCTCCCAGAAGTCCCGCGCCTCGGCCTCGTTCAGCGGCGTCATCGCCCAGTCGTCCACCACCAGCACGTCGATTTTGCTCAGCCGCAGCAGCATGTTCCGCAAGCTCCCATCGGCACGCGCCAGCGCCAGATCGCGGAACAACGCCGCAGCCCGCATGTAGAGAGCCGAGTATCCATCGCGGCAGGCTTTCTGCGCCAGAGCGCACGCCAGATAACTCTTCCCCACGCCCGTCGGTCCGCACACGAAAACATTCTCATGCCGTTCCACCCACGCCGATTCCGCCGCCAGCGAACGCAACAACGTCTTATCCAACCCTCGCGCCGCCCGGTAATCAACGTCTTCCACACACGCATTGGCGCGCAGCTTCGCCCGCCTCAGACGCGCTTCGAACGCTTCGTTCTGGCGCCATGTAAACTGACGGTCCACCAGTAACGCCATCCGTTCTTCGAAGCTCAGCTCGGCGGCCTGTTCGCTCTTGGCCATCTCGCGCCAGGCCTGTGCCATTCCGTGCAGACGCATCGCTTCCAGTTTTTCCAGTGTCGGTTGATGAAGCATAGTTAGTCTCCTTTACTGGAAGTACTCCGGCCCGCGCAGGTTTTCATGTTCCGGCGATAGACGCAACGGCGGCGGCAGTTCCGAAGGCCTTTTATCGAGCCCGTTCTGCAGCATGCTCCGCACGCTCTTGTAACTCACCGCGCCGGTGAGCACGGCGCGCTCGGCGGCATGTTCCATACGCTCCGGCGAGTACTTCGCCGCCAGCCGGATGATGCCTAGGCACGCACGATACCCCATCTCGGGATGCGGCTTGCCGTGCAGAATGCGCTCGACTACCTGCGCCGTGTGCGGCCCCACTTTGCCTGCCCACTGAATCATCCGCGATGGCGGCCATTCCAGATGCGCCTGATGGCTCTTCGGACGATGCTCATTCTGGCAGATGCTCTTGTTGCGATCCCGTGAGCGCAGATGCGAAGCCACCCGCTTGCCGCGATGAAAGATCTCGACCGTGGCCGGAGTCGAGCGCACTTCCACTGCCTGGCCTGTCAACGTGTAAGGCACGCTGTACCAGTTACCGTCAAACGCCACGTGGTAATCGATGTTCACGCGCGCCTGTGCCCATTGGCTCAGATCGTAACGGCACGCAGGCAGGGGATGTAATGCCGGCTTGTCGATCTTCGCGAACAGGCTGGCGCGGCTTTCATCCTTTCGTTTGCGGAACGGCCGGTTGTTGAGATAAATCAGTAGTCCCTGAATCGCTTCGTTGAGCTGAGCGACAGAGAAGAAGCGTCGCCGTCTGAGCCGCATCACGATCCATCTCTGCACCACCTGAACCGCCGATTCCACTTTCGCCTTATCCCGCGGCTTGCGGGGACGCGTGGGCATGACGGCCACCTTGTAATAAGTGGCGAACTCCTGATAGGTGGGGTTCACGTCCGGCTCATAAATGCAGGCGCGCGTGACGCCAGTCTTGGTGTTATCCGGGATCAGCAACTGTGGGCATCCGCCATAGAACTCAAGTGCATTCCTCTGCACTTTGAGCCAGTTGTTCATCTGCTGGTCCTCCACCGCTTCGGCATAGGTGTAACTGGAAACGCCCAGGGCTGAGACGAATAGCGCCGCTGCGCGGGTGCCACCATCGGATTGATGAAGGGGGATGGTAGCTCCGGCCCAGTCCAGAAACAGTTTCTCGCCAGGGCGGTGTTCCTGCCGCATGACAACGTCATGGCGCTTCTTCCAGGTTCGATAAAGCTTGCAGAACCGGCTGTAGGAATATCCGTCCGGATGCTGTTCGCGGTACTCCTCCCAGAGCAGTTCGATGGTGAGATCGCGATGCCGTCCGAGTTGCTCGCGCATGTGTGCGTAATCGGGTTCGGCACGCTGCGGCGGTTTGGCCGGTGTCTGGCCGGGTGGGAACAGGGCTTGTTCGAGACGGTCCTCATCCCATTCGATGCCGAGCGGCCAGTTCAGGCCGGCGGCTTTCATACGCGCCAAGTACTCGTGAACGGTGCTCTGGCTGGTGTTGATGCTGCGGGCGATCTGGCGCTGGCCGAGCCTTTGCTCGAAGTGCAGCCGCAGTATCTCTGTAATCTTCCTCATGGATTATGTTCCCGGGAACATAATCCATGTAATGTGCCCGCGCCCGTTATGTGGCCGGGATCGACGGTAGGTCCGTTTTTTGAAAGATGTGCCGGTTGGCAGGCACATAACGTTTCGTCAGGCGTTGGGATCATCTTCTTCGGCTGTTTCAAGAAGGAGATTTTCGTGCTGAATCGCTATTTCATACGCCCCACCACCGTTGACCGCATCCAGGCATCCTGGCTCGGCGACGCCATCGAACGCTACGTTGCCTGGCTCGGCGAGCAAAGCTACGCCGCGCGGAATATTTTTGCACGTGTGCCCATCCTGTTCAGGTTCGGAGAGTTTGCGGAACATGCTGGCGCAACGAACTGGGAGGATCTTCCTGCTCATGTTGAGTTGTTTGTTGAAACGTGGCTGCGGCGTCATGGGCGGAAGTATTCTGAAGCCCAGTACAAAGCTGCGGCGCGGGGTATCCGCAACCCGATCCAACAACTGCTCCGGTTGATTCTCCCCGGAATCCGCAAGTTCGCCTTGCCCGACCCGTTCGCAGAATCAGTCCCCGGTTTCTTCGGTTTTCTGCGGCAGGAACGCGGCTTGCGAGAGGCTACCCTCGTCCAGTACCGTCATTATCTGCAGCGGCTTCAGGACTACTTGGTCAAAGTCGGGCAGACATTGCTACCCGATCTGCCGCTTGCGACCGTCAGTGCTTTCATCACCGGAAGCGGAGCGACGATTGACAAGAGATCGGTGCAGAGCCTGTGCAGCATTCTGAAAGTATTCTTTCGGTACCTCTATCGCGTTGGCCTGATGACCAGAGATCTGGGCAAGGCCATCGAATCGCCTCGCCGCTATAGTCTCTCGAGCTTGCCGCGCTCGATTACGCGGGGCGAAGTGGAGCAGATGCTCGGAAAGGTAGACCGACGAAGTGCGGTTGGCAAGCGTGACTACGCAATCCTCCTGCTTCTGGTAACGTATGGGCTGCGCGGTCGTGAAGTCGCTGCGTTGACCCTGAATGACCTCGACTGGAAGCGCGACCGCCTCCACATTCCCGGACGTAAAGCAGGACATTCGACCGCATACCCTTTGACGCCACCGGTGGGCGAGGCTCTCCTCGAGTACCTGAAGCAGGGGCGACCGTCAACAACTGAGCGGGCGATCTTCTTTCGAGCTTATGCCCCCTTCACCCCACTCTCCCGCGTGGCGATCTCATTGCGGGCACAGTATTACCTCCGCAAAGCTGGGATTAACGTGCCCCGGCCAGGCTCGCATACATTGCGGCACACCTGCGTTCAGCGCATGGTGGATGCGGGGTTATCACTCAAGACGATCGGAGACTTCGTCGGACACCGATCTCCGGATGCCACTAAGATTTACGCCAAGGTGAAGATTGATGCCCTGCGCGAGGTCGCGATTGGCGACGGCGAGGAGGTCCTGTGAAGAGCACAACGAAAGGGCCACTGGCGGATCACATCGAGACGTACTTCGCACACAAGCGCTCGCTGGGCAAACAGTTGGCCAAGGCGGAACCGATGCTCCTTCTACTCGATAGCCACTTACTTGGGCAAGGCGTCCTGGAACTTCGTCAGCTCACGGCGGCGCACATCGACGCATTCGTGGCCTCCCGCTCGCGGCGCTCGCCGCGCAGTTACAACGGGCTTATTGGTACGATCCGCGGACTGCTCGATTGGATGGTCGTTCACGAAGTGCTCCCTGAGTCGCCGCTGCGCTGTGAAACCCGGCGCGTCACTCCTCCTCGGCGGCCATTCCTCTTCAACCCCGATCAGGCACGGCTCCTCCTTGAAGTTGCCGAAAAGCTGCCCAGTAATCCGCGAGCGCAAACGCGCGGAGAGACTTACCGGATGATCTTCGCGATGCTTTACGGTCTGGGGCTCCGCGTTGGGGAAGCATCGCGATTGTGCCGCAAGGATATCGATCTCGACCAGCAGTTTCTGATCATTCGCCATTCGAAGTTCGGAAAAGATCGGCTGGTGCCGTTCGGACCAAAGATGGCCCGCGCGATTGCTGGCTTTTTAGATGGTGAAGAGTCGCGGTTCGGACCGATCCCTCCCGACGACACCGTGTTTTCGTTTGACAAGACAAAACGCACGCCGATCGGGCCCAACACGATTAGCTGGACCTTCCATAAGCTGCTGCCCGCGCTCCAACTGGCGGTTCCATCCGGTGTGTCGCCGCCGCACTTGCATTGCCTCCGCCATTCCTTCGCCGTGGGCACTCTGTTGCGCTGGTACCGCGCAGGTGTCGATCCGATGGCGCGCTTGTTGAATCTTTCTACTTTCCTGGGGCATGTCAGCCCTTCCTCTACGGCGGTTTACCTGACCATCACCACGGAACTAATGAACTGCGCCAGTGAGCGCTTCGCGGCTTTCGCGGCGAACAGCCGGAAGGAGTCCGTGCGATGAGCGCGACCACACCTTTGCTGGGAGCCGTACTCGCCTCGTTCTTCAACGACTACCTGAAGCTTCAACGTGGACTACGGCCGAACTCGATAACGAGCTATGCGGATGCGATCCGCCTGTTCCTGCTGTTCGTTGCGGCAACTCGCAAAATGAAGATCACCCAGTTGGGCCTTGACGATCTTGATGCCAATGCCGTGAGCCAGTTTCTAAACTCCCTTGAGCAGGGCCGCAGCAACGCCATTCAGTCACGGAACCAGCGACTGGCGGCGATCCGAACGTTCTTCGAATATGTTGGCCGGCGATTCGCGGAACGGCTCGGGCAGGCACAGAAGGTGATGGCGATCCCCAAAAAGCGCACACAGGCTCCGGAGACCATCTTTTTGGAACGCGATGAGATCGAGTCGACGCTGGCCGCGTTGCCCGCAACCGGACGATATGCCTTACGAGACCGAACTCTATTGCTGTTCCTCTACAACACGGGTGCCCGCGTTCAGGAGGTCGCTGACCTCCGTGCCAGCGACGTTCACCTCGACCCGAATCCCCACGTCCAACTGCACGGGAAAGGAGATAAGTGGCGAGTATGCCCGCTGTGGACAGAAACCGCCGCATTATTAAAGAAGCTGTTATCCTCCCGAGGAACGGGCCTGGCACCAGATCGGCCAGTCTTCACCGGTGTGAAGGATTCCGCCTTGACCCGGTTCGGAATCTACAAACTCATTCGTCGGTATACCGGGCAGATCGTCAAGAAAGGATCGAATGGACGCCTACGGCGAGTCTCCCCGCACATATGGCGACACACCACCGCCGTGCATCTTCTCGAAGCTGGTGTCGAGGTGAACGTAATCCGCGCCTGGTTGGGCCACGCAAGTCTGGAAACCACCAATCGCTACGCCGAGATTACCCTTCGCACCAAACAAGCGGCTCTCGAAAAGTGCACGGCGCCAGCGTCCGCAGACGAGAGGGTTCCGCGTAAACCCGTCTGGCAGACTGACGACGCCCTGCTGAACTGGCTCCACTCGCTGTGAAGTTATGTGGCCGAACAAACGTACGCGCGCCTTGCATCGAACAACCCTCAGGGACCCCGGCCACATAACGGGCGCGGGCACATTACATGGACTTTCGCTTTCCGGGCAACTTCGATCCGCTCTCCTCTGAGCCGATCTTCGCCGCCTGTAGGTTAAGTCCAGCGCCGCCGTTTTCTTCGTTCTCCTTTCATTCCGATCACTGTTGTCCCATCCCGATCACCTCTGGCGTGGAACGCCGAAAAGTGATCGGGATCAGAGGAGAATCGTGATTGGCTTCACGGGAGAACGCTGATCGGCTTCCGGAGAGAATGAGTGATCGGAATCAGAGGAGAACGGTGATCGCCTTCGGAGAGAATCCGCAGTCGTGAGAATAACGCTCCTTTGCATGGGCGGTATGGTTTCTTAGTGCTAACTGGAAGTGTCGAAACTCCATGGCGACAGCGTGAAAGAACTGCTCGTCACGCTTCCAATTTGGGTCATTGCCGTTGCGTAAAGTGATCTGTTTCTCACAGGCCACTAGGATTTGATGCCAATTCGGGTTGACTATTGGAACGTTCAAGGCGTGGGCCAGCGAGGCCAACCCGTACTCCAAAACTCTCATCAAGTGAAATACACAAGCCGTGTCCCTTCCCAAAGCGAAGCAGGTTCCCGCCTCTTCGGCCTCCCAACTAACGCCGTAGAACTTGTTTAACACCGAGGCTCCAATCCACTCTGACCTAAGGTAAAGGCTCGATTCGCCAGGGTCAATTCCAAAGAACCTACGGCCCGTCAATTCATCCTCAATACGTTCTTGCAGGGTTTGGATTTGCTCACGAAGGATAGCCGAAGGGTGCTTTGGTGGATGGTAAAGTTCCTCCATTTCCTCCCGTACTGTCTTTTTCTTGGGCGGTAAAGGCTTCCCGCTAAGGCTCTCAAGGAGTGAAGCCATTTGCTGCTCCATGTCCTCGGTGAAGGTAGGCTTATTGCTGTAATGCTCCACCAGTCCCACGGCATACGATTCCGAGAAGCGCAAATGAATCTCGGCGCACGCCGCTGCTATTCTTTGCAGTGGCCTGACGATATCCTCGCGGTTTTCCTCCAGTCCGGATTTAGTAACCACGCTCAGCGGATCTTTGAGATCGCGAAAGGCTTCTCCAATCTCTATCCACGATCTCACTGACAGATTTAGCATCTCCAGGAGATTCCATGTTTCGCCCGTAACAGGGTCATTCCAGACGCGGGCAGGCGCTGATAGGTTTGAGGAAATCCGGTCAATTGGATTGTAGACTAGCATATAATCGCTCCTTTTGGTCTGTCAAGTATATTTATGCCAAAACTTTAGGCGAAGACACGTTATCCGCAGACCGGAGCGCTTTCGTATCGACCGCAACCGGAATCGAGAAGCACGCAAAGGCGCGAAGCAATGCTGGACTGCGCGGCCTGCCCGGTTCCGTCCAGACAGCTATAACTAATTCGATATAGACAAAATAGAATACAAAGATAATCAAAAAAATGCATTGAATAGACTTGTTTTTTTATGCACTGTGATTCAATGACCAGCAATGCGAATTTGACGGCTACTTAGTTTCGGGCTTTTGATTTGTATTATTTCTATTAACGCCCAGGCGCAAACACCTCCGGCAGTTTTCGATCTGCAGGCGACGCCGAATGCGACCGCCGCTCCGGTGGCAACTGGCGGGCGTTCTTACCGGCATCCCGTTAGCGCGAGAAATCGCTATCACCGCGTTATTTGCGTGGTCCCGTGAGTGGGAGCGGGCACGCTGCTTGATCCGAAGCGGCCGAAGTATGTGCCGATCACCGCTACTAGGGTAGCGTCTTTAAATGGCATTATTGCCTTTCAACAAATCCCAACGGATGACAAGAATTTTGCAATTGTGGAGTTCGTCGCGGCAGACATTAATGCGCTGTCGCCGATCTTAACCGACAAGTCGCTGCGAGTCTTTCAGCGCGGAGTACACGCCCGCGCCGTGATTGAGCAAGAGATAAAACTGGTGCGCAAGGATTTCGACATGACTCAATTTGGGATGGCAGTCCGATGAAACTTCGCTTGGCCTACGGTCTATTGGCGCTCCCAGCGCTACTTGCTGCTTACGATTACGACTACAATCCTAAGCCCGGCGCGCTGAATCTGGGAAGTTGGGATTCCGCCACCTTCGCCAAGAATGGGACCGTGGTGTTTGGCAGTCCGGGTTCAGGGCAGACCAATTCCATGTTGGGTACCGGCACGAGTGCCGGTGGTTCGCTCATTGAGCTAAATGCTAAATCGGCGATGTACACGTCGGCGGCGTATGAAATCTCTACACAGCTCCGAATCCAGACGTCAGGCGGGAACTTCGTTCAATACATCCGCAGCACCCAAGGGGCGCTGAACACGTCCGTAGCGAGCGGGCCTTTTTTCACTGGTGAATTGAATAATCCTCAATTCACGGCTACCGGATGCATGGGAACACTTAGCTTTTGGCAGAGCGATGGGACAAATGCCACGCTGAAAGCGCAGAGCCAAGTTCCCTGTTACGATCACATGATCATCCGGACGGTTGTATTCCCCGTGGGCGGCAGCTCCGATTATGTTTGGACCATGATCAACGGGATTATTTATTCGGCCTATTGCGACATAAAGGTGGGAAGCCCCGGAATCGGTCTTTTCGGCACCCCAGCCGTCAATGGCATCGAGCGCGTGCAGATTGGGGCGAGAAGTCTGCTGGCACCGCCCGTCATCGACCGCACCACAATCGGGACGTCCTCTTTCCCAGACCGTGTGGATATCCATTGGACCGATCCGGTTGACCCGAACGGAGTGAGCGTGTTCATTCATGGCATTTCTCGGGACGGCGTGTACAAAGACTCGGGATTTAATGAGAACGACTACACCGACAACACGAATGTTCTGGCCTCTCAAACTTACAGCTACCAGATTGTCTCCACTTCTTTCCATGGCATTACCAGCGCGCCCGTGACTTTTACGGTGAATACTCCGGCGCCTGGGGCAGTGGATCCACGGCGCGTCGGCGTGCGGCCGACGGGATCGTACTGGGGAGCGATGGGAGAAAATATCGATAATTTAAGCGGAAACCTGAACTTCACCGTCCCGTTGCTGCAAACAAAGGCACGCGGCGGGTGGGGAGTGCCGATCAACCTGATTTACAACTCCCAAATGTGGCGGAAGGATAATGGGGGCACCTGGCTAATGGGTCAGGATGTGGGTTATGGGATGGGCTGGCGGCTGATGGCAGGATCTGTGACGCCCAGTTTCGATAATCAAACCTATGTGGTGGACCACTGGACATTTACGGACTCCACCGGCGCCGAATACCGTCTGGACGTAAACACAGGAGGGGTTTGGACATCGAAGGAAGGCGTTTACGTCAGTTTCGACGCCAACACCAATAAGCTGTGGTTCAACAATGGCACGTTTTGGTATATGGGCTGTATTTCCGGCGGTGATGAGCAGGATGCTGGAACACGGTACCCGACGATTATTCAGGATAAGAACGGCAACCAGATCCGGTTTTATTACGACGCCGGCCTGGGAACGAATTATTACGACTCGTCGGCGCGAATTTTCCACATCGTCGACGTAAGAGGGGGCGGGCCGTACACCTACGATTTTCAATACAATTTCATCTCCCGCACCGATGGCGGAACGGACGTAATTCCGCATTTGACTGTGATACGTTCCAATGTTCAGACGGGAGAAACGTACTATTTCTACCGGGCTTCCGGAGTGGTTTTTACCTCGCCCTGGGGTGACAACTATGGGAGCAACGACATTCTGCAGCAGGTGACTGGAGCAGCCAATCCGAACAATAGCACCGATCAGAATTCACCTAACAGAACGTACGCGTTTCAGTACGACCCCGCTTCCGAGTTGACGAAAATCACGCTACCGCCCGGTGGGTATCTACGTTACAACTATAGCTCTCGCCAGTTTTCCAGCAATCGCAACCAAGTGGAAGTAACCGACCGGTACCTGGTGCAGGATGCGCCGGGCCAGGCAACAGGCGCCGAAGCGCGTTACCAGATCACGCATGAAGCAACGACCGGCACAGTGCACAGCACCACAAATTTGGTGGACCCGACGAATGCGGCCAAGGTGTGGACCTTTACGGACACATCGCCGAACAAATGGCAAATTGGGCTGTTGGCGAACTTTCAGAAGAAATCAACGCTGGCAGGAACGGCTCTTGAGAGCAGCACGGTGACGTGGGCTCTTTCGCCGACCAGTAATAATCCATTTGTGCAAACTCTGCAATCCACGGCGGATGGAAACCAGACGCAGAAAACACAGGTGGCGGTGGATCAGTATGGGAATGTCACCGACCAAACGCTGTTCGATTACGGAGCAAGTTCGGCGACGCGGAAATATCAGTACACCTATCTGCATAATCAGAACGGCACTTACGCGAATTACTACATTCGTAATTCGCTGCAAAAGCAAGACCGTTCTGGATGGAACGGGAGGTAATTCGCAGAGCCTTGGCTACATCGTCTACGATAATGCCACCTGCACGGCGTGGACATATCCACCACCTGTCGGACAGAGTTACGCGAATGCGCCTCTGTGGGACAGCACTAACCGGACAGCGTTCCTTGGAAACGCAAATTCGGTTTCAACGCCGGGAAATGGCATTTCGTGCAGCTTTTACGATGACGCGGGAAACGTGTATGCGGCCGAGGGGCCGGGAAGGCCGCAGGCGCAAATCTCTTACACGGGTGGCAGCCTGGCCACGCCCGCGCAAGTGACAGTAGGTAACGATACATCTTCGCTCACGAGTTTCACTTACACACCATGGTTGGGAGTTGCCGGTTACACAGGGCCGAACGGCGTGACTGGAACGTATCAATACGACGATTATGCGCAGCCCCGCGTGGTCCAACTGGCGACCGGTGGCCAAATCACGATTGCGCAGTATCCCGGGGTGACCACCGTGGGAGGGCAAGCAGTGGCGACTTACCCCGCTTCCTTCTTTCCGAATACGAATGGACGCTACCCCTGGGCCCAATTGAGCTACACCCAACGGGGCGGCTCCTCAGCAGTTTACGCGGACGACGCTGGACGGCTTGGGCCGCACCATCAAAGTGGAACGTGGTCCAACGGGGCGCGAATTCGGTGGGAAGTGCGGTTTCGGTGGTCGATACGGAATATGCCCCGTGTGCGTGTTCGCCGGTGGGCAAGGTGAAGCGGGTGTCTCAACCCTATGCGCCGGGAGCCACCGTGTATTGGACGACTTATACCTACGATGGCGAAGGACGAACGCTAACGGTGACCGGACCGGACGGCGCGAGCCAGACAAAAATGACGTACAACGCGCAAGCGACGGGTGTCTCCGTCGCGCCGCCTTCCACCGGAAGTTCGGTAACAGCGGTTGACCCGAAAGGAAACTGGAAAATCGTGACCAGCGATGTATTTGGGAACACGATTCAGGTGACAGAGCCGAATCCGGCGAATGCCGCGCAGCCGCTGAAAACGTATTATCAATACGACAAAGTGGATCATCTGACGCTTGTATCCATGCCGAGGAATGGAGACACCTCGACCGCGTGCCCCACGGGAAATTCGACCAGCACCTGTCAGAGCCGCTATTTTGTCTATGATGCAACAACGCTGAAACTGACCAGCGAGCGGCACCCGGAAACGGGAACCACTACCTACCAGTATCAGCCCGGCTCGCACTCTGAGATGCTGCTGCTTAACAAAACGGACGCCAAGGGCCAAACGACGAAGATCGATTTAACGGCTTACGATAAGTACAATCGCGTGACCACGGTGAAATTCCTGGATTCGTCAGCGACGGAAGACCCCTGCCAGCGCACTGTGTACAGCTATGACACGTATCCGTCGGGCGCGGGAACTGGACTGGGCGGCGGTTGGGGACGGTTGACGACCAGCCAGGTGGGGCCGAGCGACAACACGGCATCCTGCGCGGCGAAATCGGATGCGAGTGGGCGGTGGAACCAGAGTTTTCTGCAGGCTTATGGGTACACCAGCGCGGGGCAGGTGAACTTGAAGCGGCTGATTTTCAGCCAGATCCGGACAGATTCAAGCGGCACGGCTGGCGCACCTACCGGCATGACGTGGAATACGTCGTACGGCTATGACGATGGCGGGTATCAAACTTCGGTGACGTACCCGATGGGGCAGACACACTTGACCGGGCTCGACTTTATGAGGCGGCCTAATACGTTGACATTCATGCGCCCAGGCTTTACCAGTCCCGGACCGATTATCAGCGGCGTGAGTTACAATGCGGCGGACCAGATGACCAGCATGACCTGGCCGGCGAACCCTGGATCGACCGTAGATCCGGATGCTTACACTTACCCGGCGTTTACGGAGACGCGCACTTACAATAACTTCAATCAAGTGGCGCAGATCCAAACACAGACTGGCGGTGCCGCGGCAATCGTGGATCTGAATTATGTGTACGGCTCCGCGGGTCAGAACAATGGACAAGTCACAAGCGTCGCCAGCGGGCTGGATACGAACTTTAACTCCGTCTATACCTACGACCAGTTGAACCGACTGACGGGAGTGACGGGGACGAAGAATCAGACCTATGGGTATGACGGGTGGGGCAATCTGACGTCGAAGGGTGGGGATGGCAAGGTCTTCAACCTATACGGCGATCCTTATACCAATCGGCTGGCGGGGTCCACGATTTGCTATGACCCGAACGGCAATCTGCTTTCGATTACTACTGCGTGTAATAACCCTGAGTACAGTTACGATATTCAGAATCGGCTGGTGGGTGTGGTGGTGACACGCAGTGGGTCGACGGACATTAGCGGTCATCTGGACCAAAGCGCGGAACGCTATTACTACACGGCGGACAACAAGCGGGTGAGCACGGCACGGCCGAATGGGAATCCAGGGCAGGCGCAGGTGTTCTATGTGTATGGAGCGAAGGGCGAGATTGCGGCGACCTGCACTTCGTATGTGTTCGGGGACGCGCCGACGTGCGATGGGCGAGAGCCGCGGGATGTGAAGTTCGCCGGGCGCATGATCATTCAGAACTTTGTGCCGGTTGCGGTGGACCGGTTGGGGAGCGTGGTGGCGAACCCGACGCAGGGGTCGGTGGGGAGCACGGCGGCGAAGTACTATGCGCCGTTTGGGGAGCAGTACAATGAGTCCGGGTCGGGAACGGTGTTTCCGGGGAATACAAATTTCGCTACGTATTTTCATGAGGAAACGACTGGGTTGAATTATGCGGATCAGCGGCTTTATAACAGTCAGTACGGCAGGTTTATGAATGCAGACCCGTATAAGGCCAGTGCGGGCCCGGAAGATCCGGGGAGTTGGAACCGGTACAGTTATGTAGGCAATGATCCGGTGAACTTTGTTGATCCAGATGGCCTCATGCAAAAACGACCCGACGTTGGTGTTACTCCTGGACCGCAAGCTCCAACAACGACTCCAAACAGGTTTGACCGCGGAGTGGCTCCAAGAACAGAAATTCAAGACCGCTGGAACCGCCTCAGCGCAGAATGCCAAAAAGGCTTGTTGGACGCGATAAGTGTCAACCGCGGGACTGATCCGGTTGTTGCGATGAATAGTAGAATCAAAGTGCTAGATCGCGCTGTCAGTCAGACGGATGTATTTACGGGCGCCGCCAATGGAAATGGAATCCCGCCGTCTTTGCTGGCGGCTATAGGAATAAGGGAATCGAAGTGGCTCAACACTACAGAAGATGACGGCGCTGGGATCGGAGTGGGCATCTTTCAACTTTCGGTGACCCCAGCTTCTGGAGTCACCGCTGCGCAGGCTGGGAATGTTATCTGGGCAGCCAACCGTGCAGCATATATGTTGAGTGCAAATATGGCGGATTTAGCTAAATCGTTTCCAGGATTTACGGCGACCGAGCTCTTACAAGCAACTGCTGCATCTTATAACTCTGGCACCGGTAACGTAAGTGGCAACCCGAACACGATTGACGAGGGCTCCGCGCATGGAAATTACGGCAGCAACATACTGAATCTGATGAAGTGTTTTTAGTTATGAAAGCGCGAGTTGTGATTCGAACCGTTCTTCTTCTTTTGACATTGGCTGGAGGCTGCGTACCGCAAAACTACAGAGAGTCAGGACTCGAAGAGCAGATAAGACGGTTCCTTCGACTCTATCTGCTAGGGAGCGAACTAGTAAAGGACGAGACAGCTGGGTTCTCCTATTCTCCTATAAGTCTCTCTGATGATAAGAGTGAAGAACTAGTTGTCTACGTGCGGGGCCGCTCTTGGTGCGGTACGGGGGGATGCTTAACTTTAGTGCTGAAAGGAGGATCTCCGTATCAGATTGTCGGGAGAGTGAGCATTACCAGACTGCCAATCAGAGCTCTGCATACGAGATCCCATGGCTGGCGAGATTTAACTGTTTTCGTTCACGGCGGCGGAATATCAAAAGGTTACTCTGCGGTTCTGCCGTTTAACGGTCGAAGTTATCCTGGAAATCCATCCATGGCTCCTGCGCGCCCCATTCGCGCTTCTCAGTCAACGGGTGAGACGATTCTCTCCTCAAAGAGTAGAATTTTTCCGCTTTTTCCGTGAAGTGCGCCGCAGTGTCCGTTGACGTCCTGAGCCCAGAGGGATCATCTTTTTACGAACTTTCCCCTTAATGCCTATGGTGCCGACGTGTCGATTCTTGTCGTTCCTTAGCCAGCTCATGGGAAGATTTGTAAATGAGTACTTACCATGCCACGTTTTTATAAGCTAACCCAACGCCTCTATGAGCTTTTTGAAGAGAGAACCCGACTGAAGCTATGGATAATTGTTACACTCGGTTCCACTATCTTAGTCTGCAGTTGCACCACTCCCACGCCTAACAGTCCCATTATCAGAAAGTATATAACTGCTGAATGTATTCCCTTCTCAGCGCATCCAATTATACAGCCACATACCCGCGAATGGGACTATACAATGGTTCTAAGCAATGGAATTGAGGCACAGATTCAGGGCGCGCAGTCTACGGGCGGTCATGTGGCAGTTTCTTATGGTCCTGAGCGAGAAGTTGTAGTGGCCGCGAATCCGGGCGATTACATTTATCCTTCGGATGTTCGCATGAACAGGCGCGATGAGCTATTGTATGTGAAAGCCCGCGGTCCTGCCGGTGGTCTCACCATAGAGACATGGTTATTTGAGTACAATCTCAAAACGCGAACTATCATAAGTCGGGTGCAAGTCACAAACAACATTTTGCCCGACGAGTGTCTCGAAATTGGGGGCCGGTCCCAGTCGCCATAGGATCTATAACGACCTGACCGGCAAACTCCAACCAAAGGCGATTTCCGACATTCTTCTCCATCGGGCTCAGTGGGCAAAAGACCATGCGACCGGCGAGACGCGTAGCACGGTAATTGCCAGTTACTTGCGCCATCTGGAACCTGTACCTGATTGGCTTGAACCTGGCGAATGCGGACACGGCACAAGGGCCGCTTATCCCTCGCTGAGTGCGGCGCCGTGGCTGTTGCCGGTGGTGTTACGCTTCGCCCTGGCGTGGATTGTGTACGGAAGCACGGACGGAGAGCCGCCATCTGTCGCGCTCTGCTACGCGGACAGCAAGCTCGCGACATTAGGTTGGCAGGAATTAGGAGCACCATTGGCTCTGCGACCGGTGATAAAATTTTGCCATGCTTGGGCCCACCACAGTGGAGGAGATTGTGCCGCTATTCGCGGCGCTTTCTCCGTTCGAACGGGCTCGCCTGCTCCGTCTGATCACCTGGAGGCGGGATGTCGATCCGTCCATTTATGAAGCCATGCCGCCCAGCCCGGAAGAGTTCTCCGCGGACGACGATCCCCTCGCCTGCGACAGCGGAGGTTGGCAGAACGTGCCTTGAGGCGCGGAGAGATCCGCTAGAGTACACGTTTCGTCTTCCAGACAAACGCCGGCAGGTACTGATTCTGACTCGAAGCGAAGTGATTGACCGTCTGAACGAGATCATCGTCGTGCCCGCGACGCGAACAATTCGCGGGCCACTCAAACCTAACGTCATATCGGGTCCGGTATCATAGTTCCATGCCGAAGGCCTCAATTCCCATCCTTTGCGGGCTAGCCGGAGTAATCCTCTGCTTCAGCCCAGGCCTGCTCTCGAACCTATTCATCGGAATCTCTAACTTTCGCGATTCCATATTCCATAACTTCCCCTGGAATGCGTCGAACTTCCCGCTCCTCACCCACCTCCCCGCCCCCGAAAGCACCCGCACCCAACGCCTCGGTTTCCTCGTCTTCTCCCTCAGCCTAATCGCCCTCGGCCTCTACGCCGCCCTTTTCACCTAGCCACCCATAGAATGCTCACCCGCCCCTTGCGCGTCGCCGTCGCCGGCTTAGGCTTCATGGGCAAAACGCATCTCCACGCGTGGTCCCATGTGGACGGAGCCGAACTGGCCGCCATCGTCACCGCCGACCCGCGCAAACTCTCAGGCGACCTATCCACCACCGGCGGCAACCTCGAAACCGCTGCCTCGCAGTTCGATTTCACCGGCCTCCAGCGCTATTCCCGTCTCGAAGACGCTCTCGCCGACCCCACCATCGACGCCGTCGATCTCTGCCTGCCCACCCACCTGCACGCCGAAGCCGGCCTCGCTGCCCTGCGCGCCGGCAAGCACGTGCTCCTTGAAAAGCCGCTCGCCCGCACCAGCCCTGAAGCGTACGCCCTTATCGGCGAAGCCGCCCATTCCGGCCGCACACTCATGGCCGGTCACGTTCTGCGCTTCTTCCCCGAATGGCAGGAGCTGCACCGCCACGTGTCTCGCGCCACTACCAAATTGGGTTCGTTCCGGCGAAATTGCGCCAGCCCCACCTGGTCCCCCTGGCTCAACGACCCCGCGAAAAGCGGTGGCGCACCCCTCGATCTCCTCATCCACGACGCCGATTTCGCCCTCCACTGCTTCGGCCTCCCCTCCGCCGTCAGCGCCCAGGGCGTCTGCGATCCCGCCGCGCGTATCGATTGGCTCACCGCCCGCCTCACCTTCCCGAAGTCCGGCCCCGTCGAGATCACCGGCGGCTGGCACCCCTCCCCCGCCTACCCCTTTTCCATGGAATTCAACTTCCTCACCGAAGCCGGAACCCTGGATTGGTCCAGCGCCGGCCGCCCCCTCACGCTATTTCCCTCCGATGGCCCTGCCGCCCCCATCGCCCTCGCGCCCAGCCCCGATCCCTGGGTCGCCCAATTCCAATACTTCACCAGTTGCGCCCGCGCCGGCAGGCCGCCCACACTCTGCCCACCCGCCGAATCGGCCCATGCCGTGCGCTTAATCGAGCTCATAATAGAGTCGCGAAATCGAAACGGAGAAATCATCCCATGGACCAACTAACCCCCCACCCCAACATCGGCGTCATGTTCTGGGCTGGCCGCAATCCCGCCGAAACGCTCGCCGAACTCACCGGCCTCGGCATCCATCACGGCCAACTCGGCATCCCCGGCGACCTCACGCTCTCCGGCCAAGCCGCCGCCTGGAAAACCGCCGCAGCCCACGCAAATTTCACAATCCACACGGTTTTCGCCGCCTACGAAGGCGAAAGTTACGCCGATATCCCCACTGTCCAGAGCACAGTTGGCTTCGTTCCTGCAATTTTTCGTAGCCGCCGCGAAGCCCGCACCCACGCCGTCATCGATTTCGCCCGCGAACTCGGCGCACCCGGCATCGCTACCCATATTGGCTTCGTTCCGGAAAATAACACTGACCCCGAATATCAGGCGGTTCTCGAATTGGTCCGTCGCATTGCCGACCACGCCCAGCCCATGACCTTCGCCCTTGAAACCGGCCAGGAAACCGCGCCCGCGCTCCTCGAATTTCTGGAAGCTGCCAACCGCCCCAACCTGGGCATCAATTTCGACCCCGCGAACATGATCCTCTACGGCACCGGCGAACCGCTCGAAGCGCTCTCCATCCTCGCCCCCCGCCTGCTCTCCGTCCACGCTAAGGACGGCACCTGGCCAACCGCCGCCGGCGCGCTAGGGTCCGAAACCGTCCTCGGCCAAGGCGCCGTCAACATCCCGGCCTTCCTCGCCACACTCCGCGCAACCGGCTACCGCAAGCCGGTCTTCATAGAGCGCGAATCGAGCGACGCCGCCCAGCGCCTGCTCGATATCCGCCACGCCATCGCGCTCATTGCTGCGCAAAACAACTTCTCACCTGCCCAAGGGTTAAACTTCGGTAGCGATGCGCGGTAATCGGTCCCTCCTTCTTCTTGCTCTATCGGCAGTTCCCGCATATAGCGCCACCTTTGGCACCGTAATTCCCTCACAAGCTGCCGCGTCCTATTCCGATCTCCTGCTCGATGAGCCCCGCCAGCGGCTCTACCTGGTCAACAATTCCGCGAACCGCATCGAAGTCTGGTCCACGCAAACGCGCCAATATCTGGCCAGCATTTCCACGGGAAACAACAGCCAGCCTGACGCCATCGCCCTTTCGCCGAATAACAACACCCTTTACGCCTCGGCTTCCGGCACCAGCGCCCTGAAAATTATCGATCTCACGAAAGCAACTCCTACCATAGCCACCATCGCCCTAGTCGCTAGCCCGCAAGGGATCGCGGTTGGTAAAGACGGCCGCGTTCTCATCTCCACCGTCGGCAACGCCGGCCAGAATAATCTGCTCATTTACGATCCCCAAGCCAACTCGCTCAACAATGTCGCCGTCGCGCCCGCCGCCGCCACGCCCCCCACACTCCCCGCCCCTTCCGGCCGCGCGTATCTCTCTTACCATTCGAAACTCCTCACCACCAAGGACGGCAATACCATCATCGGCGCGAACATCATCACCGGCAACGCCACCAACAATCGCGTGGTCTTCGTCTACGAAGTGGCCTCCGGCACCGTGCTGCGTTCCCGCATTCTCACGAATCTTTCGAACGTGCTCTCCGTCTCTCCCGATGGCTCGCGCTTCATGGCCGGATATTCGCTCATCGATACCGCAACGCTCGCCATCCTGGCCCAGGAAAACGTCGCCAACTCACCCTTCGCTTTTCCCAATGGCACCAACTTCAACGCGCAGGTGAACCAGGGCGGCAGCGTCTTCTCTCCCGATGGCTCGAACATTTACGGCGCTTTCAACTTCGCGCCCGTGCAAGTGCCCGCCCCGAAGCCCAACGTCACCCGGTTGCTCTATAACGACCCCGATAATCTCCTCATCAAGCTGGGTCTGCAGCTTCCCGAAAATCTGTCCGGGCGCATGGTCATCAACAATGCGGGCGACACCATTTACGCGCTCTCCGAATCCGGATTCATCACTCTGCCGGTGGGCCAGGTGAACGCCAGTCCGCTGGCGCAGGTGGATTCCCAAATCGTCCTGCTCATGAATGACCAGTGCGGCGTCACCGCTGCCCAAAGCGCGGTCAGGAACAACGTCACCAATGCCGGACGCGGACGCCTCACCGCTTCCGTGCAGGCTTACACTCTCACTAGCGGCGGCCTGGCCGGGTCCACCACCGTGGTTCCGGGTCTGGGCGGTCCGGGTGGCCCCGGCGGCGGCGTGATTTTCCCTGGCCCGCCCGGCACCGTTCCCACCCCAACACCCACCCCCACGGCCACCACCAACACCGTTCCCATCGTCCAAGCCGCCCCCAATAGCCTGGGCAGTACGCTCACGTTCCGCTTCAACGCCAATGCCGCCAGATCTCCCGGCACTTCCGCGCCGAACGATTTTCTGGTGCAATCCCCGGAAGCTATCAACATCGCGCCCAATATCCGCGTCTTCCAGAACAACCGCGATGCCGATGCCCGCGGCGTCATCATCCCCGTTCCGCAAAACGTAAGCGGCGGCGAAACGCTTACCGATCTGGTGCAGGATACAGTGCGCCAAAAGCTCTACATCGCCAACTCAGGCCTGAATCAAATCGAAGTTTTCGATCTGAAAACCCAGCAGTTCACCACGCCCATCAAGGTCGGTCAGCTCCCGCATGCCATGGCGCTAGCCAGCGATGGTTTCAGCATGTATGTCGCGAACACTGGCGGCGAAACCATCAGCGTGGTCGATCTGGATAAGCAGCGCGTTACCGGCCGCGTAGTCTTCCCCGCCATCCCCGCGAACGTCGCCGTCGGTCTGAACTTCGCCACTTCCATCGCCCCCAGCCAGCGCGGGCCGCAATTCGTGATGAGCGATGGCACGCTCTGGAAAATCAGCGGGGTGCAAGCCGTCCCGCGCACCCTAAACCCTCAGGTCTTCGGCGGCACGCCCACTGCGGTCGTCCGCACCGTGGCCGGCGGCACTCCTTCCGTCCGCACCCTTGCCGCCACGCCCGGCGGAGAGTACGTCCTGCTGGTGACCGGTGCGGGTTTCGGCTACCTTTACGATTCCAGCGTGGACGATTTCACCGTGGGCAAACAGATCTTCTCCACAGCCGCCGTCAACGGCGTTGCCGCTACGCTTTCCGGCTTCCTAGGGCCCATCGCCGCCGGGCCGCAGGGCAAATATTTCCTCGCCAATAACACGCTGTTCAACTCTTCCCTCACCCCCATCGCCACCTCTGACGATTCGGGCGCAGTGGGCGGCGGCGTCCTGCCAGGCCGCACCACGGGAGCCACTTCGCGCCCCGTATCCGCCGTCTCCGCCGTTAGCGCGACATCGTTCGCCCGCTTCACCCAACCCGCCCGTGCCACTGCCACCACGGCCGTCACCGATGCAGGCACGGTCGAGATCGTCGATTCCAACACCGGCCAGATACTTCGCTCGTCGCCCGCTCTCGAAACCGCCGCATCCGTCGTCACCGGCACCCAGCGCGTGGCCGTAAACGGACGCACACTGGTGGTGGATTCCACCACCACCAATGCCTATGCCCTTACCGCCACCGGGCTCTCCATCATCCCGCTCGCTCCTGTCCCCGCCTCTGAAAGGCCTGTCTTGACCCCCAACGGCATCGTCAATCTGGCCAGCTATCAAGCCGCCAGTGCGCCGGGCGGGCTGGTCAGCATCTTCGGCCAGAACCTGGGCTCGCAGGAAGTGCCCACCACGAAGAACCTGCCCACCGTTCTGGGCGGCACCTGCGTCACTTTGAACAATCAGCCGTTGCCGCTGGCCTCCGTTTCGCCAGCGCAGATCAACGCGCAACTCCCCGTGGGCCTGGCCGCCGGCCGCTATCCACTTGTCGTTCGATCTATCTCGAAGAAAGCCGCCTCCGTCACTACCGTCTCCGCCACTGTCGCCAAATATGCGCCCGCCGTTTTCGTCTCCGGCGGCCAGACCGCCATCGTCCATAAAGACGGCAGCTACGTCACTAAAGACCATCCCGCGAAGCGCGATGAGCCTCTGGTTCTGTTCGCCACCGGCCTCGGCGTCACGCACGGCGGCGCGGTCGTCTCCGGCAACCCCGCCCCCACTTCACCCCTCGCCAACACTGACCCCGTTCAGGTCTTTTTCGGCGATCCGCGCCTGAGCCAGGCCGGCATCATTGTGGATTTCAGCGGCCTGGTGCCCGGCTTTGTCGGCTTGAATCAGATCAACCTGCGCGTGCCCGGCACGCACATCAAGGGCAACGCACTTCTCATTACCATAAAAATCGGCGGCGTCAGTAGCCCCACGACGGGTCCAGTAGTACCCACAGTTGCGGTGGAGTAAGGCCCCTTTGGCGCCCATTGTGTGAAAATACGGTGTTGAGGTTTCTTATGTCTAAGCGCGCCCTTGTCCTGGCACTCTCCGTCGTAGCGCTGGTGAGTTGCAGTCGCGATCCGCAAGTGGTCAAGAAACGATACCTGGAAAGCGGCAACAAGTATTACGACCGTGGGAAGTATAAAGAGGCGTCCATCATGTATCGCCGCGCCCTCTCCTCCGACGGGCGCTACGGCGAGGCGTATTACCACCTGGGCCTCACCAACATCAAGCTGGGGCAGATCGCCAACTCCGTCCCCGCATTTCGGCGAGCCGTGGAACTGCTTCCGAAAAACACCAAGGATTTCAACGATTCCAACCTGCATTTAGCCGAAATTTTGCTGCTTGCCGCCCAATCCCAGAGCAACAACGGCGGCACCGCGCAACTGCTCACGGAAGTGGAGCAAATTTCAAAACAATTCTTATCGCAGGACGCGAATTCTTTCGAAGGCCACAAGTTAAATGCCGATCTTTTCCTGGTCAAGGCCATCGCGGCCTATCGCGTCAATGACCTTATCAATTCGAAGAAGCTGACCGAGGAAGCCATCGCCGAATACCGCCGCACGCTTGACCTGAAACCCGGTGAGCCGGCCGTGCAGCTGTCGCTTGCCCGCACGCTTTCTCTTTACGGCGAAAATGGCGAGGCCGAACAGCTTTTTCGAAAGGTCATCGAAAGCAAGAAATCCGGCACCTCCGGCTATCTGGAGCTTTATCGTCTTTACTCCCGCCAGAACCGGCCCGACGATGCCGTCACCATCCTAAAGAAGGCCATCGCCGACAATCCCAAGTCGTACGAATTTCAAACCATCCTGGCCGCGCATTATTTCGCCACCAAGAACCGCGTGGAAGGCGCGAAAGTTCTGGAATCTCTGAAGGCGAATTTTCACGAATACCCGCAGGCGTACTTCACCGCCGGCGATTTCTACCTGCGCGTGAACGATGGCAGCGAAGCCGTCAAGCAGTACGAAGAAGGCATGCGCAAAGATCCCGCGCATAAAGTGGATTATCAGAAGCGCATCATCGAAGCCTACATCCACGACAACAAGACCGCCCAGGCGTACGAGAAAAATCTCGAGATCCTGAAAGAGAATCCGAAGGACCCCGAAGCGCGCGGCCTGAAAGCCAGCTTCCTGCTGGATAAGGGCGATATCGCCCAAGCCATCAACGAACTGCAATCCGTGGTGACTGCCCGCCCCGATAACTTCGTCGCCCGCTTCCATTTGGGCCGCGCTCATTTCGCGAAGGGCGAATATGAACAGGCACGGCAACAATTTGAAAAATCCATCGAGCTGCGTCCGGATTACCTGCCTCCCCGCCTGGCGATTGCGCAGGTCGCGCTGGCGCGTGGAGACAACGCCTCCGCGCTTAAGCTTTCCGAAGAAGCCATCAAGATGAATCCGCAGAGCGGGGCCGCGCGCCTGCTGCAATCCGCCGCTCTTATGCGGCTGAACCGCTATGGCGATTCGCGCACCACCCTGAACTCCCTGTTGGCCGCAAGCCCCAAACAGCCCGAAACACTGCTTGAAGTGGGCGTGCTGAACCTGATGGAGAAGAAGTATCAGGAAGCGGCCGATGTGTTCCGCAAAGCCTATGAAGCCGACCCCGCCAATGCCCGCGGTCTGCTGGGTCAGGCTGAATCGCTCATCCTGCTTGGCAGGCCATCGGAAGCGGTGCAGCTGGTAGAAGCCGAATCCGCGAAATTCCCGAAGCGCATGGACCTGAAGCGCGATCTGGCCGATCTCGAAGTCCGCACCGGTCAGCTCGATCGGGCCATCAACGATTACCGCGCGTTAGTCGAACTGAACAAAGATACGCCGCGCCAGCAGGGCGAAGTCTATGCGCGCATGGGCGAAACTTACTCGCGCATGAAAGATTACCCCAAGGCCATTGAGGCGTTCAAGAAGGCTAAAGAGTTGACGCCCGAAAACGTGCCCGTGCTAAACAACCTGGCGCTCATCCTCGATAATTCCGGCCAGCATGTCGAAGCGCGCAAAGTCTATGAGCTCTCTATCGCCAAAGACCCGAATAACGCCGAGGCTCTGAACAACCTGGCCTACCTGATGGCGGAAACCGGCGGCAATCTGGATGAAGCCCTCACGCTGGCCACGCGCGCCAAGCAGAAGCTGCCCGCCATGGTGGAAATTTCCGACACCATCGGCTGGATCTATCTGAAGAAGAATCTGTCCGATAATGCCGTCGATATCTTCCGCGACCTAACTACCAAGCAGCCTGAAAATTCCACCTTCCACTTCCACCTGGCCATGGCTTTCGCTCAGAAGGGCGACAAGGCATCGGCGCAGAAGCAGTGTCAGCTGGCCCTTTCGAACCGGCCCAGCAAGGAAGAAGAAGGCCGCATCCGCGATCTGATGACTCGGATTTAGAAGGCCTTCGGCCGGTAGCCTGGGCGCGATCGCACGCGGTACTTCTTGCCCGCGTCGCTAGTGATATCGACGCTGATCTTGCGAAAGCCTTCATTCGGGTTCGCCGCCGGATAGTACGTCACTGTATAAGAGTTGCCCAGGTCTTCGCGAATGCTCTCGAAGGCTTCCACCTGCTTCTGCCAGGTCTTGGCCCAGTAAGCTTTACCGCCGGTCTTCGACGTGATGCGCCGGAACACGCTGCTGCTGATGGAATCCTTATTCACGTCGTTGGTCGAGATCACGTAGATGGGGATGCCCTCATCTTCGGCCACAGCGCGCACATCGTCCGGAGCCACCATGCTGGCGTTATCGGGCCCGTTTGAGAACACGATCACCACCTTCCTGCCCGGCACTTTCGCGGCATCGCGCAACGAAAGCAGCAGCCCGTTATAGAGCGCTGTATCGTCTCCCGCGACAGCTTTCCGCAAGCCCAGAATAGCGTTCGAGCGGTCGCGCGTCAACGGCGCGGCGCGCGATAGATTCCGGCTGAACGTGTACACGGCCACCGAATCGGCCCGGTCCAAGCCGCGCACGAAATCGGCGATGGCATCTTCTGCGTACACGAAGCCCTTGTACATGAAGTTGCTGGTATCGAACAGGACGAAGACGTTCGTGCCCACAAACGCATCGGACCCCGCATCCAGCCCCGGCTTACCCGCCAGGCCTTCTTCACCCTTCACCAGCGGCCTCATGGAACCGTCGGCCAGCACCTCCATCGGAGGCTTGCTTCCCTCGGCGAAGGTCGAGAGCTTTTGCACGATCCCGTCTTCGGAGATCTTGAAATCGGACGGCTTCAGATTAGTGATGTAGTGGCCCCGGCTGTCGGTGACAGTGAAGCTGAGCACCACCAGATCCACCTTGCTCTTGAAGACGGCGACTTTGCCATCCTGCGCCCACACCAGCAGCGCGCCCCCGGCCAGAACCGTACCCGCCGCAATCGCGGCCTTCCAGACTCGCTTCGCTATCATCGGTCTCCGCTTCCCTTCCCTTATTCAATCCCTGAAGCTTTCGCATCGCCCGGGCCGCGCCATGCTTCCGCGCGAACTTCATCGCCCACCAGCCGCAGCGATTTCAGCAGCGCCGGCCAATCTTCCAGGTGCGAGGCAAAGATCCGCTCCACCACCTTCTGGGTCCAATCCGGAATCAGCACGTTCAGCTGCGAAGGCGCGATATGCAACTGGTCCGCGAGGGCAACCCAGTACAGGTTGTTCGATTCCCATGATTCGGCCATGATCCGGCTAGAATATCCCATCAGCGTCGGGAACGTGCGAAGCTGCAGCAGCTCAGGCCGGTAGGAGTTCGCCAGAGTCGGCTTCGGTGTGCCGAACGCCGCGGAGATGGCGGCTTCGTTTACGAATGCCCCACTCTCGCGCCGGATGCGGGCCAGTTCGGGGTTCGGCGACCGCACCGCAATTTCCGTTGCCATGCCGAACAGCTCCGAAGGCGTAACGCGTTCAATGGCGTCCCGCACGTTGCCGGCTTCCAGCGCCCGTTCCACCTGCATGCGGCGCGCGGGCGGTGCTTGCAGATCTAAAGCTGCCATGGTCTTCTGCCTCAACTGTGGGTCCAGCGCGGCTTCGGCCAGCAGTTCTTCCCCAAAGTGCATCTGCGCGCCCACCCAATGCACTTGCGACGAAGTGACATTCCACCAGCGTGGAATCTTCGCGCTCAGAATCATCTGCGGCACCAGGTCCCCCCAAATCAGGGCTTGCGTTTGCGTGGGCACCAGGAAGTTCTGTTCCGCCTCCGCCAACGCATACGGCAAGTTGGCCAGCGAACCCGTCAAGCGCCCGCCGCCATTCGAAGGCCAGCCCGTGCCCAGCATCTCCGTCGCCTTCCAGGTATGCGTTGCGCCTTGCATGCCGATGAAATCGTGCCCGCGCACGAAAAGCGGATTGGTGTAGAGAATCTGCGCACCCGGCGGCGCATAGTGGACGTAGTTATAAGCCACCAGCGTGTCGCGCAGGAACGGCGTTAATGCGCCGCGCAGATCTTTGAGCTTCTCCGGATTGTTCTGGGCTTTGTCGATGAGCGCGCGCATATTCACTTTGCGCTCCATCTCCACATGCCGCTCCGTCCAATAGCCGAAGGCCAGCGCGTTCTTCTCCGCGCCGGAAAGCGAAGCACGCGGCAACTGAATATCGCCCACGCGAGCAGCCAGGCGAGCCGCCAGCGCCGGGTTCAGCTTCTCCCCGCGCGAGACACTCTCCAGGTTGTCCGCCAATTGGAAAATCACGTCGAGCGACAGGATGCGCTGCGCTTCCAGCACATGCTGCATATCCGTCACCAGCCGGTCGCGCGCTTCGGTATCGACCGGCGCGACAGCACCGGCCAGCAGACCGATCATCTGTTCCTGAGGCTGTGCCGTCGCCGGCGCCGATGCCGCGCTCAACAGCAGCTTCACGCCGCCGCGGCCCGCATCGAAAAGCTCACGCTCATTTGAAACTTCAGGGAACGGTGTCAGAATTCCATTCAGCGCCGCATCCGCTCTCGATGCCGGGATGACAGACTGGCGGCACAGAATTTGCCACAAGCCGGTCAACGCCTGCATCATGCCTGCGGAGTTTTGCCGCAACAGCGTATCGCGCGTATGCTCCACGCTTTCCACGGTGTCCAGGAACTGCATGACGGTGCGGTCGGAAACGGCCGGCGAATCGCTGAACGCGGAGTACTGCGCGCCGTACTCTTTGTACGCGCGCGCCAGACGATCCACAGTCTCTGCTTTCAACGGCTCCGCGCGGCCGCGGTCCAGATCGCTCAGCGCCATGAAGATCTTCAGCGGCTCATTCTCGACAGCTTTGCGGGACATGCCGAACAGCGCTTCCAACACATCGTCGGATTCTTTCCAGCTCCCCGCGGTCTTACTCAGCTTGGCGTCATACTTGCCGCGCGGGTGGTTCACGAACAGGTTTTTCCAAACCTCAAGCGAGCCTGGAATGTGAGGCTGCCCATTCGCGTCCAGGCGCAAGCGCGTGGTCAGCAGCATCATGTCCGCGTTCGAACGAAACACGGGCCGCGCCGGACCCGGGCTGGTCACCTTGCCGCGCACCGCGTTATAAAAACGCTTCATGCGCGCCGGCTCAGTCAGGTAGTCCTGCACCGGGCCGTGAATGCGCGCCAACGCGTCATATTGGCTGGCTAGCCAGCCATCGTCCTTGGCCAGCAGCTTCTCGAAAAACTGTGCCCCATTCTGCGGGCTCGCGCCTACAAGATCTCCCCACGTGGCGGCGGAACGCTGCCCGCCCGGCACCACGGCATGGCCATTGCGAATTTCAAACATGCCGCCGAAGAAATCCAGCACATGCGAGTAAGTGCGTAAGCGGGCTGCCGGCACGCCCTGACGCAGTTGCGCCGCGGTTTCGCGGTCCAGCTTCGACATGCCCAGGTAAAAGCGGCACAGTGAAGGATCGGCCAGGAAGCTATCGATAAAGGTGCCCCCAGCATCCTTCTGGCCCAGCCAATATTCCGGGCCATAGAACACGGGCACGCGCGTGGCATGGAAGTCGTAAGTGAAGGGCTTGTTGGTGCGCAGCGCCTGCTCCAGTTCGGCGATCGGGAAGCCCGAATCGGTGCTGAGAAAGGCACGTGTAGCATTCACTGTTTCCAGAACCACTTCATTGCCGCAGGCCCCCCGCATACGGAAACCCAGGATGCGCAGCAGGTCGCCGGTCTGCGCGGAATCGCAGGTCTCCACTTTCAGCATGAACTCCGGGCCGGCCAGTTTCTCCAGCTCGCGCGCCTGCGAAAGATAGCGGTTCACCAGCTTCAGATATTCGGTCTGCTCCAGCGCATCGTTGCTGTGCGAGGCCTGGTAGCCGTTGGTCACCACGTTGCGCGCCAGCGCGGTCAGCACATCGTTCGGGCTGATCTCCGCCGAAATGGCGGCCATTCTTCCGAAGCTCCGCAGCGGACCCGGAATCGTCGCATACTCCTGCGCTTCGGGCGCCGGCGTCATCCACTTCAGATCTTTCCAATCGGTACCGCCCGCCGTGCGATACAAAGTCAGGTCGCTATCGGCGCCGGCGCGATCGCCCGCAATCAAATCCAACAGCACCAGCCTTCTGAGCACCGCCGTCGAACGCTCAGTACCGGTGAGTTTCCTGTATTCCGCGCGCGCCGAAGGGTCGCCATAACGGTCCAGAAATTCGGCATAGCGCAACTGCGCTTCCGGCTCCTGCGGCACCTGCTGCGAGGCCCTCATCAGTACACCGCGAGCGGCTCCGGGGTCGGTCTTTTCCAGCTCTACGGAGCGTGCGCGCCACTCGGTTCCCTGCGCCATCAACCCAGGCGCAATTGCCGTCAGCAGCGCTCCTGTTATAAAAAGCCCGGCGATTTTAGCCTTCATCGTGGTCCCCCTCCGCGATCTGGTTCCAACACTCTATCATGGAAAAATAGTGACGTTTTCGCGAAAACCGCTGCTTCAGGTAACACCGAACGGCCTGTTTTGCGAGCCGGGCGGCTTTTACATTGACCCTTGGTGCCCCGTGGATCGCGCGGTGATCACACACGCTCATGGCGACCATGCCCGCTGGGGCTCGAAGCACTATCTTACGTCCAAGCTTGGCGAAACGGTATTGCGGGTGCGCATGGGAGCCGAAGCGAAAATTGAAGCCATTCCTTACGGCCGCACCGTTGTCGAAAACGGAGTACGCGTGTCGCTGCATCCGGCCGGTCATATTCTGGGTTCGTCCCAAGTGAGAGTGGAACACGAAGGCGAGGTCTGGGTTGCGTCCGGCGATTATAAAGTGGAGCCTGACCGTACCAGCACGCAGTTCGAACCGGTCCGCTGCCATACCTTCATTACGGAATCCACCTTCGGGCTGCCCATTTATAGGTGGCGTCCGCAGCCTGAAATTTTCCGCGCGATCGATACCTGGTGGCGCGACAACCAAGGCGCCGGCCGCGCCAGCGTGCTCTTTGCCTACTCACTCGGCAAGGCGCAGCGCTTGCTGGCCGGTGTCGATGCGGGCATCGGACCGATCTTCTGCCATGGCGCTGTGCAGAAGCTGAATGTGGCGTATCGCGAAAGCGGCGTGAGCCTGCCGGAGACGCTGTATTCAGGGTCGATGGAGAAGACTTACGATTGGAGCCGTGCGCTGATTGTCGCGCCGCCTTCGTGCAATGGCACCACTTGGATGCGGAAGTTCGGGTCCACGTCCACGGCGTTCGCTTCGGGCTGGATGCGGATGCGCGGCACACGCAGGAGGCAATCGCTGGACCGTGGCTTCACGCTTTCCGATCATGCCGATTGGCCGGGGCTGCTGAATGCCATCGACGCGACAGGCGCGGAGAACGTACTGGTGACTCATGGCTATCGCGCGCCGCTGGTGCATTGGTTGAACGATCATGGCAAGCAGGCCAGGGCGCTTGAAACACGGTATGAGGGCGAGCGCGAAGACGAACCGTCCGACCTACCAGCGGAACCCGAAGCGTGAAAGCTTTCGCCGAACTTTACGCCGCGCTCGACGAAACCACCAAGACTGGACTCAAGACCGATGCGCTGGTGAAATACTTCGGCGCCGTGCCGCCTGAAGATGCGGTGTGGGCCATTCACTTTTTGATTGGACGGCGGCCCAAGCGCTTGATCGAGACACGCAAGCTGGTGGATTGGGCGATTGAAGAATCCGGCACACCTGCCTGGCTGTTCGATGAATCGTATCAGGCGGTGGGCGATCTGGCGGAGACGATTGCCCTGCTGCTTCCCGATGCGGAACGGTCGTCGAACCGGCCGCTGCATTACTGGGTGGAAGAACGCCTGCTGCCTCTGGCACGTTGGGAAGATGCGGAGCGGCGCGCGAGTTTGGTGGACGCCTGGCGCGACATGGACGATTCGCAGCGCTTCGTCTGGAACAAGCTGATTACCGGCGCGTTCCGCGTGGGCGTTTCGCAGAGCCTGGTAGTGCGCGCGCTGGCGCAGGTCTCGGGAATCGATGGCAACGTGATCGCGCATCGCATGATGGGCGATTGGTCGCCAAGCCCGGATTTCTATACGCAGTTGATCGCGGCGGAATCGGCGGATACGGATATCAGCAGGCCATATCCGTTCTTCCTGGCATATCCAATCGAAGGGGAGATCGGGCAGTTAGGCGATGTTGGGGATTGGCAGATTGAATGGAAGTGGGACGGGATTCGGAGCCAGTTGATTCGGCGCAAGTTCCGCACGTTTATCTGGTCGCGCGGCGAAGAGTTGGTGACGGAGCGCTTCCCGGAACTGGAAGCCATGGGCAGTGTGCTGCCCGAAGGCACGGTGATCGATGGCGAGATTCTGCCGTGGAAAGAAGGCGCGCCGCTGCCCTTCGCGCAGATGCAGCGGCGCATTGGGCGCAAAGTGCTGGGCCCGAAAATTCTGGCCGATGTGCCGGTGGTGATTCTGGCTTACGACCTGCTGGAATGGAAGGGCGAAGACATTCGTGAGCGGCCGATTGAGGAACGTCGTGAGTTGCTTGCCGGCTTGGTGGATACGATGCGCGATAGTGGGCGCCTGCTGCTTTCGAGTGTGGTGAAGGTGGCTTCGTGGCAGGAGTTAATATCGCTGCGCGGCGAATCGCGGGAGCGCAAAGTGGAAGGCTTCATGTTGAAGCGGCACGGTTCGCCGTATCGCGTGGGCAGGCGCAGGGGCGATTGGTGGAAGTGGAAGATTGAGCCGTTCTCCGTGGATGCTGTGATGCTGTATGCGCAGGCCGGCAGCGGGCGCAGAGCCAGCTTGTTTACCGATTACACGTTTGCGGTTTGGGATGGCGAGACGTTGGTTCCCTTCGCGAAAGCATATTCGGGCCTGACAGATGAGGAGATCCACAAAGTGGACGCGTGGGTTCGCAGGAACACTCTCGAAAAGTTCGGCCCTGTGCGCTCGGTGAAGCCGGAACTGGTGTTCGAGTTGGCATTCGAAGGGATACAACTCAGCACGCGGCACAAGTCTGGAATTGCGGTGCGCTTTCCACGGATCGCGCGTTGGCGTACGGATAAGCCCGCAGCCGAAGCCGATAGCCTGGAGACGATCCGGGCATTAATTACTGGGCACAAAAGTTGAGCTCGTTTGACGCCGTTCGCAATTGGTTCCATTCGCGCGGGTGGGAGCCGTTCGCGTTTCAAGAGGAAGTGTGGCGCGCTTATCTGAATGGGGAAAGCGGTTTGATACATGCCGCGACGGGGACCGGTAAGACGTATGCAGCGTGGCTCGGGCCGCTGCTGGAATGGATGGAGGGCGATGGTGAAGTGAACCCGCCTTTGCGCGTGCTGTGGATCACTCCGCTGCGTGCGCTGGTGGCCGATACGGAGAACTCGCTGCGCCATGCGCTGTTCGGGCTCGATATTCCATGGCGCCTGGAACAGCGCACCGGCGATACGAAGGCCGCCGTGCGCGCGCGCCAGAAGAAGCGCATGCCGACCGCCTTGGTGACCACGCCGGAGAGCCTGGCGCTGCTGTTGGCACGCGAAGACGCGAAGGAAATGTTCAGCGAGTTGCGGCTTGTGATCTGCGATGAATGGCATGAACTGATGGGTTCGAAGCGCGGCGTGCAGACTGAGTTGATACTGGCGCGGCTTCGCATCTGGAACCCGCAGATGCGCACCTGGGGCCTTTCGGCGACGCTGGGCAACTTGGAAGTGGCGATGGCGACGCTGCTGGGTAGCGGTTGGGAAAAGGGCCGCATGGTGCGCGGCGTGGTGCCGAAAGAGGTGCGTGTCGATTCGCTGATTCCCGAGCATATGGACAACTTTCCGTGGGCTGGGCACCTGGGAATCAACATGCTGCCGCAAGTGGTGCAGGCCATTGAAGAAGGCGCGACGACGCTGGTGTTTACCAACACGCGGTCGCAGACGGAGATTTGGTATCAGGCCATTCTGGCGGCGCGGCCCGACTGGGCGGACAAGATGGCCTTGCATCACGCATCGCTGGAACGTAAGACGCGCGATTTTGTGGAGGACGCGTTGCGCGCAGGCACGATGCGCTGCGTGGTGTGTACTTCAAGCCTTGACTTGGGCGTGGACTTCACGCCGGTGGATCGTGTAATTCAGATTGGCAGCCCGAAAGGCGTTGCGCGTTTGCTGCAACGCGCGGGACGCAGCGGGCATAGGCCTGGCGTGGTGAGCCGCATCACTTGCGCGCCCACGCATGCCTGGGAGTTGGTGGAAGTGGCCGCCGCGCGCGATGCGTATCTTGCTGGCGCGATCGAGAGCCGTTACCCGGTGGAACGGCCTCTGGATCTGCTGGCGCAATGGGTGGTGACGGTTGCGGTATCGGGCGGCTTCGTGGGCGCCGAGATGCTGGATGAAGTGCGCCGCACGTATGCGTTTCGAGAGCTTTCGGATGCTGAGTGGAACTGGGTGCTGGAGTTTGTGACGCATGGCGGCGAAGCGCTGCGGGCCTATCCGGAATACGCGCGCGTGAGCATGGACGATGGCAAGTTCGTGATCTCGAATCGCACCGTGGCGCGCCGGCATCTGCTTTCGACGGGCACCATCGTGAGCGATTCCGCCATGGACATTCGCTACACCACCGGCGGGCGTTTGGGTAGCGTGGAAGAGGGCTTCATCGCGCGGCTGCGGCCTGGTGACCGCTTTGCGTTTTCAGGCAAGGTGCTGCAGTTCGTGCGCATTCGCGATATGACGGCCTGGGTGAAGAAAGCGCCGGTGACTGAAGGCGGCATCATCCCGAGTTGGGAAGGCGGGCGCATGCCGCTTTCGAATGAGCTTGCGGCCGCGCTGCGCAAGCGTTTCGAAGAGGCCCGCAATGACCGCTTTGAAGGGCCGGAGATGACGGCGCTGAAGCCGGTGTTCGAAACACAGGCTTCCATTTCGCGAGTGCCTTCGGCGCATGAATTTCTGATTGAGCGCGTGGAGACGAAAGAAGGGCATCATCTGTTCTTCTATCCATTCGCGGGGCGCTTGGTGCATGAGGGCTTGGCGGCGCTGATCGCTTTGCGTGTTTCGCGCGTGAAGCCGATTTCGTTTTCTATTTCGTGCAATGACTATGGCTTTGAGTTGCTGGCGCCGCATGCCGCGCCCATTGAAGAGGCGCTGGCTCGCGATCTGCTTTCAACCGAAGGCTTGGGGCGCGATATTCCAGAGAGCTTGAACGCGGCGGAGATGGCGCGGCGGCAGTTTCGCGAGATCGCGCGAGTGGCGGGGCTGACGTTCAACGGCTATCCAGGCCAGAACAAAAGCGTGCGCCAGTTGCAGGCTTCGAGCGGGCTGCTGTTCGATGTGTTCATGCGCTACGATTCCGGCAATCTGCTGCTGGATCAGGCGAACCGCGAGGTGTTGGAACGGCAGTTGGAGCGCAGCCGCTTGGGGCAGACCTTGGAACGGCTCAGCAGCGGGACGGTGGTGATTCAGGATATGAAGCGGCCTTCGCCTTTGTGCTTCCCGTTGATGGTGGACCGCACGCGCAATCGCGTGAGCTCTGAGAAGTTGGGCGACCGCATACGGCGCATGGCGGCGCAGGTGGAGAAGGCTCGCCAGTGAGCCTGGAAGTGGACGTCGCGGGCGAAGCGTTGGTGCTGCTTGCGGAGCGTGCTATCTATTGGCCGCGCAAGCAAACGTTGCTGGTGGCGGATACGCATTGGGGCAAGGCCGCGACGCTGCGGGCGGCGGCGATCCCGATTCCCGGCGGCACGACGAGTGCCGATATGGACCGCTTGAGTGCCATTGTGGAAGCTACGGGAGCGACGCGCATGGTGCTGTTAGGCGATGCGATTCATGCGCGCGAAGGCCGTGCGCCGCGAACGTTGCGCGCGGTGAGCGAATGGCGCGAAGCGCATTCGACGCTGGACATACTGCTGGTTCGCGGTAATCATGACCGGCGTTCGGGAGACCCGCCTGCGAGCCTCGGCATCGAGTGCGCGAACGCGCCTGTGGCTGAACCGCCGTTTGTGTTTCAGCACTTCCCTGGCAAGGCCGAAGGCGGCTATGCGCTGGCCGGGCACATGCATCCGGCGATTCGTTTAACAGGTCGCGGCAAGGAGAAGAAGACGCTGGTCTGCTATTGGTTTACCGATTGCTGCGGGGTGCTGCCGGCCTTCGGAGCACTGACTGGCGCGGCGTTGGTGACGCGTGAGCGGGGCGACCGCGTATATGTCGTGGCGGGCGATGAAGTGATCGCGGTTTAAACTGGGAGTTGCCTTCCGTCATCATCATCGGTGGAGGTCTGGCCGGGCTCTCCGCCGCTGCTGCATTGGGTGGCGCGGGGTGGCGGGTGGACCTGTTCGAGACTCGCGCGTTCTTGGGCGGCAGAGCCACTTCATGGCCTGTTGGGGGCGAGGAAACGGAAGTGATCGACAACTGCCAGCACGTGCTGCTGCGCTGTTGCCACAACCTGATGGATTTCTACACGCGGCTGGGCGTGGAGCGTAAGATTCGCTTTTACCCGGAGTACTTCTTCCTGGAACCGGGGGGACGCGTGTCGACGCTGAAGCGTGGTATGCTGCCGCCGCCGCTGCACTTTACCGGCTCGTTCGCGGGGTTAAAGTTTCTGAGCGTGGGCGATAAGGGAGCGATCGCGCGCGCCATGCTGGCGATACCGAGAGAGCGGCATCGCGCGGATTTGGACAGCATCACGATGCTGCAGTGGCTGCAGGATAAGCAGCAGACCAAAGGCGCGATTGAGCGCTACTGGCGGCAGGTACTGGTGAGCGCGGTCAACGAAGAGCTGGACCGCATGGCCGCGTCGCATGGGGTGCAGGTGTTTTGGCTGGGAATGCTGCAGAGCGCTCGCGGCTACGAGATGGGTATCCCGGATGTACCCTTGCGTGAGCTTTACTCGGAGGCCGCGTTTCGCAAGTTCGGCAACGTGACGCTGCATGGGCGGTGTCCGGCGGCGGCGCTTGAGACCGATGGGCTGAGGGTTACTGGACTGTTTGCCGGGGATGCGCTGCACACGGCCGATCACTACATCAGCGCCGTACCTTCGGAGCGGGTTGGCTCGCTGGCGCCGTTTCTGAATTTCGATGCGGCACCCTTTGAGCACTCGCCGATTACGGGAATTCATCTGTGGTTCGACAAGCCGGTCACCAAGCTGCCGCATGCCACGCTGCTGGACCGCACCATTCAGTGGATGTTCAACAAGAGCGAAGGCCGGTATGTGCAACTGGTGGTGAGCGCATCGCGATCTTTGACCGGGATGGGGCGGCCTGAGATTATCGAACTGGCGGTGCGTGAACTGGCTGAATTCTTTCCAGCGGTGGCTTCGGCGAAGCTGGAGCGCGCGCAGGTGATAAAAGAAGTGCGCGCGACGTTTTCCGCGAGGCCTGGCTTAGAGGCGCTGCGGCCCTTGGCGCAGACGGCAATTCCGAACTTTGCGCTGGCGGGCGATTGGACTCGTTCGGGATGGCCGGCCACCATGGAAGGCGCGGTGCGGAGCGGCTATCTGGCCGCCGATGCCGCCATGCGCGCGCGGGGCGCGAAGGGCCGCTTCCTGATTCCCGATGCCGCATAATAGGCTCATGCGCACCGCTCTGCTGGCCATCGCCCTCCTCTGCCTACCGGCCAACCTGGTGGCCGCCATGGCGAAGACGAAGCTTAGCGTGAAGGTGCTTACGCCGAGTGGCAAGCCGCTAGACAGGGCTAGTGTGATCATCCGTTTTGTTTCCGGGCGCGACAAGCTGAAGCTTTATAGCAAAGTTCGCACGCAATGGGAAACCAAAACCAATCAGCAGGGATTGGTGCAGATTCCAGAGATCCCGCAGGGCAAGATTCAGATTCAGGTGATTGCCTCGGGGTATCAGACCTTCGGCAACGTCTTCGAAGTGGATGAAGAAGAGAAGACGCTGGAGATCAAAATGAATCTGCCGCAGGCTCAGTACTCAGCCCATTAAAGAGGTTCGAGAAATACGTAGAACGTAAAGCGCGGCTTCAGATCGCCGCGACCCCAGCGGTTCACATGCCAGCGCGCCTGCATGAACTTCGCGGCCGATTCGAGCACCATGCTGTGCGTGCCCGGATAAAATTTCTGAGCGAATTGCAGCGCGGGTTTCGTGCCCCAATCGGAACCATTGGACGATTGCCAGAGCGAGACGTGCAGGCTCTGCTGCTCTTCTACCGACACAATACCAAGGGTGACCAGTGAAGTTGGTTGCGACCATTCGATAGTGGGGCCGGAACCTTGTTGGGCGACGGTGGATTCGGGGACTAGAAATAAACCTGTCACGCGCGTGACTGCTTTTGCTTGCGGCGCGAGAGGTTTTTGGTGGCGCGCACTTTGCGCAGCGGCGCTGCATGAGCCGGCGGAATGGCGCTGGTTACTGTGACGTGCTTCGGTTCGGGATCATCCAGTTTGCCGGTGTAGAGGCGGCGGTAGACGGAGGCGTTGCGCAGTACGGCCTGGACGTACTCGCGCGTTTCGGTGAAGGGGATGCTTTCGACGAACTCGGCGGGTTCGCGATAGTTGGCCCAGGTAAGCCATTCACGGACTCGGCCAGGACCGGCGTTATAAGCAGCCAGCGTCTGTTCCATGTTGCCGTTCCAATTGGAGAGCTGCGTCTTCAGGTATGCCGCGCCCAGACGGAGACTTACTTCGGGCTGGAAGAGCATGCTGCTTGAGAACGGTCCAAAGCCTTGAGCGCGCGCCATCATGCGGCCCGTGCCGGGGATGAGTTGCGTGAGCCCCAGTGCGTTGGCGCGTGAGACTGCGCCGGGGTTGAATTCCGATTCCTGGCGAATGAGCCCGGCAAGCAAGTAGGGGTCGAGGCCTTGTGCTTTCGCGCTGGCGGTGAGCGGCTCGCGGTAAGGCAGCGGGAAGAGATAACGCCAGAATTCGCGCGGTGCGTTGCGCAGCGGTAGCGAGAGATATTCCGGCGTAAGACCCTTCATGTGGCGAAGCGCCAGCGCCGGTGTGGCGTCTTCACGTGCGAGTTCAATGGCGAGCAAATGTTTCTGGCCATCGGTCCCGGCGCCGAAGCGCAGTTCGGCTTGTGCCCATTCCGGGAAGCCTGCGGTGGAGAGCAGGCGCGCCCGTTCTATGTGGGCTTTGGTGGCTGCGTTGGGAGCTTCGTTATTTAGATCGGGCCGCGCGGGAAAATCGACCGTGCTCAGCCATTGCGCAGACTCCGGGGTGCCTTCGGCGGAAGCAATCTGCTTTTCGGCGAGCTTCGCTTCCGCGAGTACGCCGTAATAATAATTCGGGAACACGCGCAACAAGGTGGCGTAGGTTTCGCGGGCGAGTGAGTATTCTTTCGCTTGCTCCGCCAGGCGGCCGAGGAAGTAGAGGGCGCTAGCTGCACGCGTATCGGACGGATACTTGCGGATCTGTTCTTCAAGCAACGCGCGCGCCTGGGGAGCGTTTTTGAGATAGGCATCCCAGGTTACTTTCCAGTGCGCGTAGGCGGTGTCCTGGGCGGCTGGAAACTTCTGGTACGCGGCCGTGTACAGGGGTGTGTAATGGGCTGAATCGTGAGTGAGCAGGTAATGGTTGCCTGCGGCGATGAGCGCTTTCAAACGCCAGGGCGATTCGGGAAAGCGCTTGGCTAAAGTCTCGAGCGCGCCGTTCATCGCGCTATCGTCATTCAACTTGCGATTGCATTCGGACAGGTAATAGAGGCGCTCGGCATCGGCTTCGGAGCGATCGAAATGAAGCTTCTCGAAGTTGGCGCGGCAGGTGCGGGTATCGCCGGCGAGGAAATCGGCAGCGGCGGCGCGCAGGTGAGCTTGTTCGCGCGCAAGGCCGGTGAGCTGTTGCGACAGGCTTTGAAACTCCGTCTTGGCCTTGGCATAGCTCTTGAGCGAAAGCCAGGTGTCACCGCGCGTGAGCATCTGTTCCGGAGGCGGTGGTGGATAGTCTTTCCCGAGTTGCGCTTTGAGCCGCTCGATGGCACCGGCTGCGCCGACGGCGGCTTGCGTGGCAGGCTTCAGGAAATAGACGTGCTGATACAGCGCCGCGGCTTGCACACGCTCGCCTTGGGCTTCGTAGCATTGCGCCAGAAGCAGATCGCCTTCGGGCTGCGGCAGGCCTTCATAGTATTCGCGCAGGATTTTGATGGCCTCATTAGCGGAGTGCGTTTGCAGCAGCGTCTGCGCATTGAGCAGAGCGGCCTTTGCGCCAAGGGGCGAGAGCGTGGCTTTCTCCGCGCCGAAGCGCTGCAGCTCAGTGAGCGCGCCTGCCGGATCGCTCGAAAGATCGCGGGCGGAGGCTAGATGGAAGTAGATGTAGTCGGCAAGCTGCGGTGTTTCACGCGCGGCCAAAGTCAGGTGACGGATGGCGGACGGGTAATCCTTTTCCGTGTAGGCCTTGATGCCGGCGGTGAACTCGGCGGTACCCGCGGAGCACAGACCGGCTAGGGTGGCGCTAAGTAAGGCGGCCCGGGAAAGCTGAACCCAATAAGCTGTCTTCATTGTTCGCCAAGCTCCTTACCAACTCCAAGTACAGATAGTCGACCATTGTCTTCGATTGCCCGGTTATGAAATGCGTACGGTACTCCTGGCGCGCGGCGTCGATCTCCGGGCGCAGTGCGGAGTAAAGATCGGCGCGTCGCTGCCCCTCGCGGACTGCCGTGCCGCGGTCAATGCGCATGCGGGCCACGGCCACTTGAGCGAAGCGCTGCGCGCGCAGGTGCAGCGATTGATCGGCAGCGCTCAGTTCATTCCATTTGGGCGCGGCGGCGTGAGCACCTGCAATCTGCACAAGGCTGGGCGGGTCCGGCTTGGATTGCACCGCGTCTGCAAGAGCGAGAGCTTCCAGGCGCAACCCGGCTGCGTTGCCGAGAATTTCAAGCTGCGCGGAATGTACGTCTTCAGCGGCAAAGATGACCAGGAGCACCGCGCCATGCACCACCACGGGAACAAGGTGGATCTTGGGTTCGGTAAACGTGGACACTTCACCGGCATCGAACAGCGCCTGAGAAAGTTCAGCCGGCGTGGCTGCGGCAACTACTGTGTCGTGAGTCTCGATAACGGACAGCAACGCGGGTGCTTCAAGAGAGAGGAACGGCTCCGGCGCGGAGGCGATTCCGCGAAACGCGGTCATGCGCACGCGTTCGCCATCGAAGCGCAAGCATGCCATTCGCCGCGCATGAGCTGTGTTGATCAGCAGCGACTCGATTTCGGATTCGCCTTCGGCGGTTCGCAAGCGCCGGACGGTTTGATTCAGGCTCTCCGCGGTGGATCGTTCACCCTCTGCAAAGCCGGTGGCGATATGCTTCTGGACCAATGTTTTCAGGTCTGCGAAATCCTGGTCCGAGATCATCTGACTCCATCGTAGTGGAGCGGGCTTAGGGGTGTCCAGGACACATGATTTAAATCGTTTCATCTTTCCACGCATGTGTAAATCAATGGCAGCCCACATGCATCAACTAAGCTAAGAGAACACGAACTGAAGTGTTTGCGATGGGAGAGACGGTATCATGCGGCTCAATCAACATCTAGATCCGAAGCAGACAGGCACGGAGGCTGAGCGCCTGAATACCGAACTCCACAGGCGCATTGTGGGGCAGGATGACGCGGTGGCGCAGATTGTAAATATCTATCAGACCTTCCTGGCGGGGCTGACAAGCCCTGGCCGCCCCATCGGGAATTTCCTGTTTCTGGGGCCGACCGGTTCCGGCAAAACCAGGCTTGTGGAAGCCACAGCGGAGAGCCTGCTGGGCGATGCGCGCGCGGTGGTGAAAGTGGATTGCGCTGAGTTTCAGCACAGCCATGAGATTGCCAAGCTGATCGGTTCGCCTCCGGGATACCTGGGACATCGCGAAACGCATCCGCTGCTGAGCCAGGAAGTATTGAATCAGCATTTCACGGACAAGTTCAAAGTGAGCTTCGTTCTTTTCGATGAAATCGAGAAGGCCAGCGATTCGCTTTGGAACCTGCTGCTGGGCATTTTGGACAAAGCCACGTTGACGCTGGGAGACAACAGGCGCGTGGATTTTTCGCGGGCCATGATCTTCATGACCAGTAACCTGGGCGCCAGCGAGATGGAATCCATTCTGCGGCCGAAGCTTGGGTTTGGAGCATGCGAGGCGGAGAAGCGTGCGCGCGCCGGCGTAGTGGACGTAGCGGTGGACAAGAAAATCACGCGGTCCGCGGTGGAAGCGGCGCGGCGCAAATTCACTCCCGAGTTTATGAACCGTATCGATAAGGTGGTGGTGTTTCACCCTTTGTGCGAACGCGATCTGGCGCAGATTCTGGATCTGGAGTTGGGGATTTTGCAACAGAGGATTTTCAACTCCGCTTCCACCACCCCGTTTATATTCAGCTTGACGGAAGGTGCAAAGGTTTTTCTGCTGCGCGAAGGAACCGACATCAAATATGGCGCGCGGCATTTGAAGCGCGCGATTGAGCGCGAGTTGGTGCATCCGCTTTCGAACCTGGTGGCATCGCAACAGATTCGCAGCGGCGACCTGGTGCAGGTGGATTACGATGTAGCGAATGCGCAACTGGATTTCGTGAAGGAAGAAGAAGGCGTTCCGGCTTATGAGATGGTGCAGCGGGCGGCAGCCGGCGGTGGGGGAGCCAGCGCGGGCGCGGTCTCTACAGCGGAGGCGCCATTGCCTCGCGTGGTTCACGCGCGCACCTCACGCAAGTAGCGAAAGCCGTTTACCACTTGCCAAGTACGGGCTGTTCACCGGCATTACCGCCGAGCGCCGTGAAGCGATCTGCATTGACGCCGGTTCCATCCCAGCGGCCGTTGCCGTTGTAATCGATGACCCAAAAGCCGCCGACAAAGTAGCCGATCTTCGAGCGGCCATCGCCATTCCAATCGCCGACAACCGGCAGATCGGAAGTACTTCCGCCGAAACCATAGAACAGGTCGACACCGCTTTGATAGCTGCCGGTTCCTGAGACGTTGAGGGCCCAGAAGCCATTTCGCCAGACTCCTATTTTGGTGGTGCCGGAGCCGTTCCAATCGCCTACCACGGGCTTTTCGCCAGCACCGGTCGTGTAGGTATAGAAACGATCGATTGTGGGGCCATCCCACTGGCCGTTGCCGTTGTAATCGAGCACCCAGTTGCCGTTTAGAAAATATCCAACTTTGGTGCGGCCATCGCCATTCCAATCGCCAAGCACTGGAATCTCGGAAGCCGAGGAACCACCGAAACCAACAAAACGATCGATCACCGGGCCATCCCACTGGCCATTACCGTTGTAATCGAGTGCCCAAAAGCCGTGTAGGTAGAAGCCTACTTTGGTGCGGCCATCGCCGTTCCAATCGCCAGTGATGGGGATTTCTCCGGCGTTGCCACCGAAGCCGTAGAACTTATCGACTGAAGTGCCATCCCACTGGCCGCTGCCGTTGTAATCGAGCGCCCAGAAGCCGCCATTGTAGACGCCAGCTTTGGTGTGGCCATCGCCGCTCCAATCGCCAGCGACGGCTTTATCGCCCGCTCCGTAGATTTGAAACTTGAAGAATTTGTCGGCGTTATCGAAGACGCCGGTGCCGTTCGAATCGATGGCCCATTGACCGTTGAAGAAGGTGCCGACGACGATGGGTCCGGTGAGGGATTGGCCGGCGGAAGGCTGACTGACGTTCACGGGCCGTCCAGCAATGGTGACGATGGCGGCGCGCGGGGCGCCTGTGTTGGTGCTGAAGCTGTAGTTCACGGTGAAGGAACCGAAGCCGGATGCGCTGCCGGCGGAGATGGTGAGCCAGGGCGCGTTGCTGGTAGCGGTCCAGGGGCAGCCGGAAGCGAGCGTGGCGCTGTAAGAGCCGGAACTGGCGCGGGCGGCGGCGTTCAGGTTGGCGCCAATGCCGGAATAATCGCAGATTACGGCAGCGAAATCCGCCGCGGTGGTGCTGCCGGAGATGGACCGGCTGGAGGGCGAAAATGCATAGCCGGAAAGCGAAGGGATGAGGAGGTAGGTTCCTGCGGACACGGGGTTGAAAGCGTAAGCGCCAGCGCCATCGGTAGTCGCGGTGGGGCCGCCGCTTAAGGCGAGCGAGACGCCGGAGAGGGCGACGCTATTGCGGCTGATGTGCCCTGAGATGTTGATGCCGCTTACGGGGTCGATGACGGTGACGGTGTAGGTGAAGGTGGTGTCGACGCCGCCCACCATGACGTGGGAAACGGTGACGGCGATGGGCGTATCGGCAGTGGGGATGGGCCAGTGGGTGGTGCCGCTGACATCGAGATTATCGGGCACCCAGACTACGGAATTTTCTCCATAGCCTTGCTGGGGAGATTCGATGCGCACCGCAACGGAGCCGCCGCCGCGCTGCATGGTGACTGCGGCGTTGGTGAAATCGGCATTCGGGTAAGAGAAAGACCAGCGGCCGGGGACGAGCTGGTAAGGGATAAAACCTTTGGGGGGCCAGGCAACGAACGGATCGCGCGTTGCGGGGCGGGGATCGCGAAAGTGGGAATCGAAAACCCAGAGCGCATTGGCGAAGGCTTGTGGGTAGGGCGGCTGGACGTCCCCAGTGCCCATATTTTGCGTTTGCGGATAAAGCAGCCAGCGCCGGTGGCCCACTTCGGGGTTGGTGTTGCCGGCGTCCTGCATGTATTGCGCCAGGCAGCCGGGGTCGTTCAGGTAAGGAATGGTGAGGCAGAGGTTCGATTGGGAAGCGGCGTCGGCGCCGGCTGCGCTGAAGAAGAGCCAGTTCGAAGGCGGGTTATGGTTGAGCTGCGCGTTGGCGCTCATCATGAGGGCGGCCAATTGATCGCCGCTGCTGTAGGTGGAGAGGAAAGAAATAGGTGTGGGCACGCCGGCCATTTGGCGGAAAAAATTGATACGCAGCAAAACAGCATCTTTATAGGCCTGCGAGGTGCTGCCGGCATCCCCCTGGTAAACATTGCCGGTCCAGCCGGTGGCGACCGAAGTAGAGGGAACGAAGGTGTTGAGGTACGCGGTGACGACGGCGGCGCGGCTGGACGTATCGATCCAGGTGGGGACGACGGAGAGGCGAATGGGAGCGGCAGAAGGCGTGACGATGCTGGAGGGGCTGGAGGGGGGACGGCCGAGTTGGGCCTGCTGCTGCGCGTCCAAATGACGCGAGCCGAAGCAGGAGAGCAAGACGATTACTAGGAAAGCAGGCCGCACGTATCCGAATTTGGAGTGGGACGGTGAAGGGCTTACTCTCAGGCGATGTTTTGCGCGGACGCGGTGGGGCGATAATCGGTAACTGTGACTGCACAGCAAATTCTCTCTTTCATAACCGATATCGGAGTGGTGCCGGTGGTTCGGACCAGCAGCGCCGATTCGGCGATTCAGGCCATTGAGGCGATCTATCGCGGCGGGATACGGTCAGCGGAAATTACGATGACCGTGCCGGGGGCGCTGAAGGCGCTGGAGAAAGTGGCCGATCAGTTCGGCGACAAGATCATGCTGGGCGCGGGGACGGTGCTGGACCCGGAGACCGCGCGCAACTGTATGTTGGCGGGTGCGCAATTCTTCGTGACGCCGAATCTGCGGCTATCGACGATTGCGATGTGCAAGCGCTATTCGAAGGTGATCTGCGTGGGCGCGCTGACGCCGACTGAAGTGGTGACGGCTTGGGAGGCGGGCGCCGATGTGATCAAGATTTTCCCGGCCGATGCGGTGGGAGGGCCGAAATATATCAAGGCCCTGAAAGCACCCTTGCCGCATGTGGAGATGATTCCGACGGGCGGGGTGACGATTGAGACCACGCCTGAATTTTTGCGCGCGGGTGCGGCGGCGGTGGCGGCGGGCGGCGAACTGGTGAATGCCAAGCTGATTGCGGACGGGAATTACGCGGAGATTGAGAACCGGGCCAAGCAGTTTTTGGAAGCTGTGAAGAAGGGGCGGTCATAGATTCATGAGTTGCTGGTACACGCGCCAGACGGGTTCGGCGCTGTGCTCCCAGGTGTAACGGGAGGTAGCTTCGCGCTGCGCTTTGGCGCCTATTTTGCGGCGCAGGCTGGGGTCTTGGGCAAGACTGGTGAGGGCTTGCGCGATGGCTTCGGGGGAGCGGGTGGGGACTAAGAGGCCGGTTTCGTTGTGGGCTACTACGTCGGCCATGCCGGCGGTGGCTGTGGTGACGATGGGCAGGCCGCTGTACATGGCTTCCATGAGCGTGAGCGGCGTGCCTTCAAAGACGCTGGGGAGGAGGAAGGCGTCGGCACTGGCCATGGCTTCGGCGGCTTCACGGTCGGACTGGGCGCTGATTACGGTGACGCGCGGGCGGACGGCTTCGGGGAAATGGGAGCGGATGTGGGCAGCGTCGGCACCGGCGCCTAGCGTCGCGAACTCCAGGTGGGCCGGTAAGGTGGCGAAGGCGGCGGCGGCGTCCTGATTGCCTTTTCGTGCGAGCCAGGTGCCGGCGAAAAGGATACGGCGGAAGCGCGTGTAATCGCGTGTGGCGGCGGCTTCGGCGTAGACGGGTGCGGCGGCGGGGTAAATGCGGGTGATCTTGTTCGGGCTGATTTTGAAGCGCTGCGTAAGGAAGGCGCGGTCCTGATGGTTGAGGCAGAAGACGTGGCCGGCCTGGGTGAGGGCGAGGCGGGATTGCCAGAGCGAGGTGAGTGGATACAGGATTTGGGTGCGCGCGGAGGGGCCGCCACGGTTCAGCTTTTTGTCTTCGAGAGACACTTCCCAGCCGCGCTGTTCGACGCCGTGGGAGGTGACGGTCACTTTGCATCTGCCTTTAAGTAAGGCGATGAGGGCACCTGAGGGTTCGTGGACGTTGACTATATCGAAGCGGCCGGCTTTGGCGTGTTGGGCCACTAAATAGGGATAGGTGAAGCGCTGCCAGGGGTTGCGGAATTTGGCCGGGACGTCTTCGCTGCAGAAGTATTCCACGTGCGCGCCGTGGGCCGCGATGCGGTCGTGAATTTCGCCCATGATGCGGCTCATGCCGCCGGTGCGGGCACGGGGAACGTTGTGGGCGACTAGGATGCGCATGCGGCTTCGAGGATGGGGAGGAGCAGGTCCATGTGGCGTTCCAGGGTGAATGCCTGGGCTGTATTGTGCATGTTTGTGCGTGCAAGCGGAATTTTTGCACAACGCACAACGGCCTCGGCGAAGGCTTCGGGGGTGAGATTGGCGGCGGGGGCGAGGGCGCCGTTGATGCCGTCGGTGAGCCAATCGGGGATGCCGCCGACGGCGAAGGCCGTGACGGGCAGGCCGAGTTCGAGACCGGCGAGGCCGAAGGGTTCTGGCCAAATGCTGGGCATGGCGAAGAGGTGATGCGTTGCGGCGAGTTCGTGGAGTGCCGCTTGGTTCACCCAGCCGGGGAAGTCGGCTTCAGGGCAAAGGCGCTGGACTTCGGGGCGTTCGGGGCCTTCGCCGGCGAAGGTGATTTCGACGGGGACGGGCATGGCGCGGCGGATGAGCGGGGCGGCGGCGGCGAGTAGGGCGGCACCCTTTATACGCGTCATGCGGCCGGCGAAGAGGATGCGGAACGGGGTGGCGGGGGGCGGCGGGAGAGGAGGGTTGGAAGCGGCAAAGAGGGGTACGCGGAGGACGCGGGTGAATTGGTGATTGCGATATTCGGCTTCCATGTGGCGCGAGGCGGCGATGACGGTGTGGGCGCGGCGCATGGCTTCCAGGCGGCCGGATTGGGTTTGAAAATCGCGGATGGCGATGAGGGGGTTCCAGCCGCCGCAATTTCTGGGGAGATATTCGGCCAGGCAGAGGGGACCGAAACGGCGGGGGCAGGGGGCCGGCTGCGGCAATTTGCGTGTTTTTTCGCCGGAGATGCAGGTGCCGTGGTAGTTGTGCGCGAAATGGACGACCGGCGCGAGGGTGGAAAGTTGGTTCTCCAGGGCAGGCGATTGGAGGCCGTGATTGAAAATAACGTTTTTCCGAAACGAAGCCAATTTTGACACCTTTCGGGTGTGGTGCTTGGCGGCGATACATGGTTCGGCACCGGATTCGGCTTCGTGGAAGAGCAACACCTCGTGGCCGCGTGCTTCAAGTTCAGGGATGACCTGGTGGAGATAACTTTCGGTGCCGCCGACCAACTTGCGATGGTGATTGGTGACGGCGATTCTCACCTGGTGGCATCCATCAAGTTTCGGATTGTATTTTGTAATGCAAATTGTTCATTGTAGAGAGTTAATGCACTGGCGCGTAGCTTGTTTCTTAGGTCGGCATCGGACATTACGCGCGTCAGCTGAAGTGCTATGCCGGCGGCGTCGGATGCGAGCTGGACCGCGCCCGATTCGCGCCACAAAGGCTCAGTGAATTTGCCGGTATTGGTCACGATTGCACTCCTGTGGGCGAGCGAAGCCATGATGGTGCCGCGCCGGGTGGAGACGCCGTCGGGATAGAGGTGAAAGATGGTTTCGCACGATTGTATGGCCTGCGAGAGAGCAGCGGGCGATAGTTCCCCGGCGGCTTGCGCGTTTTTGTGAGTGACACGGTGAGAATCACGGCCTAATAGGAGGACCGGCGCGTCGATTTGATCCAGCACTTGGTTGAGAACCGCCCTGGTGCTGTCATCATACTGCCCGAAATAGCCAAGTGGACGAACACGGGGGCTGTAAGTTGTTGAAACGGGGATGTTACTTGGTACGGGCAGCCATGTGAACGGTATTTTGCGGCCTAGCGTATAGGGCCGCAGGCGAGCTTCCCAGGCCGGGATGGAGATCCAGACGTGTTCGGCGCGGCGGAGCAGAATAATGGTCATCAGGCGGTGTACGGCAGCTACGGCGTCATGCCGCAAACCTCCTTCGCCGAAGCCGAGACCCGGTTCGTGCACCATGATTTCGAGCGGTTCCGGGCGGGCGGCAATCCAGCGGCAGAAATTGACGTTCATGGAATTCCGGCCATAGCTGTGCGGCACCCATTGCAAAAGCAGGCGGCGCGGTGCGGGGGAGGCATCGATTTCGCGGCCTACACGTGCTAACCCGGCAGGTGTGAAGCCATCGAATTCGAGGCACCAAACGCGAACGGGTTGGCCGGCAGCGGGGAGCGCTTCGGCAAGTTGGGCGGTGTAATCGGCGACGCCGCCGGGCTGCGGGGGATATTCGCCGGTGATGATATGCCAGGTGCTCAGACGGCTTCCAGCCAGACTTGGCCGTGTTCGTTCAGGGGGTCCCGCTGGCCGCTGAGCGGGACGGGGCGCAGGCGGAGTTCGGCCAGCAAAGCTTCGGTAGAGGCGCGCGTGGTGTTGGCGGACGCCCAGACGTTGGGGTGCATTTCGACGACGATGAGCGGGTGGTGCGAAAGGATGGTGGAGCGGGAGCCGCGCAGGGCCTCGATTTCAAAGCCTTCGATATCGATGAGCAGGACATCGGGGGGCGCGTTGCCGGCGGTGCAGAACGAATCGATTGTGGTGACGGTGACGCGTTCGCGACGCGCGGTTTCCACGAGCGAATCGTTCGGTTCGGCGAGACGGCTCATGCCGCTGGCGCCTTCGGCATAGAGCGTCTGCTCGCCGGGTTCGGCGGAGACCGCGGCGGGGATTACTTGAACGCGATCCGTGAGCCCGTTCCAGAGGATATGTTTGGCCAGAACGTCGCGGGCGCCCTGGTTCGGTTCGAAGGCGACGATTTTGCCGGACGGCGCGCTCCAGTGGGCAAGTTGGAGAACGTACGCGCCAACATTCGCGCCGACATCGAAACAGGTCATGCCGGGGCGGATGCGCTTGGAGAGGAACGCGGCAGTTTCGGTTTCGTAATTCTGGCCGAAGCGGGGGCGCTCACTGGGGGCGATTCTGTAGGTGACGCCGTTGACGCTCCAGGGGATGCCGTGGCCGCCATGCAGAGAGCCGAGCAGCGCTTCGTAGGCGGGGCGCAGGTTGCGAATCAGCGTTGAATTGCGGCCTAGCAGAGCGGAGACACGGCGGGCGGCGGCTTCAACAATCGGCATAGATTTTGAGGCACCTTTCGACTACGGCTGGCCAGGTGAAGTGATTCAGAACGCGTGTGCGGGCGGCTTCGCCCATGGCGTGGACGCGTTCGGGATGATCGCGCAGGTAAATGAGCTTAGCGCGCAAAGCCGCGGGATCGTTTGGCGGAACGACGAAGCCGGTAATGCCGTTTTCGACAATTTCGGGCATGCTGGCGACGTCGGTGCAGATGGCCGGGGTGCCGCAGGCCATGCCTTCGAGCAGGGTCTGGCCGAGCAGTTCGGGGATGAGCGTCTGATCGCCGTAGAGCGTTCGGTAGACGCTGGGGAGCACGATGCACAGCGCGGAACGGTAGGCTGCGATGAGTTGTTCATCGGTGGAATCGTGGTGGAAGATGACGTTCTTGCCTTGCGCGAGGCGCTGGACTTCGCGGAAGAATTCGGGATGGTAGGGCTGGCCGGCGATTTCGAGCGTCATGCCTTCGGGCAGCGCTTCGATGAGATAGTTGACGCCTTTGTGAGGCAGGATGCGGCCGACGAACAGCACGCGGTTGTTGCGGGGAATGGCGGGGTTGGGGGAGAAGCGCGCGGTATCGACGCCGCCCATGATGACGTGCGCGCGCGGGTTTGCGGCCTGCTTTGAAACCTGGCGGCTATAGGCGCTGATATGGAGATGGCCGTGGAACCAGTTTTCGGTGGAGATATAGCGGGAGATGTCCCAACCGCCGCCGCCGAGGTCGCTGACGAAGACCTTTCTTGCCGGTGACGCGGGCGAGGGCGGCTGCGGAACTGGACATGACGATGTGGCGCTGGTGGCAGTGGATGACGTCGGCTTGGCGAAGCGCGGCGATGGCGCGGAGGGAGAATGGGTTCGAAGGGAGGCCGCGCACGTGGATGGGATTGCCGAAGATGCGGATGTTCAGATTGCCTATTTTCTCAGAGCGGTCCTGGTTGCCGAAACTGACGAGCGTGGTGGGGGTGCGGTCGGCCATGTGGCGGGCTAGTTCGAGAGCGTATCGCTCCGCGCCGCCCAGGATACCGCCGCCGGTGTTCGAGAAAAGGGCGGGGACGGTATGAATCACTCGCACATGTTAGGGTAACGCAACGGGCGGACGGCTAGTCACGAAACACGGCGTGAAAACGTCTCGCATAGAGGTCCAGGCCTGCCTGGTAGCTTTCATGGCTCTGAGGAAGCACGCGGACACTCTTGTTTGCTGCCACAGTACGCGCGACAGCGACGGCCTTTGCGCGTGAGAGTGGCCCCCTTCCGCTGAAGAAGGTCAGAAACTCAATCAGAATTTCCTCCGTGGTGATTAAGCCAGGCCTGTCCGGCGCTGCGTCAACCTTGTGATTCGCGTATCGGCTGCGTCGTTCGGGTTGATCAGTGCAATCCGGTAAAAGGTGTCTGCAAAGGTAATCGCCACCAATCCCTCTTGGGCAAGCCGTAGGCATAGTGATCAACTTGGCTAGCGCCGTTGCGGGGCAGCTTGGCCATTTTCTCGGCCGGAACATCATTCAAAATTTCGGCTATGACAACGGAAAGTGGGCGCATCTAGTGGCTCGGTGCGGGGATGATCTTCGCCGGGCCCATTGGCCAGCTTGGCCACCAGCCATCGAGAGTCAAACCCTGGGCGGCTGCTTTTGCGCGTAACGTCGCGGCCCAATCATCGGAAAGCTCAATCACGCTACTCCTTAAAGCACCTACTATTCAGAATAAATGATACTCATTGCTTATGGCAGCGCGTGACGAGGCTATGGGTTTGTGCGGCGATTGCCGTTGGCGGCGGGAGATTGTTTCGGACAAGGGTAGCTGCTTTCAGCTTTGTCTGAAGGCTGCAGAGGATGCTTCGTTTCCGAAGTATCCTCGTCTGCCGGTGTGGGTGTGTCTTGGTTATGAGCCGGTGAAGGCTTCTAACCTTTAGCTTTGTGCGTTTTGGCTTTTTTGCCGTGTTTGGCGGCTTCGTCCGCGCTATGGGCGACCAGCTTATTGAAATTGCTTTCGTCGCCGGACGCGGTGTGTTCCTGATAGATCAGGGCAAGGCCGCTTTTGTCGAATTTCTCGAACCATTCTTCCCAGGTGATTTTCTCGAGAGACCCGGCGCCCGAATAACCTGGGAAATCGAGTCGGATCAGGCCCACGTCGTTCTTGCTGCCTGTTGAAGATACGTGTGAGGGGACGGCATGACGAGCTTCCGCCCATTCGCGGATCTCGTCATGGTCTTGCGTGTAATGCGTGAGATGTTCGCTCATGCACTACATGAATCAATTTTAATGCCACTCTTAGTGCGGCAAGGCGAAAGTTAACAGAGCTCCACCGGACGGCATGGTGACGTACTGGCGGCCCGCTACCTCATAGGTCATCGGAGAAGTAACTAAGCGGGCACCCGTGTTCATCTTCCAAAGGTTCTTGCCGTTTTGCGCGTTGAAGGCCATTAGATAGCCGTCTTCATCGCCGGCGAAGATCAAGTTGCCGGCGGTGGAAAGCGTCCCCGCCCAGGGAGCTTTCTGATAGCGGAATTCCCAAGCAGTCTTGCCGGTGAGTGGCTCATAGGCCTTCAGCAGTCCCCATTCCTTTTCGTCGGTCGCGCCGCGGAAGACACTGCCCCAATAGGCTTTGCCGGCAGTGTAGACGGGCGGTTCGGCGTAGAAGACATCGCATTGTTCGCGGACCGCGAAATAGAAGAGCTTGGTATCGGGATTGTAGGAAGGCGCCATCCAGTTGGTGGCTCCCGCGAGGCCCGGGCACACGCGTACACCTTCGGCGGTGGGAGTAGCGCCGGGCAGCAGTTCCGGGCGGCCTTTGTCGTCGAGGCCTTTAGCCCAGGTCTGGCGGGCGAAAGGGCGGCCCGTGAGAAACTCGCCGGTTTCGCGATCAAGGATGTAAAAGAACGCGTTGCGATTGGCCTGCATCACCACTTTGCGAGGCTTGCCGCGCCATTCGATATCGAGCAGCATGGGGGTCTCTTCGGCATCCCAATCATGAAGGTCGTGCGGGGTGAACTGGAAGTGCCATTTGAGCTGGCCGGTGTCGGGATCGAGCGCGACCAGAGAGCAGGAATAGAGGTTGTCGCCTTTGCGAACTTCGCCGTAGAGATCGGGGCCTGGGTTGCCGACTCCCCAATAGGTGAGGTTGAGCTTGGGGTCATAGGTGCCGGTCATCCAGGCGGGACCGCCGCCGCGCATGGCGGAATCGCCCAGCCAGGTGTCGCCGCCAGGCTCGCCCTGCAGGGGCACGGTCCAGAAGCGCCAGACGCGTTTACCGGTTGCCGCGTCGTAGGCGTCGATGAAGCCGCGTACACCTTGTTCGCCACCTGAGATTCCGACGATCACTTTATCGTGAATGACGAGCGGGGCGAGAGAGCCATAGTGCGTGCCGGCTTTGTAAGGCGCCATTTCCACCTGCCAAAGAAGGCGGCCGGTCTTGGCTTCGAGAGCTACCACGTTCGAATCGGGCGTGACCATGAAGAGCCGGTCGCCGGAGATGGCCATGCCGCGATTCACGCCGGACAGCTTGCGATCGGGTGGAAAGGAATGTTTGTATTGCCAAAGCTGGCGACCGGATTTCGCATCGAGCGCCACGGCGATACCCTTCGGCGCGGTGATGTACATGACGCCATCGACGACGAGCGGCATGGTTTCGAAAGCGCCGGTTTCGCCGGTTTGGTAGATCCAATCGAGACGCAGGTTCTGGACGTTGTCGGAGGTGATCTGTTTCAGATTGCGATGCCGGATGGCGCTGTAATCGCCCCAGTAGGTAAGCCAGTTCTTTGGGTCGGACTGCGCATTGGTGAGGCGCTCTGAGGTGACTTGAGCGCAGAGCGGGAACAGGGGAAGGCAGAGCAACAGAGCCAGAAACTTTTTCATTTAGTGAATACCCTTTGCCTTATCGGCATCCTTACCCGCCCCAACGCCGCCGCGCAGAGTTTCGAGGTAGCTAATGAGGTCGTTCAAATCTTTAGCGGGCAGCCGCTTGTAGGCGGGCATGAGGGACTGCGTATCGGGCGTGACTTGCTTGAGTTCGGCTTTGTCGAACAGGGCGAAGGTTTGGTCAGGCTTGCGAATTTGAACGGAGAAGGTGTCTTCGTTGACGCGGACGCCTTTCACCTTTCGCCCATCGTTGAGCACGGCTGTGACGCCTTCGTATTCTTGTGGGATATCGGCGCTGGGTTCGACGATGGATTGCTTCAGATACTCGACAGAGCGCGCGGCGCCGATGCGCGAAAGTTCAGGGCCGTAAACACTGCCCTGGTTGCCGATGCGATGGCAGTTGGCGCAGCCGCTGGAGGCGTAGATTTGCTGGCCGTGCGCGGGGTCGCCGGTAATGGCGCTGGATTTTACGTCGGAGCCGCCCAGGTTGCGAATGTAGTGCACCAGGTGTTCCAGGTCATCGGTCTGCAGGCTTTCGAAGGATGGCATGGTAGTGCCGGCGATGCCGTTCTTGATGATGGCTGTGAGGTCGGCATCGGTGGTGTTGTGGACCAGGCGGGCGGAGATGAGGCTGGGGCCGCGGCCACCGGCGGCGGTCAGGCCGTGGCAAAACGCGCAATTGCTGCGGAAGAGCGCTTTGCCGGAACTGATGTCCTGCTCATTTTGGGCCAGGCAGGAGATGGCGAACAGGGCCAGGAGGGCAATTTTCATTTGGCTTTGATGGTGACCGCGGCTTCGGTTGTGCCCCACATGATTTTGAGCTTGCTGTCGGCGACGGCGAGCGTCAATTGTTCCACGGGCGCGGCCATTTTGTTGACGGTCATGTTGGTCTGGCCCAGATCCTGCGCCTTGTTCTCTTCGTGATCGAGACCCCACTGATCGGCCTTCTTGTTGACGATGAGCTTCCAGCTTTTTTCACCGGGGATGGCGAAGAGTGCGTAGGTTCCGGCGGGCACGGCCAGTGTGCCGAGCGTGATGTCCTTATCCGTGGTGAGGGTGGTGGCGGCGTCGGCGCCGATTCTCCAGACCTTGCCGTAGGGCGCGAGTTCCGTGCCGAGCGCGCGGTTGCGGAGCGAAGGGCGGCCGTAAGTGACAGTGATCTTGGCGGACCCCGCGGTGCCGGTGATGGTTTCGTGCGGACTGCGCTGGGCGAGGAGCGGCGTGGCTAACAACAGCAAAGTGACAAGTGTTCGCATGTGTGTTCGATTCTACTGCAAGATACTATGCGCAGAATATCTTGTGCCTCTTTAGGGCGCGATGGCGAGCGTCGCCGTGTTGCTGGCGCGACCGTCGACAGTGACGATGACCGGCGCGGTGGTGGAGGAAATGCCGCCGGGGATCTGGCAATTGATTTGATCGAGCACGGTGTAGCCAGGGGCGACGCCCGCGAACTGAATGGGGCAGGCGCGGCCGGCTACGGTGACGGAGATGTTGGCGCCTGTGGTATTCGGCCGGGGGATGCCAACGAACGAAAGGCCGGTGAGGTAGAGCGAGACATAATCGCCCCCGTGCAGCGGAGTGTTTGTGGAGACAAGAATGTTGGTGACGGCGTTCAGAGCGGACGCGGGGCCGGCGCCGCTGGAATTCTGGGTGAAGAGCGCGGGAACATTAGGTGGCGTGAACACGTTGATGGTGTCGGAGCCGGTGCTGGTGGTGACGGTGATGGGGATGACGGTTCGGGCGGGGTCAGTGGCGAGGATGGCGTTTACCTGGTTGGGGCTGGTGGCGAGCACCTGGAGAACCAGTGACCCGGTGGTGACTTGCGCGCCATCGAGGTTGGTGCCGTAGATGGAGATGTAGGAGTTCGAGCCGACGGCAAGCGGGGTGATGTTCGCGGCAGAGGGCAGGACGCGGGCGATCTGCGGACCATCTTTCAAGACGCGCGTGGTGACAGTGCCGATGTTCACGCGGAAGGTTTGCGTGAGGTCAGTACCGGCGGCGGTCAGCGTGAAAGTTTGCGTGGGGAAGAAGGGGAAATATTCGGAATAGGCAACTGCGGCGGCGCGGATATTGAGAGGGCCGCTGCTGGCCGTGGCTTTCGTGATGGGCACGTACTGACCGCTGGCGGCTTTGGCGCGGAGCTCGACTCCGCCGCTGGTGGCGAGGAACTCATTTTCGTTGGCGGGTTGGCCGAAGATGGTGTAATCGGGACCATCGCCCAGGAACGAAGTGACGATGCGGGCGGGGATATCGCCGGGGCCTTTCACGTCGGCAATTCCGGCGAGTCCTGCGGGGCAGAGCGCGGCCAAGGTGATGAGACCGGGGCCGGTATGGCAGAGCGGCAGGATGCGGGTGCGATTCTGGCGCGCAAACCCGAGTGAGGCGCTGGTGAGCGAGACGATGCCGTCATCGAAGCGCGGCAACACGGCTTGCCCAGTGCCGCCGTTTCCGGCGACGGCCAGAACGTCCAGGCCGCGCAGATCGTCCGTGCCCTGGTTCCAGGTGTTTAAATCGAAGACGAATACGCTGCCCGTGGCCAGTTCTTCCAATTGCTTATCCGAAGAGAAGCCGAGCGCGGCGGGCGTGCCGAAATGCGGCGTCGCGAGGAAGACGATTTTGCGAATGGGCAGGGTGAGTGGCGGATTGAAACTTCCGTCAAGCTGCTTGCCTTCGAGATAGCTCCTGACGATCAAGCCACCCATGCTGTGAGCCACCACATCGACGAGCGGGACCGCGGTGCCGTCTGTATATTTCAGAGACGCTAGATAGATGCCGAACGTGTTGCCCAGTTCTTCAATGGACGGCTTGGCGCCGGTGGTAAAGGCGCAGTTATCGAAAAAGAGGCTCACGCGATTTTGAGTTTGCAGCACCTGATCGAAGACGCCGAAGGTGCTGGGGAAGTTGGACGACCGGCAATCGGCCTGATAGCCGTTTAAGAAAACAACTGGAGGATTCGGGCCCTTAGGGATGGCGACGGAGCTGACCAGTTGAGCGCTGGCGGTGGCAGCGGAAAGAAGAAAAAGGAATAATCGCATGGGGATATTTCTTGCAGGCAGGATATCACTTGCGATTAAAGCTGGTTGGTTAGAGGCCTTGCAGATCCGTTCCGAACATATAGAAAGCTACAAAAATCATGAGCCACATGAGATTGGTAAAGTGCGTGAAGAGGGCTGCCGCGCCGGCGTCGGAGCGGTCGATTTTGGCAGTGACCATGATGAGGTAAGGCAGGCCGGCGATGAGGTGGAGCGCGTGATAGCCGGTGACCATACAAAAGGTGCGCGCGAAGACTTCGGGCGGCTTTTCAAAGAACAGCAAGCGGCCCCATTCCATGGCGTCACAAATGAGGAAGGTGAACCAGAGGCCGACGGTGGCGGCGGTGAGCCTGCTTGCCAGCACATTGTCTTTTCTGGTTTGCGCATGTGCCGCGGCGGCCATGGTGAAGCTTCCGGCGAAGGCAAATAGCGACATCGCGATGGCCATGATGGCGCTGGCGAAATGGAGCGCCTGTGCCCACTCAGGCGAGCGCAGGCGCAGATATAGATAGGTAAGGAAGAGGATGGCGAAGAGCGCCGCGTCGGCTAGCAGGAAGCGCAGCATGGCGCGTTGACGCCGGGTGTGAACTAGAGCGAGGGGCAGTGTTTTACCCGTTATAAATCATGAGCAGCATCAGGCCGATCCAGAGCACATCGAGGAAGTGCCAGAAGACTACGGAGACATCGACGAAGGTGCGCTTCGCGGCGCCGAGTTGGAAGCGGAGTGCGGCTTGGGCGACCCACAGCAGCGCGGCTAAACCGACGATGGCGTGGGCGGCGTGGGTCCAGGTAAGGATGTAGAAGAAGCCGTTGCTCGGGTTGCCCTGCACATAAAAGCCGCCGTGGCTAAGCTGCCGCCAAGCAAGAATTTGACCCGCTAAAAACGCCGCGCCAAGCAGGGCGCCCAGGCACCAGAGCCAATTGAACAGAACGCGATGATGGCTTCGCAATTGACGGCGCGCAAGATCGAGAAACACGCTGCTAGCAAGGAGAATTGCGGTGTTCGGCCAGAGGATGGCCGGGAGCGGCATCTTCACCCAATCGTTACTCAGGCGATGCCGGACGATCATGGCGAACGCAAGAGCGGCGAAGGTGATGACGCTGGCGGTCATCATAACCGCTAAACCGATGAGCGAGGTTTTGCGTTGCGCGCCGCGTTCCGGGTTCGATTCGTCTCCGTCACCGCCGCCGCCCGGACTGGGTGGTGTGACAACAGGCGGTCTACCGCCTTCGATCAGGATTCCTGGCATCGGCTTACATCCTTATCCTATCGGATGCGGCCGGAAGCCCAGCACGTGGAGTTTTTTGAGCTTAAGCGGCTTCGGGGAATGCCAACTGGCTCTTGCCGAGGGCTTTGTTCAGCACGGTAACGGCGTCGTTCAGGGAGACGCTCTTGGCGATGGAGACTTCAGAGACCAGCATGTGCCGGGCGCGTTCGAGCATCTTCTTTTCCCGGAAAGAAAGCGGCTTATCGGCCTGCAGAATGAGCAAACCTTTCAGGACTTCGGCGATATGCAGCAGATTGCCGCTCTGCATGCGGTCGCAATTGATTTTGAAACGGTTCTTCCAATCGGGGCAATTGCGGCATTCGCCGGTGCCTAAATAGGTGAGAACGCGGTTAATTTCGGCCGTCTTGGTGATCTTGCGAAGCCCAATATTCTCGACGTTGGAGAAGGGCACCATGACGGTCATGCTGGTATAAACCAGGCGCAGCAGATAGAACTGCTCGAACTGCGCGCCAAAAGAGCGTGTGCTGATATTTTCGATGGTCCCAACGCCTTGATTGGGATACACCACTTTTTCACCGATTTCGAAGGTCATACTTGGATCCCCCTGGATCTACCACCGCTTCCGGTTACAGAATTAACACTTTTTTGACAAACGATTGATGGTAGGCATAAAAAATTTGAATGTCAAGTTTTGGTGGGCGGGAGGCCTGAAAACAGGGTCTACGAAGGTGAACACGGAAAAAGTTTCAGCGGATTTGTAGCTGGGACCGGGGTGCGCGGGGAGGATTTTGGGAAGGTTATACACCTGGGACAGGTGTCTATTCGGCGGCACCCCGGACCTGGACTTCAGTCTCGTCCAGCAGAAGGCGTTGGAGCGTTCGCAAGTCATTTAGAATGCGGCTGCTGGCGGTGATGTGAGCGTTCAATTTGTGCAGATTGAAAGCCACTAATTGCAGCGCTTCTTTGCGGCGAACGGCATTTTCCACCACGGCTTGTGAAATTTCGGCATCGATATCGCCGCGAGCTTCTTCAATGGCCTCGGCAAGCATAGCGATATAGCGGTGAGAGCCTTCAATGCTGTCAAACGGGGTCGCGGGCATATCGGCCTGACCTATTCTGTCACAGGAGCGTCATCGAGTAGGGGGAAAAGGCAGCGGCAGGGGAGGTTGTGTTACCATTTTTTAAGTCCCAAACGCGGGGACGTAGCTCAGTTGGTTAGAGCGCCGGCCTGTCACGCCGGAGGTCGCGGGTTCGAGCCCCGTCGTCCCCGCCAATTCACTCCACTCTGCTGTAGTTCTCCCTCTGCCGACGTCTTAATCAGGAGAGTGCGCCTTTCCAGAAACCGGCGCATGTGATTTTGGTCAGGTGGATCGCATGTGCAAATCAATGTCTCTTAGCGAGGTCGAAACAAGGTGCTATGGGTGCATCGATCAGAGTTTCGAGTCGAATGACAGGCACCACCTTAAGAGTACAAGGCAAGATGGCGATGGGCAGGTAACTTCAAACTTCATAGCCCAATTCCGCTAGCGTTGCTCCCGCTGCCTTTATAAATTCCTGCTGTTCCTGTTCTGTCAAATCGTGCTTCCAGCGGAAGGCACGCTCCGGCTGGGGTGGGCTTGTGGTCAGGCGCTGCTGCTCCAGCCTTTGCTGGTGGCTGACTACTTGCGTGCCGTCGGGTTGGAGGCGCGCTCCGTGTTCTTTCAAGCGGCCGGGTGTGCGCTGCCAGTAGTTCAACATGTCAGTGTGGAAGGGAAGATCGAGAAACCGGCAGACCTTTTCAAGCTCGCGGCGGGTGTCCAGCAATAGCTCTTCGTAGCGGATTTCCATGTAAGCGCGGGCCTTGCTTCCGCCTGCCTGACCGGCGCTTACCAGGCGCTGCCAGTAATGGGCGAGGGAAGTAATATCGCGCGCGGGAGCGAACCAAAGCGGCCTGAGCGATAAGGCTACGTCGCGCCCGTCACGAATAATGTGAATGAAATGCCCTTCCGGCAGCAAGGCTGCGATGGCTGGGATGTGCTCGCAATAGGTGGGCGTTTTATCGCCGTATCTTGTTTTGCCGAAGCGTTCGGCGTACAGGCGATAGAAGGTCCGCACTCCCGTTGCCAGATCGCAAGGCCGCAGCTTGGCTAGTTCGCGATGGAGCACTTGCGCGTCGAGCTGAAAATCCGGCCACACTGGCGCGCCCGGCGGGTAATGGGTGATGAGTTGGAACAGGGCTTCGGCATCCCCCGTTCCCGATTGCTGAAGGTTCGCCAAGGAAACCAGGAAGCCAGTTTCGGGCGGGATGGCCAGTTGCGGGTGCGCATCGAGCATGAAGCGTAATAATGTGGTTCCGGAGCGGGGCGCTCCAACAACGACAGGCATCGGCTGGTACCGATTCATTCCGCAATTAGTCAAGTTTCCATGATATTTGAGAATATTTTTCCGGCCCGGGGACAAAGCGGTGTACGATTCCAAACGCTAGTGGAACCCCAAAAAAGGAAAATCATGAACATTTTCAGAAATAAAGCCGGGATTTTTTTCGGCGCGTTGCTATGCACGGCCACGTTTGCCCAAGCGCAGGCCACGCGCACCTGGATATCGGGAGTTGGCGACGACGCCAACCCGTGTAGCCGGACGGCGCCCTGTAAGACATTCGCGGGCGCAATTTCGAAAACCGCCGCGGGTGGCGAAATCGATGCGCTCGACCCGGGCGGGTTCGGCACCGTGACGGTCACCAAATCGATCACGCTGAACGGCCAGGCAACGCTCGCCGGCATCCTGAACAGCAACACCAATGGCGTCACCGTAAATGCGGGCGTGAACGATGTGGTTGTGCTGCGAAATCTTTCCATCAATGGGGCAGGCACGGGGTTGAGCGGCATTCGGTACATAGGTGGGGCCGCCGTCACCGTCGAAAATTGTACTATCGATGGGTTTACCGCGAACGGCGTGGAAGCCAACCTGACCACCAACGGCCGGTTGACGGTGCGCAATACCAGCATCGGCGGCGGTGCGGCTGGCGTGAAGGTGAATGGCACGACTGGGCGCGTTTCGGCGGTGCTCTCGAACGTCTCCGTGCGCGGCTCCGCAATGGGCGTGGACGGGCTTTACGGCGTTATCGATATCACCGGCAGCGTATTTTCCGACGCGACTTCATACGCAATTCTGGCCGAAGGCGGTTTGATCAGCGTGAGCAATTCACTGCTGGCGTCAAACTCCGTGGCAATACAGGCACAGACGGGGGCCACGGTTCGGCTCTCAAACAACGATGTGTATGAGAACCTGACCGGCTTCGGATGCGGCGGCGGAACATTGCAGTCGGCAGGCAACAACCGGAAAGGTGGAAACGTGGGCGGCTCAGTGGCCACCTGCAATCCAACTGTCGCCGTTACCATTCAATAGCTGTCCTGTTGCAGAACTAGCGGTGAGCCCACGCTTACCGCCTCCTCGCGCGGCCTGAGCCCGTCCAGCACAAGCCGCGCGCCGGGTTCGGCGAAATCGGTCATATCCAGAATTTCGCCCGACCTGAGCAGTGCCAGAATGCGTACTGGTCCTCCATCGTTGGCATCGAACTGCAGTTCAAAGCCAAGCGAGGAACCCGCTTCGCCCAGATACTCACTAACGTCCGGCCGGTCGATCTCAGGGAAACCGGCGGCCACGCAAATGCCCCCTTGCATCACAACCACGGCTAGACAAGGCTCCTTCGAGACACGATGGGTTGCCCAGCCGGAAACTTTCATCACGCCGTAAAAACGAGCCGCTGTTTCGATGTAGCCCTGCAAAAGGCCGTTGGGCTGCGCATTGGCCCATCCTGCGCGGCCCACCACCCAACGCAGCAGTTCCAGTGTGCGCGATTCGGCCACGCTTTTGGGGCTGGTTTTCACCAGACGAAAGGCTTTAAATGTGGAAGCGTAGCGGTTCAAGTGGCGCGCCGCCGCGCGTTCCGCCGTTACCGGAATGCTGCTTTCGGATTTCCACTCCGCAATGACCTGCTCATACACTTCGATCAACCGATCCACCGCTTCATCCAGAGAGGCACGTGAGCGGACCATTTGGCTCACGCGGGAGACTTCGGCGGGATTGTAGCGGCCAATCTGTTCGAGAACGATTTCGTTCCGGACCGGCAAATTGAGTGAGCGAACACCGAAGTTGAGGCGGCGCAGGCGTTCCCAATTGTAAGAATCCACCATGGGGCCCATGCCTCGCGGACCCGCCAGAATCACCGCCGTGCCTATGGCCATGGCTTCGATGGCGGCACGCGCTTTGGCAAACACCAGATCGTATCCCGGCAGTACGTCTTGCGGATGCGAGATGGCGTGGCCGCTTTGCAGACCCACGACGTCGAGAACGATGCCCGCTTCCGCGCATGCCTCGCGTATCACGGCGAGTTGCCGCGACGCGGCGAAATAGTTCCCGAAGGCTAGGGCTGTTAACGGTCGCGAAGGCAAGGGCGCGCGCGGCCGGAAAAGAGCGGTATCGACAAAGTTCAACAGCACGGTAACGCGCTCCGGTGCGATGCCGAACATGTCTATCAGCCGATCGCGACAGGTGTCATCGACCGCGATGTACCGCAACACGCGCGGCGAGAGCAATGGCTCTTCGAGCGCCGGCGCCCACCCATGGCAAAAATTCACAACCGGCGTTTCGGGGAAATATAGCGAGGCGGTGAGCGTTTCGTAGTGATGCTGCCCGTGAATGATATCGGGGGGCTGGCCGCACTTATCCAAGTTGTCGATGACGGGGATTGTGGCCGCGCGCAATTCGCCCGCCACCTGGCCGTGCACCGTGCTGAAGGCAATCGGTTGATGACCGCGGCGCATCAGTTCCAGAGCTACGTCGTGAAGGTAAAGTTCCGTCCCGGCTCTTTCTCCCAGCGTGTTGTTCGTGAGCAGAATTCGCATGGGCGAAGGCGATGTTATCGCGTCTGTGCCATTTGCCTGAGGAAGCGTTTGTGAGGTACGGCGAAGTTGCCGCTGACGCGCGCTTCCGGCTCCAGATCGCCAATCACCACAGAACCCAGGCTGACGAAAGCTCTGTCGCCCAAACTAACTCCGTTCGCAACAACCGCGCCAGGACCCACCCAGCATTCCCTTCCGATTTGCGAATTGCCATTGATGACCGCGCCGTGCCCGATGAACGTGTTGGGCCCCACCGTCACGTTATGCGAGACGAAGGAATTGTTGCCGATGCGGCAGCGGGCGCCAATGTGCGTACCCTGGCGGAAGAGCCCGCGCGCGATGGTGGCGTTCGCGAAGACAATGGCATCTTCTTCGACAATCACCTTGCCCACATGCGACATCTCAACAAATTCGCTCCCGCGGCGAAGAGTTTGGAAGCCGGTTGCGCCCAGCACGGCGCCCGCGTGAACAGTGGCTCCGGGCATAAGGCAGGTTCCGGTTTCAACGACGGCGTTCGCCGCGACGGTTACATTTGCGCCGATCTCGACGCCCAATTCGGCGATGGATGCGCGTGGGTGTATGCGGGCCGATGGATGAATCCTGGTGGGAGTGAGCGGACCGTAAAAACCGTTCGCAGCCAGCGCGTTTTGCAAGACGAAAAAACTGTGCCGGGGATCCTGGCAGGTGGCGACGCCCAAGTGGGCGGGAAGCGAGGAAGCCAAGTTGCTTGTCGTGATGACGGCGCGTACCTGGCTGTTGGCGCGCAGTGCGCGCAGGTACCGGCCGTCTTCGAGGAAAGAAAGCATGCAGCTCATGGAATCCATCACGAAGCCGAGAGTGGCGAAATGGCCGTCCGCAACCACGTTCAGGCCGGCATACCCGCTTGCATCTTTGAGGCTGAGTAAGGTGTCGGGCAGGCTGCGCACGGTGGCAGGATCTACAAGCATCTGCTTAAAGTCTAACTAAAAAGGAAACTGAAGCTTCGGCGCCTTCTTCATTTATGCTCAATCAGTGGTGATTTCAGAGTTAATTGGCGGGTTCGGTTCCAAAATACCGGTAATTTCCGCTCAGGGCCGCGGTCATTTGACGGCTGGCGATTTGGCTGGACTAATTGAGAGAACCCGGCGAACTTTGAATTCGTCCGGCGCCGGCCGCGGCGATTGCGTGGCGGTGGTGCTGCCGAACGGGCCTGAATTGGCCTGCGCGTTCTTTGCCGTATCTGCCTGCGCCGTGTTCGCGCCATTGAACCCGGCTTACTCCGAGCGCGAATTTGAATTCTATTTTCGCGATTTGAATGTGCAGTTCCTGATTACCCAACACGGTTTCTGCGAGGCCGCGAGCAAGACCGCGATCGCACTAGGAGTTCGTATCTTGCTTCTGCGCCCGCAATGCGACAAAGCCGCCGGCAGCTTCGTGCTGGAGGGAGCAACGGGCCGCACGGCCCCCTTACCGGGCTTGGCTGACGCGAATGACACTGCGCTGCTGCTGCATACTTCAGGGACAACGGCACGGCCGAAGCTGATTCCGCTTTCGCATAACAATCTGACCTATTCCGCGCTGAACATCGCCACGACACTGGGATTGACCCCCGATGACCGGTGCCTGAACGTGATGCCGCTCTTCCACATTCACGGCCTGGTGGGCGCCCTGCTGGCGAGCGCCGCGGCCGGATGCCCTGTGTTTTGCACGCCCGGGTTCAACGCTTTGCAATTTATGCGGGCGCTGCGGGAATCGGAAGCGAACTGGTATACGGCAGTGCCGGCGATGCATCAGATGATCTTGGGCCGCGAACTTCGGATGGCCGGCGTCCGGCCATTGCGCTTCATTCGCTCCAGTTCGGCGCACTTGAGTGTAAAGATTGCAGAGCAGTTGGAAGATCGTTTCGGCTGCGCGGCCTTGAATAGTTATGGAATGACCGAGGCATCGCATCAGGTGTCGTCGAATCCGCCGCCTCCCGGTTCGCGCAAGCAGGGCAGTGTGGGGGTGTCGCACACCACGCGCTTCGGTATCCTGCATGCCGGCGGCGTCGCCGAAGGTGCGTCCGAAACGGGTGAGGTGGTGATTCAGGGTGACGCTGTGATGCTTGGGTACGTCGTGCCGGCCGAGGCAAATGAAACCGCATTTCACGACGGCTGGTTCCGCACGGGCGATCTGGGCCAGGTGGATGATGACGGCTATCTGACGCTGCGCGGCAGGATCAAAGAGATTATCAACTCAGGTGGGGAGAAGATTTCGCCCGCTGAGATTGACGAAGTTTTGCTGGCGCATTCCGCCGTGTCCAGCGCGGTTTGTTTCGGTGCACAGTGCGCGGATTTGGGCGAACGCGTGTGCGCCGCGGTTGTTTTGCAAGACGGCGAAGCGGCGTCTGAGGTTGAACTGAAAGCATTCGTGCGCGATCGGCTGGCGCGATTCAAAGTGCCGAAGCAGATTGTGATTCTGACAGATATTCCACGCGGCGCGACGGGAAAAATTCAGCGAATCGGCATGGCGAAACGGCTCGGTCTGGAGTAAGTGCGCCCGTTGGCGCTTTAATTGCGGTTCCCGACGCGTGATTACCGACGTTGTTGAGCTGGGACGGCAACTGATTTATCTTTTTATTTTGGCGATTCCGATTGCCTCGGTTGCCTGGACAGTAACGCATGAGGAGGTGTTTCGTGAGCCCCGCGAATACTGCATCGAGAAGAGCAAGACCTGCCGGCGGCTGTTCGAGCGAAAAGCGTTCTATCTGTTCACTTGCGAATACTGTTTCAGCCACTATGTGACCGCGGGCTTTCTGGTTCTAACACGCTATAAGCTGATGTTCGATGATTGGCGCGGCTATCTGATCGCGGAGTTTGCGCTGGTGTGGGTGGCGAATGTGTTAATGAGTGTGTTTGCCAAGATGAAGGTGGAAATTAAAGCGGAAAAGGTGGAAATTGCCGCAGCCGAAGCAGCGGCGGAGAAGCACTAGCGCATGGCGATACTGCCGGTTCTGTTCCTTGCCATGCTGCCAGATCCAGAGAAGGTAGCGTTCGACGAGCGGCGCCTTCAGGCAACCTGCGGCACGTGCCATCCGCTGGACCCGGTTCGGGCCGCGCGCCTTTCACGCGCGGATTGGGCGCGCGAGGTGGAAAAAATGGAGGCCATGGGCGCGAAGGCGCCGCAGAGAAAGCTTCTGCTGGATTACCTGGCTGCACACTACGGCCTACGGAAAAAAGCTACTCCAGCACTTCGGGCACGTTAGCGATTCCGGTTTCGCCGGCCTGCTTGCGCTCCCAATACTTTTTGACCCAAGCTTCCCAACTTTTTCCGGCAGCCGTATCGCGGCCCGTGAAAGCCAGCCCGGCGATATCGGCATAGCTCACGATAATCTTGGTGCCGGAGTTTTTCGGGAAAAGACGGACGGCGGAATCCTGCAGAGTGGCCGCAGTGTGGCGGTCGAAAATGTAGCCTTCAACGCGCGTTCCATCACGTTTGGTGAGAGTCACATCGCCGCGATAATCGAATGCCTGTTCCAAAGCGGAGCGCAACTCCTCCTCGGTGGCATTTTCAAACACGCGGCCTTCGAGTTCGGTCAAACGCCAACCTCTTGGTTGGCCTCGCGCTCGCCTGAAATTTGCACCAGTTCCGGCCCGGCAGAACGGCGTGGCCGCGCCAGATCGCGAAGCGCCTGCTCATTCGGGTGCGCCGAGCGGAACATGGCCCGCGCGGTGGTGAGCAGTCCGCGAAGGGAGCCGAAGGTCTCATTCACCGCCGAGGCTTCATAGCCGCTATGCACCATGCAATTCGCGCATTTCGGATTGCCGCTTTCGGTTCCGTAATTCGCCCATGCGGTGGAATCCATCAACTCCTGAAAAGTTTCGGCGTAGCCATCCTGCAGCAGATAACAAGGTTTCTGCCAACCGAAGATGTTGTAAGTGGGCATGCCCCAGGGGGTGCAGGTGTAATGGCGGTCGCCCATCAGGTATTCCAGAAAAAGCGGCGACTGGTTGAACTTCCAACTCTTCTTGCGGTTCGAAAGGATGGTGCGGAACAGCGAGCGGGTAACTTCCTTACCGAGGAAGTGCTGCTGGTCGGGCGCCTTCTCGTACGAATAGCCAGGGGAGAGCATCATGCCTTCCACGCCTTCCTGCATCATTTCGTCGAAGAAGCGGCGGACGCTCGCGGGGTCGGCGCCATCGAAGAGCGTGGTGTTGGTGGTGACGCGGAAGCCGCGCTGAATGGCCTCGCGGACACCCTGAAGAGCGATGTCGTAGCCGCCTTCCCGGCACACGGAAAAATCGTGATGCTCACGCTCGCCATCCATGTGGACAGAGAAGGTCAGGTATTTGCTGGGCTTGAACTGGTCGATCTTTTCGCGCAACAGCAGCGCATTGGTGCACAGGTAAATATATTTCCGGCGCGCGACCAGGCCTTCGACAAGCTCTTTGATCTGCGGATGCATCAGCGGTTCGCCGCCCGGAATGGTCACCATGGGTGCGCCGCACTCATCCACCGCGCGGAAAGCCTGCTCCAGCGTCATGTTCTTTTTCAGAATGTGAGCGGGATACTGAATTTTTCCGCATCCGGCGCAGGCCAGGTTGCAGCGGAACAGCGGCTCCAGCATCAGCACCAGGGGATAGCGATTGCGCCCCGCCAGCTTATTTTTCAGCACATAAGTGGCAACGGTCCACATCTGGGAAACGGGCACGCTCATTCGTAAAGGTTCTCCATCGCGCTAGAACTTTCATTTTAACCTCTTGACCGCCCCATCTAAAGTTCCACGGGAACAAAGCCGATGTTTTAGGCATGAGCGAGAAAAGAAACAGCCGGCGGCTCCTCTGCGCCGACATGCTGGACATTGAGTGGACGGATGCTCGCGGTGAGACGCAAAAAGAGAAAGCGCTGCTAGAGGACATCTCAACGCTGGGTTTGTGTTTACAAACCGAAAATGAATTGCCGGAAGGCGACGTGGTGCTGATCAATCTGAATGGCACGCGAATTCGGGCCATGGTGCGGTACTGTTGCTGGCGGGAAATCGGCTTCTTTACGGGGCTGACTTTCGCGCCCGGATCGCACTGGTCGAGCGCGAATTTTCAGCCCAGACACCTGACAGACCCGATGATTTTGTCTCCGCGCGGGCCCAAGTTCATCGTATGATCGGGTTGTAAATTAGCGATGTAAACGCGCGGCCCATCTCCGCCGTCTCTCTCGATTGGGAGCACTTTGAACAACTTGCCTGAAAACAGCGTGCCTGACCATAGCGTGTTCGATGCCGCTCACGCCCACGGCTATCCCCGGCCTCAGCTTGAGCGGGCCGATTGGCAGTCTCTGAATGGAGCATGGGATTTCGCGATCGACCACCATGCAAGTTTTTCGCAACCCTCGCAGGTTTCCTTCGACCGGCGAATTGTGGTGCCCTTCGCGCCGGAGACGGCAGCCAGTGGCGTTCACGATACCGGGTTTTATCGCGCGGTGTGGTACCGGCGCAAGTTTACGGCGCCTTCGTTGGGAAGCGGCTGCCGGCTGATTTTGCACTTCGGCGCCGTGGATTATCACGCAACCGTCTGGCTGAATGGCAGGCTTGTCTGGCAGCACACCGGCGGCTACACGCCCTTCCAGTGCGACATCACCGACAGCCTGGTTGCAGAGGGTGAGCAGACGCTTGAAGTGCGCGCGGAGGACGACCCCTCCGACCTCGCCAAACCTCGCGGCAAACAGGATTGGCAGCTGGACCCGCATTCCATCTGGTATCCCCGCACCACCGGCATTTGGCAAACCGTGTGGCTGGAGCGCGTGCCGCCGGCGTTTATTTGTTTTGTCCGCTGGACGCCGAACATGGAGCGGTGGGAACTTGGCTTCGAGGCGACCATGGGAGGCTCTCGCCTGGATGGCTTGAAGCTGAACGTGCGGCTTCACGTGGGCAACCTATTGGTCGCGGACGACACCTATGGCGTTGTGGCGGGCGAGGTAAATCGTAGAATCGCGCTCTCCGACCCGGGTATCGACGATTACCGCAACGATCTGCTTTGGACGCCCTCTTCGCCCACGCTGATTCATGCCCAGATTTCGCTGCTGGATGAGCACGGGCAGGTGCTGGATTCCGCGCTGAGCTACACGGCCCTGCGCGCTGTATCGATACAGGGCGATAGGTTCTGCCTGAACTCCCGGCCCTATCAATTGCGGATGGTGCTCGATCAGGGCTATTGGCCGGAGACCGGCCTTACTTCGCCCGATGACGATGCGCTGCGCCGCGATGTGGAACTGGCCAAGCAGATGGGCTTCAACGGCGTGCGCAAGCACCAGAAAATTGAAGACCCGCGGTATCTGTTCTGGGCGGATACGCTGGGCTTGGTGGTGTGGGAGGAAATGCCTTCGGCGTACCGCTTCACGCGTGATTCCATTGAGCGCCTGAGCCGTGAATGGTCAGAGGTGATTGCCAGAGATTCCAGCCACCCGTGCATTGTGGCTTGGGTTCCTTTCAACGAATCGTGGGGCGTGCCGGACCTGCCGGACAGCCCGGCGCAGCGGCACTATGTGCAGGCTGTTTATCACATGACCAAGACGCTGGACCCGACGCGCCCTGTGATCGGAAACGATGGCTGGGAAAGTGTCGCCACAGACATCATCGGCATTCACGATTACGATGACCAGCCGGAAAGAATCGGCCGGCGCTACGGTGTCGATGAGGTGCAGGCTTCGCTGTTCAAGCGGGAGCGCCCGGGCGGCCGCCTGCTGCTGCTGGATGGGCAGGGCCGGTCAGATCAGCCGCTCATGCTGACTGAATTCGGCGGCATTGCGCTGTCGCAGGATAAAGCCGGTACCTGGGGTTACGCGCGCTCCGAAACGTCTGCCCAGTTTGGCGAACGATACACTGCGTTGGTTGGGGTAGTGCGGCAATTGGTTGCCTTGGCGGGCTTCTGCTATACGCAGTTCGCCGACACTTACCAGGAAGCGAACGGCTTGCTGTTTGCGGACCGCACGCCGAAGTTTCCGCTGGAAGAAGTAGCTGTTGCCACGCGCGGAACTCGCTTTTCGCAAGATCGCCAGGTGGAGTTTTTCTGGCGGGAGCGTATGATGCATTTCCAGCGTCACCAGTACCTGGTGCCGGCGGAAGATTATAAGACGCAGGACCGGCATTGACAGACCGAAGCCCGCTTAGTTCACCCGATTTATTCCGCTCGTTCTGGATGGGCGGCTTTGAGTGTTCCACGCACCGCAATCACGTGGACCAGCGGCTGGACATGATCGCCGGCGTGCAGCATGACGTGCAAGCCGAAGCGGACTATGCGTTGCTGCGGACGCAGAAAATCAGAACCGCGCGCGATGGCTTGCGCTGGCATTTGATTGAGCGGGAGCGGGGGCGCTATGACTGGTCTTCATTCGTGCCCATGCTGGAAGCTGCCGGGCGGCAAGGCGTGCAGGTGATTTGGGATCTGTGCCATTACGGCTGGCCGGATTTTCTTGACCTGCTGTCACCGGAGTTTCCAGACCGGTTCGCGCGTTTTGCCGAAGCTGCGGCTGGCGTGGTGCGCTCGCATTCGGACGACGTCCCGTTTTATGCGCCGGTAAATGAAATCTCTTTCTTCGCGTGGGCGGCAGCAAGAGGGCTGATGTTCCCGCACGCGGAAGGTAAGGATGTAGAGATCAAGCGTCAGCTTGTGCGGGCAGCGGTGGGCGCGGTGCAGGCAGTACGCAGCGTGGATTCGCGCGCGCGATTTGTGTTCCCGGAGCCCACCATCCACGTGTTGCCGCAGCCCGGAGAAGAACCGCAAACCGAGGAGCGTGCCCGTAGCTATTCGGAATCGCAATTCGAAGCCTGGGACATGATCGCCGGCCGCCAGGCGCCCGAGTTGGGTGGCAAGCCGGAATACCTGGACATTCTGGGCGCTAACTTTTACGCCACCAATGAATGGAACGTGAACGATGGCAAGCGGCTGATGTGGAACCAGCGTCCGCGCGATCCGCGATGGCGGCCCTTACATCTTTTGCTGCTGGATATTTGGGAACATTACCGGCTTCCGATGTTTTTGGCGGAAACCAGCGATGTCGGCGTCGGGCGCGGGCCGTGGATTGAAGAAATAGGTAGGGAAGTGGTTTTGGCGCGCAAGAACGGCATACCGGTTTCCGGCATTTGCCTCTATCCCATCATGGATCGTTACGACTGGGGAAACACCGGGCACTGGCATAACAGCGGGCTTTGGGACTATACTCGAGAAACATCAGGCGTCCTCAAACGCGTGCTGAATTCCCCTTATGCGGAATCTCTGCGCGCCGTTCAAGCCGAGTTAGCTTCCTTCGGGTGCCTGTAAGTACTTAAATCGACTCTGGTCAAAAGATTGCTTATTTGGCCGTAGACGAGTGGCGCGGAATACCTCCGCTACCATTCCAATTCATTTCAACAGGGAGAATTTATGCGGCGTCCTTTCGATGTCTTGACCTTTTCGCACCTACGGTGGGATTTTGTCTTTCAAAGGCCGCAACACATACTCTCGCGGTTGGCGAAAACGCGGCGAGTACTCTTCGTTGAGGAACCGGTCTTCACGGCGGGTGAGCCGCGCTGGGAGAAGATCGATGGCGGCAATAACGTGCTGGTTTGCCGGCCGCACACACCGGTACACCAAGGCGGCTTCTGCGATGCGCAGATGCCACTGCTGAAAGAAATGGTGGCGAAGTTACTCGCCGAGGAGCACTTCGCAAACTACGTTGCGTGGTTCTATACGCCGATGGCGCTGCCGCTTTCCGAGCCGTTGGTGCCCATGGCCGTGGTTTACGATTGCATGGATGAGCTTTCGGCGTTCCTGCATGCGCCGAAGCAGTTGCTGGACAACGAGACGCAATTGCTGGCGCTGGCGGACCTGGTGTTCACCGGCGGCCCAAGCCTGTATCGCGCGAAGAAGAATCGGCATCCCAACGTGCATTGCTTTTCAAGCAGCGTGGATGCGGAGCACTTCCGCCAGGCAAAAAACGGTACCGCTCAGGAGCCCGATTACCAGGCCGCACTCCCGCATCCGCGTCTCGGATTTTTCGGCGTCATCGATGAACGCATCGATCTTGGATTGATTGCGTACATGGCCGACGCTCACCCGGAATGGCAGATCGTGATGGTAGGTCCGGTTGTCAAAATCGATCCGGCCACTTTGCCGGAGCGCGCAAACATCCACTACATGGGCCAGCGGCAGTATGCCGAATTGCCCGGCCTGCTGAGCGGCTGGGATATATGTCTGCTGCCATTCGCGCGCAACGAATCCACCAAGTTCATCAGCCCTACGAAGACGCTGGAGTATATGGCGGCGGAAAAGTCGATTGTGAGCACTCCCATCACGGATGTTGAGGAGCCTTACGGCAAGATTGTCTATCTTGGCGAAACGCCGGAAGCGTTCACCTCAGCTTGCGAGATTGCCCTGCATGCTTCGGAAACGGAGAAGCTCACCCGAATATCCGCTATGCGGACTGTTCTTCAGAAGACGTCTTGGGAGACCACCGTACAAGAAATGGATAGTTTGATTGCGAGTACGATCGAGAAGAATCACAGTTTGGAAGACGGCGTGTTCGTGCCGGCCGCGGTGCAGAAGACCAGCGGCGCAGCGGTTACAAGCACCAGTGCGCCAACGGTGGTGATCGGCGCCGGGCCAACTGGTTTGAGTGCCGCATATCACTTGGGCGAAGATGCCGTTTTGCTGGAACAGAACAGCCGCGTGGGCGGTTGGTGCCGGTCGATTGAAGACAAGGGCTTCACGTTCGATTTCGCCGGCCACATCATGTTCTCGAACGACCCCTATGTGCATGAGTTGTACAAGATGCTGCTGGGCGACAACGTTCATTGGCAGGATCGCGAAGCATGGATTTACAGCAAGAATGTGTATACGCGGTATCCGTTCCAGGGCGCGCTGTACGGCTTGCCGCCTGAAGTGATTCAGGAATGCATTGTGGGTGCGATCGAATCCCGCTTCGGTTCTATTGCGAAGAAGACCGCTGCTCCCGCGAGTGCGCCGGCGAAGAAGAATGGCGCAGTTTCGTCGTCGGCTTCGGAATGTAAAGCGGAATCGATTACGGATTGTTGCGCGGACGGCGTGATGGAAAGTTCAGCGCCGTTAGCCGCGGATTACACCGGGGAGCCGCGTAACTTCGAAGAGTTCATCTACAAGGTGTGGGGCGCGGGGATCGCGAAACATTTCGCGGTGCCGTACAATCAAAAACTTTGGGCCGTGCCTTTGAAAGAGATGGAGACATCGTGGCTGGGCGGCCGCGTTCCCGTTCCCGATCTGGGAGAGATGATTGAAGGCGCGCTGCGGCCGGTAGGTAAGCCCATGGGCCCCAATGCGCGCTTCGGCTACCCGCTGCATGGCGGTTTCCAGGCTCTGATGAATGGCTTCCTTCCGCACATGAAGGGTGAACTGCGGCTGAATACCAAGGTGAAATCCATTTCGCCCGCCGCGCACTCGCTGACTTTTACCGATGGAACGAAGCTGCGCTATAGCTCGCTGGTCAGCACCATGCCGCTGCCGCTGTTGATCCGCGCCATCGGGAATGAGGCGCCGGCGGAGATTCACGATGCGGCACAGAGCCTTCGTCATGTCTCCGTGCGATGCGTAAACATTGGTGTCGGCCGCGAGCACCTGACGGAGAAGCACTGGATTTATTATCCGGAAGACTCTGTCTTCCATCGCATCTTCGTACAGGGAAATGCGAGTCCGCATTGCAATCCGGCCGGCGGTTTCGGCCTGACCTGCGAAATCACTTACTCGGAATATAAGCCGCTGCCGTGCGATGGAGCTGAGTTGATTGAGCGCTGTATTCAAGACTGCATCAAGGTGGGAATCTTCAATGCGGACGACCCTATCGTGACGGCAAACCAGGTAGACATGCCGTATGCCTACGTGGTCTACGACCATGGCCGGGCGGCCAGTGTCGCTCAGATTCGCGATTGGCTGGGGCAGCGCGATATCGTGCTGGCCGGCCGTTATAGCGAGTGGGAATACTATAACTCCGATCACGCGTTTCTTGCCGGCAGAAAAGCCGCAGACCGCGTGCGCGAGTTGAAAGCGCGGGGCGAGACAAAAGCGTCTATGCCGGCCGCGTTTCAAGCGGCGCAAAATGTCGCGCAAGGCGATTAGGCCCTACCGAATTTCGTCCCCGCTGTAACCTTTTCGCGCTCCACTGGTATCTAGTTTTGGAAACCGGATAACTGTGGACGATGAAACACTCATGACAGAGGTGCGGGACGGCAATGCCGGCCGCCTCGCACTGCTTTTCGACCGCTATCACCGGCCTCTGTACCGATACTTTTTTCACCTCACAGGCTTTCGCGAGTCCAGCGAGGATATGGTCCAGGAAGTTTTCTTCCGGATCTTGAAATACCGCCTCACCTTCCAATCGAACACCGCGTTCCGGCCCTGGGCTTACCAGATCGCCCGCAACGTTCATATCGATCACTCCACCAGAAACCGCGCGGACATGCCACTTCCGGATTCCTCCGAAGGCAGGACGCTCGAATTCCGCAGTCCAGACAAGCATCCGGAAGAACAATTTGGGCGCAAGCAGGAGATCGCGCTGCTTCGCCGTGCGATGGCTGCGCTTCCCGTGGAGAAGCGCGAGGTTCTGATTCTCAGCCGTTTTCAGGGAATGAAGTATGAAGAAATCGGTTCGGTTTTGAAGTGTGAACCCGGAGCGGTGAAGGTGCGTGTGTTTCGCGCCATGCGTGAGCTGGGCGACAGGTTTTTCGCCTTGCGAGGAGAGAAAGCATCATGATTTGCGAGCGAGTGAAAGACCAGATCCCGGAGTATTTTTCAGGGTCGATCGAGGAGAGCGCGCGAGCGCGCCTTCTGGAACATTTGGATGGCTGCGCTGCGTGCCGGGACGAAGTGGCGAAGCTCGATACCGTCTGGCAAAAGATGGAGCTTCTGGAAGGCGCCGAGCCTTCACCTGCCCTGCGGCCTCGCTTTCAGGAAATGCTTTCGGTATACCAGTGCGGTTTGGCGGCGCAGCATACGGCGCGTGCGAAGAATAGCTGGTTTGCGTTTCCCTTGCCGGCCTGGGCGGCTGCTGCGTGCGCCGCGCTTCTGCTATTCAGCGGAGCGGCTGCTGGCCGCTATGCCTTTCCGGCTCGCGCGACTGACCGGCAAACAGACTACGCGCAATTGAAGAGCGAAGTAGAAAGCATGCGTCAGCTTGTCACGCTTTCTCTGCTGGAGCAGCAATCTTCCGGTGCGCGTTTGCGCGGGGTGAGCTATAGCTACCGCATGGAGCGGCCCGATCCGCAAGTGGAATCGGCGCTCTTGTATGCGGTCAGCCATGATACGAACATCAATGTCCGGCTTTCGGCCTTGGATGCGCTTCAGAAATTCGCTGGCACGCCCACTGTAAGCCGCGCGCTGATCGATGCAATTCCCACGCAGGATTCACCGCTGGTGCAGATCGGGCTGATCGATCTGTTAGTGGGTCGCAACGAAGCCGATGTTACTCCGGCTCTTCAAAAGCTTGTGAAAGATCCGCATGTAAACCCGGCTGTGCGCCAGCGCGCGCAGTGGGGATTGAATAAATTAGGAGCCGCCTGATGAACAAGTTACTGCTATGTTTCTTTACTGCTCTCGCTTTCACAGCGGCTTCGGAAAACCGCTGGAAGTTAGATGAGCACCAACAAGTAAATAAGACGTTCAACGTGACCACAGCAGGTTCGGGTAGAGCCAAACTGCTGGTGGACGGCATTTCTGGCTTCATTCACGTGACAGGTTACTCAGGCAGCGAAGTGAAGATGTCCGCGGACATGCGGTTCCGCGCGCAATCGCCCGAGGCTCTGGCCGAAGCGAAGCGCGAGGTAAAGCTGGATATGAATAGCCAGGGTAACTTCGCGCGTATCTATCTGGACGGACCTTTCCGCAATCGCAGCTATCGCGGCGATCGGTACAGCGGATATAAGGTCTCGGTCGATTTTGAAATCCAGGTTCCTACGAACATCGACGTCGTTCTGAAATCCGTGAATGGCGGCCGGGTAATGTTGAAGAACACGTCGGGAGAGTTTGACGTGCGAAACGTCAACGGCCCAATTCTGTTAGATCGAATTTCCGGCTCTGGTTCAGTAAACGCGGTCAATGGGACCGTCACCGTCGCCTTCAGCCATAATCCGACGGAAGCCACTTCGTTTCGTACGGTGAACGGTGAGGTGGATGTGTACTTCCAACCGCCACTTGCCGCGGGAATGAGTTTCAAGACAGTCAATGGCCAGGTCTATACCGATTTCGACGTCACACCGATGCCGGAGATGGCGGGTGAAGCGGAATCGAAGAACGGCAAGTATATTTATCGCTCGAACAAGTTGACGCGGGGCCGCACGGGGCAAGGCGGCCCGGAGCTGATATTCGAAACCGTGAACGGCAATATTCGCCTTCATACCAAGCAGGAAGGGAAACCCTCGAAATGAAAATTACATGTCTTGCAGTTGCATTCTTGATAGTTGTGCCGTCCGTCTTAACCGGTCAGGAGGCATCTGGAGATCGCGTGGTGATTCCAGCGCGTGCATCTTCGCGCCCCAGGGTTGTCAACATCTCGACGATGGATGGCGGCGTAACCGTCAAGGCGTACTCCGGAAAGGAAGTGATTGTGGAAACACATGAGGCGGCGCGGAGCGGCCGTGAACGCGAACGCCGCCGTGGCTCCGCCGATATGGAAGGCATGAAGCGCCTGGAACTGCCGGGGACGGCCGGGCTCGATATCGATGAAGAAGACAATATGATCAACATTCGAACACGTTCCGGCCGCTCGCCCCACTTGGTTGTCAGCGTGCCGGCGAACACGTCCGTCAAAGTACGCTGCACCAATGGCGGCGACATCGTCGTCGAAGGTGTCAACGGCGAAGTGGACGTGAACAATCTGAACGGCCGGATATTTCTGAACGGCGTATCGGGTACTGTGATTGCGCACTCTCTCAATGGCGAAATCAAAGCGACCGTGGACCGCCTGGACCCCGGCAAGCCAATCTCTTTCAGCACACTGAACGGCGATGTGGATGTTACCCTTCCCGGCGACCTGCGCGCCAACATGAAAATGAAAACTGACAACGGCGAGATCTACAGCGATTTCGACATCAAACTGGACCTTGCCCGCAACAAGCCAACCACCGATCCGAACGATTCCAAGAACGGCCGTTTCCACATGAAAGCGGACCGCGCTCTCTACGGCACCATAAATGGCGGCGGACCCGAAGCTACTTTCACCACCTTCAACGGACGCATTTCCGTTCGCAAGAAGAAGTAAGGTGTGCAATAAACTAGATGGCAGATGCGATTCCTGGTCGTGGAAGATGAGAAGCGGATTGCCGACTTTCTAGTTCGCGGACTGCAAGGCGCGGGTTACGCGGTGGATGCTGCGGCCGATGGCGCGACGGCGGTTCAACTGGCGGGTCAAACGGATTACGACCTGATCATTCTGGACCTGATGCTCCCCGATATGGACGGCCTGAAAGTGCTGGAGCGCATCCGCACGCGCAAGGGTGGGCCGCCCGTTCTGATTCTAAGTGCGCGTGGCGCGGTGGATGATCGCGTAAAGGGCCTGGAACAGGGCGCGGACGATTACCTCACCAAGCCGTTCGCCTTCGTGGAACTGCTTGCCCGTGTTCGCGCGCTGCTACGGCGCGGCCAGCCGGCGCCAGAGAAGTTGCAGGTGGCCGATCTTCAGCTTGACGTGATGCGGCGCAAGGTGACGCGCGATGCCGAGGTGATCGATCTTGCGCCCAAGGAGTTCGGCATCCTGGAATATATGATGCGGAACAAGGGCCGCCCGCTTAGCCGCACCATGATTGTCGAACATGTGTGGAACCTGGATTACGACGGCCTCACCAACATTGTCGACGTCTACATCCGGCATCTGCGCAGTAAGATCGACGACCGCTTTCCCACGAAGTTGATACAAACGGTGCGCGGCATCGGTTACATGATTGAGGCTCCGGAAAAGCCCGCTGGTCTTGCGCCCGTGGAAACACCTTTCGAACGGCCTTACTGACATGAGCGGTAGAACCGTCAAGGGACTGCGGTTTCGCCTGACGGCCAGCTACGCTTTTTTCTTCACTCTCCTGTTCGGCACGTCGGCAGTTTTGTTTCGCCAGTTTCTGGTGCTCAGCCTGCAGAGCCAGACTCGCGAAACTCTGGATCAGGAATGGGGGGCGCTGAAAGGATACCTGCGGATTGAGCATGGCAAGCCCATCTGGTATGAGGACCACCATGACCCCGATGAAGCCGCTATCGGTGCGCGCCTCAGGCAGGTCTATCTGCTGTCGCATACCGATGGCAACATTATTCAGGAATCGCCGGAGTTCCGGCTTCTGGGGCTCGATAGTCCAGCGGTGATTCGGGAGGCGTCATCGTCGCCCGAAAAGTGGGTGGAGAAGACCAACAGCAATCAGGTGCTGTACCTCATTCGCAAGGGCCTGATTGCGGATGAGTCTCCCCCGAATGTGCTCTATCACGTCTCCATTGGCCGTTCTCTCACCGATAACCAGGAACTGCTCCGGCGCTTCAACTGGTTGGCCGCGGGGCTGATTCCGTTGATGGTGCTGGGCGGTAGCCTGGTGGGTTGGGTTCTGGCCGGGCGCGGGCTTTCTCCCGTTCTGCAAGTGGCGAAAACGGCCCAGCGCATCACCGGCTCAAACCTGAGCCTGCGCATTCCACAGCGCGGCGCGGGCGACGAACTCGATGTTCTCATCGAAACCTTCAACCGGATGATCGAGAGGCTGGAAGCTTCCTTTGTTCAGGTGCGACAGTTTTCGACGGACGTTTCGCATGAGCTTCGCACGCCGATCACAATCCTGCGCGGACAGCTGGAAGTGGCGCTCATGACGGCCGATACCAAAGAACAGTACCGCGATGCCATTGTCGATTCGCTGGACGATATCGAGCGGCTCAGCCATATTGTGCGAGCGCTGCTGCTGCTCTCACAGGCGGAGACAGGCCAAGTGGTGCTCACGCGCACCCAGTTCGATGCAAGCGAGCTTGTGCGCGAATTGGGTGAGCAGTTTCAACTGCCGGCTGAAAGCGCCTCGATTGAGCTCAACATCCAGACACCGCCATTTTGCGAAGCGGATTTGGACCGTATACAAATTGAACGCATGCTTTCGAACCTGCTCTCAAACGCGCTGAAGTTCACGCCCGCTGGAGGACGAGTGCATCTGGAGCTGCGCTGTCAGCGTGAGTTTGTGGTGTTCCAGGTGAGCGACACCGGCAGCGGCATCGATGCCGAACATCTGCCCCACATTTTCGACCGCTTCTATCGCGTAACAGGCCGCGATCCGAAGGCTAGCCCGGAAAAAGGTTTGGGTCTCGGTCTCAGTTTTGTTTCGTGGATTGTGAAAGCCCATGGCGGTTCCGTTGAAGTGGAAAGCACGGTGGGCGCGGGAACCACTTTCCGCGTCAGGCTGCCGAACACTCACGCCCCGGCCCCGGTACTGACGGTGGAATCAGCCGGAGGTATGAACAAAGTTTAATGGTGAGTTCCTCTGGCGCTAACCTATTTGGAATACTCTGGATTGTGCGGGTTTATATTTTCATAGCGCTGATTGCCGCGGCTTTTGTCTCTCCAGCCGTGCCTGTTCGCGCGCAAGATCCGCCCGGCAGCGCATCTCAATCCGGCGATTTCTTTTCGGGCAATGTCGTTTCCGTCAGCGCCACCGAAATCACCGTGAACCGCAAGGGGCTGGGCAAGGAATCGGCGGCCACGCGCACTTTTGCCATCGACGCCAACACGAAAGTGGAGGGGGCGATTACAGCCAGAGCGCATGTGACCGTTCGGTTTGTGGGCGATGAATCCAGCGCCCGCGCCGTCCATATTTTAGTGCGCTAAAAGCCCGGTCCGCGAATTGGGTTCGTTTCACCGAATCGATACAGGCCATTTGGTACGCTGAACGGAATGCGCCCGCTGTTTGTTTCGGCACTTCTCCTCTTCTGCGAATTTCAGTCGACGGCCCAGCTCTCCAAGCAGCCCAAGCTGGTGGTCACCATTGTGGTCGACCAGTTTCGCTACGATTATCTGACGCGCTTTCGGGCCGGCTATAACGGCGGCATCGCACAGTTGCTGGCCAAGGGCGCTGTCTTCGCGAACGCTCATTACAACCACTTCCCCACGGTCACCGCCGTCGGTCATAGCACTGTGCTTTCGGGCGCCACTCCTTCGGTCAGCGGCATTATCGCGAACGAATGGTTTGACCGCGCCTCCGGCAGCAGGGTCAGCAGCGTTTCCGATGGCACAGCGGCGCTGCTCGGCTCCGCGGGCGAAGCTTCCTCGCCGCGCCGCATGCTGGTCAGTTGTCTGGGCGATGAAATGAAAATCGCGAATACAAAGGCCAAGGTGGTGGGCATCTCTCTTAAAGATCGCGCCGCCATCTTGCCGGCGGGCCGCATGGCCGACGCGGCTTACTGGTTCGATAACAGAAGCGGTAACTTCGTGAGCAGCACCTATTACTTCGCTGACCTGCCCGCATGGGTGAAGGAATACAACGCCAGCCGGCCCGGCGATAAGTTCGCCAACACAGATTGGATGGGCCACAAGTTCACTTCCCCGGGTGAGGCTTTGAATGCAAGCCTGGCTGCGTCTCCGTGGAGCAATGAATTAATCGAGAGCTTCACTGAAGCCGCCGTGCTGAAAGAGGAGTTAGGGAAGCGCGGCGTGACGGACCTGCTCACCGTCAGTTTCTCCGCAAACGATTATGTCGGCCACATGATGGGACCGGACGCCCCTGAGGTGCAAGACATGTCGCTGCGTACCGACCTGCTGTTCCGCAAGCTGTTTGCATTCCTTGAGCGCGAACTTGGCCCCCAAAGCGTGTTGTTCGTCATGACCGCCGATCATGGCGTCGCGCCGGTTCCCGAAGTGAGTGTCGCGCGCAAGATGCCCGGCGGACGCTTGGGTTTAGGAACGATTGAAAAAACGATTCAGGCCGCGCTGGATCAGCGCTTTGGAAAGGCCACTTGGATCGCGGGTTCGTTTGAAAGCATGACTTACCTGAACACGGAAACCATCGCGCAGAAGAAGCTGGATCGCGCCGAAGTGGATCGTGTGGCCGCCGATGCATTAATGGCGCTGCCGCATGTTGCCCGCGTATACACTCGCACGCAATTGCTCGCCGGCGTAGTGCGCGAAGACGCAACCGGTACGCGCGTGGCGAACGGCTTCTTCCCCTCCCGCTCTGGCGATCTTTTCGTTCTGCTGGAGCCCTATTGGCTGTTCGGCGCCGGCGGCGGCACCACCCATGGCACCACGCTCGATTACGACACGCACGTCCCCGTCATCTTCATGGGCCCCGGTGTGCGCGCCGGCAAATATTACCAGACCATCACGGTGAACGATATCGCGCCTACGCTTGCCGCCATGCTGGGCGTGGAGCAGCCCAGCGGTTCAGTTGGGCGTGTGCTGTCCGAAATGTTCACAAAAGAAGTAAATTAGTAAAGGTTAGCTGCCCGGCGCGCTGAGCGTGATTTTCGGCAATGCTAACCTGTCAGTTTCAATCGAAAAAGGAGTCTCCTCATTTATGTTCAATTCCGTAGCGGTTAGGACGGGTATGCTCAGCATTGCCCTGCTCTCGTTAGCCAGCGCCTTGCCGGCCCAGACCAAAGTTGCCACAGTCAATCTGCAGCGCGCCGTTCTGGAATCCGCCGATATCAAGAAAGCGTCGGCGGAGCTGGAATTGAAATACAAACCGCGCCAGCAGGCCGCGCAGAAACTCGAACAGGAACTGCAGGGTATTCAAACGCAACTGCAGCAGGGCCAGGGAAAGTTGACGCCACAGGCCGAAGGCGATCTGCAGGCGCGGGGCACGCGCGGCCAGCGTGAATTGCAGCGCATGGGCGAAGACTTGCAGGCCGATGTGGATCGCGACCGGAATGAAATTTTAGGCAAGGCCGCGCAGAAAATGCAGGCCGTCGTGAAGACGTTGGCGGAGGCGAAAGGGTTCGATATCGTCATCGATACGCAGACTGCGATTTATTTTAAGGCAGCCACCGAAATCACCACCGAAGCCATCGCGGCGTACGACAAAGCATATCCGGTCAAGTAGAATTGCGTTAGCGGAAGGACTTTCTCCGATGGCTGGATACCTGGATCAATACGGCGCGGGTGAAGAGCGGCGCGAGGCGATCTTCAAATGGCTTTTCATCACCGCCCTTTCCCTTGCCATCTTCGGCCCGCTGGGCTATTACCTGTTTAAAAATCACGCGCAGGAAGGCAGCGTGCGCCACTTCCTGAGCCTTGTGCGCGCGAAAGATTATAAGAGCGCGTATGGCACGTGGGGCTGCACCGATACAGCACCCTGTAAAGGCTACGATTACCAGAAGTTCATGGAAGATTGGGGCCCGGCGGCGAATTTGGGTTCGCTTCGTATTATCGATAGCGAAAGCTGCAATGCCGGGGTGATCGTCACCGTGGATAAGACCGACCGGCAGGAAAAACTCTGGGTGGAAAAGAATGGCTCCGCGCTCGGTTTTTCGCCGTTCCCCGCCTGCCCCAATAAAAGCCCCCTGGCCAACATGATTCATCAAACAGTTGGAAAGCTGCGGAAACCGTTCTTAAACTGATAAAACAAAAGGGCACATGAGTTCCACACCAACCAACGCGGCAGGGCTTGAAGGCGTCATCGCCGGAGAATCGGAAATCTGCTACATCGATGGCTATAACGGGGTCCTCAGCTATCGCGGCTACAACATCCATGAGCTTGCCGATCATGCCACGTTCGAAGAGGTCATTTTCCTGCTTTGGATGGGAAAATTGCCCAACCGGACGGAGCTCGGAAAGCTGAAGGCAGACTTGGGTGCGGTTTATTCGCTTCCGGCCGATGTGGTGGCATTTCTCGGCGCCGCGCCCGAATCCGCGTTGCCCATGGACGTACTGCGCACTGCGGTTTCCATGCTCAGCTTGACTGATGCGGAAGCGCGCGATATGTCGCCTGAGGCGAACGCGCGCAAGGCCGTGAAGCTGATGTCCCAGACGTCCACCATCGTCAGCAGCTATGACCGTCTGCGCAATGGCAAGGAAGTGCTTGCGCCCAAGCCCGAGCTTAGCTTCGCCGCGAACTTTCTGTATTGCCTGACCGGCAAGGTTCCCGATGAAGTGATGACGCACACCTTCGATGTGGCACTCACGCTTCATGCCGATCATGAGTTGAACGCGTCCACGTTTGCCGCCCGCGTCACCGCCGCCACTCTGTCCGACATTTATTCCTGCGTCGTAAGCGCCATCGGTGCGCTGAAAGGACCGCTACACGGCGGCGCGAACGAAGACGTCATCCGCATGCTGCTGGAAGTTGGCGACCCCGATAAAGCTGTCGAGCGCGTACACGCCATGCTGGCGCGTAAGGCCAAAATTCCCGGCTTCGGCCATCGCGTGTATCGCACCGAAGATCCGCGCGCCACTCACCTGCGCGCCTTTAGTGAAGAGCTCGGCAAGCGCACCGGCCAGCAGAATCTTTATTTGATGTCGAAGCGCGTTGAAGAAACCATTCGCACGGAAAAGAAGCTCAACGCGAATGTCGATTTCTATTCGGCATCCACTTACTATTCGCTTGGCATCCCCATCGATCTGTTCACGCCCATCTTTGCCATCAGCCGCATGTCCGGCTGGACCGCCCACATTCTTGAGCAGTATCACAACAACCGCCTGATTCGGCCCCGCGCCGAATACAAGGGCAACCCCGACGGCATGCCCTGGGTGCCACTGGATTCGCGCTAAGTGGACGAACGCGCCTACTTCAACGAATCGAACACCACCAAACCGGCATCGCTGAATTGCCCGTTTTGCCGCACTGTGGATACGTACGAAGTTCGTTGGCTGCTACGCAAGAAGAAAGATCGCCTGCCGCCCGGAGGCGATGACCGCGACCGCGCGAAATTCTCCAAGGCTCAAAGCTATATGCTGCTGCTGGACGATAAGGCGACGTGCAAGAACCAGCGCTGCCGCCGGCCGTTTGAAATTTCCGGGCTGAAGACCGTAGCATTTATATAGAGACCGGCGGGCGATTAGAACCAACATCGCCCGATTCACAAAATCATGACAGGCAACGAAATACGCAGGCAATTTCTGGATTTCTTCGCGTCGAAGAATCACCGCATTGTAAAGAGCTCTCCCCTCCTCCCCGCGAACGACCCTACGCTGCTGTTCACCAATGCGGGAATGAACCAGTTCAAAGATGTATTCCTGGGCCAGGAAAAGCGCGATTACAACCGCGCCACCAGTTCGCAAAAGTGCGTCCGCGCCGGGGGCAAGCATAACGACCTGGAGAACGTCGGCTACACCCGCAGGCACCACACGTTCTTTGAAATGCTCGGCAATTTTTCGTTCGGAGATTACTTTAAAGCCGATGCCATCCGCTTCGCCTGGGAACTGATTACGGAAGTCTACCGGCTGCCGCAAGAGAAGCTTTATGTCACGGTGTTTCGTGAAGACGATGAAGCCGAAGAGCTATGGCAGCGCATCGCCGGCGTCCCGAAGGACCGCATTTTCCGGTTGGATGAGAAAGACAACTTCTGGCAGATGGGCGAGACCGGCCCCTGCGGACCGTGCTCGGAAATTTTCTACGACCTGGGTGTTGAGGCGGCCGAGCCCGGGCGTGAGCACGAACAGTTTCCGCTCGATGGCGGCGGCCGTTTCGTAGAGTTCTGGAACCTGGTGTTCATGCAGTTCAATCGCGATGCATCGGGCGCCATGACTCCCCTGCCCCGCCCTTCCGTCGATACCGGCATGGGCCTTGAACGTATCGCGGCTATCCTGCAGGGAAAACTATCGAACTACGATACGGACCTGATCATGCCCATCATGCTGCATGCGGCGGAGCAACTGGGCGTCACTTTTGGCGCGGATGCAAAGACCGGCACCGCACTGCGCATCATCGCGGACCATGCGCGCGCCACTGCGTTCCTGATTCATGATGGTGTGCTGCCCGCGAACGATGGCCGCGGTTACGTGCTGCGCAAAATCATGAGGCGCGCCATGCGTCACGCGCACCTGATCGGGCGCGAAGAGCCTTTCCTGTTCGAACTCACCGGCTTTGTCGCGGAGTTTATGCAGAGCGCGTACCCGGAAATGCTGGAGAGCATCGCTCGCATTGCCCGCATCGTAAAGGATGAAGAGTATCGCTATCAGAATACGTTCCTGGTAGCGGAGAAGGTGTTTCATGCGGAAGTGGCGGCGCTTGCACCTGGCTCCGTGCTTCCAGGCGCGGTGTCGTTCAAGCTCTACGATACCTATGGCCTGGCGCCCGATGAGCAGCAGGACATGGCTCGCGAACTAGGCGTCGAGATCGATCAGGCCGGCTTCGACCAAGCCATGAGTGCTCAGCGTGAAAAGGCGCGCAGCAGTTGGAAAGGCGCCGAAAAAGGTGCGGTGGTGCCCGCCTATCGGGAGCTGCTGGCGCGAGGCAAGACGCGCTTCCTGGGCTACCAGGATCTGGTAAGCGATTCACAAATTGTGGGTCTGCTTGTGAAGCAGCAGCCGGTGAGTGAAATTCCGGCAGGCGCCGACGCGGAGCTGGTGCTGGATCAAACGCCTTTCTACGCAGAGACGGGCGGCCAGGTGGGTGACAACGGCACGCTCTATTCAGCCGCCACCGGCGAAGCTGTCGCGCAGGTGACCACGGCGTTTCCCGGCCTGCCCGGCTTGACCGTTCATCGCATTCACGCGCTGCAAACGCTGCACAGCGGCGAACAGGTGAAATCTGAAGTGACAGGCGACCTGCGCCGTTCCACCATGCGCAATCACACGGCGACCCACTTATTGCATGCCGCGCTTCGCCAGGTGCTGGGCACGCACGTGAAGCAGGCGGGCAGCGTTGTGGACCCCACACGCCTGCGCTTCGATTTCACGCATTACGCCGCGCTCTCTCCCGATGAGATTCGTGAGATGGAGCGAATTGTGAACGCAGAAATTCTGCGCAATGTTTCCGTGAAGACCGATGTGCTGCCCATTGAGGAAGCGCTTGCCACTGGCGCAATGGCTTTGTTCGGTGAAAAATACGGTGACCAGGTACGCGTGGTTTCTGTCGCGGGTGAGGACGGCCAGACGTTCAGCCGCGAACTCTGCGGTGGTACCCACGTGCATCGCTCGGGCGATATCGGGTTGTTCAAAATCGTCAGCGAAGGCAGCATCTCCGCGGGCGTGCGCCGCATCGAAGCAATTACAGGAACCGAGGCTGTGCGTCAATATCAGCAGACGTCCGACGCATTGGGCCGCGTGGCCCAACTGGTGCGTGCCAACGATTCCGAACTTGTGGAGCAGGTGGAGCGCATCATCTTGCAGACGCGCCAGATGGAACGCCAGATCGATCGGCTGAAGACCCGCCTGGCACACTCGGCAGGCGCGGCTCTCGAAGCGCAGGCGCGCTCCATCAATGGCGTTCAGGTTCTTTCCGCGCGCGTCGATGGCATGGACCGTCAGCAGATGCGCACGCTGGCGGATGCGTTGCGCAACAAGTGGAAGTCCGCCGTGATTGTGCTTGCCGGCGTGGAGGACGGCACTGTCTCCGTGGTCAGCGCGGTAACGAAAGACCTCACCGGTAAGGTGCAGGCAGGCAAGCTGGCAAGCGCGGCCTCTATCGCTGTCGGCGGCAAAGGTGGCGGGCGTCCCGATATGGCGGAAGGCGGCGGCAAAGACGCCTCGGGGCTCGATCGCGCTTTGGAACAGGCGTACGCCACAATCGAAGCCGCGCTCTAACATGTTGGACTTCGACGTTTTGGTGGTGGGTGCCGGCCCCACCGGCCTTGCCTGCGCAATCGAACTCGGCAAGCGCGGCGTGCGCACCGTGGTGCTGGATAAAGGCTGCCTCACCAACTCGCTGTATCACTATCCGACAAACCTTACCTTCTTCACCACCCCTGAGTTGCTTGAGATTGGGGACATCCCCATGACCAGTTTGAACGACAAGCCGAACAAGATTGAGGCTCTAAAGTACTATCGCCGCGTTGCGCAACATTATAAGCTCGATATTCGCCAGCAGCGCGAAGTTGTTCGGTTGGATGGAGAGGATGGCGCGTTCCATATTGCCACGGTGGGCGGCGAAACTTACACGGCCCGCAAAGTAATTCTGGCCACGGGTTATTACGATGTGCCGAACCGCCTGAACGTTCCTGGCGAAGACCTGGCCAAGGTTCATCACTATTACAAAGACGCGCACCCTTACTTCGATCATGACGTGTTGGTCGTCGGCGCGAAAAATTCAGCGGCCATCGCCGCGCTGGAGTTGTTGTGGACCGGCGCGCGCGTGACGCTGGTACATCGCGGCAGCGCCATATCGCCTTCCGTCAAATACTGGATCAAGCCCAACATTGAAAACAGAATCAAGAGCGGTGAAATCACCGGCTATTTTTCCAGCCGCCTCACCGCCATCCACGCGCGGGAAGTGGAAATCGCAACGCCTGACGGTGTCCTCACCATTCCCAACCAGGCTGTATTTGCCCTGATCGGCTACCGGCCCGATGAAGCGCTGCTGGAATCTTTCGGCATCCGTATCGACCCAAAGACAGGCCGTCCGAACCTGAATGAGGCAACACTCGAAAGCGAACGCTCCGGTGTTTATCTGGCAGGGGTCATTGTGGCGGGGATGCACACCAGTGAAATTTTCATTGAGAATGGCCGCTTTCACGGCAAGCTCATCGCGGACGCCATCGCGGGTTAACACCTAAGCTAGGCACTTTCCAGTAATTAAGATCTCTTTATATAGACCCGGCTTGGCACCAGAATTGCCATCTCTGAAACCATTAATCTATTCACCGAATCGAATGAGTGGATAGAAAAAGGGGCACTGGTACTTACTATGATGACTTCGCTATTGAATGCTTTCTTTGGATGTTCTCACCGCAGGACATCTTTTCCTCTTACACCTGCTCGCCGTTCGGGAGTTTCCCAGGGTTCAGAAGAAACGCGCGGCAGAACTTACGTCACTTGTCTCGATTGCGGAAAAGAGTTCGATTACAGCTGGGACGAAATGCGTGTTGGCTCTGAAAAATCGGGTCTGCACACCGTGATTGCTCCAGCTACATTTACCGCCCATCACTCCACGCGTTAGTGAACCCGCGCGTTTGTCTTTGCGTATCCTTTAGTGAGTTGTTTTAAGGATACTTATGCACTGTACAAATTGCGGGTCAGCACTCGACCCAGGCGCACGCTTCTGCCCTGCCTGCGGGCACGCCGTCGGTGGTTCGGCTTCCAGCCAGGAATCCAACAGACTTCCTCCAGTACGCCTGGTTCGCCCGCGTAACGAAAAAAAGATCGCAGGGGTGTGCGCGGGGATCGCTCGTTATTTGAATTGGGATGTCACTCTGGTCCGGGTGCTGTGGATTCTATTAGTTTTCGGAGCCGGAACCGGCGTAATCGCCTACATCATTGGTTGGGTGGCAATTCCCCTGGGCGATTAGAACTGAAACCTTTAGTGTAGTTCGCTCATCTTTTGTATTACGAGGCCCATCATGAGCGAATTTCTGCAGTCTCTCCCGGTACTACCCATCAAAAACACGGTTCTGTTCCCGAACCTGCTCATGCCTCTTTCGGTCGGCAGGTCGCTGTCGATAGCAGCTATTCATGCGGCCCTGAAGACTGAAGAGAAAGAGATCATCGTTGTCACGCAGCGGGATACCAATGTGGAACTACCGCTGCAGGACGATCTGTACACCGTTGGAACCAGGGCCGTCATCAAGCGCTCTGTTCGTCAGCAGGAAGGCAAGTTTGAGCTGATTGTGATGGGCACGGAGCGCGTCGCCATTGCGAAAGTGGAAGAAGGCGATTACCTGAGCGCTGAGTTCCGCCCGTTTAGTGGACCGCCCATTGACGACGCCATGGAAGCTGAGGCGCTGCACCGTGAGCTGATGGATTTAGCGCGCAAGGTGCTGGCGCATTCGAACGTGGAAGCACCGGCTGAACTGGCGCGGCTGCTGGCCCGCTCTGACGATCCGGTGCAGATGGTCTACCTATTGGCTTCGATTTTGAGCATGGACGCCGCGCAGGAGCAAAAGCTTCTGGAAGCGGAGACGCCGGTGACCACGCTGCGCCTGATGCACACTCACCTGACGCACGAGCTTCAGGTGCTGGAACTGCGTAGCAAAATTGCCAGCGAAGCGCAGAGCGAAATCGGCAAGGAGCAGCGCGAGTATGTGTTGCGCCAGCAACTGCGCGCCATCCAGCAGGAGCTTGGCGGCGGCAATGCTCAGGAAAGCGAAGTTGAGCTTCTCAAAGAGCGGCTGCTGAAAGCAGACTTGCCGGATGAGGTACGCAAAGAAGCGAATCGCGAACTCAGCAAACTGGAGCGGCTTTCCGCGCAAGCTCCGGATTATCATGTCACGCGCACTTGGCTCGATATGGTGCTGGAGCTGCCGTGGAACACGCCCAGCCCCGACATCTTGGATATTCCTGTCGCGCGCCAAGTGCTGAACGAAGACCATTTCGGCTTGGAGGAAGTAAAGGAGCGCATCCTGGAGCACCTGGGCGTGCTGAAGCTGAACAGCCGCGCGAAGGCTCCCATTCTTTGCTTTGTAGGCCCTCCGGGAGTAGGGAAGACAAGCTTGGGACAATCGATCGCACGCGCTTTAGGCCGCAAGTTCGAGCGCCTGAGCCTGGGCGGTTTGCATGACGAGAGTGAGCTGCGCGGCCATCGACGCACCTACATCGGCGCCATGCCCGGCCGCGTGATCCAGGCCACCCGGCGTGCCGGCGTGAACAACCCCGTGCTCATGCTGGATGAAGTGGATAAGCTCGGGCGCGATTTCCGTGGCGACCCTGCCGCCGCCCTGCTGGAAGTGTTGGACCCGGAACAGAACCGTACGTTCCGCGATAACTACCTGGATCTGCCGTTCGACATCAGCAAGATCTTTTTCATCACTACCGCCAACACGCTCGATTCCATTCCGCAGCCGTTGCTGGATCGCATGGAGATTGTGCGCCTGGCCGGGTATAGCGAAGAAGAGAAGCTGGAAATTGCGCTGCGCTACCAGTTGCCGCGTCAGCTTACGGAAGCCGGGCTCACTCAAGAACAATGCACCGTGTCTCCCGAGGCGCTGCGTCTGATCGTCGCGGGCTATACACGTGAGGCAGGAGTGCGCCAACTGGAGCGCGCCATTGGCAAGGCGATTCGCAAGATCGCCCTGCGTTACGCGGAAGGCAATATCGATCCGTTCACCGTCACGCCGGAGAACCTGACCGATCTGCTGGGCCCGCGCAAGATCTCGCCCGAACCGGCGAGGCGCGATGTTCCCGCCGGTGTTGCTACCGGCCTTGCCTGGACTGAAGCCGGCGGCGATGTACTTTACATTGAAGCCGCCCTGCTGCGCGATGGCAAAGGTCTTTCCCTCACAGGCCAACTCGGTAACGTGATGCAGGAATCCGCCAAAACCGGTCAGAGCTATGTCTGGTCGCACGCGGAAGAGCTGGGCATCGATCAATCGCTGTTCCGGCGGTACGGTGTTCACGTTCATGTCCCGGCTGGCGGCATTCCGAAGGATGGCCCCTCGGCCGGTGTCACCATGGTGACCGCGCTTACTTCGCTCTACACTGGCCTGCCCGCGCGCACCGATACCGCCATGACCGGCGAAGTCACGCTCTCCGGCCTGGTGCTGCCGATCGGTGGCGTGAAAGAGAAAGTGCTCGCCGCGCGAAGGCTGGGCATCCATCGCATCATCCTTCCGAAAGCCAATGAGAAGGATCTGCGCGATATCCCCGAGCCCGTGCGCGCGGAGATGGAGTTCATCTTCGCTGAAAAAGTGAGCCAGGTTCTGGAAGCGGCCATCCCGGGCATCGGGAAGCGTTTTCGCCTGGCTGCTTAAGGCGCTGTTTAAGGCCGCATCGCTTCGAGTTCGCTGACTTCCTGATCGGTCAGCCGGAACTCGAGCGCGCCAATCACGCCGTCCACTTGCTTCGCAGACCGCATCCCCACAATCGCTGCGGTTACCTCGGGCCGCCGCAGCGTCCACGCAATCGCAACTTCGCCCGGCGTGCGCCCATAACGATTGCCCATTTCGCGCATACGTTCCACCAGTTCCAGGTTCTTGGTCAGCTTCGGTTCCTGGAACTGCGGCGTGCGCTTGCGGAAGTCGTCGTCGGGCATCGCGGCAATTCGTTCGCGAGTCATAGCCCCCGTCAACAGGCCCGATTTCATGGGCGAATACACAATCACCCCGATGTTGTTCTGGGCGGCATAAGGCAGGATGGATTCCTCAATCTCCGGCGAAAGCAGCGAATAGGGAGGCTGCAGCGAAGTGATGGGGGCAATCTTCTGCGCGCGCTTCATCTGCTCCGCATTGAAGTTGGATACGCCGATATAGCGCACCTTGCCCTGCTCTTTCAGCCTGGCCATTTCGGTCCAGCCTTCTTCGATATCTTCGTCGGGTTCGGGCCAGTGGATCTGGTACAGATCGATTACATCGAGTTGAAGGCGTCGCAGGCTGTTCTCCACTTCCTGCCGTATCGATTCCGCCTTCAGACTTTTCCCGATCTCGCGCTTCTCATTCCACACGCGCTCGCACTTCGTAAACACGTACGGCTTCGTCGAAAGCCCCTTCAGCGCCTGCGCGACAATCTCTTCGGAATGTCCCAAGCCGTAAACGGCCGCCGTATCGATCCAGTTGATGCCTTTCTCCAGCCCGGCCCGCATAGCGGCGACAGATTCGTTGTCATCCTGCGGCCCCCAACCGAATGCCCAGCCTCCTCCGCCGATGGCCCACGCCCCGATCCCGATAGGCGTCAGCTGCATGTCACTATTTCCTAGCTGCTTGGTTTGCATAACCTTTAGAATAGAGTCCATGCCGCAGAAACCGCAAAGTTATGCCAACCACACCAGCGTCGACCCGCTTTTCGCGTACTTTTTGCTGCCGGTAGCCTTTATAAACGTGGGCGTTCTGGTGTACCTGGCGATACGGCGTCCCAGCTATTCTGCGCTGTGGCTGGTGATCCTCGCCATTGCTTTCGCGGCGGCGGTGTTTCGCATCCGAACCTATCCCTTGAGGATCCAGGATCGCGTGATTCGCCTGGAGGAAACGCTTCGTCTACAGCGCCTGCTGCCGCCTGGTTTGCATAGCCAGATCGACAAGCTCCATCCGCATCACTTCATCGCGCTGCGGTTCGCGTCCGATGAGGAATTGCCCGAATTGGTGGAGCAGACCCTGGCGAATAATTGGGGTCCGAAAGACATCAAAGGCGCAATCAAGCACTGGCGCTCCGATTACGTCCGTATATAGCTCGCTACTCGCGCCAGGCCTTTCGCGACCGAAGTAAATTCGTCGCCGCCTGCGATTTTCGCTTCGCCGAAGAGATGTTCGAACACGCGCCGGACCGCCGGCACCAGCGATGTGCCGCCCGTAAGAAACACGCGATTCACCTGTTCAACCGCCGTGCCCGTGCGTTCCAGCAACCTGTCCACGGCGCCCCGAATTCGATCCAGCTCCGGCGCGATCCAGTCTTCAAAATCGGCGCGCGCAATCTCCTGTTCAATCTCCAGAGCCGTATTGTGAAGGCGGAACAGAGTGCGTGAGCTGCGGGACAATTCGAACTTCGCCTGCTGCACGGCGGAATGAAGCTGCAGGCCCAAATCGTTTTCAATAAGCGCGATCAACTTCGCAATGCCTTCCGGTTGCGAAGCTGTTGCGTGAATAGAGTGCAGCATACGCAGAGTATCGGGCGAACGCAAGAACGAGAGATGATGCCAGCGTTCCAGCTTGCGATAGAGAGACGAAGGCACGGGCAGCAGTTTGTGAATCGAACGGTACTCCGAACCTTCGCCCAATAGCGGCGATACAACATGGCGGATGATGGTGGCATCGATCGCATCGCCGGCAAGGGGAAGCCCTTCGTTACCGGCGATGATTCTCTCTGCTTTGCCGCTTCGAGACTTCGGGCCGACCGGCATCAGACAGAAATCGCTGGTGCCGCCGCCGAAATCGGCAATCAAAATCAGTTCGTCACGATCAAGCCGGCTCTCATAGGCATACGCTGCTCCCACCGGTTCGAAGACAAGAGCAACTTCACCGAACCCAGAGGCCCGATAGGCAGCCTGCAAGCGAGACACGGCCATCTGCTCATCTTCATCCGTTTCGGCGCCGACAAATCGCACGGGCCGTCCAGCGGTTACCGGCGCCGGCCCCGTGAAGGCATGGTCGCCTGCCTCTTTGCGCAAAGCCCGCAGCAGCACGGTGACAAGATCCTGCGCAGTGTAGCGCCGTCCGGAAATATTGGTAGCCGTAAACACGCGGCTTGCGAGCAGAGACTTCATGGACTGTATCAGGCGTCCGCCGCTGTCTCCTTCGGCGTGTTCGGCCAGGTAAGCCGCAATCGCTTTCGGTCCGGCAATCACCGGCTGGCGGCCTGCTGGAAAATACAAAATACTGCGGAATGTTTCCGCTTCACCGAATGGAACGAGCCTGACACTATCGCCATCGCGCACGGCGACAGCGCTGTTCGTGGTTCCGAAATCGACGCCGATGTCAGACACTGCGGAGCCGCCTAAGCTCTTCAGCCACTTGTTCCACGGCTGGGCTGTCGAAGACAAAGCTTGGCAATTTGGATGATCGAAAGTGAATCACCCGGCCCTTGAAGGCAGGGCCGCTTCGAAACAGCTTGGCCCAACCTAATTTGCCATCGAAGATTGCAACGGCTGAGACCGATTCGCCGCATTCCATCAACGCCCGTGCCGTTTCCAAAGCTTGTTGCTCCCCCGCGCCATAGGCGGCCAGAAGATATGGGCCATGCGGCTGGCGCGCCTGGATGGCGGCTGCGGCATCGGCAGTGGGTTCAATGCCCAGCAATGGCTGGTGCGGGCCCAATGCATGAGCCAGGCTCCAGCAGCCCGCGTGAACCTGAAAGAAGAAGATCGGTTCGCGCGCGCCTTCCGCTTGAATTCTGGTGAGCCCTGGAGGCAACTCGGCATTGGGCTGCCGCTTCAAATACTGAGCAACTTCGCGAACCGTGGGCGCGCTGAAAAGCGTCTGGAACGGCAGCGCCTGGCCCGTCGCCTTTTCGATGGAAGAGATAAGACGCATGGCCGAAAGCGAGTGGCCGCCGAAATCGAAAAAGCTGTCGGTGGCAGAAAACTCAGGCGCGTTCAAAGCTTCCCGCCACAGAGGAAGCAGGCGATGCTCCAGGGGACCGAGAGGCTCCGTAGACGGTGCGCTCGGTGTTGGCGATGAGGGGACCGCCAGCGCACTGCGATCCAGCTTTCCATGAGCATTCAACGGAAGCGCATCCACTTTGAAAAATCGCGCCGGCACCATGTAGCGCGGCAACTGTTGCGCCACGTGCTCACGCAACTCTGCTTGCTCCGCATCGCCGGTATACCAGGCGTATAGATTGTCTTCGCGAAGCACGGCGGCGGCCTGCAGCACACCACGATGCTGCGACATTGCGCTCTCCACCTCGCCCAGTTCAATCCGGAAGCCGCGAAGCTTGACCTGTGTATCCAGTCGCCGCAGAAACTCAAGCTGGCCGTCTTCGCGGAAGCAGACCAGATCGCCAGTGCGGTAGGCGCGCGTGCCAGACGGCAGAGTGGCGAACCGTTCCACGGTCAACTCCGGCTGGTTCCAATAGCCATCCGCGACACCCGCGCCTGAGATGTAGAGTTCGCCTGGAATACCGATCGGTACAGGCTCCCGACGTCTATCGAGAACGAACACTCGCGTGTTCGCGATGGGCCGCCCGATCGCTACCGGCGCAGCGTCAACGCGAGCCATAGTGGACCAGACGGTCGTCTCCGTGGGTCCGTACAAATTCCACACAGCGCAGCCCAGAACAGCCAGTCGCGCGCGCAAAGCTTCCGGCAGCGCCTCCGCACCCACCAAAAGTTTAAAGTTTGGCGACGGCTTCCAACCCCTATCGAGCAGTGCCGCGCAGAGTGCCGGCGTGGCTTGCATGATCGTCGCGCCGGACGTTTCCAGCAGCTTGCGGATCCGCTCAGGATTCTGGCGGTCCTGATCGGTCCCCAGCACCAGCTTCGCGCCGCAATACAGCGGCAGCCAAAGCTCAGGCACTGACATATCGAAAGCCGCCGATGCCAGCGCAAGCATCACATCGCTGCTGGTCATCGGAACCGCTTGCCGCATGGCTTCAAGCAGGTTCAGAACCGATGTTTGCCGAATGCTCACACCTTTCGGCTTGCCTGTAGAGCCGGAGGTATAAATCACATATGCCAAGTCCGGCGTGACATTGCCATGCGCCACCTCATCCCGAATGAAGGTCAGCCGCTCACTCGGATACTCAGGGTCGAGCGGTGCATACGCGCTGCCCGCTTTCCAGATGCCGAGAAGCTTCGGAATCAGTTGTAGATCACGATGGACCTCGACAGGAATGAGTCGATTGGCCGAAAAACTTTGAGCAAGCCGAGTCGACACTCTGTCCAACTCCCCATAGGGCATCCGTTCGCCGCCGCATTCCACCGCAATGTTGTTGGGCGCTTCTTCCACACGGGTAGAGAAGTAGTATGGGAACCTGCCGGGCGGATTTGCTGCAGCGGTTCCGTTCCAAGTTTCGAAAGCTGCCTGCTCACCCGGCGTGAGCAACGGCAATTGCCAGATGCCGGTGTTGGGCTGAGTGACTGCGGCCCGTAGCAACTGAACGAGATGGCCGGCCATTCGCTCCATGCGGCTGGCATCGAACAGTGCCGCGCTGTAGTTAAACACGCAGTGGAGTTCGCCTTCGCGCTCTTCCACGGAAAACGTCAGATCGAACCGGGCGGTGGGTAGCTCCACGGGCTCGCGCTGAATTTCCAATTCTGGCAAAACCAGCTGAGCTTGCTCGTTATTCTGCAGAATGAAGAGCACCTGAAAAACCGGCGTATAGGCTTCCGTCCGAGGCGGCGCTAGAACCTCCACCAGTTTTTCGAACGGAAGATTTTGATGCGCGGCCGCATTCAAAGCCACTTCGCGCACCCGGCGGAGAGCCTCGCGAAAGTCAGGCTCACCAACCAGGTTCGTGCGCAGCACCAGGGTGTTGGCGAAGAAGCCAATCAGCGGTTCCGTCTCTGTCACCATACGGTTCGCGGTGGGCGAGCCCACAACGATGTCTTCGGCCTGCGTATAGCGGGCCAGCAAGACCTGGAACGCGGCCAGCAGCACCATGAACAGCGTGACATCTTCGGCGCGAATCAACTTGTGAATATCCTGCGCAAGTTCTGCGTCGATGCGGAAGAAGTGGTTGCCCGCCGCGAACTGTTGGTGCGCGGGACGCGCGCGGCCGGCCGGAAGATCCAGCAGCGGAGGCGCTCCCGCGAGTTGCGCGCGCCACCATTCAGTCTCCCTTTCTAAGCGAGAGCCCGATAGAAGCTTCCGTTGCCATCGCGCGAAGTCAGAGTACTGAATCGGCAGCGGCGCGGGTGTAGTGCCCGCATAGAGCAAGCTGAGTTCACGGTACAAAATCCCGAACGACCATGCGTCGGACACGATGTGATGAAGCGCCACGTGCAGCGTGAAGTCATCGGGCGCGCGAGTCTTAAGAGCGATGCGAATCGGCCATGCGGATGCCAGATCGAAAGGTGCGCCGAGCGTGCCCTCGTGCCATTGCAAGCGGCGCGGAAGATCGCCGAGCGCATGTTCATCGGTGAAACGGGTGCGCAACGTGGCGTGACGGCGCACCACTTCAGAGAAGCAATCGAGCAGCTTCTCCGCATCGAGCGGCCCACGAATCCGGAAGGCCTCTTCAATGTTGTACTGGGACGAAGCACCCCCATGATACCGGTGCAGGAACCACAAACGGGATTGCGCGAACGATAGTGGCGCAAGCTCTTCAGCAACAAGCGGCAGCACCGGCGGAAATGGCTCGCCGCCTTTGTTCAAAGCGATCGCTCGGGCCAGACCGCGCGGCGTAGGCGCTTCGAAAAGCGTTCGCAACGGAAAGTCAACACCGAAAGCGTCACGGATGCGCGCAATGGCGCGGGCCGCAAGCAGTGAATGGCCGCCCATGTGGAAAAAGTTGTCATCGGGTGCGAAGCTCTCCACTTTGAGCAGCGCGGCGAAGATGTTTTGCAAAAGATCTTCCGTGGTGCTTGTGGGCGTTACGGCTCGAGTGTGTTCGGCTGGAACGGGCAGAGCTCGACGATCCACCTTGCCATTCGCGGAGAGGGGAAGCGCTTCCAGATGCACAAAGCGGCTCGGCACCATGTAGGGCGGCAGGGTTGAGTCAAGCGCTTGACGAAGCACCGCATCGGGCACGCTCTGGCCTGTATAGTAAGCCGCCAGATATTTTCGTCCGTCCGCTTCCTCGCGCAGCATCGCAGCCGCTCTGGTGACCGGCGGTTGGCGTTCAAGAGCGGCTTCAATTTCACCAAGCTCGATGCGATAACCGTGCAGCTTCACTTGCCCATCGGCGCGCCCGTGAAATTCCAACTGGCCATCGGGCCGGTAACGTACGCGGTCTCCCGTACGGAATGCACGCTCCCCATTTGGCAGCAGCACGAACTTTTGTGCGGTCAGGTCCGGATGCTTCCAATAGCCATCGGCGACACCGTCGCCCGCTATATAGAGCTCACCCGGCACGCCTATGGGGACGGGCTGAAACTGTTCGTCCAGCACGAACAGCCGGGTGTTCGCAAGCGGCCGGCCGATGGTGACAGGCCCCGCTGTCACGCGCGCCATGGTGGACCAGACTGTTGTTTCGGTGGGCCCGTACATATTCCACACTTGGCATGGCAGCGCAGCCAGGCGGGCCGCGACACTCTGTGGCAGCGGCTCCGCGCCCACCAGCAGCTTAAACGTTGGCTGCGGAAACCAACCCGCGTCCAGCAGCGCGGCCCAGAGTGTAGGAGTGCCCTGCATGATGGTGGCGCCAGAGCTTTCCAGAAGCTGGCGCAAACGCACCGGGTCGCGGCGATCGTCACTGCCGGCCAGCACAAGCTTCGCGCCGCAATAGAGCGGCAGCCAGATTTCAGGAACAGACATGTCGAAAGCCGCGCTGGCAACCGCCAGCATCACGTCGCTCTCATCCATCGGCACGCGTGATCGCATGGATTCCAATAGGTTCATGAGTGACCGCTGCGTAACGCGCACACCCTTCGGTTCACCGGTTGAGCCAGACGTATAGATGATGTAAGCAAGGCCGCCTGCGATGGATGCCTCGCCGATGTCTTCGCGAATCAACTGCTGACGAAGCGCAGGATATTCAGGATCGATGGGCACGTACGCGCCGCTTGCTTTCCAGATGGCAAGCAAGCGCGGCGCCAGGCTTACGTCGCGCTCCACAAGCGTCGGAACAAGAGTGCCTGTGAGTTGCGTCGCGCTGTGCTCTGAAGCCCGGTCCAGTTCAGCATAGCTAAGCGCTGCACCCTCGACCTGAAGCGCAATTGCATTGGGCCTTCGTGCCACCTGTCGATGGAACATTTCAACGAAGCTGCATTCTGGATACGCAGTAGCAGGAGGACTGCCCTCGCGATCCAACCACTCCCGCTCGCGCTCTGTGAGCAGAGGCATGCCGCCAATCTGCGCATCGGGCGAACGAAGCCCCGCTTCCAGAACGGCCGCCAGATGATCGGTGAGCCTCTGCATCCGGTCCGCATCGAACAAATCGCGGTTGTAGTCTACCGAGCCGCGCAACACAGGCTCAATTTGCTCGATGTTCACCGAGACATCGAGCTTCACCCATTCCGGTTCATAAAGCGCTTCGGAAGCCTTAATGCCAGGAAGATCAAGCCCAGCGGGCGCGGCATTTTGGAGCGCGAACATCACTTGAAAGAACGGCGCATGCGCCAGCGTTCGATCCGGCTGCAACTCCGCGACCAGATGTTGAAACGGGATCTCGCCATGCGCGAACGCATCGAGCGCCATCTGTTTTACACTTTCAACAACCTGGCGGAACGAACGCTGTGGCGCGATGCCGATTCTGAGCGGAAGCGTGTTCACGAAGAAGCCGATCAGCGGCTCCAGTTCCACGCGCGAACGGTTCGCAACCGGTGTTCCAACGGTGAGATCGCCTTCGCCGGTATAACGATAGAGCACCACATAAAACGCAGCCAGCAGCAGTTGAAACGGCGTGATGCTTTGAGCGCGGCTAGAGGCGATCAGCGCCGCGCTCAGGCTTGCGGGCCACGTAAACCGATGCTGCGCACCACGGTAGGTAAGGGTCGCGCCGCGCGGCCGGTCCGTGGGAATTTCGAGCGGCGCGGCAGCATTGCTGAGTTGCATGCGCCAGTAAGCCAAGTCCTTTTCAAACGCATGTACGTTCTCGCGCTGCGCCGCGGCATAGTCGGAATAGTGGTATGTAAGCTCCGGCAGAAAGCGCCCACTGTAAAACGCGCTTAGGTCACGAAAGAGCACGCCCATGGACCAGCCATCGCTAACAATGTGATGCATGGTGAGCGCAAGCTGCCATTCGTCTGTCGCAGTCTGGGACAGGCATGCACGCAACAACGGCGCACGAGTCAAATCGAACGGCTGAGCGGCCGCTTGGCGAGCCTGATCGACTTCGCAGACGGAGACGCGCGTGGTCGCCTGCGAATGGATGGTCTGCACGGGCGAACCCTCTTCGTTTGCAAAGCTCGCGCGCAAAGATTCATGGCGCGCAATCACCTGATTGAGCGCTCGTTCAAAGCGCACCGGGTCCAACGGCCCGGTCAATCTTACAGTGGCCGGAATGTTGTATAGCGCCTGCTCGTCTCGATGAAAATCGTTAAGAAACCAGACCCGCTCTTGCGCGAAAGAAAGCGTAGGGTTGGCATTTCTGACGCGCGGCGCAGGAGAGGGTGTCCGAACCGTTTGCAACTGCTGGATGCGACCTGCGAGTTCACGCACCGTAGGCGTATCGAACAGTTCGCGCGTGCCAATCTCCACGCGCCACATTTCCCAAACGCGAGAGAGTACCTGCGTTGCAAGCAGCGAATGGCCGCCCAGGTGAAAGAAATTGGCAGTCGCGGAAATATTGTCGTCCCGCAGCACCGCTCCGAACATCTGCGCCAACGTTTTTTCTATCGGCCCGATGGGAGCTTCGAACATCATCGTTGACGAAGGCCTGCTCTCCGTCAGAGAACGTCGATCCACCTTGCCGTTCGAAGTGAGCGGAAAATTTTCGAGCGCAACAATCTGCGCCGGAATCAAATGCGGCGGCAGTCGAGCAGCCAGTTGCTCGCGCACAACATCCGTTGGCTGCACCGGCGTGATGAAAGCCGCGAGCACTTCTGCGCGCGCCAGAACCACCGCCTGCCGCACGCCGGGGCAGCGAAGGAGCGCGGCTTCAACTTCACCCAGTTCCACGCGGAAGCCGCGGATCTTGATCTGCTCATCGGCGCGGCCAAGAAACTCAAGATTGCCGTCGGACAAAAAGCGAACCATGTCACCGGTGCGGAAGCGGCCATCCGGCGTGAACTTCGCGCTGGTCAATTCCGGCCTGTTCAGATAGCCCGACGCAACCCCCGCGCCTCCAATCCACAGTTCGCCTTCGGTGCCCGCCGGCACGCTTTTGCCGTCAACGTCCATGCAATAGAGCTGTGTCTTCGAAAGCGGCCTCCCGATAGGCACCGGGTTCATCTCGCGCGTCACCTGAACCATGGTGGAAGCCACCGTGGTCTCAGTGGGGCCGAACATGTTCCAAAGATCGCGCGTTCTGGCAAGCAAAGCGTCAGCGAGTTGCGTGCTCAAGCTGTCACCGCCGCACAGCGCTGTAAGATCCTGCTTGCCCCGCCAGCCCGAATCCAGCAGCAGCCGCCAGGTGGCCGGCGTACCGAACATGTATGTCGCGCCGCGTTCGCCAGCCAGGCGCCCCAGTTGGCGGCCGTCCGCTGCTTCCTCGCGCGTGGCAATCGAAAGAACCGCGCCGGCAGCAAGCGGCAGGAACAACTCCATCGCCGAAATGTCGAACGTCAGCGTGGTAACCGCCAGGAACCGATCGCGTTCCGAGATGCCAGTCTTGCGATGGACCGCATCGAGAAAGTTGGCGAAGCTGCGATGCGTGATCGGCACGCCCTTCGGTTCGCCCGTGGAGCCCGAGGTGTAAACCACATACGCGGTGGCATCGGGATCGATACGTTCGAACGTGGCGGCCTCACCTGAGCCAATGTCTTTCAGATCCGCATCGGTCAATCGCGACAACGCGCCAGAGTCTTCGAACAGGAAACGCTTACGGGCTTCCGGGTACGCCGGGTCGATTGGCAAGTAAGCCGCGCCAGCATACCAGGTAGCCAAAATAACCACCGGCAAATCTACCGAACGCTCCATTTCCAATGCAATGATCGCTCCCGGCGTAACGCCACGATCCTTCAAGCGCGTGGCCAGCAAGCGCGCACGGGAAAGCAGTTGCGAATAGGTGAACGCGCGTTCGCCATCTTGCACCGCTATCGCCTCTGAAGGCTGCAAGCGATCCGCAATGGGCGGCAGCGGGTTCAGCAGTTCGAGAAACTCCGCGGCATACTCCTCAATCGCGTGTGCAGAGAACTGCGCGGCATCGTATTCGAAGCCCCATGCAGTGAGGGTGAGCGGTGCTGCGGACCCGCGATCCGAGCCGGGAAGAAACATAGCCGGAACGTTTCGCCCCGTCGGCCGGCGCCGATTTTCGAGCGCGTCCAGCAGCGCAGTTCGCACACTCGACCGTGCCACTTGCGCAGCCGGCAATCGCAAGCCCAGTACACTCTCGTCATCGGGCGCCGGCACGCCAAGCGCAATATCGGCAGTCTCGGCATGAGCCGCCAGCAACTCGCAGAACGCTGTCAGCAAAGTGAGTTCCGGCGATTGCGGATACGTGAAAGGATATCTCTCGAAACGCAACTTCACTCCGCTGAGCGAGTCTTCGCGCGAGCCAGACGCGCGAGCGTGGCCAAGCCCTTCAGATGCTCCCTCAACGGCCTGGCGGGCGTACCCCAAACGGGCTCGCCGGCGCGCACGATTTTCGATGTAAGAATGCCCGCGCCAGACCCCACCACCGCTCCGGATTCGATGCGCGCCTTATCGCCCACGCCAACCTGCCCTCCGATGATGGCGTAGTCTCCAATCGTTACGCCGCCCGAAAGCCCGCTCTGAGCGGCGATGACAACATGCTTGCCGATCTGGCAGTTGTGCCCAATATGCACCTGGTTATCCAGCTTGACACCGTCACTTATACGCGTCACACCAAGCGCCGCACGATCGATACAAGTGTTGGCGCCAATCTCTACATCGTCACCGATCTCCACCGTGCCCACCTGCGGAAATTTCACGTAGCGGCGATGCTCGTCCAGCGCAAAACCGAACCCATCGGCGCCGATCACGCAGCCCGCGTGCAGGATGGCATTGCGTCCGATGCGCACGCGTTCATAGACAGTCACGTTAGCGTGCAGCGTGGAGCCGGCGCCGATGCTCACGCCTTCGGCAATCACGCAGCCGGGCCCAATAGAGACGCGCTCTTCGAGTTGAAAATCGCTGGCCACCACGGCGGACGCGTGAATGCCATAAGGCGCCGGGAGCGGAAACATCAGCGCAAGCGCAGCCGCAAAGGTGCGCCGCGGCGAGGCTGACCGGATGACCGTTTGCAACTCGCCGTTGTAGTCAGGCGGCGCGATCAGGCAACCCGCGCGGCTTGCCTGAGCCACGGCAAAACTCTTCGCCGACACTGCAAAAGAAAGGTCCGCGCCAGCGGCCGAATCGAGGGGCGCAGCGGAGACGAGTTGCCGTTCGCCTTCCCCTTCGAAAGCGCAATTCAGAGCAGCGGCCAGTTCGCGAACGGTCATGGGCAATCTTTCAGTAAACACTGTTTCCGGCGAAGGCGGGTTACAGTGAAACCCATGAGCGAAATCGCGCCCACTGCGCGAATTGACGAAACGGCTGTCATCGGGCCAGGGTGCAGCGTCGGCGAGTTCTGCGTAATCGAGCGCGACGTGACGCTGGGCGCGGGTTGCCGCTTGGAGCCTTACGTCTACGTCAAGCGCTGGACCACCATGGGTGAGGCGAACACGGTTTCGTCAGGCACGGTGCTCGGCTCCGACCCGCTGGATAAAAACTTCAAGGGCGAGCGCAGCTATCTGAGGATTGGGAACGGCAACACCATAAGGGAGCACTTCACCATTTCCCGCGCAACGAAGCCGGAAGGCATCACCCACATTGGCGACCGCAATTACGTCATGACGGCGGGCCACATCGCGCACGATTGCCACATCGGCAATGACACGGTGATCTGCAGCAACGTGCTGGTGGCGGGCTATTGCGCGCTTGAAGACGGCGCTTATCTTTCCGGTGGTGTGATGGTGCACCAGTTTTGCCGCGTGGGGAGGCTGGCGCTGGTGAGCGGCAACACGCGCGTGAATGTGGATGCGCCGCCCTTCTTTGTGTATTACGGTTTCGATCCGGAGCCGCACGGGTTGAATGTGGTGGGCTTGAAGCGCGCCGGCTTTTCCGCTGCGCGCATTCTGGAATTGAAGCGCGCCTATCGCGTGCTGTACCGCGAAGGGCTCAAGCTGGACGAGGCGCTTCAGAAGCTTGACGCACCGGCGGCTTCGGAGGATGTGCGGCACCTGGTGGAGTTCTGCCGCGAATCGAAGCGCGGCGTCGCGCGCTAATCGCCAGGCTTGTTCGCGACGGCAAGCAGCGTTTCAAAATGCGGCGCGGTAGCTTCCTTGTGCACGATCGCGGTATGAATCTGCCGGAAGCCAGCGCGCCTCAGAAAGCGACTGATTTCCACTTCCGCAAAACCAAGCCAAAGGTGCGCGTACAGCTCACGCACGTCTTCGAAGTTATGCTTCAGCAGGTCGAGGACAGCAATGCGGCCGCCCGGCTTGAGAATGCGATGCGCCTCACAAATGGCGCGCTCCGGATGCTGCGCATGGTGGAGGGACTGGCTGAAGAAAGCTACATCAACGGAGGCGTCCTCAATCGGCAGATCTTCCAGATCGCCTTGCCGGTAATCGAGATTTTTCACGCCGTGTGCGCGCGCCAGTTCGCGGCCGTACTCCGCCATGCGCTCGGAATTGTCGACGGCAATTACTTTCTTTGCGCGCTGGCTTAGAAGCTGAGACAGCGTGCCTTCGCCCGCTCCTAAATCCGCAATGATCAGCGGCGGGAAGAGCTGCAGCAGCACCTCGGCCAAGCCTTTCCAAGAGCGCCCCGGCACATACTGGCGGCCCAATCTGCCGGCCAACTGATCGAAGTGAGTCCTCATCTTGTCGCGCCGCTTGTGCAGCACCAGGCGAAGCGCATCGCTATCGTCAGAGGCGAAGGCAGTCTCCACGGCGCCCAGGCGCGCAACCGCCATCAGTTCCGGAGAAGGCGCGGCCAGGCGATAAAAAATGTTTTTGCCGGTGCGGCGATCCTCAATCAGGCCGGCATTTTTCAACTGCGCCAGGTGCGTCGAAATCTGGCTTTGCCCCTTGCCCAAAATTTCCTGCAGCTCCGCGACGGACAATTCCTCACGCTCCAGCAGCAGTAGCAGCCGCAGCCGGTTCGGGTCCGCCAGCAAACGAAGAGATTTTAGAATCGACAGCATCGCAAAAGTTTAGTAAACTATCAATGTATCAAGATTCATCGATATATCGGGAGCAACATCTTTATGAGCACAGCCACTCTTACGAATAGCGAATTCAAGGTCGCCGACATCGGCTTGGCCGAATGGGGCCGCAAAGAAATCACGGTCGCCGAACACGAAATGCCCGGTCTGATGTCGATCCGCCGGAAATATGCGCAGGAAAAGCCGCTCGAAGGCGTCCGCATCACCGGCTCTCTGCACATGACCATTCAGACCGCCGTGCTGATTGAAACCCTGGTGGATCTTGGCGCGGATGTGCGCTGGGCCAGTTGCAACATCTTCTCGACGCAAGACCACGCGGCGGCTGCCATTGCGGCGTCGGGCGTGCCTGTCTTCGCATGGAAGGGCGAGACGCTGGAAGAATATTGGGAATGCACCATGAAGGCTGTGACCCATGGCCAAGATCTGGGCCCGCAGCTGGTGGTGGATGACGGCGGCGACGTAACGCTGCTGATCCACAAAGGCGTTGAACTGGAAGACGGCAGCGATTGGGTCAACACTCCCTCGGGCAGCCTGGAAGAGAAGATCATCAAAGATCTGCTGATCCGGACCCATGCTGAAAATCCGAAAATGTGGCACAACATCGCTGCTGGATGGCGCGGTGTCTCCGAAGAAACCACTACCGGCGTGCACCGCCTTTACAAGATGCAGGAACAGGGCAAGTTGCTGGTTCCGGCCATCAACGTGAACGATTCGGTGACGAAATCGAAGTTCGACAATTTGTACGGCTGCCGCGAATCCTTGGCGGACGGCATCAAGCGCGCCACCGATGTGATGCTGGCCGGCAAAGTGGCCGTGATCTGCGGCTACGGCGACGTGGGCAAGGGTTCGGCGCACTCGCTCGCCGGGATGGGCGCGCGCGTGATCGTCACGGAAATCGATCCCATCAACGCGCTGCAGGCCGCGATGGAAGGCTTCGAAGTCACCACCATTGAAGAGACGCTGGGTCGCGGCGACATCTATGTGACCACCACCGGCAATGTCGACATCATCACGCTGGAGCACATGCGCATGATGAAAGACCAGGCCATCGTCTGCAACATCGGCCACTTCGATAATGAGATTCAAGTGGATCTTCTGAACGAAGCGCCCGGCGTCAAGAAGCTGAACATCAAACCGCAGGTGGATCAGTACACGTTCCCGAACGGTAACAGCATCTTCATGCTGGCGGAAGGCCGCCTTGTGAATCTGGGCTGCGCAACCGGCCACCCCAGCTTCGTGATGAGCGCGAGCTTCGCCAATCAGACTCTGGCGCAGATCGATCTTTGGAAGAACAAAGACGAATACAAGATCGGCGTTTACACTCTGTCGAAGAAGTTGGATGAAGAAGTTGCGCGGCTTCACCTGGATAAGATCGGCGTCAAGCTGACCACGTTGAGCCCGAAACAGGCGGAGTACCTGGGCGTTGCCGTGGAGGGCCCTTACAAGCCGGAACATTACCGGTACTAAGGCGCCGTTCAAACGTACGATCATGAGGGGAGGGCTTCGGCTCTCCCCTTTTCTATTGCGAATCGCTTTGCTCATACCGCTTCTGTTGATTGGCCCGCTCTTCGGCGCTGTTACTTATCACGCCGATGTGGAACCGCTGCTGCAGAAGCATTGCATCCGGTGCCATCGAGCCGGTGAAGTGGCTCCCATGCAATTCGATAGTTACGCGAGTACAAGGCCATGGGCGGCTGCGATCAGTGAGCAGGTAGGGCTTCGACGCATGCCTCCCTGGTTCGCCACCGGTATGCCGCGAGGCCACTTCGCGAACGACCCATCTCTTACCGAAAAGGAAATCGCAACCATTCGGCAATGGGTGGCAAGCGGCGCTCAGGAAGGCACGCCGGAACCGAACCGCGCGCCGCGCATCTGGCCGTCAGGTTGGAATCTGCAGAGGCGGGATGCAGTCTTCGAAATGGCCGCGCCGTTCGAAATTCCTGCCTCGGGCGCTGTGGATTATCAGTACTTTATCGTGCCCACAAACTTTGCGCAAGACCGCTGGGTGCAGGGTGCGGAGATTCGTCCAGGTGCGCGCTCAAACGTTCACCATGTGGTGGTTTACGTTCGCGAGAAAAGCTCGCCATGGCTGCGCGATGGCAACATGACCATCCCGCCCAAGAGCGATATTCTGCTCATCTATACGCCGGGCAGCGAAGCGCGCACCCTTCCCAATGGCATGGCGAAGAAGGTGGACTCCGGCAGCGATCTGGTGTTCCAGATTCACTACACCACCAACGGCCATGCAGCGCAGGACCGCACCAGGATCGGTCTGCAGTTCGCTCCCGCGGCTCCCGCAAAACGCGTGCTCACGCTGCAGATGGGCAACAGTACATTTCGAATTCCGCCGGGCGACGCAAACTATCCCGTGCTGGTACGCGGCACGCTGCCGAACGACGCCGAACTGCTCAGCATGTTCCCGCACATGCATCTGCGCGGAAAGGCTTTTGAGTACCGCATCGTCCCTCCGCGCGGCCCCGCTCAAGTCCTGCTGCATGTGGAGCCATATGACTTTTTCTGGCAACTCGATTACGTGCTGCCTCAGCCCCTTGAACTTGCGGCGGGAACAAAATTTGAGTGGGAAGCTTGGTTCGATAATTCCGTCAACAACACGCGCAACCCCGATGCAAAAGCTGCGGTTCAATACGGTGAGCAGAGCTGGGAAGAAATGATGATCGGCTTCTTTGAGGTTGCCGTCCCAGCGGGTATTACAAAGGATCAGTTTTTCGAAAGGGCAGGCCGGCAGACCAGCCTGCCCCGCTAAAGCTAGCTAGTTGAAAGCGCCAGCAGGTATGGCCATACCGGCGGCTTCACGCAGCGCGTCGGCCTTATCGGTGGCTTCCCAGGTAAAGCCTTCTCCCGAACGCCCGAAGTGGCCGAACGCGGCAGTCTGCTGAAAGATGGGCCGGCGCAACTGCAGATGCTCGATGATGCCTTTGGGTGTGAGCGGGAAAGTGGCGCGAACCATTTCCGTCAGCTTTTCCTCAGCCACTGTACCGGTTCCGAACGTGTTCACCATCACCGAAACAGGCTCGGCAACGCCAATGGCATAAGCAAGCTGCACTTCGCAGCGCGTCGCCAGGCCAGCGGCCACCAAATTCTTCGCGATGTAGCGAGCCATGTAACAAGCCGAACGATCCACCTTCGTTGCATCTTTGCCGGAGAACGCACCACCGCCATGACGGCCCATCCCGCCGTACGTATCCACAATGATCTTACGGCCCGTCAGCCCGGTATCGCCATGCGGCCCACCCACCACGAAACGCCCCGTGGGGTTGATGTGATACTTCGTGTGCGCGTCCACCATATCCTGCGGAATGACCGCATCGATCACATGCTTGCGCACTTCTTCACGAAGCTTTTCAGTGGTGACCGTATCGTGATGCTGGATGGAAATCACGATGGCGTCGATCCGTTTCGGTTTGCCATTCACATATTCCACGGTGACCTGGCTCTTGCCATCGGGACGGAGAAAATCGATCTGCCCGGAGCGCCGCACGTCCGACAAACGCTTGCTAAGCTTGTGGGCCAGCGTAATGGGAAGCGGCATCAGTTCCGGCGTCTCATCCACGGCGAAACCGAACATCAGACCCTGATCGCCCGCGCCGCCCGGGTCCACACCCATCGCGATATCGGGAGATTGACTCTGGATGGCGTTGAGCACGCCGCAAGTTTTGAAATCGAAGCCGTAAGCGGCATCGGTGTAGCCTACATGTTCAATGGTCCTGCGAACGATGCTGGGCACGTCCACATAGCAATCGGTTGTGATCTCACCGGAGACCACGCAAATGCCGGTGGTGACCAGCACCTCGCAAGCCACGCGGCCGTAAGGATCCTGCTGAAGAACAGCGTCGAGGACAGCGTCCGAAATCTGGTCCGCAATTTTATCGGGATGACCTTCGGTAACCGATTCGGACGTAAAGAGGTGCTTCTGGGTATCTGCCATGGGTTTGTTGGTAGGATTCGTGCGGCTTTATTTCTGGCGCGAATCTTTGATTGTAACGAACCCCAAAGTGGCCCGTCAATTTGGGTGAACTGCCTAGCTGGCGGCGGTGCCTACCGACCGCTTAGAAAGGCACGTCGTCATCGGTAATGCCTTGGCCGAAATCGTCGGGCGCTTGCTGCGGCGTCTGGCTGCGGGCTTGTGCGCTGCGCGGCATGGATACCGGCCGATCCTGCGAATATTCCGCGCCGCCACCGCCAGCGCCGCTATCTCCACCCTTACCGCCCAGCAGGATCACGTTATCGGCCACCACGTCCGTGGCGTAAACCTTCTTTCCATCTTTATCGTCGTAGCTGCGCGTCTGCAGGCGCCCTTCCACGTAAACCTGCTGACCCTTTGTAAGGTATGGCGAAAGATTTTCCGCTTTCCAAAGCGTTACATTGCTCCAGTTCGTTTCTTCCTTCCATTCGCCCGATTGCTGGTCTTTCCACCGCCGGCTGGTGGCCACGGAAAACTTCGTAACGGAAGCGCCGCCCGGAGTAAACTTGGTTTCCGCGTCCTTGCCCAAATTGCCGATCAGGATGACTTTATTTACACTACGCGATGCCATAGATGGCACTGTAACACGCTAGGCCAGGTCCTCGGCTTCCAGGTCTTCACGCAAAGTGCCCGATGCATTTCGCGGATATCCCTGCACCCAAAACGCATGCGGAACGTCGCTGTCCCACACCTTGATTTTGGTCGCGCCCAGCATTCGCTTCAGCCGCAGGTCGTCAGCCTGGGCGCGCGCGGCCAAACCGGCTTCGGCAATTTCAGATCGTATATCCAGATCGTTCCGGTAATCGTCCAGGCCTAGCTTATAGCCGCGCTCGACGTCGTCGACGAACTTCTTCCAGCGTTCCAGCAATTCTTCGTCAGTCATTTCTCTTACGGATTCGAGCTTGTCGTATGAAGTATCTTTCGCCGTCGTTGGGCTTGAAAAAGCTGCGGATGATGCCGTCCCTGTCGTACGCCCCGAAGGAATTTTGCTTGCGGTCGTACTTCGCATAACCGCCGCCAGAACGCCGCGAAATCAGAATATCGCGGCTCTCGGGAGCATCGCGCAAGGCCTGCGCCATGTGCAGATAATGCTCCGGCGAGACGCGGCCGAACTCAGCACCGTGTTTCGCAAAGTGCTCGGCCAATTGCTGGGGTGAGCGAAAGCCCTGCCCCTGCGCCGCCGGTAGAACAACCCAGGTGAGCACCAACAGCAGCGATAACAGAAACCCTCTACTTCTGTTTGGCAATGATTTTCGCTTGGATCTTTTTGTATGTGGCGGCTGGAACAATTTTCTTTGACAGCAACTGGCTCTTATTGTCGTACGGCCGCCCCGCCACAATCTTCGCCGCATAAACGTCGCCGACCCCGGGCAGCGCCTTGATGTCATCCGCGCTGGCGGAGTTGATATCCAGCAGTTCGGCTTTAGGCGCCGCTGCCATCTTGGGCGCGGCCTTTGCTTTGGCGGGAGCCGCGGCAGTCTGGCCCAGCGCGGAAAGGCCCAGCGCGAAACTAAAAATTACGGCAAGCAGAAATTTCATTCTGCGATTGTAACTCGCCTGAGTTCCGGGTTTTTCGCGCACGCTAACGAATCCGCACCGCGACGCCACCATTTTGGATGGATTCGCGGCCCGCTTCCATCACCTGCTCATTGAAGCGGCTATTCGCCGGGGTGGCGATCAGCCCGCGCTGGTCCACTGCGCGAATGGCCTCTCGCCGCGCGTCCAACGTTGCGCATGCCGCCACCTGCTTCCACGCGTTCACCAACGCTTCCACGGAGCGATAGCCGTAACCGGCAGGCGCGAAGCCCGGCCCATTGTATTCCACGTACTGGAAATAATCCGGGCTCGGCTCAGAGTAAGTTGTCGCGCCCTCGCCTTCGGGTTGGCGAACGAAAGAATATTTCAGACCCCGGTACTGATCCGAATGCGCCAGCAATGCGCCCCCGCCTTCGCCCGCACAATACAAAGTCAGGGCCTGCGTGTTTGTGCCGGGCGCTTCATCGGGAAAACCCAGCCCGTTTTGCACGTTCAGACAAGCGCCGTTGCTCCATAGCACGCGAGCGTCGGTCCAAAGGTACCCCTCATTTCCGTTGGGGTAACGGTCCGTCACGCCATGCACGCTGACGGAGGTGGGCAGCAGGCCCGTGATGAAATGCACCAGATCGACATAGTGGCAACCGATATAGGAAAAGGCGTCGGAATATTCCTTCGTACACCAGTTCTGAAAGTTGGAGTGGCGGTAATACCACTTCTCGAAAAGGCAGGCCGTGCCCAGCCGGAATTCGCCGAACCACCCATCGCGGTATTTTCGCCGCGCCATCAAGCTGCGGTCATCGAACCGCTTGTGGTATTCGATGCCTACGAATAAACCGGCGTCACCCGCGGCGCGTTCAATCGCCTCCGCTTCCGCAACACGCAACACCAGCGGCTTCACCGCCAGCACATGCTGCCCTGCTTTCAGCGCGGCCATGATCACCGCGTAGTGCAATTGATCCGGCACGGCCACAACAGCCAATCCTCCGGGCGCCATCTCTTTCAAGACCTGCGCATACAGTTCGGGTTGCGGATCGCCAGCAGCCAGCGGATACCCCACGAACGTCTGGCCGGGAAACGCCTCCGCGAGCACGCGAGAGCCCCGCAGCGCGCCCACGGTTTCATAGCGTGAAGCGCAGACCTGAATTTCGCCAATCCTTCCCAACCGTTGCAGATGGTACAGAGAGGGCAGCAGTTGATCGTGGCTGATCATGCCTCCGCCGATCAGCGTCACCATCGGCATCATGCGTTGCCGGTTTCTTGGAACGCTTCTTCCAGCACGGTCACACTTTCTTCAACGGCCTCGCGCGTGATCACCAGCGGCGGCGAAATCTTCACCGTTGCGCCACCCAAGCCAACAGGGCTGAACATCAGTACGCCCTTCTCCATGCATCGCTCCACCACATTCCAGGCCAGGTCGCCATCCGGTTCCGTGGTGCCCGGTTTCACGCAAGCCACACCGGCCACCAGTCCCTTGCCCGCAACGTGGCCGATCGCGGGAGTGCGCTGCGCGAGCGCGCCCAGCCGCGCGTGTAGCACTTGTCCCATCGCATCGGCATTCTCAGCAAGACGCTCATTCACCACCAAATCGATGGAGGCGAGCGCGGCCGCGCAGCACACCGGATTGCCCGTATGCGTGGACGTCATGCTGCCCGAAGGCTGCAGATCCATCACATCGGGCCTGCCCGCAACCGCGGCCAGCGGCAACGAACTGGAAATGCCTTTGCCGAAACACGCCAGGTCTGGAACGATGCCGTAGTGCTCAAAGCCCCACATGGCGCCGCAACGCCCGAACCCCGCTTGCACCTCATCGCACACCAGCAGCGTGTTGTGTCCCGTACACCAATCCCGCAGAGCCTGCAGGTAAGCCGGGGGCGCGAAAGAAGCGCTGCCTCCCTGATAAGTTTCCAGAATCACGCCCGCGACATTCTGCGCTTCCACCTTGGCTGCATGTAGCGCCCGCAGAAAGCCTGCAAAGGATACATCCCGATTGCGGTATCCATCGGGGAACGGCAACTGCACAAAGCCGGGGTCCAGATTCGCGATCCAGTCTTTCAACGCGGGAATGCCGCCGGCCTGCTGCGAACCAAGCGTCCTGCCATGAAACGCGCGGTCGAAGCTGACAATTACATTTTTCGAACGCCCGCCCGCGCGCATCCCGTGCGTCCGGCAAAGCTTAATTACGGCCTCTACCGTTTCCGATCCGGTAGTGAGCAGGAACACCTTCTTCAGCGGCTCCGGAAGCAGGCCCACAAGTCGCTCCACCAGGCGGGAGCGAATCTCGCTAGGGAAGCAATAGTTGGTCAGCAGGTGCGATTGCGCCTGAGCGCAGATGGCGTCCACCACTTCCTTACGGCCATGCCCGGCATTCGCAATCAGCACTCCCGAAGACCAATCGATCCACTGATTGCCATGCGCGTCCCAAACCTGAAAGCCTTCCGCGCGATGCCACACAATCGGCGGCTGCCCGCGCATCGCCACGGGTTCGAGACGATGCAGTTTCTCAAGCACAGGCAAGGAAGCAGGCACCGGAAGTTCAGTCACAATCCGGCGGAACCGCGTCGCGACATGCGGCACAAATCGAGGAGTCAGGCTATATTCTCGGGCCAAGACTTTTATCTTGGGACACCCGCGCTGCTCTTGGCAAGGCTGGCACTTTTACTGCGCAGCAGAAGCCCCTCTTCTTTGGCCCAGTTCACCAGCAGCGCGCGGTCCTGCTCCGTCAGAGAACTTTCCCGATGCATCCAGCGATAGGTGCGGGGCGGCATCTTGTCGCGTTTCAAATCCGTCTCGATCGCCACCAGAAATCCGCGCCGGCGCCCCAGGCTATAGGCAGACCATTCCGACAAATTGAAGAACGTTCGGCCGCGATTCACATCCGCGGCAATAGCCAGTGAAAGTGGCGGGATCTTCGCATACCACGGCCACGCTGTCCTGTTCGAATGACAATCTTTGCAGGCCCGCTCAAACACGCGCGCAACCGGCGCCGGCATGCCCGCCTGCCCCACGAAGGCGGGCGCTGCGACGTGATGCTCCTGCTGGCGACAGACCAACGTGGCTGTCCCAACAACAAGAAACAGCATCGCGGAAACGAAAGGAAGACGCCCATATGCAGTGGCCATGCCCGATTGTTGGCGCAGGCTCTTCTGCCGGTGGTTAGCAATTTGTACAGTTGTTGTGAATTTGTTTCCGGCTAAATAGGCAGGCTGATCCAGAAGCGCGTGCCGCTCTGAAAATCGGGGTCCAGCCACAGTTCGCCGCCGTGTGCATCCACGCTTTCACGCGATAGCGCCAGGCCCAACCCAAGCCCGTTCTTCTTGCCCGCCGTGGCAAACGGCTGAAACAAAACGTTGCGAATTTCGATAGGCACGCCGGGCCCCGAATCTTCCACCGAGACCAACGCCGCGCCGTCATGAAGGTTCGCGGCGATCGCCAATGTGCCACCGTTCGGCATCGCTTCTATCGCGTTGCCAATCAGGTTCAGGAACACGCGTTCCATGCGCGCGCGTTCCAGCGGCAATTCAATCTGATCGGGAACGGCCACATGCATCAGGACGCCATTGGTTTGCGCCGCGGAAGAACTGGCATCCGCCGCGGCCTGAATCACTTCGCCCAACCGGCAAACCTCCGCGGGTTGAGTGCGGCCCCGCGAAACGTCCACCAACTCCTGCAGCATGTCTTTAATAATGCGTGAAGACCTGTAAATATTGCCCGCCAGGCGCTGCGTCTGCGCGGGGTTCCACTCCGCATCCATCAACAATTCAGAGCCGCCGTAGATCGCAGCCAGCGGATTCCGCAGGTCATGCACAATCGATGAAGAGAGCTGCCCGATGGTATGAATGCGCTCCCGCGTGATCAATTCCGCGCGCGCTTCCTGAATGGAATAACACATCGTGTTGAACGTCGCGGCCAGGCGGCCCAGCTCATCGCCGCGCGTCACGGGAACCCGCACCGCATAATTCTGCCGCGCGATTTCCGCGGCCGCGCCATCCAATTGTTTGACTGGCTCCAGTATGCGGCGCGCCAGCCAATAGCTCACCACCAGGCACATCAGAATGGCCGCAAGCCAGGTGAGGATAAGATTGCGCTGCAGTGCCGCCAGGCTCTCATGCACAGGGCCGAAGGAGCGAATGATCAGCAGGTCACCGATATTCTTGCCGGCCACATTGTGCAGGCTGCTGCGTATGACGCCGTAGTCTTCACCGATGGCATGCAGCCGCCGGAAGCCCGCCACAGAATTCGATTCGCGCGCCAACGCGACACTCAACTTCCCGGGCAAAGTGGAGGCCACCACGCGCCCTTCCGAAACAAACAGAAAATCGCTTTGGCCCGTATCCCGTTTCAACTGTTGCGCCAATGCCTCGCTCACCGGGAAGCCCGCTACCAGCACGTTCAGCAGGCCCATGCCCTGATCTGTGCCTACATAAACAGGCGTGACCACCATTTGATAAAGCCTGCCATTCTGAACCACGAAGCCCGGTGTCTGCGCCGGAAAATTCGGGGCAGCATCGCGTACCGCGGCAATGTCCATACCGAAATCCTGCGCGCCGCCCAGCGAAGCGATAAGCGTGCCCTTGGGGTCGGTCACCAGGAACACACCGGCCATGTCTGAAATTTTCGACCATAGTTCGCCGGCCGTATCGCGTATGGTGGCTTGATCGCGCGTGCTGAAGGCGGCGCGCACATCGGACATGCTGCTCAGCACCAGGCTCACGGAACTGAGCATCGCCGCGCGCGAATGCCAGAGGGATTCATACGCCTTCGCGCTCACCTCCATTTCATTCTCGACAGTCTGCGACATCGCGCCCAGCATCTGGTCCTGCACGAACCAACCCGTCAGCGCGAGCAGCATGGTGATGGCCACCGAAGTGGAGAGCAGTATTTTTCCCAGCAGCGATAGCGGCCTGCCCAAGCCCATCCCGCTCACTTGCGGACACCCGGGTAAACGGCGCGATCGTCAATGCCCTGCGGATACTCCTGACCGTGCTTGTTTTTATGCGGCGATGGCAGATACCCCGCTTCCGAAACTGTCATGCTGGGCTGCGGGCCTGAAGCAGCGCCCGTGATCTGCACCGTGCGCGTGAGCGTTCGCAGAGCGTCTTCGGTGGCGCGTTCGTGATACACGCGCAGTTGATATGTGCCCGGGGGCGCGTTAATGGCATACGTTCCGTCCGCCGCCGTGATGGCGAAGTATGGCGTATCCAGCACAACAATCAGCGCGCTCATGGCAGAGTGAATATTGCAAAACACGCGCACTATGCCCGCGCGCGAAAAGCGTACGGCACGGCTGGTGCCTGGCGGATATAAACCCACATCGAACACCTGCCCGCTATAGCTGGAGAAGGCGTTGTGGAAGATGGGGTCAGCATTGGGGAAATCGATCACCGAGCCCGTTTCCACCGCCAGTAAATGAGGCCGGAACATCTTGTCTTTCTGCAAAATTTCAAAGTGCTTGCTTGGCGGCGCAGTGCGTGAGCGCGGCTCTAACGTGTGCAGCGAAACCACCACGCCGGAGAAATCGGCGCGCTTGCGAACCGCCGGGTCGCGCGAATCTTTCAGCTCTAGCCGGCCATGAAAGCTGGTGGAATCGGCGGCGCTCAGAAGAGCGCTGAAGCTAAAACAGGTAAGCCAGAGCCAGATCATAGTGGTTATTCAATCGGATACCCTGGTTCAGGTAATTCGTTCGGGTTTGCGATAACTCAAAGCTGCCGATGATGTTGGGCGCAATGCGATACATCAGGTTGCCGGCGTAGGTGAAATTGCGCGTGGGTCCGTTCAGCGGCAGATCGACGGCGCGGTTCAGGTGCTCGCCGCCATATACATGAAAGGTAAGTTTAGGAGTGGCGAAGATGGCCATCTGCCCCCAACCGCCAGTGCTGTGCACCGGCAGCGCAATTCCGGGCGCGAGTATCTGCACGCCCTGCCGCAGCGCACCCAGGCTCGACACATTGCGTCCGCGAAAGTACGCGCCCGTAAACTCAACGAACGAAGCAGGGCGGAACAGACCGTCAAAAGTGAAGATGCGGCTATCCACCGAAGTGCCTGCCACGTGCGTGCTGCTGGCATGAAACCCAGGGGCGAATTCCAGCCGACGCGCCCCACCCTTATGCCAGAATTCCACGCGACCCTCATAGCCGGGCCGCGCCCGCTCCAGTGTGTGCGCATATGCGGCGGGCACGTTGGTGTCCAGTTCCTGAGTCTGATACACGCCGGCCTGCGCGCGCAATCCGGAATTTTCGCCGAGCGCAAAACGCTGTTCAATTCGTGCCTGCGGCTGCCAATCCCAAAGGTTGCCCGCGGCGGTCAGCGGCGATTGGCCCACCTGCGCCAGCGAATCCGGTTCGCGCGGCGCCACAATCGGCTTATCCTGCCCCACCATGATCGTTGTATTGCGCCAATTCAAATCCAGCGTGGCCACCCGCAGGTGAAAGATGTGGTCTTCCGGCAGAGCCGACCCCGCAAAAAAGTCCATATAGACAGAGCCCGTTGCCTTACCGCCCCACGGAAGCGAAGGCCCGTTAAAAGTGAGGCCAAGCACTGTCTGGCGCAGCGAAGCACCGCCGGGGCTGGCCGCTCCGTTTAAAGACGCAACCACGGGATATTGGCCTGTTCCCGCGTTCCTTCCGTTCTTGAAAGCGTTGAACAGCAGCATCCCCGTCACAGTTATGGGGCTCTTCTGCGAAGCCTCCACTTTGCTTTGGGCCATCTCATCGGTGCGTGCTTCCTGCACCGCCATTCGCTCCGTAAGTGGCGGTAAGGTGAGTTCCGCGGCCGGCACATTCCTCACCAGCGACAACTCATCGCGCAGCGACCTCACCTCATCGGCCAGCCGGCGATTTTCCTGTTCCATGCGGTCCAAGCGGGCCAGTATGCGCTCCAGAGCCGAATCCGTCTGGGCACATGCAGGCGCTGCGAAAGTGAAGATGAAGAAGAAGAGTTGACGGAGTTTCATGCGAGTAATTGTTCCAGACGTTTGCGCACTGCCAGCGGCGAATAAGGCTTGGTGAAGAACGCCGCCGCGCCACCGGAAAGCGCACGCGCCGGAAGCTCCGGATCGCTATCGCCGCTGATCACCAGCACCGGCACCATACTAAGTGCGGCATCCGATTTCAGCATCTTCAGAAACTCCAGCCCACTCACCACCGGCATGCGCAAATCCGTAATCACCGCGGCCATCCTGTGCGGCGCACCGGCAATTATACCCAGCGCGGAACTGGCGTCTCCGGCCACCTGAATTTCCATGCCCCGTATGCACTCAAGAGCCATCTGCAGCGGCTCCGCGCACGCCAGATTGTCGTCGACAATCAGAATGATGTTCCCCATGGTGACGGCCTAAGGCAGAAACCGGTAGCCCACTTTGTGCACAGTGATGAAGTGTCGCGGCAGGTTCGGGTCGGGCTCCAGTTTCTGACGCAGCCTCACCACGTGCGCATCCACGGTCCGCGTGTTGGGGTAGCTCTCATAACCCCACACAGAATTCAGAATCATGTCTCGCGTTAAAGGCCGATCGGGGTTCTGAATAAAGTAAGTGAGCAGGTTATATTCGGCCGGCGTAAATTTCAGTTCTTCGCCTTTTCGCAATACGGCACGACGGTCCAGATCCACCTGCACTTCCGCGAACTGCAGCACGCGCGGCTTGCTTTCCGAAGAGCGGCGCAGCACTGCGCGAATGCGCGCCAGCAGTTCACGCGTTCCGAACGGCTTCACCACATAATCGTCGGCGCCCATCTCCAGCAGCAGAACCTTATCCACTTCATCGCCAACCGCGCTCAGCACAATGATGGGCGTCTTCAGCTGTGCCGCGCGCAGTTGTTTGCAAACCTCCACGCCGCTCATGCCGGGCAGCCGCAGATCCACCATCACCAGGTTTGGCTTGGTGCCCAAAGCAAGGTTCAGGCCGGTGGTGCCATCGCCGGCCAGCACCGCCTCGAAGCCTTCGCGTTCCAGCATCATGCCGATGGTGTCTCGCAGGCTTTCGTCATCGTCGATCACCAGAATAGTTTCCATTTGGGGCAACGTCAGTTTACAGTTTGGTGCAAACGTGGCGCTTGGTAACACGCAATTCGTACTGGAGTTGTGAAAGAACTGTAAAAGTCGCAGTTAAGGGCGCGGTACCTCTATCCTTCGGCCAGGCCGCACTGGTAGCCTCGTTTTCGAAGAGGGGAAAACGCGATGAAGAAGGTAATTTTTTCAGCATTGGGCGCTGTTCCGGTGATGCTGTTCGCATTTAGCTCAGGTCCGCCGGTGAAGCGCACGGGCGCCGCAGTCGATGGAGGCTTGAACTGTACCGCGTGCCACTCGAACGTGGGCCCGGCAAACTCAGATCCCAGCGGATCGGTCCTGATCTCAGCGGTCAACTATGTGCCGGGCGTCAAGCAGGTGTTGACGGTAAGCGTAAAGCATCCTGACGCGCTGCGTTGGGGCTTCCAGTTGATTGCCCGCACCACGGCCGATCAAACGAAGCAAGCGGGAACGTTCACGTCCGACACCCTAGTGCGCGTGCGTTGCGAAACAGGCACCGAACCCTGCAATGGCGGTATCGAGTTCGCCGAACATTCGAATGCGCCCCGCACCGGAGCCGGCGAAGGCTTCACGTTCAACGTTACTTGGACTCCCCCAGCAACCGATGTCGGCAATGTAATCTTCTATGCCGCAGGGAACGCCGCCAATGGCGATGGAAACCTTACTGGCGACCGCATTTACACCACAGTCAAGACCGTTTCCGCCGTTCGCCCGGCCTGCGCTCTCACTGCGAAGCCAGCCATCCGGGATATCCAGAATGCCGGTTCTTTTGTTTCTTCCATCGGCCCTGGCGCGCTCATCTCCATCTTCGGCACCAACTTTCAGGCGGGCACTCAAGCGGGCGGCGTCTCAGGCGGCGACTTTGTGAACAACGCGTTCCCGCGCCAGTTTTCCTGCATCGCGGTTGAAGTGGATGGCAAGCGCGTACCCATCACTTACGCATCGGGCACACAGATCAACGCGCAAGCTCCTTCCACGCTGGCTGCTGGCCCGGTGAGCGCTCGCGTGATCCTGAATCCAGATCTGGTGAATCAGGTAATGAGCGACGCGGCTACCGTTACCGTACAAACGCTGTCTCCGGCGCTGTTCGCATTCGCGCCAGGTTGGGCCGCCGCTACCTCAACCAGCGGTCCTACATATATTGCAGATCCGGCTGTTGTCTCAGGGGGGGTATCCGCCAAGCCGGGCGATGTGATCACGCTCTGGGCCACTGGCCTGGGCGCCACCACACCGGCGTCTGCGGAAGGTGCGATTGCGGGGGGTGTCGCACCTGTGTCAGGAACTGTGCTGCTGACGGTGGGCGGCATCACGGTTCCTCCGGCCGATGTCTTGTACGCGGGCCTTTCACCTTCGTCCATCAATGGTCTTTACCAAATTAACGTGCGGCTTCCCGCGGGTCTGCCCGATGGAAAGGCCGCCGTCACGCTAGAGGTAAACGGAGCCAAAGGGCAAACGGGACTTTCGATACCCATCAAGCGCTGACGCTTTGCAACCGATTGACTAGAGAGCGGGTTATAGTGCATTCAGAGCTCGTGCTTCAGGTCAAATCATTGTTGTGGAAACTCGTTAGCCGACTGGCTATTCTTTGCTGCGCGCTCGCCATTGCGGGCGCGCAGACGAAGCCCGCTAAGAGCCCTTACATTGGCAGCACGGTCTGTTACGGCTGCCATGCGGGCTTGAGTAAGCAGTTCTTCAAAAATCCTCACTACATCAGCGTCGCCACCAAGAAGGAGACGCCCGAGAACACTGGCTGCGAAGGCTGCCATGGCCCCGGGCGCGCTCATGCCGAGAGCCTCGGCAAGAAGTCGCTCATCGTGGCCTTCTCTGACTTATCGAAAAAGCAGACTCTCGAAAATTGTCTGCGCTGCCATTCCAGCAATCTGTCGAAGGCGAATATTCAACGCTCCATCCACACAGCCTCCGATGTGGTGTGCAACGATTGCCACTCCATCCACAAGTCTCCGGAACCGAAATTTTTGCTTGCCAAGCAGCAGAATGAGCTTTGCTATGGATGCCACGGCTCCGTGCGCGCGCAGTTTTCCATGCCCTTCAAACACCGTGTGAATGAGGGCGTGATGACGTGCTCGGATTGCCATAACTCCCATGGCGCCTTCGCGGCGGATTGGCGCATGGGTTCGAAGCCCCGCCTGGTGGATCAGCGCTTGAACAATGAAGAGCCCTGCCTGCGATGTCACACCGAAAAGCGCGGCCCGTTTGTTTTTGAACATGCGGCCCTGCGCGTGGATGGTTGCGAAAGTTGCCATTCGCCGCACGGTTCGCCCAACGCGAAACTGCTGCGGCGGCCCGTCGTCTTCACCATGTGCCTCGAATGCCACAACGGCGCAGGCTCCTTCGGACGGGCCGCTGGCGGCATTCCCACGCAATCCAGTTCCCACAACATGCTCGATCCGCGCTACCAGAAATGCACCACGTGCCACGTGCGGATCCACGGATCGAACAGCGATCCCAGGTTCTTCCGATGATCGCTCGATTCTCGATTGCCGCCTGCATCGCGCTCGGCTTACAGGCGCAGCAGCCGGTCGCGCCCACTCGCGAACCGGTCGGCACGGCCGATGGCGATACGCGCGGTGTGTACAACGTGGTGCAGAGTTGGGAGCTTGGTTACCGCTTCAGCGAAGTAAGCGGCAATCGCGGCGAATACCGCAGCGATGTGAACTACGGCAACGGGATTCGCCTGCTGGGCAGCAACTTGATTATGCATTCGAAGAACGGCCGCGCCAAGTACTTCGATGAGCTGGTGCTCACCACGCAGGGTCTTGGAAACGATCCGTATGAATCGGCCACCTTGCGCCTTCGCAAGAACCGCCTCTATGAATACGATATGACCTGGCGGCAGAATGCTTATTACAACCCCGGCCTGGTGGTTGCGAACGGCACGCACCTGCGCGACACCACCTACCGCTGGCAGGAACACGATTTAACATTGTTCCCGACGCGCCAGTATCGGGTGCTGCTTGGCTATGGACGCAATACGGAAGCGGGCCCCGGCCTTTCCAGCCAGCAGATTTTCGATGGCCGCAGCGGAGCCGTCCCCTTCTTCACGAACATCAAGCGCGAGTTCAACACCTACCGCGTGGGCGGCGAATTCGAGTTTCACAAAGTGCGCCTGCATCTGATGCGGCGCTGGGAATTTTTCAAAGAAGACACGCCTTACTTTCTCAACACGCCCACGCGCGGCGATAACCCGCTGGACCCCACCACCGTCACACTGTTCTCAAAGAGCGAACCCTATCATGGCCAGACACCCGGCTGGCTGGTGAGCCTCTTCGCTGAGCGCCGCCGCTTCGCTGTAAATGGCCGCTTCACTTACGCGGGTGGCGAACGCAATTTCATCGTGAATGAGACTGCCTTGGGCACGGACCGGTTCGGCGGTAATCAGAATCGCCAGATCGTTGTTTCCGGCACGGCCCGCCGTCCCGTCACCACCGCCGATGCCTCCCTCAGCCTGTTCGCCACTTCAAAGCTGACCATCGTCAATAACTCTTCGTTCGCCAACACGCGCATCGATGGCAACAACTTTTTTCAGCAGTTCGACAACGCAAGCCAGAGCGGCACCGTAATCAACTTTCAGTTCCTGGGCATCCGGCTCTTCACCAACTCCACCGATGCGCGTTACCAGTTCAGCCGCAAGCTCAGCGCGTACGCCGGGTACCACTACTCAGACCGCCTGATTCGTTCCATTGAAGACAGCGCCGCGCCCCCCGATCCGCTCGATGGCGAATCCGCCCGGCAGACCAACCATCTGCACGCCGGTGTCGCGGGCCTCAACTGGAACCCGCTGCAACCGCTGCGTTTGCATTTGGAAGCGGAAGTGGGCCGCAACGACAACCCCTTCACCATCATCAGTGAACGCAACTATCACGCCATCTCCGCGCGCGCCCAGTACCGCCACAGGAATCTGCAAGCCAGCCTGCAATACCGCCAAAATTACAACAACAATTCCATCACGCTCAGCTCTTATTCTTCGCGAGCACGCAACTATACGGGCAGCGCCTCCTGGGCCGCGCGCCCGTGGCTCTCTTTCGATTTGAGCTACGCTCGCTTGCACCTCGATACGCTCGGCGGCGTCGCTTTCTTCGCCGGAGCGCCGCGCCCGCAGCTCATCTCAGACCGCTATTCGCTTTACATCAGCAACATTCACTCAGGCACTCTGGGCGCGCGTTTACAGTTGGCGAAAAAGGCCGACCTTTTCATTGGCTACAACATCACGCGCGACGCAGGCGATGGGCGCGCAAGCGCCATCACCAGCGGTGCAGCCGTGGATCAACTCTTGTATTCCGTACAAACATTTCCGCTAAGCTACCAGTCGCCCCTCGCGCGCATTTCATACCGCTACAACGAAAAGCTGCGCTTCAACGTAGGCTACCAATATTACGGATACAAAGAAGATTTCGGCCTGTTCAACATCAACAACAACTACCGCGCCAACACCGGCTTCGTCAGCGCGCTGTGGTCGTTTTAAACCTCGGTCTCAAGTCCCGAATTTTTATATGCCGACCAACCGCCATCGAGCGAAATCACGTCTGTGTATCCCATCTTGCCCAGCGCGTCCGCAGCCAACGCCGAACGATATCCCCCGCCGCAATACAACACCATCGGCGTGCTCTTATCGGGCACCGTACGCTCAATATCGCGCTCGATAATTCCTTTCCCCAAGTGCTTCGCGCCCTTCGCATGGCCGGAGGCGAACTCGCTCTCCTCGCGAACATCGATCAACAGCGGCGGCTTTTCCAAGGAGCGCAATTTACGGTACCCCTCGATACCGGTTTCCTTCACGCGCTTTTTCGCATCGGCCACTAGGGCCAAAAATCCCGGTGTGTGGTCCATGCTTAATCTTCCCTTGTAATCCGCGCGCCTGCTTTCGAAAGCTTCGCTTCAATCTTTTCGTAGCCGCGATCGATGTGATATACGCGGTCGATCACCGTCTCTCCACGCGCCACCAGCGCCGCCAGCACCAGCGACGCACTGGCCCGCAGATCCGAAGCAATCACGCCCGCGCCGGTCAGTTGCGTCTTGCCCTGCACAATCGCCTGCCGGCCATCGGTACGAATATCCGCGCCCATGCGCAGCAGCTCTTGCGCATGCATGAAGCGATTCTCGAAAATCGTCTCCACGATAATCGAAGTGCCTTCCGCCTGCGTCATCAGCGCCATGTATTGCGCCTGCAGATCTGTCGCGAAGCCGGGATATTCTTCCGTGGTCATATCCACCGCGCGCAGCTTGCCATCGCCCCGCACGCGCAGCGTGCTATTGTCCACCCGATCGATGGTCACGCCCGCCTGCCGCATTTTGTCGGTCAGTGCGCTCACATGCTCCGGCACGCAATGCGTCACCAGCACGTCGCCGCCCGTAATGGCCGCCGCCACCATAAATGTGCCTGCTTCAATCCGGTCCGCGATGATCACATGCGGTTCGGTCTCCGGCACGCCGCCCAGCTTATCCACGCCCTGTATGCGAATGGTCGACGTGCCCGCGCCCTCAATCTTCGCGCCCATGCGGATCAGTAAATTCGCCAGGTCCACCACCTCCGGCTCCCGGGCCGCATTTTCCAGCACCGTTTCCCCGCGCGCCAGCACAGCGGCCATTAGTATGTCTTCGGTGCCTGTAACTGTAATTCTGTCGAAGTGTACCTTCGCGCCATGCAACCCATCCGGCGCCACTGCTTCGATATAGCCATGCTCCTGGTTCACCTTCGCACCCAGCGCCTCCAGCGCCAACAGGTGCAGATTGATAGGCCGCGAACCGATGGCGCAACCACCCGGCATCGAAACGCGAGCCCTTCCCGCACGCGCCACCAGCGGTCCCAGCACCAGGCTCGAAGCACGCATGGTCTTCACCAATTCATAGGGAGCTTCGGGCGAACGAATCTCGCGCGTATGCATGTTGACGCGCTCTCCCGTGACTTCCAGCTCCGCGCCGATATCGATCAGCAGCCGCTCCATGGTGCGGATATCGCGAACCTTGGGCACGCGCTCCAGCGTCACCGGCTCATCGGTTAACAGCGCTGCCGCCAGCGCCGGAAGCGACGAATTTTTAGAACCGCTGGTACGAATTTCACCCTGCAGCGGTACCCCGCCGTGAATTACGAATTTATCCATGAATAGCTTCCCGTACGTTTCCGTTCACTCTGGCCAAGCGAGCCTGCGCTTGCGCCCGATCCAGCCCACCCATCTGCATGACGATCGCCGTTTGCAAATTGTCGCCCGCGTCCGCCAGCAACGCCGTCGCGCCCGGCGCGTCCTTGCCCGTCACCGCCATCAGAATCCGCAGTGCACGGTCGCGCAACTTCTCGTTCTTCGGCTCCACATTCACCATCATGTTGCCGTATACATATCCCAGGCGGATAAACGCGCCCGTGGTCAACATGTTCAGCACCATCTTCGTCGCCGTGCCCGCCTTCAGCCGCGTGGACCCCGCAATCACCTCAGGCCCCGAAGCCGGTGTAATGGCAATCCGCGCCAAATTCGCCAGGCTCGACCCCGGCACGCAGCTAATGCCGATAGTCACCGCGCCCATGCGATTCGCTTCTTCCACCGCGCCCAGTACATAAGGCGTGCGTCCACTGGCCGCAATTCCGGCCAGCACATCGGTCTTCGCGAAGCCGCGCCCGCGCAGATCGGCCAAGCCCAAAGCCGGGTCGTCCTCAGAAGTTTCCGTTGCGCGAGCGAGCGCTCCTTGGCCGCCCGCAATAATACCCTGCACCCACTCCGGCGGCACGTTGAAGGTGGGCGGACACTCCGCCGCATCCAGCACGCCCAGCCTGCCGCTTGTTCCCGCACCGATATAAAACAGCCGCCCGCCTTGGCGCAGAGCATTCACAATCGCATCCACACCTTCAGCGATGCGCGGCACCTCCGCTTCCACCGCGGCCGCCACCTTCGCGTCTTCCTGGTTCATCACGCGAAGCATTTCTTCCGTGCCGAGCCGATCGATACCGCCCGACGCTGGGTTCAACTGCTCCGTCAGCAAATCTCCCAGCACTTACTTCAATGTCCTGAAAAAGTCTCCGCTGGCCGCATCCACCAACACCGAAAACGGACTGCTGGCCAGTGACGATCCCCAATAAATCCGCCACATCGCGTCGGGCGCGCGATCGTTCAGTTCCAACTGGTAACTCACCGGCTCATTCGGATGATCCTTCAGAAACTCATCGGCATGCTTTAGCGCCGTGGCATACACCTCATCCGTATCCTTGCGCGCGCCGGCGATGTTGAAGGGCTGCGCGGTTTGCGCCCGGGCCGAATATCCGGAAGGCGGATCTGGAAAAATTCCCGTCCGGATGGACGTGCTCACGTCCGAAACGGAGAAGGTATAAGTGCGCGCCTGCGCGGTGTTCAGCGAAACGAACGTGCCCTGCCACACAGCGGAGCGCCCCGGCTGCGGCTTGATATCGCCGGCAGCAATACTGTTCACGCGCAACACCATCGCGTCCGCCTGCCATCCACGCGCGGCGGAGAACATCTGGGCCAGCGCGTGAAGCCCTGTCACGGGCTCCGGAGCCTTCTCCACTACCTTGGGTTGCGGAGTGGAAGCGCACCCACCCAAAAACGCGGTCAACCCCAGACAACCCACCGCCAGCCGGAATTTCATCATAAGAACACACCATCATAACGGCTGCACATGGTAAAAGAGGGTCTCATGTCAACAATGGCTTCTCATGAAGACGCAAGTTTGATCATCAAGCTCTATGAATTGCGGCGCGAAGAGCGTATGCGGACCGCGCGCGCCTGGTTTGTGCAATCTTTCCACGCCAAAACCATGGAAGAGTTCCTGAAGCTTTGCCCTCCCGGGTCCGCCGAAAACGCCTCGGCCCGCCAGGTGGTTACGTATTGGGAGATGGCCGCCTCGTTTCTGAATTCGGGAATCTTGAATAAAGAGCTGTTCTATCGCAACAGCATGGAGATGCTGCTCACTTACATTCGCGTCGAAAAGGTGATGCGCGAAATGCGTGCCGCATACTCGAACCCGTTCGTCTACGGAGAACTGGAGAAGGCTTCGCTTGAAATGATCGAATGGCTGGATACACAGGCGCCTGGCGCTTTCGAGGCTTTCCGGAAGCGCGTGGGCGGCGCGTAGTTTCCATTACAGATTCGCAAGTTATAAAGGTACTGTCTTGCTGCCATTGCCTTTACTGGAAAACAATCAGTAGACTGAATAGGTATTTCAAGTTTTCATAACCCACTATCGGGAGGGCCGCCAGACATATGAGCATGTGGAATAAAAAACCGGAAGAACCAGCAACACCATCCGCACCACCAGCACCTCGGCCGGCCAGCGCGGCGCCGGCATCAGGTCCCATCGAACCCAGGAAGGAGTCAATACCCATGTCAACTACAACGCCGTTCAAAAGTCCCGAGATCGATTCGTCGCGCAGTTCCGCCACCATTGGAAAAGCCGTCAAGATCATCGGCCAGATTTTCAGCAAGGAAGACCTTTACGTCGATGGGGACGTGGAGGGCACCATTGAGTGCCAGGATAACAAGCTCACCATCGGGCCGAACGGCAAGCTGCAGGCCGGCGTCCGGGCGAGAGAAGTGGTTGTGCTGGGGCAAATTAAAGGGAACGTGGAAGCCAACGACCGCATCGATATTCGCAAGGACGCGCGCCTGGTTGGCGATATCAAGACCGCTCGCATTGTGATCGAAGACGGTGCGTACTTCAAGGGTTCTATCGATATCGTGAAGCCCGATACCGCGAAGGCCGCCGCCGCTTCGCAGCCCGGCCAGACTGCCACCATCAATGCTCCGAAACCTCCTGCTCCCGCCGCCGGGCCGTTGGCGACTCCGGTTGGGGCAGCGGCCACGGAAATCAAGCGCTAGTTTTCCAACCCTGAGGAGGGGTTGCCCCAACATTGCTGCCGGATAGGTTTAAAAGCATGTTCCGCGGATCGGGCACGGCTGTGGCGCCGGGCCCCTTCTCCCCTTCACGCGTTCACGGTAAGGAAACGCAAATTGTCAGGCAAAGCCGCGGCTTAGAACAGTTCTTTACTTACATCAACGATCAGGTCGGCCTGTCCATCCTTGACCTTGCCGGCCTCACTCAGGACAACATCAACTTCGTCACGGACCTGGGCCACAAGCTCTATACGCAGGATTTTCTGCGCAGTCTGGACGATACCTTCGGCCAGGAAGATATCAACGGCCAAGCCGCCCCCAACCGCATCGAATCGTTCCTCGAACAGAACCTCGATTTCAAAGAGCACACCTTCGATGGCGTTCTGGTATGGGACGTGATGCAGTACCTCTCCCCCGCCCTGTTGAACGCAACGGTGGAACGCCTGCACCTTATCACGCGGCCGCGAAGCTACCTGCTGGCCTTCTTCAATGCCGATGAAAAGTCACTGGTGTCGCCGCATACCACGTTCCGAATCCAGAGCCAATCCACGCTCATGCTGGCGCAGCAAGGTCAGCGGCAGCAGGCCCAGGTGTTCAACAATCGAAGCCTGGAAAAGCTGTTCGGCAAGTTTGAATCGGTCAAGTTTTTCCTCACGAAGGAGCACCTGCGTGAGGTCATCGTCAAGCGCTGAAGAATTCTTTCGCGGATTGAAAATCCCCGGGGCCCAGATCATGCCCCGCGTCCATCCACAGCACCTCAACGGCGGCTCCGGCACTGCTCAACATGCGCGCCAGCGTCTCAGTATTCGCTTTGGTTGTGGTGTGGTCGTCCACTCCAGCCTGAATCTGCACGCGCGTGCCCTTTAGATCGGGCAGCGGGTCGGGCACTAGCGGCGTCATGGGGCGCAACAGCACGGCGCCTTTCAGCACGCCGGGGTGCAGCAGCATTAGCGCCGCGGCGATATTCGCGCCATTCGAATATCCCAGCGCCATCAGCTTCTTGGCCGGAAACTGCGAAACGAACCCAACCAGTTCTGCGGCCCGAACGCGAATATCCTGCTCATCGAACACCCCAGGCGCCAGGCGCCGGAAGAATCGCAGCGCCCCGTCTTCGGAAACGCTGCCTCGCGGGCTCAACAGTGCCGCTCCAGGCGCCACGGCACGGCCTATCGGAATCAGATCGTCCTCGTCGCCACCGGTTCCATGAAGCAGCAGGAGAGTCAAATCGCCGCTGTGAGCGGGAACGTATTTGTGAATCATTCAGGCAACCTCAGCTTCGGTAATTTTCGTTCGATCTGCGCGCGATCCGCCTCCAGCCACGGCGGCAATTTCAAGTGCGTGCCCAGCGTTTCCAGCGGTTCATCCACCGTGAAGCCCGGCGGGTCCGTCGCAATCTCAAACAGCACGCCGCCGGGTTCGCGGAAGTAAATCGAGTGGAAATATTCCCGGTCCAGCACCTCTGTCACCTGCAGCCGCTCCCGCATCAAAAGCTGCTGCCACTCCAGTTGACTCTCATCGGTCTCCGCGCGAAACGCCACGTGGTGAACGGTTCCCGCGCCCATACCTCCGGCGCGCGCTTCGGGCTCATGCGCAATCTTCACCAAGTCCTGTGCCGAACGCAATTCCCCATCATCACCGGCCGCATAACCCATGGTGGAGGTGAGCAGTTGGGCCGTACGTTCCGCAAAGCGCTCCGTCAAAGTCACGCCGGCAAACCGCGAAATCGCATGGCCCGCGCCATCTTCAGTCGCAGCCAGCGCTAGCGGCAGGCCATCCGGGTCCGCGAACTTCAGCACGTCACCCTTGCCACGCGCCACGTTCAACCTCGCCGCCCAGTAATCCAAGCTTCCCTTCGGAGCCGCGAACGCAACTTCCGTCACCTGCCCCGCCCCTTGCCTGCCGCGCGACGCGCCAGGCCACGGGAAGAACGTCATGATACTGCCGGGCGTGCCGGCATGGTCGCCGTAGTACAGGTGGTAAGTGCCGGGGTCGTCAAAATTTACGGTAAGTTTCACCAAGCGGAACCCCAGCACGCCGGTGTAAAAATCAACGTTGCGCTGCGGGTCGCTCGCCAGCGCTGTCACATGATGAATGCCAGGAATCGTCACACTCTATAGATGCCGCGCAAGTCGTTAAGTCGCACGCGCACCAGATCGACGAACCCGCGCGCGCCCGACGACATGGAGACTTTGCTCCCCGCCACATCGTTCCAGCGCACCGGCACTTCCCGAATTTCGAACCCCAGCTTGCGCGCAATAAACAGCGCCTCCGCATCGAACCCGAAGCGATCCAGTTGTTGCCGCTCAAACACAGCGCGCGCCGCATCCTGCCGGAACAACTTAAAGCCGCATTGCGTATCGCTGATGGGCAAACCCAACACGCGCTGCATCACCCAATTGAAAATCTGTCCCGCGCGCTCACGAAACGCCGGCTGCCTCACGCCAATCAAAGACCGGTCCAGCGCGCGCGACCCAATCGCAACTGCCGCATCTCCCCCTTGCAACGCCGCCCACAGCTTTTCAATTTCAGCAATCGGCGTCGAAAGATCGGCATCGCTGAACAGGAGCCAATCGCCTACACCTTCCTGCATCCCGTGCCGCACCGCAAAGCCCTTGCCACGGTTGCCGGGGTTGCGCACCACGCGCACAGGCGCGCCGGTTCGTGCGAACTCTTCCGCCACCCGCAGCGTGCCGTCGCTCGACCCGTCATCCACAACCAGAATCTCCGCCGGCTGCCATTCTGAGCGCGCCAGATAGCCGGTCACCTCAACCAACGTGGAAGGTAAACGGTTCTCTTCGTTGTAAGCGGGGATAATGATGGAGAGGGATCGGCTCAAGCGTTCGAATCGCCAAGCCATAATAACCTACTTGCCCAGAGGAGAGTTTTTTGTCGCTTGAAGATGACCTGTTCGAAACCCGCCTGAGCCGCGCGCGCGCCATGGAAGCCGCCGGCCAGCTTCCCTACGGGCGGCGTTTCAATTTCACCCGCACCGTTCCCCAAATCGTGAAAGAATACTCCGGAGCCGCCGCGGACACGCTCTCCCCGGACCGCAAATTCGCCGTCTCCGGCCGTGTGATGACCATCCGCCGTATGGGCAAAGCGGCTTTCGCTCATCTGGCCCAAGGCGGTGAAAGGCTTCAGCTCTATATCAAAAAGGATGCGCTGCCCGAAGCCGATTACGAACTCTTCGGCACGCTCGATTTGGGCGACATCGTCGGCGCCGAAGGCTATCTATTCCGCACGCGTACTAATGAGCTCAGCCTGCATGTGGAGCGCCTGCACTTCCTTTCGAAAATCCTGCTCACGCTACCGGAAAAATGGCATGGCCTGGAAGATGTAGAGACGCGCTACCGCCAGCGCTATCTGGATCTGGTGGCCTCGCCGGAATCGCGCGAAGTCTTCGTGAAGCGCGCGAAAATCATCTCCTCCCTGCGCCGCCAGTTGGACCAGCGCGATTTCATTGAAGTGGAAACGCCCATGATGCAGCCACTCTACGGCGGCGCTTCGGCAAGGCCTTTCGTGACGCATCACAACACGCTCGATATCGATCTTTACCTTCGCATCGCGCCTGAGCTTTACCTCAAGCGCCTAGTGGTAGGCGGCATGGATCGCGTCTACGAAATCAATCGCAATTTCCGCAACGAAGGCGTCAGCACGCGCCACAATCCCGAGTTCACCATGCTCGAGTTCTACCAGGCCTATACCGATTACCACGGCCTGATGGACCTGACCGCCGGGTTGCTCAAGCAAGTCGCCATCGATGCGACCGGCGGCGCCGCAGTCGCTTACGGAGAGCACCTGATCGATTACAGCCAGGTCCAGCGCATGACCATGCATGAAGCCGTGGGCGATCACACTTTGAAGGGCCACGCCTTGGTCGAGCGCTTCGAAAATGAAGTGGAGAAGACGCTGATCCAGCCCACCTTCATTTACGATTTTCCCGTAGAAGTTTCTCCGCTCTCGAAGAACAAGCCTGAAGACCCCAGCCTTGTCGAACGCTTCGAACTCTACATCGGCGGCATGGAAATTGCCAACGCCTACACCGAGTTGAACGATCCGCAGGAGCAGCGCCGCCGGTTCGATCTGCAAGTGGCCATGCGCGCCAAAGGTGATGAGGAATCGCAGCCCATGGATGAAGATTTTCTCCGCGCGCTTAGTTACGCCATGCCGCCCACCGCCGGCGAAGGCATCGGCATCGACCGGCTGGTGATGCTTCTCACCAACTCCCGATCCATACGCGACGTGATCCTCTTCCCCTTGCTGCGGCCCGAAGCGGAGATCGGCATCGCGGACCGGCTGCGGCGCCTTGACGTTTGAATCTTTCATTGCCGCGCGTTACTTGCGCGCGCGCCGCAAAGAAGCAGTCATCTCCGTTATCACCGCTATATCCGTACTTGGCGTAGCGGCCGGCGTGATGGCGCTGGTCGTCTCGCTCGCCATCAACAACGGCTTCCGCAACACGCTTCAGCGAAACTTATTGGGCGCAACGGCCCACATCAACATTCTCGAAAAGGACCCCGGCCCCGGCATCGCCAACTCGCGTGAGCTCATCCCCAAGCTGCTCAAAATTCCTCATGTCACGGCGGCGGCCGCAGTTCTTTACGGACAAGTCTTCCTCACCGGCCCGCTCGCCAGCCAAGGCGCGATTCTGAAAGGCATCACCCTCTCAAGCGAGCTCGGCGTGAGCGAAACGCTGCGCAACTTGAAGACCGGCTCACTTGAAAACTTCAACGGCGATTCCATCCTGCTCGGCTCCAAACTGGCGCAGGATACCGGCATGGTCGCCAGCAGCAACATCACCGTCATCAGCCCGCAAGGCACCATGACGCCTTTCGGGTCGCGGCCGAAATCGGTGCGCCTGCGTGTGGCCGGCACGTTCGAATCCGGCTTCTACGATCTCGACGACAAATGGACCTACGTACCGATTGCCACAGCCCAACGCATCCTCTCGCTGCCCGATGTGGTCAACTCCATCGAGCTGCGCGTGGACGATGTCTACCTCGCCCCCGCCATCGCCAAGCAGGCAGAGAGCATAGCAGGCCCGCTCTTCGCCTCCACCAACTGGCAGGAACAGAACCGCCAATTGCTGAAGGCCTTGAACATGGAAAAGATCGTCACCGTCATCACCATCGGCCTCATTGAACTGATCGCGGCCCTGAACATTCTGATCGTCCTGGTCATGATGGTGATGGAAAAGCGCCGCGACATCGCCGTGCTTATGTCCATGGGCGCGCGCTCTGCGCAGATCCGCCGCATCTTCATGACGCAAGGCGTGCTGATCGGCATCGCCGGTACCATCCTCGGCCTGATCGTTGGCTACAGTCTCTGTTACCTGGCGAACCGCTACCGCTGGATTCCGCTCGACGAGCAGATCTATTCGCTCAGCTTCGTGCCGTTCGAAGCCCGCCCCTTCGATGGCATGTTTGTCGCGGCAATCTCCATCGGCGTCAGCTTCATCGCCACCATTTACCCCGCTCGAAACGCCACGCGCATCAGCCCGGCAGAAGTTTTACGGTATGAATAAGGAAGCATGCAAGTCACGGTTAACCACGCGCTGCCGCCCGCTGAGGCCAAGCGCCGTCTCGACAAGTTTGCCGAGAGTCTGAAACAACAGTTCCCGAACGATGCAAGCCACATCACGCAAACCTGGCATGGCGACACCTGCACGGTGAGCGGCAAGATCAAGGGTTTCTCCATCGGCTGCGCGCTTCACGTCAACGATAAAGATGTCACCGCGAAGGGCGACATTCCGTTTTTCGCGCGGCCGTTTCAAGGCACCATCGAAAATGCGATCCGCAATGGCCTGGAACAAGCACTGGCTTAAATCGCTGTCAGCTCCGCGATACTGAGCGTTTTGATTTCCCCATCCACGCCGCCGATCACACGCGCGGTGTGCTCGTAAGCGATAGCGTCGCCCGTGACGTAATGCGTAATGGTGCCTTCGCGCCAGGCAGGCTCGGGCACGCTAATGCTTACCACCTTCGAAATCTCTTCCGCGCTATCCACCAGATGCACGCCCGGACCCACAACCCGTGCGATGGTGTCACGAAGCACCGGGTAATGCGTGCATCCCAGAATCAGCGTGTCCAACTCCGGTCTTTCAGCCAGATAGTGGCGCACCAGCAGTTCCGCCTCAGGAGAATCGGCCAGCCCTTCTTCCACCACATGCACCAGCAGCGGACAAGCCTGCGCCCACACCTCCAGCCCCTGCGCTTCCAGCTTCCTCTGGTAAACACCGCTGGCGATGGTGCCTTTGGTCCCGACGATACCGGCCCTACCGCCGCGCGAAGCCTTCTTGGCCGCCGTAACACCCGGCTCAATCACGCCCCACACGGGCACCGGAACCTGTTCGGCCAAACCAGGAAGAGCGGCTGCGGAAGCGGTATTGCAAGCGATCACCAGCGCCTCCACGTGTCTCTTGAGTAGAAAGCTAGCGATCTCGCGCGCAAACTGCCGCACCATCGCTGGAGGCTTGCGCCCATACGGCACCCGCGCGGTGTCGCCCAAGTACAAAAAGTCGTGGCCGGGATGCCGCGCGTGCAGCGCCCGAAGTACCGTCAGCCCTCCGACGCCCGAATCGAAGACGCCGATCAGCACTTCGACAAACCAAGAATAGACACTTCGAGTTCGCGCGAAAAGTGAAGCAGAGGGCGGCCGGATAGCTTGATATTTAACGGGTCGGTCATGGAATTCATTTGAAACTGCGCGCGCGCGTTTTGCAGCACCCAGGGGCGATGCCTGACGCTGCCCCGATAGAGCTGCCCTTCAGAATCGGTGGTGTAAAGCGCATAACGCTCAGTCAGAAAATAAGTGAGTGAGCCCGCAGCCGAGGTGCTGCCCTCACCCACCGGTGCGTAATCCACCCGGCAACCCAAATTGGCTTCGTTTCGCAGACTTTCATAATGGAACGAATCGCCCACGCGGCACGACATGGCCGCATGAAAGTAAGGCAGGTGAAAAAAGCGCCGGGCAATCTTTACGGCCAGCCTGCTGGAAGCATCCAGGCTAAAAAAGTAAACGCCGGGCACGCCGCCCACCGTCGTATACGTGCGAACGTTCAACTCCAGCGTCTCCGAAAGTACCGGCACCGCCGGCAAACCATAGGGCCGAATGCCGGTCATGCGGAACGGAATCACGCCAATCCACGCGCTACCGGAATGCCAGTCCGGCTGCAACCCTGCAGGCATGTGCGCCGCCAATGCTGCCGCGCTTACCGGCCAGTGGGCGAACAACAGATCGCGCCAGGTTTGCTGCATGGGGACGGGCACTGTCAACAACGTACTATGAAAGTTGAAAGAAGCACAGGCATTCTCAGTAAAGCGCGCGGAGGTGGAGTTCCACAACTTTGCCTCGCTCGGTGAGCCGGAACGGGCGCTGGAACATTACGCCAAACAGAACCGCAACCGCGCCACCGTCATCCGCAAGCACCTCAGCTTCCTGGGATCCGTCCCCAGCGCCATCACGCCTTTTCTTGAAATCGGCGCGAACGTCGGCCACTCCAGCTTCATGCTCGCCACCGAGTTCGGAGCGCAAGGCTTCGCGCTCGACATCTCCGCAGATGCCCTGCGCCACGGCCGCCGCGAATTCAACATGCCCGTCGTGCGCATCGCCGGCGACGCCGCCAAGCTGCCTTTCGCCGACGAATCGCTGCGCTTCGTGATGGCGTTTCAGATGTTGAGCCAGTTCAGCGACATCGAGCAGGTCTTCATCGAAGTGAAGCGCGTGCTCCGTCCCGGCGGCGTCTTCTTTTTTGCCGATGAGCCCATCCTGCGCCTGCTTTCCCTGCGCCTCTATCGCGCCCCCTATTACAACCTGATGCGGCCCTGGGAAAAGAAGTTGTTCGATTGGGGCCTGCTTGGCTATCTGGTCAAGGACGTGATCGGCGCGCAGCAGGAAGAGAGCTTCGGCATCCGGCAGAATCACACCATGTATCTGGCCGATTGGGAGCGCCTGATCCGCAAGCACTTCGCCGCGCTGGAGTACGAAACCTTTGTGCCCCAACGCGGCTGGGGAGAACGCGTGGTGGCCCGCTCCTTCACCGGCGCGCCAGGCTTGCTGGGCGGCACTCTGGCGGCGTTTTGCAAGAAAGCCGGCGCCAGCCCACCGGACGCTGCCCTGGACGAAATGGGTTCGTTTCAGCAATTTCTCCGCTGCCCGGATTGCGGCCAGCCCTTCCGCCGCAGCCCCGATGAAACCTTGGAGTGCACCGCGTGCCCGTACCGTTCCCGCAATGAAGGCGGGGTCTATACCGTGCTCCCCACGCACGACCGCGAAGAACTCTACCCCGGCGACCGGGCCGACATCATCGATTTTTCGCAGCCCGGCCATGAATCGAAGCTTCGCGAAGGCTGGGGCCAACTCGAAGGGCGCGACGGCGCCGAATACCGCTGGGTCGGCGTGCTCGCCATCGCTCACTTAACCGCCATCCATCCCGAACCCTTGCGCCTGCGCATCCGCGGCCACGCGCCCGAACAGGTCTTCGAACAGGGCCAGCCCGTCCGCGTACGCGTCCAGGTAAACGGTCAGACTCTCCCCGAATTGCCGCTCACGCGCCCCGGCCTCTTCATCTATGAGGCCGACCTGCCGCACGCCGAAAGCTATACTGTGGAGATCGCGTGTTCACCCACCTTTTCCGCACCTCCCGATGTGCGCGTGTTCTCTCTCACATTCAGCATGCTGCGCCTGGTGCCGCGCTAGCCCTCAGTCTTCTTGCGTGCGGCGCGCTCCACGCACAGGACAATTACGAAATCCAGGTCTACGGGTCCGATACCCTGACCCCGAAAGTCACCATGGTGGAGTTGCACAATAACTTCACTTTCTCCGGCGCGAAAGATGAAGTGGATGGCGTGCAAGCCACGCAGCACACCTGGCACGAAACCATTGAAATCACGCACGGCCTGAACTCCTGGAGCGAGCTCGGCTTTTACATCTTCACCAGCGCCAGCACACGTTATGGCTATCAGTGGGTGGGCAACCATATCAGGCCCCGCGTGCGCATTCCGGAAGAATGGAAGTGGCCCGTTGGCGTGAGCCTTTCACTTGAGTTCGGATACCAGCGGCGTAAGTTTTCGCAGGAGACCTGGGGCCTTGAAATCCGCCCGATTGTCGATAAGCGCCTGGGCAAATGGTATCTGGCCTTCAATCCCACCATGGACCGCAGTTTCCATGGGCCCGGCGTGCGCAGCGGGGTCGGCTTCTCACCCAACTTCAAAGCCGCCTATGACCTGACCAAGAAGGTAAGCGCCGCCCTCGAATACTACGGCGCGTTAGGCTCCGTCAACGGCTTCGACCCGTTCCGCGATCAGCAGCAACAAATCATCCCCGCCGTCGATATCGATTTCGGCAAAAATTGGGAGTTCAACTTCGGCGTGGGTGTCGGCGTCACTCACTCCACAGATCATCTGTTGGTGAAGATGATTCTGGGGCGCCGCTTCACCTTCGGCCGCGGCCAGCGCGACGCTGGAGATGGGAAGTGACGCCTTCGGAAACCACCCACCGAAGCTTCCTGCTTCGCATTGTGCAACCCGGCCTGGCTGGCCTGATGGATGGTTCAGTTTCCACGCTCGCACCCATCTTTGCCACCGCGTTCGCCACGCATATTCCCCACACAGTCTTCCTGATTGGAGCCGCATCGGCCGTAGGAGCCGGCATCTCCATGGCGTTTTCCGAAGGGCTCTCCGATGACGGTGAACTGACCGGACGCGGCGACCCCATCCGGCGCGGAGCCGTCACCGGAGCCATGACGTTCGTGGGGGGCTTCCTCCACACCCTGCCCTTCCTGATTCCGAACATGCAGCACGCACTCATCCTGGCGTACCTTGTGGTGGGCTTGGAACTGTTCGCGATTGCGTATGTGCGCTACAAATACTTCGCCACCAACTTCGCCGTCTCCTGCCTCCAGGTCATCGTCGGAGGAGCGCTGGTGTTTGCGTCTGGCGTTCTAATTGGAAGCGCCTGAAAGCTACAACGTCCGTTCTTCGTAATTCTTAACGGCAGGCTCCGCAACTCGCTTCAAACGAAAGAAGCGGTTCCGGCAAGCGCGGCATCGGCAGCAGGTGACCAGGAACGCGGATCGAACTTGATCCAGGAAGCCGCTCGAGCGCGAAATGCGGACGCTCTTCGAAAAGCATTTGGGGCATGCCATGCCCGAATTCACCAGCGCTGTAATAGGCACCACCCAGGTAAACAGTACCGCTATGCCGATTCCGGCTAGCACCAGCGACAATCCGAACCCCGCTAGCGGAATCGCCAATAGGAGGGCAGGTGAAAGATACATACTCAAGCGTACTAGGGTAAAGTTCACCGAAGATGTACATTGCAGCACGGTCCCCGCCACTCCTGTGCCGATGGCCACGTTAGGCTTTAACGTTGTGTAACGTCTAGCACGTGCCCTACACTACATGACATCATGCGAATGGCTGCGCCCGCGGCGCTGTATCTGATTTTGGTAACTGGGCAGATTGCCGCCTCTGAGCCTGCTTCCGTACCCATCCAGGCCATCTACAACAACCGGCTCCCGGAACTTGCCGCTTATCTGAAGAATGGCGGCAGCGCGAACGCTCGCGGCACGCGTGAAAATACCCTGCTGATGTACGCGGCGGCCTACGGCAGTCTGGATTCCCTGCGCCTGCTGCTAAACCACGGCGCAGACCCGAACCTGAAAAATTCTTTCGATGCCACGGCCCTGATGTGGGGCGCGTGGGATGCGCCGCGCGTAAAGCTGCTGCTCGCCAAAGGAGCCGATGTCAATATTGCGGCAAAGTCCGGCACCACGGCGTTGTTGCTCGCCGCCACCAGCCCCACCGGCTCCGAATCGGTGAACCTTCTGGCAAGCCATCATGCCGGCGTCACCGCCGTCGATTCGTTCGGCACGAACCTGCTGCACGCCGGCGCCAACGCCGGCAATCTGACGGCTGTCCGCCTGGGCCTCGCCTCGCACTTGGATGTGAATGCCAGGCAGCGAAATGGCTTCACGCCGCTGATGAATGCGGCAGCCGATGGCTCAGTGGAAATCGCCAGGTTACTGCTGGACACAGGCGCCGATCCGAACGCTATTTCCGCCCCGCAAGGTAAGCGCATGAAGAACGGCAACATCGCGCTCACCAGCCTCACTCCGCTGATTCTGGCTGCGCCTTACGGCCCGCCCGCCATGACAAAGCTCCTGCTGGACCATGGCGCAAAGGTGACCCCTGTCGATGGGCGCGGCATGACCGCTCTGCATGCTGCCGTTTCCAGCGAAGTGCAGAACCCGGAGACCGTACAGTTGCTGCTGGCCAAAGGCGCCGACCCCGCCTTCCAAAATTCCGAAGGCAAAACGGCCCGCGATTGGGCGCTAAAGTTTGCCCGCCCCGACGTGCTGAAGTGCTTCGCCATGAACCCGCCCAACACCACCGCGCCGGCCGCTCCGGATATCGTCCCTATGGTGACGCGGGAAGAGGCGACTCACCGCGCCATGACCCTGCTTGAAACCAGCACCAGAACGTTCTTCCAGCAGAGCGGCTGCGTGGGTTGCCATTCGCAGAACATCACCGGCATGGCCGCCGGAGCTGCGCGCCAGCATGGCGTGGCCATCGATCGCGACGCGGCCACGGAGCGGCTGTCCATCGTAGCCAAGATGTGGGCTCCCAGCGCGGAAGGGCTGCTGGTTCGCGACGATCCGCCCGGTGGCGCGGATACCGTTGCCTTTGCTCTGCTCGGCATGGCGGGCGAAGGGTACACGCCTGACCTGGTTACCGGTGCAATGGTTCGTAACCTGGCCGTGCAGCAGGTTGCCGAAGGCTACTGGCATCACGGCGGCGTCGCCAGAGTTCCCGCTGAAGATAGCGATATCGGCATCACGGCCATGGCCATTCGTTCACTCGCGCTGTTCGGAAACCCGGGCTCTCAAGCCGAATACAGCGAACGGATCCAGCGTGCCGCGAAATGGCTCGCGTCCGCCAAACCCCGCTATGCCGAAGATGCCAACATGCGCCTGCTGGGTCTGAAATGGGCGGGCGCGCCAGCCGCCACCGTCTCCCAAGCCGCCCGTGAAGTGCTGGCCAAACAGCGGCCCTCCGGCGGTTGGGGCCAGAACGATTTTCTGCCCGAAGATGCCTATGCCACCGGCCAAGCCATCTACGCGTTGGCGGAGGCCGGGCGCGCGAATGACCCCGCCGTCACCAGAGGCACGGGTTACCTGATCCGCACACAGGCGCCAGACGGCTCCTGGCACGTAGTCAGCCGGGCCGTAAAGTTCCAGCCCTATTTTCAGGGCGGTTTCCCCTATGACCATGACCAGTGGATTTCCTCCATGGGCACTGGCTGGGCCGCCATGGCGCTGGCCAGCGTTTCGGGCAATGGTACTGTCCTGGCTTCCAACTTACCCGGAAAGGCCTTGAAACCCTAGGCACGCCAGCTTCATCCTATTTACCAGAGGATATAATTGAGGCAAGTGGTGAGGTTCATGGGGATACGTTTTACATTGGTGTTGGCTTGTGCGTCATTCATCGCGATCGGGACGGCAGCCTCGCCCGCGCCGGCACAAAACTCCGGGTACGACAAAGCTTTAAGGCTGTACAATCGCACCCATTACGGCGCCGCGGTGCAGACCCTCGCGCCGATTGCAGACCGCACGGCAGCCGAAACGGAATTGCTGGGCAAGAGTTATTACATGTTGGGCGCTTATCGCGATGCGACGGACGCCCTCCATAAAGCAATTGAACTGGAACCCGGCAATGCATCCTATTATCACTGGCTGGGCCGCGCTTACGGGCGTCGCGCCGAAACTGCTTTCCCCGTAGCCGCGCCAGGTTATGCATCGAAAGCAAGAACCAACTTTGAAAAGTCGGTTGAGCTCGATCCCACCGGCAGCGAAGCGCTGAATGACCTGTTCGAGTACTATCTGCAAGCTCCTGGCCTGCTGGGTGGAGGTTTGGATAAAGCCTCCAAAATTGCCGACAAGATCGCCAAACGCGACCCCGCCGAAGGTGCTTTTGCCAAAGCCCGCATTGCCGAAGAGCGTAAAGATTGGGGGCAGGCGGAAACATTCCTTCGCCGCGCTGCAGAACTCGCCCCGCAGTCTCCCGGACGTTTAGTCGATTTAGCGAAACTGCTGTCGAAGCAAGGCCGCTTCGATGAAAGCGATGCTACCTTCGCGAAGGCTCACCAGGTTGCGCCCAATGCTCCCAAAGTAGTTTTTGCCGAAGCCGCTGCCTACATCAAGGCCAATCGCAAGACCGATCAGGCGCGCGAGCTGTTAAAAAAATATCTGGCGATGAACACGTCACCCGACGATCCGTCGAAGACAGAAGCCCGCAAACTACTCAACAAAGTTTCATGAACCTGGGCGAGAGCTTCCACTTCAGCATCCAAGCTCTTCGCGCAAACCCGGTCCGCAGCTTTCTCACAGGCCTCGGCATGGTGATCGGCACCGCAAGCGTGATCCTGGTCGTCACCATCGCGCTTACCAGCCAGAATTACATTCTGGAGCAGATTGAAGGCGTGGGTAGCAACATGGTGTTCGCGCAGTATGAGATCGGCAGCCAGCAGACCGCGGCTCAGGTAGATGCGGATTTCATCAAACTGGGCGATGTGGAGGCCGTGCGCGAAGCCGTCAGCGACCGCATCGTTGCCGCAACGCCCATCATGAATAATTTTGACCGCATGGTCATCCAGGGCAAGGAGCAGGATGTCCTGATTGTGGGGTCTGACGAATTCTATAAATCGGTGCGCAACCTGGTGGTCCTCGCCGGGCGCTTTCTCGATTCGAACGATGTCGCGCTTCGCCAGAAAGTGGCGCTGGTTACGGACAAGCTAGCCATCCGGCTTTACGGAAGCCAGACCGCCGCCGTTGGCCAAGTGATTAAGCTGCACGGTCTCCAGTTCACCGTCATCGGCACCTTCAAGGAAAAAGTTTCCAGCTTCGGCCAGAGTGAGCTGAACAATGAGACCATCCTGATCCCTATAACGCTGCAGCGATACTTCACGCGCGTCGAACGGATCGACCCTTTATACGTACAGGCCAAAACACCTGAAGACGTCGAAGCCGTCACCCAAAGCGTCACCAAGATACTCGAAAGCAGGCATCGCGCCGGCGCAAAATACAAAGTCGAAAATCTCTCCGCCATCCTTTCCGCCGCTAAAAGCATCAGCTTCATTCTCAGCCTCGTACTGCTTCTGGTCTCCACCATCGCGCTGGTCATTTCCGGCATCGGCATCATGAACATCATGCTGGTCACCGTCACGGAGCGAACGCGCGAAATCGGCTTGCGCATGGCTGTCGGCGCCTCGCGGCGCGAGATTCTGCTGCAGTTTCTCACCGAGGCAGTCATCATCAGTCTGGGCGGCGGCGTGTTGGGAATTCTGCTGGGCATCGCCATGCCGCTCAGCGTGCAGTTCTTCACCGACGATATGCACATCCCCATCTCCGTCACCTCCATCGTCGTAGCTTTCAGCGTCTCCTGTGTGGTCGGATTGGTTTTCGGAATGCTGCCCGCCAATCGCGCCAGCAAGCTGAACCCCACCGAAGCGCTACGCTACGAATAGAATGCTCCGATTCGTTTCCCTTTACCTGGCGGCCACCATCCTTGCCGCTGAAACCTATACCTTCACGTTGAAGCAGGCGGTTGATCGTTCGTTGCGCCAAAATCCGGATATTGCCCTCGCCCGCCTCGATGAGCAAAAGGCGCTGCAGGGCATCCGCGTCGCCCGCGACCCTTTCTCCCCGCATGTCGGCATCGGCAGCGGCCTGGCTTATTCCAGCGGCTTTCCGCTCAGCATTGAAGGCGCGGCGCCCAGCGTGGTTCGCGCACAAGCGTCGCAATCGCTCTTCAATCGTGCCCAGACATTCGCCGTTGCCCAAGCCCGGGAAAATGCGCGCGGCGCTGGGTTCGTTTCCGCATCTAAGCGCGATGAAGTAGCATACCGGACAGCCTCGCTCTTTCTCGATGGCGACCGTGCGACGCGCCTGCAGGTGCTGGCCGCCAAGCAGGTGGAGAGCCTGCGCAGCGTGATCAAGACCGTTCAAGGCCGCGTGCAGGAAGGGCGCGAACTGCCCATCGAAACCAGGCGCGCCAATGTGGATCTGCAAAAAGCCCTGCAGCGCCAGGAGACCTTGCCGCCGATCAGGATTTCGCCGAACGATCCCTGGCCATTGTTCTTGGCTACACTGCGGAAGACCGTGCCCGCGCCGCCACCGATGACCGCGCCCCCGTCGAAATTCCGCCCACCGAAGAAGCCGCGGTGGAGCAGGCACTGGCCTCAAGCAAAGAACTGAAGCGGCTGCAATCCGCCCTCCTCGCCAAAGGCTTTGAGAGGAAGGGCGCGCAAGCTGCCCGCCTGCCCAAAGTGGACCTGGTGGCACAATACGCCCTGCTGGCGCGCTACAACAATTACGATCAGTTCTTCAATCACTTTCAGCGGCACAACGGCCAACTCGGCATGAGTTTCCAGTTGCCGTTGCTCACCGGCCCCGCTGTCGCCGCCAGCGTCGCTCAGGCTGAAACGGATTCGGCGCACCTGAAAATTGAAATGGATGCCGTCCGTAACCGCATCTCGCTCGATGTCCACCAGACTTTTTCTGAAATCAAACGTGCCGAAACTGGAACGGCCGTCAGCCGCGCGGACCTCGATCTTGCCCGCGAAAGCTTGGGGCTCCTGCTCGCCCGGTTAAGCGAAGGACGTGTTTCGCTACGCCAGGTTGAGGAAGCCCGCTATCAGGAAGATGAAAAATGGATCGCGTTTTACGATTCGCAATTCGCAACCGAACGGGCCCGTTTGAATCTGCTCCGCCAGACCGGCGAATTGGCCGCGAGCCTGAAATAGTTAGATAAAAGTTTAGGATTGTATTACGGGGTAAAGTGAATAAGATAAGAGTAGTAAGTTCGAGTTAGCAGTCATGAAAAAAGTATTTTTGGGTCTGATTCTCGCGTGTTCGGCTGCGTGTGCGGTAACTGCGCCGGCCGGATTCACCGTCGTTTCGGCCACCAATACTCAGGTTCAACTATCCTGGAACGCCGCTCCAGACTCGAAACAATACATCGTGGAGCGGCGCGCCGTCGATTCGACTGACTATTCCACCCTGGCCACCATCGCCCGGGATGCGAACAATGCACTCGCCACTACCTTCACCGATACCGGCTTTGACCCCTTCACCGCATATGTCTACCGTGTGCGCGCCATGGATGACGGCGTCACACCGGCCGAAGTTTCAGACCCCACCGGCGAAGTTACCGTGGGCCCCCCGCCCTACGGTTACACGCGCGTGGTCCCGACACCCGATAAGCAGGATTCTCCCGGCCAATTTGGCGCCAACACGCAGATTGTTCTCGATCGCAACGGCGATCCAATGCTCAGTTACCTTAACGTCGATCCGAATGGCGACCGCAACTTTGCCGATACCGAAATTCGCTTCGTGCGCTGGGACCGCGCTAGCTATACATGGACTAAGCCGGTGCCGGTCGCAGTTTCCGATATCGATAGTTCCTATAGTTACAACCATTCCTACCGTTTCGCCATGGATGCCTCATCCGGCGCGCTTGCCATTGTCTATATCGATAACAGTGACCTTTCCACCAATCTGATTTCTCTTGCCGATTCGAGCGATAACGGCATTACCTGGCGGAGGCGCAAAGTAGTAGGCGGTCCGAATAGCTACTTTATTCCGGCAGTTGCTTTGGGCAACGGTCAGGTGTATCTTACTTACTCTGAAAGTTCCGCTGGCGTTCGCTATATGACCGGTAAGTTCAGTGAGAGCCCGGCATCCTGGAGTCTTGAAACGGTCCCCGACCTGGGCTCCGCTCAGTACGGTATCGGTTCCGATATCGCGCTCGATAGCGACGGCAAACCCGGCCTTGCCTACTTACTTTCGGGCGGCGATACCCGTGAGATCTTCTACCGCCCCGGCGCCAAGCCCACCGTCGCCAACACCAGCAAAGAAAGCCCCGGTGACGAGTGGCAGATTCGCTTGGCATTCTTCGGCGTCAATCCGCGCATTGCGTTTTCCGGCCGCCTGGATAGCCACTATTCCGAAGACTACGACCATCTTCTCTTTCTCCTCGCTTCTCAAGATTCCGGCGCCACCTGGAATCCGCCCGCGAACATCAAGTCCGATGGCGGCAGCTTTCTCAGTGGGCCTATTGACCTGACATTCGATTCAAATGGCGCGGCGGCACTTACCTCTCGCGAAGGGGCCGCCAATGCCGAAGGCGAAGTTTGCGGGTATCCCAAGCTTTCTCTATCGTCCGACTTACAAACCTGGAGCACCTGTGGCGTTACCTCCACCATTCGTTCGCGCGAAAGCTCCTCGGGTGTCAAGTTCGCAGCGAACGGCACTCTATACCTGGCCATTTCCATCGGCCAATATCCAGCCGATCCAACCAGCGCCGCCGAACTTCCCGCCGGCCTTTACTTCTGGCGCGGGCCGCTCGGCTTTCAATTCCCCACGACGCCCTAACCAAGCCCCGTCAGCATCCCCGTGCTATCGCCGAATGACTTCTCTTCAATGCCCATGCGCTGCAGCATCGAAAGATACAGGTTGCATAGCGGCGTCTCTTTCGGAAACCGCAACCGGCGACCCTGCTTCAAGGTCCCCTTCCCGCCCCCGGCAAGCGCAATGGGAAGGTCATGCTCCAAGTGCAGATTGCCGCACTTGATACCGCAGCCGAACATCACCATCGAATTATCCAGCAGCGATTTGCCGCCTTCATCCAGGCTCTTCAAACGATTCAGAAAGTACGCAACCTGCTCCACATGCCAGGTCACGCACTTCTCATACTGCGTCTTGCGAGCGGTCTCTTCGGCATGATGAGACAGCGAATGCATCCCGCCTTTCACACCGTCGATGAACGAAAAGTCTTCATTCGTCTGCGCGTCCGCGGTCATGAAAGCGCCAATGCGCGTGGTGTCGCTCCACAGCGCCAGCACCATAATGTCCATCATCAGCCGGATGTGTTCCGGCCGCGAAGCGGGTATGCCAGGGCCCGGACGGTCCAAAGGAAACTTGCCTTGGTTGATCCATCGCTTGTGTGGCTTCAGCGAAGCCTGCAGGCGCAGCTCAACATTGCGCACCGATTCGAAATACTCATCCAGACGCACACGGTCGCCCGCGCTGCCTTCTTTGCGAAGCGCCTTGGCTTGATCGCGGAGCACGTCCAGCACGCTGGTGTCATCGCGCTGCAATGAGGTCAATAGCCGCGGATCTTCCGGATTCAAGCTGGAGATCACGGGCGCCTTGTTCGAACGGAACAGCCGGTCGAACGCAAGCTGCGGGATGATTTCCTTCGGCACCGGCGTGTGCGGATCGCGCCACGAAATGAACGAACCGTACATCCGCGCGAATCCGCCACCCGCCGTATCGATTCCGGTACGCGTCGCCTCCAGGCCCAATTCAAAACTCGGCAGCGCCGTGCGGTCGCCAATCTTCTGCGCCATCAGCTGGTCAACGGTGGTGCCGCCGCTGTCCAGATCGTCGCCGGACGTGCGCTCCACATAGCCGCCGGAAAGCCACGCCGGAACCTTCGGCCAATGCCCGTTGCGGCCCACGGTCTTCGCGTTCCACAGATTCTCCAGCAGCATAAAATCGTTCTTCAAAGATTCCAGCGGCTTCAAATGCGGTGTCAGTTCATAGCTTTCGCCCTCACCGGCGGGGGTCCAATAATCGGGCCTAACGCCGTTCGGCATGTACATGAAGATGGAGCGAAGCGGCGGCTCGGAAAGCTTGGTGGAAGTTGCCGTGGCAGCGGCCGGCGCCATCCTTTCCAGCCATGGCAGCGCCAGCGCGGCGCCGGCGCCTCGTAAGATCGTTCGTCTTGAAATTCGCTTCGCCATCTCGTCTCCTTTGCCTTACTTCACCACCATCGGCCGCTGTACTTTTGGCGGAGGCGGCGCCACGGTTGTCATCGCTACCGCCCCGCCCTGACTGTTGCGGAACGGAGTACTCAGCACCACTTCGCGAATCATCGTTCGCGCCTGAAAGTCATCCTTGGCCAGCGTATCGGCCATACGTTGAACCGTGCAGCTATCTCCATCTTGCAGGCTCCGCCCCAATGCGTAACCCAAAACCTTGCCCGTGAAGTGGCGCAGAAACTCATCTTTCTTACTCAGCAACACCTTGCGCAATTCCACCGGCCCATCGAACTTCTCGCCGGAAGGCAACGTTCCCGTGGTATCGATTGCGGACCCGTCGAACTCTCGATCGCGCCAGCGGCCTGTCCAATCGAATTTCTCTAGCGCGAAGCCGATGGGGTCCATCAGGTTATGGCAGGCGGAGCAGCTGGGGTTCGCGCGATGCGCCAGAATGCGGCCTCGCATACCCACCGCGGTCTTCGCCGTCTCCGCGCAATTGTCCAGGCATTTCACCGCTTCCAGAGCGGGCACGTTCGGCGGAGGCGGCGGAACCGGCGTGCCTAGGATCGTATCCAGCACCCATGCGCCGCGCAGCACGGGGCTGGTCTGGCGGTAGTGCGATGTCATGGCCATCACTGCGCCCGATTGCAAAATGCCCGCGCGCCTCGCATCCGGCCATTGCACCAGCTTGGGCTGGTCGCTGTGAAAATCCTTGAACTCTTTTTCCAGTCGATAGAACTTCACCAGCCGGTCCGTCATGTACGTGTAATCCGCCGTAAGCAGTTCCAGCACGCTGCGGTTCTCACCCAGAATGCGCTCGAAGATCAGCACCGGCTCCGCGCGCAGATCCGCTGCCACCGGCGGAGTGTAGAAGGCTTGCAACTCCGTCAGCATCGGCGCCGCGCGGCCGCCCACATCCTGCGTCCCTAACCACTGCCCGATGAACGTACTGGCGAACGTGCTGGAGCGTGGATCGTCCAGCATGCGGTCCACCTGCGCGATCAGCACCTGCTGGTCCTGCAGCTTGCCCTGCGCCGCAAGGCCCGTCAGCTCATCATCCGGCATGGTCGACCACAAAAAATAAGAAAGCCGCGCCGCCAACTCATACTGGCCCAGCGGATAGATGCCGGGCTTCTGGCTTCGGTGTTCCATCTTGAACAGGAAGTCCGGCCCTACCAAAGCGGCTTTCAACGCCAGCTTCATGCGCTCTTCGAACGGATCGCCACGCTTGGCGGCCCGATCGTATAAGGTCAGCAACGGCGTCACATCCGCCGCGTCCACCGGTCTGCGGTAAGCCTTGCTCAAGAACGTGAGCAGTATTCGCTCCGCCGCTTTCCGGTCGCGCAAGGGCTCATTGCCCGGCTCCGTTCCCAGCAGCCGGTAATGCAGAGCCAGCCGCTCCGGCGCCAATGGAACGCCTTTCTGCTGAATGGCCAAGCTGGCAATTTGCGAGGGCGCTTCTTCGCTTGCCAGGCTCAACATGCGCAGGCCTCGCGCCAGGTGAACCTGCACCGCGTACACCGGCGGACGCGCCATCCCCTTCTGCACGGCCGCGCCGGGGAACGTCCGCCCGGGCACCGCTTTCAGCGGCACCGCGGTTCCGCCGTCCACCTTCAACATCAGCTTGCCCTTCTGTTCCTCGCCGGCCACCGTTACACGAACGTCGTAATTGCCATCCAGGTAAATGGATTGCGCAACCGATACTTCGGCGCCCACCGCTAGTTCCCGGGCCGCGCGCTCCACTGCAATCGGCGGAATCATGCGCGCTGCCGTATGCAGAACTGAAAGATCCGGCGTCACAATGGCGCGGTCCAGAATCTGCTGCGCCGCCTCCAGATAGCGCTCCATCAGAATCGGCGGAATAAAGAGCGTTTCGCCGTTGGTATCGAACCCGGCGCCACCCGTGCCATCGGCGGGGAACAGTTCGGAGACGTTAAAATCCACGCCCAGCAAATCCCGAATCGTATTGTGATACTCACGGCGATTCAGCCGGCGCACCGCCACCGCGCCCGCATACTCGCCCCCATCGCAGGCCGTTTCGCGCAGCCGGTTATCGATCCAGTTCGAAACGCGTAAGCGGTCCGTTTCCGTCAGTTTCGATTCCACGGGCGGCATGGTGCGGTTCCGCAACTGCGCCGCTACATCGTGCCACAAGCCGCGGTTCGCGCTCACATCCGCTTCCGTGCTCGCCTTCAAAAAATCGATGCGATTCTTCGCACGGTTCGGGTTGTGGCAAGCGGCGCAATTGTCAGAGAGAACAGGCTTGATGGTTTGCGCAAATTCGCCCGCGCCTTCCGCAAAAACCGGCATGCACACCGTCACCGCAATGGCGATTCGCGCGAACCTCATCGCGAACCATACTATCAGGGTCTTGCTCCGCATCGGTACACTACAAGTTTGCCTTCTATGGTTGATTACGCCTTCCTGTTTCCCGGTCAGGGCTCCCAATTCCCCGGCATGGGCAAGTCTCTTGCGGAACAGTTCCCCACAGCGCGCCGCGTCTTCGAAGAGGCCGACGATGTCTTAGGTTTCGCGCTCTCCCGCCTGTGCTTCGAAGGGCCGGAAGAAGATCTGAAGCTTACTGAAAACACGCAGCCCGCGCTGGTGGCCACATCCACTGCGGCGTTCGCTGTCCTGAAGGAAAATGGCGTCGTCCCGCAAGCCGTCGCGGGGCACAGCCTGGGCGAATATTCCGCTTTGGTAGCCGCGGGCGCGCTCAGTTTCGCTCACGCGCTGCGCCTGGTTCGCAACCGCGGCCGCTATATGCAGGAAGCAGTTCCCACGGGCACCGGCGCGATGGCCGCGTTGCTCTACATGCCCCTGGACAAGCTTGACGCGGTGCTCATGGAAGCGGCGCAGGGCGAGATTGTCGCCGCCGCCAACTTCAACAGTCCTGAGCAATTGGTGATCGCTGGCCACACCGGCGCCGTAGCCCGCGCCATAGAACTTGCGAAGGCCGCCGGCGCAAAACGCGCGAAACTTCTGAACGTGAGCGCGCCGTTCCATTGCCCTTTGATGGAGCCCGCACAAGCGCGGCTCGCACCGGAGCTGAACGCCGTGCCCTTCGAAGATTTGACCGCGCCGCTCATCAACAATTGGCAGGCGCACAAAATCTTATATGCGGCGGACGCCCGCCAGGGCCTGTTCGAACAGATTCCGAACCCGGTATTATGGCAGCCAACCATGAAGTCTTTTGGAAGCGCGGGCATCCAACAGTTCCTGGAAGTTGGTCCGGGAACAGTGCTGGCGGGTTTGGTTCGCAAGAACCTGCCGGACGCCATATGCCTTAATTTCGCGGAAGCCGCCCACTTGGCTGGAGTACTGGAACCGAAAAGGTGAAAAAATCAACATAATATTTGCAACTTTTTTGAAAATTGGGTATGCTCCAGCAATCCAGCTTTCCTTAGTTAATACTTCAGCTAACAGCATGGTGCGCTCCTTAGGGGTAAGGAGCGATTGGGGAAATTCATGTGCGGAATCGCGGGTTTTACTCACGAGGGCCGGTCGCTCGACTCGCGCCTCATCGGCAGAATTACAGCGTCGCTGTTTCATCGCGGACCTGACGAGCAGGACACATTCCTCTCGCCCGATATCGCGCTTGGAGCCGTTCGCCTTGCCGTAATCGACCCCGCCGCCGGCCCGCAGCCACTCGTCAGCCAGGACGCCCTGAGCGTCGTTGCCTTTAACGGGGAAATTTACAATCACCGAGAACTGCGCCGTGAGCTGGAACAGGTGGGCGCGCGCTTCCGTTCGCATTGCGATACCGAAGTGGTGCTGGAGGCGTTTCGCTATTGGGGCACCGAATGCCTGAAGCGCTTCCGCGGAATGTTCGCCGTGGCCTTCTGGGATGTGCGCCATAAGAAGTTGGTTCTGGCTCGCGATCACGCCGGCATCAAGCCGCTGTATTTCGCGCGCCAATCCGGCCAGATCCATTTCGGTTCGGAATTGAAGGCCATCTTCGCCCATCCCGCCATCCGGCGCGTGCTGGATCATCAGGCGCTTGAAGATTTTCTTTCTCTGAACTACGTGCCCGGTTCGCGCACCTTAATTCGCGGCATTGAGAAGCTGCCCGCCGGCCATTATTTACAATGGTCCCACGGTAACGCCGCCATCCATCGGTACTGGTCCCTGAACACCACACCCCATGCCGCCTGGAGCGCCGGCGCGGCCGAAGAGCGCCTGGATGAGTTGTTGCGCGCCTCCGTTCGCGAACAGTTGGTGGCAGACCGGCCCTTGGGCATCTGGTCCAGCGGCGGTTTGGATTCATCCACCATCCTGCATTACGCCGCGCAAGAACGTTCTACGCCCCTGGACACCTTCTCCGTCGGCTTCGGCACGCGTTGCTGCGATGAGACGCCATACTTCCGCCAAATGGCGCGCGCCTATGGCACCAACCATCACGAACTGCAGCTAGCCCCTGGCGATCATCTGTTAAGCGCCATCGAAGACTTCGCCCATTTTTCCGATGAGCCCAATGCCGACGCCGGCGGGTTGCCCGTCTGGTTCCTTTCGCGCATGACCGCCGAGCACGCCACGGTAGCCCTTTCAGGCGATGGCGGCGATGAACTGTTCGGCGGCTACCTTACTTATATGGCGGACCGCGCCGCCCGCCCGCTCCGCTTCATCCCGCGCGCCATCCGCCAGGCCGGTCTCGCCGCATTACAACTCGGTCTACCTTGTTCGGCCAAGAAAATCAGTTTCGAATACAAGCTGAAGCGTATGTTGGAAGGTTCGCTTTTGCCGGCTGACGATGCGCATCTGTTCTGGAACGGGGCGTTCACGCCAGAGCAGAAGAGCGCGCTCCTGTGCCGGCCCTCCTTCGGCCCCAATCTGTTTTACGGTCTGCCGCCCGCCTCGGAAATAGGCGCGCTCAACCGTTACATGCTGCTCGATCAGCAGTTTTATCTTCCTGACAACATCCTGGCCAAAGTGGATCGCATGTCCATGGCGCACTCTCTTGAAGTAAGGCCGGCGTTCCTCGATCACCGCATCATTCAGTTCGCCGCCAGCTTGCCTGAGCACCTGAAAATACGCGGCCTGCAGCAAAAGGTTGTCCTTCGCCGGCTGATGAGGAACAAGCTTCCTCCCACCATTTTGAATCGCTCCAAGCGCGGCTTCGATATTCCGGCTCACGATTGGTTCCGCGGCTTCCTGAAGCCCCTTCTCATGGACACGGTGAACCGCCAGAGCGTAGAAACTTCCGCCATTTTCAACTTTGCTGAAACGGAACGCCTGATCCGCGATCATATGGATAGACGGATCAATGCGGGTTACCAACTATGGGGTCTGTTGACTCTCTTCCTGTGGCTAAAGAAGTGGGACGTGGAGACCGCGCCGGCGGAAGATTTCTCGAACGATATACCGGTACCGGCAATCGCGGCGGTGAACTGATCGTCGTCCTGGCGGCGGCGCTCGTCTTTCTACTTTCTGTCGTCAGTCCGCCCGCGTTGATGGACGACGTCGATTCGGTGCAGGCGCAGATCGCGCGCAACATGCTTACCAGTGGCGATTGGACCACAGCGCATCTGGACGGCGTTGCCTATCTGGAAAAGTCGCCGCTCAAGTACTGGCTGATCGCGGTCTCATACATGATTTTCGGCGTTCACGATTGGGCAGCCCGCATCCCCATCGCGCTCGCTGCCATCGCCCTCTGTTGGTTGACCGCTCACATCGGGTCCTGGGCCTTTCGCAAGCCGGAGGAACAATCGGCGGGGTTTTATTCGGGGCTGGTGCTGGCCACGTGCGTCGGCTTGTTTCTGTTCACGCGAATTTTGATCCCCGACGTGATCCTCACCCTGGCCATCACGGCGGCGCTCTACAGCCTTGTGCGCGCTCTCGATTCCGAACAGCACAAGCCCTTCCGCTGGGCCATGCTGTTCTGGTTCTCCATGGCGGCTGGCATTCTGCTCAAAGGGCTGATTGCCGCGCTGTTCCCGGTTGCGGTCGCCGGCCTTTACCTGCTGGTTACCGGACAACTGTTCCGCGTACAAACGTGGCAGCGGCTCCATATCCTTCCCGGCATGGGGCTGTTCCTGGCACTGGCCGCCCCCTGGCATATACTCGCCACCATTCGCAACCCGCCCTATTTCGATTTCACTCTGCACAGCGAATCCGGTTCTTATCGCGGCTTCTTCTGGTTTTACTTTTTCAACGAACACATCCTGCGCTTCCTGAATACTCGTTACCCGCGCGATTACAACACGGTTCCCCGCCCCCTGTTTTGGGCCTTTCATCTCATCTGGTTCTTCCCGTGGTCGGCATACCTGCCCGCCGTCGCCAAGCTCAACTTTCGCGCTGCAGACCGCGCCTCCGCCTGCGCCTGTTGGCTCTCTGCTGGATTGGGTTCGTTTTGTTGTTTTTCACTCTTTCCACAACGCAGGAATATTATTCGATGCCCTGCTATCCGGCCTTCGCGCTGCTGTTGGGGTCAGCCATGGCCACGCGCAGCAGCATCCTGAGGCCGGCCACCAAGGCCCTCGGCGTGACCGCGGCGGCGCTCTCCGCGGTGCTTCTGCTGCTGCTACTGGCTACACGGGGCCTGCCCACGCCCGGCGATATTTCGGTCGCCCTTAACTCCAATCCAGAACTCTACACGCTGTCCATGGGACATATTGCCGATCTCACCCAGCAGGCGTTTGCCTATCTGCGCCTGCCCCTGGCACTGGCCTCTATAGCCATGGCGGTCGGGGCCGTGGGCGCGCTCGCCTGGCGCGGTCGAAGGGCGTACCTGTCCTTGGCCGTGATGATGATCCTGTTTTTCCAGGCCGCACGAATCGCGCTCATCGCCTTCAATCCATACCTGGGTTCTAAGCCCCTTGCCGATGCGCTGGTGGCCGCGCCTCCTGGTGAGTTGATTGTCGATGACCAGTATTATTCGTTCTCCTCTGTCTTCTTCTATGCGAACCGCGATGCCTGGCTCCTGAACGGACGCAAGAATAATCTGGAGTACGGTTCATATGCTCCGCGGGCTAAGAATCCCTTTATAAACGACCAGCAATTTTCCGAACGCTGGAAGTCTTCGCAACGCTACTACGTGGTGGCGGAGATCAAGCCCGCGCAGCGTCTGCAAGCCCTGGTGCCGGGCGCGCCCTGGCGAACGGTGGCTGCCAGCGGCGGCAAGCTGCTGCTCACCAACCAGTGGTAAGAAGCGGTTAGATCCAGCGCGCGCGGCGCAGGTAAATCAGCAAGCCTATGGTGCTGGCCAACATCATCAACGACACGATCAACGTGGCATGCGGCGAATCTGCCCAGGGCAGCCCCTTCGTGTTCATGCCGTAATAGCCGGAGATCACAATCACTGGAAGCGCGATGGTGCCCAGCACCGTCAACACCTTCACCACTTCATTGGTCTTGTTCGCAACGCTTGACAGGTAAACATCCATGATGCCGGTCAGCAGATCGCGCTGCGTTTCCAGCAGGTCCATATAGCGCGCCACGTGATCGTATACATCGCGTAGAAATGGAGTCAGGTCGCGCCCGATCAGTTCGTGCTCTGCGCGATAAAGGTGCGCGCTCACGTCGCGAGTGTTCACCAGAATCCGGCGCAACTCAATCAGCGAACGCTTGGTGCGAAAGATCCGCGAAAGCACATCGGGCGTCGGGTCCTGCAATACCTGCTCTTCCAGTTCGTCAATTATGTCGTCGGTCTTATCCAACAGCGGCAGATACGAATCCACCACGCCATCGCAAATGCGATAGAACACTTGATCGGCGCGTAGTTTGTCTTCCATCGCGTGGAGCGGCTTCAGCAATTTTTGGACGCTGTCGCATTGCGCCTCCTGCACCGTGATCACCCAATCCGCGCCCAGGAAAATGTCCAGGTCGTGAAATTCCAGCGTGCCGTCAGATTCCACTTGCACGGGCTTCAGAACCGTGAAGATGTATCCTTCGCTCTCTTCCACCTTGCCGCGTTGATCGCGATTGCGGCAGTCCTCGATATGCAGGGGATGCAGGTGGTATTGCTCGGCCAGCCGGTCCAACTCAGGGTTGTTCGGATCCAGAATGTCATGCCACTTCATAGCTCGCGAAGATTATTCCTTCTTTCTGTCGATTCGGAAATCGTCGAAGTAGGCAACTGTATCGCTCTTGGTCCAAACGCCGGTCTTGCCGGGCTTCAGGATGGTGTCGTCCGTCACTTCGAACAACTTGCGATGGTTGAAGAAGACAACCGTGTGGGTATCGCGAAACTGGATCTTGACCAGGTTCCATTCCTGCGGATCGACACGCCGCGAAACCGCCGAGATCTGACCGCCTCCCGCAGCCTGTGAAATCGCGGTCGCCTTGCCCTCCACCACTTTGTGTACCGTGATCTTGTCTTCCACGGCGTTCACGTAAAGGACGTAATAGTTGTTCGGGTCCTGATAGCGCCACACCACACCGGCAATCTGATCGGCTTTGCCGGAGACCATCTTCAGGTTGACGCTTAAATCGCCATCGCGGCAATAGCCCCGGTCGAATAGCGCTATCGAGAAGTGAGCGCGATTCTTATCGGCGGAAAGCTGGGCCAACACATTCGGCTTGCTGGGCGCTGTGGCGTCGGGATGCACCATCCAGCGGCCCGGGTCGCCACGATGGGTGTTGGCAAGTGTCCACGCAGGCGGGGCCGCGCCTGTCTTGGCGTTGTCGAAATCCACCGTCTCCGCGTTACGCCCAAACCACCCGAAGCTGACTATCAGAAAAGCTAAGCCACGCAATGTCCGCCTTGTCCTCTCGACTGAGTGTAGCGTGCCCTAAGCGCGTGGGCTAGCCTTCAATACGTAAGGCGTAGCCCGAATTGCACTTGGCGCGGATCGCCAGCGGCGGTTGCCCGGCCAAAGCCGGCGCCCGCGGTCACGATATTGTTCGGTAACTGCAGGTTGGTGCGGTTCGTCGAATTGAAGCTCTCCACCAGCGGTTCCAGAGTCCAATGTTCGGCGATACGGAAAACTCGGCTTAACCGTAGATCCACCGCGAAGGCATTGAAGCCGCGCCCTGTGTTGCGGCCCACACCCAAGGGCCGGTCGTTCACATTCGTATCGAAGTTCCTGTCCGTTCCCGTTTGAATATTAAACGGCAGCGCCGAGGTATAGCTCACCAGAGGAGCGAGTTGAAAACCAGCCCACGTAAAGACACCGCTCGCAGTGACTCGATGGCGCTGGTCGTTATCGGAAAGGCCCCGGTCGTCGCGCAGGTTCTCATTGCTTTGCGGACTACTGAAGAAGAAGTTGCCCACGTCGTCAATGGTCTTCGAATAGTTATAGGAGAGGCGTGCTTCGGCGTGGCGGCCGGCGCGCCGGTGCACGGAGAGTAGCAGCCCGTTGTAGTAGGAATCGCCGCCGCCTTCGTAGTAGCTTATGTTGCCATAGCGCGCGTCTGGCCGCCCCAGGTTGGGAATGCCTTGGGCAGCAGCCTCGGCGGCGGTTAACGCCGGCACGTTACGGTTCCGGGAGAGGATCAGGTGCAACCCGCGAAGGTGCTCAAACCCCGCCGTCAAGCTTGTATCGCGCCCTAGTTGCGTCTCCACTTCGAAGCTTGCCTGTTCGGAATAGCCGTTGCGAATGTGGTGGTCGATGGTGGTGATGCCGATGTACTGGCCGGGCGGAAACGTTTGCGTCACCGCCGGAAACACCGGCGCGCCGGCCTGCCCGAAGGAGAGCAGCGCTACCTGATACTTCGAGCCATCGCGCTGAAGAGCATTCGATGTAGCGCGCAGTGGAGTGCGGTCATAGAAGAGCCCGAAACTGGCTCTCACCACCATCTTGCGATTCCCCGGAGCCCAGGCGATTCCGACACGCGGCGCTATGTTCGTCAGGTCGGTCGCGATGGGGTCCGGCAAAAATTGAAGGTCGTAGCGAAGGCCGGCATTGATGGTCAGCTCTGGCCGCACTCGCCACTCGTCTTGAAAAAACAAACCCAAATTCGGGTTTGCTTGAAACTGAGCAGGCGCTCCGAATGCCTGCTGGAACGTGGTGTACCGTCCGCTTTGCAAACCCGCCAGGCTGGAAAAGGTATAGACTCCTTGCGTGGCGCCGGGGAAGACGATGTTGACGCGGTTCTCCAAGAAATCAACACCGGCTTTCCAAGAATGCGATCCTGCCTCCCAGTTCACGGTATCGGCCACTTCATAAAGATCGGTATCGCGGCGCAAGGGCGAACCTGTAGCGGTACCCAGATTCGCGATGCCGGAAATGTTGATCGCGGGGCCTGTAAGATCGTTCACCGGCGCGCCCAAACGGCTCCGCGTGAATCCCGCGTGGAAGGCGTTCAATAGCCTGGGCGACAACGCGGTCTCATTCTGGACCGCAATTGTTTGATCGAAGTTATCGAGTGCGCTGCCCCGGCTGATGGCGTTCAATCCGCCTACACCGCGAGCGTTGGTGCTGGTGATCTTGTAGAGGCTGTAACGTACGGCCATCCGGTTCGCATCGTTCCAGCGATGGTCTGCCCGGGCGAAGAAGTTCGACGAAGCGTACCCGGTGGGAAACTCACCCGTCGTGGTAATCGGGCCGCGATAGCCGATGTCTCGCAACACCCGGTTGATCGCGAGCACGTTCGCAGGAGCGATGGTGAGAATGCCCACGCGGTTCTGATTTGTCTGTTCGAAATTTGTAAACAGGAACGTTCGATCATGACGCAACGGCCCGCCAAGCGAAACGCCTTCTTGAGTTTGCGTCAGCGGGTCTTTGGTCACGGCCAGCGGATTGCGCGCATCGAAGCGTTGGTTGCGCACGAACCCATACGCGCGACCGTGCAGTTCATTGGAGCCGCTCTTGGTGGTGATATTCAAAATGCCACTCGATGCCCGCCCGAATTGCGCCAACCCGCCGGAAGTGACCACCTGAAACTCGCGGATCACTTCCTGGCTGAAGAACGAACCCGCTAACTCCGCGGCATCGTCGTTCGCCGACATCCCATCCACCACAAAGTTGTTGTTCAGGTTGCGCTGGCCGGCAATGGAGATTCCAGTTCCCGGTACAGCCGATGTTTCCGCAAAACGCTGCGCGGCTCCGGTATTGGTGCGCGAAACGCCGGGTACCAGCAATGCCAAATCCAGATAATTGCGCCCGTTCAGCGGTAGCGAATCCACTTCGCGCGGCAGTACGGTTTGAGCGGATTCGGTGCGAGCCGTCTCCACCACGGGCGTATTCTCGCGGACCACGAACTGCGTGTCCACGGTCTGAATTTCCAGCTTGACCGGAACTTCAAGCACCGCTCCGACGGTTAGTGAAAAGCGCGTCACGGCGGTGCGAAAGCCCGCTCCTTGCAACGTCATCTCATACTCCCCGACCGGCAGCGAAAGAAAGCGAAACCGCCCGCGCGCGTCGGATTCGGATGTAGATGTCTGATTTCGATCGAGGTGCATAAGCGCGATAGAAACGGATCGCACCACGCCGCCCGCAGGATCCGTTACAACACCGGATACGGACTGTTGTGCCGACGCGCCGCCGGCAGCTAAACACACGTACAGAAAAAATCGATAGAACACAAATGGTCTCCTCGTACTTCAGATCTGAATGTCAGAGCGGAAGTAATGCAGGAGGAGGCCGGCCAAAGATCGTTCTTGCTTCAAGGCGCTGTGGAACAAACCCATTGCGCGGAAACCGGGTGACCGGCGCGCTTGCGTGAACGTGTGCGATGCCCGTTCGCGCGGTGAAAAGAAACGCTGTTTCCGTAGCGCTCGCCGCATAGCCGCATGACGATTGGCAGCTTGCATTCGATAGCCATTTTCGTTCGCTCCCCGCATGGTCGTGATGGCAGGAAGTTCCCTTGGCCCGGCAGCATTTCATCTCGCATGAAGCGCCCGGCGTTGCCCGCAGCAAGAAGGAAGCCGGCGCCGCCAGGAACCATAGCATCAGCGCGAGCGAAGCTAGCTGACGGAAGACGCGGACTGGGGTGCAGGCCAACACGATTAACGAACACGAGTGTAACAAATCACGCATTGAGCCGGATGCTACTCTGAAAAGTTGTCCGCACACGAACAGCAGATCCAGCGCGCTCTTGGCTGGCTTCTTCACTCTGGAATTCAATCCGCAGACGGTGGAGTTGCCCGCTTTTACCGCTCCAATGAGCAGAAAAACAATCCTGTTTCCACTGAGATCACAGGCTATCATGCCGGCGCCCTGGCTTGGCTGTACACAGCAACCGGCAACCGGCAAGCGCTAAGCCGTGCCATCGAGACCGCCGATTTCCTGGTAGACCGCGCATGGGATGGAGTGTTGCGCATTTTCCCTTTCGAATACCCTCATCCTTCACCTGCGTATTTTTTCGACAATGGAATCATAATTCGTGGGCTGCTTTCGGTTTGGCGTATCACGCAAAGCCCTCGCTATTGGGAAGTGGCTCAAACTTGCGCCGAACGAATGGTGCTCGATTTCGACGCCGGCTTCGACTTCCATCCCATACTGTCGCTGCCCTCGAAGGTGGCCGAGTTGCGCGACCCGCGCTGGTCGCGGTCTTCCGGCTGCTATCAATTGAAAGCCGCGGTGGGTTGGCTTGAAATCGCGCACACAGCGGAACATAAGGAACTGCACGCGGCGTGGGAACGTTTGCAAAGCCAGACACTTCTGGGTCACCACGAGTTCCTGCCCGGACACACGGACGAGGAACGCGTGATGGACAGGCTTCATGCTTACTGCTACTTCCTGGAGGCCTTGCTGGCAACGCCGCAGTACCCGGAATGTTCACGCGCCATTGCGGTGGGCACGCAGCGCGTGGCGTACCTGCTGCACAAGATCGCGCCCGCTTTCGTTCGCTCCGATGTGTATGCGCAATTGCTGCGCATCAGGCTTTATGCGGACCAAACCGGCGCTCTTCCGCTGGATGAGCATACGGCCGCTTTGGAGGCTGAACAGTTGGCGGCCTTTCAACTCACCAGCACCGATGCGCGCATCGATGGCGGCTTCTGCTTCGGAAGGAGAGGCGCAGAGCTGCTGCCGTTCGTGAACCCGGTCTCTACCGATTTCGCGGTGCAGGCCCTGCACCTGTGGCACTTGCGCCAGACCGGTTCAGCGCTGCCTCCGGCTAGCGGATTGGTGTAGTGAACGGACCTGTTCAAGTCGCCTGGCTGACCGGAACGGAAGAGTTAAATCGCCAACTGGTGGCGAAGCTTGCGGCGGCACATCCGCGGTTACCCATCGTTACAGTTTCCGAGTTTCCGGTTGCTGGCGCGCGTTGGATTGCGTTCCATCCCAAGCGTACGTCCGGTGAAAATCTGCGCGCCATTCGCGCGGCGCTGGCGAACGAAACGGTGACGAGCGCGGCGTTATTGCTTGTCCCGCGCACGCCCTTCCATCGGCTTCGCTCGATTGCGATTCGCGTTAGTGGCAGGAAGCTGCGTGTCTATGATCGCAATCTGAATGTGCGGCCTTGGCCCATGCAGGTGCTGCGCTTCGCAAAGGCGTGGCTCGAATGGCAGCTGCGCCCGCAGAGCCCTGCCAACCGCTGGCTGAGGCGAATTGCGCGACCCGCGGAGGCGCTGGTTCCGCTCTATGCAAAGTTGGCGCAGGTTTCCGGTGGAATGCGTCGTCAGACAACGGCCGCAGCGGTTGCCTTCATGCCCGCGCTGCTGCCCGCCGGTATCGTGGTCATCATCCCCTCGCGCGATGGTCTGCCCTTGTTGAAAGAGTGCTTGCCGCCGCTAATGCGTCAGAAGCCTGCCGCGATTGTCGTAGTGGACAACGGCTCACACGATGGCACGGAGCAATGGCTGGCTGCCGAGCATCCGTCCGTGCAAGTGGTGTGCGTTGCGGAGCCACTGTCGTTTGCTTGCGCGGTCAACCTGGGCGCCGCGTGTGTTCAGCACCATCGCATGCTGCTGCTCAATAACGACATGCTGATTGAGCCGAATTTTCTGCACGAACTGAACTCGGCTTTCGATACAAATCCAGATCTGTTCTGCGCCACCGCACAGATCCTGTTCCCGCCCGGTGTGCGGCGTCAGGAGACCGGCAAGGCAGTGCTCCGCGAAACGCTTTCTGAGACGGAGTTTCCGGTGCACTGCGACGTTCCCCTGCCCGGTGAAGATGGCACCTGGGTGCTGTACGGCAGCGGGGGGTGCTCGCTCTTCGACACAGCAAAGTTCCGCGCGCTGGGGGGCTTGAACGAAGCGCTGGAGCCGGCCTATGTGGAAGATCTCGATTTGGGTTATCGCGCGTGGCAGCGCGGGTGGCCCAGCGTGTTCCGTGAGGGCGCTCGCGTGGAACACAGGCATCGGTCTACCACGTCGCGGTATTGGAGTGAACGGCAACTGTCGGACATGGTGCAGCTAAACTACCTGCGCTTCCTGACAAGTGCCGTGGCCGACCGGGACCTCTATCGCAGGCTATGGAACCATGCTATTCGGCGCTTGCACCTGGCTGGATCGCGCGATGTGCTGCGCGCCGCCGCAGACATGCCGCTGCGAATGCGCGCGCCCCTGCCTGCTGCCGTCGACGAAGCGAACTTCCTGACGTTGACGAACGGAGATGCAGCCGTCTTCCCGGGCCGCGCTCCCACCGGTCAGCCTGTGGTCGCGATCGCTTCGGCATACCTGCCCTTCCCGCTTTCGCACGGCGGCGCGGTGCGAATTTTCAACCTGATGACGCAGGCAGCGCGTGATTTCGATATCGTGCTGGTGAGCTTTGTGGAACAGTGGGAAGCGCCTGCGAAGGCGTTGCTCAACCTGGCAGCGGAAGTAGTGTTGGTACGGCGCACGGGTTCACACTACCGGGTTTCCGATACGCTGCCCGACACGGTAGAGGAATTTGCGTCCGCTACTTTCAGAGCCGCATTGCAACAGACCGTGTCCAAGTGGAAGGCGCAGGTTGTCCAAATGGAATGGACGCAAATGGCGCAGTATGCAAGCTCTTGCGCACCGGCGAAAACGGTGTTGGTGGAACACGATATCACTTACGATCTCTACAGCCAGTTGGCGGTGCGCGAGCCGGCGAATGCGGACCTGCATACGCAACTGGAACGCTGGCGCGCTTTCGAAACCAGCGCGTGGGAGCGCGTCGATCGTGTGGTGACCATGTCTGAGAAGGACCGGCAAACGGTTCCCTTAGCCACCGCTCGCGCGATTCCGAACGGCGTCGATACCCTGCGCTACCAGCCTTCGAGCGACGCGCCCGCACGCAACACGCTGCTCTTCATCGGAAGCTTTGCGCACCATCCGAATCGCTCAGCCATGCAGTGGTTCCTGGCCGAAGTGTGGCCGCTACTCCCGGCCTTGGAACCGAAGCTTCACATCATCGCGGGGGCGAGCCATGAGCGCTGGAATCTGGCGGCGGATATTCCAGGCGTGAGCATCGAAGGCTTTGTCGCGGACGTGCGGCCCGCATACCGGGAAGCCGCTGTGGTGATTGCGCCGCTGATTGCCTCAGCGGGCACGAACATCAAAATTTTGGAAGCGATGGCGATGGGCAAAGCGATCGTCAGCACGCCCGCAGGCGTGAACGGCCTCGATACCGACGGTGTGGAAGTGGCCGAATCCGCTCGCGGCTTCGCGGATGCTATCGCGATGTTACTCAACGATGAGGAACTGCGCCGGCGCCATGGCGCGGCGGCGCGACAATGCGTGGAAGCGCGCTATAGCTGGGAAACCATCGGCCACTTGCAGAGGGAACTCTATTGCGAACTCATGGGCGCTTGAGCGGCCAGGTGCGAATCATCGGCGTGATAAGAGCTTCGTACCAGCGGCCCAGCCTCAATGTGACTAAAGCCCATCGCGCGGCCCGCCTCTCGCAACGCTGCAAACTCCTCGGGCGATACGTAACGTACAATCGGCAGATGCTTGGCTGACGGGCGCAGATATTGCCCAAGCGTAAGAATATCCACGCGGTGCTCACGCAAATCGCGCATCACCTGCAACACTTCCGATTCCAGTTCGCCCAAGCCCAACATCAACCCGCTCTTCACCGGCGTTGCGGGAGATAGCTCTTTGGCGAAGCGCAGCATGTCCAGCGAGCGCTCATAGCGCGCACCCAGCCGAACCTGCCGGTACAGCCTTGGCACCGTCTCCGTGTTGTGATTCAACACGTCTGGAGGAGCGGGCCGCATCACCATTTCCATGGCGGCGTGGCTGCCTTGAAAATCGGGAACCAGCACTTCCACCTTGCAACCCGGAATGCGTTCGCGGATAGCATCGATGGTGAACCGGAACAGTTCCGCGCCACCGTCTTTGCGGTCATCGCGATTGACGCTGGTGACGACGGCGTAGCGCAGACCCATAAGCTCGCAGGCTTCGGCGACGCGCGCGGGCTCGTCATAATCGACCGCGAGCGGGCCGCCTTTTTGCACCGCGCAAAAGCCGCAGCGCCGGGTGCAGACGTTGCCCAGAATCATGAAGGTCGCCGTGCGGCGGTTCCAACATTCACCCACATTGGGGCAGGCCGCGCTCTCGCAAACCGTGTGGAGCTTCAGGCGCGTGATGAGCTGTTTCAGGTCGCGATAATTATTGCCGACCGGCGCGGGGGCACGCAGCCAATCGGGCCGCACAGGCTTTGGAGCAAGGGTTACAAGCACTCTCTTATACTGTAGCGCCGCTCGAAAATCATATCTTCGTTCCAAGCCAGCCATGGCAGGTCCGGAGCGATGGCGCGTTCGGGGATTAAGCCGATCAGTTCGCATCCGCGTAGGCGAACCGCAGCTTCGGCTGCTAATGTTTCCACGGCGCGGAACACTTGAGCAAGCGGTGTGGCTTCGAAATCGACTGTATTGATGGAGACTTGGACAAGCCGCCGCGAAGGAAGCGGGAGCCCGAGTGCCTTGACGCCCAAGAAGCCGCCGCCTGAGGCACGGATGGCTTGTGCGATTCGCTTGGCAAGCTCCACGTTGTCACTTTCGAGCCAAATGTTCCAGGCAATCAGAAACTTTCTTGCTCCTATGGCAACAGCGCCGGCGGTGGGATGGCGGCCAGCGCCGACGCCAGGTTCTGCACCCGAACGCGCCAGGCGACGGACTTCTTCGAGCGGTTGCGTACCAGCGGCTTCGTAGAAGAACGAAGGCAAGCTGTACCGATCCCAAAGAAGGTGGGCAGCGCGGCGTGCGAGAGCGGCGCACTCTTCAAGCGAGACGCCGCTTACGGGGACGAAGGGCAGCACATCCAGCGCGCCGATGCGCGGATGAACACCTTCGTGCGACGAGAGGTGGATGTTCGCGATTGCCGCTTCGGCCAAGCGCAACGCCGCTTGGAGGACGGCCTCTGGCGCGCCCGCGAATGTCAAGACAGCGCGGTGGTGATCGGGATCGTGAGACCGATCGAGAAGCTTCACACCGGTAAGCGACGAACTCAGCACATCGAGTATGCGCAGATCGCGGCCTTCGGAAACATTCGGCACGCACTCCACTACGGCATCGCCGCTCACTAGTTCAACTCCTCCACGCGGCCGCGGCGGTACACCGTCCTCCCTCGCCGCAGGACGCGCGTCACCTGATGGACTGCCGAGTTTCGAACCAGATCGGAATAGTCGCCGGATTCGAAGATGACTAAGTCACCGATTTTCCCCGGCTCGAGCGAACCTCTCTCGTTGGCGCAACCGACCGCGTGCGCGGCGTTCAGGGTGGAGGCGGTGACCGCTTCCGCAGGCGACATCCCGCTGAAGCGGCAAGCGAGCGACATGGTGTGAAGCATGTTGTAATCGCTGTTGCCTTCGCGGCTGAAACTGGTGCCCAAACTTACGGCTGCTCCTCTATCGATCAGATCACGAGCAGGCGCAAACCGATCGCGATGTTGCGCATAGGTCAGGGCCGGTGAGAGCGCGAGGATCACCTCTGAATTGGCAAGCGCGCCGCAGAGATCCGGCAGCGGTCCTTCTAGGCCGTTCACCACGGTCACGCGATTTTCTAACGCGAATGCGGCGGATGTATCGGAGCATTCCGGCGTGGTCTGTATCTTTGTGCGTAAGCGGGCCTGACGAGCGGCATTGAGAAACACGCGGGCTTCCGGTGCGGCAGCGCCGCGAGCGCCCATCATGGCCGTCGCGGACTGCAGGAGGCGCAACGCGGCCGCCGTTTCGAGAAGCGGGAGCAGCGAGTTCAGAGTCCACTCAGCGGAGCCGCCATCGTTATCGCGCGGCACGTAGCCGGAGAGCACAAGCGACACAATCATCGTGGCCGTGCGGCCCTGCAGCGACGCATAGAGGCGCATCAGGCGCAGCTCACCGGAGGCATCGCCGCCATAGCCCGTCAGCACTTCCGTGGCAAGCGTGCCGTGCCTTGCCATGCCGGTGAGAACGGACGCGGCGTTCTCTTCAAGCAGCGTTCGCTTGGCATCGAAGAAGGCCTGAATGCCCGCTTCGAAGCGCTCCCCCACGGCGTGCGCGAAGACAGGCCGCGTGGAGCTGTCGATGAAACCGGGCAGCACAATGCAGCCGGTAGCATCCACCTCTACGGCATCCCTAGCGGCTTTCAGACGCTCGATACGGCGGGTGGGGCCCACATCTTCGATGAGCCCATCACGAATCAGAAGAGCGCCATCGGCGATGATGGCAAGCTCTGACATTTCGCTTCCGCGCCGGACCCTGGGTGCGCCATGCAGCGTGACAAGCTGCCTGGCGCCACGAACTAGAACCAGATTGGTCGTTGTGGGAAAAGGTTAGGCCGAAACGCCGACTTTGGAGTGCCACGGGGTGGCGGATTTTATGGCGACGTTGACCGCATCCAAATTTTTGAGGCCCTGATCGCCCAGCCAATCTTCAAGCGCCTGCTTACCTTGTTTGGCGAAGACGGGGATGGCATCTTTCCAGGTAGCGCGGCCACAGAGGACGCCGGAATAATCGGTTCCCGATTCAGCAGCCATGCTGAGATTTTCAATGAACTCCGCGTTGCTCACGCCGGCGCTGAGATAGATGAAAGGCTTGGTGGCGGCATCGGCCGCTTTGCGGAACAGGTCCAGCGCCTCGGCATGCGAATAGGCTTTTTGACCCTTGTAAACGCTGCTGCCTTCGACGAAGTTGGCGTTGATGGGAACTTCCACTTTCAACACATCGATCTTGTATTGAGGCTTCGAAAATTCGGTCATGCTGGCGATGACCACTTCCGGCTTTTTCTTGGCCCACTCCAGGCCCTTTTCATCGCCACCTTTAGGGTCGTAACCGATGAATTCGCAGAAGAACGGGATGTCGCAGCCTTCGCATTCGGCGCCTACACGTTCGATGAAGGCATGCTTGATGTCTTTCACGTTGGCGTCGTCTTCGGGAGTGTAATAGAGCAGGATTTTTACAGCGTCGGCGCCCCAGTCTTCGATGCGCTTGACGGATACATGCGGCAGCAGATCCGGCAAGCGGCCGGGCTGCGTGGCATCGTAGCCGGTGGCTTCGTAGGCGAGTAACAGGCCGGCTGTTTTCGCGCGAGCTTCGGCGGCGGGAAGGCCAAATTCGGGGTCCAGCAGGATGGCACTTGCGTGAGGTGTCAAAACCTTGGAGACGGCGATTTTGAAATCTTCCATCATCTGCTGCGAGATCTCTTTTTGATCGACCCCCTTTTCCTTCGCAAGCGATTTCTGTAAGCTGCCGCGCTGATCCATGGCGGCGGCGGCGATCACGCCGGCCTGGTTCGAGAGCGCCTTCATGTGCTGCAATTTTCCGGGAGTCATCTTCACTTAAATTATGACACGCGGGCTGTTAGGCAGCACACGCGAATGCAGTGTACGGAAGTAACGCTGGGCGCTCTGCACGTCGTGCAAAATTTGCGCTTTAAGAGCTTCGGGAGAACTGAATTTTCGCTCGGCCCGAACACGCGCGAGAAACTCAACCCGTATGCGTTCGGGAGTGGAATCGAGCTTGCCGAATACGTAGGTTTCTACCGTGAGAGCGTCGCCTGAAAAGGTGGGGCGCGTGCCCACGTTGGTGACGGATTCCCACTGTTGGTTGCCGGCAATGTCGGTGGTGCGAGTGACGTAAACGCCGTGACTAGGCAGCACTTCGAAAACGGGATCGAGGTTGAGCGTGGGGACGGTTTCTTTCTTTCCGATGCCGTGACCGGGGACGACCGCACCTTCGAGGGTGAACGGTGCGCATAGCAGGCGCCGAGCCGCGGCCACGTGACCGGTCTGAATCAGATTTCGCACGCGGCTGCTGCTAACCCGCCCGCCGCGCAGACGAACCGGCGGAATAAATTCGGTGGTGAAGCCGCATTCCGCACCCAGCGATTGGAGCAGGAAGGTGTTGCCTTCGTGCTTATGACCGAAGCGGAAATCTTCGCCTACGCAAATGGTGCGTGCTTGCAATTTGTCGACGAGCACGTGGCGGACGAAATATTCTGGGGACCAGAACGCAGTCTCTTCGGTGAAGGGCAGCACCAGGACTTCTTCGATACCGCATGCCGCCATGAGCTCAGCGCGCTGTTCGGGCGTGGTCATGACGAGCGGCGCGCGACCGGGGGCGATCACTTGCGCGGGATGCGGATGGAAGGTCATGGCGGCGGCGCGCCAGCCATGCTCGCGCGCGGCGTGAACGACACGGCTGAGGAGTTCGCGATGGCCGGCGTGCACGCCATCGAAGTTACCAACGGTGAGCCCGCAGGGGCCGAAATCGGGTGGCGTTTCACTGAGGCTGCGGTAGATGCGCACTTCAGTCGACATCCAGAATGAGCCCGTCATAGGCAAGAAAAACGCCGGGCGGGAGCATGGCTTCGGTTTCTTCGTGCGGCAGATCGTGCGAGAGATGAGTGAGGTAGGCGCGGCGGGGACCGAGCAGCTTCACGGTTTCAAGAGACGCTTCCACGGTGGAGTGAGTGGGGTGCGGCTTGTGGCGCAGCGCATCGAGGAAGAGCACATCGAGACCGCGCAACTGCTCCATGGATTCTTCCGGGATAGTGCTGTGATCTGTCAGGTACGCGGCGTGGCCGAAACGATAGCCGTAAATGCCGAGCTTGCCGTGCAGAACGCGGATGGGCTGGAACTCAAGCCCGAGTACATCGATGATGCGGTTGTGGTGGACGTACGTATCTAACTGCGGAACGAAGCTGGCTTTGGCCTGCGCATCGAAGATGTAGTGGAAGACGGTGCGGACGGTTGCGATGGTGTCAGCCGCGCCATAGATGGGGATGCGGCCGCCCTGGTGGAAGTTAAAAGGGCGCACGTCATCGAGGCCCATGATGTGATCGGCATGGGAGTGCGTGAAGAGGATCGCATCGACGCGCGGGAGCTTCGCGCGCAAGGCTTGATAGCGAAAATCGGGCGTGGTGTCGATGATGTAAGTGCGCTCGCCATGCTCAATGGCGATGGAGGGGCGGAGCCGGTTATCGCGAGGATCGGTGGACGTGCAAACGGCGCAATGGCACCCGATCATCGGCACGCCGGAACTGGTGCCGCTTCCGAGAACGGTAATTTTCACGGAACGATAATCCGGGGGGCGTCATCGGCGGGGTTCGATCCATCGGGAGCTACGATTACGGGTTGTTCTTTCGCTTCGGGCTCGGCTTTCGCGGAGGCTTTGGAAGAGGCCTGGACAAAACGGAAGCGCAGCTCCGTCAGCGAATTGCTGAGCAGCCGGTCTTCTTCAAGGGATAGGTTGCCCCTGGTTTTTTCGTGGATGACGCCCAGCAGATCTATGGCATGGCGCGCCATATCGAGGTTCGGTTCACCGCGTTCGTCTTCACCGCCGAAATTGTAAAGGCCCATATTCATTTCCGCCTGAGTGCGGAGGGAGAAAACCAGGAACTCGAAAGTGGCTGGCGGCATGGTGGGCAATCGTTCTTCGCTCATCGATTCCTAGTTTAGCGATTTCACCAAAGCGATGACGGGGTCCACGGGCATGAGCAGGAGTTCGGCTTGCGCCTTTTTCATGGCGGTAAGTTCGGCGACGCGGGCGGCGGCCCAACCGGCAGGCGGAGGTGTGCTGGAGCTTAGGAATTCGAGTGCCCGGAGGCCGATTTCGGCGAGCGCATTCAGGTTGCGCGCGACGGGAGCGGCTTCCTGAACATCGGGCGCGCCGGGGAGCTTGTAGTTCCTTCCAGGCGATCAGTTGTGCGTGGACCTTCGGCCAGTTTTTCGCGGCGACGTCGCTGGCGAAATGGCGGGCGGTGTCGCTCTCCGGGCGCGCGGCGTCTACCAGGCGGGTGAGCGGAGTTTGCTGCGTGTACTTTCTGCCGCTGCCGCTTCGGGCGTAGCCTTTTACGGGCTCGACAACGTCGGCGAAGGTGCGCAGATCGCCATCGGGGGCAAGGCGGCGGAGCATATCCGGGTAGAGCGCGTTATGAACGACTCCGACACTTTCGAGGTTCACGCTGACCTGCTCAAGACGCGTATACATGGAATCGAGATCGCGGACGGCGGCGGGCGACCAGAAGCGTTCGGCGATGGCGGCGGTGCGCGGCCAGATGCGCGAATCGATAGTTTCCTGAGTAACGTATTCACTCCACATGCAGGCTTCGCCGCCGAGGATGCGGGACTGTTCTTCCGGGGTAAGGGTGAGTGGCTTTCCGGTCTTGGGATCGATCAGCGGATCGACAAGATAATGCTGGCGAGCGGGCTGCGCGAGATCGATATAGTAGCCGGAGGAGAGCAGGCCCTGAAAGCCCTGGTGAACGGCTTCGGCGAGCGAACTCTGGCCGCGCCAGGATTGGATGGCGATGGTCTTGGGCAGTTCCGGCGCGAGGATTTCATCCCAGCCCATCATCTTCTTGCCGTACTTGCGGACGATGGGTTCGACGCGGCTGTTGAAGTAGGCCTGAAGCTTTTCGTTCGAAGCCGTCTGTTGGGCTTTGGTGGGGTTGGGGGCGCTGAGCATGCCGTGTGCGCGCTTGAAAGCGGTGATGCGTTCGTTTGTGTTCCACTGGCGGCCATTCACTTCATCGCCGCCGATATGGAAGTAATCGTCTGGGAAGAGCGCGGCCATTTCACCGATGAAGCCATCGAGGAAGGTATAGGTTTCTTCGCGAGTGGGGTCCATGGCGGGATCGAAGACGCCCCAGGTGCGGCCGATTTCAAAGGGTCCGGGGCCGGCGGCGATTTCGGGATAACCGACCAGCCAGGCGGTGGTGTGGCCGGGCATATCGAATTCGGGGACGACGCGGATACCGCGATCGTGAGCGAACTGGATGATGTGACGGACTTGATCCTGCGTGTAAAACAAGCCATCGGAACCCTGGCCCTGCAGCTTGGGGTAGCGCTTGGATTCGACGCGGAAGCCCTGATTGTCAGACAGGTGCCAGTGGAGCACGTTGAGCTTGACCGCGGCCATGGCTTCCAGGTTGCGTTCGATGATGCCGATGGGCATGAAGTGGCGCGAGACATCGATCATGAGGCCGCGCCAGGGGAAGCGCGGGCTATCTGCAATTTCGGCGACGGGGACGGCGAAGCCACTGCCGTTTGAGCGCGCCACCAGCTGGGCGAAGGTGGCAAAGCCGCGGAGCACGCCGAGCGAAGTGGGTGCGGTGAGAGTGGCGCCGGAAGGCGTGATGCTGAGCCGGTAGCTTTCATTTTCGCCCAGCGCTTGAATATCGCGCGCGGGCCGTTCGTATTTGACGAGCAGCGTGGGCGGGCCTGAAGGAGAGGCAGAGAACGGGATAAACGTCTGGCGCTGAAGGCGCTGCTTGAGGCGATTGGCAGCGTCCTGCAGGACGGGGTTGTATTCGCGCGTGGTGAAGGCGATGGAGAAGTTTGGGTGAATCGACAACTCTCCTGTACCGGGCGTGTATTGGGCCGGCCAAGGCATGAGGGCGGGCGCGGCGCTAGCGGCTGTGACGGTCAAGAGAGCAAGAGCGAACCTATGCATTGACTCTATTCGATCACCTTTGGGTCATTGAACAGAACAGTCAACTTGATGGCGCCGTGGCCGACTTGCGGGAAACCGGCGGCGGTTCGGTTTCCGGGGTCGAGCGTGGAGGCTGTGTCGTCGGGCGGAAAGAGAATCAGGCTGGCAAGAAAATCGGTGAGGTCGCGCTGATCGTTGCGGGAGAGAGCGGCGAAGCGGTCGCGCGCTTCCTGCGACTCCCCACCGTGGCGCAAGATTACTTCCTGGAGGGAGATGCTGCGCCCATCATGACCGTAGGGAGCAGTGGTGCCGGCGCCCCAAAGCGGCGTGGTGAGGAACTGGGTGGTGACAGTGCCATCGTAATTGCGTTCGGCGAAATCGATGCCGAGATCGTGCCGCTTGAAATCCGTGAAGATGTCCTTGACCAGGAAGGGTTGCAGGGCCGGAAGCTTGAGCGCAGGCAAGCCGGGGTTATCTTCTTTGACGGCGATCAAAGGAGTGGCGGTGGCGAAGAGGCGATTCAGGTTTCCGTTGGCGGGATCGAAGACGGTATTGAGATCGGCCACACGGCGATCGCGATTGATTTGGAGATTCGCGATATGGCATGCAGTGCAACCGGCGGACTCCATGAGCACGCGGCCATGATCCGTGGCGGCGGTCTGCTCACCTGTTCCGGGCTTGAAGTAATTCAGGAGATAGAACTCAAAATAATCGATGATGGCTTCGGGAACTTCGTTGACTACGCCATCGCCATCGGGATCGGCGGAGGGGTCGTCGGTGACGGGAGCTTCGATTTTATCGAGGGCCCCATCGAGGACCATGCCGGAAGGCGTTTCAATGCGAGCGCCTTTACTGGCGCGCATGAGATCAGGATCGACAGGTTGCATGCCGATTTCGTTATTGAGGGCACCGGCGACAAATTCGCGGATGGAGATGGTGCCGCCATGCGCAAAGAAGGGACGGGCGCGGAGATCGGGATCGACGCCGGAAATTTGGGACGCATCGATAGATCCATCGGGCTTGGCGGTAAGCGACCCGTAGAAGATGCCCTTGCTGGTGAGAATTTTGCTGACTGGCGCAGAGGAAGTTCTGGCTTCGGCGATGGCCTGGGCGCGGAGAGTGCGCAAGTCAGAGGTGATTTCGTCGGCCAGCATTTCTTTCAGGCCTAAGCCGAAAAGATGCGGGGCATCGCGCGAATCGGGGCGGCTGGCGACGTCGCCACCGACACCGGCGGAACCGCGTGGACGGCCGTGGCAGGCGGCACAACTATCGGACAAGCCCGCTCCCAAGAAGTTATTTACGTTGACATCCTGATCACCGTCAAAGTTGAGACGGCCTAGGCCATCGGCGCGGAGGAACTTTCGCTGGAAGAGTTGGCGGCCCCGGCGGACGGCGCGGAAGGGATCGCGGCGGATGAGATAGAGAGAGGATTCGGCCATGGTACTGGACCCGCGGCCAGCGCCGATTTCTTCTGTGTAAGTTTTCGAGATGCCTTCATTCGCGGTGTTTGGCCACTTATGCTTATCGATGAGTTGGGCACCGGCAGGAAGCGCCAGGAGCAGGAAAACGAGAGCGCGCGTTAAGTGACTCATGGACCGTAGTGCAATGCGGAGCCGGTTCGTGTCTGGAGACAGATAGAATCGGGGGATGCGGAATGTGATGGGTTGGGAGTTGGCGGAATGTGGATGCCGGCCGATGACGGGATGGACCAGGAACGGCAGTTGCGAGACGGGGCCCGAAGATTTGGGCAGCCATACTGTGTGCGCGGTTATGACGGATGAGTTTCTCACTTTTTCAAAAGCACGAGGCAACGATTTGTCGACGCCGCGCCCTGAATTCGGCTTCCCTGGATTGAAAGCGGGAGACCGCTGGTGCCTGTGCGCGGCGCGATGGTTGGAAGCGTATGAAGCGGGAAGAGCGCCCCTGGTTGTGCTAGAAGCCACGCACGAGGCGGCCCTGGACATTTGCCCGATGGATGCGCTGGTGAACCATGCGCTGACGGGCACGGAGACAGTTAACTAACTTCCTGGCGGGAGAGTTTTGAGCACGGTTGCGGCCTCATCGTATTTTTGCTGCCGGAATAAGACACTGGCGAGTTCCTTGATGGCGGTGCGATTTTCGGGCTCGGTCTTGAGGACGGCGCGGTAGATGCTTTCGGCCTTGGTGTAATCTTTTTCGGCGGCAAAATCTGAGGCGAGCTTGAGCTGGGCGGCGGTGCCGGTGAGCGCTGTTGAGACGACTGCTGAATCCGGGTTATCGCGGAGGGAGACGCCGCGCTTCGTGGAGAGCATGCGCCAGCCGAGGAAGGCTGCGGGGATGAAGATCAAGAGGAAGAGCGCGGGGATGAGAAAGCGGGAGGGATTGGCTGCGGGGCGCTGAGTGGGAGCGAGTGCTTCCGGCGCGATGGGGCGTTCGGAAACGGGTTGGGGAGTTGCTGTGTGGATGGGTCTGTGAGTGACGATGGGCGCGCCGGCTAGCGTGGAGAGGCGCATCAGTTCGCCGGTGAGACGGTCGAGACCGTGCATCATGCGCTGCAGGTTGCGATCTGTTTCGAAAGAGCTTTCCTTGAGATGCGCCATGGCGAGCGACTGTTCGGCCATGGTGGCTTCGACGGCCGCGACCCGCGTGCCTACGCGCGCGTGAGTGGACTGCATGAAGCTATCGGCTGAGTGCTGGTGGATCTGGCGAATCTGAGAAAAGAAGCGTTCTTCGATATCGGCGAAGCGGGAGGCGATGGAGTCTTCGACCAGCTCAGGAATTTGAGTGCGCAGGCGGGTAAGCGCTTCCGTGAAGAGAGCCAACTGGGTGGAGCCGCGTTGTTCGGCGCGCGCCAGTTCTTCGCGAAGAGCCTTGATTTCGGGCGATTCTTGAGGGGAGCGGACTTCGGCGGGCTCTGGAGGCGCCGTTTCCATGCGGGAGATTTGGCTCTCCATTTTTCCGAGAAGATCCATAACAGGATCGATTCCCGGCCGTGAAACGCTAGCCATTCCAGACTGAACCCATTATAACGACAGACCCAAAAATCACCGCAGCGTGGGGGAGGCGTAGGGCGCGCGGGCTGGCGAGCGTGTGAGCGGGGCGGCGGAAGCGCACGAGCGAGGTTAGAATTGCGCCGATGTTCACGGCCGTCTGTCGCGTGGCGCCTTTCGCGACGACGAGAGCAAGGGCCAGGACGCCGCCTACGAGAGCCGCGACGATTGCCAAAACCAGTGTGTTCTGCGGACCCAGGAAGGCGCCAACGGCGGCGAGGAGTTTGACATCGCCCGCACCCCTGGCGTGCAGGAGCCAGAGCGGCAGATAGAGCGCGAATCCGGTGAGCAGGCCGAGCACTGCGTGGCGGAGACCGGTGAGCCCTTCGCGATTCGTGTTGAGCGCCAGACCGACGACGCAGCCGCTGAGCGTGAGCCAGTTGGGGATGCGGGAGAAGCGGAGATCGAAGTACGCAGCGACGGCAGTGAAGAAGACGAGAGGGATGGGGAAAGGCATGGAGTGCGTGACTAGACGCAGGCCCCGATGAGCGCGAGTTCGGCGGTGGTGTCGATAATTTCAAAGACACTGCCCTGGAGCGGCGTCATCTTGACCATGTCATGCAGGTAGCGCAGGAGCTGATCGGTATCGATGTGGGGGGCGTTGAGACCGGAGATATAGAATTTGCCGCAGCCTTCGAGATGAACGATGTTGGCGGTGGCGGCGGCGAGGGCGCGGTGCCAGAGTTTGACGAAAGCGAGGCAGCGTTCCTCCCTTTGTTTGGCGGCGGCGAAGACTTCTTCGGGCTCAAGATCGAGAAAGCGGAGACGCATGGAGCGGTTGCCGACGATGCCTTCAAGATGGCCTTTGCCACCGCAGCCGCAGAACTGCTCCTTGGGATCGAGACTGACGACCATGTGGCCGCCTTCGCACGGGCCTTCGATCTTGGGATAGCGACCGTAACCGACGCCGTGGCCGAGGGTCCAAACGCGCACGAGTTTTTCGAGCTGGCCACGTGTGGCGGCGATACCGGCTGCCATGGCATCGGCATCGTTAATGACGTTGATGTTCGAGAGGCCGACGGATTCGAGAGCTTCGCGGAGCTTGAGGCCTTTCATCTGGGGCAGGTTGGGGGATTCCTGAATGACACCATCGCTGACGATGCCTGCGACGCCGATACCGATGCCATCGAGATCGGCCAAGGCGATGGAGTTGGAGGTGCAGGCTTCTTCAATGCGATCGCGGAGGACCTGAGCGATTTCGGAATGAGGGAGGGCCTGGAGGCCTTCGAAGGAGTGGAGCTGGCCGGTGAAGCGATGGTCCTGCACGAGGCCGACCGAGATGCTATCCGCCGCGAGAACGCCAATTTTTCGATTCGGGGTCATGGAATCCTTTTTTCTTTAATTGAACTTGGCTAGCTTGTTCAGGCCATTGAACGCGGCGGCTTTGTAGCATTCCGCGAGGGTGGGGTAATTGAAGACAGTCTGCACGAAGTAATCGACGGTGCCATCGAGGATCATGACGGCCTGGCCGATGTGGAGCAATTCGGAAGCACCTTCGCCGATGATGTGGACGCCCAAGATCTTACGCGTTTCGCGATGGAAGATGAGCTTGAGGCGGCCGGTGGTATCGCCACGGATTTGACCGCGCGCGATTTCGCGATAAAAGGCGACGCCCACTTCGTAAGGCACGTCCTCATCGGTAAGCTGCTCTTCGGTCTTGCCGATGAAGGAAATTTCGGGAATGGTGTAAATGCCGATGGGGTAATACGCGGGGTTCGAATGGATGATGGAACCGAAGGCGTTGGCGGCGGCGCTGCGGCCCTGTTCCATGGAAACGCTGGCGAGCGAAGGGAAACCAATGACGTCACCGGCGGCGAAGATGTTGGGCTCTTTGGTGCGGAATTCGGCGTCGACGGCAATGCGGCCACGGCTATCGGAATCGAGACCGGCGGCGGCGAGGTTGAGCTCATCGACATTGCCCTGACGGCCGACGGCATAGAGGAGAGCGTCACCGGAGAGACGCTTCTTGCTCATCAAATTAGCGAAGACGCCACCGGCGGGCGACTCTTCCACGCTTTCCACCTCTTCATTGAGACGCATGGTGACACGCTGATCGCGCAGGTGATAAGAGAGAGCTTCCACCATTTCGGAATCGGCAAATTCGAGGAGGCGGGGACGCTTTTCGACCAAGATGACGCGGCAGCCGAGAGTGGCGAACATGCAGGTGTATTCGACGCCGATGACGCCGCCACCGACGACGATGAGCGACTTCGGAATCTCTGGCATCTGGAGAATCTGATCGCTATTGATGATGGTGCGGCCGTTGATGGGCACCTTGGGCGAATCGGCCGGCTTGGTGCCGCTGGCGATGATGATGACGGGGGCTTCGTATTCGGAAACGCCGCGCGAATTGGTGACGCGCAGGTGGGTCTTATCGATGAAGCTGCCGACGCCGGTGAGGACTTCGATGTTGTTGCGGGAGAGTTGGGCGGCGGTGACATCGATTTCGGTCTTGATGACGTGCTGGACGCGAAAGGAAAGATCGGGCATGGTGATCTTGTCTTTGACGCGGTAATTGGAACCGTAAATGGACTGGAAATTGAAGCCGGAGAAATGCATGACGGCTTCGCGCATGGTTTTGGAGGGGATGGTGCCGGTGTTGATGCTGGCGCCGCCCAAGACCTCACGACGTTCGATAAGGGCTACGCGCTTACCGGATTTAGAGCCCTGGATGGCGGCACGCTGGCCGGCGGGTCCGGAGCCGATGACGATCAGGTCGTAACTTTGCATGGATGAGGAGTGAGCATCAGTTTAAAAGTATTGTACGGCCTGGCACAAGGAAATGAGAGGCGGGGGCGGTATGTTGGGAGAATGGCGGAGACGAAGGTAAAGGTATACGGCGCGGATTGGTGCAGCATGACGACGCGGACGCTGGCGCATCTGGAAAAGGCGGGGGTGCCGTTCGAGTATATCGACGTGGAGCAGGATGAAGCGGCGAGCCAATGGGTAAAGGACCAGAACGAAGGGAAAGAGAAGAAGCCGACGGTGGAGTTTGGGGGGACGGTTTTGAGTACGCCGAGCAATGCGGAGCTGGATAAGGCTTTGCGGTCGGCTGGTTTGCTGGCGTAAGGCTCGGGTTAGCGCGGCGGCGGGTTATCCGCAGGATATTCGCGGGATTTGCCGGGATATTCCCAGGTTCCGGCAGGATATTCGCCGGGTTATTTATCGTGGGAATTCTCAATGATGGCGGGGATTTTTCAGGTTCGTTCTTCATTTTTTGAAAAATTCCGCAATTTAAAGAGTTGATTGAGGGCGCGGCTGAACTGGCGCTGGTAACGCACCTCAGAAAGTTGAAAGACGCTGCCGGCGCCGGCCCGCCCGTGAACGGTTTGGAAGGCGATGGCGTCGCGGGCTGCGGGTTCTTCCCAGGTGCCTTCGGCGGTGACGGTGGCCGGTACGTCTGTCGCGGATTCGGCGGCGTTGATCATGGCGATGCGCTCAAATGTGGCGATCCGGTTTAGGAACCATTGCGCGGAAATCATTTGCTGGACGAGAAAGTTTTCGGTTCCGCCTTGTGGGGCGAACTCGGTGACGAAGGAATGGACCAGTTCGTTATAGGCGGGCCTGGATTCGTTGGGGAGGATGAGGGAGTGTGCGTTGAAGCCGTATTTCAGGCTATTGAGAGACGAGCGGGTCTTGCCGCGTGGCGTTTTCGGGCCCTGCGATTTGCGGCCGTTGGCGCGCGAAGCTTCCTTTTGTTTGTCTGTGCGGTCTTTCGGCATAGAGGTGCTACCGACTGTATTTTCGCGCGTGGGTGGTGAGGGGGGCGGGGAGTTTTGGGGCGGGGTCTGTTTGTTTTGTTGGGGATAAAAAATATTTCAGACGTGTGAACGGGCACGCAGAGGCGCTAAGAAAGGCGGGAAAGGGGGTCAGTTTACGAAGAAGTCTGCCGCAAGCTGCAGACGCACTGGACGGATACTGTATTTACAGTGCGGTGGAGGCTGCAAGCCTGACCCTGCTGAGATACTAAGGAAGGAATAGAGTATATGTCGATCTCTGTTGCGATACCCGTGAGTGAGTATTTAGCTACCAGCTACCGCCCTGACTGCGACTACCTGGATGGCGAGCTACTGGAGAGAAACGTGGGCGAGTTCGATCACAGCCGTTTGCAAGGTTTACTCACCCGTAGTCTTATGAACCGGGAACAGGAATGGGGAATTCTGGTGGTGCCTGAACAGCGCGTTCAGGTGAAACTGACACGGTTTCGCGTTCCAGACATTTCCGTTTTGATGGGTGGCCGTCCCGCTGGAGGGATTGTCGATAAGCCGCCGTTCCTCTGTATCGAAGTATTATCTCCCAGTGACCGCGTGCGGGAGATGCAGGAGCGCATTGACGATTATCTGGAGTTTGGCGTTCAGTATGTCTGGCTGATCGATCCACAGACACGCCGGGCTTTCGTATACACAGCGGAGGGCGTACGCGAGGTGAAGGACGGCATGCTAGGAACGACGAACCCGGCGATCCGTGTATCACTGTTTGAATTGGAGTAGAAAGCTCTCCGGGGACCATGCGCATTAGCGTGAATTGCGGACAATTTCAAGAGGCGATGGTTGATGGCGGCGGCGCAGGATCGCGGGTCCCGGTGATGATGCTGAGTTTTGGCGCGGGAGCGCTGCATTTCGAAACGCGCCATTTGAGTTATTCCATTCCAGCGGAAGGGGACTGGAAGGAAGATGTGATTGTGCCAATGGGCGGGGCACGCAAGCTGGACGGCAAGCCCTTCGAAGTGGACCCATTGACCCTAAGAGTAGAGCGGGGCCGGCTTTTCGCCGAGAGCTTTTCAGCACCTTGCGTAAGCGAAGCAGCATTCCGCGAAAATCTGCATCTGGCGGAGCGATTGTCCGAGGGAGCGAACTCTGACGTCTTCGAGTCGTCGCCTGAATGGGGCCGGGAATGGTTGTTCCCGGAATAAGCAACTAGCAGTAGGACGTTCCCTACCATCTAACGCTTCAATTAGCTACAAGCAGGGTATCACAGGGCTAGAAGAAAACTTACCTTAGTTAGATTGTAAGGAACTATCACTTGACAGCATGAATTCCGGCCAGTACAGTGTGTAAGAGAACTATTTATGAGCTGGTACGTCATAGTGGTTGAGCTTCCCACTCTTCAAGTCAGGCACTTTTTGGAGCTTCTGGGGGCGAGGTCATGCACGGCGGGCTTTTGGCTGTTGCGCGCGGCGGAATGCTCCGACAACATCGCGTTGCAATTCGGTCTTGCGCCGGACAGGCTGTTCTGGTCTGCAGAGCGGACGAATGGAGTTCCCGATAAGCCAAAAAAAATATGTTATTTTTCGCACACCAAATAGCTTATGATCGGAAAATTGCGCTTAAAGCCTGAAATCTACTCGGAATTTTTTAAAAAATTGACCGGATTTACTTCGCTGCCTTTTCAGGAACGGTATGCGGCAAACCCGTTTTCTGCTGCGGTTCTGGCCGTGCCTACGGGTTTGGGAAAAACGGATACGGTAATTGCGCCGTGGCTTTACGCACACACCCATGGGTTTGAGGCTCCCCGGCGGCTATTTATTGTTTTACCCCGGCAGAATCTGACAAGACAAACTGCCAAGATCGCTCGCGAGCGTGTGTTAGCTGCCGGTCTCGGGGACCGTGTGCGAGTACTCGAACTCATGGGGGGTAGCAGCAACAACACCGAGACCTTATGGCCTGATGAGCTTGCCATTATCGTTTCGACGCAGGATCTTTATTTCAGCCGCGCGCTAAACAGAGGTTATGCGCGAAGAGAGCCGCGATGGCCGATGGATTTCGCGCTGTTCAACCAGGATTGTTTGATTGTCCTTGATGAAATCCAGTTGATGAACGATGCCCTGGCGACTTCCCGGCAACTCGATACATTTCGCAAGCGATATGGCATCTATGGGTGCGCTCCTTGCGTGTGGATGTCGGCGACTGTGAACGAGAAATGGCTGAAGACAGTTGACGCGCTGGAGTTGCCCCCGGTCGTTCGGCTCGAGGCGGATGACTTTGAGAATGAGGTTGTCCAGGAAAAGGTACACGCGGTTAAGAAATTGTTGGCAGCGCCCCTGGCGTGCAGAGATGCTATTAAGTGCGCGGCCTTTGCGTTAGAACGGCACCATAGTGGAACTCGAACTTTGGTTGTGGTCAATACCATGGCGAGGGCAAGAGAAATTTTTCGGGCGATTAGAAAGGCAGGGTTTCTAAAGCCAAAACTCTTACACTCGCGATTCAGGCCCGATGACCGTCTTCGGTTAAGTGAGTCTTTGCTTCACGAGGACCATGGTGGCCAGATTGTGGTTGCGACGCAAGTTCTGGAAGCGGGCGTCGACATCAGTTCACGGCTCTTGATAACCGATGCTGCGCCGTGGGGCAGCCTGGTGCAACGGTTTGGCCGGGTCAACCGCAAGGGCCACGATAAGGACGCAGAAATTTACTGGGTCGATGAGCCGAACTTGGGAGCAAAACTGAAGAACAACTTTGCGCCTTATGAGGAGGCGGAAGTTCGGCGGGCAATTGAACGGCTCAGAACTTTAGAATCTGCCTCGCCCGCAGATTTGCCTCTGGAAGATGGTCCGGCGCCCTGGCAGCACGTTTTGCGGCGGGCTGACCTGATCGACCTGTTCGACACGACGTCAGATCTTGGTGGCAATGCAATCGATGTATCCCGCTTCATCCGGGCTGGGGAAGACCGGGATATCTACCTCGCGTGGCGGAGTTGGGATGACAAGGGAGTTCCACCAAAGGACATGAACGACATCGCCGATGTGGAGCTTTGTCCGGTTCCGATCGGCGAGCTTCGGGAATTCATGAAGAAGCATCCCATCTACAGCTGGCATTTCGCCACGGAGCGTTGGAACAAGGTGGAGCACGATGGGCTGTATGCCGGGATGATTGCGGTAACACGTTGCGAGGCAGGCGGGTATACCAGTGAAGAGGGTTGGTCGCCAGAAAGCAGACAGATCGTGGAAGCACGCAATGGGCTAATGGAAGCACCGGAGAGCGATTCCAACGATACTCTCAGTCACCAACCGAAGGCACAACTGCTACGGGAACATACACAGCAGGTATGCGATGAGATGGAAGCGCTCATTGAGGGTTTGACGCTTGACCCTACAGTTGTGCCAATGTTGCGAAATGCAGCGCTAAACCACGATTGGGGAAAAGCTCATGAGGCTTTTCAGGAGATGATGCAATCGGAAGACGGCGTCTTTTTGGCCAAGCAATCGCGACATTCAGTCAAGCGAAACCCCCGAAAGCACTTCCGCCACGAGTTGGCGAGTGCGCTCGCGATGGTTAGTGCAGGTGAACCTGAACTTGCAGCGTATCTTGCCACCTGCCATCACGGGAAGGTGCGTTTGGGTATTCGTTCCATGCCCGGCGAACAGGAAACACACGGAAAGCGGCGGGCGCACGGGATTGAGGATGGCGATTTGCTGCCTTTGTGCGAAATTGCGCCGGGCGTCTGGAAGCAGCCCGTCAGCTTATCTCTGCAAGCGATGGAGATGGGTGCGGATGGTGGGTCCTGGAACGAGTTGACCGGCCGACTACTGGATGAGTTTGGACCCTTCAGGCTTGCGTACCTGGAAATGTTGCTTCGCGCGGCTGACTGGAAGGCGAGCAAACGTCATGAGGCCGCATGCACACACTAGAACTTGCTGGCTGTTCAACGACGCCCTTCGGGAGCTATCTTAAGGCGCTCGGCGTTTTCCGCCTGGTTTCCGAACAAAGCGATCGCGGCGCCCGTGGTTGCTGGCACCAAGGTGCCTTTCTTCTCCGCTCTAGTTTGGATACAGATAGACTCGTGGAGTTTTTCGTTAGCGAGTATCGGTCTACGCCAATTCTGGCACCTTGGAACGGAGGAAGCGGCTTCTACCCTAACGACAACAAAGACGGGATCGACGCTATTGCCAGTACGGATGAGGACCGGTTCCGTGTGTATCGCGAATGCATCGAACTCTGCCGGGCAATGCCCGAGGTCAGGGCCGGAAAAGGGAGCAACGAAGATGAGCGGCGATTAACGATTCTTAGAAATTGCCGCAATCTGCTTCCCGATTGCGCTGTGGAATGGCTGGATGCGGCAGTGGGCATCGCCGCAGATGGAAGCCGCGCCTTCGCGCCAGTGGTTGGTACCGGCGGAAACGAAGGACGCTTGGATTACACGAACAACTTCATGTCACGGATTGCCGCGCTACTTATCACCGCGCCCAAGAAGAGCGTCGTGGATGAACTTTTGAGAAACGCGCTCTTCGGAACAGAGACGAGAGCGCTGGAGAAAGGCGCAGCAGGACAGTACGACCCTGGCCGAGCCGGGGGCGCAAATCAGGGTAACGGAATTGAGATTGATTCCGTGATCAACCCGTGGGACTTGATCTTAACTTTGGAAGGGGCGGTGATGTGGGCGAGCGGGCTGTATCGCCGACACGGAATCAGTTACCGGGCTGTGATGTGTAGTCCCTTCACAGTAAAACCAAGCCGGGTCGGTTATGGATCCGCGGCAGAGAAGGATGACTCGCGGGCCGAAATATGGGCACCAGTGTGGGGTCAACGCATCTCCTACAACGAATTGCGCTGCTTATTACGGGAAGGAAGAGCAAGTATAGACGGGCGACCAGCACGAAACGGGCTTGAGTTCGCAGAAGCAGCTTGTTCTTTGGGAGTGGACCGAGGAATTGAGCACTTCGTGAGGTACAGCTTATTGAAGCGGCGGGGCGACAGCTATATCGCCTTGCCTGCTGGAATCTTCAAAGCGGGATTTCGAAGTGAAGCTAACCACATTCGTGAATTTCAGAGTTACTTCGAGGAGCTGTGCAAGCGCGATTTGCCGAAAAGCTCAGAAGACCTGAAGCGCGGAGTGGAGTCGGCTGTATTTGAAGCCCTACTCTATGGGGGGATTGATCGAATGCAATCGCTCATGCGAGCGTTCGGCAGGATGGTGAGGCGAATCTTAACCACCTCCGAAGTACGCCTTCCAAAGAGCAGGCTACTGGCGGAGGGTTGGTTGAAAGCTTGCGGATCCGAATCGCCCGAGATCCTGATTGCAGGAGCATTGGCGGGAATGCGCAAACCAATGATGATCGAGTTTCTCTCGCGTGGGGAAAAAAGATTTGCGTGGGTTGGGCGCGACCTTTCGGACCGAATGACCTCAGTACTGGATAAGCGTCTGTTAGCGATTGAGAAACCGGAAGATCTTCTCGTTAGCGGCATTTGGATCCGCGCTGGCTTGGCAACCTCTTTTATCGAGCACTCAACCGACGACGACGTCATTGAGGACTTGCTTTTTGCTTTCGTCACTCTCGATTGGAGGAATTCGAATCTAAGTTGCCCGCTAGTAGCCAATTCGGCGCTGCCTATCTATAACGTTCTGCGGCGATCAGTGGATCGTCGCCTTTTAAGTTTATTGCGAACGGATGACGTTACGGAGGCTGGATGGCATGCAGTGGCGCGGATCCGAGCAAGGGCTGAGCCGGTGTTGAACGTTAAGTTCGGCGGTGAAACCGACGTGCTACGATTGGCCGCGTCACTATTGATTCCGGTGTTGCCGTTCGAAACAAAAGAACAAACAAAGAGGGAATAGGAACAATATGCAGATGCAATCGCTTAACGAGCTACCAAGATTAATCTTAGAAGCGCAGCTAACGCCAACTACCGGGCACATCTTTCAACCGACTGGATTTGCGGACCTAGGCGCAGCGGAGTATAAGCTGCCGGTCACGGGGACGCCCATGCTGTTGGTTGAGAGTGCTCAATCCATGGCAAACCGGTTGGAGAAAACCTGTTTGGACGGGGACGGACCGAACATGGATCCCGCGTTGGAAGGGTTATCGTATGTGATGGCCGAATTGGACGGGGTGGATAAAATTACCAGTTCCCTGGTGGAGGCCCATCGGATTGCCTCACCTTACTTTCTGCTGAATAAGGAATTGATGGCGACGCTCCAGAAAGAGATGGCGTACAACCCGAAGCAGCCGCTGGATTGGAAAAAGATTTATGCCACTCTGTTCCGGTACGACGTAAATAGTCTGATACATGGGGTATTTCTTTCCGTCATGGAAGGGGGCCGGGTTCGTGTACCTAGGGCGCTGACTGGCTTTATCGAGGCAAGCAACGTAGGCCGCGTGGTATCGGGAGGCGTAAAGAACAGTCCTGTAGACCCCACAGGTTCCACTCAGGTGGCCGACCCCGCGCCGGGCGCGAACGTAAACGATACCGGAGTGTACAGCAACGTTCCGTATGGGAGAGTGGCGTACGTTGCGGAAAAAATCACGGCTTACTTCAATTTGGATTTAAGTCTGATTCGCGGTTTTCGGCTGGGCGAGCCAGCGGAGGAATTGTTGATTTCGCTTGCATTGCTGAAGATTCGCCGCTTTCTGAACTCGAGTCTTCGGCTACGGACCGCGTGCGATTTCGAGGTACAGGGCACCGTGAGCGCAAAGGCTCCAGCGATATTCCACCTGCCCGAAGAAACTGAGTTGCTGGCCGATGTTCAGGCCGGAATCAAAGCTTGCGAAGACCTTTTCGCGACGCCGCCAGTCACACAACTAAAGACAAGGGTAAAAATCATAGATAAGAAGGACAAGAACAAAGAGAAGGGCAATGAGAAGGATTCAGGGGCGCCGGTGTGATTTGTTTACGCCTAACCTTTTCGGCTGGCCGGTACCATGCGACGCCGTGGGGACGGCATGTGAATGAAGGTGTGCCCGAGTGGCCCCCGTCGCCCTATCGGCTTTTGCGGGCGCTTTATGATGTGTGGCAACGAAAATGTTTTGACCTAGACCAAGCGGAGGTTGGCACTGTGCTTGAAACGCTTGCGCGACAACCGCCAGTTTTCTCATTGCCAAAAGCCACGCCGACACACACACGCTCCTATCTGAGCGCCAATTCTTTGGATCCGACCGATAAGAGTCTCATATTCGATGGGTTCTTAGCCTTCGGTAAACAGCGGTCCTGTTGGATCACATGGCCTGACACAGAAATGGATAAACAGCATCGCGAAGTGCTTGATCGCCTAATTCGAAACCTGAGTTATCTTGGGCGGTCTGAATCCTGGGTTGAAGCTGAACTCACTGAAGAAGCTCCGGATGGGAACACCTCAATTTGCGTAGCCCTGGCAGCCGATGGAGAAAGCGCGGGAGAGCTTACACGAGTAGCCTGTGTGACACCGCCTGAAGAGTATAGGGGCCGTAGCAAGTGGATTGAAGCGTTGACCTACTCAACAGCAAGTCTCTTGAAAGAAAAGACGAGTACGCCACCATTGCTTCAACAAGTTAGCTACGTATGCCCCGCAGGCGCGATCGAAACCGACCCACCTCGTAAGTATGTTCAACGGGCACCTAACGTCGCTGAAGTGATGCTTGGGTTTCATGCCACTGTGCTTCCGCTGGTCACCGAAACACTCTCTATTGCAGAGCGCATTCGCACTAATCTCATGGGAGCGCACAAAAGGGTCGTAGGAGAGGCGAATGTATCATCACTGTTTAGCGGAAAAGGTGCCGATGGAGAAAAGCGCCTGGATCACGGCCATCTTTATATATTGCCCCTCAGCGACGGCAACGGCAGGATCAATCGGGTGCTACTTCAAAGTACAAAGGGCAGTTTTACTAGGGGCGAACTAGACGCGGTTCGGCGCGTGACGCGACTGTGGCAGGCGGATGGCCGGGGCGACATTCGGTGCGCTGTGACGGCCGAATGGAAACGCGGCGCGTTTGGATGCACAAAAAGCATTGTGGAAAGTGCGACGCCATTTGTTTCACCCCGATACTGGCGCAAGGGCCGAGACTTTCGAACGTTCTTGCTGAACGAAGTGCGGAAAGAATGCAAACATCATGGCGTGGAAGGACAAGTGATGGACGTGGAACCGCTCGAAAAAATAGCGGGGCTTTTCCACCAAATAGAGTACCTCTGCACTCGCAAAGTAGATCCTGCGCGACCGTCATACGTGGTTAAGATTACGTTTGATCGCGAGGTCCGAGTCCCTTTCGCCATCGGGTACGGAGCGCACTTTGGCTTGGGTCAGTTTGGGTGAGCATGTCACTTCAAGCTAAATTCGGCTAAGCCGACACGCTTTTTGGTTGACTCGAACTAATTTTCGGGTAACATCATTTCACTTAGTCTAATGTGGCGACTTGCCAAATCACGTTCATTTACGGGAATTGTACGAAGGGCGGGCGCGGTCTGAAGACTTCTATTAGTAACGGCAAAGAGCACCGTAGTAGCCCGGCACTATGCGGCAATCTTACTTGATCTGTTACGACATCGCGGACGACAAGCGGCTGCGGAAGGTCTTTAGGACCATGCGCGGGTATGGGGACCACTTGCAGTATTCGGTGTTCGAGTGTCAGTTGACTCAGACGGACCTGGCGCGCTGCCGCCGGGATCTGGGTGCGATTATTCATCGGGATGAGGATCAGGTGCTGTTTGTAAATTTGGGTCCGACAGATGGGCGGGGCGATCGCGTGATTACCGCGCTTGGGTTGCCGTATGTGGCGGTGGATTCGCCTTGCATCATTGTGTAGCTTATGAGCGCCCTTCCCCAAGTTCTTACCAAGCCGCGGTTGCTGCCGGATTATTTGCCGGCGCGGATGGTGAATGAATTCGTCTATTGTCCCCGCTTATTTTTCTACGAATGGGTGGAGGGGTTGTTTCAGCAATCGGTGGACACCGTTGAGGGCTCGATTCAGCATGCGCGGGTGGATAAGAAGGCGACGCCGATGCCGGGGCCGGAAGGCGTTGAGGCTGGGGAGCGGGTGCATTCGCGGTCGGTGACCTTGTCGAGCGAACGGTTGCGGGTGATCGCGAAGTTGGATCTGGCGGAAGCGGAAGACGGCGTAGTGACGCCGGTGGATTACAAGCATGGCAAGCCGCGGGATTCCGGCGAAGAACTTGAACTGTGGCCGAGCGACCGCGTTCAATTGGCGATTCAGGGGCTGGTGCTGCGGGAGAACGGCTACAAGTCAGAGGAAGGTGTTGCGTATTACGCGAAAACCAAGCAGCGGGTACGTGTGCAATTTACGGAAGCGTTGATGCTGGAGACGGAACAATTGATTGGGGAGGCTTGGCGGCTGGGGGAGTTCGGCGGGATACCGGCGCCGTTGGTGGAATCGCCGAAGTGCCCGGGATGTTCGCTGGTTGGAATTTGTCTGCCGGATGAAACGCGGAAATTGCGCGGGCAAGGGCGCGCGGCGGAACAGATGGAGTTATTCGGGGACGGCGAAGAAACGATAAGACGAGGTCCCGCGCCGGAGGTGCGGCGGTTAGTAACAGCGCGGGATGAGTTACGCCCCGTTTATTTGAATACGCAAGGCATGCGGGTAGGCAAGAGCGGCGAGGTGCTGCAAGTGAAAGAGAAGGACATTCTGCGGCAGGAGATTCGGATGGGGGAGATCTGTCAACTCAACCTGATGGGCAACGTGCAGATTACGACGCAAGCGCTGCAATCGTTGTGCGAGGCGGAAATTCCGGTGTCCTATTTCTCGCAGGGCGGTTGGTTCTATGGAATTATGACGGGGCTGAACACGAAGAACGTCTTTCTTCGGAAGGCGCAATACAAGTTGGCCGATGAGGAGTGGTTTGCGCGGGGGTTGGCGCGGCGATTGGTGGCTGGAAAGATTCGCAACCAAAGGACGATGCTGCAGCGGAACCACGTGGAACCGAAGCCAGTATGGCTGGCCGAAATGAAGCGGATGGCGGACGCGGCGGGAAATGCCGCGAGCTTAGAAGAATTATTAGGAATTGAGGGCAACGCGGCGCGGGTATACTTCGGGGGCTTCGCGGGAATGATCAAAGTGAACGACGAGCCGGAGGAGGACGCGGAATTCACCTTCGATTTTGCGGGGAGGAACAGGAGGCCGCCGCGCGATGCGGTGAATGCGCTGCTTTCGCTGGCCTATAGCGTGCTCTCGAAGGATTTGATGCTGGCGTGCTATGCGGTTGGTTTCGATCCATTGATGGGGTTCTACCACCAACCCCGTTTTGGACGGGCGGCGCTGGCGCTGGATTTGATGGAACCGTTCCGGCCACTGATAGCAGATTCGGCGGTATTGAGCGCGATTAATATGCGTATGGTGACGCGGAAGGATTTTGTGCAGGCGGGTCCGGCTGTGGCGTTGACGCCATCGGGACGGAAAGGTTTTTTCCGGGCGTACGAGGCGAGGATGGATACGTTGGTGACGCATCCGCTTTTCGATTACCGGTTAAGTTATCGACGGCTGCTGGAAGTGCAAGCCCGGCTGTTGGCGCGCACAATTGAGGGCGAAATTGGGGAGTATCCGGTTTTTGTTACGCGGTAGCGCGAGCGGCGAGGTGGTGCGGGAAACGCGGGGGCTGCTCGCGTGCGCTAAGCTGTTGAGCGACAAGGCTTGCGGAGACTCCTCGCGGGCGCTTGTGAAGAGGAGCGGTTCGGTGTGGGTGTGGTACTCGCAAATGGGGTCGCAGGTATTTGAAAACAGAATAGATATAATAGGGGCTCCATCCGGGTTAGATCTAACCCGGCCTCATTGAAGCAAATCAGCGCTCTCCGACATCGCCCAGATGCAGGGCCATCCGGGTTAGATCTAACCCGGCCTCATTGAAGCGCCTGGGCCCCAAGGCTCCAAGCGATTCGTTGGGCTCCCATCCGGGTTAGATCTAACCCGGCCTCATTGAAGCCAATAAGTGCGTGTACCGCAGCAGCGTGCTCGCCCACCATCCGGGTTAGATCTAACCCGGCCTCATTGAAGCCCGATTTATGGCGAGTTCGGCACCGTGCTCCGGGCCGCCATCCGGGTTAGATCTAACCCGGCCTCATTGAAGCGCAGTGAATTTTGTTGAAGGTGTGGTGACCGCCTACCATCCGGGTTAGATCTAACCCGGCCTCATTGAAGCCGCTCTTTGCTTGTTCGGCGTGGACGGTAATGATCCCCCATCCGGGTTAGATCTAACCCGGCCTCATTGAAGCGCATGGACCTTACCGTATGAGCCAGCCATCCACCCCCATCCGGGTTAGATCTAACCCGGCCTCATTGAAGCGGTCGATGTTCCACAAATCGACCATCTCATTGAGGTCCCATCCGGGTTAGATCTAACCCGGCCTCATTGAAGCTGGTAAGGAATCGGGATTTCCACACTCGAAATGCCGGCCATCCGGGTTAGATCTAACCCGGCCTCATTGAAGCGCTGCAGGCGTCTGTTTCCCCTGTCGCTGTTGCAAGCCATCCGGGTTAGATCTAACCCGGCCTCATTGAAGCAATTTGTCGTAGCAGCGCTGGACCGTTGCTTTTACCCCATCCGGGTTAGATCTAACCCGGCCTCATTGAAGCCTACGATTTTCGGCCAAGCAGGCCCCATAACGCCCCCATCCGGGTTAGATCTAACCCGGCCTCATTGAAGCAAAGATATCAAGAAGGATTGGAAGCGATTGGACCGGCTGCCATCCGGGTTAGATCTAACCCGGCCTCATTGAAGCTCCATGATGCCGGCGCCGATCTCCACCAGCGTCTTCCATCCGGGTTAGATCTAACCCGGCCTCATTGAAGCACGCCGCCGTAGGAGCCGGAACCGCATCCGGTACAACCATCCGGGTTAGATCTAACCCGGCCTCATTGAAGCCGGCAATGGCGTTGATTAAGAGCGGCGCAAGCTCGGCCATCCGGGTTAGATCTAACCCGGCCTCATTGAAGCACGATCTGTTGGGCGAGGTAGTGAGTGACGCGAATCCATCCGGGTTAGATCTAACCCGGCCTCATTGAAGCGGGAGCGGGTGGTTTCGCTGCGGGCGTTGCTTCCGCCCATCCGGGTTAGATCTAACCCGGCCTCATTGAAGCGATGCTCATACGCCCGCCTCCGGTGTTGGGGTGTGCGCCATCCGGGTTAGATCTAACCCGGCCTCATTGAAGCCGCCCGAAGCCGGTAGGATTCGCGACGACGCCCGCCCATCCGGGTTAGATCTAACCCGGCCTCATTGAAGCTGGATGCGCGCAGAGTAAGTATTCCCGTTATAGGTGACCATCCGGGTTAGATCTAACCCGGCCTCATTGAAGCGGGCCGAGGGCAGGGAATGCGGGTATCGACGCAAAGCCATCCGGGTTAGATCTAACCCGGCCTCATTGAAGCAACAGGATCTGCTCGCTCTTCGGCACCAGCGAATCGGCCATCCGGGTTAGATCTAACCCGGCCTCATTGAAGCACATCGGCCAGTAGGAGTTTTACCGCCTTCGACTTCCATCCGGGTTAGATCTAACCCGGCCTCATTGAAGCCGGAATCTTCCCCGCGCCCTCTGCCCTGTAGCTTGCTCCATCCGGGTTAGATCTAACCCGGCCTCATTGAAGCTGGACAAATCGGTACCGGCCGCTGAAGGAGGCGACCCCATCCGGGTTAGATCTAACCCGGCCTCATTGAAGCAAGCGCGACTCACTGGGCGTGATCGACGCCAGCCGCCATCCGGGTTAGATCTAACCCGGCCTCATTGAAGCCGAGCATTCGATGTTGCGCGAGATTCGAAGCGCTGGCCCATCCGGGTTAGATCTAACCCGGCCTCATTGAAGCGCCACTTGGACCACCCGCCGATGGCCCAGGAGCGTAGAACCATCCGGGTTAGATCTAACCCGGCCTCATTGAAGCTGCCTGAGTGCGTGGAGATTCGAGGCTCTCATTCCCCATCCGGGTTAGATCTAACCCGGCCTCATTGAAGCCGGCCACTTCGCGCCCAAGTCGTAGAGCAAGATCGCCCATCCGGGTTAGATCTAACCCGGCCTCATTGAAGCGCGTCACAACCTGTCCATCGCGTCCAGGTCTACCTTGACCCCATCCGGGTTAGATCTAACCCGGCCTCATTGAAGCGCGGAGTTCAGGTAAATGTCGCCGTTTGCCCCAAGCCCCATCCGGGTTAGATCTAACCCGGCCTCATTGAAGCTGAAAAAGATCGCAGATGATGCCCGCGCCGAAGTCATCCATCCGGGTTAGATCTAACCCGGCCTCATTGAAGCAGCCCGGTCCAGATGTCAGCCGCGATCTGCCGAAGTGGGCCCATCCGGGTTAGATCTAACCCGGCCTCATTGAAGCCGGTCGGCGACGTCACTCCGCAACCGTACTTAGCACGCCATCCGGGTTAGATCTAACCCGGCCTCATTGAAGCTTGAGCAGGTGATAGCCGCGCTTCTCACGGACGTTTCCCCATCCGGGTTAGATCTAACCCGGCCTCATTGAAGCCAATTTTGCACCACAGTTCCCCGCAACCCCCTTAGTCCATCCGGGTTAGATCTAACCCGGCCTCATTGAAGCCTCGATTAGTTTTAACTTCCTCTGGAAGATCTGAATCCCATCCGGGTTAGATCTAACCCGGCCTCATTGAAGCGTGTTGACGCAGACATGGGTGCGCAGGAAGACATCCATCCGGGTTAGATCTAACCCGGCCTCATTGAAGCTTGTATCGCGTGATGTTGTTGTGGTTCGTTACGTCCCATCCGGGTTAGATCTAACCCGGCCTCATTGAAGCAAGTCGGATCGCGCGCCGCAACGTTCTGCACCGCAAACCCATCCGGGTTAGATCTAACCCGGCCTCATTGAAGCGGCGGACCCGATCGCCCGCAGCAACTCCAGATGTGCCCCATCCGGGTTAGATCTAACCCGGCCTCATTGAAGCTTTCCGGTCGGTTCGGCGGGTACTCCCAGCCGCGACCATCCGGGTTAGATCTAACCCGGCCTCATTGAAGCATAATTGTTTAGCCCCGAAACTGGAAGGCGGAACCGGCCATCCGGGTTAGATCTAACCCGGCCTCATTGAAGCGCGCAGCGAGATTGGCGAGTACCTGCGGGCGGCTACCATCCGGGTTAGATCTAACCCGGCCTCATTGAAGCTGCTTTTCGCTGCTGAGCGACATGCCCCGCATCGCCCCATCCGGGTTAGATCTAACCCGGCCTCATTGAAGCTAACATCGCACCATGCGTGGCGGCGCTTTGGGCAGCCCATCCGGGTTAGATCTAACCCGGCCTCATTGAAGCTTCGCCGCGCTCTGCAAGCCCTGGTTGATGCATCTTCCATCCGGGTTAGATCTAACCCGGCCTCATTGAAGCCGGGGCGTTGCGGAAATCATAGTGGCAAAAAACCGCCCATCCGGGTTAGATCTAACCCGGCCTCATTGAAGCCCGGCAACCGCTGCTGCCCCTCCCACGCCCGCGAAACCATCCGGGTTAGATCTAACCCGGCCTCATTGAAGCCCATCCCATTAACGCCGGCCTCGCCGCAGCATCTTCGCCCCATCCGGGTTAGATCTAACCCGGCCTCATTGAAGCGTGGTGGAGGTGGTAACCTTGCCCGCGCCGCCGCTACCATCCGGGTTAGATCTAACCCGGCCTCATTGAAGCCGGTCCCCGTTGCGCACCGCGGGAATAAAGCTGTCCCCATCCGGGTTAGATCTAACCCGGCCTCATTGAAGCGAATTTCATCAATGACCGCCTCGCGGGCGTTGACGGCCCATCCGGGTTAGATCTAACCCGGCCTCATTGAAGCAGATTAGCGCGGCTTGCAATCCGCACTGCGCGAACCTCCATCCGGGTTAGATCTAACCCGGCCTCATTGAAGCCATGAAAGCCTGTTGCAAGGTACGCGAATGCACCGGACCATCCGGGTTAGATCTAACCCGGCCTCATTGAAGCCCTTAAGCGGGATAGAAGAAGCCCTGCACGCCTGCGCCATCCGGGTTAGATCTAACCCGGCCTCATTGAAGCGTAATCATCCCCTTTGACCACCCTGAAAATGAATGCAGTCCATCCGGGTTAGATCTAACCCGGCCTCATTGAAGCAAATATTCAAACATTTGGATGCCCAATCACAATAACCATCCGGGTTAGATCTAACCCGGCCTCATTGAAGCGTTTCATTAGCATTTGTTTCAGTACTTGTTTCTTCCATCCGGGTTAGATCTAACCCGGCCTCATTGAAGCCCAGCGAATACAGTGCATATTACTCAGGCAGCATTGCGCCCCATCCGGGTTAGATCTAACCCGGCCTCATTGAAGCTGCAAGCTGCAAAAGTAGGCTGATCTGGCGCGGGTTCCATCCGGGTTAGATCTAACCCGGCCTCATTGAAGCCTGATGCTCAATCAGATCGTCAACGGCGACACTGTCCATCCGGGTTAGATCTAACCCGGCCTCATTGAAGCCTGATGCTCAATCAGATCGTCAACGGCGACACTGTCCATCCGGGTTAGATCTAACCCGGCCTCATTGAAGCTCCGGTGTGATAACGAGGCCTGCGAAATCCAGGGAATTCCATCCGGGTTAGATCTAACCCGGCCTCATTGAAGCACGCCACTTTCAGAAACTTCTTCCAACTCCGCAACCCATCCGGGTTAGATCTAACCCGGCCTCATTGAAGCCCGAGCGATGTGCGTGATTGACGCCTGCGACGAAAACCATCCGGGTTAGATCTAACCCGGCCTCATTGAAGCCAAATACCCGGGGGCGGCGGCGGAACGGCCACCGTCCATCCGGGTTAGATCTAACCCGGCCTCATTGAAGCTGGCGCTTGGCAATGATTGCAAACTGGCGTCGAGATCCATCCGGGTTAGATCTAACCCGGCCTCATTGAAGCCAGGTATCGGACGAGGCTAAGGGAGCACTCACGATCTACCATCCGGGTTAGATCTAACCCGGCCTCATTGAAGCCAGTAATCCGGGACCCATTCGATTGCTTCGGAGACACCATCCGGGTTAGATCTAACCCGGCCTCATTGAAGCACCTCGCCGAGCCCCAGTGAATCGAGCGCCGGCTGCCCCATCCGGGTTAGATCTAACCCGGCCTCATTGAAGCAAATTCGCAAGGGGTTTGTGAACGGCGTAAAGGATTCCCATCCGGGTTAGATCTAACCCGGCCTCATTGAAGCTGGGGACGTGCGCGAAGTGCGTAATCGCCCGTAGCGCCATCCGGGTTAGATCTAACCCGGCCTCATTGAAGCGTCACGTCTAGTACCCGCCGCGTGTGTGATTGCGCTCCATCCGGGTTAGATCTAACCCGGCCTCATTGAAGCTTTCGGTTGCGCTCGCTGCCTAAGCTAGCGGCCTGCGGCCATCCGGGTTAGATCTAACCCGGCCTCATTGAAGCACCGCGAACGCGCGCCGTAAGTCGTAACGCACCGGCGCCCATCCGGGTTAAATCTAACCCGGCCTCATTGAAGCCGGTAACCGCCGATCTTAACAGCGCAAGGAGAACGACCCATCCGGGTTAGAGCTAACCCGGCCTCATTGAAGTGAAGCACCACGCAATAAGTAGTGTGTGTGGTCCCTTTTGACTGGCTTTTAGACCAAACGGGCGGAATGTGGCGTGTATCGCCCACCGATCTGTCCGTACTTTGGCAATTACGTGTATTCTCAGAGCGTTCACGCGATTGCCAATTTCACAGATACCCGCAATTTCCTGTAAGTGAGATAAATATCGGTGGTTGCCGGAGTGTGCGAGGCTTCACCGAGCTCCATTGCCATCTCTCTCGTGGTAGATCTCAGACATCCGCACACTTGCGGGTTTGGGGGTACTGGTATGGCGGCTGTTTATTTTGGGAATCGGGCAACTTCGCTGCGGGTGGCGCGGCAGGCGATGGAGGAGTTGGGCATTCGGGTGGAAGGCCCGGTGCTGGCGGGAGAGGTTAGTGTCCGGGAGGGACAGCAACTCTCGGCAGAACAGGCCGCTCAGGGGGGTAATCCGTTCTGGGGGGAACGGGAAGGGACGATCGATTTCGTGAAAGATGGCGGGAGCGCCGGGTCGCATCGTTAATCGGCGAACTCCGGTCACGCGCTTTGCACATTTATTTTCGCTTGTGCCGGTGGGCTTTGGCGGCTTGGCGGGATCCACGCGTGCACTTCGCGGTGGTATTGGTGGGTGGTGATGTATTGCGATCGCACATATGAAGAGCCGCGGCTGATCTCACGGGGGCGTCCGGAGATTCGGGTGGACTCGTTCGATGCGGTGGAATTTTGTTCGGCCCGGTTGGGGCTGGTGCCGGACCCGAAGCAAGCGGAAGTGTTGCGGAGCACGGCGAAGCGGGGCTTGCTGAACTGTTCGCGGCAGTGGGGGAAGAGCACCATTACAGCCGCCAAGGCGGTCCATCGGGCTTCGACGCGGAAGGGCGCGATGGTGATCTTTGCGAGTCCGACGGAGCGGCAGAGCGCGGAGTTGCTGACTAAGGCGGCGACACTGGCGGGGCGACTGGGTGTGAAGCGGCGCGGGGATGGGGACAACAAACATAGCCTGGTGTTTCCAAATGGCAGCCGCATTGTGGCGCTGCCTGGAACGGAAGCTACCGTGCGTGGATTCTCGGCCGTTTCGCTGATGCTGATCGATGAGGCCAGCTGCGTAACGGATGCGCTGTACCGGGCCCTGCGGCCGATGCTGCTGGTGGGCGATGGCGACTTGTGGCTGATGAGTACACCGAGGGGCCGGCGCGGTTTCTTCTATGACGAATTCATGCACGGCGGCGCGGAGTGGGACAGGTTTTTAGGGCCCGTTACCGAGAATCCGCGCATACGTCCGGAGCAGATAGAGAAAGAACGGGAGAAGTTGGGCAAGGCTGTGTTCGCGCAGGACTTTCTGTGCCAGTTTGTGGACAACGGCAGCGCGATGTTCGCGACGGAGATGCTGGAGGCGGCGCTGGACGATTCGGTGACGCCGCTGTTGGTTTAACAAGACCGTGCTGCACGTGGGTTTGGATCTGGGACAGCAGCAGGACCACACGGCACTGGCGGTGGTGGAGAGTCAACAGGGCAGCAAACTAAGGCTGGTGCGGAGGTTGGTGCGCATGCCTTTAGGCACGCCGTATCCGCTGGTGGTGGAGCGGGTGCGTGAAATGGTGTGGCACGTGGACATGCGCGGCCAGTGCACGCTGACAGTGGACGCGACGGGCGTGGGTGCTCCGGTGGTGGACATGCTGCGGATGGCGCAATTGGGTTGCGAGGTGTGGCCGGTTTCGATTACCAGCGGCGCGCAGGCGCGGCACACGAACCGTAAGTGGAATGTGCCGAAGCAGGATCTGCTAGGCGGTCTGCAATTGCTGCTGGAGCGCGGTGAACTGCGGATTGCGAAGCAGTTGCCGGAAGCGGGAAGCCTGCTGCGCGAGCTGCGTGACATGCGGATGGAGACACGAGCCAGCGGCAAAGCGAAGATGGGCGCCGAGGGAACGGGCGAGCATGACGATTTGGTGATCGCGCTGGCGCTGAGCTGCTGGCGGGCTGGGCAGGGGACGATCGGTTTCGGGCCCGGGCGGCTGCTGAGCTGTTAGCTAAGATGTTCTCACGCAAAGGCGCAAAGAAATGCCTTAGACAGCTACGTAACGATGGTCGGAATGGTTTTGAAAGTACAGATCGAGCGCTAGCTTGTTGCGGCTGGAAAGGGTCTCTTCCATGCTGCGCATTTCGTCCGCCGGCATGGGCTGGAAGGCACGGACCATGCGGGCGTTGTCCTCGATATGCCGCAGGTTCGGCATGCCTACGATGGCGGCGGCGACGACGGGGAGAGAAAGAGAGTAATAGAGAAGCTTCTCCGGTCTCGCCTGGCCCTGGAGCCCATCGGCGGCGTAAACCTTCATGGCGGTAACCCCCATCTTCTTCCTGAGCGCAACGGGGAGAGCGACGGTTTGGAAACTGGGCTTCATATCCGGATTGATGACCATTGTCTTGACCCCGGATTTCATGCCTACCATGGCGGCGTTGAGCGCCATTTGCGTGGAATCGAAATCGTGCCTTTCGAGGGCTTGTTTGAGGACGTAGGGATCGTGGTGGCAGGTGATGCCGACGGCCTTAGTGACTTTCTGATCGCGCAGTTGGAGGAGCCGATCGAGGACACCGCCCTTGGCTTCAATTTTGGCCAGATCCGCTTCGTCCATTAAGGCGTGGATGTGAATGAGGTCCAACTGGCCGGTCTGCAGGCGCTTGAGGCTGCCTTCCAGGATGGCCATCGCTTTATCGGGATCGCGCTCCTGAATCTTGGTGGCGAGGAAGACCTGCTTGCGGCGCGTGGCCATCACTTTCCCTACGCGCGTTTCGCTGACGCCGTTGCCATAAGAATAGGCGGTATCCACGTAGCCCACCCCATGATCGAGCGCGTGGTTCAGGGCGGCGACGGCGTCCTCCTCCGAGTAAGACAGAAAGCGGCTGCCGCAACCGATGCCCAGCATGGTGACTTTGGCGCCGGTGCTACCTAGTGAGCGCCGGGGAAGAGGTTCGAGCTTCGCCGTGTCCGCTGCTGCGGCGCCGGTAGCCCCTGCCAGGGCCGCGTTTCCTAAGAAACCTCTGCGTGAAATTTTCATGTAGTTTATTGAATCAGAAACTGAGGCGGGCGGAAACCTGGAAGGAACGCGGGCTGCCGCTTTGCGCGGTGACGGTGCCGAAGGCGGTGCTGGTCACGGTGGTATTGGGGTCGGCCAGATTGGGGTGGTTGAGCGAGTTGTAGCAATCTGAGCGCAGCTGGAAATCGAGGCGCTCCCGAATCTTGAAGTGCTTGACGGCGGAGAGATTCCACAGCGCCTGACCATCGCCGCGGATGCCGCTGAAGCGCAGGGGGAAGGTGCGGATATCGCTCGCTAACTGGTCGCCCGCCGCTTTTACAAATCCGGCATTGGTGTTGAACCACATGGTGGTGGAGCGTCGATCTTTCGGCAGAACAATGTTCTTGATGTCGCCGTTGAAGATGATGTCGCCGAAATTCAAGGGTGCGCCGCTTTGCCGGGTGATGACAGCTCCCAGTTGCCAGCCACCCACCGCGTAATCGAGCACCTTCGGCATGCTGCTCAGGAAGGCTCTGCTGTTGCCGATGGGAAGCTCCCAGATGCCGCTTACCACGATGCGGTGCGGGCGATCGAGAGCGCTGATGCCGCGCCATGGCGTGGGGTCGCCCGGGTTGAGGAACGAGGTGGCTTCCATGGCTTTCGAAAACGTGTACGCGACGTTGAGGGTATAGCCGCGTGAGAAACGCTTCACCAGCTGGGCCTGCAGCGAGTGATACCAGGAATAGCCGATGGGCTGCGTCTCCATGATGCTGCCGAATTCGGGATACGGCTTGAGCAGATTCGCCCTAGAGATGGTGCTGCCGTACACGCTATTGATTCCGAAGAAGGGGTTGGGTGAGACGATACCGAGAGCGGTGATGGTGGCCTGATCGCGGACGCCGGTGCGGCTGAGGTATTGCGCGGGGGTGAAGTTCAGCTCGCGCGCGACGGAGAGCCTAGTGCCCCGGTTGCCGACATACCCGGCATTGAGTAAGAAGCCTCCTGGCAATTCCTGCTGAATATCGAATGACCAACGCTGGGCGTAGGGTTGGGGGCGGTAAGGGGCATATACGGTCAAATTTTGCCCCAGGTTTGTGGCCAGGCCTTGCGAGGAGCCAACAGGCGATTGCAGACCGGCCGGGAACGGGTTGGCCAGCGTGGCGGAGAAAGTGAGGCCGTTATCGAAGCTAGGGGTGATGGGCGTGGTTGCGGTAAAGCCGGTCTGGATGGCAGGAGAACGGTTGGTGCCCAGCGTATCGAAGAAGAGCCCGTAGCCGCCGCGCAGCACGGTCTTCGGGGCCACCTGATAGGCGAAGCCGAAACGGGGTAGCCAGGCGAGGGCTTGCTGACTCCAGAGATCACGCCCGCTCGCGCCGCCCACGAAGCGGAGCCCACCTAAGACGTTGAAGGCGGAGGCGGGCAGTTGTGGAATTGCGTTGGCGGAATAATTAGCTTTGGCCTGGGCGGCGATGGGGTTCACGGCTTGCCTATCGAAACCGAGAACCGCGCGATCGTAGCGCTCCGTGACCGGCGTTTCGTGTTCGAGCCGCAAGCCGATATTCAGGGTCAGCTTCGGAGTGAGTCTCCACTGGTCCTGGATGAAAGCGCCGAGGTACCGTTCCTGATCGGCATAGCTGGAACTGCGCGTCATGTTGCCATCGGGGATGCCGAGCAGGAACTGTGCGAATTCGGCTCCTACGGGGGCCGCGGATGAGGTGGAGCTTGCCTTGGTGTAGGCGCTGCCAAATGTGAAGGCGGGCGCCACGTCATTGGCGAAGCGATTCTGAAAGGCGCGGTAGATGCGGTAATCGATGCCGTAGTGGACGTTATGACTGCCCCTCTGCGAGGTGAGGCTGGCGTTGAAGGAGTGGGTGAGGCTGGTGTTAGAGCCATCGCCCGATTCGACGGCGCCGAAGCCGGAGAAGCCGGCGATATTGACCGTGGGGAAAGCGGCGAACGGTGGGGGGATGAGCGCGGTGAGTGCCGGGGAAAATCCAAATGACGCTAAGCCGATGCCGCGGCTGGAGCGCTTTTCGGGGAACTCCTGATTCGTGATTCCGTAGCGGAAATTGAAAATAGTGGAAGGGCTGATGACGAACACATCGTCGAACGCTAAGCCGCGGTTAATGCGATTCAGCTCAATGCCGGATGCGATATTCGAGTATAGGTTATTCTTGCGTTCATCCCAATAATCGTAATCGCCGCGCAGGAAGATACGGTGACGTTCACTAATGTTGTGATCGATGCGGCCGAAGTGAACGTAATAATCTTCTTTGGTGGTGGAGTTGTAAGTGTAGTTATTACTTCCGCTGGATGTACCGGCTGTGTTCGGCTGGGCCCAATACTTAGCGATGGCCTGCGCGACCGGGTTCAGGCGATTCGGCGGGATGATGTTACCGGGAAACGGCTGGCGCGTGAAGGTACCATTGCCGGCGGCGACGGTGGTATTCGGGTCATAGAGCTGATACTGGGCGCCTAACCTCAGGAGCGCGGAAAAGTCTCCCTGCTTTTCGGCATCCGTGGGAACGGTGCCGACGGCGGTACCTGGCGTGCCCCATTTGTTGCCTTCGAACGTATACAGAAAGAACGTTTTCTGGCGGCCGTTATAGAGCTTGGGAAAGACAACCGGCCCGCCGAAAGTTCCGCCATACCGGTTGTCTTCATATTGGGGTTTACGCAAGCCGGCTTTGTTCTGAAAGAAGCTTGGGGCATCGAGAGCGGCATTGCCCAAATACTCATGAATTTCTCCATGGTACAGGTTAGTTCCGCTGGCGGTGGTCATGTTGACCAGGGAACCGGGGGTGTGGCCTAGCGAAGCATCGTAAGTGGTGGTCTCAACCTTAAACTCCGCCAGCGCGCCTTGGGGCGGGGAGAAGGCAATGCGAGGGGAACTGCCGGAAGCGAAGGTGTTGGGTACACCGTCAATGGCGAATTCGTTGGAGTACTGGGCGTTGCCATCGGTGGTGACCTGCGAGGGGCCATTGTTGAAAGCGGCCTTGCGGGAGCGAAGGTCCGTGGCATTGGTGGTTCCGGGCGCGAGCAAAACCAGTTCTGCCGCGTTGCCGGAGGCAATGGGAAGATCCACCAGCCGGCGGCGGTCGACAACCTGGCCGAGTGAAACGTTGCTACTCTCCAGCAGCGGAGTGGATCCGCTGACTTCAAGAACCTGCGTGACGTCGCCCACGGTAAGGGCCAGATCGAGGTCCGCGGTTTCGGAAACGCGGACTTCCACGCCTTTGCGTTCCAGGCGCGAGAAGCCCGCTAATTGAGCGCTGACCTGGTAAACGCCAGGCAGCAAGTAAGGCATGGAAAACAGGCCGGCGGCATTGCTGCGGGTGGCAACGGAAGCACCGGTTTGGGTGTTGAGCGCGCGAACCTCAACGCCGGGCAGAGCCGAGCCCGAAGGATCGGTGATGCGCCCGGCGATGGTGCCGCGAGATTCCTGAGCAGAGAGTGACGTGCAGAATACCAGGATGGAAATGGTAATGAGTCTGGTGAACATAGGCTCACAAGTTCGGCATCGCCGACTTTATCACACCCCGCCCAGGGGGACGAACGTTCAGTTTCGCGCTAAGGACTGACCCTGAACGACAGCGAACCACTGGTACCGCTGTTTGTTGAGACGGACACGCTGTAGAGTTGGGCAGCGGCGGAACCGATCGTCAGCGTAATGTTGATCTGATTCGCGCTGAAGAATGTCACATTCGAGATTGTGACACCAGACCCAGAGATCCGGATGGTGGCTCCGGGGACGAAGTTCGACCCCAGGAGGGCGACTCTCAACGTGGCGCCTTGCAGCCCACCGTTGGGAGTGAGCGCCGTCAGGACGGGGGGTGGCGCGGATACCGTGAAGGGTTGGGCGCTACTTGCTCCGGCGGTTGTTGTGACGATTACGTTGTAAGCGCCGGGAGTTGCGTTGCCGGCGACGTGAAAGATAGCGGTGATGGTGGTTGGGTTCACGATCACGCTGTTCGAAACCGTAACGCCAGAGCCGCTGACGGTGACTTTAGACCCCGCGATAAAGTTGGCGCCCGAAAGTGTCACATTGACCGACGCTCCGGGAGCGCCGAGCGCCGGCGAAAGCGAATTTAGCGCCGGACCGGAGCCAGTGACGGTGAACGGCAAACCGTTGGTTGTGCCATTAGGACTTACTACCGAGATGTTGCGCGCACCCGGGCTCGCATTCGCATTCAGAGTAAATAGCGCGGTGATCCTGGTAGGGCTAACTACAACTACACTTGCCGCGCTGACGCCGACACCGCCAAAGCTAATGGCAGATCCGGACACAAAATTTGTACCGGTCAAGGTAACTGGAAGAACCGTTCCCTTGGTTCCACTCGACGGAGAGATAGAGGTGAGAGCAGGACTCGTGGTGCCTGCTGGAGTCACGTCAAATATGACGGCACCGCTGCGGCCGGCCGGAGTTACTACGGAAACAGTATAAATGGCGGCGGCTGAGGCGTTAGTTGCGCTGGTGAGAGTGGCTGCGATCTGAGTGTTGCTGAGCACTGCGACGTTGGACGCCACAAGCCCGGCGCCAGTAACGGCGATTGTCGCGCCCGAGACGAAATTGCTACCGGTAAGCATTACGTTGGCGGAGGTGCCCTGCGCGCCGAAGGCAGGCGACAGAGACGACACGACAGGCAGGGGCGACGCACTCACGCTGAAAGGAAACGTGCTGCTCACACCGGTAACGGAAATATTGTGAACTCCCGTCGAGGCGCCGGCCCCGATTGTTAACGCGGCGGTAAGAAGGTTGGCATTCACTACCGAAACATTGGACGCGGTAACGCCAGAACCGCTAACGGTGACGCCCGCGCCTGGGGTGAAGCCCGAGCCATTCAATGTAACGTTCACTGTCGCTCCTACGGAACCGCTCGCCGGAGAGACCGAATTGGCCGAAATGGGAAGCGAGAAGGGTGCGGCGAGCGGATCGCCTGTCGAGTTACCGGCATAGATCTGTTCGATGGATTTCCAAAGCGCTTCGATTACGGTTTGTCCCTGGGTGTAATTCTTTAGAAATATGTCTCCATGAGGATATTTGGAGGTAATATTTTCGCAGGGTTCCACAGCCGTTCCATACCCGGCAACGAACCCGTTGTTGAGCCAGGTTGCAATGGGGGTTTGATTGTTGTCGTAAGGAATGCTTCCCACGGTGCTTCTGTTGGCCCAGCCTACGCTGGCGCCCGGAAGGGTATCGGGATTGAGATAGTTATAACTTGGGGACGTATTGGAATACAAAAGAATGCGATCGGGCACGCCATAAACGGGATCCGCGGCTCCGACAGTGGTGTTAGTTGCCGGCAAGGCTGGTGAGCCAAAAGCAAGAGTATTGCTTAGCCGATTCATATAACCGAAATATGAATTGGGAACACTGGCCGACCCGACTCCGTTGGCGCTGATATATTCGGACGCCGCGGCGCCGCTGTATGCCCAATAAGCCTTAGCGTTTGCCGGATTTGTGTCGCGGCCACTGAAAGCCGCGTCGATGACTCGCATCATCGAGGGCGCGTCCGGATCCCACGGGCCCAGGACAAAGCCGTTGCCGAAGACGGTTCCCACGCAATTCTGACACGCTTCGGCAGCGAGGAACATGGTGGGGCGAATGCCGAAATCCGTGTAGGGAGTCTTGCTGTTCGAGTTGTAGTAGGGGTTCGCGGGACCGTATCCCATCAAACCTGGGTGCGGATCCACGCACGCCGTACCGGCCGGGATGGATTTGGTGGCAATGGCGGCCGTCATTGACGTAAGGCCCCTTACAAGGTTGCCGGGCCCGACCGTTGAGGAAGGAGTGACTGTGCCGCTATCGGCCCAACCGATCGCGATGGCCTGGAGGCTGGCCGGGATCAAATTCAGGACCGGCAGGATGGCAGAGTTGAACACACCTTCGGACATAGTGGGAGACAGACCGGTATGCGTTCCGATCACGCCGCCTGAATATGTTACTATTGGTACTGTATAACTTACAATAAAGACGTTCGCGCACGGAACGTTCCACTTTTTCACGTAATAGCCGACGACGCCGTCGTCGCGGACGATCACAGATCCGTTACCCGTAGCAGGTCCGGAACCGTTGCAGACTGGGTTTCCGATGGAGCCGATACTGTATGTGTTCCGATCGTTCGCGAGAACGGCTAACTGTGCCGGCTGCAGCCTGGTTGGGTTCGTCTCAACGGTTACGGTGCGGTCGACGTTTCCGGTAATTACGCGGAACGGCATTGGACTGCCATCGACCGGAGTGGGTGGATTTCCGTACTGGCTGACGATTCGTCCATAGATCAGATGATCGTTGCCGTCGCGGGGGGTGATGGTCCAGCCTGCGGGCGTTCCCGCGGGGATGGCATATTGGATACCGCGGCAGACACCTACGCAGACCGGGGGCGCCGTGGCGAGCGGGAGCGCCGCGTAACCGTTCGCCTGTAAATAGGGCTCGCAGTTATGCGTGAAGGTGGGATCGTCCCAACATACCTGATATTGATAAACGTTCGTGTTGTCATTGGCATCGTGAACTTGACCGTACAACGTAAAGTTAGGGGCGACCTGGTAAAAGGTGCCGTGGACATTTTCCGATGCGGCCGATAAGTGACCGGGATGTAAAGATGCAGCTATGAATAGAGCTGAAAAGCTCCAAAGTATAATTTTCATTGTTATCGTAGTGTCGATTTGGCGCTAACTTTCTCACAGCCGCCGAATATTCATTGGGGGCGGAAGGGAAAGTCTAGTTACTGGCCCACTTAGGGTATTTCTGTAACTGAGTCTTTTTAGTACAAAGCAGTGTCACACTCGCAAGTACTTTTGACTTCTTATCAGATCGTTCTTCTTAGGTTAGGCAGAGATCGGATAGTTAGTAAAGTTCCCAAGGGTTAACTATTTTGTGGCAATTTTGCCGTAGCGTACGCGCTATTAGTGACCCGGGTGACAAATTAAGTCCAGTAGTAAGCTATTTTGCGGATTGCTTTAGCTTGCATTGTGCGGTAGGACTGGTGCGGCCGGAAAAATTTTTAACCGGGCCGTCACAATTTGATATGCTTCCAGCCCAGGAGGCATATGCAACAGGTCTTCTCTCGTTCCCAAGTCCGGAACGTCGCGTTGGCGGGACATGGGCACGCCGGCAAGACGTCACTTACGGCCGCTCTGCTCCATGCCACAGGCGTGACGCCGCGTTTCCTTAGAGTGGATGAAGGAAACACCATTACCGATTGCGATGAAGAAGAGATCGCGCGACGTATCAGTATCTCTAGCGCCATCGCAGCCTGCACATGGAAGCAGATCAAGATCAATCTCATCGACACACCCGGGTTCAATGCGTTCCTTCACGATACCCAAGCGGCGCTGAGCGCGGCGGATGCTGTCGCTATTGTGATCGATGCTCTTTCGGGCATAGGCGTGGTGACGCACAAGATCTGGAAGTTCGCCGAAGACCTTGGCCTGCCGGTGTTTTTTGTCATCAACAAGCTGGACCGTGAGCGCGCTTCGTTCACTGAAGTGTGCGCGGCGGTGCAGGAAGCGTGGGGCAAATCTGCCGTACCGGTGCAACTTCCGGTGATGTCGGCCAACGGGTTAGCGGGCATTCTGGATCTGATCCACATGCGCGGCATTCCGGAACATATGACTCAGGAAGCGCAATCCGCGCATGAGAGGGTTGTGGAGGCGGTTGCGGAAGGCGATGACCAATCGTTGGAGGAATTCTTTGCGACCGGCACGATTGGGATCGATCACCTTATTTCGGGCTTGCGAGAAGAGATGCGAGGCCGCAGAATTTTTCCCATCCTGTGCGCTTCAGCCGCGAAAAACGTGGGCACCGAACTAATTGCCGACTTCATGACGGAGTGCGTGCCGGCTTCGGCGGGCACGGCCAAAGCAGGGGCCTCACTCTTTGTGTTCAAGACTACCTGCGATGCGGCGGCAGGCCGTGTGACTTACTTCAAGGTGATGAGCGGATGCCTGAAAGATGACGCTCACCTGATGAACCTGAGGACGCGCACGGACGAAAGACTGGCGCACTTGTCTGTTCCTTTCGGCAAGAAACTACAGCCCGTTTCCGTATTGCAGGAAGGTGACATTGGCGCTGTTTCCAGGTTGAAGGACACGCTCACGTTCGACACGCTTAGCCATGATTCATCGGCCACGCCATACCCGCGATTGCAACTGCCGGAACCTTCCATCGCTTATGCGATTTTCCTGCGGAATGGGCGCGACGAAACACGACTTAGTTCCGCTCTTGCACGCCTGCTGGAAGAAGACTGCGCTTTGCGTTTCTATCGCGACGGACAGACACAGGAATTTCTGCTGGCTGGAACTGGCAGGCAACATTTAGAGGTGGTGGTCAGCCGTTTGAAGAGGCGTTATGACGTCGATGTGGAATTGAAGTCGCCTAAGATTGCTTATCGCGAAACGATTCGAAGTTCGGCGACGGCGCAGGGCCGACATAAAAAGCAGAGCGGCGGACATGGGCAATTTGGAGACTGCCATATTCGCCTGGAGCCGCTGCCGCGAGGCCAGGGCTTCGAATTTCACAATGCCGTTTTCGGCGGTGCGATTCCCAAGCAGTTTATTCCGGCCGTTGAAAAGGGTATTCAGGAAGCCGCGGCAACGGGCTACCTGGCCGGATACCCTGTGGTGGATTTTCGCGTGACACTGCTGGACGGTTCCTACCACGATGTGGATTCATCGGAAATGGCGTTCAAACTTGCCGGGCGCAAGGCTTTCCGGGCCGCCATGGAAGCCGCGAAACCCGTTTTGCTGGAGCCGGTGATGCAGGTGAATGTAGAAGCGCCGGGTGAGTTCGCCGGGGACCTGTTGAGCGATTTCAGCAGCCGCCGTGGACGCGTTGGGGGTACGGATGTGAACGGCGGAACCCATCTGATTTCGGCGCATGTGCCTTTGACCGAGATGTTGACCTATGGCGAAGATATAACTTCATTGACACAAGGCCGGGCCGCTTTCCATATGGAATTCGATCACTACGATCTGGTGCCGCAAGCCCATGCGCAACCGGTGATCGAAAAGTTCAAAGCGGGCAGGCACGGCGAGGATCAGGAATAGATTCGTAAGTGGCGATTTTACCGGGCAGTGTGCCGACATGCTTCAAGATGCCGAGTGCGTTTCTGAAGAATCGAGGACGACTTGGGTGCCGCCTTCATTGGGCGAGCTAAACGATGGATAAAGCAGCGGAAGGATGTATAGCGTCAGCAAGGTTGACGTAAGCAGACCGCCGATGACCACAGTTGCCAGAGGCCGCTGGATTTCGGCGCCGGTTGCGGTGGAGACAGCCATGGGAATGAAGCCCAGGCTGGCGACCAGCGCGGTGATTAGTACGGGGCGCAACCGGTCGCTTGCGCCGTTGCGGACGGCATCGGCAATATCCCGCTTGTCCCGCCGGAGCGCGTTGATGTGGCTGACGAGCACGATGCCGTTGAGGACCGCGACACCGAACAGAGCGATGAATCCGACCGCGGCGGACAGATTCAGGTTGAGTCCGCGCAGCCATAATGCGGCGATGCCGCCGACGAGAGCGAAGGGAACGTTCAGGAGTATAAGAGTGGCCTGTTTCAGGGAATGGAAGGTAGCGAAGAGCAGGGAGAAGACGATGGCGACAGAGACGGGTAGCACAATCATGAGCCGCCGATTGGCGCGGGATTGATTTTCAAACTGCCCACCCCATTGGATCTCATAACCGGCAGGGAGTTTCAGCGCGCCGTTCACTTTGTCCTGAGCCACTTTGACGAAGCTTCCCAGATCCGTGCCGCGCACGTTTGTCTGGATGGCGATGCGGCGCGCCGTGTTCTCGCGTAAGACGGTTTGCGGGCCGCGCACCGTTCGGATTTGAGTCACCTGATTGAGACGAACCAGTTCCCCGCCCGGCGCGCGCAGCACAAACTCGCGCAACGCATCGGGACTGTTTCTCAAAGTCTCAGGAAGCTTAATAGAGATGGGAAAACGGGCGCGCCCTTCGACCATCTGCGATACGGGACGGCCGCCGACCAAGGTTTCGATTATTTCCTGAACATCGGCGACGTTCAGCGCATAGCGGGCGAGGGCGGGCCGATCGATCTCCAACTGCAACTCGGCCACGCCGGAGGTGACTTCCATTTGGGGTTCGGCAGCGCCTGGAAGGGAAGAAATAATGGCCAGGGTTTGCCGGCCGAGGTCTTCAAGAGTTTGCAAATCGTCACCGAAAATTTTGACAGCCACGTCACCGCGAATGCCGGTGACCGTTTCGTCCATGCGCATTTCCATTGGCTGCGTGATGGTATAGGCCACGCCCGGTATTTTCTGCAAAGCAATGGACAGTTTCTCAACCAATTCCTGTTTATCGCGGCAGCATCTCCATTGCTCTTTCGGCGCGAGTTGCAGGTAAGAATCCGATTCATAGATGCCCATGGCTTCGGTGGCAACGTCGGGCCGGCCGAGCTTAGTGACGACGCCGGCGATTTCAGGGAAGCTGCGCATGGTGGTCGCAATCTCTTTGCTCACGTCAATGGATTGCGTGAGCGCGATGCCGGGCAGCTTGCGGGAAGTAATCAGGATGGACCCTTCGTCCAGTTTTGGCATGAACTCGGTGCCGATATAGCGCAGGGAGATGAGCGCGGCCGCGAGCGTGCAGATGGCCACAGTAAGAAGAAGACCGCGGCGATTCATGGCCCCGGCGAGAGAACGTTCGTAGGTGCGGCGCAAAGCACCAAACCAACGGTCGCTGAAGTTTCGTTGGTTGGCCACCTTGGCTTTCAGCAGATAACTGGACAGTGTGGGGACGGCGGTAAGCGCCAGGATCAACGAACCGAGAAGCGCCGAACAAACAGTGATGGCCATGGGGCGAAACATACGGCCTTCAAGGCCCTGAAGAGTGAAGATGGGCAGGTACACGGCGATGATGATGACGACGCCGAACAAGATGGGCCGCGCGACTTCCTGCGAGGCGGCGCGCACAATATCGAGCAGGCTGCGGCTCCCCCCTGAGCGATCCAATCGATGAACGGAATTCTCAATCATGACGACTGAGCCATCGACGATCATGCCGAAATCGATTGCGCCGAGGCTCATGAGGTTCGCGGATACGCCGAACAATGCCATGCCGATGAAGCCGAACAGCATGGAGAGCGGAATCATGGCGGCGACAATGAGCGCAGCCCGGACGTCGCCCAGAAAGAGTAGCAGGACAACTGTGACCAGTAGACCGGCTTCGAGCAGATTGCGGCGAACGGTCCGAATGGTTCCATCGATAACTTCCGACTGGTCGTAAAATGCCTTCAGCCGGTAGCCTTTCGGCAGGTGTGTTTTCGCAAGGCGCGCCTTGATGCGCTCGATGGCGGCTCTGCCGTTTTCCCCTTTCAGGGTAATGACGGTAGCGGAGACAGCTTCATGAGTTTCACTTAAAGTTGCGCCAAAACGCAGGATGGGTGACGAGTTGACCTGGGCGATGTCGCCAAGCAACACGGGAACGCCTTCGCGCGCCAGTATTACCACACTCAAAAGGTCTGCCGGATTGGAATAACGGCCAAGTCCGCGAACGGTATATTGTTCTTCGGCATGCTCGATATAGCCGCCGCCGAAATTCGAATTGTTATCGGCGACGCGCTTAATTACATCGTGGACGGTAAGACCGTAACGGCGCAGGGCCGCGGGGTCGAGTTCAATCGCATACTGTTTGGATTGGCCGCCCCACGCGTTCACCTCACTGACGCCGGGGACGCTGCGCAGCGCATACCGCAGTGTCCAATCCTGATAAGTCTTCACGTCCATCAGGCTCTTGCCACCCTCCAGCGTGTACTGGTAAACCTCACCGAACGCGGTCGCCATCGGGCCCAGGGCGGGCTGCGCATTGTCTGGGAGGCGCGCGCGAACATCCTGCAATCTTTCGGCGACTAACTGGCGGGCGAGGTAATGATTGAGCGAATCCTCAAACACCAGCGTCACCATGGAAAGGCCGAGCGTAGACATGGAGCGCACCGTTTCGATGCGCGGCATCCCAACGAGAGCGCTCTCGATTGGGTAGGTCACCAACTCATCGACCTCAGTGGACGACATGGAAGGGCATTCGGTAACTACCACTACCTGATTGTTGGTTAGATCTGGGAAGGCATCGATGGGCAAGTTGAAGAGCACGTAGCCGCCGGCCAACAGCAGCGCGACAAGGCTGGCCAGCACGATCCAACGATTGGCGAGCGCAAAATCGACAAGTTTTGTGAGCACCTGGTTTCTCTTACTCCTCGATGGCGCGGCGCAGCAGTTGGGACTTCAGGAGGAAGCTGCCTTTGACCACGATTTCTTCACCGGGCTTCAGACCGTCGACAATTTCCGTCTCTCCGTTGGTACGATGCCCGGTCTTGACGCTGCGCGGCTCAAATTCAGTGGGCTGCTTCCGGACGAATATAGCGGGAACGCCGTTGATATCCTGAATGGCCTCGTCTGGAACCATCAATACAGCGTGGTTGGCGGTCTGCGGCAGAAAGGCGGTCGCATACATTTCCGGCTTGAGGAGACCTTGCGAATTCGGAACCAGGATGCGGATTTGGAGGGTGCGCGTGGTGGGGTCCAGCTTCTCGCCCAGCCTGAGGACGCGGCCGCTAAATTCACGGCCGGGGTAGGCGCGAACCTCAATGCGCACTGTTTGTCCTGTACGAATCTTCGAAAGGTCCACTTCGTTTGCCGCGGCGATCATCCACAGGCTGCGCGTATCGCTTAGCGAAAGGATCTCGTCACCCGCGTTGAGGACACTGCCGGCAGTCGCTTTGCGATCCATAACGGTTCCAGAGGCAGGCGCGAAGATGGGTACGCCGTCGGGCGGCTGCGTGGAGCCGGGCCGGTCATCGATTGAGATATGGAGAATTTCAGTCAAGTGGGCGCGTTCCTTGACGATCTCACTTTCCGCTTTGGCGATGGTGGCTTGAGCATTGAGCAGGTTCGACTCCGCCGTTTCAAGTTCCTGACGCGAGCCCGCTTTCAATTCGAGGAGCCTCTGGGCGCGATCCCGCAAACGGCGCGAGTAGACCTCCGCCGCGCGCGCCCGATCCAGCTCAGTGGAAGCTTGCCGATAAGCGGCTCTGGCTTCGTGAACATCATGGCTGTGGATGCGTCCCACGATCTGGCCTGCACGAATAAAATCGCCGACCTTTGCGGTGAGTTCGTCCACCTTCCCGCCGACGACCGCACCCACACGCCAGGTACGGTCTTCGCTGAAGGTAAGCTGCCCGGGCACAGTTAGGCTTTCGGCGATCTCCCGCGCGGCGACAGTGACGACGGCAATGTGTCCCTTTTGCTGCTGGGTTCGATCCAGCGTGATGACGCCGGAGCTTTCGCGCTCCTTAGGCTTTTGGGCTGTTCCGGAGGGGGCTGCGGCGTCCTTCTTACCGCAGGCGAACAAGGCGATGGCGGCGAGGATGACGATGGTTTTCATGGAAGGTTTCCCTGGAGAGCTCCCTGCGCGGTGGCGATGGCGACGGCGCTTTGCCGAACTTCGAAAAGTCCACGAGTGTACGCCAACTGCGTATCGATCTTGATGCGCTCCGCATCGAGAAGCTTGAGAATATCGGAGGCGCCTTCGCGATACGCGGCCTCGGCAATTTTGAACACCTCATCCGCGCGGTCGCGCATGGGGCGAAGTATTTCCGTTAGCAATTTTTGGCTCGCGTCATAGTCTTTCATCGCCGCTTCCAGCTCAGACCGTACCAGCGCCGCTGTCGCTGCAAGAGAAGACTCGGCAACTTTGATGTCGGCCACGGCAGCTTCAATCTGCCCCTGGTTCCGATTCCGGATGGGTAACGGGATCTGTACAGCCGCATAAAAAGTATCGAATCCGCTGGTCCGTTTGTAGCCGCCCTGGACATCGGGATCGACTTTGGCATTCGACTGTTGCAGCCGCAAACTTGCGTGAGACTGTTCGATTGCGGCACGAGCAAGTTGCATCTCCGGGCGTTGCTGCAAAGCTCGATCGATTGAGAATACCGGCGCCGGTTGGGGGGAATCTGGAGCGTCGATAAATTGAACCGGGGGAAACTCTGTTTTTCCCATCTCGCGAAACAGAGCTATTTTGACGCGTTCAGCTTCCTGAGCCGAAGTTCTGGCGGCGGCGGTCAGGCGGCCTTGCTCCAACTCCACCCTGAGCAGATCCACTTCAGGGGAAGCGCCTTCCCGTACGCGGTCGCGGTGATATTGAACCACCCTGCCGAAGTTTGCAGCTTCCCGTTCCAGCAGATCCCGGCTGCGCGCGGCGCCGGCCGCAATCCAGTAGGCGGCCGCGACTTTACCCGCGATTTGTTGCCGCTGCAACTCTCGCTCCAGCCTGCCGCGGCGCACGCCTTCACTTGCGGCCTCGACGCGCCGCTGACGCTTCCCACCCGTTTCAATGGTGTGGCTAAGAAAGATGTAATTATCGGCATCTCTAGGATAAGAGAACGAATTGTGAGGGATGGTGGGATCTGGGGCAATACCTTCGGTTTGGATAAACAGCCGGGGGTTCGGACCCAACCCGGCCTGATGGCGCAACCCTTCCGCAACGGCCACCCGTGCGGCTGCGGTCGCCACCTGCGGATTGTCGCGCAAGGCTTGTGAGACGGCGTCGGCCAGTGTCAACGGCACCTGCGCAAAAATGACAGGCACTACGGCAAATGAGGACGCAAGCATCCACACGTTTACACACATAAGTTTTTACCCTTTAAGTAATGGAAAGAAAGGTTGCTCGCGCGGCGGGGGCGATTAGGCGCAGGGGATCGAAAGGGGCGGGGCTCTGGGGCCGATGGAATTTAGCGATGGAGGATCATGCGCATTGGGCCGCAATGCTGCCATTTGCCAGAAGGCGGCGCCCGGCGCTGGAATTGTCACGGATTGAGCGATTGAGATTGCGGGCGCCACACCTTCATGGTTGCGAAGCATGGACGCCAAGCTGAAAAATTGTGCATCGTCATCGGGATCGAAGTCTTTGAACTCCGCTTGCCCGGAAGGCGGCGTGTCGCGATGCCCGGCGTGAGTGTGGAGAAAAACACCTTGATGCTGTTCGTTGACCTCATGCGCATGCACATGGGAGGAGGGCGCTTGAAGCAAGGCAAGCGGCAGGGCAAAGTTCAGCAGGAGCGAGACGAAAAGCTTCAACGCGTTTTCATGTTACCGCAGCGGCCCAACGGAAAATTGCATCATTCTAGAAGAAGGCATGTCGTCCTCATCGAATAAAGCGATCTATGCAGCGGTTGCCGCGAACGTGGGAATTGCGGTGGCGAAGTTTGTCGGGTTCTACTTCACATCGAGCTCCGCCATGTTCTCAGAAGGGGTGCACTCCCTGGTGGACACGGGGAACGGGGCGTTGTTGCTGCTGGGCTTGCGCTTGAGCTTGAAAGCTCCTGACGAAACGCACCCGTTCGGGTACGGGAAAGAGCTGTATTTCTGGACACTGATTGTGGCCCTGCTCATTTTCGTTCTGGGCGGCGGCGTCTCCATCATGGAGGGCGTGAACCATATACGGCATCCGGCTGCGATGACCGACGCCAAATGGAATTACGGCATCCTGGCGCTCTCATTCCTGTTCGAAGGCGCGGCGCTGTTCATCAGCTTGCGGGAGTTCCGGAAGGTACAGGGGAAGCTCTCGATCTGGGCGGCAATTCGCAAGAGCAAGGACCCCAGCACCTTCACCGTCATCTTTGAAGACACGGCGGCCCTGCTGGGTCTGGCAGCGGCGTTCGCGGGAATTTTCCTTTCGCGCCTGCTGAACCAGCCGCGGCTGGATGGAGCGGCTTCTGTGCTGATTGGGCTTCTCTTATTTACGGTGGCACTGCTGCTTGTGGTGGAGAGTAAGGCGTTGCTTGTGGGCGAAGGAGCAGACCGGGCCGTGCTGCGCAGTGTGCGGGATCTGGCGCTGGCGGATTCTTCAGTAGAGCGGGTTGGCTATCCGTTGACGATGTATTTCGGACCTCACAATCTTCTTCTGACCATGGACGTTCAATTTCGCAAAGGGCTTGCCTCGGGCTTGGTGGAACAATCCGTGAATCGCATCGAGAGCTCCATCCGTCGGGCTCATCCGGATATCCGGCACATCTTTTTGGAGGCCGGCTCAGTGGGTAAAAATCCTCGCATCGATGACGCGGCGCTTCCCGCTGCCGAGCCGACGGCAGGTGAGAATGCTTAGCGAAGCAGCGCCCTGTTGGAGGTGGATTCGCGGATGCGCAGTTCCGATTTCAGGTGAACTTCCACAACCTGATCGCGCTTGCCGGATTCGATTTGTTCGATCAGCAATTTTGCTCCCTGGAAGCCGATTTCATACGCAGGTTGCACGACGGCGGTGACCTCTGGAGAGAAGCTTCCGGCGCCGGGGAGTTCGTCGAAAACGGCGATTGCCAGATCTTCAGGACAGCGCACCGACATCTCTTTCAGCGCCTTCAACGCGCCCAGGCCCATCACTCCGTTCGAGACGAACAATGCCGTGGGCCGTCTTGGGCCCAACATCAACTCCTTGGTGAGCAGATAGCCACTGGCGAACTTGAAATCGCCTTTGAGGATGAGCGTTTCGTCTTCGGGCAAGCCGGCTTCGCGTAAGGCATTTCGATAACCCTGTAGCCGGTCGACGGCGTTCTGCAGTTGCATGTTGCCGGTGACGATGGCGATGGAGCGGTGCCCCATGGCGATCAAGTGGCGGAGGCACATCTCCGTTCCCTGGATGGCGTCAACGGTCACGGAGCTGAGCTTCAAACCGGCCGGGATCCGGTCCAGGCACACGATGGCAGTGCCCGAAGCCGTGATCTCTTCGATGTGCCGGATATCGCCGCCGTTCGGAGCCACCACTAGCAGAATTCCATCCACGCGGCGATTGCGCAGCACCGTTAGCACGCGTTTTTCGCGCTCCACCTGATGATCTGTGTTGGAGGCGACCAGTAAATAGCCGTGTTCCAGAGCGGCATCTTCCGCGCCCCTGGCAACAAGCGGGAAGTAAGGATTGGTGATGTCTGAGATCACCATGCCCAGCAGTTGAGTCTGGCGCGTTTTCAGGCTGCGCGCTGCGTGGTTCGGGTAATAATCCAGTGCGCGGATGGCATTCACAACGCGCTCCCGGCTGGCGGAACTCACCTTGGATGCGCCGCTCAGGACGTGGGAGACGGTCCCGACGGATACCTTGGCTGCCTTGGCAACCTCTTTGATCGTCGCCATTTACTCCAATGCGCCTAGAGCCAAATTTTCACGCTGTGAGTGGGCTTGGTGACACCCACGGCAACCGCTTTTTCGCACAATTGACGTGCGGCGGGGATTGGCGATTCGTAGAAGAGCGCCTGCAGGACGTTCGAATAGCCGTTCAGCGCGGTGACGGCCCGCCGCCATTCTTCGGGATGTTTGCTCATCGTCTCTGGCGCAAGATCTAAACAGATCGCAAGATATGCTCCGCGCGCCTGCTCCTGACTTGTGCGACCCTTCAGCACGGCGTTTGCAGCCTCCGTCTTCAGGTTAGCCTGCAATCCGGCATAGGCCCTCACGCCGTCATTCAGGGTCTCTATATTCGCCGGCTTTTCTACCGGGAGGCGATAGATGGGCTGGCCACCTTCGGTGCGAAATTCTCCGCCGCTCTGCTTAATGTTCAATCTGGCGAGAGCAATCAGGCGGTCTCCGAAACTGGTGATGGTTTCGCCGGTAGGCATATTGTCGCGGCTGGTGTTGTGGAACCGGTCGTGAATGTTCCAGCCCTGTGCCATCAAGGTTTTGTTGCCCTTCATGATGCCGAGGATGGCGCCCGAAGCCGCTGCATTATTGTCGGCGTCCCAGCCGAAGTTGAACGCGCTGCGCAGCGTTTGCGTGAAGTCCCCATCGCCGTAGAGCAGCGCGGAAATGGTGGATGCTCCATTCAGCCAGACTCCGTTCCGGTCACGAATGTCATCGCCGCCGAACTTGGAATATTTGTCCTTGGTCACTTTCCGGGTGACGCGCCAGTCCTTTGGATTTTCTTTGTGCCAGCGGCGCACATCCGTCATGATCTGGCTCATCACGCTGCTGGGATCGAGCGTGGCCGCGCCGGCGTCCAGAACCTTTTCCATATCGCTGGTGAGGAACGCTGTCGCAATCATGGCATCCATCATCTGGGTGGATTGGATGGCTTCGCCCTCAATGCTGACGTGAGTATAATGAACGCCAATCCGGCTGGCGGTTTGCGGCATGCCAGGCGAAATCAAGCCCCAACTTTCGGCGACGAATTGGCCGGACAGGTTGAAATCTGCCCACGGATTCAGGGCCAGCATGCCGGTCAGGGGCGGATCGATGCCCAGATCGAGCAGTTGCCGCAGGTACAGATGCGAACACCAGATGCGCCGGTTGATGTGATCTTTCCAGAGCGTTGCGATGCGCTGGTAGGGAACCATCAGGTTGCCAGAGCGCTGCATTTCAAGAATGTAGGGCCACTCGACGTCGGTATCGTCATCGGTCCAGCCACCGTCGACCAGGGCGGGCGTGTACTGCTCCACATTGCCGGGTTCCTGGATGTACTTCATTTCGTGCTTCAGGCCATTCAGATCTCCTATGAGCTGGCCCAGGAATCCGCCGCGGATCTTGTCTTCCAGTACATCGGCGCGCATTTCGGTAAGGGGTTTCGACGGCTTGGCCGGCAGTGCGGGCATGGCAGCGGTAAGCGCGAGAAAGGTACGTCGATTCATTAGAGACCTCCTGGTCAGTTAGCAGACATGAACCGATTCAAGTTATCACCAACGGTTCATCGGTGTCCAGTGCGATTTTTGTCGCAATAAAAATTGACGACAAAGCGCCGCGGTGATAGTGTTGAACCGATTCAATGCGGCTTCGGTCTCGCAAATCGGCCGCCACCGAGGAGTGCACCATGAAAAGCTTTAGACGGACGATTGTCTTGCTGGCGCTGTTAGCCCTGCCAAGTGTTGCGCAGTTCAACAGCAGAATCGAGGGAACGGTGAACGATCCAACGCAGGCCGGCATGCCGGGCGCGGAAGTGATCCTGGTCAACCAGTCTACTCAGGTAACCAAGCGAACCACGTCTTCGGAAAGCGGCTTCTTCCGGATCAGCGAATTGCCCCCCGGTTCCTATCGCCTGGAAGTGCGTAATACCGGATTCAAAACATGGGTGCAACCGAACCTGGTGCTGGAAGGCAGCGATGTACATACTGTTTACCCGACTTTGGCGGTGGGCGAGCAAGCCACTCAGGTGGAGGTATCGGCCGAGTCGAATGCAGTGGAAACAGCCACCAGCAATGTATCCCGCTCCGTGGAGCAGAAAACGATTGAAGAGGTGCCGATGGTGGGGCGCAATGTGTACGCGGCCATTGTGGCGCTTGCCCCCGGCGTGACCGGCAGCGGCGGACTTTTCGGCAGCGGTTCGGCCAACGCGACCGACAGTTTTCAGGCCGAACCCGCCTACCAGATCAATGCGGCGGGCCAGCGGCAGGAGCAGAACGAATACCGCGTGGACGGCACCAGCGTAAATGGAAATTCGCGCGACGGCATCACCAACCTGACCCCGGAGCCGGATACGGTGCAGGAGATTCGCGTCTCGGCGAATTCCTTTTCGGCGGAGAAGGGGCGCAATAGCGGCGCTTTGATTGAGGTATTTACAAAGTCGGGTAGCAATCGGGTGCATGGGACGTTATCGGAATTTCATACCGATAACGCACTTACCGCGCGAACCATTTTTCAAACAAGCCTGCCGGCTTCGCGGCGCAATGAATATGGCTTTACGGTGGGCGGGCCGGTCATTAAGAATCAGACCTTCTTCTTCGGAAGTTACTATGTCCTGAATACTTCCACTAACACGACTTCTGTAGTTCGGGAAGAGACGCGCGAATTCGCCGACTATGTAAAGACTAACTTTCCGAATACGCTGGCGGCCAGGTTCTTTACTCTCAATCCGCCGCTGAGCTATCCAACTACGGCTATCAGTACGGTGGCGCAAGTGCGGCAGTCGAACCCCGGCAGTTTTCCCTCCACAATTTTTCCATCTGACCTTCCGGCCATTGGTACGGCCACTATCACTGAACCCGTGCCGCAACCCGCGCGGCAGTGGAATGTGCGCGTGGATCAAAACCTGCGTGGGTTCAACGACCGTGTTTATGTGAACTGGTTCCGGCCCAGCGAAGATGGCACGGTGGTCAGCACTCGACCGAACCTGACTTATCCTTACCCCACCACAAATGCGTTTGGACGCCTGAGCTGGACGCATTCATTTACACCTTCGCTGTTGAATGAAGCTTCCTTTTCGGTGGTTCGCGCGGGTGGCAACTATCCTTCCGCGGCGGGTGCGGCAGCGCTTTTACCGAATGCCAATATCACCGGCGTTTCTACCGGGTTTAACCAGGCGGGCTATTACCGCTTCCAGCACAACAATTACATCGCTCATGACGGCGTTACGTGGATTCGTGGGCAGCATCAGATTAAGGTGGGCGTGGACGTGGACCGCCAGCAGGGCTATGCCGTGCAAACCAACAACGCGCGGCCCACATTTCAGTTTTCCAACCTGCTGGACTTCGCGCAGGATAAGCCGTTTTCGCAATCGGGACCCACGATCGACATTGCCAAGGGCGATACCGCGACCGACCTTTACCGCAAACTGTACACGCTCTACACAGGAATTTATGTTCAGGACGATTGGAAAATCAGCAGGCGTTTGACCGTCAATCCGGGGCTTCGTTGGGATTACTTTGGGCACTGGGCGACAGGCCACCAAGGCATTGTTCCGTTCCCCGTTTTCACACCGGGCGCGGGCGCGACGTTTGCGCAGCAGGTTGCTTCGGGAACCACCAAAGTGCGCGGGGACGGCTACTTCGCTGAGAACAGGCCGCACGGCTATGCGCCCAGAATCTCCATTGCGTGGGATGTCTTCGGTAACGGCTCCACATCCATCCGGGCCGGTTACGGCATTTTCTACAGCCGCGTGGCCAACCTGTCTTACGCCACCAATGGCAGCAGCACCAACCCGCCTGCATTCGGTTCACCGGCGCTCACCATTCAACAGCCGGGGGCGGTATTTGGGTATGTGCAGGGCTCATCGAATGGCTACTACTTTCCCCCACCGCCCGGCTTTGTTTTTGAGACCAATGCAAGCGGCGGAATTGTAGGCAGCCGCGTGTCCGTGGGCGGGATCGATCCTAACCCGAAGCAGCCCACCACGCAGGATTTCACGTTCAGCATCCAGCACCGGTTGGGCGCCAATTTTGTTGTGGAAGCGGATTATCTGGGCACACACAGCGGCCATCTATACACGCAGACGGACGTGAATCGCTACGCCGGCAACCTGGTGGCGACGAACGGCTCGCTGACGCGGCTGAACCCGAACTTCGGGCCGATCATTTACGGACAAACTATCGGGACTTCGAAGGCGAACATCTTTTCGCTATTGGTGAGCCGCCGGTTTGCGCAGCACTGGTCGGCGCAGGCGATCTTTACGGCTGGGCGCGCCTTGGACGCAGACAGCAGTAACGATAATGGAGTGCCGAACGGGCGCAACATTTTGGATGTGGCGAACATCAACGGCCAGTTCGGCCGGGCCGATTACGATGTGAAGCGCCGTGTGACGCTGGATGCGGTTTACGAACTGCCCACGCCATTTCAGAACGCGATTCTGAAGAGCGCGCTGGGTGGCTGGCGTGTTTCGGGCATCGCCATTTTTCAGACAGGCTTACCATTTTCTGTTTACACGTCCGCGGCGTACCCCAGTGGCGATTACAACGCCGATGGGTTCAATTACGATTACCCCAACACGCCTGCATTCGGGAATACCATTTCGACATCCCGAAGCGATTTCGTTCGCGGTGTGTTTAAAGCTGGCGATTTTCCAATACCGGCGAAGGGGCAGGAGGGCAACCTGGGGCGAAACACGTTCGAGGGGCCGGGGCTGGCGAACGTGAATTTGAACGCCATCAAATCAGCGCGCATTCCGTGGTTTTATGGCAAAGAAGGCGCAACGATTGAATTGCGCGGCGAGATTTTCAATCTGTTCAACCGGGTGAATCTCACTCAGCCAAGCGGCGATCTGGCCAGCGGCCTGTTCGGGCGGTCCACCGGACAGCGGCAGCCGCGCTTTGTGCAATTCGGGGTGCGGATCGCGTTTTAACTTTGCGAGCCGGAAGCATCGGGAATAAAACTCAAGGCCCCTGAGTATAGGGCTTTAGAGGGCAGGTTTGGCTCACAGGATTGAACCCGGTAATTACATGGAGTATGATGCTGTGCGGCGTCGAGTCGCAATCCCTATCCGGCAGACGCGTGAGAGCGGCCCAACGCTAAAGGTACGGGGCTCTATGTCCAGGGACGCAGTGCCTGGCGGTCCTACGGTAATGACGACACGCGATGAAAAGCAGCATTTGGCCGATTTTGAAGCCGCGATGCTGCCGCACATGGACGCAGCATATAACCTTGCGCGCTGGATTGCCCGGAGTGAGACGGACGCGCAGGATATCGTTCAGGAAGCCTATCTGCGCGCGCTCAGATTTTTCGGAGGCTTTAGCGGAGGCGACGGGCGGGGATGGCTGATGGCTATCGTGCGCAACACCTCTTACACCTGGATGCAGCGAAATCGGGGCGCGGAGCCGACGGTTCTTTTCGACGAGAACGCGCATTCGGCGGATTGTGGGTGCGCGAATCCCGAGGCCGAGTTACTGCTGCATTCCAGGCGCGAATCGGTGGAGATTTGCATTCAGGAGTTGCCGGTGGAATTTCGGGAGATGGTGATCATGCGGGAGTTGGAAGGCATGTCCTACCGGGAGATAGCAGAGGCTGCCGCGGTGCCGGTGGGGACAGTTATGTCGCGGTTGGCCCGGGCACGAAAGCGCCTGGAGCAATGCCTGATACACAGGAGCATAGGGTAAGCCGATGACCTGCGAACTGACTCATCCATTGTTAGGCGCGTATCTCGACGGCGAGCTGCATGACATCGACACGCTACACGCACTGCAAGCGCATCTGAGAAGCTGCGCTGCTTGTTCGCGGTCGCATTCGCGGTTGATTGCGCTGCGTGACGTGGTTCAGAAAGAAGCGCCACGTTATCGGGCCAGCGGCACGCTTCGAAAAAGAATCAGGACCGAACTGCGGCGTTCGTCGCAGCCCACGCCGCGAACCTGGAGCAGTTTTTTTACTTGGCGCTGGAGCGCTGTGGCGGCTTCGTTACTTCTGTCCGCTGTTGGCGTTTGGCAGATAGGTTTGTACCGGAGCACCGATGCCAATAATTTACTGGCAAGGGAAGTTGTTTCCAGCCATGTGCGTTCCATGATGGCGGCGCACCTGGTGGATGAACCTTCGTCAGACCAGCACGCGGTGAAACCCTGGTTTACGGGGAAACTGGATTTTTCGCCGGTGGTGAAAAATCTGGATGCGCAGGGGTTCCTCCTGGCGGGCGGCAGGTTGGACTACTTAGACAACAGGCAGGTTGCCGCGGTGGTCTACCGGCGCCGGCAACATGTGATCAACCTGTTTGTCTGGCCGTCCGCCGGAGGCAGAGGAGCTGAAGCGGTTTCTGTGAATGGCTTCAATGCAATCTCCTGGAAGGAAGATGGAATGCAATTTTGGGCAATATCGGACCTTAATAAGCCTGAGCTTCAATTGTTCTCACGCCTGGTGGCAGACACGGCGAAATAGTCAGCCTCCCCCCGGGAATAAGTCGCGCGCATCGCCGGTACTTTTTCACATAGCCAAATATGAACAAGTCACTCGATGTTAGCGGGCGTCCACTCATGCGTGCGCGCCGTATAGGCAAGTTCTGTAAGTTGCTCTGGAGTTGTTTAGCGGTTCTACCACTAACATTCGGAATGGGATTTCACCGTCTGCACCAGCGTAACCCTTTGAATCCGCAACCGATTCTGAAAGGCAGTGACGCGCCGGCGGAAGTTATACAGATTTTTCAGGAGGCATGCCGCGATTGCCACTCCGACAACACAGTTTGGCCATGGTACAGCCACATCGCACCGCTCTCCTGGATGATTGAGGGCGACGTTGAGAAAGGACGCAGCGCGATGAATCTATCGCAGTGGGCCGGATATTCAACAGACCAACGCCGCGCCTATCTTCATGAAATTGTCCCCATGATACAGAGTGGGCTGATGCCGCTGCCGAAATATACGTTCATTCATCGCAAGGCGCAATTGTCCCGCTGTGACATAGACATACTTTCGACCTGGGCGAGCCGGGAACGCCATCGCCTTCGGCTGCAGCAACCGCCTAGCTCAACCGGCAATGACAATATCGGTGATGACGCCCGGAGTTCACGATGAAACACCCGCTCGTGTGCGCGGGCGCGTTCTTGATTCTGAGCGCGATGGCCGTAGCGGATTCGGCAAGCTCCGCCAGCAGAGGGCGAACGCTATTCACCCAATGCACGGGCTGCCACAATGCGACGACAAACGACAAAAAGTTGGGTCCCTCTCTTAAAGGGTTGTTCAAGCGTTCAAGACTGCAGAACGGCAAGCCCGTGAATGACGAGACCGTAAGAAGACAGTTGAGCAATGGAAGTAAGGGAATGCCGGGTTTTGCGGAGGATCTCTCGGAACGCGATTTTGACGACTTACTCGTTTATCTGAAAACGATTTAATTTTGGAGCGGCCCGGGAATATCTCCACCGGCCGGCGGTATTGGTAAGTGGAGGTAGTTCAAACCAAGATGAAGTCTTCGCTCTCACTTTCTAATAAGCATTGCCGCGGCCTTGCATGGGCCCGCGCCGCCGGCTTGTTCACTCTTCTGATTGCTCCGCTTTCCGCGGCAGATACGTACCTGGTTCATAATCTGGTTGCGGATTTGCCGGGCGCCGCCGATCGGGTGGACAAGAACTTAGTCAATCCGTGGGGCATTGGGTTCAGTGCGACAAGCCCTTTCTGGATCGGCAACAACCATTCGGGCACTTCGACCATTTACGATGGATCGGGAGCCGCCATCCCGCTGGTTGTGAATGTCCCCGCGGCGGGAGGCGGGCAACGCACCGGAAACGTGACCGGGGTTGTCTTCAACGATAGTCAATCGTTTCCGGCCGCACCAGGCAAGCCGTCGACGTTTCTGTTCTGTACGGAAGACGGCACAATTTCCGGCTGGAATTCGGCAGTCGATCAGACTCATGCAACGATTCTGATCGATAACTCCGCGTCGGGCGCAGTTTACAAAGGCTGCACGCTAGCCGGTCCGGCCGCGGCGCCGATCCTCTACGCCGCGAATTTTCGTTCTGGCGCCATCGATGCGTGGGGCGGCGACCTAAAGCCCTTAGCGGCGCGTGCGTTTCAGGATACACAGATTCCCGCAGGCTTTGCCCCCTTCAACATTCAAAGCTTAAATGGCAAGTTACACGTGACTTATGCAAAGCAGGGTCAGGACAAAACAGACGATTTGCCGGGTAACGGCAATGGCTATGTCGCCGTGTTCGATCTGGACGGTCAACTTCTCACGCACCTGATCTCGCAGGGGTCTCTGAACTCTCCCTGGGGGCTTGCCATAGCGCCTGCAAATTTCGGAAACTTCAGCGGCGCACTTCTTGTGGGAAATTTTGGCGACGGGGCGATCCATGCGTTCGATGTGAACACGGGCGCGCTGCTTGGCGCGCTGAGCGATACGTTCGGAAAGGCGATCGGCATTTCCGGACTGTGGGCCTTGACCTTCGGAAACGGAGGGAGAGGCGGCGACCCGGCCACACTCTACTTTACAGCCGGGACAGCAGGCACTAACGGCGACCCCATCGAGAGCCACGGCCTATTCGGCAGTATCCAAGCGGCGCCCTTTTTTCAAGACACTGACGTGACTAACGCCGCCAGCTTTTCCGGAACGCTTGCTGCCAATACATGGGCAACGATTCGTGGGGGAGCCCTATCGCCCAAGACACGTTCGTGGACGGATGCCGACTTTACTGGCGGCCGCCTGCCCACTCAATTGGACGGAGTAAGTGTAACCATCAATGGCGAGGCCGCTTATGTCAGCTTCATCAGCCCGATGCAAATTAACTTTTTGATTCCCGCCGATCTGCAGCCTGGACCGGCAAACGTACAAGTTACCAACAACGGCATGACCAGTGGCTCCATTAAGGTGACGCTACAAGCGGCAGCCCCGGCATTCTTCGTTCTGGGGGCAACCAAGTATATAGCCGCCACACGTGCGGACGGAGTCACGCTTATTGGGCCGACCGGGCTGATTGCCGGTTTGACTACGACGCCGGTCAAAGCGGGGGAGACGGCAGTGCTTTACGCCACCGGCCTGGGCGCCACGACCCCTGCAACACCCAATGGGCAAGTGGTGACATCGCCGTTGCCCGCTGCCGCGCTGCCCAGGGTGACGATTGGAAACCTGCCGGCACAAGTGCAATTTGCGGGGCTGGTCTCGCCGGGGCTCTATCAGATTAACGCACTGGTGCCCGCTATCGCCGGCGGACCGGACGCCGTGGATGCTGCCGTGGTGGCCCAAGTGGGGGGAGTCTCCTCACAGCCGAACGCCTTTCTATCGGTAACTCCCGCGCCCGCCGCTCCTCAAAACACTGCGGCCGATATCAGTGACTTCCTGTTCACTCCGAACCCAATCACGCTGCAGCGGGGAACATCGGTCATTTGGACCAATCGGGACGGTACACAACACACGGTTACCGCCGATGACAACAAGTTTAAATCGAAGAATTTGAACACCGGGGATATGTTCGCGCAGACGCTGGACGCGCCCGGCACTTACACTTACCATTGCTCTATTCATCCCTTCATGAAGGGAACGATCGTGGTCCGCTAAGTAACTCACCTTTAACATTCGCGCGGTTGCGAAGACGGCGCCTCTCTTTGGAGTGGCGCCGTTTTTTTTGGGGGGGGAATAAAACAGAGCGAACTGGAGTCTTAGCAGGCGGAGGCTTTATGACTAACTTACTAAAAGACGGACTGGACGCCGACGGAATTGACCGGCGAGGATTTCTGCGCTGCATGGCGTGGGCAGGTTCAGGTGTGGTGTGGACGGTTGCGGGAGGCGTGCCAACGTCAAAACTATTGGGCCAGACGGGCGGCCGCGAAGGGTTTCAGTTCGTGCAGATCAGCGACAGCCACATTGGATTCAACAAGCCGGCGAATACCGATGTGAACGCCACGCTGCGGGCTGCAATCCAAAAGATCAATCAACTGCCTGTCACGCCGGAATTTCTGATTCATACCGGAGACTTGACGCACCTGGCCAAGCCGGCTGAATTCGATACGCTGGGCCAACTACTCCAAGAAGCGAAAGTAAAACAAGTGTTTTACGTTCCAGGCGAACACGACAATGCAACCGACGATGGCAAGGAATACCTGGCCCGCCACGGCGAGGGGACGAAGGGAAGCGGCTGGTATAGCCATGACCATCGCGGGGTGCATTTCGTGGGCCTGGTGAATTCGGCCGCGCTGGAAGGAATGGGCAAGTTGGGCGCCGATCAGATTGCCTGGCTGAAAGACGACTTAAGTGCCTGTTCTTCCAGCACGCCAATTGTTCTGTTTGCGCATCTTCCTTTGTGGACGGTGTATCCGGAATGGGGTTGGGGCACTTCCGATAGCGAACAGGCGCTGAGTTACCTGAAGCGTTTCGGCTCCGTCACGGTGCTGAATGGGCACATTCATCAAACGATGCAGAAGGTGGAGGGCAACGTAAGCTTCCATACGGCGATGTCGACAGCGTTTCCTCAGCCGGCTCCGGGCAGCGCGCCTTCGGCAGGCCCGATGAAGGTGCCGGCGGATAAGTTGCGCAGTGTTCTGGGGATTCGGCAAGTGGAGTTCGTGCCGCACCCGGAGCATCTGGCAATTGTGGATTCGACGCTGGAATCGTCCGATGCTCCGTAAACTTTTGTGCGCGGCTTGTGCCGCTGGCGCGCTGCTGCTCGGTTTCGCCTCGCCGGAAGAGCGCGGGAAGGAAGTGTTTGGGCGCCGGTGCACTGGATGTCACGCAATCGATTCCAACAAAGAAGGGCCCCGGCTGCGAGGCGTCTATGGACGGCAAGCAGCCGGCGCCCCCAAGTTCGCGTATTCCGAGGCTTTGAAGAAAGCCGGCGTTCGGTGGGACGAAGCGACGCTGAGCCGCTGGTTGAGCGACCCGCAAGCAATGGCTCCGAACAGCGATATGGATTTCCGCCTGAGCGATGCCGGGGAGAGAACCGCGGTGATCGCTTACTTGAAAACTTCGGTGGAAGCTAAGGAGTGAGCACAGTGTCCAGGGTGATCTTAAGCCGCCGCCAGTTTGTGAATGGCGCTTGCCTCGCCGGGTTCGCGAGCGGGCTTGCGGCAACGCCGGGCCGCACAATCCAGGCGGTGGCTTACGATGCTTTCCCCATTCTGGACCCGCGGCCTGTCTCTGCCCTGGCAGAGGAACTGTATCCCGGAAGGGGCGCTGAACTAAGTAGCCTATGGCGTACCCGGCAGTTCGAATATATGTGGCTGCGAACACTATCCCAGCACTACGCGGATTTCTGGCAGGTAACCGGCGATGCCCTGCTCTACGCCGCGAAAGCGATACAGTTGCACGTTTCGCGCGACAGCCATGCGCGGTTGATGGATGCCTGGCTTAAGCTGCGATGCTGGCCTGAGGTTCCGGCGGCGTTGCGCACGTTGAAAGAAGGGGGGCTGCGCATTGCCCTTCTATCCAACATGACTAACTCACTTTTGGCGGCCGGCATTCGGAACTCCAAGTTAGACGGCATGTTCGACCACGTGCTGAGCGCAGACCGGGTGAAGGCTTACAAGCCCGATCCGCGGGCTTACGAAATGGGCGTGGATGCATTCGGTTTGAGACGCGAGCGAATATTGTTCGCGGCATTCGCCGGATGGGATGCGGCGGGCGCGAAACAATTCGGGTATCCGGCGGTTTGGGTGAACCGCCAGAATGAAGCTAGCGAGGAACTTGGCGTCACTGTGGACGCGACCTGCGCGAATGTGGATGGCATTGTGAAGCTGTTGGCGTCGCCAGCCCCGCCGCTCGGGTGAAAACTGGCTAACATACGTCATGAGGACACTAAGAAGTGAGGCGGTTCGGCGTGACCTTTTGGTTCGCCTGAACAAGCTTGCCGCTTCAAATCAGCCGCTATGGGGCCGGATGTCGGCTCATCGGATGGTCTGCCATCTGCGTGATAGCTACCAGCTAGCGCTCGGCGAACGGGCCGCGAAGCCCGCGACGGGTTTTCTGCAGCGCACGCTGGCGAAGTGGGGTGCGCTGTGGCTTCCGGTGCATTGGCCGAAAGGCTATCCCACCAGGCCGGAAGTGGAGCAGGGCAATGGCGGCTCACGGCCCGGTGAATTTGCTGCGGACAAACGCCAACTTGTAGAAGTGTTCAACAGATTTTGCGATGAGTTACGCGAACCGTGCATTCCCCACCCGATATTCGGGCCCATGCGATTGCACGAATGGCTGCGCTGGGGTTATCTGCATGCGGATCATCACCTGCGTCAGTTCGGACGCTGACGCTTGAGTTACCGCGATTTTCTACCGCCCAGACGCCGCCGCATGAACACGCGGGCCTGAACATTCAGGCCATGCCGCGCCTCTTGTTCACGAATGGCCCGCATGCCGGGCGTCCACTCGGCGGGGTCCAAATCTTCGAAGCCATGCTTCCTGTAAAAGGGTCCATTCCACGGAACATCGCGAAAGGTCGAGAGAGTCACTGCCGGCCGCTGCTGAGCCTGCGCCCAATCGCAAACACAAGCGAGCAGCCTGGCTCCCAAACCGCGACGTCCGTGGGCTGGCAGCACGTCCATCTCCTCAAGATACACGGCGCCCTCCCGCACGGAGGCAATCGCCATACCCACGGGTAGGCCGTCCGGCAGGCAGGCTACCCAGACCTGTGCCATGCCAATAAGCCGGGTGAGGCCGTCAAGAGTGAAGGATGTGTCGAGCGCTTCATCGATCAGCCCAAGGCCCGAGAAGATATTGCCTGCCTCATCTTCTATCTCCCGGATACGCTGGACATCGTCCGGGCAGGCAAGGCGAATGGAATAGGGATCGTTACGGTTCGTGATACTCACATTCTATTGAAACAGGAAAAGCGATAGATTATGGCTAGCTTGTATCCGGCTGCGATGGGCGAAACGGAGAACATTAACATCCGGACGGCCGCGCAGGAGGATCACGGCCAGTTACTTGGCTTGCGCACGCGCCTCTGGCCCAATAGGCCGGCGGAGGGCACGCACAGAAACTTACACAGATACTGGAAGGCAAGGCGGTTGTAACATTGCCGCTCATCGTTCTGGTGGCTGGGACAAAGCTTGGAGAGATAGCCGGCTTTGTAGAAGTAGACTTGCGTTCGCACGCGGACGGTTGCAATCCACTAAGTCCGGCAGGTTACGTTGAGGGTTGGTATGTTGCGGAAAACCGTCGGCATCACGGGGTAGGCCGGAAGCTAATGACCGCCGCGGAAAACTGAGCTCGCGGTCAGGGTTGCCTTGAGATTGCGGCCGACACCTGGGTGGATAACGAAGTATCTGAGCACGCCCATGAAGCGCTGGGGTAACATTGTTCGACAAGGCCGGTGCGCGATTCAGACTGCTGGGGCAAAGGCCGTCAAATTCAGCGGCGTCCGCTTCCGGCACGACCGAAATGGCGGAGAGGGTGGGATTCGAACCATTATGGAGCCTTTGTTCTTCGCAACTTGCAGATAATACGTTGCCACCTTCGCCAGCAAAGCCGAGATTCCCGTCGACCGTTGCACGATATTGCCCGACGGACTGCTTTGTCAAGCACTTTGCATCTGACGGCATCATATAGGAATGATGATGAAATGGCCCGACGTTCTCACCCTTGGAAAAAACGGTAATGCGGCTCCAGAACGAAGAATAGAAAAGACTGATGCCGAATGGCGCCAGCAACTCCGGCCCGAGGAATACGAGGTAGCGCGTAAGGCTGGGACGGAGCGGCCCTTCAGCTCCCAGATGTGCAGCCTATTCGAACCAGGAATTTACGGGTGCATCTGCTGCGACACAGTTCTATTCGATGCAACAACGAAATTTGAATCCCGTACCGGTTGGCCCTCGTTCACGCAGCCGAGCCCGGGTCGCCGTGAATGAAGTGATCCACACCATCGGGCGGCAAACCATCGAGACCGTTCTGCTTCTGAGCGCGCAGGAAGTAGCCGGGGAGCGGCAGTCCCGGCAAAGCGGGCCGCGACATCCGCTGGCATGAATCGCAAGGTGACTGGGTCGCGCTCGCCGACCGCCAGATCAAAGTACGGCGGCCCCGTCTGCACCATAAGCCTGAGGGCGAGGTCGCGGTGCCGGCCTACGAAGCTCTGCAATAGAATGGGGCTACCGCCGAGCGCATGATGGGCGCTCTGCTGCGCGGCGTGTCGACTCGCCAATATGAGGACGTGTTGCCGGCAATGGCCGAGACCGCTGGGGTCTCGCGCAGCAGCATCAGCCGCCAGGCGATTGAAGGCAGCGCCGAATAGCTGCGCTTGTTGCAGGAGCGGCGCTGGGACGAAGCCGACCTGCTGGCCATCTACGTCGATGGACAGCGATTCGGTTCGCATCATGTGCTCAGCGCGGTGGGAGTGGATAGCGCGGGCGCAAAGCACTATTGGGCATCGAGCTGGGCGCGACCGAAAACGCGGCGGCGGTGCAAGCTTTATTCACTCGGCTTCGCGATCAGGGACTTCCCACGGACCGCAAATATCTGTTCGTCATCGATGGCGCGAAAGCTTTACGGGCGGCGATTGAAGAGGTATTCGGATCTTACCAGCCGGTGCAGCGCTGCCGGAATCACAAGATGCGCAATGTGCTCGACGAGTTGCCCAAAGAGCAGCATGCGCAGACGCTGAACCTGATGCGCGCGGCTTGGCGCCTGCCCGATGCCGATGACGGAATCAAGCGGCTGGAACAACTGGCGCGCTTCCTGGAGCACGACTATGCTTCGGCCGCGCGTAGCTTGCGCGAAGGGTTGGCGGAGATGTTCACCATTCAGCGTCTGAAACTTCAGCCTCCGCTGTACAAGTGTCTCTGCACGACGAACATCATCGAGAGTCCTCAAGGCGGGGTCCAAAAGAGAACTGCGAATGCCACTTGATGGCGAACCGCGGAGATGGTTCAGCGCTGGGTTGCGTCGGTTTGGCTACTTACAGAGAAGCATTTCCGGGCTGGAGAGATTTCTGGGCACTGTCGGTAATCCTCGGCCGCGAACCCAATCCACATGATGCTCACAAGGAGCGTGTAGCTTAAGATGAACTTACCCGTCACTCTTCAACCTTCAACTACGGCTGGGACACCCTCTTTTTCGATCCGTTATGCATAGAAAACCCGGGCTTATGTTATGTCTATCAACTTTTGAGAGACTCCCCCCGAGGCGCATACCAGCATTAGCACGTATCTTCTGCTCTCCGTGGCGGAAGAGTTTCGGGTGGCCGGGATTGAGCGCCTCTCGCTTGGACTATGGGCTAATAGTCTCGCCGCTATGGAACCAATGAGGCACAGCCAGTGGACGCGCGGAACGCTGCGATTTTCGCGTAAGTGGCCCTGGCCAAACTTTGAGGGCCAAGAATTTTATAAGTCCCGGTTTGGCGGGGACGAGAAGACCGTCTTTGTGGATAGCCGCTCACAGTTTGCCTTACCTTTGACTATTCAATCTGGCACTTGAGACGGGAATGGCACAAACTAATTTTGGACGGTTGTTTGAGCGAAGGGCTCCACGGGGCGGATGAGATGCGACGCTCTGATGCAAAAGGCGTGCGGCCATTCTGCGCTGGCGGTGGAGAGATACCAGCATATCGATGTGGAGATCGTGAAGCGGAAGGCAACACGGAGGTCCCCTGAGGTGAGACTGAGTGGCTTGCCTAAACTAGCCGTCAACCTACCGGAGCCGTCAACAAGAGAAAAACGAGAACCTGCACTCAAAGCCAGGACTAAACCGCGAACCGGCATAGTTGATTAGCGAATGGCTAATTGAACCGGGAGAATGCACAAACCCAACAAAACCGCAGGTTTAACAGGATTCCGGCTTTCAAGCCGTCAACTACGCCGTTCCGAGTTCGCAACCGAAAATGTCTGGCTCCCCGATATGGATTTGAACCGCGGTTCACGGTTCACACTTTGCCGGGAAGTTAGGCCGTTAGCTGAACCGACCTGGTCGTTGAGAAGAGGCTGCCTCACCCGAACCTACCCTTGACGCCTCTCTTCCGTCGAGAAACTTTAGGCATAGCCGTGCCAGCTCCCCGCGTCGCCACGACGATCGGCATCAACAAACATACTGGGGCTCTCTGCTGTCACCGCCAAGAACATTCAACATATCAAAACCGTGTCAGAACTCAGGTCAAACGCACAGCCGGGCCGTTTCGTTGAGCGAAGAGCAGACGCCCCAAACTGATGAAACTGCAGGAAACAGCATAGAACAGGCGGATCGGAAAGAAAGCTGCCCCACAACTTACAAGCAGAAGGTCCGCGGTTCGATCCCGTGAACGCCCACTGTCTCACCCCTTCTCTACAGCACCATCGAATCGCCCTGCCGGATCGGACGGCAGCTACTCCGGCGGACAATGGTCGCAGCAATCGTCACTTGCGGCTGATCTTTCCCTGAGCCGGCGACTCGCGCCAACGCCATCCGTGCCAATTGCCTTCCCACTTCCGCCATATCCACTTGCACACTGGTCAAATGCGCCGCTCTCGCGCCGCTCGATTGCTCGAATCCAATCAGGCTCACGTCTCGCGGTACATCCTTTCCATGCTGGCGAAGCGCGTCCTTCGCACCGTGCGCGATCTCGTCCGACCCAGCCATCACTGCCGATACCGGCGCCTGATGTTCCAGTATGTAAGACATCGCCGCGTGCCCGTTGTCGAATGGATCGTCCGCCAGCCCCACCGTGTAAGCTTTGGGCTCGAAGCCGCCCCCCTGCATCGCTTCCAAATAGCCCTCATAGCGGTTCCGGTACATCGGATAAGAGGTATCGCCAATGAACCAGATATCCCGATGTCCCAAGCGAATCAGGTACTCCGTTCCGGCTCGAAAGCCTCCTCGGTCGTCGTATCTCACAAAGTTGCAGGCGGGAAGCGAGTCGGAAGCGACATCGTTTGCCAAAACAACGTAGCTCATCCCCAGCCCATCCAGCGCTTCGAGCAGGTTGCCGTGATTCGATCCGCCGACAATCACGCAATCAGCCATACCGCGAGTGGCCAGCGCACTCGGCATCTGTAAATCGCGCGCCGCCTGGCCCGCCTCGTACTGAAAACGTGTGAAGAGGAGGTAATAGCCGGCGTCAGCGCAAAACTCCTCAATGCCCAACAAGATCCGCGCGTGTAAGTTGCTTAAGCTCTGCCCGTTCGAAAGCACAAACGCTATCACGTTCGATCTTTCCCGCACGAAGCTTTGGGCCCGGGCGTTCGGCCGGTAACCCAATTCGCGCATCACTTTCGTCACCCTCTCGCGAAGGGCTTCGTCAACATTCTCGATATCGTTCAGCACTCGCGACACGGTTCCAATCGAGACTTCAGCCTTCTGGGCCACGTCTTTCATCGTGGGAACACTGTGGCTCTTGCGTCCCACTTATCGCGCCACCTCACGCAATTCCACACGGCGCCTTTCTGCTAATGACAGATAACAGGCCTCTACCAACGCCATCGTATCCAGATTGTCAGCGCCGCTGTGGTCCGGCTCAGTCCCGGTGGTGATCGCGTCCATCAAGGCGCCCATCGGCCCGCTGAACGCATCGGGAAACCAGGCTTCCTGCCACTTCGGTTCGAACCAGGTGTCCGGTTGCCGCAAAGTATTGAAGCGAATTTCGCTCGGGCGCCGGTTCGGATAGTCCGGCCATCCCAGCCATCCCTCCGCCACCCCTTCCGTGCCCTCCACCCGCCAGCGAATGTACGGATCTTGATTCTGCCGGGCGCTCATCGGTCCTACCCAAACATCATCCCAGCCGGACGCCCGAAAGCCGTTTTCGTATTCCAGAATGTAAAGGCAGATGCCGTCTTCATGCGGAAAGGCCGTCCGCGGATCGCGCCGCGCGCTGGTATACACCGCTTCCGGATTGCCGAACAGCCAGCGAAACGTATCCAGGTGATGGACGCTCATATTCAGCAGCGTCAAGCGGTGATACTTCTTCAGCCAAGATTGCCAGTGCGGCACCGCGCGCAATTCAATCGTCGACAGAACCGGCTCTCCCAGGTATCCTCTACGCAGCAGCGTGTGCAATGCGCGGATGGAATGGTCGAAGCGCATGTTCTGATTCACCGCAAGCGTAATCCCCGCCCCCGCGCAGAGCTGCACCATCTCCGCGGCTTCTTTTAAATTGGTCGCCAGCGGTTTTTGGGCCAGAATGCCCTTCGGCTTCCCCTTCAGCCGCACCAACTCACGCACCACCTCCACCTGCTTATCGGGAGGAATCGCGATATCCAAGATGTCGAGCGAACTGTCGCGCAGCAGCTCGTCGATCGTATCGTAAACTTTGGGGATCCCCCGCACATCGCCCACTTCTTGCGCGATTTCCGGTGTTCGCGAGGCAAGCGCGGCAACGTGAAACCCCGCTTTGCGGTACGCAGGCAGCTGGATATCCCGCATAATAAAGCCCGCGCCGATTGCTCCGATCCTGTAGTCCGACCGAATCGGTGGCGGGATCGCGTGTTCCAAATTTAGATCAATTCCCATGGTTCGATTTCCTTCATGAACGGGTTCATAAATAATCTCCGATATGATAGCATCGCTGTGAATACATGAAACTCGGCCTCATTAACTCCGCATGGGTAGGTACCAGCGTTGGTACGACGGAAGGAATCCGCCTCACCAAAGAAATCGGTTTTGACACCATCGACATCTTCGCCGACCCGCTCGAAACCGGTTCCGAAGAGCGCCAGCTCGTGAGCCAGGCCTGTCACCATGTCGGCCTGCCCGTGCGGTCCATCGTAGGTTGCGCCTTAGGTCTGGCGGACTTCAACGGTTCGGTACGCAGGTTCCATATCGAGCGAGCCCGCGCCTACCTGGATTTCGGCCGCGAATTGGGCGCCCACAATTTCCTGATCGTGGTCGGTGAATACATTTGGGAACGCCAGGTCATTCCTCCTGAAGATCAATGGAAATGGGCCGTCGAGGGGCTGCAAACTCTGGGTGAGCACGCCGCCGGTATCGACCTGAAAATTGCTGTGGAGCTCGAACCCTTCCAACTCTCAATCATCAACACCACCGCCAAAATGTCGCAGTTTCTTGCGGAGGTAAACTCGCCAGCAGTCGGCGCCAATGTCGATATCTCCCACCTGGTCCTTGCTGGTGACCCGCCAGAGCGCATCCGTGACTTAGCCGGCCGCATCGTTCACGCGCATCTCTCCGATTGCGACGGCAAAGTGCATGGAGACCTTCCGCCTGGCCGCGGCTGCGTCGCCTTTGAAGGATACTTGGGCGAACTGAAGCGAGCCGGCTTCGATGGTTCGGTCAGTATCGAGCTTGAATACTCGCCGGAGCCGTCCAAAATTGTCGAGTGGGTGCGCGAAGCATATTCCGCAACCGACCGTCTCATGTCCCAGCAGAATCTAAGAGGCTAACCATGCAACGACGCGAATTCTTGCAAGTTGCCACAGCCGCCACAGCGGCAAGCGTACTTTCTGCCCAGTCCTCCGCTGCGGGTGTGCGGATAGGCGTCATGGATGGGACTTTGGGTTTCGCGTCCAATCCAGAAGCGGCAGGCCACGCCGCCGCACTCGGTTTTCAGACAGTTCAAGTCGCTCTCGGCCTGCCCGTGGAAGGCCGCCTGCCTCTCTCCAATCCCACAACGCAACAGCAGTGGAAAGCCGCGGCAAAACAAAATCACATCGCGATTTCCGCCACCTATATCGACGTCCTTCACGTCGATTGCCTGAAGAACAGCACGGAAAGCGAAGCGTGGACGCGCGAGGGCCTGCGCATTACGAAAGCGCTAGGCGCGACCATTCTGATGTTGGTGTTCTTCGGAAAATGCGCCGTGGAACGCAATGAAGAGCAGCAGGCGATCATGGCGCCTTTACGCCGTCTCGCCGCTGCGGCAGTGGATCAAGGCGTCATTCTCGCCCTGGAAAATACTATCTCCGCCGAAGCCACTCTTCGCATCCTGGACCAGGTAAACTCGCCCGCTCTCAAGGTCTGGTACGACATCGGAAACGCAACCAATATCGGTGGCTTCGATATCGCCCATGAGATTAGATTGCTAGGCCGCGAACGCATCTGTGAGTTCCACATCAAAGACAAAGTTTGGTTGGGCGCCGGCAGAGTCGATATCGCTGCAGCTGCCCAAGCCATTAAGAGCATCGGCTACACCGGAGTGTGTACGCTCGAAACTTCTGCCCCCACCCATGATCGATTGGCGGACGCTGGCATACAGCGGCAAACATTCGTAGCAGCTCTCCGCCGCGCGGGAGTGCCGGTCGCGAACGCCGGTAAAAAATCCAGTTGACTTAGTTAAACGTTTCATGAAAAAATAGCCAGCGCTGGCCAAAGCTCACTGGCCGAAAGGAATCCATGTATCGCTTCCCCTCGCTGATCTCGTATCTTTTCGTTGCGTTTCTGCTGCCCGTAGCGGCATTTGCGCAATCCACCACAGCCACTATCCTCGGAACCGTCGCGGATAGCTCCGGCGCGGTTGTCATTGGCGCCAAGGTGACCATCACCGAAGAACGCACCGGGGTCTCCCGAAATGCGGAGAGCAACAGTGAAGGTCTCTATACCGTCCCCTACCTGCCTGCCAGCAGCTATACCGTAGAAATCGCCAACCCTGGTTTCAAAACCTTTTCCCGCGCCCGCGTCGAGGTGGACGTTGCTTCCAGCGTGCGGGTCGACGCCACACTAACGCCGGGCCAGGCAACGGAAACCGTTCGCGTGACAGAAGACAGTCCGCTTTTGCAGACGGACCGCGGCGATATCAACCGCACCATCAGTTCCAAGCAAGTACAAGAGCTTCCCGTTCCCAACCGTAGTTTCCAGGCACTGGTCGGTCTGCTGCCTGGCGTAACTCCTCCAGCCCAGACATTCACCTCGCTCGAAGATCCGCAGCGAACCACCTTCTTCAACGCCAACGGTCAAGGTGCAGGGGCGAATAACACGCAGGTGGATGGCGTTGATGACAACAACCCGGTGCTCGGTTTAACGATTTACATCCCTCAGGCCGAAATTGTCCGCGAGGTCAACGTCTCGACAAGTAACTACAACGCTGAGTTCGGGCGCGCCGGTGGCGCTGTGGTCAATGTAGTGACAAAGGGTGGGACGAATGAACTGCACGGCAGCTTGTTCGAATTCAATAGGAACGCCGCCCTGAAGGCGAGGAACTTTTTCAACACCGAACCACAGCCCAAGCCGGCTTTCAACCGGAACCAGTTTGGCGCGGCAGTAGGTGGGCCGATTCGTAAGAATAAGACATTCTTCTTCGGAGCTTTCCAGGGTGTGCTGGAGCGCCAGGCAGCTACGGCGATCACTACGGTGCCGACCGATGATTTCCGCCAAGGTAACTTTAGCGGCGTGCCCGGTTTGCTGCTGTACGACCCGGCTACGGGCAACGCCGATGGCACCGGGCGAGCCTTGTTCGCGAACAACGTCATCCCGTCCAGCAGGCTAACGGGCGTGGCATCCAAGCTCAACCAATACTTCCCCGCACCGAATCTTCCGGGCCTCACCAATAACTACGTCACGAACATTCCGTACTCATACGACGGATACAACTACGACGGCCGTGTGGACCATACCTTTAACGAGCGAAACCAAATCTTTCTGAAATACAACTACTCGCGTTACGCAATAGCTCAAGCAGCGGTATTGGGGCACGCCATTGGCGAAGGAACGGTGGGCAACGACCGCACCCATACGGCCTCTCTGGGATATACACGTCAGTGGAGTCCCACCTTCCTGATGGAAGTTCGCGCTGGCTACAATCGTTACGCGACGAACGTGAACGGCGACAACGTCAATGACCCGCTCAGTACGCAAAGCCTCGGAATCACCAATCCCAATCCCGACCCCATCAGCAGCAAAGGCATCCCCCGGTTCAACATCACAGGCCTGGGCGGTATCGGCGCGCCCGTCTTCTATCCTCTAGTGAATACCGATAATCTCTATAACCTGGTGAACACTTATACAAAGATCGCCGGCCGCCACACCCTCAAATGGGGTGCTGACCTTCGTGACATACGGGCTGACCGCTTTCAGCCACAAGGCTTGAATTATGGTCCGCGCGGCCGTTTCGATTACAACCCTGGCACCACCAGTGTTCCCGGAGCCGCGCTGGGCGCCTTCGGTTCCTATGTAAATTCTTACGCCGCGTTCCTGATTGGCGCGCCTGATGCAACTTACCGGACATATCAGACAGTAACCCCTTCCAACCGCTTTCACCAATACTTCTTTTTTGCCAACGACACCTGGCAAATCACGTCGCGGTTGACTCTCGACTTAGGCTTGCGCTACGAGGCTTACACCACAGTGAAGCCGCGGTTCAAGGCTGGCGCTTCGAATTACGATCCCTTCACCAATTCACTCTTGATTGCCGGGTTGGGGGACGTCGGCTTGAGTACCGGCGTGAAATACGATTCGAACAACTGGGCTCCACGCTTCGGCTTCGCTTTTCGTGCTACTCCGAAATTTGTGATTCGCGGCGGATACGGCCTCAGCTATTACACAGACCGGTTTGGATTTAGCGGTGGCTCTCTCTCCACGCAGTTCCCGGTCATCTACAACATCCAGCAAGGGGTGGCGGGAGATTACCGCGTCGATGGAAGCGCCACGGCACTGCCGCCCATTCCGAATATTGCCTTACCTGCGAACGGAATCTTGAACCCGGCGCCGAACCAGGGCTTCATTTACACGCCGTTCGATACACCTGTCTCGTCCGTCCAGAGCTTTAACTTAACGTTTCAACATGAGTTGCCGTTTCAGATCGCCTTGGATGTCGGGTACGTTGGCACCTTGGGCAGAGATGGCGCCTTCTATCGAGAACTAAACTACGCTCTTCCCGGCACCGGTTCCGCGGGCTTGCAGCTCCTTCCCCAGTTCGGCCGGACCGCCAGCGTTCAGGAGCGCGGCGCCGGCGTCAGCAGTAACTATCACTCGCTCCAGGTTAGTTTACGGAAGCGATTTAGCGCCGGTCTTAGTTTTGGCCTCTCTTATACCTGGAGCAAGACCATGGACTACGGCGACGCCCCCGCCAGCTTCACCATCCCCGCGGACATCCGCCGCAATTATGGCCCGGCAGGGTATGACCGCACTCATCTGCTCATCGTGAATCATACCTGGGAGTTGCCGTTCGGCCCGGGGAAACGATTCCTCAGTCAAGGCTTGGTGGGCAAGGCCGCCGGAAACTGGCAGCTCAATGGCATCCTGACGCTGGATAGTGGAACCCCCATCAACATTACGACCGACGCCGGTCCCTGTGCCTGCCCGGGTAACGGCAATTACGCCAACGTGGTGGGAACTCCGCAGATTTTGGGAGGTGTTGGTGGCGGCCAGCGCTGGTTCACTCCCTCTGCCTTCGCGGTTCCTGCTGCCAACACATTTGGGAATGGCGGGCGCAACACCGTGCGAGGCCCAAACTTGCGGAATTACGACTTTTCCGCCTTCCGCAACTTCCGCTTCACCGAAGCAATCAACTTACAGTTTCGGGCCGAGTTTTACAATCTGACGAACACTCCAGTGCTCGCGAATCCAAATGGTTCCGTAAGTTCGGCCAGCTTCGGGCAAATTACTTCCACTCTGAACGGTGCGGGAGAGCGCAACGTACAATTTGGTTTGCGCCTGCTCTTTTAAGGACTCACTATGATGGAAACTCCACAAGACAAAACTGCTGACTCTTCCCCTCAGGCCGCCTTGACAGACCGCCGCTCCTTCGTCCGCAATTCAGCGGCCGGTCTACTGCTGGTGAGCCCCGCCATCGCGTTTGGGTCGGCTGCGAATAGCACGCTGGAGCTTGGTTTGCTCGGTTGCGGTTCCAGAGGCAACTGGATTGCGCCGCTCTTCACCGAGTACGCTCCTATCCGTTGGGTGGCAGCCGCTGACGTCATTCGTGAGCACTTAACCACCACTGCAAATACATTGAAAGTGGAGAAATCGCGCTCCTATTATGGTCCGGATGCTTACAAGGAACTGGCCCAATCGAAGGTGGACGCGGTCGTCATTGAAACTCCCCCTTACTACCACCCTGCGCACGCACAAGCCGCTGTGGATGCCGGGAAGCATGTCTATCTGGCAAAACCAGTAGCGGTCGATGTGCCCGGGTGCCGCACCATTGAAGACAGCGGCAGGAAAGCGGCAGAACGTAAGTTGAGCTTCTGGGCGGATTTCCAAACACGCGCCCGCCCCGTCTTTCAGGAAGCTGCGGCGCGTGTTCATCGCGGCGAAATCGGCAAGCCGGCTCTCGCCCAAATCTTTTACTACGCCGGCCGTGTAAAGCCCAAGGAGACGCTTCCGGGCGCGGACGCGGAAGAGTTGCGAATACTGAATGTCTACACCGACCGCGTACTTGGCGGAGACATCATCGTGGAGCAGAACATCCATGTGATCGATGTCGCGAACTGGTTTCTCCAAAGTCACCCGACGAAAGCCTGTGGCACAGGAGGCCGCGTCGATTGGTCCGGCACTGCTTTCGATGTAGGTGACGCGTGGGACCATTTCGCAATCACTTACTGGTATCCCAATGACGTAAGCGCCACGTTCAGCTCCAATCAATTAACGCGTTCCTTCACGGACCTCTGCACGCGCGTGATCGGACGGGATGGGTGTGTCGACGCGCATTACAACGGCCTCGTGCGAATCACGGGCAAGAACGCCTGGGCAGGTTCTGAAAAAGATAGCACTTTCAAAGAAGGAGCCATCACCAACATACAGGCTTTCGTGGCCAGCGTTCGCGATGCCAAGCCTATCAACAACTGCAACACCGCGGTGGAGAGTACACTTACTGCTATCCTCGGGCGTACCGCGGCTTACCGCAACGCAATCGTCACCTGGGATCAGATGATGGCCGACAATGAAAAGTTGGAAGCCAGCTTGAAACTGGCATGGTAGTTTCGTGACAAAGTCCGTAATCCCCATCGCTGTACTGCTATCCATGGCCACAGGCGCCGCTTGGGCCCAGGCGGAGGAAACCGCTCTGCCAGACGCGCCTTTCCAACTGGAACAAGGTTGGCGTCCACTACTTAATGAGCATGATCTTACCGGCTGGCACGCAATCGCCGGATGGCGTGGCGATCCGCAGCGCCTCAATGAATGGTTTACATCGACGAAAGTCCAGTGGTCTCGCCTGGGCAATCCGAACGCTTTGAGCGCGAAGCCCGAAACCGGTCCCATCTTGTTGAACGGCATCCCCACCCACACCAGTAACTTAATCTCAAATGATAAGTTTGGCGATACAGAACTCTATCTGGAGTTCTTGATTCCCAAAGGATCCAATTCCGGCGTCTATCTCCAGGGGCTCTATGAAGTACAAATATTCGATAGCTGGGCAGCGGACGTCCCCATGACTTCGGGCGACGCCGGCGCCATCTACGAACGTTGGGAGAACGACCGCCCCTTTGAGGGCTCAGCACCGAAAATGAACGCTTCCCGCAAGCCAGGTGAGTGGCAGAGCTATCACATCTGGTTTCGCGCACCCCGCTTTGAAAACGGCACGAAAGTTTCTCAGGCCGAGTTCCTGAAAGTTGTCTACAACGGGCTGACTGTACAGTCGCATTACCGCTGCACCGGCCCTACCCGTTCCGGTCTCGAAATTCCAGAGGCAGCAACAAATCCCCTCATGCTCCAAGGCGATCACGGCCCGGTCGCGTTCCGCAATATTTATGTTCGGCCACTGCGGGAATCCGCTTTGGCCCCAAATTTCTAAGAACGACAGGAGACACAGCCATGGCAAGTGGACCATTTACAGAAGCTCAAATCGAAGAGTACAAACAGCGCGGATTTGTTGTGGCGCGCGCAATGTTCAACCAGGAACAAATTGGTTTGCTGGGCCGCGCCGCACGGGAAGACAAAGCCTTTGACGATCATTCGTTCGGCAAGGCCGATGGCGAAGGCGGCAGCGTCCGGTTATCTCTCTGGAACCATCCCGGAGACACTCTCTACGGCGCGTTTGCGCGCTGCGAGTCCATCGTAAACTCGGCTGAAAAGTTATTGGGCGGAGAGGTTTACCACTACCACTCAAAAATGATCATGAAGGATGCTCGCATCGGCGGCGCTTGGGCATGGCATCAGGATTATGGCTACTGGTATCAAAACGGAGTACTACAGCCGCTCCTCACCAGCGCGTCGATTGCCGTCGATCGCGCCACCCGAGAGAATGGCTGCCTTCAGGTGATTGAAGGCTCCCATGAGCTGGGCCGCATCGAACACAAACTAACCGGCGATCAAGCCGGAGCGGACTTGGAACGCGTCGCCGAGGTACTGAAACGCTTCCCCCTGATTTACGTGGAGATGGAACCGGGGGATGTGCTGTTCTTCCATGCGAACTTGCTCCATCGGTCCGACCAGAACAAATCCGAGTATCCCCGCTGGTCGATGATCTGTTGCTACAACGCTGCGCGAAACGATCCTTACATGGAGTCGCATCATCCGCGCTACACGCCTCTCACCAAGCTTCCCGACTCGGCCATTCTCACCATGGGCAGCAAGCGATTCGGCAACTCGGAACAAAACGTGGGTTGGTTAGAAACGGCTGAAGATCGCAGCGCCCGCAAGCTTGAGGAAGTCCCCACAAGCGCTGTTTGATGCTTCCCTGCGGCGAACGGAAACTAAGTTGTCTGCTGAATATGGGAACGCTGGATGATCTTCCCTCATTCTCCGCAGGGCCGAAAGAGCCAAATCTTAATCGGGTCTTTCCCGCCATAAAACAAGCGGGCTACGACGGCGTTCAGTTTGTTAAGTTCCCTGACGCTGCCTCTTTACAGTTATGCCGCGAGTTCGGATTTCTCGCTGCCGGCTTCGGTCGCGTAAATACCCCAAATGAAATCCGCGCCCTCGCTGAGCGATTCGCCGGTTCAGGCTTATTCGGCGCGACACTTCACGTCGGCTGGGGCCTCGAAGACGATAACGAAGCGCACACTCTGATCGAATCGATCCTCGAATGCTCCGCACGAACCAAGTTCCCGTTATGGCCAGAGATTCACCGCGCGACTATATTTCAAGACTGCTGGCGAACGGTCAAGTTCGCTGAGCGCTATCCAACCCTGCAATTCAACGGCGACTTCTCACATTGGTACACCGGACTGGAGATGGTTTACGGAGGCTTCGAACGTAAGTTCGCCTTCATCTCACCGGTAGTCGAGCGCGTGCGCTTCCTCCATGGCCGCATCGGCAACCCCGGTTGTATTCAGGTGGCTCTCTCCGATCGCGAAGAAGACAACCAGCCCTACCAACAACACTTCGCAGCACTCTGGACCGCCGCGATGACCGCGTTTCTACGGCAAAGTTCACCGGGCGATATTCTTCCGTTTACCGCCGAACTTCTCTCGCCGCGCATCTTCTATGGCCGCGCAATGCGGTGTGGTCCAGGTGAACCCCAAGAGGAAAGTGATCGCTGGCTCCAGGCTCTCCGGCTTTGCGAAATCGCACGAGAGTGTTGGCTTGCGGCTTGTAGCGAAGGCGCTTCGGTCTAGCCGGTGTGTGTAACATCCCTCGCCAGCTCTTCCGGCTTTTGAAAGCCTTTCAAAATAGTCTCCGGCCACTTCACCGCAGCGCCCGAGCCAACCAATACATCCCGGCTGGGTCCATCGTGAGGCATGCCGCGCAGACATGCGTAAGGCAGCGATGAAGCCAATTCAAGAGCGAATCCTTTACGGCGCAACACACGTGCCGCTTCCTCAATTTCGCATTCGGAACACTCGCGCATCTCACCGCGAGATTCATACACAGCACGCAGCGCGTGATCTCCCGTTGCAGCTTCCGCCACCGAAAGAGCTCTTGTCGAAACATGCGCCAACGGCTCAACATGATGACGGCCCACATGCCATGCGCGCCACGCGGAGTTGGCTCCATGCGGCTGGCAAGCCATCATCCGCGGCGCCCGCTCAATCTGGTTGCGTTCCGCAAGCTCACGAAAGCCCTTCCAGATTCCGTAAATGCCATCGCCGCTTCCCGTCGCGACGAAAACGCGGTCAGGCGCAGAGCCGCCCAGAGCTTCCACAATTTCAAAAGCAATCGTCTTGAAGCCCTCTACGCCATACGGGTTCGAGTACCCGGCCTGCGGGCATAGGATGGTGCAGGGAAAGTGCTTTTTGGTTGCGATCAGGTCGTGGATAATCCGGTCTTGGTCGCCGCCCAAAATCACACGCGCCCCGTATCCTTCCATCAGCGCCAACTGCAGCTCAGGCGTTTCAGGATTACAAAGAATCGTAGCGGACAGACCAGCGGCACTGGCGTAAGCGGCGGCGGCGTTGCCATGGTTGCCCGTGCTCTTCGCCGTGATGCATTCGAAGCCCATCTGCTTCGCAACTGAAACCGAGACCACATTCGGGCGGTCCTTCCAGGACCATGTGGGGTTCACGCTTTCGTTCTTCAAATAAACTTCTGTTGCAATTCCGGGCAGGCTTAGTGGAACCAGCGGCGTCGCGCCTTCATGGAGCGTAACGCGGTGCGCGGGCGCGACCCACGGCAGCAGGCCAGCCCACCGCCAAACTCCCGCCGATGGTTCGGGCGTAAGCTGCGTCTCGCCGTATTTCACTTCCAGCGGACGTCGCAAGCCTTGCTTCGCGCAGCTCGGGCAACCGAACAACAGTGGTCCGATCGCGTACCGGCTCTCGCAGAAGTCGCACTGTAGCCAGCTATTCTGCATAAGCGTCCGACAACACAAGCACGGCCCAATTCGATTCTCGAATGTACGCCTTGGAGCGAATCGCTCCCACAATCCCCGCGCCAACGGCCCGAACCGTTTCGAGAACCGCGCCTTGCGGGTTGAGGATCTCCGCGAGCGCTTGGCCTGCTTTAACGCTTTGCCCAAGCGCCACTTGTGCGCGGAAGAGCCCGCTCGTGCGCGCAAGCTGCCAATCACCTGTAAAAACACGCTGAGCACCCTGGAACGGCTGCGCGTCACCGTACATTTTCCAGTGGGCCAGGCAGTTCATGATGCCTGCCCAGTACGCGGCTACACCAGCTTCAGACAACTGGCCGACTCCCAGATATTCGTTGCCAATCACAGCTGCTCCGCGTGCGTGAAGTTCATTCGAAAGCACGCCCCGCGTAGCGGGAAGTTGCCAAAGCGCGGGTAATCCGAACCGTTGGGCGGCAAGAAACGAAGGGTTATCCGGAGTTGGCGGGCCGTAGAATCCCGCGACAGGAAGGAACATGTATTCCACGCCACCACTGTGCAGGTCGATCAGGTAATCGGCGCCTTCCGCGAAGCTTGAAAATATCGCAGCAGCTAGCTGCTCCGTAGGCTTGCCCGCTGGGTCCCCGGGGAAACAGCGCGCCAGGTTCAAGCCATCCTCAGGATTGGTGCGCGTTCCGTGGCGATACGCGGGCGTGTTCGCGATGGGAATGGCGGTAACCGACCCGGCTAAGCGAGCGGGCTCAAACGCAGCGGTAAAATCCATGATCGAAGCAGGGCCTTCATACTCATCGCCGTGAATGCCGCCCGTGATCAGCGCATGTTTCCCGGGCCGCGCAGAGGTCCAGTGAAAGACATCGAGCACAATTCCCGGCAGAAGCTCAACCTGTTGCCAGCCATTCTTCAGCTTCCTCACAGCGGCGTCACTCGGCCTTGTCTTAGTGATTCACGCGCCGCAAGTATCACTCGTTCCGCCAGCAGGGCATCTTCCGCGGGCGCAAGAATCGGCGCGCCGTCTTCAATGGAGCGCAGGAAATATTCGAGCTGCAGTTTCAGGCAGCCGTAGTATTCCGGGCTGCCGAGGATCACGGTATCGATCGCGCTATAACCTGCAGCCGTAAGCAGTGCCGAGGGGCGGCTGGAGAGGTCGATCTCAAAGCTGCCGCGCTCGCCAAGAATCAGCATGCGGGAGCGCGCGCATTGATGAAGTGGATGTGGGTCATCGCGCAGCCACGTGATGTGGTCGGTTGCAATGGCACCCCCGGCAAAGCGCAGAGTAGTCACCGCGGAGTGCGGAATCGCGGACTCCGGATAGAGTTGCACGGCGGAAACCCCCACCTCCGTCGGCGCCGCACCCATAAGCCACAGAATCAGATCGATGTTATGGATCGCCGTATCGAAGATGCCTAACTCCCATGCCGGGTTGCCGAGCGAGAAGGGCGCGATCCGGGAAGAGTAAATAGCGCGAAGGGGCCCAAGCGCGCCGCTCTCAACGGCTCGCTTAGATTCTAAATACTGCGGGTTGAAGCGCTCACAGAAGCCGATCTGAACCACGAGTGCAGAATCGTGTGTGGCTGCCGCGATCGCCTCGGCATCTTCAATGGTGCCGGCAATGGGCTTCTCCAGGAAGACGTGCTTACCGCAGCGCAGCGCCTGAATCGTCAACTCGCGGTGCGTGTCGGTGGGAGTCGCAATCAGAACTGCTTGCACCGCCGGATCGGCCAATAGCGCGCCATACGATTCATAGCGATTGATCCCTCCGGGCGTTTCGGCGCCAGGGCGCGGCTCATAGACACCCTGCACGCGCGCGCCACGCAACGAAAGCAGATTGCGAAGGTGAACCGCGCCGATGTTTCCCTGGCCGCAGAGGGCGATTCCGGTCATAGTAAGTTGGGCGGGAGCAACAGCTCATCGGTGAAGCGCGCGGTGGCCTCTAAGTGGCGCTGCGCATCGCGAACAGACCAGATTCCATGACCAGGGTATAGCGCGTCGATCTTCAGGTTCGCCAGAGTACGAAGGCTTTTCACATAAGCCGCTGGATTGCAGTCCCACGTGCCCTGAACAATCACTTTGCCACCGTGAAAAACCGTATCGCCCGGGAACAGCAACCTGCCTTCAGGTGTCTCGAATAAGTAGCTGAGCATGTCTGCAGAATGCCCCGGCGTCGCGAGGCAATTGATGCGGCAAGCGCCTTCCATCCAGGTAGTTTGATCGGACAGCAAGTTCGCGACCGGGCACGCATGAAAGCGCACATCCACGGCGTAAACGCCGGCACGCTTGGCTGCGGCAAGGCTGATCGCTTCTTCGTCACCCTGTTCCAGTGCTTGGGCTGTCAATCGGGAGGCGAAGACGGGCGCCCGCAGCGCATGGTGCAAGCCGCTCGCTCCCCCTGCATGGTCCAGGTGCGCATGCGTCAGCAGGATGGCAGCAATCCGGCCCGGTTCAATGCCGTCGCTCGCAAGTTGCGCCAGGATCGCATCTGTGCCCGGCCCCACGCCGGCATCCAGAATGAAGTACCGCTCGCCGCAGCACACGGCGTACACGTTGCAATCGTTCGGGTGCGTAAGGGAACAGCCCAGCCTTCCACTGCCCAGCAAATGAACGTTACTCGAAATCTGCATCGGCGAATTAGAGTTGGTGATTGAACTCTCTATCGGGCGGAGTTTTATACTCCCGGAACAGGCGGCAGAACTCAATCAAATGATGAATAGAAGCCTCCGCGAACGCTTTGCCTTTTTCCGGCGTGGCAAGTTTCGGATCTCCCTCAATCCCGCTTTCTGTCACTCTGCTCCAGCGATTCACCATGTGAACCGGCCCTGAGCCAAACAGGTCGTCATACTGATAACGATTCAGTTTGGAAGGCGTCTCGCGATCCGTGGCCAACGTCATATCCACCAGTTCGGGTTTCAGATATTGATAGATGGCGGTCTCGAACTCACCGCCGTGAGCCATGCCGCCAGGAAACTCCGATTCGCGTAAGTCGTCCACGGCATCTTTTGCCAGCGACCAGTGGGCGACCGCCGCCGCAAGTGCCGGCGTGGTATTCACAATGCGGCGTGCGGCCAAGTTACAGAGCATCTGATTGCTGCCATGGCCGTTAACGAAGACAATGCGGTCGTAACCCTGGCGGACAAAGCTGTGCGCCACGTCATAGCAATAATCGATGAACACATATTCCCGGATGGAGATGGTGCCAGGAAAGCCCATATTGTGCTCGTTAAAGCCATAGTGGATCATGGGCGCAGTCAAAATCGCTCCGTTTGAGCGGAGCGCTCCCTCTTCGGTAACATGCTCCACCAGAACATTGTCGACGTCGATCGGGAGGTGGTAACCGTGCTGTTCTATTGCCGCCACAGGGATCACAATAACAGCCCCCTCCCGCGCCCGGTCACGCGCTTCCGTCCACGTTAAAGTGCGGTACAAGTGCTTAACTGTCACTGACAGGTATTATCTGTATTACCGGCCCGCTAAGTCAACACCAGGCACGGCGGCTTTCGTCTTTTCACGCAGGCGCAATAGGCGGTCCACCGTCAGTTGCACATGCTCCTCCATAGCGATTTGCGCATGCATCGCATCGCGCCGCCGAAGGACACGGAAGAGTTCACAGTGCGAATCGCACTCCTCATTGCGGTACTCTTGCCCGGTCTCATCGCGCTCGATCACATCGCCCGCAGCCACCATCAACTCGTTAAAGGAAGACACCACGCTTTCGAGCACGCTATTGTGGGTGGCGCCCGCAACAGCAACGTGAAAGTCCGGAGTAACCGAATACATCGGCTGATTTTTCTTGGCTAAACGCCGAATCGTATCGAGCACGCCTTCGATCCGTTCGAAATCTTCTTCAGTGGCAACTGTCGCCGCAATCCGCGCCACTGCTCCTTCAATCGCCTTGCGCGCCATCGCAACCTGAATCAAAGTGTCCATATCGATGAGCGCGGCCATCACATCGGCATTCACGATCAGATCGGCCGGAATCGCTTTGACGTAGCAGCCCAAACCGGGCCGGATCTCCACAAAGTTCATGCCGACCAGCGATTGAAGCGCCTCTCGGATCACCGTCCGGCTCACGTCCAGGCGATGCACCAGATCAGGGACCGATGGCAATTGGCTGCCAGGAGGATATTTTCCCTGCCGGATCCAATCGAGCAGGACGCCTTTCACGCCGCTCGTCCTGGTGCGCGAAGCTGTGGGGAGTTTCAGCAAACCGGGCATGGAAACGTCAAAAGAGTAGCACAGCAACAGGAAACCTGTCTTGTTGTTGACATGCAGTCTAGCACATGTTACAGGTATTACCTGTTGCTCATCAAGGAGCTCTCGCGTATGTCCTTGCCGTCGCCGGTTTTCTCTTGCCTCCGCAATTGCCAGAGGCTGATTCTCGGAATGTGTCTCTCAGGCGCTCTCTACGCGCAATCCACTGCAACGGTCGTAGGGACCATTACTGATTCCTCCGGAGCCTCCGTTGCCGGCGCGAAAGTGTCGGCGATCAATTCCGATACGGGATTCACGCGGACCGCCACCAGCGGCGCTTCGGGCGTGTACGATCTCACGTCGGTGCCAATTGGCCGCTATACATTCCGGGCCACCCTCGGCGGGTTTAAGGAGTCGCTCGTGCATAACGTCGTCCTGCAAGTGGCCCAGGAAGCACGCGTCGATATCAAGCTGGAGCCTGGCGACGTCGCAAGCTCCGTAGTAGTCGATGCCGCCCCTTCGCTGATCCAAACCGATGCGTCGTCCATAGGGCAGGTAATTGTTCAGAAGCAAATTCTGGATTTACCTCTGAATGGAAGAGACTTCACTCAGCTAGCTGCGCTGACGCCAGGAGCCATCACCAGCAACGTTCCAGGCGGCCCTCCGCGGGGTGAGCAGTTCGGGAGCACAACGGTTTCGGTAAGTGGCGGTCAGAGCGCCAAGACGGAGTTCCTGTTAGACGGAATCACCAATCAGGAGCAACTGTACGACGGCGTCCAATTCAGCCCTTCCATCGACTTTCTGCAGGAGTTTCGCGTGCTCTCCAATTCCTTCTCGGCGGAATATGGGCGCGGGTCGGCAGCCGTCGTCGTAAGCACGCGGTCGGGGACCAACCAGTTTCACGGCAGTGCCTTCGAATTCTTCCGCAACGATGCGCTGGATGCGAAAAACTTCTTCGCCATCACCGCGCCGCCCTTACGCCGCAATCAGTTTGGCGGGTCCGTCGGCGGCCCCATCCTGAAAAATAGATTGTTCTTCTTCTTGAACTACGAAGGCTATCGGCTTACCCAACCGGGAACCATCACCGCCACCGTCCCCACACAGGCTCTTCGCAACGGCGATCTTGCCAGCGTGACCAAACCGGTTCTGGATCCCTTAACCGGCCAGCCATTCCCAAACAACCAGATCCCCGCCTCCCGCGTTGACCCCATCGCGTCATTCTTTCTGAAGTTCGTGCCCTTGCCGAACGCTTCGAATGGCCGCTACATTTTCAACGGCGGAAGAGTCAGCAACCAGGATCAAGGGAACGTGCGCGTGGACTACCGGTTGAATGACAAGGACAACTTTTTCCTCCGTTACTCGCAAAACAACTTTAGTGCTTCGAACCCGGGCGGCCTGCCCACAAGCGGCGGGACAAATCAGGTAGTCAACACTAAGAATGGCGCCGCAAGCTGGACACACCTATTCTCCCCAAGTGTCATTAACGAAGTACGCGGCGGCTATGGCTATCTGATCGGCTCAAACGTTGCCCAGGGCGTTGGCACGAATTACACAACGCAATCCGGCATACTCGGTTTCGAGCAAACCTCGCTGAACTTTCCCGGGTTTCCCACCGTGGGTGTTGGTGGTTTTTCCAGCTTCACAAATGGCAACCCTTTCAACCCCATCATCAATCCCACAAATACGTTAGAGATCAGCGACATCGTAACCATCAACAAGGGCAAACACAGCATCCGCGCCGGCATTGATTTTCGTCACTATCATTTAACGTCAACGAACAGTGCGTGGTCGCGGGGCAGTTTCAGCTTTAATGGCCAGTTTAGCGGCAATGCACTGGCGGATTACCTGCTGGGTTACCCGCAATCCGGCATTCGCGACTTTCCTCGCAACCAATTTGGGTTGAAAAATGTAGATTATCCGATTTTTGTTCAGGATGACATCAAAGTAACTCCGAAGCTGACCGTAAACTTAGGCCTGCGGTATGACCTTCAGAACGCCCCCAGTCAGGATTTGGGACAGAATTCCTACTTTGACGTATCGCGCGGTAAGTGGGTTGTATCCACATACAAGAACGGACAGATCAACCTGACCACCCAGCAAGTCGCGCAGACAGCTTACGACACCTTCAAGAGCTACATCATCACCACGAAAGAGGCGGGAATCGACAACAACATCCAAACTGAAAGCAAGAAGAGTTTTGCTCCCCGCATCGGACTTGCCTATCGGCCCTTCGGGAACGATTCCACGGTGGTGCGAGCGGGTTACGGAATCTTCTACTTACTACAGCGCGGTAACCCGGCGGTATCGAATGGCATCGTGAACGTACCGTTCATCGTGGATCAGTTCAAATCGAACTTCAGCACCGCGGCGGGGCCCGCCTTTACCACGCGCACGCTCTTCAACAGTCCCTTCAGCTCGGGCGGAGCGAATCTGAGCGCTACGGACCTGTTACTGCGGCCTCCGTACTCGCAACAGTGGAATTTCGCGATCCAGCGCGAAGTGGCCCGGACGCTTTCATTGCAAGTTGCCTACGTCGGCAACAAAGGTACCCGCCTCGATAAGAACGAATATTTCAACGTCGCCACCCCCGGCCCGGGCGACCCTTCCACGCGCCGGCAGTTTCCACAATTCGGGCAGGGCGGTCTCTACACAAATGCGGGCAACTCGAACTACCACGCACTGCAGATAACCCTGGAGAAGCGCTTTTCCGCTGGCTTGACCTTTCTTTCCGCCTATACATGGTCAAAGCTGATTGACGATGGGAACGTCAGCAGTAACTCTTTCGCCACGCAGAATCCCTTTAATCTTGCGGCAGACCGCGGACCATCCGCTTATGACGTCACGCAGCGTTCCGTGACTAGCTTCACCTATGAGTTACCGTATGGCCGCAGCCGGCGCTACGGATCGAACATCCCGAGGTTGCTCGATTATGCTTTGGGCGGTTGGCAAACGGCGGGTATCTTCACCGTTCAAGGTGGCTTCCCGTTCAGCGTGACGGAAAGCGCTGACCCGTCGAACACCTCCGGCGGATTCGATTACAGGCCCGATGTGGTGGGCAACCCGAAAATCTCGAATCAAAGCATTCAGCAGTGGTTCAACCCATCAGCCTTCCGTCGCCCGGCGGCTTACACCTTCGGCAATGCGGGCCGAAATATCTTGCGGGCGCCCGGCCTCACCAACCTGGATCTATCCCTTTTGAAGAACTTCCACTTCACGGAAAGCTTCTACCTGCAATTCCGCGCGGAAGCTTTCAACGTCGCCAACCACCCGCATTTCTTTGCACCCAATTCCAACATCGACGATGCGAATGTAGGTAAGATCTTTGGAGCGTCTGACCCGCGAATCTTACAACTTGCGGCAAAGATCTATTTCTAAGGATCGCCCCATGACCACAACTCGGCGCGACTTTTTGGCAGCCGCGACCCTGGCGTCGAGCGCGCCCGCTCTCGCCCAAGCGGCTGCTCCTGTTTACCGTCATCGCGGCTACCTGGGTTGGATCACAGATCTTGACCCCAGGCCCGATCCGCACGCGGCGTGGCCTTCCATGCGCCTCGATTCCACGCTGATCGAGGAGTACAAGCAAACATTCCGGCTGATGCGCCGCCTCGGGTATAACAACGCCGTAATCTGGGGCCTTTATGTCTCCAGGTATTGGCCCACCGATCTGCAGACCACCGTTTCGCCGGAGCGCGGCCGGGCGGTGCAGCAGGTCATCGAAGCCGCCCACTCCGAAGGATTGCGTGTGGTTTGCGGGCTGGGCGTTTTTAGCTGGGGCTTCGAAAAGTTGATCCAGGCCTATCCGGCATTGAGCCGTACCAATCCCAAAGCCATGTGCGCCAGCAACCCCGACGCGTGGAAGTGGATGGAGAAAATTACCGACTATGTGTTCACGCGCTTCAACATCGATGGCGTGAGCATGCAATCGGCCGACCTGGGCCGCTGCAATTGTAACGAGTGCAGCCGTTACAGTGACGCGGAGTACCACTCCCGCATCAACATCCGCCAAGCCCAATACATACGAGCTCGCCACAAGAAAACGATCGTGGCGGTAAGCGGCTGGGGCATGAACTTCGAAAAGCCGGAGAGCATGCCCTTCCTGAACAAGATGAGCGAGCATATCGATTACTACATCGACGTGCTGGATTCGACGCGCCTCGCCGGTAACGAGAGCCAGCGCAAAGTGATTAGGGAATTGAAGTGCGATTTCGGCACCATCGGCGGTCCTCTAGTAGAGCCACCCCAGCACTGGGAACGCGACCGTTGGTTTCTGCCAACCGCCCGCGCACAAGGCGAGCACTTGAAAGAGCTTGCTGAGAATGGCGGCCGCGCGTGCGAGTACTTCTTCCACATTCGCGCGAATCCAGGTGATGAAGTGTCTTTCTGGGTAACCGGTAAGCTCTTGAGTGACATTGCCACGCCCTGGCAGAAGCACCTGCGCGCAACCGTCGAGCAACTGTATGGTGTCTCAAAGCCCGCAACTGCCGATGCTCTGGCAGCGTTGTTCGTTGAGGCGGAAGTTGCTTACATGAGGCGGATCCAGCACGGGCCCAGCGGCGATATTTCGCTCGAGCCGCTCGTGGAAGATTACGCCGGACCCCCGATCTACCTCACGAAGAAAATGACCGCACCCGTGCGCGCGCAGTACGCGGCGGATCTGCACCGCATTGAACAATCCTTCCGCAAACTCGCGCCGGACGTGCCTGAGAAGGATCGCGTAACAAAGATCCTGCGGTGCCTGGAAAAAGTCCAGCGAGAAATTGGCGCCCTCCCCGCATGAACACGCCCGCCTACCTGTTGATGGCCGCGGGGCTCGCCAGTTTTGCCTCCATGGGCATCATTCATAAGCTGGGCGACCGTTTCCGCGCGCAACCTCTGGGCGTCGTCTTCATCGCCATGTCCACCGCTTCGGCACTCAGCTTGATCGCTTCGTTCCTGCTGCATGGCGACGCCATCTTCAGTATTCCCAACTTCGCCATCTGGATCGCCATCCCGTTCGGTATGTCCGCTTCTCTTGGGCTCTGGTTGTTTCAGCGCGGGCTTCGCCACGGTCATATCGCCACCAGTTGGCTGCTCATCAATCTGTCCAGCGGCATCCCCACTTTGCTTTCGTTAGTGGTGTATCGCGAAGCGCTCACGCCGCGCAAGCTGCTGGCCTTCGGCTTGGTGCTTGTGTCGCTACTGCTGTTATGGTGGGACCGCCGCGGGCAAGTTCCGGAGGCTAAGTAGAATGTGGTTCCGGCTGATGATGGTGGCGTTCCTCTTCAACGGGCTCTGCACGTTCGGCTTGCGTATCTTGGCCGGGATGAACGTCGACCCGCGGTATGTCTCCAGTTACTTAGTGTTCTGGTATTTCGCGGGAGCCATGTTCCTCGCCTTCTTGTATTTTTGGTCGGGTGAGCGCTTCAAACTTCAGGATGTCTCCATCGGCATGGCGTTGGGTTTATGCAGCGCAGGCGGGCAAACTGCGTTGGGTCTGGCGCTGGCGAAGGGCCTGCCGGGCAGCGTGGTTTTCCCGGTGGTGCTGGCTGGCGGCTTGTTCATTGTGGTTGGCGCGGGTGTGTTGATCTTTGGCGAACGCATCGGCAATGCCGGAAAGGTCGGCATTCTCTTGGGCGTCATTTCTATCGTGCTATTAAGTTTGGAATGACGAATTGGAATGACGAAGATGTTTGCGGCCCGAACCATCTGTTGTTATCTGGCGGCGACTCTCTTGATGGCGCAGAATGCCCTGCAGGATGGCATTGCTCTCGATCGGGCCGGTAAATATCAAGAGGCGAACAAGAAGCTAACGGAGGCAGCCCGCATTCGGGCCACTCCGCAAGTGTTGAACAATCTAGCCGTTAACCTTGTGCATCTGGAGCGCATACCGCAAGCGATCGCAACGTTCGAACAGGTTCTGAGCAAAGATCCTAACAACGCAAGCGCGCTATTCAACGTCGGCAGCTTGTATGTCGCGACAGCGCAGTGGGATTTGGCGATTGCGCGGTTGCATACATTAGACCAAGCCACACCCGGCGATGCCGGCGTACATAGCAAGCTCGCCCAGGCGCACCGGGGATTAGCGGAACAGTTTCTGCGCACGGGCAAATTGCAGGAATCGGTAACTGCCTTTCAATCTGCCCTCGATTTTGAGCCGGAAGATGCTTCGACCTACGTAGGTCTCGCTTTAGCGTTGCTGCGCGGGAATGCGCCCTCCGATGCCATCGCATTGTTAGAAGGCGCGAGCCGAAAATTCCCAACGGATTTAAGAATCGCCATCGCTCAAGGTTACGCATATGAAGACGCAGGCAAGTGGACGGATGCGTCGCAGTGCTACCGCAAAGCATTGGAACTCGACCCTGAGTCCGCGGTCGCCATGGCGGCTTTGGGGCGAGTCCTGCAACACACCGGAGACGCCGCTCAGTCACTGCAAATACTCAGGACAGCCGTCAGCAGGCACCCTCAAAATGCGGCGGTCTTTTATGAGCTGGGCAACCTATTGCTGTTGAACGATCCAAAGAGTCCAGAAGGTGTGGCGCTGATGGAGAGAGTTGCGGCGCTCTCACCTGGGCGTGCGGAGCCGAAGTACCTGTTGGCAAAGTCGGCAATCGCGCGTGATGACTTAACAGCAGCGAAGCGATGGGCTCTGGCTGCGGTGCAAGCTGACAATCTCTTCGCCGCGCCCCACTATCTGCTAGCCGCAATCTACCGGAAGCTAAACGATGCCGCTTCTGCGGAACGGGAACTCGGTCTGTTCCGCAAAATGGAAAACAACAGAAGACAACGAGAAAACGCCGATTTGGAACTGACAATTTATGCAAAGCCGGGGAAAAATGTCCCGGGTAACGCGGGCGAGTTCGTGATACCGTAGGTCCCATGTTCCGAGCCAAACTAAGTCGCCGTCACATGTTGGAGCTGTGCATTTCAAGAGGTCTCTTAGTAAGTGGCGGGGCCGCTCTGTCACAACCTACCCTCCTGGCTTTCTAGCAGCGCTTGGAATCGCAGTCACAACGCAGTACCACGCCGGACGAAGTCCTGGGGCCCTTCTACCGCAAGGGCGCACCCAACAGGTCTCTCATGCGCTCATCAGCGCCTCAGGGCACAAGACTCTGATTACTCAGGCTTACTTCGCTACAGACCTGTACTTTGTCAGCGTTCCAAGGATCGACGCCGATCCTTGGACTCGGCTTCGACGCAAATAGCTCGCTGATATTGACCCAGCCAACCGCCCCAGCCATCCTCTGTCGGGACAGCACCGGCTGAGTGCAGGTGCTGAACCTTTTCTCGAAGCAGTCGGCGGTTCTTTAGCGCTCTCTCTGCGTCGCCATAATCATCGATTTTCAAGGAAGGCTGGCCGTCGGAAAAAATTTTTCGGAGTCGAACAAGAGAGTTGGTTTTTAGCCCTCCCTGGCTGCGGGCTTCCTCGATTTCGCGCGTGTACGGGATGTAGTAAACCTTCGCGGTTGTGGCCTCAAGCATCAGGTAACTCCTGCCAGACTGCTCGTCCTGCCCGTGAACGAGCACGCGTCCGTCGACGGACAGCATCTGCCGCCAATTGATCACTTCAATTCCCAGTCTGGAATCCGACAACAACTCTCCATGCACCGCTAGAACGCGTTGGTGATCGGTAGTCCGCTGCATTACCCTCAAAATTTGGCTAGCATCTTGCTTGATCAGCCAAGATCCGTCACGATGCCGTTGCGCGAGTTCCATTTGTTGGAGGCGGAACAGCCTCGCCATAACGTTCGGTTGCAATTCTGCCGCGACAGTCGGATCGAATAGCAGACCATCCTCTGTTTGCCTTGCGCGCCGTAAGATCATTCGATCTAAGGAAGTGATTCGAACCTGGTTCACCTCACGGCGTTCTGCTTCAGCGGCATCCAAGCCGGTGCGAAATCCGAGCTGACGTGTGCAAAGTTCCTCCGCGATCTCGCGCACGCCATGTTTGATGTACTCTCGGCTTAGCCGAAGCGAATGGCCCGCGGCGGCCACCCCACGCAACACGACATGCACGTGCGGGTGTTCTGTGTTGGTATGCGCGACGGCCGCCCAATCGAGCTCGCAGTTAAGGTCCTGTCCCATGCGTTGCATAAGTTCTCTTGCAAGCCGCTGGAGATCAGCGCGATCTCCAAACTCCGGAGAGACGATGACCTTCCAGAGCAACTCATCCTTCTGAGCCTGCCATTCTTTTAGACGCGCTGATATCCCGATGCCAGTTTCGCGAGCGTCGAAGCAAGAGCCTGTGCCGCCCGCGCCTTCGCGCTCCAGATATCGTCCGTGAGCACCCCACTGCCCCCGCGTAGCATTCTTGCAATAGGTGATTCGTACCGCGCACCGCTGTCGATAAGGCCGAGCTGGTCGACTCGACGGTACCCCGCTAAGCCGCCGGCTGCTCTGCCGTGCATAGTGCATCAGCATCTTGAAGCCGGCGGTCCATTTTATGGTTTCGCCGCCGCCATTCGAAACGTGCGGCTTACGTGGCCTGAGCCGGAACTCTCGCTCCTCGTTACTCCTGGACATCTTTGGTCAAGTCCTGCATTGCCGAAAGAGCCCCGGACGACACTGTCTGTCCCGCGGCTTTCATCAGCCGCGTGTAGCGTTCCTTGCCTCCCGCGATAGCTTGTGCCCTTGTGTCGAGGGTCGGCTCTGGAAGGCAAGTGAGCACCACCCTTGTCAACGCATCGACCAGAGAGAAAATCGCCTGTTGGCCGCGAAGAACCCGGCGAAGCTCCTTCGTCAAGCGATCAAAGCTTGCTGCAGTTTGTTCCTCGATTCCCGAAACCTCGTTCCGGGATTTGACTTCGGCCTCGATGGCGGCACGAATAAACGCACTCGGCGTCCGATAGCCGCGCTCCTTTGCCGCTCTTTGCATTCGTTGGTCTAGATCCGGATGAATCCGAACCGCTCGCTTTGCCATTTGAAAGAACCCTCTACATATAAGGGCTCAGAACGGCATTTCCGGACAGAAAATCGCAGATTATTTTCGTGTCGGACGCTTGGGCCACGGCCCCTGTGATTTGTCTCCCGTGGAGTTCGTAACCGCGGCAAAGACTTCAGGCTTGAGCAACACCAACCTGTCCGACAACCCTTTATGTTCCACTACCGGTGTTTTCTGCCTTAACAACCATTCGGGGCAAATTTTCGCGCACTTACCCGTGTCCAAGTCCGTTTTGGGAGCGAATATTGTCGAATGTAACCGAAACTAGCCGAATGCTATCCGGGTTCATTCGGCATCTAGGAATTAGAAACAAAACGCACTACAGGAACTGACATGGACGAAAATCTCAGGGCTCTGTTAAATGACCTGCCAGACAAGCCGCCTCGTTCCAAACTTGAGCCTCATGTTGAAACGATCCGATTGCTCCGAAGCAAGCGGTACACGTACCAAGAGATTGCGCGGTTCCTGAAAGAACACGTTGCCGTCACCGCTGCGCCGAGTACTATTCATGACTTCGTCCGAGTCCGCCGGGGGCGAGGAAAAATGGCGGGCGATTCCCATCCCGTGCGTGCCGAGCCCAAAGTCACACCTTTACCTTCAGTCGCCGCCGGAACCGTGCAACAAAAAATCGCCGCGCTTAAGAGCCGTGCTTCGAACAGCAATCAAAACAAGCCGCCATTCGTGTATGACGGCGACGAACCACTGAAACTTCTGAAGAGAAAAACTGGCGACGATGAAAAAAGTTAGCAGGAGCGCCCAGTCCTTGTCCAAAAGTTCCTTTCCCAGCCGTTATCTGTAGGTGCCGAGATTTTCCGGGTTGTAGAGTTCGGAAGTTCGGGCCTGATTCCCCTATCAGAGAGGGCGACATGTCACGGCAGATCGAGCAAGCGGTTAAAACAAATATCGAAACAAAAAAAAGAGTGGTATTCACAAAGGGCGGCAAGGGCGGGGTCGGCAAGACCGGCCTCATGGTCAACTTGGCGGAATGGTTTCTTGAGAACGAGATCCCATTCACGCTGCTCGACCTTGACACTGAGAATAAAGCCCGTGGCAGCCTGAAGCACTATTTCAACACTACAGCCCACAAGGTAAACATCCACACGGAAGCCGGTCTTGACGCCTTCGTAGATTATCTTTCCGAGGACCAGGCCCCGGTCATACTCGCCGACATGGGCGCGGGATCGGGGGAAGTGGCGCTCAAGTGGTTTGAGGCAATGTATCCGAACTTGGCGGAGCAGGGCATTGCCCTCACTGCGATCGGCGTAATTACGTCCGACCCCGCAAGCGTGGAAAGCGTCTTGGGTTGGGCAGCGCGCCTACAAGATCGGGCAAAGTACGTCATCGTTGAAAACGCAACAGCCCCGCAGTCGGATTTCTCTTACTGGCGCGACAGCCAGCAGAGTATTCACTTCCGCGAAGTCTTTCAACCCGTTGTCCTCTCAGCCGATTACCGAATTTCTAGCCTAGAGAACGCCTCCCGGCAGCACGGCGTTACGCTTTCCCGGATCGCTCAACGCAAAGCAGAGTCGGCTGAATTGCGGAGGGCGTCGCTGGTAATGCGCGCCCAGAGCTACCGTCGCCAGTTGTTTGAAGAGTTCGAGAAAGCGAAGGAGTTCTTCCTGCCGTGAAGCAGCTTTGCATTGAATCCCAAACGGCTTCACAGCAGGATCTCCTGTGGGTAGACCAAATAGCGGAACTCCTTCCTGAGAACTTACGGGTGGGCTGGTACCGGAACGTGAAGCCATGGATCGCGACGCTGTCGCCAGAGGATGAGGTTGCCCACTTGGCGTACGCGATGGGCTATTTGGGATTGCTTATTAGAGAATGCCCTTCGCTCGTCGCGGCGGAACGCACAAAGCTCATGACTGTGGTTCAACAAATCTCAAAAGAAACTGCCGGTGCCTTAAGCTTCACAACGGCGTACCAGCAGAAATTCGATGAGCGGCTTCGCAGGCTGCCCGCAGAAATTGTAAACACGGCTGCTTTCTCTTCGAAAATCGCGGAAGTTATCCGCGGCGAATTCGCTAACTCCGGTCTATCAGAAGCGCAGCAGATGCTTAGACAGGAAGGTGGCCATGTACGCACGACTATTTCGACTCACAAGAAAATGTTCGCGGAGCTGCAGGACACTTTGCAACATTGCGAGAAGGATGCGGGCCATTTCATGGACCGCTTGATTATCGCCACCGACCGGATTAACGGTTCGCTTTCGAAGTGGGACCGCGAAATGGCGCTTGTGAAATCTTTTTACCGAGGACTTGCGATCTTGATTGTCCTGCTTGCCGGATCACTCCTTCTCTGGAGTACGAGGGTGATGAAGCAAATCAACGCAGTAACGCAGGCGGACGCGGCTCAGCACGCAGAGGCACATCCTGTGACCGAACCAAAAGTTGAAGTGCGTCGCAATGTGCAAGGCACAAAACGCAAATAGCTCGATGCCTATTACCAACTCCACCTTCGAGAAACACTACCGCGTCGGGGAACTTGCGACACTCTGGGGACTCGGCCGCGAAACCATACGCAAGTTGGTCAAGGATGACCCCGGAGTGATCAAGATCCGACTCGGGCCTAAGAAGTCCCACACGTCTTACAGCATTCCGGAGTCTGCTGCGGAAAGAATACACACGCGTTTACTGAACGTGGCTTAGTGGCTTTTATGCCTGCGACCGTCCACCTGGAATTGCGATAAGTTTCGGCTTAGGCTTTTCTTTAAAAGCTTCTTGAAGCACCTTAGTGAGCCTAGCCTGTCGTTCTGGAACCCAAGCGGCATAATGTTTACGAACGATCTCCTCCGTATCACCGAGGAGCTCGGCCACATCCCGCACGCTTACACCGGCTTTTTCTAGAAGAATGCGCGCAAAAGTATGTCGAAAGCGATGCGGTGTGGGTGCTTCTGGCCACGTGCCGCACATGGCCCACAAACGTTTAGCTTACGCCGCCAAACATCTGTCACCACATTAATGTCTGTAGTTTTGTGATCCCCAAAGATAAGCGGACCGTGGTGTTGCGCACGTATCTGAATGCGATCCTGTAACCAGTCAGGAATCCAGGTATAGACTTTTCGTCCGTTCTTCGTTGTGCGAACATGAACCTCACCATTGCTCAAAACCCGATCGACATGAAAGGTCGTGACATCCGAAATTCGCAAGCCCGTGTACACCGATATCGAAATGAAGTCAGCCAAGTCCTGGCCATTCCATCTGTATCTACTATCCGCCATCACGTCCCCATCGGCAGGTCCTCCGTTGACCCGGCGCGACCAGCCGACCGGCCTCTTCGCATACTTCTCCTCGCAGGCCGCAAACATACGGCTCAATTCTTCGTCGCTGAAGGGAACGCGCTCGGTCTGGGAAGACTGCCCGCGAGGGTCTTTGACCAGCCTTGATGGATTCCGCGGCAACCATTCGTTTGATACCGCAAACTCGAAAAGGAACGGATGACAGTCATGTTTTTCGAGGCAGTAAAGGCGCTGACCCGCCACGACGAGCGAAATTCCCGCACGTCAATTGGCGCAAGTTGCTCCAAAAGGACATAACCTTTGAAAGCGGAGTACGCCTCGAGTTTGCCGAGGATGGTCCGGTACTTCCTCAAGGTATTTGGAGCAAGGGAGAGGCCGTGATCAGAAAGAAACGCCTGGATTGCTCGATCCACTTGTTACTCGGGAAACGGTCTCGACCGCTATGGGACAGGCCGGGAGTTCGCCATCCCAACTTCCCTCTGTTCGAAGAGCAGCCTCTACTTCCCGTGCTTTCTCCCAAGTCGTGCGTTCCGTGCTCCGCCGTTTAAACTTCCCGCGAAGCGTGCCGGAAACGTGAATCGGGCAGATGCATCGTTCCATCCGCGGCGACCCTCTTCCAGTTCCCCAGAGCGGGTGTCTTCCGGGTGTTTGCCCTCGCACTCTCGGCGGTGTCTGCGGTACATCTGTAAAGCCATAATCTGGCTCAATTCTACTCCGCACTGCACGAGATTGCACGACGGACTTCGTAAAATGACTTCAAGTTGTTGATTCTATTATGGCGGAGAGGGTGGGATTCGAACCCACGTTAGAATTTCTCCTAAACACGCTTTCCAAGCGTGCGCCTTCAACCACTCGGCCACCTCTCCCCGCTTAGGGACTCTTTCAGCCTAACATTACTCCCGGCACCACGCACCACGCTTACAGAGGGTGCGGCGCGCGAGACTGCGCGGCGAAGAGGAAAAGGGCCATCACCAGCTTCGGCATGTTGCTCAATGTACTCTATTCCCGGTGCCTCGGCGTGGCATTCGCTCTTGTCCAGCCGATATGCAGCGCGTGATAGCCCAGGTAAAGAAAGCTCCCGCCGGCCAGCGCCAGCGGATAATTGGTCCACGCGATACCCAGATGCGGCGTCAGCGCGGTACCGGCGAAAGCACCCACCAGCGTTGTAGCTTCGGCTGCGGTGGCCCAGGCGAACGCCTCCGGCCGGGTTCTGGTGCTCGATTTCAGAATGGCCCCCAGCGCCAGCCCTTCCGGCAGTTTGTGCAGCAGAATGGCGGCTGGAAATGCGAAACGAATTCCGGCGGGCGCGCTGGCCGTAACTCCTGAGAGGCCCCATCCGTCCAGGAAAGCGTGAGCGGCGGCGGCGCAGGCAAGCGGCACAGTGAACCCATGCAGCGCGGATTCGCACTCGCTATGCGTGTGGCCGTGAGTGCTGGAGCAGGCAGGGCAAACCGTCTGCGTCTTGCGGTCGATCAGGAACAGGAGCCCGTATCCGGCGGCGAAAATAGGCAGACTCCTGACCCAGCCAATCTCCCCAGCCAACTCTGGCAGCAGCGCGAAAAGCGAAACTCCCATCAGCAGAATTCCGCTGAAAAGGACCACGAAACGGGTGATGCTGGGCACGCGGTGCAGGTACATTCCGGGCACAATTCCGGCCAGGGCCACGGCGAAGGCTAATAGGGGTAGGCCCATCCACACTATGCTACAGTCTCTAAAGGAATTACGGGTCCGTACTTCCTCCAAAACATACTCTCTATGATCAAAGTGGAAGGTCTGTCTAAGCGGTACGCGCACAATTTGGCGGTGGATAATATTTCGTTTGAGGTGGCGAAGGGCGAAATTGTCGGCTTCCTTGGCCCGAACGGCGCCGGGAAGACCACCACCATGCGGATTCTGACATGCTTCCTGCCCCCCTCTTCAGGCAAGGCGTCGGTGGCGGGTTTCGATACGTTGGAACAACCTCTGGAAGTGAAGAAGCGCATTGGGTATTTGCCGGAGACTCCGCCGTTGTATCCCGATATGCGAGTGAAGGAATACCTGGAATTTGTCGGGAATTTGAAGGGCTTGCCCTCGAAAGAGATTCCCCGGCGCGTGGCCGAGGTGATGGACCGGTGCGCGGTTGCGGATATGAGCGGGCGCCTGATTGGCAAGCTTTCGAAAGGCTACCGGCAGCGCGTGGGTTTGGCGCAAGCCATTCTGCACAACCCGGAGGTTTTGATTTTGGATGAACCCACCAGCGGGCTCGATCCGAAGCAGATCAGCGAAACGCGTGAGCTGATTTCGAGCCTGGCTGGCGACCACACCATCATCTTGAGCACCCATATTTTGAGCGAGATTGAACATTCCTGTAACAAGGTGATCATCATTAGCCGCGGCAAGTTGGTGGCCACGGATACGGTGAAGAATCTGAACAGTCGCATGCAGGGAGCGGAAGGCGTGATTGTGGAAGTGGGTGCCCCAGTGGATGTAGAAGCGGCACAGGTTCGGCAGCTTTTCGAGCAGATGCCGGGCGTGAGCCGCGTGGTGATGCGCGAGAGCAACGAGGGTCGGCACTCTTTTGAAGTGGAAGGGCTGCGCGATGCCAGCGTGCGGGCCGATTTGGCGCGGGCCGTGGTGCACGCCGGTTGGGATTTAATGGAATTGCGCCCGCAAGGTTTCAGTCTGGAAGATATCTTCCTCGAATTGACCGCGTCGGAGAAGAAGAGTTCGGAGGGCGTTACAGTTCAATGAGAAACACTCTCACCATTTGCGCCAGGGAAGTGAAAAGCTATTTTACTTCGCCTATTGCTTACTTACTACTTACAATTGTCGCTGTCTTATTCGGTTACTTTCTGTATATCTACACGCAATTTTTTGTCATGCGTGGGATGGAAACGCAGATGGGCGGCCAGAACCAGCCTATGAATGTGAATGACATGGCGATTGTTCCGGCGCTGAATACGGCGTCGGTAATTATCCTGTTTCTGATCCCCATGATTTCCATGCGTTTGTTCGCGGAAGAGAACCGGCAAGGCACCATGGAATTGCTGATGACTTCGCCAGTGCGCGATTATGAAATCGTACTCGGTAAGTGGTTGGGCGCGATGGTGATGTATGCCGGCCTGTTGGGCGTTTCCATGTTGGGCGTCGGGCTGCTGTTCGGTTACGGCACGCCGGATTGGAAGCCGATCGCGGCCGCTTACCTGGGCATGCTGCTGCAGGGCGGTTGTCTGCTCGCCATCGGCACGTTTATTTCCACCACCACGAAGAATCAGATTGTGGCCGCTGGAGCCACATTCGCCGTGTGCCTGCTGCTTTGGGTGCTGGATAGCGTGAGCCAGTTCCAGCAGGCGGGCTGGACCAAAGTGATCGCCTACGCCTCGGTATTGAGCCATCTGGAGCCGTTTCTGCGCGGCGTAATCGATACCAAGGATGTGATTTTCTACCTGACGATGATTTTTTTGGGTTTGTTCTTGACGACACGGTCGCTCGAATCGCTGCGGTGGAGGAGCTAGAAGGATGGCTGCTTCCGAATTCCTGAGGGCCCGACAGACCCGCTACGGCGCCTATGTCACGGTGTATGTCATCGTCGTGATCGCAATTTTGGGCGCGATCAATTACCTGGCGAATTCTTATAACAAGAGCTTCGATTCGACGGCCAATAAGCGGTACACACTCTCCGATCAGACTAAGAAAGTAGTAAGTGGACTCAAGGGCGATACCGACATTACTTACTTCCAAAAGGCAACCGATTTCACACGCGGCCGCGACCTTCTGGATCGCTATGCCAATCTTTCTAACAAGCTGCACGTGAAATACATCGATCCCGAAAAAGATCCACTGGCCGCAAGAGCAGCGGGCATTCGGACTTTCGGCGCCACCGTGGTTGCTACCGGCGGTCGCACGCAGGAAGCCAAGACTCTGAGCGAAGAAGAAATCACCGGAGCCCTGATCCGTGTGCTGAAGACAGGGGACCGGCTGGCTTGTTTCGTAGTTGGATCGGGCGAACTGGGTATTGACGATCAGGATAGAGCAGGACTTTCCGGGTTCAAGGCCGCGTTGGAAAAAACCACGTTCAAGACGCAAACTGTCAGCTTGCTGGAAAAACCGGAGGTGCCGGCTACCTGTTCCGTCCTGGTGATTGCCGGTCCGAAGCGCGATTATGTGCAGCCTGCCGTCGATGCCGTGAAAAAGTACCTGGATGGCGGCGGCCATGCCATGGTGCTGATCGATCCGGCTATCGATTTCGGGAAAGGCGACGCAAATAGCGGGAGCCCGGCTCTGGTGACGCTGCTGGGGAGCTACGGAGTCACGGTCGATAATGACCTGGTCATTGATGGCAGCGGCATGGGTCAGATGTTTGGATTCAACGAAGCCTCGCCCATCGTGATGCAGTATGAAAGCCAACCCATTGTTGCGGGAATGCGGCGGAGCGCGACGGTGTTTCCTCTGAGCCGAAGTCTGGAAGTGAAAAGCGGCGCGGAGAAGTTGTTTTCCACGACGGACAGTAGTTTCGCGACGACCAACCTGACGCCACCCATCAAGATCGACCCGGCAAAGGATAAGAAGGGGCCGTTCACCTTGGGCGCGGCAGCGACAGCCGGCGGTAAGGGGCGGTTGGTGGTGGTGGGCAGTTCCAGTTGGGTGAAGAATGAAGTTTTCGGAATCGGGCAAATCGGAAATCGCGATCTGGCGTTGAACGCGGTGAACTGGTTAACGGCCGATGAAGACCTGATCTCCATTCGTCCCAAAGATCCCGAAGACAGGCGTATCAGCATGACGCGCCGGCAGATGAGCCTGCTGTTCTTTCTGCTCGTCATCGTGATTCCTTTGTCGGTCATCCTGGTGGGTACGTCCGTTTACCTGCGCAGGAGATAAGAGGATCGCCATGAAAAACAAGGGGCTGCTGGCGGCGGTCGTGATCCTGGTTGGCTTAGGCGGCGCGGTGTATTGGTCTGAGCAAAAGAAGGCTGCCGATGAAAAGAAGCCGCCTGTTTCCGCGGACGCGCCGCCGAAAATCCTGACCATTGCCGAAGAGCAGATACAGGGCATTCGCATTGAGAAGCGCGGCGGCGAAGCCACGGCCTTGTCGAAGGCCTCCGGGAGTTGGGCGCTGACTGAGCCGATAGCCACAGGCGCCGATCAGGACGCCGTCAACGGCGTGGTGCAGAATCTTTCGAATCTGGCCTCTGACCGTCTGATTGAAGAGAAGCCGGCGCAACTGGCCTCTTATGGCTTGGCCACGCCAGCGGAACAAATCACAGTGACGCGCAAAGGTGGCAAGACGGACACCATTCTCTTGGGTGACGATGTGCCAACCGGGTCAGGCACCTATGCCAAGCTGGCCGGCGACCCGCGCGTGTTCACCGTGGCTTCGTTTGTGAAAACCGGCATCGATAAAAGCTCGAAAGATCTTCGCGATAAGCGGCTGCTGCATTTCAACTCGGACAAGCTCACAGGCGTGGACGTTGCCGCGAAGGGCGGCGCGTTTGCCTTCGCCAAAAACGCCCAAGGCGAATGGCAGGTGGTGAAACCCTCAGCCATGCGCGCCGATGGCCAGCAGGTGGACGATTTGGTGCGCAAACTGAAAGAGGCCAAGATGGATGTGAACCTGTCTGAAGCGGATTCGGCCGCAATGCTGAAGACCTTTGCAACAGCCGCCAAGGTGGCTACCGTGACCACGGCAGATTCCGCCGGCGCGGAAACACTGGAGATCCGGAAAGGTAAAGAGAAAGACTTTTACGCGAAGAGTTCTTCTGTGCCCGGTGTCTTTAAGACCACTACCGAACTGGGCGAGGGTTTGGACAAACCAGTAGACGACTTCCGGAACAAGAAGCTCTTCGATTTCGGCTTCAATGATCCATCGCAAGTGGGCGTGGGTGCGCAGGTGTTTCAAAAATCGGGCGAAAAGTGGATGTCGGGCGGCGGGCAGATGGATTCCGCAACGGTTCAAACGGTGATCGACAAGCTGCGCGATTTAACTGCCACCGGTTTTGCCGCGAAGAGTTCCGGCGAACCGTTTCTTGCTCTCAGCGCGGCTGCGGCCGATGGCAAACGGCAGGAGCGGGTGAGTGTCACCAAGCAGGCCGATACTTACTTCGCCACGCGCGAAGGCGAACCCGCTGTGTACCAGCTCGACCCGAAAACCGTCGAAGAAATTCAGAAAGCGGCAGCCGCCGTGAAGCCATTCAGCGCGCCCAAAGCGGCGCCCAAAAAGTGAACGCTCTTCTTACCGATCTTTACGAACTCACCATGGCCGCCGGCTATTTTATGGCCGGCAAAACCGAAGAAACCGCCACCTTCGAACTCGCCATCCGCAGGTTGCCCAGGAACAGGAATTACGTCTTGGCAGCTGGCCTTGCGCAAGCCGTTGAGTATCTGCAAAACCTGTCGTTCGCTGAAGCGGAGATCGCTTACTTGCGCGGGCTGCCGCAATTCCAGAATGCGCCGCCCGAGTTCTTCGCTTATCTGAAAGATTTTCATTTCACGGGCGATCTGTTCGCGGTTCCGGAAGGCACGCCGTTGTTCGCCGGCGAACCGATGCTCACCGTGCGCGCTCCGCTGATTGAAGCGCAAATCCCTGAGACATACCTTCTTTCCACCCTCACCTTTCAGACCCTCATCGCCACCAAAGCGGCGCGCATTGCGGAAGTAAGTGGGGGGCGCGATGTGCTGGAATTTGGCACTCGCCGCGCGCATACTCCAGAGGCCGGCTTGCTGGGCGCGCGCGCATCTTACATTGGCGGCTGCGCAGGCACCAGTAATACGCTGGCCGGGCACAAGTTCGGCATTCCGGTGATGGGGACGGCGGCTCACGCTTTCGTGATGTCGTTTTCCAGCGAGACTGAAGCCTTCCGCCGCATGCAGGCCCTGATGGGGACGCGCACGGTCCACCTGATCGATACGTACGAGTCACTGGCCGGCACGCGCAAGGCCATGGAAGTGGGCGCGCCCTTCTGGGGAGTGCGTCTCGATAGCGGCAACCTGCTCACGCTTTCTCGCGAAGTTCGCGCGCTGCTGGATGAGGGCGGCTTTCCGCAGGCGAAGATCATGGCCTCGGGCGATCTGGATGAATACAAGATTCAACAAATGATTCGCGATGGCGCTGCGATCGACGCGTTCGGGGTGGGTACGGAACTGGCCACCTCGGCCGACGCGCCCAGCATGGGCACCATTTACAAGATGGTGGAGCTTGATGGCGAGCGCGATGGGCAACGCGCCAAGCGATTCACTGCGAAGCAGAGTAAAGATAAGACATCCGTACCGGGCGCAAAGCAGGTGTTTCGCTACGCCGACCACGATCTGCTTACGCGATCCACTGAATGCGCAGGCGGCGCTGTGGCGCTGCAGCAACCGGTTATGCTGCACGGCCACCTCATTCAGCCGCTGCCCAGTGTGCACGCAGCGCGGGAGCGTGCCCGCCGAATGTTGGCCGAACTGCCCGAAGCCACGCGCGGGCTGGGAGCGGACGCTAGCTTCCCGGTGCTGAGAAGCGCGGAGTTGGAAACGCTGATTCGCGAAACGCTGCCATGAAGCCCGTTTTTGTGGACGTGGACACGCAGAACGATTTTGTTCTACCGGCTGGAGCGCTCTATGCGCCGCGCGCGGAGCGAACGATTCCGGCCGTCGCTGCCTTGAACCGGCTTGCGGTCGAGCGGCAATTGGTCCTCATCTCAACGGCCTGCGCGCATGACGAAAACGATGCGGAGTTTCGCGAATGGCCGCCCCATTGTGTGAAAGGAACGGTGGGTCAGTTGAAGCCCGCTGCGACTCTGGCGGGGGCGGGTCAGGTTCTCTTTGAAAAGCAGCACACGGATGTGTTTCTCGATTCGCGCTTTGTGCCGCTGCTGAACCAACTGGACGCAAGCGAATATGTGGTGTATGGCGTCGTGACCGAAGTCTGCGTGCGCTTTGCGGCAGAAGGGATGCTTCGCATGGGCAAGCCCGTCACCATCGTGAGCGATGCGGTTTGCGCTTTGAATGAGCCGGCAGCCCACAGCTTTCTACAAAGCTTTACGCAAGCCGGCGGCCGCATAGCCAATTTAGCCGAGATCCGAATCCGGTTCTGACATCCGCCGGTCCGTTTTCAGCTTCAGCATAAAGATCCCCACCAACGCAGCAGTCAGACCGGCGGCAGCCAATAGTTTCGGAAGCGGATCTGGCGCGGCGGGCGGCACATAGCGAATACCGCGCTCGTCTGTTTGCGCCGCTTCGGGAACGTAGCGCCCATGTTCGGGCATAGGGAAGTTCACAGCCAGGTCGTTCAGCTCATTGCATACGTCCGAGCCTGACATCGGCGCGCCGTGGCCGCAGCCCACCACTTCCGGCCGCAACTTTGATAGCAGCCGCACCGAATCGCGCGCCGCCACCCAATCGCACGTAAAGGGCGCCGGGGGCCGGGAAATCTGCCGGGCCTGCGTTACCAGCGAAAACGGTGAATCCACATCTACCGTAGTGAAGGCATCGCCCGCCAGCAGCACTCGAAGTTTGGGATGGTAAAGCGAAATATGACCGGGCGCGTGGCCAGGCGTGAACACCCACTCCCATTCGGGATGGCCAGGCATTTCACCATCGCCCGGCAGCTCTCGCAGGTGCGGTTGCAGCCGAATGGATTGGGTGGAGAAGAATCTGCTCAGGAACGCCATCGCGCCGCCCACTGTCGGATCTTGCGGCGGATAGGGGGACATGCCAGTAAGATACGGCTTTTCCAATCGATGCGCGTAAATGGGCACGTGCCAGGCTTCCGCCAGTTGCAGGGCAGAACCGGCATGATCGAAGTGCCCATGCGTAAGCAGAATGAACTCCGGAGCAGTATCGGCACCGTAGAGATCCCCGGCGGCCTGTTGAATTTTGGAGGCGTAACCGGGAGTGCCGGAATCCACCAGGAACCAGGGAGTGCCTTTGGCGCCGGCAAAGTATATGTTCGCAATGCCGACGGACATTCGGATCACGCCGGGCGCAATCTGCTGAAGACTCATGCCTCAACAGATGTGCAGGACGAGGGCCAATATTTTGTTTCCGCCAACTTTATGGAAGCGTCACCACCAACGGCATTTTCGATTGGCCACCGCCGCTAGCTATAGGGTTGAGAGCCGCTTTCACGCCCATCGGCATAATGCGCATTTCTTTGCCTTCAATCTGAACGGACAGGAAATGTAACTCGGGCGACCAACCCTCAATGTGGGCCTTTTGCATCTTTCTGCTTACATCGCCGTGCCGCAGTTCCCCGCCCGCGCCTGAAATTACAAAGCGAATGCCAGAGGTATTGTCATTCTGTTCGCTGAACTGAAAGTTATGTTCGTGGCCGCTGAACACCACCTTCACGCCCGCCTGTTGAAACACCGGCACGAAGTGGGCCAGATCTTTCATGCTTGCTCCGTGGAAGGGGCCGGCGTTGAAAACGGGGTGATGCCAATAAGGAATTCGCCAGGGAGCCTTAGCTTGCGCGATGTTTTTTTGCAGCCAACTGAACTCTTCGCCGCGGGCTAGAAAGACCGGCTTGCTTCTGCCTGTTTCGCTGTTCTCCGTGCTGTCCAGCGAAAAAAACTCCGCCAGATCCGCGAACTGAAATGAGTACCAGCGCGCAGGCTTGTTGCCGGGGTAATAGAAATTATCCAGGTAAGCCGTCAAGTCGCCTTTGTTTTCCGTATCGTTGCCATCGTGGTTGCCAGGCGATGGCAGAAACGGTATCTCACGCAGCAGGCCTTGATAGGGCTTGAAAAATTTGTCTTCCCAATCGCCGTCAGAATCGCCGGAGTGCACCGCGCGAAAGCCTACGTTCAGATCGGCATAGATGTTATCGCCAGTAGTAATCACGAAACGAACGGGGCAGCCAGACGCGGCGTGCCGTTGGTACTCCTTGTCCATTGCTGCCGCCACTTTCATTTGAGCGTCGGTACCCGTTCCGTAATCGCCCAGGACGAAAAAGCAGAGCGACGTAGCGTGTTCCGGCCAGGTGCGAAACTTCCCGTCGCCAATCTTCTTATCGTCTACTGTGACCTCGTAGCGATATTCGTGATCGGGCTCCAGATTATTTACAACCGCCCAATTCTGGGTGGGACTTAGTTTCTGCTCACCCACCGTGAGCGTTGCTTTTCCCATGGGCGAGGAAGATCGCCCGATGGTGTTCGTGCCGGCCGTGGTTCCCCAAGCAATCAGAGCGCTTCTGCTCTCAACGCCGCCTACGTAGGCATGGGCCGCCTGCCCAAACAATCCCGGGACGGCAAGGCCCGAAGTCAGCAATAGAACCCGGAATAGAGGCGAAAGAGGAAACCTGAGCATCGGTAACCATATTGTGACGCAGTTGGTGGCGCCCGATGGCTGAACACGTGCAAACCTTTTCGCGGGAGCCGGAATCATGACCTGGGATCGATTGGAGAGCAATTGGGCGCAGTGCGCGGATTCTTTTAGCGAACGGTTTGAGCAGCTTACAGAAGAAGAGCTAAGTGAGCTGACGGGAAACAAAGCCGCTCTACTCGCCAAACTCGAATCGGCTTATGGATATTCGCGCGAAGAGGCAGAAACTCATCTGGAAAAGTGGAAAGATTCACTAAGAGATGAGTTGGAACATGTACCAACTTCCACCTCAGGCGCACCCACTTATTAAAAGCCACATAGAAGGGCAGTTTGTCAACTTAGCCTTGCTGTGCGGCTTCGGGCCGATAACTCTTTTGCTTTGTTCGGCTTGCCGAATTATTAAAAGTGTCTGAATCCAGTACTCTGGTGTTATACTTTTCCTATGGCTTTCTGATATCTCGTCGTAGTCACCGCGCGCCGCCTTGAATATTCACGCGGTGAAGATTTCGCATGATCACGAGAGGGAAAAGAATTGAAAAGATATCTTCAGAAAGGCTTAATGATGTTTGCTGGCGCCGTGACTTTGCCTTGTATTGTTTCGCACGCCGACAGTCATTTGCCGAAGCCGGAATATAAGTCGGCCGATGTCAGGTTTCAAAGATTGAAGCAGTTTTTCCACAAGTCCGGCAGCCCCATCGAGCATCTGGCCGGCGTCTTTATTGTAGAAGCTGACGCAAATCACCTGGATTGGCGCTTGTTGCCCGGTTTGTCGGTCGTCGAATCCGGGGCAGGCAAAGCTTACAAAGGGAATAACGTGTTCGGCTGGAATAATGGCGATAGCTCTTTCCACTCCATCCGCGAAGGTATCCACTTTGTGGCTGAACGCCTGGCGCACGGCCGGTATTACCGCGGAAAGACACTCGCACAGAAGCTGGAAACTTATAACCCGAACGATGGTTACCGGCAAAAGGTGCAATCTGTCATGGCCCGTATTTCCCCAACGCCTGGCTTCTAAGACTCCGTTCGGCCTATTGGATTGACAAGGCCGAAGACCCTTCGCTATATTTCTTGAAACTGCGTATTTTCGGTTGCTGACTGTAACCGCACCGTATTGCTCTCCGAATCGAGTCACTACTGCAGTGAGCCCTGGGGAGTATGGCAATGGCTGAGAACGAGACCAGAGAGCAGGTTGAATCCAACGCCCCCTTGGGCGCGGAGGATTACGAGCATCTGCTGGACGATTACAGCCACTTCGTTCCCCCCGCGGAAGACGAAGTTCTGGAAGGGCGCGTTCTTAAAGTCACCGCAAAAGACGTCATCGTCGATTTTTCCTATAAATCCGAAGGCATAGTTCCACTGGAACAGTTCCAGAACGCCGCCGGCGAAACGACCGTGCAGCCGGGCGATGTGATCGACGTGATGGTGGATCATCAGGCCGAGCGCGTGGAAGGCTACGTCACGCTCTCGCATCGCAAAGCCGCCCGCCTGCGTGTCTGGAACGACCTCGAAAAAGCTTTCGAACAGCAACTCACCATCCTAGGCCGCGTGCTGGGGCGCGTGAAAGGCGGCATGTCGGTCGATGTGGGCATTGTGGCCTTCATGCCCGGTTCGCAGGTGGATACACGGCCGTTGCGAAATCTGGATCAACTGGTGGGCCAGGACGTTCCGGTCAAGATCATCAAGCTGAACCGCCGCCGCGGCAACGTGGTGGTTTCCCGCCGTTCCGCCGTGGAACAGGATGTGAACGAGCGCCGCACCGTCACGCTTGAGCAGTTGCAGGAAGGCGCGATCGTCACCGGCGTCGTGAAGAACCTGACCGAATACGGCGCGTTTGTCGATCTGGGCGGCATCGATGGCCTGCTCCACGTGACGGACATGTCGCACGGCCGCGTGGGCCATCCTTCCGAAATCATGCAGCCCGGCGACGAAATCACCGTTCAGGTGATGAAGTACGACCCCCAGAAGGAGCGCATTTCACTGGGCATGAAGCAGTTGCAGCCCGACCCCTGGGAGAACCTGGAAGCCCGCTATCCCGTCCAATCGCGCGTCATCGGCCGGGTGGTGAACGTCGCCGATTACGGCGCGTTTGTCGAGCTGGAACCCGGTGTCGAAGGCCTGATCCACGTCAGTGAAATGACCTGGAGCCGCCGCATGAAACATCCCTCCAAAGTGGTTCGCCCGGGTGACCAGTTGGAAGCCGTGGTTCTCGAAATCCACCCCAAAGACCGGCGCATTTCGCTCGGCTTAAAGCAACTGGAAGCGAACCCGTGGAGCACCATTGAGGAACGCTACAGCATCGGCTCCGTGGTGGAAGGGCGCGTTCGCAACATGACGGATTTCGGCGCGTTTATCGAAATAGAAGAGGGCATCGACGGCTTGGTGCACGTCTCCGACCTTTCCTGGACGAAGCGCGTGAAGCATCCGTCCGAGGTATTGCGCAAAGGCTCCGTCACGCAAGCCGTCATTCTGGGCATCGACGCGAAATCGAAGCGCCTCTCGCTCGGCGTCAAGCACTTGCAACCCGACGCCTGGGAGACCTATTTCCAGAACCATAACGTGAACGATCTGGTCCATGGCAAGGTCTGCCGCCTCTCCAGCTTCGGCGCGTTTGTGGAGCTAACCGAGGGCGTGGAAGGGCTATGCCATTTTTCCGAAACACCCGGCTACACCGGCCGCAAGGGCGAAGCGCCGCCCCTCTCCGTCGGCCAGGAATACGATTTCAAGATTATTCGTATGAACGAGCAGGAAAAGAAAATTGGGCTGAGTTTGAAAGCCCTTGTCGAAGACGAAGAGAAGAATCGGCTTAACGATTATCAGCGCCACGCGGCTGCGGCCACTCTGCGAATGGACGCCTCACGGGCGCAAGGTCCTGAAAAAAATCGCGAAGAATAGGCGAAGCTGGCGCAGGCGCCGCCGAAGGTATTTGCCAAACTTCGCATTTCAAGCGATACTCAGACTTCCTTGTAATCGCTTGATACTAATCACTGGACTCTGAGTCATGACCAAAGCCGACCTCATTGAAGAAGTGTCCCGCGTCGTTGAGATGACCAGGAAAGAGGCCGAGGTAATCGTCGAGGCCATCTTCGACAGTATCGTGCGCGCGCTACGTTCGGGAGACAAGATTGAGATTCGCGGATTCGGCAGTTTCCGCACCCGCCAGCGGCAATCCCGCGTGGGACGCAACCCCAAAACCGGCAGCCGCGTGGAAGTTCCCGCAAAGAAAATTCCCTATTTCAAGCCCAGTAAGGAATTGAAGGATGTGGTCAATCATTCTCCCGCCGGCTCAGCGGAATCTGGCGATTTGGAAGCCGGACCGGACCGAACGCCGGTAACGCAGCCCCTCTAAACGGCTGCAATCGCCATGGATTATCTCTGGAGCCCCTGGCGATACCGGTACATCGCGGGGCCGAAAACAGAGCGCGAGTGTGTATTCTGCGCCATCGCAGCTTCTCCGGACAACGAAACGAACCTGGTGGTGCATCGCGCGCATTTCAACTTTCTGGTTCTCAATCGCTTTCCCTACTCCACGGGCCACCTCATGATCGTCCCGTACGCGCACATCGCCACGCTTGCCGAAACCGGGGAGCAAACCACCTTCGAAATGATGACGCTAATGCGCCGCGCGGAAAATGTGCTGGCGAAGGTGTATCATCCTGAAGGATTGAATATGGGAATTAACCTGGGGGCCAGCGCCGGTGCGGGCGTGGCCGGACACCTTCACATGCACGCAGTACCCCGTTGGCCGGGAGACGCCAATTTCATGACCACTGTGGCTGAAACGCGCGTGCTGCCGGAAGACCTTCGCACATCCTATGAAAAGTTGAGGACAGAATGCGCGCAGTGGTAGCGGAGTTTCTGGGGACGCTGGTGCTGATGATGTTCGGCACCGGCGTGGTCGCCATGACGGTGCTATTCGGCAAGGGCTTTCCGGGCGAGGTGGTAAATGGCGGCTACACCAACATCACCATAGCCTGGGGCATTGCCGTCACCATGGGGATTTACGTTTCAAACAAGTGGTCTGGGGCGCATTTGAATCCGGCCGTGACAGTAAGCCTGGCCGTGTTTCGCGGGTTTCCCTGGCGTCTGGTGGCGCCTTATATTCTGGCTCAGGTGGCTGCGGCGTTTTGCGCGGCGGCGCTGGTTTTCTGGAATTACCGTCCCGCGTTTCACGCCTTCGACCCGGGTCTGGAAAAAACAGCTGGTGTTTTCACCACCTTCCCGGCCTTCCCGCAGCAACTCAGCGCCGGCCTGCTGGACCAGGTGATCGGGACAGCGCTGCTGATGTTCATGATCCTTGCGATTGGTGAACAGGCTGTCAGTTTCGGTCCGCTGCTGGTGGGTCTGATCGTGGTGGTGATCGGGATGGCGTTCGGTGGCATGCATGGTTATGCCATCAACCCCGCGCGCGATTTCGGTCCCCGCCTATTTACGGCAGTAGCTGGATTCCGGAACAATGGCTTGACGGATGGAGCATCGGTTTTCTGGGTGCCCATTGTGGGGCCCATCTTGGGCGGTCTGATCGGCTCAGCCGTCTTTGAATGGAGCTTGGGAAGGCGCGCGCCGAAACAGGTGTAACTTCAGGCCGCCTTCTGTTCGCTCGCAAGCGGGCTCAACAGTTCGTAAGAGCGCACGCGCGCCGCGTGGCTATGCAGAATGTTCACCAGAAATATTTCGTCCGCGCCGTAGGCCCCGGCGACATTTTCTATCGCGGCGCGCAGTTTGGCGGGTGAGCCGGTCAGGAAGCGCCGGTTCGCCGTCAGCATCTCCGGCGCAACCTGCTGTTCGGCGAAGAAGGCCTCGGCTTTTTCCACCGTTGGGATGGCAACCAAACGGCCCCGCATCATCATGGCAAGGGTCATTCTCACGCTGAGTGAAAGGCGCATCGCCTCCTGATCCGTATCGGCGCAGATGGCCCACACAGCCACCGCCGTGTGCGGTTCCGTCAGATAGAGGGGCTGAAACCGTTCCCGATAAAGGCGGGTATACTCGGCACCTTCCGCATTGATGAAATCGGCGAACACATAAGGCAGCCCGCGCTCGGCCGCCCAAACGGCACTCTGCGGGCTGGAGCCGAGAATCGCAACCTGCGCCGAATTCGGCTCACGCGTATAGCGCAGCAATTCGTCCAACTGTTCGGGAAAATCGTCGGGCGGCGCCTGGCGACGGTCCCGCTGCAACATGCGCGACACGTTCGGGCTGGTGCCGGCCGCCCGCCCAATGCCCAAATCGATGCGCCCCGGATACAAGGCCGCCAGCATTCCGAACGATTCTGCCACTTTCAGCGGGCTGTAATGCGGCAGCATCACGCCGCCCGAGCCCACGCGAATGCGCGACGTCGCCGCCGCCACCGGACCCATCAACACTTCAGGGCTGCTCGAGGCAAGGCCCGGCGTGCCATGGTGTTCCGCGATCCAGAAGCGGCGGTAGCCGAATGCCTCTACATGCCGCGCCAGATCGATGCTATTGCGGAGCGCATCGCCGGCCGTGCTGCCCTCGGGGATGGGCGATTGATCGAGTACGCTGAAGGCTAGCGGCTTGTTCACAAAGGTTTGATTATGCGCGCGAGTTCGAGGATTCGTTGCGCTATACTGGAAAATCCGGATCCGCGATGTTGCTCAGTATTCAGAAATTAGAATTTAAGAAGATCCGGTTCGATGAGACGTACCCGCCCGGCAAGCTGGATTGGTCGGAGTCTGGAATCCGGCAGACGTCGCCTTTACACGCATTGGGCGAGGCGGAGTTGCTGGAAAATACGGAAGGCGAAGTCCGCATCAAGGGCAAGCTTTCTGTCTCCGTAGAGGCCGATTGCGATAGGTGCCTGAGTCTGGCTCAGTTTTCGCTGGATCGGGATTTCGATTTGTTTTACCAGCCGAATTCAGCGGTGGAGCCTGCCGACGAGATCGCCATCAGTGAGGTCGAGACCGAAATCGGTTTCTATAAAGGCGCCGGAATTGAGCTGGAAGAAGTTTTGCAGGAACAGGTTCTGCTCATGCTGCCGATGCATAAGTTGTGCGGCGAAGAGTGCCGGGGAATTTGCCCGGTTTGCGGCAAGAATCGCAATGACAGCGATTGTAATTGCAGTGAAACTCCGGCCGATGACCGCTGGAGCGGGTTAAAGCAGTTTCAAGTGAATTGAATTCGAAAATTTAGGTTGAGAAGCGATGCCGAATCCAAAACGTAGACACTCCGCAGCACGTACCGGGAAACGCCGGGCGCACGATGCATTGAAAAAAGTGGGCCTTTCCGAATGCCCGAACTGCCACGAAACCAAAATGCCTCACCGCGTTTGCCCCAATTGCGGACAGTATAAGGGCCGCGAAGTGATCGAAGTCGCCGCGCAGTAAGTTGCGGCACGTTTGTTATCGAGGTTGCCCTCAAGTTCTCCTTCAATGCTGATCATTGCTTTGGACGCTCTGGGTGGTGACAAAGCTCCCGAACCAGAGGTAGCCGGAGCCATTGAGGCCGCTAAAACACTCAACGTAAAAATCAAGCTCGTCGGTGATCGTGAGATGGTTGCCGCCGAACTCAAGAAGCATCCCGGTCACGAAGGGTTGCCGATTGAGATCGTTCACGCCTCCGAACGCATCACCATGGACGACAGCGCCGCCAAGGCTGCCCGCTCCAAAAAAGACAGCTCCGTCCACGTGGCTTCCCGCTTAGTCGCCGCCGGCGAAGCCCATGGGTTCGTGTCTGCGGGCAACACCGGCGCCTGCATGGCCATCGCGAAAATGGTGCTCGGCAAAATTCGCGGCGTAGACCGGCCGGCGCTTTCAGGCGTACTGCCCACCTTGACCGGCCGCCCTGTGGTGCTTGTCGACGTGGGCGCAAATGTCGATTGTTCCCCGGAAATGCTGATGCAATTCGCGGTGATGGGCGAGCTCTATTCCCGGCTGGTGCTGAAGGTGGAAAACCCGCGCGTGGGCTTGCTCTCCATCGGCGAGGAAGAGCACAAAGGCAATGAACTAACGCGCGCCGCCACGCCGCTGCTGAAGGAGTTGCCCATCCAGTTTGTCGGCAACGTAGAAGGCCGCGACATTTACGCGGGCACGGCCGACGTGATTGTGTGCGATGGTTTCGTGGGCAACGTCGCCTTGAAAGTTAGTGAAGGCGTGGCTGAGATGATCAAGGGTCTGCTTCAGGAATCCCTGGCGACCAACCTGTTTCGCAAGGCCGGCTATCTGCTCTCGCGCGGCGCTTTCCGCGATCTGAGCAAGCGCATCGATTATTCCGAATACGGCGGCGCGGCTCTTCTGGGCGTGCAGGGCGTGGCCATTGTGTGCCACGGCAGCAGCAACGCCAAAGCCATCAAGAACGCCATCCGTGTGGCGCGCGATTTCTCCACCGCCAACATCAATGAACAAATCGAACGAACTTTGGCGGCGGCGCAAAACATTCCCGCCTCTGCTGCATCTAGTTTGAAGTGAAGTTCCGAACCTTTCGTGTTGCCGCGGCAATGCTGCTTGCCGCTCCTTTCGTTGTCCAGGGCCAGCTTACCGGCGCCGGGCACGTCAAATGGTCTTTGGAATTTGTGCCTGCCGCTGCGAAGCCGGGCGCGGACGTAACGGCGAAACTCACCGCGCACATCGATCCTGGCTGGCACCTCTATTCGCTTTCTACGCCGCCTCCGCCCATCCCCACCACCATCAAGATTGACGATCAGCCGGCCGTCGAGGGCATGAAGGTCTACCAGCCAAAGCCCATTCGCAAGCACGATCCCAATTTCGACGCCGATACGGAGACCTTCGAGGGCGAGCCTGTCTTTTACCTGAAGCTGAATGTCAAGAAGCAAGCCCCGGCGGGAGGGGCCGCCGTCACGGTGAAGACGCGTTACCAGGTGTGCAGCGATACATCCTGCATCCCGCCAAAATCTTTCGACATTCCCGGCATGCTGACCGTGGACGCGAACGCCGCGGGAGCCGCAATGGCCATTCCCGCAGGCTACAGCGAACCCAAAGCACCCTCTGCTTCGAACGCCGGCGCCAGCGGTTCCGACCGCTCCCTCGCCGGATTCCTGCTGTTAGCGTTCGGCTTCGGCTTGGCGGCCATTTTCACTCCGTGCGTCTTCCCCATGATCCCCATCACCATGTCGTTTTTCCTGAATCAGGAAAACGCGACACGCCGGCAGACTTTGACCCAAGCCGCGCTGTTCTGCGCAGGCATTATTGTGCTCTTCGCCGGTCTGGGCCTCTTGACCACCTCGCTGCTGGGCCCGTTCGGCGTTGTGCAACTGGGCTCGAACCCCTGGGTAAACGGCGTGATCTGCCTGATTTTCCTGGTGTTCGGCCTCAGCCTGTTGGGTGCGTTCGAAATCACCATCCCCTCAGCCGTTCTCACACGCCTGAACAATGCCTCACAAGGCGGCGGCACGCTGGGCACGCTGCTGATGGGCCTTACTTTTTCACTTGCCAGTTTCGCGTGCGTGGGCCCCTTCGTGGGCACACTGCTGGCAGCTTCAGCACAAGGCGGCGGCACACGTCCCGCGCTGGGCATGATCGCCTTCGCCACCGGCTTATCGCTGCCGTTTTTCCTGCTCGCGCTCTTCCCCGCCTACCTCAAAAAGTTGCCGCGCAGCGGTGGCTGGCTGGCGCGCGTGAAGGTGGTGATGGGCTTTGTCATTCTGGCGGCCATGCTGAAATATCTTTCCAGCATCGATCAGGTGCTGCAATGGGGCTTCCTCACCCGCGAACGTTTTCTCGCTGCTTGGATCGCGCTGTTCCTGGCCGCCGCGCTCTACCTGCTGGGCTTTCTGCGCCTGGATGGAATCGGAAAAGATGAACCTCTCTCGCTCGGCCGCCTGCTCACCGGCCTGGCCTTCTCCATCTTCGCCATCTCTCTTGTGCCGGGAATGTTCGGCGGCAAGCTGGGCGATCTGGACGCCTACGTCCCCGTCGCCAGCGCCGGTGCCGGCTTGGGAGCAGGCGCGGCCGCCGAAGCCGTCTGGATGAAGAACGATCTGCCCGGCGCGCTCGCCAAAGCCAAGGCTGAAGGCAAGCGCGTGTTGGTCAACTTCACCGGCTACGCCTGCACCAACTGCCACTGGATGAAGGCCAACATGTTCACGCGCCCTGAGATTGCCGCGCTACTGAAAAACTTCGTGCTCGTCGATCTCTATACAGATGGCAATGACGCCGCTTCGCAGGAAAATCAGAAGCTGGAAGAATCGAAATTCGGCACCATCGCCATCCCGTTCTATGTCATCTACGATGCCGATGGCGGCGTTGTCGCGAACTATCCCGAACTCACGCGCGATACAGCCCGTTACGCCGCGTTCCTCAATACGCCTTCGCCAGCGGCAACAGCATCCACGCCGCCCGCCCCCGTTGCGGCATCTCTCGACAAGACCCTCGCTTCGCTCCCGCTCACCCCACTGCCCGGGACAAAGTTCGATCTCGCCTCTCTCAAAGGCAAAGTAGTGATCGCGGATTTCTGGGCCACCTGGTGCGTTCCCTGCCGCAAAGAAATCCCCGAATTCAATGAGCTCAGTAAAACGCTGGCCGCCAAGGGCATCGCCATCGTCGGCATCTCCATGGATGAAGAAGGCGCCACCGCCGTGCCGCCCTTCCTGAAAGATTTCCCCATGCGCTACCCGGTGCTGCTAGGCGCGCAGAGCATCAACGAACAGCTTCCCATTACGCAGCTTCCCACCACGGTGCTTTATGACCGCACCGGCCGCCCCACTGAACGGTTCGAAGGCTTGAGCAGCGTGGCGGAAATTGGGCGTAAGGCCGAAGCGCTTGCCGCTCAATCGCGCTAGCGTTTAGTGCAGGCTCTGTGAGATCACATCGACGCCCGTATCCACGTGGGCTTCTTTCGTCCACGCGCTGGAGCGAAACTTGTAATCGGTCAGAAACCACATCACCAGCAACCCAAAGCCAAGCCCATAAAACAAGTGGCGCTCATTCGGCAGATGGCTGAACCCAAACAATAACGGCACGAACGGAAACACCGCGCCAACAATCAGCTCAATCGCCCCATGCACCGGAAACGGGATCAATTTGATCATCCCCAGCGGCGTATCGGACACCGCCGTCACCAGCAGATGCACCGCGCAAACGGTCCATAAAATCCAGCGCGCCGGGCCTTCGATGCCGAACAAAATCGGCGCCAGCCACATCAGACAAATCAGGTAAACATCGAATAGGCTGTGCGCCTTCGGAGTAAGTTGTCCCATCCACTCACAATCATAAGCGATCCCGCCCGCATCGAATAGCTAGACTACTTTTATGGAACCAACCGCCAAACGTCACCGCGTTGTCATCATTGGAGCCGGATTCGGGGGCTTAAACGCCGCCAAGGCGCTCAAGAATGCGGACGCCGATGTCACGGTCATCGACAAGCGGAATTTTCACCTTTTCCAACCGCTTCTTTACCAGGTGGCAACCGGTGCGCTCTCGCCTGGCGAAATTGCCGCGCCCATCCGTGGCATTCTCAGCGGCAACAAAAACACGCACGTGCTTTTGGGTGAAGTGACCGGAATCGACGCCGCAGCCAAAGCGCTGCATCTGACCGACGGCGCAACCGTCCCCTACGACACGCTGATCGCCGGCCCAGGCACCACAGACAATTACTTCGGCCATCCGGAGTGGGCCGCTCTTGCGCCCGGCCTGAAAGGAATTGAGAACGCAACCGAGATCAGGCGCCGCATCCTGATCGCATTCGAAAATGCCGAGCGGGCCACCAATGACGCGCAACGGAAAGCGTTCCTCACCTTCGTGGTGATCGGCGGCGGCGCGACAGGCACGGAAATGTCAGGAGCTATTTCCGAAATTGCGCGCGATATCGTGGTGCACGATTTTCGCTCCATCGATACGCGCCAGGCCAAAGTCATCATGGTGGAAGGTTCGCCGCGCGTGCTGAACACTTTCCCGGAAGACCTTTCGAAAAGCGCTGAAAACCAGCTCCACAACCTGGGCGTGGAAACACGCCTCAGCACCATGGTCACGGCCATCGATGAACACGGCGTCACCGTAAAATCCGGCGACAAGGAAGACCGCATCGAAGCCAGAACCGTCATCTGGGCCGCCGGCGTGAAAGCTTCTCCCCTGGGCAAAATCTTGGGTGAGCAAACCGGCGCTGAGGTGGATAAAGGCGGCCGCGTGGTGGTGGAACCGGACCTTTCCCTTCGCGGCCACCCCGAAATCCTGGTCATTGGCGACCTGGCAAACTTCCCCCACCAAACCGGCAAGCCACTGCCCGGCGTGGCGCAGGTGGGCATACAGATGGGAACCTATGCCGCCAAGCTGGTGAAAGCGCGCCTGGCCGGCGAGACCATCAAGCCTTTCCACTATTGGGACAAGGGCAACATGGCCACTATAGGCCGCGCCTCCGCCGTCGCCCAGATCGGCAAATTGCACTTCGGCGGACTCTTCGCCTGGCTGCTCTGGCTCTTCATTCACCTCATGTATCTGGTGGGCTTCAGCAACCGCGTAACCGTGCTCATCGAATGGTTTTATAACTACGTGACTATGAACCGAGGCGCCAGATTAATTACAGGGGATGCCCAGCACATCAGTCCGGAAAAGGTTGTATCCTGACTGCAAACCATGGGGCAATCTCTTCTTCGGGTCACACTTGCGTCTTTGCTGGCTTTTTCCTGTTACGGGCAGAACGGTCTCTCCCGTATTTCCGGCAGCGTTACAGATCCTTCCGGCGCGGTGATCGCGGCCGCTCAGGTGACGGCGCGCAACGAAGCCACCGGCATCGTTTACACACAGAAAACCACTGACGCCGGGCTCTATTCCTTCCCTTCCCTGCCGCTCGGGCCGTATTCCCTCACCGTCGAAGCCGCCGGTTTCAAGAAGTATGCGCGGTCCGGCAACATCCTGGAAGTCTCCACTCCGTTAGCCGTGAATGTGGCGCTCGAAGTAGGCGCTTCGACCGACACAGTCAACGTAGAAGCGGCGGCGGAGGCGCTTGAAACTTCGAACGCCAGCATCGGCAACGTGGTCACACAGAAGGCTATTCAGGATCTTCCGCTGAATGGACGCAATCCGCTTTCGCTCATCGTGCTGGAACCCGGAGTGGTGCAGCGTTCCGCCGGCGGAGCCGGTAGCGGCCTGCATGTGAATGGATCGCGCGACCGTAGTTTCAACGTCACTATCGACGGCATTGAAGCCAACGAATCCACCGTCCCGAATCCGGTCAGCAATCTTTACCGCCTGACGCCGGATAATGTCGACGAGTACAAAGTCACCACCAGCAACGCCTCGCCCGAAGAAGGGCGTAATAGCGGTGCGGCCATTTCCATTGCCACACGCAGCGGCACCAACCAGTTTCATGGCAGCTTTTTCGAATTCGTCCGCAATACAGATTTCAACGCGAGCGACTTTTTCGCCAACGCCAACGGCGCGCCTAAGCCGGAAATCAAGCTGAATCAATTCGGCTTCGAAGTGGGCGGGCCCATTATCAAAAACAAGACGTTCTTCTTCGGCGGCTGGCAGCAAACCAAGGCGAACTTTACTCAGCCCGTGGATCAAAGCCTGGGCAGCGTCCCCACGCTTTACACGCCCAGCGCCAAGGCCGGCGTATACCGGTATTTCGTCGCCAATCCAGCCTCGCCGCTTGTCATTGGCGGCCAAACCATCATCCGAAACAGCCCGCAACTGGTGGATCGCAGCACCGGCCAATACGTTGCCGGCGTGCGGAACTGCGCCAGCCCCACCGACCTTGGCTGCGTGCAAAGCTACAACTTTGCCGCGAACGACCCCAAGGGCATCGGGGTCGATAAGACCATCGGCGCGCTCTTTTCCAAGCTGCCTTCGCCGAATAACTATGGCGCTGGCGATGGCTTGAACTTTGCCGGTTATTCGTGGAATCCGCCGACTCGCGTGGGCGGCCCTTCTTACAATTTCCGTGTGGACCACACCTTTAACCAGAGCAACACCGTGTTCGTCCGCTGGCTGCAATCCACTTACAACACCAAGGGCGGCGACCCGCTGAACGCGCGCCCCGTGGTCTACCCCGGCTTCCCGCCGGAAGGCGAAGTGTTCCGTAACACAAAGAATCTGGCCGTCAGCTACCGGCGCGTGTTTTCTCCGCGCATCGTCAATGAGTTCACCGCCGGTTTTGCGCGGTTCGTGTTCCTTTTTACGCAGGGCGAAGCCAATCCCGATTTCCCGAACATTCCGCCATACAGTTTCAACAACGTCACCAGCCCTTATACCAACACGCCGCGCACCGCGCGCGCTGTCACCACGCCCCAGTTTCTAGACAACCTGAGCATCACCAAAGGCGCGCACTCCATCCGCACCGGCATCAACGTGCGCTTTTACGAACATAACGATCAGCGCGGCCAGCCCGGCGGCGTCAACGTTACGCCGGTCCTCAGCTTCTCTTCCGGCACGCGCCCGCCGCAGGGTTTCACCACGCCAACCGTGGGAACCAACGGCATCAATTCCACTGACAATACGAACCTTCTGAACACCATCAACGATGTGTTGGGCATCCCCGCACAACTGCGGCAGGTATTTCTGGGTGACATCCGGAGCAATAACTATTTGCCCTTCCTGACCGGCTCCGGAGTGACACTGTGGGCGCAGGGCATTCGCGCCAAGCAATACAATATGTATCTGCAGGATGAGTGGCGTGTCCGCCCGAACCTGGTGGTCAACTACGGCGCGCGTTGGGAAGTGAACCCCGCTCCCAGCGAAGCCGGCGACCGCGCCTATGTGCCCGATAAGCCTATCGACGGCTCAAGGGGCCTGGTAGGCTTCGTTCATTCCGATCGATGGTACGCGAACAACAGCCTGGGCGCCGTGGGTCCGCGCATCGGTATTGCTTGGCAGCCCGGCAGCACCGGCAAAACCGTAATTCGCTCCGGCTATGGGATCTCTTTCGACCCCATTTCCACCTTTCAAGTAACCGCCGTGGCGGGCAAGGTGCCGGGCCTGACCACCGCCTGCACCGCGAACATCGGCTCCCAGACTCCAGGCTGCGCGGCTGTTCCGGATTTGCGAATTGCCAGCGGCTTCCCCCTGCAACTCACGCCGCCCACGAACAAGCCCGCCGACAGCCTGACGCTGCAGCCCTCGCTCCTCAACTCCGCGCCGGCCTTGACCGTTTTCGATCAGAACCTCAAGCTTCCCACTGTTCACGAATGGAACCTGACCATCCAGCGCCAGCTTCCCGGTAATGTGGTGGTGCAAGCCGGCTATATCGGCAAGCGAGGTCTGCGGCTGCTGCGTGGCTACGATGTCAATCAGATTAACGCCGACCCCATTCTCCCGTCTTTCCTGGCCCTGCAGCGCAACCGCGGCGCCGGTTGCAATCCTGATGGCAGCGGCTGTCCTGCGGGCGTCACGGGAAGCGCTGTGCCATTAGTTACAAGCGGCGCCGTAACCAGCGCCTTCGTCAACAGCAGCGCCACCGCCACCGACCTGGTAAATAATGCAGCCGGTAACTTCGCCGGACGCATCGAACAAACTACGCTCGCCGCCCACTTACGCCCGAACCAACAGTTCGGAGCCATCACCTATGTCGATTCCGGCGGCGATTCTTACTATCACTCCTTCCAACTTACTGCCCGAAAGCGATTCAGCCAGGGGTTATTACTAGGCTTTGCTTACACGCTCGGTAAGTCGATTGACGATCAGTCGGTCGATCCCATCGGCGCATCGTCCGGCGGCGGCTTGTCCACCACCAACTCACGCACCCCGGTCGATACGCGCGATTGGCGCAACGAACGCGCCCGCAGCGATTTCGACCGCCGCCATGTCCTGGTTACCAACTTCGTCTATGACCTGCCATTCGGTAAGGGCAAGTCGTTTTTCAGCGGACTGCACGGGATCGGTGAAGCAGTCCTGGGCGGCTGGGGAGTGAATGGTATTTACATATTTCAAAGCGGTGAACCCTTCTCCGTACGCAGCGGCCAGCGCACCGCGAATTTCTCCCATGAATCCAGAGCGGACATCCTAGGAACCAAGCCAGTGGCCGGTTTGTTCGATCTTCCCGGCATTGTGGGCCCTGTCGTCTTCGCGAACGGGAGAACCGGTTTCGCAACTCCCGCGCCCGGTGGCGATGGCGCCGGCCGCAATATCTTCACGGCGTCGAACTTTCACAATTTCGATGCCAGCGTTTCGAAGAACTTCAACTTCACCGAAAGGCTGCGGCTGCAGTTCCGGGCGGAAGCTTTCAACGTCCTGAATCATGTCAATTTCGATAATCCTCGCGACGCCTCCGCCGGCAGCCCGAGCATTGCCTCCGGTGTCTTCGGCCAGGTTTGTTGCGCGGCCGTCGCTCCGCCTTCCACTCAGACTGTAATCCAAACCGGAGAAGCCGCGCGCGTGCTTCAACTTGGTTTGAAGTTGTATTTCTAGTTACGTCTCACTAACTAACTCCCTCGTTTTTGGCTTGGTTCCTGCTAGCTAGCTTGGCGGGAGTTACTTATGACGATCGATACTTTGGATAGCCTGCTGGAAGAGCAGCTCAAAGATTTGTATGACGCGGAAAAGCAACTGACAAAAGCTCTGCCCAAGATGGCCAAAGCGGCCACCGATGAAGAGTTAAAAACCGCGTTCACGGAACACCTGGAACAGACCAAGGGTCAGGTCGCGCGGATTGAGCAGGTGTTCGAGCTGCTTGAAAAGAAGGCCAAATCGAAGCCCTGCGCAGCCATGAAAGGCCTGGTGGAAGAAGGCCAGGAAACCATCCAGGAAGACGCGTCCGACGAGATGAAGGACTGCATGTTGATCGCGTCCGCTCAGCGCGCCGAGCATTATGAGATCGCGGCCTATGGCACCGTCCGTACTATCGCCGAATCGCTCGGGAATCAGGAAGTGGCCGATTTGCTGCAACAAACGCTTGAAGAGGAAGAGCAGACCGACGCCAGGCTCAGCGAAATTTCAAAGCGCATCCTGGCCGCGGCGGGCGGTGAGGCCGAAGAAGACGATGACGAAGAAGAAGTAGACGAATCGGACGACGAAGAGACCGAAGACGACGAGAGCGAGGACGAAGAGGAGGAAGGAAGAAGACGACACCGATTTCGCTCCGGCTCCCGCTAAGAAAAAGGCGCCCGCGCCCGCCAAGCGCAAACGTTAGTCAGAACCATTCCCAGTTGGCGACCGGGTGAGTGGGCCAGGTCTTGTAATCGAAGTGCCACCATTCGCTCTCGTTGACAGTGAAGCCCTGTTGTTCCATGGAACGGCGGAGCAGATCGCGATTCGCGCGCTGTTCCGCCGTTCCGCCTTGGTAGGTGGGATAGGAACGCTGGGTCATTTCGTCGTATTCGCCGGGCATCGCCAGCGCGCGTTTAGTTTGCAGGTTATAGAGTGTCAAATCCACCGCGCAACCACGGTTGTGTTTCGAGCCTTTCGCCGGGTCGGCCACAAATTCCCGCTTGGCGGGTGGCGTTGCGTCCCAGAACTGCTTGGTGACTGACCATGGCCGGTAAGCGTCGAACACCAGCAGACCCAGGCCCTTAAGGTTGAGCGCCTGCTCCACGCGGTTCAGCGCGTCCGCCGCCTCCCGCTGCATGTAGGCGTGAGCAGTCTTATAAAAGGCCCGCCCCATGAAATTGTTCGCCGTCGCATAGCGAATGTCGGTACGCTGCCGAAGCTCCACCAGGTCGCCGCCAATCACCACCGTGACTGCGGCCGGAGTAATTTCCAGACGGTCGATACCGTGCACGAACTCGAACCAGATTCCGGTTTGCGCGTCAGGGTGCGTAGGCCGAACATATTGATCGATAAGCCAATCCACCACGCGCCCCTGAACGGCGAATCCGCCCACTTCCACACGCTCGATATCGACGCGGCCCTTACCGCCGTGCGACTGAATGCGCGCCGTGGCGGAGACGGAATGCTGTCCGCGCAGCAGATTTTCAACGAACCAGTTCGGAGGCTCGCCGGAAGCATGTTGCACTTCGGCGAAGTCCACATCGGCGGTGGCGGTGACGGTGCCGTTCCCAAGCACGATGCGCGGGCGATGCACACCAGCCGGCACCTGAGTACGCACCCAGGTGTTCCATTCTGCGGCCGGCATCGCCAGGTGCGTACCGGGCCGCAATTTTTCCATCTCGATCTCGGCGAACTTCTGATCGATGGCCGAATGCGGCGCGGCGAACAGCAACAGCGCAACAGCAGGTCGGCGGCCCTGCAGCGCTTCGAAAATGCCTTTCCACTTGCGCAGAATCAGTTCCGCCAGATTCAACAGCAGAGCCAGCGCCAGCAAGCCCGGCCAGAGTTGCAGCGTTGCCGGCACAAAGCGGCCATTCGCGTTATAGATGTCGCCGGGGTTGCTAAGGCCGGCGTGGAATGTGCCGCCTGTCGAATCCGCAATCTGTTTCAGCAGCAGCGTGTTAGACCCGTACTCCCGCAGTTCCGCTTCTTCGCGGTAAAAGCCCACCTCAGGAAAAGCACGCGATTCAAGCGCCGGCCGGATGCGGAACAAGCCCTGATTGGCGCCGATGAGCACGCTTGCCCGATAGGTTCCAGGAGCCAGTTTCACCACCTTCATCGGCTTCGCGAACTTGCCCGGGCCGAGCGCAAAAATATCCGGCGTCTTCGCGGGGTCTGCAATGTTGCGGCCTAAATGATAGTTCACAATCAGTTCGCCCGAAGCTACGTCATACGACGAAACAGCCTCCGTCGCCGTCGAGTGCGGCAACAGATCTCGAAACACATTCGCCCAGAATTTATCGAAACCCGGCCACGCCACCCAATTGGCGGCCCAGCGGCTCTTGGCATCGGAGGCGAACACGGCAGACCGCCCCAACCCATACTGCCAGCGCACAAACAACGGATCTTTCTTGCCCTGCGCCGCCACGTCGATCTCCATCAACTCCGCCGCGCTAGGCTTCTGCTCAAACCGCACATACCCCTGCAGCGCCGGCGCGCTCTCCATCCCCACGCCCTCCAGCAACTCGGCTTTCTGCAGCACAGTCGCATGGATGGATTTCTCAATTGCCGTGGTGCCGGTATGCTCCTGAACGTCTTTCAAAAGAATCTGTTCCAGGCCGGTCGGGTCGTTCAGGAAGTAAGATTTTCCTTTCGAAAAGGAAGCAATTTTTTCCAGGTACGCGCGGTTCACATCCTGACCCAAACCGACCGTGGAAATGGTGACATGGTTAGTCGCAGCTTCGCGCGAAAGCCCCATGGAATCGCCCTCTTCGGAGATGCCGTCCGTCAACAGAACAATGTGCTTATAGACCGCCTGCACCGCCGCAATTTTGTGATAGCTCTCTGTCAGCGCGGGCGCAATCTGCGTGCCGCCATCCGGAGTGATGCCGGCAATCAGGCGCTTGATCAGCGTGCGGTCTTCCGCTTTGCGAATGGGCACGGCCCACTGAAATGAGTTGTCGAACATCAGCACACCCACCGAATCGATGGGCCGCAAATTTTCCACGACGCCGATGGAAGCCGCGCGCGCCAGCTCCATTTTCTTGCCTTCCATCGAGGAAGACTTATCGATGATCAACACCACGCATGTGCCTTCGGGCGAACGCGGCGGCGCGAGCTTCGCGGGGAAAGAACGCTCCAGCGCATCTTCCGGGGTGCCGGGCTTTTTTTCAATGTACTGATTCTTCTCGCCCGCGATCCAAAGCAATCCCCCGCCCTGCTGTTCGAACTGCTCGATGCGCACTTTGTCCGAAGGCGCAATGCCCTCCATGTCCCAGTTGTTGAACACCAGAAGCTGGTAATCGTCCAGCTTGGGCGGAAGCGGTTGCGCGGTGAGTGTCCAATCGAACTGGTTGGCCGTCAGGGCATGCGTCAGATGCTCTTCCGAACCAGCCGGGTCTTGCGAAAGCACCAGCACTTTAGGGCGCCGAACTGTGACTGCTTGCTCGAAACGCGCATCGCCCAGAGACGCTGTACGCAGCAGCCCCGCTACATCAACGGCTCCGGTTGCAGTCAAGCTGGAGCGTACACGCAAGTGATTTTCGCCTGCCTGCAACTGAACCGCGCTGCTGCCCAGCGTCTTGCCTTCCGCTGAAATTTCCACGGTAGCCGCCGATGCCGAAGGCGAGGTCACGGTCAGATCGATAGGAAAGTGCTCTCCCGAAAACACTTCAGCGGGAAACGATACCGATTCCGCGCGCAGGTTCGGCTTCGGCCGCCCCGCCATGGCGAAGGTATCGATAGGCACGCCCAACTGTTGCGCCTGCCAGGTGGCGCGCGTTACGGTGCCCGTGTTTTCGTGTCCATCCGAAATCAGAGCCACACGATGCACCTGGCCCGAAGGCAATTGAGCCACTGCATCGCGGATGGCGCTCTCTAAATTCGTCGCGCGCGAAGCATCGCCCGGCGAGGTGGAAACGGCCCATGTTCCGCTTGCCGACCTTTGCGCCGGCGCTGCCGAACGCGCAAAACGCAGCACTGCAAGCGAGTTCGAACCGCGCATCTTTTCAAACGTGTTCAGCAGCGCATTGGCGCTTTGCAAATCCTGCTGACTCGTGCTGGCGCTGGTATCCACCAGTGCGGCCACCGCCACTTTGGTCTGATTGAAATTCAATTGCGGCTCGGCGACGGCAACCGCAATCGCCAGCAGCGAAAGCGTCTTCATGATCAGGCTGCGCTTGTTCGGAGTCTGTCGCCATAGCCATGCCGCCCACGCCGGCGGAGCCAAACTCAACAGCAACAGAGCGGGGTGAAGAACGGTCATGCCACCTTCTTCAGGCGGGCCGGGCGCGCACTTGAGATTCGCTTGACAGCCTGGCCCCAACGCATCCATTCAAAAACCAGCAACCCCGCCGCAGCCATTGCCAGCCATTGCCAGATGTCGCGCGCACCCGTGGTCTGCCGGAAGGTCGGCAGCCCTTTGCGCGCATTCAGCGGCGCGACCCATTTGCTGTCCGCCACTTCAGGAAGGCTCAGCGAATAAATGGTCTCGCGCTCACCGGTCACCACTCGTACCGTTCCCGGCGTCCCCGCGAAGAAGTGCAGCTGTTCGCCCTGCACGGTAAACGGCACCGCCGAACCATCTGCACGCGCCACGCGTATCGTGGCTGGATCCGTCCCCGGCGCGACACTTACATTCACCGTGCCCACCGGTTGCGTCTCGATCCGCTTTTCCAAAAACGTATCCGGCGCAATCCAGCGAAAGATGTTGGCGAAGAGCAGCGGCGTTGCCAGTTCATAACGCATAGCCGATGGTTGAAAACCGATAGCGACCAGTTTCGGATTCGAAGGCCGCGCGACAATCACCGGCCCCTGATCCGTCTCCGCAACCTTGATATCGCCCGGCGCGGTATTGAAGATAGAAGCTGCCGCAAGCCGCACATCGCGCGTGCGCAAACCCGCGCCCAGCGCATTGTCGGTCAGCCAGCGCAATTGCGCCGGATTGCTCACGCGCGCGTGGATGGGTACCGGCGAACCGGACGCCGGTGGATCGATCCAAATGGAAGGCGCTTGCGGACGCGTTGCCGGGCGGAACCCATCCAGCAGCACCAAGCCCTTATCGGTCGGCGCGTATTGCGAGGCAGGCTTATAGACCGCAGTCACTTGGCGCGTCGCGGCCAGCAGCGGCTTCAAAGCTTCCGGCCTGTCGGAATACACGGTCACGCTCAGCGGCGCTTCGGCCGGCAACTCCACCTGCGCGCGGTTGTCATTCGGGAACGCATCGTTCGGCAGCAGTCGCACCTGCAGAATTCCGGATGCGCGCGTCCGATATGAAAAAGTGGCTTCCTGTTCGGAGTGCGGCGCAAGCACCAGGCGCTGCGCACCGGCGGGCGAACCGGAAACGGCGGCAGAGATCACAACTTCCTTAGCTCGCGAACCATAGTTGCGCACGGACACCAGAATTTCCCACACCTCCGAATCGTTCGCCGCGCGCCGCAAGCCAATCTTGCGCAGCCCTAAATTTTCGGTGCCCGTCCCCACCGGAAACACGCGCAGGTTCGGCAGATCCTGCATCGCACCGTCCGATTCATTCACCAGTCCCGAGCCCACAAATACAATCTCGCCGCGCGATCGCGTGTTGCCCTGCGCTGTCTTCGCAACCGAAAAAGCCTGATCCAAATTGAGCGACGTAGACGACGCCTCCGACCCCGCAATCGCCGCCTCCAACTTCGCTCGATCGCTCTCGAACGGCGTCGCGGGCGTGGCCAGAGCATCGGCGCGAACCAGCATCACTTCGTCCGTGCGTGGCAGTGCATTCAGATAAGCCCGTGCGCGCGTGCGGGCCACATCCATCAGTGTCTGTTTCGCATCGGCTCGCGCGCCCATCCATGCCGACGTTTCAAGAATCAGCACGTGCCGCCGCGCCTGCCCTGCTTCCGTCCCAATGCGCAGTTGTGAAATGGCCAGCAGCAACAGCAGCATGGCCAGCAACTGCAGTATCAGCGAGAGCGGCTGTTGAATGTGCTTGCGGCGCTGCACCGCGGTCGGCTGATCCGCCGCAGTCCAGAAGCGCAGCGTGGAAACTACAATGCGCCGGCGCGAACGGTCCAGCAAATATAAAGCCACCGATAGCGCTGAGACCGCGCTGAACAGCACCAGAAATTGGCCCAGCCCCAGGTTCAGGAACGACATCGGCCCCTGCCTCCGTTCACGCAACGCCTCGCGCGCGAACGAACTTGCCGAACACGATATCTTCTAGAGTCTGCGCCGTCGATACGCCTACATATTTTCCATTCGCGCGATTCGCCAGATGCTCCACGCGAGCCGTGAATTCGTCGAAGGCAGCCGTGTAATTCTTGCGCGCGGCATCGTCGAACTGCAGCTTCACCGAGTTGCCGGTCTCACCGTCCTCCAGTTCCAACTCGCCCGACCATGGCGGCACGCGATCCTCCTCAGTCCACAACTGGATCAGGAACAATTCATGCCCGAAATCGCCCAGATACTGGAGCGCCTTTTCACAATCCGCTTCGTCCAGAAAATCTGAAATCACAATCAGCAAACCGCGCTGGCCGAACGTGGAGATGAACTCGCGCACCACATGGTGAAAATCCGTGCGTCCTTCCGCCTTTAGGGTTTCGAAGTAGCGGAGCGTAGAAGAAAACTGCGTCCGTCCGCCGCCGGTTCGCTTGCCTTCGCCCAGGTGCGATGAAAACGGATGAATGGAAATCATGTCATGCCGCACCAGCCCCACATAAGAAAGCGCCGCCGCCAACTGCCGGCCAAACCGAAATTTCGAGCCATCGCCCGCGGCCATGGACGCGCTGGTATCCAGCAGCAGCCGAATCGGAATGCGCGGCTCAATCTGAAACATCTTCAGAAACATTTTGTCCAGGCGCATATACGCGCGCCAATTGACGGAGCGCAAATCGTCACCCTGATGGAATTGGCGGTGATCCAAAAACTCCTGCCCGCCGCCCGCGAACCGCGACGGATTATGCCCGCCCACAAGCCCCGGGAACGACTTCTGCCATTGAATGGTGAGCCGTTCGAGTTTTTCGAGAAATAGCCGGTCCAGGAGGGGCGCAGCTTCCATGGTCCATCTTAGCGCGCGAAAAGAAAAGCGTAAAACACATGAATCTGGATATACTATATGGACATTAGGATGTTATGGGAAGAATCTTCGCAATCGTAGTTCTCCTGCAAGCCGCAAGCGCAATCGGTCAAGTGGGCTCAGGCAGCATCACGGGCGTGGTGCACGATCAAACTGGCGCGCGCATCCCGGGAGCTTCGGTGCAGGTGGTGAATCGAAGCGGCGGCAGCCCCGTGGTTTCGGTGACGAATCAGGACGGCGCTTATCGGGCCGACGCGCTGATTCCCGGCCAATACACCGTCACCGTTTCGGCTACCGGTTTCGAAGTGGCGCGCCAACAGGCAGTGCCGCTGGCTACGTCGCAAGTGCTGGCTCTGGATTTCACACTGGTGGTGGGCGCGATGGGCGAAGCGGTGGTGGTCACGGAATCCGCGCCGCTTACCGAGACGCAGAGTTCGAGCCTGGCGCAAGTCGTCGGGCACGAATACATTGAGAGCCTGCCGCTGCCCAACCGCTCGGCCAATTCGCTGGTGTCGCTTTCGCCGGGAGTGGTTGTGGTGGACCCGGGTCAGGGCGCTGAAAATTACCCGGTGTTCTCCGTCGCGGGCGGGCGCGTGCGGAACCAGATGTTCACGCTCGATGGCGGAAGCATCGGCAACGCGGTGGGCTTGACGCGGCCGCAGCAGGTGGCGAGTTTGCCGCTCGATGCGCTGGAAGAGTTTCGCGTGATCAGCAACAATTACGCAGCGGAGTATGGCCACTCGACAGGCGGCATCATCGCGCTCACCACGCGCTCCGGCACCAATCACGTTCATGGCAGCTTGTTCGAATACTTGCGCAACGATGCTCTCGATGCCCGCAACTTTTTCGCGCGAACCAAGCCACCGCTGCGCTTGAACCAGTTCGGCGGTGCGCTGGGCGGGCCTGTCCGACGCGACAAGACTTACTTCTTTGCAAGCTGGGAAGAAACGCGGCAAACGGCGAGCGACACCATTCGCACAACAGTGCCGACCCTGGCCGAACGCGCGGGCGATTTTTCCGCGGTTCCCGCGCGCCTGTATAACCCGCTCACGAAGCAGCCGTTTGAGAAGAACCAAATTCCCGCAAGCCGAATCGACCCCGTGGCGCGCGCCGCCAGCCAGTTTTGGCCTGTGCCGAACCTGCCCGGCTTGGCGAACAACTATGTGGGCAACAGCAGCTCTATATTGAGCCGCAACATTGTGGTGGGCCGCCTGGACCATACGTTCTCCGAACGCGATCGCGCCTCTGCCCGTTATTACATCAACGACGCGACAACCAACAGCGGGGGTTCTTACGGCATCGCTGCCTCAGACCCGCTGGCTACTTCGACCGACGTGCGAATCCAGAGCGTAGCCGTCACTCACCTGCATACGTTCAGCCCCACGCTGCTGAATAATTTCGAAGTGAGCTTCATGCAGCGCAAGTTTGTGCAGGGCCGTGCGGGCGCGGGTGAAAACTATGCGGGCAAGCTCGGTTTGACCGGCGTCGATGGAGCCGCGTTCCCCACTTTCAACGTGACCGGCTATGGCTTGCTGGGCAGCCAGGGCGTGGCGAACAGTTCCATACTGCGCGTGCAGACTCCCATTCGCGATACGCAATTGCAGGACGCCGTTTCGAAGTTCGCAGGAAAGCACGCCTTGAAAGCCGGCGTGGAATATCGCTTCGGTTCGAACAACGAATCGAACAACCTGTCGTCATCGGGCAATCTGGTGTTCAACCGGTTGATTACCGATCTGCCCGGCGCTTCGGGCACAACAGGCGATGCTTATGCCAGCTTCCTGCTTGGCTTGGCGAACTCGGCAAGCTTGAGCAAGACGGATACGATTCTGTCGCGAGCTTCCTACTGGGCCGGATACGTTCAAGACGATTACCGTGTGGCTAGCCGCCTGACTATCAACGCCGGCCTGCGGTGGGAATCGGAACTGCCTCGCCAAGTGGATGGCAACAAACTGAACGGCTTCAACCCTTACGCTGTCAACCCGGTATCCGGCACGCCTGGTGTGGTCACCTTCGCCGGCAGAAATGGCGCACCGGAGACCAGCTTCGATGCCAACTATAAGAACTTCGCGCCACGCTTAGGCTTCGCTTACAGCGGTCCGCGCGGCCTGGTGATTCGCGGCGGCGGCGGCATTTTTTATGGGCCGAACGTGAGCACCTCTGTCACTACCAGCGCAACGCTCGGCTATTCCGATAGCTTCAGCGTGGCCACCTCCGCAAGCGAGACCGCCTATGCTCTGCAGTTGGCGAATGGCTTCCCCGCATACACGCGTCCTTCGATAGACACGCCAGGCTTCGGCGCCGTTGCACCCGGCAAGAAGGCGCTGACGGCGGTGCAGTTTTTCGATAGGCATCGCCCCACGCCCATCAGCTATCAATACAACTTCGATCTACAGAAGGAAGTGCTGCCGAACCTTTTGGTGGAAACAGGATATCTGGGCAACGTGAGCCATCATCTCACCGGTAACGATGTAACGATCGATCAGGTGCCCTCGGCGTTACTGGGCTCCGGCGATACGCAGAGCAAGCGGCCCTTCCCGCAGTTCAGCAACGTGACTTCCGTGAACCCGGCGATTGGCAACTCCACTTATCACGCGGTGTTCGTGAAAACAGAGCGCCGCTTTTCGAACGGCCTTGCGTTTCTGGCTCACTACACCTTTTCGAAGTTCCTGGACGACGTGGCCGCCGGCGATGAATTCGGCGACCCTGGCAGCTACCAGGACCAATACAACCGGCGCCTGGACAAGGGACGCAGCGGGACCGACGTGCCGCATCAGGCTGCTCATCACCACGCTCTATCACGTTCGCCAGTTCCGGCGGCAGCAGGGCGTTCGGATCTGCTGGCAGGCGGATGGCAATTGGGCCTTGAAGCCACGTTTCAATCGGGCCAGGTCTTTACCGTCTACGATGCCGCGAACTCCACCAACGCGTTCCCGGCCGGCACTACGCGCCCCGATCTTGTGGGCAGTTTGAGCGATGCTGCCTCGGGCACGTTGAATCGCTACTTCAATACAGCGGCCTTCGCGCACCCCGCGAATTTCAAGTTCGGCAATTCGCCGCGCTCGGTGCTGCGTGGGCCCGGAAGCGAGCTTGTCGATTTCAGCGCGGCCAAAGAGTTTGCCTTGCGCGAAGGAACGCATCTGGAATTGCGCGCGGGTTTCTTCAACCTGTTCAATTTCGCGAACTTCGATATCCCTGGCCACACACTCGGCAATAACGATTTCGGCATCATCAGCGTGGCGCGGCCCGCGCGCACGGTTCAGCTTGCGGGGCGTTTCGTTTTTTAAAGCTTGGGCGTGTACGGCGCGCCCAGTGCTTCTAACTGGGTCTCCAAATTACGTACATCGCCCGCGGCAAGGGCCTTCAGCTTTGCCTGTTGCTCAGCTAGCGCTGCGTTCGCGATCTCGTAATCTTTTTGCTGCGTGGTGGTGGGGTTCGCGGTGGAGCTACGCTGCGTCATGAGGATACTTTGAACACGTTCAGAGATGGAGGGCGGCGTGTTCTCATCGTGCGCGCGAAGCACGAGGTCGCCGCGTAGCGCGAGCAGAATTTCATCGGTGCGCTTATCGAGCGCCGTGGCTGTGTTGATCAGGTCTGTGGACGCGCCCGGCGTCTCATACATCGCGCGCTTCATGGTGGCCAGATTGGTCTTCATAGTGTTCGCGGTCTCAAGCGCGGCCACCACTTGGCGCTGCAGCTTGGCCACTTTCTGTTGGAAGCTGGTGAGCGTGGTGAGCTCACCGCGCGGGCCCGTCACAGTAAAGCTCATAGTGCCCGTCACGGGAGTGATGGTGCCATCCACACGCTGCGAAAGCGACACCTGATACTTGCCGGGCAACACTGCCGGCCCGCTGGGAGAAGGTCCGAAGCCTTCGTCTTCATCGGGCTCGGCACGCTGCGGGCGGGCCAGCACGGGAGCGGGTTCGCGCAGATCCCATGTCACGCGATGGAAGCCGGCAGCGGCGGGTGCAATCAAGCGGCGAACCACTTTTTGATTGGCATCGGTGATGGTGAGAATCGCGGCCGGCGCTTCTTCGGTGGCCTCCGCGCGGAAGGCTTCGGCATCGGGATACTTCACAACGCCCGTTTTCTTTTCAGCTTCTCTGCGGAGGTCGGCGCGCGTCTTCAGGCTTGATTTCAAATAGTAAGTAAACGTAGCGCCGTACGGCGGATTTTCGGCGCTGAAGAACGCTTCACCCTGGCTGGCTTTCTGGCCTTGACCGTAAGGCCCGGCTTGCACATACATCGGCACATCGCGAACGGGGAAGAGTGTGGCGTCCTTGGCGGCCGTCTCCGGCGTGAGCGAACGGAGCACGCTGTAGTCGTCCAAAATATAAATGCCGCGCCCGAAGGTGCCTACGATGAGATCGTCCTGCTGCTTCTGGATGGCCAGATCGCGGACTGCGATGGTGGGCAGCCCGCTCTTCAAACGAACCCAATTCGTGCCGCCGTTCACGCTGAAGTAGAGGCCGTATTCGGTGCCTGCGAACAGCAGGTCCTTACTCTTGGGATCTTCGGCGATGGCATAGACCGCGCCGTTCAGGGGAAGATCGCCGCGAATGGAAGTCCATGATTTGCCCGCGTTCGTACTGCGCAACAGATGGGGGTTGTAATCGCCCGATTGGTGATTCTCAAGCGACGTATAGACCGTGTTCACATCGTGCTGCGAAGCAAGCACGCGGCTTACGTAAGAGCGTTGCGGCACGCCGGGAAAATCGTTCGATTTGCGCCAGTGCCCGCCGCCGTCTTCAGAGACTTGAATGAGCCCATCGTCAGTACCCGCGTAGAGCAGCCCTTCTTTCTTAGGCGATTCCGAGAGCGAAGAGATGTTGCTATAGAAAGCTGTCGACGTATTCTTCGCGACGGCATCGGGCCCCCACACCTTGCCCATTACGGGAAGCGTGTTGCGGTCCACCTTCTGCGTCAGATCGGGAGAGACGGCGCGCCATGTGCTGCCCCGGTCATCGCTGCGGAACACTTTCTGAGCGGCGAAATAGATTCGCGTGTGATTATGCGGGCTGATCAACAAGGGCGAATCCCAGTTCCAACGGTTCGGTTCATCGCCGGGGCCGGGCTGCGGCTGGATGCCCTGTCGTTCACCGGTGCGCCGGTCATAGCGCGTCAACACGCCGTACTGAAGCTCAGCATAGATGGTGTTCGGGTCTTCAGGATCGACGCGTGTTTGGAAGCCATCGCCGCCTTGCGTCACAAACCAATCGGCGTTGGTGATGCCACTCGAATTACGCGTGCGCGCGGGGCCGCCTACCGAGGAGTTGTCCTGCGTGCCGCCATAGACAAAGTAGAAAGGCGCTTGATTGTCGACGGCCACATCGTAGAACTGGCCCAACGGCAGGTTGCTCTTGAAGCTCCAATTCTGCGCGCGGTCATAGCTTTCATAAACGCCGCCATCGCAGCCGACAATGTAATGCGAGGCGTCGCGCGGGTCCACATAGATCACGTGATTGTCACTGTGTTTGAACTTTTCGCCGAGCGGATGGAAGGTCTTCGCGCCATCGTCAGAAACACTCATGCGGACATTCATGAAGTAGACGCGATCGGCGGCGTGTGGGTCCGCATAGATGCGGCCGAAGTACATGCCGGCGAACTCCTGCGGCGCGCGTAGTTCCCATGACGAACCGAAGTCTGTGGAGCGGAAGATGCCGCTCTTCTTGTTGGCGGCTTCAATAGAGGCATAGACCAGAGCTGGATCTTTCGGCGATGGCGCGAACGTGATGCGCCCCAAGTCTTCCGCAGGCAGGCCCGCAGTCACTTTTGACCATGTGGCTCCGGCATCGGTAGAGCGATAGATGGCCGATTCGGGGCCGCCATCGATGAGGGTCCATGTATGACGGCGGCGCTGGTAGCTGGCCGCGATGAGCGTATCGGGATTGCGCGGATCGATCGCGACATCGGTGACGCCGGTGTTTTCAGAAACGGAGAGCACCTTGTTCCAGGTGCGGCCGGCATCGGTTGTTTTGAACAGGCCGCGATCGCCGCCCGCGTTCCAGAGGGGACCCTGGGCGGCAACGTAGACGGTGCGCGAATCGCGCGGATCGATGGCAATGCGGCCGATGTGTTCCGATGTCTTGAGGCCAACGTTGTGCCAGGTGCGCCCCGCGTCTTCCGTGCGATAGACGCCATCGCCATAAGAGACGCTGCGCTGCGCGTTGGCTTCACCGGTGCCCACCCAGAGCACCGCGGGATTTTTGGGATCGAGCGCCAGCGCGCCGATGGAATAAGAGCCTTCGTTATCGAAGACGGGCGTCCACGTGGTGCCGTTGTTCAGTGTCTTCCAGACGCCGCCAGACGCGGCCGCGATGAAGTAATGGGCGGCGTTGGTGGGGTCCACTGCAAGATCGACAATGCGGCCGGAGATCATGGCGGGGCCGATGGAGCGAAGCTTGAGCCCAGCCAGATTCAGACTTGGTTTCGCGGGCGGCATTTGGGCTAAGGCAGCAGCCGCGAGGAAGGCGTGAGCGAGGTAGCGCATGGATTGCGATTATTGTAGCGAAGCCAAGTGCGGCCGCTTAGCGTTTAAGTATTGCTTTGCGAAGCGAATCGCGCCAGGAATAGCGCAGCACCAGATGGCGATTCAGTCCCTGGCTGTCCCAACCATCGGGCTCCGGTGGCGCGGTGCTCACGCGTCGAAAGAACGCTGTACGCAGCGCGACCTCTTCCAGCACCACTTGAGTGTTCAATTTCAAGAAGCGGAACAGTTCGTGTACTGAAGGGATTTGGATGTCGTCCAGCACCAGCCAGCCACCATTCCTGAGAAGGGGGAATAGAAAGGTGAATTCTAGTTGCGGCATGGGGTAGGCATGCGGCCCATCGAGCAGGATGAGGTCGACAGCGGCAGGCGAGCGATAAGCAGGCAGCGTGTCTTTCGTCTCGCCTTCGATGAAGGTGACTGCGTCATTTTTGAGATCGGCGCATTGACGCAAACCGGTGATGGTTCTATCGGCGCCCTCAATCGCGAATGCAGTGTGGTTGGTACTGAGATGTGAAAGAACAATGGTGCTGCCACCGCTGCCGGTCTCGACCGTGGAATGAAACGGGCCGCGCCGCGCGATGCCGGTGAGCGCCGCTTGACTCATCGCGTCCCACGGACGAAACGCGCAGGCGCGAGCGATCAGGCCGTAGTCAAGCATCGCTTAATGCGGTGTACCGTTGAGCGCGCCATCCATCCCATTGCCCCAAATTTCGGTGCGCTCCGCCTGTTCGGCTCGGATGCGATAAGGCCCATAGCAAAGCAGGCGGAGGATATTCGTGGGTCGCATGTACCAGCTTGCCCAGCTGAGCGGAGTATCGCCATGTTGGTCTTTGGCCTGCACGTTTGCTCCTGCGTCGAGCAGCATTTGTATCGCTTGTTTAGATCCGAAAGCGGCGGCGCGATGCAGAGGTGTCTCGCCCTTGGTACGGCAATCGCGCATGAAGGCGCCTGTCTCCATATCGGGAAGCGTGGCGCGGTTCGGATCGGCTCCATGCGCGAGCAGCACCTCAATGACGGAATCGTATTGCAGCCGGTTTGCTTTCGAAAGCGCGGCGTGCAGCGGAGTCTCACCCGTTTCAGGAAGCGCCAGGTTGGCATCCGCGCCATCCTCCAGCAGGAATTGGCACAAGCGCCAGTGGCCGTGAAAACACGCTCCGTTCAGATCCAGATTCGGCCCGAGCGATTCAATCCGTTCGCCCTGGTTGAGCAGGAAACGGATGCCACTCACGTCGCCATAATAGGCGCACCAGCGGATGAGCGAGACGCCATCGCTATCGGTGGCGTTCGCGGCTTGGCCTTGGGCGATTAGTTCGAAGACTAGATCGGTCCTGCCATCGACGAATCGTGAGAGAGTCATAGCGATGAAGATTTTCGCATGCTTTGTAGTGCAGCTCTTTTGCGGATTGTTGCAGGCCCATGATTTGTACCTGCTGCCTGCCAAGTTTCATGTTCAGAAAGGCGTGACGCTGCGAGTAGCGTTCCACAATGGCGATACGTTTCCGGCAAGCGAGGTGGCTCCAAAGGCATCGCGACTGCTGGAGCCGACCATCACCGGTTCTGCTGGCACGGTCGCGATTCGAAATTTGAAGGAGGAAGGCAAGGAGACATTAGGTGAGGCAACGGTGAACGCTGCAGGCACCTTCATTGTTTCCGTTCGGACGGCTCCGAATTTCATTGAACTGGAGGCCAAGAAGTTCGAAGAGTATCTGAAGGAAGAGGGATTAGACCAGGTGCTGGCTTGGCGCAAAGAACATGGGGAAGCTTCAAGACCCGGGCGGGAACGATACAGCAAGTATGCGAAGAGCGTGGTGCAATCCGGGTCGTCCGACGCTTTCTTCCGTCACCAGATGAACTTCCCCATCGAAATTGTGCCGCTTGCCGACCCTTACGCGATAAAGGCGGGAAGCGCGCTCACCGTGCAGGTACTCTTTCGGGGCAAGCCCGCGCAAGGTATGCAAATGGAAGCGGCATGGGCGGACGGGGCAGAGAGCAAGACCGTCATCGCGGGGCGAACAGATAGTGAGGGGCGCATCGATGTGGCCATCCCCAGCAAAGGGCTCTGGCGATTGCACACGCTGAAGATGGAACGCTGCGCCGATCAGAAGGCCGCGGAGTGGGAAAGCTTCTGGGCCAGCCTGACCTTTGAGATTCGTTAACCGTTCGCGCGAGCGGACACGCTGCGCAAGACTGCGGCAAGCACAGTGTCTGCGGATTGACCATCGGCATGAGCGTCGAAATTGAGAATGATGCGGTGGCGGAGCACGCCGGTGGCGACGGCGCGAATGTCTTCCGTGCTCAGGTGGAACCGGCCGCGCATGAGAGCCAGCACGCGGCCGCACTCGACCAGCGCTTGCGCGCCGCGCGGACTGCTGCCGTAGCGGATGTATTTGCGCGATAGCTCGGGCGCGTCAGTGTTGTCGGGCTGGGTGGCCATGATCAGATCGATGGCATAATCCTGAACATGCGGCGCAACCAGCACCTCGCGGCACACCGCGCGCACCTCAAGAATAGAGACCGCATCGAGCGCGGGCGTGATGTGCACTTCTTCGCGGGCGATGGTTCGCTCGACGATCTTCGTGAGGTCGGCGCGCGAAGGATAGGTGACCAGGATCTTCATCAGGAAGCGATCGAGCTGCGCTTCGGGAAGCGGGTACGTGCCTTCCATTTCGATAGGGTTCTGCGTCGCCATGACCAGGAACGGCGCCTCCAGTTGGTGCGTGGTGGTGCCGCTGGTGACGGTGCGCTCCTGCATGGCTTCGAGCAAAGCGGATTGCGTCTTGGGCGTTGCGCGGTTGATCTCGTCAGCCAACACCAGGTTCGCGAAGATGGGGCCGGGTTGGAAGCGGAGGCTCTTGGCGCCGGAGGCTTCGCTTTCCATGATCATGCTGCCGACGATATCGGCGGGCATCAGATCGGGCGTGAACTGGATGCGCGAATACTTCAATTGCAGCGCGCGGGCGAGAGTGCGCAGCAGCGTTGTCTTGCCTAAACCCGGGACGCCTTCAAGCAGCACATGGCCGGAAGCAATCAGGCAGATGAGCACGCCTTCGACGACATCGTCCTGGCCTACAATGACCTTGGCTATTTCGCTGCGAACCTGGTTTAAGCGGGAGACCGCCAGTTGGAGGGCTGCTTCGTTTGGCACTTCGGCTATTGTAGAGCACGTAGGCTCGATGGGGGCGTAAACTAGAGGTGTGATAGCCCGCCGGACCATTCTCTTCGCAGCCTGTGGTGTGCGCTTTTGTTTCGGGCAGGCACTGGGTGGCGACCTGCTTCGGGGACGGCTGGTTCTGGCTGGCGCGGGACCAATTATGCAGCCCGCGGCGGGTGCGCCGAAGAGCCTATCCGGCGACGAACCGACGAGTAAGATCCTGCGCGATGCGCGGCTGAATGGGAAGACGTTGGAGGCGCGGGGACGTTTTGTTGGCGCCGGCGAATTCCGGATCGACCCGATTGAGACCAGACCCATGGTGCTGGTGGAAGGCGACCGCAAGCTGCGCGTGACATACTATTGCGACGTATGCTCTATCCGAACTTACAGCCCTGGACCTTGCATGTGTTGCCAGGCGGACACGCGGCTGGACCTGATCGATCCGGCTGCAAAAGAATAGCGGTCGCGGCGGTTTCTCTCTTTCTGATTTCTATGGCTAATGCAAGTGCTGCGCAGTACGCCTCCGGGCGCGCGACGGTGGACGGTATCGAGGTGGTCCGCCTGAGCGATGAGAAGAGCCAGATTCGTGTTTCGGTGGTGCCTTCCATCGGCAACATCGCCTATGAGATGACGGTGAAGGGCAAGCCGATTTTGCACTTCCCTTATAAGACGCTGGCGGAGTTTCGCGACAAGCCCGGCTTGTGCGGCATTCCGTTTCTGGCCCCGTGGGCGAACCGGTTGGACGAGATGGCGTTCTATGCGAACGGCAAGAAGTATACGTTCAATCGCGAGCTTGGGAATGTGAAGCCCGATGGCAACGGATTGCCGATTCACGGGCTGATTTCGTTCAGCAGTTTGTGGCATGTTGTGGAAGCTAAAGCCGACGCGAAGGGCGCGCATGTGACCAGCCGGCTGGAGTTTTGGAAGCATCCGGAACTGGTGGCGCAGTTTCCGTTCGCGCATACGATTGAGATGACGTATAGCCTGCATGACGGTGAGCTGGAAGTGGAGACGGTGCTGAAGAACTTGTCGGAGGCGGCAATGCCGGTGTCGGTGGGCTATCACCCTTACTTCACGCTGGACGATGCGCCTCGCGATCAGTGGAAGGCGCACCTGCCTGCGCGCGAACATGTGGTGCTTTCAAAGGTGCTGGTGCCGACGGGCGAGACGAAGAAGATGGATCTGCCCGACCCTTATCCTCTGGCTGGGCATCAACTGGACGACGTGTTCACGGGGCTTGCGCCGAACGCGGAATTTTCGGTGGAGGGCGCGAAGCAGAAGATCACGGTGGTGTACGGGCCGAAGTATCCGGTGGCTGTTGCCTATGCGCCACCCGGCAGGAACTTCATTTGTTTCGAACCGATGGCCGGTCTGACGAACGCGATGAACTTGCACCATGCGGGCAAATACGATGCGCTGCAGAGTGTCGCGCCCGGGGGCGAATGGCGCGAGAGTTTCCATGTGCGCCCCAGCGGGTTCTAGTTGGAGACAGTAACCGTCAACCGGAAGGCGGCGGGGCGCGTGGAAAGTGGGCACCCGTGGATATTCACGAGCGACGTTGTGGAGCGCGGACCGGCTCAACCGGGCGATACCGTGCTGGTGGCCGAACGCAATGGGCGGCCGCTAGGAACAGCGCACTATAGCGCCAGTTCGCAGATCACGCTGAGGATGCTGTCGCGGAAACCGGTTGAGATCGGGATCGATTTCTTTCGGGAACGGATTATTGCGGCCTTGCGGCAGCGGCAGAGGACGCTGCTGGGGGCGACCAGCTACAGGCTGGTGCATGGCGAGGCGGATTTTCTGCCCGCGCTGGTGGTGGATCGCTACGGCGATTACTTCACGGTTCAGACGCTGGATCAAGGTATGGACCGGGCGTCGGCTTGGATTGTGCAGGTGTTGGGTGAGCTGTTCTCTCCGGCAGGCATTGTGGCGCGGAACGATGCGGCGGTTCGTTCGCATGAAGACTTGCCTCGCGAGGTGAAGACGCTGGCCGGCGAGATTCCGGAGGCGATTGAAATTGAGCTGAATGGCCTGCGTTGGCGGGTGAGCCTGGAACATGGGCAGAAGACGGGCATCTATCTGGACCAGCGCGAGAACTATCAGGCGGCGGCGCGTTATGCGGCGGGCCGTGCTCTCGATTGCTTCACTTCTTCGGGAGGCTTTGCGCTGCATCTGGCGCGAGTTTGCGAGCATGTGGAGGGCATCGATTCAAGCGCGGCCGCGGTAGCGGCGGCGCAGGACAATGCCGAGCTGAATGGAATCCGCAATGCGGAATTTCGCGAGGCCGATGTGTTCGATGTACTAGCGAACACGGGAAAGCGCTATGGCACGATTGTGCTGGATCCGCCGGCGTTTACGAAATCGCGAGGTAAGGTGGAGGCGGCGCTGCGTGGGTATAAAGAGATCAATCTACGGGCGCTGAAGTTGCTGGAACCGGGCGGGGTTTTGGTCACGTGTTCCTGTTCGCATCATGTGAGCGAGGCGGAGTTGTTTGAGGTGGTGGCGGCAGCATCGCTCGATGCGGGGAAGACGCTGCGGGTGCTGGAGCGGCGTACGCAAGGGCCCGATCATCCGGTGCTGTTGACGGTTCCGGAGACGCACTATTTGAAGTGCCTGATCTTGCAGGCTGCCGATTAGGAGAGCTGTTCGAGCTTAAGATCGAGAAAGGCGAGGGATTTTTCCTGCTGGGCTTTGAAGCGGGGGTTGGTGCTGGCGAGCATTTCAGAGGCGATGCGCTTGCGCTGGAGGATGAGGCTTTCACGCTCTTGTTCGCGAGCGGTGGGGGGAGCAAATAGAGGCGCGCGGAGGGAAAGCTTTTCGGTCTGTTGTTCTTCGACCGATTTACTTTCCCATCCGCGCGCCATGATTGTTACGAAGCTTCGTCAGTGCCTTCGCGTTGAGCCTTGAGGCGCTCTTCGCGGCGTTGGGCACGTTCGGCCGAGCGCTTGACCAGTTCAGAGCCGACCAGTTCGATCATGGCCTGTTCCGCCCCATCGCCTTTGCGGAAGCCGAGACGGACGATGCGGGTGTAGCCGCCGGGGCGCTGACCGAAGCGGGAGCCGAGAGTATCGAACAGCTTCTTGACCGCTTTCGGCGTTTCGAGGAATGCAGCGGCTTGGCGGCGCGCGTGTAGAGTGTCGCGCTTAGCGAGTGTGATCATCTGATCGACCATCGGCTTGATGGCTTTTGCCTTGGGCACGGTGGTGACGACGCGTTCATGTTCGATGACGCTGGTGACCAGATTTTTAAACAGCGAATTGCGGGCGCCGACATCGCGCTTGAGTTTGACGGTACCTACGCGGTGTCTCATTCGAACTGCTGACCCTCCTCATCGAGTTCCGATTCCTGAACAGAGCCGGGAGGCGGGGGCGGCGGAGCGACCAGGCGGCCGGAAGCGTCGGGACGCATGCCGAGGCCGAGGCCCATGGTGGTGAGAATTTCTTTAATTTCGTTGAGCGACTTGCGGCCGAAGTTCTTGGTGCGGAGCATTTCCGATTCCGACTTCTGCACGAGTTCGCCGATGGTCTGGATGTTGGCGTTCTTGAGGCAGTTGTAGGAGCGGACGGAAAGCTCAAGCTCTTCGACGGAGCGATTGAGCTGATCGCCCATTTTGTCCATGCCGCGTTCGGCAGTCTCTTCGGTGGCTTCGGCGACTTCTTCGAAGTTGATGAAGATGGACATGTGATCTTTCAGGAGTTTGGCGGCATAGCCGATGGAATCCTGCGGGCTGACGGCGCCGTTGGTCCAGACTTCGAGCGTGAGCTTATCGTAATCGGTCATTTGACCGAGACGGGCGGCTTCGACGGAAAAGTTGACCTTGCGAACCGGGGAGTGGACCGAATCGATGGGGATGAAGCCGACGGCCAGATCTTCATCGAAATTCTTATCGGCCGAGACATAGCCGCGGCCGGTGCGGAGGCGCATTTCGATGTTGAGTTTGCCGCCTTCGGAGACGGTTGCGACGTGCAGATTGCGATCGAGAACTTCGACATCGTGATCGGTCTGGATCTGACCGCTGAGCACATCGCCCGCGGCGTCGATGGAGAGGCGAACGGTCTTGACGCCTTCGCCCATGACCTTGAAGGGGATCTGCTTCAGGTTGAGGATGATATCCGTGGCATCTTCGACAACGCCCGGAATGGGTGAAAATTCGTGGTCCGCGCCTTCGATGCGAACGGCAGTGATGGCCGCGCCTTCAATGGAACTGAGAAGCACGCGGCGCAGGCCGTTGCCGATGGTGGTGCCGAAACCGCGCTGAAACGGTTGCGCGGTAAAGCTGCCAAACCGTTCGGTGAGCGTATCGGTATTAGCCACCAGACGTTTGGGTTTTTGGAAACCTTTGAACATAAAGTGATTGACCTCCTTACTTCGAATACAGTTCGACGATGAGCTGTTCGTTAATTGGGATTTGCGTAAGCTCGTCTCGCTTCGGATTGCCGATGATTCGGCCTTTCAGGTTGTCACGATCCACTTCCATCCAGCTTGGGGCCGGCGCGTGAGCGGTGGCATCTCGTGACGAAAGAATGGTGGGATGATTTTTGCTAGGTTCGCGGACGCCGACTTCTTCGCCGGCTTTGACGATGTAAGAGGGGATGTCGACCTTGCGGCCCGCGATTTCGATGTGGCCGTGGCGGACAATTTGGCGCGCTTGCGCGCGGCTGGTGGCAAAACCCATGCGGTAAATGACGCTATCGAGGCGGCGCTCCATGGTGGCGAGCAGGTTTTCGCCGGTGATGCCTTTGGCGTGAGCGGCCTTTTCGAAGGAGTTGCGGAACTGAGTTTCGATGAGACCGTAAATGCGCTTGGTCTTCTGCTTTTCACGAAGCTGGAGGCCGTAACCCACCAGTTTCTTCATTTTCTTCGATTGGCCGTGCTGACCCGGAACGTAATTGCGCTTTTCGATAGCGCACTTTTCGGTGTAACAGCGTTCGCCTTTCAGGAACAGTTTCATGCCCTCGCGCCGGCATAGCCGGCAAACGGGGCCTCGGTATCGTGCCAAATGGACCTCCTTACGGTCTTAAATGCTTGAGGTGCAGTTTACGGGAGTAATTCCCTTCTTCCTGCTTGTACAGCAAAACTACAAAACGAACCCAATTTCAGTGTGACTGAAAATCAGACGCGTCGTTTTTTCGGGGCCCGGCAGCCGTTGTGCGGCATGGGGGTGTTGTCGCGGATAGAGCGAACTTCAATGCCCAGAGTGGCCAGGGCGCGGATGGCGCTTTCGCGGCCGGAACCGGGGCCGGATACGCGGACATCGACGGCGCGAAGGCCGCTTTCTTTGGCTTTACCGCCGGCGGTGATGGCGGCCTGTTGAGCGGCAAAGGGGGTGCCTTTGCGAGAGCCGCGGAAACCGAGCGAACCGGCGCTGGACCAGGAGAGCGTGTTGCCTTCGACATCGGCAATGGTGACGATGGTGTTGTTAAAGGTGGCCTGGATGTGGACGATGCCGGTGTGGACGTTCTTCCGTTCTTTTTTCTTGAAAGTCTTCTTCTTAGGAGCGGCCTTCTTAGCGGCGGCGCCGCCTTTGGTGGCTTTTGCGTCAGCTTTCGTTGCCATGCTTACTTCACACCAGCCTTTTTCTTATTAGTTACGGTGCCGCGGCGCGGACCTTTGCGAGTACGGGCGTTGGTGTGGGTGCGCTGGCCGCGAACGGGCAAACCGCGACGGTGACGCAGACCGCGATACGAACCCATTTCGATGTGGCGCTTGATGTTGAGCGAAACTTCCTTCCGGAGATCGCCTTCGACCGCGCCCTCTTCTTCAAGGATGTTACGGACTTTGTTCACTTCGTCTTCGGTCAGATCGGCGATTTTCTTGTCGAAATCGATTCCGGCCCGATAGAGGAGCGACTTCGAGCGGGTCCGGCCGATGCCATAAATGTAAGTCAAGCCGATTTCGGCTCTCTTTTTGTTGGGAAGATCCACACCAGCGATACGTGCCATTCGATTATTTAACCTTGCCGCTGCTTATGCTTGGGATTGGTGCAAATGACGCGGACGACGCCTTCGCGGTTGATCACTTTGCACTTGTCACACATTTTCTTGACGCTTGCTCGAACTTTCATCTACTTCACCATTTCCTATTGTTTCGCGTTTCTACAACTTTCTGACAATGCGACCGCGGGTCAGGTCATCCGCGGCCAATTCTACCTGGACCCGGTCACCGGGAAGCAAGCGTATAAAGTTTTTTTGCGCCGACCCGGCGGCGTGCGCCAAAACCTGAGCCTTGTTGTCGAGTTCCAGCCGGTACAGCAGACTGGGGAGCTCTTCCAACACGCGTGCGTCGGGCATTGACCAGTATAACCGAAGATTCGATGAAATGGGAAGCCCTGCTTTTAAAGTTTGAAGTTCAGCCACCTAGAGGACGTTAACCCGGAAGCGTCATGGTGATCTTAGTGGTCGCCATACCGAATGCCATACCAAAGGGCTAAGGGCGCGTAAGGACCCACGGGCCGTTCTTGGTGACAGCGACGCAATGTTCGAAATGGGCGGAATAGGAATTGTCCTGCGTGACGGCGGTCCACTTGTCCTTGCGAACTTTGGTGGCCGCTTTTCCGGCGTTGACCATGGGCTCGATGGCGAGGACCATGCCTTCGCGGAGCCGGGGGTTATCGCCCTTGCGGTCTACATAGTTGGGCACTTGCGGCTCTTCGTGGAGTTGCGAGCCGATGCCGTGGCCCACGTATTCGCGCACGATGGAGAAGCCGTTCGAGGTGACGTGGCGCTCGACAGTTTCGCAGACGTCGGAAAGGCGATTGCCTTCGCGGACCCGGTCGATGGCTAGTTCGAGCGAATCTTCGGTGACCTTCATGAGGCGCTTGGCCTGGTCGCTGATTTGGCCAATGCCGACGGTGAGGGCGGAATCGCCATAGAAGCCGTTGAGCTGGACGCCGGTATCGATGGAGAGGATGTCGCCGTTTTTCAGAATGCGCTTGGGCGAGGGCATGCCGTGCACGATTTCTTCGTTGACCGAGGTGCAGAGGACATATTTGTAGCGCTCGCCCGCTGCGGGGACATAGTAGCCCTGGAACGCGGGCTTTGCGCCGGCATCGGCCATCATTTTGACGGCGGCGATTTCGAGTTCCTGGGTGGAGATGCCTTCGATGGCCATCTGGCCGAGTTTCTGGAGAATCCGGTAGACCAGCAGCCCGCTTCGCCTCATTTTTTCGAGTTCTTCCGCCGTTTTTCGGATGATCATGGAAGGGTTTTGGGGCTTGGCATGCCGTGAAGGCAAAGGATTTGGCGAATTCGCTCGAAGAGTGCGTTCGGGGATTCGCTGGAACCGTCAATTTCGACGAAAGTACGGCCCGTTTGACGGAAATAATCGATCAGAGGGCGGGTCTGACGGTCATAGGCAGCAAGCCGCTCACGAACGACGGATTCTTTGTCGTCTTCACGAATGACTAGGGGCTGGCCATCAAGGTCGCAGATGCCGGGGACGCGCGGCGGCTTCGAGGTGGCGTTGTAGAGCGAACCGCACTGCGGACACTGGCGGCGTCCGGAGATGCGCTGGATGATCATGTCTGAATCGACAACCAGATGGATCACGATTTCGCGGATATTGAGGGTATCGAGGAGCTTCGAGAGTACGACTGCTTGGGCAAGTGTGCGCGGGTAGCCATCGAGGATAAAACCACGGCCGGTATCGGGGAGGCCAAGGCGTTGGGCGACCAGGCCGTTGACCAGTTCATCGGAGACCAGGGAGCCCGCGCGCATGGTGTCGCGAACGGTGAGGCCGACCTGATCGCCCTGTTCGATGTGCTCGCGGAGCATATCGCCGGTTGAGATCTGGGGGATGCCAAAGTGCTGAACCAGGAGTTTGGCCTGGGTTCCTTTACCGGAGCCCGGAGAGCCAAACAGTACCAGTGCCTGCCGAGTTGCGCGGGCGGAATTGCTGTCGGGCCGGTCTAGAATACCGACGCCCGCTTCCCCATCGGACATGCTACGACGTACGCCTTCCGCGAATCCGGCCGGCGCGCGGCGTGAAGCCTTCGTAGTGGCGCATGATCAATTGAGCTTCGATCTGGTTGACCGTATCCATGGCCACGCCGACGACAATCAGGAGCGAGGTGCCGCCGAAATAAAACTGGACGTTGAGGCCTTCAAGGATGAACCGGGGGAAATATTGATCGATGAAATTGCCGATCAGGGGAAGGTGCTGCAGATGGATGCCCGAAATCATAATGTCCGGGATCAGGCAGAGAATGCTGAGATATAAGCCGCCCACCACGGTGATCTTGGTGAGGATGTTGTTCATGTAATCCGACGTGTTGCGGCCAGGGCGGATGCCGGGGATGAAGCCGCCGTACTTACGCATATTGTCGGCCGCTTCGTTCGGATTGAAGATGATGGACACGTAAAAGAAGCAGAAGAAGATGATGAGCGCGACAAACAGCAGAACGTAGAGCGGTTCGCCATGGCGGATGGAGCCGAGCATGCCGGAGAGCCAGGGGCTGGACTTCACAAAGGGGAAGGCGGCAACAGTTTGCGGGAACGCGAGGATGGAGGAGGCGAAGATCACGGGGATGACGCCACCCGCGTTGACCTTCAGAGGCATATGCGTGGACTGGCCACCCATGACCCGGCGCCCGACAACGCGCTTGGCGTACTGGACGGGAATGCGGCGCTCCCCGCGTTCCACGAGAACGATGAAGGCGACGACTGCGATCATCATGGCGAGGATGACGGCGAGAGTGATGAAACCCCATTCGTGCGTGACGAAGACGTTGGTGTAGATGTTTCCAATGGCGCCCGGAAGGCCGACCACGATGCCGGCGAAGATGATGAGCGACATGCCGTTGCCCACGCCGCGTTCGGTGATTTGCTCACCGAGCCACATGATAAAAGCAGTGCCGGTGGTGAGCGAAATCATGGTCAGGAGCGTGAAACCGAAGCCGGGATGGATGACAATGTTGCCTTCCATGGATTGCAGGCCTGTTGCGATGCCGAAGGACTGTATCATGGCGAGGATCACGGTGAGGTAGCGGGTCCACTGCGTGATTTTCCGGCGGCCAAGCTCGCCTTCTTTCTGCAGCTTTTCAAGCGTGGGAACGACTACGGTGAGAAGCTGCAGGATAATGGACGCCGTGATGTAGGGCATGATGCCCAGGGCGAAAATGGTGAGCCGGCGGATGTTCCCGCCCGCGAACAGATCGAAGAAGCCGAAGATGGAACCGGAATTCCGGGAGAAGAACTCTTCCCACCGGTTGATGTTAATGCCGGGCGTGGGGATGTGCCCGCCCAGGCGGTATACGGCAAGGAGCCCCAGCGTAAACAACAGGCGCTTGCGCAAATCCGGAATCCGGAAAGCGTTCGCAATGGCTTCGAAGATTTTCATGTGCGGCGGGCTCTAGTTTACGACGAAAACGGGTACTACTTTTGCGCGTAGACGCGAACGAATTTAGCGCGGGCTTCAATGACGGTGACGGTACCGCCCGCGGCTTCGATTTTTGCCTTCGCGGATTCCGAAAAGTGATGGGCGGTGACGTGAATAGCGCGCGTCAGTTCGCCCGAGCCTAAAACCTTCAGGCCATCGTGCAGCTTCTTAACAGTTCCCGAACCCATGAGCGATTCGACGCCAAATTCGGTGCCTTCGAGTTTATCGAGCTTCGCCAGATTGATGACGGCGTATTCCTTCTTGAAATCGGCATTCGAGAAGCCCCGTTTCGGCAGGCGGCGGTGGAGCGGCATCTGGCCGCCTTCAAAGCCGCGCATGATGCTGTAGCCCGAAATGGAGCGGGCACCTTTGGCGCCGCGCGTGGAAAATTTGCCTTTGCCGGAGCCCATGCCCTGGCCAACGCGCTTTTTGCGGTGTACTTGGCCGACTGGCGGCTTGAGATTGCTGAGATTCATGTGTTTACGCCTTGACGCTGCCTTACTTGACGCCTTCCTCAACCAGCTCGAGCAGGTGAGGAATTTTCTTTACCATGCCACGGAAGCCCACGGTGTCCGGCCGCTCGACAATCTGGTTGATCTTCTTGAGCCCAAGCGAACGAACGATGACTTTATGCTTGTCCGGAGTGCAAATAGGACTGCGTACCAGCTTGATCTTGATTTTGCCTTCCATTGTAACCTGTCCTTAACCCTTAACCTTGGCGCTGAAGCTTTCCGGCAACAGACCGCGGCTTTCGGCCACCACGTTTTTATCGCGCAACTGTTCGAGCGCGTTGATGGTTGCCTTGACGACGTTGTGGGGATTGTGCGAACCGATGGATTTGGTGAGCACATTCGGAATTCCGGTGGCCTGCACCACCGCGCGAACGGGGCCGCCGGCAATGACGCCGGTACCGACGGGCGCGGGCTTGAGCAATACCATGCCGGAGCCGAACTTGCCGAGCACCTGATGGGGAATGGTGCTTTCGAGCATATTGATGCGCCGCAGGTTCTTCTTCGCGGCTTCGATGCCTTTGCGAATGGCCGAAGGCACTTCTTTCGCCTTGCCAACTCCGAAACCAACGACGTGGGCCGTAGAATCTCCAATCACCACGAGCGCTGAAAAGCTCATGTTCTTGCCGCCTTTGACGACTTTGGTGACGCGGTTGATGGAGACTACTTGTTCTTTCAGATCCTTAAACTGATTCGGATCGATACGCTTCCTCAATACAGGCATTAAAACTCCAGTCCCGCTTCACGGGCGGCGTCGGCAAGCGCTTTGATGCGGCCATGATACTGGTAACCGCCGCGATCGAACACTACCTGACGAATTCCTTTCTCTTTGGCGCGCTCGGCAACGGCCTTGCCGATCATTTTGGCGGCTTCGAGGTTGCCACCGGTTTTCAGCGTGTCGCGATTCGATTTCTCGAGCGATGAGGCGGCAACGACCGTGGTGCCCTTGGCATCGTCGATGACCTGGGCGTAAATGTGAGCCACACTGCGGAAGACGGCGAGGCGCGGGCGCTCTGCCGTACCGGTCATCTTGCGGCGGATGCGCGTGTGAATCCGGAGGCGAATTTCGTTCTTCGAAGTTTTCTTGATCATGGGTGGCGATCCTTACTTGGTACCGGTCTTGCCGGCCTTCTTGCGCAATACTTCGCCTGTGTAGCGCACGCCCTTGTTCTTATAGGGATCGGGCTTGCGAAGACCGCGAATGTTGGCGGCCACCTGACCGAGCAACTGCTTATCGGAGCCGGAGAGAACCAGATGCGTCTGCTTATCGATTTTGAGTTCGACACCGGCAGGCAGCACGACTTCCACGGGATGCGAATAGCCAAGCGTGAAGCTGGCCACTTTGCCCTTCATATCGGCGCGAAAGCCAATGCCGACAATATCGAGTTCGCGCGTGAAACCGGTGGACACGCCCTGCACGGCGTTTGCGGCCAGGGCGCGCGTCAAACCATGCAGCGCGGCGTATTCGTCGCCATCGCGCAAAATTTCGAGCTTCCCATCGGCCTGCTGAATGGAGATTCCGGAAGGAACGGGCACACTCAACTTGCCCTTGGGGCCCTGCACTTCCAGATTTTCGCCCATGGTTACCTTGACGCCCTGCGGCAAGGGGATCGGCTTTTTACCTACTCTCGACATAGTTCCCTTTATTGTCCTGAAACCACTACCAGATGCTGCACAACAGTTCGCCGCCCACGCCTTCTTTGCGGGCGTGGCGCCCCGTCATCACACCCCGTGGAGTGGTGAGGATATTGATTCCGAGCCCGCCCTGAACGCGGGGGATATCGTCCTGCCCGACGTAAGAACGGCAGCCGGGCCGTGAGACGCGCTTCAGGTGAGTGATCACCGGCACGCCGTCGGAACCGTACTTCAGATAAATCTTGATTACGCTCTTCGGACCTTCTTCGGCAACCTTGAAGTTGGCGATATAGCCCTCTTCCTTCATGATGCGCGCGATTTCGGTTTTAAGTTTCGAGGCCGGGACATCGACCTTGGGGTGGCGTGCGGCAATGGCGTTGCGCACCCGGGTCAACATATCGGCGATAGGATCACTTGTCATTCATTCACTCCTGTTCTTGACTTACCAGCTCGCCTTGGTCACACCCGGAATTTCACCATTCAACGCCAACTGCCGGAAACAAAGCCGGCAAATGCCGAACTTCGACAGAAAGCCGCGCGGCCGTCCGCAACGCCAGCACCGGTTGCGGTGACGGCATTTGAACTTCGGCTTCTTTAGATCTTTTGCGATTTTTGCGGTGGTGGCCATCGTCTTGAATCCTTTTCCTGTTTCCTACTGCCGGAACGGCATGCCCATGTTCTTGAGCAGCGCGATGCCTTCCTGATCGGTACGCGCGGTGGTGGTGATGGAGATGTTCATCCCGAGGGTTTTATCCACCTTGGAATAATCGATTTCGGGGAAGATCAGCTGATCTTTGACGCCGAGCGTATAGTTGCCGCGGCCATCGAAACTCTTGCTTGAAACGCCGCGGAAATCGCGAACGCGAGCGAGCGAAATATTGACCAGACGGTCGAAGAATTCAAACATACGGTCGCCCCGGAGAGTGACCATGCAGCCGATAGCCATGCCTTCGCGCAGCTTGAAGGCGGCGATGGACTTTTTGGCTTTGGTGATGACCGGCTTCTGGCCGGCGATGGCGGCGAGTTCGGCGACGGCCTTATCCATGAGCTTGGCATTCTGCGTTGCCTCGCCGAGACCGATGTTGATGGAAATTTTGTCGAGCTTGGGGACACCCATGATGTTCTTGTAACCGAACTCTTTGGTGAGTGCCGGGACGACGGTATCGGTATAGTGCTTTCGTAAACGGGCTGCCATGTTTGTTCTCTTCTGCCTACTTCTTATCCAGACTCTGACCGGTCTTGCGGTTGACGCGCACGCGGCGTGTTTTACCGTTCCCCATGTCTTCGACTTTGGTGCCGATGCGGCAGGTGTTGCCCGCGCCATCGACAATCATCACGTTCGAAACCGCGATGGAACTTTCGCGTTCGGCCATCCCGCCCTTAATCTGCTTCTGCGGGTTGGGCTTGGTGGCGCGCTTGATCATGCCGACATGTTCGACCAGCACGCGCCCCTTCTTTTCGTCGATATCGAGGACGCGGCCGACTTTGCCTTTATCGCGGCCGGCGATCACTTTTACCTGATCGTTACGCTTCAGGCGGATACGCACGCGTTCGTGTTTCTGAGCCGCCATGATATTAAATGACCTCCGGGGCAAGAGACACAATTTTCATGAACCTCTTGTCGCGCAGCTCGCGAGCGACGGGCCCGAAGACGCGCGTGCCGATCGGCTCATTCACTTCATTGATGAGGACAGCGGCGTTTTCATCGAACCGGATATAGCTGCCGTCTTTACGGCGATGTTCTTTACGCATACGCACGATGACGCAGCGCACGACCTTGCCCTTTTTGATGCTCGAATCGGGCGTCGCTTCCTTCACAGCGGCGGTGACTACATCGCCCAAACCCGCGCGCAGCCCGAGATCGCCGCCACGGGGGAGGATGCAGCTTAAGCGGCGCGCTCCACTGTTGTCGGCCACCGCGAGGATGGTTCTCATTCCAATCATAAGTCGTCTCTCACAAGAGCTTGGGCCTTTGCGGGGCCGCGCCCGGGTTAAATCTTGGTATCTAAATCCTTCGGTTGCGCTCCTACCTGCGGGGCGCGCCGGATCACTTCCGCCAACTGCCAGTGCTTCAATTTTGACAAGGGCCGGCACTCCACGATACGGACAATGTCGCCCATTTTCGCGTCGCCGGTTTCATCGTGCGCATAGAACTTCTTGCGCTTCTTCATGATTCGCTTGTAAAGCGGATGCGGCACACGCCGGGAGACAGCCACGACGACGGTTTTTGCCATCTTGGTAGAGACTACCTCACCCACTTTTTCGTTCTTATTCGACGCTGCGCCTTCCGCGACTTGTTCCGGCGCCGCTACCTTGGTATCCGCCATTTACTTCGCCGCCTTTGCGATTTCGCGCTCACGCAAGGCGGTCAACATCCGGGCACGGTCCTTGCGCATGGTGCGTACTTTCTTCAGGCCATCGTTCTGACCCATCGACATCTGAAATCTCAGACGGAACATCTGCGCTTCCATTTCAGTCAACTGCGACTGAATTTCGGTTGCATCCAGATCCCGCATATTCTTGTGTTTCATATCGTCCTACTCCGCCACATCCGAAGCTTGCTGCTCGCGCCGGACAAACTTGGTCTTCATGGGAATTTTGTGAGCCGCCAGGCGAAAGGCCGCTTCGGCGATTTCCGGCGTCACGCCTTCCATTTCAAACAGAATTTTGCCGGGCCGCACCACGGCTACCCACTCTTCGGGCGCGCCTTTACCCTTACCCATGCGGGTTTCAGCGGGCTTCTTGGTGATGGGCTTATCGGGGAACACGCGAATCCAAACCTTGCCCCCGCGCTTGATATAGCGCGTCATGGCGATACGGGCCGCTTCGATCTGGCGGGAGGTGATCCAACCGCACACCATTACTTTCAGGCCGAATTCGCCGAATGAAATCGACGAACCGCGCCAGGCTTTTCCGGTCATGCGACCGCGCTGCTGCTTGCGGTATTTGACCTTCTTGGGCATCAACATAGGTCGTTATTCCTCCCCACCGTGGCCTGTCTTATCTTCGGGCGCATCGGCCTGCGGATCGGCATGAGGGCTGGCCGGGGGCACAGCCGAGGTTTCGGGAACTTCAGCCGGCTCAGGCTGCTGCTGCGCCTGCGCTTCCTGTTTCCAGGAAGGATTGGATTGCACGGGGCTCATCAAAGGAGGCATCAAAGCGCCACCTGAACGCGCGGGACGGGCCATATCGCCAGGCGCGGCCTGAACGGGCGCGCCGCTCATATCTGTATGCCCGGCAAGGGGCGCGGGAGCCTGTTCGCGGGAGGCTTCAGACCGGCCGGCATCGCGCCCGCCAGAATCACGGCCACCGCCATCGCGGCCACCACCATCACGCCCGGCGCCATCGCGGCGGGGACGGCGATCGCGATCGGGACGATCCTGACGCTCACGGCGCGGTTCCGGATCGCCGGTGAGGGAGCGGCGTTTCCCTTCGATGATTTCACCCTTATAAACCCAGGCTTTGATGCCGATCACGCCATAGGTGGTGTGCGCTTCGGTGAAGCCGTAATCGATATCGGCGCGCAGGGTATGGAGCGGCAACTGACCCTGTAGATACCATTCGCTACGGGCGATTTCCGCGCCATTCAAACGGCCGGAAACGCGAACTTTGATGCCTTTGCAACCGAAGCGCAGGGCCGAATCGACCGCTTTGCGCATGGCGCGCCGGAAAGCGACGCGCTTTTCCAGCTGCAGCGCGACGGATTCCGAGACCAGCTGAGCGTCGAGTTCGGGCTTATGCACTTCCTGAATATCGATAAAGACTTCGCGGTTGGTGGACTTCGCCAGATCCTGCTTCAGCTTTTCGATTTCCGCGCCCTTGCGGCCGATGATGATCCCAGGCCGCGAGGTACGGATGGTGACCCGCAGCTTATTGCCGGGGCGATCCACTTCAATGGAGCTTACGCCGGCCGATTTCAAGCGCTTGCGGAGATCTTCCTTGAGCTCCATATCTTCCTGGAGGAGCTTGGCGTACCCTTGTTTCGCAAACCAGCGTGAACGCCAGGGTTTGGTGAAACCGACGCGGAACCCGTATGGATGAACTTTCTGTCCCATTCTTTTGCTAGACCTTTTCCGCCACTTTGATCACAATGTGCGCCATGCGGCGCTGGTAACGATAAGCCCGGCCCATGGGCGCGGGCCGAATCCGCTTCATGCGCGGACCCTCATTGACATATGCCTCGGAGACGCGCAGGGCGTCGACATCGACATCGTCCGAGAGGTTTTGCGCGTTGGCAACTGCCGATTTCAAGACTTTTTCGACGGCCGGCGCGATGCCTTTGTTGGTATTGCGAAGAATGGCGATGGCAGGCCCCACGGGCAAGCCGCGGATCAAATCCACCACCAGCCGGGCCTTCTGCGGCGAAACTTTCATGTACCTTGCTTCTGCTCTAGCTTCCATTTTCAGCTTACCCTCTACGACCGTGCCGATTTCTCGGTGGCAGCCTTTACCGCGTGACCCTTGAATGTGCGCGTGGGAGAAAACTCGCCCAGCTTGTGGCCGACCATATTTTCGGTGACGTACACGGGGATGAACTTGCGGCCGTTATGCACCGCAATGGTGTGGCCGACGAACTCTGGCAGCACGGTGGAACGGCGCGACCAGGTGCGAACCACCTTCTTCTCATTGGCCGCGTTCATCTTCTCGAGCTTCTTTTCGAGGTGGCCGTCTGTAAACGGCCCTTTCTTAACCGATCGTCCCATTCCCTACCTCTTCTTCGCTTTGCGATTCACGATGAACTTATCGGTTCGCTTGTTGTTGCGTGTTTTGAATCCACGGGTGGGCTGGCCCCAGGGCGTGACGGGGTGACGGCCGCCGGAAGTTTTGCCTTCACCGCCGCCATGCGGGTGATCGACCGGATTCATCGAGACACCGCGATTGTGCGGCATCTTGCCCAACCAGCGCGACCGGCCCGCCTTGCCCAATGCCTGATTTTCATGGTCCGAATTGCCAACCACGCCCACGGTCGCCATACAGTCGGACGAGACGCGGCGGGTTTCGCCGGAGGGCAGTTTCAAAAGCGCCATACCCGCTTCGCGTGACACGAGCTGCGCTTGCGTGCCGGCCGAACGAGCCATTTGCGCGCCCTTTCCGGGACGCAATTCGATGTTGTGGACAATGGTGCCGGGCGGGATGTTCTTCAGCGGCAACGCATTCCCCACGAGAATATCGGCTTCAGGGCCGGAGGAGACCGTCTGTCCGACTTTCAGGCCTTCTGGCTGGAGAATGTAGCGCTTTTCGCCATCGGCATAATTGAGGAGCGCAATGCGCGAGGAGCGGTTGGGATCGTATTCGATGGTGGCGACAACGGCGGGCACGCCGGTCTTATCGCGCTTAAAATCGATGACACGATAGGCCTGTTTGTGCCCGCCGCCGATGAAGCGGGAAGTGACACGGCCAGTGTTGTTACGGCCGCCGGAGCGGACCTTCTTTTCGACCAGCGATTTTTCCGGCTTGTCAGCAGTGATCCCCTCGCGGGTGACCACCGTCATGTACCGGCGGCTGGGAGTAAATGGACGAAACGATTTGATCGGCATGCGCTTAGATGTCCGTGAATTCCGGAATTTTCTGCCCCAACTTGAGTTTCACGTAGGCCTTTTTCCAATCGGAACGATAGCCGGAGAACTTGCCGCGACGCCGCAGCTTGCCTTCGAAGTTCGAGGTTCGAACTTCTTCGACTTTAATAGAGAACAGTTTCTCGACGGCGGCGCGCACTTCCACTTTGTTCGCTTCGCTTGCCACTTCAAAGCACAAGGTGCGCTCCGTATCTTTCTTCGTGGTCCCTTTTTCGGTAATCAGAGGCCGTTTGATGACATCGTGTAACTTCATGTTATGCAGCCTCCTTTTTCGAGGCCTTAGGACCGAGCGTTTCGCTCAACCGTTCGGCAGCCGCGCGCGAAAGGAGCACCTTGCCCGCGTCGAGCAGGTGATACACACTCACTTCGCGGGAATGCAGCAGAACTACGCCTTCAAGGTTACGCGCCGAAAGTTCGAGATTCCGATTCTCTTCGTTTTCAACGATCAAAACCTTTTTGGTGAGCTCCAGCTTGGTGAGCGTGGAGCGTAGATTTTTGCTCTTGTGATCGGCTAACTCGAACGACGATACAACCCCCAGTTCGCCATCGCGAAGCTTGGCGGAAAGCGCGGAACGCAGCGCGCCGAGCATCATTTTCTTCGGCAGATCGTAAGAGTAATCGCGCGGTTGCGGTCCATGCGAGGTGCCGCCATGCCGCCACAGGGGCGACCGCACGGAACCCACGCGAGCGCGGCCCGTACCCTTTTGCTTCCACAATTTCTTGCCCGAGCCAGCCACTTCATGGCGCGTCTTGGTCTTGTGGGTGCCAGCGCGGCGGGAAGCATTGAACTGCCGTACGGCTTCGTAGAGCAGCGCTTCGTTCACTTCCGCGCCAAACACGGCATCGGACAGCTCCATTTCGCCCGCTTTGCTGCCGCTAAAATCGAATACGTCTATCTTTGGCATGGTTTAGCGCCTCGCCCTCTTGACCACGACATAGCTGCCGATGGCTCCGGGAACCGCGCCCTTCACCACCAGCACGTTGTCTTCGGCGACCACATCGATCACTTCCAGATTGCGCACTGTGACCTGCTCATCGCCCATGTGCCCACCCATTCGCATCCCGGGGAACACGCGGGAGGGAAAGCTGGAGGAACCGATGGATCCGGGAGCGCGATGGAACATGGAACCGTGGCTGCCTTCGCCACCGCGAAAGCCGTGCCGCCGGACCACGCCCGCAAAACCCCGGCCTTTACTTACGCCGATCACGTCGACCTTGTCCGAAGGCTTGAATTCATCGGCCAGAACCTGATCGCCCGGCTTCATGTCGGACGCGCCGGAGACTGAGTGGCCGCGATCCAGCCGAAACTCGCGCAGAAAACGCACGCCTTCCGCCGAACCTTTTTTCAGATGGCCAGCCTCGGGTTTGTTGATGCGCGCGGGCTTGATGAATTCCACCAAACCGAGCTGCACCGCCTCGTAGCCGTCCGAGTTGACAGTCTTGCGTTGCACAACGGTGCAAGGGCCGGTCTTCAACAACGTGACCGGGACTGCCTGCCCGTCGGGGCGGAAGATTTGGGTCATGCCGATTTTCTTGCCTAGAATACCTGGGCTCATGATTCTCTAATTCCAGTTCACTAAAAATTTTGCCCGGCCCAAAAGCCCGGCGCCTGCCTGACTACTTGTGATCTTTCCCGAATGCTTTAATTTCCACGTCGACACCGGCCGGTAAATCCAGCTTCATCAACGCATCTACCGTCTGCTGGGTGGGCTCCAGAATATCGAGCAACCTCTTATGCGTCCGGATCTCAAACTGCTCCCGCGACTTCTTGTCCACATGGGGCGAACGCAATACCGTGGTTCGCGATGTGGATGTGGGCAGAGGAATGGGACCGGCTACCTGCGCGCCGGTCCTCTTCGCTGTATCCACAATTTCCGTGGTCGATTGATCGAGCACACGATGATCGTATGCCTTCAACCGGATACGGATTCTTTCTCGGAGGGAAGCCATTAGTCTAAAATCTCGGAAACGGTACCCGCGCCCACGGTGCGGCCGCCTTCGCGAATGGCGAAGCGCAGACCTTTATCCATGGCCACCGGCGTCTGCAATTCCACATTGAGCTGCACGCTATCGCCCGGCATCACCATTTCGGTGCCTTCCGGCAGATTCGCAACGCCCGTCACATCCGTGGTGCGGAAATAAAACTGGGGCCGGTAACCCTTGAAAAACGGAGTGTGGCGGCCGCCTTCTTCCTTCGACAGAACGTACACTTCGCCCTTGAACTTGCGGTGCGGCTTGATGGACCCGGTCTTCGCAATCACCTGACCGCGTTCCACTTCTTCCTTTTCCACGCCACGCAACAGCAAACCGACGTTATCGCCCGCGCGGCCCTCATCGAGCAGCTTCTTGAACATTTCAACGCCCGTCACCACCGTCTTGCGCGTATCCCGGAAGCCGACGATTTCCATTTCTTCGCCCACTTTGCAGATCCCGCTTTCGATACGGCCGGTTACCACGGTGCCACGGCCCTGGATCGAGAAAATGTCTTCGATGGGCATCAGGAAGGGACGATCGATCAAACGCTCCGGAATCGGGATGTGCTTATCGACCGCTTCCATCAGCTCATCGACCGACTTTTCCCACTGCGCTTCACCGTTCAAAGCGCCAAGCGCGGAAACGCGAACTACGGGAAGATTGTCGCCATCGAACTTGTAGCTCGAAAGCAGTTCCCGTACTTCGAGTTCCACCAGATCGAGCAGTTCGGCGTCGTCCACCATGTCCACTTTGTTCATGGCGACGACGATGTTCGGCACACCCACCTGGCGGGCCAGCAGAATATGCTCACGCGTTTGCGGCATGGGGCCATCGGTTGCGGCGACTACCAGAATGGCGCCATCCATCTGCGCGGCGCCGGTGATCATATTCTTGATGTAATCGGCGTGGCCGGGGCAATCGACGTGGGCATAGTGCCGGTTGGCCGTTTCGTATTCCACGTGCGCGGCGGCAATTGTGATTCCGCGAGCCTTTTCTTCCGGCGCATTGTCGATCGAATCGAAACTGCGGAACTTGTTCTTCGGATTGTGCTTGGACAGCGTCTTGGTGATGGCCGCCGTGAGCGTGGTCTTCCCGTGATCGATATGCCCGATGGTCCCCACATTCACATGCGGTTTGCTGCGATCGAATTTCTCTTTTGCCATGGTTTCTCTCCTCTAATTCCGCGCGCGAAACTCGCGCTTACTTGCCCTGACCCTTACTGATAATCTGTTCCTGCAGGCTGGCCGGCATTTCGTCGTACTTGCCGAAATGCATGGTGAAGCTGCCACGACCCTGCGTGCGCGACCGGATGTCGGTGGCATACCCGAACATTTCGGACAATGGCACCATCGCTTTAATGATCTGACTGGTACCCCGCAATTCCATGCCTTCCATGCGCCCGCGTCGCGAATTGATGTCGCCGATCACATCGCCCATGTATTCTTCCGGGACCACTACCTCCACCGACATAATCGGCTCCAGCAGCACGGGGCTTGCGCGACGGGCCGCTTCTTTAATGGCGTAAGAACCAGCGAGCTTAAAAGCCATTTCCGAGCTGTCGACATCGTGATAGCTGCCGTCATAAAGGATGGCACGCACATCGGACATGGGGAAGCCGGCCATGATGCCGCGCTCCAGCGCCTCGCGCATGCCCGCTTCGGCCGGCGCGATATATTCTTTCGGAATCGCGCCGCCGAAAATTTCGTTGACAAATTCAAAGCCAGTGCCGGAAGGCAGCGGCTCCACGCGAATCTTGACCACCGCGTACTGACCCTTACCACCGGTTTGCTTCACTTGGCGGCCTTCGGCTTCGGCTTTCTTACGGATGGTTTCGCGATAAGCAACCTGCGGCTTGCCGACATTGGCGGCGACGCCGAATTCGCGCATCATGCGATCCACAATGATTTCCAGGTGCAACTCGCCCATGCCGGAAAGAATTGTCTGGCCGGTTTCTGGGTCGGTCGCGACGCGGAAGGTAGGATCTTCCATCGCGAGCTTCTGGATCGCCATGCCCATCTTTTCCTGATCCGCCTTGGTCTTCGGCTCGACCGCGAGCTGAATGACCGGGATGGGAAAATCGATCGGCTCAAGCGTAATGGGTGAATCTTCGTCGCAAATGGTGTCGCCGGTTGTGACGTTTTTGAGGCCGACGGCGGCGCAGATATCGCCCGAGAAAATATCCGTAATTTCTTCGCGCTTGTTGGCGTGCATGCGAAGGAGGCGGCCGACGCGCTCTTTACGACCCTTATTAACCGTGTAAATAGTGTCGCCCGCGTTCAGCTTCCCGGAATAGACACGGAAGAACGCCAGCTGACCGACAAACGGATCGGTCATGATCTTAAAAACCAGCCCCGCAAACGGCTCGGAATCGGAAGCCTGCCGCGTCAAGATGATCTCTGGATTGTCGACATCGTGCCCTTCAACCGAAGGAATATCGAGCGGAGAGGGGAGGTAATCCACCACCGCATCGAGCATGGTCTGGACACCCTTGTTCTTGAAGGAAGACCCACAGATCACCGGAAAAATTTTCATCAGGATAGTGGCTTTCCTAATGCCCGCTTTGATTTCTGCGGGAGTAACCGCTTCGCCATTCACAAATTTCTCGAACAGAACATCGTCCGATTCCGAGACCGCTTCAATCATCGCCTCGCGATATTGAGCGGCCTTCTCTTTCATGTTTTCGGGAATTTCAACAATGTCGAACTTCGCGCCCAGCGTCTCATCGCGCCAGATCACGGCATTCATTTCGACCAGGTCGACAATACCCTTGAAGTTTTCTTCCGCTCCTACAGGGAGCTGAATCGGCACCGGCCGCGCTTTGAGGCGATCGACAATGGTGTCCACAGAGTGGTAAAAATCTGCGCCCACACGGTCCATTTTGTTGATGAAGCAAAGCCGCGGAACACGGTACTTATCGGCCTGCCGCCAAACTGTTTCGGATTGTGGCTGCACGCCGGCCACTGCATCGAACACCGCCACCGCGCCATCCAGAACACGCAGCGACCGCTCTACTTCGGCGGTGAAATCGACGTGACCCGGCGTATCGATGATGTTGATTTGAATATCTTTCCAGTGGCAGGTGGTGGCCGCACTGGTAATGGTGATGCCGCGCTCCTGCTCCTGCGCCATCCAATCCATCGTCGCGGTGCCTTCATGCACTTCGCCGATTTTGTGGGTGCGACCGGTGTAATAGAGGATACGCTCAGTCGTAGTGGTCTTACCGGCATCGATATGCGCGGCAATTCCAATATTTCTCATCCTCTGTAACGGTACGATTCGTGGCATAAACCCTTAACTTGTTCTCTTTAGGACGCTACTCACAAACTGCTTTCGACTACCAGCGGTAATGCGCAAAAGCCTTGTTGGCTTCAGCCATACGGTGGACATCGTCACGCTTCTTAATTGCTCCGCCGCGCATATTCGCCGCGTCATTCAACTCGTTCGCCAATTTTTCCGGCATGCCCTTTTCCGCACGCCCGCGTGCGTTCGAAAGCAGCCATCGGATAGCCAGACTGGTACGCCGATTCTGCGGCACCTCAATCGGAACCTGATAATTTGCGCCGCCTACACGACGGGTCTTGACCTCAAGCAGCGGCTTGCAGTTTTCGACAGCCTTCTTGAAGACCTTGACCGGATCGTCATTCGCCCGGTCCTTCAATTTGTCCATGGAGGCGTAGAAGATTTTCTGCGACGTCATCTTCTTGCCGTCCCACATCATGGAACAGATAAATTTCTCGACCAGTGTCGAGGCAAACACCGGATCCGGCAGCACTTCGCGATTTTCAACTCTTCGTCGGCGTGGCATGTGGGCTTATTTGGTTGCGGCTTTCGGACGTTTCGCGCCGTACTTGGAACGGCTTTGTTTGCGGTTGGCGACGCCGGCGGTATCGAGCGCGCCGCGCACCACGTGATAACGGACACCGGGAAGATCTTTCACGCGGCCGCCGCGGATGAGCACAATGGAATGCTCCTGCAGATTGTGGCCGACACCGGGGATATAAGTGGTTACCTCAATTCCATTCGTCAGGCGAACGCGCGCCACTTTACGAAGAGCGGAATTGGGCTTCTTTGGCGTTGAGGTGTAAACACGCGTGCAAACACCGCGTTTTTGGGGGCAGCTCTGCAGAGCGGGACTCGCAGTCTTCCAACGCGGCGGTTTACGGCCGTTGCGCACAAGCTGATTGAATGTAGGCACGAAAATTTCCCTTACAGGTTGAAATCAAACTCTAAAAACAACTAAACAGCGGGGTACTGTACTGCGAGGACTTCGGGTCGGCCCATACTTACGACAGAGTGAGTCACTTTAAAAGTGAATCCGTCGCCAGCAGCGGGACCGGCTTCCGGCCGGACCTCTCTCAACATCAGGGAGGTGGTAGCACAAAAGCAGAAGAGCTAACTCGCCAAACCTTACGACTATACCTGATGTTTCTGAAGCATGTCAATCACGGCCGCTGTACTCCCGGTACATTATTCGAAATAGCCGCCGTTTGATACTCCAAAACGGATTGCTGAAGCCGGTAATCGTATTTGGCGGTTGAATTGGCGATATCGGCGGAGGTTTTGCTGAGTTGCGCCTGGCTCAATTCGACGATGGAGCTGAGGCCCAAATCGTAACGTGCCTGCGCCAACTCCAGGCCGCGTTCGGCCTGGGCAGCCAATTCGGCGGTCAGCCCCACGCGACGGTAGGCTGCCGCGGCGTTCAGGAACGCAATCCGCACGTCCCGGCTGATGCGGTTTTCCTGGGCTCGCACCTGTTGGCCGGCTTCACGCGCTCGCAATTCCGCCTCGGCTTCCCGGGCTCCGAACAGGTGGCCGTTGAAGATGGGAATGTTTAGATTCAGTCCCGCCGCCAGATAGCGCGACCGGATATTGTCGTCATGGACGGGCACCGCACCAACACTGCCGGCGGCGCTCAGGGTGGGCTTGCGAAGGTCGTGCTCGGCCTTGGCGAACTCATCGGCCGCGTTTTGGCCGGCGCGCAGGCTGAGCAATTCAGGGCGATTGGCAAGGGAATCCCGAATGAGCGGAGTGGGATCCGGGGCAGGCGCGCCGGGAATACTCACGTCCGCCAGAACGAATTGCCCGATTTCCCGCAGCCCCATTGCGGCGGACAGCTCCGCTTGCGCACTCTCAACATCGCTTTCCGCGTTCACCAGCAGCAAGCGGGCTTCGGACAAGTTCACCTGCGCGAAGCTTACATCCAGCCCGCTCTTGAGCTGCGCCTGCCCCAACGCCGTAATCTGGCCGGAGACAGTTTCGCGAGCGGAAACAGTCTGGCGGGCGACGCGCAGAACGCTTTGGGCGCGCAGGACTGCCAGGTAGGCCCGGTCCACCTGAAGAATGATTTGGGCGCGGGTGGCTCGCGCAGCTTGCGTTCTGGCTTCCGCCCGGTAACGCGCGCTGGAAGTTAGCGCGCCAGTGCGCCCAAAATCTGAAATGAGCTGAGTGGCGGTGACGCCGCCGGCCAAACGATCGAAAACGGTCGGGTTATTCAAGCCGCCCGCGGCGATTCGGCTTCCGTTGAGCGCCCCCACGCCCGTGACGCTCCCGAATACCACCGGCAGAGCGGCCGAACCGACCTCAAGCGTCACCTGGTTAGCGGCGGCCGCATTCAGCAGGGAGGCGGCCACCTCCGGGCTGCTCTTGACCGCCAGGCGTTCTGCTTCTTCCAGAGTGAGCGGCGTAGGCGCCTGGGCGCGCAGCATCCCTCCGCTGATTAGCAACAGGCAGGCGAGGCGTCTCACTTTGCCTCCTTGCGGCCATACGCCACCAAATAGGCGGCCGGCACCAGAAACACGGTGAGCACCATGGAGACCGCCACTCCACCACATAATGCCCGTGCCAGCGGCGCATAGGATTCGCTTCCTTCACCTAGCTTGAGCGCCATCGGCAGAAGGCCGATCAGTGTCGCGAGGCTGGTCATCAGCACGGGCCGGAGACGGACGCGTGCGGCGGTGCGCACCGCTTCCCCCACCGGCGTCCCTTCTTCCCGCAGGCGATTGGTGAATTCGACGATAAGGATGCTATTCGAAACGGAGATGCCCACCATCATCACGATCCCCATCAGCGACATTACGTTCAGCGTGGTCCCTGTGAGGTAGAGCGTGAGCAGCGCGCCGGTAAGGCCGGGCGGAAGCGCCAGCAGGATCAGCACGGGGTCCAGAAAAGAGCGGAACTGCGCCACCAGAATCAGAAAGAGCAGCACCACGCTCATCAGTAGCCCGATTCCGAAGCTGCGGAACGAAACGCGCATACCCTGCACCATGCCTCGCAGGGAGATCTGGAAGCCGGGCGGGAGTTTGGTCTCCGCAATCAGCTTGTCGATGGCGTTGGCGGCGCGGCCAAGATCTTCGCCCACGGTTTGAACATAAATATCGGTGACGCGGCGTAGTTGATAGTGATCGACTTCGGTGGGAGACTCGATTCGGGCAATGCCGCTGACCATATCAAGCCGGGTGGGCCTGCTGGAATTCGCGCCCCGCAGCGGGATGGCGCGCAGATCGGGCATGTCCTTCACTTGGGATTCCGGGTATTGCACGGTGAGCATGTAATCGTTCCCGCTCTTTGGGTCGATCCAATAGCTGGGCGCAATCATGGCGTTTGAGGTGAGCGCGGTGATGACGTTGTTCACCACTTCACGCTGGGTCAGACCGAGTGCGCTGGCCCGTTCACGCTCAATGTTCAGGCGTAGCGACGGATAATCGACATCCTGCGGAATGAAGGAATCGCTGACGTTCGGAACATCGTGGATGCGGCGCGCAAGAGATGCCGCGATGCGGTATCCGGTATCCACATTCGAACCGGCCACCTGAACGTCGATAGGGGCCGGGAGACCCAGGTTTAGCACCGCGTCCACAAGGCCGCCGGATTGCAGATAGAGCGTGAGTTGAGGCAGTTCCGTGGCGAGCTTTTGGCGCACGCGATTCATATATTCGTAACTGCCGGTTTTGTGCCCCTCTTTCAGACTTACCTGGATGAAGGCTGTGTGGGGAGCGGCGTTGGTGGTATAGATGGCGGAGATGTCGGGATTGGTGCCGATGTTGGAGACGATGCGGTCCAGATCGCCGGGTGCGACGGTGGCGCGAATGAGTGTCTCGGCGCGCGCGACCAAACCCTCTGTCAATTCGACTCGTGTTCCGGAAGGCGCTTTCACATTGATCAGGAACTGGCCCGCGTCGCTGCGCGGGAAGAACGAAAGGCTGAGGAAGGGGAACAGGACAAGGCCCGCAATCAGAATCACGGCGACCCCGGCCATGGCTGCGAGGGGAAAGCGAAGCACAGCGTTGACGGCGCGGTCGTAACGGCCGAGGAAGCTTTCGAACGAGCGATCAAACCACTTGTTGAATGGGTTTGTGGAGTGCGCGCTCTTGATGAAGCGCGCGCAAAAAAGCGGCACCACGGTAAGCGCCACTACATAAGAGACGATCAGAGAAATGACGACGGCCAACGCCAGTGCGCCGAACAGGAATTTACTCACGCCATAGAGAAACGTGACCGGAAAGAACACCACGATAGTGGTGAGCGTGGCGGCAAGTACGGGAAGCGCCACCTCGCGCCCTCCCCTTTCAGCCGCTTCTTCGGGAGTTTCGCCCAATTGCAGATGCCGGTAGATATTTTCAAGCACCACCACCGAGTTATCGATCAGACGGGAAAAGGCCAGGGCGAGGCCGCCCAGAATCATGCTGTTGATGGTGTTACCGCTGAAGTAAAGAATCAGCATGGTGGCCAAGGCTGAAAGGGGGATGGAAAAGAGGACGGCGATGGTGGCGCGGAAACTGCCGAGGAAAATCAGAATCATGACCGAGGTCAGAAACAAGCCCAGTGCGCCCTCGTGAATGAGAGTTTCAATCGCGTTCTTGATGAAGACCGATTGGTCGAACACCACACTGGCGATGAGTTGTTTCGGAACATCGGTGAGCCGCGTGAGCACATCGCGCACGCCTTCGACGATCTGGATGGTGTTGGTGTCGCCGCCCTGCTTCAAGACCGGAACGTAGACGGAGCGCTGTCCATCCACGCGCACGACATTGGTCTGCGTGGTCTGCGCATCTTTCACAGTCGCCACATCGTTGACCAGCACGGACGCCTGACCCACGGTTCGAAGGGGGATGCGGCCGATGGAGGCAAGGTCGGGCGCTTGACTGTTGGTGTAAATGTTGTAATCGAAGCGGCCGATGCGAACGTCACCCGCAGGTAGAATCAGGTTTGATTCATTCACGGCGCGCACCACGTCCATAAGAGACATTTGGTGCCCTTCCAGCTTGTAAGGGTCGGCGTATACCATGATCTGGCGAGAGGCGCCGCCGAACGGCTGGGGGACGGAAGCGCCGGGCACGGTGGCAATTTGATTGCGGACCTGATATTGCGCCAGATCGCGAAGCGCCGTTTCATTGAGACCTTCGCCCTGGAAGGTGACCAGGGAAACCGGCAGGCTGGAGGCGTCGAACTTGAGCACGATGGGCGGCAGGGTGCCGGGCGGCAGACGGCGCAGGTTCGCCATGGCCAAGTTTGAGATTCCCGTTACGGCGGAATCCGCGTTCATCCCCGGTTGGAAATAAACGCGAATGATACTGACGCCGGGGAGAGATCGCGATTCAATATGATCGATACCGCTGGCGAGGGTAAAAAATCTCTCGAAGCGGGACGTGATGTCGGTTTCAATCTGCTCCGGTGGCATCCCGGAAAAAAAAGTGGCCACGACCACTACCGGAATATCGATGGTGGGGAACATGTCCACGGGCATGCGCAGCGTGCTTGAGACGCCGACCAAAATCAGAGCCAGACAAATGACAACGATGAAGTAAGGGTTACGGATAGCGAAGCGTGACATGGCTTAGTTGCTTCCCTGAAGTTTCGGGGTCACGGACTGGCCGGGGGTTAAAGTGCCGCGCGGACTGGTGATGACGAGCGCCCCTTCTTCAACGCCCGCTTCAATCTGCACGCGGTCAGCGGTTTGAAGCCCTACCTTGACCGGTTGCACGTGGACCTTGCCATCCGCGGTGACCAGGTAAACGGAGGGCTGCTTTTCCGTACCGCCTAGGGCCGAGCCGGGAATGGTCAGCACATGAGCCCGCCGGTCAATGGAGAGCACCGCTTTTGCGTACATGCCGGGGATGAGTTCAAGCGAGGGATTCGGCACATCGATTTCCGTCTCCATGGTGCGGGTGCTTACCGATACGGAATCAGCCATGCGTGTGACGCGCCCTGTAAAATGCTTGGCAAGCGCGGGCACTTCCACTTGCACGGCGTCCCCTTTATGAACGCGGGCGCTGAGCGATTCGGGCACCGGCAGAATCAGCCGAAGCGTCGAGTTTTGGCTGAGCTTGACGATAGGCATGGTGTTGGGGGAATTCGTACCCGCCGGTACCATGGCGCCTGTGTCCGCATAGCGGTGGGTCACCACACCCGCGAAGGGAGCGGTGATGGTGGCGTAGGCATTCATGGTGAGAGTCTTTTGCACATCTGCCTGGCCGACATCCACCTGCTGCTGTGCGCTCTCCAACGCCGCTTTGGCGGCGGAGATCTGTGCCTCTGAAGACTGGTCTCTAGCGAGGGCGTCATCGATTTCTTGTGCGGCGATTAGATTCGGCCTAGTTTTGGAGACGCGCTCTAAGCGCTCAAACGTAACGTGCGCCGCACTGTGGGCGGCCTGAGCGCGCGTCACTTCTTCTTTCATGCGGTTCACCTCCGACGCGCTGCGGCCCTTGGCGGCGCGAACGCGCGTCAGTTCGTCCGCCATTTCCGGAATCTCAAGGATGGCGAGAGTCTGGCCCTGTTTCACGCGGTCACCTACGTCCACGTAGATCCGTTTGACATAGCCGGCCACCTTGGCGTGAACGTCAATTTCCTGAAAGGGACGGAACTCTGCCGCCAAGGTCTCATCGTGGCTTAGGTCTGCCTTTGTGGCGCGCTCCACTGCAACCACCGGCGGCGCGGCGGCTTGCGGAGGCGCGGCCGGGTGGGAGCAGGAGGTTGCATAAATGGATGCCAAAACACCGGCGATAACGCCGGCAACGGTATGACGCATGTGCTTTTCCTTCTAACGAACGAATTTGGGGGAACGGAACGAAAGGGGAAAAAACCGGCTGGCGCGTTAGATCAGCAACGGAAGCGGAATAGTGGGCGTGCCCGGCATTTTGGGCGTGCCGGCGCGCACGGGCAGTGAACCACCCGTGCCACATGAAGTTGGCCCGGCTGGATACTCCCCTTCTACAGCTTCAGTAAGGGTGGGCGCGTCCATCTGGTGCCCTTCCACCATCTTGACGCTTTGCGTCAGGTAAGCGGTGCCGTGTCCCGGGCTTTCGAACTGGCTATGCTTCGCGGCGGCGCCTAGCAATATCAAAGTGAGTGCAAGACACACCACGACGGCCCAGACTGCGAGGCGGCGTGGGTTGGATTGTGGCGTCACTGTCCTCTTACGCTAATCCGTTTTCATGAAAGCTGTCAATTAGTTCGGCAATCCATCGGAGTCGACAAGAAAGCCCGGCAAGGTAGTGTATACAGCGCGATAAGATGGACTGCGATGCCGATCACCGGACGTATCCCCATGGGCCTGAACACGTATTGTTTGCGCGGGCTGAAGTGGGATGACGCTCAGTTGCTGGACTATGCGGCGACGTTGAAGTTGGATGCGATCTTTCTGCAGGATTCGCTCGATCCGGCAGCCCAAGAGCGTTCGCACTGGAAAGTGGTGAAGGATCGCGCGGGCGAGTTGGGGCTGCACCTCGAAACAGGCGGTGGCGCGATCTTGCCGAAAAGCGTGGGTGAGACGGACCGGTCCGCGGCTGAGTTGGCGCATCAGGTGGATCGCGCGAGCGCCATGGGTTCGTCCATTGTGCGAGCACTGCTGGCAAGCGATCGTGCGCACTTTCCGCCGGGCACTGTCGAGCAGCATATGGATACCGCGATTCGCGTGCTGCGCGGGGTGCGCACGCGCGCCATGGATGCGGGGCTGAAGATCGCGATTGAGAATCATAAAGACCTGCACGCCTGGGAAACGCGCACGGTGATCGAGACGGCGGGCAAGGAGTTTGTGGGCTCCTATCTCGATACCGGCAATCCGGTATTCATCTTTGAAGATCCGATGACTACGGTTGAGACGCTGGGCCCGTTGGCGGTCACGGTGCATCTGCGCGATTCCGTGGTGTATGAAGTGCCGCGCGGGGCCGCCGTGCAGTGGGTGGTGCTGGGCGATGGCGTGAACGATTTTCACCGGATTGTTGCGAAGGTGCGCGAGGTGTGTCCGCCGGTTCACATTTACATCAAACCGATTACCGGAAGGCCGCCTGTTGCAATGCCGTATCTGGATCAGGAAATTTGGAAGACCTATCCGCGCATGCGCGCCGCGGACCTGGCGCGTTTCATGGCGCTTGCCAAGCGCGGCCACCCCTACGAAGGCCGCATGGTGGTGGAAGAGGTGCCCGGCACGAAGACCACGCCTGAATACGAATCCGCGATGGCCTTTCAGCAGAAGGCAGACATGGAGCGCAGCGTGGAGTTCGCCAAGAAACGGCTGGACCTGGGTGTGCGGTGGCGCGCTTAGATGCGGTGAAACGCTTTCAGTATCTCTCTGGTGCTGTACTGCATGGCGATGGGCCGCCCGTGGGGGCAGGCCATGGGGTAATCCGTATTGCCGAGTTCGCGAAGCAGCCATTCCATCTTCGAATGATCCAGGCGCGTGTTGATTTTGATAGCTGCCCGGCAGGCGAGCGATGCCGCGATGCCACGCCTTACATCGTCCAGTGAAGCCTTGCGCAACTCTTGTTCGGCCACTTCCAGAATTTCGTAGATAGCTTGTTCCAGATCTGACGCGGCGATAGCGGCGGGCGCTCCGTTCACTGCGATTGTGCCGTGCCCGAAGGGTTCTGTTTCAAAGCCGGCGGCATGCAGCTCATCCGCGATTCTGGCGTACTCCAATTGCTGCGAAGGGCTGAGGCGCAACACCAGCGGCATGAGCAGGCGCTGCACTTCCGCGTGACCGGAGGCGCGCTGCTTCAGCACTTTTTCGAAAAGAATGCGCTCGTGAGCGACGTGCTGATCGATGATCCAGAGTCCGTCGCGGCCGGCGGCGATGATGAAGCTTTCGTGGATCTGGCCGAGTGGGCGAAGGTCCTTCAGATTGCTTAGCGAATGGGAAGAAGAGGCATCGAGGCCGAACGCACCGTGCGAGGCGGGCACGCGCAGCTTGATTGCCTGCGTGGGTTCGGGCGCCGGTTCGGGCAATGCTTCGAAATCGAAGCGCGGAGCCGGACCGGGCTCGGCTTGCAGGCGAAATTCAGGCGCGGGCGCCGGCAAAGCCGAGGGCGGCGCGGCTGAATCTTCCACCATCTGGCTGAACTCCGAATACGGCAAAACGGCGGCGGGCTGCGGTTGCGGACTAATTGCAAACGCCGGCGCCGGACGCGCCTGCATCAGCTGATCGCGTATCGCATCGCGCACGAAATCGTGTACAAAACTCTGGTGGCGGAAGCGTACCTCCGTCTTCGAAGGGTGTACGTTGACATCCACTTCTTCCGTGTCACAGCTGAGGAACAAGAGCGCGAAGGGGTAGCAGGCGGGCGGGATCAGATTGTAGTAGGCGGCGGAGAGGGCGTGCATCAGCAGACGATCGCGAATCAGGCGCCCATTCACGAAGATGAAGATGGAGTTCCGGTTGTTCTTCTGAATCTGCGGGCGCGAAACGAAGCCGGTGAGCGTGAAGTGGCGCGTCTCTTCTTCGGGCACCAGCATGGGGCGTGTGCGCGGGGCGAGTTCGATCAGCTCTTCCAGCAGATCTTTGCCGAACACTTGAAACACGCGCTCTTCCAGCGTCTCCACCGGCGTCACATAGAGCAATTCCGCCGCGCCATTGCGCAGTTCGAATGTCTTTTCTGGGTTGGCCAGGCTGTAGTGGGTCACCAGCGACGCAATGTGCGCAAGTTCGGTCTGTTCCGACCGGAGAAACTTCTTGCGCGCCGGCACGTTGAAGAACAGATCGCGCACGGTGATGACGGTGCCGGGCAGCGCGGCCAATTCACCCACGTTCAAAATCTTGCCGCCGGCGATCTCTACCGAGTTGCCCGTCGTTTCATCGGCGGAGCGCGTTTCAAGCAGCAGCCGCGATACGGACGCAATCGAAGGCAGCGCCTCACCGCGAAAGCCCAGCGTAGCGATAGAGAGCAGGTCTTTGGCGCTTGAGAGCTTGCTGGTCGCGTGCCGCTCGAAGGCCAGCAGCGCATCGTCACGCAGCATGCCGCAGCCGTTATCTGTAATGCGAATCATGCGGCGGCCGCCGTTTTCGATTTCGACACGAATGCTGGATGAGCCGGCGTCGAGCGAGTTTTCAAGCAGCTCTTTGACCACGGACGCAGGGCGCTCGACAACCTCTCCGGCAGCGATCTGGTTCGCCACCGTATCGCTCAATACGCGGATTCGCCCCATGGTGCTTAGTTTAGCGGGGCACGGAATTGTTACGATGAAAGACGGTGACCTCGCCACTGAATTTTCATTTGGAACATTACGAGGGGCCGCTGGACCTGCTGCTGGATCTGATCCGGAAGCAACAGATCGACATACGCGACATACCGATCTCCACCATCACCGCCCAGTATCTGGAATATCTGGATAAAGCGCGTGAGATGGATATCGACTTGGGGGCGGAGTTTGTCTTCATGGCCGCGACCCTGATCCACATCAAGAGCCGCATGCTGCTGCCTTCCGACCCCGCCCTGCGGAAAGAAGACGATGCGTCCGACGATCCGCGCGCCGAGTTGGTGGAGCGCCTGATTGAGCATGAGAAGTTCAAGAATGCCGCGCAGATGCTGCAGCAGAAGCGCATGATTGAAGAGAACGTTTGGAGCAACCCACAGATCAAAAACTTTGTGGGAGAGGACACCGAGCCGGGTTTGGCAGTGAGTTTGTTCGACCTGGTGAAAGCGTTCGGCGAGGTGCTGGAGCGGGCGAAAGCGCGGCCTGTTTACGAAGTGGAAGCCGAAGAGGTGACCGTGAGCGACATGCTGGCGCATGTGCGCAATTTGCTGGAACACACGCGTAAAGATAAGCCGCTTTTTATCCTGCGTGTGATGGAACAGCAGCGCAGCCTGCGCGCCATGATTTGCCTTTTCCTGGCCGTGCTGGAGCTGGTGAAGATGCAGGCGGTGAGCATCGTTCAGAAGGATCTGTTTGGCGAAATCGCGCTGGAGAGGCACGAAAATTACGCACAGGTATTCCTCTCCGGCGAGCCCGCACCCGCGATTGAAGAGGAATACAAGTAGAAATGCAAGATGAAGAGACGATGCCCGTGGAAGTGACCGCGGAGCAGCTGTTGCCGGAGCCGGAGCAAGCCGCTGAGCCCGAAGCCGCGCCTGACGATACAAGGTTGCGGGCCATGATCGAGGCCGTGGTGTACCTTACAGAGCAGCCGCTGACGGTGGAGCAGATTGCGGGCGCGCTGGGCAAGAGCCGCGAAGCTGTGGCTGCCGCGCTGGGCGATCTGGCGGCCGAGTATGAGAAGCCGGAGCATGGCATCTCCGTGCGCGAAGTGGCGGGCGGATTTTCTATGGCGACGAAGCCGGAGCATCACGATGAAGTCCGGCAGTTCGTGCGTAACTTGCAGCCGACCATGAAACTGTCGCTGCCCAGCTTGGAAACACTGGCGGTGATTGCGTACAAGCAACCCATCACAGCGCCTGAGATTATGGAAATTCGCGGCGTGCAAGGCGCCGGCGTATTGAAGACGCTGCTGGATCGCAAGCTGATTGCGGCGGCGGGGCGCAAACAGGTGGTGGGGAAACCGATTCTGTACAAGACCACCCGCGAGTTTCTGGTGCAATTCGGATTGAAGGACATGTCGGAGCTGCCCTCCATCAAGGAGTTCGAAGAGATCAGAAGGATGTCGGTGGCCGATGAGGATTCCATGGCGCCCTCGCCAGTGAATCCGCAAACGCCGGCGGAGGGCACAGACGATGGCGCTTGAACGGCTGCAGAAAATTTTATCCGGCGCCGGCGTAACATCCAGGCGCAAAGCCGAACAGTTGATTGTGGAAGGCCGCGTGACGGTGAACGGAGCCATTGTTTCCGAACTCGGCAGCCGCGCCGATATCGACGCCGACCATATCAAGGTGGACGGCAAGCTGCTGCATCGCCCGAAGAATGTGCTCTGCATCGCGATGAACAAGCCAACCGGTTATGTGACCACCGTGAGCGATCCGGAAGGCCGACCCACGGTGATGGATCTGGTGCGGGGCGTGAAAGAGCGCGTGTACCCGGTGGGCCGCTTGGACTACGCAAGCGAGGGGCTGCTGTTGTTGACCAACGATGGCGATTTGGCCAATGCAGTGACAGCGTCCGCGAATCACATGGCGAAGACCTACCTGGTGAAGGTGAATGGCACGCTCACGGGCGATCAGGAAGAGGCCTTCCGGCATGGGCTTCCGGTGGAAGGCAGGATGACGCGAGCGGCGGGCATTAAGCTGATCCGGCGCGCGGACAACCCCTGGTATGAGATCCGTTTGTTCGAAGGCCGGACGAATCAAATCCGCATGATGTTCCGCCATTTGGGACTGCTGGTGGAGAAGCTCAAGCGGGTGCGGATTGGCACGTTAAGCTTGGGTGCGCTGCGCCCGGGGGAGTTCCGCTATCTGGATTCAGAAGAGATGGATAAGCTGAAGCGCAGCATGGCGAAGCCGGTTGTGAAGCAACATGAACGAGATCGCTAAACTGCTGCGCGAAACGCGCGTGATTGCTGTGGTGGGCCTGAGCAACCGCCCGTGGCGGGCAAGCTATGGCGTCTCTGAATACATGCAAAGCGCGGGATACCGTGTGATTCCGGTAAACCCGCGCGAGCAGGAAGTGCTAGGCGAGAAGGCGTACGCAAGCCTGGAAGACGTGCCTGAGCCGGTGGATATGGTGAACATCTTCCGGCGGTCTGACTTTGTGCCGGAGATTGTGGAGTCGGCGATCCGGATTGGGGCGAAATCGATTTGGATGCAGGAAGGCGTGGTGCATGAAGCGGCAGCGAAACGCGCGCTGGAGGCGGGGTTGGCGGTGGTGATGGACCGGTGCTTGTTGAAGGAACACCGCAGGCTTTAGCGGGGCTTGCCCAGGAGCATCGCGAGCAGGTAGGTGCCGGCTTCTGGCTCGGCACGAATGGCTTCCCAGTTGTGGAAGACTTCGATTGCTCTCGCGACAATGTTCTCAGCCTCGATTAAAGACCATATTTTTTGGTTATCGTAATCGGCGAGATGACGCTCAACTTGAAGTTCTACAAAAGAGCTCGCCACCTCGCGAAGCATCCTAGGCTGAGATGCGGACTGGCCGCCTTTGTACTTCCATTGGCCCTTTGAGAACTGCCCGGAAACGGTTCTCATCGCGCCATGACTGAAGGCACGCTCCAGTTCCCCTTTTTCCAGTAAGGTGCCGCCCCAGCGCTCCGCGGCATCGGACGTCAGGAGATGGAACACAGCATAGTAAGCAGTTGAAACGGTTCGTCGCAAGACAGCTTGCGTGAAATCCGGTTGCTCCATGTGAACCATGAAGGCGGACAACGAGATGAGTTCGACCGCTATGCCCATTGCGGGTCTTTCATGGCATCCTGTTCGCTTTGACTTCGGAAACGGAACAGGGGAAAGTAGGGCGACTCCCAAACTGCTAGGCCTTCAGAAAATCGCCGTTCCACTTTCTGTGCAATTGCCCTGAGCCGTTCTTTTGCTGCTTGGTCCGCCAAAATGATATGGAAGAAGGCCATTGGTTCGCCGTGCCAATCCTCGCCGTAGTTTACTCTTACACGCACAACATCGGGTTCGAACTCTTTCGCGAGCTGTTCAATCAGCTTTTCGTCCCATTGCGTGGCAACCATGGTTCTAGAGTAACTCTACTTGCCTCTCAGCAATGCCAGATCATGCAGCACGCTGAGCATGCCCGGCACCAGCGTAATTACGAAAAGCACAGGAAGAATAAAAATCACGATGGGGAAGAGCATCTTGATTCCGGCCTTGCCGATGGCGGCTTCGGCGCGCAGGCGGCGGCGGGTGCGGAGCGCGTCTGCATACACTTTCAGCGCTTGCGCCAGGCTGGTGCCGAAGCGTTCGCTTTGCACAATCATCGCTGAGAGCGCTTTGATGTCCTCTATGCCCGTTCGGCGCACTAGTTGGCTGAACGCCTTGCCACGCTCCTGCCCGGCGCGGACCTGCATCACCACTGTATAGAATTCGTTCGCCAGGTCAGGATAGATGTATTGCATTTCTTCGCTGACGCGCAGCATGGCTTGATCGAGCGCGAGGCCAGTGCCGAGCACGATGCCGAGCAGATCGACCGTGTCGGGCAGCGCTTCCTGAAGCCTCGCGCGGTAGCGCTTGGCGAACTTCTGCAGAAAGAAGCTCGGGACCACATAGCCAATAAGGAAAGCCGCCACCATACCGCCCATCATCTGCGCGAAGTTGTTGTTGCGCTGAAGGAAAGCCATCCCGCCCAATAACAGAGCAAGGAAGATTGCGTTGAAGACGGTGTAGTAGACAATAGCGCTTTGCGATTTCAGCCCGGCTTGTTTCAAACGCTTTTCATTTTCTTTGATCCAATCTTCAGCGCCGGGTATTGAGGCAATGGCCCCCATGAACCCTTTGCCCTTTCTGCGTTTCGGCTTGCCGCTCCCGGCCACCATCGTGGCGTTTTGCAGGGCTTCCAGACGGTCGCCGAGCTGGTCTTCACGCGTTTTGGCAAGTTGCGAAGTGCACCACATCAAGGCGGCAACCGTGGCAAAAACCGCGACAAAAAATAAGAAGATGCCCATACGCTAAACCTTTACGTTCGCCATCTTGCGGATCACCAGGATGCCCACAACCTCAGAGATCACCGCGTAAGTAAGGAACTTACTGCCGGTGGGATCTGTATACAGCAGCTTCATGTATTCCGGCTTCACAATCCAAAATCCGATGCCGACAACGATTGGCATCAGGCATAGAAGCGCGGCGGAGAAGCGCTGTTGGGCCGTATGGGCTTTCATCTTAGCGGCCAGGTTCAAGCGCTCGCGAACCAATAGCGAGAGATTCTCCAGCACGTTCACCATGTTGGCGCCGGTCTGGCGTTGCAGAATCAGCGCTGTAACGAAAAACTTCAGATCGATTACGGGAACACGTTCACCCAGGTGATGCAGAGTGACTTCAATGGGAGAACCGAGCCCCAGCTCTTCCATCACCTTGCGGAACTCCATGCGAACCGGGTCGCTGGTTTCGGCGGCGATGGTTTCAAGGCCGCTGTGAATGTTGTGTCCGGCGCGCATGGTGCGCGTGAATAGATCGATGGCATCGGGCAGATCGTCTTCGAATTTCGCCATGCGGCGATTGCGCATGAGGTTGACGTAGAAGATAGGCAAATAGCCAATACCAAGCGCCAGCAGCAGCTTCAAAAAGAAGATCGGCAGGCCTGCAAGGGTAAATATGAGAAACACGGCTGCGGCCAAGCCTAATGAGACAAGCGCTACGTCCGTCGCCCGATACTTCAGGTTCGCCTGCGAGATGGTGGTCTGCAAGCGGCGAAACACGCCGATCCAAGAAACGAACCCTGCGAAGCTGGCGAACCTGGCCTCGTTTTCTTTCCGCAAGAGAGAAGGGGCGGAGCTGGAACTGGCGCGAGCGGCGCCTCGCACTTCACGCAGACGTACGGCCACCGCGCGCGACGCGGCCTGGCGCGGCGTGACCCACGCGTACCATGCCACGCCGAACAGGGCGCTTGAGAAGATGAGGAAAGACGCCAGCGCGAACAGCATGTCTTATTCCTTCACTTCGTGGCTGCTTGTGAAGATGGATTCGGGCACATGGATGCCGAAGCCGCGCATGCGTTCCAGACATAGCGGCCGCTCGCCGGTCGCGCGGAACTTGCCTGTCACCTTGCCGCGCGGGCTGATGCCTTCGCGGTCGAATTCGAAGATTTCCCGCATGTCTACCTGATCGTTCACCACGCCCTGCACCTCAGAGATGCCCACCACTTTGCGCGAGCCATCGCTCAAGCGGGAACACTGCAGCACGATGTTGATGGCACTGGCAAGCTGCTGACGAATCACACGGTCGGGGACGTGCGAACTCGCCATCATGACCATGGTTTCAAGGCGTGAGAAGGCGTCGCGCGCCGTGTTGGCGTGAACCGTCGTCATGGAGCCATCGTGGCCCGTATTCATGGCCTGCAACATATCGAGCGCTTCAGGCCCGCGCGATTCGCCCACGATGATGCGGTCAGGACGCATGCGAAGCGTGTTGATCAGCAGATCGCGCTGCGTGATGGCGCCCGCGCCTTCGATATTCATGGGCCGCGTTTCCAGGCGCACCACATGGCCCTGCTGCAGTTGCAGCTCGGCCGTATCTTCAATGGTGATGATGCGCTCTTCTTCGGGAATGAATCGTGAGAGAGTGTTGAGCATGGTGGTCTTGCCGGAGCCGGAACCGCCGGAGATCACGACATTCAAACGCGCTTCCACACAGCCGCTCAAAAAATCGAGCATGCCCGCGGTAAGCGTCTCGTTCTTGATCAGGTCTTCGGTGGTAAGCAACTTCTTGCCATAGCGCCGGATGGAGACCACAGGACCGATGAGTGAAAGGGGAGGAATGACGGCGCAAACGCGTGAACCATCGGCAAGGCGCGCATCGACGATGGGCGACGAATCGTCAATGCGGCGGCCCACGTTCGAGACTACACGATCGATGATCATGCGAAGGTGCGCCTGGTCTTTGAAACGGATATTGGTTTCGACCAGTTTGCCGCCGCGCTCCACATAGACGTTGTCGAAGCCGTTCACCATGATGTCGCTGACCGTGGGGTCTTTGAGCAACTGCTCAAGCGGGCCCAGGCCGAAGACTTCATCCAGGATCTCTTGAGTGACGCGATCCCGTTCGGCCACCGTCATCGGCGTGCCTTCGTTCTGCACCAGGCGCTCAATCACGGTCGCAATCTGCCCGCGAATACTTTCCTTGTTCAGGCCCTTGAGTTGATCCTGACTAAGCGAACCAAGCAGCTTGGCATGCACCTGGCTCTTCAGCTCAAACCAGCGGTCGGCGCCGGAGCCGGGTCGAACTAGGGAGCGGGAACTCATCGTTCTTATACTGTCTTATACGGCCCTGGCCGCAGCCAGCTTGGCTCCCGTTACCTTATCGACAAAGGCGCGCAGCACTTTATCGATCTCGCCGGCGCTCTGGCGGTCGGCCACCACGGGGCGCGCCTTGTTGACGGAGGCTGGCATGGCTGCGGAAGGCGGGATGCCATAGAACACCGGCGTGTTCAGTGTCTGCTGAATCTGTTCCAGCGTGGCATGCTGCGCGCTGGCCTTGCGGTTGTAGTGATTCACCACCACCTTGATTTGATCCAGGTTCACTCCGATACGCGCGAGCGCCGTGACATAACGCTGAGCATTTCGGATGGACGGAAAATCCTGCGTCACCACCAGCATGATGGCGGTAGAAATTGAGCACGCGGCCATGACCACTTCATCGTTGATGTTCTTACCGGCGTCCACGATGACGGAATCGTAATTTTCGATGAGGAAGGTGGCGAACTCGCGGAACATGTTCTCCGAAAAGTAATTGCGATTTTCAAGCGAATCGGGCGGACCAACCAGATAGAAACCTAACGGGTCCCGCGTGACGAAACCTTCGAACAGAGCCTGATCGAGCTTATTCAAATTGTCGGCCACTTCAAGGAGCGTGTACTGCGGCGCGGCGCCCACCTGCATGGCGACGTCGTTCGCTACCCAATCGAGATCGATGGCGACGGCGGCTTGTTTGCGCTGCGCCAGGATGGAGGCGAAGTTCACGGCAAGCGCGGTGGTACCCACGCCGCCTTTGGAACCAAGGAAGGTATACATCCTGCCCAACTTCGATTCGGCGGCAGGCCCGGAATGGCGGGGCGCGCGTTCGAAGCGGGACATGGCATCGCGAAATTCCACTCGCTTCAACGGCTGCAGCAGAAACTCGTTGGCGCCGGCGCGCATGGCCTGAATCACCGTTTCGCCATCGGCCATGAAGTGCGACGCGATCACATAGAGCCCGGGAATGGCTTGTTTGACGCGCTCGAGCGATTTGAACGCAGATTCGGTATCGAGCGAAAGATCCAGCACCAGGCCGGCATTCGGGTTACGCTCCAGCTCTTGCAACACGCGCACGTACAAGTTGCCGGAGACTTCGGGAAACTCCGCCGCGGCTTTGATATCCGGAATGTTGAGCAAGCTATCGCGCACCTGTTCCCGGAAGTGCTCATCGCCCGAGGCGACCATGAGTGAGAGTTGAGTGGACATGAGTTTACGGCAAACAGTTTCCCTGTTGCGGATCGCAGCCGGCACTTTCGATGGGCAGCGACGTTGTGAATGGCGGGATGGTAATGGGCGGCAATTTTAAGAAAGTGAAGAAGTGCCGGAACTGATAATCGCCGATGCTGACGGTGACGGCGTCGGGCACACAATCCACGCTGCAATCGGAATCGCAAGTGAAAGGAGTGAGTTGGCCGGAATCGGGATCGCGCGCCAAATATTGCACCAGCAGAGTGGCCTGACCTTGTTGGAACTGCTGCCGGTCCACCATGCGGGGTACATGCGTCTGCATGTAGGCGATAACGTTTTGCGTGTCGGATTGAAAGCAATGGGTAGCGGCATAGCGCGCAACGTCGCGGTTGAGTTCGACGACCGAGTGCCAGACCCAGAGCATTTGCGAAAGAAAGATGATGCCGAACGTGAGCGGCACGACCACGCCGGCATACACAAGCGCGAACTCAAGCAGTGCCTGGCCTTTTCGGCGTTCGCTCATGCACTGCATCCTATGTACCCGTAAACGGGACCTTCACCTGCGGCTTTAGCAGAATGGGGTCCAGGGTGAGAAAAGGGATGAGTGGACGCATCGCGTAGCCTTCGGGAATGGAGACCACGATGAAATCCGGCGCAGTGCCGCCAGCCGAGGTATCGCAACCGGTGGCGGAGCAGTCGCAAGCGCTGAGTGTTTGATCGGCGGCGCTATAGCGCTCGATGGAGACCAGCAGCATGTCCGGCGTGAGGCCGTTTACCAAAGGGTTCGCGGAACCATCGGCGGTGCCGGTGAGCGCGAAGTTCAGGCCGGCCAGAATTGAAGGGTCGGCGGCATCGCAGAAGTTTACGCCTTGTTGGGTACCGATGTAGCGGGCGGCGCTGTAGAGCGCTTTCTTGATTGTGTAGTAAGTGTAGGTAAGCTTGCCCAGTTGTTCGACGGAGACCAGCAGCGTGACCAGGATGGGAATAAAGAGGGCGGCTTCCAGAACAGTGTTACCGCTACGCGAACGCAGTCTCATTGGAAGAGCACCACTTTGCCAGGACCACTTTGCGCCTGGCAGCCGCCATCGAAGCGACCTTGCTTGAGCGGCACCGGGCTACCTATGTACAAGGCTTGAAAGCGACCGTTGGGGTCGGAAGGAAGGTTGGAATCGCTGCCGGCGGTGGGGTCTAAAAGGAATTGCCGGAAGCCTAAGATGGTCATGGCGCTGGCAGCGCTCAAGGTGTCCACAATCGGCACGGTGATCACACGGCGAACGCTGCCTGTGTAAGCGGTGTAGTCGTCGATATCGGTCAGGTCGGTGTCTGCGGTGAATGGTGCCGAGAGGTTGGCGACGTCGCTGACGCCAGTACAGGTTGTGGGCGTATCGTTCGTGAAGCGCGAAGCGACACCGCACAGCAGATTGGTGACGGATTGGGGCACGGCTTGCGAGGCGCAGGTTTGCGGGGCCGCGCTGGCCCATACCAATTCGGAGTTTCCCGTGCGAAAGCAGGCTTGCGTGCTGACGGTGGAGCCCGGCAAGCCACCGCCGCCAATGCGGAAGAGCTGTTGCGATTCATCGAACATATCGCCTGCGTTGTAACGATCGAGAAGCAGATAAGGAAGCCGCTGTGACGCACCGGTTAGCACGCCAGGCGTGGGGTTTCCATTGCAGACATAGCCGAACGTATAACGCGTACCCGCCGCCAACCCGAAGTTCAACAGGTCAGCTGGATCGAGCGCCTGAATCGCAAAGTTCTCAATGCCACAAGCGGTGCAGAGCGGCGCGCTGACGCCGGCCACCGCGCGCGCGGCCACGGTGGTCTTGCGCGAAGCACCGGCTGCGAACAATGCCCAAAATGTAAGTGGCGCATCGGCTACGATGTTGGCTTGCACGTAGCGCGCAGTGGTCGCGTCGGCTGAAGAGCCCGGTTCGGCGGCCATGGCATCGGCGGCGGTAGCGAAGTAACTGGGGTCGGGAACATCGCTTGCGTAGAAGCCGCTGGAATCGCCAATGCGCAACGAACCGAAGTTGTACTTGTTTGCGTTTTGGCTGGTGTTGTCGACAGTGAGGCGCGCGGCGTTGGTGGCGAAGTTGGTCGCGGCGCTGGTGCCGATGAGTTGGCGCGCGGCGGAGATAGCCATGGCGTTCGCAGCCTGATTGAGTTCGCCGCGAATGAGGTACAGCCTACCGAGATCGAGCGCGAAGCCCATGAAGCCGAACAGCACGGGCACCAGGATGACCAGTAGCTGAACGGCCACGGCGCCGCGCTCCGGCTTGCGCAATTTACTTCGGTTCCTGGTGGCCACGTGGTCCTACAAATTCCGGCTCGGCGGTGGCGCCGCGCTTCTTGTGTTTCTTGTTGAGCAGGCGCGCCTTGTCTTCGGCGACCGTGCGCTGAAAAGGTTCAATGTAGTCAGGCAGCTTGACTCTTTCTTCGGCGGTCAAGGGCCTGACGAAGTGAGGCGTGACCACGACAAGCAGTTCGTCAGTGGTCTTGGTGGTGGAGCGCGTCTTGAACAAGTTGCCCAATATGGGGATGTTGCTGAGGCCGATGAGGCGGTCCGCTTCGCGTGTGACGCGATTATCGATAAGGCCGGCAATGGCGAAGCTCTCGCCTTCGCGAAGGATCACCTCCGTTTCCGCGCGGCGCTGCGCAATCGCGGGAATGAGGTAGCCCTGCAGCGTGACGGCGTTCGCGTAATCGAGCGAACTTACTTCCGGCGCCACTTTCAGATTGATGGCTCCCGAAGCGGTGACGGTCGGAGTGAAATCGAGCTGCACGCCGAAGGGTTTGAACTGCACTGTGACAACGGGCGCAGTGGCGCCACCGGTAGAGGTTGTGGTCAGAACGGGAAAGGGAAACGAACCGCCGGCCAGGAAGCTGGCCTGCTTGCCTTCCACGGTAATCAGGTTCGGCTCGGCGAGAATTTGCAACAGGTTCTGCTGTTGGAGTGCTTTGATGGTGCCGCCGATGTTGAGATCGGGCCGGTATACGAACAGATTTAGAAGATCGGCAAAGTTGACGCTGGTGTTTGAGAATTGGCCGTTTTGAAATTGCAGTTGGCTGAAACGCGGTGAGGCGAACTGCTGCGTGGTGGTTTCGCCAAGCAGCTTGCCATTGCGGCTGAACAGATTGAAGCCGATTTGCTGGAGCGCGGTACGGTCGATGGACGCGAATTTCACTTCCAGAAGAATCTGGCGAAGCTCCGGTTCCGGAGGCGCTTTCAAAAGGTTGACGATGTTCTTGGCGCGCGTTTGCGCAAGGCCGGCGGCGCGCTTCGATTCGGCGGCGCTCACGACATCGCCTGTAAGCGCGAGAGTTTCGCCCTGGCCGGTGACTTCGATATGGCTGCCGGGGAACTCCGTACGCATTTGGGTGCGGAACCGGTCAAAGTCCGAATCGTCGGCAAGGACTTCCACATCGTAGCGGACAGGCGCGACGCCCGTCTCCCAGATGACCACCGTGGTTCTGCCGGGACCTTTGGCGTTGATCATTACTTCATGCGGAGAGATAACTACCACATCGGCAATTTTGGGTTCCGAAGCCGCGACCTGCTTCACTTCGCCGGTATATTGCATCAGTTCACCGCGTCCCACGATAAGCGACAAAGGGCGCGCCTGAGCCACGAAGTTGAAGGCCAACAAGAGCAGCAAGCTCTTACTCATGAAAGACTTCCTGGACGTGCTTATCGCCGCGATAAACGTCCACCACGGCGCGCGGCGGTGGGGGCACGGGCTTGCGATTTTTGGTGGCAAGCTGCTCGCCATTCTGAGGCTTCTTTTCGCCACTCAACTCCGCCCAGACGCGCGGGTCTTCCAGGTTCTGCGCCCTGGCAATCTGCGGGGTTCGACCGCGCCGGGCACGCGCGATACGGGCACTCCCATAGGGGTCCAGCACTTCGGTTGTAACGGGGTTGCTATCCACAATGCTGTTGCTATCGAGCGGATTGCGCAGCGTGAGGCTGACCTTGCCTTCATTCTTTGCGAGTTCCAGCTTCTGCGCTTCTTCCGGTGTAACGATAAGCGTTGCCACGGGCATTTTGGTGGCTTTCGCATCCACGGTTTGATTGGGCGCGATGAGGCGGCCCACGGCCAGCACCTTCACGTTCTGCAGAATGGTGGAGGTGACGGCTTCGGCCATGGAGCCGGGCCGTGTGAACAGCACGTCCACACGCGCGCCGGGAGTGACCAGACCGGAGACGCCGCTTACGTCAGTAATGGGCACGGAGACGGCGCGATGGCCGGCGGGGATGGTGGCCATGATGCCTTCGGGCCCATCCATGGTGGAGAGCTTGGAAAGTGTGAGCGGCTCATTGGTGCTGATGGGATAGAGCGTCACGCGGCGAACGGCGTCGGCTTCGGTGAAAAGCGCGCCGCGCGGGATATCGGCATCCAGATACTTGATCTGTTTTAGATCGGTCTTCTTAAGTGTTGCGCCCAGCGGCAGATCGCGCGCGGCTACCATGACGGCGCGGCGCGCCTGCGGCTTGGCTCCTATGGTGGAGGCGTAAAGCAACCAGGTCAGCAAGGCCGCTGAGATCCAGGCGATTCCGAACAAGATGAGGATGCGTCGTCTATCCATCTAATTCCTTGAACCGCGTGCAAGCAGCGTGGCGACTGCATCGTGATGGAGGCGCGTCCAGCCGAGCGTTTCCAGAGCTTCGATCAGCGGAGCGTTGGCAGGCAGAAGAGCGTGCGTGAATTGGTAACGAGCGAGCGTGGCGCGCCAGCCGGGGCGCAGTTGGGTGAGACTGGCGTACTCTTTCACGAACGGCGCGCCGTAAAGATCGCTGCGGCCATCGAAGAAAACTTTTCGCGAGCCGGCGAAACGATAGATCAGGTAGCCGCCGAATTTGTCGGAGGCGAGCAGGCGCGTTTCGGCGGGCAATTTGGCCACGGCGGTGGAAGCCTCAATGGGAAACTCCGTGCGCGGGAAGCCGGTGCTTGCCGCGATGGCGGGCTGGCGCAGACCGAAGGCGGCAATCAGCAGCAGCAAAGGCGCAAAAACGAACCCATTTGAACGGCGGTCGACAGCGCGAAGCCCATCGGAATACCGGAGCGCGCTATCGAGCAAATTGCGAAACGAACTCCGCAGACCCCGGGCGCGGCGGAGCGATTGCGTGATGGCGCCGTTGGCAAGCGGCAGGGCCAGCAGCGCCAGCAAGGGCAGGCCGCGCGCCGAACGAAGAGCGCCAGCGAGCAAAAAGGCAATTAGCAAAAACGAACCCAATTCTTTGCGCAGCAGGGAAAGCACGCCACCCAGCGCCGCAAGCCCAAGCGCGAGCAGGATCTGGCCCGCGCCCGCCACATGGAAGTTGAACGATTGAAATTCACCGACGCGGTCGAGAAGCGCGCCATCTGTCAGATACAGCAGCACGTGCGTGTGGAGCGCAAGTCCGTAAGGGTTCAAGAGGGTTCCGGCCAAGGCGGCCGCAGCGGCTAGCAGAAACCCTCGCGTGTGCGATTGCGATTCGAGCGCGCCGCCGGCGAAAAGGAAACCACGCAGCGCGGCGCCCGCCGCATACAGCAGCAGGATGAAGGGCGCCATCGGAAAGCTGGCATGCAGATTGGCCCATAGGCAACTTGCGCAGGCGATTATGGCCAAGGCGGCGGGAGTGAAGCGCGGCTGAATTGCGAAACGAACTGTCAGCAGCAGGAAGATCCAACTCAGCAGGTGCGGGCGCGCCAGCCAATGCATGCCCGTGGTGGAGAGCATGGGCGAGGCGAACAGCGCCGTGATGAGGAAGCTGCCTCCGGCGATAAAGTTCAAACGAACCCAAAGCCAGACGCCGGCGGCGAGTGCGACGGCATAAAAGAAAGCCACACCGGAGAGGCCGGCAACGCTGTGAACGGCTGCTACAGCGACATCGGCCAGCCACTCCCAGGCGAACCACGCCTTGCCCGCTTGCGTGAAAGAGAAGGGGTCAGTGCGGGGGAGAGAGTGGGTGCGAAGGATGAGTTCGCCGGTGCGGATGTGCCAGCCGGAATCGGAATCGTTGAAAAACCGCCAATAGCCGCCGGCCATAAACAGGCTGTAAAACAAGGTGAGCGCGGCGAGGGAAAAAGCAAGATCGGGCATTAGCCAGCGGAGCAACGGAAGGACGGCGGCCCGGCCTGGCGAGGCGGCGGGCACCGGACGAATCCCCCCAGCGGGGGCGCTGATAGAGGTTCGCAAAATGGGTAGATCCGGCGGGTGAGGGGAGGGCTTACTGCGCGTTGGCGCCAATGTTGGCAAGATCGCCAGTAATGCTGCTATAGAGCGACACGATTGCGAGTTGGAGTTGGGAAACGGTGGTGATGAGCGCCAGACCGACGGCTGCCACGATGAGCGCATACTCGACCAGATCCTGGCCGTCTTCTTCTTTTATAAAGCGAATGATTAAGTTTTTCATTGGGGTGACTCCATGAAGCGCGATGCGGTTTGAACGGGA